>NZ_CP132335.1:0-5155000 GCF_030758295.1 Pararhizobium sp. IMCC21322
TGAATTCTGCCCCCAGATTGACGTCAGCCAGTCAGCAGCAACACCGGTTATGTCAGAGCCACCCATGACCCAGGCAAAGAAGTTTGGATCTGTGTTGGCCACCAGGCCAGGTTCGGCAGCTGCTATCAGATCCCGGATCACCTCAGCGCCATCACGGCCCGTCTCAGGTGTTTTCAGGCAGAACCGTTTTCGCAAATCCTCCGCTGTTTCAGTTGCGTCCAGAGCATGTTTGCGCTGACGAAAGGTCACGGCATAATCATATGCAGTGACCAGACCGGAATCTTCACCTGTCTGATCGGGTTCGTCCATCATCGCGGGTGTAGCCAGGTCGGCAGAAAGCTGTAGGCATCACGTTTCAGCTCTGCATCAAAGGCAACATTGTTCTTGACGAGTAGCGCCTGCAACGCCCCGTCATTGAAAGCGTCAAAGATTTCCGTCGCACCACCAACATGTTTCCCGCCTATAAATATTTGCGGAATGGTCGGTGTCCTTGTCAGTTGCTTCAGAACAGTTCTGATGTCGCCACCACGATTGTCCGTTTGAAAGGCGACTGAATCCAGATCGATGGATTTATAGGCGATACCCACTTCCTGGAACATTTTGCGCACCGACCAGCAAAATTCGCACCATTCCAGCGAGAACATCACGACAGGTTCGTCCTTGCTTGAAATCGTCTCATTGACGAATTCAACGGCATACGGCTTTGCTTCCTCAATGTCAGAATCAGGCGCTGCAGTTGGAGCGGAGCTTACATCAAAGCGAAATCTTGGTGTCGTGGCCGCAATCTGCATTTCCTCTTCCGACATTTCAGCCACGACATTATCGAACAGGGCCGTGCTGAGATAACGCTCGCCCGTATCCGGGAGCATTGCCAGAATGCGTGATCCGTCCGGCGCGGTCTCGGCAACCTTCAGCGCAGCTGCAAAGGTTGCCCCTCCGGACGTGCCACAGAAAATTCCTTCCTTGGCAGCCAGATCGCGGGCGCATTGCAGCGCATCAACACCGGCGACCGGCTGGTAGATGTCGATCAGATCATGCGCCAACACATCTTCGGCCAGTTTCGGGATGAAATCCGGCGTCCAACCCTGCATCAGATGCGGTCGAAAATTCGGGTGGCTCGCGCCGATGCTGCCATCAGCTTTTTTGTCCTGTGCAATTCCGCTCGAGAGGAGCTGCGAATTGTCCGGCTCAGCCGCCACAATTTTTGTTTGCCGGCTCTTATCCTTCAAAACCCGGGAAACGCCCTTCAGGGTTCCACCTGTTCCAAATCCGGTGACCCAGTAATCCAGCGGATTATCAGCGAATGCACCAAGAATTTCCTGCGCAGTGGTACGCGAATGCGCATCTGCATTGGCTTCATTTTCAAACTGCCGTGTGAAAAACCAACCGTGCTTTTCAGCCAGCTCGACGGCCTTGGCAACCATGCCGCTGCCCTTTTCCGATGCCGGCGTCAAAATGACCTTTGCCCCCAGAAAGCGCATCATCTTGCGACGCTCGACGCTGAAATTCTCAGCCATGGTGATGACAAGAGGATAGCCTTTTTGTGCGCACACCATTGCAAGACCAATGCCTGTATTTCCCGATGTTGCTTCAATCACGGTTTGGCCGGGTTTCAGATCGCCACTACGCTCGGCGGCCTCGATCACACCAAGTGCCAGGCGATCCTTCACAGACCCCATTGGATTAAATGCTTCAAGCTTGACAAAGATCTCAATATTTTTTGGACCCAGATTATTGATGCGAACAATTGGTGTGTCCCCAATTGTCTCAAGAATTGAGTTTTTGATGGTGGGCATGCTCTGTTTCCATTCCCGATGCGTCGCGTCATTTGGCGCATTGTATCTCTTTTGTGCGTTTCGCTGAATTGAATCTTCCTGCACACCATTATCCGCCGCAGGCACTGGATGGACGAAGGGGCGCTTGATTGTAGTCGCTGCCAAGTGTGTCATTTGCTTTCTCACCGGGTTTGATTTGCTTGTTGGGCAATTTCTGAACCCTTTCTGGCAGGCTCCCGTCAAAACGCATGAATATGACCGTGATTTATCCGTGATTTCTGCCTCTTCGCGCAAACAGTGCGACATTTTTGCAGTTTAGCGGATATCAGAGTACCTTTATCGCCAATGAACCGTCTGGCCCGGGTATGATTAAGATCAAGCTGTTTGGTAAACTGCGCCTTGAAACTGCAGCTGGTAAATCAATCCCGGTCAGCGGATCGAAAACTCAGGGTTTGATTGCCTGTCTGGCACTCAATACCGATGTCCACATCTCCCGTGATCGAATGATGACACTGTTTTGGGGAGATCGTTTTAACGATCAGGCGCGCCAAAGCCTGAGACAGGCCATTTCAAAACTGCGGCGTCTGCTGGAAGATGTGGATGGCGACATCATTGCGGCAGATCCGGACCGGGTCGGGTTCAACCCGGACAAGGTTCTTGTCGATGTAGATGAATTTGAGCAGCTTGCAGAAAAGAAGACGGCAGATGATGCCTTGTCAGCTTTGGACCTTTTGCAGGGGCCCCTTCTCGACGGCCTTTATGGCCAACAGCCGGAATTCGATGATTGGCTTGCATCCGAACGCCAACGCATTGCAACCATAGCCACCCGTGTTTTTGAAGACGCCGCGAAACAGCAAATGAAGGCAGGACGAAGTGACGCTGCGCTGAACACTATACGTCGATTGATCAAACTTGATCCATTGCGTGATGCGACGCAGATCATACTCATCAAAATACTGGCGCAATCCGGTGAGCGTGCCGCGGCAATCCAACACTACAACGCCTATGCAGCAACACTGAATGCAGAGCTGGGTGTTAGCGCAGGGCCGGATTTGCAGCGCCTTATCAACGAGATACGGTCTGAGAACTTCATGCCCGTGGAAATAGACGAGGCCACGGTCTCCGCACCGCCGCCGGTTGAAACACCAAACAAGACGCCCAACGAAAACCGTCAGCCCAGCATAGCCGTGCTGCCCTTTGCAACGGCCTCGCCCGGCCAGATGCAGGAGTTTTTTGCTGAAGGCATAACGGAAGATCTGACAGCAAACCTCTCCCTCTACAAATGGCTCAACCTACGCGCCGGTCTGCCGTTTGAAGGTGCAAGGCCCACAGCAGCTGACCTTGCAAAACTGGGCGAGGAACACAGGATTGACTATGTCGTGCATGGCATGTTGCGCGACAATGGAGCCAAGGCCCGGCTGACCGTCCAACTGGCTGAAACGGCAACTGGACGGTATCTTTGGGTCACACGATATGATCGCGGTTCCGATGAGTTGCTGGATTTGCAGGACGAGCTGTCTGATACAATTGCAGCCTCTGTCGAAGCGGAACTGGAACGGATTGCCGGCAAAGCGGCGCATCTGCGGGCCGAAGCTGATTTGAGCGCCTGGGACAATTACCATTTGGGTCTTGCAACCCAGTATGAATTCCACGCTGATACCAATTTGAAAGCACAACAATATTTCCGCAAAGCTATAGAACTCGATCCGAATTTTGCGGCAGCCTATGCACGCCTGTCTTATGCGATCGTCATCTCCACAATCTATTTTGAGGCAGACAATGTGCAGGTTCTGCTGGAAGATGCGCTTGAGCATGCTCGCAAATCCTGTTTGCTGGATGCTGATGATGCGGTCGGTCGGTTTGCTCTTGGCCGCGTATTTCTGGCCCGTGGCGAATATGATCGCTCGGTCATTGAGTTGCAGGCGGCCATTGATCTCAATCCGGGCATGGCACAAGCGCATTGTGGACTGGGCGATTCGCTGGCCTATTCAGGCAAACTCGATGATGCAATGGAGCGTTTCGAAGAAGCCGTGCGCCTCAGCCCGTCCGATCCCTATCGATGGGCCTTTCTCAGCTACGGCGCTACAGCGCTGTTGTTCATGGGAGAGTATGAGGATTCGGCCGATTGGGCCTCAAAGGCCGACAGCGTGCCAAACTCCCATTATTGGGCAACTGCAATCCGTGCGTCGGCTTTGGGCCATTTGGGGAATGAAGAAAAGTCATCAGCAGCGCTACAGGAATTGTTGCGGCGCAAGCCGGATATCGATTGTGACTTTGTCCGAAAAAGGCTGTTTTACCTGCAAGATCCAAATCAGATCGCTATTTACATAGATGGATTGCGCAAGGCCGGATTGACCTAGAACAATCAGCTTAAAGCCATAAGAGTCAGACGAAGGCGCTTGACGCGCCCTCGTCCTGTGACACTACATCAAGGTCTGGCCACCTGCTTCAATGAAGCCCATTGTGTGTCCGGCACCGGCAATTTCCGCACCGTCGATCAAATCGGCCTGTGTCAGGCCCTTGGCGTCAGCACAGGCTTTACACACCCAGATCACGCCGTTTTTCCCCAGATACCCGTCAATCAGGTCCTGCACTGACGCATAGCCATCAGCCTGCAAGCCTTTGGCTTTTCCCGGAAGTGCAAGGTCTACTGCGGCATTGGTCATAAATATGCGCGCTTCGCCTTTGCCTGCCACTGCATTGCCAACGACAAGTGCTACGGTTGCCTTTTCGACGTCGTCATTGCCCCAGGAATTATTGATCAGAAAAGCCATTTTAAATTCTCCTTTATGTGCTTCGTTGTTTCCGATGAACACAATCTGACCGAGCGCTGTGAACTGGGGGTGATGTGGTCTGGCGACCCAAAGGGAGTTAAGCGTGATTTGTGTGAAAACCCGCGTGATCTGACTTAACGCCCGCGTGACAACAAAAATGTGTCCGGCCATTTTGGCGCAGACGCTTTTGCATTCCACAGTTATTGAAAACAATCAGTCAATAATGACTTTCAGTAAACCAACCACATGATCGACTTCCTGCATGGTATTCGTCTTTCCAAGTGAAAACCGAATGGTTCCAATTCCCTGTTCTGTCGATGCGCCCATTGCAAGCATGACATGGCTCATATCTATGCAGCCTGCATGGCAGGCCGAACCCGTGGTCGCTGCAACATGCGGCATTTGCCCAAGAATGCTGGCACCAACCTGCCCCGGAAAGCAGACACTCAGCGTGTTGGGCACCCGGTTGATCGGATGACCATTCAGAGACACACGCGTGCCGAATGTGGTTGCAAGCTCTTGCCAGAAATAATCACGCAATACACGAACGTTATAGCTGATTTCCAATGTGGCCTGCTTTGCCGCCTCAGCCAGGCCGGCAGCCAGCAATGCACTTTCAGTTCCGGCGCGGCGACCACCTTCCTGCCCGCCGCCATGCAGCAGGGGCGCAATTTGAACATTTCTCCGAATAAACAATGCGCCAATACCATTGGGAGCTCCGAATTTATGGCCAGCCAGCGACAGCATATCGACCCCCAGCTGCCGCACATCAACGAGAATTTTGCCAACGCTTTGCGCGCAATCACTATGCAACAGCACATCAGTGTCCTGAAGCACATCTGAAATTTGCGCAATGGGTTGAAGTGTGCCGGTTTCATTATTGGCATGCATGATTGATACAAGAACCGTTTCAGGCCGAACAGCCCGCACAACATCTTCCGGATCGAGAACACCGAACCGATCGACAGGCAACACCGTCACCTGCGCGCCCAGCGATCTGAGGAAACGATGCACCCGCAGAACTGCGTCATGTTCGACAGCGCTGGTAATAAAATGCGCACCCTTCCGCGCCGCCATTACCCAAACACCCTTAATGGCCATGTTGTTAGCTTCGGTGCCACCACTGGTCAGAACAATCTCGGACGCATCCGCACCGATCAGATTGGCAACCCTTGAACGCGCCATCGCAAGCTGTTCGCTGGCTGGTTGGCTGGCCCAATGTCCGCTGGATGGGTTGCCAAAACCATGGTCCAGATACTGCTGCATCGCTGTGATGACGGCGGGCGAACAGGGAGTGCTGCCATTGTGATCAAAATAGATTTGTTTGTGCCCATTAAAGGGGCCTGCCTGAGGGTCTTGGAGGTCCTGTGGGGCCGATTTGATTTGCGTAAAGTGTTTCATGAACATTGCTCCGGTTTAAAATTTGTGAGGAGAACAATGGCCGGTCGCTATAATTTTGATGTCACTGACAGCGTGAATTCGATGTGATTTCGGTAGAAGGAAATTTTCAGGTTGGATAGCGTCCCTTAAAGCCTATCCGCCAAACCACGCGACAAGCGTCACAATCAGGGGAACCGGCGCCACGGCCAGTGACACGCTGATCAGAAATTCACGGAATGTCATCATTCGGCTGACGCCTGCAGCCAATGCAATGCCACCACCGCCGCCAATCAACGTATTGCCTGGAGCATTTATCAAGACTGCCAGCGTGCAGCGCCTGTGCCGGACCAACCAGTTGATCCAATTGGGCAATACATATGCGCCAACAGATAAAGCTGGGGCGGACATTACACCGGCATGGTTTTTCGAAAGGAGTTGCGCGATGCGAGCAAAGCCGAACCGCGCAAAAATATGTTCAAGCGAACAGGCTGGCACAAGCCGGCCAACGCTGAAAGAAAGCGTCAATGCTGCCACTGTCGTAAGATAGAGCGCTCCTGCAAATTGACCCCCGGAAATCAAAAGCAGTGCAAACCCGATTTCAGCCCCGGGTACAAAGGGAAATGCAATTAGCAGCATATAGACCAGCAGGATGGTCAGAATCAGACCATCCTGCATCAGGGCTTCGCATGCGATATCCCTTAAAAGCATCAACTCCTGCACGTAAGCTCCAAACATGTGCCCGCCAAAAGCCAGCATTGCCAGGATTCCGATCACGGCACCCACAAATATGAACCCTGCAGCACCTGTATAATTAATCTGCTTTGTGTTCTGTGGGTCCGATTGAATGCGCTTCAAGAGTTTCATAGACATTGCTCCGGTTCATGGCCTGTGACGAGGAGAATGCCGAGTCGTAATAATTTTGGTGTCATTGATGACGTAAATTCGATGTGAATTCGGTAAGTCGGATTTTTGATCACTCAGCGCAAAACGGGCACGCGAGCGGCCTATGCCGGTCTTCGGGCGACAATGAAAACGGATGCACCTTCCTCGGGACGCCAGACATGCTCAATGTCGAAACCGTGCGCACGCAAACCATCGGTCAGCATGTCAGGCGTTAAAAGGAGGATTTTTGGTAACACGCCAATAGCTCCCAATGGCGGTAACGCGTATCGGATAAGACCGCCCACTTCGCCAATACACACGGTGGAGGACATGAAAAGACCGCCAGGTTTTAGCTGCTGGTACACACGGGCCAACGTCGCGTCGAGATCGGTAACAAGATGCAAAATCGACAATCCCAATATTGCATCATAGCCTGCATCGCCTTCTGAAAGCCGCCAATCCTCGAAAGAGGATATTTCAAATCGAACATTGGAGACAGCTTGCGCTTCGGCTTTTTCGCGCGCGATGGCAATCATTTCGGATGAAAAGTCGATTGCATCTATATGGGACACGCGCGGAGCATGAATGAGAGCAGTGGTACCGGTGCCGCAACCAAACTCCAGCAAACGATCCTGTGGCGTCAGATAGTTGGCCGTCATGCCCAGTTTGTACTGATAGGACTCATTATCCTTCACAGGACTACGGGCATATCTGCGCGCCATAAAGTTCCAAAAACGGGTCGGGTGAAAAGCCATGCCATGCTCCTGTTTGAGATAATGATGGGCAATTGTGGGACAAATCACTCAGAAACTGAGCGGTCCCAATGACAGGAAGTCCAGGCCTTAGCTGGCATCCTCAATGTCAAATACCGCTTCCAACGGCTTGTCGAAGACCCGGGAAATCAGGATCGCAAGCTCCAGGGTTGGAGAATATTTGGCATTCTCAATGGCCACAATTGTTTGCCGAGTGACACCGACTCGTTCTGCCAGATCTTTCTGCGTCATTTCGTCGGCATCAAACCTCAGACGTCTGATGTTGTTGGTGATTTTCAGCTTTCCCATGGCTCAATAGCCCCGCCGATAGCTGATAAATTTGACAAGATCGGCAGACATCGAGCCAAGTGCCATTGAGAAATAGATGATGTTGAAAGCCCTCAATGCTGACCAGCCAAACGTCAGTGCGATAATTGCCAGAATGAAGCCTCCACCGGAAAAAAGCACCACGGCCACAATGCCGCGACGGTCAAACAGTTTGTCGCGCTCATCAACCAGAAAACTTGGCTTCTCAGTGCGGGTAACAATGGCATACCCAATGTTGAACAGAATAGTGCCGATGATGGTGCCGCCAATCGCTATTGGAATTATCCAGATTACCATTTGCGCCCAGACATTCACTGCATCAGCGCCGTCAAACCGGCCCGCGGCATTCATCTCCACAAGCCGGAATATAACGTATGCGGTCGTGATCAGACCGACGATGATCGACACAACATTGTTGCGATCCTGATAGGTCATGGGCGTTTCTCCACTCAGTCGACAATTTGCCGTTGGTTGTCAATATTTCCAGACTTCATGTATGATTTATAATACACAGAGTCAAATATTTTTTACATACTAAGTCGAATTTTTTGATCCCCCATGAGATGACACAGAGGCGGCGGGAGACTTCCATTTGATCGGGGAACGAAGGCAGCACGGCTGTATCGCGGCTTGTGTCGTTGATACAATAATCGCGATACAGCCGTGCCGGAACGGCACTGATTTGTGGTCCAGCCAATGTCGGTTGGAGTCTGAAAAGACAGTCGTTTTGAATAGACTGGCAATCTAGGCCGGATGTTCCAGCAGCCCCAATCTTTGCCCATGCCGACGCTGACGATTGCGCAGCACTACCAGTGTCAGCATCAGCACGCATATTTCCGCAACAATACCGGCATACCAGATGCCCGGCTCTCCAAACCAGAACGGCAGAGCAAAGGTCAGCGGCAGCGCGAACAGGTAGGTGCGTGACAGACCCAGCAGAGCCGCATGGCCGGCTGCGCCAATGGCCTGAAAGTAAGTGCCAATCATCATCAGAGGCCCGAACACAAACATCAGCATCACCGCGTAAGGCAGTATTCTGGCAATTTCGCTGGCGATCTCCGCATCATCAATAAACACAAAACCAATATCAAATCGTGTGGTCAGAAAGGTGAGCTCCGCCAAAGCGCAATAGGTAAATGCCAGTACCAATGCCAGTTTCAATGTGCTGTTGGAGCGCGCCCATAATTTGGCGCCGAAATTGTTCCCCACAATGGTTTGAAACGCCATGCTCAGCCCCAGCAGCGGCAAAAACGCAAAGGTCATCAGACGGGTGATAATACCAAACGCTCCAGCGGTTGCTTCATAGCTCTGGCCTGCCCACAGTTGAAGGCAGTAAAGCGTCAAGCCCGCAGACAGGGAAATTCCGATATATCCCAGACTCGATGGTGCACCCAGCGCCAGAAGCTCGCCAAAATAGCTCCATCGATGTGGCAACAATACTCTGTTTCGGACATGCCCTGACAGTGTCCGGTAACCCACGATGGCCAACAGGGAACATATCTGCGCAGCCACGGTGCCATAGGCAGATCCGGCCACGCCCCAGCCAAAAACAGCAATGAACAAATAGTCAAAACCAATGTTCAACAGCGCCGATGTCAGCGTAATGGCAGCCATGGCTGGCAGCAGACCTTCACAACGCAAGGCATCGATATTGATCGCCAGCACAAACACCAGCGGCGCACAAAAGATCAGAATTGAAATATAGGTGTAGCCCATTCCCGCAAGGGCGGTTGAGCCATTGGCAGCCCAAAGCGTCAGGCTTTGCCCTCCAATTAGAAAAAGCCCCACCAGAAGACCGCACACAAGAAGCGACAACAGCAGTGCCTGACCGAATAATTCTCGCGCGGCACTCTGCTCATCGGCGCCAAGCAGTCTTGCAAAAATGCTTGAAAAACCGCTTGAGACCCAGGTCGAAAGCGCAACCAGCAACATATAGAGCGGAAACATCAGCGTCACCGCTGTCAGTGCGTCTGCCCCCACATAGACCCCGAGAAAATAGGCATCCACCAGGGTGAAAAGCCCGTTCACGCCCATAACGACAATGATAGGCATTGCCGTTTTCGCAAACAGCAAGGGCAAGGAACCGGACAGATAAATGTTAGACCCGCCAGGGGATGGAGCAGCCGCCGGAGTGGCAGACGGATCAATGTACGGATCAATGTACGGATCGGGGGAAGCAGAACTCATCTCAAACCTCATTCAGTGTTTGGATGCGGTCAAATGATGGTGCTCGCATTGCCATCAACCCGCACCAACTGAAGCCATTGGAAAAGGAGACGGATGAGAAACTGGAAGCATTCGCCGTGGATAAACCAGCGAGCAGCAGGGCGCTTCACCCTGCGCGTTACCTATGTGCCACATGGAGAATTGTCAACAACTCAACTCAACGACTCAGATCAGCAACCTGGTTTCACAGACACGCCGTCTTCATGTCCTCGGCAAAGAGCCGCATCCGGCGGTTAAGCCGCCGATCCTCGGCATGAACCAGAAAAATCCCCCAGTCCGGAACAGCAAGATCTGACAGGACAGGGACAAGCTCACCGCAGGCTACGGCGTCAACTGTCACAAAATCCGGCAAGCGAGCGATCCCAAGGCCTCGGCGTGTGGCATCCAGCAGAAACACACCGCTGTTGGAATTTAAAAAAGGGTGAAACTCAAACGTCTGCGGCTTGCCCTTGTCGGTCACGAAATCCCAGGTCGCACGGCGGGCCGCGCCAAAATACAGCAACCGATGCTTGTGAAGTTCTTTAATGGATCGGGGTTCTGTTTTGGTTTCAAGATATTTCGGGCTGGCAAAAAGCTGATGCCGCACCGTGCCGATCTGCACTGCCGATTGCGCGGTTTCAAATGTGATACGGATGGCGAAATCGTAATTCTCACGGGACAGATCAACGGTGCGGTCATCAAAATCGACCGTCAACTGTATTTCGGGATAGCGCTCCGTAAAGCTGATGAGTGCTCCATTCAGAAAGGATATGCCAAAATCGCGGGGTACCGAGACGGACAAGGGCCCCGAAATACCGGCCGAGGTATTGACGAAATCATCTTCGATTTCATTCACATCCCCCACCACCCGGATTGCACGCTGAAACAACTCTCGACCCGTTTCAGTAACGGCCCAAACGCCGGGCGTGCGATCAATCAATCGCGTGCCATAGCGTTCTTCCAAAAGGTGAAGCCTTCGACTGACGGCTGACTTGGCAATACGCAGCTTGTCTGCTGCTTTGGAAATACTGCCGCTTTCGACAACAAGCACGAACAATCGCAAATCTTCAATCTGGCCCAACCCGTTCTCCTTTTTTGAACGATCTCGGCTTTCACTAGCACCCAATGGCACGAATTAGAACGCCTTAAGGTCCGAACTTACTTGAAAAGTGCCCGGTAAATCTGTCTCTTCGGGTGCTATGGCAAGTCACGTCCAAAAATTGGAACGCAGGGGCCTAATCATTGAAACTTCCATGATCTTCGCGCTGCCCCATATACCGTCTGAAACAAGGAGTAAGACATGGGACTGTTACAAGACGGCAAATGGGTTGATCAGTGGTATGATACCAAATCGACCGGCGGACGCTTCGTGCGCAAGTCGCCGCAATTTCGCAACTGGATTACAGCTGATGGCTCGGCGGGGCCAAGTGGCGAAGCGGGATTTGAGGCGGAAGCAGGACGCTATCACCTTTATGTCTCTCTGGCCTGCCCCTGGGCCCATCGCACATTGATCTTTCGCGCCCTTAAAGGCCTTGAAGACATGATCTCGATTTCCGTCGTCCATTGGTATATGGGCGACAAGGGATGGACCTTTGATTCTGCCGATGGGACAGTGCCCGATACGGTGAACGACGCCGACTTCATGTATCAGATTTATGCAGCAGCAACGCCAGATTATTCCGGCCGTGTGACCGTGCCTGTTCTGTGGGACAAGAAGACCAATACGATTGTCACGAATGAATCGTCCGAGATCATCCGTATGTTCAACGCGGCATTTGACGGGATTGGAGCCACAGAAGGGGACTTTTACCCCGAACCATTGCGGGCTGAGATCGATGAACTGAATGAACGCATCTACCACACTGTGAACAATGGCGTTTACAAGGCGGGATTTGCCACCACACAAGAGGCTTACCAGGAAGCCGTGACACCATTGTTTGAAACGCTGGATTGGCTTGATGAACGTCTGTCTACGCGGCGTTACCTGACCGGCAGCACAATTACGGAGGCCGATTGGCGTCTGTTCACAACGCTGGTGCGGTTTGACCCTGTCTATGTCGGGCACTTCAAATGCAACATCCGCAGGATCGTCGATTACGAACATTTATCGGGCTATATGCGCGAGCTTTATCAGCAGCAGGGCATCGCTGGCACGGTCAATATGCAGCACATCAAGAACCACTATTACGCCAGTCATGAATCCATAAACCCATCACGTGTCATTCCAATGGGGCCAAACATTGATTATGCCGCACCGCATGATCGGGCACGCCTGGGGTAGAGGGCACGCCTGGGGTAAAGGGCACGCGCAAAGACACCAGACTGCAGAAAGGAAGCGATATGTTAAACCAATTTGAACTCCGCACAGATGACATGCCGTCTGAAATGCGCACCTTGCTTGCAGACTACCCGCGCGACGATTGGGAAGGCCATCCCGGTTTCAAGGAACGCACCCGGCAATGGATGGGTGCACACCAGATGTTTCGCCGGCTTGGTGGGATCATCGGCAAGGAAACGGAACTTTATCTGGACAAATCCCAGGCGCCTGACGCGTACGCTGAGCGTCTATCCTATTATGGCGACGCTCTGATCAGAAATCTGCACGGGCATCATCACTGGGAAGATGACAATTACTTTCCGGAGTTGTCAGCCGCGGATTCGCGCTTCGATGCGGGTCTTGAAATTCTGGAGAAAGACCATCAGGCCCTGGACATTGTCCTGGACAGTTTTACACGCACGGCCAATCGCACGATCAAGCTGATCCAGTTGGATGAAGTCTCGGCGCGCGAGGAAGCCGGAACACTGCTCAAGACAGCAGAGACCATCGAAGCCTTCCTGCAACGACACCTGAGCGACGAAGAGGAGTTGGCAGTGCCGATCATCCTGCATCATCGTCTTCGGGGATGAACTGGAGATCGTGTAAATGACGCAACCCAAAGATAATTCGGTTGAGGAATCCCAAATAGATGCCACCACTCGGCGCGCCAAAGGCGAGTTTGTGCGTGGCATCAGCGGATTCCGCAGTGTCCTTGGTGAAGACCCGGATTTTCCGGCTAAGCCCGGTCGCTACCATCTGTTCGTCGCATTCAACTGCCCCTGGTGCCATCGTGTCACTCTGGCCCGCAACCTTCTTGGTCTGCAGGACAGCATCACGATGGACGTGGCGTTCCCCAACCGGACGGGCGATGACGATCCGGCCGGACCCAATCAATGGGAGTTCAATCCGGACCGCATCGCGACATTGACCGGCACAACACTCTCCGAATGCACTCTTGAAACCGCAACAGGCCAGAATTTTCGGCGGGTCAAACAGGTCTATGAGGCAGAGGGATCAGATGAGAAGTCTGTCCCTGTGCTTTATGACAAGAAGACCAGGCGTATTGTCGCAAATGAAAGCGCCGAAATCATCAGAATGCTGAATGCGCAAGCTGGCGCGCTTGGAAGCAATATGACTGACGCAGACAGACCGAACCTTTATCCGTTGGACAAGGGTTTGGCAGCGTTACGCCAGGACATCGACCTGCTGAATGACGAGATTTATCAGGCCATCAATAATGGCGCATACAAAGCCGGTTTTTCGTCCAGTCAGGACATCTATGCCGCCGCGTTTCAAACCTACTTCGATATGCTGGATGAACTGGAAGCGCGTCTTGCCTCCGATAATCGCCCCTATCTGACCGGCGATAATTTTACCGAGGCCGATCTGCGATTGTTCCCGACCCTTTATCGCCACGACCCGGTCTATTATGTTCGCATGAAGTTGAACGGCGCGAAAATTCTGGACTATCCTCACTTGTGGCGCTGGCTTTGCCGGGTCCATGCCTTACCCGGCGTCGCAGACAGCAATTCACTGGATCATTGTCGTCAGGGGTATTTTGGACGGTCATGGAACAATGTCGTCCCGCTAGGCCCATTCCGCCCGATGACCTACCCGGAAGCCTATTTGCATCCTGAGTTGGCAGGATGAAGTGAACGGGAAAGTTTTGTTCCGGTTGGCGTTGCATATTTAGCAAACGCCAATGCCACTCTCAGGCCACCTAAAACGCCTTTGGACCTTGCACCCCGCATGACGACTGATCAAAGCCTGAGCTTATGTCGTGCTCATATTTCGATGCGGTCTTATCGCTCCTCACTTTAACCAGCATATCAAGCACTCGCCTTGCGGCATTCTTGCCAGCCGAAAGTGCTTCAACGACACCATAAATCCATCTGCAACCTGTCCCGCCATGTAGTTGCATAAACGCGTCTTCTTTGCGCAGCGCTTCTGATTGCTTCATGTGCGGAAACGGATGGCCGCCTGTTCCCATATTATACATCTCGGTTTCCCTTTCAAAATAAGTCTTGTCCAACTGGTCCGGTGGACCAGGTCCTTGCATGCGCGTCAGCGCTGGCTCTTGACCTGGCCAAGACTTAATGGCTCTTTGGAACAGATGAAATGAAACGGTTTGAAGAGGTCTTTGCATGAATGAAATGAAAATCGACTGGGACAATCTTCATCTCTTTCTCGCGGTCGCACGGGAAGGTGGTCTGTCGCCAGCCGCGAAAGTGACCCAACGCAGTGCTGCCACATTGGGTCGGCGTATGCTCGCGCTTGAACGGGCAATGGGGCGCGAATTGTTTGTCCGGCACGATCGCGGTTATGAAATGACAAGCGAGGCGCGCAAACTGCTGGAGGGTCTGACCGAGATCGAAGCCCGGATCGTCAGACTGACAGCCAGGCCCGGCGCGACGGAACGCCCGCTTGTAAAAGTTTCTGCGGGGACATGGACGACTCTCGCCCTTTTGGAAAAACTGGACGAGATCACAGGTCAGCCCGCCGACATTAGACTGCGCTTCGTATCTGCCGAAACCACCCTCGACATGCCACGCCGCGAAGTTGTCATCGGCTTTCGCAATCGCCGTCCGACCGAGGAAAGTCTGGCAGGGCGCAATCTGTCACGAGTCGAATTCGCGCCCTACGCACGTGCAGCCGCGCCGGAGCGCTGGATCAAGGTGCTGGCCGATACGCCATCAGCGCGCTGGCTGGACAAAACCATTGGCAATGATGCGGTGTGCGAAGTCAACGCCCCGCGCAACAGCCTCGACCTGGCACTGGCAGGCAAAGGCATTGCCCTGTTACCAACATTCATAGGCGATGGCCAAAAGGGATTGAAGCGAACCGGCGGCACCATCCCTGAATTATCACACGATCAGTGGATCGTAACGCATCAGGACGACCGCCACCTGCCAGAGGTGCGCCGCACCATTGACCGAATGTGTCGTGTGCTTGAAGAACGCCATCGACAATGACGGGTCCATAGGGCTGCACTGTATTCACCATCACACTCTGTGCTACTGCCTGAAGATGGAACTACTATTTATCGCTGCTGAAACACAGAACAAGGAAGCTGCTAAATGATCGAGCGCATTGATACCGGACCACGAATGAGCAAAATTGTGAAACACAATGGCGTTGCTTATCTGTGCGGGCAAGTGGGTGACGGAGACACGGTTGCAGATCAGACGCGTGATTGTCTGTCTCGCGTCGATGCGCTGCTTCACAAAGCCGGGTCCTCTCGCGAACACATATTGCAGGCGACCATCTGGCTGGCAGACATGAAGGACTTTGCCGATATGAATTCGGTTTGGGACGCATGGGTTCCAAAGGGCTTTGCTCCGGCACGCGCATGTGGCGAAGCAAAACTGGCGCGCGAAGCGTTGAAAGTCGAGATCATCATCGTAGCTGCCTGCGATTGACGTCTCGCAGAGCAAAAAAGCGTATGACTTTGGATTGATTGCGGGAACATATCAGCTAAATCTGAAGGTTATTCCATAGACAATTGAAACGTGTTCATGCCGAAATCTTGCCCGTTGATCCGAAGCATCAATTGCTGTTTGCCGTCGTAATATCGTCGTGTTGTCACCGGTTTGATCGCGTGCCGCCTCGTTAGAGAACGGCGTTCACCAACATCCAGGGAAATAGTCGTCCATTTGAACACTTTCGGCATATGCAAGCCATTTGCCTTCTTGAAATGTACGACATAATCGATAAGCAGCTTCTGCGGCTGGCTGGCTGTCGACCGAATTTCGACCGAAAAGTCGATGCTGCCACCAAGAACAATTTGCGGCTTTGTGATTGTGATATGAGGCTCAACAATCTCAGGACCGTGAAAACCGAATGCCGCAAGTGCACCGGGATGCCCCTGTTTGATAAGGCTTCTGCATGCGTGCCTGACAAGCTTTCGGCGCGGCTCGGACGCATCACGCAGCCATTGCAATGCCAACTCGGCCACGAGATCAGGGTGATCCTTGGCAATATCGTTGAGATGATTGGCGACCGAGCGACGCACATATTCACTTGGGTCATCCCTGAGCGCGTATAATATGGGAAGCGTGGCTGATGGATCGGCGATCAATCCTTTCAGCCGCATACCCCAGGGCAAGCGTGGTCGTGTTCCTTCCGAGGCAAGTCTGCGCACGTGATGATTGTCATCATGGACCCAACTCAAAATTGTTTTCAAAGCGCGGCTCGGATCATCATCAATGAACGGCCTTACATCAAACTCGGATGTCCCACGTTTTGTCATTTCCTTCAACAAGGCAAGAGATGCATCGAAGTCGTTCAAACCATGCTTGCCGATAATTTCAGTCAGTGGCCAGACGCCCCAGCCGCACATTCCTTCCCGCGTGCTCGAATGGCCTGCGCTATTTTCCACATCGGGGTGCAACATGGATGCAAGGATGGGATAGCGCTTCTCCATCGGCTGCGGCAGCACTTTGTGAATGGCTTCTGCAAGCAGGCTGACCCGCTCCTTCAGCTCAAGATGCGGCAGGCGCTGCAACAAGGGTGCAACGAAACTGTCCGCGTTCAGAGACGGAAGGTGCTTGCCGAGCAACTCGGCAAGCAATCCCAAGAGTTCCGGAGAGATCTCGTTTTTAAAGGGTTCCATCAAACATCAACCCGCCGAGAATGACTTAAGCAACCCGCAATGCTCGACACCTTCATTCATGTTCTCCGGGTCAAAATCCATCAGCGAAAAATACTGACCAACGGCTTCGGATTTTTGCGCTTTTTCAAATATGGCGTCCGCATGCGCACGGCTTTCCCAAAGAATGATGTCCATGTATGTGCCATCTTCCTTGCGCACCAGATCACGGCGGACAAAACCGTCCTGTCCATTGAGGAATTGCTCCTGAAAGACTTCGGAGACCTTGATCAACTCATGTTCGGTCTTGCCTTCTGCCAGTTTGATTGACGCCAGTTCGATGATCCGATCGCTCATTTGGTATCCTTTTTGATGTGTTCATTCTGAGTTCGGAATCACTCTATTTGTAATTATGCCATATTATGTCATATTTGATCGATGCATATTCTATCTCGCCTGGAACGTCTCGATCTTCTGGAATCCTGGCTCAAATCTGACGAGCCCCTTGTCCTGAAACACGCAGCAACGGAGCTGGGTGTCAGTCTGCGCACGGTCAATCGCGACATTGAAATCCTGAGGGAGCGAGGTGTGCCGGTGGAAGCTGAAAGGGGCCGCGGCGGCGGTGTGCGTCTGCAAAGCACCTGGGGTGTTGGCCGGGTGAATTTGACCTTTGAGGAGGTCATCGATCTGCTGATCGGTCTTGCTATCGGCGAACACCAGCATCATGCCATTCAGATGGCAAAAGCCAACAGCATCCGGCGCAAACTGCTCGCCTCTTTTTCGCATCCCGATCAACGGCGCATAAACAGCATGCGTGATCGGATCAGAACAGGTGCGACATCGTCCAGCGGAGTCATATCCTCCCTCGATTCAGACGGCATACAGGTTGGAGATCAGCTCAAACGGGCCTTCTTTCTGATGCGCGCCATAGAAATCGATTATACGGACGGTCATGGTGCAATGTCTATAAGAACAGTTGAACCACACTACCTCGTCCACAATCCTCCGGTTTGGTACGTCATGTGCTGGGACCGATTGCGCAATGACATCCGAACGTTCCGCTGTGACCGTATCGACAACGCCAGCGTCATCGACGAACACTTTGCGCTGCGTCCGTTTGCCGAATTTGCACGAACGATGGAAGGCAATGACACGGAGCGCATTTAACCCGGTATGGGCAGCGCTGTGTAGAGGCCGGAGTGATTTGGGAGTTTAAGTTGAGAGCACCCTGACTCACATCACTATCCACGCAACAAAAATTTATTTTCTACCCAAATTTTTGATCTGCATCAATTTGGCGTTTAAAAACAACGATATCGTTACTTTATCATAGAAATAAAGGAGCGTGATATGGGTATTGTATCTGGTAAAACGGCACTGGTCACGGGCGCCGGAGCCGGTATCGGACGTGCGACAGCGCGTAAATTCAGCGCCGAAGGTGCCAAAGTTGTTGTCTCGGATATAGACAGCACAGGCGGGATAGAAACTGTTCGGCTTATTCACGCAGATGGCGGTAAAGCAATTTTCATTCAGGCGGACTGCAGCAAGCCTGAAGACGTCAAAGCCCTGATCGAGGGTGTGGTCGAGGAGTATGAGTCCCTTGACTGTGTTTGCAATAATGCCGGCATTGAGGGGAAAATTGCCCCCTTCGCCGAACAGACCATCGAGAATTACGACGCCGTCATGAACGTAAATGCCCGTGGCATGTTTTTATGCCTTCGGGCCGAAATCCGGGAAATGCTGACATCCGGTGGCGGTGCCATTGTCAATCTAGCATCGATTGCGGGTCTCATCGGGTTTCCAGGCATTGCTCCCTATACCGCATCAAAACATGCTGTGAATGGTCTGACGAAAAATGCGGCCCTTGAATATGGCAAGGATGGGATTCGGGTAAACTCCATCTGCCCGGGCGGTATTGACACACGCATGCTGGATTCTCTTGCAGAACAGACCAGCGACGGCCAGCAAACCAGCCAACAGATGATGGCACCGCTTCATCCCCTTGGGCGCATTGGAACGCCAGAAGAAGTGGCTGAACTGATCGTCTGGCTGTGCTCCGATCGGGCCGCTTTCGTAACAGGTGCGAACATTCCAATTGATGGTGGCTATGTCGCTCAATAGGGGGAAGCCCGCCGCTCTAAAATCCGTTGCGCGCTGTCATCCCCAATTGTCACTCATGGCGCGCAACGCATCTGCCCGGCTGATCTGCCCCACAAGCTGACCATTTTCCATAACGGGAAACCGTCGGAAGGAACTGTCCAGAAAAACACTGGTCGCGGCCACAATATCCATGCCAGCATCAAGCGTCTGGACATCTGTCGACATATAGGCGCTCACAGGCTTGCCCCAGTCCCTGTAGTAACTCGCGGCCAGCGCCGCTGCCAGACAGTCTTTCTTAGACAGCACACCCAAAAGCCTGCCGCTTGCATCAACAACCGGCGCACCGGAAATGTGCTTTTCCAGCAGAATATTCATGGCATGGTTGATCTCCATGTCTGGCGACAGGGTGATCAGATCACGAGACATGTAATCGGCAACAAGCGAGACAGAACTCATTGCGGCTCCTCCAATGTGCGTTTTGCGCGGCAGGCGCCACAATCAATACCTTTCACACAGGCCAGACCGCCACAGGATCCTTTGATCGGTTTGCGACCGGCCATTGCGCCAAGAGCAAGGCCGCCCATCGACACCAGCAAAATTACGAAAGCAAAGACAAGTGTTTCCATAACAAACTCCTCAGACCTCAACATGGGTATCAAACCCGCCGGTCATAACTTCCAAAGGTGCTTCCGATCCATCCGTTACAAACAGAGCCGAAATTCCAAGACGTTCAGCCAGATCAATCCCTGCCCTGGCACCATGTGCGCAAAGGGCCGTAGCAAGCGCATCCGCTTCCATGCCGGACGCTGCCAGAACAGAAACAGAAGCAAGCGTCATTTGGGCAGGCCGCCCGGACTGCGGATTGATGATATGGCTGATATTGACCGGCGCACGAACGCCATTCACTGCGTGACCGGATGTGGCAAGCGCCAGAATTCCCGGCTTCACAACGCGCTGCACACCTGCACCATTTGACAGCGGATCCGCTATGCCGATTTTCCACGCACGCCCATTTGGGTGCATCCCCAACGCGCGCACTTCACCGCCAATCTCGATCAGGGCGTCTTCAATACCTGCTTGAGACAGGCCAGCAACAACCCGGTCCAGCGCATAGCCTTTGGCAATTCCGCACAAATCCAGCGTCAGTCCCGGCACCCGTTTGCGAATGGTGCTTGGCGCAACATCGATATCGTCATACCGTCCGACAGCCCCCTGGATCGGGCCAAAACCGAACCGTGCCACCAAAGGGCCAACCGTCGGGTCAAACGCTCCTTTTGAAATTGTTGCAATGCGCAGCGCTTCTGCCACAACCGTGCAACTCGGCCCCGACATGGACAGCCAATCACTTGTGCTTGCGGTGTTGAAACGGGAAAGTTCCGATGTCGGTTCGTAAGGCGACATGCTGTGTGTGACGTCATCAACAACCGCATCCACCACGGATTTAGCCACCCGCGCCATTTGGGCGTCAGCCGTGACCAGCCGCCAGAAACTGCCAAATGCCCATCCCCTGGAAATGTGGCTCCCGGCCCATGCAGGACCTGCCAGAACAATACCCGTAGCAGCCAGTCCAAGCATCATGTCACGTCGTGAAATCTGCATCGCCTAAACTCCAAAATCATCGTTGAAGATATGATCCCTGTCCACACCGAGATCATCCAGCATGGTCATGACAGCGCGGATCATGAGCGGCGGTCCGCACAGATAATACTCGCAGTCTTCCGGGGTCGGGTGGTTTTGCAGATGCTGTTTGAACACAACCGAATGCACAAATCCCTCGCTCCCGGACCAATTGTCAGACGGGGCAGGATCGGACAGGGCGACTGTCCAGTTGAAATTGGCATGTTTCGCCGCCAGAGCATCCAGCTCTCGCCGGTAAAACAGCTCAGCTTCGTTTCTAGCGCCATACCAGAAGCTCATTGCCCGGCCAGTGCCAACACGCTCAAGCTGCTCGTGAATGATGGCACGCAAGGGCGCCATACCAACCCCGCCGCCAATAAACACCATTTCGCGCTCTGTATCCTGCGCCCGGAACGTGCCAAACGGACCGGATGCGGATACCTCTGCACCTTCTTCCAGGCCAAACAGCCAGGACGACACAATTCCAGGGGGCGCATCAGGGGCTGAGGGCGGCGGCAATGCCAGCCGTACATTCAGCACGAGTCGTCCTGCAGCCAGATCTTCCGGGCGATCAGAAACCGAATAGGCGCGCGTGACAGCAGCGTCACTGTCAACACGCAAATCCCGCATGGATTTCCATACCTCTTCATGCGCATCCGGCACTTTCAAATCAGCATAAGCCAGCGTGAAGGGCGGAGCGGTAATCTGCACAAAGGCACCGGCAACCAGCTCCAATTCTGTGCTCGCCGGCAATTGCAGCACCACTTCACGGATCAATGGGGTGAGCGAACGCGAGGAGATCACGCGACAGGAGAATGCCTCAACAGACAAAATGTCTGCCGGCACATGCACCTTGATATCGCCACGCACCATAACCTGACAGGCCAGATGCATCCCATCATGCAATTCGGCTTTTGTGAATAGCCCGGCTTCAATGGGTGTGGTATCAGGCGCGCCTTCCTCGACCTTGATCCGGCACAGGCCACACGTCCCGGCACCGGCGCAAGCCGAGGGCACCAGAATATCATTCTCAAGCAGACTGTACAGCAGCTTCTGGCCGGTTTTTGTCTGAAGCTCGGTTTGATCATTCACCATCAGCACGGCAGCACGGACCGGCATTAATGCCGAGCGTGCCAACACAACAATGATGGCCAGCGCCAGCACGATGACGGATAAGAGCAAGCTGCCAAACAGGATTTCATTCATAGACCAGCCCCTGCAAAAGCGGAAAATCCGAGCGAGAGAAGACCGGTGATGAGAAAGGCGTTGCCAAGGCCCCGCAGGCCTGCTGGCATATCACTGTATTTCAACCGCTCGCGAATGGCGGCGAATGTGACAATGGCCAAGGCCCAGCCTGCACCGCTGCCAAAGCCATAAATGACGGAGTCTGTAAAACTGTATTGCCGCTCAACCATAAACAGGCTGCCACCCAGAATGGCGCAGTTCACGGTCAGCAATGGCAGGAAAATACCAAGGGCGCGGTAGAGAGCAGGCGCAAATCGATCCAGCAACATTTCCAGAATTTGCACCATCGCCGCGATCAGGCCGATAAAGGCAACAAATTTGAGAAAAGTCAGATCAATATCCGGCAGGCCAATAAAGGCCCATGCCCCTTCGATCAACAACCCGTTGTAAATCAGATTATTCACGGGAACCGTGATGGTTTGAACCACAATGACGGCAATGCCCAACCCGAAGGCTGTTTCGATACGCTCTGACACGGCCAGAAACGTGCAGATGCCCAGGAAAAAGGACAGCGCCAGATTTTCCTGAAATATCGACGCAATCAGAAGCTCGGTCATGGGCGCACGCTCCGCGTTCTGAGTTCAAACTTTGCGACTTCCTTTTGCTCTGTCCAAACGCTCCGTATCAGCCAGACCAAAAGGCCAATAATGAAAAAGGCGCTTGGGGCCAGTTGCATCAGACCCAGCGGTTCAAACCACCCCCCTTCGGAAACCGGCGTCAACACAGCGTAGTTGAGCAGCGTTCCCGCACCCAGCAATTCCCGGATAGAGCCAACAATAATCAGGATCAGACTGTAACCCAGCCCGTTACCCAGACCATCCAGTATGGAAGGCATAACCGGGTTACGCATGGCAAAGGCTTCCGCACGACCCAGCACAAGACAATTGGTCACAATCAATCCGACAAAAATGGAAAGCTGACGGCTGATCTGGAACGCATAGGCCCGCAAAATTTCATCAATCACGATCACCAGCGACGCAATGATTGTGATCTGAACAATCAGGCGGATCACCGTTGGAATATGATTTCGGATCAGGCTGATCAGACCCGATGCCACGCACAACACAATCGTCAAGGCCATCGCCATCGTCAAAGCGGTGATCAGCGACGTCGTGACAGCCAGCGCCGAACAGATCCCCAGAATCTGCAAGGTGATTGGATTGTTGTTAATGAGCGGCGTTGAGATGTGTTTCATCAAGGCGGCCATATCAAAGTCCTTCCTGCTGCAGACGGTTCAGAAAGGGGCCAAATCCGTGGTCTCCCAACCAATATCGCACCATATTCGCCACCCCGTTTCCGGTGCGTGATGCGCCGGAAATCCCGTCCACCTCAAAGGGCCCGGTGGCCTGCCCGCGGACAACTGAAATAACAATCTCGCCGCTGTCATCAGCAATCTGCTTACCCTGCCATTGGGCCTGCCAGGCGGCATCTTCAATGCGGGCACCAAGGCCAGGGGTGTCGCCCTGCTCGATAATCGTCAGCGCCGCAACCGTATTCAGATCAGCTTCAAGTGCCAGCATGGCCCGCAAAGTGGATTGATAACCCACACCACTGACCGGCAGAACAACAAGCAGCAACTCGCCATCACTTTCCAGAAGATAAACCGGCGCATAAAGCGCACGTCTTTGAAGACCCGCAACATCAGCCTCAGCCGGAATGGCAACACTTTGCTCCGGGTCATTAAGAGCGGCCTGAGCGTCGTAGCTGTCAGGATTAATGTCGGAAACAAATGCGCCACTTTCCAGATCCACAAGGCGCGTTTCCAAGGCATCAACACCGGCTTCCTGCATGATGGCGCGCATGCTTGGCAATCTGTCCAGCATAGCATCCATCCGCGCCTGCCGCTCCGCCTCCAGATGCGCTTCCTGCATCGGTCGCAGGGTTACAGAGGCGGTGGAAATCACAATGGCACACACAAGGGCAACCAATACCGCAACACCGTAAACCTTGACGCGGTCATCATTGTCTCGCGCCAGAAATCCGCGCCACACTTCAATGGGGTTAAGCAAGGCCTCGCCTCCTGCGTCTTGTACTGCGCGCCAACCTGCTTTTGGCCTTTGCAAGGACGATCAGATGATCGATCAAAGGCGCAAACACGCTAGCCGTCAGTGACCCAAAGACAATGCCCGCAGATGTGATGACAGTGCTGTCCTGACTGAAGATGGAAATCAGAAAGCCTGCCAGAAGACCATAAATCCAGCGTCCCGGATTTGTAGATGCCGCTGAAACTGGATCACCGGTCAGGAACACCAATCCAAACAGCGTCGCAATACCAAGCGAAAACACATCCACGTCCAGATTTGAAGAAAGTGCCAAGCCAACAATCACTACAAACGCGCCAAGCATGACGCGCCACGAAACCAGACCGGACATCAACAAAAGCAAAGCCCCCGGCACTGTGGCCAGTGCCACCTTCAGTGACATCGGTTCCAGTTGAACTTGCGGAAACGACAGCAGCAGCAGGGACAGGCATATGGCTGCCGGACTTAAAAACCCGAAGCCGCGCCCTCCAAAGACGTGTTCACCGATGACACATCCAAGAGACAGGGTCAGGGCCAATTGCCACAATGGCAAAGTGGGTGGAACCAGAACCGCAACAATCAAGGCAATTGACATGCCATGAAAATAGAACGGTCTTTTGCGAAGGATGGCAAAAATCAGGTCCCAGAAAATAGCTGTCAGCAGCGCAACCGCTAGCAACTGTGCCTGCGCGTTGCCTCTTTCAAAAACCACCACAGCGAGCGGCAGCACAAGAGCCGCAGTCTGGAGGATACTGATCCCGCCAACGCTCAGCTTCGGGATAAGTCCGGGGCGCAGGATCATACACGGTCC
Organism: Pararhizobium sp. IMCC21322; assembly: GCF_030758295.1. Taxonomy (NCBI): domain Bacteria; kingdom Pseudomonadati; phylum Pseudomonadota; class Alphaproteobacteria; order Hyphomicrobiales; family Rhizobiaceae; genus Pararhizobium; species Pararhizobium sp. IMCC21322. Next base: position 24,795 of record NZ_CP132335.1, read on the forward strand.
CTCGCCAGATCATCGAGGACGTGCCTTAGAAGCGCGCCATAATCAGCGCCGCTGCTACACAATTCAGAAAGGGCCGCGACATCTTCTTCGACCAGGGCAAGACACCCCAGACGTTCGGCAGCTTCGCTATCACCAACGCTCAAGGCGCGCATAAGCGGAACAGGCAAAACATCAATGGCCAGAGCCTGTTCCAAAGCGCTTGTCGGAACAATGACACCTTGTGCGGCAGATGGCCCTGACAACCAGCGCCAAACGCTTTTGTCTGCAGGCTTGTCCATGATTGTAATCTGCTGATGATACCGGCCGATATAGTCAGCTTCGCGGCCCGTCAGCGCGTCACCGGACAGGACTCGCGCTGTGGGGCGACCACTTTGGGGTGCAAATTCGCCGCTGCAGATATCGCGTATATTGCCGCCAAGGCAGGTTCTGACAAGCTTCGGCTTTACTGCACGCGGTCCCGAGATCGAAATCAACCGATCCGGCAGATACTGACCGGTTTGAAACAGATGACCGATGGCCGCAACATCCTGATATCCGATTGACCAGACCTGATGGTCAAGACTGGCCGGGTGCAGCCGATCAATATGTGTTCCAGACAATCCCGCTGCTTGGGTTCCACTGAAGAATGCGCCTTTCACACGATCTGAAAACACACAAAGCGAATCTTCCGGCGCCTGACAGACATAGACCGGCCCGTCCGTCAGACGGGTCAGCAGCTCGACGCCCAGCTGAAATTCAGCTTTCCGGTGTTCCAGAACAACCCAGGGGGCCGGCGCCCGGGGAGATATTTGTGTCGCGTTGACAAAGATTGCGGCTGGCCGCGCATCCGGCGCTGGAATACCGCCAAATGGACGTGTTTGAAAGGCAGGCCAGAAGCCGCGCTTCAATAATGTCTCGCGTACGCCCTCATTGCTGGCATCGTCAATCGACGCGGTATCAGAATGATCATCCGCAGCCTCGTCCGGCGCGCGCGCCTCTGCTTCTATGACAAAAGCAGACAATGTGCGCCGTGGCCCATAACCAATCGAGGCAACGCGCCCGGATAATGGCGCTGCAAATGCAACGACCGGATTTTTACGGTCCGTGAAAACAATCTGTCCAACCGTGACCCAGTCCCCTGGAGCAACGGTCAGGGCTGGACGAAGCCCCGGGCAGTCGGCACCCAACAAAGCCGCTGTGTTGACACTGCATTCTTCGTGCACAAGATTTTCCACGGGTGCACCCTCTTTGGAGAACTGCAACCCACGTTTGATTTTGGTGTGACCCATCATCAGCGATCCTTCACCGGGAAAACAAGGGACTTTGAAACGTAAACTCTGTTTCCGGATCATCTATCAGGAAGGGATGGAACTCTTTGATCCCCATCAATGATTGCCTATCCGCTTGTGATATTTTTTCGGAGTTGATCTTCAAAAAACAGCGGAGCGCAGTTCATGAATAGGTTGTTGAAGGCCGTTTGTACGGTCATCGGTTTTGTTTTCCTGATGTCACTTATTATGCCCTTGAACACGCTTGTGCCCATGACATCCGCCAATGCGCAGGATGCGGGCCGCTCTCCGATTGCGGACATTGTCGAGGCGTGGCGCGCATCACCGCATGCCGACAGATCATCTGAAGCGTTCACCCATTGGAATGAAGACGGCGAGATTCCCGGATCATGTGCCACATGCCACTCCAGCACTGGTGCAGAGGATTATCTGAACGGCCCCATGAGCACGCCAGGTGTCATTGAACATCCTGTGCCTCTTGGCACCACTATTGGATGTGTTGTCTGTCATCAAAGCAGTGCCGAAACTCTGGCATCTGTTCCGTTTCCCTCGGGCGTTGCTGTCGATATGCTGGGCAGTGGTGCCGTTTGCGCCGTATGCCACCAGGGTCGGGCATCCAGTGACAGCGTCAATACCGCAACGCTTGGCATTGAGGATGATGCAGTTTCAGCCGAACTTGGCTTCATCAACATCCATTACGCTGCAGCTGCAGCAAGCCTCATGGGCGGCGAAGCGCGGGGTGGCTACCAATATGAGGGCAAGACCTACAAGGGCAAGTTTACCCATGTTCCCAATCTTGCAACATGCACAGACTGCCACAATCCGCACACCCTGGAAGTGGCACAGGAAAGCTGCGCCAGCTGCCATCAGAACATCTCGGAATTCAGCGACATCAGAATGTCACCCATCGATTTTGATGGAGATGGAGATACCACAGAAGGCATCGCAAATCCGATTGCCTCCCTGCACGAACGGCTTGACGTGGCGATCCGAAAATACGCAGCGGACGTGGCCGGAACGGACATTGTCTATCATTCCGGATCATTCCCCTACTTTTTCACAGACAGTGACGGCGACGGTGCGGCATCGGGCGAAGAAGCCATATATCCCAACCGTTATCAAACCTGGACACCGCGTCTTTTAAGGGCGGCCTACAATTATCAAATCATCGCCAAGGACAAGGCGATCTACACCCACAATCCGCATTATGCATTGCAATTGCTCTATGACAGTCTTGAAAACCTGTCAGAACAGGCGGACGTAGATATGTCGGGTCTGGTGAGGCCCTGAAACTGAGGCGGTCAGCAAATCGGTCGCCTCAAACGGATTTGCCATAGCAATCAGGCCCTTGGCGGCTGGCCACGACAGGCGCGCATACCCTAAGCGTTGCACCGCATGGGAACGGCGGTGGTTGAGCGGGTGCACACGGTCTGGCGTCAAATGAACACAGTTCTGGAAGATGCTTTGGAGCAGAAAACGGCATTTACACGGTGAAATTTTTACCAGAAACCAATAGGAAGTCAGCCATGCTTGCAAACATGAAACCCCGCTCTGCCTGTCTGTGTGTCCTGACATCGATTGCCCTTAGCAGCACGGCGAAGGCTGAAGCGCCTGCGTTGCAGACGCCCGCGCCATTTATCCATCTTGCTGATAATCTGGACGAGGTGGATGCGCTGGGCTGGTGTATCGACACGTTGGGACGTGGGTTCTCCGAGCAGCTTCAGGCCCATTCCTGCAAACCGCAAGGTGGTGATGTGCAGTTTTCCTTTGACGGTGAAACCGGCCAGATCCAATCCGTGGAATTCGCAGGCAAATGCATGACATTGAGTGAACCGGAAAACGAAGCTGTACCCTTTGGACTAAAGGATTGTCTGGAAAACGAGGCCAGCCAGCAATTCGCCTACGCCGCTGAGACAATGCAATTCACCCTGGTTGGCGAGGAAACCCAGTGTGTTTCGGTTGCAGACACCAGCCGCAGCGCAGGGCCGTTCATGTCACGCGATCTGAAGCTGACACCATGTGCGAGCACAGACCCAATATTCAAGCAGTGGATCATCAAGAGCAGTTGACCTGAGGGCAGACACGCAACATTCTGGGCGAAATGCCCCCTAACAGGTCATGGAATTGTGCTGACACCCAAACTGCGCACATTTATTCTGCGGAACAAACTGACGGTCGGCTTCTGCGCGGCATCCTTTTTGGCTCTGATCTATTTTGTCGGCAGCTTCACAGCAGAACTCATCTACTTCAATGATCCAAGACATCAGAACGAGGCCCTAAAGCCCTGGATGACCCCTCGATATGTAGCGCTGTCCTATGATTTACCTCGGGAAACGGTACGTGAAATCTTCGGATTTACAGAGGCGTTTGAAGGCCCGCGGCGCATGGGCTTTGTGGCCGAAAGGCTGGACGTCTCACTGGAAGATTTGACGGCGATGGTTCGCGATGCCGCACAGGAATATCGTGAGCAGACAAATGACTGATTATTTTCTTGGCCTCATTCCCGACTATGGCCTGTGGATTGTCTTCGCTTGCGTCGCCATTGCCTGCCTGGGCATTCCGCTACCCTCATCTGTCCTTGTGCTGACATCAGGAGGGTTTGCCGCTGCCGGTGATCTGGATATTTTGAATGTGCTTCTGGTGACCTTCACAGCATTCGCTCTGGGCGATCAATTGGCTCTCAATGCGGCGCGCATTGTCGGCCCATCCATACTCGACAGGCTGAGATCAATTGGAAGGTTTCGTGGTCTGGTGGAGCGTGGCGAACTGCTTCTGGAGCAAAAGGGAACGACGGCCATATTCCTGAGCCACACAATCCTGAGCCCCGTTGGCCCATATGTGACCTACATTTGTGGTGCCAGCAAAATGAGATGGCTCAAATTCTCCACCACAGCCCTGATCGGCACAGCGCTCTGGACCATCACATACACCATGCTGGGCTATCTGATGGCGAGCCAGTTGACGACATTGACAGAAGCCGTTCGCGATTTTCTGAGCATCGGCGTCGCCTTGATCTGCTTCTGCGCCAGCGCATTCGTGATCTATCGCAAATGGCGCTTCTTCAATGCCGAGATTGATTCTAGCGGCGGAGAAGTCTTGTAAACAGCCCTTTTGGCTTGGCTTCTGCTTCCAATGGCTGAGGCATAGGTGTTTCTGCAATTGCAGTTTCAGCCTGCAGCACTGCAACTGGCGCACTCGATGCTGTCATGGCAGATTCCCCCGGTGCCGTCATGGCAGATTCCATTGTCGGCATGACCGCAATCGGCGTCTGTGGCACATAGGCTTCACCGCGATGCTTGGCCATCGCCCGGCCGATAGATTCAGGAACCGTATAGGGTGGGCAAATCTCGTCTGCGACGAATTTCTCGCCCTCTGCGGGCACGGCATTGAAGATATAGCGCTTCCCACAAACATTCACCTTGGGTGGCTGTTTGGTTGCTGCAAAATGATCGGATCCATCTTTCAGCATGCGCCAGAAATCTGCGTGCGGGCTGTCGCTGTGGCGTGCAAGATTCGCGTTTGTCATGCGAAACGGAAAGGCCTGAACCTGAAATGATTTCTGGCCAGCAGAAAAGCTTTCCCGCCCAAGCTGATAGATTTCCTCAATCTGATCATCTTCCATGGCATAGCAGCCACGCGACGAGCATGACCCATGTACCATCAAATGGGTGCCGGTCCGCTTGTGCGCCCGGTCAAATTCATTGGGAAAGCCCAGATTGAATGCCAGATAATAGTTCGACCGGGGGTTCATCAGGCCGGGCACAATTGTATAGAATCCTTCAGGCGCCTGACGGTCACCCTCTTTGAATTTCGGTCCCAATTTACCTGAATAGGCACAGATTTCGTATTTCTTGTACAGCGCATATTTGCGATCAATCTTGCGCCATTTCCAGACTTCAAGCTCCGCCTCTTCCTTGAAAATGCGCACCACCATTGGCGACGTGGCATCCATTTTCAGGTTTTCAAGCCGTGTCTTGGTGGCATTTGAGAGCGGCTTGGAATGCCGGTCATCAAAGTCGAAATTCGGGTTGCAGGCAGCCACGAGAAGACCAAGAGACAGCACTGCCGCAACACGCAAGGGTGCAGCTTTCACAAATGAGACGGATCGAGACAGGGTCAAAAGAATAGTCACCAAAAAAATTCTGTTGATCAACCATTGCAGAATAGGGTTGATATTACGTTAGCGCAAATCACGGAATTGTGGGGAAGTTTGGGCGGCCCCGGCGTGACTCCTCAATATTTTCAGGTTAATCCAACAATTAACATGGGTCATGACTGACTGCTGCCATATCGAGGTCAACCATCAAACAGCCCGCATTCATCATGGTTTCGCGTCATTTGGCATATGTCTGGCGTTGTCTGGCAACAGCTTTGCCATGGGCCTTGTGGCTGACCGCAACTGCCAACGCGGCCGGAACTGATCTTGCAGAATGCGGGCTCAAGCCAAATGAGCCTGGAACCATTGTTGCAGCAGACAGCACGGGCGATCTCTCCCTGCAGGACGGCAGAAAGCTGAAACTTGCCGGCGTCAGAATCGCGGCATCGCCAAATCCCCTTGCCGATCTGGTGGGGCAAACCATTGTCCCCTATCCGGCCGCCAAAGGGCCTGACCGGACGGGCTTTACGCCAGCGCACATCCTGCTTTCGGCAGAAACGGACAATCAACCGCCCGTCTGGCTCCAGCAAAAGCTGTTGCAACAGGGAAACGCCTTTATCTACATTTATCCGGACCAGATCAGCTGTGCGAGCGCGCTCCGCTCATCTGAGGAAACCGCCCGGCAATCTGGCACAGGCATCTGGAATTTGGATTTATTGCACCCAACACCCATCTCTATTCCAAAGGACACACAGTCTTTCTTTCTGGGCACAGCCGGTCATTTTGACGCAGACCGCGCTGTCGGCCATTACGGAATCATTAGGGGCCTTGTGCTAAGCACGGGCAGCGCCGGACGCTGGCGTTATTTGAACTTTGGAAGGAACTACACGGAAGATTTTACGGTGAGATTGACGGCAAATGTCGAAAAACGTTTGAGTGAACATGGTTTCACCTTAAAAGGACTGAAAGACAGAACTATCGAAGTGCGGGGCATCGTCCAGTCAAACGGCGGTCCCTTGGTTGATGTGTTTGACACAGCACAAATTGTGATCATGGAGTAAGCAGACTTGCCACTATGACAGGTCCGGTTGTTCAAATGGGGCTGAAATCCCGCCAGCAGGCATCCAACCTTGCGAATCACCCCGGTTCGCGAGCGAAAGCTTTGCTGCGCTTTATTCGTCCACTCATTGTTGTTTTTCTGAGCGTTCCTTTGCTCGCCGCCTGTGTGTCATTCGGTGGTTCTCCCAGCCTGTCGGGCCTTGCGCCGGGCGCAGGTGCCTCCATCGGCCAACGCGAACATCCGCGCGTCGTTGCCGCCTATGGCGGGCGTTACCGCAACAAGAAGGTCGAATCACTGCTTGGCGATGTGACGAAACGGCTGGTGGCCGTTTCCTCAACCCCGAACCAGAATTATCGCCTCACAGTCCTCAACTCACCAGTGGTCAATGCGTTTGCCCTGCCCGGCGGCTATCTCTATGTCACCCGAGGGTTGCTCGCCCTTGCCAATGACACATCGGAAGTGGCTGCTGTCCTGTCCCATGAAATGGCTCACGTGACCGAAAATCACGCCTTCCAGCGCCAGCAACGCGCACGTCAGGCCAAACTGGTCAACAAGGTTGTGACAGACGTCATTGCCGATGAGCAGGAAGGCCAGATTGCCCTCACCTCCAGCCAGGTCTCTCTGGCCAGTTTCTCACGCGGACAGGAACTGGCGGCGGATCGCATTGGCGTTGAAATGATGGCAAAGGCAGATCTGGACCCTTATGCTGCTGCGCGTTTTCTAACCAGCATGGGACGCTTCAGCCGGTTCCGGGCTGACAGTCTGTCCAGCAACGCAAACAGCCCCAATTTCCTGGCTTCGCATCCGGCAACACCGGCACGCATATCTCAAGTTATCGAAACAGCCCGTGGCTTCACGCCGCAAACCAATCGCGCCGAAGAACGCGCCAGTTATCTTGAGGCCATTGATGGCGTGACGTTTGGCGATGACCCGTCCGAGGGCTATGTTCGGGGCCGCGCCTATTTGCACCCAAAATTTGGTTTCTCATTTGAATTGCCGGTTGGCTACACGCTGGAAAACACCTCGGAAGCTGTTCTGGCAGCTGACAAGAATGGCACAGCCATGCGCTTCGATGGCGTTGAAATTCCTCCTCAGCAATCGCTGGTGGACTATATGGGATCAGGCTGGATTGGCGGTCTCATATCGTCATCCATCGAAGGCCGCACCATCAATGGCCTGGAAGCTGCAACAGCCGACGCCCGCGCCAAGGGCTGGCGTTTCCGCATTATCGTCATTCGCTTGCGCGGTGCCACATATCGCTTCCTGTTTGCAAACGCTGATGCGACCACCGATTTGAAGACCGATGCTGACAAGACCCTGGATAGTTTCCGACGTCTTGGTCGTATCGAACGGGCCAAACTGAAACCACTGTCGCTAAAAATCGTAAAAGTGCGTAATGGTGACACGGTCTCATCCATGGCCGCCCGGATGGATGGTGTGGATCGCAAAAGCAGCTTGTTCCTGATTTTGAACGGCATTCAGGAAGGCGCTCAATTGCGTGCTGGAAGTCTTGTTAAAATCGTGGTGGATTAAGCCGCAGCTTAGGGTGCGGACCCTAAGCTTTCACCCTGACCTGTCAGGCTCTACAATACGCTCTTTCTCTTCAGTCACTCTACTCAACAAAAAGCCAATTCCATGTCGCCCATTGCCCTATCGCCACTGGCCCCTGAAACCACGCCGCAATTGCCCATTATAGATGGGCTTAAAATCTCGACAGCTGAAGCTGGTATCAAATATCGTGGGCGTCATGATGTTCTGCTGGTTCAGTTTGAAAGAGCCGCGCAGATTGCTGGCGTCTTCACCCGCTCACGCTGTGCGTCGGCCCCTGTTGAATGGTGTAAAACACATCTTGGAACAGGCACTGCCCGAGCGCTCCTGGTCAATTCCGGCAACGCAAATGCCTTTACCGGACGCGAAGGTCGGGAAGCGGTGGAAACATCTGCAAAACTGACAGCAGACGCCATCGGCTGTGCACCTGAAGAGGTTTTTCTTGCCTCTACCGGTGTGATTGGCGAGCCGCTGCCTGCGCAGAAATATGCCGCCATCATGGACACGCTGGCCACCAATGGTGCAGCGACTTCGGAAGCCTGGGAAGCGGCTGCCCGCACCATCATGACGACCGATACATTTCCAAAACTGGCAAGCCAGACATTTGAGCTGGAGGGCACGCGCTATACCATTAACGGCATGGCCAAAGGCTCCGGCATGATCCAGCCTGATATGGCGACCATGCTGTCCTTCCTCTTCACCGACGCGCCTTTACCAGCTTCCATCCTGCAGGCTGCTTTGTCGGGCACCATCGACCGCACCTTCAACTCCATCACTGTGGACAGCGACACATCCACCAGCGACACCGTTCTTCTGATCTCCCTGCCCGGAGACAGAGCCTTGATCAAGCCCGCTGACACGTCCGGATTTGAAGCAGCGCTTGCTGCGCTCATGAAGGATCTTGCGCTGCAGGTGGTGCGTGATGGTGAAGGGGCACACAAGCTCGTGGAAATCACGGTCACGGGCGCTGAAAGCGAAGCTTCGGCCCGAAAAGTCGCCTTCTCCGTTGCCAATTCTCCGCTCGTCAAAACAGCAATAGCCGGGGAAGATGCCAATTGGGGCCGCATCGTCATGGCCGTCGGCAAGGCAGGCGAACCGGCAGACCGGGATCTGTTATCAATCTATTTTGGTGATGTCAGAGTGGCTGAAAGCGGCACGCGTTTTGACGGCTATTCGGAAGAAGCTGCAAGTGCCGTCATGCAACGCGATGAAATTCCCATCCGGATTGATCTGGGACTTGGTTCCGGCAGCGCGACTGTATGGACCTGCGATCTTACCAAAGACTATGTGGCGATCAATGGCGACTACCGGAGTTAACCCGTCCATAGCAGCGCTTGAACAGGCAGGCTTTGCCTCCTGGCCGGCGGCTGAGGTGATTGATGATGGCGCTTGGCATATCCGCCTTGCTCCATCGCTTCCCTATAAGCGCACCAACTCGATCAATTGTCTCGATCAAACCGATGGGAAGAATGCGGAACAGCGTCTTGCTTCAGCCATTGCACATTTCAAGACAGCAGGTGTGAAACCAACGTTGCGGACCACGCCGCTCACGCCCCAGGACCTGATCAAAGCCTGCAGCACAAATGATTGGTCCAGACCCTATTCTGAAAGCCTTGTGATGACGGCGCCCCTTCAGTCCGAATTCAATCACGGTGCCTTCGAAAGATTTGATGCGCCGGTGCCGGAATGGATTGCCAATTATAAAGCGCTGACCATGAACCAGGACATTGATGGCAGCGCAATCACAAGCACTTTGAAGGCGATAGAAAAGCCGGTTCATTTCTTCCAGATCGCCTCACCTGACCAATGTCTTGGTGTGGCGGTTGCCGTGGTTCAGGCAAAGCTGGTTGGCCTCTTCGGTCTGGCAGTTGCAAAACCTGCCCGTCGCACCGGCCTTGGCCGCGCGCTCAGTCATGCAGCGCTCGCCTGGGGCGCTGATCAGGGCGCAAGCACCGCTTGGCTTCAGGTGGAAGCTGATAACAGACCTGCACGACAGCTCTATCAGGCTCTTGGTTTTACCGAACGCTACCGCTATGCCTATCGCAGTTTCATAGGGCAGTAGACATATGACAGACAAAAAGATTTTGCTCGTCGCTGCTTGCGCTTTGCTGGATGCAGACAATCGTATTTTGCTGGCGCAGCGCCCGGAAGGGAAATCCATGGCGGGCCTGTGGGAGTTCCCCGGCGGCAAAGTGGAGCCGGGCGAAACTCCGGAAATCAGCCTGATCCGCGAACTGCAGGAAGAACTGGGTGTCACGGCAACCGTTCCCTGCCTGGCCCCCCTGACCTTCGCAAGCCACACTTATGAAAAATTTCACCTGCTGATGCCGCTGTATATTTGTCGCCGATACGAATGCCCGCCCGGGTTTGGGTCTGGCAGCGGACGCGAGAACCAGGCGCTGAAATGGGTGCGCGCACGTGATCTGAAGAACTACGACATGCCGGAAGCGGACATTCCACTCATACCGCATCTGGTTGATCTGCTCGGCTGATTAAACCGCTGCCCATTCCTGGAGCGCAGCCCGGTTATAACTGGCATTGCAAATCCTTTGCGGACCCTAACACTATCACCCGGAGCCGCGCAGATTCTCGTCAGTGATTTCGACATCATGCCTTTTCTTCGACACGGGCCTTCAGCGCTTCGTTCATGGCCTTGAAACCACTTTCCGTATCGTTGCCAATCAATGCAAACAAGATAAAGGCCAGCATCCCGCTAAACGTCTCGTTTTGACGGAATATGGTCGTACCCATGGGTGTCTCCTCCAGCACAAAAGAGTGCTCTCCGTCAAAAATACCTTTGAACCCCAAATGGCCGATCCAGCGGAGTTCCTGCGCCTCGTCACTGACCAGCACAGTGGGTGTAAAATCCATCGTTGAATTGCCTATGGACTGAATGGTAACGGCGAGTGTGCTGCCGACACGCAGATCACCCGACAGATATTTCAAAAAGGGATTCCAATCAGCATAATCAGCCGTGTTCGCCAATTCGGCCCAAATGGCGCTGGCAGGAGCCGCGATTTCAATTTCAGTTGCAATGGATTTGGACGTGAACTGCCCGATACTGTAGGCGGCGATCAAAATTGCCGCGACGACGCTGACGGATGTAGAGGTAAATGACATTGGGACTTCCTTTTGGGTTCGGCGGACTATTGGTACCAATGCGCGCCATGTTTTGATCACCCGAATTTAAAGCCAGATATTTTTATATAAACTGACTAATTATTGATATTTAATATACAAAAATGTATGATTAGATCATGCGAATATCCTGGGATCTCATTAGAACCTTCCAATCCGTGGCCCAGACCGGCAGTCTGTCAGCCGCAGCGCGGGCGCTACAGCTAACCCAACCTACAATTGGGCGGCATATTGATCTTCTGGAAGATGCGCTGAATGTGTCGCTGTTCATCCGCGGTCGTGAAGGGATGCAGCTAACCCCAAAGGGCGCTGATCTCATTGAGTCCGCCAAACAGATGGGCAGCGCCGCAACCGGGTTTGCACGTCATGCATCGGGACTGGATGAAGACATCAGCGGAGTTGTCCGGATATCAGCCAATGAAGTCTTTGGCGTGTTGATCCTGCCTCGTATGTTGCCGGAATTTTTGGACAACAATCCGGGTATTGAAATCGAACTTGTGGTCGATAACTCAGCAACAAACCTCACCCAACGTGACGCAGATGTGGCAATACGCATGTTTCGCCCAAAGCAAAATGACTTGGTTGCACGTAAGATTGCCGAGTTGCCCTTAGGCCTTTACGCTCATCACAATTACCTGTCCAAATATGGTGTCCCAAAAACCCTGAGTGAACTTCATGCGCACCGGCTCATCGGGTTTGATCGGGAAACCTCTCTGATCGATGCCAGCCGGACGGTGGGTGCAGTCTTCACACCTGAGGATTTTGCGCTGCGTTGCGACAACATCCTGACCCATATTGAAGCAATTCGGTCAGGCGTCGGAATCGGTGTCACCCATCAGGGCCTGGCAGATCAGTGGAAAGATGTGGATCAGGTATTGCCAGATATTGCTCTGCCCAATCTTGAGCTCTGGATTGCCTGTCATTCCGAAGTGCGGCACAACAAGCGCCTGCGCAAAGTGATGGATTTTCTCGGGTCCAAACTCAAAAATCCGTATGAGAGCGTCTACATCGCACCTTAAGTGGGTCGCTACTGCCCGGTTTTTTCACCGGCCGGCGTCTCCGCGACGCCCAAAGCGTCCGCCAACCGGGTTTTTGCTGATCCCGGCTGCAAAGGTTTTTGCTGGCTTTCGTGGGGTGCCCAACCTGACAGCGAGACAATCTGAAACGTCGCTGGCACCTTCCCGTCAGCTTCAGAAAATCGCTCTTTGTAAAGCGCCATGGCACGCAACAGCACATCGCGCCGCAAAGGCCGTGATGCACCCGATTTCAGAATATTAGTCGCACCCATGGCTCGTAAATCCGACAACAGGCGCAAAGGATTGCCATAACGCACGACCAGCGTGTCAATATCAGCAACCGGCAGGCCAAAGCCCGCCCGCTGCAGCAGCGCACCCATGTCCCGAACCTCGCCAAAAGGAAGAACCCGGGGCGCCGCGCCGCCGAGAATCTCGCTTTCAGCTTCCAGTAAAACCTCACGCAATTCAAACAGCGTATCACCGCCAAATACCGCTCCCAAAAACAGCCCATCCGGTTTAAGAGCACGGCGAAACTGGATCAGCACGCCGGGTAGATCATTGGCAAATTGCAGCGACAGAACAGACGTGACGAGATCATACTGACCACCATCATCATTTCTGTCACCAAGAAGCAGGCCCGTTTCATCCCGAGGGCGATCTATATCCGCACCCGCAAAGCCTGTCCCAACGGAAACGGTCTCCACTTTGCCTGTGGCCAACAGGGCCTCAGCCAACGCGCGATCCGGTGCATCCACATCCAAGGCATGTACAAAGCTGCGGTTCACAGCATCCAGCCGTTCCGTCAAATCAGAAAGCGCTGACTGTCTGAGAAACCCCGCATCTGCAAAAGCATCTGGCTGCGCCAGGGCACGACTGCGCCGCGCAGCGAGCAGTGCATGATTAAAAAGGGCGGGAACGTTAGACATGAAATCGGTCTGTCAAATTTAAACCTTAAAGGCCCTCAAGGCGCTCAGCCATTTCATTGATCAGCCGGGCAGCTTCATCCATCTGCGTGACAAGCTGTGCTTCGCTTTGCTGGACCCGCTCCATCACCTGATCACGGGTCCCACGCAGCCCTTCAAGTTCGGTCTCCAAAACAGACACCTTGTTGCGCAGCTCAAACACTTCGTCCTGCCCCATCACACCGGCCATAACGGTCAAACGCTGATCACCGATTTCGCCGAAGGAGGAGCGCAATTGCTTGACCAAAGCATCAAACTGCTCTGCCAGAGCCTGCAGATGCGCTTCCTGACCATCCTCGCAGGCCATGCGGTAGCTGCGGCCATTAATGTTGACTGTAATTTGCGCCATAATCCGCCCGCTCTTCTCCCCGCAGTCTACTGCGCCTGATTTTCCAGAACCGTGCGGATAGTCTCCATAGCGGCAGCCAGCCTCCGCGATACATCCTGATTGACCTGCTGCATGGCCTGTCCCCGGCCTTCTGCCTGATCAAGCCGCGCCGCAAGACGTTTTCGTTCATCATTCATCCGATTGAATTCAGAGCGCAATTCGCCCTGATTTTCATCCAGTTTCAGGCGATATTCTACTGCCGCGCGCAAATGCTGCACAGAGTTTCCCAGCCGCTCCAGCGAAGCGCTGACATCAGATTGCAGAGCAGCGTCTTTTGGCACGGCAGCTTCATTTGGGGCTGCCTTCTGCACGTCCAAATTGCTCTCGGCAGCGTTCTGGGCAGCGTTTTGCGCAGCCGGCTTTGGATTTCTCGCAAAAGTTCCTGAAAAAGGTCTTTGGGCCATCGGATGCTAATGTGTTGCGCCAGAAGACCGATTGGGTATTCAACTCGGGGCTTCGGCTGGTTTTGACCAAAGTCATCAATCAAGCCTTCATTTCCCGAGGCTTGAAGACTCACTAAAGTGCGGTTTCATAAACATTCATACTCAGAAGCAGGCAATTATGCGGCAAAGCCACATTCAGCACCCTTCGCCGAAGCAACTCGCCACCCTGCCGATCCTGTGCAGGCGTCTAATATGCGAAGTTTGCCTCTTTGCGCGGATTCGCACAAGTCCTTTTATGACAATGGCTTGGTCAAATTTCATTATAGGACGCTGTAAGGCGTATCAGACATTTTTTCCATCATCGGCGATCCTGCCCCTTACACCAGCCTGCAGCACTGGCAGCTGCCCGATTGACTCACGGGTGCCAGATGCTATGTGTCTGCGCAAACCAACAACAGGATCAAATCGTCGGTCTGCGGGGACCATGACGCGCCTTTTGGCCCTGACCAACACATCACCCAACCGGGATTAAAGAGACACTCTCTATGACAAACAGTGAAAAACATAACAGCATGGCCAATGCCATTCGCGCCCTTTCCATGGACGCTGTTCAAGCGGCAAATTCAGGCCATCCGGGCCTGCCAATGGGCGTTGCAGATATCGCCACGGTTCTGTTCACCAAATTCATGAAATTTGATCCTGTTGATTCAAAATGGGCAGACCGTGACCGGTTTGTTCTGTCTGCCGGCCATGGATCCATGCTGTTATATTCGCTGCTCTATCTGCTGGGTTACGAAGACATGACTCTGGAGGAAATCAAGAATTTCCGCCAAATGGGATCAAAGACTGCTGGTCACCCGGAATACGGCCATGCGACAGGTATTGAAACCACCACCGGCCCACTGGGTCAGGGCCTTGCCACAGCAGTTGGCATGGCCATGGCAGAAAAGAAGATGGCCGATGAATTTGGCTCGGGCATCGTCGATCACCACACTTATGTCGTGGCATCCGATGGTGATTTGATGGAAGGCATCAGTCATGAAGCCATTTCACTGGCGGGCCATCTTGGCCTCAACAAGCTGATCGTGCTGTTCGACAATAATGGCATTTCAATTGACGGCCCGTTGACCCTGTCGGAATCCGGCGACCAGATCAAACGCTTTGAAGCGGCAAACTGGAACACGATTTCAGTTGATGGCCACGACGAAGAAGCCATCGCGGAAGCCATTGAAGCGGCCCAGAGCAGTGACAAGCCCACGCTGATTGCCTGCAAGACAATCATCGGCTACGGCGCACCAAACAAAGCCGGCAAATCAGCGGCTCACGGCTCACCACTAGGCCCTGAAGAGATTGCCGGCGCACGCAAAAACCTCGGCTGGGATCATGAGCCTTTCGACATTCCAAGCGACGTTCTGGATGCATGGCGCATTGCCGGATTGCGGTCCTCGCAGGCGCACAAGGAATGGAACAAACAATTCGCCAAGCTGGATTCTGACGTTCGGTCCGAATTTGAGCGCCGCACCAATGGCAGATTGCCCGCTGGTTTTGGTCAGGCCATTCTGAACTACAAAAAACAACTCGCCATCGAACCACCGACAATGGCAACGCGGAAATCATCCGAAGCTGCATTGGAAGTGGTCAACGCCGCAATTCCGGAAACCATTGGCGGCTCTGCCGATCTGACAGGGTCCAACAACACCCGCACCAAGGACATGGTCGCCTGGTCTGCGGATGATTTTTCCGGACGCTTTGTCCATTATGGCATTCGCGAGCATGGCATGGCAGCCGCTATGAATGGCATGGCCCTGCATGGCGGCCTCATTCCTTATTCCGGCGGCTTTCTGATTTTCTCCGATTACTGCCGGCCATCCATCCGTCTGGCAGCCCTGATGGGCATCCGCGTTATTCACGTGCTCACGCATGATTCCATTGGCCTTGGCGAAGATGGTCCAACCCATCAGCCCGTTGAGCATCTGGCTGCTTTGCGCGCCATTCCAAACCTCAACGTTTTCCGCCCCTGTGATGCAGTGGAAACTGCAGAATGCTGGCAACTGGCTCTGGAAAACGAGACCGCACCAAGTGCAATGGCACTGACCCGCCAGAACCTGAAGCCAGCCCGTCATGAATTTGACACCGAAAACCTGTGCGCACGCGGCGCTTACGAGGTTGTCATTTCTGAAGGCGAGACTGCAGACGTCACCCTGTTTGCATCTGGCTCCGAAGTCGAGATCGCCATTGAGGCCAGCGAAATGCTCACTCAGGCCGGTCACACCACACGTGTTGTTTCGGTGCCATGTTTTGAGCTGTTTGAAGCCCAGAGTGCGGAATATAAAGCAGCCACCATTGGCAACTCGAAGGTAAAGATTGCCATCGAAGCAGCTATAGAAATGGGCTGGCGCCGCTTTACCGGAGACAATGGAGATTTTGTCGGCATGACCGGCTTTGGTGCATCGGGACCTTACAAGGAATTATACGAACATTTTGGAATTACAGCCGAGGCCGTCGTAGAGCTGGCGACCAAAAAGCTGGCCAAATAGGGCTCTACGCCTGACATTAAATTGAAGAACTGATAGATCTCCCGTTCGGGAAAGGAAAATAGGAATGACTGTAAAAGTTGCCATTAATGGTTTTGGACGTATTGGCCGTAATGTTCTGCGTGCCATCATCGAATCTGGCCGGACCGACATTCAGGTCATCGGCATTAATGATCTGGGTCCAGTTGAAACCAATGCGCATCTGATGCGCTATGATTCCGTTCATGGCAGATTCCCCGGCACCGTAACGGTCGATGGCGACACCATTGACGTTGGTCAGGGGCCAATCAAGGTCACAGCAATTCGCGATCCGAAAGAACTGCCATGGGGCGACGTCGATGTCGCTTTGGAATGCACCGGCATTTTCACCAATCGGGAAAAGGCTGGTTTCCACTTGGAAAACGGCTCCAAGAAGGTGCTGATTTCCGCACCTGGCGGCTCCGATGTGAAAACCATCGTCTATGGCGTCAATGATGCGAGCCTTTCTGCAGATGACAAGATCGTCTCTAACGCGTCTTGTACAACCAACTGCCTGTCACCCGTGGTTTATGTGCTG
This sequence comes from Pararhizobium sp. IMCC21322, assembly GCF_030758295.1. Taxonomy (NCBI): domain Bacteria; kingdom Pseudomonadati; phylum Pseudomonadota; class Alphaproteobacteria; order Hyphomicrobiales; family Rhizobiaceae; genus Pararhizobium; species Pararhizobium sp. IMCC21322. Next base: position 41,744 of record NZ_CP132335.1, read on the forward strand.
AACAATGCAATCGGCATCGACAAGGGCTTCATGACAACGATCCACTCTTATACCGGTGATCAGCCAACTCTGGACACCATGCACAAGGATCTGTACCGGGGCCGCGCAGCAGCCCTGTCCATGATCCCGACATCAACTGGCGCTGCCAAGGCAGTTGGCCTGGTATTGCCGGAATTGAACGGCAAGCTGGATGGTGTTGCGATTCGCGTGCCAACACCGAATGTCTCGGTTGTAGATCTGACCTTCAACGCCTCACGCGCAACCAGCGTTGAGGAAATCAACGACGCCATCCGCGCTGCCGCAGACGGAGAGCTGAAAGGCATTCTGGGCTATACAGACGAGCCACTGGTTTCCTCGGACTTCAACCATGACAGCCATTCATCTGTATTCCATATGGATCAGACCAAAGTCATGGACGGCACCATGTGCCGGATTTTGACCTGGTACGATAATGAATGGGGTTTCTCCAATCGAATGAGCGACACAGCCGTTGCAATGGGCAAACTGAACTGATTAAAAAGGGTTGCTTCGGCAGCCCTTTTTCTTGGTACCTCCACACCTTAGCCTTTAATGGAGAGCAGTCATGTCGCCCGAAAATATTTTGACCTTCTGGTTTGAAGAACACACCCAAGATGATTGGTTTGGCGGAAAAGCCGAGTTTGACGACGCGGTGAAAGCCCGCTTCGGTGATCTTGTGCCACAGGCGGAAGCAAGTGAGCTGTTCGGCTGGCGCAAATCACCACAAGGCCGTTTGGCTGAGATCATCATTCTGGATCAATTCACACGCCAATTATTCCGCGGAGAAGCAAGGGCCTTTGCCAGCGATCGTCTGGCACTTGCACTGGCGCAGGAGGCCGTTGCAAGCGGCGATGACCTGCAATTGAGCGAAGTGCAGCGGTCATTTCTCTACATGCCCTACATGCATTCTGAAAGTCTGGTCATCCAGCACGAATCCGTTCGGGTTTTCACCCCGCTGGATGAAGATGATTTGAAATTTGCCGAAGGCCACCGCGAAATTATTCAGCGCTTCGGACGTTTTCCCAAACGCAACGAAGCCCTCGGACGCGCCTCCACACAAGAAGAACGCGACTACATTGCCGATTCCGGCAGTTCCATGTTTTAAGGACCCCCAAATGTCTGAATTCAAAACGTTTGATGATCTGGACCCATCTGGCAAAACCTGCCTTGTTCGGGTCGATCTGAACGTACCAATGGCCGACGGAAAAGTGACAGACACCACCCGTATCGACCGCATTCTACCCACCATCCGCGAATTGTCGGACAAGGGCGCAAAGACAGTTCTGCTGGCCCATTTCGGACGCCCCAACGGCCAGATCGTGCCCGACATGTCCCTGAAACAGGTCGTTCCCGCACTCACCCACGCAGTTGGAAAACCAATTGCTTTTGCCGCAGACTGTGTTGGCACAACAGCGGAACAGGCGATAGCTGGCCTGATGCCAGGCGATATCATTCTTCTGGAAAATACCCGGTTTCACCCGGGTGAAGAGAAAAACGACCCGGAGCTTGCCCGCGACATGGCAAAACTTGGCGATGTTTATGTCAATGATGCTTTCTCAGCCGCGCACCGCGCCCATGTGTCCACCGAAGGACTGGCCCATTTGCTGCCAGCCTATGCCGGCCGCACCATGCAGGCGGAACTGGAAGCTCTCTCCGCTGGTCTTGGCAATCCTGTAGCGCCGGTCATGGCCATTGTCGGCGGCGCCAAGGTCTCCAGCAAGCTGGACCTTTTACAAAACCTGATGACCAAGGTTGATATGCTGGTGATCGGCGGCGGCATGGCCAACACATTTTTGGCCGCCATGGGCAAGGATGTCGGCAAATCACTGTGCGAACATGATCTGGCCGACACCGCCCGCCACATCATGGACACGGCAGCAGAAAACCAATGTGAAATCATTCTGCCGGTTGATGCAGTCATCGCCCGCGAATTCAAGGCACATGCCGAGAACGAAAACGTCTCGGTCGATGATGTTCCGGCCGACGCCATGATGCTGGATGTCGGGCCAAAGACAATAGCCCTGATCAGCACCAAGCTGGATCAAACAAAAACCCTTGTGTGGAATGGCCCGCTCGGTGCGTTTGAAATGGAGCCGTTTGACTCAGCCACTGTGGCAACCGCCCAACATGCCGGAAAGCTGACAGAAGCTGGCAAACTAATCTCTGTAGCAGGTGGTGGCGACACGGTTTCTGCCATGAACCACGCAGGCGTTGGCAATCAGCTGAGCTACATATCGACGGCTGGCGGCGCATTTTTGGAATGGATGGAAGGCAAACCCCTTCCAGGCGTAGATGCACTCAAAGCCGCCTGAGCGGTGGTTTTCAAGAAGGAGCACACTCATGAGCACAATTCACGACATCGCTTCCGCAATGGTAAAACAGGGACAGGGCCTTCTGGCCGCTGACGAGAGCACCGGCACGATTAAAAAACGCTTCGACAGCATCCATGTCGATTGCACAGCTGCCAGCCGTTGTGAATACCGCGAAATGCTGTTCCGCAGCGACGCTATGAAAGAGGCCGTTTCGGGCGTCATTCTGTTTGAAGAAACACTGAACCAGACCGGATCGGATGGCACCCGCCTGGTCGATCTGATCACGGCCACCGGAGCCATTCCCGGCGTCAAGGTCGACAAGGGCGCAAAGCCGCTTGCGGGCCATCCCGGAGAAACCGTGACGGAAGGCCTTGATGGACTGCGAGAGCGGCTTGCGGAGTATCATGACAAAGGTGCGAGATTCGCAAAATGGCGTTCTGTTATTTCCATCGGCGATGGTCGGCCAAGCTGGAATGCGGTGAAGGCCAATGCCCACGGCCTCGCCCGCTATGCAGCGCTCTGTCAGGAAGCCGGAATTGTGCCCATCGTCGAGCCGGAAGTCGCCATGGACGGGCCGGACGCCAAACACGACATTGATCAATGCGCTGAAGTCTCCCGCTGGGTGCTGAGCGCTGTTTTCAATGAGCTCTACGATGCCAAGGTAGATCTTGAAGGCATGATCCTCAAACCGAACATGGTGGTCCCCGGCCAGCACTGCGCAAAACGCGCCAGCATTGAAGAAGTGGCAGAGAAGACCATTGCCTGCTTCAAGGCTGAAGTCCCGGCGGCGGTTCCCGGCATTGCCTTCCTGTCCGGAGGCCAGACCGATCTTGAAGCCACAGCACATTTGAACGCCATGAATGCGGCCTATGATCTGCCCTGGGTTCTGACCTTCTCCTATGGTCGAGCCTTGCAGGCCTCGGCTCTGAAAACATGGTGTGGCAAGTCGGAAAACACGGCAGCGGCCCAAAAAGCATTCGATCATCGCGCCCGCATGAACGGATTGGCTGCCTGTGGTAAATGGTCAGACAGTTTGGAAGTATAATGGTTGCAAATTTACGCCCCGGTGCTCAGCTGTTTCTGGTGACGCCCCAATTTGACGACAGGGATGCATTTGCAACTCTGTTGGAAACCGTGCTCAAAGCGGCCGATGTCGCGGCTGTGCTGATCGCACCAAGAGGCCCAGACAATGTGTCCGATACCTATCAAAATGACTGCAAGCAACTGGTACCCATCGCCCAGAATCATGGCGCAGCAGCGCTGACCATGAATGACACACAGATCAGTGGCCGTGCCAATGCGGACGGCATTCATCTGACCGGCAATCTGAAAGAACTCAAGGACGTCACCAGCCGTTTCCAACCGAAAAAAATTGTCGGTGCCGGAGCCATCAAGGACCGGCATGACGCCATGGAAAAAGGCGAAGCCCTGCCGGATTATCTGTTGTTTGGCGATGTGTTTGAAACCGGTGAAAGTGAGACGGAAACAACGCTGGAACTGGCGGGCTGGTGGGCCGATCTGTTTGAAATTCCCTGCGTGGCGATGGCCGGCAAAAATCTCGACGATGTGAGCAACGCGCTCACAACAGGTGCAGATTTTATTGGCGTTGGCAGCTTTGTCTGGCAGCACCCGGATGGCCCAGAAACTGCCATAATGGAAGCTCATAAATTGCTGCAAGGCGGATAGGGCATTGCCCGTCCGGCATCACATTCAGGATTTTTGATCATCTTGCAGCGCACGCTTCTGACAGTGTTTGTTCTTACCGGATTGGCCTTTGCTCCCGCACAGGCCCAGCAGACGGATGCCGTCAATCCAACCGCAACGCCAGACCCTGCCGGGCTTACCGAGCCAGTCGCGACGCTGGAACCTGCCGGAGACCTTTCCGGTGAAGCCGCCGAAACCGAAACGGCAGCGATAAATTTGCCACCCCCCATTCTGGACCCGGCCTTTGGCGCCTATCAGCGTGGTTACTACCTGGAAGCGTTCGGTCTGGCTTTGGAAAAAGCAGAACAGGGTGACGCACCGTCCCAGACCTTACTGGGCCAGATCCTTTATCAGGGTGAGGGGATGGAAAAGAACTACCGTCAAGCGGCAGACTGGTTTCGGTTGGCCGCAAAATCCGGCGATCCACAAGCCAAATTTGCGCTCGGCATGATGCATTTGCGCGGTCATGGCGTCCTTCCGGACAAGGCGATAGCCGCACAAATGTTTCGGGAGGCCGGCCAAACCGGCCACGCAGACGCGCTCTACAATCTGGCGCTTCTGTTTCTGGAAGGCGAGGCGGTGGAACGTAATGTGGGCGTGGCTGCAGCCTATCTGCGCCGTGCAGCGCTTGCAGGACATGCACAGGCACAATATGCGCTGGGCGGGGCATTTGATGAAGGTGCAGGGGTTGCCCGCGATGAAAGTGTCGCGGCTGAATGGTATCAGAAAGCCGCAGAACAAGGCCTTGCCGATGCTCAGATTGAACTGGCGACCATGCTCTTTGAAGGGCGCGGCATTGACCCGGATCAGGAGGCAGCTGCCGCCTGGTTTCTACGCGCCGCAAACGCTGGAAACCCGGTTGCCCAATCCCGCATTGCCCGATTGATGGCAACCGGCAGTGGCACAGAAAGAAACCAGATTGAAGCGGGCAAATGGCACCTCATTTCCCGCCGTTCAGGTCTGGAAGATACATGGCTGACAGACTGGTTTAAAGATCTGACCGATGATGAAAAATCAACGGCTTTCGATCTGTCGCAAGGCTGGCAATAGGCGCTTCCGGACATCAGGGGCTTTCTAGGGTGCGCACCCTAGGCATCAGGGCTCATATCCAGTGTCGTCACCAGCGAAATGATTTGGCCCTTCCTGAGATGAAACACATTTGTGCCGCTGCCCTGTCCGCCGGGAATGGCCTTTGAAATGCAGGTCCAGCGCACCGTTATCACCTCACCCGAGATCGCCACACTGCCAAGTGTAATCACCGCATCATCAAAATCATCACTGCGGCTGGCATCAAAGGCCTGCAGAATGGCGGCACGCCCACGATGGGGCTCCGCACTGCCGGAAAACGGCTCGGTATATTCAGCGTCATTTGAAAACAAAGGCCCCAGCACATCCAGTCCGGATGGTCCGGCCTGCATTGCAAGGAAGAAATTTGTGATCTCTAATGGCATGTGAGTCATGAAAGTGGTCCTGTTCCTATGTCCGTTGATCCAAAACTTCTCAGTGCCCTGTCGTCTGTTGTGGCCGAGCTTGGTAACGTGCCGACCAGGCCGATTCCGCAATCCATTATCAAACCCCTCGCCCCGCTGGTTCGGCCCGGCCTGGAATTGACAATCGATCTGGATGCCAGTCAGGCAATTGGTGCGCCGCTCGTGATGCTGTCAGACAAACCGGCTGAAAGCCTGCTTCTGTCCGCATTGACCCCGCGCCAGAAACATGTTGCGAAGCTGGTGACGGAAGGGAAAACAAACCGCCAGATTGCAGCTGACCTCGGCATTACCCTTGCTACCGTCAAAGACCATGTTCACGCCATTTTACGGCGGTTGAAGCTCCCGTCCCGCGCAACGCTGACAGCGGCACTGAACAACTCGCAGAAAACGTAAATCATCCAGACAAGACGCACAATCCATCCAAGGATGGATGCTCAGCGACCGATCAGACGCGCATTTTCAATGGCAATGACACTTTGATCGGCAAACATCTGCGCCGTTTCAAGCGCCTTGTCATCAAACGGGCGGACCGTCTGACGATAGACGGAAAACGCCCCGATCAACCGCTCTCCGGCCAGCATTGGTATGGCGGCAAAGGACCGCGCGCCACCCAGATCCGCAGTGGCGTGACGCAGCGGATCACCGGTGTGATAAATCGTCTCTGAGCGTACATCGGAAATATTGATCACTTCGTGGGCGGCAATCACACGGCCAAGCCCGGTTTTGGGACCAACATGAAACGACCCCATCTCAGACAGCCAGTCGGAAAACACAGCTGGAATTCCGCGCATGTAATTCGCCCGATAGCCGGAACTATCATCATACTCAAACAGAATGCCAAACTCCGCATCACACAGTTCCAGTGCATAACCCAGCACAGAGGCGATCACCTCGTCCAATTGCCCGTTTGAGCGGCTGATAATCCGCAACACCTCGCCCAGCACACGTTCCCGCCGCACGGCCTCCTCCAGACTGAGCGCCAACTCCGAAATCAGCGCAGCCTTTTCCGCGTCATCAGAGGGCTGTATCTGTGCTTCACCGTTCAGAACACCGTATAATTCAATCTTCGAGGATACACCGAGCTTGCGATAAATCGTCGTCAGATGCGTGCGCACAGTGGACGGCGCAATGCCCAATTGCCCGGCAATCTTGTGGTAGGTGTCACCGCTGGCATAGGCAGTTGCAACCTCGTGCTCCCGCGGTGTCAGAGTCTCTTGTTGCACGGATAGCCTCTTGTTGCGCAGCTTGGGTCTGGAATCTATGACGGCTTTGACCATCGCTTTCTATACAGCAAATGCAGTAGCAGATGATTGTAAATACGCATGAATATACATCATACGCCCGATAGGCGCCCTGTCCAAAGCCGCCTAGCGTTGCAATGAAGCTGCACACCAAAGCGCGGCAAGGCATGTATCGGGGCCGAAAAATGACAAATCGTTGGCAGGTTCTGGCCTTGCTGTTCAGCATTCGCGTTGCCATGGCTTTTCAGTTTCAGGCCGTCGCAGCTCTGTCACCTTTTTTCATGGAAGCCTACAAGATCGGCATTGCTGATATCGGTCTGTTGATCGGCCTTTATCTGTCGCCCGGCATTTTTCTGGCGTTGCCCGGCGGGGCCATCGGCAAACGCTTTGGCGAAAAGCAGGTCGTTCTGGCGGGTCTGTTGCTGATGTGCGTTGGCGGGTTGATGGTCGCCATCGGCAGCACCTGGGAACTGCAACTCGCTGGCCGGGTGATAGCGGGCGTTGGCGGCGTTCTGCTGAATGTCCTGATGACCAAAATGGTCACGGACTGGTTTGCAGGGCGCGAAATCGCGACCGCCATGGGCATCTTTGTCAATTCCTGGCCGGTCGGCATAGCGCTTGCCCTGCTTGTTCTGCCCGGTCTTGCCGACGCAACAGGCCTCAACATGGCCTTGCTGATGGTCGCAGTTCCGGCCATCTGCGGCTTTGCCCTGCTGGCCACAGCCTATGAGGCTCCGGCCGGCCTTAATGCGCAAGACACACAGCCCGTTCCCCTGCGTGGCACCACCTTGTGGCTGGTCATATGCGCCGGGTTGATCTGGGGTCTTTATAATGCCGCGCTCAGCATGGTTTTCAGCTTTGCGCCCGCCATGCTGGCGGAACAGGGCTGGACTGCTACAGCCGCCAGTTCCGTTACCAGTATTGTGCTTTGGGTCATGGCTATCTCAATCCCTCTTGGCGGCATTCTTGCAGATCGCACCAAGCGGGTGGACACTGTGCTGATGACGGGCCTCATCCTGTTTGCAATCATGCTGATCATAGCGGCACGCACGGATGCAATCCTGCTCAGCTTTACAATAATGGGTGCAGTTGCGGGGCTTTCGGCAGGCCCGATCATGAGCCTGCCGTCACGCATATTGCTGGCCGGCAACCGCGCAATTGGCATGGGCGTGTTTTTTACAATCTTCTACATGTTCGTCGTGCTTGGACCGCTGGCAGCAGGATACCTTGCCGATCTGTCCGGCCGTATCAGCATTGCCTTTGATATAGGCACACTCATGCTGATTGCCTGTATAGTTCTACTTATGATCTTCAGACACCAGACCAGCACACGCAAACAGGCCAGCATCCCTTACGCCGCGCCGCGTTCAACGGGCTGATACCACGAACGGTCGCACTGTGCGGGCGTGCAATAAAAATAATCATACTGTCTATTTTTCAGGCAATCGGTCCCGTTTGCTTCCAATTTACAGCAAATTTTCACCCTCTCAACTGGCATGAAAATTGCTTCTCAGCCCATAGAGTTCCACCAGGAGATTACTATGAGCGGCAATACCGTGCGTTTGAATGCCATTTCAGCAATTACATCGACACCAACCGTTGAATCCGGTTTTGATTTTGTATCAAGCCCGACCAGCAGTGTCTGGGGCGATAATGTTTTCAGTTTGAATGAAATGGAACAACGCCTACCCAAAGCGATCTTCAAATCGTTGAAGAAAACAATCACGTCAGGCGAGGAACTGGATCCGACCACGGCAGATGCTGTCGCCGAGGCGATGAAGACATGGGCCATTTCAAAAGGCGTGACGCATTACGCACATGTGTTTTATCCGCTCACCGGCCTGACCGCCGAGAAACACGATTCCTTCTTCGACCCGGATGGAAATGGCGGCACGATTGCAACCTTTGCCGGTAAGGCGCTGATCCAGGGCGAGCCGGATGGTTCCTCCTTTCCAAATGGCGGCATTCGCCAGACATTTGAAGCCCGTGGTTACACTATCTGGGACGTCACAAGCCCGGCCTACATTATTGAAAATCCAAACGGCACGACGCTCTGCATCCCGACCGCCTTTGTGTCCTGGACAGGCGAAGCGCTGGATAAAAAGACCCCGGTTCTGCGCTCCATGCAGGCGCTTAACGAACACGCCCAGCGCGTTCTGAAATTCTTTGGAACAGACGGCCCTTTCATCTCGTCCTCCGCTGGTGCCGAGCAGGAATATTTTCTGGTCGACAACCACTTCTATTACGCACGCCCAGACCTTCTGGCCGCTGGCAGAACCCTGTTCGGCTCTCCGCCACCCAAAGGACAGGAATTCGACGATCACTATTTCGGAGCTATTCCGGAGCGGGTTCAGGCCTTCATGTTTGAGGTGGAACGCGAATGCTTCAAGCTGGGCATTCCTGCAAAGACACGCCACAATGAAGTGGCGCCCGGCCAGTTTGAATTGGCCCCGGTCTATGAAATGGCCAATGTCGCCACCGACCACCAGCAATTGGTGATGACCACGTTGCGCAAGGTCGCCACCAAATACGGCATGACCTGCCTGCTTCATGAAAAGCCATTTGCCGGCGTCAATGGCAGCGGCAAGCACGTCAATTTCTCCATGGGGTCTTCGAAAGCCGGCAATTTGTTTGATCCAGGCGATACACCTGCAGAAAACGCTCAGTTTGTTGTGTTCTGTGCGGCCATGATTTCATCCGTTTACAAACACGCGAAATTGCTGCGCTCTGTTGTTGCCTCAGCCTCAAATGATCACCGCCTTGGCGCAAATGAAGCACCGCCTGCCATCCTGTCGGTGTTTCTTGGCACAGAGCTGTATGAGGTCATGGAATCCATCGTCAATGGCAGCCCGATCACATCCAAGCGGGTTCCACTGAACCTGGGTGTTGATGTCCTGCCATCCATTCCAAAGGATTCCGGTGACCGTAACCGCACCAGCCCGATGGCCTTTACCGGCAACCGGTTTGAATTCCGCGCTGTTGGCTCCAACCAGTCCATCGCCGGCCCAATGGTTGCCATGAACACGATCATGGCGGAAGCGCTGGATGAAGCGGCCACATTGCTGGAAGCCGCTGACACATCCAGCACCGAAAAGCTGGGCGCAGCCGTTGCTGACTACGTCAAGAAGGTCTGGGGCGAATGTTCAAACGTGGTCTTCAATGGCGATGGCTATGCAGATGAGTGGCAGACGGAGGCGGCCAGGCGCGGCCTGCCAAACCTGGTCACAACACCGGATGCGCTGGGCGTTCTCAAGGAACAGACTTACATTGATCTGTTCGCCAAATATGAGGTCCTGTCCGAGCGCGAACTGGACTCCCGCTATGAGGTCTATGCCGAGCAGTATATTTCTGCGGTCAATGTGGAATCCAATCTGGTGGTGGAAATCGCCAGGACAATGGTGTTCCCGGCAGCCATTCGTTACCAGGGCCAGATGGCCTCAAGTCTGGCCAGCCTGAAGACCATTGGCGTTGAGACCGACCACGACACAATTTCCACACTGACGGCTTTGATCAAGAAATTGCAGGATTCAGTGGCCGGATTGGAAGCCCTCAAGGCCAAGGAGCATGATGCGGACAGCGTGGCTGCACATTGTTTCATGATCAAGGATGAAATCCTGCCGAAAATGCTGGAAGTCCGGGGCCATGTGGATGCGTTGGAAGCCATTGTCGCCGATGATTTATGGCCGCTGCCAACCTACCAGGAAATGCTCTACATCCGATAAGAGCAACGACCAGCGACAGATACAAATCAGGGCCCGCTATCCAATAGCGGGCCCTTTTCGTTTCCCCGGCCATATCAACCTTATCAAGTCTCCACGAACTGATCGGGATGGCGCTTCGCCCAATCAGCCAGAAAGGCTGCAACGTCTTCTTCACCAGCCATGTCCATGGCCCAGCGTGGCAGGACAACCCCTGCGCTCAAAGCCAGACGGAGACAGGAGACATAATCCCGCTCCGCCCGCGCCGGACAATTGTCCGCGCCGTGAATGATGGTGCTCAGCAGTGTTCCACCATAACCATTGATGTAATTCAGATCCGGCTTCTGGCTGAGCAGAAAGTCCATCATTTCGGGAAGTCCTTCCCAACCGGCCAGTTGCACCGGCGTCATCCCCTGTCCATCAGGATGATCCGGGTGCATGCCCAGCGCAACCAGCCGCGTCACATGATCCAGTTTCCCCGGCAAATGCAGAATGTTGCGAATGATGTCCTGATAGCCGCTCGCCAATTGGTCGAACGTAATTGTCTCATCACCTTTCAGCGCTCCGTCAGCGGCTTTTGCCAACAAAGCCTCGTCAGGCGTTAGCGCCAGGTCACAGCCGCGCGCGGCCAGCGCCTCCGCCATTGCCGGGTTGCCGAACACACGCGCATAGGCATAGGCCGAACAGCCTTCAAACAGGCCGGACGGGTCCGCGCCTGCATCCAGCAGCTTTTCAATCATGTCCCGGCCACACATGCGCCGTGCGGCCTGATGCAGCGCCGGCACCACAAAGGGGCGCTCTCCGCCTACTGACGCAGCTTCAAATTCACCGGCAAGCGCTCCGGCATCCAGCAGCATTTGCACAGCCTCCAGATCATGAAAATCCATCGCCCGCAGCATGGCGTTGGTGCCTTTCGGATCGGCTCCGTGCTTCAGCAACATGCGCAGCCCGTCATGATGGCCAAGCTCGGTGGAATGATACAGCGATTCATTGTCATTCGGGTTGGCACCATGCTCCAGCAACCAGCGGCCCAGCACCATATTATCTGAATGACCAATGGCGAAATAGAGCGGTGACAGCTGATGGTCGCTGCCTTCATGAGCCGGAGAGCCAAGATTGACATCAGCACCATTGGCCAGCAACAGCTCAGCAATTGCCAGCATGTCCGCTTCCCGCTCGGGCCATACTTTGATCATCCGCGAATGTGCCAGATGGATCAGCGGCGATGCCACGCCAAGCATTTCAACGGCTCGCTTCGGCTCTTTCTGCAGCGCAGCTTCCACTGCGTCGCGCCGATACAGCGCAATCTCCAGACCCAGATCACCATCAGCCAGTGTCGGCATGTCCGCCAGCAATTGCTCCACCACCTTGAACTGGCCATCATGCACGGCAATTTTCAGCCGCTGACGTTTGGCAGCAACATCCATGCCCAGCATGTCCACCGCCAGTTTCAGAGATGGCCAGCTTGCAAAACTGTTTTCGCGTGCAATCACATGCAGGTAATCTGAATGTTTCAACACCGCCCCATCCGGACGCGGCGTTATGCTGGCAATCCGCGACCGCGCATGAACCTCGCCCGCCTCATGGGCTTTCTTCAACGCCTTGGCATCACGGCGCAATTGTTCAATGGATTTCATAATCGGTTTTCCCTTGTGTGCACCCATTGGCTCGCTGATCCGGGTGAGAGAAAAATCCGAGTTTTTCAAAGCTCTTTTTAGGGTCTGGACTCAACTGGAAGGTTGAGTCCAGACCCTAAAAAGAGGCGCCGATAACAGCTGTCCGCGAACCTGGGTGCCACCTCTTATGGCGAGGAGATTGTAACTGGTTTGGTTTAAGGTGGGAACAGATACTTCCAACACCCTCAAAGCCGAATGCGTCGATGGTTCGTATGTCTTCAACCGCCGTATTTCCAATACACAAGACGTTTGTCCATCCCACCATTGTGTAACGTCCCCCAATACCGTGGACACGGCTTGTGGGCGCAAGACATCACACTGTTTCCTGTTCGTGACAAATTTGGTTGGTTTCATGGGCGCTCAGATTTTCGTCCAGAAGTCTGCAGCGGCCGCCTGGATTGCGCGCATCAAAATGCATGCAGTCTTTACACAACCCAAATTCGCGGCCGTCATTTTCTCGTAGCACTCCGATAAGGAACTGATCGAGAGATGAAAGAAGCGCGTGTTGAGTCTCGGCGTCCATGTTCGCCAGCGCTTTCGCGGTCGCATTTCGCTGCAGCGCGATTGCCTCGCCTTTCTTTGTCAGATCAAAACTGATCGCACGTTTATCCTTGATCGAGCGGTGTTCGGTCACATAACCCTTGCCGAAAAGCGATTTCAATGTCTGCGAAACCGTGCCGCGTGTGGTGCCAAGGTAGTCTGCAACTTGAGACGGGCCGCGCGAAAACCTGTTTGCCCGCGATAAATAGTCGATCACCTGCCTTTGGGTCGGGTTCAATTGCCCCTCCCAGGCTTGGGTTGCATCCAAACGGGCAAGACGACTGATCAGCGCGCGTATACGTATCTCTGTTTTCATATCTTATAATAGCGAGTCGATAATTTTCTTGCAATAGTTTCGACTCGCTATTAAAATCCAATCTGCCAACCATGCAAGGAACTGGAAAATGAAAACTGTTCTCTCGCTCTCAGTCTCGATATCTGTATTAGCTGCCTGCTCATCCTGGGCCGAAGGTGAATACGGCAACGATCATGCCCTTCAACAGAAAGGGGCTATTCTCTCGCCGGAGGACGCCAGCCAGATTGCGTCCTTTGACATTCTTGCTGCGCATGCGCACCGTACCGGCAATGTTGTGACGTTTCACATGACAACAGCTGGTGTGGCCGGAGCAGATCAGCCTGATCCCGCTGGCGCCGTAGGTGGCGCACCAGTGTGGTCCTATGTCTGGCCCACCTCGCTTGACCCGGCATCCATCGGCTTTGAAGGCGGCACAGGCATCCTGGCAATGGCTGCAACAAGTCATCCCGATTTCGATGACACACCTTTGTATGATGAAAGCGGGGACGGAGACCCTGAAAATGACGGGCTGTTGTGGCACAGTCACTGGGTTGTTCTGACACCAACCGAAGCGTGTGGACCCGGAGCATTGGCCGTTCGCGATATCCCGGAAGGGACCAGCCCGCGTTTGCCGGCGACATGGCCTGGTTTCCCAATTTTCTTGGATAGTCCGGGTTTCACCCCCCTGTTTGATGGTCCCGAAATCAAGATCAATGCCGGGTTTGCAAGTGACGTGAATTTGGCTGGTATCAACTATGATGGCGTCACGTCTGCCTTGCGGGTCAATGCAAACATCCACGCGCCATTACTTTGCGTCACAGATGTCTTTGACGTGGCATCGGGTGATCTGTCGCTGCCAGGCGTTATAAATTGAGCCCGGTTCGGGGCCGTACCGGGTGCGGCCCCATTCATGTTTGAGAAAGTGAAATCGATGTCGGCCCCTGAGTTACAGATATCCCAGTGGTTTAATACAAAAACGCCACCAACGCTTGCCGGTCTGCGCGGCAAGGTAGTCATTCTGGAAGCGTTTCAAATGCTGTGCCCGGGATGCGTGATGCACGGGTTACCTCTGGCACAACGGGTGCGTAGCGCGTTTTCTGAAAGTGCGGTTGAAGTCATCGGACTCCACACAGTGTTCGAGCATCACGCTGCAATGACACCTGTTTCTCTCGAGGCGTTCTTGCACGAATATCGCATAACGTTCCCAGTAGGTGTTGATGCGGCTGGTGACGGGGCATCGCCCAAGACGATGACAGCATTCCAAATGCGCGGCACACCAAGCATGTTGCTGATCGATAAATTCGGAGAACTTCGTGCACACCATTTTGGCGAAGTATCCGAACTTCTTTTGGGCGCAGAGATTGCAACTCTGATTAAGGAACAAACCCCTGAAACAGAGGCATTGGAACTCGCCCCCCTTGTTGGTCAAACATGCAGCACTGAGGGTTGTCGTTAAGGGCCCCATAATCAGCGGCCAGTTTCAGAAACAGATCAAAACCGATTTCTTCCACGTCGCAATATTCGGCTTCGGCATCCGCACCGATTTCACGCCAGCAGACATCGACCAAAGCGCGGAAAATGCAGTGCAGACGTTTTTGCGGGCTTATCGGGCACGGTGAATTCGGGGCGATCAACCCACTGTAAAAAAACCACTGTAAAAAACCACCGCCAACAGCTTTCCGCAAACCTGATTTGGACAACAAAAGCTCGACTTCGAAGCTGGCGGTCTGTATCGAAATCACATCATGGTACCGGCCAATTGGAGATTTGTGTGAAGAATATCGTTTTTGACATCGGCAATGTATTGATTGCATGGGATGCACATGCCGCGTTCCGCGAAGCTTTTCCAGATGATGCGACGATTGACCGGTTTTTTGCCGAGGTCGGCTTTTACGAATGGAATTTGGAGCAGGACCGAGGCCGGTCGCGCCTGGAAGCCGTGGCTGCAATGAGTGTAACATGGCCTGAACATGCGCCACTCCTTGATCAGTTTTTTGACCGGTTTCCCGATACCATCCAGAAGAAAATCAGTGGCAGCTGGCAGGTTTTGGATGATCTGAAAATATCAGGGCACCGGATATTCGGTTTGACCAATTGGGGCGCGGAAACCTGGCCCATGACAAAACAGGTCCATCCCGAATTGAACAACATCTTTGAAGATGTCGTCGTGTCAGGCCATGAAAAACTGATTAAACCTGATCGCCGCATATATGAGGTGCTGACAGTCCGAAATAATCTGCGTCCTGATGAGTGCCTGTTTATCGACGACAGCCCCAAAAATGTCGAAGGGGCCCAAATCGCAGGCTGGCAAGCACTGCATTTCACCGGGCCAGATGAATTACGCAAATCCTTGAAGGAAATGGGACTGTTGTGATCCGGGGCTGGCACATGGATGATTGCGAAAAATGGCACGCTGAAAGATAACCTACGCGCCATCGCCAGAACCATCGGTGAGACTTTTACATCGCCGATCCTGTCCAACCTGTATCTATGGGCCATCGCCGAAGCCAACTGCTTCCCCGAAATCGGCCGCACCTTCTATGAATTAGGCCCGCAGACCGGGGTGAAATTCTGATGGCCACAATCCTGCAGAAACATATCGACGCTGGCGAACTCGCCATAGGCGACGTGCCCTTGGCCGCGCGCCAGTTTCAGGAATTGATCACAGCCGATCTCTTCCACGTCGCAGCCTTTGGCATCTGCATCGGTTTTACGCGAGCTGACATAGGCTAAAGCGCGGAGAATGCAACGCAGACAGCTTTGCGGGTTTTTTGGGTGCGTTGAGAGTCAGGCGGCAGTCAAAATTTGAGCCAACAGCCAACAGTTACAAACAACATCTTGACTGACGGTTGGTAAACGTAAACGGGTAGCGGACGTTATTTGATCTGAGGTGAGAGACCCAGTATTAGGAAGTTACGACGGTATTTACCTGAGTCTTTTATAATCGGGGTACACTGGTAGTTGCTCAGAGAGTAAAGCCGTGTGCTCTGAATGCTTGCATGTCGGATGAGCAAGGTGCTGAATTAGGTTCCATTTTTGTGGCAATCGTCGGAAGCCAATCCCAAAAAATTTGCGAATTAGCTTCGTCAGTCCACCGTTTCTTTTGCTTTCTTTGGGATCGTTGGAACTGTTTATGCCAGAGAGAATTTTGTGCAATTCTGCTGCGGGAAATCGGAGTTCTATTTCGGCTTTTTCTGCCGAAACCATTAGTTCTTCAAGCGCGGTGGCAAGTGCATGCGCGCTAAGAGAACTGTCCGCACTGTCTCCACCGACATCCGAGTGCTCACCAGGAAACCAAACACACTTCCTTGTATTTAGCATGTTGAGAGTGCGAAATGATGCCGTTCTGTCACTTGTAGAGTCTGCGTTTCTCGCCGAAGTGGCCAATTCCAACTTACTTCTGGCCGTACTCGATGCTGAGTAGCTATCGGATGAAAAACGAAATCTTCGCTCTCCGTATGCAAGAAGCTCGACATAATTTTTAACCCTGGGCTCAAGAAAGGCCTCATGGTTTCTTACGAAAGATCTATGAAATCGCGGCTTTCCCACGACTGGGTCAAAGAGGCACAAAAACTCAATCTGAGCGTCTATCGCTCCATAAATCCCATACCTACGTGCCGCGGCAATGAAGCTTTCCTTCGAGGTGATACACATAGCTAGAGTCCTAGCGATCACGGCGCCTCGCGAATAACCAAAAATATATAGGCGATCGTCATTCTTGAGATCAAGTGCCAAGAGCGTTTCGAATAGGTCCAAAGCCTTGATCTCCAGATTTGGAGCAAAAACTTTGTCAATCGCTCTAGCACGACTGACTACTCCAACCCCGGACGCATAGTGACTTTCATACCCTGCAGCTCTAGATAGCGAGTGAAGCTTCCCTATATTAGTTTCACTAAATATTGTGCAATTGGTCCCGTCGGCAAGAACAAAAACTTTACGCAATCGGGGCCTCAAACTAGGATCAATGTCAAAGTAATAATGGCCGCCCAAGTAAACGTGACACAGCTTACCGATTTCCAAAGTTTAATCCGCGCCCGATAATGCTCAATCTCCAAACCGAACAGTATCTCTGCATCCATAAACGAAAAATAATTGTCGGTAATCTCATCCGTTAACTTGACGAGATCCTGATAATTCGATTTGCGCTCAGACATTTTGGAGCGAGACAAAATTACAAGCCCACGCGCTTGCTGCAAATGCTCAAGAAGCTTGCCATACTCGGGGAACTCTTTACGAATAGTTTCTGCGCCAAAGCGAGCATTGAGGTCGTCGGTTTTCTTTTGATAAAAATAGACAAGAGCATCTGAAATGTCGTGCTCCGCGTTGGTGATATATTGGTTTGCGGTGACAATCGCGTCATCGAGATTTGGGACGCCGTTTTCATCGGTAGGCGATGTATTTGACATAGCCGCCACGAGCATCCTGCCAGCGTAGCGAAGCTCATTAATTGCCGGTGTCACTGCAAGCTGACTGATTTGCTCTGCACGTTTCAGTTGTCCTTGAACGCCGTTCCATCTCTCCAAGAGAAAGTTGATCTTGGCTTGCTGGTCAGAATTTAGGCTCTGGGGCGCTGGTGGCATTTCATCTTCTATGGGATCACTTAAGTTCTGAACCACCGTCACCGACTTCCTCTAGTTGCAGCAGCACGCTACCACGGCTCAAAGAAGAAATGACACCTTTTGCGCGATTCCTATCGGCTTCCAAAACCTGCTGTTTAAGCTTCAAGCGCCTACGATCCATAGGTTTTCCAGACATTGCGAACGCGATATCATCCAAAAACTCTCTAATCATATCTAAATTTCCTACCGGCTTCGGTAGTACTGGCCCCTATCTATGAGTCCGAACAACGCCCAAAAGCCCACTTACCGCATTTGGCGGTAGGAAGTTGCAATGCTTTGCGACAGGATCGCTCTAATATGTTATCAATTGCTAAATGAAAAGCCCTATCACTCCCCCAAACAAGGTTTTTCTTTATCTCATTGTGCGAATCATATTGGTAAAAGTACAAAAAAATCAAGAGATAGTTAGTCGGCTCGCCAGAATTATCGTTAAAACCTGCATTGCGAACGGCAACTGAGGGCCGGACAATTTATATTACGGCCTCCCCACCAAACACCCCCACCCCTTGCAAAAACCCACCAAATGTGGTGCAGACGCCCTCAATCATTTGAAAACGCCACAAAAGACAAAAACCATGAAAATCAACGGTAATGAAATTCGCCCCGGCAATGTGATCGAGCATCAGAATACGATCTGGGCTGCGGTCAAGGTTCAGCATGTCAAACCCGGCAAGGGCGGCGCGTTTGCGCAGGTGGAACTGAAAAACCTGCTGGATGGCCGTAAGCTGAATGAGCGGTTCCGCTCGGCAGCAACGGTGGAGCGGATACGCCTGGAGCAGAAGGACTTTCAGTTCCTCTATGCGGAAGGCGATATGCTGGTGTTCATGGACACAACAACTTACGAGCAGTTGGAATTGCAGGCCGAATTTGTCGGCGACCGCGCCGTGTTCCTGCAGGACGGCATGCAGGTGACCGTGGAAATGTATGAAGAGCGCCCCATTGGTGTGGCATTGCCCGATCAGGTGACGCTGGAAGTGTCCGAAACCGAGCCCGCGCTCAAGGGTCAGACCATCTCATCCTCCTACAAACCAGCGATTATGGATAATGGTGCACGCGTTATGGTGCCGCCTTTCATCACCGTCGGTGAGCGCATTGTGGTGGATACCAATGAGCTGATTTATCTGCGACGCGGCGAGTAGGGTTTTCAGGCATGGCACGTAGTGCACTTCTAAACGTCATGGTTCAGGCCGCCACCAAGGCAGGCCGCAGCCTCACCCGCGATTTTGGCGAGGTGGAACAGCTTCAGGTTTCCGTCAAGGGACCGGGGGATTTTGTCTCCGCAGCCGACACAAAGGCTGAAGAGATCATTGTTGAATCCCTGCAGAAATCCCGTCCCGATTGGGGCTTTCTTCTGGAAGAAGGCGGCGAGATCAAAGGCAGCGATCCACTGCATCGCTGGATTGTCGATCCGCTGGACGGCACCACCAATTTCCTCCATTCACTGCCCATCTTTGCCGTTTCCATTGGCCTGGAGCGGCAGGGTCAGATGGTGGCCGGTGTGATTTATAACCCGATTACCGAAGAATTGTTTACCGCCGAAAAAGGCAGTGGCGCTTTCATGAATGACCGGCGCATGCGCGTCGCCGCCCGTCGCAAATTGGCCGATGCCGCGCTGTGTACCGCCATTCCTCATATTGGCAGCAAAACCCTGGGGCGCTATCTGGAAGAGGCGAAGATCGCCTGTGCCAATGCCGCCGCCGTGCGTGGCCTCGGCTCCGCAGCCGTGAGCCTGGCCTATGTGGCAGCAGGGCGACTGGACGGGTATTGGGAACATAATCTCAAACCATGGGATATGGCCGCAGGCATCGTGTTGATCCGCGAAGCGGGCGGATTTTTGAGCGATATATCAGGCGGTGACCGCATGATCGAAACCGGCGGCATTATTGCCGGCAATGAAACCATGCGCGAAGCCATCCGCAAAAACATCATTGAGCGGCCCTAGGTCCTTTTTGAAGTCATTGCGCAGGTTTGGCCGCACCGCAAATGGACCCTCGGAACAAGTCCGAGGGTGACGATGGGAGGGTGTTGCAACACCGGCACGAAACTGAATCTGCTGCGATCAGCTCATGCCACCGCTAAAACCATCAACTTGAGCGATCACCTCATGCCACCCGCACCCGTCATTCTCGGACTTGTTCCGAGAATCCAGGCAACGCACTAACCAATTCGCAGATTTGAAATCATCGCGCAGGTTTGGCCGCTCCGCCAGTGGACCCTCGGAACAAGTCCGAGGGTGACGATGGGGATGTGTCGGCCAGACTGATTGCACGCCAACACCACATACCACCCGCTCCCGTCATTCTCGGATTTATTCCGAGAATCCAGGCAACACATCAACCAATCCGCATTTTTGAAATCATCGCGTAGGTTTGGCCGCACCGCAAATGGACCCTCGGAACAAGTCCGAGGGCGACGATGGGGATGTGTCGGCCAGACTGATTGCACGCCAACACCTCATGCCACCCGCTCCCGTCATTCTCGGATTTATTCCGAGAATCCAGGCAACGCACTAACCAATTCGCAGATTTGAAATCATCGCGCAGGTTTGGCCGCTCCGCCAGTGGACCCTCGGAACAAGTCCGAGGGTGACGTTGGGAGGGTGTCGCAACACCGGCACGAAACTGCTGCGGTAATCTCACATCACCGCTCACGCTATTAATTTGAGCGATCACCTCATGCCACCCGCCACCGTCGTTCTCGGACTTGTTCCGAGAATCCAGGCAACGCCCTAACCAATGCGCATTTTTGAACCACGCCGCGCAAACTCAAGGGCGTGGCGCATGGTGGCGTGTGAAACCGCAATGCAGCCTTCTGTCGGGGTGAAGCCCGTCGCGGCAATGTGGAAGAAAATGGCACTGCCCCCGCCCGGCCTGCGCGGATGGATATTCTGGTCCAGCACTACAACCACATCATATACTTGATCATCCCGCCACAGCCTCTCATGACTGCCCGCAAAGGGCAGCGTTATAAGCTGGTTGTAGCGCGCATCACGCGGGTCGTCGCACCAGCCATCCAGCTCCAGCATCGGCCGCATCGGCAACTGGGTGATGGGCTTGGCCAGCCGGTCCGCCCGGTAAAACCCGCATAGCAGCGTGTAGGCCCCGGCAGGGCTGGCGCCATCGCCTTCGCGCTTTTGGGAGGTGATGCCACTGCGTCCCAGCGCGCAGCCAAAACTGCGCCCGCCAAACTGCAATTGTCCTGTTGTGGCAGCCCGGTGCATGCACCGCACCTGAAAATCATGCTGCTTCACAGGATCAGGATCGGAAACCGACATAGAAAACCCTTTCCACCCCTTCACGCACCCCTCACAACGATTTGACAAAATGTCACCGCATCCACAGGGCACGCTTGCTTGCGCCATATTTCAAACAATGTTCTAAGACTGTTAAGCTTTTAACTCAATCGGACGTTTAATTTCCAACAACGCCCGGCTAGTTTCCCTGCCATTTTCGGTGATGAGGCCCCTGATGAATGAACGTAAAATTCTGATCGTCGATGATGACACAGATCTGCGCGAAGCCCTTGTAGAGCAGCTTGCGCTTTATGAAGAGTTTGAGATTGCCGATGCCGACACAGCTGCCACCGGCATGGCCGCGGCACGCGATGGCCGGGTCGATCTGATGGTGATGGATGTGGGCCTTCCCGATATGGATGGCCGCGAGGCGGTTAAACTGCTGCGCAAAAACGGCTTTCGGGCCCCCATCATCATGCTGACCGGTCATGACACTGACGCCGACACGGTGCTGGGTCTGGAAGCGGGTGCTAATGATTATGTCACAAAACCTTTGCGGTTTGCCGTTCTGCTGGCACGCATTCGCGCCCAGTTGCGCCAGCATGAGCACAGCGAAGACGCCACATTCTCCATCGGCCCTTATAATTTCCGCCCAAGCGCAAAGCTGCTGACCACCGAAGGCGGTGAAAAAGTGCGCCTGACGGAAAAGGAAACGGCGATTTTGAAGTTTCTGCATCGGGCCGGTGACAAGGTTGTCACACGCGATGTCTTGCTTCACGAGGTCTGGGGCTATAATGCTGGAGTAACGACCCATACGCTGGAGACCCATATTTATCGCCTCCGCCAGAAGATCGAGGATGACCCGTCAAATGCGGAAATCCTTGTCACTCAGGACGGTGGCTATAAGCTGGTGCCATAAGGCTGGTGGGTTCGCAGGCAACACGCATTAGGCAATATGCATTAGTGTATACATTGGGAAAGACATGTTGTGACAATCGAGCGCGACATTGAGGCACTGCGTCAGGTAATGATGTTTTCAGAGCTGAACAGCGAGCAGTTGCGTCTGCTTGCCTTCAGCGCGGAATCCGTAAAACTGGCCCCCAAGGAAATCCTGTTTCAGGAAGGCGATGTCGCCGGCTCCGGCTTTGTTGTCACCGAAGGCGAAATTCAGCTTTTGCAGCGCAGTGACGGACGGTCGGTTTCTGTGGGCCGCCTTGGTCAGGGATCCGTGGTCAATGAGCTGGCTTTGATCAGCGAAACATTGCGCCCGGCAACAGCCATTGCCACCCAGGCCAGCGAAGTCATCAAAATCCGCCGCTCCCTGTTTGGCCGCTTTATCAATGAATATCCCGATATCGCTGTACGGCTGGAACAAAGCCTGCGCGGACGGCTGCAGGAAACCATCGGCCAGCTGAAACGTGCCCAGCAAAAGCTGAAATACTAGAATTCGGACTCAACGCCCCTCTGTGCGCTTCGCTCTGTGGATACTCGGAGCAAGTCCGAGTATGACGGCGGTTGGTGGTAGGAGATGTGAGCGTGAGATGATGCGGTGAAATCCGTCCAGCCAACACACTCCTATCGTCACCCTCGGACTTGTTCCGAGGGTCCACAGATCACCAAAATTACCGCTGCTCCAGATGATCTAAACCTGACATCAGCGCATTTGATGGTCCATTCCCCAGGGCCTGCAGTAAATCCGCCTCGAATTTCCTGGCTTCCTCAATCAGCGCTGCGTAAACGCGCCAGCCCTTTTTCGTCAGGGCCAGATGCTCAATGCGCCGGTCAGACCCATCGCTGGTACGAACCAGCCATCCGCGCTGCTCCAGAGAGGCAACCGCACGGCTGACCTTGGTTTTATGCATGGAGGAATGCTGCCCGATAAAGGTGGCCGTTACTGTGCCAAATTGGCCAATCGTCGCGAAAGCCCGCCATTCCGGCCGCGTCATGCCGGTGTGTTTCTTGTAAATATCAGCAAATTCACGGCTCATGATTTCCGCCGCCCGCGCCAGACGATAGGGCAAAAATTCTTCCAGCTTCAGAACCGCCTCAATTTCAGGTGCAGATTCCTGTTTTCGCATATCCTGTTTTACCATGACCGGTTCTCCCCCGCGCGCCGGTTGATAGTTACATTTTCAATTGTTACAAATGAAACTAATAAAATCAATTGCGTGCGCGCCATGGCGCGCCACCCAAAAGGGGATGGAAAATGTCGGACCAGACCGCGGATAAACCTGCCGCCGCATCAAACGCCGTCGGCTATATGCCGGGCTTTGGCAATGATTTTGAAACCGAAAGCCTGCCCGGTGCCTTGCCTCAGGGCCAGAACAGCCCCCAGACATGCGCTTATGGCCTCTATGCCGAGCAATTATCCGGCTCACCCTTCACCGCACCACGCGGCACCAATGAGCGCTCATGGCTCTATCGCATCCGCCCCAGCGTGCGCCACACCAGGGACTTTGTCGCGGTTGAGCGCCCGAGCTGGAAAACCGCGCCCATTCATCTCGATAAAGCACCACCCCTTGGCCAATATCGCTGGGATCCGGTGCCAATGCCGAACAAGCCCGTCAATTTTCTGGATGGCCTGCAAACCGTTACAACGGCAGGCGATGCGCAGGGCCAGTCCGGTATGGCGTCTCACATCTTTGTATGCAATGCGCCCATGGTGGATGATTATTTCTTCAACGCCGATGGGGAATTGCTGATTGTGCCGGAAATGGGTGCTTTGCGCATTTTCACCGAAATGGGCATCATGGATGTGGCCTCCGGCGAAATAGCCCTGTTGCCGCGTGGCATGTTCTTCAAGGTGGAACCGCTGACAAAGAGTTGCCGCGGCTATGTCTGCGAGAATTACGGTGCCAAATTCACCCTGCCGGATCGCGGCCCCATTGGCGCAAACTGTCTCGCCAATCCGCGTGATTTCAAAACCCCTGTCGCTGCCTATGAAGACAAGGAGACCCCCTGCCGCGTCCACGTTAAATGGTGCGGCTATTTCTATCAGACCGAGATCGACCATTCGCCACTGGATGTGGTGGCCTGGCACGGCAATTACACGCCTTACAAATACGATCTGGCCACCTTCTCACCGGTTGGGGCCATCCTGTTCGATCATCCGGACCCATCCATCTTTACCGTCCTCACAGCACCCTCAGGCGAAGAAGGTACTGCCAATATCGATTTCGTGATTTTCCCGCCGCGCTGGCTGGTGGCCGAACATTCCTTCCGTCCGCCCTGGTATCATCGCAACATCATGAGCGAATTCATGGGCCTTATCTGCGGCCAGTATGATGCCAAGGAAGAGGGCTTTGTGCCCGGTGGCTTCAGCCTGCACAATCTGATGCTGCCTCACGGACCGGATCTGGATGCCTTTGAAAAGGCTTCCAATGTGGACCTAAAGCCGGTCAGGCTGGATAACACCATGGCCTTCATGTTCGAAACCCGCTTCCCGCAGCAGGTCACCGATCTGGCCATGCAGATGCCAACACTGCAAAAGGATTACATTGATTGCTGGGCGGGCCTGAAAAAACATTTCAACGGCACCAAAGAGGGGTGCTGAGTGGTCCCGTGTGTTGTGGTGACATGCGTTGCAGGCGCGCAGCGATCAGCCGCCCATTTGCCAGGTTTTTACCGCTTCAACCGGCCACAGCAGCATCAGCACATTCAAAGCCAATCCGTCGCGGATGATCCACATGGTCACCGCTTCAAACACCAGCACCAAGATCACCGTGGCGGCAACCGGCAACCGCCGCGCCAGGTAGAACCCCAGCAACATGGCAAAAATATCGGAGACGGAATTCAGCACGGAATCGCCAAAATAATCCAGCGAAATGGTCACTTCGCGATAGCGTTGAATGACGTAATTCGTATTCTCGGCAATCTCCCAGGCAGCCTCCAGCGCAATCGCAATCAGCGCCTTGTTGCCAACAGACCCCTTGCGCCAGACCAGCCACAGCACGAAATAGAAAATCATGCCGTGGATCATGTGGGACGGCGTGTACCAGTCACTGATGTGCTGGGAACTTTCCGAACTAAGCGCATCCCCGTGCCACAATTTGATGGTGCCGCAACTGCAGATCGGCTCGCGCCCCATCAACAGCAATATGATGGCGGTACCGACAATCAGCCCCAAGCCAATCAGAACGTGTTTAGACCGCATCCAACTGAAACCCATCTGGCTCTATTGCCCCCACTGCCACGCGCGCACCGCATCCATCGGCCAGATCAGCATCAAGGTGCTGAGACCAAGACCATCGCGGATCAACAGCATCATGCTGCCTTCCAGCGCCAATGCAAGCACAAGTGTCGCATAGATCGGCAGATAGCGCGCCAGCACAAAGCCAGCCATCATGGCGAACAGGTCAAACACGGAATTGATGATACTGTCGCCCAGATAATGCTGCGACACGGTGACAATGCGAAACCGCTCAATGACAAAATTCGTGTTCTCGATAATCTCCCATCCCACCGCCGTCAGCGTACCAATGGCAAACCGCGTTTCCAATACCATATCAGGCCAGAAACGAGCCAGCAGCGCATAGGCCAGAATGCCGTGCAATATGTGGGAAAACGTATAGAAATCGGCCACATGCTGAGAATTCTCATAGCTGAAAACCTCATGCTGCCAAAGTTTTACAGTGCCGCAAAAACAAATCCAGTCACGGCCCATCCACAACAGCAGCAAAGCCATGGCCAGGGTAACAAGAAGCCCACCGATAATCACGGGACCCACAGCCAAATTCGTGTTTTTGAGAGAAGGCGTCGACAAATGCACAAAAGTCCCCGAACATCACCCCAAGAATTCCTTGCAGACCCTGCAAGATAATCAAGAAGGAAAAATGGCGAATGAAACTTGCCTCACTCAGAAATGACACGCGAGACGGGCAATTGGTGGTGGTCTCGAAAGACCTGACCAAATGTTCGGAGGTCAGTCACATAGCCGAAACACTTCAGGAGGCACTGGACAATTGGCCCGTGCTGGCGCCGCGCCTGCAACGCGTTGCCGATGGCGTTGAAACCGGTGCCCAACCCACACAGCGCTTTCGTGAGCATGATGCGCTCTCACCCCTCCCCCGCGCCTATCAATGGGCGGACGGTTCGGCCTATGTGAACCATGTGGAACTGGTGCGCAAAGCGCGCGGTGCAAACATGCCTCCCTCGTTCTGGGAAGACCCGTTGATGTATCAGGGCGGCTCGGATTCCTTCATCGCACCCCGCGACCCTATCAAGCTGGCCGATGAGGCTTACGGCATCGATATGGAAGGTGAGCTTGCCGTTATTGTTGATGATGTTCCCATGGGCTGCGACATCGCCACAGCCAGCGCAGCCATCCGCCTTATCATGCTGGTCAATGATGTGTCCCTGCGGGCCCTGATTCCCGACGAGTTGGGCAAGGGCTTTGGCTTCTTCCACTCCAAACCCTCCAGCGCTTTCTCTCCAGTTGCTGTCACACCCGAAGAATTGGGAGATGCCTGGGATGGCAGCAAGCTTCATCTGCCTCTGGATGTGGATTTGAATGGCGAGGCTTTTGGCCGCGCCAATGCCGGCATCGACATGACCTTCGATTTTGGCCAACTCATTGCCCATGCTGCCAAAACACGGCCCTTGGGCGCTGGCACCATCATCGGTTCAGGCACGGTCTCCAACAAGCTGAATGACGGGCCCGGCAAACCGGTTGCTGAAGGCGGCGTCGGCTATTCCTGCATTGCCGAAATCCGCATGATTGAAACCATCGAAGACGGCGCACCGGCCACGCCATTCATGCAGTTCGGCGACAGTGTGCGCATCGAAATGAAAGACAAGAATGGCCACTCCATTTTTGGTGCCATTGAACAAAGCGTGGAGAAAGCATAATGGCCAAGGCATTCGCATCTGCCGGAGATATGGCAGACAAGAAAATCTCCTTTTCCGAAATCGGTGAGGGTCTGTGGGCGTTCACCGCAGAAGGCGACCCGAATACCGGCGTCATCATCGGCGATGACAGTGTCATGATTGTCGACGCACAGGCCACACCGCGCATGGCGGCACAAGTCATCGAGAAAATTCGCACGGTCACTGATAAGCCCATCAGCCATGTGGTCCTGACCCACTATCATGCCGTGCGCGTGTTGGGCGCGTCAGGCTACAATGCAACAGACATCATCATGTCGGAAAAGGCCCGGTCGATGGTGGTGGAGCGCGGTCAGGAAGACTGGGATTCAGAATTTGCCCGCTTTCCGCGCCTGTTTCAGGGCCATGAAAGCATTCCCGGCCTCACATGGCCAACGCTCACATTCAATGACCGCATGACGGTCTATCTGGGCAAGCGCCGTGTTGATCTCATGTTTATGGGCCGCGCCCATACGGCAGGCGATATTGTGGCCTATGTCCCTGATCAAAATGTCATGTTCACCGGTGACATCGTGGAGTATCACTCCGCCTGCTATTGCGGCGATGGCCATTTCCATGACTGGCCGGGCACATTGCAGAAAATCCGCAACTGGGATCTGGACGCCATTGCGCCGGGCCGTGGCGATGCGCTGGTTGGCACAAAAATGGTCAATGCTGCGCTGGATTCCACCGCAGATTTTGTCACCTCGACCTATCGCAGTGTTGCACGCATTGCCCTGGCTGGCGGCTCCCTGAAAGAAGCGTTCGAGGCTTGCCGTGCCGCCTGCGACAGCAAATTCGGCGACTATGCAATCTATGAACATTGCCTGCCGTTCAATGTTGCCCGCGCCTATGATGAAGCACGCGACATCGACACACCACGCATCTGGACAGCGGACAGAGACCGGGAGATGTGGGAAAGCCTTCAGGGATAATGGCCTACAGCTACAAGACACAGCCCTATGTGCCACCCAAAGCCCTGACAGAGGCCGAACAGCGCCACAAGGTCGCCATCGTCGGTGCGGGGCCCATTGGCCTTGCCATGGCCATTGACCTGGCCCTACGCGGCATTCCAAGCGTCATCTTTGCGCAGGGTGACAGTGTATCGGTCGGGTCGCGTGCCATTTGCTGGGCCAAACGCACCTTGGAAATTTTCGACCGGCTGGGCGTTGGCGACCGCATGCTGGCAAAAGGCATCACCTGGAAAATCGGCCGCCTGTTTCATGGCGAAAAGGAAGTCTATAATTTTGATCTGCTGCCCGAAGAGGGTCACAAAATGCCGGCCTTCATCAACCTCCAGCAATATTACGTCGAGGACTATCTGATCGACCGGATTGCAGATTTCCCGGACCTGATTGATCTGCGTTGGCAAAATGATGTGGTGAGCCATGCAGACAAGGGCGACCATGTTGCCCTGCAGATCAGCACACCCGATGGCACCTATGAGGCGGAAGCTGATTATTATCTGGCTTGCGATGGCGCGCGCTCACCCACCCGCAAACGCATGGGGCTGCGCTTTACCGGCGAAACCTTTGAAGAACGCTTTCTGATTGCCGATGTGCACATGCCGCAAAGCCCGTTTGGCGACGGCCCGGCAGAACGCTGGTTCTGGTTCAAACCGCCCTTTCATCAGGGCCAGTCAGCACTGCTGCACAAACAACCGGACGATATTTACCGGATTGATTTGCAGCTAGGTTTTGATGCAGATCCTGAAGCGGAAAAACAACCAAATCGTGTGATACCGCGCATTCGTCAAATGGTTGGCGATCTGCCCTTCGAGCTGGACTGGGTGTCCGTCTATACCTTTACCTGCGCACGTCTGGAGCGCTTCCTTCATGGCCGTGTGATCTTTGTCGGCGACAGCGCGCACATCGTCTCGCCCTTCGGGGCCAGAGGCGGCAATGGCGGCATTCAGGATGTGGATAATCTGGGCTGGAAACTGGCCGCAATACTGCAGCAACGCGCCAGTGAGGATTTGCTGGAAAGCTACAATGAAGAGCGCACTTTCGGCTCTGATGAAAACATCCGAAATTCAGCCCGCGCGACCAATTTCATGACACCCAAAACGGATATGGAGCATATTTTCCGTGATGCCGTATTGGATCTGGCCGAAACAGAACCCTTTGCCCGCAAGCTGGTCAATTCAGGACGCCTGTCGACACCTTGTTCCTTGAATGGCCTCAACCTCCAGAGCAGTGCAAATGACGCTCTGATCGGCCAGGCCTGCCCGGACGCACCGCTTGGTGAGCGCAGCCAACCAAACTGGTTGCTCACAGAAGTCGCTCGAACAGAAATGAACGCCTTCAAGCTCCTGCTGCCATATGGGTGGACCTGTCCAGATATGCCAGACATAGCCGTGATCAACATCGGCAAGGCAAACCCGCACTATCAGAACCGGTTTGGCCAGTCAGCCATATTGCTGCGCCCGGATCAGCATGTGCTGGCACGATTTGCCACACAGGCCGATCTTGAAGCCAGCTTGCTACGCACTGTGAAAACCATATTGGACCGACAATCATGACTGGTACTCCGGATAACCTCAGCCCAAACAGTGATGATTTCTATGCGGCCTTGATGGAGGCCCATGAGGGATTAACCTTTGCGGACAGCCAGGCGCTTAACGCGCGTCTTGTGCTATTGCTTGCCAATGAAATTGGCGATTTGAAGCTGCTGAAGCAGCTTCTCGACACAGCAAAACCATAATGCGCGCCCTTAACAATTGGGCAAGCGGAACCGGTTAATATGGTAGCAATCAAAACACCGGAGCCAGCATGTCCCAGGCCCTCACATTTGCCAATCCAAAGCTGCTTGAGCACAGGCGGGCCTGGCTCAGTCATCTTGAAAACGGCAAGCGCCTCACCCCAAAGACAATTGAGGCCTATGAGCGCGATTCCCGTCAGTTTCTGACTTTCCTGTCGCAGCATCTGGGGGAAGCAGCCGACGTGCGGCATTTGGGGGATTTGAGAATTACCGATTTGCGCAGCTTTCTGGCGGCTCGGCGCGGCAGCGGCAGTGGCGCACGCTCTTTGGCCCGCAGCCTTGCTGGCATCCGCTCATTTTTTGCTTTTTTGCGCAAACAGCAGATTGTCGATGTAACCGCTGCAAATGCGCTGACGACCCCCAAACAGCCAAAAAGCCTGCCCCGTCCGGTAGGCGCTTCAGAAGCCAGCGCAATGCTGGACGAAGCGCTGGAGCCAAACGCAGAGTCCGAGGCGTGGGTCGGTGCCCGTGATGCCGCCGTTCTCAGCCTGCTCTATGGCTGTGGATTACGTATCTCTGAAGCTTTGGGCCTGTCGTTGAAAGATGTGGATGCCCTCAAAACCGGGCTGATGAAAGTCACTGGCAAAGGCGGCAAGGAACGTCTTGTACCCGTTCTGCCAGCCGTCATCGAAGCGGTCAGCCTTTACGGCTCGCTCTGCCCCTTCATCATTGCCCATGCTGACAATCCCGAAGCACCCCTGTTTTTCGGTGTGCGTGGCAAGCGACTGAACCCGCGCATTGTCCAAAAAGCTGTAGAGGATTTACGCATGCGGCTTGGTCTGCCCTCCAGCGCCACACCTCATGCCCTGCGCCATGCCTTCGCGACCCATTTGCTGGCAGGCGGCGGCGATCTGCGCACCATTCAGGAACTTTTGGGCCATGCCAGCCTGTCGACGACGCAAATCTATACACAGGTGGATACGCGGCATTTGCTGGCGGTTTACACCAAAGCGCATCCCCGCATGATTGCGGGCGAGTGAGGAACATTTCAGGTGGTTAAGGCAGAATTCACGGAACAAATCCGGGAACGACCACTGGTTTTGGGTCGAAAAACATTTCCACCATCGTCATCCTCGGACTTGTTCCGAGGATCCATAGCAACGCGTCAGAAACCCTACTGCCGCTCGGAAATCGCGATTCGACCATAGGGAATCTTGAACAGTTCTTTGTTCCAGTCCATGCCGCCCTTCAGATTATAGACGGTGACCGTCGTATCCAACCCTTGGGCATCGGTCACGGTCCATTGTCGCAATTCCTTGCTGGCACGGTCAAACAGCAATGTAACCCGGCCTTTGCCGAACATGCTTTCCTCGACCATTGTGACGGTCACAATATCAGCTTCAACCTTGATATCATTGACTTTGGAATCGTTGAGGAAATCCACCTTGTCGGACAGCAGAAACCGCAAAGGCGTTTTTGACAGAGGCCACAAATCCCAGGTTTGCAGGGCGCGATCATGAATCACCACCGATTTGCCATCCGACATGATTTGAATCTTGGATGGAGAATCGTAACGGAAGTGAATCTTTCCAGGCCGATCCAGCGCAAACACGCCCTCTGCCTTTTCACCGTTGGGACCAAACTGTACAAAATCGCCACCCATGGTCCGCATGCCGTTCAGACTTGCAGCAATGTCCTGCACCACTTGGCCATTTGTCTGCGCCCGCGCCGGCTGGATCATCGTAGCGAGTGCCAGCATGAGCACAAACCACAGGGAGAACAGGCCAAAAGCCGGTCGCACATTTGATGTCACAGCTTTGACCCTTGCGGCCTGCGATGATCTTTGAGTCATGTCACTTTCCAATCGACAATGTATTTCGCTCTTATGAGTCAGCTAGGAAGCTACTGTGGCAAAATCACGGCTGCCACAAAATGGGTCCAATCCGACTCACATGGTCTCTTCAGCATTGCCAACCAGAATATCACGTTTTCCCGCATGATTGGGCCCACTGATCACGCCTTCTTCTTCCATTTTTTCAATAATGGACGCAGCCCGGTTATATCCGATGGAGAGCCGTCTTTGCACATAGCTGGTTGAGGCCTTCTTGTCCCGCAGCACGATGGCAACCGCCTGATCATAAAGATCACCTTCACCGCCGTCGCCGCTGCCACCAGTCATGGCCTCCAGAACCGCAGAGGTTTCAACTTCATCTTCATTGGTAATGGCTTCCAGATACTCCGGCACGCCCTGGCTTTGCAGATGTGCGACCACCTCTTCAACTTCATTGTCACCAACGAATGGACCGTGGACACGTTGAATACGCCCGCCACCGGCCATGAACAACATGTCACCCATACCCAGAAGCTGTTCAGCACCCTGCTCTCCAAGAATGGTTCGGCTGTCGATCTTGGACGTCACCTGGAACGAAATCCGGGTCGGGAAATTGGCCTTGATCGTTCCTGTAATCACATCAACGGACGGTCGCTGTGTCGCCATAACCACATGAATACCGGCCGCACGCGCCATCTGCGCAAGCCGCTGGACGGTGCCTTCAATTTCCTTGCCGGCGACCATCATCAGATCTGCCATTTCGTCGATGATCACAACGATATATGGCATTGGCTCCAGTTTCAGCTCTTCCTGCTCGTAAATCGCTTCACCCGTCTCATGGTCAAAACCCGTCTGGACGGTACGGGTAATCACTTCGCGTTTTTTGGAGGCCTGTTTCACACGGCTGTTGAAGCCATCAATATTTCGCACGCCAAGCTTGGACATTTTCTTGTAGCGGTCTTCCATTTCCCGCACGGTCCATTTCAGCGCCACAACTGCCTTTTTCGGATCAGTCACAACAGGCGTCAGCAAATGCGGAATGCCGTCATAAACCGACAATTCCAGCATTTTCGGATCGATCATAATCAAACGACATTCTTCAGGCTGCATCCGGTACAGGATCGACAGGATCATGGTGTTGATCGCAACAGATTTACCAGACCCTGTTGTACCGGCCACCAGCACATGCGGCATCTTTGCCAGATCGGCAATAACGGCTTCACCGCCAATGGTTTTGCCAAGGCACAAGGCAAGCTTCGCCTTGGTTTTCTCAAAATCGGTGGAATCCAGCAATTCGCGTAAATACACGGTTTCACGCTTTGAATTTGGCAACTCGATACCAATGGCATTGCGGCCGGGGATTACAGCCACACGGGCAGCAATAGCGCTCATGGAGCGGGCAATATCATCCGCCAGCCCGATAACGCGGGAGGATTTGATGCCTGGTGCTGGCTCTAACTCATAGAGCGTGACAACGGGTCCCGGGCGAACATTGATGATTTCTCCGCGCACGCCAAAATCTTCCAGAACACCTTCCAGCAGCCTTGCATTTTGCTCCAGCGCATCTGTGTTCAAATTGGCAGCGGCACTTGTTTGCACTGGCTCGGACAGAAGATGCAAAGATGGCAATTCATAGTCAGCATTACCCAGCAAATCCGGTTGCGCTTCACGGCTGGCGCGGCGGCCGGGTTTGGGCTTGAGCTTGGGCGCGGTGACGCGGTTTTGAGGCGCAGCCTGTGCCCGCTGTACTGGTTCTCGCTGTGCAGGAGCGCGTTGCGCCGGGGTTGGTTCCGCAGCTGTGCGCTGCATTGGCACAGGGCGCACCTGGGTGGCCAACGGGTTGATCCTGACCTCTGGCTCTTGATAAGGCGCTTCGTTGGCCCGGGCTCCGTCCTGCTGATCATATTGATCAAGTTCGGCCTGCTGGTCTTCATAAGCCGCCCACTCACCATCTGCCCACTCACCGTCCGGCAAGTCTGCGTCCTGGTCCCAGGCTTCCTGCATCTGGTCTTCATGATACTGAGCGGTTTCCTGTGGAGCCGTTTGGTGAGCCGTGGACATGACTGGCTCATTGCGATGCGCCACGCGCACACGCGAATTGTTATTGTCAGCTGATTTTGAACGGGCTGATACGATCTTTCTCAACGACCGCGCGCCCAGTGCTTTCGTGCTCAGCGCCATATGGGTCAGCGCGCCAAAACCATAGGCCACCGCAGATCCAACCCCAAAACCGCGAGAAGCCGGTTCGTCAAATTCATCGAGTGGCGAATCCATATGCGGTGGCAAATCCGGCTCAGCCTGCGGCGAGACAGACCCAGCAGCAGAACGGCTCCAGGCGGTCAGAATAAAGCAGGCCAGACTGGCCACACCCAGGATCAGGGCCGTCAAATACCCAATCACACCTTTGAACAAATCTCCAAAGGCGGCAACGGGAAGCCAGATCATGACGTCCCCGACCACACCGCCAAGCCCCATCGGCAACGGCCAGTTGGACGTCACCGGAAGCGCGGACATGGTGCCGGCGGCAAATACCATTGCCAAAACCGTGTAGCAAAGACGGCGCTTGAAACGATAAAGACTTTGGCCAAACATCAGGCGCCAGCCCCAGATCGCCAGTATCAGCACAAGAAGAATGGAGCCAAGGCCAAAGAACTGCATGAACAGATCAGAGGCAATGGCACCTGCCGCACCCAACGCGTTTTGAACCGGCCCAGAGGCGGCAAAATTGAGGCTGGGATCCTGAACCGACCATGTCGCAAGAGCCGCCGCGGCAGCCGCCGCTCCGGCAATCAGAATCAGCCCGGTGGCTGCCGACAAATTACGCCCAAGCCAATAGCGAAAGCCGCGTCGCTGGGACATTGCCGGTGCCTGATTGGCATAGGCCAACTGGTCTGCAATCTGTTGATCGGCATCATAATCCACATAATTCAGTGGGCCGGCTGTGTGGGCTTGAAATGAAGCAGCATTACGCATGAGACTTACCTGTCTGCTTGGATCGATATTGTGATTTTGAAGTATTTTTCTTCGGCAATTGGTCAAGACACTGCCTGAACCGGATCATGGCAATTTCCGTCGTTGCCAGATCGTGAACCAGCGCCACGCGAATCCGTCCATCGGATCGATTGATGGGCCGGTTAGTCGGATGCAGATCGTCCCCGGTGCGCGCGCTGTCAGGCTCGTCTGCGGTCAGATACGCGCCTGGTACAACCCGCAAACCTGCGCTTTTCCAAAGGTGCAGCGCCATGTCTTCACCGCACATATAGGGGCTGCAATCTGCCCAAAGGAAAAACCCGCCATCGGGAATGTCCAGCGGCAGCGCATCGGATAGAATGGCCTTGGCGAGTTCAAATTTTTCATTATAGAGCCGCCGGTTTTCGGCTACATGGGCTTCATCTCCAAAGGCCCGCACCGCAACAGCCTGAAGCGGCATTGGTACTTGTGGTGCAGCCATGTTGCGAAACTTCGCGACATCGCTCACGAACTGCGCATCGCCCGCCATAAAGCCCACACGGAGCCCCGGCAAACTGGAGCGTTTTGACAGGGAATTGAAGCTGATAATATGACTGGCCGAACCTGTCAGCTTGGCCGCTTCCAGAATACCCTGGGGCGCCACGTCACGATAGATTTCCGAGTAGCATTCGTCAGCGAGAATCATGAAATCATGCTGCCGGGCCAGAGCGATCAAATCCTGCCAGTAGCTCAACGGCGCACAATTGCCTTGCGGATTGGCCGGCGAAGCGATGTACACTGCAATTGTCTCTTTCAGAACAGCGGACGACAGGGCAGAAAAGTCCGGTAGTCCGTCCAGACTGTCTGACGCTGATTCTGGCGGGCTGAGAAAGCGGCATCCCGCTGCCTGCGCCGCAGCTGCATAGGTCTGGTAAAACGGATTTGGCGAGAATACCACAGGTGCAGCCACAGACTTGCGGCGTTTGGCCTCGAAGAGCGCGTAAAACAGACCTTCCCGCGATCCGTTCAGCGGCAGGATCGCGTCCTCATCGATAAAACCGTCCAGCCCGTATCTGTTATCCAGCCATTGGCGCACAGCCTTGCGAAAGTCAGGTGTTCCCTTGATTGCGGGATAGCGGCCAAAATCATTCACATTTTCTGCAACAACCGGCGCAACAAAATCTGGAATAGCGTGTTTGGGCTCACCAACACCCAGATCGATTCTGGACTGTCCAGGCTCATGCCCGCTCAAAAGCGCAGTTAGTCGCTGAAACGGCGACCCTGGCAACACCAGAGACACCGCACCATCAACTTCACCATCACTTATAGACTTATCGGACTGGGCCGAACGCATGAAATAATACCCAAAATACGCAGAACTAGCCTGAATAGTAGGGGCTTTTGGTTAAGCGCTCTTTAACCAAAAGAAAAACCCGGATTGGGGACCAATTCGGGTTTCATGCTCTGCCAAAGGAAGGAGAAAGCAGCGCAGTTTTGAAATTGTCCGGCAAGCCAGGCTCGCCGGACAATTGAAGTCAGAAAGATCAGAGGCGTTGGCTGCCCTGACCAAATTCAGGATAGGCTTCGACACCAACTTCTGCCTTGTCCATACCCATGGTTTCTTCTTCTTCGGAAGGACGCAGACCGATTGTGGCTTTCAGGATAGCCCAGACAATGCCTGACGCTACGAAGGTGAAGACACCGATGGCGGCAACACCAATAAACTGGACACTATAAGTGGCATCGCTGTTGCTGAGCGGTACAATCATCGTACCCCAGATACCTGCCAGAAGGTGGACAGGGATCGCGCCGACAACATCATCGATTTTCATTTTGTCAAGCATTGGCACTGCAAACACAACAATCGCACCACCAACAGAACCGATGATGATTGACGTGAAGATGCCAGGCGCAAGTGGCTCAGCAGTAATCGATACCAGACCAGCCAGTGCACCGTTAAGTGCCATGGTCACATCGACCTTCTTGTAGATAATCTGTGTCAGGATAACCGCAGTCACAACACCGCCACAGGCGGCAAGATTGGTGTTGACGAAGATGCGGGAAATATCTGTCACATCACTAATTGTGCCCATCGCCAGCTGAGAGGCACCGTTAAAGCCGAACCAGCCGAGCCACAGAATGAAGGTACCAAGTGTTGCCAGCGGAATGGAGGAACCGGGCATAGGATGGACCTGGCCATTTGGACCGTATTTGCCAATACGTGCACCCAACAGGATCGCACCGGACAAAGCAGCCCAACCGCCAACAGAGTGAACCAGTGTGGAACCGGCAAAGTCGGAGAAACCCATGCCGTCGAGCCAACCAGCGCCCCATTCCCAGGAACCCGTGATCGGATACAGAATACCGGTCAGGATTGCCGTGAAAATAAGGAAAGGCCACAGTTTGATGCGCTCAGCCAGTGTACCGGACACGATGGAAGCGGTTGCTGCACAGAACACCATCTGGAAGAACCAGTCAGAGGCTCCCGAATAACCCGCACCCAGATCGCTGCCGCCAACCGGCTCGATCATTTTTGGCGAAGGTGTTCCGAAATATCCACCATCAACTCCAGAATACATCAAATTGTAACCGACGATCCAGAACATCAGGCCGGCAATTGAATAAAGTGAGATATTTTTGAGGCACTGCATGGAGACGTTTTTGCTGCGCACCATGCCAGCTTCCAGCATGGCAAAACCGGCGGCCATAAACATCACCAGGAAACCACCGATCAAAAACAGCAGAGTGTTGAAGATATAGGCTGTATCAGAGGCAAGAGCATATTCTACCGCCTCAGCAGCTTCGGGAGCCGCCGCGTCCTGACCAAAGGCCGCCCCTGCGCTAAGCGCCAGGACCCCAACAGCCAGGCCTGTTGTTCTAAAAGTTGAAGACATCATGTTACTTATTCCTTGGGACTTTTTCGTTAAACCACGCCAGCTCTACAGAGCTTCGGAGTCGCTCTCGCCGGTACGAATGCGCACCGCGCTATCAAGCGCATAAGAGAAAATTTTGCCGTCACCGATCTGGCCGGTTTTCGCAGCAGCCGCGATTGCGTCGATAGCCTGTTCAGCCACGTCGTTATTCACAGCCACTTCAATTTTCAGCTTGGGCAGAAAACTGACCGCGTATTCTGTGCCGCGATAAATTTCGGTATGGCCCTTTTGCCGTCCATACCCTTTGACTTCGGTCACCGTCAGACCCTGTACGCCGATGCCTGTCAGAGCATCGCGTACTTCATCGAGCTTGAACGGCTTGATGATTGCCATGATGATTTTCATATACTCACTTCCCGTTCTATTGTGTCGGTTGCTGCCTCAAAGGCTTTGGAACGCCTCAGTTGGTCGACACTTCTAATTCACGCTCCGAGCGACGCAGTGTGCGCGTCGGACAAAGCTCACGAACCAGATATTCAAACATCGTGCCAAAACGGGAAAACATGATGTATTTTTTGATAAGATACTGTTTTTATTTATTTTTTAGGAAGGATTAGATTGTCGAAAAACCATGAGATCGTAAACTTCCTCGCCGTTGCACAAACCGCAAGCACGAGTCACGCCTAAAAAAACAGCAGGAAGTCAGGGATGCATATATTTTAGGCAACCCTGCGTATCAGACCTTCCTGAGCAACAGATGCAATCAGGTCTCCACCTTTGCTGTAGAAGGTTCCACGGCAGAATCCTCGTGCATTGGAGGAGCTTGGACTGTCTTGAACGTAGAGCATCCAGTCATGCGCCTCAAAAGGGCGATGGAACCACATGGCATGGTCCAGGCTGGCCATTTGCAACCGACCGGCAAACATATTCAGGCCATGGGCAAACAGGGATGTGTCCAGCAATGTCATGTCAGACATATAGGCCAGGGCACATTTCTGCAGCGCCGGGTCATCCGGCATTGGGCTGCTGCTGCGCACCCATATCTGCTGCCGGGGTGGCAGTTTTTCACGGCTCACATAATGGGTCAGATCAATCGGTCGAAATTCAATCGGCCGATCCCGTTCCCAGTAGCGTTTGACCGGCTCTGGAACATTCGGTCGGCTCAGCATCATGGCCTTCATCTCGGCTTCACCCGGCAGCGTCTCTGGCCCGGGAACAGTGTCCATATCGATATCTATCTGATGCTCCAGCCCTTCTTCAGCGATCTGAAAGGAGGCGGACATTATAAAAATTTCCTTGCCATGCTGAAAAGCAACCACACGCCGTGTGCAAAAACTTTTCCCATCACGCACCCGCTCAACCTCGTAGAAGATGGGGATGGTGGGGTCACCCGGACGCAGGAAATAGCCGTGCAGTGAATGCAATTGTCGGCCCGTAACGGTCCGTGAGGCCGCCACCAGCGCCTGACCGATCACCTGTCCGCCATAAACCCGTTGCCAGCCATCCTTCGGGCTTTGCCCGCGATAGCGATCCGCCTCAATCTGCTCCAGATCAAGGATCGACATCATACGGTCAACAGCAGAGCCGTTTGTGCCATGCGTGTCTGACTTGCCGGTCATGCGTTCGTCCGATTCAGGTCCACTCATACAACGCTCCATTCGCAATTCTGAGTGCACATGTAACAACTGCCCGGCACCACGCCAATCCACCAAAGGAAAATCTGTGCCCTGCGTTGAAAGCCGTGCTAGAAAACCCATCTCTAGCAAGAGAATTATACAACGCGGAACTGCAACATGGCCCAGACAAAATCTGCTGATCTAACCGAAGAACAACTACAAAAACCCTTCGATGTAGTCATTGCGGGCGCCGGATATGCTGGCCTTGCCATGGCGCTGGCCCTGAAGACCTCCGTGCCGGAATTCAACGTTGCAATTGTTGACCCACGTGACCCGCGCCAGGCATCGAAGGACCAGCGCTCATCGGCCATAGCCGCTTCGGGCAGAAACCTGTTTCAGGCCCTTGGTATTTGGGATGAGATGCTTGCCTCCGCACAACCCGTCAACGAAATGATTGTGACTGACAGCGAAACGGGTGATGCCGTAAGGCCGGTCTTCCTGACCTTTGAAGGCCCTGATGATAGCGACGCCGCGAATAGTGAAGCGCCCGATGCAGCCGCGCCCTTCGCCCATATGGTGCCAAACCAGACAATGGTGCGCGCTTTGGCCAAAGCCGGCGCGCAGCACGGGCTGCATTTCCTGGCCCCTGATCGCGTGACCCATTTCAGCGAGACCGGCCCCTTTCAACAGTTGACGCTCGACAGTGGCAAGACCATCAAAACCCGGCTTTTGATCGCTGCCGATGGCGTGCGCTCTGCCCTGCGCGAACTCTCAGGCATCAAAACCGTCGGCTGGCAATATGGTCAAAGCGCCATTGTCTGCACCATTGGCCATACAGAACCGCATAATGGCCGGGCATGGGAGCATTTTCTGCCCGCCGGGCCTTTCGCCATCCTGCCATTGCCGTCAGACGGAGAGCAGCATCGCTCCTCACTGGTGTGGACGGAAGCCAACACGGACGCACAGCGCCTGGTAAAGGGAGACGAATTCACCTTCCGCATGGAGCTGGAGCGCCGCATTGGCCATGAGCTTGGCACTCTGTCGGTCCTCAGCCCGCGGCAATGCTTTCCATTGGGTCTGATGGTCGCCCGCGATTTTGTAAGACCACGTTTTGCCCTGCTGGGAGATGCCGCCCATGGCATCCATCCCATTGCCGGTCAGGGACTTAACCTTGGCCTGCGTGATGTCGCTGCCCTGTCAGAGACAATTGTCGACGCTGCCCGGCTGGGTCTGGACTTCGGCGCAGAAGATGTCCTGAAAACCTATGAACGCTGGCGCCGTGCCGATACGGTGCAAATGGCCGCCACCACCGACATTCTCAACCGCCTTTTCTCCAACAATCTGGCGCCGATACGTCTGGCACGCACCATCGGCCTTGGCCTGGTGGATCGCATGCCCGGCCTCAAAAAACGCTTCATCGGTGAGGCCGCAGGATTTTCTTCACAGCCCAAACTTCTGCGCGGTGAGCTGATCTAGACCTGTGACGCACCGCCTCGCTGCCTATAATTTTGGTATTTTCACGCAGCGGGCAGAACATTCTGCCAATGAAGGCTGGCGTCAGCGCCACGATCCTCTCATGGAACTGGTCGAAACAGCCCCCGGCTTCATTGCCCGCTCCGGTTACGAGGGCGAGCCGGGCCCCAAAAGCTGGGGCAAGCAGAGTGTTCCACGCTTTACCAAGTAGGCGGTGATGGTTGGTCACCAGCCACACTGTCTTTGTGGAAAAACCCGCAATCCCTTTTCAACTTCACCTATAAAGGTCTCCACCGCGAAGCGTTTGCGCTCGGCAAAACCTGGTTCAAACGCGGTGAATGGCCACCCTATGTCCTGTGGTGGGTCCAAAGCGACCACACACCAGAATGGACCGAAGGCGTCAAAAAGTTCGAGCACCTCCACGACCACGGCCCGACCCCAAATGCCTTCAATTTCAAACAGGCGTTTGATGCGCAGGGGCAACCAGCATCATTGCGGCAATCTGAACAAGAGTAGTAGAGCAGTTCACTTGGATCAGCTTGGATTATAGAGTTTTAACTCTTTATTTCAGTCATATCCCGGCTCCATATTCTGTTAACCAAGAACCTGAACAGCCAAACACAGCATGGTTATCCTTCTTTCCAAGTTTGAACATATGAAATATTTCGAGAATATTTCTTAAAATTAGTTTTGAATTCAGCTAATTAACAATTTCAATGATCTATAAATACTGAAAACAAAATTGGACTGTTTGCCTCTGGCATGCCAACATAATATTGTTATTGGCGGTAACCAGACATGATAATTAGTAACAAGACAGATTCCGAAAAGCGGTCAAGAGCACTTCATCTTCTTGAAGATGTACTGATTACTTTTGGCGCATCCGAAAGCACCGAGCTTTTCAGCGATACACCCATACGCATGTCGGTCTGGCTGGAATTTGCTGCCAATCCTGATTTTCGCCACCGATTACTCATCGAATTGAACAACCGGGTACGTGCGGAACAGGCAATTGCAGATTTGCGCAAGGCATATCGAGCCTATGATGAAGATAGTTCTCCACCTCTTATCGCTTTCGGAAACATCGTTCTGACGTCTGCCAATATGGATGACATGATTGCTGCGATTCTGCCGCAGACCTACTGGTTTCGAAAACTCGATCCAAAGAAGATAACCAAATGGAGAAAATCTCTTACGCAAGCCTCCAAAAGCACCAATCTTGCACGATTGCGCAAGATTTTGGCCGAGTCCGAATTGCTCTCACTTTGGAGGTTCCTCGCGGCCTGGATCGCGATCCGAAACGCAGAAGAGATCAGCGAAGGCGTGCAGGACCAACGCTGGGACAGCATCATCAAGACATGCACCAGTCTTTTGAACGTGACTTCGAACGAGTTGATCCTCAATGCAAATGGCGCATCCCCAGACATTGACGAGAAAACGGACCTCGCTCGCGAGACTCACAGCGATGTGAGAGAGTTTCTGAGATCAATGCTGGAGGTTCATGGCGCAATGATCGACCGACTTGTTGCACTGCAGGCAGGTTCAGGTGCCGTGTCCACTGCTCCGATCTGGTCCATTGATCTAAACCGTCCGGCAGAGCTTGCAACCTCTCACTCTCGTCGAACGATTAAAGTCGATGCGGCGGAAAATGTCTTCGGAGTTTCCTCACGAGCCATCCGTTGGGCAATCATCGATTCAGGGATTGACGCGCGCCATCCAGCCTTTGCAAAGGCTAATGTCGCTGCATCGAAACCGTGGATGGACCGCAGCCGGATTGTCGCCTCTTACGATTTCCTGCGTCTCTTGCGTTTGTTTGAAAACAGATACGACAAGCTGTTGCCGAAAAAACAGACAGACGCAGCTCGAGCGTTGGTTGACCCCACAAACCCGGATGCTCCGGACAGTCTTGAAGAGGCCGTTCTGACCATGCTGCATGTCCTGAACTATCGCGATAGCGAACATGTGTCGGCAAGTGGACTGGCCGAACGGCTTGGGGACAGTCAAACGATGGCGCGCGCGAAAGAATATGTGGAAGATGTCAAACGCCGAATTACCGAGGGGCAAATTCTGGATTGGCCCCTGCTGGAGCCTATCCTTCGGATACCCCATAGTAACGATCACTATTATTCTCCCGGAAACGGCCACGGCACTCATGTCGCCGGCATTTTGGGCGGTCAACTCTCCAAAGGAGAATTGCGCGGTGAAGGGCCCGATTACGACCTGAAAGGCATGTGCCCCGATATCGGTTTATACGATCTGAGGGTCTGTGACGAAAACGGTCAAAGCGACGAGTTTCTCGTCATGGCCGCACTTCAACTCGTGGCCTACCTTAACCGGACCCGGGAACGCCAGATTATCCATGGCGCTAACCTCAGCCTGCAGATACAGCACCAGGTGCGCAACTATGGCTGTGGACAGACACCCGTATGCAAAGAGGCAAATCGCCTGGTCGACAGTGGCGTTTGCGTCGTTGCAGCAGCAGGCAATCGTGGCTTCAACACAATTCGAACCGAGAATTCTCTTGTCGACAGCTTCGCCTGGAGTTCGATTATGGATCCAGGTAATGCGGAGAAGGTGATTACGGTTGGTTCAACCCACAGAGCCAGCCCTCACACCTATGGAGTTAGCTATTTTTCGAGCAGAGGCCCAACAGCTGACGGACGCAGAAAACCGGACCTGATCGCGCCAGGTGAGAAGATCCTTGCGCCCGGACTGAAAGGGACACTCAAAGTGGACACAGGAACCAGCATGTCTGCGCCACATGTGAGCGGGGCCGCCGCGCTGCTGATGTCGCGCCACCCTGAACTGATCGGTAGCCCTGATTGGATCAAGGAAGTCCTTTGCAAGACGGCTACAGATCTTGGTCGAGGGCACGAATTTCAAGGTGCAGGACTTGTCGATATTCTGCGCGCTCTGGAATCCATTTAATAGGAGGAAACAGTGTTTCGGATAGATGTTCTCGGCTCCCGGCATGGGGATTGCCTGATTATTCATTATGGCACCTCGATCCCACCTAAACGTATTCTCGTCGATGGCGGCCCGCACAAAGTATACCGTCCTTTTTTGCGGCCACATCTGCGCAATTTGAAGGAGACCGAAGGCCTCAACAAGCCCGTCGAGTTTGAACTCGCCATGGTCAGCCATATCGATCAGGATCACATCATTGGTCTTATCGAATTAACTGACGAGATGATCGAAGAAGAGGACAGTACCCGCGATCCGGCACGGATAAAGCGCTTCTGGCACAATAGCTTCAGCGACCTGACGGGGGGCACTTCGCCGGCGGCCCTGACCGCAACGGTCGATGCCATAGTCGCCTCGGCCAATGTTGCGGGAACACCACCTTTTCAGGAACTGGCCAATAGCGATGGGCGGGCCACCGAAATCCTCGCCAGCGTAAACCAGGGACGCAAATTACGGGATAACCTCATAAGACTCGGGCTCGATGGAAACCGCCCTTTCAATAATGCGCTGGTCCTCTCGGGGAAATCCGCAGAGCTTCCCGGCAACATGAATCTAACCGTGATAGGTCCGGACAAGGAGCGGCTTGAAAAGCTCCAGAAAGAATGGAATCCGGCGCTCGATCCATCCGAAATTGCGGCAATCACAGATAATAGCGTCTCGAATCTGGCCTCAATTGTTGTACTCGCCGAGCATGACGGGAAGAAACTCCTTCTGACGGGTGACGCGCGCGGTGATGATATTGTGGAGTGGCTGGAAGAGCTTGGCCTCAAGGAGAAGAATAAGCCATTTCCGGTAGACGCACTCAAGGTTCCCCATCACGGCAGTAATAACAATGTTGACCCAGCGTATTTTAGAGCGGTCCCCGCCAAGACTTACATCTATTGCGGTGACGGAGGCCACGACAACCCCGAGCCCGAAACGCTGAAGATGATGCGCGAGGCGCGCCAGGGCGATAATTATCGTGTCATTCTGTCAAGCTTTGTCGAGATGGAACACAGCGCGAAACAACCAGAATTCGAAGCAGAACTCAAAAAACTTGCATCAGCAGGAATTGAGGTCGACGCTCGGGATCCTGATGATCTGTTCAT
Organism: Pararhizobium sp. IMCC21322; assembly: GCF_030758295.1. Taxonomy (NCBI): domain Bacteria; kingdom Pseudomonadati; phylum Pseudomonadota; class Alphaproteobacteria; order Hyphomicrobiales; family Rhizobiaceae; genus Pararhizobium; species Pararhizobium sp. IMCC21322. The sequence continues at coordinate 85,925 of NZ_CP132335.1, forward strand.
TTCCGTAGACATGTGAGTGCAATCCAGCGCGGGGCGTGGATAGCGCGTTTGAAATTCCCACCAATTCTCACAGTTTTCTACGCGGCACCGCCAGAAATTTGGGCCAAAACCATCCTCGCGGTTGAAGCTTTCTTAACACGCACATATCTAGGGATTGTGAGCTTTCTGAACGTGCAAACCGGAGACAGTTTTGTCCCTTTACAGACCACAAGTCGTCGCTTGCGAATTACCTGCCAACAGTCATCTGCATGGCCGTGTTTTACCGCCGGATTTTCTGGATTGTTATTCGGTTTGCTCTGATGCCACACCGCGCCGAGCCGCCGAAATTATCACCGATTTTCCGGGGTGGGCGCGTTTTCTTCTGCTCATCCGCCGCGTGGTCACTGTGCCATTCGGCCTGTCAAATGATGGTCCCGAGGCGCCCGACAAGCTTGGTCCGTTTCCGGTTGAGCTGGAAACCAACTCCGAAATCATTGCCGGTTTCAACGACAGACATCTGGATTTCCGCGTTTCAGTCGTCTCGCAAAATGATCGGGTATCGCTGGCCACATGGGTTCATCCGCACAATTTTGGCGGCCGCCTTTATCTGAAAGCCATTTTGCCGTTTCACATTCTCATCGCCCGAAATGCCCTGCGCAGAGTTGCCGCTCAGCAGCGCTAAATTGAGAACCCGATTGGGACGATTGAGATAAACAAGAAACGTTCAATTTGCTGATGCAAGAATGGCTCGTTGAACAAAGTGAGCGTTGCAGATCCAGTGAGTAGATCGCTTGATGGAATCAATCAGTTTCAAGCCGCGCGAATTCAGAAAAAGGGTTTGTATTCGGTCAAGGGCAGCACCCTTTAGCCAGTTGCAACGCTGCCTGAAACTTCGGCATTGTCACTGACAAAGCCGGTCGCCGCACGAATGGTCGCGGCGGCATAAAGAATGCGTCGGTGACCCAGCCCCGGCAAAGGCAACAATGAGACATTATCGTTTGTTTTCGCCATGAATTCTGCACCTGAAAACGGTACTTCCTTATCATCCGGCGCATGCAACAGCAGGGTTGGCACAGCGGCTTGCTGCAACATGTTCGCGCTCTCAAATTCGGCAAGCGAGCGGCCGGCCAAAGGTCTCACAAGGCCGTCAAACAGCTTCTGGGTGCGTTCGTTGAGACCGATAGCCTGCCCAAACCCGTGAAAAATCCATTGCATCGAATGGGGGGATGCAATGAGGACAAGCCGCTCCAATGGCACTTTTGCGAATGAGGGAATAAAACCTGAGGCTAGGACGCAGGCCACCGCACTGCCAAATGAGTGGGAAATGATGCCGTGCCAGGGTCCGGTATGCTGATGCAATTCGCTCAGGGCATTAACAGCTTTCGGCAAATGCAACTGGCGCGCAGAAGACGCGCCATGGGCGGGCAAGTCCACCGCCAGTACACGAAAATTCTTCGCCAGCAGCGGGCCGGCAAAACCCAGCATGAAAGCCGATTTTCCTGTCCAGCCATGGAGCAGAACCACCGTTTTGGTATCCGCTGTCACTGTCTTGGGTTCGAACACATAATAGCGAAGTGTCTCATCCTTCGGCGCGTCATGCGTTTGATCATGTCCCGCATCATCGAAATACGGCCCCTTGCGATAGGCCACATCCATCGCCTGCGCAGCAGACAGCCGTTGCACTGCCCGCTGCGTCATGGCCGCTTCCTTTTGTGACAGGGAACGGTTTTGGGGCGGCGTGCAAAACAGTTTGAAGGTTGTTGTCGCAGTCAGCGTTGGTGCCAGAATATTCCCGATCCGGACAGCAATCCGAAGCGCTTTCAGGCCAAGGGACTTCACCATGTGTCACATTCCTGCTTAAACAAACTCGGAAGGCATAGATAATGTTCAATATTGAACAAAGTCAAGCCACCCCAAAGAGTTTATGCGGTTGATGCAATCAATTTGGCATAGGATTGTGGACTTATCTGGGAGAGATTATGGAACAGGACAGCCAGGACGCGGAATTGGTCTGGAACCATCCACGCTTTCAAAACTGGATCGAAGTGCCGAAAGCCTATCAAATAGCACGGCGACTTCTATCGGAGGGTCTGGCCACCATTGATCTGGATTTGCCGCGTTATGACGTATTGGCTACCATTCTGCGATTTCCCGGTCTGACCCAGCAGGAATTGGCTGACAAATTGCTGGTCGGTCGATCAAACCTGTCCATGCTGCTCCCCGACATGGAAAAGAAGAAATTTCTGGAGCGCCGCGAAGATGAGGCGGACCGACGCCTGAAACGTCTCTTTCTCACAGAGGCTGGCGAGGAACTGGCACGGTCGGGACTTCGGGTTCACGTCAAGCTGGTCGACCATATGATGGCGCCTTCCAGCGAGGAAGAATGCAAAGCGTTGGGCGACCAGATGCGGAAAATCCGCAAACACATGCTGGACTCACCATCACCGGACTGGTGAAAGCGCTTCACGCCTCACCAACAACAGGCTGCTCTGGAATGATCGCGCCGCCACCACGGTGGTAACGGCGCATTCCGGCCTCTCAGGATTTCTGTCGCGCAACCATCAATTCAATGCGCTTCAGTTCCCGGATAATGCGATCAGCCTGCATTTGCGGCATCAGGCTGAGCTTGAGTTGGATCGCCATCAGAGCCAGTGTGGCAGCCGACAGACCCCACTTCAAAGCGGGCAGGGTTTCAACGGCCTCAAAAAATTGAATTCCGCACCAGACTGCCGCAATGAACATGGCGGTCTGCGCAATCATCAACACCCAGGTCACCCAGCCCAGTTTGCCGGAGAACTGTTTCAGTCCAAGTGCGAAATATCCCAATTCTTCGGTCTGGTGCAGAATGTCACGATCCTGCTCCTGAAGGGCTTCTTCAATCAATCTATCCAATTTATTCATCATTCTCTCCTTTCAGAAGATCTTTCAATTTCTCACGCGCATGCATCAGCCGGGTTTTGATCGTTCCCACCGGCACATCAAGCGCAACAGCAACTTCCGCGACACTCATATCGTCCAGATAGAACAGGGCAATCGTAGCACCATGAACGGGCGGCAAGGCCTCAATGGCAGCGCGAACCCGTGTGGCATCGCAGGCTTCGTCAAAGTCAGGACTGGTGGCCATGGCAGCGGCATCACTTTCCACAATTAGTTCGTGCTCCAGCTGCCGCCGCGATGTTTTTCGCTGGATCAGTTGGGCACATTTTCGGGTTACAATCCGTGTTGCCCAGGCCGGAAAACTCATCGGGTCACGCAGTTTGGCAAGCCCACGATAAATATCTATCCAGCCATCTTGGACCGCATCTCTGGCTTCTTCACGATTGCCCAAAAGTCGGGTGGCATGGCTCAACAAGCGCGGACCACGCAAATCCACCAATCGGGCAAAAGCCTGCCTGTCCCCCAGCTTGGAGCTGGCAACCAGATAGTCTTCCAGAATGCGGCTTTTGCGGCGCATAACACCTCTCATAATCCCGTTTCTGTAGATAAGGTGCGCTGTCGGTCCATTTCGGTTCAATCCGGGGACGATTATTTTTGCAGGTCATCCTGATGCGCGATGATGGCACGCAAAGCGTCGGTCAGCCCATCCATGGCATCCCCCCCGATCAAATGTCGGTATTCATCTTCAATAGTCCGTTTCACATCATTGGCAACTGTCATCGCTTCAAAACCCAGAGCGGTAAAGCGAATGATCTTCCGGCGCGCATCATCCGGGTCGGGCACACGCTCAATGGCACCATCGCGCACCAGATCATCCAGATGTTGCTGCACAGCCTGTTTGGTCATCCCGGCCTTTGCGGCCAGAGCGGTCTGGGCAACGCCATTACGGCCAATATGTTGCAGCAGATTGCCACGCGCTTCCCCAAACCAGCCAAATCCCCGCACCACCATGTCTGTGGTGAAACGATTTTTCCAGCCTTCGGTCACGCGCCATAAATCCCAACCGATATGATCAATCAGCTCCGGTGAAGTGGTGGGTTTCATTTGGGCATCCTCATAATTTAGTCAAGTTACTTGACAGATTGAATTGCCAAGCCTATTTGTCAAGTAACTTGACGATAACTTAGCGGATAATTCACTCATGAACAAGCGGCAGTTTCTCTCACTGGCAACCTTTGGTCTTGGCACCTTGATCGGGGCACCGGGCTCACGAGCTGCTACCAGCCGCGTGAAGCCAGCCCGATCTGTGACACAGGACGACGTTACATTCTCATGGTGCCACGACAACATTTGTCTGATCGGCACATTGAGTGCCCCCACCAATGGCTGGATCGCAGTCGGGTTCAATGAAAAACCGGTGCTCAAAAATACACGCTTTATCATCGCTGCCACATCGCTCTCCCCCATCCGGGCAGAAGAACACATGGCACGCGTCCCGGACCATAAAACCGTCACAGAGCTTGGATTGAAACCGGCTCTGAAGCTGGCCCGAGGCAGCTACGCCGATGGCCGCTCACATCTTGAGTTTCAAATATCCCAAAGAATTGCGGGCCGTCCCGCCCTCTCCCTTGCGCCCGGCTCCCGGGTGCATGTGATGCTTGCATGGTCGCAGGCAGTTGCGTTTGACCACCATTCCGCGTGGCGCAAACATTTTCCACTCACCCTTTAAACCCAAATCCCAAAAAGGAATTCACAATGGTTCTCACCGGAAAAATTCTCGCCATTCTCATGATTGGCTCCACCCACTACATCGATATCGGCAAAGATACTGATGCGGTCATCTATTATCCCAGCGAAACCGTCGCCCATATGACGCTTCCCGACGGCCCGACCCTCAAGGGCGAACTGAAAATCAACGAGACCGGCTATTTCGTTGAGTGGCAGGGCGGCCCTGCAGGTGATTGGCAAATCATCTATGAGCCCGGCACATTCACCTATCACGGCCCCGACGGCAAAGCCGTTGGCACCATAACCAGAATCGTGCCGGGCAACGCCGCGAATTTTTAAACCCAAAGATCACCCGGCACTAACGTGCCGGGTGATCTTCCATCCATTACACCTTTCGGAACTGCTTCAGGGGCGTTATAGAGCCTCACCATCAGCCATCCGGACAACAGCTCAAATGACATCAAACCATTCCCGCTATGATGCCATTGTTCTGGGTGCCGGCGGTGCGGGCCTGATGTGCGCCGCCATGGCTGGACAACGCGGCAAGCGCGTCCTTTTGCTGGATCACGCGCCAGAACCAGGCCGCAAGATCATCATCTCCGGCGGTGGCCGCTGTAATTTTACAAACATCCACACCGCCCCGGACCGCTACCTCTCATCCAACCCGCATTTCGCCAAATCCGCCCTTGGCCGCTACACCGCCAGCCACTTTCTGGCGCTGGTCGAGCGCTATCGCATTGCCTGGCATGAGAAGACCCTCGGCCAATTGTTCTGTGATGAATCCGCAAAACAGATCGTCGCCATGCTGCTCAGCGAATGCGAAAAGGGCCGGGTGGATGTGCGCCTTGGCGCCACGCTGGGCGACATCACCCATGCTGACGGCCTGTTTCAGGTAAAATATGGCACACAAACCGCCTCAGCCCCTGCGCTGGTCATCGCCACCGGTGGCCCCTCAATTCCCAAACTTGGCGCAACCGGCTTTGCCTATGATCTGGCACGGCGCTTCGGCCTCAAGATTGTCGAGCCGCGTCCGGCCCTTGTGCCTTTCACACTTGGCGCGGATGAAGCGCTGTTTCGCGAGCTGTCCGGTGTGGCCACTGACATTGTGGCCAGTAGCGGCAAAACCAGCTTTCGCGAGGCTGCCCTGTTTACCCATAAAGGCCTTTCAGGGCCCGCCATTTTGCAGATTTCATCCTATTGGCGTCACGGCGAAAGCATCGGTATCAACTTTCTACCCGATTGCCCTAACGGCTGGCTGCAACAGACCAAACGCAACAAGCTACGTACCGCCTTGCAAAGCGCTCTTTCGGTGCATCTGCCGGACCGTCTGGCACAAACCCTGTCTGAAAAGTTGACGGACAATCTGGGCCTCAACAGTGAATTGGCCAATCTCTCTGACAAAAATCTGGCCAAGGCCGAGCAGAGCCTGGCTGACTGGCCTTTCCGCCCCAGTGGTACAGAAGGCTTTGCCAAGGCGGAAGTCACCATTGGTGGCATCAGCACTGCGGAACTCTCATCCAAATCCATGGAAGCCAAAAAAGTGCCGGGCCTTTATGTCATTGGCGAAGCAGTGGATGTCACCGGCTGGCTGGGCGGTTATAATTTCCAATGGGCCTGGGCCAGCGGCTGGGCCGCTGCACAGGATATCTAGAGCTTTTCCCTATAATCAAGAAAAGCTCCAGGCCCAAAAGACCTACATGAACGATTTCGGAAATCCGGCCATCATCGCATCGATTTGCGTTGATTCATGTCAATGCAGTGACCCCCCTCCCCACTAGGTTGCTATGGACCATGGAGGGGTACATGAAATTTCTGACAGCCTATGCCACCACAGAAGGCCAGACCCGTAAAATTGCACGGTTTTGCGCTGATCAACTCACTGATGCTGGCCACTCAGTCGAATTGCTGAACCTTTCAGACGACGACGAAATCGACATCCTGCGCTTTGACGCTGTGATTCTGGCTGGCTCTATCCATATCGGACATTATCAAAAGTCCCTGGAAAATTATGCAACCGCGAATCTGCACCATTTGAAACAACGCGACACACTGTTTCTGTCCGTTTCGCTGGCAGCGGCCGGACAGGAATTGGAAGACCGGGAGGGTTTGGAACACTGCATCGACGGTTTCACCAAAGCCACTGGCTGGGTGCCAAACCGTATTGAACACATCGCCGGTGCAATTCGCTTCACCAGTTACGATTTCTTTCGCTATTGGGCGATGCGCTGGATCGCCTCGCAAAAAGACGACGAGCCTGTCGATCCTCATAAAGACAAGGAATACACCGATTGGGATGGCCTGGCGGCCATGCTTGAAGACTGGGTCAGCTGCGTTCAGCAATAGGGTTCACAAGCCCAAACGACAGTCTCGTTCCAGACCAGGCTGCGCCAGATCTAACCGTCCTGATGAACTGCCCGCAGCAAGCCGTCGCGTTGTTCCGCACATAGCCGCATTAAAATCTGTGGATCAGCCGCTCCATGGGCCAGCACGATTGCACCCTGCCATAACGCAATGCTCTGCTGCGCTGCCATCATGCCATTGGGGTGCCCGGCTCGTGTCAGCTCACGGCCCAGAAACGCTGTCAACATGGTCAGCGCTTCAGTTGATTTGCGGGCAGCCTTGGGCGCAGCTTCGGCAAAGTCAGCCACGGAACGGGCAATCGGACAGCCCGCCTTGGCCCGGCTCATATGAGACTTTTCCAGCATATCGAAGAATGCGCCAATCCGGTCTCTCGCCACTTTGTGTGGATTCGCCGTGCCGGTTGGATACCGCGTTTCAATATCGTCCAGAGCGGCCTGCGATCCTTGCACAAACATCTCGGCCACAGCGTCAGCCAGATCGCGCTTGCTTTTGAAATAATAATAAACATTGCCAACCGGCACATCCGCCTGTTTGGCAAGGTCGGCAATGCTGGTGGCGGCAAATCCCCGGGACCAGAATAATTGCGCTGCCGCATCTTCCAGGCACTGCCGTTTTGAACGTCCTGATGGATCAGCCAAGACAGAATCTCCCGTAAAAAATCTTAGTCAGTCAACTGATTCTAAATCGGGATTTCAAAGAATGAAAGGTAAATCTTCCCGGCCAAAGCTGCGGGCTTAGTCAGTGAGCGGCTCGGCCTCATCCAGCAACATGATCGGAATGCCATCACGCACCGGAAATTTCAGCCTGGCTTTTTTGCTAAGCAGCCAGTCGCCGCTCTCGTCCAGCACCAGTGGCGAACGCGAGACCGGACAGACCAGCAATTCCAGAAGCTTCCTGTCCGGCTGCGTCATGCATCATATCCTATTGCAGCGGGCTGGTGCCGTCATCGCCGCGCGCCAGTTCCATTTCAGTAATGGCAATCAGCGTTTCAGCGCGGGTTTTCAAATCAGGTGCTTCCAGCAGCGCCTGCTTTTCTGCCGGTCCATACGGGCTCATCATCGACAGGGCATTGACCAGAGACTCGGTCGACGCCTCATTGATGCTGTCCCAATCCGCTTCCATATCATTGGCGTCCAGATAATCGCGGAAAGTTGCCAGCAACTCGTCCCGGTCCACTTCCAGCTCAGCCAGTTCGCCATCAATATCGCCCAAAAACGGCAACACCGATATCCGCGCCTGACGGTAAGGCGTCATGGTGGTCAGTTCCTGTTCCATCTGGAACCGGGCAACCCCCATCAGCGTGATGAGATAGCGCCCGTCACCGGATTCAGACCAGGCCACAATGCGCCCAAGACATCCACTGGCGCACAAGGCGTCCGGGCTGCCATCGCCGCTGTCTTCCAGCGCCGGCTGTATCATGCCAATCAGCCGATCGCCGGACAGGGCTGCATCAATCATGGACAGATAGCGCGGTTCAAAAATGTTGAGCGGCATCTGCCCCTTGGGCAGCAGCAAAGCGCCGCTCAATGGAAAAATCGGCACGGAGGATGGAAAATCCTCCGCACTCTCAAATGTTGTGTTGCCAATTTGCACTGACATGTCCGGCTCCTTTGCCTGAACCCGCCTTACGAAAACAGAAGCGCCGACAATTTGCGACGTCCTGCCTTTGTGGCTGGTTCCTTGGCACCCCAGGTTTCGAAGAATTGCAGCAATTGAGTCCGCGCTGCATCTTCATTCCAATCGCGGTCATGTTGGATAATATGGAGCAGTAGATCAGAAGCACCAGTCCTGTCGCCACGTCCATTCAATGCAACCGCCAGATCGAACCGCAACTGATGATTATCAGGGTCTGCCGCCAACTGCGCTTCCATCTCTCCGGTATCGCCCAGAGCTTCCGCCTGTTTCAGCAGCTCAATCTTGGTTTCCAGCGTTGCCAGAGCCGGGTCTTCTGCCAGATCAGGCATTTGCTGACGCACCATGTCCAGCAGTTCCAGCGCCTTTTCGGCTTGGTCTGTGCCAATATAGCACTCCATCATGCCGACAATCGCGGCCACGGTTTCCGGCTCGGCCTGCAAAATCCCTGCATAAATCTGCGCAGCACCGCCAAAATCTTCCGCATCCAGCGCTGCCTGGCCCTGTTCCAGCATCTCATCAATCGGCGATGGCCCCGCAGGACCGGCCACCTTATCGATGAAGGCCGTAATCTCGCCTTCAGGCACCGCGCCCATAAACCCGTCCGCTGGCTGCCCGTCCTTGAAGGCGACAACCGCAGGGATCGACTGAATGCCCATCTGCCCGGCAACTTCGGGAAACTCTTCAATATTCATTTTTACCAGCTTGACCCGGCCACCCGCCTTTTGCACGGCAGCCTCAATCAGTGGCGTCAATTGCTTGCAGGGGCCACACCACGGCGCCCAGAAATCCACCAGCACTGGCTGCTGTTTTGACGCTTCAATCACATCGGCCACAAAACCTGTCATGGTCGTGTCCTTGATCAGGTCACCGCCACCAGCAGCGGCGCCGCCGCCAATCATGCCGTCCGGTGCAGGTGCTGCGCCCGTCGAGGCCGATACGCCACCAGCATTACCCGTCATGGACGCGCCGCCAACCGGACCGCCCATCTGAAATTTCTCATCCATTATATGCTCGCTTGTCTGCCTGTATTATCTAACTGAATCATCAATCTATATTATCTATCTGTCACACCAATCTGCGTGTCACAATTTCACGTACCACTGCTCAAAATGGGGTTTTATTCCCACTCTGCAACCAATTGCTTTTCAACACATCTGCATTCGCTCTGTTGACGGTATAAACCCTATGCGCCCTGTGTGGCCAGCGCTGTAAAATCAAGCCTGTTGGCTGTAAACCCAATTGCCTCGACAAACCGTATCAGATCAGCGCTTTTCAGCGTTGTCGTCATGGTGTTTTCCAGCGGATGAAAATTCACCATTTCATGCCGCATCAGCGCCTCATCCAGCCAAAGCGTGCAGCGCTTGTCCGCATCATTCATCAACGCAAACGGATTCACTGATCCCGGTGTCATGCCCAGAACTTCCATCAACAAATCAGGCTTGCCAAAGCTGAGCCGCTGCGAACCGATATGGCGGTGCAGACCCTTCAGATCCACCTGACTGCCCTGCTCAGCCACCACCAGAAAAAGTTGCCCCTTTTTGTCCTTCAGAAACAGATTTTTGGAATGCCCGCCCGGCAATTCGTCATGCACCTTATGACTATCCGCCACCGTAAACACCGCCGGATGCGATACGGTCGCATGCGCAATATCCAGCCCATCCAGCTGCGCAAATAAACCATCTTTGGTAATCACCCGAACATACCCCTCAACCAACCAGTCCGCCAAACATCAGGTCGATGTCAGCCCCGCGCGCACCATCACCGTCGCGCCCGGAAGCCGATCCCTAAAACCCTTTCATTTACGCAAATGAGGCAGATTGCAACCGGCACCACAGCATTTCCCGCCAGTGCTGGCAAAACACCCGCATTTACCCTGTCCGGCATCATTTGGGCTGCACGCAAAAAACCTGAATCTTTAGCTTGCTTTTCCCAATATCTTACGCCATATGTGCCCTCGCAGCCAAATACGCTGTCATTACCCAAGGATGCGGGCGTAGCTCAGGGGTAGAGCACAACCTTGCCAAGGTTGGGGTCGGGCGTTCGAATCGCCTCGCCCGCTCCATTGTTTCTCCATTAAATTCAGTATGTTACGATATTGGCCACCTTCGGGTGGTCCATCGTCGTTTCAGGTATTGCGGAATGGGAACCCGCGCAGTCAACCTTTTCTTGGAGTCGATAAAGACGAGATGTCCGCTATGCAGACGAAGCTGTCTTTCGCTGCGCTTGCGCCAATGTCGGCTTTGGGAAAACGCCGGTGCAATACTGCACCGGCGTTTTCTGATGTTCGATTATTTGCCAGCGAGCTGCTGCAATGCGCCTGCCCAGTCTTCGACGTGGTAGGTGCGTACGATGACACCGTCTTCCAGTTCGTGGATGTCGATGGTCATGATGTCAAAGCTGCGGCCTTGGCCATCAACACCAAAAAATGGCGCAACAGGTGTGCCGGTGGCGCGGCTGCGCACGATCACTGTATCGCCATCTTGGTGCATGTCCTGAATTTCCCAGTTCAGATCGGGCATCAGTTGCGCAAAGCCACCCATTTGGCCCAAGAAGGACTCACGGGATTTGTTGTTGCCGGAATAGTCGCCCAAGCTGATCCAGTCCTCAGAGGTTGCCTCTTGGAAATCAGCGACACGTTCCTGCGACCCCGGATTGCTGAGCAGATCGTAGAAAGTCGTAACGGTTGCAGTGTCGTCGGCGAACGCGCCAGTGGCGAATGTCACGAGGGCAGCGGATGCGATGATGGATTTAAGTGTCATGATGTCTCTCCTTGTTTCTGATGAACCTAGAAATAGACAAAAGTGATCTTTTCGATTATCCCATAATGTGAGAAATCATTCTTACAGGAATTAGAAAGATGATTGATGACTACCGGAGCCTTGCCGTATTTGTGGCGATTGCCGATACAGGAAGCCTAAGCGCAGCGGGACGTAGGTTAAAGCTCTCCACCTCTGTCATAAGTCATCACTTGTCACGGCTGGAAGAACGACAAGGCGTGACTCTGTTTTTCCGTTCAACGCGGTCAATGTCGCTGACGCCAGAGGGCCAGATCGCCCTTGATCCTGCGCGCCGCATGGTGACGGCAGGTGAGGAAGCGCTGGATGCGATCCATGCAGGCAACGATGAACCCGTTGGCACGTTGCGCGTTGCAATGCCTGCGTTTGGTGAACAAGGCAGGTTGCACGCGGCGCTTTGGGACTTTGCGAAACTGCACCCAATGGTCGCGATTTCGCTTCATTGCAGCGATACCCCAACCGATCTGGTGAAGGACGGATTCGATCTGGCGATCCGTCTTGGTACCTTGCGCAACAGCAATTTGAAAAGCCGTCGCATTGCCAATTTTAAACGTTTGCTTGTTGCATCACCTGATTATTTGGTGGGACGTGCAGCGATTAAGTCGCCCGATGATCTGGCCGAGAATGATTTTATCTCAGTCACACAAATCCCGTCGTTGATGACTTTGGAACGAGATGGGGTGTCTATTCAGTTCGACCCCATCAATAAGCGTGTTGAGGTCAACACCGTGACAGCCGCAAAGGCTTCGGTGTTGGCAGGGCTTGGGATTTGGCACATTCCGCTTGGAGAAATTGAAAACGATCTGGCGCAAGGCCGTCTGGTTCGCATCCTCCCAGACTGGAACCTGCCTGACCTCGGCATCTATGCCGTCTGGCCGGACATTGGGCCACAAAAGGCGCTGACCCGTCGCCTGATTGACCATTTTCTGGAACACCGAACAGAGCTGATGCTTTGAGTTTGCTGCGCGGCCTGCCATTGGCCGAATGACAACAAAGCAGCCATTCAACAGTTGTGCAGCATCAGTCACTTTGGGCTCTAAGCGGCCATCTGACAAATCCTACCCCACTTGTATTTGAGTTCAATTGACCCTGATTAAGGCTCGTGTATTAGCTTAAGGGCCACCTTCGGCTGATACATACTCGTTTTGGATATTGCCAGATATCGCCGAAGCCATTCCGATATTCTCTGTTCCAAGCTAAAATACAGTCAAACAGTATCAGTTGAAATTTCCAACAATGCCTCCTAGACCCTTTTGTGCCGCACAACACATTGGGGACTTCGTGGGTATTTTCGGGCTCGTTTATTTTCTGCTTTTTTTTGGGGTGGCCGCTACAGCTTTCCAACCCCACGGGATTCCGACAACACTCGCTGTTGCGATTATTGGCATATTCGGATTTTGGGGGCCTACGAACAAAACCTATAGGGCGGTGTTTTTCGGTGATCGGTCTTTGAGTAAAACCAGAGTGGCCATTGGCGCTTTGGCAAATGTCGTGGTGGTTGTGATCGTGACGGATTTCAGGCTTTCGGTCTTACAGTATTTCGTATTGGCGCTGGCTTGCGGTGCGCTTTATTTTGATTTTGTGCGTAAGCAGGATGCATCCTAGCCAAGCGAAAACCATCAAAGACGCCCTCAGGCAATCCCCATAATCCGGCCTCTCGATCCATCCAGATGATCGTTCAGCGCTTGCGCCGCGCCCTCTTCATCGCCTGTCAGAACTTTTTCCAATATCGCAACATGTTCCTGGAACGCCCGAATATCCTGATAATTATGCAGACGGAAAATCAGGCGGGAGAGGCGTAATTTGCTCAGCACCCGGGTCATCATGTCGTTTACAATTTCATTGTCCAGCGCGCCAAGAAACAGCAAATGCATCTCGTGATCGAGATCAGCAAATTCGCTGATTTTTTGAAAGTTTGAAAGCTGTCGGCCCTGATCGCCATCGCTTGCCGCTTTGGTGCGGTCAAACAAATCCTGCACGCCCGTCATGTCAGCCTGTTTGAAAAAGGCACGCAGGCCCTGGATTTCCAGAATTTTCCGCAATTGAAACGCATCGGCCAGGAATTCTTCCTCAATGCCGAAAATCTGAATGCCGCGCTGGGGAATCAGCTGAACGAAGTTTTCTGCCTCCAACCGCTTCAGCGCTTCGCGCATGGGGTTCAGCGGAATATCGAGAATTTCGCAAAGCTCGCGCTGTGACACCATGGAGCCGGGACGAATATCGCCTGAAAACAGATGATCTATGAAAGCATGATAAGCCGCATCCCGCAGGGTCTGGCGGGGCTTGCTACCAGTGCCTGGGGAGCTTGGGGAGCTTGGTGTCTTGGGCGTGCTTGACGATTTCATGATCATCTCCTGACTGTCAGCTGCGACCTGATTATCCCTGGTTGGAACAGTCCGGTATCGTCCGTCTTCTGCGCGGTTGTTGCTGTTCATCTTCTACGCGGCAATCACGCTCAACCTCAACAACGATGTATCGAACCGCTCGATAAAACCAATGCAAACCCCGGCGACAAGCCGTTTTCGGCCATGCAGCACCCGTTTCAGACAATCAGTTCCGCAACAGAAAAGCAAAAATCGACTTGAATTACAACTGAGATGTCAGTAAAGATATCAGTTGTAATCATCAGGACGGCACATTGGCAACGCAACAATCATTTCTGGGCTATCAACGTCAGCAGGGCCAACCTGGAATTCGCAATACCCTGCTTATTCTCAATGTGTCCGGCCTCACCCAGCCAGCCGCCCGAAAAATCGAGGCCGCGCTTTCCGGTGCCGTACTGGTGTCCATGCCGCACGGAAACGGCATCACCGGCGACAATGATCAGCAGGTCAACCGCATTCTGCTCAACCTTGCGGCTAACCCGAATGTGGGCGCGGTTCTGATCCTCAGTTCCGATCAGCGACGGGCGGCGCTTTTCCAAGACGCCCGGTCAAACCTTGGCAAACCTTTTGAGTTTTTGTCTCTGGGCGATTGTGACCGCGATATTATCACTTTCACGGCCCGCGCCGTGCGGCTTGCCGCACGATTGCTGGTGGATATCAGCCGCCAGACACGCAAACCCTGCGCGGTTTCAGACCTCACGCTTGGCCTGCAATGCGGCATGTCAGACCCCTCATCCGGCATTGCCGCAAACCCGCTTCTGGGTGTTCTGTCTGATGCGCATGTCGACGCTGGCGGGTCGGTGATATTCAGCGAAACCGTTGAATGGCTCGGGTGCGAAAAAGCGGTCGCGGAGCGTGCGGCTTCCAAACCTGTATCAGATGCAATTTTAGAGGCTGTGTCCCGGCGCGAGCGTCTTGCGGTGGAAGCAGGAATAGATCTGTTGGGCAACAACCCCAATCAGGCGAATATTGATTCCGGCCTCAGCACCATTGAAGACAAGGCCATTGGCAGCATTGCAAAATCCGGAAACCAACCGATCACCTCCATGCTGGATTTTGGCGAACGCCCTGCAGCGGCGGGCCTTCATGCCATGGATGGGCCAAGCTTTTCGCCTGAATCGCTAACCGGTCTGGCCGCAGCGGGTGCACAGATCATCCTGTTCACAACCGGTTGCGGCAACAGCTATGTCAGCGCGCTTTGCCCCACCGTTAAAATCACCGCCAACCCGGGCGTGGCATCAGCCCTCACCGACCAGATTGATTTTGACTGTTCAGATCTGATTACCGATGACCGCAGCCTTGATGATGCAAGGGCCAGTCTGGAAGACGAAATCGCAGCCATCGCATCCGGTGCTCTCACCCTTGGTGAAGTGCTGCTGGAAGGCGATGAAGTGATCAGCCGCTTTGGGGAATCCCTATGAGCGGAAGCGACAAACAGGCCAGAGCACTCAAGGGAATGGCGCAAGACAACGTGGCCGTAATCCTCAGCGCAGCAAAATCAGGCGATGTCATTCAGATGGAGTGTCATGGCAACAGCGAAGCTTTGACCTGCGTCACTGATATTCCAGCGTTTCACAAAATTGCGACGGTTGGCATCAATCAGGGGGAAATCGTCATCCGCCGGGGCACACCCATCGGCGTAGCCACAAAAGCCATCGGCAAGGGCGAACTGGTGCATGTCCACAACATCAAATCGCAACGTGCGCAGAAAACGGCAGTGCTGTGACACAACCAAACATCATTTACATTCTCACCGATCAGCACAATCCATTCGTCACCGGCTGTTATGGCGACGACATTGTGCGCACGCCAAATCTTGACCGTCTGGCGTCTAAGGGCGTGGTTTTTGACAATGCCTACACACCCTCGCCGATTTGCGTGCCCGCGCGCATGTCGCTGCTGACAGGCTGCTACCCGCACAATCAGGAATGCTGGACAAACAGTGACATACTGCCATCTGACCGACCCACATTCGCCCACGCCCTTGGCGCCGCCGGATATAAAACACGGCTTGTGGGCCGCATGCACTCAATCGGCCCCGACCAGCTCCGTGGCTTTTCAGAACGTTTTGTTGGTGATCACAGCACCAATTGGGTCGGCGGAGCAGCGCATTCTTTGGGCATTCTAACTGGCACCAGCGGCCCTGCGCGCGTCAGCATCGACAAATCCGGACCCGGTCAATCTTCCTATGAAATTCACGACCATGATGTGGTCAAATCCTGTCAGGACCTGTCATCCATCATTGCCAAAGAACAGGCCGAAGCTGATGCCACGCCCTTCTTTTTGCATGTCGGCCTCATGCTGCCGCACCAGCCCTATGTCGGCAATCAAGATCTGTTCAACTACTATTACAACCGAATTCCCGACCCTGAAATCAGCGCGCCAAGCCCGGAAGATGAACACCCTTATCTGCGGGCCTGGAAGGAACAAACCGGTACAGCGGACATCTCTGCGGACGATACGCGCAGAGCACGTGCGGCCTATTACGCGCTGGTTGAAACAACGGACCGGATGATCGGTGATATTCTTGAAAGTTACCGGGACAAAGGTCTGCTGGAAAACACCCTCATCATCTATGTATCCGATCACGGCGACCAGATTGGCGAGCGCGGCCTATGGTGGAAGCAGACATTTTACGAGCAGTCCGTTCGTGTGCCCATGATCCTGTCATGGCCGGGCACCATTCCGGCCAATGAGCGGCGGTCACAGATTGTCAATCTGGTAGACATTGCGCCCACGCTCGCTGAAGCCGCCCATCACAATCACGGTGATCAGAGTGATCAAAAACCCGAAATTGACGGGTCTGGTCTCTTGCAGCTTGCCATCGATGAGCAAGCGCCATGGGACAATGAAACTTTTTCCGAATACTGCACCGACGGAATGAACAAGCGGATGCCGCAAAAAGTGCAACAGCGCATGATCCGCTCTGGCCCCTGGAAGCTGATTTACTATCACGGCTACCCGTCCCAGTTGTTCAACCTGGAAGACGACCCGCTTGAAATGCAGGACCTGATCGCAGCCTCGGACCATGCAGAATTGGTTCGCGCCCTTCAGGAGAAAATCCTGAAAAATTGGGACCCGGAGCAGATCTGCCGAACCATGGAGCAAAGGCGCTTGCGAAAAACTGTCCTGTCAGAATGGAGCCGTCAGACAAAGCCCGCAGATACCTATCGATGGGCCATCAACATAGACGACAATCGGCTCGATTCATGAGGATGCTGCATGACAGATTTTCCCGGCGAGAAGGAAGCCTGCAACAGGGGCCGAATTTGCAAAATCATGAGCATTTAACTAAGATGTCAGTTGCGTGCACAGTATTGGATTTTCTGATCAGGCCCACAGTCTGCCTGGCTGGTCCGTGGCCAATAGCCCGCCGGGGCAAGACATTCAGACATTCAAATTTGGCAACACGCAGTCTCGCATTATCGCCGTCTGCGATTGCCGGATCACCCAATCGTCTCCGGTGTTTGAAACCCGGAACTTTATCGAACCAAAATATCAAAACCCAAGGGAGGAAGTTTAAATGAAACAGTCATTCACCAGAAAAATTGCGATAGGTGTCGCAGCAGCCGTCATATCTGCGACAACTGCGTTTGCAGAATATCCGGAGCGGCAGATAGATTTGATCGTGCCATTTGGCGCTGGCGGCGGCAGCGACCGTGTCGCCCGTATTGTTGATGGCGGCTGGAGCGGCGAAACAGGCACAGGCTGGAATTTTCAGTACAAGCCCGGCGCAGGCGGCGCAATTGGTTCAAATGCAATCGCCACGGCCCGCAATGATGGCTACACGGTTGGCATTGTGAACCTGCCAAATCTGGCCATTCAACCCATCTCCGGTGCAGCTACCTTCGCGCTGGATGATTTTACCTATCTGGGCCGGGTCAATGTCGATCCAATTGCCCTGGTTGTCCCCAACAACAGTCCTTATACGACACTGGAAGAGTTTGCGGCAGCCGCTAAGGAAAATCCGAAAGTTCTGACCCTTGCCATCACCGGCACGCTTGGTACCGCCCATATTGCGGCGCTTGAAATCATGCGCGGATCAGAAATCGAAGTAACGCTTGTGCCAACACAGGGCGGCGCAAACACAGTTGCACGTGTTGCAGGCGGACACGTCTCTGCGGGCATCATTGGTGCTGGTCTTGCATCCCGTCAGGAAACCTTGCGGACATTGGCCATTTCCGGCGGTAAACGCTCGGAAGCCATGCCAGACGTACCGTCATTCTCGGAAGCGGGCTATAATGTGAACTCAGTCACCTCCCGCATTTTCGTCGGACCAAAAGGCATGCCGGATGAAGCCGTCAGCTTCCTGCGCGAAAAGCTTGGCGCTGTTGCCCAGAATGAAGCTATCCGGGCCGAGTTTCTGAAAAGTGGTCAGATTCCTGTCTGGCAATCTGGCGCAGATCTGGAAGCTGAAGTTCTGGCGATGGGCGATGAAATCCGCGCCCTCCTCGTCGAATTTGGCGTCCTGAAATAAAAACACGACCCTGACCGCCTGACCTTTGGTGGGGCGGTCAGATTGCGGGTGCGGGTGCTGCAGTTGCGGCCTGCACCTCATTTTCAAAGGTGGATTTCATGGACAGCATTTTATCTCTGACAGGGCTATTGGAGGCGTTAAAGCCTTCCACAGTGTTGCTCATTCTTCTGGCAACCACCTTCGGGGCCATCATCGGCGCATTGCCCGGCTTCAGCTCGGTCATGGCCATTTCCTTGCTGCTTCCTGTTGTCCTGCCAATGGACCCGGCCACCGGCCTGATCCTGCTCGGCTCCATCTACATGGGCGCCATGTATGGGGATGCAAATTCCGCCATTCTTCTCAATATTCCTGGCACCGCGTCTTCTCTGCCAACCACATTTGACGGCTACCCGATGACCCAGCAGGGCCGCGCTTACGAGGCGCTCCTTGCAGCTCTTTTCGGGTCTGTGTTTGGCGGCATTGTCGGCATTGTCGTCCTTATGCTGGCATTTACTGCGCTCGCACGCATTTCACTTTTGTTCGGCCCCCAGGAGTATTTCTGGATCACGGTTCTGGGTCTCACAACGATTGCCAGCCTCAAATCCGAAACGCTCGTAAAGGGGCTGTTGGGCGGCGCAATCGGTCTGGCGATCAGCATGATCGGCCTGGACCCATATTGGGGCACGCCGCGCTTCACCTTTGGCTCAAGCCATCTCATTGCGGGTGTAAATCTGATCCCCGCATTGCTGGGCCTGTTTTGTCTGGCGCAAATACTGGAAGCGGCCTCCGGCGGCGAACGCTCCAAGCCGGCACATCAGTTTCAGCGCAAGACATCCGATCTGAAACTGGTTTTGCGCAAAATGCTTCAGCGCTGGGATGTGATGATCCGGTCCAGCGCAATCGGCATTCTCATTGGTATTTTGCCGGGCGCGGGCGGACCCATTGCCTCCACCATTTCCTATAATGAAACACGCCGATGGGACAAAAACCCGGAGAAATACGGCAAAGGCGCTGTTGAGGGCGTTCTGGCCTCTGAAGTTGCCAACAATTCGATGGTTGGTGGCAGCCTGATCCCCATGATGGCGCTTGGCATTCCGGGCAATGTCAACGCTGCTGTCATCCTTGGCGCACTGCTGTCATTCGGGCTGCAGCCAGGGACAGCACTTCTCAACGACAGCTCCGGCACAGCTTTTACCTTTATGTTCGGGCTGCTGATTTCCAGCATTGTTCTTGCGCCCCTGGGCTATTTCATAATTGTGCGTCTTGGCACACAGATATTGCGTGTGCCGGCCGCAATTCTCACACCATCCATTCTGGTATTCGCGACCATAGGTGCTTATTCCGTCACCAATTCAATGATCTCGGTTGTCATCATGATCGTCTTGGGCATCGGTGGCTATTTCCTGCGGCGGGTTGGAATCGAGGCCGCACCCATTGCGCTCGGCTTGATTCTGGGGCCAATCGCTGAGCGGGAATTCACATCTTCAATCCTGATTGCACAAGCGCAAGGCAGTTATCTCACACTCGTCATGCGACCGATTTCCGCCGTTATCGTCGCCCTATGCCTACTGTCAATCATCTCGCCACTCATCGCCGCGCACAGACAACGCAAAAACAAAGCGGCTGCAGCGGAGACAACCGATGCTTAAGCGCGATCATTTTGATGCCTTGTGCGGGTTTTTAATTCTGGCCATAGCTGCGTATCTGTTGCTCGAAGCCAGCAAAATCAATGCGCCTGCACATGTCTATCCACTTGTCATACTCACCATAGTCATTGCCCTGTCTGCTGTTTCAACAGTATCGGCTGTTCGGCGCGTAGCGCGCTCGCGCAGCCGATCTGCAGCGAATGCATCTGATAAAAGCGAACCACCGAAATCCCTCAAAATCTGGGGCATTCTTATTGCCGTCATCCTCTATGCCTTCGGCATGCAGTTTGACTACACACTTTCAACGGGCGCGTTTTTGTTTGTAATGTTTCTGACACTTGGCCCCGGCCCGATTGCCGCTGCAAGAATTATCAAAAGCCTTTTGATGGCCGTGGCCATGACCACCTTCCTGTATCTGGCCTTCGCCGTCTGGTTGAACGTGTCAGTACCCAATATCTTTCAATAAGCGTATCGAGCTCAGTTCGACCAAAACCCGCGATCCACCATCACCAGAATTGTGAAAATTTCCAGACGGCCCAGGATCATGGCGAATGACAGCAGCCATTTTGCGCTGTCTGGCAAAGTCGCGAAATTGCCGGACGGGCCAATAATATCACCAAGACCGGGCCCCACATTGGTGATGGCGGTAATACTGGCAGACGCGGCGGTGACAATATCCAGCCCCAGAAAACCAAGTATCAGCGTACAAATGCCGATGGTGGCCACAAATACGGCCAGAAAAGCCAGAATTGAAAACGCGGCATCGTCCGGCAGAAGTCGACCATTATAACGAATCACAACGGTGCGGTGCGGGCTGACCAGCCGTTGCAGATGCGCATGAACCACCTTGATCAACACCTGAAACCGATAGATTTTGATGGCCCCGGATGTGGACCCGGAGCAGCCACCCACAAACATCAGAATGAGAAACAGACCCACCGCACCCGGCCCCCACAATGTATAATCAGTGCTGGCAAAGCCCGTGGTGGTGACAATGGATGTAACGTTGAATGATGTCAGCGTCAGCGCCTGCAACACATTCATATCGTTTTGGCTGCTCAGCCACACGGCCATAGCCACGCTTGTGACAGCCAAAAACCCGATCAGCACATGAATCTGGCTGTCGGTAAACAACGCCCGGATATTGCCGCGCACAGCCTTGACGTAAATGTAAAATGGCAGCGCACCGGAAATCATGAAAACAATGCTCGCCCAGTGCAGACCCCAGGCCTGAAAATGACCGAATGAGGCATCATGGGTGGAGTAACCGCCGGTGGAAACCGTAGCCATGGCGTGGCAAATGGCATCAAAAAAAGACATGCCCAAAGCCCAATAGACCAGAATGCAGGAGACGGTGAGACTGCAATACACAAGCACAATGTTGGACAGCAAAACGGTCCAGCGCGGTTCAACCTTTTCGTTGGTTTCAGAACTTTCGGTCTTGAACAGCTGCGCGCCACCAACCCGCAAAAATGGCAGCATCACCACCGCCATGATAATAATTCCCACGCCGCCGATCCACTGCAGCAGCGACCGCCACAACAAAATCCCCTTGGGCAGATTATCAAGCCCCGACAGAACAGTTGACCCGGTTGTCGTCAGTCCGGACGTTGCCTCAAAAAAGGAATCCACATAGCTGATGCCCAGTCCCAGAAACGGCAGGGCACCCACCAGTGGCACGGCAACCCAGATGCTGGCCGTCAGCAAAAAAGCAGTGCGAAATGAAATCGGGGCCTGCCACGTATCTCGTGTCGCCAGCACCAGTGACAGACCAACAAAAGCCATCAGTGTGGAAGACACAGCGAAAGACTGCCAGTCCTGATTGCTGTCAACCTTATCAAGGGCAGCCGGCAGCAATGCCAGAATGGAAATGCCAATCACAACGAAGCCAACCACATTGATGACCAGCCGGAACTTCAGCACAAAAACAGAACCTTCAGATAATGGAGAGAGTGTAGCTAACGCACAGAAATTGCGCCCTTTTTGACCGCTTGGCAACAGTCTTAAATGCATTTTGCAAGAATGACGCATCTCGTCAGGTCAGGACTTGTTCATCAGCCAGAACAAGCGATAAGCCCCCTCATCCGCCTTGACAACGACCTCCGGCACCTGCACGAAACTTGCTAGTTTTTCTACAAATGGGTAGTGATCCTGAATGCAGATTCTGGACTATTCACATAACCCAATGCTTGTATTTGCCTCACTTCTTGTGGCGATGATGGCGGGTTTTACGGGCCTGTCCCTGACAAAGGGATTGTCCGAGCGGAATGTTATGCACCGCAAAATATCGGTCGCGCTGGCCTCTGTTGCATTGGGTGGCGGCATCTGGTCGATGCATTTTGTGGCGATGCTCGGATTGCAACTTCCCATCCTGTTTTATTTTGACGCGGCTATCACGCTGGCCTCGGCACTCGTCGCAATTCTGGTGGTCGGTGTTGCCCTGCTGATCCTGCATTTCCGAAAACGCACACGTACCACCCTCGTCGTAGCTGGTACGATTGTCGGTCTGGGCGTGCTGGCCATGCACTATATCGGCATGTCAGGGCTGCAATTGTGTCAGGCGCTTTATACCCCATCTGGCATTGCTCTGGCGATTGTGTCTTCCTGCGCGCTCAACATCGCGGCTTTTTCCATTGCCTATGGCAAACGAACCAACCGCAACATCATCGTTGGAACCCTGTTTTTTGGCTTCGCGGTTTTTGCCGTGCATTTTATCGCCATTAGCGGAACTGATTTCGTGGCCATTGATGTTCTGAGCGAGGTTGGCCCGCTCATCAGCAAGGAAGTCATGGCAATTGGCGTTGTTTTGAGCAGCTTTGTCCTGTGCGCTGCCTTCCTTTTGACCGGCATTACTTTTTCAGCCTCGCCGCAACCTGCTGCAGCACTTCAAGCCAACGCAAACATTGCCCCTGAAGCTGGCCTGGAAGCCAAGCCAGAGTCTGACGAAGAAGCTGGCACCACCGTTGAGCCAGAGGCCTTGCCAGCGGCGGCTGATGAAAGTGTCACCGAGCAAACCACCAGTGTTACAGTGACCAACAAACAAATCCCCTATGAGCAGGGCGGACGCACCTTCTTTGTCGATGTGGACGCCGTTGCCGTGATCCGGGCGGAAGGACACTACACGCATCTTTACACAGAAACCGACAAACTGTTCTGCGTCTGGTCAATCACCGAAGCTGAAAAACGTCTCACACCAGGGCCCTTTATCCGGACCCACCGCAGCTTTCTGATCAACCCGTCCTTTGTCACAGGCTTTGAACGTCTCAAGGATAATGGTGTTTGCCATTTTAAAGTTGCCAGTCTTGAGAAAGTTCCGGTCAGCCGGTCGCGCCTGCGGGCGGTCCGGGACGTTCTCGGCATATGACCGGCGCGCATTTCGTGCGTGCCAATTCGCATCTCGTGTAGAAATTCTCTCGTTTCACTCATAAGCCAGTGCCGCAAGGCGCAGCCGTGATTAGCGTTCTCCGAAGCAAATTAATTGCACGTCGGGGAGGACCAGCAATGATACCAGCAGCATTCGATTATCATCGACCCACGAAAGTGGAAGATGTGATCGCCCTTTTGGAAGAACACGGCGATGATGCCCGTGTTATGGCGGGCGGGCACAGCCTGATACCCATGATGAAACTTCGGATGGCGGACATTCCCCATTTGATTGATCTTCAGGATGTCAGCGGGCTCGGCGGAATTTCCATCGAAGGCGGTCAGATCAAGCTTGGTGCCATGGTCACCCAGCACGAGATCATCAATCACGATGGGCTGGCGTCTGCTGCGCCAATCCTGCGTGAAGCGGCCCTTCAGATCGCAGATCCACAAGTGCGCTACATGGGAACAATTGGTGGCAATGTCGCCAATGGCGATCCGGGCAATGACATGCCAGGACTGATGCAGTGCATTGATGCACAGATCGAACTGATCGGCCCCGGTGGGACACGCAGTGTTGCCGCGCGCGACTATTATGAAGCGGCCTACATGACAGATCGCGAGGACGACGAAGTTCTGGTATCCATCAGCTTTGCAACACCTTCCGGCGGACATGCTTATGAAAAGCAAAAGCGCAAGATTGGCGATTATGCCACCGCTGCGGCTGCGGTTCAGATCGTCAAGGATGGCGGGAAAGTCGCATCAGCCTCAATCGCAATGACAAATCTCAGCGATGTGCCGGTCTGGTCTGAAGCTGCAGGGGCCGCATTGGTGGAAACCACATGCGACTCAACTTCGCTTAAAGCGGCCGTTACCGCCATGCTGGCTGACATTGATCCATCGGAAGACAATCGCGGCCCCGTGGCCTTCAAACGCCATCTGGCAGGCATCATCCTTTCACGTGCGGTCACACGCGCCTGGGATCGGGCGTAAGGAACAAAATCATGACAGAAAAAATGCAAGTCAAACTGAACGTAAATGGCGAAGACCGGGAGTTCCTTGCCGAACCACGCGAGCTGCTGATTTACGCGCTGCGCGAACATCTCAACATCACCGGGCCTCATGTGGGCTGCGATACCTCGCATTGCGGGGCTTGCACGGTGACACTGAACGGGAAATCCGTGAAATCCTGCACCATGTTCGTGGCACAGGCCAACGGTGCCGAGGTCACGACGATTGAAGGGCTCGGCAATCCGGCGAAGCTGCATGTGCTGCAGGAAAATTTCCGCGAGCATCATGGTCTGCAATGCGGTTTCTGCACGCCGGGTATGATCACCCGCGCGTCCAAACTTCTGGAAGAAAACCCCGATCCCACCGAAGAAGAAGTCCGGTTTGGCATGGCAGGGAATATCTGCCGCTGCACTGGCTATCAGAACATCGTGAAATCCATCCTTGCTGCGGCAAATGAGATGAATGCCGCGAAGGAGGCTGCAGAATGAATGACATGACTCCTGAGCGCGATGAACGCGCCGCCAACCTCAAGGGCCTCGGCTGTTCGCGCAAACGTGTGGAAGATGCTCGCTTCACCCAGGGCAAAGGCAATTATGTCGATGACATCAAATTGCCGGGAATGCTGCACGGAGATTTCGTGCGTACACCCTATGCCCATGCCCGCGTCATTTCGGTCAACAAGGACGCTGCCATGGCCCTGCCGGGCGTTGTTGCCGTTCTGACAGCGGAAGATCTGGCACCACTTGGCCTTCATTGGATGCCAACACTGGCCGGCGACAAACAAATGGTACTGGCCGATGGCAAGGTGCTGTTTCAAGGGCAGGAAGTTGCCTTTGTCGTAGCCGAAGACCGTTATATCGCGGCAGATGCTGTTGAGTTGGTCGAAGTGGAATATGAAGAACTACCGGTTCTGACCGATCCGTTCGAAGCGCTGAAATCAGATGTGGTTTTGCGCGAAGATCTGGCAGGCCAGACCGAAGGTGCTCATGGTCCCCGCAAGCACCACAATCACATCTTCACCTGGGAACAGGGCGATGAGGCTGCCACCAATCAGGTGATGGACAATGCTGAGGTCGTCGTGACTGAAAGCATGTATTATCACCGCACCCACCCTTGCCCGCTGGAAACCTGCGGCTCAGTCGCCTCAATGGATGCGGTCAACGGCAAGCTGACACTCTATGGGACGTTTCAGGCACCCCATGCCATCCGGACTGTGGTGTCTCTGATCTCCGGTATCGAAGAGCACAATATTCGTGTTGTCTCACCCGATATTGGCGGTGGCTTCGGCAACAAGGTTGGCGCTTATTCAGGCTATGTCTGCTCAGTCGTGGCCTCCATTGTCACTGGAAGGCCGGTGAAATGGGTTGAAGACCGTATGGAAAATCTGATGACCACGGCCTTTGCCCGTGACTATTGGATGACCGGCAAAATCTCAGCCACCAAAGAAGGAAAAATCACCGGACTGCATTGTCAGGTGACAGCCGACCATGGCGGGTTTGACGCCTGCGCTGATCCGACCAAATTTCCAGCTGGTTTCATGAATATCTGCACCGGGTCCTATGACATACCGGTCGCCTATCTGTCGGTGGATGGTGTTTACACCAACAAGGCACCGGGCGGGGTCAGCTATCGTTGCTCCTTCCGCGTCACCGAGGCGGTGTATTTCATCGAGCGCATGATTGAGGTTCTGGCCATCGAGTTGGATATGGATGCAGCAGATCTGCGCCGCATCAACTTCATCAAAAAGGAACAGTTCCCCTACCAATCCGCCCTTGGCTGGGAATATGACAGTGGTGATTATCACACGGCCTGGGACAAGGTGATGAAAGCGGTCGATTACGACGGCTTGCGCAAAGAGCAGGCCGAACGTGTCGAAGCCTTCAAACGCGGTGAAACCCGCACATTGATGGGCATTGGTCTGTGCCACTTCACCGAGATCGTCGGTGCGGGTCCGGTCAAGAATTGTGATATTCTTGGCCTTGGCATGTTCGACAGTTGCGAAATCCGTATCCACCCGACCGGGTCGGCGATTGCGCGGCTTGGCACGATTTCACAAGGTCAGGGCCACGCAACCACATTTGCACAAATCCTGGCCACCGAGATTGGCCTGCCTGCGGACAGCATCACCATTGAAGAAGGCGATACTGACACGGCTCCTTATGGGCTGGGGACCTATGGCTCACGCTCCACACCGGTAGCGGGTGCGGCCACGGCCATGGCCGGGCGTAAAATCCGTGCCAAGGCGCAAATGATCGCGGCCTATCTGCTGGAAGTTCACGACAATGATGTGGAGTTCGATGTGGATCGGTTCGTCGTCAAAGGCGCGCCTGAGCGCTTCAAGACAATGAAGGAAATCGCTTTCGCGTCCTATAATCAGGCCATACCGGGACTTGAGCCGGGGCTTGAGGCGGTCAGCTATTACGATCCGCCCAACATGACTTATCCGTTCGGTGCCTATGTCTGTGTCATGGACATTGATGTTGATACCGGCGTGCCTGAAATCCGTCGTTTCTATGCGCTGGATGATTGCGGCACCCGTATTAATCCGATGATCATTGAAGGGCAGATTCACGGCGGACTGACCGAGGCTTTCGCTGTCGCTCTGGGGCAGGAAATTGCCTACGATAAACAGGGCAATGTCAAAAACGCCACGTTGATGGATTTCTTCCTGCCAACAGCCTGGGAAGTACCGAACTACGAAACCGACCACACTGTCACCCCGAGCCCGCATCACCCGATCGGAGCCAAGGGTGTTGGCGAAAGTCCGCATGTGGGTGGTGTTCCGTGTTTTTCAAATGCGGTCCACGACGCCTTCCGCCCCTTTGGGCTGAAGCAGACCAACATGCCACACGACCATTGGCGGATTTGGGAAACAGCCAATAAGCTTGGCCTGCATGATTAAGTGAACGCCGGGCGGCCCTTTTGGCCGCCCGCCACCAATCGGGTATCAAAAATGAACTGGAACGCCCTGCAAACCGCTTTGGCGGACGAAGGCTATGTCGCCAATGACGATCTGGCCATGGCTGTGCATCTGGCAATATCTCTTGGTCGCCCACTGCTGCTTGAGGGCGCGGCTGGTGTCGGCAAAACCGATCTGGCCCGTGTCCTCAGCACTGTGCAAGACACCCAACTGATCCGCCTTCAATGCTATGAAGGACTGGACGCTGCACAAGCGATTTACGAATGGAACTATCAGCGACAATTGCTTTCCATTCGCGCGGCAGCCGAACATGGTGAAACCGGGCGTGTTGTCGAAGAGCGTATTTTTTCCGAAGAATTCTTGCTGGAGCGCCCTTTGCTCAAGGCAATTCGGCAGGATACACCGCCGGTTCTGTTGATTGACGAGATCGACAAGGCCGATGAGGAATTTGAAGCCTATCTGATGGAAATTCTGTCAGAATTTCAGGTGACGATCCCGGAACTCGGCACAATCAAGGCAACTTCTCGGCCCATCGTCATTCTAACCGCAAATGGAACACGCGATCTCAGCGATGCTTTGCGCCGCAGGTGCCTCTATGCCCATATTTCCTATCCGGACCGAACTACGGAACTGGCAATTCTGACCGCTCGCTGCCCGGAGGTAGAAGCAGCCTTGGCATCTCAGATCATCGGTTTCGTACAGTCTTTGCGCAAAGAGGATCTGGAGAAAAAACCGGGAATTGCCGAGATGCTGGACTTCGCCGCTGCACTGATGGGTCTTGGAATTGCAGATTTGACCCATGACCCTGTGGTGCTACAGGCCACTTTGGCGACGCTTCTCAAAACCCAGACCGACCGCGATAACATCACAACCGAAATCGCCCAACGCCTTGCAGGGAAAGCTGCATGAGTCAGGTAACTAAATTTGCTGCCCGTGATCCTGGACCCGCCGCCCGCATGGCCGGGTTCATGGCACATTTGCGGTCCAACGGCCTGCGACTGGGGGTGGGTGAAGCAAAGGCAGGGCTTGAAGCGCTGACCCATACGCAGGCCGCCAACCCTAAAGAGGCCCGCCATGCCCTGCGCGCTGTCTTCAGCGGTTGTGCAGAAGATGTCGAACGATTTGACGATCTGTTCAATGCGTTTTGGTTGAATGGCGGACGGGTTTCAGAAAAAACCATGCCGACCACAACAACCGGATTCGACAGCGTCCACACCTCACGCAATGCCAAAGGCGGGGAAGCTGCCAGCGGTGCTGGTGCGCCCACAGCACCGGATGGCGGGGAAGACGAAGCCGAAACCGATGGCGAAGGCAAGCTGGTCTCCAGCGTTATTCGGTCACTGACAAAGAAAGACTTACATGATCTGGTGCAGCCGGAAGACATTGCGGAGGCCGAAAAAATCGCCCGGCGTCTGGGTGCAGCCCTGCGCGACCGCCGCTCACGCCGCCGCAAACAGGCCCGCAAGGGAGACCAGATTCATTTTCGAAAACTGATCCGGAAAAGCCTGTCGACCGGTGGCGAGCCACTGCATTTGCCGATGAAACACCGCCCCGACCGACCGCTGAAAATCGTCACACTCTGCGATGTATCCGGGTCAATGACCGTATATGCCCGTGTGTTTCTATCTTTCATTGCCGGCATGATGCGCTCGGATGATGCAACAGATGCTTACCTGTTTCACACCCGCCTGGTCCGCATCGCCGATGCCCTGCGTGACAAGGATGCATTGCGCGCATTGGGCCGGATGTCCGTGCTGGCCGATGGCTTTGGCGGAGGTTCCAGGATAGGCGCTTCCCTGATGCAGTTTTCAAAAACCTATGCCCGCCGATTTGTCGATGGGCGCACGGTGGTTTTGATCCTCTCCGATGGCTACGACACCGATAATCCTGAACTGCTCGGCGACGCTCTGGCAAATTTGAAAAAACGTGGGTGCAAGATCATCTGGCTGAACCCGTTGAAGGGCTGGGATGACTATGAACCCGTGGCGCGCGGCATGGCAGCGGCCCTCCCGCATCTCGACCTGTTTCGCCCTGCCAACAAGCTGGCGGATCTTGGAGCGCTTGAGCCCGAGCTGGTGCGCCTATGACCCCGGCTGAATTAACAGACGCCGACATTGCCGAACTTGCACAGGAAATGCGGGCAAGCGGTGAACCTTTTGCAATTGCAACTGTGATCCGCACCGCCGGGTCAACCGCCGCCAAACCCGGTGCCAAGGCGCTTTTGGACGCCAGCGGAACTATTCTTCAGGGCTGGATCGGGGGTGGCTGTGTGCGAAGCGCATTGGCCAAGGCCACTGATCGCGCCATGAAGGAAGGGCAACCGCAGCTCATTTCCCTGCATCCGCAGGATGTGCTGGATGAAAAGGGCGTCGCAGCCGGGGACGATGTGGATGGCATGCGCTTTGCCCGCAATGGCTGCCCGTCAAAAGGCTCAATCGATATATTTGTCGAGATGATCTTGCCATTGCCAGAGCTGATGATCTTTGGAGCATCCCCGGTGGCCCAATCGCTTGTGGCACTGGCCAAAGAATTTCAGTGGACGCTTGCGGAAGGCACTTCGGAGATGCAGCCCCGCACGCTTGCGACTGGAGAAAAGCGCATGATCGTCATCGCCACACAGGGCAAGGATGACCTTGCAAGTCTGCGTGCAGCATTGGCGATGCAGGCAGACTTTATTGCCTTTGTCGGCAGCCGTCGCAAATTCGCAGCCTTGGCGCAAAAACTGACCAATGAAGGCATTTCACAAGAGCTTCTATCCAGAGTCAATGCGCCTGCCGGCCTGCCCATTGATGCTGTGACACCACAGGAAATCGCGCTTTCAATCCTAGCTCGGCTGACACAGGAACGTCGCCGGCACCTGCGCGGCGCAGGGGATAAAGATGCATAAAAGCGCGGCCATTATTCTGGCAGCTGGCCTGTCGCAGCGCATGGGGCCAATCAACAAGCTGCTGATCCCCATTGAAGGCGTTCCGATGGTCCGCCGGTCTGTTGCGGCTTATCTTGACGTTTGCAATGGCAAGGTCACTGTTGTCACCGGTTACCAGCGGACAGAGGTTGAAACCGCCTTAAATGGGCTGGACGTGCAGTTTGTTTTCAATCCTGATTTTGAACAGGGCCAGAAAACATCAGTCGCTGCCGGGCTTTCCGCATCTGCGCCAGCACAGGACACATTCATTGGCCTTGGGGATCAACCGTTTTTAACCGACAGTCATCTCGTTTGGTTGTTAGAGCAGCATCGCACAAACAAATCCGGCAAAATTACAGTGCCAGTTCAAGACAAAATGCGCGGAAACCCTCTGATCATCCCCTTGGATCTCAAAGCGCGGCTTCTGGCTGACCATCACAATCCGGGATGTTACAAATTCACCCGTGAGAACCCGGATCTCCTAAATTTGGCTGCAACCCAAACCACTGCTTTCTTCCGCGACATTGATACACCCCAGGAAGTCGCGGCGCTGTCGGTTCAGGAGGAGGCAACATCATGAAAGCTGTGATAGCCCGCTTGCTGGCCCGGTTCCCAAAACCCGATTTGAGCAAAGAGCAGGCCGAAATGCTGGCCTCGATAAAATTCCCCTGTTGTTAATAAGGAATTCCCCATGGAACTGAATGATGAAGTCACGATCAACGCCCCGAAAGTACGCGTTTATGAGGCATTGAACGACCCCGAGATACTGCAACAATGCATCCCCGGTTGCGAGGAACTTACACAGCACTCCGACACCGAACTGGAAGCCAAAGTTGTCTTGAAAGTCGGCCCTGTCAAAGCGCGCTTTAATGGCAATGTCGAGCTTGACAAGTCAGGCGCGCCGGATGCGTTTTCATTGTCTGGCCAGGGCAATGGGGGAGCCGCCGGTCATGCCAAGGGTGGAGCAGATGTGACCCTTGAGGAGACTGACGGAGTGACCACCCTTAAATACACCGCAAAGGCAGAAATTGGCGGCAAACTGGCGCAGCTTGGTGGCCGGTTGATACAAAGTACGTCCAAGAAGCTTGCTGCCAAATTCTTCAAGAAGTTCGCAGAAGTTGTTGAGATGGCCGAAGCCTGACGATGACCGATGGTGCCGACCCGCAATTTCTTGAACACGCCGCAGACACTCTTGCCTAAGCGAAAGACTGTCAAAGCAAAGCAATGCCGTGCCGTGTGCATTATGTGTCGTCACGAATGTCTCCGGTGGGTCCGCCCGGTCCATCGGAACATTGGTAGCGGTACGGGCCGATAGCGAGCTGGCAGGCTATGCCTCGCATGGATGCGCCGATGCCGATCTCCGTTTGCAGGCACAGGCAGCGATTGAAACGGCACAACCACGCTATTCGCGACATGGTTTAGACGGCTCCTTAAACCAATAACCTATACCTGAATCAACCGCAGGCGCACGGGAAGCCCCCCGAAACGTCGGGCACCCGCTTGACTCGGTCGAGAGCCTTCTTTAAGAAAAATATACTTTGGTATACCAAAATACCAAAACCTGACTGCTCAGCAGAACGGGTAAAGCTGCAACCGGGAGGAAATTATGAAAGACACCAGAAAACTGCGCGCACTAACGCTGATTGTTGGCGCATCGACACTTGCGCTCACCAGCTTCGCGCCTCAGGCACAAGCTCAAGACTACCCTTCAAAGACAATCGAAGTCGTCACACACGCCGGAAATGGCGGCGGTACTGACGTCACCACACGCATGATGATGCTGCGCGGACGCCGCGAATTGGGCGCTGACATGGTTGTGGTCAACAAAGGCGGCGGCGGCGGCGCTGTTGCCATGGATTACTATCTCACGCAGCCTGCCGATGGTCATTCCATTTTGACATTCACCATTGGTCACGCAGCGACGCTGGCCAAGAATGAAACCAAGATGAAACTGGAAGATATTCGCCCGATAGCACGCGGAACGGACGATCCCCAGATTCTCATGGTCAAATGTGGCGCTTACACAGATGCGGCCGATTTTGTTGCGAAGCAAAAAGAAGAAGCCATCATCTACGGCACGACCCATCTGGGCAATATTGATGATGTGTCCGCCTTCATGTTCACCAAAAAAGGCGGCATGAAAACACCGAAAATCCTTCCATTTGATGGCGGCGGCGAACTGGCCACCCAGCTTGTGGCAGGCGCGGTTGATGTTGCGGTTCTGAACCTGGCGGAAGCTGGAAGTCAGATCGATTCAGGCGATGTATGCCCTATTGTTGTTCTGGCCGATAAGCGCATGGCGGCATTGCCGGATGTTTCAACGGCGAAGGAAATGGGCATCCCGGTCAGCTTCTCGACCGTACGCGGATTTGTCGTCCACAAGGACACCCCTGATGACGTAGCGGCCAAGATTGAAGAGGCTCTTGTAAAGTCCATGAATCACGGCGTTTACCAGGGGTTCCTGACCTCGGTTGGCCTTGATGCTTCATCCGTTGCCGGATCAGAAGAATGGGGCAATCAGCTGCAGACCATGGTGACAGATATGTCAGCAGCACTGAAAGAGCTTGGTTTCATCGAGTAAATCAGACCTGCTTCCACACCAACTGCCCCTTGATCCCTGGATCAGGGGGCAAACCGGGCTGCGTCATGAAAACACAACTCAATCCTGACAGGCGGGCCAGATGGCTGGTTCCGATCTGCATTATCCTCTTTTGCCTTGTAGCGCTCTACTTCACCACAACATTCAAAAAGATGCCGCCAATCCTGAAGCGCGGCATCCAGCCGTCTGATTTCCCTCAGCTGGTCTGTCTGCTGATTGTCAGTCTGACCCTGTTGATGGTCTGGAAGGATCCGGTCAAAATTGTTGAGCGTGTCACATCCAAATCATGGATGACCATGGGTCTGATGATTGGGTTTGTGGCCTTGATGCAGGTCGATCTGTTTCTGGCTCTGGGCGCTTTTGCAGCGACCCTGACCATGCTGTGGGGCGAGCGCCGTCCGCGGAATATTGCCCTAGTGGGCCTCCTCATTCCGACATCGGTTTTCTTTCTCTTTGATCTCGTCTTCAAAATCCGCTTCCCCCGCGGATTATTGACCTCCCTCTGGTACGGATGAGCACAATGGATGCTTTTTTTAACGGCTTTCTGGCACTAACCGATCCAAGCCTGTTGCTTTTGCTGGTCGCCGCAACCCTTGGCGGCGTCATCATCGGCGCTTTGCCTGGATTGAATGCCACAACCGGCGCGGCACTGCTTTTGCCCTTCACCCTGACGATGGAGCCGATTGCAGCGATTTCGATACTGACTGCAATCTATTGCTCAGCTACCTTTGCTGGCGCAATCACTGCCATCCTTATCAACACACCCGGCACATCTGCCAGCGCAACCACCTGTCTTGATGGCTATCCCATGGCTTTGCGCGGCGAGGCTGGCCGAGCACTTGGCATGGCCGTTGTCGCCTCGACCTTTGGCGGTGTGCTGAGCGTTATCTGTCTGATGATTGCGGCGCCGGTTCTGGCGCGGGCTGCCTATAATTTTGCGCCACCGGAATATTTCGCACTGACATTATTCGGCCTGTCCATGCTGGTCAGTGTTGGTGGTGGATCACCGATCAAGAACCTCATTGCAGGTGCATTCGGCATTTTGTTGGCAACGGTCGGCGTTGATCTTCTGACATCCGTCAAACGCTTTACCTTCGACGTTCCGCAACTCCATGAAGGCATCGGTTTTGTTCCGGTCATGATCGGCGTATTTGGAATTTCCGAATTGCTGTCCCAGGCCTCCGCTCTGCATCAGAAGCGTGAGCAGGTCACAATGAAGGCCATTAAACTGCCCTCCATGGCGGATTACAAAAAGGTCTGGAAGACCATTCTGCGATCAACCGGCATCGGCACCTTCATCGGTATTCTGCCGGCAGAAGGGGCAACCGTTGCATCCATGATCGGCTACAATGAAGCGCGGCGATGGTCCAAGACACCCGAAGAATTTGGCAAAGGTGCCATTGAAGGCATTGCAGGCTCAGAGGCCGCGAACAATTCCGCAACAGGCGGTGCAATGGTGCCCACACTGGCTCTCGGCATTCCCGGGAGTCCAACCGCGGCGGTTATCCTGGCCGGATTGCTGGTCCATGGCCTGCGTCCCGGTCCTACAATGTTCACCGAACAGGCGGATTTCGCCTTCGCCATTTTCTGGTCGATGCTTTTCGTAAACCTGCTGTTTCTGGTCATCGGACTTTATGGAGCGAAGGTCTTTGCACGGGTCACCCTCATACCGATCCGGATGCTTTGGCCCAGTGTCTTCATCTTCTCGATTGTTGGTGCCTATGCTCTGGATCAATCCATGTTCGATGTCTGGATTGCCATCATTTCCGGGATCATCGGCTACTTCATGCGGGTTTACGGATTTTCCGTCGTACCGCTGGCGATTGGCCTGATATTGGGCGGCATGCTGGAGCAGCGCCTTGGACAATCCATGGTAATGCTGGACGAGCAATGGTGGCTGATCGCTACCCGGCCCCTATCGGCATTTTTCCTGATACTCACTGCTTTTGCCCTATTTGGGCCTGCCCTGTGGAAACTGATCACAGGGCCACGGCCAACGTTTAAAAAAGGTTCCTGATCATGAGTCGCATCAAATCCATTCGCACACGGGTCTGGAACTGGACCGGTCCAACCGTTCCGCCACAGGGCAATTTCTGCACCAATGCATCCGATGTCTTGTGGGAGCGCGGGGATGCCATGTCGTCCTTTCGGTTTTACCAATGGCTGACCTGCGAAGTCGAAAGCGAAGACGGCGCAATCGGCATCGGAAACGCAGCCCTTGCACCGATCGTGGTCAAAAAGGCAATCGACGAATATTACGCCCCTTTGGTGATTGGCGAAGATCCCTTTGACTATGCCTATATCTGGGAAAAAATGTACCGTCGCACCCATGCCTGGGGCCGCAAGGGCATCGGCATGACAGCCATTTCAGCAATCGATATTGCGATCTGGGATCTGATGGGCAAGCAGGTTGGAAAACCCGTTTTCAAGCTGTTGGGCGGACGCACCAAGGAAAAGATTCCGGTCTATTATTCCAAGCTCTATGCAGACACGGTGCCGGCCATGCAAAAAGAGGCCGAAGAGGCCATGAAAAACGGATACAATGCTTATAAGTCACGCTTTGGCTACGGCCCAAAGGACGGCATGCAGGGCATGCGCGAAAATCTGAAACGCGTTGAAGCGCTGCGCGAAGTCATTGGCTATGACAATGATCTGATGCTGGAATGCTATATGGGCTGGACGCTTGATTACGCCAAACGCATGCTGCCAAAGCTTGAAAAATATGAGCCGCGCTGGCTGGAAGAGCCGGTTATCGCTGATGATGTGGCAGGCTATGCCGAGCTGAATGCCATGGGCATTGTTCCCATTTCCGGCGGCGAACATGAATACTCGATCATTGGCTGCAAAGACCTGATCGAAAAGAAAGCCGTCAGCATTCTGCAATATGACACCAATCGCGTCGGAGGCATTACGGCCGCGCAGAAAATCAATGCTATTGCGGAAGCCAATCAGATTCCGGTCATTCCCCATGCGGGCCAGATGCACAATTATCATATGACAATGGCCAATGTGAATTGCCCCATCAGCGAATACTTCCCGGTCTTTGACGTGGAAGTCGGCAACGAGCTTTTCTATTATATTTTCGAGGGCGATCCGGACGCCGTAGATGGTTATCTGCAATTGGACGACAACACACCCGGTCTGGGAATTTCCATTTCCGACAAATATCTGAAAAACTTTGAAATCATCGAGTAAGCTCAGGAGCAGCGTCCATGGCAAACTTTCAAGGCATCTGGCCCGTCGCACCAACCCCGTTTGAACCCGGTGGTGCGATCGATGTTCATGGCATGAAGCGGGTTCTGGATTGCATGATAGATCAGCAGGTTGACGGAATTTGCATTCTCGCAAATTTCTCCGAGCAATTTCTCATCACCGATGAGGAGCGCCGGATTTTAACCCGCACATCTCTTGAACATGTCGCGGGCCGCATTCCGGTTATTGTGACCATCAGCCATTTTGCCACCGACATTGTGGTCGACCGCGCGCGGGAAGCCAGGGAACTGGGCGCGCAAATCGTGATGATGATGCCCCCATATCATGGGGCATTGATGCGCGGCACTGCCGAGCAGACCTTTGAGCAATTCGCCCGTGTCGGGGAAGTCGGCATTCCCATCATGGTGCAGGATGCGCCCTTGTCCGGTGTTGATCTTCCAGTGCCATTGCTTGTGAAAATGGCGCAGGAGATCGAGATGCTGAAACTCTTCAAAATCGAATGCGCCCAGACCGCTGGTAAATTGCGCGCTCTGATCGCGGCGGGTGGCAGCGCTATCGAAGGCCCATTTGACGGCGAAGAAGCCATCACCCTGATGGCTGATCTTGATGCAGGAGCCACAGGCACCATGACATCTGCCATGATTCCGGACCAGATCAAGCCCGTCCTTGCTGCCCATGCAGCCGGCGACAGACAGCAGGCTATGGCTCACTATGCGCGGGTATTGCCTGCGATTAATTTTGAGAACCGCCAATGCGGATTTCGCTCCGCCAAGGCCGCCATGATGGAAGGGGGTGTGATCCAATCCGATTTTTGCCGCCATCCAATCCCACCTTTGCATCCGGACACCCGGCAGCAATTACTGGAGTTGATCCGGCCACTGGATCCGGTGGTTTTGAATTGGGGGACCTGACGTGAGCAAAGTTGCAAACCTGAAAGGTCTGATGGGAACCGAAGGGCGCGTTTCCCGAAGTCTCAGCCTTGCTGAAGATGCAGCCCAGACCCTGCGCAGCATGATCCTTCTGGAAAAACTGCCGCCTGGTATCAGCTTGCCGGAACGCGATTTATCAGAAGCCCTCGGGATCAGCCGCACGCCCTTGCGTGAAGCCATCCGTCTTCTGGCAGGTGAAGGACTGATTCAGTTTACGGCTGCCCGCCGACCCTTTGTCGCCAATCCATCGCTTGAGGAAATCAACAATTGCCTGCGCGTTCAGGGCGCATTGGAGGCGCTTGCCGGCGAGTTGGCCTGCGTCCATTGCAGCGATGCCGAACTGCGCGAGATTGCAAACATCAACGCGGCCATTGCAGAGGTAAACACAGATGATGGAGACGGTAAGCTGGCCGGGTTTCAGGCAGATATGCGGTTCCATCAGGCCATCGTTCAAGCTGCAGGAAATCCGCCTCTGGCTGAAACACATGCCTCTTACAATGCACGTCTTTGGCGGGTGCGTTTTCTATCCTCTCAGCGGCGCGCCGGTCGCGACAGCACGCGCAAGGAACACTCTGAAATCGTTGCAGCACTTTCGGAGCGCGATGCAAAACGAACGGCGCAGGCACTGAAGACCCATTTGAAAACAGCTGAAACGAATATTGCCCAGGCTCTTGACGAGCGTGAGTCCACCTAACAGCGGAAAAATCCATGAACCGTCCCAAAATTGCAATTATCCCTGGTGATCCCTCCGGCATCGGCCCGGAACTGATTGCCAAACTGTTGAATGATGAGGGTGTCCGCGAAGCCGCCGATATCGTGCTCGTTGGTGATGCCCATTTATGGCAGCGCGGTGCCGAGCAGGCTGACCTGCCTGTGGAATTGAACACATTGCAAGAAGAAGACCTGCCCGATTTTACCGGTCTTGCCCATCTCGATCTCAACACCATTCAGCCGGATGAGGTGGAAATTGCCACTGTGTCCATAGCAAGCGGCACAACCGCTTTGCGTTGCCTCGACAAGGCCATGGATCTGGCAGTAGCTGGGCTTGTGGACGGCATTCTGTTCGCCCCCTTCAACAAGGGCGCCATGACGTCAGCTGGATTGAATGCAGAAGATGAGCACCGCTATATGGCACGTTATCTGGGCTTTACCGGCTATCACAGCGAAATAAATGTGCTCGATGAGCTCATGACCACGCGTGTGACCAGCCATATTGGCTTGAAGGATGTTGCCGCCAATATTGATCAGCCCGGCATTTTGCGCGCAGTCACTCTGGCATCCGACACGTTGAAACGGGCCGGGAAAACTCGCCCGGCCATTGCTGTCGCTGCCCTCAATCCGCATGCAGGTGATAACGGCAAATTCGGCCGCGAAGAGATCGACATTCTGGAACCTGCGGTGCGCGCCTGTCAGGACAAGCAAATGAATGTCACCGGACCCTGGCCATCTGACACCGTCTTCCTGAAAGCAATGCGCGGTGAAGTCGACGCTGTCGTCACCATGTATCATGATCAGGGACAGATCGCGATCAAGCTGCTGGGCTTTGAACGCGGTGTGACCGTGGCTGGTGGTCTTCCCTACCCGATTGCAACACCGGCCCATGGCACTGCCTTTGACATTGCAGGCCAAAACAAGGCGAATGTCAGCGCAACACGGCAGGCCTTTAATCTGCTCGTGCGCATGGCCCAGACACATCGGGATGAGCGCTCGGCGGCTTAAAACGCTTCTTGTTCATACAGAACCGCGCGACAGGTCCGCGCGGCTGCTGTAATAGAGTGGGTTTTAGTTGGAAGCTTGAACAGCGGCGTCTGTCAGCTTGCCCAAAGCACCGGCCATCATTGCCAGAGATTTCAGATCTGCAGGCACATTGTAACTTGCCGCAAACTGTTGCGGGTCGTGATAGGCCACCTGTGTATCGCCTGCAGCATCTTCAAAGATTACAACGCGGATCGGCAAATCGAGACCAGCCATCGGGTCGGCCTGCATGATCGGAGTTCCAATTTTTGGGTTGCCGAAGACAAGCATCTGATTGGGCTTCAGTTCAGCATCAATACCGGCAGCCCCTGCTGCATGGTCAACACGTGCAAAAACCGTCGCGCCGGCTTTTTCCACCGCTGCAACCAACTGGTCCATTGTGTCAGACACAGAATGTGGACTGCTTTTGGTAATAAGCTCTGCCGCATGGGCGGAAAAGGAAGCGACTGTCATCGCCAGAACCAGAATAAAAGTCTTCATGGGATTCTCCGAAAGTTAAAAGGGAAGCCAGACATGGAACAGCACCATGCATAAGCGTGTCCGCACCGAGACAACGCAGTTATCACAGTCCTGTTTCAACCGGAAATGTGGAGGCACAGTGTCGGCGGGAAAAGAATCTTAAGCAGCAATCTCGGATTCTGCAGTTAACCGCTGGAAACCGACCTTCAGCGCTGCCACGCAATCTGCATCAAACGCAGTTCCAATATCCTTTTCCAGAATCTCAAACACCTTTGCAATCGGCATAGCGTCCCGGTAAGGCCGCTCGGCGGACAATGCGTCGAACACGTCCGCAACGGTTAGAATACGCACTTCAAGGCACAATTCGTCGCCTGTCAAGCCGCAGGGGTAACCCTTGCCATCCAGCCTTTCATGATGCGCACCGGCAATCGGGGCGATGTCACTGAACACAGGAATTCGTTCGAGAATTTTCTGGCTGAGGCCCGGATGATTCTTAACCGCAACCCACTCATCATCGTCCAGCGGACCCGGCTTGTCGAGAATCTGATTGCTGACAGCCAGCTTGCCAAGATCATGCAGCATCGCGGCCCGCCGCAACCAGCGCCGATGGTCATCAGCCAGATTCAACTCCTCGGCAATGATATCTGTATAAAGCGTCACCCGGTTGCTGTGATCAGCGGTAAAAGAGCTTTTTGCATCCACCACATCAGAAAACGCTTCGGCAATTTCGTCCAGATAATCTTCATCAACCGGCTGCGAATGGCCCTCTGGAACCATGTTGAACAAATGTTCTTCCAGATCATCCCCGGCAAGAACGCCCCAAAACCGACTATCTTTCTGAGCTTCCAGAAATGCATCCACCAAACGCGGATCAAACCATTTGCCCGAGCGGGATTTTATCTCCTTGATCGCGGCTTCTTTACTCTGGTCGGTAGCAAACACGTCAATAACTTGCGCCATCAGAGCAATATTGGCGATCATAGGAATATCGTTGCCCTTGCGCGCTTCCGGCTGGCCAGAGCCATCCCAATGTTCATCAAGTGATCGAATGCCATCCTGCACCCGTTTTGAAAACCGCATCCTGGC
Organism: Pararhizobium sp. IMCC21322; assembly: GCF_030758295.1. NCBI lineage: Bacteria > Pseudomonadati > Pseudomonadota > Alphaproteobacteria > Hyphomicrobiales > Rhizobiaceae > Pararhizobium > Pararhizobium sp. IMCC21322. Next base: position 126,026 of record NZ_CP132335.1, read on the forward strand.
GGCAATATCCGCACCACGTTCACAGCGGGTCTCGATCAGTTCCTTTGACAGCTCCCCACCGTTCTGGATGATATTGACCAAAGCGCGAATACGCTCACTCAAACCGGATTCCAGACCTGTTTTGGCAAACACAAAGCGCAGGGCAGAACTCATACTGCCATCAACAGTTTTAAAATCCCGTTTGAAACGGATGTCGTCGGTCAGATACAGACTACACACACGGGCGGCATTGCTACTGCAGCCCAGATCTTTCAGCAAAAGCGCGTAGAACAGATCAGCCGCTTCTGCTTCATCAAGACCAAGTTGCAATCCAATTGAAGAACCCATCCAGCAACACCGCATGCAGTGCCCCTCTGGCTGACCTTCGGTCATATCAAGTGCGTAGGAAAGTGTCCCAAGCAACTCAGCCAGATTAATCGTTTCAATTTTATGTTTCTTGTAACTTGATTTCACGGCACTCACCACTTTTACCTCTAAGCCAAAATAAGGCTGAAGTTTTAACAAGTGCTTGTCAGGATGCGTAAAACACTTGGTCCGATGGCCCAAGCGACATCAGGTCGCGGAGTGCTGAAGTGCCGCTAGAGTGCACCAACTTCGTGCTCTGGCACATCGCCAATTTCAGCCATCTTGGTATCTAGCTGCCGCATCAAATCCTGCACCACATCAAAATAGGCTTGATCCTCAACCACGTTGAAAAGCTCAAGCGGGTCTTTCTGGCAATCAAACAATTCCCACTCGCGGTCTTCACCACCATGATTGGTACCCGGCAAATCAAAGCCCTCATTATACCAGTAAATGAGTTTGTAACGCTGATCGCGAATGCCGTAATGCGAATAGGCATTGTGGTCCGGATCGCGGTGCATCCAATAGCGGTGATAGGCCAATTGCGACCAGTCTTCAGGTGTATTGCCACTGAACAGATGACGCAAACTCTTGCCCTGCATATAGGAAGGTACTGTCAGCCCGGCATAATCCAGAAAGCTGGGGGCGAAATCCACATTACACGCCATGTCGTCACACACTGTGCCTGCGGCAATCTCTTTGGGATAGCGCACCAGAAACGGCATTTGAAAAGACTCTTCATACATGAAGCGCTTGTCGAACCAGCCATGCTCGCCCAGAAAAAAACCCTGATCGGACGTGTAAATGACAATCGTATCTTCGGTCAGACCTTCCCGATCCAGATATGTCAGCATCCGCCCGACATTTTCATCAATCGAGGCAATCGTGCGCAAATAGCGCTTCAGATAGCGCTGATATTTGAAATGTGCCAATTCAGCCTGTGTCTCAAAGGTAAACACTTCTCCGGTTGCCCGGTCGATGAGACGCAGATCTGATGGATCTTCCGGATGCGGTATCTTGCGTTCAACATCGCCGTCCTTGACCCGCACGCCGACTTCCGACCCGCCCTCTGGCTGAACGAGACCGAGATCCCGGTATTTCATATCATTGCGAATACGCATTTTGGCTTCGCTCGCGGCTTTGGCGCGATTGCGATAATCATCATCAAACGTATCTGGAACAGCAATATCATCCTGATAAAGACCGGCATGTTTGGGATGATGCTCCCATTCCCTGTGAGGGGCTTTGTGGTGACACATCAAAAAGAAGGGTTTTTCCCGGTCACGCCCATCCAGCCAGTTCAGGCATTTGTCGGTAATGACATCGGTCACATAGCCTTGCACTTCAATATCTTCGCCCATCTCAATCATATAGGGATCAAAATACTCGCCTTGGCCCGGCAGAACGGACCAGAAATCAAACCCGGTTGGCTCATGGGCTTTGCCTTCACCCAAATGCCATTTGCCGACCATTGCCGTTTGATAACCGCCAGTTTTGAGATGCTTGGCAACATTTGGCAGACGGTTGTCGATATGGGTTTCCAGCGTTGAAACACAATTGACGTGATTATAGGTACCGGTCAAAATCGCGGCCCGGCTGGGCGTGCAGATTGAATTGGTGACGTAGCAATGATTGAGGCGCATGCCTTCATTGGCAATGCGGTCAAGATGCGGCGTCTGATTGATCCCCGCACCATAACAACCAATGGCCTTGGATGCATGATCATCGGCCATGATGAACAGAATATTGGGTTGTTTCGCCGTCACAGTTTTCCCCTCAACAATCTCAAATAATGCAAATCAGTGTTTCTGAATTCTGGGCAACGCCTTGCCCGTGTCCGGATTGAACGCATGCAAGCGCGCCGGTGCAATTCGAATCCCGATCTCATGGCCACGTTCCGGGTGGTCCACCCCGCCAACGCGTGCCAGCATGTCCTCGCCATCCACGGCCAGATTCAACAAAGCATCAGCACCCAGCAATTCGGCCAGACGAATGTCTGCATCAAAGCACCATGGATCGTCTTTACCGCTTTCACGGGCTACCACGTCAATGTCTTCCGGGCGGATGCCAAGCGTCACCGACGTAACACCCGCTGTATCAAAACCGGTTAACTCCGGAATGGCGAAAGATGAATTCTGACTAGTCCAGCCACGATCACCGGAGCGCTCGATACTGATAAAATTCATCGCAGGACTGCCAATGAAGCCGGCTACAAATTCCGTTGCCGGATGATCATAGACTTCGCGCGGCGTTCCCACCTGCGCCACAACACCAGCATCCATAATGACAATTCGGTCTGCCAGCGTCATGGCTTCAACCTGGTCATGGGTGACATAGATGGATGTCACTCCCAGTCTTTCATGCAATTGCTGCAGCTCCATACGCATACGCACCCGCAGCTTTGCATCCAGATTGGACAGCGGCTCATCAAACAGAAACACCTCGGGCGTGCGTACAATGGCGCGGCCAATGGCGACGCGCTGACGCTGACCACCGGACAAAGCCGCCGGTTTGCGTTCCAGAAAATCGGTCAGGCCCAGCATCTCAGCCACGCCGCCGACACGGCGCTGGATTTCGTCAGCTGGCACACGCTGCAACTTCAGGGCCATCGCCATATTGTCGAAGACCGATTTATGCGGATACAGCGCATAATTCTGGAACACCATGGCCACGCCCCGATCTTTCGGATCAACCGCATTCATGGTCTTGCCACCAATTTCCAATGTACCTTTGGAAATGCTTTCCAGCCCGGCAATCATCCGCAGGGTGGTGGATTTTCCACAGCCGGACGGGCCAAGTAGCACCAGGAATTCACCGTCATTAATAGTCAGATCAAACTCATGGACGGCGGTCACCGAACCATAATCCTTGCCGATTTGTTGAAGCGAAACAATTGCCATGATTGAGAGAGTTCCTGAGCGTTATTTACCAGCACCGGCGGTCAGTCCGCCAACAATCTGTTTTTGAAAAATAGCCGTGATGATGAGGATCGGTATGATCGCAATCACCGTGGCCGTTGAAATGGTTTCCCATGGAAAGGCGTATTCACCGGGATAGAGCGAAATGCCGACCGGCGCCGTGCGCATGGCGTTTTGGGTCATCAGAACCAGCGCCAGCGGAAACTCGTTCCAGGAGAAAATGAAGACAATCAGACCAGTCGCCACAAAGCCGGGCCACGACAGCGGCAGGACAATGGTGAGGAATATCCGCAGAAAGCCCATGCCGTCCATGCGGGCAGCCTCTTCAATTTCCACCGGCAGCGTCGCAAAATAACTGGCCAGCATCCAAACCGTAAACGGCAGAAACAAGCCGGCATGCGCCAGAATAAGCCCGGTATAAGTGTTCAGCAGTCCAAGCTTCAGGAAATTCTGAAACAGGGAGGGCAGCAGCGAGACCGGCGGGAACATTGACACAGCCAGAATGCCGACCATCAGGAAGCCTGCAAATTTCAGGTTCAGCCGCGACAACGCATAGCCAGCAAGACCACCGAAAACCAGTGTCAGTGCAGTACACCCCACGCCGACAATAAAGCTGTTCAGCACATAGCGCAGCAATTCCGGCGACTGGGTGATGATCGTCCAGTAATTCTCAAAGGTCACGGGCGTCGGCCAGTATTGTGGAGGCCATGCATAGATGCCCGCTGAGGTTTTGATCGATGTCAGAATTAGCCAGACAATCGGAAAAAACGAAATCACAACCGAGATAATCACAAGCAGATAGAGGCCAATTCGGGGACGCTTGGTCATCGGTCAGTTCCTTGTCCGCAGGACGAAGATATAGGCAAGGCTCATGGCAAAGATCACCAGAAACTGAACCACCACAATCGCAGCGCCAAAATTGAAATCAATAAAGTCGAAAATCACCTTGTAGGCGTAAAGCGACAGGCTTTCTGTCGCGATGACCGGCCCGCCATCGGTCAAATTGAAGGGCAGTTCAAACGTGCGCAGCGCATCCATCGACCGGATAATCAGAGCCACCAGAATCGGCCCTTTCAGCAGTGGCAATGTAATTTGTGTAAATTCCTGCCAGCGGCTCATCCCATCCATGCGCCCGGCTTCATAAAGATCGCGGGGAATGGATTGCAGACCTGCCAGAATAATCAGTGCCATGAAGGAACTTGTTTTCCACACAGCCACCACAACCATGGAGAACATGGCAAGCCATTCATCGCCAAGAAAGTTGATTGGCCGGTCAACAATGCCGGATTGCAGGGCAACCGCGTTAAAGAGCCCATAATCCGCATTATACATCCAGCGCCACATCAACGTGTTGAGCGCCGTGGGCAACGCCCATGGAAACAGCACCGCAAGCCGCGCAAGGCCTTTGCCGCGAAAGCTTTCATTCAGCAGCACGGCCAACCCGATGCCCAGCATCAGTTCCAGCGGAATGGAGATCGCCGTGAAGGTGAAGGTCACAGCCATTGAATTCCAGAATCGCTCGTCGCCCATCAGCTTGGCGTAATGAGCGAAACCAACAAATTCATAGGGTTCAGACCCATCAATGCTGGATTGGCCAAAACTCAGAACAACCGACTGGATAATCGGATAGATCAAAATGATCGCGATCAGCAAAACCGTTGGCGCCACGAATGACATGCCTGTCATTTGCCGTCGATGATCGAGGCTATATGCGGCGTTCATGAAAGGCTCCATACGCTAAAAATTGGGTGGAGAAGTCGCCCCGAACCTGGGAATTCAGTGCCAGTGGAAGAGGTGACACCGAACATAATGTCCGGGGCGATGCAGGATCAGAAGACAGGGCAGCAGAACCGCCCGGTCTTCTGACTGTCTGTTCCAGATCAGTTGACCAGAGGCCTATTGACCCAGGATTTCCTTGACCTGTCTGGCCGCATCACCCAGCGCCTCTTCAGGTGTTTTGCGTTGATGCAGAGCATTGGTGATTTCAAGCTGCATGACTTCCGATACACGCGGATACAGATTACCGGTCTGGGCAGAAGGCCGCACGACACCAACATCATAATTGGCACCAAGCTTTGCCAGAATACCGGCATTGGCCAGCTTTGCATCCGTATAGACATCAGACCGGCCAGGCGCACGGTTCGCGTCAAGCGCCGCTGCCAATTGGCGGTCATAGGCGGTAAAGGTCTTGATCAGCTCAGCCGCTTTTTCCTTGTTCTCGGAATTGGCATTTACAGCCAGCAACCAGCCACCCATCGCGGTGGAATGTCCATCTGGATGGCCTTCGAAATAGGGATTACGCTTGAAGTCAAACTTGCCGGCAACAGGGCTGTCGGCAGCACTCAACGGTGCATGGACAAAATCCTGCACCATCAAAAACACGGCACGGCCTTGCTGGAACAAAGTGCGCGCATCATCAGGACGCATGTTCAGGATCGATTGCGGCGCAATTTCATGCTTGTGCAGAATGTCGACCATGACCTGTGTGGCCGCAATGGCTTCAGGCGAATCCACAGCAACATTGCCATCTGCATCAAAGAAGCTGGCCCCATTACCGCCTGTGAAGGACAGCCAGTTCATGAACAGGCCTTCGATTTTGGCCCACATGGATACAAAACCGTAAAGCTGCGGATTATCCTCGCCTTCCATGACGGTTTTTGAAGCTGCGATCAGCTCTTCCCAGGTATTTGGTGGCGCGAGGTTATATTTTTCGAGCAAATCAGTTCGATAGAACAAATGCGTTCCATCAACATAAAGTGGCGCGGCATAGACTGAACCATCAACTGTGGCAGCAGACAGGAAGGACTGATTGAAAGCGCCCAACTCGTCAGCGGAAAAATACTTGTTCAACGGCTCCAGCCAGCCACGCTGGGCAAATTCGCCAGCCCAGATCACATCAATGGCAAACACATCCGGTGTCGGGCTTTTGGCGGTAAGGCCTGTGACATAAAGCTTGCGGGAATCGCCAGGAACATCGGAAACCTTGAGCCACTCAACCGACATATCCGGGTTTTGTGCTTTAAACGCCTCAATGTTCGGCTCCACCATTTGGCCATAGCCACGTGACCCGATTGACAGAACCAGATCCTCGGCACTTACCATTTGCGGTGCAGCCATGAACGCGGTCGCCACAATGGCGGCAGCATGAATAAGGGTTTTTTTCATAATATCCTCCCAGGATGATGTGCCATGGCCCGAACTCGATTGAGCTCAAACCTTAGCCGGCGAACCGTTCGCCTTGTTCTGCATTTGCAGTATCGCGGCCAGTCTCAAGCGCAATCTTTGCCTCGAGGAGAACTGTCCGAATTTCTGTTAGATGTGCGTCTTCATTCGCAATCGGGGTTGCCGCCTCGGCAACGGTCAGAAGACACAGAAGATCGCCATTGGCGTCATTGATGGGAACGCAGAAGCGGCGCACGCCTTTGGCATTCCCCTGTAAATCATATTGCAGGATTTCTTCACGTGCGCTCACCAGACGCTCTCTGGCGGTTTGCCAGGACACTTTTGCGCCGGCAACACCAACGTCAAAGAAACCGGCCAAATCCCATTGCGCTTCGATTTGCTCTATCGGCCACGACGCCAAAGCCACGCGGGTAATGGAATCCAGCTCATAAGTTGATCGCAGAAAGCCCGGATGAGCCCTAAGCCGCAATGCCATTTGCGGATGCTCCTCACGCAAATGCCAGCGCAGATTCTGGCCGCGCAGCAAAATGATCTCAGCGGCAGAAAAAAGCTTACTGGAAATATTCTGACACGCTGAGCTGAGCTGAGCTGGCGAAATCGATCCAAAGGATATGTGCCGTTCAAACGAGAAATTGGGATGAATGCGTCGGTCAGCAGAACGATAGACATGCCCCGACGCCTCAAGATCACTCAGCAACCGGTACAAGGTCGAGGGCGGCATATCCAGCCGCGCCACAAGCTCCGAGGTCAGAAACCCTTCGCTTGAGGTGTCCGACAGACACTCCAGCACACTGATGATTCGTTCGACGCTATTTGACATCATAAATTCCCAATATTTAGAATTTAATTATCAAATATGAGAATTGAGTCAAGCCAAATCTGGGAATTGGCGATAATGAGGGCCGGAAATGGCAGAAGGTCATGGAAAAGGGCGCTACAGTTTTCAGCAAGGATTCGTCTGGCGCGTGTCAGAGCCCATTCAATTCACACGCATCAATTGACCGGATCAGCTCGGTTCATCATGGGCGCTTATGCGGCTCTGCCACGATGTTCCATATACTCATTTGTGCAACATTAGCCTGACAGCTTTTATGGTTGCAACGCGCCGTCATGAAACGCGCTTTCGACGTTCAAAACGCCCAAGGCATCGAAGCCGCCTAACACAGCATCAACAGCTATTGTAGCCAGCACAATTCCCATTACTCGACTAATTATGCTTGCACCCGTTTTGCCGATGTAGGGGTAAATTAGCGACGCGCCCAAGAGCAAAATAAGCGTAAAAAGAAGAATGAGTATGAGGAAGACTGCCGTCACAGCTTGCTCTGAAATCGTCTGGCTGTGATTGTCTGTTAAAACCACAATGGCCAGCATTGCTCCTGGTGATGCAATGGATGGCATCGCAAGAGGGAATACCGCCCCCGAGAGGTCGTTACTTCCTGCAGCAGCTATTTCCATATCTGGTTTTGAATCACCGAAAATCATAGTCAGCGCAAACAGGAACAAGATAATTCCGCCCGCAATCTGAAAAGACCCTAGCCGCAATCCAATTGCTTCCAGAACAAACTGCCCACCTACGAGAAAAAACAGCAGAACAAACCCTGCAATGGCTACAGCACGTATTGCAAATCTTCGGTGAAGGCTTGGCGGAACGCTGGCAACCGCAAAAAGAAACACGGGGATAGAACCAATCGGGTCGATAACCACAAACAGCGTTACGAATTCTCGTGCAAGACTAACCCAATCCAAGACCATTCCTCGCCATCGAATAATTTTTCTTTTTCAGAACCACGAGGTAACAAAACTGCTGATTTTTTTCAAATTATTCTGCTGACGTCATCGCAAAACCCATCCTTTTTGCAATGGTCCTTGTGAGTCAATGAAAACAAATTGCTTGGCTGTGGCAAGATATCTGGTCACATCAATCTGAAGTTTGATGCATTGGCTTTGCGGGTTTTCAGGCAGAACCGCTTGACCGAAGAGAGAATGTCGTCGGCGGACTAAAACCATTGATAAGGTTTTGGATTTTGGTTGTTTTCATCACTGAACGCAATTACATCGGCATCCAGCCCTGCGCTTGAACAATGCGCGCAGCAACTGCTTGCAGGTCAATTCAGACAGGACAAACTTCCATCGTTTGCAACACTGAATCTGATTTTCTCATCAAGGAAAAGCCGTTGACCCACAGGGCCTGACCCTAGCTGTCAGTTTCCATGATGTGGTGGTGGAGTGTGCCCACGAAAAAATCTGCCATCACCTTGTCCGCTTCAAACTTTGTTTGTTCACGTTCCACACTGGCAAGTGCGTCCTCCATCGCATCCCGGTCCGGATAGCTGATGGCCACGATCATAGGATATTGGGGAGCACCGTCATCACGCCCCACTTCAAAATTGACGGATACAGTTTGAACATTTGGCATTGCTTTCCAGCGCGGCACCACACGCTCCAGAATCGCATTTCTGAAATTCTGCGCATTTCCTGCATGCACAGTGCCTTCAAACACAGCAAATCGGACAATCATATGGGACCTCTGGAAGCGTGGTGAATGTCAGGTATCACTCAATTGACCGCCAGCTTCCGGCATAGCGTCATTGTCATCTTTGTCTTCCAGAAAATCGATCAGTGCCCGCCCCATCATTGTTAAGGACTGCAGCAATAAAAGCAGGCCGCCAATGGGTACGGACAAGCGTGCGTGAGAGACAAACAGATAGCTTGATGGGCTTACCTGGCCCCATCCAAGTTCTACAAATTTCATGCCGTATTTCATCAGATACAGAGCGAAGACAGCGACCACCGCCATCAGAAAGACTCTGTGGAGCTTGCGCAGCCGTGTGGGTAAGAGTTGGACCAGAAGATCCACCTCAAGATGGTAGCTTGCGCGCAAGCAGACCGACATGCCGACCAAGGCCACATATCCGGACAGGTAAACGGCAACTTCTTCAACCCAGGGAGCGGGAAACGGCAAGACATAGCGTATGAGGATTTGCAGCAGAAGCATGCAAAGAACGCCGAGAAGAGCCATTCCCATGAACCAGCGACTGACGACGTCTACAAACCCTGTAAAACGGTCCCATGGCGCAAAAATTCTTGCAAAAGTGCCTGATCCTCTTGGTGAAACGGTCATGGTATCAGCCCTCCCAGTTCAAACATTCTGGGCAGAAATTCGGTTATGGCCGGGATGAAGATAATAATTATGGCAAGCACAACTTCCAGAATAATAACGGGCCACATATATTTCATGATATCGGCGATCGTGACCCGCCCGATCAGACAGGCTGTCAGAATTGCCCCACCGACGGGTGGTGTCAGGTGGCCCACGCCAAGAACGATGATGATGATCATGCCGGTATGAACCGGCGTAAATCCGAATTCGTAAAAGATTGGAATGATGATCGGGCCAAACAGCAGAATGTTCGCAGTTCGCCCGACAAACATGCCCGCAATCAGCAAGACAGCAATTATCATCGATATGATGGCAAACTGATTGGACGTAACGCCAAGCAATGCGTCCAGCACAATTTCAGGAATGTTCTGGATTGCAACAATGTATGAAAATGAAAGAGCAACACCTGAAATGATAACCACTGCGGCCGATGTAACTGCGGCGCTTATCAATATCGGCCCCAGTTGGGCAATGGTCACAGTTCGATACACCAGCATGGTTGTAATCATGGCGTAAAGAACGGCGATTGATGCAGATTCAACGGTGGTGAAAAGCCCGCCAAAAATCCCGAACAGGATGATAAACGGCATGCCCAGAGGCACCAGGCCTTTGCGAAGTGCCGAGACAACCTGTCTCCATGACGCCCTTGGATGTTTTGGTATTTTGTATTTCAGGGTCATGAAATAGGCGCACACCATATAGGCGCAGGCCATAAAGAAACCGACGGTAATGCCAGCGCCGAACAAAGCTGCGACAGGAACCCCGAAGACTGCCCCATACACAACCATAACAATACTGGGTGGCAAGGTCGGAGAGAGGGTTGCAGATTGTGCAGTTACCGTTGCCGCATAGGCACGCGGGTAACCTTCCTTCTCCATCGCCGGCATCATGGTGGAGCCCATGGCCGCAATGTCCGCTTGCCCTGAACCTGAAATGCCAGCGAAAAATACGCTTGAAAGGATATTTACCTGGGCAAGGCCGCCCTGAAGATGGCCAACAAAGGCACGGGCAACATCCAGCAGCCGATCAATCAATGCGCCTTTCGTCATGATTTCTCCAGCCAGGATGAACATCGGCACGGCGAGAAATGTAAAAGACGTTACGCCATCAAAGAGGCGCTGATTGAGAATAATTAGGGTGGATTCGCGGCCCGTCTCAAAGAAGTGAGACATTGTCGACAGGCCCATTGCAGCGAAAATGGGAAGCCCGATCAGGACGCCTACAATCAGCGCCAAAAGCATTATGGATGCAACGAGCATCGTATTTCCTTCAAAGGTGGGGACACAGGCTATGATCCGGTAGCGGCTGGTCCAGGTTTATTCGACTTGATCTGGCGGCAGGCCTTGATCCCGTGGCCAATTAATGGGCCACGGGATCAAGGATGATTAATGAGCTTTATGGCATCAATCCAGATTTGCTCTCACACGCTCGAGCGCATTGATCACTGTAGATGTGAAGTCCGCATCTACATTTTCTTTCACAAAATTCTGGCCAACAGGATAGGCAATTTCCTGCCATGCTGCTTTTTCATCGGCAGACAGAACTGTGATGGTTGTGCCCTTTTTCTGCAGCTCTTCGATGGCAGCAAATTCTTCCGACATCGCCGAACCATTTTGAACGATGATTGACAGGTCAATCGCTTCTTTCAAGATGGATTGGTGTTCGTCAGACAATCCGTTCCAGAAATCATTGTTCGCCAGGTAAGCCATGTAAGAAAAACTGTGGCCGGTAAACGAGACATGATCCAGAATGTCCAGATGTCCATTGCCAACCGCGCCGGAAAGGCTGCCTTCAACACCATCAATCAGGCCCGTTTGTAAGGCTTGATTTCGCTCAGAACCCGAGAGGCCAACAACACTGCCGACACCAAGGCCTTGCCAGACAGCAATATTAAGCGGGCCTGGTGGTACGCGCAATTTGACGTTTTTCAGATCTGCCGGTGTGCGGATCGGACCTGCTTTTGAATACAGGTTACGCACTGAGTTTTCGGCAGCGCCAAAGAAGCGAACGGTGTTGTTTGATGCTTCCAAAAGGTAGTCATTGACAAAACTTACAAGCTCTTTGTCCTGCATCAACCCGTAAAACTCACGGCGATCCTTGAAGACAAATGGTGCATCAAAAAGCTGAAAATTCGGGGCAATGCCGTTCAGGCCGTGTACACCAACGACATAAAACTCAAGTTCACCCAGGCGCAATTGATCCACAACATCACGATCACTCCCAAGAGCTCCATGAATGACGCGGTTGACCTGAATTTCTCCGCCGGACTTGCCTTCAACGATGGCCTCAAAGGCGATGGCGGCTGTTGTTGAACTCGGATTTTCCGAATGCGCGTAAGTCATTTCTATTGTTTCGGCAAAAGAAACCGTCGACGCAAACGCGCCAATACATAAGGCAAACGAACTTTTTGCCATAAATGAAGATATGTTATTCATTTAAACTTCCTCCCATTTCATAAATATTTTTTAGATTGCTGTGTTTACCATGACACTCCATCATGTTAACGTTAACACAGCATCTTAAAAAAAATATGTCAAATTGTTTTTTTGGATATATATCACGCTAGTTGATCGGGCTGCCTTCAAACGGCTTGCTCACAGAGAAGCTGAAACGAGGGAAACCACCGTGTTAAGAACTCAATTTACAAGGGATATCGTATGAGCTCTGTCGCTCCAAAATTCGTCAAAATAGATGAAAAAAATCAGATTCACGTCATCCACCAAGCACCTTCACAGGGGAAACAAACATTTGTTTTCCTGAATTCCATGGGGGCCACAACCCGTGCTTGGGAAGACAGGATTGCGCCTGCCCTTCGCGCCCGGGGTTACGGGACGCTGAGTTTCGACTATCGCGGGCAAGGTGAAACACTTTATGGGTCTGATGCACGGCTGGAGCCTGAAGAAATTGTTTCGGATATTGTGCATGTGCTGGATGATCAGAAGCCTCAGCGGCCCATTATGTGTTGTCTGTCGATTGGCGGGCTGTTCGGTGTCAGAGCCTTGGAAAAAGGCGCGAATGCAGAGGCAATTGCGCTTATAAACACGCTTCGAAAGTCGAATGCGCAGGTCGAATGGATAAACACTCTTGAAGCGCGATTGATTGCCATGGGCGGCATGCCACTTGTGTATGATGTATTGCGTCCCGTGCTTTCAAGTGCGGCGGAACTTGAGAAAATGCGGGAAACGCACCTTCCCGAAGAAGGTTATACGCCCTGGCCTGCAGATCATCCTCGCCGCCGCCTGGCCGATGGCGTCAACAAGGCGGATTGGGATTTTCCTTGGGAAACACTCACGATACCGGCGTTGGTTTTTGTTGGCCTGCATGACCGGCTTTTCAGAATTCAAAAGGATGTGGACGACATTTTAGAGAGAATTCCCAACGCAAAAGTTGCGGAATACTCCGATGGCGGGCACTCTTTGCAAGCGGAGTTTCCGGACGAATTTGTATCCGACCTGGTAAAATTTGCAGAAGAAGTTGATCAAACGGAAGGCAGGAAGTGATGTTTATTCGATGTGCTTTTTTCAAAGGCAAGGTCAGGGACGGATATCAGGAGAAATTTGACGCCTATATCAGCGAGGTCCTGACCGATACATGGCGCGCATTTCCAGGTGCGCAGGAAGTACGTGTCATGCGCGAGGTTGAAAGCGATAACCCGGATATGCCAATGGAATTGGTGATTGCGATCAAATTCGACTCGCGCGAGGCCATAGATGCAGCCTTGAATTCTCCTGAACGTTTTGACAGCCGGGAGAAATCAAAAGCACTTATAGACATGTTTGACGGAGAGGTGTTTCACACTGTGTTTCGTGCAGAGCACTTTCCGTTGATGTAGCGTTATTTGGCTCCAAGGTTTGTTTTGCCTCAGGATATTAAAAGGAATAGAGTCGAGGCCGGACGATAAAATGGGTCTTATTGCCACTCAGCTTCATTGGGCTGGTATCAGGGTCGATCGCATTCTCCCTCGATTTTGAACCAACTGAATGTAAGGTGATATTTTGGCGAACACATTCGGCTCCAAGCCAAGAAATGCGACCCAAACCGACGTCGCAAGACGCGCGGGTGTCAGCATAATGACAGTTTCGCGTGCTATGACCGGGTCTTCCAGAATATCACCTGATACCAAGGAACGCATTAAAAGCGCCGCTGAAGAACTTGGCTACGTGTCTAACATTTTTGCCGGTTCACTTCGAAACCAGCGCAGTTCAATGGTCGCGGTCGTCATTCCGTCAGTGAATGACCTGGTCTTTGGCGAGATACTAAGCGGGATCAATTCCGTACTCCGTCCAAGAGGTTACTTCACAACTATTGGCGAGTCGTTTTTCGACCCCGAAGAAGAATTCAAAGTCATCAAGTCAATGCTGGCAATGCAACCGGCGGGGATCATTCTGACCGGAGGAATTCATCATAAGCCCGAACTTTCCGAATTGTTGAAGAAACGCAGTTGTCCAATCCTTCAGGTCTGGGACACCGATCACCTGGATTTTGACTATCATGTAGGCCCTTCTCAGATTGAAGCCGGCCAGATAATCGCTGACCACTTTATCAAAAAAGGATTCAAAAAAGTGGCATATGTTGGTGCCGAATTATCAATTGACGTATGTGCATTTCAGCGGTTCCGGGCATTTCGGGATAGGCTGTCAGAAGCGGGAATTTCGGTTGAGGTTGAGACGGATGACAACATTCCACGCCAACCGGAATCAGGTAAAATCCTGACCCATCGGCTCCTCTCCAAAGCCGCTGATATTGATGCCATTTATTACCTGAATGATCCAATGGCTGTGGGAGGGCTGTCATATCTTGCCGACAAGGGCCTGTCTGCGCCCGAAGATGTGGCTATTGCCGGATTTAACGGCTCCATGCAGAAATTTTCCATTCGGACCAAACTCACGACAGTGGATGTGCCGAAATATGAGATTGGCAAAGTCTCTGGGGAAAAATTGCTGGCCCTGTTGACTGACGATGTGGAAGGCCAGTTTTACCGCTCGACGCTTCAGCTTATTGAAGGTGATACAACCTAGCCAGCTTGCCAGATGCGCCGCATGTCCACGTGCTGCCGTGCTGCGCCCTATACCGGCTTTCTCGCCACTTTTAATCAAGGTCCGGTTTACAACAGCGGCGGCTGATTGATTTCACAGTCGCCACTGCGGTTTGTGGTCTTGCCAGCCTAACCGCGGCCGACAAAGGGCATCTGATTGGCCATGACCGTCATAAACAGCACATTGGCATCAAGCGGCAGATTTGCCATGTGTAAAACAGACGACGCCACATTGCCGACATCCATTGTAGGTTCCGGCTTTAACGATCCGTCTGCCTGGGGAACACCACCTGACATCCGCGCTGTCATATCGCTTTGCGCATTGCCGATATCAATCTGTCCGCAGGCGATATCGAAGGGTCGCCCGTCCAGCGAGAGTGTACGCGTGAGGCCCGTTATCGCACTTTTTGTGCTGGTGTAGGCTACTGATCCCGGCCTTGGGACTTGCGAGGAAATGGAGCCATTGTTGATGATGCGTCCGCCTTGCGGCTTCTGCTGGCGCATGATGCGAAAGGCTTCCCTTGCGCAGAAGAACGCGCCGGTCAGATTGACATTGACCACCTCCAGCCAGTCCTCTGTTGAGACCTGATCAATCGTCTGTGATTTTTTGCTCAGACCGGCATTGTTGAACAATACGTCAATGTGGCCCCAGTGCTCATAGGCTTTGTCAAAGGACGCGCGCACAGAATCCGGATCTGTTACATCGCATGCCAGAACCAGTACGTTATCATCCCCGGCAGCGAGCTCCTGCATAGGGCCAGGACGCCGCCCGATCAGGCCAACCCTGTAGCCACTTTTGAGAAATAATTCTGCGCAGCTTCGGCCAATGCCACTGCCTCCACCCGTTATGATAATTGACTTGCGATGGCCACTCATACTTGAATTCCTTTCAAAATAGCTGCTTGGACGTGTGATGATTTGCAAAAGTTTTCAGCCAGAAAATTCACTTTTGCAATAGGCTTCGGACGATTGTTTATTGCCCGGATTGCGAGTTGATTTACGGATTTTCTGGCTGCTGCAGGTCCTGGGCCGGGTAGCAACCGGCCAGTCGCGCGCGCAAGATAACCAGCGCAACCACAGTATCCAGAGTTGGTGTCTTCACGCCGCTTTGCCTTGCGAAATCCTGCACAATACGCAAAATATTGTCGATTTCCATCGGGCGTTTCAGATCATAATCCTGACACATGGACGGTTTTTGACGGGCGCCGCCTCCCCGTTTGAATACGTGTTCCACATCGCCTTCCAAACCCGAAAATCCATGCGCTGTTGCAACAGCAGCCCCTTCCAGAAACAGGGCTCGTGCGACATTTCTTGCATGATCGTCATTCAATATGTCGTAGGCTTCGCCACCTGTCAGGACCGATGACGGTGCCGTTGACAGATTGCGCAGCAATTTTCGCCACATGGTCAGGCGTATGTTTGCGTCTGTTTCAAACAGCACACCGGGTACTGTAAGCTGCGCGGCAAGTTCTGCTGCCAGGTGACTTGCTTCAGCCGTTGCCGGACCCAGCACAAATCTGTTCTTGCTGCTCCGGTTTTGTATGATTCCCGGCTCTACAACTTCATTTGTTGAATGAATCACCACGCCCATTGTCTGCTCAATAGGAAGCATGGCTGCAATGGTGCCATTGGGGTCAAGACGAGATGTATCCGGCGCTGAACCAGAGATGTCCAATCCGTGTCCATACCACCAAAAAACACCATTCATGGCGGTGATCACGGGTGTGCCAACTTCTATCACCGGACGGATTTTCTGTAAGATGTCCGGCAGCGCAGGGGCCTTGACGGTGGTGATAATCAAATCCTGGGGCCCCAGTGTTTCAGGGGCGTCACTTGCATTGAGATGAACCGTTATTTCTGTAGCGTCCACACTTCGCAAACGCAGGCCCTGTGCCTTGATCGCGTCCAAATGCGGACCTCTTGCAACAACGCTGACGTCATGCCCGCCCTCGTGTAGACGGCACGCAAGAAAGCCGCCAATAGCGCCCGCACCAACGATCATTATTCGCATTTTTTGAGCTTTCCATGTGATGAAAATCAGGAATTTTGTGACCGGTTGACGAAACGAATTTGTTTCTCTACCGTAAATTAGGTTATCGCTAACCTTTAGGAATATCAATAGAGATATCGATATCATTTTCCGGGTGAATGGGTGTGAAGTTTTGCATCATGGAAATTCACCGCAGAATTTAAACAAGCAAATTGCTCTTTGGGAGGATGCTGTGCTTCATAGAAAGATTACTACATTTGGCGTGTCAGCCATGTTGGCTTTCGCCGCACTTAGTTCGACATCTGCGCTGGCTCAAACCATTAAAATGGTCATGAGTCCGCCAGCCGTTGAAACAAACCGATATTGGAACACTCCGGGTGACTTTGCGCTCGGGCCGTCCATGCAAGGCCTGGTCGGGCACAACCCGAAAACCGGGATTTATGACAGTAGCAGTCTGGCTGAAAGCTGGACGCATAATGATGACTTTACCGAATGGACTTTCAAGCTGAAACCAGCTGCCGAGTTTCATTTCGGTTGGGGTCCGGTTACCGCCGCAGATGTGATCCACAGCCTGGAGCTTCATACTGGGCCGGATACGACACTAAACGGGATCAGCCAGCTCGAAGGCGCTGTTGCAGAAGCCATTGATGATCACACCGTCAAATTCACACTGCCAAAACCGCAAGTGGATTTTCTGTTTGTTCATGGCGGACGTGGATCATTGGTCATCTATTCCAAAGCCCAGTTCGATGCTGAAGGGCTTGAGGGCTATGATGCCAAACCTGCCGGAACTGCCGAATTGCAATATGTTGAACGCCTTGTTGGTCAGGGCTTGACCTTTGAGAAAGTTGAAAATCACTGGTCTGGTAATGATGCAGAGTTCGACCGTCTTGAGCTGACATTCATTGCAGAACCGGCAACCACATTGGCAAAACTTCTTGCCAAGGAAGCTGACATCGTGATTTTGCCACGGGAATTGCAAGGCGATGCACTCAACGCAGGTTTCCAGGCGATACAATCCACAAACGCCTCGAACCAGACAACAATGCTGTTCAACGGTGCATTCCTGACGCCGGGCGATGAAGGTTTGGATAAAACTCTTCCTTGGATCGACATCAGAATTCGTGAAGCCATAAATCGGTCGATTGATCGCCCAACCATGATTGATGTTCTCTATGATGGCAGAGCCGACATTCTTCCTGTCTTCGGCATGGATCCGCGCCACGAAGGGTATGTTCCGGAACTGGCAGAACGGTTCGAAGGTGCCTACGGCTATGATCTGGAAAAAGCGCGGGCTCTGATGAAAGACGCCGGGTATCCTGAGAAATTCTCAAATCCGGTTATTCCGATCCTGTCGTCTACACTTGCAGGCAATCCGGAATTCCCGGCCATGGCTGAATTGATGCAGGTTTTCCTCGATGAGGCGGGCTTCCAAACCGAGATCGTTGAAATGGATTGGGCAAGCCTTGGTGGATTGCGTTCCAAGCGCAGCGCCAAGATGTTCCACCCCATGCGTAACCTTCCGGTGAAACCAAGTGCTGTTGGTATCCGCAACTACTACTCGGCTATGGGTCGTCCAAAGAACAATTATGAGGACCCGGTCATTGAAGAACTGATGGCACAATATTCTGTATCAATTGATCCTGCGGAACGTGACAAACTGGCGGGAGCTATATTCACCCAGGTGTTTGAGCAATACGCAGTCGCGCCTCTTGCGAGCATTTCTGCCGAAGTGATCGTGAATCCTGAGACTGTTGGCAGCTGGGTCTTTCCTGGTGCCACCTCGGTCGGGGTGAGTCATTTCTCATCAATTACGCCCGCTAAATAGGCGGTTCTGACACCGAGTTCCGGGCATGATTTTGCCCGGGACTCGACCTGCAAATTAGCTTTGAAGGACGTGTGAATGCTTCGTTTCCTTTTAACGCGACTTTCTCAACTGATTGCTTCGCTGTTGGTCATAACGGTTATTGTTTTCAGTCTGAGCCATTTGACCGGGAGTCCGGTCGACGCCCTTCTGCCGGATGACGCAACTCCGCAGCAGATTGAGTCTCTGACCGAGCATCTGGGTCTGAACCGGCCCTATCACGTTCAGTATTTTACCTTTCTCAAGAATGCAGCTGTCGGCGATTTTGGCGACTCGACAAAATGGAAGGGCAGCACAGCAGCGCAAGTTGTGGTGGAGCGATTGCCTGCAACACTGAAACTGGGCGGCCTTGCCATGCTCATCAGTCTCGTTGTCGCCATTCCCCTTGGTGTTCTGGGCGCTGTCAAAAAGAACAGCATCTTTGATACCGCTGCAAATATTATCGCTCTTCTCGGGCAGTCACTTCCCGCGTTCTGGCTTGGCATCGTCCTGATGTGGATTTTTGCTGTGACTTTGGGCTGGTTTCCAACATCGGGCTATGGCGGATTGTCACACATGATTTTGCCAGCAGTCTCCATGGCCTGGTTTCAAATTGCCGCGCTGACGCGGTTGACCCGTTCTGCCATGCTGGAAGTCCTGGATGCGGAATACATTAAGCTTGCAAGGGTCAAGGGCGTGTCGGAACCGTGGGTCATCTGGAAACACGCTTTTCGAAATGCAGCAATCATACCCATCACCTATTTTGGTGTGCTCGCCGGATCGCTGCTCACCGGGTCTGTTGTCATTGAAACGGTTTTTGCGTGGCCCGGCACCGGATTGCTGGCCATCGATGCCATTCGCGGTCGGGACTTTCCGGTCATCCAGTCGGTGGTGCTGTTCTTCGCTGTATTCTTTCTCTTCGCAAATTTTCTGGTCGATGTTTTATACGCGGTCATTGATCCGCGCATTCGGTATAGTTAAAGGAGCAATCATCGCATGGCTCGAAAACAGAAGCGTTTTGGCGGATTGCCAATCATACCTATCATCATCCTGATGGCAGTTCTGATCATCCCGGCATTGTTCGCGGATTTTATTGCTCCGTACGATCCTTACAAGGCTCATTTGCGGGACCGGTTGGTGCCACCGATGTTCTTTGGTGGCACGTCCGAGTTCATTTTCGGCACTGACCGTCTGGGCCGGGATGTCCTTAGCCGCATCCTGCATGGTGCAAAATATGCACTTGTCATCTCATTGGCCGGCATCTTGCTCGGCGCTGTTGTCGGCACCATTCTGGGGTTGCTTGCAGGGTACATGCGTGGCTGGGTCGACATCATCATCATGCGCATTGTGGATATCACATTTGCACTGCCAAGCATCTTGTTGGCGCTGGCATTGGCATCTGTGTCAGGACCGAGCTTTCAACTGGTTATTTTTGTCGTTATTTTCGTCATCTGGGGATATTTTGCGCGCCAGGTAAGAGCAGAAACGCTGAGCCTCCGGGAACGTGATTTTGTGGCACGGGCACGTGTGGCCGGAGCCTCGGATTTTCGTATTTTGCGCAAATATATTCTGCCCAATATCGTCAATACGATTGTGGTACTGGCAACCCTGCAGATCGGTGTTGTTGTCATATTGGAGGCGACACTCAGCTTTCTGGGAATTGGCATCCCCCGACCGACCCCGGCATGGGGTCTTCTGGTTGCCGATGGTCGTCAGCTGATTATTTCAAATTGGTGGATCTCGTTCTTTCCCGGCATGGCAATTTTGCTGACAGTTCTGTGTGTCAACATGCTGGGTGACAGTTTGCGTGATTGGCTGGACCCAAAGTTGAGGCAGGTCTGACATGACTGACAACACCGTTCTGGAAGTAAAAAACCTGCATACGACACTGAATTTTTCGACTCAATCCGTGTCCGTTGTTGATGACGTCAGCTTTTCCGTTGGGGCTGGAGAAACGTTGGGCATTGTCGGGGAGTCAGGCAGCGGCAAATCCATGACGGCCCTTTCCATCATGCAAGTTCTGCCAAGCCCTATTGGCCGCATTGAAGGCGGAGAAGTTTGGCTGAACGGCGAAAATCTGGTTGGAAAGACCGCCAGGGAAATGACTGCGATACGTGGCAACGAAATTGGCATGATTTTGCAGGATCCTCATACATCGCTCAATCCCGTTTACACTGTCGGCAATCAGGTCATTGAAGCCCTGCGCATTACGGACCCAACGGCACCGCGAGGCTCACTGCTCACACGGGCAATTGATGCTTTGAAGAAGGTCAACGTGGCTGATGCCGAACGACGGATCAGCGCTTATCCGCACCAGATGAGCGGTGGCATGAAACAGCGCATTGTCGGGGCAATTGCCATTGCCGGCGCGCCCAAGGTAATCATCGCTGACGAACCCACGACAGCGCTGGATGTGACGATCCAGTTGCAATATCTGAACTTGTTGCAGGAGATACAAAAAGAAACCGGCATGGCGATCGTGTTCATCACCCATGATCTGGGGATCGTCGCCAATCTCTGTCACAAACTGGTGGTTATGTATGCGGGGAAAATTGTTGAATCCGGAACCGTAAAAGATGTTTTCGAGGCCCCGTCGCACCCCTATACCGAAGCCTTGCTCAACTCCGTACCATCCGTCGACAAAAAGGTTGATCGTCTGTATGCCATTGAGGGCCAACCTCCATCCCTGTTTGCCGGGAAAACCGGATGCAGCTTTGCTCCTCGCTGCCCTCACGCTGATGATATTTGCAGGTCACAGGCACCGCCAGAAACACAAGGCCTGAGTGGTGCGGAAAGCCATTTGGCAAAGTGCTGGAAAGTTGAGCGCACATTATGACATTGCAACACATTCTGGACGTTAAGGGACTGACCAAGCATTTCCCCATTTCTCGCGGGCTGTTCGGCGGGAATGAAGCCATTGTGCGGGCAGTGGACAATGTCAGCTTCAATTTGGAGCACGGCAAAACACTGGCACTTGTTGGGGAATCCGGCTGTGGCAAGACCACACTGGCGCGCATGTTGCTGAAACTTCTGACGCCGACAGCAGGACAGGTCATTATTGAAGGCAAGGATGTCGGGGAGATGACCGGCGCGGATTTGCGCACGTTCAGAACCAATGTACAGGCAGTCTTTCAGGATCCATGGGCGTCGCTCAGCCCGCGTATGCGTGTGTTTGATATTGTCGCCGAGACTTTGGTCATCAACCAGAATCTTACCAAAGGTGAGCTGACGAAGCGCGTTGATGAAGCACTGCTTGCGGTTGGCTTGCGTCCTGAGCAGGCCAAGAACTTCCCGCATGAGTTTTCCGGCGGTCAGCGCCAGAGGATCGCAATTGCCAGCGCCATTGTCGCCAAGCCAAAACTGATTATTCTGGACGAACCGGTGTCCGCGCTTGATGTGTCAATCCGCTCGCAGATCATGAATCTCTTCAAAGACCTGCAACAGGAATTTGGCTGCTCCTATGTTGTGGTCGCACATGATCTGGGCACCACGCGTTTTATGGCTGATCAGATTGCCGTCATGTATTTGGGAAAACTGGTGGAAAATGGTCCCACAGACCAAATGTTTGATGCGCCGCAACACCCCTATACTCAGGCGCTTTTATCTGCCGCCCTTCCCTTGAGGGTTGATAAGGCCCACGACCCGATCATTTTGCGCGGGGAAGTTCCATCGCCAGTTAATCCGCCGTCCGGTTGCGCCTTTCATCCCAGGTGCCAGAGCTATCTGGGAGAAATATGTCAGACCAACGAGCCAAAACGGTTGGTAACCAATGATGCAGGTCATTCCATTACCTGCCACCGGGTGGAAGCAGGTTTGGATTGAGCCGAGCCGTATAGTCTATCGGACAATTGTCAGACTGCATCTGATTGTGTCTTTGTTATTGCAGAGGTGGCAATCCTTTTTGTCTGCTGCATTTTTTAAGCTTAACCGCAACTTCCGCGCCCGTCGTTCATACCCTAGGTAAAACACATGTCTTTGCACCGACATCCCAATACCCGATATGATATCAAAAGCCCGTTTTTCGGGTCACCTGATACGGGCACTTTATGAATATTAGGAAAAACGGTTCCGCAAAGCGCGGGCGTTTGTCGGGTATTGGAAAAACCAAAAAAATCACTCTGTCAGATGTCGCCAAGCTGGCGGATGTCAGCACAATGACAGTTTCCAAAGTTATCCGTCAGACAGGAAGCATATCTGCCCCAACGCGCAATCGCGTGCATGAAGCCATTGCAGAATTAGGGTATCTGCCAAATCTGATCGCTGGCTCCTTGAGTTCTCAAACCAATTTGATGGTCGCCGTTATTATTCCATCGCTGGGGAACAATGTGTTTGGTGAGGTGTTGGGCGGCATCAACACCGTCCTGACAGGCGCCGGCATGCATACGTTCATCGGTGCCTCGGATTTCCACACCGATATCGAAGAGGAACTCATTCGCACCATGCTGCCTTGGCAACCATCGGGCATGATCCTGACAGGCGGTATCGCTCACAGTACTTCAACAGACAAATTGCTTGCGGCAAAGCCTTGTCCAATTGTGCAGATTTGGGACAATGATGTTCCGGAATTTGATTTTAATGTCGGGTTTTCGCACATTGAAGCAGGCCGGATGATGGCACGACATTTCTTTGAAAAAGGTTTTCGCAAAATTGGCTATGTCGGCTCACAGCATACCAAAGATGTGTGTGCAGCAAGACGCTATGAGGGGTTTTGCAACCAGCTTCAGGAGCATGGTTTGACCGTGACTGCGGAAATTGTCGAAGACGGTAATCGTGAACCATCCTTCGGCTTGCAGAGCACACGAGACTTACTGGCCCGCGCCGGCGATCTGGATTCGATCTACTTCCTCAATGATTCTCTTGCAATTGGCGGTTTGACTCATTTGCACCGCGCAGGAATATCAGTGCCAAAACAAATCGCCGTTGCTGGCTTCAACGGCTCATCCATAGGAAAGTTGATATCAACTGAACTAACGACGATCGACACGCCCCGTTGGAAAATCGGTGATACGGCGGCACGCTGTTTGCTGGACTGTATTGAGGGCAAAAATGTATCTCAAAAGATCGATATCGATGTGGAACTGATTGTAGGTAACACAACCTGACAAGTGTCCGATGGCACAATGCCCCCATAGAACTGCGGGT
Organism: Pararhizobium sp. IMCC21322; assembly: GCF_030758295.1. Lineage (NCBI taxonomy): Bacteria > Pseudomonadati > Pseudomonadota > Alphaproteobacteria > Hyphomicrobiales > Rhizobiaceae > Pararhizobium > Pararhizobium sp. IMCC21322. The sequence goes on from NZ_CP132335.1 coordinate 149,639, forward strand.
CAGTCCTATGGGGGCTCATTTGTGCTTCAATGGTCTCTCAATGGCCCATAAGCGCCCGGACACGTGAAACAGTGTCCGGGTCGGGTGTTACGCCCGCCACGTGATCGCAGATTTCAACGACCTGTTCTTCGCTGTTGAGCCCCACGATGACACTGGCGCAATTGGCTGACATCAGCGGAAAACGTATGGCAAAGCGGGTCATGCCGTCAGCTGCTTCAGGAATCGCCTCTGCCAGTTTCTGCCGGGCGTTAAACGCATCGGCATATTTTTCTTTGGCCAGGCGATGCCCCTCTGGCACGTCCGCATGACTGGCATAACGGTCCGTCAGCACACCCTCATAGAGCGGGCGGATGGCCAGAAAGCCCCGTCCGTCATCATTCAGTGTGTCGATCACCGGCGACATTTCCATCTCCAGCGGATTGTAATAGGCAATCAGGGCTTCTTCAGCCGGATGCGCCATGGCCGTGGCAGCGCTTTCGGGGAAATACGGGAAACAGGCCAGATGACCAACCTTGCCCTTCTGGCGCAATTGCTCGAAGGTTTCAGCAACCTTATCGTGAATGTTGGCCAACAGGGGAAGTCTGTGTTCCTCGTCATGCGGACGACAGCGCCACATCCACTGCACCATGGCAATACGGTCGGTGCACAGATCGCGCAGGGCATCATCAATGATCAGCTCAAGCTTGGCAGCATCAAAATCCGGGTCGTCCCAATCAGGCACCGGTGCCTTGATGACGTGCAGCAAATTGTGCCGCTCCGGGTGATCCTTCAAGACCTCATGCATCATCCAGCGCACGCCATATTCATAACTTGAGTGAATGAAGTTTATGCCATGATCAATTGCGGCATGCATTGCACGCAAGTGTACTGGCAGGTCTGGATCGTCTTGGCTCTGCGCAATACGCATCGGCCCGTAACAGATTACGGAAACCTCCAGGTCGGTGCCGCTGATAATTCGTTTTTCCATCGAAGTGCCCTTTATCTGAATGCTCTGAAAACTTGGCTTCTGGACGTGCGATAGCCTGACTTTCTTCAAAAAGCCTGTCCGTCCAAAAAAACGGTCCGAATTTCAGTTAAGTGAGTTTCTTCCATGCAATCAGGTCGCCGCTTTGGCCACCGTCACAGGGCACAGAAGACCGTCATAGGCATCGTGGAGCGGTACGCAGAAACGGCGCATGCCTTTGGCATAGCTCTGCAACACTGTTGCAGCGTTTCATCCCGCGCATTTACCAGACGCTGTTTGACAAATAAATTCCTGATAGCTGAAATTTATTTGTCAAATCTTGAAATGTCAAAGAGATACGGGATGAAGTAGCTGAAATAAATGCAAAAAACATATGAGCCCAAAGTATTCAAAGCCAGGATTCGCGGGCAGCCAGTCTGAAAAAATTCAGATCTGCACCTCAAAGAGGGTCATCATCATCCTGTAAAATACGTTCTGCAGCCCCTTCCGGGTCATCATACTGGCCGGTCCGCAGGCTCCACAAAAAAGCGCCGAGACCCAAAAGGCCAAGGCCAAGCGCAACTGGAATGAGGAATATCAGAAGATTCATGCAGATGCCCCCAGCGTTTTTGTGGACCGCATCCATCGCGGCCTGTTGCTGACAAGAGCAGCGGTTTGCGCGCGCAGACCTTTGTCCCCCAGCAATCTGAGACTGTTGGCAACCACAATGATTGAGGAAGCCGACATGGCAATAGCGGCTACCAAAGGCGTCACATATCCTGCCATCGCAAGCGGCACGGCAATGCAATTATACAGAATTGCCAACGCAAAATTACCCCGCACCAGACGCCCGGCACGCCGCGCAATGCCAATGGCAAATGGAACAGCTTCAAGACTGTCGCGGGTAAACACAAAATCTGCGGCCTGTCGGCCAATATCCGATGCGCTGGCGGGCGCTATCGAGGCATGACCTGCCGCAAGGCTGGGGGCGTCATTAATGCCATCGCCGACCATCAGAACCTTGCGCCCCGAGGCCTGCAATTCATTGATGCGGGCAAATTTGGAAGCCGGTGTCTCACCAACGCCGAAATGCTCAATTCCAAGCTGATCTGCTATCCGCTGCACCGGCACCACGCTGTCACCGGACAAAATTTCGCTGGATATGTTTTGCTGTTGCAAAGCGCCCAGAGCATCCTGTGCCCCGGTCCGCATGGTTTCCTCCAGCGCAAACCAGACGGGCGCAGCGTCAGCACATGCAAAGCTGAGGGGGTAGCCGTTTGGCGTTTCATCCCTTGGCGTTGCAATCTCCGCCACCCAGTCCGAACGGCCAAGCCGCATCAGTGTCCCGTCAATCCTGGCTTCCACACCAAAACCGGGTTTTTCCACCACGCTTTGGGTGCCAAGGTCCGGCGCATCGCGCAACAGATGGGCAATTGCCTTTGAAGCCGGATGCGAGGAGTTGCTGGCCAGAGTTTTAATGCGGGCCCGGTCCTGCGCGCCCATCTTTGCAAATGGCGTCACACTGGCGTTCCCCATGGTCAAGGTGCCGGTCTTGTCGAACACGACATGATCGACATCAGCAAGCCGTTCCAGCGCCGACCCATCGCGCATCAAAATACCGTTTTGGAAGAGCCGCGTTGCGCCCACCACATGCACCACCGGCACAGCCAGACCCAAAGCACAGGGACAGGTGACAATCAGAACCGCAATGGCAATTGTCAGCGCCCGGTGCCAGTCGCCACCAGAGATGATCAGCCAGCCAATAAAAGCGGCAAGCGCCAGCAGATGCACGGCCGGCGCATAGATACGCGCCATTCTGTCGGCAATGCGCACAAAGCCGCCGCGTCCATTTTCGGCAGCTTCCAGCATTTTCATGACTTCAGACAGGAAGGATTGATTTGCCGTTTTGCTCACCAGCAGATCCAGCGATCCGGTGACATTCAGCGTACCGGCCTCAACTTCATCACCGGCTGCGGCAGGCACCAGGGCGCTCTCGCCTGTGACAAGAGATCGATCCAGGTCGCTGCCGCCCCGCAAAATAGTCCCGTCGACCGGAATGCGGTCCCCGGGAAAAACCCGCAAATTCATATCGGGCAGAATGGCATCAAGCGGCACATAGACCAGCTTGCCATCCTCTTCGATACGGGTTGCGCCCTTGGCGGACAACCGACTGAGACTGACAACGGATTTGCGCGCCCGCTCCCGCATATTCTGATCCAGATAACGCCCGATCAACAGGAAGAACAATAGGGTAACCGCCGCATCAAAATAAGCATCCGCACCCCCGGTCAAGGTCTCAAACAGGCTCATGCCTAGCGCCAGCAGAACCGCCAGCGAAATTGGCACATCCATATTCAAATGCCCGCCGCGCAACGCCCCAAGGGCCGAGCGAAAGAACACCTGTCCGGAATAAATCACCACGGGAATGGCAATCAGTGCAGAAATCAAATGGAACAGATCACGGGTCGGACCATCTGCACCCGACCAGACCGAGACGGACAGCAACATGATGTTGCTGGCAGCAAAGCCGGCAACAGCCATAGCCTTCAGCAAAGAGGAGGCTTTTTTAGCGCCTTCCGCTTCACTCACATCACCAGGCTCGATTGGGACAGCCGGAAAGCCAAGACGCGTCAGAGTGTTTTCAACTGGAATGATGTCGCGTTGCCTACCCACCACCACACTGAGCCGTTTCAAGGTCAGATTCACCCGCGCTGTGTCCACCCCCGGCAAAGGCGACAAGGCCCGCTCTATTTTGGAGATGCACCCGCCACAGTGGATGGATGGCACTGAAAATGTGAATTTGAAACCGCCTTTGGGCAAAGCCTCACCGGCGTGAAGCAACGCATCGTGCTGCGCAAGTTCTGCGCCCGCCTCTTCGGCGATATCAGACTTTTCCTGCGCGCCACAACAGCTCATCGCGTCAGCTTTCGACTTCAAAACGAATGATCCGGCTCCAGGCAACGATACCATATTGAGAGACAATCAATTGAGCCTCCCAGATACCGGCCCCCAGATCTGTTTCAACCGTGTAGCCACCGGCATTCGAAGGCTGCATTTCCAGACTGCGATCATCGCCTTCATGCACAGGCCGGCCAAGACCCACAGTTACTTCGCTTTGCTGCACAGGGTCCCCGGCAAAGTCTGTCAGCGCAAGAGAAAACACACCGTCAGAGTAACTGGTCTCCGCATGCCAGCCCAGCTCTGCCTGACGCTGATATTCAGCCGATTTGGCATTGAAGTGCTGACTTTCTACATAGGTATTCTTCACCACCAGTCCGGTCCATGTAGATCCTGCGGAATAGGCCAAAAACATGTTGACGGAAATGATGGTTCCGAAAAACAGGCACATCACACCGAACATATGCCAGCCGGTAAATTCATCTGGATTAAAAACGCGTTTCATGGACAACATCACTTGACCTCCGGTGCTTCAAAGACGGCTTCATAGATATCCATCTCATTTGACTGCTTGTCCTCTGCAATCAGATTGAATTGAGTAGACCCGCCCTCAACATGGGAAGCAGGCTGGCGCACAAAAACGCGCAGGGCACGGAGCTTGTCTGGCTCGACCGGCACTGCAAAGGACACACCATCCGGCTGGTCCAGACCATTGATCGACATGGTGGCCCCGGGCAGCCCCTCAAGGGACAGGTAGATGACCCTCGGTTCCTGCACCATGTTCAAAATCTTGACCGTGTAGCCATTGCGAATGCCACCATCGCTCATCTGGACAAAAATCGGATTGCGGTCATGCTGCACGTTGACGCCCAGCCGGTCACGCAAGACAAGTGCGGTCAACAGGCCAATGCCGATCAGCGCCCAGACCGAGAAATACAAAAGCGTACGGGGCCGCAAAAAGATGCGCCAGTCAAAACGGCGAATGCCGTCAATGAACCCGTTTTCATCACGTATCCGATCCGGATTGATCGTCGTCGTACCCGGCTCGGTGGCCAGCGCCATATTGGTGTTGTAATCGCTCAGGGTTGAGTAGGAGATCAGGCCTTTTTCCCGGCCAAGCTTGCCCATGATATCGTCGCACGCATCAATGCACAGAGCGCAGGTAATGCACTCCATCTGCTGACCTTCGCGAATATCAATGCCGGCAGGGCACACCACGACACAGGCACTGCAATCCACACAATCGCCCATCGGATCGCCTGCAGCTGCAGCCTTTTTACGTCCATGTGTGCGTGGCTCACCGCGCCAGTCATTATAGGTGACAACAAGCGAATCTTCATCCAGCATGGCCGCCTGAATGCGTGGCCAGGGGCACATGTAATTGCAGACCTGCTCACGCATATGGCCGCCAAAAATATAGGTCGTGGCGGTCAGCACACCAACCGTTGCATAGGCCACAAACGCGGCCTCGCCGGTAAACATCTCCACCAGCAAAGTTGGCGCATCGGCAAAATAGAAAATCCAGGCGCCGCCTGTGGCAACGGCAATCAACACCCAGATGACATGTTTGATCACCCGCTTGCGAAGCTTGTCAAAAGTATAGGGTGCGGCATCCAGCTTCATGCGGGCATTACGGTCCCCTTCCATGAAACGCTCTACCACCAGAAACAGATCGGTCCAGACCGTTTGCGGGCAGGTATAGCCGCACCAGGCGCGGCCAACCACAGACGTCACCAAAAACAACCCAATGCCGGCCATCACCAGCATACCGGCGACAAAGTAAAATTCCTGGGGCCAGATCTCGATGAAGAAGAAATAAAACCGGCGATTGGCGACATCCACCAGAACCGCCTGATCCGGGGCGTAGGGGCCCCGGTCCCAGCGCAGCCAGGGCGTCACATAATAGATCGCCAAAGTGACGATCATGATGATCCATTTCAGCCGCCGAAAATCACCCGTGGCGCGCTTGGGAAAGATTTTCTTGCGCGCCGCATAGAGTTCCTGAGGGTCTGAGGGGTCGTCTAGTGTTCCAATGTTGCTCATGTGATCTCTGGCCAGCTGGATGTTTCAAACATATGCGCCTTTGCGCCGATTTCAGCCTTGATCCAAATCAAGCTGAACGCCGCAAAACCCATTCAAAAACAAACCTCAAAAGCATCATGCATCCAGAGGCATTGCCTCGGGATGCATGATAGCAGATTTTGAAATTTCTGGCCTATTCACCACCGCCAAGACTGTGAACATAAACAGCCAGCTGTTTGGTTGTGGCTTCGCTCAAACGACCAGCCCAACCCGGCATCACACCTTGTTGCGGTCTGACTATCTGGGCAACGATGTCCGCATGAGAGCCACCATAAAGCCAGATTGCATCACTGAGGTTAGGCGCACCAAGTTCGGGGTCCCCCTCACCGCTGTCACCATGACAGGCAGCGCAGTTATCCTCATAAACAGTCTGGCCCCGAAGGGCGGCTTCGGCATCGCTTTCCTGACCGGAAAACTGTCGCACATACCAGGCCGCATCGACAATGTCGCTGCGCTCCAGTATTTCGTCGGCCCCAAAGGCCGGCATGTCAGAAAACCGCGTATCATCGTCAGCATCGTAGCGAATGCCGTGTAGCAGTGTCAGATAAATCTGCTCCACATCACCGCCCCAGATCCAATCATCATCCAGAAGGTTTGGATAGCCGCCACCACCGGCGGCTCCCGCCCCGTGGCATTGCGAGCAATTGACCTTGAAAGCCGAACTACCACCTGCAATGGCAAATTGCAGCAGATCCGCATCCGCCTCGATCTCCGCCAGTTCCATGTTGAGGATCTTCTCCGCAAAGGCGGAGCGAGAGGCTTCAACAGCGGCAAGATCCGCGCTGACATTGGCCCGGCTGGACCAACCCAGCAGCCCCTTTGAGGCGCCCGAAATACCGGGCCAGGCCGGATAGGCAATCGTATAGCCAATAGAAAACACAATCGTGGCATAGAAGGTCCACAGCCACCAGCGCGGCAGTGGGTTGTTCAATTCCTTGATGCCGTCCCAGTCATGGCCCGTTGTCTCAACACCAGAGAACTCGTCAATTTCTTTATTTTCGGCCATGATTCTCGTCCTCGTTGAAAGGGATGCGGGCCGCATCTTCACTGTGTTTCTTTGAGCCGGGCCGGAAGGTCCACAGCACTGCGATTACAAAAATCACAAACATGTAGAGCAATCCCCAACTGTCTGCGAATGTCCGCATGGACTGATATGTTGATTCCATGATCGCCTCCTATCGCTCGTTTTTTTCCGGCTCATAGGCCGAGAAATCCACCAGCGTACCGAGCATTTGCAGATAGGATACAAGGGCATCCATTTCGCTCAGTCGCGCCGGGTTTCCGTCAAAGTCACCCAGAACCGCTTTTGGATAACGCTCAATAAGATCATCTGTATCCGCATCAGGATCAGCCTGATCGGCCAGGTCCCTGGCCGCATTTTCGATCATCTCATCACTATAGGGCACGCCCACCCGGCGGTTGGCGACAAGATGTGCTGAAGGGTTCTCGACGTTCAGCCGGGTTTCTTCCAGAAAGGCGTAGGATGGCATGATGGATTCTGGAACAACCGATTGCGGGTTCACCAGATGCTGCACATGCCACTCATTGGAATAGCGGCCACCGACGCGTGCCAAATCTGGCCCGGTCCGTTTGGAGCCCCACTGGAACGGATGGTCATACATGGACTCAGCCGCCAGAGAGAAATGTCCATAGCGCTCCACCTCATCACGGAAAGGCCGGATCATCTGACTGTGGCAGGTATAGCAGCCTTCCCGCAGATAGATGTTACGCCCGGCCAGTTCCAGCGGTGTGTAGGGCCGCATGCCCTCCACTTTTTCGATGGTGTTTTCCAGATAGAACAGAGGTGCAATCTCGACGATACCGCCAATGGTGACCACCAGAAGCGACCCAGCCAACAGCAAAGATGCATTTCTCTCAAGGACTTTATGTTTGCTCAAAAATGACATTGTTCTATCTCCTATTCGGCCGGGCTGGCGGCTTTGAGTTCACCAGACGTGGGAGACCTATCGGCCAAAGGCACCTCGTCCCGCAGCTTGCCCTTAATCGTCATGAAGATATTGAAGGCCATGATCAGACCACCGGCCAGATACAGAACGCCGCCAAATACGCGCATTACATAATAGGGGTGCATGGCCGCAATACTCTCCGCGAAGGAGTAGACCAGGTAACCCTGTGAATCATATTCGCGCCACATCAGACCCTGGGTAATCCCGGAGACCCACATCACCGCTGCGTAGACAACAATGCCAAGGGTCGCGAGCCAGAAGTGCCAGTTGACCATGCGCATGGAGTAAAGCCGTGTCCGACCCCACAATTTGGGCACAAGGAAATACAGCGCACCAAATGTGATCATGCCGTTCCAGCCCAGCGCACCGGAATGCACGTGACCAATGGTCCAGTCGGTGTAGTGAGACAGGGAATTGACGGATTTGATCGACATCATCGGACCTTCGAAGGTCGACATGCCGTAAAACGCCAGGGAAATAACCATCATCCGCAATATCGGATCAGTCCGCACCTTGTCCCAGGCACCGGAAAGGGTCATCAGACCGTTGATCATACCACCCCAGGACGGCATCCACAGCATGATGGAGAACACCATACCCAGTGTTTGCGCCCAGTCCGGCAACGCGGTGTAATGCAAATGGTGAGGTCCGGCCCAGATATAGAGAAAGATCAGACCCCAGAAATGGATGATTGAAAGACGATAGGAATAGATTGGTCGATTGGCCTGTTTGGGCACGAAGTAATACATCATCCCCAGAAAGCCGGCGGTCAGGAAGAAGCCCACCGCATTATGGCCATACCACCACTGGGTCAGCGCATCCTGAACCCCTGAAAAAGCGGAATAGCTTTTGGAACCCAACAAAGACACCGGCATGGACAATCCATTGACCAGATGCAGCATGGCAACCGTGACAATGAAGGACAGGAAGAACCAGTTAGCGACATAAATATGCGGCTCCTTGCGCTTGACCAGAGTGCCGAGGAACACCAGCAAAAACGCGACCCAGACAATCGTCAGCCACAAATCCACATACCATTCCGGCTCGGCATATTCCTTTGACTGGGTGATGCCCAGCAAATAGCCGGTTGCTGCCATGACGATGAACAACTGATAGCCCCAGAACACGAACCAGGCGAGATTTCCGCCCCATAACCGTGCGCGGCATGTGCGTTGAACAACATAAAACGCCGTACAGATCAGCGCATTGCCACCAAAGGCAAAAACCACTGCAGATGTGTGCACTGGCCGCAACCGGCCAAAGTTCAGCCATGGCTCAATATTCAGAACCGGCCAAGCCAATTGCGACGCTGCAACCACGCCAACCAAAAAGCCAACAACGCCCCAGAACGTCGTTGCGATCACCCCATAGCGGATGACGTCATCCATATAGGCGCTCTGATCGATTTCGATTTTGGCGAATGCTTTGCCGGATGGTGCAAATTGCACTCGGCGCATAAGCACAATTGTGGCCAGGCCCATGACCAGAACCAGGACCCACATATGGGCCCGAAACTGATCATCCTGGCCAAACCCGACGGCCATGAAAGCTATAAGCGTGGCCAATCCGCACACAATGGCGGGTGTTGCATATCGCATGATGTTTACCTCTGACGAATTCAAACATCAGGAGTTTCTGCATGCCGATGCCTGCAATACCTGATGCTTGAATTTGCTAGAAGCCCCGGCAACTCCGTGCATTGATCTGGATCAAGGTGACGGTGCTTGTCTGACTGCAGTCTGCTCTCAGTTAAATGAACTTTGGAGCAGGCGGTATGCCGCAAACCGTTGGCGGGAATGGAGAAAGTCCAGACACCCGTTTTTCCTCGACAAACGGTCAAGAGACCCAGCAATTGTCGGAAACTGAAATTCGCCAGAAACTGGCGAGGAATTTCAAAAGCCAACTTGGCTTGTGCGCTCTGCTGGAAGATATAGCGGATTCGCTGCCGCACAATGTCAGCCGCAACAATTGCCGCCTTGCAGCTCAAAACATTCAACCAATTGTCCAGGTTTCACATAAATTCGAAGAGGAATATCTGTTCCCGCTGTTGTTGTCCGACGGTCAGAAACATCCTGAGTTGGAACCCATCCTCACCCGGCTTCACGCCGAACATTGTGAAGATGAAAGCTACTGCAATGAGATTGTTGATGCGCTGGAAGAACTGGCGAGCAACCAGCTCGCCAATATTGACAAGCTTTCTTACATGCTGCGCGGCTTCTTTGAGGGCATGCGCAGACATATCGCATTTGAGCAAGAGCATCTCTTGCCCCTTTTGGCCAAGGACAATGATCCCCAGTGAAACAGCCCACAGCTATTGACCATAAAGCCGTTCTGGCGACCCATAAGGCATCTGTTCCCCGTTACACCAGCTACCCGACGGCACCTCAATTCCAGGCCGGTGCCGGACCGGCACTGATGGACCGCATGTTACGCGATCTGCCTGCGGGCGACCCGGTTTCCGTCTATATCCATATTCCCTTTTGTGACCGGCTTTGCTGGTTCTGCGGTTGTCACACAAGACACACGCTGAAATATGCGCCGATCAAGGGATATCTGGCTTATCTCAGCCAGGAAATACGGCTCTTGTCCCAGCGGCTGCCAGTCAGGCCCCGGCTGAAAAGCCTACATTTGGGCGGTGGCTCTCCAAGTCTTCTGAAACAGCAGGACATGGCCGATCTGCGGGCTGATCTGGCTGAAGTTTTTCAATTCGAGCCGGACACCGAAATCAGCATTGAGATTGATCCGTCGGACGCCAATGACGAGATGTATGACGGGCTGCTGGCACTTGGCGTAACCCGCGCCAGCATTGGCGTTCAGGATTTTCACCCTGATGTTCAGGCCGCCATCAACCGACCGCAAAGCTTTGAGCAGACACAAAAAGTCGTGCAGCGTTTGCGCCAGATTGGCATTGGCTCAATCAATGTTGACGCGCTTTACGGTCTGCCATTGCAATCGACAGATCGCTTGCGTGACACATTGTCAAAATGCATCGCCCTTGAGGCGGATCGCATGGCGCTGTTTGGCTATGCCCATATTCCTTGGTTCAAGAAACATCAAAGATTGATCAACGAGGCCGACCTGCCGGACAATCTGATGCGGTTTGAGCAGGCCGAAATGGCCGGACACTATCTGCAGGATGCCGGCTATCATGCCATTGGCATTGATCATTTTGCCAAACCCCATGACGCGCTGTCCCTTGCCGCCCAAAGCGGAAATCTGCATCGGAATTTTCAAGGCTATACGACTGACAATTGCAAAACCCTGTTCGGTCTTGGCGCTTCATCGATTGGTCGCTTCGAAGGTGGTTATGTTCAAAATCTTGTGGCAACAGGCCAGTATCAGGACTGTGTTGCCAATGGGCGATTGCCGACCGACAAGGGCGTGGAACTCAGCCTCGATGATAAAATCCGCGCCCACATCATTGAACGGCTGATGTGCGACTTCCGCATTTGCTTTGACACGCTGGAACAACGTTTCAGCGGCAGGCAGGAAAAGTCCCTGCTGCAAGGCTACAGACAAGAAGCTACAAAACTGGCAGCGCAGGACCAGTTTGGTCTTTGCCAGTTTTCTGACAATATGCTCAGCATCCCACGCGAAGCGCGCGCCTTTACCCGCATCGTAGCATCCGGCTTTGATGCATATTACCACCGGGAAACAGCGCAATATTCAAAAGCGGTTTAGGATCACCCTATCCGCCTATTGCGCTTCACAGGCATCCTCAAGTGCCTCAAGTCTGGGCACCAGAATTGTCCGGTTGTTTTTGATATCAATGATCCCGGCTTTCCGCAGCTTTGTCATCTGGCGGCTGACTGTTTCAATTGTCAGTCCCAGAAAATCGGCAATATCCGCTCGTTTCAAAGGCAATTCGAACTCGATTTTCTGATCCTCATGTTCCAGCTCCGGATCATTGTGGATGGCAATCATATGCAGAAAAGTCGCGACCTTTTCATTGGCCGTTTTACGGCCCAGTGTCAGCATCAGATCGCGCGCTTCATCAAGTTGCTTCAGGGCTTGCTCATGCAACCTGTGTTCAAGTTGCGGTGATTGTTTGACCATATTATCCAGCACGTTGCGCGGAAATGAGCACAGATGCACATTGTTCGCCGCCTCGGCATAGGAATCATTCTGCTTGCGAAAAGGCCGCCCCAGAAAATCCGGTGAAAACTGCAGGCCAACAATCTGCTGGCGTCCATCCGCCATCAGTTTTGTCAGCTTCACAACGCCCTTGATGACATTGGAATAATGATGCGATTCTTCACCCGAGGCCAGCAATTCAGTGTCCGGCGTGTGGCTGGTTTTGTTCGTATGCTTTGACAGTTGCAACAATTGATCCGGTTTCAAAGCGCCACAAATACCCTTGTGCCGCGCTTCGCAGGAGCGGCAGATAATGGGAAGGTCCGAATTATGAATGTCCTTGCGAGAAGTGTCCGACACAATGTGCTCCTGCTATGGCCAATGATTTGTGCCATTTTGAAGTCTGGTGCGAGTCTTACCTTAAACCATATTCTGAATCTAAGAAATAAAACCGGCACACCAAGAGCGTCGATCGAAAGTTTGGGACATTATTCGCCGTTTCTTGCCATCAAAGGGTTTCAGCCATATTGTTGGTGCAAAGACGTATCACAGGGCTTTCCATGAACTTCCAGACGATTGAACGCAATTTTGAAAGACGCACGGCTGCGGACGACATTTTTGAACAATTGCGCTCCGAAATCATCTCACTGCGGCTGACGCCCGGCACCAGAATTTCCGAAATTGAATTTGCCAATCAGTTTGAAGTGTCACGCCAACCGGTGCGGGAAGCCTTTATCCGGCTCAGCAAGATGAAATTGCTGGAAATCCGGCCCCAGAAAGCAACGCTTGTCCGGAAAATCTCCGAACGCGAAATTCTCCATGCACGCTTTTTGCGCGTTGCAGTGGAGGTGGAAGTCATCCGCCTTGCCTGCAAAATCGAGGGCAATCCGTTCCAGGCCGGTTTCGAGGAAAATCTCAAGGCCCAGGAAAGCGCATTATCTGCTGGCCAGATGTTGGAATTTCATGACCTTGATTATGACTTTCACAATCTCATCTGCGCCACGGCACAGTGCGAATTTGCATTCGACACCATTGCTGACAGCAAAACCCATGTCGACAGGCTGTGTCTGATAAGCCTGTCCACCGAACGCGGTATGTATGAAATCTTCCAGGATCATCAGCAGCTTTATCAGATGCTGCAGAAGCATGACGCCAGTGAAATGGAACGCCTGATCCGCCTGCACATCTGTCGCCTTGACCAGACCCTCGCCGATGCGCGGGAACGTCACCCGGAATATTTTCAGGATTAAGCGGAAAACTGTCCTTAGGAGAACAGAATTCCGCCATTGATATCCACACAGGCACCGGTCATGAACGCCGCCTGATCTGAACTCAGGAACACAGCAAGATTGGCCGTATCCACCGGCAGGCCTTCACGCTTCAATGGCGTGACATTAACAACATGGGCACGCACTTCATCCTTCGTGAAGATGTTGTGAAAATCGGTGTCAATCATACCGGGGCAAATCGTATTCACGCGAATACGTGGCCCAAGTTCCTTGGCAAAACCACGCGTCATGCTCATCATTGCGCCTTTGGATGTGGCATAGGCGACCGCACCCGGACCGCCGCCATCCCGGCCAGCTTGTGAGGCGAACGAGACAATGGAACTGCCGTCCGGCATGTGCGGCTCCACGACCTTGATCATGCGGAACAGGGATGTGGTGTTGAGGCTCATCACATGATCCCAGAATTCCTCATCCATTTCGGAAACTGTCTTGCGCGCCACAAGACCGCCGGTCACATGAACCAGTGCATGGATTTGAGACCCAAAGCGCGATTGTGTTTCCTCCACCAATTTCTGTGCGTCCGCCATCCTGGTCAGATCACCCTTCAGCGCAAACGCCTCACCACCCTTGCCCGTGATCTCGTCAACGGCGGAAACCGCGCCATCGGCACTTGCGTAATAGTTGATCGCCACTTTGGCCCCTTCTTCGGCAAGCCGAAGGGCACAGGCACGTCCAATATCCCGACCACCGCCGGTTACGATTGCAGTCTTGCCTTTTAGGGTCATGAATTCTCCTGGTGTTGGAAGGACGCGCCACGCTTTGGCATGGGGCTAAATTACAGATTTTGGCATCAGCAGCTTTGGCAGCCACAGAATGATTTCGGGAAAGAGAATAAGCAACAGAAGGATGAATACCATCGGAATGAGAATGATCACCACATCGCGCAGGACATGAACCACATTCATTTTTCCAATGGCGGCCGAGATTAATAAACACAGCCCATAGGGCGGCGTCACAAGACCAAAGGCCAGCGAAACAATGCCGATAATGGCAAAGACAATCGGGTGAATGCCCGCTGCCGACGCCACCGGGAACAGAACGGTGCCAAGAATGATGATCGTTGGAATGGCATCAATAAACAACCCGAAAAACAGGAACAGTGCTGCGATGAGCAGAGACGTACCAAACACGCCAAATTCGTAAGCCGTGAGCGCTTCCACAATCAACCGTGGCACATTGTAGAACGACAGCATCCAGCCAAATACCGAAGCTGTGCCAATGGCAAACAGCGAGATGGAGGCAAACCGTCCGGTGTCATACAACACATCGACAAGCTGCCAGGGGCTGATGGTGCGATAGACAAAACAACCCAGAACAAAGGAGTAGAAGGCCGCAATAATCGCGCTTTCTGTTGGCGTTACAATGCCGCCAACAATGCCGCCAATCACAAACACCGGTGTGAGCAAAGCAAGAGCAGCGCCTTTGAAAGCGTGCCAGAAATCAGCCCAGCTGGGGCGGACTGCAATCGGGTAATCATAGACCTTGGCATACCCATAGACCGTCGCCATCAGAGCGGCCGCAATCAGAAAGCCGGGAATGGCCCCTGCCAAAAACAACGCGCCAACGGAAATCGACATGACCCCGCCCCACACCACCATCAAGATGCTGGGTGGAATAATGACGCCCATCACCGAGGAACAGGCGGTAATGGCGATAGCAAAGCGCGGATCATAACCCTGCTTGGTCATGGCGGGGATCAAGATTTTCCCGCAGCCGGCTGCATCTGCCGTGGACGAGCCGGAAATGCCTGCAAACAGCATCGAGACAGCCACATTGACCTGCCCCAACCCGCCCGGCATCCAGCCAGTCAGCACCCGCGCAAGTTCAATGAGCTTGTCAGTTGTCTTGCCGGAATTCATGAGATTGGCAGCCAGCAGAAAGAACGGCACGGCCAGCAGAATAAAGGAATTATAGGACTGGAACATCCTGTCCATGATCAGGAACGGCGTCAGCCGTAAATCCAGCAACACCACCGGAATGGTGGCAATGCCAAGTGCAAAGGCCACCGGCACGCGCAGAGCGACCAGAAAAATGAAACAGCCGACCAGCAGCATGGAAGCGTGAAGTGTGGAGACAATCATGAGGTCTGCCTTCTGGTGGCCTGGTATTCGGCAAAAACCTCATACAACCGGTACAGCGCAAACATCGCCCAGCCTGCACCGGCAATAGGAACGGTGACATAGGTCACGGCCAGATTAGCGCGCATCATCACCGAATTCTGAATGGATCCGAATTTGACGTAATTAATGCCGTGATAGGTGAAAAATATGGCAAACAGGCTGATCATCAAAAGCACAAACCCATTTTGTATGAGACGCCCAAGGGGACTTTCCGCATCCGGGATCACATGCACATCAAAATGCGTGCCTTCCCAGACAGCAATCATCGAGCCCAGCATGATGATCCAGACAAACAGAAAGGTCGCCAGTTCTTCGGTCCACAGATAGACCGGAATAATACCGGTATACCGGGCCACAACCTGCATGGCGACCGGCACCAGAAGTGCCACAATCAGGGCGCCCACAAGAAAGCGCAGAAGCTGGCAGAAATGCTCTAGAAAGCGTCCAATCATGGCCATATCCGGTGCGGGGAATCTGTCTGGCAATCAGGGTCGCCCCCAATCGCCAATGGGTCAGAATGCCTCCGGCCCTGATGGCCGAAGGCACTCAGCAATGCAATTACTTGCTGCGGATTGCAGCCAGCAGATCTTCTGCACCCAGTTCCGCCGCATAGGCGTCCTGGACCGGCAGAACCAGATCGAGCAATTTGTCACGATCGGCAAATTCATGAACCTGAATCTGATCGGCATCAGCCATCTGTTTCAGCTTTTCTGAATCCTGCTCAGATTCGATCTTGCGACCATATTCACCAGCTTCTTTGCCAGCTTTGAGGACAATCGCCTGCAGCGCTTCCGGCAATTTGCGGAAGCTTTTTCCACTGAATACAATCGGACGCACAGTGATGGAATGCTGGGTCAGTGTCACATGTGGTGCCACTTCGAAGAATTTATATTGCAGCAGGCTGGCAGATTCATTTTCCAGACCATCAACAACACCGGTTTGAATGGCGTTGTAGACTTCCGAATAAGCAATGGCTGACGGGCTGGCTGTTATCGCATCAAAGATACGTGCCTGAATGGGCGCGCCCATAACCCGCATTTTATGACCGCCCAACTCGTCGATATTGGAAATGGCTTTGTTGGAAATCAGATTGCGGGTTCCGCCACCTGCATAGCCAATAATGACCATGTCGGCTTTTTCCAGCAACTCATCTTCCAGTGGCTTCAGAATGTCGCTGGAAAGGACAGCATTCCAGTGATCAAGATCACGGAAGACAAAAGGCATGTCCATCAGGGGTACGGAGGGTGCAAAGCGCGCCAGATTGGAAGGTGCGATGATGGCGTAATCAATGGCAACGCCCTGATTGAGGAAGTTCACATAGTCCGGCTCAATGCCAAGTTCGCTATTGCCGCGAAGATCAAACGTAATCTCGCCGTCATTATATTCGTTGACCAGCTCGCCAAAACGGATCAGCGTTTTGCTGTAGGCGTGCTCATTGTCAAAAAGGCTGGCGCCGCGCAACGTCATGTCCTGCGCCTGTACAGCACCTGAAGCCAGTGTCATGGCGCCCGCAAGTGCGGCGCCCGCCAGGAAAGTCCTGGTGGATGAAAAAGCAGTCATTCTGGTTCCTCCCATTTGCCCGAATTCGCGCACAAAAACCACTTCTGCGCGCATCCTCCTCGGGCATGGAAAGCAAAATAATCACGATTTTTCGGATCGGTCAAGCATCTTGTATGCTAGTATGGCTTTCTAGTATGGTAGAATTTCAAAAGATCAACCCAACCCGGCTCTGCAACTGCAAAGCCGGGTTGGGCATCATCCAAGATTGCCTGGAGCACCGTAATCAGAACTGTTTTGCCAACCGAACAAGGTTAATGAACTCGCTGCGATAGCCGAACTCATCTTCGCCTCTTGCGCCACCGGCCAAGGAGATGACATCGTCAAATCCGTAAGATCCAAGGTATTGACCACCTGTCAAAAGCTGACCGAATGCTGCCACGGACGCGGCAAATCTGGCGGCTTCCGGTGCAGCGTCCAGCCGGTCAACTTCCACTGCCTTTGTAATCGGCGTTGAGATCAACTGGCTGGTGTCTTCTCCGGGCAATTTGTAGCGGATTTTGAGGAAGCCATATTCGTTCACATCGCCAGCGACTGAAGGAGCATCTTCAGAGCTGTAACGCAGTTCATCCATCAATTGGCTGGTCGATCCGACCGGCGTCACTTCATAAAGCGCTGTAACCGTGTGGCCGGCCCCAATGTCGCCCGCATCCACCTTGTCATTGTTGAAATCCTCACGGGCAAGAACACGCGTTTCATACCCGATCAAGCGGTACTCGCTCACCACAGCCGGGTTAAATTCAAGCTGCAGTTTTACATCTTTGGCAATGGTGAACAGTGTCGATCCGGCCTCTTCCACCAGCACTTTTCGCGCCTCGCTCAGCGTATCGATATAAGCAGCATTGCCATTGCCATTCTGGGCCAGCGCCTGCATCAGCGCATCATTGTAATTGCCCCGGCCAAAGCCCAGAACCGACAGCGTGACACCACCATCCCGCTTGCGCTCGATATAGTCTTTCAGACGGTCAGGATCGGAAATGCCCACATTGAAATCACCATCCGTCGCCAGAATGACCCGATTGACGCCGCCTTCAATCATCTGGCTTTCCGCCAGTTGATAGGCCTGCTGAATTCCAGCTTCGCCAGCCGTTGACCCGCCAGCCTGAAGACGATCCAGCGCCGCAAGAATGCTCTGCTCATCAGAGGCGGATGTTGGCTCCAGCACCGTCCCTGCACTGCCTGCATAGGTCACGATGGAAACTGTATCATCAGGTTTTAACGTCGACAGAAGCAGCTTGAAGGAGTTTCGCAGCAAAGGAAGTTTGTTCGGCTCATTCATCGAACCGGACGTATCAATCAGAAAGACAAGATTGGCACCGGGAATCTCGGCAGCTGGCAGATCATAACCCTGAATACCAATGCTCAGCAATTTCGTGCCGCTGTTCCATGGCGTTGGCATGATGGACAGCGTTGTGGAAAATGGCTTCGATGTATTCTGAGGCTGTGGGTAATTATAGTCAAAATAATTGATCATCTCTTCCACCCGCACACCAGCCTGCGGTGGCAGGGAACCCGCATTGATGGCAGAGCGCATGAAGGCATAGGAGGCTGTATCAACATCGACCGAGATGGTGGACAGAGGATCCTCTGTCACCCGCTTGACCGGATTTGAATCAGCAACCGGAAACAACTCCCCGTCCGTGGGCAGGACAAATACGGGTTCCGGTGCAACCCTTCCCCGACTGGCCTGACTGGCTACGCCATCAGAGACAGTCGCTCCGGACATCCGCTGTTTCTGGTTTGCAAGACCGCCAACCACGCCTGTTACGCGAGACCTGTTATCCAGGCGTGGGGCTGCTGTTGGTGCCGGCGCAAAGCTTGGCTTTGCGGCCATCGTTGAAGTTTCATCCTGAAAGACCGTCTGGGGTGAAGGTGGGCTTGCCGCCATATCTTCTTCCATCTCAACGGTTGCATTCCCGCCCTGTGAACGGAACAATTGAGACACTGTATCGGCAGAAGTCTCCGGCTGCGGCGAAAAGCTGGTGTTAATATTTGTTACGGCAAAGGCCAGCACCAACAGGCTCACACCACCGGCAGCGGCATAGGCAAATTTTGGTTCAAAAGTTTTCATCAGGCGTCTCCAATCAAATGAGCGGTAAATTTTGTTACCCTGCTCAGTCAGACGTTGCCCGGCTGCATTTCCTTGGTCAGCTTGTAAGTTTTCTGCGTCAAACACATCCATAGCGGCTTGAATAGCCGCATCACGCGCGTCGTTGCGCGGCGCATTTACTGGCTGCTTGCGGAACATATCCTCAACTTGTTTCAATTCGTCACTCATGTGCTCGCCATCTGTTTCAGGTGCTTGCGCAATTCATGCATGCGCCAGGACACGGTGGATTCCTTGATCTCCAGAATTGCGGCGGCTTCCGCGTGGCTCAGCCCTTCGGCCAACACCAGAACAGCCGTCTCCTTCAGCTCGCCGCCAACCTCATCCAGCATCTCGTAGAGCCAGATCAGATCGCGGTTGCTGGCGGCTTGTTCACCGCGTTCCAGTTCCGCTACTTCGCCATAGGTTTTGGTGGCTTTATCAACCGTCATGCGTTTGCGATGCGCATCCCGCGCGGCATTCATGACAACGCGATAAAGCCACGTGCTGAATTTTGCATCCCCGCGAAAAGACCGGATTTTACGGGCGAGCGAAGCACAGACATCCTGTGCCAGATCCTCGGCATCCGCCCGCTGACCCGAAAATCGAAACGCAATCCGGTAAACGCTGTCATAGTGGCGCTCCAGCAGCAGCCGAAACGCCGCCGCATCGCCCTTTGCAGCCCGTGCTGCCAGCTGATTATCGTCGGTCACCATATCCATATGTAACCATTGGACGTGTGACGACAGCAATTCCTTGGCAGTTTTTAATTTTTTTGAAATTATTCTAAAGATCAGCCATAGGCATCACGGCGTCGCAGCCAGGACATCGTCCCATCCAACCCGTCTTCCTGCCGTCCCAAAGGCGTCAGATCGAGCATGTGATAGGTGCCATTCATCATATCCAGCCCGCGTGAATAGGTGGAGTAGCTGTGCAGCACCGTATCGCCATCGCGGATGAAAACGCTGATGCCGGGCATTTCTTTGCCATAGATATTGCCTGAGTAATTGTAGCCCGTTCCGGTCAGGCCCTCATCGCCCTCATGAAAGCTGACGGCAAAGTCCGAACTGAAACTCGTATCTTCTGCGGAAACCCATTTAAAATTCCAGCCCAGACGTTTGCGATAGGCCAGGAGTTTTTCCAAAGATGCATTGGAGACAAAGGCGAGCGCAGTATCACGCGCCGCAAGATGGGCATCAATACCATCCAGATTATCAGCCCAGAATGAACAGCTGGGGCAGCCTTCTTCCCAATCCGAACCAAACATGAAGTGATAGATGATCAGCTGCTTGTTGTTGCCAAACAGGTCCAGCAGGGATTGATCACCCGTTTCGGAGTGAAATAGATAAGGCGTCTCAACCTTGACCAGTGGCAGCTCGCGCCGCAATGCGCTCAGCGCATCACGCTCACGGGTAAAAGCCTTTTCGCGTTGCAGAAGCGCCTTGCGCGCGTCCAGCCATTCGTCTCTTGAAACGGGCTTTTGAAAATTCATGATGTCCTCCCGGCGGGGGTTTTAAACCTGCAAAAATGTGAATTCTGGACAAAAGGGTTGCACAATCGGAAACTGAAGCAAGTCCGGAATTTTATTTTTGAGCGATTGTCGGAAACGCCAGACACCAGACGTCTTGAAGGAATTGGCATCTTGATAGATGGACACGAACAGAGGGCCGAATTTTTGACTGAAGGCCAAACTTTAACTGAAGGGTGAGACATGGACTATGCAATCCTGATTTACGGAACCGAAGGCACCTTCGAGCGACTGCCACCAGACAAGCAGGAAGAGGCCATGAAAGGCCATTATACCTTGCAGGCCGCACTGGAAAAACGCGGCGCTTATGGCACGGTCAAACTGATGCCGACCACCAGTGCCGTCACTTTGCGGCCGACCTCTGAAATCGGTGAAAAACCCACACTGATGGATGGGCCCTTCGCAGAAACCAAGGAACGCTTTCTGGGCATCTATATGGCGCAGTTCGATACGCTGGACGAGGCAATCTCATTTACCGAAATGATCAGCTCTCCCTATGTCAGCCTTGAAATCAGACCCATCGCATGGGCCGGAGGCGTGTTTGGGGCGCCGGAGTGACACACCATGCCTGGCTTGAGGCACGATTTGCGGACATTCGCCCGCAGGCCCTGGCCGCACTGACACGTCAGTTCCGCAATGTCGATCTGGCAGAGGAAGCCTTTGCCAGCGCCTGCATACGAGCCGTCCAGACATGGCCCAGGTCAGGCCTGCCAAATGACCCTCTGGCCTGGCTGCTGAGCGTGGGCCGCAATGCGGGCATTGATATCATCCGCAAAAATCAGCGCATCACCGCCTTGTCGCCAACACCCACACCTGATGCGGACATAGAAGGCGTTTATGCCGAACAGCTCGACAATGACGGGTTGCGTGATGATGTGCTGCGGCTTTTGTTCATCTGCTGCCATCCGGCTCTGTCGGCGCAGGATCAACTGGCTGTTGCACTTAAAACCATTACCGGCATGTCGGTGGCGCAGATCGCAGACGCCTTTGTCGTCAAACCCAAAACCATGGAACAACGGCTGACCCGCGCCAAACGCACCATCGCCGATGCGGCCATCCCCTTTGAAACACCGGATTTGACCGAGCGCGCCCGCCGGCTGAAAACGGTCAGTCTGATGCTCTATTTGCTGTTCAATGAAGGCTGGTCAGCCAGTTCAGGCGAAGTGCAGATCAAGGAACCCTTGTGCGAGGAAGCCATTCGGCTGACACGCCTGCTGCTTAATTTGTTTTCGGGCATGGGAGAGCTGATGGGGCTTTTATCCCTGTTCCTGTTCCAGCATTCCCGCCGCAAGGCACGTTTGGATGCAAGCGGAAATCTGGTGCCGCTGGATGATCAGGATCGCAAGCTGTGGGACTGCCCCATGATTGCAGAGGCAAAGGCATTGCTGGAAAAAACCTTGCGGCGTGGCCCCTCCGGCCCGCTTCAGGTCCAGGCCGCCATTGCCTCCATCCACTCTCTCGCCCCCAGCCCAGTGGATACTGACTGGCAAGAACTCGCACGACTTTATGCGCTTTTATATGCCATGGAACCCACACCCATCATCCGGCTTAATCAAGCAGTCGCGATTGAAAAAACCAAAGGACCGGACGCAGCACTGGCCATGCTGGAACCACTGGCAGCAGAGCTTCAAACCTATCGCTGGTATCATGCAGCCCGCGCCGCTTTCCTGTTTGATCTGGACAGATTTTCAGACGCGCAACACGCCTATGAAACAGCCCTGAGCCTTCATCCAACCGAGGCAGAGCGTCGCCTTTTGCTGGAAAAAATCAATAGCTGCAAAGAAAATTCATGACAATGTCGGATTGAGCAAACTTCGTCCGTCCTTGGGGCACTGCAACACGCAGAACCCACTTCAGGAGGACATCATGAGCGACATTAAAATGACAACACCCGGCAATGCAGGCTGGATTGGACATTCCGGCCCCGACAGCGCAGCTGCCATGAAATTCTATCGCGAAACCATTGGCTGGACCATCGGTGACATGCCCATGCAGGACGGCTCCAGCTTTCCGGGCATCATGATCGGCGAGGAGCCCATTGGTGGTTTTTCACCCATGCCACAGGAAAACGGCGCCTGGCTCATTTATGTGACTGTCGAAGATGTGGATGCCTGCGTTGAAAGGGTCAAAAAATCCGGCGGAACGATTGTCAGCGAACCAATGGACATGCCGGGCGTTGGCCGCATGAGCACCATTGCCGATCCGCAGGGCGCACAGATTGCCGTGATTACATATGAAAGTATGCGCTCTTAATCGCTAAAAATCAGCGGTGAAGTCTGAAGGTAAAGTCTGGAGCGGATGCGACCAGTACACCACAAACTCTGTTTGCAAAATCAGGATACGAATATGTTGATACCAATCACACTTGTGTTTGTTGCCATGCTGGCACTGCTCCAGATTCCCATGACAATTGCGGTCGGGCTGAAGCGCGTCCATACCGGGATCCGGTTTATGGATGGTGGCGACGCGGACCTTATGCAGCGCATGCGCTCCCATGGAAATTTCACCGAAACCGTTCCCATAACCCTGTTGGCCATGGGCGGTGCCGAACTGGCTGGCACGCCCCCATCGCTTATCTGGGCAGGCGGGCTGATACTTCTTGGCGGTCGGCTTATACACTACACCACAATACGCCTTGTCGGGTGGGGCAATGGCCGTGCCATTGGCATGTCAATGACGTTCCTTGCCCTTGCAGGATTTGCGATTTGCATTCTCGTTGCCATTATTCGTAACTTTATCTGACATCTGATTGAGCTGGAGGGACCAAATCATGGCCTATGATGAAGAACTGACAGATCGTTTTCGCAAAGCGGTTGATGGCTTGGGCGGCATCGTGGAAACGCGCATGATGGGCGGCGTTTGCTTTATGCTAGATGGAAACATGCTCGGCGGTGCCAATCGGCAAAAAACCGGCGAAGGCCGCTTCATGTTCCGGGTCGGCAAGGATAATGAAGCCGAAGCCATGAAGCGACCCGGTGCCATGACCATGGAACAGGGCGGCCGGAAAATGACCGGCCTTATCTTCGTCTACGAGGATGATTGTGATGCAGAAAGTTTGCAAAGCTGGATCGCGCTTGCCCTGACCTTTGTTGGTAATCTTCCGCCAAAATAATCAAAAAGGGATCCTGTTTTGAACGAGGAATTATTTTCCGGATTCACAAACCGAACCATCACCTTCATGAAGCAATTGAAGGCCAACAACAATCGCGACTGGTTCAAAGATCAGAAAAAGACCTATGAGGAAGATTACAAAATACCCGCGCTAACCTTTGCTGATGTGATGACAGAACAACTGCGCAGCTTGACCGGCTTGTCGCACACATCAAAACTGTTCCGCATCCACCGCGACGTGCGCTTTGCAAAAGACAAGACACCCTATAACAGCCACATGCACATCTCCTTCACGCCGGAACACCCCATGGCAAATCCGCCCTGCTGGTTTTTCGGCCTGGACACAGAAAAGCTGACCCTTGGCTGCGGTATTTTCGGCTTTGATGCTTTACAATTGCAGGCCTTTCGCACTCGGGTCGATGGGGCAGAAGGCAACGACATCGCGGCCACTTTGCAAAGCCTGACCAAAAAAGGCGCGCGTATCAGCGACCCGGAGCTAAAGCGCGTCCCATCCGGCTTCGCGAAGGATCACCCGCAAGAAGAATTACTGCGGCACAAGGGTCTCGCCATCTGGTCAGATCTGGGGGATGCGAAAACTGCCCTTGATGACAATCTGATTGCTACCTGCAGAAACGAGTTCAAACGCGTGAAACCGGTGTTTGACCTTTTGTTGGTTTGAAAA
Source organism: Pararhizobium sp. IMCC21322 (assembly GCF_030758295.1). NCBI lineage: Bacteria > Pseudomonadati > Pseudomonadota > Alphaproteobacteria > Hyphomicrobiales > Rhizobiaceae > Pararhizobium > Pararhizobium sp. IMCC21322. The sequence continues at coordinate 173,976 of NZ_CP132335.1, forward strand.
AATACCATGCCGGACGGCGGTGCGGCCAACGGCTGCAATGCCGGAATATTCCAAACGAGGACGTTTCCAGCTTGGTCAAGAAAGCAACACGTCTATTGCGGTTTTTCGCAACGGTCGGGATAACCGGCAGGAAAAAAAGGGCAGCATCCCTATCAACTAGTGCGTACCGAAGAGGTACTTGGTGCCCTTACATCATCTTGTCAGGCACGAATGAGAACAGGCCTACGTAGCTTGGTTCACAGCTTTGGAACGGCACCACACGCGATTATTCACCAAGCCTCGTGGCTCTTGCAATACAGCTGACCAAAGGTCTGCTGTGCGGACCTTTCTGACCTTTTCTGCAACTGCGTCAAGGTCTCCTTTTGACCAAGGACTTATTGACCTTTTAAAAGGTCGATATGGTTGGAGTAAAATTCTATCTGGAAAACGATCTCACGACAGTTTGGCCATTAATCTGTATTGCCAATGGGGTTAAATGGGACTTACCCCAATGGCGACAATGTGGGTCCCCAAGAATGATTCACAGACGTGCTTAGTCGTATCTGAAAGCTCAAGATCAACCATATTGACCAGCAGTTGTCTCGGAACTTCCTTGCTGCTGAGTGACCATTTACGCGCTTACTATCAGCAGATATTTCGTTCATTTTGAATCTAGATAGAGGCTTCTACTGATTGCCGCTAATTCACTTTTGACAGATAGGCAATAATACGCTCTTCTTTACTTCTCGATAAGAGGTTTATCTCGTAAATTCCGATAATTGAATATAGGTCAGGATACACCTCGTATCCAGCAAATGCAGTTGTTTCAGCATCTGTAATACGAGTAGCAACTAGTGAATTTTCATCAAGGAATATGTGACTGGCAATTATGCAAGCATCCATATGTTGACTTGTTGATAAGCCAATTTTTATCCGATTTCCTTGCGTTCTAAGATACTCCTTTCGACAAAGCGCACTTTTTCCCAATTCGCTTTCTTTTTGGTACCATTTAAATTCAACATTGATTTTCACAGTGCTACCTTGGTGTTCGTGAAGAAATTCTACGAATTTTTTATTGCTGTGAGCGCATCCATCTTCTGTAATGTTGCATATCTTTCCATGGAAGGATGGTGTTGGTAGTATATTTCGTATTAGTTCCAAAATATTACTTGAAGCTGAAAGAATCCCGCCCAGCAGCAATAAGAGAGCTATTGGCCACCACTTTTTGACATTTTCAATTGTATAGATTTGTTTTTCACTACGCATGATTTTGAACCGCATTATGGCAACCGTGCTTTCAATTTTGTTCTTAACGGTCGATGATAAAAGCCTGTGTGTAGCATCCAATGACCTACTTCGGGAAGCCGCCGTTCGCGGCATAGCTGAGTCAAGGTAAAAGGGCGCTTTCCAGACATTGGCGGGCGGACGGTGCAGTCGCAGCATCCCTTTGATCACGATTGACACTTGTCCATGTAAGAATGGGCCTGCTCTGTCAGCGGCCACCAACACCCATTGCGCAATTGTTTCAGACAGCACCTTGAAATTGGTTTTTTTAACGCTTTATTTGAGTGTATGGGCGCAATTGGGAGACTGAAATGGGTCAGTCTCGCGCCCGCCCCGAACGCCTAGCAAAATTTAAAGGACCACCATGAAGTCAATCGACAGGCAGACGTCTAAACGCGCCATTGCCGGAGGCACCGCATTGTTGGTCTCCATGTGCTTCAGCGGCGCATCGGCGCAAGAGATTCTGGCGCCGGGTCTGGAATTTGAATTGGGTGCCGGAGTTCTCGTAGCGCCCGCTTACGAAGGCTCAAAAGACTATAGGGTCTCACCTTTTCCGCTCTTCAACTTTGGCTATCTGGCAACCAGAAACGGTTTCACACTTGGTGGTGGCGATGGACAAGGCCTGTCTGCGCGTCCGTCATTTCGATTTCTGGGCCCCCGCGAAGCATCAGACCATTCTGAGCTCACTGGTCTGGAAGATACAGATGCAGCGCTCGAATTGGGCGCCGGGGTGGCTTACACAATGGGCGCGGCCAGCGCTTTTACTGACGTGCGCTATGGCGTTATCGGCCACAATGGATTTGTCGGCGAATTTGGGGCCGACTATGTAATGCGTCCGGAAGCCAATACGACAATTACTGTGGGGCCACGAATCTCTTGGGCTTCCGGCAATTACATGGACGAATATTTCAGTGTGAGCTCAGCCGAAAGCGGGGCTTCAGGACTTGATCAGTTCGATGCGGATGCAGGTTTCAAATCCATCGGTCTGGAAGCTTCTGTCCGGCACGACTTCAATGAAAACTGGGCTCTTGAAACAGGCGCTGGTTACAACAGACTTGTCGGTGATGCGGCAGATTCACCCATAACCGATGTGGGATCAAAGGATCAGTTCAGCGGCAAAATTGGCATTGTGCGCAAATTCCGCTTCGGCTTCTAAGTCGCAAAGCTTCTATAAAAAGGGCGGCCCAATGGACCGCCCTTTTCTAAGTGTCAGATGGGAAAAATTATTTGCCCCAGATTTTCTTGTATTCGTCGCGATAACCATTGCCCGGGTCAAAACTGTTTTTGTCGCCACCATCAAAGGCAATGTTTTCGCTGGTCACCACATGCAATGGGGATGTGTAGCCGGACCATTCTGCACCCTGCATGGCGCGGTTCAGCTCATCAACCAACTGCCAGCCCTGCAGATTAAGCGGCTCGGCAACGGTGACTGACTGATACTGGTTGGCGCGAATGCGCTGATAAGCACTTTCAGATCCATCACCGGCAGCAACCTGTTTCGGCTGACCGTCACCCTTGATGCCAGCCGCGGCAAGAGCCGGGCTCATGAAATCAAAATAGATGTCATTGATGGCAAGGCTGTGAGTCCATTTGTCACCATAACGCTGCAACAGAGCAGTGGTCAGAGTTGGCATGCGGTTGGAGGTTTCAGCAATCGGTGTATCGACATATTCCAGAACTGTACCACCCAGCTCTTCAATGGTTTCCTTGATACGATCCGCTTTGGCAATGGCAATGGCGTAGGTGGAATCGGTGAAGATGATCACACCCGGCTTGCCACCGGCATCTGCAAACGCCCATTGCGCAGAAGCTGCAGAAACTTCCATTGCATCAGTGGAAACATTGACGAAGACGCCAATATCAGGATTGGGACCGATGACAGGTGAGGAATGCCAGCTGACCAGCGGTATACCGGCGGCCTTGGCGGCATCCATGCCAACCTGTTGCTCAACAGAGTCAAACCCGTTGATGATAATACCGTCCGGCTGTAGCGCCATGGCCTGACCGAAGGATGCGGTACGGCCAGAAACAGTACCAGCACCATCAAGCACCCGGACTGTCCAGCCAATGGCGGCAGCGGCTTCTTCAACACCGTTTGTGGTGCCCAGAATGCCGCCATTTTTCAAATCGCCTGCCAGTACCACAATGGTTTTGCCTTCAGCAGCTTTGGGACCGGTGGTTGGTCCGTCCCATTCCAGTTTTTGCCCGGCATGGCGTTTGACCATGTCCATGGCATCCGAAACCTTGTCCGCATGGGCTGGTACGGCAACGCCCAGCATCAGCAGACCGGCAATAAATGATCTTCTCAGCATAATTTCCTCCAGGATAATCAGGGGTCCACGCGGACGCCTGTGATATAGATCCGCCTCCCAGCGCATCTGATGTCTGCAGCCCAACGGGCTGCTTTATTTATGGCCGCGCGCACACGGCCAAAATCTATTTTTTAGCCGCACCCTTGCGGCGCTGGGCGTAACCGGCGATGCCAATCGCCACCAGCAAGGTGACCCCGTTGAACATCGGTTCCACCCAGAACGAGCCACCAATTTGTTGAATGCCGGAAATGCCAACGGCCAGAATTGTAACGCCCACTATGGTGCCCCAGACATTCACCCGTCCCGGTTTGATTGTGGTTGAGCCCAGAAACGCCCCCACCAGTGCAGGCAGGAGATATTCAAGGCCAACGCTGGCCTGACCAATGCGCAATTTTGAAGCCAGCAAAACACCGGCCAGTGCGGCCAGAACGCCTGAGGTCACAAAGGCCCCGACAACAAATTTACGTGTGGGAATTCCATTCAGTTCGGCGGCGCGCGGATTGGCGCCAATGGAATACAGATACCGGCCAATGGGCGTGTATTCCAGGATCAGCCACATCGCCAAGGTGATCGCCAGAACATAATAGCCGGTGATCGGCAGGCCGAAGACAAAGGTGCCATTCAGGGCATAAAACCCCTCCGGCAACACGCCCACAACCTGGCGTCCACCCGTATGCCAAAGCGCCAGCGCATACAGCACAGTACCGGTGCCAAGGGTTGCAATGAACGCATCAATCTTGGCGACTTCCACAAGCAGACCATTGAGAAAACCAACAGCCGCACCCAGCAGCAGTACAATGATGACGGCCATCGGCCATGGAATGCCATAGAGTGTCTGCAGTGAGATCGCCAGAATGTGCCACAGCACAATGCCATACCCGACGGTCAGATCGATGCGCCCCGCCACCATTGGTATCATCGCAGCCAGACTGAGCAGAGCAATGATCGATTTGTCTGAAACAATAGCGCGCAAATTGAGAAGGGTCGGAAACGTATTCGGCAGCAATACGGAGAACAGGATAATCAACCCGAACATCAAAATTACCAGCCCGTAAACCGGAGCCAGGCGGATCAGACGTGTGAACAGGGACTGGCCTGCCAGTTCCGCTTTGGTTGGCTCCAGCGCATTTGATTTAATGGACTGCATGGTCGGTCTCTCCGCTAGTGGCCGCGCCGGTCTCGCCGGTTGATGCGGCCTGGATCAGGGATTCGGTGGATAATTCAACACCGGATAATTCGCTCACAATTTGACCCCGGCTGAATACAATGGCGCGGTGGCAGATGGCAGCGACTTCTTCAAAGTCGGTCGACACAACAAGAACGCCCATGCCGGAGGCCAGCGCATTGTACAAAAGATTATAGATCTCGGCCTTCGCGCCCACATCAACGCCCGCTGTCGGATCTTCTGCTATGAGAAATTTCCGGTTGGTGCCAAGCCAGCGACCGACCACAACTTTTTGCTGATTGCCCCCGGACAGGGCTTCAATGGCAAGGGTGGGATCATTCGGGCTGAGCCCGACAAGCTCTCCCAACGCTTTGGCCTGTACAGCTTCTTTTGACGGCAAAAGGAGGCTGAGCGGCGTGCGGCCCGTGGCCGCTGGATTGATAAAAGCGTTTTCCCGAATGCTCAGAACCGGCGCGATGGATTCCACAACACGGTCGCGCGCCACAAAGCCAAAACCGCTTTCCATTGCGCTGCGCGGTGACGACAGATCAGGCGTTTGACCGTCCAGAATAATCTCGCCCTGATGTTCGATCACGCCAAACAGACTGCGGCCAACATCCTCATGCCCTGCCCCGCGCAAACCGACAATGCCAAGCAGTTCACCATTGCGAACGGATAAATCAACCGGACCTACATTGACTGTGGTCAGACCCTTCACGGTCAGGATTTCACCGCCGGTCTGAATGACGGGTTTTGAAATTTCGCGGGTTTTGCGGCCGACGATCAGACTGACAAGCTCTTCCGGCGTGGTATGGGCAACATCACGCACACCCACCAAATTACCATCGCGCAGCACAGACACACGGTCGGCAATGCGAAACACCTCATCCAGCCGGTGTGAGACGTAAATCATGCCCACACCTTTCTGGCGCAAGGGGCGCAATGCTGCAAACAGGCGTTCAACTTCATCAGCTGGAAGACTGGCTGTCGGCTCATCCAGCACCAGAAAATCACACTCAACAGCCAAAGCGCGTGCAATCGCGACCAGCGATTTTTCTGTCCGGCTCAGACTGGACACCCGGGCAGAAGGATCAAAATCACAATCCACCAGTTTCAGCGCGGCAGCCGCTGTCGCCTCGGCCTTGTTCCAGTCAATCAATCCGAATTTTCGCGAATAGCCGATGGCCAGCGCAATGTTTTCCGCAACACTCATCCACTCGATCAGACCCAGATCCTGATGGATAAAAGCAACCGCTTGTTTTTCATTGATGCGGCCTGGCGCATGGGCATAGTCAGCACCGTCAATCAGCACGCGTCCACTGTCTGGTTTGTGAATGCCGCCAAGGACTTTGATGAGCGTGGATTTACCTGCACCGTTCTCGCCGAGAAGCGCGACAATCTCACCACGGTCCACATGCATGGACACACCGCCCAGCGCTTGCGTGCCGCCAAACGATTTTTCGATACGATCAAAAAAGAGCCCGCTATCCGGTCTCATATCGCAACTTCCTCCCGGTGAGTTCCAGTAATTCTTGACATACGTTACCGGTAACCTACTGTAACTTTCATCACGGTGCTTCCAGAGTCAAGCGGAAAATGTTATCGGTAACGTAACCCTTAAAACAGCTTGGAACCAATGTCGAAAAAGACACCAAAAACAGCCCGAAAACTAGGTGCCAATCTTGCACAAATTGCAGATGCAGCTGGCGTTTCCAAAATGACAGTGTCCCGCATACTGCGTGACAGTGGTGGGTTTTCCGAGGAAACCCGTGAACGCGTCATGCGCGAGATTGACCGGCTTGGTTATGTGCCAAACCGCTTGGCTGCCACGTTTGGATCGGAAGCTGCGTCAACATTGGTTGGTGTTTGCGTGCCACGCGTGACCAGTCGCCTTTATGGCGAGGTTCTGGAAAGCATCGATCGCACCCTTTTCCGCTTCGGCTATCAGACCATGATCGGGGTCAATGACGAATTGCCCGATGTGGAGGAAAAATGGCTGCGCGGTCTGCTGTCCTGGCGGCCTGCCGGTGTTATTCTGTCCGGCAGAAATCACTCCTCTTCCACGCTGGAACTGCTCAAGGCCACCTCAATACCGGTTGTTGAAATCTGGGATCTCAACACCAGCCCGCTGGATGTGTCGGTCGGCTTCAACCACTTTGATTGCGGCCATGAAATGGGCCAGTTTCTGATTGGTCGCGGGCGACGGCGGCTTGGTTATGTCGGTATTCAGCCCACCACCACCACTATGGGATCAATCCGCTCTGACGGTTTCCAAAAGGCGCTCTCGTCTGCCGGTCATCCGCTGGTTGCCTCGGAACTGCTCCACGATAAATCCAGCTTTTATGCCGGATATTACGGTACGGAAAATTTGTTGAGCCGGGAAACCAATCTTGACGGCATTTACTATCAGGACGATGAAATGGCGATCGGTGGCCTGTTTTTCTGCCAGGCGCGCAACATAGATGTGCCCGGCCAGTTGGCCATTGCCGGCTGGGGCGGCATGGAAGCCGCTTCAATCCTGCCGCAACGTCTCACCACCACCATGGTGTCCACACAGGGCGTTGGAAAACAGGCAGCGGAAATGCTGGTCGCGCGTCTGCGCGATGAGCCCTGTCAGGATGTTGTGGTGGTTCCCACCCGGCTCGTTCCAGGCGCAACAGCATAGTTTAGCAATGCTTTGGTGCCCTTACGGCCACTGCACCCCTTGCCGGTTCAGGCTGATCATATAGACACTCGTCGAAGCGGTAATAAACAACTGATGTTTTGACCGCCCGCCAAAGCACACATTCGACACCAGTTCAGGAACCAGAACCTTGCCGATCAAATCACCCGATGGCTTGATGCAATGCACACCATCGGCGGCGGACGACCAAAGATTGCCGTCACTATCCAGCCGAAACCCATCTGCAAACCCTTCGCTGATTTGGTGAAACACAGCACCGCCACTCAGACGATTATCTGCATCCACATCAAACACACGGATATGTCGCTCTGCATCCTCGTCAAAGATCGCGCCCGTATCAGCCACATAAAGCTTGTCTTCATTGGGTGAAAAGGCAAGTCCGTTGGGACCAGAAAAATCGGTCAGCACCACATCAATTGTGCCCTTGGACGGATCAACGCGGTAAACCTGACAGGGCAGTTCCTGCTCGGATTTGAACCCTTCATAATTGGTCTTGATGCCGTAATGCGGATCGGTGAACCAGATGGTCCCATCGGATTTCACAACAACATCATTGGGCGAATTCAGCCGCTTGCCCTCAAAACTGTCGGCAATCACAGTGACCGAGCCATCAGCCGCTGTGCGCGTGACGCGCCGCGTGCCATGTTCGCAGGAAATCAATCGCCCCTGACGATCCCGCGTATGCCCATTGGCATAATTGGAAGGTTCGCGATAAATGCTTGTGCCAAGCCCGGGTATCCAGCGCATGATCCGGTTGTTGGGAATATCCGAAAACAGCAGGCAATTGGCATCGCCAAACCAGACCGGTCCTTCAACCCAGTCAAACCCGGTGGCAATTTGCTTGACCGGCGCATTTCCAAGTACATAACTGCCGAAGGATTTATCCAGAACCTCAAAAAATGCCATTCAAGCCTACCCTTTTTGTATCAATTCACGACAAATATGTTATCGATATCATATCCATTCGTTTCTGCAAGGAGCCTTAGCATGAGTTTCACCGCCGCCAAAACCCAACTGACCCATCAGGGCGCCATGGCAATGCTGAGCGCCGCCATAGCCGAGGCGGACCGGATTGGGCAGCCACAATGTATTGTTGTGGTCGATGTCAGCGGCGAGCTGATTGCGGAAGTCAGAATGACCGGTGCCAAATTTCTCAGCCGAAAAAGCGCCTTTGCGAAAGCCCAGACAGCTGCGTCCATCGGCGCACCCAGCGCAAATATTCCTGCCGATTTCCGCCCCGGCATTGCTGCGGCAACCGGCGGAAGCGTCACAGGATTACCGGGCGGACTGCCGATCAAAATCGGCGATGATCTTCTGGGCGGCATTGGCGTAGGCTCGGGAACCGGCGAACAGGATATTGACGTTGCCAACGCGGCCCTTTCCGCAATTGGCGCTGATACGTTTCCGCAAGCCTAGGCGCTTGCAGAAAACTGAATTTGCGTCTTCATGGATTGACCACGATCGGTCGCCACGTCAAAAGCTTCCACCGCATCATCAATGCCAAATGTGTGGGAAATCAGTGGTTTTACATCAATCTGTCCGCTTTGCATCAATTGCACAGCCGTGGGGAATTCCTCGTGGAAGCGGAATGAACCGCGCAAATCCAGTTCCTTGGCGGTCAGCAACAACATCGGCAAAGTCATATTACCGCTCATTCCAAGCTGCATCACCACGCCGCGCGGACGCATGACCGCCATGCCGGCAGCCAGCGCAGGAGCCGCGCCTGAACATTCAAACAGCACATCAAAATAACCCTTATCCGGCTGGTAGGCTTCCAGAGCATCCGGCGCTGTCACCACATTGATGGTCCGGTCCGCACCAACTTTCGTGGCATAAGCAAGAGGCTGATCTGACAGATCGGTCACCACAATTTCGGCAGCACCAGCGGCACGCGCGGCCAGAATGCAAAGTGTTCCAATGGGCCCGCTTCCGGTAATCAGAACCTTCTTGCCCAGCATTTCCCCCACGCGCCGTACCGCATGAAGTGTCACCGACAAAGGCTCGGAGACAGCAGCCTCACCTGCCGTCAGGCCATTGGCTTTCACACATTGGCTGGCATCTGCAATCAGGCTTTCCTGAAAGGCACCCTGAATATGCGGGAACGGCATTGCTGACCCGTAAAACCGCATATTGAGACAATGATTGCGCTTTCCTTCTGCACAATATTTGCAGCTTCCGCACGGACGTGATGGGGAAATCGCAACCAGATCGCCAATTTCAAGCCCCTCCACCCCGTCGCCCAGAGCGCGGATATAGCCGGAGACTTCATGACCCAGTATCATCGGCTCCTTGATGGTGATCGGCCCGAAGCCACCATGATTGTAATAGTGCAGATCGGAACCGCAGATACCGCCCGTCGCCAGTGTAATGGCAACTTGCCCCGCCTTGGGGCTCGCTTCCGCACGCTCTTCGACACGCAGATCCTTGGCTTTGTGAATAACGATGGCACGCATGATGTATGACTTTCCTGACTGGACGGGGGTTTAAACTCGTATTTGAGTTCAGACCCTAAAGCATTTCACAGAGAAACGCATTTTCCGCAAAGTTACCCTTGAAGATGTTATCGATAACATATACAGAAGTGTGAACTCCTGTCGAGATGAAAAAGGACCCTTGGTGTGACAATTGGAACGAAGCTTTTTGACCTGACCGGGCGCACTGCGCTGGTAACCGGATCGTCGCAAGGAATTGGATTTGCGCTGGCAAAAGGTCTGGCGGAAGCCGGAGCTGCCATCATTATCAATGGCCGTGACAAAACGAAAATTGCCAGCGCCGCTGCTGAGCTGTCCTCCATTGGCCCGAAAGTTCACCAACTGGCCTTTGATGCCACCGATCATCGCGCTGCCAAAACAGCCGTGGACGGATTTGAAGCTGAAACCGGGCCCATCGACATCCTCATCAACAATGCAGGCATGCAACACCGCACGCCGCTGGAAGATTTTCCGCCAGAGGTTTTTGAAAAGCTGCTGAGCACCAATATTTCCACCGTATTCAATGTCGGACAGGCCGTTGCCAACCACATGATCAAACGCAATGCTGGTAAAATCATCAACATTGCATCGGTGCAGACCATGCTGGCACGGCCTGGCATTGCCCCTTATACGGCAACAAAGGGCGCTGTCGGCAATCTCACCAAAGGCATGGCCACGGACTGGGCGCAATATGGCATGCAGGTCAACGCCATTGCGCCGGGCTATTTTGACACCCCGCTGAACGCAGCTCTGGTGGCCGATCCAGACTTCAGCGCGTGGCTGGAAAAGCGCACACCAGCCGGGCGCTGGGGCAATGTGGACGAATTGGTCGGGGCCTGTATTTTCCTGAGCTCTGCAGCATCTTCCTTCGTCAATGGCCACACGCTTTATGTCGATGGAGGCATCACTGCCTCACTCTGATCAATCCATGTCCGACAACAAATCAGTCAAAGCACGCCTGTTCGTCGTAATGGGCGTTGCCGGCTCCGGCAAATCATCCATTGGTGAAGCCCTGGCCGAGAAGCTGGGTGGCCTTTATCTGGATGGCGACACCTATCATCCGCAGGCCAATGTGGAAAAAATGAGCCGGGGCGAACCGCTCACCGATGAAGATCGGTGGCCGTGGCTGGAGCGCTTTGCCAAAGAGATGCAACAACGTGAAGGCATCATCATTGGCGGCTGCTCGGCGCTGAAACGCGCCTATCGTGACCACATTACAGCGGCAGCGGGTGAACGTACCACCTTCGTCCACCTGTCCGGTAGCCGCGAATTGATCCGAAACCGCATGGGTGCCCGCACCGGCCACTTCATGCCGGTCACCCTTCTGGACAGTCAATTTGCAACCCTGGAGCTGCCAGCCCTGGATGAGGATGCTGTCACCATAGATATTGACGCGCCAGTGGACACCATTGTCGCCAACGCAATTGCCGCGCTGCAAAGCAGCGGCCACGAAAGGGAATAGAATGTCAAACAAGGTTGCACTCATCGGTGCCGGCGTTATGGGCAGCGCCATCGGCACACGCCTGCTGGAAACAGGAAACCAACTGGCGGTGTTTGATCTGGATAAGGACAAGGTTGCGGCTCTGGTCTCCAAAGGCGCAACAGCACCGGCCTCTGCAGCTGCTGCGGCAGAAGCATCAGACTTCGTCATTCTCAGCCTTAATTCGCCAAACATTGTGCGCGCTGCCGTCTTTGGCAAAGACGGTGTTGCAGCAGGCGCGAAGCCCGGCACGCTGATCATTGACATGTCATCCATTGATCCTGAATCCACCAAGGCCCTGGCTACCGAGGCGGCAGAGCACAAGCTGGAATGGCTGGATTGCCCGCTGTCTGGCGGCGCGCCCAAAGCAGCCATCGGACAATTGGCGGTGATGGTTGGTGGTCAGAAAGACGCCTTTGAACGCTCAAAAATTGTGATGGATCATCTCTGCGCCAATTACACCCTGATGGGGCCAAGCGGCGCAGGCCAGACCACAAAGTTGATCAACCAGGTTCTGTGCGCGTTGAATTTTGTGGCCGTGGCAGAAGCAACCCAACTGGCCCTGGATGCCGGGGTTGATGCGACCCAGATTCCAAAAGCCATTGCCGGTGGCCGTGCCGACAGCGCCATTTTGCAGGAATTCATGGCCAAATTTGCACGCAAGGATTATACGCCGACCGGCAACATCAACAATATGGTGAAAGATTTGAACGGTGTGCAGGACCTGGCCCGGATCACCGGCACTTCCATGCCATTGACTGCGGTCTGCGCGGAAATTCACCGTGTTCTGGTCGCAGCTGGCCTTGGCGAAGCCGACAATGCCGTTCTGATGAAGTATTTTGAAGGTCCTGCCGCATAGCGTGCGGCCCAACGGGCAAACCCCTTTCATTCAACAACTCATACAAACAAGGAATATGCCCGTGATAACCCGATACGCATTGTTCGAAGGAACCGTGAAAGAAGGCCAGACACCCGCCTTCAGAAAATTTGTGAATGAAAAACTGGTGCCGATATGGACGCAGTTCGACGGCGCAGTGGAAGTCCGGGTCATGTTCGGCGAAGACCGCGATGAAGGCGCACCGGAATTCCCGCTAATCCTTGCCATAAGCTACGAAGACACGGCCGGTATGGAAAAAGCACTGGCCTGTGACGCCCGTTTCAAATCACGCGAAGTGACCGGTGAAATGGTGGAACTCTATTTCGACGGACGCATCCATCACCATGTCATGGCAGCCAACGCACATCCGCTAACGGCCTGACGCACATTACTCTATTCGTCGGCTTCCTCGTTCAGCCGACGAATTCCCGGACCAATCGGCTTCATGCGATTGCCGGGATGGACAGGGTCCGGGCCCCAGATCGCCTGATAGGTATCGATGGTTCGGCCCTTGGCTTGCAGGCGGATAAACACAACCGCCAGAACACACCACCACAACGCAATACAGATCCACATCCAGCGCGGTGCATTGCTGTCCCAAAGCCCGGTAAAAATAGTCCCGATTGAGAGCAAAATCGCGCCATAGCCAGCTGATTTGTGGACATACTCGAATATGCGACGCCGCTTGGTCATGTCATAATGATCGCCGTGCATGGACCCGTCAGCGCCGATCTCGGTTGGCCCACCCTTGGTGCCACGATAAATCCCGGCAATGAACTGAAGCAGGCATAACACCACAACAGTCCAGCCAAGAACCGCATGCGGATGAATTTGAAAGACGCGGCCCGGATTGGTGAGGATCAGCAACAGCGCGACAAGCACCACCACCCCACCGGAAATCTGCAGATAAAGATGCGAGCGCCACCACGCCAGATTATCTATTTCCCGTGGCCAATCCTGCCGCGGCATAATTTTGAAAAAGCGGGCAATGATAATGCCGATGGGCAGCAGAAATGCCCAGGCCAAAACCATCAGGCGTCCATGCCATGCAACGTTAAAACCAACTTCGTGCAATCGCGATGGATCAATTGGTAATAACAGCCATTCAATCATGCATCAGCCTTTAACAGCGCCTGCTGTCATACCGGTAATGATCTGCCGTGAGGCGACAAAGGTGAAGATGATCGGCGGCACAGCCAGCAGCATGCCGGTTGCCATGATCACACCCCAGTCAATGTCATATTCGGTCAGAGAGTTCACGATGGTTACGGGTACTGTGCGTGAATTACGATCCGCCAGCGCGTTAGCCAGCAAAAACTCGTTCCAGGCAATTCGGAAGGTGAAAATCGAGGCGGCTGCCAAACCAGGTTTGATGATCGGCAGCACCACCAGAAAGAACACCTGGAAAGGTCCGGCACCATCCATCCGGGCAGCTTCTTCAAGCTGGATAGGCACCTGAATGATGAAGCTTTGCAAAATCCAGATCACAAAGGGCAGGTTCATGGCGACATAGACCAGAATGATGCCCGCTTTTGTGCCGTCAATCTGGAACTGGAAGGTCCAGATTCCAAACACCGGCACCAGCAGAACTGCCGGCGGCACCATGCGCATGACCAGCGTGGTCAACGACACCGTATCCCGGCCCATAAAGCGGAACCGCACAATTGCGTAGGCCGCCATACAGCCAATCACCAATGTCAGTGCAGTGGACACAATGGCAATCGTCAGAGAGTTCATCAGCGCACGACCAAAGGTCGGATCGCAATATTCCACATGCTCCGGCGCGTACCACAACATGTCGCACAGCGCGGTTTCGTAGTTGCGCAGCGTCGGCATGAAAATCAAGCTGGTCGTGTCAGACATAATGTCCACATTCAGCTTCAACGAGGTCATCAGCATCATCAAGATGGGTCCGACCGACATGATGACCAGTGCAACAATCAGCGCGTAAAAGGCCGGGTTTTGTTTATCGTAAACCTTGTCAGCCATCAGTCATCTCCCTCAGCTGCAGCCCGCAATCGTGCCGTGCGCATTTCAGAAACCTTGTTGTAGAAGAACATCGCCAGCGTCAGCAGCAGCAGGACGATCAGCAAATAGTTGGACATCGCCGCAGCTTCGCCAAGTTCGCGGAATTCCGACGCTGTGCGCGATATGCGCAAGGACAGAATTTCGGTCGACAGCCCCGGTCCGCCATTGGTCAGCACCAGCACAACTTCCAGAACCTTGAAGGCATCAATCAGGCGCAGAAGACAGGTCACAATCAAAACCGGCATCATCAGTGGCAGTTTGATATGCCAAATCTGCTGCCAGCCGGTCGCCCCGTCAATACGGGATGCCTCCAGCGCAGATTGCGGCAGCGACTGCAAGGCCGCCAGCGACAGAATAAAGATGAAAGGCGTCCACTGCCACACATCGGCAATGATCACCGAAGCAAAGGCCCAGCTGCCATCCGACAGCCAGGGAACCGACTCAAAGCCCAGCGATTTCAGCGTGCGGTTAAAAATACCAACAGTCGGGTGATACATGTAGCGCCACATCAGACCGACAACGATGGGAGCGATCATCATCGGCAGAATAAACAGCGTGCGCAGCGCCGACATGCCTCTGATATTGCGGTCCAGCAACAGCGCCAGACCAACGCCGACAAGCATTTCCAGAAAGACAACAATTCCGGCAAATTTCAGGGTAACGGAAAGACTCTCACGAAAGCTCTCATCGCCCAGAAGGTTGATGTAGTTCCGCAGGCCGACAAACTCAGCTTCGCCAATGCGCTGGCTTGGGTTCCAGTCCAGAAAACTGGCATAAATCATGTAGCCAATGGGATAGAGCAGCGCGATAACAAGGATCACAACAGCCGGAGCCAGAAACATATACGGGGTCAACCGATTGACATTTGCCATTTGCATGATGAGCGCCTGCGTTTCCCTGGAGTGAGAACAGTGTTTCGGGGGTCCGGAACGGGGCTGAATGTGCCCCGTCCCGGTTATCGAGTTCTAATCCTGGGAGATCAGTTCCAGGTGTAGTAGCCGGCCTCGTCCATGATGGCCCGGGCACGCTCGGCAACACCATCCAGAGCTTCCTGAGGATCAAGATCTTCCGTCAGAACCTTGGACATTGAGGTTCCGATATCGGCATTGATCTTGCCCCAGGTTGGGATGATTGGACGCCAGTCAGGATCAGCATATTTCAGGGCTTCACCGAAGGTTGCGGAATAAGGATATTTCTCATTCAGCCCGGCATCTTCATAGGTTGAGAAGCGTGATGGGTTTCCACCAGCCATGGCAACCATCAGATCACCTTTTTTGGAAGTCAGCCACTGCATCAGCAGGAAGGCAGCTTCCTTGTTCTGGGCGTTCTGCGGAATGGCAATACCAAATCCACCTGTCTGGGAGCCGCGACGGACGCCTTCAGGATGAAGGGCATAGCCAACTTTACCGGCCACTTTGGATTTGGAAGGATCTTCAAAACCGGCAGCAAAGGCAATCGAGTCCATGAACATGGCAGCCTGACCCTGCGAGAACGCAGCAGCCGCTTCAGCAGGTCCGAATGTCTGTGCACCTTCCGGACCACAATCCACGATAGTTTTCAGAGCATTTGCAGCAGCAACACCGGCTTCATTATTGATGATCGGGTTCCACTCACCGTCAAACACACGGCCACCCAACGGCGCCAGATGCAGGAGGAATGCGTGGCTGGCCTGATGGCCTGAGGCTGCACGGGATGCCATGCCACCAACGCCTGGCTCAACTTCTGGAATTTTGCAGGCTGCATCAAGAAGCTGGTCATAGGTTTCAGGAACCGCGATGCCATGCTTTTCAAAGATATCCTTGCGATAGGCCAGAACGGATGTTTCTGATCCGAATGGAATACCATAAAGGGAGCCGGTTTTGCCGGGCAGATAACCCTTCGTGCCACCGGCAACGCCGATATTCTGCACATAACCGTCAATCAGATCATCTGCATCATACTTCGGATCAGACAGTTTCGGGTTCATGAAATAGCGTGCAAGGTTCTCAAGCTGATCTGCAAATACGTAATCGGCTTTGGAGAACACCACATAGGCGATCAGATCGTAATCGCCTTCATCCTTGGTCAATTCCAGGGTCTGGCGCTCGCGCATTTTCAGATACTGCAATTGATCGACTTCAACGCGAATACCGGTTTCCTTGGTGAATTCCGGCAGAATTTTCATCACTGCATTATAGTGCGGATGGGCTGGAAAGTTCACCACCAGGGTGGTGCCTTCATAAGGCTCGTATGGGTTTGCCAGAACAGTGGATGACATCATAGCCAACCCAGCTGCCGCAGCCGTTGTGTATTTCAGGAAATTCAGCATCAATGTTTCCTCCCTTAGTGCTGAGAACAGGCTCAAAGCCGCTTTCCGGACGTATGGTCGAAAAGCATTATTTCGTCCGTGCGAATTGCAAACTCGTTGATTTCGCCCGCTTTGACAGGTGAAGAACTTTCGTACTCCACAAGAACATCGGCAGCGCCACAGCGCGTTACCAAAACAGATTGGGCACCCAGATATTCCGAGACGATGATCCGCAGGGAAATGGGCGCGCCTTGTGAGACATCTGATGAGAAAGACGATGGACGGATACCGACAGAAACTGACTTGTTGGTATAGCTGGCAAGCCGCGTGGACTGCTCGTCCGTCAAAGGCAATGAGAAGCCATCGCCCTTGACAGTCAGCTGGCCGCTTTCAGTCATCAACTCGCCATCAAGGAAATTCATGGTCGGGCTGCCAATGAAGCCGGCGACAAATTTATTGGCCGGAGATTTGAACAGCTCTTCCGGCGTGCCCTGCTGTTGAATAATGCCTTCGGACATCACCACAATACGGTCGCCCAGCGTCATCGCTTCAATCTGATCATGCGTCACATAGACCATGTTCTTGTCGAGCGTGTTGCGCATTTCCGCCAGCTCGGTGCGCATTTTAGCGCGCAGCTTTGCATCCAGATTGGACAATGGCTCATCAAACAGGAACGTCGAGGCATCGCGCACCAGGGCACGGCCCATGGCCACCCTCTGGCGCTGCCCGCCTGAAAGTTCGGCCGGCTTGCGTTGCAGCAGATGATCAATATTCAGCATCGTTGCGACGCGCTTGACCTTGTCATCAATCTCGGATTTTGGCACCCGCGCCAGTCGCAGCGCAAAGGACATGTTCTTTGCGATGTTCATGTGCGGGTAAAGCGCATAATCCTGAAACACCATGGCCAGATCGCGCTCTTTGGGTTCCAGATGGCTTATCGGTTTTTCATCGAAGTAAATCTCGCCACCACTGAGCGTTTCAAGCCCGGCAAGAATACGCAGAGTCGTGGACTTGCCGCAGCCTGAAGGCCCGACGAGCACAGTGAACTCACCATCACTAAGTTCAAGGTCGACCGGTGGCAGCACGCGAACACTACCAAAACTCTTCTCAATCTTTTCGAAACGGATATTCGGCAAGCCACCCTCCCAAGCATGCTTCCACAAATTGTTACCGATACCAAAGCCGATAAATTATCTCGCATACAATTGAATTCTGAAAAAACTACGTTAGCGCTAACGTAAAATCTCTGCTACATTGACCGGGCGATCGACCAGTCAAATGGACACTGAAATGCCCGCTGGAATACCATCAAATCGCCCTGCAAAAATTGAAGATGTTGCGCGTGCCGCCGGCGTCAGCATCATGTCGGTGTCCCGTGTCATGCGCGGCGTTGAAGGCGTGTCACCTGCCAAAAGAACCGAAATTCGCCGCATTGCGCGCAAATTGAGCTATTCACCCAGCAGTGTGGCCGGTTCTCTGGCCGCAGCAAACTCCACCCTGATCGGCATTTCCATGCCCACATTGTTTGAGGCTGTCTTTGCCGAGATTCTGGATGGCATGCGCGGCATCTTCAACAAGGCCGGGCTGCAGGCGATTGTCGAAACCACCGATTATGTGGAAAGCTTTGAGGAAAAATGGGTGGAACGCATGATCGCGTGGCATCCGGCAGGTGTGATCCTCAGCGGCGTGTTTCACAGCAAAACCACCGAGGAACGCTTGCGGAATTCAGGCATTCCGACCCTGGAAATATGGGATTATACCGACACGCCAATTGATATGTGCATTGGCGTTGATCATTTTTCGGCCGGTTATGAAATGGGGCTTCATCTGGTGCGTCTTGGTTACAGACGCCCGGCCTATGTGGGCGTGAAACTGAACAAGGATCCGCGCGCCGAAGATCGCGTTGCCGGATTGTCCAAAGCCTTTTCAGAAGTCGGATCAGGCATTCATGCAAACTCCAGACTGGCGGATACCGCATCCTTTGAAGGCGGGATGAAAGGCACCATTGAAATTCTCAACAATACGGCACCGACACCGGATGTGATCTGCTTCCTGAATGATCACATGGCCTTTGGCGGCACAATGGAGTGTGAACGGCGCGGCTTTTCGGTGCCTGACGACATTGGCATTGTCGGCTTTAACGGCCTGAACATAAATGAGGTTCTGTCAAAACGTATCACAACATCGGTCACGCCCCGCACCTTGATGGGGGCAACGGCCGCCCGCATGCTGGTGGCGCGCATCTACGGTGCCAAGACCGAGGAAAAAATTTTGATGCCCGTTGAAATCTTTGCTGGAGATACAACAAAAGACACGACGAAAACCGGCGATACCAACACATAAGTGCCGCGGCGTGCCTTGCCTATTGCTGCAAAATGCGATCAGATGATATCGATAACAGTTTCCAGAATTTGCTGGAATTTGCCAAAACCTGAGTATCGCCGCATGTCGAACAGTCCAAAGCAACCCACCATGATGGATGTGGCGCATCTGGCAGGTGTGTCACCGATGACCGTGTCACGCGCTTTGAAACCCAACACCTCTGTCAGCGAAGCCACACGCGCGAAAATACGCGCGGCAGCCGATGAACTGGGTTATGTTCTGGACAGCACCGCAGCTGGCCTTTCATCGCGCCGCACAGGCTTTATAGCCGTCACCATTCCCTCTATTAACAACGCCAATTTTGCCGATACATTGCGCGGCCTCACGCAGGTTCTGCAGGAAACCAGTATGCAGGTTCTGCTGGGTTACACCGATTATGACGTGGCTGAGGAAGAACGGCTGGTCGAGCAATTTCTGCGCCGCCGCCCGGAAGCCATCATTGTCACCGGCCATGCCCATACCGATCGGTGCAGACGCATGCTGGAAAAATGCGGGGTTCCGGTCATTGAAATGTGGGACCTGCCCGAAAATCCCATTGGCCAGGTTGTCGGCTTTTCCAATGCCCACGCTGCAAAACTGATGGTCGATCATTTTGTGGCGCAAGGGTACCGCAAAATCGGTTTCATTGGCGGCGACCCGTCACGCGACACACGTGGCCAGGACAGGCGACGGGGGTTTCTGGCCGCATTGGAAGCCCATGGCCTCGACACGTCCCGCATGATCGCGGCACAGCGCCCCCCGATCACCATGCGTGAAGGCGCACATTCCATGCGCCTGATGCTGGAAAAATGGCCAGATATCGAGGCGCTGATGTGCGTGTCCGACCTGTCAGCCTTTGGTGCCATGACCGAATGCCAGCGTCAGGGATTGCGCATACCCGATGACATCGCCATTGGTGGGTTCGGCGCTTATGATTTGTCTGAGCAGGCCCTTCCCCCGATCACCACCATTGATGTGAGTTCAGAAGACATCGGCCGCATTGCTGCGAATGTCATTCAAAACCTTCTGTCTGCAGATGCCGGCAAAACCTATGAGACCATACATCGCATTGAACCAAAACTGTTGGCACGAGACAGTTCGCTGCGTCACAAAGAACGGTAACGTCAAAGTTAAATGACTTAAACATCATTGCAGTGCCATCATAATCAAATGCTGATGATGTCTCACATTCACGATCCGGGAGCCGCGCAACAGGAGGCCTCAATTCAATGATCGGTCTGCTGGTTCTGGCGCTCTTCACCATTGCATATTCCATGCTGGCAAAACGTCTTGCCAACACCATGGTCACAGCACCCATGCTGTTTCTGGGCTTCGGCTTCTTTCTGTCAACCACCGAGCTGATGCCCAAAGCGGGTGCAGAAGAAGCGCTTCATCTGGTCGCTGAACTGGCGTTGATCGTCCTGCTGTTTCTGGATGCGGCACAGATCAATTTGAAAATACTGCGCCAGCATCACGTCTGGCCCTTGCGGATGCTTGCAGTCGGTCTGCCGCTGTCACTTGTCATCGGCACGCTGGCAGCGTGGCCCTTTCTGCCGGGTTGGCCTCTTGTGGCCGTTGCACTTGTCGCAGCCATTCTGACCCCAACCGATGCAGCCCTTGGCCAGGCCGTCGTGACGAATGAGTCTGTGCCGGGTCGGGCGCGCCGCGCGCTTTCGGTCGAAAGCGGACTGAATGACGGCCTTGCCTTGCCCGCAATATTATTGCTTGCCAGCCTTGCCATATCTGAGACAGGCCAAGACGGCACCAATTGGGCCTGGTTTGGTGCAAAGCAGTTGATATTTGGCCCGCTGGTTGGATGCGCTGTCGGCCTGTTGGGCGGCAAAATTCTGATCTGGGCCAAAGACCACAATACCACAGCCGACACTTATGAAGGGATCGGAGCCCTGGCGCTGGCCGGGGCCGCCTACATGGCGGCAACCGCGATTGACGGAAACGGATTTATCGCCGCCTTTGTTGCCGGCATTGCCTTTGGCCATGCGGTCAAAGGGCGTTGTAAATTCGTCTATGAATTTACCGAAGGCGAAGGTCAGCTTCTGACATGGGCCGCCTTCTTTCTTCTGGGTCTGACCCTGATGCCGGAAGCTCTCCAGCATCTGTCACTTCCCATGTTTGGTCTGATCATGGTCAGCCTGTTTATTGTTCGCCCATTGGCGATTTATCTCTCGCTGATCGGGACCGATGCACAGACAAGCACCCGGCTTTTCTTCGGTTGGTTTGGCCCAAGAGGGTTGGCGACGGCCTTGTTTGCGCTGCTCGTTATCCCCAGGATTGATACGGGCCTGGCCGAACCTGTCCTTCACATCGCCATCAATGCTGTTTGGATCAGTGCCTTGTTGCACGGCATCAGCGCCGCCCCCGGCGCGCATTTTTATGCCTTGGTCACAAGCCGAAAATCACCTCAAAAGAACACTCAGAACAGGGATCAGGAAACCTCATGAAGAAAATATCAATTGCGACATATGGCAAGATTGAAGACCGCAAACCGGAACATGCCTTCGTCGCAGGAATAGATCTGGTCATCGTACGATTTGACGAAGATATTTCGGTTTTCTACGGCCGTTGTCTTCACCGTGGTGCGCTTATGTCTGATGGCTTTGTGCGTGGCCAGAACCTTATTTGCGGGCTGCACAATTGGGATTACCGCCTGGATTCAGGCGTGTCCGAGTATCAAAATTCAGAGGTTCTGCCCAAATTCAAATCCTGGGTTGAGAACAACGAAATTTGGGTCGATGAGGATGAAATTGCTGACTGGGCTCTCGAGAACCCGCAACCCTTTGACCGCGACGCCTATCTGGGTGTTTACGCAGATACGTCACATGGCACAGAGGAGGAGCCTTATAAGGGCCTGATCCAGGGTTATGCCCGAAATGGCCTGTCAAAGACCGGCCACCATGGCCAGATTGATGCCATGGGCGTGCCGCGCAACCAATTGCCCGACTGGGATGATATTCAACTTCTGACAGCCCAATTGCACAAGCCGCCATTGCTGGATGATGTGCCCGTGGGCACGCAAACCATCATTGGTCCGAACGCACAGAAACCGCTCAAACTGGATATCCCGCTCTTCGTCTCGGATATGAGCTTTGGTGCCTTGTCCGAAACCGCAAAAGTTGCATTGGCGCGCGGTGCCGAGTTGGCGGGCACCGGCATTTGCTCCGGCGAAGGTGGGATGCTGCCGGAAGAACAGGCCGAAAATTCGCGTTATTTCTACGAACTGGCGTCCGGTCGGTTTGGATTTGAATGGGAAAAGCTGGACAAGGTTCAGGCCTTTCACTTCAAGGGCGGACAGGGCGCAAAAACTGGCACAGGCGGGCATCTTCCGGGCAATAAGGTGGTTGGCAAAATTGCTGAAGTGCGCGGTCTGGCAGAAGGCGAAGCAGCAATCTCCCCCGCGCGCTTTCCCGATTGGACGGATGTCAGCCAGATCAGGGAATTTGCCGACGAGGTGCGGGACCGCACAGGCGGCATACCCATCGGCTACAAACTGTCGGCGCAACATATCGAGAAGGATATTGATGCCGCGCTTGAAGTCGGTGTGGATTACATCATCCTGGATGGCAGAGGGGGTGGCACCGGCGCAGCGCCCGTCATCTTCCGCGACAATATTTCGGTTCCCACCATTCCCGCTCTTGCCCGCGCAAGGCGTCATCTGGACGCTTCGGGCCGCAGCGATGTCACGCTTGTCATCACAGGCGGCCTGCGAAAACCAGCTGACTTCATCAAGGCCATGGCACTGGGCGCGGATGCCATAGCCGTCTCGAATTCAGCCATGCAGGCCATCGGCTGCATTGCCATGCGCGCTTGTCACACCAATAACTGCCCGGTTGGCATCGCCACGCAGAAGCCGCATCTGATCAACCGTCTGATTGTGGAAAAATCCGCGCAGCAATTGAAGAACTTTTTCGAAGCATCAGTGGAACTGATGCAGGTCATGGCGCGTGCTTGCGGACATGACCACCTTTCACAATTCAACGCGGACGATCTGACAAGCTGGAAACGCGACATGTCCGATTTATCGGGCGTGGCATATGGAGGCTTCTCCAGCCAGTCAAACTGACAATTGGTAGCACGCGTGAGGCTCAAGGTCTGTCACGCTTTGGACTGCGCGGTTTTGAGATTTGACGTTTATGGTGACCCTTGCAATTTGCTCCGGATTTCAGAAATTATTCAAATTTTGCGGAACCACCGACAGGGATCAGGCGTTATTTGGGTGTACTGAAACGCGACAGCGGAGAGGAGATTAAGATGTCTGATTTAAGCATCCAAGAAAATAACATCCCTGCCTCCAAGGTGAAGGGCACTGATGTCTATAATTTCAAGGGCGAGCACCTTGGCGAGATAGATGACATCATTCTGGCAAAACAGAGCGGCAAAGCACAATACGCCGTTATGTCCTTCGGTGGCTTCCTTGGAATCGGGGAGGATTATCACCCGGTGCCATGGGACCAATTGCGTTACGACGCCGAAAAGGGCGGTTATCTGATCGACATAGATCGAGATCGTCTGGAAGGCGCACCACGTTACGCGGCCAACAAAGAGCCTGACTGGAATGACAAGGCGTATGGCGGACGGCTTAACGATTATTGGGGCGTGCCACCGGTTGGTTACATCTGATAAGGGCCAGACCCAGGTAGCGACGCTTCGCGCATCCAGGGCATAGGATAAAATGAAAGGAACCGGGCTGATCGCCAGCCCGGTTCCTCCAAATGTCATCAATAGGTAATCAAACTGGCGGAATTTACAGGGTCGCGGCACCATTGTCTTCAGGGGATTCCGGCTTGTGGCCAAGGTCCTCCAGGGCCTGATCAAGATGTTTCAGCTCCGCTCCCACATCATTGTCATTGACCATGGCGCTCTCAGTGGCCGCCCTCATTTCAGCACGCACATCCTCCCTCAATCTCACCAAGTGATCAATCTTCGCGTCTGCTGACAAGTTTGTATCAGTTACGATATCTTCGATTTGTTTTTTCACACCTGTTTCGTCCATGGGCATCTCCAATGCTAAATTACGAATGTCTCGAAAAATCTGAGACATCCCTTCACAAATGCCCGTCATCGCGGTTGGTTCCATTATTGCCGTATGTGCGATCCGCCACGGCAAGGCACCGAGCCTGACGGAACCAAAAAGCGTCAAGACCATTTTATCTGAAGAGCTAACAATGGTGAGGTTCAAATATAATGGAAAAATTAGCTGTTTTTGACACCACGGCCAGCCGACCGGTACTCGCAGCAAGTCTGTTTGCGGTGTTGGGCCTGGCGGTCTTCACACCCGACAGTGCCTGGTCGCAGGCGGACGCACTGTCCAACGCAGGCACACTGACATGTACGGTGGCGCCGGGAGACCATTTAACAAACACGGAGCCCCGCAGTACATCCTGCCAGTTCGAACCGCTTTCAGGACCCAGGATAAACTTCTCCGGAACTTTGAAGCGTCTCAGCGACCCGGCGCCAACGGCTGATCGCATCGTTCTGGTGTGGACTGTGTTCACTGAGGATGGCGAGATTAGCGGTGTTGACCTGGAGGGAGACTACAAAAGCGCAGCAGATAGCGAAGCGACGGAGCGCCATGGCCACTTGATTGCCCAGAGCAATGACCAGATCGAATTACGACCGCTGGTCACAGTGCCTGATGCAATTCCCGAGGATGCTTCGCTGGTGCTGGAGCTCGATTTGAAATATGAACGGGCCTAGCATCAACCTGCAGATGACGACCGCCCGCACCGCGTCCTTTAGGACTTGATGCAGATCATGGTGACAGGTTTCTGACAGGGCCATAATTCCGGCATGTAGCAGCGACTTGCGCATCTGGAACCGGGGTAAGCCCAATGTGTCTCGTACCAGTGGGCTTACCGACATCGGCGTCTGGACAGGATTGAGGTCAGAACAATGGGTGCAGCCCTGACAATAGCCGTTTTGCTGATGATCTCGCTGCTGATCATCAAAGTGGCAACGGTTGCCATGCGGCTGACCGGCCTGCCGGAGCCGGTGGCCCGTTTCCAGTGCATCTCTGCGCTCACAGGGACGGGCTTTACCACCAGCGAAGCTGAAATGATCGTCAATTACCCGATCCGGCGGCGCATTGTGATCACACTGATGGTTCTGGGAAATTTCGGCCTCGTCTCGGTCGCATCAACCTTCATTGTGGCTTTCACGGATGCTGGCGGCAACGGAGAGACAATTATGTTTCAGGTGATGCTGATTGTTCTGGCCATCGTTCTGACCTTTGTCATTATGCTGAACCAGACACTTGATCGGCTCCTGTCGAAAATCACCGGTCGGATTCTGTCTCACACCACCGATATCGAGCATCGCGGATACCACCGGATATTCCAGCTCAGCGATGGCTACAGCATTGTTGAACACGTTTACAAACACGAGACCCCAACAACGTTCGATGCAATAGATCATCACGGCCTGAAATTGCTGGCCATCCAGAGCGCGGGATCAAAGCAGACGCTGACTGTGGAGACAGACCATCCGATAGAGTCCGGCGACGTTCTGGTTTATTTTGGTCATGACGAGGCGCATGAGCAGCATGCAAAGTATGTAAATTCTTCAGCCATGCCTGACTGAGACTTGAGGCTTGAGGCTTGGCCTGATTGCGGACGAACCCTTCAGGGTCCACCAAAAGTCTTCGATGAAATGTTCAGATCGTGACACTCACTCAGTGGGATCGGGTTTTCCAGCTCACGCGCATCAAACCGCACCAATCCGATTTGCGACAGATGAGGCCAACAAGGATGGCACGGTTGAGGCATGGGCGCGCAGCCAGACAAATCCGCTGGGCAGCTATTATGGTTTGCGCTGGCCTTCTACAAGGTTAAAACGATGCAACAGGACAAAGAAATAAGCAAAATGTGATACTTACTGGATTCCCTTAAGATGCTCTGGACTTAGCCAGAAAAATGGTAAAAGCTCGGCGGTTCTAGGCAAAAACACATCAATTAGGGGACTGTGTCGCATGAGCTTTCTAGATCCCATATTCAATCTCATAAATGATCTGACCTGGGGGTGGGCACTGATCCCCATCCTGGTTATTTTCGGTCTGTTCTTCACATCCGCCAGTGGCTTTGTGCAGTTTCGCTTTTTCAAACGCATGTTCGGCGTTCTCACTGGAAACAGCGAAACGTCAGATCCGACGAAGATCAGCGCGCGTGAAGCGCTGTTCGTATCGGTCGGCGGACGTGTCGGCGGTGGCAACATTGCAGGTGTGGCTGTCGCCATCACAGCAGGTGGCCCCGGCGCGGTATTCTGGATGTGGATGATTGCTCTGGTTGGTATGTGTACCGCACTGATCGAAGCAACTCTGGCCCAGTTATACAAACGCACCACACCGGAAGGCGACTATCGCGGCGGACCGGCACGCACGATCATACATGGTCTGGGTGAAAACTATCGCTGGCTCGCAATTATCTATGCAGTCTGTCTCATTGCATCCTTCGCCATTGGGTTTAACGCGTTTCAGGGCAACACCGTAGCCGGCGCTGCGCTGGACAGCCTGTCCATCCCACGCATTTACACCGGAGCCGTGTTAGCCATTGCAACCGGCTTCATAATCTATGGCGGTATTCACCGCATCGCAAAGACCGCAGATGTCGTCATTCCCATTATGGCAATCGGCTATATCGCAATGGCTCTGATCGTCATTGTAATCAATATTACGGGACTTCCCGCTGTCATCTGGGACATTGTTGCAAATGCATTTGGCTTTCGCGAAGCCGTTTCCGGGGGCATTGGTGCCGCCATTGCACAAGGGCTGCGCCGCGGCCTGTTTTCAAACGAGGCCGGCCTTGGCTCCGCCCCTAACGTGGCCGCAACAGCCTATGTCAAGCACCCGGTCAGTCAGGGCATCACACAGAGCTTTTCGGTATTCATTGATACCATCATCATCTGTTCATGCACGGCCTTTGTGATCCTTCTGGGAGACGTCTATCAACCAGGTGTGGAAGGCATTGACGGAGTGGCGCTCACTCAGCAATCCATGGTCAGCCATGTGGGCAGTTGGGCGGCGTATTTCCTGACCTTTGCCATCTTGCTCTTCTCCTTCTCATCCATCATGTACAATTATTATCTGGGTGAGAACGCGTTGACATTTATGACCAGCAATCCGATGGCACTGCACGTTCTGCGCATTGCAATTGTTGGCATTGTCTTCCTTGGAGCTGTCGCGCCGGGGGCAACGTCGATCTTCTCATTCTCTGATCCGATGATGGGCATTTTGGCGGTGGTCAACCTGTTGGCCCTGATGATGCTGTTCCCGGTGGCGATGCGGATAATCACCGACTTCCGGCAACAACTTGCCGCCGGTGTCGCAAAGCCGGTGTTCGACCCCAAAAAGTTTTCTGATCTGGATACAGATCACACAGCTTGGCCGGACGCTCCACAAGTTGAAGCACAAAAGAGCAGCTAATCCGCTTACGAACGCCGTCCAGAGAATTGACTTTCAATACGTCAATATCTCTGCGATGGCGTTCGGCCTGCCGTGTTACCGCACGGCCATCATTGTGGCATTGATAAAAACGCGTCTTGACGGTTTTGATACATTTGGAAAATCGCAAGGGCGCACAAATTCGACTGTTGCCTGAAACGCCACTCAAATGAATGTCTTGAGAAAGCGTGCTGCAGGACGCCTGCTCAATCCGGGATTCTGATTTTCGCAAATCAATACTTCTTACAACAGTCATCTTCTCCAATAAGCCTGAGCATCTTCAGAAAGAGATTCCAGAACGGCATCAAGACGCGGTTCATCTACTGAGGCATGGGCATGACGTTATATACCAGAGCGGACCTTGCCCACCAAGGTGTCTCAAAACCATCTGTCGGACGACTCTGACAAACAGCCAAACTTGGATGCCTTTTTCAGTTATGAGGCTATGAAAAGAGTTTGATCGCCCGATTGAGTCCATCCCCAAAAAACAACGCATTTATGACAACAATACCACGGCGCTTACAACGCTGATGACCACGGTCAGGCTCGAATGCATGGCCACTGAACTTATGCCGTTCATGACGGATGCAGGTTCAAACGCAAGAATTCCAGAAGTCACAGTAACGAAACAGATCAGCTTGCGCTGCAACTGCGATCTGTTGAGCGCGCATAAATTCCGGGCTCTTCCAATCAGGGGTAGTGAAAGGTCAAATCATGCAAATGCATTCTCATCAGCCGCTCAAACAGGTTCACGGTCTGGCACTGCCTTGTCGCCGGAGCGCCTCAAAAACCCGCCTGGTTATCACGGCCGTTCGCGGGTTGCGCACAATAGCCCGTTTCATTATCGCCTACATGGCTTACCGGGCGGTGCTCAAAACCCATCAGTTTCTCCTCAAAAGCCCACACCCATTGCTGAACGACATCGGGCTGACTCACGCCGATTTATTGCGCACCCAAAATGCAATCAGATTTTCAGATTTCTGGCAGGCAAAGCCGTGACAGCAAGTTCGCTTTTTGCGGGCTTGCCGATCATTCTATGCGGGTGTCTTGCTGTCATTTATCTGATGATGACCCCGTTCTTTGAAAACCATCACCCAATCCTGATAAAACGAATGGCAGCTGCTCTTGCTTTCGCATCCCACTATGCATTTCTTGGCATTGCCGTTGCATCAATGGTGAATTTGATTGGTCTGCTGTCCTGACAAGGCCAGCAGATGGTCATCCATAGATATGAAACCCATCAAAATCAGCCTTGCCAATTTTCATACCGCCATGGCGCAATCCGGCATAGCTGATACTCATATGAAATATCATGTTGGGTAAGGCGAAACAGCTGACATACTCTGCCGTAGTTTGAACCAGTTCGGCATCGCCTGCCCTGTGCGAAACAATTGGCGCAACATCTGCCTCGGAAATTGGTTCAATGAGCCGCGAGACCTCGTCTGAAAACCCGAGAAGATCCGCAACAGTATATGTGTCTGGTATTTCAGGCAGGTCAATCTTTGCCGGAAGACACAACGCACGTGCTGCAAATTGAATGGCGATGGCAAGGTTAAATCCCGTCTCAAACATATCCGGTGCCAGGCGCACGGATAAAAGACGCTCGGCCTCTGGCTCATTTTCAAGCAGCAACAAAATTTGGCCGATGCGATGAAGATAGTGTTTTACAGTCTTGGGAATGGACCCGGCCAGGTCCAGATGCTGCTTGTCTTCCATAATACCCTCCGAATGGCGTTCGCGGCTCGATGATAAAGCTCTTTGGGCGAAAAACAGACCCGTATTTTGTCCTGACAACAGGAATCATGGTTTGGATCGGGGTGATTTTTCCGCCATGCACGGCGAATTCCCCTTATTTTTCAAACACAGCTTTGTCACATCGATACACAGGGTTGTGAGGTGTTTCTGTATTTCTGTGAGGTCGATTTTGGCGATCCGCAGAGTTCTGCGGTTTGGCTCTGCCGGTCTCACGCGTCTGTGAATGTTCAGGTTTCGCGAACGAATTGTCGCTGTTTAAATCTCAGAACTTCTTCCTTAAATCCAACTCATCGAGAGGCCAACACCACTCGCAACAAACAAAACAAGACGACAACCGAAAATCAACAATAAGGAATAATAAAATGACTTTTCGTAAAATCGCAGCACCAATCCTGATCCTCGGCTCCATCGCACTTGGCGCATCTGCAGCTTCTGCAAATGTCTACAACCCAGCCAATGACAGCTCACCCGATGCCATGACACCAGGTTACACTGGTCTGGCTAAAGACCTGTACGGCAAATAAGCCAGACACACTCTCCACCGGATGCCGATTGTCTCTCTGCACCCCTCCCTGACAGATGAGATGACCGGCAACCGGAACACCAAACAAACGTCAAGCAAGAACAAGGAACAATAAAATGACATTTCGTAAAATCGCAGCACCAATCCTGATTCTCGGCTCCATTGCACTGGGCGCATCTGCAGCTTCTGCAAATGTTTACAACCCGGCCAATGACAGCTCACCTGATGCCATGACCCCAGGTTACACTGGTCTGGCCAAAGACCTGTCCGGCAAATAAGCCAGACACGCCCTCTACCGGATGCCGATTGTCTCTCTGTTCTCCTCCCTGACAGATGAGATGACCGGCAACCGGAACACCTGACAAACGTCAAGCAAGAACAAGGAATAATAAAATGACATTTCGTAAAATCGCAGCACCAATCCTGATCCTCGGCTCCATTGCACTGGGCGCATCTGCAGCTTCTGCAAATGTATACAACCCAGCCAATGACAGCTCACCCGATGCCATGACCCCAGGTTACACTGGTCTGGCCAAAGATCTTTCCGGCAAATAATAGCTGGAAGAACGCAACAGATACGCTTTGTTGCGGCAAGGATCTCGTCGCCTAACGCGCCCCCTAAGCAGGGCGACGGGATCTGAGCTTAACGGCTCACAAACACCACCGACCACAAGGCCGCCAATAACAAAAATAAAATGGCCAATGGTTGGGTGATGCGGGCCACAAAAGCTCCACCTTCAAAGCCTCCCGATACCCATCGGCGGGCTTTCTTCTTTTGGGGAAGGCTTCAGTATAAAAGCCGGACGAGCGCCAGCGTAATAATCGGAAAGCTCAGTAAGATTCCAACCCGCACAATATCAGTCAGCACGAATGGCAAGACGCCGCGATAGGTCACAGACATCGGCGTACTCTTATCCATGGAATTGATGACAAACAGATTCATGCCCACAGGCGGTGTGATCAGTCCGACCTCCACCACAATCAGCACCAAAATGCCAAACCACAGAGCAAACTCCTCGGTGGTCATGCCGAAATCCAGCCCGGACACAATCGGGAAGAAAATCGGTACCGTGAGCAGGATCATCGACAGGGAATCCATCACGCAGCCAAACAACAGATAGAGCACCAATATGCTCAACAAGATGGCCCAGGCATTGATGTCCTGTTCCAGCACATAATTTGCCAATTCCTGCGGCACCTGAGACAGCGCCAGAAACCCGTTAAACACCGCGGCACCCAGAATGATGAAGAACACCATGCCCGTTGCCGAAGCCGTTGCCAGAATGGCACCCTTGAGCGTCTTGAAGGTCAATCCACCATTAAAGAACGCGATCAAACCCGTGCCAAAAGCCCCGACAGCTGCAGCCTCCGTTGGCGTGAAGACGCCAAGATAAATACCACCAACCACAGCCAGAAACACCAGCAGGGCTGGCCAGACCGGCACCAGCGCCTTGAAACGCGCTCCATACGCCATGCGGTCCCGCACACCACCGGATTTGGGATCAACACGCACATAAATTGCAATGGTAATCATATAGCTCACCGCTGCCAGAATGCCGGGAATGAAGGCCGCAACAAACAGCTTGGCGATGTTCTGCTCGGTCAAAATGGCATAGATCACCAGAATGACAGAGGGTGGAATGAGAATGCCCAGCGTGCCACCGGCAGCCAGAGCGCCGGTCGACAGCGCGGGCGAATAGCCATAGCGTTTGAGTTCCGGCAGAGCCACCTGCCCCATGGTGGCCGCCGTTGCCAGAGATGACCCGCAAATGGCACCAAACCCTGCACAAGCGCCAATCGCCGCCATGGCCACACCGCCTTTGCGATGCCCAAGCCAGGCTTCTGCAGCCTTGAACAAGGCCGTAGAAAGTCCCCCCAGCGTAGCAAATTGCCCCATCAGCAAAAACAGCGGAATGATGGACAGGGAGTAGCTGGAAAATGTTCCGTAGGTCTGGTTCTTCAACTGGGCAAACGCCATCAGCGTCGTTCCATTGATGGCATAGCTGCCCCCCAGTCCGACCAGCAGCATCGAAAGGCCAATGGGCACACGCAAGAAAATCAGGCCAAGCAGCACCGGAAATGACCACAATCCAATTTCAAAACTGCTCACGCCGGCGCCTCCGAACGCACCATCTGCCTCAGACTGCGCAGCAAACAGAACCCTGCAATAAGTACGAAGACCAGCGCACCCGCCAGCGATGCCGCATAAGCCCACCACAGCGGAAACTGAAGAATGAAAGTGGTCTCTCCGTAACGGGTTTTATCGAGCGTACCCAGATAATGCTGCCGGAACAGCAATACGGCCACGCCAAACATCAGCAACTCAATCGTCACATCCAGCACCTGGTTGATACGCGTTGGCAGAAATTGGGTCAGTATTTCCACACTGGCGTGCCCTCGGTTAAGCTGACACCAGGGCAGGAAGGTAAATATGGCAAAGGCCACACCGGCTTCCACCAATTCAAAATCACCTGGAACCGGGCCAAGCCCAAAAGGAATCAGAGCGCGTCCGCTGACGCTGGCCACAGTCAAAAGGGTCAGTAGAACGAGCACAAAACCACCCAGCAGGGCAAACAGGAAACTCAGAGCGTAAGCTGCTCGGTTCACAGCTGAATACATGGTCAGATCACTTCTGCTAGAGCAGGATCAATTATGGGCGGCCTGGCATTCAAGGCGTCAATGCTGAGACCCGTGAGGGCTTTGTAATGCGCTGCGTGATCCTGCAACTCCACATTGGATATAACAAGTTCGGGATTAACATTCTTACCCTTGCTGCGCTGCTCAACCAGTTCCATGATCTGGTCAGGGCCATTGCCACGATTGGCAAGCACGATGGCGTTGGTCGGCGCGCGTCGCTCCGCTTCATAGGCGACCAGCGCAGCTTCACACGCCCCACGCTGTTTCAGCATTAACCCAAGAACCCTTGCATCGATGATGGCTTGCGACGCACCATTGGAACCGATTGGATACATGGCATGGGCCGCATCCCCCATCAGCGTTGCCCGGCCAAAGGTCCATTGCGGCAGCGGATCACGGTCGACCATGGGATATTCCAGAATTTCCTGAGCGCTTCGGATCAAGGCCGGTGCATCAAGCCAGTCAAAAGACCAGCTTTCAAAGGCTGGCAGGAAATCAGCCGGATTGCCGGTCCGGTTCCAGTCTTCCTTGCGCCAGGCCTGATCCGGCGCAAACTTCAACTCGGCGATCCAGTTAATCAGCGCCATTCCGGTGACAGGGTCAGCTTTGCTGATGGGATAAGTGACAAATTTCTGATGTTCATGACCGGCCATGGCCATCGTGGCACCGTCCAGAAATGGCCGCGCGATGCTGGTACCACGCCACAGCACGGCACCGCCCCAGATTGGCGAACCTTCACCGGGATAGAATTGACCACGCAAAGCAGAGTGAATGCCATCAGCACCAATCAGAACGCTGCCACCCTCCTGCCATTGCGCCCCACCTGCTGACCGAAAATGGGCTGTCACACCGTCCTCTTCCTGATCGCATCGCAACAAAAAAGCATCGGTGACGAGGGCCTCGGCGCCCAATCGCTCGAGCACGGTCTCGAAAAGCAAACGTTGCAGATTACCGCGATGAACGGAATATTGCGGCCAGTTATTGCCTGCCGCCATGCCGCGTGGCTCGCCCCAGATGAGTTGCCCGTATTTGGTGAAATAGGTTACCTGCGACGTGCGCAAGCCAAGACCATCGAGGTCCCGCTCAAGGCCAAGATCAAACAGTTCGCGCACGCAATTGGGTTGCAGATTGATGCCAACGCCCAAAGCCTGGATGGATTGGCTGCGTTCAAAAATGCGAACTGGCAGCCCAAGCTGATGGCAGGTTAGGGCAAGCGACAGGCCGGCAATACCGGCACCGGCGATGAGAATGGTCATAGCTGGGCCATCATGGCAGGACGGGCATCAATGCACCCGCCCTGTCAAAAGAGAACTACATGGAATTCTTTTCAATGAGCCCCTTGGCCTTGTCCAACAGGGCCTGACCATCAATGCCTTTTTCATCCATTTCAGAAATCCAGCGCGCAACAACAGCTTCTGCCACTGTCTGCCAGCCGGCAAGCGCATCACCATCAATCACCACAATATCATTATCGGAATCTTCCGCAATCTTGCGACCCGGCGCATCATATTCCTGCATCAGGCGGCCAGCCATGGCTGAAAATTCCAGGCCGGTATTGTCATCGAGAATGGCCTTCAGATCATCCGGCATGGCATCGTAACGCTGCTTGTTCATGGCCAGAACGAATGTGGCCGTATAAAGCGCACGATCGCCGCCAAATTCTGTGTGCGTATCAACAAGTTCGGCTATTTTCAGCGCAGGCGCCACTTCCCAGGGAATAACCGCACCGTCAATCACACCTTTGGACAGCGCCTCGGGAATGGCAGGAACCGGCATACCCACGGGCGTTGCACCGGCCTCTTTCAGCAGATCATTGATAACCCGTGTCGGGCCGCGCAGTTTCTTGCCGCTCATATCAGCCAGACTGCGCACGCCATCGCCCTTGGAGTGAATAACGCCGGGACCATGGACCCAGGCACCCAGGATTTTGAAATCCTTGAAATCAGCGTCTTTCATCTCGTCATCAAAAAGCTGCCAATAGGCACGCGACGCAGCTTCCGCATTTGTCATCATGAACGGCAGTTCAAAAACCTCAGCGCGCGGAAAACGGCCCGGCGAATAACCCGGCAGGGTCCAGACAATATCGACCACACCATCTCGCGCCTGATCGATCAGTTGGGGCGGTGTTCCACCCAGCGCCATTGCGGAAAAAATCTCTATTTTGATGCGCCCCCCAGAAGCCTTTTCCACGCGCTCGGCCCATGGAAACAAAATCTGCTTCGGCACATTGGCCTGGGGCGGTAAA
Organism: Pararhizobium sp. IMCC21322; assembly: GCF_030758295.1. NCBI lineage: Bacteria > Pseudomonadati > Pseudomonadota > Alphaproteobacteria > Hyphomicrobiales > Rhizobiaceae > Pararhizobium > Pararhizobium sp. IMCC21322. Next base: position 208,512 of record NZ_CP132335.1, read on the forward strand.
AACTGATGCATCCGTAACGTTACATCCTGCGCAAAGCTGGCGGATGAAACGACGCCAAGTCCCGCAACAGCCATGGCCGCGGCGCCCAGAGAGTTAATCAAAAATCGGCGGTTCAGCATTAAGTGTCCTCCTCAATAGTGTCTGACTTTGGGGCAGTTGGATAATCTCCAATCCACCCATTATTTTTTATCCCAATTTCGGCATCCCAGTTTCAGAAACTTGATTTGCATTTTCAGGACGATGCGCCTCAAGACGCTGATGCACATAACATGGCAGCAGTTTATGTAACTATCCAGCGCTTTGTATTCCGCAATGCATTTCCAGCTTACGGGCAGGAATTCTTGGGACCGAAATTCCTGAAGTCTGCGTCACAATGGCAAGCCACCGCCTTCCTTGACGGTCTCCAGCACAATCGCCGTTTTGACGTTTTGCACGCTCTCATGCGGCAGCAGATACTCATTTACGAAGATTGACAGGCCCTTGAGATCCCTGGTGACGACTTTCAGCATGTAATCCATTTCGCCGGTCAGCGCATAGGCATCCATGACCTCCGGCAATTCCCCGATCAATTTGGTAAATTGCCTGGCATTGTCGCGATTATGGGTTGATAGGGTAACAGAGATCAGATTGACCAGACCAAAGCCCAACCGTTCCCGGTCAAGCGCCGCATGATAGGCCCTGATCCAGCCCCCCTCCTCCAGCCGCACCCGTCGGCGTGCACATTGAGAAGCCGACAGATTTACCTTGTCCGACAAATCGGTATTGGACAGGCGCCCGTCATCCTGCAGCGCTACCAGTATTTTCCGGTCAAATTCATCGATGCTTGATTCCTGCATATTTTCCCAATGTTTGCGTTGATTTAGCCGTATACTAGCTAATACCGGTGCAAATTGCGAGAATTACGCGCAAGTTATGCGTTATTATTGGCGTCACCAACAGGAGAATACATATGGGACCCTTTCCGCACGATGTTGTTGCCGAAATCAGCGCAGACAATCCCGCAGGAACCGACGGCTTTGAATTTGTTGAATTCGCGCATGAAGACCCAGCTGTTCTGGAAGAGCTGTTTGCAAAAATGGGCTACGCCAAAGTTGCGCGCCACAAGACAAAAGCAATCAGCCTGTGGCGGCAGGGCGACATCAATTATCTGGTCAATGGCGAACCGGGTTCATTCGGTCAGGAATTTGTCGAAAAGCATGGTCCCTGCGCGCCTTCCATGGCGTGGCGTGTGGTCGATGCAGCCCATGCCTTGCAGCACGCCCTGGCTAATGGTGCCGAAGAATACACTGGCGACGGCAAGGTGATGAACGCGCCGGCCATCATCGGCATTGGCGGATCACTTTTATACTTCATCGATGCCCATGGCGAAAAAGGCTCAGCCTACGACACCGAATTTGAATGGTTGGGTGCCCGTGACCCAAAGCCGGAAGGGGTTGGTTTTTACTATCTCGACCATCTGACCCACAATGTGTTTCGCGGTAACATGGACAAATGGTGGGCTTTCTACCGAACCCTGTTCAACTTCAAACAAATCCATTTCTTTGACATCGAGGGCAAACTGACGGGACTCGTCTCCAGGGCCATCACATCACCATGCGGGAAAATCCGCATTCCCTTGAACGAATCCACCGACGACAAAAGCCAGATCGAGGAATATCTCAAGAAATACAATGGCGAGGGCATACAGCACATAGCTGTAGGCACAGAACGTATTTACGACGCCACCGACACACTTTCTGCCAACGGCCTTCGGTTCATGCCGAAACCACCTGCCACCTATTACGATCAGTCCATTGAACGGGTGCATGATCACACTGAGCCACTGGACCGCATGAGCAAACATGGCATCCTGATTGACGGCGAAGGTGTCATTGACGGTGGCACAACCAAAATCCTTCTTCAGATATTTTCAAAAACGGTTATCGGGCCCATTTTCTTCGAATTTATTCAGCGCAAGGGTGATGAAGGATTCGGCGAAGGCAACTTTCGAGCGTTGTTTGAATCAATCGAGGAAGATCAGATCCGGCGCGGAGTCCTGACGTAAAAACAATAACTTGACTTTCCTGGCTTCCAGGATGCGACAAATATACGCACCTACTCCAGGTTGAAAGCTTCCCGGGAATGGCGGAAACCTTGTCATTTCGAGGTATTTATGCCAATCATTAACACCTGTTAATATCTTTTCAGGTGGGGATTTCATGAAAGATACGATTTTTCGGGCTGTCATTGGCATGGGAATTGCCTCTGCCAGCCTTATGGGTGTTTCTGGCACAGCGGCTTATGCACAGGCAGTCTCTCAGGCAGAATTAAATGAATTTGCCGACCTTAGCTTCAAGAGCAATAAAACGGCCGGGGAACGGCTCAGGTATGATATTCTGCGGGCCAAGATAAAGGCGAACCCGCCGATCGAAGCTCTGGAAAGTGAAGATGAAGTAGACATTGCTTCAACTCAGTCACTGAAACTGCCTTACTTGGAAGTCGCTCCGGATTTCGGGATTACGCGGCTAAGCGCGGGCATCAGATATAAAGACACTTTCTACTCCGGGCAGTCGGACAAAGCTGATGCCAGCGGAACAGCCGCTCGCGTAGGGCTTGATGTTAGATTGAATATACCGATCAATGACAATCTGGAAGTCTTCGTCGGTGGCTGGAGCTTCGCGAATTTCGGCGGCAACACTGGTCTTCACAATGAAGAAGAGGAAGAGTTGAACCTTGGCGGCTCTGGTGGACATTACGGTATTTTAGGTTTCTCCGTAAACAACTTGATCACCGCCTATGCTGGTCTCTCCCTGCCCTTTTACGAACATTTCTGTGAATGCTTTGGTCCGGTCCAGTTCTCATTGAACCCATATATAGGTGCCCGTATCGGAACCATTGATCTGGATTTGGATTACCAAAATGGTAACGGAAGCGATAGAGCATCTGAAAAAGAGACCTATATTGCACCTCTGGGTGGCATTGAAATAAAAGCCAGATCAGCCAGAGTGTTCGACAGCCATTTCAGCCTGGCCGCAGCCATCGGTTATCAGTTTCAGGGCGGAGCGGACGCGACCATCAAGGGTCAAGACAGTACTATAAACCCTGAAACCGGCACATTTGATTTCGAGATTGAAAACCAGCAACATTTTTATGGCAGCATCAGAGCGGGCTTTAACTTTTGATGGTTTATGCACAACCAAACAACAAGAGCCGGCTTTTTCAGCCGGCTTTTTTATGTCTGTCTTTCAGGAAATAAATTCCTAGGCAAACTGCCCATGGCAATGTTTGAATTTCTTTCCTGAACCACAAGGGCAGGCTTCATTACGGCCCACCTTGCCCCAGCTGGAGGGGTCATCAGGATCGCCCGCTGCATTACCAGCTGTGTCCTCGCCGGTGACAGGATCAGGCCGGGATTCAAACATCTCGCTCTCATCCGGGTCTTCCGGCATTTGTGGCAACTCGCGGGATAATTCAATGTGCGCCAGTTGCATGGTCACCGACTCGCGCAGACTGAGCAGCAAGGTCTCAAACAGTTCAAAGCTTTCCGCCTTGTATTCATTCAGCGGATCGCGCTGACCATAGCCACGGAAGCCAACAACCTGGCGCAGATGATCAAGGTGCACCAGATGTTCCCGCCACAAATGATCCAGGGTTTGCAGCAGAACGGCTTTTTCAACCTGACGCATGATTTCCGGTGTAAAACGTGCAGCCTTGGCGGCAAAAAACTCGTCGGCCTTGCGCATCAAACGCTCGCGGATTTCCTCATCCGCAATGCCGTCCTCATCCACCCATTCCAAAACAGGAAGATCCATATTCAGCTTGGTCTTGACGTCTTCCTGAAGGCCGGGGCCATCCCATTGCTCCGCATAGGCTTTTTCAGGAATGTGCTTTGCAACCATTGCCTCCACCATATCGTGGCGCATATCGGCAGCAGCTTCAGACAAATCTTCATCGCGCATGAGTTCCATACGCTGTTCGAAAATCACACGACGCTGGTCATTCATCACATCATCGAATTTCAGAATATTCTTACGAATATCGAAGTTCCGGGCCTCAACCTTTTGCTGCGCCTTTTCCAGCGCGCGGTTGATCCAGGGATGGACAATGCTTTCATCTTCCTTCAGGCCAAGCTTCTGCAGCATGCCATCCATGCGATCAGAGCCAAAGATGCGCATCAGATCATCCTGCAGGGACAGGAAGAACTTTGAACGGCCAGGGTCACCCTGACGGCCCGCACGACCACGCAACTGATTATCGATGCGCCGGCTTTCATGGCGCTCAGTGCCGATGACGTAAAGACCACCAGCAGCCAGTGCGCCCTGCTTCTTCTCTTCGATCTCGGCCGTGATTTTTGCAATCGCGGCGTCACGGGCTTCACCTTCGGGAAGATCAGATAATTCCTGATCTATGCGCATATCCAGATTACCGCCGAGCTGAATATCCGTTCCGCGACCCGCCATGTTGGTGGCAATTGTAATCGCCCCTGGCACACCGGCCTGCGATATGATGGCCGCTTCCTGCTCGTGATAACGCGCGTTCAGAACCTGCACATCCTTGATTTTTTCCGTTGTCAGAAATTCAGCCAGCAATTCGGATTTTTCAATGGATGTGGTGCCAACCAGAACGGGTTGGCCCTTTTCACGCGCTTCGATAATGTCGCGGACAACGGCCCGGTATTTCTCTTCAACAGTCCGGTAAACTTCGTCATCTTCATCAATACGAGTGATATCCCGATTGGTGGGCATATCGACCACGCCCAACCCGTAAATATCACCAAACTCTTCCGCTTCGGTCGACGCCGTACCGGTCATCCCGGCCAGCTTTTCATACATGCGGAAATAGTTCTGGAAGGTAATCGACGCAAGCGTCTGGTTTTCCGGCTGGATTGCTACATGTTCCTTGGCTTCCAGCGCCTGATGCAGACCTTCAGAGAAGCGACGGCCCGGCATCATACGTCCGGTGAACTCATCAATGATCACGACTTCATCATTGCGGACAATGTAATCCTTGTCGCGCTGGAACAGTTTATGGGCTTTGAGCGCCTGATTGAGGTGATGCACCAGAGTGACATTCTCCACATCAAACAGAGAGTCACCCTTCATGATACCGGCTTCAGTCAGAATTTTTTCAAGCTTTTCAGTGCCATCTTCCGTGAAGTTGGCACTGCGTGCTTTCTCGTCAATTTCAAAATCCGCATCATCCAGATCCGGAACATACGCATCCATCTGAACATACAGGTCGGATTTATCTTCCAAAGGTCCGGAGATAATCAGCGGTGTACGCGCCTCATCGATGAGAATGGAATCCACCTCATCGACAATCGCAAAATAGTGCCCGCGCTGAACCATATGGTCGATCTGCGACTTCATATTGTCGCGCAGATAATCAAAGCCGAACTCATTATTGGTGCCGTAAGTCACATCGGCGGCATAGGCGGCTTTGCGGCCCGCATCATCAACACCGTGGACAATCGTTCCTGTGCTCAGGCCAAGGAACTCATAGATTTCACCCATCCAGTCAGCATCACGCGCGGCAAGATAATCATTTACGGTAATAACGTGAACGCCGCGCTCGGTCAGCGCATTAAGGTAGACCGGCAAAGTCGCAACCAGCGTTTTACCTTCGCCGGTTTTCATTTCTGCGATCGAATTTGAGTGCAGCACCATGCCGCCGATCAGCTGAACATCAAAGTGCCGCTGTCCAAGCGTTCGTTTTGCCGCTTCGCGAACCGTCGCAAAGGCGGGTACCAGCAGATCATCCAGCTTGGCACCATCTTTCAATTGCTGGCGGAATTCGCCAGTACGCGCGCGCAATTGCTCATCACTCAGAGCTTCCATTTCTGGCTCAAGTGCATTGATCTCATCCACTTTGGGCTGAAAAGACTTTACGAGCCGATCATTGGCGGAGCCAAACATTTTCCGGGCAAGGGAGCCGAGGCCAACCATGTGCCATTCCTTAAATTTCTATGTGGTCGCAAATGCGGGAGAGCTTTGCGGCTTCCAATTGTAATAACGGCTGACAGATAAGAGGGGCCATGGGGCATGTCAACGCGCTAAGCTATCTTCATGCGCCCGGTGGCCACGATATCACGCGATTCTGATCTGTTTTTCACCAATTCGCCATGATGATTGCAGAAAATGACGAAATGATAAGGATGCGCGTCACCAAAAAATGGTTTATGGCTGGCGCCCAATATTGATCCACACAGTTAAATCTGACCAATTCTGAGTTATAAGGAACACATTATGCTGGCCATTCGCCATTCATTCGCAACCCTTCTGCTGACAGGCGTTCTTGCCGTCGGTTTTGGCCAAAACGGATTTGCGCAAGACGCCTCCGCCGAAAAGCCGATGGAAGAAAAACCAATGGAAGCCATGGCTGACCCCGCTGCCGTGGTTCTGACCATCGGAGACACCGAAGTCACTGAACTGGACCTGACGATTGCGGGAGAAGATTTCGCGGAAGTGCTGGCAGAGGTTCCCGAGAACCAGAAGCGCGAGAAATTGATCGAGCTGATGATTGATCTGCACACTTTTGCTCAGGAAGCCAAAGCCAAGAATCTTGACGAGTCCGAGACCTATGCGCGCCGCATCAAGCTGATGGAAGCCCGCGCCTTGCGCAATGCGTTCTTCGAGCAGGAAATCATGGAAAATGTGACCGACGAGGACGTAAAAGCACGCTTTGATGTGGAAATGGCAAAAATTACGCCCGAAGTCACTGTCAGCGCCCGCCACATTCTGGTCGCGAAAGAAGAAGAAGCCAAGAAAATCATCGAAGAACTGCAGGGTGGCGCGGATTTTGAAGCCCTTGCCAAAGACCGTTCAACTGGCCCGAGCGGCCCCAATGGTGGCGATCTTGGTCAGTTCTCAAAGGGTCAGATGGTACCGGCTTTCGAAGCAGCAGCCTTTGCGCTGGACGCAGACTCCTTTACTGCTGAGCCTGTCCAGACCCAGTTTGGATGGCACATCATTCAGGTTTATGAAAAAGGCAGCGCGCCCCTTCCCGAATTCGCACAGGTAGAAGAACAGGTTCGTAATCTTGTCATCAGCGAACGCTTCACCGAGCAGTTGCAAGCCTTGCGCGGAAAATACGAAGTGAAACGCGCAGCGGAATAAATTGTCCAATCTGTCATCTGGCCCGACACAAAGGGCGGGCCGGATGACACGCCTTACGCGCTGGCTTCTGCGCGAATGGCCAGTGCATGAACCGGGCCGGCAAGCTCATCGGCAAGGCATTCATTGATCGCACGATGACGCCCGACACGGCTCATATCGGCAAAAGAAGGTGCCGTGATTTCGACACGAAAATGTGTTTCACCGCCCTCTTTCCAGCCGGAATGACCAGCATGAAGATGCGATTCATCCACAACTTGGAGGGCAGTGGGTTGAAAGTGCTGCGTCAGCTTTTCTTCAATTTTTGTTTTGACGGACATTCCGTATGCTCCAGTATGGCTTCAGTGATTCATTCTTTATGCGTCAACCTCGCTGGAAGGTCTTGAAACACAAGCCGCAAAGCGGCACAACATTGCGTCGGAATTTTCCGAGCCTAAAAATATTCGATTCGCCATTGTCATTCGGTCTATAAGAGCATTATGAGCGCTAACGATAATTTGTTCGATAAAATACGTATTTCGCCAGCGAAAGCACGCAAGCGGAAGAAAATGGCGGCTGAAGAAAAGCCGGCAAAGGATACGCTGTGTTCGCATCCCGATTGTTCTGAAACCGCAACCCACAAGGCCCCGAAAGGCCGTGGCAAGGACAATGATTATCTGTGGTTCTGCCTGCAGCACGTGCGCGACTACAACAAGACATATAATTACTTTTCCGGAATGGAAGATGGCGATATCGCCAAATATCAGAAGGACGCGTCCTTCGGTCATCGCCCGACCTGGAAAATGGGTGTGAACGGCAAAGACGGCCCGAACACCGCCAAACCGCATGATCCATATGCATTCATGGCACACCGGGCCCGCCAGAGGGCAAAAGCTTCGGAACAGGAAAGCCCCAATCAGCGCGGCCGAAAGCTGCTGAATGTGGAAAAACAGTCTCTGGAAACGCTGGAGCTGGATGGCACTGCGACCAAAGATGACATCAAAAAACGCTTCAAGGAACTTGCCAAGAAGCACCATCCTGATGTGAATGGGGGTGACAGGGGATCGGAAGATCGCTTGCGCGAAATTATTCAGGCCTATAATTACCTCAAGGCCGCAGGATTCTGCTAGTCCCGATCCCGCTTCCATGGGGTCTGTACTCAACGAACGACACTAACTTATGAGCCGGTCTTAACGGTCGCGCTGGAGACATTCATGACTGAAGCCGCATTTTCCACGTCCCCTGCAACGCCGGATTCCGGCATGCCGGACATTCAGGTTTCTGTGCGCGATACGTTTGGCATAGACAGTGATCTGATGGTCCCCGCCTATAGCGAGCCAAACGAATATGTGCCGGATCTGGACCCCGATTACCTGTTTGACAAAAACACCACGCTCGCGATTCTGGCGGGCTTTGCCCATAATCGCCGCGTCATGGTAACTGGCTATCACGGCACCGGAAAGTCCACCCATATTGAACAGGTTGCAGCCCGCATTAACTGGCCGACCGTTCGGGTTAATCTGGACAGCCATATCAGCCGCATCGATCTCATCGGCAAGGACGCTATTGTCATTCGCGATGGCCAGCAAATTACCGAATTCCGTGACGGCATTCTGCCATGGGCGCTGAAGCACAACATCGCGCTCGTCTTTGATGAATATGATGCAGGCCGTCCCGATGTGATGTTCGTTATTCAGCGTATTCTGGAACTGCAGGGCAAATTGACGCTGCTGGATCAGAACCAGGTCATTCGCCCGCATCCTTGTTTCCGCCTGTTCTCGACAACCAACACCATCGGCCTTGGAGATACATCCGGGCTGTATCACGGCACCCAACAGATCAATCAGGGCCAGATGGACCGCTGGTCGATTGTGACGACGCTCAATTATCTGCCGCATGATGAGGAAACCGCGATCATTCTTGCCAAGGCCCCACAATACAGGAACGAAGAAGGCCGGGAGACGGTCTCCAACATGGTGCGTCTGGCTGATATGACCCGCAGTGCTTTTATCAATGGCGATCTGTCGACCGTGATGAGCCCGCGGACTGTGATTACATGGGCAGAAAATGCCAATATCTTTGGCGAATTGGCATTTGCCTTTCAGGTAACCTTCCTTAACAAATGCGACGAATTGGAGCGACCACTGGTTGCTGAATTCTATCAGCGCTGTTTCGGTGAGGAACTGCCTGAATCGTCTGCCAATCTGGTCTTAAGCACCAACTGACATCGATGGCCCATCCTCAGCGTAAAACCGGACAGGGTGCCGCAGCCAACAAGGAAGCGGCAGAAGCAACCGAGGCGTTCAAGCGCAGCGTTGCAACAACCATGCGTGCCATGTCCGGTGAAGCTGAACTGGAAGTCACCTTTGCCGCAAACCGGCCCAGCCTCGCGCCGGGGCGCGCGCGCCTGCCGGAACCGCCACGCGGTGCCAAGGCGCAGGATATTGCCACGGCCCGTGGCATGGCCGACAGCATGGCACTGCGCATCGCGGCCCACGATCCCGAATTACATGCCAAGCGCGCACCGAGCAGTGATACTGCGCGCGTCATTTTCGACACGCTGGAACAGGCAAGATGCGAGTCCCTTGGGGCAACACGCATGTCCGGCGTTGCCCAGAATCTGTCAGCCATGCTGGAAGACAAATTCGCCAAAGCGGATTTCGGAACTATAGAATCCACGCAGGATGCACCGCTGGAGCACGCTTTGGCCCTGGTGATGCGCGAAAAGATCACCGGGCAGAAGCCGCCGGAAAGCGCCAGTGATCTCGTCGAGGTCTGGCGCACAATCATCGATGAAAAAACCGGTGACCGCCTGTCCGGGCTGGGTGACGTTCTGGATGACCAGACCGCCTTTGCCGACGCTGTGCGTGATGTGCTGACTGACTTCGGCATGGGCGATGATTTTGACGGCAGCGCCGACAATGATGACCAGAATGACGATGACGGTGAAGATGGCGATAGCGGCGATGATGCCGCCCAGGGCGAAGCCAACGAAAGTGACGGCGATAACGCTGAGACAGACAGCCAAAGTGAGGCTACCGGAGACGATCAGGAAGCTGGCGAATCGGAAGCCGGAGAAGCAGATTTCTCTGATTCTGATGACGATGCCTCCGCTGAAATGGACGATTCCGGCGAGACCACACGCCCTAATTCGCCGCGCTCCATGCGCGAAGATGAGGATGCGTACAAGGTTTACTCCCACGAGTTTGATGAGACCATTGCGGCGGAAGATCTGTGCGATGCCGCCGAGCTGGAACGCCTGCGTGCCTATCTCGACAAGCAGCTGATGAGCCTGCAGGGTGTCGTCGCCCGTCTTGCCAACCGCCTGCAGCGCAAATTGATGGCAAAGCAGAACCGGTCCTGGGAATTTGATCTGGAGGAAGGTGTTCTCGACAGTTCCCGTCTGACACGGATCGTCATTGATCCAACAGCCCCTCTGTCCTTCAAACATGAGCAGGACACGGATTTCCGCGATACAGTGGTCACACTGTTGCTGGACAATTCAGGCTCCATGCGTGGACGCCCTATCACGGTTGCCGCCACCTGCGCTGATATTCTGGCACGCACGCTGGAGCGTTGCGGTGTCAAAGTCGAAATTCTGGGCTTCACCACCCGCGCCTGGAAAGGTGGTCAGGTACGGGAAAAATGGTTGAAGGACGGAAAACCCGCAATGCCGGGCCGCCTCAATGATCTGCGTCATATCATCTACAAAGCGGCTGATGCGCCCTGGCGCCGTGCCCGCCGCAATTTGGGCCTGATGATGCGCGAAGGCCTGTTAAAGGAAAACATTGACGGTGAAGCACTGGATTGGGCGCATAAGCGCCTGTTGGGCAGACCGGAAAGCCGCCGCATTCTGATGGTCATTTCAGACGGTGCACCGGTTGATGATACAACCCTGTCTGTCAATCCCGGCAATTACCTGGAAAAACATTTCCATCAGGTGATTGAAGAGATTGAAACCCGTTCGCCGGTACAGCTGGTGGCCATTGGTATCGGACATGACGTCACAAGGCATTATCGCCGCGCTGTGACCATTGTCGATGCCGAGGAACTGGCCGGAGCAATGACCGATAAATTAGTGGAGCTGTTTGACGAAGATGCAAACAAGCGCGGATCAAAATACAGGTAAGCATGGCAGGCGCTCACGCGCGCCTTTGTGGATTGCTGTGCTTGGTCTTGGCTGCCTGTTTTCAGGCGTCCACCAGCCTGCACAGGCCCAAACCCTTCCCTGGTCTATAAACGGCAGCACGCCTGCTGAAATCAAAACTGTGCCCGTTGAGCAGTTCATTGTCGGCAGCGATAAAACCGAATTCGGCGCCTTGCGGTTTATCGGCGGCATTGTGCTGTCGGGCGGGGCAGAATTTGGCGGTTTTTCCGGTCTCATTGTGACTGAAGACGGCAAAGGCCTGCTTGCGGTGAGTGATGTCGGCCAATGGTTCAGCGCAGAAATCAATCGGGAAAACGGCCGGATTTCAGGGCTTGAGAATACGGTCATCGGACCCATACGCGATGCAAATGGGGATGCCTTGAACAAGGGGCGGAAATGGTACGCTGACGCTGAAGGCCTGGCCTGGAACGACGGTCAGGTTATCATGTCCTTTGAACGCCAGAGCGGAAAAGTTCGAACGGCTGACCTTGCTAAAAAAGGTTTTCTGGCTCCAGCCTCCATTTTGCCGGAAAGCAAGCCGCTCAATTCAATCAAGGGAAATCGCGGCATTGAAGCCATTGCGGTCCCGCCGGCTGGCTCCGCCTTTGACGGCTCGCTGATTGCAATCGGAGAGCGTATTCTGTCCGCCGGCCATCATTCCGGCTGGGTTCTGACCGGCGCTAAATCCCGCCGCTTCAAAATTCGGCGACGCGGTGATTTTGACATTACGGATGCAGAATTTTTACCCAATGGTGATTTGCTGATTCTGGAGCGCCGTTTTTCACTCACCCTTGGCAGCGCGGTGCGCATTCGCCGTATCTCTGCCGCTGACTTCACGCCCGAACGGCTGTCCACAGGCATCATACTGGACGGTCTTGATCTTATGACCGCCGATCTCACCCATCAAATTGATAATATGGAAGGCATGGCTGTGCGCGTCGCTCCCGACGGCACACCCATCATCCTCTTGATTTCAGATGATAATCTGAATTTCTTCCAGCGCACGCTTTTGCTGGAATTTGCTCTGCGTCCCGAAGAGTTCGGCGTTATACCGCAGCCTCGTCCGGCTGCGGCGAACCTGCCTCGCGGATAAAGCCCATCAGCAGGCGATAGGGCAGCAGCAGCAATGCCACTGCCAGAACCTTCACCGCCAGATCACCCAATGCCCAGGACATCCAGCGCGGCGCTTCAACACCAAACGCAAACAGGGGTGCCGCCTCAATGGCGAAATCATCATTGGCGCCCAGCACCACCAGACCTGCAGCAAAAGCCAGCGTGAAAAACAGGGCTGTATCGAGAACAGACGCTGAAATCGAAGATATCACCGGCGCTTTCCACCAGCTCTTGCTGTGACGCAGACGGTTGAACAGCGACACGTCGAGCAATTGTGCAATCAGGAAAGCTGTTCCCGAGGCAATCGCAATGCGCGGCGTCGCCAGCCAGAGCGACAGGATGACGGCCAGTGCAAAACCGGCAAGCACCACAATACGTGCCCGGTTCGGCCCGTAGCGCCGATTGGTGATATCAGTTACCAGAAACGCAATTGGATAGGTAAAGGCACCCCAGGTGAACAAATCCGCCATGTTGAACCCGGCCACCACAAAACCGACCGGGAACTGCACCAGATAGTTTGAGGCAAGAACAACACAAACCATTGCAACAATGGCCAATGGAAGTTTGGAAGGGATGCTTGAAGATGCGGACATGACAGCGCTCTCAGGATGAATTGCACAACAACAGAAAACGCGCTGCATCATCAGATGAAGCGCGTCTGTCAGACTGACAATAATCCCAAATGGGATTATCTAACCGAATTAAGCGGCAGCAAGCTGTTTCTTGGCAACGAGTTTCTTGACCCGCAGAGCTTCGGATGACAATTCTTCATCCTTCGCTTTGGCCAGAAACGCATCCAGACCACCACGGTGTTCGACCGTGCGCAGTGCAGCAGCTGAAACGCGCAATTTGATCTGTTGGCCAAGCGTTTCACTTGTCAAAGACACATCGCACAGATTCGGCAAAAAGCGCCGGCGCGAACGATTCTTCGCGTGGCTTACATTATTTCCTGTCAGGACCGCTTTACCGGTCAATTCGCAGCGTCGTGCCATGGCACAAACCTTTCGAAACATATTAAACGACGAGCCACCCTGTATGGTCAAATCCGGTTCGAATGAAACCGACGCGGGCAAAGGTTCATTGGAAACCACCAATGTGGAGCCTGACGTAAGGCCCCTGCACCGTGCACCCGAACGCGTAGGGAGGTAATTCGCAGCGGTCATAAGGCAGAATGCAGCCACGCGTCAAGGTTTTCCTTGGGAAGAGGCCGATTCTCTTGGGCTTGGTGAAGTCACGCAATGACATGAAAATTCAATAGCTGCGATTTTACAGATTCCGAGTGCCCGGAGCCACTCGAAAAACAGGCGGCGATGGTCCGTTCCATTTTGAAACGATTTCGTTAACACATCCGGGCTTCAGCACACCCCAATCCACATCGACCCTGCAATGCGCCTCTAGATGATGCAAGGCGGAAACGTGAACACACCCCATGTAGTGAGAACAAAAAAGCAACAAGCTGGTGTCAGTGATTCGTCGCCAATCTGTTCTCTATCCGATCCATTTCTTAACAAAAGCCGGAACCGTATGACTCCAGCCGGATTGCAGACCTGGTGCCATGTTCCATTTTGAAACAGGTTCCTGAACAAAAGTCGGATCACACGCCTTTAACGGATCGCTCGAAACCCGGCACTTGTGGCCCGCTCGACCTCAAACCACAATTTGTTGTGGTGAACAAAAGCTGAACATAATGGAATCAGCGATTCGGGCACGGTTTGTTCCGCTATGGTTCCTTTTCTTAATGGACAGAAAACAAAGGCTTGAGGGTAAATGAAGGATGGGTGCTGGCCCGACAAATCATAATGACGGCTTGAATCAATTCGCAGTACTTCAAGACTCTGACTAGCAAACGCAGCTTGTGAGTGCTATCAACCCGCCCGATACTGCAGATTGGTGCAGCGTCGACCTTACAATCCGGCTGAACGCGCAGCGCTTGCTTTAAAGAATTGTGCGTTTGTCCCGCATGACAGAAAGTGGCACCTCATTGACCCTGTTTGATGCCCTGCCCAGCGGTTCCACGCAAAATGGTTCCCACCTGAACGCTTCCTTACAGCCGGAGGCACCGACGCGCCTTAAAAACCGGAATGTGACGGCGGTCCTCGGTCCAACCAACACCGGGAAAACCTATCTCGCCATCGAGCGCATGCTGGGCCATGAGAGCGGCATTATCGGGCTGCCCCTGCGTCTGCTCGCCCGCGAGGTCTACAACAAGCTGGTCATGCGCGCTGGCGAAGAAAACGTTGCGCTGGTCACTGGCGAAGAAAAGATCATGCCCAAAGCGGCACGGTATTTTGTCTGCACCGTAGAAGCGCTGCCGAACTACACACAATGCGCCTTCGCCGCCATCGATGAAATACAGTTGGCCTCCGACCTGGATCGGGGTCACATTTTTACCGACCGGTTGCTCAATCTGCGCGGGACACAGGAAACCCTGCTGCTGGGCGCAGAAACCATGCGCCCCATTATCGAAAAACTTCTACCGGGCGTGAATATCGTCACCCGGCCGCGCATGTCGGTGCTGGCCTATACCGGGTCGAAAAAGCTGACACGACTGCCAACCCGTTCAGCCATTGTGACATTTTCCGCCAATGAAGTTTATGCCATCGCCGAGCTGATTCGTCGCCAGCGTGGCGGCGCGGCGGTCGTTCTTGGTTCGCTCAGCCCCCGCACACGCAACAAGCAGGTGGAGCTTTATCAAAACGGCGATGTGGATTTTCTCATCGCCACGGATGCCATTGGCATGGGTCTAAATCTGGATGTCGACCATGTCGCCTTTGCCGCGGACAGCAAATATGACGGGTTTCAGTTCCGCAAGTTGAATGCGGCTGAAATTGGCCAGATTGCCGGACGTGCCGGGCGTCACTTGCGCGACGGAACCTTTGGCGTCTCCCACGCAGTCCCGCCCCTGGACGAAGAAATGGTGAAAGCCATTGAAAACCATCGCTTTCAGCCCGTAAAAATCCTGCAGTGGCGCAATCGCACACTGGATTTTTCAACCATTGACGATTTGCGCAGAAGCCTGGAGGTCACCCCGGATATGCCGGGCCTGACCCGCGCACCGCCATCGGATGACTGGGAAGCTCTGGACCGGTTATCACGCGATCCTGAAATCACCGATCTGGTGACCAGTTCGGACCGGGTTGAACTGTTATGGAATGCCTGCCGCATTCCCGATTTTCAGAATATCTCACCGGCCCAGCATTCAGATCTGGTCAATCATATTTTCCGTTTTATCGCCAAGGATGGCAAAATAGACGAAAACTGGTTTGGCAAACAGGTAGAACGGGCAGATAAACCCGTCGGTGATATTGACACTCTGGCCGGACGGATTGCAGAAATTCGGACCTGGACCTTTGTAGCCAACAGGGCCGACTGGCTGGAAGATGCATGGACCTGGCAAGAAGCAACCCGCGCTGTTGAAGACCGTCTGTCGGACGCCCTTCATGATCAGTTGACCCAACGATTTGTCGACCGCCGCACAAGTGTGCTGATGCGGCAATTGAAAGAGAAGACTATGCTTGATGCAGAGATTACAGCAACCGGAGATGTCCTGGTTGAAGGCCACCATGTTGGCCAATTATCCGGCTTCCGTTTCCAGCCTGACCCGTCAGCCGAAGGTGTTGACGCAAAGGCGGTTCGCGCAGCAGCAGATAAAACACTGGCAGATGCAATTGCCAAAAAGGCAAGCAAGGCTTCCATAAGTCCGAACGAGGATTTCACCCTGGCCGCCGACGAATCTATTCGTTGGCGCGGCGAGGTGATCGCCCGCGCACTGGCCACCGAACAAATGCTGCAGCCCCGCACATTGCTGCTGGCAGATGAACAATTGAATGGCGCGCCACGTGACCAGATCCAGGCGCGGCTTGATCTGTGGCTGGATACGCACATCAAGACTTTGCTGAAACCGCTGTTTGATTTGAAAGAAGCAGAAAACCTGTCCGGCATTGCACGCGGCATGGCCTTTCGTCTGTCAGAAAACAATGGCGTCATGGCACGTGCCGACATTGCAGATGACGTAAAGGCGCTGGATCAGGAAACCCGCGCTGGTCTGCGGCAACTGGGTGTGCGGTTTGGCGCATTCCACATTTTCGTGCCGCAATTGCTGAAGCCCGCTCCGAGCAAATTGCTGGTGGATTTGTTTGCGCTTCACAAAGGTGAGGCTGAACTGCCGGGCCGGGAAGAAATTCCTGCCATGTCGGCAGCCGGGCGCACATCGGTTCCTGTCGATCCCGCCTTTCAGGCCGATATTTACCAGATGGTCGGCTTCAAAATATGCGGCAAGCGTGCGGTGCGGATCGACATTCTGGAACGACTTGCAGATCTCATCCGGCCATTAATGGCGTGGAAACCCGGTGGTGAGAGCGCAAAGCCGCAAGGTGCTGTTGATGGACCCGGCTTTACCATAACGGTTGATATGACATCCCTGTTGGGCTGTGCCGGTGAAGACTTCAATGAGGTTCTGAAATCCCTTGGCTATCGCATGGAGCGCAAGCCGGTTGAAAAACCGGTTGAGCCAAAGCCTGCCGAAGGGGCTGCACAAGAAGTTGCTCCAGAAACTGCAACGGAAGAAACGGCATCGGATGCTGCTTCGGAAAGCCCCGCTGTAGCGACTGAAAAAGCCTCAGTAGAAACAACTTTGGTTGAGCCGGCTCCAATTGAACCAGACTCAGTTGAATCGGCTCCTGCAGAACCACCAAAAGAAGATCCAGCACCGGTCGAAGCCGTTGCGCAAGCGGACGCACCATCCACGGAAGAGCCTGCAGTTGCGGACGCAACTCCGGAAGTGACCCCAGAAGTTGTCCCGGAAACTGCCCCTGGAACTACCTCAGATACTGCCTCCGAAGCGGCTCCGGAAGAGACCAATGGAACGACGGCAGAGACAGTTGCTGAAGAAGAAGCCTTTATTGAAATCTGGCGGCCAAAGTCGCGGTTTCACAATGAACGCGCTGGCGGCAGACGCGATAACAAACGCAACCAGAATCAGAAACCTGGCAACAACAATAAGGGTGAGAAGCAGGGCAAGGGCAAACGTCCGTCCGGCAAGCGCGATCAGGATCGCAATGCCAAAAACAAGGGCGCTCAGGGCAATCGGCCACCAAGGCCGGAAAAGAAAATTGATCCCGATTCCCCATTTGCAGCGCTGGCGGCCCTGAAACAGGATTTGATCAAAAAGAAGTAGGGTGCGGTCTTTATGGGGGATGATGCCCGTCAACGGCTCGACAAATGGCTCTGGTATACCCGGATCGTCAAGACCCGCAGCCTTGCACAGAAACTGGTGAAGGGTGGGAAGGTCCGCGTTAACAATGAACGTGTTTCATCACCCAGCCATCCGCTGAAAACAGATGATGTGTTGACTGTAACCTTGGCGCGGCAGGTCAAAGTCCTGAAATTCGTCGGTGCTGGCACACGGCGCGGACCGGCTGTGGAAGCTGTTACGCTTTATGAGGATTTGACGCCGCCACCGGTTCCAATGACAGCGGAGGAACGCGCGACAAAGGGGCGTGCGCCGGCCCCAGAAAAACGACCCGATAAGCGCGCCCGTCGCGATCTGATCCGCCTGAAAGGAACAGATGACTAAATTCCGGCCATTCGCCGCATTGCTTTTGCTTGAGCTTTGCCGGAAAACCGGATAGCAAAACTGGAAATTCAGAATGCCCGTCTCAGGAGCCGACACTTGACCTACATCGTCAACGACAATTGCATTAAGTGCAAATACATGGATTGTGTTGAAGTCTGTCCCGTAGACTGTTTCTACGAGGGTGAAAACATGCTCGTGATTCATCCAGACGAGTGTATCGACTGCGGAGTCTGCGAGCCTGAATGCCCAGCGGAGGCCATTAAACCTGACACAGAGCCCGGCCTGGAAAAATGGCTGCGGATCAACACGGAATACGCCGACAAATGGCCAAATATTACAATCAAGCGTGAATCGCCCGAAGACGCCAAGAAATTTGATGGCGAAGAAGACAAGTTTGAAAAATATTTCTCGGAAGCACCCGGCGAGGGTGACTGATCGATCCTTTCGCACATGCGAAATAAGTGACGGCTGACCGATCTCATTGCCATCTAATTGGCAAAAATCGGCAGCGAATATGTCAGCAATATTTACCCTTAATTTGTGCAGTGCCAGAAATCGTTGATTTTTCCGGTTTTTTTTGCTATATATAGATTGACATCAAATTTTATCGAGTAGGTCTCAGGTCGATTTTCGAATCTGCTGACGGCAAAGTGTCTCATGATACCTTCCATTGGGCAGTTTTTTGATCCGCTTGAACTGCACGATTTGAATTTGAAACCAGCCTTGCGCCTGTCACTCATGCAAGAGGGTCCGAGAGCGGATCACTTCTTGAAGGATGACGGAGTGTAAAGTTGGACTTAATCGCGGTCACGCGGGTTTTAGGGACCTTTCGATATTATGATTTGGTTGACGGAAAAGTGCAAAGAATCTGGCAATGCAATCATCGACAGAGATGATGTCATTTGCGTGGGTACCGTGAACAAGACGAACGTCGGAACACCGTCAATCCTGAAACGAACCATCTAACAAGCAGGCATAGCAACAAAGATAAGGCAGAGTTTCATCTGTCTTTTCCAGTGTGCATAAAACCGTCCGGTCTGACGGAACTGATCAGTGACCGGACAGAGGAGTAGAAAGCGTATGGCAGTCAAGAAAACAACACAGCGTCACGGCTTCAAAGTAAGCGAGTACATCGTCTATCCGGCCCATGGTGTCGGCCAGATTACCGCTATCGAGAAGCAGGAAATCGCTGGCATGGAACTGGAACTCATTGTTATTGATTTTCTCAATGACAAGATGACTTTGCGTGTTCCCGTTGCGAAAATCGATAGTGTCGGCATGCGCAAATTGGCAGACGAAGCGACCGTCGCCAAAGCATTGAAGACCGTTGAGGGCCGCGCCCGCATCAAGCGGACTATGTGGAGCCGTCGCGCGCAGGAATATGAAGCAAAAATCAATTCAGGCGATCTGATTTCAATTTCTGAAGTTGTGCGCGATCTGTTCCGCTCCGAAAATCAGCCGGAGCAGTCCTACAGTGAGCGTCAATTGTATGAAGCGGCTCTGGAACGCATGTCCCGCGAATTGTCTGCGGTGAACAAGCAGACTGAAACCGAATCTGTTCGTCTCATTGAATCACATCTGGCAAAAAGCCCACGCCGTGGACCAAAAACCGCGGAAGAAGATACGGCCGAAGAAACGACTACGGAATCGCCCAGCGCGGCAGTTGCTGCTGCATAGGCAGTCGGTTTCGGCGCTGCTGTTCTCTGGCAGGCATCAACAAAACAATTTGGACCGGGGCTGTTATCCAGCCCCGGTTTTTTTATGCATTCCTCGTTTCGGGGCTGGCCTTTATCGTGCGCCCAATTGACTCACAGGTGATCCAGTTTCGAACATGATGCGTAAATAAGACAAAGAACCGGTAGTGGAGTGTCTTATGAGCGACGATCATTCAGCACGCAGAAAGTTCGTGCGAAGCGCCATGAAAGCGCCGTATCTGGAACGCGAAGAAGAACATCAACTCGCGGTCCGCTGGAAAGAAGCAGGCGACCAGGAGGCTTTGCACAAGCTCACATCCGCCCACATGCGGCTGGTGATATCCGTCGCTGGCAAGTTCCGCTATTTCGGCCTGTCCATGAGCGACCTCATCCAGGAAGGCCATGTCGGGCTTCTGGAAGCGGCGGCGCGGTTCGACCCGGCGCGTGAAGTGCGGTTTTCAACTTATGCGACCTGGTGGATCAGAGCCTCCATCCAGGATCATATCCTGCGCAACTGGTCTATTGTGCGGGGCGGAACCAGTTCTGCTCAAAAATCCCTGTTTTTCAATCTGCGGCGGCTGCGCGCAAAACTGACACAGGCCAATGGCGGCGTTCCCACCCATGAGACTTTCACAGAGATTGCCAGCGCTATTGGCGTTTCGGTGAAAGATGTTGCCAATATGAATTCTCGCCTCTCCGGACCGGATATGTCCCTGAACGCACCGCTCACTGAGAGCGATGGCGAAAGCGCTGATCGCCAGGATTTTCTGGTGGATGAAACGCCAAACCAGGGTGTGACTGTTCCCGAGGCGATGGACCGCGAACGCCGCTCTTCATGGCTGAAATCCGCCATGACCGTGTTGTCCGAGCGTGAATTGCGCATCGTCCGCGACCGCCGCCTCAGCGAAGAGGGCGCAACGCTTGAATCACTTGGAAATTCACTTGGTATTTCCAAAGAACGCGTCCGCCAAATCGAGTGTCGCGCTCTGGAAAAGCTGAAAACCGCTCTGGTTGAAAACCAACCCAATGACGCTGCCTTTATCTGATCTTGATAACGGGTTCCGGATTGAACCGGGACCCACAGCCAAAGCTGACCGATCCGGGTGCCGGTCACATACAGCTTAACAGCTCACAAATCCTCCGGATCCGCACAGGATTGAAAACCTTTCGACAACAGACCGAGATGATTTTTCGGCATTACGACGCGCACAAAATGCGAACGCGTTGACGCTGAAAGCCAAGTTGATCAAAGCTCAAATTCTCGGTTTTTTCAAAACAAACAAAAAGCTGAACCTGACTTAAGCTTTAGCTTATTTCATACGACGCCACCGTGGCACGTAACGTCACTGATAACCTCGTTTTCATGTACCCGGCAACACGCCGAAATCCGGCCCGGTTGATCGCATCTACGATAATCGGCACCACCGCAGCAAAGACCACTGGCCCAATTATCCAGGGCGCAAAGCTGGCGATAGAGCGCTACAATTCACGCAACACCGGTGCAGCTTTCTGACCAAGCAGCCGCCATGTGCCTGCCAGGCCGAAGCCCACCGTCAACACAAGGGCGGTCAACAGGGCTGAGAATGCGACAGAAGGCAGGAAGGTGAAATCAGCGCCCATGATACGCTCCAGCACAAACCAGGATGCCGCTGAACCGGCAATCAGACCGAACACCGCTGTAACCGTGCCCAGCAGCAGATATTCAAGACCAAAGGCCTGGATCAGCTGTCGCCGCGTGGCACCCAGTGTTTTCAGAATAACTGCATCATAGACACGGTGTCGCTGGCCTGCCGCCAAAGCACCACCCAGCACCAGAATACTGGCTACCAGCGCAATGCTGGCCGCTACGCGCACGGCCAGCGCCAATTGGCCGATGACTTCGTTCGCCTGATCCAGCGCATCCTTCACCCGCACACTCGTTACTGCCGGAAAGGCCGATGTGATGGATTTCAGCACGGCAAACTCGGCATCTTCCGTCGAGCCTTCCGGATAGGTCAGTGTGGCCAGATGCGTATGCGGCGCACCGGCGAACGTATTGGGCGAAAACACCAGCACAAAATTGATCGCCAGTGTTTCCCATTCCACTTCCCGCAGATTGGCAATTTCGGCTGTGATTTCGCGGCCAAGCACATTCACCGACACTTCGTCGCCGATCTTGAGGCCAAACTCACCGGCCAGTTCTGAATCATAGGATACCAGCGGCTTGCCCTCATAATCGGCAGGCCACCATTCACCCTCTGTCAGCTTGGAATTATCCGGCATGGTTGCGGAATAGGTTATGCCGCGATCACCCCTGAGGGCCCATGCGGACCCCGGAGGAGCTTCAATTTCCGACACCGGAACGCCAGCCAAAGACATCATCCGCCCACGCAGCATCGGCACACTTTGCACATCGCCAGTTGGCGCGACAGCGCGCACGCCTTCCTTGAAGGTTTCCAGATCATCGTTCTGAATATCCACAAAGAAAAAGCTGGGCGCCTGCTCCGCAATTGTGGAGCTGAGTTGGCGTCGTAAATTGCTGTCGATCAGCGTCAGACACACCAGAAGCGCAAGGCCCAGACCCAGCGACAGAACCACACTTGGCGTCAACGCACCCTTGCGGTGCAGATTGCCAATGGCCAGCCGCCATGGCGTGGATTTCGGGCGCGGTACGCGTTTGGCAATGGCCATGATAATCTCGGCAACCACCCGCAACAAAATAAACGCAGCCGCACAGGCGCCCACAAATACGGTTGCAATAAAGGGATCATAGGACAGAAAAATGGCTGCACTGGCCAGCGCTACAGCTGAAGCCAGAAAGGCAATCAGGTAAG
The DNA here is from genome assembly GCF_030758295.1 of Pararhizobium sp. IMCC21322. NCBI lineage: Bacteria > Pseudomonadati > Pseudomonadota > Alphaproteobacteria > Hyphomicrobiales > Rhizobiaceae > Pararhizobium > Pararhizobium sp. IMCC21322. The sequence continues at coordinate 230,924 of NZ_CP132335.1, forward strand.
GCCAGCCCGGCAGTCCGGACCCGGCACCGGCCCCATCACGAAACAGGGCCGTCGGCGAGATATCCTGGATTTTTCCAAGCGGCCAAAGGGCAAAAACCAGCGTCGTCAGAACACCATACAAAACCGCCAGCGCCAGTTCCTGCGGATAGATGCCCATCGCCGTTTCCACCGGCAGCACATTGCGCAAAAATCCGCTGGCCAAAAACGGTATGGCAGCACCAGCCACCAGACCTATGGCGATGCCAACAAGAGCCAGCACCATGATCTGAAACAGATAGATGCGGAACACAAACCCGCCTGATGCACCCACAGATTTGAAGGTCGCAATGACTTTCTGCTTGGTGTCCAGATAGGCGCGAACCGCATTGGCAATACCAACGCCGCCCACAACCAGCGCCGTCAGCCCGACCAATGTCAGGAACTGGGCAAAGCGTTCAATATTGCGGCGCAGACCCGGAGAGGCATTGTTGCGCGTATCGATATCCCAACCCGCCAGCGGAAATTTCTCTTCCGCATCGGCCTCAATGCGTTTCAAATCAGCATCTGAATTGCCATTTGCAGGCAAATTCACCCGATAAACCCAGTCCATCAGACTTCCAGGTTGAATCAATCCGCTATCCCGCAACGCGGGTTCCGAGAGCATCAATCGCGGTCCGAAACCAAATCCAGTCGAAAGCCGATCCGGCTCCAGCGTCAAAGTATCCGTAATGAGAACTGTCAAATCACCGATTTGCAACGTGTCGCCCACAGCCAGATCAAGCCGCGCCAGCAATTCAGGAGCCGCCAACGCACCCCATTGGCCATCAGCAGTTGATTGCGGTGCCAACAGGCTGGCAAAATCCGCACCGGAGGCTGTTTCAACCGTACCGGTCAGAGGATACAACCCATCAACCGCTTTCAGCTCCACAAGGGTTTGATCAGCCCCGTCAGAGCGCCGCGCCATGGCACGTGTGGTTGCAATCTGGGATACCTTGCCCAGAGCCTTGATATAGGCCAGTTCTTCGGCAGCGGCTTCGCGGTGCACCAGCTCAAAGGAAATATCACCGCCCAGAATGGTGTTACCACCCTGCGAGATGCCTTCGCTGAGCGAGCGTGACACCGAGCCAACACCGGCAATGGCCGTCACACCCAGTGCCAGACAGGCCAGAAAAATGTAAAACCCTTTCAGGCCACCGCGCAATTCCCGCAAGGCAAAGCGCAGAGACAGGCCTGCACGGCGCGAACCAGCAATCGGTTGAGGCATCGCGGGCGCACTCATGCGCTTTGCAGCAGCACGTCGCCCGCTGCGCGATCTTCAAAAATCTCGCCGGAACGAATGGCGACAACGCGCTCGCAGGAATTTGCGAGACCTCCATCATGGGTCACCAAGACAAGTGTCATGCCGCGCTCTTTTTGAATTTTGAACATCAGATTGGTAATTTCCTGGCCGGTTTCATCATCCAGATTGCCGGTTGGCTCATCAGCGATCAAAATGGCTGGTCTGGGTGCAAGGGCTCTGGCGATGGCAACGCGCTGCTGCTCCCCGCCCGACAGTTCAGACGGGTAATGGGTCACACGCTCTCCAAGTCCGACACTTTCCAGCTCACTGCGCGCCCGGTCAAAAGCGTCCGGCACACCGGCCAGTTCCAGCGGCACGGCAACATTCTCCAGAGCTGTCATGTTGGCAATCAGGTGGAAGGACTGGAAGACAATTCCGATATGCCGTCCGCGAAACACAGCCAGCTGATCTTCACTGAGTTTCTCAAAGGATTGTCCGGCAATCTCCACAACGCCGCTATCAGCCCGCTCCAGTCCGCCAATCACCATCAACAGGGTCGACTTGCCGGATCCACTGGGACCAATAAGTCCTAGCGAGGTGCCACGTTCGACTTCAAACGAAAACCCTTTCAGAATATGTACCCGGCCCGCACCGGAGCCTAGGCTTAGATGCACATCATCAAGACGGATTGCGGGCGCTGCCAGCTGATCAGTGTTCTGGGAAGAAGGTATTTCGTTCACGGATTAAAGCCCTATATAGTTCGGAAGCGGCATGAAAAGACTGTTGGTCATATGGGACACTTCTGATGCATTACAAAATAATACCTGTTGCGTTTCTGCTTACGTGGCTAACAGCCATCTGGACCGGTCCAGCCATGGCAGAGGAGAAGATCATTCTCGCAGCCTTCGGCGATAGCTTGTCAGCCGGCTACCAATTACCGCCCGAAGCGGCCTTTCCCGTACAGCTGCAAAAGGCGCTGACTGCAAAAGGACTGGATGTGGAAGTCCGCAATGTCGCCGTTTCTGGAGATACCACAAGCGGCGGCTTGGCGCGGCTCGACTGGTCAATTAGCGACGATGTGGACGGCGTGATTTATGAACTGGGCGCCAATGATGCCCTGCGTGGCGTGAACCCCGCCATCACGCGCGATGCGGTGGACGCAGCTCTTGCCCGGTTTACCGAGCGCGATATTGAAGTGCTGGTTGCCGGAATGCTTGCCCCGCCCAATCTGGGCACTGAATACGGCAATGCCTTCAACACCATTTTTCCGGACCTTGCCAAAAAATATGACACTGTGTTTTATCCGTTCTTTCTGGACGGTGTTGCTGGCGATGCAACATTGAACCTGCCAGACAGAATTCACCCCACTGCAGAAGGTGTCGCCATCATTGTGGAGCGCATTCTGCCGGATGTGGAAGCCCTGCTGGCAAGAATCGAACTGGACAGAACCAAAAACGCCTCGTAAAATTTCGGTCCACTCAAAAATTCCCTCAAGAAATCTCAGGACATCACCTCTATGGACATGCGCAGGCTTGGCCGCACTGATATAACTGTTTCTTCCCTTTGCCTTGGCACCATGACCTTTGGCGAGCAGAACACACGGGCCGACGGCTTTGCCCAGATGGACCGCGCCCTTGAGGGCGGCATCAATTTCTTCGACACCGCAGAATTATATGCCGTACCGCCAAAAGCCGCGACGGTCGGACGCTCCGAGGAAATTGTTGGCGACTGGTTTGAAGCACGCAACAACCGCGATCAGGTGATTCTTGCAACCAAAGTTGTGGGCCGCAGCAGCAATAAATGGTTTCGGGAGGATGGCGCGCTGCCGAAACTCGACCGCCAGAACATAATGGAGGCGGTCGACGGAAGTCTGACCCGGCTCAAGACCGATTATATCGACCTTTATCAGATTCACTGGCCGGACCGGAAAATGCCAAGCTTCGGCGCCAGCCCCATGCAGTTCAAGAAACCGGAACCGCATGAAGACGAAGTTCCAATCGAAGAAACACTGGAAGTGATGAGCGAGTTGGTCACCGCCGGGAAAATCCGCGCCATCGGCCTGTCTAATGAAAGCAGTTGGGGTGCCATGAAATATCTGGAGGCCCATCGCCACAAGGGTCTGGAACGCGTCCATTCCATCCAGAACACCTATAATCTCGTCAACCGCACCTTTGAGGTCAATCTGGCAGAACTGGCTATCCGGGAAGATGTTCGGCTGCTGGCCTATTCCAGCCTCGCCCAGGGCTATCTAACGGGAAAATACCTGAACGGTGCCCTGCCCAAAGGCGCAAGGCGCACCCTGTTTGACCGTCAGGACCGCTATGAAGGCCCCGGTGCCGAAGAGGCCTATACCGCTTATGTGGCGCTGGCAAAAGAGTTTGGCATCGATCCCGCCCAGATGGCCATTGCCTTCGCCGCATCCCGCCCTTTCGCCACCGCCAACATCATCGGCGCGACAAATCTGGAGCAATTGGACAATGCGATTGCGGCAGCCGATCTGACCATCACCGAAGAACTGGAAAACCGGATTAACGAATTACACGTCATACACGGCAATCCCTGCCCTTGATGGGAGCGGTGCCCGCGCGTGTGGAATAACGGCGTTTAGAGTTTCAGTGACGATACCCAAATCAAACGGCACTGGTTCACCAATGCAATTGTAAAACCCGTTTCAAACGTATCAAGCCTTGTTCGAACTATGGGTCCTCGGAATAAATCCAAGGACGACGATGGGCCCGTTACCATAAGGCTGGTTATACACCCGCATCTCATGCCGTCGTCCTTGGATTTATTCCGAGGACCCACACCGTCAACGCCTGCTTTCCCAAGAATCCCGTCAGAACAACCCATTGTCATTTGCGGACCCATCCGTAATCACCTGCAACACGTCCCAGTGCTCAACGATTTTCCCGTTTTCATCAAAGCGAAAGATATCGATACCGGCATAATCATCACTGCCCGGCCATAGCTGATGGCAGTGCAGCACCACTATATTGTCTTCCGCAACAGCTCGTTTGAAAATGGTTTTCTTGCCGGGATAGTCCCGCGCCATGCGCTCGAAATACGCAATAAAGGCTTCTTTGCCATCCGCAACATGCGGATTGTGCTGGATGTATTGGTCACCCACATAGGCTTCGATAGCTGCGCGCGGCTGACATTGATTGAACATCAGATCATAAAAGGCCTGTGCATTGATCTTGTTCTGTCCCGGGTCTGACGCCATGAAAATTTCCTTTTTCAGCCCTTCAACTTATGCAGTTCCAATCAGATTTGAAATTGCATCAGCATCTGCTGTTTGTTCCCGCAAAAGCCCTTCCTGAACTCCGGCCCTGTCGCGCATGTCGCGGTTCTGGCTGACCTTCCAGACGCCCTCAAGGCTCTCGATAGTCAGTTCCACGCCGACAATTCCGCGCAATTGCCGCGACACATAATCGGCGGGCGCATCGGAAACGGCCCAAGGCTCGGCTCTGTCTTGCTCATGCTGACGGGTCAGCTCAGCAAGATGAACCATCAGCCAATCAGTATCATCAACAAACCGAAACGCACCGCGCGCGTGAACCACCACATAATTCCACGTCGGCACGACCTTGCCGTGCGCCTGCTTCGATGGGTACCATGAGGGCGTGACATAACTCTGCGGTCCCTGAAAGATTGCCATCACAGTTTCCAGTTCAGCCCGATTGCGCCACAACCCATTGGCTTTGGCAACATGACCACGCAGCAGGCCCTTATCAGACTGGTCCGCATGCAAAACCAACGGCACATGGTCCGCCTGTAATTGGCCTGCCGCAGACGACACCAGTGTCGCCAAGGGCTGCGCACATATCAAATCCTGCATCACATCAAGACGGTCTTCGCGGAACAAAGGCTGGTACATGATTCACCACACTTTCTGGTGTTTGCATTTCCGGATTTGCATCCATAATCCGGGAAAATTCATTTGCCAACCATCTGAATTCAGGTGTGTATGGCTGCCAGACTTGTTGTGCCACCCATCCACACCGCCACAAAACAGAGAAGTCTGTCACATGAAACCAAGAATTAGCATGATCGCACTTGCCGTTGCAGATGTGCAGCGGTCCGTCGCATTTTACCATGATGGGCTGGGATTTCCCAAAATGGATTCACCGCCTGGCGTCGCTTTCTTCAATCTGAATGGCACATGGCTTGGTCTGTCTGAACGAGAGGCATTGGCCGAAGACGCGACGGTTTCGGCAGAAGGCAGCGGCTACAACAATTTCAGTCTGGCCCACAATGTAGCTTCCAAAGAGGAAGTCGACGCTGTTTTCGCGCAGGCCCTGAAGGCTGGCGCAAAAGCGGTAAAACCTGTGCAGGAAGCCTCCTGGGGCGGCTATCACGGCTATGTCAGCGATCCGGACGGGCATCTTTGGGAAATCGCATATAATCCGTATTTCTGGATCGGGCCAAAAGATTAAAGGCGGCAAACCTTTCAGCAATCTCCGAGCTTCACAACCAACGGGCAATGGTCAGAAATCTCGGGGTCTCTCACAATTTCGAAGGCCGAGACATGCGCGGCAGAATTAACAAGCAAGTAATCTGCAAAACGGCCCGGCTTGGTATAATGCGATGTTCTAGTACCGCCAGCGCCCGCACTTTGCACAAGGTCGGTCAGGCCCAATTCACCCAGAATTTCAAAAGTTTCGCTGTCGGGCAGAACATTGAAATCTCCGCATACAATTATGGGATCACCCGGCTGGGCAACAGACTGCACCAGTTCCGCCAGTTTGCGCGCCTGCGCCAGCCGCTCTGGCGTATCGTGTTTGCCGGCAAGGTCACGCAACCCATGCATATGTGCGATGACAACAGGTACTTGCTGTTCGAAATCAAACAGCCGCACAGCGTGCGCGCTTCTGGAGCGCGGATGCGCGCCATACCCGTTTGCTGAAAATGTGCCATGAACAAAACCCTGATACTGGGCGATGACGGGCATGGTATCGCGGATGAAGGTCGCCAGTCCCCATTGTGAAGGAATGCGCTCTGCGCCATCCCACAAATCACCCTGTGCTGCGGGGCAGAAAATCGCCCTGTGGTTCGGAAGTGATTTTGAAACTTCGGCAAAGAAATTGGCTTTTTGGGGCAATTCCAAACCCTGGTCGCGATAGCTCAACCAGTCCTTTTGCGTGCCGGGCGTATGCACCACTTCCTGAAGGCACAGAACATCCGGGTCAGCCTGACGAACATAGGCAAGCAATTCGTTGCCCAGCCGACCGCCCCAACCATTTAAAGACATGATTTTCATATCAAAAGCCTACCAGCCACGGATCCGCACCATCAAGGCCGGAGGCGTCTAGCGATCCAGAAATTCGATCTCGACGAAAGCACACTCAAAATCATTGCCATTGATCACATCATGCTCCACGCCCAACGCACGGAAATAGGGAACGCCGTTTTGCATGGCAGCGATACTCCGCTCCCCGCCTGCTGTTTCAATTTCCAGATTTCCGTCAAACAGCGGCACAACCACATAATCATATTCATGCCTGTGCCAGCCAGTATTGTCGCCCCGTTTTGGAAAGCGCCATTCGGTGACCCGTGTTTTGGCATTTTCAATCTGGATGGTCGGTCTGGCCGTCCCGGCGTTGTTGTCGCTGCACATACTATCAAGTCTCCATTTTGAGCTGATAGAGACTCACCCTGCGAGCTGACACAACATAGGTCCAGTTTGCATCAGACTGAATGCCAGACAGAGTCTAGGGTGCGCACCCTAGCTCTTGTCCCAAGGCTGACGGGAGGCTTCGTAAATTTTGGTCTCGGTGGAAAAAAAAGCCGTATCATCCAGTGAGCCTGCCATCACGAAAACCTTGTCGGCCAGCTTTGAATTGATATTGCAAATGGGCGAGGCGCAGTTTCCGCAAAACGTCAATTCCAGATCATTACCGGTCTCGGATTTTCGGGAATGGGTTTTCACCGGACCGGTCACTGAGAAACAATCACGCGGAACCACATAGAGTGGCAGATTGCCCGCCCCCGAAATGCGCTGACAATCCCGGCAATAACACTGGATCGTAAAGGCAGGTTCGCCGGTGATTTCATAACGCGTTGCGCCGCAAAGGCACCCGCCGGTGTGTGGTAACGCCATGATTTGCTTTCCAACAGGCTACTGATTTCAGTGTAAAGCGTAACATTCACACCAGCTTCGGGACAAATCCTAGCCAGAATCCGCAGTCAGATTTTCTGTCAATTCACCAAGTGTCGCTACCAGCACCTCCAACCGCTCCATATCAAGCCCCGTTGCGGAAATCAGACATTCCGTAATCCGGGGCGCATGTTCTTGCAGCGCCTTGCCACTTTCGGTCAAACTGACAAAAACCTGCCGCTCATCCTCAATGCCGCGTTTACGGGTTACAGAACCAAGCTTTTCCAACCGTTTGAGAAGCGGCGTCAGGGTGCTGGATTCCATCTTCAGGCGGTTGGCCAGCTGCCCCACGCTCTGCCCATCCTCTTCCCACAAAAGGGTGAGCGTAATGTATTGCGGATAGGTCAGCCCCAACGGTTTCAGCAATGGCGTATAGGCCCGGTTGATCACATGTGCTGCGCTATAGACATAAAAGCAGAACAGCTCATCTGCTTTGGCTGGCGCTTTGGCCAGCACTTTGGTCGGCACTTTGGTTGAAATGTCAGTCATGGGCGAAGGCTCCAGCATCAAACCATTTTACATCGTGCACGATATGATCGTGTTGACAATCAATCACAATGCTACTTATTCATAAAGCATAATAAATCGTCCACGATATAAATAGAGGAAACGCCATGTCCTGGTTGCCAACACTCATCACCAAAACGCCTGAAGAGGGCTACGAGCTCGCCATAAAACTGTCCCGCATGGCCGTCAAAAAAACCCAGCCCGACGACGCAGCCCGCGGCCGCATGCGCCCCGACTATTCCAATAATGCCGACAGCCTGACCATGGCCTCCCATGTGGTGGCGACAAATTTCCAGACAGTGGCACAGGCGAATGATTATTGGCGGGGGTAAATACCTCTATCCCAACTTCCTTCCTGCGCAGCTAGCGGCTGCGTAATGAACAGTCTATGGAGAGGCAACAATTTGGTCTGCTGATCGTTGTCACTCCGCTAAGTCGATCAAATTCGACTGATCATTCAAACGGCCACTTACTTGAAGGGCCACGGGGCTCATAGTCTCAAGAAGGAAACAACAATGTCTATTTTGAAACAGGGAATGTCCGGTGCCCCGGTCAAGCGTCTGCAGGAAAAGCTTGGCATCGGCGCCGACGGTATTTTCGGTAGCGGCACTAAAAAGGCCGTCATGGAGTACCAAAGGGCCAATGGCCTGGCCGTTGATGGCATTGCCGGACCGGATACATTCACAGCCATGGGCTTGCAGGAACTGGTCCTGTTGCGCGTCGGGTCCCGTGGCGCGGCGGTGAAGCAGCTGCAGGAAGCACTTGGCATCGGTGCTGACGGCATCTACGGCAAGGGCACCAGGCAGGCGGTCATGGATTATCAGAAAGCCAACAACCTGAGCGCAGACGGCATGGCAGGTCCTTCAACCCTTGCCAGCATGGATTCCTTTGCCGATTTCACAACCGAGACGGTTGCACGCGCAGAAGTCCAGCCCGACGAAGATCATTTCGACAGCGAAGACATGCCAGAAATCAAAGGCAGCGACCCGGTCCAGGGATCAGCTGCAGAAGCTGCACCCGATAAATCCCTCTGGGGCAAGGTCACAGGTTGGTTTGGCTGAACCATATTTGAACTAAACGGAATCATTTGACCGGCTTTGAACTTTGAATTTCACTCAGAGCCGGACACCGCTCCTTCACAAAAAGGAGCGGTGTCCGCGGTTTGATTTGAGCGCTTACCGCTTGGCGTTTCGATCTAAAAAATCGATCATCTGACTTGCAATCTCGTTGCCGTATTCCTCAAGCGCGAAGTGACCGGTATCAAGCAGATGGAACTCCAGATTCTCGAGATCTCGCTTGTAGGGATGCGCGCCATCCGCTGGAAAAATGTGGTCGTTTTCACCCCACATAAGCAACGTCGGTGTCTGGTGTTCCCGAAACAGGGCCTGCCACTTCGAATATTCAGCGACGTTGGTTCCATAATCCAGGAACATCTCAAGCTGAACCTCTTGGTTGCCAGGCCTGTCTAACAGATACTGAACATGCCAGAAATTATCGGGGCTGATGGCCTCAGGATTTTGGGTACCGTGAGTGAACTGCCACTTCGTCGCATCCATCTCCAAAAAGCCACGCAGCGCGTCACCATTTTCAGCAGAAGGATCAGCCCAATAAGCTTTGAGCGGATCCCAGAACTCCTGCAAACCCTCCTCATAGGCGTTGCCATTTTGGATAATAAAGCCAGAGACCCGTTCCGGGTTTTCCGCAAACATCCGGAACCCGACAGGTGCGCCATAATCCATCAGATAGACAGCGTAGTCATCAACGTTCTTCTGATCCAACAACTCCGTTATGATTGCTGCCGTGTTAGCAAATGAGTATTCGAAATCTGCTGCGTCCGGCATATCGGATGCACCGTAACCGGGATAATCTGGCGCGATGACGTGATAGGTTTTTGCAAGTTCGGGAATCAGGTTGCGGAACATATGCGACGACGTTGGAAATCCGTGCAGCAATAGAACCGTTGGATTTGTCGGATCGCCCGCTTCACGATAAGCGACACTTAGACCGTCAATGATTTCGTATCGAAACGCCGTCTGCGAAACATCGAGCATGGTTGCAGTCTCTGCGGCGAGTGCAGACGAAGGCGTTATGCTTGGCATCGCTAAGGTCAACGCCAAAAGGCTGGTGCTCAATACGGATTTGAAGACATGGGGCATTGGTTTTCTTCCTTGGTTTGTGAGGTGAGGTAAATGGGTAGGAGCCTTGATCAATGGTCGTGACCAAGAGCCGATCTCAGTTGTTCGTTTTCTGATTTAAGTCGCGAAAGTTCGGCGCGAATGGGCGCTAACTGGGGTTTCAATTCTTCAAGCGTCATCCGTTGCGGGATGTGCTGCGGGCAGTTCCAGTCGAGCGCTTCAATGGTGATGATTACTGCGCGCTCCACTCGACCGCGATAAGACAGGTCTTGCAGTTGCTTTATCAATTCTGGATTCTTGGATGCACCGACCAGCTTTGCATTCCCCCAAACCTTGAGCCTTCGACGGTTGGGGTAATCCATCAGGATCAGCGAGATTCGGCCGTCATCCATCAGATTGCCCGCGCTCAAATATTGGCGGTTCCCGCGGAAATCGGCGTAAGCGATGGTTTGGTGGTCCAGCACCTTGAGGAAGCCTGTGGGGCCGCCGCGAAACTGTACATATGGCCAGCCGTTATCAGTGACAGTGGCTTGATAAAAGCCATCCCTGCCCGATATGAATTCAGCCTCGTCAGGGCCGATACGGTCAGCGCGATCAGCGTCAGGGTTCAAAAATTTTGCATACCCCTCAGCCGATCCGTTTTGCGCCTGCAATGCGCGGACGGAGGGAGTGAAGCTAATCTCTGCGAATGCGCGTGACATAGTGCTCTCCTGTTTCAATAGGTGGAAAATAGAATTAAAGGTCCAAACTGGTGAGCCCGGGGTGTTCATCTGGCCTGCGGCCAAGCGGCCAATGAAACTTGCGCTCAGCTTCTGAGATGGCGAGATCATTGATGCTGGCGATGCGCCGCTGCATTAGCCCACTTGCATCAAATTCCCAGTTTTCATTTCCGTAGGATCGAAACCAGTTGTGGTCGTCATCGCGCCATTCATAGGCAAAACGCACAGCGATGCGATTGACAGTAAACGCCCATAATTCCTTGATCAGGCGATAGTCCAATTCTCGGGACCATTTGAGCGTCAAAAACGCCTCTATCTGATTTCGACCTTGCAAAAATTCTGACCGATTTCTCCAAGCACTGTCCTGGGTATAAGCGAGTGCCACTTTAGCCGGGTTGCGTGAGTTCCACCCATCTTCTGCTGCGCGCACTTTTTGGATGGCTGTCTCTTGCGTGAAAGGAGGGAGCGGTGGACGGGTCAATGTGCGATCCCCCGGGCGCGCGTGGATGCCACAGGCAAGCGCAGCATGAACGCGGCCCCTTTTTTGACACCGTTGCTCTTAGCCACAAGCTCGCCTCCGAGCGAATTGATGATGCGTCTGGCGGACCAAAGCCCAAGTCCACTCGATTTTTCTCCTGCCGATGGTTTTGCCGAAAGCTGCTGAAATGGCTTGCCTAACTCTGCCAGATCATGTCGCGTCAATCCCTTGCCATGGTCCGTGACCTGGATGAAAGCCGAGCGTGCATCCTGCCCGATGCGACAGCTGACCTCGCCATCAAAGGGAGAGAATTTAACCGCATTGCTGATAAGATTATCGACAGCCTCGACCAACAGATCATCGTCAACATCTGTCAAAATGCCGGGGCCGCTTACGTGAATACGAATGCCCTTTTTCTGAGCATTCAACTGACTGTGTTCAATTGCATCTCCGACAACTTTCGTCAGATCGGCTGGCGCAGTCTTTATCGTCGCCGAAGCTGATTTCGAACGCCCGTTGTCGAGCAGCCTTTGGATCATTCCGTACATGCGATCAGCAGCGCGCAGACCACGTTGAACGATTTTGCGTAATTCGTCTGGAGCAGTCTCTCCCGTCCGGGCCTCAATCAACTCCAAGGTTAGAACCAGGCAGGAGAGAGGGTTGCGAAGATCATGAGCTGCCATAGTGATTTCCGCATGCGAGACGTTGGCGAAAGGTGGAGCCGGCGGTTTTACGGTAAGTTCGAGGCGAGACGTCATGGTCATGTTTCTTTCAGAGGTTGGATATAAAGGTTACTGATCGGTACACTTTATGACTGCGTTAATGTACTGATCGGTAATCTTTGTCAAGAAAAATATCGTGGTGAACGCGGTTGATCATCAAGAATTGGACGTTAAGCAGCATCAACTGTGCGATTCAGCAGCAATCTCTTGAATATTTTCCGTCATTTCTTTATGTACAGAGCAGTTAATGATGAGGTGAAGAAAGTGAGACCTACCAAAAGAGATGAGCTGGTTCAAAAGGCACTGCAGACGTTCTATCAGAACGGCTTCAATGCCACTGGCATGGATATGCTCGTCAAAGAGACCGGCATTTCAAAAACCTCAATGTACAAGCACTTTCGAACCAAGGAGGATTTGATCCTCGCTGTTCTGCGTCTGCGCGATGAGCATTTTCGAAACTGGCTTTATCGTCGGATGGAGGAATTGGCCGATGAACCTCGGGCTCAGTTAATCGCTATGTTCGATGCTCTGGAAGAATGGTTCCAGGAACCGGGTTACAGAGGATGCTTGTTCATTAAAGCGTCGTCGGAATATCAGGATTCCACGCATCCCATTCACATGCAGTCTGCAGATCACAAACGTATGCTGGAAAGACATGTCACAGAACTGGCCCAGAAGGCTAAGATAACCGACCCTGCTGGGTTGGCACGCCAACTCTTGCTGTTGAAAGAAGGTGCGATCGTCACAGCGCATCTCGGGCACACAGAAAATCCGGCACAGGACGCCAAGTCAGCAGCTATTGCTCTGATTGCAGCAAATCACGGACAATAGAATATCAACCTATGTGCTCTCACGGCATTCCAAATACTTCGTGATGTAAAGGCTCAAAACCATTTGTATATCCAGATGCCCGGACTCACTGTGGCACGCGCCAAGCGCAATCGCCTGCAAAGTACTTTTTGCGTCCCCTTGAAGGGAGGCAATGCGGATTTTTCTTCTAAAGTTGCAACACCTTTGTAAACAACTCAACAAGTCCCCATGTCAATTCCCGATAGCGGAGCACCCTGTGAGAAAACTTGTAAAATCTGTTTTTTGCTTCTTGTTCCTTGCAGCATTTACGTCATCTTCCGTTGCTGATCAGTCGCTTGGAATGACAAGTCTTGATGTAGCTGGAGGGGACCATGAGCGTCCATTGCAGCTTTCGCTTTGGTATCCAGCGGAAGGAGGAACGCCCTCACCCGTCGGAGGCAATGCCGTTTTCCTGGGAACAAATGCGGTTCGCAATGCTCCCATAACAGGTGAAAAACATCCCCTTGTGCTCATTTCTCATGGCGGATTGCGGTCGGCAGCTGATTCAGGGGCATGGTTAAGTGCCAAACTTGCCGAATCCGGCTTTCTGACCATAGAGGTCAACGCGCCGCGACCGGGTTCAGCTGCAGAAGCTGCACCGGATAAATCACTCTGGGGCAAGGTCACAGGTTGGTTTGGCTGAACCATATTTGACTTAATTAGACCCTAACCCGCCAAAACCTCAAACTTCCAACCTCAACTCTTGCGGTAGGGAAGTTTGGGGCAATTTGGCGTAAATGCTGTTGCCAACAAAAAGGGTTTTGATTTTGTGCTCCGACTGCGTCGGGCCGACGGCAAAATGCGGTTTGTTCAGGCGGTCGCATCGGTTGAACTGGACGCTAACCAAAGCACCAAAACGGTTTACGGGATATTTCGGGATGTGACCCAAAGCGCATCTGAAAAAGCCATTTCGAAAAATCGAGCGCAATTAGTGACTTCCATGATCGCCAATTCCCCGTCTCCAATCGCAATTTTGGACCGGAAACTGTGCTATCTTCAACTGAGCCCGGCCTGGCTGGAATATCACGGCTTGAAAAATCCAAAATCTTACATTGGCAAATCGCACTATGCAGCCATACCGGAAATTCCCCAGAAGTGGCGGGAAGAACACCAGCGGGTTCTGCGAGGTGAAACTATCTACCGCTCACAATCCATTCAAAAGCGCGAGACAACGCTAGAATCCGGTGCCTGCATGTTTCCTTGACGTACAGCAATGGCGAAATAGGAGGGATCATCATAATGGTCACGGCTCATGGCAATAGAGAAATTGCGCAAAGCAAAGCTGCAGCGAATGTTGAGCGGCTTATGCAGAAAACGGATCACAAAGCACATCGTTTGGGCGAGTTCAGAAAATAGCCGATTTTAAAGCGGCTGATCGAGGCCGATATTTAATTGCTGTTACCGCTCCCATTAGGAACAGTATGCGGTAGTTTTAGTTATACCCAAATAATTTTCACCGCAATTTTGTAGCGAGTTCCGGTAAATAACTTGGAACCTTCAGTTGAATTTAACGTCTTACTTTCTAGAGTCGGGCAGGGCCTCGCGTGCAGTTCAAGCTCGTCATCATTAGTCCTAGGAGAGAGCGACAATCATGACCTTTCATTCGACGTCTGAAGAAAGCCTGATCTGGTTTGGGATATTCAAAGAGTCGATCGATTCCGCCTTTGATGGCATCTTGATTACGGATGCCGTTTTGAATGAGCCCGGTCCTCACATTGTTCATGCCAACCCCGCCTTTTGTCGGTTAACCGGCTATAGCCTGAAAGAGGTAATCGGCCGCAACCCTCGATTTTTGCAGGGACCAGAGACCGACAGACAAGTCATAGAACGGTTGCGGTCCGATCTGGAGAACGGGCGCATCTTTGAAGGCAGCACCCTGAACTACCGAAAAGACGGATCATCCTTCCAGATGCACTGGACAATCTCGCCCGTAAAGAACGAGCAGGGTGAGACCACCCATTATGTCGCCATACAACGCGATGTTACGGAAATTAAGAAAATGCTTTCCATATTAAGACACCGAGCAGTGATCGACGGACTGACTGGCGCTCTGAACAGGGCTGAGTCGGAAACAATCCTGGAAACCGAGATCGAACGAGCCGAGCGGTACGAATCCGCGCTCTCATTGGTCATGCTCGATTTCGATCATTTCAAGAAGATCAACGACGTCCACGGTCATAATGTGGGCGATATGGTTTTGACCAAAGCGACCGAGTTGATCCAATCCTCTATTAGGTCATCAGATCATGTGGGTCGTTGGGGCGGTGAGGAGTTTATAATCATCTTGCCGCAAACAAAAGTCGAAGACGCACAACGCCGCGCCGAAAACATTCGTAGTTGCATTGAAGCAGCAAATATACACGAAGACCTGCAGGTGACGGCAAGTTTTGGCGTTGCTGGGCACAAGCGGGGACTAGACCGGGAAGCGTTGGTCGGGCGGGCAGACAAATGCCTTTATGACGCCAAGAATACAGGTCGAAACCGGGTCTGTGCCATGACTGAAAAGACATAAGCTGTCGCAGGCTTCAAGATTCGACTTCAGGTCCGACGATATTACGGGGTGGAGGCCGCGAGGATGTAAAGCATCTGTCATTAATAAACTGCCAGCCAGTAATTAGCGCGAAGCTGGAGTGAATCATCGATAACGCAAGTCACTTGCATGAACACTTTGAGACGCCTTGAATATCCTCAAAAACTGTTGCAAAAACGATCGTACTTGCGACAACGAAGGTCTACTTCCCAATCGAGTGTTTCTCCGCTGTTTAGGAAGGGTGCAACGGACTGAATGTTCGTTTACTGCGCGGCACGGAACGGCGTTCCTGTCTTGATGTGATCCCGCTCATATCCGAGAACCGCTTCCACGATATCTTGCTGGCCTGCTTCCATGCGCGAGATGTAGTACCACCAGAAGTCTTCGGAGTTCAGCACCTCCTGAGACTTTGCAGACTTCATCGTGAACAGCCTGTTCTGTGCGAATGTGAACCTTGATGGTATCTTTTCGCTCACTTGGCGGTGTGCATAGGCGAGACAGTCCTCGGCCAGCCTTATACAATCCTTTGCGGCGTTGGCGCGTACGACCTCGCGAGGCGTCTGCACCCGATCCGGATTGGTACGTAGGTCACTGTACATCGACGGTTCGCGCCCGCGCTTAAGGTGGAAAATCAGATCAAGCGCCACCTTTAACGATTCGCGCGGGTCAGAGCTGCTCAAGGCCCAACTGCTCAAGGCGTAGCTGATCTTCTGGGCGTGACTTTCCATGACCGCTTTCAGCTTGGTGCAAACTGCTGGATCAGATAGGTTGCGGTTCTGGGCATCGAAACCGAACAGCGCTTTGCCCGCTTCCTCAATGCTCGCCACTGCCAAGAAGTAGGCCCGCGCCATGTGATCATGGTCACGCAAGAGCACCGCTTCAACAAGCAATTCATCGGCGTTACGGAGCGCGGCCTCACTGTAGGAACGTAGAAGTTCTTTAGTGATCTTGGGTATGTGCGGTGAGCCCACGGCTACTCCTGTCGCAAGTGTGGTGAGATGAACCTGCAAATCGAGTTATTTCATACCCATCTCGAATTCTCCAAGTTTTGGAAAATTTGGAGAATCTTTTTGCGACAAAGTTTTGCGACATCTAAGCTGTTGATATAGCTGGGTGCGAAAAACCGTTGCAAAAACCTTCGATTTTGCGACACTTGAGACACAAATTGTCAATTAGGAATAATGAAGATGTCCAATCCATACTCCGCCGCGCATCCCTATCATGGCGACGATTTCGAAATTGAATGCCCAAAATGTGGCGCGAAAAACCGAGTGAGCGTGACTAAACAGGACGGACATAACGAACCGGAAGAATATCACTGTGCCGGATGTTCCGCGCAAATTGGCAAAATTCGAGCATCAATAACTCCAGAAACCTCCCTTATTACTGACTAGGCAATTCAGCTCTTCCTTTTTGCAACGCCTTTTGTGGGTAAGTGAAATCAATCACTTGGCTGTCGCAAAATCTTGTTGCAAAATATCCGCATGAGAATTGGATATGCCCGCGTCTCAACCGTTGACCAAAATCCAAACGCACAGCGCGATGCGCTAAAGGCGGCTGGCTGTGAAAAGGTCGTCACCGAGAAAGTGTCTGGTGCATCGCTCAAGCGGCCAAAACTGGAAAAGCTTTTGCGCTCCCTCGATGCTGGCGATGTTCTGACAGTCTGGCGATTGGATAGGGTAGGGCGGTCATTGCCGCATCTTCTTCAAGTGGTGGCAGACCTCAAAGTGCGGAATATAGGTTTTCAATCACTCAATGAGACAATCGACACGACCACGGCCAATGGTGAACTGATATTCCACCTGTTTGCGTCTATGGCGCAATTTGAACGCTCCCTGATAGTCGAACGCACCCAAGCAGGACTTGTGGCTGCAAAAAAACGCGGCGTGCGCCTAGGGCGACCTTCTGCGCTCACTGCGGCACAAATTAAACACGCTCGCAAATTGATTGAATCAGGCGAACGTCCATCTGCCGTAGCAGAAACTTTAGAAGTTGATAGATCAACGCTCTATAGATATCTAAAAGGGGAGGTCAGCGCATGAGATATCGACTTGAAGGCAATTGGAAAAAGGGGCTTGCATTCGATCTACACACCCTTGCAAGCACTTACCTCGGCACTGATGAATTCGGACATGATAGATGGGACACAACCCGCAGTGAAATGGGCGAATTGGTCTACCAGTTAAAATACCAAAACGATAAATCTGTAGTACCAAAGATTATCGAACTTTTGAAACCCATCGGCAAAATCGAACAGTTCGATGCAATTATCCCCGTACCGTCATCAAAAGATCGCCCTTAGCAACCTGTAGACGAAATAGCTAAAGCTTTGGGGGAACAGAGAAGTGTTCCTGTACTTCAAGGCTACCTAAAAAAAGAAACAGGCATAGAACTAAAAGGCATTGATGATCCTGATGAACGAAAAGAGGCTTTGATGAATTCAATTTCAATACAGGGTGATACCGACATTTCAGGAAATCGTGTACTATTGATAGATGACCTCTATCGATCCGGTGCTACACTGGAAGCATGCTGCCATGTACTTACAGAACAATCAAAAGTCGAATTTGTTTCTGTCTTAACAATGACTAAATCAAGGAGCAAAAGATGACCATCGTTTTTCTATCTGGTTCGCGAAAAATCAATCGAATCAACGACACTGTCAGAAGTCGAGTTCAAAACATGATTGACCAAAATTTTCAGATTGTGGTCGGTGATGCAAATGGTGCAGACAAAGCTCTTCAGGTATTTCTGGATCAAAACCACTATCGGAACGTCACGGTTTTTTGTGCAGGAACCACCTGCCGAAATAATGTCGGTGATTGGCAAACAGATCAAGTTCTGGTCGATAAAAAATTAAGTGGTAGAGATTTCTACACCGAAAAGGACAAAAAAATGGCGGCGGTTGCTGACTATGGGTTTGTGCTGTGGGACGGGAAAAGTGCCGGATCAATCAACAATGTTTTTGAACTTCTAAAGCGCGGTAAGAAAGTAGTGGTCTACCTCTCCCCAAAGAAGGAGTTTTTGACCATCACAGAACCACATGATGTTGATTCACTTCTACAGAACTGTGACAGTGCCGATTATTTATCGCTCAATAAGAAAATCAATATGCGCCGACATATGGACGATTTACACTCAACTTCGCAAGGTTCATTCAGCATTTGACACGCCAGTAATCAGAACAGATTTTCGTCGCCGTTTGGCCTCTAAAAAGTTCCATAATGAACGTTATGCGCCACTGGGCATATTTTAAGTCCCTCAAAACAGACATGAAACTGTATGCTTACAAGCAAAAAGGTGCCGCACACCTAATCCGCCAGCTTCCCCGCAAACTCCTCAAACGATCCGCCACCACCCTTGCGGTGGAAATACAGCCTTTGCGCCAGCGCTCGCAGGGGCGGGGTGCCGATGAGCAAATTATACATCCAGTTTGGCGGGCCATAGCTCAGCGCGCTGCGGAGGGCGGATTTGATGCGGAAGCGCGGCAGATCACTATCGATGATTTGTTCCGGCGGCGGGCCTGCATTCAGCAGATGGTCGGCAATGGCGTGGGCGGAGCGGCGGCCGAATTCGAAGGAGAGTTTGATGCCGCCTGCTGTCAGCGGCGAGACAAGGCCGGCGGAATCCCCCATCAGCATCACACCATCAGTGGCGTAAGGGCGCACCAGCCCGCCGCAGGGGATGACGCCTGAACGACGTTCGACAATCTCGGCCTTTGAATATTTGAACCGCGCTTCCGTCTGGTCGATGAAGCGCTGCAGCGCAGGTTTGGCGTCGCCTTTGGTGGCGAGGCCAATCTGCGTTACTTTTGGCCCCGGCGCGGCCCAGGCGATGTAGCCCGGCGCGATGCTGGAGTCCAAAAAGCAGTGCAGAAAGCGCGGATCGAAACTGTCGAGGCCAGCATATTCCGCCTCGACCCCGATTAGAAATTTAGTGTTTTTGGCAAGGCCAAAAGCGTCTGCCACCTGGGATTTGGCCCCATCGCAGCCCAGCAGATAGCGCGCTGTGATCGCTGGCTGCTCCAGATGCACCAGACCGCCCTCATAGCGCCCTGTCGTAAAGCGGGTATCGCAGAGGATTTTAACGCCAGCACGAATGGCCTCATCTGCCAGCCAGCGCATCAAGGCCGCGGTATCGGTGGTCAGGAACGCGTAGCCAGGGGCAAACAAATCCATATGTTTGGTAGAGGGGGCATAGAGCCGTATGCCATGCACGCGCCGCGTCACAGTATGTGGAATATCCACCGTTTCGGCCGCTTCGCGCACCACAATTCCGGTGGTGTGAATGCGCGCACCCGGGTCCTTCTTGGCTTCAATCACCACCACTTTCAGCCCGCGCAAAGCGGCTGAGCGGGCAGCTGTCAGCCCGGCAAAACTGGCACCCACAATGGCCAGATCATAATCGGCGACCACACTCATGAAGCAGCTTTCAGGGCCCCGGCATCTTTGGAGAGCGGGGTTATTCTAAGCGAGGTAATGCGGTTTCTTTGCCGGCGTAATATACGGAAACGAAAGCCGTAAAACGTAAAGGCCTGCCCCGGTTCCGGAATGGTTTGCACCGCATGAATGACAAGACCGGCAATGGTCGTTGCCTCTTCATCCGGCAGCGACCAGTCCATGGCGCGGTTCAAATCGCGCACCGGCACCGTGCCTTCCACATTCACCGAACCATCGGGTTGCGGAACCACACCCTGAATCTCCAAATCATGCTCGTCGGCAATTTCCCCGACAATTTCCTCCAGAATATCTTCCAGCGTTACCAGACCCTGCACTTCGCCATACTCATCCACCACCAGTGCAAAATGCACCTTGCGTTTCAAAAAGGCGTTGAGCTGTGCCTTGAGGCTGGTCGTATCCGGTACAAACCAGGGTTTTGTGGCAATCTCGGTGATGTCCAGCTTTTCCACATTACCACTTTGCGCCTGCAGCGAGCGCAGCAGATCCTTGGCATGCAGCACGCCGACAATATTATCCGGATCACCGCGCCAGATGGGAATGCGCGTATAGGGGCTGGCCAGCGCCATATCCACCAAAGCGGATGGGCTTTCATCCGCGTTCAGCACCATCATGCCGGTGCGGTGAACCATGATGTCGGAGACTTCCAGCTCATTCAGATCCAGCAGACCACCAATACGGTCGCGATCATCCTTCACCAGACCACCTTCTGAATGCTGCAGATCAACGGTGCCACGCAGTTCTTCATGGGCGGACAGAATATCCTGATCGCCGATATTGGCGCCAAATCTGTTGAGAACCAGTTTCACAAACGCTTCAATGGCAATCACCACCGGGCTGAAGACAGCAACGATAACGCGAACAACCGGAGAAACCGTCAGCGCAAAGCGGTCAGGGTTGGAAATCGCCAGCGTCTTGGGCATGACCTCGGCAAACACCAGCACAACGGCTGTCATGACCAGGGTGGCATAGACCACACCGGTGTCGCCAAACAGGGTGATGAACAGGCTGGTTGCCAGAGCCGAGGCCAGAATATTGACCAGATTATTGCCCAGCAGCAACGCCCCGATCAGCCGTTCACGTGTCTGAATCAAGCGTTGAACAATCGCGGCTCGTTCATCGCCGGCTTTTTCAAAAGCGTGCATCCGCGCCCGCGAAGCAGCGGTCAACGCCGTTTCAGAGCCTGAAAAGAACGCCGAGACAATGATCAGCACCATGATGGCAAGGATCGTCAACCAAAGGGCAGAGGTCATAGGGGTTCGGGTCTCCAGTAAAAAAACATGTGGCAAGAAATTGTGTCGCAAGAAAGCATGCGAGTATCAGACATATAGAGCGTATTCGGTGCATATAGAAGGTGTTCCGCCATCGGTGGTTACCACCATGCAGAATTAGCCATCAAGCGTTTGGCGCAGAAAATCCTCAACGGCGCTGGGTGGCACGTCATTGGAGACAAATGCTTCGCCAATGCCGCGTGTCAGAATAAAGGTCAAAGCGCCTCTTTGGACCTTCTTGTCCTGACCAATAAAGCGCAGCAGGGTTGGTGCATCCAATTTGTCGCCGGCAATTTCAGCCACCGATGTCGGCAGGCCAACGGCCTTCAGATGCGCCACCACCCGGGCGCCATCATCAGGCGAGCACAAATTCATATAGGCTGAAAATTGATGGGCCAGCACCATGCCGATCGCCACACCTTCACCGTGAACCAACCGGTTCGAATAGCCGGTGGCGCCTTCCAGCGCATGGCCGAATGTATGGCCAAGATTGAGCAAAGCACGTTTGCCATGTTCCTGCTCATCTTCACTGACAATGCGCGCTTTGGCGCGGCAGGAACTGGCAATGGCATGAATGCGGGCTGACACATCGCCTTCTGTGAGCATCGCCGCATGATTCTGCTCCAGCCAGACAAAGAAATCTGGGTCATCAATCAGCCCGTATTTGGCCACTTCCGCATAGCCTGCCCGCAATTCGCGCGGCGACAATGTGTTCAGCGTGTCTGTATCGGCCAGCACCAGACCGGGCTGATAAAACGCTCCGATCAGATTCTTGCCATGGGCAGAATTGATACCGGTCTTGCCACCAACCGAACTGTCGACCTGCGCCAAAAGTGATGTCGGCACCTGAACAAAGCCGATGCCCCGGCGCACGGACGCGGCCACATAGCCCGTCAGATCACCAACAACGCCGCC
The DNA here is from genome assembly GCF_030758295.1 of Pararhizobium sp. IMCC21322. Lineage (NCBI taxonomy): Bacteria > Pseudomonadati > Pseudomonadota > Alphaproteobacteria > Hyphomicrobiales > Rhizobiaceae > Pararhizobium > Pararhizobium sp. IMCC21322. Next base: position 252,922 of record NZ_CP132335.1, read on the forward strand.
ACCAAGCGCAATCAGCACATCGCCGCGTTCCAGCCTTTCGCCCACCACATCTTCCACCAGCGCTTCAAACACAGTCAGGCATTTGGAAGCTTCACCGGCTGCAATTTCAAAAAATACCGGCTCAATTCCAGCCTGTTTCAAGCTGGCTTCAACCCGGGCGCGATAAAGCGGCGCAACAGTGCTGTCAGACACAATGCCGGCCCGCACAGCCCCATAACGCGCCACAATCTCATTGCCCAGATTGTCCATAAGCCGGGACCCAATGAGAATATCATAAGAGCGCGCACCCAGTTCCACCCGCACCTGTGTCGGGTCCGTCTCAACAAATTCACTCATGTTTTGTCCCCATGGCCTGTTTGCCATCATCGGCCATATAGGCATTCAAAGCGGCCAGAATATCATCCACAACAACCTCATGGGGCACATCGCGGGAGGTGATGGTAATATCAGCCAGCGCATAGACCGGGTTGCGTTCCTCCAGCAAATCCGCCAGCACCTTTTCAGGGTTGGGCTGCTGCAACAGGGGCCGCGTTGGCTTGCGTTTGACCCGCCCGATCAGAACCGACAATTCCGCATTCAGCCAGATGGAGATGCCTTTGTCGGCAATGTCCGACCGGGTCTCATCATTCATGAAAGCCCCGCCGCCAGTGGCCAGAACCTGCGGCCCTTCGGCCAGAAGGCGCTGAATGACCCGCTTTTCACCATCGCGGAAATGGGCTTCACCATAGGTCTCGAAAATTTCCACTATGCTGCGATTCGCCGCTTCCTCAATCTGTTTGTCTGCATCAACAAAGGGCAAATCCAGTGCGTTCGCCAGGCGGCGGCCAACGCTGCTTTTGCCAACGCCCATCATGCCCACCAGGACCAGACTTCTGGACCCCAAAAACTGTTTCAGTTGAGCGCGATCCGCAAAGGTTTGGTACTGTGAAACGGCCATGTCAGGCAAACATCCGAATATAAAAATTGCACGCGGATCGGTGCTTGCGCTTGCCAAACCCGCTTTGGGTGATGAATAAACCTGTTTATCAGATCAACGCAACGCCGTTTGCGGCAAATATCTGAAGTTTTGGGAGCCGAACCAGCCTATGCGAAGCCTGATTATCCTGTTGATTTGTGTCGGCCTCATTGGGGCAGCAGGTTATGGCACGCTGTTCTATCTGGCCAATCTGGAACCGCGCACACGGGTTATCGAAGAACCGGTTGACCCCGACCTGCTGAACCGTTGACCCTGCGCCCGTGTCGATGCAGACAGATCCCGTTCTGATCGATTTCTTCCTGGAGATGATGGTTGGAGAGCGCAACGCTGCCGACAATACAATTCAATCCTATCGGCGCGATCTGGAAAATGCAGCCTCACAGCTGCGGCGCAAGAAGCGGACCCTGGGCAGCGCCCGTATCGAAGATGTCGAACACTATCTGGAAAGCCTGTCGCTGGACGGCTTGGCCGCAACCACTATTGCCAGACATTTATCTGCGCTGAAGCAGTTTTTCCGCTTTCTCAACACCGAAAGCCTGAGGGAAGATAATCCGACACTTAACATCGAGACACCCAAAACCCGAAAGCCGCTCCCAAAAACCCTGGAAGGGTTCGAAGTGGATCGCATGCTGTCCACTGCCCTTGCTGAGGCGCAACATGCCGATGAAGCCGCACAGAGCGATCCAAAGGCTGCAGGAAAACCACCACGCCGCGATGCACCGCTCCTGGCCTGGCGGCTCTATGCGCAATTGGAAGTGCTCTATGCCACCGGGCTGCGCGTTTCCGAACTGGTGTCCCTGCCCAAAACCGCAGCCAATACCAAAGGCCCTTTCATAATGGTGCGTGGCAAGGGCAACAAGGAACGGCTTGTGCCGCTCACACCCCAGGCCAAAACGTCCATGGAAACCTATCTGCAAAGGCTGGCTGCCTATCAAAAGACCATGGGGCGCGAGAGCAAAAGCCCGTATCTGTTTCCTGCCGGCAGCAAGACCGGGCATATGACCCGGCAGAACTTTGCAGTGGATTTGAAACAGCTGGCACAAAGAGCCGGGATCAAAAACACGGTTTCCCCGCACATCATGCGCCACGCCTTTGCCAGCCATCTGCTGCAGAACGGGGCTGATCTGCGCGCCCTGCAAACCCTTCTGGGCCACAGCGATATTTCGACCACGCAAATCTATACCCATATACAGACCGATCATCTGCGCGAAACGCTGGAAGCCCTGCATCCTTTGTCAAAACAAGGCAGACAAACTGACCCGGACGCGGAAAATTAAACGACTTTGCTTGCAATGCACAACAGCCGATGAAATAAGCTGAAGGTAACAATTGAGGCACTGATGTACAGCTATCTGGAATTTGAAAAGCCCGTCGCGGACCTGGAAGGTAAAATCCAGGAATTGCGCGCAATGTCATCTGAAGAAGACGGCGTCGGCACTAGCGATGAAGTGTCACGGCTTGAAAAACGGGCCTCTGATGCTCTGCGGGAAATCTACGCCAATCTGACCCCATGGCAGAAGACCCAGGTTGCGCGTCATCCCGACCGGCCCCATTGCCTGCAATACGTCTCCAAATTGATTGAAGACTTCACCCCTTTGGCGGGCGACCGCTCCTTTGGCGAAGATCACGCCATCATTGCCGGTCTTGGCCGCTTCAACGGCGAAGCTGTTGCCATTATCGGTCAGGAAAAGGGCGAAGATACGCAGGACCGCATCAAACGCAATTTCGGCATGGCTCGTCCCGAAGGCTACCGCAAGGCTGTCCGGATTGTAGAAATGGCAGATCGTTTTGGCCTGCCCATTATCTCTCTGGTGGACACAGCCGGTGCCTATCCCGGTATTGGCGCGGAAGAGCGCGGACAGGCCGAAGCCATTGCCCGCTCTACAGATGCCTTTCTCGGCGTCGGCGTTCCCACTGTGTCAGTAATTATCGGCGAAGGCGGCTCCGGCGGAGCCATTGCCATTGCCGCAGCCAACAAGGTTTTCATGCTGGAACACGCCATTTACAGCGTGATTTCCCCGGAAGGCGCAGCGTCGATCCTGTGGCGTGATTCCGCACGGGCCAAAGAAGCCGCGACAGCCATGAAAATCACCGCTCAGGACCTCCTGAGATTTGGTGTGATCGAAGGCATTATCAAAGAACCCATGGGCGGCGCTCACCGGGCCGTCGATGATGTCATCAACATGACAGGCCAGCGGATTGACGCCGCCATGCAAGAAATGGCCGGCCAGGACGCAGCCTCTCTGCGCCATGCCCGCCGCGAAAAATTTCTTGAAATTGGACGCTCTCTATAAGAGCACCGAACCCGCCTCAAGCAGCCGGAATGCGGGACATGGCGCCACGGTGATGGGCATGGCAGATGGCGATGGCCAGCGCGTCAGCTGCATCATCTGAGTCAAACACCGCCTTCGGCAGCAAAATTTTCACCATCATGCGGATTTGGCCCTTGTCACCATGGCCAGCACCGACGACGGTTTTCTTCACCTGATTGGGCGCATATTCGGCAACATTCAACCCAGCCAGCGCGGGAACCACCATGGCAATTCCCCTAGCCTGTCCCAGCTTCAGGGTCGATTTGGGATCCTTGTTGACAAAGGTTGCCTCCACGGCAGCTTCGTCCGGCTTATGTGAGCTGAGAATACCGTCGAGCCCGCGATAGAGCTGTTCCAGCCGCACGGCCAAATCCGCCTTGTCGGCAGATTTGATTGTCCCGGAAGCGATAAACCGCAGCGAACTGCCCTCGCTCTCAATCACGCCCCACCCTGTGCGGCGCAGCCCCGGGTCAATGCCAATAATACGAACACAATGGGTCAAGCTGTTGCCTTTGGCATCAAATGGCAGGTGTTAAAAGTTCGCAACGGTCCGTTTATTCAGCCGCCAGTTTTTCCATGATTTCATCGTCAATTTCGAAATTGGAATAAACATTCTGCACGTCATCATCATCTTCCAGAATGTTGATGAGCTTCATCAAAGTCCCGGCCTTGTCTTCCTCAACCGGAGTGCCGGTTTGCGGCTTGAAGGTTGGATTGACCGAAGCGCCTTCGCCAAGTGCGGTTTCAAGAGCGGTGGACACTTCGTTGATGTCTTCAAAGCCGCACAAAATTGTATGGCCATCCTCATCTGATTGCACATCTTCGGCACCCGCCTCAATGGCAGCGTCCATCACGGCATCAGCATCACCAGCCTCGACCGGAAATATGATCTCGCCAACCCGGTCAAACATGAAGCCGACCGAGCCTGTTTCACCCAGTGATCCGCCGAATTTGGTAAAGGCTGCACGCACATTACTGGCTGTTCGGTTGCGATTATCGGTCAGCGCTTCCACGATGATTGCAACACCGCCGGGGCCATACCCCTCATAGCGAATCTCATCATAGGTTTCCGCGTCGCCGCCTTCCGCCTTTTTGATGGCCCGCTCGATATTATCTTTCGGCATGGACAGCGCTTTGGCGTTTTGAATGGCCAGGCGCAGGCGTGGATTGCCATCCGGATCGCCACCGCCCATTTTAGCCGCAACCGTGACTTCCTTGGATAATTTGGAGAAGGCCTTGGAGCGTTTTTTATCCTGCGCACCCTTGCGGTGCATGATGTTCTTGAATTTGGAATGGCCTGCCATGAGATTACCTGAATGGGATTATCTGGTTGGAACGAGGGTTTGAACTCAAATCAGAGATCAAACTGTTGCGAGGCTTATAAACTTGCTTGTGCGGAAAATCCAGCACCGCTACCGCTTGATCCGCTTCTTGCATCAATCCTGCTCAACCCAGAATGATGGAATATGCTCCTGCAAACGCCCGCCAAGCCGCACGGGCTCGATCTTCTGCGCAAGCCCCGTATCATCATCCACCAGCACGGCAACACCGCTCAGGGTCGCCTCACCCAATGCAGGCTGAAACCGCCCGGTGGAAATTGCGTTCGTCATGCGCTGCAGTGGTTCAGCATGATCCATACCAATGATGGAGTTATAATCGCCACTCATGCCCGCATCGGTCATGAAGCCCGTGCCACCGTCCAGAATCTGATGATCCGCCGTCGGCGCGTGGGTGTGGGTGCCAACCACCAGCGAGGCCTGACCATCTACAAAATGGCCCATAATCTGTTTTTCACTGGTGGCTTCAGCGTGAAAATCAATCAACACGGCATCGGAAACCTTGCCCAACGGTGCTGCATCCAGCTCACGCTGAACCGCTTGAAACGGGTCATCCAGCGGGTTCATGAAGACCCGCCCCATGGCATTCATCACCAGCACCTGCGCCCCGTTTCGTGCAGTGAACAGCCCGGCGCCCTTGCCGGGCGTGCCAATTGGATAATTCAGTGGTCGCAGAAAATTGTCATAGCGGGCGCAAAACACCAGTGCTTCGCGCTGATCCCAGACATGATTGCCGGTTGTAACCACATCGGCTCCCGCATCGATCAGATCAATGAAAATCTCTTCGGAAATGCCAAATCCGCCAGCAGCGTTCTCACCATTGACGACCACAAAATCCAGCGCGTAGTCAGAAACCAGATCCGGCAGTCGTTCCTGCACAATTGTGCGGCCAGCGCGGCCCACGACATCTCCTACGAATAGAAGCCTCATGCGTTCACATCCATCGCGTTCATAATTCCATTTTCTGTAACAATTGCCGCCAGCGGCATATCATGCGGTTCAGCTGGCACCTGCGGCACATTTTGCGCGGCAAAGCCGATCCCGATGGTGATGGGTGTCAGAGACTTTTGCAGCAAGCGCTCTATCGCTCGATCGTAATGACCGGCTCCATAACCGATGCGCGCGCCTTTTGTATCAAATCCTGCAAGCGGCATCAGCAAGAGTGTCGGATCAACAGTTTCAGCGTCTGCCGCTGGCCCTGTTGTTCCAAAGCCGGCAGACTGCAAAACATCGCCGGATCGAAAACGTCGGAATACAATTTCAGTTTTGCTCAAAACCACGGGCAATGAAATCAGGGCTCCAGCGCTTTCGAGTTGCGGTATCAAATCTGATAAATCAACTTCGGAGCGGATCGGAAGATAGGCCGAAATCTCAAGCCCCTTCATCTCAACGCCCTTTAACAGCGCGTGATTTGAAAAAAAATCCATCACATGACGGCAGATCTGCCGCGATGCCTTTTCACGAAATTCTGGTGACAGGGCGTTGCGCCGATCCAGACACATGGCGCGCATGGCGGATTTATCGAGAGCCTGAGAATTGTCCAAGAAGTCCGTCCATGGGTAACAAGCGAAGCCGCGGCGACCGTGATGCGGTGAACAATCCTGAGAACCTACTTTGTAGGTGGGCACCGTGTGGCCCGGCCCACGAGCCAGGTCAGGAACAGCTCCCGTTTGGATTGATAAGGCCCCAGGGATAAGTCGTGCAATCACGAGAAGCGCAGCTTCCTGACCTATATAGGATGGAAGGCGGGCAAGATAAAGCCCGCCCGGCCCTGAGGGCGTAAATAAGCTCTGGTGATCGAATCTGGAGACTGGCTTTGGGTGCCGCTCTTTGGGTCAGTGGCTTTGGGTGACTGGCTTTTCGGCAATATCAATCCTAAACTCCGGGCGCTACATAACGCGATCACGGAAAATGAACCCGATACCAGATCTGATCAGCCGTTCCCTGCCCGCAACTCTGTCCCGAATTGCCAGATTTACGGGCCGCTTTGCGCTGGATCTTGCCATTCCACCGGCCTGCCTGTCCTGCGACGAAACGGTGCTGGAGCCCGGGGCATTGTGCCCGTCCTGCTGGAACCAGTTGCGGTTCATAGCCAAACCCTGTTGTGCGGTGCTGGGCACGCCTTTTTCATATGATCTGGGACCGGGGATTGTCAGCGCCCAGGCCATCGCCAGCCCGCCACCCTATGAAATGGCCCGTGCCGCGGTTCTTTATGATGAAATCGCCCGCAAGCTGGTTGCCAGGTTGAAATACGAAGACCGACCGGACCTTGCCTCGGTCCTGGGCCGATGGATGGTCCGCGCTGCACGGGAGGCAGATGCTGACTTTCTGTCCGGCAACCCGATCATTGTTCCGGTTCCGCTGCACCGCTGGCGTTTGCTGCGTCGACGCTACAATCAGGCAGCCTTGCTGGCGCGAGATGTCTCAAACCGGCTGCAACTGGACTTTCAGCCATTGGCACTTGACCGCATCCGCAAAACAGAGCGGCAGGTTGGATTGTCCCGCAACGAACGCGCCAATAATGTGCGCGGCGCTTTTCGGGCAACGCCCACAGGCGCCATGCAGATGTCCGGGCGCACAATTCTGCTGATTGACGATGTCCTGACCACCGGCGCCACTGTGGAAGCGGCCACGCGCGCCTGCCTGCGCGCAGGGGCTGCACATGTACGGGTTCTGACATTCGCACTTGTGTCCGATCCAATAGGATCGGAAGCGGAAGGTCTGTTGTCGGATACAGACCCGATTGATCTCTGAGGTTTCGATGCCTACCTGTTGCAACACGGCTTGTGAAAAAGACCGGTGCGCGCCTATATACCAGTGTACGCCAGAACATAAGCCACCCTGCAGCACAAAAGGACTGCCATGACGAATGTGACCATCTATACCCGCGCCATGTGCGGTTATTGCTCTGCCGCCAAATCCCTGCTGGATCGCAAGAGCGTTGCCTATAAGGAGCATGATGCGACCTTTGATCAGGCCTTGCGCAGGGAAATGATGCAGCGTGCCAATGGCGCCTCCACTTTTCCGCAGATTTTCATTGGGGACATCCATGTTGGTGGCTTCGATCAGATCAACGCGCTGGAACGTGCTGGAAAACTTGATCAACTTCTGAACGCTGCATAAGGGTGAAAACCGTGTCGCAGAACAGCTTCAAGGCAGCCTGCATTCAGATGAACTCCGGAACATCTGTTTCAGACAATATGGCAGCAGCCACAGAGTTGATACGCGCGGCTGCGGCCCGGGGTGCGCATTACATCCAGACACCGGAAATGACGACAATTGTGCAGCAGAAACGCTCTGCACTGCTAGAGGCCATTGCACCTGAACAGAACAATCCATCTGTAACTGCATTTGCCAAACTGGCTGGCGAATTGAAAATCTGGCTCCACATCGGTTCCATGGCGGTAGCCCTGCCGAAATCCGATGGCGGGCCAACCATTGCCAACCGGGCCTTCCTGTTTCAGCCCGATGGCAATATTGCTGCCAGCTATGACAAAATCCATATGTTCGATGTGGATCTCGACAGTGGCGAAAGCTGGCGTGAATCCAGGGCTTATCGCGCCGGTAGCGAGGCGGTTCTTGTAGAGATCACATCGATTCCGGGCCAGATGCGGGATCAAATACAAGTTCAGACATCGGTCAAACTCGGCCTTTCGATCTGTTATGATCTGCGTTTTGCAGCGCTGTTTCGCACTTACGCACAGGCCGGTGCGATTGTGCTTGGAGCCCCGTCAGCCTTTACCCGGCAAACAGGCGCGGCCCATTGGCGTGTGCTACAGCGCGCGCGCGCCATTGAAAACGGTGCGTTTATGATATCGGCCGCACAGGTCGGCACACATCAGGATGGCCGCGAAACCTACGGCCATTCCGTAATCATAGACCCCTGGGGCACCGTTCTGGCAGAAGCTGATGGTGAAAACCCTGGCTTCATTACAGCCGATATTGACCCTGATCTGGCAAAAGCTGCGCGCCGCAAAATCCCGGCTTTGACCAATGATCAGCCTGCTATACTGCGCCTGACAACACAAAGCGCTGCGGCATGATCCGTTTTTCACTCCAATGCAGCGATACCCACCGCTTTGACGGATGGTTCCGGTCGGGCGATGATTTTCTGACACAACAGAAGCGCGGCTTGCTGGCCTGTCCCGAATGCGGATCGACCAGCGTTGAAAAAGCTCTGATGACGCCGTCCGTTCCCAAGAAGTCCAACCAGACGATGGAGGGCATGGTCGAGCAAGCTGACAGCGAGCTACAAGCAAGCGCTGCACCAGCAGCGCAGCCGGCACCCGGATCAGCTCCAAAATCAGCGCGCGAATCGGCATCAGAAGTGACCCCTGCGCCCTCGCAGAACGCGCCTCAATCGCTTCAGTCGCCCCAAGCGCTCCAATCGCAATCGACGCCACCCAATCCGCTCGCCAACCTGCCGCCTGAATTAAGGGAGAAGGTCATGACCGCCGTCAAGGAATGGCGCGACTCCGTAATTGCAAATTCAGAACATGTCGGCCCGCGCTTTGCAGACGAGGCCCGCAAAATCCACTTCAACGAAGCCGATGAACGCCCCATCTATGGGGAAGCCTCTGCCGATGAAGTGCAGGAATTGCTGGAAGATGGCATCCCTTGCGCGCCCTTGCCGGTTCTGCCAGAGGACCACAATTAGGTGACGCCGCCGGAAGCGCCTCGGATATCAGCGCCCCACAATTAAGAATCATTCGCATTTAGTGCTATTTTGACCATTTATCCGGCCAAAAACAGGACAATTTCGAAATCTGCTTTTGCTTGGCCACAAATTCGCGCTATTCCTTGTGGATTGACAAAATTCGTCCAATGCAAGATTCGCAAATCCCGGCCTGGTTAAGGGTCGATCCGGCCAGGGCGAACAGAACAGACTGGTGGCTGGGCAGTGTCTGACGGAGTACGATCTATTTATGGCGCGTGACTACGATCCTTATCGGCTTTCATCGCCGCAGGTATTTCTTTGGCGTATGATCATATTTCTGATCATCGTTGGTTTTATTGCCTTGGTCCTCTATCAACAGATCATCACTGCTTTTGTCAGCAATCCCGGGCTGAACGGGCTCATCCTTGCGGTTCTCATTATCGGTATTCTTCTGTCGTTGCGGCAGGTCCTGTTGCTGTTTCGCGAAGTGCAATGGGTCAACGGATTCCGGCGATCCGATCCCAACATTGAATATGCAAGGCCCCCCATTTTATTGGCGCCAATGGCTGCCATGCTGGGAGACCGTCTGGGTGCGATGGCTATCAGCCAGCAAACCATGCGGTCAGTGCTGGAATCGATTGGCGTTCGGCTCGACGAATCGCGCGAGATTTTACGATATCTCACAGGTCTTCTTGTGTTCCTTGGTCTGCTTGGTACCTTTTGGGGCCTGCTGCGCACCGTTGGCTCGGTTGGCGATACAATTCAGTCGCTGAATGTAGGCTCGGGTGACGCAGGCGTTATTTTTGAAGATCTGAAAACCGGCCTGGAAGCGCCGCTGTCCGGCATGGGCACGGCCTTTTCATCATCCCTGTTCGGTCTGGCTGGGTCCCTTATTCTGGGCTTTCTGGATTTGCAGGCGGGTCAGGCGCAAACCCGCTTTTACACCGATCTGGAAGATTGGTTGTCAACGGTCGCCGAACTTGAAGATTCAATTGGTGAAGGCGAAGGCACCAATTCTCTGGTGCTGGATGATTTGCGCCTTGCAATCGACAAGCTGAGCCGGTCCATGGCTCAAAATAACAGCAGCGGTAACGCGGCTCAGCCGACGAGCGTGGCAATGGCAAGTCTGGCCGAGGGAATTCAGGGTCTGGTGCAGCACATGCGATCTGAACAGCAGGTGGTGCGCAGTTGGGTGGAGTCCCAGTCTGAACAACAAAATCAGGTCAAGCGTCTGCTCGAGGCACTTGTACAACGAGACCGCAATACAGGCGGCAATTAGGGTTTAAACCAGAATGGCGCTGGCACGAGCAAGACGGCGGGAAACGCGCGGAGATTATTGGCCAGGCTTTGTCGATGCCATGGCCTCGCTTTTGCTCGTCATGATTTTCCTGCTGTCGCTGTTCATGCTGGCACAGTTTTTCCTCAGTCAGGAAATTTCGGGCCGTGATACGTTGCTCAGCCGCCTGCAGTCCCAGATTTCCGAACTGACCGAATTGCTGGCACTGGAACGCACGGGCCAGAATGATCTGCGGCAAAGCCTGTCTTTGATGGAATCCAACCTGTCGGAGGCGGAAGAGGAACGGCGACGTTTGCAGCAATTGCTCAGCAGCCAGTCCGGGGCAACCGCTGAACGGGATTCAGCACTGGATCAGGCCACTGCGGATCTGAATGAGGAACGCAGGCTCAGCGCCCGGGCTCGGTCTCAGGTCGATCTTTTGAACCAGCAGCTTGCAGCCCTACGCCGCCAGATTGCCTCTTTGGAAACGGCCCTCGATGCCTCTGAGGATCGCGACCGGGAAAGCCAGACAAGAATCGCCGATCTTGGCAGCCGCCTGAATGTCGCTCTGGCCCAACGGGTGCAGGAATTGTCGCGTTATCGGTCCGACTTTTTTGGCCGCCTGCGCGAAATTCTCAGCGACCGGTCTGATATCCGCGTCGTTGGTGACCGGTTTGTATTCCAGTCAGAAGTTCTGTTTGCCTCTGGTGCCAATGAATTGTCACCTGTAGGTGTGGAAGAAATGCGCAAACTGGCCGATGCCATTATCCAGTTGAGCGCTCAGATTCCCGATGAGATCAACTGGGTCCTCCGGGTTGATGGCCATACCGATGCAAGACCGGTCAGCGGCGAGCGCTTTGACAGCAACTGGGAGCTTTCATCGGCCCGGTCTATTTCGGTCGTTGAATTTCTGGCGTCGCAAGGTGTCCCGCCCAACAGATTGCTGGCCGCCGGTTTTGGCGAGTTCCAGCCTATCGATCCCGGCGATTCGCCGGAGGCATTGGCACGAAACCGACGTATTGAGCTGAAACTGACGGAGCGCTGATGTGTCTCAGTTACCCGTGTCACACGATGCCGGGCGCAAGGCCGGACCGGTCATTCTTCGCTTTGCTCTGCTGCTTGCCGTTTTAAGCCCTGCCATATTATTCGGCACGGCCACCTATGTGCTCTATCAGGCTGAGAAGGTGGCCCATGGAAAACCCTTCTGCGTGCAATATGCAAATCAGACAGGCGGAGGGCGCTACACGCCAGTCCGGTCTTTATGGCAGCTTACCTTCGTTGCCATGCATGCACGCTATCTTGGTCTTGGGGGATCGGATTCAGATCAATTCTCGCTGCCCGGCGTTCTTGTAATAGATCAGGCAGAGCGCGCAGATTTGTGGCGTTGGTCCTGGAGCAGTCTTGGCTGGCACAAGCTCACTGAGGGTATCCGGCAGGGCCTGCGTCTTGAACCCGTCTGTACGCCACATGTCAATTACGGCGACGATCTGCCGGTTGTCTGAAATCAGACCCTATTCCGCAGCCGTACGAACCTGAAATTGTAAATCCGCAAGACGCGCATACAGCCCGCCCTGCTTTTGCAGAGATTGATGCGTGCCGCTTTCCACAATACGTCCCGCTTCCATAACCAGAATGCGGTCAGCTTTCAGAATTGTGGCCAACCGATGCGCGATGACCAGCGTTGTGCGGCCTTCCATCAACTGCTCCAGCGCATGCTGAACCAGTGTTTCGCTCTCCGCATCCAGTGAACTGGTGGCCTCATCCAGCAACAGCACAGGGGCGTCTTTCAGGATAGCGCGAGCAATCGCAATGCGCTGGCGCTGGCCGCCCGACAGGGTAATGCCGCGCTCACCCACGACCGAATCATAACCGCCAGCCATCTTGATGATAAATTCATCGGCCCGTGCAGCTTTGGCCGCAGCTTCAATGTCATCCCGTCCGGCCTGCGGGTTGCCAAGGCCAATATTCTCGGCAATGGAAGCGCCAAATATCACGGTTTCCTGCGGGACAATCGACAGATGTTTCCGCAACTCCTCCGGTTCAAGCCTTCGGATTTCCGTTCCATCCAGCAATACCGCGCCACCGGTCGTATCGTAAGCCCGGGTCAGCAGGGAAAACAGGGTCGACTTGCCTGCACCGGACGGTCCGACAAGCGCAACCGTTTCGCCCGGAGCAATATCAATCGTGACATTGTGCAAAATCGGCGCATTTGGCACACCGGGATAGGAAAAAGAGACATCCTGAAAAGATACAGCGCCCGTTATCTTGTCCAAAGTGGCGGGATTGGCAGGTGCTGCAATAACCCGGTCAATGGCCAACAATTCTCCGAGGCGCTCAGCCGCACCGGCCGCCTGAGCCACCTCGCCCCATACCTGGGACAGAGCCCCCAAAGAACCGGCTGCAAACACTGAATACAGCACGAATTGCGACAAGGACCCTGGCGAGATGTTGCCAGCCAGCATATCGAGCGAGCCATACCACAACACTGCAACCACACTGGCAAACACCGTAAAGATTGCAAATGCTGTCAATGCGGCGCGCGCGCCGACAGCTGCGCGGGCGGCGTCAAACGCCTCGTCAACAGCACCGGCAAAGCGCGCTGAAGCGCTTTTTTCAGCGGTAAAATTCTGCAACGTACGCACCGCGCCAATGGCTTCAGAGGCATAGGCAGTTGCATCGGCCAGTGTATCCTGCGCCGCACGGGACCGTTTGCGCACGTTCCGCCCGAAAGCCACCATTGGCAGCACGACCAACGGGATAGCAGCCAGCACCAGAAGAGACAGTTTCGGGCTGGTAATGACCATCATCACAACCGCGCCGATAAACAAAAACAGATTGCGCAGGGCGATGGATATGCTCGATCCCACGACAGATTTGATCTGCGTCGTGTCAGCGGTCAGCCGTGAAATAATTTCCCCGGATTTGGCCCCATCAAAGAACGCTGCGTGCAAACGCATGACATGGGCAAACACGTCGCGCCTGATATCGCTGACAACCCGTTCGCCAAGCCAGGACACGAAGTAGAAGCGGGCAGCACTGGCAGCAGCCAGAAATCCGACCAGAACAACCAACATTGCGAAATACTGATCAATCAAGGTGTTGTTTTCCGGGTCAAACCCGAAATCGATCATGCGCCGCACAGCCATGGGAACCGCCAGCGTCGCGGCGGCGGCAGCCGTCAGGGCCACTACAGCCATGGCCACACGCTTGCGATAGGTTTTCAGATAAGGCCAAACCATAGCAAGAGAGCCGACCCGGCCCTTGGCCTCAGCCTGTAGTTCAAGCGTCTTGGTGGTCCCAGCCGGGACCTCTGCCCCTTGGGCAATTGTAGGTGTTGTCTGATCGTTCATCGCGGCTCATTCAACAGGTGAAATAGGTAACGCCTTTTCCAACGAATGGCAGTCAATGGCAAGCACAACCCACTTGAGAGTGAGATTTGGACCACATTAAGAGCCAAAATACGCAATCACAGACGTTAAAAGAATGAACTGCGCAGATTCTCGTCATTTCAGCTTGCGAAAGACCACCACATTGGCCTATAGGAACGGCGAGTTTACACGGATCGGGCGTCATGCCCGGTTTTTTGTTTGCGGTATGCTGTGAAAGCAGCGATGCCTGCCCTTGAGACACGTCTTCGGGATACCCCTGGACACCATTGGAGTTTGAAGCTCATGAAAGCTGATATACATCCCGACTACCACACGATTAACGTTGTGATGACTGACGGAACTGAATACACAACCCGCTCCACCTGGGGCGCAGAAGGCGACACCATGCGCCTTGATATCGACCCGACATCCCATCCGGCCTGGACCGGTGGTGGTCAGCAACTGCTTGACCGCGGTGGACGTCTGTCCCGCTTCAACAACAAATTTGCCGGTTTCATCGGGAAATAAGTACTGCCAATTCTGGTTTGCAGAATTTAAGAACCCGCTCGGGACTTTTGGTCCCGGCGGGTTTTTTCATGGCCTGGACATTCCGTCAGCGTAAGTCCAGGGCGTAAGCTCTGGACGCGATAATTGATGTCAGAGATCGTCCTGTGTCTTGAAGGCAGCGCTCAAGCGGGCCATCTGATCGGCCAGCGCGTCTTTGGGGCCGGACTGGGGTACAGGTGGCGGGGCGCCAAACGACTCGCCGCCCAGCCCAACGTCCAGATGCCGAACCCGTTCCTCCAGACGTGCGGAACGATCAATCAGATCCTTCAATTGATCCGGCAGTTCTTCCCAGCCAGATCCTGTGCGAGACGGCTGAAGACCGCCAAGGCGCACTTTTGCTTTCTCATCCCGGCCTTGCCCATCTGTCATTTCGCCATCATTGACGGCTCGCTGCAGCAGCAGCCAGGACGCAATTTGCATCAACCGGGTTGTCAGACGCATGGATTCGCTGGCATAGGCAACCGAACCAAGCCGCGACAGGGCCTTTGATTCATCACGTCCGGGACCATCCAGATAGGAAGCTGTCTCCTCGATCAGGCGCATACCATTATTGAACAGGGCCAAAAAGCCGTCCCGCTCCGCTAGGCGGTGCGCAATGGCTATAGCGTTGCCCGCATGTGGCGTCTGGTTGTTGCGCGTCATGATCTGGTGCTCACGTGTGGTGGATTCGACCCGGAACCCACTATCATGATCATGATAGGCAGATAAGTGTCAAAAAGGAACTATGAGGCGAGCGGACCCGCCATGCAAGCTGCCGATCCGATAGAGTTAATTCTTCGTTAATATCCACATGCACGCCTGAAGTGCTGCATTTCACCACCCGGAGTGTGACCCGAATCTGGCCCGAATCTGACCAAATTCTGAATTGAACACAAAAAAAGAGCCGCGGGAGGGAGCGGCTCTGTAAGTCTAACAGGGAGGCGTCCAATCAGATGGGGGAGTGACCATCTGACAGTTCGGAATGTACCGAACACACTTTAAGGTAGAGAATAAAGGTTAATGTTTACTTAACGCAACAAATTTTTTTGAATCAAGCCGATTAAGGAACTGTCAACCATAGGCGCCGGTCAGATAAAGCTGGCCAAGACCCGAGGCCTCATCTGAGTGTTATTCCGGTTAAAATAGCCGGTTCAAAATGGAAGGCCGACATAGTTTTCAGCGATGGCAGCCTGTTGCGCTTTGGAACGGCTCATATAGTCAAGTTGCGCATCCTGCAGGCGATCATCGAAACTGTCAGGCCCTTCAAAATTATGCAGCATCCTTGTCATAAACCAGGAAAAGCGGGTGGCTTTCCAGACCCGGGCCAAGGCCTTTTGGGAATAGGCGTCAAGCCCGGTTTCAGAGCCCGATTTATAGAAATCAATCACAGCATTGCTGAGATAGAAAATATCTGAAGCGGCCAGATTCAGCCCTTTTGCACCTGTCGGAGGCACAATATGAGCTGCATCCCCGGCCAGAAACAGACGCCCATGGCGCATTGGCTCGGAAATGAATGCCCGCAGGGGTGCCATGTTTTTTTGAAGAGATGGCCCGGTGTCCAGCTGATCTGCAATCGAAGCGGGCAGACGCGCGCTTAACTCACTCCAAAACCGGTCGTCCGACCAGTCTTCGAGCGTATCCGTTACCGGGCACTGAATGTAATAGCGGCTGAGCGTGTCAGAGCGCATGGAGCAAAGCGCGAAACCGGCCTGAGACCTGGAATAGATGATTTCTTCGCCAGCCGGACGTGTTTCCGACAGGACACCGATCCAGGCAAAAGGACAGACTTTTTCGTATTCAATGCGAAAAGTGTCCGGGATCGAGCGACGACAGACACCGTGAAACCCGTCACATCCAGCGACAAAATCACAGTCAATGCGCTGCGTTTCACCATTGTGCAAAAATGTGACGAAGGGCGCTTCACCATCCAGATTATTCAGCTCAACATCGTCAACTTCATGAAGTATTGTGCCATTCAACCGGTCACGTGCTTCATGAAGATCCCGCGTCAAATCGGTCTGACCATACACCAGAACCGTCTTTCCGCCCGTCAGACCTTCCAGATCAATCCGCGCAGTCCGGCCACCAAAGGCCATCAAAAATCCGTTATGGGTTTTCCCAAGTCGGTCCATTTGCGCGCCTGCATCTGCGGCACGCATAAGATCGCAGGTCCCTTGTTCCAGCACGCCTGCGCGAATTCTGGACAGCACATAAGCTCTGCTTTTGCGCTCAAGAACAATGCTGTCCACACCCGCCAGATGCAACAACTGCGACAGCAACAAACCCGAAGGCCCACCGCCAATGATGACGACCTGCGTCCTCACACTTTCCCCCTTGCAGCTTGTTGAGTTGCTTCAACTGCAAAACTGGATGCAACCAGCATTCCAGACCTTAGACGCTATCAGCCTGTGGGGGAAGTCTACCGGCAAGTAGGAGTGGGGCTCGGGCGCTGGGCTCTGGCTTCAGAACAAATCTTCAGCGGTAGAGAGGAAGCACCCGGAATTGAAGCCCATAGCCGGATTAAAGACGGCAACTTTTGATGTATTATCCAGCAACATCGCCCGCAGCGTCAGAGGCGGCGGGCCAGCTTGCGCGCACCAGGCCCTATCAACACGGCCTTCGGCAATATGCGCCGGCGAACACACCACGGGGTCAATCGACACGCCATTCATCAAAGACAGGTTGGGATGGTTTTCAAAGCGGCGCGCATAGGCAGGCAACCATCCAAATCCGTAGGTAAATTTCTCTATCGCCGCACTGCTGGGCGTCATCGGTGCATCAGCATTTTCACTGGCATATTTCAGCACATGCTTGCTCCAATTGGACCAGCCACGCAGCATATATGTAATGGCCCTGTGCAAATCCTGCCCCTTTGGCCATGTCACTTCATACAGATCGAAATCCTGAGATTTGGCAATTTCGGCTATTGCAAACAGATAGGACAATTGCAGTCCCGAATAATGCAGCGCAAGAGACCCGCGTTTGGTCGCCGTAGGAAAGCTGCCATCTGGCCTTTGGCTCAACAAAGCAGCCTCAAATTGCGGAAAGCCGCGCTCAAACAGCTCCACATCGCCAATGAACGCACCCAGTGTCATGCTTGGCAAAACAGCTGCAAGCGCCTGGTGCCGGGCCAGCGTATTATCCGCATCCCCCACCAGCGTATTTTTGTCAGAGATGAAATGGTACTGATTGACCCGCCCATACAGCCAGTCAAGAAAAGGCGCGAGTTCTTCCAGTGGAGGGTTCTGGGTTTCAACCAGAACAGCGGTGGCCATCACCATTGGCTGCAGAACCGTATTGGCAAGATAGGCCGTGCGGTTGAACTTTTCGGAATTTTCAACCTTCTTGGCGGCAGTGCTGAGACCGTCCGCCGCCGGCCATTTCTTCAAATACGACCACAAGACTTCGCACTGGGCGGTATCGCCAGCAATACAATTTGCTGATGCAACTGACACGCCTTCGGCGATCTTCCAGGACCAGTTTTCGCTCCCGATTGGTGAAGGCCCGGCAAAGGAGACATCTGTTTCGGAAAAACGCGTAACAGGCGTCCAGTTAGCACCAACCGAGCGCAGGTTCAGCCTGTTGTTGCAGTACCGCTCGCGGACGAGGCCACGTTTCTGAAGAAAGGCTGCACGGTTGTCCAACCCTTCCAGAACGCGCCCCGGATACGGCAAAGTCTGTCCGGCGGCAACTGATCGGTGAAGGCTGTAGAGAGATGAACCGGTTACATCTTCCATTTCAGGAAGGTTAAGTGTGGCGCGGTATTCGTTCAGCGCCTTACGGGTTCGCCGACCCCAGGAACCGTCAGCGGTTCCCGGATCATATCCCAATTCCTGAAGAGCTTCCTGAACATAGGCGACAGTCTCATTGGACTGGGCATGGACACCAGAAACACAAAAATAGAACGCCACCAGAAAAAGAGTAATTTTACGCAACTTGAAACCCTTGCCTATGCACCCCCTGCACTGCCTGTTAACCATAGATTAACACTAATCCATGACGCATGGTCAACCGGCTGCACAACATATCCAGACAATTCAGCCCATTGTGCTGCGACATTTGGAATCAGACACCACTTAAGGCTTCATATGACAGATTTCACGTGGTTTTTCTGGACATTTGTCCCCGACTGATTTCAACATGGATGTGAACCGATAACGACCCAAGCCCGAAGCCGCGTGAACGCCAAAAGATAAAAATAGATATAAAGAGACATACAGAACCATCATGGCAGCAGAACCAGTACAGCACGCACAGAAGCCGCAGGACCCTTGTATCATCTGTGTTGCAATTACCGGTTCGGTGACGGGCAAACACCACAATCCAGCCGTACCGCTTTCGATATCTGAACAGATCGAAAGCACACACGAAGCCTTTGAAGCGGGCGCATCAATCGTCCATTGCCATGTGCGGGATGATGATGGCGCGCCGACATCCGATCCCCAGAGATTTGCCCTGTTACAACAGGGCCTGCTGAAACATTGCCCCGGCCTCATCATCCAGTTTTCCACAGGCGGTCGCTCCGGAGCCGGGCGTGAACGAGGCGGCATGTTGCCGCTGCGGCCCGACATGGCGTCCCTGACCGTCGGCTCGAACAATTTCCCCACCCGCATCTATGAAAACAGCCCGGATCTGGTGGATTGGCTAAGCCTTGAAATGCTGGCTCACGATATTCGCCCAGAGGTCGAGATCTTTGATCTCTCTCACATATTCAAGGCGGCGGAAATGCAGGCTGCGGGCCGGTTTAACGGCCCGCCCCATGTGCAATTCGTTATGGGGGTGAAAAACGCCATGCCCCTGGACCGGGACGTGTTTGATTTCTACCTGGAAACCACTAGACGTTTATTGCCTGATGCCACGTGGTGCGGAGCAGGCATTGGACGGGACCAGAGTGTCATGAATGAATGGTGCGTTGCCGCAGGCGGTCACGCCCGCACCGGGCTTGAAGATAATGTTCGCATGGACAAAACCACTTTGGCCCCGTCCAACGCCGCACTGGTTCGCCGACTTGTTGAAATCTGCCACGCCCATAATCGCGCGCCGGCAACCCCTGCCGAAGCCCGTACTTTGTTACATTTGCCGGAGAGAAAAGCTGCATGATCGACCAAACCAAACCACCTGTGTTCGATGGTCACAACGATGTTCTGACAAAGCTTCTGCGCAAGGGACAGGCTGATCCGGAGCGTCATTTCATCAATGGCGATGCCGGCCACATTGATCTGCCCAGAGCAAGGCTTGGTGGTTTTTCCGGTGGCTTTTTTGCCATCTGGGTTCCCTCCCCGGCCGACAAGGCATTCCGCTATGAACAAATGGCGAAGCCAAGCTATGACATTGAATTGCCACCTGCTTTGGGGCAGCCGGAAGCCCTCAAAATTGCCCTTGCAGAAGCGGCCAGCCTGCTGCGCCTGGAACAGCTCGGCGCGCTCAAAATCTGTAAAACCGCCACCGAATTGCGGCAAACCATCGAAGCTGGAAAGATCGCTGCAATTTTTCATCTGGAAGGTGCCGAGGCCATTGACCCGGACTTTACAGCGCTTGATGTGTTCTACGCAGCGGGGCTGCGCTCTCTGGGGCCGGTCTGGAGCCGTCCAACCATCTTTGCCCATGGTGTTCCGTTTCGCTACCCAAGTGATCCGGACATCGGAGACGGCCTGACTGATATCGGCAAGGACCTGATCCGCGCCTGCAATGCCAAGAAGATCATGATTGATCTGTCGCACCTCAATGAAAAGGGTTTTTGGGATGTCGCCGAGCTGAGCAATGCCCCGCTTGTGGCCACCCATTCCAACGCCCATGCCATCTGTCCCACAGCACGCAATCTGACAGACCGGCAATTGGCAACCATTCGCGAAAGCGATGGCATGGTCGGTCTCAATTTTGCAGTCGCCTTTCTGCGTGAAGACGGCCGGATGTCACCCGATACGCCTGTTGAAATCATGCTGCGCCATATCGATCACCTGATGGAGCAAGCAGGCGAAGACCGGGTTGGATTTGGCTCCGATTTCGATGGCGCCATTGTCCCCAAATCCATCGGCGATGTGACCGGACTGCCCGTTTTGCGCAAGGCCATGCGCGCCCATGGCTACGGCGAAGAGCTGATGGAAAAGCTGTGTTACAAAAACTGGCTGCGCGTTTTGGAGAAAACCTGGGGTCAATGAAGCAGATTGGCCGCCCGCGTAGCTGAATTCTGTTGCCAGAGACCGTCAAAAAATTCGGCCCGCGGTCTATGGATTCTCGGAACAAGTCCGAGAAAGACGGGGTTTGCAGGGGTGGATCGAAAATGCACTCCCGGGCAACAGGCCACCTCTCCAACGTTAAACAGCCCACCGCCGTCTTTCTCGGACTTGTTCCGAGAATCCATTCGCCTGACCCATTTCAAAATCCTGAATCTGCATTCAAAATATGACCCTAACGAATTGTAAATTCGCTGACGGCTATGCCGTCATGGGTGTGGCTGGCGTAAAAATATTGATTTAGGCGCTTGTTGCGTGAAGACGGGCAGGTATCCGGTGATCCACTCATTGAAACCATACTTCGCCACATCGATCATCTGCGGAAGCAACCGGGTGATTGATGAGAAGCCATCAAACCATTAAGCCGGATAAGCACAAACCGGTTCTAGTTTAACCTTGCATAATGGCAGAAATTAGCGTGGGATGATCGCTTGGGCGGGCATCACTCGCTCACCCCATTTCTGTAAGGAGAGTTCTATGAACCTGATTAAAACACTGGTTGCCGGTGTTGCGCTTGGCGCAGTTGCGTCAACTGCAGTGATACCGGCTTTTGCCGATACGCCGCCGAACATGCTGATTATCGCCAACCGGATTGATGATATCACGACGCTCGATCCACAAGAGAGCTTCGAGTTTGCCGGATCAGATGTGCTGCGCAATATCTATGGCCGTCTCGTCAATTTCGACCCTGCAGATCTTGCAGCGGGCTATCAGCCTGACCTGGCCGAAAGCTGGGAAGTTTCTGAAGACGGTAAGACAATTACCTTCACGATGCGCGATGGCGTGACTTTCCATTCTGGAAATGCTGTCACTGCAAAAGACGCCGAATTCAGCCTGCGTCGTGCGGTTACGCTCAACAAGACTCCAAGCTTCATTCTCACTCAGTTTGGCTTCACACCGGAAAACGTCGGTGAAACCATCGTTGCAACCGATGACAAAACTCTGACAATCACAACCGACAAGCGCTATGCAACGTCATTTGTCCTCAACTGCCTGACAGCTACAATCGGTGGCATTGTCGACAGTAAGACTGTCATGGAAAATGAAGTCGATGGCGATCTGGGCAATGAATGGCTGAAAACCAATACAGCTGGTTCCGGCCCTTACAAGGATGTTACCTGGAAGGCCAATGAATCAGTCACCATGCTGGCAAATCCGGACTATTATGGCGGCGCGCCTGCCATGGCCCGCGTCATTGTTCGCCACGTTCAGGAAAGCGCGACACAGCGTCTGCTGCTGGAACGCGGTGATATTGATGTTGCCCGTAACCTGAACCCGGAAGATGTGGCTGGTATTTCAGACGCTGAAGGCATTACCGTCGACAGTGAACTGCGTGGCCGGTTGATGTATTTCTCACTCAACCAGAAGAACGAAGCGCTCTCCAACCCGAAAGTCATCGAAGCCACTAAATATCTGGTGGATTACGAAGGCATGCGCGACAGCTTCCTGAAAGGTCAGTACACCATTCAGCAGGCGTTCCTGCCACAGACCTATCTTGGCGCAATCGATGATCTGCCATACAGCCTGGACATCGAAAAAGCCAAAGCCTTGATGATGGAAGCCGGTTACGGCGACGGCATTGAAATCGAAGTGGGTGTTCGTGAAGCGCAGGAGCGTATTGAAATCGCTCAGGCCCTGCAGAACAATTTTGCCCAGGCCGGTATCAAGCTCAACATCACGGTCGGAACGGCCAAACAGATCCTGGCCCGTTATCGTGCACGTGAACTGGATATGTATCTGGGTGCCTGGGGACCGGATTATCCCGATCCACACACAAATGCAGCGACCTTTGCAATGAACCCGGATAATTCTGACGAAGCAGGCAACACTGGTTTCCTGGCTTGGCGGAACGCATGGGATATCCCGGAAATGACTGAAAAGACTGCTGCAGCTGTTGTCGAGAATGACCGCGACAAACGCGCTGCAATGTATCAGGAAATCCAGCGCGAACATCAGGCGACATCACCTTTTGGCGTCATGTTCCAGAAAATCGAGCAGACTGCACGCAAAGACAACGTTCAGGGCTTCTCAATCGGAGCGGCTATTACCGCTGCAGCCTACTGGAAAGTATCCAAGTAAGGGTTCGCCGAAATGGCAATTAACGACACAGGGAAAGGGCGCCAGATGGTGCCCTTTCCACCCATTCTGATCAGCATCGCCAAAATACTGCTGACCATTCTGGTCACCATGCTTGGCCTCATTTTTATCACCTTTATCATTGGCCGGATCATGCCGGTGGATCCGGTTCTTGCCATTGTCGGCGAGCGGGCTGCAAAAGATGTTTATGACGCCGCTTACATTAAGCTTGGCCTCGACAAGCCACTGCTGGTGCAGTTCTGGTATTATTTGAGAGATGTCTTCACGGGCGATTTTGGAAAATCCCTGCTCACCGCAAGACCGGTTGCGGATGATATTATCCGCGTCTTTCCAGCGACACTCGAACTGGCAACAATTGGCACGATTTTCGGCGTTGTGCTGGGTGTGCCACTGGGCGTCGTCGCCGCCGTTCGTCGTGGCACCTGGATTGATCAGGTTGCCCGCGTCGTGGCACTGGTTGGTTATTCCATGCCCATCTTCTGGCTTGGCCTGATGGGTCTTTTGATCTTTTACGGCATTCTGGGCTGGGTTGGTGGACCAGGACGCTTGGACTTTTTCTATGACGGCGTTGTCCCGACCAGAACCGGCATGATCCTTATTGACAGTGCCATTGCCGGTGACATGACCATATTCTGGAATGCGGTTTCCCACATTATTCTGCCCGCTTCGCTGCTGGGTTATTATTCGCTGGCCTATATCAGCCGCATGACCCGCAGTTTCATGCTGGAACAACTCTCAGCCGAATATGTCACCACCGCACGGGTCAAGGGCATGTCGGAGCGGCAGGTCATCTGGGGTCACGCTTTCAAGAATATCCGCGTTCAGCTGATTACCGTGATTGCCCTGTCCTATGCAGGCCTCCTCGAGGGTTCGGTGCTGACCGAAATCATCTTCTCCTGGCCGGGCATTGGATCCTACATCACCACCGCACTTTTATCGGCAGACATGAATGCCGTCATTGGCGGCACCGTTGTTGTCGGGCTTGTCTTCGTGCTGTTCAATGTTTTATCGGACCTGCTTTATCAGGTCTTTGATCCCAGAGCGAAATAGGCACGCAATGTCACAAACAGATCTCGCTGCTTCTTCGCAAAACACCGGCTGGCGTGCCTGGCTGCTCAGCGACACACCCACATCCAGACGCCATGCCAAGCTGGCATCCCTGTATCAGAGCTGGTTGCAGTTTCGCGGCAATCCAATGGCCATGTTCGGCCTGATGATTCTTATTGGTCTTGTGCTGATGGCGACCTTTGCGCCGCTGATTTCACCTTATGATCCATTCGTTCAGGAATTGGGCAACCGGCTGCAGCCGCCGGGTGCTGAAGGCCATATTCTGGGCACCGATTCCCTTGGGCGTGATCTGCTGAGCCGCATCATCTATGGTGCACGGATCACCCTCTACATCGTGACACTGGTGGCCATCATCGCGCCTTTGGTGGGCCTTTTGGTCGGCACTGTTGCCGGTTACACAGGCGGATTTATTGACGTTGTGCTGATGCGCCTCACCGACATATTTCTGGCCTTCCCGCGTCTGGTTCTGGCGCTGGCCTTTGTTGCCGCACTTGGTGCGGGGATTGAAAACGCCGTTCTTGCCATTTCCCTGACAGCATGGCCGCCCTATGCGCGCATCGCGCGGGCAGAAACCCTGACCATTCGAAATTCCGACTATATTCATGCGGTGCGCCTGCAGGGGGCAGGGACGTTCCGCATCATCACCAAACACATATGGCCGCTCTGCATTTCATCGCTCATTATCCGCGTGACTCTGGATATGGCCGGCATCATTCTGGTGGCAGCCGGACTTGGCTTCCTGGGCCTTGGGGCGCAGCCACCTTCTCCCGAATGGGGCGCTATGGTGTCTGACGGACGCAAATTCATTCTCGATCACTGGTGGGTGGCAACCATCCCCGGTCTCGCCATCTTCATCGTCAGTCTGGCCTTCAACCTTCTGGGTGATGGTCTGCGTGATGTTCTGGATCCCAAGGAGAGCGGCGAATGAGCGACCCGTCCAAGCCGAACCTTCTGGAAGTCGAGGATCTGTGGGTCCGCTTTCCAACCCGCAGCGGCGTCTTTGACGCTGTGCGTGGCATCTCCTTTTCGCTCGGCAAAGAACGTCTGGGCATTGTCGGGGAAAGCGGCTCTGGCAAATCCATGACCGGTCGCGCCATTCTGCGGCTTATCCGCAAGCCGGGCCGTGTTGAGGCCAAGCGCATTGCACTGGAAGGACAGGACCTCATGTCCCTGTCTGAAAAGGAAATGCGCGCCGTGCGCGGCTATCAGATTTCCATGATCATGCAGGACCCCAAATTCTCGCTGAACCCGGTGCTGAAAGTGGGAAAGCAAATCATGGAAGCCTATCAGGTCCACACAAAGGGCAGCGCCGCTGAAGCACGTCAGAAGACACTGGATATGCTGGAGGCTGTTGCCATTCGTGATCCGGAACGCGTCTTCAATGCCTATCCGCACGAAATGTCCGGCGGCATGGGCCAGCGCGTCATGATTGCCATGATGATGATCCCCGATCCCAAAATCCTGATTGCCGATGAACCAACCTCGGCCCTTGATGTTTCGGTGCAGACACAGGTTCTGGACATTATGGACAAGCTGGTCCGCGACCGCGGCATGGGCCTCATCTTCATCAGCCACGATCTCAATCTGGTTGCCTCATTCTGCGACCGGGCGCTGATCATGTATGGCGGACGCGTTGTGGAAGTCTGCGACGCAGACAAATTGCACGAGGCAAAACACCCCTATACGCGCGGCCTGCTAAATTCGCTGCCCCAGCTGGATAAGCCCCGTGAAAAACTGGAAGTCCTGAAACGTGACCCGGCCTGGCGGGACGAACCAAGCGTCAGTGGTATGTTATGAGCGGGATCATTCTGAAAAATTTGGATGTCTGGTTCGGTCAGGGCGTAAATCGCGTTGATGCGGTGAAGAACGCCAATTTCGCAGTTCCGCTTGGCGAAAGCTTTGGGCTGGTCGGCGAATCCGGCTCCGGTAAATCCACGATCCTGCGTGCCATTACCGGACTTGCAGAAACCTGGAGCGGCGCTATCACCATTGATGGCAAGGCACTGGGTCCAACGCGCGACAGCGAGTTTTACAAAACGGTTCAGATGGTGTTTCAGGATCCTTACGCATCCCTGCATCCACGCCACACTGTCGATCAGGTGTTGAGCGAAACCCTGTCACTGCATGGCTTCGACAATGTTGAAGAGCGCATTGAAAAATTGTTGCTTGATGTCGGGCTTGGCCCCTCATTCCGCTTCCGCTATCCCCATCAATTATCAGGTGGTCAGCGCCAACGCTTGGCCATTGCCCGTGCTTTGGCACCGGAGCCGCGCATTTTGCTTTTGGACGAACCAACATCTGCATTGGACGTGTCGGTTCAGGCTGAAATTCTCAATCTGCTCACCGATCTGCGGGCCAGGCGCGGCCTGACCTTTCTGATGGTCAGCCACGATCTGTCCGTTGTCAGCCATATGTGCAGTCGCATGGCGGTTATGCAACACGGCTATATCGTCGAAATTCTATCGGTGGAAGATATGCGAGCGCAAAATGCGAGCCACGAATACACCCAGCACCTGCTGGCAAGCTCGTTGGGTTTCACACCGTCTGAGGCAGCGCAGTAATCATGCGAAAGGCTGAGGTTCTGGTCCTGGGTGCCGGTATTGTCGGCGTTTCAACGGCGCTGGAGCTGCAACGGCGCGGCATCGGCACAATCCTGATCGACGTCCAGCAGCCCGGCTTGGGTGCATCCTTCGGCAATAGCGGCGTTATTCAACGCGAAGCGGTGCTGCCCTATGCCATGCCCCGCAACGCCCTCACGCTGATCAGCACTATTATGGGCCGCAACACCGCAGCGCGCCTGCATTGGCCTTCCATACCCGCAATGCTGCCTTTTCTGGCCCGCTACTGGTGGCATTCCTCAAAGACACGCCATCATGCTTTGGCCAATCCCTACGCAACGCTGATTGAACGCTGCATGGTTACCTATGAGCGGGCCATGGAGGGCACGGATGCAAAGAAGCTGATGTCACCGGATGGCATTCTGGATGGTTACCGGTCCAGACGGGCTTTTGAAGCTGCGCGCCGTGAAGCGGATTTGATGGCCGAGCGCTTCAATCTGCCCCTGACCCATCTGGAAGGGACAGAGGCCATTCGGCAAGTCCTGCCCCACATCGCCCCGGAATTTTGCGCTGTCACTCAGTATTATCAATCGGTGATCATCAGTGATCCCCATGCATTGCTGATAAAACTGTTCAAGAAATTCAAAAAGCTGGGCGGGCAATTTGCATTGGCGGATGCCATGGATCTGACCCGGACCCAGACCGGCTATAGCGTCCCCGGCAAGGCCCGTCCTCTGGAAGGCACCCATGTGGTCAATGCGCTTGGGGCACATGCTGCATTGCTCAGCGCAAAGTTCGGCCTGAAACTACCGATAGGTCTCAAACGCGGTTATCACATCCACTTTGAACCAGACCCCGACGCACCATTTACCGCCACATTGGCGGATCAGGACTATGGTTATGTCCTGACGCCCAAAGCTGCCGGCATACGGCTCACAACCGGTGCGGAGTTTGCGTCACTTACCACCCCGCCTTCACCGGTTCAGGTCGAGCAGACCGAACCGATTGCACGGAAACTGCACCCTTTGGGCCGCCGACTGGAAACCACGCCCTGGATGGGCAATCGCCCCTGCATGCCGGATATGATGCCTGTCATTGGGCAAATGCCCGACCAGAAAAACCACTGGTGCGCCTTTGGCCATGGCCATCAGGGCCTGACGCTGGGTCCCGTCACAGCGGATATCATCGCAGACGCGATTGAAGGCAAATCCCCGAAACTCAATCTGGAACCGTTTTCACCCAATCGCTTTTGAGCCGCTTTAATGCCCATGCAACGTGCCTTTTGCCATGGCCAGATGATGCGGCTGGTGGTGCGCACCGGTCGCCATAAGACCAAAAAAGCCAAGGGCGCTGACCATCTCCAGATCATCCTTGTTTTCTGGCGTCACAATGAGAAGTGCCCCGTCATCTGTTGTGCGAGCAGAGACGGCCCAACGCGCCATTTTGTCCAGCTCGCTTGCATGCGCGGGAACCATCGCCTGAATGGCCCGTAGGGTTTTCCCCTCGCCTCGAATGGAGAACTCCACCCGATCAGACTGCATCACTTGTTCAGCTTCTGCCTCCAGCGTCAGTTCACTCATATCCACCAGATGCGCCCGCAAGGCAGATATATTGACCTTTGACCAGTCAGTCTGGGGATCATCTGACAGCAGCGCCACGATTTCCGCAATCGCGACAAAAGCCGACTGCCCACCTTCGCTCGGCAGGTTAGAGGCTGTGGCCCTAAGGTCGGCATGGTCGGCATGATCCTGGTGACTGTCCATGGATAATGCCAGTCCGCCCGTGACCAGCATCAAGGCACCTGCTGCGGCGATACCGATAAACTTCCAGCGCATGATGTATTCCTTTTGAAGAGGGGTTCATTATTTGTGTCAGCATAGAGCGGTTCGATTTGCCTCCATATGATTTCAATCATATGATGGAAGGATGTTACCCATCCCTTTCAACACGCTTCCTCAAATCGCCCTGAAGCCTAAAGCCCTGCAAAAGGGCGAATTATTGTTTCGCCAGTCGGACCCGCCTGAATTCCTCTATTTCCTGCGCTCCGGACACATTCAATTGCTGCGTCATACAGAAGCTGGAGACGGGCTGGTCATTCACAACGCCCATGCCGGTCAGACCTTTGCAGAAGCCTCTTTGTTTTCCAGCAACTACCATTGTGATGCTGTCGCCTGCGAGGCCAGTGAACTGATCGCAATGAGTAAAACGCAGATCCTCAAAACCATGCGGCAGAACTCCCTGTTTGCTTTCGCCCTCTCCGCCCGTTTTGCCGGAGAGATACAGGCCCATCGCCGCCGGCTGGAATTGCTTTCCATTAAAAATGCGCCACAGCGCGTTTATGCCGCCCTTGCAGATGGGCTGCTCACGGGCAGTGTGACGGCGATGGCGGCTGAAATCGGCCTCACCCATGAAGCCACCTATCGGGCCCTGTCTCAATTGACGAAAGAGGGCAGGCTGGTCAAAACCGGGCGCGGCAGATATCACGTGTCTTCAACGCAGATCTCAACCACAGGATAACACCATGACGGCCAAACGAATTCTCTTCACTGGCGGCTCCGGCAAGGCCGGCAAGCATGTCGTGCCCTATCTGCTGGATCAGGGCCACCAGGTGCTCAACGTCGATCTGAAACCGCTGGATCATCCCGGCGTTGATAATCTGATCGCCGACATCACCCAATCCGGCGAGATGTTCAACGCCATGACCTCCTATGCCAATTTTAGTGAATTGAAGCCGGGAACAGGTGTTCCAAAATTTGATGCGGTGGTTCATTTTGCAGCGGTTCCGCGCATTCTGATCAATCCTGATAATGAGACATTTCGCGTCAACACCATCGGCACCTACAACGTCATTGAAGCTGCCGTAAAACTCGGCATTCCCAAAATTGTCATCGCCTCATCAGAAACTACCTATGGCATCTGCTTTGCTGATG
Source organism: Pararhizobium sp. IMCC21322 (assembly GCF_030758295.1). NCBI lineage: Bacteria > Pseudomonadati > Pseudomonadota > Alphaproteobacteria > Hyphomicrobiales > Rhizobiaceae > Pararhizobium > Pararhizobium sp. IMCC21322. The sequence continues at coordinate 282,280 of NZ_CP132335.1, forward strand.
GCGAGGTTGATCTGGATTATCTGCCGGTGGATGAAGACTATACGGTCAATCCCATGGACAGTTATGGCCTGTCCAAAGTGGTCAATGAAGACACCGCCCGCGCCTTTCAACGCCGTTCCGGCTTCGACATATATGCCCTGCGCATCGGCAATGTGATTGAGCCCCATGAATATGATCGCTTCCCCGGCTTCTTTGAAAATCCGATCCAGCGTCGCCGCAATATTTTTTGCTATATTGATGCACGTGATCTGGGCCAGATTGTTGATCTTTGCCTTGCGAAAGACGGTCTTGGTTATCAGGTCTTCAATGCGGGCAACAACAACAATTCAGTTGATATTCCAAGCCCGGAAATCGCCAAACGTTTCTTCCCGAATGTGCCTTTGACCCATGAACTGGAAGATGAGGAAGCGCTTTATTCAAACCGCAAGATCCGGGACATGCTTGGCTTCAAGGAACAGCACAATTGGCGCAAATATGTCTGATGTCCCGCTCCACCGGCACCATCTGTGCAAAATGCAAGAATGATTCCATAGTGAGGTCATGACGCAAACAGCTAAATCCAGGCTCTTTGGCCTTTGGCTTGCACTGGCCGTACTTCTGTCAATAGCCATTGGCAGTGCCGGATTTTCGCTTGTGGAACGCAGTTTTCAAATCCGGTCCGCCGAGCAGGCTCAGGGCACTTTGCGCCTGACCGTGGCGGGCCTGCGCGGCGCATTGAACCGTTATGAGCCATTGCCGTCTCTGATCGCTGAAAAGCCATCTATCAAAGCGCTGCTTAGCGACACAACCAATCCGGATCTGGCGAGTTCGGTCAATCTGGAATTGAAACAGATCGCCGAAGATGTGGGGGCATCCGATATCTATGTCATTGACGCGAACGGCTACACTTGGGCTGCCAGCAATTTTGACCAGACCCACTCCTTTGTGGGCCTCAGCTACGTCTATCGACCTTACTTTCAGCAAGCCATTGAAGGCGGTCTCGGCCGGTTCTTTGCTCTCGGCACGGCCTCACTGAAACGCGGCTATTATTTTTCAGCCCCGATCAGGCTGCAGGGTCAGATAGCAGGGGTGGTTACGGTCAAGATTTCAGTCGATGCGCTGGAAGCGGATTGGCGGGGCGCTGACAGTGAAATTCTGGTGACCGACCAGTTTGGCATTATTTTCATGTCCAGCCGATCAGACTGGCATTTTCAAAGTCTGCAGCCCTTGCAACCGGCAACCCTTGATGAAATCAAGGCGTTCCGGCAATACCCCATCGATCAGCTTGGCCTTCTGAATTTGCAACGCAAGCCGATTGGTAATCAGGGTGCGGAACGTTTCACCATCGGTGTCGGGGGAACAGAAAAACACTTTGTCGCCAATGCCATGGCCATACCGGAGGCGGGTTGGAACGTCCATATTCTGACCCCCACAGCCGCCGCGCGTACCCAGGCCATAACCGTCATTGTCATTGCCGTTCTTGTGCTGCTGCTGACGATCCTGGTCACGGCCTTCCTGCTGCTTCGGCGCGCGCGTATGGTGGAGCGCATTGCAGCCCAGCATGCCGCTCAGGAATTGCTGGAAAACCGGGTTGCCGAGCGGACTGTTGACCTCAATCAGGCCAATACCCAATTGCTGCAGGAAATTGAGGAACGCAAACAGGCCGAACGGCAATTGCGCAAAACCCAGTCGGAGCTGGTACAGGCCGGCAAACTGGCTGCTTTGGGACAGATGTCAGCAGCGCTTTCCCACGAATTCAATCAGCCTCTGGCCGCTGTCAAAACCTATGCCGATAATGCGGCCACCTATCTGGATCGCAACCGGATTGATGAGGCCCGCGATAATGTGGGCCGCATCTCACAAATGGCCGACCGTATGGCCGCCATCAGCAAGCATCTGCGCAATTTTGCTAGACGCCCACAGGAAAAGATCGGGCCTGTGCCGCTACTGCCGATCATCAGTGATGCGCTGGCTATTCTGTCTGCAAAACTGCGCGACCGGAATGCAAACATCGTCTTCGACCCGCCGCTCAAAGACATCTGGATCATGGGCGGGCGCGTGCGCCTGCAGCAGGTGCTTGTAAATCTCATCTCCAATGCGCTGGATGCCAGTACGCTGGATAACCCTGCGCATAACGGTCGCGAACCCGATATTCATCTGACTATCGAGACAACATCTGACCGGGTGCGCATTAAAGTCCGCGATCACGGATCAGGACTGGCGGCTGAGACGAAAAGCCAGATTTTCGACCCTTTCTATACCACCAAGGGTCCGGGCGAGGGCCTTGGATTGGGACTGTCCATTTCCTACAACATCATCCGGGATTTCGGCGGACGTCTGCTGGCCGAAAATCATCCCGATGGAGGAGCAATCTTCACCATTGATCTGGCAGCGGCAGACCAGTTGACGGAAGAGGCTGCAGAATGAATGAGCCAACCATTCTGTTTGTTGATGATGAGGAGCATTTGCGGCTTGCCGCCAAACAGACGCTGGAACTGGCAGACCTGAAGGTCACCTGCCTTCCAGAAGCGACCCTTGCACTGGATCTGCTCGACCGCAGCTTTCCCGGCATTTTGATGTCCGACATCCGCATGCCCAAAATGGATGGGCTGACACTCATGCAGCGCGCCCTTGAGATTGATGCCGAACTGCCGATCGTTCTGATTACCGGTCATGGTGATGTGGCATTGGCCGTGGATACCATGCGCCGGGGTGCTTATGATTTTATCGAAAAACCCTTTGCGGCAAATCATCTGGTCGAAGTGGCGCGCCGCGCCCTCGACAAGCGCCGCCTGACGCTGGAAAACCGGCATTTACGGTCCGCTGTCGGCGGGCGCGACCGCCTGGAAGCGCGCTTGATGGGCCGTACCAAAACCATGGTCCAACTGCGCCAGCAAATCAGGGCGGTTGCGCAAACCGACGCGGACGTTCTTCTGATAGGCGCGACCGGCACCGGCAAGGAAGTGGCTGCCCGCGCCCTGCACGCCATCAGCGAGCGGGCCGATGCGCCTTTTGTGGCCATAAATTGCGCCGCCCTTCCCGCCGATCTGATTGAAAGCGAATTATTCGGCCATGAAGCCGGGGCTTTTCCCGGTGCAACTCGGTCGCGCTATGGCAAATTTGAACATGCCAGAGGCGGCACGATTTTTCTGGACGAGATTGAAAGCATGCCCATGACGCTCCAGGTCAAGCTACTGCGCGTGGTGCAGGATCGCAGCATCATGCGCCTTGGCTCCAACGACCCGGTTCCGCTGAATGTGCGCTTTATTGCAGCCAGCAAGCTCGATCTGGAAAGTGAGGCCGAAGCGGGCCGCTTCCGCAGCGATCTGCTCTATCGTCTCAATGTGGTCACCCTGCGTATGCCAAAACTGGCAGAACGACGGGAAGATATCCCTCCGCTCTTTACGCAATTGGTGAGCGAGGCTGCGGCGCGCTACAAAAGCACGCCACCACCCATTCCGTCCTTTCTGCTTGTCTCGGTCGCAGAGCGGGACTGGCCGGGAAATGTGCGTGAGTTGCGCAATGCGGCAGACAGATACGCGCTTGGCCTTGATCTTGATTTTGTGCAAACCGTGCCAGACCAGACCAAAACCCTATCAGATCGAGTTTCCAGCTTTGAACGCAACGCCATCGCCACTGCGCTCACAACCCACCATGGCCGCCTGAAGGAAACCTATGAAGCGCTGGGCCTATCGCGAAAATCACTCTATGAGAAAATGCAGAAATACAATCTGAGCCGGGAAGATTTTGGCGTGGCGAGCAATGAGAACTCGCCAGAGTAGCGCCAATGGGTGGAAAAGCGGATAGGTTGAAGCCTCTAATGTACCCTTTTCCACCCATGGCGTCCCGAAACCGAAAGAAAACATCGGTTTTCACTTCTTTTGATCTTGAAGCCATCACCCAAAACCTGTGCAAAGCCGCCAGCACATATTCCAAAAGTCGTTAAGGCATGGCGCAAAGCCAAATTGTGCTTCTGTGAGATTTCAGCTTCTGGAATGTGTCTGACAGATTCAAACGCTAGGGAGGATATTCATGCGTTTCCTGAAAACCGCAGCGGCTGCCGCTGCAATCATGGCTGTTGCCACAACCGGTGCACTGGCCAGCTGTGAAGATGGCGAAATCGTCATCAAGTTCAGCCACGTCACCAACACTGACAAACACCCCAAAGGCATCGCCGCCACTTTGTTGGCCGAGCGTGTCAATGCCGAGATGAACGGCAAGGCCTGCATGGAAGTCTTTCCAAGCTCGACCCTTTACACCGATGAAAAAGTTCTGGAAGCCATGCTCCAGGGCGATGTTCAACTAGCCGCACCATCGCTGTCGCTGTTTGAAAAATTCACCAAGAAATACCGCATCTTCGATCTGCCTTTCATGTTCAAGAACATCAATGCAGTGGATGAGTTCCAAAACTCTGAAACCGGTAAGGCCATGAAAAATGACATGCAGCGCCGTGGCCTGCAGGGTCTGGAATTCTGGCATAATGGCATGAAGCAGATGTCTGCCAACAAGCCTTTGATCCTGCCAACCGATGCAGAAGGCCTGAAATTCCGCGTCCAGCCATCTGACGTGCTTGTTGCACAGATGGAAGCTATTGGCGGTAGCCCGCAAAAAATGGCGTTTGCCGAAGTTTATGGCGCTCTGCAGCAAGGTGTTGTCGACGGCCAGGAAAACACCTGGTCCAACATTTTCGGTCGCAAGTTCTTTGAAGTTCAGGACGGCATTACAGAAACCAATCACGGCATCATCGACTATATGGTTGTGGCCAGTGTCGATTGGCTCGACGGTTTGGACGCCGATATCCGGGACCAGTTCCTGACCATCCTGAATGAGGTCACCGTGCTTCGGAACTCTGAATCCACCGCTGTCAACGAAGGGGCCAAACAGTCCATCATCACGGCTGGTGGCGAAGTGCGCCAGTTGGATGCTGATCAGCGTGCAGCCTGGGTTGAAGCCATGAAGCCGGTGTGGACGCAGTTTGAAGGTGATGTCGGCGCCGAGGCGATTGCCGCGGCACAAGCCATCAACGAAAACCACTAACAAACACGATCGGGCGGTGTTTTGGCACCGCCCGAAATTCCTGAATGAATGTCTGAATGCATGTCTGGGGAGGCACAGATGCAAGCCAAGGGAAGACGCATAACGGATGCAATTGAGGAAACTTTGATTGCAGCCATTTTAGGCGTTATGACGCTCATCACCTTTGCCAATGTGCTGGTGCGCTATGCGCTGAACTCCAACATCTTGTGGGCACTTGAGGCGACTGTTTTTCTGTTTGGCTGGCTCGTGCTTCTGGGTGCTTCCTACGCCGTCAAAAAGAACATCCATCTGGGTGTCGATGTCATCATCAACATGCTGGCCCCAAAGACACAACGCGTGCTGGGCCTCATCTCTGTCAGTCTATGCATCATTTTTGCCGCCCTGCTGCTGAAGGGCAGTTGGGATTATTGGGCGAATTTCGCCAATCTGCCGCAGACAACAGGCCGCTGGTTCCCAACCGGATTTGAAACCGAATTTCGTGGCCGCGCCTGGTATGAGGTCGGTGATGTGCCGATGCCCGAATGGTTGCGCTGGATGGAGGACGTCTTCAATGAAGGCGAAGAATACGAAAAAATTCCCAAACTCATTCCCTATTTCGTCATGCCCTTATCCATGGCGCTGCTGCTGTACCGTTTTCTGCAGGCCGCTTTGCGCATCTGGAGCGGAAAATCCGACCGGCTGATCGCCTCGCATGAGGCAGAGGACGACATTGAAGAAGCCGCAGCCCGGATTGAGAGTGCGAAATAATGGACGTCATCTTTCTCTTTGTCATGGTCATCGGCCTGCTGTTGATCGGCGTTCCCATTGCCGTCTCGCTGGGTCTTTCCTCAATCCTGTTCCTGCTGCTGTTTTCCGATACGTCGCTTGCCTCGGTCGCACAAACCCTGTTTTCCGCCTTTGAAGGCCACTTCACCCTTCTGGCGATTCCGTTTTTCATTCTCGCTTCATCCTTCATGTCCACCGGCGGCGTGGCCCAACGGATCATTCGCTTTTCAATTGCCTGTGTGGGCCATTTCCGGGGCGGTCTTGCCATTGCCGGTGTCTTTGCCTGCATGATGTTTGCCGCCCTTTCCGGCTCATCACCAGCCACCGTTGTCGCCATCGGTTCCATCGTCATCGCTGCCATGCGTCAGGCTGGTTACACCAAGGAATTTGCTGCAGGCGTTATCTGTAATGCAGGCACATTGGGCATTCTCATCCCGCCATCCATCGTCATGGTGGTGTATGCTGCAGCGGTTGATGTCTCTGTCGGGCGCATGTTCCTGGCGGGCGTTATTCCCGGCATTCTGGCAGGCCTGTTCCTGATGATTACGATCTACGTCATTGCCACATACAAAAAAATGCCGAAAGGCACCTGGGCCGGTTGGCGTGAAATCTGGGCCTCCTTCCGCGATGCGGTCTGGGGCCTGATGCTGATTGTCATCATCATGGTTGGCATTTATGGCATTCCCGGCGTCACATCGGCCATCTTCACCCCGACAGAAGCCGCCGCTGTTGCCTCGGTCTATGCCTTTATCGTTGCCGTCTTCGTCTATCGCGACATGGGCCCATTGGCCGAACGCGATGGCCAGGAAAAGAAGAACCTGCTGCAAAAGCCGACGGCCCTGATCACTGCCTTCTTCCACAAGGACACCAAGCACACTTTGTTTGAAGCCGGTCGTCTGACCATCGTCCTGATGTTCGTCATTGCCAATGCGCTGATCCTGAAACACGTCCTCACCGACGAGCAGGTGCCGCAGCACATTGCCGGTGTCATGCTGGATGCGGGTCTGGGACCCATTGCCTTCCTGATCGTCGTCAACATAATCCTGCTGATCGGCGGTCAGTTCATGGAGCCATCAGGCCTGCTGGTCATCGTCGCCCCACTGGTGTTCCCGATTGCCATGGAACTTGGCATTGACCCGATCCATCTCGGCATCATCATGGTGGTCAACATGGAAATCGGCATGATCACACCGCCGGTTGGCCTCAATCTGTTTGTCACCTCAGGCGTTGCCCGAATGCCCATGATGGCCGTCGTCCGCGCAGCCCTGCCGTTCCTGGCCGTGCTGTTCGTCTTCCTGATTCTGGTCACCTATGTGCCAATCATATCAACCTGGCTGCCAACCCTGCTGATGGGGCCGGAACTGATATTGAACTAGGGAGCAGGAAAAAGCGGTTCATTGCCGTTTAAAATTGTCGTTGCTGGATCCTCGGAATAAATCCGAGGACGACGGGACCTGCTTGTCAATAAAACTGAATTTACGTCCACATCCGATGCCGTCATTCTCGGATTTATTCCGAGAATCCAGTGGTCAAGGCGCTTGGATCGGGCGAACTCATCCGGTCAAATACACCGCCCGCCATACACACGCCGGTCAACATGCTGGCTTCGTCTGAGCGCAGAAAGCAAGACACCCGCGCCCATATATATCTTCCGGCGTTTAGAAGAGAGCGAGGGGGATGGTGGCAAGAAATTTGACGGGGATTTCCGGGGTATCATCACCCATGAAGTTTTCTCAACTGATTGGCATGATCCGCTTCAACCCAACTACCAGTCCCGCCAATGGGCCCGGAGCTCATAATTCACAATCTTAATGCGCTTTTTAGAGAAAATCATCATAATTATTGTATATCTCAAGAATAATATTGTAATCCTCTTCTTTTATGAGACTCTTTATTTCCTCTGAATTTACTGCAAAAATGTATAAATCGACATCCGTATAAAATTCATTATTGCTGATATATGAAATGTAGCTGAAACATTTATCAAATATACTAAAATTATGTATATTTGCATTACCCAAATGGCCACCATAACCGCATTTTCTATCCAATATACCAATTGTACGTAACACTAATATTTGTTGCCATATATCGATATTTTCGCAATCAAAAATAGATCCAAATTTATTTGGACCCAATTTAAGAAACGCGTATTTAGCTGAAAATTCATCATCAATACTGCATATATCAAAAGATTTCTGAACACATATATCATCACAATACGGCGATAATTCAGATATATTCATTGCTCTTACATCTTTATATTTATATATATTACTCAAATTTACGCCATATTCACCAAAATTAATTTCCAAATTTGATAATAAATATGGAATGAGAATAGAAGAGATATCATCAACATTCTGATACTCTCTTTCAATAAGATTTTTTAAAGAATTAATGAATATTTCCATATCCATATCATCACTTATTTCTATATTAATTGCATAGGAACCTATTAGGTTAAAAATTTCCTTTATATCGTCATGTTCTGAGTAAGCGATTGCATCATCAAAACCATCAAATATAAACATAGGATAATATTTTTTATCAAATGTTAAATCAGAGTTAAATATTTTTAAAAGACAGGATCGAGACATTGCTCGCTTCAATTCTCCGAGCAACTCCCTTTTTTTTATATGCTCATGAACACCTTTGAAATCTCCTGTTTCACAGGACAGAACCGATCTGGATACATGCTCATCGGCGGCACTGAGGTTTGAGGCTGCCAAAAATATCATTGATAATGAAATTAGCATCACAATTGTTTTAATATTGACCATGGCAATCCCTTCCAATTTTTAATATTGATCTATACAACTATTTATATTGGATAGATTATTTATACAAATTAAACTGAGATATCTTCGCTATAAACTGCTTTGCTTATTCTGTTCAGATACACCGCCCGCCATCCACTTCCATACACACGCCCGTCACCATGCTGGCTTCATCGGAGCACAGGAAGCAGGACACCGCTCCCATATCTTCCGGTGTGGAAAACCGGCCAAGGGGAATGGTCGCCAGGAATTTGGCGCGGATTTCTGGCGTGTCTTCACCCATGAAGGATTTCAACAATGGGGTTTCACCGGCCACCGGGTTGATGGCATTGACGCGAATGCCCGCAGGGGCCAGCTCGACCGCCATGGTGCGTGTGGCAGTGATCATCCAGCCCTTGCTGCAATTATACCAATTCAGGTTCGGGCGCGGGCTGACACCGGCTGTAGAGGCCACATTGAGAATAGCGCCTGTGGACCGGTTTTTCATATGGGGCACAAGGTATTTAGCCGTCAAATAAACCGATTTGACATTGACTGCCAAAACCCTGTCGAAATCCTCTTCACTGACATCTTCCATAGGTGCCGGGAGATGGGTGATTCCGGCATTATTGACCAGAATATCGACACCACCAAAGGCTTCTATCGCAGCGTCTGCCATAGCTTTCACCTGATCGGACCGGGTCAGATCAACATGGAAAGACATAGCCTGATCGCCCAATTCATTCGCCGTGGCTTTTGCACCCGCCGCATTGATATCCGCGACCATCACCCGCGCACCCTCAGTGATGAATTTGCGCACAATGCCTGCACCAAAGCCGGACGCTCCGCCTGTCACAATGGCTGTTTTGCCCTCTAAGCGCATGATTCTCTCCTGTTATCCGTGAAAGGCTGCAACGGTTTTCAACCTGGAAAACCCGTAAAGCGCCTCAAACCCTTTTTCCCGGCCATGACCTGATTTGCCAACTCCGCCAAAAGGCAGTTCCACACCGCCGCCCGCACCGTAATTATTGATAAACACCTGTCCGGAATGGATAGCCTTTGCAGTGCGCATCTGTCGCGCTCCGTCGCGGGTCCAGACCGAGGCAACCAGGCCGAAATCCGTGCCATTGGCAATGGCAATGGCCTCTTCCTCATCGTCAAATGGAATGATGACCTGCACCGGCCCGAAAATCTCGCTTTGCGCCAACACATGCTCCGGCGTGACGGCTGCAAACAGGACGGGTGCAACATAGTGGCCATTGTCAGGCGCATCCCCGACAATGCTGCCGGTAGCCACCTGTTCCAGATCACTGCCATTTGCCAAAAATCCGGTAACAATCTCTTTCTGACGTGCCGAGATCAGCGGCCCGATATCCAGATCAGACAGCGCAGGCCCCACCTGCAGCGCGCCATAGCGCGCGGCCATAGCTGCCACCACACGGTCATACTGACCGCGCTGCACCAGAATACGCGAAGAGGCAGAGCAGGTCTGCCCGGCATTTTGAATGCCGGCATTCACAAGGAATGGCAGCGCCGCATCCAGATCCGCATCATCAAACACCAGCTGAGGCGATTTCCCGCCGAGCTCCAGTGTCACAGGCACACAATTTGGCGCAGCCGCGCTTTGAATCATGGATCCCACGGCAACAGAGCCGGTAAAGGAAATATGGTGAACACCCTTATGCGCTGCCAGCGCCGCACCGGCCTCTTCCCCAAGGCCGGGCACCACATTCAACGCGCCTGCGGGCAGACCCGCCTCATGCGCCAAATCCGCAAAGGCCAAGGCGGTCAGGCAGGCTTCTTCAGCCGGCTTAAGAACGGCGGCGTTGCCCATAGCCAGCGCCGCCCCAACCGAGCGTCCGATAATCTGCATCGGGTAATTCCAGGGCACAATATGGCCCGTCACACCATGCGGCTCACGCAGGGAATAGACGGTGTAGCCATCGAGATACGGGATCGTTGTGCCGTGTATCTTGTCGGCCGCTCCGCCGTAAAACTCCATATAGCGCGCCAGTGCCAGCACATCAGCGCGTGCCTGTTTCAAGGGTTTTCCGACATCCAGCGCTTCCAGCTCGGCCAGTTCATCTGTCCGGTCAAGGATGAGATAGCCCAGCCGCGTCAGAACACGTCCGCGCTCCGGTGCTGTCATCCGCCCCCATTCACCCGCGCTGGCGTTGCTGGCCGCTGCAACAGCTGCATCAATATCTTCCTCATTGCCGCGCGCAATCTCGCACAAGATTTCGCCATTGGACGGGTTTGCAAGTGGCAGCAATCCACCTTGAACAGGCGGAACCCAGCGCCCCCCGATAAAGCAGAGCGATGGATCAAACCAAAGGTCTTGAAGGCCTGTCATATGGAAACCTCGTTCTGCGTTGCCAATTCGGCTGGTAGTTCGGCCGGCAGTTGGGAAAGCCGTGGCGCGGCTTCAATCAGTGATTTTGTGTAAGCATGTTGCGGATTGTCAAAAACAGCATCGGTTTGGCCTTCTTCCACAATCTGCCCTTCCTTCATGACCAGAACCCGGTCGGTAATAGAGCGCACCACAGACAGATCATGAGAGATAAACAGATAGGTCAGGCCAAACCGGTCTGACAGATCTGCCAGAAGGTCCAGAATCTGCGCCCGGATCGAAACATCCAGCGCCGAGACCGCCTCATCCAGCACAATCAGCTTTGGCTTGATAATCAGCGCGCGGGCAATGGCAATACGCTGACGCTGACCGCCGGAAAATTCGTGAATATATTTCCGCCCGTCCGAACCCTCCAGGCCCACGCTTTCCAGCGCTTCTGCTATGGCCTCTGCCCGTACCACACCACTTGGCTGCCTATCCAGAAGATGAAACGGTTCCGACACCAGCCGCGCAACCCTGTGCCGTGGGTTGAAAGAACCATAAGGGTCCTGAAACACCACCTGCATTTTTCGCCGCACAGAACGTTGCACCTGATGGCCGGAAAAAACCGGTGTGCCCTCGATCAGAATTTCACCTTCCTGAACCTCTTCAAGGCCCAGAATCGCACGGGTCAATGTCGACTTGCCACACCCGCTTTCCCCCACCAGACCAAGGCTTTCACCCTGTTGGATCGAGAAACTGACATCATTCACCGCGCGGAATATAGGCGGCGATGCCAACAGGGATGTGCGCGGCAGAACATAATCCCGCGAGACATGGCTGACCTTCAGCAACGGTGCAGCTTCCGCATCGCTGTCCGCCTCCCTGTCCGGCACATGTGACGAGGCTTCGAACAGCGCTTTGGTATAAGGATGCTTCATCGACTGAAACAGGGTTTTTGCTGGTCCGGTTTCAACCACCTCACCAGACTTCATGATAACAATATCATCTGCCAGATCAGACACCACGGCCAGATCATGGGTGATCATCATCAGCGCCATATTGTCTTCGCGCACCAGCCGCTGCAGAAGTTTCAATATCTGCGCCTGTGTGGTGACATCCAGCGCCGTGGTCGGCTCATCAGCAATCAGCACCTTGGGGCGCAGGGCAATCGCCATGGCAATCACCACGCGCTGACGCTGCCCGCCGGATAATTCATGCGGATAGCGCGACAGCGGAAAGCGGTCCGCCGGCAGCTCCACCCGGTCCAGCGTTTCGCGGGCAATGCGCAAGGATTCAGCGCGTGAAGCCTGCCGGTGAATGCGCACCGTTTCAGCCACCTGATCGCCGATGCTTTTGACCGGGTTCAGCGCTGTCATCGGCTCCTGAAACACCATGCCCAGCTCATCACCGCGCAACGAACACATCTGTTCTTCAGACAGGCTGAGAAGATTATCGCCATTTAACGAAATGGCCCCATCTGTCCGCGACCCTTCCGGCAATAATTGCATCACCGAATAGGCCGTCATGGATTTTCCAGACCCGGATTCGCCAATCACCCCGACTATCTGACCTGCATCCAGATCAAACGAGATATCACGCAGAATGGGTGTTCCATGAATGGCAAGGCTGAGGTGATCGATCTGCAAAAGGCTCATCGGCGTGCATTCCGCAGGCGAGGGTCCAGCAGATCGCGCAGCCCGTCCCCCATCAAATTGAGGCCCAGAACCGTCAGCAAAATGGCAAAGCCGGGAAACAGCGCCATATGCGGGGCCAGCGTAATCAGGGTCTGACTATCTGCCAGCATACGGCCCCAGCTTGGAATCGGTGGCTGTGCGCCAAGCCCCACATAACTGAGGCCCGCTTCGGCCAGAATGCCGAGCGAAAACTGGATCGTGCCCTGAACAATCAGCAAATTCATGATATTCGGCAAAATATGCTCAATGGAAATGCGCAAGACGCCCTTACCGGCAACCCGCGCTGACAGCACATAATCCCGCGTCCAAAGTGACAGGGCCGAACCGCGAGACAGCCGGGCAAAAACCGGAATATTGAAAATACCAATGGCAATGATTGCGTTCACCGCACTGGGGCCAAAAACGGCGGTTATCATGATGGCAATCAACAGCGCGGGAAACGCAAACACCAGATCATTGCCGCGCATGATCACCTCATCCACCCAGCCGCCACCGCGTGCAGCAGAGGCCAGACCCAGCGGCACGCCCAGCAAAATGCCAATGCCCACAGCTATCAGTGCCACGGCAATAGAGGTTCTGGCTCCAACCATGATCATGGAGAAGATATCGCGGCCAAAATGATCCGTGCCGAACCAGTGTACCGCATCGGGTGATTTCAGCTTATTGGGAATATTCAGCGCTTCCGCGTCAAATGGCGTCCACACATAGGACACCAGCGCCGCGCCGATAAACACCGCGCTCAGCACCAGACCAATGATCAGACTGCGGGACCGCAGTACCTGCCGCAGAACGCTCGCATCATTCGGGGAGATATCAGAAGCCGCCATCAGCTGCGCCTCCGCAAGCGCGGATCAACCAGCGCATAAGTAATGTCGACCGAGAAATTGACAATGACCACGGCGAAAACCAGCAACATCACAACGCTTTCCACCACAATCAGATCGCGCTGGGATATGCTCTGAAACACCAGACGCCCCAGTCCCGGTAGAAAAAACACATTTTCAATGATGATCGCGCCAGCCAGCAGAAAGGAAAACTGCAATCCGATAATGGTCAGAACCGGGATCATGGCATTGCGCAAAGCATGCCGCCACAGCGCCTGACGCCGCGTCAGACCCTTGGCCCGCGCGCTGCGGACAAAATCCTCACCCAGCGTATCCAGCAGCGCTGAACGCATCACCCGTGCCAAAATGGATGCCTGCGGCAAGGCCAGCGAAATAGCCGGTAAAGTCAACGCTTTCACCGCCAGCCAGAAGCCCCCATCCCAACCGGGAAAGCCGCCGGCGGAAAACCAGCGCAGATTGATGGCGAACACCAATACCATCAGCATCGCAAACCAGAAATTGGGAATGGCGACGCCCAGTTGCGTAATCCCCATGACCAGCGTATCGGCCACGGAGCCGCGCTTGCTGGCGGCCAGTATACCGGCTGGAAAGGCAATCAGCGTGGACAGCAAAAGCGCATAAAGCGCCAACGGCAGGGAAATCCACATGCGGTCGCCAATCATATCCGCGACAGGCGTGCGATAGGTATAGGATGTGCCGAAATCGCCCGTCAGCATGCCACTGACCCAGTTCACGTAACGCTGAAACGCCGAGACGTTGAGGCCAAGCTCATCACGAAGCGCCGCAATCGTATCGGGCTGCGCATTAATGCCCAGCATGTAGGAAGCCGGATCGCCGGGAACCACTTCGATGGCGACGAAAATAACCATGCTGGCGACCAAAAGGCTGACGCTTAAAGACAACAACCGTTTCAGCGTGTAGCGCAGCATTCAATAGGGTTCCGCTCAACAATGTTAGCACGACATCCCGGCCACAAAAGCCGGGACGCCGTGCAATTTTCTAGTCGGTCCGGCTTCAGTCAGTCCATGAGACGCCTGTCAGATCAACGGCCTGTGTCGGCGCATTGGCCCACAGACCTTCAATCATGGTATTGGCAACACCTGTATTGGCCAGCTGAAACAGATATCCATTGACATAATCTTCAGAAATCATGGTCTGTGCGGCCTGCAGAATGGTGGTCCGCTCTGCCGGGTCTGTCGACGCATTGAGATCGGCCATCAGCGCCTGGAATTCCGGCTTGCCATACTGGAAGTAATAATCCTCACGGCCATAAATTCCAATATCCATCGGCTCGGTATGAGACACGATGCTGAGACCAAAATCCTTGCCCCGGAACACCTGCTCCAGCCACTGCGCCCATTCCAGATTGCTGATTTCAACTGTAATGCCGACAGCTTTCAACTGGGAGGCAATAATCTCGCCGCCGCGCCGCGCATAAGACGGCGGTGGCAATTTCAGCGTCGTCGTAAAGCCATCTGCAAGACCCGCCTCCGCCAAAAGTGCTTTGGACTTCTCCGGATCATAGGCAGAATTTGCGGTCAGATCGAGATAGGCCGGATTGTGAGGTGCAAAATGGGTGCCAATCGGCGTGCCGTAACCAAACATTGCACCGTCAATAATCGCCTGACGATCAATTGCATGGGCAACCGCTTCGCGCACTTTCACATTGTCAAATGGCGGTAGCTTGTTGTTGATCGCCAGAATGGTCTCGCCTTCGGTTGACCCGACCAGAACCTTGAAACGGGGGTCAGCGTCAAACTGCGGCAGGTTTTCAGGGGCCGGAAACGCCATGAAGGCATTAACATCTTCTGCCATCACGGCTGCAAAAGCGGCTGTTGGGTCAGAGATGAATTTGAACGTTGCTTTTTCAAGGCTGACGGCTTCACCCCAATAATTGGGATTCTTAGCCAGCTCAATACGATCACCTTGCACCCAGTTCGACAGAACAAAAGGTCCGGTGCCCACCGGCTTGGTTTTGATGTCGGCAATGCTTTCCGGAGCCACGATCACCGCATCGCCCCAGGCCATGTTGAACAGGAAACTGCCGTTTTGCTTCGACAAAGTCACCTTGACGTTCATCGGGTCCATCACCTCAACCGAGGCGATATCTGCAAACAGCGGCTTCTGGGCGTTGGTGCTGTCTTCGGCACGGGCGCGATCAAGCGAGAATTTCACATCCTCAGCATCCATCGCGCTGCCATCATGAAAGGTGACGCCCTCATTCAGCTGAAAAATGTAGCTCAGCCCGTCGTCGGAAATTTCCCAGGATTTGGCCAGACCCGGAACAATAGAGCCATCCGAAGCAAAGCGGGTCAGTCCCTCAAACACATTGGAATAAACCACCTGATCAATGGCGCCGGCGGCAGCACCCGTTGGATCCAGATGCGGCGGCTCCAATTGCAGCCCAACCACAATGTCGGTTTTGGCGGCCTGTGCGGCCCCGCCGGTGAGGGCAAATGCCAATGCGGCTGCAACCGCAAAACCTGTCTTTCCATAAATCATGTAAAGTACCTTCCCTGATCAGTCATCACGATCTGTCAAAAGCGCCAGAAGTGTGCGTCCCATCACTTTCGCAGAGTCAATCATATCATCCACCCCGACATATTCGTCGGGCTTATGTGCCAAATCCAGAATACCGGGACCATAGGCAATGCAGTTTTTCAGCCGTCCAATACGGTCAATATGCTTCTGGTCGTAGGTTCCCGGTGACACCACATATTGCGGCGCTACTCCTAGCACCTCTTCAATCGCCCTTGAAACTGTTTTTACAATGGGTGCATCGCGATCCGTCATGCTGGGCAGAACCTGATGCATGTCTGTGATGTCATATCTGAACCTGTCGCGCCTGGCTTTCACCCGCTCCAGAACATCGCTGATTTCCTGTTTGACGTCTTCAATGGTCTCTTCAACCAGAAACCGTCGGTCAATCACCATGCGGCAGCTATCAGGCACGCAGGCAGAGGGCCAACCGGTAAAATCGGCGGGCGGTTCAGACTGTCCGCCATGCAGTGAATTGATGTTCAGCGTCGATTGTTTGGCCTGTTCCGGCACCACCGGCATGGCCGTGCGCTTGTGCGCGAGGGCCGGAAACAGGCTGGTTTCCATCTCATCCAGCACCGCTCCCATATGGCGCACTGCGCAATCTCCCAGAAATGGCATGGAGCCATGGGCAATTTCGCCATGGGTCTCGATTTCCGCCCACCAGACCCCGCGATGGCCCAGACAGACCCGATCCTTGTTCAGGGGTTCCGGAATAATCACGTGCTGGACGCGCTCTGGAGAGAAAAAACCCTTTTCCGCCAGATAGGCGACCCCGCCATAGCCACCGGTTTCCTCATCCGCTGTGCCGGATATCTCAATGGCGCCGGAAAACTGCGGGCATACTTCCAGAAAGGCCTCAGCGGCAATGATCGAGGCGGCCATGCCACCCTTCATGTCGCAGGCACCACGGCCATATATTTTACCGTCGTCCAAAGTTGCGGCAAACGGGTCAAAGCTCCAGCCACGGCCCACTTCCACCACATCGATATGGGAGTTGAAATGCACGCATTCCCCGGGGCGGTGTCCCGCACGGCGGGCAACCACATTCCAGCGTGGATATCTGTCACTGTCACCCGGCGTGCCTTCTGCCCGGATCAGTTCTATCTCAAACCCGCTGGCGCGCAGCCGAACGGCCAGATATTCACAAATCTCCAGATAATTATCGCCCGGCGGATTAAGCGTTGGCATGCGGATCAGATCCTGCGTCAGCGCAATCAGATCATCCCGGCGCGCCTCAATCAAGGCGCTCAGTTCCTCTGCAATATCCGCCATTTGCATCCCTCCATCCAGAGGACCACTATCAGCAGATTTCCCTACGGTATCAATACCGTATAAACACGGATAGTCTGATAGAAAGGTGCAATATCCATGACTACGAACATGACCTATGACCATGACCTATGAATTGGCCATGCTCGCCTTTGACGAAGCACCCATCGGGATTGTCCTGACAGAGCGCCGCATTATCAAAAGCTGCAACGTCACCTTTGCGGCGCTGTTTGGCTATGACAGATCTGAATTGATCAACCAGTCTTTCCGCATGCTCTATTCCACGCGCAAGGAATTTGATGCCATTCGCGACATCGGCCTTAAACCCTTGCAGGAAAAAGGCATCTATTCAGACGAACGCATTATGAAACGACGCGACGGAACGCCCTTCTGGTGCCGCTTCCGCGCCCATACGCTGACCCGAGACGACCCGCTGCAACGCACTGTCCTGAGCTTTGCAAAAATTTCGGATACCGTGCCAAAGAGCCAACTGACGCCAAGAGAACGCCAGATCGTCCTGCAACTCAGCAAGGGCCAGACCAGCAAGGACATCGCCCGCATTCTGAACCTGTCCCCCCGCACCATCGAAGACGTTCGCAGCCGTCTCCTGAAAAAATTCGGCGTCAGAAACGCCGCCGAACTTCTGGCCCACATGACCGGGCTGGATGTTTGAATGGGAGCACATTCGGCAAGCGCCATCAGGCGCCACTTGATCTTCGGGAGAACAGCTCAGAAAGATGCTCAGAGGCCCTTCCCACGACCAAACCAGTTTAAAAAAGCCCTTAGCAGCTATCCGGTATTCTCGGAGCCATATTAGCGAGTTCTTAATGAGCGCTACTTATGATTGCGGTCCAACGCATATGAAAGCGAACACTTTGGCGGTGGCCTGGCAATTCGACCTGGCCCGACATCCAGTCATCACACCGCGACGAGGTCAAATACAAGTCATTGGGGAGGGCCATGCCCGGAAATATGTCTCAAAACCAGGGTCAGGAACCATGTGGCATACATTCAATGCCATTTTGCAGGGGCATGGCCTCACGCAATCCTGTTGAGGGGTTGAAACCGTGATTGACCCGGATTCCAGGGCACAGCCGTATTCTTCCAGGGCCCAGCCAGATGCAATGGCAAAGAAAGACCACCAGTCAATTAGGTCACGATTTGCCCACATGAATTTCGACGACTTGCCCCAAATGCAGGCCATCGTTGAACTTGCAGTCAACAGCCTTGGATGCCCGAGTGCCATGCTGTCGATGATAGAAGATAATCAGCATCGGGTCATCACCTCCTTTGGATTGATGGCTGACGATATTGCAACAGCCAAAAGCTGCGCAAGCCAGGTCACCGATGACAGCCAGCTGTTCATAGTTGAAGATGCATCCTCCGATGAAGGCTTCTGTAAACATGCGCTCCATGACAACCATTCAGACATATGCTTTTACGTGGGACTACCGCTATTCATAGACAAATCAGGCATGTTGGGTGTCCTGTCTGTTTTCGACAGCAGGCCACGTACCCTTTCTGACTCTGAACGCCATGGGCTTTTCAATCTTCAACTGATCGTCAACTCCCTGCTGGCCAGTTATGAAGCAAATCGAATTGCGCAGGAAATTCAGGATGAGTTGCACATTACGCTGGAAAATATGGACCAGGGCGTGACCGTCTTCGATGCGGACGCCAATATGATTTTGTGGAACCAGAGATACATAGATATCTTCGAAAAATCGCCGGACGATATCTACAAGGGCGTATCGCTTCGAAAACTGATTGAAGTCCAGGATCTGCAAAATGGCTTTGAGGGCTTTGACGGCGGTTACGACCAGATGCTCGCCGAATTGCGCGCGGGACTGGCGAAGGGAGAAATCGTACCCGGTGGCGTGCGTCTCAACAGTGGTCGCATCATCTCATCCATTCATGCCGCCATGCCGAATGGTGGCTGGGTCGCAACCCATTCCGACATCACCGAGCGCGTGCGTGCGCAAGAGAAAATTGAGCATGCATCACTCCATGACAGTCTGACGGGACTGGGCAATCGGGCCAAGTTCGCAAGCGAGTTTGAAACCAGGGCAGCCGACACATCAAAGCGAATGGCCGTCATGCTGATCGATATTGACGAGTTCAAGCAGGTCAATGACAATTTCGGCCATGGTGCCGGTGACGCTGTGATTGTGAGTGTCGCTGACCGGCTGATGGGCTGCGTGCGCAGCGACGATGTCGTGGTGCGCCTGGGCGGGGATGAATTCGCTGTACTGCTTCAGATTGATCAGGATTGCGATGACGACATAGTCATCTCAATCGCCCGAGATGTGGTCGAGCTTATGCGCAAAGAGTTGCTATATCGGAAAAGCATTATCAATTTCAGTGTCAGCGTAGGCTGCTGTGAAGCCAGATCGCAGACAACAGGTTTGGAAGAAATACTGACCCGGGCCGACTTTGCACTTTACAAGGCCAAAGCAAATGGCCGTTCCAGATTTCAGATGTTCAATCGCAGGATTGAAGAGGAACTCTCCCGCACCAGGCGTATACAAACAATCGTTCGCAGCGCCGACTCCACTGATAATCTCACGCTGAACTATCAGCCGATTGTATGTCTGAACCGCCAGCAGGACTATGGTTTTGAGGCTCTCATTCGCTGGAACGGTGATTCCGATGATCGTATTTCTCCGCAGGATATTATTCTGGCAACCGAGAAGGACGGGTTCATCGGGCATGTCGGTAACTGGGTTCTCAACAAGGCCATGCAACAGGCCGGCCAATGGGATGAAGCCATTCATTTGTCCGTCAACGTCTCACCGAAACAATTGGGCCAGGGCGATTTTGTAGACCAGGTCCGCAGGGCGCTGAAGCGCTGGAAGTTCGCGCCCGAACGTCTTGAACTGGAAGTGACTGAAACCGCACTTTTGCAGGATCGGGCATCGATCGCCGAATTGCATGAGATCAAGAGGCTCGGGGTACGCATCGCGCTTGATGATTTTGGCACGGGCTATTCATCACTCTTGCATCTGCAACTGTTTCCATTCGACAAGCTGAAAATTGATCGCTCCTTTGTTGATCGGGCCGATACTGACAAGCTTTCAAACGCGATTGTTCGGTCCATTGTGCACCTCGCTGAGGAATTGAACATTCAAACCGTTGCCGAGGGCATCGAAACCAGCGAACAACTCTCTTTGATGACGTCAATTGGCTGCACGATGGGTCAGGGTTATTTGTTGGGCAGGCCCATGTCGAGCGAACAAGCCCAACAACGGATTCACGCAATGAGCCTCGTTGCCTGATTGCCTGTTGCTGGAGAAGTCCGGGCTCTGAATGTAATCGGCTCTAGGACGGCAGACCACAGTGATCGCCCATTTTCAGCTGCCAGTTCTCCATTGCCCCTAAAAGTCGATCACGTGTGGCATGGTGTGCCGGCATAAAGGCAAGATTGATCAGCTCGTCAGGATCGGTTTGAAGATCGAACAACTGTAACAAGTCTGATCCGGGCGTCGGGCTGTTACTGGTCGAGGCGCGATGTTTCGTGTCCTTGTAATAACGAATAAGCTTGTAGCGATCATCACGAATCATACGTTGTGATTCACGGTAAACCGCGCCGAAATATTGACGTCCGGATCCAACCGTCTGGTCATCGTCCTGCCCCACAAGATTGGCGCCACCGCATTCGGGAGCAACGTCAAGTCCGGCAAGGGAAAGCACTGTCGCATGGGTATCGCCATGCCACACAAGATCATCTGATTGCTTGCCTTCCGGAATCTGTGGTCCGGCGAATATCAGCGGAATATGAAGACTGTGCTCATACAGATTTTGTTTGCCCATCAGACCGTGATTGCCCAACCCAAGCCCATGATCTGCTGTGTAGATAATAATGGTATTTTCAAGCAGACCCTTGTCTTCGGTCGCTTTGATGATGTGGCCGATAGCGTCATCCATATGTGCAATCATGCCATAATAGTCTGCAATATGTTGCCGAATGGCGTCCGGCGAGCGCGGAAATTTCTCCAGCATTTCGTCACGGATAAGCGCTTCACCATTGTCGAACGGATGGACCGGCATGTAGGATTTTGGCAAGGTGACACCTGAAGGATCAACCGCCCAGTTTTTGGGTGGGGTCCTGGGATCATGCGGTGCCGTGAACGCAATATAGAGGAAAAATGGTTCATCACGGTCGGCTGTTTCAATAAAGTCCAATGCGGCATCTTTGAATATGTCGGTTGAATATCCGGTTACCTTACGCGCACGGTCTTCGGCATAAATTCCACTTGGATCATGATCCTGCAGGACCATTTCTTCGTGTTCAGACATCCCGTCAAAAAGGATTTTGTCTGCTGTTGAAAAACTGCGTGCAAAAGATTGTTTGTCATTGTGCCATTTGCCGATGGAATGGGTTTTGTAGCCCGCTTCGCGCAATAATTGCGGCATGGTGGGGATACTGGGTGGGATAATTGCGCCAACACTGAAGTCGTCAGCACAGCGATTATCAGGCGGCGTTAAATCAAAGACGCTTCGACCGGTCATGACAGTTGCGCGCGAGGGCGTACAGACAGCAGCA
Organism: Pararhizobium sp. IMCC21322; assembly: GCF_030758295.1. Taxonomy (NCBI): domain Bacteria; kingdom Pseudomonadati; phylum Pseudomonadota; class Alphaproteobacteria; order Hyphomicrobiales; family Rhizobiaceae; genus Pararhizobium; species Pararhizobium sp. IMCC21322. The sequence goes on from NZ_CP132335.1 coordinate 304,044, forward strand.
TTGAAACCACCCTGGCAATGCGCACCACGAAAATCAGTGCCGCGTTTTGCCAATGCGTCCAAATTGGGTGTCGAGACTTCATCGCAGCCATGCGCGCCGATTGAACTGGAGCGATGGTCATCTGCAATAATAAAAATGAAGTTTGGTTTCGTTCCCATCGTCTATCCTTTGCTCGGTGTTTTCGCAGGCGGTACGATGCGCTCACCAGTGTCAGGTGAGAAAAAGTGAAGCGCGTCAACGCTTTCAATATCAATGGAAACTCTGTCACCGGTGTTGAACTCGACGCTGCCCTTTTCGCGCAGAATTATCGGCGTGCCATCACCCAAACGGCCATGAATGACGCTCTCATCTCCAAGATATTCGACAATTGAAACTTCGATTTGACCAATACCCTTGCCTTTGTCTGCAAGCATCAGAGATTCTGGACGTACGCCTAATGTGGTCGCACCGGATGCAATCTGGCCGAGGCCTGTAACCGATAGGTCTGCAGATTCAAACGTTGCATCACGTATGGTGCCCGGGACGAAATTCATTTTTGGTGAGCCAATGAAACCCGCCACAAACGCATTCTTCGGCTCGTTATACAATTCCTTGGGGGTGCCCATCTGCTGTATTTCACCGGCATTGAGAATGATGATCTGATCAGCCAGAGTCATCGCTTCCACCTGGTCGTGCGTGACGTAAATCATGGTTGCAGCGAGCCGTTGGTGGAGCTCAGCCAGTTCAACGCGGGTTTCGGCACGCAACGCCGCATCAAGATTTGAAAGCGGCTCATCAAACAGAAACACTTTGGGCTTTCGGACAATCGCGCGGCCAATCGCTACACGCTGTCTCTGCCCGCCAGAGAGTTGCTTGGGGAGCCTTTCGAGGAGTTCCTCCAATTGCAGGGCGCGGGCGGCCTCCGCCACACGGCTTTCAATCTCCGCCTTTGGCCGTTTTGCGATTTTGAGTGAAAACGCCATGTTTTCACGGACCGTTTTATGCGGATACAGCGCATAGGATTGAAACACCATTGCAAGGCCCCGTTCGCCTGCGGACGCTTCAGTCACGTCTTCGCTGTCCAGCCATATCTCGCCGTCAGTTGTTGCCTCCAGGCCTGCAATCAAGCGCAAAAGCGTAGACTTTCCGCAACCTGATGGGCCGACAATTGCGACGAAAGCACCATGCGGCACAGAAAAACTGAGGCCCTGCAGGGCGACAAAACTGTCGAAACGCTTTTCCACGTTTTTCAGCTCAAGGGCAGGATATTTGCTAGTCAATATCGCGGTTTCCATTTTTTAGCCTTTGACCGAACCAGCAGACAGACCAGCCACAAGGCGGGACTGAACCGGCAGGAATAATAATAATGCGGGCAAAGTTGTGAGTGCAGAGGCAGCCATCACGGCACCCCAATCAACGGTTTCTTCGCCAAAGAACAGTGCCAGACCGAGCGGGAGTGTTTTCAGTGACGTTTTTGTCAGCAGCGCAATAGCCAGCAGAAATTCTGTCCACATCAGGAGAAATGAATAGGTTGCGGTGGCGACGATACCCGGAGCGAGCAGCGGCAGAATGATGTGGCGCAGCGTTTGAAAACGCGAGCATCCATCCATCAAAGCCGCTTCATCAAGGTCTCTGGGCAGGGCTTCCAGATAGCCAACCATGAGGTAGATCGAAAACGGAAGGGTGATCGTGACGTAGCAAAACATCAGGGCGAAGTGATTGTTGATCAGATCAAGTTTGGCAAACATGATGAACAATGGGGTCATCATTACGATCCACGGAAAGGTCTGGGTCAGCACAAGAAAGCCGAACAGCCACTTTTTATAGGCAAAACGATAGCGCGATAAAACGTAGGACGCGCAGACCGCAACACTGGTGGAAATAATGACCGAAATGCCACAGATAAACAGACTGTTGAACATGAAGCGGCCGAAGTCATTCTTCCAAACATTTCTATAGTTTTCAAACGTGAAAACAAGGCCTTGCGTGCCAGTACCGATCAATGAGGCACTGGGTTTGAATGACGCCCAATAAATCCACACCACAGGCGAGGCAAAAAAGAAAATGAGCAAGGCTGCAAAGACGAGTGCTGCTGATGTTTTGACAGGGCTGTGCTTGCGGGTCAGGCCACGCTTGCGTCGTTTCACGGTCGACCGGTTTATTGCGACATCGGTCACATCAGCCCTCCAAATCTTTTTGTGACAACATATCGGAAGTAGATGATGCCAAATACCAATGCGAGCGCGGCCATGAATGTGCCAATTGCTGATGACAGGCCAAGCTTGAAGTTCACGAATGCCTGGAGATAAACTTCCGTTGCCAGAACATTTGAAAATGTGCCGGGTCCAGCACTTGTAGACATCCAGACATAGATGAAATTGTTGAACGTCCAGATGGTTGTGAGGAGTCCCAGCACGGCCAGAGCCGGCAGGGCATGGGGGAACGTCACATGCCAGAATTTTATCCAGCTATTGGCCCCGTCAATGTCTGCTGCTTCATACAGATCGCGCGGCACGGTTTGTAGCGCTGCGGCCATTGTCAGCACGATAATGGGCAGGCCATTCCACACAATGATCGTGATGACGGAAGGCCAGACATAAGATGGATCTCCGAGAAAAATGATGGGTTGGTCAATAAACCCCCACTCAACCAGCTTGTTATTGATGGCGCCGGTGCGTCCATCGAAAATCTGCTTCCACACTGTGACGGCCACAATATCGGGTGTCGCCCATGGCAGAAGCGCGGCCATACGAAGCGGAACTGTCAGGCGCAAACGGCGCACAAGCTGGGATTCAATGAAGAGCGCGATCGCAAAGCCCAGAACCAGCCGAATGCTGACCGAAACAAATGTCAGCCAGAACAACGTATTGAAGACGACTTTCTTGAAATCGGAATCATTAAATAGGTCGATGTAATTTTCCAGGCCAACCCACTTGCCACCATCGCGCAGACCCAGAAGACTGAGGTCTGTAAAGCTGTTTTTGATGTTGTAGATTGTGGGCCAGAGGAAAAATGCTGCTGTCATGCCGAACGCTGGCAACAGCATCAGCAAGACAAATTTTCGCTGATCCTTGGAATAGCTGAGCATATATTCCTCGTGGATAAGGGCAGGCCAGCCAATTGGCTGGCCTGATTTGGATAACCGGTTTGATTAATCGTCCAGCATGTCGTTGATCGTATCAATCAATGACTGGGCAGCTTCTTCGGGTGTTTTATCACCGACCAGAATTGCGCCGAACTCTCGACCCGCTTCGCTCCACATGGTTCCGATAGGCGTCTTGCCATTGGCGTACGCACCCCAAGTCCGGGCATTCGGCAATTGCATGCCATACCCTTCAAGTCCCGCCGGATATTCCAGAGCAGCAAGAGCAGACTTGCTTGCCGGGAACTGTGCCGTCAGAAAGTCGGAGAAAAACTCGTTGGAAATCAAAAACTGAATGAACTTGTAAGACTCATCAGCATATTCGGTATTGGCATTGATGCCGAGCATACGTCCGCCCATATGGCTCACACCACCAACTGAACCCGCTGGAATACCGCTCGAAGCAAAAGGCACATCATTCGATCCGCTTTTCTCCTTATAAGCCGCAATCACGGCTTTCGCGACATTTGGCGGCACTATTGCGAAGGCTTGATCGCCTTCAACCATAGGCGCCAGTGAGCCTATATCTGCCAGGCCACCCAATGCGATGTTGGACTGCGGGTTACCGCCTTCACCCATAAAGTCTGCAAAGAATTTGAAGCTGTTGGCAAGAGATGCTGTATCGACACCAACCCGAAAACCGCCATTGCCATCTTCTTCAACCAATGCATGACCGTTCGACCACAAGTGATAGTTCAGCAAAAACCAGGCTGTATTTGTCGCACCGCTACCAGCGGGAAAGCCGAAGCCGACTTTATCGGTCTTTTCTGTCACCATGCGGCTTGCTGCCTGCAGATCATCCCAGGTCTTTGGAACCTCAACGCCCGCTTCCTCCAGGACTGCAGGCGTATAGATCAGCGTCCACGTATCGGCGGTCCAGGGAAGGCCGAATATGTTGCCATCCGCGTCGCGCGCCAGATCAGTCGCGATGAAGTTCTCAAAGCCTGACCCTGCACCATTTTTTTCGATCAGATCATTCAATGGCAGCAATGCACCGGCACTGCCCATTTCCAATGGCCAGACGAAAGCAATGTGGACGATATCAGGACCTGTGCCCACGGCAGCTTCACGCAGGAATTGTGTCCGTGAATCGCCCCAGGATATACGCTCCAGTTCGACATTGATGTCCGGGTTTTCCGCCTCAAAGGCTTCAATCGCGGCCTCGATGACCTCTGGGTCAGGGTCATTATATCTGAAACTAATCGTTGTTTCTGCAAATGCCGGAAGCGCAATAAAGGCGCTGCAACCAATCAGCAGAGCCGTTTTAAACATGTTTTGCATTTCTGTTTCCTCCAATGAAACGCTGGTCGTCAAACCATTTATCGAACCGGTTCGATAATTAAGGTAGCGTGTTTTCCCTGAATTTGTCAACATAAGCCAGCTATCGGTTTGTATCTGGAACAATTGTCATTCTATTATCGAACCGATTTTATAAAGTGTAGGGAATCCAGAGTGGCTATCATTTCAAGTCGCGCAACAGCAGCTGACATTGCAAAAAGTGCTGGCGTTGCGAAATCGACCGTGTCACTTGCGTTCAGTGCGCCAGAGCGCGTTTCAGCCAAGACCCGTGAGCGCATCCTTAATGCCGCCGCGGCCGCCGGTTACACGCCAAATCCGGTTGCTCAAAGCCTCAAAACGGGGCGCAACAATATTGTTGGCATCATTTTAGCCGATCTGACGAACCCGCATGGTGGAGCCGTTTTGGGACAGGCTCAACAAACGGCGAATGACATAGGTTATATGGCCATGACCGCGACAGCTTCGCATGATCCCAAGCGAGACCTGGAGTTCGTTCGTAAATTTGAGCAATTAAACATCCGCGCCGCAATTATCATGCCTTCTGGTTCGGGTCATGAATATGTCAAAGCCCTCGCAACCAGCTCAATTCGCTTTGTCACCTACGGTCATAAACTCTCGGGTCTGGCGTGCGATCATGTTGGATTGGACAATCGTCTGGGAATGGAATTACTGGTCCGACATTTGGTGGAACTTGGCCATCGGCGGATTGGCCATGTCGCAGGCAACCAACGCCAATGGAGCGGCACTGAAAGACTCGACGGGCTGCGTGAGAGCCTGTCAGAGGCCGGTTTGACACTGGAAGACAAATATCTGGGCTTTGGCGAATATGATGAGGACGCATCTTATCGCGCAGCGCTTAAATTACTGCGCAAGAAGGATCGGCCAACCGCACTGATAACGGCGAACAATGTAACTGCAATAGGGGCCTTGCGAGCGGCGAGAGACCTGAAGCTTCGCTGCCCGGAAGACATATCCATTGCGACAATTGATGAAGTCCCCTGGAGTGAACTCATATCACCCACCCTGACCCACGCTGCCCAACCAATCGGAGACATGGCAGCGTGCGCTGCAACCTGGTTGATCGAAAGACTGGAAGGTCAAAACAAAACCGAATTGCCTCGCTTCATTGAATTTCCACCAAAGTTGATTGTCGGCCAATCAACTGCATCAATCGATGGACATTGAGACTGCTCAACAGCCCTCGCCAGGCTTGGCCGACCTTCGCTTACAGGAAAGCTGTTGCCGTGATTGGAAACAAGGCGACCACAAGCAGAACAATCAACATCACACCGACAAATGGCAGCGTCGCTGCAAAAATCTGCTCAACGGAGACATTCGGATCATCAAGCGTATTGTGCACGGTAAACACCGATATCCCGAAGGGCGGTGTCAGCAAACCAATCTCGACGGCAAGGACCGTGATGATTCCAAAGTGGCTCAGATCAATGCCCATGCCCTGCGCGATCGGGGCCGCAATCGGCACCATGATCAGCAGGATTGATGTGCTGTCGAGGATCATGCCCATCAGCAGGATGATCACCGCATAAAGCAACAGGAACTGCATCGGTCCAAACCCGGAGCCCTGCACAAGGTCTGCAATCGCATTCGGCAGCCCGGCAATCGACAACATGCGCGAATAGAAGCTGGCCGCGATCAGCAGCAACAGGATCGATACAGAGATAATCGCCGTTTGCTTCATCACCTCCCACAGGCGCTTCCGATCCAGAGACCTGCGCGACAGGGCCACGATCAGCGCACCAAACGCGCCAATGCCACCTGCCTCGGTTGGGGTGAAGTATCCGGTATAAAGCCCGCCCAGCACCAAAACGACCAGCAAAGCAATCGGCACCAGCTTGCCCAACATTGTGAGCAGCGGCATTGGTTCGATATCAATGTCCTGCCGCCGTGCCTTGGAAACGTCAGGATCCGTCAGCACAAAGCGCGGGAATACAATGGTGATGCCAATCAACATCGCGACGAACCCGCCAGCAAGCAACAGCCCTGGCACGATGCCAGCCAGGAACATGCCGCCGATCGAGACCTCAGCCAGAACGCCGTAGATGATCAGCAACAGGCTTGGAGGAATCAACATGCCCAGAACTGACGACCCGGCCACAGTCCCGGCGGAGAACGCCGGGCGATATCCATGGCGCGTCATTTCCGGCACAGCGACCCGCGTGAAGACAGCAGCCGAGGCAATGGACACGCCTGTAACCGCCGCAAAGATTGTGTTGGCCGCAACCGTGGCAACGCCAAGTCCGCAGATCATTCGGCGCAACAGCTGTTCCGCTACCTCGAACGTATCGCGCCCCACATTGGAGACGCTCACCAGAAGCCCCATGAGAACAAACAGCGGGATTGTCGCAAAGAGGTAATCAGCAATCCCACTATAGGCGGTCAGTTCCAGCATCTTGAACGCCAGATCGACATTGTCGCGAATGATCCAGATACCGACAAACGCCACGGAAATAAGCGCATAGGCGATCTGCATACCTATCAGGACCAGCCCGACAAGAACGACAATCAGAATGAAACCGATGGCAAGGGTGGTCATGTGGCATTGCTCCGAAGACTGCGCACTTCATCGGTCATGCGATAGAGCGCCGAAAGCGACGCCACAGCGGAACCGAGCACTGTGATGGCTCGGAAGGGAAAGGTGGGGATGGTGAAAACGCCTTGCACGCCAAAGAATTCAGCGCCGGTCCAGGCATCCATCATCTTGGGCCAGGAGGCCCAGAAGATCAGGCCAAACACGATCGCCCCGGTCAGGGCAAAAAACACCTCAAGCCAGCACACCGCGTTGGGCGAAGCCCGCTGCAACCTGCGCACCAGAAAATCCGCCCGTGTCAGCCGCTTCTGCTGAATCGCCGCAGCCACCTGCAGGAATACGATGGCCACCACTGTGCGGGCAGCAATCTCGGACACACCCGTGATGGGTGAGTCAAAGAAATTGCGGCCCAGAACATCGGCCACAACCAGCGCCATCAGTCCGCCGATACACAGCGTTCCAACCGAGAACATGATCGCCGCCACACTGCCCAGAATGGCCCCCACCGGGGCCTCGGCAAAGCTGGGGACAAATCGGTCCTGTTCGTTGCTGGGATAGTGCTTGCTCATATCAACAGGCTCATGGCTTTCTTCAAAGGGCAAAAGGCTCCGGTCGCAGTTTGAGCGACCGGAAGCCCATTGTTCAAGATCGAAATTTAGCGACCTTCATCCCAGTTGCGCAATGGAGTGGCACCCCGCTCACGCAGCGCATCGAAATAGGCCTTCAGAACCACTTTGCCGGCGTCGCCTGTTTGCTCAAGCCATGGCGCTACGATGTCGGGAAGACCCTCGACCCACGCGGTTTTCTCAGCCTCGGGCAATTCGTGAACCGTCAATCCTGCGGCCTGCATTTCGGTCATCGCACGTTCTGCCAGATCAGACACATAATCACCATGTGCAGCCGACGTGGCTTTGGCCGCATCGCGAAACGCCTGCTGGACAGGTTCCGGCAGTCCGTTGAAGAAGTCTTCATTGGCAGCAATCCCGCCAAAATACATCGACCCGATACCCACACGGGTTAACTCGGGTGCGACTTCATAAACACGCGTGGGCAGGATGCCGGAGGCAAACGACAATGTGCCTTCGGTTACACCGGTCTGAATGTTGGTGTAATATGTGGTCAGCGCGCCATCGACGGGCGTCGCGCCTGTTTCCCGGAGCCAGTTGGCCGACGTACCCGGGGCATTCAGCTTGCGGTTTTGCAGGTCAGACATCGCCATCACCGGAAAGGTGGCGTAAATGTCATAGCTATCCGTGATCAGTGATGACAGATGCACCATGCCATTCTCGGACCAGCTGTTGGCCAGTTCGGGCAGGTTCTGACTCAAATCGTCGAAAATTTCGATGATCATCTTATGATCGGACGTCGCGAAAGGCGTGAAATAGGTGACGTTCTGGAGCGGCATGTTTGCCCCTTCCCAGACCGTGCCCACCATGCCGACATCGACGATTCCATCCATCACCGCTTCGCGGGTGTCAGTGAACTTATAAAGGGTTCCGGCATAGGCCTCGTTCCAGTTGACCTGATACGCGCCTGCTTCGGCCAGAATACGGTTCACCTCGGGTTGAAAGGTGTTCTTCATTGCGTAAACCCAGATATTGGCCTCAGGGTGTGAAGATCCGATATTGACCGTAATCTGCTCTTGGGCCGAGGCCCAACCTGCGGCACTGATCCCGAGTGCGGCAACTGTAGTGAATAAGCTATATTTCATGTTTGTTCCTCCCAGAACACGGATGCTCTTGCGCATCCTTCGGTGGTGTTAATCTTCAATAGAACCAAGCGCGCGTAAAATGCGCTCTGGTGTGAAGGGCATTTCCGTCACTTGCGCACCCAGCGGCCGCAAAGCATCATTAATTGCATTCATCACGGCTGCCGGTGCGCCAGCCGTGCCAGCTTCGCCCGCCCCTTTGGCGCCAAGCGCGCTTTCTTTGGTCGGGGTTTCCACATGGCCCACGACCATGTCAGGCATCTCGCCCGCCATCGGCACCAGATAATCAGCCATCGAGCCGTTGAGCAGCTGGCCTTCCCTGTCGTAGTGAATTTCTTCGAAAAGCGCGCCGCCAAGCCCTTGCACGATGCCGCCCCTGATCTGTTCATCAACCAATTGCGGGTTGATGATCCGACCGCAATCCTCCACGCACCAATGTTTCAGAAGCTTTACGATCCCGGTATCTGTATCGATCTCAAGGTAACTGGCTTGCACCCCATTGGTGAACGCAAACGGGTATTCGGATGTGATGTAATGCCTGGTCTGCACCAACTCGCGCGGCAGACCATCGGGCAATGTATCGCCGCGGAAATAGACAATGCGCCCAAGCTCTGCCAGCGGCATACGCTCTGCGCCGGTTTCGACGTCCACGACGTTGCCATCCTGAATATCCAGAGACGCCACTTCGGCCTGTAGCATAGCGGCTGCGACTTCGAGGATTGAGTCCCGCAGTGCCCGCGCTGATCGCAAGGCCGCTTCTCCGCCAATGCCCGCTCCGCGAGATGCCCAGGTGCCCCCACCATATGGCGTGACTTGGGTGTCACCGGTGATGACCCGCACATTGCCCGGATGCACACCCACACCTTCGGCCACGATCTGCGACAGCATCGCTTCGGTGCCCTGTCCCTGCTCCGTCACCCCGGACAGCGCCACGATGGACCCGTCCGGATCCATGCGCACAGTGCAGCCATCCTGCGCCGAGATGCGCGCGCCGCCAATGCCGTACATAAATGGCGACGGGTTGGTCAGTTCGATGAAACTGGCAATGCCGATGCCACGATGAACACCCCGCGCACGCGCCTCTGCCTGATCGGCACGCAGCGCGTCGTAATCCATCAGCGCCACCAGCTTGTCCATGCTTTGGTGATGTGACAGTCCTTCGAACCGCATCTTTGCGGGCGAGGTGACGGGATAGGCATCATCGGCATATAAATTCCGGCGGCGTATTTCGACCGGGTCCATGCCCAACTCCGCCGCCGCCATATCAACCAGACCTTCGGTCACAGCCACAGCAATTGGATGCCCGACTGCGCGGTATTGGCACGTCGGTGTCTTGTTCTGGAAAACCACGGTCGTCTTGGCGCGGTAATTGGCGAAATCATAAGGACCGCCGCACAAATTCACGACCTGATTGCCCTCAATCGCCGATGTCCGTGGGTAAACTGAGTAGGCACCAATTGCCGTCCAGTCATCCACATCAATCGCCAGGATTTTGCCCTCGGCATCAACGGCGATTTTCGCCTCTATCTCATGGTCACGCGCATGAATATCGCTGGTGAAGCTTTCCAGACGGTCGGCGATGAATTTGACGGGGCGCGCCATGATTTTTGAAATCGCGGCAGTCGCAACTTCGTCTGGATAGACATGCACCTTGATGCCGTAAGACCCACCGACATCGCCACAGATGACCCGCACGCGGGATTCCGCAATATCCAGATGTTTGGCCAGAACGGTCTGCATCATATGCGGCGCTTGCGTGGCATGATACGCCGTCATCTGTCCTTCAGCCGGGTTCCAGTCGACCAGAATGGACCGGGGTTCCAGAGTGACACCCGTGTGCCGCCCTGTCTTGAAGCGCGCCGACACGACCTTGTGGGCGGTCGCGAAAACGCCGTCGACATCGCCCTCTTCGTGCAGCCTTTGGAAGGCCAGGTTATCACCCATCTCGGAGTGCAGCACAGGCGTTGCTGCATCCAGCGCAGTCATCATGTCAGCAACAGCGGGTAGAGGATCATAAGCCACTTCAACCAATGCAGCGCCATCTTCGGCCGCAGCGCGGGACGTTGCAACCACCGCAACCACAGGCTCGCCAACCCAGCAGGACCGGTCGATTGCCATAGGATGCTCCGGCGGTGATTTCATTCCTTTGAGATGTTCCAGCACAGCCACCCAGGGCGTACAGACCTCAGCCAGATCAGCGCCGGTGAAAATCCGCAGGACGCCTTTCACCGATTTGGCCTCTTCTGCATCAATGCCCAGGATTTTGGCATGGGCGAATGACGAGCGCACAAAGACCACATGCACCATGCGCGGCAAGGTGATGTCGTCCACATATTTGCCCCGACCTTCAACCAGTCGCCCGGCATTGGGGCGCGGGACAGTCTTGCCGATATAGGAATTTGGGCGATCGGGATTGCCAAACTGAATGGTCATGCCTGCACCTCACCAGCCCGTTGTCGTGCCACCGTCTCCACCGCATCGACAATGGCCTCATATCCCGTGCAACGGCAGTAATTGCCCGACAGATGCTCGCGGATCGCCGCCCGTTCGGGCACCCCGCCCTGCGCCAACAGTTCTTCCGCCGCAACCAGCATTCCGGGCGTGCAGAATCCGCATTGCAACGCGTTGCGTGCAATAAACGCCTCTTGCAGGTCGCGAATAGCGTCGCTGTCAGACAGTCCTTCGATGGTCCAGACATCTGCACCGTCCAACTGAGCGGCCAGCATCAGACAGCCCCGCACGGACGCTCCATCCACGCGAATTGTACACGCGCCACACACACCGTGCTCACAACTGGCATGGGCTCCGGTCAGGCCAAGATCCTGGCGCAGAAAATCAATGACATGCTGTCCGGCAGGCACACGCGCCTCAACCGGCTCACCATTAACCGTCAGATCGATATCAATCTGGTCAGCAAAACTCTTGGTCATGCGCTGTCTCCCTTCGCCTGTGCCACAGCACGGCGCAGCAGAATGCCTGCGATATGGCGGCGATAACTGGCGCTGCCCTGCGTGTCCGAGGCCGGATCAATTTCGGCGCGCAAAGCCGTGACAGCGCCGTCAACATTGCCCTGGTCAAGCTGCGCCATCGCATTGCGCGCCAGTATCGGCGTCGACCCGACAGACAGTAATGAAATCCGGTGCCCGGTGCTGCGCGCCACGAGGCACAGGCCCACCAAGGCATAATCCCCGGATCGGCGCGTGACCTCCTGCAAGACCTGCTGCTCGTCTGCTTCTGCCTTTGGAACAGTAATCGCAGTCAAAATCTCACCGTCTTCAAGCGAGGTCTCAAAAAGATCCTCAAAGAAATCTTCGGCGGCAACACTCCGCTCCCCGTCCGGGCCGTGAATGTGCATCGTCGCCCCGAGCGCCAGCATGCAAGCCGGGAATTCTGCCGCCGGATCGGCATGAGCCAGCGCTCCACCAATGGTGCCTCGATTGCGAATGGCAGCATGGGCAATGTATGAGACGGCCTCTGCCAGCAATGGAACATGCGCTTTGATTAAAGGGTCGACGCCAATTTCTACGTGCTTTGTCAGGGCACCAATGCGCAGGGTTTCTGCTTCTTCGGTGACGCCCGAAAGCTCTGCAATACGCGAGATATCGACAAGCATGTCACCGGTCGACAGCCGCATATTCATGGCCGCAATGAGGCTCTGACCACCGGCAAGCACACGGCCCATGCCGTCGGACGACGCCAAAAGCTCCATCGCATGCGACAGGTCATTTGCTCGAGCATATCCGCCCGCCGAAGCTTTCATGCGCTGTCCTCCCTGAGCATCAATGCTCCCCGCATTGACTATTGATCAAATGATCACTCTTATTGATCATATGATCAACAAAAGGATTATGATTGCAAGAAGAATCTTTTTTGATCACAAACAAGGTCATGGATATGGACAAGACCGATAGCATCGACCCAAAGGCAAAACGACGTCGGCTGCCACCCGACGAGCGGCGGCAACAGATTGTCGACGGGGCTGTGGCATTCTTTGCCGAAGTCGGGCTTGAGGGCAAAACCCGTGATTTGGCCAAGCGCGTGGGAATCACCCAATCTTTGCTTTTCAACTATTTTGAAAACAAGGAATCCCTGATCGAAGCCGTCTATGCCCAAGTCTATATTGACCGGCTTGCGCCGGAATGGAGCCACCGCCTGGTCGACCGAAAGGTCCCGCTGAGATCTCGGTTGCTGGCCTTTTACAAAGACTACAGCACGCTGATTTTCGAATATGAATGGATGCGGATTTTCATGTTTTCGGGCCTTGCCGGAGCCGAGTTGAACCGGCGTTATCTTGAACATCTGAACAAAATGATTTTGCATCCTTTGCTCGACGAGATGCACGCGGCATCGTCCCATTCGATGATGCCGGACATGGAAGATCTTTGGAATCTGCACGGTGGCATCGTCTACATAGGAATCCGCCAGCACATTTACCGAATGCCGTGCCCGGATGATCCCGGCCCGGCCATTGAACATGCGATTGACCGGTTTTTGCAGGCTTTCGCAATTGAGCAGGATTGACGCATTTCTTCGACAGGCACACTGATCCGAAAGCTGGTGCCGCACCCACAGCCATAGCGTTTGTCGACCATATGGATTAGCTGTACCGTCTCGTCAGGCCAAGCGGGGAAAGGTGCATCTGAATGCTTAGAGGCTAAGTTCAGAACCCATTAAATTGACTGTGGCCGAGCGGCTGGATTGCGTCCGAACCTGCCGATTGCTTCACCTCGTTTACCGCCTCGCCCGCATTGGCAAGATCAAGCCCCACTGAGTTTCCTGAGGTGGCCCAAACGGTTCGAAACCCAGTTTCCTGTAGACAGCAATCGCCCGCTTGTTGTCAGGATGAGGATCGGTCGCGATCACCGGCGCACCCTCATCGAAAAGAGTCTTCATTCTTGCACCGATAAACGCTGATCCGTGCCCAACACCGATCATGTCAGGGTCTCCGATGTATTGGTCAATTCCTCGCGACCCCTGGGGAAGCTTGGTAAAATGATGATCTTCCCACCCATGCACGGTGTAGTCTTGCATGAAGGCAAAGGGGCGTTCATCGGTAGAGACAATCCATCGCGATACACGAGGATCGTTTATTTCTTCCCGATCGTATGACTCATCCAAGCCCCACCACTCGCGAACATGCGAATGTGCTTGCCACTTCTGAAGCAAATCGAGGTCATCCATGGTTACTCGGTGAAAACCATAGGTTTTGGCAGTCATCATCCAAACAGCCTATCACATTGCCTGTTGGCAGTTTGAGCTCCAGTCCGTCATTCGAGGTGTTGGATTTTATTGGCCCCGACCCTAGGCCGTCTGACCTTTGTTCAGTTCAAATTTCAGATCGCTAATGGCTGTCGTTGGCGCGCCTTCCAAGCCACGTATGATGCTGCGTGCCGAAACCCGGCCAATATCATGCCGTTTTGTAACAATCGTTGTCAGCTTCTGCGGCATGTTTTGGCCTGTGGGCAGGCCGCTGAATCCGGCTATTGCCAGATCATGCGGAATCCGAATTCCGGCCTCAATACAGTGCATCATTCCGCCAGTGGCCGCTGTATCATTGGAGAAGATAACAGCATCCCGGTCGGGCGCAATGTCCAGCAATCTGCTCAATCCCCGTTTTCCATCTGCAAAATTGGGTGGGCTTGCGAAAAGATCAGGCGCAATGATTTCCAGGCCCGCATCTTCAATCAGTAGCCTGATCTCTTCAAACCGATCCGCTGCTGAATAATCCTCTTCGTTCCAACCCACATACCCGAACCGTTCGTAGCCACGGGACAAAAGGTATCTGGCGATTTCCCGACTGGCTGCGCGTTGATCCAAGCCAACACACATATCAATTGGCGTGTCCGTTAAACTCATCATTTCCACAACGGGCACGCCGGAACTGGCCAGCATATTCCTGGTTTTCTGGGTGTGATAAATATTGGGCACGATGATCCCGGCCGGGCGCCAGGACATCATTGAATACAGCAACGCCTCTTCCTTCTGAAGGCTGTAACCCGATATGCCGACAATTGCGTGATAATCCGCTTTTTCAAGCTCTGAAGTAATGCCTTCCATAACTTCGGTAAACACGTTGTTGACCAGGGAAGGTATGATGACAGCTATCTGATTGGAGCGGGTCGTGGCCAAAGACCCCGCCAACTGGTTTTGCACATATCCCATCTTTTCCACCACGGAAATGATGTGAGCGCGCGAGCGCGCGGAGACCACGCCGCTGCCACGCAGCACCCGGGATACGGTCATTTCCGAGACACCGGCAACCTCCGCAACATCACGAAGTGTCAGGCGTCGCTTTTTTTGTGTCATAGTTGCTGACCTAATTGTTAGCGCCAGACAATCTAACAATGGAAATGGAAAAAAACAACGTATAGCCTTCGGTGCATGGCAAATGGACACTCATATCGTATTGCAATCATTGGCGGCTCAATTGCGGGCTGCACAGCCGCGATTCTTATGCGAAAGGCCGGTCATCAGGTCGAAATCTTCGAGCGCTCGAAGCGCGGGTTGATTGGACGTGGCGGTGGAGTCACAACGACGAGTGACATGCTGCGCCAGCTTGCAGAGTTGGACATTATTGACGAAGATTTCCCGTCGTCACCCTATTCTGAACTGCATATGTCCAAAGTCTCTGATGAAGATGGCGACCTTGGGCGTTGTCCGCTTATCCGTGCCCTGGACATGAATTGCGTTCACTGGAGCGGGCTTTGGGAAAACATGCGCAAGCGTATTCCCGACGATATTTACAAGCGCGGTTATGAATTGGTATCTGCCGAAAATCGTGATGACGACGTCGTGCTTCAGTTTCAAAATGGCGAGATCGTCACGGCCGATCTGGTTCTGTTCGCAGATGGATACAATTCACTTGGCCGCAAGTTGATGTTCCCTGAAATTGGGCTGGAGTATCGGGGATATTCGGTCTGGCGCGGTGTCGTACCTGAAAGCGAGATCGAAAACGGTGACCAATTATCCATTCACCCCCGGTTCTCGTTTCGCGATCAGCAAGGAAGCTTCATCTGCTACATGATCCCTGACCGGGACGGCAGCAATGAAATCGGCGAACGACAGTTCAACTGGGCCTGCTACCTTCCCGTAGCTGACGCTGAACTGGCCTGGTTCATGACCGACAAGGACGGCAAGCAGCGCACTGGAACGATTTCCGCAGGCTCGATGCGTCAAGACCAGGACGACGAATTGAAGGCCCTCGCAAAAGCGCAACTGCCTGCTTACTACTCAAAAATTATTGGACAATCTCAAAACAACCAATTGCAGCAGATTTACACAAGTCAGTTGCCCGCCTATCGCAAAGGCAGGATGTGCCTGATTGGCGATGCAGGTATCATGGTGCAGCCACTCACAGGCGCAGGTGTCTTCAAATTATTCTCCAACGCGCGCGATCTGGCACATGCCATCACCGAAAACTCCGACCTTGAAACCGCGCTTGAGGGCTGGTCAGTCGAGCAGACACGAATTGCAAATTCGATTCTGTCGATGGGACTGGATATGGAACAAGCGTTTATCTGGAACACGATTGATCTGGCCAAGGCCGACCCGCAGGAGTGTGAACGCTGGTTTGACCGCTCGATCAATATCGCCAAGGAGTATTCCTATTTTGCGACCTAATGCATTTTCATCGGATCAGAACCAATGAGCGGTGTCTCTTTAAGAAATGTCACAAAGAGATACGGCAATGTAACAGTGATCCCCGATCTCAGCCTCGATATTGCTGAAGGCGAGTTCGTGGTGTTTGTCGGCCCGTCCGGCTGCGGGAAATCCACAACACTGCGGATGATTGCCGGCCTGGAAAAGGTCACCTCCGGGCGCATCGATATTGCCGGGCGTGACGTGACATGGGCACGTCCCAAAGAACGGGACATTGCAATGGTGTTCCAGTCATATGCGCTCTACCCGCATATGAATGTGGCCAGGAACATGTCGTTTGCGCTGCGTCTTGCCGGCCGCCCGAAAGACGAAATTGCCGAACGCGTGCGCATTGCAGCTGATATGCTGGAGTTAACACCATACCTTGAGCGCAAACCCAAAGATCTGTCCGGCGGACAACGCCAACGGGTTGCGATGGGCCGGTCTATCGTCCGCGATGCCTATGTATTTTTGTTCGATGAACCACTCTCCAATCTTGATGCAAAACTGCGTTCTTCAATGCGAACAGAATTGGCTTTGCTGCATAAAAAGCTTGACCGCACAATGGTTTACGTAACGCACGACCAAATTGAAGCCATGACGATGGCCGACCGGATCGTCATTATGAAAGACGGCCTGATTCAGCAGGTTGGCTCGCCCAAGGATGTCTACAACACCCCGGTCAACACATTTGTCGCAACTTTCATGGGGTCACCATCAATGAATCTTTTGCCGGCGGATCTGAGTGATGAAGGTGGCGATGTCTTTGCCACAGGTGCCGGTTTCAAACTGCCTTTGCCGGATCGTCTGCAAGAGGCAGCGCGCAACTCTGCCAGAAAGGGCATTACCCTTGGTATGCGCCCGGAGCACTTCTCAGCGGAGGCACGGGCACCCCATTTTTCCGCCGTCGACCTGCATGTGAAAGTGGCCGAGTACATCGGATCCAGCCAGTACCTTGCGGCCGATCTGGGTGGTCAGGCCGTGACCGCTGCCGTCGAGGTCGGGCCAGAATCCGATCTCATGACCGACGGCACGTTTTTCTTCGACACATCACGACTGTATCTTTTCGACAGAAAAACCGGGGATGCATTTTAAAGCAACCCGGCACAAAGCGCGGATTAACCGCAAAATTTCATTGAAAACCTGGGAGGGGAAAAAACAATGATTGGACTAATACGAAACGGCGTTTTGGCCGTCAGTGCACTGGCACTCAGTGCAGGAATTGCTGCTGCAAACCCTTACGAGAAATACGCGGGCACGACGATAGTTGTATCATGGCCTGCGCTTAGCCACTTCAACAAAGCAGAAACACTGGTCGAAGAATTTACGGAAGAGACCGGAATCGATGCTCTGCAATATCTGAAATTGAGAGATCGCCAGCTTTTGGAAATGTCCAAGGATGAAGGCGAATATGATGTCGTCTCCTGGGTCGTCATGTGGAAAGGCGAGTACGTTTCCAAGGGGCTTTTGACACCATTGTCGCAGTTCTACACATCGGGAAGCCTCGTTAATCCTGACTATGACATCAACGACATTGCCGAGGCATATTTGCAAAACGGCGGCATCGTTGGTGGTACGAAGGGATACATGCCCGGCATTTCCGGTGCCATGTACGGCGTACCTTTTGGAGCTGAAACATCGATCCTCGCCTATCGCAAGGATATCTTTGACGAGCAGGGAATTGAGGTTCCCGAAACATATGACGAGTTGCGCGCCGCTATGGCGAAGTTGAAAGCGGCTGGCATTCCGGCATTAACGTCCAGGGGCAAAACCGGCCACCAGGTAACAGCGGCATGGCTGCTTCACCTTGCACCATTGGGCGGCAAGATCTTTGATGACCAGTGGAATCCGGTGATCAATTCGCCTGAGGCGGTTGAAGCGGCGCAGGTTCTGCGTGAAGTGGCACAAACCGGCCCGGCGGGCATCCCGACTTTCGGCTTTGGCGAGGCAGCAGCAAGCTTGCTGCAAGGCGAAAGTGCCATGCACCTCGATACACTGAAAATTGCGGCCATGTCTCGCGATCCGAAACTGTCAAAAATCGACGGCAAGGTCGGCTTTGCTCTGCATCCCACAGGCACGCGGTGCGGTTCTGAAACAGGCGGTTTTGCCGCCGGTATTCCAGCAAACAGTCAGAACAAGGAGGCAGCCTTTCTCTTCCTGCAATACATCACCTCAAAAGCCGGTGATCAGCGCATGGTGGAGCTTGGCGGCGATCCAATTCGTATCTCGACCCTGAAAAACAACGCCGACAAATTCGACGATTACAGCATTGTGGCAGAGCAACTGCCTTGTGCCGATCCCGATTGGCGGCCGTTGATTCCCGAGTGGAACGAACTGAACATCGACGTCCTGGGCCAGGCCCTGACCGAAGTGATCACCACAGACAAACCGATCCAGCCGATCATGGATGCGGCAAATGAAAAAGCTCGCGCCATTATGGAGCGTCAAGGCTACTACGTCTGGCAGAAGTAATGCCGTTCAGGTGGGGTCATTCATGGCCCCACCTGCCATCCTCAACCTGAAGGCTCGTTAAAAAGCTATGGCGCAAACCGACACCATCATGGCTCCTGCCACAAAGCCCCGGTTCGAGCCCGGCTTCATGACCCCCTATGCCTTCATCATGCCAGCTATTCTCGTCATGGCCGGTGGGCTTCTCTACCCTGTTTTCATGGCCTTTTACCTGTCTTTTTATGACTGGCAAATCGGCCTCGATCTGGAAGACGCTCCCTTTGTGGGTATGACAAATTTCAGCCGCTTGTTGACAGACCCACAGGTCTGGGAGGTTCTCTGGGTCACAATCCGCTTCGGGTTTTGGACCATCACAATCGAGATGACACTTGGTGTCGCACTTGCCCTGCTTTTGGAAAAACCCATACGGGGCGCAAGTGTTTTCCGCACCATCTTCATCCTGCCCCTTATGGTATCGCCAGTGGTCGTCGGCCTTATCTGGCGTTACCTATTTGACGCCCGGGTGGGGTGGATCAATTACTACCTTGGCACGTGGTTTGGGATTGAGCCGCAAGTCTGGCTCGGCGATGCGCAACTTGCCTTCTTCGCCATCGTCTTTACCGACATCTGGCAATGGACGCCGTTCATCTTCATCATCGTGATCGCGGGCCTTCAGGCGCTGCCATCGGAAGTTGTTGAGGCATCAACCATTGATGGCGCCAACTGGTATCAGCAGATTTTCCTCGTAAAATTACCAATGATCCAGTCGATCCTCGTCATCGCTCTCCTCATGCGCTTGATCGACGTTTTTCGTGGCATGGAGGTCATGCTCATCATGACTGGAGGCGGGCCGGGACGAAGCACCGAACTTCTGAGTTTGCACATCTACAACCGCGCTTTTGAAACCCAGCAGCTCGGCTATGCCTCAGCGATCTCGGTTCTGCTGATCGCTATTGTCTTCGGCATTTCCTCCATGATCCTGACCATGGCCAACCCAATGAAAAGCAAATCGGACGTGTGATGAACCAAAGCTTTGGACGCCAGTTTTCACACTACATCGCGCTGTTCTTTCTGGCGTTTTTCGCGCTGGCTCCAATTTGGGTGATGGTTGCAACATCGTTCAAAAACGATCTCGACGTGCAAAGCGCTCAACCCCTGTGGTTCTTCTTCGTGCCGACCTTCGACAATTACGAATATATTATGACACGCGGCAAGTTCGACCGCTATCTGGTCAACTCCATCATCGTGGCCTGTTCTTCGACTGTGATGACCTTGTTGTTGGGCGGATTTTGCGCCTATGCCCTTGCGCGCCAGGACTTCAAAGGCCGCAATTTGATGGCAAACTCGACGCTGATGGTGCGTATGGTTCCGCCCGCCGTGCTTGCAGTACCGGCCTTTGCATTTGTATTGATCTCCGGCATCAAGAACGACCTGCTTGTGCTGACCTTCCTCTACACGGCATTGAACCTGCCCTTTGCAATCTGGCTTCTGTTTGGCTTCTACAAACAAATTCCTGTCGAACTGGAAGAAGCGGCCATTGTTGATGGCGCATCCCCCCTGCAGGTCTTTTTTCAAGTGCTTCTGCCGCTCATGAAATCAGGCTATGCGGTTGCAGGCATCTTCACCTTCCGCATCGCCTGGAACGAGTTCATTCTGGCGCTGTTGTTAACGGGGCGCACCACCCGCACACTTCCTGTGGGCGCGGCAGGCTTTATCACCGATACCGGCGTTGAGTGGGGGCGCATCATGGCGATGGGCACACTTATCGTGATCCCACCACTGCTATTCACCTTCTTTGCTGCGCGCCAGATTATCTCCGGCATGACAGCTGGGGCGGTCAAGGGTTAGGCGAACCCATGGGCGATTTGTTCGGGATTTCTGTGGAATGGCTTATGGGTTCCATCGACGCCGCAAGGCCCCACTACATCACCCCGGCGCAGGCATGGCACGGTCGATTCATGCTGTTGGCCTGGGGCATCTGCATACCTTTTGGCATTCTCATTGCCCGCTATCTGAAGGTGACTCCTGGTCAAAACTGGCCCGACGAGTTGGACAACAAATTCTGGTGGCGCTCTCACCTCCTCTTGCAGATCGGCGGAACAAGCATAATGCTTTTCGCATTGGCTATCATTTTGGCCTTCGGAAATTCAGATACCAGCGCACAACCTAATTGGCACGGCTGGCTCGGTTGGAGCATCATTACCCTGGCTTGCATGCAGATTGCGTCTGGCTATTTGAGAGGATCGAAAGGCGGCCCGACCGACCCGTCCGCAGAAGACCATCTGCACGGCGACCACTACGACATGACCCCACGACGGGTTTTGTTCGAAAAATTTCACAAGACGGTTGGCTATGTCTTACTTCTGGGCGGTGCGTCTGGCGTTCTGCATGGCATGTGGACCGCCAACGCGCCTCGATGGATGTTTGTCTGCATCATCGCTTTTTGGGGCCTGTTGGGCCTTTCGGTTTTTGTCATGCCCAAACGGTTTGTGGTTAGAAACTCTTATCACGCCATCTGGGGCCCCGATGCGAACCTGCCGGGCAATCAGAAGAGTTAAGGCCGCGATCTGGACAGTGCGCCTTATAGACTGCAGTGTCCTTGCCACCCCAGCGCATTCCGGCAAGCCCATAAACGCTGACGGGCACCTCATTGCCCCAATTTACGATCCAACCAGAATTTCGAAAAAACACCATTCGAAATATTGTGCTGCTTCAAATAATGTGATTACATAAAACTACTTTGGATTGTAAAGCTTATTGAAATAATGGCATTGCAATCAACGATATTCTTTTGGCAAGTTCGCAGAATACACGGTAAAGATGCAGATCAGAAGATCGCAACATTTACACGTTTCAGTTGTTTACAACCAGCGGACCTATTGGAGGGCCCCTGCCGAGCGATGATCCTGATCATGCCAATATGCTCACGCGCCTCAATTATGCTCACACGTCGCATGGGAAAATTCAAGGAAAAGCCCCGATAGCCGGACACACGCACAACTTCAACTGACCCACGTGAAGGAGACCGAAAATGTCCAAAGCTGCAAAAATGTGTTTCGATAAAATTTTACCCTGGGATCTTCTGAAGCCGCATCGGATGCGTGTCGATGGAGCCGGAAAGACAGCCGCGATATCGCCGGTGGGCAAACAATGGGTCAATGGAAGCAATCTGCGCATCCGCTTCATGGACGGCACCAAGGCCCAACATGATCTGGTCAAGAAACATGCACCGGAGTGGACCGAACACGCCAATCTGTCATTTGAGTTTACCGATGACCCGAATGCTGATGTGCGCATCTCGTTCAATTCAAGCGATGGCGCGTGGTCCTATGTTGGTCTCGATAACAAGAATATTCCAATTCATGCTGCCACGATGAATCTTGGCTGGGTCGACCGCGCTGTGATTCTGCATGAATTCGGCCATATGATCGGCCTTGGCCACGAGCATCAGAACCCGGACGGTGGCATTATCTGGAACGAACAGGAAGTCATTCGGGCATTGGCAGGCCCGCCAAACTTTTGGAGCGAAGCACAGACGCGCCACAATGTGCTCCGCAAATACTCCGCTAATCAGATACACGGCACAAATTTCGATCCAAACTCGGTGATGCTGTATCAGTTCCCGGGATCGTGGACTCATAATCTGCCCGGCGGAACACAGGGCAATGATGATTTATCAGATGTCGACAAAGGCTTCGTGGCCGGAGCAAAAATGTATCCAGGACAGGAGGGCGGCGGCGGAACGGAGGCAACCGAGCTTCCCATTTTCAAACCAGTCGACGGTGCCATTGGCCAGGCAGGCGAAGAGGATCTGTATGTCTTCGACGTTGATGACGCGGGAAAATACGTGGTCGAAACAACCGGCGGTCAGGACCTGTATCTGTCTCTGTTCGGCCCCGGCAGCATGACCGATCTCATTGCACAGGATGATGATGGCGGTTACGGACGCAACTCAAGGGTCGCAGAGATCCTGAGTCCCGGAAAATATTTCGCCACGGTGCGCCATTTCGATGAGGCAGCGACCGGATCATATCAAATACAGGTGATAGCCCAAAACTGAAAAAGCAGAACAACGCCCAACCGAAAAGAGACACCGAGGGACATTCGGCATAACGCAGCCAAGCAGGGGGAATGGCCATGCCAGGGAATACGCTGTGCATTTGAACCAAAGGCACGCGACGCGACGTATGACAGTCCTGGCGCAGGACCCTGATATTCTGAACGATGGGCATGCTGTCACAACGCAAGTGGTGGTGCCCAATGAACCGCTGTTTCCAGGCCCACGGGGCAGCCGGATTGAAGTGGTGGATTATGATGTATCGGCAGATACATTCTACGGACCCTTCGAAATACCACCTGATGACGTTCCGTATTCCGATGAAAAGGATATTGAAAAACTGGTGGCTGACCCGGTCTTTCATGCGCAAAACGTCTATGGCGTCGTTGCGTCCACGCTGTTTGAATTTGAGCGGTCCCTGGGGCGCCATTTATCATGGGGTTTCGACTATCGCAGCCACCAATTGAAGGTGTTTCCCCACGCATTTGTCGATGCAAACGCCTTTTATTCAAAGCATGATGAATGCCTTGCCTTTGGCTATTTCCCCATTCGTGGGCCGGACAGTGAGCGGGTCTATACGTGCCTCTCGCACGACATTGTTGCCCACGAAACAACCCACGCTCTGATAGACAGTCTGCGCAGCCAGTTGATGCGGCCATCATCAGATGACCAAGCTGCCTTCCACGAAGGGTTCAGCGATATAGTCGCCCTTTTGAAGACGCTTCAGAACGAAGAACTGGTTCGCTTTGGCGTGCATAAGGAATTGCGTGTTTCGAATGCCGGGACCGTCTCTGTTTCCGATGCGCTTGTGGCCATTAAAAAGGGCTCCTTCCTGCTTGGCGTTGCCGCCCAGTTGGGTCGTGCCGTCATTGGAATGGGGCGCGATGCGTTGCGTCGGTCCATTGATCTGCCGCCGGATCCGCAACATTATCTCGGCAATGATTTTCGCGAGGCCCATGATCGCGGTGAAATTCTGGTTGCCGCAGTCATGCGCGCCTATTTGCGCGTCTGGGGAAAACGACTTGGCGGTAAACTGAAGAAGGAAAATGGTCCAACACGGTCAGACCGTGTGGCCGCCTGGCGCGTCGAGGAAGAGGGCAGCAAGGCTGCACGGCATCTGCTGCAGATATTCATTCGTGCGCTGGATTACCTCCCGCCGGTTCATGTCGATTTCGGCGATTTTCTGAGCGCAGCATTGACGGCGGACTGGCAGATTTGTCCGGATGATGAACCCTATGGCTACCGCGCCATTTTGATAGAATGTTTCGCCGAATTCGGCATTCACCCCACATCAACTGCGAGCGGACCGGAGCCTGGGGTCTGGGGCACTGGCACCGGTGACAGGGAGATACGATTTATCGCAGGCAATATGGAATCCATGCGCTGGAATCCGGAGAGCATATTCAGGCTGATCTGGGAGAATTACGATGTGCTTGATGTCCCGCGTGATATTTTCATGCGCGTCAATTCTGTACGCCCGGTCCAGCGCATGGGACCAGACGGCTTCATGCTGCGTGAAACTGTGGCGGAGTATTATCAGCTGAACAAAAGGGCTGACAAAGCCGATCTGCGCAAACTCGATATTGAGGTGCCCGGATTCATGGGCCATTCCGATACCGTGGAGCTGGTTGGCGGCGGGACACTTATCTTTGATGAATATGGCCGCTTGAAATTTCACATTCACAACCGCATCAGCAATGCAAAAGACCAACACAACAGGCTGATGAGCCTTTGGCGCAAAGGAGGGCTGAGGCCCCCCAACAAGGGCGCTTTGCATTTCGCTGATTTGCATAGCCGCAAAGGTAATGGCGAACCAACCTTCAAAAATGAGGTGTGGGACTGATGACAAACACACCTGTTTCCGCAACTTTGTTTGCCTTCAATGTTGGATTTGGTGACTGTTTTTTGCTGCGATTCCAATATGATGACAATACGCGCCGTCATATCCTGATCGACTTTGGCTCAACACGCTACCCCAGCAACCGCCCCTCCAATTTTCTCACCCGTGTTGCCACGCAGATCAAAGAATTGTGCGGCGGTAAGCTGGACATAATTGTCGCGACCCATCGACACAAGGATCACATTTACGGATTTCGCACCAACAAATCCGGAACCGCACCGGGCAATGTGATTGCGACCTGCGACCCAACGCTCATTCTGCAGCCATGGACTGAACATCCTGATGCGCCGGTTGATGCATCCGCCAGTCCAGATCAATTGGAAGAATCGCGCGCCTTTGCCGGGGCGCTGAAAAACATGAGCAGTTTTTCAACCGCGATTTACAAAATGGCCAAAGCTGACGAAAAGCGCGGTGTGTTCAAACCCCAAACCCGCGCCGCTCTGTCTTTTCTGGGCGAGAATAACATTGCCAACAAAAGCGCAATCAAGAATCTGCTCGCGATGGGGCAGAGCCGACGTTATCTGGCATTTGGTCAGGACCCCGGAACGGAAGACATACTGCCCGGTGTCAAGGTTGAGGTGCTGGGTCCCCCGACGCTGGAACAAGGCCCGCAAATTGCCCGACAACGCAGTCGGCATGAAGAAGAATATTGGCATCTTCAGGCGGCTGCTTCCCGTGGCGAGCTGGCCGCATCACAAGGCAGGCCAGCCTTTCCCAACCATGTTGCGAAAGACATACCCCAATGGGCGCGGTGGGGGCGGTATCGGCTGCGCCGTATGCGTGAAAACATGCTGATGCCGATTGTGCGCCGCCTTGATGCACAGATGAACAACACAAGCCTGATCCTGCTGTTCACCGTGGGCGACAAGTCACTCCTTTTCCCGGGAGACGCCCAATGGGAAAACTGGTCTTATGCGCTCAGCCAACCGGAGGTGCGCGAGAAACTCAAATCGGTTGATATTTACAAGGTTGGCCATCACGGCAGCCTCAATGCCACGCCAAAATCACTCTGGAATCTGCTTGAGAACAAGGGCGTTGAAGTCAAGCCAGACCGGCTGACCTCAGTCCTATCGACCAAGCACGGCGTGCACGGTCACTCGCACGATACCGCCGTGCCACGCGAAACCCTGGTCGAAGCGCTGACTGAGCACAGCCATTTTCACACCACAGAGGACCATGAGATCAGCTCGGACTCTGAAAAATACTACACGGAAATTGAATTGGCGTTTTCCTGAGCGCAATCATGCAGGTCGCGAAAACACCGTGATGGAGGAAGATTATGAGCCTGGTGATCAATGGTGAAGAGAAACGGATCGGGCTTGCCCTTTCCGGGGGTGGATTTCGTGCGGCGGCCTATCATCTTGGGACATTTCGTAAGCTGGATGAACTCGGCTTGCTCGATAAACTGGACCTTTTATCCTGCGTCAGCGGCGGCAGCATTGCGGGGGCATTTCTATGCGCCAACTGGGGCGCACCCGACGTACTGGACCGGCTGGAAACCTATCTGAACACCAGGTCCATCGCAGTCAGTTCTGTCCTTGGTGGATTGATCAACCCGTTCTCCTCAAGAGTGGACGAATTGGCAAAAACGTATGACCGCGACCTTTTCGGTGGCGCTACCATGGCCAGCCTGGCAGGCGGTCCGCGCATTTATATCAACGCGACAAACCTTGCCACCGGCAACATGTTTTTCTTTGTTGCCGGTGGTGGCAAACCTGAGGAACTCGGCGAACACGAGCTTGGACAACACGGCGCATCAGATATCAATATAAGCCACGCAGTGGCTGCATCATCGGCTTTCCCGCCTGTCTTCCCACCCTATCGTATTGATGATGACCGGTTCCCCAACAATGACACGGAGTACATCACACTTACAGATGGCGGAGTGTACGACAATCTTGGTGTCAATCCGCTGCTGCGCCTTGAGCGCCATAATCTGGACTACGCGCTTGTCAGCGATGGCGGAAAGCCATTTGAAATCGCCAGCGACCCGACTGAAGCGGGAACCGTTGTCCTGAAAGAGGCCATCGGCATTTTGATGGAACAGGTGCGCGGCCTTCAGTTCCAGCGATTAAGGCTCACGCATCTGGCAGAGAACGGCCCCAAGGCGATATGGTTCTCAATCGACAGTGAAAGCGGTGCCGCGCATGCAAACGATGCGCGCGAAGCATCACGCATCGGGACCAATCTGAAACGCTTATCCGATCATGAACTGGCACTTCTGACGCGGCACGCTGGCTCTCTTTGCCAGCACCGCATCAGCCAATTCGCACCCGAGCTGATTGCTTGAAACCACACGGGATCTCGCGGCAAACTTCCACAATGCTGCGAGATCAAATTGCAAACGCCTGCTTGAGAAAATTCCGCGCGTCTTTGGCCTCCACATCCTTCAAAGCCTGAAACTTCAAATGGCGACGGTTCTTGCCTTTGCCTTCCAGCTGGCCGTCCGGATCGTTGAACGAGGCGCCTTCGGAGAATTCCAGCGACACATGCTCTTTGTAGCTAAAGATGCCGCCGACAAAATGCTTGTCATCATCCGGGTCGGGGACAATCACCTCCCCGCCATACTTGGAAAAATAACCGGCATCAGGCGCAATCTCTTCGACAATCTGTTTGAGCGCACTTTCAATTGCGTCAAATTCTGCTTTTTCCATCTTTTGAACTCCCACGATTTCAGCTGGTTCTATCGCTCTCACCCATCAGCCATGTCATGGCCATGCTGTGTGCAGGTCCTGCCCTGCCTAAGGCGTATACCGCTCCAAAGATGTCAGTTCCGGCTCGCCGCCCCGCGCGCCACTACCGACAGCAATCCATAGAGAGCCATCAAAAACGCAGGCATTTGTGCCGTGGCGGGCGCGGTTAAGGGGTGGTCCGGACTGCCAGCTTTCTGTCGCCGGGTTGAAAATCTGTAACTCCGTAAACGCTTCGGGGCGTCCGGCTTCACCGCCCACATAGTGAATTTTACCATCTATCACCCCGGCCCCGCCAGCGGCGGTTTGAATGGGGATCGGGTCAGCCAGAGTGGACCATTCACAAGTGTCGAAATCATACACATCAATTTCCGGAATGGTGGCGAAAAAGAACCGCTCATAATCCGCTCCATCATAGCGACCGGTTTCCCGGCCTCCGAAGAAATACAGCTTGTTGCCAACAATCGCCGCCGGCGCGTGATCGCGTTTATGGGGCGCATCGGGCAGGATTTGCCATTCGCCGGTGTCAGGATGAATGCGGTCGAACCAGGCCTGTGTGCCTGAATGATGCCCGTCAATGATCCCGCCAATGACATAAATCCAGCCATCGGAATGCAGAACACATCCGGCACCGCCTCTGCGCCGGCCTTCCGGAATAGCCGGTCCGGTTTTCCAGCTGTCGGTTTTCGGCTGATAGATGTAGACGGTTTCCAACGGCGTTTCGCGCGGAAACACGCCGGTCATAGTGCCAAGCAACCATAATTCATCGCCGATGATGACCGGTTGAAAATGGTGAATCTCCATCGGTGGCGGACTGGCATGAGTCCAGCTGTCGGTCGCTGGATCGAAAATATCCACCGGCTGTATGCGCCGCCCGCCAAACAGATAGAACTTGCCGTCAAACTCGGCAAACCCGTTTTCATGGCGCGCATGGGGCGTGCCTTTGCAATCAATTGTTTCCCAAGACGCCATTGTCAAAATCCTGTGTAAATAAGGTTGTCCTGTGTCCAGATAACAGCGCTGTTTGAAGTAATCCTACCTTACAGTCGGATTTTCTCGAATTGAAACAAATTGAAGTGCATTCAGAGCGTTTTTGCTGTCTAATTCCACCCAGATCGTTACGGTTGAACATCTGCGATAAACCGCAGAAACAAAAGGTTTCCATGAGTTTTGCATGCGCATTCTGATTGTCGAAGACGACACACCCACAGCTGAATTTATCGAACGGGGTTTGCAAGAACTTGGTCACGTGGTGGATCGTGTGAGCAATGGCAAGGATGGTGTCATCTATGCTCTGGAGGACGCCTATGATCTGGCTGTGATTGATCGCATGTTACCCGGACTGGATGGTGTGTCCATTGTCAAATCCCTGCGTGGGTCCGGGTCGAGCCTGCCCATCATTCTGCTCACCGCCATGGGCGGGGTTGATGATCGGGTTGAGGGGCTTGAGGCAGGCGCTGATGATTATCTGGTCAAACCCTTTGCATTTTCCGAATTGATGGCGCGCATCAATGCTTTATCCAGACGGCCATCGCTGAAAGCCCAGATCACCGAAATGCATGTGGCAGACTTAACGCTTGATCTGGTCCGGCGCACCACCACGCGCTCAGGCCAGAATATTGATCTGAAGTCGCGTGAATTTGCCGTTCTGGAAGTGTTGATGCGCAATGAAGGCCGGGTTGTTACCCGCACAATGTTGCTGGAACAGGTCTGGGACTTCAATTTTCTGCCGCAGACCAGCGTTGTTGAAACCCTGATCTCCCGGCTGCGGGCCAAAATCGACAAGCCTTTTGATACGCCATTGCTCCACACAATCCGCAATACAGGATATTCGGTTCATGCACCTCGATAGGCTGTATCGCAGCACTGCTGTAAAACTGGCCGCGATATTTTTCGGGCTCTTCCTGATCCTGTTTCTGATTGCGACAGCTGCCAGCTTTCTACTGGTGAGTCACGAGTTAACCGATGCTGTGGATGACAGAATAAGGGCAGAATACAAGATCATCTCGGCTCAGCTCGACCCTGAAGTTCCAGAGAATTTTGCCCAAAATGTTCAAAACCTGTCAGATTTACGCGATCCCCAACTCGGGATTCTGTTGCTCACTGACAAAGATGGTGAGCGGCTTGCAGGTAATGTAGAGGCCTTTCCTGTTGCAGAAGGCGGCTCAACCAACGCACTTCCCCAGATAAAACGTGGCGACGATTACGCCTATCGGCTCTATTCAAGAGCCGTGGGCGACATGCAATTGACTGTGGGTCAAAGCCTGGAGGATTCCCATGAATTGCTGGAAATCACTCTGGTCAATCTGGCCTGGACGTCCGGAATTGCAATCTGCCTTGCTGTGATTGGTGCGATATTGCTGAGCCGCAAGGTCCAACAGCGCCTTCGCCCCGTTGCCGACACCATGAACCGCGTTGCGGGCGGAGATTTAACGGCGCGCATTCCCCGTCTGAAATCCGCTGATGATCTCGACACATTATCAGGCAGCATCAACAATGCGTTGGATCGATTGGGCTTACTGGTCAACGGAATGCAGCAGGTTACGACAGATATTGCCCATGATTTGAAAACCCCCCTGAACCGATTGTCGATCCTCATCGAGGATGCAGCGCAGCAGGAAAAGTCAGGCAAAACTGTTACGCCAAAACTCGAAGCTGCGCAGCAGGAATGCGACAACATCAACCAGACCTTTGAAGCCCTGTTGCGCATAGCCCAGATTGAGGCAAGCGCCCGCAACAAATCGCATGTTACAAAAGTCGACCTCTCCAGCCTGATCGAGACCGTTGCGGATATGTATTCAGATGTCGCCAGTGACGCGGGTATGAGTCTTCACATGGCTCCCTGCCATGAACCGGTTTTGACAAAGGGTGATGAGAGGTTGCTGATGCAGATGCTGGTCAATCTGGTTGAAAACGCTATTCGTCACTGCCCGGCACAAACAATAATCACCATGGCTGTGAACCTGGACGATGGGATTCCCGCAATCTGCGTGGCGGATAATGGTCCCGGTATTCCAGAAGCTGAACGCGAAAATGTGCTGCAGCGGCTTTACCGGCTGGAACAAAGCCGAACCACCTCCGGAAATGGTTTGGGCCTGGCACTGGTTAAAGCTGTAGCGGATTTACACGGCGCACAAATTCATTTGTCTGACAATAATCCCGGCGATCAGAAAAAGCCCGGCCTTCAGGTCAGAATTACGTTTCCCCGCGCAAGCGATTCAAAGATGACATAGGCGGCATAAGCGGCGTTTGCCAAAAGCAGACAGAGCACGGCAAACGACCCAAGATCCTTGGCGTCTCTTGCGGCAACAGACCAATGCGGTGAAATCTGATCCACGATAATCTCGATAGCAGTGTTCAATGCTTCAGCTGCAACCAGAATGAAAAACAGGCTTGCAGCTACGAGATAACTACCAAGCCGGGCGCCGGACAAGCCGAAACCCAATAGAATCAAGCCGAACAGAACACACTCATGACGAAAGGCTGTCTCACCAAGCAGCCGCCCTGCGCCACTTGCGGAGTATTTTGTGGCGGCCAGAATATGGGCCAGCCCGTGTTGTCGTGGAGGTACAGAAAGAGACATTAGAATATCCTTCACGGAAGAAGGTTGAGCTTTGAACTGTTATCAAGATCTCCGGACAGTGCAGCATACGGAACGCGCGCTTGAGGAACCTCAGGCGCGATGCAGCTGCCAAACAAATCCAGCTCCGAATCATGTATTTTGGTCTCAATATCCAGAAGGCCAAGCATGGAATGGAACAGATTATCATGGGTCACCGGATCATCTTGTTTGGCCCGCACACAATTCCGGTTCAAACCCATCTGATTTGTAAATTCATCAGAAAACCAGACCATAAAAGGAACCTTGGTTTGTTCTTCAGGCGCGATGAAATAAGGCGCGCCATGAAGATACAACCCGGTCTCTCCCAAAGACTCCCCGTGATCCGAAACATAAATCACGGCGCTGGCCAGCTTCCCGCTATATTCGTTCGCCAAATCGATAATGTCGGCAACATTCTTGTCAGTATATAATATCGTATTATCATATGCGGCAATTATCTCTGCCTGGCTGCAATCGGCAAACTGTGCGGTTCGGCAAGCAGGTGAAAACACCTCCATAGCTGGTGGGTAACGCAGGAAATACGCTGGCCCGTGACTGCCGACCTGATGCAGGACCAGCAGCGTGTCGCTGTCGGCCTTTGCTATATAAGAACGTAGGGCGTCCGTCAGAATACCATCATCGCACTCCCCTTCACGGCAGAAGTCCGGGTTTGTGCCGACGGAGAATTTCCGGTTTGAGACGCGTTTGGCAACGCCCTTGTGGCCCGTATTATTATCCCACCATTCAACCTGAAATCCGGCACGTTGAGCAATGTCCAAAAGGTTTTCCCACCCCTTGGCCTTACGATTGTTGAATTTTGTTCTGGGAAAATGAGAAAACATGCAGGGCAATGATACCGCTGTTGCCGTACCACAGCTGGATGTATCGGTGAAATTGATCACGTCGCGTTGTTCCAGTTGCGGCGTCGTGTTTCGGGCATATCCGTTCAGGCCGAAATTTTGCGCCCGTGCAGTTTCCCCGACGACCATCACAACAAAGAGCGGTTTTGACGCACCGCTCAGAACCGGGCCTGGCTTTGCATCCGTGCCAAACGGCTTGGCCACCACATTGGTTTCACGCATGGCCTTGCGCACATATCTGACTGCGCCGGCAATGGGTGCACCAGGGTTTACAACCCCCATGAAATCCTGCCGGTCGCGAAAAACAGACGAATAGGACGGAAAATTCACATAGATAATCGCAAGACCAACCAGCAGACAAGTGACGATATTGCCACCGGTCCGCGCAATTTGTTGGCGCGGCGGATCACGTTTCACTGAAACGGCCAACACAGCAAAAATCGGCAGAAGGGCATAGAGCAGCATGTGCACCCAGAAAGCCGAAGTCAGCAGGTGCCTGGCTTCGTTCATATCTGTTGCGACTGCGTTTCGAATCATCTGGTGGTTCACAATGACCCCGAACCCATCGACAAAATAGGCCGCAGCCGCAGCCACAAAAATGGCGAAAACGAGGACCGGTTTGAACAGATATTTTGCGGAAAACAACAACATTCCAGCAATGTGTGCCAGCAGTAAGGCGGCGGCCAACAGGGTCAACTTGACTTCATGACTTGCAAAAACCGAGGCACCCCTGACCCAAAAAGTGTTGTTCAACGCCACCAAAAGATACAGAGAAACAATAATACTCAATCCGGCAGGCGTAACTACAGGACGATTCTGCCGGAGAAAACGCAACATGACAAACCTCTAACAAAACACATGGAGCGAAGAGCACATCCCTCGCCAACTGTATTCTGCCTAAAGGCCAGCCCTTTCTGCTTCATGACATCCGCTTTACATCTGTGTAAGAAACCGGTCTCTGGAGGAAGCCCCTTCAGGAGTGGCAATTGATATGGTTCTGTTGGTCTGCGGCCAAAAATCTTCAATACAGCTTGCCACTTTGATTTCCTGTCAGCCTTTGCTAACAAGGGCCGGTAAACGTGCTGGGGTCCCGTAGCTCAGCAGGATAGAGCATCAGATTCCTAATCTGAGGGTCACTGGTTCGAATCCAGTCGGGATCACCACTTCATAATCCGCGCAGAGGAACAGAACAGTCATGGCCGATCCAAGCCGACGCAATCTGCTGAATTATATGGTCCTGGCAGGGCTTGCACCGGCAGCGCTGACACTGAGCGGATGTGTGGGAACCGGTGTTGATCTGACCACGCCCGGCAAAAGCAAATCAGACGGCCTCGACCCGTCACAAGGGCGTATCATCACAACGTCCCGCCATATTTCCAGAGGCGCATCGCTGACATCTGCCTATCGCCGCCGCAACGGACAAAGCGCCGTCACACCCAATGCCACATTGCAACGTCTGGCAGAGCGCCATGCTCTGGTCATGGCGAGAACGGGAAAAGTGAAACACGCCATCGGCTTTGGCGACAGTTTTGTGCGCCGTCTGCATGCATCTGGCTATTTTGCGCAGGAAGCCGCTGAAAACATTTCGGGCGGATTTGATACAATTGAACAGGCCATGGTTGGGTGGCAGGACTCACCGGGACACCGCAAAAACATGTTGAAACCTGCCGTTCGTGAAATCGGTCTGGGTGTTTCCAACAATCCTACCACAGGGTTAAAGACCTTTTGGGTCATGGTCCTGGGCGTGCAGGTTCAGGTTTAGCCCAGATCGCCTCAGTATAAACAATCAGCTTATGCTCAACCCCGCTTCCACATATGATGAGTTAATCACAAAATTCCGCTGGAAAATTCCGGACCGGTTCAACATTGCCCATGCCTGTTGCGAGGTTTGGCAAAACCATGATCCGGATCGGCTTGCGCTGAGCCATATCACGCAGGATGGCAACGTTGAAAACTGGACGTTTAGCCAACTAAGTAAAATATCTAATAAACTGGCTAATTACTTTGTTGAATCGGGTTGCCAAGAACAAGACAGAATAGGCGTATTGCTGCCACAGGGTCCGGAAACTCTGATCTCCCATCTTGCAACCTATAAGGCCGGAATGATTGCGGTTCCGCTGGCACTCCTGTTTGGCGCAGATGCCCTGAGCTATCGACTTGCCGACGCTGGTGTTTCCTGCATCATCACCAATCAGCAAGGCTATGAAAAACTCGCTGAACTACAGAGCCAATTGCCCAAACTTCGCGCCATAATAGTCACAGATATGCCAACCGGTATACCGGCTCCGGCGCATGTCATTCACTATGAGGATATTCTCAAAAAAGCCTCCGACCGTTTCCAGACCAAGATGACGACACCCGATGATCCGGCCATGATGATCTACACCTCCGGCACCACCGGACCGCCCAAAGGTGCACTGCATGGCCACCGGGTGCTGCTGGGTCACCTGCCCGGAATGCAGATGTCGCACAATTTTCTGCCGCAGGCCGGTGACCGCATCTGGACACCAGCCGACTGGGCCTGGGCCGGTGGCCTGCTGAATGTGCTGCTGCCATCCCTGATGCTGGGCGTTGCGGTGCTCTCCAGTGCCACCCAAAAATTTGATCCTGAAGACGCTTTTCATCTGATGCAGACCCATGGCGTGGTGAATGCCTTCGTGCCTCCCACCGCCTTGAAAATGCTGCGCGCGGTGCCGGACCCGGCAACGCGCTACGATTTGCGTTTGCGATCGCTCGCCTCAGCCGGAGAGGCACTGGGCGCGGAAACCTATAGCTGGGCCAAAGCTGCGCTGGGTATCTCTGCCAATGATGCCTATGGCCAGACCGAGTGCAATCTGGTGCTTGGATCCTGCGCTGCTCTGGGTATGAACCGGGCGGGCGCCATTGGCCGGGTGGTTCCAGGCCACCATGTCGCCATTCTGGGCCCGGAGGGACTGGTACTCCCCCCAGGCCATCAGGGAGAAATCGCCATTCGCGCGCCGGACCCGGTGATGATGCTGTCTTACTGGAACCGGCCGGATGAGACTGCGGCTAAATTCAAGGGGCCGCAGAAGGACTGGTTTGCCACAGGCGATCAGGCTGTCATGGATGAGGACGGCTATGTCAGCTTTGTCGGGCGGGATGATGATATCATTACATCTGCGGGCTACCGCATAGGGCCCACAGAAGTGGAAGACTGCCTGCTCAGCCATGAAGCTGTGTCTTTGGCGGCCGTTATCGGCAAGCCTGATGCCCTGCGCACAGAAATCGTCAAGGCCTATGTAGTACCAGCGCCCGGCTTTGCGCCCTCACCCGATCTGGCAAGCCAAATCCAGACTTATGTGCGTGAACGCTTGTCCGCCCACGCGTATCCGCGTGAAATTGCCTTTAAAACCGAACTGCCGCTTACAACATCTGGAAAAATCATTCGCCGTGAATTGCGCGAAGAAGCTATCCGCGAAGCCGCTGACGCAGAGCCCGGGCCATTGATCTGAGGCGTGTTTCCGCCGCGTAAAACCGGGACAGGCTTCTGGCTGCCAACGCGGAGTTTCCAAGCGGAATGGTCAGTGTTCCCACAGTCAATCGTCCAGGCCACAGCCATCCGACCATTGGATGCTCGGGACCCGCCAGAGAATCGATAGAAATTGCGGTACCAGCCGCCGTAAAACGCTCTGACGCGGCTAAAATAACCTGATAGCCCGGTGATACGGCGTCATAATCCGTATGATGGCCGATTTTCCAGACAACACCGCGCCCGGCCTGCGCAAAACTCACAACCATGGCAACCGCCTGATCACCGGTACGGGCCGGGTCATCCAGACTGTCTATCGACAGCGTACCGCGGGCCGCATGTCCGGCCACCAGTTCGGTGGCAAAATTGAGGGCCGTTTCAGTCTGCTTCAAAGCCGAGCCTGCAGCCCCCTTCCAGCCCATGGCCTCAAGATCACAGAATTGACGGAATCCATCATTCTGCGCCTCAGAACCCTGCAGCACAGTATGCACCAGCGGTATTTGCCGCTGCATTTTGCGCAATTTCTTTTTGCGCTGCTTGGAAAGCGCAGAGGCCTGCGTCCAGTCAGATGTCAGAACAACACGATCAGCCTGCCCGGACCAAAATCCCTGCAGTTGGGCGCCGCGATTTTTAACCGCTTTGGCCAAAATACTGTCGGCCTCCAGCCAGGGGCAGACAAACGCTGAAAAACCCTGCCGCGCTAATTCATCCAGCAACGCATCAGCCTGAAACGGATCAGCAATAAGCGGCGTTCCAAGTGGCGCGTAGGTGTGTGTCCAGATTTTCAGAAAGGAAAACCCGCCAACCCGCCGCACCACAACAGGGGCTGCAAAGCAAAGCCGGTTTTGCTGGGACCACAAAAGCCAGTGTATCGGCTGCTTTGACAACGGACATGAAGCCAGAACCGCACGCGGCTCAAAAAAGACATTGCCGGAGTGGCTGTCACCAGCCCTTCGCATCAAATCATCAAGAGCCGCCAGATCCTCATCATCCAGGGCGCGCGCGTCTTTCAAAGTCAGCGACCAGGGCATAGCAATCCCGGCAGCATCTGAAACACTGTCATCTTCAAAATCTGCAAGTGTTGCCGTCGATGGCATGGGCGCACCAAAGTCTTTTCAATCACGTTGCCAACATCGCTTCGCGCCGTAAATTACGCGTTAATTGCGCTTTTGCGATCAATGCCATGGTTAACAGGGTCTGATTCCCGGACTTTCTGACCATCAACCGAGTCAGATTCAGCAACTCACCGCTTCACAAATGCCCAAAGCTGGGCTAAACCGGCGCGCAATCACATAAGGGAATAGAAAATGGACAAGTTCGACAAATTGACCGCTGTTGCAGCACCAATGCCGTTCATCAACATCGACACGGACATGATTATCCCAAAACAGTATCTGAAAACCATCAAGCGCACCGGTCTGGGAACAGCTCTGTTCTCTGAAATGCGCTACAATGATGATGGTTCGGAAAATGAAAGCTTTGTGCTGAACAAACCAGCTTACCGCAATGCCAATATTCTGGTGGCGGGCGATAATTTCGGCTGTGGTTCAAGCCGCGAGCACGCGCCATGGGCGCTGAAGGATTTCGGCATTACCTGTGTCATTTCCACCAGCTTCGCTGACATTTTCTACAATAACTGCTTCAAGAACGGCATTCTGCCCGTCGTGGTGACGCCGGAAGAGCTGGATAAATTGATGGATGACGCCGAGCGCGGTGCCAATGCGACATTGAGCATTGATCTAGAAACCCAGCAGATTCGCGGCCCTGATGGCGGTGTCATCAATTTCGAGATAGATGCCTTCAAAAAACATTGCCTGCTGAACGGACTTGATGACATTGGCCTGACGATGGAAAAAGTCGCCAGCATCGATGCGTTTGAAGCCAGTAAGACCGAAACACGCCCCTGGGCCTGATAATCTGGGCCTGAGGATCAAGCTTTAGGGCCTTTATGATGAAACGCCAGCTGATCTCCACAGGGTCCCCCTTTGAGGAAACAGCTGGCTATTCCCGCGCCGTGGTGCAGGGCAACTGGTGTTTCGTTGCAGGCACCACTGGTTTTGACTACGCAACAATGCAATTGCCGGAAGCTCTGGATGCACAGGTGGCGAACATCTTCGCCACCATTGACAACACCCTGCATCAGGCCGGTTTCCAGCGCACAGATATTGTCCGCGCCGTTTACTACGTGTCTGACCGCACATATGTGAGCACGATATTCAATCTGGTCGGCACCTATTTCACAGACATCCGCCCGGCGGCGACCATGATCATCTGCGATCTGATTGATCCGGCCATGAAGATTGAAATTGAAGTCACCGCACTGAAGGCAGATGGCTGAACCGACTTTTTGATGGTTCAAATGGGCGCTTCTGGCCAGAAAATTGGTGTTTTGTCCGGCTTCAATCCCGCACCCTCTTGCCAGCGCATTCAAGCCGCATTATCCACCCACTAACAATCATGCGACCAAGGATTTCATTATGACCACCCACAAGCTCCTTCTTCTTCCCGGCGACGGCATTGGCCCCGATGTCATGACCGAAGTCCGGTCCGTTCTGGCCTGGATTGAAAAGGCCGGGCTGGCATCGTTTGAGATCGAAGAAGATCTGGTCGGTGGAGCTGCCTACGACGCTTACGGCAGTGCCGTGTCCGATCAAGCTGTTGATCTGGCACAACAGGCAGACGCCGTTCTGTTTGGCGCTGTTGGGGGTCCTAAATGGGACGATGTGCCTTATGAGGTGCGTCCGGAGGCTGGCTTGCTGCGGTTGCGCAAGGATCTGCAATTATTTGCCAATCTGCGCCCTGCCATTTGCTACGGCGCACTGGCTGATTCATCTTCCCTGAAGCGGGAAATCGTAGAAGACCTTGATATTCTCATTGTACGGGAGCTGACAGGCGGCGTTTACTTTGGCGAACCCAAAGAGATTATTGATCTGGGCAACGGCCAGCAACGTGGCATCGACACTCAGGTTTATGACACTTATGAAATTGAGCGCATTACCCGTGTTGCCTTTGATTTGGGGCGTACCCGCAACAACAAAGTCACATCCATGGAAAAGCGCAATGTGATGAAGTCCGGCGTGTTGTGGAATCAGGTCGTAACCAAGGTTCACGCGGAAGAGTACGCAGACGTAGCACTGGATCACATGCTGGCAGATGCCGGTGCCATGCAATTGGTGCGCAATCCAAAGCAGTTCGATGTGATCGTAACCGACAATCTGTTTGGCGATGTGTTGTCTGATATTGCGGCCATGTTGACCGGCTCACTTGGCATGCTGCCATCTGCGTCACTGGGCGCGCCAGACGCCAGGACTGGCAAGCGAAAATCCATGTATGAACCTGTCCACGGGTCTGCTCCCGATATTGCTGGCACGGGTCAGGCAAACCCAATCGCGATGATTTCAAGTCTGTCCATGGCCCTACGCTATTCACTGGATATGGGCGATACAGCCACATTGGTTGAAAAGGCCATTGCCGGTGTTCTTGAAAAAGGCCTGCGTACCGGCGATATCTATACTGATGGGATGACGAAGGTCGGGACCAAAGGCATGGGCGAAGCCATTCTGGCAGAACTGGATGTGCTGGCCGACGCAGCGGGAGCATAAATCATGGCCGTTAAAGGGCTCAGCATGCGAATTCTTGTCGACAGCGACGCGCTTACACTCGCGCCGCTTGTCGCTTCTTACGCGCAGATGCTGCGCCGGGGCGCACCGCGCCGCCCCGACCAGTATTATGCCGAGACCCTTTTACAGGATTCCACCGCAGAAGTTCTGGGTGCCTT
Organism: Pararhizobium sp. IMCC21322; assembly: GCF_030758295.1. Lineage (NCBI taxonomy): Bacteria > Pseudomonadati > Pseudomonadota > Alphaproteobacteria > Hyphomicrobiales > Rhizobiaceae > Pararhizobium > Pararhizobium sp. IMCC21322. The sequence continues at coordinate 343,182 of NZ_CP132335.1, forward strand.
CCGGGATGAAGAACTGGTTGGTTTTGCCATTTTTTTCGATTTGCCCGAGGCCATCAGCGGTCGCCGCACCGGCCAGTTGGATGACCTTTTCATTGCGCATGAACACAGGGGTCTGGGCATCAGCACCGAACTCGTCCGGGAACTGACCGGGATTGGCAACACCCGCAACTGGACTTATGTGCGCTGGCTGGTATCGGAAAAGAACGATATTGCCATGCGCATCTACTCCAGCCTGGCAGAGCCTGCAGCCTTCAAGAGCTTTGTCATTCCGGTGAATCCCTCAACCGAGTTGAGCGCCTGAATATAGCCGGCTAATTACTGATTACGATCATATTTCAACCATCACAGCGCCTGCAGCAATCAAACCGATCAGCAACAGGCGGGACGCCGTTATCTGCTCTTTGAAAACAAAGACGCCCAATGCGGTTGCAAATATGATGGATGTCTCACGCAGCGCAGCGACTGTGGCGACCTGTCCAAGCCGTGTCGCCAGCATCACGGAACCAAAACTGATAACAGCGATAATGGCGCCCAGCAAACCCCGTGCGAACAACGCAACCTTGTCAACAGGCACCTCCAGGCGTCGGTATTTCAATATTGCAATAATGGGAGAGCTGAACAGGCCCATGAAGAAAAACCATGCCAGGAATGTAAACGGATTGTCCGCCAATCTGATGCCATAGGCATCAATCGTGGTGTAAACCGCAATCAGAAAGCCGGTTCCAAGGGCAAAGCCGATGGCCAGATGCAGCCCGCGCATATTCTCACCCTTCAAAAGCGCGCTTTTCAGATTGACTTGAGCCAGACCCAGAATGCCGCCGGAAATCATCAGAATTCCAAGCCATTGATTCCAATATAGTTTTTCTTGAAACACGACAATGGCCGCAAGAGCAATCAGCAAGGGTCCGGAGCCGCGTCCAATCGGGTAGACCAGCACAAAAGCACCATGCTCAAACGACTTCACCTGAAACCATTCATAGGCAAAATGCACCAGATAGACGAGAAACAGGATCGGCCATAATTCATCTGACGGCCAGGGTGCAACAAACAGGGCAAGGGGCGCTGCGGCCAATCCGTAACAGACATTGATGGCTCCGCGATTGAGGATCGGATCGCCGGATTTCAGCACCGCACCGAACAGCGCATGGGCCATGGCAGACAGCAGGGCCAGAACCAGAGCCACCAACGCTCCGGTTTCAGTTCCCTCAATGGATTTGATGATGTCGACAATGTCCATGAGGGGAGTGCTTTACCCTGCTGATTGTGAATACGAGCTGCGCCTATAGAGACCGACAACCGCAGCAAATCGGACCATACTGCTCACAAGCTTGAGAAGATATGTCTGTTGGAAAGGGCCTACGAGATTTCGACCATTATTGTCGAGGAAAAACAATCTGTGCGAAGGCGGTCATTGTTGCAACAGGCGTTCAATACAGGCGACTGCCTTTAAAGGATCTGGAGCGCTTCGAGGGCGCGGGCATCTACTATGCTGCGACAGAGATAGAGGCGCGCTATTGCCGCGATACAGAAGCCATTATTGTCGGTGGTGGAAATTCCGCCGGACAAGCCGCCATGTTCCTCAGCCGTGCCGCCAAACATGTCCACCTGCTCGTGCGCGGGGCGACACTGGCGGCTTCCATGTCAGACTATCTGTCCAACCGACTTGAGGCAGACCCTGGGATTACCATTCATTATCACAGCGAAATCGCAGAGCTTAACGGCGAAGATTACTTGCAATCCGTAGCGGTTTTGGACATGAACAGCGGCAAGACGGAAACCATATCCGCCCGCTCCGTGTTTTTCATGGTTGGAGCTGCGCCTAATACGGATTGGCTGTCCAATATTGTCGATCTGGACAAACGCGGCTTTGTGAAAACCGGAGAGGCATGCGGTGAAGCGTCCCCGTACGCAGCGTCGTTTCCTGGCATCGTATCCTGGCATCTTTGCCGTAGGAGATGTGCGCGCAGGATCGGTAAAACGCGTCGCCTCAAGCGTTGGAGAAGGATCAGTCGTCATCTCGAAGGTCTGGGAATTTGTAAATAAATGATGTCAAAACCGCAGAGTTCTGGCATTCCCACTAATCGGTATACCGGTGGAGCATAATAATAAGCCGTCTTAGTAAATTCATCAGACAGGTGTGGTTTCTGTCGCTGCGGCAATGGTTTTTAAATCATTAGCATAGTTTGAAACCGCCTCAACGCCGTTCGGGGTCAAAGCATAAATGCCGGTTGAAACACGTTCAAACCAGCCATAATGATCATCTGCCATGATATTTCTTGCCCGATTCACCCCGGACTGCGCGGCAACGTTTGCAGCCTTCATAGGGCCATTGGCGGACAGGATGGACAGGCAGCGCAATGCATCCTGCCGATAGGCCGTCACCAGGCCCTTACGGGTAGCCCCGCCTTCATTGGGATCGCCAACCCGTTTTGCAAACTCTCTCAGCAGACGCGCTTTACGAGCCTTCGATCCGCGGGGCCTGTAGGGCGCTGGATCAAGATGTATCTCAACAAACAAATCCTTCAGCCGGACCGTAATAAGACCCAGACCCAGGCGCCGGCACAGGGCTTTGTTGTTTTGCAGCATCTTTAAAAACATCCGGCCGGTGCTGCGCGGCACAGCCACATAGACAGCATCGGTCATCGATTGCCGCTCAATGGCCTGATGAAACAGGTTCAGGGAAAAGCCCGTTTTCAACTCAACAATGACAGGGACTTCCGAACCGCGCACACCGACCACATCAGCCGCGCCGATCTCTCCCTTGACGTCATAGCCCTGATTTTCAAGAAAGGCCTTGATCGGAGGATAGAGTTCCGTTTCTTTTGGCTTTGGTTTTGACTTGGCCATCAGATCGGGCACCGCTTCATAAAGTTTGTCATCCGGTGACGGCCCGCATCACCGCAATTCCTTGCGGATTACAAGTTTCAGTCCTGACCAGATATCGTCGACAGCGCAGACCTTCACATCAACCAGACCGGATGGCAGACAGACGGAGCGAATGGTATCTTCCGTTATGTCGGTTGGAACCTTTGAGGCTTTCTTGGGCCAGGAAACCCAGATCATTCCATTGGATTTGATCGATCTCTGGCACGCAGGCAAACGCGCCTGTAGCTCAACCTTTGACTTTGTGAACAAATGGACGAAATCGCACCCGGTGCTGAGACTATCAAGCCAGTCTGGTGCCAGGGCGTCCGGTCCCAGCATAGTCAGGTAATTATCGGGTGCATTGAGACACACCGCTTTCATATCGGGTTTCAGGCCGAGCTTCTTGAAAAGAGGTGTTTTTGAATATCCAGCCATTGGCAATCCATTCAGCTTTCAGCAGGCGTCCTTGCGCCCTCACCCAGAAATCGTTGCATCAAAACAGTATCGAGCCAACGATTTCGTTTCCAGCCAACATCCCGAAACACGCCTGTATGTTCAAAGCCAAGCCGCTGGTGCAAGGCAATTGAGGCTTTATGCTGACTATCGCCAATCACGGCGATCATTTGCCGAAAGCCCTTATTGGTCGCGTCTTCAATGACACGGGACAAAAGCGCCCGCCCAATGCCAAGACCCTGGGCCTCGGTCGCGATGTAAATCGAATCCTCTACGGTAAACCGATAGGCTGGGCGTGCCCGATAGAGGCTGGCATAGGCATAACCCAGCAAATTTCCAGTCAAATCCTTGGCGACAAAATAGGGGAAATCATGATCTACCAGCGCATGATAGCGCTGGGTCATTTCTGTCAGATCCGGTGGTGTCAGCTCAAAGGATGCGGTGCCGGTCAGAACAGCGTGCTCATAGATGGCATGGATGAACGGCAAATCCGTGGACTGAGGTAATAGGATCTCAAAGGCTGGGGAGGTCTTTGTCATATGACGGGTTTCGTATCCGAATCAAAAAGCGCGGCCCAATGGACCGCGCTTTAAGTTTATTCAAATATCCGCAGAATGTTAATTGCGATTGCCGAACAGGTGCAACAACATGATGAAGAGATTGACGAAGTCGAGATAGAGCTTCAAAGCACCCATGATCGCTTTGCGACCAGAGGCCGTGCCATCATCATTAACATCATACATGTTCTTGATCTGCTGCGTGTCATAGGCGGTGAGGCCAGCAAACACCAGAACACCGATCACCGAAATGGCGAATTGCAGCGCGCTTGAACCAAGGAAGATATTCACGATCGACGCAAGGATAATGCCGATCAGGCCCATCATCAGGAATGAACCCCAGCCGGACAGATCCTTTTTGGTGGTATAACCATAAAGGCTAAGTCCCAGGAAGGACGCCGAAGTGACAAAGAACACCTGCGTGATGCTCTCAGGCGTGTAGATGACGAAAATTGAAGACAGTGAAACGCCCATCAAGGCCGCATAAGCCCAAAATGTGGTTTGTGCTGCGCTCACACTCATGGTCGGAACCTTGGCAATCAGAAAGAACACCAGGCCCAAAGGTGCCAGCATCACGACCCAACGCAAAGGTGATGTGAACAGCATCACACCGAAATCGGTCAGCATCTTGCCATTCGGCAATTGTGCAGCAGCAGCGGATGCATCACCCGTCGTTGCCAGATTGGCAAACATCAGGGCAGCAACGCCTGTCAGCGCAAGGCCGATGGCCATGTAATTATAGACTTTGAGCATGTAGGCGCGGAGGCCTTCATCAATATCCGCCTGCGATTGAACGCCTGCCTGCCCAATTGTACGACGATTTAGATCAGCCATTATATCCTCATAAAAACAAATCAAGGGATGGGAGGAGCAACCCCGGGTAAAACTCATTTTCAATATGGTGTCATTTCACCACAAGGACAAGGGTTTACCGACGGAATCCTGATTCAATTGGGCGCCGCCACAATTCAGCGTTAAGAAGCTGTTTGATTGCAGGAATCCAAATTGACCGATGCCAACAGGCGAGGATCAGCTTCTCAATTTTGCCGTAATGAAATCGAGCTGATCAAGTGTTTTGTATTTGACGCGCAATTCACCGGTTCCATTTGGCTTATGCCTCAGATCAACCAGCAAGCCCAGAACCTCGGACAGACTGTTTTCAAGCGCCTGCGTATCTGCATCCTTCACAAGGGCAGAAGCGGTCGATTGCGATGAACCGGAGCCTTTTTGGCCCTCACCAGCACTGCGTGCCAGGGTTTCGGCGGCACGGACACTCATATGGCCATCAACAATCTGGCTGGCAAGCGCCGCAGGATCATCTGCCGCGACCAGTATTTTGGCGTGGCCAGCTGTCAATTCACCATCCTGAAGCAATTTTTGCACACCATCAGGCAATTTCAGAAGGCGCAATGTATTGGCAACGTGACTGCGGCTTTTGCCAATGACGGTGGCAAGGTCTTGCTGGGTGTAGTCGAACCCGTCCAGTAATTGCTGGTAGCCGCGCGCTTCCTCAATGGGGTTGAGGTCAGAGCGCTGAACGTTCTCGACAATTGCAAGTTCCAGAGCTTCCTTGTCGCTAACTGCCTGTATTAAAACAGGTATTTCATGCAATCCTGCCGCCTGAGCAGCACGCCAGCGACGCTCACCGGCGATGATTTCATAGCGATTATCGCTGATCGGCTTTCCCGGTTGAGGCCGTACAAGGATGGGCTGAACGATTCCCTTTTCACGCACGGACCGGGTCAGATCTTCCAGATCATCAGCCGCAAAGCTACGCCTTGGATTATTTGGATTGGGGGTGACAAATTCAATCGGCACCCGGCGCTGCGACCGAGCGCGTTCAACCGCTTCCGCATCTGTGTCCACATCTCCCAGCAATGCTGCAAGACCACGACCGAGCCGCTTTTTGGAAATATCGTCCGCCATGATAAGGGCTCTTTTGCTTTTAGGCCGCACGCAGGGTGCGCTCACGTTGAATGATTTCTGAAGCAAGCTTCATATAGGCCTGACTGCCACGACATTTCAGGTCATATAACAGGACCGGCTTGCCATAGGAAGGCGCTTCGGACACCCGCACATTGCGCGGAATAACCGTCTTGTAAACCTTGCTGCCCATATGGGCACGCACGTCTTGCGCCACCTGATGCGATAGATTGTTGCGGTCATCCACCATGGTCAGCACAACACCATGAATTGAAAGACCCGGGTTCAAGGTTCGCCGCACCTGCTCGACAGTTGTCAGCAGCTGGCTCAAACCCTCCAGAGCAAAGAATTCGCATTGCAGCGGCACCAGAATGGCATCAGCAGCCGTCATGGCGTTGATGGTCAGCAGGTTCAGCGAGGGCGGGCAATCCACCAGAACATAGGTGTAAGGCTCACCAGCATCACCGATAGCAAGCTTAAGATCATCAATGGCGCTGCGCAGCCTGTGGGTCCGATCCGGCATTTGTGCAATTTCCAACTCAAGACCCAGAAGATCCAGGGTTGAGGGCGCGACATCCAGACGCGGCACTGACGTATGCATGGCAGCTTCCGCCATAGTTACGTCGCCACACAAAACATCATAAGTTGAGCTTTTACGGGTTTTGCGATCAATGCCCAGACCTGTGCTGGCATTCCCCTGCGGGTCAAGATCAACGATCAACACGCGCTCGCCTATGGCGGCCAGCGCTGTTCCCAGATTAATGGCTGTCGTGGTTTTACCCACGCCACCCTTCTGATTTGCAAGGGCAAGCACCCGCGGGCGCGCCTGTGGCGCATCCGGAGTCACCGGGGCAGAGTCGTCTTTTGCGGCTTGTTGGTCGATCAACACGATATCTCATCCAAAATAGAAGCAAATGCATGTCAACTGTATCAGGCCACTCGGTCGATCTACGTGTGTAAACGCAACCCCGAAAGGGCAAGAATCACACTGCGATTATCCAGCTGACTTTTGTGTTGTATCACATCGAAATCACAATATTTAGATGCTTTTTCAATTTCAGACGCAAAATCTTGTCCCTTGTGGACAAGTGCGACTGTTTTTGGCTGCATCAAAGGGACCATCATTTCGGTCAGTTTTTCCAGCGGTGCCAGCGCTCTTGCCGTGATATAATCCGGGCTATGAGGCAGATCCGCAATCGATACGGATTCGATTCGATTATTCAGGATGGTCACAGGCACATTTGTTTCACGTGAAACAGCCCGCAGGAAGGCGCATTTACGACCATTCGCCTCGACCAGCGTGACTGATCCGTCTTGCAAGTTTTCTGTGGATTCAGATCTGCCCAACGCAATCACCAGCCCCGGAAGACCTGCGCCACTGCCCAAATCAACCCAATGACCGTCCGCACGGCCAAGCTGTAACAGCTGATAGCAGTCAAACACATGCCGCGACCAGAATTGATCCAAAGTTGTGTTTGAGACCAGGTTTTTCGCGCGCTGCCAGTGTCTCAAAAGATCTGCAAAGACCTCCAGCCGCTCCATGACGACAGGGGAAACGGCATAATGGCGTTGAAACCGCTCGCGGTCTGCTTCCAGGAAAGACATTATCTACTGCGACCAATCATAAAATAATCAAGCCGCGTTGCCACGTCGTTTGACATAGGCCAACAACAGGGTGATAGCCGCCGGCGTCACCCCTTCAACACGCGAAGCCTGCCCCAAGGTTGCCGGTTTTGCTGCTGTCAGCTTTTGACAGACTTCATTGGAAATGCCCGGCAATGTGCTGAAATCCAGATCCATCGGCAGTGCGATCTGTTCATCCCGCTTGAAGGCCTGAATGTCAGCGCGCTGTCGGTCCAGATAGACCGCATATTGCGCTTCCGTCTCAAGTTGCTGCTTCAATCGGGCGCTGAAATCGGAAATCTGTGGCCAGAACGGCGCGAGCGCGTCAAGTGAAACGGTGGGATAGGACAGCAAACCAAACAAATCCCGGCGCCGCCCATCCTGATTAACCTTAATTCCTGCACCGGCCAATGCAGTGGGCAACACCTCAACCGCCTTTGCATGCGCGACCACCGACGCAAATTCCGCCTGCCATTCACTGAATCGCTCCCAGCGTCTGGAACCAACAATGCCACAGGCGTGGCCTTTTGCCGTCAGACGAAGGTCCGCATTGTCAGCGCGAAGAGAAAGACGATACTCGGCGCGGGAGGTAAACATGCGATACGGCTCGGTGACGCCTCTGGTGGTCAGATCATCCGTCATGACGCCAAGATAGGCCTCGGACCGATCAAAAATGATCTCATCCGAACCACCGGCACGCCTTGCTGCATTCATTCCGGCAATAAGACCCTGTCCGCCTGCCTCTTCATACCCGGTGGTCCCATTAATCTGCCCAGCCAGATACAGCCCGGGCAACGCAATGGTCTCAAGCGTCGGCTTCAACTCACGTGGATCCACATGGTCATATTCAATCGCGTAACCATATTGCAGGATTTCCACTTTTTCCAAGCCCGGAATACTGCGCACATACAGATCCTGCACATCGCGGGGCAGGCTGGTGGAAATACCGTTCGGATAGATCGTATGGTCATTCAGACCTTCCGGCTCCAGGAAAATCTGATGATGATCCCGATCTGCGAAGCGAACGACCTTATCTTCAATAGAGGGGCAATAACGTGGGCCAACACCTGAGATATTTCCGGAATACATGGCTGATTTGGTCAGATTATCCGCAATGATCTTATGGGTTTCGGCAGTGGTCCGTGTCAGATGACAGGGCACCTGCGGTGTTGTGATCCGATCATTCAGAAATGAAAACGGAACCGGAATATCATCGCCAGGCTGCTCCTGCACCTGGCTCCAGTCAATCGTCCGACCATCCAGACGCGGCGGAGTTCCTGTCTTCAAACGCCCCAGTTTGAACCCGTGGGACAGAAAGGAATGCGCCAGGCCGACAGACGGGGCTTCACCAACACGGCCAGCCTCAATCCGCTCATCACCCATATGAATGAGCCCGCGCAAGAATGTGCCTGTTGTAATGACAAGGGCCCCACAGTGCAGCGTTTCGCCAGAAGCCAGTTGCAGCCCGCAAATTCCAGAATCATCCGTCAGGATAGCCTCAGCAGACCCCTCAACCACGGTCAAACCGGATTGCGCCGAGATTTCACGCTGCATGCCAACTTTGTAAAGCGCCCGATCGATCTGCGCCCTTGGTCCCTGAACAGCCGGACCCTTACGTTGGTTCAGCATTCGGAACTGAATACCCGCCTCATCCGCAACACGGCCCATGAGCCCGTCAAGAGCGTCAATCTCACGTACAAGGTGTCCTTTGCCCAGGCCGCCAATTGCGGGGTTACAGGACATCGCGCCAATTGTATCAAAGGAATGTGTCACAAGGGCTGTATCGGCTCCGAATCGAGCAGAAGCTGCCGCTGCTTCACAGCCGGCATGGCCGCCGCCAATTACAATAACATCAAAGCGCATGTTTACAGTCACTCTTGCAAATCATCTCGGTGGTCTGATTGACCATCACGAAGAATAGGGACCCATAGGCAATCGCCGCAAATCCGGCGTTTATTTGCCAATACAGAATTCAGAAAAGATATGGCCGAGAATGTCTTCAACGTCAATGCGGCCTAGGATCTGGCCGAGGGAATCGGAAGCCGTCCTGAGATATTCGACACGAATTTCCAACGGCAGTTGATCATCGCCTGCAGACTGCAAGGATGTAACGCAGCGTTCTAATGCAAGCCGGTGCCGCGCCCGCGTGATAAGGGGACTTGTCGTAACATCGCTTTGCCCGGTGATAGGTACGGAGCCGAATCGAGCCAGTTCTGACATGAGCTTATCAAGCCCCGACCCATCTCTAACCGAGACGTCAATATCAGTGTCGCCCGAAGGAGTCCCACCAGCATCACTGTCTGGCAGAAGATCACATTTCGTGCGTACTTTTAGGATTGAAGGAAAATCGCCCTCATCGGAATCCCGAAAAGCGACATGGAAGCCCGGTTGATCGGCCGGACAAAGCGACAGGATCAGGTCTGCACTCCGCGCTGCCTCTTCTGCGCGGCGCATACCCTCGATCTCCACAACATCATAACTGTCCCGCAGGCCGGCAGTGTCGGATATGTTTATCAATTGGTCGTTGAGGTTCAGGGAAACGGACAAGACATCACGCGTTGTGCCAGGTACATCCGTGACAATGGCAACATCGCGTTGTGCCAGCGCATTCAAAAGGCTGCTTTTGCCCGCATTGGGCAACCCAACCAAAACAACACGCAATCCGTTCCGGATAATTTCGCCCCGACGCCCATCATTCAAATGGGATTCGATCTGGCGCGAAAGGGAAAGCGCATCACCTGACACGAATTCCGCGACTGAACCGGGAACATCTTCCTCATCGGAGAAATCGAAATCTGCTTCTACAGCGGCTCTGAGAGACAGTAATGCTTGTCGCCATCCATCATACAGCATCCGCAATGATCCGGTATACTGGTTCAGCGCCTGCCGTCGTTGGGCTTCTGTCTGTGCCGCCAGAAGGTCGCCAAGACCTTCAACTTCGGTGAGGTCCATACGACCGTTTTCAAAAGCGCGCCTGGTAAACTCACCAGCCTCGGCCATGCGCCAGTTTCGCAGCGTACCAAGTTGCTGGAAAACAGCGTCCAGCACGGCTGCACTGCCATGGAGATGGAATTCGACAACATCTTCACCGGTGAAGCTGGCAGGTCCTGGAAACCAGAACACAAGCCCCTGATCCAATGGTCTGCCGTCTGCATCGGTCAGGACGGAGAGCTGCGCGTGTCTGGGCTCGGGTTGTTTCACGTGAAACACGTCCAAAGCCGAGCGCGCATCCCGTCCGCTGACACGCACAACGGCCACTCCGCTTGGGGTCTGGCCACTGGCAAGCGCAAATATTGTTTCTGTGAACAGGGCTGGTGTATTCATCGTCTCATCCAACCGTCAATCCCAGGTCCATCATTAAAGGTTACGGATACGAATCGAACCCTTTGGAGTGTGGTTTGGGATCAGGTGTTCATTGAATCAAAGAAGTCATCATTTGACTTGGTCTGTTTCAGCTTATCCAGCAGGAACTCGATAGCATCCACCGTACCCATGGAAGACAGGATGCGGCGCAGGACAAAGACTTTCTGCAACTCCGATTTGCCCATCAACAAATCCTCTTTCCGTGTACCGGATTTGAGAATGTCCATCGACGGGAAGGTGCGCTTGTCTGCAACCTTGCGATCCAGAACCAGCTCGGAGTTACCAGTTCCCTTGAATTCTTCAAAGATGACTTCATCCATACGACTGCCGGTATCAATCAACGCGGTCGCGATGATGCTCAAGGAGCCACCTTCTTCAATATTACGCGCGGCACCGAAAAAGCGTTTCGGACGCTGCAAGGCATTTGCATCAACACCACCGGTCAATACCTTGCCCGAACTTGGGACCACCGTGTTGTAGGCGCGGCCCAATCGTGTAATCGAATCCAGCAGGATGACAACATCGCGTCCGTGTTCAACAAGACGCTTGGCCTTTTCAATCACCATTTCAGCAACCTGAACATGTCGTGAAGCCGGCTCATCAAATGTGGAGGATATAACTTCGCCGTCCACAGAGCGCTGCATATCTGTCACTTCTTCCGGGCGCTCATCGATCAACAAGACGATGAGGTAACACTCGGGATGATTGGCTGCGATAGAATTGGCGATGTTTTGCAGCAGGACCGTTTTACCCGTACGCGGCGGCGCAACGATCAATGCGCGCTGGCCCTTACCGAGCGGAGCAACCAGATCGATGACGCGACCTGACAAATCCTTGCGCGTTGGATCATCGATTTCCATGTTAAAGCGCTCATCGGGATAGAGCGGTGTCAGATTGTCAAAATGGGTTTTGTGCCGTCCCTCTTCAGGATCTGCAAAGTTGATTGTGTTGACACGCAGCAGCGCAAAATAGCGTTCGCCATCTTTTGGGCTTCTGATATGGCCCTCAACCGTATCTCCGGTGCGCAGAGAGAAGCGGCGAATCTGAGAGGGAGATATATAGATATCATCCGGGCCTGGCAGATAATTCGACTGCGGCGATCTGAGAAAGCCGAAGCCATCCTGCAAAAGCTCCACAACACCTTCGCCGATAATTTCGACTTCTTCTTCCGCCAGTTGCTTCAAAATGGCAAACATCAATTCCTGTTTGCGCATCGTACTTGCGTTTTCGATTTCATGCTGTTCCGCAAGCATCAGCAATTCGGTCGGGCTTTTCAGTTTCAGATCAGACAGCTTCATCTCGGCCATGTGTTTGTTTAAATCCTTGCGCGTCCAGCGCGCATATATCTGTTGATTGATTGACAGGTGAAAATTTGAAGCGATTTAAGCGAAGCAGATAAATATGCAATTTCTTGCACAATGCCTGTTTCAGCTAATTAAGTCGCTTTTTTGTCCGACGATGGGAAATACGCAGAACATTTGTTATGTTTTTGAAAGCGCCCCAACTGGGCCAAAGGTAGGTTTTCTCTCAGATAGCGATAAAAGTCGGAAATCACAAGGGCTTTTTATAGATCAGCAGAAAACGCCTCGTGACAATTACCCATAAATCAGAACGGTCGCACGACAACCAAAACAACAATTGCCACCATCACAACCGCTGGGGCTTCATTCATAAACCGGAAATAGCGCTCGGAGTGTTTGTTCTCGTCTGCCGCAAATCGCTTCACGTGCCAGGCAAACCGCATATGAAGCGCCGACATCACGATCACCAACAGAATTTTCAGATGTGCCCAAAACGTCCCGTCAGACAAATAGCCACCATCAGCCACAAGGTAGAGCCCCAAAACCCAGGTAACAATCATCGCGGGAGTGCCTATGCCACGCAACAAACGCCTTTCCATGATTTTAAAGGTTTCTGATTGCCGGCCTCCAGCCTCCGCACTGCAGTGATACACCATCAGCCGTGGCAGATAGAGCAACATCGCCATCCAGGAAATCACTGCCAGAATGTGAAACGCCTTGATCCAGAGATACATCATCAATCCTAACCCGCTCGAACCAGTTCAATCATCTCGGCCACATGATCAATCGGCGTTTCCGGCGTAATGCCATGTCCAAGATTAAAGATAAATCGGGATCCTTTTGCCTCTGATAAAATCGTTGCTACTCCCTCGCGCAGCGCTTCCCCGCCAGCTACCAGACGCGTGGGATCCAGATTTCCCTGAAGAACAGCCTGTGTGCCAAAACGCTCGCGTGCCAGCTTCATCGGATATGTCCAGTCAAGTCCGACACAATCCACACCTGTCTCCTCAACGTAGCGCTCATAATGCAACGACGCACCTTTCGGAAAACCAATGATCGGTGTGTTGGGATGACGGGCTTTTACACCCGCCACAATCCGTTTCATCGGCCTGAGACAAAACTCGTTGAAATCTGGTTCGCCAAGAATACCTGACCAGCTGTCAAACACCTGCACCGCGTCAGCACCGGCATCAATCTGCGCAGACAGATAATCAATCGAGACATCCGTCAATACATCAATCAAATCGAGGAAAGCTGCGCGGTGTTGATGCGCAAACAAACGTGTCGGTGCCTGGTCAGGCGTTCCACGACCGGCCACCATATAGGTTGCAACGGTCCAGGGCGCGCCGCAGAAACCCAAGAAAGTTGTTTCAGAGGGTAGGGCTGCGCGAATATCATTCACCGCCTGAAAGACAGGTTTCAAATGCTCCAATGCGTTCGCGACAGTCAGTTCCTTAATTTCATTGACTTTAATGGGATCAAGCCTTGGCCCAACACCGGGTTCAAAGGTGACCCGTCGTCCCAACGCATCAGGCACCACCAGAATATCCGAAAACAGAATAGCTGCATCAAAGCCAAATCGGCGAATGGGTTGCAACGTGACTTCGGTGGCAAACTTTGGCGAATAACATAAATCCAGAAACGAACCTGCTTCCGCTCTGGTTTCTTTGTACTCGGGCAGGTATCGTCCAGCTTGACGCATCATCCAGATGGGTGGCGGCCACATGGCTTCATCATCCGGACCACTGCGTAAAACCTGTAACATGCGTCTGTTCATAAATAATCCGATATCGCAAAATGTTTGCTGCTCAGCCAAATGAGACCACCAGGCCCGTCCTTCTGTGCCTCAGTAACTAGCATAAGCCCAAGCGGTTTCACTCCCCAAAAATTCCCTAATAAATTCTTAATTTCTTTCTATTTCTATTATTAGGGTGTGGGGAACGGGAATTAAAAATCATCCACAAAACGTCGTGAATTATCCCCAACGCGGAGAGGCCAGGAACTACCAGCATAAATTATGAAGCTTTTGCCAAAAATACGGGAACTTCCAGAAATTCAAATTGTAAACAAAAGGTTAACAGCGTCAAAAGCCTTGTCTGATTGTGGACTGTTCAGGGAAAACTCAGGATAAGAAATGGTCCACAATTTTCGCGTTTCAATCAGCAGCGTTATCCACCCCTAACAAAATGTTAATGTTTTATTAACCATTGCGCATAAAGTGGCCGGGTGGACATTTCGCCAAGACTTCTCCAAAACTCATTCATGATTCGTCAACAGGCGTAACCCACAGTTTGTGGATATCCAACCGTGAAAAAATCCACCTTTTTCCATCTTCATCTGATTTCAGATGCCACCGGCGAAACGCTGATTAATGTCGGCCGTGCCGCTGCTGCCCAATATGATTCTGCGCAGGCGCGGGAACATATCTACACCATGGTGCGCAGTGAAAAAGACATTGCCCAGGTGGTTGAGGATATTGAGGCGTCGCCAGGTATTGTCCTTTACACATTGATAGAGCCGGACCACGCCGCGCTGCTGGAGGAGCGGTGTCGCGAGTTGGGAGTTCCGGCCCTGTCAGTGCTGGATCCGATCTTGTCTTTGTTCCAGACCTATCTGGGTGCAAAATCGGCGCAGCGCGCAGGCGCACAGCATGCCCTGGACACAGAATATTTCCGCCGCATTGATGCGCTCAATTTCACCCTGTCTCATGATGACGGCCAGATGAGCGACGATCTTGAAGAAGCTGATGTTGTCATTCTCGGCATCAGCCGCACTTCAAAGACGCCCACATCCATCTATCTGGCAAACCGGGGTGTGAAAGCTGCCAATATACCTTTGGTGCCTGATGTGCCGCTGCCGGATGTCATAGAGAAGATGACCGATGCGTTTATCGTTGGCCTGATTGCGAGTCCGGACCGTATTGTGCAGATCCGGCAGCACCGTCTGCTGTCGATTAATGCAGAGAGCAAGGATACGACCTATATCGACAAACATGCTGTGGCAGAAGAAATTGCCCAGACCCGGCGTCTCTGCGCCCGCCGGGGATGGCCGATCATCGACGTTACAAGACGCTCAATTGAAGAAACCGCCGCTGCGATTCTGACCCTTTATGGCGCACACAAAGCAAGACAGGATAATCCATGACTGAATCCTTCGGAGAATTTCAGACAGAAGCTCTGATATTGGCATCTCAAAGCCCGGTCCGGGCCAGCCTGTTGCGGGATGCAGGCTTGAAGATTTCCACAACAGCCGCCTCCATTGATGAACGCGCCGTCGAGGATGCCATGGGGTCAGACGTGAATGGAGAGGATCTGGCGCAGGTACTGGCCGAGGCCAAGGCGGGCGATGTGTCGTCACGCTTTGCAGATACATTGATTATTGGTGCTGACCAGACACTGACCTGTGAGGGGCAAACCCTGCACAAAGCCAGCGATGATGAAGATCTGCGCAAAAAGCTGCTTTGGCTCAGTGGCCGAACCCATACGTTGCATGCAGCCATTGCGGTGGTTCGCAATGGTGAGACAATCTGGCGTCACACCGAGCAGGCGCATATGCGGATGCGCAAGCTGTCTCCGGAATTTGTCGGGCGCTACATGGCAGAGACCCTTCCGGAATCGCTCAGCAGCGTGGGCGGCTATCAGCTGGAAGGCCTCGGGTCTCAATTGTTTGAGAAGATAGAGGGCGACTATTTTACCATTCTCGGTCTTCCTCTTTTGCCACTTCTGGCCTGGTTGCGGGCTGAAGACGTTTTGATGTCCTAGTGTTGCGGTTCCGAATCGATGGTTGAGTCCACTGGTAAAAATGCCTGCGTTATCGGGTACCCGATCAAACACTCCCGCTCGCCGCGCCTTCATGGCTTCTGGCTTCAGCATTATGGCATTGAGGGCTGTTACGCTGCCGAATCGATTGCCCCGGACGCGTTGCCCACTTTCATGGACTCGCTTAAAAATGGCACGCTGCAATATTGCGGTGGCAACGCCACAATTCCCCATAAGGAAGCGGTTCTGGCTCTGGCAGATCATGCAGATGAAACAGCCAAAGTGCTGGGCGCTGCCAATACCTACTGGGTGGAAGACGGCGCGCTTCATGTCAGCAACACCGATACATACGGGTTTCTGGGCAATCTCGATGAGGGAGTACCGGATTGGGATGCCCCGAAAAAATCGGGCATTAAAACGGCCATCGTCCTGGGGGCAGGCGGCGCTTCACGCGCCATCGTCTATGGGCTGATGACACGCGGCTTTAAATCCATCATTCTGGCCAATCGAACCGTGAAGCGTGCGCATGCATTGGCTGACCATTTCTCAGAACTGGCATTGGCCAATGACTGCAAGATCATGCCGCACAGCCTGCTGCAGGCTGAGGCATATCTGTCGCAAGCCGACTTGCTGGTCAACACCACCAGCCTTGGCATGGTTGGTCAGGACGATCTCGTCTTTTCCCTGAAATCCATTCCCATAACCACTGTTGTGACCGACATTGTCTATACCCCGCTTGAAACAGATTTGCTGAAGGAAGCCCGTGCAAATGGCAACCGGACGGTCGATGGGCTTGGCATGCTGCTGCATCAGGCGGTGCCGGGATTTGAAAAATGGTTTGGCGTCCGGCCAGAGGTAACAGACGCATTGCGCAATCATGTTCTGCAGGATCTATGACCGCGCCGGGACAAAATATGCTGGTCCTCGGCCTGACTGGTTCTATCGGCATGGGCAAATCGACAACCGCCAATTTGTTCCACGAAGAAGGTGTTCCTGTTTTTGATGCAGATGCGGCCGTTCATGATCTTTATCAAGGCGCGGCTGTTCCAGAAATTGGCAAACGGTTTCCAAACGCCGTCAAGAACGGTATTGTCGATCGGGCAGCGCTTGCACAATCCGTCATCGGACATGCAGACGCTTTAGCTGATCTGGAAAAAATCATTCATCCGCTGGTTCGCGCAGCGGAACTGGACTTCATCCAGCACCATCGGGATCATCGCTCGAAATTTGTTCTTCTGGACATTCCGCTACTGTTCGAAAGTGGCGGCGATGCCCTGTGCGACAAGATTATTGTCGTGACCGCCCCGGCAGATGTTCAGCGTGAACGCGTGCTGGCACGCGACGGCATGACACCGGAGAAATATGACGGTTTGCTGGCACGGCAAATGAGTGATGCTGACAAGCGCGCCAAAGCCGACTTTATTGTCTTTACGGATAAGGGGATTGAAGATGCGCGGCAACAAATCCGCAAAGTTCTGCAAAACCTCAACGCGTGATTCACGTGAAACAATCCCTGTGCTAAATTCCATCAAAGTGGATTCGATCAGACCAGACGGTCCTCAACGGAGTGACAAAACCCATGCGTGAAATTGTTTTTGATACGGAAACCACAGGGCTGGATGCGCGCAAGGGTGACAAGCTGATCGAGATTGGCTGTGTGGAACTCATCAACCGCTTTCCTACTGGAAAGACCTATCATCAATACATCAACCCGGAACGGGATGTGAGCCAGGGTGCGTTTGATGTGCATGGCATGTCCTGGGACAGTTTGAAGGAAAACCCGGTCTTCGCCGATGTTGCAGCGGGATTTATCGACTTCGTTGGTGATGACGGGATTCTGGTTGCCCATAATGCCAGCTTCGATATGGGCTTCATCAACACCGAATTGAAGGCCGTCGGCCGCCCGGTTTACTCTGATGAGCGTGTCGTTGATACGCTGATGCTGGCCCGCAGGAAAAACCCGGCTGGCCCGAATTCCCTTGATGCGCTTTGCTCGCGCTATGGCGTCAACAATGATCACCGTACCTTTCACGGCGCGTTACTGGATGCGGAGCTTCTTGCAAAGGTCTATCTGGAACTGCTGGGCGGTGCACAGGCTGACCTTGGTCTGAGAGCGGATAATCCGGAGGAGGGGTTGGATGAAGATGGCAATGCCTGGCATCCGAAGCCTCGTGAAAAAGCGCTTCCGCCGCGCTTGAGTGAGGCTGATCAGGCGGCACATACCGCTTTTGTTGCGACGTTTTCTGCTGAACCGATCTGGTCCAAATACATTTCCATTGATCGCGATACAGCCAAATCCGGTCGGAATTGAGCATTTTTTCAATTCCCCGACCGACTTCAAACCCTAAATAACCGGAATTTCATTTTGTTTTCTGCCGCAGATGCGCCAGATATGAGTGAGGCCCAATGAAGACGCGCCGTCTGTAAAGCGTATATGATCGCAAGATCAGCTGACGTGAGCAGGCTGTCATAATCCAGAAGCGCGGATAGGGAGGTGGCCTTGATGGATACCGAAGTGCCGGCTCAACATTCTGACAGACCGTCAAAGCAGATCAGCCAACCTGATGCTGCCCAGATCTATCCGTCTGTTGCCCCGTCTGGTCCAAAAAGGATACGTCCGTTCTTTCTGTTTCTGCAGGCATTGATCGCCATAGCGATTGTCTTCGGTGCCGGTGTTTTCATGCAGCGCATGCTGGCGGATAAGGAGCCGCCACGCCAGCGCCCGGTACGTGAACAGGTCTTCACCGTTGAAACGATCTCTGTGCAGCGGGGGGATTTCCAGCCTGATATTCAGGTTTTTGGAACCATCATTGCCGGTAATATGATCGAAGTGCGGACAGAACTGTCCGGTCCTCTGGTTTCGGTCAATCCACAACTACGCAGCGGCGCTGTTTTGCGCACGGGAACGGAAATCGCTGCGATTGATCCGTTCGAATTTCAGACCGCCATTGCCGAAGCTGATGTGGACATTCTGGATGGCGAAGCCAAATTGCTGGAGGCCGAAGCTCGGCTTGCTGCGGTCAAAACCGACCTGGTCAATGCCCAGGCCCAACTGGCTCTGGCCGAGCGGGATGTGGAACGCGCCGAAGCGCTTGTCACCCGCGGCTCGGTCACGCAACAAACGCTTGATCAACGCCAGCAGGCGCTGCTGCAAAGCAAGGCGTCAGTTGACAGCGGCCGTGCCAATTTAAAGGTTGAAGAGGCCAAGCTGGCACAACAACGCGCCGCCCTGGATCGGCTTTCATTAAATCGCACACGCGCTGAGCGGGATCTGACCCTGACCAGCCTCATTGCGCCAACCAATGTGGTGGTTGAAAGCGAATCCGTCACTCTTGGCCAGATGGTTACAGCCAATCAGGTCATTGCAGAGCTGATTGATCTGGCAGCATTCGAAGTTCAGTTCACCTTGTCGGATGGCCAATATGGGCGTTTGACCGGACAGGACCGCCCATTGCTGGGAACCGAGATGAGCGTTGAATGGACAGTGGGCACGCGGCAGGAAACAGTTTCGGCCACGATAAACCGCATCGCTTCGTCGATTACGGCGGATCGTGGAGGTGTGACGCTATTTGGAAAACTTGAAAATCTGACGCCCGACATGGATCTGCGCCCGGGGGCTTTTGTGAAGATCAGCCTGCCCGATCAAATCTATTCCAATGCAATTCAAGTGCCTGAAACCGCACTTTATGATGAGCAGCGTATTTATTTGGAAGAGGAAGGTCGGCTGCGATCAGTCCCCGTTTCGGTTCTGGCCTTCACCGGCACGAATGCCATTTTGCAAGCCGATCTCGAAGACGGTGCGAAGGTGCTGAAAACCCGCATTGCGGAAGTGGGCGATGGGCTGCGTGTGCGTGAAGCAGGCGCAGAAGCGCCGTCAGGGCCACGTCCCGATGGGGCCCGTGGTGGTGGAGAGCGGAGACCAAGGCCATGAACCAGCCGCAAATACCACCTGGCGGATCAAGTGGGCCAAATGGATCTGGCGGGTCAGGCGGGTCAGGCGGATCTGGTCTGCCCAGCCAGAACAACCCTGTGCCCCGAGTCAACGCGTCCTATGATTTTGCACCAAAACGGCGTGGTCTGATCAGCCTGTTTGTGCGCCATAAGAACGCCGCTAATCTTCTCATGGTCCTTATGATCCTGGGTGGCATCGCGGCGATCAGCCGTATCAACACCCAGGTGTTTCCATCCATCGAGATCAACTCTGTCACGGTGACGATCAACTGGCCCGGTGCCAGCGCCGAAGATGTGGCCGAAAACATTCTGGCCAATGTGGAACCCAGCCTGAGATTCATCGAGGGCGTGGAGGATATGACCTCCAGCGCCCGTGAGGGCGCGGCCTCCATCCGTCTGGAGCTGGAACCGGGCACCAACATGCAGGATACACAGGACAAGGTGGAGCAGGCCCTGAACGCCATCTCCACCCTGCCGGATGAAGCAGAAACGCCAAAGCTTTCAGTTCCGCGCTTCTTTGACAATCTGGGCCGCATTGCCATTTCAGGCCCGTTTCCGGAAAGCTCGCTGAAAATTTACGCCAAACGCATCCGCGATGACCTGCTGGAACGGGGCATCGACAAGGTCAATTTCTCCGGATTTCGCGATACCGAAATCGGTGTGGAGCTGGATGAAACCAGTCTGCGCCGTGTCGATCTGACCGTCTCGGATGTCGCCACAGCCGTTCAGGCCAATACGCGTGACAGGCCCTCGGGCACGCTGGACAGCGATGTGGAGCGCCAGTTGCGGGTTGTTTCCGAGGAGCTGGATGCGGAAACTCTGCGCAATCTGCCGCTGCGCGCCACACCTGATGGTGAGACCATCCGCTTGGGCGACATTGGCCGTGTCGTCAAAGGGTTCAATCAGGATCAGACCCGTGGTCTGGCCAATGGTCAAACGGCTATTCAGATGACTGTCCAGACTGGCAAGGGCAAGGATACACTGGAAACCGCAGCTATTCTGCAAACCTATTTGGATGAGCTGAGGCCCACATTGCCGCGTGACTTGAATCTGCAACTCTATGATCTGCGCTCAGACCGGCTCAATGAACGCATCATGCTGCTGGTCAAAAATGGGTCAACGGGTCTGGCGCTTGTGCTGATCATTCTGTTCGTGTTCCTGAATGCCCGCACCGCCTTCTGGGTGGCCGCCGGTATACCGGTTGCCATGATGATCACAATCGGTGTGCTTTATCTGTTGGGTGAAACCATCAATATGCTGTCCCTGTTCGCGCTGATCATGATGCTGGGCATTATTGTGGATGACGCCATTGTCGTGGCCGAGCACACGGAAACCCGGTTCAAAAATGGCGAACCACCTTTTATGGCAGCTGAAAACGGTGCCGAGCGGATGCTGGTGCCTGTAATGGCAGCAGCGCTGACAACGGTTGCGTCCTTTGCGCCTATCCTTCTGATGGGCGGGACCATAGGTGCCTTCATGGGCGTGCTGCCTCTGGTCGTAATCGCAGTTCTGATTGCCAGCCTGATCGAGTGTTTTTTGATCCTGCCGGGTCATTTGGCTCATGCCATGTCGTCGTCCGGTGCCAAGCGCTGGTCGCATTGGCGCATGATCTTCATCAGCCTGTCCTTGTTGGCGCTGGTTACGATCGCCAATACGCTGCCGCTTTCCGGAACCGCTGGCGCATTGCAGGCCAGCGTTGAAGACTGGCCGCCAATGCTGCTCACCGCTGTGTTCGCCTTGGTCAGCCTGCTGATGGCTGCTTTAATTGAAGCTGTGATCCAGCAAGTGTCAAAACCCAATGCCTCCGGCAGGCCCGGCTTTGGAACACGCATGCGCAACGGCATCGATGGAGCTTTCGACTGGTTCCGTGATCGACCTTTTGCTGCCATGGCAGAGGCTGCCTATGCCGGTCGCTACATCACCATTGCCTTCACAATTGCTGCCATGATCGTGGCACTGGCCTTCGTCCAGTCTGGTCGGGTGAACTTTACCTTCTTTCCATCGCCCGAAGCGGAATCCATCCGTGCCGGCGTGGAATTCAATGCCGGCATTGCCGAAGAGGATGCGCTCGAAAAACTTCGCATTCTGGAAAAGGCTCTGTTTTCCGTTGAGGAAACTCTGGCCGCACCGGGTGCTTTGATCCGGTCAAGCTATTTGACCCTGGGCAGTTCCGGCCGCAGCCGAGGCGATAATGTGGCCAGTTTCCGCGTTCAGCTGACGGCGTCGGAAGATCGCGAAATCCGAACTTCCGAGATCATTTCCAAATGGCGCGAAGCCGTTCCCGATATGCCGGGCCTAAAACGGTTTTCCATCTCGCGCAATAGGTCGGGCCCTCCAGGGCGTGACATTGATGTGCGGCTGAAGGGCAGTGATCCGGGCACGCTGAAAGAAGCTGCCGCCGAACTGATTATCTTCATCAATTCCTTTCCCGGTGTCAGCGGTGCGGAAGATGATTTGCCCTATGGCAAACCGGAACTTGTCATGCGTCTGAAAGACCGCGGTGCCTCTCTTGGCTTTACGGTTGATCGTGTGGGCGAGCAGATACGCAATGCGTTTGAGGGAACCATTGCCCGCAGGTTCTCTGATGGCGAAGAAGAAATTGCCATTCGCATCAGCGAAAGCCGAACCACGCAAGGCAGCGCTGCCTTGCGCGAGCTTGATCTGCGGGCACCCGATGGACGTTATGTGCCACTGAGTGAAGTCGTCAGCCTGTCTGAGCGTCAGGGCTTTGCCGCCATTCAGCGCCGTGATGGACGGACCACCATTTCCGTCACCGCCGATGTGGACGACAAGGTGACAAATGCGAATGCCATTTTGGAACAGCTTGAATCCAGCGGCCTTGAGGAAATCACCACCCGCTACGGGCTGGATTACAGACTGTCCGGCCGTGCGGAAGAACAGGGCAGATCGTTTGGTGAATTGCGCGCCGGAACAGCTGCAGCCATGCTGGTGATTTACATCATTCTGGCCTGGGTATTTTCCAGCTACACACGCCCCTTTGTGGTGATGATGATTATTCCCTTCGGTTTTGTGGGAACGGTGTTCGGCCACTGGGTTCTGGGTTTTGATCTCACCGTTCTGTCGATTATTGGCCTGTTGGGCCTGTCTGGAATTCTGGTCAATGATTCCATCATTCTTGTCAGTCGGCTGGAAGAACGTCTGGCCAGTGGTGATGGTCCACGTGCCGCGGCAACCGGTGCCAGCCGCGATCGCCTGCGTGCGGTCCTGCTGACTTCTTTGAGCACCATAGGTGGTTTGACACCTCTGCTGTTCGAAACCAGCCGTCAGGCCCAGTTCCTGATGCCCATGGCCATCACCATGGTGTTCGGACTGGCCTTTGCAACGCTTCTGGTGCTGTTTTTGGTGCCTGCGCTGATCGGTGTGGGTGAGGATCTCAGACGGCTGCGCCAAACCATTTATGGTCGGCCTATGAGCGCCAGAAGCGCGGCAGAATAAGCACAAGCATTGTGAAGAATTCCAGCCGGCCAACCAGCATGCCCAGGATCAGCAACCATTTTGCCGTATCGCTCAAGGGCTGAAAATTGCCCGCCGGTCCGATGATTTCCCCAAGTCCGGGACCCACATTTGACAAGGATGTGGCAGCGCCGGACATGGCTGCCAGTGTACTCATGCCGGTTAAGGACAGCAGGACGGCCAAAATCGCAAAGCTCAGCAGATAGAGAAAGAAAAACGCCATCACAGACAGCGAAACGCTGGTTGGGATCGGGCGACCGTTAAAACGGCGGATAAAAATTCCGTGGGGGAAGGCAAGGCGGTTCAAATGCTGCCGCAAATCCATAAACAGCACCTGAATGCGAAACACTTTCATGCCGCAGGAGGTCGAGCCTGCACAGCCGCCGATAAAGGTAATGACAAAGAACAACGCGATGGAAAACTGGCCCCAGGAACCATAATCATCATTGGCATAGCCGGTTCCGGTCATGATCGAAATCACATTGAAGGCACCGTAGCGCAGCCCTTCAAGTCCGGGATGAACCCCCCGTATCGTCTCATAGCCCCATATGGCAAGAATGAACAAAAGCAGAATGCCGAAGAAGCCCCGAACCTGCTGGTCGGTGAGCATGGGTTTCATGCGCCCCTGAAAGGCTTGAACCCAAAGCAGAAAGGGCAGGCTGCCTGCCAGCATGAAAACAATGCAGATTGTATCGATCAGGGCACTGTCAAAGTACGCCAGCGAGGCATCCTTGGTGGAAAACCCGCCTGTGGCGACCGTCGTCATGGCATGAAACAATGCATCGGCAGCACCCATCCCGGCGACGGAATAGGCAAAGGCACACATCACTGTCAGCGTGATGTAGATCATGGTCATGGCCCCGGAAATCTGTGTCACGCGCGGCAGAATGGCATCGGTGGAATCAAAGGCTTCCGCCTTGAATATCTGCATGCCTCCAATCTGCAGCATTGGCAGAATGGCAACCGCCATAACGATGATTCCAAGACCGCCAAGCCATTGCAGAATGGCGCGCCAGAACAGGATACCGGGCGGTGTGGAGTCCAGATTGGTGATCACCGTGGCACCGGTTGTGGTCAGGCCGGACATAGACTCGAAAAATGCATCCGTGAAGCTTGGCACAACACCGGAGAAGTAGATCGGCAGGGCACCGAAAGTGGCCAGCGCCAGCCAGGCTGAAACAGTCATCAGGAAAGCCTGCCGTGTGCCAAGGCCCCGAACCGTGCCACGGGTTGCCAGCCACAATCCAAGCCCGAACGAAGTGGTGACCAGCGACGCCACGGCAAAGCTGCGCCAAGCGATATTGCCAAGAGCGGCATCCATAATGGCGGGGGCCATCATGGTCACACCCAAAATCGCGGTCAGAATGCCGATAACCAGCAAAACGGGCCTGAAATCCAGCGCCGATTGCGCCGGTATCAGCGGATCAGTCGCAAAGGTTGCGCCAGCCCGATTATCTGCCAGTCCGCCTAGAATGTCCGGCGGCTGTATGCGGTTGCTGGCAATTTTAGCAGGTGGCAATTCAGCCATAAAAGAGTTTGCCGGTCTGATGATAACAGGAAGACCCTGTTTAGCCGTTTAAGACGGGTTTGTCCCCCACCTTAATTGTGCGGCTAAATGACCGATAACAGATTGTGGAAAATACTCTTTAAACTGCGTAGCGCGTCGCTTCAGCACCAAAATGCTTGATGTAGCGCTCATCAATGTCTGACACAGGCAGCACAATCAGCACATCTGTCGTGCCGAATTGATGGTCAATCACCGCCCCGTCGCCGATTTTGGCTCCGATTCGCAAATAGCCCTTCACCAAAGGTGGCAGTTCCCGAAGCGCAGTTCTGGCGGATACCGCGTCCCGGGACAAAAGATTCATATCCGCATAGCGGCCTGGCAGCGCTTTCACCGACCATTCAGGTGCAGTCCCGGCATGATGATGCAAAAACGAGAGCGCAGTTGCATTGTCTTGCGGGTCTGTTCCGGCAAAGGAGGCGCAGCCAAACATCACATCCAGATCATGCGCCCGCACATAGGACCAGATGCCATGCCACAACAATTCAACCGTTCGGCTGGTGCGGTATTCCGGCAGCACGCATGAGCGCCCCAATTCCAGAAACTTCAAATGGGAATGGCGCGCCAGAAGCGGCGCAATATCATATTCATCAGCAGTGTAAAAACTACCATGCAGCTCGGCAACTTCTTGCCGCAAAAGGCGGTAGGTCCCGACAATGCGGGGTTTTTTGCTGCGACTCAGTGACTCGTGATCCAACACTAAAAGATGATCGCAAATCCGGTCGAACCGATCCTCGTCTCGGCGAAAAAAGCGTGTTTTGGCATCAGCCACTGCAGCCATTTCGCCGTAAAACACCTTGTAACGCAGTGCTTGCGCCTTGCGCAGCTCCCGCGGTGTTTGGGCCAGACGGACTTCCAGATTGCCAATACGCCCGCCAACAGACCCTTTGAGGCCCCCGAACAGGCCCGCAAAATTGGGAAGCACGCGGTTCGGCAATTGCGGAAGCGGTAAAAGCGCCCGTGGGGAAAAACCCTGAAGCGCCCGCGGCGAAAATCCATGACGTGAGGCAGAGCGCAGGCGCTGCCAGGTCGATAGTGGTGTACCCAACCCCGTTCGCATCACAAGTTCCCACCCTTATGGACTGCAGCTCCTCATCGAAGCACACTCAATCAGCAAATCCGCTGCTTTGCATATAGGCGCGATTCGCCCCTGCACAAACCGCTTTATCCCGATTTGTTGAACATCCGATGACAGTTTTGTAGGTAGCACTCAAGCCTGTGACGTGCCGCCATCTCCAACCATGCGGTAACTCAGGGCTTCAGCCAGATGTACCCGGCCCAGCGCGTCTGATCCGTCAAGGTCCGCGAGGGTGCGCGCTATCTTCAGCACACGGTGATAGCCCCGCGCACTGAGTTTCATCGCTTCAGCGGCATCTTTCAGCAGGGTCAGACCAGCTGCATCGGGCGCGGCGACTTCACTGATGAGATCGGCAGGGGCGGCAGCCATGGTGCGGATATCGGGATGGCCAATTGCGGCAAAGCGCTCGGCCTGAAGGGTTCGGACTTTTGCCACACGCGCTGCAACAGCTTTGCTGGCTTCGCTGGGTTTGGGCGTAATGAGATCGCTCGCAGTCACCGCTGGAACTGCAATGCGAATATCAATCCGGTCCAGAAACGGGCCGGAAATACGCGCCTGATAATCATTGGCGCAGCGCGGCCCGCGCGGGCATTTATAGCCCGGTTCTCCAGCGTGCCCGCATTTGCAGGGGTTCATGGCTGCAATCAGCTGAAAGCGTGACGGGTAGGTGAGCCGGTAATTCACACGAGCGATGGAGGTTTCGCCGCGCTCCAAAGGTTGACGCAGACTGTCCAGCACTTGCGGGGTGAATTCGGGCAATTCGTCAAGAAACAGAATGCCATTATGCGCCAGCGACACTTCGCCTGGCTTGGCGCGTATGCCGCCCCCGACCATGGCCGCCATGGACGCGGAGTGGTGCGGTTCGCGGAACGGACGGCGGTCCGACAGACCACCGACAGAGAGGCTACCTGCAATGGAAGCGATCATCGAGACTTCCAGAAGCTCCTTGGGCGAAAGGGGTGGCAGAATAGAGGGCAGTCTGGCAGCCAACATGGATTTTCCGGCACCCGGAGGCCCGACCATCAACATATTGTGGCCTCCTGCAGCGGCCACTTCCAGCGCCCGACGGGCGGTTTCCTGTCCCTTGATGTCAGACAGATCGGGCAGGTTTTCTGCCGGCGCATGGATCGCAGGCTCGGGGTTGGACAGGACTTGTGTCCCTTTGAAGTGATTGGCCAGTTGGATCAGGTTTTCCGGCGCCAGCACCTCCAGATCAGTTCCGGCCCAAGCGGCTTCCCGGCCACTGGCAGCAGGGCAGATCAGCCCCTTATCCATGGCATTTGCGGCAATCGCAGCGGGCAAAGCACCAGTGACGGCGGCAATACTGCCATCCAGTGCCAGTTCACCCAGAACCACAAAGCGGCTGAGAAATTCTGCGGGCAGGGCACCAATTGCCGCCATCAGACCCAGTGCGATTGGAAGGTCATAATGGCTGCCTTCCTTGGGAAGATCCGCCGGTGCCAGATTAACCGTGATCCGGCGCGGTGGCAGCGACAGGCCGGACGCATGCAAAGCCCCGCGCACCCGCTCACGGCTTTCAGCCACGGCCTTGTCCGGCAGACCGACAATGGTGAAGGCAGGCAAGCCTGGTGCCAGCAGAACCTGCACATCAACCGGCACGGCTTCAATGCCCTGAAAACTGACAGTGGTGACGTGTGCAACCATGCGGGGAGGGTCCTGATTCGAGATAAGGTTCGGCTGCAATATTGCAGGGAAACAAGACGCTGGCAAAACCACTGATTGATCGTGCCATCAACCGGCAACAAATGCCATCGCACGGTCAGGCCGCATAAAGTTTCCAGATCACCATCGAAGGGCTCTGTCTCCTATCTGCGGTATCTCGTCGACAGTTCGGTGTATTCGACCGCCGAAGAATAACTCACAGGCAATTCCGTCTTCGTCACGATCATGAGGGCCCCAGTATCCCGGTTGACCGATGAAGGATGGAGCCAGGCCTACGGCTCTGGCAGCATCGCAGTTTGGTGCAGACGCAATATGTTTGATCGTTGTGAGCGGCGGCCAGGGACTTAACAAAAACATACCGCCGCAGACAACACCGAGCAAAGAGCCAACAATGATTGGTTTGCCAAACGACTTCCACCAACCAGACGAGCGCTTTGAAGGGATATTTGCGTTGGTAACCTTGGCAAATCGGTCTCGAAGTTCGAGCGACCGTTCATCCGGATCATAGCCTGTTCGCTCTAGTTTCCATGGAGTTGGACTGTTAGCATCCTTTGGGGGCACCGGGTCAACCTTCTTGGTCTGCCATTTGCTTTCAGTCCAAGAGTGTATTTTAGGCAGGAAAATATCGCGTAAAGCATTTATTGAAAATTGAAGATAACCCAAATTGCCAGCGCAGTTCCCTGACACAGGCCGGGATTTTCACGTGACGCTGGCAAACCACTGATTGATAGAGTCATCAACCGGCAACAACGGCCATCGCACGGTCAGGCTGCGTAAAGTTTCCTGAGCAGCATCAGCGCCCGGTCAGACCGGGCGCTGCAAGCGGCTTCGGATAAGGGGTCCAATTGCCCGATTACCCGGCGTATCTGCAGATCACCGATCAGCAGGCCCAGATAGGTTTCGGTGGCCTCAGAAGGGTTTTCAACCTTCAGAACACCGGTCTGCATTATACTGTCAAACAGCCTTTCTATGAGCGGCGCTATCGTTCCGCGACCGGCCTCCGTGATGGCTGCACCAAGTGCGCCAGTGCTGTCTGACGCTGCGGCCCGGTTGAGGGCAATTGCGCGCTCGCTGGTCAGCAGCGTCAACAGTTTCGCGCCGATCTGTTCAAGCGCTGCGAGCGGATCGCCTTCCGCTGTCAGGCTGGCCTCCAGCTCGGCTTTCACAACCGCTGCATTGTCCTGAACCATGGCTGCAAACAGGTTTTGCTTGTCCCCGTACCAGCGATACAGCGTCTCATTTGAGGCACCCGCTGCTTTGGCAATGCTGAGCATCGATGTGCCACCATAGCCGTGCTTCGACAGCAGGGCATAGGCTGCCTCGGCAATCTCCTGATGCCGTTTTTGTTTCTTGTCGTTCCGCATATCAAATTCCAATTTTGACTTGCCAATTACCGTACACATCTATACGGAATAGTAAATACGTACATATATGTACGGTAAAGGAGTTCGAACATGCCAATAATGATTTCAACCATGATCTCCCTGTCTTTAATCCTGTGCGCGGCGATTTTTGGCTTTTTCTATGCCTGGATCTGTTCCACCATGTGGGGACTGGACGCAGCAGATCCGCGCATAGCGATTTCTGCCATGCAGGCCATGAATGCCTCTGTTCGAAACGCCGTCTTCGCGCCGGCATTCTTTGGCACGCCACTGGTTTTGGCAGCCACCGCAGCGCTGCTCTGGGCGCGCGATTACAAAACAAGTGCAAAGCTTTTTGCGCTCAGCGGCGCGGTCTATCTGTGCTTTGGTCTCATTCTGACAATGCTCGTCAATGTGCCCATGAATGAAGCGCTGGCGCGCATCGTGGTTCCGGAAGATCTCGATGCCGCTAGCGCGATCTGGCAGGACTATTCAAAACCCTGGCAGTTTTGGAACCAGTCGCGCACGGTCGCGTCCGGTTTTGCATTTCTGCTGGCTGTAATCGGGACGCTTAAACTGTCCGTCAGACCGTTAGAGTGAAGAGGCGACTATTCAGACTTTCGCTTCAATCGCATCCCAGATGAGGGCCGCAATATCCGCGCCGCCAAATTTCTTCACTTCGCGAATGCCGGTTGGAGAGGTGACGTTGATCTCGGTCATGTAGTCGCCAATGACATCGATGCCGACAAAGATAAAGCCGCGCTCTTTCAGGGCAGGACCGATGCGCTCGCAGATTTCATGTTCGCGGGCAGTCATGCCAATGGCTTCCGCGCGGCCACCCACATGCATGTTGGAACGTGCTTCGCCTTCTGCCGGTACGCGGTTGATGGCCCCAACGGCAACGCCGTCGACCAGAATGATGCGTTTGTCGCCTGCCCGAACGTCTGGCAGATATTGCTGAACCATAAAAGGCTCTGGAAACATCTGTTCGAACATTTCCAGCAGAGAAGCCAGATTCTGATCATCCGATGTCAGGCGGAATACGCCAGCGCCGCCATTGCCATAAAGCGGTTTTAGAATGATATCGCCAACTTCTTCCCGAAACGCCCTGATATCGTCCCCATTGCGCGAAATCAGGGTTTTGGGCATCAAATCGGGAAATTCGGTAACGAAAATCTTTTCCGGCGCATTGCGCACATGGGCCGGATCATTGACCACCAGTGTTTGCGGATGCACCCGCTCCAGCAAATGGGTGGTTGTGATGTAATTCATGTCAAAGGGCGGGTCCTGACGCAGCAGAACACTGTCCATATCAGTCAGTTCCAGCATTTCCTCGCTGCCCAGCGTGAAATGATCACCCTCCACATCCTGCACAGTCAGGGGGGCCATGCGGGCTTTGACCTTGCCATCCAGCATCATCAGCTGATCCGGCTCGTAATGGAACAGACTGTGCCCGCGTTTGGAGGCCTCCAGCAACATGGCAAAGGTGGAATCGCCACCAATTTGAATGGTGGAGATGTGATCCATCTGGACCGCGACTTTGAGTGACATAGAATTACCTCAGATGTGATCGGAAAGATCAAAAGCCTGTTTCAGATGGACCGGCCACCGCCATGGCGCAAGGGCTATCACATCAAATCGTGTGTTGAAATTTGCAAATTTGGACTGTCGGCTGAGCCAATGTGCAGCCGCTTGCCCGATACGCGCCTGCGCTTTGGGGTGAACGGATTCAAGGGCCATGTCCAAAGTGCTGCGCCATTTAACCTCGGTAAAAACCACCAACCGGCCACGGCAGGCAACCAGATCAATTTCGCCAACCGGCGTTTTATAGCGCTGATTCAAAATACGATAACCCTTGACCCGCAACAAAAGCGCCGCTGCAGTTTCGGCGTGCCGTCCGCGCGTTTCCGCCCGCTGTCGTGTGCGGGATCGGTTCACTGCGCGTCTCTCAACTGAAGCGCGCGCTGATAGACGTCCCGGCGTTTCAGACCGCTCATGCCAGAAACCTCGTCAACCGCCTGTTTCAGCGGCACTTTGGCCATACGATCCTGCAAAGCCGCATCCAGATCAAACATCTCTTCCTGAGGCGCGCCGCGCCCGATCAACAGCACAATTTCCCCTTTGGGCGTGTCTGAATTGGCAAATTCCTCTGCCAGTTCCCCAAGAGTGCCGCGATAGAAGGTTTCAAAGCGCTTGGTCAATTCCCGGCCCACCACAGCCGGACGATCATTGCCCAGAACAGAGGCTGCATTTTTCAGGCAGGCTGCAATCCGCTTGGGACTTTCATAGAAAACCAGCGTTGCGTCACTGCCGCCAAGTGTCTGGAAAACGGCGCTGCGCGCTTTTTCCTTGGTCGGCAAAAAACCCACGAAATGAAACTGATTGTCACCAAGATCCGCCGCCACAAGCGCTGCCAGAACGGCTGAGGCACCGGGAATGGGAATAACCTTGTGGCCCGCTTCCAGCACCTGTGTCACCAACCGGCTGCCCGGATCAGACACCAGCGGCGTTCCCGCATCGCTGATAAGCGCCACCGGTCCGTGCTTCAGAGCTTCGATGATTTTGGCACTGGCAGTATCAGCATTGTGCTCATGATAGGCCATGACGGGTGTTGTGATGCCGTAATGCGACAGCAACACGCGGCTGACACGTGTATCCTCGCATCCAATCAGGTGCGCTGCTGCCAGAGTTTCCAGTGCGCGCAGCGTAATGTCTTTTAAATGCCCGATTGGTGTGGAAACAAGATACAACCCGTCTTCCAAACGCGGGGCATGCAGGCCATAACCATTGATGGAAAACCCACCTTTTTCCGGCGATTTGTCGGCGGGTTGTGGCATGTGGTCTCCTTGGGAAGCGCTTGGTCTTGTCCCGGTGCTGTACCTGAATCTGCCAATTCCTGTTAAGGAATATGAGTTAATATCGACATATTTACTAAAATCTCCGACGATGGAGATCGGAAAAGAAACAAATAATGCGAATAATCGCCTTGTTGTGTTCACATTTCTCGCGCTTTTGCCCTAAAAGGCAAGAGCGGTGTCTCTTCAGGTTCCGCTTTTGATGCTTCGTCCAAGCGTCCGGTCAACAACAGACCGCAAAATTATATGGTGTTGCTATGGCCTTTATAGATTTGTCTCGTCGTAAATGGGTTCGTGCTGCTGCGGTTCTGGCCGCTGGTGCAGTGCTCAGCGCTTGTGTGCCATCCGGCTTTGGTGGTGGTAACGGATTTCGCAATCAGGGCTCGCCGTTTGGCAACACCACCCAGAATGCCACGGGGGAGGTGATCGGCAATGGCGAGGTGCGTGTTGCACTGCTTGTGCCGCTGACGGCCACGGGCAATGCAGGCACAGTTGGAACATCTTTCAAAAACGCGGCCGCTCTGGCGCTGCGTGAATTTCCCAACGCAAATATACAGCTTTTGGTAAAAGACACGCAGGGTACGCCGGAAGGCGCGCGTGCGGCTGCCAGTGCCGCCTTGTCGCAAGGGGCGGAACTGATTTTGGGGCCTGTCTTCGGCAGTGCAGTTGGCCCGGTCACCACATTGGCCGTGGCGCGCTCCGTGCCGGTTATTTCCTTTTCAACGCGCACGGAAGTTGCCACCAGAGGCGCTTATCTGATGGGCTTCCTGCCACGGGATCAGGTCTATCGCGCTGCGGCCTACGCCGCGCAGAAGGGTAAAAAGTCCTTTGCCGTTCTTGTCCCGAACAACCAGACCGGCCTGATCTATGAAGGGCTGTTCCGCGAAGCTGCATCCAACTTCGGAATTCGCGTGGCCACCATCGAACGCTATGCGCTGGATCGCACCTCCATGCAGCAAAAGGTGGCGGAAGTTGCCAAATTGTCGTCTTCGATCGATGGCGTGTTCATGCCGGACAGTGCAGCCTCCGTCACGTTTATGGCGCAGCTTCTGGCTGGCGCCGGCCTGACAGCACCGCGTGTGCTCTATGTCGGATCCGGCCAATGGGATGAACCGGAAATTGCCGCGGAACCGGCTTTGCGCGGCGCAATCTATGCCTCTGTGCCCAACGATCGCTTCAATCAGTTTGCCGGCCGCTACCGGCAGGCCTATGGCTCGGCACCACCCCGCAATGCTTCGCTGGCCTTTGACGCAACCATTCTGGCCGCTGGCCTGACAGCGCGCTTTGGCAATGATAAATTCAGCCGCCGTGTTCTGACCAACACTGATGGATTTGCCGGTGTTGATGGTGTGTTCCGCTTTAATACAGATGGCACTAACACACGCGCCATGGCGGTTTATGAAGTTCAGTCCGGCGGTGCCCGTGTGGTCAGCCCCGCGCCAACCAGTTTGAACAATCGGGGCTTCTAGAACCGGCAAGGATTACGGGTCTCTTGCCTCTGGCACACAATCAGAAGGTGGGCCTCCACCGCAGACACACAAAATTCCCGGCGGGCAATAACACGGTCCTGCCGGAACAAATGAACATCCTGTCCGTGCTTCGCAATGTGTCTTTGCATCATAATCCGTATCCAGACTGCCATTGTCCAGAAATCGGCTTTGGTGGAATGCCTGGCAGGAATTGACGATCTGGCGACACTGATAGCTTTTATCCTCAGCCAATGCTGAAATACAGGCCGGGCTAGAAGTGCAGGTTTCACGATCCATCACGGCACAAGCTGTTTCGGCCCAAACCGGGACCACGAACAAGCCCGCCCCGAATAATGACAGGGCAATGACCACCATGCCAAATAGGCGGGAGGGTGAGTCACACAACATGATGGATCTCCGTTGCCTCATTTGATTCTCTGTTTTGCCAAAACGCCTTCAAAAGACGCTTCGATTGTCATGGCTAGATCAAGCAAGATCTCATAACACCGGTCTGTTCCCGGATCGAAGAACAGGAACCCCTCACTTGCAAGTTTTGGCACGGCAATGCTGGCCGGTGAGGCATCCAATTGCTGGCCTGCCATATCGATTGCGGAAATTTCGATCATCGCAGTTTCAAATGCTCCGCCTATATCTTTCACCGGCAGCGTTCCGGTCCACTCCAATAGACCAGCAGGACCCGCCTGTGCATCAAACACAATTGTGGCCCCTGCAATTTTTACGACCGGTGGGCGTGTAAGCGGTTTTGAAAAGACAACCAAAAACGTGTGGTTAGCCTCAGGCTCGTCAATCACATTGTCGCTTAAAACAGTGAGGCGTCGGTTCAGATGCCTGCCAGTCAATAAGGCTTGCAGACGCAATTCCAGGCCTTTAACCAACACTGCAACATCTCTGACTTTTATTTTGACGACTTCCCGGTCAAGATACAGTCTTTCATAGACAGCGCGCAGGGAGACATCCTGGTTCATCAATTGCACGGCTTTTTTGGTTTCAGTCTGAATTTTAACGCCAATGCCATAGGCAAAGGCTGCCTTGGTAGCGGCCCCGACAAAACCCACTATATCGGCTGGTTTCTTGGGTATGAGCTCACTCAGGCTGTCAGGTTTGATGGAGGCCAGCGCAGCGCTGACCCGCTTCCAATCTTTGCCGGACGCAGCCAGTTTTTCATAACCGCCATAAGCCGCTGCACCAAGCAGCTTGTCAAAACCGACCTCGCTCAGATCGGATGCAACACTGCGTAAGGCGCGCCCCTCAGGCGTTGAAGGATTACCAGCTACAACATTCACAACAGTCTGCGCATTGGCATTCATCAGGCGCCGGTTAAGAATGACGCCGGCATTTGCTCCCAGTCGGTCGTTGAAATAGTCTTTGAACGCCTTCTCTGCCACATCATCGAACAGTCGCCCCGCTTGGGCCCGCATCTGATCAAGCGGCATGTCAGAGCCGCGCTTTGTCACATGCGCCAATGCATCCCGTACCTGTGCAGAATAAGCAGTTATGAATTGTCGACGCGCAACAGCTTCCCCCTCATCAAAAATTTTCCCCGAAATTTTGCGACGTACGTTGGTGGACAGGCGTTTTGCAACAAGCTTGCCCAATTGATCCGCACCAATCTCCACGCCTTTTCTTGCGACAGTTGCAGCACCGCCCGTCAGCAGTAGCTCAGCCACAACGACACCCATATCAACAACAGTGTTGATCGCCAGTTCTGTATTTTTTAACTCGCTGATTTTTAGGTATTGCAAGGCGTAATCATCGCCCAGCTTTTTCAACTCCACGACATATTCATCCGCGCGTCCGTCCATCTGGTCAATGACGGCTTCCAGTGTTTTCTGTTGAGACTCAGCTCCTTTCAGAAGCCCGCGCAGTTCTACTTCCAGAGCTAACGCACCATCCTGCGTGGGCAGCGTTTCGGTGGATTCACTCTCCGTTTTCTCCTGTTCAGGAAATCCGCACATTCGGTCATCCGGCTCGCGGGATGCAGTCTCTGAGCGCCACTCGGCCTCATATAAAACCCCGTCTGACCCGCTAATCCTGACCCGTTCTACAAGTGCCGGAGCGCTTTGGCCCGCAAGGGAGACAAAACGAGCAAAGGCCTGGCGAGACCTGTCCTGCCCGGCTTTGAGCTCAATCTCCTGCTTTCTGTGATGGTCCTCCATTGCGATGAACTGTTGTTCAAGCAAACCCCGTTCACCAATAAAGTCTGAATCGATGGACGCCTTTTGAAGCGCCTCTGCGCGCACAAGAATTTGTTTGTTCAAACTATCAATTGTGGTTCTGGCAGCAGCTGTTTGTCTGTTCTCTTCAGCCAGATCGTTCCGGATCTCACGCTTTTGCGCGGCGCTGGACGCAAGGGGATTGGCCAGCATGTCGCGCCATACCCGATTGAGCAGGCGAATGCCTTCAGCACGTTTTGCCAGTTCCAGCTCCAGAGCAACTTTGCGCTGCAACAGCGTGTCTCGTTGTTTGGCAACTTTTGCTATCAAATTCTGCCGCTGGTTAACCTTTGCGGTCAACGCATCATGAGCATTGCGCTTTTCGGCCAACTTCGCCGCACTTGTCGTTTCCAATTTTTTGAGCGTCGCTTCGCTGTCCAGATAGGCCTGCCGTGCGTTTTCCAATGGCCCGGCATAACTGTGGTTCATTCCGGATATAAATAGCGCGCTGGCGCATAGCAGGGCTGTAAATCTCATGGCTAATCCTCCAGCCTTTCCAGCGTTATGGCTTCAGATAGATAGCGCTCTGGTTCCTTCGACTGACGCAAAACGCGAACAGCCAGTGCGCGACCATCACCCAGCGTCACCATGACATCCAGTGCGTCCGGATCTTCTGCATTTGTGAATACAAGCTCCACATGGAAAGGTGTCCCAAATTCCAGTTCTGGATCGGGTTCCCGAAACTTCCCTCCCGTTTCAACCAGAAATTTGAGGCTTTGAACCTGACGTGATGTGCCAACCTTTGCGCTGACTTTTGCTTGATCCAGCACACCGGTAATTTCGGTGTTTTCCGGAACGGTAATTCGCCGTATCCCATCCTGTGCCATTGCAGGAAGCATCAGCATTCCTATGCAAACGCACAGCATAATACGAATGGAGTTTATCACTGCCCTCATTTGTCTGCCTCATCCGCAGGGACAGCAGCCTTTTCTTTCGAAGCCTCAAGAATAAACGGCTCACTGTGATAGATTTTTGGTCTGTCGGCTGAGCGGAACACATCAAGTAAGGTGCCGCCGGGCCCGGCAGCTTTCCATGACAATTGCACGGATCGTTTGGCCTGTTCCGGCACGTCGTCAAATTCCGCCTCGATCCGGATCGGCTTGCCGAAAGGCAACTCCCCGCTGAAAGGCTGGTTGTCCATGTTGACGAATTGCAGGCGCACCGCCGTTGCTGCCTTGGTGAGAGATAAAACCTCATCTATGTAAGGGTCCTGAATGCTGGAAACAGTGTAATTTCCGCCACCGAAAAGGTCACCGTCGGCGCTGTAGTGCAGGCGCCATACTTCCCCGGCCAGCACCACATCTCTGGTTCGTGGCCTGAAGTCCGGCTTAAGTTCTACCCATTCCGGCGGGGACCATTGTGCGATCAGTTGCTGCGCGACGCCTGCGGGATATGAGTCAACATCCACATCGTGCATGTCGCGCAGAGTTCGCTTGCCAGTGAGCCGCTTGCCATCATAAGAAACCGTTTCATAGGCATATTGATACCCGTCCAGCCTGGAGATCTTGAGGCTTGCCGCGCGTACCTGCTTTCCTTTCCCGCTGGCCTTCAGCGGATCGAACCGGTCGACAGGCAGGGCTTCACTGCTTGTTTCGCGATCGTGGATTTCCCGTTCCAGCAGCTCGATCTTGTCTTTGTAGAAATTTCGCGACAGGTCTTTCATATAGACAAAGGGCGACTTCAGCCGCTTGTATTTATACTGGATTGTGTTCTTGCCTGTCTCTTCATTGATCCAGATGTGTATTGTTTCGCCTTTGAGCTTTTGCAATTCCGATTTCATGCGTTTGATTTCGGCGGCAACAATATCTTCCTCTGCCTCCGGTGTCTGCGTACCATCGGCGGCCTCAATCAGCCATCTCGACCCGTCCCTTGGGTTGATCCATTCCCCGAACAGAGCTCGGTTGACGGCCTCGCGCTGTTCCTTGTCCATAATGGTGACCGGATCGCCATCAAGCTTGAATACGAGCTTTGGGGCGCCGCCATCGAATTCGACGCTGACGCCGCCATGGAGCACGATTTCATCAGAACCGTCGGATGGCTGGATACGGGTGACAAAATCTCCGCGATCAGGATCCCATTCAAACAGCACCCGGTCGCCATCATCGATGGTCTCCATCCCGGCCCGAGTTTGCTGATCAAAATAAGTTTGAGCCATGAATTTGGTGAATTTCGCAAGCGCTTTCTGCCTTTCTTCAGAACTGGGATTGTCGACGCCGGATAGCTTCAGAACGTCCCGCAGGCGGGCCTCTCTCTGCTTCTGGTCCGTTGCCGCCAAAAGAGCTTCGACCGCCTCACGGTGGCGGTCATCGTTGAATGTCAAAAGCCCGTAGGCATCGCCAAGTTGCTCGACAAATATCGAATGGCTGGCAAGGCGTTTGGCGGATTCGCTGTCAAAGTCTTTTGGCACGATCGGCCCGGCTTTCCAGCTCGGCAATCTGGATTTTTTCAGGATTTCGAATACCAGGCGAGCGGTTTCCGGGTCCTTGAAATGTGTCTTCTCAAGTTGCTTCATCAGGCCTTTCGCCAGACCAACCACATGAGGATCAGGTGCCGACAGGGCCGCTTCGTCTGCTTCGGATGGCAGGCCATTGACCTCGTCGGCAAAAGACGTTTGTGCCAATGTAAGTGCAGCCAGCAGAATCGTCAAAATGGCAATAATGATCAATGCAACATTGCCAGAATGCCGGCCTATCGCATTTCCTGATATCAGCTGACCGGACCGAAACATCGTTTCGCCTTTCGAACGCACTTACTTTGACAGGGTCCGCACACGCACATAATTGACGATAATGTTGCCTTCACCCTGGTTGTCGCTCTCGTTACGAATGAGGCCGAAAGCAAGGAAAAGCTTCTTCTTGCCACGTAGCATTTTAAGAGATTCACTTTGAAAGGATTTATAATCCTCGTCACCTTCTTTGGCATAGGTGCCAGACATATCGTACGAACGGCCGGTTTTGCGGAGTATCAGGACAAAGTCTTGTTTGCTGTATTTGTCACCAAGGCCGGCGTTCCGCCATCTATTTGTCGAGTCGTTGGAACCAGAGTCGCCAAACGCGTCAAACGAAGCCTCAAAACCGGATTGTTTTCCGCTTTCATTCTTGGCGATGAATGTTTTGAAAGTCGCCTCGCCCATTGCTAATAGCGGCCTTACGCCAGCAGCCATCCATCCATCGTGATCGTTCCTTGCGCCAAAGTAGAAGGCCTCCCAGCCATGCTGGGCTTCCAGTTTGAAGCTAACCTCGATCTCCCAGTTTCCCTCGGGCAACGCGTCTGGATGGGTGATGACGTTTTCCATCTCCTCCTGCGAGGGAGTGCTGGCCGGCGAGCCGGCAATCACCAACAGCTCACCCTGTTCAGCGATGTAACGATCCGGGTTTGGGTTTTCGACTTCCCATCCCTCTGCCAGATCATCGCCATCAAATTCATCTTCAAAAAATAATTCCGCAACTGGTTCCGGTTCAGGCTCTGTCTGGACAATAACAATTGGTTCAGGAATGGCGACTTCCTTTTTCACGTCCGCCATTACCACCTGCAGTTCATCGGCGTTTTGAGCGTCAAAATATTTGCCATTGCCGTTGGCCGAAATGCATTCCACCTTAGCCCTCTCTTCCGGTGACAGGTCAAATCCGACCACATGAACACGCGCCCCAATGCCTGCGTCTGCTAGCGCCTTGGCGGCGCTGCAGGGATCGCCATCACAGGTTTCCACACCATCGGTGATCAGAACCACAGTTGGGTTTTCCGGATTGTCCCTCTGAACCCAGGCAATGCTCTCGGTCAGGGTTTGGGCAATCGGGGTCTGACCTTTTGGTGTGACATAGTTCAGCAATTGATCAATGTTGGTACCCATATTAGGGTCCCAGCCGCTGATCAGCTCCATGTCATCACAGTTCTTGTGCTTGAAATCAAAACGATGACCATAGGCAATCAGCCCACTTGATGTTCCCTCTGGCAGATCACGCACCAGATTTGCCAGGACAGACTTCGCAATTTCGATTTTCGGCCGCCCGTCTATCTGCCCCCACATGGAGTTGGAGGCGTCCAGAATGAACATGATGTTACCGGGACCCGCAGCAGCTGCGGGAAGTGCAGTGACAGAGGCAAGGAGTGATGCCGCAAACAGAGATACAATTGGTCCGGATTTCATAGAGCGGGTCCTGATGCCGGTCTGTTTGGGTCTGCCAATGTGGATGGCGATCATGCCCGACCGGCTTTCGAACATTTCGCGAACACATTGATTTGTAAATCGCATGTTTGCGTTCGTTCATTCCAAAGTCGTCATCAGAACTGGTGATAAGGCGGTATCATCTGCTAGTCTCTGCCAATGTGAACTCCAGAGAGGTGATCGATGAGCGACCTTGATGATATGGTTTTACTGGCAGATCGATTTTTTGCGGCGTCCAGCGGTGAAGCCGATTGGGAATCCGTACTGTCCGAGTTTGCCGATTTTTTCTCAGCTGATTCAGTCGTTCTGGAATGCACAGACCGCAACACCGGCAGGCCGCTTCTGGTGAAGGATGCAAGGGTGAACAAGGATTGCATGGCGGACTATGTTTCGCATTATCAGCATGTATCGCCACGACAAGCACTAACCTATTGGCAAAATCCACTGACGGTCGCCCATGATTCGATGTTTATCAATGAAGAGGAAATGGACAAAAATCCCTTCTACGCCGAATTTTTGGCCGGCCATGGTTTGCGCTATTTCATGTCATGTCACATTGATCCAGCGTCCAATGTCAGTGCTGCGCTGGCATTGCAGAGACGCGCCGATCAAGGCCATGTGCAAGATCACGATATAGCGTTGCTCCAGGCACTCCGCCCGCTCTTGCAGCGCGCCTTTTCTCAATTTTGGAGTTTGCAGCAAGCTGGGCAGTCCGGAGAGGATCTGGATATCACTTTGGCCCGGTTTGGGCTGACACCTGCAGAGCGTCGTTTAGCGATTGCAGTTGGTACTGGTGAACGTGTCACCGCCTACGCGGCGCGCAACGGCATTTCCGTCAATACTGCCTATTCCCACTATGCCCGCGTCAAACACAAACTTGACTGCCGATCACAGCGTGACCTGGTGCTGCGCATCGCGAATATGGGCCGTTCTGACCGACCAAATTAAGATGCCAGACCCTAGGCGTCGGCCAGCATTTGCACAAAACCCTGAGTCGTGCGTGCGCTTTCAATGCGCCATGTCAGGATTTCACCGATTAGTCTTTGGCATATCTCCGTGTGGTCCGGATCATTCCATAAATTGATCCGTTCTTTCGGGTCCGCCTCCAGATCGAAAAGTTGCCCCTCTTCACAATCCACAAAATGCACCAGTTTCCAGCGATCCTCGCGGATCATGGTCATGAACCGCGTTTCTGTGAGAATGGCATCGTCAGAATGTTCAGCAAAGACCCTGTCACGCGGATCGCTCGCAGTTTCGAACAGCAAATCCGATAAAGACCGTGCTTCCATCCATTCCGGGACCGGCGCACCGGCCATTTGTAAAATGGTGGGTCCGAAATCCATTAAAGACACCAGCTCCGGAATGGTTTTACCCGGGCTGATTTGACCCGGCCAGCAGATCACAGCTGGCACATGGACGCTTTGTTCAAACATGTTCCATTTTTGCGAATGGCCATGATCATTCAGGCAATCGCCGTGGTCCGAGGTGAAAATAATCACCGTATTGTCCAGCACACCACGCGCATCCAGCGCTTTGATGATGTTGCCGACCTGCGTGTCGATCATGGTGACATTGGCATAGTAATGCGCCCGCTGGCGATGCAGTTGCTCCGGCGTCGGGTCTTTCAAATGCACCACCGCATCATGGCCCTCGGTCAGGTGGTTCTGGCGCAAGGCGCGCAAGGGCGCTGGCTGGCTGTCGAGATCATAATCCAGAATGGCTTCCGGCAGATCGCGGTCCAGATATGGGTCCAGATATTCCAGTGTTGGATCATAAGGCGGGTGCGGGCCGGGCAATCCGACCTGCAGGAAAAACGGCTCGTCGCCCGGATAGCGCTCCAGCCACCAGCACGCGGTCTCGCCAACAAACACATCCGGGTGCAGATCTTCCGCCTGTTCCCAGACGAAGGCACCCAGACTAGTATCGTAATCAGCGCGCTTGGCATAACTCACGCGGGAGGGTTTGGCCGCACCCCGCGCGTGCAAGGCCTTGTCCCAATTATCCAGGTAAAATGGCAGGTTGGGGTGATCACGGTCCTTGTTTTCCACCACATGACGTTCATGAAACCCGAAAGCGCCTTCAATGGGCATGGTGTGCATCTTGCCCACATTCACACATCGATAGCCCGCTTCCGCCAGATCCTTCACCCAACAATAGTTCCAGGGCTCATCATTGCGGAAGACGCCATTTGTATGTGGGTAGGTGCCGCTGAATAAAGAGGCTCGGGAGGGAGCACAGGAAGGCGACGTGACATACATGTTTTCAAAAGTGGCGCCCTGTTGCACGAGGGCGTCAATATTGGGCGTGATCATATGGTCATAGCCATGGGCCGCAATCGTATCCAGACGCTGCTGATCGGTCAGGATGAAAACAATATTGGGTTTCTGCGACATAATTACCCTTTCACAGCTCCGCCCATGGATTGAACGATATATTTGTTGGCGAAAATGATAACGGGGACAGTTGGCAAGGTCAGCACCACGCTGGCAAG
Organism: Pararhizobium sp. IMCC21322; assembly: GCF_030758295.1. Taxonomy (NCBI): domain Bacteria; kingdom Pseudomonadati; phylum Pseudomonadota; class Alphaproteobacteria; order Hyphomicrobiales; family Rhizobiaceae; genus Pararhizobium; species Pararhizobium sp. IMCC21322. The sequence continues at coordinate 385,350 of NZ_CP132335.1, forward strand.
CGCAATACTACCCCAGTCAACGCTGGCATAGGACACAAAATTCATCACCGAGACCGGGGCCGTTACGGTGGAGGACCGTGTGATGATCAAAGCAAAGAAGAAATCATTCCAGGCGATCAGAAAGGCCAGCACGGCCGTGGCAACAATACCGGGCCGTGCCGCAGGCAAGACCACTTTGATAAGGGTTTGAAACAGGGTCGCGCCATCCAGCAGTGAGGCTTCGATCAGCTCATCGGGAATCTGCGCAAGTGATGTCCAGGACGACCACACCACCAGAGGCAGGGTCAGCACCATATAGGCAGCGATCAAACCGGCCCAGGTATCAAGCAGACCAATGTTGAGATAGATCAGAAACAGCGGAATGACAAAGCCGACCGGCGGTGCCATGCGCAGCAGCAAAAGCGCCCAGGAGGCAATGAATTTGCGATGAGACCGGCCCTTTGCCAGTGCAAAACCTGCTGGCACGCCAATGATCATGGCCAGTACAGTGGATGATCCGGCGGTCACCAGACTGTTGAACAGCGCGATTGGAAAATCAGACCGCGCCAGCGTGTTGAAGTTATCGAGCGTCAGAAAAGTCGGCGATTCCCAGATTGGCTCAAACAGATGTGTGGTCGGGCGAAATGACAGGATCAGCGCCCAGATGATTGGCAGAAGCGTGAAGCCGACAAACGCCAGCATCATCGTAACGCCGATAATCTGTTTTGGACCGGTGCGCGCCTTAGGCATCGGAAATCCTCATATTGGCGCGCGCGACATAGAAGCTGATCACGGCAGCAAACAGAAACAGAAACACGGCAATAGCAGCGCCATAGGACACGTTTGATGACTGGAAGGTCTGGATGTAGGCGTAGTAATTCGTCGCCTGTGTGGTGCGACCGGGGCCACCATTTGTCATGATGAAGATCAGCGGAAAATGCTTCAGTGTTTCAATAAAGCGGAACAGGGCCACCATCAGCAGCGCCGGTTTCAGCAGCGGCAAGGTGATGCGGAAGAAAATCTGCATTTTGGTGGCGCCGTCAATCGAGGCGGCTTCATCCAGATCCCCGGAAATACCCTGAAGAGCGGCAAGGATCAGCAGCATGACAAACGGGTAGCTGGCCCAGGTATCGGCAATGACAATGGCTGCAACTGCCCCATATCGGGTGGTCAGAATTGCAGGTACCGTAATGCCGAATAAATCAAAGAACGCATTAATGGGGCTGAGCGTCGGCGTGAAGAGGCTCAACCAGATCAACGCCACTGCCACCGCAGGAACCACAAAGGGCACCACGAAAATACCGCGCATGAAGCGCCATTTAGGAACAATTTTCTCAAGGCCGACGGCAATCAGCAGGCCCAGAAGCACCTGAAATATCACGCCGAAAACGCTGAGCAGCATCATGACATTCAGCGAACCCATGAAGCGTCTGTCATTCCACAGGCGAATGAAATTCTTCAGACCGAATTCCCTGTCCCAGCCATTGATCAGATGAAAATCCGTCAGCGACAGCGCCACCATGCCTGCCAGAGGCAGCACAGCGAATACGCTGACCGCAATCACAGCTGGTAACAGCATGCGATTATAGTTTCTCTGAAAGACCGGCTGAACGCCGACATAATCTTGCATGGCTGATGTCTTCAATGGGTCCTGGAGAAGTGTCTGCCTGAAGCGGTGTCTGAATGTTGTGTCAGGACCCTGATTATCTAGCCCCGGATCAGACGTTTGAAAAGTTCTCCCCGGGGGAGGAGACACCCCGGGGAGACATATGCTGCGGAAGGTCGCTTACTCCGCGAGGATGTTTGCAATCTCTTCATCAGCGGCTTCCAGAGCTTCCTGATTGCTCATGATGCCGTTCACAGCAGCATTGATATTCTCGCCAACAGCCTGACCAATTTGCGGCCACTCAGGGATCAATGGACGGTAGTGGCCGATCGCATCATTGAGCATCTGAACCCGCAGGCTCAGAAAGTCAGGATGGATGGATTTGAACCGTTCCGTAACGTCCGGATTGTCCGCCACGGAGGCGCGTGTGAAATCGGCAAAGCCTGCAGAAATCGCAATTTTTGTCAGTGTTTCTTCACTGGTCGCCCATTCAATGAATTTGAACGAGGCGTCTGCATTCGGTGCGTCCGCTGGAATACCCAGACCATGCACTGCAATGGCCGGCGAGCGGCCAGCGGGTCCACTTGGAACTGCTGCTATGCTGATCTTGTCCGCAAACTGGCTTTTTTCCGGATCAAGCGTTTGCGCAATCAAGCCGCTTTCGTCAATGATCATAGCAACCTGACCGGATTGCATGGCGGCGGTCACTTCACCAAAATTGAAATTGCCAATGCCTTCAGGGCCATAATCATTCATCAATTTTGAATAGATTTCGAGCGCCTGCAGCCCTTCCGGTGTGTTCATGGATGGTGTCAGATCGGTTGGATAGTCAGCGAAGAACTTGCCGCCATAGGCCCGCATGATTTGCGGATAGACGAACATGTTAAAGCCTTGTCCCGGTGCAACACGCATGGCCAGCGCAGGTGTGCCCTTTTCCTTCACAGCCGCCGCAACGGTCAGCATGTCTTCCCAGGTTGCTGGTGGTTCATCAAAACCGGCTTCTGACAGAAGATCTGTGCGATAGGCCATCATGCCGGTTCCGGCGAGAAACGGCAGTCCCCATTGTTCGCCATTTACGACGAAGGAATCCAGCGGACCGGCAAGAATGTCATCCTTGGTGGCCATTGCAGCGGTTTCAGCTGTGATCGGGCGCAACCAACCGGCTTTCACCCAGCGTTGCAGCTGAATTACCGGCGCATGGACCACGTCCAGATCTCCGGTTTTTCCTGTAAATGACAGGGTGATGCGGTTTTCAAAGACATCCTGCCCGATCACCTCAATATTTGCGGTCAGGCCGGTCGCAGCTTCAAAGTCTGCTTCCAGTTCGGCCAGCGCCCTTGTGAACGGCATTGAGAACAAAAGGACTTCCAGATCCTCGGCGACCGCCTGTGTCGGGGTCAGGGCAAAGCTGGTAATTACGGCGAGCGATGCCGCTGATAATTGCATCAGTTTCTTGTGTATTGTCATAACTTCCTCCGTGTGTGGTGTTTCAGATAGTCACCCGATGTGAGGCGGGCTTAATTCATGCTTTCTGGTACCACCGTCAGCAATGGCTTCTGCCCTTATCTGGGCTTGCAGTGTTGCCCGGGCCTTCTGCAAAACGTCGCGTGCATGGGCGATGTGGGCGTCATTGTTCCGAACCGGAACCGCCGCTTCGGCAAGGCTGAGCAGATGCAGGAAATTGCCTGCTTCATCTTCAATGATGGTTGCAAAACGCCGCACCCCGACGTGGTTCCCGTCAAAGTCCAGATCAAATTCACCCTTGGCACTTTGCTCGATGATGCGCCGTGCTTCGCTGGGCGCCAGACTGCCCATCTCCAAGCCGGTTTTGAAAAAGCCACCGGGGAAAAATTTGTAACTGACCTCGTCCCAGCCAACCCGGCCGAGATAGAGCCGCGCCATGGCATCCAGTTCATAAAGACTGCGCCGGAATCCTGTGGCCGCACGGATTGCGACACTCGCATCCGGCAATTGGGTGCGTGAATGCCACAGCAAATCGAAGCCGGAGACCACAACAGCCTCAACCGACACACGTTCAGCCGCAGTGATCTCATTCATCAGATCACTGAGGAATGACAGATAGCTTTCCGACATGGGAACATTTCGGATCAAACGGAAATTGCGCACGCAGTATTTTTCACTGGTCCGGAACAGATAGCCGCGTTCCGATAAAGTCCGAACAATCCGGTTCACCGTGGCTGGTGAAATACCAAGATCACGGGCGATTTCTATCTGTTTGACCGGTTCAGGACCGGCTGCCATCAGATATTCCATCACTTGCAACAGGCGCTCGCTTGGATTCACGATTGGGGTTCCAATATTTCACATTTGGAATTATAAATACTAATATTGAAATAATAGTCAATCGAAATTACAAACACCTACTTCCTGGAATCCAATTTCAAAGCTTGATCGGAACTCGCATGGCAGACGTCACATTAACAGAAATCACAAAATCCTTTGGCAAGGTCGATGTGATCCATGGCGTCTCAATCACCATTGCCGACGGTGAGTTTGTGGCTCTGGTCGGACCGTCTGGCTGCGGCAAATCCACAATGCTGCGCATGATTGCAGGCTTGGAAGATCCCACCACCGGCGAAATTGCAATTGGTGGCCAGATTGTGAATGACCGTCTGCCAAAAGACAGAAACATCGCCATGGTGTTTCAGTCCTATGCGCTTTATCCGCATATGACGGTGCGCGAAAATATGTCCTTTGCGCTGGAACTGGAAAAACGGCCGAAGGAAGAGATTGCCAAAGCTGTTGCGGAGGCAAGTGCCATTTTAGGCCTGGATGATTATCTCAATCGCCGGCCCAAGGCCTTGTCCGGTGGTCAGCGCCAGCGTGTGGCCATGGGCCGCGCCATTGTCCGCAACCCGGAAGTCTTTCTGTTTGACGAGCCCTTGTCCAATCTCGATGCCAAGCTGCGCACATCCATGCGCAAGGAAGTAAAACTGCTGCATCAACGGCTTAAAACCACATCCATCTATGTGACCCACGACCAGACCGAGGCCATGACCATGGCCGACAGGATTGTTGTGATGAATCACGGCAAGATCGAACAGATCGGAACGCCGCTTGAACTGTATAACAAACCTGACAATCTGTTTGTGGCCGGTTTCATCGGCGCGCCTCAGATGAATCTTTTGGAAGGAGAGGTGATAATCGAAGGCGGAAACAGGCATCTGCGGTTCCCCGCCGGAGAAATCCGACTGCCTGATGCAGTGCCGGCCGGGGCGGGGCAGACAATTGTCCTTGGCATCCGCCCGGAACATCTGCGCACCGAAGCGGAAAGCGCATTGTCAGTGGTTCTGCAAGTCAGTGAGCCCATGGGCAATGAGACCCATCTCACCTGCGCTTTTGGCGATGAGGAAATCAGGCTCATTGAAGACGCTGAATATGATGCAAAACCGGGAAGCACCATCCATCTGGGTTTTGACCCGGTAAAGGTGCATGTCTTTGACGCGGTAACGGGCCTGCGGCGCACGTAACTGGGGAGGCAGATCGGGCTGTTGGATTTGACCCCATGGTTCATGAAACATGCCAGAACATGTCAACAGTGCCCGGTCAACAATAACCGGCCTCTAGATCGCGAGATCAGCCACAACCGCATCCAGCACCATGGCGCCATCGCGTGTGGCGCGCACCCGGTCTTCGCTGTTGGAGCCAGAGGTACGCGGCGCGAGGCGTTCGATCATTTTGTGGGTGAGCAGGTCTTCTACCCGGCGTGGGTCAATGCGGCGACCGGACAGGGCCTGATAGCGGGCCATATCAATGCCTTCATGCAGCCGCAGGCCCATCACCAGAAACTCATCACCCTGTTCCTCAGCCAATAGCTCATCATCTGTGATGGTGCCATGACCATGGGACTCCACCAGCGACAGCCACCGCTCCGGATTGCGTTCTGTCGCGGTTGCGAAGCGCGATGTGCCATTGGCACCCACCAGCCGGCCATGCGCGCCCGGACCCACGCCGACATATTCGCCATAGCGCCAATAGATCAGATTATGGCGGCTTTGAGCGCCGGGGGCTGCGTGATTTGAGGTTTCATAAGCTGGTAAACCTGCTTCTTCACAGATTGTCTGTGTCGCGCGGTATAGCTCCGCTGCTTCATCCTGATTTGGGACCACCAGCTTGCCGGCATCCTGAAGCGCCCAGAATGGCGTTTCCGGCTCAATCGTCAATTGATAGAGCGACAGATGATCAGCAGCATATTCCAGGGCGCGGTTCAGCTCGTCACGCCACGCAGCAACGCTTTGGTTGGGCCGCGCATAAATCAGATCGAATGACAGGCGTGGGAATGTGTCCCGCGCAATCGCAATGGCGTTGGTCGCCTCTTCGACATTGTGCAAGCGACCCAAAAACTTCAGATCAGCATCATTCAGCGCCTGAACACCGAGTGACAACCGATTGACCCCCGCCTTGCGATAGGCTTTGAACCGGCCAGCCTCAACCGATTGCGGATTGGCTTCCATGGTAATCTCGGCACCCGGATCGACCGGCCAGTGCCAGTGAATTGCATCCAGAATACCGGCTATGGTTTCCGGGTCCATCAGCGACGGCGTGCCGCCACCAAAAAAGATGCTGGTGACACGGCGGTCAGGCGTTCGGGCGGCGAAATGCGCAATCTCTGTCTTGAAGGCCGCCAGAAAGCGGGCCTGATCAACCGGCTTGTGCCGCACATGGGAGTTGAAATCACAATACGGACATTTGGCCGCGCAGAACGGCCAATGCACATAGATGCCGAACCCGGCATCCCGCGTTGGATGATCGGGGCCATCCAGTGCACCATGCGGCTGGCTGCTTGCTGCCGGCTTCTGATTGTCTGTGTTTTGTTCCATGAGTTTCAAACGACCGAAGCCCGGATCCTACAGCGCATATTTCTCAAACAGGGCAAATGCCCGCGCCCGGTGTGACAGGCCCGGTTCCCCATCGGGGCGCGGTCCGTGTTTCTCCTGCGGCGTCATCTCTCCAAATGTCTTATCATGATTCTCGGGAAGGAAGATGGGGTCATATCCAAAACCCTGCGTGCCACGCGGTGGCCACACGATCTCGCCTCGTATGATACCCTCAAAAACGAAGGCCTCACCATCAGGATAGGCAAGACACAGGGCACTGACGAATTGCCCGCCCCGCTTTGCAGCCTCGGTTGCGCCCTTGGCCAGCATGGCTTCCTGCACATTGCGCATGGCCATGGAAAAATCCTTATCCGGACCTGCCCATCTGGCTGAATAAATGCCCGGATCCCCGTCCAGGCAATCAACCGACAGGCCGGAATCATCAGAGAGTGCGGGAAACCCGGTGGCCGTGGCGGATGCCAGCGCCTTCAGTTTTGCATTGGCGGCAAATGTGGTGCCGGTTTCTTCCGGTTCCGGCAAATCCAGCTCGGCTGCAGACACGACTTCGATACCGTGAGGCACGACAAGATCGCGAATTTCGCGCAATTTTCCTGCATTGTGGCTCGCCAGCACAAGTTTACCGCCAGTCAGTCTGCGAACCAGGTTGCTCATTTACATGATCGCCATGTTCTGCAACGAGACAAGCTGCTTAATACCGTCTTTCGCCAGATCCATCAATTGTTTCAACTCGTCTTCGGAAAACGGTTCCTGCTCGGCAGTACCCTGAATTTCAACAATGCCGCCAGCGCCGGTCATGACAAAATTGGCATCGGTTTCCGCAGTGGAATCCTCGTCATAATCCAGATCCAGCACAGGTGTGCCCTTGTAAATTCCGCAGGAAATGGCGGCCACATTGTCTTTCAACACAGTGCCTGTCACCAGATTTCGCTGGCGCATCCAGGCAATACAGTCGCTGAGTGCCACCCAGGCACCAGTAATCGCCGCTGTCCGTGTTCCGCCATCAGCCTGTATCACATCACAGTCGAGGGTAATCTGTCGCTCACCAAGGGCCTGCATATCAACAACGGCGCGCAGGGAGCGTCCAATCAGGCGTTGAATTTCCTGTGTCCGGCCGGATTGCTTGCCGCTGGCCGCTTCCCGGCGCATACGCCCACCGGTGGAGCGGGGCAGCATACCGTATTCAGCTGTCACCCAGCCCTTACCGCCGCCACGCAGCCAGGGTGGAACATTTTCAGCCAGACTGGCAGTGCACAACACATGCGTGTCACCAAACTTTACCAGGCACGAGCCTTCAGCATGTTTTGAAACGTTGCGTTCCAGCGAAACGGCACGCAGGGCATCGGGTTCGCGATTGGATGGTCTCATGAGGCTCTTCTCTAAAATGGCTTCGAATCATCGCTCTTGATAGACAAGCCTGCGCCGAATGCAAAGCGCAGAAAACAAACATGCTGAACCGGCTTGCCGAAGTTTCACTTTCCATGAGGCTTGGCAGACACTAAGTTTGTAAAAGGCAAGATGCCTGACCGGGATGAAAGTCTGGCTAAAACCAACTGTCTGCGGGATGAGAAGAATGGCCACCGACACGCGCTTTTTTGATCAGGATATGGATGAACGCTCGCATCAGGTATTTCGCCGGATTGTCGAAGCCTATATGGAGGACGGCGCGCCTGTCGGGTCGCGCAATCTGTCCCGCACCCTGTCGCTAAACCTATCGCCAGCCTCGGTCCGCAATGTGATGTCCGATCTGGAGCAGATGGGCCTTATCTATGCGCCGCATATCAGCGCAGGACGTCTGCCCACGGAACGCGGCCTGCGTTTCTTTGTCGATGCGATGATGGAAGTGGGCGATCTGGATGAGAACGCACGCCAGCAGATCGATGCCCAGTTTGAGAGCAACAGGGCCGAAAACTCGGGAGACACGCTTCTGGCAGATGCCAGCCGCATGTTGTCTGGTGTCTCCAAGGGCGCTGGGCTGGTGCTGACCGGCAAGCGCGAAGTGCCGCTGAAACATATAGAGTTTGTCCGCATTGAAGACGGGCGCGCGCTGGTTGTGCTGGTGGCGCAGGATGGCGCGGTGGAAAACCGCATCATCGATATTCCCAAAGGCATGCCTGCAGCGTCGCTTGTTCAGGCCTCCAATTACCTGAATGAAGGTCTGCGTGGCCGCACGCTGCCGGAAGCGCGTGTCGAACTTCAGCAATTGCTGGAATCCCAGCGCCGTGAACTGGATGACCTGACGGCCCGGCTGGTGGAAGAGGGACTTGCCACATGGGCCGGTGTCAATGAGGGCGCCAGAAACGCGCAAAATCTCATCGTTCGGGGCCGCGCCAATCTGTTGGAGGATGTCGGGCAGGGCGAAGATCTGGACCGCATCCGACTTCTGTTTGAAGATCTGGAGAGCAAGTCCGACCTGATTGAGTTGCTGGGGTCTGCTGAAACCGGCGATGGTGTGCGCATCTTCATCGGCTCCGAAAACAGCCTGTTCTCCATGTCCGGCTCATCGCTGGTGGTCGCCCCCTATCACAATGCGGAAGACAATGTCGTCGGCGTGCTGGGTGTCATCGGCCCGACACGGTTGAATTATGGCCGCATCATCCCCGTTGTGGATTATACAGCCCAGCTTTTGGGAAAAATGCTCAGTTAACGAGATTGGCGGTTGATTTTTTACCGCCAAGCTTCGATATCCCCACCACCAGATTAAATCGAAAAGACCGTGATCGATCATGAGCGACGAAACCAAAAAAGCTGACCCATTGAAAAACGAAGCAGACGACAGCGAATTGTCGAACACTGAAGCCTCTGAAGAGGGCTCGTCTGAAGAACAAGAAGACGAGACCCCGACCGGCAAGCGGACACCGGAAGAGGTGATTGATGCTTTGCTTGAGGAAAACCAGAGTTTGCGGGATGAAAAGGAAGCCCTGAGAGACCAGATGCTGCGTGTGGCCGCCGACATGGAAAATCTGCGCCGCCGCACCCAGCGTGAAGTGGCCGATTCCCGGCAATACGCAATTTCCAATTTTGCCCGCGACGTGTTGAGCATTGGCGACAATCTGGATCGTGCCATTTCAACGGTCTCTGAAGAAGAGAAGGAAACGGCCGGAACCACATTGGCAGCGCTTGTGGAAGGCGTTGAAATGACGGGCCGGGAAATGGTGCGTGTGTTCGCCAAACACGGCGTCACCAAGGAAGAGCCGGAAGGCGAGAAATTCGATCCAAATCGCCATCAGGCTGTGTTTGAGGTGCCAAACCCTTCTGTTGCCAGTGGCATGGTGGTTCAGGTCATGCAGGCGGGCTATATGCTGGGTGACCGAGTTTTGCGTCCCGCCATGGTTGGTGTGTCCAAAGGCGGCCCAAAATCAGGACCAAAAGCTGTTCCAGATGACGAGTCAGATGTAGAAGACTGATCTCAGCGCACCGACCCGTCAGGCAGTGACCCGTCTTAGGGTCAAATTGATTCGTCCCGGCGCTTTCAGCAAAGTGGAAGTGCCGGGGTAAATCCGGTCCACGCCGTGAAATGCCAGTCGGCTTTCACCGCCCATCACCAAAACATCCCCGGAATGCAGCTTGAAGCTTTTTGTCGGACCGTTGCGCTCGGTCGTGCCAGTGCGGAACCGGCAATCATCTCCCAGAGATACGGAAACAACCGGTGCTGTAAACACCGCCTCGTCCCGATCCTGATGCAGACCCATTTTGGCGCTGGGTTGATAATAATTGATCAGACAGGCCTGTGGTCTGGGAGCTTCTTTCGCCACGGCATCCCACAATGTCAGCAGCTCTGGAGGCATGTCAGGCCAAGGCGCATTCGTCACCGGATGGGTCTTCTGATAGCGATAGCCTGCCTTGTCCGCCACCCAGCCCAACGGACCGCAATTGCTCATTTTAACGGATAATGGCTTCCCGGTTTTCGGCATGGTTGGCTGAAACAAAGGCGCAGCATCAACAAGTGTTCGGATCATGTCGCGCAAGTCTGCCTGAGCGCCGCGATCATAATATCCGCTATAAAGAAACAGGCCCGGTTCAAGCTCCATTTTCCAATTCCATGTTTAAGCTTCACAGCCCTCATATGGGGCAGGCAGCGGTGTTGGCACTGAAAAAAGTCAGGTCTTGGGATAAATCCGCGTAATCCGGCGCTTGCAGGCTTCGCTCTGCTCTCTTATATACCCGACGAAGCACAGTGATGCCGGGTCTTTTTCTCTGTTCAAAAGACAATAACCGGCTCACAAAGTGTGCATGGTAAACGGACACGTTAAAAAAGGGGATTTGTTCCTGCTTCGTGAACAGAGAAGCCGATGCTTTAAGGTCGGTGCGATAGCAAGGTTCATGTCTGCCAAACAAGGAGAGTAAATATGGCGAAAGTCATTGGTATTGATTTGGGAACCACCAATTCCTGTATCGCTGTCATGGACGGCAAAAATCCAAAAGTGATTGAAAACGCTGAGGGTGCCCGCACCACACCATCCATGGTGGGCTTCACCGAAGATGGCGAGCGGCTGGTTGGCCAGTCTGCAAAACGCCAGGGCGTAACCAATCCTGAAAATACAGTCTTTGCTGTCAAACGTCTTGTCGGTCGCCGGTTCAACGACCCGATGGTAACCAAAGACAAGAAGCTTGTGCCTTATCAGATCGTCAAGGCAGAAAATGGCGATGCCTGGGTCAAGGCGCAGAATGAAATCTATTCTCCCTCACAGGTCTCTGCGATGATTCTTCAGAAGATGAAGGAAACCGCTGAAGCCTATCTGGGTGAAAGCGTGACACAGGCCGTTATCACTGTTCCCGCGTACTTCAACGATGCTCAGCGTCAGGCAACCAAGGATGCCGGTAAGATTGCCGGTCTGGAAGTTCTGCGCATCATCAACGAGCCAACCGCAGCCGCTCTGGCCTATGGTCTGGACAAGAATGATGGCAAGACCATTGCGGTTTACGATTTGGGCGGTGGTACGTTTGACGTATCCATTCTGGAAATCGGCGACGGCGTGTTTGAAGTGAAATCCACCAATGGTGACACATTCCTTGGTGGTGAAGATTTCGACATGCGTCTGGTTGGTTATCTGGCCGACGAATTCAAAAAGGATCAGGGTATTGATCTGCGTGGCGACAAGCTGGCTCTTCAGCGTCTGAAGGAAGCAGCTGAAAAAGCCAAGATTGAATTGTCTTCGTCCACCCAGACCGAAGTCAATCTGCCATTCATCACCGCTGATGCGTCAGGCCCGAAACATCTGACCATCAAACTGACCCGCGCCAAGCTGGAATCGCTTGTGGATGATCTGGTGCAGCGCACTGTTGGTCCATGCAAATCAGCACTGAAAGATGCTGGTCTGTCAGCTGGCGAGATCGATGAAGTGGTTTTGGTGGGCGGTATGACCCGCATGCCGAAAATCCAGGAAGTCGTGAAAGAATTCTTTGGCAAAGAGCCGCATAAGGGCGTGAACCCGGATGAAGTTGTTGCCATGGGCGCGGCGATCCAGGCTGGCGTTCTGCAGGGCGATGTTAAAGACGTTCTGTTGCTGGATGTGACACCTCTGTCTCTTGGTATTGAAACATTGGGTGGCGTCTTCGACCGTTTGATCGAGCGCAACACAACCATTCCAACCAAAAAGCAGAAGGTCTATTCAACGGCTGAAGACAACCAGAATGCTGTAACCATCCGGGTTTTCCAGGGTGAGCGCGAAATGGCCGCGGACAATAAGGTCCTTGGGCAATTCGATCTGGCCGGAATTCCACCCGCACCCCGTGGCATGCCTCAGATTGAGGTTACATTCGACATTGATGCCAATGGCATCGTCAATGTGTCTGCCAAGGATAAGGGCACCGGCAAGGAAATGCAGATCCAGATCCAGGCATCGGGCGGATTGTCTGATGACGAGATCGACAACATGGTCAAGGATGCCGAGGCCAATGCGGATTCAGATCAGAAGCGCAAGGAATCTGTCGAGGCCAAAAACCATGCCGAAGCCCTGATCAACACCACCGAGAAATCGATGGAAGAACATGGTGACAAGCTTGCTGATGAAGATAAGGAAGCCATTGAAATGGGCCTTGCTGATCTGAAAACAGCAGTTGAAGGTGATGATGCCGAAGAAATCATGACCAAGACCCAGGCGCTTGCATCTGTGTCAATGAAACTTGGCGAGGCGATTTACAAATCCTCCCAGGATGAAGCTTCCGAAGAGGAAGATGACGACAATGCAGATGATGAGGAAATCATCGACGCAGACTTCGAGGAAGTCGCCGACGATGATGCGGATGAGCAAAAATCCGCATAAGGCCAATCACAGGCTTATCAAGCGGGCGCATTTAGCGCCCGCCTCTTTTCGGATAGCTCTTGTTGATGACCGATACCATTTCTCCAGTGTTTGGAACCTACGGCCTTCCCGCCTTGCGGGGAGCGCTGTTGGGTCTGTGCAACTCTGCAGCTGATAACAAGCTGGGCCGCTGGTATGTTTCATTGCTGCGCAAGACGGCCCTGGCGGGTCTTTCCGGACCCTTTGATATCACCACACCTCAGGGTCTGAACCTGCGGCTGCATCCGTTTTCCAATCGTTGTGAAAAACGTATGATTGCGGGCTCTCATCTTTGGGATGCCCCGGAGCGTGCCGCATTGGTTGAGGCCATACACGGTAAAATTTCTCCCGATCCATTCATATTTTTTGATGTCGGGGCAAATGTCGGGCTGTACTCCCTGACATCGTGGAAAGCTGCCAAGGACGCCGGTAAGGTTCTGAAAGCATTTGCTGTGGAACCGGATGACACCAATGGCGGGCGCTTGTGTTTCAACACCCAGGCAAGCCATGCGGATATTGTTCATATTCCATGTGCGGTTGGTGGCAGTTCGGGCGTTGGAAAAGCGGTCGGTGGCGAAACAAATCGCGGTGAAGTGCGGATCGCAGAGGCAGATAAACCCTCAGATGATGACACTGATGATGGCTCCATCATCATAAAAACCCTTGCAGATATCGTCGACAATCAACATGTCGATGAAATCGACGCAATGAAGGTTGACGTTGAGGGGCACGACTTTGCCGCTTTGGAGGCGTTCTTTCAGCAGGCGCCAAAAACCATGTGGCCAAAATTATTGATTATTGAAACGGGACGAGGTCCATCGAAAGTTCTGGAATTGTGCGTTGCGAACGGTTACTCACTGGATCGACGCACCCAGATTAATGCTATCCTGACCCTTTCTGATCCCGCCGGAAACGAGTAAATTTCAGATGTCCAAAGCCGATTTTTACGACACATTGGGAGTTGATCGGGGTGCCGACGACAAGACTCTCAAAAGTGCCTATCGCAAAAAAGCCATGCAGTATCACCCGGACCGCAATCCGGGAGACGCTCAGGCGGAAGCCAATTTCAAAGACGTCAATGCCGCCTATGAGGCACTGAAAGATCCGCAAAAGCGCGCCGCCTATGACAGGTTTGGCCATGCTGCTTTTGAACAGGGCGGTCCTGGTGGCCCCGGCGGCGGTGGCGGCGATTTCGGCGCGTCCATGTCGGACATTTTTGAAGATATTTTCGGCGATTTCATGGGCGGCGGCGGCGGTGGCGGTGCCCGGCGTGGGCGCACAGCCAGCAATCGTGGGGCCGACCTGCGCTACAATCTGGAAATTTCTCTGGAAGAAGCCTTTGCTGGCAAAACCGTTGATATTGATATCCCGTCTTCGGTATCCTGTGAAAAATGCTCAGGTAGCGGCGCCCGTCCCGGCTCGGAACCAACGGCATGCGGCACGTGTGGCGGTATTGGCAAAGTGCGCGCAGCACAGGGCTTTTTCACCATTGAGCGGACCTGTCCTACGTGCCAGGGACGTGGTGAAATCATCACTGATCCTTGCGACAATTGCTCAGGCGATGGACGGGTTCACGAAGAACGGTCCCTGTCCGTCAACATTCCTGCCGGCATAGAAGATGGCACCCGCATCCGCTTGGCCAATGAAGGCGAAGCTGGCGAGCGTGGCGGTCCTACTGGCGATCTTTATATTTTTGTCTCATTAAAGCCTCATGATTTCTTCCAGCGTGATGGGTCCGATATTTTCTGTCGCGTTCCAATCTCACTGACAACGGCTGCTCTGGGTGGCCAGTTTGATGTGCCGACGGTGGATGGAGGCAAGACCCGTGTTAAAGTGCCTGATGGCAGTCAAAGCGGCAAACAGTTCCGCTTGCGGGGCAAGGGTATGAGTGTCCTGCGCGCCAAACAACGCGGCGATATGTACATTCAGATCGCGGTTGAAACGCCGTCCAATCTGAGCAAGCGCCAACGGGAATTGCTTCAGGAATTCGAAAAAGAAAGTTCCGCTGACAACAATCCGCAATCGCACGGTTTCTTTGCAAGAATGCGCGATTTTTTTGAAAATCTGGGCGGTGAGGCCTCCTGATAATCGGTCAGGTCTCACAAGGAGGGTTTTCGTGGGAAAAGGTGATGATGAATCTGGCGAAGAACGCCCCTCGGAAGAGCAGGGCGGCTCGCCGGAGCATTGCCATACAAGCCATCGCCGGATTCACCAGCGTCGTGACCGGTTGCTGAGTGGGCTGAAAGACGATGCCAGGTTTCTCAGAAACTGGGCCTCCAAACCATTGACCACTGGCGCTGTGTCGCCATCGGGCAAGGCGTTGACGGAACGCATGGCCGAGACTGTGAATATCCAGTCTGATTTACCGGTTGTGGAACTTGGCCCCGGAACCGGAGCTGTTACCAAAGCTCTGCTGAAACGGGGCGTAAAACCGCAGCGTCTGTTCGCGGTGGAGTTCAATCCTGATTTCTGCAAATTGCTGCGCAAGAGATTTCCCGAATGCAATATTCTGCAGGGCGACGCTTATTCCTTGAGAAAAACACTCAAGGACCACGGAATTGTTGAAGCGGCCAGTATCGTGTCCAGCCTTCCCCTGTTCACCCGTCCAGTGGCCGACCGGATTAAGCTGATCAGCACCGCTCTGTCCCTGATGCCCAAGGGAGGAGAGTTCATTCAATTTTCCTATGCGCTGGTTCCACCGGTCAAAATTTCGGAACTGCCTCACGGGTCTGAGCTGACATCCAGTCCCTGGATCATGATGAACTTGCCGCCTGCGCGCGTGTGGCGTTACAAGGCCACCTGATGACAGATTCTTCCATCCTGATTTTTTCCGGCTCCATCCGAAAAGGCTCAACCAACACCAGGCTTGCAAAGGCAATTGCTGTTGCGTTGCCCCTTTATGGCGGGAGACCGAACCTCGTTTCTCTGCGCGATTTCCCCATGCCAATCTATGATGGTGATCTTGAAGCGGAAAGCGGTCCACCTGAGGCAGCCCGTAAACTGGCACGATTGATGTCAGATCATGACGGCATCATTATCGTCTCACCGGAATACAATGCAGGCCCCACGCCGTTGCTGAAAAACACACTGGATTGGGTCAGTCGGGTCAAACCCGGTGAGGGCGAAAAGCTGTCACCTTTCAAGGGACCTGTTTTTGCCTTGGCCGGAACCAGCCCGGGCGCCATCGGCACATTGCGCGCCATGACAGCGACCCGGACCATGCTGCAACTCGGCTATGGCACCCTCATTGTCCCCGAACAACTGGCCGTCCCCCAATCGGGGCAAGCCTTTGACGAGGACGGAGCGCTAATCGCTGATCGTCCCCGCCTGATGATGCAAAACATGCTGACTTCTCTGGTCCACAAAGCCGGAGCTTTAAAGGAGAAAACCTAAATGCGCACTGCCAACCTTGCCCCCAGAGACCGTGTTATTGTTGCTTTGGATTTTCCCACTATCGGCAAGGCCAGCGCATTGGTTGAAACCCTGGGTGACAGCGCTTCTTTTTACAAAATCGGTCATCAACTGGCTTTTGCCGGCGGTCTGGCGCTTGTGCCGGAGCTGAAAGCTGCCGGAAAGCGCGTCTTTCTGGATTTGAAACTCCTCGACATCGACAACACCATCAGGGGCGGCGTTTCCAGCGTTGCAGCGCTGGGTGCGGACATGTTGACACTGCACGCCTATCCAAAGGCCATGGCAGCCGCTGTGGCTGCAAAGAAGGCAAGTCCAGGCGCTACCGACCTGACGCTGCTGGGCGTCACCGTGTTGACCAGCATGGATGATGAAGATTTGCGGGATGCGGGCTACAGCCTCACCGCTTCCGAACTTGCGGCAAGGCGAGGCGCGCAGGCACTTGCGTGCGGTATGGACGGTCTGGTCTGTTCAACTCTGGAAGTAGCCGCTTTGCGCAAAATCGTCGGCGACAGCATGGCGCTGGTTGTGCCGGGCATTCGCCCCAGGGGCAGTGACCATGGCGACCAGAAGCGGGTGATGACACCTGCAGAAGGCTTGCAGGCGGGCTCGGACTATCTGGTCATTGGCCGCCCGATCAACGCGGTCGACGAGCCAGTGGCTGCTATGGAAGCAATTGTTGAGGAAATGGAAGGAGCCATCAATGGCTAAAGGATACTGGATTGCACGGGTCGATGTGAAGGATAAGGATCTGTATCAGCAATATGCGACTGCTATCGCAGGCCCGCTGACCAAATATGGTGCCAAATTCCTCACGCGTGGCGGTGCCTATGAGGCGGTTGAAGGCGTTTCACGGTCCCGCAATGTGACCATTGAGTTCCCCTCTTATGAAGACGCATTGGCTTGCTACCGGTCTGACGAATATCAGGCGGCCATTTCGCTGCGCCAATCCGCAGCAGATAGCGAATTGGTCATTCTGGAAGGCTATGATGGTCCGCAACATGGCGATCCTGCTTGAGCAAAACCACCGTCAGAACGGCCATTGCTGATGATCTCCCACATATTCTGACCATCGAGCGCCGGGCCGCTGCCGCTTTTGCAGATATTGGTTATCCCGATATTGCAAATGGTGCGGAAATGCCTGTGGCCCTGTTTGAAGCCGGGCTGCAGGACGGTCTGTTGTGGGTGGCACGTGATGCTGCAGATCATCCCCCAGATCATCCCGTTGCCTATGCACTTGCGGCGATGATTGATGGCATTTTCTATCTGGAAGACATCAGCGTTGACCCGGATCATCAGCGCAAAGGTCTGGGTGATGCTCTGGTGGCAAAAATCATCGACCATGCCCGGTTTCTCTATTGTCCCGCGTTGGTGCTGTCCACATTGGAAGCGGCACCATGGTCAAGCGCACTTTACCGCAAGCACGGGTTTCTGAAAGCAGATATGGACCGTTTGCCAACGGCCATTGCGAAGAGATTTGCAGTCGAGACAGAGCTTG
This sequence comes from Pararhizobium sp. IMCC21322, assembly GCF_030758295.1. Taxonomy (NCBI): domain Bacteria; kingdom Pseudomonadati; phylum Pseudomonadota; class Alphaproteobacteria; order Hyphomicrobiales; family Rhizobiaceae; genus Pararhizobium; species Pararhizobium sp. IMCC21322. The sequence continues at coordinate 402,981 of NZ_CP132335.1, forward strand.
GCCTACCGGCAGAAGGCCGCATTGTCATGGTGAAGCAGCTTTGATCTCTCTGGCCTTGGACTGTTTCATCTTTTGCTCGCGATACAGCGTGAACAGGCCACTGGCGACCACAATGATACTGCCGATAATCATGGGCACATCCGGTATGTCGCCAAAAAGCATGTAGCCCAGAACAATCGCCCATATCAAAGACGTATAGCGAAAGGGTGAGGTAAAGCTGACCTCACCGAAACGCATGGCCTGTATGGACCAGAAATAGCCGGCCATCAAAAACAGGGCCGAGGCTGTCAGTTTTAGCAAGGTCAGAGCCGAAACAGGCTGCCACTCGCCAAACAGGGTCACAATCGCGCCCATGATCATGACAGAAGCAGCTGCCACAAAAGAAATGAAATTCGACGACATATCGCGCGGAATGCCGCGTGTCGCAAGATCGCGCAAAACCAGACAGAACACAGCAGCCAGTGCCGACAGAGAGAAAATATTGAACCCGTCGCCGCCCGGCCGGATGATGATCAGCACACCCAGCAGCCCAACCGTGATGGCGCTGTAGCGCCGCCAGCCCACAGTCTCGCGCAGGATGAGCGCTGCAGCCAGTGTTACGACCAGCGGCATGGCCTGTAAAATGGCCCCCGCATTGGCCAGTTCCATATTGAACAGGGCGGTCAGGAAAAACACTGTGCCGCCCAATTCGCCAATGGTGCGCAGGACAACAAACTTGTTTGTTGCATTCCGCGGCGTGGCAAACCCGCCGCTGCGCCATGCCAAAAATCCCATCATCGCCGTTGCCAGCACGCCGCGCAGAAAAATCGCCTGATACAGATGCAGATCAGAACTGACCAGCTTCATGATGGCGTCATTCAGCACAAAGCCCAGCATGGCCAGAACCATATAGGCGGCACCGCGCAAATTATCGCTGAATTGAGGCATCGGGAGCTTTCTTGCAGGACTGAAGCCCTTTCAACCAATTAGGGCCCAGACCGTAATGTGGCATGAAAGGGTTCTGAAACAGGCTTATCTCTCAAGAGGCGGTTGAGGAAGTGTAAAACGCAATTTGCCATAAACTGATCCAAATATGAGCATCAAACAGTCGAAATCGCAGACCTATGATTGGTTTTGGTTCGGAAGATGAGACCCATGCGAAAACTCCTGCTCATAATTGCCGTACTTCTTGTTGCGGCCATGTCACTGGCCTTCGTTTATGGCGCCAAAGGCTGGTATGACGCACAGCAGAGCGCAGAGCCATTGAAGGCAAGAGCCCAGGCCCTGATTGGTTCGGACCGTGGTGCCAACAGCCTGACACCGGAACGCCTGGCCGTTTTGCTGAAAGTTCAGGACCCTGGCTTTTACGCGCATTCCGGGGTTGATCTCACCACGCCCGGTGCGGGTCTGACAACGCTGACACAATCCCTATCCAAACGACTGGTCTTTGAAGAGTTCAAGCCGGGTATTCAGAAAATAAGGCAATCCGGCTATGCCATTGGTCTGGATTCCGTGCTGACAAAAGAAGAGCAGATTGCATTGTTTCTGGATACCGTTGGCATGGGCAACAGCCGGGATGGCTGGGTCACCGGCTTTCACAGGGCCAGCCAGACTTTCTTCAATGCGGACCCGAACGACATCACCATTGAGCAATTCTACGCATTGGTTGCCGTGCTGATTGCGCCCTCCAGATTGAAATTGAACGCGCCGGACCAGGTGCTGCAGGAGCGGGTTCAGCGCATTGAGCGTCTGGCCGAAAACAACTGCCAGCCAAACGTCTTTGACGATGTTTGGCTTGAAGGGTGTGCCTGAACGCACGGCTCCTGAAAGATCAAAAATTTGCAAAATCTGCGCGGCAGAGGCATCATCCGCTCCAATATGAATCTGTGATTGAAAGCCAAAACCCTTATGGGCGGCGAAATGGCAGATTCCTTATGAGAATTCGGAGTGTTTGATGCCTGAAATACGTTCTCTAGTATCAAAGGGGCTTATGCTTTGTACGGCCCTGGCGTTTGCCACGATTGATGCCTCGGTTTCATTTGCTGCTGACCCGGTTCCGGCAAAACAGCTTTTCGGGCGTCGTGACGTTCCAGCGGATATGCGTGCCCGCTCGATCGGGTCTTATACCAAGGGTTGTCTGGCCGGTGGCGCAGCGCTGCCGGTCGATGGGCCCTACTGGCAGGCCATGCGCCTGTCCCGCAATCGCAATTGGGGTCATCCGGTTCTGGTATCCTATCTGGAAAAACTGGCCGAGACTGTCGCCACAAGCGATGGCTGGAATGGTCTGATGGTTGGTGATCTGGCGCAGCCGCGCGGTGGCCCCATGCTGTCCGGTCATGCGTCTCATCAAATTGGCCTGGATGCTGATGTCTGGTTGCGGCCCATGCCGGACCGTGTGTTGTCACGCAAGGAACGCGAAGAGATCTCAGCGATTTCGATGCTGAAAAAAAATACTCTTTATGTGGATGATAATGTGTGGACTGACGCGCATCTTCGCGTTCTGAAACGGGCCGCCTCCTATGATGAAGTGGCGCGCATCTTTGTCCATCCCGGCATCAAGAAAAAACTGTGCGAGACGGCAGGCAATGACCGGACATTTCTGAGGAAAATCCGGCCCTGGTACGGCCATCACTACCATTTTCATGTGCGTTTGAATTGTCCGACAGGGTCAAAGGGTTGCAAGAATCAGGCAACACCGCCAGCGGGCGATGGTTGCGGTGCGCCACTGGACTTCTGGTTCAAGAAAATGAGCGAAAAACCGGCCAAACCGACAAAACCCAGCACAAAGCCGGCCAGGCCCGTCAAGCCGCGTTACACCAAGCTGAGCGATTTGCCGCAGGCGTGTGGCACAGTGCTGGATGCCCCTGCGCCGGGCGGGGTAGCTGTGCGCAAGCTGGCGCTGACCTGGCCTCCACACCCCTGGACCAATGCCCCACCGCCAAGGTCGCGTCCGATCAGGTAATGGATTTGGTCAGATAGCTCTGACTACCACCACTGTTTGGGTGAGAAGCGACCGGCGGCCTGTTCCAGAACTTCACCAACGGAGAACAGGGTTTCCTCGTCAAATGCTTTGCCGATGACCTGAAGGCCGAGCGGCAGCCCGTCCTTGTTGATGCCCGCTGGCACGGAAATGCCTGGCAGACCGGCCATGTTGACCGTCACGGTGAAAATATCATTGAGGTACATTTTCACAGGGTCTGCGGTCATGGTTTCATCGCCAATGGCAAAAGCAGCAGACGGTGTGGCCGGTGTCAGAATGGCATCGACACCACCGGCAAAAACCGTCTCAAAATCACGCTTGATAAGAGTTCGGACTTTTTGCGCGCGCAGATAATAGGCATCATAATAGCCTGCTGACAGCACATAGGTGCCGATCAGCACGCGGCGCTTGACCTCATCCCCAAACCCGGCGGCGCGGGTTTTTTCATACATGTCGATAATATCATCGCCCTCGACACGCAGCCCATAGCGCACACCATCATAACGCGCCAAATTGGACGACGCTTCGGCCGGAGCCACAATGTAATAGGCCGGCAGGGCGTATTTCGTATGGGGCAGCGAAATCGGCACAATTTCCGCACCGGCGTCTTTCAGCCAGGCTTTGCCCTGTTCCCAGAGCGCCGTAATTTCTTCCGGCATGTCGTCGGCTACATATTCAGCTGGAATGCCAATGCGCATGCCTTTCACGCTCTTGCCAATAGCAGCCTCATAATCCGGCACGGGAATGTTAGCGGATGTCGTGTCTTTCTCATCCACAGAGGCCATGGATTTCAGCATGATGGCTGAATCGCGCACGGACCGGGTAATCGGTCCGGCCTGATCCAGTGATGAGGCAAAGGCCACAACGCCCCAGCGCGAACAACGCCCATAGGTTGGCTTGATGCCGACCGTGCCGGTAAAGGCAGCAGGCTGGCGGATAGAGCCGCCCGTATCTGTGGCAGTGGCGCCAGCGCAAAGCTGGGCCGCAACAGCAGAGGCTGATCCACCGGAGGAGCCGCCGGGCACCAAAGCCTGATCGCTGCCATTGGCACGCCATGGATTGGTCACCGGCCCATAATAGGACGTCTCATTGGACGATCCCATGGCAAATTCATCCATGTTCAACTTGCCCAGCATGACAGCCCCGTCAGCCCACAGATTCGCTGTTACGGTGCTTTCATAGCGCGGCTTGAAACCGTCCAGAATATGGCTGCAGGCCTGACTGTGAACGCCCTGTGTGCAGAACAGATCCTTGATGCCAAGGGGAATGCCTTCCAGCGCACCACCTGAGCCGGATGCCAGTCGCTCATCGGAGGCTTTTGCCATGGATCGCGCCTGATCAAAGGTCAGCGCCACATAGGCATTGAGGCTGTCATTGGCCGCTTCAATGGCGCCAATATAGCTCTCTGTCAGTTCGGCAGAGGAAATCTCTTTCTGCGCCAGCTTTTCGCGGGCATCGGAAATCGTCAGTTTGGTCAATTCGGTCATCGGGCTTACTCCACCACTTTCGGCACGGCAAAGAAGTGATCTTCCGTCAGCGGTGAATTGGCGACAATATCATCGGGTTTTCCGCCGTCATTGATCACATCCTTGCGCTGTTTGGCAGCCATCGGCAAAACGGACGTCATGGTCTCGACCCCGTCGATATCGACCTCGTTCAATTGCTCGACAAAGCCCAGAATTGTGTTCAGTTCGCCGGTCATGGTCTCGGCCTGTTCTTCGCTGACGGCAATGCGGGCCAGCCCTGCAACGCGCTTGACGGTGTCTGTATCGACGGACATGGAATTCCCTTAATCGTTCGGGCCGGTTTTTCAGGCCAGATTTTCAGATCAGATTGATGTGAAGTGCGACCCGGCAATAGCAGAAGATTTGCAGGCGATGCAATGGTTTACAGCGTTTCCGGTCCGCTTCGCCCTAGAAAATTGCAGTCACACCCTAGCGCACAGCACGAAACGGGTGCTACCCCCTTGAAAAAGAGAATTGTGATGCTCCTGTCAGACCTGTCCGAATTTGCCACGCTCACCGCTGGTCGCCGCCTGATCGGCCTTGACCTTGGCACCAAAACCATCGGGATTGCCCTGAGCGATGCCGGGCATCGCATTGGCACACCCATGGAGACGATTCGCCGTGTCAAATTCACCAGGGATGCCGAGCGCCTACAGGAAATCTGTACCGAGCACGATATTGGCGGTCTGGTGATCGGCCTGCCGCTGAATATGGATAACAGCGAAGGGCCGCGGGCGCAGGCGACACGGGCCTTTGAACGCAATCTGTCGCAAAAAATAGAGCTGCCCATGTTGTTTTGGGATGAGCGGCTGACGACGGTTGCCGCCGAACGCGCCATGATCGAAGCCGATCTGTCTCGCAAGAAGCGCGCCGCCCGTATTGATGCAGCAGCGGCGGGTCTGATCCTGCAGGGCGTCCTTGACCGTTTGCGTGTGGGATAGGGCACTTGCTGCAAAGTTTTGAATCCCTGCTACCGGTTTTTGCCATTATCATTCTGGGCGTCATCTTGCGCCGCAAGCTGGTCACCGATCCGGCCCTGTGGCTGGGCGCGGAACGGCTGGCCTTCTGGGTTCTTTTTCCGGCACTGCTGGCCAAAACACTCATCAATGCTGAATTGAAAACCGGTCAGACCGGAACATTGGCAACCATGCTGATTGTCGCGGTCATCTGCTACGGTATTTTCATGCTCGCCTTAAAGCCGTTATTGGTGCGGGGGCTTGGCATGAGCCTGCCCGCCTATTCGACCATCTATCAGGTCTCGACCCGCTGGAACGGTTTTATCGCTCTGGCCATTGTGGAAAAACTCTATGGTGAGAATGGCATAAGCCTTGTTGCCGTGGCGTTGGCGGCCATGGTGCCCATCGTCAATGTGCAGAATGTAACCCTTGTCACGGTGCTCCTGTCTGACCAGAGGCCGACAATTCTACGCTTGCTGAGGTCGGTCGTCACCAATCCGCTGGTTCTTGGCTGCGCTGTTGGCTTGTTTGTCAATCTGCTTTCAATCCCAGTCTATCAACCCGTGCTGACCACGCTGGAGATATTGGGCAGCGCCGCACTTGGCGTCGGCCTTGTTCTGGTTGGCACGGGGCTTAGACTGCGCACGGCCCTCAAACCATCGCGCGATGTCTGGTTGGGCGTTGTCCTGAAGTTGATTGTCTTTCCCGCCTTTGTCGCTGGCCTTGCCCTGGTATTCGGCCTCACCGGAGATGCACTGGTCATTGCCATCATCTGCGCCAGCGTCCCCACGGCCATGAACGGGTATCTTCTGGCCAAGGAACTGGGCGGTGATGCACCGCTTTATGCAGCCGTGGTCACCATCCAGACGGCGGTCAGTTTTGTCACCATTCCCCTTCTCATCACATGGGTGTCCTGAGCGGTTTCCTGTTCATATTGCAGCCGAATGCACTTCTGGTGCTTGCGCGATTAAAAATTTGCCCTTAAACGTCAGCTTTTAATGAGCACATTAAAAACACCCCCCTTTTTTCCGCACCGCCATCTTCTCGGCATTGAAGGCTTGTCACCGCAGGACATCGCCGCCCTTCTCGATTTTGCCGAGGAGGAAATCGACGTCAGTCGACAGGTTGAAAAGAAAAAATCCGTATTGCGCGGACGCACCCAGATCAATCTTTTCTTCGAAGCTTCCACCCGCACCCAGTCTTCGTTTGAGCTGGCAGGCAAGCGCCTTGGCGCGGATGTCATGAATATGTCGGTCTCATCCTCATCGGTCAAAAAGGGTGAAACCCTGGTCGATACGGCGATGACGCTGAACGCCATGAATCCGGATATTCTGGTCATGCGCCACCATTCAGCCGGCGCTGCCGCCTTGCTGGCACAGCAGGTTGATTGTTCGGTGATCAATGCTGGCGATGGTGCCCATGAACACCCGACACAGGCCCTGCTGGATGCGTTGACGATCCGCCGCCACAAAGGCTCGCTGGCGCGTTTGACCGTGGCCATTTGCGGAGATGTGCTGCACAGCCGCGTCGCCCGGTCCAATATTCTGCTGTTGAACGCCATGGATGCGCGCGTGCGCGTCGTTGCCCCCTCGACCCTTCTTCCTGCGGGTATTGAACGCATGGGTGTCGAAGTGTTTCGCGATATGAAAGAAGGCCTGCAGGGCGCAGATGTGGTCATGATGCTGCGTTTGCAGCGGGAACGCATGGCCGGTGCCTTTGTGCCGTCCGTGCGCGAATATTTCCGCTATCACGGGCTGGATGAGGAAAAGCTGGCCTGCGCCAAGCCCGATGCGCTGGTAATGCATCCCGGTCCCATGAACCGTGGTGTCGAAATCGACCCCGCCGTGGCTGATGGCCCTAACAGCGTTATCCGTGAGCAGGTTGAAATGGGTGTTGCTGTGCGCATGGCGGTTCTGGAAGCCCTGTCACAGCATCTGCCCAATCGCGGCGGGAGAGGATGAAAATGGCCCATCCCTCAAACAATAGGCCGTCCAACTCTGTCCATATTCGCAATGGCCGCGTTATCTGCGCGCGCCAGAAGCTGGATCAGATCAGCGATCTGCTGATTATTGATGGCCGCATTGCCGCCATGGGTCCCGCTGGCAAACTCGCTGTTTCCAATGAAAACATTCCGGCACTGGATGTTGCTGGCAAAGTGGTTCTTCCCGGCTTTGTCGATATGCAGGTCAATGTGGGTGAGCCGGGCGAAGAGCATAAGGAAACCCTGGCCACGGCCAGCGCTGCTGCTGCTGCCGGTGGTATTACAACCATTGTCACGACACCGGATACCGATCCGGTGATTGACGATCCGGCTCTGGTCGATTTCATGCTGCGCCGCGCCCGCGATACAGCCATCGTCAAAGTCCATCCCTCTGCCGCCCTCACCAAGGGTCAGGCGGGTAAGGAGATGACGGAATTCGGGCTGCTGAAGGAAGCTGGTGCCGTGGCTTTTTCCAGTGGCCACAGGGCCTTGCAAAATGCCGTGATCCTGCGCCGCGCGCTGACTTATGCCCGGGATTTTGACAGTCTCATCATCCACCATGCCGAAGATCCAAATCTTGCGGCGGACGGTGTTATGAATGAGGGTGAAAATGCCTCGCGGCTTGGTCTGCCGGGCATCCCGCATGAGGCGGAGCTGATCATGATAGATCGGGATATCCGCATGGCGGCGTTGACGCAGAGCCGCTGCCACATTGCGCAGCTGTCCACCGCTGCCGGTGTTGCTGCAATTCGCACCGCCAAGGCAGCCGGTATACCGGTGACGGCTGGCGTTTCCATCAATCATCTGTCGTTGAATGAGATTGATATTGGCAGCTACCGGACCTTCTTTAAATTGTCCCCGCCCTTGCGGCTGGAAGACGACCGTCAGGCCTTGATTGACGGTGTGGCAGACGGCACCATTGATGTGGTGGTGTCAAACCATGATCCGCAGAATGTGGAAGCCAAACGCCATCCCTTTGCCGAAGCGGAAAGCGGTGCCATTGGTCTGGAAACCCTGTTTTCAGCGGCGATGCGGCTGGTCCATGACGAACGCCTCAGCCTGCTTGATCTGGTCCGTGCCGTCAGCGATACGCCAGCGCGTCTGCTGGGTCTGCCGGCTGGATCACTGGAAGTCGGCACTGATGCTGACATTGCGATTGCAGATCTGAATGAGCCCTGGATCGCCAGTGAAGACCAGTTCCGCTCCCGTTCCAAAAATACGGCCTTCGAAGATGCCCGCTTCAGTGGCCGGATTGTGCAGACATTTGTCAACGGGCAATCCGTGTTCAGCCTAGATCAGACCTAATTCGGCCTGCAGCTTTTTGGTCAGCTTGGCGCTGATAATCCGGTGGGCCTCGGCCATATAGGTTTTGCGGTCATCATCGCCAAACTCAGCATCCGGCTCGACGCGCACCCATTTGGCGCGTGCCAGATAGGGGGCAGGAATAATGCCCGGCAATTCGGTCAGCATCCGATACGACATATCAGCGCATTTGAAGGCAATGGCGACAGAGCCATCCTGACCGGGTTCAGCCTTGTCCGGCCCGGTACCGAGCTCTGAAATGGCAAAAATCTTGCCGCCAACTTTCCAGACATGCGAGCCGCCCCACTGGACCACATGAGTGGTACCAGTGAGACTTTTGCAGAATGCATTATAGTCATCAAGTGTCATGAGGCCATTGCATTAGGGATCGGACACGAGACGCCTGTGCCGCCAATACCGCAGTAACCACCGGGATTCTTCGCCAGATATTGCTGGTGATAGTCTTCAGCATAAAAGAATTCTGGCGCTTCCATCACGTCACTGGTGATTTTATCACGCCCGGCGCTGACCAGCGCCTGCTCATAAAGGGCACGGCTTTCCTGTGTCGCCGTCAACTGGTCCGGCGACGTGGTGTAGACACCAGAGCGATATTGCGTACCTGTATCATTGCCCTGCCGCATGCCCTGCGTAGGGTCATGGCTTTCCCAGAAAACCTTCAAAAGATTTTCCATTGAAATGATTGCAGGATCGAACACCACCAGCACCGCTTCGGTATGGCCGGTGCCGCCGCTGCACACTTCCTGATAGGTCGGGTTTGGCGTATGGCCCGCCATGTAGCCCACTGCGGTTGTGTAGACGCCATCCAGCTTCCAGAAAATCCGCTCCGCGCCCCAGAAACAGCCCAATGCGAAATACGCCGTTTCCAGATGATCCGGGAATGGGCCTTTCAGCGGGTTGCCATTGACAAAATGATGGCTCGCCGTTGGCAAAGCATCTTCGCGACCGGGCAGGGCCTTCGCCTGTGCCGGCATGCTCAGCTTGTTCCGCAGCTTATTGAGTAAAAACATATGTGTTCCTTTCCGTTCGCATGGAGGGGCTGAACTTCAGATGTTGGCCCCTAGCCTTCGACAACACCGCGCCGTTTTTTGCCTACGGCAATGAACAGCAGGGAAATGATACCAATCACCAGCCATGTCGGGGCTGCCAGAATGGAGATCATCACCGGGTCCCACACATATGGGTGCACATTGCGCTGAATAACAGCCTGCGCCAGATTGAGGGAATCGGAATGCAGCGCAAACCAGGTGCTGCCCATAGGGGTGATGATCAGATCACCGCTGGTAATGGAACGCGCGCCATCCAGTACCAGCGCGACAAAGGCACCGGCAAACAGCCAGAAGCCGAGAATGCGAAAAATAAAGCGTATCATGTGGGAGGTCCTGTTTCGTTTGCTGGCATATAACGGGCCGTCCTTTTACCAGCAAATCAAGCCTGTTCACAGTTCTGAGAGAAAAAACTTAATTCCACCCCTAAAAGATGCCCTCAGCACCTTGCGCGGTGCCATGTGATCAGTATAAAGCTCTCGCGCTGATGAAATGGTTATGTCCTCTGGACCTCTTGCATATTTCTTCCTCTAGGAGAGGTGGCCGAGTGGTCGAAGGCGCACGCTTGGAAAGCGTGTAGGCGGGTAACTGTCTCCAGGGTTCGAATCCCTGTCTCTCCGCCATTTTCCTTATCTCGCGCAAGTTCGCTTTGCTCACGGCTCCGATGGGGCGGTCACGAAATTGACCGGCGGCAGTTGTACCGCTTGGCTCAAAGTTCCAACTTCATCCAGAACTCTCCGCAACGCACCCTGATAACTCAGTGTTCCAGATGAGTAAGATTTTGCAGTATGGCATGTGCCCCACAATTGGTGCCGCACTGGGCTGCACTGATTTGGCCGGGTGTTTGCTGCTGAGATCCGAAGAAACTCACAAACCGATCAAATCTCCAATCGCAAGTCCCAAACTCCTTGCACCCGTGTTGTCTATGTGGAAGCCGTCAACCGGACTGCAGCTTGCATGATCGCCTGCATTAAGGAAGCCAACGCCTTGTGCCTTCGCAACAAGCGCATATTCACTCGCCAAATTCCTGGATTTTTCAAATCCTCCTTCAAATACTTTGTCCCACGTGCGCAGGTCTCGTAAAATCGGGGGCGGGGAGACAAGTATGATTTCCGGCACTTCAGTAGACGTTCTGAACGCAACTTCACGAACATCGCCTACAAGAGCCGCCATGCCGAGGCCAATGTCATGGGCCGTGCTTCGAAATCTTGCCTTAAGGTCGTTCGTCCCCAGCATGATAACAATCAAGTCAAGGGGGCGGTGGCTTTCCAGGCATGGGCGAAGATAGGTCCTGCCATTGAGATGCGCCCCCTCAATGGGATCATCGCGGCTGGTGGTGCGGCCTGAAAGACCCTCCGGGATAACGAGCCATTCCCGCCCGAGCATGTCCTGCAGAACGCCTGGCCATCGATCACTGAACCCATAGCGCGTGCCGGGCCGACCGGGAATTGATCCGAAAGTATTTGAGTCACCGTAGCAAAGTACCGACTTCATGAGCGAGCCCCTGTTCTGTTACACTTATGACGCAGTGAGCTGCGATTTCGACCAGGAAACACATGATTTCAAAACCCGTAATTCATCAAGCAATCGCCAGATCACCGCCAGAATATATCAGCTTGCAAAATACAGCGGCTTGCGCGAGCTTAATCCCAATGCGCGATTTGTGAGGCAGAGCCTAAAGCCATTTCTGCGCATTCTCTTCACTCAAATCCGCCCCGCAGGATTGCCGTATGATCAACCGCGTTGGAATGATGATGCGCTCGGAGGGCATCTTTGGATCTGCGATGCGACGCAGCAGAAGTTGCCCAGCTTCGCGCCCGATATCCAGACCGTGTGTTTCAACGGTGGTCAACGCCGGAAAGGCCTCAGCGCCAACATCTATGTTGTCAAACCCTGCCACCGCAATATCACGTCCCGGAGTGAGACCGGCTGCACGAACTCCCGCCATCACGCCCATTGCAACGTGATCATTGAAACAGACGATGGCCGTGGGTGGATTGTCTTCAACCAGCAACTCAGCTATTGCGCTTCGGCCTCCGCGACTATCATTTGTCTCCCGTACAATGCGGCCAGCGTCCAGTCTGGCGCGGCCCAAAGCTGTCTGAAAGCCTTTGATCCGCTGTCGCGTCGCCAGGTGATCCAGTGCGCCGCCAACAAACGCGATATGCGTATGTCCAAGCCTTATCAGATGGGCGCAAAGCGCCTCTATGCCGGACTGGTAGTCTGCGCTGACAAAATCTCCCTTTGTTTCGGAAACTGAGCGCATCACCTGAACAATAGGCATATTCCACTTATCCATTGTTTCCAGGAGATGCCGGGAGGTGCCGGGAGCGGGACACAGTATCAGGCCATCGACCGATTGTTCGCGCATTCGGGTCAAAAGGTCGTTCTGCCGGTCGGGGTCTTCACGGGTATTCAACAGAAACGAAATTTTTTGCACGTCACCGATGACGTCATCGACACCACTGACCAATTTGCCGAAGAAGTTATTTGATACGGTTCCAACGACGATCCCGATTGTATTTGATAGCCCTGTACGCAGTAGAGCTGCACTGCGGTCATAGATATATCCCAGCCGGTCTGCTGAATTCTGAACCTTTTCCCGTGTGCTCGAGGAGACACCCGAACCGCCACGCAAGGCCATTGAAACCGCAGCCGTGGAAAGGTTGGTGTCTTTGGCAATATCGCCAAGGGTCACGCGATTGGCCAGAACGGGTTTTTTCATTTGCTAGCCTATCATCCTCGTGAAAAATCCCGATTTCCGGTAAGGCGGGCTATTTTTGCACACATGATAGCTTTCATAACTTAATCGATAAAGTAGGTCAATCTGATTTGGAAAACCTGATGCTTGGGGATGCCTCCAGAAGAGGTTTCCTTATGTATACGGCATCGTAACATGGTCTCTTGAACAAGAGGGTCGGGATTGGCTCTATTGAACGGTTTCGACATGCGCATACAGATAATTGGGTGGGCGATGCCTTGTTTCAGGAGGCGCTTTTGTTCGAGGCTGTCAGGCCTCTTTTGAAGGGCGGCAGTGGAAGTTGAGCTTGACAAAGCTTAAACGATTAAGTAATTTTTCTCCGGGAGACTGAATTAATAAGAGGACGTCATGCACGCTTTGCTCAGATGGATCTGGAGGGTCGCCGACATCTTCATTGCAGCCATTATGGTCGCGATGATCGTGATGGTGTTCGTCAATGTGGTGCTGCGCTACGGTTTTTCTTCCGGGCTGAGAGAGTCGGTTGAGCTTTCGCGCCTCGGCCTCGTCTGGCTTGTGATGATTGGTGCCGCGGTGACACTGCGACGTGATGAACACCTGGCTGTCAAAGACGTGGTGATGATGCTTCCCGGACCAGTCGCCGGGGTTCTGCGTCGTCTGGCATATGTGATAATTCTGGTCTCGGTGCTGATGCTTTTTTGGGGCGCTTTGCGCCAAACAACGGCCAATTGGAACAATATATCGCCGCTGACAGGCCTGCCATCATCGGTTTTCTACCTTGCCGGGGTCTTGTCATCAATCATGATGACGGGCATCGCACTTGTCCGCATCATCGACCCGGACGCAAAGCTCGACGGTGGCTATGACGATGAATTCGTCAACGGGGAGCCCCGGCTGTGATCCTGACAATTTTCCTGGTCGTTCTTATTACGGCAATCATTCTGGGCCTGCCGGTGGCCTTTGCTTTGCTGCTGTCGGCCATGGCTCTGATGCTGACCATGGACCTCTTCAGTGCGGATATTCTTGCGCAGTCTATGATCAATGGCGTGAACAGCTTTCCGTTGTTGGCGATCCCGTTCTTCCTGGTTGCCGGCGAAGTCATGGCTGCCGGCGGGCTATCCCAGCGGATTGTGCGCATGGCCATTGTCATGGTCGGCCACCGCAAGGGTGGCCTGGGTTATGTCGCCATCTTCACAGCAGTCCTCATCGCGGGGCTGTCCGGATCGGCTGTGGCAGACCTTGCCGCGCTGGTGTCAATTATTTACCCGATGATGAAGAGTGCAGGTTACCCAAATGGGCGGTCGCTTGGACTTTTGGCCTCGGGTGGCATTATCGCGCCTGTGATCCCGCCATCTTTGCCCCTGATCCTGATCGGGGTGGCTGGTGGAATTTCGATCAAGGACCTTTTCCTTGGCGGGATTGCGCCCGGGATGATGATGGGCGCCACGCTGATGATCACGTGGTATCTGCTGATGCGGTCAGAAGATTTGGAAACCCTGCCGAAAGCCTCTGTAGCTGAAAAACTGAAGGCGTTTCGTGAGGGAATCTGGGCACTTTTTCTTCCGATCATTATCATTGGTGGCATCCGCTTCGGGATATTCACCCCGACCGAGGCCGCCGTTGTCGCAGCAGTTTATGCGATCGTGATCTCCGTCGTCATCTATCGAGAGTTGACGTTGAAGGTCTTCTTCAACGTTCTCATATCTGCAGGACGCTCGACAGCGATGGTCATGTTTCTGGTCGGCTGCGCCATGGTCGCCGCCTGGCTGATCACGGTCGCGCAGTTGCCGCAACAATTGGCGGATCTGCTGAGCCCTCTGATCGACCAGCCCCGGATGCTGATGCTGGTCATAATGATCTTCGTCTTTGCCATTGGCATGGTCATGGATCTCGCGCCGACCGTTCTCATCCTCGTGCCGCTGATGATTCCAATCGTCCGCGAAGCAGGCATAAACGAAGTCTATTTTGGCTTGATGTTCGTCATAAACACGTCAATCGGGTTGATCACACCACCTGTGGGTAATGGTTTGAACGTTGTGTGCGGCGTCAGCCGCGTACCGATGTCGCAAGCTGTACGCGGTACAGCTCCGTTCATTCTGGCATACCTAATTCTTTTGGGACTGTTCATAGCGTTCCCAAGCCTCATCATCGTTCCGATGAAATGGTTCATCGGGGCCTAAAAGGGAGAAATAAACATAATGAAAACCTTCATGAGAGTAGGTGTCCTGGCTGCAGCCATGGCCCTGGCCACACCAGTGGCAGCAAAGACCGTGCTGAAATTTGCACACCCCACACCCGAAAGCGACATCCAGCACCTGATGGCTGAGTTCTTCGCTGAAAAGATGGACGAGCGTACCAACGGCGAAATTACCGTGCAGATCTTTCCGGCAGGCCAACTGGGCTCGGACGTACAGGCGCTGGACGGCACCCGTTCCGGCATCATCGATTTCCAGCTTGCCGGCCTGAATAATTTTACGGGTCTCGTTCCCGAAGCAGGGGCCTTTACCTTGCCATTCATGTTCCCGGATCGCGAGACTGCCTACAAGGTTCTTGATGGCGATGTCGGCAAGGGTCTGGGTGAAAAATTCAAGGAATTCGGATTGGTATTGCTGGGCCTTCCGGAAAACGGCTTTCGCAACATGACCAATGATCGCGGCCCCATCGTGGAGCCGGCAGATGTCGCAGGACTTCAGATGCGGGTTAACAACTCTCAGGCATTGAGCGATATGTTTGAAGCGTTGGGCGCGAACCCTATTCAGCTTGACGTCAATGAGCTTTACACGGCCCTGGAAACCGGTGTCGTCGATAGTCAGGATCATCCGATTCCGGTGACGCTATCGTTTCGCTTCTACGAAGTGCAGAAATTCCTGTCTCTCACGCGACATGCCTACTCGCCGGTCGGCTGGGTCATGAACCTGGATGCGTTCAATGAACTATCCGAGGAGAATCAGGCAATCATGATGGAAGTCGCCGCTGAAGCGGTCGATTATCAGCGCAATCTGGCTATCTCCGGCGAAGAAGCAATGCTGAAGACGCTCAGCGCCGATATGGAAATCAACGACAACGTCAATTCGGCTGCTTTCCAGGAAGCAGCGCGCCCGGCCTGGGACCAGTTTGTTGAGAACTATGGGTCGGATATCATTGACGCGATTCTGAAAGCTTCAGCCGCCAAATAATTTCCCGCTACGAACGTGTGAGTTTCTGGATGGGTCGGCCCGAGATTGGCCGGCCCATTTTTTTATCATTATCAGGATGCATTATCCGTCATACCCGACGCGGCAAGCCCCCAAGACGCGGAGCCCGATGCTGCCAACCACCAATGCCCGTGAGCTCAGCCGTTGCGTTTCAAAGTCTGCTTTTCAAAATCCGATTATTCTTGTCTCAGCTCATTGAGAATGCTCTGCCATTCGCGCTCAAGTTCATGACTTGCTTGCGTTTTCCCGGCTCTGCGATACCAGTAGGAAGCGTTGGACTTATCGCCTTCGATCAGATGAACCAATCCATGAACCCAGTCATAGTCCGGACTTCCCTCCCTGGATTGGCAAAGATCATGACATGAGCTCCAGTTCGGGCCCGTTTCAAAATTATCATCCTTAAGACGTTCAACTGCATCTATGAGAAGTGCTCTTGTTTGGCTCATCGTTCTTGTCCCAACTCCAATAGGTTTCAGGCAGGCCCACCATGGCAGTTAATCCGCCATGGTAATTGAAGGTATCGATCTTGATTTCATTGGCAGCACTATAAGACCCAAAAGCAAATTGACACAGGAAGAAAGCTGGTTATCCAGACCCTGAGGTCTGGGGTCTGAACTCAATTCACCCTGTTGATGCTGGCTGTCTCACCGTCATGCACAACCGTCAGCGGTCCCGGAAGAGGGCCGTCGAAAGTCATTGCCTGCAACTTTGCGCCATTTTTGCTTATCTCCTGCAATTTCTTGATGATCAACATCTCAAGTTCAAAGATACCGAGCGGATCTTGCGTTCAAATAAGGTGCATTGTCGGAACCAATCTTTCCTGCCCTGCGTTAGCAGCTTGAACCGCAGTTGATTGTAACAGACCAGGCACCGCGTCTCCCATGCCGCATCCTCACACATTTCTGTCATGCGCATGCGCTGCACTTGATTAAGTCACGCGACGGACATGCGACTGATGCCAATGCTGAAGGTTCACGCATTAACCAGTATCAGAAGGAACAACCACAATGAAAACTCTCTCCGATGCATTCGAACACACACTTCAAGACATCTACTACGCAGAGAATGCTCTGACGAAAGCGTTGCCGAAAGTTCATAAGGCTGCAAACGGCAAGGAACTCAAAGCCGCTATAGCCGATCATCTTGAAGAGACAAAAAACCAAGTCAAGACCTTGGATAAGGTCTTTAAATCCCTTGGAAAAAAACCGTCCGGCGTGAAATGCGACGCGATCGAAGGACTGATCAAGGAAACTGAGGGCATCATCGAAGAGGCCAGCGGTGTTGCGAAAAACGTGGCTCTTATTGCAGCTTGTCAGGCTGTCGAGCACTACGAGATTGCCCGTTATGGCACCTTGCGCGAGTGGGCAAAGGTTCTCGGACACAGTGAAGCTCACGATCTACTGACCAGCATTCTGGATCAGGAAAAAGCCGCCAACAGCAAGCTTACAAATCTGGCTGTGTCCTCAATCAATAAAAAATAGGCGGAAACGCTTTGGCTGCAACGACGGCGATCCTCACCGACTATGCATCGCCGTCGTTGCCGACCTGCAGCAACGATATTGGCGCGGTTTTGACGAAGCCTCGCGCATCGCAACAGGCGACATACATTCGTTTGTCGACAACACACAGTCGATGACGTGATCTTCTCCCTGCTTGAGGCCTAAACCGGGTCAGGAACGGGCATACACAACCATCAACTAAAATCAGCGTTCGTACAGGTGCGCCAAACCGCGGTTCCAGAAATTGGCAAGCCCTATGAATACGTGTTCACGAAATTCAGCAGGCAATAATCGCAGGGAGGTTGCTCCGGCATGTGTCGCCCGCCGGCCTTGTAGCCAGCCCCCCACCTGCTTTCCTTCGGAATACACATTTGGCGGCTCCGAAAAAGGGTCCGCAAATTTTGGCCGTTGGACGATCCCTTGATGTTAAGAACGTAATCCTTACGTTGATATGCATCAAAGCGTGGAATTTTGATCAGTGCGACTATCTCGCCTTGGCGCCCGATAACTGGGCTCGCATTTGAAATGGGATTCGTCTTATGTCCAACTCTGCGAAGATTTTAGCGGACAATGTGAGATCAACCGAAACCGCATTGATAGATAATCGTGCCGAGTTTCTGGGATTTCTGACAAAACGGCTTGGAAACCGCACCGATGCAGAAGACGTGTTGCAGGAGTTTTGTCTTCGTGTGTTGGCTCGGAAAGACCAACTGCGCGAGGTTGAACGAATGGGGGCGTGGCTATATTCGGTCTTGCGTTCCTCGTTGAACGATCACTATCGCAAGAATGCTCGGCGGACCCGCCTTGCTGATGCCGTTTCGCGGGAACCGGAGACCTGGGCCGAGGACGCCTCTGATCAATTGGCGAAATTGTGTTCCTGCGCGGGCGGACTGATTTCCGAACTGCGTCCGGTCGATGCCTCATTAATCCGCAGGATAGATTTCGGTGATGAGGATCGCGCAAGCGTCGCGGCCGATCTCGGGCTGCATCGCAATGCGCTTGGCGTACGTCATTATCGAGCGCGTATAGCATTGCGCGACGCGGTTGTTCGGCATTGCGGCCCGTGCTGCAAATCTGACCGCGACGATTGTTACTGTCCGCCTGCTGGCTGCCAGAACAACGCTCATCGCCCTGTTAGCTAGCTCAGCGCAGAGGCATTGTGACCCGTGGCGAGAGACGGGGTTTTTTCCGAGCAATGATTTTCAGCTTTTTCTCTATCTCATAAACCTCGCCTGAACTTGGCGCAGGCTGCCATCTGGCATGTGTCGACGCCGCGCTGGCCGATCTCTGAATGTGGAAGACCGCAGGTTTAGAGCCTCTATGGGAATTCTTTTTGTAATGTCTCGCGTCCAGAGGCGTCTACAGATCATACCCCGATAAAGGAGGCCCAAATGGACCAGACCAAGACAACCCGTTTAACAACTGCCACCGTTTCCGAAAACACCTCGAATTCAGGTGGATGCTGCTGCAAAGCGGCTTCTGAAAAACCAGAAACCGCTTCTCGCCCTTCAACTGAAAGCTCGGCCAAACCGCAATCGGTGAAGTCGACCAGCAGCTGCTGCGCTGGCGGTTGAGGCTTCTGAATACAAGCATTCCAAACGCAAACCGCAAACAATCACACCAATCTGGAGAATGACGATGAAGTACCTTCCAATATACGCGGCGACAGTTGTCGCATTGCTGACCTCGACAAGTTTCGCAACCGCACAGGCTGATCATGGACACGGCACCAACCCGCCGGGTGAGACTTCCTCTGGCGCCGCCGACCCTGGAATGATGGGCGGTGATCACAGCCAGATGATGCAGATGATGAAGGGTATGCACGCCCAGATGATGGCCGGCAAAGACATGGCCGGCAAAGACATGGGCGGCAAGGACATGGGCGGCAAGGACATGGGCGGGATGGGCACCGGCGCACCATCGGGCATGGCGACCATGGACAGTGACATGATGCGTATGATGGTGGGTTCGACAATGATGGGCGCGCCTGGGTCTGAAGATGCCAGCGTCGCAATGCAGTCGCGGCTTGTCGAATTTGACGCTGATGGTGACGGCAGCTTGTCGCTTCCTGAGTTTCAGGCTCTGCACACGGCCATGATCCGGGAAGCCATGGTTGACCGGTTTCAGCATCTTGATGCTGATGGCGATGGGAAGATCAGCACAGACGAGATGGGTGCGCCCATGCGGCGGATGGAGATGCGCGGAATGACGGGTGGCGCAGGCTCGATGATGGACAACGTAAGTGAAGGCAACACCCTGAACTAAAACCGGGCCTGGCAAGGGACCGGCATCATCTGACGGTGTTGGCGGTTCTGACGGTTTTGGCGGTCATTGCCGGTCCTGGGCGATCTTTGACGCAATATCGGACACCCAATTCAAGAAAGTGAGAGAGATATCGTGGTACCCTTCATGTATTTTACAGCCGTCGCGGCGGTCCTTTTCCTTGCCTTGCGCGTTAGCTGTGGCGCGCGCGTGATGGGTCTGGGTAGAAGCGGAACCCCGGGCGCAGCACATATGCCTGTCATTCCGCTGGGCTGGGCGCTGAGCCTGTTTCTGATGCTGACCTTTTTGGTGTGCGTTGCCTTTGATTTGATCTTCCCTGGCTATGCGATGTACGAATCCTGGGCAGGCTTGTTGCCCGGCTTTGTCTGGCTGACGCCTCTGGGATTCGCGATAGGCCTCATCGAAAGCTTTCTCTACGGCTGGTACGTTGCGTTGACTTTCGGCAGTCTGTTCAACGCCATCGCCGCCCGGACCGCCGTCGCCTGATCCGCTCAGCTCACGCCTTGCGGCCGGTGTCAGGTTTGCAGGCATCTGCCACCGGACGATCGGTTTTGGCCGGCATGTGCCGGGTCATCACGGTCGAAATTGTAATGCCATTTGCCAGATAGCTTGACCTTCCAGTTACTGGAAGGGGTAAAAATTATCCATGCTGCCATGAAGGACGCCCCAATGTCAGACCACTCTCATCACTCATCCGCCACATCAGACACCACAATCTTTGTTTGCCCGATGCACTCGGAGGTGCGGCAGGAAGGGCCCGGTAATTGTCCGAAATGTGGAATGCATCTGCTTCCCGAAAGCGAAGTTGATGATCACGCCGGACATGACCATCACATGCATGACCATCATAGTTCCGGTGCAGATCCCGCGAGCGACTTTGACACCGTGCCCGCAGGGCATGACGGTGTGGTTTACACTTGCCCGATGCACCCCACCGTGCGCCAGACCCATGCTGGCTCCTGTCCAATTTGCGGCATGGGGCTAGAACTGGAATCTGCGGCAATGGCGGGAGACGAACCGAACCCCGAACTTGCAGATTTCACACTGCGATTTTGGGTTGGTGCTGTCCTGACCCTCCCTCTGCTAATCCTGACGATGGGGCCCTATCTCGGTCTTCCCATACGCGAAGTCTTTGGTGAGCGTGCCACGCTCTGGATCGAACTGGTGCTCGGCACACCGGTGGTCCTTTGGTGCGGCTGGCCATTCCTTGAGCGCGGCTGGAATTCGTTCAGGACGATGAATCTCAACATGTTC
The DNA here is from genome assembly GCF_030758295.1 of Pararhizobium sp. IMCC21322. Lineage (NCBI taxonomy): Bacteria > Pseudomonadati > Pseudomonadota > Alphaproteobacteria > Hyphomicrobiales > Rhizobiaceae > Pararhizobium > Pararhizobium sp. IMCC21322. The sequence continues at coordinate 423,697 of NZ_CP132335.1, forward strand.
TCGCTGATCGCCATGGGCGTGATGGCGGCTTGGCTGTTCAGTATTGTGGCAGTGCTGGTGCCGGACATTTTCCCCAGCGGCTTTCGAACGGCGGAAGGTCATGTTGGCGTTTACTTCGAGGCGGCGGCAGTTATCGTCACACTTGTGCTGTTGGGCCAGGTGATGGAATTGCGTGCGCGAGAGGGGACCGGCAAGGCAATCCGCGCTCTTTTAGACATGGCGGCCAAGACCGCGCGTGTCATCCGCAAGGATGGCAGCGAAGAGGAAATTCCGCTTGAGGAAGTGCAGGTCGGTGATCGTCTGCGGGTGCGTCCTGGCGACAAGGTGCCGGTCGATGGTGTTGTTGTGGAAGGCCATTCGTCCATCGATGAAAGCATGATTTCAGGCGAACCCCTGCCCGTCGAGAAGGTCGCTGGCGATGCCGTGACCGGGGCAACGATCAATGGCACTGGCAGCTTCGTGATTGAGGCAACGCGGGTCGGTGCGGATACAATGCTGGCGCAGATCGTGGAAATGGTTTCCAAAGCGCAGCGCAGTCGTGCGCCGATCCAGAAATACGCTGATCGGGTCGCTGGCTACTTTGTGCCTGCGGTGATTGTCATTGCAGCACTGGCCTTCATTAGTTGGGCCCTTTTGGGGCCGGCTCCTGCGCTCAGTTACGCTCTGATTGCTGCGGTAGCGGTGCTGATTATTGCGTGTCCCTGCGCGCTGGGCCTTGCCACGCCAATGTCAATCATGACTGCGACAGGACGCGGCGCACAGGCAGGTGTTCTGATCAAGAATGCCGAGGCTTTGGAGCGGTTTGAGAAGGTCGATACGCTGATCGTCGATAAGACCGGTACGCTTACAGAAGGCAAGCCAAAGCTGGTCGCTGTTCTACCCGAACCCGGTCATGACGAGACCGAGGTGTTGCGTCTTGCCGCCTCGCTGGAACGGGGCTCGGAACATCCGTTGGCCGAAGCCATTGTGCGCGGCGCTGAAGAGCGTGGCGTGAACATGGCCGACGCGTCCGACTTCCAGGCGGTTACCGGAAAAGGGGTTCAAGGCACCGTTGACGGCAAAGCCGTAGCGCTTGGCAATCTGGCGATGATTACGGATCTTGGCCTGGAGGGCGGTGCGCTGACCGATAAGGCCAATGGGCACAGAGATGAGGGTGAAACGGTCATGTTCGTCGTTCTTGAAGGCGCCGTAGCAGGTCTGGTCAGTGTGGCAGACCCGGTTAAGGAAACAACGCCTGAGGCGCTCAAGGCGCTGCATGGGCTGGGCTTCCACATTATCATGGCCACCGGCGACAATGAGCGAACGGCAAAGGCCATTGGCGCGCGACTGGGGATCGACGAGATTCGCGCCGACGTGATGCCGGAGGACAAAGCCCGCATCATTCGCGAATTGCAGGATATGGGTCGCAAGGTGGCCATGGCGGGCGACGGTGTGAATGATGCGCCTGCATTGGCGCAGGCCGATGTCGGTATTGCCATGGGCACCGGTGCAGATGTGGCGATTGAAAGCGCTGGCATCACACTGGTCAAGGGCAATCTCGATGGCATCGTCCGCGCCCGGCGTCTGGCACGCGCCACCATGCGCAATATTCGACAGAATCTGTTCTTCGCGCTGATCTACAACGCCTCCGGAGTGCCCGTTGCAGCCGGTTTGTTGTATCCGCTTTTTGGAATCCTGATCAGTCCGATGTTTGCCGCTTTCGCGATGAGCGCCTCGTCCATCTCGGTGGTGCTGAATGCGCTGCGGCTGCGGCGGGCCAAGGTATGAGGAAAGGATAACCAGCATGACAAATCCTCCTGCACAGGATGATCGGCACGGGCAAGACGCGCCGACGCAAGTACCGTCCTTTTGGCGATCACGGGTTGGCATTTACTTGATCGGCGCGCTCGTGATTGGTGGCGTGATGCTGATCTACGAACATCGCATCCATATTCTGGGCAGCGCATGGCTGCTCTGGCTTCCGCTCCTTCTGTGCGTTGGCATGCATTTCTTCATGCATGGCGGCCATGGCGGCCATGGCGGCCATGGCGGTCATGGCGGTCATGGAGGGCGCGGCGGGCATGGGCCGGACGTCGACAAATCATGACCGATGCTGGTTCTGCCTACGGGCTTTGGACGCTGGTCGTGATCAATTCGGCGGTGTTCATTATTTTCGCTTTCAGTTTCTTCAAGCCGCAGACCCGGCGCGACTGGCGCAGTTTTGGCGCATTCAGTGCCTTTATCGTCGCGCTTTTTGCAGAAATGTATGGCTTCCCTTTGACTATTTTCTTCCTCTCGGGCTGGCTGCAATCGACCTGGCCGGACATTGATTGGTTCGCTCACGACAGTGGCCATCTGCCCGAGATGATGTTCGGCTGGAGCGAAAGCCCGCATTTCGGACCATTCCACCTGCTGAGCTTTGCCCTGATCGGTGGCGGATTCTGGCTGATGTCAGTGGCATGGCACCATCTTTGGGCAGCACAACGGCAGGGGCGGCTGGCTGATACCGGCCCATATGCGCGTGTCCGCCATCCGCAATACATTGGCTTCGTGCTGATCATGGCGGGTTTTCTCGTGCAGTGGCCAACTTTGCTGACGCTCGCCATGTTCCCGGTTCTGATCTGGATGTACGCGCGTCTGGCGCGCAGTGAAGAGGCAGACAGCCGTGCCCGTTTTGGCGAGGATTATAATCGTTACGTAGCAAAGGTTCCGGCGTTTGTGCCGCACCTGAAAGCTGCCCGGCACGATGATGGCCGCAGTCAGGGCTCCGATGCCTGAACGCTTCCACGAAGCTAAGCGGCTTTTCCTGGTCAGCGGACCGGATGTCGGCGGGCCGCTGACTGATGATCTTTTGGCTGATGCGGATGGACAGGAACCTTGTCCTGTTCACGCGAATTGGCAAAATAAATACGGCCCAGGGCAGGCATAGGAGACAGCACAATGCAGCACGATCATTCAAGTAGCGAATACAAGGAAGGCTCCATCACACTGGGTGGAGCCGTCGCCATGGGGACCGGCGTGATGATCGGTGCGGGAATCTTCGCTTTGACCGGCCAGATCGCACAGCTTGCCGGGCCGCTGTTCCCGCTGGCGTTTATCGCAGGTGCTGTCGTGACCAGCTTCAGCGCCTATAGCTATATCAAGATGTCGAACGCCTGGCCCTCGGCTGGCGGAATCGGGATGATCTTGCAAAAGTGTTACGGGCCTGGCGCGGTTGCCGCTGGCGCTGCCTTGCTGATGGCGCTCAGCATGGTCATTGCAGAAAGTCTTGTGGCGCGGACCTTTGCCACATATGTACTGCGGCCATTTGATATTACGGGCGGGCCACTCGTTCCGGTTCTTGCGGTCGCAGTTATCGTCTTTGCCTTCATCGTGAACATTGCCGGCAATCGATCCGTCGGGCTCTTTTCGCTGGTGATGGCGGCGATCAAGATCGGTGGCATTGCGTTATTCGGTATTGCGGCACTCTGGTCGAGTGGCTTTCAGTTTGCTGCTGCCTCGGAGTCTGGACAAACGACGAGTTCAGTCGGATTCATAGCATCCGTGGCGCTGGCAATCCTGGCTTTTAAAGGCTTCACCACGATCACCAATAGTGGATCTGAGGTCACTGATCCGCATCAAAATGTGGGCCGGGCAATCACGATTTCAATCGTGCTATGCGTTGTCATATATCTGCTCGTTGCCTTTGGCGTGGGGGCCAGCCTGACGATTGATGAGATCGTTGCCGCACGGGATTACTCACTGGCCGAAGCCGCCGAACCGGCACTTGGGCGGGTCGGCTTTTACCTCACCGTGCTTCTCGCTGCCGTTGCCACAGCGTCGGGCGTGCTGGCCAGCGTCTTTGCGGTGTCACGAATGCTGGCGATGCTGACGGATATGAAAATGATTCCGCACAGCCATTTCGGCATGTCGGGACCCATTCAGCGCCATACACTTGTGTACACGGTTGTTATTGCTTCGATACTGGCGGTGTTTTTTGACCTTGGCCGGATTGCATCACTGGGGGCGTTTTTCTATCTCATCATGGACATGATCATCCATTGGGGTGTCTTCCGTTACAAACGGCACGAAATCGGCGCGGCAGCACCGGTCATTTTGATGGCATTGGCGTTCGATGCGGTCGTGCTGGTGGCGTTCACAGCCATGAAACTGGAAAGCGATCCTTCCATTGTGCTTTATGCGGGCATCGCCATTGCGGCAGTCTTTGCCTTCGAACGGTTTTATCTTTCCGGTTGGATTGCTCCGCAACGCGGGTAGAACAGGTAAAAACACAGTCTGCGCGCGGTCCATATCGGCCCGAGCGCTTTATCCTACCTTAAGAGGTTGCTTCTATGTTTTTAGCATGAGTTACCCAAAGGTATTGTGATGAAAAGCCGAGTAAAATGCCAAGCCTGTCGTGACGGCATAGGCTTTGAGGTCCCAATGACCATGGCTTTTCAGCCGATAGTTAACTGTAATACGGCCTCAATCTTTGCCTATGAGGCACTGCTGCGCGGGACTGATGGTGCGGGCGCAGGCGCTATCCTGTCTCAAGTCACAAATGACAATCGGTATGCATTTGACCAGAGTTGCAGAGTGACGGCAATCGAACTGGCTGCCGAGCTCGGTATGGCGCAGGACGGTGCATTTCTTTCGATTAATTTTCTGCCAAATGCAGTCTATGAACCAAAGGCGTGCATCAGACTGACGCTGGAGACCGCCATGCGGACGGGATTTCCGGTTGACCGCATCCTGTTTGAATTTACGGAAGTTGAACGTCTCGACACAGCGCATGTGCTGAATATCCTGCGGACCTACCGAAGTCTTGGCTTTAAAACTGCTATTGATGACTTTGGCGCAGGGTTTGCGGGATTGGACCTGCTTTCAAAGTTTCAGCCCGACGTCGTCAAACTGGACATGGGACTGGTCCGGGCTATCGACCAATCGCGCGTCAAGCGCATCATGGTTAAGAACATATTAAACATGGTTCAGGATCTTGGCATTGTATTGGTCTGCGAAGGTGTGGAAACACAAGCGGAATTTGAGGTCCTGAGTGATTTCGGTGTCGAGCTGATGCAAGGGTACTTCTTCGCCGAACCTGAAATCAAATCACTTCCCAAACCTGTTTGGCCCAATCTGCACATGAAGCAGGCCGCGGCATCATGAGGATCCTATTGGCCGAACAAGGTCAGCCGTCGCTGTGAATTGGACCCAATGCTGGATTGTCCGCTTGGTGGCGGTGTGAGCGCACACGCTACAGAAGAGATAATTGATCCACGAGTTGACACCGCGACTGTTTGCCAAAATCCTTTGACTTGAGCGGCAATAAGCTGCTGTCAAACTTTGAGTTTGATAGTTAGCAGCCCCAATCCAAACCATACTTGGTTTGCAGATTCTGACAGTCGCACATTGCGCTTGCAAAGACCGGATGAAAACCACATAAAGTCAGCTCTTACCGTTATTATCGCCGCCTGAACACTTGAACACCTGGACAGTGCAGTGTGGTAAAAAACGATCCGCATGCCGGTAAATCTAACAAGCTGTTGCTTAAGCCAATTATTGAGTGTGACAGTAAAAGGAACCGAAACAATGACTGCCGTAAATGCTTCCAGTGTAACTTCCAGTTCCCGTCTATTGCCGATTTTTGCATCAGCACTTATCGGTGTTTTGATGATTTTCACTGTGGGGCACCTGCAGGCAAATGTCCTGCACAATGCGGCGCATGATACCCGCCATGCTACCGGTTTTCCCTGTCACTAACTGTGTTTAGACGTATTGCAATCAGCGCATTGTTTGCAGGCGGTGCTGCCGGTGCAATTGCCGGTGCGCTACAACTCGTCTTTGTGCAACCGATACTGCTTCATGCTGAACTGTATGAAAGTGGCCAACTTGTGCATTTTGGCGGATCTGCCGTCAGTGCAGCCCAGGATGTGCTCGGCATGGACATCATGCGGGACGGCTTGAGTATCATATTCTCGATGGCGATTTACATCGGATATGCTTTTTTGCTGGCAGCGGCAATTGCACTGGCCCAAGAGCAGGGCCACAGCGTCTCGGTGCGTCAAGGCCTCTTATGGGGACTGTCAGGGTTTGTTGCGACGCAACTCGCGCCGGGTTTTTCACTGGCTCCCGAGGTTCCAGGTGTTGCTGCTGCCGAAATAGTTGATCGACAAATATGGTGGTTCTTGACCGTAGCAACGGCCGCTGTTGCCATGTGGTTAATCGGACTCAGTAAATCCTGGCGCATGTGGAGCCTGGCAATTTTTTTACTTGCTGCACCGCACTTGATTGGCGCGCCGCAACCGGAAAGTTTTGCAGGGCCTGTGCCGCCGGAATTGGGGTCGCTGTTTGTGGTGCGAGCTTTGGGCGTTGGACTGGTTGCCTGGGTATTGACCGGTTTATTTGTCTCCTATTTCATGAAGCATGAACACGCAGGAGCGACTTGAGCCAAAGCAGCGGGCCGATTAACGGTAACCCCTGCTTTAGCAAAAGCCTCAGGCCAAAACTGTTATTCCCGTGAAACACGCCCAATATCCAGCAAAGCATGGCCGCAGCAAATGCGTCATCCATCATGCGAATATGTTTCAGTGCGGTGCAGACCAATTTATCGGCCATGTCTGCGCGTAAAGCGACTGCGTATTACAAAAGAAAAGCCTTTGTTCCCATCCAAAGTCCCATGACAATCATCATCAAATTCTCTGTCAGTGACACAAAGCCAAGCGGCACATTCGACTCGCCGCCAACACACGCGCATTTCAACTCACGCTTGTCGATATAAACAGCCTTGAAGACAGAGATGGCACCGATCGTTCCTATGAACAGAGCTACAGGGACTGATAGGAAGGGAAGGATGCCGCCAACCATAAGAATACCGGCTAGCGCTTCTCCAAACGGGTAGATTTTTCCATAAGGCACCCATTTGCGCGCGAGCAGGTCGTAGTTCAGAAACATGGTCGAAAAACTCTCCACATCCTGCAATTTCTGGACAGCGAGAAAACACATGGAAATGGCAATGAACCATTCAAGGACCCGAATATGCAGCACGGTACCCAGACTGCCGACAGCCAGAGCCAATGCCATCAGGGCCGCCACCGAAAAAATCGCGATTATCGGCCGATAGGTCGTCTCACCCTCCTCGCGAACGTCCTGCCCAAAATGCTTTTTTAATGCATCATGCCCGCCAATCCGCTGGCCATCAATGAAGGTTTGCGGCGTAGTGTCCACACCGTGTTCTTTTTTAAACGCATCGGTTTCCTCGCGAGAGGACAGGTGATTGTCATCCACCGCAAAGCCCTGCCTTTCAAGCAGGTCTTTGGATTTCAAACCATAAGGACAGACATGATCCTCCATCACCATGCGGTAGAGTTGAGCCGTTTGTGTCATGATTATTTCCCGTCTATTTCGGGTGTTGCTGTCGGGCCACCATTCAGGTCAGCGATAAGCGCCTTCATTTCCGCGATCTCCAACTCCTGCGCCTTGATGATCTCATCGGCCAATTGGCGCACACGAGGATCTGAAATATTGGCCCGGCTGCTGGTCAGGATTGCAATTGAGTGATGCGGAATCATTGCTTTCATCCACGAGACGTCTTCGACCGTGTCCTGGCTGCGAACCAGATAAAGGGACCCTGCGAACACAAGCGCGGCTGCCACGAAAATACCGATATTAAGCGTTGTGTTAGTGTACATGCCGAGCATGAAAGCGAGCATGACGATCGCCATAACTGCACCCATATACAAGGCCATGTAGGTGCGTGTTTCACTGAAGAATACATGATCCCAAGCATAGGAATTCAGGTACATAAGACCCAGCATGAGGATGGTTGATGTTGCGATCATGGCAAAGAATCTTGAATAGGCCATAGATTATCTCCTTTATATGTCTCTGGTCGTTAACGACCTTCCAGCGCTGGAGGGTTCCCAAGAAATCAAATTTTTTTTGCGTGCCCCCTTAGATCGGAAGTTTTGGAGACATTTTCACACGCAAGGAATCAGCCAGTGGATAGGGCAGGTCGCAGCCCGTGCATCGCAGAAGAACATGGTTTTGCGGTATCGTTAATTCTGGCGGCAGCGCTGATACTCAACATGACACGTAGCTGAATTTGCAAAGCCGGTGAGTATCATAACGCAGCAAGGCTATGAACAATGGAGCGGTGAAAATCCCATATGGGACATCAATGCCAGGTTTTGTGATCCTGAACTGGATCAACCGCATTTTACAGAACCGTCGTCGGTATCAAATAAACCCTGTTTTACCGACCGGCTGCCTTAATTTAGACACGCTGATCGCGGTCGTAAAGATTACTTATTCTTAATAGAAACAACGGGTTGACCTTACCGCTGGGGGAAGCCCTAAATGACTTTTATGAACCGCAATAAATCACATCACACCCCACCGTCCAGTAAGAAGCACGACCAATCCAGTGACAGGAAGGACGACGCAGATTTCGCGTTCCTTGCTGCAAAAATTGGATTTGACGAGCGCGAGATTGCTGAAATGGAAAAGCTCTACCAATCCCAGTTAGAGGAGGCCAAGCATGAACATCGGTCAAGCATCTGATACGACCGGCCTGCGGGCCAAAACCATCCGCTACTATGAGGAAATCAAGCTGGTAAAGCCGGTGCGGGCCGCCAATGGATACCGTGACTACGCAGATGAAGATATTCATCGGCTGGCTTTCGTACAGCGCGCACGCAGTCTTGGCTTTACAATTGTGGAGTGCCGTCTGCTGCTGTCGCTTTATGAAGACACAGACCGGGCCAGCGCCGATGTAAAGGCTTTGGCGCTCGACAAGATCAATGAAATAGATCGCAAACTCACCGAGCTGAATTCGCTGAGATCAATACTCAAAAACCTGGCCAATCATTGTCACGGTGATGGCCGTCCTGATTGTCCGATCATTGATGATTTTGCTGGAATCGCAACCAAATGAACCCAAAATATTTTGTAATCGGCTTTTTTGGCCTCGGCATTGTCGTGGCGATCAGTAAAGCCTTCATGCCTGCAGCTCAGGATCCGCATTCGGTTCAACGCACGTCCGGGGAGCAAGGCGCACCTTTGGTAGCAGTAAAATTACCGAAGCTTTCATCCGCTGCTGAAGTCGGAAAAAACGTATTTGAGGCGAATTGCGCAGCTTGCCACGGGGTAAACGCCGCCGGGCAGGATGGTGTTGCGCCGCCATTGGTGCACAAAATTTACGAGCCGAACCACCACGCGGATATTTCCTTTGCACTGGCAGCAAAGAATGGTGTCCGCGCGCATCATTGGCGCTTCGGCAATATGCCACAAATCAAAGGCGTGGACGACGAAGAGGTCGCGCAGATTGTAACATATGTGCGTGAACTACAACGCGCAAACGGAATTCAATAAACATCGGCGGAAGCTAAATTGGAGACTAAAATGAAACTGAAATCAATCATCTTGCCTGGCTTGGCTATTCTGTTTTCTTCATCAGCGGTGCTTGCCCATTCACCCATGAAATCGACATCGCCAGCGAATCAGGCGATGTTGGATGCAGTACCCGAAACTCTGTATTTGAAGTTTGCAAAACCTTCCCGGGTTTTGAAGGTAGTGATGACGCATTCCGCTGACGATGCGTTGCATGAAGAGCGGCTGAAACTGCCAACGAAAAAAGCTGTCGAAGACATGCAACTGACCCCCGAATTTAAAGGTTCGGGCGAGTACAAGGTTGAATGGCGTGCGCTCGGCGAAGACGGACATGTGATCAAAGGTGACTTCACCTTCGATGTCGTAGGATAAGCTTGAGTGGAAAATGTCGTCTCCTCGTGGAGCACAATAGCCGCAACGGTTTTGACGCCGTGGGCTATGGTCGCAAGCCTCTCAAAGTTTCTGATTTACATTACAAGCTTAATGGCTATCGGGCTGCTTCTTTTTCGGATGGCGTTGCCCCGCGCTGGCGATGAGATATCAAATACTCTGAGACCCCTGGCCCTGGCTGCTGTCATCCTGGCGGCCCTGGCTACGGTCTCCCGTGTCCTCGTGCAGGCCGGGCGTTTGATGGACGATGGCATCGCCGGCATGCTTGATCCTGAAATCATCGCAATCAGTCTGGAAGGGCCTTTGGGCCAATCGACCTATGTACGTCTTGGCGGCCTTTTACTGCTTCTGATCGCTGTTCTGGCGCGTCCTGTGCGCGCGCCGGCGACGCTTTTCGGCGTCATCATGGTTGCGGGTTCCTTCGCTTTAACCGGACATGCGACGCGTGAGCCGCAATGGCTTCTTGGCGGTCTCATTACATTTCATCTACTGGCTGTAAGCTATTGGTTCGGCGCATTACCGCCTCTTTATTTGTTGGCGCATCCGACGAAAGATGCGGCCCATGCAGCTGAAGTCGCTGACAAGTTTGGCAAGCAGGCAACCATTATTGTTCCCATGCTTATTGTGGCGGGGGTCACGTTCTCATGGTATATTCTGGGGGGTCTGGAAAAACTGTTTGGCACAAATTATGGGATAGTTCTTCTGGTCAAGCTGGGCATCGTGTCGATTGTTTTGCTGTTCGCTGCGCTGAACAAACTGAAATTCGTTCCTGATCTCGCGCAATCAGCGCCTGGCGCTGCCCTTCGTTTTCGGCGTTCATTGCGATGGGAAGGGCTTGTTTTCATGTTGGTTTTTGCCATCACCGCCATCCTCACAACCTCATTCACAGTTCCCGCATAAGGTGACGATTTATGATTTCTCGCCGTAACATTTTGATCGGAATTGCGGGCACTGCAACCTCCACATAATCGCCCGGGCGGAGCGGAGTCCGGTTTTTGGACCAATAATGGCCCTGCGGCTGGCCCTGCGGTTGGCCCGGCGACTGGAATGAAAACCTGATTGAACGGAAGTTGATGCGGCAGGCCGTGATTTTTAAAACCTTCTTAAGTCTTGAACTGCAAGATGGCGTCTTCGGCACAGTTGCTCTGATTACGGCCATATTTGTCGCACAGACACCGCACATCAAGCTCCGATGCCCGCAGAATAATAGATGAGCTGGATGGTGGGTTATTTGGCCCACCATTCTGCGAACCAGATAAATATCTTGATCAAGTTAGTTTGATTAAGCAAATGCCTTACGGCTATGGAAAAGCCTTGGAGAAAAGTGTAATATATTTCTATGCGTAGTTTTGTTGCTGCATTGATGGTGTTGGCTTTGACTATGGCTTCATTGCCGTGGGAGGAGACCCGTGCCGACCATTCCGGGATGACATATGTAGCTGCTGCTGTCAGTGACAACGCCGCTGAAGACATTGCCGCTGAAGACATTGCCGCGAAAGACATTGCCGCGAAAGACATTGCCGCGAGAGACATGGCTGCAAAAGAAAATGCCGCCGAAGACAAATTTGCCGGTTGTTGCGATATGCCGGCGAGTTCCGTGTATCATGGTAATATTCATTGCTCCATCGACTGTTCTGCATTAACTTTTTCGTCAGGCATTCTGCCTGCTGCGCACATCGTTAGGTTTCCCAGCGCCATACACGATCACCGCATAGTTGAAACCGCTTCAACCCCTTTTAGACCCCCGATTTTTAGCTAATCAAATATAGCTGACGCCTGAAATGGCGTCTGATCCGATTAGTATAAAATTATAGGGTATATCATGCTTACAAAGCGCAGTTTTGTGCTTGGCCTCGGGGCCATGGCATTTGCGCCTGCCGCACCGGCGATGGCGCATAACAAGTTTAAGCTACTTGAAAAATATCAACCGCAAACAGTTGGCTTTTCCGGCTATCCGCCGGGAACCATTATTGTCGATCCGCGTGCTTATTTTTTGTATCTGCAACTGGGTGACGACAAGGCTCGCAGATATGGTGTCGGTGTTGGTAAAGCAGGCCTGGCTTTTCGTGGAACCGCAACCATTGGCAGAAAAGCTAAATGGCCAAGCTGGACTCCGACATCCAACATGATCCGTCGAGAGCCAAGAAAATACGCAAAATTCGCTGGAGGTGTTCCCGGTGGGCCAGGAAATCCGCTGGGCGCTCGTGCGCTTTACCTCTATCGCGAGAATAGAGACACCATGTACCGGATTCACGGGACAACGGAACCCGCCTCGATTGGAATGTCCGTTTCAAATGGATGCATTCGCATGATCAATCAGCATGTTGAAGATCTTTATGAACGCGTACCGGTCGGCGCAAAGGTGGTGGTGCTATGATCGAGAAAACCCAGGAAGATCTAACGCTGACCAACCATACCAGCGGTGTTCCCGCGATCAGGAAACCCGTAAAGGCACAAGAAGAAAAGAAACGAACGGTCATGAATATGTTCATGATGGCTTGTTGCGTACCAATGGTTATTGGCGGCGCGCTGATCTTCTTTGCCTTTCCTGCTGATCAGTCATTTGGCGCACGATTGCTTGCCTTGGCTCCCATTGCCGGTTGCCTGGGCATGCATTTGGTCATGCATAAATTCATGGGCAAGGCATGCCATGAAAAATCTCCTAGAAAGGAAGCGCAGTGAATTTCTCAAAAATTTGTGTATCGGTTGGCTTTGGGGTTCTCTTTGCTTTATCGGCAGGCTCGATCTCCCATGCATCTGCAGGTCACGATGATAAGACAATCGTTGTTTTCAAGACACCATGGTGTGGTTGTTGCCAAGTCTGGGCAAAAGCCATGGAAAAAGCAGGGTATGTCGTCGAAATCAACGATCTCGACGATCTGTCCGGCATAAAAAAACAGGCCGGTGTCAGCAAGGATCTGGAAGCTTGCCACACGGCAGTCATTGGCGGAGACCGTACCTATGTGCTGGAAGGGCACATTCCGCTGGCGGCGGTTGAAAAACTCAGATCCGAACAACCAGCCATCAAAGGTATTTCAACTCCGGGAATGCCCATGGGTTCTTTGGGAATGGGCTTTGATGCGCAAGCCAAGTACAAGGTCTATGCCTATACCAACCAGTCAACTGATAAGCCGACGGTATTTTATGAGACTGGTGGTGGTAAATGACCGGTGTAAAAAAGCGCATTAGCAGGCGGATGTTTGTATCAGGGTCAGCAAGTCTTTTGGGGCTTGCTGTGAGCGGTTGCACGACAAGCAATGTGCGTGTGGCAAATCCTGTCTCACCGCGAAAGATGGCAATTCCCCAGAGTTATGTTGCTGCCTACGGCCCGATGCCGCAAGAGCGGTTTCCTGTTCCTGCTGTGGATTTGAACAAGGTTCCGGAAAAGTTCTGGCGGCGCCAGGTGGCTTTTGAAACGACGTATCCGGTTGGGACGATTATTGTCAATACCAACACTTTTTTCCTGCACCTCGTGCAAGAACAGGGCACGGCGATGCGATATGGCGTCGGGCTTGGTCGTGCCGGTTTTGCATGGTCGGGCGAAGGGCGGATTGCCTGGAAACAGGAATGGCCTAAATGGACGCCTCCGGCGGAGATGATCGCTCGTGAACCCGAGCTGGAAAAATGGAGCGCTGCCAATGGCGGCATGCCACCTGGCCTTAGTAATCCGCTCGGCGCACGCGCTCTTTATATATTCCAGGGAAATGTAGACACGCTTTACCGGATCCACGGTACGGCGGAATTCTGGTCCATTGGAAAAGCGGTATCAAGCGGCTGCGTGCGATTGATGAACCAGGATGTTATCGACCTGTATGATCGCGTGCCGGAACGTTCGACGCTGATCGTGATCTGATGGCGGTTTCAATTGATTAGCAAACAGACCCGCCTGGCAGTATTTATGCTCATTTGCGCAGCTCTTGGCGTCACCGCTGCCGGTCTTTGGCTGCTTCCCGGCGAAGCAGAGCGGGCCGGTTTATTTCTACCTGAAAATGCCGAGTACGTTTTGATGGGCAAACAGATTTATCGGGGAAGTTGTGCGTCGTGTCATGGCGTAAATCTGGAGGGACAGGTGCCAGACTGGCAAACCCCTGGAGCTGATGGAAAGTTGCCCGCACCACCTCATGATGAAACCGGCCACACATGGCATCATGCAGACCGGGTTTTGTTCGACATCACAAAACTGGGTGTCGCCAAAGCGGCCAATCTGAAAAACTATGAATCCGGCATGCCAGCATATGAAGGCGTGCTGTCTGACGATGAGATCGTGGCGGTTCTCTCTTACATCAAAAGTTCATGGCCCGAGGAAATTCGAAACCGCCATGATGAATTGAACAAGCAATTTCAAGAAAGGGACTGATTATGATCGCCAGCTTTCAATTGGTCGCGCGAAAGAACCCCGCTTTCGTTACATTTTTCCTGGGTATATCTGCACTGGCGGTTGTCGGGTCCGCCTGGTTGTTTCAATTGGCAGGTTACCTGCCATGCCAATTGTGCCTATGGCAACGAATACCATATTACATCGCGGGTCCAATTTTGTTGGGAGCAGCATTAATTGCGATTTTCGGCTTTTGGAGCACAAGTGCGCTGAGAGTTGTTCTGCTTTTCGTCGGTCTGATTTTCATTGCAAGCACTTTCCTGGCGGCCTTTCATTCAGGTGTTGAATGGGGGTTCTGGCCCGGACCCACCAGTTGCGGCGCTGGAGGCGACTTTTCGACCATAAATGCCAGTGACCTGTTGGACGTATTATCCACAACACGGCCCGCATCATGCAACGAGGCGGCGGGCCGCTTCCTCGGGCTGTCATTTGCCGGATGGAACACAATAGCCAGCATTGCTCTGTCGGCAGCCAGCTTTGTGTCCGCCGCGGCAATTTCAAACCACCCCAATAACACGAAATGAGATGACAATGACTTCAGGACGTAAAATGTTGCCATTCACCAAAGCGTTGTTTTGCATTCTGCGTGCGTCTTTCGTAGTGCTGCTGCTGGCATTTGTGCACGCTCCCGCAAGCGCAGATACAAACCTGACTGAAGATCAGATCAAAGAGCTTGCGCTTGAGGCGATTCTGGAAAACCCTGAAATCATCCAACAGGCTTTTGAGCGTTTGGAACAAATTGAGCAACGGCGTCAACAAGCGCAGATGGCAACCGTCCTGTCTGGCCGGCGCGAGTTGTTGGAGCGGGATGCAAATGCACCGGTTTTGGGCAACCCGGACGGCGATGTTACAATCGTCGAGTTCTTCGACTATAATTGCCCCTACTGCAGACGGGTAAAACCTGAAATGTCAGCGCTTCTGGAGCAGGATCAGAATGTGCGCCTGGTTTATCGTGAATGGCCAATTCTGGGAGCAGGATCAGTCTTTGCTGCACGCGCTGCGTTAGCCTCTCGCAACCAGGGTAAATATGAAGAATTTCATTGGGCCCTGATGTCGCTTCAAAGCCGGGCAAGGGAGCCCACAGTTCTCAAAGTAGCAGCAGACATTGGTTTGGATATTGAGCTATTACAGCGGGATATGAACGCTCCGGAAATCGAAAGTCATATCGCGCTCTCGATGGAACTCGCTGACGGACTAAATATTACCGGGACGCCAACGTTTGTGATTGGCAGATCAATTGTACCGGGTTTGGTACAGGTGGATCGTCTGGTTGAGCTGGTTGATCAAGCGCGGCTTGAAAACAAGTAGGAATGTTTTTCAACGCTTTGAAAACACGGTCACAAGGTTTGGCAAGTTCACAAGGTTTGGCAGGCAGCGCAAAACATCCTGATCGGCAGCCACCGGGGAAAGTCACAAAGATTCCGCGCCCTTGTAGGGCCGAAAATTGGATAAATTGATGTCGAGGGGATTAATACTGAAAGCAGCATTAGCGGTGATCGCAATTGCGGTCCTGGCATATCTTTGGCAGAGCGGATTTATAAAGGCCTTTGTCGAAAACCTGGATTCAGCACAGATCTCCATCTGGGTAGACACTGCGGGACCTTGGGGCCCGCTGATGATAATCGGTTTGATGATGGCAGCCGTTGTTGCCAGCCCGATACCGAGCGCACCAATTGCAATTGCTGCAGGGGCAGCCTACGGCCACAATCTGGGAACTGTTTACGTCATCATTGGTGCGTTTATGGGGGCGATGATTGCGTTTTATCTCTCAAGGTGGCTTGGTCGAAATGCCATTCAAAAGTGGCTCGGTGAAAAAGCCGACAGAGGCCTGCTTGGCTCACAAAATGCACTGACCGCGACTGTATTTTTTAGTCGCCTTTTGCCATTCGTTTCGTTTGATATGATTAGCTATGCTGCCGGATTGAGTAAAATCAAAGCCTGGCGGTTTGCTTTGGCCACATTTGTCGGCGTGATGCCAACAGCCTTTTTGATGGCCCATCTTGGAGAGATGGCAATTGATGGAAGCACCGATATCGCCGTTTGGTTTTCAATAATATTGGGCATCGTGGTGGCGATACCCTTGTTGGCACTCATTTACCAAAAGATGCAAAAACCGTCAGCTTGAAAGACCCGTCTGCTGACTCAAACCGGGTTGGCACAAGCCCACTGTATTGATTTTCTATCAGGTGGAACTCGGGGACTGTGAAGAGATAGATTTAGGATATTGATCATGAACCGTCGTAATTTTCTACTCGGTACCGGAGCGCTCGTTGCTGCAGGTGGCGCATTTGCCTGGGCAACAAGTCCCAATGATTTTGGTGTCGATACAAGTCAAAGAGTGGCGCTCAAAATGCCGCCGCTCCTGGATACGCGTGAGAGCAGGAAGCTTGAACTGACGGCACAGGAGGGAGAGACGTCCTTTTTTGAAAATGCTGCGTCGAAAACCATCGGGTTTAACCAGAACTATCTCGGGCCAACCATAAAGGTGAAGAATGGCCCGCTAGGTGCCAAAGTAAGCAATCAACTCCAGACACCGGTAACAGTTCACTGGCATGGGCTCTTGGTGCCCGGTGAACATGATGGGGGACCGCACCTTCCCATAGCATTTGGCAACAACTGGCAGCCTGATATGCAAATCCAGCAAAGCCCGGCAACAGCTTTCTACCACACCCACATACATGGGCGCACAGCGTCAGACGTCTATGCAGGTCTGGCCGGTATCATTCATGTTGATGATGGCCGCGATGATGACCGCGGAATTCCCAATTCCTATGGTGTCGATGACCTGACATTGCTCATCCAGGATCGCAGGTTCACAGACAGCGGACACCTGAGCTACAATTTGTCAATGATGGATGCCATGCACGGTTTTACTGCCGACACGGTATTGGTAAATGGCCAGGCAAATACGCGTGCTGTGGTGCCAAAAGGAATTGTACGGCTGAGACTGATCAACGGCTCCAACGCTCGTATTTACACCTTTTCCGCCGATGACAACCGCCCGCTTCATCTGATCGCGACTGATGGCGGTTTTCTCCAGGAGCCAAAGCCGATTCAAGAACTGCGCCTTTCTCCCGGAGAACGCGCGGAATTGCTCGTAGACTTCGGCAATGGTGAGTCCATGACGATGCTGTCATCCGGTGATCCGAACAGCGGTCCGGGAGGTATGATGGGCCGGGTACGCGGAATGCTCGATCTTGTTGTTAGTCGCTCCTTCGTTGTTCTGCCATTTGTTGTCGATGATAGAATGCCCACCAGATTCAATGCTTTGCCCGACAGGCTGAATGGCGATGAACCGGATCTCGAAGGCGAAGAAATTGTAGCAACCAGACAGATATCGCTTGATATGAACACCGGATCCAGTGGGATGATGGGAGGCGGTATGATGAGCAATATGGGTATCAACGGCCGAAGCTTTGACATGTCGCGAATGGACCTTGGCGTGGGATTGGGAACGGTTGAAAAATGGGTCGTTTCAACATCAATGCTTGCCCATCCTTTTCACGTTCACGGCGTTGCGTTTCAGGTGCTCAATGAAAACAGCGGTGAACCGAAACCGGAAAGTATCGGCTGGAAGGATACGGTCGTCGTCGACGGTGTGACGGAGTTGCTTGTGAAGTTTAATATGCCAGCTAGCCGAGACAACCCATTCATGTATCACTGCCATATTCTCGAACACGAAGATCGTGGCATGATGGGTCAGTTCACAGTGGCTTAGTGGCGTTGAGATCAGTAAGGCATATTTCGGAATGGTCGATCTGCAAGATTCAGATTTTCAATTTCAAATAAGGGCCTTTGGTGGTCGCGCACGGCGCTGCATTTTCAGCCGCTGAAGGTCGGCTTGGCGAGATAAGGCATACGCGTCTGTCAGCGGATTTCACTGCCATCAGGATGCCGGTCTTTGCAGTCTGGGCGTCTCCTCAAAACTTCGCCTCGCCTCCATCCCGTGGGAAATTCTCACCAAGGAACTTCATGAATTTTCGCACGCGCGGTTCTTGATAGGACTCTCTTGACGCAACAAGCCAGAGCCCGCTGGTCAGGTCTTCCGTTGTGAAGCACATGACAAGGTCGGGAAGCTGGTCGCCTTCCACACATGGGAGCACACCGATGGCCTCTTCGGTCCGCAATGAAGCCGACATGGTAATGATGGAATCCACCGTGCTGACGACCTTTGTTCTGTCGACATATTGATCCAGCCACTTCAGGAGTTTTACACCTTTAATCATCGCCTCGGGGTAGCTCAGAACCGGATGGTGGATCAGTTCATCTATCGACCGTGGCATCCCGTTCGCCGCAAGATAGGTTTTGCTGCAATAGATTCCCCACCTGACGGATGGCAGCTTTTTGACGATCAGAGTATCGCCCTCAATCCTGTCGGCGGCGCGAATTGCAATATCTGCTTCGCCATTTTCCAACGACACATAATGTTCTGCCGAATTTGTCTCAAAATGGATATCCGGACTGTGTTTTCGAAATTCCGATATCAATGGAAGCACCCAGTGGGCCATGCTGGAATGTGCAGCAGTAACCCGGATTTTCCCATCTACCGTGCGCGCCAAATGGCTTGCCCGGGCTAAGACATTTTCAGCAGCTTCCCCCATATTCGCTGCAACTTCCATCAATGCGCTGCCTTGAGACGTCAGCGAATATCCGCGTGTGTCACGTTCAAACAGCGTCAGCCCCAAGGCGGTTTCCAGCGCATGCATGCGTCTGCCAACGGTCGTCTGGTTGATGTTCAATTTTCGTGAAGCCGCCAGTGTCGATCCTTCGCGCGCGACAGCAAGAAAAATGCGTATGTCGTTCCAGTCAAGCATGGCCCCTCACTCCAGACCCCTCACTCCAGGCCACAGACTCCAGTCTGCACGGATGCCTAGCTGTTATGCAAGAGCGTGGATACCCAACGTGCCTTGCCGGGATCATGCTGAATGTGCAGCCCAATCAAGCAAGGAGACAGCAAATGACCGCGATACCAGCCAAAACCCGAGAAATGCACAATCATCACATGGACAGCACGGTGTGGAACGATATCGACTTTCGTGACGATGACATTGTAATCGCGACTTATGCCAAATCGGGCACATCCTGGATGCAACAGATTGTCAGCCAGCTGATTTTTCAGGGGCAGGAAGGATTGCCAGTCGCTGAAATGTCGCCCTGGGTTGATCTTCGTGTGCCGCCGAAAGAAGTCAAGCTTCCAGCAATTGCTGGCCAGGAGCATCGTCGATTCATGAAAACGCATCTGCCAGTCGATGCTCTGGTTTTCTCCGATAAAGCCAAATATCTGTATGTCGGGCGAGACGCCCGGGATGTCATGTGGTCATTGCACAATCACCACGCCAATGCGAACGACATGTGGTACCAGGCATTGAATGAAACGCCTGGGCGCGTTGGCCCGGAGATTGGCAAGCCGCCCGAAAGTAGGGCTGAGTATTTCACCTACTGGCTGGACAATGACGGTGCACCGTTCTGGCCCTATTGGGAAAATGTACGCAGCTGGTGGGAAATCCGCGATCTTGCCAACGTCAAACTGCTTCACTTTGCCGATCTCAAGCGTGATCTGCCTGGCCAACTTCGTGACATTGCCGCGTTTCTGGATATCGACATCGCTCCGGACACGATGGACGATATCCTGCATCACTGTTCCTTTCACTACATGAAGGAACATGCGCCTGAGTCAGTTCCTCTGGGCGGCGCGTTTTGGGATGGTGGTGCGAAGACCTTCATTCACAAAGGCACCAACGGGCGTTGGCGCGACGAACTGGAAGCTGAGGTGAGTGAGCGGTATTTATCTCGTGCCGAGCAGGAACTGGGTCCGGACTGCGCCAGGTGGCTGGCTCAGGGATCACTTGGCTGAGCCAATACCAGATGAGGGGCGCAACAGGCGTCCCTCATTATTATGCAGGTCTCCACAACGTTTTATCTAAGACCCATTTGCAGCCTGAAGTTCCAAGTCTGCGCCACACTCCAGAACCTTGTCGATGAAAAAGTCCAGATCTTCCCGTTTGGTGCGATGGTTGTTGATTGCCACCCGCAGGCAGTGCTTTCCTGCGATCGTCGTATCAGAGGGAACAGCGAAGCCAGACTCCTGTAATCTCAGCATTATTTCTGTATTGATTTCTCTCAGCGCCGCTTCATCGGTGGTATTGTTTACGTATCGGAAACAAATGATGTTGAGCCCGACAGGAGCAACGATTTCCAGTTTCGGCTGGCTACGAACAAGTTGTTCCAGATACTGCGCCTGCTCGATATTCTGATCGATCAAGCGACCGAATTTCTCAACACCGTTTTCTTTCAGTGACATCCAGATTTTAAGGGCCTTGAAGCCACGACTAAGCTCAAACCCATAATCACCCAAAAACTTGCCGGCTATGACGCCTCGGGTCTGCAACTGAAGATATTCGCCATGCATTTCAAACGTTTCATAATGCTGTTTGGCATCGCGTAAAAGAACGCATCCGGCCTCAAACGGAGTATGCAGCCACTTGTGTGGATCAAGCGCAATTGAATCTGCCAACTCCATTCCATCAACGAGAGCCTTGTGCTTGGGCGCGATCCGCAAAAGCGCACCAATACACCCATCGACATGAAACCAGATCGCATGTCGTTGACATATTTCAGCAATCGCATTGAGGTCATCAAGCGCACCGGTATTCGTTGTACCGGCCGTGCCAATGACGCAGGCAGGCTTGATGCCGGCAGCAATGTCTTCAAGAATGGCCTTTTCAAGGGCCGCAATATCCATTTTCTGATGGTCGTCACTTGGGATCTCGGCCAGGGACCTTGCGCCCAACCCCAATGATTCAAGCGCTTTCTGATGGCAGCTATGCACCTGGTCCGATGCGTAGAACCGCAACGGTTGAGGCATTGCCATAATTCCGTCCGCACGCACGTCAATCCCAGCCATGACATTGCGGGCAACCGTATGTGCCACCATGTTCGCCATGGAACCGCCGCTGGTTAATGTGCCGCTGGCGCTGGGCGGAAACCCCATCAATTCTTTGAACCAGTCAACAACTTGACTGTCCAGCATGACCGCAGCTGAGTTGCCGCCACCCAGGTTCGACCCCTCCACTGCAGCCAGAAAATCCCCCAGCGCTCCGGTAAAATTGCCGGACCCCATATACCAACCCCAAAAGCGCGGTTGAATATTGCCCATCGAATACGGAAGAAGGTTTTCTCGCAATTCCTCATAAACGGCTTCAAGCTCCTGCGGGCCCATTGGTGCAGGAGTTTTGAAATGAGCTCGCACATGGTCTGGCATCTCCTGCCAAACACCGCGCTCGCGCACAGTGTCGAGATGCCGGATCGCATCATCAACCATGTCATGTGCCAATCTGCGAGAGGGTTCCCAGTCCTCGGGATCAAGTGTTTCCTCAAAGTTGTTCATAATCCAGTTAGCCCCATTGGATGTCCCGACAAAGACCGCCATTGGAATGGTTGTGGGCCAAATGCGCAAGGCAACTATGCAAACTGGTATCAAACGGGGTTCAAATCATAATGCAGGAAGAAAGCCGATTGCCCCGAACGGCATTGCAAGTTGAGCCCAGAGAAATTTGCGCATGGACATGGCTCGGTCGCGGATCTGGACTGAGGCCTTTTGGTGAAAGCTCTGCAAAATATGCGGCGCGTCGTCCATGGATTACCCGTGTTGCACGATCACCGATACAAAGTCTTCTTCGCTTGTGACCGCCGTGTGATGGCCCTTGCCGTGATTGTCTTCCATGCACCAGACATCGCCGCAACCTATGTCCCGCACCTCACCGTCACTGGCGGTTACTCGGACGCTTCCGGAAAGGCAGATAAGCTTTTGTCGAACGGGTGTCGGGTGAATGGGCTCATTCCAACCGGAGCGAAGCCTGAGGAACATCATTTGTGTGACGGGTTCCGGCTCAGAGACTTCGATTTTTTGCGCCGGTGGAGCAAATACGCGCTCCTCAAACGCGACTTCAACATCTTGCCAATGACTTTCGCCTTCAGCATCGGAGTATAATCTCTGGAATTTCAACAGACTTCCTCTCTGAAAATGCCTTCAATAAAACTTTAGCGCCGCGCATTTTTTATGTCCATGCAGACATTGGGATTGCGCATCTGGAAGTCGTGCCAAACGATATGGCCTGTAGTGGCATCGGCTGTCATTATTGGCCCCGTTAGCGGCCAGGTTTTTCAACGCTCATTGGATAAGACACTACGATTGATCAATGGGGCGCTTCCAGAGAGCCAAATTTGATATATTGGTGATTTCAATTTAAAAAAGATCAATGTTAAATTGAATTTTGGGGATTCTACCTTGGCAAACAGATATTTCATCCGCAGAGCATTTGCCCATTTGATAGATTTCATACTTGTTTCTATCGTGTTTGCGTTCATCACCGTCGCGCTAAATTCAGTATTTGACGTTCAATTCATCGCCCCGGGTTTCTACAAATCCACAGCATGCGTACCCCAACAAATAGTCTCCGCCGAAAGAATGCAGGAACTGTTGCCGACATCTGCGGGGCAGGTACTTCATCAGTCAATCTGCAGAACAACCAACATGGGTTTGACGACCCATAACACCGTGGTCCTGCGTCGCTCGGGGATAGCCGATAATGGCAATACAACAACAACCATAGAATATTTGGTGGATGAAAGTGGCAAGCAGACCGTTGCGTATTCCATGGAACCGTTTCTGGTGCTTTTGGCTCCATTGATATTTGCGGGTTTGATCACGATGAGAGGAAAAACATTCGGGAAACAGGCTCTCGGTCTCGTAATTTTTGACAGCCACCTGGAAAAACCCAAACTGTTGGCAGCACTCAAACGTGAATACCTTAAAGCACTGTTTTTTGTATTAGGCGGGCTGATTGGCATTTATGGAATGTTCCAAAATTCGAATGAAAACCTTGATCAATTGGCTGCCGATTTAGATTCATTGGCAGCTTCAATAGGCGGGGCAGGGTTCTGGCTGATCATGGGTGTCGGGTTGGCGGTGTTGCTGGGGTTGTTTTGGTACACATTTGGCTCGTTTATTCGCTGGAGAGGGCGCACATATTGGGACAAGTGGAGCAATTTGGACGTGGGCACAAATAATGATCTGCTTGATTTAATCAGTGCCAGGGACCGCAACGGCTAACTTGCCGATGCGCACTTTGGTGCGCCTGACCCATCATGGTGACTGTTCGGGCCTCACGACCAAAAGGCTAATCATCGGGTTTTGCCAACACAAATGCCTCGTCTACCACTGCCGCAAACAGTGGCACCCGGCGCTATGGACGACGTGAGGAAAACAGACACAGCATTGCCGTCTTCAATATTGATATCTGCAATGTTGATATCAGTTCTGCTCAACACCGGTTGCGCCAATAAGGACTGCCAGCGCGAAATCCTGTTGGCTGAAGAGCCCAGGCAGTGCTGGATCATTCTCCGACCGTATTCCCGGCACTTCGTCTGAAGGGAGATCTAATGTGATAGGCGGAGCCTATCAACTAATCCAATATTATTATTTGCGCTGATGAGCATATTCGGTGATTCCTAATACAGGAGGACCCACGATGCGAAAAAGCAGACCAAACATCATCCTTGTGACCACAGATCAGCATCGCGGAGATTGCTTTGGTTTTGAAGGGCGTGCCGTCAAAACACCACATCTTGATGAATTTGCCCGCAAGGGAACGCGGTTCTCCAATTGCACAACAGCCAACCCGATTTGCCAGCCCTCCCGTGCTTCAATCCTGACCGGGCTTTTCCCATTGACCCATGGTGTCAAGGATAATGGCATCGATTTGCCGCTGGAAACCGGCGAAAATGGCTGGGCTGGCAAGTTGGCCGCTTCGGGCTACGCAACCGGCTTCATAGGCAAGCCGCATCTGTCAACGGTTCGCACGTTTGAACCCACTGGCCGTCCGGAATGCCTGTCCAGTACGCCGGATTACAATATGGACGAATGGTCTGGTCCCTATATGGGCTTCGATCATTGTGAGTTGATGCTGATGGGGCATTTCAATCTCAAACCCAGCCCGCCGCCCCATGTGCTGCACTATGAAAACTGGTTCTTTGCCGATGGCCGTGGTGCGGAAAAACTGGAAGCACATGAGACACGCCTGCCGCCGGAATCCGGCTTTGAGCAGGTCTGGCATTCTGCATTGCCGTCAGCCTGGCATACATCCTCCTGGTGCGGTGACCGTGCGGTTGAGTTCATCAAAGGCAAGCATGAAGACCCCTTTGCGCTTTGGGTGTCGATTCCTGACCCACACACGCCCTTCGATGCGCCCGAGCCGTGGAGCCGGATGCATGATCCCAAAGACGTGGATTTACCGCCAGAACGCGTGCGAGACTTTACAGGCAAGCCATGGTGGCACGAGGCGTCACGGAAAAACGAGCCGGTCATGGAAGACGAAGTGTTCCGCAAGATCCGGGCGAACTGGTCGCGACCCGAGCAGCTTGAGGATGATGTTCTGCGCGAAGTCATCTCCAATTATTACGGTATGATTTCGCTGGCCGACCACACATTCGGACGCATCATGAATGCGGTGAGGGAAGCTGGTCTCGACGACAACACCTATGTCATTTTCACCTCTGATCATGGCGACTGGCTGGGTGATCATGGTCTGCTGCTGAAAGGACCGATGCTGTATGACGGACTGATCCGTGTTGGCTGTCTGATAGCCGGTCCCGGCATTCCTGAAAACAACATAATCGATACACCCATCTCACTCGTCGATCTGCTCCCCACATTCCTTGAACTGTCAGGTGCAAAGGATGACCGGGACCGGCATGGAAGAAGCCTCATGCCGGTAATCCGAGGAGAGGAAGAACGTACGCATTCCTATGTGGAATGGGGATTGGCGGCCTCGCGCTGCGGGGTGGAGCTGGAATTGCGCACAGCCCGCACGCCGGACTGGAAACTGACAGTCGATATGTTGTCGGAAGTAGGTGAAATGTATGATCTCTCGAACGATCCTTATGAGGTGAATAATCTGTGGGAAAAGTCCGAACACAGAGATGAGAGGCAGCGACTTATGGGCCTGATAAATGAGCGCCCGGACGATATTTTGAAGGAGCCTCTGCCCGTTGTGGGGATGGCCTGACTTTTAAGAAAGCCGGCTAAGCAATGGTCAGAGACGATGAACAAAGAAACTTTAGGTGAGGAGAAATATCATGAAAAGTATAATTGCAGCCGTGGTCGCAACGGTGTTGGCAGGGCCAGCAATGGCGGAATTCCCGGAAAAGGAAATCACACTGGTGGTGCCCTCTGCACCGGGTGGTTCCGGTGACAGGGTGGCGCGCACGCTGTCGAAATACAATCGTGAAATCAAGGCCTTCGGTCAGGAAATCACGGTAAAGAACTCTCGCGGTGGCGGTGGCTCTGTCGCCTCTCGCCAGGTCAAGGAGGCTGATCCGGATGGCTACACGATCCTTTTGTTGCATCAGGGTCTGATTACGGCCAACGTTCTGGGTGTCACAGATTATGGACCGGAAGCGTTTGAACCGCTGGCAGAGGTTGCCCAGCAATGTCTGGTCTATGTCGGTGCGCCAAAATCTCCCTATGCGGACTACAAGGCTGCGGTTGAGGCTGTCAAAGGCGGAACCAAAATGCGCGAAGCGGCCAACATTGGCGCGCCGGCCCATTTTGCCTCCATGTATCTCAATGAAGTTGCAGGGATCAATGTATCCCTTGTTCAGGCAGGTCAGGGCTCCGAGCGCCTGGCATCTTTGATGGGCGGTCATACCGATGTTTCGATTTTCGCTGTTTCCGAGGCCTTGGCCTATCAGGAAAATGGCTTGAAGCCACTTGTGATCATGTCAGCGGAACGCGACCCTGTTTTGCCCGATGTCCCGACCGCAAAAGAGCTTGGTTACGACGCTGAATTTTGCATTGGAAACTGGATTCTCGCTCCCAAGGGCACACCGGATGATGTGCTGGCCAAGCTGCAACAGGGCCTGGAAACCCTGATGACTGATCCCGCGCTCGTGAAAGAAATGACGGAAGGCGGGTTCAAGCCGGTTTTTGTGTCCGGGGATATGCTCGCAGACAAGATCGAGGCCGCGACTGAAACGATCACACGTCTGGGCGAAAAAATCGCCAAATAGGGTGACTTGACACTTCTGGATCGCCATCCTGTTGATCCGGAAGGTGTTAGCAGACTATCTGCAAATGGCCAGAAGTTGTTTGCAGACTATCTTTAGATGGAATGCCCGTTTGAACCATGGGGAGGCTATGGTGCGTTATCTAGCGAATGCCACACTTTGCCTGATCGTTGCGATTGTCACATTGAGTTCAGTTGGCTCCATTCGCGAATTCGGGTTTGACAGTCTGGGTGGGCGCGCTTTCCCACGCGCCCTTGCAATTTGTTTGATTGTTCTGGCCCTGGTGCAACTGGTCAGAGCCTTTCAGACTTTTCGGCAAACCGGTTCTGATCAATTCAAACAGTTTTTTGGCACATTGAATCTGCCGCCCAGATCCAATGTAATCGTCACGTTGGCAACGGTGTTTTACGGTCTGGTTCTGCTGTCCGGCAAGGTGGATTTCATCTGGCTATCAACAGCCTATGTGCTGTGTGCCGGTTTTCTGGCACGTACCAGCCGACACAATTTTACAGTTGCAGCGGCCACCGCCGGTGCCATTTGTGTGCTGCTTCTGGGGGCCGATATAGGCCTCGGATTCAAGATGATCGGGCAGGGCTAGCCATATGTTCAGCTTCTTCGGCCTGTCACCAATCCTCTTCGCCATCATAGGCGGGCTGGCCGGGCTTGTGGTTGGCGTCATCCCCGGTATCGGTCCTGCCACCCTGATTGCCGTCATGGTTCCGCTGACCCTGTCAATGTCCAGCGTCGATGCGATTGTAATGCTTGTCGGCATGTATGTGGGCGGTGTCAGCGGTGGCATGGTCAGCGCTGCGCTGTTGCGTATGCCGGGCACGCCGTCGTCAATCATGACCACGCTTGATGCCTTTCCCATGGCGCAAAAAGGTCAGCCCGAACGCGCGCTTGCAATCTGCATTGTTGCATCACTAACCGGCGGGTTGATTGCCGGACTGGTTTTGCTGCTTCTGGCCCGTCCGCTCTCCATCTGGGGAACCTATTTTGGCCCGTGGGAGTATTTCGCGCTGATAACAATGGGGCTGGTTTTGATGGCATCCCTTATTCGCGGAAACATGACCGGTGGCTTGATTGCAGGCATTTTGGGCCTGTTGGCCTCGGTGCCGGGCGTCAGCGCAGCAGATGGTGCCTTGCGGCTTGATTTTGGCATTGGTCAAATGGTTGGCGGTCTGGACACGCTGCCTGTTCTTCTCGGGTTGTTCGTCATCGGCACATCCCTGAGCGCTCTGTTGAGCAAAGAGCCTGAAGTGGAATCCGTATCACTGACCGGCAATGCGGTGAGTGGCATGCGTGACATTTTCAAGGACAATTGGGTCAACCTGCTGCGCTCGTCTTTTGTCGGAGCCTGGATCGGAATTCTTCCCGGCGTTGGAGCCAGCATTGCGTCCACAATCTCTTATTCGGTGGCAAAAACCTTTCACAAGAACGGTGCCAAATTCGGCACCGGAGAGCCGGGCGGCATCATC
Organism: Pararhizobium sp. IMCC21322; assembly: GCF_030758295.1. Taxonomy (NCBI): domain Bacteria; kingdom Pseudomonadati; phylum Pseudomonadota; class Alphaproteobacteria; order Hyphomicrobiales; family Rhizobiaceae; genus Pararhizobium; species Pararhizobium sp. IMCC21322. The sequence goes on from NZ_CP132335.1 coordinate 451,351, forward strand.
GCTGCGGAATCGGCCAACAATGCCAATGTCGGCGGTGCGTTGATCCCGCTTGTGGCTCTGGGCATTCCCGGCAGCGCTGTTGACGCAATACTTCTTGGCGCGTTGATCCTCCACAACATTACACCAGGGCCGCTTCTGTTCACCAATTCACCTGATCTGGCCTGGGGCGTCGTCTTCGCTTATCTGTTCACGACAATCCTGTGCGGCATTGTTCTGTTCACTGGCATGCGCGCCTTTGTGTCGCTGGTCCGGGTGCCTCGGGAACTGCTCTATCCGATCATGATCGTCTTTGCCGTATTGGGTTGCTATTCGCTGCGCAACGAGGTTTTCGACGTGGTTGTTCTTTTCATTTTTGGAATTCTTGGCCTCGTCTTCGAGCGGCTTAAAATTCCGCTGGCCCCGTTCGTTATCGGGTTTGTTCTGGGCGGACTGGCAGAAACGCAGCTGCGGTCAGCGCTGATGTGGTCGGAAGGGTCCTATCTCGGTATCCTAGAGCGCCCGGTTGCCGTGATCTTCATTGTCATTGCGACAGCAACCCTGCTGTTACCGCCTCTGGTCACGTATGTCCTGCGGCGCAGAGCGGCGTAGTTTCAGATGAGTCTACAGCACATCCTGCAGCTTCATGACCGGCAAATCTCCATGGTCAGGATCGGAAGCTTGTTTTCCGTAATGGGCCCTCAGGGCCTCCCGCACCACGGGTATATAGGCCCAATCAACACTGACTTTCCTATAAAAAAGACCAACACCACGGATCCAGGTAATATCCCGCAAATTGAGAGACATGAGGTTTTGCGATCTCAGGACGCGCGTATGCTCCAGTGGAATAAAAGCAAAATAATCACTTTCACTCAGCAGACGCAGAGCAAGGGCGGTATTATCGGTCTCAACAACCACTTTTGGCCGCGCAATCTCTCCGCTGCTGAAAAAATTCTCAAACCGTTCTTTCAATTCGGTCGCACGCACCATGGTGACCCATTTTTGATCCGACAGATAGGCAAGACCTTTATCCTCCAGCGCCGATTTATGATGACGCTGACAGATTGCGGTAATGGTGGAATTGCCCAAATGTTCGTAAGCCAGCGCTTCATCAGCGCAGCCGGGATTCCACAGATAGCTGACAGCAAGATCGATTGCGCCTTCCCGCAAGGCAGGAATCAGAGCATCCGACGTTCCTTCATTCACATGGACCGACGTTGCAAATCCGCCATCCACCAAAGCCGCTGTAATGGCTGGCAAAGCGCCGGCGCAAATACTCGCCGAAGCGCCAATTCTGAGCGACACATCCCGGCGCTCTCGGATGGCAATCACCGCATCCTTCAGAAGCGACAAATCATTGGACAGAACATTTGCATAGACAGCGAGTTGTCGGCCCTCGGGGGTGATGCTCAAACCACGCGGCGTGCGTTCAAAAAGCTGAAATCCAATTTCAAGCTCAAGTTCCCGAAGGCTTTGGCTCAAAGCCGGTTGGCTGATATTGAGAAATTCAGCGGCCTTGCGCATGGAGCCCTTTTGCCAGATTTCCAAAAAACGGATGAGAGACAGCGGGTTCGTCATCGCAGGTTTTTCCCCTTTTCAACCATTCTTTCCCCAGTGCGTGTGCTGTTGTCAGTGCGTGTGCGGTTGCCAGTGCCGTATGCTGCACCATTACCTGTATTGCGCAGAATTGCAGGAAGCCATAATCTGAATTGCAAGCCTAGGCCAGCGCCTTGTTCCAGTCTATCCAACCCGCACTATCTCCAGCTCCCTCGGTGTGAGAACATCGCAAATTCCAACCTGTGTGATCCTTCCGTATGACAAAAACCAATCATCCCAATATTCTGTGGATCTGCACTGATCAGCAGAGATTTGACACAATTTCCGCCCTTGGAAACCAGCATATTTCCACGCCAAATCTGGATCGGCTTTGTGCTCAGGGCACAGCCTTTACAAGGGCCTATTGCCAGGCACCCATCTGCACACCCAGCCGATCAAGTTTTCTAAGCGGCATGTATCCATCCACCATCGGTGCAAGCCGCAATGGCAATGCCTATTTTGCAGACCGGTTTCCTCTGTTGCCAAAAATTCTGGCAGATGAAGGGTATCGCTGCGGCAATGTCGGAAAGCTGCATCTGGCATCGGCATCGAACGGTGTGGAACCGCGTGTTGATGATGGTTACAGCGAGTTTTACTACAGTCATGCCCCACGTGATGATTGGGAAATTGGCCATGACTATGCTGACTGGGTGAACGAAAAGGGCCAGAATCTCGGTGAACTCTCCATGAATATTGACGGGATTCCCGCCGAGTTTCATCAGTCCGCCTGGATGGCAGATCGCAGCATTGAGTTTATGTCCCGCAACGATGCGCGTCCCTGGTTTTTGAGCGTCAATGTCTATGACCCGCACCCACCGTTCAATCCACCCAAACAATATCGCGACATGTTCCCGCCAGACTCGGTGCCGGCCCCGCATTTCCAGCCAGGCGATTTGGAGCAGCAGAAATATCTTGAGGACATTGATTTTCAGTCCAAGGCGCAAAGCCCGGACATGTTGGACATTCCAAATCCTGTTCTGCCGGTGGATCCCGCGCCCGACCCGGATAATCCGGGAGGCGAGACCGCAGGTGAACGTGATGCGCAAACACTGATCAGTGCCTATTATGCAATGATACGTCTGATTGACGACCAGCTAGGCCGAATTCTGGATGCTTTGGAAGAAAGCGGGCAAGCCGGGAACACAATTATTGTCTTCACCTCAGATCATGGTGAAACGCTCGGAGATCATGGTCTTATTCTTAAAGGCTGTCGGTTCTATGAAGGCTTGGTCCGCGTGCCGATGATCTGGAGCTGGCCCGGACATATCAAGGCAAATGAAGTGCGCGATGATCTGGTCGAATTGACCGATATTGCCCCAACCCTGATGGCGCTTGCCGGTCTGGACCCGCTGGAGCGGATGCAGGGTCTTTCACTCCAGCCAACCTTGGAACATGGTGCGGTGGTGGCGCGGTCCGGGGTCAGGTCCGAGTTTTATGATGCTCTTGATCTGCCACACCACAACCGGGCCACCATGTGGCGCACAGACCAATACAAGCTGGTGGTCTATCATGGCACCGGTAAGGGAGAGCTGTTTGATCTTGATGCTGATCCCTGGGAACATGACAATCTGTGGCTTGATCCGGCGCATGCGGGCATCAAAAACGCATTGCTGGCCGAAAGCTATGATCACACAGTTGCGTCTATTGACCCAGGCCCGCCGCGCTCCGGTTCTTATTAAAGTTTTTTACGTGGGGTCGATGAGTGCGTAATAGAGAGCACCTTCTCAAATACTGTCAGTAAGCCGGCTCAAGGATTCCCAGTCCGGATGAGTTGCAACAGCAAGTCCCGGCACGGAAAGTGATTTCAGCGACACAGAGCCATCTTCAATCCTGAGCCGGACGCGCCCATCCGTATCGGTGGTGTAAAGGTCCTCATGGGCGGCGGCATAGCGCTGTTGCTCGGACAAGGGGGCTTCGCCAAAGCCGTGGACATAGTGATAGCCGTTGCGCTCCACATGGGTAGCCCCGATCAGGGCTGCCAGCGCAAAATCCTGTTGGGTGGAAATACCGGGCATGGTGGTCAGGTCTTCTGCAATCATGAAATGATCATCTCTGCCTGCAGCCGCATTCCAGTGGCGCACACGCACCGCATTCAAAATGGCCTTGTAGAATCCCTTGCAGGATTTTGAGGACATGCCGCGATAACCAAGCGCGCGGGCAACCGGGAAAATACCAATATGTGAATCAGATTCGTCCACTGCGACGGGCTTGTGGGCGGCAATGGCGTGAACCGGTTTTTCCAGCGCCTTGGCGCGGGCAATGGGCTGCTCCAGATAGAGCGTTGCGGCCCACAGCTTTGCCAATTGTGGCGTGTTCTCGACCACATCAATCCAGTCCACGACGGCATCCGCATCGGTAAATTGTTCATTGCCATCAAGGCTGACATTATACGGCGCTCCGCTCTCATCCAGCAAAGCGGCAATCCGGCTGAGGCGGTCGATATCCGCCTTGGTATCACCGCTGACTTTCAGTTTGAAATAGTGCTGACCATACATCGCAATGACGGCTTCCAGACTTTCCGGCAGGCCATCATTGATGCGCTTGGTTAAATCCGTTTCCACAATCGCATCGGCCATTCCGACCGTATGCCGTATGGCAATCCGCTCCGGCGCCGACAGTGTTTTCAAATGGCTGGCAATATCAACGCCATACAGATCAGGCGTTGTCGCGGCAACGATGCCGGGCAGATTATTCTGCACGGCCTGAAAGATGGAAACGCCTTGCGATCGACAAAGCGCATCCAGCACGGCGCGGTCCATCAGGGCCGTGCCATAGGATGCAATCAGCCCGTTCTGATCGCGCTTGGCGCAGGCTGCAAAATGGCCGGCCTGCAATGCGGCATGAAGCGCGAAGGCAGACGGGAAGCGCCCAGCCTGCTGATAACGCTCGGCCGCAAGGCTCATGGAAGTGCGCAATTGCTCGAAATTGTCTTCGTTGGAGAGGTCCGGGTTTTTGTCGAACCATTTGGGAGCCAGAAGTTCTGCTGCAACGCCGGTTTCTTCCACGCCATTGCAGACGATTTGCGCACGGACAAAAAGTTGCGGCGTCGCGGTGAGTGTGACTGCGCCAAATTTGAAGGGCAGGCGCAAGGTCACCGGACGTTCAAACAGTTCAACGGAACGAACGTCGATAGTTGGTGTTTGGTCACTCATGATGCAGTTCCCGCTTTCGCGGCCTGTTCAAGCGCTCTTATGGTGCCAATGGCACGGGCGGCAGAGGTAGGACCATCCGGTACATAATCAAACGGCTCAACACCAATCCAGCCATCATAATTCAGCGCGAGAAGCCGTTTCACGATTGGCAGAAAATCAAGCTCTCCCTGTCCCGGCCCGCGCTTATTGGGATCGTTGAAATGCACATGACGAATGAGACCGCTCGGCAAATGCTGTGACAGCAGATCGGGAATTGATGTGCTCTCAGTCGGTGCAGCAGAACAACAATCAATCATGGCGGAAAAATAAGGCTGATCCACAGCGTTCACGATGGCGGCTGCATCTGCCAGCGTGTTTACATAGGCGGTTTGTGCCGGGGACAATGGTTCGAGCAGATAATGAACTTTTGCGGTGTTCGCAGCCTCTGCTGCGTGCCGGAAATGAGTGAGTGCCCGCGCCTTGGCCGCCTCAGCACCGCTATCCGGCAAAACCCGTTGCGCCGGGGAACCGTGAATGACATAGCTGCCGCCAAGAGCGGCACACATTGAGACAAGCGCATCAATGGTTTGCTTCGTTCGCTGCTGCGTAGCCGGGTCAGCATCCGTGATCGACAATCCATCGGGTGCCACCAGCAACCAGTGCAGCCCGGAAACGGCAATGCCTTCCGCCTCGACTGTGTTGCGGATTTTGGCCAGGGCATCTGCATCCAATGCCGATGGGCCATTTTCATTCAGCGTGAAGGGTGCGATTTCCAGACCGTCATAACCAAGTTCGGCGGCAAAGCCCGCTTGTCGGCCGATCTCCCAATCGCGGATGACTTCGTTGCAGAGGGAGATTTTCATGGCAAAGCCTTCATTGTTTTGTCTCGGATGGTTTTTTTCGCAGAGAGCCAAGAAGCGCAGTTACGCGGCGGCGCACTGGCGGAATAGCACCCAGCAGCATCAGCACACAGGCCAGCGCCAGAAAGGCTGATATGGGCCGGGTGAGAAAGGCGACAAAATCGCCGTCTGACAAGGTCATGCCCCGCCGAAAGCTCTTGTCCAGCAAGTCACCCAGCACAATGCCCAGCACCAGCGGTGCCATGGGATACTTCATTTCCCGTAAGGCAAAGCCGATAAGGCCGAAGGCCAGCATGACGTAAATGTCAAAAATACGCCCGGCAATGGCAAACGAGCCAATGGTGCACAGCGTGAAGATCAGCGGCATCAGATAGGCGCGCGGCACGGCCAGAACCATCAGCAACGGACGGGTCAGCAAAAGGCCGATAATGAGCATGGCAAACATCGCCATGGCGACCATCGCCACCACTTCAAATACAAAGGATGGAAACTCAATCATGATCATGGGTCCGGGCCGGATGCCATGAATAAACATCGCGGCCAGCAATACGGCGGCTGGCGCAGAGCCTGGAACCGCCAGCGTAAGCACCGGAATAATGGCACCTGGAACCGCAGCATTATTGCCGGTTTCCGCAGCCATCAAGCCATCGAGTGAGCCTTTGCCAAAGGTTTCCTTCACCTTGCTGGCGCGCTTGGCGGCGGCATAGGACATCCATGCCCCCATATCTTCACCCACGCCGGGCAACAGCCCCATGAAAGTACCGATGAGGCCGGAGCGGACAATGGTGCGTTTGTAACGCCATATATCAGCCATGCGTGGCAGTATCCGGTCAGAGGCATCGCGCACTGATTGGAAGCCACGTGCTTTCATAACGGTGAGAATTTCCGCAAAACCGAAGGCACCAACCAGCGCAGGCAGCAATCCAATGCCACCTGAAAGATCTGACGAGCCATAGGAAAAGCGTTGATAGGAATGAATGCCTTCCTGTCCGATCATGGCCACGAACAGGCCGATAAAGCCTGCAATCCAGCCTTTCAGGGCATCGCCCGTGGTTGTGATCTGCCCGGAGATCAACACGCCGAACAGCGCCAGCCAGAAAAATTCGTAAGAGCCGAAGGACAGGGCAAAATCACCCAGAACGGGCGCCACAAGTGCCAGCGCCAGCATGCCGATCATACCGCCGGCAAATGACCCCGCCGTGGCAATGCCCATGGCCTTTCCCGCCTTGCCAGCGCGCGCCAGCGGGAAGCCATCAAGGGCTGTGGCTGCATTGGCAGGCGTTCCGGGAATGTTGAGCAGAATGGCAGAGCGCGAGCCGCCATAAATCGCCCCGACATACATGCAGATCAGGATCAGAATGGCCTGTGTCCCGTCCATGCGAAAGGTCAGCGTGGTTAGAAGGGCAATGCCAAGTGTGGCCGTCAGGCCCGGCAGGGAGCCTACAAGAATACCGAGAAATGTGGCCCAAGCCACATTGAACAGGGTCATCGGGCTGGTCAGAAAACCACCCAGCGCATCGAGGAAAAAACCAAGTCCGCTCATGGCAGACGCACAAAGAAAACGTCTTCAAAGACGGTGGTGATGGTCCATGCAGCGACCGCTGCCACAGTGAAAGCAAGCGCTATACGTTTGACAAGCGGTTTGCCGGTCAGCGGTTTGCCTTCCACGCGCCGGTCCTGCAGATCAAATATCATGATGAAGGAAAACAAAAACAGAAACGCGGCCAGAACAAAGGGAATAAGCCCCACGGCCACAAAGGCAAAACCGAAGCAGAGCCCCAGAGTTATCAGCACGCGCAGCTTGGCGCCAGGCTCACCCTTGGGCGGTGCAATGTTGAGCGACTGCCGGGAGCGCATAAACAGGAAGAAACCCATCAATGTCAGGCAGAGGCCAATCATGCCGGGAACGACACCCGGAGCCGACCAGATGTTGGAGCCGAACTCCTCCATGCGCGGCATGCGCCATGCCTCGAATGTGATGATCAGTCCGAAAAAGACAAAAACAAGGCCCATCAAGGCATCTGCTCTTGTGGGCTGATCAGAAGGTGGCGAAGCTTCTGCAACTGTTACGCCAGTATCATCGACCATAGTGCCGATAGACCTCCGCTGCGATAATGACCCCGGCGAAATTCAGGAAACCCGCCGGGGCATATCTGCCTTTGAAAAAAGGCTTATTTCATGCGTTCGATACCAACAGTAGCAGGATCGACTTTGGCTTTGCCAGCATCAAACAACAGATAGGCATTGTTCTGGATGGCAGGCAGGACGCGCTTTTGTGCATCTTCACCATAGAAGGGTGCGAACACGGCACCGCGACCGGCAGCATAGTCTTTCAGCGCCTGACTGTTGGCGATGGACTCAGCCCAGACCTTATCAAGAGCAGCCACAACTTCAGCCGGAGCCGTACCAGGTACGAACACGCCGAAATAGTTCGGTGCAATTGGCACACCGTCCACGAAATCCGTGATCGGCGGGATTTCACCATAGCCTTCCAGAATCAGCGGCTCGCCATTCAGGACAGCCAATGGACGAATGCGCTTGGCGCGGATCATTTCAGCCTGTTCCACGGCCAATTGTGTTGTCGCAACGGTTTCACCGGAGACAGTAGCGATAACCGCTGGGTTACCACCATCATAGGTGACGTGCTTGTAACCGCCACCGGCAGCAGATTTCAAAGCTTCCATGGCATTGTGACCACCGGAATTGAGGCCAGCCGTTGCCACGGAGATGGCATTTGGATCATCCTTCATGGCTTTCAGGAAATCATCCATTGTCTGATAGGGCGAGTCTGCATTCACGCCGATCACCGCCACATTGGCAACGTCGAGATAAAGGTTCCAGTCACCAATGGATGTGTCCAGCATGCCGAGCACCTTGTAGGTGCCAAGATCCTGCGCCGCACCGGCTGTCCATGTGTAACCGTCCGGGTCTGACTCAAGCGCGCTTTTGGAGCCGATAGAGCCGGATGCGCCGGGCTGGTTCTGAACGACAACGGTTGCGCCAAGGGCTTTTTCCAACTCAGCAGCCACAACGCGGGTCACCTGATCGGTTGATCCACCGGCTGACCATGGCACAATGATGTTAATCGGTTTTTCCGGTTTCCAGTCCATGGCTGCAGCCGTTCCGGCTGCCGCGCCAAGGGCAAGACCTGCCCCTACAAATAGACCTGTTACGCTTTTAATGTTCATGCGATATGTCCTCCTGTTGAATTTCGGAACCGGTATACCGCAATGCTTTGCACGCAAGTAACCAGTTGGTTATGGCAGAATGAAACGCTCCTCATTCCATGTCAAGTTTGCCGCCCTCACAATACGGAAGGCCGCAATCAATCAGTAAATCAATCATCCAGCCAGCGCTCCAGATGCGCGGCGACAAATGCATCATCAGTCAGATGCGGATAGTCTTCGGTAACGCGGGTCAATTCATCGGCCTGTCCGGGAGAGAGCGTTTCGTTTGGATCAAGACACCAGATGCCGGCGAGCAGACCCTGCCGGCGTAAAATTTCATGACAGCCGGCGATCACGCCCGCAAAATCATGGGCCACATCAAAGACAGCCGCGTTGATATCGGTCATTTGCGAATCCAGCGCCAACAATTCGGCAGGCAGGTCAGCCTCTGCCTGAACGGCTGCACGGCAGCTTGTATGTAAATCAACAGCCGCTTTGGTCCAGACCGACCATTGGCCAAGCAGACCGCCAACAATGCGCAAAGTCACGTCTTCACCCCTGCGCCGATGGGTAAAGGGCAGCAACAGATCAGCAACAATATGATCATCATTGCCAGTATACAGCGCCACCCGGTCCTCGGCATTGGCCGCAATCACACCGCGCACCACATCAATGGTCCGGTGCCGATGAAATGGTGCAATCTTGATGGCGATGACATTGTCGAGTGACGCAAATCTTTGCCAGAAATCCACTGACAACACGCGACCACCAACCGCTGGCTGCAGATAGAAGCCGATAATCGGCATGATGTCCGCAACTGCGCTGCAATGTGCGATCAACTCATCTTCACTGGCATCGCGAAAGGGAGCCGGACTGACTAGTGCAGCATGATAGCCAAGCGCCAACGCGGTCTTGGCTTCCGCCACCGCCTGGGCCGTTTTGCCAGCCACACCGGCAATCATGGCCAGCGGGCGTTCCGTCCAGTCAGAGGCGGTTTGCGCGGCCAGTTCCAGCACCGGTGCATAGAGCCCGGCCTCCCGGATTTCAAATTGTGTGGTGTGCACACCAACAGCCAGACCACCGCTGCCCGCGTCGATATAGTACCGCGACAGCGCCCGTTGGCGTCGACGGTCCAGCACCCGCTCGGCATCAAGCGCCAGCGGATGGGCCGGGATAGCCGTGCCCTCTGCAATCAATTGGCGGATGTCGGTTGGAAGATCAGCGATTTTCATAAAATGAGTCCCGGCCCTAATACTTCCCGTCACGCGCTTCAAAATGGGTGGGCTTGTCCAGACTTCTGCCACCGCGGATCAGCCAGTCCGCCTGCCAGTCAATCATATCTTCCAGCGAGATCGCTAAAGGACCAAAGGCTTTCATGGAGGCGCTGGCATCATTCAGCCATGCAGTTGGCGCTTCCGTACCGACAATATTTGCCGGCTTATCAAATCGTTTTGCAAAGGCCTCGGCAATGTCCCGCACGGCAATGACATGCTCGCCAGTGACGTTGATCGGGCTGGTTGGCGTGGTGGTCTGTGCCAGGCTGCGCAGGGCGCGGGCATTGGCCTCTCCCTGCCAGATCAGGGTCACATGGCCCATCGACACATCGATAGGTTCTCCCGCCAGCACCTTTTGCGCCAGATCGTGCAGCACGCCATAACGCACATCAATGGCGTAGTTCAGCCGGAACAGCCGCCCCGGCGTGTTGTGAACCACACTCATATGCTCAAACATGCGCTCGCGGGCAACGCAGGACCAGGCATAATCGCCGGGCGGCGGATTGGGAGCCACGTCTTCCGTTGGCCCGGATAGGGCATCAACAGGCCAGAACGGATAAACACACCCGGTCGAAAAGGCGATGATGCGGGAACTGGCATAACGTTCTGCAACCAGCGCCGGGCAAAGAGCATTCATGGCCCAGGTCAGGTGTTCCGCGCCGGAAGAGCCGAATTTGCGGCCTGCCATGAACATCACATTTTCCGCATCCGGCAAGGCCGCAACCGCATCACGATCAAGCAGGTCAGCGGCAATGGTTTCAATGCCATCGCGCTCCAGAGTGTCGCGCAGTCCGCTTTCGGAAAAGCGTGCAACAGCAATGACTTTCCGATCCTCTGCCATGGCATTGCGGGCAAGCCGCGCAAGGCTGGGACCCATTTTACCACCGGCACCAAGAACAATCAGATCGCCAGAGGTCTTTGCCAAATCAGCGCGCAGTGCAGCGTCCGGCGCGGCAAGGGCGGCTTCAAGGGCGGCTTCATCCATGAAAGGTCCGCGCGCCGCATTATCCTGGGTCATCAGGTCCTCCCAAAGGGCCAATTTCATAAGTAACCAAATGGTTACAATAGAGATGTCAAAACCTGTGTGTCAAGCCGTGAACCCGTTTTGGTGAAGTCAGGCGCGCAGAAAACATGTGATGACAGCCACCACATGTTCACGCCGCCGATCGAGCGCATCCGGTGATGCCAGTTCCTGATTGAAAATAACCGACAATGTGTGCCGGTTCGACATGTGAAAGAAGCAGAGCGACGCGATCGTAATATACAATTCAACCGGATCGACATCGGCGCGCAACACACCATCAACCTGCCCGCGTTTCAGCACATCCTGAATCTGTGCCACCAGAGGTGAGTGCATCTGCTGAATCTTGGCAGACTTTTTCAAATGCCGCGCCTGATACATGTTCTCGATATTGAGAAGGGTCAGAAAATCCGGGTGTTCAAAAAAATGATCATAACTGAACCGGACCAGCCGCTCGATGGCCTGCATCGGCTGCAGATGATCCAGCTCAAGCGTGCGTTCGCCGGTCCGGATCTGCGCGTAGGTGGATTCCAGAACCGCCAGAAACAGCTCTTCCTTATTGCCGAAGTAATGGTAGAGCATGCGCTTATTGATGGCAGCCCGCGCCGCAATTTCATTGACGCTTGCGCCGGAAAACCCGTGCGCCACAAACTCATCCGTCGCCGCTTTCAAAATAGATCTGCGACTGCGCTCCGGATCGCGGGTCGCGGTCTGTTGTTTGCCAGGCCGTTTGCTGACCTGAGAAGGCGTCTGCATGTCTGATCTACCCTTACCGGTCTGCGCGGAACAGATGGTCAGGTCTATAGCCGACAGCGCCGGGAAATCAAAATGCCGGTATCCGCTAAAGTAGAAAAATCAGTTAAACTGCTTGAAAAAAGGCCTGCGCGGTTCCCGGCAAATGAAAAGCGCACACATGCCACTTTTGGTCGGCACGCTGTGGCGCGTATGCACATTGGAAATCGGGCATTGATAATTGGGCGCGTAGAATTTGCGATAGACGTGACGGTTCTTGGTGTTCATCACCACCGTACCTTGTTGATCGACAAAGGCACGCACGCCTGCACAGGTATAATTCTGCGTATTGGGACGCGCTTCAGCGGCACCACCGGACAAGGCCATAATGGTGAAAAATGCACCCAGAAAGGTGAGGAAAGGTGTGATGGATCGGGTCAAATTCATATGCGGATCTCTGATATGCTAATTTTAAAAACGCCCATATCATAATGTAAACAGGAAATTTTGTCAGAAATACGCGGGCGTTTTGAGTGCCCCTAATCGGATAAGTGATAGGAAATCGCAGAATTTGTGAAAAACCTTTGCGTGAGGCACTAGCAGGATCTATGATTCACAACACGTCGGGTGTTGGAATCCCGACGTGTTGCTCTAAGTTTCCTTTTGGAAGGGAATCCCAATATGTGTGTGGCAAATCAGGCGTCCCTGAACTGCCTTATCCCCTACGGGACTGCCGGATGTTGGCCTAGGCCTAGGCCAACATCCGCGATGGTGGTTATATAGGCACGGTGTGCTCCACAACTGGCGGAAACACTCTTTCCGCCCTTTAGTCCGCTTGCACGGATTACACGAAATAGACCGTCTATTTCGTGATCAACCGACAAAGCCAATTTGTCGGAGATTTAGAGACGTAGGCGTATTTTCGCCTACGTCTTTATTACTTTCGGCGTTTCTAACTGCATCGACGCTTTCTAAGCCGCTAGGTAAGAGTCCATTTAGTCCTTCCCGCAGCATCTGAAACAGTCTTCAGCGAACCTCTATCTTTGCAACGAGATAGGAAGGTTCGAAACGCCCCATTGCTCATTTTTTCATCCGAAGACATCAGTTCCCTATACATCCGCGAACTACTCATACCTCTATTCCCAGCAGTGCTTAGCATTGGGACAATTTTGTCATCGAAAAAAGCTCGATCAAGTCTTGTGTGCCGGAGGGGATCAGCTTTCTGAATTTCTGATTCAACCAACCGGATTTCGAGTTCCAATAGCTTTTGCATTTCCAAAAGGCGCATTTTCCGATCTTTGAGTTCGTTCAGTTTTAGCATCGATTCTCAACTAGTGCTTCACAATTGGACTAAACGTAACAGAGATGCCATAAAAAAAATAGGAAATCTGCAGAAAATAAAGGCCCGGCAGATTGCGTTTGTATTTTATATGTGATAGATGCTTCTTTCTTCAGCATCTATCACATATAAGTATTATTTAAATCTTGCTGATTTTCTCATTTTCCTTTGTCGATGCAGCTATGCCCCTAGCCGCTAAGTTGATTCGCGCACACCGGAAGCCTAAAACAGTTACATTCTTCTCTCAATTGTGGCTATTGCGAGTTGAATGTTTAATGCGATATAGGCACGGTATTCGCGACCAGATTTGAGATGAAGGTGTTTATTGGTGCTTGTTTCACACCCTCTATCAATATTCATAATCACGCTCAATGAAGCGGACCGGTTGGGCGCAACGTTGGAAGCCGCCCGGCAATTATCTGATGATATTGTGGTGGTGGATAGCGGGTCGACAGACAACACGGTTCAGGTTGCAAAAGATCTTGGTGGGCGGGTCATTCACAATGACTGGCAGGGCTTTGGCCCGCAAAAACGCTTTGCCGAAGAGCAATGCCGCCATGACTGGCTGCTTAATCTGGATGCGGATGAAGTTTTGAGCGATCAGGCAATAGCGGAGATCAAAGCGCTGTTCGCCAACGGCGCGCCACCAAAGCCGGGCTATTATCTGAATGTGGTTACAATCTATCCCGGCAAGACAAAGCCAAGACCCATTGCGGATTTTTACCGCATCAACCGGCTCTATGACCGACGTGAAATGCGCTACTCAGACAGCCGCACCGATGACCGGGTGATCGATGACGGGCAGACACTGGGTCAGATCGACGGCCCGGTCTGGCATTACAGTTTCAGAGATATTTCCGACATTGCTCCAAAAATGGAAACCTATGCCCGGCAACAAATTCATGAAAAGGCGCATAAACGCACCGTAGCAGGTCTGAGGGCACGGATGCTGATTGAATATCCGGTCAATCTCATGCGCTATCTGTTTGGACGCAGACACATTACCGGCGGTGTTCAGGGCGTTCGCTATGCTCATGAAATTGCCAAATCCAAAAGAAAGCGCCTAAAAATTTTTCTCCAGGCGCTTCAGAGTGGAAAAGACCATGAATGAGTTCACTTTCAACACAGCCAAGAGCATCAGATTTGGGTCCGGCCAGCTGGACTTGTTGGGGGACATCACCAAAACACTGACGGATGACAAGCTACTGTTGATTACCGACCCCGGTATGATGGCCACCGGCATCGTGGACCGCGCCATAAATATCCTCGGGCAAAGTGGGTTCGAAATTGTTCTGTTCAATGAAGTCGAGGCTGACCCGCCGGAAGTTAAAATCCTGCAGGCCGTGGAGCTTGCAACAAGTCAGAAAATTGGATGTGTTATCGGCCTTGGGGGCGGATCGTCACTGGATGTTGCAAAGCTCGTTGCCCTGCTGGCCGTTGGTAAGGAAAAGCTCAGCGATATCTACGGGGTGGGCAATGTCAAAGGCCCGCGATTGCCTCTTATTCTTGTACCCACGACGTCCGGTACAGGGTCTGAAGTCACGCCCATTTCGATTGTGACCACTGGAACAAATGAAAAAATGGGTGTTGTTTCGCCCATTATCCTGCCGGATATTGCAGTTCTTGATCCCGTTTTGACAATCGGACTGCCACCACACATCACTGCGGCGACCGGGATTGATGCAATGGTTCACGCAATTGAGGCATACGCATCGGCCAATCCCAACAACAATCCTATGTCGCGCATGTTGGCCGAGAAGGCTTTGACGTTGACGGGCGGCTCTCTTCTCACCGCCGTGCAGGATGGGCAGAACCTGACAGCAAGATCTGACATGTTGCTGGGCTCATTGCTGGCGGGGCAGGCCTTTGCGAATTCTCCCGTTGCAGCGGTGCATGCGCTGGCCTATCCGCTTGGTGGGCGTTTCCACATACCACATGGATTGTCGAATGCGCTGGTTTTGCCGCACGTGTTGCGCTTCAACGCCGAATTGAAGCCTGAGCCTTATGCGGAACTTGCCCCATTTGCATTTGCTGAATTGGCACAAATTGACCCGCAGAAACGCGCCAATGCCTTCATCGAAAAATTGGTTGAATTGTCATGTGATTGTGGACTTCAACAAAACCTGCGGCAGATGGGAATAGCGCAGGAGGTCTTGCCGGACCTTGCAGATGACGCCATGAACCAGTCACGTCTGCTGGTCAACAATCCGCGCGCTTTAACGCGCGAGGATGCATTGGCGATTTATAGCAGTGCGTTTTAGCTTGAAAAAGACAACAGCGAGGAACAGACCCTAGCTGTTGACGCAACCACGTGCGCCTTTGATTTTTTTGCCATTCAATGCGGTCACCTTGACCGCCGCAACGCCAGCACGCACCAGACCGATTTTTTTGGCAGCGCCTTTTGACACATCTATCACCCGACCTTTGATGAACGGGCCACGATCATTGATCCGCACAACAACGGATTTGCCGTTTTTCATGTTGGTTACCTGCACCCGGGTGCCGAATGGCAAGGAGCGGTGCGCGGCTGTCAACAGGTTCGGGTTCATCATTTCACCACTGGCAGTACGGCTGTACAGCGCATACCAGGAGGCTTTTCCGCACTGCGTCGGAGCAGCTGCCTCAGCCGGGGTGGTGTTGATGCCAAGCAAGGCCAGCATCATCAGCCCGTAGGCCGCGAAAACGAGTTTAATCATGAGTCTACTTTACTTCTCTTGGGGGTAAGAGAGTGTCTTATGCTGCGGTGCGGCAAAAATATGGCAGAAAGCGCTTAAATGTCCAGATTCGCGACATTCAGGGCGTTTTCCTGGATAAAAAAGCGCCTTGGCTCCACATCATCGCCCATCAGCTTGCTGAAAATATCGTCAGCATCATAGGCTTCACCAATTCTGACCTGCAGCAAGGTGCGGGCATCCGGGTCCAGCGTGGTTTCCCAAAGCTGATCGGCATTCATTTCGCCAAGACCCTTGTAGCGCTGCAGGGAAATGCCCTTGCGGCCCACCAGCAGCACAGCCTCCAGAAGACCGGATGGCCCATATACGAAGGTTTCAAGTTCTTTGCGCCTCAGCACGCCCACACCGTCAAAGGCGTCAGCAAAGCGGGCGGCCAGTGTGTGCAGGCGCCGCGCATCGGCACTGTCAAACAGGCCGGCATCCAGCATCAGGGCTTCCCGAACGCCGCGCACTTCGCGGGACAGGACAAGCGTTCCATCGCTGCGCAATTCGCTGCTCCAGCCGCGCTCGGTTTCTTCCGACAATTCATCAAGACGCACCACAAGCTGTTCGATCAGCGCGCTTGCATCACCCTCTTCCACCAATCCAGGCTCAAGCAGGCCAACCAGCGCTGCCTGCTCCACCACACGACGATCATAGCGGCTGTGAAGTCCGGCCAGAGTTTTGGCAAAGGCGCGCACGTCGCTGAGCAGGCCATTCAGATCGCCTCCAGAGCGCACTTCGCCGCTCTGCAGCGTGAAAGTGGTGTCATCAATGCCTGACAGGATCAGGTAATCCTGCAGAGCCTCTTCATCTTTCAGATAGCTTTCTGACGATCCGCGTTTCACCTTGTAAAGCGGTGGCTGCGCAATATACAGATGGCCGCGCTCAATCAGCTCCGGCATTTGCCGGAAGAAGAAGGTCAGCAGCAGCGTACGAATATGCGCGCCATCCACATCCGCATCGGTCATGATGATGATTTTGTGATAGCGCAGCTTGTCCGGATTGAACTCTTCCTTGCCGATGCCCGTTCCAAGAGCGGTAATCAGCGTTCCGATTTCAACAGATCCCAACATGCGGTCAAAGCGCGCGCGCTCCACATTCAGAATTTTACCGCGCAGGGGCAAAATCGCCTGATTGGCGCGACTGCGGCCCTGTTTGGCGGACCCGCCAGCGGAATCACCCTCCACCAGGAAGATTTCTGACTTGGCCGGATCGCGTTCCTGACAATCGGCCAGCTTTCCGGGCAGGGAGGCAACATCCAGCGCGCCTTTGCGGCGTGTCAGCTCGCGCGCCTTGCGGGCAGCCTCACGGGCCGCTGCCGCTTCCACAACTTTGCCGACCAGAATTTTTGCTTCAGTGGGATGCTCTTCCAGCCAGGTCTGCAGCGATTGGTTGACCGCGCTTTCTACAACAGGCCTCACTTCCGAAGACACCAGTTTTTCCTTGGTCTGTGAGGAGAATTTCGGATCAGGCACTTTCACCGACAGCACGCAGGTCAGCCCTTCGCGGCTATCCTCGCCGGTGACACTGACCTTTTCCCTCTTGGTGATGCCGGATCGGTCGGCATAACCCACCATTTGCCGGGTCAGGGCACCACGGAAACCGGCCAGATGCGTGCCGCCATCGCGCTGTGGAATATTGTTGGTAAAGCACAGCACATTCTCATGATAGCTGTCGTTCCACCACATGGCGACTTCAACCGTAATGCCGTCTTTTTCGGTCAGCAGGGAAATCGGCTTGTCGATCAGCGGATGCTTGGCCCGGTCCAGATAGGTCACGAACGCTTCAAGGCCGCCTTCATATTGCATTTCCTCAATGCGATCTTCTGTGCCGCGCTTGTCGGTCAGAATGATGTAGACGCCGGAGTTGAGGAAAGCGAGCTCGCGCAGCCGGTGTTCAAGAGTTGAAAACACAAACTCTGTCTGTGTGAATGTATCTGTACTTGGCAGGAAGGTGACTTCGGTTCCGGTGCGGTCACCCGCATCGCCGGTCTCTTTCAGGGGACCGTTTGCAACCCCGTGGGTAAAGCTCATTTCATGGGCTTTGCCAGCACGCCAGATTTTCAGCGTCAGCAAAGATGAAAGGGCATTCACAACCGAAACGCCCACGCCGTGCAGACCACCGGAAACCTTGTAGGAATTCTGATCGAACTTTCCGCCGGCATGAAGCTGGGTCATGATAACCTCAGCCGCCGATATGCCCTCTTCTGAGTGAATATCGGTCGGAATGCCACGGCCATTGTCTTCGACAGTCACCGAGCCATCGGCATTGATCGCGACTTTGACGAAATCCGCATGGCCAGCCAGCGCTTCATCAATGGCGTTATCGACCACCTCATAGACCATGTGGTGCAGCCCAGTGCCATCATCGGTGTCGCCGATATACATGCCGGGCCGCTTGCGCACCGCATCGAGGCCGCGCAGAACCTTGATGGAATCCGCACCGTATTCCATGTTTTCCGGTTCATTGGTGGCTTCAGTAGCGGCGTCAACAATCGGCTCGGAATCGGCCATAACGAATCACTTTCAGGTCTGTCAAAAAGGCTTGAACCCTTATATGGGGTTTCTGCCCACTTTCAACCACCCAAACAAGGCGCTGTAGGGGCGAAAACCGCAGAAATCCGCCAAAGCGCGGCGAAATCAGGCTTTGGTTGCGATGCCCACGGCAGCCCCGGCCAGAAATGTCGCCGCAACCCGGTTCATCCGCTTCAGCGTTGAGGGTTTGCTAAACAGGGACCGGGCCTTGGCCGCCAGCGCCACGTAACAGGTTATAACGCCGCTCACCACAACAAACACAACCAGCGCCAACTGGCCGTAACTGACCAGGGTGATTTTGGTGATGTCCAGCAATGTGGGCACCAGCGCCAGATAGAATGTGATGGTTTTCGGATTGCTCACTGTGACTGCCAGCCCGGCCAGAAAACTGGACACCACAGAGTTGGATTTAGCCTCTGTCACCTGCGACAGCGCGCGTGGCTCAGCATGCCAGAACTTCCAGGCGAGATAGGCCAGATAGGCAATGCCTGCCCATTTGACGATGATGAAGAAAGTGCCCAGCCCCTGTGCAATGAATGCCAGGCCAAACACGGCCAGCGTGAGATAACTCAAATCTCCGGCAACCAGACCGAGCACCATCGGCAATGTCGGCCAGAAACCGGTTGCCAGCGACCGCCCCACCAATGCGGCAATGCCGGGCCCCGGAATGGCAGCGGCAATCGCCAGCGGAATTGCAAAAGTTGAAAGGGTGACAATATCCATCGGGTTTCCAGTCTATCTGCATGTCCAACTATCTGCATGTCCAAATTTCGCCATGCGCACCCATCCATGTCAGATCGACCGAAACCTATCAACACCACTTTGTGTCAAGATGCTTACACCACCGGTGACACAGAGCCCTGATCCACGCGAAAGTGCTGAGCGCGGTCTCCCAATGCTTCAAACAGGATTGGATCCGTGCCTGTCATCCACGCCTGTCCGCCCAGTGTCAGCAAGGCTTCAAAAAGGGCCGCGCGCCGTCCCGGATCAAGATGCGCTGCGATTTCGTCCAGCAGCAGAACAGGGCTGCGCCCGTCAATCTCGCTGACCAGCTTGGCATGTGCCAGCACCAGCCCGATCAAAAGGGCCTTCTGCTCACCGGTTGAGGCCAGTGCTGCAGGCATATCCTTCTCGCGGTGGCGCACCAGCAGATCGCTGCGTTGTGGCCCGTCCAGCGTGCGTCCGGCAGCGGCATCGCGGCGGCGATTACTCCGCAGCAGCCCGCAAAAATTTTCCTCCACCTCAAGCGCTGGTCCGTTCTGCTGTGCCAAAAGCTCCTCGAAAGGCCCGGCCAGGGTCAGCATAGCGCTTGGGAATGCATTGGATGGGCGTTGGTCAGCCGCCAGTCTTGCATCCAGCTGTTCCACCAGCTGCTGGCGCGCAAAGCCAATGGCAACGCCCAACTCGGCAATCTGGATTTCAAGACCGTCCAGCCAGGATGCGTCGGGCTGTGGCGCATCCAGCAACCGGTTGCGGCCGGTGAGCGCTTTTTCATAGGCGCTGACGCGACGTCCGTGACCGGGGTCCCCTGCCAGCACCAGCCTGTCCAGAAACCGCCGCCGATCCCCTGCCGGGCCGGTGAACAGCCCATCCATGGCAGGTGTCAGCCAGAGAATTCGCAAATACTCCAGCAGCGCATCTGAACTGTTGGCATTGGCCTGATTGATGCGCAGCCTTTTGCTGCGCTCAGTGCCATTGGGCGTGGACTGCAGCCCGATACCAATTCGGGTAACCTCGTCGCCTTCGGTAATGTCGGTTGAGACAGCCCATTGCCCGTCGCCGCTAACGCGGGCCACCTGATCCTGCGCCGCACGGCGCAAACCCCGCCCGGGCGAGAGAAAGGAAACGGCTTCCAAAAGGTTGGTTTTTCCCGCGCCATTGGCACCGGTCAGCACCACTGGACGCGCATCGAATGTCAGGGACAGCTGGTTGTAATTGCGAAACCCCGTCAGCGACAGACGGCTGATATAGGGCGCTTCTGCCAAGTGTGCCTAGACCCGCATTGGCATCAGAACGAACAGGGTCGTCGGATCAGCCTCATCGCAAACCAGTGTCGGCATGCCCGGATCAGAAAATTTGAAGAGCGCCGCTTCGCTTTGCAGTTGACCGGCAATATCCAGCAGATATTTGGCATTGAAGCCGATATCCAGACCTTCGGCGCCATATTGCACCGCAAGCTCTTCAGTCGCCGTTCCAGAATCCGGATTGGTCACGCTCAGCACAAGCTGATCTTCGCTCAGCGACAGTTTGACAGCACGTCCGCGCTCGCTGGAAATGGTTGAAACGCGATCAACCGCCTTTTCAAACGTGGCACGGTCCAGACGCAATTCACGGTCATTATTGCGCGGTATGACGCGCTCATAATCCGGGAATGTTCCATCAATCAGTTTGCTGGTCAGGACCACAGTGCCCAAGGAAATCCGAATTTTGCTTTCGGACAGTTCGACCTGAACCCGCTCTTCCGAGCCATCGAGCAATTTCTGAATCTCGCCAACGGCTTTGCGCGGCACAATAATGCCCGGCATATTCTCGCAGCCGCTTGGCGCTGGAATGTCGGCAAGTGCCAGTCTGTGCCCGTCAGTGGCGACAGCGCGCAGCACCAATTCGCCAGCCTGGTCTTCGGCATGAAGATAAATACCGTTCAGATAATACCGGGTCTCTTCGGTCGAGATGGCAAACTGGGTGCGATCAATGAGCTTTTTAAACTCCTTCGCATCCAGCGAAAATGTGTGGCTGAACTCGCCGGCCGTAATGTCGGGAAATTCACTGTCCGGCAGCATCTGCAATGTGAAACGGGATTTCCCGGCGCTCAGCGCCATGGTGCCGTCTGAGCCTGACGTGTCGAGACTGACCTCTACGCCGTCAGGCAGTTTGCGAATGATATCATGCAGAATATGTGCGGGAACTGTGGTTGCGCCGGTTTGTTCCACCATTGCAGGCACATGTTCCACAACTTCCAGATCCAGATCAGTGGCCTTCAGCTCAACATTGCCCTCCGCACTTTTGATCAGCACGTTGGACAGGATGGGAATGGTGTTGCGCCGTTCGACCACCCGATGCACATGACCAAGTGATTTCAGCAGATGGGAGCGTTCCAGTGTGGCTTTCATGGAGATAACCGATTTTCAAAACTTAAAGACAAGATACGAAGCGATAGAGATACGAAGCGATAGAGATACGAAGCGATAGTTAGAAAGCAATAGAGACACGAAAGACCTCCGCTTGGAACGGAGGCCTTTGATTTGTTTAAATTTGGCGTGCCCAAGCCAAAAGTGCAAGGGGTATTCGGTTTTCTCGTAAAACTTGTCGCTCAATCGGCCCAGAATCGGTCCCGATTGGGTCTTGAATGAGACCTATTCTTCAACAAGTCGGCGCAGCAATTCAATCTCCTGGCTCAGCTTCTTGTCAGTCTGCAACAGGCCTTCAATCTTGCGGACCGCATGCAGAACCGT
This sequence comes from Pararhizobium sp. IMCC21322, assembly GCF_030758295.1. Lineage (NCBI taxonomy): Bacteria > Pseudomonadati > Pseudomonadota > Alphaproteobacteria > Hyphomicrobiales > Rhizobiaceae > Pararhizobium > Pararhizobium sp. IMCC21322. The sequence continues at coordinate 473,147 of NZ_CP132335.1, forward strand.
GGTGTGATCGCGATTGCCGAACCGCCGACCGATTTCGGGCAGTGATCTGGGTGTCACATTCTTGGCAATGTACATGGCGATCTGGCGCGGCAGGACGATCGTCCTTGTACGGCGGGCCGACAGCATATCGGTACGCGACACATTGTAATGTTGCGAGACGATTTTCTGAATGTCCTCAATCCGCACTTTCCGGGGTTCGCGTGAACCCAGCAAATCGGCCAAAGCCTTTTCCGCAACGGCAATGGTCACCGGTTCCCGGCTTGTCTGTGCATGACAGATCAGCCGGTTCAGAGCACCATCCAGATCACGTCCGTTGGTGGTGATCAGATTGGCCACATAATCCAGCACCGTATCGCTGATTTCCATGCTGGGATGATTGAGGGAAACAGTCTGGCAACGACGTGTCAGAATATCCCGGCGCAACTGGGTATCAGGCGTATCAATCTGAACGGCGGCGCCGCCCTGAAGCCGTGAACGCACCCGTTCTTCCAGGGCATCCAGCTCTGATGCCGGGCGGTCCGCCGCAACGACAACCTGTTTGCCGCCATCAATCAGCGCATTCAGCATGTGGCAGAATTCCTGCTGGATCGCCTTTCCGGTCAAAAACTGCATATCGTCAATCAGCAGCAGATCAATGGCCCGCAATTGCTCCTTGAACTGCAGGGCCCGCTCACTGCGCAGGGCCTGAACGAAGTTGGACATGAACCGCTCGGCAGTCAGATAGACCACCTGCCGCGTTCCAGTGCTGGCTGCCTGATTGGCGATGGCCTGCAACAGATGCGTCTTGCCAAGGCCGACACTGCCGTGAAGATAGAGCGGATTATACAGAACCGGCGAGCCGGGAAGCGCCATGGCAACGGCGCGGGCTGCTTCAAACGCTACTTTGTTGGCAGCTCCTGCACAGAAATTGTCGAACACGTAACGCCGATCAAGGGCACTGCTGAGTGACTGGACCAGTGACAGGGAATTGCCGGTAATGGCCATTCCGCTCTGTCCGCCAAATCCTGCCTGTGCGCCTGATGCGACACCGGAGGGTTTTGACGTCTTATAGGCCCGTGCACCGGTTTCAAACCGTGTGCCGCGCTGGTCGCCCACATGGGACGGGCTGACACGCATATCTGCAAGGCGACGAGCCGCTGCGGATTTTCCGCCCTGTGCGTTTTGTTGATCACCGGCATTGAGGTTGGTTCCCGGAGCCTGAACATGCAACGCGCTGCGGACACGCACATCCAGCTTGTAAACAGTTCCGATCTCATCCTTCCAGAAGCCGATCAGCGTTTCCTTGAAATGCGACATAATCCAGTTGCGCAGAAAACGTGTTGCCGCAGACAGGGTAACCACACCGCCGGAGATATCTTCCAGCTCAACGCGCAAAAACCACGATGTAAAGACATCTTCACCAAGCTCGGCACGCAAGCGAACCAGTATCCGCTTCCAGATTTCCTGTAAATCTTCGTCTGTTGCGTCACAGTCGATCTGATCGGTCATATCGGGGTGGGCCTGTTTGGCTGCGGTGTTGGTGGGTGTCTTCGAATTTGAAGAGCACAATGATTGTTCAGCGCTGTGAGACGCCTCTCCCCCCGCGTCTAAAGACGCCAGTTTTGTTGGGCCATTATATGGCCCTTCGTCTGTTTTGATTTGCAAACTCATCTGCTGCCCTTCGACATCGCCCGTGCCATTCATATTGCCCCCAAATTCGCCTAAAAGTTCTTCTGCACCATCATGCGTGTGTCGTTCATCTTCGCCCATGATTCAGTCTGCTTTTCTCTCAGTTCATTTCGTCTTTCGGCCAGTCTTCGCTGAGTCAACTGGTTCCAAGCCAACTGGCCCCAAATCAACTGGCCTCAAATCAGCCCGCTATCAGTCAACCTTGACGCCATGGCAAACCATCGACCTTCCAGCCATTGACGGTGCCGCGATGGCCATCCGCGTCTGGATCTCCTTCAAACCCGTTTTTGATGTTGAAACATTTTGGAAATCCGGCCTGCGTCATAGCCAGCGCAGCTGATCGGCTGCGCGCGCCAGATCGGCACAGAAAATACACCTCCGGTGCATCTGCCGGAGCCTCTGCGGTGCTACGAGCCAGAATTTCTTCACTCACCTTGGCAACAAAACCGGGGTTCCGCTGCATGTCCGGATAGGCCTGCCATTCACACACCACCAGTTGCTCGGGAGACAGTGCGGGAAGTCCCACAAAATTCCATTCCGCAATTGTGCGCACGTCAACAATGATCGCGTTGCTGGATAGAGCGGCATAGGCATAAGGTGCTGCCACATCACCGGCATAGCCGGTGGTGTTGACGGCATCCTGTATGGCGCTTTCCGAAAGCCGGTTAGCCTGATTATTGGCCTGATTATTGGAGTGCGGAGCATCTGAGGACGAGGCTGATGTGTTGTCAATCTTGGAGTCAGTCATTTCAATCCACATTTCTGCTGCGCCGTCATCGGCGCTTTTTTCCGCGTGCCCGACCAGCACATTCACCAAATATCACCCGGCGATTTGTAGAACCCAGGACAACATCCTGCGCCAGCACGCCAGACGATCAATACGCAACGGTCAAGGAAGCTTTCCCAAACCGTATCTCTCAAGCACATTCACAATTACAGTCCGGCTAATACTTGAGCCGAATAATATTCCTGCCATAAGGCAAAAAAATACCGCTTGCGCAAAGTCCAATAAATGGGCTTGGCGCATTGTGAATACTCAATCAGGAACTAATTTTACTTGAAAGCACTCTGTACAAGAGTGTGTGTACCGCTGTTGATAGGGTGAAGATACACACTGATTTTTGCCTCGGCAAGCCGACTCAGCCAAGATTCTTTTTCGTTTTTTGAACCTCGCGGCGGATTCCGATGAGTCAACTGCGACCCTCAATATGTTAAGGCTTTGCGACTCAATGTTTTTTATGTCAAGCGCCACTTCTGACGCGCTTGCGACGATCTCTCCAAAAATATTTTTTGCCCTGATAGTTGACAAAAACAGAATCGCCAAATCGTCTGATCCTTAGGCTAAATTGGTGTGTGGGCGGTTCGTAACATATTGAAATATATGGACAAAAAAAGACAACTTGGTAGCCGAGTAAGATTCGTCGTGAGTCTTCAATGACTTAGTTCAAGCTGCGCTGATGCAGGTTCGGAAGGGGGCTTGGGATCGCAAAACCCGAAACCAAAAATGGCCCGCCTTGAAGCGAGCCATTTTCGTAATTGTATCAGTAAGTTCTACTTAAAGTTCCGGCTCTGAAGCCAGGCAAAAGTCAAAAAATATTTAACCAGCATTCATCAGCGATGGCTGAGCTGCATCTCGGACCATTCGGCAAGGAAGCTTAAGCGCTGAGCGCTTTTACTCTGGCCGCCAGACGGGATACTTTCCGTGACGCGGTGTTTTTCGGCAGTACGCCTTTACCCGCAGCGCGCATCAATTCAGGTTGAACATCCTTAAGCGCGGCTGCAGCATCAGTCTTAACGCCGGAAGCAATAGCTTCCTCGACTTTGCGCAGGTAAGTGCGGATACGGCTACGGCGCGCTTTGTTCACTTCGGTGCGTGCAAGAATCTTACGCGCGGACTTTTTGGCTGAAGGTGTATTAGCCATGGGCTTGAGCCCCTCTATTTGCATAGGGCAATTCAGACTGGCCATTCCGGCAGTCATTCATCACCCGGTGATTAAAACGAAAAGGGCGGCAATCACGGTTGCCACCATATGGCGCGCCTTATAGGGGTAAAGCGGTTCATCCGTCAATGGTGGAATCCCCCTGCCGGGCCAATTTTACATCATATCAGCAAGGTGTCGATGCTGCGTGTGAGCCGTTGCAGGTCTTCTGGCCGCGAAAGCCTGTGATCACCACCCGGTATCATTGACAGAACCACATCATCCAAAGGCAACTGGCTGGCCAGCTTCAGGGCATGGGATGGCGGAACATCTGTATCAAGACCACCCTGTAGAATATGAACAGGACATCCCATCTCCATAATGTCCGCCCCAAACAGATGTTGCCGTCCATCCTCGATCAGATCGCGTGTCAGAATGTAAGGGTCATCTGAATATTCGCTGGGTTTTTCAATTTGGCCATCTTGCATCAGCGTGGCCCTGACCGCATCCGGCATCTTGTCCCACATCAGATCAGCCGTCATATCCACCGCCGGTGCAATCAGCACGAGACCATGGACTGACACATCATCGCTCCGCCGCAGCTTCTGCGCCAGCAACAGCGCAATCCAGGCCCCCATGGAAGAGCCGATCACAATGCGCTTTTCACCGGTATTGGCTGTGGCTTTGACAATGGCTTCTGCTTCTTCCAGCCAGCGCGAAATCGTGCCATCCAGAAAGTCGCCGCCAGACTGGCCGTGGCCGGAATAATCAAACCGTGTAAAGCTGAGGCCGTTCACTCTGGCATAGTCATCAATGGCAAGGGCCTTGGACCCATCCATGTCGGATTTGAAGCCGCCCAGCCAGAAAAGGCCGGGCTTGGCGTTATTTGTTGCGGGTCTGTGACGATAAGCAATATCCCGGTGCTCCGCACCATGGCCAATGTCATGGTGCTCAGGCGGCGGCAGATCATTTGGCATGTCAGTTATATCGGGCATATCGGGCTCTCGCACTGGCTGGTCTTTCGGTTCGTTTGATGCCATAGCGGGACGATCAGAACAAGAATGCAAACACACTTATGCGCCGGCACCAATTTCGCTCCTGAATAACTGGCCCAATTAGAAATTATGACCAACTAGAAATTATGAAAAGAACGACCGATCTTACGGGCAAGACCATCTTGCAGATTATTCCGCGCCTGGAAGCTGGCGGCGCGGAACGCACGACGGTTGATATTGCACAGGCCATTACCAACGCTGGTGGCAGAGCCATTGTGGTCGCAGAGCATGGCGGCATGGTATCGGAGCTGGAAGCGGCCGGTGGCGAGTATATCGCCATGAAAGCCGCCAGCAAAAATCCGGTCCAGATGGTGATAACCGCATTCAGGCTGCAAACGCTGATCCAACAGAACAATGTAGATATTATTCATGCCCGCTCACGCGCACCGGCATGGCCGGCGCTGTGGGCGGCCCGCTGGACCAGGCGCCCTTTCGTCACCACCTATCATGGCAATTATAACCAGACCAATAAGCTGAAGGCGTTTTACAATTCGGCCATGACCCGCAGTGACGTTATCATCGCCAATTCCGGCATGACTGCTGCACTTGTTGCGGAACGCGCACCAGCAGCAAAGCAGCGGATCAACAAGATTTATCGCGGCACGGATATAAAAGCATTTGCACCGGATGCGGTCTCTCTGGAACGCAGTGAAGCACTGCGGCGGAAATGGGGTCTGAAACCAGCGGACACCGGCCGCCCAATGATCCTCAATGTTGCCAGATTGACCGGTTGGAAAGGCCAGGAAGTGTTGATCGACGCCATGGCCGAGGTACTGAAAACCAGTGGGCCAGATCAACCCCTGCTGATCCTGGCAGGCGGCAGTCAGGGCGATGCCGCCTATGAAACGCGACTGCGCCAAACCATTGAAACGCGTGGATTGAGCGATCATATCCGTCTGGTCGGCCATTGTGATGATGTGCCGGCAGCGCTGAGCCTGGCCACATGCATGGTTGTGGCCTCTACGCGACAGGAGGCGTTCGGGCGCGCCGCTGTCGAGGCAGGCGCAGCCGGAGTTCCGACCATCGCAACCGATCATGGCGGCGCAAAAGAAACAATTCTGGCACCGCCGGATGTGAGTGAAGCTGAGCGCACTGGCTGGCGCGTGCCACCGGGCGATGCGGATGCGATGGCTCAGGCGTTGCAACTCGTTCTGAGTATGCGGCCGGAAGCGCGTGGCCTCATTGGCGCACGGGCAAGGGAGTATGTGTCCAGACATTTTTCTTTGCAGGCCATGTGCGCGCAGACATTGGAGGTTTATAGCGCTCTTTTAAGCGCCAAAAAGCAAAATTGAATCCCGTAGCGGCACAATGATTGCAAAATTTTAATGTTTTATGCCTTCAGAACAGCAGAGTTCTTGACTTTTTCGTCGCAGCACAGGATTTTAAGCACGTGTGGGCGGAGGACTGCCGACAAATTGCCGGAAACTTTGTTCAGGATGATGAAACTGCATTCAATATGCTACACAACACTGGACTAATGACTCGCCAACACCAATCTAGCGCATATCTTTAATAATCAGGAGTAAACCACCATTCGCCGTCCCCATAGAGCCGCTCCGGCAGTGAAAGAAGGCCCTCGGGCCAACAAGGAAATTACATCAGCCGATGTCCAGCTGATTGATGATCAAGGTGAAAACCACGGCATCGTGCCAACCGCACGCGCATTGGAAATGGCCGCTGAAGCAGGGTTGGACCTTGTAGAAATTGCAGCAAATTCCAAACCGCCTGTCTGTAAAATTTTGGACCACGGTAAATTTAAATATCAGGCCCAGAAAAAAGCTGCGGAAGCCCGCAAGAAGCAGAAGACCGTCGACGTCAAAGAAATCAAGATGCGACCCAATATCGACATCCATGATTATGAGGTCAAGATGCGGTCAGTGAACCGGTTCTTTGAAGAGGGCGACAAGGTCAAGGTGACCATGCGTTTTCGTGGCCGTGAAATGGCCCACCAGGAACTGGGCATGCAGGTTTTGATGCGCGTCAAGGAAGCCACCAAGGATATTGCCAAGGTAGAGATGCCGCCAAAGCTGGAAGGCCGCCAGATGACAATGGTGCTGGCACCGGTCTGATCAGGCTTCAGTGCAGTGAGGCCTTATCCCAGTCTGGCCTTATCGCAGTTTGGCCTTATCGCAGTCTGAAATGATTGAAATTTGAAATGACAGCAAACCCGGATCATCCAGATCCGGGTTTTTGTTTGAGCAAATCTCAGGCTGGCTTGCTCAGTGTCCGGCTGACAGCATCTTTCCAGCCCGCATATTTTTGCGCGCGCATGTCTTCATCCATGTCAGGGGTAAAGGTCCGGTCCAGACGCCAGCGCGCTGCAAAGGCCTCCTGATCGCCCCACACACCAACCTGATGGCCTGCCAGCCATGCAGCTCCCAATGCCGTGGTTTCCAATATGGTCGGACGATCAACCGGGGCATCCAGAATATCGGCGAGAAACTGCATGGTCCAGTCGCTGGCCACCATACCGCCATCAACCCGCAACACCGTATCCGCATCTGCCGCCCAATCCTTGTGCATGGCTTCCAGCAGATCACGGGTCTGATAACACACCGCCTCCAGCGCTGCGCGGGCCAGCTCATTGGGGCCTGATCCGCGTGTCAGGCCGAAAATGGCACCCCGTGCCTCCGCGTCCCAATAAGGCGCGCCAAGTCCGACAAAGGCCGGCACCAGATAGACATTTTGATGCGGATCAGCCGCCTCTGCCATGGCACCACTCTGGCTGGCATCGCCCAGCATTTTCATGCCATCACGCAGCCATTGAACAGCAGCGCCAGCGATGAAGATAGAGCCTTCCAGCGCATAAGTGACCTTGCCATTCAGCCGATAGGCAATCGTTGTCAGCAGCCTGTTATTGGAAGGAACCGGCTTGTCGCCTGTATTCAAAAGGGCAAAGCAGCCGGTTCCATAGGTGGATTTGAACATGCCGGGTTCAAAACAGGCCTGACCGATTGTAGCAGCCTGCTGATCGCCCGCGACGCCGGCAATGGGAATCTCAGCCCCGAAAATATGAGCTTCTGTGGTGCCGAAATCACTGGCGCAATCCAGCACATCAGGCAGCAAAGCGCGGGGGATCTTGAGAATGTCCAGCAATTCATCATCCCAATCCTGGGTGTGAATGTTGAAAATCAGGGTCCGGGCTGCATTGGTGGCATCTGTGACATGGGATTTGCCGCCGGTCAGACGCCAGATCAGAAAACTGTCGATAGTGCCAAACGCCAACTCACCCGCCTCTGCGCGCGCACGGGCACCCTCTACGTGATCCAGCATCCAGGCCAGCTTCGTTGCCGAAAAATAGGGGTCCAGCAGCAAGCCGGTTTTTTCCGTAAACAAAGGCTCATGACCTTCGGATTTCAGTTGTGCGCAAAACTCTGCTGTGCGCCGGTCCTGCCAGACAATAGCCTTGTGGATGGCAGCCCCGCTATTGCGGTCCCAGACCACAATGGTCTCGCGCTGATTGGTTATGCCGATGGCGGAAATTGCGTCTGCACCCAGTCCGCAATCAGCAAGGGCGGCCTGACCGGTGGCCACAACACTGTCCCAAATTTCCTCCACATCATGTTCCACCCAGCCGGATTTAGGGAAAAACTGCGTGAATTCCTGTTGGCTGGAGCCGATGGATGCCAGTGAGGCGTCAAAAATGATGGAGCGGCTCGATGTCGTTCCCTGATCGATTGCGAGAATATTGCCTGTCATGATGTCCCAATTCGAAAATTTGCCGAAAACCAAACGGCCATTTAAAGCCGCCTTTTACCAGAGCATATGTCCTCGTAAAGCGCCGGTGTCAGGTTCACATAGGATTGTGCCCCGTCGTCAATGATAAACAGCGGATCTGAAAGCCCATCAGGATTAAAACCCTGTTTCACCAGTTCAATCTTGCGCTGCTTGAACGTGCCTGTGACTTCAATGTGGTTTTGCAGGCGCAGAAATACTGGATGCGCGTAGTCGGGCAGGGCCTTGCGCACATGGGTGTAGAAGGCAGCCGGATCGAAATCATCCTCCACCACAAGAGCCACCATGCCTGCACGGCCTTCGATCCCGGGAACCGAAACGCCATAGACATTGGCTTCATGGACGCCGGCAAAATTGGTCAGGCTTTCCGACACCTCTGACGTGGCAACATTTTCGCCTTTCCAGCGGAATGTATCCCCGATGCGGTCGATAAAGTAAAAGTACCCCAGCGCATCCCGGCGCATGAGATCGCCGGACCGAAACCAGCGGTCCCCCGGTTCAAAAACAGAGCCCAGAACCTTCTGCTGGCTTTCCTGGCTGTTGCTGTAGCCCTCAAAGCGTTGGCTCGGTCGTTTCGGATCATTGAGAATCTGCGATATGACCTCACCGGTCTCACCAGGGTCGCAGATTTCACAAAATCCCTGTGCATTGCGTTTCGGCGCTTCGGTTTCGTAGTCAAACCGCACGACTTCCGTGACGAATTTATGCTCGGCCCATTTTGGAATACGGCCAATAGCGCCGACCTTGGCATCGAAATTGAAGAAAACCGCATTGCTTTCCGTGGCAGCATACCACTCAAGAATGTGTGGAATCTGAAACCGGCTTTGAAACGCCTCCCAGATATCAGGCCGCAAGCCATTGCCATTGCACATGCGGATCTTGTGGGATCGTTCCTTGGCATGGGGCGGGGAATTGAGAAGATAGCGGCACAACTCACCAATATATTGAAACATGGTGCAGTCATTATCGACCACATCGTCCCAGAAAGTGCTGGCTGAAAAGCGTTCGGCAATAAACACGGAACCGCCACGGGTCAGAACCGAGCCTGTGGCAATCAACCCGCCTGCCGAATGATACATTGGCATGCAATCATACATGCGGTCCTGATCGCTGGCACCTGTGGCCGCAGAAAAGCCATGCATGATCGCCTGAACCCGATAATGATTGATGTTTGCTGCTTTCGGCAGACCGGTGGTGCCACTTGTATAGATGTAGAGGCATTTATCATCGGTGGTGATGGCGGGCCGGTCTTCAGGGGGCAGCGGCCCGGCATCGGCCGCGTCCACCAATGGCTTCAGGGGCTTGAATGTTCCCTCCGAGCTGGCACCATTTTCTGCAGCGTTGCCATAGACCCAGAGCTCGGGCCGCTCTGATTCCGACCCGTATTCCAGATGCTGCTCGGCATCTGTAAATTGTCCGGCCAGCGCTGCATCAACGATGATATGCTTCGGCGTGACAATGTTCACGCAATGGGCCAGGGACGTCTCCCGCAAATTGGTGTTCAACAGAGCCGTAACACCGCCAGCGCGTGCAATTCCGGTCCAGACAGCCAGAAATTCCGGACAGTTCGGCATCAGCAGTCCAACCACATCGCCCTTTTGCAGGTTTTGTGCTTTGGCCCAATGCGCATATTGGTTCGCGCGGCCCATAAAGGCGGCATAGGTGAGTTGCTGATTGTGGCTGAGCAGCGCAGGCTTGTCACCGTACCTGTCGGCCAGCTCTTCAAGCACATCCGGCCACAGGCGTGTCTTTTTCTCGACAACCGGTTTCAGACGTCGCAAAGTGCGGATTGCGCCGGACAGATAGGCATATTCACTGCGTATCCTTGCAAAAAGGTCCACGCATCCTCCCTTGTTACGGCCCCCAACCGGTAGGTCCCCGATTAATAGGTATTGACCACCTTTGCTACTCAATATTTTGTGTTCGGATTGAACGATACCGTGCAGAATCACCAAGTTCAACAATTGCTTTCTTGGTTGGTTTTCTGCCAGAACAGCACAAATGACTTGGAAGATTGGTGCAGACCCTTATGAGCGATACAGGCCAGGCCGCTAGTGGCGGAACACCGAATGAAAGCAGCGTCACTGTGCTCGATGTGACGGGCCTGCAATGTCCGCTGCCCGTGCTCAAAGCCCAGAAAGCATTGCGTCTTCTTGCTGCAGGCGATGTGTTGCAGGTGATCAGCACCGATCCCATGGCAACCATCGACATACCGCATTTCTGCACAGAACATCGCCACAAACTGTTGCGGCAGGAGCCGCATGGGGACGCTGTCCATTACTTTGTTGAAAAAGGATAGAGACAAGCAGTCAGATCAAACAGATCGGACCGGAAGCCCGGATCTTGAGGCCCGGAAGCTTGAGACTTTAGGCCCGCGAGCCTGAAGCCCGCCTCATTGTACCTGATGACCTGCCGCGGAATTGGCCGATACTTCTCCGGTTTTGGAAAATGCGGGGCGACTGACCGGGAGCGGAATACCGCCCGGCGTTGTTTTAGACGTTAATTGGCTTTTGTCGCCATCACCATCGCCGGTATCAACCTGATCGGCCGCTGAGTTATCGGATGTTGCAGCGCTGCCTGATGCATTGGCCACAATCGGCTTCGGCAAAGATGTCAGGACAATGTTGGGGCGCGGCACTGGTGTGGGCGCATTGCGCAAATTGGCTGCGATGGTCTTGATCGCATTGCCAGTGCGCACAACAATCGGGGCTGTGCTGACCAGAACATTTTTGCTGAGCAGGGATTTACCTTCACCCATCTTGTAGGTTTCCAGGCGCTTGAAACGTTCTGTACGCGCTTCCTTGCTACAGATTTGCGGGCGCAGATCAACGGGCTCTGTGGTCAGGCCGGACGCCTTGAACTTGCTCACATTCCGGCGGCCTTTGAAGCCAAAGGCCCGAAACCCCTTGTTCAGCAACCTGGCAGCCTCTTCCGCACGTTCCTGCGAAGAGGGCGCGCCAAAGACGACCGCGATCAAATGCTTGTTGCCGCGTTTGGCTGTCGCAACCATGTTAAAACCGGAGGAGCAGATGAAGCCTGTTTTCATGCCGGTGGCGCCGCTGTAGCGCGTTAGCAATGGGTTGTAGGAGCGCAGGACTTTTTTGCCGGCCTTGATGGCGGTGATTTTGAACAGATCGCCATGTTCCGGGAAACGCTTTAATATGGCTTGTGTCAACACAGCCATATCCCGTGCATTGGTCGTCTGACCCTTGGCAGGCAAGCCGTTTGGATTGCGGAACCGCGTGCCGGTCATGCCCAGTCTTTGCGCCGTCGTGTTCATGCGGGCGACGAATTTCGCCTCGGTGCCGGAGACCGCTTCTCCAAGTGCCACCGCAATGTCATTGGCCGATTTCACCAGAACCATTTTCAGAGCATTTTCGACGGTAATTTCGGTGCCGACTCGAAAACCCATCTTGCTGGGTGGCTCGTTCAGTGCGTTTTGCGAGACAATCACAGCGGACCGCATGGTCAGTTCGCCGGCTGCCATGGCTTCAAAAGTCACATAGGAGGTCATCAGCTTCGTCACGGAAGCCGGGTACCAGGGGGTCAGCCCGTCTTTTTCTTCAAGAATGCGACCACTGTTCATATCAACCAGAATGTAGGGAGCAGCAATGGCGGGTTGGGACGACACCAGCACGAAAGGCAGCAGCACGAAAGGCAACAGGGCGATAATTGCCCGTCGACCGAGCACTTGGCGTGTCGGCATTTCTGTTATCATCTGCCTGATTATGCGTACAAGACTCACGGCCAGCTCCACGGTTCTGGTTGTCTATCAATTGATCACAATCAGATATAACTCGGTCTTGCGGTTACAAGAGCGTCAGCGTGCATCGGAAATATCAGAGTGCATCAGACACGTGCCGGTTAGTCTTTCCCAGAGTGATTTGTTATCTCCATAGCTGATTTGCCATGGTGTTGGCAAAGGTTAGCACGGGTCTTGCTACCGATTCAGCTTACATATTGGCAAGAAAGCAACAGTTGCTGAGTCGGGTGACGTTGTTTGTGACGCTGTAGAATACGAAAACTGATACATCTCGTTCGTGACACGACGCCATTAATGCTGGCCCGAAACGCAATGTTTAGCTGTGAAAACCCCATTCATTTTATCAGTATTGCCGCCCACCACCGGGCTGTTAGCTAGAAAAAACTGATCCAGACTAGCCGCGCGAGCGTTCCATCTGGCGGGCCGATCTTTGGTTGAATTCGCAACTCTACCTCTCCGGGGCGTTAAGATTTTTGACGTATCTATGATTGTTAAATGACTGTTTTTATTGAAAAAATCGCGTTTTTTGGTGTGGGTGGGCTTGTTATTCAAGCAGCGTCTGATACCCACCAAGCTGATTTTAAGTGGGGTTTTATGTCTTTACGAAATGTGTTTTTTATCTCTGCTGCGTTATTTAGTGGTGCAGCTTTTGCGGGTTCCGCTTTGGCGGCTGATATGTATCTGGAAGGAACGCCTGTTGCGCCAAGTGTGCTGCCCGCGGTTTCCGGTATCAACGGTAAGATTTCCGTTTTAGGTGGTTCTTTGTTCGACGAAGGTTATGGCGCTCTGGCCGGATCGATCACGATCCCGGTAGGTGTCAGATACGGTCTGCAATTGGATGGCGCCGTTGGCACCCATGATGGAGAGTTCATCGGTGGCGGCGCGGGCCATCTGTTCTGGCGTGATCCAGGCATGGCGTTGCTGGGTGTGTACGGCTCTCATACCTATCATGACAATTTGGGTGGCAGTGTCAGTCGCATTGGTGTGGAAGGCGAATATTATTGGAACCAGATAACCTTCAAAGCTGTTGTTGGTGCTGAGTTTTTCGATGTTGATGTTACCACTGACGTAGATGATGAAAACTTCTTCGCATTCAGTGATTTGTCATACTATCCGCTCGACAATCTTGAGCTGAGTGTTGGTCACCGTTACACAGCTGAGACCCATGCATTGGCTCTGGGCGTTGAATATCAACTCGACCAACAGGTCTTCTCCAGTGGAGTTGCCCTGTTTGCAGAAGGCCGGATTGGTGAAAATGATTATGAAGGCATCTGGGGCGGTGTGACCTTCTACATTGGTGACGACAAGTCTCTCATTCGCCGCCATCGTGAAGATGATCCGGATGATTGGGGCGAAGACAATCTTCTGGGAGCGATTTTGGGCGGTACCTGCGATTCTGGGTCAACGTCTGAAGGATCGTCGTCGGGTAGAGATATAACGGTTCTTGACAAACCTATTTTCTACAATAGCTGCACAGGCGAACCGCGTAAGAAAATGGTTACCGAAGTCGACCCTGCCTAAAACTTCTGATATGCTATTCAAGGCGCTGAGAACCAGACTGGGTTTTTAGCGTCTTTTTCAATTTATACGTGTGATATGTCGAAAAGCGTTGCAATTCTATCGCAGCATCAAAAAAACGAAATTTCCACAACTTTAAGGAATTGATAGTCGTAAAATTCCTTGTTAGAAATGTTCAACAATTATTTGGGGAAACTTATGTCTATCCGAAACGTATTTCTAGTATCGACAGCACTGGTGACAGGTGTGGTGTTTGCCGGACCAGCCGTTGCAGCCGATCTGTATCTTGAGGGAACGCCGGTTGAGCCAGTTGTGTTGCCCGCTGTTTCGGGCATCAACGGCAAGATTTCTATTCTCGGCGGCTCTTTGTTCGACGAAGGCTATGGCGCTCTTGAAGGGTCGCTCTCGGTTCCCGTCGGCACCCGCTACGGCTTGCAATTGGATGCTGCGGTTGGCGTTCACGATGAAGACTTTGTCGGTGGCGGTGCAGCCCATCTGTTCTGGCGCGATCCGACGATTGGTCTGCTGGGCCTCTATGGGTCTTACACACATCATGATGATTTGGGTGGAGGCATCAGCCGCGTTGGTGTGGAAGCCGAGTATTACTGGGACCGGGTAACCGTCAAAGGTGTTGTCGGTGCCGAGTTTATTGATGTTGATAATGTCATTGAAGTGGATGAAGAAAATCTGTTCGCATTCAGTGACATTTCTTACTACGCGATGGATAATCTTGAGCTGAGTGTTGGCCATCGCTACACCGCTGAGACCCATGCGCTTGCACTGGGCATTGAGTACCAGCTTGACCAGCAAATCTTCTCCAGCGGCGTTGCCCTGTTTGCAGAAGGTCGGATCGGCGAGAACGATTATGAAGGCATCTGGGGCGGCGTAACCTTCTATATTGGTGACGACAAGTCCCTCATTCGCCGTCATCGTGAAGATGATCCGGATGATTGGGGTGAAGACAATCTTCTTGGACTTATTTTGTCTGATGCTTCCTGCGTGCCAGAATCGTTCGACTTGAGCGAAGGCTTCAATACCTGTGAAGGTGAAGAGTATATTCCCTAATTCGGAACTCCAGGGTTCGTACTCTGGATAGCAAGAATTCAAGACGCCGAGAGCTGTTTGGGCTCTTGGCGTTTTTTTTGAGTGCTCAGAATTTCGGGTGTGACCTTTTGCAGTGATGAGATGCGCCAGATCATCCCACAAGCGATCTACGTCACAGAGCTGAGTGCACTTGTGCAATTTTCAACTGCGCGTTAGATTGAACACCCCTCCCACCGGTCTCATCTGGATTCCGACATGTACTCCAAACATCGAAACGCAAGCTAAGTGCTGGCGTCCTTTTTACCTGATTCCGTTGAGCCGTGGTTCGCGCTCATTCTGATGATTGCAAGCTTTGGAACATCGGCCATTTCAGCAGCCTTTGGTCTGGGCGGTGGTGTTTTGCTGATCGCGATTATGGGGCTGGGCATGCCGCTGAGCGCGCTGGTGCCTGTCCATGGGGCTGTACAACTTGGCTCGAATGCCGGGCGCGCCATGTTGCAATGGCGTAATGCAACGCCATGGATACTGGTGTGGTTTGGAGCGGGCAGTGTGCTTGGTACAATGTTCGCCGGTCGGCTGACCCTGGAGGTGCCGGAAACCCTTTGGCGGCTTGCTCTGGGCCTCTTCATTCTGGTGATTACCTGGATGCCCAAACCGAAATTCGGAAAGACCGCAAAGCCGGTCGTGTTTCTGAACGGCGTGCTTGCAGCCATCTTGACCATGTTTTTCGGGGCCACCGGGCCGCTGGTGGTGTCCATCAACGCGCCCCATTCAAAAACCCGTCACGGTGTTGTCGCCACCCACGCCATTGCCATGACCATGCAGCATTTCCTGAAAATACTAATGTTTGGCTTTCTTGGTTTTGTCTTTGCCCCTTGGGTGCCGCTGATTGTTGTGATGATCCTGTCTGGCTATCTGGGCACAGTCCTGGGCACCCGCATCCTCGACCGCTTGCCTGAAGCCTTTTTCCGCACGGCATTACGCGCCGTCGTAACCGCGCTGGCGCTTGCTTTGATTGTCCAGGGACTGCTCATTTTATTCTAGAGGACTGTCTTGGCAGCCTGTCAGCATTGTCAAAAGGTGCTGTTTGGTGGCGCCGCTTTGCGCGCCGGGAAAATATTCGACAAGCGTTGGATCATACAGGGAGATATTTTCGGCGAGCTAACGGATACTAATGCAGGTGACAGCTACGACTACGGTATTGGGGGTGCGGTACATATTGCAAAGCGGTCCGACACTCATCTGTTGGGTGTTTTCGGCGGGTACCTTCATACAGACCAGGATAAGGAAGACGACAGCGAAACCAGTGGCCGGATTTTCGCCGGAGTGGAAGCGCAGCGCTATTACGACTACACCACACTATACGGGCAGCTCGGGTGGATTGACGGACACTGGGGCAATGATGACGATGGATATGATTCTTTAAGCCGTGCGGTTTTTGCACGTGCCATGGTTCGGTATTTCGTAAATCCTGCAACACGGCTAGATTTATCAGCCGCAGCATTTTACGGAAAAATGGACGATGATTTCAGCGATGATGCAAAGGGCGGTGGTCTGACTGCCGGCATTGAGCATCGACTGCACAACAGTAGTTTTTCAATCTTTTCAGGCTACGAAATCGGTTACTACAATCAGCTTGAAAATGGTCACGATGAGATAGTTGAGCAAACTGTCTGGGCGGGCTTGAAATACCGCTTCGGTGTTGACGGCACCTTGAAACAGCAGGATCGTGATCGTCCAAGCCTGGACCTGCCACAATTGTTGCGTTGGATGGCACAAACCGCCGGACCGCTTGATTAGAGCGTATTCACACAGGGACGTTACGGCACATAGTGCTTGAACAGTCACAATTGCGAATATAGTGCTGTCGCAGCGATGAAACGACCTTAGGCAGACAACCATTCATTGACGCTATGGCTGAAAAAGCTCCGCTGTATCTGCCACGGCGTCAATGGAACTGAGTATAAATGGAACTGAGTATAGAAGGCCCGGCATCGGCTCCATGTCTGTCGCCACCCTTTGTGCTCCCATGATCACGCTCTAAAACATGCCACCGAGCAGCGCCGGAAAAACGGCAGGGGTGAGCAATGGCGCGATATCATACAAAGGCTACCTCAGAAGTATTTTTGCCCCAACACGGTCAGCAGCGCATCCCTGTCAACATTTGATGCCGGATCCAGAACCGAGTTTGTGGCGCTGGCAATGGCACCGGCTGTCACAAAATTGATGGCGCGGCCGCGTTCGGCTGCTGACTTGATGAAATCCGGATCAGTGAGAATGCGTTGCAAAGCCTGGCGCAGAAAATCCACATTTGCTTGCGGAGTACCGGGCGCAATTATCAAAGCTCGGCCCAGCGTGGACAGATTGACCTGGTAGTCGATCCATTCGCGGCTCGCTGGATGCATATCCATTTCATACAGCGTTGGCAGATCAGGTGCCAGTTTCGACCTTTTGTCCGACAGCACTGCAGCAATGGTAAGGTCGGTCTCATGCACGAAATTCATGGCGGTCTCAATGGAAACCACAGTTCCGTCTGCTTCGCCGCGCAACAAGGCCGCAATGGCTTCGTTGCTGCCCTTGTAACCTGTAATGATTTTGGAATTGAAGCCAAAAGCCTCTGAAAGCAGCGCAGCAGACAGCGCCAGATTGTCTGTCTTGCCGCCAGCGGCCCAGCGGATCAGCGCCGGGCTTTGCGGTGTGGATCGCCAATCGGCAAGGCTGGTTCCCGCTGCCATCAGCAAAACGCGTTTGTCGGATGAAATACCGCCCAGCCAGACAAAATCAGTCACACTAAACCGGGCCGCTTCAGAACCGATCAATTTCGCATTAACCGCTGCCGAAACATTGGCAATGGTCAGTGTCGCAATATCAGAATCTGTGCGCGCTACATCATTCAGCACCGCCAGCCCACCCGCGCCGGACTTGTTCTGAACCACCACATTGGCCCCTGTTTCCCGCTCCAGCTCTGGCGCAATCAACCGGGCAAACGCATCATATCCGCCGCCTGCGCCATAGCCGACAATCAGTCTGATTGTCCTGTCAACATAGGCTGCCTTCACATCATCGGTTGCAAACGACTTTGATCCGGTTGTGAAAAGAGCCAGCAATACGGCAAAAAGCAGTGTAAATCCTGTACTTATCTTCATAGGCGCTCCGGTCTTTGGGGCTGTTGTGATCCATGACGCAGGCTTTAGCCTATTGATGGATGTATGCAAATACCAGTTGCATTTTCCTTGCGGCATTGCCGCGCTTGCGAAGCGGTTCGACGCTTATCACAAGCATTTTGCAACTGATACTCCGATGCTTGAAGTCCGTTATCAGCACATTGGGCGATCTTGGTGAGAGCAAATGACAATACTCCACTTCAGTTTGCAGCTGGTCTTCACGATGGCCGTTCTAATGTTTTTCAACTCGGCAGCTCCGGTACCCCCGCCTCCAAACTATTTGCCATTGCAGGGGCGGTAGCGGATTATGCTCCATACGAATGAATGGAAATGGGACGCAATGGCCAAAATACAGCATCCGTTTGAAGACCCTGCCGTCAAAGCAGTATTTGCCAGCTACCCGGAGCCGGAGCAATCCAGCCTGCTTGTGATACGCGACCGGATATTCAGAACAGCCGGGCAGACGGCAGGTGTTGGAAACCTGCTGGAGACGTTGAAATGGGGTCAGCCTGCCTATCTGACACCGGATACCAAATCGGGGTCAACACTTCGGCTGGGACTGCCCAAAACCGGCGGTTACGCCATTTATGTGCATTGCCAGACAACAATCATGTCCGATTTCCAGCAGGTATTTCCCTCTGACTTTACCTATGAAGGCAATCGCGCAATTCATTTCAGTACTGACAACCCGCCAGAGCTGTCAAAACTGGAATTGCTGATCAGCCGGGTATTGACCTATCATCTGTGACCTGCCGGACTTGAGAATGATGGAAGACCGATAGAATGGAATGGCGATGCTGCACACGAGACAACAGAATACACGAAACCGGCACCAAGACGCTCAACCGAGCGTCCGGCGCGTGTGCGCCGCCCCATCGGAGGCGTTTGCGTCGCACACTGCCGTGAGATCGATAATGGTGCGGGTGAGGGGAACAACCTCAAACCGGACCCAAGGCGCTCAACCGAGCGTCCGTCGCATATGCGCCGCCCCATCGGAGGCGTTTGCGTAGCAAACTGTCGTGAGATAAATGATGGTGCGGGTAAGAGGAACAACCTCGACCCAGCACCAAGACGCCTGACCGGGCGTCCGGCGCTTTTGCGCCGCCCCATCGGAGGCGTTTGCGTAGCAAACTGTCGTGAGATAAATAATGGTGCGGGTGGGGAACAATCTCAAACCTGAACCAAGACGCCTGACCGGGCGTCCGGCGCATATGCGCCGCCCCATCGGAGGCGTTTGCGTAGCAAACTGTCGTGAGATAAATGATGGTGCCCAGAAGAGGACTCGAACCTCCACACCCTTGCGAGTACCAGCACCTGAAGCTGGCGCGTCTACCAATTCCGCCATCTGGGCATTGGCGATGGAATAAGGTTCACATGGGTCTGTGTCAATGGTCTTTTGGGCGATGATACAGAATCCTTGAAATTTCCACATCCGCACCCTTGGACGGCGCCACACTTCTGCTATAGATCATGCAACAAGCAAGACTAAGGTGTCAGCATGCAGCAGTTCAGCGGTTCAGAAAAACGGGTTACGGTTTTTGGTGGCTCCGGCTTTGTCGGTCGCCATGTGGTGCGCGCGTTGGCCAAGCGCGGCTACCGTGTGCGGGTGGCCGTCAGGCGGCCCGATCTGGCCGGACATTTGCGTCCATTGGGCGCGGTGGGGCAGATCCAGCCGGTTCAGGCCAATCTGCGCTATCCGGACTCCGTGATTGCCGCCGTGGCTGATGCGGATTTTGTGGTCAATCTGGTTGGCATCCTGCATGAAAGCGGTGCCCAGAAGTTTGACGCGGTTCAGGCCGGTGGTGCTGCCATTGTCGCACGTGCTGCCAAACAGGCCGGTGTTGAACGTCTGGTTCATATGTCGGCGATTGGCGCTAATGCCGATTCAGAAGCCGCTTACGCCCGCTCCAAGGCGGAAGGCGAAGCAGCCGTTTTACGTGAATTTCCCGAAGCGATGATTGTGCGCCCGTCCATTGTCTTTGGCCAGGAGGATGCTTTCTTCAACCGCTTTGCAGCCATGACACGTATTTCGCCGTTCCTGCCGTTGATTGGTGGCGGTAAAACAAAGTTTCAGCCGGTTTTTGTGGGTGATGTGGCCGAGGCCATCGCCATGGGTATTGATGGCAAGATGCAACCCGGCAAAGTGTATGAGCTGGGTGGACCGGATGTTGCCAGCTTCAAGGAATGCCTGGAGTTGATGCTGAAAATCACTTTGCGCAAACGGCTTTTGCTTTCCATTCCCTGGGGCCTTGCAGAGTTTCAAGGCAAAGTGCTTGGCCTGTTGCCAAATGCGCCTTTGACCCATGATCAGGTGCTGATGCTGAAAAGCGATAATGTCGTCGGCACGGCTGCGAAAGCGGACAAGCGCACATTGACCGGCCTCGGCATCAGCCCCCATTCAATGGAAGCCATCCTGCCAACCTATCTGATCCAGTATCGCGAACGGGGTCAGTTTGAGCCGGAAATCAG
The DNA here is from genome assembly GCF_030758295.1 of Pararhizobium sp. IMCC21322. Lineage (NCBI taxonomy): Bacteria > Pseudomonadati > Pseudomonadota > Alphaproteobacteria > Hyphomicrobiales > Rhizobiaceae > Pararhizobium > Pararhizobium sp. IMCC21322. The sequence continues at coordinate 493,482 of NZ_CP132335.1, forward strand.
TTAAACGAGCTTCCGAATTCTTTTTCTTCGCCGGTTAAACAGGACGCGGTGCGGTGTCGCCCGACGCCCGACGCCATGACGCCTAGAGCAGATAAAGCCCGATCAAACCCAACGTTCCAACCGCAATGCGCCAATAGGCGAAGGGTGCAAATCCGTGTTTTGTCACGAAAGCCAACAGGCTGCGCACCACCACTATGGCGGCAAAAAACGCCACAATGAACCCCACGGCGATGATCGTGATATCATCACTGTTAAGAGCGTTGCGGTTTAGCCAAAGATCATAGGCAAAAGCACCGCCCATTGTGGGCATCGCCAGAAAAAATGAAAACTCTGCAGCGGAGCGTTTGTCTGTGCCCATCAACAGGGAGCAGGCAATGGTTGCGCCCGAGCGCGACACGCCGGGAATGAAGGCAATACACTGGAAAAGTCCGATTTTGAACGCCAGTGAGGGCGGGTATTCGCGCACATCGGTATAGCGCACCGTGGTTTCCCGGCGGTCCACCCACAGCAACACGAAACCACCCAGCACCAGCATGACGCAAATCAGGGTGGGGGCTTCAAACAACACGGTCTTGATGATGTTATGGGCAAAAATGCCAACCAGGGCAGCTGGCAGAAACGCCAACAGGATAGCAAGGACAAAGCGGCGGCTGGTAGCCGATGTCGGCAAGGTAACCGCAATATCCCAAAGCCGCCTGAAATAAACCAGCAGAATCGCAAGAATGGCTCCGAATTGAATCAGAACCTCAAACACCTTGCCTTCGCTCTCAAAGCCAAGGAAATGACCTGCCAGCAGAATATGCCCGGTTGAGGAGACCGGCAGAAACTCGGTTACCCCTTCCAGCAAACCCAGAATGGCGGCTTCGAAGAGTGTCTGTTGATCCATATCGGGCAATTCATGAATTGAGATGGCGGGGCAAAAAGGATTTCTTCCCGGCGTTTAATCATTTCTATGTGACAGAAACATAGCGAAAAAAGTGTAAAGTTTTACATACCGGAGGCAGAAAATGCCTGTTTCGACACAACGTCTCGCGATCTGCCCAATTTTGCCCGCATTGGCGCGGCACGAAACCCAAGTCTGCGATCGTGCAGCGCGCGTCTCAATGGTTTGGAAAGTTTTTCTGTTTAGAAAGTCTTCACCAAAGTTCCCTCACCTGCCAAGAAGAGCCACCCTTGAAGCTATATCATCATCCTATGTCTGCCGGATCGCGCTTGGTGCGCATGGCCATTGGTGAATATGGCGCGAGTGCTGAATATATTCTGGAACGCACTTGGGAACGCCGCGAAGAGTTTTTGCTGCTGAACCCGGAAGGCACCTTGCCGGTGCTCGTTGATGAGGGTGATGTGCCGATTTGTGGCGCTAGCACCGTTTGCGAATATCTTGACGAAACCCGTGGCTTTACCCTGGAAGACCGTCGGTTGATGCCAAGCCATCCGCTGGCCCGGGCTGAAGTGCGGCGTTTGTCACACTGGTTTCTGGTCAAGATGGAAACCGAAGCAACGCAGTATATCGTCAATGAAAAAGTGACGAAGCGGGAAAAACCGCGCGATGCCGGTGGCGGTGCCCCTGAGTCCAGTGTGCTGCGGGCTGCGCGCGCCAATCTGCGCAATCATCTGGGCTATCTGGAATATCTGGCCGCGGAGCGCAATTGGCTGGGTGGCGATCAATTATCCTATGCCGACTTTGCCGCAGCGGCTGCAATTTCCGTCATTGATTACCTCAATGAAATGCCCTGGGGCGACCATGAAGCCGCTAAAACCTGGTATGCGCGCATCAAATGCCGTCCAGCCTTCCGGGAAATTCTGGCGGATAAAATGCGCGGCATTCCTCCCCCCGCCCACTACACCGATCTGGATTTTTGACGCTCGGGACTCTAGGCTTGCGCATTGTCATTCGTAACCGCCTTGGCCCTGTCTGATGTCCATGGAAAAAATCCTGTCTGACCTGCGAAAAGACGTACAGGAATACGGCTTTGACGCCATGGCAATTTGCCCGGCGCATCTGCCCGATCATATTGCCGAAAATCTTGCGACTTTTCTGGGCGACAAGCGGCATGGCTCCATGGCGTGGATGGAAGAGACAGCGGCACGGCGCGCAGACCCCCGGACCCTTTGGCCGGAAGCAAAGAGCGTTATCATGCTGGCCATGAATTACGGCCCGGACGATAATCCGCTGCCGCAATTGCAGCGCAAATCCGAAGGCACGATTTCCGTCTACGCTCAAAACCGCGATTATCACGACATCATCAAGGGCAAGCTGAAAACTGTCGCTGGTCGCTTTGCCAGCCGCAACAAGGCGGATGTCAAAGTGTTTGTCGACACCGCTCCCGTCATGGAAAAACCGCTGGCCGCTCAGGCCGGGTTGGGCTGGCAAGGCAAGCACACCAATTTGGTATCCCGCGAATTTGGCTCCTGGCTGTTTCTGGGTTCTATTTTTACGGACATGGATTTGCCGTCGGATACGCCCGAAATCGATCATTGTGGTTCATGTCGTGCCTGTCTGGATATCTGTCCGACAAACGCCTTTCCCGCGCCCTATCAGCTGGATGCAAGACGCTGCATTTCCTACCTGACCATCGAGCATAAGGGGCCGATCCCGCAAGAATTTCGCACCGCCATGGGCAATCGTATTTATGGCTGTGATGATTGCCTGGCGGTTTGCCCCTGGAACAAATTTGCCGCCGAGGCGAGGGAAGCAAAACTGCAGGCACGCGCTGATCTGAAACATCCGGATCTGGCTTTTCTCGCAGGGCTGGATGACGCCGCTTTTCGCAAGCACTTTTCTGGCTCCCCGATCAAACGCATCGGCCGGGATCGGTTTTTGAGAAATGTGCTGATTGCCATTGGCAATTCTGGCGATCCGGATTTGGCAGAGACCGCCCGAACCCACCTAACCGATCCGGACCCGGTGGTGCGCGATGCTGCGGAATGGGCTCTGGATCAATTCTGAGAATAAAGCGCTTTTCAGGTCAAAACTGGAAAGGCGGTATCCTTAGATTGTGGATTCTCGGAACAAGTCCGAGAACGACGGCAGAGGGCTGTCATCCGTTGGAGAACTGTCCGCTCACCACCCCCAAACCCCGTCATTCTTGGACTTGTTCCGAGAATCCATGATCAAGGTTTGTAGCCATCTTCAAATCCAGCGCTGTCAAACCGCCTAACAGAAATTTTCCACGCCGAGCCATTGGGTGCGGGTGTAGCGGTCGCCATGGGCCCAGCCGACGGGCAGAATTTTCTCAATCTCGGCCATGATGTCAGCTGTCATCTGAAAATCACTCGCGGCGGCGCATTCTGCAAGATGGTCTGCGCTGCGTGTGCCGGGAATGGGAATAAGATGGTTGCCTCGTGCCAGACACCAAGCCAGCGACAGGGTGATTGGTTTGGTGCCCAGATCCGCCGCATAATTCTTGAAGCCTTCGACCTTTTCGGCATTATAACTGAAATTCGGCTCTACAAATCGCGGATTGGCTTTCCGGAAATCCGTGTCCTCAAATTGGTTGGGATCAGGTGTTTTCGTTCCGAACATACCGCGCCCGACAGGCGAGAATGGCACAAAGGCAATTTCCAGCTCTGCGCAGGTCTGAACCATCCCCAGATCAGCCGTTCGGGTCCACAGGGAATATTCGCTTTGTACGGCGTCAACGGGTCCGACGGCTGTGGCGCGTCGCAGGGATGCGGGGGAAATTTCTGAAAACCCGATGCCGCCAATTTTGCCTTCAGCCTTGAAAGCCAGAAGCGTTTCCATCACCTCCTCGATCTCCAGATCCGGATCACGGCGATGGATGTAATAAAGCGAGACGTGATCAACCCCGAGACGTTTGAGAGATTTTTCCAGCTCGGATCGCAGATAATCCGGCTTGTTGTTGAACCCACGCACGCCGGTGTCCGGATCGCGTCCGATACCTGCTTTTGTGGCAATGGTAAATTTGTCTGCATTGCCCTTCAGGAAAGAACCAATCGTCGCCTCTGATTTGCCCATACCATAGACATTGGCCGTGTCGAGAAAGTCGATGCCAAGGTCCAGAGCTGCGCTCAGCGTGGCATGGGAGGTGGTCTCACTGGTTGGACCGTAAAATCCTGCAAAACTCAGGCAACCCAAGCCTATCTCGGATACTTTGGTGCCGTCTTTCAAAAGTTGACGTTGTTTCAAGAGTTCAGTCCTTTTGCTGGCCAACACGGTGTTGTTAAATCATCTGGTTAAACTGCATCATCCAGGCTTCGGGCTCAACCTGGTTGCCGTTAAAATAGTTGCACCCGCGCGCCTTTTGCAGCGGTGGTGAATCAGCAATGATGAATATGTCTGCGATGCCATCAGGAAGAAGCCAATCATGGTTTCCGATGTGGCGATACCGCAGGCATTTTCGGTCTCGAGAAAATCAATGCCGAAGTTCAAAGCCGGGCTCAGCGTTTCATGGAAGGTAACTGCACTGGTCGGGCCGGAATACCCGGCAAAACTCAGGCAGCCAGATCAATCTCCGCCACCAATGTGCCATCGTTCAAAAATTGACGTTGTTTCAAGAGCGAGTTTTCGTTGAATTCAGGGGGGTCAGCTTCGTTTCACGAAATTACTTTTGCGACAAAAATCTGCCCATCCATGCCATTTGGATCGGGTTCAGATATCAGGCCAATTGGGGTGCATCAGTGCGCAGAAACACTCAAGAGTAAAAATATGATGGCACTCGTTTGTTTTCTGAAGTCGGTTTGGAGGCGGGATCGACCGTCTCAACAAACTTACTCCTCGTTGCATTCGAAAACTCAAGATATGTGGCTTTATCTACGATAATTGATGCGGCATCACGTGGACCAAGGTCGCAAACTATTTTTGCCAAAGAAGCAGTTCGACCCAATATGCTGGTCGTTCGCATTTGGCCAAACGAAAAACCGATGGAGTGAATCACACCAGTCGACAGGCCGAACCTTAAAAACAATTCGGCTTTCAGATGCAAAAGATCAGCCCGATAGTCTTGCATTAGACGGTCGAATTGCCGTTGGATGCTGAGAGCGCAATTCATTGCGCGGTCTGCAGAGCATTCGTTTTGGGCATTGTCGTCATCTACAAATGCCGCAAGAAATCCATCTCCAGTGTAGCTTTCAAACATCCCATTGAGTTTTGCCATCTCAATTGATGAAGCACCAATGACTTCCTGTATCAGGTGCATTGTTACCGCGCTGCGTGCCTCGTCTATGAAAAGTCCGGATGAATTTGAAATATCCATCGAGAGTACAGTGCCGCGCCGGGAAGTGCTGGGAATTTTCAGGCCAATCTTCTCAATATTCGATTGGTTGTCGCCGCAAAACACCTGGCCAAGAGAGACCAGTTTGTCTCGATGTGATTGGATGGCCTTTGTGGCTTGGTTTGCGTCAATCCCATTGGTGGAAGAGGACAGCAACTGGACGACGCCTACTTTACTGCGACTACCAGAAAGCGCGCTGGTTTGCAGACATTCAGCGTAAGTGGAATTTGGGCTGAAACCATCAAATTTAAAACTCGTATTTTGTGATGAAACGCTTGCATTTGTGAAAAAAGACTCGACCGCACGTGCGTCTTTTCCAGAAAATACCGTGCCGATAAATAGATTTTCAGACAAATCGCTTGGTGCCGTTGCCAACACAATCAAGCCAAGAAAATTTCCATCGGCATTTTGCACCGGCACATAAAATGTTGCGCGCTCGGCGTCGGAATGAGCAAGCACATCATTCAGCGTTGAGACCAACGCGCTCTTATTGGCGATTTGTTCTGCAAAAGAATCATTCGTATCGCGGGCAGAATTCTCCAATTCGCCAATGCGCTTATCACGATACAACAGTTGATTTTTGAGGTTTTGTAACTCGGTCTCTACTAGTTTGGTGCGATGCCGATTAATTAAAACAGCGGCGAGCGCGGTACAAAGTGCTGGTGCCAAAGCAACAAAAACTGGAGAAGATAGTATCTCAAGATAATTCAAAGCCAAAGCCTTGCTCGAGTAATGTTTGAATTTCCGTTGCGGATACCGAACTATCGATATGATACAATTAAATTGGATTCATCGCAAATGTATCTGGTTTTCACATATGAATAGTGCTGAAGAGTGAGTTGGGATAATATCCGCTGCTTCGCAGACATTGCATTGCGTCTGTGAAGCGCATTCCTGGCAGCACTAACCCTGCTTTCAAGCTGACCCACTGGCGTGGTATGTAATCTGTTGCTGCCTTTGGCGGACACAAATCAGCCATAAGCCAAAAGCAGTCTGACTGAAAAGCGCGAACCCGACATCAACCCAAACACCAACACCAACCCATATGCGGCACCAAAACCAGTTTCAGTGATGAGTATTGCAGGGATTTCCAAAATTGGGCTTGAAGCGTGGTGCTTGCTGGCCTCCGTAACGGCCCATGCGTTGGTCGTGGCCATGATGCTTGCGCTTCCGGCCGTGGCCCAGCCTGAAGTGGCGGATGAGGAGCGCGTGTCCGTCGAGGTTGTTACGCCGGAAGAGTTGCAGGAGATCATCGAAGCTGCGCGCGTTGAACAGCCCGAGCCAGAGTTGGATCCGTCCGTTCTGGAGCCAACTCCCGAACCGCAGGTGAATGTGGAGGAAGAAGCTGAAGAGGACGCGGAATCAAAGCCTGAAAACACCACCGGAGCGGATGCGGAGCCAGCACCAGAGGCGGCTGAGGCATCCAAGACTGGAAATCAGGACGTGGTGGACCAGGCTTCGCCAGATGCAGAAAAGCCAGAAGCAGTCAAACCTCGCATAACACCCGGTGGCCCGGCAGCAATAGGTCCCAAATCAGAGGCAGAACCCCGTCAATTGGCGCGGACATTGCCGTCAATACCGCGGCCCGGTCAGCCTATTGTCATTCCCCGCAAGCGCGTGGCGCCACCGGAAGAAGAAGTGGTTGTTGGAGATCGCAAGCGCGAGACGCTTTGTCATGACGCTGCCAAATCCGAGATCAAAAAGTCCCGCCCGGAATTAAATCCGGACGTTGTCATTTCCTCAGCCATTGTTGGTTCGGAAGCCGCAGCCAATGTCATAGTTGCCAATGGCGCAGCCTTTCGAAGCGACGGTCGCTGGTACAATTTCAAATTCCGCTGCGAAGCCGACCCATTTGAGGAAAAGCTGATTGCATTTGATTATCTCATTGGCCCGGCCTTTCCTGAAGGGGAAGTGGTTGAGGTCAAGGTCGCGGAAGAGAATTGAGGACGTCATGAAAACCATTGGCCTGATTGGCGGCATGAGCTGGGAAAGCACTGTGGTTTACTACCAGTTGCTCAACCGCGGGGCGCGCGAGCGGCTTGGTGGCCTGCATTCGGCCAAGCTGTTGCTGTGGTCTTTTGACTTTGCCGACATAGAAGCCATGCAGGCAAAGGGTGATTGGGACGCAGCCACCAACGCCATGATTGATGCCGCCTGCGCGCTGGAACGCGGCGGCGCTGACTGCGTGGTTATCTGCACCAACACCATGCATAAAATGGCAGATGCTGTGCAGCAATCGGTGGAAATCCCGCTCATTCATATTGCCGATGCCACCGCCGTGGCCATCAAGGCTTCGAGAGCTAAAAAACCTTTGCTGCTGGCAACGCGCTACACCATGGAGCAGGATTTCTACAAGGGGCATTTGCGAGACCGCCATGGCGTGGAGACAATGGTGCCTGATGAGGCCGGACGAACGCTGGTCCACGACATTATCTACAATGAATTGTGCCAGGGCATCGTCCGCAAGGATTCCAGAGAAGCCTATCTGGAGACCATTCAGCGCGCTCAACAGCAGGGCGCTGATGGCGTTATTTTCGGTTGCACGGAAGTAGGCCTGCTGATCGCACAGACGGATTTTGATCTGCCTGCTTTTGATACCACAGCACTTCATGCAACAGCGGCTTTGGACTTTGCTCTGGACAATTAGAAGTTGGCCATCACAAGCGGCTTCACGCGGTTAACGCAATCGCGTATGAAGCTGGCGGTTTCCGCATCTGTAAGGATTTGAAATGTCCATAAAAGTTCGGCCTGTAGCTGAAAGTGATAAGCTGGTCTGGCGGCAAATGTTTGATGAATATGCCACTTTCTACAAGACGGCGGTGCCCGATGGCGGCCATCAAACGGTCTGGGACTGGATTTTTGATCCGGCAGCGGACTTCTGGAGTGAAGTTGTTGAAGATGCTGACGGAAAGCTCATCGGTTTCACCCAGTATCAGTTGATGTTCCGCTCTCTTGGTGGTGGCAAGGTTTGCTATATGAGCGATCTCTATGTCCGGCCCGGCAATCGGGGCAGCGGGGCAGGTCGCGCTCTGATTGACCACGTCGTCGGCTTTGCCAAGGCAAACGGGATTGCAAATGTGCGTTGGCTGACCCAGGATTTCAACTATGACGCCCGGCGCCTGTATGACAGCTATGTCAGCAAATCCGATTTTGTCCTTTATTCGATTCCGATTGAGACCCAGTGACCAAAAACCTTTTCATCTTCGGGCTTGGTTATTCTGCCCGTGTTTTCGCTCAGATGATGCATGCTGATGGATGGCAGTTGATCGGGACAACCCGCAGCGAAGAGAAAGCTGCGGATCTGGCGAAAGCCGGATTCAAGCCAATCATCTATAGCGGCAGTGTTTCTGATGACATCACAACAGCATTGCACGAGGCTGACGCCGTTTTAATGTCTATCGCGCCCGACCCGGATGAGGCGGAGGCGCACCCCGAATTTGGCGGCGATCCGGTTCTGAGAGATTTTGCGGATCAGTTGAAAACCCTGCCGAAAAAGCCATGGCTTGGCTATCTGTCCACTGTGGGTGTTTATGGCAATCATGATGGTGCATGGGTGGATGAAACCACGGATTGTCGACCTGTCTCCAGACGCTCTAAAGCGCGGATTGCTGCCGAGACAGCCTGGCAGACTATGGCCGATGCAGCGGGCCTGACGCTGGGTATTTTTCGCCTCTCGGGCATTTACGGGCCGGGGCGCAACCCGCTTGAAAAAGTCGCGCGTGGCCAAGGCCGCCGCATCAACAAACCGGGACAGGTTTTCAACCGCATTCATGTCAATGATATTGCCTCAGCGCTGGCGCTGGCCGTAGCGCAGAACAACGGCGGCATCTTCAACATCACCGACAATGAACCGGCCCCACCGCAGGACGTCGTGGCATTTGCCGCCAAGCTGCTGGACGTCGATGTGCCGCCGCTGATTCCGTTTGATGAGGCGGATTTATCGCCTATGGGGCGCTCTTTTTATGGCGAGAACAAGCGCGTTTCCAACGCAAAATCCAAAGCTGAACTGGGTTTGCGCTATAGTGTTCCGGACTATCGCACTGGCATGAATCTGGCTCTGAAATCTCTAAGGGCGCGCGGATGACGCCGACGCACACCATAGACGGTTACGCAATTGTCTCGGATAATCACTGCATTGCCGATGCAGATGGCAACATGCCCGAATGCCTGAAAAATGAGGCTGACTGGGCCTATTTTCAGGCAGCGCTTGATGCGGCGACACTGACAGTCATTGGCCGCAAGGGCCACGCCGCCAATCCGAACCACAAGAACCGCAGGCGCTTGATCCTGTCGCGGTCGGTCAAAGCTTTGGAACACCGTGCAGATGGCTGGTGGTGGAACCCCGCCGGGCATGATTGGGCTGATGTGCTGCGACAAGTGGCACCGGAAGGCGGAGCGATTGCTGTTCCCGGTGGCCGTGATGTGTTCGATCTGTTTTTGCAACTGGGCTATTCCAGTTTTCATCTGGCGCGGGCGCAAGGCACACACGTGCCAGATGGTACAAAGTTGTTTTCAAACCTTGAGGTTACAACGCCGGAACAAATGCTTGTCAGCCATGGCCTGCAGCAAGAACCTACCGGATGGCTGGATAAGGCCGAGCGCATCAGCATGACCATCTGGCGTGGGAACAGGCGCTGAACTGACTAGGGCTGTTGGGGCGTTTTGTCTGTTTGTGGACCCTCGGAACAAGTCCGAGGGTGACGGGTGGTGTGGCTTGTTTGGAGGATTTGCAGCGGTGGCGCTTCGCAGGTCTTCTAAATAAATGCGTAGATGACCGCTGCCTCATTCGGAGCCATACTGATCTGTCCCGACAAGCTATCGCCGCCCGTAATCAAACCCGCCACCGTCATTCTCGGACTTGGTCCGAGAATCCATCAGCGACACGAGAACCAGTGCCAAGTCAGCTCAGAACCTAACTGGCAAACACCCGTTCAAAATCCCGAAATGTTTTGAATTCCAGCGCCACATCGCCCGGTGCATCGACAAAAAATGTGCCCTGTTCACCCGGTTCCCCTTCAAACCGCATTTGCGGCTCAATGCGAAAGTTGACGTTGGCGTTGCGCAGTCGTTGGGTCAGTGCGTGCCAGTCATCCCAGGCCAGCACCACGCCGAAATGCGGCATGGGCACGGATTTGTTGTCGACCGCGCCTGTGCCGCCTTCTGCCATCATGGATCGGCCCTGATGCAGCGAGAGCTGATGCCCGAACAGATCAAAGTCGATCCACGTATCTGCTTCCCGGCCCCGCTGGCAGCCAAGGACGTCCTCAAAGAAGGCCGCAGCGGCTGTCAGGTCGGTGACCGGAAAGGCCAGATGAAAGGGGGTGAGCTGTCGCAAATCTATTTCAAAACCCGCTCACGCATATCAAGTGCCCGCTTTTCGGAGACGGAGGAATAGGCATTCGCTTCGGCCCGGAATTCGGTGAAGGATTTGAAGATATCCCCGGCCAACGGGCTGCTTTCACCCAGTTCCTGCAACACAACTTCGGCTTCAATCCCAAGAGCATCGACCACATCATCGGGCAGGAATTTCACCTGAACCCCTTCCTTCTCGAGCAAAGGTTTGTAGGAGGTGATGTTGTGGAAGGTGAAATCAGCAAGAGATTCATAGGACGTTGCCATGGAGGCATTGCGCACAACGGCTTGCAGATGGTCTGGCAAATCCATGAATTCCTGACGGTTCACCAGCATTTCCAGTGCAGGACCAAGCTCATGGAAGGCTGGCATATAGTAGTATTTCGCCACTTTGTAGAGACCAAAGGCCAGATCATTCCACGGACCGATCCATTCGGCGGCATCAATTGCGCCGGACTGCATGGCCGGGAAAATCTCACCCGGCGGCAGCAGGACGGTGTTCACACCAATCCGCCGCATCACTTCGCCGCCCAATCCGGCGATGCGCATTTTGATGCCCTTGAAGTCATCCAGTGAGTTCAACTCCTTGGTGAACCAGCCGCCCGCCTGAGGGCCGGACGATCCGGCGTAAAATGGCAGCACGCCAAAAGGCTCATAGGCTTTTTCCCAAAGCGCCTGACCGCCACCAAACTGCACCCAGGCAGCGTGCTCATGCGCCAGCAGACCAAAGGGAACACCGGTGAAAAAGTGGAAGGACGGATCCTTGCCCTGCCAGTAATATGGCGTGGCATGGCCCATTTGCGCGGTGCCTGAAGAGATGGCGTCGAACACCTCAAAGGGTGGAACCAGTTCTCCGGCAGCGTAGAGTTCTACGGTCAATTCGCCATTCGACATGGCGGTAATCTTGTCGGCCAGTCTTTGCGCATTCACACCAACGCCGGGCGCATTTTTTGGCCAGCTTGTTGCCATTTTCCAGGTGCGCCCCGAGCTCTGTGCCAGAGCCGGTGTGGCCAGGGTTGCTGTGGCTGCTGTCGCCGCAGCGCCGCTTGCCAGGAATTTGCGGCGTGAAACTTTACGCTTTGCATCAGTGTTGGACATGAAATGCTCCCGTATGGTTTTAGCTTTAGCCCGTATGGTTTTTCGCTTCAGGTTGTGAATTAGTGAGTAAATTTAGGGCCGGTGTAAACAGTTTTATTTGGTTGGCGTGCCGCCCGTGTCGCCCCATTTCAGGGTTCGGTAGTCAAAGCCGCGTTCGATGGTTGGCTTGATGATAGAAAAATAGGGCGACAGATCAAAGTCACGTGGTGCGAAAAGGGAATGATGGCGGATATGCAGAATTTCCCGGCGGGTATAGTACATATGTTGACCGCGCCAATCGCGCGTAACTGCTTTGTCAGTCACCAGTTCAACCCGTGGCAGAATGGGATATCGCACTTTCTGGAAAGCCTGCGCGATCAGGGTTGAGCAAATGGCACGGGTGGGGTCTCCCGAGCCCAGCGCCAGCATACGGCGACGCCAGCGCACGGGTACGGGCGGCGTTGGCAGGAAATAGCGCAGCATGTCAAAAATGTTTTTCAGATCATATTTCAGGCCAATGCGCGCCACCATATACTGCACCACCTTTTCAACATCCTCATCCGTCAGACCCACGGGCCGGCAGATGCGGGTGTTGAAATCGCTGTATTTGGAGAGCTTTTGGGTCACACAGCCTTCGCCAAGATTGACTTCGATCAGGCGATGCCGTTCCCCGTTCTCTTCCTGGACATCCACTGCATCCCCCACGTAAAGGGCTGCATGAGACCAGGTGGACTGGGTCAGATATTTGATCGCGGCGGAGATTTTCTGGTTGCCCTCGACCAACAAAATATCGCCCGGCCGCAAACAGGCTTCCAGCGTATTGGTATCTGAAGGCGTATAGGGCTTGTAGCCGCTGGACTCGCTGCGCAACCGGCCGGCGATCCAGCGTCCAACCCTGTCCAGCAGCGTATCTGCCGGAAGCTTGATTTTTCTAAATGCTGCGCTGCTTTTCCGATCTCCAGACATTGCTTTCTCTAAAACAACTTGAAGCGCTTATCCGTGTCAGCGTCTTCCTTGACAGTGCCTGGGTCATCAGGAATGGGTGACATTGAATCGGGCGATACGAAATTGGGTTCGGATTTGCGGTCCTTTCCGTCCTTGCCATCCTTTTCAGACCCGTCCTGTGCCGCGCCATTGCCTGAAGCTGCCTCCGGCTCCGGCTTGGCACTGTCCACCGCTTTCTCAGCCTCAACAGGATCAGATTTTTGCCCGGAATTTGGCTCAGCTTCTCCCTCGGTTTTTGGCTCAGCCTTGGTACCAGTCTCTGCTTCGATCACGGGGACTGTTTTTGGCTCCGGTTTTTCCGTTTTCTCGGGCGCTTTGGCCTCAACAATTTCCGGCTCTGCAATTGGTGCGGGTTTTTCCGCCTGTGCCTCTGGTTTGGGTTCCGGTTTTGGTATTTCGACAGGCTTTGGCGGCTCGATTTCCAACGGCGCAAGCAGCACATCATCGTCGCTGATGATCACAGTTGGCTTTGCCAGCGCAGATTGTGGCACTTTCCACTCATAGGCATCCAGCAGGCCGGTAACAGGCGAAACAGGTGCCCAATGATCGGAGACAACTCCGTCTGCAATCCAGACCGGATCAGCAGCGGCGTGAACAGCCTTTGACAGCCATTCGCGAACGCGGCCCTTGTCACCATGTTCGCCCTCTTCAATGTCGGCCATCAACAGGCAGGCCCGCTGGGTCGGAATCGACAAATGCGGCAGAAGAGCGGCACGTGCGCCATCCCAATCCTGCGCTTCAATGGACGCTTTTGCCAAAGCGATTGCGCTTTCCACATGATCCGGCAACAGACGTGTCAGGGTCTTGATGCGCTTCACCCGATCACGCGGCGAATCGCCCGGACGCACATGGGCGTAGGTTTCAGCCAGATCCGGATGCGGATTCAGCTTCCATGTGGATTCCAGCGTTTTCACAGCGCGGCGCAATTCTCCCAGACGCGACAGAACGCGGCCGGCAACCACAGCGGCAGGCACCAGATCCGGGGCATGCTTGTGGGCTTCCAACGCGGCAAGCTTCGCTTCCTGCGGTTCCCGGTCCTCATGACTAAGAGCTTTGGCCACCAGAACAACAGCGCGTCGACGCTTGACTTCTGCGCGGTCAATCAGCCCGGCCGCATTATTGGCCGAAATGGTTTTTAACGCACCATCCCAGTCTTCCGCTGCCGATTGATACCGCAACACGGCAGGTCCGGCCCAACTGGCAACGGTGGCGCCATCATTGGGGCGCGCCGGGTGCTTTGCGGCTGTGTCCATAGCACTCAATGCCAGTTGCAACGCAGCTCTGGGATCATTGGTGCGTTCCGCTTCCATGAACAATCCGCGCAGGCCGAGCAATTTGGTTTCCGGCTCATCCATCATGGAATGGAAGGTTTTGCGGGCCGTCTCATGTTCACCTGCCAATTGGGCCGCCTGGGCCTTCAGCAGCAGGGCAAGCGGTGCGTCATTGAGGTATTTATTGGCGCTGTTGGCAGCCTTCTGGGCGCGTTTTGCATCGCCTTCACCCACGGCAATCAGACCGTTGGACAGCGCGTTGTAGCCCTTGTCCCGCCGCCGCGCAGAAAAATACCCTTTCAGCATGTGTGGTGAGCGCCAGATCGCGCGCAATACGCCCCAGATAATGGCAATCACAATCATGAGCACCACAAACGCAATGGCGAAAACCATCAGACTGGTCTCAATTTCACGCCCGGCCCAGTTGAACTGGACATTTCCCGGATTATCGGCAAGCCACGCGAACCCGGCTGCAAATGCCAGAAAGACCGCTACGATACTAAAAACGCGGATCATGAAGGATCTCCCTTGCTGGTTTCAGCCCAGATTGATTGCTGAACCGCATCAAGCTGATCCTGAAGACCGGCTGCACTTTGATGGTGCTGTGTCTGAACCTGCCAGAGCGAAACTGATTGTTGCAGAGTGTCTGATGCTGCAGCGTTAGCGGCAATCTCATCCAGAAACGCACTCAACTGTGAAAGGTCGCCTGCACTGGCGGCGTCTGCTGCAGACCCCAACTGGGCAGACAGAACGTCGGGTGGTGCTGCCTCCGTATTGTTGGTGTTGCGTATGGTAACCAGTCCCTGAGCGCCTTTCATAATGCCGTCAAACAGGCCCTTGGCCGTAACATTGTCATCATTTGCTGCAGTTTCTTCGCTCGTGGTTGCGGATGCAAGAGTTGCATCATAGGCAGCGCGTGCGTCTGAAATCTGGCTTGCCAGAACGGGCAGAGGCGTCAGGCCCGCTGCTGCTGCCTGCAGGAACTCTTCGGGCAGTTCGACAGTGCTGCCACGGTCGGCCAACAGAGTGCGCGCCTGCGTTACAAGACCTGCGAAAGGCATGCCCTCCGCTATGGCTGTATTGAGGGCGCCTTGAACATAGGCCAGTCTGGCCCCATCCATTGCAGCATCCGGTTGCTCTTCAGGCGGTGCAGCAACGGTTTCTTCCAGACGGTCTGTTTTGCCGGCCACGCGCTTGACTGTTCCTGCCACACCCTCGACGGTGTCTGTCAGCGATTGCAAATCCAACTGCTGCTGTTGCGCCGTGAGTTGCATTGTTTCCATGATCGCCAACTGATCCTGCAGGTTGGTGACCATGTCGCCCATCGCGTTAAGCTCTTCGCGGACGGGCACTGGAATGTCCGTGCTCTGCACACCGATCTGATCAGCTTGAGCACCAATCATCTCGCCCTGAGCGTTGATCTTATCGGCCTGAGTGCTGATCTCGTCGGACAGCGCCGTCAAGCGCCCTTCCAATGCAGCCAGGGCGGGCCCTTCGCCGGCTTCGCCTTCAGCGACAGAATTTTCCAGCGCGTTTTGCTGATCGGCCAGCCGGGACAATTCACTGGCAACAATTTCATTTTGCGAAATCATCTCACCAGACAGCGTCGCCAATTGAGCGTCCAGAGCTTCCAGCGCCGCCTGCACTTCGCTCTGCGCGGCATTTGCTGTCTCCAGACTGCCCTGACCTGCGGCAAGCGCTTCGTTGATCTGCGTCCGCAGCGCGTCAAGGTCGGCCTGCAAAGCCTCAGTGCCGCTTGTATCAACAGGTTGCTCAGCCAGTGCTTCGATGCGCGTGTTCAGATTGGTGATGCTTTCAGAAAGGGCAGATGACTGATCGGACAATCCACTGACAGTCCCGGACAGTTCGGACATTTGTGTCTGCGCTGCGTCAACGCGGCTGTCATCTGTGGTTGCCAGCAGGCCTGAGCCAAGCACGGCATAGGCACCCAGTAATGTGATAATGCCGCCGACACCGCCTGCAAGAACCATGGCAAGTATACTGGTGCCACCACCTCTTTGCGATTGCGCGCGCGCCGGAGCAACATTCGCACGGGGCGGCGGCGCTTTTGATGCTTGTGTCGGCTTTGACGCTCCGGTGGCAGTTGACGCTGAAGCCGAACCAGTGGCTGGTTTTGCATCTGGCTTTTTGCTGCTGGCCTGCGCCGTCCCAGTCGATCCAGTTGTGGTCGTCGCGGCGGTCTTAGCTGCTGTGGCAGCCGCTTGCTTTGCAGCCGGGGTTGGCTTGCCTGCAGCGGCATCCTTGGACGGTTCAGATTTCGTTGGCGCGTTCGCCGTGCTTTTCGCAGCCGTCGTCTTCACCTCATTGGGTGCCAGATCAATGGTGGTTGGTTTGGGCGTAAGCTGCGTTGTCCCGCCAGCGGGCTTGGAAGCTGATGGTGTGGACTTGGCTCCTGACGGTGCAGGTTTCGCACCAGGCCCGGAGCCATCCGGTTTGGGCGTCGATGTTGCTGCAGCGTTGGGGGTGCGGGATCGCGCTGACCCTGTGGAGCCAGAGGAACTTGTGGACCGAGAGGACCCAGTGGACCGGGATTTTGAGGTCGGGCGTCTTGGTGATTTTGCCATTCTATGGTCCCTCTTGCACTGCTTTTGGATGGAAGAGACAGTTTTGCCAACTTCAACCCGCTACATAAGGCAGATATAAGCAGTTGCAATCCGGGATCACAAGACAGGTCGGTCCGGATTCAGCTCTGATCCGGGCAGTTCAGATCGAATTGGATGATTTACGGTGAATATTTAGTTGTTTAACTAACTTATCTACCACGGAATCTGATGATTCCATGGTTGCAACTGCAATCCTGTTAAACCCGGATTGGCGCGCCCGGTCTGCCACGGCCTGTGAAATACACACAGTCAGAAGCTGATCCTGAACCTGCTTTGCGCTGCCCCCAAAATGGCTCTGAAGCAACGTAGCGGCCTGCATAGCGGAGCGACTGGAAAACAGCGTTGTGGCCACAATTTGTTGGTTTTCAAATGCCTCTCTGGCGGCATCAGAAAGCTGATGTTCAAACTCGGCTTCATATAATTCACTCAGAGTCAGATCGAAATCCTGGGACAAAGCCTCCTCCAGAATTGGCGTTCTGGACCTCCCGGCAAGGTACAGCAGGTTTGATGGTGAAGCGCCCAAACGCCTTGGCAGCTCGTCGCGCACAAGGGCCACCATTCCGCGGCTGCCCTGATGGTCCGAACACAGCACCTTTTGAAATCCCATGTCCCGGGCCAGGTTTTGCGTTGTGGTTCCCGAGACAAAAACCGGATGCGCCACATAGTCCGCCATCCAGTGTTTGGGAAAATGCAGCAATCCATTGACGCTGGTGAAAATCAGGCCCGAAGTCTCAACGGGCGGCAGCGGCGGCCTGTCGGGAACGGGCAGTGGTTTGATGCTTATCACCGGACTGAGCAAAGGTCTGAACCCTGCCGCTGCAAGTGCTCCGGCGTGGTCGTCGGCCTGGGGGAGTGGTCTTGTTACCCAGACAAATGGCTGGTGATCCTGACCCTGAAATTCCATGACAATCCTGGCCTATCGTGTTTCCAGAACATGCTGATTGTGGATGATATCTTTCAGGAAAGTCTCACCCGCTTCCTTGCGGATGCTCTGTCCCGCCTCTCGGCCAAGCGCGGCAGCACTGCTATCATCAGGCGCTTTCAGACCGCGCGCGGTTTCAAACGATGTTTGACCATCGGTGGACAGCACGATGCCGCGAAATGACATTATGTCATCTTCTATGGTGGCAAAGGCTGCAATCGGTGTGCGGCAGGACCCGTCCAGTTCCCGCAAAAAGGCGCGTTCTGCCCACAGGCACAGTCCCGATTCGTGATGATGAATCGGGGCAAGAAAATCTTTGACGTCGGAATTCCGGATGCAAACCTCCACACAAACTGCGCCTTGACCGACGGCGGGCAAAAACGTCTCGGTGGAAAGCCGTGTGGTAATGTGCTCGGAAAGTCCGGTGCGGTTCAGTCCGGCCGTCGCCAGCAAGGTTGCATCAACGTCACCATCTGCCAGCTTGCGTATGCGTGTATCCACATTGCCGCGCAGATTGACGAGTTGCAGATCCGGCCTCTGGCGCTTGATCATGGCCTGACGGCGCAGGCTGGCAGACCCGACCACTGCACCCTGGGGCAGGTCTTCCAGCCGATTGGCCTTGTGGCTGAGAAAAGCATCTGTCGGATCTTCGCGCGGCAAAATGGTAGAAAGTTCCAGCCCCTCGGGAAGAACAGTTGGCATATCCTTGGAAGAATGCACCGCCATGTCCAGCTCGCCAGACAAAAGCCGCTCTTCAATCTCTTCGGTAAACAGGCCCTTGCCGCCCAGTTCGTTCAGCGCCCGGTCCTGAATCCGGTCACCGGCTGTGCTGATCACATCAATGGAAAAGCAGTCTTCACTCAGATCATGAACCGCCATGAGCCGGGCGCGCAACTCGGCAGCCTGTGCCAGCGCCAGAATACTTCCTCGTGTGCCAATGCGTATCGGCTTTTCGCCAGTGGGTCTCAGAACTGTTTCAGCTTTTGTTTGCAGGGTCATGGGGGCAATGCTAGGTGATAGCGCACATGCGCAGACTGTTTTCGCGTTGTTGCATAAACTATTGTGACAGTGGCCCCAAGCGCAATTTTGGAATTTTGCCATGCGCCTTCTCGGCATTGAAACCAGTTGTGATGAAACGGCCGCTGCTGTTGTGGATGGTAGCATTGCTCCGGACGGACAGCCAGAGGGCCAAATTCTCTCAAATATCGTGCTCAGTCAGAAGGACCACGAAGCCTTTGGCGGCGTGGTACCGGAAATTGCAGCCCGCGCCCATGTGATGGCAATTGACAGCGTCATCATGGCAGCCATGAAGGAAGCAGACTGCGATTTTTCCGATCTGGATGCGCTCGCTGTCTCCTCCGGCCCTGGCCTGATTGGCGGCCTGATCGTGGGCCTGATGGCGGCAAAAACCATTGCCCTTGCACATGATCTGCCATTTCTGGGTGTCAATCATCTGGAAGGTCATGCCCTGACGGCGCGTCTCAGCGATCAATTGCCCTATCCGTATTTGCTGCTTTTGGTATCAGGTGGCCATTCCCAGATTTTGCTGGTCAGCGGGCTTGGCCAATATCATCGCCTTGGCAGCACCATCGACGATGCCCTGGGCGAGGCGTTTGACAAGACCGCCAAGCTGCTGGGTCTGGGCTATCCGGGCGGCCCCGCAGTCGAGCGCGCCGCATTGCAAGGTGATCCTGAACGATTCAGGTTCCCCATGCCTCTGCGTGGAAAGATGCCGCCCAATTTTTCCTTTTCCGGCCTGAAAACAGCGGTGCGTCAGCAGGCAGAGGCACTGGTGCAGGAGGGGTCTTTATCAGATCAGGATGTCGCAGATATCTGTGCCAGCTTTCAAAAGACGGTTGCCGCCATCATTGAGGACCGGCTGATACGCGCTTTTGATCTGGCCGCGAATCGAAGCGATGTGCTGGCTGCACTGGACGGAAAATCCCTGCCATTGGTGGTTGCTGGCGGTGTCGCGGCCAATCAGGTGCTGCGTGACCATCTTGGCCGTGTGGCCGACCGGTTGGATACACAAATCATAGCACCCCCGCTTAATCTGTGCGGCGATAATGGTGCGATGATAGCCTGGGCAGGTCTGGAACGCTTTGCAACCGGTGAAAGCCACGATTTCGCGCTGGCGCCGCGCGCCAGATGGCCGCTCGACATGAATGCGCAAACCATGATCGGCCACGGCAAGGCAGGGGCCAAGGTATGAGCATTGCCAAAAAAATCGGCGTTGTCGGTGGTGGTGCCTGGGGCACCGCATTGGGCGTGGCCGCGCTCAATGCAGGGGCTGAGGCCACGCTGTGGGCGCGTGATGCAGACCTTGTGGACAGCATCAACACAGATCACGAAAATCCGATCTATCTGCCAAATGTCAAACTGCCGGAGGCTTTGAGAGCCAGCACCACTTTGGAAGATCTGGCAGATTGTGACGCGCTTTTGATGGTCATCCCCACACAGCAAATGCGGTTGGTCTTCACCACCTTGATGAAATACTGGCCTGCTGAAAGACCGCTGATCCTCTGTGCCAAGGGCATTGAGCAGGCAAGCGGCCTGTTGCCGGCAGGAATCATAAGGGATTTGCGAGTTGATCAGACGCTGGCCGTTTTGTCCGGACCGAGCTTTGCGGTGGATGTTGTGGCCGGCAAACCCACTGCGGTGACGCTTGCAGCCGATCAAATTGAGCGCTCTGAAGCGCTGTGCCGGATGCTGGCAAGCCCGCTGTTCCGCCCTTATGCGGCAGATGATCTGACAGGTGTGGAAATTGGCGGCGCTTTGAAAAATGTGACCGCTGTTTGCTGCGGCATTGCCGCCGGCTGCCAATTGGGCGCCAGCGCAGGGGCTGCCCTGATGGCGCGCGGTTTTTCCGAAATGGTGCGTTATGGTGTGGCCCATGGCGCACAGGCACAAACCTTTATGGGGCTGTCCGGATTTGGCGATCTGGTCCTGACCTGCTCCAGCACACAATCGCGCAATTTTTCCTTTGGATTTGGTCTGGGCGCAGGCACAGTTGATATTTCCGATGCGCTTGAAGGACGGGTGCCGCTGGCCGAAGGCGCTTTCACCGCTGGCGTTGCGGCGCACACGGCCCGAACAAAAAACCTTGATTTGCCGATCCTTCAGACCGTATCTGAAATCCTGGACGGAACCATCAGTGTCGATGCGGCGATTCACCGCCTGTTGGATCGTCCATTGAAAGCTGAGAAACTATAAAGCGCGCAGGGAGACAAAAATGTATTTTATCGTTTATGCCAAGGACAAGCCCGGACACACAGAGATGCGTGCCAGCAACCGCCCGGATCACGTGGCCTGGCTGAAATCCTGGTCTGTCCCGGTGGCAGGGCCTCTGCTTGCTGATGACAATGAAACCATGATCGGCTCCATGCTGATTGTCGAGGGCGACAGCCGGGAAGAAGTTGAAGCCATGTTGCCCAACGACCCTTATGCAAAAGCCGGCTTGTTTGAAAGCGTGGAAGTTCGCCCTTGGATATGGGCGCTCGGCGCACCAACTGCATAGTTCCCAAGTATCAGGAGATATCTATGGCCTATTGGCTTTTTAAATCCGAACCCTTCAAATGGTCCTGGGACATGCAAAAGGCCAAGGGCGACGCTGGAGAAGAGTGGGATGGCATCCGCAATTATCAGGCGCGCAATTTCATGCGGGACATGAAAGTCGGCGATCAGGGTTTTTTCTATCATTCCAATGAGGGAAAAGAGATTGTCGGTATTGTGGAAATCAGCAATGAGATTCATCCTGACAGCACCACCGATGATCCGCGCTGGGAATGTGTGGATATCAAAGCCGTCAAGGATGTGCCGAAACCGGTTACATTGGCTGATGTGAAGGCCACTCCGGAACTGGCGGAAATGGCATTGGTCAAATCCATGCGCCTGTCTGTGCAGCCGGTTCGCCCCGAAGAATGGGCGCTGGTGTGTAAAATGGGTGGGCTTTGACCCACTTCAGCTGACCCGCCTGATCTGACCCGCTTGATCTGACCCGCTTGATCTGACCCGCTTGATCTTAAATGTATCACAACCAAAGTTGCCCTACCAAAGTTTCAGGTGGCAAGACTGGATTCTGCGGCGTAGCTTTGCATAATGGCGGCAACCGATAGTGACACGACATAATTCCGTCTGGGAGGACAATTCATGAGCAACTCTGATCTGCATCCGGTATCCGATACCTGGGCAAAATCCGCCCATATCAATGATGAAAAATATCTGGAAATGTATCAGGCATCGGTGAGTAACCCGGATGCGTTTTGGGCCGAACACGGCAAGCGGGTGGATTGGATCAAGCCATTCACCAAGGTGAAAAACACCTCTTTTGACTATCACAATGTTTCCATCAAATGGTTTGAAGACGGCGAATTGAACGTCTCCGCCAATTGTGTGGACCGGCATGTGGCAACCCGTGGTGACCAGACGGCCATTATCTGGGAACCGGATAGCCCGGACGACGAAGCCCTGCACATCACTTACAAGCAATTGCAAACCCATGTGTGCCGATTTGCCAATGTGTTGAAAGACATGGGCATTGCCAAAGGTGACCGCGTTATCATTTACATGCCGATGATCCCGGAAGCAGCCTATGCCATGTTGGCCTGTGCCCGGATCGGGGCCATTCATTCCATCGTGTTTGCCGGGTTTTCACCTGATGCGCTGGCTGACCGGGTCAGAGGTTGTCAGGCCAAACTGGTTATCACCGCAGATGAAGCGCCACGCGGTGGACGTAACACGGCGCTGAAATCGAATGTCGACAAGGCACTTGAGAAAGCCCAAAACGCGGCTCAGGGCGGAGCATCCGTTACCACCAAGGCGCTGGTGGTCAAACGCACCGGCGGTGACGTTGCCATGAAGGATGGCCGCGATGTCTGGCTGCATGAAGCAGAGGCCAATGTGTCTGATGAGTGCACGCCTGAGGCGATGAATGCTGAAGATCCGCTGTTCATTCTCTACACCTCCGGCTCTACCGGCATGCCGAAGGGTGTGGTTCACACCACGGGCGGCTACATCGTCTACGCCTCAATGACCCATCAATATGTCTTCGATTATCAGGACGGCGACATTTACTGGTGTACCGCTGATGTGGGCTGGGTCACTGGCCACTCCTATATCGTCTATGGCCCGCTTGCCAATGGCGCAACGACGCTGATGTTTGAGGGCGTACCGACTTATCCGGACGCCTCACGCTTCTGGCAGATCTGTGACAAGCACAAGGTCAACCAGTTCTACACCGCACCCACAGCAATCCGCGCCCTGATGGGCAAAGGCAATGACTTTGTCGATAAATGCGATTTGTCATCTCTGAAACTGCTGGGCTCCGTTGGCGAGCCGATCAATCCGGAAGCCTGGAACTGGTATGATGAAGTGGTCGGCAAGGGCAAGTGCCCGATTGTCGATACCTGGTGGCAGACCGAAACCGGCGGCATTCTGATTACGCCTTTGCCCGGTGCAACAGCCACAAAGCCCGGCTCGGCAACCCGCCCCTTCTTTGGGGTGATGCCCGTTATTCTGAACGATCAGGGTGAAGTACTGGAAGGCACGGCAGAAGGTATTCTGGCGATGGAAGATTCCTGGCCGGGCCAGATGCGCACGGTCTGGGGCGACCATGACCGCTTTGTGTCCACTTACTTTGAACATTTCAAAGGCTACTATTTCACAGGTGATGGCTGCCGCCGCGACGATGATGGCTATTACTGGATCACAGGCCGTGTTGATGATGTGCTCAACGTCTCCGGCCATCGCATGGGAACGGCGGAAGTGGAATCAGCCCTTGTGGCCCATCCCAAAGTGTCAGAGGCCGCAGTTGTCGGCTATCCCCATGATATCAAGGGCCAGGGCATCTATTGCTACGTGACTTTGATGGAAGGTGATGAGCCGTCGGATGAGTTGCGTGTAGAGCTGCAGAATTGGGTGCGCCAGGAAATCGGTCCGATAGCCAAGCCCGATGTGCTGCAATGGGCGCCCGGCCTGCCAAAAACCCGCTCCGGCAAGATCATGCGCCGGATTCTGCGCAAGATCGCCGAAAATGAAACCGGTTCGTTGGGGGATACGTCCACATTGGCTGATCCCTCAGTCGTGGATGATCTGATTGCCAATCGGGCCAATAAATAGCGGCGGCCTTTAAACATTGCCGCTTCTCCAGCTTTGGACCCACTAACATTGTCGTCCTCGGATTTATTCCGAGGACCCACACTTTACGATGGTCAACCCGGCGTTCCCTTTAACAGGGATCAAAAGTCAATGGCGCGACCGTTGATTTCCCAATCGCCATACCGCGCCGGGTCATGCCCGCCGCGGCCACCCTCTTCTTTTGGCAGGCTCGCAGCATCAGCTTTTGCCTGATTGCGGCGTGCCTGTGCTTCGGCCAGCGCGCGCTGCGCTGCAGGCGACAAGACTTTGGCAGCCTCATCGTCAGCTTCAGCTACGCTGTTTGGTTCCAAATTTTCTGTTTTTCCGGTCATGGCGTGGATATAAGGCAGGCGGGTCCACTTGCAAAGTCGCATTTATGTGCCCAATTTGAGCGCTACACAGAGACTCTCGAAAGCTGACAAAGATGAACTATACCAAAACGGCCATGCTTCTGGCCGCTATGACGGCCCTTTTCATGGGTATCGGATATCTGCTGGGCGGTGCTGGCGGCGCAATGATTGCGTTCATTATTGCGCTTGGAATGAACCTCTTCAGCTATTGGAAATCCGACAAGATGGTGCTGCGCATGCACAATGCGGTGGAAGCACACGAAGAAAATGCGCCGGAGTTTTTTGCCATCGTACGGGGTCTGGCC
This sequence comes from Pararhizobium sp. IMCC21322, assembly GCF_030758295.1. Taxonomy (NCBI): domain Bacteria; kingdom Pseudomonadati; phylum Pseudomonadota; class Alphaproteobacteria; order Hyphomicrobiales; family Rhizobiaceae; genus Pararhizobium; species Pararhizobium sp. IMCC21322. The sequence continues at coordinate 517,757 of NZ_CP132335.1, forward strand.
GAAGCGGCTGATTTGCCGATGCCAGCGGTCTATCTGATCAAGAACCCGCAGCCAAATGCGTTTGCAACGGGCCGCAATCCGGAAAACGCGGCTGTTGCTGCGACCACTGGCCTGCTGGAGCTTCTGGAGCCGGAGGAAGTGGCCGGGGTGATGGCCCATGAACTAGCTCATATCCAGAACCGTGACACGCTGATCATGACCATGACAGCAACCATTGCGGGTGCCATTTCCATGATTGCGAATTTCGGCCTCTTTTTTGGTGGCAATCGCAATAATAATGGTATTGGCATCATCGGTGCGATTCTGGCGGCTATTATTGCGCCAATGGCGGCGGGTATCGTTCAGATGGCAATTAGCAGAACACGGGAATATGCTGCGGACAAACGTGGCGCAGAAATCTGCAATCATCCTTTGTGGCTGGCATCCGCGCTCAAAAAAATTGCCAGCGGGGTGAGCAAAGTTGAAAATATGGATGCCGAGCGCAATCCTGCCTCGGCCCATATGTTTATCATCAACCCGCTGTCAGGTGCCCGGATGGACAATCTGTTCTCTACGCATCCCAACACAGATAACCGCATAGCCGCCTTGCGCGCCATGGAACAGGACTGGGACCAGACTTATGATGAGGTGGATGACCAGCATGGTGGCGAATCGCAGAATGCCGGGCCCTGGGGGTGAGTAACGCAAAAGCCGGCGGCGCATCCACCGATCAAAGACGTACCCGCAAAAGTCAGGGACAGGGAAACAACCGCCGCAATGCGCCAGGCCTTGCGCCGCGCAAGGTTGCAGCTCATCTGATCAGCCAGATCATCAGCAAGCGCAAGGCGCTGGAAACGCTGCTGGAGGATGGCAAGGACAGTGGTTATTCCAATTTGCAGCCGCAGGATAAAGCACTGGCGCGGGCAATCGCGTCGACAACATTGCGCCATTTTGGCGAGATTCAGGAGCTCATCAAGAAGCGTTTGACCAAACGCCTGCCGGTCTCTGCTCCCTATCTTCCCGGTGTTTTATACACCGCTGTTGCACAGATTCTGTTTATGGAAGTGGCAGATCATGCCGCCGTTTCTCTGGCTGTTGATGCCGCTGCATCCGACCCGAAAGCAAGGCATTTCAAACCTTTGGTCAATGGCGTTCTGCGCGGCCTCTTGCGTGAACGCGAGGCATTTGAGCCAGACACCACGCTGAATACGCCCGAGTGGTTGCGCACCATGCTGATCAGTCAATATGGGGCCGACAAGGCCCATGCGATCATGCAGGCCAATATGCAGCGTGCTGATTTGGACCTGACGATGCGCGCTGATCCTGATGCATGGGCAACGCGCCTCAATGGCGAAAGAATTTGTGAGCGCACAGTGCGCCTTGCGGCGGTCAGCAAGGTGTTTGAGCTGGATGGATTCAAATCAGGTGACTGGTGGGTCCAGGATGCGGCAGCTTCCGTTCCCGCTGATCTTTTGATGAATGCCTTACGGCGCGGTGGTGCGCTAGGCGATACGCATGTGCTGGATGCCTGCGCTGCCCCCGGTGGCAAGACGGCTCAATTGGCAGCTGCCGGGCTGCAGGTTACGGCACTGGATATCTCTGCGCACCGTGTGAAGCGCCTTCAGGAAAACCTGCAGCGTCTCAACCTGTCGGCGAAAATGGTCACTGCTGATTTGCTGACTATGAATGACCCATCGGCCTTTGATGCCATCCTGCTGGATGCACCCTGTTCGGCCACGGGAACGATCCGACGGCACCCGGATGTGGCCTGGTTGAAAACCCGAGCCCAGATCAATGAATTGGTGGCCTTGCAGCGCAACATGCTGGCCAAGGCTGCAAAGCTGTTAAAGCCCGGCGGAACCATGGTCTTCTGTACGTGCTCGCTTCTGGCCGAGGAAGGCGAAGCACATCTTGACTATGTGCAAAACGAGCTTGGACTTGTGCTGGACCCAATTACGCTGGACGAGACGAATTTATGCAGCCCGTTGACCGTTGCAGATGGTGTCTTTAGAAGCACGCCAGACATGGTGCCAAGTATGGATGGATTTTTCATCCTAAGGTTAATGCGCCCTTAATGGTAACTGCTGTATCTGTGGGTGGTTGAACGAAGTTGCGCACGCAATTTTAAAGGCGCTCCGTTTTAGAGTGAAGGGATTTCGCCGTTGTCAGACGCGCGTAGAATGGTGGAAATCAAATTACCTGGTGCTTTTGCCGGGAAGTTTCGCCTGTCCAGCGTTGTAGCTCGTGCAGCGTTCCAGTCCCTCAAACGCAGCTTCCACTCCAGCCCGGCCTACCGCTGGAGCTATGGCGGTCCTGCGCCGGAACGGTTGCTGATTGCCCCGCCCGATGTGCGCACTGCTGATCCCACCATTGCAACAGAACTGATCAACGGCACATTTGTGTTTGCTGGCGAAGTTGTGGAAGCACCGGATTACTCTCCGTTTGAAGTCATTCCGCCAACACCGGCCTGGGGCCGTGAAATCCACGGGTTTTCCTGGCTGCGCCATCTCAAGGCGACCGACGATCCGGCAGCCCGACAAGTTGCGCGCGAAATGGTGGAAGACTGGATCGAAATTCACGGACGATGGGATGATCTTGCCTGGGATCATGAAGTCACCTCAACCCGCATTCTGGCCTGGCTGGCTCAGTCACCGCTGGTGCTGCAGGGCAGTGATCATGAATTCTACACCACGTTTTTGAAATCACTGAACCGGCAGGTCCGTTATCTGCGCCGCATGGTGGGTGATTTGCCCCCTGGTGTCGGGCGGCTGAAAGCATCCATTGCGCTGGCCGCTGCGACACTGTCGATGTCTGGTCAAAAACGCTATTCCCGATCCAGCGCCCGGCGTCTGGATGAAGAACTGAATTCCCAGATTCTACCCGACGGTGGCCATATCAGCCGCTCACCAGCTGTGATCATTGATATTCTGACAGATCTTCTGCCGCTTCGGCAGGCGTTTACAGCGCGTGGTCTGGAGCCAACCAAAGCCATCATGACTGCTATTGACCGGATGATGCCGATGCTGCGGTTTTTCCGCCATGGCGATGGCGCTTTTGCCCATTTCAACGGGATGGGTGGCACCAAGTCTGATCTGATTGCCACTCTGCTGGCCTATGATGATGCGCGTGGAAAGCCCGTACTTCAGGCCAAATACACTGGTTACAGCCGTATGGAAGCTGGCACTGCGATTATTATTGCTGACACCGGACCCGCACCGCCCATGCGGTTGAGCGATACCGCCCATGCGGGCACGCTGTCGTTTGAGTTTTCCAGTAACCGGCAGCGGATCATTACCAATTGCGGTGCGCCGTCTGCTCATCTGTCCGAGTGGCGCCAAATGACCCGCTCGACGGCAGCTCACAGCACGCTGGGCCTGAATGACACATCCTCGGCCCGGTTCCTGACCGATTCAAGCGCTGAAAAATGGCTTGGCCCGGTGGTCATCTCCGGTCCCGAAGATGTGCGGTCCAGCATTTACGAAAACGAGCGTGGCCATGAACTGGTCATGAGCCATGATGGTTATGGTGCGCTGTTTGGACTGGTCCATGAACGCACATTGATTTTGGAGCAGGACGGCAAAAGCCTGTTTGGCGTCGATACATTGTCCGGACGGCCTATGGAGGGTTTTGATGAATTCGCCATACGTTTCCACATTCACCCTGGCGTCTCGGCCAGTACGACATCCAATGGAGAAAGCGTATTTCTGTCATTGCCCAATGGCGATGCCTGGGAATTTGAGGCCACGCCCGGTATCGAACTTGCGCTGGAAGAAAGCATCTACATGTCCGAAACCTTCGGCCATCGGCGCAGCGAACAGATTGTGATCTACGGCAATGCCAGCAAAATGAATTCGGTCACCTGGTCCTTTGTCCAGTCCGGCAGTGCGCGCTCCCGGCCCTTGTCCGAGGCAGATCGGGAAGTTGCCATGCGGGTCGACGAAAAAGACTACGCCACAGCGCCGCAATATGCCGATGATGATGATGAAGAGGTTGGCAAAGACGATCCGCTCAAGTAAGCAGGTCGGACTTTCCACAAACTTTCATCGCGAGTCTCTCCATGTCTGCGCCCATCGCCAAAGCGATCTCATTTCCGGATATTGTTCCGGTCAAAACCGCCCTGCTGTCTGTCTCTGACAAAAGCGATCTCATTCCCTATGCCAAGACGCTTCATGAAAACGGGGTGGAACTGATCTCCACTGGCGGCACGTTCAAGGCGATTTCCGATGCCGGTATACCGGTACGCGATGTCTCATCCGTCACCGGCTTTCCAGAAATCATGGATGGGCGGGTCAAAACCCTTCACCCGTCCATTCACGGTGCCTTGCTGGGTCTGCGCGATGATCCTGAGCACCAGGCCGCCATGGCAGACCATGGAATTGCGCCCATCGATCTGGTTGTGGTCAATCTGTACCCGTTTGAAAAAACCGTTGCCTCTGGTGCGGATTATGCAAATTGCGTTGAGAACATCGATATTGGCGGCCCCGCAATGATCCGGGCAGCGGCCAAGAATCATGGCTATGTAACTATTGTCACGGATGCCGCAGATTATGATCTGGTTGGCAAGGCCATTGCGGAGCAGGGCGGCTTGTCCCTTGATGCGCGCAAATCATTTGCCGCACGGGCCTATGCCCGCACCGCCCGTTACGATGCCGCCATCAGCACCTGGTTCGCAGGTCAGTTGGAGAATGAACTGGGCACCGAGCGCGCTTTTGGCGGCACGCGTCATTTGTCTCTGCGCTATGGCGAAAACCCGCATCAGAAGGCCGCATTCTATCTCAGCGATGAAACCCGCAATGGCGTTGCGACCGCTGTTACCCTGCAGGGCAAGGAACTCTCTTACAACAACATCAATGACACCGATGCAGCCTTTGAACTTGTCAGCGAATTCGACCCAGCGGAGACACCGGCTGTCGCCATCATAAAACACGCCAATCCGTGCGGCGTGGCCACTGGCAGCACCCTGATTGAAGCCTATGGCAAAGCCCTTGCCTGTGATCCTGTTTCAGCCTTTGGCGGCATTGTGGCGCTGAACCAGACTTTGACGGCAGAGATGGCCGAGCACATTTTGAAGGTCTTTACCGAAGTCATCATTGCACCGCAAATCGACGAAGCCGCAAAAGCGGTTCTGGCACGCAAACCAAACATCCGCGTCCTGTCTACCGGTGGTCTCTCCAACCCGCGCGCCGTTGGTCAGATGATCAAATCAGTGTCGGGCGGCCTGCTGGTGCAAAGCCGCGATAATGTCTGTGCCGCTGATCTGACTTTGAAAGTCGTTACCAAACGGGCACCGACCCCGGAAGAACTTGCTGATCTGCGCTTTGCCTTCACAATTGCCAAACACGTCAAATCCAATGCCATCGTCTACGCCAAGGACAGGGCAACGGTAGGCATTGGCGCTGGCCAGATGAGCCGTGTGGATTCCACCCGTATTGCTGCTCGAAAATCGGAAGACGCGGCTGAAGCCATGGGCATCAAACACGCGCTCACAAATGGCTCCGTTGTTGCATCCGATGCGTTTTTCCCCTTTGCTGACGGTTTGCTGACAGCAGCCGAGGCCGGCGCAACAGCGGTCATTCAGCCCGGCGGCTCCATGCGCGATCAGGAAGTCATTGAAGCCGCCGATGGCGCGGGCCTTGCCATGGTCTTCACTGGTATCAGGCACTTCCGGCACTAGCCAACGCAGGAGAGATCCTAACGCGTCGCCTTGGCCGCAAAGCAGCCTTGCTTGGCATTGTGGATATGAGCGTAATCAATCGCCGGGTTGGCAAACAGGGCATCGAGTTTTGCAGCCAAGGTTTTGCCGTCCACCAGATCAGCCTCTTTCAAGAGATGATCATTGCCAAATCCCCTCACAGAAAGAACGCGAAGAGACAGCGATTGCGGTACTTCGTTTCGGTCAGGTTTGGCTTGGCATGCGCCCTTGCGCACATAAATGGCGTGGGATGCCTGATACGGAGAATTTTCCGGCAGGTGCTTAAAATTTGTCAGAATAAGCTCATCACCAATGTTTGCATCCTGAAGGCTGACGCGGCAGGGAAATCCCGGCTTGCTGTCTGCTGTCACCCGAAGAGCCCCGATATGTTTCAGATCTGCGTCTGAAAGCGCGAATAAATCTTCAAAGTCGCGACCGGCAAGAGCATGAATCTGGAATGACATTTTGATCCCCAATAAGTTTGTACATCAGGGACGATATAAGACTTGGCCGGTTTAACTGGTCGACCCGTTTCTTGCTTCAGGCGATCAATCAATCGGTTAACCCGACTGTTATCAGGGTAAAAACTCTTGCTGCGGGTTACGGCAAGATATCCCCAACCAGCCCAGCTGCTAATAAGCCGGCAAACAACAGCAGAAGTGCGCAGGTAATGGCCACAAATTTGGATCGTTCGGAAAAGCGCTCGACGCCCATCAGAAACGCCAGGAAAACCATCAATCCGAAAGCATGGCCCGAGACAGTGGAAATCGCCATCATGGGAAGGCAGGCTTTTATGCAATGGCCATCAGACCGGCGTGGACATAGGGCAGGCTGAGGCTCTGAAAGAGGCTTGTGGAACAGGAAACCGCATTGCCAATGCAGACCGATCCAGCTGGCAAGGCGACCGCGCTGAAAATAGGTTTCAATGTCTCAGCAGGGTGGTGGGCTCAACAAGGGAATGCAACACTTTAATCTTTGAATGAAAATGGATGACTGGCAACTGACGTAAGGGCAGCTTTTTCCTGAACCGACCGGTGTGGATTGGGCATTCGTTGTTTGGCAGGTTCCTGACGAAGGAGGCAGCCGGAGTGGCGAAAAGCGATGGGCCGAACGAATGGCCACGCTACAGTTTCCGGCCCTGTTCGCTCCCCAACAAAAGTCAAATGCAATTGACAATTGTAAAGAAGGCTCTTACCCTGCCTTAAAAATAAGGGAGGAAAGCACTATGAATAAGTACAGCCTGAAGAAATCCTTTGGAGTGATGACTGCGGCGATGGCAGTGTCATCTCTACTTGTCATTCCCGGGATTGCGCAGCAAACAACCGTCAATTTTCTGGGAACCAATTCGCCCGAATGGTACGCGCCCGTTATTGAATCTTTTGAGGCAGCACACCCCGACATCGCGATCGCCTACCAACAGGTGCCGTTCAATGATTTGAATGCAGCCATCGAGTCCCGTGTCGGACAAGGCGACGCCAGCATTGATATCTTCGAAGCGGATACGCCACGTGTTCCAGCATCGGCTGCGCGCGGACATCTCGCGTCACTTGAAGATCGCCGTGCGGCTATCGAGGCAGCTGTTCCAAACCCGGTGGATATCGAGCAGGTCAGCCACGAGGGCGAGATCTTCGCTTATCCGATGTGGTCCTCCACGCAGTTGCTCTTCTTCAACCGCGATCTCCTCAACAAGGCTGGTGTCGAATTGCCTTCTGGCGCACCGGAAGACAGGCTGACATGGGCGCAACTGCTTGAAAAAGCGAAAGCGGCGCAAGAAGGTGGCGCAGAGTGGGGCGTAATCGTTCAGCAGGTTGATCGTTACTATCAATTGCAACCGCTGTTTGAATCAAATGGCGCGGGACCAGGCCTTACCGGCGATGGTTTGCTGGAGCCGGATGTGACCAATGACGGCTGGATTTCAACGGCACAATGGTACCAGGACATTTTTGAAAATGGCATTGCACCACGCGGCATTGCGCCAAACCAGACCAATGCGCTGTTTACCAATGGCGAGCTTGCCTTTCTGGTCGGTGGCCCCTGGGTATTGGGCGGCTTTACCGGAACGGACGGATTGAACTTTGGCGTTGCACCGCATCCCTACTTTGAAGGCGGCTCCAAGGTGACACCCACAGGCGCCTGGGCGCTGGGGATTAATCCAAGCGCAGCCAACAAGGAAGCTGCTCAAACGTTTGCTGAGTTTATCACGCTGACCGGCGATGGCTCCTATCTGAGCATTTCCAAGGCACCATTTCCGCCGACCAATGCCGAGGCTCGTAAACGCTATATCGCTGACCTTGCTGCCATGGTGGAGACCATAGGACCGGTTGATGAAATCATCTCCCATGAGCTTGAAGAAACGGCTGTTGGCCGTCCCAGAACCATTGGCTTTGTGGCCTTTGAGACCATCATGAATCGCACTTTCAGCGATATTCGTAATGGTGCAAATGTTGAAGAGGCACTCAGTGAGGCTGAGACGCAGATCAGCCGTGCGCTCAGCCGTCTCTAAAACGATCTGAAACCTGTCTCGCGCGGTCAAAGCACACCAGGGTCTGGACTTGATTTAATCCCCGATTGAGTTCAGACCCCGGGAGTTTTGACCGCGCTTTTCATTTTGCAACTCCGCCTGACAGGCGCAAGAAATAGCAGGCAGTGATGAACGCGCGTAGCAGGCTTTTTGCCGCGATACTCTTTCTCGGTCCAGCGCTTCTGGCCGTCATTCTGCTGCGTTTGTGGCCAGCAGTCAGCGCCGTTAATGATTCTTTGCTGGCCCCGCGAGCCGTCACCTACAGCCTGGAAAACTACTTCTTTATTCTGACCGACCCGTCGTTCCAGAACAGTCTGGTCGTGACCCTGATCTATTCGTTGATCGTCAATCCACTTCAGATCGCCATAGCCCTTGCATTGGCCCTGCTGGTGAACGCTGCCATTCCGCTCATTGGTTTCTGGCGAACGCTCATTCTGCTACCTGTCGCCATTCCACAAAGCGTATCGGCTGTTGTCTGGGGGGTTGCGATGCGCCCGGATGGACCGTTGAATGCGGTCCTCGTTGCGCTGGGTTTTGAAGAACAACGCTTTCTCACCTCGCCGGATCAATCACTTGCCTCGATCATGATTATCGTCAGCTGGATTGGCGTTGGCTACTGGATGATGTTCCTGCTGGCGGGTCTTCAGGATGTTCCCAAATCGCTGTATGAGGCCATCAAGATTGATGGCGCCAACCGCTTCCAGCAATTCTGGTATGTCACGCTTCCCCAGTTGCGCCGACCGCTGACCTTTGTGCTGGTCGCGAACACCGTTGCCAATTTTCTGGTTTTCGCGCCGGTTCAGATTCTGACCCAGGGCGGCCCGCAGGGCTCCACCAATCTCATCATGAACGAAATTTATACGCTGGCTTTTGTCTCTGGTGATCCGGCCAGCGCAGCAGCGGCCACGGTCATCCTGGTATCTGTCGTGCTGCTGGTGGTGATTTTTCAGTTCCGCATGATGAGTGCGCCAGAGGATACGGATCGATGAGTTATGCCCGCGTCCTGCGCTTTGCGCTGATTGTTGCAATCGCTCTTCTGTTTTTCCTGCCGCTGTGGTGGGTGGCGGTCAGCGGCATCCGGCCATCTGACGAAGTTTTCAAGTTCTTGTCGCCCATCAGCCCGTGGACTCTCTGGCCGCAGGAGCTCACCTTTGAACATTTGGTCGAGTTATGGAATGGCGCGTTCCGTGTGGCCATATTCAACTCCATTTACGTGACATTGGTAACCGTGATTGTTGGCCTGGTGGTGTGTGCCACAGCAGCTTTTGCGCTTGCCGTTATCGACTTTCCGTTTCGCAATGCCGTGTTCATTATCATGGTGGTCAGTTTCCTGATCCCGTTTGATGCCATCGCCGTGCCACTGTTTAACATCATGCGCGGCCTTGGCCTGCAGAACACCTATACCGGCCTTATTCTGCCAGGCATCGGCAATGGGCTGGCGGTCTTTTTGTTGCGGCAGTTTTTCCTGGGGATTCCCAAGGAACTGCGTGAAGCCGCGTTTGTCGACGGGATGGGCTGGTTCGGGATCTTTGCAAGGATCTACGTTCCGCTGTCGGGCCCGGCGTTGGTGAGCGCGGCGCTTATTCTGTTTGTCTTTCAATGGCAGGCCTATCTCTGGCCTCTGCTGATTGCGCCAAATCCGGAATACAAATTGGCCGCTGTGGCGATGGCGCAACTGTCCAACATCTACGACCAGAACTTCGGTCTGCTGTTCGCGGCTGCCCTCTTCATCGCGCTGGTTCCGATGGTGGTGCTGAGCGCATTGCAACGGTTCTACACCGCTTCGGTCGCATCCAGTGGGAGCAAAGAATGAAACCTGCAGCCGATCATCACACAGACCCAAGCCAGGCGAACGCGCAATGAGCCGAGTAACCCTTACCAATATTCGCAAATCCTATGGATCAACGCAGGTTATCTACGGGGTTGATCTGGATATCGCCGAGGGAGAATTTGTGGCGCTTGTCGGCCCGTCGGGCTGCGGCAAATCTACATTGCTGCGCATGATTGCAGGTCTGGAACACATCACAGCCGGCGAGATTGAAATCGGCGGCAGGGTGGTCAATGGGCTGGATCCCAAACAGCGCAACATCGCGATGGTGTTCCAGAACTATGCGCTCTATCCCCACATGACCGTCGAGCAGAACATCTCTCTCAATTTGCGCCTGTCGCGCATGAACAAGGACGAGATCAAACAGCGCGTGTCCAAGGCAGCAAAGCTGCTGGATATTGAAGACTATATGAGCCGGCGACCCTCTCAGCTGTCCGGCGGGCAACGTCAGCGGGTTGCGATGGGCCGCGCAATTGTTCGCGATCCGGCGGTCTTCCTGTTTGATGAACCGCTCTCCAACCTTGATGCCAAACTGCGCGTGCAGATGCGCGCTGAGATCAAGAACCTGCATCAGAACGTGGGAACAACCTCTGTCTACGTCACCCATGATCAAATCGAGGCGATGACATTGGCTGACCGGATTGTGGTGCTGAACGCAGGCCGGATCGAGCAGATTGGCACGCCACTGGAACTTTACGAAACACCGGCCAACCGCTTTGTGGCCGGTTTCATTGGATCGCCGCCCATGAACATGCTGAAGGCCACTATCTGCGAACAACAGGCCGGAGGACTTGGCGCGCAGATTGGCAACCTTGGCACAATTGCACTGCCTGAGACCTATGCGATTTCACCTGGCAGGGAGGTCGAGCTGGGCATTCGCCCCGAGCATTTGATTTTGACCGATGACGCGACCGGAATTCCGCTGACCGTAAACCAGGTCGAACCAACCGGCGCGCTGACGTTTCTCATGCTGGATTGCGCCGGACAGGAAATCGTCGCCAGTGTGAATGGTATGCTCAATCTGACACCAGGTGCGAGCGTACGCGTGCGCGCCGATGCAGCACACATCCACCTGTTTTCACCGTCAGACGGTGCGCGGATCGCGCCGGAGTAACTGAGCGTAGTGAATTTTGGGCCAAACAGGCCTCTTAACAAGCATCAAGGAGTGTAAATCGATGGCCCTGAGTGACGCGCAAAGACTGGACCTTCTCCAATCACCAACGGGCAAGGTTCGCATGGTGCTGGATACGGACACATATAATGAAATCGATGATCAGTTTGCGGTGGTCCAGGCGCTGCTTTCACCAGAGCGACTGGACGTTCAGGCGATTTATGCTTGCCCCTTCCACAACGGACGCTCAGATGGCCCCGGGCAGGGCATGGAGTTGAGCTATGAAGAAATCCTGCGCGTTCTGACGCGTATGGGCCACGCATCTGACGGTTTCGCTTTTCGTGGGGTGACGGAATTTGTCGGTCCTGAAAAAAAGGCCCGTCATGCCGAAGCAGTCGACCATTTGATCGGTTTGGCGCGTGCATCAAGCACAGAGGACCCGCTTTACGTGGTTGCAATCGGTGCGATCAGCAACATCGCTTCTGCGCTTTTGTTGGCACCCGAAATCGCGGAGTCCATCGTCGTCGTCTGGCTGGGAGGAAATGCGCCGCATTGGCCCAAAAGCTTTAACCAGCTTGCCTCATTTAATCTTCGACAAGATGTCGGTGGCGCACAGGTCTTGCTCGATAGCGGGGTTCCGGTGATCTATGTTCCGGCTTCCGGCGTCACATCCCATTTACGCAGCAATGTCCCCGAAATTGAAAAATACGTCGAACCTCATGGTGAAATCGGTGCGTTTCTGGCTCAGCGGTTCAAGGAATACAGCACCGACCATAAGGGATGGTCCAAGGAAATCTGGGACATGGCGGCCATTGGCTGGCTTCTCAACGCGGACTGGGCCCCCAGCGAAATCATGCCTGCACCTGTTATGGGCGACGACATGACATGGCTGAAAGCCGAGGGCCGCCACCCCATGCGCTATGTCGGCCATGTCAACCGCGACGCGATCCTGCGCGACTTTTTCGACAAACTGGAGGCCCATGCCGCAACGTAGCAGCAGATAAAATCTGCTTCGGCCCAAACCACCGGTAAATGAGTCCAGACCCTGTCATTGAGGTGAAAGGTCGCCGGGTTTTCTGAATGGCGCAGGCAGAAACCTCAGCACGGCACCTGAGTCTTGTATGCTTTAGGCATTTGCATCTGCAAAGTCGCGCACATGCATTCGCCTATCCCGTATTCAAGCTCACTATCAGCAAAGCTGACATGATCGGATCAGGCAAAATGACCACTCTCAGAATGGGTTGCAATGTCTTGGTAGGGCGGATTGCGGCCGTTCGCTGCAAGCGCAAACTTGATGGATTATAAGAGCGAAAGCGGACATTGATGAATGAGCTAGGCTTGCATATTTAGCCCTATCTGCTCGAATGACTGTTTATGGCAAGATGCTGTACGGATTTGAGGTTCATGTTCAGCCTCCGGCCGTGCGCCTCGAATGGCGCTCTGTCGGACGAGGAAGACGCTGCGATGAACCAGAGATCCGCAACGAGCCCTATGATAACTAAGAGAAAAATAATCTATGGCTAAGATTTGGCGACATCGTTCTTGATAAACTGCAAATATCCGCTGAGTTATCGGTATTTCTACTGAAAACTATACGAAGCGCTCCCATCTCCAACCGCGAACTCGAATATGTCAGAGCCGGAACCACCGATCAGCATATCATCTCCCAAACCAACTTATGGAGCCATCCGGCTTAACAAGTTTTGCTGGAGAGTTTTGGCTACGAAGGTTGGGTCCTGATTGGGATCCGATACGGTTATGTGAACCACTCCTGCCGGGCGGGCTGTGATGATATGAATATACATACCAAAATCCGAAGGTGCCTGTCTTAAATAATGGGTTTCCCCATCTGTAGAATACGGCACGTAGCTGTCATATTCATATTCTTGCTTCTCGCCAAGTTGCGGTTTGTAGATATTGAACGTCACCGTTCGCTGCCCTGAAACGCCATCTTCAAACATGTTCCACGTGCATGTTGAACTACCTCGTGCGCCCGGTTCCACAATTGCTTGATCGCCAACATTGAATGCTGTTCTGAGATCATCTCGAGCCCAAATTTTGCACGCTTCGAACGGCACAGACAGCTCGCGCCTTTGGTGCTGAATATCAGCTACACTGTCCATGCGGCGCGCGATTTCATCGGCCGCGGGACGCATTATGAGGGCGTTAGTCTTGAAGCCGAGATACTGCATAAATACCAGCTTACCGCCCACTTCAAAACTATAAGCATATGGCAACGGTGTGTCCCACGCGGTATCGTTTAGCACCGCTGCATTGGTACCAGGACCATCTTGTGGCACCAATACCGGATCAACGTCAATGTTGAGCCGACGCTCCGAAACAGGCGTTGCGCTTGTCACATCTTCGAGGGTGATGTCGATCGAAAAACCTGCATTGTAGGACCACCGGCAGGCCGTGTTCGATACCTCCCGGCGGGTGATTTCGAAGTCCGTTCGTACGGATGCAATGATGGTTTCATCGGACACAAACGGGCAAGGGTCAATTTCGATCATCGTTGCTGTTTTGCCGGTCGCATCCGCAAATGAGATCGGGGTGTTTGTCAACGGCGCTTCTGCATTTGCTTGCTGAACAAAAACCCCGAGCGCGATTGCGCTGGCAAAAATTGCTTCTCTGACGTGTTTAGCCATCTGATTTCCCTCGTATTTAGTCGGTTCGCCTATGGCCTAATCGTGCTTGCGATACAGATTTCAGCGTTGAATGGAATAAGCCTCGGACCGCCCGCTTTATGGTCAACCCCTAGATACCAGCTCTCACTGTATGTGCCGGAGAAGACGGTTGAATTCGACAGGCCGCTAATCTGAATCTCTCCGTCCAATGGTTCCAACCGAAATGTGTTGTCTGGACCACAGCGGTTCGATGGCCGGGTCGTAAATTCGGGGATTTTGAAATTTATGGTAACTTTTCCATTGCTCCTGCGGTTGCATACCCGTTGCCCCGTGCAATCCAGTTCTTGTGCTGTGATAGAAAGCGATACGCGACCAACAGTGTCATACGCTGTGGGTTCAGCACCTGTATTAACATGAATCCACATTTGAGTGGTGTCATTCTGTCTTCGATCGTTTGAGGTGAAAACATGTTGACCGACCCGGATAGGGAAATATCGCGTACCGCCGACAATACCGCCCTCATTGATCGAATAGAGCTCGGTGCCCGAGAACTTTAGTCTATCATACTGATCCCTGGCTTCCTGATCATAAGCCTGCAGTTCGACGGTCATTTCATGCAATTCGCCCACACCATCGGAATCGCCAGCCTCCAACACTTCGAGACGATGTAAATTACGGACCTCCACTCTGTAGATATCTGGCCCGGAACCCAATCGCTGTTGTGATGTCCGTTCACTGGCCATGACCGGCGCGCCAAAAGTCGATATTGTGGCGGCGATCATTCCCGCGGCAACGCCGAAGCGAAATTGTTTGTACATGATTTTATTCCTCATTTTACGAAGTTCTATTAGCCGCCAGTCCAAGCGGCACAAACGCGACCACTGTTCATCGCAAGCTGACCACCTGAATTAACGCCTCCAGCGCCAAAACTAATGATTGACCACCACTGGTTACAGGCCGAACTCTGATATCATTGCCGCGCCCAGAAGATGCATTTAAAGGTTCCGGCACCATGCGCGCGTCATCCGCCATTTGATACGATAGGTATTTGCGCGCTACAAGTGTTATCCCGCCTAGCCGGTATCGGCATCGAAACCTGATAGGTAACAACGCCGGTGCTTCCGCGATTACAGACACGATCAACGGAACAGTCCAATTCGTGTGCGTCTTCGCATTGCCAAATCTTACCCGAACGATCAGAGAGTGGCACGAAGCTCCGGACAATTGATCTTGATTTGAGTAGAATGCCCGACATTGAACCAATGTCAGCTTCAAGAAAATCCTCTAGTTGAGTTATGTACACCATAAATATCTGCTAAGGGCCGGATTCCGGACCTTAGCTGCAAGTGCGAGAATTGCAGGCTCAATCTGGGAAGCAGGCCATGACGCAGGCATTACGTCGTTCTTGGTTTTCAAGCTCGGGAGCACTGTCCGTCTGCTCCTCTTTGCACTACGTGTTCACGGACCTGCCCCCCGAGGCTCCCGTCCAGTGGGTCTTATTCCGACATCGGCATAAGACCAATAATGCCGAGGTTCAGATTATGCCGCGCTCTCATGATGGGATGCTGGTTTACTAGGGTTTGTCTCAAACCTCATCTGCATAAACCTGCTGTACGCCACAGCGGACATTGCGGCATTTAGCAGCGAGTTGACACTTTGAGCCCAATTTGCAGAATACTGCACATTGGCCGAATGGAATTGAAGCCCACCACGTCAAGCCGACATCATCGTGCAAAAGCACTGATCAATGACCCCCTATTAGAAAGACGCCTCCTGCAGGCAAGTTGGGCTTTAGAAAAGGGACGGACTTTTTAGTTCAGGGACCACGGGCTGGACATATGACCTCATTGGCCAGACTGCAGATCAAAGAATACTCAAGCAGAGCACCGCTTCTGCAAACTGCCGGGAGGGGGCCAATCTCAATTGATGACCTTATTCACCGCACCATTTCTGACGCTAATTCGACTTTCCGGAACAAGTCATGGCGGACATCAGGTTTCACGATTTGATCTATGTCAAGGCCAACTTGGCGATTCGGTCTAATGTATGGGTCATTGGAGATGTACCCCATGAGACAGTGGAAACTGCAGCGTCGGATTATCACTCAATCGAATAAGGTTGTGATGATCGTCGCAGTTCTGGCGCTTGTCGTATTGAATGTCTTCGACGGCCATGTAGCGGGCACTTGGCCACACGACCCCGTTGTTGAACTCGTTCAGATCGATGACAAACCGCTTATGACCAAAGCGCAGGCGAAGACTGATGAGAGCGATTACTGTCAGTCCGCATTCGGCTGTCATGTCGCGTTAACGGGTGAATTTACGAATTTTGCATGGACTGACTCGAACGATACGTTTTTTGCAGCGCCCTTTGACAAGATGGGATCGTCTCTGCTGAACGGCCATTTCCGACCTCCCAAACATATCTGACATACGTGCGCCGGCACGCCCCGGCGCGTTGAATTCCTGATCTTGGAAGCTGTATTTTTGAAGGCGACGGCCTTTGTTCCGATACCATAGGCGGTGTGTCGTGCTTCGGGAAATGGTGCCGATTGGAGATCGATTGACACGTGAAGTCAGGACAATTGGCGGGATGATGCAGCAACACTCTCACACATAACGGCCTGGTGGCCGACATCCGGAAGGAAACCCAATGAAGTGTAGAAATTTGAGAAAGGTGCTGGCGACGGCATCGGTGGGTGCGCTGATCAGCGGTATGGCTGTCGCGCAGACCGTCTTTATCCCCGAAGGCAGCGCGAATTCCGTTCTGATGGTGGATGCGTCCACGGGCAGCGCGATCCGCCGGATTGATGGGTTGGAGGCGGTGCATGGTTTGTCCGGCGCGCCTGGCGTGCCGGTTCTGGTTGCCGGCAGTTATGCCGAGATCGACCGCGATGACGTTGCCCAGACCGCCCAACCCGAAAGCGTGTCCGCCGATGAACACGCCGCCCATCATGCCCCAACGGCCAAATCCATGGGCCCCGCCGACGCGGGCGTGAGCCTGCTCAGCATTCTTGATACACAGACTGGCGAAATACTGCGCCGGATCGAGGTGCCGGGCGCTGTGCATCACACCGCCGTGTCACCCGATGGCCGGTTTGCAGTCGCGACCCATCCGTCGAATGACGGAATTTCGGTGATCGATTTGAAAAGCTTCAAGATGACTGCGTGGATTCCGACCGGGGCGATGCCCAATTACGCGGTTTTTGATGTGGATCGCGGCACCGTTTATGTCTCGAACGCGGGCAACGGCACCGTCAGCGAGGTTGATCTGGCGCGCGGGATCGTGCGCCGTAACATGGTCGTTGGTGCAGCCCCCGAACACATGGTCATTGATGCTGTAGGGCGTGCACTCTATGTCGCGGACGCTGATGCTGGGCGCGTTTTGGAACTGGCACTGGAAAGTGGCGAGACGCGCCGCAGCTTCGATCTGGGTGGCGAAATCCACGGCATTGCACTGACCGATGACCGCACGCGCCTGATCGTGGCCGGGCGGGGCGAAGATATACTTGCGTCGATCGACCTTGCGCGCGGCGTGATCACGACGGTTCCACTTGCGCCCGAGCCCTATCACCTCACCACGATCCCCGGCACCGGGCGTATCTTCGTCTCGTCGCGCGCCAAGTCCAAAGTCTGGATTATCAATCCAGTCGATCTCAGTGTGACTGGCGAATTTCCGGTGATGGGCGAAGGCCACCAGATGGTGGTGATGAACTGAGGCCCCACGCCCGGAATCTGACAGGGAACCACATTAGAAGAAGAAGCCAAACAGAGGGAGGAAATGAAGATGCTAGAAATGCCCTCAATCATTGCGTCCGCCATAATCGGACTCGTTGCAGGTGCTGACCCATCGCCTGCGCTGGCGCATGAGTTTACCGTGGCGATTGTCGGCGACGGGTTGGCCGACGATCCTGTCACACATGTCGCCGAGGCCGTGCGCGGCTTCATCGTAGCCACCCGCGAAAACGACGGCCACGCATTTGAAACGTCTGACGGGCATCTGGGCGGGCTGGATGTTCAGATATGGGTGCTGCCGCCCGGCGGTGCCGCCGCTGTTGCCGAACTGGTCGGCTCTCCTGCGGAAACAGCCGATATCGCGCTCCTTCTCGGTCCGGTGCCCTCGGCCATGGGGATCGGCGACGCGGCGCTTGGTCTGGCAACGATATTTGTACGACCAGCGGCCTTGCCGTCGCCGGACCTTCGCGCAGCCAGCGGGTTTGCGGGACGGTTCAGGGCGCAATTCGGCCACGAGGCAAGCGAGGCAGCAGAGCAAGGCTACAATGCGGCCCGACGGATCGATCGGGCGATCCGCGCCTCTGGCGATCTGGACCTGCGCGCCACAATCAGGGCGGCGCTGAGCAAAACTGAACGGGGCATGGATTGGTAGACCGCCCCGTATTGCTCCACTGGATCCGAAAACAAGGCTACCCGGCTCGTTTGAAAAAAGAACCACCAAGCGAAATCGACGCTGAAAAGACAAAACCAAACTAAAAATGGAAAGGACATTCAATGAAAATCATGAAACTGACGATCGCCGCTGCCCTTTTGCCGTTCACATTGCCAGTGGCCGCACAGCAGCAAGGCTCAACAATTGGAATGAACAACGGGATGATGGCCGAAGGGTTGATGATGCCCGAGATGGACGCGGGCAAGGGGCGAACGCTTTTTGCTGAAAAGGGGTGCGTTGTTTGTCATTCAATCAACGACGTGGGTGGTCAGGATGCTGCGATGCTCGATGCCGAATTCATGGAAATGCCGATGAACCCCTTCGAGTTCGCTGCACGCATGTGGCGCGGGGCCGGTGCCATGGTCGCATTGCAGGAGGAGGAGTTGGGTGGCCAGATCGAGCTTACCGGCGAGGAATTGGCACATATAATCGCCTTCGTGCATGACCAGTCCGAACAGGCAGAGTTCTCCGAAGCCGACATTCCCGAGGCGGTCAAGGGGATGATGCACCATGAGACGGAAGATGACCATCACGAAGGAGGTCCGGAAGACGACCACGGCTGATGCGCGGTCGTGCCCGATGGTGAATTCCGTTACGCCGGAGCATGGCGCCGGAATGCGCATTCAGGCGCTTTTAAGACGCCAGACCTGCGCCGCCCGCCAACCTCGGGATGTAACGGAATTCACATCCGGACATGCCGGTGCGGACCGGTCTCGATGTCTATCAAAGGAAATTAAAAGGAGAATGAATTGATGAACGGATTTGGAATGGGTTTCGGCGGAATCTGGATGTTCCTGATCCTTCTGGTGATCGTTCTTGCGATCGCTGCACTGATTAAATACTTGCAAAAATAGCAGCAAACAAGGTGGAGAACTTCCCGATGAACTACTCGATTGACCGGACGTTCGAAGGCGCGGACACGCAGTGCGCTTGCCGGGGCTGGCTTTGGCGTCCTGACCGAGATCGACGTCAAGGCGGCAATGAAAACGAAAATCGACAAGGATATGCCGGGCTACCTCGTTCTCGGGGCTTGCAATCCGGAGATGGCCTGGCAGGCGATCGGTCTGGAACCGAAGGTGGGCGCGATGCTTCCTTGCAATGTCATCCTGCGCGAGGTCGGCAACGACGTTGAGGTTTCGGCGGTCGACCCGCAAGCCTCGATGGCCGCGATTGACAATGGCAACCTCAAGCGTGTCGCGGGCGAAGTGCGCGATCTGCTGCGAAAGGTAGTGGAGGCGATATGACCGGTGTGAACAACCGCCACCGTAACGGCCTGATCGCCCTCGCGGGGGTCGCATTGGCAGCTGTCGCAATCTGGATCTTCGGTTTCTCGATGGGGCCGAGGGTCAGTCACAGCGATTGGCCGCCGCAGTTTCAAAGCAACGGTGCGCGGTTGTACTTCACCGGCGTGGGTGTTGGCGGGCAGCCGATCAGGGCCATTGGCGGTGATCGTCACATGCCGATGATGGGGGGCGGTGCTTGTGTCGCCTGCCATGGTATCGATCGGGAGGGTGGCAGGTTACGCCCGTTCTTCTGGACGGTCGCTCCGGCGATTACCGCAGAGGCCCTGACGGGCGCGCATGGCGATACGGACGATCACGCACATTCTGCCTATACCCGCGAGAGCCTGGCAGAGGCACTGACGCGGGGCGTCCGGCCAGACGGCAGTGAGATCGGCCTCGGTATGCCGCGGTGGGCCATGTCGCCCGAGGACCTGTCCGACCTTGTCGCGTATCTATTGCCGGGCGACAGCGGCTAAGTTTGGCAATCTGCTGACGGGTCGTATGTAGATACCCTGTTCAGACGCGACCAAGTGCCCCGTGCCGAGCAGTGTCATTTGAGCGGCCAACCGCCTATTTGGCATTATAAATCGCAATGATTGTCAAATACCGGGTTCCCACTGTGAGCGCTATAACGGAAATTACGGTGTCGGAAGTGTTCTGCCAGAATGCGAACGTTCGAGTTCTGTGCCGCGAACAGCAGTTAGGCGCGTCTTTGCGTCTCTGTGAAAACGCAATGCGCAAGCTGCGGCCATTGGAGTTGATGGCGTGAAAGGCAGCAAAGTCCGCATTGTTATCGTCCAATTGCGGGAGATTGAGCGTCTGCTTTCTTGATCTGTCATAAGTTTAGCCTTCACCCAAATGAATGAAAAACTTATGAAAAACAATGCAACATCACAGTGTAGCACGGGTATTGAACACGATATTGTTGACCCGGTAGCGGGTTTTGGCACCCTCATTGAGGCTGAGGGCTATGGCCACAACTCACAGCTGCAATACAGCGCCACCGCAAGGAAATTTTGGTCTGCGATGATCGCAGCGGACCTCAAGCCCATTGATCTTTCCGATGACCAAATGGAACAGGTTGCCACTCAACTTGTCAATAAGGCGTCGGCGAAAGATCGACAGCACTGCCGCTTTCGTATCAACAGGTTCAGGGATTATCTGATCCAGAATGCAAATACCCCCGCACGTTCTGTGCCGAAACTCGACATGTCACCAAGAGCCTGTCTGAAACGCGAATATGACACGTATCTCAGGATTCAACGCGGCCTTTCTGTCAATACGATTTATCACTGTCTACGGTTCTTTGACCGTTTCTTAACGTCAAAGTTTGGTGAAGGGCTTGGTGATTTAGACGCGATTAGTCCAACTGATGTAACCGGCTTCATCCTAGAAATACGCAAAGCGAAGAATGGACTACCCCTTTTGCCGAGGGCCGAATGAACTGAGCCCAGCAGAAGTTCGATCTCTGTTCCCTGTAAGCGAACGTCTCTGAAATCGAAGCGCTCTGATGGTGCAAATTGAAGTCACAATGGACCTGCCCCGCTTTTGTGCCGCCCCGAGTGCTCGGGAGGCCAGAATGCTGCGCTCTACTGCCAATGTCTCCTTCGGTGGGCCGCACTGCAGCATCCCGATGGTAGGGTCAATGGCAGCTCCGGGCCGGCTTTGACGCCGGCCCATCAATTCTAAATTTCTACACTCTCCGAAATGGCGAGCGCGTCCTCGAGGTCTACACCAAGGTATCTGACGGTACTGTCCATTTTGGTATGGCCGAGCAAAAGTTGAACTGCACGCAGGTTGCCTGTTTTCTTGTAGATCTGCGCGACCTTGGTGCGACGCATCGAGTGGGTGCCGTAAGCGCTTGGTTCGAGACCAATTGAATTTACCCAATCCTTCAGCATTCGCGCATATTGCCTTGTCGAAATGTGGGGGCGATCATGGAAGCGACCGGGCCAGAGAAAGTCATGGCCTGACATCAATGGATGGCAGACCCAGTCCACTAAAGATTTGCGCGTCCCTTCTGTAATCTCGAACCGGACCGGAGTTTGGGTCTTGCTTTGAAGAATTGAGGCGCGCTCCTTAATAGCGCCCGAGGCGTAGACATCGGCCACCTTGAGCTTGACCAGATCACAGCCGCGTAGCTTGCTGTCGATAGCGGTGTTGAACAATGCAAGATCGCGGACGGTATTTGCGAGTTCTAGCCGAACACGGATTGCCCAGACATGCTTGGGCAACAACGGACGTTTTTGGCCGATAATACGACCATGGTTCCATGCGCGCTTTGACGGAATAATCATGGGAAGGTTGGAAGTGGACATGACAAAGTCTCCTCACCATTCCCTCCATCCGCAGCACTCAGACATTCAGCAATAAGATATTCGGTCGGAATTGGTTTCGAGGCAAATTCCGCTTTGAGCCCATATTGCTTTGGGTCAGGGCGCCGTAGCCTGTTTGGGGCAGTCGTGCTTGATGAATTGGGCACGCGTTGATATGTTGTTTGAATGGTTGAAAACGTGGCTCCCGTGCAAGTAGTTCAGTTCAAGAGACCGGACGGAATTTTGCTAACCTATTTGGGTGGGGTGATCATTTCTGCGGCCTTTTTGGGTTTGATTGTGGTCGCCGTGCTGGCGCGAAGCTATGACCTCAAGACCGTTACTTTGTGCGTCTTAGGGTTAGCAGGAGCCTGCGCATTGGGGGCCGGGTTCATCAATGCCTGGCGGACGCCCATGCTGACGATCCGACCCAACGTTTTGACAATAACAACATTTTTTGGACAACGCGAAATATCAATCCATGAAGGTCATCCGTTCGGGGAATACCTCGCATCGTCCGTGCATAGCCGCCGCCGAGGGGGGACAATAGAGGGCAACAAATTCGTGCACTTCTACACGTTGGATGCCGGTGACTTGGTCGAGTTGGTGGCCATGCATCGTGAGGCAACCGAGATTTCGCAGATCCGTCGGGCTTTTCAGGACGTTGCCGGACTGACTATCGAAACGCTCAAGGTTGATGCTAAAAATCCGTCGCGGCCGGATGTTGCGCACTGGAAAAATCGATGAACCCTTTTTCTGCTTGCCGACTTGAACTGATCGAACCATCGGTTGCCCGCGCTGCGTAACGGATCCCACTTGGCTTTTGGAAGACTAGATCGGGAACGACCGAAAAGTCCGCTCAGCTGTAATTTGTGCTGGAGTTATTTCAAGCCACTGGAAATCATGTGAACGGCAGGTTTGAGCCCGCTTTACCGATTCTCTGCAATGCAGCTAATGTCTGCTATCACGTGAGAGCCAAAACCCTTTAACCACTGGTTGGGTTTTGATCGGGGTTTGTGGCAGCGTCAAACGGGGTGGTTTTGGTGTATTCCAAAAAGGAGCGTTTTTGGAATATAGCCGTATTGCCTAGTAGGTCTCGTTCACCGGACATTCAGAGCAAGCTACAACGTCGCAAAAGCGACAGCATTGCACAGCCGCCTCCGGTGATGACACCATGCTTGCAAGAGCCTTTTTCAGTAGCGCTTTCAACTGCTCTTGCTCACTGGATTCAAGCCCCTCGATAACGGAGCCAGCCGTTGCGGCCCGTGCGCCCAGAAGCTGCTGATAGGTTTCTAAACCGTCATCGGTTAGCGACAGGCCAACGGCACGCCGATCTGTTTGAGATGTCGCGCGGATCACCAAGCCATCGTCTGACAGTCGATCGATCATGCGAAGCGTCGCCGCGTGAGAAAGCTGCATGTGCGCACTCAGCGCACGGATGGTCATGTCCGTCTCTCGTCCTATGAACGCAATGGCCTTTGCCGGTTCATCCCGAGGAAGACAACGTGCAGTGGCCACGGCAAGCCGGTCGGAGACGGCAAGCCCGAATGCGCAGACGATGTTTGAAAGGTCAGTTTTAATCATAGCGCAAATATATATGCGTTGCACACACATCGCAAGTCGCCTAAGTATGTGTGCGACACACATAATAAAGGTGAGTGATAATCATGCGAAGCTTGATGGCAGACACAACAGCCCTTGTTCTCTTTTTCACGCTTACTGGCGTATTAAACGAGCGGTTCATTGCGGGAATGGACTGGCAGGAAGTCGGCCTAGCGCGATTGATAGGGACACCACTTATGATAATAACAGCTCGCCCCTATGGTCTTTGGCGTGATCTGGTCATGGCTACATCTGGCGAGGCAATCTTTGGAAGGCCAAAGGCGCTTCTATTCGATACGCTAGCACTGTTAAGTTTTCAGGTTCCAATTTACGCTGCGATCATTTGGATGGGTGGAGCCTCCGGCGCAGGTCTTCTTTGGGGTATCGTTGGTGCGGCAGTCATTATGATTTTTTGCGGACGGCCATACGGGCTTTGGCTTGAAATAGTGCGGCGATGGTATGGCGTCGGCCAACCGCACAAAGAACGCAGTGGCCGTTTTGCTTGAGGGAACTGCCCTGTCAAAAACCACCGTTTGTTGAACGGTAAGAATTACAGTCGATCAGGAGCCGATTTCACGAAAGCAGCCATTGGCGCACCTGCAGCGAAAGCACACTATGTCCCGCATTGCGGTCATCTGAGCCAGTTATTGTTCGCAGATGCGGCGAACGACTGCAATCGGGAGAGCCGATCTTGCCCGACGAACGGCGGCTTTGGGCCGGAAGTGTCGGTGGTCTGTGCGGACTGGGTGGCAGTTGCGGCGAACTTCCGCTTAGTGTCCAATCTGTTAAATACTGCGCCTAAAACAAAAGGCGTGTTGCGCATCAAGCGTACATGTTCGCCAGCGATGCGCCAGACGGATTGTCCCGGTAGAGACAGGCGATTTCGTTCGCCTGTGCAGATTGTTTCATTGAAGATTGGTATGACGCTGCCACATTCTGTTGTGAGCGTCGTCTGTTTTTTTCACAAGCTCAAGCGCCAAACAGTCCAGTAAGATCAGGGCTCCTTGTTCAAAAAGTGTGCCTCCGAACTGCATAGTTTCTCCCATAGGTACGGTTAGAAGCACGTCGGCATCAAGGGCGATTTCGCTGTTTGGCTTATGGGTAACAACGATCAGCTCTGCCCCATCAGCGTGAGCAATCTCGGCGAAGCTCTTGCTGACAGGCGTGCGCCCCGAACCGCACACTAGTACAAAGTAGTCGCCTTTCCGAACAGCCGGTGCGGTGGCCTCATCGGTTACATGGCATTCGAATCCGAGATGCATAAAACGCATTGCTGCCATTTGAGCGATGAGGCCTAATCGTCCCTGCCCGGAGAAGAACCAACGCCGATTGGATGATTCTTCAAATACCGAGAGCAGTTGCCTAAATTCCTCCTCTGATACTTTGTCTAGCAGTTTGACAATCTCAGCCTGAATGGAGTTCCAAGGCCTCGGTTCTATGTGATCTCTCATATTGATGTCTCCCAATACGCGTTGAATATTCGACGCACGGTTTCAACTGTCTAGCGGTATTTATCCCACCAGATGCCTCAGCACCAGATGTGATGAATTTTCGAAGATGGTCTCCCAAAGCGGGCGCGCAGCCTAAGTCTGCAAAGTGCGCATAGCTATCGTCCTAAGCCAAAGGACGAACACTTTGAACGAATGTCTGCATTGGAGCGCAGTTGGATTTCAGTGCAAGGGAGATCGAAAGCCGGCTTTGGACCGTTAGCTCCAGCGTAAGAAGCCGATGATGGCAGAGCCGGCATAAAACAGTTGCAGCGCGAAAAACGCTCATCTTTTCTCAATTATCGCCCAGCCGGAAAATGGAGTTGCGGAGGTTCGGAGTACTTGCCGTTGTCGATGCCAGGAAAACCCGAGATTGTGGCGTGACACCGATAACTGCAAGTAGTCCCAAGCTTCGCGATGTGAACCAGGCTGACCTGGACAGTTGGAATTTTCGTCTGTTTTTCCAAAGAAAATGTATAAACAGGTCGATGTAAACATACGGGGGACTGGTGATGCAAAGTCGAACCTGGACGACAATTTTCGAATGGCTGGGCTCCGCTCTCGGTATTCTATATGCCCTTCTGATAGCATCAAATACCGGCAATGAAATTCTTGCGTTCACATTGCTGCTCACCTCCGCGACGCTATTTTCCGGCTGGGCAGTAATAGACAAAAGATGGGCGTTTTTAACGCTGCAACTGTTTTATGCAGGCTCGGCAATCATCGGCTTCTTACGCTGGGGCTAACGGTCCGGAGCGGACCTTCGTGTGTTCGGCAGCGAAGGGCAGCAAGGAGCCCAAACTACCGAATGCTGCGACATTCACGAATGTCCGCTTCGTGCTTGTATTAGCTCAATTTCTTGAGGTTCCGCGCAATCCGGGGCACTGCAAAGGCGGTAAAGCGGCGGATCTCGGGCCGCTTATGCGCAGATGGAGATGCGATCAACCAGACCGGCAATTCAGAGCCGGGTGGCGGGTCAAAACAGCGCACAAGATTCGGGTTTGCATCCCCAGTCGTCACCGGGAATGCGCCAATACCTTGGCCGGTTTGGATCGCCATCATCAAATCGTTGGCTGTTGCGCATCGCACAATGTTGCGACGTTTGCTCTGGATATGCGTCAGCAAATGGACACGATGATCTTCCATATCCTCGCAGAATTCCGTAGGCAGCGTATGATTGGCGGCATAGGTGCGCGAGGCATAATAGGTCCAATGCGTCTGGCCGACTTTCTGGGCAATCAACCTGTTGTCAGAGATCACTGGTGTCATGCGCAGGGCAACATCAGCCTCTCCTTTCATCAGGTCCAGATTTCGTTCCGAGAAAACGAATTCAAAACTGACTCCCGGATGTTTCTCGACATATTCGGCGACCACTGCCCCTATGTTGCCAAACGTCTCGTTCTCAAACGCGGTGATACGGATAGGCTCGCTGGCCCGACCCCTCTCGGTTTCGGCTTCCGCTGCAAACGCAAGGGCGGCTTGCTCGAGGGATTCGGCATAAGGTAACAAGGCGGTCGCGCGCTCTGTCGGCTCCGCCCCGCGCGTAGTTCTGTCAAACAATGTCACACCGAGAGTGTGTTCAAGAACGTCGATGCGCCGCGCGACAGTCGTCTGGTTGATCTCCAAATGACGAGAGGCCGCAAGGGTCGACCCTTCGCGCATCACTGCGAGGAATACCCGCACGTCTCCCCAATCTCTGAACCGGCTCTGCATTTTTGCATATCAGCACGGCGCCGTGACAGATACCAGAAGTACTTTTCCAAGCGTAATCTATGTCCAACAATATGATGGAGACCAAAGATGAGCGCCCTGTCCCTTTCCCCTTTCTCGTTTCTCAACTGGACCTTTCGGAAAGCCGAACCAAAGGTCGATGACACCGCCCTGTTCCACGATGTTGAACGGCGTAAGATCGTCGGTCACATGATTGCAGCAGGCGCCTGTAACAGCGAACACGGCGTCCAAATGCTAATGTCGGTTTTTCCAGACCAGTTTTGAACCAGGCCTTTAATGCCTGCCACAGCATTGGACGGCCCGATCGGGCACAGCCTGTACCTCATAGGAAAGAGGGTGAATCCTAAGACGCGCATCTCTGGCGGTTACAGGACCTGGTTGTTAAACGGCTAGAGGGAATTTGAGATTCAAGAGCGCAACAACGGAAGTATCCAACGGCAGCCTTGGACCGATGCAAATCGATAGTTCAGGTAACGGGTGCCATGGCCAAACCTAAGGCTGCCGAGCGCTTTTTGCGGCAAATGTCAGAACGATGAAACCCGCAACCAGAAATACGATCAGGGCGCTGATGCCGATGCGCTGGGATTGCGAGATGAAGGTCAGCAAACCAACGGCCAGTGGTCCGGCAAAACTGGTAACTTTGCCGACCATGGCATACAGCCCATAAGCGCCTGTGCGCTCATGCGGCTGTGTGATTTCTGCAAGATAGGTGCGGCTTGCTGATTGTAGCGGACCTGCCGCTGCGCCAATGACGCCGCCGATCAGATAATAGCACAACTCGGCGACGCTGGTGGACACCGGCACCACAAACAAAATGGCCGTTTTTTCAACCGACAGAATGGCAATTGAGGACAGGATGAGAATGATGATGCTGCCCTTGATGACGGCAATGGAGCCAAGGCGATCATTCAGGCGGCCACCGATCAAAGCGCCGGCAACGCCGGTAATGGTCAGGAAAATGCCGAAAATGCCAAGCTTGGTCGTATCCCAGCCAAACACGCTTTGGGCATAAATTCCGCCAAAAGCAAAAAGGGCAATCAATCCATCCACATACAGCATATGTGCCAGAAGATAGAGAAACAGGGGCCTGTCCTGCCGTGCGCGTTTCACCCGTGTGATGAGATCGCTAACGCCCTGCCGGGCGGCTTTGGCAAAAGACATGCTTTGCCGTTTGGCACTGTCCGGAGTGAACAGAAACAGGGGCAACACGAACACAAGATACCACAATGCCGTCAACGGGCCTGTCGCACGTGTGCCTTCTGCTGCAACCGGATCGAGGCCGAACAGCGGCACCATGCCCAACAGTGTTTTGCCGCTTTCAGGCGAGGCCACCAGAAAGCCCAGCATGATGACGAGAGACACCAGACCACCTGCATAGCCAATCGCCCATCCGGTTCCGGACAGGCGTCCCAGGCGCTCGGGCGGCACCAGATCCGGCATCATGGCATTGGTGAAAACCGTGGAGAATTCCGCGCCGATTGTCACCAGAATATAGGCCCCCAGCACCAGGAAAATGGCGGAGGTGTGAGAGCCGCCAGGTGCCAAAGGTTCAGAGAACCACAGCAAGAGTGCACCAATCATCAGCAGCACTGAAAAGCTGGCAATCCAGGGTTTGCGGCGGCCCGTTATGTCTGCAATCGATCCCAGCAACGGCGACAGAACCGCAATCAGAATTCCGGCGGTGGCGGTGGCATATCCCCAATAGGCCTGACCCGCGACACCATCCTCCATGAACCTGCCGGCAAAGTAGGGCGCGAAGATAAAGGTGGTGATCAATGTGAAGACCGGCTGTGTTGCCCAATCAAACATCAGCCAGCCGAAAATTCCCCGCCTGGAAACGGTCATAAAAATCTCCTGATAGACGCCTGGCCGGTTTGGCTGGTTAGCCCAACGGGTTGATCAGCTTCCTGCCAGATCCGATAACAACCCGGCCGCAACAGCGAGTTTGGAAACGGTGAGTGTGCCGCTTTCAACAACGCCTTCGACGGCCTGACTGGTCCGCTTTACTCCAACGCCCTGATCTGCAATCCACACGGTAATGTCAACCTTGCTGGCGGGACTAGCTGTCAGCACATCGGATGTGATGGCCCGGTGGGCTTCTCCCAGAACCTGTCGCGCACGCTGCACGGCAAGACCATCGAAATAATCAGTGATCGGAATACCCTGCGCCAAGGCGTCCAGACGCCCCAGTTTAAACAGACCGGCAACCTCCAGATAGGCTTCCGCTGCCTGCTGTAGCGAGCGTTTGCTGTTCTGCGCAATCAGTACGATATCGGGCAACATGGCTTCCAGTTGCAAGCTTGAAATGCGTTCGGCCAGAGCTGCAGGAACGCCGCCTTTCACAAAGCGTGATTTTGCGTCGGCAACCCGATTTTTCAGATAATCCGGCAGATAGGGCGTCAGCGTACCGCGCAAAGTGCTGATGCCGGTGGCAAAATTCTCCACCACACCGGCAATTCCCTGGCTCATATCTGCATTTTTCAGGAACCAGATGATCCGGTCGATCAGTAATTCGCGCACTTGCGCATATAATTCGAGCTGCAACTGACCATCAATTTTTGTGTCCAGACCATCGATCGCCTCATTCAATTCGGTTAGTCCGAAACTGTCGCGGACAATAGCAAAGGCGCGGGTGATTTCAGCAGGGGCGGCGCCGCTTTGATCAGCGACCCGTGTCAAAATCGTTGCACCACCGCGATTGATGAGTGAGTTGGCCAGCATGGTGGCGATGATTTCCCGCCGCAGTCTGTGAGCCGAAATCTCGTCCACATAGGACTTGGCCATTTTCTTTGGAAAATAGCGGAACAGCTCTTTGGCAAGATAAGGATCATCCGGCACATCCGAGGCCAGAAGATCATCAAACAGCACAATTTTGGCATAGGCCAGCAGCACGGCAATTTCAGGCCGCGACAGGGTCTCGCCGGTGGTCAGTTTTTCATTCATGGCCGCGTCATCGGGCAGCAATTCGACCGCACGATCAAGCAACCCCCGATCTTCCAGCTGGTCCATCAACCGTGCCTGGAAGCCAAAATCATCCATCCCCTCACGCTCGGTCAAAGACAGGGACAGGGTCTGGAAATAATTGTTACGCAGAACCAGATCGGCCACTTCATCGGTCATGGAGGCAAGGAAGCGATTGCGCTTTTTCAGATCAATCTTTTCGCTGCGGACGGCAGCGCCCAGCGCGATCTTGATGTTGACCTCCATATCGGAGGAATTCACACCTGCCGAATTATCAATCGCATCCGTGTTGATCCGGCCACCGATCCGGTCATATTCAATGCGGGCTCTTTGGGTGACGCCCAGATTTGCGCCTTCCCCAATGGATTTCGCCCGAACCTCGGGTGCCGTAATGCGAATGGCATCATTGGCCTTGTCGCCGACATCCGCATCGGATTCTGTCGTGGCGCGGATATAAGTACCAATACCGCCGAACCACAGAAGGTCGGTATCCAGTTTCAAAATGGCTGTCAGAATCTCATTGGGTGCTGCCTTGTCGGCAGACAGGCCCAGAAGTTGCTTGATCGGGGCTGACAGGGGAATGGATTTGGCGCTGCGCGGGAACACACCACCGCCCTTGGAAATGAGTTTTGTATTGTAATCCTGCCAAGAGGACCGGCCCATATCAAACAGCCGTTTGCGCTCTTCCCAGCTGCTGGCCGGATCAGGGTCAGGATCAATGAAAATGTCCCGGTGATCGAAAGCCGCCACCAGTTTTGTTGCCTTGGACAGCAGCATGCCGTTGCCGAACACATCACCTGACATATCGCCGACACCGCAGGCGGTGAAAGGCTCAGTCTGAATATCCCGGTTCAGTTCACGGAAATGGCGCTTGACTGCCTCCCAGCCACCACGGGCGGTAATGCCCATTTTCTTGTGGTCATAGCCGACGGAGCCACCGGATGCGAAAGCATCGCCGAGCCAGTAATCATGCGCTTCGGAAATGCCATTGGCTGTATCGGAAAACGTGGCTGTTCCCTTATCCGCGGCGACAACCAGATAGGGATCATCCGGCTCAAGGCGCAGCACATTTTCGGGCGGCACCACCTTGTCGCCATCCAGATTATCGGTGATATCCAGAAGACTGCTGATGAAAATCTTGTAAGCATCGCGACCGGCTTCAAACCAGGCCTCGCGTCCGGCAGCCGGATCAGGCAGTTGTTTTGGATAGAAACCACCCTTCGAACCAACGGGCACGATGACCGCGTTCTTGACCTGTTGCGCTTTCACCAGCCCCAGAACTTCCGTGCGGAAATCCTGTGCCCGGTCTGACCAGCGCAGCCCGCCGCGCGCGACTTTGCCAAAGCGCAAATGCACGCCTTCGACATCAGGGCTGTAGACGAAAATTTCCCGGAAAGGACGTGGCGCAGGTAGTTCCTCCACTTGACGGGAGTTGATTTTCAGCGAGATGACGCGCCCGGGCCGACCGTCTTCATCCACTTGATAAAAATTCGTTCGCACGCTGCTTTTGATGACATTGGCAAACCGCCGCAAAATACGGTCATCATCCAGACTGACCACATCATCCAGTGCTTTGACAAACCGGTTAAAGCAGGCCTCTTCCGCTGCCGGATCAGCATTGACCGGGTCAAAGCGCGCATGGAACAGAGTGACCAGCTCACTGGCAATCGCACTGTAGCGGTTCAGGGTGGACCACATGTAATCCTGCGAGAACGGAATGCCCGCCTGGCGCAGATAGCGTGAGACAGTGCGTAACAACGCAATGTCGCGCCACGCCAGCCCGCCATTTAAAATCAGCGCATTATAGCCGTCATTTTCTGCCCGGCCTTGCCAGATCGCCAGAAAGCAGTCGGTCAGCTTCGTGCCTAATGCCGATATATCCACGGCACCGGAATTGGCCTGTAACGTCATGTCATAAAGAAAGACTGACGGGTTGCCCGTTGGTTTGATCTGATAGGTCCGTTCATTGAGCGCGGCAAAGCCCATATTTTCCAGCAAGGGAACCCGCTTTGACAATGGCAGGGCTTGCCCTGCCGCATAGACTTTGAGGCTGACACGATCATCTGGCATGTCGTCCTGACGGCCGAAGGAAATCGAGATGTCTTCCCCTTCGCCCATGGCATCAAGGCGATTGATATCATCAACAGCCTGTGCGCCGGAAAACGCATCCTGATAGGCAACCGGGAAGGCCCCTTCATAAATGCCAGCGCTTGAGGAGCCAAGAGCAGTGTTCAGACCATCATCCCAGGTGCGCACAATATCGCTGATCTGTGCTTCAAGCTCAGCTTGATCGAGTTTCGGAGTTTCGCCTTCCGAGCGTCCGATAATGAAGTGGACGCGGGCCATATTGCCTTCCGGGAAGGCAGGATAATAGGCGGAGAGGCGGCCCTGATAGACCGTTTTCAGATAATCGCCGATGCGTGTGCGCACTGTGGAATTGTAGCGATCACGCGGCACATAGACCAGAACCGAGACAAAGCGGTCAAACTTGTCGAGCCGGGACAGAACACGCAGGCGCGGACGCTCGTCCAACTGGCGAATTTTGTCAGCAAATTCGGACAGTGTGTCCAGATCAATCTGGAACAATTCATCGCGCGGATAGCTTTCAGCCACATTCAACAGGGCCTTGCCGGCATGGCTGTCCTTGTCGAATTCGGAGTTTTCCAGCAGCATTTCAACTTTTTTGCGCAGCATCGGTATTTGCTTCACAGAGCGCGTATAGGCGGTGGAGGTAAACAGGCCGACAATGCGCAATTCGCCTGATAATTTGCCTTTGTCGTCAAAGGTCTTGATGCCCACATAATCCATATAGGTCGAGCGGTGGACCCGTGATTTAACATTGGCTTTGGTAATGATCAGCGGCTCGGGGGCCATGAAGAATGCGCGGATTTCCGGCGTCATCGTCACAAGCTCACGGCCACGGCGCAGAACGTGCACATCGGGATCGCGCAAGATACCGAGGCCGCCATCATCGTTGCGTTTCAGCGTGCCGCGTTTCGGGCCACCGGAAAATGCATAATCACGCATGCCAAGGAAGGTGAAATTCTGATCCACCAGCCATTGCAGAAAGGCAACCGCCTCATTGATTTCGTCTGCAGGAAGTGGTGGCGGATTGGTTTTGTAATTCAGGATGGTCTCTTCGAGACGCAGCAGCATGGACTTCCAGTCCCGCACGGCCATGCGCACATCTTTCAGCATCAGATGAAGGTTTTTCTCCAGCGCGTCCTTTGTATGGGGATCGGCAAATGCATCAATCTCGATGTGAATCAGGCTTTCACGAATGGCGCGGGCCTGAGGGCCTTTTTTATGATGGGCTTTCAGCCCTTCCAGTGCGCCCTTCTTGTCGCGGGTAACAGACAGAACCGGGTGCAAAACAAGAGCAATATCAGCGCCCGCCTTTTGCAGTTCAGACATGACGCTGTCGAACAGAAACGGCATATTGTCGTTGACGACCTGAACGCTCAGACCTTCTGGCCGTGCCTTGGATTGCTGAATCGAGACAATTTCCGTCTCGGTCTTTCGGCGCAATAATTGATCATGCGCATTGCGGACAATCGCAACAAGCGCATCGTTGGAGAAGGCTGCAATATCTTCCGACGCTGCATTTTCAAACAACAGTCCGGCAAAATCCGCGAGCGGCTTTTCTTTGCTTTTCGTGAAGGCTGCTTTGACAGTTCGAATGATGCTGTCACGAGTCTTGTCTTTGGCCAGTGTCATCACGGCTCCCCATTTACGCTTCCCGG
This sequence comes from Pararhizobium sp. IMCC21322, assembly GCF_030758295.1. Taxonomy (NCBI): domain Bacteria; kingdom Pseudomonadati; phylum Pseudomonadota; class Alphaproteobacteria; order Hyphomicrobiales; family Rhizobiaceae; genus Pararhizobium; species Pararhizobium sp. IMCC21322. The sequence goes on from NZ_CP132335.1 coordinate 551,080, forward strand.
AATCCATCTGATATGCTTCTCAGAACGGACTGTGCAATGCAATGTCTGCGATTACCTCGCATTGTTTTGTAAACAGCCTATCGTGAAAGATGAGTCAATGCGAGTGTCTGCAAGCTCAGATGAGAACGGAAAGCTCAATGGGTTGGTCCTTTGGCAGGCGATGCAATCCTAAAGTGTGTTTTCGCTGTCAACTCGTCAGTCCACCTTGTCACAGCAATGCGGAAAGGGATAAGTAGACCATCCAACATTAGAAAGTCTCCCTTGGAACTGGTTATCTCAATCGTATTGCCGGTCTTTGGTCTGATCGGTCTTGGCTGGCTGTCGGCTCACAGCGGCTATCTGAAAATGACAACCGGCGACGGATTGATTGATTTCGTCTTTCGCATCGGCATTCCGTTGCTGATCTTTCGCACCATCGCCTCTGCCGATTTTACCGGCGTGCAACCCTGGAGCCTTTGGGCCAGTTATTTCTCGGGCGTTGTGATTGCGTGGGTGCTTGGGACGCTGGTCATCCGCCGGGTGTTTCAGCGCGATGCGCGGGCAGGTGTTGTCGGCGGTGTTTCATCAGCCTTTTCCAACACGGTTCTGATTGGCATTCCCCTGATCTTGCGGGCTTATGATGATGAAGGTGCCGCCGCGATTTTCCTTCTGATCTCAATTCATCTGCCACTGATGATGCTGACCTGCACCCTGTTGCAGCAGCGTGCCATGCGGCTAGATGGTCTGCTGGACAGGGAAACGGGTATTATCGAGACATTGAAAGTGGTGGTGCTGGGTCTTGTCAAAAATCCAATCATCGTGGGCATTGTCGGCGGGGGATTGTGGTATCTGGTCGGTCTGCCGCTTGCCGGTCTGCCCAAAACCCTGATTGGTTATCTGGCCGATGTGGCTGGAGCGCTGGCCCTGTTCGCCATGGGCATGCAGCTCCGCCGCTACGAGGTTTCCGGCAACATACTGCCAGCTATCTATCTTTCGATCATCAAATTGAGCGTCATGCCCGCCATCGTTCTGGTGGCTGCGCTTTACATTTTCCCGCTGCCGCCCTTATGGGTGAAAGCGATGGTCGTAACCGCCGCATGCCCTGTCGGGGTCAACACCCTGTTGATTGCGGATTACTTCAAAACCGGGCAGGCACTGGCCTCCAACACCATCACAATTTCCACCGGCCTCAGTGTGGGAACCATGGCGCTGTGGCTGTATATTGCCGAGCTCGTGGTCTGAGGTTTTTTAATTGGGTTTCCGAAACACCAAAGCGACCATTGCACCGAATCTCGGCCTGACATAACTCTGTGACATGAAAATTCTAGCGATTTCCGGCAGCGGGCGAGCGGCCTCAACCAATACGGCCATGCTGCACGCTTTGTCCGCAATGGCCCGGCCAGACAATCAGATTGTCGTGTTTGATCGCATTTGCGATTTGCCAGTCTTTTCCCCGGATATGGAAGCCGTGGCATTGCCGCAACCGGTCCAGAACTTTGCCGATCTTGTTCGGGACAGCGACAGCATGATCGTAGCAAGCCCGGAATATGTCAGAGCCATTCCGGGCGGACTGAAAAACGCCATCGACTGGCTGGTGTCGCGCGATGAAATCATTGGAAGGCCAATTGCTCTGATGCATGCCTCTCATCGGGGCGATGATATGCTCCAACAACTCCGGTTGGTCTTGTCCACGGTCAGTACACGTTTTTCTGCAGACATCTTTTTGCGGTTTGACCTGATGAAGCGGTCACCTGAAGAGATTTTGAATTTTTTTCAGTTGCCGCCGAACAGGCGGGCGATGGCAGGTTTCCTCAGTGAATTCTCGGAGTTTTGTCAACAATGATCGCTCTGGGTGATGAGATTGATGCCAGCACATTGTCTGGAGATCCACAAGTTCAGCGGTTCATTTTCAGGGATCGCTCGCGCAAAATAATAAAAAGCCCGCCGCCCACGATCAACAGAACCCCGGGGAACAACCGGTCAAACGGTGTTTCTGAAAAGAAAAGCCACCCCAGAGAAAATGAAAAGGGTATGGCGAAATATTCAAACGGGGACAGGCTGCTGGGTTCTACCGATCTGTAGGCGGAAATCATACAAAAGGCAGCAATGCTTCCAGCTATGCCCATGACGCCCAACCACAGCCAATCTATTAAGCTTCCAATGGGGACAAATCCACCGGTGAAGACGACCAGAGCGACTGCGCCAATCAGCGCGCCGGTGTTGTAATAAAGATTGATCAAAGCTGTCGGTACGGCGTCGTCAAACAGGTGAGCTGAGACGCTGATACTGGCAAATCCTGCAGCCGCGCAGAGCGGAAGAACCGCATACCAGGTAAAGTCGGGAGCCGTGGGCTGCATCACCAGCAAGACGCCGGCAAATCCAATCAGCACTGCCAGCCATCGCGCCAGACCAACCTTGTGACCCAGCAAGGGAATGGACAGCGCTGTTACGAATAAGGGGCCGGCAAACAGGATTGTCGTGGCAGTGGCAAATTCCAGATGAAAGATCGCAAGGTAAAAACTCACCTGGGCAAAGGCACCGATCCCGCCACGCGCAAATGCCAGCTTCCATTGCCGTATGACCAATGGTCTGCCTGCCTGAACCCATTTTGGTGACCACAGAAGAATGAGAAGAGTTGGGATAAACCCGAACAAATTGCGAAACATCGAAAGCTGCGGGGTCGGATATGACTGGCTCAGATGCTTTATGATCGCGCCCATAACGTCATAAAGCATGATCGCCAGTAAAATGGTGGCGGCAGCGAAAAGAAATGATGTCTGTTTGTTTTGGGCTTCCACCTAACGCGTATCCTTGCGCCCCCGGCAAAGGATGGCTTTAGCCATCCACCCATCCGATTTGCTCAAACAGTTGATCGCGGGTCATGCCTTCGGCCCGCAAGGCCCTCAGTGAAATCGATTTGTCAGACTTTGACAGCTTCTTGCCAGCATCATCCAGCACCAGACGGTGGTGATGATAGATTGGTGCCGGGAGACCCAGCAGTTCCTGAAGCACACGCTGAACGGTGGTATTTTCCTGCATATCCGTGCCGCGCACAATGTGGCTGACACCGATCAGATTATCATGCACCACGGTTGCAAACGTGTAGACATCATCACCGGATTTGGCGCGCAAAACCACGTCACCCCAATCGGAAATGGCCCGCTCTTGCTGTGTGGTTGAACCGTCAGCATCAAATTCCGTCCACACGACAGTTTCCCGGCCCAACGTCTCAGCCACCGAGCTCATTCGCAACCGTTCGGCCGCATCGCCATTGCTGGCAGTGTCCTGCGGGCTTTTGGGATAGAAGGGCGCACCATCCGGGTCCTTTGGCCAGGGCGTTCCGGTCTCGCGTTCATGTGCGCTCGCTGCATCCTTGATCTGCTTGCGCGACAGCCGCGCCTGAAAGGTCTGTCCTTTCAGACGCAGTGTTTTCAGACAGGCATCAATTTCGCCGCGGGCAGTGGTAAAGCGCAGCGGATCGCCAGACCAGGTAATGCCGAGCCAGGCCAGATCATCCAGTATCTGTGCTTCATATTGTGGCCGCACCCGGCCACGATCCGTATCGTCAAACCGCAGCAGAAACACGCCACCCAGTTGCTCTGCCATGCGATGGTTGGTGAGGGCCGATAGGGCGTGGCCAATATGTAACTCGCCATTGGGGCTGGGCGCAAAGCGGAAAACAGGTTGCAGGTCGGGTACGTTCTGGGACAAAACAGGAGCCTCTCAATTGGGCCGCCAACATGGCGCACTTCCCGATAAACGCCAAGGTGTTATGCGACATGCAACCCATTCGTTGCCAGGAAGATGTGAATAAGGGGCTGGAAGCGCTGCTGGCGAAAGATCCGTCCCTGCAAACTCTCGCAGATCAGATTGGCACCGTGCCGCTGCGTTTGCGTGAGCCGGGCTTTGAGGGTCTCGCCCGCATCGTCAATTCGCAACAGATTTCCGTTGCCAGCGCCAATGCCATTTGGGCGCGGCTCAGCGCGTTGGTTGATCCATTTATGCCGCAGGTGCTGCACGCCCTGTCTGATGAAGCTTTGCTGGGTGCGGGGTTGTCACGACCAAAACTGAAAACCATGCGCGCGCTGTCCCAAACCTGTCTGGCCGGGCTTGATGTGGAACGGCTGGCCCAACGCCCGGCCAAGGACGCCCGTGCCGCACTTACAGCCATTCATGGCATTGGTCCCTGGACTGCCGATATTTTTTTGATGTTCTGTGCCGGACACCCGGATATTTTTCCGGTCAAGGATGTGGCCCTCCAGGCCATTGCGCAGGAGGTGCTGAATTTGAAAAAGCGCCCCAGCGAAAAACACCTGACGGTTCTGGTGCGGCGCTGGTTGCCGCATCGCTCTGTTGCAGCGCGGCTGTTGTGGGCTTATTACGGACTTCAGAAATCTGCCTCAAAAGACAATGCCGCCACAAGCCGCCTCCCAATTTAGGGTGCGGACCCTTTATGGGTGATGAAATAGCAGAACAAATGGCAAAGAGATGCAAGGAAATGCGCGCAGAGCGGGCTTTCTGCCCGGTCAAGCGCTTTGACGCCGCAGGTCGCAGCCATTTTTCTGTCCATCAAGGATCGGGCCTGTTTGCCCGCAGCCCGCGTCGCAAAGACTTGAAAGTCTTCAGACTTCCTGCTTCTTTGCTCCTGGTCTGCAAACAAACCGATCCCGACTATTTCACCACCCATAATGGGTCCGCACCCTAGGAATTTTGTATTATGACCGCACCCCTTCTCGACGGACCACGCCTTGCCCCCCAATCCGGCGGCGCAGCAAAGCAGTTGATTGTTTTTCTCCATGGCTATGGATCCGATGGCAATGATCTGATCGGGATTGGCGATCAATGGGGAGCGCTTTTGCCGGAGGCCGCCTTTGTCTCGCCTCATGCGCCGGAAGCCTGCGCCATGGCCCCTGTCGGGCGGCAATGGTTTCACCTCACCTTGCGCGATCCATCGGAATATTGGCGCGGTGTTGTGGCCGCGAGGTCGGCTTTGGACGCATTCCTGGATGCGGAGCTGACCCGGCTGGGTCTTACCGACAAGGACATGGTTTTGGTCGGTTTCAGCCAAGGCTCAATGATGGCCATGCATACCGGCGTGCGCCGCAAAACCCCGCCGGCCGGCATTGTTGCCTATTCCGGTCTGCTGGCAGGACCTGAACATCTGCAGGCGGACCTGACGGGCAAACCGCCGGTGTTTCTGGCCCATGGCACCCATGATGAAGTGGTGCCCTTTGCCTTGATGGGCGCTGCCGAATCAGCCCTGAAAGCGGCAGACGTTCCGGTTATCAGCCACGCGGCACAGGGCATGGGCCATGGCATTGACGGCGCAGGTCTTGCCATGGGTGTGGCCCATTGTCAGCAGGTTCTGAAAGGCGCCTGACCCCTGACAGGACACGGCCTGACACGCCATATGTTGTGTGCGACGTAAAAGCGCTTCACAAGACTGACATAGTGATTATACATTATGCCGTGAATTGCAGAGCGTTGGCACTGTGCCCCCGCGATGTAAAGGAGCGTAGTGTGACTAAACATGTGTCACTCGATGCCCATCCGGCATTGGTGCTGAATGCGGATTTTCGTCCGTTGAGTTATTATCCGCTGTCGCTGTGGTGCTGGCAGGATTCTATAAAAGCCGTCTTTCTGGAACGGGTGAACATCGTTTCCGAATACGATGTCTATGTGCATAGCCCATCGACAAAAATGCGGGTGCCAAGTGTTGTCAGCCTGAAGGATTACGTTCAGCCCTCGCGCTATCCGGCCTTCACACGGTTCAATGTTTTTCTGCGTGACAAGTTTCAATGCCAGTATTGCGGCTTCGACAGGGATCTGACCTTTGACCATGTGATACCGCGCTCCAAGGGCGGCATAACAAGCTGGGAAAACGTCATCACCGCTTGTGCGCCCTGCAATCTGCGCAAGGCCAACAAGACGCTGAAACAGGTTGGCATGAGTGCACGCAGCCGGGCTATTCAGCCCACTGTGCATGAGCTGCATAATAATGGGCGCTATTTCCCACCCAACTATCTGCATGATAGCTGGATGGATTATCTGTATTGGGATGCAGAACTGGAGCCCTGAGCGCCAGTTTCTCGATCAAGCGTCCGGATCAAGCACTTCCATTTTTGGTGGCAGAAAAGCTGCCAGCAGGCCAAGTGCGCCCAGCATCATGGTGGACACAGCGTTCCATCCGGCAAAGGACAGGCCAAGGAACCGCCCGGCAGCTTCCGTACAGCTGATCAGCTTCACAGTTTCCAGTTGGGCCAGCAAAGTGCTGGTGTCATCTGACAGGACGGCATTGCCGCCACAATCGGTGGGTCCTGGCCAGAATGCCCATTCCGCACCAGCATGATAAATCGCCAGATAAAGGCCCCAAGCCATGCAGATGGCAAAGTTGAAAAACAGCAGCCGACCCAGCTTTGACCACGAATTGAGCCTGGTCACAATCAGCGCCGCTATCAGCATTGGTATGCCAATATAGTAGGGAATTCGTTGTTCCAGGCACAGGGCGCAGGGAATATAACCGCCGATCAGCTGAAAGCTCCAGGCTCCGCCAATCGCGGCCAAAGCCAGCAGCAGGGCCAGAAGGCCAACGCCCATACGCGCGCCTGCGCTGTTATCTTTCCGAAGCGGCTTGTCACTCACGTGTCCAAATTCCTTAAATCATGTAGCGGGCGACCACAAAGCCCCCCACCAGAATTGCCAGCGATACGGCAAACACAAGGCCAAGCCGCTTTTCAATAAAGGTTCGAACCGGCGGCCCGAACACATAGATCAGGCCCGCCACGGCAAAAAACCGAATGCCGCGGGCTACAATGCTGGCAAGTATGAACACGGGAAGGCCAAGCCCGGTTGCGCCGGAGGCAATGGTAATCACCTTGAACGGGAACGGCGTCAAACCGGCCATCAGAACCACCCAGACGCCCCATTCATTGTAACGTTCGGCAAATTCATCAAACTTGTCCGCATAGCCATAAAAGCCAAGAATCGGTTGCGCCACCGTTTCAAACAGCAGGGCGCCAATGGCATAGCCCAGCAGCGCACCCAGCACCGAAGCCACGGTACACAAAAACGCATACCACCAGGCTTTTGCCCGGTTGGACAGTACCATGGGGATCAGCAGCACATCCGGCGGAATGGGAAACACCGAGCTTTCAATGAAGGACACAAAGGACAAAGCCCATGCTGCATTTTTCTTCGCGGCCAGTTCCAGCGTCCAGTCATAGAGACGGCGCAGCGGAGAAGGGGTCGGAGCCGGAACCGGAGTAGGCGATTGGGAAAATTTTTCATCTGTCATGGCGCTCCTTTATCAAACGTCACGACCCAAAGAAAGGGACTTGTGCATCACCCGCACTTTCGGTTAATCAGTGCGCACCAGTTGCAAGTAACTGCTCAAGTGCCCCTTTGGCGGAACTGGTAGACGCGCGGGATTCAAAATCCCGTTCCTTCGGGAGTCCCGGTTCGATTCCGGGAGGGGGCACCATCGGCTCGTTTGAGAGCGTCCGGAAAATCCCTCAAAACCTCACGTAAACCTAAAGAAATAGCCGTTTGTAGGCATCATGTTGTCGGATGTGATCCGAAGTAGTGTGTTGGCATCCGAGGAGTTTGTTGGTATCGTTGTTGGTATATTGCAGAATATCAACACTTCATTCGGAATTGAGATACCAACAAATGCCGTTGACTGACGCGAAACTGCGAGCCCTGAAGCCAGAGGCAAAGCCGACAAAGCACAGTGATAGCGGTGGGCTGCATGTGTTGGTTACGCCAACTGGCTCGAAGCTCTGGCGCTTGTCTTATCGCTATGCGGGGAAACAGAAGACGCTGGCGCTTGGAAGCTATCCGATTATTTCTCTTATTGAAGCTCGGCAGAAGCGTGATGTTGCAAAAAAACTGATTGCAGATGGAAATGACCCGGCGCTCCAGGCCAAGCTGGAAAAGGCGCAGCGCAAGCATGCTCATTCAAACACCTTCAATGTGCTTGCAGACAAGCTTTTGGAGAAGGATGAAAGGGAAGGCAGAGCGCCCGCAACACTGAAAAAGAAGAAATGGTTGCTGGAGCAGGCGCGTCCAGACATTGGCAACAGACCGATCTCCGAAATTTCCGCGGCTGAAATCCTGGTACCTTTACGAAAGGTGGAAGCAAAAGGAAATTTGGAAACAGCAAGGCGCATGCGCTCGACGATTGGAGAGGTATTCAGACTCGCGATTGCAAACGCATTGGCTGAAAATGATCCGACCTTTGGACTGAAAGGCGCATTAACAACACCAACAGTCCAACATCGCGCAGCTTTCACGACAGAGCGCGAATTTGCAGGATTGATCCGGGCTGTTTGGCAATATGACGGCATGCCAGAAACACGGGCGGCTTTGCAGTTGATGGCTCTACTTTATTCAAGGCCAGGAGAATTACGTCATGCGGAGTGGTCCGAATTCGACTTTGACAGCAATTCATGGACGATACCTGCATCCAGGACCAAAACACGTAAAGAGCACAAAAAGCCATTGCCAAGCGCTGCAATCAAGATTTTGCAGGGACTGCGGAATTTAACGGGACATAGAACATTGGCGTTGCCCTCGGTGCAGTCGCCTTTGAGGCCCATGAGTGAGAACACATTTAATGGAGCTTTACGTCGTCTTGGGTTTGCCAAGAACGAGGTGACTGCGCACGGGTTTAGAGCCTCAGCGTCATCGTTACTGAACGAAAGTGGGCACTGGTCGCCAGATGCCATAGAGGCCGAACTGGGGCATGTGGGTGCAGATCAAGTCAGGAAGGCATATCACAGAGCTCTTTATTGGGAAGAGCGCGTCAGGATGGCTGAATGGTGGGCTGGTCAGATCTGCGCATTCTCGGTGCCATTGCGATAGTTGACAATAATTCTGAGTAGGAGTTCGATATTGCATCTTAGAATCGATGCGACGGATGGTATTTGCTTTGCGCTTTCCTTCATTTGACCCGATAGAATATTTAGTGACAGCCAAATTCGGAAAAGTTTTGGCATCAAAGAGCGATGGCCTTGAGATTCAATTATCGCCCGAGCGGATGGCACGTAAAGGTGGATTGACGAAGCAGAAATTAGAGGAGGCGGCTGCATACCGCAGGGAACTGGCGTCTAAATCAGAGGAAGAGCTTTCGGGTCTGGTATCGGCAGAAAAATTGCAACAACAGTTTATCGCCAAGATTCAGGCTGAAGCGAAAGAGAAAAGCCACAGTTTCAATAAGCCGGCTGCATTTGCAAACATACGTACCTATTCGTATTGGGTGAAGGCCGCCTACTGGAATATTGATGAAGCAACGGCGTTATTCTTGGGAAGAAATCCTGAACGAGTAAAATTAAAATGGTTGGATAGCCTCCGGCTTGTGTCAACTTTTGCGGGCGAATTTTTGGCGTTACACGAACTAATGTCACGTGCGGTGCACATGAAGCAATTGGGACATCAGAACAGCCCAGGTCACGTCGTCGCGTGGGTACAGAGAAATAGAATTGAAATTCCGCTGGAGCTAACCGCAGAGATTGAGGCCCATGGAATTCAAGTTGCCGATTGGAAGACATGTTATGATTTAGCAGAGTCAAAGGTAGATAAACTAGCTGAAGAACTGCAAGGAGCGCGCGAAGCAAACATAAATGGTATCAAGGACCATACCGAATTTATTAGCCGTTACCAGAATGATCACAGGGCTATTTGCGACGCATATGAGCAAAAAGCGAAGGAACGTGAGGCGATGATTGCCGAGCTCCAAGAGACCATTTCAGGCCTCGCCAAAAGCTCCTCGGGAAAAGAGTTCTCGCCCGATGGCAGAGAACAAAAGACGCTCTTGAAGCTAGGGTCCGGACTCTTTACAGCCACCATACCACGGATGCGATGAGGCACAGTGCAGCCATATAGGTTTTGAGTTTTCGGTCATAGCGGGTTGCTATTCGTCGGAAATCCTTGAAGCGATTGAAGGTGCGTTCGATGATGTTTCGCTCACGGTAGAGTTTCCTGTCGTAGTGATATTGGATTTTGCGATTTGAGCGTGGCGGAATGACTGGAATAGTGCCACGGGACGTCAGCCAATCACGAAATGCCGTGCTGTCATAGCCCTTGTCAGCGATAAGATGTGTTGCAGGTGGCATGGCTGCCAGACATTGATGCGCTGCCTTGTGATCACTGGTGTTTCCTGGAGTTATCGCCAGAACACACGGCCTTCCACGTCCATCGGTCACGCAGTGGATTTTGGTCGTTCTTCCGCCTTTTGATAAGCCGATACCATGAGCCAAGGCCCCCCTTTTGCACCACTTGAAGAGCGGTGCGCCTTGACGATTGTACTATCGATCATGAGCCTGTCCGGAACATCTTCACGCCCCGCAAGTGCGGAGAAAATATCTTCCCATATGCCGCGTTCTGCCCAGCGTTGGAACCGATTATACAGGGTTTTCCTGGGACCGTAATCAGCAGGAGCGTCCACCCACCGACCGCCGGAGCGGATGACATGGACAATGCCACTCAAAACACGGCGATCATCAACACGTTTCAAGCCACGTGTGTTGCTTGGCAATAGTGGTTCAATACGAGCCCATTGTGCATCGGAAAACCAAAACAAATCAGACATTTGCAATCCTCCAAAAAAGGGGATTGAATCACATAACAAAACAATTGGGAATCCCGTTAAAGGGTCTGGACCCTAGTCATTGGAATGGCGATAGAGCAATATAATTACAATCATACAGGCGCGCGCAACACCGCTATCAAACAGATCAAAGATGATCTGGAAGCCCATGAGTTAGCTGTCAGTGAAAACACAATTCTCAAATGGCTGCGCGAAGGAGCAGAACTTCTTCCTACTAGGCTGAAGGATAGTTAGTCACCCTGAACTACAATTTATATCATTGACCTAACTGATATTAGTTTGGTCGGAAGGCGGATGCGGTTGTGCTGAGTGAAGAGGAACAAATGTTTCTTGAAAGTCAGGATTGGCGGCACAAAGTGTCATGTTCATTGTCTGATCGTTGCCGTACGGTCCTGCTGCGCAGCGAAGGATTGCCGAGCAAAGCAAACTTCACATGTTCGTCGCCATAAACTGCACATTGAAATTTGCTTTCGTCAAGCTGGAGGAGAAAGCAAATAGGGTCGCCTCGACTGCTTTCCTGAACGCACATGTCGAGGCGATACCCTACAAGATTCACACTGTCCTGACTGATAACGGAAACCAGTTTGCTGACCTGCCGAAAAATAGGGATGACCCCACCGCACGGCGGCGTGGCCATCCTTTTGATCGCGCCTGCCGGCAAGATGACATAGAGCACAGGCTCACAATGCCCGACCCACCACATCCCGGGACTGGACACCCAGATACAGTTGCTGGGTAAATTCATATCGTTTGGTTGAATGCATGTCTGCTCACTCAGGTGAATAGATTGTAGAACACGTCATCATCAACTTTATGGTTGCTTCACCGGCCCTGCTGGATATGGTGTGAAACGAATAAAGTAAAATTTGCAGCAAGAATTTCACAGTTCTGCATCCAATAGTTGCATGGCCGCGAAATGTTCCTGAGATTTAGTCTGAACGCTCCAGGGGCGAAGACGTCTCGCTTGGAGGTATTGCTGAGGATGCTGAGGGGCCCGACGGTTAGGATTTAGTGACGTCGCGTAGAAACTGCGCTTTCAAGCCGCTGCCATCGTTGGCCTAGCAAAGCAATCACAACAATTAACTCTTGTTTAGAAGAAAACAACTAAGTGCCGAATCCATCAGATACCGATAGCAATTTAGCAGATCCGTCGATCATTGAACTTGTAGCGGAACGCCTTCAGGAACTGCGTAAACGCCTGTTAGATGCTTCTCGCAGGAACCCTCTCGTATCGATACCTTTTCGACCAAATTCCACAAATATCCTGCGTGTTGTGGATGAACTGCCTGACGTTTTGCGCTTCAATCTTGCAAGCGGTACATCGATGCGTCTGGTTGCGCTGCCAGCCCTAGAAGTGGAGCTGCCGGATGAGCAGACCGACGCATTTCTGGACGCGCTTTACAGGTTACGTAACGAAGACGAGGAATACCTCGCGGAAATCGAGGCGCTCGACTCTGAGGCCCAAGACTTTGAGCAGATGACGCTCGATCTTGAACGGGCGCTGAAGGACCGCTTGCGGGCGGACCTTGGTCTGCCGCAGCGTCAGACCAAGGAAAAGCTGTCTCTGGCGGAGCACGCAAAGGCTCATGGAGTTTCCCCCTCATACAGCCTGCCCGTGCCCGAGGAAGAGCACGAAGATGGACGGCACAATGATACCGATATCCAGACCTTAATATTGCCCGATAAGCTTAGCAGGGTTGCAAAAGGGATCTTGGAAAAAGGGCGTGGTTTCGAGCGGGAAACTGGCGTCAACGTGCTGCATGTCGCTTTTGGTCTGCTGGAATGGAAAAGCCCTGACGATCGCGACAACTATGTCAGCCCGCTGCTTTTAATGGAAATCCGTATTACCCGCAAACAATCGCCGCGGGGATCAGAGTTTCACTTGGTCGGGGAAGGCTCGATTTCGGTAAATACAACTCTAAAACAGAAGCTTTTCAGTGAGCACAGGTTGGACCTGCCGGAGTACATTTCGGGCAGCGTCGAGAATTATTTTGCGGAAGTCGCTGATGCCGCCCCGCCAGGTTGGGAATGGTCGGTACGCAGGGAAGTGGCAATCGGCATTTTTCCATCATCCAAGATCGCCATGTATCACGATCTCGACCCCGCCAAGCGCCCGGTGGCGGAAAATGAAGTTATTGGCCGCCTACTGGCGACCTCCGGCAGTGGCAAAGCTGCTTATGCCGATGTCTACAGCACCGATGATCCAGAGATAACGCGCAAGGTTCCTTACCTCGTGATGGATGCGGATGCCTCTCAGTATTCCGCGTTGGTGGATGTGGCTGATGGCGCTCATGTCAGCATTGAAGGCCCGCCAGGATCCGGCAAGAGTCAGACAATCGTGAATCTCATTGCTGCCGCCCTTGCGGACAACAAGAAGGTTCTTTTCGCTGCGGAAAAACTGACTGCCCTCGACGTAGTGAAAAATCGACTGGAGGCCGCGAGTCTGGGCGAGTTCATTTTACCGCTTCAGGCCGGCCGGGGCACTAAGGAGAAAATCTACAACAGTCTCGAAGAGCGACTGTCGATGGGACAGGCCGACGAAGACGCCCGCCGTAAATTTGCCTCGCGGCGGGGTGCACTCGAGCAGCGCCTCAGGGTGTTGCAGGACTATCTTGATGCCCTGTCAGCGGACTTTGGGAGCTCCGGATATTCGGTCTATGATGTAATCGGCTACGGCATCACCACTAGTGATGATCGTGACAGCGTACCCAAGGCAGTCCGACGGATATCCGTGCCGGACTGTGAAAGGCTAGGGATGGCGCAGATCGAGACAATCATCAGTGACGCTGAAAGCCTGGCTGAGCGGCTGGGGCGGGTTAACCGGATGCCGGCGTTCTGGCTCGATTCGGCGGCCATGATCCTTAACCGCGATGACGCCGAGGACGTCTGTGAAAGCCTCGATGGTCTCGCCGGTCGGATGGAGGCGTTCATTTGCCGGGTCGCCGAATCTATGGCGGCACCACTAATTGCGCAGGACCCCTTTGCCGCAGGTTTCCCGAATCTTCTCGATCTTCTTCACAAGATCGAGACCCGGGGTTCCGAGGTCGACCCGGACATGGTCGAGAGACTGTCGGACCCGGCCGCGCGACTGGCCGTTCAGGACCTCTGCAGCCAGATTCGGGAGCGTCGGACCCTTACAGCGCAGCTGATGCGTCACCTGAAAGAACCTGAAGCCTGGAACTTACTGGACCAGATGCGCAGCGCGCTCAGTTTTGCGAAAACTCAGGGAGACATCATCGATCCATTGGCCCATAGTCGGCGTATCGAAGAAATACGGGTGAAGCTGGAGGACCTGTATCAGCAACACAGCCTCGCGGCAGACCTGCCGGGCGACTGGGCTGCGCGGACGGAACGTCCCCTCTCGGTTATTCACGGTGAAGCAAGCCGCTTAGTGGCCTCTCCAGATCACGCGCTGGCGTTCCGCAGAGCAGACCCCAAACGGGTGGCAGGGGGTCGCGCTGAAAAGCTCAAAGAGGGGGCCCGGGATCTCAGTGAAAAACTCGGATATATCCAGCAGGCTCTGCCTCATGCTGGTAAGCATGCTGAGAGCCATTTGCGACGCGCGGCTGCAACGATTGCAAATGCCGGGATGTTCCGCTTCATGTCGGGCGAGTTCAAAGCGGCGCGCAACTACTATGTGAATATTCTCGGTGGTTCCGCGAAAGACGATCGCAAAACCATGGTGGAGCGTCTGAAAGCCTACGCGGACTGGCTCGGCAAGGAACGGGCTTTTGCCGGGGATGCCGACTTCTGGCAGAGCTTCGGAGAGACCTTCGTCAGCCTATCTACAAATCTAAACAAGATCGATGAGATGGTGGCGTTGCATAATCTCTGCGATGAGATCTCTGACGGCGATACCAAACTTTACATGGCCCTGGAGGAGGCGGATCTTTCCAAGGTTGAGAACTTCGTGGAATACGCGGGTTGGTCGAGGTTTTCCCTGAGTGAGTTGAAGGTCGAGATCGAACTTCTCAAAGGCCGCCTCACCTGTGAGGAGGCCCTAGAAAAGGCAGCCGGTGCACATCGCGATCTTTTTACCGGTGTGACCGCGGTGCCGCAGGAGGCCATCGCAGATATGTTGCAGTGCAAGGAGCGCGAGCAGGAATTGACGGTTCTGATCGAGCGGTCTGAGGCTGCGGACGTGATAGGTGACCGATTCGCCGGCACCAGAACACTCACCGAAACGCTCATTGTCGAATGCTCGGTTGCGGAACTGGTGGCCGGAGCCGCCGACCCCGTCTTCATTCTGTCGGCACTGAAGTCCGGCGCTGTAGGATCGCTTGTCACCGAGGTGGCAGACCTTACGAAGGAGCGGGAGGCGATTGATGCCGAGACGGCATCAATCAGCCTGATGCTGCAGTTGCCGGAAGATCTGGCAACGCCTGATGCGCTGTCGGCTCGCCTGTCGGACCTGCGCGCTGCGGCCGCGGATCCCTCCGGGCTCATGGAGCGAGCCCGCCTGCGCAGGAGTGAAGACATGCTGCGCGACCAGGGATTTGGCAAGCTGGTGGACTGGGTTCTGTTGGAAGGCGAGGCCTTCGATCCGGCCCGGCTTGCCCCAATCGTGCGATCCATCATTGCCAAGTCGATGGCCGACAGGGCTTATGAGATCCACGACGCGAGCCTGCGGGGGTCCAATGGTGCGGACTTCGACCGGATCCGCGCCGAGTTCGTCGAAAAGGACCGGCTTTTGATCCGGATGTCCCGGGAAGTGGTACGCAACCACTTAGTTGGCTCTGCAAACCCGCCCTCCGGTAACAGTATCGGCCGTAAATCGACTTTCACTGAAATGAGCTTGATACGCAATGAGATGGGTAAGAAACGCAACCAGATAGGCGTCCGGGAGCTGACTCGTCGCGCGGGGCGGGCCTTGCTGGAGCTCAAGCCTTGCTGGATGATGTCACCACTAGCCGTGGCCAATTACCTCCACGACGGCATGACCTTCGATCTGGTGGTCATCGATGAGGCCTCTCAGATGACACCGGAAAATGCCATTGGCGCGCTCAGCCGTGCCCGGCAGGCGGTGGTCGTGGGGGACACCAAGCAGCTCCCGCCCACCAGCTTCTTCCAGAAGATTCTCGATGATGGCGATGTGGATGAAGACCTACGTGAGGACAGCGAAAGCGTGCTCGACATGGCCAATATGGCTTTTCGCCCGGTGCGTCAGCTTCGCTGGCACTACCGATCGCGTCATTCGGCGCTCATCCGTTTCTCAAACGAATGGATGTATGACGGCAAGCTGACAATCTTCCCCTCGGCCCGCGAGGATGATCCGGAATTCGGCGTCCACCTCGAAGAGGTCCCCGGCATCTATAAGGGGCGCACTAATCAGATAGAGGCGCGCGCCATTGTGACAGCGGTTGTGGCCCATATGCGCGATGCGCCAGACCTTTCACTCGGAGTCTGTACCATGAACTCGGACCAAAAGGAGCTTATCCGGGAGGAGTTCGAGCGTGAACTGGAACGCAACCACCACGTCCAGGCCTATGTGCGCGAGTGGCAGGAGCGTAATGACAGCCTCGAGGAGTTCTTCATCAAGAACCTCGAAACCATCCAGGGGGATGAACGCGACGTGATGTTCATCTCAACACTCTATGGACCCGAAGCGGCCGGCGGGCGGCCGCACCAGCGGTTCGGACCGATAAACTCTGCCCACGGGCACCGCCGGCTAAATGTTCTCTTCACCCGCGCCAAGCGCAAGATCGTAACCTTCACATCACTCAGGCCCACCGACATTCTGGTCAACGAGAGCAAGAATCGGGGTGTCCAGATGTTCCGGGCGTGGTTGGAGTACTGTGCGACGGGCAATATCCCAGACAAAGCCGATACCGGCGGCGGAGAGGCGGAAAATCCGTTTGAGGATTATGTCATCACTCAGATCGAAGCGCTTGGTTGCGAGGCCGTTCCGCAGGTTGGTGCGGCCGGTTACCGGATAGATATCGGCGTACGCCATCCGGACTGGCCCTATGGCTACCTGTTAGGTGTCGAATGCGACGGTGCGAGCTATCACTCCTCAAGTTCCAGCCGCGACCGGGACCGTTTGCGCCAGGAGGTTCTGGAAGGCCTTGGGTGGCGTTTTCATCGAATCTGGTCAACAGACTGGTTCAATGACACCAGAACACAAGTAGAGAGGCTGAAAGAAGCTATCGACGCCGCATTGGAGGCTGCACAGGCCGAACAAGCGACGAAGGAATCTCTGAACAAAAAAACTGTTTTGGCTAAGCGTCCGGAGGAAGAGAACCTTGAGTCAGCACGAGGGCGGAATGATACGGTTGATGTGCTCCTGCCTGACGAACCAGCCGCTCAAACTCGCCTTTTCGACGACGAAGAAAACGCCAATCCGGAAACACCAGCTTCAGTCAAGCTGGAAGTTTCCACCGTGCCCGCAGGAGCAAATGGCACAGAGGAATTTGAAACAATCCGGCTTGGAAGCAATGTGAAGATTGAGAATCTGTCAGAAAAGGGCCGTATGTTCGCCTTCACGCTAGTTAACGAGGGCAATGATCTCGATAACGGCAAACTGAGTGTGCATGCGCCTCTTGGCAGTGCGCTAATCGATTGCCAGGTGGGAGATACGATTGAGTATCAGGTGGGTGTTGAAATCAAAGAGGTCCGAATTCTGGAAGTTACCTAACTCGATCTATTTCAATTGCGATTGGCAATAACTCAGTTGGGCCTCTTCCCGCATTGCATCTGAAACAACCATCTCGTTCCAATTAAGACGAGGTGGCACCATGCCAGACGAACTCCATTTTCCCAAAACAGGCTTCGTACGCCTGAAACAAATTCTCTCCCCTATTGGCCCAATCCCAGTCAGCAAGTCCACCTGGTGGGCTGGCATCAAGGATGGCCGCTTTCCCAAGCCTGTTAAGCTTGGTTCTCGCATTACTGTTTGGCATGCTGAAGACATTCAGGCGCTGTTCGACGCAGAAAAGGCTGGCGATGCCTAAGAAGGTTTCATCTCGCAGCCTTAAGGCTCATCGCACATACACGGTATTGGAATTGGCAGAGACGCTTGGCGTCACTGTCGGAACCGTTCGGGCTTGGATCAGACAAGGCCTTCGGACGCTATCGTCAAAACGTCCAATTCTGATCGTTGGTTCCGATGCCAAGGAATTCTTGGATAGCAGGAAAAAACCAACCTCACGCCGATTGCATGACAATGAGTTTCATTGCTTGAGCTGTGGCACTCCCATACGCGCGTTAGGAGATCTTGTTGATTGCACCCTCCAATCTGAAACAACAGCACGCCTTTCCGCCATCTGTGTGGGTTGCGAAAAGATGGTCTGCCGAATGATCAGCCGCGCCGATCTGGCCGGTTTTGAGCGGGTTTTCGACATTTCCTATCGCGATGTTTCAGCGACCTAAACGATAGCCACAATTCTCACTCTAATCGCTACTTGGAAAGGATATAAAATGCCGCGCAAAGTGAACGAAGAAAATGAACGGATTAAACGCCAGTACCTCACCTATCAGAGAGAGGCTCGCGGAAGGGATCAAAAAACCATCGACATGATTGCAAGCGCACTTTTTGATTTTGAAAAAAGCACAGGCTTCAAGTCGTTCAAGGCCTTTCGGATTGAACAAGCCATAGCCTACAAACAAAAGCTTTCGCTAGCCACTCATCAGCGTACGGGCAAGCCTCTTTCAAAGGCTACCATCAGCAGCCGCCTGCGTATGATCAAACCCTTCATAGTCTGGTTGGCAGACAAACCTGGTTACAAGTCTCGGATCTCATATGGCGATGCGGAGTATTTCAACCTGAATACAAAGGACATGCGAGTAGCACATGCTCGCCGCGATATTCCTTATCCTACGCTTGACCAATGCCGTCATGCCTTCCTGTCGATGCCAGACAAAACCATCTTCGACAAACGAGATAAGGTCATTTTCGCAATCCTCATGATCACAGGTATCAGAGACGGTGCTCTGGCTTCACTGACGCTGAAGCGCATCGATTTGGTAGAAGGCTGTGTTCATCAGGACGCCAGAGACGTAAAAACCAAGGCGTCCAAGACTTTCACGTCATGGTTTCTACCGGTTTGGGATGAGTATCGTGCTTGTGTTGAGGATTGGGTTCGTTTCTTGCGTGAAGAAATGCTGTTTGGCTACGACGATGCATTGTTTCCCAAGCCGCAAAGGATTGTCGGAAAAAATGGTTTCGGAGTCTCAGGCCTTTCCAAAGAGCCATATGCCAGCGCCACGAAAATCCGCGAAATTATCAAGGAAGCTTTTACCCGAGTGGGTCTGCATCCCTT
Organism: Pararhizobium sp. IMCC21322; assembly: GCF_030758295.1. Classification (NCBI taxonomy): domain Bacteria; kingdom Pseudomonadati; phylum Pseudomonadota; class Alphaproteobacteria; order Hyphomicrobiales; family Rhizobiaceae; genus Pararhizobium; species Pararhizobium sp. IMCC21322. The sequence continues at coordinate 569,923 of NZ_CP132335.1, forward strand.
TACGCCTCACAGTTTCCGTAAAACCTTGTCCTTGTGGGCCGATAAGTACTATCCGTTGCATGAAGAGTTTAAGGCGTTTTCTCAAAATATGGGGCATGAAAATGTGGCAACGACAGTGAACTCCTACATTCCGGTTTCTCGCGAGCGACAGGCGGAATTGATTCGAGGGAAATAGAAATTTTTGTTGGAAGGCATAAAACGACTTCACACAAACTTTGTCATTTGCCGATGAATGGATTGCGCTCTACCTCTCAGTTTCCAAACCTATATCGTGCGATGCGGTTTGGACAGGAATGCTTCAAGCGGACCGTTTTCATTTTCAAGCCAGGCTTCAAAATCCGAGCCAGACCCTGATTTTTCCCAGACTTCGCGATATGAGACACCACGATATTGCCTGTTGTTTGCAAACAGGCATTTGTCGGACCTGCGCTGATCATGATCGCCACGATGCATTTTCAGAACCGGTTTTTTTAAGGGGTTGCTTGAACAATGGCTGGCTCCGCTCCCAAAAAATGTTTCTGGCCACTATAGTAAATAGCAAATTTGCAATCTACAACTTTGGATATAAGGACTCATATTTTCCCTGATTGCTAGATTTCTCCGCAATTGCAGTCTTTTGAGATAAGAAGGCAATAGAGCTGTCTGGACTTTCTTTCTGTGATCTGAAAACGCTTGTAAAATGGGGATGAGCTTTGAACGCCGTTGAAATTGAAGAAGCCATATCGGGACTCGCCGAGCTGCCATTCGATGCTCAGGAGTTCCCGTTTGCCTTCTTGCAAGCCTTTGGAAACAAACCCACAACGCTCAAGCGACTTCGTTCAGGGACTTCGAACAAATCCGACCTGGACGGCGTTCTTCAAACCAACAATATTCACATCCTGGTCTGTGCTGAAGGCGAAGTCACGCAAACTCTGGCCGCTTTGAAAGCCAGTCCTGCCACGACGAAAGCCAAGGCCAAATTTATCTTGGCCACCGATGGCATCTACCTTGAAGCCGAAGACCTGACAACTGGCGAAACAATTGCCTGCGCCTACACAGGCTTTCCGGATCATTTTGGTTTTTTCCTGCCCCTGGCAGGGATCAGTACGGTCAGGCAAATCCGTGAGAGCGCCTTTGACATCAAGGCGACTGGACGTCTCAACCGGCTCTATGTTGAGCTTTTGAAAGACAACTCCGAATGGGGCACAACCGCGCGCCGCCACGACATGAACCACTTCATGGCGCGCCTGATCTTTTGCTTCTTTGCCGAAGATACCGAGATCTTTAAGAACGACGATCAGTTCACCGGCACGATCGAACGGATGAGCGAGAAGGACAGCTCCAACACTCATGACGTGATCAGCGAGCTCTTCCGCGCCATGAACACCAGGAAGCAGGATCACACCGCGGCAGGTATTGCCCGTTGGGCGAGTGTCTTTCCTTACGTGAATGGAGGACTGTTTTCTGGCAATATGGATGTGCCGCGTTTCAGCAAGATCGCCCGTTCTTACCTTTTGCACATCGGCAGCCTCGACTGGACGAAGATCAACCCGGATATCTTTGGCTCGATGATCCAGGCTGTGGCGGATGATGAAGAGCGCGGCGCGCTTGGCATGCACTACACATCCGTGCCGAACATCTTGAAGGTGCTCAATCCACTCTTTCTTGATGATCTGCGCGAGAAACTGGAAGAGGCAGGGGACAACCACCGCAAACTTTTGAATTTGCGCAACCGCATGGCTAAGATCAGGGTGTTCGATCCAGCCTGCGGATCGGGCAATTTTCTTGTCATCGCCTATAAGGAAATGCGGGCGATCGAGGCTGAGATCAACAAGCAGCGGGACGAGGCGGATCGGCGCACAGAAATCCCGATTACCAATTATCGAGGGATCGAGCTGCGCGACTTTCCTGCCGAGATCGCGCGGTTGGCGCTGATCATTGCTGAGTATCAGTGCGACGTGACCTATCGCGGCCAGAAGGAAGCCTTGGCAGAATTCCTGCCGCTTGATGCCATGAACTGGATCACCTGCGGTAACTCTCTTCGGCTAGACTGGCTGAGCATCTGTCCACCAACCGGAACAGGCGTGAAGTATCAGGCGGACGATCTGTTTCACTCACCGCTCGAACAGGCTCAGATCGACTTCGAGAACAAAGGGGGGGAGACATATATTTGTGGCAACCCACCATTTGCGGGTCAAAAAAAGAAAACAAAAGAACAACGTGATGACATGGCGCTAGTAATGCCATCTGCAGTAACGAAATATGGGGAACTTGATTACGTTGCCCCGTTTTTTGTCAAAGTCAGTCAGTACTTGAAGCACACTAAAGGTGCGGCAGCGTTGGTATCCACAAACTCTATTGTTCAGGGTCGCCAAGTTCCGGCTTTGTGGCCATCTCTGTTACGGGGGGGGTTGGAAATAACATTCGGGCATCGGTCGTTTATTTGGAAAAACAGCGCTACTAAAAACGCATCGGTTTACTGCGTGGTTGTCGGGCTTGGTTTCAATTGGCAGAGAACCAAGTATCTCTATGAGGGTGGCGAACGAAAAGAAGTTGTTTCAATCAGCGGTTACCTAACGCCAGGAACCACTGTGGGAATCAAGAAAAGGAAGACGCCCCTCTCAAAAGACCTTCAACTAATGAAATCCGGAAACATGCCTTTGGATAATGGAAATCTCCTGCTGTCGGTGAGGGAGCGAAAACAGCTATTGGACGAGTTTCCTGCCTCAAAGAAATTTATTCGGCCCGTTGTTGGAGCAAAAGAGATCAACCAAGGTCTGCAAAGGTACTGCCTGTGGATTGACGACCAAGAGATTGATGAAGCAAAGGCAATACCACCGATTTTGAAGCGTTTGCATGAGTGTAAAAAGTTTAGGGAGACATCAAGCGCACCAGAGTTAGCGAGTACGCCTCACGCATTTCGGGACCGGCATAGGCAAGCCAAAAACGTCATACTTCTTCCAAATCTGTCGTCTGAGCGCAGACGGTTTAGGGTTCCAATTGTCGGGTCGAGTGACGTTATCGCAACGAATCTTGCATTGGCAATTTATGATGGAATGTTGTTTCAGGTTTCAATTCTGGCCAGTCGAATGCATCATTTGTGGGTTGAAGCGGTTTGCGGAAAGTTTAAGCAAGACTTCCGCTATTCAAATGATCTTGGTTGGCACACATTTCCAATTCCAACACTCATCGATTCACAGAAAGCTGCGCTGACTAAGTGCGCTGACGATCTTCTGTTGGTACGAGAGCAATCATTTCCTGCGTGCTTAAACGATCTCTACAACTCCTCAGATGTTGAAGATCGAATGCCAAACAATCTTCGCGCCGCACATGAGCGCAACGACGAGACGATTGAGCGCATCTATATTGGCCGCCGCTTCCGCAATGACACGGAGCGGCTGGAAAAGCTTTTCGCGCTTTATACGAAGATGACGAAAAAAATACCGGAGGCGCTGAGAGAATGATGACGCCACTTGAAGTGCTTGAAGCTCCAGAAGATCAGGTTTGGTTGACTGGAGCATTTGGTTTCACGCCCAGTGACTGGGGCTACCTCAGTTTCACTGATAAGGGGCGGCGAGATTACGTACTCAAAGAAACTCAGCCGGGTTTCCTTGCTGTGATCTACGGATCAACCAATAAGTTGGTTCGTCAGACAGAACGGCGGAAAATCCTTGGAATCGTCCAGTGCAGCCACGTAGCTGGCATTGCATCCGACTATTTGTCGCGAGAAGGGCATGCACGTTGGGAAGAAATCCGAACGAGTCCCAACAGCTGGAAGTTCGCTATTCAGCTGCTACGTGCGTGGAAGGTCTGTGAGGAAAGCCGGCCGTACGTGAAGGATTTTGCAACAGACACATATCGTCCGGAAAAAGGCCGGTCCATCAGCAGGTATTCTGCGAAACTCACAGCGCATGAAGCCCAGAAGCTACGCGACCTTGAAATTATAGAAATTGATGTATTCAATATTAGACCGCGATTTCAATCTGGTGTCGGGCAAGCGAAGGACATATTTGCGAGACCTTACGACTATTAGAAACCTATCAGCAGTCCATACACCAGCGAGAAGTTCTTTTTGAACTCTATACCAAGATGACGACAAAAGTTCGAGGGACGAGTGCCTGAGTTTAACAACATGACATTGGTGGCAGCGGCTGAGATGCTGGGCTATAGCAACTCCCAATCCGACTTGGATTTGTTGGAACTTGAATGGGGCATTCAGGGAAAATGTAGAAGTTCCTCAAAATCGGCGAGGTTAGCTGATTTGGCGCGTCTTGCTATTGAGGAGAATGTTGATGTTCCAACAATTAATGGACGGCTTCCTTTAGCAAATGCCATTTTGAAAATATCAATAGAAAGCTCGATCGACCTAAGAAAACGTGGCGCACAAACTTGGGTGAAGTTGGTCGCTGGGCTTAGAATGGACGGCTATGAAGTCGTGGAGACCCCCACACTGACAGGCGGTGAGGACATCTTTGGTGAACCAGAGCGGGTTTTTGTTTCGGAACTACGCCGCATGCACCCCGAGATCGCGCCAGAACTAAATTTCAGGGAGGCCGAAAGTGAAATTGAGGGTCTTCTCGATCGGCATGGTTTTCAGATCGCCAAGGGGCATCTTAGCCAGGCTGTCGCTAATTTTACTCAGGGCAATTGGTCCTCCGCAAACGCTATGATCAGAGATTTTTATCAAGAATTACTGGACAAAATTGCCGAGTATTTTGGTTGTGATTCCTATGTCAGTGATGATGCAAAAAGGCAATACTTGGCAACGGATCAATCGGGTCCGTTTCTGTACAACGAATACAATGAGTGGGAGAATGATCGAGGCCGACCTTCCTATGTTTTGGGGCTGTGGGCGAGACTGCATCCACATGGAAGCCATCCTGGGCTTTCAGATGAAGAAGATTGTGCTTTTCGGTTTCAAATTATTTTGATCACAACTCGGCTATTTTTAAGACGTTTCGACAAAAGAGTAAGTATGCGAAATGAATAAGCAAGTTCCCTCAGTCTCCGTCACCTACGCTCAAACAGGCGCTTCCACCCAATCGAATGAGCTTGGTATGCGGGCGATGCAGGAGCGTGCTTATGAGAAGCGGGGTGAGCAATATCTTCTGATCAAGTCACCACCTGCTTCAGGCAAAAGCCGTGCGCTGATGTTCATTGCGCTCGACAAGCTGCACAATCAGGGCCTCAAACAGGCGCTAGTGGTGGTGCCGGAAAAGTCCATTGGGGCGAGCTTCAATGATGAACCATTGAGCACCTTCGGCTTTTGGACAGACTGGAGGGTCGCGCCCAAATGGAACTTGTGCAACTCGCCTGGGACAGATGGCGGCAAGGTCAAATCGGTCACGGCATTCCTGGAGAGCGATGACCGGATTCTTGTCTGTACCCACGCCACCTTCCGCTTTGCCGTGGAAAAGCTTGGGGTGGAAGCGTTTGACGATCGGCTGATCGCTGTGGACGAATTCCATCACGTTTCAGCAAGTGAAGACAGTATCTTGGGCAAGCAGCTCAATGACTTTATAGCGCGCGACCGCGTGCATGTCGTTGCGATGACCGGCAGCTATTTTCGCGGCGATGCGGTCCCGATCCTGTTGCCCGGGAACGAGGCCAAGTTCGATACCATCACCTACACTTATTACGAGCAGTTGAACGGCTATAAATACCTGAAAACGCTCGACATCGGCTATTTCTTCTATTCTGGCTCATACGCCAATGATATCCTGAAGGTGCTCGATCCGAGCGAGAAGACGATTATTCATATTCCTTCTGTCAATTCACGAGAGAGCACCAAGGACAAACACAAAGAGGTCGAGCACATCATTGAGGCTCTGGGTGACTGGCAGGGATCAGACTCCGAGACTGGATTTCAACTTGTGAAGACGCCTGAAGGAAAAATTCTGAAGATCGCTGATCTGGTGGATGATGAGGCGGCGAAGCGCGACAAGGTATCAACGGCGCTGAAAGACTCCGCGCAGAAGAACAACCGCGATCATGTGGACATCATCATCGCCCTGGGCATGGCCAAGGAGGGCTTTGATTGGATTTGGTGCGAGCATGCGCTGACTGTCGGTTATCGGGCCAGCCTGACCGAGATTGTTCAAATCATTGGCCGTGCAACCCGCGATGCCAAGGGCAAATCACGTGCCCGTTTCACCAATCTGATCGCTGAACCTGATGCTGCTGAAACGGCGGTCACTGAAGCCGTGAATGATACGCTGAAGGCAATCGCCGCCAGCTTGCTGATGGAGCAGGTGCTTGCCCCGCGTTTTAACTTTCTACCCAAAACGCCGCAGAGCGGACCGGTGGACGGGTTTGACTATGGGGAGGGTGGCTACGATCCCAATAAGACAAATCTGGGCTTCAATGACAAGGACGGTCAGTTTCAGATCGAGATCAAGGGGCTGGCAGAACCGAAAAGCAAGGAAGCCAAGCGCATTTGTCAGGAGGACTTGACGGATGTGATCACGGCCTTTGTGCAGGACAAGCCGACGCTTGAGCGTGGGCTGTTCGATGGCGATCATGCAGGTGGTGAAACACTGCCTGAAGAACTGACTCAGGTGCGTATGGGCAAGATCGTCGGGGCAAAGTTCCCCAAGCTTGATGCTGAGGATCAGGAGGCTGTAAGGCAGCACGCGGTCGCGGCACTGAACCTGACGCAAAAGGCGAAGGAGATTGCGCTGTCATCTTCACAGGACCAGCAGACCAGCGGCAATACCGCGCTGATCGACGGTGTGCGAAAGTTTGCATTGGATGTGCGCGAACTCGACATCGATCTGATTGACCGCATCAATCCCTTTGGTGAAGCTTATGCGATCCTGGCAAAGACCATGAGTGAAGAAAGCCTCAAACAGATTGGGGCGATAATCTCTGCGAAGAAGGTACAACTCTCGCCCGATGAGGCGCGAGATCTGGCGCGGCGTGCGGTAAAATTCAAACAGGAGCGTGGACGTTTGCCTGACATTACATCCTCTGACGCCTGGGAAAAGAAGATGGCTGAAGGCGTAGCCTATCTGGCACGCATGAAGCAGGAAGCCGACAGTGCCTAAGGCGTTTACCCCAGACGATGACGCGCTGCTGGCTGAACTTGGTGTTGAGGTTGAGACCAGGAAGCTTGTCAGCCGTACCCCGCGCGAGGAGCGCATTATTGCCGGTTTCGAAGAGATACAGCGCTTCACCGGGGAACACGGGCGCGCGCCGCAACACGGTGAAGACCAGGATATCTTTGAACGCCTTTACGCCGTTCGTCTGGATCGCATCCGCGAATTTCAGGAATGCCGTGAGCTGGTGGAACCGCTTGATCATCAAAAACTTCTGGCGGGATCAAGACAGGCAATGGCGACGGACACCGATGAGCTCGACGATGATGCGCTTCTGGCTGAACTTGGAATCGAGGTCGAAGCTTCCCCGATCACAGAGCTGAAGCACGTCCGATCGACCGCTGAAAAGAAGGCTGTCGAAGATATTGCCAACCGCGAGAGATGCGAGAACTTCGACACCTTCAAACCGCTCTTCGAGCAGGTGCAGAAGGAGCTGAATAGCGGTTTGCGTGAAACGCGTAACATAAGAAAAGATGCAGGCTTTCTGAAAACTGACATCAAGCAGGGCGAGTCTTTTATCCTCAGTGGCCAGACGCTTTACATTGCTTCGGTGGGGGAGCCAATCCGTGCACCCAATGGTGAGTTTGATGCGAGGTTGCGTGTCATTTATTCCAATGGAACAGAAAGCAATATTCTGCTGAGGTCACTTCAAAGAGCACTTTATAAAGATGAAACGAGCCGGATCATCACTGATCCAGGCAGCGCCGGTCCCCTGTTTTCTGATCAAGCCATCGATGGCGACGAGGCGAGCGGAACGATCTACGTGCTGCGCAGCAAGTCCGATCACTCGCTTGTCACTGAAAACCGCGATCTGGTTCACAAGATCGGGGTGAGCAATATGAGCGTGGAAAAACGCATCGCAGGGGCGCAGCTACAGCCGACGTTCCTTATGGCTAATGTCGAAATTGTTGCGACCTATGAGCTCTACAATATTAACCGCACAAAGCTGGAAAATCTGATCCATCGCATCTTCGAGCCTGCACGCCTTGAGATCGAGATCATGGATCGTTTTGGGCGACCGGTAACACCACGTGAGTGGTTTCTCGTACCGCTCTTTGTGATTGATGAAGCGGTCGAGCGGATCAAGGACGGGACGATTTCTGGATATCGCTACGACGCCGACAGCGCAACTTTGCTGCGACGTGGATGATGGCCAACTTTGAAATTGATCCAACCACCTGGTTGGCTGACAGAGTTCCGCGTTTCCATGAGCTACCGGACGGCGAGAAGAAGGCTATCGGCGACTTCTGTCTTCTATGGGGGCTGTTCGAAGGGCGATGCCTTGATGAGAGGGCTAGCATTTCTAAGATCGAGCGGTTCGTTAGCGTTATCGCGCCCGCATTGGAACAAGATAGGCGGTTTCTGGATAGCACTCTCAGATACTTTCAGGACCGCTACGTTGCACCGGGCGACGACTTCACGGACCGCTTCGAGCAACTGCAATTTGGAAATGGTGACAGGCGACGAGATGTTGAGGCTGTGCTTATAGGTCACCAAACAGACAAGCAGGCCGTTCTGGTAGCGTTGCTGATAATAGTCTACCGGTTCCGGAACAACCTCTTCCATGGTCAAAAGTGGCAGTACGAACTTAGCGAACAACTCGACAACTTTTCGACAGCGAACCGACTACTCATGAAAGCCATGGATCTCAGCGGGATCTTTCAAGAGACAGGAGAATCGTAAGTGATTTTTGCACGCTGCAATTGCTTATTGTCGAATGGGTAGATCAAGCCTTCGGACCGCTTTAATTTGATCCGATGCATTGCTATCAATGACTGCAACATCATGGGTCAAAAATACTGGCAGTATCAAATTACTGGAGAATTAATATGAAGATTTCAATGATCTTGGATAAAGTTGATGAAAACCAGCTTTTTGTACCTGCTTTTCAGCGGGAGTACGTATGGAAGCGGGAAGATGCCAAGCTCCTGATGGATTCCTTGATCAAGGGATACCCAACTGGGACCATGCTGACTTGGGAGACCAACAATCCACCCGAGTTAAAAGGTGGGCATGTCTACGATGAGCGACAGGGAGCGGTCCGCATACTGCTCGACGGCCAACAGCGTGTCACAACCCTATACATGCTAGTGAAGGGGGAGCTCCCACCCTATTACACTCTCGAAGAAATTGCTAATGATACACGGGGTTTATACGTCCATGTAGAAACGCTAGAGCTTGAGTACTACTCGAAGATTCGTATGGAAAACGAACCGCGTTGGGTCGACATCACCGACGTATTCAACAAGAAGATAAAATCTTGGAACCTAATCAAGAATCTGGAAGCTCGAGGCGAAGGTTTAACGGGTGATCAGGTAGACCTCATACAAGAAAACTTTGCGCTCGTTCTATCAATTCTTGACCGCGATTTCCCGGAGCAAACCGTGCCGGTGAAAGCAACCATTCGCGAAGCGATTGACATCTTTTACAAGGTCAACGCTGGAGGGGTTGCGTTAACAGATGCCGAATTGGCCCTCGCCCAGATTTCCGGCTACTGGCCGCAGGCACGTGAGAGATTCAAAGCAAAGTTGGATAAGCTCGAGCAGGATGGCTTTTCCTTTAAGCTCGATTTTGTAGTCTACGTGTTGCTCGGTGTCCTCCACCATAATGGCTCGGACATGCGCAAGCTGCACGCCGACAATAACGACGATGCGCTTCGGGCTGCGTGGGAGAAGCTCGACAACCAGGTCTTGGATTATGCAGCTAACTTGTTGCGATCCTTTGCATATGTTGACCATACCTATGAGATCAACTCGATCTATGCACTCGTTCCGATTATTGTCCATTGCTACGATCGCGACTGCGACCTCTCACAGACAGAGGTGCTAAAGATCGTCAAATGGTTTTACTATTCGCAAGTTCGGCGTCGATACGTGAGCCAATTGCCGCAAAAACTCGACTATGACCTGAAAATCGTGGCTGAGAACTCTTCGCCGTTCGATCGGTTGCTGGACGTCATCCGCGAAGAGCGCGGTGGCAATATTTCCATCGCTGCCGATGAGTTTGAAGGCCGGGCAATTCAGCATCCGCTGTTTTCTTTGATGCGGTGGCATCTCAAGAGCCGCGGTGCGAAATGTCTCACCACAGGCGTGAAAATTCAAAAACCGATGGGTGACAAGTATCAGCTCGAAAACGATCACATCTTCCCATATTCGCGTTTGAAGGCGGCGGGATACGGAATGGATAACAGAATTAAGTATTCCCTCGCTCAGGAGCTAACGAACCGCGCCATCCTGACCCAAGTCGCAAATCGTACAAAAGGCGCGGTTCTTGCGAATGACTATCTCTCGGATGTGCAAGGCCGGTTTCCGAATGCACTTAAGTTGCAACTTATCCCAGAAGATCACGAACTCTGGGAGATCGAGAATTATGAACTCTTTCTAAAAACGCGCCGAAAAATTCTGGCAGACAGCCTGAATACCTGGCTGGAGGGTATCGTCGAAACGATTTCTATGGATGGAAAAGTCACCCTCGAAGACTTGATTGCTGACGGAGAGAATGAAGACCTAGAGTTCAAGGAAACTTTCCGTTGGGATGTGCGACAGGAGACAGTGAACAAAGACCTTGAGAATGTGATACTCAAGACCATCGCGGCGTTCTCCAACGCGTTGGGTGGTCGACTTCTGATTGGCGTTACCGACGACGGTGAAGTCGTTGGATTGGAAAGGGACTACAAGTCCCTCGGAGGCGGCGGCAAGGACAAGTTCGAACTTCACTTGACCAACCTTGTTCAAAGTTCGTTTGGCCAGTCATTTGCGGCTACCAAGGTTACAGTGACCTTCCCGGAAGTTTCAGGCGTCGAGCTCTGTAGCGTCGAGATCAGACCGGCGAACAAAGCCACCTACCTCCGGGTCTCGATGAAGGGCGGACCAGCCCAAGAGCGCTTCTATGTAAGAAGTGGTAACTCGTCTCCGGAGTTGCCACTTAGTGAGGCGAAAGCCTACATTGATGAGCGATTTGTTTGATGCGCGTACCTCCCCAGCTTGCTAGTAAAGCTGGGGAGCAAGCCATGGTGCATTATTTTCGAGATCCCAACGCAGGTCACAAATAGTCTGACGCTTAGAAAAATTTAGATTGCACTGACATTTGTTGGTACTATTGTTGGTATTTTTGGATTTACATTTCAATAAGTTATTTAATTACTGATGTTTAGGTCTAAAGTTCGATTCCGGGAGGGGCACCACTTTCCAATCCAAAATCATCCCAAGACATCCGATCCGCATTCGGATCAAATGACTGCAACGTCGGCGGCACAGGGGGCGTACTGGGTGTGTGCCAGCTCAAGCGCACCGGTACTCGAATCAATTTGGAAACATTCAACGCAGTCAGCGTCCTGGCTCGCGACAAGCAGGTACTTGCCACTCGGGTCCAGCGTGAGGTTTCGAGCATTTGAGTTTGCCGCAAGCGCATGTCGACTGGAAAATGTCAGCCTGCCATCGTCAGCGTCCACGGTGAACACGGCGATGCTCTGGTCGACCCGGCAGATGTAGTAATAGTGTGCTCCACTGGCCGAAAGACAACCTTCGGCTCCCCAGAAATCTGCCATGCCGAAATTCTCCAGATGGCCGCGCCCAGCAAAGCTTTTCGGATAGCAGCCGATGGACTGTATAGGAACTAGTCCCTTTTCGTCGTCAACAGCGCATACGACGACGGTGCCATCAAGCTCGCAATTCACATAGGCCACCCGCAATGAGCGGTGGAAGTTGATGCCGCGCGGGCCGCACCCCGGTGCCAGCGCCACGTCTCCCTGCGGCGACAACGCGCCCGTCGCCGGGTCAAGCATGTATTGGTGCACCTTGTCCGTGCCCAAATCCATTGCATAGACCCGGTTCGATCGGGGGTCGCCGTGTATGCCGTGTGGGTGAGGCATCGACTGACGCACGGGATCGGGTCCCGCGCCGCTGTGGTCGGGCGCCGCTGTGACTGCGCCGATCATTCCGGTCTCGGGGTCAAACGGCAGCACCGAGATGCCACCCTCCCAATATCTGGTCACTAGTAGAAACCGCCCGGTGCGGTCAAAGGCTGCACATGTGTTGCCCCGCCCGCTGGTTGACTGGGTGCAGATATTCTCCAGCGAACCATAAGGCTGTATCCGATACGACGTCACAAATCCGAGACCAGCTGGCGTCCCTGTGTGGTGGGAAAGCTCATGTGTGGCAACAAGAAAGCGCCGGTTGGGGTGAATCTCCAGCCAGGTAGGTGAATCCTGCTTCGCAACTTTGCCGGTTGGGGACAGTGAGCCATCTGCACTGTTGAATGAAAAGGAGAGGACTCCTTCGCCGGGATTCTTTGAGCCGACCCATCCAAGCTGCCCAGGCGCAAATCCTGAATAGCATCCAACGAAAGCGTAGTGCTGCGACATTTGACATATCCTCAGTTGAAACGGTTCATCTGGTCGACTTCATTATGCGGGGCGCTTGCGGTGTTGCAAGCGCATGACTTGGAGATCGTCAGGAACTTCCTTCCATCGAATGAGCGGAAGCACCATGGGCGATGACAGGAAACAGGTACGCGCAAGCAAGCGTCTTCTCTAAAAGGGTGGAGTGTAAGTGGGTCTGTGTTCAAAGCTGCTTGTCGGTTTCGACCAAGTGCATGAATATAGGGGTATCATTGGGGGTAAATACAAAAATCTCATATAAATAACTGCATTAAATCAGATTTTTATGTGCCAAATATGAGTGCGGGGGCGCACCATCAGAGCGTCCAGAAAACCCCTCAGAAATTAGATAAACCTAAGGAGTTCGCCGTTGACAGGCGCCTTGGTGTCCGATGCCCCTCGGCCAAGATGCTGACAGGCACGTAGGCCCGTTTCATTTTTCATTGGCAAGAGTGATCTTCCGGGGGCGCTGGTCAAACGCCATGAGAGTTTTCTGTCTTGCCTTTCCATTTGGCTGTGGGACTAGTCGAACACAGAGCGCTGTTCAGGGCGCTTTGATGCTGTGTTCGAAGCCCGATTCGGATGAGCTGATTTGGTTCCTACAGCGTGAGCTGCATGATTGCATTTGGAGCCCGTTGTTTAAGCTCCAGTCACGCGCCAGATAACGTTGCCAACATCATCTGCGACCAACAAGGAATTTTCGGGTCCAATCGTCACGCCAACGGGTCGCCCATAAGCTACCTTTTCATCAGGTGCTAGAAATCCGGAAAGTATGTCCCGTGCTGGTCCGGACGGCTTTCCATCTTCGAAGGGAACGAAAATTACCTTGTACCCACTCAGGTTGCTGCGATTCCATGAGCCGTGCTGCCCAATCACCATTCCATCGGGAAAGCCGGGCAGTGTGCCCGCAGGCATCCAGCATAGGCCCAATGAGGCAGTGTGCCCGCCCAAAGCGTAATCTGGCCGCGTTGCCGTTGCCACCATTGCAGCGTCCTGTGGTACCCGGTCATCGATGGTTTGTCCCCAGTAGCAAAACGGCCAGCCGTAAAATCCGCCCTCTTGCACAGATGTCAGGTAATCCGGTGGGACTTCGTCGCCAAGACCATCGCGTTCGTTCACGACGGTCCAAAGGGTTTCGCTGGATGGTTCCCAGGCCATACCGACAGCGTTGCGCAAACCAGATGCGAAAACTCTGCTTTTTCCGGTTGTGACATCCAACTCGTGGATGGCGGCGCGCCCTTCTTCGGCTTCCATGCCGTTGTCAGCGATATTCGTTTCAGACCCGACACCAGCATAAATTTTCGCGCCATCAGGGCTGGCCAGCAAGCTGCGCGTCCAGTGCCCTCCGGGTTTGAAATCCACCAGCTTCTTTCCGGCAGCGGTGATTTTAGTCTGGCCGTCCGAATATGGGAATGCAACGATACCGTCCGTGTTGCCGACATAAAAAGTGCCATCCAGGAGCGTCATGCCAAATGGATGGTAAAGGTTCTCCAGAAAGATGTCCCGCACTTCTCCAACGCCGTCGCCATCAGCATCCCTGAATATTGTGATCCTGTTGGCGCTTTCGCCAACTGCCTTTGCACGCTTCATCGTGCTGAAAATGGCATACTCAAATGGTGTCTTGGCTTTGTCCCACGGCAATCCCAGGGCCTCTGCCACCAGCACATCATTGTTTGGAAGTACGTAAATCCAACGAGGATGCTTCAGATCACGCGCGAACGCATTCACTTTCAGACCCGGCGCCGCAGTCGGTGTGTGATCACCAACCCAGCCTTTGGCGGTCGGCATTTTCAGCGTCGGAATGCCTTGCGCCTTGGCCTCTGGAATCATGGGCGAGCCACCGACTGCGGGAGGATCAGTTTCCTTGCCCCATCGCCGCATCAGTATCATTGCGGCGCCGACCCAGGTGACGATTTGTGCGAAAATTCCAGATATGCTCATTTTGGTCTCCGTCAGATTTTTGCGCAGGCTAGCCTATGAGGGCTCGGCTTGGAACAAAGCTTTGTCAAGTTAATGCGGACAAGCCAGATAAGGAGGCGCTGCCCGGAATCTGGATGTGGTGCCACAATTTCACGCTCCTCCTCAAGGTCTTGCGTCAAAGTAGTGTGGCTGGCGACCCGCTCAGTTTTAATATCCTGTCACCCAAGCGATGCGCTTCGTCTTCAGAATGCGTCACAAAAACCGTTGCAGGGCGTGTGTCGCGGATCAATTTCTCGGTCAAAGACAACATCTCATTGGCAGTTTCTGAATCGAGCGACACGAAGGGTTCATCCATGATCAGCACTTCGGGACGTCCTGCAAACGCGCGGGCCAACGATAGCCTTCTTTGCTGTCCAAGCGATAGCTGCCCTGGAAACATATCGTCTTTGCCGGCAATACCAACGCGCGCCAGCGCATCTCGCGCAGCTGAGATGCTCAATGTCTCGTGGACCAGAGTAATGTTTTGCAAGGTGGTGCGCCATGGCAGGAGGGTTGGTTCCTGAAAGACAAAGGATCTGGATTTGGAGCAGTTGATGGTGCCCGTAAAATTCGTGTCCGTTCCTGCAATCAGCCTCAGCAAAGTGGATTTTCCGATACCAGAGCGTCCGACAATGGCAACAGTTTCACCGGTGGCAACTTCGAACTGAATGTCACGTAGAACGGCTGTTTTCCCAAAATTCTTGGAGGCGATATTGACTTTGATCATGCGTCCCTCCAGCGCCGTGTGTGGCGTTCCCAGGGTTGCAGAACCAGCCATTCAACGAGCAACATGACCGCTATGAAAGAGAGCGAATAAACCAGCACCATCGCGACATCGAAAAGCTGAAAATACAAATGTATCTGAAAGCCAATCCCGTCGGAACGTCCAAGAAATTCAACCACAAGGACGATCTTCCAAATGACTGCAATGCCAGACCGGGCAGCGGCAGCAATAAACGGCGCAATTTGGGGCAGAACGACATGACGCAGATAGGTTCTGCGCCGCATGGCAAAGACCTGGCCCATCGCTGCCAGATTCGGGTCAAGCGCACGGCCGCCTTCACGGATGATGGTTGTCACGTTGGGGATTTTGTTGAGCGTCACAGCGATAATCGCGGCGGTCCCATTCAGACCAATCCACAGATAACACAACACAATCAGGACCAGCGCCGGAAGGTTCAGAAAAACCACCAGCCATGGGTCCAGCCATTTGTCGATGCTGGGAAAAATTCCCATTACCAGACCAAGTATGAGCCCGATCGACATTGCCAGAGAAAAAGCCCAGGCGACCCGCAAAGCGGTCATTGCGAGATGGTATGGCAATTCGCCGGATATGAGTTCCGACCACAAAGGTCCTGCCAACGCAGTTGGCATGGGCAGGATTTGGGGGTCTGCCGTCAGCTTCGCTGCGACCACCCAAAACGCAAGTAGCACGAACAGGGATGATATCCGGATCATCACGGGGTATAAACAGTGGTCATTCGATTTCCGCGAACAGACCAGCGGGCAATGTTGTCGCCGCGCCGACCAGTTTTTTGCCGCCAAGTTCAGCCATCAATTGAAGAAATTTATCGGCACCGACTTTGTCAATTGCCCCCTTATTTGGTATCCCGGCGCGAAAATCAGCCCGCAGCGTTTCATATTGCTTGTCAGTTGTGACATTCATCTGCTTACGCAGCGGCTCCCACGCGCTATCATCGTTTGCAAGCAGAGCTTTCGCCGCACGCGATGCATTGTAGAATTTTTGGGCAATGTCAGGATTTTCCAGAATAAAGCTGTCCTTCATGACATACCCCAGAAGCGGCGTATCAGGATTCAGTCCCAGCGCCTTGGCCGCATCCGCGACGGACACCAGTTCGCGCATTCCGGCTGCTTTCATCTTGGCCAGGAAGTGCCAGAAGTTGATGGCTCCTCCCAATTTACCCTGTAGCGCCGTCTTGAAGATCAGCGGCGACGCGCCAAACACCTGCTCAGTGCTCGCCGCAAGCTGCATATCGTATTCCTGCAGCGCATAGGCCTGCAGGATAAGCCAACTCTTGTCGAGTGGTCCGCCAGCGATGCCAATTTTCTGCCCGACCATGTCCTGTAAGCTTTGTGCCGGGCTGTCAGCGGGCACGACCAGGCCTCCGACGGCTTTGGAATACGGAATAAAGACATAGTCTTTTCCGGCGGCACGCTGGCGCGCGACCCAGATCCAATCAGCCACGGCCACATCAGCCTCACCACCCGCCAGCGCAACGCGCGTTGCGCCATTGTCCGCAAATGGTTGGACAATCAGTTCGAATTCGTTGGCCGTGTCGAAACCGTTTCGCTTGATGGTATCAAGTTCCCAGTTCACGGTTCCGGTTTTGAGAATTGCGGCGCGTATCTGAGGCGTTTCGGCAGCAACATATCCAGCCGACGCAAAGGCAAATATGCCAGCCGACACGAAGGCAAATACGAATGGCATCAGAATTCGGATCAGCACGGTCAATTGTTCCTCAAAATGAAGTTTCTTAGTTGTTCGGCACGTTTATGTTAACGAGGCGGTCTTGATAAAAAGCCTGGGCCAAGGCTTCAGCTGTACGCGATGTTCGCCACCAGCTTTATCGCTGAATCTGAACCGATCAGATCGTTTCCAGCGTTTTTTTCAAGGGGCATTTGCGGTCGCTTCGACTTTTCCGCTAGCTCTGTTCCAATTTTGGTCTGGTGACCGGATTACAAATTCATAGGGTGTGAGCCCGTTTAGGTTCGTGTGCGGTCTTTGAGTGTTGAAGTCAATTCTCCATTACGGCAGAAGGCGTTGGCCAACTGCTTTTGCATGGGCATGCGGCAGTAGGCCTCCACCATGCCGAGGCAACGAACGGCGCTTGCAATACGACAGGCCGGCTGCATAATATCACAAAACGGATGAGCCAAAATCTCGCTTAGTCTAGGGTCCGCACCCTAGGCTCCAATCTGTTCCAAAATCCCGGATGACGGACAGCAGGCAAAAGCGACTATGGACCTCAATCAGATCAATTACTTCCTGCACTTGGCAGATGCATTGAACTTCACGGAGGCGGCACGCCGGTGCGGTGTTTCGCAACCGAGCCTGACCAAAGCGATCCGCAAGCTGGAAGACGAATTGGGAGGCCCGCTGCTTTATCGGGATGGCAAAGACACGCGGCTGACAACTTTGGGCCGTGAAGTCCAGGTTGAGTTCATGCGTCTTGAAAAAGGGGTGCAAAACGTTCGTGAATTGGCTGAGAACTCGGTTCGTGGGCGTCGACGTGTCCTTAATCTGGGGGTGGCATCGACAATCGCACCGGCCGCGATCTCAGGGTTCCTGACACATGCTATGCGGGAACTTCCGACCATTGAGATCAATGTCCACGCGCTTCAGCCCGGGGAGGGTGCGAACGAAGTCTTGTCCGGGAAATACGATGGATGCTTCCTGCCCCAGGCGCCAAAGCAGAATTTCAAACTCGCCGTTCAGTCTCTTTATTCTGAGCGTCTGATGCTGGCCTTCGCTGAAACACACCCATTGGCCTCCCAAAATTTGGTGAGCCCGCAGCAAATGGCCGAGCAACCTTATATGGACCGGCTGAATTGCGAATTTCATAGCCAGATCGTTGCGTATTTCATGGACCGGGACATATTGATGCACCCCCGCTTTAGCTCAGAGCGTGAGGATTGGGTGCAGCAGATGGTCCAGTCGGGAAATGCCGTTTGCATCATGCCAGAACGTTCGGCTTATTTGCCGGGGATCGTCACGCGTCCAGTTGATGGGCTCGATTTGGTTCGCGAAGTTGTTTTTGTAGTGGTTTCTGGATCCGGAAATCCGATGGAATTACGCCAATTGTTTGAGATGTCTTCGAAATTCAATTGGGACTGACTCGAATTGAATCTATAGCCTCCTGCTATTGGTAATGCAGTTTCCGCGACCCCATCTTTATCTCAACGCAGCAAAGCCGAGAGGGAAGATATGAAATCCTATATAAAAACCGACGACGCCATTGCCAAGCTGACGCCTGAACAGTTTCACGTCACTCAGCAAAGTGGAACGGAACGGAACGGCCCGGCACCGGCGAATATCTTGAGAACAAAGAGATCGGGCTCTACGTCGATATCGTGTCCGGCGAGCCGCTTTTTGCATCGTCTGATAAATTCGATAGCGGCTGCGGTTGGCCCAGCTTTACCAAGCCGATTGAGCCTGCCTATGTCAACGAATTACGCGATGATGCGCATGGCATGATCCGGACAGAAGTCCGCTCCAGCCACGGCGACAGCCATCTGGGCCATGTGTTCTCTGATGGACCGCAAGATCGCGGTGGACTGAGATATTGCATCAACTCGGCATCGCTTCGGTTCGTGCCTCGTGATGAAATGCAGGCTGAAGGCTATGGCGATTACATAAACCAAGTGGAGGATATCTGATGGACAATCAACGCGCTGTTTTTGCCGGTGGTTGCTTTTGGGGCATGCAGGATTTGATCCGCAAATTGCCTGGGGTGGTGTCGACACGGGTCGGATACACCGGTGGCGACGTGCCCGATGCCACCTATCGCAACCATGGGACCCACGCTGAGGGGATAGAGATCATTTTCGACCCAGCCGCTACCAATTATCGTGCGCTGCTTGAGTTTTTCTTCCAGATCCACGATCCGACCACGCCAATGCGGCAGGGCAATGACCGAGGCACGTCGTATCGATCGGCAATCTACCATGTTGACGAGGCCCAAAGAACTGAGGCGTTGAATGCCATCGCCGATGTCGAAGCCTCTGGTCTGTGGCCGGGCAAGGTCGTAACCGAGGTCGTTCCGGTCAGTGATTTCTGGGAGGCAGAGCCAGAACATCAGGATTATCTGGAGCGGATTCCAAACGGCTATACCTGCCACTTTGTGCGGCCCGACTGGGTTTTGCCAAAACGCGAAGCCGCTGAATAACGCGAAGCCCGACACATCACTAGTTTCCCGTCGCGCATGCCTGCGCGACGGTCCGGTCGAGGGGCGCGCTGTCGCCATCAAAATCGAAGGGAAACGCTATGCAATTTGGAACACTTAACGCCAAAGCACCTGACCTGCGGGTCGCTAAATGGATCGACGCTAACGGACAAGACATGGCGCCGCTGAAACTGGCCGATCTCGGTGAAGGCTACAAGATCATCTACTGCTTCCAGCACTGGTGCCCCGGTTGCCATTCCCGCGGGTTTCCAACGCTGAAACATTTGCACGACAACCTCAAGGACAAGGGTTTTGGCTTTGCCGCCATTCAAACCGTTTTTGAAGGGGCTGAGATAAATACCCAGGACAAGCTGCAGGTCAATCAGGAGCAATACAGCTTGAAAATGCCATTCGGCCATGACACGCCACCCAGGAACGAGCGTTATCCGACTTTCATGGAGGATTATCGCAGCGGCGGCACGCCTTGGTTCACCGTAATCGATCCGGATGGACATGTGATCTACGCAGATTTCCGCATTGATCCCGAGCAGTTTCTAAAGGCTTTGGGCGCGGAAGACATCGCGTTTGAGGCCGCCTGATCCAAGAGCGGGTGGTTGTGTAACTGCCCGCCAAACTTCTGTCGCAGAAAGGCAAGCAAATGAACCTTCACGTCCCCGAATTCGGATTTGAAAACACCTATGCAAACGAGCTGGAAGGGTTTTTTGTACCGTGGCAGGCAGCAACTGCGCCACAGCCTGAACTCATCTTCCTGAATGATGAATTGGCCGAGGAGCTCGGTCTCAATCCGGAAACTTTGAAGGGTGAGGCAGGGGCCGCGCTCTTTTCTGGAAATCAGGTTCCCGATGGCGCAGCTTTGATAGCGCAGGCCTATGCCGGGCACCAATTTGGTGGCTTCTCGGCGCAGCTTGGCGATGGCCGTGCGCTGATGCTGGGCGAAGTGAAAAACGTCCATGGTGAGCGCCGTGATATCCAACTCAAAGGTTCAGGGCGCACCCCATTTTCGCGCGGCGGTGATGGCAAGGCTGTGCTGGGCCCGGTCTTGCGCGAATATTTGATGGGCGAGGCCATGCACGCACTTGGCGTTCCCACCACGCGCGGCTTGGCCGTGGTCACGACCGGCGAAGATATTCAGCGCGACGGAACCCAGCCCGGCGCGGTCCTGACGCGTGTGGCTGCAAGCCATTTGCGCGTCGGCACATTTCAGTTTTTTGCCGCACGTGGTGAGGATGAAAAAGTTCGGAAACTGGCAGATTATGCAATTGCCCGCCACTATCCACATCTGGTGGATGCAGATGACAAGTATCTTGCATTCTTGTCTGCGGTTATCGACGCCCAGATCGCGCTCGTGGCAAAGTGGGTGCATGTCGGCTTCGTTCATGGGGTCATGAACACGGATAATGTGACGATCTCCGGCGAGACAATCGATTACGGGCCTTGTGCATTTATAGACAGCTACGATCCCACAGCGGTTTTCAGTTCCATCGATACCGGCGGACGCTATGCCTTCGGCAACCAACCAATTATCGCACAGTGGAACCTTGCGCGATTTGCCGAAACATTGCTGCCGCTGATCGATCCGGAGGACAATGACAATGCAATCCGATTGGCCACAAATGAGGTGAACGGCATACCTGCGCGCTATACAGCCACATGGCTTGATGGGATGCGCCACAAGATCGGGCTATTGTCGGAAGAGGGCGACGACGCCGATCTGGTCAATAACATGTTGCAGACAATGGAAGGGGAAGGTGTTGATTACACCCGGTTTTTCCGTGGTTTGGCGGTCGCGGCTGGCGGCAAAACCGATTTGGTTTTGGACCTGTTCAGCGATCCCGCGCACATAATTGGTTGGCTGTCGAAATGGCAGGACAGATGTTTGCGCGACCCACAATCGCCGAGCGAACGCCGTGCTGCCATGAATCGCACAAACCCAATTTACATCCCGCGCAACCACAAAGTTGAAGAAGCATTGGATGCGGCGACGCAGGGTGATCTGGAGCCGTTCAAGCGGTTGCTCGACGTGCTGTCCTCACCCTACGACCAACGCGCCAATCTGGAGGCCTATGAGGGTCCGGCCCCAAGTGACTTTGGCCCCTATAAAACCTTTTGCGGAACATAAGGGTCTAGGGTCCGGACTCTTTACAGCCACCATACCACGGATGCGATGAGGCACAGTGCAGCCATATAGGTTTTGAGTTTTCGGTCATAGCGGGTTGCTATTCGTCGGAAATCCTTGAAGCGATTGAAGGTGCGTTCGATGATGTTTCGCTCACGGTAGAGTTTCCTGTCGTAGTGATATTGGATTTTGCGATTTGAGCGTGGCGGAATGACTGGAATAGTGCCACGGGACGTCAGCCAATCACGAAATGCCGTGCTGTCATAGCCCTTGTCAGCGATAAGATGTGTTGCAGGTGGCATGGCTGCCAGACATTGATGCGCTGCCTTGTGATCACTGGTGTTTCCTGGAGTTATCGCCAGAACACACGGCCTTCCACGTCCATCGGTCACGCAGTGGATTTTGGTCGTTCTTCCGCCTTTTGATAAGCCGATACCATGAGCCAAGGCCCCCCTTTTGCACCACTTGAAGAGCGGTGCGCCTTGACGATTGTACTATCGATCATGAGCCTGTCCGGAACATCTTCACGCCCCGCAAGTGCGGAGAAAATATCTTCCCATATGCCGCGTTCTGCCCAGCGTTGGAACCGATTATACAGGGTTTTCCTGGGACCGTAATCAGCAGGAGCGTCCACCCACCGACCGCCGGAGCGGATGACATGGACAATGCCACTCAAAACACGGCGATCATCAACACGTTTCAAGCCACGTGTGTTGCTTGGCAATAGTGGTTCAATACGAGCCCATTGTGCATCGGAAAACCAAAACAAATCAGACATTTGCAATCCTCCAAAAAAGGGGATTGAATCACATAACAAAACAATTGGGAATCCCGTTAAAGGGTCTGGACCCTAAGACATGACACGGTACCATGGCCGCCATGAAACGTAAGGTCTTAGGTAAACCCTGCTCGCTTAACGGCGGCAATCTGATAATTGGAGCTGTGTTTTGAGCAACGCGCGCATTGGGTTTGGTGGGGGGTGTCATTGGTGCACCGAAGCTGTTTTCAATGCCTTGCGGGGTGTCGAACAGGTGTCACAGGGTTTCATAAAATCAGACCCGCCCCATGACAGCTTCTCTGAAGCTGTTTTGGTTGATTACAAGCCTGCCGAAATTCCGTTGGAGGTTCTGATCGAGGTCCATTTACGCACACATTCAAGCACCTCGAACCACAAGATGCGCGGAAAATACCGAAGCGCGGTCTATACATTTTCAAACGAGCAGTCGGCGGCAACCCAAGACGCGCTCACCAAACTTCAAGGCGCATTTGATTTGAAGCTGGTGACGCAGGTGCTGCAGCATGTTGCGTTCAGGGCGTCTGATGACCAGTTTGCAAACTATCAGGAAAAAAATGCCGATGGACCTTTTTGCGAGCGCTACATTGATCCAAAACTCGACCTGCTGAGGGACAAGTACGGGGATTGGATTAAAGCTGGCGCAAGCCGTGCCATTCCCCGGCGACAAGCATGACGAGAGCCGAATTGCTTGAACAGTGCAGTTTGGGCATTCTGTTTGGCCTGCCAGTTGCACATCTCACAAGTCTCTTTCGCTTCCCGTGTCCATGACTTCGGCAGCCTTAAAACTTGGTAGTGCTTTCATGCGCTCATAGTAGTTTTCGAGCGCTGTCCTTCGCCACCAATCTTGAAGCTTGTGCATCTTGAACCGTGCCAGCACGGCCGTCGCGAAGCAGTCGGCGAGGGAATAAGTTGGACCAGCAAGGAACTGTTGCGACTCCAAAGCTTCGGACATGCGCAAGATAAGGGCCTTGGTCGAGGCTAGATGCCCTTCAATTTCATCGGGCTTACGCAGCAGTTATTAAACCATCCGCTAAGGGCTGCTTTTGCCAGCGGCATTTTCGGCGTCACACACGCGTTTAAACGCCCATTTGTCAGCTCGGTCTAAAAAGAGTTGCTGGTGAAGTTTCGCTGGGCTCGGTTTCAGGTCACATCATGAGCGCTTTGTTCACGAGGGCTGCTTTGCCATTGTATTTCGATACATCGACACCACGCTCTCCAAGGGCCTCGCTGAGTTCAGTTTCCGTCAGAGCCTCAATGGCCTCTGTGGTCATTTTCAGAAAATTGATCTTGCGGTTTATCGGCGGATTGGTTGCACCGAACACACTGCGGTTTTCGAACGCAAACTCCTGAGAATACTTGCTCATGAAATGGGTCAGGAACGTATTGATGCTGAGACGAATTCGCGGGTCTTCGGTCATATGCTGCGTTGAGTCATCAAGCGTGTCGACCATCAACTTCGACCAACGCTTTGCCCCCTTTTCATTCATCAACTGGATCGCATTGTGGGTGTGGTGAAAGTTCAGCCTAAATTCTGCGCCGTGGTAGTAGGGGCCGCCACCCATCACATCGATCCACATCGAAGCCTGTGTATTTACGTGGTGGCCAATACCCCCAACACGAGCAAAGACGGACGTAAACCAGTCCTCATCAGCAAACACCCGTTCGTAAAAATTTGTGACGATATGAACGATGGGGTCCTGCCCGAGCACCGAATAAAGCTGCCAAAACTGAACAGGTTTGGTCCGGTCGTTTGAAGCGTCAAGCGAAACAATTTGCTCCATCCTGTGAGCATCCCTTGGAAGCTGCTTTTTTATGATAGCTGCCGATATGTAGTCGCGTTGAATCTTTTCGGACATGTACCCATGTCGCGTCGGATGTTTCGGATAAACGGATTTCGTCACAAATTAAGTCCTTCGCGCAAACGGATAGTCATACCAATGTCACTTCTGGATCGTGTCTTGGGTTATGACGTGCAGTTCGCACAGATTTGTACGCAGCGCAGTTTTTTCAAGAGCGTTGTTGCATGGGTTGATTTTCGTAGAACGGGTTTCTGAGGCGATAAGCGGTCTTTGGTTATTGGCAAAACAAGGTCAAGATTGTCCGTGAGCGTGCTGAATTGCTAGGCCGGTCCGGATGCACCCGTAATGTCTCTCAGTGCTTGGGCCGATATTTCAAAGGACTTTAGCCTCGCGGCGTGATCGTGGATCATACCCGTCACCATTATCTCGTCTGGCTGGTACCTGGCAGTCAAAGCGCCAAGTTCTCGGCGCACCGTTTCGGGACTGCCGGTTGCCGAACAGGAAAGCGCCTGTTTGACTTGCGCCATCACAGGCGCCGGAATCTCTGCTGATGGCTCCGCAACAGGACGCGGGAGCAGGCCCGGTCGCCCGGTACGCAAACGAGCGAAAGCCAGAAGTTGGGAAGAGCGCAAATAAGAAGCCTCTTCATCGGTTTCAGCTGCACAAACACCTGCGGCCATCATGAAGTACGGCTTGGTAAGCCACTGTGATGGACGGAATGTTGTTCGATAGGTCGCAATCGCGTCCTCGAGCATTGCAGGCGCGAAATGTGAGGCAAACGCATAGGGTAACCCAAGGTGGGCAGCCAGTTGCGCGCCATATAGGCTGGAGCCGAGCACCCAAACCGGAACATGTGTGCCTTGACCGGGGATGGCACTTATCCGCGCGCCTTCGGACGCGTCATCAAAGTAGGACAGTAATTCCACCACGTCCTGCGGGAAATTGTCATTTGCTTCCATATGCCGTCGGAGTGCGTGCGCAGTCGCTCCGTCGGTTCCAGGAGCCCGGCCGAGTCCGAGATCAATGCGCCCAGGATGGAGCGTGGCAAGGGTTCCAAACTGCTCGGCAATCACCAAAGGCGCATGGTTGGGTAACATGATGCCCCCGGCACCGACGCGAATGGTCTTTGTGCCCGCCGCAACGTGGCCGATTACAATCGAAGTTGCTGCACTGGCGATGCCCGGCATGTTGTGATGCTCCGCCAGCCAATAACGGTGATACCCGTTTGCCTCGGCATGGCGCGCAAGGTCGAGTGTATTGCGCAAAGCTTCAGCGGCTGATCCGCCTTCGGGGATCGGCGACAAGTCGAGTAGAGAGAATTTGTGCAACACCAGACTCCATGATTGGTCAGAGCCTATATAGGTTAGTATTGAGCTCGCTGTAATGTCTTGACTTCATACAGGCCATGCTTGCCGGCAATTTGGCTCAAGATGCTGCCGGGCTGACACGCCTCAGCTTCTGAAACCTTCGAGCTGGAGCAGGCATCTCGCGATCCGGAAAGACTTGGCCCCAATCAGCATCAACGACATCGCCAACGTAGAGATCTCCTTTGCTGTCATAAGCGATGCTATGGGGGGAAAGAAATTGGCCTGGCTCCAGGCCCGGCCCAGTCTTTGCGTCGAGGCGCGACAGCACGTTGCTCTGCTGGTCAAAAATACTGACAAACGGTCCAATATTTGGAAATTCCCGGTTCACCTTCAGATACGAAGCCAACTCACCTACAATACAATCCGGACAACTACCGGGCGCGATGGCCAATCCGCTGGGACGGTGCATGTTGTTGATTTGCGTTTCAAATCGACCGTCTTCATCGAAAATCTGAATGCGAGAATTTTCCCTGTCGGCGACATAGATCCAGCCGTCGGCATCGCAGCAGATGTTGTGAGGAAGATTAAACTCTCCGGGACCCGTTCCGGGCGTGCCCCAACTTTTAAGCAGCCTGCCACTGGCGTCGAACTTGTGAATGCACGCGTTCTGATAGCCATCGGACACGAATATATCGCCGGAAGGCGAGACAGCCGAATGGGTGCATTTGCAAAACGGCTTGCCGCTCATGAAGCCAGAGCTAATACCCGCCGTTCCAATTTCCAAAAGAAGCTTACCATCGAGGCTGAACTTCCGAACCGTATGGTCGAAATTATCCGTTAGATAGATACATTGGTCAGGCCCGATGCTGGCGCCGTGCGGGTTCGCAAAGGCACCATGCCCCCAGGTCGACAACACATCTCCGTTTTGACTCAGGACAACGACCGGGTGGCTGCCCCGGTTGAACAGGTAAACTCTGTCTTTGTCGTCCACGGCGATCCCTGCGACATCGCCCAACGCCACCTCCGGTGGCAAATGCGCCCAGTCCGGCAGGGGTTCGTATGAGTAATCACCTTTGCCCAGGATTTCGTTCATATATTCCTCTTGGTCGCGAATTAATTGGGGTATTCGCGGATTTCACAGTTTTCCATCGAGAATCCCGCCAGTTCCTTGAAGGCGTCTCCATGGCCGACCACTGCCAGTTGAATGTCTGCCATCTGGTTAAGTTCCAACGCGAATTTTCTAATGCGTTGTTGGAAAACATCCCTTGGCTCGACCGGCACGCCATTCTCGTTCGTTGGTCCCTGATGCCACCATATCTCGTCCAAATGGTCAAAAGACAGGTCGGAGAATTCCATCTGCAGAGCGCCTGGAGCGCGGCCCATATCGCAACTGTGGCTTAGAAGCTCACGGTGGCCTGCCTGCACGCTTATTGGCGCAATACCCTGGAAAATTGTCAGGGCTGTCTGGATGGCGCGGCTCAATGGTGAGGTTATGACTTGCTGAATTCCAAGCTCCCTGATTGCGATCCTTGCTTGTTCCGCCTGCATGCGCCCTTTCTCCGTTAGTGGCGCATCAAAAATCATCGGGTCCGCCGCGCCTTCATTGTGCGCAGCATTGAATTCCGATTGGCCATGCCGGATTAGATAGACGGTCATTTGTTTTCCTGTACCAGAAATTAGAAGGATATTTCACACTGGCATAAAGCGATTGAAGAAACGTCAGTCTCATTGAGCATCTGACCAGCTGACCAGCTGACCAGCTGAATTGATCGGATCCTTTCAAAGAGAGTAGCAGACCAAAGAACTTTGGCAGCTGTAGTGACGTTTTTCAGGGCTAAAAATCCTAGATCGGCGCGTGCCAATCCACCGTCAGGGGCGCGGTTGAACCTCGCTCAATCAGCACGTTCGGGATCAGCAGGCGCATGGGCGCGAGTTTTTGCGAGGGGTGTCTTAAGCGGGTGTCGAGGCGTCGCACGGCTGCCCGTCCAAATTCCTGTGCCTTGATTTTGACAGTGGTCAGGGTCGGGGTAACCTGAAGGGCGGGGCTGAAATCTCCGAAACCGACAACCGAAACATCACGCGGAATGCGCCAGCCGCGTGACAGGATGTCAGAATAGGCGGTGATGGCCAGCCCGTCGTGACCGCAGAAAAAAGCCGTTGGGTGGCCACCCTCAGCCAGAATTCGGTCAAGTCCCTGGGTAAACGTCGTGTCGCCACCCCATGTCACGTCATAGCAGGTCATGCCAGGTGTCGCCTCGACCACCTCCTGCAGGCCGAGCAGACGTTCCCGCCGACCGCGCAAATCAATGTCGCCATGGACAAAGACAATCTCGCGGTGGCCCAGATCATAAAGATAAGTGCCAATGGCGATGCCGGCCTCACGGTCAGTGCCGCCGACGAGATCAACCTGTTCCAACGGATCAGCCCAACCAGACCGCACAACGGGTTTGGCGCTGTTCATGATCTGCGCCAGCGAGGGTTTGTGCTGCACATTGACTGAGAAAATGGCGTCGCAGCCGTCAATGAACTTTTTGAGATCGCCGTCTCCAGCGGTCCAGTGGGCACGGATCGTATAGCCAAGGCGCGCCGCCTCGCTTTGCAGGCCGTTTTGAATCTGGACGTTCATTTCCCCGTTGGCATGATCCTCGACATCAAAAACCGCACCGATTGTGAAGGTGTTGCGCGTCGGTCGGTTGTACCCAAGGTTTGTTGCGGCCTCGATCACACGGGCGCGGGTGGACTCGCTGACGCCCTGTTTGCCGGACAGCGCGCGGGAAACAGCGAACTTGGACAGACCGGTTTGTTCGGCAATGATTCGGAGGGTGATTTTACTCATTCGGGCCTCATGGTTTTGCCGCAATGCGGCGGGTTTGGGTCAACTTTTTGAGTCCCGACGGTCGCGCAGTGTTTGCTAACATGGAAACTTTTCTTTTACATAACGCTTTACCTAACGATATTCGATGTATGATGCTATGGGGGAACCAAAAAATTGTTTTGTTCTGGGAGGGACAGCATGAACAGGATTGGCAGACGTAGCTTTATTATTTCCACTACGGCCCTTGCCGGGGTCGCATTGAGCGGCATTCCGGCATTTGCACAAGAGGTTGATTTACCGCCCCAAGACGCAAGATTGCCCGAAAATCCGCTGGTTATAACACCAACGGACCGGCCGGGCGCGCAGGGCGGCACCTGGAACCACGCACTTGTTGGTGGTGGATCCTTGTCGATGCTGATCCGCTATCAGGGCTATGAGCCACTGGTGCGTTTTACTCCGGACTGGTCTGGTCTGGAGGCTAACGTTGCAGAAAGTTATGAAGTCAACGCGGATTCAACGGTTTACACATTCCATTTGCGCAAGGGGCATAAATGGTCAGATGGCGAACCTTATACGACTGAAGACATCCGGTTTTGGTATGAAGACATTTTTCAGGATCCCGAGGCCCCGTCGACCAAAGGCCAGAGCTATTGGCAGGCCAACGGCGAAGTTGCGAAAATAGAGATTGTCGATGAAACGACCTTCCGCGTTATCTTCGCTTCGCCCAATGGTTTTTTTGCGCAGGGTCTTGCATGGGCCAACCAGGATCAGCTGACAAAAGCGCCTGCCCATTATCTCAAGCAGTTTCATATACGGTATAATCCCAAAGCCAATGAACTGGCGCAGGAACGGGGGTTTGAAAGCTGGGTTGCGCTGTTCGGACGTGAGCACGGTCTGGATGAGGACAATGTCTATTTCCAGAACTCGGCCCGTCCGACCCTGAATGCCTGGAAATTCACATCAGCACCGGGCGAAGATACCGAGCGTGCCATTGCCAAGCGCAACCCTTATTACCACAAGGTCGATACCGAGGGCACACAGCTGCCATATTTCGATCAGGTGGTTTATCAGATGGTCGCTGATCCGGAGGTTCTGTTGTTGAAGACCCTTCAGGGTGAAATCGACATGATGGACCAATATATCGCCACTCCGGCAAACAAGCCGGTGTTGTTCGACGGTAAGCAGGACGGGGACTATGATTTCTATTCGCTGCAAGAAACCGCTGCGAATGTCATGGTGTTCCAGTTGAACCTGAACCACACTGATGCGGTCAAGAACGAGCTTTATAACAATATCGAGTTCCGTCAGGCGCTATCGGTTGCCATTAACCGGCAGGATCTCATTGATGCTGTGTTCGTGGGGCAGGGCAAGCCAGCGCAGCCTTCGATCAACGACAGCGATCCGCTTTATAATGAACGGCTGGCGACGCAGTTTACCCAGTACGATCCCGATCTGGCCAATGAGATGCTCGATGCCATCGTGCCTGAGCGGGATGGGGACGGCTATCGCCTTGATCCATCGGGGCGGCGCCTGTCGATTCTGTTTGAGATTGATCAGGTACGGTCGACATTTATCGACATGTTTGAATTGGCAATCCCGATGTTTCAGGCTGTGGGCATTGATGCGCAAATCCGCACAATGGACCGCTCCCTTTGGGAAACCCGGGTGCGCAATGGCCGCGATTTCGACGCCTCGGCCCACCAGTTCGGCGCTAATGGCGGAATCGCGGCGATGCTCGATCCGCGTTATTTTGTGCCTTACAACAGCAACTCGATCTATGCGCCGGGCTGGTCGCTCTACTTCGGTTCGCCCGACAATCCCGATGCGATTGAACCGCCGCAGGAGATCAAGGATCAGCAACAGCGCTACCGCGAGTTGCTGGCCACGGGTGATCTGGCAGAGCAGCAGGCCAAGATGGCCGAGATACTCGAGGCCGCTGCCGATCAGTTCCTTGTCTTTGGCGTGTCACTGCCGCCAAACGGATACGGGGTGGTCAAGAATGACATGGTCAACACCATGCCGGTCATGCCCAACAGCTTTGGATGGCCAACACCGGCGCCATCGAGGCCGGAGCAGTTCTTCAAGAACTGATTCTTTGACACCAATGTGTGGCCCGTTGGGACGAAACCGGGCCGCACCCTTTTTTTCTCTGGAATTGAGAGTATGACATGCCTGATACGGCACATGATGCTGCACGTCTTTTGCGGAGTTCAGATTGGCATCGCGGGGCGACGCGCTGGACGCAGTTGACGCTGGCCGAGGATGATCCGGTAAAGTTCGATGCAGTTGAGTGGATCGATGTGTTTCGGCAGACAGGATCAAACGCCACCTGCCTCAGTGCAGGCGGGTATATCGCCTATTACCCGACAAAGGTGCCGTACCATTATCGCAGTAAATGGCTGGGCGATACCGACCCGTTTGGCGCGCTGGTCGATGGCGCGCGGGCGCGGTCCATGCATGTGATGGCGCGGGTTGATCCACATGCCATTCATAATGACGCCGCTGAGGCCCATCCCGAATGGGTAGCCGTTGATGCAGCGGGCAATCCGCGGCGGCACTGGGCGTTTCCCGATGTCTGGGTTACCTGCGCCTATGGCGACTACAACATGGAGTACATGCCTGAAATCGTGCGTGAAATCGTGCGCGAATATGACATTGATGCGGTTTTCGCCAACCGCTGGCAGGGGCATGGCATCTGCTATTGCCAGGGTTGTGCCAAGCGGTTCCGGGATGCCTCCAGCCATGATTTGCCGCAGGCTAGCAATCCCGATGACGCTGCATGGAGGGCTTGGGTGGCGTGGCGGCGCGACCGGTTGACGAAACTGGTTGTCGACTGGGACCGCGCGGTGCAGGCGATCCGGCCCAATGCAAGCTTTATCCCCAATATGGGTGGGGCTTCGCTCATGGAATTCGATCTGGAAACGATAGAGGCCCATTGCCCGTTTCTGGTGGTTGATCATCAGGGCCGCCATGGGCTTGAGCCGGTCTGGATGGCGGGGCGTAACGCCAAACGCATCCGCGCCACGTTCCGTGACCGGTCTGTGGTGCTGATTACATCTGTCGGACCGGAAGAGCCGGTGCACCGCTGGAAGGATTCAGTCACCACCGGACCAGAAATTACCACCTGGATCGGGGACGGAGTGGCGCATGGCATGCTGCCATGGTTTACCAAGTTTAACGGGGTCATTCCCGATCCGCGCTGGATCGCGCCGGTGGCCGAAGGCTTTGATCTGCACGCAAAGTTGGAACCCGCGCTGGAAGCGACGAAGCCGGCCTGCGAAATTGCCATTCTGGATGCGACCACGACACTGCGTCTGTATGACTGGTCCAGCCGCGATCTGGCCGAGGCCGATGAAAAGGGCTTCTGTCACGCGCTGGTCGAGGCCGGATTGTCGTTCGAGTTTGTCTCCGATCACGCAATGACAGACGAGATGCTGGACCGGTTCCGTGTGCTGATCCTGCCCAATGCGCGATGTTTGTCCAACGCGCAATGCGCGTTGATTACCGATTGGGTCGAACGCGGCGGCAATCTCATCGTCGCGGGCGAAAGCGCCATGGCGGGCGAGGACGGTACGCCGCGTGCAGAATGCGGTTTGACCAGGGTTTTGGGCACGCGGGTCACGGTTGCGCCACGCGGACCGGTCAAGAATACCTATGTCGAACTGTCGGGCAATCATCCGGTCAACGCCGGCTATGAAGGTGCCAAACGGATCATCGGCGGCATTCGTCTTGTTGGGATTGAGGCGGACAAAGACACCGAGACGCCGTTTCTTTACGTTCCCGATTTCCCCGATCTGCCGATGGAGGAGGTCTATCCGCGCGATGCGGCAACAGCGCCTGCAATTGTGACGCGCCAGACACCATCGGGGGGCCGTACGGTGCATATCCCGTGGAACATCGGTGCCACCTATTGGGACGTGCAGGCCAAGGATCATCAGCGTTTGATGGAAAACGCAGTTCGTTGGGCATTATCCGGACCTGCGATGGTCGAAGTGACGGGCAAAGGCGTTCTGGATATTGGTGTGCGACAGGGGGAAGGGGCAGCGCTTGTCACACTCGTGAACCTTACCAACCCGATGATGTGGAAGGCGCAGATCCACGAGATTTATCCCGTGGGGCCAATTGAGGTATCGATTGCACTCCCCTCTGGGGTGACTGGTGTGGCGGCGCATCTGCCGATTGCCGAAAACTCTGCAGATATAACCCTGCGCGATGGTCGCGCCATTGTAACCGTGCCGCATATTGATATCGTTGAGGCAGTTCATTTGACATGGAAGGTGCCTGCCTGATGTGGGGTTATTTTCTCAAACGGATATTGTTGATGGTGCCAACGATGTTCGGCATCTCGGTGATTTCGTTCTTCATCATCCAACTGCCACCGGGTGATTATCTGACGTCGCTTCTGGCGTCGATGGCCGACAGCGGTCAGACGGTTGATCCGGCCGAGCTTGCCCGGATGCGGGCGACTTACGGCCTTGATGATCCGATGGCACTGCAATATTTCAAATGGATCAGCGGCATCGTGCTTCGTGGCGATTTTGGTTATTCGTTTGAATGGGGCCGCCCGGTCAGCGAGCTGATCTGGGATCGCATGGGAGCGACCCTGTCGGTCTCGATGGCGGCATTGGTGTTTGTCTGGGCAGTGTCGCTTCCCATTGGCATTTACTCCGCCGTGCGCCGTCATTCCATTGGCGATCACGTAGCAACGTTTTTCGGCTTTTTGGGCCTGGCGATCCCGAATTTCATTCTCGCGCTGACGTTGATGTATATCAGCTACAAATATTTTGGTCAGAGCGTTGGCGGGCTGTTTTCG
The DNA here is from genome assembly GCF_030758295.1 of Pararhizobium sp. IMCC21322. Lineage (NCBI taxonomy): Bacteria > Pseudomonadati > Pseudomonadota > Alphaproteobacteria > Hyphomicrobiales > Rhizobiaceae > Pararhizobium > Pararhizobium sp. IMCC21322. Next base: position 602,906 of record NZ_CP132335.1, read on the forward strand.
CCGGAATATGTCGGGGCTGACTGGTCATGGGGCCGGGTCTGGGACCTGATGAAACATCTATGGATTCCGGTGATTGTCATTGGCACTTCGGGTACCGCTGCTCTGATCCGCATTCTACGGGCCAATCTGACCGATGAGCTGTCAAAGCCCTATGTTGTGACCGCGCGGGCCAAAGGTCTGTCGGAATACAAGGTGATCATGCGTTATCCGGTGCGCATCGCGCTCAACCCATTTGTCTCGGCAATTGGCTGGGTGCTGCCGCAATTGATCTCTGGCGTCACGATCACAGCGATTGTTCTGAACCTGCCAACCGCTGGACCGCTTTTGCTGCGGGCGCTGGTCAGTCAGGACATGTATCTGGCCGGCAGTTTCATCCTGCTTATGGGAGTGCTGACACTGATCGGGATGCTGGTGTCCGATCTGCTGCTGGCCCTGCTTGACCCGCGCATAAGGTTCACCTGATGGAAAAAACATCACAGATACAAGAGGAAACCGGCCCCGCGATCAGTCCACTGCGCCCCGGTGAGGATGCAAGCAAGATTGCTGTTTCGGGTCAATGGACGCTGATCCGGCAGAAGTTTTTTGCCAATAAGGTGGCGGTTTTTGCCGGGATCGTCGTGCTCCTGTTTTATCTCGTCGGGCTGTTTGCCGAGTTTCTGGCACCCACATCGCCCACGCTGGCACAGCCGCGTTTCACCTATGCACCGCCGCAAAGCATTGATTTCTTTGTAACAAATGAAAGCGGCGACCGGCACTGGCAGCCACACGTCAAAGGTTACACCATGACGGTGAACCAGGAATCTCTGCGTCGATCATTTGCGATTGATGAAACGGCGGTGATCCCGATTGGTTTCTTTGTTGAAGGAACGCCCTATCGGCTCTGGGGTTTGTTTGAGATGGATACCCATCTGATTGGGCCGCTGGACGCCAGTAAACCGATGAACCTGCTGGGCACCGACAGCCTTGGCCGGGATCTGATGAGCCGACTGATCTATGGAACACGGGTGTCGATGTCGATTGGTCTGATCGGCGTTATCTCGAGCCTGTTCATTGGCGTCGTTCTGGGGGCCCTTTCGGGATACTATGGCGGCTGGACCGATATCGTCATCCAGCGTCTGATCGAAGTCACGAGCGCGATGCCGACAATCCCGCTTTGGCTAGGTCTTGCTGCTGCGGTGCCGATCACATGGTCTCCGCTGACCGTCTATTTCATGGTGACGCTGATCGTATCGCTGCTGGCCTGGACGAGCCTGGCGCGTGAGGTGCGCGGCCGGTTTCTGGCACTGCGCGACGAGGATTTCGTAACGGCAGCCATATTGGATGGATCCGGGCAGGCGCGTGTTATTTTCCGGCACATCCTACCCTCGCTAACCTCGCATATCCTGGCCGTGGTGACGCTTGCAATCCCGACGATGATCGTTGCGGAAACGGCGCTGTCATTTCTTGGTATCGGGTTGAAATCACCGGTGGTCAGCTGGGGTGTGCTGCTTCAGGACGCGCAGAATATCCGCACGGTGGCGACAGCACCCTGGTTGCTGGTCTGGCCTGCAGGAGCGGTGGTTCTGACCGTCCTTTCGTTTAATTTCCTGGGCGACGGAATGCGTGATGCCGCAGACCCTTACGCTACATGAGCGCTGAGATGACCCAGCTTGAGAAGATCCAGCCAGACTTGGCACAAGAGCCGGTTCTGACCGTGCGCAATCTCAGTCTGGATTTCCACCTGCGGACCCATATTCTGCATGCGGTGCGGGATGTGAGCTTTGATCTCTATCCTGGCAAAACCCTGTGTCTGGTCGGTGAGAGCGGCTCGGGCAAATCGGTTACGGCGCGGGCGCTTTTGCGGTTGATTGATGCACAGGCAAAGGTATCGAGCGGTGAGATTACATTGCGCGGGCCCGAGGGGGCGCTACCCCTTCATACTTTAGCGCCCAACAGCCGCGAAATACGTGCTGTGCGCGGCGGGCGGATTGGCCTGATCTTTCAGGAGCCGATGTCCTCACTGTCGCCGGTACGGACCATCGGTACACAGATCGTCGAGGCGCTGCTTTTGCACCGCAAGATGACCAAGGCAGAGGCCAAGGCCGAGACCGTCAATCTGCTGCGGCAGGTCGAGATCGCTCAGCCAGAACATATGGCGGACCGATATACGTTCGAATTTTCAGGCGGCATGCGGCAACGCGCGATGATCGCCATGGCGCTGGCCTGTGATCCCGACATTTTGATTGCCGATGAGCCAACCACCGCACTTGATGTCACCACGCAGGCCGAGATCATGGATCTGATCGCCCGCCTTCAGGCCGAGCGTGGCATGGCTATGCTGATGATCACCCACGATCTTGGCCTTGTTGCTGAAGTCGCCGATCATGTTGCAGTGATGCGTTGGGGAAAGATCGTCGAGCAAGGACCGGTGGACAACATTTTTTACGGTGCTCAGCACCCTTACACCAAAGCGCTGCTGGCCGCGACTGTGCGCCTTGATACCGCAGTAAAACGCATTGCGCCGGATAGGGCTGGGCAGCCACTGTTGCAGGCGCGGGGGTTGACCAAGGGGTTTGGTGCCACAAATTGGCGCGGCAAAAAAACTTATGAAATCAAAGCGGTGGAAGATGTCAGCCTTGATCTCTGGCCGGGTGAAAACTTGGGAATCGTGGGCGAGAGCGGTTCTGGAAAAACGACGCTTGGGCGAATGCTCTTGCGGATTGTCGAGCCGTCGGAAGGCAGCATTTTGTGGCATGGCGACGCGGGTGCCGAGGACGTAACGCAGATGCCGCGCCCCGATCTGGCGCGCTATCGCTCGGCTGTACGCCTGGTTTTTCAGGATCCCTTCGCGTCGCTCAATCCGCGGATGACGGTAAAGCAAGTGATCGCCGATCCGCTTATTGTGGGCGGCGGCATGAGCGATGCAGCGCTTAATGCGCGGGTGGCGGAATTGCTGGAACTGGTTGGTCTGGAGCAGTCCGCGATGGAGCGCTATCCGCACGCCTTTTCCGGTGGTCAGCGTCAGCGGATCAGCATTGCCCGCGCGCTTGCTTCGAACCCGCGTGTGATCATCGCGGATGAGGCGACATCAGCGCTGGATGTGTCGATCCGGGCGCAGGTGCTGGATCTGCTTCTTGACCTGCAAAAGCGCCTCGATCTCAGCTTTATCTTCATTGCGCATGACATTTCGGTGGTGCGGTATTTCTGCGATCGGGTCGCCGTGATGCATCAGGGCCGGATCGTTGAGACGGGACCCGCCGAGCAAATCTGCACCGCCCCCACTGAACCCTATACCAAAAGCCTGATTTCCGCCGTGCCGAACCCTGATCCACGTAATCGGCGGATGCTTCACCGCACGCGGTTTAACGCCTGAAACAAACCCTTTCGCATAAGAAGAATATAGAGGACAAAATGGCTAATTTTCCCGCCAAACTGCCACAGGTGCCCTACGGGGCTGTTTACTTTCGCAAATCCAACCCCCCGCAAGAGGATTGGACCCGTGATTACGGCATTGCATCAAGTGATGGCCTGAACACCTTTCGCCACTGGTTTATGTGGTCGGCGATTGAACGCGCGCCCGGCAAATACGATTGGGATGATTTCGACCGACAGCTGGATCTGGCGGCAGAAAATGGCATGGCGACGGTGATCGCAGAATTCACCATGGCGTCGCCCGACTGGCTGCAACGCAAACTGGACTTTGCAAGGATGTGCAAGGCGGACGGAACGCTGATGGCGTCGCAGCTCAGCCCCTCGGTCGCGGTTGGTGGCTTTGGCGATGGCCTGGGCGGCGCGGGGCCGCTGACGCTGAATGCACCCGAAGTGCATGAGGCGGTGATGGGATTTCTGACCGAACTGGCAGGTCGCTATCGCGGACATCCGGGCCTGCTGGGTTATGACGTGAACAACGAGGTGAACTACAGTCCCGACTATGATTTTTCAAAACCGACGGCAGCCGCGTTTCGCGTCTGGCTGCGTGAAAAATACGGCACGCTTGATGCGCTGGCAAAGGTCTGGCATCGCTATTCCTATGCAGAGTGGGACGACATCATGCCGCCCCGGCAAATTCAGCCCTATTCCGAATGTCTGGACTGGTTGAGATTTCGTGAGGATAATTTCTATGGCCATGTACAGGATAAAATCAACACGATCCGCGCCGTAGATCCTGACGCCAAAATCATTTCGCATGGCATTGCGGGTGCGGTTACGGCGCTGGCCGGGCATGGCTGCAATGATTGGCGTGCAGCCGAACAGGTCGAGATTTATGGCTATACCTGGATCGGGGCGCGCAAGGGCAACCAGCCATGGCGCAACTTTTTCGCCGGTGATCTGATCCGGGGCGCGGCGCGGGGCAAACCGTTTTGGCATGCCGAACGGCAGGGCGGCCCGCTTTGGATGCAGCCTCAGGTTCTGGGCCGTGACAAGGAAGATGCACGCGTCGCCACGCCTGAGGATATCCGGCTGTGGTCGCTGGCCTCCTTTGCCGCCGGTGCCCGTGGCATGATGAATTTGCGGTATCGTCCGCTGCTGAACGGGCCGCTTTTTGGGGCATTTGGTGCCTATGGCATGGACGGCAGCCGCACACCCCGCTCCGAAATGCAGGCCAAAATTGGCCGCTGGGTTAATGCGCCCGAGCAGACCGCCTGCATGGCTGCCAAGCCGGTGCGTGGCGATATTGGCCTGTTGATGATCCCCGAGGCGCAGCGGTTTGACCTGTTATTGTCCAGCCAAGGTGGGTTCAAGACCTACCAGGATGCCATGTGGGGCGCCTATCGCGCCTTCTTTGACATGGGTGTGCAGGCCGATTGGGTTCATGACCAGGATATTGAAAAATACGATGTGATTTATGCGCCTTACCCGATCATGATGCCAGCGGAGCTCGCTGGTCGACTGGCCAAATGGGTGGCGGATGGCGGGCGGCTGATTTCGGAAGCCTGTCCGGGATATTTTGGCGATGATGGCCGTGTTGGCGTGCAGCAACCGAACAACGGACTGGATGCCGTATTTGGCGTGGTCGAGGACGAAGTGGAATTCATGCCCGACATAGGGGACCGGATCCGTCTTTCGCTGGACGCGGACGAGGGTACGATATTGCGCGGTGGCGGGTTCCTCCAATCCTATTCTCCAAAGGGCGCAGACGTTCTGGGGCATTTCGAGGGCGGGCGTGTGGCAATCACCACCTCAACCCACGGCAAAGGGCGCACGCTTCTGGTCGGCACGCACATGTCCGCCGGGCATTTCCGCGATCTCGATGCCGATGGCGCGGGAGCGGCTTCGTGGTTTCAGGCCTGTGTAGACTGGGCCGAGATCACCCCTGCGGTTCAAACCGGCAACAAGGCCGTACAGGGGCGTTTGCAACAGGATGGGGATCAGCGATATCTGTGGCTCATCAATCCGACCCCAGACGCGCAACCAATCGCAGTGACGATCGACGGTGCGCCGCTTGCCGTTAAGGATACGCTTTGGGGTGATCCGGGTGCGACGCATATTCCGGGCCGTGACGCGGTGATTGTCGCACTGTAAAAGATTTCGCCAGCGCCGAAATATTTGGCGCGGGCTCTATGTCTGCTCTCCGCCATCAAAACGTTTGTCCAGCAGCGTTTCCTGGTCTGCCGGAGTTCGCGCTGGAATTTGTGGAACGAGCGCTGCTTCCTGCAAGTTGGATAATTGAACAACATCGCGGGATAGCGGGTGAAGGCAAACTATCTGTTGAATGTAACGACTGCAGGCACCATCATCCCCTGTCTGTTTCTGATTGTAACACCACGGGCGAATACACTTCGAGGATTTCCCGCGCCAAGCCAATGACCTGACTCATTGCAACTGACTGAAGCTCGACATGTTTCAAACCCGCGATAAAATCATATGTCAGACGGGGACGAAATGGACGAACCACCACCCCGAATGGCTCGAACATCGGTGCACTGAAGGGCTCCATGATCGCGACGCCCAGACCGCGTTGCACCATGGCATAAGTCGCTGCTGAACTGTGGCAAAAAATGCGTTGATTGACCGCGACATCTGCCTCCTGGAACAGTTTTTCGTGCCGCAGGAAGACCCTGTGCCTGTCATCGAGAAGCGATATGATCGTCTCCCCCGCAAGATCTTCGACGTGAACAATTTCCTGGCCCGTCAGCGGGTGCCCCGGCGGAAGGACACATACGAAATCGACCTCGGCCAGCGTTGTCTGTTCCATATTGGCCTCAAACCCGACGCGATGGCCCAGCACGATGTCATGTTCAGTTTCACAATGCGCTGCGAAATAGCTGTAATAATCCAGGGTAATCAGCTTGGCGCGCATTTCCGGATGCTCAGCAACAAGGCGGGCCATCAGTTCAGGAATAATCGTCATGGAGATCGCTGGTGTCGAGAAAATTCTGATCTCGAGAAAAGCGTTATTTCGCAAGCGTTCCGTCGTGTCATTGAGGCCAGACAAAGAGGCAAAAACCTCATCAACACTTTGATAGAACTGCATGCCTTCGTTGGTCAGATGCAGCCGCCCTTTTTCTCGTCGAAACAGGGTGATGCCCAAATCGCGTTCCAACTGGATCAACATGCGGCTGACAGTTGGCTGCGTTGTCCGCATGTATTTTGCGGCGGCAGATATCGTGCCGTTGATGACCGTGGCGCGAAAAGCCTCAAGTTGACGAATTTTCAAGGATATTCCAATTTTGTATAGCTACATACATATTTATACGTTGCTTGTATAAGTGGCAATGGCATACTTCGTTTCCATGAGACGTACTGATTGCAGATTTGACCAACGGAACCAGACAGGCGCGCATGAATCAGGCGCCGCCCATGCGTGACCTCACGCAGACCGTGTCTCGTTGGTTTGCCTGGTTGGCGGGAGCCGTGATTTTGTTTGGCTGCGCTTTGCCAATCTCCATTGATGTGATCAGCCGCGCCATTATCGGACGCACAATTGTCGAGAGTTTTGAGATAGCAGGATATGCGCTGGCAGCCTGTATTGGTTTGGGTATGGGCTATACCGTGACAAGCAAAGCCAATGTGCGTGTCGACATTTTGACAGCCCGACTGCCGCGCGGGCTGCGTTTGGCTGTTGATCTGATTGCATCGCTGGCTTTGGCCGTAACCGCGTTTGCATTTGCTTACTATACATTCGACGTTTTGGCCGAAAGCTGGCGGCTGGGCGCGCGGTCTGTATCTACGCTGCAAGTGCCGTTGATCTTGCCACAAAGCATCTGGTGGATTGGATTTGCATGGTTCGCCACCGTTGCGTGTCTGACCCCAATTCTCGCCTTCATCCGACTGCTCTCCCGAGATATGGATGGAGCAGAGGCACTGATCTCGAATCCTGACCTGATGGATGAGATGAAAGAGAGCGGGATCGGGACGAAGGACCGCGCATCGTGATCAAAACGGCTTTGCTCTTGTTGCTTGGAGGGCTGGCGCTGAGCTTGCCCGTGGCCAGCGTTCTGGCAATCGGGGGCTATTTTCTTTCAGAGAATTTTTCATTCATCCCCATGACCGGTGCTGCAGGCACGCTGACATGGAGCCATTCTACCGATTTCATCCTGATTGCAGCACCGATGTTTATCATGATGGGTGAATTGATGCACCGCTCCGGTATTTCAGAACGCTTGTTTGGCGCCCTGACACCCTGGTTTGCACGCGTGCCTGGCCAGTTGATCCATACCAATATTGCTTCCAGTGCGGTCTTTGCCGCAACGTCCGGCTCGTCCCTGGCGACGGCCGCGACCATAGGCACGGTCGCCGTGCCCAACATGGACAAGGGCGGCTACAACAGGCCACTCTTTCTGGGATCTATCGCAGCCGGTGGCACGCTGGGTATTTTGATCCCACCCTCAATCAACATGATCGTCTATTCTGTTTTGTCCCAGACATCGGTTGTGGATCTCTATGCTGCAGGGTTTATTCCCGGTCTGATGTTGGCAATGTTGTTTTCCGGGATTGTTCTGGTGGCTGTTCTGCTTGTGCCATCATTGGTCAAGGGACAGCCTGCCGACGGCTCACTTTGGCGCGCTCGGCTAGCAGGCTTGCCGCATCTGTTGCCACCGTTGATGTTGTTTTTCGTGGTGGTCGGGTCAATTTACCTGGGCGTCGCCACCCCAACGGAGGCCTCGGCACTGGGTCTTATGGCCACGCTGGGTTTGGTCGCGATTAACGGACAGCTCAATCTTAGTGTGCTGCTGAGCGCATTTGAGGGCACTGTGCGCACGACCTGCATGATCATGCTGATCGTGTTGTCGGCGTTTTTCCTGAACCTTGTCATGGTCTCCATCGGTTTGGTGGACACAATCACGTCCTCTATCCTGGATTTGGGATGGTCGCCTTTGGCCATGCTGCTCGCCATTATCGCTTTCTATCTGGTGCTGGGCTGTTTCATGGAGACAATCTCGATGATGATTGCCACCACGCCCATTGTCGTTCCGGTTGTTGTTGGTCTGGGCTATGATCCGGTCTGGTGGGGCATCGTCTTTGTCATCCTGATCGAAGCGGCTCTGATCACGCCCCCCGTGGGCCTGAACCTTTATATCGTCCAGGCCGTGCGCAAATCCGGCTCTATCTCGGATCTGTTTATCGGGTCTGTCCCGTTTCTCGCGGCCATGCTGGTGATGGTCGTCCTGCTTCTTCTCTTTCCGGGTCTGGCACTTTGGCTTCCTGAAGTCGTCACCCCAAATTAGGGCGGAAACCACCAATCAATAAAATGGAGAACCTCATGAAGTATAAACCAACCCTCGCAGCCATTATGGCAATGGCATTCGCAGTGCCTGTAATGGCAGCAGACATCCCCGAAACCGAACTGAACGTTGTTGGATCAATTGGCATTCTGTCCATGTACAAGGATATGGAATCTCCGTTCTGGAACGAGACAATAAAAGAAAGCTCTGATGGTGCAATCAAAGCAAACCTGAAGCCCTTCAATGAACTGGGCTTCAAAGGCGGTGAGCTGTTTTCGCTTGTGTCAAACGGAACTGTGCAGATGGCACATCAGGTTCTGGCTTACACCTCCGGCTCTGTCCCCATGAACGAAGCAACAGACCTTGTTGGTGTCGTTGCAGATGTTGAAGCGGTTCACATAGCGGCCAAAGCATTCCGCGACACACATGCGGAATTCTTGGCAAAGGACCACAACATCAAACTTCTGGGCTATGGCACTTACCAAAGTCAGGTCATTTATTGCCGTGATGCCTTTACGTCTATCGCCGACATGAAGGGGCGCAAGGTGCGCGCCTCTGGTGCCTCTCAGCAGGTGTTCATCGAGCATCTTGGCGGTTCGCCGATTGGCATGTCGTTTGGTGAAGTTCCGACTGCCATGGCCAATGGCACCATCGACTGCGCGATCACCGGGGCGCTGTCCGGTTACCAGGCCAAATGGCACGAACCAGCGAATTATATTTCCGCACTACCAATCAACCATGGCGTGATCGCGCATATTGCCAATATGGACTGGTGGAACAGCGTCGATCCCGCCGCTCAAGCCGTGATTGAGGCCGGACTGACCGATCTGGAAGAAAAGATGTTTGCTTTGGCGAAAACGGAAACCACCGATGGCCTGGCCTGTAATTCAGGCGGGGCTTGTGCATATGGGGATGCGGCCAACATGACGCTGGTGCCTGTTACAGACGCTGACCGCGCCTTGCGCACCGAAGCTGCAAATGTTGCAGTTCTGCCCGCCTACAAAGAGCGGTGCGGCGAAGAATGTTCTGCCGCATGGAATGCAACGATTGGTGCAGCGATGGGCTTCACCATCAACTAAGCGGATCAGGGACGAGTGGGTTCGCCCGCTCGTCCACATCAGTGATCAGTGCCGCGTTTTGCAGGGTCACACTACAGGCCCAATACAACGGGACTTCGTCGGCCTGAAATGGCACAATCTTACGGACTGTTAATCTGCGTCAATGATGATTGCAGAAAAGCCCGTACACCGTTTTCAAAATAGGCCTGCGCTGTGTGTTCATCAATCCGGTTCAGTGAAAACCGGTGCAACGCGCCGTCCCGGAACTGCTTATATCTGGTCCAGTAGAAATTGCCCTCGAATCCATACTGACCGTCATCCGTGCTGCCATCCGCCATTGTCACGTGACAGGACCAGTCGGGACGATACTGCACCGTTGCGACCCGAGCCAATGTCTCGGGATCAAAGGCGTGAAGCGTTTGATTAAAGAGAAATTCCTTGATCTCTTTTTTGAATAAGCGCGCGTTAGCCATTGCTGCTTTCTAAGACCATGAACGTGCGGCGAGACAGATTGTCAGAACAGCAACCATCGTTAAAGCTGATTGAAAACATATTGGCAAAACCTCAAGCGTTTTGCGACAGTGGAAACAGGGTCACAAAGCGTTCTGCGAGGCTACGGTCACCTTCAATCTGTAGCAAGTCGTCCTTCTCCATCGCCTCAATGGGTGCGCCCCCATAGATGATTCCGGCCATCACCTCCGGTACTGCGGTGAATATGACATCGGCATGGTCTGGATCGCTGGCAACAATTCTGATCGTTCCATCCTGCATCGTAGCGACATATCGCTCTTCTCCAATTCTGAAGCCGAAGGTGGCATCAATATTGGCCGACGCTTCGCGATCAATCATGGTCCGAAATGACAGGAACATGGACGCTGCACTAAACGGGCGCGTTGGGTCGTGACCGGGAGAGCCACAGGCCCAGCGTCCCAGTTCGACAAAGATCGGTTCGCAGCGCAGCCCCCATTCGGTCAGTTCATATACCTGTGTACCGGCGGGAGGGGGCAGCTTGCGCCGGATAAGAATGCCAACACTTTCCAACTCTTCCAGCCGCTGTGTCAGCACATTGGCGCTGATACCGGGCAGACCTCTGCGGATATCGCCAAACCGGCGCGGTCCGAACATCATCTCTCGAATGACGAGCAGCATCCATCGGTCGCCGATGAGGTCCAGGGCGTGCGCAGCAGCGCAGGCGTCATCATAGCGGCGGCGTTTGTTAGCAATTTCATTCATAGTTATTTTTAATAACTCAATGGTTGACAATAGTAACACGTGATTGCATCATCGGCAAACCTTATCCTGTAATCATAAGGAGATATCCCATGAACTATGTCGATGGATTTGTGACTGCGGTACCGGCCGCCAACAAACAGAAATATATCGAGCATGCGCGCAATGCGATGCCGCTCATGAAAGAATTTGGCGTACAGCGGATGGTTGAGTGCTGGGGCGACGACACCCTGAGGGCAAGACCACTGACTTCAAAGGTGCAGTAAAAGCGAAGAACAACGAGGTGGTGCTGTTTAGCTGGTTTGAATGGCCCGACAAGGCAACCCGCGACGCCGGGGTGAAGATGATGATGGAAGACCCGCGTATGAAGAAGATGGGCAATGAAATGCCCTTTGACGGCAAGCGCATGATCTTTGGCGGGTTCACACCAATTCTGGACGAATAGGGAGATAGACTGATGAGCAATCGTGAAGGCACACCCATCTGGTACGAATTGATGACCGAAGAGCCCGGTGCGGCTCAGGAATTTTATGGCTCCGTCATGGGCTGGACGTTTGAGGCCATGCCCGGCGGGCTGGAGCGCGAATATCTTGTAGCTTCTGCCGGTGACCAAACGGTCGCCGGTTTGATGCGAACGCCCGAGCATGCCAAGGGGATGCCAAATATGTGGTTCGTCTATATCGGGGTTGAGGATGTTGACGCGTCCGCCGAAAAAGTAGCGTCGCTGGGCGGAACGGTCGATATTGAGCCGACTGACATTCCCGGTGTTGGCCGGTTTGCATTCTGTGCCGACCCGCAAGGCGCGCATTTCTATTTGATGCGCGGCAGCAGCAACGAGGACAGCACGGCCTTCGCGCCAAGGAAAGCGGGCCATTGCAGCTGGAACGAGTTGGTGACGTCCGATCAAAAGGCGGCAATGGACTTCTACAGCAAACTGCTTGGTTGGGAAAATGGCGGGGCGATGCCAATGGGCGGAACCATGGGCGACTATACGTTCATCAATCATGGCAAAGAGATGATCGGCGCCGTTATGGATGCGCCCGACAAGGACACCAGGCCTTTCTGGAACTTTGCATTGCAAGTGACCGATATTGATGCGGCCGTGATGGCTGTCAAAAAAGGCGGTGGCACTGTGCGGACGGGTCCAAACGAATTACCGGATAACAGTGGATGGCTGATCCAGACAACCGATCCTCAGGGCGCAAGGGTCATGTTCACCGGTGCCAGAAAATTGTGAGGTCTGCGCCTATATAACTTGGCCGTGTATATGCTGGTATAACCTATACGGCCCTGACACTGTAAGGAGAGGATAATGACAGCCCAACAGAAAATAGCGCCTTGCCTGTGGTTCGACAAGCAAGCACTGGAAGCTGCTGAATTCTACGTATCGGCGTTTCCGGATTCCCGGATAGACAACGTCATTCGATCTGGAGTGGACTGGCCGGCAGGCGAAGCCGGTGACGTGATCTTTGTCGAGTTCACGCTTTCAGGTGTTGCGCATCAAGCATTAAACGGTGGGGCCAACCAACCCTTCACCGAAGCTATTTCGCTGTCCGTCACCTGTGAGGATCAAGCGGAAATTGATCGACTTTGGGCGGCGTTAACGGACGGCGGTGGCGAACCAATTCAATGCGGCTGGCTGAAAGACAGGTTCGGCCTCCGTTGGCAAATCGTTCCAGCGTCTCATCAGCGTATGATGAGGGAGGGAAACGATGAGCAATTGGCACGACTCATGGCTGCGATGATGAATATGGTGAAGTTCGATGTCGCTGCGCTGGAAGCGGTCTTCGAGGGCAAGGAAAAATAAAGGGCCTTCGTAGAGTCAGGATACCTGAAAATAGTATACACCAGAAGCTGGAAGACATCAGGCCACAAGCCGGTTTTCGCCATTAGATCACTAGCGCAGCAACGCTATCAAAAATGTTGGTCTGGAATTTGGGGCTCTCCCGAATTTATTCCAAAATGATGCTGCCATGCCCAAACATTGTATAACTTACGGCGAGGGGCAGCCCGGTAAAATTGTGGGCTTTGATGGATTGTTCGCTTCCATGTGTCGTTCATTAAAATTGGTGATCGAATATATGACAAACCGCTGGATTGATTGCGCAAACCCATACTAAACTGACACGAATAAAATGGTGCGGACGCATGCTGTGAGGCGTTTGCGCGGGACAAATGCGCAGACTGTCGGGAGGAACTGGAATGAAATATCGGACCCTTGGGAAAACCGGGCTAAAAATTTCTGAAATCACGATGGGCACGTTCACCTTTGGGGGTAGCGGGCCATTTGGGATGGTCGCCAGTCAAGGTGTTGCCGAGGCCCGCAAGCTTGTGGATCTGTGCGTCGACAATGGCGTCAATCTGTTTGATACCGCCAATATGTACTCGACCGGATTGTCTGAAGAGATTCTTGGCGAAGTCCTTGAAGGCCGTTATGATGATATTCTCGTCACATCCAAGGCGCGCATGCCCATTGGTGAGGGACCAAATGATGAAGGCGTGTCCCGATGGCACCTCATTCGGGAATGTGAGCGGTCTCTAAAGCGTTTGCGCACTGATCATATCGATGTTTACTACATGCATGAATGGGACGGCATAACTCCGGTTGAGGAGAAAATGGCGGCGCTCGACACGCTCGTTCAGCATGGCAAGGTGCGCTATGTCGGTTGCTCCAATTATTCCGGCTGGCATGTCATGAAGTCGCTGGCTGCAGCACCAAGCTATGCATCGCGCTTTGTCACCCAACAAATTCACTACACTTTGGAAGCCCGCGAAGCGGAATTCGAGCTGTTGCCCTTGTCGGTCGATCAGGGTCTTGGCGTGTTGGTCTGGTCACCGCTGGCCGGTGGCCTGCTCAGCGGCAAGCATCGGCGCGGTCAGGATGCACCAGCAGGATCGCGCCAGGCTGCCGGATGGAACGAGCCACCAATCCGCGATATGTCGCGTTTGTGGAACATTGTTGATGTGCTTGTGGAGATCGGCGAGGAGCATGATGTGGCGGCCGCGCAAATCGCGTTGGCCTGGCTTTTGACACGGCCGGCGATTTCCTCACTGGTGGTCGGAGGCCGTACAGAAGAGCAGTTCGAGCAGAACTTCAGGGCCGTCGATATCACGCTTACTGATGATCAGCTCAAACGCCTCAATGATGTGAGCCGCCTGCCGCTGCATTACCCGTATTGGCACCAGCATAATTTCGCCCGGCCACGGTTTACAGAGGCCGATCAGGCGCTGCATGCCGATTATCCGGATCGCCACTATGGTGGCGAAGATAATTTGATCTAGAGCCTATCAACCAGCGGCGACGCTCGTCAGCTTTCACGCTGCTAGCGCGCCGCTGCGGCTTTAACAATGCGTTGCATGGCCAGCATCCCCGGATCGTCCATGCCGATGCTTTTTTCCCCGAAAATGCGGGCGCGGCCAATGGTTGCCGGTTTGTCGCGGATATCATCCAGCGCTTGATCAACGGCTTTGGCAGCTGCATCTGCCAGGGCTTCCGGCGTATCAAGCCCGGCGGTTGCCTGAGCCACGGCATCAAGACTGTCGAGGACCGTTTTACCGCCCAGTTCAGCCTTGCCCCGCTCCTGCATTTTATCGCGGGCAGCGGCAACGAGATTTGAAATCTCGGCGGCATCAAATTCCGTCTGACCTTTCAGCGTCTTTGCCGCCGTCATCAGACCGGTTGCCATCAACGTTCCGTAGGATGAGCCGGACGATTTGGTAAATGCTTGGGCGCATTGAAACAACGCCATGCCGATGTCATAGGGAAGGTCGTCCTTCATCGCGGAAATGGCGCGCATGCCGCGGGTCATGGTCACCCCCAGATCGCCGTCGCCCAGCGCACCGTCAGCGGCATTCAATTCATCAAAGTCACGTTCCATTGCCGCCGTCACACGGTCGATTGCCTGTACCAGGTCCGCCTTCGCAAGTGTCATCGGACCCTCCAGAAAGCGCAGTCGCATGGGGCTTTCAAAAGCGCTTCCAGCTCATCATTAAGCTTGCACAGCGTGAAGGATACACCTGACATTTCCATGGATGTTGCGTAGCGCCCGACAAGCGGCATGACAATTGTCACGCCGGCCTTATCAAGCCGCTGCTTGACAATTCGGTAGAGGATATAAAGTTCTTCGGGCGGTGTGGCACCAAGACTGTTGACCAGAATTGACACGCGGTCACCCGATGCAAGCGGCATATCAGCGAGCAGGCGGTCCATCATTTCGTCCGCAATCTCATCGGCAGTGCGCAGTTTGCCGCGCCACACGCCCGGCTCACCGTGGATGCCCATGCCCATTTCCATCTCATCATCTGCGATGTCAAATGTCGGCTTGCCCGCTTGTGGAACCGTGCATGATGAGAGCGCCGCACCGATGGAGCGGCAGGCATCGGCAGCCTTTTGTGCAACGGCGGTAACGCCTTCAAGGTCGCGGCCTTCTTCTGCGGCAGCGCCCGCCAGTTTGAACGCGTAGACCATACCGGCCACGCCGCGGCGTTTTTCATGTTCTGCTGGCGGCGCGGAGGCCACATCGTCGGCCAGCAGCACTGTGGTGCAGTTGATATCTTCAAACTCGACCAACTCTCCGGCCATATCAAAATTCATGACATCGCCGCCATAATTGCCGTAAAGCCGCAGCACGCCCGCGCCTTGATCGGCAACGCGAATGGCATCTGCCATCTGCTCAGCGGACGGGGAGGCGAACACATCGCCAACAGCGCAGGCATCAAGCAGCCCTTCACCGACATAGCCGGTAAACACTGGCAAATGGCCTGAGCCGCCGCCGGTGACAATGCCCACCTTGCCGTCTTTTGCCTGTTTGGCACGCGTCACGACTTTGCTGCTGTCACCGTGCATCCGGTAGAATTCAGGATGCGCTGCGACGAAGCCTTCCAGCATTTCGTCGACGTAGTTTTCGGGTTTGTTAAGTATCTTCTTCATCCCATCCCCTCGGTTCAGCTGGATTTAGTCGGTTTGGACAGGGCCGAGCGGAAAACGGCCAGTCCGTTGGTGTTGATCACCATCACAAATATAAGCAGTGCGCCCCAGATCAGTTCTCTGGCAAAATTGGATACCTGGAGCATGTTGAGGCCGCTCGACAAAAACTGCATGGAGAGCACGGCCAGGACCACGCCAACAACGCGCCCGTATCCGCCATAGGGGTTTACACCGCCAAGCACCGCAATCAGAACCGCAAGCAGCAGATAGCTGGAGCCATAATCTGCTTTGGCCGAGTTTGCGCGGCTCATGATGACAAGCCCGGCGACAGAGGCAAACATGCCTGCGATCACGTAAACTTTTAAAATCATGCGGTTGATATCAACTGCAGCATAGAGCGCTGCCAGCGGATTTGCACCAAACATGGTCACCCGCAGGCCAAAAGCTGTGCGCGTCAACAGCAGGTGCAAGCCAAAGCCCAGCAGCGCAAAGACGATCAATGGCACCGGTATGCCAAGCAAACGCTCATTGCCAATCCAGGCCACAGCATCGGGAAAGCCCATTACGGCACTGCCTCCGGTCATTGCAATTGCAAAGCCGGTAAAGACAAGGCCGGAGCCGAGCGTTGCCAGGATGGGCGGCAAGCCAAAGAATGCGATCAGTGATCCGTTGATCAAACCAGCAATTGCGCCAATGCAAAGAGCCGCGACCATAGCCAGGCCAAGCCACAGCAACGATTGGCCAGCAGCCATTGTGGGGTCGGCAAACTGGGTCAAGATGATAGCTGCGATGACCGCCGAAAGGTTTGAGACGCCCACCACCGACAGATCAATGCCGCCGGTCATCATGGTTATCGTCATGGCAAGGGCCAGAATGGCAAATTCCGGAAACTGGAAGGCCATCGAAGTCAGGTTTTGCGGTGACAGGAACCGGTCTGGTGACAGCACCGCCATGAAAGCAAACACCGCAATGGCGATAACAAGCAGACGGAACTCGGGGGCCCGGGTGAAGTCTTTTTTATGGATTTGCGTTGTCATGTAAACCTCATCACCTCATCCGGCGCGCGCAGCGGCGCGTTTGGCACGATAGGCCGGGACACCGGTTCCGATCAGGATCAACAGCCCGATGGTCACCGATTGCCACGTGGTTGGAATGCCGACGACGATCAGGCTGTTTTCCACAATCACAATCAGAGCAACACCAAGCAATGTTCCGGTCAAAGTACCGTAGCCCCCGATCAGCCGCGCACCGCCCAGCACGACAGCGGCAATAACTGATAATTCAAGGCCAACCAGCGAGAACGGGTCAGCCATACGGCCCACCGAACCATGAATAATTCCTGCAAGACCTGCCAGGGCACCAACATAGACATAGACAAAAAACTGAGTGCCTTTGACATTGATACCGAGCCGCCGGGCGCTTTCCAGCGACCCGCCAATGGCATAAATGGATCGTCCTAGCATCGTCTTGTGCAAGATGAACCAGGTCATCAGGATAACGCCAATGAGCGCCACAAGCGCCCAGGGGAACGAGTAGAAACTTCCGGCTTCAGTCGTCCCGCGTGCGATCACACCACGCGAGAAATCCCGCATTTCCGGTGGCAGGGCGGAGATGCGTTGCGAGCCAATAAAGGTCAGCAGAAAGCCGCGAAACATGGATAAAGTGCCCA
Organism: Pararhizobium sp. IMCC21322; assembly: GCF_030758295.1. Taxonomy (NCBI): domain Bacteria; kingdom Pseudomonadati; phylum Pseudomonadota; class Alphaproteobacteria; order Hyphomicrobiales; family Rhizobiaceae; genus Pararhizobium; species Pararhizobium sp. IMCC21322. The sequence goes on from NZ_CP132335.1 coordinate 620,435, forward strand.
GCGTCACGATCAACGTTGGCAGTCCGAACACGGCAATAAACACGCCATTGATTGCACCCAGTGCCGCGCCGATGCAAATCGACAGTGCAAAGATCAGCGGCCATGGCATATCCGGCCAGATCGCGAGCGCAAGCACTGAGGCTGAATACATCGCAAAAACAGCAATTGCGGTAAAACTGACATCAATACCGCCCGAGACAAGAACCAGCATGGCACCAACGGCCAGAATGCCGATGACGATCGATGCGCGCAGCAGATCAGACAAGGTTGTGACGGACAGGAACAGCGGGTCTGACAGCGTTGCGATAATGCAAAACAGGATTATCACGCCTGCGACAAGCGTTTCGTTTCGGGTCAAGAAATCTTTGGAAAACAAGCTACTCATGATGCCAAACTATGGGCTAGCTTTTCTTCGGTCGCTACTTCGCCAGCCAGTTCATCTGTAATTTTACCCTCACGCATGACCAGAATACGATGACAGGTCGCAAGCAGTTCTGGCAGATCGTCAGAGATGACGATGATCCCGATCCCTTCATTTGCCAGTTCCCGTATGATGTCGTGGATATCGGCTTTGGAGCCAACATCGACGCCAACACTTGGTCCATTCAAAATCAGCACACGGGGTGTCCGTGACAGCCAGCGCGCCAGCGCAACACGCTGCTGGTTGCCCCCGGACAGTGACTGGACCGGCGCTTCAATATCGGGTGCCTTGACCTTCAGGCGCTTCAGCCAGTCGGCAGCTTCCGCCACAAGTCCGCCCATGTTCAGGAACCCGGCAGCGCTCGTATGTTCATCCAGACGGCCGATTGCGACATTGCGCACAATGGATTGGCTCAGGAAAAGTCCTTCAGTCAAACGGTCTTCAGGCACATACCCGATGCGTGCGTGGGACGCTGCGACAGGATCGCCAATCGGGACAGTGTTTCCGTCAACCGTAATGGTGCCATGGTCGGGTTCGATCAGTCCAAACAGTGCCTTGGCCAGGGATGTTCGGCCGCTGCCCAAAAGCCCCGTGATCCCGAGCACTTCTCCTGACATAAGCTCAAAATTGATATCGTCGAAGGAGCCGGTCTTGCCCAGATCGCGCACGCTCATCAGCGTCCGCGCGTCGGCGATAACCGGACTTGGCCGCGCTTCAGGGACATCACGCCCAGTCATGTGGCGGGTCAGTGATTGGGTATCGAATTCTGATGCGGGACCTTCTGCAACCTTTTCACCATTGCGCAGCACAACAACCTTTTCGCTGACTTCCAGCACTTCGGCCAGTTTGTGACTGACAAAGATCACGGCAACACCGTCTTCTTTGAGGCGCCGAATGATGCGCAAAAGGGCGGTGACTTCTTTCTCGGTGAGCGCTGTTGTTGGCTCATCCATAATGATCAGACGCGCTTTTGACGCCAAGGCGCGACAGATGGCGACCAATTGCTTGTGGGCAACAGGTAAATCTTCCACCCGGGCATCCAGATCGATTTTCACGCCGACACGATCCAGCGCCTCTTGCGCAATTTTGCGCGCCTTGCCACGTTCAAAGAACCGCTTGCCTCCGGTCAATTGTGTGGAAAAGGCGATGTTTTCATAAATGGTCAAATTGGGAAAAAGCGAGAAGTCCTGAAAGATGACCATCACACCCGCCGCAGCTGATATCCGCGGATTGAGCACTGATTGCACCTTACCGCCTATGCGGATCGTGCCTTCTGTCGCTTGTTCAACGCCGGAAATGATTTTGATCAGTGTGGATTTACCGGAGCCATTCTCGCCTGCAAGGCAAACGGCTTCTCCGTGATTAACAGTGAAATCCACACCATCCAGGGCGGTTACACCCGCGTAACGTTTTGTGATCCCGGCAAGGTCAATAAACGCATCTGGACTTACATCAGACATGCTGGCCCGTAACTTTTTTTGAGGAGTAATAGTGAAATGCGGTCGGGGCAGCCAGACGGCCGCCCCGCGCATTATACATGATCAGAAAGGATAGTCTGCCATGTTTGCCTTGTTTACGTTCACCCAGGCTGAGCCATAGATAACCTTGCCATCGAGCGTAATATTCTCGTAGCCGGGCAGTCCAAGATCCATACCGTCAGTGACGGTTCCGCCATCCATAACCATAACTGCAAGTTTGTTCATGGCTTCACCGGCAACTGCAGGATCCCAGAAACCGATGCCGTCGACAGCACCTGTATCAAGATACTGGCCAGCGATTGACGGCAATGAGGTGCCGAAGATGCATGTGTCATCTTCTTTGCCGCGCTCTTCGATTGCACGGCCAATACCTGCCACATCGGTGGAAGCAGACCCCTGCATACCCTTGATATTGGGGAATGCACGCAGAACTTCCTGCGCCTTGGTGTAGGCTTTCTCAGCATCATCAGCAGTTTCGTTCTTGTCGCCGACGAGTGTCATGTTTGGATAGTTTGCCTTCTGGTGTGCAATGCCACCATCAACCCACTGATTATGCGTCTGTGAGGTCAATGAACCAACAAACACTGCATATTCGCCTTCGCCGCCCATGCATGTTGCCAGTTGTTCCATCAGATTGGCACCGAAGTCTTCATTCACGAATGCTTCGAGATCGTAATTTGTATTTTGCTGAGCTGCAGCTTCGTGCGTGATGACAATGATGCCTGCATCCATTGCGCGTTTGAGCACAGGCTCAAGAGCTTCCGGTGACATGGGAACCACAGCAAGCGCATTCACGCCCTGTGCAATCATATCTTCAATCAGGGCAGCCTGCTGCTGTGGATCGGCCTGTGCGGGCCCGACCTGGAATGCGTTGTTGCCAGATTCTTCAGCAAACTTTTTAACGCCTTCTTCCATCCGGTTGAACCATTGAATGCCAGCAATCTTTACAACTGTGGCAATGTCTTTGCCGCCGGTATGGCTGGCGGCAAAACCTGACAATGCCGTTCCAGCTACCAGTGCACTGGCAAGCAGTATCGTACGTTTTTTCATAGTAATTTCTCCCTTAATCCGCCGCAGCGGACTGAATTTCTCAGGACCCGAAAATACGGTGCCTCACCTCCAGCAGCTATCGTGTTGCGTATCTTTTACAAAATCAGCGTGCGGTGCTGAAACGCCGCTTTGCAACACTTGTGCATTGACTGCACACATGTGACTATATAACGAAGAAAGGCGCGGTCAAGGCATTTATGAGGATCGGGCAGGGAGGTAAAAATCCGACATGTATGCAGGCAAGCGTCAGGCAGATAACGAAATAGCGCAGGCGGCGTGGCTCTACTATGTTGGAAATTTGAGCCAGCAGGAAGTCAGCGAACATCTCGGCATTTCACGCTTCAAGGTGTTGCGTATGCTGGCTGATGCGCGCGAGCAGGGACTGGTGCGCATATCGGTGGAACACCGCACATCCCGTACTCTTGCATTGGCCGACCGGCTGGCTGAGGCCTTTGATTTGAGCGAGGTGCAAGTTGCGCCCGTGCCAAGTGATGTTCTGGATGACAGCTATAGCCGCGCCGCAGTGGGCATGCTGGCAGCAGGCTATCTGGCGCGCATCGCTGCAACCGAAACCCCGGTAACGGTGGGCGTCGGTTGGGGCCGCACGCTGTCCGCGATGGCCGATAATGTAACGGCGGTCACAAACCAGAATCTTACCTTTGTATCGCTCATGGGGTCTGTCACCCACGCAACCCATACAGCCCCTGGCGACGTTTGTGTGCGCCTGGCTGCGCAAACCGGCGGGCGGGCTCTGTTACTGCCAGCGCCGTTTGTCACCGACAGTGCCAGCGCCTGCGAAATGGTCATGTCACAGCGTCTGGTTGCCGAAGCGCTCACCGTTGCGCGCAAGGCGGATCACGCATTGATGAGTATTGGCGAATGCCGTGAAGGTGCGATCCTGTTCGAGAGCGGAATTTTCAGTGAGGAACAACTCCAGCAATTGCTGGACGCTGATGTGGTTGGCGATTGCTGCGGCGTTTTTTTCAAGGCCGACGGATCTGTCGCTGACATTGAATTAAACCGCAGCACGCCTTGCGTGAAACCACAGGAATTCACCGGCATGGATGCTGTTATCCTGGCCAGCGGCAAAGGCAAATGCGCAGCAACACTGGCGGTCTTGCGCGGAGGGTTTGTCAACCGCTTGATGGTGGATGAAGCGCTGGCGGTATTGTTATTGGAAAACGTCGAAGCAGGAATGAATTGATGGAAGGTTTTGGCGTGCATACCAGCATGTGGACGATGTCGTGGGACCGTCCGGGATGCGAGAAGGCGGTTGCGAAGGCGGCATCCTACGGTATGGATTTTCTGGAAATTGCCCTTCTTGATCCCCCATCGGTGGATGCTGAACACAGTCGCAAGACGCTTGAGGCGCATCACATGCGCTCGGTCTGTTCTCTGGGTCTTCCGCAAGAGGTATGGGCCTCTCACAACCCCGACGGGGCCGTTGATTTCCTCAAAATCGCGCTTGATAAATGCGCCGCGATGGGCTGCGAAGCCCTGTCTGGTGTCGTCTATGGCGGCATTGGCGAACGCAGTGGAAAGCCGCCAACCCAACAAGAGTTGGACAATGTTGCCGACGCGCTGACGCGTGCTGCAGCCTACGCCAGAACCCACGGCCTCCTGTTTGGTATTGAGCCGGTCAATCGCTATGAAACGCATCTCATAAACACCGGTTGGCAGGCGGTCGACATGATCGAGCGCATCGGTGCGGACAATATGTTCGTGCATCTGGATACCTACCACATGAACATCGAGGAAAAAGGCATTGGGCAGGGTGTCATCGATGCGCGCGAGCATCTGAAATACATCCACCTTTCAGAATCTGATCGCGGCACACCGGGTGCCGGCACGATTGGTTGGGATGAGATTTTCGCGGCTCTGCGGGCAATCGATTTCAAGGGCGGACTGGCGATGGAAAGCTTTATCGACATGCCGCCGGAAATGGCTTTCGGGCTGTCGGTCTGGCGGCCGGTCGCATCGGGCGAAGCCGAAGTAATGGAAAACGGTCTGCCGTTTCTACGTAACAAAGCAAGGCAATACGGATTGATATGATAGATGCCAATAACGAAGCTGCGGGCAAAAATTCTTTGTTGGCTGATTTTTATCGTGAGATGCGCCGCGTGCGCACCTTTGAAGAGCGTGTCGGCGAATTGTTTGTGCGCGGACAATCGGCAGGCTCAATGCTGCATTTGTCGATTGGCGAAGAAAGTGCGGCGGTCGGTGTTTGCGCAAATATGCGTGACGGCGACACGTTCACAACCCACCATCGTGGCCATGGCATTTTTCTGGCGCGCGGGGCGGATCCAGCGCGCATGATGGCGGAAATTGCCGGCAAGGAAGCCGGTTATTGCCACGGCAAGGGTGGCTCAATGCACATCGCGGATATGGGCCTTGGCCATTTGGGTGCCAATGCGATTGTCGGTGGCGGTATTCCTGCGGTGGTTGGTGCAGGTCTTGCGGCGCGCAATCGCAAAACAAATGCCGTTTCATTTGCCTTTTTTGGCGATGGCGCGACGGGCCAGGGCATCCTCTATGAAAGCATGAACATGGCCGCCCTTTGGAAGCTGCCCGTCATGTTTGTCTGTATCAACAATCAGTATGGCATGGGCACGCGCATCGATCAGGCAACTGCAAATCCCAACCTTCATGAACGTGCCGAGGCATTCGGACTTGCCGCACGCACCGTTGATGGGTTGGATGTTGAAGATGTGAACGAGGCCGCAGCCGAATTAATCGCAGGTGCACGGGCCGGTCAGCCCGCATTTTTGGTCATCGATTGTTATCGTTTCTACGGCCACGCCCGCAAGGATAAATCGCCGTATCGCGACGAGACTGAGGAAGCCGAAGGACGCATGAAGGATCCGGTCACGCGCGCGCGTGAAAAACTCATTGCGTCCGGCATGATGAGTGAAGACGCACTCGACGCATTGGACGCCGAAATTGCAACGGAAATGGACGCAACCATCGATTTCTCCATAGCTGAAAAAGAACCTCAACTGAACTCGATGTACCGCGATGTCTACGCGCCGGGAGAACCGGAGCCTGAACCGGTGCGCACCCGGCTTGAACGTGTTTTGGCGCGGGAGTAGGGGCTATGGCACAGATCGAAACCAATTATCGCGACGCTTTGCGTCTTGCCCTGACAGAAACAATGCAAGAGGACGACAATGTCATCATCATGGGTGAAGAGGTTGGCCGCTATGGCGGTGCCTACGGCGTTACCAAAGGACTGATAGATGAATTTGGCGAGAACAGGGTCATTGATACGCCCATCTCCGAGGCGGCGATTGTCGGTGCTGCGGTCGGCGCTGCAATGGCCGGGCTGCGCCCTGTGGCCGAGCTTATGTATGTTGATTTCATCGGCATGACGATGGATCAGCTTGCCAATCAGGCGGCCAAAATCCGTTATATGTTTGGCGGGCAGATCGGTGTTCCCATGGTTCTGCGCACCCAGGGCGGCACGGGCCGTTCGGCAGGCGCGCAACACAGCCAGAGCCTTGAAGCCTATGTCATGCACACGCCGGGGCTACGGCTTGCAATGCCGTCAACCGTCGATGATGCCTATCATTTGCTGCGCCAGGCCCTGAAGCAGCCAGACCCGGTTGTGTTTATCGAACACAAAGGGCTTTACACAATGAAAGGTACATTGGACACCGATGTGGAGCCCGTCGGTTGGGGCAAGGCGCGGGTGATGCGCGAAGGTGCGGATATTGTCATCGTCAGCTATTCGCGACAGCTCCATCATGCACTTGCAGCCGCTGAAACCCTTGCCAAGGAAAATGGTATTCAGGCGGCAGTTGTTGATTTGCGGACACTTAATCCACTGGATTTTGATACCATCCGTCCGCTTGTGGAACAGGCGGGGCGTGCCATGGTCGTCTCAGAAGGCACGATGACCTCCGGTGTTGCTGCAGAGCTTGCAGCGCGCATCACCGAAGAATGTTTCGATTTCCTTGAAGACCCGGTCGTGAGGGTGGCCGGTGAAGACATTCCGATATCCGTGTCTCCGCTCCTGGAAAAGCATTCGGTACCGACGCCTGAATTTATCACTGACGCCGTGCGGATGATGCTGAAATGAACGCGGTGACACAGGTCAAATTGCCGATGCCTCGCCTTGGCGAGACGATGGAACAGGGCACAATTTCAAATTGGCTGATCAAACCCGGCGATGATTTCGCGCGGGGCGACCCGTTGCTGGAACTGGAAACCGACAAGACGCTTGTGGAATATCCAGCGCTCGGCTCCGGCAAATTGATCGAAACATTGGTCGGGCCCGGCGATGTCGTGGATGTGGGCGCACCCATCGCCATCATAGAAACACCGGATATGTGGGACAGTGTCGCTGATACGCCAGAATCTCCAGAAGCACCAGAAGCGGCAGAAGCGCCAGAGACAGCAGCTCCGATAGACAAACCTTCAACGCTCAGCACAGTGCCAGATCGCGAAATTGCTGGCGTGCGGGCAACGCCGCTGGCACGGCGTCTGGCGCGCAAGGGCGGTGTTGATCTTGCTGATGTTAAAGGAACAGGTCGACGTGGGCGCGTCGAAGCGCGGGATGTTGAATCTCATCTTGAGACCGGCGCATCTTCATTGTCGTCTGCCCGGATCAACCGCACCGGCGCAAACGATCTGAGCACTGTAATATTCATTCACGGTTTTGCCGGCCTTGGTTCCAACTGGGCCGCGTTGCGCGCAAGCCTGCAGAAAACCGGCCCGCAAAAAACCGGCCTGAAGACGATCGCACCCGACATGCCGGGCCACGGGCAAAACAGTGCAGAGGCAAACGGCGTTGAGGATTGTATCTCATGGCTCGAAACATTGCTGAACGAGCAAGACGGACCCGTGCATCTTGTCGGACATTCGCTCGGCGCACATGTTGCCACTCTTGCCGCGGGCCGTGCGCGTTCAAAAGTTGGCCGTTTGACATTAGTTGCACCAGCTGGATGTGGTCATGAAATCAATGGCGACTTCCTGCATGGCATGGCACACGCCCATTCGGCAGGCGAATTGGCGCATCTGCTTCGCCTGCTTGGTCCAAAGGCTTCGAAATTGCCGGCGGATGCCATCGAAACCATGTCGAATGAACTGGCCAAAGGCCGTTTGATCACGCTGGCCGATGCGGTCGCGCGCGGCAATATGCAGTGCATTGACACAATTTCGGCAGCCGGTGAGCTGAGCCAGAACATACCGGTCACAGCAATCTTTGGGGTCGCTGATATGATTATTCCCAAAGAGCATATGTTTAATATGCCACCACGGGTCAGCTCGCATATCGTTCGCACAGGACACATGCCGCAATGGGATTCACCAGCCCTGCTGGAAAAATTGATCCTGCAGACTAGCTGACTGACTAACTTATTGACTGGCTAACTGACGTGGCCGCTATCTATTGGGAGGAAAACAGATGGCATATTTTCTGACAGCCGATGGTGGCACCGAAAGCCTGCGCACGCGCATCTACGACATCGAAGGTCATTGCGTTGCCTCGCATGCAGAACCTTACGATACGAATTTTTTGCCCGGTGCACGTGCTGAACAGCAGCCCGAAGACTGGTGGGACTGCCTGTGCAAGGCAACCCGCGCCAGCCTGGCCAAAGCCGGATTGAAACCGGATCAAATCGAAGCCATGGCCTGTGCCACCACATGCTGCACCGTTGTCGCGCTGGATGGCGCTGGCAATCCGCTGCGTCCGGCTTTGATGTGGATGGATGTGCGCGCGTCCGATGAGGCCGCAGCGGTGCTGGAGACCGGCGATGAGCGCCTGAAATTCAATGGCAATGGCAGCGGACCGGTCTCTGCGGAGTGGATGATTCCAAAAGCCTTGTGGATCAAGCGCAACGAACCGGACATCTACGATAAGGCCGTGACCATCTGCGAATATCAGGATTTTCTGACGCTGCGGCTGACAGGTGAGCGCTGTGCGTCGCTGAACAATGTCGGCCTGCGCTGGCACTATGATAACCGGGATGGCGGCTGGGCGGAAACACTGGTCACCAAACTGGGGATGGCTGATCTTGTTGAAAAATGGCCGTCACGCGTGGCAGCGCCAGGTGAAGTGGTTGGCAATCTGACGGCACAAGCAGCTGAGGCCCTCGGCCTGACCACACAAACAAAACTGGTGCAAGGTGGTGCCGATGCGCTGATCGGCATGATCGGCCTTGGCGTCTACCAGCCCGGTCAATTGTGCATGATTACAGGGTCCTCTCATCTGCAATTTGGTGTCACAGAACAGTCGTTTAACGCCAATGGCATGTGGGGTGCCTACCCGGATATCGTTTATCCGGATCGTTACATCATTGAGGGCGGTCAGACTTCGACCGGGTCGATTATCAATTGGCTGAAGCGCTTTGTCGGCGGCGAGATGGACTTTGAGGACATGAACCGCAAGGCGGCGCTACTGCCGCCCGGATCGGAAGGCCTTGTGGTGCAGGACCACTTCCAGGGCAATAGGACACCCCATACGGATGCCTTGTCACGCGGTGCTATCACTGGACTTACGCTTGCGCACGAACCACATCACGTGTTCCGCGCCATTATCGAGGGCATCTCTTTTGGCACCCGCGCCATTCTGGATGCCTTCGCCAGGGGTGGCTATCAGGGCACCGAAATGGTTGTCGGCGGCGGCGCAACCGGCTCTGATTTGTGGATGCAGATCCATGCCGATGTGGCCGGTATCCCACTGCGCATTCCAGCCTCAACTGACGGCCCATCCCTCGGCTCGGCCATACTGGCCGCACATGGAGCTGGACATTTTGCCACCATCGATGAAGGCATCGAGACCATGGTCAAACCTGGACGGCTGATTGAACCGGACCCAAAAGCCACACTGGCCTATGACGAAATCTACCAAAAGTACCAAGCCCTTTATCCAGCGCTCAAAGGCGCTCTTGATGCCTAGGCCTATGCTGTTTGCTCGAAAACACACCCGGCGATAGAGGCCAGATGAGAGTGGATTTTTAGCTCTCAGCAATCAAGAAAGTTCAGTGCCACAATAGTCGGTACACCAAACCAGCTTTGGCGATGCAGCCTACTCTGCCGCTTCCAGCGCATCCCCGCGTTCGATCTTCGCAGCACAGAATTTGAATTCCGGGATTTTTCCGAAAGGGTCAAGCTTTGGATTGGTCAACACATTGGCGGGGCTTTCATTGAAGCAGAAGGGCATGAAAATCATGCCATCGGCCACTTCACGATCAGCGCGCAACATGGCTGAGACCGTGCCACGCCGGGTTTCCACATTGACCCTGTCGCCAATGCTCAAACCCAGGCGCTCGATCTCGCGCGGGTTCATGGCCGCAATTCCTTCCGGTTCAATCGCGTCAAGCACGCTGGCGCGGCGCGTCATGGCGCCAGTGTGCCAGTGCTCCAGCAATCTGCCCGTTGTCAGCACCATGGGATACTCTGCATCAGGCACTTCGTCCGGGGCCAGCAGATCAGCGGGCACCAGTTTGCCACGTCCGTCCGGGGTTGGAAAACCGTCGACGAAAATCACCGCATTGCCGGGCTTATCTTCGCTGTCTGCCGGGTAGGTGACGCAATCTTCCCTGGTGAGGCGTGACCACGGAATGTTGGTCAAGGACGGCATCACGCTCATCATCTCGGTGTAAACCTCGCTGACATCTACATAGCGCCAGTCAAGGCCCATGCGATCAGCAAGATCGACAATGATATTCCAGTCCTGGCGGGCCTCTCCCGGCGGGTCCAGCGCTGGTCGGCCAAGTTGCACCTGGCGATTTGTGTTGGTGAATGTACCGAGCTTTTCCGCATGGGCGGACGCGGGCAACACCACATCTGCATGCCATGCGGTTTCGGTCAGGAAGATATCCTGCACCACAAGATGCGTCAGCTTTGCCAGCGCCGCCCGTGCGTGATTTTGATCCGGGTCAGACATGGCCGGGTTTTCACCCATTATATACATGCCGTGAATTTTATCGGCGTGCACCGCATCCATAATTTCAACGACGGTCAGCCCGCGTTTTTGATCAATCGTGCGGCCCCAGACATCTTCAAATTGCTCGCGGATGGGCGCGCTTTCAACGCTCTGATAATCCGGCAAAAACATGGGAATGAGCCCGGCATCAGACGCGCCCTGCACATTGTTCTGGCCACGCAGCGGGTGCAGCCCTGTGCCCTCGCGGCCAATCTGGCCTGTGATCAACGCCATGGCAATCAGGCACCGCGCATTGTCCGTGCCATGGGTGTGCTGTGAAATGCCCATGCCCCAGAAAATGAGAGACCGGTTGGACGTCGCATAAAGCCGCGCCACAGCACGCAGCGTATCGGCGGGTATGCCGCAAACCTCTGCCATCGCCTCCGGTGCAAAGTCCTTGACCTTGTCTTTCAGCGCATTGAAGCCGGACACATTGGCCTGAATATATTGCTGGTCGTAGAGTTGCTCTTCGATAATCACATGCAGAAATGCGTTCAGCATGGCCACATCAGTGCCGGGCTTGAACTGCAGGGAATGCTCCGCAAAGCGCATCAAATCCTGCTGGCGCGGGTCTATGACCACAAGCTTTGCGCCGTTCTTCGCCGCCTGTTTGAAATAGGTGGCAGCCACCGGATGGTTGGTTGTGGGCCGTGCGCCAATCACAATAATGCAGTCTGCAACCATCGCGTCTGTAAAAGGCGCAGACACGGCTCCGGAGGAAACACCCTCCATCAGCGCTGCGACAGACGAGGCATGGCAAAGCCGTGTGCAATGATCGACATTGTTCGTTCCAAACCCCAGGCGAACCAGTTTCTGAAACAGATAGGCCTCTTCATTGGAGCCCTTGGCTGAGCCAAAACCCGACAGCGCATCGCCGCCATGGGCTTGTTCAATCGCCATCAGGCCTTCGGCGGATTTGGCCATGGCTTCTTCCCATGTGGCTTCTCTGAAAATGTCTGAAACCTTCATGAAACGCATGTCGATGTCGCCGCGTTTTGGCGCGTCATCGCGGCGGATCAGCGGCTTGGTCAGGCGCTCATCGCTCATTACATAATCAAATCCAAAGCGGCCTTTGACGCAAAGCCGGTTTTCATTGGCCGGCCCGTTACGCCCATCCACCTGAACGATCTTGTTGTCTTTGACATTGACGATGGTCTGACAGCCAACACCGCAGAACGGGCACACACTATCGACTGATTTGTCAAAGTCACTGATCACCCGTTTTTTGCCAGCTGTATCCATCAGTGATTTTTCAAACAGGGCACCGGTCGGGCAGGCCTGCACGCATTCGCCGCAGGTCACACATGTCGACAGGCCCATCGGGTCATGAATATCGAAGACCGGAACAGTACGCGCTCCGCGTCCGGCCATGCCGATCACATCATTTACCTGCACTTCGCGGCAGGCGCGTACGCACAAGCCGCAGGCAATACAGGCATCCAGATTCACAGCAATGGCGGGGTTGCTGATGTCATTGGTATCAGCGCCGTCTTCAAATTTGCCGGGCAACCGATCAGAACCAGAAATGCCAAACGTGTCCGCCCAATTCCAAAAAGCGCTTTGATTATCCGCTGTTTCATCGCGCTCAGGCATATCAGCGGCCAGCAGTTCAAACACCATGGCTCTGCTTTTTTCTGCGCGCTCTGTGGCAGTATTCACAACCATGCCGTCGGTCGGTTTGCGAATGCAGGAGGCAGCCAGTGTGCGCTCGCCATCAACATCCACCATACAGGCGCGGCAATTGCCATCAGCACGGTAACCGGGTTTGTCCAGATGGCACAGATGCGGAATATCCACGCCTTCGCGCTTCGCAACCTGCCAGATTGTCTCGCCTTCATTGGCGCTGACAGTTTTGCCATTGAGGCTGAAATTGATTTTATCAGACATCACAATTCATCCCTGAAATATGTCAACAGATGATTGACCGGATTGGGTGCCGCCTGACCCAGACCACAGATCGATGCATCACGCATGACAGTCTCCAGATCCCGAATTGTCTCTTCATCCAGTTTGCCTTTGGCGCGCAGAAGTTTTGCCAGCTTTTCTGTGCCGCCCCGGCAGGGCGTGCATTGCCCGCAGCTTTCATGAGCGAAGAAATCAATCAGATTAATCACGGCGTCTTTGACGCTGTCATTTTCAGACAGGATTACCACGGCATGTGATCCCACAAACGCACCGTGCTGGAACAGATCATCGCCAAAATCCAGCGGGATCGCATCCATTGAGGCGGGCAGAATACCGCCAGATGCGCCACCTGGCAGATAGGCTTTGAAACTGTGCCCCTCTGCCATGCCGCCACAATGCTCTTCAATCAGTTCACGCACGGTGATGCCAGCCGGGGCAAGCTTGACACCCGGCTTGGCCACACGGCCGGAAACAGACCAGGAGCGCAGTCCGGGATGACCCGGTTTGCCCTGGTCGGCAAACCATTGCGGCCCGTTTTCAACGATGTCGCGAATCCACCACAGCGTTTCCACATTGTGGTTCAGCGTTGGTCTGCCGAACAGACCCACTTCGGCAATGTAAGGCGGGCGGTGGCGTGGCAGCCCGCGCTTGCCTTCAATGGATTCGATCATCGCGCTTTCTTCGCCGCAAATATAAGCGCCAGCGCCGCGCCGCAATTCTATGAATCCGGGTTCAATAATGCCGGCGTCTTCCAGCGCAGATATCTCGGTGCGCAGGATTTCCAGCACGGCGGGGTATTCATCGCGCATGTAAAGATAGATGCGTTCAGCGGCGACACAGTGGGCTGCAATTAACGCGCCTTCAAACATGCGGTGCGGATCACTTTCCAGATAATGCCGGTCTTTAAAGGTTCCCGGTTCCCCTTCATCGCCATTAATGGTCATAAGCCGTGGCGCCGGATAGGCTTTGACAAATCCCCACTTTTTACCAACGGGAAAACCGGCGCCACCAAGCCCGCGCAAGTTTGCCTCGCCCAGGGTTGAAATCAGCGCGTCGGTTTCAAGTTCTCCGTTTTTCAAACGCTCCAGAACCCGGTATCCACCCAGGTCGCGATAGGCTTTCAGATCCACATGATTTGGCACCAAGACATCTGTGTCGCCATTGTCAGCCATGGTCAGCAGTTGCGCCGAGTCCGCATGGTCCACTTCCCGGTTGCCGATGCGCGCCGCAGGAGCAGCAGCGCAACGACCCATGCAGGGCGCGCGCGCTATTCGGATTTGAGTTTTGTCCGCAGTGTCTTCCAATTGGGCTATCAGCGTCTCCGCGCCAGCCATCATGCAAGACAGGGATTCACACACGCGGATGGTCAGCGGCGCAGGCGCGTTCTCGCCCTCACGCACAATATCAAAATGATCGTAGAACGAGGCCACCTCATATATTTCGGCCTGGCTCAGTTTCAACTCCTCGGCCAGCGCTCGCAAATGCGCGGCTGACAAGCAGCCATGGCGATCCTGTATAAGGTGCAGAAATTCGATCAGAAGGTCGCGCCTGCGTGGCGCATCGCGCAATAAATCCTGCACGTCAGAAAGCGCTGCCTCATCCAGTTGACGGCCCTTTGGCTTTGCGTTGTTTCGCCGCCCGGCCTGTTTGGTATCAACTTTGTTCAGCACGTCGAACTCCCGGTCAAATCAGCCTGTTCCATCGGTACACCACTATTATACCAACAGGAATAATTTGTCTGAAACATCTTGATGGATCACATACTGCAAGCACATATCGGGTCTGAGCAATAGCCCAAAACAGCGCTTCAGAAATGGCGGTGCTTCTGCACCCTATATCAACTCTTGGATAGCGTCGAAAAGACCTGGATCAATCGGATTCTCCGTGTCGACCTGTAGCACCGGACCCAGGGACATGGGGCGTGCACGCCCGGCCAATTCGAACAACTCGTCAGCGTAGGTAGATGGCAGGTGCCCGGCATGGCGTGTCTGCGCGCGGGCGCGATAGCGCGCCGCTGCAGTTTCGGGCGAGACCGCACACCAAACCTCGATGACCCGCTCAATCCCGGCGCGCGCCACATGCTCGCGCAGGACGTCTTTGGGCTCGAACCCGTGCCAGGCATCGATAATGGGAACAAGCGATGCGGGAAATGCTGCAACGGTGTTGAAAATCGCGTGATAGCTGGCCCTGCCGAGCATGCGATTATGGGCGCGATCACCTGTGCCAACATGCACGAAGAGGCCTTCCTTGATCGTATCAAGCGTGAGTGGAACAGCCGCAACGCCCCGGTCTGTCAGTGCCTCAACCAGCGCTGCCGTCACGGTCGATTTTCCACTGGCTGGAACACCGTTCACGATGATCGCTTGCTTCACCGGTCTACTCCGCTTTTGTGGGAGCATGCGCTGCAAGGGCACAGAGCCCCGCGCCAATAACACCCGCATCGTCACCCAGAAGGGCCGCTTCGATCGGTAAGTTGAACCATTTGTCCTGTTTGGGCAAACGCTCAAGCGCGCGCGTCATGTCAACACCCAGCCCGCCTCCGATGATCACCAGCCGGGGGTCGGCAACCGAAACCAGCGTTTCAATGGCGCGCAAAAACGGGCGCGCCCATTCGTTCAAAAGGTTGGTTGCAGCATGGTCGCCTGCCGACGCGCGCGTATGCAAATCTTCAGCGCGACTTGTATCGGGAAGCCCTGCCTTGGCGATCAGCTGTCCCAGGGCCGTGCCCGAGCTTAGGGTTTCCACACAGCCAATCCGGCCGCAATTGCACAGCGGTCCGTCAGCAGACACGACGATATGGCCGAATTGCCCTGCTATGCCACCGCCATACCATGGCGCGCCGTTTTCCAGTGCTGCACCACCAATACCGGTGCCGACGGTCAACATCATGATCAATCCGGTTGCGCCATCCGGCCGGGCATAGCCTTCTGCAAGAAGGGCCATCGTGGCATCGTTTTCGATTCGGGCAGGTAGCCCCGTTTCGCGGGTAATCATTGCGGGCAGATCCATGCCTGCAATATCAAGATATCCAGCGGACTTAATGGTTTGGGCGGTCCCGTCGATCCGGCCCGGAATGCCGATGCCGACCGCCCTGGAACTGTCATCACGCGCTGCGTTGATCAGTCTGATGATTTGTGCAGAAAATCCGTCCCGGTCCTGTCGAACCGGTTCCGAAACCCGATTCTGCAGGGTGCCGCCCAAGGCACCTCCTTGGGCAATGCGCGCGACGCGAATGCGGGTTCCGCCCACATCCACGCCGATGGCGGTGTCAGCCACGCGCAGCATGATCGTCCAAAATGGCCTGAATTTCGCGCAGGCGCTTACTGGCAATATTTTCCAAACGGTCCTCGCAGGTAGCCGCATCCAGAGAAATGCAGTCTTTCCATAAAGCACGTCCGGCAATCACACCAGATGCGCCATTTTCCATTGCAGTTGCCACCTGACCGATAAAGGTCTCGTGATCAACACCGGCAGACAACACCGCCCAGGGAACACCATTACAATGATCAGTGATCTGCTTGCAGGCCTCGGCATTGCCAGGGAATGGCAATTTAAGGACTTTGGAACCAAGTTCCAGCGAGATCCGGGCACTTTCCACGATCAGGCCGGGGAATGCCGCGGCGTAATCGGCTTCAGATTCGCCATCCAGGCTATAGGTCAGAATTTCGACCACCAGAAGCAGGTCTTCTTGCGCGAAATCTGCAATGCAATCCCGGATGATCTGAATGTTGACGTCGTTCGCTTCCGGGCGGTCAGGGCGCAAATAGACCATCAGTTTTGCGCCGGTGCCGCCCAGTTCCCGCACGCGGCGGGCTGTCGTGCCGGGCACCAGCTTGGAAATACGATAGCCATTGGCATCGGTGTCCCAGCCCGACGCATCCAGCCCGACCAGCAACCCTGTATCGCGTGACAAAACTTTATCATCAACAACATCGGGTACTGCACAGACTGCATCCAGCAACACGCATGACGCCTTATTGGCAAGGTGGCTTACGATGCCGGCCTTCACCACGCCAAGGGTCGCTTCGTCGATGGCGGCCTGAGCCTCGGGTGTGTCTGCAAGCACTTTGCGCATGCCGCCACGTTGGTCGCAGGCGACGACCATCATCAAGCCATTAGCGCCACAAATCTGCTGGTAGCCGCGCCACTCTGACGTTGTCATATTTAATTTCATGCGGAGTGATCCTCAAATCAGAATGTTGTTGTGCGCGCTGCCGGAGCAACGTGTCGAATTAAAACCATAGGATGCAATGAGGGGGTAAAACTGGTTCGCGATACTGCCCCTGACCATACGATCACCTTTGAAGGCCGGGATCACATTGGCATGCAGGGGCGATGTCACGCGTCCACCAGCTGAGACCTCCCTTGGCTGCACCAACCGCAGATATCATGTGGCTCTCTTATTGAGATTCTCGTTTGACCTGCAGCTTATTGTGAATTAGCGGCAGTCGAAAATCATATCAACAACTTTTTTCAGAAATATATTTCATGCAACCTGAGACTCATCCAGCTGTTCAAGGATTTGCGACGCTACGCGCGTATCGGTGACCAGCGCATTGATCATCCCGGATCGTGCCGCGCCAATAATGACCGGAACTTTCTCTTTGCCGGTGGCGATACCAATGCTGAGGGGAATGCGTTGAAGCTGTTTGCGGCTGAGGGCCATCAAATTCTCTTGACCGGACCAGTGAACTTCGTCTCCGTTCTGGTCAAAATAGTTACGCACAACGTCTCCAACCACACGTTTGGCGTCCTTGGGTGCAAACTCGAAGTTGCGATTGCCTGACGAGCGTTGGAAATCACCGATCCCCACAATCGCCACGTCCACTTTCGTCCACAGGTCAAGCATCTGTGAGGTATCAGGATCGCGCGACAGAACAGACAGCAGCTCTGGTGAAACAATCGAGGGCGCGTAAAGAAAATGAGCTTCGCCCTGCATTTGCTCCGCGCCTTTTCGGACGAATTCATTGATTTGAAAATGCGATGCGGTTTCGTGCATTCCGCCCGATGTCGGCACAACAACAACGTTGGGTATTCGGGGAAGACCCGCTGCAATGACGCTTTGAACCGCGCGGCCCCAGCCGATTGCTATGACAGCGCCCGGTGCCAGCTTGGCCTCGGTGAGCAAGGAGCCGACCTGAGACGACAAGGCTGCAGGCTTGCCACTTTCCAGGACGCGAACCGCGCTTAGTCCCAAAGCGATCTGCAATTTGTCGCCGAGCGCATCCGTTTCATCAAGATCAGCAACCTGAATGCGGACGATACCCTCCTCCCGTGCATGAGACAGCAGGCGTGACACGGTCGCTGTGGAAACCTGCATGCGCTTTGAGACTTCCAGTTGTGACAATCTTTCGATATAATGTAGCCGTGCAGCGGCGTGCATGAGGCTGCGGTTCAGGAGTTTGGCGCCTTTCGGACGTCCGATCATCGACAGGCACCTTTGTGAAATATATTTCTGATATTTACTTCTTGCAGTAAATCGCTTTGCAGGGCAACTTACATTTCGTCAAAAGTCCATTTTGACTCGTCATGGGTAAATCCCAGACGTCCAATGTAGCGGCTCCAATGGGGCCGTAACTCCTAGGGAGGAATCTATATGCGGAATTTTATTAAATCCACACTACTCGCGGCAACGCTGAGTGTTTCATCAATGGCGCATGCGCAAGAAGACATCACGATCACACTGATCCCTGGTCTGACCACAGACGCCTTTTACATCACCATGAATCGTGGCGCACAGGCAGCTGCCAAGGCTCTTGGCATCACTGTTGATTTTCAGGGTGCCGAAGAATTCGATCCGGTTTTGCAAACCCCGGTTCTGGACGCCGTCATTGGTCGCGGACCGGATGCAATCCTGATTGCACCAACCGATACCACACAGATGATCGAGCCTCTGCGCCGTGCGCATGAAGCTGGCATTGCGGTGATTACCGTTGATACGTTCATCGATGATGGCAAATATCAGGATGGGCTTGGCGACGCTGATTTCCCATACTCTTACGTTGCTTCTGACAATATCGGTGGCGGTCGTATGGCTGCTCAGTTCATGGCTGCTGAAATCGGCGGTAAGGGCAAGGTCTACGTGTCTAACGTACGTCCAGGCATCTCAACGACTGATCAGCGCGAAGAAGGCTTCAAAGCTGAAATGGCCGAAAACTTCCCGGATGTTGAAGTTCTCGACACTCAGTATAACGAAAACGATGCTTCACTTGCTGCCTCACAATTCCAGGCCGTTTATGCACGCCATTCCGACATTGCGGGTGTTTTCGGTGCAAACCTGTTCTCCGCTCTGGGTGCCGGTAATGGTGTTGAAAGTGCGAACAAGGCTGACGAAATTACTGTGATCGCATTTGATGCGCCGACCAGTATTGTCAACAATATTTCGTCCGGTCTTGTAGATGCAGCTATCGCGCAGCATCCTGCTGAAATCGGATATTTCGGTGTAATGGCGGCTTATGCAGTGCTGACCGGCAATTCTGTTCCAACCACAATCGGAACCGGATTTACCGTGATCAATGCAGAAAACGTCGATGATGAAAATATTGCAAAATACATCTATTCCGAATGACGCATACTGACATGTCAAAAACAAAAGGGACTTCATTCGTGAAGTCCCTACTCAACGCCTGGTCGTGGCTGTTCCTCGTGATCATCCTCGGCTTTTTTGAAATCTATGCGCAGACTCAAACAGGAAACACGTTCCTGTTCCGCATCTACAATATTCAGTCCATTTCGGTTGCAGCATCGCAAATTCTGCTGCTCGCTCTGGGGCTGACACTGGTTATCGTCGCAGGACACATTGACCTTTCAATTGCCTTCACAACCGGTTTTGCAGCCGTCGCAATGGCCCTGGTCATTCGATTTGTAGGACCTGAAGCCGGTTGGTTTACGGTGATCATCGCCATGGGCGTCGGCTTGCTGGCCGCGATTACCGTGGGGTTGGTCAACGGGTGGCTGGTGGCGCAGCTGAATGTGCCGAGTTTCATCGGGACATTGGGCACTTACGGGATTGCACGCGGCGCCGCACTGATTGTCGCCGGAGGGGCCACAGTGTCAATCCGCAGCGATGAGGCACGGGTTCTGGGCAATGGTCATATTCTTGGCATTCCCATACCGGTTGTTGCCGCCGTCTTACTGGCAATTATCTGTCACTATGTGTTGACGCATACAAGGTTCGGTGTTCACACCTATGCGCTTGGTGCCAGCAGGGCATCGGTTGAGCGCGCTGGCGTGGATGTCAAACGCCACCTGGTTTATTTGTTCGTCATCTCCGCGATCACTGCCGGTGTTGGCGGCCTGATCTATACCAGCCGTTTCTCGGCGGGTGCTGCCAATGCAGGCGAGCCGATACTGCTCTATGCGGTGGCGGCTGTGTTCATCGGCGGGGCATCTCTGACCGGCGGGCAAGGTACCATCATCGGCACTGTGATCGGGGCATTCATCATTGCTGTAATCCAGTTTGGCCTCGTCTTTTGCGGCCTGCCGCCCTATTGGCAATTCGTTGCTGTCGGGCTTGTTATCATCGTGGCCGTTCTCGTCGATCAGTCCAAAGGCAGACTTGTCGGAGGAAGCACATGACGACCATCCTCAAAGTAGACGGTCTCAAGAAACGATTTGGCGGAAACGAAGCTGTCAGCAGCGTTTCCTTCGATGTCAATGAAGGTGAATGTGTTGTGCTGGCCGGTGACAATGGCGCTGGAAAATCGACCGTGATCAAAATGATCTCGGGCGTCTATCAGCCAACCGCCGGCCAAGTGCATTTTAATGACACGGTCCTGACCGGAAAATCCCCCGAAGCTGTGCGCAGCCTGGGGATCGAAACCATCTATCAGGATCTCGCATTGGCCGATAATCTGGATCCTGGTCTGAACCTTTATCTGGGGCGGGAAAAGACGCGCCGGATTTTTGGGATCTCGTTTCTGGACCGCAAGGAAATGCAGCGCAATGCAGTCGAGGTCATGAAAAGCCTTGGCATCGTGGTTCCTGATCCCTCTGCTCCCGTGCGTGAAATGTCCGGCGGACAACGCCAGGCCATTGCCATCGCACGTGCGATCCACTGGCAAGCCAAGCTGGTGATCATGGATGAGCCTACGGCTGCACTGGGCGTTCCAGAGCAGCGCGAAGTCATGGCCTTGATCGAGCGGCTTAAGAAAAAG
Source organism: Pararhizobium sp. IMCC21322 (assembly GCF_030758295.1). NCBI lineage: Bacteria > Pseudomonadati > Pseudomonadota > Alphaproteobacteria > Hyphomicrobiales > Rhizobiaceae > Pararhizobium > Pararhizobium sp. IMCC21322. Next base: position 641,372 of record NZ_CP132335.1, read on the forward strand.
GGCGTGGGAATCATTCTGATCTCGCACAATCTCCCCGACATCTTTGCCGCCGCAGACCGCATCATCGTTCTGGCAAGGGGAGTTGTCGCAGGTGAGCGCAAGCCCGCCGAAACGAACGATGAAGAAATCGTCCGGATGATGATGGGTGCCACTTTGTGACACCGTCATGATATCCGGGCGAATCGCGCCCCGCCCCTTTCTCTCAGGGCGGTGGCGCGGACCAGACTACGGTCTGACTTGAGTTAATTACACTGTTTCGTAAAAGTTGTAAAAGTCGATTGATGCCAATCTCCGCATGAGCCTGTATAGTGAATGACAGGCGAAGCACGTTAGGAGATTTGATATGCCAAATCCGAAGCACGAAGCAAAAGCCGCCGATACCGGAGGGCGGACCGGCTGGATTGTGGCCGGGATTGTAATCTGTCTGCTGTTGGTTGGCGGCTATGTCTTCCGAGATACAATTTTCGGCGAGCCATCAGATGATGTCAATTTAAACGTCGAACTGCCCGGAGATTGACAGACGGCAGCCACACACGATTATCTGGGTTTGAGCCAACCTGTCAGGCAGCCAACCAGTCAGGCACTATGATAGCCTGACGGATTGTCTGATTGTAAATCCTGGATATAAAAAGAAGATGCTGTGGAACAAGCCGCAAAGAAACCAGAGCCTGAAACGCCAGAGTCTGAAAAGCCAAAGCCTGTAGCGCCAGAGCATCAAGACACTGACGTGAGGAAGAATGAAACAATCCAGCAGCAGGTCAGTCTGGCCCGTTCGCCGCTGAAATTGTCTTTGACCAGCCTGTGGGCAGTGCTGAAACGGGCCGTCATCCGCGTTTTTGAAACGGATGTATCGTTGCGTTGTGCCGGCGTTGCCTTCTTTGGGTTTCTGTCTCTCTTTCCTGCGGTCGCGGTAGGGGTGGCCCTTTATGGTCTGATTGCAGACGTCCAGACCCTGAATCAGCAAATGTATCTCGCCGACCAGTTTTTACCATCCAGCGTCACCGAATTGTTCACTGAACGGTTGGAAGCGATCATCACAGAGAGTGATGAAACACTGACCCTGGGGCTCGTTATCAGCCTGGCGCTCGCTTTGTGGAGCGGATCGCGTGGCACCAATGCGCTCGTCTACGCGTTGACTATGGCCTATCGCGAAGAAGATCATCGGGCTTTCGTCTTGGCCACGGCGATTTCCATTGGCCTGACAATTGCCGCGTTTTTTGTTGGTATGCTGGTTCTGGGGGCGGTTGCTGTTCTGCCAGCCATCACGACGTTCCTGCCAATGCCAATTGAAGCGGAGACATCCGCGCTCTGGCTTCGCTGGCCGGTTGTGGCACTCATTGTGTTGTTTGCGATTGCGTGTCTCTACAAGACCGCGCCGCATCGTCGGGATCCAAAATTTCGCTGGGTTTTGCCAGGAGCCGTCACCGCCACGTTGCTGTGGCTTGGTGGCTCGATCGCGTTTTCCTTCTATATCGAAAACTTTGCAAATTATGGCGCAACTTTCGGGTCCATTGCCACGGCTGCCATCCTCATGCTGTGGCTGTATTTTTCGGCCATGGTCTTTGTCAGCGGTGCAATTTTGAACGCCGAGCTGGAATTGCAAACCCTTCCCGACACCACAATCGGTCCGGATGTGCCGAAAGGGGAGAGGGACGCTTACGTGGCCGATCACGTCATTCCACCAACGCGGAAGCCGAGTGATAATTGACGCCTGACCGGATCATCACTAAGCACATTGATGGGTAGGCTCCCGATCGAGCGCCTTTGGGCCTGATTTCAGAACATGTCATTCGCAATCGAGCGAGGCATAGCTGACAATTCGGCAAGATCTGAATCGGCCAACAGGGAACAATCCAAAAATGGTAAATCTCAAGATAGCAGTGCAGCTCGACTACAAACTGCCTCGACCAACCGACATTTTGGCCCAAATCCAGGTTCCGGATCTGGCGGATCAATCTGTCAAATCGCAGAATTTCTCGGTTCTGGATACAACGCATTCTGCAGATGTTGTCGCCGAAAACGGGATGGGCGTTCGGACCTGGATCCGCGTGGAAGACAGGTTTCGTTGTGACTACACCTGCACTGTTTCCCTCGACCGTCCGGCTCTGGATATATCCCTGTTGCAATCTGTGCCGCCGCATCTGCTGCCGGGGGATACAGTGCGCTATCTCATGCCATCGCGCTATTGTCCGTCTGACGAGTTTCAAAGTGTTGTTACGGCAGAATTTGGCGACTTGCCCGGTGGGCAGCGGGTCGCAACCATGAGAGATTGGATTTTCGACAAGTTCGAATATGTGCCAGGCGCAAGCAGCGGCCAGACAACGGCGCTGGACTCGTTCGTGCAGCGGCAGGGTGTGTGCCGGGATTATGCCCATGTTCTCATCGCATTTTGCCGGGCGTCGGCTATTCCGGCGCGGTTCGTGAGTGCCTACGCGCCGGATGTGATGCCACAGGATTTTCATGCCGTTGTCGAAGTCTTTCTGGAGGGCACGTGGCATTTGATGGATTCGACCAAAATGGCGCATGCCACTGACATTGCCCGTATCGGAGTGGGAATGGATGCTGCCGAGGTCGCCTTCCTGTCCTCATTTGGGCCAATGACACTGGAGACGCAGACCGTATCAGTCGACAGATTTACCCCGACCGATTGATCCTGACGCAGGCACTGGATATAAATTTGTTGTGCAACTAAGCTGCGCGCAAATCGAACATCAAAACATGCCTGGGAGGCTTTAAATGGGACTGAAATCACGCTTTTTGCAACGGGGAACGTCTCCAAAGGTCAACTTCACAGAGCTGGGCTTCGGTGCCGGAGGGATCGGAAATCTGTATCGCGCGGTCAGTGATGCTGACAGCGATGCCGCCCTGCAGGCAGCGTGGGATGGTGGCGTTCGCTATTTTGACACCGCGCCGCTTTACGGCTTCGGTCTTGCGGAAACGCGCCTCAATCGGTTCCTGCGGGATAAGGATCGGGATTCTTTCGTGCTTTCCACGAAAATCGGACGCATTCTGAAACCAGCCACAGCCGAGACACGTGACGCCATTGGCAAGTTTTTTGATGTGCCAAACCGCAAGGAACATTTTGATTATTCCTACGATGGCGTGATGCGGTCTGTTGAATTTTCGCTGGAACGACTGGGCATGGATCGCATCGACCTCTTATTGGCTCATGATCTGGACATCTTTTCCCATGGCAGCCAGGAGGCCCTGGACCCGTTGATGGATGAGTTTCTCAACGGTGGCTACAAGGCTCTGCTGGAAATGCGCGAACAGGGCGTGATTGCCGGATTTGGTGCAGGCGTGAATGAGTGGCAGGTTTGCCAGTATATGGCCGAGCGCGGTGATTTTGACTTGTTCCTGCTGGCAGGTCGCTACACGTTGCTGGAGCAGGAGGCATTGAACAGCTTCCTGCCGCTTTGCGAAGAGCGCAACATCGGGATCATTCTGGGCGGGCCATACAATTCCGGCATTCTGGCCATGGGTGCTGTGCCCGGTGCCAAATATAATTACGAAGAGGCCCCGGCAGACATCATGGACAAGGTCTCACGCATCGAAGCGATTTGCCGCGACCATGGCGTGGCACTGGTCGATGCGGCATTCCAGTTTCCGCTGGGTCATCCCAATGTGATGTCCGTCATTCCCGGCGCTCAAAATGCGCGGGAAGTTGGCCTGAACCTGGCTGCAGCTGATGCCGTCATTCCAACCGCGCTTTGGGCCGATCTGAAAAAACAGGGCCTGATGCGGGAAGAAGCGCCAACGCCAGGCTGATTGTATCCAAGCCGGAGGCCAGGCTAATTAAATCCAAACCGGAGGTTTGAATGGCCCTTCATATTGATCTGGCTGACGCGCAATTTGGCGTGGTGGAACACGTCATCGTCCGTAACGAAAAAATTGCGGTCAGCACCTTTCGTTATGCCTCCGGTGTGGCGGCGTTGCGATTGAAAACAGCGCGCGCGAATATTGTGGTGCTGCCCTATAAAGGGCAGCAAATCTGGAGCGCAGAGTTTGAGGACCGCGACCTGACCATGGGTTCCATGTTTGAAGAGCCTGTGGATACGACAGACTATCTGCGGACCTATGGGGCTTTCTTCATTCATTGCGGTCTGGCCGGGGTCGGCGCGCCCGGCCCGCAAGACACGCATCCGCTGCATGGTGAATTGCCCAATGCGCCTTTTCAGGCGGCTTGGCTGGAGGTCGATGAAGGGGAAAACCGCATCTCCATCTGCGGCAGCTATCAGCACACGATTGCCTTTTCCTGCAATTATCTTGCCACCTCAAAGGTCAGTCTGGGCTTTGATGAGACCTGGCTGACTGTCGATCTGTCGGTGGAAAACAAACGCAATGTCCCAATGGATCTCATGTATCTCGGCCATGCCAATTTTCGGCCAGTTGATTTTGGTAAATTGATCTATGCGGCACAGTATGACCCTGCCAGTGTGCGTGTCAGAACATCGATACCGGCCCATATTTCACCGGCGGAAGGCTATGTGGAATTTATCGAAGCGCTGGCGCGGGAACCGGTTTTGCACCATGTACTGCGTCCAGATCTGGCCTTTGACCCCGAAGTGGTGTTCTCAATTGATATGATGGCCGGGCTTGATGGCTGGACCCATGCCATGCAGAAACTTCCGGATGGCGGGGCTGATTTCATTTCCTATCAGCCAGCTCAGGCACCGATGACCGGCCGCTGGCTGTGCCGAACACCCGACCAGCAGGGCCTCGGCATTGCCTTTCCGGCCACCAGTGGTGTGGAAGGTCATCACAGGGAAAAGGCCAAAGGCTGCTATGTGGAACTGGCCGCGCGCGACACCTGGTCCATCACAATGCGGATGGGCGCATTAGGTGCCGCTGATGCAGACGCCATGGAAGACAGTATAAACCACATTGCAGGGCGCTAGAGCCTTTCTTGTTTATACGGAATCATTTGATGACCCAAAACAGTTCATCCCGCAAGGCAGTCAGCGCAGCGCCCAATCGTGTCGGGGGCGGTCGCATCGGGCAAGCTGGCTAACGCTGCTGGTGGGCTGTTCTGGGTCACCGAAGGCCGGATTTGCGCGCTCGCTGGACATCGTTACAGCCCACTTGTGGTCGTAAAGACCACCACGTGGCCTGTGCCTTGCCAGCAAACGCGCAAATCCGGTCAAACGTTTCCGTATAAACAAGAAAGGCTCTAGCGCCTGTAAAGCTAACGACTATAAAGCTAGAGACTGTAAAACTGTGTAGCCGTTTTGCCCATGACCCAGTCTCGATCTTCGTCATTCAATCCGCTCAGCATTTGCTGAACCGCTTCAAACCATTGGGTGTAGGAGCCAACCAGCTCCAGTACCGGCCAATCGCTGCCCCACATCAGGCGGCGGGGGCCGAACGTGCTGAGCAGATGATCGCAGACTGGTTGCAAAGTGCTGGCTTGCCAGCCGGGGCCCTGTTCGGTTGCCATGCCGGACAGCTTGCAGAAAATCTGGGGTTTTTCAGCCAGGCGCGCCATGCCAGATTCCCAGTCAGGGCCTGCCGCCTGTCCATTGGCTATGACCGGTTTGGCCGCATGGTCAATCACCACATTCAACTCGGGTATCAGATCGGTCAGGCGATCAACAATGGCAAGATGCCGAGGCTGGATCAACGCATCGAAACATAAATTCAATTCGGGCAGGTGGCGCAAATTGTCGACGACCTGCGGCTGTAAAACCCAGTCACTATCGGCAATGCCCTGTAATATGGGCCGGACGCTCTTCACCTTGTCATGTGCAGCAAGGTCTTCCAGCTGGGAAGGGGCATCAGCGGTTGTCAGATCAACCCATGCGACGACGCCGGCAACAAAGTCTGAATTATCGGCGATCGCCAGCATTGCGTCGTTTTCCAACAGGCTTTCACCCGCTTGCACCAGCACGGTTTTACTGACACCAAGATGTTTGAGATAGGGAGCCAGATGTTCGGGCTGATAGTCTCGGCGAATGCCGGCAATATCGTCAGAAATCCAGTTATAAATCCCGAGATCGATTTTCCAGAAATGTTGATGTGCATCCACCATGGTCATAGCTCTGCTTTAGCTCCTGTTTGGCGTTGAAGAATGGCTTCGGCGGCACTTTGATCGGTCACCAATGTATGGATGCCAAGACGTTTGACCGCTGCAACAATGGCGCGGTCTCTGTGATGGCCGCCCGTGGCTAGAATTTTGTGCCGGCAGTTCTCAAGTTCCCGCAAATCCACAGACATCACACGATCATCGATGGGATGGATAATGTCCTGACCGGCCGCGTTGATGAAATTGCACAAGACATCTGCAACACATCCCGCTCCAATCAATTCGTCCAGATCGCTTTGGCTCATCAACTGACGTGCCAGCGATGTACAATCCGGCCCGATATCTCCGACACTCAGCACGGCCATATCAAGGTTTTTGGCCATATCGAAAATGGTGCCAAGTCCGCAATGATTGATGAGATTGTTTTTGGTCTCGGCACAATCAACGATCAGCGGAGAGGGAAACATGTAGCAATCTGCGCCCATTGTACTGCCCAGTCGCCAGCAATATTCCACCGGATTGGGCGGGATCGGCTCGACTGAACCGCCCAGGAGCGACATGATTTTTACACCCTGGCGCATGGTGGAACGGAAGCTGACCAGGGACGCAGTGAGCGTTCGGCCCCATCCCACACCAATGGTCATATGATCGCTGACAGCGTTCGACAGATATTTGCCGAGTGCCAGCCCAACAGAATCCGAGATTTCATCATGATTGTCGCCAGCGGGAATAACGATGGCTTCTTCCAAACCAAGTTGAGCCTCTAGTTGGATACCTAGCTGAACACACCGTTCTTCAGCTTCCTCGATCCAGAATTTGATTTCGTGGCGCTGCCGCGCTTCTTCGAGAAGCCGTATCACCGTTGTCCGGCTGACTCCCAATCGTTCAGCGATCTCCCGTTGCGTGCGCCCATGGGAATAATACATCCATGTCGCCCGCAACCGCAGCGAGTCAGAATTGTCAAAGGATCTTCTCCTCTGCGGGGGCTTTTTATCCAACAATGTCCTCACCTGCTCACATGCGCCATTGGCACATGTGACGCCAAGCCGCATTTTTTCTCCCGGCGCTTTGCTTGTTAATTCAGCTTTTCGGCACCTTATTTGCCTACCACTATTGCGGTCTCCAGCGGGTTTCGCAATGACATGTTGTAATTTTTTGACATTTGTTGAGTTGACTACGCAAAAGTATTGACGATGACGATTTGCTGTAGCAGGCTATAGAAGCAAGCAATAAAAATTGCTGTTCCAATGGGAGGACATAATGAAATCTGCTTTTAAATCGCTCCTCGCGGGCGTGGCCGCTGCTGCCGTTCTAGGCACTGCGACCCCGACTTTTGCTGCCGAGTTCGACGGCGTAACCATCAATATTCTGACCCGTCCGGGTCCGGTGATTGCTGGTCGTCTTGTTGATCGCGGTAAAGAATTCACAGAAATGACCGGCGCTGAAATTCGTGTCAACGAAGTGCCATTCGCTGAAATTTTCCAGAAACTTTTGACCGACTGGGCCACCGGCACCAACTCTATTGATGTGGGTGTTTTCGCGTCAGGTTGGGCTGTTGAGCTGGTTGATGGCGGGCTGGTTGAAAACCTCGATCCGTATATCGCCAAAGATGACAAGATCGACATTGATGACATCGCCCCTTACTTCCGCGAGTTCAATCAGAAGATTGGTGGCAACACCTATCTGATCACCGTCGATGGTGATTTCCAGATGCTGTATTATCGCCGCGATATTCTGGAAAAAATCGGCATGGAGCCGCCCAAGGATTGGGACGACTACATGAAGGTTGCCGAAGCCATGAACGGCATGGACATGAATGGTGACGGCGAGGCGGATTACGGCTCCTGCATCTTCAAAAAGCGCAATGCGCAGTCCTATTTTGCCATCGGTTCAATTGCAGCCGGTTTCACCCAGACCAAAGGTACTGGTGAGGGCCTGTGGTTCGATCCGGAAACCATGAAGCCGAAAATGAACAATGCGGGCTGGGCTGAAGCCTTCCGCATTTACAAGGAAACCGGCAAATACGGCCCAACCGATGAGTTGAACCAGGATATTGGTGATACACGTGCATTGGTTCAGGCTGGCCGTTGTGGCCTTGTCATTGACTGGGGCGACATCGGACCGCTCTCCATCGATGAATCAGGCGCAGCGATCCGGGACAAAATGGGTGCGGTTATCATGCCTGGCTCCCGCAAGGTCCTGAACCCGGCAACGGGTGAATTGCAGCAGTGTGATTCAGAGCTTTGCCCACATGCAACAGATGGCGTGAACCATGCGCCTTATGCTGCCTTTGGTGGTTGGGCTGGTGCGGTCAACGCGAAAGCTGATCAGAAGGTCAAGGATGCCTCTTACGCATTCCTGTCCTATATGAACCAGGCAGAGCAGTCCAATGTGGATGTGACGCTGGGCTGGACCGGATACAATCCGTACCGGAACTCCCAGTTGAACGACACTAGCAAGTGGATTGAAGCAGGCTTCTCACCGGAGTTTGCAGACAATTATCTTGGTGCGATCAAGGACAGCCTGAACCATCCAAACATGGCCTCCGATGTGCGTATTCCAGGTGCCCAGCAATATACTGGTGTTGTACTGGATCGTGAACTGGCCCGTTTCCTGGCTGGAGAAATCACAGCTGAGCAGGCATTGACCAACATCGAAGCTGGTTGGGAAGAAATTACCGAAGATTTCGGTCGTGACACCCAGCAGCAGATGTACAAACTGTCTCTTGGTATCACCAACTAGGGTGCACAGAGCATGACCTCGACAACTGGTCGGGTAGAGAACAGTCAGCCGGGATATCTCCCGGCTGACAACTCGCAGCCCCCGTCACGCAGATTTCGCTTCAATGAATGGCTTGATGGCCATGCAAGGCAGCTGTTCATCACCCCAGCTGTGGTGATGATCCTTATCTTCTCAATATTTCCGCTGGTGGCCTCGCTCATTATCGCGTTTTCGCGTGTGCGCTTGAAGGCCGGTGGCTATCAGGTCCGATTTGTCGGATTTCAGAATTTTTCCAAACAGATTTTTGGCTCTGAGCAATTTCACTTTCTGGGCACGTTTACCAGTCTGACGTTTCTGGGATGGGCCGTTGCCCTGTCAGCCACTGGCGCAATTCTGTGGTGGATGTATCGCTACATTACGACCGGCTTTTCCGTAGTGGGCTTTATCGGCCGCATGATCACAGCTCTTGTCATCCTTGGTATTTCCTGGATGTTTGCAGCAACCTTCTTCAGCGGAAATCCGTTTGGCACACTCGGCGTAACGCTCTTCTATGTGTTTGTTGGCTGTGCCATTCAGTTTATCATTGGCCTGGCTCTGGCATTTCTGTGCTCCCAGCCAATTCGTGGTCGTGGTTTTTTCCGCGTTGTGTTTTTCATTCCCATGATGATCACGCCCATCGGCGTTGGTTATCTGTTCCGCATGATGGCTGACACCACCAAGGGCCCGTTTTCGCCAGCCTGGCAATGGTTAGGCCTGAATGATTTTGCCTGGGCTGCCAATCCCTGGACGGCGCGTTTGTTCATCATCATCGGGGACAGCTGGCAGTGGATCCCGTTTATCTTTATCATCCTGCTGGCGGCGTTTGAAAACATCCCGCGTGATTATGTGGAAGCAGGTCAGGTAGATGGAGCCAGCAATTGGCAGATTTTCCGCGAAATCAGTTGGCCGCAAGTTATGCCGGTCGCTGTGACCGTCATGTTGATCCGCGTCATCGAAGGCTTCAAGATTGTGGATCTGCCGAACATCATGACCTCCGGTGGACCGGGGATCGCGACTGAATCCATGTCGCTGCATTCTCTCTTTGCCTGGCGCTCGCTTGATCTGGGCCAGTCTGCAGCCATTGCCTATCTGTTGCTGTTTGTGACGGTGGTGATCTGCGTGTCGTTCTTTAATCTTATTGTTGTCAACCGTATGAGGCGGATATGAGTAATGTCTCTAACGTGCCGCCAAGAGGCCTGCTTGCGCGGCTTTTTGAGCCGCCCAGAATTGGCGCAATGGCGCCCGGTGCCAAGTTTATCGTCTATACGCTTCTGCTGGCCTGGTCCGCCTTTGTGCTGTTTCCAATCTACTGGTTGGTGATCACTTCGGTAAAATCAGCGGCAGACGTCAATGGCGGTCCGGTTTACATTCCCTTTGTTGATTTCATGCCCAGCCTTCACGCCTGGCGTGAATTGTTCGTGGTGGATTACGCCGACACGCTGCGGGCCTACGTCAACTCAATCATTATCTCGCTCGCAGCAACGGCGCTGGCTGTTCTGATCGGATCCATGGCTGCCTATGCGTTGGCGCGCATTCGCTATCAGCCCAATCTGATCACCATCTTGCTGTTCGTCCTGGTCATGGCGGCAGCTATGTTTGCCGTCGGTAGCTATGGTGTCGACTGGCGCCTTGTGCTGGTGGTCGGTGTCGGTATTTTCTATTTCCTCAGCAAGGCAGTAGCGTCGCGTGTCCATGTACCTTTGGGCAATGGCGATATTCTTTTCTGGATGATTTCCCAACGCATTCTGGCACCCATTGTTGTGGTTGTGCCGATTTACATGATGTTCCAGTCGGTGCGTATGCTCGATACCCATCTGGCAATCATTCTCACCTATGCCGTGGTCAATCTGCCCATTGTCATCTGGCTGATGTATGATTTCTTCAATTCGATTCCCAAGGATCTGGAAGAAAGCGCCCAGTTGGATGGCGCGACCATGATCATGACCTTCCGGGAAATTGTGCTGCCCCTGTCACGTGCGGGACTGGCGGCAACCACATTGCTGGTCATGATCCTGTGCTGGAATGAATATCTTCTGGCCCTGTTTCTCTCCACCGCAAAGGCTCAGACCATGCCCATTCTCGTTGCCGCGATGAATGCAGGTGAGCGTGGAATCTTGTGGTGGTCCATGTCGGTGGTGATCATTGTGATGATCATACCGGTGGTGTTTATGGCGATTGTCTTGCAGCGCTACATTTCCAAGGGCGTATTGCTGGGAGCCGTTAAAGGATGAATACAGACATGACTTCAGCGTCTGAAACAGACACTCCATCTTCGGATGCCAAACGGCTTTCAATCAGGAAGATGAACAAGCATTACGGCGAGTTTCACGCAGTTAAGGATCTGGACATTGAAGTGGAGCCGGGTGAGTTTCTGGTTCTGCTTGGGCCGTCCGGCTGCGGGAAATCCACCGCGCTTCGCATGATTGCCGGTCTAGAGGAAATCACCTCTGGCGAGGTGTTCATGGGCGAGCGCGATGTCACCCATGTTCTGCCGAAATACCGCGACATTGCCATGGTGTTTCAGTCCTATGCGCTCTATCCGCACAAGACAGTGGCCGAAAATATCGGCTTTCCGCTGAAGGTGACGGGCGTTCCCGTAGAGCAGCGCAACAAAGCTGTGTTTGATGCCGCCGTGCAGGTGCAGATGGAAACTCTGCTGGAGCGGTTCCCCCGAGAATTATCAGGTGGTCAGCGCCAGCGTGTGGCCCTTGCGCGCGCAATCATTCGCCGTCCATCAGCATTTTTGATGGATGAGCCTCTGTCCAATCTGGACGCCAAACTGCGCGGTTTCATGCGCGCAGAGTTGAAACACATGCAGCATGAACTTGGTGTCACCACCGTCTATGTGACCCATGATCAGATTGAAGCCATGACGCTGGCCCATCGGGTGGCGATCATGAAAGATGGTGAACTGCAACAGCTGGGCACGCCGGCGGAAGTCTATACAAATCCGATCAATCTGTTCGTGGCGGGCTTCATGGGATCACCGCCCATGAACTTCCTTGAGGGCAACGTATCGGAAAGTGGCCTGCAGGTCGGGAAAGATAAAATCGCTCTGGAGGGTGTTGAAGAAGGTGTGGGCATTACACTTGGCTTCCGCCCGGAAGATGCAAGTGTGGTGGACGTCGGTCAGGGCCGCTTTGATGCCATGGTCTACACAGCTGAAATGACCGGCGATCTGACCCTGGTTACGGTCAAACATGGCTCTTCTATTCTGACGATCAAAATGCCAAAGGATTTCATAGTCGATTACAATCAGACTGTGGGCATCCAGTTTGACAGTGCGTTGAGCTATCTGTTCAGCACCAGCGATGGCGCCCGTCTCAAAGCGATTGTGGTTGATAGCTAGGGTCTTGGTACATCTCCCGCAAACCATGCGCGCTGTCGTCCTGCGAGGGCAGGGCTTTGACAATCTGGCGCTGGAAGACGTGCCTTTACCAAGGCCGGGTCCAAATCAGGCATTGGTGCGCGTCGATGCTGCCGGCATATGTGCATCGCTGGTAAAAATGATTGCTCAGGGCAATGACCACACCTTTCTTTATGGCTGGGACTTGTCGCAATTTCCGTCCATTTTGGGGGATGAAGGGTCGGTAACCCTGATGGAGCTGGGCCAGAACCTTCAGGCTCAGAATCGGCAGGGGAAATATAGCCTTGGAACGCGCTATGTGGTGCAGCCCGCGGTTGATGCGGCTCCCGTCAATCATCTGGAGCGCTATCGCAACAATGGCGCAGGCGTCAGCAAGATCGCCTGTGGCTATACGCTGCCGGGCCATCTGGCAGAATATATGCTGATACCCGAAGAAGTTTTTGCCGCAAAATGTCTGATCGAGATACCGGATCAAACCATGCCTTTGGCCCATGCTGCTATTGCTGAGCCAATCTCCTGTTGTGTCTCAGGACAGTTTCATCACATGCATTTGCAACAGCAAGCACTGACCGAGCCGCGCAAGGCTGTTGCGGGCCTGAAGCGCGGGGGAACCACCGTCGTCATCGGGCTGGGGGCCATGGGCCGCATGCATGTTGATGTTGCTTTGGCACAGGGTCCTGCCAATCTGGTAGCGTCCGATCCCATGCCATCACGCCGGGACCGTGCTTTGTCCGATTTTGCAGCCAAGGCCAAGGCCAATAAGTGCCAGCTGAAAGTTGTGCACCCGGATGATCTGGCCGCCGAAGTCCAGACAAGTACCGGCGGTCGGGGCGCGGATGATCTGATCATTGCGGTCGGTCATCCCAAGGTGGTTGAGGCCTCGGTGCCCTTATTGGGCAAAGGCGGTGTTGCCAATTTCTTTGGTGGTTTGAAACACGGTCAGGAATTTGTCAGCCTGAACGCCAATCGCATCCATTATGATGAAACCGTCATCACCGGCTCCTCCGGCGGCACGGCATGGGACATTGCACAGACGCTGAGCTGGATATCTGAAGGTCAGATTGATCCATCCCGGCACATTGCAAAGATTGGCGGTCTTCAACACGCCATTGAGATGATCAACGACGTTAAAGACCAGCACCTTGACGGCAAGGCCGTGCTCTACCCGCATTATCCACTCACTGATGCTTTTGAGGTTCCTGAATGGACGGCGCTGGATGAAACATCGCTTCTGACGGGGGCGCGCTGAATTATGGGGCGCATCTTTGTTGGTATTGGTTTCGGTGCCATTCAAACCGGATTGTTTTTGAGAGAAGCGCAGCGTTCAGGTAATTTTGACCGCTATGTGGTCGCCATGCGCAGACAAAATCTCGCAAAGGCGCTGAGCGACAGGGGAACGGTCACTGTCAATATTGCCATGCACGATGGCATCGTCGTTGAAACCTACACAGATATCGAGGCTCGCTGTCTGTCCGTGAAGGAAGATCTTGTCAGCTTGCAGCAGGACCTGCTGGCAGCCCACGAAATTTCTGTCGCCGTTTCCAGCGTCGATGATTACGTGTCTGATCACCCCAACAGCCTGCACCGGTTGATTGCCCAGGCCATCGCCGGCAAAATGCGCGGTGAAGGGCCAAAAGTGCTGATTTACTCTTCCGAAAATCATAATGAGGCAGCGTCTTTGCTGCAGCAGGCCATTCTGTCTGCCTTGCCGGAAACTGATCATGCGACCGCGAACAAAGTGTTTCAAACGGTTGATACGGTCATTGGGAAAATGTCGCGCGTTATCCGTGATCAGGACGAAATTGCGCAAGCGGCTCTGGCACCGTCATTTGATGGCGGAGACGAGGCGTTTCTGGTTGAGGCCTTCAACAATATTCTGGTCAGCCAAGTGGATCCGGCACGTAGCAGCGGGCGCGCAATTTCCCAATTGGTGGAAAAGGCGGATTTAACCCCGTTTGAACACGCCAAAATACATGGCCACAATGCCACCCATGCCGGCTTTGCCTATGTGGGTCAGGTGTTGGGCCTGAAATGGATGGCCGATGTTGCCGCAATTCCTGAAGTTTTCAGCTTCTTCCGGGATGCCTTTCTGGAGGAATCCGGTGAAGCCCTGATCCGGCTGCATGGCGGCAAGGACCCGCTTTTTACGAGTGATGGCTACCGCGCTTATGTGGATGATTTGCTGGCACGCATGGCCAATCCATGGCTGCGCGATACATGCGAACGCATTGGCCGTGATGTGTCCCGCAAACTGGGTTGGGATGATCGGCTGATTGGCACAATTCGCCTTGTACGCTCTCAAAATATTTCTGCCGAACGCTATGGTTTTGCAGCGTTGGCGGCTTTCGAGACCCTGGGAAATGGGCCTGAAATCATGATCAAAAGCTGGATGAAAAGCGGCGCCTCGGCAACCGAAGCAGAAGAGATGGCGGACTTCTTGAACGCTCTGCAATCCGATTATCATACCTGGCGTACTGGATTGCCCAACCCGACCGAGACACATATTGGAAATCACGGAACCAAAAGGAACATTGAATGACCAAGCATCGCCTGAACCGTTTTCTGGGAGCCGATGGAAAGTGCTTCGACGTTGCAATTGACCATGGCTTCTTCAACGAGCCGGGTTTTTTGTCTGGTATTGAAGACATGCGTGACGCAGTTGCCACGGTGGCACAGGCGCAGCCCGATGCCGTCCAACTGTCGCCCGGCATGGCAAGGCATTTGCAGGCCATTCCCGGCAAGGACAAACCGTCTTTGGTGCTGCGCACCGATGTTGCCAACATCTATGCCAAAGACCTGCCGCAATATCTGTTTTCCCAGATCGTTGAAAACGCGGTGGAACAGGCTGTGCAACTGGATGCGGCGTGCCTGTGCGTCAATCTGCTCTTGATGCCCAATCAGCCGGAAGTTCATGCGCAATGTGTCAGCAATATTGCGCGCCTCAAACCGGAAGCCGATGCTGCCGGCATGCCACTGATGGTCGAGCCATTGGTCATGCAGGACAATGCAAAAGCCGGTGGCTACATGGTAAATGGCGATTTGGCGCTGATCCGCACCCTGGTGCGGCAGGCTGTTGAAATGGGCGCCGATGTCATCAAGGCAGACCCGACTGATGATGTGGCCGAATACCACAAGGTCGTGGAAGCCGCCTCTGGCATTCCCATTCTGGTGCGCGGTGGTGGCCGGGTATCTGATGCGGAAATTCTTCAGCGGACAACCGACCTTATGGAGCAGGGAGCCATGGGCATTGTCTATGGCCGCAATGTGATTCAGCACGACCACCCGGCTGCCATCACCAAAGCCCTGATGGCCATCGTTCACGAAGGCATGTCGCCAGAAGATGCTCTGGCCATGATGCAAGATCTGTCATCATGAAGGACATCCGCTTTGGTGTCATAGGCGGTGGTTTGATGGGCAAGGAATTTGCCTCTGCCGCTGCCCGGTGGCTGCATCTGGAGTTCAAGGATGCAAGGCCTGTCATCAAAGGCATCTGCGATATCAATCCAGATGCCAGATCCTGGTTCACAGACAACATTCCGTCCTGCACCCTGTCTACGGGTGATTATCAGGAGATGCTGGCCAGCGATCAGATTGATGCCATTTACTGTGCAGTGCCGCACAATCTGCATCAGCAGCTCTATTGCGATATCATTCGGTCCGGCAAACATCTGATGGGCGAGAAACCGTTCGGGATAGATCAGGCTGCCAATGCTGCGATCATGTCCTGCATTGAAGAACACCCTAATGTGCTGGTGCGCTCAAGTTCGGAATTTCCGTTTTTCCCCGGCGCATTGGCCATTTCGCGCGCTATTGAAGAGGATGTATTTGGACAGATTGTCGGCGTTCGTGCCGGATTCCATCACGCCTCGGACCTGGATCCAGACAAGGCAATCAACTGGAAGCGCATGATCGCGGTGAATGGCGCGTATGGTTGCATGGGCGATCTGGGTTTGCATGTGATGCATATTCCTTTGCGCTTTGGCTGGAAGCCAACCCGGATTGCAGCTCAACTGAGCAATATCATGACCACGCGGCCAGATGGCAAAGGCAACATTGTTCCGTGTGAAACCTGGGACAATGGCGCGATCCACACCATGGTGGAAGGGTTCGGTCAGCCATTCCCTTTGACGATGGAGACAAAACGCATTGCGCCCGGCGAGATGAACACCTGGTTCATCAAGGTCGAGGGGACGAAAAAGTCCATGGCCTACTCCACCAAATATCCCAAGACGCTGCAAATTATGGATTATCAACCAGGAGTGGCGCAGGCATGGCAGCATGTTGATCTTGGTTACAATTCAGCCTATCCGACGATCACCGGCGGTATTTTTGAATTTGGCTTCTCGGACAGCTTCCAGCAAATGTGGTGTGCGTTTCTGGATGAGTTGGTGAACGGCAAGAAGGCTATGTACCAACCATTTCATTGTGCTACACCGGCTGAAACTGCGGCCAGCCATGACATTATGACGGCAGCCATTAAAAACGCTATCTGAAGGGGGCCAAATGCCAAAACTCCATATTTGCGGCGAAGCACTGATCGATTTTGTACCGTTCGAAGGTGCTGAAGGTCAGGTCGGATACACACCAAAACCAGGCGGCTCGCCTTACAACGCCGCAAAGGCGGCGGCTCGTGCAGGTGCGGATGTCAGCTTTCTGGGGGCCATATCAACTGATTTTTTTGGCGATCAGTTGAAATCCCATCTGGAGGAAAGTGGTGTCTATTGTGACGCGCTGCCGCGCTGCAAACACCCAACCACCCTGGCATTTGTAGATCTGACAAGCGGTGATCCGCGCTATGCCTTTTACAACAATGAAACATCCACCGCCAATATGGCACCAGATCCAACCATGGTTGAGGTCGGGCCTGGCGATATTCTTGATGTGGGGTCAATTTCCCTGATTGATCTTCCCGGTGCCGACAACATCACGGATTTTACGGTCGCCATGAGCGATCGGATGATGATCTCAATCGATCCCAATGCGCGTCCCGGCATGATTGAAAACTGGTCGGCCTGGCACAAACGCATTGCGCGTCTGCTGGAGGTCGCAAGCATTATCAAGCTCAGTGTGGAAGATCTGAATATTATTGCACCCCATCAGACAGCGGTGCAGTTTGCCAAGACCTGTCTGGCAAAATCGGCAGGGCTGGTCGTCATCACAGATGGTGGTGAGGGCGCTACGGGTTACACCGGTGCTGCAACAGTTAAAGTGAAGACACCAAGAATTGTTCTTGCTGATACAGTGGGCGCAGGTGATACGCTGATGGGGTCCACTCTGGCATGGCTTCTTGACCAGGGTCTTTCTGACGCCGAGGCGTTACGTAGCCTGAATGAAGATGCTCTGAAAAACATGCTTGAATTTGCCACAAGTGCCGCTGCCATTAATTGCCAGAGTGTCGGGTGCAACCCGCCGACACGGGCTGAAATTGAAGCTTTTCTGGCTGATGGGCTCTGACACGGGAAGCAACAGAAATCTGAAGCAAAAGCCGGCGGGAGCGCATTCGCACTCGGAGGCGACTTTTTTGCGATGGCGGTGCTAATGGTGTCTCCAGCAAAACTCTAAGAAGCTGCTCTGGATCACGTTAAATTCCGGTCAGATCATGAATGCTTCTTCGCCTTCAATCAATTCCGGCTTGGTCTCTTCTTCCGGTGGTTTTCCGTTTCTTGGCATGGGGCCAAAATAGGATGCAGTCCGCACGAAGGGGCGTGGCTTCATGACAACCGAAAGAAGCCTTTGATAAACCGGTTTCGCAGCAATCGGTTTGCACAGCAACTCATGGATGCCAAGTTTGGTAGCATGTTCAACACGCTCAAATTCGGTATGTGAGGTAACCATGATAACCGGAATGTAGGGATGCGGTGCTTCCTTTTTGCGAATATTGCGCATGACTTCCGGCCCGGACATGACCGGCATTTCCCAATCCAGAAACAGGATATCGGGCCTTTGCCCTTCTATCAATGCCAGGCATTTCTGCCCGTCTTCAACTTCGAAAACATCCCGAATGCCAAATCCCAGAAGCACGGACCGCAGTGCTGTTCGAAAGAACGCACTGTCATCGGCAATGGCCACGTTGAGATTTGAAAAGTCGTACAAGATAAAAGCCCTTGAGACAGGAAGGGCTGATATGTGGCATCGAAAGCCTTAAAACTTCGCAAAATATATGGCTGACTATAGGCAATAACCGATTTTTTGGGTTGAATTTTCTATGTCTGGGAACAATGAGTCCGCAATGCAATTAAAGGTTTAGTTATCTGGCGCAAGCCAGGCGGTTAAACCGTTGGTTGCGGTGATCAAGTCGTCGTGATTGCGCGCAAAGCACATGCGCATGAAGCCCGCACCTCCAGCCCCGAAGGCTTCGCCCGGCGACATGGCAACCCCGACGTCATCCACTAACCTGATACCCAGCTCCATTGTATCGGGAAAGTCATTCAGGCCAAAAAACAGGTAAAAGGCCCCACGGGGTCGTTCAAGACGGATTTTCCCCGTCGCTTCAAGGGCATCGCAAACAAGGTCACGTCCCTTGTGGCAATCCGCGACCTGTGCATCGACGAAACTGTCGCCGTCATTGAGTGCCGCAATCGCAGCACGTTGCATAAAGGCGGCAACGCCTGACGTGGAATATTGCACCAGGTTTTCGAAAACCTGTTGCAGCGCGGGTGGCGCCGAAATCCAGCCGATGCGCCAACCGGTCATGGCCCAGTTTTTTGAAAACGTATTGACGAACAGAATTTTATCGTCTGGTTCCATAATATCATAGAAGGATGGCGCACGGGCACCGCTATAGAAGAACCTGTTATAAACCTCATCGGCGATGATCCACAGATCATGCTTGCGGGCAAACTTCAGCAGGGCACTCAATAGGTCGGCATCTGCAACCCAGCCTGTTGGGTTGCACGGCGAGTTCACGAACAGCGCGCGCGTTTTCGGCGTGATGGCCGCTTCCAATGCATCAATATCCAATGTCCAGGACTGACCGTCAAACTGCATCGGAACGCTGACCGGTTTTGCCCCCATTACACCAAGTGCCGCTGCAAAATTCGGCCAGGCGGGTGTGGGCACCAGAACCTCTTCTCCTGCACCGGCAACGGCTTGAATGCAAAGCTGGATGGCTTGCATGCCTGAGCCAGTCACAATAAACCGGTCAGCTGCAAGATCGCGGTCAAAATGCCGCTGATGGTAGTCTGACAAAGCCTGCCTCAGTTCTGGCAGACCCTTTTGATAGGTGTAAAATGTTTCGCCCTTTGCCAGAGAGTCCGTGGCAGCCTGGCAAATGAACTGAGGTGTCGGCTGATGGCCTTCACCAGCAACCAGCGGAATTATAGGTTTCCCGCAGGTTCTTGCATGGTTCATGACCCTGATTATGCCGCTTTCTGCCGAATAAGCAGCTTCGGGGCGTAATGCGCTCAGCATAAAATTGTCACTCACAGCCAACTCCGTGATGTCGGACAGACTAAATGCTCCAGACGCAAGCAATGCGCCAGATTACTTCTTGGCAAGAAGGTCGCGGATTTCTTCCAGAACTTCCACTTCGGGTGGCTTTGTGGCCACTGGTGCCGGCTTTGCTTCTTCCTTGCGTTTCATGGAATTGATGGCCCGAACAGCCATAAACAACACGAACGCGATGATCAGGAAGTTGACCGTAGCGGTAATGAAATTACCATAGGCCAGCACGGCGCCCTGCTCTTTGGCAGCATCCAGTGTGGTGGCATCAACGTTAGAGGCAAGGCCGACGAAGAAGTTGGAGAAATCGACGCCACCGGTGATCGCGCCAATGATAGGCATGATGACGTCATCCACCATCGATTTGACGATTCCGCTGAATGCTGCGCCGATGATCACGCCGATGGCGAGATCCATGACATTGCCCTTCAAGGCAAATTCTTTAAATTCCTTAAGCATGTTCACCCCTTGATTTTGCTTGTGTAAGGAACCGGATACATGCCCCAAAACAGGTGGCAAAGGCAAGTAAGACCTCAACTATGTAATGACTTTCACCATTTCAGTTCCGCAGCTACAGTGGCGTAACAAAAGAATACTCCTCGGGAGGAGAAGGGAATGCTGGCCGGTTGGGTCGTCGTTGCGACGGCACTATTTTACATTGTGCTTCTGTTTCTGGTTGCAACCTATGGCGATCGCGCATCACGACGCAAGTCGCGCTCCAACCCGGGATTTGCTCAGCGTTTTTCTGCACGACCCACACTCTATGCGCTCTCTTTGGCCGTTTATTGCACCAGCTGGACGTTTTTCGGCTCGGTTGGCCTGGCAGCCAGAACGGGATGGGACTTCATCGGCATCTACACCGGCCCCATACTCGTCTTCACTGTGGGCTATCCATTGGTGCGCCACATTGTTGCCGTTTCCAAAACCGAGCGCATCACATCTGTCGCGGATTTCATTTCCGCGCGTTATGGCAAAAGCCAGACCGTGGCCATGGTCGCAACCCTGATCGCGGTTGTAGGTTCGGTTCCTTATATTGCCCTGCAATTGAAAGCCGTCTCGACATCTCTGGCAGCAACAGTGCTGCGAACGGAGAGCGGTCAGGCAGCAGATTTATCCGTGCCGATTATCGGCGACGTCGCATTGCTTGTGGCCATTGCAATGGCGCTCTTTGCGGTCCTGTTTGGAACCCGGCACAGCGATGCGACAGAGCACCAGGAAGGTCTGATGCTGGCTGTGGCCACGGAAAGTGTGGTCAAGCTGATTGCCTTTGTCAGTGTTGGCGTATTTGTCCTGACAATCCTGTATGACGGGCCTGCCGATCTGTTCCAGGCCGCCGCTGACGCAGGCAACATTCTGCCGCTTTATGAAGGGCCCCTGAATTGGGGGCAATTGGCTGTTTTCACGCTGCTCAGCAGCTTTGCTGTCTTGCTGTTGCCTCGGCAATTCCATGTCACCGTCGTGGAGAACAACAATGCCAGCGAGTTGAAGCGGGCTGTCTGGCTGTTTCCACTGTATCTGCTGGCCATCAATCTGTTCGTGGTCCCCATTGCAATTGCGGGTCGGTTGACCCTGGGGCCGGATGTGAGCGCTGATCTGTTCGTGGTCGCTCTTCCGCTCTCCACCCAATCGGTGGGCTTTGTCATCATCGCCTTTATCGGTGGTCTTTCTGCCGCCACAGCCATGGTTATTGTGGCAGCTGTTGCGCTGTCGATCATGATTTCCAATCAGATTGTCCTTCCGATCCTGTTGCGTCGTTCACCCGAAAAATTTGCTGGTTGGGACATGACCCGGACCGTATTGGTGGTGCGCCGGATTGCTATTTTTTTCGTGCTGGCGCTGGGCTATCTGTATTATGAACTGGCCGGTGACAGTGCAGCGCTGGCGTCCATCGGATTGTTGTCATTTGCCGCCATTGCGCAACTGGCTCCAGCTTTTCTGGGTGGGTTGTTCTGGCGTGGTGCAACGGCGCGCGGCGCTGTTGCCGCAATGGTGATGGGGTTCGCGGTCTGGTTTTACACACTGCTGCTGCCAAGCTTTGCCCATAGCAGCGGCGCTTTGGCGGCACTGCTGGCAGAGGGACCTTTTCAATTGTCCTGGCTGCGCCCCGAACATTTGTTTGGCAGTGATCTGCCACCACTCACTCACGGGGTACTTTGGTCTCTTGCCGCCAATGTATTTGGCTATGTCGCTTTGTCCCTGACGCGGCAACCATTGCCACTGGAACGGCTGCAGGCGGACAGCTTTGTGCATAACAATCTGCCAAACACGGGCACCTTGCTGGCCCAGCGCAAATCCTGGCGTGGAAATGTAACAGTCGAGGAATTGCAGCAGACGATTTCCCGTTATCTTGGATCGGAACGCACGGAACGCGCCTTCAAGGCCTATGCAAAAGACAATCGTGTTGATCTGACACCATACATTCTGGCGGACTCTGCGCTGATCAGCCACTCCGAGCAATTGTTGGCGTCCGCCATCGGAGCAGCGTCTTCGCGGCTGGTCCTGTCCCTGCTTATGCAGAAAACTGACGCCAAAGGGCGTGTCCCGATTGGGCTTTTGGATGATGCCTCACAGGCGATTCAATACAACAGAGACCTGCTGCAAAGCGCGTTGGATCATGTGTGGCAGGGCATTGCCGTGTTTGACATCAATCTGCGTCTGATTTGCTGGAACCAGCATTTCAGAGGGTTCCTGAACCTGCCAACCGAGTTTGGTCAGGTTGGCACCTCTCTTGGCGATGTTGTGCGTTTTGGGGTTGAGAACGGCCACTACGGATCAGGCAATCCTGCAACCATGATTGACAGCCGCCTGAAGCAATTGGTGGAAGCACCGAGTATCTTTGAAGAGACGTTTCAACCAACCGGCCAAATTCTGGAAGTGCGCACCAACCGCATGCCCGATGGCGGCATAGTGGTGACCTATACAGATGTCAGCGAGCGGGCAGCCAGCAAGCGCACGCTGGAAGAGGTCAATCATGCTCTGGAAGAGAGGGTCAAGGTGCGAACTGAAGAGCTGACCCAGCTGAATGCGCAGCTGGAACACGCCAGCCAGATGGCCCACGAAGCGAATGTCGGCAAAACAAAATTCCTCGCGGCTGCCGGTCACGATATTCTCCAGCCGCTGAATGCTGCCCGGCTTTACACAACGGCGTTGGGTGAGCTTCTGACCGATGAAAGTCATCTGAAAAGCGCTCATAATATTGAAGCGGCTTTGGGATCGGTTGAAGACATTTTAAGCGCGTTGCTGGATATTTCCCGGCTTGATGCGGGCGCCACAACCACGGAGATCACCGTGGTGTCGCTGGACGATTTACTGGAGAAGCTGCAGGTTGAATTTTCGCCGATGGCGGAAGCCAAAGACCTGACATTTCATGTGATCAAAAGTCGGCTACATGTGCGCTCTGACAGACGCTTGCTGCGCCGATTGCTGCAGAACCTTATTTCAAATGCCATCAAATACACGCCGCAAGGGCGTGTGACCGTCGGCTGCCGCCGACACGATCACACCACAACGCTGCATATCTATGACACGGGCATAGGGATTCCGCTTTCCAAGCAAAAAGAGATATTCGGAGAATTTCAGCGGCTGGAATCCGGAATAAAGGAGGGCCCGGGCCTGGGTCTGGGTCTGTCAATTGTTGAGCGTCTTTCTGACATTTTGAAACACCCGATAAGTCTTGAATCGCGCATCGGCATGGGAACACGTTTTTCAGTGACAATGCCGATTGCCCAAGCCGTCGCGCTGCCGCAAACGGCAGCATCAAAACCCGTGGCACCGCTGGCCCGGTTGGAAGGAACGCTGATCCTGTGCATCGACAATGAAGTCCAGATTCTGGATGGAATGCGCAATCTGCTGGAAGGGTGGGGCTGCAGAGTGTTGATCGCCTCCAATCAGGACGAGGCGACCCAGGTCATTGAAGCAGAGCGCAAACGGTCCGGCGATTTACCTGATGTCATTCTGGTGGATTATCATCTTGACGGTGACATACGGGGTGTTGAAGTGCTGGCAAGACTGCGCTGGCGCTTTAAAAGTGGCTTGCCTGCCGTATTGATCACAGCAGACAGGACGGCGTTTGTCAGAGATGAAGCGGCGAGGAAAGATATGCCGATCCTGAACAAACCTTTGAAACCAGCCGCGCTGCGCAGCCTGTTACAACAATTGGCGCGCACCGGTCATCCCAAAACCAACGCCCCTGCAGCGGAGTAGGCTGCATGAACAAATTACGCTCCAGCATCATCCGCAGTTGATCTTCCTGGAAGAATGCCGGGAACTACAGGCAACAGCAATCTCATGGGCTGGGCAGCACTGAGTTGGCAAAACTGTGCTTAGTTGGCGGTGTCGCCCCCTGCGGTAGTACCCTGCCATTGACCGGCTTCAATCCTGGCTGCAGCAATCACGGCCTGGGTTCGACTGTCGACATTGAGTTTTTGTAAAATGGCTGACACATGCGCCTTGATTGTCGCTTCCGAAACGCTGAGTTCATAAGCAATCTGCTTGTTCAGCAAGCCTTCACTTAACATCATCAGAACTCTGACCTGCTGAGGTGTCAGCGTGGAGAGGCGCGCTACCATATTTGCGGTTTCATCATCAATCGGAGCGTCGGGATCATAGTCGTCCGGCAGCCAGATTGCGCCGCCCAGCACGGCATCAATCGCTTCTCGCATCACGTCAATGCCCATCGACTTTGGAATGAAACCGCTGGCACCCAGCTCCATACAGTGGCGCATTGTCAGCGGGTCTTCCTTGCCGGAAACAACAATAAGCGGGACAGCGGGATATTGCGCCCGCAAATACATCAGGCCCGAAAATCCCCGTGCACCCGGCATCGACAGATCAAACAGAATGAGGTCGGTGTCAGGTTGCGCATCAAGGCTCGCCGTCACTTCATCCAGAGTGCCAGCTTCATGAATAGATGCATCGCTGAACAAGCCTTCCACCGCCTGCCGCAATGCACCGCGGAACAGTGGATGGTCATCTGCAATAATAATGTGCTGAAGATTTGTCATATTCTGTGCCTAAGCTTGCAGATGTAAGCCCCGACACACTCCCCCATATTTTGTTATATGCGTGTCAAGCATTGAGACTGTTTTGTAGCACAACAGGCAAAAAATGCACGTCCGGTTCACACAAATCACCCTGTATTGCGCCTCATAGGACTGGCAGGCAAAGACAAACGGCAGGAATTGCGTTAGAAAACCCATATTGGCCGGGGCCTGCGGCGGTATGATTCGTCGCGGAGCGTTGGTTGGCGAAGTGATTCCGTCCCAGAACACAGATACAGAGTACCGGCAAGGCAGAATGTCAAAACCCTATTGGCGCTCAGCAACATTAAGAAACTGGCTTATGGCCCTGTTGATTCTGACGGCCCTTTTTGGCGCGCCACTGGCGGCTGCCCGATTGCCGTCAGACCTGATCATGGGCCTGCCGGCAACGCTGGTATTTTTTGCCATTGGGATGCCCCTGCTATTTTTGATTTTGGCCATTTTCAAGATCAGCCTCCAACATGGTCTCGATCGAAACTATGAACTGGACAGGGAAGATCAGTTGCTGCGCAGGCGCGTACCAAAGCGCCTCAAATCCTTTCCGGTCAAAGCCATCGATGTGCCTGACCCGGATATCCCTGTTACCAAAAGCAAGCAGTCTGACGACGATGCAAAGCTGCATGAGATGACCGACATTAGCCAGAACAGCCGAACGCAGGTGGCTGAATAATGCGGCTTCGGGTTCTCAATTCCTTCCTGCTTGGCACCATTATTCTGCTTGGAATTCTTGGCCTCCTGGAGCGGCTTGGCCTCTCCAGTGATCTTGTAACCCGCCTTCTGTTTGCGCTGCTGCTTGTGTCACTGCTGTTTTCCGGCGTGCGGGCGCGCAGCGTTCGCACTACCGATATGTTTGTTGATGGCTACCGCATGACGCCCATGCCAAACGGGCTTGCCATGGCGATGATTGCCACCGGCGCTCTGGGCTACAGTTTTTGGCCAGGTGACGTGTTCGCCAATCAATTGAGTGGATTTACAGTTCCGCTGGGCGTTGTTGGCGGCGTGGCGTTGATGGGCGCCCTGTTTGTTCCGTTTCTGCGGCGCGCGGATGTATTAACTCCCATGGAGTTGTTGCAGCAACGCTTCAACTCCCGCACTTTATTATTGTTGGCCACCGTCATTTCAGCGGTCGCGATCATCAGCGTCCTTATCGGACAGATTTCTTTCCTGTTCGGCCTCAGCGCCCGTTTCACAACGGTGTCCGCAAATTCGGCGCTGATTGTCATTCTGGTTGGTGTTTCACTGCCGCTGGTGCTGGGCGGTATGCGGGCTGCAAGCTGGCTGCAGATGACAATGGCCGTGCTGGTGGGCTTTGGCTTTTTATTGTTTTTGGCATGGATTGCGTTCGATCTGACGGGCCTGCCGATGCCTCATCTGTCGGCCAGTGATGCCTGGACCGCAACCCGATTGCTGCAGGAAGATGCCGTGGCACGGCAATTGGCTCAGCCGTCGGATGTCAGTTGGCTCGAAATTCTGCCGACCGACTGGCGGGCGGTCAGCCTTGGCATGGTTGGTGTCGCGCTCGGCGTAAGCGCATTTCCCCCACTTCTGGCGCGCGCTCAAACCACACGAACCGCCAAGGAAAGCGATTCCAGCATCGGCTGGGCTCTGGTGTTTCTTCTGGCACTTGTCTGCACCTTGCCGGTCTATGCAATCTTTCTGAAGTACCAGATCACGCAATCAATCACCGGCATGTCAGTCATCGCTCTGGGGCGTGAAGCGCCTTTTCTGTTTTCCGCGACATCAGGTGTGTCCCTGTGCGGCACCGCAGTGTCAAACTTGCAGGACTTCATTACGGCCTGTGGTGATGGCCACAGATTGACCGCGTCGGATTTGCAGATTTCGCCAATCGCATTCATGACGGCTCTGCCGGACATCATTGCCGGCCTCGGGCGGCCTGTTCCGCAAACTATGGCTGCAATGCTGGCTTGCGGAGCGCTGGCAGCCTTGGTGGCGGTTGTGTCTGCCTGTCAGATTTCCCTGTCGCATCATGTGGCACTTGATCTTTATGCCAAGTTTCTGGGCACCAGCGCTCCTATGAGCCGCATTGTTTTTCTGGTGCGTTTGTCAGTGCTGTTGGTGGCCTTTGGCATTTATTGGCTTTTCACCTGGCCACCGCTTGGGCCGTTTTTACAGCAACCGGAAACACTGATACTGGCTGGACTTGCTCTGGCAGCTGGCGGCCTGTTCCCGTCCTTTTTACTTGGAATCTGGGTTGGTCGAGCCGGGCAGATAGCGGCTCTGGGAGCCATGATTGTGGGAACAGCCATCACCATTGCAATGTTGGGTGTTTTGATAGGGCTTGATCAATTTGACAGGGTCGCTGCAGAACTGCTGCCGCTTATTGGTGAAACCTATCCTATTGCGGCAGCGGGCCTGCCGGGCGCGATTATCGGTCTGGTGACAGGTCTCGTGCTTTCGGTTGTGGCACCGACCAGGAAGCCGGATATCATCAGTGCCAGACTAAGTGGCCAATCCGAGATCTGATTTTCGGGCCGAACGCAAATCCGGTCAAACGTTGCCGTATAAACAAGAAAAGCCCTAGTTTGCTAGAGCTGTGCGCAGTCGGGTTAGGCCGCGCAAGACAAACCACAATGCGGTCACAACATTTCCAAGAACGAAGATCGGCAGCAGCCAGATAAGCGCCACCTTCTTGTCGGGTTCAGCGTAGAAAATCACCACTGCGGACAGCAGAAAGCCCAGATACAAATCCACCATGGAAACAATGCCCCATGGCTTGCCAAGAAGAAATTCTCCTGCAGCGCCAAAATCACCAGCGGCAATGGCCCAAAAAATGAGGCCTGTCAGAAGCAGACCAAGGCCACTGATCAAAACTTTCATACATGCATCATGGCGCTATTGGGCCATGTCCTTTTTCATATCCTGCACCATTCCAAAAAATCGGCGCATAAACTTCTCACTGGTATCTAGAGCGTCTTCAAGTTCGGTCAAATCCGGCCTGTCGAGCTTCTCGGCTTCCAATTGTGCCACACGGTCTTCAAGATCCGCAACGCGGCCAGCCAGCGAGGCATCAGCTCCGGATGATTGAACTTCAATGGCTGTGCATTGCCAGACGCTGTTGTCCTGCTCGCAGCGCGCAATAGCGCCATTTTCCAGGTCTACGCGCAAATAGGCTTTTCCACCGTTCTCATTCAGCTCGATCATCTGAAACCGTTCTGCCTGCGCTGCAGCCGCGCTGAGTGCGAAAATGGTAACAACAGTCGCCGCCACTAACCGGCCGACCGGCCGTTTTATGAAGCTTTTCATGATGGTCTCCTTCAAATATGGGCTTTTTGCTGCTCACTATCAGCCGTGAAGATGGCAAGGTCGTGATTGACAGGCAGCGTTGTATTTTGGTTCAACAAATATGGGCGTTGGGGTCCAATCAATGTGGACCATATTTCGGGCAAAGCATTTTTCATGAATGACAGATTTATCTTTAAATTATTGACGCAGGATCAATGGCAGTCCTTTCAGGCGGAAATGACATTCAAAGGTGCGCCGGTTGATCTTGCAGATGGGTATATTCATTTTTCTAGCCGCAAGCAGGTGGCGGAGACAGCACAAAAATATTTTGCCGACGAGCCGGGAGTTGTCTTGGCCGAAATTGCGGTTGATACCCTGCCACAGTCGCTGAAATGGGAACCGGCGCGCAAGGGCGCGCTCTTCCCGCATCTTTATGCAGATCTGCCATTGGCAAGTGTGGGCCGACACTGTGTTCTGACCCGCAGTGAAGATAGCCGTTTTCAGTTTCCAGTCTGGGCACAGGCTAACGCATGAGCGCTTTTCTGCAAATTATTGCGCAACGGGGGCTCAAATTGCTGGGTCCGGAATTGGCGCATGATGTCAGCATCAAGGCGCTCCGCTCCGGGTTGTTTCCCAAAAGCGCCGTCAAGGATGATCCGCGGCTTGCCGTTCAAATTCTTGGGCAGCGTTTCCCCAACCCGATCGGCATGGCGGCAGGTTTTGACAAAAATGCACTGGTGTATAATCCGTTGCTGCAAATGGGATTTGGCTTTGCAGAAGCGGGAACAGTAACGCCGCTGGCGCAGTCCGGCAATGCAAGTCCCCGCGCGTTTCGCCTGCGCGATCATGAAGCCATTATCAACCGCTACGGCTTCAACAATGAGGGCATGGAGGCTTTTGAACAAAGGTTACAGGAAACGCCCCCCGCCGGTATTTTGGGCATCAATGTTGGTGCCAACAAGAACACTGAAGACAAGGCTGCCGATTATGCAGCCTGTATTCGCAAGCTTGCGCCCTTGGCCTCATACATCACTGTCAATATCTCATCTCCCAACACGCCCGGCTTGCGCGCATTGCAGGTTGGCGATGCATTGGATGATCTGCTGGCGCGGGTGGTCGAGGCACGCGATGAGGCCGTGCGCGGCAATCTGCCAAAGCCATTATTGTTGAAGATTGCGCCGGATGTCAGCGAACATCAATTGGACGCCATTGTGCATTCTGTCGCCAGGCATCGGTTGGAAGGCATGATTGTGTCGAACACAACGCTGGACCGCAGCAAGGTCAAGGATGCCCGCCACGCCAAACAGGCAGGCGGCCTTTCAGGGGCACCTTTGTTTGACCGCGCCACCATTTTGCTGGCCAAAACGCGTGAGCGTGTGGGGCCGCTGCTGCCCATTATTGGCGTTGGCGGCATTTCCACGGGTGCGCAGGGCTTGCAGAAGCTGGAGGCCGGGGCCAACCTCATTCAGCTTTATACCGGAATGGTGTATCACGGCCTGCCGCTGCTACAGGATATCAAGGCGCACATGGTGGCTGAACTGGATAAGCAGAATGTGTCGCGTGTCTCGGTACTGACCGGCAGCAACATGCGCGAATGGGCCGCCAAATCCTTTTAGTCGTGACTGAGTGACGGTCGCCTGGTGAATATCAGACAAAGCTTTCGTTGATCCGTTTTTTGCAAATGAACCAAAGCGAAAATCCGCGCGCTGCGAGGAAGATCCAAAGCGCAATCCAAAGGCCCGTATTGCCATAAAGTGGCATCAAGACCCACCAGGATGCCAGAAACAGTGCAAGCGACAGCAACATCATATTGCGCACATCGCGTGACCATGTTGCCCCGATAAAGACCCCATCCATGATGAAAGCCAGCACACCCAAAACGGGCGTCAGTGCAGCAAAAGGCAGATACGTGCGAGCCAGTTCCCGAACAGTGGGTTCGGTGGTCATAAGGTCAACCAGATGGCCGCCCCAAAAGAGAAAAATCAGAGACAGGCCAACCGCCAGTACGATTCCCCAAAGTGTGGTCAGACGGACTGATTGTTCAAATCCCTTACGATAATTCGCGCCCATTGCTCTGCCGCCCAATTGTTCCGCCGCGACGGCCAGACCATCCAGAAAATAGCCACCTGTCATGAAGAAATGAAAGAGGACGGCATTGGCAGCCAACAGCAGGTCGCCCTGTCGCGCGCCTTGTGCGGTAAAGAAGGCAAACGAAAACAGCAACACCAAAGACCGGATCATGATGTCCCGGTTCAATGAGAACATTTTTTTCAATGAGGCGTGGTCAAAGATACGTTTTCGACTTGGGCGTTCTTCGACGTTAAAGCGTTTGCTGATCTGCCTTTGAACCATCAGGCATCCGGCAACTGCAATCAGTGCCTCTGCCAGAAAGGTTCCCCAGGCAATGCCCGCCACACCAAAATCATAATACAGCACAAGGGTCACGTTGAAGATCATGTTCAGCCCGTTCAGAACGGTTTGGATCAGCAATCCTGTGCCGGATTTTCCAAGGCCCAGAAACCAACCCAGGACCGCGTAATTGATCAGCGAAAAGGGCGTTGCCAGCACGCGAAGGGAATAATAGGTCCGAACCGCCTCAGCCACCTCCGCGCTGGGTTTCATAAAGGTGAGCCCAAGCTCCAGAAACGGTTTGCTAAGCGCAATCGTAAGCAAGCCCAACAGCCCAGCGAGCATCGCAGCGCGATAGTAAACCGCCTGTTGTTCCTTGCTGTCATTGCGCCCGACGGCTTGCGCAGTCATCCCGGTTGTGCCAAGGCGCAGAAAATTGAAACCACTGAATATGATGTCAAAAATTATGGCGCCAACCGCGATGCCCCCAATCAGGGCTGCATTGGATAATTGCCCAATCACTGCCGTATCAACAATGCCCAAAAGCGGCGTTGAAACATAGGCCAGTGTCATTGGCAAAGCCAGGCCAACAACCACCCGACTGTTAACAGGGAAGGTGGTTTTTTCGCGGGTCAGGGATGTTGGTTCCGAATCGGCTGTCACGAATGTGCTTTCTCTTTTGCGCAGACACTCTATGTCTGTTGTTGAGGCAGAAAAAGTTCGAAGTTTCAATTTACACTATGCGACAGCCCCAATTACTCCCCATCATTCACCATCCGGCTTATGACGCGGCGGATCTGCCGGACCAGCACCGTTTTCCCATGCGTAAATTCCGTGCCTTGGCCGAAACACTGGTGGCCGAAGGTCTTGTCGCAGTCAATGGCATTGGTGGATTTCATGTGCCTGCACCAGCGCCGGAAAGCTGGCTGGCGCTGGCCCATAGCCGCATCTATGTGGATCAGGTTCTCAATGGAACCCTGCCTGCCTCTGTTGCAAAAGAAATCGGCTTTCCACTGGACAATGCAACTGCCGGACGGGCGGTGGCATTTCGTGGTCGCTGCGCCACAGCGGGGACGGTGCTCACCGCAACTCTTGCACTTGAACATGGGATTGCCTGCAACACGGCAGGGGGCAGTCATCATGCGCGCTACGAGCAAGGTGCCGGGTTTTGCGTTTTCAATGACGTGGCTGTCGCCATTCGTGTGCTGCAGGCGGATCACCGTATTGGCTCCGCCCTGATCATTGATCTGGATGTGCATCAGGGTGATGGAACTGCTTTGATGTTTGCTGATGATGCTAAAATCATGACGATTTCCATGCATGCGAAGCGCAATTACCCACATCCCAAAGCGCACTCTGATATTGACGTGGCGCTTCCGGATGCCATGGAAGACGCGGCCTATCTCGCGCAGCTAAGGCAATTGCTGGATGATTTGCCGCCTCGGCTCCAGCCCGACATCGTGTTTTACAATGCAGGCGTTGATCCCCATGCTGAGGACCGGTTGGGTCGGCTTAAGCTGACAGATGAAGGATTGCGCCAACGCGACACGCTTGTGCTGTCACATTGCCGGGCGCGCAACTGGCCCGTGGCGTGCGTTATCGGCGGTGGTTATTCCCGCGATATCGCGGCCTTGGGCCGCCGCCATTCAATCATCCATCATGTAGCGCGCGGATTTTGGTCTAAGGTGCCCTAATCCCGCGATTTCATCAGTCTGAGTAGGAACCACACCGGCACCACGATTACCGCGCCCAGCACGATATAGCTGATGAAATCTTCCAGAGAATTGAACACGCTGATAAAGGCGCGTTCGACGAAATCGATCATCGTGCGCACCAGTTCCAGTGGATGCAGCTGGAATGCAGATAGCACAAAGCCTACCACCAGTGACAGGATGATCAGCCTGACCGCAACGCGCAAAGGCGTGTCGCCCAGAAAGCGTTCCAGGCCGGATCGGCTGTCGCTCAGTGTGTTTCGGTCATTCATCGAATTTGGATCGCTCATTCAGCTGCCTTGTGGATTTCTACCTGATGTGGGTATGGAATTGTGATTCCGCCAGCATCAAATGCTTCCTTGACCTTTTTAAGGACGGTAAAATTAAGTTCCCAATAATCACCAGTATTGCACCAGGCCCTTAATTGCAGGTCGACGGAGGAGGTATTGAGTGTTGTGACGCGGACCCAGGGTGCGGGCTCAGCAAGGCAGCGCTCATCTGCGCCTGCAATATCCAGGATGATGCCCATGGCCTTGTCTATATCATCGCCGTAATCAATGCCGAAAATGATATCCAGCCGACGCGTTTCCTTGCGGGAATAATTGACAATGGTCGAGCCCCAGGCATCGCCATTCGGCACAATGACCTGAACATTTTGCGGTGTCACAAGCTGGGTGAAGAACAGATTGATCTCCTCCACGGTGCCACTCTCGCCGCCAATGGAGATGAACTCATATAATTTGTAAGGCCGGAACATCACCAGCATCACGCCTGCAGCCAGATGAGACAATGTGCCCTGAAGCGCCAGGCCGATGGCCAGGGTGGTTGCACCCAGAACGGCCACTAGGCTGGTGGCTTCAAAGCCGAACAGCTGCAGAACCGCAATAATGACGAATACAAGGATAAGATAATAGGCAATATTTGAGACGAAGACGCCCAGCGTATCGTCTATCCGTACGCTGGAAATTGCACGTTTGCGGATCATGCTACGCACGAGAGCGGCGGCCCAAAATCCAATGATCAGAAAGAGAAATGCCTTCGCTACATCCCACAGGAAGGGCGCTGCATCTGCAGCAAGTGTCTGGGCGAGTTGTGTTGCTTCTTCCATGGGGCGCTTTCCGGCAAAATTTTGATTTGGTTTACATAACCGGAAACAGATGCGGTTTCAGCACAAATTCGCACATTTCTTCAAACACTGTCTTCGCGCGGCAAAAGCGCTTCCAGACTCTCTAACCGATCCGCTTCGGCCGGGGGCTTATCCCAACGCAGCCGCGCAATGCGTGGAAACCGCATGGCGACGCCTGATTTATGACGTGTGGACCGGTTCAGACCTTCAAACGCCACCTCAAGCACCAGACCCACTTCCTGGTTGTGCGTCACCTCACGCACGGGGCCAAACCGATTGATCGTATTGTTGCGCACGAAGCGGTCGATCTCTTTCAGTTCCTCATCGGTAAAGCCGAAATAGGCTTTGCCAACAGGCACCAGTTCCTCGCCGCGCCAGACACCGAATGTGTAATCCGAATAGAAGGAGGAACGTTTGCCATGGCCGCGCTGGGCATACATTAAAACAGCATCCACGCTGAGTGGATCACGCTTCCATTTAAACCACGGTCCTTTCGGGCGGCCCGGCACATAGGCGCTGTCCCAGCGTTTCAGCATCAGGCCTTCAACAGCGTCTGCGTCAACACCGGCCCCGTGATCCGCAGGGGTCTGACGCGCCGCTGCAACGGCGTCCCAGGTGTCAAAATCCACCAATGGCGAGAGGTCGATGCGGCTTGTCGCGAGCTTGGCAACAGCTTGTTCCAGCCGTTTACGGCGCAGGGAAAACGGCAGGGCTCGCAAGTCCGCTCCATTTTCAACCAGCAGATCATAGGCACGTATATGGGCCGGGTAAGCATGCATCATCTTGGCGGAAACAGTTTTTCGATTAAGCCGCTGCTGCAGCACATTGAAGGGCTGTACCCGGCCTTCAATCAACACCAGCAACTCGCCGTCAATGCTCATGTCTGCGTCCAGAGCTTCCATCAAATCCGGAAAAGCGCGGGCGATATCTTCCCCGGTACGCGAGTAAAGCGCGCGCTTCAATGTGCCGTCCGGGGCCAGCCCGGCGCTGGCCTGGACCCTGATCCCGTCCCATTTGAATTCAGCACTGAAATCGGCCGCATCCAGCTTTGCAAAATCGTCATCCTGTATCGGATGCGCCAGCATGGCCGGGCGAAAGGGCGCTGGATTGTCATTCTCCGGACGTGGACCTGTGCCTTCCACCCAGGCGAACAGGGTTTCATAAGGTGGCTCCAGCCCGTGCCAGATTTCCTCAATCTCATCCACATCATGAGCGCCCAATTGCGCCAGCGCTGTTTTGGCCAGACGCGCCGATACGCCCACGCGCAAACCACCTGTCAGAAGTTTCAGCAAAGCGTAACGCACGGAACTGTCGGACCGGTCAAGCCAGGCCTCCACCAATGCGGGTGTTTCCCGGCGCGAGGTCTTGAGAAGTGTCTCGACGATATCGCTCAGATGCAGGTCTGAATTGGGCAGATCCGGGGATGTTTTTTCCGGCCAGGCCAGCGAAATGGTTTCAGCCAGATCACCCACATAATCGTAGGACAGGGCAAACAGAACCGGGTCCATGCGGCTTTGGATCAGTTCCCGCAACATGGCTGGCTTGGCGCTGGGCAGGTTCAGCTGTCCTGTGATCGCGGCCAGCGCAAGGCCCCGCTCAGGATCGGGTGTCGTTGCAAAGTAATCCTTGAGCAACGTCAGCTTTCCATTGCGCTGCGGCGTCAGGATCAACCGGTCCAGCAGTTGCGAAAAGGCGCGCATTAGTCAGTCTCCTCTTCGTAACCCACCAGCGACAGGGGCCGGGCAGCATAATTGTTCAATTCGCACCAGCGGGTCAGCGCATCTTCGCGGCCATGGGTAATCCAGACTTCCTCCGGATCGATTTCGCGAATGGTGGCCAGCAATTCATCCCAGTCGCAATGATCTGACAGGATCAATGGCAGTTCCACACCGCGCTGCTTGGCGCGCTGCCGCACCTGCATCCAGCCGGAGGCAAAGGCGGCAATCGGGTCCGGAAACCGCCG
Source organism: Pararhizobium sp. IMCC21322 (assembly GCF_030758295.1). Classification (NCBI taxonomy): domain Bacteria; kingdom Pseudomonadati; phylum Pseudomonadota; class Alphaproteobacteria; order Hyphomicrobiales; family Rhizobiaceae; genus Pararhizobium; species Pararhizobium sp. IMCC21322. Next base: position 676,393 of record NZ_CP132335.1, read on the forward strand.
TGCCCATTTATCGGCAAAGGCGGAAGGTGGTCCCACCACAATCGCCCCTGCAAAATTCCCTTTCTTGCCTTTTTCCAGCGTGGCCGGGGCAAGCGCTCCAAGATCAACACCCTGAGACTGATAATAGTCGCACAGCTTCTGCATGGCCCCGTGGATGAAGATCGGCTCGTCGTAACCGGCTTCCCGCAACAGCGCGATAACCCGCTGCGCCTTGCCCAGCGCATAGGCCCCCACCAGATGCGCCCGCTCGGGAAACTGGACGACCGAAGTCAACAACTTCTGGATTTCCTGCCGGTCATCGGGATGGCGAAACACCGGCAGGGCAAAGGTGGCCTCGGTAATGAACACATCGCAGGGCACCGGCTCGAACGGCAGACAGGTCGGATCATCAGCGCGCTTATAGTCGCCCGACGCCACAATGCGTTTGCCCTTGTAATTAACGGCAATTTGAGCTGATCCCAGAACATGCCCTGCCGGATGAAACGAAACGCTGACATCACCGATGGTCTGCTCGGTGCCATAGGCAATGTCCTGCGTGTGCTCGGCATGCGCCTCGCCATAGCGCAAAGCCATGATATCCAGCGTCTGTCGGCTCGCCAGCACAGATGTGTGGCCCGGTCGGGCATGATCCGCATGGCCATGAGTGATCAATGCGCGCGCGACCGGCTTTACGGGATCAATATAAAAATCACCCGGCGGGCAGTAAAGCCCTTTCGGTGTTGGATGCAGCAAATCGTCAAAACGCATTTTCAGTTCAGATCCTTCTGCAAACATCTTGCACAGCGATGACCAGTTTCCTGACAGCATGTGCTGCAAGTCGGTTTCCCCAGCCCCATATATGCCAGTCTGCGCGTATGTCGAACGCCGCGCGCACAGTCTGGACTGATTGGCCAGGCCCGGGCCGTGGCGTTTTTCCATCCATGAAGCAACTCCACTGCCGCGCTGGCGGTTCCATCAATGTGGCCGGCAACAGAAAACAAAAACCAGTTAAATTGTCCAATTTGATTTCAATCAACACATCTGCCGAACAATTGCGCCAGATTATACCAAGAGTTCGAAACGGAGGAGGCAATTTGTCTGACAGCACTGTGTCCGGCAGCACTGTGCTTGAAGCACCAATTAACAATCCCCAATGCGGACAAGGATCATAAGATCGTAAAGATCGAAGACCCGTTGATTGTCGGACGCAGCTCGGATGTCATTGGCCGCGGGGATCATATCCTCGGCACAACAATGCACCCCGGGCAAAAACGAAACCGAAACAGCCGCTGATTCCAGTTTGGACGATTGCAGCAATGGTCCCCTCTAACGCCGACTGCGCACCCCAAGGTCGGTCACGTTCTGCAATCGTCCAATTCACCTGGCGGGGATTCGACATTCCAAATTGCTTTGATCTCTCACCGTCATATTTGAAGACGGTCCGACACCGCGCCCAGCTGCAATCGGCGGTCCAGCTTCAGCCCGTCCAGAAACGCCTCATCATGACTGACAACAATCAGTGCGCCGTCATAGGCAACCAGTGCCGCCTCCACGGCCAATATGGATACCAGATCAAGATGGTTGGTGGGTTCGTCGAGAAGAAGAAGCGCAGGCGGGTCTGTGCGGCCCAGAGTACAGGCCAACCCGGCGCGTAGTTTCTGGCCTCCGCTGAGTTGACCGGCATTTCGATGTGCGTGATCAGCCCGAAACCGGAAGCGCGCTAACGCGGCCTGACATTGATCTTCACTTGCCCCCGGATTCAGCTGCAGAAAATTATCCCGCAGCGAGAGCTCAGATTTGAGCAATGTCACATGCTGATCCAGAAGTGCGCGGGAAGCGCGGGGCTTGGTGTTCCAGATACAGTGACTTATCAGTGTATTTCGATAGCGAATCTAATCAAATCTCACCTCGCCCTGAACGCAATCCATGGTGTTGATTGAGTCCAGGGGGTTGGTAAAACCGGCTGGTTTATGAAAATGCAGCCGAGACCTTTGGTGACTTATTGAGGTTTTGGAACAAAAGGTGGAAGGCGTCCGCAGGTGCTGTTGCCGCTTCCATTTGTCCAAACCGTACAATACCAGCCAAAGCCGGAGCAGTGAATGTAGCCGGGGTTGAGTGTGCAGGATGCTGGCACGACACCACCGCCTCCTCCGGCATAATAGTCCATCGCCGCTCTTTCTGTCTTGTTGTACAATTTATAGACATCAGGATTTTGTTTGCGCAGCTGTGACTTCGTCATGTTTTTTTGGCTGCCTTTTGGCCCGACTTTTATTGTTTTTGAAACCGAGAGCTTTTTGGCGACCAGAATAATTGATGTGTCGCACTGTTCACCACATCCTGTCTGAATCTGCTTAACCGGGTTACCTGGAGCTGTCATGCCAGAGGCATGGGCTATGGGAGAAATCATCATCATGAAGCCAAAAGCTATGAGGATTTTAGTTGGAATACGCATTGTCGTTTACCTTTCACAATAAAGTCCGATGAGAAGCTTGATGAACTCGATCCGGCCTTTTGATTGGCAAACCCCCGTTTAGACAGTCTGTCACTTTTCTCGTCTTTTTATATCCCCCAGATGGGGTAACTGCTTGTTGGAAATCATTCATTCACAGCTTGATGAGGCCTTTAAAACCAAACCACATCTCATCCCCCAACAAACCCACTTCGCAAACCCCCATTTGATTTCTATGCTGCACGCCACGCACAAATGGAATCGGATGGTCTGTGGACGAAAGCCAAACTGCCGGACAAGGGACCGACCTCCCGCAGATTTTCCAAAACTGGTTTGCCGAACGCGGCTGGCAGCCACGGGCGCATCAGCTTGATCTTTTGGCGCGGGCGCATGGTGGGCAGTCGACCCTGCTGATTGCACCGACCGGAGCCGGTAAAACGCTGGCGGGCTTTCTGCCGAGCCTGATTGATCTGTACCGGGAAGATGGATTGCGCCGAAAGCCGGGCATGGCGTTTTTCGGGCCGCATACGCTTTACATCTCGCCATTGAAAGCGCTGGCGGTGGATATTGCGCGCAATCTGGAAGCGCCAATCCGGGAGATGGAGTTGCCGGTCACGGTGGAAACCCGCACCGGAGATACACCAGCCCATAAGCGGCAACGGCAGAAGGAGCGCCCGCCGGACATCTTGCTGACCACGCCGGAGCAGATTGCCCTGTTGCTGGCGGACAAGAACGCGGAACGGTTTTTCAAACAGGTCAAAACCATCATCTTCGATGAGTTGCATTCGCTGGTGGTGTCCAAGCGCGGTGATCTGTTGTCGCTGGGGCTGGCACGGCTGTTTCGTCATGCGCCAAAAATCACCACCATCGGCCTGTCTGCCACCGTCGCCAATCCGCAGGATTTGCAGGCCTGGCTGGTGCCGCAGAACCGCGAGCATGGCGAAGTCAGCGAAGCCAGTCTGATTCAAATCACCGGCGGGGCAAAGCCGGATATCAGCATTCTGGAAACGCAAGAGCGCCTGCCATGGGCCGGGCATACGGCGCTTTATGCAATCGACAATATTTACCGGCAGATCCAGGAGCACAAGACAACGCTGCTCTTCGTCAACACTCGCTTTCAGGCCGAATTGCTGTTTCAGGAACTGTGGCGCGTTAATGAAGATGGTCTGCCCATTGCCATGCATCACGGCTCACTGGATGTGGGGCAGCGCCGCAAGGTGGAAGCCGCCATGGGCACCGGCAGTTTGCGCGCAATTGTCGCGACCTCCACTCTGGATCTGGGCATTGACTGGGGTGATGTGGAACTGGTCATCCATGTCGGCGCGCCGAAGGGGGCCAGCCGTCTGGCCCAGCGCATCGGCCGCTCCAACCACCGCATGGATGTGCCGTCCAAGGGCATTCTGGTGCCCGCCAACCGTTTTGAAGTGCTGGAATGCAAAGCGGCGCTGGATGCGAATTACATTGGCGCACAGGATACGCCGCGCCTGCACGATGGCGCATTGGATGTGCTCTGCCAGCATGTGTTGGGCATGGCCTGTGCAGCACCGTTTCAGGCCGATGATCTGTTTACCGAAATCAAAACAGCCGCACCCTATGCGGATCTGCCGCGCTCCACGTTTGACAAAATAATGGAATTTGTCGCCACCGGCGGCTATGCGCTGAAAAGCTATGAACGTTATGCCAAAATCCGCAAGACGGAAGATGGCACATGGCGGCTGACCCACCCACGACTGGCGCAGCAATACCGCATCAATGTCGGAACCATCATTGAAAACCCCACGCTTCTGGTTCGCATGACCAGCCGCAAGAATGGCCGGGTGGGGCGCGGTGGCCGGGTGCTTGGCAAGGTGGAAGAGTATTTTCTGGAAACGCTGGAGCCGGGCGATACATTTCTGTTTGCCGGTCAGATTGTGCGCTTTGAGGGCATTCGCGAGACCGAAGCGCTGGTCACGAAAAGCGCGGCGGATACGCCCAAAATTCCAAGCTTTGCCGGCGGCAAATTCCCCTTGTCGACCTATCTGGCACAAGGCGTGCGGGATATTCTCTCGGACCCAAAGACATGGAATTCATTGCCCGATCAGGTAGCCGAGTGGCTGGAAATCCAGAAGGCCCGTTCCGTCCTGCCCGGCAAGCGCGAATTGCTGCTGGAAACCTTTCCTCGCGCCGACAAGCATTATCTCATTGCCTATCCGTTTGAGGGACGTCTGGCACACCAGACCCTCGGCATGTTGCTGACACGGCGGCTGGAGCGCATGAAGGCGCGGCCTCTGGGGTTTGTCGCCACCGATTATGCGCTGGGTGTGTGGTGCCTGCGCGATCTGTCCTCCATGATCCGCCGGGGTGAGCTAAGCCTTGATGCTCTGTTTGATGAGGATATGCTGGGTGATGATCTGGAAGCCTGGCTGCGTGAAAGCTTCATGATGAAGCGCACCTTTCGCAATGCGGCTCTGATTTCGGGCCTGATTGAAAAGCGCCATCCGGGCAAGGAAAAATCCGGACGACAGGTCACCGTGTCGTCCGACCTCATCTATGATGTACTGAACGAACATGAGCCGGATCATATTTTGCTGCAGGCCGCCTGGGTTGATGCGTCAACAGGTCTTTTGGACATTGAGCGTCTGGGCGCTATGTTGAAACGCGTCAAGAATCACCTGCGTCACCAGGCGCTGGATCGGATTTCGCCCTTAGCGGTTCCAGTGATGCTGCAAATCGGCAAAGAGCCGGTGTTTGGCAGTGCGGATGAAATGATACTGGCGGAAGTCGCAGGCAATGTCAGCCCGCTGGATGAGCTTGTCGAAGAAGCAATGCGGTTATAAGTTGGTCAACTAATATGGCTCTGGCAGAGACAATTCAGGATGAGGCGCCGCTTGGCTCAGTGAGTTTCACACTCATGGGCCAAAGCTTTATGGCGCTTCCCGAGGGTGTTTTGTACTGGCCGGATGAGACGACACTGATCGTCGCCGATCTGCATTTGGAAAAAGGTTCCAGCTTTGCCCGCAAAGGCATATTTCTGCCACCCTATGACAGTCGAGCCACGCTGGGGCGTCTTGAGCGTCTGATCACATCACTGCAGCCTGCCCGCATCATTGCGCTGGGAGACAGTTTCCATGATATCGCTGCAGCAAACCGTCTGGGCGCTGATGAATGTACTGTGATCAACCGCTTGCAGCAGGGCCGTGACTGGGTCTGGGTCTCTGGAAATCACGATCCCTACCCGCCCGATGCATTGGGTGGACGCGCATGTGACGAGTTGTCAATTGGCCCGATTACATTCCGGCACGAGCCGATACAAGGCGCAAAGGGAGAGATCGCCGGGCATCTGCACCCCTGCAGCAAGGTAAGAGGCCGTGCGCGGTCTGTGCGGCGGCCTTGTTTCATTGAAGATGGAACGCGCGCTATCCTGCCCGCCTTCGGGGAACTGACCGGGGGGCTCAATATCCGTAATGATGCATTTTCAGGCCTGTTCGAGCAGCCGGACACGATTTGCATTCACATGCTGGGCGACCGGCAGATTTATTCCGTCAGCCCATCAAACTGCAGACCCGACAGACGCGGTTGAGCGGCTACAGGAGTGCGGCGCCGCCGATCAGGAGGAAGAGCGTGGCACCGGCTGTCAATTGCACCCGGAGCCGACCAAACCAGCGCGGAAGAATATTCTGTCGCATGGCATTCAGATCGACATAGACCTGCCAGATATAGCCCAATATGAGCAGCAGCACGCCTGCAGAAACAAGGGGCAACAGCAGGCAACTCCATCCGAAGATGGAAGGAAGCACGCTGAGCACAAAGTCACGGGTTTGCAGTCTGGTGTTGGGCGCATAAAGGGCGCGCCCCCAATGCGCGCCACCCAGAAAGGACAGGATGACAGCCCCATAGGCCAAAAGGGCCCGGCCTGCTGTTTCCTGCAAAAACAGGTCTTCCCGAAAAACCACGACTGCCAATGCACAGGCCGCAAAGGGAATAAGCCCGGCATAACCCAGCCAAAGCGCGGCTTTTGGCGGTGATTTACCAGAACGATCCGAGCTGATTGGCTCGTCAGACATCATTGTCATGGGATGGGCGCTCCGATCTATTCTCGTCTGAACACAACGCCACCGAACCAGCCGACAAAAACCGCCAGAACCACAGCAATAACACCAAACCAAAGGCCTCTTTCACGACTGAAATCATAAATCAGCTGCTCCAGCCCGGCTTTGGAGATCCACAATGTCTGTTCATCATGAGCCACCAAAGCGCCCTGATCAAAGACAAAGACCTCAATGCTGTAAGTGCCAACTGAAACGCGCCCCGGGATGCGAATGGTGGTTTTGAACAGGGTTGGCGTCAGCAACTCCATCCCTTCCACATCCATGGAAAACAGATCATTGTCCGCCTTCAGCCGCCGGTAGGCGAGTGCAAATTCGGTCGAATTACCAGGCGCTTCTATGCTGTCGGTCGCGACCGGGAAAATGATGTTTTCCAGTCCGATCTGGTTGGCCTGCAGGGCCTGGGACTGAGCAATATCGTCAGGCGGACGATTGGAAGACAGGGCGTAAAAGGAGGGCACACTGAGAAATGTCCGCGCATTCCGGTTGATCCAGACCCCGAAAATACGCTCCTTCTTTCGTGTAACCACATCCACGGGTGGGCCTTTGACAACAGCCACAACATCGTAGCCATCTTCGCCCCTGTCATCGCCGCCATCTCCCTCGATACTGCCGAAAAGCGTGATATCCATTCCGGAAAAATTCGAGTTGATGGCAACCCGTTCAGATGAAACGGCCAGCACCACTCTTTCTGCAAAGGCAGCAGATGCCGTTACCATCAACATGATGCAAATTGCAATGAGACGTGCCATCAGCCCCCCACCATCAGCTTCAGAACGGAAAAGGAATACAACTCGTCCGGCTTCAGCACCAGATTGACCGCAAAGCGCATGCCAACGGCCAGCACCAGTAAGCCGAGCAGGGCGCGAATTTGTTCGCCCCGCAGCTTTTGGCCCAATTGCGCGCCGAATTGTGCCCCGAACACGCCGCCAATCATCAGGCAAAGCGCCAGCACAACATCCACCGTCTGGTTGGTGCTGGCATGCAGTACGGTGGCAACCGACATGGTGACAACAATGTAGAAAAGGGATGTGCCGATCACCATCGCTGTTGGCACACGCAGGAGGTAAATCAGGGCGGGAACCATAATAAACCCACCGCCAATGCCAAGCACCGATCCCATGAAACCGATGGAAATTCCAAGGCCGAGAACCGGCAGAACGCTGACATACAGCTTGGAGCGCCGGAACTTCATCTTCAAAGGCAGGCCGAGAACCCAGCTGTGTTGGCCTGGCATTCTGGCAGGCGGGCGTTTGCCGTCGCGGTTTTTCAGCATGGCCCGAATGGATTCGCGCAGCATCAAAATGCCGATGGACGTCAGAAATGTCAGATAGGAAACCGAAATGATCAGGTCCAGCTGTCCGACTTCACGCAACAACCGAAACACAAACACGCCAAGTGCCGAGCCAACAATACCGCCCGAAATCAGCATGCTGGCCAGTTTCAGATCAATTGCCTGACGCCGCCAATAGGACAAGGCACCGGATGTTGATGAAGCAACGGTCTGCGAGGTAACGGTGGCCACGGCAACAGCGGGTGGTATGCCGGTGAATATCAGCAGGGGCGTCAAAAGGAATCCGCCACCAACACCAAAAAGCCCCGAAATAAAGCCCACCGCAGCACCCATGCCCAACAGCATCAAAATGCTGACCGGTAGTTCGGCTATGGGCAGGTAAATCTGCACGAAGGTCTGTCTTTTTGGCTGGGCGCTGTAAAGCGCAAACTACAATCAATCCCGGTGTGAAATATGGATTCAAACGCAAATCAGGCTTGAAACCAAGGCCCTGATAAACGCCTGCTTTCGCGCGCTGTCAATGTCCAGAAGGCAACACAGTGTCGATTAAATTGCAGATTCGTCAAACTTTGCCAGAGGAATGTCGCTGAGCCCGCCTTGCGGGTTCTGGAAATCCGCCCCTTGATTGCTGGCGATAGGCCCCGTATCGCTGATCTTTTCAGCGTGTTTCTTAAGCTGCGCTTCGGCATTTTTGGGAACCTTGACGGCAATCCAGCCTTCATTCGGCATGGAAACCATGTTGGCAGCTTTCGCTGGCCTGTCCGGGCCCCAATTGGCAACCGTCCCATCAATTTTGGCAACAATATCTGCTTCCAGGTCCTGTGCCAGCGCGTCGCGTTTTGCTTTCGCATCCGGATCGCCGTCCTTGGCAGCAACAGCAAACCAGAAATAGGCTTTCTCAAGATCGGTGGCAACGCCCATGCCTCTGGCATACAGGATGGCCAGATTGAACTGGCTGTCTTTCACGCCTGCATTGGCAGCCATTCTGAACCATTTAGAGGCTTCAGTGAAATTTGGTTCGCCCAGCGTGCCCTGAGCATGAAGAACGCCCAGATTATACATCGCCTTGGTGTTCCCTTTTTCTGCTGCCTTTTTGTAAAGATCTGCGGCGGCAGTCAGGTTCTTGGTAGTTCCCCGGCCATGTTCCAGCAGGCTGCCGAGGCGGTATTGTGCGGGGGCCAGGCCCTGATCAGAGGCACGGCGATACCACTCAACGGCTTTCGGCATATTGGGAGTTGTGCCAAACCCATCAGCATAACGGCTGCCAATTTCGAACTGCGCAACAGGATCGCCGATGACCGCTTTGTAACGCAGCGGCAGCGGACCGATATTGGTCGCTGGCGCCGGGGCAACAAACGTGCGCTGAAGTGGTGTGGTTGACGCTTTTCGTGTGATTTTTGGCTTGGCCACGGGTGTGGCAATTTTTGTCACTGCATTTCTTTCGGCAAAGACGCTGTCACCCAGCGCCTTGATCCGGTCTATACCGCCTGGCAAACGATCCGGCAGTTTCTGACCGGTCGGGATCGGAATTGGTTTGACCATCGCGCTGTTGGTGGTCAATTTTCTGTCTTTGCCAGGGTCGATCGGCTTGGAAATGCTGCCGGTGGCCAGATTGTCGTCTGGTCCCTGCTGCGACTGGTATGTTTTCAGCGCCAGCGCGACAGCGGCGACAATCAGCGTCAGACCAAGGCATACGCCCAGAATTTTCTTCCGGCGGGCTGGGTTGCGCTCGCGTTTCAGCTCTTCACGCTGCTGGGATAAAATGCCTTCGGCACGTTGCTTGATACCCTCAACCGATTTTGGATCTGCGGAAGCGGTTTTGCTGGCAGTCTTGCCGACTGTTTTGTTGGCAACGGGCGTTTTTTCGGTTGCAGCAGCTTTGCCAACAGGTGCGGCTGTCTGGCCGCCTTTTTTGGTGGCACGTCTTGCAGCCGCAATGTAATTCATCCCGACTTCAAGATCAGCGTCTTTTTCGGTCTTGGGCGTTGGTGCATTGCGCTTTGGCTCAGCCGCTTTGGGCGGAATAACATCAGCTTGCGCCTGTGCAGCCTTGCGGAACCTCGGGCGGCGGCTTTCTTCCTTGCCGGCTGCCGGTGTCAGCTTTTTCTGTGTGGCTTCCAGGCGATCCACGCCACTTTCCAGATCATGAATCTTGTTCAGCAAAATCGTCAGCGTATCGGGAACCGAGCTCAGCTGATTATGCAGCGCATCATCAGAATTTGGTTTTTTGGCAGTTGATTTGACCAGAGCTGACAGATCATCCAGCGTCTGGCGGCTGCGCGCATCCAAGCCGCGCTCAACCCGGTTCAGAGCCTCATTCAGTGGCACAACGACGGCATCTGAAACCGCTTTGGTGATCACGGAAGCATCAGGACCAGCCGGTGCGACAGGATCGGGTTTGGCCAGTTGCTGTCCTAATTGCTCCATCACGGTGGATAATTGGGTTTCAATCCGGGCCATGTCGTCTTGCATATGCTGATGCGCAGCATCTGCAGCAGCGGCCTGCTCACGGTTCTCGTTGGGCGCTTCTTCTATCCGGCGTTCCAGACTTTCAATCTGGGCCGTGAGCTGTTTGATAAATGACGTGTTCTGAGATTTTTGGTCTTTAAGATTTTCATCGGCACGACGATCAGCTTCCAGCGAAGCGGAATCAAACCGCTTCATTGTATCGTCGAGGCGCGACAGCAGCCCGTCAAACCGCTCTTTGAACATCTGCGTCTGATCGCCGATATTCATATCGCTGAGTGTGGTTTGCTGTTCCAGCATGATGCCTTCAAGCCGGCCAACCGTATGCTCGATCGATTCAAGCGTTTCGCGGGGCGGCAGGAAGCTGATCAGGCTTTGTGCATTGGGCTGCTGCTGTGCGATTTCGGCCGGCAAATCTTTCAGCGTCTTTTCCAGCTGAGCAAGATGGGTTTGCAGTGCCGCATTGGTTACGGCATCAGGCTTGTTTCTGGCCGATTTCTCCAGCTTCTGGACAGTCAGGTCCAGAAGGCTTGCAACATCTCTGGACAAAGCAGGCTTCATTGATTTCAGCGATGCTTCCAGCTTGCTGATCTGGTCCTGCAGCGCCGGGATCTGTGATGCAGTCTGTGATTGTGTGGCAGAATTCTGCAGACGGATATGGTCATCTGCCAGCTTTTTGAAGTTGCGGTCCAGCCGGGTCTGATCTTCCTGCAGCTTGACCTGCATTTTGGCCATCGGCTGCAGAATTGCGACATCATTTCGGGTTGGCAACTCGGAAATCTTGCTCTCCAGCAGCGCCAGATTGCTGTCGAGCTGCTCGCGAATTTCGTCATTCTGAGATTTGGTCTCAGTGTCGGCCTTCTCAAGAAGCGTGTTTATTTTTTCGCCGAGCAGAGCGAAATGGGCTTCCATGGTCTCATTGAGGGCAGCTTCCTGTTGCGCTGCATTGTTGCGCGCTGGATCATCTTTCTGCTCATCATCTTCCTGATATCCGTAATCAGCCTCGTCGGCTAAATCATCTTCTTGATAATCTTCATAGCCATCCAGCGTGACGGGTGGCGCTGTCGGTTGCAATGCAAGTTCCAACTCGTGTTCCAGATCATCATCGGAATAAATCTCTTCCTCTGGTAACGCATGGATGGGCTCGGCTGGTCGTGCAGTTGTCTGCCTGATTTTTGTTTCAGGTGGCGTGGTATCAGAGGGAACAATGCGTTCCTTGAGCGCCAGAATGCGAGCACGCAATTCTTCGACGGTCTGGGCATCTTCCTGAATCGCGTTTTCCGGCGCGTCGGATGTATCGGATGGGTTTGGCACTGCCGCTTCGACGTGGCTGTCAAGAACGGCCTGACTTGCCGGGCGTAGTTCTGGCCTGTCAGCTTGTTTGGGCGCATCGAAGGCTTTCAGAGCGCCCAATTGTTGGCTCAAATCATCAATTGCGTGCATCAGGGCCTGACTTTCCGCGTCAGGTTCCTGGTCTGTGGGATCATCCAGCAACGCCTGCTCGGCAACCTGAGCGGCGCGTTCGGCCCCCTGGCGGCTTTGCCGCTGGGTTTGCAGTAACTTCTTCAATGTTAACTCATCCGGCGACAGATGATCTTCCTGAGCCTCGTTTTGCAGCACGGCATCCTGAAGCCATGCTTCCAGGCTCATCCCGTTGCGTTGGGCGGCTTCTATGACACGGCTGAAAACATCACTGGGATCGTCACCGTGATGGCTGTCAACACGACCGGATATTGAGGGTGCTTTGCGCTGTAAAACGGCCACTTGCTTCCACGCTTTCTCATCGGATCACATGAATTACCCGCCAAACAGAGCGATTCATGAGAGTTTCAATTACCGAAAAGTCAACAATTATAGTAAACATGTCGTTAATTTCATCAGGAATACTGAATCAAAAAAGCTGCCCACCACAGGTCGGTGCTGCCAATTGCCCGGATATCGGCAGCGGGTTTATCTGCTCCTGCGGACGAAACCAAAACTATAGATAAAAGAGTGCTAATCATAAGAATACAATTTGTAGTATGGACTCTGAACGTGTCTTCCGTTAATCGACAAAGGCTTTATTCTGGTTGGGAAAACGTATTGGTGTCATGAATGGCGCTAAGAATGATTGCCGATAGAGTATAGATCCTGACGCTGTTGCTTGATCAATTTGCCGACCGGATAATACATATTGTCATCCAAATTGGCTGAAAGTGATGCTGTGAACAAAGGTACAGAAACCGTCTCATCCAGAGCGCAACGAGCTGGGCAGGATGAGGACACCACAGAAAATTCCTTTTCGATTGGACAATTGGCGCGTGAGTTTCAGGTCACGTTGCGCACACTTCGCTTTTACGAGGATCGCGGTCTGGTCAGTCCCAAACGTGACGGTACGACGCGGGTTTACAGTCGGCGCGACAGAGCCAGACTCAAACTGGTCTTGATGGGCAAAAAGGTCGGTTTTTCGCTCACGGAAATTCGTGAAATGCTTGATCTGTATGATCTGAAAGATGGTCAGATTGTACAATTACGTGTCGCGCTGAAGCGGTTTCAGGAACAGGTTGATGTGCTGAAAGATCAGCGCAGTGACATCGAGCAGGCCATTGAAGAACTTGAGCGCACAGTTGATGTTGTCGCAGGTATGCTGCGCGAAAAAGAAACAGCAACCGGTTGACCAGACCTGTCGTATAAAACGTCTTTATCATGCAAAAGTGAAAGGACGTGCGCCAGCCCGCCTTTTAAAGTTGACGTTAACGTCATATATGCATTGAGAGACATCTTCATTTGTGAAGGGGTTAAAGATGCCAACCTATCAAGCGCCACTGAAAGACACTCTGTTTTTGCTGAATGAAGTGTTCCCGATGGAACACTTCAAAACTTTGGACGGATTTGCGGATCTGACGCCGGATCTGCTTGAGGCCATTTTGGGCGAGGCAGCCCGGTTTTGCGAGCAGACCCTGCAACCGCTCAACAGCGTCGGGGATCTTGAGGGATGTCACCGCCTTGATGATGGCAGCGTCACAACGCCCAAGGGTTTCAAGGAAGCATTCGGGCTTTTTGCAGAAGGTGGCTGGTCCGGTCTCTCAGCCGATCCGGCCTATGGAGGTCAGGGGCTGCCGGGCACTTTGAGCAGCATTGTTCAGGAATTCATTTACGCAGCCAATTTCTCCTGGGGGTTGTATCCGGTCCTGTCGCAAGGCGCTTACGCCGCCCTGAAAGTGCACGCTTCGGAAGAATTGCGACAGATTTACCTGCCGCCGCTGGCGTCGGGGAAATGGACCGGCACCATGAATATGACAGAGCCTCATGCCGGGACAGATCTGGGTCTTTTGAAAACCAAGGCACTGCCACAGGCAGATGGGTCCTACAACATCACCGGTCAGAAGATTTTCATCTCTTCCGGCGAGCATGATCTTGCAGAAAATATAGTGCATCTGGTGTTGGCCCGCATCGACGGCGCGCCGGACGGCGTCAAAGGCCTCTCATTGTTTGTGGTTCCAAAATTCATTCCTGATGCAGATGGCAATCCCGGCCAGCGCAATGCACTGCAATGCGGATCTCTGGAAGAGAAAATGGGCATTCACGGCAATGCCACCTGTACCATGAATTATGACGGCGCGGCCGGCTGGCTGATCGGTGAAGAAGATCGCGGACTGCCTGCCATGTTCGTCATGATGAATGAAGCGCGTCTGTCTGTTGGTATCCAGGGGTTGGGTATTTCGGAAGTGGCCTATCAAAATGCCGCCAGCTACGCCAGGGAGCGGCTGCAGGGCCGCGCTTTGGGCAAGCCCAAGGATAGCGATGCAAAGCCGGACCCCTTGGTGGTGCACCCGGATATCAGACGTATGCTGATGAACATGCGGGCCTTCAATGAGGGCGCGCGCGCCCTGATGATCTGGACAGCGCTCAAAGCAGATGAGCTGCATAAATCAGAAGATGCAGCCATACGGCAGGCAGCTGACGATCATCTGGGTCTTATGACGCCGGTTATCAAAGGCGTGTTTACAGATGCCGGATTTGCCAATGCGGTACAGGCACAGCAGGTCTTTGGTGGCCACGGCTATATAACCGAATTGGGCATTGAACAATTTGTGCGCGATGCGCGCATTGCCATGATCTATGAAGGCACGAACGGCATTCAGGCGCTGGATCTGGTGGGCCGCAAATTGCCAAAGGATGGCGGGCGCGCCCTGAAAACATTTTTGACCGAAGTGACCCTGTTTCTTGCCGATATGAAAAAGGATGACGCTTTTGCGGTCTACGGCGAGCCCTTGGGCATGGCGGTTGATGATCTGCAATCGGCAACAGTCTGGCTGATGGAGAACAGTATCGCAGAACCCGACAATGCCGGAGCCGCTGCCAATGATTACATGCATCTGCTTGGTCTGGTGTCCCTTGGTTATATGTGGGCGCTTATGGCGAAGGTCAGCCAGGAGCGCCTGACAGATGAAACTGGCGACCGGGCCTTCTTCGAGGCGAAGTTGACCACCGGGCGCTATTTCATGGAGCGGTGCCTGCCGAAAACCCAGACCCATCTGACGCGCATTTGCAGCGGTGCAGAGAGCATGATGGCGCTGCCCGCCGAGGCGTTTTGAAGGAGATTTGCGATGAATGATGCCTTCATCTATGACGCGGTCCGCACACCGCGTGGACGGGGCAAGCCTGATGGTGGGCTTCATACTGTAACAGCTGTCGAACTGGCAGCCACGCCGCTGCGCGCTTTGCGTCAGCGCCACGATTTGGCCACCGATCAGATTGACGATGTGATTCTGGGCTGCGTTGACCCGATCGGGGAAGCCGGTGGCAACATTGCCCGCGCTGCCGTTTTTGCAGCGGGCTTTGACCAATCCGTGCCGGGAATGCAGATCAACCGCTTCTGTGCATCGGGTCTGGATGCGGTAAACACTGCCTTTGCCCAGATTGCCAGTGGTCAGAACGAGTTGGTTGTGGCTGGCGGCGTTGAATCCATGAGCCGCATTGGCATTGGCGCGTCGGGCGGTGCATGGCCGGTCGATCCCAGCGTCGCGGTACCATCCTATTTCATGCCGCAGGGTGTTTCTGCCGATTTGATCGCCACCAAATACGGGTTTTCGCGGGATGATGTGGACGCCTATGCTGTGCAAAGCCAGCAGCGTGCAGACAAGGCCTGGCAGGAAGGCCGTTTTGCAAATTCCATTGTGCCGGTCCATGCGCCCCATGGTGATGTTCTGCTGGATCGTGACGAGCACATGCGTCCCGATACCAATATGCAGTCTCTGGCTGCCCTGCAGCCATCCTTTGCGCTGATGGGCGAAATGGGTGGTTTTGACGCCGTTGCCATTGAAGCGCATCCGGAGATCGAGCAAATCTACCACATGCATCATGCGGGCAATTCGTCGGGGATTGTCGATGGCGCTGCAGCCGTACTGATTGGTTCCAAAGACGCTGGAAAGCGTGCCGGGTTAAAGCCACGTGCCCGCATCAGAGCTTGCGCCAGCATCGGTTCTGAACCGGCGTTGATGCTGACCGGACCGGTCGATGTCACGCGCAAGCTGTTCGCCAGAAGCGGCTTTTCCTTTGATGATCTGGATCTTATCGAGATCAACGAAGCGTTTGCCTCGGTGGTGCTGCGCTATCAACAGGCCTTTGATCTTGATCCTGAAAAAGTCAACGTTAATGGCGGCGCCATTGCCATGGGTCATCCATTGGGCGCGACCGGAGCCATGATCCTGGGCACGGTGCTGGATGAGCTGGAGCGGCGCGATCTCTCGACCGCCATTGTCACTCTGTGTATCGGTGCCGGAATGGGCACTGCAACCATCATCGAGCGGGTGTAATTATGGCGGGCTCCTACACTGCCTTTAGTATGGATATCGACGCGGATGGCTGCGCGCTAATCATTTGGGATATGCCGGATCGTTCCATGAACGTCATCACGCCGACTGTGATGGAAGAGTTGGATGCGATCATTGACCAAGTCGTGCAAACGGACGCCATCAAGGGTGCCGTCATTACGTCTGCCAAACCGGATTCCTTCACCGGGGGCGCAGACATCACAATGATCCAGTCGCTGAACCAGACTGAAGGCCATAAGGAGTTCAAAAACGCTGCCAAAAATGCTGGGGCAGAACTTCTGGAAAAATCATCCAGCCTGTCGCGCCTCTACCGCAAGCTGGAAACCTGCGGCAAACCCTTTGTCGTTGCCATCAACGGAACCTGCCTTGGTGGCGGCACTGAATTGGCGCTGGCCGCTCATGGACGGGTCATGGTGGATGACGGGAAAGCAAAGATTGGGCTGCCCGAAGTCCGGATCGGTATTTTCCCCGGTGCAGGCGGCACCCAGCGGGTGATGCGCATGACAGACCCGCAAGCGGGCCTGCAGATGCTGCTTCAGGGCAAAACGCTCACGGGCAAAAAAGCCAAAGCCATGGGTTTGGTGGATCAGCTTGTGTCTCAGCCAGGTGACCTCGTGCCCGCCGCAAAAACCATGCTGGCAGAAGGCCTGTCGGCTGAAAAACCATGGGATCAAAAGGGTTATAAACTCTCCGGCGCAGCAAATATCTATTCCAAAGCGGGCTTTCAGCTCTGGCCGGCAGCCAATGCGCTGTATCGTAAGGAAACCCACGATAATTATCCCGGCGCACGCGGCATCATGAAAGCGGTCTATGAGGGCCTGCTATTGCCTATGGATCAGGCGCTGGCCGTTGAAAGTCGCCATTTTGCGGCTGTCCTGCAAACGCCGGAAGCCAGCAACATGCTGCGTTCGTTGTTTATCTCCATGCAGGCGCTTAACAAGGGCGCGCGGCGACCGCAGAACATTGCAACAGCGCAGCTTAAAACCATCGGCATTGTCGGTGCCGGGTTCATGGGTGCGGGTATTGCCTATGTCAGCGCCAAGGCGGGATTACAGGTTCTGCTACTTGACCGGACCAAAGAAGCTGCAGAAAAAGGCAAAGCCCATTCTGACGGGCTCATGGAAAAAGCTGTGAAACGCGGATACGCGACGCCAGCAGACCATGAAGCTGTTTTGGCACGCATTGCCACAAGCGACGACTATGCGGATCTGGCAAAGTGCGATTTGGTCATCGAAGCGGTGTTCGAAGATCGTGCCACCAAGGCCGATGTCATCGCCAGCATTGGCGCTGCTTTGCCGGCAAATGTGACACTGGCTTCAAACACTTCGACCTTGCCCATCACCTCTTTGGCGCAGCACCATGTAAGCCCCGAGGATTTCATCGGTATTCATTTCTTCTCGCCGGTCGACAGGATGATGCTGGTAGAAATTATTTTAGGCGAGAAAACCGGCGATCAAGCGCTGGCACATGCTTTTGATTTTGTGCGCCTGATCAAGAAAACGCCGATTGTTGTCAATGATGCGCGGGGCTTTTATGCCAACCGCTCGGTCATGGCCTATCTGCTGGAAGCGCATTTGCTTCTGACCGAAGGCGTTCCGGCCGCCATGATCGAAAACCTCGCATTGCAGGCGGGTATGCCCGTTGGCCCGCTGGCCCTGACAGATGAAGTGGCCGTTGATCTTGCCTGGAAAATTCTGCAGGCCACCAAGGCTGATTTGGGAGCTGAAGCGGTTCATCCCGCGCAGGAAAATCTGCTGCAGCAAATGGTCGTGGAGCTGGAACGCTTTGGCCGCAAAAATGGCAAGGGCTTTTACGATTATGACGGGCGCGATAAGCGGCTTTGGCCGGGCCTGTCCAAACTTGTCCCCCAGCTTACCGACCCCGACCGGATTGATCAGATTGACCGGCAGGAGATCAAAAACCGGCTGTTGATCATTCAGGCGCTGGAGGCGGCTCGCTGCTTTGAGGAGGGCGTCATCACCGATGTGCGCGAAGCAGATGTGGGTTCAATACTCGGCTTTGGTTTTGCCCCCTTTACCGGCGGAACCCTGTCCTTCATCGATACAATGGGTGTCGCAAGTTTTGTTGATTTATGTGATGAACTGGCTGAAAAATATGGCGAGAGATTCCAGCCCAACGCGCTGTTGCGAGATTTGGCCGCCAGCAATGAGACTTTCTATAGCCGGTTCGCCAATGCATCTGCAGACGCATTTACGGGTGCCATAGAATAAGCCATCTTGCGTTGGACGATCAGTCGGAAGAAAGCCTGATCAATTTTAAAACTTTGTCGGGATTACGACTTGAAAGCGTTGTTCATTAAAACCGCGACTGCCGTTTCCCTGTGGGCAATGGCAAGTGACGCTGGAAGTGCGCAACAGGACCTCAATCCCGGTGTCAGCCGCGATGTGACGCCAAGGGGCATGACCCCGGCACCGCAAATCACCGCGCCGTTGAAACGTATTCCCGGTGTTGAACCACCAGCGGCGGAGGTGCGTGAACGCAACCTTTATCGCATTCGGGTGGTGGATACGGCGACATTTGAAGGGCGTTATCTCAATCGGGTCTGGCGGCTGGAATTACCGGGTGTGATTGGTGTGTCACAGAACGAGACATGCCAACTTGGCCAAGCCGACCAAACAGGTCAATCTGACCAGGCAGAAAAGGGTGACTGGCCCTGCGGCGGGTTCATCACGCGCAGTCTGCAACGTCATATCAGATTGACGGCGCTGAATTGCGCCTTTGCCTGGCGGCCATCAGATCAGCCTTTGAAGATATCCTGCAGTTTGCGCGGGGCAGATCTGGCAGAGCTGGTGGTTTCCAAAGGCTGGGCGCGTGTCGCCACAGATGCCTCGACGGCGCTCAAGACCCTGGCGGACGAAGCCGAGCAGCAAGCACTTGGCATTCACCAGGCACCGCCACGCGGATTGCAGAATTATCAGGCACTGACCCGGCAGGGTAGCAGCGCTGAACTGCCACCACCGCCGGATTTGCCAATTGCGGATATTAATGGCCCCTTGCGCCCGGCTGACGCGGACGAAGAGCTGGAAGACGGTTTAGCTGGTAACGAGGGACCCGGAGAGGGCCTCATCGATCAACCGTGAGGTTTCATCCAGCCCGTATAGCGCCGTGAAGGAGCCAAAACGCGGCCCCTGATCCTGCCCCAGCAGCACCTGATAGAGGGCTTGAAACCAGCCACGCAGGGGCTCGAATTCATGCGCTTTGCCGACCGCATAAACTTCGTTCTGAATGGTCTCGCCATCTGCATCACGCGGCAGGGCATCAAAGCGGGTTTTCAGATCAGCCAGCGCAGCGCGTTCTTGCTCGTTGGCCGTGCGGAACACTTTGCCCGGCTTCACGAAATCCTCAAAATACCGCACCGCATAGTCCACCATCTGATCCAGCTTGGGATGGCTTTGCGCATTGGTTCCCGGCGCATAGCGGGAAATGAACCCCCACAGCACAGCTTTGTCAGACGCGTTTGATGCGCTGACCAGATTAAGCAGCATGGCAAATGACACAGGCATTTCCACGTCCGGTGCCTTGCCCATATGAATGTGCCAGATCGGGCTGGAAAGCTGCTTGTCAGCTTCCAGCCCCTCAAACGAGGCCAGATGTGAAAAATACTCATCCACCGTTTTTGGAATAATGTCGAAATGCAGTCGTTTCGCCGTCTTTGGTTTGACATACATATATTGCGACAGGCTTTCAGGCGTCGCGTAAGACAGCCAGTCTTCAATCGTCAGGCCATTGCCTTTTGATTTGGAAATTTTCTGACCGCTCTCATCCAGGAACAGCTCGTAATTGAACCCTTCCGGTGGTCGTTTACCAAGTGCCCGGCAGATTTTCCCGGATAGCTGCACGGAATCGATGAGATCCTTGCCAGCCATTTCATAGCTCACATCCAGCGCTGCCCAGCGCATCGCCCAATCGGCTTTCCACTGGCATTTCACAGCACCACCGGTAACCGGCGTTTCCACCAGTTCACTGGTTTCCGGATCGCGATAGGAAATCGTACCCGCTTCCACATTGCGTGCTTCCATGGGCACTTGCAGCACCACACCGGTGCGCTTGCAGATTGGCAGAAACGGTGAATAGGTCGCCCGCCGGTCTGGCCCAAGGGTCGGCAGAATGATGTTCATGATGTCATCATAAACCGCCAGCATTTTCAGCAGTGTTTCATCGAACACGCCGCTTTTGTAATACTCGGTTGAACTGGCAAACTCATAGTCAAACCCAAAGCCATCCAGAAATGCACGCAGTCGCGCATTATTGGCAGCACCGAACGAGCCATGCTCGCTGCCAAACGGGTCGGGTACAACGGATAGTGGCTGGCCGAGATAGGCTGTCATTTGCTCTTTATTGGGAACATTATCCGGCACTTTGCGCAGTCCATCCATATCATCGGAGAAGGACAGAAGGCGCGTTGCAATCTTGTCTTGTGTCAACAGACGGAAGGCATTGCGCACCATGCTGGTGCGCGCCACTTCGCCGAAGGTGCCGATATGTGGAAGGCCGGAGGGGCCGTAACCGGTTTCAAACAAAACCGGTTTGTCTGGCGTTTTGCCATTCAATCGCTTGACGATTTTACGCGCTTCTTCAAAGGGCCAGGCTTTGGAAGTCTGGGCCGCCGCAACCAGTGTGTCGTCCATTGGAATCGCCTCTAGCGTCGGGGAAGTCATGTAAATTCTCTCACGATGTCGACCAGCGGGTTGAATTTCATGGCAAAAGGCTGGTCATGTCATTTGTTTTGCGCCATTTATGCGCCCATATGTATCGCGAACAGCCAAGCGGTCAATCGACAGCAGCAAGAATTATAGCGTCATCAGGTATTGAGCCGGGCGCGAAGACAGGAAAGAAGCCCTTATGTCTGAACCAATCGCAATCCAGGAAGCGTTGATTTACGCAATGGTCACCGTGTCGGCCGCCGACAGCAACATGACGGATGCCGAGTTGAAAACCATTGGCGATCTGGTCAAGGGCCTGCCGATCTTCCACAATTACGATCCTGAAGCTTTATTGCTGACCGCTTCGTCCTGCGGGGAACGGCTGCAAGGTGAAAACGGCCTGTCAGATGTTCTGACCATCATCGCCGAAAGCCTTCCCAGCCGCCTTTACGACACCGCCTATGCTTTGGCCGTGGAAGTCGCTGCCGCCGATGGTCAGCTGGAACGCGAAGAACTCCGCTTCCTGCAAATGCTCCGCAACCGGCTGGGGCTAGACCGCCTCACGGTTGCTGCGATCGAACGCAGCGCCATCGCGCGGTTCCGCACGACAAAACAGTCCTGAAAAGAGATTTGCTCTTAATAAAACGGCCGGCCGGAAGGGAACATATCTACAGGGTCAGCCGTTAGCATTCTTGAACAAATTTGAGGGCTTATAATGAGTGACTATACGCATGGCACCATCGTGGAATGGGACTGGGGAAACGGCTCTGCCAAGGGCAAGGTTGATGAAAAGTTCACGGAGAAAGTCACTCGGACGATTAAAGGTACTGAGGTGACGCGCAACGCAACCAAGGATGATCCTGCGTATTTGGTCAAACAATCAGATGGTGACGTTGTGCTGAAAAGCGGCAGCGAATTGCGCAAGGGTTCATAACAGGCAGCAGAGGCGACTGCCGTAATCACCTCTGCGATATTTCATTTACACGATTCTGACTTGGTGTATGCCCCACGTGTTTCAGGCACTCTGTCACAACAATAATCGAACCAGATGCATCAGGAACCGGGATCTGTTGTAAAGCCCGGACACTGTGTATCAACACATGTGCCCGGGCTTGATATGACAATCGTCAGGCAGCGTCGCGTTCGTGTTCGCCTTCTCGGACTTCTTCGATAATCTTGGCAACGAAGGCCTCAAGGTCATTGGGATCACGGCTTGTGATGATCCCGTTGGAAATCGCTACTTCCTTGTCCACCACGTTTGCGCCGGCATTTTTCAGATCAGTTCGAATGGATTTGTAACTGGTCATCTCGCGCCCTTTCACCACGTCCGCTTCGATTAGAAGCCAAGGTGCATGACAGATTGCGGCGACAATCTTGTTGCCGGTTACAAAGTCGCGCACTTTGTTGACGGTCGTTTCATCAGCGCGCAGGATATCCGGGTTGATCTGCCCGCCCGGCAGGACCAGAGCAATGTAGTCATCGACATTCACGTCGGAGATTTTGAGGTCAGCCTCGACGGAGTCACCCCAATCATTGTCATCCCAACCCCGGATCGACTTGCCATCCAGCGTAGCTACCTCAACTGTTGCGCCATGTTCGCGCAAGGCGTGCAGCGGCGTTTCCAGCTCAGACTGTTCGAACCCATGGGTGGACATTATAAGGATTTTGGCTTGGGAAAGTTTTGGCATTTATTTTCTCCTCGTTGTTGAGTCCAAACAACCAACGAAGCGTATGAAAGTTCCATCCAAACAGGTTTATTTATGACGGGCCGGTTCTGGCGAGGTCTAATCCCGCCAATATCCAAAAAGTGCCCTAGTCGGTAAGCTGGCCAGACGCGCGCCAGCGATACGCGATCATGGCAAGCATAAGAATAACGGCTATTCCTGACAGAACCGCAACAAGCGTATTTGTCCCCGAATTCGCAAAAGCGATTCCCAGAAAACCCCAGGCAACCGCAGCGCTGTAGCACCAGTGCCCCAGTCTGTGAAAATTATACATCGCAAATACCACGGCCAGCACCAGCGCAATAATGGCAGCTGTTATTTCCGATGTTATTCCATAGCCTGCCAGAAGCAGACCGATAGACACAAAGGATGCAGCGGAAAGCCATCCGGCATAAAGCGCCACAGGCCAGCTGGCTGACCATACGGGTTGCGCAGATTGTGTCTGGTACAGGGAAACCAGCACACTGATCAGCATCACCCAGATCAGAACCGTGGCCCAAATCGGCGAGAGCAGCGCAATTGGCAACCAGATTGATCCGACAGCCAGAGAGATGAACAGGGCAATGCGGCCGCGGTCCCAAACGGCATCATCCTTGTGTCTGAAAACACCAATCCCTGCATGCATGATCAGGGCGAGATAGATCAGACCCCAAATTGAAAATGCCCAGCCCGCAGGCTGCACAGGTGGGTCATTTTGAGGTATGGGGTAGCGCTCAGGGTCAAAACCACCGAACTCAGGTGACAGGAACGGTGATATGGCAAATGCAACCGCTGCAATTAATACGAGATAAGCTTTCATGGTTTCAAGAGGTCCTTAAGTACATGTTCGTTACGGTTCCAATCACCGCAGCCTGGCGTGTGAAGATGTGGGCAGCCTTGCAGGCGTCTCAAAATGCAGACATATCCTGAAAGCTCCCAAAACTTCGACATAGGGGAGGTTGGGTGTTGTTCAAGCGTGTTGAAGTGAGAATGCTGATCAGAAAACAGCACTGTCACATGAACGGCCTTGTTGGGTTGGCTCTGGCATATCACACGGTCAGGATCTCAACGCATGCCTTTGGCGAAGGAATTGTGAGGCCAACGATGGTCCTGTCTGTCAGGCCAATGAATTGAGCTGGAGGGTCATATGATGTCACAAAAATTCGTTCTCAGCCAATCGTGCGGCAATTGGATCGGCGTAATTTATACGGTCTTTGCCCTGCAATTTGCCCTGCTGTCCGGTGCCAATGCGACGCCGGACCCCGGTATAGTGATCTCCGATCAGATCATTGGCACCACACCCAACACGTTTTTCGTCATCAGAACCACGACATTGCGCCCGCCAAGCCACTATGAATACAAAAAGCGCGTAGAGCTGGTTGAGTTGTCCATTCCGTCCGGAAAGATCGAGCAACAATGTCTCGTTCGGGAAACGGAATATCATTATGATTTTGAAGCCAGCCAGGAAACCTGGACGTAGGCCGAACTGATGACATCCGGGTGCCGGGTTTTCGATGTTCTGACAAAGCGCGGCGCAAACTATATTGAACCTGAACAAAAGCGGCCTCACTACTATGAAATCCAGCTGGCAGATGACGGGGTTTCTTTGAGGAAAACTGATTTTGACGATCCGCGCCCCTGGCAGTTGCTTCTGAAACAGACTGACATAAAAACGCGCGCTGCCGAGCTGACGAAATTCTCAAGCTCAACCCTGTCCTGGCGAACACATGAAGATTTGAAAGACATTTTCAGCCTGATCGACCCGGCTGGTGAATACGAGACTTTGTCGGGCATATGCGAATTGAACGCTGAGCCCCTTAGCGCATTGCGGCAGGACTGGCTGTTCCAGAAATTCATCTGCTGGTCAGGCGATGATGATTCTTACGGAGCGATTTTCTACCTGCCCATCAAACATCCCGTAGCGGATGAATAGGTTTGGAGCAGATTGAAACAGAACAGTCGGGAGGCCCCTGTTGCGCTGTCGCGGCTTTCACACAAAGTCCAGACCCTAATTGTTTGGTCCCGGAGTGTGGTGTCTTGGCCATTTGCGAGATTGGGCGCTGTCAAACAACGCTGAATTGCCCTAGAATACGAAGCTGAATAGCGCCTAACCAAGAGTAGAATTTAACCGCAAATGGCAATCTGGACACTTATTACGCTCGCGGGCCTGTGCCTGTTGATCAGCCTGTTGCCGTTGATACGGCTGCCGCATGGCATATTCCGCGTCTTTGATTTTCCGCGTCCACAGATATCTATCATTTGTCTGCTGGTGGGCGCGTCTGCGCTGGCGCTGGGAGTTTCTGGCAGCCATTTGATAGTGGTCCTGGGAATGCTGGCTTGTGCATTGGCGATTCAGCTTGCGCACATTCTTCGATTTTCACCGATCTGGCCGCGCGGCGTGCGGCGTTTCTCTGGCAGTCCTGAATCCGTGCCGACGCTGCGGATTCTTGTTTCCAATGTAAAACAGAGCAACAGCCATTACGACCGCCTTATTGAGACGGTAAAGCGCACGAAGCCGGATATTGTGCTCTTCATGGAAACGGACGAGACATGGGCAGAGGCGCTTCGGCCGATAGCCGATGATATGGACATCTGTTTGAGCCATCCACTCGATAATACCTACGGCATGGTTTTGTACGCACGGCTACCGGTTGTCAAAAAACAAATCCGCTTTCTGACCAATCCCGAAGTGCCAAGCTTTGATTGCGATGTGGAACTGGAAGATGGCACGGTGTTCAGGCTTCTTACTGTGCATCCCGAACCCCCGATCGTACATGGCGATACCATTGGCCGTGATGCCGAAATCGCAAAGATTGCCCAACTAGCGCAAGACGAGGACCGACCGGTTATTGTCACAGGTGATCTGAATGATGTTGCATGGTCACCTGGAACCCGTCGGTTTGTGCGCATATCCCGCCTGTTGGACCCGCGCGAGGGACGCGGTCAGTATAATTCGTTTGACGCACGTTTCTTTTTTCTTCGGTGGCCCCTGGATCACATTTTTCTGGCACCCCAGTTTCAGGTGATATCGATGAAACGCCTGCCTTTTATTGGCTCGGATCATTTTCCGATGCTGTATGACCTTGCCCTTGTCGCTGACGAACAACCCTATCGTGAACCGGACGCCGTCAAATCGTCTGATATGGAAGTGGCCGAAGACCTGGTCGCAACGGAACGGTCCCGAGACCGCCACCCGGTTGGCCATGATTGGGAATAAAGCGGCAACTGACATGTCGGCCGCAAAAACCGCGTTGGAGGTGCCGGATAGAAAAATCCCGCTTTGCCGGGATAGTCCCTGCTCCACTGGCATGGTCCCCACTTTTCTGCATGGTTAAGGAAGACCGATGCCCTATAATTCAGAAGATACCAAACTCTCAAATGGGTTTGGACCCTGACAAACCGAGAGAACCCTTATGAACTGGAATGTCGAGCCACTAAGCATCCTGGCTGAACAACTCAACAGCCTTCTGCGCAGTACCGTCGAATTGGCTCCTAACATCGTGGCGGCCTTGCTTTTGCTGCTGGTTACCTGGCTGATTGCCCGTCTATTGGGTGGTGCAATCCGAAAAGTGCTGGTGAGCTCGCAATCTCGTCCTTCGCTTGTTGTTGCGCTTGCCAAATTGGTGCGTATCTTTGTCTGGGTCATTGGAATTCTGCTCACAGCCACTCTGGTGTTTCCGGGCCTCACACCCACAAAGCTTTTGGCTGGCCTGGGAATTGGATCGATTGCAATCGGTCTTGCATTCAAGGACATCTTTGAGAACTTCCTTGCCGGGTTTCTGATTTTGCTGCGCAAACCGATGCGCATTGGCGATGACATTGAGTGCGAAGATCTGAGCGGCCGGGTGGAACAGATATCAGTCCGCGATACATTTTTGCGAAAGCGGTCTGGAGAACTCGTGCTGGTTCCCAACAGTTGCATTTACAAGAATCCGGTCCGTATCCTGACGGACCACGCGCACCGGCGAATTTCAATCATTGTCGGCGTTGCCTATGGGGAGAATGTGGATGCAGCCAGGGACGTGATTTCCAAAGCCCTTGAAAACATTGAAACCCGCAATCGTGAGAAACCGGTTGAGGTCTTTGCACAAGAATTCAACTCGTCATCTATTGATTTCATGGTTCGCTGGTGGACCGGCAGTACACCCTTGCAGGAACATCAATCCCGCGATCAGGCTGTTGCCGCCATTAAAGCGGCTCTGGATGAAGCTGGAATTGAAATTCCGTTCCCGTACAGAACGCTGACATTTGCGCAGCCGCTGACCATCAACACTGAATCCGGAGGAGACCAAAAATGAGCGACAAAGAACCGAAACCGCCCGCCGACTACTCGGATCTCAAGGCGCTTTATCTGAACACCACTTTGAAGAAGGGCAAGGATCCCTCGCACACCGAAGATCTCATGTGCCGATCAATGGCGATCATGGAGGAAAATAAGATATCAACCGATATGCTCCGTCTCACCGACCACCAGATTGCCTTCGGCGTTTATCCCGATATGACGGAACATGGCTGGGACCGGGACGACTGGCCGGCCATTCAGGAAAAGGTCATGCAGGCAGACATCCTCGTCATCGGCACGCCGATTTGGCTGGGTGAGGAATCCTCCATATGCCGACTGGTTATCGAACGGCTCTACGGCAATTCAGGCAATCTCAACGATGCGGGGCAATACGCCTACTACGGCAGGGTTGGCGGATGTCTGGTTACCGGAAATGAAGACGGTATCAAACATTGCGCCATGACGGTGCTGTACGCACTTCAGCATCTGGGATATTCGATACCGCCACAGGCGGATGCCGGCTGGATTGGTGAGGCTGGGCCTGGTCCGTCTTACGGCGATGATGGTGCGGGTTATGACAATGAATTCACGCAGAGAAACACAACATTCATGACGTGGAACCTGATTCATCTCGCGCGTATTCTCAAGGATGCAGGCGGAATACCAGCCCATGGCAACCAACGCTCAAAATGGGAGGCCGGCTGCCGGTTTGACTATCCCAATCCGGACTATCGCTAAGCCTCGGGAAGACGCGCATGAACCAGGGCCGCAGCGCTTGCAGTTTTATGCCTAGCCTTAGGGTGCGGACCCTTTATGGGTGGTGAAATAGTCGGGATCGGTTTGTTTGCAGACTAGGAGCAAAGAAGCAGGAAGTCTGAAGACTTTCAAGCCTTTGCGACGCGGGTTGCGGGCAAACAGGCCCGATCCTTGATGGACAGAAAAATGGCTGCTACCTGCGGCGTCAAAGCACTTGACCGGGCAGAAAGCCCGCTCTGCGCGCATTTCCTTGCATCTCTTTGCCATTTGTTCTGCTATTTCATCAACCATAAAGGGTCCGCACCCTAAGCGGCAGCCCTCTGATCACTGTCTCACATCAGGGCGCTCTGCTTGAGGAATTCCAGCATGGTTGCCTGCTGTTTTTCGGTGAGCGGCCAGGCGGAAGGCGGGCGCGTTGGTCCGCAATCAAGACCGAGCGCCTGCAAAGCCGCTTTGACGCCGGTCACATTGGTGCCGTTCAATTCTTCTGCACGTATGTCTTCAAAGGCACGCATTCCTTTAATGAGCTCATTTGCTTTGACATAATCGCCGCTGTCGAGCGCTGCATGAATTGCAACAGAACGTTCAGGCCACACATTGATCAGACCAGAGGTAAAACCGCGCGCGCCGACCGCATAAAGCGGTGGAGCCCAAACCTCAGCAAGCCCGCAAACCCAAACGATTGATGGATCGCAAGCGGCAATGGCTGCAGCCAATTTCAACGGATTCGGAGTTGCCCACTTAACGCCTTTAACACCCGGCAGGTCGCACATGGCTTTGATAGCGTCGATGCCAATAGCATCGTTCCGCAGATACAGCATCATCGGCAGGCCGCCACTCGCGTCACTAACCGCTTTGAGATAGTCCAGAGTGCCGCGTGGCGCCACAAACGGGTCTGGTGGTTGGTGGATCATCAATGCTGAAGCGCCTGCATCGGCGGATTCTCTTGCAAGACGGCATGCATCACGGATACCACGACCGATACCAGCCAGAAGCGGTGCACGCCCGTTGATCATTTCTGAAACGGATTTTACCATGGCGCAGGCTTCATCCGTCGTCAGCGCATAGAACTCGCTGGTATTTCCATTGACGACTGGAATGTGCATGCCAGCACCCAGCGCCCTGTCAATAATCGGCTTGAGCCTTTGTGGTGCGATGTTGCCATCAGCACCGTAGGGCGTGACGAGAATGCCCGAAATTCCGGTTAAAGCTTCGTCGAGATTATGTGCCATCAATGTATATCCGGTTCGCCAGCGGCAGTCCCAAAACCACGCTCAAGAAAATCGAAATCACAGCCCTTGTCAGCCTGGGTCACGTGTTTGGAGAACATGTAACCCCAACCGCGTTCAAAACGCGGGGCCGGGACTTTCCAATTCGCCTTTCGCTGCGCCAGTTCAGCCTCGTCCACCAGCATGTCGAGCGTGCGATTGGGTAGATCGAGCCGAACGATATCACCTGTCTTGAGCAGCGCCAACGGCCCGCCGATAAAGCTCTCCGGCGCGACATGCAGAACACACGCACCATAGGATGTGCCAGACATGCGCGCGTCAGAAATGCGGAGCATGTCCCGGTGACCCTGTTTGATGAGCGCCTTGGGGATTGGCAGCATGCCCCATTCGGGAAAGCCGGGGCCGCCCAGTGGACCGGCATTGCGCAGAACCAGAACGTGATCAGGTGAGACGTCGAGATCCTCGTCGTCAATCGCCTCTTTCATCTCCGGGTAGCTATCGAAAACAAGCGCTGGCCCCTCATGCACATGGTATTTTGGATCGCAGGCCGCAGGCTTGATAACGGCACCGTCGGGACACAGATTGCCGCGCAGCAACGCAAGTGAACCTTCGGCGTAAACCGGATTGGAAAGCGGACGAATGACGTCGTCATTATAGACCACCGCGCCTTCAAGGTTTTCACCCATGGTCTTGCCCGTGACCGTCAGCACCGAGGTATCAAGGCGTTCTTCCATCTGCTTCATGAGGGCGCGCAATCCACCGGCATAGAAGAAATCCTCCATCAGATAGTCTTTCCCCGATGGGCGAATATTTGCGATCAGCGGCGTGACGCGGCCAAGCTCATCCAGATCATCCAGCGTGAATTCCACGCCGGCGCGGCGTGCCATGGCAATCAGATGCACCACGGCATTTGTGGAGCAACCGGTTGCCATGGCAACAATAGCTGCATTGCGAACCGATGCATCATTGATGATTTTGTCAGGTGTCAGATCTTCCCAGACCATGTCAACGATGCGGCGACCACTGTCGCTTGCCATCCGTTGATGGCCTGCATCGGCTGCCGGAATAGACGAGGCACCCGGTAACGTCAGTCCCATCGCATCACTGATGGCTGTCATTGTCGAGGCTGTGCCCATTGTCATGCAGGTGCCGACGGAGCGCGCTATGCCGCCCTGAATGCCAACCCACTCTTCATCTGTGATGTTACCGGCACGGCGTTCATCCCAGTATTTCCATGCGTCCGATCCTGACCCCAGGATGCGTCCGGCATAGTGACCGCGCAACATGGGTCCCGCTGGCATGAAGATGAAAGGAACCGCTGCCGTAATTGCCCCCATGACGAGGCCGGGTGTTGTCTTGTCACAGCCGCCCAGCAGCACCACGCCATCAAGCGGGTGAGACCGGATCATCTCCTCGGTCTCCATGGCCAGCATGTTGCGATAAAGCATGGAGGTGGGTTTTGTAAAACTTTCATCGACTGACAGGGCAGGCATTTCGACAGCAAAGCCGCCAGCTTGCAGAACACCGCGGCGGACATTTTCCACCCGCTCTGGAAAGTGACCGTGACAGGAGTTGAGCTCGGACCAGGTATTCAAAATGCCAATGATTGGCCGGTCGCGATAATCATCTTCCGAATAGCCAAGTTGCATCATCCGCGACCGGTGCCCGAATGACCTCAGGTCATCGGGCGCAAACCAACGCGCGCTGCGCAATTCTGAGGCAGCCTTCTTTGTCGGGTGATCTGGCATGGTTTTTCCTAAATAGATTGAGATTTATGTATGCGCATACATTTTATATTGTCAACTGCGTCCAATTCTAGATTATACCTTTATAACCTTGATCTTGACACATAATTACGAACCGTGTCATGCAATGAATGCGAATACATAAACAGTTCATAGGACGACCTGTGTCTCGGGCTGTTTTTCAAATGGTGCCGCCAATGTGTGGCACAAACGGGAGGAATACCATGACTTTTACACGCAGAATGATTCTGTCCTTCGCGGCTGCGACGGTGCTTTCCGCATCATCCTATGTTGCGGTAGCGCAGGAATTGCCACGCAATGTGCGCCTTGTGATTGGCTCAAAATCAACCGGCGGCGACACCTATCAGAATTCGGCGATTGTCGCTGAGGCTCTGGCTGAGAAGCTGGGTATCAATGTGAAGGTGGATGCAGTTGGCGCGACCGAAGCATTCAAAGCGCTTAACCGCGATAGCCGCGGCACAACGCTGATGATTTTCCACGATCAGTCTTATCTTGGCAATTTGTATGGGGTGCAGGGATACGCAAATCCGTTTGAAGGTTACAAGATAGGGCCAACGGTCGCGATCAATCCTGGCAACGCATATCTCGTTCCAAAAAGTTCGAAATATCAATCCATGGATGATATTTTTGCGGCAGCCAAAGCCGGTGACAAGGTGCGTGTAGCAATCCAGCCTGGCGGTGTTTCCGAAATTGGCTTCTCCGCAATGAAAAATGCCGCAAAGGTACTTTCACCCGGTTCTGAAGCAAACATTGTCGCGGTCAACACTGGCTCGCAGTCAGACAAGAATCAAACCATGTGGGACGATCTTGCTGATGTGATAAACGGCTCCATTCAGGCAAATGAGCAATTCACGCAACTGCCGGACGATGATCGCAAGGCGATGCGGTTTGTCTGGATCACAGCGCGTCCTGCCACTTTGGAACAGGCACCCGCACAAGGCATGGGCAACACCACCCGCGACCAGATGTTAAAATTTGCGGCTCCGGAAACAAAAGTTCCGCTTGATGACAGTGAAAACTTCACTTTCGACAAGGAATTTTTCTTTCTTTACAATCAGGATATGGATGACGCAATCGTTCAACAGATTGACACAGCGTTGACTGAAATTTACGCCGCTGGCGAGATTCAGAAACGCCAGAAGGAAGCCTTCTTCATTCCAAACTTCCTGCCATCAGGCGAAGCGCTTGCACATCTCCAGGCCAAGCGCTCCACATATGAGCAGGTTATCAAAGACATCACTTCGAATTAATGCATAGTCTCAATACGATAAACGCGGTCTGATCAGGCCGCGTTTATCACTCTCGGTCGCATGGAGGCGCGCATGGGTGAATTGACCAAGGTGACCATAGACTTTCAGTCGTCGCACCTGCTGTTTCCGATTATCATAGGCTGCGTACTGGCTGTTCTGGGGCTTGCTATTGTCGTAAGAGAGCGCAGCCGGATCACCACATCGGGAAGCCATTGGCACCGAATTTTCACACAGATGGACAAATTTCGGTTTTTCGGAACCCTGGCGCTGACTCTGGCCTATTTCTCGCTGATGGTGCCGGTGGGCGACTTTTGGCCCAACACGGGCCTTGGCTTTCTGTTCTGTTCCATGCCCTTCGTTTTCCTCGCCGGTCTGCTGTTTATGCACGTTTGGACTGCGCGTTCGGTGTTGGTTCTTGCAACCGTTGCTGTGTTGGTCCCGTCTTTGATCTGGTGGCTGTTCACTGAAGTCTTTTTCCTGACATTACCCTGAAAGGCGTGCCGATGCCGTTCTTCGAATTTATCACGCCGCTCTTCCTTCTGCTCATTGTTGGCGGCACATTCGTAGGCATTATTTTTGGGGCGATCCCCGGCATGACCGCCACAATGGCAGTGGCAGTCTGCCTGCCGCTGACCTATCCGCTTGGTCTGGAAAATGGTCTGGCCCTGTTGCTGGGTCTTTATGTTGGCGGAATTTCAGGCGGGCTTGTGCCCGCAATCCTTCTCAACATTCCCGGCACGCCGTCTTCGATCACCACCACCTTTGATGGCTATCCCATGACCCAAAAGGGTGAGGGTGAAAAAGCGCTCAAAATTGGCATTTGTGCATCATTTGCTGGCGGCATCATTTCGCTGATCGCTCTGTATCTGTTTGCGCCCGCACTGGCGGATTTTGCGATCCGGTTTTCCTATGTGGAGAAATTCCTGATCATTCTGTTTGCGTTAAGTGTCATGGGTGCGCTTTCCACCAACATGCTCATCGGCATCTTCTCCGGCTTTCTCGGTATTTTCATCAGCCTGATTGGAGCCTATGATATTTCCTCCGGCGGAAATGGCAAACACAGGCTCATCCCGCCGGGCACGGAATACTGGCTGGACAGTGGGTTTTCGCTTCTGCCGGTTCTCATCGGCATTTTCGGCCTCAGCGCAATTTTGCATCAGGCAGAGGCTGGCATGCCGCCTGGCCTGTCGCGCGATAACGTTAAAATCGGCAAGTCTTCGAAGTTCTCGTTTTCCATCTTCAAAGGGCAGATCCTGAATGTAATACGGTCATCCGGCATCGGAACATTCGTCGGGATTCTGCCCGGTGTTGGCGGCTCTGCCGCCTCCATTCTGGCTTACACCAACGCCAAGACATTCTCCAAAAACCCGGAAAATTTTGGCAAGGGTGAACCGGCAGGCATCATTGCCTCTGAATCCGGAAACAACGGCTTAACCGGTGGTGCGCTGGTGCCACTGCTGTCGCTCGGCATTCCCGGGGATTCGACAACCGCATTGCTGATCGGCGCCTTCACGCTGCAGGGAATTCAGGTCGGGCCGCTGTTTATCGGCAACAACCCACAGACATGGACCGCCATGATCTTTGCAATGCTTATTGCCAATATCGTCATGTTCATGATGATGTTCTACGCAATCCGATATGTCGCGCTGATCGTTACCATCCCAAAGCACATCCTGTTTCCCATCATTCTGATGATGTGCGTGATCGGCGCCTATACGATTAATTATGGCATCATGTTTGATGTCTGGACGCTTCTGATCTTCGGGTTGTTTGGCTGGCTGGCGCTGAAAATCCGGCTAGAAATCGCGCCCTTTATCATTGGCTTTATTCTCGGCCCCTCCGCAGAAATCTATTTCGTGAAAAGTCTGGAGTCTTTTGGAGATCTGTCGATCTTTTTCACGAAAAGTTGGATTGCAGTGTTGCTCTGGGTTTTGATCCTGGGGTCAATTGCCGGGTCTGCCTTTATCAACAGCAAAGCCAGGCAAGCGGAATAACACCGGTCTGGTTTTCCCGGTCCGGATATTATACACACCATCTCTAATTCATTGGGTAAGCGGCTTTGGGAAATTTGAGGACAGGAGGCGCGAGGGGAGGCCAGGCGAGTGGCCGCGTGACAATGGCAACCGTCGGGCGCATCGCCGGCGTGTCTCAAGTCACAGTCTCACGTGCGTTAAGTGATCCATCGAAGGTCTCATCGCTGACTTTGAAGAAGATTGAAGATGCCATCCACGCAACCGGCTTCGTTCCCAATGCGCTTGCCGGTGCGCTTGCCTCGCAGCAGAGCCACCTTGTATCTGCACTTGTTCCCTCGCTGACCAACATTGTCTATTCATCCGTGGTGAAAACATTCAGCCAGAGAATGCGGGAATTCGGATATCAGATACTGCTTTCCGAAACAGGATTTGACCTTGCAGAAGAAGAGGTTTTTGTCTCGGGCCATTTGTCGAGGCAGCCGGATGCTGTTCTCCTGACCGGTATTCAACATTCAGCGCAGACTCGGCGAATGCTCCTTGGGGCAGGGATTCCGATCGTCGAAGTGTGGGACATCACAGCCTCTCCGATCGACATGTGTGTGGGCTTTTCCCATGCCGATGCCGGGCGCGCTGTTGCGGACTTTGCAATTGACGCTGGGTTTGCTTTCGGTGGGACAGTGACCGCCAATGATGAACGCGCAAAATTGCGACGCGATTCTTTCACAAGCAGGTTTTTACAGAAAGAAGGACAGTCTGTTTCCGCCCATGATTGTCCCGGTGCTGCCAGCATGGGGGCAGGACGCGCAGCCCTTGCCGATTTGATTGATAATCAGGGACTGAAGTCCGGGATTGTGTTTTGCAGTTCGGATGTTTTGGCACAGGGGCTTTTGATTGAAGCCCATGCACGCGGCCTGAAAATACCGGGCGATCTGTCCATTGTCGGTTTCGGAGATCAGGAATTCGCCAAGGATCTGGAGCCGGCACTCACCACTGTTCGCGTTGATCGTGAACTTTTAGGACGAACGGCAGCTGATGCAATTCTCGCCAGGATTATGGGAACAGAATTCCCTCAGCCTGTTTCCGATCTTGGGTTTGAAATTGTGCGCCGAATGTCGGCATAAAATACCTGGCGGATGATGCGACTGTCTGGAAACTCATTTCTTGATGGCCCCCATTGTGAGGCCGCGAACGAGATGTTTCTGCATCAATAAAATGAAAATAAATGCCGGAACGAGCGCAGAAGTGCCGAGCGCAGTGGTAAATCCAGAGAGTCCCCAACCTGGCAGGATACTCATCTTGACCGGGATCGTTGTGATTGAGTTTGTCAGAAAAATAGCGAGCAAAAACTCGGTCCAGGAAAAAATGAAACACAGGAGCGCGGTTGATGCCACGCCGCCTCTGATCATTGGCAATAGAACCAATTTGAAAGATTGAAACCGGGTCGCGCCATCAATCATGGCTGCGTCTTCAATTTCAATTGGAACATCATCAATGAAAGACTTCAGCAGCAATATGGCAATGGGCAGATTGATCACGGTATGGGCGACAATCAATCCCAGATGAGTGTTGAGAATACCGAGATCGCGGTAGAGCAACACAAGAGGGATGACGATGGCAATTGGCGGCAGACATCTGAGCGTTACAAGCCAATATTGCAGTCTATGCACACCGCGATTTATCAAACGCGATAAAGCATAGGCTGCCCATAGTGCAATTGACGTTGTCAGAATAGTTGATGCCACCGCAACAATGGTGGACGAGGCAATGGAAGCCCGGCCGTCAAATATTTCAAACTCGCCAAATTGACCCAATACGGTGATCAGATAATTATCAAAGGTCGGATTAAAATCGAACCAGATAACATCATGACGGTTAAACCAAACGGACATTGGTTTGATTGAACTCAGCGCCCACCAAAAAATTGGAAACATGAAAACCGCAACCACTGCGATAGACAATAAATAACGTAAGAAAGTGGCCAGAGATTTTGCGATTGTCACGTCCATTCAGTTTTACGCAGGCAGCTGAATTTTACGATGTAACAGTCGCTTTTACATCAGAAAACTGCAAATTCTTGCATAGGCCGAGACGCTCGTGGCGATCAATATCAATGAATTGGAGACCATTCGGCTTATCTTCATGCTATTTACATATCAATCAGAGGAAGCAGGCCGGTGGGCGTCAAACCGATTCCAGCCATCTGAATGAAAAAGTAATCAAATTATGGTGGACCGGTGGGGATTCGAACCAGTGAACTATGTCTTCAGGCCGGACAAAAGCTGCCTTTCACTAAGTCCGGCACCTGACTTCTGCACAGGATCAAACAACCCATTCGAAAAGGTATCCCGCTGCCAGAGATCCAACGACCGCAAGGCCCAGATACAGAAGGAACGGTTTCAGCTTCAGGATCGGAGCAATGGCCATTGCACCCCAGATGCTGACCACACCACCGGATACCATGAATGCCATGGCCGCGCCTGAAGACATGCCGTTCTCAATCAGGCTTCTGGCCAGAGGCAGTGCCGCATAGCCGTCGATGTAAGCGGGCGCACCGACGAAGACTGCAGCGGGGATTGCCCACCACTGGTCCTGGCCCACGTAACTGGCAAGCGATCCGGGTGTCAGCGTTGCATTCAGCGCATATTCTGCGGCAAACGCCGGGGTCAGGCAGATGAGGATCAGTCTGGTTGTGGCCCAGGCCTGATTGGTAAAAGAGGTCCATCGGCTCTGCGTCCGCCAGAGCCAAGGGTCGAACGGCAGATCCGCACCGCAGCGCGCAGTGCTCAATTGGCGGGCAAGCCCGGTGTCGCGGAGTGCATTTTGAGCCCAGGCCCGCCGCGCAAACAGAGCTGTCACAGCGCCTCCGAACAGGCCCAGACCGAACGCTGCCACTGTCTTGCCCACGGCAAAAGACAGGCCTAGGGTGGCGACGGTTGTGGCCAGCATGGCGGGATCGGTGACGGGAGATGACAGCCAGAAAGCCATGATCGGAGCCAGTGGTATACCCGCCGCCAAGAGGCCTGCCATCAACGGCAGTACCGTCACCCCGCAAACGGGCGTGATGGCGCCAATCAGCGACGCAGCCACAATCGTCCGAGCGGTTCGCCCTTCAAATGCGCGAGAGATATGAGCATCTGCGCCGCTTGCGATGATCCATGCTGCGACCAGGATACCGGGCACGACAATCGGCGCGACAAAGACCAGACCCCAGACAATAAACTTCACCGCAGGAACGATGTGCGCCGGCCAGATCGCGGCAATCACCAATAGTGTTCCTGCGCCCAATACTCCAAGGATATGGGGGCGGTATGTTCGCGGTACGGTGGTTGTTTGGTCGGGCATGGTGGGCTCCTCAATACTTGCAAGATAGAGTGAGGAATGTCATATATAAATCGAATAGTTTAAATATCAGCCATTGGAAAAACAGATGGAATGTCTCGACAGCGAGCTTCTGCGCACCTTCATCGCGGTCACCAAAGCAGGCAGCGTCACCGATGGTGCTGCACAAATCCATCGCTCCCAATCGGCCACCAGTCTTCAGATCAAGCGTTTGGAAACCATCATTGGACGCGCCGTCTTTGAGCGGCACGGGCGCGGTGTGGTATTGACCGAAACCGGGCGATATCTGCTTCCGGTCGCCGACGAAGTGACCGCACGTTTGGATGGCGCGCTTCGCGATATGTCCCAACAGGCAGTGCGCGGGAAATTGAGGCTTGGTATTCCGGACGATCACGGGCGTGCCAAACTGGCGCAGATCATAGCCACCTTTACCCGTGCTCACCCTCAGGTCGAACTGGAGGTCACCTGCGCCTTGAGTCCCGAATTTCCTGATGCGCTGGAAAAGGGCCGTCTTGATATGGCCGTCTATGAGGTCGAGCACCCGGCACAGGGAGAAGAGCTTCTCTGTGAAGATCCGACGTGCTGGGTTGCATCGGATCACACCGACTTTTCCGCGACCGTCCCACTTCCTGTTGCCTTGTTTGACCATGCTTGTTGGTGGCGCGACGCAGCGATTGCATCATTGCAGGCGCGGGGCAGGCCCTTTCGGGTGGTTTACTCAAGCCAAAGCGTGTCCGGGGTGATCGCCGCAGTTGAGGCCGGTGTGGCGGTTGGCCTTGTCGGGCGCTCCTCTATCAAGCCCGGCCTGTCCAGGGTGTCCTCCGCGTTCGGTTTTGACCCGACGCCAACATCCAAGCTCGTTCTGGCAACAGGCAACTTGCAAAATCCCGATCTCATAATTGCAATGAAATCGGCCATTCGGTCAGCACTGAATTGAAAAATTCAGACCGGACATGGGCAGCACTCCGCTGCTACATATTATCAGAACTCTGTTAGTCGCCTTTCTCAACAGGCAGGTCTGAAGCCGCCAAGTTGAGAGCCATTGCGTCATAGCTTCTTCATTCGCAACCTATTCGGTAACCTGAATTGTTGAGCAACTGTTCTCAGCGCAAATTAATCTGTTCTTAGGCCAAAAAACATTGGCTCGTAGCGGTGTGCAAAAGATGGCGGAAATTGCGTGGAAATAAGCTAATATGGCGAGGCTGTGGGGGGCTCTTCCAATGAGAGGACGTCTCGATGAGTACGCAAAATATCATTATTCAACAGCCGCAACCCTTCGATCTGGTGGGAAGCGACATACTGATCGCCGGGATTGCCGTTGCCTTTGAGGGCACGCTGACCATCAATGTGAGCGAGGGGCATGACGAGTATGCGTCTTTCACCACCGTTGGTTCGCTCGCCCTGAAACAATTTCAGGGCCACATCGCCATTCCTGCAACCAATTCCTTTCAACTCAGTCGCCTGTTTGTGCGGCTGGCAGATGACACAGGGAATGAGGATGGCCCTGCAATTACAATCCCGGTTCTGTTCGGGCCCAAAATTCTGCCCGGTTATACAGGATACCGGAACTACACGGTGGTTTCGGGAGACAATTTGACGAAAATTGCGCAAAGCGAATACGGCAACAATGACTTTCAGCCTATCTTGCAAGCGAACCAAAATATCATCAGCGATCCGAACCTGATCCTGGTCGGTCAGACATTGCGCATTCCCCGCAATGACACGTGATCATGGTGTAGCGGCATGTGGTGATTAGGATGTGAGCGCCGTCAGTGGATAATGACGCCTGCTGACGGCGGCCGTTTCCAGTCTTTTCTGTTGGATGCCCACACATCACCACAGACGCCATATGCTACTCAAGCCAAAGCGTGTCCGGGATGTCTTCAGCGTTCGGTTTTGACCCGACACCAACATCCAAGCTGGTACTGGCAACAGGCGACTTGCAAAATCCAGATCTCACAATTGCGATGAATTCGGCCATATTTGACTGCAGTCATCCCGAAATATGTCAGGAGATTTGATCGGGCGAAATCTGTCTGAGCATGCTGCGCCGGGCGAGTTCCATACCAAATCCGGGCGCGTCGGGGATTTCCAGACGGCCATTCACTGGAACAGGCTCGCCTTCCATCAATGTGCCGAAAACGGGCAGGATTGAGCGGCCGTCAGCGCTGGCAGCGACATATTCGCAAAAAGCGGGTTCAGTGCGGCTTGCAATGAAATGATAGGAATAGGGGCCGCTGCCATGGGGCACGATGGGAACGTCATAGGCTCCGGCATGGGCTGCAATCCGCAGTGTTTCGGACAGGCCGCCTACCCACATCACATCCGGCTGGAGGATGTCGAGCAAGCGGTCCTCGATCAGTTTCCGGAACCCGTAACGGGTATATTCATGCTCACCCGTTGTCCATTTCAAGCCGGGGTGGGCCTGTCGCAGCCTTCGGTAGCCCTCATTGTCTTCGGGGGAAAGCGGTTCTTCCCACCAATAGATGTCCAACTCGGCGCATGCGGTGGCAAGGCGGCTTGCATAGGGCACATCAAGCGACATGTAGCAATCCACCATCAGCGGAAAACCCGGACCAATCGCTTCGCGCTGACTTTTGAGAAACGCGACGTTTCTCTGAAGTCCGGCCTCACCATCGAACGGGCCTTCGGGCAAGGGGACCTTGGCGCCCCAAAATCCCATTTCCTTGATGGCAGCGGCATCGGGTCCGGTACAGTAGAATTCTATTTCGTTGCGGACCTTGCCACCAATCAGATTGAAGACCGGCTCGTCCCGAACTTTGCCGTTCAAATCCCAAAGAGCAAGGTCCACTGCACTGATAGCCAGAATGGGGATGCCTTTGCGCCCGTATGGCAGGCTTGAGCGGTACATCTGATCCCAGATCAGATTGATATTGCGCGCATCCTGACCAACGATGAATCGGCTGAAATGGTTGGCAATAATCCAGGCCGCCGGTACGCCGCCGCTTCCCGTCGCAACCCCGGTCTTGCCTGATTCTGTTTCCAGTTCGACGACAATGCTGTCGAGAGCGTTGATGCCCCAGCTAGAGCGTCGAGCGCGATAAGGGGCGTGGCCGGACATCGGATTTGCGATCAGACTATCGACCAGCCAGTGCTCGGACTTTCCCTGCTGAAAATAGGTGCCGGCCTCGGAGCTGGGTTCGACCACGTAAACGCGCATATCCTTGATGCGGAAATCCTTGTTCATTTATCGCTTTCTGCGTGCTTTTGGGTGAAGTCAATGGCCCGTCTGGTTGTTTCCGACACGTGTTCAAGGTGCATGCGATAGGTTCGGGCAGCCCTTTCCGCGTCACCTTCCAGAACAGCGTCTGCCACTTCGATATGCTGGCTTACCGAGAGTTCGATCACCCCAGGCAAGGCACTTGCAATCCGGCGCATATCAAGTCCCAGATCATACAGGCTCTGTGCCAGATCCGCGAGAAGCCGGTGCTTTGAGCCTTCGTTCAAAGAGCGGTGGAATTCGATGTCGAGAAGTCTGAACGCTGCGGGATCGTTGTAGAATTCACGACCGTCCAGCGCGAGCTGCATAATGCGCTTCCGCTGCGCATCTGTGGCGTTAACGGCGCAAAGGCGCGTCAGCTCAAGATCAATCAATGCGCGGGCTTCGAAATGTTCCTTGAGGTCATAATCGTTCACCGACAACATTGCGTTGAACGGGGCAGCCATGCGCGTGGGTGATAGATCGGTGACGGTGTAACGTCCACCCTGACGGCTTTCCAGAACCCCCATCAGCGTGAGCGCTTTCAATGCTTCGCGCAGTGGCGGGCGCGAGATGCCAAAGGCGACGCACATCTTGGCTTCGGTCGGCAATTTGTCAGCCGATTTCAAATTGCCGCTTTTTATCATTGCCATAATGCGGGAGGTGACTTGTTCGGAGATTGATTTCCTTTCCAGCGTGCCCCCCAACTGCTTTGTGTCAGCCATGTCCGGCACACCGCCGGCGGCTGCTGCGAAAACAGCTTCGACGTTGGGGTCAGG
This sequence comes from Pararhizobium sp. IMCC21322, assembly GCF_030758295.1. Lineage (NCBI taxonomy): Bacteria > Pseudomonadati > Pseudomonadota > Alphaproteobacteria > Hyphomicrobiales > Rhizobiaceae > Pararhizobium > Pararhizobium sp. IMCC21322. Next base: position 717,443 of record NZ_CP132335.1, read on the forward strand.
CGGCAGTGGGTTGGTAGGCATGGCTGAGTTCTCCGATTCTATCAAAGACCGAGACGATAGAAGCTATTGGCGTTGTCGCGATAAAACTTTTTCAATTCCGGCTCGCTGAAAGTCGCTAATGCGCGGTCCAGGACTTCAACCCACTGAGGTATGTTGGTTGCCTGCAGGCAAATGGGCCAATCATTGGCGAAAATCGTTCGGTCCATACCGAAATGCTCAATCGTTGTGTCGATAAATGGTCTGAGGTCCTGCTCACTCCAGGAATCATGTTTCGCTTCGACCGGAAGATCAGACAGCTTGATCCACAGGTTCGGGTGTTTGGACAGTTCGGCAAGATCGTCGCGATATTGCGCGATCTCGCCTTCTTCAATCCCCGGCTTTCCGCAATGGTCCAGGATCATAGGGACATCGGGAATATGACGCACGAATTCGCGAATGATGTCCATTTGGGTGTGGTTCACATTGATCTCGAAATGCAGGCCGAACTTATGCAGCAGATTGACGCCCTCAATGAACCCGTCAGACAGGGTCAAGGCGCGGGGATCATCGTCAAATTCCATGATCCTCCTGATGCCTTTCACCTTCGGAAATCGCTCTACCATCTCCGCAAGGAGTGGCTCTACGGCACGGCCCTTTTCCAGCGGGGCCATCGGTACGATGCCCTTGATGCGCGGGTCTCGTTTGGCTTCGTCTTCAACGAACTCAATTTCTTCGATGTACTGGCCGCTTTCGGCATTGAAGTCGCAATAGCATTCCAGGAACACCATCGCTTCGACATCGACATCCCCGCAATCCCGCTGATAGTCCTCGACATGGTAGGATTTGCCAAACAGCGGGTGGCCTTCAAACAGGCTGTATTTAAGACGTTTAAAATCCCAAACGTGAAGGTGCGTGTCAATAATCGGAAAGTTGGGCATGGGGTGCTCACTTTGTCAGTTTGAAATTCTCATCCGGTGTTTTCAGGGTCAGGCCAAAGCCGGGCTTGTCATCGGCAAGGTTGACGAACCCGTTTTCAGCAACCGGCTCGCCGTCAAAAATGTACCAGAAAAGCTCGTTGCCAACCTCAACCGGAACTTTTGGAAAGTATTCAGAGATCGGTGCCGCGTAGCTGGACATCGACAAATGGTAGTTGTGCATTTGCCCAGCGTGGGGAATGACGGGAATGTCATGCGCTTCGCACAGATCGGCGATCTTCTTGGCGGCGGTGATGCCGCCCACCCGGTTCACATCAAACTGGACGATGTCGTAAGCGCCGAGATCCAGTGCATGGCGGAAGCCCTGAAGCGTGTATTCATGTTCGCCACCCGAAATCGCAACCATATTGAGTGCCTTCAATTCAGCATAGCCTGCAAGGTCATCGGCAATGACAGGCTCTTCAACCCATCGCATGTTAAGAGGCTCCAGCAGCCGGAGCATGCGTTTGGCATATTCAACATTCCAGCCCATGTAACAATCGGCCATGATATCAATGGTTTCGCCAACGGCTTCGCGGGCTGCAGTGACAAGCTCCAGGTTCTTGTACATGCCTTCGCGACCGTCCTTCGGTCCCCAGCCAAACCGCAACTTGATCGCCTTGAAGCCCTGGTCGACGTAATTCTTTGCCTCAAGGGCAAGACTGTCGACGGGCTGGCTGTAAAGCCGGCTCGCATAGACCGGGAGTTTGGGTTTGGTGCGGCCACCCAGCAGCCTGAACACTGGCTGGTTCAAAATTTTGCCCTTCGCATCCCAAATGGCCAGATCAACCGCGCTGATCGCAGTCATGCCGATGCCTTTGCGCCCGAATGGCAGGGTGCGCCGATACATGCTTTGCCAGATATATTCGCTGTCCATCGGATCAGTGCCGATGAGCAGGGGCTTTAGATAGGTATCTATGGTTGCCTTGGTGGCATGTGGTGCCAGAGCGGCATTACCGATGCCGACCGTGCCATCGTCCAGTTCGATTTCGACGATGAGCCAGCCAAGAAAACGGAAGCCTGCGATGGACCCGGTGACATCCGTCACGAGATCGCCTGCCGTGGTGCAAAAGTGGGGCGGCATGGGTTCGACGGGCCCGACCCATTCCCAGATTGTCGTTTTTACATCAGTGATCCTGGCCATCGTGCATTCCTGTTCGTGTTCAGTGGGTCAGCGGACCCGATTCGTCTGCCACGCAGGCTTCCCATGCGTCGCTACGGGCATTTCCGCACAAGGACGGAAGTCGAGAGGCACTCCGTTCGATGTCAGGCAGATGCGCAGTAATCCGCGTTCCGCGAAGTAGGCGATGCCGCGCATGATGAACATCGCGGTGGGCCGCATATTGTATGGCCAGCCGGGCATCGATAGCACTGAAATCCAGCATGCCATCCTTGCGAAAGAAGGTGTGAATCATCGGGTATGTGCCACACATCTGTGGTGTCATGAATCCTCCTGATCGGTGACTCATTCGCCCCCAAGTCTGTCGATATTGCACGGAAAAGAAAAAACTTGTCAAATCAATTTTTGTCTGACAAGTTTTACGAAATGACGGAAGAGGCGGTCCAAAGAGGCTGTCCCAAGTCTGCGTTTGAGAGGGGGAGCCTATGATCTCGGTGAGGACCAAAAGGACGGTTGGAGCAACCGGGCTTGAACTGCCGGTCTTTGGCTTCGGTGGCGCTCATATCGGCGAATTATACGGAACTGTCGAAGAAAGCGTAGCACGTGAAACCCTGCAGGCAGCCTGGGATGCAGGCTTGCGCTATTTTGATACTGCTCCATGGTATGGCAGGGGCCTCAGCGAACATCGCCTGGGAGGCTTTTTGCGAACTCTGCCCCGGGACAAGTTCCACGTTAGCACCAAGGTCGGTCGTACGCTTCACCGGCCTGCCAATCCTGCAACGTTTGATCGAAGCCCCTGGGTTGGCGGTCTGAATTTTGAAGTCAAATTTGACTATAGCCGTGATGGCATCATGCGCTCATACGAGCAGGCATTGCAGCGCCTGGCGCTGGACACGGTAGATGTTCTTGTTATCCACGATCTGGATGCAGCCTATCATGACGTCGACGAATATGCGCGTCATCGCAAAGATCTGCTGGAGACAGGGATTCCCGCTCTGGAAGAGCTGAAGAAGTCGTCCGACATCAAGGCATTTGGCATGGGCATCAACACGAATGAGGCCTTCGAGGTGGTAGCTCCCAGTGTGGATGTTGATTTCTTCCTTGTGGCGATGCCGTACACATTGGCAGATCAGGGCAGCCTTCACCGAGGCATGGCGGATTGTGTGAAACGGGGAATCAGCGTTGTTGTCGGCGCGCCCTTCGCATCCGGCATTCTGGCGACGGGTGCAGGCGAGAACGCAACATACGGGTATGCTTCGGCCTCAGCAGAAATGCAGAAAAAAGTCCGCGATATCAGCGAAGTTGCTGACAAGCATGGCGTTTCATTGCCAAGCGCAGCGTTACAATTCCCGCTGGCTCACCAGGCCGTTGTGTCGGTCATTCCAGGTGCTGCGAAAGCCTCGGAAATTATCCAGAATACCGAAAGCCTCAGTGCTGAAATTCCGGATGCGTTTTGGACGGAACTCAAGGAGCGCGCCTTGATTGTGGCCGACGCTCCGGTGCCAATGCAGGGCGGACACTAATCAATGGATGCAACCAATCAGTCGCCAGACGCCGAGACTTTCATCTCGGCCCGTGGAATTTCCAAGCAGTTCGCTGGCGTTGAGGTTCTGAGCGATGTCGATCTGGACCTGCGCAGCGGCGAAATTCACGCTCTCCTGGGCGAGAACGGCGCGGGCAAATCAACTTTCGCCAAAATTCTGGCGGGTGTTCACAACCCGACAAGGGGCACGATCGCGATCAACGGCAAGAAGGTTGATGTTGGCTCTCCGCTCAACGCACAGCGCCTTGGCATAACGCTGATCCATCAGGAACCAATTTCGTTTCCCGATCTCTCGGTCGCGGAAAATCTGGTTCTTGGCAGGAGTCAGGATGCCGTTCTTGGACGTGTTCGCTGGTCGGAAATTGCAGCGCGAGCGCGTGAGCTCATGGACATGCTGGGCATTCGGATTGATGTAACTCGCTCGATGCGGGGGCTGTCGATTGCTGACCAGCAGATGGTCGAAATCGCGCGGGCGCTGGATAGTGACGCGCGCCTTATAATAATGGATGAGCCGACAGCGCCGCTAACCCCTAAAGAGGTTGGAACCCTGTTCGGCATCGCCCGCAAACTGCGTGATGAAGGGCGGACGATCGTCTTTATCTCGCACCGGCTCGAGGAAGTCAGGGCACTTTGTGACCGCGCTACGGTATTCAGAGATGGCGTGCTCGTGGGCACTGAAATTGTTGCGGACCTCAATGATGACGATATCATACGGATGATGATCGGCCGACCCGTCAAAGACTATAAGCATGCCAAGGAAGCCGAGATTGGCGACGTTGCACTTGAAGTCAAAAACCTGACCTCGCGCGGTGCATTCCGCGACATTTCGATTTCTGTCCGAAAAGGCGAAATTGTTGGGCTTGCGGGATTGGTTGGTGCGGGGCGTACTGATGTGGCCCGCGCCATATTCGGTGTGGCTCCTGCCGATAGCGGCTCGATCCACGTCGCCGGTTCCGAAGTCAAGATCGACGATCCGAGCAAGGCAATCGGTCTGGGGCTGGCATTTGTGCCGGAAGACCGTGCGGCTGCCGGAATTTTTGCCACAATGTCAGTTGAAAATAACATCACCGCAGCCGTGCCTGACAAGATCGCACCGCGCGGGTTCATCAAAGCGTCGCTCGTGCGGCAACTTGCGCAGGCGTCGGTAGAGCAACTGAAGATCAGATTGGCCAGTCTGCGCCAGCCGATCATGGAATTGTCCGGTGGCAATCAACAAAAGGCAATTCTTGCCAGGTGGCTTCACACCGATCCATCGGTTCTGATTCTGGATGAACCGACCCGGGGTATCGATGTTGGTGTAAAAGCCGAATTCTACGATATGATCGGCGCTCTTGCCGCCGAAGGAAAAGCAATTCTGTTGATTTCTTCTGAGCTTCCCGAGTTGCTTGCCCTTTGCGATCGTATTCTGGTCATGGCGGAAGGCCAGTTGACAGCGGAGCTTCCGCGCAAGGATGCAACGCAAGAACTCATCATGCAGGCTGCGGTGCCGCGCACCGGATCGCACGCTTCAAACCCAAATCCCGATCAGGGCCCAAATTCCGATCAGGGCCCAAATTCCTCTCAGGGAGTGGCCGCCCAATGAGCCGCCTTTTGAATGAACTCCTGCACAGACGCGAAGCTGGTATCTTCCTGATGATCGTGCTCATCACCATTGTCGTGGGCATCATCGAACCACGCTTTATCTCGTTTGAAACATTGCGAATAACAGCGCTCGCCATACCGTTGATCCTGATTGCGGCGATGGGGCAGATGATGGTTTTGGTCGCGCGCCACGTCGATCTTTCGATAGGCTCGATCCTGGCGTTTTCCTCCATCATTGCGGGAATGATTTTTCGCGATATGCCTGAATTGCCTGTGATCGTCGGGGTCCTTGTCGCTATTGGACTGGGCGCGATGCTGGGATTGTTCAACGGGGTGCTGGTCGTGCTGTTCCGGCTGCCATCCATCATTGTGACACTGGGCACACTGAGCCTGTTCAGAGGGTTTGTATTCCTCGTCTCGGGCGCGCGTCAGGTTGATCCGCAATTCATCCCTCGTTCGCTGATCCAAATGTCCCAGACATCACCCATTTTCGGAATTCCATGGCTTGTGATCATTGCCTTTCTGGTCGCCTGTGTGACGTATCTCTTCCTTGATCACACGCGTCTTGGCCGCCAGATTTATGCTCTTGGGTCAAACCCGGTTGCGGCACCCTTGCGCGGGATTAATGTGGTCCCTGTCACGCTGCTTGTGTTCTCTCTGTCTGGGGCACTGGCAGGCCTTGCCGGTGTCATGTACGCATCGCGTTTCGGATATGTGAATCCGGGAATAACCGGCGTGGGCTTCGAGTTCACAGTCATCGCCGCGGTGGTCGTTGGCGGTGTGTCCATCAATGGTGGGGTGGGCACTGTCCTGGGAACGGTTCTGGGCGTGCTTTTGCTTGGCATGGTTTCGGTCGCGCTTCCAATCCTGGGCGTTTCGGCATTCTGGCAAGATGTCTTCAATGGCGCGGTCATTGTGCTTGCTCTTCTGATTGACAGAACGGTTCGCGAACGCAGCATTCGAGCCATTGCAGAAGCGAGGACCTCGGCATGACCGACAATCCAACCAATAAAGGCCTGGCAACCGATCCGGTAGCGCCCGTCGAACACACAGCTTCGCTAGGCGCAACCGAAGTGAGGCCACTCTGGCAGGTCATCCTGATCCGTCCTGAAGTCATGACCTTCGTGCTGCTGCTCATCGCGTTTGCTGTTGCCACACAATTATCGCCATTTTTTGCCGACACGACCTTCATTCTGGAAAGCGCTACCTTTTACGTCGAATACGCGATCATCGCGCTTGTGCTGACGCTCATTATCATTGCAGGCGAGATCGATCTCTCGCCGGCTGCAATGATGGCATTTTCGGCCTGTGTGTTCGCGTCGCTTTTCAAGCTTGGGCTGCCGATTGGGTTTGCCATGGTGGCATCCGTCATCACCGGTGCCCTCATGGGTGCGTTCAACGGCATTCTCGTGCTCAAATTTCGACTGCCCTCGATTATCGTCACAATCGGCACGCTGACACTTTACCGGGGCCTTGCGCAGGTACTTGCCGGTGACCGTTCTATCAGCGGATTCCCCACATGGTTCATCGGGATCGACTGGAAATACTGGTTCGGTGTGCCGATACCTGTCGTCTTGTTCCTCATCGCAACCATTATTCTCGCGGTATTTCTGGCCTTCACAGTCACGGGCCGGCAGATCTATCAGATCGGCACATCGCCTGAAGCTGCAAGACATGCCGGCATTCGTGTTCAGCGCATCAAGATGGGCCTTTTTGTCCTGCTCGGCGTCGTCAGTTCGTTTGCAGGCATGCTAACGGCGTCACGTCTGGCGTCAGTGCGCTATGACATGGCGACCGGTGGCGAACTTCAAATGGTGCTTATGGTCATGCTTGGCGGCACCTACATTTTCGGCGGACGCGGCTCGATTGCGGGCACCTTCCTTGCGGCTTGGCTTTTGATTGTCATCGCAACAGGAATGAACGTCGCCAATATCCAGATCACCTCGCAGTTGATCGTGATGGGCTTTCTGCTCATTGTCTCGATCATCGCGACCAATGCAATCTATGCCCGAACCCAGAGGTGAATACGGGTCGGGCAAACCGCTCCATATGGAGCACACTAATGGAGGAATTGAGAACCATGAAACATATCACCAAGCTGGCTATCCTTGCCGTAAGTGCGTCGATTTTCGCAGCACCGGCAATCGCCCAGGATCCGGTCAACATCGTCTACATTCCAAAAAACACAGGCAACCCGTATTTCGACAGCCTGGTTGCTGGCTTTGAAGACGCCTGCAAGGAGATCAACTGCACGTTCAGTCAGGCTGCTCCGGCAACGGCAGAAGCGACTTCGCAGATCCCGTTCATCACAGCGCAAATCCAGCGCGGTGTGGATGTTATTACGATCTCGCCAAACAGCCCGGACGCTCTCAACCAGGTGCTTGACCGCGCCCGCTCGCGTGGCATCCTCGTGCTTGCTGTAAACGGCGATCTTGTCGACAATGAAGAGCACCGCGATGCAGCCATTCTGCCAGTCGATTTTACGAAAACCGGGCCTGGTCAGGTCGAGCTTCTTGGGTCGATGATCGACTATGAAGGTGAGATCGCAATCTTGTCGGCGACAACAGATGCGCCGGATCAGAACGCCTGGATCGGCGCGATGGTAGAGACTCTGAAGAATGATCCAAAATACGCAAAGATGACGCTTGTCGCGACTGTCTATGGTGATGATGAGCCTCAGAAATCCACGACAGAAGCTGAGGCATTGCTTCAGACTTATCCCAACCTTCGCGGCATCATCTCGCCGACGACTGTGGGTGTCGCCGCTGCGGCACAGGTTATCCAGTCAGCCGGAAAGGCCGAGCAGGTCAAACTCACCGGTCTTGGAACGCCAAACCAGATGCGCCCATTCATCAAGGATGGCACCGTCGAGGCATTTCAACTCTGGAGCCCTTACAATGAGGGATGGCTTGCGGCTCACTTTGCCGTTGGTCTGAAAAACGGCGAGATCGCGAATGAAGTTGGCGGCACGTTCGAAGTGCCAAATCTTGGTGAAGTAACGATCCTGGAGAAGAACGTTATGAACACTCAGCCAGAGCTGACAACGTTCGACAGCGACAATATCGACGATTTCGACTTCTGATCCTCGCATTAAAAATGAACAGTTCCGGGGCGCTTTGCGGCCCGGAACACCTTTCAGGAGGGATGGTATGGAACGCGTTGGCTTCAAGATGAAACTGCATCCTGGCATGGAGGCGGAATACAAGAAACGGCATGATGAAATCTGGCCGGAGCTTTCAGAGCTTTTGGCCGCTTACGGTATTCGCAACTACGTGATTTTCCACGATCCCGAGACGAATATTCTATTCGCCACTTTTCAAAAGACCGAGACCAACCGGCTTGATGAGCTGGCGGACGCGCCTGTGATGAAAAAATGGTGGGCCTTCATGGGCGACATTATGGATACCAATCCGGATACGTCACCGGTACAGAAGCCGCTTGATTGCGTCTTCGATATTGCTTGAGGGGCAACCATGAAAAATCGCAACAGTTACAATTTTGAGGGACGCACGGCTGTCATCACCGGTGGCGGGCAGGGCATCGGTCTGACCACAGCTGAGCGCATTCTGGAAGGCGGCGGCGCTGTTTCGATCTGGGACCGTGATCAAGACCTGCTTTCAAAGCTCAAGGAGAAATATTCTGACGAGACCCGTGTGCTTACGCAGCCTGTGGATATCGGCGATCTTGCTGCCGTCAAGGCTGCGACCGCGAACACAGTCAGTCATTTCGGTCGGATCGATATCCTGGTGAACAATGCCGCGATTGTCGGTCCCAATGCCAGTGTTGTGGATTATCCGCCGGAAGCCTTTGAACAGGTGATTCACATCGGCCTGACGGGCACTTTTTACGTTTCGCAAAGTGTCGTGCCGCATATGCTGGAAGCAGGCTATGGCCGGATCGTGAATGTCGCATCCGTGGCAGGCAAGGAAGGCAACCCGAACGCGTCCGCCTATTCCTCCATGAAAGCCGGAGTGCTGGCCTTCACCAAGTCGCTTGGCAAGGAATTGGCGGACAGTGATATCGCAGTCAATGCCGTCACACCTGCAGTTGCGAAAACCACCCTCGCGCTGCAGCAGAGCGAAGAGCATATCGCTTATATGCTCGCCAAAATTCCACGTGGCCGGATGCTGGAACTGGACGAAGCGTCTTCAATGATTTGCTGGCTTGCAACAGAGGAAAACAGCTTCACAACGGGCGCTGTATTCGACCTTTCCGGCGGTCGCGCCACTTACTAAGCGCCGCTTAAAAAGCGCTAGAAACGTCTTTCGAAAAAAGTTTGGCGACAAGAATCTTTGAACGCGCCAACAGGAGTTGCAGCGATGAGTGAGATGATAGGGGAGCTTACGCAGGAGCTTGGTGCTGGCAATGTCCTCACCGGCGACGACACCCGCAAATGGCAAAGTGACTGGACCCATAGCATTTCCTGGGTGCCTTCCGCAGTATTACGCCCGAAGTCGACCGAAGAAGTTTCGGCAATCATGCGCATTGCATCGCGTTACAAGATGCCGGTCGTTCCTGTATCAGGCAACACCGGACTTTCCGGCGGAACCAAGGGCGAAGGTGCGCTCATGCTTTCGCTTGACCGTCTCAACAAGATCGAAGAAATCCGTGCCGACTCTCGGACTGCCCGGGTTCAGTCCGGTGTTATTCTCGAAGATATTCACACAATGACTGCCGAGCATGGGCTTGTCTTTCCGCTGACGTTCGGCGCGCGCGGGTCGGCCCAGATCGGCGGGTGCCTTGCCACCAATGCAGGCGGATCCAACGTGTTGCGCTACGGCAATGCACGGGATTTGTGCCTCGGTCTGGAAGTCGTGCTCGCCTCAGGGGAGGTGCTTGATTTGATGACCAGTCTCCACAAAGACAATACCGGCCTCGATCTCAGGCATCTTTTCGTTGGTTCGGAAGGTATTCTTGGCATCATTACCGGCGCCGTTCTGAAGCTCCATCCCAAACCCAAAGCCTATGCGACGGCCATGATTGCAGCCGCGCGCCTGGAGGACGGACTGACCATACTGAACCGTCTGCAGGAAGAGACCGGTGGTATGGTGGAAGCATTCGAGTATATGCCACGCTTGTACATTGAGCAGCACCTCAAACATGATCCCACGGCGCGAGAGCCGTTCGACAGTGCATATGACGTCAATCTGATGATTGAATTGGGGGCGACGTCACCAAAAGATGCGACCGAAGATGACGATGGCAGTGTGCCGATTGTTGAACGGCTTATGTCAATGCTGATGGACATGATGGAAGAGGGGCTCCTGCTTGATGCGACCGTCGCACAAAATGAAGCGCAGCGTATTGAGATGTGGCACCGTCGCGAGCTTGCTGGCGAACTGACCGTGACCGTCGATGATTTGGTAATCAACGACATCTCGTTGCCATTGCATGCGGTCGCGCCTTTTCTTGTCAGAGCGGAACAGGATCTCCTGAAATACGATCCGGGTGCCCGTTTCTTTGTCGTGTCTCATCTCGGTGACGGCAATGTGCATTTCACCATCTGGCCTTCGCCAAGCGCTGCCGGAAAGCACGAGGAGCTACGGGCAATTCTGGAAAATCTTGTCGAGGACTATGAGGGCAGTTTTTCGGCGGAGCATGGCATCGGGACCCTGAAGTTGGGATCTATGGCGCGCCGAAAGTCGGGCACTTCCCTGACGGTCATGCGTGCGATCAAGGATGCGCTTGATCCACTCGGGATCATGAACCCGGGAAAAGTGTTGCCTCCGCAGAAAACAGAATAACGCCCTCCCTGCTTAACTAACAATGTAGCTACAAGAATTTGGAGCAAACAATGCGAACACAAGCGATGGTTCATCCAGAAAAAGGCATGACGGAGCTTGCTGAGGTTGATCTGCCTCGGCCCGGTCCCGGTGAGGTTCAGGTCAGGACAACGATGTCGGCCATCAGCGTCGGTACCGAAGGCTGGATGATGAACGACGTCTTTTCCTGGATTCCGACGCAATTTCCATGTGTTCCCGGATATCAGAGAGTGGGCGTCGTCACCGAACTTGGCGAAGGTGTCTCAGATATAGAATTGGGCAATCGGGTTGTTGCTACCGAGAGCAGCTGGCAAAGCCCACTGACAGGCCAATGGGGATCACACGCGGCATTTGGAAACACAGCTGCGACCGAGATTTACCAAATACCAGATGGCGTCGCCGACGAAGACGCAGCTGCCTGCGTCATTGCTCAGGTGGGCTGGAATGCTGCCAGTCGCGTCATCATGGATAAGAATGATTGGGTTCTGGTCTATGGCGATGGTTTGATCGGACAACTCGCGGCACAGGCCGCAAGGGGCCGGGGCGCACGCGTTGCCATTATAGGGCACCGGCCCGAACGCCTGGCGATTGCCGAGCGATGCTCGGCAGATGTGGCGATCAACAACAATTCGGCTGATGTTGCGACCGAGATGGCGCGTCACGCGCCGGAAGGCATTCGGGCGGTCATCGACACGACGCAAAACCTTGACGCGCAGCTGGAGTTTTCACCATTACTGCAACACGGGACCGGTCAAGTGGTCTATTCCGGGTTCACAACAGGCACCCATTGGGGAGACATGGCACGTCTGCAGCAAGATGAATTCACAGTTCATTTTGTGTCTGGCTGGACAAGGCCGCGCATGTTGGCAACGCTCGACTGTTTTGCGGACAAAACCATGAGCTTTTCCAACCTGATTACGCACAGAGCCAAGCCAATTGACGCCCCTAAGCTTTACGCCATGATAAATACAAAGGATGAGCCGTTTCTGGGATTGTTGCTTGATTGGAGGCCGTGAGTTGAGCCGCTTGGCGCTGGAAAACTAACCCTCTTGACGCCGACATCCGGTCTTGGTTCTTGCATTTAATATTTGTGTTACAAAGTAGCATGAAGGCAACGACTATCAGGCGCTGTTACAGAGCACACGATATCGCGACCACCGTTCAGCCACTAAACGATTAGCGCAACGCTCAATCGGTGGCTGGCTGAAAAGGTCGCACTGGCCGTGTCAGCATTGACGGCTAATCCTTCGTCGATTGCAATAATGCTTTTTGCAGATCAACTTTGGATATCGGTTTCTTCAGGACACGATCAGTTTCGTCGACGAAACTCACTTGGTTTGCATCATACGCAGTGATGTAAACATATGGAATTCCGCGGTCTTTCAGAATTTTCGCAATAGGTTCTGAGGTCTTGCCGTTCCCGAGATTCACGTCGAGACATGCCACATCAATTTCTTCGTCTTCGGCGCGTGAAAGTGCGTCTGATAATTGCGTAGACGGTCCAACGACCTCGAAGCCAAGGTCTTCAAGGGTGTCGGCCATCTCGAACGCGATTATGGTTTCATCATCGACTATAAAAATTTTTTTAGTGTCCGTCTTCATGGTCCTCATCTTCGTTCTTTAACGGCATTTCCAATCTCCATTCATACCCTGTTTCTGGGTAGCTCATGGTAACATTTCCGTTTGTTTCTGCGGCAAGGACGCGACCAATAATCCGCGAACCAAAACCTTTGGTCGTAGGTTCAACGGGTTGAGGTCCATTATGTTCCATCCATTCGATACTAAGCGACGTTTGGCTGGCATCTGCAAAGCCCCATACCATCGAAACATGTCCTTCTGGTACTGAAAGGCTGCCATGCTTCAGTGCGTTTGTTGCCAGTTCGTAGAACGCCATGGATAGGGACAAGCCAATTTTCGACGGGAGTTCAATGTCGGGCCCTGTGAACGAAATACGTCCGTCCGATATCTGTCCGATGGTGTCATTTGCGATGTTCGAAATGAGGGCACGGTCCCAGCGATTTCCGATGAGCTGCGAGTGCGCCTTGGCATAGGCTCCAAGTCGACTGTCAATTGTATCTCTGACATCAGGCGAGGCTTCAGATCCACGAAGTGATTGGCTGACAATTGACTTTACCACCGTGAACGCATTCTTGACCCGGTGATTGAGCTCTCCAATCAGTATTTCTTGTTGAGCAATCAAGTGCCGCTCATGGTCAATATCAAGGATCGCAACAGCCGCGCCTACAACGTTTCCATCTTCTCCGATGACCGGACGTCCGATGATCCGCATCCAGAACTTTGTTCCGTCGCCACGTTGATAGTTGACGTCCAGCTCTGAATAATTCTTCCCGTCCTTTATCACTCGTGAAAGGGGATATTCATGGCTTTCCACTCTGCTCCCGTTTTCGTGGTATGAGACCCATTCGCCGTAAGAATCAACATCTTTGGATTCGTAAATGGCATGGCGTACCAACTCTTCCGCTCGCTTGTTCCCCATCAGTATCTTGCCGCTTGGCGCGTGCGCCATTACGACACCAATTGGCATCGTCTCCAGCATGGCTTCCAAAAACACGGATCGCTGTTTCGCGATATCAGCATTGCGGAGATGCTTAGCGCGCTCCTTGACAGAGGCGGCCAATTCTAGCTTCAGCCGCTCGTTTTCTGCGATGATTTCACCAATTGATTGGTCCATCAGTCTGCCCCAGGTCAAATTTGACGCGTAGATCAACGTCGTATCCAGTATTTAGCATTTGTGCTCGCCACTATCTATTCCAAATTTTGGGGTGTCTGAATGGCAGATGGTTTATTCCAGCGTTTCTATCAGCGTCAGTTCCGGCGCGAGAGCAGGCGATGGACAATATCCAGCCGTTTGCTCTCGTCTGAGATTGCTTTTGCAAGCACCAGAAGCGGCACTGCGATCAGCAGTCCAATCACACCCCAGACCCAACCCCAGAAAATCAGTGCCAGAACCACTGCAATCGGCGCAATCTTCATCTGATTGCCGATGATAGAAGGTGTCACGAAATTGGCTTCCACAAGGTTGATCGCCAGATAGGTGACGGGCGGCAGAAGTGCCAGAAAAAGCGTGTCATATGTCACAATCGATACCAGAGACAACGCTGTTGCGCCGATCAGAAGTCCCACAAGCGGCATGAAGTTCAACAGCGCCGCAGCGGTTCCCCAAAAGGCTGGCGCTGGCATGCCGTAGGCCCAAAGCGCCAGTCCGACAACCAGCCCGAGCCCAGCATTGATCGCCGCAGTGGCCAGAAAGTAACGCGCGATCCGCCTTTCTGCACTACGCCATGTCTCGGCTGCGTGCCGTTTGGATGTAAATCCGGAAAAAGGCACGGTTGCCAGGATAAGGAATGGGTTTCGGGCGACGAGCATGAAGCTCACAAACACCACAGTCAGCGCAAAAATGGATGCGATTTCGACGAAAGAGAGAGCGGCCTGGGTCATGAAGCTGGGCTCCCTGACGACAACTTCGGGAACCGCTTCTTCTCCCACAATGGCTGTCACATCGGCAGCGGCCTTTTTGATGGATTCAGTTGCGTCTTCTGCATCACGGAAGGAGTGTCGCAACTCCTGCAACTTATCACTCAGATCGCCTTGGAGGCGAGGCACATCACCTAACAATTGCTGGGCGGGCACCAGCGCAAATTGATAAATGGCCCAGCCTGCGGCCAGAACAAACAAAATGACCGCAATAACGGCTGCACGCCTTGGAACCCCCCGAATTTCCGCCGCTTTAACGGGCATTTGCAGGATGAGCGCCAGAAAAATGCCAAGCGCCAGAGGCTGCAAAATGGGCGCGCCCATGACAAGCACAAATGTTGTGAGGCTTATCAGTGAGAGAACAATTAACGGTTTCAAGAGTGGAACGAGTTGACGCAAGGAGTATATCCTGATGTTGGAAAGCCGCGCGCCGCCGGCACACAATCCCGAACATAACTGGCGGGATAATACTTTAACTTCCCACTCGCGATTCCGTTCCCAAGTTTTCAGCGTTAGAGCGGGTTGCCGTTGGAGTTACTTTTGGAACGCATCTTCATTTCCGGCTCGTCACGACATTTTTGCTGATGATCGAACGGAACCAATTCCGTGCCCCGCCGTTGTGTCAGCGAAGGAGATTTGAAATGGAAACCACATTCGCTGTCATGTTGTTGTTGGGCTGTAGTCACGACTTGTCCCAGTGTGAGACGATTGAGGAAGTAGCCTCCAAGTACGTGTCGGTAGACGCGTGCGAACGAGACATCGAGAATAATTTCAGAATGGATTCCGATTATCCAATGCTTATGGGCCAGTGTCTGGAAGCTCCTGCGGGCGAGACTATCGCCACGGTAGAGATTGACTGGCAGGTTACCGAAGATGGCAATCTTTTGGCGCAACTGGTTAATCCAAACAGGCAATATGCATCGCTGGATCAGCAATCAGGCGGGACGCCTGCTGGCAACTGAACATTTCATGACTGAGTGAGGGAAATGAAGCTGCAGCAAACGTTCGCAGCTCCCTCATCAGAGACGGATAGTTATTTACGGCTGAACCATACGGATTGTCCGATCCGGGCCGATGCGGGTCGTATGTATGGAACACAGGCTTGGAATATGGTGATGGACGCAGCCCCTGCCTCCAAAGTGGCAGACATTCTTATTACGGCAGCGGAAGCATATCCAGCTATGGAACGCCTCATTTTGGGGGCGCATTCCCACATCTGCCTTTCCCTTCATGCTTTGTCCTTTTCAACGCCGGTCAAGAGTAAAGAGGCTCAATCCGCAGGGCTTTGCACCTGGTTGGATCTCCTGTCCCATGCCGCCCACAGGCATGTGGACATCTATCTCTTGCTAACCGACTTCGATCCGGTCGGCGCTCATGAACTTCACGAAGAAGTCTGGTCCCGGACGGATGTGCTGCTGGAGCATTTATCAACACTCCCCCATCCGGTCGCAAAACGGTTTCATCTCCAGGTTTCCTTTCCGGGAGGCCGGGCAGGTTCGATGCTGCAACACGGTTTCTGGCCGTTTGTCAGACACAAGGCAGCGGATCTCCTGGACGGTAGGGATATTGGTACTCGCTTGCCGCCCGGACTGGCAGTCCTTGCCGGAAGAAACGGGCGGGTCCGGCTGGCGCCGTCAAAGCCCCTTTATTCGCAATCCTTTCATCAGAAATTTCTGATTGCTGACCACAAGGCGGCCATGATAGGCGGCCTGGACGTGGATCCGCGACGATTTGATGATCCGGCGCACGACCGAACCGCTGAGGAAACCTGGCATGATGTGGATTTGCACATCGAGGGCCCCGTCGTATCGGAACTCTTGGCGCATTTTCAATTCAGTTGGTCAACGGCACGGAATTTCGGCTTTTCCTTTTTGCCACACTATCTGGAACAGCATTATCCGGATCTCGGCTTTTTGACCGACCCAAACTCTCTTGACTCAGACTCTCTTGACCCAGACTCTCTTGACCCAGGCTCTCTTGATTTAGCCTCTTCCCAGGAAATGGCGGATACCAGCCAGGCCGGGGCACAGATCAAGCTCGTTACGACGTCGGGACGGAACGCACCTGGACTGTTGAGTTGGGGCGCAGAGTTGCCAGTCACAGACCTTGAACAGGCGCATCTGGACATGATCGGCTCTGCGCGACAGCAAATCTATCTGGAATCCCAGTTTCTGCGCTCCAGAACCATTGTGGAGGCTCTGTCGGAGGCAGGGCGCAAAACGCCATCCCTCAAATTAATTGCCTTGCTGCCAGCGGCTCCTGAAGATGTGGCTTTCGGTGGTGGCACATCCAGTGTTCATCGTTTTGGTGAGTGGCTTCAGATCAAAGCCCTCGAACGCTTGAAAACTGGGTTTGGAGATCGTTTCGGGGTGTTTTGCCTGACAAATGATGTCCGGCAAACAAAAGACCAGGACCGGGATTCCCTGTACGGCCATTCGATGGTTTACATCCATTCCAAAGTCATGCTGATCGATGATGCCGTTGGGCTGGTTTCTTCAGCCAATCTCAACGGACGATCCATGCGATTTGATTTTGAGGCGGGCGTTCTGATCAATTCTGCCGAGGATGTCGGTTTACTGCGGCGTCGTCTGTGGGCAGCTCATTTCAGTGCAACACATGATAGCCTGATTCAGGAATTGTCGCTTGATGACGGCCTGTCGTTTTGGCGGCAAAAAGCGGCCGAGCGTGCAGCTTTGGGAGATCAGGCCAAAGGGGTCGGTGTCGTTCCGTTTCCTGCCCGGAAAACAAGACGGTTTTCGCTGCCAAATCCATTTTTGTCAGAGAATCTCGTCTGAATCGCTGGCAAAGGGAACCTTTCCCTCAGACGTGCGTTTGACTTGTGCAAAACACTTTCTGCGAGGAACAATGAATAAGAACGAAACAAAACTTCCAGAACAGGACGCAAAACAGGGCAAAAAAGGGTTCCCAGTATTGTGGGTCCTCGTTTGCGGTTTGGCCCTCGCGGGCATCGCGGCGATATTTTTTGCGTTTTAGTGTAAACGCGTCCTGAAGCGCTACAGACCTCCCCCAAAAAAATTCACCAAACAAGAGGAGAAGGCAATGAACGCCTCCACTACAACAATAATGTCGCCCTCCCTGGGCGATGAAAACGTCAATACCGGCCTCAACAAAGACGCCAGAGAACAGATTGCAGGTCATTTGTCGGAAATTCTGTCCGACACGTATATGCTGGTGATCAAAACGCACATCTATCACTGGAATGTGGTCGGCCCCATGTTCCACGCAGTTCACGAAATGACCGAGCAGCAATACGAAGATCTGTTCAAGGCAGCTGACGTGATTGCGGAACGAATTCGCGCACTCGGTTTCCGCGCGCCGTTATCTGATCACTCCGGACCGTCAGAAACGGTCGTCTCCCGGGCTGCAAAGGCAGAATCCGCACATGAGATGGTGCATGATCTGATTGACGGGCACGAAGCTGCTATCCGCAAAATGCGCAAAGCCGCTGAGCTTGCTGAAAAGCACGATGATTTCGTATCACACGACATGCTGGTGGGACGTATGACATTCCATGAGCAGGTCGTCTGGATGTTACGTTCTTTGGTTACGGAGTAAAATGATGGGCATCGAAGTTGGTTTTTTTGGATTGCTGATTCTGATTGCGGACATCTATGCAATCGTAAAGACATTTGAATCCGGCGCATCCACTGGAACCAAGGTGATCTGGATTCTGCTGATCCTGCTGCTTCCTGTTGTGGGACTGATATTGTGGTTCATATTCGGGCCAGGCCGTAAACGGTAAACGGTCAGCTGAGGCCGGTTTAAGCGATCAGCCCAAACAGCCTCAATCGCACGCATCAAAAACCCATTTGCCTATTATTTGGCAAATGGGTTTTTTTTCGTATTCAGGCGATCCCGATCAGATTCAGATAAAGGGCCGTTTGAGGTCCGGCAAGCCATCCCAGCTTGCGATATGTTTCAGCGTATCTATGTCCAGAATCGCGAAACCGGTATCTTTCCAGCTTATGATACCGCGATTCTGCAATTTTTTGAGCGTCTTGTTGGTGTGGACGAGCGAAAGGCCCAGCGTATCAGCCACATGCTGCTGGGTGAGCGGTGTGATGACATTTGTCTGGTTAAACAGACCGACCAGGTTGGCGCGCTGGTGCAGGAAGGCAAGCAGGTAGGCAGCACGCTCAAGCGCAGAACGGCGACCGATGCTCAGAAGATGTTCATCCAGCATCTGTTCCTCACGTGCACCCAGCCAGGTAATGTCAAAACCCAGTGCTGGCTGTGCCTTGAACAGCTCAAACAGACGGTCCCTTTCAAACACACACAGAACCATGTCTGACAGCGCTTCGACGGAATGTGACATCTCATCCAGAAGAGAGCCCTGCAATCCGAGGAAATCACCGGGCAGGGCATAATTCAAAATCTGTCGGCGACCATCTTCCAGTGTCATATATCTAAAGCCCCAACCGGAAATCACGGTGTAGAGATGGGGGCTGTTGGACCCTTCAACAAAAATGGCAGATCCGGCTTCCGCCACCAGTTCGCCGCGCTTGAACCCTGAGATGTATGACAGTTCCCCGCCTTCGAAGTCACGGAACGCTTCGCTTGCACATAAAGGACATTCTTCACAGGGAATGTTCCGGGTCTTTTTAGGCGCGCGTGTGCTCATGGGATTTTCTCCGCAGATTTATCGGGACACAATTTAAATTCAGATGTGTCAAAGTTAAATGACGTCAAATTTGCCAGCCGTTAGATAAGAGGATTGAAGATTAACGACAGGCAGTGAAAATGTGTTTGACAGAATGCCGTATTTTGGTGGTGGATGACGAGAGTCTCATAGCCTTTCAAATTGCAGATATTGTCAAGGCAATGGGTGTGGCTGATGTCACACTTTGCAAATCAACTGTTGCGATACAAACTCTCCAGGAGGCGGAAGGTTCCTTCCAACTGGCGATCGTCGACATTCGCAACGCGCACGCCGTATGTGCAGACGTGCTCCGAGAAATCTCGCGTCAGAGGGTTCCGGTTGTGCTGACAACCACCGATGATGAAATCGACACCGACCTGCTTACCAATAAAAGCTTGTTGCAAATAGTTGTGAAAAAGCCGTTTGGGAGTCAGGATATCAGCGATGCGATTGAAGAAATCGTTTCACAGTCGGATGGCAGAAACAATGGTCAGAATGCCAGACTGGAAAGATCACTGCCGATGACCCCTACGTCAAATCGTGTCTGCTAAAGCCGGGCGCGACAGGATATGTGCCGACACATTGTCGGGGCCAAAATCTGTAACATCATCAATGCCGAGTATTTCGGTCAGCTGGCTTCTTGCTCTGGACACCCGGCTTTTGATGGTGCCGACTGCAACACCGCAAATTTCCGAAGCCTCTTCATAGGAAAGACCTGACGCGCCGACGAGAACAATTGCCTCTCTTTGGTCTTCGGGCAATGTCGCCAAAGCAGCTTTAAAGTCCTGAAGATCCATCTTGCCATTCTGTTCGGGGTGGGCAGCCATGCGCTCGGTGAGATTGCCCTCGGCATCTGAAATTTCCCGACCCTTCTTGCGCATCTGGCTGTAGAATTCATTGCGAAGGATTGTGAACAACCAGGCCTTGATGTTGGTCCCCATCTGAAATGATGATTGTTTATTCCAGGCTTTTACCAAAGTTTCCTGCACCAGATCATCTGCCGAGCTGCTGTTGCCCGAAAGCGAGAGAGCAAAGGCGCGCAGGTTTGGAATGGCCCCCAATAGAAGGTCCTTGAAATTCGCATCAGCGCTCATGAATCACCATCTTCCGGACTTGCTTTTTCGGAAGCTTCCAGAGTCGCCAGTAATGCGAGAAATTTGTCGGGAACCGGTTCTTTCACAACTTCTTCATAACCATCACGAAGTATCTTCCCGATTTCCGATTGTGCGAGTGGGTCCAGTACAGGACCGTCTTCACCGTCAGCTTTATCTCCACTCATTGCAATATCGCCTTTCGGTGTTTCAGGAAAGAATTATGGTTTTACATGCTTTATAACGCAGAGATTGAAAAAAAGTTCCAGAAAAAGTGGAACAAAAGTGCCGCCCACACATTTACATAATGGTAAAGACACCTTTGCCGCATTTTCAAGGAAATCATGCCATGTCGCTCGCTGCCGAAATTACCCCTCATATTCCTTATCTGAGACGCTTCGCCCGGGCACTGACTGGCGCGCAGTCGAGTGGCGACGCATATGTTGCTGCCGTCCTGGAGGCTCTGGTGTCAGATGCAGGAAGTTTCCCTAAGGAACTCGGTGCCAAGGTCGGCCTTTACAAATCTTTCATCACCATCTGGAAGTCGATTGATTTGAATTTGAAGTCTGATCCCATACTTTCCGAGCTCAGCCCGCCATCGACAAAGAAACTCCAGGCCATTACCCCGGCAGCGCGGCAGGCGTTTCTTTTGACAACAGTGGAAGATTTTTCGCACGCTGAAGCAGCTGCGGTTCTCGACGTAGCGCAGAACGAGCTTGAAGCACTGCTTGATCAGGCAAATCGTGAGATAGCCGCACAAGTGGCCACGAGCGTCATGATTATCGAAGATGAGCCCATCATCGCCATGGACATCGAATCGATGGTTGAGGATCTGGGCCATTCTGTCACCGGCATTGCGCGGACCCACAAGGAAGCTATTGCCCTGTTCAAATCAGATCAACCAGGTATCGTTCTGGCTGACATTCAACTGGCCGATGGCAGTTCTGGACTGGAAGCAGTGAATGAATTGCTTGAGGATTTCGAAGTTCCAGTGATCTTTATCACCGCCTTCCCGGAACGACTGCTGACCGGCCAGCGACCGGAGCCTGCATTCCTTGTGACCAAACCATTTCAACCCGACATGGTCCGAGCATTGATCAGCCAGGCACTGTTTTTCAGTGAGCGGGATACTAGTAAGGCTGCTTAGGGACGGATCTGCTGACACGGTGAGAGCGGCTGCATCCTGATTGCAAACTTTGAGAGTCGATGAATGTGAAGGCTGAATCGGTTGGTTCATTTTTTGGGACGTAAGACCGCCAGGGGGCATTATAGATCACGAACAAGATGGTGATCGATGAGGTGCGTCGTTTCTGACAGGGAACCATTTGGTGCCTTGCTGCGTTTGGCTAGGTAACATGATAAGGAGAATTCCATGCTGCGTTGGGCCTTAATATTTCTGGTTGTTGCGCTGATCGCCGGAGTGCTTGGTTTCGGTGGCATTGCTGGTGCGTCCGTCGGTATCGCAAAAATTCTGTTTTACGTTTTCCTCGTTCTTTTGCTGGTTAGCGTTGCGCTGCATTTTGCCCGCCGTGCTTAAATCAAATCAGCCCGTCGGCAAGCCGACGGGCTACAACCTTTATTGTGCATCATATGAGCTCTGAAAAAAACCATAATGACCTTATCGCCGAATCCATCCTGGGTACGCCGATCACGGTTTTCATGCAGGATGCGGACGGCATAACTGCATGGGTTTCGAACCCCCAATCCGGTTGGACCGAAGATTCATTTGTCGGCAAGCGAAACGACGAAATTTTCGACGAGAAGACAGCAGCTGCATTTGACGCGTCCAAATTGCTCGCCAATGAGAGCGGAGATGACCAGACGATCACGATAGAAGTGCACGCCGATGGCCGCGCGCGTTGGTTCAAAATTGTCATCAAACCGGTCAGGCAGGATTGTGGTCGCGCCCACTATCTATGTTCCTCTATCGAGATTACGAATGAGCGAGAGCGCGAAGAAACGCTCCGCGCTCTACTCATGGAAGTCAGCCATCGATCAAAGAACATGCTGTCGGTTGTGCTTAGCATTGCGGCTCAAACAGCCAAGAGTGCCAAGACGCCAGATCTTTTTCTGCGCAGGTTTACAGGGCGCGTGCAGTCTCTAGCCAAATCGCAGGATGTGATCGTCAACAGTAAATGGGTTGGCGCCACCTTAGAAGATCTCGTCAACAGACAGGTATCAAGATTTGGCCCCGACGTCAGCGCTCAGATAGTGCTGGAAGGTGAAAATTTGAAATTCAGCCCGAATGGGGCGACTCATATTGGGCTGGCGTTACATGAGCTCTACACCAACTCCCTTACATTTGGTGCGCTATCCATACCGGATGGAAAGGTCGCTATTAAATGCAAGAAAACAATAGTCGACGGCGCCGCCAGCGGCGAGTTGACCTGGGAGGAAAAACCGCGCGTTCGTCGTGATAAGGCCCCGGCGCAGTCATTCGGTCGAACAGCCCTTGAAAAAATCGTTCCGTCCGCCGTTAACGGCAAGGGCAAACTGTCTGTTGATCCTGACGGTGTACGCTACTGGCTGAAAATCGGCAGTTCCGAACTGATAGACTAGAGTTTTTCTATGTCGATGATCTTCCGGGGTAGAGACTTTCGTCACAGACACGATTTGCACTTCAGATTTGCTTGACTGATCGCCGGTGGGCGGTGCGCCAAGGGAGGGAGCATGGGAGGGCGTTGCAACCTGCGCTGCGTCCATCTTAACAGCGCTACATGTGACATCTGTCGTTGGGTGCCATTCCCCAGACCCATCAGATCAATCAAACACCAACTGCTGTCTGGCTCCCACAAAGTATGAACGCCCCTTGTTTGTAGCACTCGGAGGCCTGAGCGCCTGCAAGCCGACCTTGAGTGGCTGGCCGCGTGTGAGTTTTTGAACTCAAGTCCGGAGGGCAGCTTGTATGATGCGCGGGGAACGTACTGTCACGCCGACATCCCGTCAGCTGAGGCGAATTATAAACCAGATACACAGCTGCAATCGCAGGTTCGCCATCCGCGTCTACGTGTGTTGAAGCACAAAAAAGGCCGCTCGAAAGCGGCCTTTTCAATCAGATTTATCGTTCAATCAGATTTGTCGTAATGTGAGATTAGTTCTTGTCCAGCCAGTTGTCGATTTCCTGCTCGGCTTCTTCTTTGGTTTTGCCATACTGAGCCTGGATTTTTCCGGCCAGTGCTTCACGATTGCCGTCGACTTCCGCAAGTTCATCGTCTGTGAGCTTGCCCCACTGAGCTTTCGCTTTGCCGGTAAACTCAGTCCATTTGCCTTCGATTTGGTCCCAGTTCATTGAAATCTCCTTGGTTTTGTTTGTCTCGCTTAACTAACGAGCGACCCTTCAATAGGTTCCATCTTTTTCAAATTTTTTCGGAAAAACTGATCTCAATCGGCTTTTGCCTGAAACACATGATCCGCCACGTAAGCGCCGCGTTCGCCAGGCGGCGAATCGGGTCCTATCGTTGTGTCCGGATAGGTCTGCAATTCCAGCTCCGCATTCAAAATTGCCCCGGCGACAAAAACCATCGAGGAGAAGTAGAGCCACAACATCAATATTGCAGCCGTGGCAATGGATCCGAATGTCGCCCCGTAATTCGCAAAATTCTCTATGTAGAAGGAAAACGCAATGGACCCGCCTAACCACAAAAGCGAAGCTGTTATGGCACCTGGCAGCACCCAGCGGAATTTCGGATCTCGGCGATGCGGTGCCGCTTTGTAAAGATAGGCGATTGCAAACAGAACGATCAGCGCGACAACCGGCCAGCGTAGCCAGAGCGCCATTGTTTCCCCCTCGATCGGCAGCGGCAAAAGGGTCGTGACTGCCGGCAGAACTGCCACCGCGCCCAGAACAAGGATGCCGACCAGAAAGGCCGCAATCGTCAGACCGATGGATATAAGGGCGGCCAGAATAAAGGGCCGTTCATCCTCTTCCCGATAGGCCTTGGTCATGGCATGGACAAGCGCATTTATGCCGCGTGATCCACTCCATAACGCAAGCACCAGACTGATGATCAGGCCGAGGGTCAGCGTTTCATCGCTCTCGGAAATGATCGCTTCCAGCCGCTCGGTAAACAGCTGTGTCACGCTGGAAGGCAGAAACTGGTCCGCAAGATACATCTGCTGGTTCAGTGTCTGAATGTCGGCGAACAGTCCATAGAGCGCGACACCCACGGCGACCGCAGGAAACAAAGACAGAAAACTGAAAAACGCAACCCCCGCGCACCGCAGAGAGACATCAGTCTCCGAAATACGAACCATCGCCCGCTTCAAGGCCGTCCATACGCTGGAGAAGGAGAATGTGAAAGGCGACTTCGCCACACTCGCCCTGGCTCGGATTTCATCGGCAGTACCGGCATCTGTTTCCAGAAACTCAACGCTTACGATGCCCGGGCTTTGTTTGGCATTGTCCATAAAGCTAACTTTTTTGGGGGTTTGGAATCACCTGCCCATCAATACACCATCAGGACCGGAGCAGGCAGGTGATATTTTGTCGCTTCTGATCAGCCTTCCGGCAGGTCGACCTTAATATTGATATCGTTGGATGATGCGCCAAAAATTGCGTCACGGAAAACGTAGCCGCCAACCAACAGCAGACAAATTGCAATAACGGCAATCACCCAGCCGGCACTCCCGCCAGAATTGACGACTTTTACCTTAGGATCTGGATCCGACATAATATTTTCCTTTTGATGTTTCCGTTGACCGTAATCTATCGAGGCCAAGCGTGTTGTGGCGGTTCCTGTACGGGTTCGCCGTGTCAGTCTGCAACGTGCATACTGCAAAAAGGTTCCAGAATCGAGGGACTATAGTTCCCGACTTTTATTGGGTTGGTTGAACTTCGGCGTTAAACAGCGGAACCGTCGATATGGACATTTTCGCCGATCCGTCCTGAACCTGGCGGGAATGCGACAAATAAATCAATGTGTTGTTGGTCTCATCATAGACCCGTTTGACAATCAACTTTTTCCAGATCAACGAGCGGCGGCTCTTGAATATCTCTTCGCCGTCCTTGTCCATGTCGATGTCGCCCACGCGAATTGGGCCGGTCTGGCTGCAGGCAATGGATGAGTTTGAAGGATCTTCGAACCAATTTCCCTTTTGAAGCCGGTCGATCAGGCCACGCTCAAAATAGGCAACATGGCAGGTAACACCTTCAACATCCGGATCCTGCACAGCTTCAATGATGATATCATTGCCAAGCCAATCCACGCCGATCTCTCCGACCTCTTCAGCCTGCCCTGGTGTCAGGACGGTAGCATAAAGGGCAAAGGCAGCGGCCGCGATCAGGCGTTTGTAATTTCGTATCATGACTTTGATATCCTGTCTGATTTGGCCCACTCAATTCTTGGTTGAGCGATTTTCCAGGTGACGCAGTTCCTGCTTAAGCAGCTGAACGTTTTTTACATTGGATTTATAGGCAAAATCGAACAAATCACCAACCAGAGGTATTATGCCGATGACCATATCTATTGCTGAGTTGGATGCCATGCGCACAAGTGTCCGTTTGCGCGCGCCCTTACGATGTGCATCGAAGATGATCAGAGCTGAAAGCCCCGCCGTCAGCGTATCGCCAATTCCCGGGATCAGACCGATCAATCCGTCGAGCCCGATGCGCACACCGGTGCCTGGGATCGCGAATTTTGAATCAAGCCAGCTTTCCAGTTGATCCAGTTGTTGCGGACTGAACAGGCCAGTCTCGACCTTTTGCGGCAAAGTGCTTGCGTTTGGGTTTTCGGGTTTTGCTTCAACAACAGGGTTCATGTGCCTGTTTCCGCTCTAGCGCCGGGCAATGATCCAGACCGCGTGGACGACACCTGGAATGTAACCCAGAAGCGTGAGAAGAATATTCAGCCAGAACTGCGCACCAATGCCAACCTGGAGAAAGACGCCCAGTGGCGGCAACAATACGGACAAGATGATTCTGATAAGATCCATGATTTTACCCCTTGAAGAGAGCCCGGCGCCAATTGCGACACCGGGCGATATTTAGTCAGCTTAAGTCTCGTACCAGCCCTCAGGCCAACCCGAGAAATGAAAGGAGTGCCAGTACAACGACGACCACGCCTATAATGTAAAAAATGCTATGCATGTCGTGTTCGCTCCTTAAGATTTTGAAATAGAGCCGGACCGGGACATTGTGTCTGCTCCCGTGCTCGGCGCTTTGCTTTCAGCATTCTTGCGAGACTCTGACGTCTTGCCTGCTGGTGTCGTCTTGCCGGTTTGGGTCGTCTTGCTTGAAGCCGATGGCTTGCGATTTGCCGGCTTGCGGGTGGCCGCATTAGATGCCTGACCTGATTTCGTCTTTGCTTTCGGCTTGGAAACCACTGGCGAGGACGGCTTGTAGGCAGGCATTGTTCGATCCGCCTGTGTCCGCAGGTCCGATGTTGACCCTTTGGGAAAATCATCAGGCGCCGGGATGTGGTGTGGCGTTACATCTGACTGCGGCAGCGGCTCGGATTGTGCCGACGAGGTCTGTTTCTTGGCCGTCAACACGGTTGCTGCAGCTGCCCCGAGGGCCAGTGCCATCAGGCCCAGCGGAACTGGGTTTTCCTTTGCCCATTCCACAGCCTTTGAAGATGTGTCGCGCATCTGGTCAGGCACATCTCCCGCACGGCGTTTGAATGTCTCGCCGGTCGCGGACACACTGCCGCCGATGTGGCGCGCCTGTTCCCGGAGTTGGGAGGAGCCGCTTTCAACACTGTTTTTTGCATCGGCATAGACCCGTTTTGCTTCATCCGCCACATGATCCACCTTGTCACCGACCGCCGCTTTCGCGCTCTCCAGCTTTTCGCTCGCCGTGGCTTTCAGCCGTTGTGCTTCGGATTTCAAATCCTCAACATGAGAGGCCACGCGCTCTGCCGGATGCGATGATGTTGCCGCGAAACTTGCGGGTGTCTGGTAGCCATTGGCATGCGGTGTTGTCGGGGCCACATCGCCAGATACGTTCGTTCGGGATTTCTGGCTGGCCAGCAGACCCACCAAGCCGGCACCAATCAGCGCTGCGGGTATCGGGTGCTGCTTCACCGTGTCGAACGCGGCATCCAACAGCTCTCCGGGACTGTTGCCCTTGGCGCCCAGAGTGCGGGAGGCGAGGGAGGACAGATTCAGATCTTCCGAGATATTTTCCACTCTCGCGCTCATACGATCCTGAATACGCTTGATGTTGTTTTCAATGTCTTGTGTGTTCTGTCCCATTATGCTGCATCCTTTATTGTCTCAGCGCTGTCGCGCATGGAATTGAGTGTCCGCTCGGGCACCAGATTCTTGGCTTTGAGCTGCTCCGTGCCAGCTTTGACAGATATGTAGGCCAGGACCGCCAGTACGACGCCGACCAAAAGCGCAGCCAGAGAGGGGGCCATGATGTTGGAAAGGGCGACGACCAGAGCCTGAAGCAGGATCAGAAGAGCGCAGAACGCCAGCAGCAATCCTGATACAATGCCAATCATGCCGATTTGGACCTGTTCTATTTTCTCGCCGACTTCGGCGCGCGCCAGGCGTGCCTCTTGCTGAGCCAGCAATGCTGCATCGCTGACCAGTGATTTGACGGTATCGATGATATTTGGACTATTTGTCATATTCTTACCCCGGTTTTAGTGGATGCCATGCGCGTGTGTCGGCTGCCAGGCTGCACCATTTGCATGGTTGCTATCCGGCAGACTGCGCGCTTGGCTTTTATTGTCTGGTATTTATTTCCCAGAGCGTGTGTTGACGAAGCTTGCCAGTGCGAAGCCAGCAACGGCCAGTATACCGGCTGCAGCCAAAGGCTTGTCGCGCACAAAATGTTCCACGCGCGCGGTGACGTTCTTGGGATTGAAGCCATCCACCTCGTCGGCAGCGCTACTGATACCGCGTGCCGCTGCACGGGCATATCCAGCTGTACCGAGCATGCCGTCGCGTTCCAAACTGGCACCGCCGGCATCAATTGCGCGTCCGATGGACTGCACCACCTGATTGATCTGGGATTGACCTTTCAAAGCCACCTCATCCGCCTTCAAGCGGGCCGCATCAATCGCTTCGGATGTGGCTTGCTCGGTTTTGTCCACAAGCTGCTCCGCCGCTTCAGCCGCAGTCTCCTTGGCCTTCTGGGCAGGGCTCTGTTTGCTGTTCTGCGTCTCAGTGTGCTGAATGCTCACGATTTCTCTCCTGCGGTTATTTGTTGCACTTACAACAGCCAGGTCAGCAATTGGTTCCGAAGTTTTTTTTGGAAGGGTGAATAAATTGTGCCGTGGACATGCGGTGCCGGCCCGAAAGCGCCAGCGAGACAATCAAAGCACATTTGCATGCTGTGGCTTTTTCTGTGGGTGCCGTTCTAATTGAGTCCAGATCCTAATTCGCAGCCCCGGAATTTATACGCGTTCCACTTAAGATCGGTTGAGCGAACCGGCGCTTTGCGGCAAGCTGGAAGCTGGAAGCTGGGGCTTGATCCCGCAAAGGGCAAAGGGTGTTCGATGCCAGAACTGATGGACGGAGCGATCTTTTTCGGATTTTTCGCTGCAGGCTTTTCGTGGGTCTTGGCCAAACGATCCGGTGAACGAAGACGTCTGCCGTTTTGGGGCTCGGTCGTGATCGGAGTGTTGGCGGCCTATATAGGTCCGCCTGTCTTCGGCATGGCACAGGATGTCTGGCGAACTGTGCCGGGATTGCGGGAAATTACCGGTGGTGCAGTCATCCTCGGTCTCTGGGCTTGGTTTGTTGCAATCACGCTATTTGAACGCAAGGGTCAGCCGAGGCGCGTCCCGATTTGGGCAGGGGTAGTGATTGCGATGATCACGGCACTGGTGCTGCCGCCCCTGATGGACCGAGTCACGGGTTCCTATCAGAACGCGTCGCTTCGATCCGACGTCAATGGCTGCGTACGCTGGACTGTGGACGACGGTACTTTGCGCCAGGCGACCAATATTTGCGACTACCCCGTCACTGTGGGCCTTTGCATGCCGGGGGAAAAGAATCCCGCGCCTTGCGATCAGTCTTCGACGTTGACGCCTGGTGCCATGGCCAGGTTCGACTCCGGCGGCGCACGCCAGTCCTCTCTTCCGTCCAGCCCGGATGGGTTCACCATGGTTGCTTGCCGCCCCCCACACCGCCCATCACGCACCCTAAGTGTGATGGGGCGCGGCTATGGTGGAGTTTGCCTGCCTGAGGGCTGATTACGCCTGGTCAGGAACGTATTTGCAACCTTGACCTGTTGTTACCGGTCAGGAATACGAGTTTTGCAATTGGTTGGCGACGGCTCATCTTTGGTCAACATCACTCGCACAACCGGTATCCACCGTTTCGCAAACGCATATCCAGATGAAAATGATCTCCGTGCGCAGCATTCGTCATCGGTCCCAAAACCGTTGTGAAATAGGCGCATGCAGCGCCGCGTGCCGCAGCCTGAAAACGTGCTGGCATGCCGCTGTCATCATCGCGCTCCTGAACGGTGACGCGTTCTGCACCTTCAGCTTCAAAGAAGTGAACATCCAGCCCGTTGGCAAAAGAGTGCTCGCTGAGTTTCGCGCTTGATACACCGTTGCGGGTTCGGCACTGGTAAGATGTGCTGATGCCCAATGTCTTCAAATCCCCATTCAAATAGAGCTTTGATAAAGGGTCAACCGCCTGTTTTACCCAGTTTGCCAGCCCTACGGCCATAGGGCAGGAGAGCGTCGCCGTTTCGCTCAATGCGATACCGTCTCCCAGTCCGGTAACGGCCACCGGATGGGCTATACCGCAGCCTCCATCAGCAATAATGGGATCCAAAGGGGTGAACTGAGCACGTAAAGCTTTCAGTTCTGCCTGGCATCCAGCCGCCTGGGTCGCGTCTTCCGTGACGGATCGTAAAATAGCGTCCGCTGAGAGCCCATTTGGCGGCAGATCATCCGCTGGCGTTGCCGGTACTGTTGGCACGTCTACTGCGGGTGCAGGGGGCGGCGGGACCGGTGTCGGCACAACCGAGATTGTGCCGGGTTGTTTGGCTGTCGTTAAAGCGTCTGGCGCGCCATCGGCAGGTGGCCTACTGGTTGGGAGCGGGACCACCTCAGCTGCAGCAAGGGGCATTAGCGCAGCAACCGACGACGCAGCCAGAACAAGTGTTCTGAGGCGAATGACTCGCATCAGGAATCTTTTGAAAATTCGACAATGGTGCCAGGTGAAACCAGCTTCGCCAGTTCTGCCGCATCCCAATTCGTCAACCGCACGCACCCGTGACTCTGGGTCTTTGCGATTTTGGAAGGATTAGGCGTTCCATGGATGCCATAAGTCGGTTTAGTCAGATCAATCCAGATCGATCCCACCGGGCCATTCGGTCCGGGTGGAATAGTAAGAACCTCGGTGTTGTCGCCCTGAGTGAAATTAACATTAGGATTGTAGGTATATGTCGGGTTGACCGCTACTGCACGGACCTCATGGGTTCCGGACGGACTTGGCGTCGTAGCGCTGCCAACCGATGCCGGATAATCAGCAACGAGCAGGCCGTCCTTGTCGTAAGCATGCAACCGGCCATACTCGGCATTGACTATGATACGTGCAACGCTCGCTTCCCGGATTGGCCGCATTGGATCGGCAACCACGATGATTTCGCCTTCAGTGGTGAAGGTCGCAGCGGGGTTCAAAGCTGCCAAAAAGTCTTCGTCCATATGAAAGCGTTCTGCGAGCATTTCGCGGACGCTGGTGTAACTGACCGCCTTCAGTTCCGCCATCTTTGCGTAATCCTGCGGAACTTCAGGAATGAGTTCAGTTGCAAGGTCATCGGCGGTGATCGTGTATTGGACGGCGGCATTCTCACCAAAACTGGTTGACAGCATGTCCCAGGTTTCAGGCGTCAACACACCGGTCAATTCAAGATTGTTGATGGATTGAAACGCCGCCAGTGCGCGTTGGTAATTGTCTCCCTCATAGCCATCGATCACGCCAACCGAAAATCCGGCACGGTCCAGGGCAATCTGAGTCCGTGCGACAACCGCAGACGGTCCGTCATTATCAGCTGCATCGGGCGTCGTGGACGCTTCGACGATTGGAGCAGACTGTTCTGCAAAATCCGGCGCCGCCAAGGAAATTTCGTCTTGGGTCAGAACCCCTTGGCCAAAGGCAAGTGAAGCCGCCAACACCATATACGCGCAGGAGGCCAGCGCCCCGGTAATCACAATAGATTTTTTCATTGTATTTCCTTCCAACAGCTGCTGCACGCAGCGCCAACGCAAATGATGACGTTCTCGTAAGCGGAAAACGTGGAGACGCCTGAAAGGTTCCCAAAAAAGATCACTTATTTTCAAAATTGGAGTTTCGAAATTGAACAATAATTAACCAAGACGAAAATGGAACCAAATGGTCCAGAGCCCGTTGTTCTGATAAGTTTTATTGGAGACACAAAATGACCGACGCATTATTTGCAATATTCATGGTTAGCTGTTCACACATGCTCGGTATTTGTCGTGAGAATACTGAGCCTGTTGAAGTACTTCAGTCGGAGCAGGAATGTGTTCAAACTCTTTACGGCAGACTGAATGTCGCCAGCATAAAGTATGAAGACAGATTTCCCGTGGCCATCGGCAAATGTGTGGCCATGGACTCCACAATGGCGCTTGACGAGCCAGCGTTTGACTGGTTCTTTCAACTAGACGGAAAGCTCTCCGTGAAAATCATCCCTCCTGTTGAAGTTCAGAACGCAGCAAACACTGTTTCGATGGTTGTCGATGGAGACGAAGGTTAATCTCCCTTGAACTGTATAAGACGCGACTTTGTCTGATGCCGATGCCTACTCCGCCGCTGACGCTCGCAAATTCCAGCCAGCCAGTGAAAACACCTGTTGCCAACCCGGCAGGGCCTCCAAGAAAACTGGCTTTCATGATGCCCTGGTCACGTTCATGAGGGTGGCGCACATCGTTTGAGGCATGGCCCGTTTGAGGCATGGCCCGTTTGAGACGTGGCCCGTTTGAGACGTGGCCCGTTTGAGACGTGGCATGAACGAACAAGATGTACCCGAACCCAATAATTCGCTCAGCAAAACTGGCGGTCACTTTGGTGTTGAACTCTTACCTCACGGTAGTGGTATTGGAGCGGTGCCGGCAATGAGTTCAAAATACTCCATCACGCTCTTAAGCATGGGCTCAACCTCGTCAACTTGCACAACTATGAGGTCACCTGGCTGGACGATCGAGAACGCGCGAGCGAGCGCTTTGGTAGGGTCATTGACAATTTCCAGCTCCCCGGGGGCAAATCCATTGTGCAAAGCACCAGAGCGCACAAGTTCCGAGGTTTCGCCGAGTTCGCGCCCACGCGGATCGGCATCTGCAACAATGATGTGGTCGTAGACGTCAGAAAGCGCCGCACCGAATGCCTTTATGTCCTCGTCCAACCTACTTCCGGTACCATGCGCAACGACAATTTTTCGCCCCTTGGTGATGTGAGGGAGCGCGCTTCCCATGGCCTTCACCGCAGGTGTGTTATGCCCGTAATCAACAATAACTTTGAACGTCACAAAGTCGATCAAATTCATGCGTCCTGGGTTTTGGGAAGCGCTGGGGTGAAACGTGCTGATGCCGTTTCGTATCATGTCGACCGATAATCCCAAGCCGTGTAGGGCGGCCACTGCTGCCAGAACATTTGCAATGTTGAACCTTGCTGCGCCGCTCATGGTAATGGGTGCTTCGAGCACAGAGAGAACATGAATGGTGGGTTCCGGGGAATGGATGACAATGTCACCATCCTGCAAAACAGCCGCTGTGCCACCCTGGTCAAGATGCCGCGTAATTATTTCATTTTTTGGTTGCAGTGAAAAATAAATTACCTGGCCGCCCGCCCTGTTTTGAAGCCCTACGACTGTTGGGTCATCCGCGTTGAGGACTGATACACCCGTGTCTTTGACAACTTCTATAACGGTCGCCTTAACGAGAGAAAGCTCTTCCAGATCTTCAACACCATCAACGCCGATATGGTCTTCATCAACATTCAGGAGAATTCCGACGTCACAACTGTCAAAGCCCAATCCCCTTCGGATGACGCCACCACGCGCAATTTCAAGCACAGCATGGTCAATGGTCGGTTCACGCAAAACAATGTTCGAGCCTTCCGGGCCGCTATAGTCCCCATCAACGATCGGGACACCATCGATTGCAACGCCCGTTGTCCCGGCAAAACCGACCATTCGCCCGCTATATTTGAGCGTATGAGCGATGAGTTTTGCTGTCGTTGTCTTGCCGTTTGTGCCCGTCACCGCAATAATTGGCACGCTGTTGTCCAACTCGGGCGGGAACAGCATATCAACGAAGGGCTCAGCAACGTTACGGGCATTGCCTTCAGTCGGGGCCAAATGCATCCTGAAGCCAGGCGCAGCGTTGACTTCGACGATTCCGGCGGATCCGTGTTGCAGTGGCTGGTCAAGGCCGGGTGCCACGATATCTATGCCTATGCAGTCCATTCCAATAATACGGGCGACCCGCTCGCACATCAATCGAACGTCCTGGTGAACATTATCGGTCACATCGCAGGCGGTTCCGCCAGTGCTGAGATTGGCCGTGGATTTAAGGTACAGCTTTTCCTTCAACGGCAGTACATAATCGACCGAACGGCCCTGGAACGCGAGCAAACGCTGTGTCATATGATCGATCGAAATGGCAGTCAGCACCCGTTCGTGACCGATACCACGTCTCGGATCCAGATTAACCTGATTGATCAGTTGACCTATTGTGGATTTGCCATCGCCCACGATATGCGCAGGTTCACGAAGCGCAGCGGCCACCAGAACCCCGTTGATCACAAGCACACGAAAATCGAACCCGGTCATGGTTTTCTCAACTATGACAGAGCTGCATATCCTGCATGCTGACGCGAAGGCTGTTTCAAGCTCATTGTCGTCAATCACACGGGCGGTAATTCCACGGCCATGATTGCCGACCTCTGGCTTTACTGCCACCGGATAGCCAAGATCATTCGCAATTTGGGCAGCTTCAACGAGCGAGATCGCAACTTTGCCTTCAGGTGTCGGTATACCGGCTCGGCCAAGAAGCTCCTTCGTTCTGAATTTCTCATCAGCAATTTCAACGCCGATTGCGCTGGTCCGGTCTGTCATGGTTGCCTGAATATGACGTTGCTTGCAGCCATATCCGAGTTGAACGTGGCTATCATTGTTGAGGCGTATGGCAGGTATGCCTCTCAGTTTTGCTTCTTCGACAATGCTGTTGGTCGAGGGACCAAGAAGATCACTCTCTCGCAACTCCTTGAGTTGGGTAATAACGGTATCAATATCAAACGAGCGGTTTTGTGCGACAGCATGCACTAGAGCGACGGCTTCCTGGCCAGCTCTGAGGCCCGCCGATTCAACGCGGTAGCGGTACACGACTTTGTAAATCCCGTCGTCTTTGGTGTCGTAGGTCTTGCCGAAGCCCACTTCCATCCCCGCCAGACACTGCAATTCCAGGGCAACATGCTCAGCAATATGACCAATCCAAGTACCACGTCGCAGGCGCTCAATGAATCCGCCAGGTCTGCCAATTGAGCATCCGTGATTTTGAAGTGTGGGGATCAACTCGATCAAGCGATCCGCAAAACCATTCAATTTGTCAGAGGGTTGTTGCTCATACTCACCGATATCCAAGAGCATAAAAATGGCCTGATAACGGCTGTATCGATTTGGCCCCCTAAGGGCCCGGTGCTCGAGAATTTTCATGTGATGGCCTTCTGTGCACTCAAAGCGCACTGTTAACGCCAGACTCAATTTGCATGAGCAAAGCGCATTGTAGCTGTCGTGTTGACGATAAACGGTGCATGTACCCGGCTTTGACTAACCGGACCCGGCACATTTAGAAAACTGCTCGATATCTTTAAGTTCAAACACCGATATCACCCAATGGACCCCGCGGTGACAGGACTTTGAAACGGAACAGCCATCACTGACAACAAAGTGTGCCGCGTTTCCCAGGATGTAGCGTATCACGTAGTACAGCTTGAGCTTCATTGCCAGCTAGAATGCGATCGTGGTCATGGCAATGAAAGGGAAGCATAACATTTGGAGCCACTGCTTATGCCGCGTTATCTGATTCCCATCGGCGGAAATGAGAAGAAGTCGGAAAACTCGGATATTTTTAAGGAAATGATAGCACTGGCGGGCGGAGCTAAAGCGCGCATTGTTGTCGTGCCTACGGCCAGCGAAGACCCAAAAGAACGGGCGCGTGACTACCAAAAGCTGTTTTTGAGTTTTGAACCTGAATCAGTAGATGTTGTTCATATCGGGGAGCGCCCCGATGCCAGCTCTGCAGCGCTTGCCAAGATCGTTAGCAAAGCCACACTCTTCATGTTTGGGGGCGGCGACCAGTTGCGGCTCTCTTCGCTGATAGGCGGGACGCCGCTGCACAAAGCACTTTTGGAGCGATACCAGTCAGGCCGCTGTGTCGTCGCAGGAACTTCGGCGGGCGCCGCCGTCATTCCGGAAGGGATGATATTTCAAAACAATCGATTTCGACAGTTTCGCAAAGGCGGGATCGAAATGACCAAGGGGCTGGGATTGATCCACGACATCATTTTTGACACCCATTTCGTCGAGCGATCCCGAATTTCTCGTCTCGTACAAGCGGTTTCAACCAATCCAGCAATGTTGGGCCTTGGGATTGGAGAAGACACCGGGCTGCTGATC
Source organism: Pararhizobium sp. IMCC21322 (assembly GCF_030758295.1). Taxonomy (NCBI): domain Bacteria; kingdom Pseudomonadati; phylum Pseudomonadota; class Alphaproteobacteria; order Hyphomicrobiales; family Rhizobiaceae; genus Pararhizobium; species Pararhizobium sp. IMCC21322. Next base: position 753,249 of record NZ_CP132335.1, read on the forward strand.
GAAGATGAAACCAAAGCGAGAGTGATTGGCACAGGTACGGTTATTGTGGTCGATGGGAGTGCCATCGAAATCAACCATGTCGGATACGTCAAGAATGGTAATCCATTCGCCCTCACGAATGTAATATATTCCGTCCTCACGCCAGGTGTGGTTTACGACCTGAAAAAACGAATGGTGATTGATCCCGGACCGATAGCCCCGCCACCGAGTCTAATACCTGCGTGAAATTCAAACCCACAAAGTGGGTACAACATATGGCTTTTGAATCATGTTAAGAGGCCTCTTTCCGCTCGCCGCTCTGTTGATCGGATCAGCTTTCCTGCTGTTTGCCGGGGGCGTGAATAGCATCATTCTGCCCGTCCGGGGTGATGCGGAAGGCTTCTCCGTCGCCTCGCTGGGTCTTCTCGGTACCGGGTGGGCCGCCGGTTACGTAGCGGGCTGCCTTAGAACACCGGCACTTGTGGCACGTGTAGGTCATATCAGAGCGTTTGGAGTGATGTGCTCAATTGCTGCCATCGCTGTTCTGCTGTCACTTGTCCTGATGTCGCCATGGGTCTGGATACCAGTTCGGGCCGTGTCAGGGTTCTGTTTCGCCGGAGCGGCAATGATCGTGGAAAGCTGGCTCAACGAGCGGGTGGACAACGCGTCCAGAGGACGTGTTTTTGGAATCTACACAATGGTCAATCTGGCAGCGACAACCGCAGGTCAGATGGTGCTTACCCTTGGTGACTCAAACGGTTACTTCTTCTTTGTTCTGGCTGCCATGGTCTATTGCCTTGCTCTTTTGCCGACCGCGATTTCCGCGACAACGACACCAAATCCCCTGACCAGCGTTTCCTTGAACCTACGCAGCCTCTGGGAGAACTCGCCGATTGCCGTTGTCGCAGCCGATTGCCGTTGTCGCAGTCCTCATGGTGGGGGTGTCCAACGCCTCATTTGGAACATTGGCAGCCGTCTACGCGGCTCGAATTGGTCTGAAACTTAGCGATATCGCGCTCTTTGCCAGTATTCCAATCCTTGCTGGGGCCGCCGCCCAAATCCCTATCGGCATCGCTTCCGACAAGCTGGACAGGCGGCGCGTGCTTGTTGGAATTGCAGTATGCGCCCTGGTTGTGGATGCGCTCTTCCTTTTCGGTGGATTAACTAATCTGTGGGCTGTCATGACCCTGGCAGGGTTATTTGGCGCAACAGTGTACGCCATGTATCCGGTGATCGTTGCCCATGCAACTGACCACGCCGCTACCGGTACCTATATTCAAGTCAGTGGCGGACTTCCTCTGGTCTACGGAATTGGGTCTATCTTGGGACCTACGGTCGCCGGTTTTGCCATGTCAGAATTTGGCGAGGCCAGCTTGTTTATGGTGACAGGAACAGCGCATATCCTCCTCATCATCTTCGCGTTGGCCCGCCTGATATTAGCGCCTGCGTTGGCTCCAGAAGATAAGGGCAGTTTCCAGGTGTCACCCCTTGCGCCTGTTTCCACCCCAGAGACCGCAGCCTTTGCGGCAGACCAGGCTGAGTTGAACGCTGACCGGTCTGAAGCCGCTGTTCTGGCGAGCGGCAATCAGAAACATCAGGACATGGACTAGGGATGGATAACAGGCGGGTCTTGGGCTGGATTTGATTGCCAAACCGTAACAGAATTGACGGCTCCTGATCCAAGATGAACAAAAAATATGCGATCTGGAAAACAATGATATTCCACGCGCCAAAATACTGGATTGCAGACAAAGAAACGGCCACTCCTTTTGAGAGTGACCGTCAAATCATGCAAGTAATTTACTTGGTAGATTAGCCTTCATATTCAGGCTGAGCTTCGAGTTGCTCTTTAGTTGCTTCAATGAAAACACGGAAGCTGGATCCATCTGCCGCGCGCAAGATGCTCAATTCATCAAGGGTTACTGAAATCTGGTGTTCGCCCAGACCCAGGAAGCCACCAATGTCCAGAATGGCACGCTTGATCTGGCCGCTGTCATCGACGATCAGGCTGTTGATTTCGCCGATATCTTCATCTTTGGTGTCATAAATCCGTGCACCTGTCAGATCTTCAGTTGTCAGCTCTTCCATGGTGGCAACGCCATAGCCATCCCGTGTGATTCTGGGGGCCATGAAAATTTCACGGTCGTTGTCCATCATTGTTTCGGCTGTCGCTTCAGCGCGGACTTCCGCCTTTTCTTCTTTCATTTCCATTGCAGTTGTGCGGGAATAAGCGTCGAAATCTGTCAGGGATTCCTTGTTTGTGTTGACGACAAGGAAGAAATCATCTGCGTCATCTTTTTCGTTCACCATTTTGATGCTGGACATTTCAACGGCGACATCTTTTTCGCCGATACCGATAAATCCGCCAACACCGATGATCACTGCTTTTACGCTGCCGTCACGGCCCAGAATAACATCGTTGATTTCGCCAATGTCTTCCCATTCCTGCTCAGCACCGGCTTCTACCATGGTGTCTGCATTAAAGCTGTCAAAGTCAGTTTCCGCAGCGTAGACCCGCATACCAATGAAATCGGATGCGTAAATGTCACCCGGCTGTTCCATTACATATGGGCTCAGCATTGTTGTGTGGGCGGCTGCAAATGCAGACGTGGACAGCATCAAAGTCATGGCTGTTGTTGCGATAATGCGTTTCATGAGGCATTCTCCGTTTGTTGTGTCGTTTTGGTCAACTTCACGCCGGGTTCGAAATCGTGCGTGTTGTTGCCTACAAAACAAACGACTGGCGAATAGGTTCCAAAGCTTTTTCAAGTTTTGAACTTATTCGCTGTCTGATCGCCAAAAGTCGGGTAACTTCCACATTTGCGTTCCGGCTGAGCATGCCCACCCTAGGCCTGCGGCGCGTGGCCGAATGACATTTCCGAGGCCTTCCATACACATTGATACGTCATGCCATTGCTACGCCATAAAAATTCGGGCTGTCCATTATAAGTCGCTTTTGTCAGTGATTTGAGAACTTGTGATCCAAATCCTTTTTTGTCACCGTGTTCTGCAAGTGGCTCTGGCCTGTTCTCGTCCCACCTCAGAATAAAACTGTCCGCTGCGGGGTTCACTTGAATGGATAGATCAACTTTCCCCTCTGGAACCGCCAGCGCTCCGTATTTAACTGCGTTGGTCGCCAGTTCGTTCAAGGCCAAAACCAGGGTCTGAGCAGCACGCGGATTAAGTTCAAATTCGGATACGTCCATCGAAATCTGCTTGGAGTTGTCGACCGAATGCAGCGTGTCGGACACAGTATTTGCAAGTGTGGCACGGCGTGTTTCGACGCCCAGAATGAGCTGGTTTACGCCCGCAATTGCATTGAGGCGCGTGTTGAACGACGGGAGGAATTCATCAAGATCAGCTGAATTTTTTGCCGTCATCCGCGCAATTCCGGAGACGAGCGCCAGAAGGTTCTTCACCCTGTGAGCCATCTCCTTAGCTGTCATTTCGGCTTGGAACTCAGCTGCTTTCAGAGCACTAATATCCCAATTGACACCGGCAAAGTGCGTATGAGAGGTTCCCGAAAGGGAAACAGCATCGCCACGCGCACCCAGCCAGATCGTAGTGCCGTCATCCCTGCAATAGCGAAATTCATGTCGAAATGTGGTGTTCGTCCGCAGCGCTTGCTCCACCGCTTCCTTCATACCAAGCAAATCCTCTTTATGGATGTTGCTGAAAAAATTATCTGCCAGAATAAGCCCGTTCGATGAACTGAGGCCAGTCAATGATTGTTGGACCACGTCAATATACAGCTCGTCGGTTGCCAGATCCCAGAACCACACCCCCAACCCGGCGGCCTCTAAAGCTTGAGAGAGCCAGGGCGCCGAAAAATTTTCGGCCGTCGCTTTGATATTCATATTTTGTTTGCCATCTTTTAAGACGTTTGGAACTGTTTGTAGTTCCACGCGTTGTTTAGGCACCCGCTTTAAGAATAACGAATTTTATTAAAACTGGAACAGACAAATGCCAGAACCACAAACATTACTGATTGTCGAGGATGATCCCTTCATTGCCATGGATATGGAAACTGAGTTTTCCGATCGTGGCTACAGGGTTGTGGCAGTGGCACAAACTGTTTCCGCCGCCAGCGCGATTCTGGAACACTCGGCGCCCGATTTCGCCATTCTTGACTACAACCTCGGCGATGATACGAGCGTTCTGATCGCGAGGAAGCTAAACGAGGCCGACATTCCGTTTGTATTTGTCACCGGTCGCCCGGATGCAGTCGCCAGCGATGAAGAGGCACCCGATGCACCGATCTACTGCAAGCCGGTTAATTTCGACGAGATTGAGAAAACGCATTTGGCAAACTAGGGTCTGGACTCAATTGGGCTCGGATCCTGGGTTATGAGTTCTCTGGAAACACACACAAAAAAACCCTCGGATGATAACTCATCCGAGGGTTTTTTGTGCTTTTGGAGGTCAGCAAATCGTTCAAGGAATGTGTCTCTACACCAACCCGGCGTAGGAGAGAATCGCGCCGACAATCACAATCAGGCCGACTACGTAAATAATGGATCTCATATTGTTTCCTTTCATCGTTCCTGACTTAAACGGCAGACCAACCAATTGGTTCCCGCTAGACGACAATTTATCGATGTCGGAATTCTGAACGTTGCTAAATGGCTTGAACGGCGCAGTGTTAAGACCTGTCAAACCTGATCCGTCAGCCCAGCGTCCTTTACGTTGATTTTGCGCCAGACGGCCTCGGTCAGCGAATAAGCAGCAAACAGGATCAGTCCAATTCCCATTGCGAGCAACAACCAGCGTCCGAATGGCAGACTTTGGACAAACTCAAGCGCATCGCGCACATTTGGCGTTGAAGATGGACTATTGCCGGCATTGAGGTAGCGGTAGAAAAGCAGCACGCTGATTAGCGCAAACACGCTGCCCCGTGCTGTCAGCCCCGCAATTGCGACAGGATGTATGAACTGCATTTGACGTTGACTTGCCTGAAAATGGTCGGCGTATTTTTTATGCAAGGCTTTCCACCAATGCGCAATTGCCACGCCCAGAAATACAGCGGCAAGCGCCAGTGATGAGTAATTCATACCGACAATGCCAAACATGGTTTCTGCCAGCCCGCCAGAATTACCAGAACTGCCAGAATTACCAGAACCATCAGAACCGCTTCCGGTCTCAAACCAAAACCCCAACAATGAAAGCGAAAACAGCGCCAGAGCAGTATAGGTGAATGCGCTGGCCAGAAGCCCCGCCCGAACCATCAGTCCTTTTGCGGACCATCCATGATCATCCGTGTCCAGCAGTGATTGCACGAGCCGCCAAAGAATATATCCGGCAAGACCAATGATCATGACGGCCAGCATCGCATCGCCCAAAGGTTGCTCGAGCACGACTCTTAGAGCGCCTTTCGTATCCTTGTTCTGCCCCGCCCCAAATGCTGCAAGAACAGTAAAGCACCCAATGATGAGGTAAACCGCGCCACGACAGGCATAGCCTGCGCGCGCCAGTGGGGAAATCCATTTTTTAGATGAGTTCATGATGACCGGTCCATGCTGATGAATGATTGCGCAAGCAAGCGCAATTTGGCTTCAACCAGAACGGCCCATGGCGTCGTTTCGTTCCCGACGCTTCAAGCTCTTTTGCCAGAATGCGTCTGCAATCAGCCAACTGAACGAGGCCCAGGTCAGACCCATCGCCCAACCGGCTATGACATCACTTGGCCAGTGCACGCCCAGATAAACCCGCGTCATGCCAATCATCAACGCGATGATGACAGCGCCCCAAAGCATGTAAATCCGCAAAGATCGACTTTTGACAAAGCGGATTGCAACAGCGGCGAGGGTAAGCCAGGCAATCATTGAAACCATGGCGTGACCACTTGGAAAGCTCGATGTGAAGGTTTTGTCCAGATGGTCAACAAGGTCAGGTCGGGGCCGATTGAACAGCAGCTTCAGGGCCGACGATGCGGCACTGCCCGAAATCAGGGTTGCCAACAGGAAGAAAGCTGCGCTGCCTTTGTGCACTATGAGAAGGGCAATCACGACGACAATGGATACAAGGATAAGAATTGGATATCCGCCCAGCGCTGTCAGCTCCGCAGCGGTCTCCTGAAACCAATCTGGGCCCCAGGCATCCGACAAATCTAAAGGGTTGCGCAGGATAAGAACAAATTGTCGATCAATCTGACCTGTCAGATCGTTCATCACCAGAAATGCGATTGTGGAAAAAACAGCCAGGCCACAAAATAAAATCACCCAGGCTGTGCGGCGCATTGTCGATGAAGAAGCAGTTTCATTCATTGTTGAGGATATCCATATTCTGCGCCCCGAGGACACTGATGATCAGATCAGGGATCAGCTTTACCGTATTGACTGTCGGGAACCGGGAAAACAGCCCAAATCGCAATTGGTTCCAATTTTAGCTGACCACTCGATAAAGTTTTCCGGAACTCTTCGGCCGCTCGCGCGTTTACTTACACAAATTCAAATTCGGAGTGATAAAAATGAACGGAATAATTTATCTCGTGGGTCTCGTTGTTGTAGTATTCGTCGTTTTATCATTTCTGGGAATCGTCTGACGGCTCCTTTCCGGCACGCCGGCCAAGAGTTGAACCCGATAATCCGTCCCTCAGCTTCAAATGAGATGCGTTGAGCCAAACCTCAGCCTAACGGGGTTATCTGTATGTTGGCTTCAACTGCGAAGCCGTGCCGAGACCTCGTTTTCAGAACAGAGCGCCAGCTTGGCGTTTTCTTCTCATGTCAAATCCCCGAACTCACACCGGACTTAGCCATATAGGCAAAGTGCCCCCAGCGCTGCCCAGCCGACAAACTCCAGACAAGCAAAACGACTGAAATCTTTGGTGCACCCGACAGGCGTGGCGCCTATGGGAGGTCGAGCCCGAAAGGGCCGGGATTATGCGCTTCCATCTTGATCCGGGTTCCCAATCGCATCCAACATCTTTTCCGGTGTCGACAGACTGGAACGAGGGGAGGTTTTCTCGTTTTAGTACCAGTTACCACCTGCAAATACTCCTGATTTCCCTATGCACTTGACCAACACATATCCAGATGGCTATATATAATTCAATAGCCAACGGGGTATAGCTTTCCAATGTCGAACACACATAATGTACTTTTCAGGGCGCTCGCCGATCCAACACGAAGGGCCCTTTTTGAACGTCTTTGCCGTGAGGGAGACACGACGGTCGGAGCATTGACTACCGGCGCCGGCGTTTCGCAACCGGTCGTCTCTAAGCATCTCAGAATTCTAAAGGAAGCAAAGCTTGTGCGCGGTCGCCATGAAGGGCGCCAAACTCATTACAGCGCCCAACTCGATGCGCTCGCACCGCTCTCCGACTGGACTCGGCAGATGGCCCGTTTCTGGGAAAGCCGGTTCGACGATCTGGAAGACGTCCTGAAAAGGATGGATAATTGAACGACAACGCACCCAAAATACGTTCGGTCGTCGTTGAACGTGATCTGCCCTATCCGCCGGAGAAAATCTGGCGCGCGCTTACGCAACCTCATCTGATTGAGGAGTGGCTGATGAAGAACGAGTTCAAACCGATCGTGGGCCACCGATTTGAATTGAGCGCGCAGTGGGGCAAGGTCGAGTGCGAAATCTTGGCCGTCGAGCCGAACAAGAAGTTAGCTTACACTTGGGGCAATCACGATCTGAAAAGCACTGTCACCTGGACGCTCGCCCCCACCAGAACAGGGACAGCCCTGCGCATGGAGCAGACAGGCTTTCAGTCGGATCAACCGCGCTACTATCAAGGTGCCAAAGCAGGATGGCCGACGTTTTTTGCAAGGCTCGAGCAGGTCTTGAAGGGGATGGATTGAAATCTGCCCCCAATCTATCCACACCGGTTCAAATTTTGAGGAGGTCTTTATGAATTGGAACAAGTGGGTCCGTCAGTTCCACCGTTGAGTGTCTCTGGCCTTTACGATAAGTGTCGGCGCAGTCTTCGCCGCATTGGCACTCGGGCAATCTGCTGAATGGGTCTATTACCTTCCGCTCATGCCCCTCGTTTTGCTTTTGCCAACAGGGCTTTACCTGTTCGTTCTGCCTTATCTCGGGCAGCGAAGCGGCAATCGTCCCGTTGTGACAGAGGAGTGATCAGGATGCCGGACAAAAGTACCAAAAACCCGAAACTTCTCTCTGGCGGCAATCCGCAGATTCCGAAAGGCGAAGGCGATGCCCCCGTACAGGCCTACATTGCGGCCATGCCGGGCTGGAAGCAGGACATTGGGCGAAGCATTGACGACATTGTAGAGCGTAATGTTCCCGAAACGCAAAAAGCGGTCAAATGGAACACACCCTTTTATGGGGTTGAAGGACATGGCTGGTTTCTGGGTTTTCATTGCCTGACCAAATACATCAAGGTCACCTTCTTTCGCGGTGCCTCCCTCAATCCCGCTCCGCCTGTCGAATCGAAGCAGAAGGACGTGCGCTACTTCCACATCCATGAGGGCGATCAATTCGATGAGGCCGGGTTCGCCGACTGGGTAAAACAAGCCAGCGAATTACCAGGCGAAGAACTGTAAGCGGTGACGCGTTATCTGTCGAAATCCGCCAGTTGATCAGACAGCGCCTTTTGGAATGCTACGCGGCCCTCATTTCGATCCACATAGGCCTGAAGCCTCGGAAACCCCGATAGCGCTTCTTCGGCTGCAAGCTCTCGCAACACGGTCGTCATAACGATATCGGCCGCGGTGAACCGACCTTCGAGATAGTCCTCGTCTCCCAGCCGGTCTGACAAAGCGTTCAGCCTGTCATGCAACTTCGCCGTGATCGCTTTCTGAAGGTCTTCGGAGACCGCATTGCGCAGGTGAATGTAATTCTGCGCCCGTGGTTCGACGGAGTTCAGCGCAGCGAACACCCATGCAGCAACCTGCGCTTGTCCCGGATGGTCAGCCGGCGCCAGCGCTTTTGACGTGGCTGCGATGTGAAGAACGATAGCACCGGATTCAAACAGCTCCACCTCCTCATCACGGTATGCCGGGACCTGTCCGAACGGTTGCCACTGCCGATAGGTTTCCGACTTTTGCATTTCGCTGTCGATCAACTCGACCTCATAGGGGATGCCGGCTTCCTCTAGTGCCCAACGCAACCGCAGATCACGGACGAAGCCGCGCGCAAAGTCCGGAACCCATTTGAAGGCCGCAATGGTGATCATAGGTTTTTACCCGTTTTGAACAGCCTGACCGGCCCCTTTCCGCCCCGTTCAATCACGCCCTTGGCTTCCATGTCGAGTTGCACGGCCTTGAGCCACCAGCCTGCTTTCTCACCACCCGGGAACAGCTCTTTTGACAGGTTTGGCAGAAGCGCCGCCTTGGCTTCAGCGACGGTCATGCCGGGCGCTTCGGTCGGCAAAACCGGAATGAGAGCATCACGCATTGCCATGTACTTGGCCCGGTTCACGCGCCCGGACCAGTCAGGCGAGGTGATGCTTTCGATCTCGATCTTCTCATTTACTTCAGACATTGATCTCTCCTGTCACTGGCATCTTGGGATTGCGGAAGCTCATGGCGACCCATGCGCCAAAGAGCTTGGCGAAGAACGCAAGGCTTTGCTTCTTCGCGTTGGGAACATCGTCCGGCAGCTCGGCGCCATTCGGCAGATCCGAGGTCATCGTCCGCATTTCGAATGATGGCCGCGTCCCGTCCGGCCAAAGCCCGCCGTAAAGGCTAAGCCAGTGACCGCCCTTGAACTCCAGAAAGACGGGCGTGTTACAGCAGTTGGCGATGACCCGCCGCGTGGATGCTTCAGGCGAGAGCCGGAATTCCTTGAGGCCATCTGTGCCTGCCAGAAAACGCACGCGGTCTTTTCGATGCATGACAAAGGGCGTCGCTTCGTATTCGGTCAGAATGTCGGGTGCGCCTTCGAGGTGCTGGACTTTCTCTGCGGCCTCACGGCACGACGAGCAGCAGCATTCGACGCTGGCGATGGGCTTTCCCGTCACCTCAAGGCGCGCCTGTCCGCAAGAGCATTGGATCTGTGCGGTATCAGCCATGGGCGGGCTCCTGTTCGGCAGCGGCATCCAATGCAGCGATGTCGATCTTGCCCATCTGCATCATGGCCCCGCTGACCCGTTGCACAACACCCGCATCCGGGCTTGCAAGTAAATCCGGCATGCGTTTGGGAACGATCTGCCAGGAAACTCCGAACCGGTCTTTCACCCAGCCGCATTGTCCGGCCTCGCCACCGTTTTCCACCAACGCAGACCATAGCCGGTCGGTCTCCTCCTGATCCTCAGTCAGAACGCTGATCGACGCGGCGGGCGTCAGCTTGTAGTGAGGGCCAGCTGTCAGGATCATCATCGGAGCTCCAGCCAGCATGAACTCGACGACCATGGGATCGTCCGGTTGACCATTGTCCCGTACAACCTCAATCCGGCTGTCAGGCACGATTTCAACGTACGCCTTGGCCGCGTCGATGCCGCGCTCGGCGAACCAGAGGCAGGTGCGCACTTTCGATGAATGTTCCATGGGTCAGGACTCCTTTGGTTGAGGTTGTTTTCTCTCTAAAACTGCATCGCTGGTTCTGAAAAGCTGGCGGACATAGCGGATCAGGTGATCGACGCTCTCGCGGGCCATATCCGGATCGCCTGAGGCCTTCGCGAGAATGAAAGCGCCCTGCAGAACTGTCTGCGTATGCCGGGCAAGGCTCCCGGCAGTCCAGTCGGCTGCAATGCCACGCGCCTGCATGGCCGCTGTGATATCCGCCTCAAGTGTGGCGGCATGGCCAAAAATACTGTCTGCGCAGGCGTCCCGGATCGCAGGAGTGGAAGCGTGAACCTCCTGCGCCATTGTTCCGACCAGGCAAGTATACTCGAAGGTCTCGCCGCCAATGATTGAGCGCCGAAAATCGAGATAGGCCAAAACGCGATCCAGCGGATCGGCCGGTTCGTGGTAAGGCGCGTTGATAAACAGAGCGCTGGTCGTCTCGGCCCAGAAATTCGCTGCGGCAACGCCGAGCGACTCTTTCGTCTTGAAATGGTGGAAGAACGCGCCCTTCGTTACCCCCGCTGACTGACAGAGATCATCCACAGAAGTGGCGGCAAAACCCTTCTGCCGAATGATGTCTCTGGCGGCTTCCAGAAGCCGGGTCCGCGCTTCGCCGCGCTCGGGTGATTGTTTGGTTGGTCTTGACATGGTTGACAGATACCATACGGTTGGTATGTTGGGAAGAGAAAAATGGAAGGAGAAAGAAATGAGCTATATCGACGGATTTTTGATCGCGGTGCCGACTGCAAAGAAGCAAACCTTCATCGACCATGCGAACCGCGCCGACAGTTTCTTCATCGAACAGGGCGCGCTCCGTGTTCTGGAATGCTGGGGTGACGATGTGCCGGACGGCAAGCTGACCGACTTTCGCAAGGCCGTTCAGGCGAAGGACGATGAGACGGTGGTGTTCAGTTGGGTCGAGTGGCCGGACAAAGCGACCCGCGACAGGGTCGGCGAACAGATGCAAGAATTGTCCAAAGCCGATGACCGGATCAATCCCGAGAAGAACCCGATGCCGTTTGATGGCGCGCGCCTGATCTATGGCGGCTTCTCTCCCGTCGTTACCCTGGAAAATTGAAATTGGAGTAGTCGCAAAATGAGACAGATCAAGATTCAGACATTCATGAGCCTAGATGGCGTGATGCAGGCCCCTGGCGGACCCGATGAGGACACGTCCTGCGGGTTTGCTCTTGGTGGGTGGTCGCAACCCTATTGGGATGAGATGATGGGTGAGGTCATGAGCCAGGCGATGGCCGAAGAATACGACCTGCTTCTGGGCCGCAAAACCTACGATATCTTTGCAGCACACTGGCCGAACGCAGGCGACGACAATCCGGTGACGCAGAAGTTCAACAAAGCGACGAAATATGTCGCAACCTCCGCGCCCGACACCCTTGAATGGCAGAACAGTGAGGCCATCACTGGCGATGTCGCTGCGGCCATCGCAGAGCTTAGGCAAGGCGATGGATTGCCGCTCAGTGTGCAGGGCAGCAGCCAGCTCATCCAGACCCTTCTTGAAAACAGACTTGCCGATGAGTTCTTCGTCTGGACCTTCCCGGTCGTTCTGGGATCAGGCAAACGATTGTTCGGCGACGGAGCTGCCCCGCTCGGTCTTGAGTTGGACGATTTGAAGACGTCAACAACAGGCGTATCGATGGCACGCTATCGCGCTGCCGGAGACGTCAAAATCGGCTCGTTCGCGTTGGATAACTAGACCCGACGGTTTCGAGCACCTGCAAGCTTGGCAAGCCTGTTCAGGTGCTCGGCCGCATCGCGGGAGACCATTTTTCTCAAGAAGGAGCAGCGTTATGCCAATCACCATAACGGCCTTTCAAACGTCGCCTGATCGCGGCCAGGGGCAGGCACGTGACATGCGCGTTCGTTGGGCGCTTGAGGAAGTGGGCCAGCCTTACGATGTCCGTCTCATATCGTTCGATATGATGAAGGAGCCGGCCCATCTGGCCCTGCAACCATTCGGACAAATCCCGACTTATGAAGACGGCGACCTTGCCCTGTTTGAATCCGGAGCAATTGCGCTTCATATTGCAGAGCGCCATTCAGGCCTACTATCGGACGATGCGAACGCCAGCTCACGCGCCATCGCCTGGATGTTTGCGGCACTGAGCACAATGGAACCGCCGATCATCGAAAGGGAACTCGCGCTCATTCTGGAATCCGGCCAAAGCTGGCACACAGAACGCCTGCCCCTTATGGAAGACCGCATCCGCGACCGGCTAGGCCAGCTGTCCGGTTGGCTTGATGACGCAGACTGGCTCGATGGCACATTCAGCGTGGGTGACCTGGTGATGGTGGGCGTGCTGCGCAGATTAAACGGATCGTCTCTCCTGAACGCGTTTCCGAACCTTTTGGCCTATGTCGCACGCGGAGAAGCGCGGCCCGCCTTCAAACGCGCATTTGCGGCTCAACTGGCTGTTTTCGAAAGGCAGTCTGCCGGAGCCTGATCCACGGCGGCGAAGTGGTCGCCGCCGTGGATGACGTCCGATCAAGCAGCGCTGACCTGCTCCAGATGCGCCGCATCAAACTCCACCATTTTTGTCGCAGATGGCCGGGCCTCGCAGCGCTTGATCCATGCCTTGATCGCCGGCTGATCCGGCGCAGCATCGGGAAACCATATGAACGGCGAGACCAACAGCAGATCCGCCGCCGTAAACTGCTCACCCATCAGAAATGGCGCATCTTCCAAAGCACCGGCCAGCCGCGCGATCAACTCGGGCATGCCCCGGAATGTAACATCGAGTATCGGATGCGAGAGCTCGGCCGCACCAAAAACGAGTACCGGTTCGACCACATTGCCATACCATGCGAGCCAGCTCAGATAGCGGCCGCGCTGCCGATCTCCCGCAACCGGGCCCATGCCGGCTTTCGGAAACAGATCGGTGAGATAGAGAATGATCGCATTCGATTCCCAGATCTCGACGCCGTCATGAACCAGCAATGGCACTTTGCCTTCGGGATGAGGGTTTGCCGGATCGTGTTCGCCCGTTCCATCTCTGTGCGTGATGCTGACAATACGGATATCGACCTCAGTCCAGATATTCAACTCGTCGATCAGCCGGATAATTCGCGATGAGCGAGAGCGGGGCGAATGATACAGGGTAAGCATGGTTTGACCTCATGATTTGGTTTCGAACTGCCATCTGGTATAAACGGACCATACTGCCAGTTTCCGGCAGGATGTCGTGAGAGGATTTCATGAGCCGGCCCGAACGCCTTTTCCGCCTTCTGAACGCGCTGCGGACCTTACCCAAACCCGTCACGGCCGCCCGGCTCGCCGATGAGACAGAGGTGTCGGTACGTACGCTCTATCGCGACATTGAGAGCCTGCGGGTGGCAGGCGCGCTGATCGATGGTGCTCCTGGCCTCGGTTACACGCTCACCGAAGACCCAGCATTGCCGCCGCAGACCTTTGACCGGATCGAGATGGAGGCGCTGGTTCTCGGTCTCAGCGATGTGCGCCAGCGTGGCGATCCGCAACTGGCGGCAGCGGCTGATGCTGCCCTTGCAAAGATCGCTGCGACCCTGCCGGAGCGTCTGCAGCGGCAGATCCTTCATGCGACGCACATGGTCTATCGATACGGAACGGCCGTGAATGACACGCCGGACATCTCGGTTATCCGCACGGCCTGTTGGGACGAGCGCGCAATCAACATCGACTATCGCGATGCGGACGGGGTGCCGACTGAACGGCGCATCTATCCGCTGGCCATCGTCTATCTCGATACCGGGTGCGGATTGCTCGCCTGGTGCTGCCTCCGAAAGGATTTTCGAAAGTTCCGGGTGGAGCGGATCGAAGCATTCCAGCCGACCGACGAGAGTTTCCGCCCGAACCGCGTCAGGCTACTCCGCGACTACCTTTCTCAGATGTCGTGAAACGGCGTGTCCGTAACGCATCAGCATTCTACGCGACAGCCGCGCACGCGCTGCGTAAACGAACCGCTCTTCAATGAACACTCTGTCGGATTCCCAACAACCATCAGGCGCGACCACCAGATGAAAACCTGTCGCGACGCCAGAGCAATATGTTGTTTTCAAAGAGAAAAATGGTGTTCTGTGGGATTTGGACTTGTGACCTCTGCCTCTCAGGCTGGAGATCACAATTCAACTTGGCACAAGTTCAGAACGTCGCGGCGGCGGCCCTTGGGATAACGCGGACATCTATCAATTTGCAATGAGTTGATAGCTCCGGATCAGGAGTCGACACCAACACGGACCATATCAAACGGCGTCAATGCGGACGAAGCCTGCTGATGGTTGCAATCGCGCAAAAGACCACTTTCGACAAAGGCCGCAGGAGATTATCAATTAATCCGCTGCACATTATCGAGCAGTCGCTCCTGCATTTTAGGGCCATGGAGGACAGAGATATCCCCGGTTGTCTCTAACACGACGGCCCGCACATCGGAGAGATCAAGGACGTTCGCTTCGCGCAGTTTGGCGATCAGATCGTCCTCGGCCACACGGGTCGCATCCAGCGCCGCGTGAAGGATTTCACCATCATGCATCAACAATACCGGAGAATTCTGAACGATTGCCTCGAACCGGTCGGATGATCTTCGTAAGCGCGCGGTAATCCATTGAACGCCGAGCAGGCTCGCGATCGCAACAATCGGCTGGAGGAAGGCCGACCATGATGCAGCCTGGCTCGCTCCGGCCAATAGAGAGCCGATGGCAACCGTCACCACAAAATCAAAGGCTGTCATTTTCGAAAAAGCGCGCAGTCCAATGACCCGCACGACAATGACAACCCAGCAGACAGCAACTGACGACAAAGCGAGTGCCCTGACTATCGTATCGAGTGGTTCGGATGAAAAGAACATTTTCTGGTCAACTCTCGTTCGCGCAGATCTGGTCAGCGAAGACTGTTTGCACGTTGAATAAACAGCCATGCCATTGTGATCACCGTACAAAAAGCAATGAGACCCAGATAACGCTCATAGATGCCATCAATGCTGTCTGGCAGAAAAAAGAAAATCGGGGCCGAGATCGTCCAGAGTATTGAAAGAGCGATGAGTATGCGACCAAAGTTGCGTCCGGAACGACGCGCGCCTTGCGCCATGGCCCATGGCAGTGCTGCCATTAGCAGGCCGAGGGCGTAGACGAGATAGATGTGGATCACGACCCCATCGCGGTCATTGTCACCATATTCGTTGCGTGCGCCCACCAAAAATACAATGAGCCCGAGCACGGAGAAACCGATAATTCCAAAACTCCAGCTCCTCCCGCCCAGATGAACGTGAGCGGCCAGCAAAGCGACAGATATGAGCGACGCCGAAAACGCGTAAATGCCAATATCGACGATGAACTCGTATTTACCCGCGCCCAGATCGCTGATCGTGTCCGCGATCCAGTCATGATCGGGCACGACGAAATCCGCGATCAAAATAGCGATCCCGAACACAATGCAGCCAAAGATCGCATACCATCCGAGTGCGCGCATGAGCCCGGGTCTTTCATGAGCCCCTGGCAACCCGGTCTCGTCCATCATCAGCAGCTCTCCTCGTTAATGATTGCCCAACGCAGCTTTCAGGCAAATCGTTCCAGATGCACCCACTCTTGGTTAAAGGCAATCGTGTACTCTGGGTTTGGTATAAGCGTGCTGCGTCCGCGATGATAGAAAATTTGATGACCCAAAGCTCCGACAGTAAAAGCTGAAAAAAGTAGTCCGACCCTGGCGATGGTGGAAAACGCTGTGAACAATATGCCCCGCCAAACTCCAATAGAAAACCGAAACCGAGCCCTCATCGCACTGACAGCGCTGACTGCGATCCGCGTTGGCGCCCAAATTTCGCTCAAACTCAAACATTTTGACCTAAACAGAATGTTGGTTCGTCAAATCCCTCAAGAGGTTGCGACCAAGTTCAGCAAGAGAATAGACACCTTTGTTCGCCCGTTTAGCGAGGCATTGGCGCAAATCTGTCTGGGCTGGGGGTGCTACCTCAAAGACGTTGAACTTTTTGCTGGCGACGATCCGCTGTTTCCCAAACCTGCCATGGGGCACCATGTAAATAATTGTTTTGCGGTGACCGATTTATCACGGGAACATTGGGCGGGTACTGCGCCGGTCCGTTTCATCATGATGCAGGCTTTTGATGACGCTGGAATTCCGCTTCTTACACCACACCGCTTCCGGCATATGCTTGTTAATGACCGATATGAGCGTGGGCTGAATGTCGCTGAGATGAAGGCTTTGAGCCGGAACCTTGGCCATGAAAGCGCAATGACGACGCTCATAAGTTATGGGACCATTGCCGCCGAGCAACAAGGGCGGCTCATTCGAGGCATCAAAAGCAATCATGAGGACAAACCATTCACCTAATCGCAACTCCGGGATGTGCTCAAGAGCGTTGCATCAGAGAAATTGAATGATGCAATCTGATTCAGGCGTGATGTATGGTAACGAATCAAGTGGGTTTTGGGGGCGATTTACGTGACGGATGATCAAAAGAAAAAGCTGGAGCAAAAGCTCTGGGATATTGCCAACACCCTGCGCGGCAAGATGAATGCAGATGAGTTTCGTGATTATATCCTCGGGTTTATCTTCTACAAATATCTGTCCGAACGGCTCCATCTCTATGCCAACTCGGTGCTGAAAGCGGACGGGATTGATTTTTGCGATCTGGATGAATCCACAGATGAGGGGCAGGCCTATCTGGATGCAGTGGCCGAAGCGGCGATTGGGGCGCTGGGCTATTTCCTCAAACCCTCGGAACTGTTCAGCGCAATTGTCAAGCGTGGCAGCAAGCCGGGGAATTTCATCCTTGAAGACCTTGCGCGCATTCTCAACAACATCGAACGCTCGACCATGGGCACGGAATCAGAAGATGATTTTGACGATCTGTTCTCTGATATGGATCTGACCTCCAACAAACTGGGCCGCACCGAAGAAGCCAAGAACACTTTGATCGCCAAAGTCCTGACCCATCTGGACGAGATCGACTTCGAGCTGGAAAAGGCTGACAGCGATGTGCTGGGCGATGCCTATGAATATCTGATTGGCAAATTTGCCAGCGGAGCAGGCAAGAAGGCGGGGGAATTCTACACCCCGCAAGAGGTCAGTACGATCCTGGCCCGTATCGTCACCACCGGCAAAACCCGGATCAAATCGGTCTATGATCCCACTTGCGGATCCGGCTCGTTGCTGCTGCGGGTCGCCAAGGAAGTCGAAGTGGGGGACTTTAATGGTCAGGAAATGAACCGCACCACCTACAACCTAGCGCGCATGAACATGATTTTGCACGGGGTTCACTACCGCAATTTTGATTTAAAGCAGGAAGACACGCTGGAACATCCGCAACATGCGGACAAGCGTTTTGAGGCTGTGGTGGCCAACCCGCCCTTCAGCGCCAAATGGTCAGCCAATCCGCTGCTGCTGAATGATGATCGCTACAGTCAATACGGGCGGCTGGCACCGGCCTCCAAGGCCGATTTTGCCTTTGTCCAGCACATGCTGCACCAGTTGGATGAGAACGGCACTATGGCCGTGATTCTGCCCCATGGTGTGCTGTTTCGCGGTGCGGCAGAGGGCCATATCCGCGAATACATCATCAAGCAAGGCAACTGGCTGGATGCGGTGATTGGCCTGCCGGCCAATATCTTTTACGGCACATCCATTCCCACCTGCATTCTGGTGTTCAAGAAATGCCGCGAACACCCTGAGGATATCCTGTTCGTCGATGCCTCAACCGGCTTTGAAAAAGCAAAAAACCAGAACTTTTTGCGGGCACAGGATATCGACAAGATCGTGCACACCTACCGCACGCGGGTAGTGGAGGAGCGGTTTTCACACCGCGCCCTGCTGGTTGAAGTGGCCGAGAACGATTATAACCTCAACATCCCGCGCTATGTGGACACGTTTGAACCCGAAGAGCCGATTGATCTGGCCGAAGTCGCTGCTGAGTTGCGGGCGAATGCAGCAGGCATGGCCGATCTGGACGCGCAGATTGCGGGGTTCTGCGCCGAGCTTGGGATCGAGGCTCCGGTATGAATGAGCCAGCGTTGCGGTTTCCTGAGTTCGACGGGGAGTGGAAAGAAAAACCACTGGGTAGTTTAGTTGAGACTGTCACCAGCGGTTCCCGTGACTGGGCACAATACTATTCAAACACGGGTGCAAAATTTATCCGAATGACGAACATTCCAAGGGATGGCATTCAGTTAATGTTGTCTGATCTAAAGTATGTGGAGTTACCTACAACCGGCACGGAGGGTGCTAGAACTTCTTTGCAAAGCGGTGATATTCTTGTTTCGATCACAGCTGAGTTGGGGAAAATAGGCCTTGTTCCCCATGATCTTGGAGAAGCGTATATCAACCAACACACAGCGCTCGTTAGGCCGCAAAAAAAGGAAGTTGTGCCCCAATTTCTTGCGCAACTGCTTGCAACAAGATCGTCAAATAAGCGCTTAAACCGACTAAATGACTCTGGTGCAAAAGCAGGTTTGAACCTTGGAACTGTTCGGGCGTTCAAGGTCTGTCTGCCAAAGCCCGACGAACAAAAGAAAATCGCGGCGTTTTTGGGGGTGGTGGATGCCAGGATTGCAGCGCTGCGGGATAGGCAGGCGGGGCTGGAGCGCTATAAACGCGGGCTGATGCAAGCGTTGTTCAGCCAGCGGCTCCGCTTCACCAAACCAGACGGCACCGCCTTTCCCGATTGGGAAAAACGCAATCTCTCTTTCTATCTTAGTGAACCAAAAGCCCGAAATCGCGACTTATCATTTTCCAAAGATGATGTTTTGTCCGTGTCTGGTGACGTTGGATGCGTCAATCAAATCGAGCATATGGGTCGCTCCTATGCCGGGGTTTCTGTGAAGGACTATCACATAGTTCGAACAGGAGATGTCGTTTATACAAAAAGCCCGCTGAAGCTTAATCCGTATGGGATAATCAAGGCTAACTTCGGTCGCGACGGTATAGTTTCGACCCTTTATGCGGTTTATCGACCAACTGATAAGGCAGACGCCTTGTTCATTCACTACTATTTCAGTCTTGATGATAACTTGAATCGCTACCTTCGCCCCATCGTAAGGAAAGGAGCAAAAAATGACATGAAGGTGAATAACACCGATGTTCTGGGAGATGCTGTCTTTTTTCCATCACGCGACGAACAAGCCAAAATCGCCGACGCGCTCTCGGCCATGGACACCAAAATCGCCGCTGTGACGGGGCAGCTTGACCGGATGCAGGCCTTCAAAAAAGGTCTGCTGCAGCAGATGTTTGTGTGATGCGCTCACATAGCGATACATCAAAAGATTGACATTTGTCATAAATTATATAAATAAATGACAAATGGCAGGAGTAACCACATGGTGCAACTTTACCGCATTGAAACGCCACAGCCCGTTCCCCAGCCGGACTTTTCGGATGCCGAAGCCGGGGCGATGCAGCGTGCTGTTATTCGCCTGTTTGATCTGTGGGGCCTCACCGACAGGCAGGCTGCTGTGTTGCTGGGCGATATTTCGGAGCGGACCTATGCGCGTTGGAAAGACGGGCAATATGGCCGCGTAAGCCGCGATCTTGCAGCGCGCCTGTCCAATTTGATGGGCATTCACAAAGCACTGCGCCTGTTGTTCAGCGAGGCTGCACGGACCTATGCCTGGGTCAAGAAACCCAACAGCGACTTTGGCGGGCGCTCCGCACTTGAGGTAATGCTGAACGGCAATCTGACTGATCTCATGCGCATACGGCGCTATCTTGATGCACAAAGGTCCTTGTGACCGCGCCGACACATGCGCAGATTGTCTGGGCGCGCTATTACCGGCTGATCAACTCGGCCTATCCGCCGATTGATGTGTTTGAAGACATTGCAGATCCGCAGGACTGGGCATTGCTCGCCCATGCCGAAAGTAAAACCAACCCGAGGCTGGCCGAGACAATCGGCAATCTCGATCTGGTTCCGCAGGCGCGGCGCGTGGGTGGTCCAGGCGCTTCCTATGTCATGGCACCCTTTACCCATTGCACACCCGATAAGCCCGGCCGTTTTCACGATGGCCATCGGGGTGCATTTTACGGGGCGGACCGGTTTGAAACAGCTATCGCCGAGACGGTGCATCATGTCGCCGGCTTCTTTTCGGCCACCAGTGAAGCTGCTGGGTGGGTCACCCAGATGCGTGAACTGATCGGTTCTGTGGACGCAGAGTTGATTGATATTCGCGGCGATGGCTTTGCCGATTTGCTTGATCCCGACAGCTATGCCGCGTCGCAGGCTTTTGCCGCAGAGATGATTGCAACCGGTGCTGACGGGATTGTTTACCCCAGCGTGCGCCAGCCTTATGGCCAGTGCTTTGCTGCATTCTATCCAGACATTCCCGATGTGCCGGTTCAGGGACGTCATTTTTCCTATCATTTTGACGGGCAACGCATTGATATGATCAAGGAATTAACCCTTGATGGGCAAGGCTCTGTTTATGAGTTGGGGGACTAGAAATGGCCGATTATCAATCTGAAGCACAACTTGAAGCCGATCTGGTCGAACGCCTCACCGGCCTTGGCTACGCCCCCGTCATTTTGCCGGATATGGACGCCATGCGCGTCAATTTGCGCGCACAACTGGGCAAGCATAATGGCGTCACCCTGTCAGATGCGGAATTTGCCAAAGTGCTGAACCACCTCGACAAGGGCAATGTGTTTGAAAAGGCCAAGATTCTGCGGGACCGGATGCAGTTGACCCGCGATGATGGCACGCCGCTTTACCTGCAATTCCTCAACACCCGGGACTGGTGCCGAAATCAATATCAGATCACCACCCAGGTCATCGTCATCGGCCATCACAAGACCCGCTTTGACGTGACCCTGCTGGTTAACGGCCTGCCACTGGTCCAGATCGAGTTGAAACGGCGCGGGATAGAATTGAAAGAAGCCTTCAATCAGATCAACCGCTATCAGCGTCACAGTTTTTGGGCTGATAAGGGGCTGTTTGAATACGTTCAGCTGTTTGTCATCAGCAATGGGGTGAACACCAAATATTACGCCAACAACCGACATCAGGATTTCAAACAGACATTTTTCTGGGCTGGGGAAGACAATGCGCCGATCACCCAATTGGATGCCTTTGCCGATGTGTTTCTGGAAAAATGTCACATCAGCAAGATGATCAGCAAATATATCGTTCTGCACGAGAGCGATAAAATCCTGATGATCCTGCGCCCCTATCAATATTATGCGGTTGAGGCGATAGACGCACGGGTAAAGAATGGCCGCAAGAACGGCTATATCTGGCACACCACCGGCTCTGGCAAGACTTTGACCAGCTTCAAGGCTGCGCAGGTGCTGATTGAAAATCCCAAGGTGGACAAGGTGGTGTTCGTGGTGGACCGCGCCGATCTGGATTATCAAACCACAAAAGAGTTCAACTATTTCTCCGATGGCTCTGTTGATGGCACTGACAATACCAGGGCGCTGGTGGGGCAGTTGGGCGGCGATACCAGGCTGATCGTGACCACCATTCAGAAGCTGAACACGGCCATATCCCGCGACCGCTATGAAGGTGCATTGCAGGCGGTCAAGGACCAGCGCGTTGTCTTCATATTTGACGAATGCCACCGTTCGCAGTTTGGCGATACCCACAAGCGGATTGTGGCCTTCTTCAGCAAGGCGCAGATGTTCGGGTTTACCGGCACTCCGATCTTTGCCGAAAACACCGTGGGCAAGCGCACGACCAAAGATCTGTTCGATGAATGCCTGCACAAATATGTCATCACCGACGCGATTGGGGATGAAAACGTGCTGCGCTTTTCAATCGAATATTGGGGCAAGCTGAAGCGCAAGGATGGCAGCCTGATCGACGAAGATGTACCGGCCATCAATGTGAAAGAATTCTTTGACAGTCCCGACCGGATAAACGGCGTTGTTGACTGGATCATCCAGAACCACGACCGCAAGACCCACGACAAGCAATTCAGCGCCATGCTGTGCGTCAGCTCGGTGGATGCGCTGATTGCCTATTACGAAGCTTTCAGGCGCAAGAAGCAGGCCGGCGAGCATCATTTGCGGGTCGCCACGATCTTTACCTATGGCCCGAATGAGGATGACCCTGATGCAAATGGCCTGATCGGAGACCCCGATCTGAATGTGGCCGACCTGCCTGTTGATGTGCACAAGCGTGACAAGTTGGAGTCCTTCATTGCCGACTACAACGCCATGTACCAGACCAAGGAAACCGTGAAGACCAGCGCCGGGTTCTACACCTATTACAATCATCTGAACAAACGGATGAAAGACCGCGACCGCAAGGATGCAAAGGATAAGGACAGGCTCGACATTCTTCTGGTGGTCAATATGTTCCTGACCGGCTTTGACGCCAAGAAACTCAACACGCTCTATGTGGACAAGAACCTGAAATATCATGGGCTGATCCAGGCCTTTTCGCGCACAAACCGCACGTTGGGTCAGTTGAAATCCCAGGGCAATATCGTGTGCTTCCGCAATCTGAAGCCCAACACGGATCAGGCGATCACACTGTTCTCGAATAAGGACGCCATCGAGACAATTTTGATGGGCCCTTACGAAGATTATTTGAGCGCGTGCAATGATGCGATCAGGGAGTTGCTCGCAATCGCACCCGATCCCGAAGCGGTCGATGCCCTCCAAAGCGAAACCGAGATGCTTGCCTTCGTGAAGGCGTTTCGAAAAGTGATCCGGCTGTTGAATATTCTGGAAAGTTTTACCGATCACGATGCCGGGAATATCGACCTGACCGCGCAGCAGATTGAGGATTTCAGCAGCAAATATCTGGACCTGCGAGATATCGGCCAAAAGGCAGATCCTGAAGGCGCGGCTTCCATATTGAACGAAGTCGATTTTGAGCTGGAACTTATTCAGCGCGATGAAATCAATGTGGCCTATATTCTGGCTCTGTTGGCAGATATTCACGATGATGAAAACAGCGACGATCCCGACATTCGATCCGCTGCCAGGCAAAAGCGTAAAATGGTGTCTGATCTGCTTGGGTCCGACGTGAAACTGCGCAGCAAACGTGAATTGATCGAAAAATTTATTGACGAACAGATGGTCGCTTTGAAACCAGGCGACGATGTTGCGTCTGCATTTTCTGATTTCTGGAGTGAAGAAAAGCAGAAAACAATCCGCGAAATGTGTGAAAGCGAAGGCCTGAAAATGGACGCGCTTCAGGTGATGATTGAAGAATATCATTTCTCCGGAAAAGAACCGCTTGGAGAGACAATCGTTGGCGCATTGAACGAACCGCCCAGGATATTGGAGCGCAAATCGATTGTGACACGCATCACAGAAAAAATGATGCGTCTGGTGCGGGTGTTTGATGACGATATGGGTGGTGTTTGAGCAACCACTAAGGCTGCGGAAAGGGAATTTACGTGGCATTGAGCGCACAAGAGTTGATCGAACTCGAACGATTAATCTCGGAATATCAGTCGCGCCTAGTTTGTGAATTTGATGATGAGAAATGGACCGCTGGCCGGTCAGACAACAAGTCTCTGTTAAAATACGAAATCTCAGAAAAGCCTGAAGCTGATGATTTGAAAGAAGCTATCATGATTGCGGTCGCATCCCGTGAAAGTAAGGGAAAACTAGTTGCACCAAACCCTGACGATCACAATGCAGGAAGTCACTGCAAAGGTCACCAATGCCGAATCCGTAAGACGGCTTATGGCGAACTTACAAAGCAACTAACGAGTGCCTCCCAATCCATTGAGGCTGCTCAAAACTTTGATGAAATCTATAAAATTGTCGACAAAGAAGCCCGACACGTCCATGGCGTAGGAGCACTTATGACCTATGATGTTGCCCAACGGATAGCGTTGTGGCGGGGGAAGATTATCACCCGAAACTCGTATATTTACACGCTACACCATTGAAATCGGCGAAATTTCTGATCCGTCCTGGTGTAAAAGGAAAGTTGAAACCGACCGGTTTTCCGGAACCGTTTCAAAAGTTGTCTTGCTCGAATATCGAGAATTTTCTGTGCGTGTATCACGATAAGATCAAGCGTGTATTAGCTGACAATTGAGCTCTGGAAACTTGATGGCCGCTTCGCAAAGCAACGGATGTCTCAGTGTGTCGGTACCAGGGATGACAAACACGCGGTGGTTACGTTTCAAATTAGCAGAGTAGTAAAACCCATCTAACTTACTGAAAGAATTGGTGCATCCGGCAGGATTCGAATCTGGTATCATTGCCTTCTTTTTGCGTCGCTCATCCGCCATTGTCGGTTGCCTACAGACCTGGTGTCGCGCCGCCATCAATGGCGATGCCGACCCCCTGAATATGCCGTGCCCTTGGAGAACACAGAAATGCAACGGCCTCTGCGATATCTTCGGGCTGACCTAGACGGCGCAGGCCCGATTCTGCACTTTTCCGGCTGCGAATTATATCGATGTCAACGCCTTCGGCTTTGGCCTCCTGCATGAGGAGGTCTTCCAGCCTGTCGGTTTCAGTCATGCCCGGGTGCAGGATGTTCACGTTCACGTCATCACTCACACCCTGTTTGGAGAGTGCTTTGGTGAAATGTGCGAGAGCTGCGTTCACCGCGCCCCCAACCATGAAACCGGGACCTGGCGTATAGGCTGCGGCTCCACCGATATTGATGATTATGCCTTTGGAGGAAACAAGAGCCGGCCAGAGATGGCGAGTGAGACGCACCGTGCCGTGGAACTTGAGCGCAAAGCCGTCAATCCAGTCTGCGTCGGGCTGCTCGGGAAATGTGCCCGCGCGGGTGGCGCCGGCGCAGTTGACGAGAATGTCGAGTGACCCGAGCGCAGCAAGCGCCGCGTCTGCCGCTGTCCGACAGCCGACCTCAGTGCCGAGATCAGCAGCGATGGCATGAGCTTCAGCACCGGATTTTGCAATTCCTGCGACAGCCTCAGTCAACCCTTCGCTGCCGCGCGCGGCGAGGGCGACACGACAGCCACTAGCGGCCAGGCGACCGGCGATCGCCCGCCCAATCCCTTTACTTGCTCCGGTGATCAGGGCCGTGCGGCCCGTTAACTCAGGACTTGTCATATTTAGTACTCCGTCTTTTTGGGGTCTTGTCATCGGTGGGTGTGACGGCCTCGGGGCGGAAGCCAAACTGACTGGACAATTCTGCAGAAATCGAGCGGATCACCTCCGTATACTCGGCAAGGTCCGTCAACGACGTTCTCCAGACAGGGCCGGAAAAGCCAATTGCACCAATTACATTGCCTGTAAAGTCCCGGACGGTTGCCGCCATGCAGCGAACTTCGGCGTTGAATTCACAATCGTCAAAGGCAATGCCATCGCGCTGCACTTTCTGGACCTGCAGGCGCAGTTCATTCGCATCCTTCAGCGTGCTGGGTGAGTAGGGTTCAAATATGATATCGCTTGCGTGACTGTCATAGGCGGCCGGAGTCAGGCCAGAGAGCAGCGCCTTGCCGATGGCAGTGCAGTAAACCGGCCTGAGCGTGCCGGCGCGCTCGTTTATCTGTAGTGCGTTGGGGCCGGTATGGCGCGTCAGGATAAGCGCTTTCCGGCCTTCCCAAATGGCAAAATGGGTTGCCTCGCCTGTCAAACCCGCCAGCTTTTCCAGAAATGGCTTGGCGGTGGCGCAGATCTCGGCCTCGTCGAGACAAGCCGCAGCCAGTTGAAAGATGCCGCGTCCCATGCGGTAGCGCTTGTCATCTGGCCCGGTGCGCAGATAGCCAAGCGATACGAGCGTGCGTGTGAGGTGATAAAGCGTGCTGGTATGCAGCCCGATCGCTCGGCCCAGATCTGAAAGCGTAATTCCGTCGCGGTGGCGCGATATTTCCTCCAGTGCGCTGAAGGCACGGTCCAGAGACTGGATGTGGCCGTCACGGCGATTGTCTTGTTTATCGACTTGAGTCACGGGATTTCCTTTCGACATGGAGAGATTAATATTCGTCTATGTGAGAAAATCAATGCTGATTTCGGAATTGACCAGAGAAAATTGACTCTGAAGGACTGTGTTTCCGGCTAAAAGACGCAAAAGTTAGTCGTTTTCGAGCATTCTTCTCACATTGAGAAAAACAAAACGAATATATGAGAAACATGTTGACTTGGCGCTGTCTCCTCCCCTAGCACTAGGTTTGCGGCATGAGGGACCGCAATGGGCAGGCCGATATTGCCCAATACCGAAAAGGGAGAGAAAGAATGATTTCCAAGACAGAATTTCGCAGTGGACTTGCAGCCGCGCTGATTGCGTCGGCTGCACTGCTTGCCGGGCCTGCGGCAGCGCAAGAATGGCCCGAACGTCCGATCACATTGATAATGCCATGGGGTGCCGGTGGCGGGACTGATACTGTGGCCCGCACGCTTGCGGCCGCAATGGAAGGACCGCTCGGCCAACCGGTAAATGTTGTGAACCGCACTGGCGGCTCGGGCATCATCGGACACACAGCCATGGCGACGGCTGCTCCGGACGGATACACAATCGGCACGATCAACGTCGATCTCAGTCAGCTCGTTTGCCAGGGTCTGACCGACCTCACGGCCAGCAAGTTTACCCACATCGCTCTGATAAACACCGAACCAGCAGCTGTCAGCGTCAGCGCTGAGTCTGAGTTCACATCGTTGGAAGATGCGCTTCAGGCCATTCGCGACAACCCGCCGGGCACATATACCGCCTCGGGTTCAGGCACAGGCAGCATCTACCATCTCGCTTGGGCAGGCCTGCTTGTGGCCGCCGATATCGATCCAGGTCGGGTGATCTGGGTGCCATCACAAGGTGGCGGACCATCGCTGCAAGACGCGGCGTCGGGGTCCATCGACTTCGTCACACCGCCACTCTCGACTGCGGCGCCACTCATCGAGGCTGGCCGTATCCGGCCACTGGCAACAATGGGGGCCGAGCGCTTCTCGGGCCTGCCGGATGTGCCAACCGTGAAGGAGGTTGTCGGTCTGGACTGGACATCGCAAACATGGCGCATGATTGGCGCCCCTGCCGGCCTTTCTGATGATGTGCGCGACAAATTGACAACTGCTGTTCGCACCGCTTTCGACAGCGCCGTGTTCACAGAGTTCATGGATGGTCGCGGCTTCGCCAAGACCTGGATGGACCCGGAAGAAGCGCGCGCCTTCCACGAATCCGAAGACACCGCAATCTGCGAAGTCATGGAAGCCGCAGGAATGCTTTGACCAGCATCATCTGCTGAAAACGCCTCATGTTCCCGCCCGGTTGGAGTTTCCCTGGGCGGGGACGACACGCGCCGGAGCTTGACCAATGAAGTTCAACGATGCCATTTCAGGAGCGCTTTTCCTCGTGATAGGAATCTTCGCGTTCATCCATGCCGGAAGCTTCAAGGGCTTTCCCGGCGTGCCTTACGGTCCTGAAGTATTCCCGCGGATCATAGCGGTGATGATGGGGGGCGGCGGGCTGCTTCTGATCGTTTCAGGCTTGCGCAGGGCAAGCAACGCGCCGTGGCTGGAATTGGCCGACTGGGCGCGACAGCCGCGCAGTTACGGCCTGTTCACGGCAATTGTGGGCGCGGTGCTAATTTACATCCTCGCTTCGGACTTGCTCGGGTTTTTGCTGACAGGTTCCCTCATATTGACGGGGCTTTTCCGCATCACACGTGGCCCCAAAACATTCGTCTCGAGCGCCATTCTGGCTGTCGGAATCACCGTGCTCATTCATCTTCTGTTTGCCAAGGCGCTGAGGGTGCCACTTCCTTTCGGCATCATTGAACATCTGTTGGTGGGCTAGCCATGGAACCTCTTTTTGCTGCATTCGACCTGGTGTTCCGGTGGGAAATCTTCGCAGTCATCCTCGGATCATGCGTGTTCGGGATATTTGCTGGTGCCATGCCGGGTATATCCGCCACGGTGGCTGTGGCGCTACTGGTGCCAATCACCTTTTTCATGGAGCCGGTTGCCGCTTTGGCCGCAATTGCAACAGCCGTTGCTATGGCAATCTTTGCGGGTGACCTGCCTGGCGCTTTGTTGCGTATTCCCGGAATGCCGGCCTCCGCAGCTTACGCAGAGGAAGCCCATGAGATGACCA
This sequence comes from Pararhizobium sp. IMCC21322, assembly GCF_030758295.1. Classification (NCBI taxonomy): domain Bacteria; kingdom Pseudomonadati; phylum Pseudomonadota; class Alphaproteobacteria; order Hyphomicrobiales; family Rhizobiaceae; genus Pararhizobium; species Pararhizobium sp. IMCC21322. The sequence goes on from NZ_CP132335.1 coordinate 781,663, forward strand.
TGAAGGGGCAGGGAGGGACCATCTTGATGGTGTCGCTTCTCTGTTCGGTTCTCGGCGGGCTTGTGGGCACTCTTGCCCTCGCATTCTCGGCACCGCTGCTGGCCGACTTCGCTCTGGAATTCCAATATTATGAATATTTCTGGCTGGCTTGTCTTGGCCTCTCCACGGCGGCGCTTGTTGCCGCGACAAACCCGGTGAAGGGCATGATTTCCCTATCTATCGGGCTGCTTCTGGCCACCGTCGGGCTCGACATGATTTCCGGCCAGCCGCGCTTCACCTTCGGCACGCTCGGCCTGATGGAAGGCATTCACTTCATTCCTGTCATGATCGGCATTTTTGCCATCGCCGAAGTGCTTCGCACATTGATCCACCCGCCGCGCGCAGATGCGCGCAACGCGCGTGTCCAGAAGATCGACTTTCGCGAGGCATACCGGATTATCTGGCGTTACAAGGCTAATCTGGCTCGCGGATCGCTGTTCGGCACGCTCATTGGTGCGTTGCCGGGGGCTGGTTCGGACATTGCGGCGTGGGTGTCTTATGGCTATGCTCGGAAACGGTCGAAAACACCTGAAAAATTCGGCACCGGCCACCCGGAAGGAATCGTTGCCGCGTCTGCATCCAACAATGCCGCGACCTCATCGACATGGGTGCCGTCGCTTGTCTTCGGCATTCCCGGAGACAGCGTAACGGCCATAGTAATCGGCGTGCTGTTCCTGAAGGGCCTGGAGCCCGGACCCAATGTGTTTATCGAAAATGCGCCGCTGGTCTATTCCATCTTCGTTTCATTTTTCATCGCCAATCTGGTCCTGATACCGGTGGGCTATGTGGCAATCCGGGCCGCGAGCCAACTTCTGAAAGTGTCGAACAACATCCTGATGCCGATCATCCTGATCTTTACACTTGTGGGCGCGTATTCCATCAACAATTCCATGATGGGTGTCGCCGTCGCCCTGGCCGCCGGGATCGGTTCATTCTTCATGCAGGAAAACGATTTTCCCGTCGCGCCGCTCATTCTTGGCATGGTGATAGGCACCCTGCTGGAACAAAACTTCATGCAGGCCATGATTGCTCAACAGGGTGATCTGACAGCCTTCTTCTCCCGGCCGATTGCAGCGTCTCTCGGGGTGGTGACAATCTTGATCTGGGTCACGCCGTTGGTTGGGGCCGTTCGTCGGTGGCGCAATCGGCAACGCGCTCGTGCAACTGATGGCGATCAAAATGTGTAGTTTGAATTCTGGACTTTACTTGGAGGTGGTCGAACAATGACCAAAATAAAGGGTGGCGAACTCATCGCCGATCACCTGATCCGCGCTGGCATGCCGTATGTCTTTGGAATTTGCGGACATGGCAATGTGGGAATGCTTGACGCACTTTATGACCGGAAAGATCACATTACGATGATCTCGCCCCGGCACGAGCAGACGGCCGGCCATATGGCTGACGCCTATTATCGCGTGTCCCATCAGCCGGTCGCAACGCTCACATCCTGCGGCCCGGGCTCTGCCAATATTCCGATGTCCCTGGCCTGCGCGCAGGCGGACAGTTCCGCCTTTCTGGCGATCACCGCCAATGTGCCGACATCACAGTTCAACCGCGGCCCTTTTCAGGAGACCTACATGCACGGGCAGGCCAGTTTTCCAGATTCGGTGAAGCCCTTCGTCAAGCGCTCTTTCCAGCCCAGCCGGGTAGAAATGTTGCCACTTGCCCTGCGGCAGGCAACCAATCTGCTGACTTCCGGACGGCCAGGGCCGGTCAATCTGGATGTGCCTTACAATCTGTTCCAGGAAGAGGCTGACACTGCTCTTGAGCCGATGAATGGTGCTGGTGTCGATAACCGACCGGGCGCTGCACCTGAAATTATCACTGCAGTGACGGATATGCTGCTCGCCGCCAATGCACCTTTGATCTTTGTCGGACACGGGATCACGATCTCTGAGGCGGGTGCTGATCTGACCGATCTGCAACACCGATTGCAGATACCACAGGTGGCCTCACCGAATGGCATGGGGTCGCTCGACATGGCTGACCCGCTCTCGCTGGGTTTCATCGGCCGGAACGGCACTTACCCCGCGAACCAGGCTGGGCGCAGGGCCGATATACTTCTGACCATCGGGGCACGGTTCGACGATCGATCAGCCTCGTCTTGGCGCGAAGGCTATTCGTGGAATATTCCGCCGTCAAAGCTGATTCATGTTGATATTGATCCAACCGAGATCGGTCGTAATTATGAGCCATTTATGGGAATTCAGGCCGATGCACGCACCTTCGTGCGTCAGATATTGGCGGAACTGGATCGCCGCGGTGTTACCCGGCACGAGGGCACCAAATCCTGGCTTGCCCAGATCGCAGGCTGGCAACAGGAATGGGATTCGTTCATCGCGCCAAACTTCGAAATTGACTCTGCCCCGATGCGGCCGGAACGGGTTGTGCGTGACATGATGCAAGTGGTCCCGGACAACGCAATACTGGTTCCGGATTCCGGCGCGCATCACAACTGGTTCATGCAGTTCTGGAAATGCCGCCGCCCGCAATCCATGCTGAATACGTGGGGTTACTCGGCAATGGGGTTTGGCGTTTCAGGTGTGCTGGGCGCAAAATTGGCGGCACCGGACAGGCCATGCATCGCCGTGGTCGGCGATGGTGGATTTACCATGACACCGCATGTTCTGTGCACTGCTGTTGAATACAACATACCCGCGATTTGGGTGATCTGGAACAATTACGCATGGGGCGCAATCCGTGATTTGCAGCACGGCCAGTTTGGCGGACGCGAGATCGGTACCAGCTTTACGCACGGCCCCAACAGCGAGCCATATAATCCCGATTTTGCAGCGCTGGCGAAAGCCCATGGTGTGGACGGGATCAAAGTCAGCCGGTCGAGCGATTTCCGCGACGCTCTGGGCGCTGCAATCGCTGCGAACCGCCCCTATGTGATTGATCTTGAAGTCGATCCGGGCGTGAGGCCGCCTTCAACAGGGTCTTGGGAACTGCCACCACTGCAGGCACCAGAGCCAGCCTTTGGCGCGCCATGGCGTCCGCTTTGAGCAACAACAAGGACAGGAGGCAGATATGGACCTGACCCATATGATCGGCGGCGAGGCCGTCCCCGGAAGTGATCGTTTTGAAAGTCGCGACCCCTATCGTGGAGATTTGGTGTGTACAGCGCCTACCGCTGGCGTTGAAGAGGTTGACGCAGCTGTCATTGCCGCGCGCAAAGCTGCGCCGGAAGTGGCTGCAATGCCCGCATATGAACGCGCCGCAATCTTGCGCAAGACCGCTGAACTGGTTGTGGCAAACGCCGCAGCGATCGGCGAAATCATGGCGCGTGAGACGGGCAAGGCACTCGGTGATGCAGAGGGCGAGGTGAAACGCTCAATGGACACTCTCACCTTGTCGGCAGAGGAAGCGATCCGCATTGAGGGAAGCCATGTCCCGCTCGATGGCAGCGCAATGGGCCACGGCAAGATGGCATTCCTGATGCGCTTCCCGGTTGGCGTTGTGGGTGCAATTACGCCGTTCAATGCGCCCTTTAATCTGGCCTGTCACAAGCTCGGGCCGGCTTTTGCAGCAGGCAATGCAGCAATCATAAAGCCACCGCAACAATGTCCTTTGGTGGTGCAGCGGCTTGTGGAACTTTTCTACGAGGCCGGTCTGCCGCGCAATTTCATACAGCTGATCCACGGCGGCGCGGCAACCGGACAGGCACTGGTGGAGCATCCGGGCGTGGACATGCTGACATTTACCGGGTCATCTCAGGTCGGCGCAGCCATACGTGCGCGCGCAGGCCTTCGGCCCGTCACTCTGGAACTGGGCGGTACAGGACCAACCATCGTCTGTGAAGATGCGGACCTGGATGAGATCGCGCCGGTGCTGGCGCGCAATGCGGTCCGGCTTGCGGGGCAAAGCTGCATCTCGGTGCAGAACATTCATGTCCCGCGCGCGCTGGCAGAAGATCTCAGCGCCAAAATCACTACCGAGATGAACAAGCTCACCCTTGGAGACCCGTTGGTCAAGGGCACGGATGTCGGCACGATGATTGATGAAGCTGCAGCGCAGCGCGTTGAGACATGGGTGAATGCGGCAATCGCCCAAGGCGCAAGCCTATTGGTAGGCGGCCGGCGTGAGGGCGCAGCCTACGCGCCGACAGTGCTGGCAAATGTTCACCCCGAGATGAAGGTTGCCTGCGACGAGGTTTTTGGACCGGTCGCCAGCATTCTGGCCTATGACGATCTGAGCGAACCCGTTGAGCAGATCACCAATAGCCGCTTCGGTCTGCAATGCGGCATTTATACCGACAGTACCAAACGTGCGATGTGGTTGGCGCGCAATCTGCGCACCGGCGGTATTATCATCAACGGTACCTCAACCTGGCGCACGGATCAGCTTGCCTATGGTGGCGTGAAAGACAGCGGGATCGGCCGCGAGGGGCCGCGCTATGCGATCCGCGACATGACCGAAGAACGCCTGATCCTGTTCAACCACTGAAGCGGAGCGAAACGTCGTGTCAAAAATCCTAGTGACAGGAGCGGGCGGCTTTCTGGGTGGCGCAGTGGTGCGTGCGCTGCTGGAACGCGGAGACGCAGTGGTCGGACTCGACTGCGGTCCGAATGCCGCTGTGATGAAGACCATGTCGATGAGCAATTCCGGCTTTGACGCCGCAGATGCCGATATTTCCGACGCTGAAGCGGTCGACTCTGTTTTTGCAGAGCACCGGCCCCGGGCTGTGATTCATTGTGCCGCTGTTGTGGGTGTTCTGAACTCACTGGCCTCGCCAGCGCGCTTGTTTCGGGTCAATGTTGAAGGTTCTGTGAATGTGCTGGAAGCGATGGCACGGCACGCTTGCACGCGCATGATTCATATTAGCTCGGAGGAAATCTACGGCGCTTTCCGCGCCCCCCGGATTGACGAGACTCATCACCAGGCACCGCTTTATGCCTATGGCGTCAGCAAGGCGACGGTCGAACATTTGTGCCGCAGTTACCGCACGACCCATGGCCTTGATTGTATCAATATACGCACATCGTGGGTCTACGGACCCGGGTTCCCCCGGGACCGTGTGCCGCTCAACATGATCCGTGCTGCCGCAGAAGGACGTGTGCTGCATGTTACCAGCGGTGCGGATGAACGGATCGATCACACCTATCTGGACGACGCCGTGGCAGGGACGCTCGGCGCGCTCGACTGTGCGGAACATGCTTTTGACGCTTACCATATCGCCAGTGACAGTGCGCCATCACTGGCCGAAATCGCCGCAGTGGTGCGCGATCTGGTACCGGGTGCCAAGATTACTGTGGGATTTGGGCCATATAAGCACAGCGACGAAATAGCGATGCCGGCAAAGGGCGCGCTCAATTGCAGCCGTGCACACGTCGCATTCGGCTATCAGCCGAAGTTTGACATCCGAGCGGGCCTCGCAGCCACGCTTGAGGCGCACCGCGCACAATTGGCCAATTAAAGAGATTTGGGAGAACGTGAAATGGGGAAACTGCTTATCACCGGCGGCATGGGGCATGTGGGCTATGAAACGGTCCGGCAAGCTGCGGCATCCGGTATCGAGGTGGTCGCGCAATATTTGTCCACCTTCCGCAAGGAGGACGCCGAGGTAGTGGGGTCGAATGTCACCTGGGTAAAGTGTGACCTGTCCGACCCGTTTGAACTGTCTATGCTGGCATCAGCGCATGATATCTCGGGCTGCATCCACACAGCTGCAATTCCGAATGACAAACTCGGCTTTCCGCAACCGTTGCGCACCTTTCAAAGCAATGTGACGGCCACCGAATTGTTGCTGGAGGCGGCACGGCGTCTGGAGTGGCGGCGGTTCATCATGGTTTCAACGGGATCGGTGTTTCAATCCTTGCCAGACGCGGTGACGCCGGTGGCTGAAGACACAAACCCGACACCACGGTCTTTGTACGCGGCGACGAAACATGCAGCTGAATTGATGACATCGGTCTACGCTGATACTTATGGACTTTCCACAGCCACCGTACGGATTTCATGGATCTTCGGGCCACCGCTTGTACCCCGAATGTTTGACGGACCCCGTGGGCCGATTCCCGAATTTCTGCGCCGGGCACTGAAGGGACAACCCATCCGCGAGGCTTCCGGCGGCGAGTTTGCGGCGAGTTTCACCTACGTCCCCGATTGTGCCGCAGGCCTTCTGGCGCTCTGGCAAGCAGCGTCGCTCAAGCACAGCGTTTATCATCTTGGATCAGGTCGCAACCACACAACCCAGGAGGTGGCAAATGCCGTGATGCGTGCTGTGCCTGACGCAACAATAGAGATCGGCGCTGGCACCGCGCCCTGGACCGATACGACGGTGATGCGCGGCCCACTCGATTGCACGCGCATGGCTGAGGAATTCGGCTTTCGCCCGGAGCACTCGCTTGACGCCGCGGTTGCTGCCTTCGCCGACTGGATGCGCGCAAACCCCGAGCATTGGGGAGCAGCTGAATGACCGATACCGCCTACGATGTGATTGTGGTCGGGGCAGGTGCAGCCGGAATGACAGCCGCAGCAACGGCGGCCGTGCACGGGCTCCAGGTTCTGGTTGTCGAAAAGACCGGGCTCGTTGGCGGCAACACCTCTTTTTCCGGAGGGATGGTATACATTCCCGGCAATCACAAGGCGGCCGAAGCGGGCAAGCCGGACGACCCTGCTGCAGCCAACGCATATCTCGACGCCGCAGTGCCGACGCCGGCAGGGCGTGACGTGCGCCAAATTTTCGTTGACCGCGGACCTGAAGCCATCCAGTTTCTTGAAAAGAAGACGTCTGTTCGGCTTAAGCCTGTGCATTTTTATCCAGATTACTATCCGGAGCTGGATGGCGCTGCAGAAGGTCTGCGCGTGCTGGAACCCGTAGCTTTCGATGCTGCAACCCTGGGCGATTGGTTTGCCAGATTGCGTCCGCCTTTGCCGGAATTCACGATCCTTGGCGGCATGATGGTTGCGCGCGAGGACCTGCCCCATTTCCGCAACATGTGGCGCTCTCCCCGTGCTTTCGCACGCGTAACCCGGCTTGTATTGAGTTATGCGACGCAGCGTTTGCGCTATCCTCGCGGATCGCGTCTCGTGCTTGGTAATGCGCTGGCTGGACGGTTGCTCAAATCGCTTCTCGATCTAGACGTTTCAATCCGCACCGATTGCGTGATCGAAGAGGTGCTTATCGAGGAAGGTCGTGCGGTAGGCCTTCGGGTTCGGGAGAATGAGACCACTGTGACCATGCTTGCGCGCAAGGGTGTGATTCTGTCGACCGGCGGTTTTTCCAACAGCAGCGACAAACGCAAGGCCTGGTTACCGGATCCCGTTAGCCCCGACAGTCCCTTTGCGCCCGGCAGTACGGGTGATGGGCTTGACCTTGGGGTTGCAGCCGGAGGAGAGGTGGGCACTGACAACACCAACAATGCCTATTGGTCTCCCGCCTCGGTCTATACCCGCAAGGATGGGCGCAAGGTTGTATACCCCCACACAGTTACTGATCGTGGCAAGCCCGGCTCGATCGTCGTCAATTCCGCCGGGCGTCGCTTTACCAATGAGGCCGTGTCCTATCACCGCTTTGGTGAGGCCTTGTTGCAGGGCAATGACAAGGCTGTGAATCTGCCTGCATGGATCATTTGCGATGCAAATTTCATCTGGAAATACGGGTTGGGAGCGATCATCCCTTTCACCCGCAATCTGAAGAAATATCAGGCCGCAGGCTATCTCAAATCAGCGGCCAGCCTGCCCGAACTTGCGCGCAAACTAGGCCTCGATGAAACCGGCTTCTCGGCCACTATCGAGCGGTTCAACGCGGATTCCAGAATTGGGTGCGACACCGAATTTCATCGCGGTGAGGATATTTACTCCCGCTATCTGGGGGATGCCGACCACGGGCCGAACCCCTGCCTGGCACCATTGGAAAAATCCCCGTTTTACGCCATTGAACTTGTGCTCAGCGATCTGGGGACTGTGGCCGGGTTGCGCACCGACGGGGAGGGGTGTGTCTTGGGCGCAGATGGCCAGACAATTCCTGGCCTTTACGCCGTGGGCAACGATATGCAGTCCATCATGCGCGGCCGCTATCCCGGTCCCGGCATCACGCTCGGCCCCGCATTGACCTTTGGCTATCTCGCGGGCCTGCATGTGGCAGGTCGAAGGCATGACACCGTATGATGCGCGTTGTGGTGACCGGATCATCGGGCCTGCTCGGCACTTATGTTGTGCAGGCGCTCACTGACCGCTCGGAAGTCATCGGCCTGGACACCCGCCCACCAATGTCTGATCGCGGCCATGATCATATCAATGCCTCCATTCTGGATTTGCCAGCGCTTGAGCAGGCATTTTCGGGGGTCGCCGCCGTGTTGCATGTTGCTGCGGCTGCTAATATCGGTAGCGGATCACCAGAACAGATCATCGATGCCAATCTCAAAGGAAGTTGGAATGTGCTGGAAGCGGCGCATCGCGCTGGTGTTCGGCGCGTGGTCCTGTGTTCTTCCGACAGCGTTATGGGCAATACGGTGTGGACAGAAAATTTTTGGTGCCCTGATGCTTTGCCCGTGGACGAAACGCATTTGGTAAAGCCGGCAGATCCCTATGCGCTATCGAAATACCTTGCCGAGGAAGCCGGACGCAGTTTTTCCTATCGCGGGCTTGATGTGATCGCGCTGCGCCCGGTCTTTATATTGTTCCCATCGATGATGGGTGAAGTGCGCGCCCGCCACGCCGATCCTGAATCCTATATTGGGCCCAGTGCCGGTGGTCATGTGGCAGCGGGCGGCGGGCCATGCTGGCACCACATTGATCCCCGCGATGTGGCAGAGGCATTCCGGCTGGCCCTCGATATGGCGTGTCAGGGCTTCGAGGCGTTCTACCTCGCTGCGCCCTCCACGCTGCATCCATTGCCCACATTGGATCGAATAATTGAGGTCTTTGGGCGCCTGCCGGGCAGCATCGATCACGATCATTATGGAGCAAATCCGCATGCTCCCATGTTTGACATTTCCGCCGCCGCGCGCCGCCTCAATTGGCATCCGCGCTATGATCTGCGAGCCGACGTGATGGGTTCGCCATAAACAAACGAAGGGAACATTTGATGACGGACAGCAACAAAATTCGCACCGGGCATGTACGCGCTTCTGAACTGAATTGGCAGGATATGGGCGATGGCACCCGGCGCAAAATCCTTGGTTATGAACCGCAAATGCTGATGATGCGCAATGCCTTCGAGGCCGGGACCGAAGGTCCGCTGCACAGTCATCCACACGTACAATCAAGCTATATCGTTAGCGGCAAATTCGAGATCACCATCGGCGCAATCACCGAACAACTCGTTGAGGGCGACGGCTTTCTCGTGCCCGGCGGGGTCGAGCACAGCGCACATTGCATTAAAGCCGGTGAGATCATCGAAGTTTTCACCCCCATCCGCGATGAGTTTGTGTAGCTGGTAATTTATGGGCAGGCTGGCCCAAAAAATGACATGCATGGATGACAGCAAAAGACCTTTCGCAAACAATGCTCTCCTCTGACCACTCATTCCCAGGCATTCTGGAATGAAGTCGATAAGGTAATGCCTGATTACAAAGAGCGGAAAGACTGGTTCCGCCGCAACGGTGTGTCGCTGGACCTGTAACCATCAGGATGTGCTGCAATCCACTCAGGAAACTCATTCCGTGGTTACTATGTGGTTACTTTTCAATAATGCAGAAAAGCTGAATTCACCTAAGTCATTGAAAAATATGGTGCACCCGACTGGAGTCGAACCAGTGACCTCTGCCTTCGGAGCTGGTTTAAGGACCTATCCGAAGTGCACGATAGGGTACGCCAGAGCACGATATCAGCCTGTAATCACTAGACTTTTCTGATCGTCTCTCCGAAACCTCTATCCGAGAATACGCCCTGGTTTCCGCCCGCGTGCTTGCGTGGTGCTTACGTGAAATCAGGGCTCGGCAGGGAACAGGAGCATGGCGAAACTCACCAAACGGTTTGTAGAAGCGGTCGCGCCGCAGAGCAAAGGCCATGTCGTCTGGGACAATGAATTTCCGGGCTTCGGCCTGCGTGTCTATCCCTCTGGCAAGCGCAGCTACATCGTCCAGTACCGGTCGCGAGGACGATCCCGCCGCTATACGATCGGCCTTCATGGCCTGTGGACGCCTGAAACAGCCCGGCGCGAGGCGAAGGCCCTACTCGGGCGGGCAGCACATGGCGGTGATCCTGCGGAAGAACGTGAAGAAGAACGGAAAGCGCTGACCATCAAGCAGCTTTGCGAGCACTACATCGCGGATATGGAAGCTGGACTCATTCTCGGCAAAGGCGGCCGCCCCAAAAAGGAAACAACCATTGCGACCGATGTGGGCCGTCTGCGGCGGCACATCGTTCCCCTTCTCGGGACCCGGCGGGTGCGAGACATCACCAAGCCGGACATGAACAATCTGATGAAGGACATCATCGCTGGCAAAACGCGCGTCACGGTGAAAACCGAAAAGCTCCGTGGCAAGGCCATCGTCCGCGGCGGTCCCGGAACAGCTATCCGAACGATGGGGCTTCTCGGCGGCGTCTTCTCCTATGCCGTCGAGGCGGGCATTATCGAACACAACCCGACACACGGACTGCGCAAACCGAAGTATAAGGTTCGGGACCGGCGGCTCAGCGAATCCGAGTATCGGACGCTGGGCGACATTCTTCGACAGGGATGCCAAAGCAACCAACTCCGGATACACGCTGACATCCTTAGAATTATCGCGCTGACAGGCTGTCGCCGCGGTGAAATCGTCAACCTTAAATGGAGCGCTGTCGATCTTGAAGGAAGCTGCTTGCGTCTTGCCGACAGCAAGGAAGGTGCCACAGTTCGTCCCGTCGGATTGCCGGTCGTGGAATATCTGGAAAAGGAACGCCCGCACCGAACGGGAACCTATGTCTTCCCAGGCCAAGACATCGACAATGCAGTCGGTAATTTCCCCCAAAGCTGGAAGAAGCTCTTCAAGGACACGCCCCTCTGGGATGTGACGCCTCACGTGCTGCGGCACAGCTTCGCGAGCATGGCCAACGATCTTGGTTTCACCGAAATTACGATTGCTGCGCTGATCGGTCACGCGAAAGGGTCGGTCACCAGCAAATATGTCCACACGCTCGACTCCACGCTGATCATGGCCGCAGACACGGTCGCTGGTTATGTGAAGGCCCTACTGGAAGGCGCCGAGTTCAGGCGAAACACTTATACGTTGGATCGACAATCCCGGCAGAGCGCGATCGAGCAAATGCTCATTGAATCTAGGCCGACAGGATAGGATACACCTTGTTCATCCCAAGAATTGAACGCGCGTTTCGAATGAGACAATGGCGCCATAACCGCCATATTTGACGGCTAATCGCGCACTAACTGTCAAATACGACTGTTAATAGTGCATATTCTTCTCAGTTTGATAGCTTGTTCGCATCTGAGAATTGGAAAGTTCAGGAGGCATCGGGCCAGTCGCGGGGCACCAAAGCGTTTTGTCCTCGCCACTCCTCGACGATAGCTTTTTCAAACCAGTCTTCGCGCAGATGTGCATGGTCAAGTACGATAAGCTGAAATGGCGACTGAATTTCGTTGCACGCACGCTGCATCAGCTCAAATAAAGCAAGGACCGCACGCCTATCCGCATCGAGTTCTATTTCTTCAAGCGCGCCAGCTTCATTATCTGGAGGATAGTAAGCCTGCGTCGGCTGATCAAATATTAGAAAAGCCGGCACTGGGCGGTTTCGGCGACGCAGCCACCAATGAAGGGCTAAATGGGTCACGACGTGGTAGCCGACCCAATTCTCGCCACTGCCGATACGGTTCAAGGGAATGGGACCGTCTTCGGTGTTTGCAACCACCGTAAGCTTCGCCAAGTCCAGGCGCAGTGAGCTACCGCTATGCTCCAAATCCAAGTGTTGGGAATATTCCGTCATCTTTTCGCTGATAAAACTCAATATGGTTTCAAGTTTTGAAGCTATCTCATCCGAATTGAGCCTTTCCTTGACAGCGGAAATAAGTCTGCGCACCTGTTCGACCTCATCAGCTGTCGCTGCTTCAGTTTCGGCGGGCTCAAAGACTTCTACAAAGTCCGAAAGGCGTCCGAGGTAGCGCGCTCGACTAACAAGTTGATTTTGTGCTTCTCGCGCATTTTGATTTTCGGAGACAGCACGGTTCAGCTCACTTTGGGTTAACCTCAAAGCTTCCGTGGCGTTAGTAATCTGATCCTCTAGACCAGTCACGTGGGCTTGGATGTGCGGGCTTTCCTTGTAGACACCCTGAAGTTGTAGGTCGACCCGCTGAAGAGCTTCGTTCAGAGTGTGAACCGCAGGAACTCGGTTTTCAAGGCTGGTTTCGCACAACGGACAGGTTTCGATCGGCCCTCCGGCGGATTTGTACAGACCGACGCTTTTGAGACGGGCGCGTTGCTCGGATACTTCCTTCGAGAATGCCGTTTGGTCGGACAGGAACGATCGAGCCGCTCGAAGGTCCTGATTCAGTTCGCCAAGCCTACCTTGCAGAGTGGACTGCTCTCCGCGAAGTCGCTCAATTGTTTCTCCGAAATCGGGAACGATGCCTGGTGCAATAACCTCTGTCTTTGCTACATCTGCCAGATAGGCAAACACACTATCATCCACCGGTTGATAATCCTGAGGGATCAAACCCGTTCTCTTGCCCTCATTGACGATCTTGGTGACCCGGTTTCGGTTAGTCAGAACGGCTTGCAAATGCTGGTTCTGAGTACCTTCGAGCTCTCGAAGCCTTCGCTGAAGATCGTCCAGTTCACCCATCAAGAGGAAGTGCTTTTCGTCGACAGCGCCAAGAAAATAGGGAAGTGTATCTTTCAAGGCTTGCGGAAGAAACTGCTCGTTCATCCGGTGAAAAAGTTGATCCTGGCTGGCGATAGTATTCTGCTTCTGAAAGCAAAGCCACAGAGCGTGAGCAATATTCGCCTCCAAAGGATCTCTGGAACCAGTCGATGGGCGGTGTTCATTCTCCTTGATTCCGGCAAAACGAGTTGCGAAGGCCTTGAGACTGTTTTCCGTTGTATTCTTCTCGATGTCGTCAACCTGGGGGTACTGCTCGATTTTCCCGCGTTGCAGATAAACCTTGGCTCCGGTACCAGCACCAGGCCCCGGATTATCGCGCGCGATGAACACTTCGTCTTCACCCTTCACCAGGTGGAGAGCAAACCACGCCACCTTTTTGCGGATCGTTCCCTCAGCAACGTTGAAGCTACCGCGCCCGAGGCAGTAGTCGACTATATCGATGATGGCTGACTTGCCGGTCTTGGATTTGCCTGTAATTATGTTCAGGCCATCAATATTGAAATCAATCGTCCGTATATCTCCGGAATGGCTGTATAGGACCATTGATTTGATTGAAAAGCTCATGGGCGCACTCCCCACGCCGCAAGAATTGATGATTCCGAACCTGATTTTGCAAACCAGCGCCCCACAAACTTCGTTCGATCGATGATATCGCGGGTCTCTGCTGTGGTTTCGTCAATGAAACCTTTGGAGAACGGCGCTTTCTTCGATCCAAGTTGCAAATGGTGCCCCTCCCTGATTGCAAGAACCTCCTGTGCAACCGCAAATATTATGGCTTCGCGAATATAGGCCATCAATCCATGTGTACGCTCGGGGAAGCCGATCAATACGTCTTCATTTTGCTGCAGCCATTCATAGAGCGATGTGACTATTGAATACGGAAGCCGTCTGCGCGTCCCGCCGTGCAGTGAGATGGCGAGCGCGATCGCCGCCAGAGTTAGCGGAGCCGATCCATCCCGCTTGCTGCCGTAGGCCTTCACAAACTCGGTCGAAAGTGAACTGAGAAAAGCAGGGTTGAAAAGGCGAGCTTCTTCAGGGGCACGGCTGTTCCAGGCAGCAAGACTAGGCATCTTCACCTGCCATAATCTGTTCGAAATCCGGGTGCCAACCAATTTCCATCCGGTCGGAAAGCCCGTGAAACGAACCAGCGGTAATCCAAGTTTCCACTACGTTGCGAAAGCCCACCTGCTGCTGGGATGCCCAAAAGAAGATCGAACGACCGAGCTTCCGCCTCTCGTCCTCAGATTGTCCATCACTCTGGGTGCAATCTTCATCGAACTTGCGACCCCAGCGGTCTTGCAGGGATTTGTCATATCGGTCGCTCTCACCATCAAGGAGGAGGTTTTCGCGCGCCCATTTCGAACGTTGTGCGCTAGACCGGTAGAAGTCCCGGACTCCTCGCATGACCGCTCTTTCTGGCAGGCCTATGACGCGCATCTGCCTGACGAAGACGGCGTCTTCATCGTCTGAGGTGTAGGCCTTTGCGTCTAATTGTTCTGGATCGTCTACCGGCAGGCCGCCATCTTTAAACATGTTTCCGATTTCGTTTGCTTTGATTGTGATCGACTGAACCGGAATGAGGTCAGAGCTTTCTTCAACCAGATGCTTCCCAACCACACCCAACCACCATCCTTCCAGATATTCGGCTATTGTTGCTACGTGCTGTGGGGACAGGATAACAAGTTCTCCCTGGATATCGTCGGTCATATCGATCAAATTTGGATGCTGATCGCAGATCTCGATTGACTGAAGGAAAAGTTCGGCTTCCGAGTCGGTCAATTCGAGGAATAGCTTTCGTCCCACGTCAGTGATTTGATTTTTTGATTCATTGGCAGCCACGCGCAAAAGTTCCTGAGCCGCTTTTCGATCAGTGGCATTATGACCTGGTCGCAGCTTGGCCATGGCAGTGCCATCCGCAGCTTCAGCAGTCGTAATTAGAACCCGTCTCACGTTCCCCGCGGTCAGCGAGCCGGTCTGAAAGGACTCCAGCCATACACGCATGGTTTTCCATAAGTCGACGCTCTTATCGGCCAAGGATTTTGGCATGATGTGATGCTTTGCTTGGACGAGGCATTTTCCATAGTCGTCATCCTCGAAGACAACGTCATCAAACCTTTCAATTGATATCAGGGAGTTAGGATGCTTTTTTAGTAACTGCAATCCTTGCAACAATGCCAGCCGGCTTTGGAAAATATACCCAGCCATGGATGCACCGGCATCAAATTTGCCCTGTTGACTCACGGCCTAACGCCCCTCCCGCATCCGGTCAAAGATCCCCAGCCCAGACTCGTTCGGATACCGAGCATGTGGAATTTGTGATGCCAAGCTGAAGTAAAGCAGTAAATTCTAATGATTACTAGGGTTTGGTAGAGTCCGCATCCCCGGAGACGAGCGGTGAGTACAGTATCGATGACGCAGGCAACGATCAGATAGACAAAATGCCAGGATGGGTTGGTTAGGGATTGATGATCCGCTGTCGCGACCTCTTGTAAACTTACGGATTTCCAACGGGCCATCATGAACTGCTATCTGCAAGTTCAACGAGCCCGAGCGATAGAGCGATTTCGTCCATCCGCGCCCATCGCTGTCCAGGAATCCGCTCAACTACGTCGGTGAACACTCTGATGAATGCTGACCGCCCCGCTGCATCATCCATTTCGTCTGCAATATCTGGCGTCAAAAGAGCACGGATGTCAGCTAAAAGATCGGGTTTGGCGTACTTCGCAAGCATCCGCCTCTCCGCCTCGGGACGTCCTATCACCTGGCTTTGCAGGTCAAGATATCGGCCGAAAATCTCAATCATGCGCTCAACATCGAGATTGGGAAGGACTTTTAGTGCATGATCGAGATCGAACAGATCACGCCCTTTGTCCCTTTGGAGCAGCGCACGCAGCTTTGTCGCCAGCAGTTCTTCTGCCGAGAACGTTGCGATTGTGGTGGCACCGCTGAACCAAGGATTGTCAACCTCATAGTCGACTGAAACTGGTGCATCGAAGGCCTCAATCTCTGCGATGTTGATCTCGATCTTGAGGCGGATCTGAGCATCGGGATCATCTTCAGCCGGAACGCGGAAACGCAATTTCGGTGCAACTTGGCTCGATGCAAAGCTGCCCTGACCCAACCAGGGTTCCAGAACATCGCGTAGGGCGTCCAGGACGGGTCCGATTGGGCCTGCCTCAGTACGGACGAGGTCAATGTCCTCTGAATACCGTAAGGGTTTTGGAAAGATGATCTTGTTGAGCGCGGTGCCGCCTCGAAAGCGCAGCGTCGACCCAAGCAGGTCGTGGTTGAAGATATCTACCAGCGCGCGTGAAATGATGAGGTCCTGCTCGACCTGTCGCGGCTCAGCCCACGGCGCTACTTGGCTCCATGCCGTGATGTTCGTTTCGGGGATCATTGTTCGTCGATCTCGATCGGTCGCCGGACGATGACATGCCAGCGCCTGTCACGTTGGGGCTCGCTCTCCTCGATCACAGTATCGGCTTCGCCCGGATCGAGTTCGACCCACGGAATGGTGCCTTTATAGAGATGGCCATGAAGTGCTGCGGCGAGTTCATCACTACCAAGGTGATCGAGAACATAACCGAGGCGCTGCACAACGGACCGTTCGAAGGTTGGCGCCAAAGAAAGCAGCTGTTCAGGATCAATTCGAGATGCCAGCTCGTTAAGGACGCTGGCGGTATGATCAAGGCCGCCGCTGGCTTGACGATAACGCAGCAGATCGAGCGCGGTGAGCGCGGGCGATGATATTCGCATCGACCCCGTGTCCGTCTTGCGCCGTTCGATGCCCGCCTCAACGGCGCCGATGTCCTTGCGGAAATAGAAAACAAGCTTCGATCGACCGGCACGTATAGGCTTCCACTGTCTGTCGGTCACGATCTGGAATTCCATCACCGCCTGATGCGCTGCCCCCTGTAACTCCGCTGCCTTCAGCAACGCCACGTAGTAGGGTCGCCCTGAAGCCTCCATCATCGCGTCGATGTACCAGGTCGGTGGCGGCGCACCCCATTTCAGGAAGCGCGTTGGGGTGATGACGTAAAAGCCTCGGCGCGGCGCGAAGAGATGGCCACGTTTTGCAAGCCGGGCGGCTGCATCGAGAAACGCACCATGGGTTAGGCCCAGTGCGTCCATGGCTTCTTGTCGTGCGAAGTGGGTTCGACCGGTGGACGCCAGCTCTTCGGCGTAGCCGGCCAGGCCATTTGAATGTTCTAGAATCATATGCCAAATTCCGCGCTTTCAGCCGAGTTTGTAATATGATACTTGAATGTTGGCAAGTTCCATATCGCGAACTCCGCACAAGATGCGGAATTAGCCATATGAGTTGAGGAGAGATTGTGTGGGCCATATCGATGATGATGACCGGCTTATCCAAGAGGTGCTTACAGAACTCGGCCGGGATGCAGACCCCAAGGAGATAGCCGAGAAGGTTCGCCGGCTCGACTTGGGACTGCCTGCCGAGGATGAGCTAACGGCTATCTGTAGCTGGCTTGGCAGGGCGCGCCTCGTCCACAAGCTCGATCAGATGCAGGCACCGCTGAAGTCCCGCGATACCTATCAGGTGCCCGATCTGCTCGCCCAATTCGAAAACACTGGGCCGTTGCTCATCGAGGTCAAGTCCAAGACGAAGCAAACCCTGTCATTTACCCCAAACTATCTCGACCGGCTCAACGCCTATGCCAAACTCGTCAACATGCCGCTGCTCATCGCATGGAAACATCATGGCATATGGGTCCTGTTCGAAGCTCGGCACCTCACCAAAGCCCGTAAGAATTTCAACATCAGGTTCGGCGATGCCGTGCGCGAGAACCTGCTCGGCATTCTTGCCGGTGACCTCGCCTACAAAATTGCTCCGGGTGCTGGCGTGCGGTTTCGCTGCCGGAAAGAAGAACTGCTGATGCTCGATGAAAACAACGGCACCATCACAGAACAGTGGCAGATGCGGATCGACAAGGTCGACTTCACGGTTGCTGACGGCAAGCCGGCGGAAGGTCTCGACCCCGACGTTACAACGCTTTTCACGACCTGGGATCTTGCCGAGCGCCAATCGCATAGCGACGCCCATATCGAACTTCAGTTCGTTGCAGGAGACGACGACGGCATGATGTTCGGGCACATGGCACTTACGCATCTGCTGAACTGGACCCTCCCCCAAGGCAGTGCCATCAACTGGAGACACGCCATCCGGCGCGACGCAGTCGTCAGAAATATGGCCAATTTCAGTCAAGCTCTCGAACGGGCGTTGGAACAGAAAGTCGTGCGTCTCATCCTCCACCAGCAGCCTCAAAGCTGGCCGGACTTCATCCCGCGCGCATCGCTCCCTTTTAGGCCATCTTCACAAATGCCATATCAACACCGGCTCGCAAAAACTCAGGAAAAACAATGAGCAAGCAGGCAACCCAAGAGTTCGGACGAGCCGATCGAATTGATGAGGCGCTGGGTCTGGACGAAATCGTCGGACCGAAACTGGCTTCGATCATCGTCTTGGCTGCAAACATCGAATATCATCTTGAACGTGCCATCTGGGCGCTCGACGGTATCGACCCTAAGGGCATCCGTCCGGAAACCGATGCTAGGCCGATTACCGAGCTCATCGCGATGCTGGAAAAACATGCTACCAGTGTGACGGACGCTATCGTCCGCGGCATGCTGGAAAACTGGTGTCGCGCGGCACGACCGGGCTTTATCATTCGCCACAACATCGCACATGGCGTTTCGTTCAAGATGGAGACGAAGCTCGTCTTCTCCCGAAACCCCCGATGGCACGGCGAAATCCGGAAGCGAGAGTTCGGTGACCTCTGGTGCGACCCCTACATTTTGGATCTGGTCCGCGAGTCCTTAGCCACTTTGTTGCGAATCGTCGTAGCCATAGCCAAAAACCAAAAGCCGCTTGCAGAGGTTGCCAGTCCCCTTGCGCTTCGGGCGGTGCGCGATGCGCGCTCCATCCTCGGCGAGTTCGCGGATCAGTTCTATAATCCGAGCTTTGAAAAATACTGATGTATCGACACGGGAGGCAGTCTCGAAGATGAAACCGCAAAAAATGATCCTTTCGACATGAATGAAACCAAGACCCAAAACTTATCGTGGAGCGATATCAACTCATTGCGAGCCGATCTGCTTGAACATTTTCCCAAGGATCGGTTTCTCAAGAGGCTGCTGAAAGGCGTCATGAGGGTGGCGCGCGATAAGGCAAACCCGATAAGGGGCAATCTGGTCGCAAGCGGACTCCGCGAGGTTGTCGGTCACGTCTTGCACGACCTCGCCCCCGACGAGGAAGTCCGACGTTGCGTCTGGTTCGAACAGGCCACCGATACGAAAACCGTTACGCGTCGCCAACGCGCAAATTACATTGTGCATGCCGGTCTTCCAAACGCATTCGTCGAAGACACCCTGAAACTCGACGTGCGAGAGTTCGTTCAGCCCCTGCTCGATGCGATCGACACATTGAGCAAAGCGACACATGTCCGTTCCGAGACCATCGTTCACAAAGGCCGAGACGTCCGGGCGATGTTGCAAAACGTCCTGCTCGGACTTCTCGGTCTGATGGATGCAGCAGAAGCCAGCCGCGACAAGATGAAACGGGCCATTGCAGAGGTGATGCATCACGCCGTCTTCGAGAACCTTATTTCAGATACAATCCAAGAATTGGACGAGCTGTCCACTCACACTGTGGTCGATGGCCACTACATCGATACAGTGGAAGTCCAGTCCCTGTCCGCAACTAAAATCGAATATGTCGTGACAGGACAGGTTGAGGTCGAACTCCAATATGGTTCTAACTCAGACGTGCGGAACGACATCGGTTTTCGACAAGATGACTCATACCCTTACAGTGCGGTGATCAAATCTAAGCCGGCGAACCCAATGGATATACACCCCAATGATGTCGCTCTCAAAGTAGACAATAGAAGTTTCTTCGAATGATAAAGAAAATCAAAAAATCGATAGTTCCAACAGAGCCTACGCTCTTGCTCAAGAAAGGCGGCCAAGTGACGGCCGTCATTATTGCTATGGAAGATTATCAGCCCCGAAATAACGGCCAAATCCCAGGGGTCGACTACGCCAAAGCCGACGCAGAAGCCTTTTCGGCCGTTCTCAATCAGATGTTTCCAGATACAGAAATACATCGAATTGAACTGATCAACAGCCTGGCGACGAGCATGAGCGTTCAGGACGGTGTCAAAGAAGCGATCCATTCGACCGGACCCGACGACCTTTTGATCTTCTACTACGCAGGGCATGGCTTCCATAACGGGATTTCCAACTTGATCACTGTATGGGACAGCAACGGCCACAATCTATCTGGAACCTGCCTCAATCTGAGGGACTTGATTTTTGATCCAGTTGAGATAAGCGAATGCCAGAAGCTCCTGACATTCATCGATGCCTGCGCCGAAGAACTTGAAGTTCAATTCAGCAGCCGCAGCGTGATCTCGGATATGAGCGAGACTGAGTTCAAAGACTTCGTGAACGTCGACCAGTATGTGGGTGTGTTCCTGTCCTGCACTCCAGGCCAGAAGTCATACGGCCATGTCGGGCTTGGTCACGGGGTATGGTCTTACCATCTGGTGCAGGCCCTGAGTGGGAACGCACCGGATGCGATCGATACTTATTCAGTCATCACAGACACCTCGCTCAGAGACTATCTCAGCAAGTCGGTACGCCGCTATATCACGAAGAAGATGTCGACGGCGGCACAACAAACACCTATCGTCCGCACATCTGCGTCAAACCGCTTCGCGATCTGCGAAATCAAGGAAGCAGATGAACCAGCATTGCCCAAGAATGATTTTACCGCCCTGTCGTTCAAACCGGATTCCACGCATTTTAGCTATATTGAAACGCGCGCCTATGACCGGCTCCCCGGATTCTCGAAAGCAAAAGGACATTTCGTTCCCGACAATGTGAATCCAAGCAGTGCGGAGTTTGCCCGAAACCTCCTCGAAGAGGAAATCAACGAAGAGATCGATGACCACTATCAAGAGGCAAAACGGATTTTTCGCCTCCGCCGCGATGATATCGGAGCCGGTGATGACACACTTGATACTGATCATTTCCGGTTTTGGATTGAGATTCGGCAAACACCCGACGATCCATCAGAAATCCAGATTATCCGCTGCTTAACTGTGCGGGCGGATTCTGAGGAAATTCTTCGAAGTATCGACGAGATGTTTGGCGCCACGTTTGATCGTGTTGTCAGTCGCATCCAAGGGGTAGGACCAGACTTTGACGAGGTCGTCCGGCGACTTGAAGATATTGAAATTGAACATGGCGGATCGCTAGAAGAATCAGAGCGCAGACAGAAAGCGACATACTACTTTCCGGAGGGTGGTAGCTTGGAATTTGATCTTCGAGACGGTTGCGTAAGTATTTGTGCGCAGAAGAAAGCCAAGTTCCTCGACATTTTGGATTTCGCAAAACCAATCGCGCTTGGGGGACCCGATGATCCGGTCAAATATCTCTCAGACGAGTCACAGCGCGTGTAGGACAATCGGAGGACACTGGGCCTTGAGGGCAAAGCGTTCGCCTGCGGTTGAGCCTGTAGTATCGCCCGACCCCTTCTTCGGGGGTAAGTACGGCTTCGCTAGGCTTGTCTGACAATTATTGGGTTCGTCGTACAGATCACCAGCTTTCGCGAACCGCGCGTCATCGCAACATAGAGATCGCGAGCATTCAGCAGATCTGTATCAATTACTACTGCCACATCGGCTTCCAATCCTTTGAGAAGCAAAGTGCTGCCCACCGCCCGACGTGGCAACGCCCGGCCTTTAATGCGGGACTGCTCCCGCGCGCGAACCGCCATTTCATGAAAGTCATCGGCATCCACACATCCATTGAATGCCAGAATGGCAGAACGCACCAAGGCGGGACGAAGGGGAAAAACCCCCGCTTGCCGATTAATCTCAACCAACATGGTCACGGCGGCTTCTGGGCTTGGTGATCGTGAAAACGCTAGCGCCGCACTCTCAGCATCTGTTGGCGGCGTCCGTTCTCGCCCCGCCAACAATACGCCGAGCCGTTGCTTCATTTGTGCCGCGCCGACGCCAGTCATTGTGCTACCAGCAAAGTCTATCAGCTCCGCCGCCGCGGTCGGCGCGCGCATATCAAACGCTTCGGCAAACCGGATAAAATCGGTCAGATCGGCATTTTCCACTACGACCGCGCCATGCGCTCGTCCTGCGATATCCCGGTGCCGTGGCGGTCGTTTGGCGTCACAGACGATTAGGACACTCCCACCATCTACCGGCGCGCGCGTATTGGCAGCCTGCGTTTGCTTCTGGATGTCGTCGTCACCTGTCACCGAAATCAGCTCCACCTCAGGTGGTGCTTGGCGCAGGTCAATGGCCTGACCTGATTGAAGCGCGGCCCTCACAGCCAAGAGCCATCGTCCAAAGTCTTCGGTCCCTGCATTGCGCCAACGCCATGGAACATCCAGCTCTCCCGCCGCCGGAAAGCGGGCCTGAACATCGGCCTGCCAATCGACGAGAACGTTGGTGCCCCAACCGAAAATGGCCTGCATGGGATCGCCGAGAACGCAGGTCGGCAAGACTTCCGCAATCTTCGATACCATCGTGTGCTGTTCAATAATGCAATCCTGATACTCATCGACAAACAGACGGGCATAGGTTGCCTGGAGTACGTCCCTGAGATGGTCGCCAGCAAGGATATTGAGCGTCCCCACACGGATCGCGGGATAGTCATCTCTTGGATTGTTGAGGTCCAGCGTTCCGTCCGCATGACCACTGCGCTGCGGGAAGGTTCCAATGAGGCGCATTCCCCATCCGTCGATCGTCGTAATACGAAACGCACTTTGCGGGACACCCATATGCGTCAGTCGGGCACGGAGCGCCGCAACACCGGCATTTGTATGCGTCAGTATCAGAATCGGTTTTGGATCGACGTGGCGTTGCAATGCCGACGCTATGAGATGCGTTTTCCCGCACCCAGCAGGCGCGGAAACGCTGCCGCAAGTGATACTGAGCAGGTCGATCTCAGCCATGCGATGTCTGCGCCCATCCGAGCAGCGCATTCACGCGGTTCTGAAAATCCACACTGACATCTCCGAAGCTTGATGCCAAAATATTGCGTGCCACATATTCCATCCGGCCTACCGTTTTGAACCATGGGTTTTTCTTGGTGGTGCATGCCGCTATAATCATATCTCGCTGAGCTGAAGAGATCGCGTGCTCCGGTGAATGAAGAATTGCACGGAGATTTTCTATCGTTTCCTGGTTGGCTGACACTGATTGAACATGCGCCGCGACCATCTCCTGACCATGTTCTGCTATGGCGTAATCCAAGAGAACCAAGAGTGTCGCGTCTCCTGCATTGCCGATAATTGCTGCCTCTAACGATTGCCCGGGATGCCAAGTAAATGTGGTCCCCGCTGTCTGATGGAAAGCGGCTTCAATTTGTGTGTTGGGTACGAGATCAGCATCGCGAAATACCGCAGCGCGATACCCCAGCTTCACGAACTCCGTTGCCTTTTCGTACAATCGGTCTGGATGACCGCCACCGCCATCAACAAGTGCGACGCCACAGGCAAAGATCGAGGGGCGGCCGTGTGCAGCGCAGTGTTGTTCAAAGCCTCTTACAAACCCGATCTCAGACGCTCCCTCACAAACCAGAACCGATGGGGCCAGAAAAGCTTCGGGTGCGCCGCGCAGCGTCCCTTGTGCAGAATCAGGAACGAAACGCGCGACGTGTTTCCCTTCTGACTTACGCAACACACGAAGCTGTTTCGCGGCAAGTTCCCTTAAAACGATTGGTGAGTGCGTCGTTGCGAAGACTTGTTGCGGCGGCACCTGTTCCTTTGCCCCCAAAGACCCCAATAACCGGATGATCCGATGTGGTTCCAGACCGTTTTCCACCTCGTCGACGAGTAGGATAGACGATACCGCTGCCACTTCGCGTTGGAGGCCAGCAATCAAGAGGCGCGTCGAACCTAGGCCAAGGCCGCGCAGGGGCACGCCGTGTTCGTCGTGCAGCGCGATGGATCCGCCCGTCACAGAAACAGAATGTGTGTCGAGAAGCGCCTGTGCTTTTGCACCGATCGGGATGCCGAGTTCATCGGCTGCCTTTTTGACCGATGCTAACGCATCTCCCAGTTGTGCATCGGCGTCATTGCCAAAGGCTTTGCGAGCCTCTCTTGCAGCTTGCGAAAGTGCCAAGGACGCATCAGGTTTCTCTTCGCTTAAACGTCCAAGCACCGATCCGCGCCGCCATGCGAGATTATGGTCAGACGTTGCGCCTAGTCGGGTTGGCGCAAGGTTCAGCCGATCCTTCCAGTTGAGATTGCGTTCGGTGCCCTTCTCATCTGCTCGATCCGATCTCAGTCTCCAGCGCGGTTCAAGGTCGCCAGCAATCTCCAAATTCAGCGACAGGACGGTTTCCAATCCGTGCCCTGGCTCGTCTTCAATCGTTCCCAATAGACCTTCGTACCCGCGCAGATAGTCGCCATAGGCCTCATAATTTCTCAGACTATCCGACAAGTCGCCTAAGGTCAGTGTGACCGAAATCGGAGTCTCGACATCAATCATGTAAAAATCGGCGTCCGTAATCGGGATGGATCGACGGGCTCCAAGACATAGGTCGATCGCATCCAAAACGGTACTTTTACCGGAGTCGCCAGAGCCGATCAGGCAATTGATCCCCGGCGTGGGATACCATTCCAACGATTTGATCGACCGGAAGTGTGAAATCTCGACTTTGCGAATGACCGCCATGCTGCCCTCCTTAACGGCCTCCGCCAATTCCTAATTCTTCGCACCGCCTTTTGACCTAGGCTGCATTCTCTTCTGGCACGTCCGCCGTCTTGATCAGTTCTTTGGCATACCGCTTCGCTTGCGAGATGCTCTGCTTGTAATCGTCGGCGGCAAGCGACAGCGATTCAGGAGAAGTGGCGCGGTCTAAATCGTCACTTGACCAATCGTCTGAGAGGCGTTTGCTGATCGCATAGCAAGTTGCCTTTCCAACACGGAATGCCATGAATTTGCGGGAAGCTTTGAGAATAGCCGAACGCACAACCTCCGGTTCGCCCGACGTGCGCAGTTCCGCATCAAGCTCGATGGCCATACGCTCAACGACGGAGTAAAGACCGTTCACGAACAGCGTTTGGGCGTCTTTGTAAAAGCGCCCAGCACGGCCTTTCAGGTTTTTTTCGGCTATCTCCTCAGGATCGGTGAGGATCTTGATCTCCGGCACACGCTCCAGGGACTGAGCGGAACGTGAGAGTTTTGCCCCCTCGGGCGCCTTACGGACCTTTTTGTGCTTGGCGCGTTGGCTCTTGTTCGGGTCGCCCTTGGTACCACTCTCATCCGTGTCCTCACGCGTCTCAGCGAAATCCGTGTCGAGATCGACTGGGTCGGACGTTTCGCTGCCTTCGGCGGCATCTTCCGTCCGGGATGCTGACGGGCGGCGCGACGGACTCAGGGTAGCCGTGGGGACGCGGAACTCGTCGAGGAGTTTCTGAAGGTCGGTTTGGAGATCATCCAAATTGTCATCGGAGGACGGTGACTCCGAGCGAATAACATCCCTGACCCATTCCGGCATGAGTTCGCGGACATATGCGTCGAAATCCTCGGCGATCATTGAGGACCGGTCATCTGGCCACGTCAATCCGTCACGATACTGATTTGGCATGGCGATCGTGTCAGCAAGTTCGATTTCAATGGTGAGAACCTTCGAGCCGAACGGGATCCCGAAGTTTGGGGCTGCGGCCGACCAAGCCTTCTTCGATTTGATGTCATAGCGCTCCCCCTTGTGCACCAGCGCGCAAAATGTCGTGGAACTCGTCGCAGGATTGGCGAGCGCGCTGAGGGAATGGCTGTGCCGCTCATGCTTGGGATCGTGAATATAATGTACCGTGATCTCGCCACCCGGCGCTTCGACCCTCTCATGATTGGGCAATTCATCGACCACATCTTCAAGCGTCTTAAGCCGGCGCGTACGTCCCGTCTCACCCTTGCCGCCGCCTTTGGTCATGGCGACATCAACGCGAACTTCGACTCCCTCGCCAAAACGGGCAAAACGCCGAAAGATCGCCGATGCGATGAAGCTACGTTCTAGGCTTTTTCCTTTACCCAACGGTTCAGCAACGGTGTCATGATCTTCGCTTTGCCCTACAAGAAGGACTTCGGTCCAATCGAACGATGTGTCCTGCCCCGCTTCACGGGCCACATCGGTGACGTCGTAAACCGTGTCGAAGCTGCCATCGGGCAATTCGACGGGAAAGCGAACATAGGTGCCCTCGTCGGCATCAAAGCCGATCGTAACCTCATTAACGACACCATTCCTGCACGACCGATAGCGTATACCCTCGCGCGACATGGTGAGACCTGAGACTTTCGCCCCGATCCCGAAGTTTCCGTCGAGCGCCATCTCTTTATTGACTGATGACGACAGGTCCGTCGCTTGCTTCAACTCCTCATCATCCATGCCCACGCCCGTATTCCAGAAGGTCAGCTTGCGCACGCCCTCCATCGTGGTGGGGTAGATTTCGATGCGGCGGTTTCCTGGCTGCGCCTGAACAGCGCTTTCGTCGGCGTTCTTGAAGAACTCGCGCACAAGCGTGCTCACGGGCGCCTGTTCGATCAGCCGATTTATGAGAAACCGCTTGTCGCGGATGTTGAGTGGTTCGGCCTTCATGGGTCGTGCGCCTCCTACAGCTTGAATTTGTCAGCGCCGTCGCCGGAGATTGATCCGAACTTTCGCTCAATGTCGCTCGTCGCGTCTCGAAGTACTTTGATTATCTTCTTCACGTCTGCGTCGTCATACTCGTACGCGCGGCGGTTCGACAGATTGCCAAGCTTGCGAATTGCATCGAGCGCGGACTGCGTTCGCCCTTCGGCCAAACGAACAAACTTTTCTCTTTTTTCACTGCCTTTAGCCATCGAATCGTCACCGCTTTCCGCATATTATGATGAATTTCAGATAATAGGCTCACCTCTATCTGTCAACATCTCATCAAAATTCATCACACATATTGAACATAATTCATCAAAACTATTCGAATATCGCCACACTGTGGCGGTATTTCATGGAGATTTTTATGCGATTTCATGGATGGAAAATCCGCCCGTCGCTGCGTGTAACCCAGTCTTCTGCGCGCCGCGTATAGTAATTTTAGAAGAATGCCTTCCCATGCGGCCGAGCCTGTAGTCTCGCCCGACCCCTTCTGCGGGGAGACCCCGCAACGCCCCCTTGAGAGTGAGAGTGCGGACGGGTTTTCCGTGACGGGTTGAGAGCCGGGAGAGAGGCTTCCGGCGCCCGTCGCGGAGTATCCCGTGATGTCCCGAAACAAATCCCACACCCACTCTCGATCCCGAGCAAAAGGAGACCGGACGAACCTTTATGACGAAATCACCAACAACATCATCGGCGAGTTGCAGGCCGGCCGTGTGCCTTGGGTCCAGCCCTGGGGGTCAGCGGCGGCCAAAGCGCCGCTCGCCATGCCAAACAACGCAGCGACCAGTCGCGGCTATTCCGGCATCAACATTCTGATTCTCTGGGGTGCCGTCATCGAACACGGCTTTTCCGGCCAGAGTTGGCTCACCTTCCGCCAGGCGCTGTCGCTTGGCGGCAACGTTCGGAAAGGCGAACGCGGCACGACCGTCGTCTATGCGGATCGCTTCATTCCGGACGACGAGAAGAAACGTGCGCGCGAGACCGGCGACGATCCGCAGGCCATCCCGTTCCTAAAGCGCTTCACCGTCTTCAACACGGCGCAATGCGAAAACCTGCCCGAAGAGGTCGCCGTTGCCGCGCCGCCTACCCCGCCGGGACTGATCGAACCAACGGTGGAAGCCCTAATCGAAACCAGCGGCATTGAGTTCCGCATCGGCGGCAACCGCGCCTTCTACGCACCCGCCGATGACTACGTGCAGGTACCACCACCCCAAGCCTATTTCGAACCGATCAACTGGCACCGCACGGCGCTCCACGAACTAGGGCACGCATCTGGTCATCCCTCCCGGCTCGACCGCGACATGTCCGGCTCGTTCGGATCGAAGGCATACGCCTTCGAAGAACTCGTCGCCGAGATGAACGCCGCCTTTTGCTGCGCCTCGCTCGGCATCGTACCGACCGTGCGGCACGCCGACTATATCGGCTCTTGGCTCGAAGCTCTGCGCGAGGACAATCGCGCCATCATCCGCGCGGCCTCCAAGGCCAGCAAGGCAGCCGATTATGTGCTCGGGTTTCTTTCAGAACGCGAGCCGGTGCATGGGGCGGCGTCCGATCCGGATCGGAACGTGGAGGGTCTCGTGCCCGCGGAATCATAGTGCCGGAAACACGCCCTTCCGGTTCTGCGGCACGCCTCGCTGAGAGGGAGAGGAGGGAGGGGTTTTCGTGACGGGTTGGAGGTCGAGAGAGAGTCTCCCGGCCGCCCGTCGCGGAGAAAACCGATGACCAACGTCAAGTCCAAAACCAAGATCGCGCTCAGCATGTCGCGCGACATTCCTTTCAACAAGCTCATCCTCAGCCAAGCGAACGTCCGGTGCGTAAAAGCCGGCGTTGCGATCGAGGAGCTCGCCGCGGATATTGCCCGGCGCACGCTCCTCCAGAGCCTGACCGTGCGGGCGGTGACCGACGAGGACGGCACCGAGACCGGGATGTTCGAGGTCCCCGCCGGTGGCCGCCGCTTTCGCGCGCTCGAACTGCTGGTGAAGCAGAAGCGGCTCAACAAGACCGCGCCGGTCCCTTGCGTGATCCGCACCGAGGGCCTCGCCGAGGAAGACAGTCTGGCCGAGAACATCCAGCGCGCGCCGCTGCATCCGCTCGATCAGTTCCGCGCCTTCCAGGCAATGCGCGAGAAAGGCATGGGCCAGGAGGAGATCGCCGCCGCATTCTTCGTCTCCGTCAATGTCGTCAAACAGCGCCTGCGTCTCGCCGCCGTCAGCGAGACCCTGCTGGATGCCTATGCCGAGGACGAGATGACCCTCGACCAGTTGATGGCGTTCACGGTCAATCCCGATCACGAGCGGCAAGCGCAGGTGTGGGACGCGATCAAGGACTCGTATTCCGCACGGCCCTACCAGATCCGCCGTATGCTCACCGAAGATGCCGTGCGGGCGTCGGACAAGCGCGCCCAGTTCATCGGGATCGACGCCTATGTCGAGGCCGGTGGTTCGGTCATGCGCGATCTGTTCGAAAGCGACGATGGCGGCTGGCTCGAAAATATCGGTCTGGTCGACATGCTCGTCACCGAAAAGCTCAATGAGCAAGCTGAGGCGATCCGGGCCGAAGGCTGGAAGTGGATCGAGGTCGGTCTCGATTTTCCTTACGGTCATACTTACGGACTGCGCCGCGTATTCGGCGAACAGGAACCGCTGACCGACGAGCAGGAAGCGAGCCGCGATGCGTTGCAGGCTGAACTCGACAAGCTTGAGGCTGAATATGCCGATCTGCCGGAATTGCCCGACGAGATCGACGAGCGGCTTGGCCAGATCGAGACGGCGATCGAGGCGTTCGACGACCGTCCGGTGGTCTACGAGGCCGAAGACGTGCCCTGCGCGGGCGCGTTCCTGAGCGTCAGCCCGGGTGGCAATCTGCACATCGAGCGCGGGTTCGTGCGTCCCGAGGATGAAGCTCCTGTCGAGCCAGAGGTCGACGAACCGGGCACGACCGGCACTGGTGAGACCGAGAACAATGATGCGCACTCCGTCGACCCAGCAAACGAACCGGAGGAGGATGAAGATCTAAAGCCGATCCCCGATCGATTGGTGACCGAATTGACGGCGCATCGCACGGTCGCACTGCGTCTGGCGCTCAGCGGCTCGTTCGACACGGCGTTCCGCGCCTGTTTGCACAGGATCGTGCTCGACACGTTCTACAGCCACGCGCAAGACAGCTGCCTCGAACTGTCGGCATCCTGCGTTTATTTCGGTTCGCAGGCACCGGGCTTGGGCGAAACGCCTTATGCGACGGCGCTTACAGAGCGGCATGAGGCGTTCGCGGGCGCTCTGCCGAACGATCCCGAGCAGCTGTGGGACGCGCTCGGCGAACTGTCGGATTCCATGCGCAAGGAACTGTTCGCGCATTGCATCGCATTGACCGCCAACGCCACGGTCGAAGCGTACAACCGCAGGCCGCGCGCGATCGCCCATGCCAATAGGCTGGCGGTGACGCTCGGGCTCGACATGACGGAAGCGGGCTGGAAGCCGACCGGCGATGCCTATCTCGGCCGGGTGACCAAGGCGCGCATCGCGTCGGCAGTGGCAGAAGCGAAGGGCGACAAGGCCGCATCCGACATCGAAAGTCTGAAGAAGGACGCGATGGTCGAACGGGCCGAAGCCCTGCTTGCTGAGACTGGATGGTTGCCCGAACCGCTGCGGACACCTGCGCTCGCAGACGAACCGAACGAGCCCGAAGTCGATGACGACGTTGCTGATACCGGCGAAGTGGTATCGGCGGCAAAGGACGGCGAAACGGCCATGGACGAAGAGGTCGAACCGGCCGACCATGATGAGAAGGAGCAGGAAGAAGAACTCGAAGCCGCGGAATGACGACAGCATTCCCTCACTGGGTCCGCCGCAAGGCGGGCCCTTTTTTCTTTAGAAGGAACCGTCATGTCCCAATCGATCGCTGATCTGACCGAAGCCTTGGCCCGCAACGCCGAGGCTGTCTGTCGGCATTATCTACGCGATGGCCAGCGCCAAGGTCACTACTGGATGATCGGCGATGTGCGGGGCACGCCCGGACAATCCATGTTCGTCCGCCTGAAAGGGCCGACCAGGGGCAAGGGTGCTGCCGGCAAATGGACCGATGCCGCCACCGGCGAACATGGCGACCTGCTCGACATCATCCGCGAGACTTGCGGGCTGGTCGATTTCAAGGACGTTGCCGACGAAGCGCGGCGCTTTCTTAGTCTACCGCAGCCGGAACCGCAGACCCGCCCGAAATCGCGACCCGTCTCAGCCCCTACCGGATCGCCGGAGGCAGCGCGGCGGCTGTTCGCTATGGCACATCCTATTTCCGGCACGCTTGCAGAAACGTATCTGCGCAAACGCGGCATCACTAATTTGCGCGAAACCGGATCACTCCGTTTTCATCCCAACAGTTACTATCGGCCCGACCATCATTCGGAGACCGAGACCTGGCCCGCATTGATAGCAGCGGTCAGCGATCGTGTTGGAAGCATCACCGGGGCGCATCGTACATGGCTTGATCCAGACGGCTTCTCCGAGGCCATGCTTGGCAAGGCTCCGATCGACACGCCGCGCCGCGCGATGGGCAGTCTACTCGGCAATGCGGTTCGGTTCGGGATCGCACGGGATGTCATGGCGGCGGGCGAAGGCATCGAGACCATGCTGTCGCTGAGGATGATCTTACCCGGAATGCCCATGGCAGCTGCGCTTTCTGCAGCACACCTCGCAGCCATCATGTTTCCGGCAACGCTGCGCCGCCTCTATATCGCCCGCGACAATGATCCGGCCGGTGACGGAGCGATGAAAACCCTGATCGACCGGGCGCGTGAATCCGACATCGAAGCGGTCCCGCTGTCGCCACAACACGGGGACTTTAACGAGGATCTGCGCCTTCTCGGGATCGGTGCGCTGCAAGCCGCAATACGGGTCCAGATCGCCCCGGACGATGTCGACCGGTTCATGCATGGCGCAGCCACGGTCGGGAAGGAGGCGGTGACGGGCTGATGTGCCGCGCCGGGATCGGTGGGGGATATCGACCTGCATCGGTAAGAGCCGCGACCTCGGCCTTCTTCAGAGGGCGAACGGACGGCAAGCGGGCCGGTCCGGCAATGGCTACGCCCGGTTCTTTTCCGTCGACCCTGCGGGCCGTTCCATCGCGAGCCAAAAGAACCGGTCTGCGCCATCCTCCGCTGCGCTGCGGCCCTGCGCATCCGCTCCAGGTGCAGGTCTGTCCCGCCCGCCGTCTTTCGTCGCCATGAAGGCCGCGGCGGTCGCGGTCCACCCAATGAGGAGCATCCCATGTACACCGGTCCCCACAGCGAAAACACCGAGCCCCATCACGCATCTTCACCTACCGACGACATCTGCACCGGCCTCCAGTTGCACGGCTACCGACATTCCGAAAACGATCCCGACCCGCGCGATGTGCCCGAAGACGACCGGATCATCGGGGCCGTCGCCGATATCTTCGATGCCCTCGTGGCAACGATGGCGGACACCAGTCTCGACACCGATCTCGACGAATTGCTCTGGTCCACCGTCAATATGTTCCACCGCGCCACCGACCGGATCGAACGCAAGCTCGACGACAACGAACAGGCGCAGAAACGCGGCCAGCGCCGACAGGACGGCTCCGAGGTCAAGGCCGTGCAGCTCGAACATCTGATCTCGGTCGGGCAATCCTTGCTCGAACGCCGCGACTGCATGGAGGTCTTCCGCGACAGTGCCGCCGAACATCATCTGAAACTTACCGGCTCACCCTGGTCCGCTCGCTCCGGATCACGGGTCAGCCACCGCAATCTCACCTCGGCGATGATCGATAGCCGGGACTTCCTCGCCGCGAAGAAGCACGCCGATACCGAAGTGCATCTGCCCACAGGTACAAAGATCGCCTTCACCGGCGGAATGGACTTCAACGATCATCGCCTGATCTGGGATACGCTCGACAAGGTTCACGCCAAGCATTCCAACATGGTCCTGCTGCATGGCGGCTCGCCCAAGGGTGCCGAACTGATTGCCGCCAAATGGGCAAACAACCGCAAGGTGACACAGGTCGTCTTCAAGCCCGATTGGACACGCCACGCCAAGGCCGCTCCGTTCAAGCGCAACGATGCGATTCTCGATACCCTGCCGATCGGTGTCATCATCTTTCCCGGGACCGGTATTCAGGACAATTTTGCCGACAAGGCAAGAAAACTCGGCATCAAGGCCTATGACTTTCGCAAGAAGGACGGCGCATGAGCGCCGTTCCACCTTTTGCGATCAAGCAACCGCAATAGCAGACGGTTGCATTGATCGCGCCTGCAGACCCACTCCCAATTCTTCGCGTTTTTTGCTATAAGTAAAATGCGCCGAGGTGGTGGTGGCTGGCGCGACCGTTCTAGCACGGAGTCTGTCACCATGATCTTTATCAACATCCTCCTTGTCGTCGGCGTGATCAGCTTCCTCTGCTGGCTCGTCTTCACGCTCGCCGTTCACGCATTGCCACTCTTCACCGGCGTTACGGTCGGCATCTGGGCGCATGACAGCGGCGCTGGCGTTGTCGGCGGTCTAGCCATCGGTGCCCTCGCCGCGGGCGCCATCGCCATTGTCGGGCAATTGGTCTTCGCTTTCGCCCGCCCGCTCTGGGTTCGTCTCATCGTCGCGGCCCTCTTCGCGGGACCGGCTGCGGTTGCCGGTTACGCTGCAACGCATGGGATCGCGAAACACCTCATGCCGTCCGAAGCTTGGCAGATGACGTTTTCGATCGTCGGTGCAATCGTCGTTGGAATTACCGCTCTGTTTCGAATGCCGGGCACGGCCCCACCCGAGCCGGGCACGGCCCCACCCGAGCCGGGCGTGGCGCG
Source organism: Pararhizobium sp. IMCC21322 (assembly GCF_030758295.1). Classification (NCBI taxonomy): domain Bacteria; kingdom Pseudomonadati; phylum Pseudomonadota; class Alphaproteobacteria; order Hyphomicrobiales; family Rhizobiaceae; genus Pararhizobium; species Pararhizobium sp. IMCC21322. The sequence continues at coordinate 814,952 of NZ_CP132335.1, forward strand.
TACGAGCGGCGCTTAGTCACCGTTAAGGGCCGAAATGGGGATGGGTGCGGCTGTCCGTCCGGATCTTCGCTGCCTCATCTTAAGAGAATGCACGGCGACGGGATGGATCTCAATTCTCGGTTCGAGCGAAAGTCACCCATGTCGAAGGTCTCCGGGTCGGAACCGAAGGCGCTGGACGTTCCGGGAAATGGTTGACTGGGTTCTCACAACTCCGGCGGAATGGCTCACGAGACGGCGCAGCGTGCCTGCGTATTCATGAAACGGATTTGACCGTTGTGAAACCGGACTGTCTCGGTGTCATCGGTTTCCAATTTCTCCGTCGGCTACCTCTGTTGGGATCGACCGCTCCAAACGGCCTCTTCAATGGACTGATCTGGCCGAAGGACGGCTTCGCCTCGACCGCCTATGGCTCAACGGTGCCGGTCCACTTTCTTCCCCTGCCGGCTGTGCCGCCATTCCTCGCGAAACCAAGAAAGTCTCCCGTCACCATCCTCCACCATGTTTCGGCCCTACGGGTGAGCCGTCGGTCGCCTCCGGCTTCTTGATCGCCATCGAGGCCGCAATGGTGCGGGCTCGGACACAGAGCAAACGGAGAAATATCATGGCAACCATCGGCACCTTCAAAAAGTCCGGCAACGAATACACGGGCGAAATCGTAACCCTCAACGTGCAGGCCAAGAACGTCCGCATCGTCCCCGAAACCAGCCAGAGCAACGAGAACGCTCCCAGCCACCGCGTTCTGGTCGGCCGCGCCGAAATCGGCGCCGCCTGGTCGAAGACCTCCAACGAGGGCCGCGACTATCTCGGCCTCAAGCTGGACGATCCGAGCTTCACCGCTCCGATCTACGCCAACCTCTTCGACGACGAGGACGAAGGTTATAGCCTCATCTGGTCCCGCCCCAACCGCCGCAACGGCGACTGAGCGACCAGCGAGACGCCCCGTTCGGACATTCCGGGCGGGGCCGTCAGCGTGCCTAGGCGACCGAATCAGATCGCCTCACCGTTCGCAAACTACCCATAGAACTGAATATTTTACTCGCCAATATCGCAAAGAACGACTATTATAGTCGTAGTACTGGCGTGCCTATTCGTGTCTGTAGGAGGTGATCATGCATGATCACCGCCCGACAAACGCGGGCTGCGCGCGCGTTACTTGGTTGGACGCAGGAGACGCTCGCTGAAAAAGCCCTGGTATCACTGACCGCCTTGAAGCGCCTTGAGTCATCCAGTGACTTGAAGGTGTTCGAGTCGACTTTCGACCAGGTCCGCCGCGCGCTGGAAGGTGCCGGTATCGTCTTCCTCAATTCCGGCCAAGGGGAAGGAGTGATGATTGTTCACGCCAAGGACGAAAGCGCGCAGGCGGGATAGGTTTCTTTATACCTTTTATGCGAAATGCTACGCGTTTTCCACCGGTCGCCAGCAACATCACTTCCCGAAAAAAGCCTCGTCGATACGGTTAACAACCGTCGCGCAGGCCGCTATCGATGGGGGATGGGGGTGACTACTGACAGACACGACGATGAGCCGCCACGTAGTGCAAGTCTGACGGCCTATGACCGGACTCATCTGAAACTGTACCTGCGTCTGCTCGACGCCGAGGCGGATGGGGCGGCATGGCAAGAGATCGTACAAGTCCTGTTCGATATTGATCCCACTATCCATCCCGACCGCGCCCGCCGCATGCATGACGCCCATCTTGCCCGCGCGCGCTGGATGACCGAACAGGGCTATCGCGATCTCCTTTGGGGCGCACGGCATTGACGCCGACGTGATGCCGCTACGGCATCACCCCTTGCCCAAAATCCGGCTTCTCAAACCAGCAATCTCTTGAAATCATGGAGGCTTAACTGCCCACCATGGCCTGCAGACGTTGGAGGAGAGGATGGCGCTTGACCCAAACCAGTGGCGGTCCGATGCCGCCTACGCCTATCTGGACGACCTCAATGCCGAAGGTCTGGCGTGGGAATGCCTGCGCCGAAACACCGGCTATCAGGATGAATATGCCGCCGCCCAAATCGGGAAGATCGATGGTGATGCTGTCGACGACCTGATCAGGCGGCACTGGGGGTTACGATTTCGCGACGCGTCCGGACTGCACTGCACTCGACGAAATCATCTATTGGTCACCGGTAATCGACACTGCGACGGTTATGTTGGCCGCAACATCCCCGACTATCGGTATGGTTGCCGAGCAATCGATCTTACTCGATCCTTCGTCGGTTCGCTCAGCCCCTGACGGATTGTATGCCCGCCATGGCGATGGGCCATCTGCGGTCTATTCCGTGGTGTTGGGGCAACGAGAACTTGTTCCGACCGCAACAGTCATCGTCCCTCTTGACGCAGATAGTCCGGACCGCCTTGCCGCCGCTGGTCGGCTCTGGCGTGTGCTCAACGGCATAGCCGCACCGGACACACGCCTCACGCCCCAACGTCGCAAACGGCTCAGTCTTATGATCCGCGCCGCAGATGGCGTTGCATGCCATGCGTCCCATCGTCAGATCGCAGCCGTGCTATTTGGCAGACATCGCGTCGCTGCCGAACTCTGGCACGAGTCCTCGCTGCGCTACACGACTATCCGGCTGTGTCGGAACGGTCAGGCGATGATCGACGGCGGCTACCGCGATATTCTGCGTCACCGCAGACGAGCGTAGCCAGCCTCCACGACGGAAATAGCGTCTCCGCCCTGCGTTCCGGCGTTTTTCCACCGGCGCGGTGCAAATTAGCGCTTCCCTTCTTCGCACCTGCCCGCGCCGGGCACGCTTCGCCATCGTGGCCTCCAATCGTCGCCGACCATCGGCAACGCGCTTGGACCCCACGGAGGCCTCACCATGTCAGCAAATACCGCCCACCTGCCGCCACGCTACCTGAGAACGCCAGAAGCGGCGCACTTCCTCAGTCTGTCCGGGCGTACTTTGGAGAAGCATCGCACGTACGGAACAGGACCCGCGTACCGTAAGCTCGGCGGCCGGGTCGTTTATTCGGTGGAGGACCTGCAGGCCTGGGCGGACCGCGGCGCGGTCACCTCGACCTCCGATCCGCGAGGATCGGTCCTTCCCGCCAAGCGCCATGACGATGCGTCGCTCGCTCCAAGTGACGGCGAGCCGCGCTGAGCTTTCTCATGTTGCGCAAGTCACAATCCAGATCCGAGCGTGCCCAGCTGGAGCTTTTCTATGCTTCCAGCGCCGATCCTGCCCCGCGCGATGCGCAGGATTTGATGGCATATCCCTTCTTCAGCCTGTCCAAAACGCACCGCACCCGCCCGATCGACTATGACGTCGCAGGTGTCGTAATCCGCGTCGAAGCGGTCCCCGAGCACGGGATGGCGACGATCTGGGATGCGGACATCCTGATCTGGGCCGCAAGCCATTTGGTCGAGGCCCGCGATGCCGGGCTGCGGACATCGCGCCTGATGGCGGCGACGCCCTATGAAATCCTGACCTTCATCGGTCGCGGCGTCAGTTCGCGCGACTATCAGCGTCTCAAGGCGGCTCTCGACCGCCTACAATCGACCACCGTCGCGACGACCATACGCCAACCCGCGTCAGGGCGGCGCCACCGTTTCTCCTGGATCAACGAATGGGTCGAGCGCACCGACCACCGCGGCAAGCCTGCCGGTGTCGAGTTGATCGTGCCGGACTGGTTCTATCGCGCGGTGCTCGACGATGCGCTAATCCTCACCATTGACCGTGCTTACTTCTCCCTCACGGGAGGGTTCGACCGCTGGCTTTACCGCGTCGTTCGCAAGCACGGCGGACGGCAACGGAACGGTTGGCGTTTCGAGTTACGTCATCTCTATCTGAAGTCGGGCAGCCTCTCTCCGTTCAAACGCTTCGCGTTCGAATTACGCGATATCGTCCGCCGTCAGCCATTGCCCGGCTACGTCCTGTCGATCGAAGTCGAGATCGGCGGCAAAACGTTGCTCGCCTTCGAGCCTGCGAGCGTCCCGGCACCTTGTGGACAATCTGTGGATGGCCTCGTGCTATCGGGAACCCGGCCTATCGTGCCATCGGGAACCGGAGTGTCGTGCTATCGGGAACCGAAACCGGCGCTAACACCCCGCACCAAAAGAGCAAATCGCACCCTTAACTTAGAGTCTAACTCAGAATCTAACTCTTGTAGTGGGCGTGCGGCTGTGAACAACGCTGCCCCGGCAGACGACATCGGAGACAATGATGCTTCTTCGGGAACTGCGTCATGAACTCACCCGCAGCATTCAAGAAAGGTGCGCAACGCGAGGCGACTGACCGTCAGTCGGACGCCCTTACCCATGTCGAATTGATCTGGTTCGAGAAGCGAACCGAATACTGGATCCGCTTTGGCCAACAAGCCGGTGAGCGCGTCATCGATCGCCGTCGCCGCGTCGTCAGCTTCGCGCCCGGACAGGTTTTTGCGTTCGTCCGCTGGGCATCGAACGACTACGGCACTGTCCTCTCTTGCATCGATATCTTGCGCGCCGTCTGTCGCGGTGAGCCATATCAGACGCTGCCGTCCGTGCAGCCCGGCGGCGATGTTTTACTGACCATCACGGGGTGGCCGAAGGTTGAACGGGTGTTGCAGGTCATCGATGCGATCGAGGCATTTGGCATCGATCCGGTCGATGTCACGCCCGACCATTGGCGGCACGTGCACAACCGGATGGCTGCACGCCAGACACCGCGCACCTACACGCAAACCCGCCATGCCGCCTGGATCAAACGTCGGAGGGTGGGCCGATGAAACGCCGCGCATGGTCGCTTATCGGTGCTGCGGCAGTTGGCGCGATTGCCTTTCCGGCGTTTGTCGAAACACCCGATACCTTCATCTGGAACGTCACGCCGTCCGCGCCTATCGGACTCTACGAAGTGCGACCTGTCGCGCAGCTTCAAAGGACCGAACTGGTCGTCCTCGAAGCTCCACAACCGCTCGAAAGTTTCCTCGCCGAACGCGGCTATCTGCCGCCGAATATTCCCCTCCTGAAGCGCGTCGTCGGTGTGCCGGGGCAGACCGTCTGCCGTATCGGTCGCACCATCACCGTCGACGGCACTGTGATGGGTAACGCTCAACAGCGCGACAGTTTCGGGCGTCCGATGCCGGTCTGGAGCGGATGCCAGCGCATCGCTCCAAATGAAATTTTTCTCATGAATCGCGACGCCGAGAACAGTCTCGACGGGCGATATTTCGGACCCGTTCCCGCCCATTCGATCACCGGCTTGGCGGTCCCAGTGTGGACCATCGAGCCCGGCACGGGCCGTTACCGCTGGCGCGCCGCCCAATGAACGGCACGCCGAACCTCCCACCAACGCCAGATGAAAGGACATTCCCATGGCACATATCGGACATTTCACGCGCACCAAAGATGGTTATCGAGGCCACCTGAAAACGCTCACCCTCGACGCCGAACTCACCCTCGTTCCGGCAGAGCAAACCGACGCCGAGAATGCACCCGACTACCGGGTTCACATCGGTGCAGACATGGAAGCCCATGAAATCGGTGCAGGTTGGAAACGCACCGGCGAGAAGGCTGGCGACTATGTTTCGCTGGTGATCGATGATCCGGCTTTGCCGCATCCGATCCATGCGAACTTGTTCCACTCGGTCAGCGAGAACGAAACCTATTTGCTGACCTGGAACCGGCCGCGCAAACGCCGCGAAAATGGGTAAGGCGATGCGCAACGCTCATCACCGCACGACTGCCGGACATCAACAGATCGTCCGGTTCGTCGCCCTCCTTCTCCTTTCCGGCCTGCTCGTCGGTGCCGCCCTGCCGTCCGTCACAGTCGCGCAGCGCGCTTCGATAGAGCGCCCGGCCGCCGATCCCTATGCCGCGCATATTGCAGAGGCGTCGCAGAGATTCCGCATCCCCGAGCGCTGGATACGCGCCGTCATGCGCGTCGAAAGCGCTGGCCGGGTGCGGGCGGTGTCCAGCGTGGGCGCGATGGGCCTGATGCAGATCATGCCAGGCACTTGGGCGGGACTTCGTATCCGCCACCGACTTGGCCGCGACCCCTTCGATCCGCGCGACAACATTCTTGGCGGCACGGCGTACCTGCGCGAGATGTACGACCGGTTCGGTTCGCCCGGTTTCCTCGCGGCCTACAATGCCGGTCCTGGACGCTACGAAGATCATCTCGCGACCGGTCGGGCGCTGCCACGCGAGACGCGCGCCTACATGGCGACCCTGTTGCCGATGATTGGTTTAGCGTCGTCGAATGGCTCCTCGACAACCGTGCCCGCACCACCGGATTGGCGCGAAGCTCCGCTGTTCGTCGAACGCTCCGAACGTAAATCGACTGCAAATCCCGTGCAGCAAGAACGCCGAACGTCTGGAGTCCCGCCGACGCCTCCAGCACGCAACCGCGACGCGCAAAGCGAGCAACCGGACGGCATCTTTATCGCCCAGTCACGCGATGAGAGGACACCATGATGATCGCAATCGCATTTCGCACTTTCGGAGGCAGCAGCGCAGTACGGCGTGTGTTGAGGGGAAAGGTCAGAAATTGGGAGAGGGGATGGCGAGATAAAAGGGCACGATGTGCGCCTCGGTTGTGGGGTGTGTTTTCAAAGGGTTATGCTTTGAATTCACGAGGTGCGCTTGAACAGCGCAGCCTGCATCCATCCTGCTTTCCGAGTGATTTCAATACGTTTGCGCGATGTGCGGGTTTCGCACCATGAGCAACGACGATGATTTCCACATCCGCCCTGGCCGCATTCGGTCATCGTCAAGTCAGCGCGCGCGGCCCTTCGTTGCTCAGGCCTTAGCTGCAGCACAGCGTGCTGGCGGCAATGTCTCGCGCTCGGGAAAGATCACGCCGGGCAATCGCTCATATTTTGGGCGCGGCAAGCGTGCCAGCGTGCAGGCCAATCGCTGGCTAACCAGCAGATCGCGCAACGCCGTCATCAAGACCCGTGTCGTTCGGCACAACGCTCGAAGCGCTCCCTTAGCAACCCATCTCACTTACCTGCGCCGCGAGGGCGTCACCCGTGATGGGGAGAAGGCAAAGCTGTTCGGTCCAGACATCGAAGAGATCGCTCCAAGCGAGTTCGCTGAACGGTGTGAAGACGACCGCCACCATTTTCGGTTCATCGTGTCGCCGGAGGACGCAGTAGAGATGACAGACCTTAAATCCTTCACCCGCGATCTGATGCGTCAGGCGGAAAAGGATCTGGGCACCAAACTCGATTGGGTCGGTGTCGATCACTGGAATACCGAGCACCCACATATCCATGTCATCGCACGCGGGCGTGCCGACGATGGCGAAGACCTCGTTATTGCCCGCGATTACATCAAGGATGGGATGCGTGCCCGCGCGCAGGATCTGATTTCGCAGGAGCTCGGCCTTCGCACTGACCGGGATATCCAGAATACCCTCGAACGACAGATCGATGCTGAGCGCTGGACCAGTTTGGACCGACAGCTCGCGCGCGACGGTGAGCGCTCAGGCGTAATTGACCTCGCCCCACGTCGCGGCGGGCAGCTCGACGGTCTCCAGGCTCTGAAAGTCGGACGCCTGCGCAGGCTGGAAAAGCTGAACCTCGCCGATCAAATTGGTCCCGGACAATGGGTGATGAAGGACACCGCCGAGACGACCTTGCGTGAATTGGGCGAGCGCGGCGATATCATCAAACGCATCCACCGCGGGTTGACCGAACGCGGCATCGAACGCGGTACATCGAGCTATGTCCTGGCAGGCGAAAGGATCGACCATCCCGTCATCGGACGGCTTGTCGATCGTGGTCTCGACGATGAACTCATGGGAACGGCTTATGCAGTGATCGACGGTGTCGATGGCCGCACCCATCATATCAAACTACCCCACATTGACGCCGCCGGAGACAACACGCTGGGATCGATCGTTGAGTTGCGCAAGTTCGAGGACCGCAGAGGCCGAGCACGGGTCGCGCTAGCCGTGCGGTCCGATCTGTCCATCGAGAAGCAGGTGAGGGCAACCGGCGCGACCTGGCTGGATCGGGAAGCCATCGCCCGGGAACCGAGCGCGCTTGGCAGTGGCGGATTCGGCGCGGAGGTCTCTGCCGCACTGGATCGACGTGCCGACCATCTGATCGAAGAAGGCTTGGCCAAACGGCAAGGGCAATGCGTCATCTTCAATCGTAATTTGCTCAATACGCTGCGCCAACGCGAACTGACGAATGTTGGTGAGACGCTCGTGACCGAGACCGGGCTCCCCCAGAAGCAATCCGCGGCAGGCGAGTATGTGGCCGGCATCTATCAGCGGCGCGTTGCATTGGCCTCGGGCCGCTTCGCCATGATCGGCGACGAGCTCGGCTTCCAGCTCGTGCCCTGGACACCCTCCATCGAAAAGCATCTCGGCCAGCACGTCTCAGGCATCGCCCGCAGCAATGGCGGTGTCGATTGGGATTTCGGCCGCAAGCGCGGGATCGGGCTGTAGCGCCCGGAAAGGAAAAGAGATGAACGCGACAAAAATTCTCTGGGGCCAGATCGTCTTCGTATCGATGATCGTTCTCGGTACGACATGGGCGGCAACGCAGTGGACAGCCTGGCGGCTGGGGTTCCAGCCGCAGCTTGGAATGCCATGGTTCGACCTGCTCGGATGGCCGGTCTACTACCCGCCGGCGTTCTTCTGGTGGTGGTATGCCTATGACGCCTATGCGCCGCCGATCTTCATCGAAGGCGCGTTCATTGCCGCATCGGGCGGGTTCCTCGCCGTTGCCGTGGCGATCACCATGTCGGTCTATCGCGCCCGGGAAGCGGAGAACGTCGCCACCTACGGATCGGCCCGTTGGGCGGACCAGAATGAGATCAGGAAGGAGGGCCTGCTCGGCTCAGATGGTGTGGTGCTGGGACAACTGAGCCAAGAATATTTACGCCACGATGGTCCCGAGCACGTCCTGTGCTTCGCGCCGACGCGGTCCGGCAAGGGAGTGGGTCTCGTGATCCCGACGCTTCTTGCCTGGCCGGGCTCGGCCATCGTCCACGACATCAAGGGGGAGAACTGGCAGATCACTTCGGGGTTCCGTGCAAAACACGGAACGGTGCTGCTGTTCGACCCAACCAATTCCAAATCGTCCGCTTACAATCCGCTGCTCGAAGTACGCCGCGGCGAATGGGAAGTGCGCGACGTCCAGAATATCGCCGACATCCTAGTGGACCCAGAAGGCTCGTTGGAAAAACGCAATCACTGGGAGAAGACAAGCCACGCGCTGCTCGTCGGCGTGATCCTGCATGTCCTCTATGCCGAGGAGAACAAAACGCTGGCCGGTGTTGCGGCCTTTCTCTCCGATCCGAAGCGCCCAATAGAAACGACGCTCCGGGCGATGATGGCAGCAGCACATCTCGGCGATGCTGGCCCGCATCCCGTTGTCGCCAGTGCGGCGCGTGAACTCCTGAACAAATCCGATAATGAACGCTCGGGCGTCCTGTCGACTGCCATGTCGTTCCTCGGCCTCTACCGCGATCCCGTCGTCGCCAAGGTGACGCGCCAATGCGACTGGCGCATCTCCGATCTCGTCGAAAGCGAGCGGCCGGTTACACTCTACCTTGTCGTCCCGCCTTCTGACATCAACCGGACCAAACCGCTGATCCGGCTGATCCTGAATCAGATTGGGCGGCGGCTGACTGAGGATCTGCAAAGTCACGCCAGGCGACACCGCCTGCTTCTGATGCTGGACGAGTTTCCCGCGCTGGGACGCCTCGACTTTTTCGAAAGCGCTCTGGCCTTCATGGCAGGCTATGGCCTGAAGGCGTTTCTAATCGCGCAGTCTCTCAACCAGATCGAGAAGGCTTACGGACCGAACAATTCGATCCTCGACAATTGCCACGTTCGGGTGAGCTTCGCGACCAACGACGAGCGCACTGCAAAGCGCGTTTCCGACGCGCTCGGTACAGCAACCGAGATGCGCGCGATGAAAAACTATGCGGGCCACCGGCTGTCGCCATGGCTCGGGCACCTGATGGTCAGCCGACAGGAGACTGCGCGCGCCTTGTTGACGCCCGGCGAAGTCATGCAACTGCCCCCAACCGACGAGATTGTCATGGTCGCAGGCATCGCGCCGATCCGCGCGCAGAAGGCGCGTTATTATGAAGATCCGCAGTTCCAGCAGCGTGTTCTGCCGCCACCTGCCCTTGAAAATACAACGGCTACGAAGACGGATCCCTGGACCGAAATGCCAATACCGGTGCAGCCGGATGGCATGGAAGAAAATGAAAGCGAACAACGAGAGGACGAAGACACCACTGGCTCCGAACCCCGTCGTCAACCCGAGCTGGAACGAACGAACCCCACCCCACCGAAAGCGCCCGCACAGAACGAGTTCGATCTCGATCCGCACGACGATGATGGCGAGGATCCCGCGCAACTGCGCAATTTGAATGCCCGCGTTCGGCAGGTCGCGCGTCAGGCGTCGATGAACCCTGACGACGGCATCGACATGTGAGGCGCATGACGATGAAACAGCCTAAGAAACTACGTCTGTCGGTTTACGTCGATCCGGACATCATGAACGCGCTTACGGAATATGCGGTGCGCCGGAATCACTCAAAGTCTCTGGTCGCTGAGGCCGCGATCGCCTCGTTCCTATCACCAGACGCCGCCGAGCGTCAGGAGGCAGCGACCACCAAACGTCTCGATAAGATCGACCGGCGTGTTTCGCGCGTGGAGCGTGATGTCAGTATTTCAGTCGAGAGCCTGGCACTTTTCATACGGTTCTGGCTGACCACCAACCCACCTCTGCCGGAAGCGGCGCAATCTGCTGGTAAGGCTCAGGCGGGAAAGCGATACGATGACTTTGTCGCTGCGCTCGGACGCCGACTCGCGAAAGGCCCCGCGCTGCGGCAGGAGATTTCCGAGGACATACCGGATCGGTAATGCTGTCCAGTTCAAATGAGCTGGTGGCTGGTCCTGACGCCAGATGTGGGAGCGTTTTAGAACCCTCCAACGAACTCTATCGCGACGACAGCAGCGTTTCACGTTGTCGTTGCAGTCAGGTATACTCATCTGAACATCCGCTAATGGGTGGGAACGGAATGGCGGCTTACGGTGTTATCTCGTTATTAGTTGCAGTCTACGCCACCATTGTAGCAATAGCAGTGTCGAGAGAAACAATCCCTGTTCTGTGATCGATTCCCGCATCATTGATAAAACTAATATGTCCCGAGTTAAGGCCCTGAGTCATCTCGACAAACCCATTCACAGCTACGGTTGAAAACCCTGCATTAGACAACGCCTCAGGCCACGCTGATTCAGACAGTGCAATAGGAACAACTATTTTTTCAAGCGCTTGGGTTAAACTATTTGCAACATCTTTTGGCGAATACCTGGCAGGTCCTTCCAGCTCAATTATCCTTACTTTGTACCAGTCTTCACATAAAGCTGCAGCAGCCATGCGCCCGATATCTTTAGTGGAAATCATTGGCAGTTTTTGCTCAACCGGTGCAAGAAAGCTGCGTAGTTCGCCATGTGTAGCGGCTTGAACTAAAGGGCTCCAATTCTCCATGAAATAAGCTGCGCGAAGAAATGTTACGGGTAATCCAGTTTGACCCAAAAACTTCTCAAGCGTTCTGTTCATGGCAATCCATCCTGTACCATCTGATTTATCAGCTCCTATCGATGATAGAGCTACAACTTTCTTAAGTTGCGCATTGGCGACGGCTTCAGCGATGTTATGTGCCATGACTTCAGATTGCTCGAAAAGGTCATTCGAATCATATTGCGGCGGACTGATTATATAAGCACGATCACCACCAGATAAGGCGCTACTTAAAGCCAATAAGTCAGTGAAGTCCGCGAGAACCACCTCTGCTCCTTGACTGGCCCATAGACCTCCTTTGGAATCGTCGCGCACCACAACCCGCACTCGCTTCCCCGCTTTTAATAAAGCGTGGGCTGCAGCCGAGCCAGTGCGTCCGCTAACACCAGTGACAACATATAATTCATTTTTATCGATCGGTTTCTTTTTTTCACGAAATGTTTGCATGCCAGGCTCCAGTTATACCTAGGAGACAGATGGCAAACCGTTGCTTTATCCGCAAGTACGCACCATGTTGATACATACATACAAAAAGGATACCATAAATCATGAAAGCACATGAGGCCTATGACTGCGCGGATGGATGCCCTGTTGAGGCAACATTAGAAATTATTGGAGGTAAATGGAAAGGCGTGATCCTGTTCCACCTTCTGCAAGGCACAAAAAGATTTAGTGAACTAAAACGAGAAATGGGTTCGGTCACGCAGCGTATGCTGACGAAACAATTGCGCGAACTAGAAGCTTCAGGCTTAGTAAACCGTAAAGTTTACCCGGTTGTTCCACCCAAAGTTGAGTATACTTTATCTCCCAAAGGTATGACGTTAGAACCAATTTTAAATTCGCTTAGAAATTGGGGCGAAACGCATATTTTGACCGACTGAGAGCAGATCAATATGTCCGCTATTGAGCGGAAAACGGAAAGTCTGTTTTTTGGATTCAAACGTGGCAAAAGTGAATATTGCGTTAGGTCGTATCCGACCCTGCTCGTGGAAGAGCATTATCATTCTGCATGCCCGCTGCGGCCCCTAACCGCACCATGTATGCAATCCGCCGTTCATCAACCCGTTGTACTGTTTGCCGGGTATCGGCGTGGCGATGATGCGAACGCGTGCGGCATCGGCGAAGTCTAAGGTCGCTAGGCAAGGCTGATGGAATTGATCTGCCGATAATTTTACCTCAGCCCAACGTTCGTTTCGCTACGATCATCCTGCACCAGCCGATACTCCTGGAGTGTTTCCACTCGACTATCGGTTGAGCCGCCCCGCCATTTCCCTGTCTTTCTACGCTAACACCCTACTACGCCCCTGACGCTATTGCACTGGACCAGTTTGCGGTTCTTTTAATCGTCCCATATCCGGGGCCGTCTTGTGACTTCCCCTCCAGACGGGGACGTACATGGCGACATCTCACCAATATTCCGAGGCGGTTTCACGCGGGTCGCGCATGCTGCGCACCGCGCTTGGACCTGCCATCGCCAAGTATCTCGACGACGAACAGATCGTCGAGATCATGCTCAATCCTGATGGGCGGCTCTGGATCGACCGGCTCTCCGACGGCCTCGCGGCAACCGAGCATAGTCTTTCCGCTGCCGACGGCGAACGGATCGTCCGTCTTGTCGCGCATCATGTCGGAGCCGAGGTTCATGCGGACGCACCGCGCGTTTCGGCCGAGCTTCCCGAGACGGGGGAGCGGTTCGAAGGGCTTTTGCCTCCAGTCGTCACTGCACCGACCTTCGCGATCCGCAAGCCCGCAGTCGCGATCTTCACGCTCGACGATTACGTCTCCGCAGAAATCATGTCTGAGCGCCAAGCGGAGATACTGCGGGATGCAGTCGCCGCTCGCCGAAACATTCTGGTCGTTGGCGGCACCTCGACCGGCAAGACCACACTTACCAACGCATTGCTCGCCGAAGTCGCCAAGACCAATGACCGCGTCGTGCTGATCGAGGACACGCGCGAGTTGCAATGCGCCGCGCCGAACCTGGTCGCCTTGCGGACCAAGGATCAGGTCATCTCACTGTCCGATCTTGTGCGCTCCTCGCTCCGGCTGCGCCCCGACCGTATTCCAATCGGCGAGGTGCGCGGCCCCGAAGCGCTCGATCTCCTGAAGGCCTGGGGCACCGGTCATCCGGGCGGCATCGGCACGATCCATGCCGGGTCTGCCCTCGGTGCGCTGCGTCGGATGGAGCAGCTCATCCAGGAAGCGGTCGTAACCGTGCCGCGAACGCTGATCGCCGAGACGATCGACGTCGTTGCATTGCTCTCGGGACGCGGGTCCGCCCGCCGTCTCACCGAGCTCGTGCGCGTCGAAAGTCTCGATCCATCGGGCGATTACCGCCTCAGCTCCGCAACTCCAGACTGCAAAGGAACCTCCTGATGCTTCAACATTTCCTTCAAAACCGCCGCCAGTTCGAAGCAATCTGCATCGCCCTGTTCGTTTCGCTCGCCATGGCCAGCACCGCGCGCGCCGCCGGATCGTCCATGCCGTGGGAAGCCCCGCTGCAGGCGATCCTGGAATCAATCGAAGGGCCGGTCGCCAAGATCATCGCGGTAATGATCATCATCATCACCGGCCTGACGCTCGCCTTCGGCGACACGTCCGGCGGTGCGCGCAAGCTGATCCAGATCGTCTTCGGTCTGTCGATCGCCTTCGCTGCGTCGAGCTTCTTTCTCAGCTTCTTCTCGTTCGGCGGCGGGGCGGTGATCTGATGGAGGATCCCGTTCCCGGCTTCACAATCCCGGTTCACCGCGCGCTGACCGAGCCGATCCTCCTGGGCGGCGCGCCGCGTACCATCGCGATCGCCAACGGCACACTTGCTGCCGCCATCGGGCTCGGCCTGCAGCTTTGGCTGGTCGGCATTCTGATCTGGGTGGCAGGCCACGCCGCTGCCGTCTGGGCCGCCAAGCGCGATCCGCTCTTTGCCGACGTGGTGCGCCGCCATGTGCGCATCCCCGGCCACTTGGGTTTGTGAGGCAATCATGATGAACCTCGCAGAATATCGCCGCACGTCGAACCAACTGGCCGACTTCCTGCCTTGGGCCGTCCTTGTGGGTGACGGGGTCGTTCTCAACAAGGACGGTTCGTTCCAGCGCACTGCGCGGTTTCGCGGGCCCGATCTCGACAGCGCGGTGCCTGCCGAACTGGTCGGGATCGCTGCACGCATCAATAACGCGCTGCGCCGTCTTGGGTCCGGATGGGCTGTCTTCGTCGAGGCACAACGGGTGCCCGCAAGCTCCTACCCTGAAAGCAGGTTTCCCGATGCCGCATCGGCGCTGGTCGATGCCGAGCGCAGGGCGCAGTTCGAAGAAGCTGGCGTCCATTTCGAGTCCGCCTATTTCCTGACGCTGCTGTTCCTGCCGCCCGCCGAAGACGCCGCCCGCGCCGAGCGGTTTCTTTATGAAGGCCGCGAGCGCGGAGCCGGGGCTAATGCGCATGAGACTCTGGTCGGGTTCGTCGACCGCACCGACCGCGTATTGCAGCTCATCGAAGGCTTCATGCCCGACTGCGTCTGGCTCGATGACGCCGAGACGCTGACGTACCTGCATTCGACAATCTCCACCAACGTTCAGCGCGTGCGCGTCCCCGAGGTGCCAATGCATCTGGACGCGCTACTGGCCGATCAGCCGCTGACTGCCGGGCTAGAGCCGATGCTTGGGTCAGCGCATCTGCGGGTGCTGACCATCACCGGATTTCCGAGCGCAACGACGCCCGGGATCCTCGACGACCTCAACCGGCTCGCCTTTCCCTATCGCTGGTCGACGCGTGCCATCATGCTCGACAAGACTGACGCCACACGGCTGCTCATCAAGATCAGGCGGCAATGGTTTGCCAAGCGCAAATCCATCGCGGCGATCCTCAAGGAGATCATGACCAACGAGTCCTCGGCGCTTCTGGACACCGACGCGCATAACAAGGCGATGGATGCCGATGCAGCTCTTCAAGAGCTGGGCTCCGACTTGATCGGCGAAGCCTATGTCACTGCGACTGTCACAGTCTGGGACGCAGACCCGCGCATCGCAGACGAGAAGCTGCGATTGGTCGAGAAGGTCATTCAAGGCCGCGACTTCACCTGCATCGCGGAGACTGTGAACGCCGTCGAAGCCTGGCTCGGTTCCTTGCCCGGCCATGTCTACGCCAATGTGCGACAGCCGCCAGTCTCGACGCTCAACCTCGCCCATATGATTCCACTATCTGCAGTGTGGGCAGGGCCGGAACGGGACGCGCATTTTGCAGCGCCCCCGCTACTCTTCGGTCAGACCGAAGGCGCGACCCCGTTCCGGTTTTCCCTGCATGTCGGCGATGTCGGCCACACGCTGGTGGTCGGACCAACCGGTGCGGGCAAGTCGGTGCTATTGGCGCTAATGGCGCTGCAGTTCCGGCGCTATGAGAACGCACAGGTTTTTGCATTCGATTTCGGCGGTTCGATCCGCGCCGCAGCGCTGGCCATGGGCGGGGAATGGTACGATATGGGCGGCGCGCTGTCCGACGATGCATCGGATCCGGTCTCCCTGCAGCCACTTGCCCGGATCGACCAAGAGAGCGAACGCATCTGGGCAGCCGCCTGGATCGCCGGTCTGCTCGGCCGCGAAGGGGTCGAGATCGGCCCGCTCTACCGCGATCACATCTGGTCGGCGCTTTCCAGTCTCGCCTCCGCGCCAAGAGAAGAGCGGACGCTCACCGGTCTCGCCATTATCCTGCAATCGGCCGAACTCAAACGCGCCCTGCAACCCTATACACTCGACGGTCCCTGGGGCAGCCTGCTCGACGCCGATAGCGAGGCGTTTGGCGATGCGCGCGTTCAGGCGTTCGAGACCGAGGGCTTGATCGGCACCGATGCCGCACCTGCCGTGCTCGCCTATCTGTTCCACCGCATCGAACACCGGCTCGACGGGTCGCCAACCCTATTGATCATCGACGAAGGCTGGCTGGCGCTCGACGACAAGGGCTTTGCCGGGCAGCTGCGCGAATGGCTCAAGACATTGCGCAAGAAGAACGCCAGCGTCATTTTCGCCACCCAGTCGCTGTCGGATATCGACGGCTCGGCCATCGCGCCAGCGATCATCGAGAGCTGTCCGACCCGGCTGTTCCTGCCCAACGAACGCGCGATCGAACCGCAGATCACCGCCATCTATCGCCGTTTCGGTCTGAACGACCGCCAGATCGAAATCCTCAGCCGGGCAGCACCAAAGCGCGACTATTACTGCCAGTCGCGGCGCGGCAATCGGCTGTTTGAACTCGGGCTCGGCGAGGTCGCGCTCGCCTTTACTGCGACATCGGCCAAGACCGACCAGGCCACCATCGCCCGCATATTAGAGGAGCATGGCCGTGACGCGTTTGCCGCCGCCTGGCTCTGCGAACGCGGCGTCGATTGGGCTGCGGACCTGATTCCGAACCTCACCAATCTCAGGGGCGTCGAAGCCGTCGATGAGTTTGAAACTCAGATCGCGCTCGACCTGTCCGAAGACCCAACCACCCCCACCGAAAAGGAGACTTCGCCATGACTACCAAGCAACTTCATTTACGCAGGTTCGCAATTGCCCTGATGGCCGCGCCGATTGTGCTGTCGCCAGTGCTGGCAGCGCCCGCACAGGCCCAGTTTGGGCGGATCGTTTACGACCCGACCAATTACGCCCAGAACGTCATGCAGGCGGCCCGCGCCCTCGAACAGATCAACCATCAGATTACCTCGCTCCAGAACGAGGCGCAGATGCTGATCAATCAGGCACGCAATCTGGCGAGCCTTCCACATTCCTCACTGCAACAATTGCAGCAATCGGTGGCGCGCACGCAAGCGCTTCTCAGCGAAGCCCAGCAGATCGCCTACAATGTGCAAGATATCGATCAAGCCTTCGAGACGACCTATGGTGACGCCTCGATGACCGCTTCCGATCAATCTTTGATTGAGGGGGCGAAACAGCGCTGGCAAACGACCGTCGCGGGTCTGCAGGATTCCATGCGCGTCCAGGCGGGCGTGGTCGGCAATATCGAAACCAATCGCCAGCAGATGTCCGAGCTTGTCGGTGCCAGCCAGTCGGCGACCGGCGCGTTGCAAGCGACACAAGCGGGGAACCAGCTCCTCGCGCTGCAGGCGCAGCAGATTGCCGATCTGACAGCCGTCATCGCGGCGCAAAGCCGCGCGCAGAACCTCGAAGCTGCCCAGCGGGCCGCTGCGCAGGAACAGGCACGCGAGCAACGACGCCGCTTTCTCGAACCCGGCGAAGGCTACCGGCCTGGCAACGCCGAGATGTTCCCGGGCGAAGAATGACGATGGGTCGGACGGCACTTCCCAGGCTTGCTGCCGCCGTCTTTCTGATGATCGCGATCGTGGTCGCGGTCATCGAACTTGGCCGTGATGGAAAAGAGGTCCGTTTCTCTGAGCCCATCGCGGCGGTCTCAGATCCGCTGAGCGCCGAACTCCAGCGCTGTCAGGCGCTCGGCGACGCGGCCTTGGAGGACAAGTCCTGCCTCGATGTTTGGGCAGAGAACCGGCGGCGTTTTCTAACACCCGGATCACCGCTGGACGGAAGGGAGTAACACAATGGGCGGCACAGGCGTCATCGATCGCTTCCTCGAAGTCTTTACCCGCTACATCGACAGCGGCTTCGGTCTCTTGGGCGGCGAAGTCGCGTTCCTTGCGACGACGCTAATCGTCATCGACGTCACGTTGGCGGCGCTATTTTGGGCCTGGGGTGCGGACGACGACATCCTTGCGCGGCTCGTCAAGAAGACGCTCTTTATCGGCATCTTCGCCTACATCATCTCCAACTGGAACGCGCTCGCCCGCATCATATTCGAAAGCTTCGCCGGTCTCGGCCTGCAGGCAACCGGCACCGGCTTTACAACCGCAGACCTTCTTCGCCCGGGCCGTGTCGCCCAGGTTGGTCTGGACGCTGGCCGCCCGATCCTCGAATCCATTTCCGACCTGATGGGTTTCGTCAGCTTCTTCGAGAATTTCATTCAGATCATCGTGTTGATGTTCGCTTGGGCAATGGTGCTGCTCGCCTTCTTCATCCTCGCGATCCAGCTCTTCATCACCCTTATCGAGTTTAAGCTGACGACGCTGGCGGGCTTTATTCTCATCCCGTTCGGGCTGTTCGGTAAAACCGCCTTCCTCGCCGAGCGCGTGCTCGGCAATGTCGTGTCGTCTGGCGTCAAAGTCCTGGTGCTCGCCGTGATCATCGGCATCGGCTCGACGCTGTTTGCCGAGTTCACGGCCGGGTTCGGCGGTGACCAGCCCAGCATCGAGGACGCCATGGCAATCGTGCTGGCAGCACTCTCGTTGCTCGGTCTCGGTATCTTCGGCCCCGGTATCGCAAACGGATTGATCTCAGGCGGTCCGCAGCTGGGAGCCGGTGCGGCGATCGGAACCGGCGTTGCCGCTGCTGGCGTGACCGCAGCGGCGGTGGCCGGAACGGGCATAGCGGCGGGTGCGGTGGCGAAAGGAGCTGCCGCCGGAGCGCGCGGAGGTGCCGCCATGAGCGGCGGAACCAGCGCCGCCTACAGTCTCGGGTCTACCGGAAAAAGCGGCGCATCAGCTGTTGCAGGCGGCATGGGCGGTGTCGCCCGAGCCGGAGCGGGCATTGCCGCCAGTCCTTTGAAGAAGGCTGCGGGCGCAATGCGTGACAGCGCCCGCAGCGGTGCGCGGACAGCGATCGAAGCGAGCGGCGGAACCTTCAAGGGCGGAGCCGTTGACGCCGCGTCTACCACTCCATCTTCCGCACAACCTAGCTGGGCCAAACGCATGAAGCGTTCGCAGTCCCTCCAACACGGCACGACCGCCGCCGCCCATGCCGTCCGTTCGGGCGACAGCCACGGAGGCGGCGCATCCGTCAATCTCTCCGAAAGGGACAGCTGATGTTCAAACGACCCTCCCTCCGCTACGGCAAGACGCCAGAACCCGAGACCCCCTATCAGAAAGCCGCGCAGGTCTGGGACGAACGCATCGGCTCCGCCCGCGTCCAGGCCAAGAATTGGCGCATCATGGCTTTTGGATCATTGCTGCTCGCAGGCGGCTTAGCGGGTGGTCTGGTCTGGCAATCCGCACGCGGCACGATTCAGCCTTGGGTGGTTGAGGTTGATAATCTGGGCGAGGCCCAAACCGTCGCGCCCGCAACTGCCGACTACCGCCCGACCGATCCGCAAATCGCCTATCACCTCGCACATTTCATCGAGCGCGTCCGGTCGATCACCGCTGACCCCGTTGTTGTGCGGCAGAACTGGCTGCGCGCCTACGACTTCACCACCGATCGCGGTGCACTGGCATTGAACGACTACGCCCGCGCCAACGATCCCTTCGCCAAGGTCGGCGAGATGCAGATTTCGGTCGACGTCTCCAGCGTCATCCGTGCCTCACCCGACAGCTTTCGCATCGCCTGGACCGAGCGGCGCTACCAGGATGGCAGTCTCGCGCGCACCGAGCGCTGGACAGCCATCCTCACCATCTCGGTGCAGCCGCCGCGCACCACCGAACGGCTGCGGAAGAACCCCCTCGGCATTTACGTCCATGCTATCAACTGGTCGCGGGAGCTGCAGGAATGAGACATTCATGTTCCGCACTACCGCTCGCCGTGGTCACGGCACTCCTGCTGTCCGGCTGCGCGACCTACAAGCCGCCCGAAATTACCTACGACAGCGATGTGCCACCACTCCCGACACCTCCGCCGCCGGTCGTCGAGCAGCCACCGACGGCTGTTCACACGCCGCCTGCTTGGACGCCGTCGCGTGGCGGCGAGAATGCAGGGACTCCAGAGGCCCGCGTCATCAACGCCAATGCCGCCGCCCGCGTCGAACCGCGCCGCGAGGGCTATTACAACGCAATCCAAGTGTTCCCCTATAGCGAGGGCGCACTCTATCAGATCTATGCGGCTCCGGGTCAGATCACCAATATCGCGCTCGAACCCGGAGAGCGATTGACCGGTGACGGGCCGATTGCTGCTGGCGATACCGCGCGCTGGATCATCGGCGATACGACAAGCGGCAGCGGACGTGCAGAGCGTGTCCATATCCTCGTCAAACCGACCCGGCCGGAAATTTCCACCAATCTCGTCATCAGCACGGACCGGCGCGCCTATCTCGTTGAACTGCGCGCGAACGAGAGCTCCTATATGCCGTCGGTCGCGTGGTCCTATCCGCAGGTTCGTACACAGACACGGGCACCTGCCGTGGCGCAGCCGACCATTCCTCCCGCGTCCCACCGCCGCTACCGCTATGGACTGCAGGGTGATAGCCCGCCCTGGCGGCCGCAGACCGTCTTCGATGATGGACGGCGCGTCTATGTCGTCTTCCCGCGCGGCATCGTTCAGGGTGAGATGCCGCCACTGTTTGTGATCAGCGCGGATGGCGAAGCACAACTCGTCAATA
Organism: Pararhizobium sp. IMCC21322; assembly: GCF_030758295.1. Lineage (NCBI taxonomy): Bacteria > Pseudomonadati > Pseudomonadota > Alphaproteobacteria > Hyphomicrobiales > Rhizobiaceae > Pararhizobium > Pararhizobium sp. IMCC21322. The sequence goes on from NZ_CP132335.1 coordinate 835,796, forward strand.
CGCGCGTGCATCGCAACATCCTTATCGTCGACCGATTATTCGCCGCCGCCGAACTGAGGCTGGGCGGAGACAACCAGCAGATGGTCCGGATCGTGCGCACCGACGGCGTGCGGCAACGCCCGTCTCCAGTCGTGCCCGACGACGCCCGGTCCGGGACGCCCAACAAATGACCCATATACCCCCCGAGCAGGACCCGAAGGTCCCCGCAGACCGGCCCATCGATCCGAATGAGCCGTTCCGGCTTCGCGCCGCGCCGCCGCGCGTCGTCCGCCTGTCGCGCAAGGTTTTGGCCGGATTGGCGATCGTGGTGGCGCTCGGTATCGGCGGCGCGCTGATCTTCGCGCTTCAGGGCCGCGAAGATGGCGTGGGGCCGAACGAGTTGTTCACCACGCAGAACCGTCCGACCGCCGACGAATTGCGCCGACTGCCGTCCAACTACGGTGATGTCCCGCAACTGGGACCGGCGCTTCCCGGCGACCTCGGCCGCCCGATCCGTCGCGCCCAGGAAGAAGGTCGTCCGGTACCTGCCATCGTGGCACCTGGGCCTGACCCCGCGGAACAAAGGCGTCTGGCGGAACTAGAGGCGGCCCGGGTCAGTCAGCTGTTCATCGGCACGCAGAACCGCGGTCGATCGACCGGCGCACCCCAACCGGCATTTGGCATCGGTGCTCAACCCGTAGCAGGTGCGACACAGCAAACTGCTCAGGACAGGCAACTGGCATTTCTCAATGCCCCAGTCGATCGCCGTACCGTCTCTGCAGATCGGATATCGCCACCCCCGTCTCCATACACGCTTCAGGCGGGCGCGATCATCTCCGCTGCACTCGTAACCGGTATTCGCTCCGACCTGCCGGGCCAGATCACCGCCCAGGTGACCGAGAACGTCTATGACAGTCCGTCCGGCCGCTATCTGCTCATTCCCCAGGGCACCCGGCTGATCGGTGAATATGATAGCGGTGTCGGGTTCGGACAGCGTCGGGTGCTGCTGGTGTGGAATCGCCTGATCCTACCCGGTGGCCGCTCAATTGTGCTCGAACGGCAACCAGGAGCCGATGCTGCTGGCTTCGCCGGACTGGAAGACGGCGTCGACCATCATTGGTGGGACATCGCCAAGGCTGCAGCGCTCTCGACCTTGCTCAATATCGGGGCCGAGTTTGGAAGAGACGAGAACAACGAAATCGCCGAAGCGATCCGAGATGGCGCGCAGGATACGATTGGCGATGCCGGGCAGGAAATTGTCCGGCGTCAGGTTGGGCGAACTCCGACGCTGACCATTCGGCCCGGTTTTCCGGTGCGGGTGATCGTTACACGCGACCTGATCCTCGAACCAGTGAGGGAATAGGCATGGCTAAGCTGAAACTCGGATCGATCGTGGATGATAAGCCGGTGAAACTTACCGTAGAGTTGCCTGCTGCCGTGCATCGCGATCTTGTGGCCTACGCCGAGATCCTGGCGCATGAGACCGGCGGAGCGCCGGCCGTCCCAGCCAAGTTGATCGCACCGATGGTTGCCCGGTTTATGGCAACCGATCGTGGATTCGCAAAGGCGCGGCGGATGTCTACGAAGACGGATCCTTCGCCGACATCACGTGCATGAGTTCAGTCTCAGTTTGTTTGCTACGACCAATACCGTTTTGATGGGCCATTGCTTTGGCAAGACTCAGCATACGACGAAATGCAGGATTGTCGTTGCGTGGCGACCAAACCGCACAGAAGGGGAGTGTCTCGCCATCAAGCGGCCTGTAGACGACACCGGGAAATTGAGCCGCGATGGTCGACTCGCTCGTTAGAGTCAGCCCCCGGCCAAATGAGACGATCTGCATCAGATTGTCACGACCGACACGGTGGCGCTCAATCGATGGTTGTACCCCCAAATCGGCCAGATGCTTTACCAAGAAGTCCTGGATTTCCGGGCCCGGATCGCTCTCGCTCACGACGAATGCCTCGCCGTATAGATCGCGCCAACGGAGGGAGGCTCGTTTCGCTAAATCGTGAGCACGCGGCAAAACAACGAACACGCGCTCGGTCCAGAATTGAGAGGCGTCGCAGTCGGACAACATTGGTACACCCGTGACGAAGGCAACATCTAGGTTGTGGAGACGCACTGCAGAGATATGGTCAGACGGCGCCCCTTCGACAATATCGATCCGCACATCGCCGTATCGTGAGCAGTAAGTGTGTAACAACCGAGCAAGAAAACCAGACGCGAGAGACGAGAATATCCCCATCCGAATGGCTCCTCTTTCGCCGCGACCAATCAATCCGATACCCACCGCCGCATGTGAAATTTCGCTCAATGCTTGCTGGGCGTGACGGACGAATTTCTTGCCAGCGTGAGTCAGAATGACGCCGCCGGAATGCCGGATGAAAAGAGCAGCTCCTATCTCGTCTTCGAGGTCACGGATACGCCTGCTCACCGCAGATTGTTCGATCTCAAGTGTTTTCGCTGCTTGGCGAAAGCTTCCGCATTTGGATGCGGCAACGACGTAGCGCAGATGTCGCACCTCAATCCTCATCGGAATAGACCGCACCATCGAATGCTGAATATTGTGATCACTATTCACGACGGTGCGGCTCCTTCCTTCTCCGTGGATGATACTGGCATGAGCGACACTATTGCAGCGCACAGCAGTGCAATGGCCAAAACCGCGACCCATACAGCCGAAACGCCGTAAGCAAGCGAGGCAAGACCCGTTGCCGCTGCAACGCCCAGGTTCATCGCGCTCATCGCGAAGGCCATCAGCGTACCGCGACGTTCGGCGGACAATGCAGCAATGTGCGTCTGAAGAGCGGGCGCACCGACACCGCCCAACAACGCCCAGGCCGCCAATGCTGCACAAACAAGGATGAGAGGCGCAATATCCAGTGCGTAAATCACTACAATCGCGACCAGCACAAAGCATAATGCGACGCGCATGATGCGGCGTCCGGAACCGAACAGTCGAACTGCGGATGGCATTAAGAAGTTTCCGGCAAAAGTCAGCAATCCGAAACCGGCGTATATCAATCCGATCGTACCGGTTCCGAGCTCGAACTGATCCCTCAGCCGCTCGCCAACCAGAGCAAACATTCCAATGGCACCACCAAGTCCAAGCCCCATCGCGATCAAGGCGCCGATCGCGCCAGGCACAAAGAGCTGCCCGTCGTCGGGTAATGCACTTGTCTTTGTGGCCATGGACTTACGACTGAGAAAGCCAAAAAGAGCGATCGGGAGTGCAAGGACACCCAAACCCGCAAATGCCGATCGCCAAGATATATACTGAGTGGCCAATGCACCGATGCTGGGACTGAGGATTATGCCAAGCGTTAAACCCGAGGTCACAACTGCGATGGCTTTCGCGCCTTTGGCCTCGCCTTCATCGCCGGCCAACGCAAATGCGACAGGCAACATTCCGGCACTGGCGGCTCCCGTGACGACACGCGTAAGCAACCCCAGTTCAAAGCTGTTGACCAACGAAGTCGCGATCGAAGCTATTGCGAACACCAGCGAGGCTGGCGCCAGTACTGTCACGCGCCCGAACCTGTCCGACAAGTTGCCGAAAATCGGAGCAAGCAGGGCCAGTGGTAAACTGTAGGCCGCCACGAACAGGACGACGCGTTCGGGAGGAACGCCGAGATCACTACCGATCGGTGTGAGGATTGGACCAAGTAGAAATTCGTCAGCGCCGACGAGAAAGGCGATCAGGAATAGAAGTATCAGGCGGGGAAGTGGCATGGTGTTTGCTCTCTTTGTTCGGGTGTGAACGAAGAGATGCCGCGAATGAGTCCATGCGGGTGGTGACAGCTTCACGCTTGCTTTCCAACTCGGCAATCAGCCGGTCGATTTGCTCACGCTTATGCTGCAAATCCGCTAGACCGCCTTCACATGCACCAGCGCCGTCATCGCTCAGGCATGGGGCCATGGCGAGTATTTCGCGGGTCGAAAAGCCAGTCGCAATCAGGTCTCGCACACGCTCGGCGCGCCGAAAATCGCTCTCGTTATAGACGCGATATCCATTACTCCCGCGCTCCGGATTAAGTAGACCGGTCGCTTCGTAATGGCGAAGAGTTCGCTGACTGACACCGAGGCGATTGGCGAGTTCCTGAATCTGCATTTGCATCCCTTCCCGACCCTCTTACGGGGTTAACACTAGCGTCAATGTCAAGCCTGATAATTGGAGTTTTAATATCAAGGGCCCGCCATGGCTCGATGCGTCGAGCTGTTGCATAGACTATTGCGTCGCGCCATCACTCTGGCGAGACTGAGCAACCGGCGCAGCGCCGGATTATCATTCTTCGGTGACCAGATGGCGCAGAAGGGAAGTGCCTCGCCGGCTAACAAACGATAGACGACGCGTGGGAACTTCGTACCGGTCGTTGCTTCGCTGGTGAGCGTCAGGCCCTTTCCCAATGAGACGAGCTGCATGAGATTATCACGACCGACCGCGCAGTATTCGACGCTCGGATGGTAGCCGGGAAGCGACAAATGTTTGACGAGAAAATCGTGAATCTCGGGACCAGGATCGCTTCGACTGACGATGAAATGGCGATTGCGGAGATCATTCCAAGCAATCTCGGCGAGGTTGGCCAACTTATCTGCTTCGGGAAGCACGACGAAGACGCGCTCCGTCCAAAGGTGCTGTCCCTCGCAGTCAGGCGGTGCAAAAGGCCCGGTAAGGAACGCGATGTCTAGCTTGAAATGGCGGATGGCTGAAAGATGCTCTCTGGGTGAGCCTTCGATGAAATCAAGACGAACATCGGTATGTCGTTGCTCGTAAGCACGCATTAGATCTGCGATAAATCCCGAAGAGATGGATGAAAAGATACCAACCCGGACGATACCGGCATTGCCGCAGCCATGCGCATTTACCAGACTGGCCGCACGTTCGATCTGCCCCACGACGCGCCTGGCGTGCTCAAGAAAACCCTCTCCAGCAAAGGTCAGCTCGACGCCGCCAGAATGGCGGTTGAACAACGACGCCCCAAGCTCCTCTTCCAGGTCGCGGATACGCCGACTGATCGCGGACTGATGGACTCCGACAATGCTCGCCGCCCGCCGAAAGCTATGGTGTTCGGCAGCGGCAATAACGTAGCGGAGATGCCTCAGTTCAACTCTCACATTACATTGGGTGGTATTTCCGTTCACACCACTGGTGGGTTGAGCCGGGCAAAACCTTCCTGTCTGCGGTAAGGGAAATAGGGATAGGGTGCCGTCACCACACTCGCTGCGTCGAGCTTGACAATTTGATCTGGTGTTAGCTTCCAACCGACCGCTCCGAGATTGTCACGAAGCTGTTTCTCATTTCGCGCGCCGATGATGACGGATGAGACGGTCGGACGTTGCAGCAGCCAATTGATCGCGATCTGAGGTATGGTTTTGCCCGTTTCCTGGGCAACGTCGTCGAGCGCATCGACAATATCGAACAGTCGTTCGTCATCGACCGGAGGGCCAAATTCGGCCGTCTGATGCAAACGGCTCCCTTCCGGTATCGGCTGGCCGCGCCGGATCTTTCCAGTCAGCCGACCCCAACCGAGCGGGCTCCAGACCATTGCGCCGACGCCTTGATCTACACCAAGAGGCATCAACTCCCACTCGTAATCACGACCCACCAGAGAATAGTAGACCTGATGCGCTACATAGCGCGACCGACCATGTTTCTCAGACAAGCCCAGCGATTTCATGACCTGCCAGCCGGAGAAATTCGAGACGCCGATATATCGAACCTTTCCAGCATGCACGAGGTCATCGAGCGTGGAGAGAACCTCTTCGATAGGTGTGCCAGCATCGAAAGCGTGGAGTTGGAGAAGATCGATATAGTCAGTGCCGAGCCGGCGGAGCGCATTTTCAACTGACCGGATCAGACGCGAGCGGGAAGAACCGGAATCATAGGGTCCGTCGCCCATCGGCAACGCCGTTTTGGTGGAAATGAGCACCTTGTCGCGCCGGCCCTTGATGGCTTCGCCGAGCACTTCCTCCGAAGCCCCGTCGGAATAGACGTCGGCGGTATCGAAAAGGTTGACCCCCGCATCCAGGCAAATGTCGACAAGATGTCGCGCTTCTTTTGCGTCGGTGTCACCCCAAGCGCCAAATAGAGGGCCGGAGCCGCCGAATGTTCCCGCGCCGAAGCTCAATGCCGGGACTTTGAGGCCGGACCTGCCAAGAGAACGATATTCCATGAGATATTCCTTTCAGATTTTTAAACAGGGACCAATCAGCGGCCGAGCAGCGCATTGAGGTCGACGGCTTGGGCCATCGCGTGGTTGCCCGTGTCGCCGGGATGGAGGTGATCGCCGGAGTCGAACGATGGGGCGAGACGTGCAGGGTTCGACGGGTCACGGAGTGCTGCGTCGAAATCGACGACGGCGTCAAAAGCGCCGCTCTCCCTGATCCAGCGGTTCACCGTTTGACGAAGAGCATCTTTGTCGGCGTCATAGTAATCTGCGAATGGTGTGCCGGTAAGCGCGCCCTCGAACGGCGTAAGTGTCGCCCCGATGACCCTTACATTGTGCGCTTGCGCCAGAGCGATGAGCTGCTGGTAGCCAGAGATCATGGCCTCGGCAGTTGGTCTCGTCTCACGTCGGGCGAAGGCGGTGCCTGGCCAAGAAATATCGTTGATGCCAATCAGGACGATAATGGCCCTCACATTCGGTCGGGCAAATACGTCCTGTTCCAAACGCGCGACGGCGTTTACGCCCATTTTATTCCCTAGGAGACGCGCACCGGATATGCCGGCGTTCAGCACCGCAACGTCGTGTGACACCAGACGTCTTGCGAGGAAATCCGGCCAACGCGCGTCAGCATCGACCGTCGCGCCGTTCCCATCGGTGATCGAATCGCCGATCACGATGACCGCGCCGTCATTCTCGGTATCGACCAACACATCGCTCAGCAGAATGCGGGCGTCTGTCGTGGCTATCGCTTGAAAGTCGACGCTGCGTGTGAGATCGCCCCTGCCGAACCAGGCCTTTCCTCGGCCCTCCCAATGAAAGGTACTCAGCGGTGTCTCGTCGGGGAGGTAGGTGGAAACAACAAGACGCGCCTGTGCGTCCACGTTCATATTCACCGGATCACTGATAGCCGGTGCACCTGGCGGGATGACTATGAGGTCCTTACCGCCAAATGTAAGCGTGCGGATCGTATCTCCTTCAATTGCTCCGTCTTGGCCTGCCAGCGCCATTGTCGCGCTACCAATTTTCAATGAGCGTTCTCCATAGATATTCGAAAAGACGAAGCGTACGCGCGAGCCGCCCAGGCTGATGCGCACGATCTGCCGGAAGGTCTGGTCTTCAACCGTTGCCGGGATCTTAGTTGGCAAGGCGAAATTCTCTTCCCAAACCGGCTGTGGACTGGCCATCCATGTGCCGATCCAGTCTCCATCCTCAGCTTGCGCTGGTGACTGGCCGAGAAGGACGGACGCCAGGGCAAATGCGCCAATGAACTTGCCGAAGAACTTTTTTCTTCGGCCGTATCGGTAGCCCGTGGTCGCCGAGAGGGCTTCATTTGACATTGCTCTTATCCTTTGATTTTGCGAGCGACATTCGATCTCGTCGAGTGTTGGTCGATGCGCGCCGCGAAAGCGGCGACCGCGATCGCGAGGCTTGGAAAGAGGGCTGAGACCAGCGGCAGGACGACAAAGCCCGGGCCGTGGTCGATCACCATGCCGCCCGCCCATGCACCGATCGCGTTGCCGAGGTTGAAGGCGGCAATGTTGAAGCTCGATGCCAGTGTTTGCCCGGCACCCTCGGCCTTAGCGAGCACCCACATTTGCAAAGGCGCCACCGTCGCGAAGCCGGCAATTCCAAGCAGCCCGACGAAAATCACAGCGGCAACGCGATCCTGGAACGCGAACGTCATGAGGCCGAGAACGACAGCGAGAAATCCCAGCGTGCCAAGTATCGCTGGAACGAGACGAAAATCCGCCAATCGTCCGCCAATCAGATTGCCAACCACCAGGCCGATGCCGAAGATCAGAAGGATTGGCGACACCGCGTTCTCGGCAAAACCGGTAACTGTCTTTAGGATAGGCGCGATATAAGTGAACACTGCGAAGACACCGGCATAGCCGAGCACCGTCGTCAGAAGTCCAAGCACTACCGGACGCCGGGCGATGGCTCTCAGATCGGTGCGCCAATCGCTTGCTTCCGGCGTAGCCTTGTCTCTGGGAACGAACAGAATGATAACGGCAAGCGCCAGAAGACCGACGACTGTCACCGCCCAGAAGGCCGACCGCCAGCCAAATTGCTGGCCAAGCCAGGTTCCAAAGGGCACCCCAAGGACTGTCGCGAGCGTCAGACCGGTGAACATGATGGCAATGGCAGACGCCTTGCGATCGGGCGCAACCAGTCCTGTTGCGACGACGGCCCCGACCCCGAAGAAGGTGCCGTGGGTCATCGCCGTCAGCACCCGCGCCGCCATTAAAAACCCGTAACTCGGCGCCAACGCACAAGCAGCGTTCCCAACGACGAAGATGACCATCAGTCCGATCAGAACGACCTTGCGTGGCCATCGAGTCGTTAGAGCGGTCAGCAAAGGCGCGCCGACCACCACGCCCAATGCGTAACCGGAAATCAGAAGCCCCGCCGCCGAGATCGAGATGTCCAGATCGCTGCTGACCTCAAGCAGCAAACCCATAATGACGAATTCGGTCACGCCAATGCCAAACGCTCCGGCCGTCAGGGCATAAAGAGCAAGAGGCATGCAGGTTGTCCTTTCGTCGAAATTTCAGATCGAAAGACACTATGGACGTTATGCATAAAGTGAGATAGACAGCGCATAGTACAATCACTTATGAGTTGAATTCATCATGGCACGATTGGAAGTCAATCGCTCTGGCGAAATGGAAGTCTTTGTCAGGGTCGTCGAATTGGGCGGGTTCACCGCTGCCGCACGTGCCAGCCATATGACGCCGTCGGCCGTCAGCAAACTCATCGCCCGCCTGGAGGCACGTCTCGGCGCGCGGTTGGTAAACCGCTCAACGCGAAAGCTTCAGCTCACGCCGGAAGGCTGTGTCTTTTATGAGCGCAGTACTCGTGTTCTCGCTGATCTGAACGAAGCTGAACGCAGTGCCTCGACAAGCGAGTGTCCGACTGGACGCATCCGTCTCAACACGAGCGCCTCTTTCGGCACGCATATTCTTGCGCGATTGCTCCCAGAATTTCTGGCGCTCTATCCGGATGTGACATTGGACATTGTGCAAACCGATGCCGTGATCGATCTTTTGGAAGACAGAACCGATGTCGCGATCCGCGCGGGGCCCATGAAAAGTTCTAGTCTTGTCGCACGTAAGCTGGGCGAGACACCGATGATGATCGTCGCAGCGCCATCTTATCTAAAGACAGCCGGTACGCCGAAAACCATCGCTGATCTCGAAGATCACAACCGCATCGGCTTCAATTATGCGCGCGCGGTCGAGGGATGGCCATTCAAGATCGAGGGTGAGACGATCATCGTTCCTATGGCAGGAAGTGTTCAAACGAGTGATGGCGAAGCGCTGAGGCGTCTCGCATTATCCGGTGTCGGGATTGCTCGCCTCGCTGCATTCACCGTGCGAGAGGATATTGAAGCGGGACGGCTCATCTCTTTGCTGGAGCCCTTCGGCACTAGCGAAAAGGAAGCTTTTCACGCCGTTTATGTCGGTCAAGGCGGTCCGCTTCCTTCACGGGTCAGAGCGCTACTCGATTTTCTGGCCGAAAACGCGAAAGTCCAATGATTGTTATTCAATGTGAGAAGCATAGCGTTGAAAATGGTGCATAACGTTGGGTGAAAGAGAACTACGTCTCTGAAATTTCCCTATGATCCGTTTTGAGTGGTTTGCCGACGCTGCTCAATCAGGATGTGAAAGAACGTTAAGCAGCTTTCCAGCTGGATCGCGGACATAGAAACGCCGAACCCCCCAAGGCTCGTCAGTCAGTTCATAGGCGATCTCATGACCGAATTTTTTTGACAGTGCATATGCAGCGTCCACATCATCAACTTCGATCGAAAGGTCGGGTACGGGGGTGCCCGAACCACCCTCACTCGCGACACTGATTTGAACCGCCGCGGTCTCACCCGAAGCAAGCGTCACGATCCATCCGTGGTCCATAACAACGTCCAGACCAAAGAGATCCGAATAGAATTTTTGAACCGACGAAACCGATTCCGCTGCCACGTTCGTCACAATGCGTTTGACTTTCATTCAACTTCCTTACGCTACGCAGTGGTTATTTATCAATTATGTTACTGGCCGTCAGTGATGGGGCCACCTCTTCTTGATCCAAAAGCGTGCCGGCCCAGTTTGCGAATGTTTCGATCAGCGGCACACGTCCGTTGTCCGCGTCATAAACGATCCAGAAGCTGTAGCTGGGAACTGTGGTGCCGAACGGCCTTTCCAATAAACCATTGTCCAATTCCCGTCGGACGAATGCATGGCCGATGAGCGCGGCGCCGCGCCCTGCCAGAGCCATTTCAATAGCCTGATTCTCATCGCTCACATGGATGAGCTTGTCTTGCCCGATTGCGGCCATGGCATCTGGCTGCCCTGCGGCGGCGAACCAGTCTTGCCATTGTGGCGCGTCGGGATCGCGGCTCTTCCATTCGAAATGGATCAGCGGCACGTCAAGCAGGCAGGCGGGATTGCCGGATAACGCTAGGCGGGTTCGCAGCGACGGACTGAGAACCGGTTGCAACTGATCCTGATACAGTCTGAAAGCCGAAGCGTCCGTAGGGGCATGTCGGCTGTACCGTACAGCGAAATCGATGTCGCCGCGCTTTAGATCATGGACTTCTTCGCTCGCCCTTACTTCCAATGGCGGCTCGGGATTGACCGCATACCACTCCGCAAGGCGGGGCAATAACCACCGCGCCGCGAAAGCGGTCGTCGCGGTCATCACCAACGGACGCCGCGCGTTCGCCTGTGTAAGCCCATTCATAGCGGCGGCAAAATCGTCGAAACCGCGCCTGAGGACGGGCAGCAGCGTCTGCCCAGCCTCGGTGAGCCGCATTGGGCGTGGCCGCCGGCGAAACAGGAGGCAACCGCAAATCTCCTCAAGCAGTTTCACCTGATGGCTGATAGCCGTCGGGGTCACGCCGAGTTCAGCAGCCGCGTCTGCAAAGCTCATATGCCGGGCTGCTGCCTCGAAAGCACGCAGACTGTTAAGGGGTGGCAAGCGTCTCATCCGCGGCATTGTAGATGAATTATTCTCATCCAGCAGCTTATAAATTCGATTTTGCATGGCTCAACACCTTCAGGGCACATGAGGAAGCATAACAATCGGAGGAATAACCAGATGGCCACCTTACTTCACATCGACGCCAGCGCGCGCAGCATCGGTCCCGCGCCAGAGCGACACCGGTCGCTGAGCCGGCAACTCTCGCAGGCCTTCGTCGACGAATGGCTTGCCAAGCAACCTAAGGACTTCGTGATTCAACGCGACGTGGGCTTGGCTCCGCCGCCTGCCATCAGCCAGGACTGGATCGAGGCCGCTTTCACACCACCGGAGCAGCGCAACGCCGAGCAGGAAAAAGCGCTGGCGCTGTCGAACGAGCTCATCGCCGAAATCGAAGGGGCCGACATCATCGTGCTCGGAACGCCAATGTACAATTACGGCATGCCCGCCGCGCTCAAGGCGTGGTTCGATCAGGTCATCCGCGTAGACAAGACATTCACCTTCGATCTTGCCCGCGGCGACTTTCCATTGGAGCCGGTCTTGACCAGCAAGACGCTGGTCATGCTGGTAAGCAGGGGCGAGTTCGGCTTTGCGCCCGGCTGCATCCGCGAGGACATGAACCATCTTGAAACACATATCCGCGTCGCGGCGCGCTATCTCGGCGTCGCCCGAGATCATCTGATCGCCATCGAATACCAGGAATTTGGCGATGACCGACATAATCAGTCAATCGCTGACGCGTTTGCTGAAATCCCCAAGCTTGTCGGGACGGTTCAAGCTTACCGGTCGACCGAAGAAAGGGATGATGAGTGATATTTTATCTGCTCAAATTCACATAGCCAAAGAGGTGCCGCAGATCGTCGATGAAAAACTCGCCGCCATCTACGGGATGCACCGCCTGTAAAAGTTTGTCGTGCGTTTCGATGGGTAAGGATGCATTCAATTTCCACTACTCACCTTCTGATAATGCACTGTTTTTCTATTCGTTCTTGACCAACTCATACCTCTTTGGCTATACATAAATCAATAGTCAACGAGGTATAGCTTCCAAATGTCACAAGCGCATGACGTACTGTTCAAGGCACTTTCTGACCCGACTCGAAGAGCTCTTTTTGAACGGCTTTGCCGGGAAGGAGATACGACAGTCGTGGCTTTGACGGCAGGTGCCGGTGTCTCACAACCTGTTGTTTCAAAACATCTCAGAGTTCTGAGGGAGGCGAAGCTTGTTAGTGGCCGGCATGAAGGACGCCAAACGCACTACAGCGCTCGACTCGACGCGCTGTCGCCGCTGGTCGACTGGACACGCCAGATGGCCCAGTTTTGGGAAAGCCGGTTTGACGACCTCGAAGACCTGCTGAAAAGGATGGACAATTGAACGAGAGATCAACCGGAACACGTTCTGTCGTCGTCGAACGTGAGTTGCCTCATCCGCTGGAGAAAATCTGGCGCGCGCTTACGCAGCCTCATCTGATTGAGGAGTGGCTGATGAAGAATGAGTTCAAACCAATCGTGGGCCACCAGTTCGAGTTGGGCGTAGAGTGGGGCAAGGTCGAGTGCGAAGTCCTAGCCGTCGAGCCGAACAGCACGGTTTCCTACACTTGGGGCGACCACGATCTGAAAAGCATTGTCACATGGACGCTTACTCCCACGGAAACGGGGACAGTTCTGCGCATGGAACAGACGGGCTTCCACTCAGATCAGCCGCGCTATTATCAAGGCGCAAAGGCCGGATGGCCGAGGTTCTTTAGCCAACTGGAGCAATTGCTGGAACGGCTGGACTGAATCTGAACCCATAAATCGAGGAGTGAAGGGATGAATATGTTTCTATGGATTCTTCAGATCGTTCTAGCGCTGCATACGGCCATCGGCGCGGGCTGGAAGTTTTTCAATTCGGAGCAGAACATTCCCTCGCTGAGTGCCATACCTCATGGGCTATGGATAGCGCTGACCCCCTTTGAGTTAATATGCGCAGCAGGGCTGATTGCCCCGGCAATCGTTCCGTCTCTCGGCATTCTTGTTCCGATCGCGGCGATCGGCATTGCGGCTGAGATGTTGGTCTTCTCGGGCGTGCACCTCCAGTCCGGAGAGGGGCAGAACGGTCCCATGTTCTACTGGCTCGGTGTGGCGGCCATCTGCGCGATTACCGCAGTTGCGCGCTTGAAAATCTCGCCCCTCTGAAGGCGCCCGGAGGAAGGATATACGATAATGAAAAAGAAGTCAGAAGTCGAAAATCTGCTGCTCAAAAAGAACTGGCACAAAGAGCGGAAAAAGCTGCGTTCGCTGATCCTCGATTGCGACCTTGACGAGGAGGTAAAGTGGGGCAAGCTCTGCTATTCGTATCAAGACAGCAATGTCGTGATCATTTACGGAATGAAGAACTACTGCGCCCTCGGGTTCTTCAAAGGTTCACTCCTTGATGACGACACAGGTTTTCTGGTGCAACCGGGCAAACACTCGCAGGCCATGCGCCAGCTACGGTTCGATAACCTCGATGAAATCTCCGACAGCGAAGACCTCATCAAGGACTATATAGGAAAGGCAATCCAGGCGGAGAGGGATGGTCTTGAGGTGGATTTCGATGAGAAGGACAACCTGACCTATCCCGATGAGTTGCAGGACGTGTTGGATGATGACCCAGAATTTGCCGAAGCCTTCGATGATCTGACACCGGGACGTCAGCGGGGCTATGTCCTCCACTTCTCGGACGCCAAACGGTCCACGACGCGGAGCTCAAGGATCGAGAAATGCACGGCAAAAATTTTGGATGGCAAGGGACTAAATGAACGGTGAAACCTTCAAGCGAGCTGTCATTGGCTATTCCGCCTCATGTCAGCAGGCACAAACTTGGACGTTCCGCAGCAGAAGATGGAAAGTAAGATGGCAGACAAGAACGCCGAGAAACCGAAGCTTCTTTCAGGCGGCAATCCTCAGATACCGAAAGGCGAAGGCGATGCCTCCGTGCAGGCTTACATTTCTGCCATGCCGGGCTGGAAGCAGGACATAGGGCGCAGCATTGATGATATTGTAGTGCGTCTTGTTCCAGGCGTGCAAAAGGCCGTCAAATGGAACACGCCCTTCTATGCGGTCGAAGGAAATAGCTGGTTCCTAGGTTTTCATTGCCTCGCCAAATACGTCAAGGTCACCTTCTTTCGCGGCGACTCGCTCAATCCCACGCCGCCTATCGAGTCGAAGCAGAAGGACGTGCGCTACTTCCATATTCATGAGGGCGACCAATTCGATGAGGCCCAGTTCGCCGACTGGGTAACGCAAGCCAGTAAGCTAACTGGTCAGAAACTATAGATCATGCTGAGTATCACTGGCGGCAATCCAGTTTTCTCACTCCGAGATCGCTGTCCACAGCCCCGGATAAATACGAACTATCCCGAACTCGTCGGTTACGAGGTTGGCGGCATAATCGTGGGAAGGTGAGCTATAGGAAAAGTCGGTTTTGGAAAGCCGCTGATACACTTGTCTCAACGGTTTGAAACGCCAGTCTTCGGTATCAAGCCAGACAGCGGTCGTTTCGACCTTCTCGCCGATTTCCAAATCCAGCCGCCTGATCGCATTCGTGTTCGTCGCTGGCGTGAAGCCGAGATCGACGTCAAGAAGACCAGAGACTTCGCCAATCTCTTCGCCGTTGAAATCCCATGAGCCTGTCGGGTGGCGCGATAATGCAAACTCTGTCTTCGTAGTGCCAAGCCACCCGCTCACGCGCGCCGACTGGCTTGACCAGTCGGAATTGCAATTAACCTCATACTCGAACTTCGCCGGATCATCGCGCTCTTGATAGAGTGCCGTTCCTGAAATCAGAAAGCCATCACCCGATGGTTCGTAGGAGCAAGCGTCCATGCCATCTACATCAACCCTGCGCCACAAGATGGTGCGTGGAAACTGTTCATATTTGATGGTCATGCTAGTAACCCGCCCTTCTATTTCAGATCGCAGCTTAGCTCCCAGAGATGGCCGTCGGGATCGGTGTAGTTAGCCGTGCGGATGCCCCACGGACGATCCACTGGACCGCTCAAGGGCCTCAATGCCTCTTTCGGGCAGGCATGCCATTGTTGCATCAACATTCTCGACAGGCAAAGTATATACCGAACGCAGGCCTGTGGCGGCCATTTTTGCCGGTTCGATCAGCTCTGGCACGGCGCTTGAGCGCAGTAGATTCACCAAGGTCTCACCGATCTTGAAAACGGCAGAATCCTCATCTTCATAGATCGTCTCGGACTGAAGGAACTTCTCATAGAAAGCCTTTGCCAAATCTTTATCGGCGGTAAAGAGTGTGATTGCCCCGATGTGTGTCGCTTGGATCGTCTGCTCTGTCATACTTTCTCTCATCTGTGATCAGTCATCATCGCCGCTTTGGGTCAGTCAAATTCGCGGTGTTGCGGAAGATCATCTGTGATCTCAAACCATTCGGCTTTCGACCCGACGAAGATATGCGCCGTTGGCCGGATACTTGGCGTATCGACCAGCGTACCAAGCGTGACATGGGCGAACGTGCCGTCCCGGACCACAGAATATAGCAACGAGCCGCATGTCACACAGTGAAGGTCGTGCGCGTCGCCCCCGCCGAAACGCAGCAACTGGTTTTGCCCCGATACGATCCCAATCCTGTCGATCCCGATACCAGCCATCGGTTTAAAGGCAGACCCAGTAGATCTTCGGCAATCCGAGCAATGGCAGTTCATCGCATATTCGAATGCGTCCGCCACTTCATACGTCACCGTGCGGCAGAGGCATTGTCCTTTCAGCTTTCTTTCCATCATTGACTATCCGTAATCCTGAACAGTCGCACTGGCCCCTTGCCCCCGCGCTCGATCACGCCCTTGGCTTCCAGATCAAGCTGCACAGCGACCAGCCACCACCCAGCTTTCTCCCCGCCGGGGAAAAGCTCCTCGGAAAGGTTGGGCAGCAAGGCCGCTTTGGCATCGGCGAACGTCATGCCGGGCGGTTCGGTCGGTAGCACCGGAAGGAAGGCGTCGCGCATGGCCAGATACTTGGCGCGGTTCACGCGTTTGGTCTTGCCTAGCTGCGTGATGCTCTCGACTTCGATCATTTCTTCGGCGTCAGACATTGATCTCTCCTGTCTCGGGCGTCTTCGGGGTGCGGAAACCCATCGCGACCCACGCGCCAAAGAGCTTTGCAAAGAAGCCCAAGCTCTGTTTCTTGGCGTTGGGAATATCATCCGGCAGACTCGCACCTATAGGGAGGTCTGAGGCCATCGTGCGCATTTCCGCTGGCGGCAGCGCGCCTTCGGGCCAGAGCGTGCCATAGAGGCTGAACCAGTGGCCGTGCTTGAAATCCAGATATATCGGCGTGTTGCAGCAAGTCGCGATGACCCGTTCCGACGAGGAGTCCGGTGTCAGGCGAAACGACTTCAGCCTGTCTTTGCCGGTTAGAAACGCCACGCGGTCTTTGCGATACATCACGAAGGGCGTCGCGTCGTAATCCGTCAGGACTGGCGGTGCGCTCTCAAGCTGCTGCATCCGTTTCCCGGCCTCTCGGCATGAGGAACAGCAGCACTCGACACTCGCGATAGGCTTGCCCTGAACCTCAAGGCATGTTTGCCCGCAGGAACAGGTGATCTCGGTTGTATCACCCATTCGCTGGATCTCTCGCGGCTGCAGCCTCCAAAGCCGCGATGTCGATCTTGCTCATCTGCATCATGGCCTCGCTCACGCGCCGCACGACGCCTGGATCGTCACTGGCCAGAAGGTCCGGCATCCGTTTCGGCACGATCTGCCAGGATACGCCGAAGCGATCCACCACCCAGCCGCAGTGTCCGGCCTCGCCGCCATGCTTAGTCAGCGCATCCCAAAGCCGGTCGGTCTCCTCCTGATCCTCGGTAAGCACGCTGATCGAGGCGGCGGGCGTCAGTTTATGATGCGGACCTGCCGTCAGGATCATCATCGGCGCTCCGGCAAGGGTGAACTCGACAACCATCGGATCGTCGGGCCGACCGTTTTCTCGCACGGTCTCGATCCGGCTGTCCGGCACGAGCTTTACGTATTCCTGGGCTGCCTCATGGCCACCCTTCTCGAACCAAAGGCAGGTCCGCACTTTTGCTGCATGTTCCATTACTCAATTCTCCTTTGTTGGTGAAGTTTGTGGTTCGACATTGAGTCCGAACAGTCCCCGCACATAGCGGATCAGGTGATCGACGCTCTCGCGGGCGAGGTCGGCGTCGCCCGTCGCCTTGGCGAGGATGAACCCGCCTTGCAGGACCGCCTGGGTGTGCCGGGCGAGGCTTTCGGCGGTCCAGTCCGCGTCGATGCCGCGCTGAACCCTCGCCGCTTCGATATCCGCCTCGAGCGTCGCCGCATGACCGAAGATGCTGTCGGCGCAGGCGTCACGGATCGCGGGAGCGCTGTCATGCACTTCCTGCGTCATGGTGCCGACCAGACAGGTATATTCGAACGTCTCGCCATCGATGATGGACTTGCGGAAGTCGAGATAGGCCAGAACGCGATCCAGCGGATCGTCCGTCTCGTGATAGGGCGCACCGGCAAACATGGCGCTCGTCGTCTCTGCCCAGAAATTCGCTGCGGCAACGCCGAGCGCCTCTTTCGTCTTGAAGTGGTGGAAGAACGCGCCCTTCGTCACCCCCGCTGCCTGGCAGAGATCGTCCACCGAGGTGGCGGTAAAACCTTTCTGCCGAACGATGTCTCGAGCGGCTTCCAGAAGACGAGTTTTCGCATCGCCGCGTTCGGGTGATTGTTTGGTCGGTCTGGGCATGCTTGACTACATACCGTACGGTTGGTATGTAGTCAAGCATGAGAAGTACGAGAGGAAAACGACAATGAGCTACATCGACAGATTTATCCTCGCTGTGCCAGCCGCCAACAAGCAGACATTCATTGATCACGCAGACCGGGCCAACCGCTATTTCATGGACCAGGGAGCGGTTCGGGTTCGGGAATGCTGGGGTGACGACGTGCCTGACGGAAAGCAGACCGATTTTCGCAAGGCCGTTCAGGCCAAGGGCGAAGAGACGGTAGTGTTCAGCTGGATCGAATGGTCGGACAAGACGACCCGCGATGCCTGCATGGCTCAGATGGACGATGCATCGAAATCCGACGAACGGATCAATCCCGAGAAGAACCCGATGCCGTTTGATGGGATGCGCATGATTTACGGCGGCTTTTCACCCGTCGTCGAACTCGACGCCTGATGGATTGGAAAACTGTATGAGACCGATCAAGATCCAGACATTCATGAGCCTCGACGGCGTGATGCAGGCACCCGGCGGGCCCGACGAGGATACCTCCGGCGGGTTCACTCTCGGTGGGTGGTCGCAGCCCTATTGGGACGAGATGATGGGCGATATCATGGGCAAGGCGATGGCCGAAGAATACGACCTGCTTCTGGGCCGCAGGACCTATGACATCTTCGCCGCGCATTGGCCGAATGCGGGCGATGACAATCCGGTGACGCAGAAGTTCAACAAAGCGACGAAGTACGTCGCGACCTCCGCACCAGACACGCTGGAATGGCAGAACAGTCAGGCGATCACCGGTGATGTCGCGGCGACCATAGCAGAGTTGAAGCAGGGCGATGGATTGCCGCTCAGCGTGCAGGGCAGCATCCAACTCACCCAGACACTGCTCGCACACGGACTTGCCGATGAGCTGTTCCTCTGGACATTCCCGGTCGTCCTCGGCTCGGGCAAGCGGCTCTTTGGAAACGGCACGGTACCGTTCGGTCTGGAACTGGGCGATGTAAAGACATCCACAACCGGCGTGACCATGGCCCGCTATCGCGCCGCTGGAGACGTCAAAATCGGCTCCTTCGCCTTGGAAGACCAGTAAGGTGTAGGCCCCGCGATGACAATCACGATCACAGCCTTCACGGCCTCACCGGATCGCGGGCGGGGTCTTGCGCGCGACATGCCTGTCCGCTGGGCGCTCGAAGAGGTCGGCCAGTATTATGATATCCGGCTAGTCTCGTTCAAGGAAATGAAGGAGCCAGCCCATCTCGCCCATCAGCCGTTCGGGCAGATACCAACCTATGAGGAAGACGGACTGGTTTTGTTCGAATCCGGTGCCATCGTGCTGCATATCGCAGGGCGTTATCCAGGCTTACTGTCCGACGAAGAGAATGCGCGGGCACGGGCAATCGCTTGGATATTTGCGGCGCAGGCGACCGTGGAACCCCCGATTGTCGAACGCGAAACCGCGGGGTTTCTGGAACAGGATCGGGTTTGGCACGAACAGCGTCTGCCATTGATGGAGGAGCGCATCGAAACACGGCTGGCCCAACTCTCCGCCCGTCTCGGCGAGGCTGACTGGCTCCAAGGTGCATTCAGCGCGGGTGATCTGGTCATGGTGAGCGTGCTGCGCAGATTGAACGGATCGCCTCTCTTGAACGCGTTTCCGAACCTTTTGGCCTATGCCGCACGCGGAGAAGCGCGGCCCGCTTTCAAACGCGCATTTGCTGCTCAGCTGGCCGTCTTCGAAAGGCGATCCGCAGAAGTCTGATCCCCGGCGGCGAAATAATCACCGCAGGGATAACGTTCGATCAAGCGACGCTGACCTGCTCCAGATGCGCCGCGTCGAACTCCGCCATCTTTCTCGCCGATGGCCGCGCTTCGCAGCGCTCGATCCATGCCTTGATCGCCGGTTGATCCGGCGCAGCATCGGGAAACCATGTGAACGGCGAGACCAGCAGCAGGTCTGCCGCCGTAAACTGCTCACCCATCAGAAATGGCGTATCTTCCAGAGCACCGGCCAGCCGAAAGGTCATCTCGGGAATGCCGCGAAAGGTGACGTCGAATATGGGATGCGACAGTTCAGTTGCTCCAATGACGAACACCGGTTCGACCACATTGCCATACCATGCGAGCCAACTCAGATATCGGCCGCGTTGCTGATCGCCCGCAACCGGCCCCATCCCAGCCTTCGGAAACAGGTCGGTCAGATAGAGAATGATCGCATTCGATTCCCAAATTTCGACGCCGTCATGCACCAGCAGCGGCACCTTGCCCTCTGGATGCGGGTTCGTCGAATCCTTCTCGCCCGTCCCATCATTGTGCGTAATGCTGACGATGCGGATATCCACCTCGGTCCAGATGTCTAACTCGTCGATCAGACGGATGATGCGCGACGAACGAGAACGGGGCGAATGATATAGGGTAAGCATGGTTTTGACCTCATGAGTTGGTTTCGAATTGCCATCCGGTATATGAGCATCATACTGTCAGTTTCCGTCAGGATGTCGTGAGGAGGATGTTATGAGCCGGCCCGAACGCCTTTTTCGTCTTCTGAATGCCCTACGGGTTCTACCCAAACCCGTCACAGCGGCCCGGCTCGCCCGCGAGACCGAAGTGTCGGACCGTACGCTTTATCGCGATATCGAAAGCCTTCGGGCGGGCGGCGCGCTGATCGACGGCGCGCCCGGTCTTGGTTACACACTCACCGAAGACCCGGCCCTGCCGCCGCAAACCTTCTCCCGGATCGAGATGGAAGCGCTGGTCGTCGGTCTCAGCGATGTGCGCCAGCGTGGCGACCCGCAACTGGCGGAAGCGGCTGATGCTGCGCTCGCCAAAATTGCCGCGACGCTGCCGGAACGTCTGCAACGCCAGATCCTTCACGCAACGCATATGGTCTATCGGTATGAAACGCCCGTGAAAGGTACGACGGACATCTCGGATATCCGCACGGCCTGTTGGGACGAGCGTGCAATCGACATCGACTATCGTGATGCGGACGAAGTTCAGAGCGAACGGCGCATCTATCCGCTGTCCATCGTCTATCTCGATACCGGGTGCGGACTGCTTGCCTGGTGCTGCCTCCGCCAGGATTTTCGAAAGTTCCGGATTGAGCGGATCGAAGCCTTTCAACCGACCAACGAGAGTTTTCGCCCAAACCGCGTCAGGCTACTCCGCGACTATCTTGCTCAAATGTCGTGAAGCGGCGTGCCGGTAACGCATTGGCACTCCATGCGACGGCCTCGCACATACAGCGTCAGCGAACCGCTTTTGCGTGAACATATGTCGGATGGGCAAATAACCATCAGGCGCGACGACGATCAGATTAAACCTGTCGCGACGCTTGGGTGACGAAATGTTTTTTGAAGAGAAAAATGGTGCACCCGACTGGATTCGAACCAGTGACCTTCGGCTTCGGAGGCCGACACTCTATCCAGCTGAGCTACGGGTGCATCTTTGCGTTTTTAACGCTTGAACTGCTTACGTGGTGCTTACGTGAGAAACCTGGCTTTGAAAAGTCATCATTGCGCCTCATGCAAGCTGTTGATTCTAAGTACTTTTTTCGTCTCCTTTTTTCGAATTCCTCCTTGACATCAGCCTTCGGAGGGCAGCGCTCTATCCAGCTGAGCTACGGGTGCTTTTGGATATGAGGTCTGTTTAGCGGATGCGGCAGCTGGTCGCAACGGGGAAATCGGGTTGACGTAAAAAAGGTCGGCGGTGGTGCCGACCTTTGTCAAATTTTCCTACCAGGTGCGCCGTGGTCCGACATCTATGTGATAATGGCCGCCGCGATAGTATTTGTAACCGCCAACGCCGGGGTGGCTCTTGAGGAAGCGGACGACGGCTTCCGGGTTGGCGCGCACGCCGAAATCAGCCGCCTTGCATTTGCGGTGCCAGGATTTGCGGGCACCACCTTTGCGCAAATTCTCCAGCCACCAGCGTTTGGTCGACGTCACCGAGACCGGCCCGAATTGATGGGCCACATCCTGCAGGACATTTTTAAGGCGCCGTGGCACGCACCATTTTGTATCGGAATAAGTGACCTTGGCATTGGGGTAGGGGAGGCTGGATGAGCGGGTGCTGCCACAGCCTGCAAGGGCAAAGGCCAGCAGCATGATTGTCAGAACAAGCGCCATGCGTTGAAGGTTGATCGGCTGCGGATCAAACGGTTTGCGTGGTTGGACAGGCCGGTTGAAAATGCGTCCCAAGCGGGTGTGCCCCCGGGCGTTGGAACCGGGAATATCCGGCACGCTGAAGGTGGCGTTCAGGGCGTCTGTGCCCGGCTGTTTTTGAGTGCGATGTTCCATGGCCGCACCCTAGCCGTGCAGGGTTAATTTCGTGCTGAGAAAGCTGGTTTATAAAGTGTTACCAGCCGCCCCCACCGGAGCTGCCACCACCCCCTCCGGCGAAGCCGCCAGAGCTGCGTCCGCCACTGCTGCGCCTCCCGCTTTTAGGCGCAGGAATGGACGAGCGCATATCCTGTTCCAATGTGCGGGAGAGCCGTCCAAGATCCCGGCCAAGATTGTTGAAGCCGCGCCCGCGATGCCCGTACCAGTTGGAGGAGCGCATGGAAGCGGCCTCTGCCATCGTGGCGCTTTCAAGCCAGCGATCAAACGCGCTGGACCAGGGTTTTTCAAGATCAAGGGCGATGGCGAAAGGCAGCAAGGTTTCGAAATGCTGGGGCGACATCTTGGGTGCCCCCTGCAGGTTCAATCGGTCCTGCTCTGCCAGTTGCAAATAGGTTTTCAACCCTTCAATTTTGGCCAGCACCTGTTGGCCCAGGGGCGTGGGGGCCTGCATCAGTTTGAAGAACAGGGCGTTCACAGCCACAACGGCACTCAGCACCAGAAGAACCAGCGGATTGTCGATCTCAAAACCGTCAATAATCAACGGCACGACGCTCGCTGCGCCCACAAGTATACCGGCCAGTGGAATCAGCGATATTACCAATTGCCACCATCTGCGGCGATGGGCCTGCAGGGCGCGCACAATGCGCAGCAAAAACACGCCGATGAATATGAGGAAAATGATTGAGGCCATCAGCGGCGGGATGAGATTGGCAAGGCTGCCTCGGGACAGCACCAGCAGTGCCATAACACCCAGCGCCGACAGGGCGACGCCGACAATGCAATAGCCGCGATTGACCCGGAAAAACACCTGACCGTGCTCGCGTTCAATCGCGCCCCGGAATCGGCTGACCATGCTCTTGATGGCCTTGCCCTTGGCTTTTGAGAATTGCAGGGTTTCGCCCTGATCCAGTCTGGACAGCAGAGCAGCCTCGCCGGTGGCCGGTTTCATGCCGTCCTCCGGGTCCTGTGTTTTCTCGGTGCGGGTGATTGAGGGCGTTTTGTCAAACCCGGAAATTGTCAGAAAGCCACCGACAGCCAGATTGACGAGCGACGACGAAAGGGCGCGAAACGGATTGCCGCCAAAACCGCGATTTTGAACATAATTGGCAAGTGCAGGCGAGATGCCTTCAGGTGGTCTCCAGTCAGGCACGACCACGCCGCCCGGCGGATCGCGCCCGACGCGCAGCCACACCGCCACGTAATAAAGGCTCACCAAAAACAGGATCAGAATGGAGCCGACGATTTCCAGATTATCGCGCAGATACCACCAGATCAATTGTCTGAAATCCGGCTCGCGGACGGCCCTTTTTTCAAACTCAGCACGCACAGTGATGATACCGCCTGGCTGAAGTACCTCTTGCCGCGTATAAAATGCCGCGTTTTTATCCTCTGACAGGTAATGATTTGAATGGGCATTCTCGTCGCCAAAGGCACCGGCGTAAAAGTCTGCCGAGATCAGCTGTCTGTTTTTCCGCACACGTATGGTTGCTGTGATGCTATCGATGGGCAGGTTTTCAATGTCACCCGCGACATTCCAGATCAGGAAATCCTTGTCAGAGCCAAACTGCACCTGCCGGTCGACCCTGTAGCGAATGGAATACGTATGTTCGCCAATTGGAAGAAGCACGTTCTCCTCACCAATGAACAGACGCACATTGCCCGGAAAATACTCAATTCTGTATTTTTCCGGCACGCCATTGCGCGTAACTTCTCTAAATTTATAGGAGATTTTTTGCAGCCTGCCATCCGCTTCCTCGCGGACAGTGCTGAAGTCGAGATAAATGCCGCGTTTGATCTGCTTCCGCTCCGCGCGCACGGTAATCGTATCGCGCACACTCAGCCGACCATCTCTCGGGATCAATATCTTGCTGTCAAAAGACAAGATGCTCTCTCTTGCCTCTACCTGCTGTGGCAGCGCAACAAGCGCGACAACAATCAGCAAAAGCGCGTAAGCAGCAGACAGCAAGGCGCGAGGAACCGCAGCAAAACCGGTTGTCAGGAAGCGGGTCACTCTGTGCTCAGAACTGAACGTCTGGCACGGCTCTGTCGGAGGCATTTTCAATTTCAAAATAATCCATTTGGGAGAAACCGAAATTATTGGCAATCAGATTGGATGGAAAGCTCTCCACTTTCACATTCAAAGCGCGGGCAGCCCCATTATAATAGCGACGCGACATCTGGATTTCTCCTTCAATATCACTCAGCTGTTTTTGCAAATCCTGAAAGTTCTCATTGGCTTTCAAGTCCGGATAGGCTTCGGCAACGGCCATCAGCTTGATCAGTGCTTCGCTGAGCATGCTTTCGCTCCGGGCGCGTCCGGCCACATCATCATCAGCCACAGCACCGGCATTTGCGCGCAATTCAGTGACCCAGGAAAACGTCTCCATTTCGTGGGTCGCATAGCCCTTCACTGTTTCCACCAGATTGGGGATCAGATTGGCGCGGCGCTTGAGCTGAACATCAATGCCGCTCCAGGCTTCCTTCGCCATCTGGCGGGCTTTAACCAGACCATTATAGATAAAGATCAGATAAACGCCGATTACGATAATCAGTGCAATCACAATCAGTTCCATGATATTCTCCTATCGGTCGGCGCTCGATAGCCCCTGTAATACCCAGCCCATCGCAACCGGCCCTTGCAAATCGCTCTTGCAACGAGTCTTTGCAAGGAAAAGATTTTAAAACCGTTTTGCGCCCAGCTTGTACTTGCTGGTCGGTGCAATCGCTATATATTGCCGTTCTTAAAGCGTGTTTAACTGAAAGACAATTACATGCATCTTCTGCCAGGACTGAATGACCGACTTCCATTGCTGGTAGCAGGTGGTGTCCTGATCGCTTGCCTGACCACAAGCGTGCCCAATAGCGCCAGTGCCCAAGGCGGCCCTGCAGGGGTGGTTGTGGAAACCATCGAGACGCGTTCCTTTACCGAAACAGCGCCTGTGCTGGGCGAGTTTGTGGCGCCAACCAGCAGCGTGGTTGCCAGCCGCATTCCAGGCCTCATTGTCGAGGTCTCGGTTCAGGTGGGCGACCGCGTGAGTGAAGGGGATCCGCTGGTTCGGCTGGATACGGAGCTTCTGGGCATTGAATTGGGGGCGGCAGAAGCTGCGCGCAACGAAGCTTCTGCCGGGCTGACCGTCGCCGAGGCCGATCTGGCGCTGGCGCGGCAGGCGTTTGAACGCATAGAGCGTCTTAAAAAATCGCCGGCTTTCTCCCAGGGTCAGTTCAACGATCTGGGACAGCAATTGCAGCGTGCGCAGGGACAGATCGCGCAGGCACAGGCGCGCATCAAAAGTGCCGATGTGACCATCGCGCGCAGCCGCTACAATCTGCAGAATGCCGAAATACGCGCGCCGTTTTCAGGCACAATTCTGGAACGTCAGGCGCAGCCCGGTGAATACATTACCACCGGCAGCGCAGTTGCAACCCTTCTGGACGGCGCGCATCTGGAAATTGTGGCCGATGTGCCTGCTGCTTATGTTGCAGGACTGGCGCAAGGGCGCGAAGTCAATGTCAGATTGGCCGATGGCGGCGAATACCAGGCCATGGTTCGTGCCGTTCTGCCGCGCGAGACCGTGTCCACCCGCACCCGGCCGGTGCGGTTGATCGCACCCTTCACCGCAGCCGACGCCACCGATGGCAGCACACCCTTTGCCGAAGGTCAGTCTGTAACGGTTCTGGTGCCGGTTTCAGAGGAAAAATCGGTGCTGACAGTGCCCAAGGATGCTTTGGTGCAGGCTCGGGGCGGCTGGATTGTTTACATAGCGGAAGAAGGCAAAGCTCAACCGCGACCCGTCCAGATTGGTGCAGCTGTGGCTGACCGTTTTGAAGTGCTGAGCGGCCTGCAGGAAGGTCAGCAGGTAGTGGTGCGGGGCAATGAACGGCTGCGTCCGGGACAAGATATCATGACCGGACCACCCGGAGGTGCCTCAAGTAGTGCCCCCGGTGGAGCTCCAGGTGGCGGACAGGGCGGTGAAGCGGCTCCTGATGCAGAAGCCCCCAAAGCAGCGCAATCAGACGCAGGCGACACATCGTCCGATGAAAAAAGTGGCGGATAGCTCATGAACATCATCAAATATGCCATTGAACGCCCGATTGCTGTTATCGCAGCGGTGCTGATGGCTGTGCTGTTTGGTCTGGTGGCATTAAGCACCATTCCCATCCAGCTTGCGCCGGATGTGCGCAAGCCCATTATCATCATCGGTACTGACTGGGGTGGTGCTGCGCCTGCAGAAGTAGAGCGCGAGATCGTCAATCCGCAGGAAGACGTGTTGCGCGGGCTCGACGGTCTGGAGACCATGCTGTCCCGGTCCCAGACAGGGCGCGCTGAAGTCACACTGGAATTTGCCATCGGCACCAATATGGACCGCGCCTTGTTGCTGGTCTCAAACCGGCTGGACCGGGTGAATTCCTATCCTGATGAAGCAGGCCAGCCAACGCTCAATACATCGGGCGCGGAAGACAGTCCCATTGCCTGGTTCATTCTAACGCGGGCCGAGGGCAATACACGCGAAATTGCTGAATATGGCGACTTCATCGAAGACGTGGTCAAAGAGCAGGTGGAACGTGTGGAAGGCGTTGCCAATGTCAATGTATATGGCGGCGTCTCGCGCGAGTTGCAGGTTGTCATCAATCCGGAACGGCTGGCCCGCTTTCGTCTGACCATCCCGCAGGTCATTTCAAAAATGCGGTCGGAAAACATTTCTGTCTCTGCCGGCGATGTGGAGGAAGGCAAGCGCCGCTATATTGTGCGCGCGCAAGGGGAATTGAACACGCTGGAATCCGTCAACGCGGTGGTTCTGCGCAGCGAAACCGATCTAGGCACAGAGCGTCTGGGCCGCGTGCTGGTCAGAGATGTTGCCACCGTCAGGTTTGACTATAAAGAGCCCGGCGCACGCATTCGCTACAAGGGCCAGCCTGCCATTGCCATCAATGCGGTCCGGGATGCCGGGGCGAATGTCATTGAAACCATGGAAGGCGTGCGGCAAACGCTGCTGTCGCTTGAGAAACGTGACATTGAGCCTGCAGGCCTAAAACTCAATCAGGTCTATGATGAAACGCTTTATATCAACAGCGCCATTGATCTGGTGACCCAGAACATCTGGGTGGGTGGCATTCTCGCTGCCTTCATTCTGATGCTGTTTTTGCGCTCACCACGGGCAACTTTGGTCATTTCGCTGGCCATTCCAGTGTCCGTTGTTGCCTCCTTTGTGGCAATGGCCGCCATGGGCCGAACGCTGAACGTCATCTCGCTGGCTGGCATTGCCTTTGCTGTCGGCATGGTGGTGGATGCGGCAATTGTGGTGTTGGAAAATATCTTCCGTTTCCGGCAGATGGGATATTCATCCCGGCAGGCAGCCTATGAGGGTGCACGGCAGGTTTGGGGGGCCATTCTGGTGTCAGCCCTGACCACCGTTATGGTGTTCATTCCCATTCTCGTCATGGAACTGGAAGCTGGGCAATTGTTCCGCGACATTGCGGTAGCGATATCGGTGTCTGTGGTGTTGTCGCTGATTGTGGCGGTGACCGTCATACCGGCTCTGTCCAGTCGCCTTTTAGGCAGTAAAGGCAAGCTTGAGCCAATCCGCCTGCCAATCATTGATCATTTTGCCCGGTTCTTCTCCAGAGGGATCATGGCCTATGTGAAAGTCACAATTGCCAACCGTATTCTTGGCCTGTTCATGGTGGCGCTGATCGGTGGCAGCGCTATTTCTGCGGCCTGGTATTATCTGCCAGAGCTGGAATATCTGCCCGAGGGCAACCGAAATTTGATCTTTGGAATTGTCATTCCACCACCCGGTTACAATCTTGAAACCACCACCAGCATCGCCAAGCGCATTGAAGATGTTGCAGAACCGATATGGAACAAGGATCTGGATGACCCTGAAGGGCCGCCTGCCATTGAAAGCTTCTTCTTTGTGGCAACACCCAGCAACTCCTTTGTCGGAGCCGATGCAAAAGACGGAACCCGCGTTGGCGAACTGATCCCGGTTCTGTCGCGGCCCATCTTCTCCGAGCCCGGTACATTCGGCTTCATCACGCAGCCATCCCTGTTTGGTCGCGGCATTGGCGGTGGGCGTGCCATAGAACTGAACGTTTCGGGCCCTGATCTGGAAGATATTCTGGGCGTTGCACAGCAGGCCGCCGGCATCATTGCCGGCCGGTTACCGCGTGCCGAGGGACACCAGTTCCGTCCCATACCAGGGCTGGAATTGGGCGCGCCGGAAGTGCGGCTGACACCTGACCGCCTGAGACTGGCGGATGCAGGCGTTGGGGCTGCCAATCTGGCAACCACGGTGGATGCCTATAATGACGGCGTGCGCATTGCCGAAATTACTGTCGGAGGGCAGCGAATTGACCTGACCCTGAAGGGCGATGACACCAATTCTGACATTCAGCGAACGCAGGATATCGGTGCTTTTCCGGTTGTGACGCAATCCGGGCAGATTGTGCCGGTTGAGGCGCTTGCCAGCGTCACAGTGACGGCAGGCCCAACAGAAATCCGGCATCGTGAACGGCTCAGAACGGTTACGCTGGAGGTGCGCCCCTCTAACGAACTACCGCTGGAAACAGCGCTGGAGATACTGGAAACCGACGTGGTCGCGGTGCTTGAACAGGGCGGTCTTCCGCCGGGTGTGCGCTTCACCCTGTCGGGAACAGCGGATCAGTTGACGCAAACCTGGAATGCCATTTCCATCAATCTGGTGATTGCGCTGCTGATTGTCTTCCTTGTCATGGCCGTGTTGTTTGAAAGCTTCATTCTGCCAATGGTCATCATGATATCCGTGCCGGTGGCAGCTGCAGGCGGGGTTGGCGGACTGGCCGCATTGAACCTCATCCAGACCCAACCACTGGATATGCTGACGTTGCTGGGATTTGTCATTCTGGTGGGGATTGTGGTCAACAATGCCATTCTCATCGTGCATCAGTCACTGCATCATCTGCGTGAAGACGGTATGGAGCCGAAAGCGGCCATCACTGAGGCGACCAGAAACCGCATCCGCCCGATATTCATGAGCACACTGACCAGCGTCTTCGGCATGTTGCCGTTGGTGCTGTTCCCGGGCGAGGGTTCAGAACTCTATCGCGGCCTTGGGTCTGTCGTCGTCGGTGGTTTGGCAACGTCTGCGTTGCTGACCCTGCTGACCGTGCCACCGCTGCTGGGCATTGTTCTGCGCAGTTTGCCCGCCATTGCAGACGAAACGCCGCCTTTGAAAGTCGACGGCGAGGGGAACGCCCCGCAGCCGGCGGAGTGATTGTTTGCGTTGTTGGTGCAATGGGCGGGAAGCGGAACTTCGCTGCGCTTGCGAACCCGGCAAACCGAATAGAAAGAAGCGGACCTTCGACTGGTCGGATCACAGCGACTCACAAAACAGGTAAAAAGAGGCCGTCCGCGAAGACGGCCCCGGTAATCAGATTTCATCGGCTTCCGAGATTGCCAACGCGTCTTCTAGCTCGACGCCAAGATATCGAACTGTGCTGTCCATCTTTGTATGTCCAAGCAAAAGCTGAACCGCACGCAAATTGCCAGTCCTCTTGTAAATCTGCGACACCTTGGTTCGACGCATCGAATGGGTCCCATGCGAACTTGGTTCCAGACCAACCGACTTGACCCACTCTCGAACCAGTCGCGCTTATTGACGTCTCGAAATGTGGAGACGTTCGTGGAAACGCCCAGGCCACAGAAACTCAGAGCCGACCATCAATGGTTCGTCCATCCATCTAAGAAGTGACTTTCGGGTTCCTTCAGTGATCTCGAACCGAACCGGCTTTTGCGTCTTGCTCTGAATGATCGATGTTCGCTCCTTTACTTGGCCGGCTGCAAAAACATCAGCAACCATCAGTTTCACCAGATCGCAACCGCGCAGCTTGCTGTCGATGGCCAGATTGAACACCGCCAAGTCGCGGTAATTCTCGGCAATTTCTAACCGCACGCGGATTGCCCAAACATGTTTCGGCAACAAAGGGCTTTTCTGTCCAACAATGCGCCCTTTGTTCCAGGCTGGACGACAAGCGCGAATAGCAGGTAAATTTTGAATATGCATGGTGGTTCCTCAATTCCACCGCGCCCAACCTCAACGCCAACCCGACGTTGACGCGAGATCATACCATGCACATGTATGAATGCAGAGAAAGTCGGCTCTGAGCCCAATTTACACATTCTTAAAGCTGCGCCTGCAAGGTCTCGGTTAGTTCGCGTCAATCCAATTGAAAATTGAAGAAGTGTGAGGTAACTCTGAAGGGTCCGAATTGCAGGAATCTGATTTGCTTGTGGTATTGGTTCGTTTCAGATGCATCTGACAGCAAAAGTGAACTTGAATGAGAATAGGTCAACTAGCGAGTTTCGGAGTAGCGCTCCTCGGGGGCGGAACAAAGACCGGAATAGCAGAAGGGCTGGGTGTTCTCGCATTGGCAGCGGACGCTGCAACGGGCAGACCACAGGGTTCGGGTTTGACGGCGGCTATAGTCGCCGCCGAATTTTCGCGAAGGCTCGGCGACAACATCGAAACCCAAAAAGATGCGTATCACATTGCCTTGGTTCGGTTCATTGGGTGCACCATAACCAGCCACGAAACCGGCATGTTGTCGATTGGCGATGATCAAGGATTTGCCGTCGCGACAATGCTGGGCGATTGGGCCGACCGGGCCGATCTGAAGAAGCATCTGAATCATTTCATCGCTTTGGACGTCCCAGAAGACGAGCGTGATGCGGCATTTGAATCGATCTGCGATATCATCCCCGAAGCCGCGCCCGACTTCACCGCTGCCCACTGTCGCCAATCATACCTCTTGGCCAAACGGCTACCCATTTCCAAAGCTGTATTGGAAAGCATTCCCTACTTTTACGGCCGATGGGATGGGAAGGTACTTCCCTATGGTGGGGCAAGTCTCCCGTATTTGCAGCGGCTTCATCGCGTCACCGAACTGGCCGAGCTGGTTCGACGGCTAGAAAACCCGACCCGCGCGAAAGAGGTCATTGCCACCAAGCTTGGCCACGAAATCGATCCGGACTTGGGCGCCAAATTTCTTGAGCATGCGGACGAAATTTTCAAAGCCGCCAGCAAGACACCGGAGTTTGAAAGCTTCGTCGCCGCGGAACCTGGAGAGCGCGTTCTCATG
Organism: Pararhizobium sp. IMCC21322; assembly: GCF_030758295.1. Taxonomy (NCBI): domain Bacteria; kingdom Pseudomonadati; phylum Pseudomonadota; class Alphaproteobacteria; order Hyphomicrobiales; family Rhizobiaceae; genus Pararhizobium; species Pararhizobium sp. IMCC21322. Next base: position 867,097 of record NZ_CP132335.1, read on the forward strand.
ACGCCCCAGTGTCGCGAAACCTTGGCAGAGATTGCCGCCGATATGACCGACCACAAAGCCCTTTGCTTCCTAAGCCATTCCCGCAGGGTCGCGGGTCTTGCCGCCCAAGCCGGACAAATAGCGAAGATGTCCAAAGGCGACGTCGTTAACCTTAGATTGGGCGCTCTGGTTCACGACATCGGCAAATGTGCGATAAACAATCGTATCTGGTACAAAGAAACCGAACTTGCCGTCTCCGAAAGATTGGAGATGGAACGTCATACCTATCAGACGCAGTTTTATCTTTCCCACGGCAGTCCATTCTCGCAATGGGCCGGCGTGGCCGCGTCAGTCCAGGAGCGCGCGGACGGGTCGGGATATCATCGTGGCGTTCCGCTCACGGACTTGGGCGCGAATATCCTCGCGGCCGCAAACGAATACGACGAACTCACGCATGGAATGCCCAATCGCCCGGCAATAAGTCCCGAACAAGCCGCCGAGCATTTGAATGCACAGAGTCGTGAAAAGCGGTTCCTGGCAACCGCCGTCTCGTCAGTTTTGCAGGCCGCTGGTCACAAAATAAGCGAAGCACAGGCGTCGTTTCCCTTCGGGCTCACGCGTCGGGAAGCGCAGGTTCTGTCTCGATTGGCAAAAAGCGAAACCACGGCGGGAATTGCGCAAACCCTTGGGATATCACCTAAAACTGCCGATCATCATATCCAGAATATCTACAACAAGACAGGTATCCGAGCCCGCCCCGCGCTTGCTCTGTTCGCGCTCGAGCACGGGATCGTGATGGATTGAGAATTTTCGTGAGAAAATAGGGGAAACTCCCGATACATAGGGACCCTCCTATGCTGCACCCTCATCTCAACGGCGACAAACATGCCGTCGGATAAACGAGGGAAATCAAGATGATTACGCAAGCGATCAAAACAGCAACTGCAGCACTGCTGCTTGGAGGACTTATGACAACTACCGCTATAGCCGAAAACAGCGACGATATTGTATGGACGCTGACGGCAAATTTGGCCGAGGGTCAGGATGACACATTCAACGCACTGATGGCAGAAATGGTCGAAGCAACAATGGCGGAAGAAGGTGCAAAGTCTTACGAATGGCACCGTTCAGGAAGCACCATTCACATCAATGAGCGGTACGAAACAAATGAAGATGCTGGCATCCACCTTGGCAACTTCGGAGAGAACTTCGCAGAGCGCTTCCTAGCCATTCTGTCGCCCACTGGACTGCAAGTATATGGCCCGGCTGTTGGTGGCGTCCGCGAAGGGTTGGCCGGGTTTGGCGCGACATTCTATGAGCAAGTTGGTGGATTTGAGCGCTAAGTTGTTCCCAAAAAACCAGAAACTGAAGGAGCCTGTTCACGGGCTCCTTTTCCATTGCATAGACGGTGGGTATCTTCGCGTTTTGACCTGACCCTGAAGGGTGATGACACCAATTCTGACATTCAGCGAACGCAGGATATCGGTGCTTTTCCGGTTGTGACGCAATCCGGGCAGATTGTGCCGGTTGAGGCGCTTGCCAGCGTCACAGTGACAGCGGGCCCTACAGAAATTCGGCATCGTGAACGGCTCAGAACGGTTACGCTGGAGGTGCGCCCCTCTAACGAACTACCGCTGGAAACAGCGCTGGAGATACTGGAAACCGACGTGGTCGCGGTGCTTGAACAGGGCGGTCTTCCGCCGGGCGTGCGCTTCACCCCGTCGGGAACAGCGGATCAGTTGACGCAGACCTGGAATGCCATTTCCATCAATCTGGTGATTGCGCTGCTGATTGTCTTCCTTGTCATGGCCGTGTTGTTTGAAAGCTTCATTCTGCCAATGATCATCATGATATCCGTGCCAGTGGCAGTTGCAGGCGGGGTTGGCGGACTGGCCGCATTGAACCTCATCCAGACCCAGCCACTGGATATGCTGACCTTGCTGGGGTTTGTCATTCTGGTGGGGATTGTGGTCAACAATGCCATTCTCATCGTGCATCAGTCGCTGCATCGTCTGCGTGAAGACGGTATGGAGCCGAAAGCGGCCATCACTGAGGCCACCAGAAACCGCATCCGCCCGATTTTCATGAGCACACTGACCAGCGTCTTCGGCATGTTGCCGCTGGTGCTGTTCCCGGGCGAGGGTTCAGAACTCTATCGCGGCCTTGGGTCTGTCGTCGTCGGTGGTTTGGCAACGTCTGCGTTGCTGACCCTGCTGACCGTGCCACCGCTGCTTGGCATTGTTCTGCGCAGTTTGCCCGCCATTGCAGACGAAACGCCGCCCTTGAAAGTCGATGGCGAGGGCAATGCCCCGCAGCCCGCAGAATAGACCAGGTTTTAGAATAGCAATACGGGAAGCTGGCAACAGCAGAAGAGGGTCGAAATTCTTCTTTGATTCAGCTTCCTGTTGAGCAAAAGGCTGAGGATCCTCGGAACGAAAGCGGGTCTGAATGGTTGTCATAACAGTCAGGGCCGCTATGTCCTTGATAAGGGCATACTCATACGCGATGACATCTGGTCATCCGAAAGGGTCTCGTTTGACCGTTTACCTCCATGGCCTCTCAACAGCACTTCCACAATATTGCCTCACCCAAGCAGAAGTTCAGGAACGCGCCGCCATAATATTCGGCGGAAAATATCCGCAATTCGATCGGCTCTCCAGAACGTTTGCCACAGCTGGCATTGATAATCGGTATTCCGTTGTGCCGATTGACTGGTTCTCTGAAAATCATGGCTGGTCGGACAGAAATGCAGCATTCATCGCTGGCGCAAAGGCAATGTTCATTGAAGCCGCAGGCCGCGCTTTGGCAGATGCGGGCTGGACCGGATCGGATGTGGATTGTGTCATCACTGTTTCTTCAACGGGCATTGCGACGCCGACTTTGGAGGCTCAGGTATTCACCGAGATGGGCTTTCGTGATGATATCATGCGGGTTCCATTGTTTGGCCTTGGCTGTGCTGTGCGGGCGGAGTTTCGGGATTGTCCGTGGCTCAATCGCTGGCTGCGGGCAAACCGGGTGCCAAAATCCTGCTTGTTGTGATCGAAACCTGTTCGGTGTCATTTCGCGCCGATCGTCTGCAAAAATCGGACATCATTGCGACCGTGCTTTTTGGCGATGGTTCTGCGGCGGCATGTCTCAGTTCGAATGCCCCGGTCCTGAAAAAGACCGTCATCTTGGGTCCGGGGCATCAGAAAATATGGCCCGATACACTGGGGATCATGGGGTGGGATGTGGATGAAACCGGATTCGGCGTCGTGTTTGACCGTTCCATCCCGACCTTTGTGACGAAAGAGTTCGCGGGGGCAACTGAGGGCGCGCTGAAAGCTGCAAACCTGAATCACGCGCAGATCGATCGCTATGTCTGTCACCCCGGCGGTGCCAAGGTTGTGGATGCCATTGAAGGCGCATTGCACCTGAACCAGGGCAGTCTTGACGCAGAGCGTGATACATTGCGCGACGTCGGCAACATGTCTGCGCCAACAGTTATGTTCGTATTGAAATCGGTTCTGGATGCAGGTAAGACGGGCCAGATGATGGCCTGCGCTTTGGGCCCCGGCTTTACAGCCTCTTTCTTGCCATTCCATGTCAGCGCAGAGGCCGCATGATGCAGACTGCCACCGTTCTGTTTTTGAGCTTTATCATCATTCAGCGGTTGAGTGAGTTGGTCATCGCTCGCCGCAACACGGCCCGTTTGCTGGAACAGGGGGCGTATGAGATTGGCGCTGGCCACTATCCGGTTATGGTCGGGATGCACAGCGCGTGGATCGCCTGTCTGGTGATCTTCGGCTATGATGAGGCTGTGTCTCTTGGCTGGCTGGCCGTCTTTGCAGTGTTGCAGGTGTTTCGGGTCTGGATTTTGGCCAGCCTTGGAAAGCGGTGGACCACACGCATCATCGTTTCTCAGGAACCGCTCGTTGTGCGTGGCCCGTATAAATATTTTTCTCATCCCAACTATATACTGGTGATCGCGGAAATTATCGTTGGCCCAATGGTTCTGGGGCTGGTGTGGGTTGCGCTGGTGTTTACGGTGCTGAATGCTGCGATGCTGTGGGTTCGCATTGGCGTGGAGCATAAGGCGCTGGGACCTCTTCGGACTGTCTGAAATTGACGTGGGGTATTGGTTTTGGTGCGGAACGGTTCGGTCTTGCAGCGCTGAGATTTCCGAAAATTGCAGCCCTTTGCATCCTTGTGCTGCTGGCTGCGATCGGGGCAAGTCTTCCGCGCATTTCATTTGATGATGATATTCACCGCGTTTTTCTGTCCGACAGCCTTTTATCGCAAGCTCAACGTGATTACGAAGCGAAACAATCACCACCCGTCAGTACTGTCCTGATCCACGTCACATCGCCAGACCCGTTCTCGGTCAATAATATGACAGCCTTGCGCGACCTGTCGCTTGATCTGGAATTTCTCGACGGGGTCAGCGCTGTCGCTTCCCCCTTTAGTTTGCGGTTACCACCGACCGCTACCGCTCCTTCCGGCGTGCCGCTGTTCGCGCCGGAAATCAGGGCAGGTTTTTCTGATGATCTTGCCAGCTTCAAAGCGCTCAAAACCGGCCTGCCGATTTTTCTGAATGATGCGTTGACCGCCATGGTTCTTAGCGTTTCTGTCAATTCTGATCAGACCTCTGTCGCGCGAGCCATGCAAGGCATTACAGCCGAGTTGGACCGGGTGCTGCCCCCTGAACTTTCAGCGACCATCACTGGCGAAGACGTAATAAGTGCCGAAATTGTCTCTGGTTTAAAAAACGAACTGATCTCTCTGAATCTTTGGGGCGCTCTGATCGTCACAATCGCGGCCTTTGGATTGCTGCGCGATCTGCGCATGGCCCTCCTGGCTGTTGTACCTGCAATCGTCGGGGCCGCGGGTGTTCTGGCGCTGTCGGTGTGGCTTGGCTACCCGATTACTGTGCTCAACAATGTGATACCAATCCTGTTGCTGGTCCTGGGCGTCGCAGATGGGGTGCATTTGTCACGACATTTCAAGGATACAAAAAATGCCCGCACCACCATTGTCACTGTCGGGCCTGCCTGCGCTTTAACGGCAATCACAACAACCGCAGCTTTCGCCAGCATAATGCTGACCGGGAACGAACAATTGTTTGAGTTTGCTGTTCTGGGAGCAATCGGAACCATGTTTGCTTTTGTTATTGTGATCATAACATTCCCGCTGATGGCAAATCAGATGACATTGTCCGCCAAGCCTGTTTTGCAGCAGGGTACCTTCATTGCAAAGATGCTGATCGATACAGGCGCCGCAAGACCAAGAATTACGGCTGCAATCGGTTTGGTGCTTCTTGCTGTATCGACGTTCGGATTCATGCAGACAAAAGCATGGTTCCCACTTTACCAGAACCTACCCGACGACAGCCCGATTGTGGCTGCAAATAACGCCCTTTCGGACGATTTCGGCGGCGTTTTTCAAATGATCATAGAAAGCGACGGGGATTGGGAGACAACGCGCAGGATTGCCGACAGTCTGGAAACCGTAAGCGCGCCGCAAACTGTTCTGTCCCAGCTCAATTTCGCCCGTTGGCTCGGAACACCCGAGCAGCGCCCGACGCCTGCGCAACTCGAAATGCTCCCAACCGCCCTGGTTGAGCAATTGCAGCCCACAGGCACCACATCCCGAATCTTTGTCTCCATGCCTGAGCCAATGCTCAGCGCGGCCACTCTGGCGCAATTCGATCGGCTCCACGATGCAGCGTTGGCCGCCGAAGCTGACCGCATTATCGGGTTGCCGACGATCATGCGGTATGAAGCGGTCAGTCTGATTTCACAATTGTCCCGTGGATTGGTCGTGGCAGCGTTAGGCGCAACGCTACTTGTCGCACTGGCGTTCCGGTCTGTGCGGCTGGTGCCAGTCCTGTTGATCCCGAATGTGCTTCCGCTGATGCTCACCGGGGCATCGCTGCACATCTGGGCGCAAGGTCAACTCAGCCCGACGGCTGTTCTGGCTCTGACTATCTCCTTCGGGATAGCCATCGACGATACAGTGCATTTTCTCAGCCGCTATTTTACTGCGAAAGAACAGGGTTCCAGCACGTCCGCAGCGCTTGGCATCGCGGCCGGATCGGCCGGGGAAGTCATGGTTCTGACAACACTTTTGCTGACAGCAGGCCTTTGCGTGACCCTGTTCAGCGCTTTCACCCCGATCCGACTGTTTGGCGGGATGATGATTACGACGCTCTTTGCCGCCTTGTTGATTGATCTGCTGCTTTTACCAGCCTTGCTGAGCTGGCGGGAGAAAAGCCGCGCCAGTATCTGAAATACCGTTCCCTGTGGTCGAATAGCACGGGCAATTCCCGCGTTCGGCCTCTTGATCTTCGTGAAAGATCAGAGGCGGCGGCGAATGATTTGCCCGTCTCATACGAACGATCAACAGCGTCCAGCCTCAGCCCATTTCCTGGGGCGCATCCTCTTTCAACAGATCCTGATCACCCAATTGCGCGCGCTCTTCCTCGACGATTTCTGCAATGCCTTCATCCGCCGAGATATCTGCCTCTTTAACCGGTGGCAGTTTTTTCTTCGCAGAAGCAGCTGGTTTGGCAGACGGCGCAGATTTCGCATCGGTAAGGGTGACGCGATAGCCTGGTTCCGGAAGCTCAAAACCGGCATTCTCCAGGGCGCGCATAATCAGTCGTATGGCCTGACCCCGAGCCAGCGGCATACTGGTTTCGCGTTGATCCACCCAGCCTGCATATCGAAGCTGAACAGTCGAATCCCCAAGCTCTTCAATACGGGATTCAGGCTGAGGTTTCTTCAAAATGAAATCCAGATCCTTCAGCACGTCATGCCCGATATCTACCGCCTTTTGAAGATCACCATGGGGCGCAATACCCATGTCTACAGTAAACATGCGTTCAGGGTGACGCGTGTAATTTGTGATCACACTTTTGAAGACGGTGGCGTTGGGAATGCGAATATGATTGCCATCCAGACTGAGCAGCACGGTCGCGCGTGACGTCAACATGATGACGTGGCCTTCATGCCCGTCAATTTCCACATAATCCTTGGGCCGGAACGGTTGGCGCAGGCTGAGCAAGATACTCGCAATATAATTTTCAACGGTGTCGCGCACCGCAAAGCCAACCGCAAGGCCGACGATCCCGGCAGCCCCGAGAACGGTTCCAATGACGGCACTGGCCCCCAGAATATCGAGCGCCAGAACAAGGCCGAGCCCCAAAAACACCAGACGCAGGATCTGGCGCAGGAGATCGGAAATAAAGGCGTTTGGCGCAATCCTTTCAAACGGCCATCGACGGGCCGCAAGCCACCAGCCGAAAATGCCGACGATTGCGAAAACAAGAACAGCCACTGTCAGCAGGGGAATGTAGTTAAGCGCCTGTAGCAGGCGGGTGGAGAGCCGTTCCATGACAGGAACAATGCGCTCAGTTACAGAGGTCTCTTCCTGCAACTGATTCGAGACGGTCACGACCCCCTCAACGCGGGTTGCCAGCGCTTCTGCCTGATCAATGGCAAACTGATCCGGCAACGCACCTTGCAGCAAAACCACACCGGAGCGGACGGACACCCTGACTGTTTTCAAGGCATCGATCTCTGCAAAAATCCCGGAAATCCGGTTTGCAATGGCGCTATCGGAGGGAATATCCCGTCCGGCAGCAATGGTTTCGCCACCCATCGTATCCATCGTCACCGGTGCTTTTTCGTCACCCGTCAAATCTTCGACAGATGTTTGCGCCAGAGCGCCTGTGGCAAGGCTTGTTATGATCAGTAGAAGAGCCAGAATAAACCGCATGGCTGACCTTGTTTGGATGTGGACTGAGTTTGGACTTTAGCCAGATACCACAAAGTGCTGTGCAAGGCGATCTTAGTCCGTGTGGCCTGGAATTCTAACGCAAGGCCACTCTACCGAAAGATGCACTTAGTGATTGTGTGCCGCTACCACTCAAGCTATCGTTACCGCACAGTTCAACGTGTTACAAGGCTAACGTGTTGATTTAAATAGTTTTTAGAGAAGAGGAGACCTTTAGAATGTATCACGGCTTCTTGAAATCGATAGCAGCGTTTGCAGTCTCGGCAGTTCTGATTTCCCCATTGTCGGCAGCAATACTGAATATCCACAATGGTGGCGATCCAACGTCACTCGATCCGCACAAGGTTTCCGGCGACTGGGAAAACCGGATCGTTGGCGATATCTTTGAAGGCCTTCTGACCGAGGATCGCGGTGCGCAACCAATTCCCGGACAGGCGGAAAGCTGGACCATTTCTGAAGACGGTCTGACCTACACATTCAGCCTGCGCGAGGGCATCGTATGGACCGATGGAACACCTGTTACGGCAGGTGATTTTGAGTTTGCTCTTCAGCGGCTTGTGGATCCGGCAACTGCGGCAGATTATGCTTATCTGCAATATCCGATTATGAATGCAGAAGAGATCAATGGCGGCACAATCTCCGATCTGGGCGAATTGGGTGTCAAAGCCCTGGACGACACAACTCTGGAAATCACGCTGAAACAGCCGACGCCCTATTTTCTGGGCGCGCTGACCCATTACACCGCCTATCCGGTGCCAAGGCATGTCGTCGAGGATAAGGGTGCCGACTGGGTCAAACTCGATAACATCGTGACCAATGGTCCTTACCGGCCAACCGAATGGGTTCCAGGCTCTCACGTGACAACAGTCAGGAACGACACCTATTACAATGCAGCCAATCTGAAAATCGAAAGCGCAAAATTTTTCGTTCTGGAAGATGCATCCGCTGCCCTGAAGCGGTATCGCGCTGGTGATTTCGACATCATGACCGAGTTTCCGACCGATCAGTATGAATGGATGCAGACGAACATGCCGGGCGAGCCACAGGTCGCGGCTTTTGCCGGGCTGTATTACTATGTGGTCAACCACAACAAGCCCCCGTTTGACAATGCAGATGTGCGGCAGGCACTGGCGATGTCGATCAATCGGGAAGTGATTGGCCCGCAGATATTGGGCACGGGCGAATTGCCGGCCTATTCCTGGGTGCCGCCTGGCATGGCCAATTACGGCGAGCCAGCCTATTTCAGCTGGAAAGACCTGCCTTACGGCGAGAAAGTTGCCGAAGCGAAAGCATTATTGGAAAATGCCGGGTTTGATGCCGACAATCCACTGGCGCTTCAATTGCGCTACAACACCAACGAAAACCACAAGCGGATTGCAGTTGCCGTTGCTGCCATGTGGAAGCAACTGGGCATTGAAGTGAGCCTCTATAACACTGAGGTTAAGGTGCATTATGATGAATTGCAGCGCAATATTGTCGATATTGGGCGCGCTGGCTGGTTGGCCGATTACAATGATGCACATAATTTCCTCAACCTGCTGGAAACTGGTATTCCGAACAATTACGGTCGCTTCAGCAATGCTGAGTACGATGCGCTGATGACACAATCCAACGGCATCGTTGATCTGAAAAAACGGGCCGAACTGATGAAGCAGGCGGAGCAAATTGCTCTGGATCAGACCGCCGCCATTCCAATCTACTACTATTTGTCACGCAATGTTGTGTCGCCGAAGGTCAAGGGCTTTGAGAACAACGTCTTCGACATTCACCGCACAAGATGGCTGGAGCTTGCCGAATAAGCTATTTGGATTTGTCCCTGCCAGACTTTGCAACAGCGCATAGTCAGGACTAATGCAAAGTCTGGCAGGGACCACACCAACCATGTTGCTTTACGCACTCAAGCGGTTCCTCACCACAATCCCCGTTCTCTGGATTGCAATCACGGTCTGTTTCTTCATTCTGCGGCTGGCGCCTGGCGGACCGTTTGATGGCGAGCGTCCTTTGCCGCCTGCCGTGAAGCAGAATCTGGAAGCGCACTACAATCTCGACAAACCACTGATCCAGCAATATGCGATCTATGTTGGTAATGTGCTGCAGGGCGATTTGGGCCCCTCTTTCATAAATGAGGATTTCAGCGTTGCAGAGCAGCTGAAACTCGGCCTGCCTTACACCATCACCATTGGCGGCACTGCGTTCATTGTGGCTGTTTTCTTTGGCATTCTTGCTGGCATTTATGGCGCGCTCTGGCGAAATTCCTTGCCTGATTATGCCCTTGCCAGCATCATATTACTGGGTCTGATCCTGCCCAGTTTCCTGCTCGCGCCAATTTTTCAGCTGACATTTGGCGTCGAGCTTGGCTGGCTTCCGGTGGGCGGCTGGGGCGATGGCGAATTGCGCTATATTGTTCTGCCGGTTGCCGTGCTGGCCTTGCCGCATATCGCCCGGATTTCCCGCCTGATGCGCGGCGCCATGATTGAAGTTCTGCATTCCAATTTTATCCGCACGGCGCGCTCCAAGGGGCTGAACACAGGACCCATCGTCCTGCGCCACGCTTTAAAGCCTGCATTGATGCCGGTTGTGTCCTATCTGGGGCCCGCGGCCGGTTATCTGCTGACCGGGTCCATCGTAGTGGAAACCATTTTCGGATTGCCCGGGATCGGGCGCTATTTCATCAATGCAGCGCTCAATCGGGATTACGGCATGGTTCTTGGAACCGTGATTTTCTACATGGTTCTGATCGTCATGCTGAACCTCATTGTCGACATTCTCTATGCCTGGCTGGATCCGAAAGTGACAAGCCAATGATCGGGCGCTCCTATCGGCAAGAGGCAACTGATGTTGCCCTGACGGCACCGAAGGGTCGCAGCCTGACGCAGGATGCACTGAGGCGCTTTCGCCGCAACAAAGCGGCCATGACAGGTGTGGTTCTGTTGGTGCTGCTGATCCTTGCAGCTTTTATCGGACCATCATTGCTGCCCTTCAATTATGAAGACCCCGACTGGAACGCCTTTCGCGTACCGCCATCATTTGAAAGCGGGCACTATTTCGGGACTGATCAGAACGGACGCGATCTTTTGGCGCGCACGCTGTTTGGCACCCGCATTTCCCTCGCCGTCGCACTGGTTGCAACACTGGTATCGGTGGTGATCGGTGTCACGTATGGCGCGTTTGCCGGTTATCTGGGTGGGCGGATTGATCAGGCGATGATGCGCTTTGTCGATATCATCTATGCGCTGCCTTACATCCTGTTTGTCATTCTGCTGATGGTGATTTTCGGACGCAATGTGTTTTTGCTGTTTGCCGCCATCGGCGCGCTGGAATGGTTGACGATGGCACGCATTGTCCGCGGGCAGACCCTGTCGATCCGTCGCCGGGAATATATTGAAGCCGCCCGCGCTTCGGGGCAAAGCACACCTGCCATCATCTTCAGACACATCGTGCCCAATCTGGTGGGGCCGGTGGTGATTTATGCCGCTCTGACCGTGCCGGAAATCGTCGCGACCGAAAGCTTTCTGTCTTATCTTGGCTTTGGCGTTCAGGAGCCACTGACCTCGCTTGGCACTCTGATTGCTGCAGGGGCAAATGTGTTTGAAGTCATGCCCTGGCTGCTCTGGTTCCCGGCAGGCTTTCTGGTGACGTTGTTGCTCAGCCTGTTGTTCATCGGTGATGGTCTGCGCGATGCGTTTGATCCAAGGGATCATTAGATGGTGACCACTACGCCCTTGCTCAGCATTCGTGACCTCCATGTGAATTTTCAGACCCATGATGGTCTTGTGGAAGCTGTGAAGGGCGTTGATTGCGACATTCTGCCCGGCGAATGTTTGGGCATTGTCGGTGAATCCGGGTCCGGCAAAAGCCAGACGTTTCTGGCCGTAATGGGTTTGCTGCATAGAAATGGTACCGCGCGCGGGACGGTGGATTTTCAGGGTGCTGATCTGCTCGCCATGGACGGCAAAGCGCTGAACCAGATCCGTGGCCGCGCCATATCCATGGTTTTTCAGGACCCGCTGACGTCGCTGACGCCGCATCTGAAAATCGGCGTGCAGATGCGTGAAGTTCTGAAAACCCATCAGCAGATGAGCGGCGCAGAAGCGGACGCCAAATGCCTTGAGTGGTTGCAGCGGGTCCACATTCCACTCGCCAGCCAGCGTCTGCGCCAATACCCGCATGAATTGTCCGGCGGCATGCGTCAGCGGGTGATGATCGCCATGGCGATGCTATGTGACCCCAAATTGCTGATCGCGGATGAACCGACCACGGCTCTGGATGTTACCATTCAGGCCGAGATACTGGATTTGATGGATGAGTTGCGCCGGGATCATGGCACAGCCATCGCCCTCATCACCCATGATATGGGCGTCGTGGCGCGCATGTGCGACCGCATTCAGGTGATGCGCTACGGGCGTTATGTCGAGGAAGGCGCGGCCGATGACATCTTCTATGCTCCGCAAAATGGTTACACAAAAATGCTGTTGGAGGCCATGCCGCGTCTCGACGGCAAGTCAGGCTCGGACCGGCAAATCAAACCGTATCAACCGCGCCTGGAGCAGGAAGACTTCCTGAACGTGGATGATCTGAAGGTTCATTTCCAGATCAGCAACGGCTTCTTCGCAAAGCCGGCCATTTTGCGCGCTGTCGATGGTGTGAGTTTCGCTTTGAGACCCGGGGAAACCATTGGCATTGTCGGTGAATCCGGTTCAGGAAAATCCACCCTTGCGCGCGCTGTCCTGCAATTGATCCCGCCAACCTTTGGCGCGGTGACCTGGCTTGGCGCTAATCTGACCGCGCTGGACCGACACGCCATGACCCAGAAGCGCAAAGATTTGCAGATTGTGTTTCAGGACCCGATGGCAAGCCTCAACCCGGCCATGACCATCGGCGATTCCATTATGGAGCCGATGCGCATTTTTCGGCGTGATGCCACCAAGGCAGACCGCAAAGCCCTGATTGCGGCACAGATGGAACGGGTCGGGCTGGAACCGGCCATGATCAACCGTTATCCGCATGAATTATCAGGCGGTCAAAACCAGCGTGTTGGCATTGCCCGGGCCACTATTCTAAGGCCCAAACTGGTTATTTGTGACGAGGCGGTGTCTGCGCTGGACGTCTCCATACAGGCGCAGATACTGGAATTGCTTGGTGGATTACAGGCTGAATCCGATCTGTCTTACCTGTTTATTTCTCACGATCTGTCTGTGGTTCGGGAAATATCCCATCGCATTCTCGTTATGTATCTGGGCAGTGTGGTGGAAATGGCAGATCGTGATGATTTGTTCAAAAACCCTCAGCACCCTTACACGCGACAGCTCATTTCAGCGGTTCCGATTCCGGATCCCAAAATCGAAAAAAGTCGCAAACGCCTGCGGTTGAAGGGCGAACTGACCTCGCCGATTGATCCCATGGCGCGGCTGCGGTTTTTGCCATCCCGAATGGGCAACGACACCCCATACCAGCCGAAGCTGCTGGAACGCTCGCCTGGCCATTTCGTGGCCGAACATGACCCGCTTGAAGATCTGCTGCTGGAGTAGCAGCATCTGGCGACTTGACACTGTCCCGGGTGCGCACCAACATTGCGGCGTTTCCGGCCTTGGGAGGATTTATGGAAATCGACGGAACAACAATCGCCTGGTATGCTGTGGTTTGCGGCATTCTTTCGGGGATGGCCCCAAGTCTGGGCGGACTGGGACTGCGGTTGGCAATTGGTGGCGGCGTTGGCATTTTTGCTGCCAGTGTGCTCCCGGTCATTCGCGGCATGATGGGTTACTAGGGTCCAGACCCTGGAGCATTAGTTTATGCTGCGAGATTTGCGCGCTCGCTGGATATTGCTGTGCTCCACTTGTGGTAGAGAGCGTTGCGGCGTAAACTGTACCTCACCAGCAACGCTCTAATTCGGTCAAATGATCCCGCATAGATAATTAACGCTCCAGAGGGGCTTTCCAGCCTCTATCCGCATGCCAAAGTGCTGGTGTTACAAGCATTGGAACAAGCCGTGCATCAAACGAAAATGGTCTGTCACAGGGGCGCACGTCTGAGTGCTCCTGAAAACACATTTGCTTCTGCTGAAACTGCGCTCAAGCTGGGCGGTTCCATCATTGAACTGGATATCCATCAGTCAGCAGATGGTGTGCTTTATGTCTTGCATGACGACACAGTCGATCGCACGACCAATGGTTCTGGTCCGATATCCGAGTTGAACAGCACCGAGATTGACGAACTGGATGCTGGACGCTGGTTTGCGCCACGCTTTGAAGGCCAGGTCATCCCGCGTCTTGAAGCCTATCTTGCAGCCTTTGCCGACCGGGCTGGTTTCTATCTGGAAATCAAACGTGCGGATTGTGAACAGGTTTCAAGCGTGGTGCGCAAGCTTGATATTGCGGATCGCTGCTTCACCTTTTCTTTCGATCCACAGATGCGCCAGCAGATGTTTCAGCACTGTCCCGACGTGCGCCGCATGGTGCATTGGAGCAATGCAGGCAGCCCGGAAGCTGCCATAGAAGAACACCATGCCAGCATTGTGGAGTTCAATACAGATTCGTTTGACGCATCCCGGATTTATGAATGTCAGGCAGCCGGTCTTGAGGTGATGTTCTACACTGACAAGTCTGATGAAGAGCGCTTTCACGAGGCGCTGGAAATGGGTATGAATTACGTCAACATCGACTATATTGCGCTTTTCCAGCAGCTCAGATCAGACTATGAGAGCAGCATCGGCACCGCGCCATAGGGCTGCATTTCCCAATTGAGTCCAGGTCCTGGCTTCCCACAAGGTTTCAGCATTGGAAATTCTTCAAGTCCTGATGGACCCCATTTTGCCGGTCTTTGCTATAATGGCCTTCGGGTTTGGCATGGGCCGGGCTGGCAAATCCAGCGTTGATGATGCACGTCTGCTGAACCGTTTTGCCATGTCTGTTTTGCTTCCGATCTATATTTTTGGGCTGATTGCAAATTCGTCAATCCAGAGTTTCAGCCTTGCACCTATTCTGGTCTATCTGCTGGTTCAGATCATCATTTTCAGCTGTGGCTTCTGGGTGGCTCACCGTCTGTTTGGGCGCACGCGAAAAGAGTCGCTTCTACTGGGGTTTTGCGGGATTTTTGGCAACAATGCGCTTTATGTGCTGCCCATGTCCGTTCTGCTCTACGGCGAAACCAATGTACTGCCGATCAGCAGCATTGTGACCCTGGATGCAATTGTGGCCTTTGGCGGCGCCATGCTGGCGCTTCAGATCATCAGTCTTGGCAAGGTAAGTCCTGGCACTGTTGCACTCGGCATTGCCAGGGTTCCCATGCTTCAGGCCATTGTTGTTGGTCTTGTGTTCAATCTGGCCGGTTTCACCGTCCCGGCACCGGTGAATACCTTTGTCGGTTTTTCCGGGGCAGGCGCGGCACCGGTTGCTCTTTATGCGCTGGGTGTTGTCCTCTCCCAGACAAGGTTCCGGCCGGACAAGGTTGTCATGACCTTCACGCTGCTCAAGCTCATCATGTTTCCTGCAGCCATGTGGCTTGGTCTTACGCTGTCCGTGGGCGCGGACAATGTCAGCAACCAGTTTATGCTGGCCGCCGCCGCTCCGGCAGGTGCCATGTCGTTCAGTCTGGCGATGCTCTATGATGTGAGTACAGATGATATTGCGCAGGTCATTATTATTACATGTGTTCTGTCTCTGATAACGCTTGCCGCATTTGCTTGACATGCCGATGCCTGCAAGACAGCATGGACCCTTGATACTTAGACTGGGCAGACGAGCTAATTCGGGGATGGCACCATGACACAGGATGATGATCCGATTGAAAAACAGATTGATGATTGGATGTCACCCGGCCTGAACAATGTGCGGCTGGTATATATCCTCTATCTGGTCAGCTTTGTGGTTGGCATTACAAGTATTGTCGGCCTGGTTTTTGCCTATATGAACCGCAGCAAAGCGGCTCCGTGGCTCCAGACGCACTATACCTTCCTCATCCGCACCTTCTGGATCGGCGTGCTGATGTTTTTCGCAGCCCTTGTCCTGACGCTGGTTGCGATAGGATTCGTGTTGATGCTGGCCATTGCGGTGTGGGTTATTGTGCGCTGTGTGATCGGATTGCAAAAGGCCTCACGCAATGAACCGATTGAAAATCCCGAAACATGGCTGATTTAAACTAGAGATTGATAAAATGAATTTTACAACCTTGACTTTTGTTGCCTGCACATGACACTTCGCTCGCAGGTTGAAATGGGCTGGGTGATTTCGTGATTATTGTATTTGGATCCATCAATCTGGACATTGTCACCCGTACAGCTCGCATTCCAGGTCCTGGTGAGACTGTCAAAGGCGAATCCTATCAGCTTATTCCAGGTGGCAAAGGTGCCAATCAGGCTTTGGCGGCGCGCCGGGCTGGCAGTGAAACGTTGATGGTAGGAGCTGTTGGCAAAGATGCTTTCGCCGATCTGGCACTGGAAAATCTGAAGCGTGATGGTGTGGATTTATCCCAGATCATGAAGGTGGATGCGCCAACCGGCATTGCCAATATCACGGTTGATGAGAATGGCGAAAACGCGATTGCTGTTGCCAGCGGTGCGAATGCCAAAGCGGATGCTTCACAGTTAAACGTATTGAGGCAGGTCGATGGCTATCTGCTCACCCAGAATGAGGTGCCGGAAAAAGAAACCCATCTGGCCCATTTGAAGGCGCGAGAGCTTGGCCTGAAGATCATTCACAATGTGGCTCCGGCCTACAAGCTGTCCAATGAAGAACTGGCCGAGATTGACTGGCTGGTCGTGAACGAGACCGAGGCATTGATTGTGGCCTTTGGGGCCGGTATTTCAGCAGGGTTTGATTCTGTGAAGGCTGCCGAAGCCTTGGCACAGCAGACCGGAAACAATGTGATTGTGACATTGGGCAACAAGGGTGCCTTCAGTTTTGGACCGGCCGGCAACCACCACGGCAAAGCGCTGTCGGTTGACGTCAAGGACACGACCGCAGCAGGTGACACCTTCACGGGAGCATTTGCAGCAGCGCTGGATCAGGGATGTTCAGTCGAAGATGCCTTGTCACGTGCATCCGTTGCGGGCAGCCTGGCCTGTACGGTTTTTGGTGCCCAGCCCAGCATCCCTGACAAGGCGGCCATCGAAAATTCGCTCTGATTGAGGGCAACCCGTCAATTCTCAAATCTATTATCAGATTAAATTGACTTAATTAGGCGCTGTACCCAAATACCCGTCATAACTCGTTCCTATATGAATGGTCGGGAGTTGGCACAAATATGGAGTACAGGGTGTGACCCTTCCTCTCACAGGCAGTGATAGTATCAGTACAAATGCGGTCGCAATGCGGACCCATGATGAGCGCTTGGTGATGAGCCTCCTCAAGCAGCTCGGCGCGCTGCAGGAGACCGACATCGTCCAACACAGTGGATTGCCGCTGCAGACTGTTTCCCGCGTTCTGGATGATCTTGAAAAGGACGCCCTGCTGCTGCGGGAACCGCCGCGCGGCGCAGCCGATCAGCTTTTGTCTGCTGCCTCATTGAATCCTGATGGCGCGTTCTCGATTGGATTGAAAATCGGCCGGCGCACATCCGAGCTGGTATTGATGGATTTTTCCGGTGCGATCCGGGCCTCTGCCAGCAGGGCCTACGCCTATCCGCTTCCAGATGCCATACTGGATTTCCTGCAATCGGAGTTGCCTGACATACTGGACGTTGTGCCTGCTGATCTGCACCACAGAATTTGCGGTATCGGTGTGGCTATGCCTTTTGAGCTGTGGAACTGGGCGCAGGCAGTGGGGCAGGGTGGTTCTGCTGAGGCTGGTCTTGCTGACTGGAAGCAAATTGATGTGGCTGGCAGAATAGCAGAGCTGACAGAGCTTCCGGTCCATGTTCAAAATGATGCAACAACGGCCTGCCGCGCAGAACTGGCGCAGCGAAATGCGCCGGAGTTGAGTAATTTTGCCTATTTCTTTATCGGCTATTTTATCGGCGGTGGCATTGTGGTTGACTATGCAGTCTATTCCGGACCCACTGGCAATGCCGGAGCGCTCGGCTCTCTGCCCATAATTGTTGGACGACACGGAAGTGGACAATTGCTCGACAAGGTGTCACTGGCCAGTCTGGAATTTGCGCTCACGCAGCAAGGCATCGACCCGTCACCCATATGGGTCTCTCCCAATGCATGGACGACATTCGGGCCGGTTCTGGATCAATGGATTGAGGACAGTGCAAATTATCTGGCCCAGGCTGCGTTGGCCTGTTGCTCGGTCATCGATTTTCAGGCCATTATTATTGATGGCGCATTCCCGCAGGATGTGCGCAGCGCCTTGGTGGAGAAAACCGCCTCTGTGCTGGAAACCCTGAATACGCAGGGCCTTGCACGCCCGGATGTTCTGGCCGGATCCATTGGCCACGAAGCCCGCAGTCTGGGGGCTGCGACACTGCCGATGTCCCATCGGTATTTTGTAGACCGAAATGTGCTGTCTGCGGCAGCAAGCAAAACGAATTGAGGACCAACATGAAACGTTCAACTGTCAACCACATCATGGAAGAAGCAGATGATTTCATCCGGTCCTTCGGATTCCTGTTGCCACCTTTTGCCTATTTCACGCCAGAAGAAATGCGGGCGCGTCGCAATGACATAGAGGCCATTATCGACGCACGTCTCGGTTGGGACATTACCGATTACGGCGCGGGGAAATTCGACGAGATGGGCCTGTTTCTGTTCACCCTGCGCAATGGTGATCAGGAGCACCTGAAGCGCGGCGGTGGCATGTGTTATGCCGAGAAAATCATGATTTCGCGTCAGGACCAGCTGTCCCCCACGCACCGCCATGTGGTCAAGGCCGAAGACATCATCAATCGCGGTGGTGCGACTTTGGCGTTGAAACTGTTCAATTCTCTGGAAAATGGTGACGTTGATAATGATACCGATGTCACCGTTTATTGCGATGGCATTCCACGCACCCAGAAAGCAGGCGAGGTGTTGCGTCTGTCACCGGGTGAAAGCGTCACCCTGCTGCAGGGCAATTGGCACAGTTTCTGGGGCGATGGCGGCGATGTTCTGATTGGCGAGGTTTCCACCGTCAATGACGACATGACCGATAATATCTTTGCCGAAAAAATTGGTCGGTTTTCCAAAATTGATGAAGACGTCGCGCCAAAGCATTTGCTGGTCTCTGACTATGACAAATGGCTGGTTCCTGGCTGACAACTCACCAGCTGCATATTGTGCGCATGGGGCAAAGTGTCTAAAACCACCCAACACTGTTAACAATGCCCGGTCAATTTCTGCTGGCAACCCGTCGGATGGTAGCAGACCTGTTTTGAAGGACTAAGTCTTTGCGTCTGGCAGCATGGAGTTTTGCCGCCCTCTGTCTGCTTCCCATTATAGCTGTGATTATCACAGCAATTGGCGCAGATGGCAGCCGCTGGGCAGCGTTGATAGACACGGTTCTTCCCGGTTACATCTGGAATACAGTTCAGCTGGTATTCTGGGTAGCATTGGGCACGGCGATTCTTGGCACAGGCAGCGCTTGGCTGGTCACAAACTGCCGCTTTCCCGGTCAACGCTTCTTCGAATTTGCTCTGGCCATGCCGCTGGCCTTTCCAGCCTATGTGCTGGCCTACGCCTACACCAATTTGCTGGACCATCCAGGCCCGGTTCAGTCTGCTTTGCGCGCGACGTTTGATTTGGGTCCACGAGATTACTGGTTTCCGGAAATCAGATCTCTGGGTGGCGCTGCAGCCATGCTCACATTCGTGCTGTATCCTTACGTCTATCTTCTGGCGCGTACGGCCTTTTTGCAGCAATCCGCCAGTGCCTATCAGGCCGCCCGCATGCTGGGCCGCACCCCCTGGGGGGCGTTTCGGTCGGTCAGCCTGCCTATGGCCCGCCCGGCCATTGCCGCTGGCATTACACTGGCTCTTATGGAAACCATTGCCGATTTTGGCACCGTGGCGCATTTCAATGTTCAAACCTTCGCCACCGGCATCTACCGTGCCTGGTTCTCCATGGGAGACCGGGGTATGGCGACGCAACTGGCGCTTTGCTTGCTGGGAGCCGCCCTGCTGCTTGCCGTTATTGAACGTATGGAACGGGGCGCGGCCCAGCGTTTTCCTGCTGGCAAGAAGAATGAAGGCATGTTGCCGCAACGCCTGACCGGCGGCCGTGCCCTGGGAGCTGTCCTGTTTTGTGCTTTCCCGGTTCTGCTCGGCTTTGTGGTTCCGGCGGTCATGCTGCTGGTGATGGCCCATGGCTCTGGCCAAAGCCTTCTGACCTCCCGTTATCTTGGCTTCATGGGCAATTCCATTACGCTTGCAAGTCTGGCAGCTTTGGCCACCGTCCTGGGTGCCTTGCTGATTTCCTATTGCGCACGCATGTCACCCGGTGTTGCTGCCAGCAGCGCCAAGGTTCTGGCGGGCATTGGCTACGCTATTCCAGGCGGGGTGATTGCGGTGGGTTTGCTGGTACCCTTTGCCGGGTTCGACAATTGGCTGGACGCTTTTTTCCGCAGTCAGTTTGGTATATCGACCGGCCTGTTGTTCACCGGCTCAATCGGCTTGCTGATTGTCGCCTATCTCGTGCGCTTTATGGCGGCAGCACTGGGGTCAGTTGATGCCGGTCTTGCCAACATCAAGCCCAGCCTCGACGATGCAGCCCGGTCTCTTGGGCGCACCGAGGCCGGCATGCTGAAGAGCATTCACATACCGCTAATATCCGGCAGCCTGTTGACGGCATTGCTGATTGTCTTTGTAGATGTGATGAAGGAATTGCCGGCAACCTTGATCATGCGCCCGTTTAACTTCGATACACTGGCCGTACAGGCCTATCGTCTGGCATCGGATGAACGGCTGGAACAGGCGGCAGTCCCGTCTCTGGTGATCGTCGGACTTGGCCTTGTGCCGGTGCTTCTGCTGTGCCGCGCAATTGCAAAAGACAGTGCTCGCCCGTCGCGCAGCCCCGCCCTTGGCGCAACCGTTACATAGCCGCGTTGATTAACAAAGCTGTGCTGGCCGCCGTTTCTTGACGTCGCATGTTGCTGATGTTTGTTGGCAGTTCTGCCTGGCAGGCAATTGGGGAGTTTTGTGCAATTGAGTTGTCTGCGACCGCAGCCAATCATTGCTTGAAGCATCATGAAGTTTTGGTGCCTGGAGTGTCTCTCTCACGAACTATGACGGCATGAGATATATGGGTTCGCGCTTGACGAGGTAGGCTGCGTCGCAAAACTGAACTGCTTTGCGACGCAGGTAATTCAGAAAGGCACCTTATTCGGCGGGTGCTGTTTCTATATGGGTTGTTGGCAATCCATGTTTTGCCCGCTGTCCATCATGGTAGATCGCTTTGATGAGTGAAAGACCCATCAGGACCATAACGAAGCTGAATGGCAGAGCGCCAATCACCATGGCTGTTTGAATCGCGCCCAGGCCACCGGCGATAATCAGACCTCCGACCACGAAAGCCAAAGCTGCACCCCAGAACAGGATATGTGGGCGTGCTTTAGGACCTTCATCGCCGGCAGCATTGATCGTATTGATGATCAGAACCGCGCTATCAGCCGACGTAACGAGGTAAGTCAGCAACAAGATGACGACAATAATTGACATCAAATATGACATGGTTTCGCCAAGCATCACCGCCAACATTGCGAACAACTGGTCAGCCTGACCGGCGTCAACAATAGCGCCCTGGGCTACGCCAGAAAGCTCCAGATCGATGGCAGTTCCGCCAACCAGAGCGAACCAGACAAAGCACATGATCGCAGGGATGATCAGCGCGCCCAGAACGTATTCGCGAATTGTCCGACCTTTGGAAATTCGCGCCAGGAAGACGCCCACGAAGGGTGCAAAGGCAATCCACCAGGCCCAATAGAAGATGGTCCAACCACCTTGCCAGCCAGCCAGGGCATCACCGGTTTCCGTGCCGTCTTTCGCCCAGACGGTCAGGATGTTACCCGGGATTGACATCAGGTAGTCCCAGATGCCGACAAAAAGAGTTTGCATTCCAAAGAAGGTGGAACCGAACAGCAGGAAGAAGGCCAATATGAAGAAACTGAGGCCCATATTGATGTTGGAGAGCCATTTGATTCCCTTGCCAACGCCGGACATTGCCGACAAAGTTGAGGCACCCATAATAACGATCAACGCCACTATGATACCGAGGGTCGATGAAGATCTGGTACCATCTGCCGCTGTTGCGTAAAGCCAGTCGCCAACGCCGATCCGGGACAATCCGGAGATGAATTGTTCAACCCCGAAGCCCAGCGTCTGCGATACGCCCAACACGGTGGCCACAACCGCAACCACATCAACCGTATGGCCAATCGGTCCTGACAGCTTTTTGCCAAAGATTGGCGTGAGTGCAGAGCGGATCGTCAATGGCAGGCCGCGACGGTAAGAGAAATAACCAAGTGCCAAGCCTACGATGGCATAGGCTGCCCAGGCAGCAAGTCCCCAATGGGTGAATGACCAGATGTAGGCGTCACGTACGTTTCCCGCAGTGCTGCCTTCCGTCAGACCCATAATGGTCGATGGGTTCTTGGCAAAGTGATACATCGGCTCAGCCGTTGCAAAAGTCAGCATGCCAATACCGATTCCGGCTCCGAACATCATTGAAAACCAGGAGAAATTGGAAAACTCCGGCCTGTCATCGTCCAGACCCAGTCGCAGCCTCCCTGCCGCAGGCCATAGTGCCAGCGCAAAACAAAGCACGACGAAAAACGCCATGGAATAGACATACCAATAGTTGAAAGTTGCCAGGAGGACTGTGTTTACCGAACCTAGAACTGCAGCTGCCTGATCCGGGAAAGCAATCGCCCAAAGGATCAATGCACCGACCAGTATTTTGGCACTGATGGTCACATCCTTGGTGAAGCCACGATAGAATCCGGAGTTCGAGACGCGAATTGGTAAATCTGTGATAGGTGGTTTTATAGGCATTATTTCTCCCTCGGTCGATAAATCGCCGATATTAATGAATGTGTTTTGTGTGTGGCAGGTTTATTAACCGAAACGCCCCAGATAGCAACGCTTCGGAGGCTAAAGTCAGGCCCCATGCCCCCATTTGTCGAATTTATCGCAGTCCTGTTGAGCCACTATGAAACGCTTTTTTCAGGATGCAGACATCACCTAAATGGCAGTAAACCGGCGGCTTGGGCGACTTGGGTTGGACGTGTCGGGTGGTGAGCTATTGTGATATCGGGTGATGCAAATGCATAGGTTCGCCATACACTGCTTTGCAGGTATTTAGAGCTAATCCAGATAGCGGTGCGGTTGCGTTTCAACCTCTGGTTTAATCATATTTTGGGAAATTTGCGCATTGTCTGGTTTCGTTATCCACCACTACAACATAATTGACCGCTCACGCGTGGATGAACTGGGTCCTCTAACCCTTCCGATCGCCGAAAAATATGGCGCTGACGTGATTGTCGCAAGCCCCGTCAAGGCGCTCACAGGTAAAACCTATTCTCATATGGTTATCTACCAGCTTGAAAGTTTTGAAGCCGCATTGAGCTTCCTTCACTCTCCAGAGATGAAGGGACTCGAAGAGATGCGAAATCAGATCATTGAGGGCTTTGCAGCTGTTGTGCCCGGACACACGGAAACAGCCGATGTCGTGAAATCTGGATATTTCGATTGATTTGCATGTCAGTCTGGTTGGCGCTCGCAATCTGGGGCGAACAGGACCTTGGCGGCCTCCAGCAGGAACTCATCTTCATAATGCCTGGCAATCAGTGACACGCCGACGGGGAGCCCGTCTACACTTGCAGCCGGTATCGATATTTCAGGCGCTCGTCCCACTCCGGCAAAGGATGTGAGGGCCATTGTCCGGTCGTAGAAATTCTGGAACTGCACAGCGCTGGTCATCGATGCTTTGAGTGGCGCTGGCGAAGGTGTTGTTGGTGTGCAAATCAGATCATCTGGACCCATGAAGTCCAGGATTCTGGCAAACAGATATTCGCACAGATCAAGCGCTTCATTCACGGTGCTGCGATCCTGATGCTGCACGTTCTGATAAGCCAATGCAAAGCCCGGGCTGACGTCAGCCTCCACTGTGTCGATCCAGCTGCCAACAGTGCTGGCAAACTCGGCTGTTTGCAGAATTCTGAGCGCGCGTTCGTTCGCTGCAATCAGATCGTAGTCACTGCCAAATATGTCGTTGGCGCTGACCTTTGAAACTGTCACCCCGTGTGCGCAGGACAAGTTGCAAATGCTGTTCTCGATGGCTGCTCTAACCGCAGGGTCGGCAACAGAGAATGCATCTTCCAGCAGAAAGATATTGTTGATGCCGCCGAACGGTTTTGGGCGGCTTCGCAGCAGAACACGCATCACTTTTCCCAGAACGTCAATTGTATTTGCAAACGCGCCCACGGTGCTGACACTGGGCATGAAGGGAAGAATTCCAGCCTCGGAAATACGATGCAGTGTCGGCCGCATGCCCCAGATGCCACAGAAGCTGGCCGGAACCCTGATCGACCCGGCCGAATCCGTTCCGATGGCAAAATCGCAAATCCCGCAAGCCACAGCAGACGCGGACCCGCTGGACGATCCGCCGGGTACGTGATCAGGCGCTCCGGGGTTCAGCGGCGTTCCGAAAAACGGATTTTCCCCGGTCAGGCTGTAAGTGAATTCGTCTGCCACAGTCTTGCCGATGCAGCTTGCTCCCGCCCCTAACAATTGCTCAACGCACAGGGCGTTATGAACTGCGTCCGGGTGGGTGTCCTGCCAGGATTTACTTCCGTATGAAGTGCGCGTTCCGGCAATTTCGATGTTATCTTTGACAGCGAAAGTCATGCCGTCCAGCGGCCCGGTCCGATAGGACGGCAGCGTGAATGTCTCAACAAATGCGTGGCTGTCTTTGACGCTGTATGCTTTCGATCCCATCAGACGTTCCTGCAAGTAGTCGTAAAATTGTGAGTGGCCGGACCAAGCCAACCGAAGCGCAAAGGGGTCCACGTCGGTGAGTGCCGTTGATTGGACTCAAATCGGTACGAATCTCATAGCAGCTTCTGGCAGCGTAGACACCTGCTTCAAACCCGACCGTTTCAGGCTGCCCGGGGTCTTTTTAGGAAACAACTGCCTCGGATCGGCACAGACCCAGCTCGATGAGCACAGGATTGCCCTGCATCATTCCATTTTGAAACGAAAACAGTCGGAAGATGACTTTGACTAAATTTCGGTGACGGCGATAAACACGCCCCAACCGAAAAGGAAAAAAGTAATGGGCAAATTTTTGTGTCTCGTGGGAGCTGCTTTGATGACACTCCCGCTTCCTGCGGCTGCGGAACAGCATGTCGTTTGCACCCTTGCAGTCGATGTTGAAACCAATGAAACACTGATAGGGGATGGAAGCTGCAACCAGCGTATATCCTCTGCATCGACTTTCAAGATAGCGATCAGCCTCATGGCATTTGACAGCGGAATTTTCACCGCATCGGATCAACCGGAATGGCCGTTTCAGGAAGGCTATGCCGACTGGAATCCGAAATGGAGTCAGTCCACCACACCTGAGACCTGGATGCGGGATTCAGTCGTCTGGTTCTCGCAACGTGCGACCGAAAAAATGGGTGCAGGACTGCCGTTTGGAGATGATGGCAAGCTGCTGAAGGGCCAGCCCTTTGACTGGTATGTCGGCTGGGCCGAAAAAGAGAACCGCACGGTCGCATTGCCCAGCTCATTCGCTTCAGCGAACGCCCGGACATGACCCCAAGTCTTTTGGCTCACCAAGGGATGGTCGATGAGTTCTTTACAACCTCAGGGCTTCTCGACTGACATTGACCTGGTAGAGACATCTCGCAACAGTGCCTAGAGCTGCGTAACGCGTTGCAAGACGTTTGGTTGGGGCGGTCAACCCGCTCCAGTCATGTGTAAGCACCACGCAGGCCCGGCTTGCAGCATTTGTGTCCGGAACAACGACATAGCCTTCAAAGGTGGTGTCACCATCGAAGTAATCGATTTTCTGTTCCTGTGGCTCGCAAATATTCTCTTCTTTCATGAACTGGTTCTCCTGCTGGGCTTTTCCCGATCATGGCATTCTGGAAGCGTCTGGTATTGAACGAATGTGACGTTTTCGATGTGTCAAAGATAGAAGGCTGGTTCGGCACGTGATGCGTCTGCTTTAAAGTGGTCAGCAACCGAAGATGGCCCCTTTTTTTCGTATATGCCGGGCGTGGTTCCCAGTCTGCGCCGCCAACTTCGGATCTTGTGCACCTGATCACTGAAACCAAGGCCGGGGTCACCTCGTTTCAATTGACTGCTTCGTAAACTGTTTGGAGCCGTTCCAGATCAGCCAATTCTTTTGGACCGATGCGGTATGACGCAGAAACCAACGATGCAGTTGACGCCGGTTGACGCTCGCCGCCTCAGCAGCATCAGAAACGGATCCATTGCATCGCAGAATAGTGCGCGCGGCGCTGACGCGACGAAGCTCTGAGACCGGTTCTGACGAGGCCAGTCTGGCGATCAGCCAATGATCCAGCAGCTTTGCAATCCGTCCAGGCTCGAATGCAGCGCTCACTCCCCTTGATAGCGATCCGGCGAGAGCATCTCCAGCTATCGCGCCAAGGTCCAGAATCCTGTCTGTGGATTCCGGGCCTGTATTTGGAAACAGCCGAACGAGACCAGGGATCGTCAACATCACCATGACAAAATAAGTGCCGGGGCAGGATCGCCACAAACGCGCCCGCGATTGCTGCCCAAGCAGGGAAGCGCGCGGGATAAGAGAGCCGTCTTCGCTTGTGTTAGGCCGACCGATGTTCACCGAAAGTACAGCGAGGGGAATTGGGCTTGTGTGGATATTCTTTCCTGCAAACTCTCCTTGAATATCCTCGATGAACCAATATGTGGCGACCATCGGGGCAAGCTGCGGATCGGGGGAAAGAGTAACGAACATGGTGGAGAAGGGTACAGATCAACCGATACATTGCAAGATCAGCCACGGCACAAGCGCGACCAATCAGATAGGGCCAATCAGATACGGGGTGTCGGCAAGCGCGGATGTCTGTGTGCGGACCAACGATTGTCAAGAAAGGAATCTGACCAAGATTGCCTCAAAAAAAGCCCCGACTGCTTGTGCAGCCGGGGCTCGGTATGAAACCTCAGAACCTGCGAAATTATTCCCAGCCAACCGCGTTGAAAATTTCTGTCGCTTTCGCTGCATTATTGGCAACGGTGGACAGGTTGATTGCATCCTGACGGAACAGTCCCAGCTTTGCCACTGACGGGCTGAGCGCCACACCTGAGACGGCCGGGTATTCGTCATTGCCAGCGGAGAAATATTGCTGGGCGGCATCACTGGTCAGATATTCCAGGAATTTGATAGCGTTTTCACGATGTGGCGCGTTGGCTGCAACGGCACCTGCAGAGATATTCATGTGAGCGCCATTGCCGGACTGATCCGGGAAGACCCAGCCGATTTTATCGATTGAAGCCGACAGGCCCTTTACATCTGTGCGGATGGCGCGGGCGAAGTAATAGGTGTTGGAAATGGCAATGCCACATTCGCCTGATGCGATGCCGCGCAACTGGTCAGTATCGCCACCCTGAGGCGCGCGTGCCATGTTTTCGCGCACGGCTTTCGCCCAGCTTGTTGCAGCTTCTTCGCCATTATGAGCGATGATCGAAGACAGCAGCGAAATCTGATAGGTGTTGGTGCTGGAGCGGGCGCAGATCATGCCCTTATAGTCCGGCTTGGCCAGATCGGCATAGGTTGCAGGCGGTGTTTCAACACGCTCCTTGTCGTAGAAGAAAATACGTGATCGTTGTGAAAATCCAAACCAAAGGCCATCTGGATGGCGCAGATGCTGCGGCAAGCGCGCATTAAGAACGGCACTGTCCACACTGGACAAAAGGCCTTTTTCTTCTGCGCGGACGACACGGGAAATATCAACGGTCAGCAAGACATCGGCAGGGCTGTTGGCCCCTTCAGCTTCCATGCGTGCAATCAACTCGTCAGCATTGCCTTCAATCCGGTTGATTGTGATGCCGGTTTGCTCTTCAAAATCAGAATAAAGCCGTTCATCAGTGTCATAGTGGCGGGAGGAATACAGATTGACCTCACCCTTTGCCAAAACAGCACTGGTGCTGGCCATCAGGCTGAGTGTCAGAAGTGCAGCTCCAAAAACTGTCTTGCGGCGACGTATATTGTGGCTCATATGAATTTTCACTCTCGTGTTCAAATTTAAACTTGACTGCATAAGTCATGTTTATTGGAGGAATGCTTGAGCGTCAACAACCTGAAACAAAAAACTTGAATTATTTACTCATGTTTCTTAGAATAGTTCTAGACTGGTTTCTACCCGGTCCTGATTTAACGGAGTGACGACATGCGGCTGACACGCCAGACGAATTATGCCATCCGCATGCTCATGTATTGCGCGGCAAATGACGGCCAGCTCAGCCGTGTTGCGACCATTGCGAATGCCTATGGCGTTTCCGATCTGTTTCTCTTTAAAATCTTGCAGCCATTGGTCCAGGCAAGTTTCATGGAAACCGTTCGTGGGCGCAATGGTGGCATTCGCCTTGCAGTTCCCGCCAACACGATTTCACTGCTTGATGTTGTGAAAACCACTGAAGACAATTTTGCCATGGCTGAATGCTTCGAAGATGAAGGCTCTGATTGTCCGCTGATTGGCAGTTGCACACTGAATGGTGCCCTTCGCGAAGCGCTCAACGCTTTTTTCGCGGTGCTTGGCGGCTACACGATTGCCGATCTGGTAGAGCCCAATCCCATGTTGGCTCCCTTGCTGGGGCTGGATCTGGCAGCCGCGCCTCCGGCTGCGTAAACAGGCTGTCTAAACCTGAAAAGCTGTTTCCAACCGGCTGATTGCGTCGTCCAAAGTGGCACGCGGGCAGGCAATGTTGAACCGTATCCAATGATCGCCGCCAATGCCAAAGATGGGGCCTTTGTTGACTGCAATGCGCGCAACATCCTGTACCCGGTGGATGACTTCGTCTGCGGAATAGCCGGTTTCGGAAAAATCGCACCAGGCCAGATAGGTCGCTTCCAGCTTCATCGGCCGCACGCCTGGAATTATGCGGGACACTGCTTCATCAAACCGGTCACGATTGGCTTCCAGATATGGCAGCAGAGCCTCCAGCCAGGGTGCGCCATGTGTATAGGCTGAAGTTACCATTTCAATTCCAACCCGGTTTGGGCTGTATGACCCCGTTCCCTTTACTGTGGTCATGAATGCCTCGCGCAGTTGCGCGTTGGAGATCATGACATTGCCTGTCATCGCGGCGGCAAGATTGAAGGTTTTGCTGGCAGCGGTCAGCGTGATCAGCCGGTCCGCAATGTCCGGATAGGCGTTGGCCGTAACGCAATGGCGATTGCCCTCAAACACCAGATCAAGGTGAATCTCATCAGAGATCAGCAGAAGATCATGGGCCTCGCAGAATTTACACAGATCAACCAGTTCCTGCCGGGACCAGACACGCCCGCCCGGATTGTGCGGTGAACATAGAATGACCAGTTTCGTCTTGGTATCAATTTGTGTGGCCAGGCCATCCAGATCCATCTCATAGCGGCCCTGAACAAGGCTCAGCGGACTTTCGATCACCTGCCGGCCCGCAGCGCGAATGGTGTTGCCAAAGACATGATAGACCGGAGAGAAGATCACAACGCCGTCACCAGGCTGGCTGAAGCTGTGCAAGGCAGACCCGATAGCGGCCACAACCCCGTGGCTTGTCGTAATCCAGTCCGGGTCAACGTCAAACTGATGCCGCGTTGCCATCCAGTCGCAGACAGCCCGCTTGTAATCCCGGTCATCACCAAAATAGCCGAAGACGCCCCTGTCAGCGATAAGGCGCAACATGTCCGCAACTTCTGGCGGCGCTGCAAAGTCCATGTCGGCAACCCACATCGGCAACATGTCCGGGTGACTGAGCCCAAGCCTGCTGTCCATAGCATCCCATTTCAGCGAATGGGTATTGCGCTGGTTAATGACGCGATCAAAATCATATGACATGAAGTACTGGTTCCGCTTGCACAATGTTTGACGCTCTATGTCACACAATGTTGCGATCTGTCACTCACAGTTCATTCACAAAATGACCTCTGGGTTGTCACTGAATCACAAAATTGCGAACACAGCAGCCTGTCAGTCTCTGTCTTGTTCAATCAGAACATTCCAACAATGGAGACTGACCATGACAAATGCGATGAAACTCAAATCCACCCTGTTTGCAACTTTGTTTGCAGGTGCATCTACCGTGGCGATGGCCCAAGGGGTCGAATTTGCAACGGTTGATACCGATGGTGATGGTATGCTGTCCATGGACGAAATCAAAACGCTTCTGCCGGATGTTCCCGATGATCAGCTGGTAGCTGCCGACGCAAATGGTGATGGCATGCTTGATGAGGCCGAATATCAGGTCCTTACCGGCGGATAATCAAGCCGTCTAAATGCTGGGGCAGCCCCTCCCACAAGGGTCTGCTCCACTGCGTTTGCAGGGTTGCAAGCACCAAAACCTGTCTTACGCTGTCTCATCAACAAAGCCGAAGGGCGAAATGCCCCGGCGATGCTCATCCACTTCCAGCGTTTTTGTCAAAGGCGGTGCTGCCCGTTGACGGCAATCCGGCCTTTCGCATAATTGGCAGTTAATGCCGATTGGTGTGGGATTGGGCGTGTCAAGATTTTGCCCCTTCGCATAAACAAGTCTGTGCGCGTAACGCAATTCGCAGCCAAGGCCGATGGCCAATTGCGGCTCGGGTTCCGAAAACGGTGTAATTGCACGCCGCACGGTGCGGGCCAGGCTGAAATATTGCACCCCGTCCGGCATCTCGACAATCTGGGTCAGAATTTTTCCAGGCGCGCTGAATGTGGAATGGACATTCCAGAGCGGGCAGGTGCCGCCAAATTTTGAAAAATGAAATTTTCCCGATGAAAACCGCTTCGAAATATTGCCTGCATTATCAAGGCGTATGAAGAAGAACGGAATGCCCCGCGCTGTTTGCCGCTGCAATGTGGTCAGACGATGGGCCACCTGTTCGTAGCTTGCCCCAAAACGCTGGCATAAAATGTCGATGTCATACCCAAGCGTTTCGGCTGCGTCCAGAAACCGCGCATAGGGCATCATCAAAGCACCGGCAAAGTAATTGCCGAAAGCGACGCGAGCCAGACGTTTGGTCACAGGGTCTTCCAAATTCGCCCGGTCCACCAGATCGTCAATGATTTTTCCAGCTTCCGTAAAGGCCAGATGATAGGCAACCTGAAAGGCGCGTCCGGCGGGCTCCATCAGTTCTGATAGCATCAGGCGTTTACGGTGGCGGTCAAAGCGCCGCAATTCACCGCGCATGACATCTTCCGGCATGACACGCACATCAATGCTGCGCGCCTCCCGCAAATGTCGGCGCATGGGCGCGTAAATCTCGTCATCCTCCTGGCGAAACCGCGCATACAGATCCTCGGCCACCTGATCCAGTTCCGGATAGTAATTATTGGCATCGCGGATCATGTCGCGAATCTGATCCATTGGACTGTGCAAAGCGGACGCGCTGGCATGAGCATGGCCATCAGCTCCAGCGCCTACGGCGCCTGCCAGCCGGTCACCGGATAATTTTGCGCCACTATAGGCCTGATACAGCCGCAACACAGCGTCTGCGACACTCGGGCTGTGTTCCGTCAGATCTCGCAATTCCTGCTGTGGCACCTGACCACCGCCACCGGCAAACACCGGGTCTGAAAAAATCTCGCGTAATTCGCCAAGCGCCTGATGCTCGGTGTCCGAGGCAAGAGCACGAATGTCCACATCATACGTGCCTGCCAGCTTGATCAGAAACTGGGCCGTTGCCGGTCGCTGCCCGCGCTCAATCAGGTTGAGATAGCTGGCCGAGATATCCAGTTCTTCGGCCATGCGCGCCTGTGTCAGTCCGAAGTCACGCCGCAACCGCCGCAAGCGCGGTCCTATGAAAAGCTTTTTTTCAACTGTGTCGACCACGTCAAGTCCTCTTCATGTGCATTGCACACACTGAAAACTGTGCGGTGCAAAATGTCCAGAATAATCGACCAGAAATTTACAATATTTACAAATTTACAAAACTTACAAAGATAAATTTACACGCTGACATCATTCTAAGGCTGGAATTACGTTTAATTCTTGTAATTAAATTTCAAAAATGAAAGCTTGAACGCAAGAAAGCGAAATTATTGCCTTTCACAGTTTGATTTGAAAAGTTTTTGTAAATATCTGCAAATGATTGAATCAAACGTCTGACTGGAACAATTTCACTTTCTGCCGTGTCGCAAAAGTTTCATTTTTTTGCGGCGCAATAGAAGCCCCGAGACCGCTTTGAAGGCGGCATGTTGACTTAAGGAATGAGAACAATGTCACAGAACACATTCAGCACTTTGGTTCCGAACACGACTGAAGATCGGTTTCAGTATATCGAGCGTCCTTATAGCGCTGACGATGTGGCGCGGTTGCGCGGATCGGTGAAAATCGAGCACACCCTGGCTGACAAGGGTGCCCGGAAATTGTGGGACCTGCTGAAATCAGAAGATTATGTCAACGCACTTGGTGCCATGTCCGGCAATCAGGCCATGCAGATGGCGCGTGCGGGCCTCAAAGCCATTTATCTGTCTGGCTGGCAGGTGGCAGCAGACGCCAATGTGGCCGGGGCCATGTATCCTGATCAAAGTCTCTATCCTGCAAACTCCGGTCCCGAGCTGGCACGCAAGATCAACCGCACTTTGCAACGTGCCGATCAGATCGAGCACAGTGAAGGCGGCGCGGAGCGGGATTGGTTCGTCCCAATCGTGGCCGACGCGGAAGCCGGTTTCGGTGGCCCGTTGAACTGTTTTGAAATCATGAAAGCCTATATTGAAGCAGGCGTTGCTGGCGTTCACTTTGAAGATCAACTGGCATCTGAAAAGAAATGCGGTCATCTGGGCGGCAAGGTTCTGATCCCGACACAAGCCCATATCCGCAATCTGGATGCAGCCCGTCTGGCCGCAGATACCTGCGGAACATCAACTTTGGTAGTGGCGCGTACAGATGCAGAGTCTGCCCGGTTGATCACATCGGATGTGGATGAGCGGGATCATGAATTCCTGACAGGTGAGCGCACCCCGGAAGGCTTCTTCCGCCTCAAGGAAGGCACGGGTGTTGAACATTGCATCAAACGCGGACTGGCCTTTGCCCGTCATGCTGATCTGATCTGGTGGGAAACATCCAAGCCAAATCTGGACGATGCCCGGCGTTTTGCAGAAGCCATCCAGAAAGAATTCCCCGGCAAGATGATGGCCTATAATTGCTCGCCATCCTTCAACTGGGAAGCCAATCTGGATAAGGAAACCATCGCCATTTACCAGCGCGAATTGGGGGCCATGGGCTACAAGTTCCAGTTTGTTACGCTGGCTGGCTTCCATCAATTGAACCACGGCATGTTCGAACTGGCCCGTGGCTACAAGGATCGCGGCATGGCAGCCTATTCCGAACTGCAACAGGCCGAATTTGCGTCCGAAGCAGACGGCTACACAGCCACCCGCCATCAGCGCGAAGTCGGCACCGGTTATTTCGACGCGGTCAGCGTTGCCATTGCCGGCGGCCAATCATCAACCACAGCCATGGGCGAATCCACCGAGACCGCCCAATTCACCAAAGCAGCTTGAAGCTGAACCCTGAAAGGATAGTGCCCATGCAAAATTCACGTTTCTGGATTGTTGGAGGCGAATTCACCTCAACGGATTTCAGCCAGGTTGTCGAAGGAACCGAACAGGTTGTCGGACCGATGGAATGCCGCAAGAAAGCAGAGCAATTGTGGCGCAACATGTCCGAGCAGGACCGTTCACAATGTAACATCCGCTACTCGATCGTCAGCGAACCAGCTTTCGCCTGATCGTTGAAAGGCAAACAGACCACGGCCTCCCGGCATGCGTGTCGGGAGGCTTTTTTTATGGAAGTTTATGTTTGGAATACAACTCGTCAGATTTGTTGTGCTACTCAATTTTTGCGAACAAATAACCGATGAGTTTCACTGCAAAATCACGGCCAACAAATTACTGGTCCACTATCTTGCTTAGCTGAAGCCGCAGTCATTCCCTGCAACCTCGACTGCCGACAAATCAGATTGAAAAATGAGTAATAAATTCCAGCAGAGTCAAAAAATATCGTGGCTGGTATTGTTTGCCAGCTGAGGTAAATATATAGGTGTTTCAAAAAGGAGATGCCCTTTGGTAGAGCTCGATGAAGGCTCCACTCTTTTGCTGGAGGAGGCCGCACGCGCTGGTCTGAAAACTTCCGAAATTGAGTTAACAACAGATAACGTTGAGGCAATTTTTGGTCGTATTGAAACAGAGTTTCGTGGATTTGCTGTGCGTGGCGGTCTCATTTACGAGGAATCTCCGATTTATTCAAAGCGTACCGGTCATCTGTTAAACGGATATGCTGCTGAGACTGTGATGAGCCGATCTGCAACAAGGGTTGCGCTTGGCATGATCGATGTGCCGGTAGCCAACGGCCGTGCTCTTCGCTCCTCTGTTCTCGATGCAGTGTTCGCCTATGCTCGAAACATTCAATCGCCTCTCCTTATAGCGCCAGATGACCGTGAGCTTGGATCGGCTTGGCTCTGCGTGGATACCGCAGGTAGCTTTGAGAATGTAGTTGGGATGTTGGCTACTATTTGCGATACAATATCAATTGAAAGCATCCCGACAGGTCGGACGTTTCGGTTCTTTTTCACTGTGGAGCAAGTGATCGGGGTAAAGGAAGTCTTGGACCCGCAAATTCCTCTTACTGGCGAGTCCCCAGAGCACATACCGAACAGATCTGTATTTTTTGCAGGCAAATGTGAGCCGCACCCATCATACTTCAGGGAAGCTAGCCGTGTTCTTGGAGCTTTCCCGACACTGAAATACGGGGCAGTTGATATCCGGTTGCTGAGCCCTGATGAGCCTGCCAATTCATTCAATTTTCAAGTTTCTGCAGTTCATCCGAGAGTTGACTTTGGCCAAACTTGCTGGACGGCTGATGGACAGGAAATCAAGTTTTCTGCGGCACTTGTTCGCATGTTGGCAGACATGCAGCCCGAAGGCATGACAGACCCAACACTTGCAAAGCGCGATCGGGGTGTTGAACGGTATGACATGGACGTCTTGGACCTCATTCTGGCATCTCGAGAATTGGGGATGAATACTCGTATGGTGAACTCCGACTCAGCGGGAGGGTCTCGGCGTACACTTCAGATTGAAGTCGCTTCCACACCTGTCCAGTTCCGGAACGGCGCTATTCGCATAGTCGATCAAAATGGCAACACCAGCCATATTAACGACGACGCAGTGAAAATTACGGTCAATAAGCAAGCCACAAGAGAAATACTTGAGACGGTTGGACTGTCGGGTCCGGAAGGACGACAGTTTGCATCAAGCCAATTGGCTGAAGCACTGATCTATGCAGATGATCTCGGCTACCCAATTTGTGTAAAGCCGTTGTCTGGTTCGCGGGGACGATTGGTCAGCACTGGCCTTACAACCAGCGCAGAAGTTGCAAAGGCCTTCCGAGAGGTAGCGAGCGCGTTTGGGGAAGTTATTGTAGAACGCAATGTTGATGGTGAAGTGGTGCGTTTATTCTACATGAAACCAGATATCTGCACCGCTCAATATCAAGCTCGTCCTGCTGTTATTGGGGACGGGAAATCAAGTGTCATAAGCTTGATCGAACAACGCAATACCAACCGCGGTACAAGTCAGCGCAAACCGGCAATTGTTACGCGTGCTATGGTGGGGAATTTGGCGCATCGGGGAATTGATTTGGCAGATTGCCTCCCCACAGGTGAGAAGCTGATATTTGGAGCTACTTCACATATATCATTGGGGGCAAGAGCGGCTGTTGCCTCTGATATCCATCCATCCTATCTGGAAAACGCCCGAAAAGCTTTCAAAGCGATTGATGGTCTGACAGTCGGTGCGATGGATATGATCGTAAAAAACCCAAGGCAACCCGCAACAAGCAAAAACCATTGGATCCTGGAGGTCAACAGTTCTGCAAACATAGTTGCATTTCATCAATTCAAGGAGAATGCCAATCTTGATGGCTGCAAAGCCTTGCTGCGCCATGTAGAACGGGTACTGACCGAAAGAAACAATGCCGAAACTGATGCCCAAACAAATTCCATTGAAAATCCGACAGAGAACATCTCTCGGGCATTGGAGCATATGGAGCGCGCATCGCCTGTCAAAGTCGCAAATACGCAAGCCAAACAACTGGAACAGGTGTTGCACCACGCCTGGCAACATACAGGCTTCTATCGCAGTCGGCTGAATTGCTTGTTTGAAGGCGGCGGATTTAATCCTGAAGCATGGACCGATGTTCCATTGTTGACTCGCCAAGAAGCCCAAGAGCATCGACTCAGTCGGCGTGCATTCGAACTTCGGGATGGCAATCAGACTTATGCTTCCCGCACGTCTGGCTCCAGTGGAGTCCCGCTCGACATCACGTGGAACCTGGTCGCAACAGTGTCGACACGTGCAGCAGCGGAGCGCATGTATCGATGGCACGGTCTTGATCTTGATGCACCACTTGCGGAGATCAAGAGTTTTGGAGGCGTCGGCTACGACTTTCCCGGTGGTCGGGGCCCGCAAGGTTGGAGCCCATCATCACCCAACGCAACCCGATTTAGGCTCTCGGTCAGTACACCAGTGAAGGATCAACTCGCTTGGCTGGCGCTTGTGAAAGCGCCATATCTCACGACCTATCCAACCATGATACGTGAGCTTGCGTTGGAAGCCTTAAAACACAAAAGCACGTTACGTTTTGATGCTATCCTCACCATTGGTGAAGTTCTGACGCCGGAAATCAGGCAGCTTTGCAACGAGGCTTTCGGCGCGAGGGTGATAGACTCATATGGTTGTCAGGAAATAGGGAAATTGGCAATCCAGTGTGACCAATCTGAAAATTATCACGTGTGCTTATCCAATGTTCTGTTTGAAGTGCTGGATGAAAATGGGCGACACGTGGCCCCTGGTGAAAGTGGGCGGGTAATTCTGACCAGCCTGTTCAACTATGCCACGCCCTTTATTCGCTATGATATTGGCGATTATGCCCAGCTCGGGATGGGGCCTTGTCAGTGTGGTCGGTCGCTACCTGTATTAACGTCAATTGTGGGCAGGCGACGTAATATGGTGACCTTGCCGGATGGAGAAAAACGATGGCTATCCGGCACCGTATTAGCTGAACTGGGCTCGATGGTGCATGCTGAGCAATCCCGCCTGATACAGCGAACACATAATCTCTTCGAATTACAATTTGTTGCCAATGGCAACAGCATCGATTTCGACCCGAAAACCGTCGCGCGTCGCGCTACTGAACTTATCCATCCGGAAATTATTCTCGAACCAATTCGGGTCGACGCACTCAAACGCTCGAGCGGCGGAAAATTTGAAGACGTAGTTGGATTAGAGCAGGAGAAGCTCTAGTTGGTGAATTTGGTTTGATAATTAAGCAAATCAGATTCAGTGTGGCAAAAAGTCAGTGCCTCAAAGACCGCCAATGCAACATATCATGTTACGATGAACCAACCTGCTTCATGGCGCCGAAAAAACGCCGCCATATGGTGTGTTTAATGAATTCTAAGCCTCAGCATATGAAGAAGATAGTTTGGATATCTATTCTGCTATAAATCCATCTTTATCTTCATAACTGCCAGTAGCATCAGACGCTGCCGCTAAAAACAAATCGAAATGATCGACTGGATCGTCTTCTCTCATGCGGTCGATCAATGGTTTCTGAGGACCAAAATAGATTCGCACTCCGACCTGACCACCAATGTCATCTTCACTGAAGGAGGCTTCACCGAACAATGAAAGGCTGTTGTCATTAATCGGCGTGAGCCATTCGCCACCGACAGATCCAATATGATCAACGTCGCCCGGCAAGTATTTGTGCTGCACGTAGAGCCGCAGATTATCATCAGCAAAATAGGACAGACTGGTCTTGGAGAAAAATCCTTCTCCCAAGTCGCCGAATTGGTAACCGGCCAAACCTGATAACATCAAGCGATCAATATAAAATTCTGTCTCTACACCCACTCTGGTTTGGTCGCCCCCGCCATCAGCAGATGCGTGCGCAAACTCTCCGTAGAGGCCCAGCAATGCGGTATCAGGATCGCGCCAAAAAAGATGTGCCGCGCCACCACCTGCAAAGTCACCGTCGACGATTCCGAGCATTCCGTCGAACTGCGCGCCCCAAGAAAAGGACAAGGGGATGGAAACTGAGCCAACAGCTGCAACGGATTCAACGCCGAACATATGATTCCAGCGGATGTCAAACTTGCTATTCAACTCGGAGACGGCTGGCTTGGGACCGGGCAAAGGCTGAGAGTTCTCAAGATCGGCAGCAACAAGCGGCTGTGCAATCAAACTTACAAGTGCTGTTGAGGATAACAACCAGTGAGACTTTGGCATAAAGATAATTCCTTCTTTCCCGCAATAGACCGTTTGACGAAGGGCACGTCAAGTAATCAAAGCGGTTTTGTAACTGCTTTTTTCTTGTTGAGGTTGTGTGATGTATTTTTGCAGCGGTTCGTAATTTTTGACCCGTCATACATGGCCCCGCTCTCGGGTCTTTTTCGAAGGCCGGGAGTAAGCACTATGCAACACATATGTGTTTCCGTTTGCGCAGCTAAAGGTCATTTTTCGAGCTGCGCCGCGCCATACCCAGCATGATAGGGGCAAGAAATGTCAGGATGAAAAGCCGCATCACATGGTGGGCGGCAACAAAGGCCGGGTCAGCATCCAGAGACACCGCCATGGCCGACATGGTTTCCACCCCGCCAGGTGCAAATGCAATCAACAGATGGCTGAATGGCGCGTCAATGAATAAAGACACGCACCAGGCAGCGAACGCCGAAATACTAAAAGCTGCCAAAGTCACCACAGCCCCGGCTGCAAATGCGCGCTTCAACTGGGCCAGTGTCACCCCGGAAAACCGGGTGCCGATCAAGGCGCCCAGTGTAATAAACGCAGGTATCGCCACATAGGGAGACACCGTCCCGTCAATGGCACCGGTAATGTGGCTTCCGGTGGACCAGATCAGCCCACCCAGAAGATAGGCTGCCGGAAGGCGGAGCCGGTTGAAAACATAGCCTATCGCAAAAGACATGATGAGGCTCAGCCCAAACATGGTCAGTGGCATGATGGCTGCTTGGGCAGCCACGGCGTCAGCCTCAAGTCCGATCAGCACCACAGCAAACGGCACTAGTATGGTCAGAGCCAGAAGACGCAGACTTTGAATGACACTGATGGATGTCAGGTCGCCACTGGTCTGGGCCGACAGGCCAAGAACGTAGCTCAAATGGCCAGGAACAACCGAGAGCAGAGCCGTCATCGGGTCAAAATGCCAGAATTTTTGCAGCAGCCAGCGACATCCCACAATGATCACAACCAGTGATAGGCCCAGGATTAAAAAACTCAGCGGCCACTGCTTTGCCGTCTCAACCACATCCGGCGTGACACCTGCCCCCATGGTGAGGCCGATTATGACAAAGCACATATCGCGCAGATGCCTTGGAACATTGACCTTCATCCCGAACAAGCCAACGCATGTCACGGCCAGGGATGACCCGATCAGAAAGGGCGCGGGAGCCCCGAACCAATAAGCTGCGCCAGCACCAAACGCTGCCGTCAGCAATGTTATTGCAACGGTCTGGAAGCTCTGCTGCCACGATGGAGCAGATTCGGTGGAAGGGTCAGAAATCATGGGCGTTTTTCCCACGCAGATTGTGGAAAGGCAAGCCGGATATGGTAAAGCGGCGGGCACAGAGTGCTTTCTGGAATAGTGAAGCATCAATCAAGGTCCGCGATGCCCGAAAGGGCACCGCAAATGCTGTAGGTTGAATTCGGTTGAAGCCTATTCAGACAGGCGTCGGTCCAGAAACTCAAGACGGTCTTGCCCCCAGAAACGCTCTCCATCCAGAACATAAGTCGGCGTGCCGAAGACCCCGGCTTCGCTGGCTTCCGCATGGCTCTTTTCCCAAAGAGCGACAATGTCCGGAGTGTCCTGCATCTCGGCCAGACGTACGCCATCCATGTCCTGGGCCACGGCAACATCGATACGCGTTTCTGTATCAAGGATATCGCGTTCCTCCGACCACAATGCGCGCAGCAAGGCGTGGCTCAGTCGTAATGCGTCCCATCCCAAAGTATCGGCAGCAATGACCATGCGCGCGGAAAATTCCGGGTTCGCAGGGTAATGCGCAGGGCGCAAGACAAGCGGCATATCCAGATATTTGCGCCAGCGATCCAGTTCCAACTCATGGTATTCCTGTCGCGCAGAGGGACGTGTTCGCAGAGGAATGCCGCCATTTTCCGTCAGAACAGTTGTCGGGCGTAGCACCACTTTAAGATCGTGCTTGCGCACGATATCATGAAAGCGTGGACCGCCAAGATAGGCCCAGGGTGATGAGAGGGAATGAAAATAGACAATTTCTCTGCTCATGGGAAAAACAGCTCCTTTGCCGCCAGGTGTTGCGTAGCGCGCATGGCGTCTGCCTGCGCCGGATCGTGAAGATGACAGGCGACTTGCCGCCCGGTCACCGGCTCTGTGGTTTTCGGCGTTACGGTGCGGCACAGATCCGTCGCAAAGGGGCAGCGCGGATGGAAATGGCAGCCAGGCGGCGGATTGGAGGCTGACGGGATTTCGCCGCTCAACCGCACCAGCGCCGTACGGGCCGATGGATCGGGGATCGGCGAAGCAGCGCGCAAAATCTGGGTGTAAGGGTGCAGCGGCGCATCGAATACCGGACCCACAGGGCCGCTTTCCACAATCCGGCCCAAATACATCACTGCCAGCCGTTTGCAGAATACCCGCACCACACCAAGATCATGGGAAATGAACAGAAACGACAGGCCGCGCCGTTGCATGATATCGCTGAGCAGTTTCAGGATTTGTGCCTGTATAGAAACATCCAGCGCGCTGACGGCCTCGTCGGCGATGATAAGGTCCGGATCAAGCGTCAGGGAGCGTGCAATGGCAATGCGCTGGCGTTGTCCGCCGGAAAACTCGTGTGGGTAACGGTTGGCCGCTTCCGGTGGCAGTCCCACCTCCTGCAGCAGGTCCGCCACAATACGGTCAGCTTCCTCGCCGGACCCACGGCCATGCACACGAATTGGCTCGGCAAGCGCCGCCCCCACCTTTTGCTTTGGATTGAGAGATGAATAAGGATCCTGAAAGATCATTTGCATTTTCGGGCGCAGCGCGCGCAACGCTGCCGGTTGCAATTGCAACAAATCCTGACCATGCAGCGCGACGCGCCCTTCATCCGGTTGGATCAGATGCAGTACCGCCCGGCCGACTGTAGATTTGCCGCAGCCGGATTCTCCGACAAGGCCAAAGGCTTCTCCGGCTTCAATATGGAATGACACACCATCCACGGCCCGCACGCTGACCGGCTTGCCGCCAAAAGCGCCGACACGGGTTTGAAAATACTTCTTCAGCCCTTCGACTTCAAGAACGCTCATGGTGTTTCACCTGCGCGCACCAGACAGGCGGCGGAGTGGCCCGGTGTCATTTCAACCAGCACGGGATCGTCGGTTTCACAACGGCTGATCTTGAGCGGGCAGCGAGGTGCGAACCGGCAGCCTTTCGGCATTTTGTCAATCGAGGGTACTGTGCCCGGTATGGAGTAGATATCCTTGGCATCGCGGTCCGGGCGCGGAATGGATCGTAACAGACCTTCTGTATAGGGATGGATGGGACCGGCAAATATCTTGTCCACCGGACCGGTCTCGACAATCGCACCAGCATACATCACGGCCACACGATCAGCCACAGCGGCAACAACACCCATGGAATGGGTGATCAGTAACAGACCCATTCCCTTGTCGTGGCGCAGATCCTCCAAAAGGCTCAGGACCTGCGCCTGAATTGTCACATCCAGTGCTGTCGTCGGCTCATCGGCAAACAGCACTGCCGGCTCGCAGGCCAGTGCCATTGCTATCATCACCCGTTGGCGCATTCCGCCGGAAAACTGATGCGGGTATTCTCTGGCGCGGCTTTTGGCGGATGGAATGCCAACCAGCTCCAGCAGACGGACAGCCTCATCCAGTGCAGCCTCACGGCTCAGACTGCGATGCTGCATCAAAGGTTCCGCCACCTGATAACCGACACGCAGAACCGGGTTGAGGGCGGTCATGGGCTCCTGAAAGATCATGGCCATCTGATCGCCGCGCAGCTTTTGCATGGCCTCCGCATCCGCGCCAATCGGCACACCATTGAGCAATACTTCGCCTTCAATCCGGCTGCCTGCTTCCGGCAAAAGCCGCATGATTGACATCACGGTCACTGATTTGCCGCAGCCGCTTTCGCCGACAATGGCAAGGGTTTCATTGCGCGCAAGATCGAAAGAGACGCCGCGCACCGCAGGATGCCATTCTCCGCCAATGTAAAAGCTGGTGGTTAAATCGCGAACCGCGAGAATCGGGTCGGTCATCCCATATCCCTCACCTGTTTCAGCCGAGGGTCAAGCGCGTCGCGCAGACCGTCGCCGATGAGGTTCA
Organism: Pararhizobium sp. IMCC21322; assembly: GCF_030758295.1. Classification (NCBI taxonomy): domain Bacteria; kingdom Pseudomonadati; phylum Pseudomonadota; class Alphaproteobacteria; order Hyphomicrobiales; family Rhizobiaceae; genus Pararhizobium; species Pararhizobium sp. IMCC21322. Next base: position 909,306 of record NZ_CP132335.1, read on the forward strand.
AGGACAGAACAGCCAGCAAAATGCACAAGCCTGGAAAAATGGACATCCACGGTGCCTGAAAGATGTGTTCGAACCCCTCACGAATCATGCCGCCCCAGGTGGGTGTTGGCGGCCTTACACCAAGCCCCAGAAATGCAAAGCCAGCCTCAATCATGATCGCGTTTGCGGTCCACAAGGATGCCATGACGAGAATTTCTGTCAGGATGTTCGGCACGATATGAAACAGGATAATGCGCGTATGGGAAAATCCCATCGCCCGGCATGCTTCGATATAGGCCCGTTCTTTCACCGCAAGGGTCGGTGCGCGGGCAATGCGCGCGAATTTCGGAATCAGCGTGACAGTAATGGCGACAATTACATTGGTCAGTGACGGACCCAGCAATGCCACGATAACAATGCCGGTGATCAGTGTTGGAAATGACAGCAGCACATCCATGGTGCGCATCACCACCGCGTCAATCCGCTTTCCAAAATAGCCTGCAAGAACACCCAGTAACCCGCCAATACTCATGCCCAGCAAAACGGAGACGACGCCGACCGTCAGCGAGATGCGCGCGCCATAAAGAGCACGGGAAAACTGATCGCGTCCAAAGGCATCAGTGCCGAACAGATACTCCGCAGAGGGCGGGCGCATACGGTTCATCACGCTTTGGTCAATCGGGCCGTAGGGCGCAATGAATGGTGCCAGGAATGCAACTGCGCACAGGATTGCGAACAACACCATACCCACCCAGGACAGTTTGTTGCGATTAAACGTCTGAATCAGCCCGCCTTTGGTGGCTCCTGCTGCGCTCATGGCGGCGTTCCGTTCATGACTGGCCGATGCGGGGATCAATGACTGAATAGGTCAGATCGGTCAAAAGGTTGACGACAATAACAATCGCCGCATAGGCGACCAGCAGGCCCTGTACCATCGGATAATCGCGATTATCCAGCGAGCCGATAATCAATGAGCCAAGACCGGGACGGGTGAAGACTGTTTCGATGAGCACTGAATTGCCGATGATGAGTGCAAAATAAAGCCCGATTACAGTGACAACGGGGATCAGCGCGTTGCGCAGGGCATGACGGTAAAGCACGACCTTCTCCGGCAATCCCTTGGCGCGCGCGGTCCGTATGTAATCATCTCCCAGCACTTCCAGAAGTGATGACCGGCTGGCGCGCGTAATCATGGCGATTAACCCCAGAGATCCGGCAACAGCGGGCAATACCAGCCCATGCAGGGCACTGCCCAACCCCCCTGTGGTCGAGCTGATGACCGGGAACCAGGGGAGCCAGACAGCAAATATCAGAATCAGCATGATACCGGCGTAAAAGACCGGGAATGAAAACCCCAGAAGTGAGAGCACCCGCGTGACATAATCGATGAACCGGTTGCGGTGCAGCGCGGAGATAATGCCAAGTGGAACGCCGATGAGTGTGCCAATCAGAATGGAGGCCAGTGTCAGGGCCAGCGTGTAGGGCAGCACACGCAGCAATTCCGACAGAACGCCGCGCCCGTAAACCAGCGAGGTGCCCAGATCACCACGCAGAAGGCCGCCAAGGAAATCAAGATATTGACGCCAAACCGGCAGGTTCAGGCCCAGCTTTTCACGCAGGCCCGCAATGGCCGCATCGGTCGCGGAATCGCCAAGGATCGCAAGGGCCGGATCACCAGGCAATGTGCGGATGGCAAAGAAAATGACTGTCAGCACGGCGAGCAGGGTGGGAATGGCCGACAACAGTCGCCGCAAAATATAGAGCGGGGCACGATAACGCCCCGCCCACTTGTCCATTGCACTCATGTATAGCGCTCGTCTCTACTGGGCAAAATGAGTGGTTTCGGTGATGGGAGGCCCAAGGTTCAGGGTACCGGTCAACTCATAACCCAGATCAAGCGATTTACGTTTGCCCCAGACCTGCATCAGTTCAAAGATTGGAACCACACATAGTTCTTCCATGATCTTTTGTTGTGCCGCTTCCCAGGACGCAAGTTGCAGCGCAGGATCGGCTGCAATACGGGCCGCAGAAATCTCCTCATCAGCGACATTGCAATGCGAAAAGTTGGTCTGGCCGGTGGGCGTGCCAACAATCGATGAAGATGCGAAGAACGGTGTCAGGAAAGCATCAGATTCAGGGAACGGCGCAGCGCCATAAATCACCATCGGGCTTTCATCCTTGCGGATCAGACCATGCCAGGCCCGGTGATCAACAAAGTCCACTTCCAGATTGATACCAACCCGGCGCATCTGTTCCATGATCAATTCAAAGGGAACTTTGAGCGACGCGATCTGGGTTGTCGGGACTTTGATGGAAACCCCATCGGGATACCCGGCTTCTGCCAGCAAGGCTTTGGATTTGTCCGGGTCGAATTCATAGCGCGGCAGATCAGATGCCTGGCCAAGGAACCCGCTTGGTACCGGAGCGAACAATTGCTTTGTGATGTCCTGACCGATCAGCACCTGAAATTCATCGCGGTTGATGGCATGGGCAACAGCTTGTCGCACACGAAGGTCATCCAGTGGCGAAACGCTTTGGTTCAAATGCAGCATGCGTGACTGGCTGGGGCTGAAAATCAGCACGTCCAGATCTTTGGCATACTGATTTTTGACCCGCTCCACCCAATCCTGTTCGCGGCGGCCGTAAAACAGGTCAATCTCGCCAGCTGCAAAGGCCAGCTCGCGGGCGTTGTCCGATGGAATGTAGCGGTAATTGATTTGCTCCAGCTTCGGAGCACCGCGGAAATAGCCAGCGTTGCCACTCAACACCGTCTGCACTTTCGGCGTATAGGTTTCAAACTGAAACGGGCCAGTGCCGATCATGGCGGCTTTGACATCCTCGCCCAGTTCCTCAGCGGCCTTTTTCGATATGATGAAGCCGCCCGCCGGATTGGCAAGCATCCCCATAAATGTTGGCACACGCTCTTTCAGCGTGATCTTGACCGTCATATCGTCCACAGCCTCAACGCTTTCAATCGCGGAGAATGCGGAGGCAAAGGCTGACGTTTCGGGATTGCGCACCCGATCAAGCGAGTACACAACATCAGCCGATGTCAGCTGACCATATCCGTGGTGGAACTGCACGTCATCACGCAGTTGTATGGTCCATACAAGACCATCATCACTGCCCTCAATTGAGGTTGCCAGATCCAGTTCAATCCTGGTCGGATCCATGGAGCCGGGTGGAAAGCGTGTCAGACCATTGAATACATACCCAAACAATGCGCGGTCTTGGCCACCACCGGACAAATGCGGGTCTAGCTGGTTCGCGTCAGCGCCGAATGCGCCAACATTTACAACACTTTGCGCCATAGCGCCGGTTGCCAGAACAAAGCTCATCGCCAGGGCGCTCAACCCGCATTTTAAAGAGTATTTCGTCATAATCGGTGCCTCATGTTTAAGTTGCGCAATTCATACGAATTCGTCGAGTTTACACCGGAATTTTGGAAGAGTCTCACCACTATGTTTGCCAAATATGGAGAAATTTCTATCAAATGACCCAACAAATCGGGAATAGAGTTTCACTGGCCCGGCGCCATGGGGCCCTGCTACTCAATCACGTACTGGTCCAAATAATCACAAGCATTTCCATCCCGCGCTATGCCCTTGAATTGGCAGTTATAGCCTCCACCATCACTGCCGAGTCACGAGGCAGAGACCGGGAAAAACCACGTTGAAATTTCTTGAAAATGCCAAGGTCTATTGAATCGAGACAGTAGACATTTATGCCTGCCTGATTGTGATACTCAGCATTAGTGCTTCTTTCGGATCGACCAATCCTCTATGAGAGCATGGACCCTTTATGGGTGCCAACGGGCTGTAAAGGACATCAATGCCGGTACTTCATCCACGTCAGAGTGATATTGTTGAGCGCGCACGCCAGGAAGGGCGTGTCGAGGTGGATTCCTTGGCAAAATCCTTTGATGTCAGTCCGCAAACCATTCGCAAGGATTTGAATGATTTGTGTGCCATGAGCCTGTTGCAACGCATTCATGGCGGCGCGATTTACCCCTCGACTGTCAGCAATATTGCCTATCTGTCCCGTCGCAGCATGGCGTCGGATGCCAAACAGGCGATCGCCAGAAAAGCCGCGTCTCTGATCAATGATGAGACCTCGATCATCCTGAATATCGGCACGACCACTGAGCAGGTTGCGCAAGCGCTGAAGCGCCACAATGATCTGATGGTGATCACCAATAATCTGAATGTTGCGAATATTCTGGCAGATGCGAGCGGTGTTAATCTGACCATTGCCGGTGGCACCTTGCGCAAGTCAGATGGCGGCATTGTTGGCGCAACGGCCATGGATATGTTTCGTCAGTTCAAAGTCGATTTCGCTGTCATTGGTGTGTCAGCCATAGACGAAGATGGTGCCTTGCTGGATTTTGATCATCGCGAAGTGCAGGTGACGAAAACCATTCTGGCCCAGGCCCGGACCACAATTCTGGTCGCCGATGCCATGAAGTTCAGCCGCCGGGCCCCGGCATTGGTTGCCACTCTGGCAGAACTGGACGTGTTTGTGACGGATTTGATGCCGCCCCAGAATATCGTCGATCTGTGTGACGCAAATGACGTTGAACTCTATGTCACCTCTGAAGGCAGTCCAGACCCTGTGAAACGCAACTGAGACCTGACGGTTTGCTGTATTCCGCCATGTTTGATGTTGCAGGTTCCGAGCATAACTCTGTTGTCGGAGGCGATCGTGGTCAGGTGCCAACGCCTGAATGGCAGCTCAACGATCAGGGCCGTGTTGCCAGGGAAATGGATGCGCTGATTGGCCGCTAAGCGGCATACAGTCTGACAATACCAAATAAAAAGGGGCGGTTTCGCGCAAGCATGAGCAGCCCTTTATCTTTGGGAGTTCTGGCTTTCACTGTCTGCCATGAAGCGATTGTGGAAGGAGAGGGACGCGGCGCATTGAAGATCTGGAGCAGGTGGACTGAAGGCTTTGAGAAGTCTCAATCTGCACTGTCAGACTGGTCTGGCTTCGTGCGCCTGTGCCGAAGCGACACTTGTACTTTTCGGTTGTTTAAGCTGGTTGGACCATTGTTATTTCTGGGCCGTGGCCGGGTCCACGGAATAAATCCGAGGACGACGATGGGAGCATTTCGACAAGACCGGTTATACGCCCACATCGCATGCCGTCGTTCTCGGGTATATTCCCAGAATCCATCAGATGACACCTTTACGGCGGGCTGTACGTTCAATGCGGTTTGGACATAACATTGATGCAGCACATGAGGCGATCAGCTTCATCTAATGTTTTCATAAAACAAAACGTGCCATAGACTGGAAAAATGTCTGGCAACCAATCAGAGATCTAGTTTTGTGAAAAGTCTCAAAAGCCTTGAAACGCTGGGGCGTGTGCGCCTCTCCAAACATTTCTTCATGCGGGATTTCCTCTATTCGGAAATTGGCAATTTTCATGCAATTCCAAACATGCCGAGCGATGTGGATTTGGCAGTATCCGCAGGTGAGCGGCTTTGCCAGGACTTACTGGACCCGCTGTTTGAAACTTTTGGCAATGTGATCATCCGTTCAGCCTTCCGGTCTTGCGATGTGAACGGCTTTGGCAATGCCAATAATCTGAACTGTGCGTCTAACGAAGCCAATTTCGCCGCCCATATCTGGGACAGGCGCGACGCGGATGGCAATATGGGCGCCTCTACCAGCATTGTTGTGCCCTGGTTTGCAGACCAGTTTGAACAAGGACGCAACTGGCAGGACCTTGCATGGTGGGTCCATGATCATCTGCCCTATTCCTATATGTGCTTCTTTCCGGTGCGTGCAGCGTTCAATCTGGGTTGGCGGGAAAACCCGAAACGGGAGATTTCATCCTATGCCAAGCCAAAGGGTAAATTGCTGAAAGCGGGACAAGAGCCCGAGCAAACACGGGAAGCAAGGCAGGCGCGCTATCAGGATTTCCCGCCTCTTAGGGGAATCCACTATCCGCCGACACCCGCGCGCTGGACGCAGAAAGAACAGATATCAAGTTAAATAGAGCGCGTAAGGCAATGCGGGCGGACCCTTGCACTCATAGCCTAAAGAAGCTTGTTCATTTCGGTGCACGTCTGCCCCCATCGGTGAACATGGCAACCCGGTGTCGGCAAATCAGATCAAGATCAGTTGGCAAAAGGGTGCGGGTAGCCAGCATCTTATACATCCCCGCTTGATGACGATCTGACGTCGCAACAACGTACGTCGAATGCAGGTCTGAAAGCCTGTCAGCCCTCTAAATGATGATACCCTTGCGGATAACCAGATTGCCGTAAGGCCGTGTTTCGAGCGTGTGGATGACGACAAATGATTTTTTTGTGATCTCATAAAAGGCATAGCGTTCAACAAGGCTGATTTTGCTGCCTTCGGCTTCAACCAGCGGTGCGCATTCCTGCATGCAGGGTGGCACTTCGTCCGGCGCACCAACGACCTGCATGCCCTGAACCGGAGGAATCTCAAGATCAAATGTGTCGATGGGAAAGACGGAAAGAATGCTTGCGAGCGCAGTTGTCAGATCAACCGCCAAGGGCAGAGCTTCACCTGTAATCGTATCTGCAGCCACAGAAGTTGCCGGGAAATTTGAATCGCAGATGGTCACCGTATCGCCATGCCCCATCGAGGCCAGCGCATAAAGGATATCCGGATTGAGCAGAGGATCGATATTTTTCAGCATGTGTTTATCCTTCAGAAATTGGCCGCAATGTGCGGATGGCTATGATCCGGTGATGGCCCGATCGAGGTGGGTGTAACCACCATCCACAAACAACCATTGGCCTGTTGTATGGCCTGCTTTGTCTGACAGTGCAAACGCCACCATATTTGCCAGTTCATCGGCCTCTGTCATGCGGTTGCCCAATGGAATGCGCTGTGTGATCTTCTGCAATTCAGCTTCCGGATCTCCCAGGGATTGAAGATAGCGTTCATAAAGCGGCGTCATGCACTCAGCGGGAATGACGGCATTAACCCGTATGCCATGCTGCGCCAGATCCGCTGCCCATTCGCGGGTCAGGCTCAATTGCGCGCCTTTGGCGGCACAATAGGCAGATGTGCCACCCTGACCGGTGATGGCTGTTTTGGAGGAAATATTGACGATGGCACCTTTACTGGTTTTCAGATGCGGCAGGCAGAGATGCGCCATCGTGTAATAATGGGTCAGATTGCGCTCAATGGAGGCGCGGAAGGCATCCGGCCCGGCATCAAGACCGATCCCGTCATTGGCGCCGGCATTGTTCACCAGTCCGTCAATTTGCCCGAAAGCCTCAAGCGTCTGCGCAATGGCTGCCGCACACTGGCTGTCATCGGTGAGTTCACAACGGATCACACGTGATTGCGGACTGTTGCTTTGCAGCCCATCCAAAAACCCGTCAGCAGGAGCCGAGCGGGCCAGGACCACAGCAATGCCGCCCTCGCGCGCAATACAATTGCTGATCGCAGCGCCTATACCGGAAGCGCCGCCCGTGATGAGAAACACCCTGTCGCGTAATCCCAGATCCATATCGTCGCTCCGCTTGCTGTCATTCGTATATGGATCAAGTATTCATATATAATATTTCAGGTCAACAGGCATCCGGTCTTCTAGCCAAGAGAAGGCAGATACAGCGTGATGGCGGGTACAAAGATCAAAAGCGCCAACCGCACCGTGTCGGCAATGATAAAGGGCACAATCCCCCTCATTACAGTGGCCGAGGAGAGATCGCGGGAAACGCCCTGCATGACAAACAGGTTCATGCCCACAGGCGGTGTAATCAGACCAAGCTCAGCAACCGTTACCACCAGAATACCAAACCAGATCGGGTCAAACCCGAGCGCTGATATCAAAGGGAAGACAAAGGGAATGGTCAGCATGATCATGGACATGGAATCCATGAAGCAGCCCAGCACCAGATAGAACAGAATGATCATCAGCAAAATGCCGAACGCAGGCAGGCCACTAGCTTCCACAGTGGCAATCAGATATTGCGGCAGGCCGGTTGTCTCAATGAAGAAGTTGAACAGCGCGGCACCAATAATGATGAAGAAGATCATGCCGGTCAGTTCAACAGTTTCCTGCATGGCGGAGGCAAGGGAGGAGCGGTTCAAAGACCGCCGCGCAACAGCCAGCAAAACAGCGCCAGCGGCACCCACCGCTGCCGCCTCTGTTGGCGAAAACACACCCGCCTGAATGCCGCCGATGACAATTGCGAACATGGCCGCAACCGGCCAGGCCTTGCGAACCGCCTTCCAGCGCGACGTCGCAGAGGCTGGTGGCAGGCTTCCCACAAGACCGGGATTGAGTTTTACAGATAGAACGACGGTTAGCGCATAAAGCGCTGTTGCCAGAAGGCCGGGAAGGATGGCCGCTGAAAACAGCTTGCCAATCGATTGCTCGGTCAACAATCCATAAATGATCAAAAGAATGCTTGGCGGGATCATCACACCAAGTGTTCCGCCGGCTGCAATGCTGGCAGAGGAAAGGCGGTCATCATAGCCAACCTTGCGCATTTCCGGCAGCGCCACCCGGCCAATGGTAGCAACGGTTGCCAGTGACGAGCCACAAATGGCCCCGAACCCGGCACAGGCACAGATGGTGGCAATGGCAAGTCCGCCGCGAAAGCGGCCCACAAGGGCATTGGCTGCCTGAAACAAATCTGTCGAAAGACCACACCGTGATGAAAAAACGCCCATCATCAAAAACAACGGAATGACAGACAGGGAATAGGGAAAAATCGCTTCAAACGGGCCAGACCCGATAATGAACAACGCGCCATAAAGCCCGTTGGTAAAAGCGTAGCCGGCAATGCCCACAAAACCCAGAGACAGGGCAACGGGCACACCCAATGCAATCAGAACCAGCGAGAGTAGAAAACCGAGAAGGCCGATGATGGGATCACTCATCACGGGGCACAGTTTCTCTGGGGTGGTCTGGACGAAACGCCTGATAAAGACCCAGGACACAGGCCAGCAAAGACACGGCAAAGCCAAGGATAAGCGGAGCCCAATACCAAGTGTAGGGAATGCCAAGCGTTGCTGATGTGGTGGTGAAATCCAGTTGGCCTCGCATTTCACCCCAGGCTGTCCACAAGCACAAGCCGCATACAGTGCCGCCAATAAGGGCTGACAACGCAGCAGACAAACGGCGACCCTTGCGCGACATCAGATTGAAAATCAGATCGATGCGGATATGGGCGTTCAGAAAGAAGGCGGCGGCAATGGCAAGCGGCACAGCGCTCATCATGGCAAGCTGGGTGAGATCGACCAGACCAAACAGGCCCCATTTGGGACGCTGGCCGGACAGCATCTCAGCAATCGAGGCGGCCAGACGCACGAGAATATCCCCCACTGTCATCACCATGGAAATGGAGATGGCAGCGAAGGACAGAAAGATGATCAGCTTTGTGAACACGCGCCCGCCAGGATTTCCATCAAGCGCGCGCGTATCAACTATGGGGTCAGACACAGATGCTGTGTTCCGCTGTGTCTTTATTGCGCATCTGCAAAGGCCTTCAGCTTGTCATAGATCTCTTGCGCATCATCGATGCCCTTGCTTTCCAGATCAGCAATGAACGCGGTGACCATGGGCTCCAGAGTTGCTGCCCATTTGGCGCGTTCTTCGTCAGACAGGGTGGTGATATCATGGCCTTCAGCAACAACGCGGTCATATCCTGCCTTGTCCCACGCATTCCACCAGTCACCGAATTTGGCAATCAGCGCCTCACCGGATTGCCCATCAACACAGGCTTTGACCTTGTCTGACAGCTCATCATAAGTGCGCTGGTTCATACCGAACCAGAATGTGGTCACATAGGCCTTTGCATCCAGATGATACTTCATCACTTCAGCCAGATTGAACGAGGCCATTGTATCCCACGTGAATACCGCACCATCGATCACACCTTTTTCGGCGTTTTCATAAACCGCGCCAGGTGGCAGACCAACCGGATTGCCGCCAAGAGCGGAAATCATGGCCGAGGCCGCTGCCGTTGGAAAGCGCAAGCGCAATCCCTGCAGATCATCGGTGGTTTTCACCTGCTTTTCTGTGGTGTGAACCTGACCTGGATTATGGGCATGGATCGCCAGAATTTTGACATCCGGGAACTCCGCTTCCAGATGCTCGGGAAAGACAGACCAGATCGCCCGTGTTGCTTCGTCAGCGCTGTCAAAAATAAACGGCAGCTCTGCAATTCGGGTGCGTTCAAAGCGCCCGCCTGGAATGCCGCTCAGACCCTGAGCGATATCCACTGCACCGGCACGCACCGCATCATAGATCTTGCCCGGATTGCCCAATTGCGTACCGCCCGGAAAGATCGTGACTTTAACCGCGCCTTCGCTGCAGGCTTCCAGATCCCGCGCCCATGGCTCCATGAAATCTGAATGCATGCCATTGGCCGTTGGCAGAAAATGCGCAAGTTTCAGTTCCACAGTTTGCGCATTCGCAGGCCCGCTGAGGGCCATCAGGGCGGCCAGAGCTCCAGTGAGCGCCGTTGGAACCGCATGTCTCAAGAGTGTTTTCTTCATTTCAGTCTCCTCCGTTTTTTGATTTTCATTCTGTTCCCGGTTGATCCACTAAAACCGGATCACCACAGATTTTTTAGTTTTTGTCAGTTTGGGGATATCACCAGCATCTGGACCACATGATTGGTCTTGTTCTCGATTGAGCGTTCCAGATTGGGCGGCAGATAGCAGGAATCATATTTCTCCAGCACCGTGTCGCCCTCAGCCGTGGTCACCGTAATTTCCCCGTCCAGCACCACATAAACCTTGGCCGTTGGTGCAGATCCCTGTTCAGCACCGCCGCCAGGCAGAAAGGTTGAAAATCCAACCCAATAATTTTCCAGATCAGAAACACCCTGTCCCTGCAGACGCACGGCCGACATGCCGAAATGTTTTTTGGCATCATAGGGTTTGGCCGTATCGAACCGTGTGACCTGCAACATATTTTGTTCCTTATTGTCTGAATACGCGCCCGAAAAATCCGGTGATGCGTCAGTCCTTTTTGTTGGTCGTCGCCTTTGTGTCGGCTTGTGCGACGAGGAAATTGTTCAGCCGCTCACGCAACGCATTGGCTTCTTCTTCTGTCCAGGTGCGAAAGCCTTCTCCGCTGGCCATGCCGATATGCCCGTCGGCAATCCGCTGCTCCAGATACGGGTGCACAGTGTCGGTGCGATCCAGATCGGGCATCAGCGTTTCATGGATGGCTTTCGTCAGCGGCAGGCCGACAAGATCGGATTGTTCCAGAGGCCCCAGCACGGCCAGCCTTTTGCCAAAGCCGTGCTTCACCACATCATCCACCGTTTCCGCATCGCAAATACCGTTGGCAACAAGCGCAATGGCTTCGCGTTTCAGCGCATGCTGAAGACGGTTGCCGATGAAGCCGGGAATATCCTTGCGCACATGCACAGCGTGATGACCCGCATCAGATAAAAGCGCCAAAGTCCGCTTGATGGTCTTCAGACTGGTTTTTTCCGCCTGCACCACTTCCACAAGCTTGACAAGATGAGGCGGGTTCCAGAAATGGGTTCCGACAATGCGCTCAGGATTGCTTGCCCTGGCTGCAATTCTGGTGATCGGCAGGGCTGATGTATTCGACGCGATAATTGAAGTGGGCTCAACCACGGCTTCCAGTTCGGCAACAATGAACTGCTTGATTTCCAGATTTTCCGCCGCGGCCTCAATCACAAAATCTGCGCCTGTTGCCGCTTCTGCCAGATTGCTATGAGTGGTGATGCGATCATTGATTGCGGGATCAACGCTCAGCAGATCACACAATTTGGCAAGGCGTTCAGGAAGACTCGCAAGAGCCTCCGCTGAGCGATCAAACACTTTGACCGGATGGCCAGCTGCCGCCAATACATGGGCAATGCCATGGCCCATCAGCCCGGCACCAATGATGGTAATGTTTGAGGTTTTTGACATGGCTCTATCCCGCTGTGAATCCACCGTCCACATACATGATCTGGCCGGTACAGAAATCGGAGGCAGGCGAGAGCAGATACAGCGCCATACCCATCAAATCTTCCGCTTCGCCCAACCGGCCAAGTGGAATACGCGCTAGTGAACGTTTGCGTGTTGCCTGTCCCACCGGATCATCGCTCCACATCCACGCTGTCAGTTTGGAGCGGAAGACGGTTGGTGCAATGGAATTGACGGTGATGCCATATTGCCCCCATTCAGTGGCCAACACACGGGTCAGCGCATCCGATCCACCCTTGGACGTGCAATAGGCAGTGTAGCCGGAGACATTGCCATGGCGTCCGCGAACCGACGACATCATCAGCATCTTGCCTTTGATCGCGTTTTCAATCCAGTAACTGCCGACCGCCTTGGCCATAAACCAGGCGCCGCGCACATTGGCATCCATGACCGCCTGCCAGTCTTCGTAATCCATGTCCTGGATAAAACCGGCCTTGTTGTAGCCGGATGCAATCACCAACTGGTCAATGCGGCCATAGGTTTCCAGAGCGAAATCACGAATGGCTTCTGCGTCTTCCAGTGAATTGGGCCGACGTTTGATGGTAACAGCGTCGCCGCCGACGTCTTTTACTTCAGCCAGCACGGCAGCCAGTTCCGCTTCAGAGCCAGACACCAGCACAAGCTTGGCGCCCAAAGATCCAAGGGTCAGGGCGCAGGCGCGGCCAAAGGCACCGGATGCACCAGTGATGATAGCGACCTTGTCTTTCACCTGAAACATGGAAAGCGGGTCACGCAGGGTCGGGGTGATCTCGCTCATATCAGGCTCCTGTTGGAATGCGGAAGGACTGGTCCGGATCAATCACGGCCATGACGCGCACGCCGCAGCCCTCGCCCTCTGGCCAGCGCCATGGAAACGACATGAAGGTGCAGCGTTTGCCGGTAACCATATCCAGTTCACCGCCCACATTCTCGATGCCGGGAATGCCACCCTTCACCATCAGAATTTTATGTGCAGCTTCCCAGTTCGGGAAATCTTCCTTCACATCGCGGCCGGTATAGTCCTTGTATTCCTCAATCAGATGCGGATGTGTGGGTCCAAGACCATGATCGACCAATTTGGTCGCCATCGGGTGGTCATTGGCCTGTACATCAACGCCGACCATCTTGACGCCTTTTTCAACAAGCCATTCAGCACCCTCGGCATAAAGGCCGGGCGAGTAGGCATAATACTCATCCGTATCCGCCATTTTGTGATGCATGCCGGTATTGATCATCACGATATCGCCCTTTTGAATTTTGGGCGTCGCGTTTTCCAGATCCTCGGCCGTGATCACTTCCCATTTTCCTTTTGGAATGGAAACCGCAACGCCGGTGCCGAAAAACGTGCTGACCGGATAACCCGTCAGCGTCGGCGTATTCTCAGTGACATGGAGTGGGGCATCCACATGGGTGCCGCGGTGCATGATCCCCTCAAATTCGGTGACATAAACACCGTCCTTGGCATGAAATTTCTTTACGCCCACATTGATGCCGGGGCTGGAAGGCCATTCTGGCATGCCATGCCCCCAGCGGTGCGACAGATTGTAGTAGCGAAGTCCGTTTTTTGTCTCTGTTTCAGCCATGATATCCTCCCGGCGCTATGCTGCAGCGCCTGCGTCAATGCGATAGTTTCCATTGGGGTCTGTGATTGCCACCAGACGAACAGGACAGGCATCGCCTTCTTTCCAGTTCCAGGGCAGGGCATGCATCAGGGCTGTTTTGCCCAGCATGTCATCCACATCACCGCCGACATTTTCGATGGTTGGAATACCGGCACTCAGCAGAACCTTGTGCGCGCCATTCCACACAGGGTGCTCGACCTTCGGATCTTTGCCCGTGCCGTCCTGATATTTTGCCACCAGGCGGTTCATCAGCGGCCCGCCGCGATGTGGTCCAAGTGAGGTGGCCAGAGGATGGTCCACCTGCGGCGTGTCTACAGCCACAAGGCCAACATTTTTTGCCACAAGCCATTCAGCGGCCTCGATGGAGAGGCCCGGCCCGTCGCCAAAATACTCAAGACTGTCGGAATATTTGCGGTGCCAGCCGGTGACAATCACCACCAGATCACCTTCGTTGACGCGATCCGAGAACGCGTCCAGATCGGCTGCTGTTACCAACTCCCATTGACCTTTGGGAATGTCCAGAACCACGCCATTACCAAACAGACGCTCCATGGCAATGTCGCCAACGCCAATACCTTGCTGGATCATGTGAAGTGGGGAGTTCAGATGCGTCCCGGAATGCATGACCATGCGCATTCGATGTGCCATGACACCGTGCTGACCATGCTTCACGCTGCGATACATCACAACATCATCAAACCCTGGAAGAGAGGGTGCGCCATGGCCCCATTCATGGCTCAATTCATGAAAAACAAGACCGCTTGCGGCCTCTGTATAGCCGGACATGGCTCTCCTCCATATGTGTGTTTACCGTTTGACCTTTGCGGCAATGGTGCGTGACGGACCGGGGGGCGTCCAATACATTGTTATGCCGCGTCCATAACGCTTGGTTATTCCCATCTGCTTCCCATATGTTTTTTGAAATGGTAAATCGCCTATAGTCACTGGTAGTCATGGGCTTTGATTGTAAGTCACGGCACAGCACAATTACGATGTTCATAACTACCGGGAATTGCACACCCGGCAAAAGAACATTGAGAAACGCTTTGGGAAGGTCATCATGCAGTCACGGCTTCTACGCAGTTTTCTGGTTGTTGCAGAAAACAACAGCATCACAAAAGCTGCTGAAATCCTGCATATCAGTCAGCCAGCGCTGACGAAGAGCATGCAGAAGCTCGAAGAAGAATTTGAGGTGAAATTGTTCGACCGCGTGTCCACAGGCGTGCGGCTGACCAATTTTGGTGAAATCCTGTTTCAGCATGCCAAAGTTATGGAGAATGAATACCGCCATGCGGTTTCGCGGATTGATCGGCTGCGCGGTGGCCATTCCAGCGTGTTGCGCATTGGTGCCGGTCCGGTTTGGCTGGTCAGCATATTACCGCCCATTGTGGCACGGTTTCAGGAGCAGCAGCCCGGCGTCAACATTTCGCTGATCGGTGGTGTGATCGACACATTGGTACCGGAGTTGATCAATGGTGAGCTTGATCTGATCTGTGTTTCATTGGATTTCCCCAACCGGTCTGAAGTCATCAAACAGAAACTGTTCGACATCCATCACGTGCTGATCGCTGACCCAAGTCATCCACTGGCCAGAGAGAGCGAAGTCGATGCCCTGATGATTCACAATTATCCATGGATGGTGCTGAAAAGTGATTATGTGGGAACAGAGCGCATCTCTTCCTTCTTTGCCGCTAACAGGCTGGAGCCGCCCCATATTGCATTTGAAACGACATCTATCCACAGCCTGCTACAGGGTCTGAAAAGTGGTCGTTATATTGCGCATGTTCCGGCGCAGATGCTGCCGCTGGCTCATGCCATTGGCCTGCAGGAAATCAAACTGAAGCAGCCCATCTGGGAAACCACTGCCGGCTACGCCTATCGGGCATCTGCAAAGGTTCCAGATCACATGAAAACCTTCATGCAGATGTTAAAGGACAGCGAACACGCCAGACAGGCCATCATCAACCATTAGAGCTGATCAGCTCTTCCCGGCTTGCCGATAATGGCAGCCAGTTCGCCTTCCCAATCCAGCGTCGGGCTGCAACCGGGAGCCACCATGGCTTGCCCATGCGCAATCTGGTTGCGGGCCAGTCTCAGAAAGATGGTCGGGTAATCAGTCCCTGCCACCGGCGCTTCCCGTTCATGGTCCGCATAATTGAGGCCGACACAAAAAATGCCCTTTGGATCTGTCAGTGGCGGCAGCAGGTTGATGGCGTCCAGTGATACGGATTGAAGCTGATCCGCTGCTGATGCGATCTTCTGCACAGCGGCGTCACCGCCGGCAATCACTTCCATCATGGATGCGGGCATGCCGGTCAGAGTGGGATTAACAATCAGGACAGTGGTCAGATCTTCCTGCACCCATCCAAGGTGTTCGGGAGCGGAGCCAGAGGCTGGCGCAACGCCATTGCCCGAGCGATCAAAGCCCCTGCGATCGAAGCCCGTGCGATCAAATTGTGAAAACGAAACCAGTTTCATTGAATAATTCTGCATAACGCAAACAGCCAAAGCAGACGGTTCACACATGCAAAGTCTCCTCCTGACTGCATTGTTCAAAACCATATGATCGGTAAAAATTCTGTAAAGCATATTTTATCGATAAAAATTCTTGCCATTTTGTGTTACCCAATAAAGTAGGTGTGACAGGTAGAGCAGGGGTAGAGCAGGGAATGGGCACTAATCCCAAGCCGATATGGCGTAGTCTGCGACACGTCTGTGTGATAAACGCAGGTGAAGAGCGGAATTGAAAAAGGTTGGTCGAACTTGAAGAGCGAGCGGACTCATACATCAAACGTGTATGAACAGATCAGAGCGGATATTATGAATGGCATGCTTCCGGCAGAGTCAAAGCTGAAGACCAGAAATCTGGCTGAGCGCTTTGATGTTGGCCTGAGCCCCATTCGCGAGGCCCTCAGCCGGTTGTCGTCTGAGGGCTGGGTTGTACAAAGTGATCGCCGGGGCTTTTCTGTTGTATCCGCCAGCATTGAAGAATTATGGGATTTGAATCGCGCACGCTGCATGTTGAATGAAGCAGGGCTTCGTGAATCCATTGAATATGGCGATGCGGAATGGGAGGAAACTGTCCTCCTAAGCTGCATCCGCATCTCACGGCTGCAGCGCCCGGCAGATCTGCAAATCACCGCCGAAGCGGAGCATTGGAACAAATTGCACCGCGCCTTTCACAGCAGCCTGGTCAGCGCCTGCCGATCAAAGCGGCTTGTTGAGTATTGCGAAAAACTATTCGACGAAATCGAGCGTTATCGGCGCATCGGTTTAACCTTGGGCAAGGCCTGCAACAATGTGGCCGATGAACACCGTGCAATAGCCGATGCAGCCGTTGCCCGTGATCCGGAACTGGCTGTCAGCCTGTTGAACAAACACTTCACAACGACCGTAGAGCAGGTGGATCAGGCAATCCAAAAGTCTGACACATGAAAGTGAAACGCAGCCTTTCCCTCGCCGCCGACAGCGCCATTGTTGATGGTGCTTTGGCTACCGCCCGGCAACAGGATTTTGATCCCCTGACCGTTGTTGTGCTGGACAGTGGCGGCATTCCGATAGCCTTCAAAAGCGAAGATGGCTGTGGCATTCTGCGCTACAATATAGCTCTTGGCAAAGCCTATGGTCCTTTGGGCATGGGAACATCCAGCCGAGATCTTGGGGACCGTATGGTCGCGCGGCCAAATTTCTCAAATGCCCTGAGCGCCGCATCTGATGGCCGCTTTATTCCGGTTCCCGGTGGGGTGCTGATTATGGATGAAGACGGTGCTGCCGTCGGGTCTGTGGGCATCAGCGGAGATATTTCCGCAAGGATGAGTTTTGCGCAATTCATGCCATCCGTGACGCTGGTTTTACGCCCGAACCCGCCAAGGTGGATGAAAGCCTGGCCTGATAGGGGAGCAGTTTTATGAAGACAGTCATTATCACGGGTGCCAATCGCGGCCTCGGCCTTGAATTCGCGCGGCAATATTCAAAAGACGATTGGAACGTGATTGCGACCTGCCGCGATTTGGATAAAGCCGGTGATTTGCGCGGGCTCAATGTAAAAATCATGCAGCTTGATGTCGCTGACCCTTCCTCCTGCAAAGCCTTTACCCGCCAGCTGGAGGGTCAAAAAGTTGATCTGCTGATCAACAATGCAGGCATTATGGGTGATAATACAAAAACCGCCCTTGATGCTGATCGGTCTGAATGGACTGACGCCTTTAACATCAATGTTCTTGCGCCTGCTCTGCTGACAAATTTATTGGTGCCGAATTTGAAACTGTCTGACAATCCTGTGGGTGCCACTTTGGGCAGCCAGGCTGGCACCTTCAGCAATATGGTTGCCGCCCGTAACTGTGTTTACGCATCGACCAAAGCGGCGGCGCATGCGGTGACAATTTCGCTCGGGCTCGCGCTCAAGGAACAGGGCATCACCTACATTTCCCTGAGACCCGGCCCGACAAAGACAGACATGCTGCCCGTCGGGGCCAAGTATGAAGCCGATGATTCCGTACGCAAAATGCGCAAGGTGCTCGCAACGGTAACAGCTGAAAACGCGGGCAAGTTCATGGACAGAACCGGCGAAGAAATTCCGCTGTCTTAGGGCAACAGTAACGGTCTATTTACTGTCTGAAATACATCTTTGGATCTGCTGTTGGACGTCTGTAAAAGACATGGCCGGAGCCAGTCGATCATCCGCAAACTGATTCCCAGGGGCCTCTTTGAATGGCCCATGACCATTGCCGTGGAAGGGGTGCTTTCCATTTTGCGGATCAATAATCATGTAATTCGGCGCAACGCCGTCGCCGGTAAGCCCGAAGCGGATGGAGGCTAGTTTGCCTCCATGCTTCACCATATTACCGAGAGCTTTCCTGAAATAGTCAGATTTTTTTACTTCTTCATGAGGATACATTGCGATCTCCATATGGTTTTCAAATAAATTTCAAATAATATAGGCTTCGGGAGCTGATCTTAGAAGAAGCTCAAAGCTTGATAGCGATTTCAATCTGCCGCACAGACACCTGATACAATTCGGCTATTCTCTCGCGATATTTACCAACGATAGCCGATTTGTCCGTTGCTTTTGTTGCAGATAATTGCCTTGGAGGAACTGATCGGAATTTCAGCTTGGACACATCCACACCTAGCGTCTCAAAATCTGTGAACCAAACGGGATTCTGTGACTTGCCCCATGCATCAGCGATATTGACCTCAGCATACTCGGAAATATCAATCTGAATTCTGGGCCTTCCATTGGCAGCCGTCTCATCGACTTCTCTTACACCAGAGATACGTCCGATCAGGAATACCGCACCATGTTCAACATCATGTGGCGCAGACGGGTGCTTGAAATTTCGTACCAGCACTACATACGGGTATTCTTGCACGCGCTCAGCTTTTGCAACCCAGCTGCGCGATCCGCCCTGCTTCAGTATTAATTCGCGTGGCTCGAATGTCAGCAGTGCGATAGCTTGTGTCATATCATGTTCCTTTTTGGTTTTGGAACATGTCATATACTAGTATCGCCACGCTCAGTCAACATGTATAATACAAGTATATGGATATATATTGTTTTTAAGCTTTGCCGTTGAGGCCTTGGCTTTTATGATTCTCTCTGTTTTTGGTTTTGCGCCCACCAGAGTCCTGTCCCGATCACCAGATCAATTCAATGGCCTCGCAATGTCCAATACAATGACTGCGGTCTCACGCCGTTTCACCGCTTTCCCGCTTCGGCAATTGCTGCAGATAATCCGCTACGTCATCCACCGGAATGACATCGGCATATTTGCAATTGAGATCGAACAGATTCATGGCGTGGCTGGCTTCAAACCGGTCAAAGGCGGTTTCTTCCGGAATCACCACTTTGAAATTGAACGAATAGGCATCCACACTTGTCGCCCGCAAACAGCCTGATGTGGTGCAGCCGGTCATGATCAGCGTGTCAACATCCAGAAAATTCAGATGGCTCATGAAGAGTGTGCCGAAAAAGGCCGAGGGCTTGCGCTTGCCGATCAGAATATCCTGCGGCTCCGGCTTCAAAGACGCAACTGTCTGGGTGGCATGGGCGCCTTCCTGACTGGTTTTTTCGCTGCCTCGATGATTTTTACCTACCTGCACACCGCTGTCGATCATATCCGGGCGGCGTTCTGACTGGGTATAGAACACTGGCAGGTTTTTTGCCCGTGCCAACTTCAACAGCCGTTCAATATGCGGAACAGCCTTCCAGCCTGCCTCGCCACAATGGGTGCGGTATTGTTTCAGGCCCTCTTCATGCGCCTCGCCAGGTTCATTGCCGCAGAAATTGTATTGCACATCGATAATGAACAGAGCTGGCCGTGTGCCAAAACCACCGCGTTTGCCATAGCCCGCAAGCTGGTAAATCCGCTTGTCTTTATCGGTCAGAAACTTGTCCCAAACCCGTTCTGTCATGTCTTGTCCTTTCAGCACGCGCGGTGCAGATATTGTCCATGGGGTGACGACGCAGTGACCAGATTGCCGTTCTCGGCAATAATCTGTCCCCGCAATATTGTATGCGTGACCGCACCCCGGCACCGTTTGCCTTCATAGGCCGAATAGTCAGAAAAGGAAGGCGATTGCGCGACGTCAATCAAAGTTTCCTTAGCCGGGTCAATAATGGCAAAATCGGCATCATAGCCTGGCGCAATCGAGCCCTTGTTTGGCAGGCTGTAGAGCGCGGCCACATTGCGGCTGGTCGCTTCTGCCAGTCGTTCCAAAGGAATATCCCGTTTGTGAAAACCTTCTTCCAGCAGCACTGGAAGGATTTGGCCAACGCCTGGAAAACCGGCACTGGCCTGCCAGATATCCGGCCCTTTGGTGGACCGTTTTCGCGGCACATGATCGGAACCAATGGTGGAAATATCGCCGGCTGCGACGCCTTCCCACAAGCCATCAATATCGGCCTGCGACCGCAGCGGCGGATTGACTTTTCCAATGGCTCCCAGATCAGAATCATGGGGCAGGGTGAGGTAGTGAATGCAGGTTTCTACATGAATGGGCGGCCGGTTGCGGTGACGCATACGGCGCACCAGATCAAGGCTCTCGACTGTCGACATGTGAACTATATTCACCGGGCAATTGGCTTTCTCGCCAAAGAACGCAACGCGAAATACATTTTCTGTCTCCAGAAAACCCGGAGATTGCTCATCCCAGACTTTCAGATCATCGCGCCCGGATGCTTTGAGCGGGGCGCGAAAAAACGGAATGACCTCGGTGTTTTCACAATGCACACCCACCACGCCGCCCTTGACCTTTGATCCCGCATCAAGCGCTGCAAACAGCAGATGATCATCCACTTCGGTAAAGCCCTTGGCCGCGCCGGTCGCGCCCTTGTACATGAGATAGACTTTGATAGAGGTTACGCCATGGGTTTTGGTGGCCGCAGCCAGTTCCGCTACATGTGCCTGCGATGTAATGCCGAAATGAAATCCGAAATCGATAACACTGCGCGTGAGGGCTTCGTCGCGCCAATCCGCTGCTGATTGCATCAATTCCTGGCTGCGCCAGAAACTCATCAGGCCGGTCACACCGCCCAAAGCAGCAGCCTGTGTTTCACTCGCCCAGTCATTCTCCTTGTCGCCAAAGCCGATATGGGTATGCGGGTCGATCAGGCCGGGAAATATCCATTTGTCCCGGCAGTCTATCACCCGCAGTGAATCCGGACGTTGATCTGCAGCCAGTATGGCCGCAATCTTACCGTCCTTGATGCCAATCGTGCCGGATCGGATCCCTTCTCCGGGGAAGATGATGCTGCCGTTCAAAAGACACAGATCAAAGCTCATTCGGTCATCTCCTTGATGCGGTTCTTGCCCTTGGCATTGGCAATAAGAGATTGAAAAATTCCGCCCTGCCGCAGCAATTCCGTTTCCTGCATGCCGCTGACATCCAGCTGTGCGTCAAAGACAGTGTCTTTGCCTGATGCATCTTTTGCCGTGACGACGACGGACTGACCGCCTTCCAAAGCCTGGCTCAAACCGGCAAAACTGAAGGTTTCAAACCCGGTAAGCCCAAGACTGTCGATAGATTGACCCTCAACAAACACCAGCGGAATGATACCCATCCCGATCAGATTGGCCCGGTGAATGCGTTCAAAGGACTGTGCCAGCACAAGCCGAACGCCCAGAAGTTTTGGTCCCTTCGCTGCCCAGTCCCGGCTCGATCCCATGCCGTAATCACGTCCAGCCAACACAATGGGGTTTTTGTGATTGTCCGTCAGCCATTGGGCCGCATCGAAAATCGGCAGGACATCGCCATCCGATGTGAGTCGGGTAAATCCGCCTTCAACGCCCGGCACAAGCCGGTTTTTCATACGCTGATTGCCAAACGTAATGCGCGTCATGAAGTCATGATTGCCGCGCCGCTGCGTGACGGCGTTAAAGTCGGATGGCGCAACGCCGCTATCCATCAAATAGCGCCCGGCCAGACTGTCGCTCAGAATTTCACCACTGGGGGTCACATGATCTGTGGTGAGAGAGTCCCCGGCCATGACCAGCACCCGTGCGTTCGATAATTCATCGGGCAGATCTGTGGCTGGCAAATCAAAGAACGGTGGCCGTTTGATATAGCTGGAGTGCGTATCCCAGGCGAATTGCTGGCCAGATGGGCTTTCCAGATCGCGCCACAGCTTTGACCCCTGATAGAGGCTGGCATAGCTGGCATTGAACCGCGCTGGCGTTTGGCTGGTGCCGACCAAAGACAGAATTTCATCCCGGTCCGGCCAGATATCTTTCAAAAAGACCGGCCCGTTGTCGGGGTCAAACCCAAGCGGCTCAGCATCAAAGTCAATGTCGACCCTGCCTGCCAGTGCGAAGGCAACGATGAGGACGGGAGAGGCAAGGTAGCTTGCCCGGCAGCTTTTATGTATGCGCCCTTCAAAATTGCGGTTCCCGGACAGCACAGCCGCCGCGACCAAATCCTGATCAGAGATGGCATCTGCAACCACGGGATTAATGGGGCCGGATTTCCCCGAACAGGTGGTGCAGCCATAGCCGACAATATGAAACCCAAGCTCCTGCAATGGGCCCATCAAATCGGCGTCCTGCAAATAGTCGCGCACCAGTTTCGAGCCCGGTGCCATGGAGGTTTTGACAAAGGCGGGAACGGTCAAGCCCAGACGCCTTGCATTGCGCGCGAGCAGACCAGCCCCGATCATCACAGTCGGGTTGGAGGTGTTGGTGCAGGAGGTTATTGCGGCGATGACAATGCTGCCATGGGTCAGCGTGTGGTCTTTGCCAGCAAGGGTAATGGTCGCTTTGTTCTCCAAAGCGTGCGGCGGCAGTCCAAATCCGCCATTCTGTGTATCGGTCGAGAGCGTTTCTCGGAAAGAGTGCGCAAGCGCATCCAACGCCACAAGATCCTGCGGTCTTTTCGGCCCCGAAACGCTTGGCCGGATGGACGCCAGATCAATCTCAAGGATGTCCGAATAGTCAGCCTCTTCGTCCGCATCGGCAAACAGGCTGGATGCTTTGGCGTAGGCCTCGACCAGCGCGATGTGCTCTTTGCTTCGACCGGATTGTTGCAGATAATCAATCGTGTTGTTGTCAATTGGAAAGAAGCCAATGGTCGCACCATATTCCGGGGCCATATTGGCAATAGTCGCCCGGTCCGCGACGGACAGCGCCTCAAGTCCGCTGCCGAAAAACTCTACAAAGGCCCCCACCACACCATAGTCCCGCAACCGGTTGGTGATGGTCAAAACCAGATCGGTTGGCATGATGCCGGCCTGCAAGGCACCGGTCAGACGCACGCCAATGACACGCGGAATACGCACGCTATAGGCATTGCCGAGCATGGCCATTTCACCATCAATGCCGCCAACACCCCAGCCCAGAAGGCCAATGGAGTTGATCATGGTCGTATGGGAATCGCAGCCAAGCACGAATTCCGGAAAGGCCAGAGGTTGCCCCGGTGCCTGGTCATCCAGAGCCACAAGACGGGCCAGCTTTTCCAGATGCACCTGATGGATAATGCCTGAGCCAGGCGGCACGATCGTCAGATTGTCAAACGCCGCTTCGGCCCATTTAAAAAATGCGTAGCGTTCCGCGTTGCGCTCCATCTCCTTTGCTTCATTCAGCGCAGGCGCATCAATGCGCCCGGAATGGTCGACGATCAGCGAATGATCAACAACAAGGGTAACAGGCACCACCGGTTCAATCAGTTCAGGTGCAAGACCCGATGCAGCCATCGCATCGCGCGCAGCAGCCAAATCCATCAATGCGGGCAGGCCGCTGCTATCTGGAAACAGAACCCGGTTGGCTTTCAGCGAGCAGATAATCTCGCCACTATCCGCCCCCAAATTCACCAATGCATCAATCTGCGTTGAAACATCGGCGCCTTTCAGCTGCTGGCGCAACAGATTTTCCAGCACAACCATCAGACATTTGGGCAGGGGCCGCTTGCGCGCACGCAATACGCGCTGCAAATCCAGACAGGCGTGGGAGCGAGGGCCGGTTACATCAAACCGCTTAACCTTCAATCTGTCTGTATTCGCAGCAATCATCGACAGGGCTCGTTTCAGCGGTGATATTTCGTCTCAATGGCTTCTGTTGTCAGGAGCTTGGCTTCCAGGTCGCGCGCGGAATCATAGTCCATAAGGTCCATGATTTCCTCAATGCCAGCCAGTAAATCTGTCCGGTCGACCGGTATACCGGTTTCAATGACCTCTCGCATGACGCTCAGAGCTGTCTCCATGGCTCGTATGGCCGCAGCCGGCAGCATACGCGGCAGACTGATGCGTTGCACACCCAGTTCTTTCAGGCGGGGCAGGGGAATGAGCGGTGTTGTGGGCCGCGCACGTATGCCAAAACCCATATTGACCGAAACCGGCACGTCTGCTGCCTCAACCACCCGGGCAATTGTCTCTTCGGAATTGACCGCATCGGCAAAAATCATGTCAGCACCGGCCTCAACATAGGCTTTGATGCGATCCAGTGTTTTCTCCAGCCCTTCAACGGCCAGCGCATCAGTGCGCGCCACAATGACAAAATCATCATCGCGCCGCGCCAGGCAGGCCGCCTCAATTTTCTTCTGCATTTCTGTGCTGTCGACCACCTCTTTGCCGCTCATATGGCCACAGCGTTTCGGGCTGACCTGATCTTCAATATTCACGCCGACAGCGCCAATGGCCTCAAATTCCTGGACAGTGTGATAGACATTGACCGGATTACCATAGCCCGTATCTGCATCACACGTGACCGGCAGATTGACCGCCCGCACGATGGCGCGGCACTGGTCCAGATTTTCCGCAAGGCCCATGACGCCCATATCGGCGATGCCCATTCGCGAGTTCGAGATAGCCGCTCCACTGGTCGCAACGGTTTTATAACCGGCTTTTTCGATCAGCCGGGCGCTGTAGCCATCATAGGCACCACAGGAAACGATGAGATCATCGCCCGCCATGAACTCGCGATATTGTCTCGCTTTTGTCGGCATCAAAAAATCCTTTTGTTCAGGACCTGCCGCTTCGGGCCTATTGGCCGAGCACTGCAAAGGCCTCTGTCATGGCGTCTTTGGTCAGGTCTATATCCTGTTGTGTATGGGCGCTGGACAGATACATCAGCCCGCGTGCAATGATCTGCACATTGCGTTTCAACATTTCTGCAGCGAACCGTGCGGTCAGTTGCTTGTCAATATGGGCCGTGTCCGAGAGGTTGGTGATTTTGGGCAGGCCCAGAAAAATCTGCAGTGCTGAACCAACCCTTGTGACGCTGGCCGTAACGCCTGATGCATTTGCACATGCATTGGCGTGATCTTCCAAATCGGCAGCCATTGCATCAATATCATTGTAAATCGTCGGCGCATGGCTGCGCAGATGATTGATACAGGCAATGGAGGCGGCAAGGCTGATGGGGTTCCCGTTAAACGTCCCCCGGTGCAACATGCGGCCGGATGCAATCGGTTCCATAGCCTCTTTAGTACCTGCTATGGCACCAATCGGCATGCCTGATCCCATGGCCTTGCCGATGACAGCAATATCAGGACAGACCTTCAACACCTGCTGGGCGCCGCCAACAGACAGCCGGTAGCCGGTGATGACTTCGTCAAAGATCAAAACGACGCCAAGTTCCTGTGTTTTTCGGCGGATGGCCTCCAGAAACCCTGCAGGTGGATACAGACACCCGCCATTCACAGCGATTGGCTCCAGAATAACAGCTGCATAATCCGAAGAGATCGCTGCCTCAAACCCGGCCGTATCGCCCCAATCCAGAATGGTCATATGAGACGCGGCATCTGGATTCTGGCCAATTGTAGCGGGGCCGTCATTCTGCGCATCATTGGCGAAATGGATGTTATCAAACCAGCCATGGTAATTGCAGCGAAACTTGATGACAGGCAATTTGCCGGTAACCGCACGCGCCGTACGCAGTGCCAAATGGGCAGCCTCAGAACCGGAGCTGACAAAGGCCGACTGTTCGGCACAAGGCAGCGTGTCGGCAATCAACTCTCCCAATTCCGCCTCGCCGGTATGCACAGAAGCGGTGCGCAAGCCAAGCTGGACCGCGTTCTGGATGGCGTCCACCACACAAGCTGGAGAATGACCGAGAATCAGCGGACCATAACCCAGCGCATAATCAACAAAGCCCGCGCCGGTTTCATCATAAATGTGCGCTTCCTCCGCACGTTTGGCCACGATCGGTGCAGGCAACTGGCGACCGCGCGGTGTCGAGGACACGCCGAACGCGACGCTTTTAAGCGCGCGTTCCCGGTAAGCTCGTCCATAGTCAAAGGCTTTGTCGGCAGGGTGCATTCTGGCTCTCGCAATTTGAAGATGCCCATAATGTATTAACATTAGTACATTAAAGCAATCAAAAAGCGAAAGCGGCGGGACTTATCGAACGCCTAAAGAGCGCGTTCAACTTCCCGTTGGTGGTCGATCTCATCTCGTTTGAGAATCAGCATGCCCATGAACTCAATGCCTGACTTCATGGAATCCATGATCAGCCTGACGGTATCACCAAGCGGCAGGCGGCCATCAACAAGCTGATATTTTTCCGGCAACTCAATCAGACCGAGAGACGTGAAAGACTTATAGTTCTTCTGAAGGTGGATACAGGACCAGTGCATGGTCATCGACAATTGCATTTTCAGGAACGAGGAAGGCTGAGTGTGCCAGACCGTAACATCACTGTCGCTCATGATCTCAAAGCTGAGGCTGACCGCAGAATTCATGCGAAATTCAGCCGTGAACACATCGCTGGCAAGACCCTGGCAGCATTCAAAAATGTCCTGAAAATCGTGGCTTTTTATCGCACGCCTGACAGTCTGTTTGCCGTTTTGGCCTTCAAAATGAATGACGACCTCTTCACCTTTCGGCGCGGTTGATTCGATCAGGATTTCAGTGAAATCCAATTCATACGGGGCCGGCGGGTTCACTTTGAATCTCCTTCGAACGTCAAAAGCGGTTATTTCAGTGTCACGATAGAGCTTATCCGGCAGGCAGTATACAACAAGTGCGAACCGTGGTCACGGCGGCATGCGGGCCAATATGAAGACAGAAGCCTATGCGGTCTTTTCGACATTATTGCGACGCCAAGTACTGAAACTGGTTGCTGAGCCGGATTGATATGTAGTATGTATGTAACATAATACATATGTTTGTAAGTGAATTGGCTAGAGGATTAAATGAGCGCTCACGTTTCAAAGCCGGATATCGTTATTTGCGGAGCCGGGCCTGTGGGCCTGACGGCTGCTCTGAAGCTGGCCAATCACGGCATAAGCAGCCACATTCTTGAAAAGCGTTCCACCTTGAGCCAGGCTTCAAAAGCCTCAACATTTCATCCCCCGACCCTGGAAATACTGGCGGAATTTGGCTTGTTGGATGTCATGCTGTCGCAGGGCTGCAAGGCGGAGCGCATCCAATATCGGGGAACCGGCGGTAACATTCTGGCCGAGTTTGATCAGGCTGTGCTGCAACGCGACACCATTGCACCTTACCGCATTCATCTGGAACAATCCGCAGTAACGCCCCATCTTCTGGAAAAGGCTCTGGCAACCGATCTTGTCAGGATCAGCTTTGATGCAGATGTGACAGAAACCGGTCAGGACGACAATCATGTCTGGGCCAGAACATCTGACGGGCAGACCGTGAGTGGTGCTTATCTGCTGGGGACCGATGGCGCGCGCAGCGCTGTCAGGCAGTCTCTCGGGTTAGAGCAGACCGGACATGTCTATCCCGGCCGGGTTCTGCGTTTGATAGTTGCTAAATCTTTCGGTGAATTAATGCCTGACATGGCTCCGGTTTCCTATATTTTTTCACAGGACAAGCGGTCTGTCAGCCTGCTGGAGATGCCGGATTGCTGGCGCATTATCATTCGAATTCCGCCAGGGGCCTCTGACGAAGAGGTGAAAGACCCGGCTTGGTACCGCCCGATTGTCGATGAGTTTCTGCCTCAATGCAGCACCGATCTGGAAATTCTGGGCACTGATGTTTACGGCGCCAGCAAGATGCTCTGCGATACCAACGCGGTTGGTCGGATCGGCCTGCTCGGCGACGCGGTCCATCTGACCAATACACGCGGCGGCATGAATATGAATTGTGGTTTCCACGATGCTTATGCAGTGGCCGATGCCATCATCGATGCCATGAATCATGGCAAATCCGAAAAATTTCATGAAGTGCTGCAGGAACGGCTCAGGATTGCGCGCGACGTCTTGCTGCCGCGAACCGATAAAAACGTCACTGGCAAGGATGACTGGCTGACATTCATTGCAGACGCTGCGTCTAACCGGGTTAAAGCCCGCGCCTATCTGCTGACAAGCTCCATGCTCGACATGGCGCCGGAGCGCCTGTCCCATCCAGAACGCTTTTCCAACCCGGAACGCCTATCCAACAAAGTGTGAATGATATGACTGTTGATGACTTGACCGCTAATGACATGACAAGCCTGACCCCGGACCATCGTGTAGGTGTCTTGGTGCCGCCATCCAATCCCACCGTGGAACCGGAGACACGCTACCTGCTGCCATCCAATGTCGGCGTTCATTTCTCGCGCTTCAGTCCCATGCCCGACACGACACTGGAGGAGCGAAACCATATTTATCTGGACAGATACGAACAGAAGATCGGCGATTTTGGCGCCATTGATCTGGCCGCTCTGATGATCGGGCTGACGGGCCCATCCTATCGTAACGGACCGGACGCAGATATCGAGAACTGCAATCGGCTGTCTGAAAAGCTTGGCAAACCGGTTGGAACTGCAAGCCTGGCAATTTCAGGCGCCTTGACGCATTTGGACGCGAAATCCATTGTGCTCGTCTCCCCCTATCCTGACTGGCTGACACAACTCTCTGTTGCCTATTGGGAAGCACTAGGGGTTGAGGTGTGCCAGACCCGGAAAATGTCTGAAGAGTTCCGTGCCTACGAACTGACAACTGAAGAGGTTGCCGAAGCTCTTGCGGGCATCGGCAAAGCCAATGCTGATGCGGTTGTCTTAAGCGGAACAGGCATGATAACGGTCCCGGCCATCCAGATGGCTTCTGCTGAAACCGGGATGCCGCTTCTGTCATCCAATATCTGCAGTGCCTGGTGGCTGTTGCGCACAATCGGCGTGAAGACAGCCCCCAATCTCAATACAACCCTGGCGACACTTGCTCTTTAAACGGTCGCCTCTTGATGTTATCAGTGCCTTCGATGGTTCGGAATACATTCTGAATTCTCAATCAGGTGAGTGATGTTGAAAGAAACCAAAAAGAAGCCGAAGGGACGATCCAAGATCGACCATTCCGTCCAGGACGTCATACCGCTTTATTATCGTGTCTATGAAATACTGCGTAAGGAAATAGAGCGCGGAGATTTTCCTGAAAATACGCCGCTCCCCGGTGAGCAGGAAATTGCCCTCCGGTTTGAGGTCTCCCGCGTGACTATCCGCCGGACCATGCTGTTGCTGGAAGAGGCGGATCTCATCACGCGCTTTCGCGGGCGTGGCACCTTCGCCAATCCTGCCGCGATCAAAACCGATGATGCGACAAATTACAGCGGCTTTGACCAGAATATCAAAGATTTTGAAGAAAACACCAAGGTTGAATTGATCAACTCTCAAACGGTCACCTTACCGGATTGGGCGCATGAGATCATTGGTGATATCGGCCCGGTTCTGGAAATCGAATACACAAGACGTGAAAGCCAGCAACCCTTCTCCCACATCCGCGTCTACGTGCCGGAGCCGGAAGCCAGCAAACTGAACATTGACGAGTTGGGCAACCGGACCGTGACAACAGCGCTGGAAGATGCAGGCATCACAATCATTCACATGGACCAGAGACTGACGGCCATTGCAGCTGATCCGGCTGAGGCCGGGCATCTGGGATTATCTGAAGGGCATCCGCTCATTCGGGTCCGGCGCGTTCTGTACGATGCAGATAATCGGCCCGTCCAATGTGTCGAGGCGACCTACAATCCCGAATTTTTCGAATATCGGGTTGAGCTGTCCCGCGAGAAACGCTTCGGTGGTGCGCCGCAATGGGTCGCGGCTAACAAATAAAAGCATTAACGCGCGCGCACTATGTCTTCAGTTGACCCTATCGTCTGATGAATGGATTGGGGATATCGACATTTGTTGAAATCCAGACGCTTTTCAGCTCCAGATATTCCATCATGCCGGGAATGCCACCTTCACGGCCAATACCGCTCATCTTGAAGCCGCCAAACGGGGATGTAACGCTGGTAGAGCGGTAATTGTTCACCCAGATGGTTCCGGCCCGAACCTTCTCCGTCATGCGGATGCCGCGCGCCAGGTTTTCTGTCCAGATACCGGCAGCCAGTCCGAACTTGATATCATTGGCGATGCGCACCGCATCCTCTTCCGTGTCAAAGGGAATAACTGACAATATCGGCCCAAAAACCTCTTCCTGTGCAATGCGCATGGAATTGTCGACATCTGCAAAAATGGTCGGCTCGTAAAACAGGCCGTTTGGATAGCCATCGACACTGGCGCGTTTGCCACCACGTACAAGCCGCGCGCCTTCTTCGGTGGCTATGCGCACATAATCTTCGATCTTCTTGAGCTGCGGAGCTGTTGAAATAGGCGCAATCTGGGTGCTGGGATCTGACGGATGGCCAAACTTGATGTCTTCCAGAAATGTGACCAGTCGCTCCAGAAAGGCATCATGGATGGAGCGTTGTACCAAAAGCCGCGATCCAGCCACACAGGTCTGCCCGGAGGCCGCAAAAATTCCCGCGACAGCACCTTTCAGCGCCTGATCGAGATCCGCATCTTCAAAAATGATATTTGGTGATTTGCCGCCAAGCTCCATCGTGACGCGCTTCATGGATCGGGCGGCCTGCTCATTGATGATCCGGCCAGCCTCCGGTCCGCCGGTAAAGGCGATGCGTTCCACATGGGGGTGAGACACCAGCGCCTCTCCCATTTCATGCCCGAAACCGGTGACGACATTTACAACGCCTTTGGGAAAGCCGGCCAATTCCACCAGTTTGACAAATTCAAGCAGCGAGGCGGAGGTGAACTCTGATGGTTTCAACACAACCGTATTGCCCGCCGCCAAAGCGGGTGCAAGTTTCAGACTGGTGAGCGGCAGCGGGGAGTTCCACGGCATGATACAGGCAACCACACCCAGTGGTTCATAACGCGTGAAGTTGAAAACGCCCGGTTTGTCGCTGGGTATGGTCGACCCTTCGATTTTGTCAGCCAGACCACCATAATAATAATAATAGTTCGACATGTAGCGCATCTGATTGCCCAGTTCGGCGATCAGTTTGCCATTGTCCTTCATTTCCACAGATGCCAGCCAGTCCGCATTCTCCAGGATCAGATCACCAAGCTGCCGCAGAAGCTTGCCCCGTGCGCTGGCGGAAAGGCCGCGCCATTCAGGGTTCTCAAAGGCTGCCTGTGCAGACGCGCAGGCTCGTTCGACATCCGCATCGGTACCGCGTGCGATTTTTGACCACACTTCACCTGAGACGGGGTCTGTGCTTTCAATGTAGGAACCGGAGTCTGAGCCAGTGAAGGCTCCATCAATATAATGGCCATAGACCCGCAGCCCGGCCTCATCCGTTGGTGTTGGTAAGATACCGCTATTGACAGGAGTCTTGAGCACAGAATCTAACATTGGAATCCCTTAATGTTATGTTATGCTAACATTAATACTTTTTGACCTTACTGCGCAAGAGACGCGGGGGAAAAAACCCCTGCCGGACGCCGCGAACGGCTCCCCGAAAGACAGCGCTTGAAGAATCCAGTTGTATTAAGGTAGCGTTTATAATACATTTAACCCAATCTACGCATTTCCAGCCCAAATGTTAACTACAGGAGAGTGACTATGAAATTCGGAACCCGCTTTACGGCAGCTGCTCTGGTTGCAGCCGGTCTTTCGGCCACAGCCTTTCTGCCGACTGTGGCAGACGCACGTGATCTCACAATTGTGGGATTTGGTGGCGGCTATCAGGATAGCGCACGTGAACACCTCTTTGAACCATTTGAAGCCAGTACCGGAATCGCTGTCAGCGATGATGTCTATAATGGCGAAATGGCCAAGGTTTATGGCATGGTCGAGGCTGGCGATGTCACTTATGACATCATCATGGTTGAGGCGCCTGAACTGGTCCGCGGTTGTGAAGATGGTGTGTTTGCCAAGCTTGACTACGATGTCATCGACAAATCCAAAATCATCGAAACTGCTGTTCACGAATGCGGTGTCGGCGGTGCCGGCTGGGGTGTTGTCGTGTTCTATGACAAGGCACGTCACGCAGAAGGCCCAACCAACCTTCAGGAATTCTGGGACACAGAAAAATTCCCGGGCAAGCGCTCTTTGCGCACAGGTCCGAAGATTACGCTTGAAGTGGCATTGATGGCTGATGGTGTAGCAAGTGCGGATGTTTATGACGTTCTGTCCACACCGGAAGGTGTTGACCGCGCTTTTGCAAAGCTGGATGAAATCAAGGACGATATTGTCTGGTGGAAATCCGGCGCTCAGCCGCTGCAATTCGTTGGCAGTGGTGAAGTCGACTATGCCTTTGGTTACACAGGCCGGATTATCCGGGCCATGGGTGAAGGCGCCGACTACGACATGAACTGGAACACGCTGCTTTACTCTGTTGATTATTGGGCTGTTGTCGAAGGCTCTCCAATGACCGAACAGGCAATGCAGATGGTTGACTACATCACAGACGCTGGTCCGCTGAGAAATCAAACGAATGTATGGCCATCCTCTCCTGCCAATAAGGAGATCAACATGGATCCGGAAATTCAGGCGAAGAACCCGGGTATGGTTCTGAACCATTCAGACAAGGGCCTGTTCCTGAACACAGAGTTCTGGATTGCAAATGGTGATGATCTGGAAGCCCGATTTACATCCTGGGCAGCTCAGTAATAGACTTTAAAAATTAAAACAGGCAGCACCCGGCACACCGGGTGCTGCCAACTCAAAAAGGCGGCATCCAGTCCATGAATGGCAAATCAAAAATGTCCTGGCTGCTGGTTGCACCACTGCTGATTTTGGTTTGCGTCGGCTTTATCATTCCCATCGGATACACGCTGATAAAAGCCATCAAGAATCCTGAAGTTACCGCAGCTCTTCCCCGCACAACGTCTGCCCTTGAAAGCTGGGAGTGGGACGGGAAAAGCCCGCCGCCCGAAGCGGTTTATGAAGCACTTATTGCCGATATCGAACAGGGCGATCAGGGCCGGAATTACGGTTCCATGACCCGGCGTCTCAATTTCGAGCAAAGCGGCACCCGCTCCACCATGATGAAAGCCCGGCGCGTTGCCGACAAGCTCAAAGCGCCCTATGCCGTAACCCTGCCAGAGGCGGTTCCTGAATTCGGCGATGGCGAAATCTGGCAATTGATCAAACAGAACTCCAATCCTTATACAGCGCGCTATCTCCTGCGGGCAATGGACCTGACCGTCACCATAGACGGGGCCATTGAAAGAGTTGCCAGTGATCAGGCGATCTTTGTCGATCTGTTCCAACGCACCTTCGTCATCAGCATCTGGGTGACGGTGTTATGTGTACTTCTGGGCTATCCAACTGCATTCTGGATGAGCACTCTGTCCGACCGGGCAGCGGGTTATGTCATGCTGCTGGTTCTCATTCCCTTCTGGACGTCCATTCTGGTGCGAACAACAGCCTGGTTCATTCTTCTGCAAAGGGAAGGGCCGATCAATGCAGCGCTACTGGGCACCGGTCTGGTGGATGAGCCCTTGCGTATGATTTTCACCCGTTTTGCGGTTTACATCGCCATGGTCCACGTGCTGCTGCCATTCTTCATTCTGCCGATTTACAGCGTGATGAAGCGGTTGGGCATGGAATATGTCAAAGCCGCGGCCTCTTTGGGCGCGCCGCCATGGCGACAGTTTGTGACCGTCTATCTGCCACTTTCCATGCCCGGCGTTGCTGCTGGTGCTGTGATTGTGTTCATGCTGTCGGTTGGCTTCTACATTACCCCGGCGCTGGTCGGCGGTCTGCAGGATCAGATGGTCAGCTACTACATCGCCTTTTATGCCAATCAGACCATCAATCTGGGCATGGCGTCCTCATTGGCTGTCCTGCTGCTGCTTTTCACGGCCGCAACCATTGCCATTGCCAAAAAGCTGCTGCCTGAAACGGGCAGTGGCATCCGGGCTTAGGAGGGGATCAAACCATGATGCGTTTTGGATTACCCATCTTTTCCGGCCTGGTTCTGTTTTTTCTGGTGTCGCCGATTTTTGTGATTTTCCCACTGTCGCTGTCATCAAGTTCCGTTCTGACATTGCCTGTGCCGGGTTATTCGCTGCAATGGTATGAAGATTTTTTCTTCAGTGAGCGCTGGTTGCTGGCCACGCGAAACAGCTTTGTCGTCGGCTTTGCAACCATGTTCATTGCCGGGCTTTTGGGCACCATGGCGGCTTTCGGGCTGCATGCATCAGAGTTTCGCGGCAAGAAGCTGGTGCTGGGCGCCATGTCTCTGCCGATGGTCGTTCCGCTGATTGTCACCGCCACATCCATGTTTCTGGCTTTTTCAATTGTGGGCATTGCCAACTCCCTTTGGGGTCTGATCGTTGCCCACACAATCATTGCCGCCCCCTATGTGGTGATCACTGTGCTGGCTTCACTGCAAACCTTCGACATGAATCTTCTGCGTGCTGCTTTGTCTCTTGGCGCGCCGCCTGTAACGGCCTTTCGTGAAATAGTGTTGCCCATGATCATGCCTGGCGTCATTGCCGGCGCGATCTTCGCGTTTGCAACCTCTTTTGATGAGCTTGTCATTGCCATTTTCATCACCGGCCCCGGCCAGTTTACCCTGCCGCGCCAGATGTTTGCCGGCCTCCGGGAATTCATGAGTCCGACCATCAGTGCTGCAGCGGTTATTATGGTCGTCCTGTCATTCATATTTCTGTTCATCACCGAAGCGGTTCGCCGCCGGGGTGAACGTCTTAAATCCAGCCCTGCTGAACATTAGGAAGTCCTCATGAGCAATCCAGTTGAGCCCTTTGTCATGTTCCGCAATGTGGACAAAAGCTACGATGGCAAGACCAATGTCGTCGACGGGCTTAATCTGGATATCGCGAAGGGTGAGTTTCTGACGCTGCTTGGTCCGTCCGGGTCTGGCAAGACAACGACATTGATGATGCTGGCCGGATTTGAAGCCCCGTCTGCCGGGACCATTCAATTCGACGGCAAGCCGATTACCGATGTGCCCACCTACAAGCGTGATTTCGGAATGGTGTTTCAGAACTACGCTTTGTTTCCGCATATGAGTGTGGAAGAAAATCTGGCTTTTCCCTTGCGCATGCGCAAGGTCGCTAAGCCTGACATCACGGACAAAGTGAAGAAAACGCTCGATATTGTGCAGCTTGGTCATCTGGCCGACCGCAAACCCGGACAACTTTCCGGAGGTCAGGCACAGCGTGTCGCATTAGCCCGGTCGATCGTTTTTGACCCGAAAATGGTGTTGATGGATGAGCCGCTGGGCGCGCTGGACAAGCAATTGCGCGAGCATATGCAATTGGAGATCAAGCGTCTGCACCACGAGCTTGATATCACCATGCTTTATGTCACCCACGACCAGACGGAAGCGCTCACCATGTCTGACCGCATCGCGGTCTTCAATGACGGAAAGATTCAGCAAATCGGAACTCCGTCACAAATGTACGGTTCGCCGCAGAATAAATTCGTTGCAGGCTTTATGGGTGAGAACAACGCCTTGAATGGCCGGATTTCCGGCACAGGCGAGGACGGTCTGGTGTCAGTGCATCTGACGGATTTCGACGCAGATATGCAGGCGGTTTCAAAGGAGCCTCTCCAGATTGGTGACACTGTGAAACTGATGGTGCGCCCGGAACGGGTGCGTCTTGTGAACGAGGCCGATGCTGAAATTCTGGCGGATGCCTTTGCATCGAATGTGACTGATACGATTTATTACGGCGATCATGTACGCCTGGTGTTTGGGTCAGATCTGAACAATGCGCTGACCACTCGCGTCCCGCATGACAGCCAAAGTCGTGACTGGGCAAAAGGGGACGCGGTGTTTTTGAGCTGGGAACCGCAGGCTGCGATTGTTTTTCAGCCCTGAGCGGCAATATCCTCAATTGTGAGCACAGCCGACTTGGGGTCTAACGACAGGCCACCGCCCGCATCTCCACCAGCGCGTTCTCCGGTATGAAATCTGTGACCCCAATCGCTGTCCAGGCAGGATAGGGTGCTTTGATATAGACATCTTTCACGGCGCTGAAAATATCCATGTGCTGCTTAAGCTCAACATGAAAAGATGTCAGCTCAACAATGTTGTCATAGTCCAGTTTTGCTTCAGTCAGATAGATTTTCAGTTTTGCAAACGCATCGTGAAACTGCTGCTCGGGGTCTTTGGAAATCTCCCGGCCCGGATGTGCAGCGGTCACGCCGGACAGAAACACCAGATGGCCCGTATCCACGACCGGCGTGAAATGCCAGTCATCGCGGTAGTGAGAGAAGGTTTCAGGAACAAGATAGTTTGGCATTGGCATAAGTCTCCATTTGGCGCGGGCGCTCGCAACAACCGCCACGCATTGGCTATGGAAGTTTGGTTGAGATCATCTCTATTTTATTGTATGAACAATAATACAAATCAACCAATACATTTTCTTTTTGCGAGGTCCCAATGCCGTTTTTTCCCTCAATGCCTGATGATGCCCGCAACATTCATGCTTGGGGCTTCAACCCGCAACGCTATAAATACTGGCCGAAGCTGGCCGAAGGGATCATGCGCGGTGAATCGCCACTCTCTCTTGCTGAAAGGGAAACCATTGCCGCTTACGTATCTGGCCTGAATGCTTGTGGCTATTGCTTTGGCGCGCATAAGGCAGTTGCCACGGAACACGGTATGGACCCGGCCATTCTGGAAGCAATGGTGGAAAATGTTGATACAGCTCCGGTTGCAGAAAAGCTGAAACCCATTTTGCATTTCATCAAGAAACTCACTCTGACGCCGTCACGTCTGGTTCAGGCCGACGCAGATGCGGTTTTTGAGGCAGGCTGGAGCGAACAGGCATTGCATGATGCCATTGCAGTGTGCTGTGAATTCAGCTTTATGAACCGGCTTATGATGGGACACGGAATTGAGCCGCTTCCGCCGGAGATTGCTGCAAAACGTGCGCGCGAACGCGTCAAATATGGCTATCTGGCCATGGCCGCTATGGAGCGCGGAGCCGAAAACGTGGAAGGCCTGGATGCAGAAACACAGGACATCGTTCAACAGAACAAGGATGAAATCACCAACTCCTGAATGCGCCTCCCGAACCCTGAATGTTGAACGCAATTCTAAGTTTACGCAATGTTCACGATAAACACAGGAACTTGCGATCTCTGCTTGCCCTTTACGGAATGTGTAACTTCCGGATCTATTGTGCGATTCATGGAATCTCAGTCTCCGGCTGTCTTGTCCGCGGACCAATGAGGAAGTCACATGAATACGAAATTGACCAGACGTATAACAATGCTTCTCTTCGGAGCGGTTGCAGCGACAATCTTCACGATCAGCGCGGTGCTTGTTTGGATGGCTGGAGAATTTAACCAGAAATCCCAAAACGATTCTCAAGTGATGATTCAGGGTGGTCTGGAAGCTATTGATAACACTCTCAGATTGGTCACCGTGGATTATTCCTGGTGGCAGGATGCTTACGACAACATCAGAGAGGACAATGCGGATTGGGTCAGATCCAATATCGGCTCAGGCGTTGTCGATTCCTCAGCGCTGGATTTGGCGGTCGTTGCGCCGCCATCTGGTCCTGCCAAATATGGCTGGATCAAAGGCCAGGAAGTTGAAGGCCCGCAGACCGGGCTGCTGACACCTGAGCAGATTCTGAGAATGCGTAAGCTGATTGACAATACACCAACCGATCAGGTTGTTGCCCTGACCCAGTTTGATATGGTCGGTAATCATCTGGTTCTGCTCGCTGCGGCGCACATTACATCAGACGATCCGTCGGGTCTTGAGTTCGATACGCTGGCGACTAATATTTTTGGTTTCATTTTCGATGAAGAGCGCATTACCAAGCTTGGTGAAACATTCCTGACAGATGATTTGAAACTGTCTTCCGTCATTGAACCCGACAAAGAGCATATTGCCTTGCTCGGACCTGTGGGCGAAGTGTTGGGTTACCTTGTCTGGACTGCTCCGGCACCGGGCGCTGAATTGCTGCAAAAAACACTGTTGCCTTTGTCGGCTGCGCTCATTTCATTCGCTGCAATTGGCTTTTTGGTCGCCTATGGGGCCAACAAATTTGCCGAGGAACTGGGCCGTAAGGAAGCTGAATCCTACGAAAATGCGCGAACTGACAGCATGACAATGCTGCCAAACCGATTCCACTTTATCGAAGCTCTTGGACGTCGATCGGCGCGTGCCGCAAACGAAAGGGGCGAAATGGGGGTGATCTTCCTGGATGTGGATGGCTTTAAAAATGTCAATGATACGATCGGGCATGCCGGCGGTGATGATCTTATCTGCCAGGTTGCCCAACGTCTGGAAGCCATTGTTCCCGACAATGCGTTTCTCGCCCGTGTCGGCGGCGATGAGTTCAACATTCTGCTGACAGGCAAAGAGATTGCGTCTGAGGCGAATGCTGTTGCGCAGAAATGCATAGAGGAAATCCAGAAAGATTTCCGGGTTAAAGGGCGTATTTTCAGGGTTTCCGTCTCTGTCGGCTATGCAATTGCCGATGAAGGCCAAACCAGCTGCGAAGAAGTGGTTCGCCGCGCCGACGTTGCCATGTATCAGGCCAAAGCTCAGAAAACAGGCGAGCCTGTTGTCTATGACAAGGAATATGAATCGAATCTGTTCAAGAACAAGCAGATCGATGACGCCTTGCGCGCTGCGCTGAATGCAGGTGAAGTTGAGGTTTACTACCAGCCAATTGTAAACGCCCAGTCCGGTAAAATGGAAATGGTCGAGGCGCTGGTCCATTGGGACTCCAAAAATCTTGGATCCATGTCACCGGCGGAATTCATTCCGATCGCCGAAGAATCCGGTCTGATAGGCGCGTTGGGAACCTATGTGTTCCGAAAAGTTTGCGAGGATCTGATCAAGAATCCAGAGATGATTGCGAGCATCAACATGTCGCCGGTTCAATTGCTTGATCCTTTGTTGGTGGAAAATCTGCTCTCGATTATTGAGCAGACTGGTGTGGACACGGCGCGCATTGAACTTGAATTGACAGAAGGTATTGTTGTCAGCCACCCAGGTCTGGCCAGAGAAAAGCTCACCGCCCTCAAAGGCGCTGGATTCAATATCGTACTCGATGATTTTGGCACCGGTTTCTCCTCTATCGGCTATCTGCGTCAGCTACCCTTTGACAAGCTGAAGATCGACAGAAGCTTTATCAGTGGCGTTGAGACGAATGTGGAAGCTCTTAACCTGATGAAATCTATCGCAAGTCTTGGCCGTGCGCTGGACCTGACGGTGGTTGCTGAAGGCGTGGAGACCGCCGAACAAGCCAATTTGGCACATTTGGCGGGTTGCAATCAGATCCAGGGCTTTTACTTCAGCGGGCCGATGGCAATTGCTGATCTGCTGAAATGGCAGCATCCCGGTTTTGACAAAAACGGCAACCCGGAAAGCCATTTGCTGAGAGCTTGAAAAACACCATAAGGGCCGCCGGCGCCAGCGGTCCTTGCGCCGCCGGCCCGCATGGTTTTTCATTGCACTGAACAGCCAATTGGAGAATCCGGGGCTCAGCGTTTCATATGCGCGTGATGATATCCGGGTGCGACCTATACGCATCAGCCAGACCTTCATACCCGTCTGCATCGCACATCTTTCCCCGCATCCTGGCAATCCATGCCCGGTGCTTTTCGAATAGCGTATGAAGACATTCCGCCGCGGTATTGGTTCCTGATTGATAAGCGCTGACCAGGTCCGTTTCGACGGATTTCAAATCCGGAACGACATTCTCCATACCTCCGGGCATGACGCCGATTGCCGCTCGTGAAGTTGCGATTTGCGCTGCCAGGTCCGCACCGTATCGCTGAAACAGCTGTATTACATATTGGATGAATTCATTCAATCCGGTCTCCCGAACAACAGCAGGATACCGGCGAACATATCTGAAAATATGAGAGTATCAGCCTAGACGAACTGGAAGGAATCATCCGGGTTAAGACCACTGGTCAGATCAATGTTGCTGATTGTGATGCTGTTATCTGCATCCAGCTGAACAATGGTATCACCGTCTTCAAAGCGGAAATCGCTGAGATCTGCAGTGGAGGAAAAGCCATAGGCGGAAATATCAATGAGATCTCCATCCGTAGAAGAAAAGTCCCCGATTGTATCGTCACCGTCACCGGTTTTGAACACGAATGTATCGGCGTTCTGGCCGCCAAACAAGGTGTCGTCACCAGCTGCGCCGGTTAGAATGTTGGAGAGGCTGTTTCCAGTCAGTTCGTCAGAATATTCACTACCGCTGAGGTTCTCAATATCGCGCAGCCTGTCACTGCCACTTCCGCCGGTCTGTTGCTCGCGTGTCGTAGCAAGTGAGACTGTGACACCGCTGTCGGCACCCTCATAAGAAGCTGTGTCGTTCCCGTCGCCGCCGTCCAGGCGATCATTGCCCTGGCCGCCATTGAGAATATCATCGCCATCTTTGCCATACAGGCGATCTTTGTTGCCCAGCCCGAAAACCAGATCTGCGTCGTCCGTGCCATTATAACGATCACGGCCCTCGCTCAGATAGACCGGCGTAATGTCATCGCTGAGAATCGTGCCGGTTGCTGTGTCGGTATCAATAATCAGAGCATCGCTCGGATTGCTGAGTGTCACGGAGAAGGTTTCATCACGTTCGGCATCAACATCACCGGCCACCTCTATGGTGATGATCTGGCTGATCTCGCCAGCTGCAAACACAATCGTTCCCGATGGCAGAGTAGCTGTGGCAAAATCATCTGCGTCAGCTTCGTCCGAGCCGCTGCCACTGACGACAAAGCTGATGGTCTGCTCGCTGGAGGCCGCTTTGTCGAGCGTAACCTCAAAGGTCAGTTCAACACTGTCCGCGTTGCCTTCTTCCCTGCTTGATTGCAGGGTTGAGATGGTCGCGATGGAGGGCAGGCCAATAACACCATCATCAAACTGAAGGTTTTCAATGCTCTCAAGTGTATCGCTGCCATCTGGACCATCAATGGTAAAGACGCCATTTGCAAAGCCGATTGTATAATCAGCACGATTGCCACTGAACACAGCAATATCGGTGCCGTCGCCGCCGACCAGCCTGTCATTATCGGCCCCGCCGGTCAGCGTGTCATCATCGTCGCCACCAAACAGGACATCTTCGCCACCTGCACCGTCAATCTGATCATTGCCGGCAAGGCCATCAATGCGCTCGTTCGTTTCGTCTCCGACATAATCGTCAATTCCGTCGGTCAACGGGACAATGGTCAGCTCCGCCGCTTCTATAGTCCCATCGGAGAACTGGAAAAACTCGATATCGGTCAGCGTATCGGTTCCATCCGGCCCGGAAATTGTGAACTGATCAGTGCCAGCATCATAGACAATTGTAGAGGCCGCCATTTGGGTGTCATAGATTGCTGTGTCTGTGTCGTCACCGCCATCCAGAATATCATCATCACCGCCGCCGCGCAGCGTATCATCACCCGCGCCGCCGGACAGAATGTTAACTCCGGAATTGCCAGTCAGCGCGTCAGAATATTCACTGCCACTGAGGTTCTCGATGCTGCTCAGGGTGTCTTTACCAGCGCCGCCGGTGTTTTGACTGCGTGTCGTTGCCAGTGAGACCGAGACGCCGCTGTCAGCGCCATCATAAGAGGCTGTGTCGTTCCCGCCGCCGCCGTCCAGGCGATCATTGCCCTGGCCGCCATTGAGAATATCATCGCCATCTTTGCCATACAGGCGATCTTTGTTGCCCAGCCCGAAAACCAGATCTGCGTCGTCCGTGCCATTATAACGATCACGGCCCTCGCTCAGATAGACCGGCGTAATGTCATCGCTGAGAATCGTGCCGGTTGCTGTGTCGGTATCAATAATCAGAGCATCGCTCGGATTGCTGAGTGTCACGGAGAAGGTTTCATCACGTTCGGCATCAACATCACCGGCCACCTCTATGGTGATGATCTGGCTGATCTCGCCAGCTGCAAACACAATCGTTCCCGATGGCAGAGTAGCTGTGGCAAAATCATCTGCGTCAGCTTCGTCCGAGCCGCTGCCACTGACGACAAAGCTGATGGTCTGCTCGCTGGAGGCCGCTTTGTCGAGCGTAACCTCAAAGGTCAGTTCAACACTGTCCGCGTTGCCTTCTTCCCTGCTTGATTGCAGGGTTGAGATGGTCGCGATGGAGGGCAGGCCAATAACACCATCATCAAACTGAAGGTTTTCAATGCTCTCAAGTGTATCGCTGCCATCTGGACCATCAATGGTAAAGACGCCATTTGCAAAGCCGATTGTATAATCAGCACGATTGCCACTGAACACAGCAATATCGGTGCCGTCGCCGCCGACCAGCCTGTCATTATCGGCCCCGCCGGTCAGCGTGTCATCATCGTCGCCACCAAACAGGACATCTTCGCCACCTGCACCGTCAATCTGATCATTGCCGGCAAGGCCATCAA
The DNA here is from genome assembly GCF_030758295.1 of Pararhizobium sp. IMCC21322. NCBI lineage: Bacteria > Pseudomonadati > Pseudomonadota > Alphaproteobacteria > Hyphomicrobiales > Rhizobiaceae > Pararhizobium > Pararhizobium sp. IMCC21322. The sequence continues at coordinate 951,856 of NZ_CP132335.1, forward strand.
TGCGCTCGTTCGTTTCGTCTCCGACATAATCGTCAATTCCGTCGGTCAACGGGACAATGGTCAGCTCCGCCGCTTCTATAGTCCCATCGGAGAACTGGAAAAACTCGATATCGGTCAGCGTATCGGTTCCATCCGGCCCGGAAATTGTGAACTGATCAGTGCCAGCATCATAGACAATTGTAGAGGCCGCCATTTGGGTGTCATAGATTGCTGTGTCTGTGTCGTCACCGCCATCCAGAATATCATCATCACCGCCGCCGCGCAGCGTATCATCACCCGCGCCGCCGGACAGAATGTTAACTCCGGAATTGCCAGTCAGCGCGTCAGAATATTCACTGCCACTGAGGTTCTCGATGCTGCTCAGGGTGTCTTTACCAGCGCCGCCGGTGTTTTGACTGCGTGTCGTTGCCAGTGAGACCGAGACGCCGCTGTCAGCGCCATCATAAGAGGCTGTGTCGTTCCCGCCGCCGCCGTCCAGACGATCATTGCCCTGGCCGCCATTGAGAATATCATCGCCATCTTTGCCATACAGGCGATCTTTGTTGCCTTCACCCAGGATCAGATCAGATTCATCTGTTCCATTAAGCCGGTTTTTTCCATCAGTGCCATTGATGATGTTGTACTGGGATCGCGTTGTAAAATTCAGTGTTTCCGCATCACCAATACCACCAAATGCATTGTCGGCACTGTCCAGCACCGCTCCGGCATCGACTGTCACATAATAGGAACTGTCAAACGACAGATCAGCAGTCGGATTGATGCTGAGTGAAGAGTAGTCGGTAATGTTGATCTGGGTGCTATCCGTCACATCAATGCTGCTCCAGACGGACCCGTCTGCATTGTGAATTGTCACAAAACCGGTTCCAGCTTTCACAGCCTCATCGAAGATCAGGACCAAAGTGGCATCTGTCTGGATGGTGTCCGCATCGTCTGAAGGTGTGCTGGATGTTAGTTGTGGGGCTGTTCCATCCGGCCCGGTTGCTGGCGCCTCAATGGTCTGATCATCAAATTTCAAGAATTCGAAATTCGTCAGCGTATCCGTGCCGTGAGCACCACTAACCGTGGTTACACCGACTTCGCTGGTGATTGTGTAGTCATCAAGATTACCGAAGAAGACGGCTGTATCCGTGCCATCTCCACCATCCATAACGTCATCGCCACGCATCCCGTAAAGGGTGTTGTCTTCGGCATTGCCGATTATCTGATCATCACCGTCACCTGCAATCGCGTGCTCAATGGTGGTGCCAAGGGAAATTGTCAGAAATGCAGTTCCTGCCAATGTGGAAGTGCTGCCCTCAGACAGGTTCAAGACCAGATTGCGATACATCGCCGAAGCGTCAATCCAATCCACGCCTCCATCGCTGTCAGTCAGGGTCTCACGACCGCTCTGCGCTGCCTGCGCTGCCAGAACTTCATCAGTATAGTGATAGACATCATCTTCGGTGAGCGCGGTTCCATAGCCGGTGAAGCGCACTGAATTCAGGGTGCCTTCATCGGCGTTGTAGGTATCTTCGATTTGAACCGTCCACTGCCCGTAGCTGGATTCCCCGCGATAACCATCCAATCCGAATGTATAGGAAAAGCCACCGTCAGAGGTTGAACTGTCCCCACTGGAACCATTGTAAAACGACATCTGAGTTCCGTCGGGGGAAATCAGGTCCATGCGCAGATCTGTAAAATAGGAATGAGTGAGAGAGATCGTCAGCGCAACATGTTCCAGCGCAATGCTCTGGCTGACCATGAAGGAAAAGCTCATGGTCGCCAGATCGATAATCGATTTATTGGCAGTCACGGTTCCGGTTGTGACGCTTTGTTCGTTGGATGAGGTCTCTGGCGTTGGAGTGAACGCACTCCAGACTTCAGCCATCCGCACGGCGTTGAAGGCATTGATCATGCCATAGCCGTAATCCTCGCTGAAATGCAGCCCGCCGCCATTCCAGTTGTCGGCACCGTTCCACTTCCAGCTGTGATTTTCATAGGCGGTGGAACCTGAATACAGGCTGCCTGTTCCCACAGATGAATAGCTCAGAATATTCTGGACATCACGCCAGCCAAGCCCTGGATTGGCATCCAGAATGAGTGACACAAGCCCGGCTGTTATGGGGCTGGCAGCCGATGTGCCACCGAACTGATTGGTATAGTCACCGCCCAATAGGCCATCATAGCCATTGCCATTATCCAGCCGGTCGGTCGTTACCGATCCAGCAGGCGCTGAAACCAGCAAATGCGCCCCATAGGTGGAGTAATATGTAACCTGACCACCGGAATCGACGGCTCCGACGGTAACCGTGAATCGGCTCGCATCCAGCCCTTCACCATTGCCATCAATATTGCTGTTGCCTGCGGATTTGACATTGACGGTTCCAAGCCCGCCGCGCCCAATTTCGGCGGCATTTTCAAATTTTGCTTCATCACCATAATTGTAAAAACCGGGCGAGCCGCCATAGCTGTGGTTTGTTACGTCAAATTCACTCAGGGAATTCAGCGTTTGCAGGTAACGCGACCAGTTGCTGTTGATATCATCCGCACCACCAAAGATGCGGATGCCGGTCACACTTGCATTGAAGGCAACGCCGACGCCACCCGTTCCATTGTTCTCGGCCGCAATCAGACCGGCAACAGCGGTGCCGTGTCCATCTGTGGGTGTCAGCGGTTGCCCGTCATTGAGCGTGCCATCAATGCGCACATGCATGCTGTCATCATAATTGCCATCCAGATCCCAATGATCGGACTCAACGCCGTCATCCCATATCCCGACGGTGATGCCTTCGCCGGTATGGTCGGCCCAAATACGCTCCAGCCCGGCAAAATTCTGACCAAGCGTAAAGCCCAGCCGTCCGATGAGGGCCAGATGCCATTGATTTCCGTAAAGCGGATCGTCAGGAGAATAGTCGGAGATCACTGGTGCCTCAAATTTCTATGGTCAATGCTGGGTGGAATTTACGTTTCATTCATCAAGACTTCATTGCGGGACTGGAGAGGCGTTAAGAATTTCATCCACCCGAAACGTGCGGGCTGCCTGCTGACAGGTTGAATGCCGTACAAAAATACCGGTGGCAGTGAACGTCTTTCCTGCTGATGCTTTCTGCTTCGATACACCCATCAGAGAAACGCTTTCTCCGGTGCGCAGTTTGAGCATGGGACACGTGATTCCGCCTGCAATCACAACTCCTGAAAGCGTTTCGGCCTTGGAGGCATGAGCAGGCTGACCCAGTGCGGACAGAAAAAGTCCAACACACAGATAGAGAGAGACAGCTATAAGTCTTTGTTTGAATTGCACGCTAGTTCAGCCCCAGGTTGAACTATTTTCTATAGGGCAAATGAATCCATAAATTGTTAATTAATGCATCAGCATGTTAAACAATGGGTCGATATTTGCGGCAGGTCTGGGGTCCGAAATCAACTTGCTCAATGGGTCCAATCCCTTCCAGTATTCCTGAACCAGTGACTGAAAAGACCGGCTATGACAGACCCAAAACAATCTGATACCGGCAGCCCGACACGTTCGCGAAATGAATCGCCCGTTCCGCCCGAATTTTCGTTGCTGCGATTGGTGCCTGGTTCCGTCATGGCATTCAGTCTGGTCACTAACATACTGATGTTGACCGGGCCGCTCTTCATGCTTCAGGTCTATGACCGTGTTCTGTCCAGCGGCAGCGTCTCGACGCTCGTGGCTCTGTGCATTCTGGTTGCAATCCTCTATGCGCTCTATGGTTTCCTGGAGTTTATCCGCGGACGCATCATGACCCGTGTCGGACAACAGATAGATGAGCGCTACCGCCATACTGCTTTCAACATGGTGTCCCACTACGCGAAACTGGGGCTGGAACGTGTGAATCTGGCACCGATGCAGGATCTGGTGACACTGCGGAACTTTGTGTCCGGTCCAGGTCCTCTTGCATTTCTCGACATGCCATGGGCTCCGATTTATCTGTTTGTGATTTATCTCATGCACCCGCTCTTGGGGCTTGCATCCCTTGGCGCGGTTTTGCTGCTGGCCGGACTGGCCATATTGAACAACAGACTGATTACAGAGCCGACTGAGCTGTCTCAAAGAGCGCAGGCTGCCGCGCAGAATCTGGGCGCGGAAAGCCGCCGAAATGTGGAGACCAGCTCTGTGCTGGGCATGACAAATGTCGTGCGGGATCGCTGGACCCTGTTGCAAATGGAAGCGCTGGAGGCCCAGACAAACGCCTCTGACAAGGGTGGCGCCATAACGGCGACATCACGGACATTGCGGCTGGTCTTTCAGTCCGCCATTCTGGCGCTTGGCGCCTATCTGGCCGTGCGCCAGCAAATATCACCCGGTACCATGATCGCTGCCTCGATCATCATGTCCCGTGCACTCGCCCCGGTGGAACAATCGGTGACGCACTGGCAGGCATTCGTTTCATTCCGCCAGGCCTGGAAACGGTTTTCAATTTTGATGGCTGATATGCCTGCCCCTGTATCCAGACTGTCTCTTCCAGCACCTGAAGGCCGCGTTTCCGTTGAGGGTCTGACAATCTTTTCGCAATCAGACCGGCGGCCCTTGCTGCAGAATGTGACCTTCCAGTTGGAGCCGGGAAGCGGCTTGGGCATTATCGGGCCAACTGGTGCGGGAAAAACCACGCTTGCCCGCGCGTTAACCGGGAATTGGCCTCTGAAACAGGGCGTGGTGCGGTTGGATGGTGCAGATCTTGACCATTGGGACCCGGTAGAGTTGGGGCCATATCTGGGATATTTGCCGCAACGTGTTGATCTGTTCGAGGGAACAATCAGCCAGAACATTGCCCGTTTCCAACCCTCTGCCATGCCCGATGATATCGTAGCGGCTGCAAAGCAGGCAGCGGTTCATGACATGATTCAGCAATTGCCGGATGGCTACAACACCCAGCTTGGTCCGCGCGGCGGCACCTTGTCTGCCGGTCAATGCCAGCGCATTGGTCTGGCACGCGCCCTTTACGGCCACCCCGCATTGGTCATTCTGGATGAGCCAAATGCAAATCTGGATGCTGAGGGCGAGGCCGCGCTGATCAAAGCTGTGCTATCGGTGCGTGCCCGGGGTGGAACAGTGATCCTGGTGGCCCATCGCCCCAGCGCCATTGCTGCTCTGGACAAGTTGATGATGCTGCGTAACGGCCGGATGATGGCATTTGGCGATAAGGATGAGGTTTTGGGTAAAGTCATTGCAACCCGGCAAGCTTCCGAGAGCGAAGAGGCCACTACTCCCACATCGGATGGCACACAGACGCTGAAGGTGATTGGCAAATCTGTGAAGGATACGGCCACATGATGCAGTCATCAGAACAGTCCATGAAGCGTTATCAACGAGCCGGCGGGTTGGCAATCATCCTCGTTCTGGGCAGCCTGGGAGCCTGGGCCACGCTCAGCAGCATCAGCGGTGCCGTCATTGCGTCAGGAACGATTGTGGTTGAAAGCAACACCAAGCGTATTCAACATCTGGAAGGAGGTATTGTCGCGGAAATACTGGTGGAGGAGGGAGACACGGTTGCGGCCGGTGATCCACTGCTTCGGATTGACAGCACAGATGCCCAGGCGGAATTGTCCATCCTCGATGCAGCGCGTCTGGAATTGCTGGCAAAGATTGCACGCCTTCGGGCTGAGCGGGACTTTTCAAAAGATATCGTATTTGACGAAGATCTTCTGTCTCGCCAGGGCGATCCGGAGATGGCCGCTTTGCTGCTGGGACAGCGCCGCCTGCTGCAAACCCAGAATGCGGCCATTCAGGGTCGGCTTGATCAGTTGGAAGAGCGCATCGCGCAATATGATGATGAGATAAAGGGACTGGTGGCCCAACGGGCTGCAAAAGACGCGCAAACTGCTTTCATCACGGAGGAACTGGTCGATATTAAGTCCCTCAGTAGCCGTGGTCTGGTTCCCAAAACCCGAGTTCTGTCGCTGCAGCGTGAACAGGCCCGCCTTGGCGGTGAATCCGGTCAATTGAGTTCGGAAATGGCGCGTATTTCAGGGCGCATCAGTGAAACCCGGCTTCAGGCTATTCAGATCACTGATGATTTTCGCGCCCGCGCATTGGACGAATTACGCGATGCAGAAGCCCAGTTAAGTGAGTATCGCGAGCGCCGCCTGGCAGTCTCCGCCCGCTTGCGCCGCACCGAAATTGTCGCGCCACGGTCCGGTCTGGTGCATGAACTGTTGGTCACCACCATCGGTGCTGTTCTGGCTCCGGGCGAAACTGTGATGCAATTGGTGCCGGAAGGCGATCCTCTGGTGGTGGAAGCGCGGGTGCGGCCTCAGGATATTGACCAGATCAGCACCGGTCAAACCGCCTTGCTGCAATTTCCCAATGCCGATTCAAGACTGACCCCGCAGATCAATGGTGAGGTCATCCGCATTTCGGCCGATTTGAACCAGCCGGGTGGAGATGTGGCCCCGTTTTACACGGTTCGGCTTCGTCTTGCCGAAGCTGAGGAAACGAAATTGGGTCCGCTGGTGCTGAGGCCGGGCATGCCGGTTGAGGCCTTCCTGCAAACATCGGAACGCAGCCCGCTCAATTACTTCCTCAAACCGTTTTCCGACCAGCTCCGACACGCATTTAGAGAAAAGTAGCCGTTTTCACAGATTTCCTTGCATCAATCCGGGCTTTCATAGACGTATCAGGATAAAGAGCGCAGTCTCACGACCTGTTTCAAGAAAGAATGATCCTTATGACCATCCGCCTGCATAAAAACGATCTGCCAGATGATTACGATCCGGGCAGTTCTGTGGCCATCGACACTGAAACCATGGGGTTGAACCCGCACCGGGACAGGCTTTGTCTGGTGCAGATTTCCACCGGGGACGGCAATGCAGATCTGGTTCAGATCACTCAGGATCAGGAGACAGCCCCCAATCTGACAAGAATTCTGAATGATCGCTCTGTCTTGAAACTGTTTCACTTTGCCCGTTTTGATGTTGCGGTGCTGCTGCACCGGTTTGGCGCGCTGACGTCGCCGATCTATTGCACCAAAATCGCGTCACGACTGGTGCGCACCTATACAGACCGCCACGGCCTGAAAGAATTATGCCGGGAATTGATCGAGGTGGATCTGTCGAAACAGCAGCAAAGCTCGAATTGGGGCGCGGATGAGCTGAGCAAGGCACAGCAGGAATATGCTGCCAGCGATGTTCTTTATCTCCATGCTCTGAAAGAACAACTGGATGAACGCCTTGCGCGCGAAGGCCGTGCGGAAATTGCACAGACCTGCTTTGATTTTCTGCCTACAAGAGCGCGGCTTGATCTGATGGGCTGGCCGGAAACCGACATATTCGCTCATTCCTGAAACAATGTGCCAAAAACCAGTGGGCCCAAAACCAGTGGCCTGAAGTCCACGGGCTTGCAACTTGGTGTTTGCCTGACACATTCTCACCAAAACTTTCTCGTTTATAGAAATTGTGAAGTTTAGCCTGTATGGTTGCAAGGCGGCCATATGGCCGTGGTGGAAAATGACAGATAATCGGGTTTGCTGACTGTTGAGTGAGATGGTTTCAAATGGATCGGGTGGAGTGACGGCAGGCGCAGTCGTGCCGGCTCGTGCTCACTTGCCCGCGTCCAATGATCTGATGTCCTTTGACAGGACAAAGCTTTTCAGAAAAGTACGCCGACATTCCATCCTGGTGCGCATATTGAGGCTGCTCCTGCCGGTGCTCGGTGTCGGAACGATCGGTGCCCTGATTTTCATAACCACCTTTGTGCCCAGAATTGGTATAGCCGGGCTTGAACTTGATCCGGGTATGACGCTCTCATTTAATGGCTCTTCCATCCTGATGAACAATCCCAAACTCAGTGGATTTGGCGATGATGGCCAATCCTATGAGGTGAAAGCGGACAGCGCCACCCAGTCAATTCTCAATCCCGGTCTTATCAATTTAAATGGCCTGTTTGCCAAGATCACTCTTGAGGATGGGACCTGGGCGGATGTGCGCTCGCGAGATGGTTTGTATAACAACAACTCGTCGGAGCTGACCATACAATCGCCGATCCAGGTGGACTCAAGTGAGGGCTACAAGGTGACGTTGCAAAATGCCGAGGTTGATCTGAAAAGCGGAAAGCTGACCAGTCAGTCACCTGTAGAAGTGCGCAGTGAGACCGGCTTCATGCAGGCAAATCAGCTGATCATTGACAATAATGGCAAACGCATCCGGTTCACAAATGGCATACGCGTCACAATCGTGCCGCCGGACTCTGATGGAAAGTTGATAGTACAAGAATGATGGTTTCTAACATGAGTATTGTTGCGCAACAGAGCAAAGCGCCGGGCAAGAACAGGCTTTTGCAGTGGGTAGGTGCCTTTGCAATGGCTTGCTTGCTTTTGACACCTGCCGTTCATGCACAGGATGTTTCAGATGCCTTTTCTGGCTTGTCTGCGTCATCAAGAGATCCAATTGAGATTGAAGCAGACGAGTTGGAAGTTCAGGACAGCCAAAAAACGGCGGTCTTCCGGGGCAATGTGCGCCTTGTGCAGGGACCGACAACCCTGCGGGCGAGCAGCATAACTGTGTATTATGATGGCCGTGCGACGGGAGCCAATCAGCAGATTTCAAAAGTTGAGGCACGGGGACCCATTCGCGTCACCAGTGAAGATCAGACGGCACGCGGGGATCGGGCGACGTTTCAGATGGCGTCCCAGATATTGACCCTCACCGGCAATGTCATTCTCACCAAAGGCGGCAATGAACTGCGAGGTCAGCGCCTGATCGTGAACCTGAAAACCGGCGAAAGCCGTGTTGAAGCGCCTAACAGCCAGTCCGGGGGCCGGGTGCGGGGCGTCTTCCTGCCAGGAAAACGGTAAGCTTAAAGGACCGTCGACCGGGAAACCATGCGGCAGGAAACTGCACGCTTGCACATCGACATGGCTTTTGAAGCAGGCTATTGAAAACAACACCTGTTAAAAGCAGGGCCGATCACGTTTCAGGGTGCCCGCATCAGTGAAAAAATTCAGACTATCCAGGAAGGAAAATCGTGCGCGCGATGCGGCACCTGATTCAAGGTCCGCTCCTGTTGAGCCTGAATTCTCCGAAACCGGGATTTCCGGATCAAAAAACTGGGATGATGCGCAGATAGAGAGCGAAGTTTCCCAGCGCCGCCAATTGCGTTCGATCTATGATGATGATCGCGACGATTTGGTGCCACGAAGTGGTCCCGCCAGCAGTGACCGCGGTACGTTCCGAATCCGGGAAATGGTGAGCGCTGCTGTGAGTCCTCTGAAGGCGCTGCGCTTCAGGCGGAAGCCAAAAACGGCACCGGAACCGCCCCGGACGGCACCTTTGAGAGCGCAAGGCGCACCGCGACCAGAGCCGGTTTCGGAGGCATTTGCCGAACCCACACCTGTCTCGACCCCGGCCTCAGCATCGGCATTGTCACCCGGCAAGCCTGCAATTCGAAAGCCTGCAATCCGAACGGCAGGCAAACAAAAAGGCCGTCAATTCAGTGATGAAGATGGCTGGCTGGTGGCCCAGAATCTGGCAAAGAGCTTTCGGCGGCGACCCGTAGTTCGTGATGTCACCTTGGCTGTGCGTCAGGGTGAGGCCGTTGGACTGTTGGGTCCAAATGGTGCCGGTAAGACCACAGTTTTCTATATGATTACCGGCCTGATCCGCCCGGATCGCGGTGCAATTCGCATTGACGGTCTGGATGTGACTTCGCTGCCCATGTACAGTCGGGCGCGGCTTGGCATCGGCTATCTGCCACAGGAAGCGTCCATTTTTCGGGGCCTCACGGTGGAAGATAACATCAAAGCGGTGTTGGAGATTGTCGAGCCGGACCGACGCCAGCGCAAGCAGGACCTTGAGCGCCTGTTAGCGGAATTTGGTATTGATCATTTGCGCAACTCACCCAGTATTGCGTTATCGGGCGGCGAACGCCGCCGCTGCGAGATTGCGCGTGCTTTGGCCAGTCGCCCGGCTTTCATGTTGCTGGATGAGCCATTTGCCGGCATTGATCCCATTGCGGTGGGGGATATTCAGAAACTCGTCCGGCAACTGACGGCGCGCGGGATTGGCGTCCTGATTACCGATCACAATGTACGCGAGACCCTGGGACTGATTGACCGGGCTTACATCATCCATTCCGGGGAAGTTCTGATGGAAGGTACGCCAGAAGATATCGTCCAGAGTGAAGATGTAAGGCGCGTTTACCTTGGTGATCAATTTACTCTTTGAATACAATGGCCTGCTCGGCTAAAGTCCAATCAGCCCGACATCTGGTAAAATACTGGATGGAAAACGGGTCCGGAAGAATGCTGGATCATACAAGACGATATTTCATACAAGACGATATATCATAGCAAGCGCTTCAGAATAACACGTCAAAAATTCTAGGATCGTAGGGATCAAACCACCTATGTCAGGGCCAAGTTCATTTTCTTTTGCAGCAGGGATGAGTCAAAAACTCGCCCCCGGATTGCGTCAGAACCTGACTCAGTCTCTGGTCATGACGCCCCAATTGGTCCAGGCGATCAAGCTGTTGCAGATGTCGCATCTGGAATTATCGGGACATGTTGAAGATGAATTGGAAAAAAATCCACTTCTGGAGCGCGAATCCGAAGGCGATTCTGACGATCCTGCACCCCAGGCCGAGACAGATGACTGGCACGCACGGGAACTGACAGAAACCAATACCGATCTCAGCGGCCCGCCGGATTCCGACTACAGCAATCTTTATCAGGATGATAATGAAAAGGCTCTGACACCTTCGCAGGAAACCCCTTACGATCAGGCCCTTGAAGGCCCTTCCATGCTTGGGGCCGCCGTCGGCGAGGATATGGCCTTCGATGCCACACTGGCTGGCACAACCAGCTTGCGCGCACGCCTGGAAGACCAACTGTTCCTGATGACGACCAACCAGGTGATGCGGGCATTGTGTCAGTATCTGCTCAGTCAATTGGATGGCGCAGGCTATCTGCAACTCGACAGTGCTGCCATTTGCGAGCAGTTTTCAATTGATGAGGCAACACTGGAAGCGGCGATTGCACTGATTCACGCGTGCGAGCCAGCCGGCATTGGCGCGCGCAATCTGCAGGAATGCCTTGAACTGCAGTTGAACGATCAGGGTGAGCTGGACGCTGCCATGCGCCTCATACTGGATAATCTGCCGTTGCTGGCACAGCAGGATGTTGATGGCCTGCAAAGCCTCACCGGCCTGTCCGATAGAGACATCAGCCGCAAGATTGCCTGCATCCGTTCCCTCAATCCCAAACCGGGCGAGATGTTTGAAGCATTGGAGCCTGAAAGTCTGGTGCCGGATGTTCTGGTCAGGCCAAGCAGCGCCGAGGGAAGTGACAGCGCCTGGCATATTGAGCTCAACAGCGATGTCCTGCCGCGCCTTCTGGTGAATGAGATCTACTACCAGACCGTCTCAAAACACGCCAAAGAGGACGAAAAGATATTCCTGAACACCAGTCTGCAATCGGCAAGCGGCCTGATCAAGGCGCTGGATCAAAGGGCCAGAAGTATTTTGAAAGTGGCAACGGAAATTGTCCGGATGCAAGACGCTTTTTTCCTCTATGGAATTGAATATCTCAAACCCATGACCTTGAAACAGGTGGCAGACGCCATCGAAATGCATGAATCGACGGTCAGCCGCGTGACATCAAACAAATACATTTCAACGCCGCGCGGCATTTTCGAACTGAAGTTTTTCTTCTCCTCCTCCATTGCCGGCGTGAACGGTGAAGTCCATTCCGGAGAGGCTGTCAGGCACAGAATCAGGCAGTTGATTGATCAGGAAGTGGCCGGTTCCATTCTCAGTGATGACGCCCTTGTGGAAAAATTGAAGGCCTCCGGCATCGACATTGCGCGCAGAACCGTGGCAAAATACCGCGAAGCACTTGGCATACCCTCCAGCGTGGCACGTCGGCGCCAGAAGCGGACGGTTGGCGGGTAAGCCAGATAGGCCGTATGAGCTGCCTCGGCGGCAGTGAAAACGGCTACAATGCTGAATGTGGCATTGAGTGCAGCACTGACATTGGGTCGGGTAACCGGCCCATAATCAGTGGCTAGGCGTCCCAAACCGGCTTCTGAACCGGTGGATGAGTTGAAAAACGGCCCCATGCCGGGGCTCAAGCAAGAGGTAGATTATGGAACTTCGCATATCCGGAAAAAACATGGATGTGGGGGAAACCCTGCGTGGCGAAATAGAAAACAGGATTGGCGAGGCTTTAAACAAATACTTTTCAGGAACCTATTCCGGACAGGTCACCATGACCAAGGAGCCGAACGGGTTTTCCTCAGAATGTTCGATTCATCTGAGCACTGGTGCGAATTTGGCCGCATCCGGTAAGGCAGCAGAACCACGCGCAAGCTTTGAGAAATCCGCCGAGCGGGTGGAAAAGCAGCTGCGTCGCTACAAGCGTAAACTGAAAGACCATCATCAGCGCGCGAACCGTGAAAACGCAATGATCTCAGCAAATTACATTCTGGCTGCGCCCGCAGAAGACGAAGAAGTTCCGGAGGATTTCAATCCCGTCATTATTGCTGAAACGGCTTCCAGTTTGCCAACCTTTACGGTAGGAAATGCAGTCATGGAGATGGACATGACGGATGTGCCGCTACTGGTGTTTCGAAACGCTGGACATGGCGGTGTAAACGTGGTCTACCGTCGCGCCGACGGCAATATTGGCTGGGTTGATCCATCATTGCAGACTTGAAGGACTGCCGGGAACGGTTAGGTCCTGAGGTAGATGTGACAGCATTTTGAACCTGTAAGCCAAGCTGTTAGCCACCAGTCACCGGTTACCAGCTTGTATGTGAAACAGAGATATGTGCCGCGACAAAGACAAATTCAATAATGGATGTTTGCGATGGATCTGAGTGATCTGGTTTCGCCTGATGCTGTAATACCCACCCTGAAGGTGCAATCCAAAAAACAGGCCATACAGGCACTGGCTGAAAAGGCTGCGTCTTTAACCGGTGTTCCGGAGCGCGAGATTTTTGACACGCTTCTGCAACGTGAACGGCTTGGGTCCACTGGTGTGGGGCATGGCATTGCCATTCCTCATGGAAAATTGGTGACCTTTGACGCAATTATTGGCGTGTTTGCCCGTCTGGAAACACCAATCGAGTTCGAATCGCTTGATGGTGAGCCCGTTGACCTGATTTTCCTCCTGCTGGCCTCCGAAGGGGCAGGGGCAGATCATCTGAAGGCTCTGGCGCGCATTGCCAGAGTGTTCCGCAACAACCAAATCACATCGAAATTGCGTGAAACACGCGATGCAGACGCCATCTATTCCGTTCTGACGCAGGATATGGCGTCCAACGCGGCTTAGAGTATTTTCGCATTCATAGCTTCGTCTGCTGCACCAAACGATTGCCAAAACCAGAGCGGACAGACGGCCTGTTGGACCTGCGCCCAATTGACCGCCTGTGTGTCATTTGCAGGTTCGAACCCTAATTTCCGGAAGAATTGCCGCTGGCCGCCATTGTGAGCTTTTTCAAAGCTCCTTGCATGGCCTGGATGGCGGGATGATCCACTGGAATGCCATGTTCCACCGCAGCATCCGCTGGATCGGGATAGCTCAACCAGACCTGTCCTGATGCATCTTCATAGGCCAGAACACGCAGTGGCAAATAGAGCCCGATAGTCTGACCGATGGCGAAGGCGTCTGCGCCAATTTTCGGACTGCCAAAGATCAGGACGGTGGTGGGGCGAATATCTTTTCCAACACTTTTGACGCCTTGCTGAAAATCGACCTTTGTGAAGAGGCGTGCCCCCGCCTTTTCTATAGCGGCCTCCAGCCTGGCGGTGACGTCGCTGACGGGTAATTCGCTTTTTACGTTGATCGTTGCGGCCTGCGCTGACGAAAATGTCAGGAGCGCAAACAGGGCTGACAGACCTATGTTTCGGATGTGTGTGAGGTTCATTGGATTTCCTTTCCCGGATGTTCCAACAAAGGGCTACCAACGATTGGAAATTGGTGCTTGAGTCCGGCTTGAGTATTTTTGGAGGAATTTTGGAGGTTCCACAAACGGTCCGGGTTGGTGTTGTGATCTATCAGTTTGATAAATTTGAATTGGACTACACAAAATTCGAGTTGAATCATGCGGGCCAGCAGATTCATGTCGAGCCGCAAACGCTGACCCTGTTGCATTTTCTCATCCAGAACCGGGACCAACTGATTTCCAGAGCAGACATGATCGAGACCATCTGGTCTGGCCGCGCGGTTTCTGATTGGGCGGTATCTGCGGCGATCAAAGCCGCGCGAATTGCCCTTGGCGACGTCGACACGCCCCGGCGCTATATTCGGACCATTCACGGCAAGGGGGTTCGGTTTGTCGCCCACGTCAATGAAGTGGCGAGCGGTGCTGCCCCGCCCAAAACAAAGCTGGTGTCAGATAATGGTCTGCATCTGATCATCCTGCCGCTCGCCGATTTTAGCGAGCGCAAACAGAACCAGTATCTGGCAGACGGAATCACAGAAGATCTGATCAATGATCTGGGAACGGCCAAAAATCTGCGTGTTGCGCCGCGCAGTGCGTCTTTCCGGCTGCAAAACGAAGAGACTGCTCCCGGGTTTCTGCGGGACAGCATGGGCATCAGCCATATTTTGGAAGGCTCGATCCGCAGAAGTGACAGCCGGGTTCGGATTAATCTGCAATTGCTGGAAACCGAAACTGAAACCCAGGTTTGGTCTGACAGATATGATGGCACAATGGGGGACATATTCGATTTTCAGGACACGATTTGTGCAAAAATCGCGCGCAATCTGAAGGTCCAGTTTTCAGCGCTGTCAGGCCGCAGCGGCACGCGCAACAAAGATGCCTATGAGCACTGTCTGAAAGGTCGGGCCGAATACTACCAGTATAAGCCGGCAAGCCTTGCCAAGGCGCTCACGCATTTTGAAGCCGCAACGGCAGCAGATCGCTCGTATGCGGAAGCCTTCGCCTATCAGGCCTATTGCCGAACATCGAACTATGTCTTCACATGGCCAGGAGCCGATGATGATCTGAGCGGTGCAGAGGAATTGGCACGAAAGGCCATCGAACTGGATGAAAGCTCCGCCATTGCCTTTGCCCGTCTGGGCTGGACGCTTGGCTTTCTGGCAGATCGTGATCGAACCATTGAAGCCTTTGAAAAGGCTCTGGATCTGGACCCGTCCAATGCTGAGGTCTGGCATTCCTATGGTGAAACCCTCAACCGGCTGGCGCTCCCGGTAGATGCTTTGCGTCGTCTGGAAACAGCCTTTGCCATAGATAGTTACGCACCACCAAGTTGGGAATTCGCGCGCGGCCATT
Organism: Pararhizobium sp. IMCC21322; assembly: GCF_030758295.1. NCBI lineage: Bacteria > Pseudomonadati > Pseudomonadota > Alphaproteobacteria > Hyphomicrobiales > Rhizobiaceae > Pararhizobium > Pararhizobium sp. IMCC21322. Next base: position 967,087 of record NZ_CP132335.1, read on the forward strand.
CCAGAATCCTGCTTCAGGATTACGATCAGGCGTTGGAGTATTTGTTGCCTGTACTGGATCGCGTTCCCGGCTTCATTCCCGCCCGCGTTCAACTGACGCGGCTTTATGCAGAAACAGACAGGTTGGGTGAGGCCGCTGACATGGTGGCATCCATTCGCAAACTGGCACCACGCTATCGAATGGAAAACGCGCTTAGAATGTTTCCGTATCCAGATGCCGCGCATAGCAAACGTTTTAAGGAGGCGCTGGAAATCGCTAATTTTCCAGAAGTTTAGTGTTTTCCAGAGGTCATTCTTTCAGCCAGGAAGCGCACAAACAGAAGTGTCAGGCCTTCTTCAGCAACATTGTTCGGCCCAGTCGAATTAAGAAACTCAATAATCCCATATTATCAATGTTTTTGAAATGCTGCATTCTATTTCAACGAAAGGCGAACACGCGTGTTTCAGCGGAATGCCATACAGATCAAAAGGAGTAAAACATGTCGGAAATCGTATTGACGCACAGAGTTGAAGACGTCGCCAAGTGGAAAAGTTTTGACGATGAGCGGAGCGCAAATCTCGGGGCCTTTGCCAAGAATATCAAAAGCCATGTTGATGTGGACGGCGGTGATCTGGTGGCCCTGACAATGACCATTACTGACCGCGATGGCATGTCTGCCTATATGAAGTCAGACGCCTGTGGTGCCATTATGAAGCAACACGGTGTCATCCAACCGGTCAACATGATGAAGCATGGCAGCTAGGTCTGAAACAAAGATCTGGTCGGGCAATCTGGCCGGGATGAGTTCCCGACCAGTTGTATTTGAATCATCAGAGCCCGATCATGGCCTTCATATTACCAATGAAGGTCGCATCATCCTGCTGCTTGCGCGCATCCAGCAGAGCGTCCGCATCAGGGCCAGCGCGATATCGCAGGATGCCCGTTCCATCAATTGCCGCTGACCAGATGATTTCGGCAACCACGGATGGTTCGGACGCTTCGGCATTGCTGCCCCAACTTTCAAACAGCTTTTGGACGGTTGGCTGATATTCAGCCATGGTTTCGTCATTGACGAAGTCGAACGACCGGCCGCCAAAATCAGTTTTGATGAGACCCGGTTCAACAAGTTTTACCCTCACGCCAAATGGGGCCAATTCGTAATGCAGGGATTCTGACATGCCTTCGACCGCGAATTTGGTGCCGTGATAAAGCGTTCCTAGCGGGAAGGTCATCTGCCCGCCAATGGACGAGATATTGATGATGGTGCCGGATGCATTGGCGCGAAAATGCGGCAGCAGCGCTTTGGTGGTTGCCAACAGACCGATGACATTGGTTTCGAACTGACGCCGGATGCGGTCCATCGGAAAGGCTTCCAGAGGTCCGTAAGCGCCATAACCTGCATTGTTGAGCAGAACGTCAATTTTACCAAACCGCGCCAAGCCCTGTTCGACAGCTTGCGCAATAGACGCTTCATCCGTCACATCCAGTCGCGTTACCAGAACATTGTCGAGTTGCGTGAGTTCCTCCTCTTTATCAGGGGCGCGCATGGTTGCGATGACATTCCAGCCATTGGCCTGAAACAGTTTGGCAGTTGTCTTTCCAATTCCCGAAGACGCGCCGGTGATGAGTATAGTCTGTGTCTTGGTCGGCATAATGGAGTGTTCCTTCAAAAGATTTTGCTATCTGATTTGTGCTCTCAGAGGTTCTGGCCGCCAGAAATCTCTATGCGTTGCCCGGTCATCCATTGATTGTCACCCACCAGAAGACTGGTAATGGCTCCGCCAACATCATCTGGAAGGCCAACGCGGCCCATGGCTGTTGTGGACGCGACAAATTGATTGATTTCAGGATTATCCCGCACCATACCGCCGCCAAAATCTGTCTCAATGGCTCCAGGCGCAATGGTATTGACGGTGATACGGCGTACGCCAAGTTCGCTTGCCATGTAGCGGGTCAGCACTTCCACCGCGCCCTTCATGGCGCCATAGGCCGAGAAACCAGGCATGGTGAATCGGGCAAGGCCCGTGGATAGGTTCACAATGCGCCCGCCATCATTAATCAGGGAAAGCAGCCGCTGGGTGAGGAAGTAGACCCCTTTGAAATGCATGTTCATCAAAGTGTCGAAGTCGTCTTCACTGGTGTCTGCAAAGGGCTTGTTGATGCCGATACCGGCATTGTTGACCAGAAAGTCAATTGTTTCGCGTTGCCAGGTCTGTGCCAATGCAGCCGTCAGGCTTTTGGTGAAATCGGCAAATTGACTGGTGTTTCCAGTATCCAGTTGCAAGGCAACAGCCTTGCCGCCTTGGGCCTGAATCTCGGAGACAACCGCCTCTGCCGCTTCGCTGTTGGAAAGATAGGTCAGAACTATGTCGACATTCCTGTCGGCGAGACGAAGAGCTGCGCTGCGCCCAAGACCGCGACTGCCGCCTGTAATCAATGCAATTTTGCGTGTCATCATATGCTCCAGCTTTGTGATGAAGCAGATTTAAGCCATGCAGATCTTCAATGCCTGCCCTTTTCTCCACATTATGTGCCTATTTCTCCAAAGAGCAGGATTTTATAAGTAATTCTGGAGTGAGCGCTCTATAAAAGACACTGAATTGGAGAGACGTATCATGCTGGATCACTTTGCCCAGACCGTTTTGACATACTTTGATAAAAACGGCTCAGAAGCTGAGCCTTGCCTGACCGATGTGCCGGGTTTGGTCGCTTTGTCCAATCGGAAACCAACCAGATTGGAAGGCATGCTGTACAATCCGGTTATTTGCCTGATTCTACAGGGTCGCAAGGAAACTTACATTGGTGACCGCAAGCTGAGTTTTGGCCAGGGAGAGTCGTTGATTGTCTCCCATGATCTTCCGGTTATGGCGCAGATCACTGAAGCCAGCCTGACAGCGCCCTACATTGCCGTTGCCCTGTCCATCGATCTGCAGATTATTCGCAGCCTTTATGATCAGATCGATGATCTGGACGATTTGCAAAGCCAATTCTGCGCCATGGATGCTGCGAAGGCCGACAATGAGTTAGTGAGCGCATTTGGCAGGCTTTTCGAGTTGGTGGACAATCCGCTAGAGGCAAAAGTCATGGTGCCGCTGGTTCTGCGGGAAATCCATTTTCGCATTCTTCTGGCCAAAAATGGCGGCATGCTGCGGCAATTACTGATGCGCGACAGCCATGCCAGCCGCATCGGCAAGGCCATTGACCGCATCAGACAGGATTTCGCCGCGCCGCTTTCTGTATCAGAGCTGGCACATATTGCGGGTATGAGCACGTCCTCGTTTCATGAGCATTTCAAGGCCATCACATCCTCCACCCCCTTGCAGTATCAGAAGGATTTGAGACTGCTGCAGGCACGGCGGTTGATACTGGAGGGGGATTGCACGGTCTCATCAACTGCTTTTGCTGTGGGCTATGAAAGCCCAACCCAGTTCAGCCGCGAATATTCCAGAAAGTTCGGGATTGCACCACGCAGCGACCGAACCAACCAGCAGATCGCAGCTCAGACGGCCTGAACTTTTTCTGCGACGCGCCGCTTTACCTGTTCCTCAAGCGCTTTCCCACAAAAAGCGTCGCTGTGCAGCGCCCGGCGTGATGCGGCATCGCAGAAGCAAAACCGCTTTGGGATCAGCTTTCAAAAATCGGTTCAAATCCGGCCCACATCATACGCATGCCATCGAATGGCATTTCGGGCATTTCTTTCCAGCGCGGATCGCTTTCCATCTTTTGTGCGGCAGCGTCGCAGGTTGCTTTGTCAGGCCACTCGATCCAGGAAAAGACAACAGCTTCATCCTTTTGCGCTTTGACCGCACGATTGAAGTCGGTCACCTTTCCATCCGGCACGCTGTCACCCCAGCATTCCACGGTACGCAGTGCGCCATAATCCTTGAAAACCGTTGCCGAGAGTTCAGCCATCTCGCGATAGGCATCCTTGTTATTCCGGGGAACTGGAATCAGGAATCCCTGAACATAGCTCATAACATTTTCCTTCCAAAACGAGACTACAACTCTAGGGCAGAAGAATAGCACACCAGATTGTGGTAAGACAAAAGGCCCTCAACCAGATGGCTGAAGGCCTTTCGGTCCTACCCGTTTTTTCGGGCTTGCCGCCAGCGCCCCGCCTTAGCTGGCAGGCAGCAGGACTTTGTCGATCACATGAATCACGCCATTGGACTGGTTGACATCGGCAATTGTCACGTTGGCAATGTTGCCCTGACCGTCTTTGATCATGATCTTGTCGCTTTCATACATGGCAGTGAACTCACAGCCACCGACGGTGCCGACAGAGTGCATTCCGCCATCATCATCAACCATTTTGGTGATGTCTTTGGACATGGCATCAGCCGCAACCACATGACATGTCAGAATCTTTGTCAGTTGGTCCTTGTTTTCAGGTTTCAGCAGCGTCTCAACGGTACCCGCTGGCAGTGCTTCAAAAGCCGCATCTGTTGGAGCAAACACTGTGAAGGGGCCGTCGCCAGACAGAGTTTCGACCAGACCAGCCGCTTTGACGGCTGCAACCAGCGTCTCATGGTCTTTTGAGTTAACTGCATTCTCGATGATATTCTTGTCTTCATACATCGCTGCGCCGCCGACCATCGGGTTTTCGGCAAAGGCCGTTCCGGCTGCAATCGTGATGGAAAGGGCTGTGGCTGCTGCGAGTGCTGTCTTTGAAATCATGAATGGTCTCCTTGTTGGCGCCCAATTCAGTTGAACTTCGATGTCCATTTTTTTTGAGCGGGTACCAACAGCCACGGTCAGCGTTGGGAAAAGTTTCAGATTCTTTTGATTTTCCAAGCCGACAGAAATTTGGTGTGGTCGAATGCGAAGGTTAGAAATTCGGCAACCAGCCATAGGCTCAATCCCGATGTGGAGCTGCAAACGGATCTATGCTGACAGGATATGGAAGTGGCAAGTTTTCTAGCGGCCAAGCCCGCTGACGCAGAAGCGCTTGCAGATATCCGCACCGAAGCCATGCAGCCCAGCCTTGAAGCCATCGGTCGCTTCCACCCGGTTCGCGTGCGGGAACGGTTTCTTTCGTCGTTTATCCTCGAGGATACACAACTGATCCTGCATGATTCAGAGATGGTTGGTTTTTTTGTTGTTCGAACAAGGAAGGACCATCTTTTGTTGGATCATCTCTATCTGAAGGCATCAGCGCTACGCTTGGGGCTGGGGCAGCGGGTTGTCAGACATGTTCAGAACATTGCAGGAAAGGCCAACATACCAATCAAGCTGATGGCATTGAAAAACAGTGCCGCGAATGAGTTTTACAAATCGCTTGGTTTTACCCGCGTCGCTGAAGAAGGTTTTGACAATTGCTACGAATGGCACCCTTCAGAATCCTGATCTTTGTGTCAGCCGCTGGTCCAATCGCGGATTGAGTCAGACAGCTCACTTTTCAGCCAGGACCGAAACAGGCTGACGATCTTTTTCCGGGATCGTTCTCTGCCTGTTACAAACCAGTATTTTGCTCCCGTTTCCATGCGCTGAGGAAATGGTGCGGTAATGCGCTCTGCATGAACGGCGTCGCAGGCAAGCGTTTCCCAGGCCATGAACACACCTTGCCCGGTCATCGCTGCATCAAGGCACAGCGACCCGTCGGCATAGGTTGGACCGTCATTCAGCAGCTCCGGCGTCAGATCAAAGGCGGCCAGCCATTCAGACCAGCCATGCAGGCATTCGTTTTCTCGAATGATCGGAACGCTGGCAAGGTCCTGCGGGCTTGAGAGACGAGCCGCCATTTCACTTGTGCAAACTGGAAACACGCGCTGTTCCAGCAACAGCTCACTTGTGACATTCGACCATCCGCCGCAGCCCACACGCACACAGGCATCCACATCATCATGATCCGGGTTCAGCAGGTTTACGTTTGGATCAATTCGAATGCGAATATGCGGATAAAGATCATTGAATTTACGCAGCCGCCAGACCAGCCATCTGCTGGCAAAGATGGGCGCAACCGAGATGGTCAGACAATTATCCCGCGAAGGATCGAGCAGCGATACAGCCGATGCAAGGTCGGACATGCCACGTGTCAGCAACGGCATGATGTCCGCACCCGATGGTGTGAGCAGCAGGCCTTTGGACGTGCGCTTGAAGAGCGGCAGGCCCAACGCCTCTTCCGCCTTGTGGATGCGTTGGCTGACCGCGCCCGATGTCACGCCCAATTCTTCTGCCGCCTTGACAACAGTGCCAAGACGCCCCGCAGCTTCCACGGCGCGCAGACTGGTAAGTGGGACCTTGTTCAAATCTCGCATTTAGAAAATCTAAATCCGAAGGCTTGAAGTTTCAATACCCAATTCTCCACAAACCACTATCTCTTTTGCATGACCTATTTTGCAAAAATCAAGATGTTGATAACCCGGATAATGCCAGGCAAAGCTTTGAAAAATATGGGCTGTTCAAAAGGTGATTGGGGACGGGACCCTTTGTCTCATCCGGATCTGCAAGCCATGTCAGAACGTGAGCTTGCCGATCTCCCCTTTGACCCCGGAACTGTTGTTTCTGAGTAGGTATCAGGATTTGGGGAATCCAGAGCCTAGTTCAGCAAGCCACGCAGCGTATCGATGCGGTTATTGACCAGCCAACCATAATAGTTTTCTTCCGGCAGCTTGAGGCTTTCTCCAGAAGCGCTGCGTTTCTGGTTTTCCAGCGCCAGCGCTGTCGCACGTGCTTTCGTGCCGCCCAGATTATAAAGCGTGGCTGTAATGCCTGGATTGCTTGAAATATCAAATCCGGCGATCTTTTGATAATCATCAATCGCGGTGCGCAGCACAGCAGCCATATAATGCAGAGACTTATCAGGGTCCATGATGGTTTGATAAATCACACTCGGCTTGCGCACATCCAGCTTGCGCTGGCGGCCCTGTTTTTTTGCCATGTCACTCATCATCAGCGCCGTCAGCGGGTTGAGTTGCCCCAGACCGAAAGTCTGCCCGGCAAAAAGCGGCTGAAAGAAGGTTTTCCCGAATGATTGATCTGGAAGAGACTGGCCGCGGAACCGGGCGTTAAACACGTCTTCTCGGCAGGTCCACAATTCGTAGGAATCGCGCAGACTTTCACACGATGCGAATTCAGGCCGGTGGACGAAATCGGTTACGCTTTCGCCATTATGCTCGAACCGGATGCGGGTTTCCGCATAGGCCAGTGCTTTCACATAATAGGACTGCAGCTGATCCACAGCATCAACATTGTAGGTATGCTCACCAACAATGGCACCGATTATGTGAACTGGATCGATATCATAGCGTTTGGCGGTTTTCTGAATTTTGGAAATCAGCTTCCTGTCGTTTTCGAACAGGCGCAGCACCTTTTGAAATTTGCCTTCAAACGTATCATTCGTCTGCTGGGTTCGGATCACCGCATCACGGGGAATTTCGGGTTGAGTTTCGTTGCGGTTACCAGCCGGAACAGCCGTGGCTGCCCAGGCACCGACAGAGAGGACCAGTACAAACAGGCCTGAAAACACAAATGCGATGATGCGTAATGGTGTCATAGTCAATAACTCGATGATGCGGGCGCGTTGTTTCAATACTCGCCATTGCGGCGCAAATGGGACAATTCCATGGCTGGTTTCTGGCTGTTTTCGAAATTCAGACATTTGTAACCTGTTTCGACGCAACCCGCCAAGGCTTCAAACAAAACCGGGTTAATGGGCTTCATCCCAATTATCGGCAGCGCGCGCGTCCACCTGCAGCGGCACTGACAGATCAATCAGAGGCAGGCAGGCCTGTTCCATAATGTCCCTGACCACCGGAATGGTTGCATCCACTTCATTTTCGGGAACTTCAAATATCAGTTCATCATGCACTTGCAGCAGCATCTGCGCTGATAAGGTTGACTTCGTCAGCGCCTCTTCCATACGCACCATGGCGCGGCGGATAATATCGGCTGCCGATCCCTGTATGGGTGCGTTGATGGCGGCGCGTTCATTGAAAGCGCGCATATTCGGGTTTTTTGAGTTGATCTCCGGATAATGCGCCCGTCGCCCGAAAATGGTCTGAACATAACCGTGCGTGCGGGCAAAAGCCTTGGTGTCTTCCATATAGGTGCGAATGCCTGGAAAACGCTCGAAATAGGTGTCGATATAGCTCTTGGCATCAGACCGCGAAATGCTCAACTGATTGGCCAGACCAAAGGCCGAAATGCCATAGATAATGCCGAAATTGATCGCTTTGGCCTGACGGCGCACCATCGGGTCCATACCCTCAATCGGCACGCCGAACATTTCACTGGCGGTCATGGCGTGAATGTCCAGACCATCCGCAAACGCCTGCTTCAATTGTGGAATGTCGGCGATATGGGCCAGCACCCGCAATTCAATCTGGCTGTAATCCGCCGAAATCAGCTTGTTGCCGGCTTCAGCCACAAAAGCTTGCCGAATTTTGCGTCCGGATTCGGTACGGACCGGAATGTTTTGCAAATTGGGATCAGAAGATGACAGCCGCCCGGTGGTGGTCGATGCGAGCGAGTAGGATGTGTGAACACGTTTTGTATCGGGATTGATGAAGCCGGGCAGGGCATCCGTATAGGTGGATTTCAGCTTGGAAAGCTGACGCCAGTCAACGATTTTGCGGGGCAGTTCATGGCCTTCTGCAGCCAGTTCTTCCAGCACTGAGGCCGATGTGGACCACGCGCCGGTTTTGGTTTTCTTGCCGCCGGGCAGGCTCATTTTGCCAAACAGAATATCGCCCAATTGTTTGGGCGAGCCAATATTGAACCGCTCTCCGGCAAGCTCTGTAATCTCGGCCTCAAGGCCCGCCATGCCTTGCGCAAATTCTCCGGACAGGCGCGACAGCATTTGTCGGTCCACCGATATGCCGCGCTTCTCCATGCGCATCAGCATTGGCACCATGGGGCGTTCCAGGCTTTCATAAACCCGGGTCATGCCATCGGCGGCAAGGCGCGGTTTCAAAACCTGCCAGAGGCGCAATGTCACATCGGCATCCTCTGCAGCATAGGCGGTGGCGGCTTCCAGTGGCACCTGATCAAAGGTGATCATGTTCTTGCCGGAACCTGCAACCTGCTTGAATGGAATGGGCGTGTGATCCAGCCAGCGCTGCGACAGTTCATCCATGCCATGCCCGCCGCGCCCGGTATCAAGCGCATAGGACAGCAGCATCGTGTCGTCGAAACTCACCACATTCATATCGTAGCGTGACAGCAGCAGAGCGTCATATTTTAGATTTTGAGCAATTTTCAGCACTGCGGGATCTTCCAGCAGTGGTTTCAGAACCGACACAGCATCACGCAGGGGAATTTGCCCCTCAACCATGCCGCCGCCTAACAGATCATCCACACCGCTTTTGTGTTGAAGCGGTATATAGGCAGCCTTGCCGGGCGCCAGCGCCAGCGAGACCCCAACCAGATCAGCCTGCATCGCATCCAGAGATGTGGTTTCCGTGTCGAAACTGACAAAGCCCTGATCTCGCGCCGCATCACACCAGGCGGACAATGTGTCCAGATCAGTGATGCGTTCATAAAGATCATGGTCAATCTTTTGCCCGAAAGCCGAAGCCTTCAGCGCTTCGGTCATCGCAGTTGGAGAGTTCTCTGCATCGCTCCTGGTCGAAGCCGCATCAAGCGCGCCATTCCCTTCCCAATGATCGACAGAGACCTTGGTGGCGTCGATTGTTTCGGCTACGGTTTCAGTGGCCTCTGCAACCCGCTTCGTCAGGGTTGTGAATTCCATGCCTTTCAGGAAAGCCACCAGCTTGGGACCGTCGACGCCTTCAACGGCCATATCATCCAGCGTTGCATCCACCGGAACATTCTGTTCCAGTTCCACCAGACGTTTCGACAGTCTGGCCTGATCGGCAAATTCGATGAGGTTTTCCCGGCGCTTGTTCTGCTTGATTTCTCCAGCACGCCCCAAAAGCGTTTCAAGGTCGCCGTACTCCAACAGCAATTGCGCAGCCGTTTTGGCTCCAATGCCTGGCACTCCCGGCACATTGTCGGTGCTGTCACCGGCCAGAGCCTGAAGATCGATCATCTTTTCCGGCCCGACACCGAATTTTTCAATCACTTCCGCAGTGCGGATGATCTTGTCTTTCATCTGGTCAAACATGATAATCTTTTCGGTGACCAGTTGCATCAGATCCTTGTCTGACGAGACGATTGTGACATGGGCCCCCATTTCTTCTGCCTGACGGGCATAGGTGGCAATCAGATCATCTGCTTCAAATCCGTCCTTTTCGATGCTGGCGACATTGAAGGCGCGTGTGGCATCGCGGATGACAGCAAATTGCGGAATCAGATCTTCCGGAGTTTCACTGCGGTTGGCTTTGTATTCACCGAAGATCTCATTGCGGAAGGTCTTGCTGCTGGCATCAAAAATCACCGCAAAATGGGTTGGCTTCTCACCAAGTGAGGTATCTTCGGCCACCGCCAGAAGTTTCCACAACATGTTGCAGAACCCGGCCACGGCCCCAACGGGCAGGCCATCGGATTTGCGGGTGAGGGGAGGCAAGGCGTGATAGGCGCGGAAGATATAGGCCGAGCCATCCACGAGCATAAGATGATCGCCGGGTTTCATGGATTTGGTCTGAGAATCTGTTTCATGTGACATGGCCGGACTATGCCATTGCCGCCACCCATACAAAAGCGGAAATCACCAACCAGATACGATTGGTGTCGCCTTATTCGCCCGGTTCTATCGCGACCTTGCGGTTCTGGGACGGCGATGTGTGTGACATCCGCGCCCATGAAGGTCTTTCAAACAGGAACAGCCCGATATTCAGCCGCTGCAGAATGAGATAGAAAACGGCCGGTGCCAAAACACCTGACAGGGTGACAAGCACAGATACGGTCCCAAGATCGGGAATGAGGCCCGTTTTCAGCAAAATGATCCGCGAGATCGCCATTGGCAGGAAAAACGCCAGGTAAATCACGATAGAGTGTGCCCCGAGCCAGGCAATCGGCCCGGAGAAGCGGCTCTGTACCAGTATTGATGCAACACAGATCAGCGCAACGGCACCAGCAAACCCCAGCGGCAGCGAGAAGACGGGCGTACCGGCAACACCGGCCCAAACAAGCCCGCCATTGACCAGCGCCCAGACCAGAAGGAAGGCCGCTGCCTTGGGCAGATCATGTCGCACCCATTCGGCAATGCGGAAGATCAAAGGAGCCAGCGCAAAGCCTGCAAAGAAGAAGACATAACGGGAGGCAAACTCATCCACCAGCAACCAGCCGGTGTGAAGCCCGGTTAAATGCAACAGCGCGGCCACAATGCCCGTCATCCAGACCGGAATGTGCAAATCATGGGCAGTTTTGGTTACAACAAAGAAGATCGGCAGAATATAGATGAACCACAGGGTTCCGAAGGGCTCGATATAGCTTTTCAGATACAGCAGAACCGTGCCGCCAATCCCGTATTCAGAGGCCAGTCCAGGCGCTTTGAACAGAAACTGGATCGTGACCCACAGGGCATAAAAATAGAAGAAGTGAATAACTTTGAGATCGAAATATTTCCGCCAGTTGCGATCCAGCACCAGCGCCAGAAACAGCCCGGAAATCAGGAAGAAATCCGGCATGCGGAATGGTGCGGCAAACGCAACAACCAGATGCATCCAGCTTGTCTCGCCGGCGGCTTTTTCCACCCCCAGCGTTGAATGCATCATGACCACGAAAATAATGCAGATGCCTTTGGCAGCATCCACCCAATCCACACGTTGTTGTGCCATTTTATCTTTTCTCAAGCGCGTTGTAATATGACGCTGAGAATACAACAGCGCATCCGGCCAAGGGTTAATGAGACCCGCAAAAGCCTGACTTTGTGGCGTTACAGTTAATATTTTTGACGTCTTGTCAGAGTTTTCGTCGGCCGATTGGCGAAACTGGCGGGTTTGGAAAAGTGGCTATACTTAACCGCCCCTTAAATTGCCTTATTTAAACTCCATGCCGCATGACGTATTATCCCTGACATGAGAGCGTGTGGAACACCCCATGAGTGGCCCCAGACAGCAGAACAGAAAAGAACCCGTATTTGGCACCGCGCCAGCGCGCGGGACAGCACAGCCGCGCACACGCGCTGCGCGACCTGAAGCACGGTCTGGCGCGGTAAAGCGGGGCGGTGGTGGCGGTCCAAAGCCACCTCAGCGCGGCAGGAAACATCCTTCAAAAGAGCGTCGCCCGAAGAAGAAGCGTGGTTTTTTCGGGTTTCTGTTTTACTGGAGCTTTGTGCTCATGCTTTGGGGCGCTATCGGCCTTGGTGGCCTGGCGATTTATTTTTCCTCGGAGCTTCCTGATTTTGCCGAACTGAAAATCCCGGGTCGCTCACCTAATGTGCAGCTTCTGGCCCGCGATGGATCCTTGATTGCCAATCGCGGCGAAACCGGGGGCGAAACGGTTCGACTGGAGCAATTGCCGCCTTATCTTCCGCAAGCGGTCATGGCCATTGAGGATCGCCGCTTTTACAGCCATTTTGGCGTTGATGTTCCCGGTATCGCACGTGCCATGGTTGCCAATTTCCAGGCCGGACGTGTGGTGCAGGGTGGCTCGTCTATTACCCAGCAGCTTGCCAAGAACCTTTACCTTGGTCCTGAGCGGGACTGGCGCCGCAAGTTGAAAGAAGTGCCGATTGCCATCTGGCTTGAGTACAAATTCTCCAAAGATGAAATCATGGAGATGTATCTCAACCGTGTCTATCTTGGCGGTGGTGCGACAGGCGTTGATGCAGCGGCGCGCACCTACTACCAGAAATCGGCCCGCTATCTGACATTGGCTGAATCCGCCGTGATTGCAGGCCTGTTGAAAGCGCCATCACGTCTGGCACCCAATCGCAATCCGGAAGCGGCACAGGCACGCGCCAAACTGGTTTTGGCTGCCATGGAGGATGTTGGATATATCTCCAGTTCCGAACGCGAATTTGCCATTGCAAATCCGGCCTCCGCCACAAGCCGTCATTTGGCGGGTGCTGAGAACTATGTAGCCGACTGGCTGTATGATCGGGTGAAGGGGTTCCTGGGCACGATTGATGAAGATGTGGTGGTTCAAACCACCATTGACGGTCGTCTGCAGAAACTTGCCGAAGGCGCGCTGCGTGAGGGTCTGGACCGCGATGGCGGGACCTACGGTGTTACCCAGGGCGCAATCGTATCGATTGATCCAACCGGTGCTGTCCGTGCCCTGGTTGGCGGACGTGATTATGGCGAAAGTCAGTTCAACCGCGCAGCCGATGCACGCCGTCAACCCGGCTCATCCTTCAAACCCTTTGTCTATCTGGCAGCTATGGAACTGGGCCTGACACCGGATACCGTTCGCATTGATGGTCCGGTTCAGATCAATGGCTGGGAACCACAGAACTACAACAAGAAATATCGTGGTCCGGTGACACTGGAACAGGCGCTGTCCCTGTCGTTGAACACGGTTGCCGCGCGTCTTGGTGACGAGGTCGGCATTGATGCGGTTGCAGAAGTTGCCAACCGTTTGGGCATCAACAGCGATTTGCAGCGCATTCCCAGCCTGTCTCTTGGAACCAGCGAAACAACACCGCTGGAAATGACATCGGCCTATGTGCCCTTTGCCAATGGCGGATACAGTGTTATCGAGCACGCCATCAAGCGGATATCAACAGCCAGTGGCGAAGTGCTTTATGAACGCCAACCCAGTGGTAATCTGCCGGTTATTGCACCCTTCACATTGGGGTTGATGAACAGCATGATGCAGACAACTCTGGTCTCCGGTACAGCCACCAAGGCACGGCTGGATGATCGGCCTGCGGGCGGTAAAACCGGAACCAGTCAGGACTTCCGGGATGCCTGGTTTATCGGCTACACCGCCAATCTGGTAACCGGCATCTGGCTCGGCAATGATGATAACAGCCCCACCAAGCGGGCCTCCGGAGGCAATCTGCCTGCAATTATCTGGCATGATTTCATGCAGCCTGCCCATGAGGGCATTCCGGCATCGCCACTTATCGGCGCCTCTGAATCCCGTGAAATTCTGGCCCAGACCGAAGCAACTGAGTTGCAGCCTTTTGCCAGATCATCAGATCAGATTGCAGCTCAACCGCAACGGCGCCGCACTGAAGAACGCGGGTTTCTACAGCGTCTTTTTGGTGGCGGATAGATCAGTCGCTGAAAAGCCGGATCTGAAGTCAGCAACCGGCTTGCATATCGCCTGAACTCGACACTGTAACGCAGAAATAGTAATTGCTACTTCTGATTACAATCGGTTGGGATTAGCCATGCTTAAGAAGATCACCATGCCGCCGCTGCTGGCAGCAATTTTCACAATGTCCGCACTCAGCTTTCCCGCGTCTGTAGCGTCAGCCCAACAATCCAGTTTTGAGGCAAATTGTGCTGTGACCTCAGGTACAAATGGCGGTCAGAAATACGCGACCCTGAAATGCCACAAGGTCAGTGAGCCGGGAAATTACAAGATTCGCACCACCGTGTGGGAGAACAAAGACAAAAACGGCTACAAGGATTTGGCCCGCATGTCTGGCAGGCGTTTGACCTGCACAATGGTCTGGGGTGGCGCAAACTCCAGCCGGGAAACCATCCATACAACTTATGAAATTACCGGATGTCGCAGGTAGCGGCCGTCCGCGAAAGATCTGCGCTGCGCTGAGCGCGGGCCTGACCCCATCGGCATTGCAGTGAGTATCCCGCAAAAAAAGCCGGCTTTCACCGGCTTTTTATATATTCAATCTGTTGTCAAAAAGCTTAGTTCGGCTGACCTTCGGCCTGCTGCTTGGCCTGAATCTGTTCCAGACGCTGGCGGTAAAGGGCGGCAAAATCCACCGGATCGATCAACAGTGGCGGGAAGCCGCCATCGCGTGTGGCAGAGGCCACAATCTGGCGTGCAAACGGGAACAGCAAACGCGGGCATTCGATCATGATCAGCGGATGCAGATGCTCTTTGGGAACATTGGCAAGCCGGAAGATACCAGCATAGTCCAGTTCAATATTGAACAGGATATCATCTTCATGAGTCGCCTTTGACTCCAGCTTCAGATCAACTTCAAAATCATTTTCCGACAGCGGTGTCGCATTCACATTGACGTTGATGGAAATGTTCGGTCCACCTTCACGCGGGCGCAGGGAATCCGGTGCTTTTGGATTTTCAAACGAAAAATCCTTGATGTATTGCGCAACGATATTGATTTGCGGCGGCTTTGCGGCTCCATCGCCATTCGCGGACGGTGCGTCCTGGTCAGATGGGGCCTGATCTGATGAAGAAGTATCGCTCATTGTTAATCCTGTTATCATTCAAGAAAAGTTGGTGGGTGGCTAACATGTGCCCGGCGCAGAAACAACCATTCAGCGCTTTTTATGCGCTCTGTCCCCTTGCGAAGTGGGCATTTATGCATTTTCTGCTGTCTCAGACTTTGTCGTCTCCATTGCGCCCATCTGCCCAAGGGCTCTCCGGATTGTTGTCCCGATAATCATCGGGGTCCAGATCGACGACAGTCTGGCCGGTTTTTGATTGGCTGGAAGATGGGTTCTGGGCACTCCTATTTTGGCCCTGCGAGCTATGCGAAGAACCTCCTGCATTCGGCGTCGTTGCGCCATTCGGGCCGCCCGGCATGCCGGGGCCGACCAAATTAACCTTGGATTTCAGAAAGTTCCAGACAGTGTCTTGAATCGGCGGAACAAAAAGCAGAAATCCAATCGTGTCGGTCACAAAGCCAGGTGTCAGCAGCAGGATACCGGCGATAACCAGCATTGCCCCACGCACCAGATCTTTGGCCGGTAGACGTTTTGCTGCCATTTCACCTTGTATGCGGCGCAGCAGTGAAACACCCTGCCAGCGCAACAGGAAGGAGCCGATAATGGCGGTCACAACCACCATGGCCAAAGTTGCCCAAACGCCGATCTGGCCTCCAATCAGAACGAAGGCGGCAATTTCCATCAACGGCACGATAAGCAGCACAAAGGGAATTAGGGAAAAGCGCATTAAATGTCTCCAATGATCGGCAGATAGGTGATTTTACCTGAAAAACGAGACTTTTTTGAAGTTTTATCGGCAAAGATGTGTCAAAATGGCTTTGCAGCCTGTTCAACACTTGTGTGTGACAGGCCTAGCGCTATCTGTAAAACAAGACTAAGAAAGCGCTGAGATGCGGCCCGTATTGTCACGGGTGACGGCTATGAAAAGGCACGAGCGGAATATCCATGCAATTTTTCGATTTCTACACTCTTGTTTTTATCGCAATCGCGGTATTTTTCTTCCTTCGCCTTCGCGGCGTTTTGGGAAAACGGACGGGTCATGAACGACGTCCGTATGATCCCTATGCGGAGAAACCCAAAACGGGCCAAAAATCATCCAATGACAATGTCATCAATCTGCCCAAGCGTGATGATGGTTCAGATGGTGAACCTGTTGACGGGCAGGATGAGGACGAAGATGTCGATCCAAAGAAACTGGCCCTCAAAAATCTTGTCGCGCCCATCGTGGCGCGCGATCCGGACTTTGATGCAAAGGAATTTGTGACAGGTGCCCGTGTTGCTTACGAGATGATTGTAACCGCTTATGCTGCCGGGAATCGCGACCAGTTGAAACCACTTCTGTCAGAAGAGGTTTATGCCGGATTTGACGAAGCAATCGCCGAGCGCGAAAGCCGGTCAGAAAACGTGGATTTCACATTTGTCGGTATCGAGAAAGCCAACATCGTGGATGCTCATGGTGACAATTCCGAATTGCGTGTCACTGTGCGCTTTGTCAGCGAATTGATTTCGGCCACCCGCAATCAGGATGGGGATATTATTGACGGGAGCGCCAGCAAGGTGACCGAAGTCACAGATATCTGGACGTTTGCGCGCGATCCACGCGACGGTGATCCGAACTGGCGTCTGGTGGCTACGGAAGCCGCAGACTGATCCTTGCAATTGGGCCGGGGCAGACAGGATGCAAACGGCCCTTCAGGCTCTGAGCTATATTGATCTGCCCGGCTGGGCTGACGATGATCACTTGGCAGCGTTTCACTGTTTTCTGAACAGCGCTGACATTTTTGAAGGTGTGGACGGCCCCAAGACCCGAGCTCTTGGCATTGATGGCCCGGCATTGGGCTGTGTATTCGCAAAGGCGCGCAGGCAAGCTGCCCAAATACAGGATTCTGCAGCCGCAAAAGCGTTTTTCGAAACTCATTTTACGCCGATTATGTTTGCCTCTGATACGCCATTTGCGGAATATCCGGGCCTGTTGACCGCCTATTTTGAACCGGTCGTGGAAGGCTCTCTCACCCGCTCCGAAGCCTTTCCCATTCCCCTGTTACGACGACCTGCTGATCTGGTTGAAACCAAGACGTTCGCACCGGAAGACATACCCGAAGACTTGCCGGAAGGTTTGCGTTTTGCAAAAAAGACAGCGCAGGGACTGGTGCCTTACTTCGATCGCAGTGAAATTGAAGGCCGTGTTTTTTCAGACGGTGCGCTGGCCGGGCAGGGGCTGGAAATGGTCTGGCTGGCCAACCATGTTGACGTTTTCTTTATCCATATTCAGGGTTCTGCCTCTATCCACTTGCAGCAGGGCGGAACATTGCGGGTCAGCTATGATGGCAAATCCGGCCATGACTACACGGCCATTGGCAAAGTGTTGAAGGACATGGGGGAGTTGGCACCGGGTAACATCATGATGCAGACCATCAAAACCTGGCTTTTGGAAAACCCGGACCGGCAATTGGAAATTTTGCACCAGAACCGGTCTTTCATCTTTTTTCAGGAAGAAAAGAATCTTCAACCGGATTTGGGCCCGCGGGCAACGGCTGGCGTGCAACTGACGCAGGGCCGCTCGCTGGCTGTTGACCGCGTATTGCACACATTTCACACGCCGATCTTTGTCAGTTACAGCCGGGATGGCGCCATAGATAATCGCCTGATGATCGCGCAGGATACCGGTTCCGCTATTGTCGGCCCACATCGTGGTGACTATTTTGCGGGCAGCGGATCGGGTGCCGGTGAGACCGCTGGTGGCTTTGCTGCGTCCTGTCGATTTGTTGTCTTGATGCCGCGCGCGCAGGACTTGCCAACATGAAGCGGCGCAAGTCACGAGAATTATCGCCCGAAGAACGCAGACTTTGGAACCGTGTGACCGAAAGCGTCATGCCTGCGCGTCCAGAGTCACATTACAAGAAAATCGCCAGTGAACCTAAGTCAAAAAAGGGCGATGAAGCGCCAAAGCCGGCCAAGTCTGTTGCGCGCCGCATCGTGCTACCCGCCTATCATCCCCCCGTCTCCACACCGAAACGGCCACAGCCATTATTGCTGTCCCCACTGGACAACAAAAGCAGGCGACGGCTGAAACGCGGTCAGGATGCGCTTGACGCAACGCTGGATCTGCATGGCATGACGCAGGCTGCAGCCCATAACAGGCTCATCCAGTTTCTGCATCAGGCTCATGCAGGTGGTGCGCGCTACGTGCTTGTCATTACAGGAAAGGGCAAGGCTGCGAACCCGGACACAGGCGAACGGGGCATTTTGCGCCGCATGGTACCGGCCTGGCTGTCCGGCCCTGACCTTGGATCATTGGTTGCCAGTTATGATGAAGCCGCCACACCCCATGGCGGTTCCGGTGCATTATATGTCAGACTGCGGCGCAAGCGGCAGGGACTTCAAAGACAATGACACCACTTGGCAAACGATTGCGGGAATTGCGGTCGCAAAAGAGTGTGACGTTAAAACATATGGCCGATGAACTGGGCGTATCATCAGCCTATCTTTCGGCATTGGAGCACGGCCATCGTGGCACGCCGGGCTGGTTGATGCTGCAGCGTATCATCGCCTATTTCAATCTCATCTGGGATGACGCGGAAGATCTGGTGGCATTGGCCCGCAGTTCCGACCCGCGTGTGACGGTGGACACATCCGGCCTCAGTCCCGAAGCAACGAGACTTGCAAATCTGCTGGCTGCAAACATTGCCGATCTGCCACCGGAGGCCCTGAAACGGCTGATTGAGGCTCTTGAAGCTGAACTGCGTGAGGCTGCGATCAAGCAAGAGTGAATGCGCGAAAGTCAGGAATGGTTTAGAGCGTATCTTGTGAAACCTGCCGGAACTGATGATTTGCCATGCTTGACAGCCAAATGCGTAAACTGATCGATCCACCTCTGAACCGCATCGGGATCTGGCTGGCATCGAAAAACATCACCGCCAACGGGGTCACAATAACCGGCTTTGCAATTGGTCTGCTGGCCGCGCTGGCAATTGCCTTTCAATTCTATCTGCTGGGTCTGGTTTTGTTGTTGCTCAGCCGCCTTGCAGACGGGTTGGACGGGGCGGTGGCCCGCGCCAGCGCGCCCAGTGATCTGGGCGGTTTTCTGGACATAACGCTCGATTTCTTTTTCTACGGGGCCATTCCATTGGCCTTCGCAATTGCGAATCCTGAGGCAAATGCTCTGGCCGCTGCCGTTCTGCTGACCGGCTTCTATGCCACCGGCTCCAGCTTCCTGGCCTTCGCCATCATGGCGGAAAAGCGTAAAATCACCACCACATCACAGGGCATCAAATCGCTCTATTACATTGGTGGCCTGGCGGAAGGCACGGAAACCATTGCCATCTTCGTCGCCTTTTGCCTGTTTCCAGGCTGGTTTGCCTGGATCGCCTACGCGTTTGCTGCCATCTGTTTCGTGACGGCAGCAAACCGTGTGGTCATTGGCTGGATATCGCTGAAATCCGACTAAGCCGACACCTTAGGCAGACATCTTAGGCAGACAGCGCCTGATCCAGATCTTCTTTCAGATCTTCCACATCTTCCAGCCCAACGGAGAAGCGCAGCAGGCCGGGTGCTATGCCAAGTTCCACCTTGTCTTCATCAGACAGACGCTGATGCGTTGTTGTTGCCGGATGGGTGATCAGGCTTTTGGCATCTCCAAGATTGTTGGACAGCCGGATAAGGCTAAGCGCATTGGAGAAGCGGAATGCGGCTTCCTTGCCACCCTTGACTTCAAAGGCGATCATGGTTCCGCCCTTTTCCATCTGCCGCGTGGCAATTTCATAGTGCGGGTGGTCTGTCCGTCCGGGATAAAGCAGGGTTTCAATCGCCGCATGATCCGCCAGAAAATCTGCCAGAGTTGCCGCCGAGCGCGTTTGTTCTGCAACCCGCAGCCGCAATGTTTCCAGACCTTTCAGCAATGTCCACGCATTGAACGGGCTCAGGCTTGGGCCTGTGTGTTTCAGGAACGGGGCTAGCTTGTCTTCCACCCATTCCTCATCAGACAATACCACACCGCCAAGGCATCGGCCCTGACCGTCAATATGTTTGGTTGCCGAATAGGCCACCACATCAGCACCAAGCTCCATAGGCTTTTGCCATAGAGGCGTGGCGAACACATTGTCGACCAGCAACCTTGCGCCGCCCGCATGGGCAATGTCGGCAATCGCAGCAATATCCAGAACCTCAAGGCGGGGATTGGTTGGGCTTTCCAGAAACAGGGTTTTGGTGTTTGGGCGCATGGCGGCCTGCCAGGCCGACAGATCGGTGCCATCAACCAAAGTGGTTTCAATGCCATAGCGCGGCAGAATATCGTCTACGATGTAGAGACATGAGCCAAACAGGGCTTTTGCTGCCACCACATGATCACCAGCCTGCAGATCGCACACAATGGCGGCGTAAATCGCTGCCATGCCGCTGGCCGTGGCCCGTGCGCCGGCAGCACCCTCAAGCGCCATCATCCGGTCTTCGAACATCTTGACGGTCGGGTTGGCATAGCGCGAATAGACAAAGCCCGGATCGCTGCCATCAAAGCGCGCCTCAGCGGCTTCCGCATTGTCGTAAACATAGCCCTGAGTCAGGTAAATTGCTTCCGACGTCTCACCAAATTGAGAGCGTACGGTTCCACCATGCACGAGTTGCGTGGCAGGGCGATACTGCTTGGATTGATCATTTCCCATTGCTGGCTCCATCAAAAGACCAAAAAAAAACCCGTTCCGACGCTTATTGTCGGAGCGGGCTTGCACACTCTCCGACCTTTTAGCGCTTTGTTTAACGTGGCGGCAAGCCGGCCGGCTCAAATGACCACGAGAGGCAGCAATAACGGCCTTGCCGCTTGGCGTCAATCCTGCAATCGGTTAAGGAAGGCCGACAAATGGTGAAACGGGGTTCTATTGTGACAGGCAAGTCGGAAGATCAGGCAGCAGGAATTCTGCCGGACCGCATGATCAAGGACCTGTTCGCGACCGGAGGCATAACAGCAAAGCTGGCACCGGTTGAGGGCCAGATACAGCCAGCCAGCCTTGATCTGCGCCTTGGCAGTGTCGCTTATCGCATTCGCGCCAGTTTTCTCCCCGGCCCTGAATTATCGGTGGCGGACAAGCTGGCCCGTTACAAGCTGCACGAAATTGATCTGACACAGGGTGCTGTGCTGGAAACCGGCTGTGTCTATCTGGTGCCCATACAGGAGCAGCTCGACCTGCCGGAAGGTCTGTCCGCATCGGCCAATCCCAAAAGCTCGACCGGGCGGTTGGACATTTTCACACGGGTCATTGTCGACAAGGCCCGCGAATTTGATCAGATACCGCAGGGCTATTCAGGCCCGCTCTATCTGGAAATCAGTCCACGTACTTTCCCAATTGTGGTGCGCCCCGGATCGCGCCTGTCGCAAATCCGCTTCCGCAGCGGGCACCCGCATCTGGATGATGCTGAATTGACGGCACTTCACAATACAACACCGCTGGTCATTGGCAGCGAGCCGCATATTGCCGATGGGCTGGCTTTCTCAATCGATCTGGAAGGCAAGGGCGAAGGCGCGCCGATTGGCTATCGCGGCAAACCCCATTCCGCTGTTGTCGATGTGGACCGACCGGGCGCTTATGAAATTCTGGATTTCTGGGAACCGATCTATCCGCGCGGTGCTGCCGAGCTTATTCTGGATCCGGACCAGTTTTACATTCTGGTGTCACGCGAAGCCGTTCAGGTGCCACCTGACTACGCTGCAGAAATGGTGCCGTTCGATCCGCTGGTTGGCGAATTCCGGGTGCATTATGCCGGTTTCTTTGACCCCGGTTTCGGCCACACCAAAGATGAGGCTGGCAATCTGATGGGCAGCCGGGCCGTGCTGGAAGTGCGCAGCCACGAAGTGCCGTTCATTCTGGAACACGGCCAGACCATCGGCCGGCTGGTTTACGAACCGATGCTGGACCGCCCGGATGCGCTTTACGGCGTCGATTTGAAATCAAATTATCAGGGCCAGGGCCTGAAACTCTCCAAGCACTTTAAACCCTAGTTTCAAGACCGGTTTTGATCTCATTGCGTAGTTGCGCGAGTTCCGTTCTCACGCTCTTCAATTCCGCCAAAACCGCTTTGTGATCATTTCGCTGGCGAACGGCAGCGTCGCTGCCCGCTTCTTCTTCTTCTTCAAGCGCGGCCTCATGTTCTTCCTGCATGGCACCGACAATGATGCCGATCAGCAGATTGATGACCATGAAGCTTGAAAACAAAATGAAAAGCACAAAGAACATCCAGGCAAAGGGGAATTCCTCCATCACCGGGCGCACAATGCCCATCGACCAGCTTTCCAGTGTCATGATCTGAAACAGTGAATAGGCGGATTCGCCAATGGAGCCGAACCATTGCGGAAAGCTGTCGCCATACAATTTTGTGGCAATGACAGAGGCGACGTAAAACACCAGTCCCAGAAGCATCAGCACGGACCCCATGCCGGGCAATGCGGTGACCATGGCCCCCACCACCCGCCGCAAAGATGGCAACAGGCTGATGAGGCGCAAGATGCGTAGAATGCGCAGAGCCCGCAGAACCGACAGAGCGCCACTGGATGGCAGCAAGGCAATGGTAACAATGACGAAATCGAATATGCGCCAACCATCTCGGAAAAACGCACCGCGATAGGCAAACATCCGACCGATAAGCTCAACAGTAAAAATACCCAACAGAACCCTGTCGGCCAGCATAAGCAACGGCCCGGCAACAGCCATGGCCCGGTCGCTGGTTTCCAGCCCAAGTGTGATGGCATTCAAAATCACCAGTCCAGCGATCACATATTCGGTTTTTTTGTTTTCGTAAAAATCGCGGAGCTTCTGATCCATGTATCCAGCCATCGGTGTGTGGGGGCAATGCTTCAGTCTTTAACTGAAGCAAATCGGATGTGGAGCTTTTTTTGGCGCGAACAACTCCAATGGCGCTTTTTTTGTGGTATTACGCCGCGGCGTAACGCTTGTGCAGACGACAGACCCATTCACAATGTGTATTTCCCCGGCAAATACGAAGCAGAAAATGGATTTTCAATCTGAAGTATGTCATTCAGAAAAACGTCATGAACGTTTTGAACACGATCTGCAGGGAAACTGGTTGAATGGCTCGATGCGAGGATAGTTTGACGGCGCGGATAAAGCCGCAGGGATCATCCTCTTTCTCTCCAGTCTTTGCCATGTGTGCGGCTGCCGTTGCGATGCTTGTTCCCGTATCCGGTTTTGCCCAGGACACAGACGCAGCTCTGGACAGCCAGCAACAGGCGACGCTTGGCCATGTGCCAAATTATTGGGATTTCAAAACAGTTGGTGATAGGCCCTCTGCTGAGGATCTGGGGTCGGTTCGGTTTTTGATGACCGACGATTTCCCGCCCTTCAGCTATCTTGCCCGTGATGGTCAATTGGCAGGTTTCCATGTCGATTTTGCGCGCGTTTTATGTGAAGAGTTGCAGATTTCCTGTCAGATTCTGGTGCGGCCTTATGCCGATCTCGTCGGCACGCTTGGAGATGGCAAGGGCGATGCGATACTGTCCGGTATTGCGGTTTCCACAGCGCTTGATCAGGGGCTTTTGCTGTCGGATGCCTATCTCACAACACCGGCCAGATTTGCTGCCAAAGCGGGCAGTGAGGATTTGCCAAAAGTGGAAGACATGGCCGGACGCAGCATCAGCTTTGTCACCGGCACATCTCACGAAGCGTTTCTCAAAGGCTTTTTCGGAGAGGCGGATTTGCGCCCCTATGACAGCCGGTTTGCTGCCCGCCGCGCCTTGCGGGACGGCGATGTTGATTTCACCTTTGGTGATGGTCTGTCGCTCTCCCTATGGCTGAATGGTGCACAGTCAAAGGGCTGTTGTCAGTTTGTTGGCGGTCCTTATCTGGAACCGCGTTTTTTTGGCAATGGCTTCACCATGGCCTTCTCACCAACGCGCCCGGAGCTGAAACAGGGATTTGACTACGCCATTCGCGAAATTTTCAAATCCGGCAAGTTCGCTGAATTGTATCTGCGCTATTTCCCAGTCAGTTTTTTTTGAGAAGCATCAGCTCTTTCTGATGAAGGGCAGCCACAGGCTCCAGGCCAGCCGCACGGGCTCTCCGTGCTGATATTCCTGCAATCCGATTGTCATGCCTTCATGGCCATCTTCGGGCTGATCCCGATAAGTTCCAAAGACCCGGTCCCAGATAGAGAAATTGAAGCCGTAATTGCTGTCTGTTTCCTTGTGGCGGATAGAGTGGTGAACCCGGTGCATATCCGGCGTAACAATAAGCTTGCGCAAAGGTCCTTCAAGCCAGATCGGCAGTTTGACATTGCTGTGATTGAACATGGCACACCCATTCAGGACCACTTCAAACAGAAAAACAGCGAAGGCCGGTGCGCCCAGTAGAATGATGAGGGCAGCCTTGATCAGCATGCTGAGAACAATCTCGACCGGATGAAAACGAATTGCTGTGGTGACATCAATGTCCGGATCAGAATGGTGGACCTTGTGAAACCGCCAGAATATCGGAATTTTGTGGAACACGAGATGCTGCAGCCAGATTGCAAAATCCAGGAAAATGAACACCAGGAGCCCGAAAAGCCACGCCGGTGGGGCGATGGCTTGTGAGACGGCCCAGGGGTAAAGTCCGATCTGGTTTTCACTGGCCCACACGGCAATGCCGACCGCTGCCGCCGGGAAAAGAACGCGTATGATCAGTGAATCCAGCACAATAATCGAGAAATTCGTGAACCATCGCCCGCCGCGGCCATGGAGCAGATGACGCCGTGGCGCAACGATCTCGAACAGGGCCATAGCGGCAAAAATGCCGAAGAAAACGCTGAGCCGAATGAGGCCTTCTGAAAATGAAAACGGTGAATCCATCGAATTACGCCAATTATTTTTAAGAGTATTTCTTTTATATAGCGCATTTGGAGGGACGCTGTAGGTCAAAGACTTGTGATCCGCGCACTGCGTCCCGCTCCTTGACCTGCTGCAACCGGGTTCCTACGTTGCAGACATGCTATTGAGGCGCGAATCGACTGTTTCGATGCGCTCTACTGGAGAAATGAAAAGATGACGACTCATACGGTTACAGATGCAGATTTTGATGCCTCAGTGTTGCAATCAGATACGCCAGTTGTGGTGGATTTCTGGGCTGAATGGTGCGGACCCTGCAAGATGATTGCCCCGGCACTTGAGGAAATCTCGGAATCCGTTGGTGACAAGGTCAAAATCGTCAAGCTGAACATTGACGAGAACCAGAATACCGCCATCAAATATGGTGTGCGCTCGATCCCGACGCTCATCATGTTTAAAAATGGTGAGCCGGTCGACATGAAGGTCGGAGCCGCCCCAAAGGGTGATCTGGACAAATGGATTTCAGGCGCAGCCTGAACTCATAGCAGTCTGGGCTGTCCGCAGCCTGAAATCATCAAAGAACGTATAAAGAGCCCCGGCAAGTCCGGGGCTTTTTTGTGGGATTAGCTCTATTCTGTTGATCATGATCTCGCGTATCTGAAAGACAATGTTGCAGAGACGGTAAGGGCTGTTTTCGCCCAAAGACGCCTGATCCATTCGAGGCCATCCAAAAGCAAATCATGTGGCAGCCGGGATGGGAATAAAGTCGGCGCCCTGCTCAAGCACCAAGCAATTACCGGTCGATACGGTAGCCATCCGGGGTAGGCCTTCGCAAGGCCGTATCACACATCGGATCAAAGAGCCGCTGATTTACCCATATGGACGCTTATGTATTTGGCATAGACCAGATGGTGGAATAGAAGACAAAGCACCTGTCCATCGACTCGGCGTAAACAGAGTCTGCGTATTGAGGCCCCACACCAGGAAAAATTTGGCAAGCGCGCAGTGAGAGAATAGCGACAAATAGTAATGGTAGTTGGCGCGAACAGACAAGTTGTTGACTGTAACCTCAGGTTGATGCATAATTTTAACATTGACATGCGGTTGTTTAAACTGCGGCCAAACCACTCATTCAGTTCTTTTTAGGGAGGTCCGATGTGGCATTTGGAACAACACGGTCCTCGCGACTTATAATAGCTATTACCATTTTGGCGTTCGGAGTGCTGCTGATGATCGCGCTTCCGATACTGGATGCGATTGCAGATGGAAGAGCTACGGATGGGCGAGCGGCATATGATTTCCTTGTGTTTTGGCCTGCCATTTACATCCTGAGTCTGGCAATTGTTGTATCGATGTTGACGATAGTCATCGCTCATCTCATTCGCCTTGACGCATCCGCAACCAAAAAATTCAAGATCCTTGGAGTAGAAATTCCTATCGAATTTAAGGGAGCTTCTCTTCTTATGCTATTGCTTAGCGTTGCTGCGGGGGGCGCGACACTGAAGTGGGATTTGGTTGGACTTGCCGAACTTCACGCAGATTATGACGTGACTAAATTAGACTATGAGAGAGAAAAAATTCTACGCGGAAATTCTGAAGCGCAGGTTGAACTACTCCTTACAGTCTTAGCCGGTAAAAGAAACAGCAAAGGAATTGAAGTTCTAAACTTGGTTGTGGCTTGCGGACCATCGGAGCACCAGAAGCATTCTGCGTGGGAAGTATATAATCAAGATGATAAAAAAAACCCTTGGCATAAATACGCTTCCCTACGCAAGCCTCTCGTTGTGAGCAAAAATCCGAAGGCTTATAGAATGACTCAGAACGGGCGTGAACTGATCAGCATCAACGTCGAATTCTCTGACAGCGGAGTTGTGGAGGTGGATCTTAACGACACTACGAGTGTCGCTGAATTCTGTAAATTCATCAATGAGCCACCATCTTCGGGGTTTGGAGTCGAGAATGCAGAACATAGGCCTCTTCCTGAAGAAATATCAACAGATCCTGATGCTCAGTCCGTAGGCGAAATTGAATCAAGTGCGAAGCGCGACGGATGACTATTCGCTTTGTTTTCCTACTGCAACTCGGTTGCGCGTTGTTAGGTCTGTCGAGAGAAGCCGCTTCACAAGAACTTGACCGTGCGCTCGTAGCAAAGGATCCAGTAGCTTTCATTGATGCTCTGGAGCCACAACAACGCGAAGCCATAGTAAGAGATATCGCCAAACTCATTGAAAAGAAGGGCCGAGAGTTTGATTCGCTTGTAAATCTCCTTTGTGAGGTGAGGCCATGGACGACGGGTGGTCGGGACCTCGATATTGAACTTCAAGATACGCTTTGGCAGAATGCGGCGCTGGAAACTGCTCCATGGACCGAAACCTTTGCTGCGTTAGATTGTGCTGCAGCAAATAGAATCGACTTCTATTTTTCAGAGGTTGTGAACCCGCTGGCGAAACTAAGGCAGGACATATGCGAGGGAGTAACAGTTTCAAGTATCGAATTTGAGCAATTTAGCCAAATTAGCAAAGCGATCGAGAAAGTTGATACTGCCATACTTCGCGGTCTTACGCTGCCGGGACGGAATAGTCGTAAATTTAGGAGCTATTTCCCGCTCCGCAACGCAATGCGTCGGGCGATGATGGAAGCAGCGCAGGGAGTTCGAGTTGCTGACACTAACTGGACTGAGGCGCAAAAACACTTTTTGAATGCATCGGAAGTTTTAGAAGAATGGAATGAGCTCGGAAGAGACGGAAAAACACGGATACTGCTCAAAAATACGAGGAATGGTTGGAGGTTTCATAATGATTTACAGCTTTATTCTGCATTATATTCATGGCTTGGAGGGAGCAGTAAGAATCTCGACCTCGAAGTTCTGAGAGCATGGCCCCCGGCAAAAGAGGATTGGGGTGTTGCGGGCGCTCTTGGCGCGACAGTTGAGCGTCGCATGCCAAAAAGCTTTGTTGATTTCATCTTCGTAGAACGTATTTTACCTGGTGCTGCAAGCGGTGCTTCAGAGTGCGAACGCTGGCGCCTTCGTTCGTATAATACTGAGGAGTTCTCAACCCACGTTGAAAACTGTGCTGAAGGACTTGTCCCAAGTGATCTCAAATCTCTTCGACAGATAGACGATTGCATAGCAAGTTATCAGGCATCAGATTGGAGGGTTCAGTTTCTCGCATTTAAGCGCCGATCCCAATGGGAAGATGTAGCGGATGAAGAAATAAGTAAAATTAAGGCCGCACTCTCGACGAGTTCAGATGATTTGAGTGATATTATTGAAAGCATTAGACCAGACCCTGGGGTCTGGATAAGAATTATGACCGATGAGAAGTTTACGACTGCAAGGGTTAATGAAGTTAGAAGTGAGGTATTGAAAATATATCCTAATGCTTTGTTTGCCAGGCCAGCCCTATATTAAATCTCATTTGAGAATGTTCCAAAAATTTATTTTCCCGTAGTTGCGAAAGAACACATCAAGCAGGATCCAATCATAACTGAAGGATAATGTTACGAAGATGGTGGCGCAAAGTTTTACTAGGGTGTGAACCCAATTCAGTCCCTTGATTTTGCTTGTGAAAGTGTGATTCACAACCTCCTTTGATGGAGGTAGTTATGGCACGATTTGATTTGACTGACGAAGAATGGGCAATTATTGCACCGCTTCTTCCCAAGCAGGGACGCGGTCCGGAACGCAAGGATGATCGCAGGGTGCTGAACGGCATCTTCTATGTTCTGCGAACGGGAGCACCTTGGCGTGATTTGCCGGAACGATACGGCCCCCGCACGACGGTTTATAACCGATACATCCGATGGGGTGAGCGTGGCGTCTGGCAAGGCATATTCGAAGCCCTTGCGCAAGAATGTGAAGACGCTTTGGTACTCATAGATGCTTCCATCGTCAAGGCTCACCGCGCAGCGGCTGGGTCAAAAAAGGGGAACTGGAAGAAGGTATTGGCCGCTCACGAGGTGGTCGCACAAGTAAGGTTCACGCGGCTGTAGATGCCAAAGGCCGTCCGTTGAGACTGGCCATATCCGGCGGACAACTACACGATAGCCAGATGATGGATACGTTTTTGAATTGGGACACTCCGCCACTCGCCATCGTCGCAGACAAAGCATATGGCAGTGGAAGAATTAGACAGCAAATTGCCGATGAAGGCGCATTGGCTGTCATTCCATCTAAGAGCAACGCGCGCCAACAGATCCCGCACGATGCCAACCTCTACAGGCAACGAAATGTCGTTGAACGCTTTTTTTGTAAGATGAAGGATATGCGAAGGCTGGCGACCAGGTTCGAGAAGAAAGCACGAAACTTCCTTTCAATGATCCAGATATTCGCAATCAGATGTTGGGCCAATTGAGTCCACACCCTAGACGTAATGGGGTAAATTGATTTTCCATCGCATTATTGCAAAGTAATCACAATAAGACGTTTTTTGTAAAATGGAGTTCTGCTAATACAATGAAAAACAGTTGTATTAATATGATGAAAGCTTTTCATTATCGACTATTCTGGCAGCGTTCCATTTGCCTTTAGAACCTCACCGGCCAGATACAGCGATCCGCAGATGAGAACGCGCGGGCTGTTTTCATAGCGCCAGTTTTCCGACATTGCCGCAAGCGCTGCTTCAACAGAGGCAGCTGGCTCGGCACTCAGACCGGCTGCAATTGCCAGATGGGCCAGTTCCTCTGCATCGCGAGATGATTCCGCGCCCGGAATAGCAACTGTGAAGACGTGTCGGGCCAGACTTTCAAAGGGTTCGAAAAAGCCGATTGGATCTTTCGTGCTCAACATACCGGCAATCAGGAAGAGCGGCCGTTCGACACGCTCTTCCAAAGCGGCCATGGCGCTGGCAACCACCGCGCCTGCACCGGGATTGTGTCCGCCATCCAGCCAGATTTCAGTGTCCGGATGCGCGATTTTGGTAAGCGCGCCGCTCTGTAAGCGCTGCAGGCGCGCGGGCCAGATCGCATGACCCAAACCATATTCGCGCGCATCTGATGACGGCATGAACCCGGTCGCTTCCAGCGTCGCAAGGGCCACGGCCGCATTGCCGATTTGATGCTGGCCCACAAGATTGGGCAGAGGCAGGTCCAGCACGCGCTGTTCGGTCTGAAAAACCATGCGGCCATGCTCGGCAAAGGCATCAAAATCCTGACCCAGCAAATGCATGGGGGAGCCGATGCGCCCAGCCACTTCAGCAATGACTGACATGGCTTCAGGCACCTGTCTGGCGATGATCGCTGGAACACCGGGCTTCAAAATGCCAGCTTTCTCATAGGCAATACTGGCCAGAGTGTCCCCCAGAAAGCTTTCATGATCCATGGAGACCGGCGTGATCACAGTGGCCAGAGGGTTTTCGACAACATTGGTGGCATCCAGACGCCCGCCAAGCCCCACTTCCAGCAACAGCACATCTGCCGGATGTTCAGCAAACAGTTTGAAGGCAATGGCTGTGGTGATTTCAAATTGGGTGATTTCCGCACCATCATTGATGCGTTCCACGTCCAGCATGGTCGAAATCAACGTGGCGTCATCCACCAGCCTGCCGCCGCCAGGCTGTCCCAGCCGGATGCGTTCGTTGAAGCGCACCAGATGGGGCGAGGTGTACACGTGAACCTGCTTGCCATCAGCCTCCAGCAGGCTGCGCATATAGGCGGTGGTCGAGCCCTTCCCGTTGGTTCCGGCAACGTGAATGGTTGGAGGCAGGGACTTTTCCGGGTTGCCCAACTTTACAAGCAAGTCCTCCAACCGACCCAGCGATAGGTCCATCAGGCGGGGATGCAGCCGTGTCAGCCGCTCTAATATGGCAGTCGTGTGGTCCATCAGATGTCTTCATTTGCTGCGGACAGGAGAATTGGAAACCGGTAAATGGCTCTTAGCAAGCCTTTGCCAGGATGTCAGTCTGGAAGTTTATGCTGTTTTGGCAGGCCCATCGGACGAGTCCACTTCTGCCGCATCAATTGGCTCCGGAGCCGGGTTCAGCTCACTGTCAACGGGCTCCAGTTCAACCACTTCCGGCGCGTCTTCCACGTGCGCCTTGGCGTCTTCCGCATGCTCGGGCTCATCAGCCTCTAAAGCAGCAGTCTTGCTGAGAGCCGCAGGTTGCTTCATCAGCAAGCGGCACACATTAGCCAGCGTTTCGCGCATTTTATGGCGATGGATCACCATATCGACCATGCCATGTTCCAGCAGATATTCGGACCGCTGAAAGCCTTCCGGCAGTTTCTCGCGGATGGTTTGCTCAATAACCCGTTGCCCGGCAAAGCCGATAAGCGCACCGGGCTCAGCAATGTGTACATCGCCTAGCATGGCGTAGGAAGCGGTTACGCCACCTGTCGTCGGGTTGGTCAGCACCACGATATAGGGCAGGCCCGCCTCGCGATGCTGTTGCAACGCGACCGTGGTGCGCGGCAATTGCATCAGCGATAAAATACCTTCCTGCATGCGCGCGCCGCCGGAAGCAGCGAACAGAATGAACGGAACTTTGGCTTTGGTTGCGGCCTGAAATCCGGCAATAATGGCTTCCCCGGCGGCCATGCCAAGCGACCCGCCCATGAAATTGAAATCCTGAACCGCAACAACGACGGTTCGTTCTTCCAGCAGGCCCTTGCCGAGCATGATGGCGTCTTCATAGCCGGTTTTGGCTTTGGCATCTTTCAGCCGGTCAGTATAACGCCGTTCATCGCGAAACTTGAGCGGGTCAACCGGCGCTGTTGGCAGAGCCAGTTTTTCAAACTTTCCTTCATCGAACAGCCTGGTCAGCCGCCGTTCGGCACTGATCCGCATATGGAAGCCGGAATTTGGAATGACGAAGTCATTGGCTTCCAGATCGCGGTGGAACACCATTTCACCGGACTCAGGGCATTTGATCCATAGATTTTCCGGAACTTCCCGCTTGGTGCTCCAGAGATTCTGGATTTTGGGCCGGACAACACTGTTAATCCAATTCATTGGCTTTCCTTGCTCATATGATGAAGAGCGAGCTGTAGTGATAAGATATTTGTCTCAATGTGGGCAGTTTAGCTGACTTCTGCAAGCCGCGATTTGCGAACGCCCTCGGCAAGCTGACGAACCAGCTTCGTGACGGCTTCTACAGGGTCGGAAGATACGCTGCCATCGTCGGACAGGGAATTTGCAACAGCATCCACAATGGCGCTGCCGACAACCACACCATCTGCGGCCTTGCCAAAATTTTGCGCTTGTTCTGCGGTCTTGATGCCAAAGCCGATACAGACGGGCAGATCTGTATGGGACTTGATCCGCGCCACAGCCTCGGCCACAGGCCCTGTGCTTGCAACGGCAGAGCCGGTAATGCCGGTCTTGGACACGTAATACACAAACCCGGATGTGTTGGTCAGCACCTTTGGCAAGCGCTTGTCATCGGTAGTCGGTGTGGCAAGGCGAATGAAGTTAAGACCGGCTCCCAGCGCTGGCAGACACAATTCCTCATCCATCTCGGGCGGCAGATCAACAATAATCAGACCATCAATACCGGCTTCCTTTGCATCGCTCAGGAACCGGTCCACCCCATAAATATAGATCGGATTGTAATACCCCATCATAACAATCGGCGTAGTGTCATCTTCTTCGCGGAAAGTCCGTGCCATCTGCAGGGTCCGGACCAGTGTCTGCCCGCCTTTCAGCGCGCGTTGCCCGGCCATCTGAATGGTCGGTCCATCAGCCATCGGGTCGGAAAACGGCATGCCCAGCTCAATCACATCGCTACCAGCGGCGGGCAGCGCCTTCATGATGCGCAAAGAGGTTTCAAAATCCGGATCGCCACCCATAAAATAGGTCACGAGCGCAGGGCGGCCTTCAGCCTTCAAAGCTTCAAATCTGCGGTCAATGCGTGTTGTCATGACTATAGCTCCACGCCCATGATTTTACTGACAGTGAAGACATCCTTGTCACCGCGCCCGCACAAATTCATGACGATAATCTGGTCTTTGCCCATTTTCGGGGCGCGCTTCATAACCTCTGCCAGGGCATGGGCAGGCTCCAGTGCCGGGATAATGCCTTCAAGCCGCGTCAGCAACTGAAATGCTTCCAGCGCTTCTGTATCCATAATCGGCACATATTCAACACGTTTTGTGTCTTTCAGCCAGGAATGTTCAGGTCCAATGCCGGGATAGTCCAAACCGGCAGAAATCGAGTGACCGTCTTTGATCTGCCCATCTTCATTTTGCAGCAGATAAGTCCGATTGCCGTGAAGCACGCCCGGACTGCCAGCCGTCAAAGAGGCACAATGCTCTTCGCTCTGCAGTCCCTTGCCGCCGGCTTCAACGCCGACGATCTGAACATCCTTATCGTCCAGGAACGGATGGAACAGGCCAATAGCATTGGACCCACCGCCAACAGCGGCCACCAGCATATCCGGCAATCTGCCTTCAGCGGCCATCATTTGCTCTTTGGTTTCCGCACCGATCACCGACTGGAAATCCCGTACCATTTCCGGGTAAGGGTGTGGTCCGGCAGCTGTGCCGATCAGATAATAGGTATCATCCACATTGGTAACCCAGTCACGCAGGGCCTCATTCATGGCATCTTTCAACGTGCCATGGCCGGATTTCACCGGATGGACCTTAGCACCCAGCAATTTCATGCGGAAGACATTGGGCGCCTGACGCTCCACATCGGTGGCACCCATATAGACTTCGCAAGGATAGCCAAACCGGGCCGCGACAGTGGCTGTTGCAACACCATGCTGACCTGCACCCGTTTCTGCAATGATGCGCGTTTTGCCCATACGCTTTGCCAG
Organism: Pararhizobium sp. IMCC21322; assembly: GCF_030758295.1. Taxonomy (NCBI): domain Bacteria; kingdom Pseudomonadati; phylum Pseudomonadota; class Alphaproteobacteria; order Hyphomicrobiales; family Rhizobiaceae; genus Pararhizobium; species Pararhizobium sp. IMCC21322. The sequence goes on from NZ_CP132335.1 coordinate 1,000,800, forward strand.
TAGAATCTGGCCCAGACAATTATTGATCTTGTGAGAGCCGGTGTGGTTCAGCTCATCGCGCTTGAAATAGATTTTCGCGCCGCCCAGATGCTCTGTCAGCCGCTCGGCGAAATACAGCGGAGAGGGGCGACCGGTATAGTGGGTATTCAGATTCTGCAATTCTGCGTGAAAGGCCGGATCCTCTTTCGCCTCAGTCCATTTTTCCTGCAATTCCAGAATCAGGGGCATCAGCGTTTCAGCGACAAACTGGCCACCAAAAATACCGAACATGCCCTTGTCGTCAGGGCCGTTGCGCAAGGAGTTTGGACTGGAATGCTGAGTCATGCAGTTACTCTTTCAGGGATGTGGTTATGCAGCAGCTGCCTGCGCGCGCTGCAAAAATGTCTCTATCAGGTCTTTATCTTTGATCCCGGGCGAAGTTTCAACGCCGGATGACACATCAATTCCGGAAATAACCGGATGCGCATGCGATAACTGCACTGCAGCCGTGATATTTGCCGGCGTCAGGCCGCCTGAAAGCATCACCGGAAGCCCTCCGCAGATGTCCGGTGTCAGGGCGTCGAGAATGCTCCAGTCAAAGGTCAGGCCATTCCCGCCCGGCAAGACACTGCCTTTGGGGGGCTTGGCATCAACCAGCAGCCTGTCTGCGACACCGCTATAGGGCCTTAATCGCTCAAAATCCGCCGCCTCCGAAACACCTATGGCCTTCATGATTGTCGTCGCGGTGATGGCCTTGACGTGCCGCACGCGGTCCGCAGTTTCGCTGCCATGCAATTGCAGAATATCCGGCTGGACGTCTGTGCAGATCGCCTCCAGCTCAACATAGTCGGCATCTACGGTCAGTGCCACGATCTGAATCTTGCTATCTGCCTTATCCCGTGCAAACGCAGCCAGATCAGCCGCAGCTTCAAACGTGACATGGCGCGGGCTTTTTTCAAAAAACACCAGTCCGATCATGGTTGCCCCGCCATCAATGGCGGCGGCCACATCGGTTCTGGTGGAAAGGCCACAGATTTTTATATCGAAGACTGATTGTGTAGTCATGAGAGCTGGCCATTATGTGAAACGAAAAGGACACGATAGCGCCTGAACATGCCGAACATATTTGAATTCAGGCCCAAACTATCAGGCCCAAACTTTGCTGATTGAGCTATCGGGACTGAGCCACCGGGTTCGACATGCAAGCTGGCAGAAAAACCTAAGCTTTTGCAACCGGCAAAAGAGGGTGATTGTTGTCATGATCAGGAGCCATGTCCCGGGCTTTCTTTTCGGCCTCTTCCGCCCGCTGTTGCTGGCGGCTGGCCTGGTGCTCATTCTCACGCGCTTTGCGTCGCCATTTTCCCTGGGAAAACCAGGAGCCAAGCCCCCCCAGAATGACGCCCAGCAGCAGGAAACCAAACAGCAGCAGGTATAGCGGCACAGAATAGCTCAGCACTGCCAGATCTGTGCCCGCCGCTGAATCTTGAAACGGATTAAGGGAAACAGTGACCGCGCCCCGATTGGCAATTGACAGAACCACCACAATGATACCGAGCGGTATCAGAATTAGGTATTTGATGAACCACATCATTTGAAAAGGACCTGCCTATGCCTGTTTGAGCCCAACCGGGCCTCGTTCGGACCGCAATTATTCTGCGATCTCGTATTATATGCGATGCATCAGTCGCTGTTCAACCGCTCACGCATTTCTTTGCCGGTTTTGAAAAACGGCACAACCTTGGATTCCACCTGAACCGATTCTCCGGTTCTTGGATTACGGCCGGTACGTGGATTTCTTGTTTTAACCGAAAAGGCACCAAATCCACGCAGCTCTACCCTGTCCCCCTTGGAGAGCGCTGCCGTAATCTCATCAAGGATTGCATTCACAATCATCTCGACGTCTCTTTGAAAAAGATGCGGATTTCGATCCGCTATCTTTTGAACCAGTTCCGACTTTATCACCGTATCGCCCCTTGCAACCAAAATATCCCCCAGAGCGTAATTCTGCGGGCCATCTTAGGGTGAAGACTCAAATTGAATCTATGTTGTTGGAATTACTCCCTAATCGAGAATAGGGTGCCAAACTGAAATCAGGCCGTCAAGCTGTGCAGGGGCGGAAACAGCGCTCAAAAAGCCAGAATCACCCCCCTGAAGGCCGATTGTTGTTGCAAAGGTGACAAATAAGGCACGCATGGCCAGCGTCAGAGGCGAACCGGCCTCATCAAAATCCCGGCGTATCACTTCGATATCAGTGTCAAGACCGTGCTCCAAAACCAGCCATTCCCTAGCCTGTTCCTTACTGCCAATCGCGTCAATAAGCTTGGTCGATAGTGCTCTGTCGCCCGAATAGACGCGTCCATCTGCCAGATCTCGCGCTGTGGCATCATCAAAATTCCGGCGCTCCTTGACCAGATCCAGAAACCACTCATAGGAATCGTTAATCAGGTTTTGAATGGCTTCCCGAGCTTCTGGAGACGTCGGAGAAAACGGGTTTGGAGAGGCTTTCAACGGAGCGCTTTTGATCTGCTCCATACGAATGCCGAGCTTCCCCATCAATTCGCTTATATTCGGGCTTTGATAGACAACACCTATGGACCCGGTAATGCTGGCGCGGCGGGCATAAATGCGGTCCGTGGCCAATGCCGCCATATAGGCAGCGGACGCGCCAACACCGTCAATGGTCGCGACGACCGGTTTTTTGGCGCTCAGTGTCAGTAGAGCTTCATACAAGGCCTCGCCGCCGGATGTTGTGCCACCTGGCGAGTTTATCTTGACGATAACCGCCTGCACATTGTCCTGGCTGCCAAGTTCTTCAATCAGATCCAGCCGTTCCCTGGCACCCACAATCACACCGTCAATAGCGATTTCTGCAATGTGTTCCCCCCGCGACGCGGACAGCGGGTCCAGTCCTGTCAGCCGGGCAATGCCCGCGATCAGGACAAAACCCAGCAGAACAAGTCCAGCTATCCGCCAGAAGGTCAGTTTCCGGCGCAAACGCCGACGGTCGAGAATGTAGTCCGGGTTGCTAGGCTCGGCCATCAACAGTCCTGCTATCGTGTGAGTTTTATAGGATTAATGAACGCTAACCGGCTGCAATTCATGTTCCCATGCATTTGCAATCAGCGCTTCGCGGCTATCGCCGATGACAATAGGCGCACCATCGGCATTCAGCAAAGCCCATAATTTCATGCCCGCTGGAAGCTCCTCCACATCTGGAAAGGCTGCGTGGAACTGGTCCGATGTCATCGAGCGGATGTAGGCGACCTTGCCTTCGCCAAGCAGGGCGAAGTCATGTGCACTCATTACCTTATTGATTTTGTTCTGGTTTCTCATGACGCAGGCTCCTTGGTTGATTGGGCCGTTTTCAGATGTTCGACAGTTTCCAGATGATTCGTATGCACAGAATTGCTTCGCGTTGTGTCATCATCGTGAATCTTGATGTCAATTTTGCGGACAATACGCTCCGGCTGAGGCCGAACAAGATCGATATTCAACAAACCGTCCTTCAGATCAGCTCCGAGTATCTCCATACCATCTGCCAGCAGGAATGCCCGCTGGAACTGGCGCGCAGCAATGCCGCGATGCAGATATTCCCGGCTGTCATCTTCCTGTTGACGTCCACGGATCACCAATTGGCGCTCCTCAACGGCAACGTCCAGTTCCTGGCGTGAGAAGCCAGCCACCGCAAGTGTAATGCGCAACACATCACTTTTGGTACTTTGTTCCGATCTGATCCGTTCAATATTGTACGGAGGATAGCCATCAGAGGATTTGGCCACACGGTCCAAAACACGTTCAATTTCGTCAAAGCCCAGCATAAAAGGGCTGGAAAACGCCGATACGCGCGTCATGATTAGTCCTTTCCTTCGGCCCTAAAAGCGGCCAATCAGCGATCCCGTAAGGCAATCGCCGTTATTGAGAATATGGTACGAACCAAAGGAAGCTTCAAGAGAGACGTGTGTTTTGTGCAACAAGGAGGCCGCGCCGTCAGGTTTTCCAACAGGGACAGAATATCAAAAGGGTTCGGATTCAGAGCGTCTATTATTGCTGCGAGCGGTTGCCAATACCGATACACAGGGACACAGGAGTTCCATTTGGCATATTGCCGGCACCACCCAGCACATCCAGCGTAATCGCGCCATTAGCCACACAGCTTGCATGAATGGCCGTCGCGTTGCTCTCTGGAATGCCATAGGTGAGGGTAGACACAAATTGCCCGGTACGATCATCTCTATGTTGACTGGCAAACCACAAAGGACCGCCGCCAAAGCTGGCGGGTTGTTGCTGCGCAACGGCTCCGGTCCAGCCGCAATTTGCTTTGAAATCATCCAGTGCCTTGCGTGATCCGCGCAGGCCAAAATCGTGGCGCTGGCCGTCAACCAGAAGAGTGACCGGGCGGATTGCGCCCGCAGGACCATTTTCGCTGCTGATGGATGGCAGGTTTACCAGGGCAGGTCGGCCATTGCTTGGCGCTGTGGGAGCCGGAGCCTCTGTGAAAAACTCCTTGTCAATTTGACAGGCAACAATTCCGGCACCCAGCGCCAGAATTCCAAGCGCTATGGCCTCTGGCGCAGACAGATCGTCATCCGGTTTGTTTTGCTGTGCAAAGCTGCTGGTGACGCCCGCAAAAAATCAGCATGGCTGCAAAAACGAGGCTGAAAAGGCCCGAAGAAATACGCGAATACAAGTGTACTGCCCCAATATGACAACCGCAAAGCCCTCAGCAACTGCGATCCAGCTTGTACTGTTATTCTGGAAATCAGCCTATACGGAACAACAAGGCGGGTGCAAATATTGCACCGCTGACCAAGGGGCTGACCAGGGGCTTCGTCTGGGAGAAATTGGGGAATGGTGGAGCCAGCCGGAGTCGAACCGGCGACCTCTTGCATGCCATGCAAGCGCTCTACCAACTGAGCTATGGCCCCAATGCAATTTGTGTTGTGAACAACCGCCAATTTGCCGCGCGGTTTTAGGAAGGCCTTGGCAAAAGATCAAGCGGTATTTTCGCTCATTTCAATTTGCCCGAACGGTGGTGCCCGAACCGGGGGCGATCAATGGCGTCACCGGTCCGTCGTTGCAGGATGATCAATTATCTTCGTCTTTGCCGCTTGATGGCACAACGATCACCGCGCTGTCATCATCATCGTCTTCCAGGAAGGTGTCATCATCTTCCGAGTCGTCATCGTCATCATCATCAATGTCAATGCCAACATCGATGTCGATGTTTTCTTCGCTATCATCATCATCGTCGTCGTCATCATCGTCATCGAGGCCGGCAGCTTTCACGGCACCGGTTGAACCATCCTCATCATCTGCGTCTTCCAGAGTGACCAGTTCGGCGTTTTCCAACTCTTCTTCTTCCTCTACCTTGGGCTTGGCTTTCACCGGCGCAGCCTTTTCAGGCTTGGATCTGGACACGGCCGCCAGAACGAAAGGCGTCTCGCATTTGGGGCAGATAATCGGGTCGCGTTTCAGATCGTAAAACCGGGCGCCGCAATTGCCGCAGGTCCGCTTGGTTCCAAGTTCTTCTTTAGCCATATTCTTGCCTCTGTCTTTTCTGTCGCAGGTGTCTGACTGTCGCAGCGCTACCTTCTAGAGAGATCTGTCGCGCCCGTGCCCAGCCCGTCTGTCATTGCCGGAAATTGGACCTGCAGATAGCGACCCGGACCCGGACTGTCAAAGCAAAACATTGATGAAATGCGCAAGAAACAAAACAACAGCCCTGTTTCGCCCTTCAAACCGGCATCGCAACATGCTAACGGCTGCGCCCATAACAGGTTTGTGGCCGCAGGTGAAAGGCCACATATGACAGCGTACCAAAAGGACATTCGGACATGACAGCTCATAAAGCAGGCCTGATGGCGCATCCGGCGCGCAAGCTCTCCGGTACGCTGCGCGTGCCTGGCGACAAATCCATTTCACATCGTTCGCTGATGTTCTCCGCCATGGCTGTTGGTGAAAGCCGCGTTGAAGGCTTGCTGGAATCGGAAGATGTGCTGGCAACCGCAAACGCCATGCGCGCCTTCGGGGCCACCATCGACAAAGATGGGGACAACATCTGGCACATTCATGGTGTCGGCCTTGGCAGCTTTCTGGAGCCGGAAGAAATTATTGATTATGGCAATGCGGGCACAGGTGTGCGGTTGGCTCTGGGCTTGGCAGCCCATGGTGATTTTGTCACCCGGTTTACCGGTGACGCCTCATTATGCTCCCGCCCTATGGGTCGTGTGCTTGACCCCCTCCGGTTGATGGGCCTGGAAGTGCTGGAAAGCAATGATGATCGGCTTCCACTGGCCGTGCGCGGCCCGGCCCGGCCTGCACCGATGCGTTATGAAACGCCGGTGCCATCTGCGCAGGTCAAGTCTGCTGTTCTTTTGGCCGGCCTGAACGCGCCTGGTGAAACCACAGTGGTCGAAAAGGTTTTCACACGCGATCACACGGAAAAGATGCTGGTCGGCTTTGGCGCTGATTTGACGGTCGACACGGCCAGTGACGGCACCCGCACAATTGTTCTGAAGGGCCAGCCGGAATTCAAACCGCAATCCATCATCGTACCGGGTGACCCAAGCTCAGCCGGTTTTCCGATGGTTGCAGCGCTGATTGTGCCAGACTCAGATGTCACCATTCAGGGCGCTTTGATGAATGAAAGCCGGACCGGTCTCATCAAGACGCTTCTGGAAATGGGCGCGGACATCACCATCCAGAACGAGCGGGAATCCGGCGGGGAAGCGATTGCCGATCTGCATGTGAAGTCCAGTGAGTTGAAAGGTGTGACCGTTCCCGAAGCGCGCGCCGCGTCCATGATTGATGAATATCCTGTGCTGGCTGTCGCTGCGGCTTTTGCCGCTGGTGACACCCATATGGAAGGACTGGCGGAACTTCGTGTCAAGGAATGTGATCGCCTGTCCGCCACGGCATTCGGCTTGAAAGCCAATGGCGTGACCTGCGTGGAAGGCAAGGATACATTGACGGTCACCGGCGGTGTTGTGCCAGGTGGCGGAACTGTGCCAACTCATATGGACCACCGCATTGCCATGGCTTTTCTGGTGATGGGGCTAGGATCGCAAAAGGGTGTCGCGGTCGATGATGCCGGACACATCGCCACAAGCTTCCCGACATTTACAACATTCATGGCGGAACTGGGTGCTGAGATCACACCGTTTGACGCTGATGCAATGGCATCCTGAGCGATAGAATGGCTGCGCAAAAACTGCCCCTCACTGTCGCGATTGACGGTCCTGCTGCATCCGGTAAGGGTACGCTGGCCCGTCGCCTGGCAGCAGAATTTGACCTGCCTTATCTGGATACCGGACTGACCTACCGCGCAGTTGCCGCCAAAATGCAGGCCGAAGATCAGGCTCTGGATGATGAAGGGGCCGCCATCAAAGCGGCACAAAGCCTAGATCTGGCAACGCTGGACCGGGTTTTTCTATCGGATCACCAGATTGGCGCTGCAGCGTCAAAAGTGGCTGTCATGCCAAAACTGCGCGCCGAGCTGGTGACCCTGCAGCGCGGGTTTGCGGTAAAAGGCGCTGTCATGGATGGACGCGATATTGGCACCGTCGTGTGTCCGAATGCACAGGTAAAGCTGTTTGTGACAGCCAGCGCGGAAGCACGTGCGGAGCGGCGTTTCAAGGAAGTTGAAGCAAGGGGTGATGCCTCCAGCTATGCCGATATTCTGCGTGATATCAGGCAAAGAGACGCGCGCGACAGCTCAAGATCCGTCTCGCCTTTGGAGAAAGCTGCCGATGCGCACTTGATTGATACCACTAATATGGATATAGAAACCGCGTTTCTTTCAGCGAAAACCCTGGTTTTGCAGGCAGTCGAGCGTTAGAAACACATATCAGTTGCCGAATTTGGACCATGCGCCACAGTTTGTTGGAGTGCTTTAAGGCACCAACAGGTCCAAACCGGCTTTCATCAACACCAACCTGGCGCATTGCGACCGGCCATATTTGACTGGCACTGAGGTGTCCCGAGACCGGCCATCGCATTCTAGGAGAATTCATGAATATCGAAACACCAAGCCGCGAAGATTTCGCAGCTCTTCTTGACGAAACCTTCGGATCAGAAACGCAGCAAGAAGGCAGCGTGATCAAGGGTACAGTCATTGCTTTTGAAAAAGATCTGGCCGTCATTGATGTGGGCCTGAAAGTTGAAGGCCGTATTTCCGTTCGGGAATTTGGTCATCAGGACAAAACCGGCGGTCTGTCCATCGGTGACGAAGTTGAAGTTTACCTTGAGCGTATTGAAAACGCGCTTGGTGAAGCTGTTCTGTCCCGTGAAAAAGCCCGTCGTGAAGAAAGCTGGGTTCGTCTCGAAGTGTCCTTCGAAAAGGGCGAAAAAGTTACCGGTCAGATTTTCAATTCCGTCAAGGGTGGCTTTACTGTCGATCTTGAAGGGGCTGTTGCCTTCCTTCCGCGCAGTCAGGTGGATATCCGCCCAGTGCGCGATGTAGGCCCGTTGATGAACAATCCGCAGCCATTCCAGATTCTGAAAATGGACAAGCGTCGCGGCAACATCGTTGTGTCCCGCCGTGCCATTCTGGAAGAAACTCGCGCCGAACAGCGTTCCGAAATCGTCCAGAATCTTCAGGAAGGTCAGGTCATGGAAGGTGTTGTCAAAAACATCACCGATTATGGCGCATTCGTAGACCTTGGCGGCATCGATGGCCTGCTTCACGTGACCGATATGGCCTGGCGCCGTATCAACCACCCAAGCGAAGTTCTGACAATCGGCCAGACGGTCAATGTTCAGATCATCCGGGTGAACCACGAAACGCAGCGCATCTCGCTTGGTATGAAACAGCTGGAAAGCGATCCATGGGAAGGCATCGATGCGAAATATCCGCTCGAAGCCAAATTCACTGGCCGCGTGACCAATATCACTGACTATGGTGCATTCGTTGAACTGGAGCCAGGCATTGAAGGTCTGATCCACGTTTCCGAAATGTCCTGGACCAAGAAAAACGTCCATCCGGGCAAAATCGTCTCTACATCTCAGGAAGTGGAAGTGCTTGTTCTGGAAGTAGATCCATCCAAGCGTCGTATTTCGCTGGGTCTGAAACAGGCTATGGACAATCCTTGGACATCGTTTGCTGACAAATTCCCAATCGGAACCATTGTCGAAGGCGAAGTGAAGAACAAGACTGAGTTCGGTCTGTTCGTTGGTCTGGATGGCGATGTCGACGGCATGGTTCACTTGTCCGATCTGGATTGGAAACGTTCCGGCGAAGAGATGATCGAAGAGTTCAAAAAAGGCGACATGGTGAAAGCCATTGTACTTGACGTGGACACAGACAAAGAACGTATCTCTCTTGGTATCAAGCAGCTTGATGGCGATCCGTTCGCTGATGCTGCAGCTTCCGGTGAACTGCGCAAGGGTGCGGTTGTAACCTGTGAAGTGTCCGAAGTTCAGGAAAACGGACTGGAAGTGAAGATTGCAGACACCGATCTGTCAGCCTTCATCCGCCGCTCCGATCTGTCCCGCGAACGCTCCGAGCAGCGTCCTGACCGTTTTGCCGTTGGCGAAAAGTTCGACGCCCGGATCACCAACTTCGACAAGAAAGCCCGCAAGGTTGCCCTGTCGATCAAGGCTCTGGAAATTGCAGAAGAGAAAGAAGCCGTGGCACAATACGGCTCCACCGCTTCCGGCGCATCGCTTGGCGATATTCTGGGTGCAGCTCTGAAAGGTCAGGACGACGAATAAAATCGTCTCTGACTGATCCGGATTGTAAATTCGGATTGAGATACATTTTAAAACCGGCGCAGTATTCCTGCGCCGGTTTTTTGTTGGCCGGATGATGACGCTTGGAACGATGGCCGTTGGTAACTTGTGCAGCTTTGGCAAAAGGAAATGGGGCAGGGGCGGACCCCGGGTGAACAGCGCGCTCGCGCCATCCTTAATAATTCATTAAGCATGCAAGCTATGCCAGCTTGTGTGTTACTGGGTTTTTCATTGCGCAATGATGCGCACTTTCCCACCTACAGATCGGTCTAAAACATGCAAATTCCTGAATGGACGAAACCCGCACTCATGGGCGCGGCAGTGGGCGCCATCGCATTGGCTGTTGTTGGATTCAATTGGAGCGGTTGGGTTACCGGTGCTTCAGCTTCCGAAATGTCCGGCAAGCAATCAATGGCAGCTGTTGCTGCAGCGCTTACGCCTTATTGTGTTCAGAACTCTGAATCTGACCCCAAATCCGTTGAAATCTTGGCGGAGATTGAGAGCGCCAGTACTTATCAGCGACGTGGCATCGTTGAAAAAGCTGGATGGGCGACGCCCCTTGGAGCTGAAAAACCAGACAGAGCCCTGGCAGAATCTTGCCAGATTGCACTGACCAACGACAATTGATTAAAGACAATTGACCAACTTTCGCCGGCAAAAAAGAAACATCGCCGGCGAAAGACCAAAATCGAATTGTCTGGCACTCGCCTTAAGCAATATCGGCAGCCGATGACAGTTCGGGGCTTTATCCCGACAAATTTGAGTTCATTCCCGGCTGCTTCAAACCAATCGCTTGCAAATCCCGCCGCCGCCAATTATATACAGGATAAATCTTGAACACTGTTTGAGAGTGGGCCCTACCGGACCCGCTCTTTTTTGTTGCCGATTGCCCGCTGGTTAACCGTCGAAACGACGCGCTGGCATTCGGAACTTTGTGATAAAGCCCAAATTTTCTGACAGGGCCGAAATTTACTGATTAGGAACAACGGATATGGCGGATGATCCGCGCATTGTAACTGAAACCGGGTTGGATGCCCGCATAGCCATGATTGCCGAGCCTGTCATACAGGATCTGGGCTTCAGGCTTGTGCGTGTGCGCGTCTCCGGACAGAGCGGTGTAACAGTGCAGATCATGGCGGAACGGCCAACCGGATTGATGACAATCGCCGATTGCGAGGCAATTTCGAAGGCCATGTCTCCGGAACTGGATGTTCATGATCCGATTTCCGGCGCTTACCACCTCGAAGTGTCGACGGCCGGTGTTGACCGCCCATTGGTGCGCAAATCGGACTTTGAGCGCTGGGCCGGACATCTTGCAAGAGTTGAAATGGCCATCACCATTGGCGGGCAACGCCGTTTTCGCGGCCAGCTACTGGGTCTGCGCGAAGAAGGTGACGGCGTGGAATTTGGCCTGCGCCCAATGGAAAAGCGCGGCAAGAAAACAAAAGCCAAATCAACAGAAAAATCATTGGTCTTGCCCGGGGCAGATATCTGGTTGCCATTGGCGGATGTGGCTGACGCCAATCTGATTATGACTGATGAATTGATCGACGCTGCCCGCGCTATGCTGAAAGCGGAAAATCCTGATCTTGATTCCACCACCGACGATGGCGCGATGCCTGAACTTGATGGTGACACTGAACTTGAAATTGATACAGAACCTGAACCCAATACTGACTGACCAACAGACCTGCCGGGATCGTTCCGGTGGCTCCGTTTAGGGAGATAAAGACATGGCTGTAAGTGCCAACCGACTTGAGTTGTTGCAAATTGCCGAGGCAGTTGCCCGCGAAAAAGTAATCGACCGCACCATTGTGATTGCGGCGATGGAAGACGCGATCCAAAAAGCCGCCAAGGCGCGCTATGGATCTGAAACCGATGTCCGCGCGGAAATCAACGACAAGACGGGTGAAATTCGTTTGGCTCGCTTGCTGCACGTGGTTGAAGAAGTCGAAAACTCGATGTCGGAAGTCTCTCTGGTGGACGCTATGGCGCGCAATCCGGAAGCCAAGATTGGCGATGCTTTGTCTGAGCCCCTGCCGCCGATGGATTTTGGCCGTATTGCTGCCCAGTCCGCCAAGCAGGTCATCGTGCAGAAAGTACGCGAGGCGGAACGCGACCGTCAGTTTGAAGAATATCAGGACCGCATCGGAACCGTGGTCAACGGCACTGTCAAACGTGTTGAATACGGCAATGTCATTGTTGATCTGGGCCGTGGCGAAGCGATCATCCGCCGTGATGAGTTGATCCCGCGTGAAACGTTCCGTTATGGTGATCGCGTGCGTGCCTACATTCATGATGTGCGCCGCGAGCAGCGCGGACCGCAGATTTTCCTCTCCCGCAGCCACCCGGCTTTCATGGCCAAGCTGTTTGAAATGGAAGTGCCTGAAATATATGACGGCATTATCGAGCTGCGCTCCGTTGCGCGTGATCCTGGCTCCCGTGCCAAGATTGCCGTCATCTCCAATGACAGTTCCATTGATCCCGTAGGTGCCTGTGTGGGTATGCGCGGTAGTCGTGTGCAAGCCGTGGTTGGTGAATTGCAGGGCGAGAAAATCGATATCATTCCGTGGTCTCCTGATGCTGCGACCTTTATTGTGAATGCGCTGCAGCCGGCTGAAGTGGCCAAGGTTGTTCTGGATGAAGATCAGGCGAAAATCGAAGTGGTGGTGCCGGACGAGCAATTGTCACTGGCCATTGGCCGTCGTGGTCAGAATGTGCGTCTTGCTTCGCAACTGACTGGTTGGGATATTGATATTCTGACTGAAGAAGAGGAATCCCAGCGTCGTCAGAAAGAGTTCGCCGAACGTACCGAACTCTTTACCAAGGCCCTGGATGTCGATGAAATGGTTGGTCAGCTTCTGTCCACCGAAGGCTTTACCTCGGTTGAGGAAGTGGCCTATGTGGAACTGGATGAGATTGCCTTCATCGAAGGGTTCGATGATGATACGGCGACTGAAATTCAGACCCGTGCTCGCGAGTATCTTGAAAAGCTGGAAGCTGAGCAGGATGCAGAGCGAATTGAACTGGGCGTTTCTGATGAACTGCGCGAGATTGAAGGTGTTACAACCGGCATGATGGTCGCATTCGGCAAGAATGATGTTAAAACTGTTGAAGATTTGGGGTATTGTGCTGCTGACGATTTGATCGGCTGGACAGAACGCAAGGATGGTGAGACCCAACGGTTTGAGGGTATCTTCCCGCCGGCGGACATGTCCCGCGCTGAAGCCGAAGCCCTGATCATGACAGCGCGTCTGAAATCCGGCCTTATCAGTGCAGAAGATTTGGCGGTTGACGACGAGGCTGAGGCCGGCGCTGAAGAAGGTGCTGTGCCAGCAGCAGAAGAGGTGGCCCAGTAAGGCGTTTGGTTTCGGCAGGGTTTACGCACATGTCGAACACACCGGACGGTCCAAAAGCTGCCATTGCTGAAGGTGCTGAGCAGGACATAGAGCCGGATGATGGGAGTCCTCGGGCTCGCAGAGAACCGAAAAGGCAATGTGCCGTCAGCCGCGACGTTCTGTCCAAAGCGGAGTTAATCCGCTTTGTGGCCGATCCGGAAGGGCGTATTGTGTCTGATCTGAAAGCTGTTCTGCCTGGGCGCGGTGTCTGGGTCAGGGCAGATGCCAGACATGTGGCGCTGGCGGAACAAAACAGGGTGTTTGCGCGTTTACTTGGCAAGAAAAGTGATCAGACGATCATTGTCGAAGCGGGTCTGGCAGGCAGAGTTGAAAAACTGTTGTTGGATCGGGCCATGGGTGCTTTGGCACTGGCGCAGAAATCCGGGCGGATTATAACTGGCTTCGCCAAGGTGGAGTCTGCAATTGGCAACGACAATGTAGACGCATTGATTGTAGCCAGTGACGGCGCTGAAGACAGTCTGCGCAAACTGAAGCAGGCGATCACAAGACGATTTGGCTCTTCGGACGCCTTGCAGCTGGTTCGAAGTTTTAAGGGTGTGGAATTGGATTTGGCATTTGGTCGCACAAATGTAATACATGCCGCGCTAACGAAAGCAGAAAAGAAGACGGACCGGGGAGATGGTGGCTTTTTGAACGCAGCCGAGCGGCTCCAAACATATATTGGAGCGCGGGCAGAGACCGAGAAATAAAATAAGGATACGCGCCTGGATTGAGGTGCGGGTCCCTAACAGTTGAAAATTAGCAGCCAAAATCGGGCAGAAAATTGCCTGATTATAGCGAAGATAATTTGACAGACGCGCCGCGCGGCAGTTTAAACGCGGCAGCAGGATCAGGATAAGAATGAGCGATACGGATAACACAGACGACAAGCAAGGCGGACGTCCAACTCTCTCGCTGAAACGCGGTGTGGAGCAGCAGGGAACTGTACGCCAGAGCTTTTCTCATGGCCGGTCAAAAGCCGTGGTCGTGGAAAAGCGCAAGCGCAAGATCAATATGCCAGGGTCAACACCAGCGGCGGCGCCGGCGGCTGCGGCGGCTGATGCCCCGCGCGCGCCAGCTGAAGCCTCTCGCAGTGCTGCAGCAATACCCGCGGCACCAGCAGCAACATCAGCTCCGGTGGCAAGACCGGCAGCACCGGCGGCAAAGGCTCCTGCACCTGCAGCGCCTCCTGTCACAGGTCCTGCCAGCCGGGTTGCACGCCCATCGGTACAAAGCCGGCCTGCACAAAACCGGTCTGGCGGCGGCCAGCGCGGCGGCAACAAGACCTTGCTGCGCACACTAACCAGTGGCGAACGCGATGCCCGCGCAATGGCATTGGCTGGCGCAAAGGCGCGTGAAGCAGAAGATATTGCCCGTCGCACGGCAGAAGAGGCCGAGCGCACCGAGCGTGAGGCGACTGAACGCGTCCGCCGGGAAACCAAAGCCAGAGAAGAAGCTGAAGCTGAAGCCAAAAAGACGGCTGAAGATGAGGCCGAACGCGCCCGCATGCGTGAAGAGGCAGTCAATCTGGCAGCAGCTGAAGAAGCTGGCGATACGGCACGCCCGACCAAGACCCGTGAACCTGACGCCAAAAACACCAAGGTGCTGCGCGCGGTCAAACGACCTGGACGCGAGCAGGAACAGGATGATTCCAAAGCCGCTCGTAAAAATGATGATCGTCGCAAGGGCAAGCTGACGCTGTCCAACGCGCTGGAAGATAACACCGGAGATCGGGCACGGTCACTGGCATCGATCAAACGTCGTCGTGAGCGCGAAAAACAGCGTGCTGCGCAAATGTCGCCACGTGAGAAGATTTCCCGCGAGGTCATCATTCCTGAAACAATCACCATTCAGGAACTGGCCAACCGCATGGCAGAACGTGCAGTTGATGTGATCAAGCTGCTGATGCTGCAGGGACAGATGCTGAAAATCAACGATGTGATTGATGCAGATACTGCCGAATTGATCACCGAGGAAATGGGCCACAAAGTGCGCCGCGTTTCTGAGTCTGATGTTGAAGGCGGCCTGTTTGACGAGGTGATCGAAGCTGACGATGATGGAACAGGTATTCCTCGCCCACCAATCGTGACCATTATGGGCCATGTTGACCATGGTAAGACGTCATTGCTGGATGCATTCCGCAAAACCAACATCGTGTCTGGTGAAGCCGGTGGCATTACCCAGCATATCGGTGCTTATCAGGTTGAGCAGTCCGGCCAGAAGATCACCTTCATTGATACTCCGGGCCACGCGGCGTTTACCGCCATGCGTGCACGTGGTGCCAAATCAACCGATATCGTCATTCTGGTTGTCGCGGCTGATGATGGCGTGATGCCTCAGACGGCAGAGGCGATTGCGCATGCAAAAGCCGCTGGTGTTCCGATGATCATCGCGATCAACAAAATCGACGTTGAAGGCGCTGATCCGAACCGTGTACGCACCGAACTTCTGCAATATGAAGTTCAGGTGGAAGGCATGGGCGGTGACATTCTTGATGTGGAAGTGTCTGCCTTGAAAGGCACAAATCTGGACAAGGTTCTGGAAGCCATCATTCTTCAGTCAGAATTGCTGGAGTTGAAAGCCAATCCGGAACGCAATGGCCGTGGTACGGTTGTGGAAGCACAACTGGATAAGGGCCGTGGCCCTGTTGCGACTGTTCTTGTACAGAACGGAACGCTTAAAGTTGGCGATATTATCGTGCTTGGCTCTGAATGGGGCAAGGTGCGGGCTTTGATCGATGATCATGGCAAACAGGTCAAATCTGCGCCACCATCCATGCCGGTTGAAGTGCTTGGCCTGCAGGGAACGCCTGAGGCCGGTGATCAGTTCGCCGTTGTTGAAAATGAAGCGCAGGCGCGTGAAATCACTGAATACCGCCGACGTGTGAAGCAGGAAGCTGTCAATGCACGGGGAGCCCGTGGCTCTCTGGAAGCCATGATGAACCAGCTTCAGACAGACAATGCGCAGGAATCGCCATTGCTCATCAAAGCCGATGTGCAGGGCTCTCTGGAAGCCATTGTCGGCGCTCTGGAAAAGCTCAACACCGACGAAGTTGCAACACGTGTGATCCATTCAGGCGCCGGTGGTATCACCGAAACCGACATCACGCTGGCTGCGGCTTCAAATTCACCGGTTGTGGGCTTCAATGTGCGTGCCAACAAACAGGCACGGGAAGCGGCGGAAGCAAACGGCATCGAAATTCGCTATTACAACGTCATCTATGATCTGATTGACGATGTGAAAGCGGCCATGTCCGGTATGCTGTCGCCTGAGCTGCGCGAGCATATGCTGGGCAATGCTGAAATTCTGGATACATTCAATGTGTCCAAGGTTGGCAAGGTTGCCGGTTGTCTCATCACAGATGGCAAGGTGGAGCGTGGCCAGCACGTACGCCTCATCCGCGATGATGTGGTGATCCATGAAGGCAAGCTGTCCACACTGAAACGCTTCAAGGATGAAGTGAAAGAAGTGAATGCCGGTCAGGAATGTGGCATGGCATTTGAAAATTATCAGGACATGCGCAAGGGCGATGTCATTGAGTGTTATCGGGTCGAAACGATTATCCGTTCGCTCTAACTGATTTCCAATCAACGCCATGCCTTGGTTAAACCGGGCATGGCGTTATTTTTTCTGGATGAGATAATGGGCCGTTCCGGGCATAAAAGTATCAGCAAAGAACCAACCCAGCGCATGCTGCGCGTGGGCGAAGTTGTGCGTCGTGCGATTGATGAGTGTCTGCGCCGGGGCGAAGTACGCGAGCCGGAGTTGGAGCGCATTATGGTCACGATACCGGAAGCCCGCATGTCGACCGATCTGAAACTGGCCAGCGTCTATGTTGCGCCGCTTGGTGGTGGCGATGGCGAGGAACTGGCCAAGTTGCTGAACGGTCACGCCAAATTCATCCGGGGTCGCATCGCCAAGGATATGACGCTGAAATACATGCCGGAAATCAAATTCTTTGCCGACAACCGCTATGATGAAGCCAGCCGGATTGAGAACTTGCTGCGCCAGCCCAAAGTTCTGGCAGATCTGGCAGCGCCTGATGATCCCCCTGAAACGGACGATGACGGCGGAACCTGATCAAAATGGGGCGTCGTAAAAAAGGGCAGGATATCCACGGTTGGGTCCTGCTCGACAAGCCCCTGGGGCTGGGGTCTACACAGGCCGTTTCCAAAGTGCGCTGGCTGTTTGATGCCAAAAAAGCGGGCCATGCCGGAACTCTCGATCCGCTGGCAACCGGCATGTTGCCGATTGCATTGGGCCACGCCACCAAAACGGTTCCCTTTGCCCAGGATGGTCAGAAGACCTATCGCTTTTCCGTTAAATGGGGCGAGGCGACCAGTACTGATGATGGTGAAGGCGATGTTGTTGCAACGTCACAGCACCGTCCGGACAAGGCCGCGATTGAGGCAATTCTTCCCGAATATAAAGGATGTCTTTCACAGCTCCCGCCCGCCTTCAGTGCCTTGAAAATCAATGGTGAACGCGCTTATGATCTGGCCCGTGCTGGCGAGACGGTGGAGCTGGAGCCACGTGATGTTCAAATTGACGAACTGACCCTGGTGGATTGCCCGGATACTGATCATGCCGAGTTTGAAGTTCTGTGTGGAAAAGGCACCTATGTCAGGGCTTTGGCCCGCGATATGGCCCGTTCTTTGGGAACGGAAGGCCATGTCAGCGCATTACGGCGTACACAAGTCGGCCCGTTTCACGAATCCCAGATGATTTCACTGGAACTTTTGCAGGAAATGCGCCATAGAGACCCCGCTGAAGCTGATATGGCTTCGGTACTGCATCCTGTTGAGACCGCGCTGGACGACATCCCGGCGTTGGCCGTCACGGAAGCGGAAGCGGTCCGGCTGTTAAACGGTCAGGCCATATTGTTGCGCGGACGGGATGCCCCCCTAGCTCTTGCCGAAGCCTATGTCACCACCAAAAATACTTTGGTGGCCATTGGCTCAGTGGATCAAGGCCAGTTCATCCCCAAGCGTGTTTTTAAAAATGCCGGGTAAAACCGGTAAGCGTTACATAGAAAGGATACCCGATGTCGATTACTGCAGAACGCAAGCAGGAACTCATTACCGAGTATGCCCGCGCAGAAAATGACACCGGTTCACCAGAAGTACAGGTTGCCATTCTCAGCGAGCGTATCAGCAATCTGACCGAACATTTCAGAGCACATGGCAAGGATAATCATTCCCGCCGTGGTCTTTTGAAAATGGTCTCTCAACGGCGCCGTCAGCTCGACTATCTGAAAGCGAATGACGAAAGCCGTTATACGGACATCATCAAGAAGCTTGGTTTGCGTCGCTGATGCGACACAAAACGGGCGTCGCTGTGCGGCGCCCTTTTTGGTATTTCTGGAATCCGTAAGAACAAACAGAGCCATGGCAGGATTATCAGATGCTTTTGAACGAAGAGCATCTTGTTGTCTTGCGATGGCTCAGATACCCGGCGTGATTTTCGCGCCATTCTGACACAAAGCGCGATGGTCGCGCCAAACTATCGATGATGACGGAAGGCCGTTTTCATCCTGTCCATTGACAAGAAGGTAAGACACAAAAAATGTTTGATACACAACGTGTAGAAATTGAATGGGGCGGACGCCCTTTGATCATGGAAACGGGCCGCGTAGCGCGTCAGGCCGATGGGGCCGTCATGATCACTTACGGCGAAACAACTGTTCTCGCCACCGCAGTTTCAGCCCGCTCTGCAAAGCCGGGCCAGGATTTTTTCCCGCTGACCGTGAACTATCAGGAAAAAACCTATGCAGCCGGTAAAATTCCAGGCGGCTTCTTCAAGCGTGAAGGCCGTCCGGCTGAAAAAGAAACACTGACATCGCGGCTGATCGATCGCCCGATCCGTCCTCTGTTCGCTGATGGCTACAAAAACGAAACCCAGATTGTTCTGACAGTTCTGTCTCACGATCTGGAAAATGATCCGGACATCGTTGCGCTGGTTGGCGCATCTGCTGCCCTGACAATTTCCGGTGTTCCCTTCATGGGCCCGATCGGCGGCGCACGCGTTGGCTACATTGATGGCGAATATATGCTCAACCCGCCACTGGATGTCATGGAAGACAGCAAGCTCGATCTGGTTGTTGCCGGTACAAATGATGCGGTTCTGATGGTTGAATCAGAAGCTCAGGAATTGTCTGAAGAGATTATGCTGGGTGCCGTCATGTTCGGCCATCGTGAATTCCAGCCTGTCATCGAAGCCATTATTCAACTGGCCGAGAAAGCTGCAAAAGCACCGCGTAACCACACGGCTATTGACCATTCTGAATTGTATGCAAAAGTGAAAGATTTGGTCGAGACCGATCTGAACGCTGCTTACGACAATCAGGAAAAAGAGCCGCGCCGCGATGCTATTTCCGACGCCAAGGCGAAAGTCATGGAAGCGCTTCTGCCTGAAGGTGCCAGCCCGGACGACAAGAATATTCTTGGCGACCAGGTCAAGAAGCTGGAAAGCAACATTGTTCGTGGCCGCATTCTGAAAGACGGCAGCCGCATTGATGGACGTGATACCAAAACCGTGCGCCAGATTGTTGCTGAAGTTGGCACATTGCCACGCGCACATGGTTCCTCCCTGTTCACCCGTGGTGAAACACAGGCGCTTGTCGTTGCCACACTGGGTACTGCAGATGATGAACAGTTCATCGATGCACTGACCGGCACTTACAAAGAACAGTTCATGCTGCATTACAACTTCCCGCCATATTCTGTCGGTGAAGCTGGTCGAATGGGCACCCCGGGTCGCCGCGAAATCGGCCACGGCAAGCTTGCATGGCGCGCTGTGAACCCTGTGCGTCCTCCGCATCATGAATTCCCATACACACTGCGTCTTGTGTCCGAAATCACCGAGTCCAATGGATCATCTTCCATGGCGACGGTTTGCGGCACATCGCTGGCTTTGATGGATGCGGGTGTTCCCCTGCGCCGTCCGGTCGCCGGTATCGCAATGGGCCTCATCAAGGAAGGCGATGATTTCGCTGTCCTGTCCGATATTCTGGGTGATGAAGATCATCTTGGCGATATGGATTTCAAGGTTGCCGGTTCCGAAGTGGGCATCACTGCTCTGCAGATGGACATCAAGATTGACGGCATCACCGAAGAAATCATGAAAATCGCTTTGGCTCAGGCCAAGGATGGTCGTGAGCATATTCTGGGTGAAATGTCGAAGGCTCTGACTGAGTCCCGTCCTGAGCTTGGTGAATTTGCACCACGCATCGAACAGCTGAAAATTCCGGTTGATAAAATCCGCGAAGTTATCGGCACTGGTGGCAAGGTCATCCGCGAAATCGTGGAGAAAACCGGCGCTAAAGTGAACATCGAAGACGATGGCACCATCAAGATCGCGTCTTCCGATGGCAAGTCCATTGAAGCTGCTATCGCCTGGATCCGCTCCATCACGGACGATCCTGAAGTTGGTCACATCTATCAGGGTACTGTTGTGAAAGCTGTTGATTTTGGCGCTTTCGTCAACTTCTTCGGTGCCAAGGACGGTCTGGTTCACATTTCCCAACTGGCCAATGAACGCGTTGCCAAAACCACCGATGTGGTCAAGGAAGGCGACAAGGTCTGGGTTAAACTGATGGGCTTCGACGATCGCGGCAAGGTTCGCCTATCGATGAAAGTCGTCGATCAGGAAACCGGCAAAGAAATCGAACAAGAGTAAATTCACTTTGTTCGTAAAAAAAGGCCGGGTGGAAACACCCGGCCTTTTTGTTTGCCATAACGGCTGGTTGGCCATGGCTGCGCTGTGTGCTAGAGCGTTTTCCAACAGGAGACTTTTATGGCCGATTTGAGAATTGTGGTTGTGGGCGCTGGCGGGCGCATGGGGCGGGCCTTGATCACGGCCATACATGGTATTGCCGGTGCACAGCTTGTGGCCGCCATTGAGCGCCCACAGGCTGATTGTATGGGGCAGGATGCCGGTACACTGGCAGGTCTGGAGCCATTGGGCGTTCCCGTCACCGACGATGCGCTGCTTGCCTTTGCCGCAGCTGATGCGGTGCTGGATTTCACCATGCCGGAAGCCACGCTGACCTTTGCCGAATATGCCGCTCAAGCACGTATTGTGCATGTCATCGGCACCACTGGTATGCCGGTTGAGGATGATGCCAAAATTGTCGCCGCGTCGCGTCATGCCCGGATTGTCAAATCTGGCAATATGAGCCTTGGGGTCAATCTGCTGTCCGTTCTGGTGGAGCAGGGCGCGAAGGCGCTGGGCCTTGAATGGGATATTGAAGTGCTGGAAATGCATCACCGCAACAAGGTCGATGCGCCGTCAGGCACTGCGCTGCTTCTGGGTGATGCTGCGGCCACCGGGCGCGGTATTGATCTGGCCGAGAATTCCGAACGCGGACGTGACGGCATCACCGGCGCGCGCGAGCCGGGCAGCATCGGCTTTGCCGCGCTGCGTGGCGGGTCCGTTGTTGGCACCCACAGCGTTATTTTCGCAGGGGATGGCGAACGGGTAGAGCTATCCCATATCGCAGAAGACAGAACGATTTTTGCACAAGGCGCGGTGAAGGCTGCGCTTTGGGCATTCCCACAGAAACCGGGCCTTTACAACATGCTGGACGTGTTGGGCCTTTCAAAAACCTAAGGGCATGTCCCGGGAGATTTTTATGGAACGTTTACTGGTACTGGTCCGTCACGGCCAAAGCGAATGGAACCTCAAAAACCTGTTCACCGGCTGGAAAAATCCGGATTTGACGGAAAAAGGCATTGAGGAAGCCAAGGCCGGTGGCCGGGCGCTGAAGGCAAAGGGCATTACATTCGATGTGGCTTACACATCCGATCTGATCCGTGCCCAGCACACATGCGATCTCTTGCTGGAGGAATTGGGCCAACCAGACCTTCCCACCATTCGCGATCAGGCTTTGAATGAGCGTGACTATGGCGATCTGGCAGGCCTCAACAAGGATGATGCCCGCAAGAAATGGGGCGATGAGCAGGTCCATATCTGGCGCCGCTCGTTTGACGTGCCGCCTCCGGGTGGTGAAAGCCTGAAAGACACCGGTGCGCGCGTTCTGCCTTATTACATGACCGATATTCTGCCGCGTGTCATGGCTGGCGAAAAAGTGCTGGTAGCAGCCCATGGTAACTCACTGCGCTCATTGGTCATGATTCTGGAAAAGCTCGACACAGTCCAAATCCTGAAACGCGAAATCGCAACCGGTCAGCCTATGATCTTTCGTCTGAAAGCTGACACGACGGTCGACAGCAGCGAAATGCTGACTGGCTGAGGCAATTAATCGGGTCGGGCAGTCTGCCCGGCCTCCCAGCCTAAAATAGCTCTTTTGCGGGTAATTCCCCAGTGGTAGCCGGTGAGGCCACCGCCTTTGCCAATGACCCGATGGCACGGCACCACAAAGGAAATCGGGTTGCGCCCCACAGCCGCGCCCACTGCGCGTGCCGCCTTGGGCTTCCCAATCGTGTCTGCCAGCGATGAATAGGTGGTGGCCGTGCCCATGGGAATGCTCAGCAGCGCTTCCCATACGCGCACTTCAAAATCTGTCCCGATCAGCACCACCCGAAGCGGTTGATCCGTGTCTTTGCCAGCAAATACTTTGGCAAGGAAGGGTGCGGTTTTATCCGGTGCTGCAACAAAATTGGCTTGTGGCCAGCGCCGCGCCATATCCGCAAAGGCGGCCTCTTCGCCATCAGCATCGGCAAAGGCAAGGCCGGACAGACCTCGGTCTGTGGCCATGACCAACGCAATGCCAAAGGGGCTGTCGTGAAACCCGTAATAGATGGTCAGACCGTCGCCCTTGGATTTGTAACTGCCCGGCGACATGGCCTCCGCATTCACCATCAGATCATGCAGCCGTCCCGGCCCGGACAATCCCAGATCATACGACACATCCAGAATACTGTCGCCGCCCTTCAGCAACCGGCGGGCATGGTCCAGCGTTACGCACTGCAAAAAGCCTTTTGGCGAAAGACCAGCCCAGCGCGTGAAGAGTTTCTGCAGGTGAAACGGGGACAGGCCTACCAGATCAGCCAGCGTGTCCAGACTTGGCTGATCCTGATAATTCTCTGATATGTGCTCAATGACCCGGCGCACAACATCATAATCGCGCGCAGCAGTCAGATCAGCAGCCGGAACCGGCATGGCGTGTTTCAGATCAGCCGCGCTTAATTGGAAGTTCATGATATTCGGTCTCTCAGGTCCGTTTCAAGGCTACAGGACCACAAGGGTTAGCTGCGCACCACCCGATTCTTGCGCAGATGAATGCAAATTTTTTCGGATTGAGATACACTTCAAATTCTTCGGTAAGTTGCCAAGCCACTCGCAGAATGCCCATCACAGGACGATTATACAAATGACCCGGGATCAGTTGCATTTTCTGCTGCTCAATATTGGGCACTTCCTTGACCATTTGTTCATGCTGATCTTCGCAACGGTGGCAGCCCTGGCGCTGCATCGGGAATGGGGCATCGGGTATGCTGATCTGTTAGCTTATGCAACGCCCGGCTTCTTTGCCTTTGGCCTGTTCTCGCTTCCTGCTGGCTGGCTTGCGGACAAGTGGAGCCGCGATGGCATGATGTGCGTGTTTTTTGTCGGTATTGGCGTCTCCTCAATAGCGGCTGGCTTTGCAACAACGCCCTTTCAAATGGGCCTGGGCCTGTTCGTGATCGGCCTGTTTGCAGCGATCTATCACCCGGTCGGACTGGCAATCGTAACCATGAAATGGCGCAATACCGGGATGCGCATTGCCGCAAATGGCGTTTGGGGCAATCTGGGCGTTGCCTGCGCTGCGCTTGTCACCGGCTATCTGATCGACAATGGCGGCTGGCGCATGGCGTTCATTCTGCCGGGCCTTTTCTCAATTGCGGTGGGGCTGGTGTATGTATTTTTGTGGCGCAAGACCGCCGCAGCGGACCATGCAGCACCACATGCGGACACCCCGAACAGGGCAACTGACACCTCATTGGTACACCGCGCCTTGGTGATGCGAGTTTCCGCGATCGTGTTTCTGACCACCGCCGTCGCCGCGATCAGTTTCCAGTCAACCACGTTTGCACTGCCCAAGATTTTTGATGAACGTCTGCAGGGCCTTGTCGCTCAGATTTCCGCACCAGCTGCCGCTGTTTCTGAATCCGGGCAGACTGACTTTGCGACGACACTCGGGATTCTTGCGTTTCTGGTGTTTGCTGTCGCCTCCATGGCGCAATTATTGGTGGGCAGACTGCTTGATCGTTACGGCCCGCGTCCCGTTCTGATGGCCGTGGGTGCGGTGCAGTTGATCTTCTTTGCGTGGATGCCGGGACTGACTGATGGTGCCGCCCTGGCGGTGGCGCTGGGGTTCATGCTGGGCGTCTTCGGTCAAATACCGATCAACGACTATATGATTGGCAAAATGGCCAGCGGAGCCTATCGGGCGCGCATCTACGCCGTTCGTTATGTCGTCGCCTTTACAGTTTTGGCATTGTCATTGCCGTTGATTGCACTTGTCTACGAGAATTGGGGATTCGATACCCTGTTTCGCATTCTGGCTGGCGTGGGTCTGGTGGTTGTGTCAGCCGCTGCCATTCTGCCACGCAAATTGCCCACCCCCGAACCCTCACCGGTCGTGGCTGAATAATTGTCCGGAAACACCGGATACTCATTGATTGGCCTGGTGAATCGATGATTTTCACAGCTTCGATACCGCGTATTTTGTCTTTCCCGGTCATGGCGAAATGATCGGAGCGCGCGCATGTGGTTCAAGGTCAATCCATTTGAAGGGTCGATGAGAGTTCCGCTTTTGGCGATGAGCCCGGGCTGAAAGAGGGCCATGGAGCACGCCGCCATTAAGAAAAAACCGGTTGCCGCGCTTTTTGCAGCGCATCACGCAAGGCGGCGCCAAAGGTCTCCCGGTCTCCCGGGTTCAAAAAACCACCGATCCCAAGTGACTGGCCGTGGCTTGTCAATGTCAGGGCCGTCACCCCTTCATCCTCTTCCCGGTTGATGGCCAGACGCACCCAGAACGGGTTGAAACTGAATTCCTGCGTCGCGCCTTTCGGACTGACTTTTTTGATGTGCAGGAGATCTTCAGACAAGACCACTTCTTCATAAGCCCGGGCAGAGCGGTAGTTCAGTTTGAATGCAATGAAGATGATAAGCACATCCAGCCCGAAAAAGCCGAACACTGGCCACGCGCCAATGGCATAAAACAAAATCCCCGCGACAAAGCAGATGATCGACAGACAGGTCATCAAGATCAAAAATCCCTTTTGCCCGAGCGAGCGATAGGGTGTCAGGCGAGCGGCAAAAATCAGTTGGCTGTCTGAGCTGGGTTGTGCCGTCTCGGATGAGGTTTGATTTTCCATGTGCTCATAATTAGCGCGGAAAAAACACATGGCAAAGTGAAAGGGACACAAATTTTCTGTGATGATAGGTGCGTCCCCAATGACACAGCCGTTTTATGCCAGAAAACTCTCATCCAGATCTCGTGCCGCACGGCAGCCGATCATGGCCAGCGCATGGGCTGATTCCACTTTCATGATGTCCATCGCACGCTGTGCGCCCGGTGCCCCGCCAGCGGCGACACCAAACAGGGTAGCCCTGCCCAGAAAGCAAAAACTGGCACCGACCGCCAACGCCGTCAGCACATCGGTGCCCCGGCGAATGCCACCATCAAAGAACAGGGGAATGCCGTACGTCTCCTTTTGCTCTTTGCAGATTTGAGACAGGGCATGCAGGCTCGGCAGCACACGATCAAGCTTGTTACCGCCATGATTGGAGATGGTCACAGCATCTGCGCCCGCAGCGATGGCACGCCGAACATCTTCCGCTCTTGAAATGCCTTTGATGACCATTTTTCCGGGCCACAATTTACGAATGCGCTCGACTTCCAGCCAGTCAAAGGGACCACACCAATTCTCATTGAAAATCTCAAACAGTTCCGATTGCTTCGCGCCCTTGGGCGCATAGGGCTGCCAGCTTTCCAGTTTGGGCGTGCCGCCTGAGGCGAGAAACTCGATCAACCACAGGGGATGACGCGCAGCATCCAGTGCAAGAGAGGGGAGCGTTTTCAGGGTTGGTCCACGGCCAACGGAAATGCCCGTGCGCTCTTTCACTTCGCTGCGATTGGGCTCGGGATAATCCACCGTAATAACCAGAACCTGCACACCTGCATCCTTGGCGCGGCTGATCATGTCTTCCGTGATTGCAGGGTCCTTGGCCGGATAGAGTTGATACCAGCTATGCTCCGGCGCAAGTTTGGCAATGGTTTCAATATTCGCTGTTCCAGACCCGGACAAAATGAAGGGCACATTGGCATCCCGCGCGGCCTCGGCCAGAATCTCATCAGCATGTTGGCGGTAGATGCCAGCCAGACCGACAGCGGAAATGCCGAAGGGCTGTGCGTAAGTCCGGCCAAACAAGTCCGTCGACATGTCGATAGGCGCATTGCCGGCCAGCGCTTTCGGGCTGAAGTGATAGTCCAGAAATGCGTCTACATTTCCGGACGAGCAGGCCCCGGACCCTGCGCCGCGTTCTGCATAGGAAATGATGAATTTTGGCAGGCGTCTGCGTGCCAGCTTTTGCAAATCATCAATCGTGACGGCGTTTTTGACAGAAAGCATGAATGCGGCCTTCGCATGAAAGGGCTGGAGCGTTGCACGGAACCAGCCGCCCTCGGCCAGATGGCTGGCACAATGGGTTCAGTTGAGTGTGAGCCAGGGCATGAAAATAACGAACAGCAAGCCAACCACCATGGTCAGGGCAAACGGAAACGCACCGATGAAAATATCGCTTAACGAAATATTCGGATCGTTCAAAGACCCCTTGATAACGAAACAGGCAATGCCCAATGGCGGCGTTAAAAGCCCAATCTCTGTTCCCAGAACAGTGACGATGCCAAGCCAGATCAGATCAACATCATAGGTTGCAAAAATCGGCAGGAACAGCGGCACCAGAACCAGAATGATGGAGGTGGAATCCAGGATCGTACCCAGAAATACCATCAGCAATATGTAGACGATCAGGATCAGCGTGAAGCCGGCATCCAGACTGGTGATAAAGGCTGACAACTGACTGGGAATGCCGGATACGCCGAGCATGCGACTATACATGCTGGCGGCAATGATCAGAAACAGGATGGACGCTGTAATGCGCCCCGTATCTGTCAGAATATTCCAGAAGCTGCTGATGCTCAGCCGACGCTTGGCAAACGCGATGAGCATGGCGCAAAAGGCACCGGCTGCCCCGGCTTCGGTTGGGGTAAACACACCACCATAAATACCACCGAGCACAACCCCGATCAGAAAAACTGTCGGGAAGATCAGTTTTACGCCCTTGAAGAACCCAAGCCGTTCCGCTTCTTCTCCTTGCGGCTGAGAAGCCGTGCCGGTGAATTTGGGCATGAACTTGGCCATGAACAGGATCAGGATACAGAACAGGATGGCCAGTACGATCCCCGGAAGAATGCCAGCAGTAAACATATGCGCCACCGACACTTCGGCAATCAGCGCGTACACAATCAACAAAACGGAAGGCGGTATAAGCATACCCAGGACAGAACTGCCCGCAACAACCCCCACAGCAAAGCGTGGCGTGTGACCGTAGCGGATCATTTCGGGCACCGCGATGCGTGTGAAAATGGCCGCTGAGGCAATCGAAATGCCGGTGATGGCGGCAAAAATGGCATTGGCGGCAACCGTTGCAATGCCAAGGCCACCATTCAGCTTGCGGAAAATGGCATTGGCAACAATGTAAATATCGCGCCCCAGATTGGACTGGGTTACAAACAGCCCCATCAACACAAACAACGGCACGACGCCAAAAGAGTAGCTCGCCACCGTGTCTTTGGCAGCAATGGTCAGCAGGCTGACCGCGATGTTGATATTGCCCTTGAAGATCCAGATGCCGACAAAGGAGACGGACGCCAGTGCAACGGCCACATGCATGCCGAGATAAATCAGCAGCACCATGATGACCAGTGAGGCTATTCCGATTTCAATGCCCGTCAACGGAACTCTCCCCGGCAAGCACAGAGCCGTCGGCCAGTACCCGCAACACTTGCGATAGATAATTGAGCGCCGCAAACACTGAACCGATGACAATGCACAGCAAGGCAGGCCAGATCGGCGCTGTAAAGATGCCCGGATTGCCGGTGAATAGATTGCGCTCGAAAGCCTGAATAAGTTTGAACCAGACGCCATAAGCGATGGCGCACATAACAAGCACGCCAACTGTATTGAAGGCTATGTCCATGATGCGTCCCAGACCGGGGCGCGACTTGATGATTGCTGTGAAAATGGCGTCGGAGCGAATGAAATTACCCGTGCCGATGGCGTTGGGAATTTGCAGAAAGACAATCGCAACGATTGTCAGTTCGATAATTTCAAACACGCCTGGAATCGGATGATCGAAGAAAAAACGGCCACCGATATCGGAGCAGATCAGAATCATCTGGAGCAGTATGAGGATTGTCCCGATACTGGCTAGAATTCTGTTTGCTAGGACCAAAATGCCTTGCATCGGAGCGTTCCTGAATGATGAAAAATTACCTGGACAGGGCCATAATGACCCCATCCAGGCAAGTTGGGAGGAGACCCTTTTGGATTATTCAGCAGACCAATCGCGCAGGACCGTCTGTCCCGCAGCCTTCATTGCATCAATATAGGCTTTCAGGATTTCAGTGCCTGGCGCACCGGTTGCCTCAACTTCTGCGGCCCATTCACCGGCAATATTATCAATGCCATTGGCCCAGATGACACGATCTTCCTGACTGACCTGAACAACCGTCGCGCCCGCAGCCACCATATCCTCGACAGATTGCGCAGCTTCGTCCATGGCATAATTGGCAAGAGCCGCGCGGTAGACTTCCGCAGAATCGCGCAGCGCAATTTGCACATCCTCCGGCAAGCCAGCCCAGACCGATTCATTGACGCTGAGCGCCATGGAATTCACACCGCCAAAATCAACTTTCACATAGGTCGGTGCGGCTTCATAAAGCTTGAAAGCCTCAGCTGCAGTCGCCCAGGCAATCACGCCATCAAAGAGGCCGCTGGCAACGCCATTGTAAAAATCTGCAAGCGTGGAGGAAACACCCGTTGCGCCAACACTTTCCACATAGCGCAAATTCGTGCCCGCACCACCGATCTTGAGACCTTTGAGACTTTCGGGACCGGTATATTCGCCATCCAGCAGGATTTGATAATTATCAACCGCCGCCAGAGTGGTCAGAAATTCCAATCCGTTCTGGGCCCAAACCGCCTTCATGGCCGGAAACTGTTCCGTCAGATCGTTGACGGTCTTCGTCACCAGATCCAGATCGGTTGTCACAAAGGGAGTTGCAAAGGCAATGTCATAGACCCGCAATTTGTCCGGATGGAACACAGTCTG
Source organism: Pararhizobium sp. IMCC21322 (assembly GCF_030758295.1). NCBI lineage: Bacteria > Pseudomonadati > Pseudomonadota > Alphaproteobacteria > Hyphomicrobiales > Rhizobiaceae > Pararhizobium > Pararhizobium sp. IMCC21322. Next base: position 1,030,250 of record NZ_CP132335.1, read on the forward strand.
CACGATGCCAATGTCAGCAAGGCCGGTTTCAATGGCTTCCAGCTCTCCCTTGGGGCCAACAATTGCGCCGCCCCAGCCATAGCTCCACTCAATCTCGTAATCACCTTTTTCAGCAAGGCGTTTATTGACTTCAGGCACATAGGTGGTTTCAAAAACCTCCACCCACGCGGCTGTTTTCGGATAGCCGGACACAGTCGTCAATTTGATTGTTTCTGCCGCAAAGCCGGGCGCTGTTGTCGCTGCCAGCATGAGTGCTGCCACGGCTGTGCTGCCAGTAAAAATTGAATTTTTCATAGAGACCTCCCTAGTTTCTAACGGATTAGATAATGACAAATTACTGAGTTGTGAATAAAATGCAAGTGCAATATTGAACGCATTCACTTTTCGGCATCAGGTCTTGCCGCAAATGCGTGAGAGAAAAACAAGGGAAGTGCGCTGCATGAAGAAATCCGAAAATGTAATCGAAACCTGTGGACTGCCGTTGGTGTTCCGGCTGGGACTGGCGGATGCCGCAATTGTGCCTGCAGCGATGCCACGCAGGGCAGAGGCAATACGTGTTTTTGCCACGTCATTGTCGGGCTATCAGAAAGAAGCACTGGTTAAATCCGCACGCACTGGCATGACCTGGCGGCTGGTCAGTGATGAGGGGGAGAACCTCAATGGTCACGATGCCGCGCCGCCGCCACTTGGCTTCTTCGCAGCCGGCCTTCTTGCCGGCTACATGGAAGAAATGACGGCGCTCGCCATCCGCCGGAATGTCAGCATTCGGACCTTGAATCTGACGCTGGATAATTTTTATACAATGAAAGGCTCCATGCCACGGCGGACAATGGTGGGAGGCGCGCAATCTGTTGAACTGACTGTGGCAATTGATTGCGATCTGACCGGTGCAGCGCTTCAGCAATTTCTGGCCGACGCGATCCATGCCGCGCCGCAAAACGGGTTTGTGCGCAAATCTCTCAACAGCATTTTTACGTTGACAAAAAATGGCCAGCGTCTGGCCCCGGCCCGTGTCGAGGAGATGGATGTGGAGCCGCCTGCCAACTCTTTTACAAATGATGCGGCAAAGGATTTAGCACCCGGCACGGCTGTCAAAACCAACCCTGTTACCGGTCTGCTGCTGCAATCTGCCGGGATGTCTCCGCCCTCAAAGACCCATGTGGCCAAGGGCAGTGCCGAAAATTATTCAACGGCCAATCCGCCACCACGCCCTTTGCATGTGGCGGCAACGGCCACGTTACGGGACGATGGACTGAAGGAGGTTTTTCAGCAACTTCATTTCCCCCACAGCTCCCAATGGCGCTTTCTGTCCGAAGAAGCCCCGGTCAATGGCGGCATGGGGCGTGCGCCTGACGCCAATACGCTAATTTCTGCGGGTATCGGCTTTTGCTTCATGACCCAATTGGGAATTCTGGCGGAAACATCGAAGCTGGATCTGCCGTCATATTCCATCTATCAGGACACGCATTTCAGCCTGGGCGGCGCATCGGGCGGGACGCAGACTGCAGGCGATGCAGACGCGGTTGAAACTCATCTTAGGCTGAGTACATCGGAGAGTGATCAACTTGCACAGGAAATGCTTGACCTTGCAGAACAGGCTTGCTTTCTTCACGCCTTGTGCAGCAAACCCCTTAAAACAAAGCTGAGAGTTCTTGAAATTCGATAGATGACCACACCGGAGACGAAAAACAAAAACCAACGGGGTATTTCGTCAATCGAGGTTGGCTTTGGAATTCTGAACGAATTTGCTGTTGACGGAAAGCCCATAAAGCTGCGTGATCTTGCCGAGCGAACAGGGATCGCCGCCGGTCAATTGCACCCCTATCTGGTCAGTTTTCGCAATGTGGGCATGATCGAAAAGAACGATGATGGCCTCTATCAATTGGGGCCGCACGCCTTGCATCTGGGGTTGATGCGGTTGCGGATGCAAAATGCCCATCGCATGGCAATTTCGCGCGTCGCGGCTTTGTCAGAGCAATTAAGCCTGATGATCTCTGTTGCTGTGTGGGGCCCCCATGGGCCGACCATCACTTATATCCAGGAATATGCACGCTCGCTTCACGTCAACATCCGGGTGGGTGGTGTTTACTCCCTGCCCATGACCGCCACCGGTCTCGTATTTTGCGCCTTCCTGCCAGAATCAAAAACCATCCGTCTTGTCGAAGCGGAATTTGCAGACAATGAAAGCAGGCGGCGGGATTTCTTCAAAATTGACAAGGCCGCTTTCAATGACAGTGTGGAACAGGCCAGGAAACGGGGCTTTGCTACAACGCAGGATATGCCAATTCCCGGCATCACTGCAGTCTCGGCGCCGGTATTTGATCATCTGGGAAAAATACAATTATGTGTCGCAGCCGTCGGGCCAAGTGATCTGATTGAGGTCGCACCAGGGACCCGGGTTGTGAGTCAGTTACTCGACTTCGCTGATAAATTGTCCCATGATCTGGGCTATCGACCCGAGCTTGCGGCGCGTTGAGGTCTGATGCAAAGGAGTCCATCTGTGAAGACCCAGGCTAAAAAGAAGCCCGCGAAGTCCCCGAAAACTCAGAAAACTCAGAAGCGCTCGCGCCTGTCTGTGGCTGATCGTCAGGACATGTTTGACCGGTTTTCGCGAGCCAATCCGGAGCCGAAGGGTGAGCTGGATTATGTCAACGACTTTACGCTGCTGGTTGCTGTTGTGCTGTCGGCGCAGGCAACGGATGTCGGCGTAAATCGCGCAACCAAAGACCTGTTCAAGATCGCTGACACTCCCGCAAAGATGCTTTCCCTGGGTGAGGAGAAGGTGCGCGAGTACATCAAGACCATCGGTCTTTATCGCAACAAAGCCAAAAATGTGGTGGCGCTGTGTGAAAAGCTGATTGCGGAATTTGATGGCGCGGTACCCGCCAATCGGGATTTTCTGGAAACACTGCCTGGCGTTGGCCGAAAAACCGCGAATGTGGTCATGAACATTGCGTTTGGCGAACCCACCATCGCGGTTGATACGCATTTGTTCCGTGTCTCAAACCGCACTGGCCTGGCGCCGGGCAAAACGCCGCTGGATGTGGAATTGCTTTTGGAAAAGGCGATACCGAAAGAGCATCTACTACACGCCCATCACTGGCTCATCCTGCATGGCCGCTATATCTGCAAGGCGCGCAAGCCTGAGTGCGAAAAATGTCTGATCGCAGATTTATGCCGCTATGAAGGCAAGACAGTCGCCTGATCTTTTCCATCCAGCCGTTTGAACACATGCACCATAAAGGCGGTTGCAAATAGGGGAGTCAAAAGGTTGAGAATGGGAATGGCCAGAAGCCCGGCAATCATGAGACCTGCAAACAGAATTGTCGTGGAATGGCGAGCGCGCAAGGCGCTGGCGTCAGCCTCGGAATAGAACCGCATGGCAACAAACTGAAAATACTCGCGGCCAAGCAGATAGCCATTGGCCAGGAAGAAGATAATCAGATTGATGCCGGGAACCAACAGCAGAAACAGTGCTACCAGATTCACGCCGACCACCAGCAATAGAAACCGGGCAGAGAGCACGAGCGAGCGGCCAAGCGGCATCGGCGCGCCTGGCTCATCCTGTGCATAGTCACGCTCCTCGACAACTTCGGAAATCTCATCCAGAAACAGTCCGGCAAACACGCTCATAACAGGGGCAATCAGGAAACCGGCCCCGATCAGCAGGCCAAAACCGGTCAGAAATGCAATGGCAGTATCCACCCATGGTGAACTGACGGCAATAAATAAATCCGCCAGATTTTGCAGCAGCATCACCAATGCGATCAGCAAGAGGATGGTCAGTCCCATGGATTTCCAGAATACCCCCCGGAAGCGGGGAGAGAGAATTTGCGAGAAAGCGCGGCTGGCGGCGGAAAAAAGCATAAGATTTTGGCGTTCCGTTGGTGGCAATGGCTGGTGTTTGGAGCATTTCCTGCTACATACGGGCAGGACATAGGCATCCCTTGTCCAGTTCACAAATCAAAATCGCCATAATACCGGACCTTCTTATGACCGACCGTTTTGACCACCATGTGCTCGGCATCGGCAATGCCATTGTTGATGTGCTGTCTCTGGCCGAAGATGACTTTCTGCTGCGAGAAGGTCTCGCCAAGGGAAGTATGAACCTTATCGACACCGCTCGGGCAGAAGAATTATATGCCCTGATGGGGGCGGCAACCGAAGCATCCGGCGGCTCAGCAGGCAACACCGTTGCAGCAATTGGCAGTCTGGGCGGCAAGGGTGTGTTTTTCGGCAAGGTCTGTGATGATACGCTGGGCCAGTTTTACCGCCATGACATGCGTGCCCTTGGCATGACATTCGACACAGAACCGCTACCAAATGGCGGCACGCCTACGGCACGGTCGATGATTCTGATCACGCCTGATGGTGAGCGCACCATGAATACGTTTCTGGGTGCCTGTGTGGAACTGGGTCCGGACGATATTGACGAACAGATTGTCGCAAACAGCGCCATTGCGTATTTCGAAGGTTATCTCTGGGACCCGCCCATGGCGAAAGATGCGTTCCGCAAGGCAGCAGATATTTCTCACGCACATGGCCGCAAAGTATCCATCACCCTGTCGGATTCCTTTTGTGTGGATCGCTGGCGCGAGGAATTCCTTGGGCTGATCAGGGATGGAACAGTTGATATTCTACTGGCCAATGAAGCCGAGATCAAAGCGCTCTATCAGACATCAGATCTGGACACGGCGCTGAAGCTTATTCAGACAGATTGCCCTCTTGCCGCAGTAACCCATGGCGAGCAGGGCTGCTTTGTTATCAGTTCTGATGACCTTGGCGGCATTGTATCGGTTCCGACCACTCTTGTAGAGCGTCTGATCGACACCACAGGCGCTGGAGACATGTTCGCCGCAGGCTTTCTTTATGGCCATGCGTTGGGCCTGCCCAATGAGACAGCAGCATCCATTGGCAATCTGGCAGCCGGTGAGGTGCTGGGCCATATTGGCCCGAGACCGCAACGCAATCTCTACCAGTTGGCTCAGCAGGCGGGTCTCCTATAGGAGAGTTTTTATAGCCCTGTGCTGCCGAAACCACCTGAGCCGCGCTGGGTCTCATCCAGCGTGGTCACACTCACAAAGTCTGCCTGCTCAGCCGGTGCAACCACCATTTGCGCAATGCGCATGCCGCGGCTGATCTCAAATGGTTCCCGACCGTGATTGATCAGCAGCACATGTATTTCACCGCGATAATCGGCGTCTATCGTTCCAGGTGCGTTCAGAACCGTGACCATGTGTTTGGCAGCCAGACCCGACCTTGGCCGCACTTGCGCTTCAAAGCCGGCAGGCAATGCAATGGCAATGCCGGTGGGTATGCTGGCCGCCGCCCCCGGTTCCAGAACCAACAGGGCGTCCTCCGGCGCTGCACATAACAGATCAACGCCCGCTGCCTGCGGGCTTTGATAAGACGGCAACGGCAACTCCGCCCCATGTGGCAGACGCATGATGTTAACCTGAACGCTCATCGATAAAATACCTTGTTGAAAATACTTCTATTGAAAGTGCTGAATAATCTCTGACACAAGCCGGTTAGCTACAGCCTGTTTATCCGCCTTTGGCCAGGCATCAATCCCTTGATCGCGTATCAGATGCACGCTGTTGGTATCACCGCCCATAACGCCCTCCTGTGACACATCATTGGCCACAAGCCAGTCGCAGCCCTTGCGCAGTCGCTTGGCGGTTGCATGCTCGATCAGATGATCCGTCTCGGCGGCAAAGCCAATCACCAGAGCAGGGCGGGGATCAGCCTCGCGGGCAACATGGTGCAGAATATCCGGGTTTTCGGTCAGTTCCAGCACGGGTGGTGTGCCGCTGCCATCTTTCTTTTGCTTTTGATCAGCCGCACTTGCTGTCCGCCAATCGGCAACAGCTGCACACATGATAGCAATATCAGCGGGCAAGGCATCGACAACAGCCTGCTTCATCTGGCGGGCTGTCTCGACAGCCACCACTTCAACGCCTTCTGGCGCATTGAGATGAACCGGCCCTGTTACAAGCGTTACCTCTGCTCCGGCAGCATGTGCCGCTGCGGCAATGGCATAGCCCTGTTTGCCCGATGACCGGTTGGCGATATAGCGCACCGGGTCAATCGGTTCATGGGTCGGCCCGGCGGTAATGAGGACGTGTTTTCCAGACAGCAGGCCATGCTGTGATGGTCTCAAAAGTCCGTCAACAGCATCCAGAATGGCGGCAGGCTCTGCCATGCGCCCGGTTCCGGCCTCGTTGGCTTCTGCCATTTCACCGGACGTTGGTCCTACAAAATGCACACCATCTTCGGCCAGTTGCGCGCGGTTGCGTTTTGCCGCTGGATGATCCCACATTTTCGGATTCATGCCGGGCGCAATCAACACTGGTCTGTCATTCGCCAGAAGGGTGGCAGTAGCCAGGTCATCTGCCAGACCATGGGCCATCTTCGCCATCAGATCAGCTGTTGCTGGTGCAATCACCACAATATCGGCCTGCCGCGACAGGCGAATGTGACCCACATCCATTTCTTCATGGGGATCAAACAGATTGGCGTAAAGCTTGCCTTTGGCGAGGGTGGAGACGCTGAGCGGCGTTACAAATTGTTCTGCAGCTTTTGTCATGATCACCGTCACTTCGTAGCCACGATCCTGCGCCCGCCGGATCAGTTCCAGCGCCTTGTAGGCGGCGATGCCACCTCCGATGATGAGCAGAATTTTATGTTTTGTCATGACGCGAAGCTTGGTTTTCCGGTGGAGTTTCAGTCAATCAGAACACATAGGCCAGTGCAACAGCGGCAGCCGACAGCGCCATTACAACAAGCGCAATCCGCGAGGTGCGGTTTTCGCGTGCCTGATAATGTGCCAGTCGCGCAAGGCTTGCATCATCAAGCCGCAATCCGGCCAGAGACATGTCATCCAGAGCTTGTGAGGCATGGGCGGCCCGATCTGCCAATTGTGGTAGCTCATTCAGCAATCGGCCAATGGAAGATAGGCTGCTGGCCGCCTGCTCCAGCTTGGCACCCGGTCCCAGATTGTCAGTCAGCCAGTCCCGCAGCACGGGTTCAGCGGCGCTCCACATGTCAAAATTGCTGTCCAGCGAGCGCGATACCCCTTCGACCACAACCATGGTTTTCTGCAGCATCAGCAATTCGGTGCGCGTCTCCATGTCAAATAATTCGGTGATTTCAAACAACAGACCCAGCAGCTTGGCCATGGAAATATCCTGAGCGGACTGGCCATGGATCGGCTCGCCGACAGCGCGCAGGGCCTGGGCAAAATCCGCAACCGATTGGGTGGCAGGCACATAACCGGCTTCAAAATGCACTTCTGCAATGCGCAGATAATCCCGTTTGATAAAGCCATAGAGAATCTCGGCAAGGAATTTGCGCTCCTTGGGTCCGATACGCCCCATAATCCCGAAATCAATCGCAACGATACGGCTTTGCGCATCAACGAACATGTTGCCCTGATGCATATCTGCATGGAAGAAGCCGTGATTCAACGCATGGCGCAGAAAGATCTGGATGAGATTTTTCGCCAGCGCGGATTTGTCGTGACCTGCTTTTTCCAGCCCGTCCAGATCTGCCATTTTCAGACCGTCAATCCAGTCAATCGTCAGCACATCGCGCCCGGTCCGGTCCCAGTCAATGGACGGAACGACGAACAAGGGATCATCCTTCGCTATTTCGGCCATTTCCGACAGGGCAGCGGCCTCGATGCGCAAATCCATTTCCATGGTCACACTGCGCGCCAGCGTATCAACCACGGCAACCGGACGCAGACGTCTGGTGGATGGATCAAGTGTCTGCACCAGTCGTGCTGCTGCATAAAAGCTTTCCAGATCCTTCTGGAAACGCACGCGCACATCGGGGCGCAGCACTTTTACGGCAACTGCCTTTTCGGTGTCAGCATCGACAATGGTTGCTCTGTGCACTTGCGCAATGGAAGCCGCTGCGACCGGTGCACTGAAGGTGCTGTAAAGCACATCTATCGTGCGGTTCAGATTGGAGGAAATGATCTGACGTGCTGTCGCGTCGGGGAAGGGTGGCACATCATCGCGCAATTTGCCTAGACCTTCGGAAATATCGGGACCGACAATATCCGGCCTGGTGGCCAGAAACTGGCCGAGCTTGATATAGGATGGGCCAAGCCGGTTTAATGCAGCGTTCAGCCGGTCGCCCTTGCTTTTATTATCAATATTCTTTTGGGCAATACGGTCCGCACACCACAGACCAAAGCGCACGGCAAGCGGCGCATCGTCTCGCGGCAGCAGGCTGAACACGCCTTCACGCGCCAACACAAAGCCAGCTTTTACAAGGCGCAGATAGGCAAGGGGTGCTGACACAGACTGCAGGTCCTACAATTTCCAACCGGAATGAATAGCAGCGACGCCACCGGTCAGATTGCGATGGGTCACTCTGGAAAAACCCTCATCGGCAATGATCTGCTCAAAGCGTGCCTGATTGGGGAATTTCCGAATGGATTCCACCAGATACTGATAGCTGTCCCGATCATTGGCCACCAACTGGCCCATCAGCGGAATGGCGTTGAAGGAATAGGTATCATACACCTTGTCCATTACGGGAATATCGACCTTTGAAAACTCCAGACAGAGGAAGCGTCCGCCGTGTTTCAGCACCCGATGCGCCTCTTTCACCGCCTGTGCTAAACGGGGCACATTACGAATGCCAAAGGCGATGGTGTAGGCGTCGAAGGATTTGTCTGCAAACGGCAATTCCTCGGCATTGCCTTCCACAAAATCGACCTGATCCGCCAGCTTTTCCTTGATCGCACGGTCTTCGCCAACACCCAGCATGGACGTGTTGATATCGCAAACGGTGATCCGCGCTTCAGCGCCTGCGCGCCGCGCAATCCGGAAGGCAACATCGCCCGTGCCGCCTGCCACATCCAGCACCCGGTAGGGCCGCGTTTTGGGCGGTGCCAGCATGGAAATCATGGCATCTTTCCACACCCGGTGCAGACCGGCTGACATGAAGTCATTCATCAGATCATAGCGTGAAGCAACCTTGTGAAACACATCATTCACGCGCTCCTGCTTGTACCCGCGCGCGACAGCTTCATAGCCGAAGGACGTTTCCATTCCGGCAGGATCAACTACGGTCTCAGGCGGTTCTGGCGATTCTGGCGATTTCGCATATATTGGCATGATAGGCCTGTTTCATGTCTGTGTATTCATCACAAGGTTCATATATAGCAAAATTAACGCACCACCATGCAAAACTGACAACAAACTTAAGGGGACATCTTGCCCGAATTGCCAGAAGTTGAAACAGTTCGGCGCGGTCTGCAGCCGGTTCTGGAACAGAAACGCATAAAGCGTCTGGAACAGCGCCGCCCAAATCTTCGCTTTCCGTTCCCCGAGAATTTTTCACTGCGTGTTGAAGATCAGACGATTACGTCACTTGGACGGCGCGCCAAATATCTTTTGGCAGATCTGACCAGCGGTGACGTTCTGGTTATGCATCTGGGCATGTCCGGCTCTTTTCGCATTGAGGTGCCGGAGGGCATGGACGTTCCCGGAGCTTTCCACCATGAGCGCTCAAAAATCAGTGCCCATGATCATGTGGTGATCCACATGGAAGACGGCACCACCATTACCTATAATGATCCGCGCCGTTTTGGTTTCATGCTGTTGATACCGCGCGCCGAAATTGCCGAACACAAGCTGTTTTTGAAAATGGGTATCGAACCGTTCGGCAATTCTTTGACGCCTGCCTATCTGGCAGAAAGATTCAAGGGTCGGACCACGAACCTGAAAGCGGCCTTGCTGGATCAGAGCAACGTCGTCGGGCTTGGCAATATTTATGTGGCGGAGGCTTTGTGGCGGGCTGGCCTGTCACCCAAACGCAGCGCCGGCAGTCTGGTGACCAAGGCCGGTCGACCGACAAAACATCTGGAACCGCTGATCGAGATCATTCAGGCCGTCTTGAGCGAGGCCATCGAAGCTGGCGGTTCATCCTTGCGCGATCATGCCCAGACCGATGGCAGCCTAGGTTATTTTCAACACCGTTTTTCAGTCTACGACCGCGAAACAGTGGAATGCCAGCGCGATGGCTGTGAAGGTGTGATTGAAAAATTTACCCAGAACGGAAGGTCCACCTATTGGTGCCCGTCCTGTCAGCGCTGACCGCTGTCTGATCCACGCACAGACTGCTTCAGGGGAATGACCGGAGTTGGCTTATCGGGCTGTTTGGCAACAGGTTGAACTTCGATTTCGCCAACTTCCAGATCTTCAATTTTTTGACTGCGCCGAACCACCTTGTTGGTGGAAATCAGAATATCATCAATGTCCTTATTGGCCTGACGGAAGTGGGTCTGAAGCTTGTTGACCCGGTCATCGAGCCGAAGCGTATCATCACGCAGCGCGGCAACTTCCGCCTGAATGACATGGGCCAGTTCGCGCATTCTTGCATCTTTCAAAATGGCCTGTACCACCTGAATTGACAGCATCAGCAGCGACGGTGAAACAATCACGATACGGGACCGATGTGCCTTTTTGACAAGGTCTTCAAATTGTTCGTGAATGGCCGCAAAGACCGATTCCGAGGGCACGAACATGAACGCTGTATCCTGGGTTTCACCCTTGATGAAATACTTGTCCGCAATCGCTTTGATATGCACATCCACATCTTGCTTGAAGCGGCTCGTGGCGTGTTTCTGTGCTTGCAGATCCGGCGCGTCCTGCAACAGATTATAGGCTTCCAGCGGAAATTTGGCGTCAATCACAAGGCTCGGTGCATCATTTGGCATGAACACAATACAGTCGGGCCGTGTGTTGTTGGTCAGGGTGGACTGGAAGGAATAGGCGCCATTCGGCAGCCCGTCCGCAACAATCGTCTCCATCCGCATCTGGCCAAAGGCACCACGGGTTTGCTTGTTGGCCAGAATCTGCTGCAATTGCACCACCTGGCCGGACAGCTCCGTAATATTGGTTTGCGCCCGATCGATGACGGCCAGCCGTTCCTGCAATTTGGAAAGGCTCTCCTGTGTGCCCTTGCTGCTTTCGCTGACAGAGCTGTTAAGGCGCTGGCCCATGCCATCAAGCCGCTCATTGACGCCGCGCATCAACTCGCTTTGCCGGTTTGACAACACATCCGACATGGTGCGCACCTGACCGGTAATCTCGCTCTGGGTGCGTGACATATCCAGCAATCGGGCTTCCAGCTCCTGCGCCCGGCGCTGGGCATCCTCCACGACTTTTGCCTGTTCCGCCCGCGTTTTGCTTTGCGAGTGCAGCAGCAGCCATGCGAACAGCACAAGCGCCACCACAGCGGCGATCAGCAGATCGCGGCCAATGATAATGGTGTCACCAAATTGAAAAACGGGCTCAAGCATGAGCCTTTCATATCTGATTCGCCGACGCTTGTGGCAAACTGCATTGACCAGCCTGCTTCAATTCCTTATCTCGTCCTTGAATAAAGAAGGACAACACGATGGCAGTTAAGAATCTGGTCATCTTGCCGGATGATCAACTGCGCCAAATCTCGAAGCCGGTTGATGATTTCGGCGATGACCTGCAGACGCTTTTGGATAACATGCTGGACACCATGTATGACGCGCCGGGCATTGGCCTGGCCGCGATCCAGATTGGTGTGCCAAAACGGGTTGTAACCATTGATTGCTCCCGCGAAGAAGACGAGCCGAAAAACCCGATCTTTCTGATCAATCCGGAAGTCATCTGGACGTCTGAGGAAACCTCGATCTACGAAGAAGGTTGCCTGTCCATCCCGGAATATTTCGAGGAAGTGACACGGCCAACGGAGTGCAGGGTTCAGTATTATGATCGCACCGGCAAACAGCAGGAGCTGGAAGCCGATGGATTGCTGGCCACATGTTTGCAGCACGAGGTAGACCACCTTAACGGCGTGCTGTTTATCGACTATATATCAAAACTGAAGCGGGACCGGGTGGTGAAAAAATTCACCAAGGCGCTGAAACAGAAATCCGCCTGACGGGCTGGAAACCAGGGACTATTCACCATGCCATTGCGCGTTGTTTTTATGGGCACGCCGGATTTTGCCGTCGGCCCTCTCATGCAGATCGTGGGCGCCGGGCATAATGTGGTCGCCTGCTACAGCCAGCCGCCGCGCAAGGCGGATCGTGGCATGGAATCGCGAAAATCTCCGGTTCACAAAATGGCAGAATCTTTCAACATACCGGTTGAGACGCCGACAACGTTGAAAGACAGCATCGCCCAGACGATTTTCAAAAGCCACAAGGCTGATGTGGCCGTGGTTGTGGCCTATGGTCAATTACTGCCAAAACACATTTTGCTGGCACCCAGACATGGTTGCCTCAATCTTCATGCCTCTAAGCTGCCGCGCTGGCGCGGCGCAGCGCCCATCCAGCGTTCCTTGATGACCGGCGACACGGAAACCGCCGTCGCCGTGATGAAAATGGACGAGGGCCTCGACACCGGCTCGATTGCCATGGAAGAGATTGTTTCCATCGACCCGAATATGACGGCTGGCGATTTGCACGATCAATTGTCGATTGTCGGCAGCGATCTCATTCTGGAAGCATTGGAACAGCTGGGCACCAGGGCTCTGACACTGACAGAGCAGAAGAAAACCGGCGTGACCTACGCCAACAAGATCTCCAAATATGAAACCCGTATCAAATGGAGCCGCAACGCCAAGGATGTTCACAACCACATTCGGGGCATTTCGCCGTTTCCTGGCGCGTGGTGTGAATTTGAATCAGGTGGACAAAAAGAGCGGTTGAAGGTTCTGCGGTCCCGCAAAATGGAAGGCGAAGGCGTACCCGGTGAAATCCTTGACGATCAAATGACCATTGCCTGTGGCAAGGGCGCAGTGCGCCTGGAGGAAGTTCAAAGGGCAGGCAAAAGACCCATGAGCGCAGAAGAATTCCTGAACGGCGCACCAATTAGTAAAGGCGCGGTCCTGCTTTAGAACCCGGACCCAGGCAATGCCCCGCTACAAGCTCACAATTGAATATGATGGCGCGCCCTATTTCGGATGGCAGCGTCAACCAAACAGGCCGTCCGTTCAGGCAACCCTGGAACAGGCTGTTCTGAAGTTCTGCTCCGAGGAAGTCACTGTTCGCGGTGCGGGACGCACAGATGCAGGCGTCCACGCTTTGGGCCAGATTGCCCATCTCGATCTGTCAGAGCCCCATAGCACCGACACAGTGCGTGATGCCCTGAACTTTCATCTGAAGCGGGAGCAAATTGCCATATTGGGTGTTGATCTCGTGGGCGATGATTTCGACGCCCGGTTTTCCGCGACAAAACGCCATTATCTGTATCGCATCCAAAGCCGTCGGGCGCGGAGCATTCTGAAAGAGGGACGCGTCTGGTGGGTGCCCAAGCAGCTGGACGCCGATGCCATGCATGTTGCTGCCCAATTGCTGGTTGGCCATCATGATTTCACAACATTCCGCGCAACCAAATGTCAGGCAAAAAGCCCGGTGAAAACCCTTGATAAGATTGATGTCAGACCGGAGGGCCTTGAAATCCACATTCGTGTCTCGGCCAAGTCCTTTCTGCACAATCAGATTCGCTCTTTTGCCGGGTCATTAAGGCTGGTGGGTGAGGGGGCCTGGACAGCCGATGATCTGCAGGCGGCGCTTGATGAAAAAAACCGGCGCGCCTGCGGGCCAGTTGCGCCGCCTTGGGGGCTGTATCTGCAGGGCGTTGACTATACCAGACCGGATCAAGATTGAATTCAAAATCCTGCACCGTTTTCTCAATTTGTTTTGAATTCTCTTATGCTCATTAACTGTTTGTTATAGTTGAATTGTAGCTTTGTTAGCCGTGTCACTTTGTCACCGCAACAATAAAGATTCTCTTTATTATTTATGTTCTATAGCGACGATCACAAATTTTGCTATTGTGTCTATGAATAGTGGTTATGTTTTCAAAACCCCTTGTCGATGGAGCGCAAGAGAAGATTGACGAGAAGGCATACAATGACGATACCCGCACCCATCCCATCTGATGAAGCCGAACGCCTCGCGACCCTGCGTCGCTTTGCAATTCTCGACACCGAGAAAGAGCGGGCCTTTGATCGTATCACTGATTTTGCCGCCAAAAACTTTGACGTGCCTATTGCGATTATCTCGTTGGTGGATACGGATCGGCAATGGTTCAAAGCATCATGCGGATTGGATACCGGGCAAACACCCCGTGATCTGGCCTTTTGCGCTTATACAATTCTGTCTGATGACGTGCATTTCGTGCCCGATGCAACCAAGGACAAGCGCTTTGCGAAACATCCTCTGGTCACCGGTGATATGGGCATCCGGTTTTACTGCGGTGCGCCACTCATCGCTGAAAACGGTCAGCGGATAGGGTCTCTGTGTCTCATTGATACGAAGCCGCGGCCTGATTTTACCAAGGATCAGCAGGAGCGGTTGGCAGAACTTGCTGCAATGGTGGTTGACCAGATGGAAATGCGCCTGGCCACCGGCGATGTCCTTCAGGAGATTGAATATCGCCATGAGGCTCAGCATAAGGCAGCCGTTACCGAGCGTCAGATGAGAGCCCTGATTGAACATGTTCCCACTGGCATCGCCCTGGTTGACAGGAACGGACATTACCTGGCGACCAGCCAATCATGGCGCGCGTTTTTATCGTCCGTTGAGGCGAGCAAGAGCGACCACGATATTCTGGACTTCAAGAATGTGCATCCCGGATGGTTAAGGGCCTTTAAAAAGGCCTTGAAGGGAGAGACAACGCTCAACCTGGAAGACGCGGTTCAACTGTCTGATGGAACAGTGGAGTATTTGCGGTGGGAAGCATGTCCCTGGAAATCCGGAGGTGATGAGATTGAAGGTGTTGTGATTTCTGCGACCCTTGTATCCACGCAGGTCCTGGCACGCAAACACGCTGAAAACCAGACAGAAATGCTGAATGCAGTGCTGGAAAACGTGAAGGACGGGGTCGTCGCTTGTGATGCTGAAGGCCGTCTGACCATGTTCAACCACGCAACGCGTGTTATGCACGGGATCGACTGCAAACCGTTGCCACCGGAGGAATGCTCTGAATTCTACAGTCTGTTTGAAGCAGACGGCACCACACCGCTAACGGCCGAGCGCGTTCCTCTTTTTGAAGCCTTGGCGGGAACTTCCATTGTGGATCGGGAAATGTTGATTGCCCCGAACGATCTTCCCGAACGGCATATTGTTGCGCAGGCGTCGCAGCTTTTGAATCCTGACGGCACGTTGCTGGGGGCGGTCGCCTCAATGACGGACGTCACAGCACAAAAGCATGCTGCGAATCAACTAAAGGCCAGCGAAGCTCATGCCAATTATGTGGCCTTCCATGACACACTGACAGGCTTGCCCAACCGCGCCAAGTTCCGCCAGATGATTGAGCACAAAGAGAACAGTCTGACAGATCAGATGACGGCTGCCTTCTTCCTGGATCTCAACCAGTTCAAGGCCGTCAATGATCTGATGGGGCATAAAATCGGCGATGATCTATTGAAGCGCACGGCCGACGTGCTGACCGAAATTGCAGGCAGCGAAGCATTTGTCGGGCGTCTTGGCGGTGATGAATTTATTGTCTTCAAGCCTGTGATGGACAGCGAAGAAGCAGTGAAGTTAGGCCAGCAGATGGTCCACGAAATCAGCAAGCCAATGGTACGTGGCGGGCATACGGTTGCATCCGGAGCATCGGTTGGCATTGCTTTGTATCCAGAGCATGGCGAAGATCATGACGAGTTGATGCGTCGGGCGGATTTGGCCATGTACAAGGCAAAGTCACTGAGTGACGGCAATCCGGTTCTCTTTGATCCTGTGATGGAACTGGAGACAATCCAACGGCGTGCGCTCGAAATGGAACTCGGACAAGCCGTCAACAACAATGAGCTTGAGGTCTATTTCCAGCCAATTGTTGACGGACAAACACAGGAGACTGTGGGCGTTGAGGCGCTTGTGCGCTGGAACCACCCCACCCGTGGGTTGGTCTCCCCGGTCGAATTCATTCCCGTTGCAGAAGAAAGCGGCAGCATCGTGGAAATTGGTGACTGGGTGCTGCGCACGGCCATGACAACCATGGCAAACAGGCCGGAGCTGTTTCTGTCGGTCAATCTGTCTCCCGTCCAGTTCCGCGATGCCTTTCTCGTTGAGCGCGTGTTTAACGCCGTGGACGAGACGGGGTTTGATCCCAAAAGACTGGAACTGGAAGTCACTGAAGGACTGTTGATTTATGATGCCAGCGTCGCACGGCGCACCATCGAGACCTTCAAATCCAGGGGTATACGGATCGCGCTGGATGATTTTGGTACAGGTTATTCCAGCCTTGGCTACATTCAGAGCTTCCCATTTGATAAGGTGAAGATCGACAGATCATTTGTCTCCGATATCGACATCAACCCTCAATCGGCAGCCGTTGTACAATGCGTTGTCAATCTGGCAGCATCGATTGGGATGGAAGTGACTGCGGAGGGAATTGAGACCAAAAGTCATGAAATGCTTTTGAAGTTCATCGGTTGCAACACACTTCAAGGCTTCAGATACGGAAAGCCTATGCCTGCCGCCGAGTTTGAGGCTTTCAGCAACCAAAAGAAGAAGAAGCTGGCTTGATCATCAGCAAGTTTGCAGCTGCGCCATAGGTTTCAATCTGCTGCCTGAGCCAGATAGACCGTCTGAACAAAATCCTTGTTTTGCAGCGGATTGAAAAAGCTCACAGTTTCAGCGCTTGCGCTGTCAAAAATACCGGCCAATCTTGCGGTAAAGCCATCATCTGGCAGATCGTTTGACCACAGGCCAAACACGCCGCCGGGTTTCAGATGCGTGCTCAGCTTTTGCAGACCTTGCGGTTCATAAAATGAGGCATTTTGCGGATCGAGCAAAAACTCTGGCGAATGGTCGATATCAACAAGGACAGCATCAAACTTTCGCGCAGGCGCAGCAGGGTCAAACCCTTCTTTTGACGCTGCCATGGCAAAGAAGTCTCCCAATTCAAACCGGTTGCGCGCATCTGCTGTCAGTTCCGGTCCCAGCGGCAGCAAACCATCTTGATGCCAGTCAATAATGGCCTGCAAGGCATCAACCACAATCAGCGAATTGACACGCTGGTCTTTCAGCACGGCCTGCGCTGTATAGCCAAGACCAAGACCACCCACCACCACGTCCAGATGATCGCCATTCAAAAGCGCCAATCCCAGATCAGCCAGCGCAATTTCCGATGCCGTAAAGCGATCCGACATCAGAAACTCTTCGCCCAGTTTAATCTCGATCACATCTGCCTGGAGCACCGGGTCGCGGCGGCGGCGCAGGCTCAGTTCGCCAATGGGGGTTGGCTGGAAGGCAAGTTCTTCAAAGGAAAGGCTCATGGGTTTGCCTTTCTCGGGCAATTTTCAAATTCAGGAAAAATAAGTGTCCAGAAAGCTGCGATAAATCCGCGTCAATTGGTCCACATCATCAAGATCTACACATTCGTCAACCTGATGCATGGTCTGGCCCACAAGACCAAACTCCACCACCGGACAGTAATTCTTGATGAATCTGGCATCAGACGTGCCACCGCCGGTAGACAGTTCCGGCTTGCGGCCGGTTACTGACCGAACGGCGTTGGACAGGGCATCAATCAACGTGTCGGACCGGGTCAGAAAACTGTCTGACAGATTGTCAATGAATTTTAAATCATAGGAAATCGGGCTTTTATCCGCGCTGCGGAAGCGATTGTCAGACACTGCTTGATCCAGTCTCTTCTTCAACTCTGCGGCAATTGTTTCCGGGGTCCACTCATCATTGAAGCGCACATTGAACAGAGCCGAAATACTGGCCGGGGTGACATTGGAGGTTTCATTGCCGGCATCAATGCTGGTGACTTCCAGATTGGTTGGTTGAAAGCGCTCATTGCCGCTATCAAGCGGCGGGTCCATCAAACCACCCAACAGCCCGATGATGCTGCGCACCGGATTATCCGACAAATGCGGATAGGCCACATGCCCCTGTATTCCGGTGACTGTCAGTCGTCCGGTAATGGAGCCACGGCGCCCGATTTTAATGGCGTCACCCAGAACCGATGGATTGGTCGGCTCGCCCACAATGCAGTGATCGAAATGGTCACCCTTATCTGCGCACCATTGCAGCAGCTTGACGGTGCCATTCACCGCCGGACCTTCTTCATCCCCGGTGATCAGAAACGATATTCTGCCTTTAAAGTCGGGCCTGTCTTTCAAAAACCCCAGGGCCGCTGCAGCAAAACAGGCAATACCGCCCTTCATATCCACCGCGCCGCGTCCGTAGAGAATATTGTTCTTGATCTCGCCTTCAAAAGGCCCGTGGGTCCAGGCGGACAAATCACCCGGCGGCACCACATCGGTGTGCCCGGCAAACACGAAATGAGGTCCACCGGTACCGATGGTTGCATAAAGGTTTTCAATTGTGGGCGTGTCCACATCCTCAAAGCTTGGGCGCGCAACTAAAAATCCGGCAGGTTCCAGCAGCGCTTGCAGGGTCGTCAGTGCCCCGCCTTCATCAGGCGTCACAGAAGGACATTTGATCAGGCTCTGAAGAATGTGGGTGGCGGAGTTTTGGGGCATAATTGATGGAACTCAGATGAAACAGAATGATTGTGGCAAGGGGCTGACCCTTGATGAAAGAGGCGTCTTTTATCTTGGCGGGACCATGCCGTATTTGTTTGGCTCATTGTTACCCTTCATCAATCCAAGCATAAGAAAGGCCAACAGGCCAATAGCCGGAAACAGGAACACGCAGGCAACAATGCCGGGCCAACCCAGATCATGCAGTCGTTTTACCGAAATGGCAAAAGTCACATAGAGCGACGCCACCATAATCATGAAAAACGGCGCCATCATTGCATCGGGCAGGAGAAGCTCGCCCTCGCTGGACAATTCGATTGAACCGGCAAACAAAATGCGAAAGGCCACAAGCGAGATACCCAGCAAAAACGCATTGGCCCACCAATACTCCTCCCGGTTCATGCGTCCGGAAAACTTCAGCATGGCCCAAAGAACATTATGTGTCTGGTTGCTGCGCTCTGGAGTTTGCTGGTCTGCCATTGGCTATTTGTTCCTGTTGAAGCGCGCCTGTGTGCAAGGCGGATTAAATCTGCTTTCGTGCGTTTGTCCCTTGCTAAACCCAAACTTGAATCAAAACAAGAAACCGCCATCATGCACATCTAAGTCCTGATGTGCCCGCCTGCAATCCGCCGCAATTTGGTCGCTAGGCTTTGGCAAAGAAAGTCTCGTTGGCGGATATGCATTTGATTAAAAGATTTTTCTGCCTGGCGCTGCTGCTGCCATTGGTTGGGTGCGCCTCGCTTGCGTCAACCGGCACCAGCACACAAGTGACCGGCAGCGTTAAGACAGAACACATTCTTGTGGCGACCACCCGCGCCCGTTCGGATGATACAGAGGAGTTTTTTTCCGGTGAACGCGGCGTTGGCCTCGACCATGCTGCCGTCTTTGTTTCCATACCACCGGGTCACCAGGCTGGCGCTTTGGAACGCCCGCGATACGGCCAGCCCTCTGCGGACCGGCATTTTGTCATTCGCGACCGCACCTATCTGAACAGCGATGAGGTATTCTCAAAAGCCGTCAATGCAGAGATTGCAACTCAGGAGAACAGCGATCGTGATGTGTTGCTGTTCGTGCATGGCTACAATACCGGTTTTTCCGACAGCGTCATGAGATTCGCTCAATTCGCGCATGATTCCGGCTTTCAGGGAACGCTGGTTTTGTTCACATGGGCTTCCAGGGGAAGTCCGCTGGAATATTTCTATGACCGCGAAAGCGCGACAATTGCGCGCGACGGATTGGAAAAAACCCTGAAGCTTCTGGCCGGAACAAATGCGCGCAAAGTCCATATCATGGCCCATTCCATGGGCAATTGGGTTGCGATGGAAAGCTTGCGGCAATTGCAGATCGCTGGCAATCCGACCCTTGGCGGCAAAATGGGAGAAGTGGTGCTTGCGTCACCCGATATTGATGTTGGGGTGTTCAAGGCGCAGATGCAACGGCTCGGCCGTCCGGAAAAGCCTTATAATCTGCTGGTTTCCAAAGATGATCGCGCGCTTAGTCTGTCGCAAAGACTGTCCGGCAATCAGCCACGCATCGGCAATTACGCTGAGGACACGGAAATCGCGGATCTTGGAATCATTGTCTATGATCTGACCAGCGTGAAATCAGATGATTCCCTGCGTCATGGCAAGTTTGCTCAGGCTCCGGAAATCGTGAAATTGCTTGGCGGCCGATTGAATGATGGCAATCAGTTTTCCTCAAATGACATGCGGTTTTCTGACCGCCTGCAAACCCTGACCCGCAATATTGGTCAGGTTGTCGCCACCACTGGTGATATCGTCATCCACACGCCTCAAACAGTGTTGACGCGACCCGACGAAATCCTGACGGCTCCCATTGAGGTGTTTGGCAACACTGTTAAATCCGTTCGATGATTCGCGGTCGTTTTCGATTCGCTGCGATAGCGGTTAGACCCAACAACAAAGACGGATAAATACCCTCACAGAGCGCATAAGACCCGTTGTGCGTAGCTCTATTTTCACATCCGGAATTCTTTACATTCAAAAAAAAGAATGTAATGATGTGTACACGAAATTCAGCGTTGAAATACGCCGGACAATGTTTGTGACACAGGGGAGGGCCTGATGTGAGCGATCAGAAAAACCGCCAGAATACAGGCACGGATGTGCAGCAGGATGGCTCAGGTTCGGACCCCATGAAAGGGCCATCCCGCCGTAGTTTTCTGCGTGCTGGAGCTGCTTCTTCGCTGGCTATGGGCGCAAGTCTTCTGGCCGGACAAAAGGCAGTCGCTGCCGGTGATCCCGCTATACTGGAACTCCAGGACTGGAACCAGTATCTTGGTGAGGGCGTTGACGCGCGCCCATACGGCACGCCCTCACCATTTGAGGAACAGGTCGTGCGACGCAATGTCCCCTGGCTGACGGCTGATCCGGTTTCTTCGGTGAATTTCACGCCATTGCATGATCTGGATGGGATCATCACCCCGAACGGGCTTTGTTTCGAGCGCCACCATGCGGGCATCGCCGAGGTTGATCCGTCACAGCATCGCCTGATGATCCACGGCATGGTGGACAAGCCGCTGGTCTTCACCATGGAAGATCTGAAGCGCTTCCCCAGAGAAAATCATGCCTATTTTCTGGAATGTGCCGCCAATTCCGGGATGGAGTGGCGCGGCGCCCAGTTGAATGGCTGTCAGTTCACCCACGGCATGGTTCACAATGTCATGTATACCGGTGTCCGGCTAAGCCATTTGCTGGCGGAAGCAGGCGTCAAACCCAAAGGCAGCTGGCTTTTGGCAGAAGGCGCAGACAGCGCCGCGATGACACGCTCCATACCCATGGAAAAGGTGCTCGAGGATTGTCTGGTTGCCTTCGCCATGAATGGTGAAGCCCTGAGGCCGGAACAGGGTTATCCGGTTCGGCTGGTGGTTCCGGGCTGGGAAGGCAATATGTGGGTCAAATGGCTCCGCCGCCTCGAAATTGGCGATGCGCCCTGGCAGCATCGTGAGGAAACCTCAAAATACACCGATTTGATGGCCGATGGGCGCGCAAGACGCTTTACCTGGGTCATGGATGCAAAATCCGTCATCACCAATCCCTCGCCACAGGCACCGTTGATGCATGACAAGGGCCAGACCGTTTTAACCGGGCTTGCCTGGTCGGGACGGGGAACAATTGCCCGCGTTGACGTCAGTCTGGACGGCGGCAAAAACTGGCACACGGCGCGGCTGGACGGTCCAAGCCTTGATAAATCGCTGCACCGCTTTTATTTCGATTTCAACTGGGACGGTCAGCCGCTGTTGCTGCAGTCACGGGCGATTGACTCCACCGGTTATGTGCAGCCCACCAAATCTGCCTTGCGGTCCGTGCGCGGCGAAAATTCGATTTACCACAATAACGGCATCCAGACCTGGCATGTCAAAGCCCCGGGGGAGGTGGAAAATGTCGAAGTTTCTTAAGGCATCAATTGCGGCCCTGCTGCTGAGCTCTCTCACCCTGCCTGCTTTTTCTGAAGGCCTGGGCCTTGGCCGGGTCGCCAGCGACGACGAAATTGCCGCCTGGGACATTGATGTGCGTCCGGATGGGACGGGACTTCCGCAAGGCTCCGGGACGGTTACCCAGGGCGAAGAAGTGTTCGCGGAACGTTGCGCTGTCTGTCACGGTGATTTTGGCGAGGGCGTGGATCGCTGGCCGGTATTGTCGGGTGGGCAGGACAGCCTGACCGATGATCGGCCTGTCAAGACAATCGGCTCTTACTGGCCCTATCTGTCCACCGTTTATGACTATATCAACCGGGCGATGCCATTTGGCGAATCCCAGTCACTGACACCGGACGAGATCTACGGCATCACGGCCTATCTGCTCTACATGAATGATATTGTGACGGATGAGGAATTTGAGCTATCGAAACAGAATTTTGCGTCAGTGCGCATGCCCAATGAGGACAATTTCTTCTTTGATCCAAGGCCGGATACACCAATTTTCAAAGCTGATGATCCTTGCATGAGCGAATGCAAGCCTGAGGTGACAATTACCAGCCGCGCACGTATTCTCGACGTGACGCCCGATGCGGAAGAAGGCGAATCCGGTTCCATTGACTGATTACCGATTTTGACGGTCCGGATGAGCTTACCGAACTGACCGATCTGACCGAACAGGGCGCACGTATTTTGGCGCGCGTCATCTGCATTTAATTTGCAAAATTTGGTAATTGGCATGATTTGCCGATCAGGCAAATAGGAGAGAATCAGCTTTTACGGCGGACCCGCACCACCACTTCAACACGGGTGATTTCCATGCCTTCCGGTGGTTCCGGCAGCATGCCCAAGGTGAAATTCTGTGCAGGGATATCAATGACCTCTTGATCATCTTCCACAAAGAAGTGGTGATGATTGTCGACATTGGTGTCGAAATAGGTTTTTGACCCGTCAACCGGCACTGCGCGCAGCAGACCTGCATTGGTGAATTGATGCAGCGTATTGTAGATGGTCGCCAGAGACACCTTGATGCTCCGGTTTTCCGCTTCCTCGTGCAGTGCTTCAGCGCTGATATGGCGGTGACCCTTGGAAAACAGCAGTTCCGCCAAGGCTACGCGCTGGCGGGTGGGGCGCAGATCATGGTCGCGCAACAGGTTTACAACACCCGTTTCAACCATCTCTTCCTGGATGTCAGCTTCGCCTTGTGTTTCAAAACCGGCCATCGGCCACTTACCTTTTCAATTAACCTGCCTGAACAATAGGCATTTTGGTGTCAAACCGCAAGGATTTGCTGCATCCGCGAAATGGCATTTCTCTGGGGTTTGAACTCAATTGGGAGATTGAATTGGCGTGTATAGAAAGCACAAATGCTATGAACAGATTGCGGGTAAGGCTGGGTGCCTTTTCAAAATCGGTGCAGCGGCAGTCGGGCATTCTATATAGTGTCCCTTCGGGAGGAGCGTGGTTTTGCGCCAGAACAAGTCTTTTCGTTGGCACATGCTTGTGTTAACGACAGCTATATTTAGGTGGTGTCTTCACATCATCGATACGTCTTAATGCCAGAGAAAGAGTTTAAGTGAGCGATAATCAAACGTCAGGCGACACACCGATCACGCGGCCATCTTCATTTGACAAGGCAGCCCTGCTGGAATGCGGTCATGGCCGCCTTTATGGACCGGGCAATGCCCAGCTCCCGCTGCCGCCCATGCTGATGTTTGATCGCATCACCGCCATTTCCGAAGAAGGTGGTGCGAAGGACAAAGGTCTCATTCGGGCTGAATACGATATAAATCCTGAACTCTGGTTTTTCACCTGCCATTTTGAAGGCGACCCCGTCATGCCCGGTTGTCTGGGCCTGGACGCCATGTGGCAGCTGTTGGGCTTCTATCTTGGCTGGCTGGGGGAACCGGGCCGGGGGCGTGCCCTGTCGGTGGGCGAGGTGAAGTTTTCCGGGATGGTAACACCCGATGTAAAGCTCATTGAATATGGAATCGAAATCAAACGCGTCATGCGCTCACGCCTGAAATTGGGCATCGCCGACGGCTGGTTAAAGGCTGATGGCGAGACTATCTATCAAGCAAAGGATTTGCGGGTTGGTCTTTTCCAGACTGAAGCGTAATCCGTAATTTTTGATCGTTAAAGGAGCCGACCATGAAACGCGTCGTCGTTACCGGCATGGGCATTGTGTCCTCAATTGGCAATAATAAAGCAGAAGTTCTGGATAGCCTGAAAACAGCTCGTTCTGGCATTTCCTATTCAGAAGAATATGCTGAACTGGGCTTTCGCTGCCATGTTTACGGCAAGCCAACCCTTGATCCATTTACAATGGTCGACCGGCGTGCTGCCCGTTTCATGGGGCTGGGTTCCGCCTGGAACTGGGTAGCCATGCAGGAAGCCATTGAGGATTCCGGGCTGGAACAAAGCGATGTCTCCAATCCACGCACTGGCATCATCATGGGGTCGGGCGGGCCTTCCACGAAGTCGGTTATTGAGGCGGCTCAGTTAACGGTTGAGAATAAATCGCCCAAGCGCATTGGGCCATTCACTGTGCCCAAAGCCATGTCGTCTACCGCGTCGGCAACTCTGGCGACACCTTACAAGATTATGGGCGTAAACTATTCAATTTCGTCGGCCTGTGCCACGTCCAATCATTGTATTGGCAACGCCTATGAGACCATTCAGGTCGGCAAGCAGGATATTGTCTTTGCTGGCGGCAGTGAAGATTTGCACTGGTCCATGTCCAATCTTTTCGACGCCATGGGCGCGATGACCAGCAAGCACAATGACACGCCTGAAACGGCTTCCCGCGCTTATGATGTAACACGCGATGGATTTGTCATTGCCGGTGGTGCTGGTGTGCTGGTTCTGGAAGAACTGGAACATGCCAAGGCACGCGGTGCCAAAATCTATGGTGAGATTGTCGGCTATGGTGCGACGTCTGATGGCCATGACATGGTCGCACCATCCGGTGAGGGCGCTGTACGGTGCATGCAACAGGCGCTGGCGACTGTTGAGGGCACGGTTGATTACATCAATACCCACGGCACCTCCACGCCAGTTGGCGACCGTAAGGAAATCGGCGCTATCAAGGAAGTCTTCGGAGAAAACATTCCCTTCATTTCTGCAACCAAATCACTGACAGGCCATTCGCTTGGGGCGACTGGTGTTCAGGAATCGATTTACTGCCTGATGATGATGGAAAACAGCTTCATGGCAGAAAGCGCGCATATCACCGAGCTTGATCCAGAGTTTGAAGGTGTTCCCATTCTGCGCGAGCGTAAGGACACGGAAGTCCAGATTGCACTGACCAATTCATTTGGCTTTGGCGGTACCAACGCAACGCTCGTTTTCCGCCGTGATGTGTAAAAGGGGCTAAAGTGACTGAGACAACAACGGAAATGCCGCGGTCGGCCGCTGGCCTGATGCGTGGTAAGCGTGGCCTTATAATGGGTGTCGCCAACGATCATTCGATTGCCTGGGGAATTGCAAAGGCTTTGCATGCTGAGGGAGCAGAGCTCGCCTTTACCTATCAGGGGGAGGCTTTCGGGCGTCGGGTCAAACCACTGGTGGAAAGCGTCGGGTCAGACATGCTGATCCCGTGTGATGTGGAAGATCTGGACAGTGTGGACAGTGTGTTTGACACATTGAAGGAAAAATGGGGCAGCATTGATTTTCTGGTCCACGCCATTGCCTTTTCCGACAAGAATGAGCTGAAGGGCAAATACGCCGATACCAGCCGGGGCAATTTTTCCAAAACCATGGTGGTTTCCTGCTTCTCCTTTACCGAAATTGCCAAACGCGCAGCTGATATCATGCCGGATGGCGGTGCGCTTCTGACGCTCACCTATGGCGGGGCAAGCCGCGTCATGCCGAACTACAATGTCATGGGCGTTGCCAAGGCTGCTCTGGAAGCTTCTGTACGGTATCTGGCCGGAGATTTTGGATCGCAGGGCGTGCGCGTTAACGCAATTTCTGCCGGACCTGTGCGCACATTGGCGGGGGCCGGTATTGCGGATGCGCGTCTGATGTATGATTTTCAGGAAAAGAACTGCCCGCTGCAGCGCAATGTAACCATTGAAGATGTCGGTGGCAGTGCGCTCTATCTGCTCTCGGATTTATCGCGTGGTGTCACCGGTGAAATCCACTTTGCAGATAGCGGATACAACATTCTGTCTATGCCCAGACTAGAAGAGCTGAAAGCCATGAAGTCCTAGAACACAGCGAATCTGCGGCATTCCGGCACCATGTCGGATTAAAATGCCGGATAACAACGCTTGTGTTGCGACTTTGGTCTGGTTTTGTGCGCAAAAGTCTTGCCCGATTCGGGAATCAGGCCCATATTGCAGTGCAGTATGAGTATTGATCCCCCCGAACACAAAGGCTGTCACACGTGCCCTTCTATCACTGGTATGAAATGAGTCACGCTGCCTTCGCACCTTTGCGTGCGGTCGCTGATGCAACAAAGCTTTATTACGACAATCCTCTCAATCCATTGTCCCACAGCGCAGTTGGCAAGAATGTATCCGCTGCCTGTGAGCTGTTTGAGCGCTCCACCAGGCGATATGGAAAGCCCGTGTTCGGTCTTGAAACAACCGAGATTGACGGTATTGAAGTTCCGGTTGTCGAAAAAACCGTATGGTCCCGGCCATTTTGCAATCTGGTGCGCTTTGAGCGCGCCAACCCAACCCGCCGCAAAACAGCAGCACCAGAACCGAAACTGCTGATCGTAGCGCCCATGTCCGGCCACTATGCAACCTTGTTGCGCGGCACAGTTGAGACCATGCTGCCCCATTATGATGTCTATGTCACCGACTGGATCGATGCGCGCGCAGTTCCCATGGCAGAGGGCAGTTTCGATCTGGATGATTATATCGATTATCTCATTCAGATCTTTGGCGTTCTGGGGAAAGGCGCACATGTCATGGCTGTTTGTCAGCCATCTGTGCCCGTTCTTGCAGCGGCCGCTCTTATGGATGAAGCCGATCACCCCGCCTTGCCAGCTTCATTGGTTTTGATGGGCGGGCCAATCGACACCAGAATCAACCCGACCGCTGTTAACAAGATGGCGGAAGAGAAGGATTTATCCTGGTTTGAGCAGAATGTGGTGATGACAGTGCCATTTCCGCATCCCGGATTCATGCGCACAGTCTATCCCGGTTTCCTGCAATTGACCGGTTTCATGTCCATGAATATGGACCGGCATCTCGATGCTCATAAGGAGTTCTTCAACCACCTTGTGGATGGTGATGGGGATTCTGCAGATAAGCACACCGAGTTTTACGATGAATATATGGCGGTCATGGACCTGACCTCGGAATTCTATCTTCAGACGGTTGATGCTGTCTTCATCAAGCATTCCCTGCCAAAAGGCGAGTTAACCTATCGTGGTCACCTGGTAGATCCGTCAGCCATTCATCGTATCGCCCTGATGACAGTCGAAGGCGAAAACGACGACATTTCCGGTGTGGGTCAGACAGAAGCGGCACACACGCTGTGCACCAATCTGCCCGAAGATATGCGTGCGCATTACATGCAACCGAAAGTCGGTCATTTTGGTGTTTTCAATGGCTCCCGATTCCGTTCGGAAATAGCGCCGCGCATTCGTGATTTTACAGCCACCCATAGCGAACGCCTGTCCTCAGTGAACGCTGCGCCGCCCGCACCAAAGGTTAAAGCAGCGCCAGCGGCACCAAAGGTGACAGCAGCGGCAAAACCAACCGCAACAGCCAAAAAGCCGCCTGCGGTGGCTAAAACCGCACCCGCGCCGGCCAGAGAACCGGTCGCAGCAGTTAAGAATGCGCCTGTTGCCGCCAAAACCCGCAAGGCGGCACCGAAGAAAGTTGCAGCCAAACCCAAAAATGATTTGGCGAGCTTGCTGCTTTCAAAGCCGCAAGGGGCAGCTGATGATCTGAAGAAGATTTCAGGTGTGGGGCCGAAGCTGGAAAATACATTGAACCAGACCGGTATCTTCCATTTCGCCCAGATTGCACGCCTCAGTCAGAGGGCAATCGATGAACTGGACGACAAGCTGGCATTTAAAGGCCGGGTTGCGCGTGATAAATGGGTTGAGCAGGCAAAAGCCCTGAGCGGTGCTGCCGCGAAAGACGAAACCGTCGGCTGAAAATGCTGTTTGCACGCAAACAGAAAAAATCGGAGCCGGTCGAGATTTCGCTGCGCCACGGGGACCAGACCATTGCGGTTGAATTGCGTCCCAATCCACGGGCACGGCGCTATATTCTAAAGCTTGATGCGAAGAACAGAAAAGCCATTGTGACTGTCCCCAAAGGGGGCAGTCGCAAGCAGGCGGAGCGCTTTGCCCGCGAGCAGGCGGACTGGATTGTCGAGCGGCTGGACAAACTCGAAGAACCGCTTCCCTTTGCCCCTGATATCCTGCTGCCGCTGCGCGGCGTCGAGCACCGGCTTGTGGCCACAGGGGCGAGCCGCGGCCTGGTTAAGGTGGTCGTCGCGGACCCTTTTACCGAGTTGCACGTAGCAGGTGCGCCAGAGCATTTTGGCCGCCGTGTACAGGACTATCTCAAAAGTGAGGCGCTGAAGGATTATCGTCGTCTGGTCGCGCATCACAGCCAGGCGCTTGGGGTACAGGCCAGCGCCATAAGGCTGCGTGATGGCAAGAGCCGGTGGGGATCATGCTCATCCAACAAGACCCTCAGCTTTTCCTGGCGCTTGATTCTGGCACCACCAGAGGTGCTGGATTATCTCGTCGCTCATGAAGTGGCGCATTTGCGGGAAATGAACCACGGCGCCCAATTCTGGGCTCATGTGGCTGCGCTCTGCCCGCAATACAAAACCCATCAGCAATGGCTGCGGACAGAGGGAACCCGGCTTTGGCGGTATGGGTCAAGCGGTTGATCCTGAAGCGGTAACATTTGCATGTGGGTCCTCGGAACAAGTCCGAGGACGACGGTAGTAAAGGTGAGGTTTGGCGTGGCACTAAGCCAGCTAAATTAAACCCCACCCGTCATTCTCGGACTTGTTCCGAGAATCCACAGCTTTCAGCTTATCAACCGGCGCAAGCAAGCGCGTGCGGCAAAAAATTATCCGCGCAATTGCCCGCCGGTTGCCTTTTCCACTGATGCGACAATGGCAGAACTGACAGCAGAAATATCCTCGTCTGTCAGCGTCTTGTCACGCGGTTGCAGGGTCACCTCAATCGCTACCGATTTTTGACCAACTTCCATACGGTCGCCTTCATAGACGTCGAAAATCGAGACACTCTGGATCAGCTTCTTGTCTGCAGATTTCGCAGCTTTCAGCACTTTGTCAGCACTCACATCCGAGGCGATCACAAATGCAAAGTCCCGCGATACCGGCAACAATTCCGGAAGATCAAGCGCAGGCCTGGTCCGTGAGGTCTTGTTCCGGGGTTTCGGCAGGTTTTCAAGGATGATCTCAAAACCAACCACAGGTCCATCCACATCAAATTGCTTCAGGATGGCCGGGTGTATTTCACCAAAAGTTCCGAAAATCTGCTTGGGTCCCAGTTGAATGCGTCCGGAACGGCCCGGGTGGTACCAGGACGGCGCGTCTGCCACGACCTGCAGATTGGCAACCGGAACACCCAGTTCTGCCAGGACCCCAAAGGCATCTGCCTTGGCGTCAAATGCATCCACATTGCTCGCAGCCCCGCGCCAGTCTCGCCCTTCATGGGTAATCTGAACCGCGCCACGACGCACACCGGTTGCACCGGTTTTCTGGTCATCCGGCTGGTCTCCCGTGAAGATCTGGCCGACCTCAAACAGGGCAAGATCATTGATGCCGCGATCACCATTGCGCTGCAGAGCGCTTAAAAGGTTTGGCAACAGGCTGGGCCGCATATCCGACAGATCATTTGAAATCGGATTGGCCAGCGCCAGTTCGGGCTGACCGCCACCAAACGCTTCCGCCTGATCTTTGGGCAGGAATGACCACGTAACCGCTTCCATCATGCCGCGTGAGGCCAGTGCACGCCGTGCGCGCCGTTCCCGTGTCTGACGCACGGTCAGAATAGGGCCCTGCACATGGTCGCCCCGTTCAATCGGACGATGGGCAATTTCATTGACGCCCACAATGCGCATGACTTCTTCAACGATATCCGCCTTGCCATCCACATCCGGACGCCAGCTTGGCACGGAAACCTGAACGACATCACCACTGCCGGAGACGGGAAAGCCAAGGCTTTCCAGAATGCTGTTGGTACGATCCTGCGGCACATCCAGTCCGGTCAGGCGCTTGATGTCGGAATAGGGGAAATCCACCAGCTTTTGCGGCTCTGGTAAAGTACCAGAGACACTGACCTTGCTGGCAGCACCGCCACACAGCTTCAGCACCATATGCGTTGCCAATTCTAGACCGGGCAGCATCATCGCCGGGTCTACGCCCCGCTCAAAGCGGAAGCGCGCATCGGAGTGAACGCCAAGATCGCGACCCGTGCGGGCAATGTTCAGTGGTTCCCAAAGCGCAGACTCGATCAGCACATTGGTGGTGATTTCCGAACAGCCACTGTCTTCACCGCCCATGACACCGGCCAGTGATTCCAGACCATTGTCATCGGCAATCACACAGATATCCGAATTGACCTGATAGGTCTTGCCATCCAGCGCGACCATCTTCTCACCAGCCTTGCCGCGCCGCACCACCAGATTGCCCGATACCTTGTCAGCATCAAACACATGAAGCGGGCGACCACGATCAAATGTGATGTAGTTGGTAATGTCGACAAGCGCATTGATGGGCCGCAAGCCAATGGCTTTCAACCGCTGCTGCAGCCAAACAGGCGAGGAGCCATTTTCAATGCCGTTGATAAGACGCAGGCCGAAGGCCGGGCACAGGGATTCCGTATCACCGAAATCCAGCGTGACCGAGACCGGGCAATCGCCTTCTCCCTCGACTGCGGCAATGCTGCCATCCTTCAAAGTGCCAAGACCCGCAGCCGCCAGATCGCGTGCCACACCATAGACGCCCAGACAATCCGGGCGATTGGGTGTGACGGCAATCTCGATCATCGGATCGTCAAGCCCCGCATAGGCGGCAAAAGACGAGCCCACAGGCGCATTGTCCAGCACATCTTCGGACAGGTCGATAATGCCATCATGCTCTTCAGACACTTCCAGCTCTCGCTCAGAGCACATCATGCCGAAGCTTTCCACGCCGCGAATGCTGGAGGTGCCAAGGGTGACGTCAATGCCGGGCACATAGGTGCCAGGACCGGCAAAGGCACCGATCAGCCCAGCGCGGGCATTGGGGGCCCCACAGACAACTTGCACCGGCGTTCCCGACCCTGTGTCTACAGACAGCACGCGCAATTTATCTGCGTCCGGATGCTGTTCGGCAGTCAGGACTTTTGCAATGGTGAAGGGCTTGAATTTGGAGCGGTCATCGACCTCTTCCACTTCCAGTCCAACCATGGTCAGTGCCTCGACGATCTCATCGAGCGAAGCAGTGGTATCAAGATGGTCTTTCAACCAGGAGAGTGTGAATTTCATGTTCCTGTCTCCCTATACGCGGCTCAGCCCGCCGAACAATGTCGGCAGGTCAAGCGGGCGGAAGCCGTAATGTTCAATCCAGCGGGCATCCGCATCGAAGAAGGCGCGCAGATCGGGCATGCCATATTTCAGCATGGCAATGCGGTCGATCCCCATGCCCCAGGCAAAGCCCTGATATTCGTCGGGGTCCAGCCCACCGGATTTCAGGACATTGGGATGCAGCATGCCGCAGCCCAGAATTTCCAGCCAGTCATCGCCCTGTCCGATTTTCACATTGTCGCCAGAGCGGTCGCAGCGAATATCCACTTCCAGTGAGGGCTCGGTGAAGGGGAAGAAGCTGGGGCGGAAGCGCATGTCAACTTCGGGCACTTCAAAGAACGCCTTGCAGAATTCAGCAAGGACCCACTTCATGGTGCCAACGGTTGAGCTCTTGTCCACAACCAGACCTTCGATCTGGTGGAACATCGGCGTATGGGTCTGATCACTGTCGCAACGATAGGTGCGTCCGGGAATGACCACACGAATGGGCGGCTCTTCCGCCTTCATTGTGTGTATCTGCACCGGCGATGTATGTGTGCGCAGCAACAGCCGCTCGCCATCTTCCTTCGGATTGAAGAAGAAGGTGTCGTGCATTTCCCGTGCCGGATGGCCTTCCGGAAAATTCAGTGCGGTGAAATTGTAGTAGTCGGTTTCAATGTCCGGCCCTTCAGCAATGGCAAAACCCATATCAGCGAAGATGGCGGTAATTTCATCCACAACCTGGGACACAGGGTGGATGCGACCACGCTCAGCCGGGCCAGCGGCCACAGGCAGTGTCACATCGATGCGTTCGGTCGCAAGGCGCTGTTCCAGAGCTTCATTTTCCAGAATAGCTTTGCGGGCAGCAATCGCGTTCGCCGCTTCATTTTTCAGCGCATTCAGCGCCGGGCCCATGATCTTGCGCTCTTCGACATCCATTTTGCCGAGCGATTTCATGGCGTCGGAGATGGAGCCTTTTTTGCCAAGGCTGGCAACGCGCACCGCCTCAAGATTTGCTTCATCAGTCGCTGCCGCAATATCTGACAGTACGGATTGTTTTAATGTGTCCAGATCACTCATTGGAGATTCCAGTAGTTAAAATTTCAATTCAGACAATGGCGCATCAATATGACAAAACCCACGCTGGCGCCGCCAACGTGGGTTCATAATCTGACCCCAACCGGGCCGAAAGCAGCTACTTTGGTTCAGGCGAGCGCGGATTGCGCTTTATCGACCAGAACTTTGAAAGTAGCAGGCTCATGAATGGCAATGTCTGAAAGTACTTTGCGATCCACAGCAATCTCGGCCTTGTTGAGGCCATCGATAAATCGACCATAGGTCATGCCATGTTCACGTACGGCAGCATTGATCCGCTGGATCCACAAAGCGCGGAAATTACGCTTTCTGGTTTTACGGTCACGATAGGCGTATTGGCCTGCCTTCTCCACGGCCTGTTTGGCAACGCGGATGGTATTTTTGCGGCGGCCATAATAGCCTTTTGCAGCTTTGATAACTTTTTTGTGTCGGGCGTGGGACGTGACGCCCCGTTTAACTCGGGCCATTTTCGTATTCTCCGGTAAAGATCAATTAAGCGTATGGAAGGAACTTCTTCACGATACGTGCATCCTGAGGACACAGCACCGTGGTGCCCCGCGCCTGACGGATGAATTTCTTGCTGCGTTTAATCATGCCATGGCGTTTGCCGGCCTGCGCAACCTTGATCTTTCCACTCGAAGTGACCTTGAAGCGCTTTTTCGCACCCGATTTGGTCTTCATCTTGGGCATTTTGCTCTCCTTAATTTGTCTTGTAAGCCCGGACTGGTCTGTTGCGCGAAACGCAATTTGGCCAATCAATATGTGGGCTTGAGCATTTTTGAACGGACTCGGCATGCCCTGCCGGCCAGTCCAATGAAGCCGCAGCTTATAACGGGGTGTCGTAGGAAGGGCAAGGGGTGATTTGCAATTCTGTTGGTCTTGCAAAACCATTATCTGAACTTGCTGTCTTTGGGAGTCTACAGAAAATTCGATCCATGTTTACCCGGCCCAATACCAAGGTGCGCCGCAATGGTTTCCCCGATATCGGAAAAGCTTGGCCGCAGACCAATTTCCTTTGCGCCAATGCCCGGTCCGAAGGCCAGTATCGGGACCTGTTCCCGTGTGTGGTCGGTGCCAATCCATGTCGGGTCGCAGCCATGATCGGCAGTGATGATAGCCAGATCACCATCCTTCATCTGGTTGATAAAGCGCGGCAGCATGGCGTCAAAGGCCTCCAATGCCTCGGCATAACCTGGCACATCACGGCGGTGTCCGAACAACATGTCGAAATCGACAAAATTCACAAACACCAGATCACCATCACCGGCCAGTGTCTCGGCTTCCATCATGGCATCGAAAAGCGCGGGATTGCCGCTGGCCTTGATGGATTTGGTAATGCCCTTGGCGGCAAAAATGTCTGATATCTTGCCAACAGCAATGATTTGTCGCCCTGCCGCCTTCAGCCGATCCAGAACCGTATCCTGTGTTGGCTCAATTGCGTAGTCGTGTCGGTTGCCGG
This sequence comes from Pararhizobium sp. IMCC21322, assembly GCF_030758295.1. Classification (NCBI taxonomy): domain Bacteria; kingdom Pseudomonadati; phylum Pseudomonadota; class Alphaproteobacteria; order Hyphomicrobiales; family Rhizobiaceae; genus Pararhizobium; species Pararhizobium sp. IMCC21322. The sequence goes on from NZ_CP132335.1 coordinate 1,064,244, forward strand.
TGCGTTTGAAGTCTTTTGCACTCTCGCCGATAAATGGCCTTGCAATGACCCGGCCAATCATCATGTCGAAAGTCAGCTCACGCGCAATTTCACAAATTTCGTAAAGCCGCTCCAGACCGAAATGGGTTTCATGGGCTGCAATCTGCATCACCGAATCCGCCGATGTGTAGAAAATCGGTTTTCCGCTGGCGATGTGTTCTTCGCCCAATTCTTCAATGATGACGGTTCCGGACGCGTGCTTGTTGCCCAATATCCCGGGCAGGCCGGCTTTTTCAACAATTTGAGCAATCAGCTCATCTGGAAAGCAGGGTTCTGTTTCGGGAAAATAGCCCCAGTCAAATGGCACCGGCAATCCGGCGATTTCCCAATGGCCGGAGGGTGTGTCCTTGCCATTCGAAATCTCGCGGCCGACGCCCCAGGCGTTTTCTGACGCGCCAGAATAATCCAGCCCGGCAGGTCGCGCACCGTCAGAAAGCTCTGCTGCTGCACCCAATCCCAGCCTGTCCAGATTTGGCAGCGACAATGGGCCTTTGCGCAGTCCGGCGCGATCACCGCCGCCTGAGGCACATTCTTGCGCAATATGCCCAAGCGTGTTGGACCCTTCATCGCCAAAGATCGCTGCATCCGGCGCACCGCCAATACCAAAACTGTCCATGATCAATAAAAATGCGCGTGCCATCAGGAAGGCTCCGTGGTTTTGGCAAAATCATCGGGTGCAAGCCGGTGCAGGATCACAGGTTTTCGGGTTGCGCTCTCACCTGTTGCATAACAGGCCTGCAATTCCGCCGCCGCTGCATCTGCTCTGTCCTGTGTCGCGGCATGGACACGGCCAATCGGTGTCTCATTGTCGGCGGTATCACCTATGCTCGCCAGATCAGAGAAGCCGACCGAGTAATCCAGTTCATCTTCCGGCGTGGTCCGTCCTCCGCCAAGTCCGATGACAGCCAGGCCCACATTACGGGTCTGAATTTCATTGATGATCCCTTCATGCGCCGCAAACACATCCATAATCACCGGCGCGACCGGCAGATGCCTACTGGCATTGTCAATAAAGTCAGTTGGGCCACCCAGAGCGGCAACCATGCGGTCAAACTGCTCCGCAGCCTTTCCGCTTTCCCAAACTGTCTGCAGCGCCGTGCGGGCAGCATCAAGGCCGCTATACAGATTACCAAGAACCAGCATGTCTGCGCATAAAGACAGCACCACCTCTTCCATTCGGGGCATTGCGCGTGCACGGGTCAGGAAATCAACCGCATTTTGAACTTCAACCGCATTGCCAGCGGCATTTGCCAGGGGCTGGTTCATATCAGTGACCAGCGCAAGTGTCGGCATGCCTGCACCATTGGCCACAGAGCCAAGCGAGTTTGCCAGACCAAGGGCTTCTTCTTCGCTGGCCATGAAGGCCCCGTTGCCGCATTTCACATCCAGCACAAGGGCAGACAGGCCCGCAGCCAGCTTCTTTGACAGGATGGAAGCGGTAATCAGGGCTTCCGATTCCACGGTCCCTGTCACATCGCGAATGCCATAAATCGTCTTGTCTGCCGGCGCGAGGTTTTGCGTCTGGCCGATAATGGCGCAGCCAACCTCCAATACGGTTTTGTGGAACAGGGCATTGTCCGGGCTGGTCTGATAACCGGGAATGGCATCAAACTTGTCCAATGTGCCACCGGTATGGCCAAGGCCCCGGCCGGAAATCATCGGAACGAAGCCACCACAAGCGGCAATCAACGGTGCCAGCATCAGCGAAACATTATCGCCGACGCCGCCGGAAGAATGCTTGTCGAGTGCGGGACCTGGCAAATCCGACCAGTCCAGCACATCGCCGCTGTCGCGCATGGCCTCGGTCAGCGCAACGCGCTCAGCCATGCTCATATCATTAAAGAACACGGCCATGGCAAAGGCGGAAATCTGCTCAGCCTTCACACTTTTGTCGGCCAGCCCCCTGACCAGAAATTTGATTTCGTCCGGTTCGAGCGCTTTTCCGTCGCGCTTTTTGCGGATGAGTTCCTGTGGAAGATAGCTCAATAGCCTGCGCCTTTTGTTTCCTCGCGTCCCTCAATAGAAGCGATCATCGCATCCAGAACGCTGCTGGCACCAAGGCGGAACAGAGCCGGGTTTGGAGCAGCGTCACCCCTGATGCGTTTCGCCACGTCAAAATAAGCAATAGCATCGGATGATGTCTTAATTCCGCCAGCGGGTTTGAAGCCAATAGTTTTGTCCGTTTCAGCAATCGCTGTCAGGAGAATTTCAGCTGCATCCAAAGTGGCGTTGGTGGCAACTTTGCCGGTTGAGGTTTTCAGAAAATCGGCCCCGGCAGCCAAAGCTACATCGGCAGCTTTGCGAATGGTCTCCGCGTCCTGCAACTCACCTGTTTCCAGAATGACTTTCAGCAGCGTATCGCCGCAAATGCGTTTGATGCGTACAATCTGAGTTTCTGCAAATCCGGGCCGGCCTTCCGCCAGCGCCTTATAGGCCATGACGAGGTCAATCTCGTCAGCACCATCGGCGAGCGCCTGCCGGGTGGCAGCCTCCACGGCCACAGTGTCTTCACCGCCATCGGGGAAGTTCACCACGGTTACGACCTTGATGCCGGTGCCGCTGAGATGGTCTTTGGCTTCTGCCACAAAACGGGGGTAGATGCAGACAGCTGCAACATTGCCATGCGGCGTTTGTGCCTTGGCGCACAGCGCGGCAATGGCGGCTGAATCGCAATCATCATTTAGATTTGTCAGATCAAGACAGCCAATCAGGCCTTTTAGCAAATCGGTATCGCTCATGTTTTCGCAAGTTCCTCCAACACACCGGCAATCAGCTTTTTCAGCTTGTCTGCCGCTTTGGGTGCGTTCTCTTTGGTTTCGTCATGGGACAGTTCCTGACCGGTCATGCCGGCAGCAAGATTGGTGATAGCAGACACCGCCACCACACGCATATCGAAAAAACGGGCCAGAATGGCTTCTGGTACGGTGGACATACCAACCGCATCAGCGCCGACAATGCGGGCCATGTTGATTTCCGCAGGCGTCTCGAATGAAGGCCCGGAAAACCACATATAGACCCCGTGATGCAACGTAATGGCCTCGCGTTTGGCGATTTCGTCAAACAGGTCACGCAGGTTTTTGTCATAGGCTTCCGTCAGGCCCACAAAACGCCGGTCCGTTGGTTCTCGAAACAACGGGTTGGACCCGGAGAAATTAATGTGGTCGGTGATGAGCATTGCCGAACCGGGACCCATTTCCGGATGCAGCGATCCCGCCGAATTGGTCAGCACCAGAGTTTCACAACCCAGAGCTTTCATCAAAGCAATCGGGCGGCGCATGACCGAGGCATCTTCCTGTTCGTAAAAATGCGACCGACCGGAATAAAGCACCACCGGCAAGCCCGACAGATCGCCGGCGATCAGAGTGCCTGCATGGCCCGAAACGCCAGAGGCTGGAAATCCGGGCAGATCGGTGAACGGAATTTCGATCCTGTTTTCCACCATATCGGCCAGAGCGCCAAGGCCTGAACCCAGAACAAGCCCGGTAGAAAAACGGCGCCCGGTTGTCTGGCGCACCAGCCTTAACGCGTCTTCAGCCTCAGTGCTGGCAAGATCGAATGTACCACTCATACCCGGTCCAATTTGAAAGCGTTGGGTAACAGATCACCCAGCAATAATGTGTCGACAATGCCGCTGTCTGTGGCAACGTGTACCGGCACCTGCCTGGAACCAAACTCGTTCAGTCTTTGGCGGCATCCTCCGCAAGGCGTGCAAAACGCATCGCCGGTACCGATGACGCAAACTTCTGTAAGGCTTTGCTCTCCATCCATGATCATATGGGAAATGGCAGATGTTTCTGCGCACCAGCCTTCGGGATAAGAGGCATTTTCAATGTTGCAGCCGGCGTAGATCTTGCCGTTTTTTCCACGAATAGCCGCGCCTACCAAGAATTTTGAGGCAGGCGCATAGGCCATGGCGCGAGCTGCCAGCGCGGCTTCAAACAAATCCTGGGACATGGTTCATCGCTCCTTGACGTAAGGCACGCCTCCGGCTTTCGGCGGTATTGCTTTGCCGATAAATCCAGCCAGCAACACGACAGTCAGTACATAAGGCAAAGCCTGCATGACTTGACCTGGGACAATACCAATGCCTGGAAGCGAAATTTGTGGATACTGGATCGGAATCGCCTGCAACAGGCCAAACAACAGGCACGCCATCATAACCGGCACAGGTTTCCATTTGGCGAAAATCAGTGCGGCCAGTGCAATAAAGCCACGGCCTGCTGTCATGTCTTTCGTAAAGCCCGAGGCCTGTGCAATGGACAGATAAGCACCGGCAAATCCGCACAACACGCCACAGACAATCACCGCACGATAGCGCAGCCAAATCACCGATACGCCAGCGGTATCCACTGCCGCCGGATTTTCGCCAACGGCCCGCAAGCGCAGGCCAAATCGGGTGCGGAACAACACCCACCACGATAAGGGAACCATCAGAAACGCAACATAGACCAGAATATTGTGGCCGGAGATGATGCCTTCATACAGCGGACCAAGGAACGGCACATCTGCAAGTTGGTTGGCAAAGGGCAGCGTCAATTCGCCAAATCGGCCATCGGGGCTGAGTTGCGGGGTACGCCCGCCTTGCGAAAACCAGGCTTGCCCCAATAAAACTGTAAGGCCAAGCGCCACGAAATTGATCGCCACACCGGAGACAATCTGATTGCCGCGCTGGCTGATGGAGGCAAAGCCATGCACCAGCGCCAGGGCAACAGAGACCAGTATACCGGCCAGCAATCCCGCCAGTGCGGAATCCATGACAGCGGCTGCAGCCGCCGCGCCAAAAGCTGCGCCCAGCATTTTGCCTTCCAGACTGATGTCAAAAATACCGGATCGTTCCGAGAAAAGCCCGGCAAGAGCGGCAAATAACAAGGGCACGCTGAGCCGGATCATGGAGTCCAGCAACAAAGGCAGCTTGATGAGAAAGTCTTCCATTACAGCCCCCTATTCAGCCGGTACAAGCGCTGGTTCGCGCCGTGTAAACAGTCTTATCAGACTGGGCCGGAACATATGCTCCAGTGCGCCTGCAAACAGGATTACCAGTCCCTGAATGACCACGATCATATCCCGTGAAATGGCTGGCATGGCGAAGGCCAGTTCAGCGCCACCCTGATAGAGAATGCCGAACAGCAATGCTGCCAATACAATGCCCACCGGATGTGACCGGCCCATCAAAGCAACCGCAATGCCAACAAAACCATAGCCCGCAACGAAATTATCCTGAAGTTTCTGGGCCTGCCCCATCACCTCATTAAGCGCCATCATGCCCGCCAGAGCCCCGGAAATCATCATGGTCACCACAATGATTTTAGTGGGGGAAATGCCGGCGTAAACTGCGGCTGACTGGCTGAAGCCGAATGTGCGCATCTCGTAGCCCAGCCGTGTGCGCCAGATCAGAATATACACAAACACGCAGCAGGCCAGCGCCCAGAAGATGGAAATATTAGCCGGTGAAAAACCGAAGGCCGGAATGATATCCCGCAGATAGGGCAGGGTGCCGCCTGCAGCAAACCGTGCGGTCGCTGGCTCCATGGAGCCCGGAACCTTCAGCACATTCACCAGCAGATAAACCATCAGCGATGCGGCAATGAAATTGAACATGATGGTGGTAATGACAATGTGGCTGCCGCGTTTTGCCTGAAGCCAGGCCGGTATCAGCGCCCAGGCTGCCCCAAACAAGCCCGCGCCCATAATCGCAACCGGAAATGTCAGCCACCAGGGAAAAACCTCGCCCAGAGACAGGCAGACCAACGCGACCCCCAGGCCCGCAATATAGGCCTGACCTTCTCCGCCAATGTTGAAGAGGCCTGCATGAAAAGCCACGGCCACAGCAAGGCCTGTAAAGATGAAATTGGTGGTGTAGTAGAGCGTAAAACCAAAGCCTTCGCCGTAGCCAAGTGCGCCAAAAATCATTTCCTGTATGGCCAGTACCGGATTTTCTCCGATGAACAACACAACCAGTCCGGACACAAGAAAAGCGGCGGTGACATTGAGCAGGGGGATCAGCCCCATATCCACCCAGCGCGGTAATTCGTTTTTCATTCTGCGGCCTCCGCCCGTTCAATGCCAGCCATCAGCATGCCGATTTCACCTTCCGGTGTGTCAGGTGAGCACTCGCCGACAACACGGCCTGCAAACATCACCAGAACACGGTCAGCCAGGGATCGAATTTCATCGAGTTCCACAGAGACCAGCAGGATTGCTTTTCCCGCATCTCGCATTTCGACAATACGTCTGTGAATGAATTCAATGGCGCCAATATCCACACCACGTGTCGGTTGGCCAATGATCAGCACATCGGGGTTCTGCTCCATTTCACGGGCCAGAACGATTTTCTGCTGATTGCCACCGGAAAAATTACCAGTCTTCAATCTCGGATTGGGTGGACGAATATCGTATTTTTCGATCTTGTCTGCGGCATCCTTGCGCATGGCACCAATATCCAGGAACGGGCCTTTCACAAAAGGTTCGCGCACCTGATAGCCCAATATGGCGTTTTCGTTTTCCTCAAATGGCAGCACCAGGCCCATATGGTGCCGGTCTTCGGGCACATGCGCCATGCCTTTTTCGCGCAACAGTGCCGGATCAGCATCGCCTGTGACATCGATTGGCGCACCTTTCAGCAAAACCCGTCCGCTCAAGGCCGGGTAAATGCCCGATATGGCTTCCAGCAATTCAGATTGCCCATTACCTGCAACCCCGGCAATGCCAACAATTTCGCCTGCACGCACATTCAGCGACACATGGTCCACCATAATCACACCGCGCTCATCGCGAACCGTCAGATCCTCAACTTCAAGCAACAATTCACCCGGTGTTGCAGGTGTCTTTTCAACATTCAACAGCACACTGCGACCAACCATCAACTCGGCAAGTTCTGCCAGGCTTGTCTCTGCGGTTGTGACGGTGGCCACCATTTCGCCGCGGCGCATAACAGACACCATATCGGTAATCGCCATGATTTCGCGCAATTTGTGGGTAATCAGAATGATGGTTTTGCCCTGAGCCTTCAATTGCTCAAGAATGCGAAACAGGTGATCAGCCTCTGCCGGGGTCAGCACGCCAGTGGGCTCGTCAAGAATAAGAATGTCAGCGCCGCGATAAAGCGCTTTCAGAATTTCAACCCGCTGCTGCAGGCCAACGGGCAGGTCTTCAATCATGGCATTCGGATCAACATCAAGCTGATACTCTTCCTCCAGATGCTTCAGATCCTTGCGCGCTTTGGCAAGAGCACCGGCAAGCACAGCACCGCCTTCGGCACCCAGGACGATGTTTTCCAGAACTGAAAAATTTTCCACCAGCATGAAATGCTGATGCACCATGCCTATGCCGGCAGAAATCGCTGCCTGACTGTCTTTGATGGTAATGGGTTGACCCTTGATCCGTATCTCGCCGGAATCGGCCTGATAAAACCCGTAGATAATCGACATTAAAGTGGATTTGCCAGCACCATTCTCACCAATTATGCCGTGAATGGACCCTTGCCCGACTGACAGGTTGATGTCCTTGTTGGCATGAACGGGACCGAAACGTTTATTGATACCGATCAGTTCGATTGCACGCGGTGATGTGTGTTGTGAGGCGGTTGCAGCGCTGCTTTGGGTCTCAGACATGAAGCCTCAATCATTTGCAGATGAACAAAACCCCCGCGCTGGGCGCGGGGGGTAATGATATGTGTTTACATGACAGGGCAGGAGTCGCTGGACATGTAATCATGTACGGCAATATCGCCGGCGATGATGGCAGCTTTGGCTTTTTCAACGGCTGCTTTCATCTCGTCTGTTACAAGATCGGCATTGTTCTCGTCCAAAGACCAGCCAACACCGTCTGCTTCCAGACCCAGAGCATTGAATCCGGTTTCAAACTTGCCTGCCTGTGCGTCACGAAACGCGTTGTAAACAGCCACATCAACACGTTTCACCATGGATGTCAGAACGCTGCCCGGGTGCAGGTAATTCTGGTTGCTGTCCACGCCGATCGAGAATTTACCTTCGTCAGCCGCTTGCTGCAGCACACCAACACCGGTGCCGCCAGCAGCTGCATAAACCACGTCTGCGCCAGCATCGATCTGCGCTTTGGTGATTTCGCCACCCTTCACCGGGTCATTCCAGGCTGATGGTGTTTCGCCAGTCATGTTCTGAATGACATTTGCTTCGGCATTGGCAGCCTTTACGCCCTGAACATAACCGCAGGCGAATTTACGGATGAGTGGAATATCCATTCCACCAACAAAACCCACAGTGCCTGTTTCAGATTTCATGCCAGCCAGCAAACCGACCAGATAAGATCCTTCATGCTCGTTGAAAACGACAGAACGAACATTCGGCTTGTCAACGACCATATCGATGATAGCGAAATTCAGGTCCGGAAATTCTGCAGACACTTTGTCCATTGCTTCGGCCTGGGCAAATCCCATGACGACGATCGGGTTATATCCGCGACGGGCGAAGTTGCGAAGCGCCTGTTCGCGTTGTGAGGCGTTTGTAATTTCAAACTCGCCATATTCAACGCCAGTGTCTTCTTTGAATTTTTCAGCTCCTTGAAAGGCAGCTTCGTTGAACGATTTATCGAACTTGCCGCCCATGTCGAAGATGACAGCAGGTTTGAACTCTGCCGCGAAGGCAGACGACGCCATCATGGCGGCGGCAGCAACGGCCGCAAAAAGTTTAAGTTTCATAATTATACCGCTCTTGTTTTGGCTGTCGGTCCAAAGGATGCACTATTTGATACATCTCAAGGGGCTGCCAGCGCTTGGTTTCTCCACTAAAAACGCGATCAGCTTTGCACGGCTTTCAAAAATTTGCATCGCTTTTTTTAAGAAGCCATGGTCATTTGGGGAAAACAAACTGGCTGTTGGCGGTCTGCTGCGGCCACCTGTCGGGACGTTGTAAAAGACAGGTAATGGAGATGTGGGGAAGAACGATGGAAACTGCGGCTCCAAAAAAATCGGGCAGGGCGAGGTTGGCCCTGATAGCCCATGATGAGAAGAAAACAGCGTTGGTGGAATTTGCCATGCGCCATCGCGCAGCGTTGCAGAATTTCGATATTGTCGCCACAGGCACAACAGGCGGGCGACTGAAGACTGCCTGTCCGAATTTGTCGATCACTCTTATGCGCAGTGGCCCACTGGGCGGTGATCAGCAAATTGGCGCGATGATTGCTGAGGGAACCATCAACGGGCTGATTTTCTTCATCGATCCACTGACACCAATGCCCCATGACGTGGATGTAAAGGCATTGATGCGCCTCGCTGTCGTTTACGATATTGCTACAGCTCTCAATGAAGCAACGGCGGAATTGATGATCGTCGACCCGGCACGCCTGTCTGATCCCCTGCCAATTGATCGGCGGGAGCGCGAACCGAAAGTAACACAATAGCGTGGGGCCGCATTCCGGTCGTTGCCTTGCCAATGATGGGCATCCCTCAAAATCACCTTGCCCGCCAGAGCGCCTTGTAGTTGACGGTTCCGCTGCTTTTTGTTTTGTGGTGTGTTCATTTGTAATTGAAATCGGAAGCGTTCCAGAAACATGACCCAGTCCGTTCAAAGTCACGAAAACCTTCCCTATCCGGTGCTGGTTGCAGATATTGGTGGAACCAATGCCCGTTTCGGTGTTCTGACAGACGCCCATGCTGAATTGAAAGAATTCGACACGGCTAAAACGGCAGATTTCGAAGGGCTTGAAGACGCCGCCGATGCAATGGTGCTGTCCCGCACTGCCATTACGCCGCGGTCTGCTGTTCTTGCCATTGCTGGCCCGATTGATGGTGAAGAGGTGCCTCTGACCAATTGCGACTGGGTTATTCGTCCCAATGCACTGATGCAGGCATTGCGACTGGATGAAGTTGTTCTGGTCAATGATTTTGAAGCGCAGTCATTGGCACTTCCGTCCCTGAAGGACAGTGATCTCCAGCTTATTGGTGATGTTGAAATGGCAGAGGCCGGAACCAAGGTCGTGGTCGGGCCGGGTACCGGGCTGGGCGCTGCCGGCATGGTGCATACCGGCGCCCTATGGGTGCCTGTTCCCGGTGAAGGTGGCCACATTGATCTGGGGCCGGTCACCGATGAGGAATTTAATCTGTGGCCTCATTTTGAAAAGGAACATGGGCGCATTTCCGGTGAAGCCCTTTTATGCGGTCGCGGCCTTGTGCGGCTTTATAATGGTGTCGCCAGTTGGCGCGATAAGCCTGCTGAATTGAGCGATCCCAGCGCCATCACATCAGCAGCTCTTGCCGGATCAGATGAAATTGCCGAGGAATCGCTGAACTTTTTTTGTCGTCTATTGGGGCGCGTTGCCGGAAATCTCGCCATCGCCTTCATGGCAAAAGGCGGTGTCTATCTGGCCGGTGGCATTTCGCAAAAGATTGCCGGATTTCTGGCAAAGTCCGAATTTCGCGCAGCCTTTATCGCCAAAGCGCCTCATGAAGCATTGATGAACACCATGGCAACGGCCGTTATCATTCACGAAAAGCCTGCGCTGCTGGGATTGGCTGCTTTTGCCCGGACACCTCAACTCTTCGGGGTGGATTTGAACGGACGACGATTCTACGCGGCAGAGTAACGCTTCAGTCCAGACCCTAATATCGCACAGCGTTGGTGTCTTTGAACCAGCGCACGAATTTAGCAATACCCAAATCCAGACTGGTTGTGGGGGCGAAGCCGTAATCATCCGATATGCGCGTAATATCCGCATATGTTGCGTGCACATCACCCGGCTGCATGGGCAGCATATCCTTGACCGCCTGCTGGCCAAGCTCACGCTCAAGACATTCGATCAGATGCATCAGCTCTTCCGGCTGATTATTGCCAATATTGTAGAGCCGGTGGCCTGCATCTGAAGACACTTTTGGCACATCGTCGGCGGTCGCCAGAACGCCCGCAACAATGTCGTCAATATAGGTAAAGTCCCGCTGCATTTTGCCGTGGTTGAAAACCGGGATCGGGCGGTTTTCCATAATCGCCTTGGCAAATTTCCAAAGCGCCATATCGGGCCGACCCCATGGGCCATAAACTGTAAAGAACCTGAGCCCCACCAGCGGCAATTCATAAAGATGGCTGTAGGAAATGCTCATCAATTCGTCAGCCCGTTTGGTGGCTGCATAAAGAGACACTGGCTTTTCAACCGGGTCATCTTCCGAAAAAGGCAGTTTCGTGTTGCCGCCATAAACGGAACTGGAAGAGGCATAGACCATGCGCTCCAGCGTGTCGGTATGACGTGCCAGCTCAAGCATATTCAAATGCCCGGTCAGATTGGTCGCCGCATAAGGTTCCGGGTGATCAATCGAATATCGCACGCCAGCCTGGGCTGCCAGGTGCACAATTTTTGTGATGTTTTCGCCAGCGACCGCTGAGCGGATTGCTGCCGCGTCGGCAATATCGCAATCAACAAACTGAAATGAATTATGGTGTGGCTTCAGCGCCTCAAGGCGCGCCTTCTTGAGCGCAACCGCGTAATAATCATTGAGGTTGTCAAAGCCAATAACCCGCTCACCCCGCTGCAGCAATTGCCGCGCTACGTGAAAGCCGATAAAGCCGGCAACGCCGGTCACAAGATATGTCATAACAGCTTGGTTTTTCCGCTTAGATTACATGGGAGCGGCCTATACTATTGCACGTTCACCGGCAAGCATCAGGCTTTTGAACAATGGGTCAGAACATGGGGATTGTCGGTTAAGATCGCCGTTGCGGTAATGCAAATTGCTGGCATATGTGTCAGCAACGGTCATATCGGCTTTGAAATAGAAGTGTGTTGCAGCTAAGGGAGACAAGAAATGGGCAAAAAACTCCTGCAGTCTTTTTCGGTTCTGGGCACATTATTCGGATTGTTGTTTCTGTGTGGCTCTTTAACTCCGTCACTGCTGCCGCGTGTACCGGCGGTTCAGGGCGTTCTGAGTGGCGTTGCTCTTGCTGTGGGATATGGGGTTGGCAAAGGCGTTTACTTCGGTTGGTGGCTGTTGGAATTCAAGGAAATTTCCGGCCCGTTTAAGCGAATTTCAATCTGGATTTCGACAATCGCTTTGGGCTTGCTGACAGTTTTTACCTTTAGTCGAAGCGTTGTTTGGCAGAATTCAGTCCGTCAAAAAATGGAAATGCCCGACGTCGAAAGCGCCTATGTCTGGATGGTGGCCGGCATTGCGCTGGCTGTAGCTTTGTTGTTGATCCTGATCGTGCGCGGAATTCTGCGTCTGGTGAAATTGGCCATTGCGTTGCTGATGCGCCTGGTGCCGCGCCGCACAGCCATTGGCCTTGGATCAATCATTGCCGTGTTACTTGTTTTCTCGCTGGTGAACAGTTTTGTTGTCCAGCGCGCCTTGCTGGCCGCGGACACACTGTTTGCCACCCTGGACGGTGTTGTCAGCGACGGTGTCGAGGCACCCACACATGGTTTTGCCTCAGGCGGTCCCAATTCACTTGTCGATTGGGAGGACATTGGGACCAACGGCAAAGACTTTCTGGTTGACGGACCGGGTCAGGCCGAAATTGCCGCATTTACAGGCCGTGAGGCATGGGAACCCATCCGTGTTTATGCGGGCTACAGTTCAGGGGACAATTCTGAAGAACGCGCGGCAATTGCCTTGCAGGATCTAATTAAAATGGGCGGTTTTGATCGTTCCGTGCTGATTGTCGCCACACCAACCGGCACCGGTTGGCTTGATCCGGCTGCGATCCGGCCAATCGCTTATCTGCATGGTGGCGATTTGGCCATTGTATCAACTCAATACACCTATGTCCCCAGTTGGCTGTCCATCATGGTCGAGCCCGATAGATCGCGCCTCGCGGCGCGTGCACTTTTCAATGAGGTTTTTACCTATTGGACCGCTCTTCCTGAAGACAACCGACCAAAACTCTACCTCTTCGGCCTCAGCCTTGGGGCACTGGGATCGGAGGCTGCTGCTGATTTAATGACTTTGTTTTCAGACCCGATTGATGGTGCGTTGTGGAGCGGCCCGCCTTTTGCCAGCACAATCTGGCCCCAACTTGTTGCTGGCAGAAACGAGAACAGCCCGGCGCAACTGCCCGAGTTCAGAGATGGCAGTCTGGTCCGCTTCATGAATCAGGACAAAATCGCCACACCGGCTGGTGCAAGCTGGGGCCCGATGCGCCTGTTGTATTTGCAGTATGCCAGCGATCCAATGGTGTTTTTCTCAACCGACCTTGCGCTGCAACGCCCGGACTGGCTGGGAGAAGACCGCGGTGCTGATCTGTCGGAATATTTCAACTGGTATCCGCTGGTGACATTTCTGCAGGTCGGGTTTGATGTGCCAATGGCAACCTCGACACCTTCGGGATATGGTCATACCTATGACGCGCTTGACTACATTAAAGGGTGGATCGAAGTCACTCAGCCAAAAAACTGGACGCAAGCTGATACGGAACGGTTGAACGCGCTGTTCACGGACTTTTCCGCTTCACCAATTTAAAGCGGTATAGAGCGGCCTGTGCACCTATTCGATTTCAACGTCTGTGCGCACCTGAAATCTATCCGGGTCAAACGTCGCTATGGAAACTTCCATAAGGCCCCCATTGCGCTCGTAAAGTTGCGCGACGATTTGCAGAACCGGTGCACCACTGCTTAACCCCAAAATCTTCGCTTCGGCGGGAGAACATGAAATTGCCTTGGCCGCTTGGCTGACACGCCCGACGGAAACACCGAAATTCACCTCGATGGCGTTAAAGACCGACGTTTCCGTCTCGCCAAGCAGGGGCTCAATTCCGGCATATCGCGCTGGGACATAAACATGATTGACGTTAAATGGCCTTGTTTCGCCTGCCAGTGATCTGGTGCCGGATACCTCAAGCCAATGCCCTGTTTCACTGTCGTTGCCATCCAGTAGCGGGATATCTGCGGTCCGGACAGTGCGCGTGCCGGTGACCGTCAGCTCAGTGTCGCGCCCAAGGCTCAACAGCTCGTAAATGCCGGTTGTGCTCATGGTGAATTTGGGTTTGGGCCGATCTGCAACGATTTGCGTTCCAGCCCGTTTTCGTCGTTTCAGAACGCCGACACGTTCCAATTCGGCAAAGGCAAGACGCAGCGTTGATCGGCTGATGCCAAGCTCTTCGGCATATTGTTCTTCGGGTGGAAATTTATCGCCAATCTGCAAGACGCCGGACTGCACCTGATCCAGAATATCCCGGGAGACCTGTTGATACAGCGCGGTCATTTCAGTGTCCTTGGAAGCCAGAGTGCCAGTTCAGGAAATACAGCCAGCAACAACGCAAATCCTGACAGGATCAGAAAAAACGGTGCTGCAGCTTTGGCTATCGCGCCGATTGCTTCGCCTGTCTGCGATTGTATCACAAATAAATTGAAACCAATCGGCGGTGTAATCTGGCTGATTTCGACCGCCACCACCACAAAGATACCAAACCAAACCGGGTCAAAGCCAGCCGCTGTCACCAAGGGCAATGTAATCGGCAGGGTCATAACAATGATGGATGTTCCATCCAGAAACATGCCTAAAATCACATAGAAAATGAGCAAGACTGCAATCAAAACAAATGGCGACAGGCCAAAGCTGGCAATCTGCGCCGCAATGGCCTTGGGAATGCCGAGAAATCCAAAAGCCGCGTTCAACAAAGCCGCGCCAATGATGATCAGGCCGATCATGGCTGATGTGCGCACCGCGCGCCGTCCAGCCGCAATCATGGAGACCAGACTGAACCGGCCCATCGCGATTGAGATGATGATGGATCCCAGAACACCAATGGCTGCAAGTTCGCTGACGCTGGCCAGCCCAAGGTAAAGTGACCCCATAATCGCAATGATCAGCGCCGCCACTGGGCCGATATCACGCAGGCCCTTCAGCCGGTCTTTCGCGGTGGGTTTTTCCTGTTGGGGCTGCGTTCCGGTCAGGGTCTGGTGCAGCGCGATATACGCCATGTAAAGCAGGGCAAGCGTGATGCCCGGAATAACACCGGCAATGAACAATTCCAGAATGGATTGTTCTGCCACCACACCGTAGATGATCATGATGATGGAGGGCGGGATAAGAAATCCAAGTGTGCCCGCACCAGCCAGCGATCCCATGGCAAGTTTTCGATCATACCCACGTTTTTGCAATTCGGGCAGACTGACTTTACCAACGATTGCTGTTGTTGCAGCAGATGATCCGGACACAGCAGCAAACAGGGTGGAGCCGACGACGTTTACATGCAAAAGCCCGCCGGGTAGCCGACCGAGCCATGGCGCGAGACCGGAAAACAGGGATCGTCCCAAACCCGCCGCGACCAGAACTTCACTCATCAGAATAAACAGTGGCAACGATAGTAATGGCGTAGGGATCATCGATCCCCAAACAACGCCGCTGGCAAAAATATCCATTGGAATATTCGGCTTGAAGATTGCCAGAAGTATGTATCCGGTCGCAAACAGTGACAGGCCGATCCAGACCGAACCTGCCAGCAGTGCAACAAAGAGCAAGAGTGTGACAAGCGAGATTTCAAACATCAGCGCTTTCCACATCTGCATCTGCCTTGCGCCACTCATAGGGGCGATCCGTTGCACGGCGGATCAACCGGGCCAGCAAATCCAGCCAAAGCTGCGCGAAGCCCCAAAGCACAATTGCCTGTGGAATCCAAAGCGGGCTTTTTGTAACTGATGTGGCAAGGATATTTCGTTCAAACGACGTTGAAACCTTGGTCCAGAGCGCGGATACGATAAGGGCAACAATGGCAAGTGCCACGATGTTTGCCAGAACATCCAGCCATTTGCGCGCGCCCATGGGGAGCATCTCCGACAACAGGGAAATGCGCACATGAACGCCGGCTCGAATGGCAGGACCAGAGGCCAGTGCAAAAATTGCTGACATCGAATATTGGCTGAACTCCCATGTAAAGGAGAGGCTGCTGGCCTGGCTGCGCGCGACAACTTCAGTCAGCATCAAGGCGCAATAGCCAAAAATCAGCACAACTGCGCAAGTCTCGGCAAAGCGCGATAAGCGCTCATTGATGGTTAGAAACTGGATCATTTATGAATCCACCGGGGTGACATGTGCCGGGGATTGCGCCCCGGCACCAATAGCCTATTTGCCGACTTTAGCAGAATAGACGTCAACAATAGCTTCAGCCTCAGGCACCGTCTTGAAGAAGTCTGCCCACATGGATTTGCCAGCTTCAGCCATTTTGGCCTTCAGACTGTCATCAGCCATTGATACGGTCATGCCGTTCTCCGTCAGAACGGTTGTTTTGCTGGTGTCTTCTGCAGCAGAGGCCGCCCAGAAATCAGCTTCCATTCTGTCGGCTATGCCTTGAATGATCTCGCGTTCTTCATCGCTTAGCGCATTCCAGGCATCAAGATTGACAGTCACAGCATCCGGCGACATGGACCAGTTGAGCGGATTGAAGTGCTCTGTGAATTGGTACAGTTTTGAATTCGCACCAGTCGATGTAGACGTTGCTGCCCCGTCAACAGTTCCGGCAGCAACCGCTGCAGCCAATTCGCCAAAGGGAAGCTCAACCGGTGCCGCGCCCATTTTTTCCAGGAATGTGAACGACGTTGCATTGAAGGCGCGAATGCGTTGGCCGGCCATATCATCTGCACTTACAACAGCTTGTTTGGTGTAAATGCCGGGCGAAGGCCAAGGCACATAGTAAAGCGCTTTCTGGTTCTTCGAGGCGAAGATTTCATCATATTTCGGACCCGCCACTTCAAGCCAGACTTTCATCTCATCCTGTCCCTGTATGAGATATGGCAGAGTATCGATGCCCAAAAACGGTGCTTCGCCAGCTTGCAGGAACAGCAGCATGTCTGCCATCTGGATCACGCCATTTTCAACAGATGACAGTTTTTCGGTGATCTTCACACCGATTTCACCTGACAGATGAACGGTAATGTCGACCGACCCGTTGGTTTCCTCACGCACGGCATCTGCAAACGCCATAGCACTTTGTGCATGGAAATTATTGGCGCCCCATGCCGTGCTCAGGTCCCATTTTGTTTCCGCCCATACGCTTGAAGCGCTGAGTGCGATGGCCGTTGAGGCCGCCAGAACTGTTTTCATGAAAGTCATCAAGATCTCCTACCTTTAAATTTTACGACTGAGTTTCATCCAATTTATAAATGGTTTTGGCTGCATCAGCCGTTATCAAACCATGAGACAAATCCTGCTTTACCGCAGCCCTGTCACGTTTGGCAGGGTCTGCAAACCCGCCACCACCCGGCGTTTGAAGGATCAACCGCTCTCCTGCCGGAATTTCGTAAATGCCTTTGTCCTTAATCACTGTGCCATCAGATATCGACACGCGTCCTTCTGTGCCATTCCCGCCGCCCTGGCGTCCTGCCGGGCCGGAGGTCAGGCGTTCAAAGGCAGCAGCAGACATGCTGAGCGGCTCCCCGATGCGCGAACTCACCTCAATGCGTTGGGCAAGTCCTCCGCGATAGGTACCAGCGCCGCCGGTATCAGGTGCAAACTCTTTTGAATGATAAATCAAGGGGGCCGCGACCTCAGCAGCTTCAATCGGCACTGCACCAACGCCGGAGGGAAATGCGGTTGTGGACAGACCATCCAGAGTGGGCCTTGCGCCCATCCCGCCCAGCGCCACATTGAGCGATGTGAACTGGGTGGTTCCTGCGCCCGACAATGATAATGTCCAAAGCGCGCCCGAGCTTTCTGCCAGCACTTCACCGGGCAATGCCTGTTCCAGACAGCCAAGCATCAGGTCTGGCAATGCCTGACCAATCACATGTCGCGCGGTCACCGGGCTTGGGCGCTCTGCGCTGACAACAAGGCCGGGTTGAGCCGTCACACCGATTGCATTTAGTGAGGCCTGATTGTTTGGAATGTCAGGGGCAAGCAGCGCGCGGATGCCAAAGGCAGCGTAAGCGGCACTGTAGTTCAGCGGGCAATTGATGCCGCGATTCACAGCCTTGGAAGAACCAGTGAGATCTACATCAATTCGGCCATCACCAATGGTCATTCTTGCGCGCAATTCAATCGGCGCATCGTAGCCGTCCAGCTGCATGACACTTTCATAAATGCCCTGCGGAGCGCGGCTCAATGCTTTTCTGGTGCCTATCGCAGAATGTTCAAAAATGAACTTTGAAACCTCTTTCAGATCGGTGAGCTGATATTCACGCATCAGGTCCAGCAAACGGGTAGCGCCCGTATCATTGCAGGTCAGAAGGGACAGGATATCGCCCCGCGCTTCGTGCGGCACACGCGAATTGGTGGTGACAATCCGCAACATATCTTCATTGAGGGAATTGCCGCGCCGCAGATGCATAACGGGGATGATGACACCCTCTTCAAACACTGAAGAAGATTCCGCCGACCAGCCGCGCCCGCCAACATCCACGATATGGCTGGTTGACGCCAGATAGCCGATGATTTTCCCATCCAGAAACGCGGGCGTAACCACGACAAAATCAAACACATGCCCGGCACCCAACCAGGGATCATTGGTGACGAGGGCATCCCCCTGGACCAGACTGTCAGAGGGCACAATTTCCAGCATGGCGCGCACGGAAGCGGCCATCGTGTTTACGTGGCCCGGCGTTCCGGTCACAGCCTGTGCAAGCATATCGCCATTGGCATCAAACACACCGGCTGACAAATCGCCTGCTTCACGCACGATGGCACCAAACGCTGCCCGCATCAGGGCATTGGCCTGTTCTTCGCAAACCGAAATCAGGCGGTTCCACAGGACGTTCTGAGCCACAATATCCAATTGTCCTGTCATGATGCGCTCCGCTCAAGAACCAGATGTCCGATGTCAGAGCGATGCACAGTCCAACCCGGACGCACCAGCGTGGTTGTTTGCGGCTCGCTGATGACGGCTGGACCATCAGTAAGGCTGCCATTCAATGCTGATCGATCCATGACAGCATAATTGAGATGTTCTTTGGCACTGAGGTCGTAGATATCGCGTGTCTGCGCGTCTTGTGTCGTTACGGTTTGCTGATCAGTGGCGCTGGTCGGTTGTAGGGCCTCGCGCGCGCTGACACTGATCGATACCAGTTCAATGGGAATGTTTTTGAGATCGAAGCCAACAAGGGCTTTGTAGCGTTCCACAAAAACCGCCTCCAATTGAGCCAGGCTTGCTGCAAAGTCTTCGTCGTCCGACAGTTCGATAAAGAGTTCCAGCCCCTGTCCCTGATAGCGCATTTCAGCCTGTATCGCAGTTGTAATGCGCTCTGAGCGAACGGCGTCTGCGACAATATTCCTGACATAGGCGATCTGTTGATGGACACGTTCTGTCAGCGCTTCTGAGTCGATGGCATCCAGTGTGCTTATGACTGAGATGGCGCTTTCAAACGCCACGGGAGAGCGCAGAAAACCAACAGCGGAACCTACGCCCGCATTTTGAGGAACAATAACGCGGCGAATGCCAAGCTTTTCCGCAATACGCGCTGCGTGCAACGCGCCACCACCGCCGGATACCAGAAGATCAAAGCTGGCAACGTCCAATCCCAGTTCAATGCCGTGGACGCGCGCAGCATTGGCCATAGTTTCGTCAGCAAGTTCAATAATTCCGGCAGCCGCGGGTTCAACCTTGTCCAGACCCATGGGCTGCTGCACGTGTTCCGCAATGGCGGCCGGTGCGCGTTCGGGCGCCAGTTCAATCATGCCACCAGCAAATCCATTGGCTGAGATATTCCCAACCGTCAAATGGCTGTCGGTGATCGTGGCCTCTGTGCCTCCGCGATTATAGGCCGCGGGTCCCGGGTCGGAGCCTGCGCTTTTCGGACCGACTTTCAATCGTCCTAACGCATCGATGGTGGCGATGGAGCCACCGCCTGCACCGATTTCCACCAGTTCCACGGTGGGAATGCGCACGGGCAATCCGCTGCCTTTTACATCCCGCCAGGCGCGGGCAACTTCAAACTTGCGTGTGGTTTTTGGCAGGCCCTTTTCAATGAAGCAGATTTTTGCGGTTGTTCCACCAATGTCGAGGGACAGGGTTTTATCTGACCCGACTTCACGTGCCACATGGGCTGCCAATGCAACCCCTCCGGCAGGTCCGCTTTCAAGCAGCCGGATGGGAAATCGAACAGCCTGTTCAAGCGTTGTCAGCCCGCCGCCTGACAGCATCATAAGCAGCGAGCCGTCAAATCCGCGATTTTGCAGCTGTGTTTGCAATTGTTGCAGATAGCGCGCCATGACAGGCCGCACATATGCATTGGCGCAGACGGTGGAGAAACGCTCATATTCGCGAATTTCACCAGCCACTTCAGCACTTTGACAGATCGTGACATCGTCGCCGAGCAAGGCGCGCAGGCGTTCGGACACATGGTTTTCATGAGAGGCGTTGCGATAGGAATGAAGAAACCCGACCGCGACGGCCTCAATTTTTTCTGCGATTAAGCGCGCAGCCAATTGTTCGATTTCACCGTCCTGCGGTGCCGCGAGCACTGAACCGTCTGCAAGAATGCGCTCGTTCAAGCCAAGGCGCAGGGGCCGTGGCACCAATGGCTCCGGCATCTGGATATCCAGTGCGTATTGATCGAACCGCTTTTCGTAACGCATTTCCAGCACATCGCGGAAACCAGCCGTGGTCACAAAAGCGGTTTTGGCACCTCGGCGTTCAATCAGCGCATTGGTCGCAAGTGTCGTCCCGTGAATGACTGTGGTGATATCGCTATAGGTAAGGTTCAACTCGTCCAGAAGGCAGCCAACACCGTCCAATGCACCCAATTCAGGTGATTGCGGCGTGGTCAAAACCTTTACAGAAAACAGCCCGGCCAGCGTTTCCGCCACCACGTCTGTAAACGTACCACCAATGTCTATCGCGAAACGAAGCATGGGATTAAGTACGTACTTATGACTTATGTGTCAACATAAGAGAAGTAACGGTCTAGGTAGAGGACGGGTTCTCCGGCCAATTATGTTTGGGATACCGACCGCGCATATCAGCACGAACGTCTCGCCAGGACCCGGTCCAGAACGTCGGCAGATTACGGGTGATCTGAATGCTGCGACGTGCAGGCGACAGAAGATCGATAATCAGCGGAACATTTTTAGCAATCACGGGGTGTTCATTCACTCCGAAGAAATCCTGCGCCCGCGCCCGCAAGGTGGGCCCGTTTTCGTTGCTGTAATCAATGGTCATCGTTCGGCCATTGGCTAAGGAAAACCGCTCCGGGGCCAGCCGGTCCAGATCATGGATTTGCGGCGCACGAAATTTGAGCGCATCCATGATTGCGGTATGCGATAGTGCCTTAAGCGCGACCGCTCCCGGCACAAACGGGCGAAGCCAGCTTTCCAGGGTTTCAGCGAGCGTTGCACGGCTCATATCAGGCCACGGGTCACCGATGGCGGTATGAAGAAACTGCAGTCGATCCAGCAATGCGTTGGTTTTCTGGGAAATGGGCACAAGATCAAGCCCACGGGCCGCAACCGCCTGCCAAAACACATCTTCTGCAGCGCTTTGATCAAATTTTGCCACTTGCTTTCGTTCCAGAACAATTGCGCCCAGACGTTTGATTTGTTCGGCTTTGACACGCCCTTCCGCTTCATTGAATTCCAGAAACTCTTCAGATGTTGCGTGACGTTCCGCGTGCGCTTGATAATCATCAGTGGCAAGTGAACTGGCAGATAGCAAACGCAGGTTTCCCGCATCCCCCATCATGTCTGTCACAACCAGAAACGGCTCGCCGGCCAATGCGTGTTCGGCAGGGCAGGTGACGCGCTGGCCTGCCGCCAGTTGAAACCGTCCCGGCCCCCGATTGATGGCAACCCACATGGGAAACGCGATCAGCAACAAGGGTCCAACAGCTTCGCGTGACCATGTCGGCCCTTTGACCGGAATGGAAAAGTGACGGCAGAGCCGTTCAAAGGATTGCCTTACCATGCCTTCCGGACGCGAGCGTGATTGACCGTAAAGAACGCCAAGATCCAATTCCCTTTGGGCCTGGGTATCGCTCAGCAGCGCGGCCAGCAGAAGGGCCGAGCGCAAAGCTTCCGTGCTTTGTTTCGCTGCGGACAGCGCCATGGCACCCAGATGCGGATCAAGCGGCAGCGCCTGCAGCTTGCGTCCGATATCTGTGACGTGCCCATCCTTGTCCAGGGCACCGAACGATCGAAGCTGGTTTTGCGCGGCAGTAAATTTGCCTTTGGCCGGGTAGTCCAGAAACGCCAATTGTTCCGGCGCATTGACGCCCCATTCTGCTAGATCAAGCGCGAAACGGGACAGATCAGCTTCCAGAATTTCAGGCCGATCCTGCGCCTCCAGCGTGCGCATCCATTGCTCCGGCCAGAGCCGGTAGCAGATGCCGGGTTCTGTTCGCCCCGCGCGTCCCGCCCGTTGATCGGCAGCCGCACGGCTGACGGACACCGTTTCCAGCCGCGAGACACTGGTTTGCGGGTTAAAGCGGGGGCGGCGGGACAGGCCACCATCCACCACAATACGAACGCCCTCAATGGTCATCGATGTCTGGGCAAGATTGGTGGACAGAACAATTTTGCGTTTGCCCTTTGGCGCAGGCTGCAAGGCCGCGATCTGCGCTTGTTGTGGCAGGCCCGCATAGAGCGGCGCAATCAGGATCGTGTCATCTCGGTCATAAATATCGTTGAGCATCCGCCTTGTTGTTTCAATCTCGCTGCGGCCCGGCAAAAACACCAACAGACTGCCGCTGTCCTGTTTGATCGCCAGCTTAACAGCCTCAACCACTTGCGGTGCAATCCGCTGTCTTGGCTTGCCCGGCAGATAATGAAAGTCGATGGGAAAGCTGCGCCCTTTTGAGGTGATCGTCGGCGCATCCTGCATCAGGGCCGACACGGCTTTTGCGTCAATCGTGGCTGACAGCACCATCAGCTTTAAGTCAGGGCGCAGCGCTGCCTGCACATCCAGCGCAAGGGCAAGCCCCAGATCAGCATCAAGAGAGCGTTCATGAAACTCATCAAACAGAACAGCACCGACGCCGGGCAATTCAGCATTATCGAGGATCATTCGGGAGAAAACGCCCTCGGTGACGACTTCCAGCCGCGTTTTGGCGCTGACTTTGGTTTCAGCCCGCATGCGCAGACCAACTGTTTGCCCAAGCGTCTCGCC
Source organism: Pararhizobium sp. IMCC21322 (assembly GCF_030758295.1). Taxonomy (NCBI): domain Bacteria; kingdom Pseudomonadati; phylum Pseudomonadota; class Alphaproteobacteria; order Hyphomicrobiales; family Rhizobiaceae; genus Pararhizobium; species Pararhizobium sp. IMCC21322. Next base: position 1,087,268 of record NZ_CP132335.1, read on the forward strand.
AAGCAGGCTGGCCATGCGTTGGGCCGCTGCGCGTGCAGCAATGCGGCGTGGTTCCAACAGGATGATCTTTTGCCCGTCCAGCAAGGTTTCCTGCAGCAGCCACAGCGGCACTTGCGTGGTTTTACCCGCACCCGGCTCGGCCACCAGCACCAGATTGGGATGATTGCGAAACTGGTCCAGCAACTCCGCTTTAACGGCTTCAATCGGCAGTTTCATGATTTTGAATCAGGTGCCGTTTCAAGGGGCATGATCACGCGCCCGCCGGCGGCTTTGGCATCATCCGCATCGTGGGTGACCAGCAACACAGGCAGGTTCCGGGCTTTGGCCAGATCAAACACAATGCGCCGAATGCTCAACCGGCGATCCGCATCCAGTTTGGAAAATGGCTCATCCAGAAGCAACGCTTTGGGCGCGGACAGCAACACGCGGATCAGCGCGACGCGCGCGGCCTGCCCACCAGATAATGTTGCCGGGTCACGGTCAAACAGGCCTTCAAGGCCGACCTCTTTCAGGGCGTCTTCGGCCATGGATTGCCGGTCTGATTTGGCTTTGATGTCGGGCGGAATGGCAAACAGCAGGTTTTGACCCACACTCATATGAGGAAACAGCAGCGCATCCTGAAACAGAATGCCGACACGGCGGCTCTCTGCCGGTTGATCGTGGATCGCCACGCCATTCAGATAAACCTCGCCCATACCCGCAAAGACCCGGTCCAGAAAACCGCCGACATAGGCCAGAAAAGTAGATTTGCCAGAGCCTGAGGCACCCATAATGGTCAGCACGTCACCCGGTGCCACATGAGCACTGACATGAACAAGCGGTCGGCCATCCAGCAGAATGCAGACATCCTTCAGGGTCAGGCCTTCATTTGGCACACTCATAGACTTCCTTTTCGCATCAGCCATTGGCACGCATGGCCCGGCGATTGCGATACAGCAGTGCGGGCAGGGACAGCGCTGCGGCAAAACCGATAAAGGGCAGCAAAGCCTGTATCAGCGCATATACGCCGATCACCCGTCTGTCACCCCCGGAAGCCAGTGCAACGGCCTCGGTGGTAATCGTCGGGAAACGTCCGCTACCAATCAATAAGGTCGCCAGATATTGCCCAATGGAAACCGCAAAGCCAACCGCGGCTGCTGTCAGCACAGGGGTCAGCAGCATCGGCAGCCGAACCGACCAGAACACGCGGTTGGCGCTGTGACCCATGCCCTGGGCAACAGCTGCGTAGCGGGTGTCCCATGCACGCCATGGGTCAGCCAATGACAGATAGACGTAAGGCAATACAAAAATCACATGGGTGAAGATGACAAGCAACACATTGGCTTTGCCACCCATCTGCAGCACCAGTATATTCAACCCGAACAGAAAGCTGACTTGTGGCACAATCAGCGGGATATAGAGCAAAACCAGAGCCCGGCTGGTTGCGGTTTTCCCCGAGCGCGCTTCCTGCTCCAGACAGGCCAGCGTCAGCACAATGGCAATGGCGGTCGCCGCAACCCCAATTGTCAGTGTGTTTTGCAACGGGGTTTCCAGCCCCATCGCCTGTCGGCTCCAATTGGCGAGGGTAAAGCCGACGGGCAAAGCATCGGGAAAGCGCCAGAAACCGGCGATTGACCAGATGCCCAATACAATAATCCCGGCCAGAACCATGGCCGATGAAATGACAGCCAAAACGGCAATTATGCGCCGCAACGATTGGTCGGCAAAAGTCCGGTAGCCCCGACTGACGGCGCGCATGCCGGTCCGGCGCACCAGTTGCTCGGCTGCAAACCAGACCAACAGCGCAAGGGCTGTCACACCCAATTGCATCATGGCCCCGGCAGACGCGCGGAACCGCTCCGTAATTTCAGGATCATTCATCCATTGCAGCAGGCGCACAGACAATGGCGCCGGTGTGGACGGCCCCAGAATAATCGCCACATCCACAACCGATGTGGCATAGGCCAGCACTGCCAGAACAGGCAGGCGGATCTGGCGGTAGATGAGCGGAAAACTCGTTTTGAAAAAGCCGCTGACCGGGCCATAGCCAAGCGTGGCCGCAAGCACTGTTTTGCGCCGCAGATCGCTTTGCGGCAGGGCCGCCAGCGAGACCAGCAGCAGAAATGGCACTTCCTTGGCAATCAGACCTGCCATCATCGAAAGAGCAAGCGGATCATTCACAATCAACCAGTCAGGCGGACGGGTGACGCCGGTCGCCCAAGGCGACACAAGACGCATCAACCAGCCGGATGGCGCAATCAGAAACGCCAGACCAAAGGCAGCGGCTGCATGGGGCACAGATAACAGCGGTGACAGCAGGTTTTGCAGAAGCTTGAAGAATTTCGTGCCGTGCCAACCCGCAATCAGTAACATGACGATGCCAAGGGAAATGGCCGTTGTAATCAGACCCACCGCAAGGCTGAGAAATGAAGAGCGAATAACGCCGGGCGTCGTCAGAATATTTTGGAAATAATCCAGAGTCAGGCTGGTGCCGCCAAGACTTGGCAGTACGCCAAAGGCTGGCAGCAATACACCCATCAGACCGGCTAGCACCGGGCCAATCAAAAAGAAAAGAGTCAGGGCGGGAATGTGTTTTAGCACCATTTCCCGCCCTTGAAATCACGTCTTGTCAGCATGGTTGAAGCCGAATGGGTCAAACGCCGTAGCGCGCCAGCCAGACTTTTTCCAATTCCACCATCCAGGATGGATGTGGTTCTGGCAACACAATGCCAAGCTCGCTTGGGCTGAGGGTTGCAACGCCCAGATCCAGTCCTTCAAAGCTCCCCCGCGCGGCGGCGGGCAGTGCGACCACATCCAGGACTGTTGGATCGCCCCAGACATTTGGATCCTGCTTGCGCAATTGCGCTTCCGGTGACATCAGGAAATCTGCCAGCACCATGGCACCCGCCTTGGCATTGGCATTGAAGGGAATGGCAACAAAATGGGTGTTGCCGATAGTGCCCTTTTCCAAAACGAAAGAGCGCACACTGTCTGGCAGTTCATTATTGGCAATCGCATTAGAGGCCGCCGCGGGATTGAAGGCAAAGCCGATTTCCAATTCACCATCGGCCAATAATTGCCGCAAGCTTGCGGTGTTTTGCGGAAAGGCACGACCGGAGCGCCACATATTCGGGTGCAGCTTGTCCAGAAAGGCCAGCAATGGCTCGGTAACCGCGGCAAAATCAGCCTCATCGGTTGGTTGTTGCAGGACGGTCGGATCGGTCACCAATTCGTAGAGCGCCTGTTTCAGGAAAGTTGACCCGACATAATCGGGCGGCTGCGGGTAGGAGAACCGACCCGGATTTGCGGCCGCCCATTCAAGCAGCGCTTCCATGCTGGTGGGCATTTCGGTGCTGATGGCTGTGTCATTGAAGAATACCAGTTGCGCCATGCCCCAGGGTGCTTCCAGACCGTCAGTCGGTACGGTAAAATCATTGATCACGGTCGGCTTGCCGCCCACATCAACATATTGGAAATTCGGCAACTTGTTGGCCCAGCTTTCACTCAGCAACAGGCCTTCTCGTTTCATGGCGGCAAAATTCTCGCCATTGATCCAGATCAGATCAACCGATCCACCATCCAGTGTTCCAGCTGTCTTCTCTGCCAGAACCTGTGAGACCACAGACCCGGTGTCCTGGACTTTGACATGAACCAGTTCAACGCCAAAACGCTCTTCAATTTCGCGCCCCGCCCAGGCAATGTAGTCATTGATACGTGGCTCACCGCCCCAGGCATGCCAGTAAACCGTCTGCCCCTTGGCTTGCGTCAGAAGGTCTGGCCAGTTGGTCGGATCAGGCGCATTCTCTGCTTTCGCGGCACCCATCATAAGGAAACCGGCAAGCATGGCCCGTGTCAGAATTTTTAACATATGTCTTCTCCCCAAAAGATTCTGGAAGTTCAGTCGCCCCATGGCTCTGTTCACCTAGGAAATGGCGCGCTGTTGCCCTTCTGGTCAACTAACATTTTCTTGATAGCAGCGCGATCAACCTTTTAAAGCGGGACCGACACAGTCAGCCTTTGCAAGTCAAACGCTTTGCTTTTACAAAGAAGAAACGAACACGCACGTGTGAGCATGTCTATGACCCATCCCTATCAATCTGTGACCAACGGCGTTGAAGTGTCGGTCGCACCGCGGTTTCTGGAGGATCAGTCCGATCCGCTGGAGGGTCGTTACATGTGGTCCTACGCCATCGAAATCGTCAATAACGGGCCTGAAACCGTCCAGCTTGAAGCCCGGCACTGGACTATTACGGACGCTAATGGCTTGCAGCAATTCATCGATGGCAATGGCGTGTTAGGGGAACAGCCGGTGCTGAACCCCGGCGACAGCTATTCCTATATGAGCGGCTGTCCTTTGGTAACGCCAGACGGCGTCATGGTTGGCGCATACACCATGCGCACGCCTGGCGGAGACGAGTTTTTGGCTGACATTCCAGCTTTCTCTCTGGATAGTCCCTACACCAGACGCGTGCTGAATTAGCGACCATCGATAGCCAAGATCGCGAAAATCAGGGCCGCGTTTTTGGCAATGGCGGCGGCGGTGGCGGTGTTAAAGCGCTGCCGGTGTTGCGTTGCAAATCGCTCAGCAAGGCACGTGTGGGCCATGCATCGGCAGGCTGGCCAAGCTTCATTTGTATGTCTCGCACAGCGGCACGTGTACCGGAGCCGATAATGCCGTCAATCTTGCCCACATCATAGCCACGGTCCTGCAAAAGCGTCTGCAGAAGCTTGGCCTGATCAATCGGGAGAATATCTTCCGGTTTGCCCCGGTTCAGCGTTGGCGCGCCATTGATGCGCGTCGCCAGATAGCCAGCACTTGTGGTGTAAACCAGCGACTTGTTCCATTCCAGAAAGACGCTGAAATTCGGATAGGCCAGAAAGGCCGGACCCTCGCGCCCCATGGGCAGGATCAAAGATGACGGCAAATTATTGCTGTCCAGCGCCGGGCCATTACGGGCTTTAACCCCCATGGCCGCCCAGTCGGTCGTGGGTCGCTTGTTGTAAATCCCGGCCTGATCCCATGGCAGATTGGCTGGCACGGCAACCTCCTGCAGCCATGGCTCGCCCCGCCGCCAGCCCAGATGATTGAGGAATTTAGCGCCGGTGGCCAGCACATCGCCTGTGTTTTTCAGCAGATCAACCCGGCCATCACGATCATAATCCACGCCGTTGTCGAGATAATCTGATGGCAGAATTTGCAATTGCCCCAATTCGCCAGCCCACGCGCCCTGCATTTGCGCCGCCGACAAATCGCCCCGATCCAGCAATTTCAGCGCCGCAATCAATTGCGGGCGAAACAGCTCCGGTCTGCGACAATCATAGGACAGGGTTGCCAGTGCATTCAGCGTGTTGAAATTGCCCAACACCGCGCCAAAATCCGTCTCCAGCGCCCAGAATGCGGAAATCACGGCACCCGGTACGCCATACTCCGCCTCAACATCCTGAAAAATCCTGGCATGACGTTTTAACCGGTCACGCCCGCCACTGATGCGATAGGGCGCCACCATGCGGTCGGAAAACTGCAAAAAGCTTTGCGCAAACACACCCTGCTTGCGATCGGCTGCAATTACGCTGTTGGAATAGCTGAGCGATGGCACGATGCGGCGAATGATTGATGCATTGACACCTGCTGCCGCAGCTTCCTCCGCAATCCCCGCCTTGAAGCTTTCAAAGCTGCCGCTCGGTTGGCAGCTTTGCCCATAGGCCGCGCCCGCCATCAACCCGGTCACAAGCAGTGAAATGCCGGTGGCAGAAATCAGTTTCATACGCCGAAAAACGCCCATTCTATCACTCACCTCACCACAATTGCATTCACAGGCCTGAATCGCCTGAGATCAGAATCACAGCATACCAACTTAAAAGCAAGAGTTTGACGGATCGAACCCCAATGCGCTATTTCCCGACCAGTGCCGCTTTAGCTCAGTTGGTAGAGCACATCATTCGTAATGATGGGGTCGTAGGTTCGAATCCTATAAGCGGCACCATTTCAAACTTTCCCAGGCGAAAGTTCTCTAACACCTTGAATGGTAAGGTGGTTTTTGGTGTTCGATAGCCCTCTTTTCGGCAGTAGGCAATTCGCTCAGAAAAAGCCAATCTGAGGACCAGCCTTTTCAAGTGATATTGACCGGAATCCCATATATTCCAAGGGTTTGCGAGAAAGGTCATTGCGTGTTCGATAAATTCATCGAACCGGTCTTGAGAGACGGGCTTTTCTTGCAGTTTTTCGATTAGCAATTGCCGTTTGCGCTCTAGATTCTCCACTTTGCTTTCATATGCAGCGATCACAGTTGAATTGGAAGCATCCATGATGCGTTCCAAAGTTGTGTCAATCTGCCGTTGGATGTTCTTTTCATCCTGTTTCAGTGTTGCAATGGCACTTTCGGCCTGATTTCTGCGTTGGTTCCAAGCATCCCTGAACATAGCCTTGGCTATTTTGATCAGGTTTTGTGTTGGTTGCAGCGACCGCACGATGTCTGCAAATTCACCTTCGATTCTCTCTCGGGGAATAGACTTGCGATAGCTTTCACAAGCTTTGGTATCACACAGGTAATATGGGTATTTTTTGAGCTTACCTGCAGACCAGCAAGCCGTCAGTGGTTTGTGACAGTCATTGCAAAGCACGAAACCACGCAGGGGGAAATCGTGATTGAGATTCTTACGTGCTGGCGCTTTCGCCGAACCTTTGCGGCGCTCCTGAATCTTCTCAAAAGTCTCAAGTGTGATCAATGGATCATGCCGAGCTTTAACCCAGTTTATTCCCCAATCCTTATGGTTGAGATAACCGGCATGGATAGGTTGTGTTAGAATATCGGCCACGCGCTGATGCGTGACCACGCCGCTTTTGGGCTTTGGAAAAGCTGGTTGAGAGTTGAGAAATTCCCTAACCTCACCTTGGCTTTCAAAATGTCCCGCAGCGTATCCTTCCAGCGCTTCTTTCACAATTGGCGCCAGAATTGGGTCGAACTCAAGCACATGGCCGCCGCCTTTTGCTGCAACATAGTGATAGCCTTTGGGAGCAGGGAAGACCCAAAAACCTTGCTCCATACGCGCCATCATTTTTTGTGTCACCTGCCGTCCGTTTTGCTCACGTTCTAGAGTTCCAGCGGCGACTGCAATGGTTTCGGAAAATTTCCCTTCGGGGGAATCATCGAAAGGGAAGTTCAGGCATACGCGTATAGCGTTTCGAGCGGCCATTTCTCTTTTGAGTTTTAGATGAAACTCCGTGTCGCGAGAATAGCGCTTCAAATCATCAAATATCACGACATATTTCTTGGTGGGGTTTGCATCGAGATAGGCCAGAAGCGCAACCATGCCTGGGCGTTTCAAAAAATCACCGCCTCCACTCACATCATCAGGAAACACAGCTTCAACGTTGCAGCCAATTGCGTTCGCATGCTGCCTGCACCGATGCTCCTGGCTCTCAAGACCGCTGCCTTCCACTGTTTGTTTTTTGGTGGATACCCTGCAATAGATCAACGCCGCATCGGGTTTTGAAATCTTCTTTTTTTCTGTTGTCATTTTTGATTCCCTTTTTGTGATGCAAACGGTGACCCGTCGGCGGCGGTTAGAAATTCTGTTTTGGGATTATTGTTTGAGGTTATCACATCACTCGAATCCGGGGTGAGAATTTCAACTGGAATTCGATTTTGCTCACAGGCTTTCTGGAGCGGGGCTATCTTGATTCCGAGATCAACGAAGGCGACCATACTGTACCAAAGTGCTTGAAGAAATTCCTGCTTTTGTGCGTCCGTCAGATCGCACTCCTGGAGCATTTCGCCATAAAGATCCCAATCGATTTCAAGTGCCGGAAAAACGGTTAAATCGCCGCTTTGTTCGGGTTTGTCTGTCTTTTCCAGCTGTGTAGCCATGATCGTTCTCCTTTATGCTGTTGTTGCCCATCCTTTTTCCACGTAAGTGAACAAAAAGAGAACAGATTAGGTATAAAATCCTATATAGTCAAGTATAAACGACGTAATATTGTTGCTATTTTTAATATTAATGGATTATGTATTTACGGTTATTTATGCATAATCAGTCTTAGTTGTATTGAAGATGGTCGAACAGAGCGCTCCATCGCCTAAACTCGCTTTCGCTTATGCTTTTGAAGGAATAGGGATGCGTTTCAACGAGCCATTCACAGTGTATTGATGCCGCAGACGGTGCATGTCGGTTCGGCAGGAGGCTGACCATCAGCCGCCTGCTTTGAACTCGACCTAGAGGATATTCCAAAGAGTCCCATCGTCGGTCTAACGTGTTCGCGCATAACCACGCGTCTGCTGCTGGCTTTGCCCAGCTTTGCGCGCCTGTTTTTCGGCTTCGATTTGCGGGGTGTAGAATTTCTTTTCCTGCTCCTTGCCCCAGTCATAGAATTTCTCACCATTGACGGCCTCGAACTGCTGGGTCATCAAACGTTTTGCGCCCAGATCCGTAATATTGAGATCAGAGCCGAGGGCTCTGGCCTCGTGCGAAAACGCGCGGTGGAAAGAGATTTTATTGCCTTCTTCAATCATCTTGCCGACCTGCAAGGCCGCAGTGAATGCGCTTCTTTTCTGTGTGTCCGAAAGTGTTTCCTCACGCTTCACCAACAGTTCCCGCATGTCATTCATGCTCATGCCAGTACGTTCTTTGAACAAATCGCGTATGGCGACTTCGGCCTTGTGGGTTTCGAATTTTTCGGTTCTGGCAAAGGCAAAGGCGTAATCGCCAAGCTTTTCTTTGAACCTGCCGGTCTTTTGAATCTCTTTTTCAATGATGCCGGTAATTGTCATCGCTTCTTCGAATTGCGGGTCCGACAACAAACGACCGGAGAAGCTTTCGCGCGCTGATTTGACACGCTCCATTTCCTTGGGATCATACATGATTTGCATTGGTCATCTCCTTTTGGGCTAGTGGTAATTATCTTGACCGTTTTCGGGATTGCGATTGGTGTCTGTCTTGCACGTGCCGACGATCAACGGTCCTGTTGAAGGCGCGCTCCGCTTTTCCCTGAAGCTGGTTTTCGCGTTTAGCCTCTGTCATCAAATTTGACAGGCCGCGCTCCTCATATTGGTTGATCTGCGCGATCCGGTTTTCATGTGCCTGCCTGACATCCTGTTGCGCCAGATACAGCGTTGCGGACTTGTCGAAGCGGTCATTTTGCGACCAGAAAGGCTTATATTCTCTGGTCTTTGACCCGGCTTCATCAATCAGCTTTTTCTGGACGACTCCGACACGCATAGGATATCGCTTGAAATTGAGCTCTTCGGCCTTCTGACGCGCCTGTGCACACCGTTTGATCAACTCACCGCGCTTTTCCCACTGACGCCCAGTGAGCCGCGCTCCGGCTTCACGGCGAAGGGCGATTAGATTAAAAGTCTGTTTGACCCGCTCAGCGGTGGATAAAGCCATACTCATGACCCCCTGCAAAAATAGGCTTGCACTCGGAATCGCAAATCTGATATTCTTAATTCATGATAAAGTTCAATTACATGCAGGAAGTCGAAGAGTGGCTTGCGCCGCTGACATACGAAGAGTTCTGGCGGGAAACTGATCCCAACGGCCTTCAATCCGAAGATCGCGATCACTATGATTGCGAGATTGCCCGAGGCATTCCCAAAGCGACGATCCTCACAGTTCTGAAAGGGGAAAAGCGCCTTGAGATTATTGCCGAGCAGGATTTGAAATGCCGGCACCCGCATGATGAGATGCTGCTGCATTAATTCTCTCCGTCTTCGTAGTTGAAGAATTTGATGCGCGGGCAATTGCCATCACCGGGATGAATGGTGATTTCAGTGCGGAAATTCGTATAGGTGCAGCGCGTATAATGCCGTTCGGCAAACGGATCATTGCCACCATCACTGTAAAAATCATACGACCAGTTGAGATAAGGCGTGCCGTAGATCTGATAGGCCAGATACAGTGCTATGGGTACGATAACCCAGACGAAATAAACGGGCCGGATCATTTCTCCACCTCGAAATAATCTGCCAGATTGATTTTCACATCAGGTTCAAGCCGTCCGCCTTCGACGGGGTTATCACCCAGGTCGAAACAGGAAGGCGCAATCTCGTTCTGGCGAATTTTGAGGCAATGAATCCAGCCCACACCAGGGACGCGCAGAAATTGCTCACTCGGCGGCAAACTCATCAGTTCGTCGATGGTAAAAAGAGGCTCGCGCCCGGTCTGAAAAGTTGTTGTAAAATCCGGCTTGTCGGAACTGCCGCCAAGATTGAAATTGACGTTATCAATTTCGCCAATAGCTTTAGAAACGCGCTCGGCCTCTTCGAAATTGCCGAACTGGAGCCATTGGATGCAGCAATTGTCTTCCAATGTTTGAATCAGTTTTTCACCGTTCTGGCGGATCAGGTCGGCGCGCGATTGTGCGATATAAAGCACCTGTAATTTTGCACCGCGAAAAACCGTGACTTTTTCAATGAGTTCCTTGGCCGGAGTGTTTGCCACTTCATCAAAAATAATTGTTGTCTTGCCGCACTCACTGCTCAATTGGGCGGACAGGAAGGCATTGAACATGAGACCGTAATAAGTTCCAAGCCGCGCGGCATTCTTCGGATTTTGAACTACACAAACGACGTATTTTTCCGCGAGAAGTTGCTCGTGTGTAACGTCAGCGTCCCGGCCTGCTTCGGCTAACGGACTGCCAGCCATGAACAGGCGAAGTGCCGACTGCGCGGCCAGCATATGCTGGCTGTAGTGCTCGGGGTCTTTGTCGCGAAGTTCTTTCAACTGCCTAGCACGATTGCGTGTGAGCTCCTCGCCTTCGTCCGCCTCGATATCAATGACAGAGTTGAAAGTCTCCGGGTCAGCAATCAAAGCGGCCAGCCCGCCCGGAGTTGTAAGTGCCGCGCTGTGTTCCAGCAGCGCCAAAATTGCAAAGGCAAGAATTTCCCTTGGGACCTGCCGAAAGAAAAAATTCTTATCCAACCCCCCCTCGGGCTCTGGTATGATTGTGTTTGCCGCCGTTTCAATTTCCAGCAGCAATTCGGGACTTTTTTTTGGTGAGCGTCAACCAGATTGCCAAACGTATTAACGCGGATGCAATAAGGATAATCGGCACCCAAAACAAAGTTGTCATCAATCACGGCGAACCTGCGGCCAAGCTTGATACATAGCGCGGCAATCTGGTGCGCGATTTCTCCAGACTTCACATCATTGATGACAAGTGCGCGCGTTTGATCCCAGATCAGGGATTGAACAGCGGGAATGCTGACACAAGTCGTCTTCCCGCTGCCTGCACCACCATAAATCACCCATGACTTATTTCCGGGCGGCTCGAAAACCGGGCTGCCATCTGCAATATCTCGCCCAATAACGCGGCGGATTTCCTGAAAATTTACTGCATTATCTTGAGAGAGTTTTCTCAGCCGGATTGTGCGCCGGACAGCCTTTTGCGTGCCGCCAAAGAAGCTTTTGAGTTTTTCCCTCATGACTGCATCCCGCCATTTTGTTGAGCTTGCTTATTGGCAAGCCTCGCCTGCTTTGGCGCTTTGCCGCGCTTTTGAAATGCCCGCATTCTTTTGTAGTAGACGTGGAGTTGTCCCATTTGGCGCAGCGACTTGAAAACCAGACCTCCTGCCGCAAGCCAGCAAATTATCGACATCGCGCCAAACGCCCACCAATGGGGATCAGACGGCCACATCAAGACGCCGGCGATCACCAAAAGCGTTCCATAGCCAAGTTGAAAATTGATCTCAAAAATCGTGCCAGTGTTGTTGTGTGGCGGCCTGTTGTTGTCAGTTGGTGCCTTGCTCATGAGACCTCTCCAGTGTGGGAGTGATCAATCTTTTGGGCGATATCGGATCTGATTTTATTCAGATCAGCTATTTGACCCCACACAGCGCCTGATAGCTCGTTGCCATTCAATTCGCGGCTCAACAGTTTCAACTGCCCGATTTGTGAGGCAACCGCTATCGCAACAAAAACACTCGCCATGGTCGCGGCAATCTCATACCAATACAACAGATCGGCAAAGCTGATGATGAATCCGATGAGGGCGATACTGAGGGCAATCACCGGCACGAAAAACGGCAATTCCGTTGACACTGCCTTAAGCGATGAGAGGACATAAGATCGTCTGCGGGTTTCCAGCATGCCGCCTGATATTTTGGCGTAACCAAAGATCATTGGAATTCCCCCCGGCAAACAGGTGAGTTCAAAGCCGTGAATAATTCCGCATTCAAATTTTTGATTTCAGACGGAATCACGATTCTGAAGGAGCCGGAGTACAAACCCCAGAGTGTGCGGTTTTGGAGTTGAACATTTATGGCGCAAGTGCATCGGGAATTTGCGTTGCTCGCCGCGTTCTCAAGGCGTTTCGTATACGCTTCAACCAGCCTTTTGTTTTGGATTTTAATTTGGGATGCCAGTGGGTTCTCAAATAGGCCGCCAACGACATTACAAAGCGCTTTGCCATCCTGTCCGGCAAACATCCCCATGACGGCATTGCAGTCAGGTGTCGGTGCACTGAATTGCAGATCAGGTTTTGTATCGTGGGCATGTTCGACAACGACCCGTTCGCAATGTGGTAACCACCCGGAGCGTTCTATTGTTCGCTGTCCGATAGTTTGTCCGCCGACCCCCCAGAAAAAGGCCGCATACAGAATGCCTGCAATCATGATACCGCCGCCAAACGGCAAGGCGTTTTGATCAATCATATTATTGCTCCCGATTTTGATCGCTTGCGCGTGTATCAAACACGCCGAAGCGGCAATTGGCTTTTGCGATAGAGGCAAGGCGCTCTGTGCTGATGCCAAGCTCAGACAAGACATCTGGCGGCACGGTCTGTAGATCGCTGTAAATTGGCCGGGACGCCCCGGCCTGCTTGCCAAGATCAATATGTCTGGTGGCAACACCATTGCCGAAGCCGACATAGCACCACTGTTTCGCCACACGTTTTTCAATGACGTCTTCAGCGGACGCAAAGCTTGCTCCAGTCACGACGACGCCAAGCCCGGCGACAGTGACCCGCTTGAAGAAATTGATTTCGTCAACACCATCCAGCAAGTCGGTTTGTTGGGTTGTGTTTTCAGTATCTTCGGTTGGATGCCACTCACCAAACATTGCCAGCTTGAAATTCTCCCATTTGTCGCGGAAGACAAAGAAATCAGCATCCCACGCAATGAAAATCATCATGGCAACGAGGACAGCGCCGCCCAGCATCGTGAAGCCGATAGTGCGCGCGAGGCGGTTGGCCCCGCGCACATATCGTTTGCGCTTTGGGGTCGCAGGGGTGTTCATTAGCGCGCATCCCCATCCAGAGGCGTCGTCTTGCCGTTCTTATAGGCTTGCGGAGGAGTAGCGTTGCCGGAGCCACTATTTTTTGCCGTATTCTGTGATTTGTATTTTTGCTGCTTGAGCGCCTGCTCAATGATCCAGACTTCCTTGAGATAAGCCATGATCCAGACGGAGATCGGCAGTACGCCATCTATCGCGATGATCAGCAAAAACAGTGGCAAGAAATCCATGGCATGGGTCACCGCCTCACCAACCCCGGGACGCGCCGGAAAGATCGGACGCATGACTGCGGTACCGCCGCTACTCTCCAGGATTGCTTCAAGATTCTTGCCATGTTCCGACAAAATGGCATTGATACGCTGTGCGACATCTGCCCGTCCTGACAGCTTAATGCCGTTCGACAATTCCTCCGCATATCGTTCGATAAGATGCAGCGGTACGGCATTGGACAGTTTTGCCGTTGCCTGGTGCAGCAGGTTGTCGGTCTGTTTCAGTGTGTTGCGGCGCTCCCAAATGCTGATCTCTGTCTGCCCAACAATGCGCTGATAATCAGCAAAGTGATCGTTGATTTCTTCCAGCGCATGTTCACGCGCGGCTTCGCCCTGTTCATATTGCTGTTGAATGGCTTCTGCCTGTTCCGCCAGACCTTCTAGGACTACTGTGATAGACCCACGCCCCGTAGCGGCTGCTTTGCTCAAACAAGACTGGGACTGCTCGCAGGCGGCCCAGCCATGCAAATCCGATGCTATGACCCCGAGAGTCGCGCCACTTCTGCTGGCCTCAGTCGCGACTTGATTAACTTGCGAAATCTCTTGCGCTAGCTTGGTACCGTGATCCTGCATTCGAAGAGCAGCAACATCGGGTAAAATGTTCCCGGAAAATGTTGCCAAGGCGAAACCCGCGCCGACAAACATTATCCCAACAATGCTGGCGATCGCCGCCAACCTAAAGCGTTTGGCGGCATAAGGCGCACCAAAGCTAACAGCAAGGTGCATGACACCAAAACTCACTATCCCTGCACCAAGGGTCAGGGATGCAATCTTCAAATTGTGAAAACCGCCTGATCCTGTGATGATGTTTGGCAGGCCAAGCGCCAGTGTCAGTGTTTGGGTTCCGACAAGAAGGGGTGGGACCCAATCCATCAATGGGCGGCTCGGCGGGCGTTCATGAACCTGTAAGTCATTGTCAAAAGTGTCGTTGTGAACGTTCATATTATTCTCCGGTTTTGGGTGACAGCGACGAACGGGCCATGATTGCGGGCGTGCGGAAACAGCCGCGCAAAATCTGTCCGGTGGTACGGTGTCGATATATTTTGAAACTTTGACGGCTACGGATTTGCCGAAGCCGTCAGGGTTTTTTGTCTGGGCGGTTCCCTAGATGGGAAATGATCCGCGACCACGACAGCTCCGGCAAAAGAACGAATGTCGCGTCATTCCCCATCCCCTGCATACTGGGCAGGATAATTTCTCAAGATCATGAGGAAATAGTGTCGGATCAGGAAGCGGTGATAATTCCAATTCACTGATTGACCCGCAGTCTCCCAAGGTAGATAAATTCGCAATCATCAGGTTTCAGCCTTCACGTTGATAGTTGATGAAAGGAGCCGGAGAGCCGCAACTCTCTGGCTCCAATTTCAGTTCTTCAAATGCCCGCCTGAAGAAAGGCCAAGCATATTGACGGATGTTCCGGTTGAATAACCGAGTTGTCCCAACATGAACTGATAGGTGGTATTATTTCTCATTCGCATTTTCATTCTCCTTGAATCTTTGTTGAGTTGATGAACACAAAGGAGGCACTGCGCCAAACGGAGCAGAACTCCTGAACGCAAGATAACAGATGCAACTTGATTTGATTGGGGCACAGTTGGGGTACGTTTTGAACGCACAGGAATCAACTTCAAAAAACCACAATCGCAAATAGAATTTTGTAATTCACGCTCGAAAGGGTTCAATTGTGGTTCCCAAAAAATGAAATCAAAATTTATGATAGATAGCCAGCAACTGATCATACTGCCAATGACCTATGACTCTGAACGTCGAGAATTTATCCGTGACGCTTTCCGAATTGAATTCAACAGTCAGTCAGATACACAACAGCGTTATTTTAAAACTACAATAGTCCCGTTGCTCAATCAAAACGCTCACCGGTTTTCCATTCCTGGTGCAACGAAGGTTGAGTTTGAAATTGATGCATTTGTGAATGACAAAAACTTGATGAGGGATTTTCTGAAACAGAAAGACAAAGGCAAAAAACCGAGACGTTTCGGTGATCGTTTGGTTAAGGTTTTCGATGCTTTTCTTCAATTAAGAATTCCGGGCTATGATTCTGCATTTGAGAAGCAGGGCGCAGCGGATGGTGTCGGCCAAATATTAGGTACATATCTTCGCGACCAGTCGGCGCTTAAAGATCGCTATCAGCAGGCTCTCAATGTTGAATCAATCTTTGGTCTTTACGAATATGACGAAGTGGACACCCATCATAAATATAGTGGTTCGACCCGAGTGTTGGCCTTTCTATCAGGTAAAAGCATCGACTATTTGAAGGTAATAGACTTTTTCATGAATCAAAATAAACATGAAGGAACAGGGCAACGGGAACGGTTGAATATTATTTCTGGTTTTTGTATTCCCGGGCGTAGTTTTTCCCCGGTGATAATGCGGTCTGAGACATATAAAACTCGTCATCTAGGCCTGCTTTATACGCCGGGAAATCTCATAGATATGGTTGGCGGAGTCCTCGACGATCTTACTTATGAAGTTTTTACAACCGAAGAAAATAAGGAAAAAGTTACATTACCTACCAAATCTACCGCTCATGATGAGCTTTTTAAGAAAGCGCTAAATATTCATTACGGACCAAAGTTAAGAAGAAATTTGAGGGTAATTAAGGAAAAATCATATAAAATCGATATAGAAAGAAAAATAGACTTAATATTGTCGGATATGATATAATGTTTATTGTTTCTAATAACCTAATTGATAATTATAACCTATTGAACGAAGACAAACCTAATATTATTAGGGGAGCAATGAACGCGGATTTAGAGGAAGTTAAAGCTGCATTATTGGAAAACCCTGACTGTATCAACGAGGCCGACCCCGAAACTGGCCTGACAGCGATGCATATTGGGGGTGGCGAAGGCGATTATGCGCTTGTCGACTTGCTTTGCAATCAACCCGGGTTTGATATTAGCCTCCGCGATGCGTGGGGCCGCACGCCATACCTAATGGCTCGTGTCATAGGACGGCAAGATATCATCGATAGGATGTTTGAACAGATTAATGCCGAAATCAGCCGAAGATTAGAATTAGAAGATAGTGAAACAGAGGACTCTGCTAGCGTCACGCATTTTCGTCCACGCCGTCCGCCTTCTGGTCCGAGTTGATAACAATCAACCGCATTTTTGAAATTTGATAATATTTTGCCACTTCGCGGTGAAGGATGTCTTGTACCTTAAGCTATCATTATCCTCTTGACCCAAGTTGAAGAAATCAAGAATTCCGATTAGGGGTTGGTGACGTTTACCTTGTGTGAATGAGCGTTGCGGCGATTGAGATGAAGGCTTTAAAACTCTGGTCGGTTTTGCAAGAGCGCATTGCTGTCCCTCTGTTTTCCTTCAGTTTGCCAAAGTAGTTTTCGATCAATTGCCGCCATTTGTAGGTCTCCTTGTCGAATTCCGCCGGGAACCGCCGGTTGGATTTTGGCGGTATGACCGGGATTATGCCGCGATCCAGCAGGTCATTTCGCAGCCAATCCGCGTCAAAAGCCCTGTCCGCCAGTAAATGCCCGGCGGACAGGCCGCTGATCAATGCATCGGTCTCGCGCAGATCATGGGCTTGCCCGGGCACCACAGAGAAATCGACGAGATTGCCGAGCGCGTCAGTCAGGGCCAGTATCTTCGTCGTTATGCCGCCGCGAGAGCGTCCGATGGCCTGGCAAAGAGTCCCCCTTTTGCGCCTTGTCCCGAGCGATGAACCTTGACGATAGTACCGTCGATCATCGCGTATTCCAGGTCGGCTTCTGAGGCTAATGCTCTGAACATACGATAGAAAATATCTGCTTTGACCCATCTGCGGAACCGCTTGAATACTGAGTTCCATTTGCCGAACTCACCCGGCAGTTCGCGCCATTGAGCGCCCGTGCGGACAATCCAGAGGACTGCCTCCACGAAAAGCCGTGGGTCACGTCCGGTTTGTCCCGGATCGGTGGATTTGCCCAGGCAATAAGGTTCGATGATCGCCCATTGCGAATTGGATAGGACTCTTCGGGTCAAGGTTGCTCTCCTCCGTTTGCAACCTTGATGAACCAGAAATCAGCTGATTTGGGAATCCCGAACATCAACAGCCCCTAGTTCGTGTTTTTTGCTGTATTTGCAGAAATCTCAAAAATCTCCACGATGCACGATTTCAGACGAACATCTTTATACCGCGCTCAGGATGAATTCGACTGGTTGTCTTTTACAATTTCACCAACAGTATCAATGTCCCGTATTAATTTTTTCGCTGACCCATCCATTCCAGTAGAGGCTTGTCTATCCTTCACAACTGTGTTGAAAGTCGCATAATCGTATGCATATCGGTTCACACCAATTTCTTCAAAGACTTTCCGTAGCCGTCTATTTTCTTTTATGAACGGTATTTTGAACCATCTCTTGTCAATTAACCCATAATTTTGATCAATTTTATCTCTAGCAAGATCGGTGTAAATGTTCGTAACATCACCTATTTCTTTACCGCGCACCGCTAAATGAACCTCTATGACTTTTTCTAGATAATCATAATCATATGGTTGTTTGTTGTGTTCAGCATAGTGCATATAAATAAATGCCCTGGCTGCGGACAACTGAATGTCACTTGCAAATCCTGTAAGCGTTTTAACAAAGCGCCAAACAGCCCCAATAATTCCGAGCCGACCTTTGCTCTTGAATGATTTTGGGGCGTCCAACTTCCGCGCATAAGATGTAATCGCTTTGGTATTTTGTCCGTAGGCGAGATATGCAGGCGCTCTTAGAATCGACCATTCTTCTGTAAGTAACCGCATTGCTAGTTCAGCCTCGTCGATAACTTGATAACCGAATACAAATTTCCACAATGATGGTAGATAGAATTCTTCCTTTGATTGCATTAGGTCATCGACGAATGAGAGTGAAACAACACCATCGCCACCTGCTTTTATGGTGCTTTTGATGTTTTGTTGAGCATCATGCAATATAGCAAGTTGATCTATTCCAGAATTTCCGCCGTGAAAAACTTTTGGCCGCCCACCACTATTTATCGACCAATGTGTCGCATCCATATTCTCAACCACGTGCTTTACATGATTGAAATTCAACGGCAAATCATATGGGCCAAGATTTACTCGAATAAAAATCTGTTCAAACCCAAATGGGACGATAACATAGAGCCCGTCATCTATCTGCATTGGGTCGTTTTTAGTGGTTTGTAGATAGTTCTGATGAAATGGTCTAAACATCAAAAATAGTGCTCGCAAATAATTTGATTAGGCACCTCACAGAAAGGAGCCAATTATCAAGGTAATTATATTCTTTATTATTTGTCACAAGTAAAGCTGAACGCATAATTCATGCGATAATTGTTAGAATTCGACCTGCCTGTCCGAGCCGGGCACTATTTCACTAAGCGCGTGCCTTGCTAAGCGAAATCGAACCAACGAGTTGTTTCGGCGCATGCGCGTCACGATCCCTGACAGAGAAAGACCAAGCGGACGGCAATCCAAGGGTGCTCTCGATCCCGCGGCTTTGGCCGCTCCTGCGGGAACACCGGGAACCTTGGCTCACCGATCGACGCGTCCCGCCACCTCAAATGTGGCTCCTGGCAGTCTTCATTTTTATGGTGCCGTCGTTGACGGCGTTTTTAAGGACTGGTGGAGGCGGCATATGTGCCGCCGCTTATAGTGATGCCCGGCACACCGGACATGGAAACCCTAGGCCAGCTTACACCGACACAAAACACCTGATCCAATAGCCAAAATCCTCCGGCCCGCTCCATTCACCTCATTGCATTCGGCTCCCGTGTTGTCGGATCGGCTGGCGAGCAGCCGCCGCAAGCGGTGAGGCTTTGGGGCGTTTTGCTTTCGGCACAACCGTCCAAAGAGACGTCGCCCCCGATAAATCGGAGGCGGCTTTTTTCGTTTTTGGACGCTCGCCGCGAGCAAGGTTTCATGTGCGGGGTAGACAGAAGAAAGTCTGAAAACCTCGTTTTTGAAAACCAACATTGCGAGGAAAAAATGACCCTGATATTTTATGCACAACCCTATGATATTTCTGCCGAAGGCTTCTATTTTCGATCTGTCGATGAGTATGAGAGCCAAGCGTCAACCTTACGAAACAGCCACGGCCAAAAGGTCGAGGAATTTGAAATTCAATTCATTGACGGCGAGACTATTGACTGTGAGCTTGCCAAAGTCTGGGGCTTAAACCAATCCGATATCGCCAGATATTTCGAAGCGGCAACCGATTGGGATGATGACCAGAAAATCCGCTTCATTATTGCTGTTGGAGAATGTGGTTATTCCCACTCTCAACTTAGCGACGATCCCGAAGATATTGAAATCGACATTTACGAACTCGATAGCCTGAAAGAGCTGGCGTATCAGTTTGTAGAAGAAGGACTGTTTGGCGACATCCCTGAACGCATCCAGCACTATCTGGATTATGACGCTATCGCACGCGATTTAGGTATCGATTACAGCGAAACAACAATCAACAGCACGAACCTGATTTACAGGTGCGCTTGATGGCGTCCTTAAGCCCCTGCACTGTCGGGGGTTTTGGGATGCAATCACGCATCATTTAATCCATTTATTGAAAAGGAAAATTATCATGGAGTTACAACATATTGACCTAAGCCAACTTAAAACCACAAAACTGAATGTCCGTAAAATCGGCGCAAAAGAAATTGATGACCTTGTGCCAAGCATTCAGTCTCTTGGCATTATTCAGCCGCTGTTGGTGCGCAAGAATTGCGAGGGCTTTGAAGTTGTCGCGGGACAGCGCCGCTATCATGCCTTGAGCAAAATTGCTGAAACGGGCGCTATCGAACCTGTACCCTGTATCATCATGCAAGAGGGGGACGATGCCAAAGCAATTGAGGCGTCCTTAGCTGAAAACATCGCCCGTCTGCCAATGAGAGAAATTGACCAGTACAAAGCGTTTTCTGCCCTGTCCAAAAAAGGGACAGGCGTTGAAGATATTGCCGCGCAATTTGGAATTACCGACAGGCAGGTCAAACAGCGTCTTGCCCTTGGTAATTTACACGCGCCGATTTTAACTGCCTATGAAAAACAGGAAATAGGCGTCGATACAATCCGCTCCCTAACCTTGGCAACGCCGAAGCAGCAAAAAGCATGGTGGCAATTATTCAAGAGTGACGAATTCGCGCCCCAATTTCACGCGCTGAAAGCTTGGCTTTTTGGTGGGGCGAATATCCCGCTTGAAAATGCGTTGTTTGATGTCGCGGATTATGAGGGGCAGATTGTTTCCGACCTTTTTGGGGAGGAAAGCTATTTTGATGACGCAGAGAAATTCTGGACGCTTCAAAACCAAGCCATTGCCAAGCTGAAACAGGGTTTTCTGGATGAAGGCTGGCAGGAGGTGACTATCCTTGATGTCGGGGAGTTTTATTACAGATGGGATCATGTTGAAACGGGTAAAGACAATGGCGGCAGGGTCTATATTTCTGTCAGCAAGCTAGGTGAAGTCTCTCAGCATGTCGGTTATGTCACCCAAAAAGAAGCCAAGCGCAAACAGCAAGAGCTGAGCGGCGAAACGCCCGTTTCCAAAAACGGCGAACTCACCAAGTCCATGCAAAACTACCTTGGACTTCACCGCCATAGCGCCGTGAGAACCGAACTCCTGTCACATCAGGGCATTGCCCTGCGTTTGGCGGTGGCGCAGATGATTGCAGGGTCTTCGCTTTGGAGTGTTCAGGCCGACCCGCAAAAGTCCAATACGGACGCTATTGCAGAAAGCCTTGCAACCAATAAGGCGGAAAGCGTGTTTCAGGCAGAGCGCGAACGGGTACAGAGCCTGTTAGACCTTTCTGGTGAAGAGGGCGAACCCATCGTACCGCGCAAAACCGATTGGGGTAAAAGTCCTGATCTTTACGCCATAGTCGCCAAGCTGCTGGAACTGGACGATGCCAGCGTCAATCTGGTTTTGACCTTTGTCGTTGCCGAAACCCTGCCAAGCGGTTCTGCCCTTGTCGAAGTTTTAGGCGAAAAACTGTCGGTGAACATGGCCGATCACTGGCAACCGGATCAAACCTTTTTTGATCTGTTGCGCGACAAGGAAACGCTCAACACCATTGTCAAACAAGTCGCTGGAAAGAGCACGGCAGACGCGCATGTTGCCTCCACCGCCAAAGTCCAGAGACAGATCATTCAGGACGGCTTGAGCGGCAAGCGCAAGAATGGCAAGCAGGACTGGCAACCGGGCTATATGAGTTTCCCCATGACCGCCTACACCAAAAAGGGCGGCATAGAAGCCATGGACAGCCGCAAAGCCCTCAAGAAGCTGTTTAAATAGCCCTCACCAAAACAAAACCGCCCGTTGGCTCCCCAACGGGCGGTTTTACCGCTTTCGCGGCAGTTGTCGTTTTTTATGGATTTTTGCCCTTATTTTGCGTTACAATGGGGCATGAGCGAAATCAAAGAAACATCATCATTGGCTGAGTTGACACAGCCTTGCGAACCGTCTTCCGACCCAAACTATCTGGCTTGGAAAGAGGCCAAGATACGCAAAGGCCTTGAGCAGTCAAAAGACCGATCAAACATGATTCCCGCCCATAAGGTTTGGGAGACATTCGGCTTTGAACGTTAATTTTACCCCCGAAGCCCTTTCTGACCTTAAACATATTCATACCTACATCGCTGAGTTTGATCCGTCTGCCGCTGACCGCGTTATATCGCGCATTCGTCAGGTCACGCAGATTTTTGAAAACTTCCCGCTTCTGGGGCGTGAGGGACTTGTCAAAGATACGCGGGAGTTCGCCGTAACGGGTTTGCCCTATACGATTATCTACAAGATCACATCACCAACCGACATTGATATCCTGACCGTGATCCATCAGCGAATGCAATACCCTCCAGTAGAGCAAGACGATTAAGACCAATCACTGATGAAGCGTCCGCTCCGGTGGTAAAGCCCGCATTCTGCGGGATAGCGTCCAAGGGTGCACTTTCAAAGAGGCCGCCGCATCTTTGATGGTTGTATCGGAGCTATCAATCAATGCTTTTGCATCACGCACCTGTTCATCGGTGATTTTGGGCGGCCTGCCTAACCGGCTTCCTCGCTTGCGTGCCAAGACCAGCCCTTCAATCGTGCGCTCCGATATCTTGCGCCGTTCCCATTCCGCCGCTGCCGCTCTGCTTTGATATTCGTGGTTTCCATCTGCCGTACTGGTGTCGATGTTCATGTTCATGGCCTTGAATTTTATGCCACGCCGCCGAAACTCCTTCTCATAGACAATCGCGTCATACGTCGTCCTGAAAACTCGATCCAAATCCCAGACAAGAAACGTATCGCCGCGCTGTAGCTTTTGAACTATTTCTTCGAATATTGGCCGTTTTGCCGATACTGCAGATAGCACTTCAACGAAAAACGCGTCACATAAGCCTTTCAGCCCCTCAATTTGACGATCAGGCCTTTGCATTTTTGTACTGATCCGAAGATATCCATATATCATGTTTTTCAATGCGTTAGCTACATATGGTCGGTGACAAGCCAACCAACAAAATCGGTCCTTTTTGTGTGATCCTGAATTTGTGATGAAGTGCCGGGATTGTGTCCGGTCAAGTCATTGAAATTGCACGATTACAATTCAATTATAACAAAACCAAGGCATAAGAATCAAATTCCACAATATTGACCGATAATGTTGAATAGAAAAGTTAATATATTAAGTAAGTATAAACAAATATCTGTAATAATACTGTTATGTATATTTGGAAACACTGCCAGGGCGCAGGAAGACGTGATAAATGCCGGGTTTGTGTTACATAAAATGGCGGTTGCAGAGCAGTTCGCTTATGTTTCAGGGGTCGTGGAAGGCTTGGCCTACGCACGGTTTTTGCGGGATAAGCCAAATGAGGATGGGATGAAGTGTATTTATGACTGGTATTATGCGGATAGTGACCGACAGTGGGCGCGAATTGAAACGGTTTTTAGCGCACACTTGGAAAAACCAGTTGGAGTGTTGCTCCACGTCCTCATCAAAAAAAAGTGTGGTGCGTAGATGATTGAATTGGTGAGCCATTTTGCAAGCAAGGAACGAAGTCGCAATTTAGAGCCACTTCGCCAAAAGCAATGGTTCATCAAGGCAAAACAGGAAGCCAAACAACGCACGGACGTTGAAGATAGACTTGAAGGCGATGTTCTGGCGTTTGCAGCCGAAACCATCACCGCTACACAAATTCAGATTGAAGCATTTGAAGCCCGTCTTGATAGCTACGGTTCACAGCTTGATAAGAACGAAGCACAGCTGCTTGCATATGACACAGCTATTGTTGAGGCGTTGATGGAAAATCGACGACGTTTAGATCAAATTGGAGACGAACTGAACGAAGTTGACGCTGAACTGGAAAGCTTGCTTGAACAAGCCCATGTCCATGAAGACGGACGCCGCCTTTTTAAATCGCGAGATGGCTTGTCTGTCATTGATGAAACTGGTGAGAACGTCTCACTTGATGAGATTGATGTAGATTCTGTTTTTAGTCCTGCCTCTGAATTATATACGGATGGACTTGCTCGAAGGCGCGATTTACAGGGACAACAGTTGCTTGCCGAACAAGAACGCAGTGAACTTCTAGACGCACAGGAAGATATTGCCGTTGAACTTGAAGGGATTTCTGAATCCCGCGAAAATCTTGGTCAGGCGCGGGAACGCGCCGCTTCCGGCGACATGACAGTCAAAGAGATGGAAGAATTCGACGCCGAGCTTGAGGACGCCATGTCCCTGCCAATGCCAAAGATTCCAGCTTCTGCCATGAAACATATCACTGGAATTGAAAGCGCGATTGACACGCCAAATGCCACAACCGCCTTTACCAGCAATGCCGATCCAGCCGCAGCATTGCAGTCTCCAAATCATAATCCAGCCTTTCAACCTGGCTAGATGCAAAGAAGTTTTACGCCGCGTCTTTGCTGCGCTTTTCGTCCCACCGGATGATGGAGCGCACAAGATGAAAAACGCTTTTGCGGATATTCTCGTCCGGCAACTCCATGATCTCAGCCGCCAGCAACAAGCCGACTTTGTTCGTGTTCGAAGCTGCCGGATGCTGGTCAGTCTCGCCATAGAAAAAGCCGACAGGCGTATTCAGCGATGCGGCGCATTTGCCGATTGCCTCCGCAGTCAAAGGGATTTCACCCGCTTCATAGCGTTGCATTGTCGGGGTTGAAACACCCAGTCTCTCGCCCAGAACCTCTTGCGACCACTTGTTGAGACTTCGTATCTGCCGGACACGAAAGCCCAGCTCGACATTGAATTTGTTTTTCTGTTTCTTTTTCATTGCGACCCCCATCATCTGATCAGGCAGCAAACGCCTGGCACAGGGGAGTGCCAGACGTTTGCGGGGAAAGCCGCCTTGAAAGGTATGACGGCTTTGACAGTGCCGTTTTAACCTTGTGGTATAATGCGTGGTGCAGTTTCATGCTTGTCCAGTAGAGCCGGAAGACACGGTTGAACTCGATCTCAAGCGTGCGCTCGGCAATGTAGGCGATTTTACCCTCTTTGCGGCTTCGGCGCATTTTTCTCAACTCTTTGGATAAGTCCTGCGCTTCCCCACGGAACAGCTCCAGCATTTCAGTGCTGGCTTTGAAGGGCATATAGTCCGGCACTGTCGTTTCCGCCGTTGCGCGTTCGATTTGATCCATGATTTCCTGGGCTACAGCCTCGCCATAGCGTTTTTCGAGCTCTGCTCTGAGCGCCTCATTGTCTTCTTTTTCAGTATTCTTATTAGTATTACTCATAATAAACCCCCGTGTGTCTCAACTAATTAAATATGTAAATTAATAATATGTTGTACTTTCTACAGATATATGGTTAAAGAATGGTTAATATATAGTAATAATAGAAATTAAATTCCGGTATAGACAATGATTACTAAAGAACAATTACGCGCAGCAAGAGGTTTGGCGGGCTTCGAGCAAAAATTCGTTGCTGAGAATATCGGCGTAGACCCGAAAACTATTTCCAATATCGAAAATGGAAAGGGCAATGTTTCAAGCCCCCATGCTGCAAAGCTCGTCAATTTCTATGAAACCCGCGGCGTCGAATTTACCGATCACAATGGGGTCCGGCAAATCCCTTCGGGTGTTCGGGTCTATCGTGGAAACGCTGAGTTCCGCCAATTCTATGACGATATCTACGAAACAGCCCGGAAGGTCGGCGGCGAGATATGCCTTTACAATGCCGCATCACACCTTGTCATCGGCGCTTTGGGTGCTGACTTCGTGAAGGTTCAACAAGAACGTATGCTGGCGTTGAAAGACAAGAAGCCCAATCAGTTTAGATACCGGGTCATTTTTGCGGAAGGTGACGGCACATTTTTTGGCGCGTCCTATTGCGAATATCGCTGGATAAATCCCGAACACTTCAATGATACGGCTACCTTTGTCTACGGCGATAAAGTGGGCATTGCCACGTTTGAGAATAACGACGTCATGGTTGTTGTTATCAAGAATGCCGGTTTTGCCGAGTCCCTGAAAAAGCAGTTCAGCTTGCAGTGGCAATTGACGCATGAGCCAAAGTGATGCTCGGGACAATCAAACGCACGCATTTCTTGAAGACCAGAGATCAGTTCAATGCGCGTGGCGTTTGCGCGAAACACAGATTGGTTGAAGTCA
The DNA here is from genome assembly GCF_030758295.1 of Pararhizobium sp. IMCC21322. Lineage (NCBI taxonomy): Bacteria > Pseudomonadati > Pseudomonadota > Alphaproteobacteria > Hyphomicrobiales > Rhizobiaceae > Pararhizobium > Pararhizobium sp. IMCC21322. Next base: position 1,113,339 of record NZ_CP132335.1, read on the forward strand.
CCCCAAATCCGAAGAATATTGTTGACCGTGTGTCGAGCATTCCATGGAATTGGATCAACAAGGAACTTTACGATGTTGATGTTTTAACCGCGCGGATCAAAAAACAAAATATGCGCTTGTTTGATTTTGTTGAGGTTGGAAAACAGATTGGCTATTGCATCGCTGTGATCCCGGATCAAAATGTTACCAGGACGTTTCTTTCGGCGGCAAAACCGAAAAATCCGATTGAGATCGAGAACGTCGCCCTGTTCCCGGAACATGCGGGCAATGGCAGAGGCCGTAGCGTGGTAAATCTCATGATGGGTAAGTTGTTTGAAGACGGTCATGATGTTGTGTGTCTGAATACCAGCGAAACAAACTATCCAACATTATCCGCATTCTATGAGCGCATCGGAATGACCAATGTGGGGCAGGATGAAATTCCGGACTTCAACATCAGGACGCGTCAGCCAGAATGCATCGTGGCTTGATCTGATTGCTGAATTGCGTCCTGCGCAAATCCCACTTTCAAAGGTTACGCAAGAATTTGCGTGGAGCGCAACGGTGCTATGTTGGCAACCGCGCAACACGCACAAAATGCTGCCTATGGATGGTTTGTCTTGAGCTTTGATCTGGAGATCTGCGATTATCTTTTGATGAGCGAAACAAAAACCATCAACCAATTTCACAGAACAATGCGATATTTCCCCATCGCTTGTGCAGATCGGGGGAAAGCCAGCCGAAAGCGATTTGGGGTGTGTAGGCTTTCCTCCGGTTTCATGCGCTTTTGAAGGCCTGAAATGCGTCTGGTAGATCAAGATATTGAAAAACTAATCGGGCAACGCCTAAAGAAGGCGCGCCTCGAGGCAGGTCTGACGCAAGCCGCTCTAGCTGAAAAAATTGGTATCAAATTTCAACAACTTCAAAAATATGAGTCTGGCAAGAACAGGATTTCATCATCCAAATTGTTACAATCCGCTATCATCCTGGATCAGCCGGTTAGTTATTTTTTGTGTGATGCGCGTGCCGTTTTGACCGGCAGGCAATTATTATCAGAGCCGCGAAGTTTAGATGATGATGAAACGATTTTCGGCTACGGCCTTATCGTTCATGAAATACGCGACCCCGAATTCAGGCGGTCTTTTATCAATCTCATTGACCGCCACAATAAAATTGCTGAAATCAATTAAATTAATTCCAGCCCATCCTGTTTTGCTCCGCGCGCAACAATCTTGAGACTGTTATCTGGCAGAGGCCGTTGTACTGAAACGGCCTCGACCCATGGTGCATTCAGCCAAGTATCAGCCTCTTCGCTTGTTCTTAAAATCACCGGCATGGCCTTTGGATGAATAGCACCGACTTCCTTATTGGCTTCCGTTGTCAAAAACGCAAAAATATCTGCGGAGATTTCACCTTCCTTGAGTTTTCTTACACCTGTCCAATTTGTCCAAACTCCCGCAAAGAACTGCAGTGGCCTGTCATCGTTTGCCGCAAACCAGACAGGCGGGCGCGACCCATCCTGCAAGACTTCATTTTCGCTAAAGGAGTTAAACGGCACTACGCATCTGTTTTCGACCCCGAACCATCGGCGCCAATGCGGGCTTTTGGTGTTGCGGATATTGGTAATGCCTTTATCGGTGCCTTTCCGTTTCCCGGTCTTTTTACTGATAAGTGCAAATTCAGGTGACGGCATTCCCCAACGCGCCATTGAAAGCTGACGCTGATTTTCAAAGTTTCGTACAATTGGCGCGGTATAATCGGGGAAGACACCCGGTATTGGCGGGAAATTGCCAACGCCTTCTGCAACGCTAACGGCTTTGACAAAATCTATGATTGCCTGCCGATTGGTCGTGACCGAGTAAAGATTGCACATCGAGAAAATCTACGCGTTCTTGCGCGGCCTCGCAAGGCGTGCAATGTTCTGTTTTTGTTCTTATGTGAAACTCCAATGACTCGGCGCATGAATGCCTCCCTCTTATCGACGTGAGCTTAACCACCCTGGCAACAAGGAGCATCGCTTGTGTGATGCTGCCAAAGCGGGGCAGTTGATACTGGTAAAATGCAATTTATGCCGACGTGCCATTTATTTTTTAGCGTCTGATTTGGTCAATGTACTAAACCCGAACAACCCCGCCCGCAACGTCCCGTTTCCGTGCTCGAAATGTGGTAAAACAGATTATATCAATGTGACATTGCGCTTTCCTGCAATGGGCGATTACGGACATTTGAAACTTCGCCGACCCGATGAAGTCAAACATATCCAGACATGGCGCACCGTGAAACTTGGTGATCCATGACCCATGCTTGATGCGCCTCACGACACAACATCTCCTGGCACAAAAGAAAATACCGCAGCATCCTACGAGACAATCAGAATTGCCTGAACACTTTCGGCCCATTCCTGCCGTTCGTCGGGCAAGATCAGCTCCCCCGATTGCAGTCATTCGCCGCATTTGCGAACAATAACTGGGTCAGACGACCGCAATGCGGACTTTTGAGACCTTCAAAGCCTGTCGCTATCTGAAGGTTGCAAACATCACTAACGAGAAAAACGACTACAAACGCAGAATTCTCATAATAATCAACAACTCTGTGGGTTGACGCCGGACATGGACAAGTCAAAGTTATCAATGTTATCCAAGTCGGATTTATCAATAAAATCAATTGCTTTAGTAGCGTACATAGAGCCCCCGCAATCACTAATTATAGCGACGGATTCAGTGTTTTTCTTATCAATATAGCTCCCGCTTTTGTCTTTCATCGGATTACCAGCCTTGTCGAAAATAGAGATTAGAACCCACGGGGCATTGCCGTTGGTAGGAAATTTCTGATTGCCAGACCGCGCTCCTGCTGAATAGCGGAGATAGATATTGCAATTCTTGTCGATATTCAAAAAAGCCCTATTAACAGGCATTGTCCCACCGCCGCCGAGGCTAATTCCGACGTTTCTGTTTGTATCGCTCCAGTATGTTTCTTCAGCAGCCAACACACGTCGCTCCTCACATTCCGGTGCGGTAGTCGGCGTATTTTCTTCAGGAGGTACGAGGGGAGCTATCTCGCCGTTTATGGGAAGAAAAATAACTGCTACGTAGATTGCGACAATTACGAGTAGCAGAGCTACGCGAATAACTACAGGAGCGCCTTTCAGTAAAGCCAACGCGAGACCAGCAATTAGCAACATTGCCAATGTCGTCAAACCTGTATGATCTCTTATCGCCTCAAACAATTGCGGATTGAGTATTCCGTCCAGCATTTGATTCTCTTTAACAATCTATCAATTTAGATATGAAAATATGCATTATCATATAGCATGTAAAAAGCCATTATATAATGAGCGCAATACTAGACATGAGATTGCACCATGATGGGTCTGACATTGAGTTGGATCAATGCCGAGTTGGTCAGTTTGCGGCGTGCGCAGTTTTGTATTTTTGGGCTCATTGCGGCCTGATGCGGTGCAACATTTGGCGGCGCTCACAGCCGACCAGGGTCGACGTTTCCGGCCGAGGCTGTGTGAAAACTCAAAATTCTTCAGAGCAGCTAGAATGAATTTCCGGATTTGAGTGATTTCACGAGTGTTGGCGAAATGCATGTTTTGTCTGGGGTTGAGCAGGGGAATGGCGTTCTATCAGAGTTTTCCAAGATGGTGTTTTTACACAGCCTCGGCCCATTCCCGACCTTCGATGCATCGTTCGCATTTTGCGACTGCGAACCCGTTTCCAGACATTCGTAAATGGTACTCAAGTAGGCTTCAATCCCACGAGTTGCGTTTACTTGTTTGGGCCCTGAACGGCGTCCTCGGTCAGCATGTGGCGAATTTTGTATGGTTGCTGCGAGGAGTGCCGCGTTAGTGTCCGCTTCATAAGGGGGCATCGTAAATATGCAGAATCCGCTTGTCAGGGTATGGTTTGGGCCGGTACGAAGATTTATTGTCAAGGCCATTTCAGAATGCGTTCAATTGGGAGCATGCTTGTGTCAAAGTTCTGTGTATTTTGTGGAAACCCACCAGAAAATAAGAACAAAGAGCACGTTTTGCCACAGTGGCTTTTGAAAGAAACTGGTGACCCAAAACGCGTTGTGAAAATGTGTTTCAATTATAGAACGAAGCAGCACATTGAGTTTTCATGGAACAGCTTGACGATGCCGTCGTGCACAACCTGCAACGACGAGTTTTCTGGCCTCGAAGGTCAGATCAAACCGATCATCCAAGCGTTGCTCCGCCGTGAGGGCGTTTCCGTCGAAAACTACATTTCGTTAATGGACTGGATGGACAAAGTTCGGGTCGGGCTTTGGCTGAACTACCATATTCTCCAAGGAAACCCGACTGGTATAGATCCCAATTTTCATATCAAGGAAAGGATCGGTCGGAAGGATCGATACCTTGCAGTTCACTCAATTGATACAGACAAGATGGGTCTAAACGCATTCGGCGTAGAGAGCCTTGTGTTCCATAACGCGCCCATATGTTTTGGCCTAAAAATCAACAGCATACTTCTGGTCAACATTTCAGCCGATTTCATCTTCTCCGAACGGGCAGGATTCCCGTACCCAACACGCTGTGAGTACATAAGTGTAGGTGATTTCATGGGCGCTCATAAATTGGCTGATTTCGAGATGAACAAGCACATCGAGCATCCCGTACTTCACCCTAGAATGCACAAGGCTTCAATTGAGTTGGTGCAACCAATTTTGCAAGCAGACGTGAAGACTAGTGCATCGGTGGGGCCTCAAAAAACAATGAGAAACTTCTTGGGTGTAAACTGGGACGTCGATTCATATCTTACACCACGCACCTATCCACCACACTTTCAGGCTCAAGGCGTCTTGTTGCGCCAGCTTCAGGACCAGACCATCTCGTTGCCTGAATTGGCGCAGGTGATTGAGTTTGACTCAGTGACCGGGGACGAGTCCCAGCCAATCGGCGAGCTCGTAGCTCAGATTTACGAGTATCAAAACATGCTGTTTGAAAAGGCCGTGCCAGATGGCGTCAGCGTCGATGATGAGCCTTGGAAGGGAATTCTAAGTTTCAATTCAGCCGTCGCAGAAGAATACCGAAAACGCTCAGGGGGCTGATCTGGTAGCAGGCTCGCCCCTAATCCGACCTTGGGCCGGGCAATAGCCGCCGTTTGCTCACGGCGCAACGAACTTCCGCTCTCCATCCGAAGTTACCATACCTTCATTGGTACTTTCGGCCGATAGTGTTGAAAAGCTCCGCCTATCGACAATCAACGCCAGACTTGTAGCACCGCATTCCGCAGTCAAGTTCAGAATGAAATTCAATTTCGGTCAACCGCGAAGGCAGGGATCAAATTCTAAAAAATTGGCTGCGAATTTCGGTAACGGACTTTTTCAACACTATCGGCCCTAAGTTGCTCATGATATCGGTTCGTTATGCTGCGGTGCGGCCCGTCAAAGGAGACATCCGATTATAACTCTTAGGAGGGGCCATCTGCCTTAGTATTGCATTACACGACAAAACTCGCGGAAATTTTTCTGGAAGGTCATTCGAGAACTAGCCAAAAAATGAACACCCAGATTTGACTTGCCTAGCTCTTCCACAACGGTTCTGGCACTTCGCAGAAAAACGTCGATTTCGCCGTTTTTTATGTTCGCGAAATTGGCCCACTCCGCCTGCTTCCTCTTGGTGTTGACGTGCGCCGTTACATTGTTGCGGTATGTCGCGATCTTGGTCCTCAAACCGAGGCAGTTTTCGCACTCCATTTTGGCCAATGGCGAGACGATCAGGTCCGGGTCGTTGATGGCATGGTGCATCGAGTAAGAACGTTTTCCTGACTCCACAGACGCATAACAAGCAGACATAAAACTATGGCTAAGCAGGGCCCTAATAGTTGCATATCCATTGTACTCTGGGCTGTCTTGTCGCTCTACTGGCCAAACAGAGAATTTGTCGTACGCCGCGATGTAGATGCGCCAGGACGCGGTGGCCGTCGACACAACTTCATCCAACAACCAGATTTTGTCGCTAGGTGACATAATGGATGCTTCCCTTTGCCTGCCTCTCACTCGAACCTGCATCAAATCGGATGTGGGCAATAGATGCCAGATTTAATTGAGCGCAGACAACCTCGGCCCATACCGGCCACTGGGGAAAGGTGGTGATGCTGCAACAGCACTCCGGTTTGCGGACATTCATCCTGTCGTGCCAATGCATGAGTCCTCAGGCTATAGTACAATGCTAAAGACAAGCCGGAAGTTTTCGGTCGGGCTAGCTGGTGAAGCTGGAGAAGGCCACGTCCATAAAGACTATTGCACGCATATCGAAAGAATAAGTCCGATCTCACAAGGGACCTTGCGATTGGAAAATCTAAATCTTATGACTAAATCTAAGGGTGCAGCTCCAAGGATTTATAAAAATGAGAATTAGCGAAGTCATTCTAGAACGGATCAACAGCAACCATGCGCTCGACGGATACGTCAAAAGTTCAGTTGCTCGAATTTCTGACCATATCGTTTCAAACAAATTGGTGTTTTTTCCAGAATATACCGACCATGATGTCACTCACTTTGAGGCGGTTCTGGAAACGGCGGTTGACCTAGCAACCGACAAATCCTTGGAACTCATGACCGACCTCGACTTTGCCGCCCTGACTACATCAGTCATGCTGCACGACCTAGGTATGCACCTTACAAAGGACGGGTTTGAGACGCTGGTAAGTGCGAAAAGCCCGATGGTTCCCATTGAGGATTTCGGCGATTTACCTTGGAATGAGCTTTGGGTCTCCTTTCTGGCTGAAGCCAAACGTTTTGATGCCAAGAAACTGGAAGCGCTATTCGGCTCAAATTACGAACCAGTAACTGCGTTCCCCTCGTTCAGCGAACCATGGGACGAGTTTGACATACTGCTAGTTGGTGAGTTCCTTCGACGACACCACCCGCGCTTAGCGCATGAAATTGCCTTGTCCGGAATGCCCTCCAAAGACGGAACTCTCATCCAATTCTGCAACAACACCTCTGACCAAGACAGATTTCTGAATGACATCAGTGGACTAATTGCTCGTAGTCACGGCATGTCTCTTCGAGACACCTTTTCGTATCTGGAAAAGCACTACAACAATAAGATTGAGACGCGCTCTGCGCATCCTGTCTTCCTCATGGCTCTTCTCAGGGTCGCAGATTACCTGCAAATTCAAAGCGCAAGAGCACCTTCCGCTAAAACGGACGTTTCAAAGTTAAAGAGTCCCGTCTCGTCTCGGGAATGGTCTGTTCATCAATGCGTTACAGACATAACCAACATCGCCGACCCTGAGGCAATCGACATTATTGCCCATCCGCAAGACATCGACACATTCTTGCGGTTGGAGTTCTGGATACGCGACCTTCAACGCGAACTCGATATGTCTTGGGCCGTACTCGGCGAAGTTTATGGCCTTCATGCACATAGTGGGCTGAACAAGCTTGGCCTCAAAATACGTAGACTGAGGTCAAACATTGATGATGTCGAGGACTTCTCCCAAACTGTAGCTTATCTTCCGGAGCAAATCGCGTTTACAACAGCGGGAAGCGAACTCTTAAAACTACTTGTGGGACCACTCTATGCCAATGACATCACAGTTGGTCTTCGCGAACTGGTCCAGAACGCGACCGATGCAGTCAAAGAGTTAGACAGCCTGGTCGATGAAGGTTCAATCGAACCAACCAAAGGTCGAACTGACATATCAGCTGACGTGCAAGTGGACTTTGTGCAAGACGGCGAAAGTCGTGAGCATCTCATTCCCAACATTGTTGAAATCACAATCACGGACCGAGGTGTCGGAATGACCGCCGACATTGTAAAAAACTACTTCTTAAAAGCTGGGGCCTCATTTAGAAGCTCAGACGTTTGGAAGGAGCAATTCGAAAAAGCCGACGGTACTATTCGCGTCCAGAGAAGTGGGCGTTTCGGCGTTGGCGCGCTCGCAGCTTTTTTGATCGGTGAAGAAATCGAGGTAGACACTCGACATTATTCTGAACCTACCGAAAATGGGCTTCGGTTTTCAGCCAGCATTGAGACAACCTCGATAAACGTTGTGAAAGTTGCCTGTGCTGTCGGAACAAAAATAAGAATAAAGGTACCAAAACACCTCCAAAATCAAGTCGGCCAACTTCTCGGCGATACCCAAGGACGAGGAGTTGACCTGTATCACGGGATAAGCCAGTATTTTGGCCGAGAACCAAGCCTAAACTATACAGTTGATGGCAAGAACATCCCATGGGACGAGAAGTGCTTTCTACCTACGAAGGTCAGTTCATTTGAGGGAGGTTGGAATTACTTTGACACCGATGATTACGAAATAAATTGGTCATATGAAAGCGGGAAGCCAGCTCTCTCAGTCAATCAAATTCGGGTTTCGGGCACTTTCGCAGACCAATTAGTATCAGGCGAAAGCAACAACGCCGGGATAATACTGAGGACCGTCATTTTTAGTACCCCCGCCCTCTCAATCGGGGACAAGTCTGGTTCATTCCCGTTAAACCTGCAGAGAAACACGTACGCCGGAAACGAAATGCCATTTCAGAGTGAGTTGGCAACAGAGGTCACTGATGAGCTTCTGTTCTCCTGTCTTTGGCATCTATCGATCAAAAAGCAAAGCACGTTCCCCAAGTACGCAGGCTTTGAGCAAGGTAAATATTGGCGAGGTCATCGCCCCAAGTGGTTGCACTGCTCTGACGGAATGATTCTCAACATTCCAATGTTTTTGCGGGCTTACAATCCCCAGTTTGCTCTTGCTCGCTACGGGGGAACTGACGACTGGACTATCGCACAAGAGATAGTTGATGTCCTTCCAAAACAGTCACTTTTTGTTCACGAAGCCGACGATGAGTTCGCTAGGCGAAACTTCACGATGAAAGGGAAACTCACCAGAACTCTTCAGGGTGAAGCCCACGAATTCACAAGAAATGCCACTAAATCACAAACAGTGTTCGTGCCAAGTTCATTTGTTGATTTGATAAGAAACAAGATGAAGCCGGGCAGAGACGCAACCGTAGCTCTGGACAGTTTGGTGCAAGATACTGTCCCCAATTGGCTAGTTCACAACGCTTCAGGCGTCAAAGAACCCGATGAAGCTCAAAAATGGCGAAAGAAACTTAGTCATGACGGGACAGATACTTCGGTTGTTAGCTTGCATGAGCTAGCTTGTTCAAAACGGCCTGACAAGGAAGGCTTCGATAAGGTATTTTTTGAACGCTGGATGGAACTCATTGGTCACCCTCACCTACCAAAGTCGCCTTCCAAGGCGAAAGAGCTCCAGAAAGCACTCATGGGCAAGCTGGGAGAAAAATATAAATTCTTCGAGCAACGCGCTAATGAAAAAATCAAGAAGAAAAGAGATAAAGCAAAAGAACAAGGCGTTGGTTAGTCTTGGCGTTGCCTCCTACTCAATCGAGAGTGCATGGAAAGCTAAAAATGTCGTTCAGTAGATTGCAAGCCAATGTCTCCTCTCATCCAGGATCTGCCTTGACTTCGCATCCGCAGCGAAAGTCCAGTTTTCGCCCAACTTCGCCGTTTGTTGCGTTGCAATAGGTATGGCCAGAGAATTTCCCTTCTTGGTAAAGACACTTGAATTTAGAAAAGCTCTATTCCCGATTGGCTTCGCTCATATGGATTTGCAAGAAAACATTAGAGCCCCGTGAACCAAATTTGCGACGGGTCATGACCGCAACGAAAGTGGAAATGAGCCGAGAAAGAAGAAATACCGCATAGCGCAATGCGCTCCGATAATTCTACCACCCATTGACATGCCTTTGAAAATTTATTCAAAGTTGCATCGGGAGGTTGAGTATGGCTAGAAAGAAATCAGTTTGGCCATGGGTGTTTGGATTGGTTGCTATTGCGTGGCTCTCGCAAGATAACAGCCCCGATTCCACATTGCCCTCTCGATCCACAGATAATCCTCTTCCCAGCTCGATTGAGATTGGAATATCAAGTCCGAACTCGCCCCAGCAGCCGATCAGAAATACGAGAGAAACTGAATCCCCTAAACCACCGAAATTCGATATAGTAAGATCGGCGCCGCCTTCATCACCCTCATCTCCCGCAATCGGCGGTCGCACCATGTATGTGGACGCGTCGAGACTTAATGTCCGAAATGGACCCAGCAAAACCGACAAGGTCATTTGGACAGTCAAACAAGATGAAGCCGTCTCGGTTACAAAGACGGCAGGTGAATGGTCGTTTATCCGGGGCGCGAGATATGAAGGCTGGGTCTACAGTGGATATCTGACACCCAACCGATCTCCAATGGTCACGGTGACACTGGAACCCAAAAACCAACAACCAATCCGCCGAACCCAGCAATTGTCGGAGGCGGCAATAGCACAAATTTTGATCGACAGATCGAAAGCCTATTACTCTGGAAACTGCCCTTGCCCCTACAATACCGACAGGGCTGGACGGCGCTGTGGTGGTCGTAGCGCGTACTCACGCCCGGGCGGGGCTTCACCGCTCTGTTATCCGCGTGATGTATCATTGCAAATGATCGCTGACTATCGGGCGAGACAGTGATGCCCCAAAACGTGACTTCTAGAACCAAATGTTTTCCAGAAACCGAATTGCCACAATCCTGAGGGAGAAAGACATGAAAGTTACAAGCTCTTTAATGATCATTTTAGCAATGACCATTGGTGGGACGCATTCGAGTTTCGCGAAAGACACCATTGATATTGTCGCATTTAATGCAGAGAATTTGTTCGACACAATCGACGACATCGACAATCCGCGTGATGACACTTATTTGCCATTGAGCGTAAAGGCCATCATGCAACCCTCGCATGATCAAAAGTGCGATCAATACAACGGCAGCGGTTCATTCTACGCAAAGCAGTGCAAAACACTTGATTGGAGCCTTGCGACCTATAACCAAAAACTAAAAAGATATGGCGATGTACTGAAGGCCATGCCCGCGACCCCAGACATAATCGTCATCTCCGAAACAGAGAACAAACAGGTTTTGCTGGATTTGACCCAACAGGAGTTGTCCAGCGAAAACTACAACATCGTACAACTCGATAGCAGCGATGAGCCAGATAGCAGAGGAATTGATGTTGGCATCCTCAGCAAGTTTCCAGTCGTGGGAGATCCAGTTGCTCACACAATTGACTTTGGTAATGATGAAAGGACCTGTGGGAAAACACGTGACATTGTGCAAGCAAGCTTTGAACTTCCAGACGGTGAACCTCTTCATGTTTTCGGGGTTCACTTTCCATCAGGCAGAAGTCCATTCATATGCCGAATCAAAGCGTTTCAAAATCTGAATGAAATCGTCAAGACTCTACCGGCAAACTCATTGGCAATCGCAGCAGGTGACTTCAACATAAACTGCGTTGAAGCGCCCAGTGACGCCTTTACACGCTTGCTCGTGCGCAACGGCTGGTATGCTTCACCGCTGATCAGCAGCGGCTGCAGAGCGCCTGGATCAAGCAAGTTTATCGAACGCTCAATTGACAATTGGAATACATGGTCTTTTCTGGACATGATCATTGTATCTTCAGAGCTCAGTCCAACCAGACCGTCCGCGAAAAACTGGTTCGCGGATTTGGGTAGCTTCAGCACCCTAGTGGTTCAAAGCGAACAGATAATGGTTGATGAGGACGACAAGGGATACATTGAACCCAGACGCTTCGATCCCGTTTCTGGGAGGGGTGTCAGTGATCATTTTCCAGTCGGAATTCGTTTGGTCAATAGGCGTTAGTGTCAGCATAACGGCCTAAAGGTGACTTTGTGTTATCTGCAGCAAAAGACCGCAAGGAGCCTCATACGACTGCTGTGCAATGCATCAACGGCTACTAATCTGCATAAATGATTACAGCATTTAATTAGGAGATAAAAATTGCCAGGAAGAAATAGCTATGGCACAGCTTTTGTTGCCCTCATCGTTGGTGCTATTGCAAGTGCTGGCTACACCGTTGCAGCGTATTTTTTCCCAATCATAATATTTGGCACCATAGTGCCTATGGTTATAGCTTGTGTAACCATTATCGCTTTCCAGTCCGCAATGAAGGGTAGCAGCCTTTTTCGACTTAGTGTTTGCCTTGTAACTACTATTCTAAACGTAAGTGCAATTTGGTTTACATATTTTTTCATATTGTGGGGGCTAGACGGTGCTCTGAAAATATTTTCATCGGGTCCGATTAAAATTATTGAGGAAATCTATTTGAGCTCGCTCGAATCAAGCTTCGAGTTTTTCAAAGATTTCGGGAGCCTCGCAACCGACTCTGGCATAACTATTACCGGGACATTTCTCCTCATCTTATGGGGCCTTGAAGCTTTGATCTTCAGTACTTCGGCAATCGTTGGTTACGGAATAGGAAGAGAGAGTCAGGAGGAGTATTCCAAAGATCAGCTAGTTGATATTGCGGATAACTTGCGTAGTGAGGGCTTGCCGATTCTAGCCGTACTTTTCTTCAATTTTCTGAAAGGTCTAGTGCCAGTTGCTATCGTATTTGGGGCTATTTATGTTGCGTCGGAGGTGTTCGATCTATTCTGAACCTGCTCTACCGAAGTGAGGAACTATGATTAGATGGCATCCTTAATATTGACACTGAAAGGCAGAAGTCCCCCTTGTTTAAAAAAGGAAACCGGATTTAAAAACCAACCGGATGATATTAAATTTTGCCCGCAAATTGACCGTTTGCGCAATGCGCAGCCAATGACTGCTTTCCGCCCACAAACGTCTTTTTTGCGTTGCGATAGCTCCCGGTCGGGGAATTTCGCTCAGTGCATAAGAAACTCCATTTTAGAAAAACTTCATTCCCGATTGCCTTCATGCACGTGGTTCTGCAAGAAAATAATGGGGTTACGGGAACCGAATACGCAACGGGCCAACATTGGTGCAAAGCGAAGAGATTAGGAAGAGAAGAACGATTAACGCAGAGCGCATATACGTAATGTCAGACATTACGTATATGGCAAGGGAGACGCTGGCGCTCTTCCGTTGCATCCCGTCTAGCCCGACGATTTAAAACGTTGCAATTGGTCTGAACACCGACCACCTTCAGTTGCATTCTTCAAAAAAATTCGCAATTGTGGTATATTGAATATGAACCATAGTTTTCGGTTGGGGGTTACATGCGTAAAACAATAGTTTTCTTTATTGCATCAATTTCTATATTTTTGTCCCAAAACACAATGGCAGGTTTCCGTATTCCTATTGTGTCTGATGTCGTTGACAAAGCAGTCGATGTTGCAAAGGACGTAGCGAAGGTTACGGTTCCGACTCAAGCCGCCATTGATGTCGTTAGAGGAAAGAAAACACCGGACGAGGCCATTACGGGCATTATGAATGATGCACAAACAGCTGCAACCGGAACGGGTGAAGTTGTTCAGATGGTCAATCAGGTGACACGAGACGTAACAAATATTCCGGATCAAACTTTTGAAAAGTTGGCCGAAAGTATTGGTGGTGACGTTGGAAAGGTAATTTATCAAATAGGGACAGGCCCAAATAGACTGGTCAGAGAGTTCGGATTTACTTCCGTGGATGCTGGCGCAGCAATATTGCAGGGTCGAGACCCTGCTATCATAATCGCGATGCCATTGGCTGCCGCCATACGAGATGCACGCAATAAACATATCGATGCAGCTCTACCGCTTCCTGATGATATTAAAAAAGTTCTCACACCAATAATTCCTCGTCATGTGCTTGATCGTGCAAGATATACGGTCGGCTCCGTAAAAATGTCTTTGCCTGGAATTATTGATAAATTTGGAGATCAAGATGCGGTTACGTTAGATGATGTAATAGTCTTCTTTCAGGAGCCGGAATTACAAAACGCTTCCCAGATTGAATTGTTAGCTCACGAACTCTATCATGTTTATCAGTATTCGGAATGGGGAGTAGATTTATTCGCATATCGATATCTCATAAACCATGGTAAGGTTGAGGCTGAGGCCGAGCAGGCAGGTGGCTATGCTAAAAACTATTGGCAGAAAATCAATTCGAATAACGCGATGGTGCAGCCCGCGATGTCGTTTGCAGGGGTAAAAAATAGCCTCTCCGCACCAGTGAACATTAACACTCCGTTTGGTCCTCTCGCGATCAATCGCCCTGTCGCCCAGAACAACATGGCAGCTACGGTAGGCGGTGGATCTTTCACAGATCGATGTGTCGTGCAAGGCGAATACGTCGTGGTAACATCATCAAACCAAGTGATGTCCATTTCGCAAAATGGAATGCTCGTTGGGAGACGATTTCCGCCTTCTGTGCCCGGTTGCGTTTTTGAAATGCAAGGTTTAACAGGACAGCGCTTTTGCGTAGGCAATCAAAGTGCAGGTTTTGTTTATACTCCAGGATACAATGGTCCCGTAGGCCAATGTCAACCTTGCTTGAACGAAAGTTGTTTTTACTGAGTAGTAGTGACGAATTGAATTGCCCATGGCTCGGGAAGAATATGGTTGGTTCAAGATTAGCTGTCGAGACGGTTATGCGTTCAGCCAGAAAATTTGCCGACCCACAGAGGAAGCATTCAGTTAGTTCGAATTCCAGTCTAACACTTCTTCCGACTGTGCAAACGGCTTGTTCGGCGGTATTGATCGCAGCTTTGCGGCAGATCTCTACGACAGACGTACCTTTTTGCCTTGCCTGATGATGAGCGCCTTCTGCGCACTCGTGAACTTGGATGCTTTGATGCCTTCCCACTCCTCTCCCTACCAGGAAAACTCTAACCAAAAATGAGGACGCTTTAAGGGGGCACGTCACTTTCCATGCGGTGATTTTAATTCGCACTTCGCCGAATGATGAGAACAGAGTTATGATGAGGCACTCATCGCGGAAGCTGTCACGATATCATAGGCTGCAAGGTTCTATAAACGCCCGTTTTACTTGCATCATAATGTAAGGCGGCTTAGGGTAATTTTGGGTCACCCTTGTAAAGCTGCGACACACACATGGCGCCCGTTGAATGACGACAACTAGTTGCTGGTCATTTGCTTGATTTTTATCTGTGCATTGATTATCGGCGATAGCGAAAAAGGTGAAATCATGAAGCTGATACTATCTTTAATGTTACTAGCTTTAACTTTTATTAGTAGCGCTCACAGTGAACCCGTTTCATTTGTTGCATGGAACGTTGAAGACTACGACTTTGGCGGCCGTGAACCGCAAAATGGGAGTGATGGTGCGATCATTGCGACGCAATTGAGGGATGATTTCAATGGCATCGACATCTTTGGCCTAACTGAGGTGCACAGTGAATCTGCCATGCAAGTCTACGCAACTATGGCAGCGGCGGACGAAGATATCAGTTACCAATATATTTTCACTCGATCAGGGGGGTGGCTGCGTATGGGTATGATTTTCAATGCAGATCGCTTTGATGTCATCAACAGTCAGGAGCTCGATTTCGGTCTGAGCTCTGTCAGAACTAGATTTCCACTCGCGGTCACATTTAAAGACAAGACCAGAGATGTTACCTTTGTAGCTGTGCTGGTGCATTTGGCGCGGGGTAACTCTGATGTCCGTGAATTGCAGGCTCGACGTCTGGCGGAATGGGCGGCTGAAAATTCAGAACCCGTCATAGCCTTTGGTGACTTCAACTTCGACTACAATGTGACCAACGACTCTCACAATGGCGGTTATAGCGCCTTATTGGATAGCGGATATTTCAGCTGGCTCGAACCCGCCAACCGAGCCGATACCTCGTGGTCAGGCGACATTATCGATCAATATCCAGACTCCATTTTGGATTTTGTGTTTGCAGGTGGCGAAGCAAAAAACTGGTTGTATGAGTCGTTTGTGTACGTACGTGATGGAGATTTTCCGGATAACAGCGATACAGCAGATCATCGTCCGGTCGTCGCAGTGGTGGAACCAGCCGTTGGCAATGCATTGGAGCCTGACTTTAGTTATTTATTGCCGAAGCTTAATCTGGATGAAGTGATGGTATCAGAACTTAGTGCAGGGGCGCCGAGTGTCACGCGTGTCGAAACAACACGGCCCGAAGCGCTAAAGAGCGCTCAGGCAACACTGCAAGGGAGCAAGCTCGAAGACTTCAATCTCAATGGTGGAAGTGGCAGCGGAGGGGGTGGGCCAACAGGCGAACAGTTAGCGCGTCTCCGGTCAGCTGCAGCGAACTATCAGAGTGTTTTGGGTGAATTAGGTTACCTTACACCAGATGCGAACCCAGGTGATTATCCACCTAGTTTATTACCGTATATTAGGTCAGAGCAGAGAGAAAAATTTATCCAAGATCTTGGTTTGCATGGCTATATTACGCCAGACGCGGACCCAAACGACTTTCCTTCAAGTTTGTTACCCTACATTCGCGGTTTGCAAAACCGTCCGCTTCTCGATGGTGATAATGGGCGCTGAGCATTTGACGCTCAATAGGTCGCGCTATCGAGGTAATATGCTGTTTGGATCACAAAGCAGGCTGCTTAACTGAGTCAGTAAGCGAAGTGCAAAAAGTGCCCATTGTTGCTATCTGCTTCGAAAAGTCTTCGCGATAGCAGCGGATGACTACTTCGACGAACGTGCCAAGTCAGCAACAATCGGCAGCTACGGGCCGAAACTCCCATTTTCCAGACACAATTCATTTGATCAAATCAGATCGGATTGAACCTACTTGACCCAAATTTGGAACCTTGACCGAAGAAACCCTTTGACCATGCCCGAACGCTTATCTCTATTCGCAAGCTGTGTGTTGTAATACAACACCGACTTGGCAAGGGGGCTGAGCCCCCCGTTGCATCCCCGCCTCAATTTGGCACCTCAATTGAGCCCATAGCAATCCAGCAGGCATCACGAAGCACTAATCCCGGGCTGGTGGCCGCTATCTCTCCCGAATAGCTTCATCCCTGTATCGCAGAAGCGGCGACAGGAAGAACTCTATAATGCGCCTTTTGCCGGTTTTGACCTCTGTAGATGCGTTCATGCCCGGGCTCAGCGACAATTGCTTGCCCTCAATACGAATGAATTGTGCGTCCAGTTGAACTTTCGCGCGATAAACAGGCCCTAGTCTTTCATCAATGGCCACATCGTTTGAAATTGAACTTATCCTGCCATCAAGGACACCGTATCGTGTGAATGGGAAGGCCTCGAGTTTGATTTCAGCAATTTGTCCAACTTCAATAAAACCAATATCCTTGTTAAGAATGAGCGCTTCTATTTCAAGCGGTGTGTCTGCTGGCACGACGGTAAGAACTTGGGTGCCAGCCTCGACAACGGCTCCAATTGTTGAAATGGAAAGTTTGTCTACAAACCCAGTAACGGGCGAACGTAGTTCACGATATTTCTGCCGTTGAGCGGCTTTTTTTAATTCCTGTTCGATAGAAGATAATTTGTTCAATGCAGAATGCCGGTTTTGCGCAGCGGTTGAACGATATGTCGAAACTGCTTCGGCACGCTTGGCACTCAGACTGGCAATTGCAGCTTCAGCTTCGTGCACGCTTTCCTCAACGAACTGTTGCTGATGCAATGCCTCAATAAGGCTCTCACGCAGCTCCAGAACGAGTGGTTTTTGTGTGATGCCTTTTGCGAGAAGGTTTTCCTGCGCTGCCAACCGTTCCTGCAGCAAGGGCAATTTCTGTTCAAGCATCGATTTTTGAATGTGCGCCGAAGTTATTGCACTTTTTTGCCGCTCGATCTCGGCCTCAATTGATTTCAGCCCGGCAGAGTGACTATTCATCATGCCAGCCAAAAGTACCTGCGTATTGGCTCTTATGAGGCTTGGCGTACTGTCCGGGAGTTTTAGCTCACCAGTAACCTCTCTTAGAAGCGCTCCACCCAGTTCCGCTTCGACACTTGCCTGTATCCACTGGGCCTGAAGGGCATCCAAATTAGCGACAGTTTCTGTAGGGTCCATCTCAATAACAAGATCGCCCTTTTCCACATATTGACCATCTTCGATGTGAACCGCGCGCACCACGCCAGTTTCAAGCGTTTGGAGCGTTTTTACTTTGCCAGTGGGGACAGTTTGTCCCTGCGCGATGACCACAATATCAATTGTTCCTAAAGTCGCCCAAAACACTGCAAATACAAAGAAGCCACCAAGGATAAACGCCATGTATCTCCCTGATCGGGAGGGTGGTGTTTCCAGCACCTCCAAAGCTGCTGGTAGAAACTCATGCTCATCAGATTTTTTCAAGTTCTGATTGAAGCTTTTCCACACCGTCACAAAATTGTCTCCAAAAACTCGTTGAGCAAAAAGAATATTTCAACTATACCGATTAGATAAAAATAGTAAAAGGCAACGTGGAAAAAATACATATATGCTTGATCGGGTGGCTTCTTCGGGGGAAGAAAACCAACCAAGTTCGGACAACGCTCCACTTGGTGGCAGCGGTGCGCAAAGTCTTGCTATGTTGTTGGCTTTTCATGAAATTCGAGCATCTCCTGATCAGATTCAACATGATTTCTCTGATGAAACGGGTCAGCTGAGCGTCATCAATATGGTCCGCGCAGCACGACAGAACGGGCTTAAGGCAAAGTCCGTTTTCAGCGGTGTTAAGAAGCTTCATTCATCTCCACTTCCAGCACTGGCTTCAACCCATGAGGGTGACTGGTTTGTGCTCGCAAAGGTTGCTAACGACAAAGCTTTGATCCAAAGCCCCGGTCAGCCGCCAGAAACCCTGTCGATTGAAGATCTCAATAAGGTTTGGAACGGAACCCTTGTATTGGCCGCCCGGCGGGCCGGGCAAATGGTTGCAGACCTGCAATTTGGAATGCGTTGGTTTGTTCCGGTTCTTTACAAATATCGCAAGCTCTTTACCGAAGTGTTGGTCGCGTCGTTCTTCATTCAGTGCTTTGCGCTGATAACGCCTCTTTTCTTCCAGGTTGTCGTTGACAAGGTTCTGGTCCACAGGGGCATCACAACGCTGGATGTTCTCATTATCGGCCTGGGTGCCATTGCCGTATTCGACACGCTTCTTGGCTTCCTGCGCACCTACATATTTTCCCACACAACCAGTCGTGTAGATGTACAGCTTGGCGCTCAGCTCTATCGGCACCTCTTGGGACTGCCAATCAGCTATTTTGAAAGCCGGCCTACCGGGCAAACCGTTGCGCGTGTTCATGAACTGCAGACAGTCAGGGACTTTATTACATCATCATCCCTGACGGTGGTCATAGATCTGTTGTTCACGTTCGTGTTCTTCGCAGTCATGTGGGTGTTTTCACCGCAACTGACGCTCATCGTGCTGGCATCGGTTCCCATCTACGTTCTGCTTTCTGTTGCCATTACGCCCGAGCTACGCCGACGGGTTGAGGAAAAATTCTATCGAGGGGCTGCCAACCAGTCATTTTTGGTGGAGAGTATTTCTGGCGCGGAAACGCTCAAATCAATGGCAGTTGAACCCCAGATGCATAATCGCTGGGATGAAAATCTGGCGGCCTATGTGAAAGCATCTTTTCGCACGATCACCCTTGGCGCTTTTGGCTCGCAATTCGTTCAGCTGATCAACAAGCTTGTGATGGGTTTAATCCTCTGGCTTGGCGCGAAAGCTGTGATGGCAGGAGAGCTGACAGTTGGCCAATTGGTGGCATTTAACATGTTGGCTGGTCAGGTGAACCAACCCATTTTGAGGTTGGCCCAGCTTTGGCAAGATTTTCAGCAGTTCAGAATATCAATTCAGCGCCTTGGAGATATTCTCAACACGAAGACAGAGTTGACCAACTCTGCACCTGAAAACCTTCCGCCGCTGAAAGGTGGAATTGAGTTCAAAAATGTCACTTTCAGATACCGACCCGATGAAGCGGAAATACTCAAAAACCTGTCTCTGAAAATAGAACCTGGCCAGACAATTGGACTTGTCGGGCGCTCCGGATCTGGCAAGTCGACCATCACCAAATTGATACAACGGCTTCATATGCCCGAGAGCGGTCGTGTTTTGCTGGACGGCATAGAAATAGGGATGTTGAATCCCTCCTGGCTGCGGCGGCAGATCGGGATGGTTCTTCAGGAGAACATTCTTTTCAACAGAACCGTCAGAGACAACATCGCCCTTGCCAATCCGGCAATGCCGATGAAAGCTGTCATTCAGGCAGCTGAATTCGCTGGCGCGCACGAATTCATCCTGCAACTGCCAAAGGGGTATGACACTCAGCTCGAAGAACGGGGTTCAAATCTGTCGGGTGGGCAGCGTCAACGCATAGCAATTGCCAGGGCACTGGTCACCAATCCGCAAATTCTCATACTGGATGAGGCAACAGCAGCGCTCGACTATGAGTCAGAACGTATTTTCCAGCGCAATTTACAGCATATTTCAAAAGGGCGGACGGTGCTGATCATCGCCCATAGATTGTCCACGGTGCGCAATGCGGACCGCATTCTGGTCATGGATCAGGGGCAATTGGTTGAAGACGGCACCCACAGCGTATTGATGGCACAAAACGGTCTTTATGCCGAGTTACATCGCATAGCGGAGGCGGATTGATGGCAGCAGGTCCCGGAATGCATCTGGCCCATTATGGAGGCCTAATATGAATTCAGAAATGCAGATCACCGTGCCTGAGGGTGACGATTTAACTGCGGAGGATGTTTCTTCCGGGGCTGCGGCTTCGAGTAACACTGAACCGGTTGCTCATGGCACAAGCGTATCGGACGGGTTGGTTATTTACCGGGCCAGACATGTCGATGAAATTCCGAATGTCAGAGATATCGTCTGCGAATTTCATGCTGAAGGCCGCTTTTCCCACCTGCCTTTCTCGGAGGAAAAGTTCATTCGCTTTTATACCAAGGCACTCAGCAATCCGCACAACACGTTCTTGATTTACATTCAATACAAAAGCAAAACGATTGGGGTGCTCCATGCCTGCGTGGGGGATTATTATCTGGGCATTGGCGGGCGCATGGTGACGGTCTACGGGATATATGTATCAGCCAAAGTGCGCGGCACGTATTTGGGTGGCAAGGTGGGGGTCAAGCTGCTGAGGCTCGTTTCGGAATGGGCCAAATCGCAGGATGCCGAGGAAATCCACATTCATTCCACATCTGGTATTGAACCGGAACGCACCAACAAAATGCTGACGCGCATGGGGTTTGAAGCCTATGGTGGAAACTATGGGGCGCGGTTGATATGAGTGAAATACTGTTGTTTCGACTTGATCATGAAAAGCGAGTTGGCTCTGGAATGCAGATCAAGATGACCACCTAAGCTGCGAAAGGGCGTGGGATGTATGCAAAAAAACAGAACGTGACGTCAGGCGTACGCGATGGTGCAACAGTTCGGCTATACGGATCATCTAATGCGGAAAATGCACTTGAATACGATCGGTGAAAACTATGAACTCAAAATTAAAATTGAAGATCTTATCGCTAATACTTATTTTTTTTACTTCTACCGCAGAATTAACGGCGTTAGAGGTATCTGATTTTGTGGCTAACGATGGTTCGCCATTTTATCAAGAAATTTTAGAAATGTCCGATCCCCGAATAGCAGTTGTTGGTTCTTTAAGTTACTTGTTTGACCGTTCAAAATGCGACAACCAAGGGTGTCACGTATTTATCATATGCAATGATTTCGGCGGCCAGGATAAGGACACTCATTGTCATAACTCCCTCGGAGAAATACTAGCTAAGGTATTTATATCAAGTCAATATTTTCCAGTTCGAGAGAGTGCAAATAAGTCAGAATTAGACGAGTGTCGTGTCAGATTTTCAGGAATTTGTTTGAGGTAACTTAAGATGGATATTGCGGATGTTAGAGTAAAGATCACTGGGTCATCTGATTTTCAGGACGCGGTCAATCGTGTGCGATCAACCGGTTCGTATGACAAACTCAACCGGATGATGACTGACCGAGGGATTGCCTACATGGAAGTCCGGGAATCTGCCAGCTTCATGGGTTCCCCTGGAAGTGCAGTGTTTTCCCAAAATAGAGGTCTGCTCGCCACCATTGATACTTCTTCTAGGTATCCTAATGGGAGGCGGAATGGATTTATGTCTGTGGAAGAGGTAATCTTCCACGAAATTTCTCATTTTGCTCTAGGACATGTGTTTCAAACTAGAGAACTTGCAATGGAATATGCGTCCGTTACTTTTACTAATCAGACGTTTCGTAAAGAATTAGGCCTGAGCTCGCGTGTTGGTTACGAATTTAACCCTCTTTCTGTAAGGCCAGGTGCTCGTTACCTTGAACCTGCAGAGTGTTTTCCTGGGTTTGTTGAAATTTCGACGCCCAAAGGCATTATGAAAATTTCTGATATTAAAGTCGGCGATACTGTTTGGTCTTTTTCTGGTTCGAGTCTGATCCCGGCTAAAGTGTCCCGTCTTTATCGCAACGGTACAATAGAGTGGGTCAGGCTGAGGTGGCAGGAGCGGGACGAAACTGATACGCTTGTTAGTCGTGAGCTTGTTGCCACTCCCGGTCACCATTTCCTTGACCGTTTCGGCAATTTCCGAACCATAGAAGAGATGATCGAAAACGGTGAAGCCACCGTTATTCTTGCAAATGGCGAAGAAGCGCGAGTAAAAGCTGAGCGCATAGTGTATTCTGAAGAGACTGCGCATCTATTTGAGCAGGCCCAGTCCGTTACATCCGTTTCCAGTAATTTGGCCGTGAAGCCAGAATCTGTTGAGGGTTGGCAAACCTACAATTTCGAAGTTGAAGAACTCCACACCTACATCGCGGGAGGTGTGCGTGTTCATAATATGTCTTACAACACAACTATTCAACCTGGTGACACGCTTTCTGAAATCGCATTGAAAAATGGGACAACGGTGGCCGCTCTGTTGGAGGACAATGAATATATTCAGGATCCAAACAAGATTTATGCCGGAAACACGCTGCATATCACGCCCGGAGTCCGCGCAACCTATTCCTCTTATGGCAACGCTGGAAATACTTATAGTATCCAGAGCGGTGACACGCTGTCTGAAATTGCGCAGAGAAACGGAACCACCGTTGCCGCACTGATGCGAGACAACCGCCATATTACGGATCCAAACAAGATATATGCGGGTAACCGACTATACATTACGCCGGGGGGAAGCGTTAACTCCACCTATGGCAATAGCTCTAATGGTTACAACATTCAGAGCGGCGACACGCTGTCTGAAATCGCACAAAGAAACGGAACAACAGTAAGTGCATTGCTACGGGCTAATCCGCAGATTTCCGACCCCAACAGAATTAATGCGGGCGATAGGATTTCTTTTGGATCAACATCTTCTCGTACAGTCAATCGTGGTTCGACAAATTCATATAGCACCAGCTCAGACAGCGGCGGGCCTTATTCCGGGCAGTCTTGGCGCGATACATCGACTGGTGGAACACGTGTATTCAATCCTTCTTCACGCCAGTTCGAAGACATAGGTGGCAGCAGGGCTGGTCAACGTTCAACAAACCAGACCGTAGGCAGCGGTGACAGTGACAGTGGCGGTAGTGATACCAAGCCTGTTTTGATGGATCTTGACGGTGACGGGGTCAACATCACGCCGCTTCAATCGTCGAATTTCTTCTATGACACTGATGGTGATGGACAGAAAAACCGGACGGCGTGGGCGGCGGCTGGTGACGGTGTGCTGGTGCGTGATGCGGGCGATGACGGTATTATTGAACTCAAGGAAGAAATTGACTTCACGTCCTGGGCGCCCTCCGCCAAAAGTGACCTGGAAGCCCTACGGCTGGCATTTGATACGAATGATGACGACAAGCTGAGTGCGACAGATTCCGAATGGTCTCTGTTTAAGGTGCTTGTAACGAATGCAGATGGAACAACAATCCTCAAGACGCTTGGTGAACTCGGCATTACCGAGATTGACCTGATCAGCAACAATCAGGAAATCACGTTTGAGGATGGTTCCAAAATTGTTGGCTCAACCACTTTTACGAAAAGCGATGGCAGTACGGGTATTGTCGGTGATGTGCAATTGGCGAATGACGCGGCGGGTTATGTTGTCGCTGAAACCGTGACCAACAATGCTAATGGGTCAACGACGATTGAGAATGTAGCGTCACGTACAGATGGAACCATTGCTCATAAAACGACAACCACGACCAGTTCGGATGGTAACAGCCGTACAATAGATTTCGATGATGATGGTGATGGTGTTCTGGACCGCAAGCAGACAGAAGTGCGTGTGGTGAATGGCGATGGGTCTGTTACCAAAACGCTGGAAGATTATGATGGCAGCGGCACGATTCTGACGCGCCGACAGATCACCGACACAAGTGCAGATGGCAAGACGGTTACGGTCAACCGTGACACTGATGGATCAGGGGTTAATGATCAGGTTGAAACCCGTGTCACCGGTGTTGATGGCACTCTTACCCTGACTATCACCAATTTGAACGATGATGGCACAACAAACAGTGAAGAGGTCGCCATCACGAGTGCCGATGGCTTGAGCAAAACCGTTACGGTTGATTCAACAGGCGATGGGGTTGTAAACGCCACACGGGTTGTCTCTATCTCCGTTGCCGTTGATGGCACACGCACCGAGACAGAAACAGACTATGCGGGCGACGGTGTAACGGCAGCGCATCGTGTCAAGACAGCTGTGATCGTAACCAATCCCGATGGCAGCAGCAGAACAGTGGATACTGATCTGGACGGCGATGGCACCACTGACATCTCGACCATCAGCACCATTTTAAATAATGCGGATGGGAGTAGAACAACTTCAGACGATGTGTCGAACAATGATGGGTCACTGCGCGGCAAGACATTAACACTTGTGAGTGCGGATGGTAAAACCGAGACAGCAAGCATTGATCTGGACGGCGACGGTATTTTTGACCGGGTCAGTGCTGATGGCACAGTGGAGAATGTGGATGGTTCCAGCACACGCTCCATTATTCAGAGCTTTGCAAATGGGCAGACGGCCAGCAGTTCGATTGAGACATGGAGCGCTGACAACAAAACCCGCACAACAAATATCGATAGTGATGGTGATGGTGCAGTTGATCAGGTTCAGACGGTTGAGATTATTGGCACGGATTCTGTTGAAACCAATTCGGTTTATTCGGCTGACGGGACGACGCTGTTGTCCCGGTCTGTTGCAACCACCAGTGCGGATGGCCTGACGCAACTGACTCAGACTGATGTGAATGGCGACGGAACCTTTGATGGATCTGAGAATGTGGTCAAAGTCATCAATCCTGATCAATCCTCAACTGTGACGATTGAGAACAAAAGCAGTGATGGGTCGATTATCAGTAAAACCATTACCACGACAAGTGCAGACGGCCTCTCCACAACAACCGAAATGTATCTGAACGGTGAAGCCAATCCTTATCAGCGTCAAGTCAGCGTTACGGTGTTAAATGTCGATGACTCAATTACCCAAACACAGACACTGTTTGCCGGAACCAACCAGATTCAGGTTTCACGGGCTGTTATCACAACCAGTGCCGACAAACTGTCTCAGACCGTTGAAGGGTTTTTGGGCACGAACGCAGCGCCGCAATCTGTTGTGACCAGTGTAACTTCCATCGATGGGATCGTTACGGAAACGGAGTTCACATATTCTCCTGATGGTACAATGTTGCTTGGCAAAACCGTTGCGACACTCAGTGCAGATGGCCTGACACAAACCACCGCCACGGATGCAGATGGTGACGGAGATATTGATGAAACCAGCATCGCTGTAAAATCTCTTAACACTGATGGAACCACCACCACCACCACAATCAACTATGCGGGTACCGGGACAGATGTAACTGATCAGACCGGGCGGTCTGTTGTGACCGTGAGCGGCAATGGTCTGTTGATCACGTCACAGAACGACGCCAATGGTGATGGAATTTTTGACGAGAAAAACACCGACGAAACTGTTCTGAACATTGACGGGTCCACGACAAATACCATTACCACCTTCAATGGTGATGGCACTATACAGACCGGTAAAGTCATCACCACAATCAGCGATGACGGCCTTGAGACGACGACTTCGACCTTTGTGGGCACTGACAGCATCCCACATCTGGTAGCAACGGAAGTCAGTGTTCTTGGCTCGGATGGTTCAACGACCAAAACCACGTCATCCTATAGCGCCGATGACACATTGATATCTCGGCAGGTTGCGACGAATAGCGGCGATGGGCTGAGTTCCAACATAAGCACAGATACAAACGGCGACGGTGTTGATGATCAGGTCACTGTCACAAACACGAATGCCGATGGTTCTGTCACTGAATTCACGTCAATCTATGATGCGGGTGTTCTGGGCTCCCGAACAACACGCACAGTCAGCGGGGACGGCCTAAGCTCAACAATAACCACTGATCTGGATGGAGATGGTGTCACTGATCAGTCATCAAGCGAGTTGGTGACGCTGAATGCAGACGGATCCCGGCAGACAACCACGTCCAACTTCAATTCCGATGGGTCCCTGCGGGATCGGATATTGATCACAATCAGTGCTGATACTTTGACGACGACGACAATCTGGAAGGGGGCGGATGACAGCACAACAAAGACGGAAACAAAGTCAGATGTTGTAAACGCAGACGGTTCCTCAACACAGACCGTTACAACTTTGAAGGCTGATGGGACGCTGCAGGACGAGACAATTTCCGTCACGAGTGCTGATGGAACAAATGCCCGGACAACCATCGATATTGATGGCGACGGGACCGTAGATCAGACCTTCGTTGATACAACACATACGGACGGGACAACAACGAGTTCCAGCATGAATGGAACCGTTCAGTCAGCCTCAGGGCGCGAGTTTGGGGCCGATGGTGGGCGATATCTTTCAACCAGCGCAGACGGACTTGTTTCGACAACGCAGTATGACGCGGATGGCGACGGCCTGGCGGAAACTCAGACAATTGTTGCAATTGTACTCAATGCAGATGGCACCAGTACAAGCACAACAACTCGAGCCGATTTGACTGGTGGCAATGCCGGCTCTGCCACGCCGGTTTATACAGAAACGGTGGCTGATATCACTATCGTCACCACCAGCGCTGACGACAGAACTGTCACGACAACCTGGGATGTTGACGGCAATGGTGTTGCAGAGACCAGCAGCACCATGCAATCCATTTTGAATAGTGACGGCACCACCACAGATACAACAGAGTATTTTGAAGGCACAACGCTCACGTCACACTTCGTTACGAGCACAAGTGCAGATGGTCAGACGGTCACGACTGAGCGCGATATAGACGGGTCCGGTACGATTGATGAGGTGTCTACAAAAACGTTCAGCTATGAATCTGACGGCACAGTGGTTGAGCTTGTCACCAACACTGATTCAAGCGGCACCTTGGTTTCGAAGAAGGAAACAACCACAAGTGTAGATGGGCAGACTGTAACTGTACAATGCGACCCGGAAGGGACAGGGGCATACACTGAATCCATGACTACAAGGATTGTACTCCGGGCAGATGGATCCAGCATCGTCACACGGTCCGCTTACGATGGAACAGTTTTGCGCGATCAAAGTACAAACACCACCAGCGCTGATGGTTACACGACAACAATTGAACGTGACACAGATGGCGATGGTTACATTGACCAAACAGAAACAATTACGCAATTCGTTGATGGGAGTTCTGAAACTGTCATCTCAGATTTTGATGGGTCAGGAACACTTACGAGCGAGAATATAGGCCTCTTGTCCATGGACGGCCTGATCCTCAACTCGGAAAACGATGAAAACGGCGATGGAATCATTGATCAGACCACATCGCATACCTGGCATAATGCAGCTGATGGCTCTTCCATAGAGGTTCTGAAGGTTTACAGAGTCAGTGAGGAAGCGAACAACGGAACGTTTTCGACTATTTCACCTGAGCTTGAACGCGAAGTTAAGATCACCACAAGCGCGGATGGCCTGACTCAAACCTCTACCGTTGATGTCAATGGCGATGGTACCGTGGATGAAACGACAATAGTGGCACAAGGTATTGATGGATCAACAGTTACTACAGCCACTGCAAATGCTTTAGCGCGATCGGTAAAAACTGATCCAGATGAGGTCAAATGGGCCTCTACCATTGCATCGGGTAGCCCAATAATAGCTGCCGCCACGACCACTACGACAAGTGCAGATGGTTTGACAAAAACCGTTGAATCCGACTTCGACGGCAACGGCACCTATGAGCACAAGCAGGTCTGGAAAAGCAATATTGACGGTTCCCAGATAGCCACCATTACTGACTCGAATGGAAGCGGTAGCATTATTGCCTCGGGCACAATTATAGTCTCGGCAGATCAGCGCACGACTGTTCTGACCAGAGACAAGAACAACGATGGCACCATCGATGGTAGTGAAGTGACTGTCAGAGAAATCGATGGAAATGTGATCAAGACAATCATAGGTAGTTCAGGCAACGAAACGCTTACTGGTGGAGACGGAGATCAAATTCTGATTGGTGGTGGCGGAACTGATAAACTCAAGGGCGACGACGGAACAGACACGGCCAGTTATGCGACGTCTTTGGCTGGGCTTACCGCTAATTTGACTACCAGATCAGCTAACACTGGTGATGCTTCGGGTGACAGATACTTTTCAATTGAAAATCTTATCGGTACCGACTTTGATGACGAAATGGTCGGCAATTCCAGCGACAACGAAATTCAAGGTGGCGCCGGGGACGATTCCCTTGACGGTCGTGCCGGCAACGATACTCTTTTGGGTGGTGCGGGGGCCGATCATTTAATTGGTGACGCTGGGGATGATCGCCTAACTGGCGGAGCAGGGGCCGATATTCTTGATGGTGGTGCTGGTGACGATATAGCCATTTACAGGGCCTCATTTGAGAGCGTATCCATTGATCTTGAGTCTGGACTTGTATCCGGTGGAGATGCTGCCGGTGATGTTTTGACGGATATTGAATCACTGGAAGGGTCAGGGTTTGATGACACGCTTTCCGGTGATGGCAGTGACAACAGTATCGCTGGTGGTTTTGGTGATGATATTCTCGCAGGCCGTGGCGGGGCTGATGCGCTGGATGGCGGAGCGGGTACAGACGTTGCTATTTATGATGGGGCTTTGTCAGAGTATGAAGTCCTTCGCCATGGCGATATAATCCGTGTAACGCGCCTGTCTGATAGCTCCGATGTCGACGAGTTGACGAATATCGAGACGTTACGATTTGCTGACAGTGATGTTGATCTGGCATCTGCGTTCCCCGATATTAACCCTGCCGCAGCGCAAATATGGGTTGGCACATCAGCCGACGGGCGTTTTACAACTGCCGTGTCTAGCATGAACTATGCGCTTGAGAATGGCCCTGAACATGGCTCTGTTACTATCAATGCAGATGGTAGCTACAGCCTGACGGCGGCTTCTGATTACAGCGGGTCTGACAGCTTTACGGTGAGGATGACAAATGCAAATGGCTTGGTCGAGCTGATCACCATTGACGTAACGGTTGTAACCACCGAGTTTGCTGCCGGTGCTGAGACACAGGTGAATACCAACACACCCGGTACTCAATATTCGAGTCACGTGGCGGGCCTTCCAGGTGGTGGCCATGTAGTTGTATGGCGGGACAACAATGGTCCGGATGGCAGTCTAGCTTCGGTTCGCGGCCAGCTTTATGGGGCTGACGGGTCTGTCCTTGGTTCTGAGTTCCAGGTCAACACATATGGTGCGAGCCTTCAGATTGATTCATCTGTCACCGGTCTTTTAGATGGTGGTTTTGTGGTCAGCTGGTCATCGTGGGTTCAGGACGGTTCTGGCTACGGCATTTATGGCCAGCGCTATGATGCTTCTGGGGCTACTATAGGGTCAGAGTTCGCAATCAACACCAGTCAAACCTCAAAGGACCAGAGGTATTCAAGTATCGCCTCCCTTTCTAGCGGTGGCTTTGTTGTAACATGGTATAATGCTAGTGGGTCATCTATTCGTGGTCGTGTGTTTGATTCCAATGGTGCGGAGACCGGCTCTGAGTTCCAGGTCAACACATATAATTCAGACACGCAGATTACGCCTCATGTTACGGGTTTGGCGGATGGCGGTTTTGTGGTGATCTGGAAATCCAATGGTCAAGACGGTTCTTCTTGGGGGATTTTTGGTCAGCGCTATAATGCCGCCGGGGTAACAATTGGGTCAGAGTTCGCTGTAAACACCGGTATAACCTCATCCAGCCAGAGAGAGGCGCGTATCGCTTCTCTGTCTGGTGGTGGTTTTGTTGTGACGTGGTATGATGCCAGTGGCTCAGATGGCGATGGGCTATCGGTTCGTGGCCGGATGTTTGATGCCAATGGTGCGCAGACTGGCTCAGAGTTTCAGGTTAATACCTACAGTACAAACCACCAGTCTCAGTCCACTGTTACGGGTCTGGTTGATGGTGGCTTTGTGGTCAGCTGGGCATCCGCTGGTCAGGACGGTTCCGACTATGGGATCTTTGGTCAGCGTTATGATGCCTCTGGTGCTGTTGTTGGCTCTGAGTTCCAGATCAGTGACTACACGTCAGGCAAGCAGTACCTGCCGTCTATAGCAGCGTTACCGCAAGGCGGTTTTGTGGTCAACTGGACATCCGAAGGTCAGGACGGTTCTGGTTATGGGATTTACCGCAAAGTCTACACCCTCAAAGATGAGGTGCTAATTGGCAGTTCGGGCTTCGACCTTTTGGTTGGTGGTGATGGCGATGGCCGGTTAACTGGTGGTGACGGAATAGATAATATTGATGGGGGAGCGGGCGATGATGTACTGAACGGTGAGGGCGGCAACGACATACTGATAGGGGGAGACGGTCGTGACGAATTTCACGGCGGTGCAGGTAATGATAAACTTCACATCGACGATGACGATTTTGATGTAAATGGATTGCTTAATGTTGACGGTGGAGAGGGTTCCGACACTCTGGTCTTTGAAGGCGCAACGGATCTCACTCTGGATTTGTCGCTCTACAACATGGAAAACATGAACTCCGGTTCCGGAGACGACACGATAACTACCGGCGATGCAGATGCCGTTCTTGAGCTTGGTGCTGGGAATGACACCGCACAAGCGGGAAGCGGGAATGACGAAATCCACGGTGAAGCGGGCGACGACACCCTCAACGGAAATCTCGGCAATGACACGCTGATTGGTGGCGATGGCACCGATACTCTGAATGGCGGCGATGGCGACGATCGGATTGTCTCGGACGGCCAAGACACATGGATAGGTGGCGATGGCGGCTGGGATACGGTTGTGTTTGAAACGACATCCGACATTTCCTATTCGCTCGCGCAGGGTAGTTTTGAAGAAGCTGACGGTGGCTCGGGTAATGACACGTTCTGGGGCACAGCCGACGACAATATTTTGACCATGAATGATGGCGATGATACAGCCTTCGGCTACGCCGGGAATGACACCATCATTGGCGGGGCCGGTGCAGACAATCTGAATGGTGGCGATGGCGACGATCGGATTGTCTCGGACGGCCAAGACACATGGATAGGTGGCGATGGCGGCTGGGATACGGTTGTGTTTGAAACGACATCCGACATTTCCTATTCGCTCGCGCAGGGTAGTTTTGAAGAAGCTGAAGGTGGCTCGGGCAATGACACGTTCTGGGGCACAGCCGACGACAATATTTTGACCATGAATGATGGCGATGATACAGCCTTCGGCTACGCCGGGAATGACACCATCATTGGCGGGGCCGGTGCAGACAATCTGAATGGTGGCGATGGTGATGACCTGATCATTTCAGATGGCCTGGACAGCTGGATCAGTGGTGGCACTGGCTGGGATACGGTTGTATTCGATACCACGGTCGGCGTTTCCTATTCGCTCGCGCAGGGTAGTTTTGAAGAAGTTGAAGGTGGCTCCGGCAATGACACGTTCTGGGGCACAGCCGACGACAATATTTTGACCATGAATGATGGCGATGATACAGCCTTCGGCTACGCCGGGAATGACACCATCATTGGCGGGGCCGGTGCAGACAATCTGAATGGTGGCGATGGTGATGACCTGATCATTTCAGATGGCCTGGACAGCTGGATCAGTGGTGGCACTGGCTGGGATACGGTTGTATTCGATACCACGGTCGACGTTTCCTATTCGCTCGCGCAGGGTAGTTTTGAAGAAGTTGAAGGTGGCTCCGGCAATGACACGTTCTGGGGCACAGCCGATGACAACATTTTGACCATGAATGATGGCGATGACACAGCCTTCGGCCACGCGGGGAATGACACCCTCAACGGTGGTGCAGGTAATGATTATCTCAATGGTGGTGATGACAGTGATACCATCGACGGTGGCGACGGCAATGACAATATATTGGGCGCTGACGGCAACGATACACTCATCGCAAGTCAAGGTGTTGATGATTACGAGTTCGCCCGCGGTGAAGGTCAGGATGCCTATATCGGAAGCGACACAGCTGGCATGTCGGATGATGATGTGTTTTCCTTCACCGATGGAATATCGAAGGAAGAACTTTGGTTTTCCCGCTCCATTGAAGATCTTGAGATCACAATTGTTGGGTCAACAGACAAGGTCACCCTGCAGGACTGGTTCAGCAGCAATTTGTCCTCAGACACACCTGAGTACACTATTGATGAAATCTGGGCCGGGTCCGAAAAACTGGAATCCACGGATATCAACTCATTGATTTCGGCAATGGCGGCCTTCACGCCAGATGACGGAAATGGAAACGGGGGCGTTACGTCGACCAATTTACCGCAATCATTGCAATTGGCAGTGGACGCGGCCTGGGCATAACCTGCGTTATACTGTCTGCACAAAATGAATTAGTCGAATCGAGCTTCCAAGACTCATAACAGGAAGGTGGCACTTTCGAAGAATGAGTGCCGCCTGCCATTCTATCCAGCGCGCGCGTGGCACGCGGGTGGAACTGATCTGATCCATGAAAATGCCCACGTTTATGGTTAGAGGCTTCCGCAGAGATTCCTTAGCGGGAGAGGAGCGAATTGCTATGAAAGCATCGAAGTTTCGCAATTAGCACCAATCATACGCTTGCTGCAAAATAGATAATTTGATGGAGTGTCCAATAACCTCGTTCATTGCTGTCAACTAAGGGTCGGCACTCTTGATCGCCTTGGTGACAGCATACGCTCAATTTCGCTCGCCCGCTTCCGAGAGTTATCGACATAGAGTTTCGCGGTGTCTCTGTGTCTGGACATGGCAACATACGTTAAGTGATGATCCATTTTGCCCGACGACAGCACAAAAGTATCATCAACCGTCGCGCCCTGGCTCTTGTGAATCGTCGTCGCATATCCATGATCGATGGAAGCATATTGTCTCGGTGAGAATGTCAGGCGGCGCGTCTGGCTTTGGTCATTACCATCAAGCAAGACGGTGAGGTTGTTTTCTTCAAAATTCTCAACAGTACCAAGAGTGCCGTTCTTAACGCCAAGGTCGGTATTGTTATTCGTGAAGATAATACGATCCCCGACAGCAAAAGCGCGGGGGCCATGATTGGTTTTGAACAGCTTTTCTTCCGCCAATTCCCCACCGGATTGACGCGCTTTGCGGACAGCCTGATTGAGCGTGTGAACGTCCTTGCGGCGATAAGCCAACGCCAAGCGAGACGCAGACGCACCCCGCAATTCAAAATCCGCCATGTAATCTTGCATTAGTGCAGTAATGGCATCAGATTTGGTGTCGTACTGCTCTACCGCGCCACGATCCGCATAGGCTTTAAGGGCAGCACTCGTTTTGTTTTGTGCAAAGTCTCGGGTGGCCTGACGTTGCCAGTCTTCATTCTGACGGCGAATTTCTGTCAGCTCGGCCTTGCCTATTTGCTTAAGAACATCACGGAAAGGCGTGCCGGCATTTATGGGTTGCAATTGCTCGGGATCTCCGACCAAGACAAGCTTGGCACCCCGAAGGCGTGTTTCCTTGATAAATCGTAGCATTTGGCGGGTGCCAACCATTCCGGCTTCATCAATCACCAGCACATCGCCGCGTTGAAGTTGATTGAACCCATTATTCCAGCTTGTTTCAAATGATGCGAGCGTGCGACTTGCGATACCAGAAGCATCTTGCAGTCCATCGGCGGCCTTGCCGGAGAGCGCCGCGCCAAGAACGCGGTATCCTTGTTTTGCCCAAGCATCATTGGCGGCTGCAAGCATCGTACTTTTACCGGAACCGGCAAATCCGACAACCGCGCTCAATTGGTTATCTTCGAGCACATGGTTGATTGCCTGACATTGCTCATCGCTTAAGCTCGCACCCACGGCTTTTTGAAGCTTCGCATTCTGGTGATGAATGGCAGCGTGGATAGCCCGTGACCCAACATTATGAGTTCTTTGTCGTGCCATTGTTTTTGCATGATCGTTTAGCGATGTATGAAGGCGTTCCATCTCCTGCGTTGAATAAATTGGTTTTGGCGTATCGGAGAGTTTGACCAACTCGCTTGAAGCCAGCACGTCATCACAGGCAATGCGCAACTTGGCCGGGTCATCAATGTACTCTGCCAGCTTTCGCACAATGTCATTACGGCTGAACCTGGCTTCCTTATCGGTGATAACATCGAGAATTCGTTCCGGAACGCTTCTGATTTGTTCAGCGCTCCAGATGATGTCCCATTCCTCAGGCGGGATAAAATATTGTCTTGGATCAAACGCAAGATCGTCGCTGCGTAAAAGCGTTCCGGTATCGCGATAGAATTTCGCCAGTGCGATGGATTGATGATGCCGCAGAATGTGAATGTCATGCTGCAGAACCTGTCGCTCATTAAGCTGGCGCTCAATCAGTTTTTGCGCCTTTGCCTGATCGCGTAGGTCGCAAGCGTGCGCCTCTGCTTCAATCTCCTGGCGCAGTGTTTGATAGTGGCCTGACAGCTTAGCCCAAACAGCCTTAATGCCTGTCGGAAGCCCTTCAGAACGCGCTTTGATCTCGGCGATGCGCCGGGCTTCATGTTCTTGTCGGAGCGTCTCACGGGCGGCTCTATGGCGAGCAACCATATCAGCGCGCTTGCCCTGCAATTCCAGATGACGGCGATCATATGAGGCAATTGCCTCTTCGTGGATTTCTCGCGCCTCGTGGGAAATTTCGTTTGCGACTTTGCGCTTTACATCATCAACCGAGGGCAGAGTGTCAGGATCACCCAGTTTTGCCCGAACATCTTTTGCTTTGACGCCGACCCATCGCGAGATTGAATAGATTTCACCGCGCCAATCAACCGCCACATGGCCGCGTCTATCGCCTTTCGCCAAAGTGAATCCGCGCTCGGCCAGAGCATTGGCAAACGCATCTTGCGAGTCCGACACCGCCCAGCAATCGTGAAACAGCTTCTTGAGAACCCGTACGTCATGTTTCGTGCGCTTGGCTTGTTGCCATTCAGCGCGCTTGAAATTCAGCGGATCACGGTCTTTGTAATTCTCTAACCCAGGTGGCATTTGCCAATCATGTTCAAGGAAAAGATCACGGGAAATTTCGGTCAGCTTTTCCTTGTAGAGCGACAGATTGATCGCTTTCATCTGATCAATGTTGATGCGTGAGAAAACACAATGCACGTGACGACGGCCTTCCTTTTCGTGAAAGACAATCGCGCGGGGCTGCCCCACCAGCCCCAGCTTCTTTTCAATTCTCTCAATTGCGTCCTCGAAAACTTTGACGGGGACATTTTTATTGCTTGGAGGATTGAGGCTTATCGAAAACAGATAATTTTTGGCTCTTGTCCCCATGGAAACGGCCTGAATTTCTTTGAACGCGCCGAACAGATTATTGGAGACAAAACCTCGCAAATCATGGATTTCAACATGATCATTATCCATCGTATTCATAAGATGCCGAGCCAGGCGCGATCCCCCGGCACGCTCATTTGCTTCGAGGATCATTAAGCTGACTCGGTCAACCCAAGCGCATTGATCAGATCGCCGCGCATGGAAACGATATGTCCGTAAGCCTCATGGATTTCTTTGGTACATTGTTCATCAACCACCAAGGAGCCGACATTTGCCTGATAGGCGATCTGGTTTAGATTGTTGGCAATCCGGGATTGACCGAGCATTCCTAAAACCCGTGCAAGGGCCAACTCATCTTTGACCGGAACACGAGAGCGCACCTTTCGCGGGGCTGTATCATTGCCAAATAAGCATTTGCGGATATAGGCGCTCAAAGACATCCCAGCGGCCAAATCCTTTAGCATCGCCCGTTCTTCGTCCGTCAGCCGCAAGGTTATCGGGGAAGGATGCCTCTTGGACTGCTTTTGCGATTTGGCGGCCCGTTTAAATGAATTGCGGCGTTCGCTGTCGCTCGCCGAGCTTTCCTGATTTCTCATGGCCTTGGCCCTTGAAACGGGACTTTAGGCGTGTCTGGGGATAGTTCCTCAAAGCCAATGTTTTCTTGTTTGAGGTGTGTGTTCCAGTCTTCTAATGTCTCAAATAAGGTGTTCGAAGTTTCTCCTTCGAGGTGCACCATTCACCCTAGGTGAACCCGCAGTAACCCTCTGATTTATAATGGTTTAACCGTTGGAACTCACCCGGAGGGATGTACATATGGATGTACAAAATACACGCCATCTCTATACCAAACGTGGCATCTACTATTTTAGCCGTCGTGTCCCCAGAGACTTGAAGGCACACTACAAGCAATCACGAATTTCATTGTCGTTGGGCACAAAGTCCCAAAAAGTCGCTGGGGCAAGGGCAAGGACCCTTGTGGCGAAATTGGATGATGACTGGATTACACTGCGATGGAGAGCCTCCAGTGATCCGATTCGGCGCTTTCTTGTGGACCACACAGCTCCTAATGTCGCACTCACGTCCGATGCCCCCACTCTTGCAGAAGCAATGGATCACTATCTCCAGGCTAAGAGCAAAGGCAGATCAGTAACCTTCCGCCAGGCTGCAGAGCGGTCTGTTGGCTACCTTACTGGACTTCTGGGCGACCGACCCATTGATACCTATGCTCGTGCGGATGTGAACCGATTCCGAGATTCATTGTTT
This sequence comes from Pararhizobium sp. IMCC21322, assembly GCF_030758295.1. Lineage (NCBI taxonomy): Bacteria > Pseudomonadati > Pseudomonadota > Alphaproteobacteria > Hyphomicrobiales > Rhizobiaceae > Pararhizobium > Pararhizobium sp. IMCC21322. The sequence goes on from NZ_CP132335.1 coordinate 1,150,067, forward strand.
GAACGCGGTCTAAGTGCTGCAAGCGTGCGTCGCACCTTCAACAATGTACGTGCATTGATCAACTTCGCCGCCCGTGAGCACGGTCTTCCAGAGATCAGGAGTTTCTCCGGGGTTTATCTGGGAGAGGAACAGCATCAGTCTGAATCCAAACGCCAAACCATTCCCGTCGATGTCATCACGTCTATTCAAGCTCAGTGTCGGCAGCTTGATGATGAAGCGCGTTGGCTCATTGCGTTGATTAGTGACAGCGGGATGCGTTTGAGCGAGGCAGTAGGACTCACGAAGGATGATGTTCATCTCAGCGGCACCCACCCACATCTCACGCTCAAGGCGCACCCATGGCGAAGACTGAAGACGCGTGGCAGCGAAAGGGTGATACCACTCGTGGGAGCTTCGCTTTGGGCAGCGCAGAGAGCCACATCAACTTCTCAGGGCGATTTCTTGTTTCCGAAGTACTGCAGCAAGGACGGTTGCAAAGCCAATTCGGCCAGTGGGGCATTGAATAAGTGGCTATCAGCAAGGGTGCCCAAGGGCTGTGTCATCCACTCCTTCCGGCACAGTATAAGAGATCGCCTTCGGGCTGTTGAATGTCCATCGGATATGATCGATCGTATTGGCGGTTGGAGCATCGCAAGCATCGGTGAAGGCTACGGCTCTGGTTACCCAGTTGCAGTGGTTTCCAAATGGATGCTTAAGATTCAGATCAGCGCCAAAACGTTATAGTCTGCATGGCGGTCATGAAACAGACTGCAATCTCGTGGTTGAGAGCTTGTGGGAACATCCCTCCGGGTGAGTTCCAACGGTTAAACCATTATAAATCAGAGGGTTACTGCGGGTTCACCTAGGGTGAATGGTGCCGCTTATAGGGATTGGTTCCCATCACAGGCATCGCAGCGACCCTGACTTCTAATGTAATCAATGACTTAGCAGATAGGCAGTTCGATGTGAAGGGGCAAGAATGTACATCCGTTTGTACATCCGCCCCATAGGCCTCCCTGAGTGACCTGAAGTTACCCTGGGTGGACTCTTCGGCGGACCGTCGTTGGTATAGGAACTGCCAGACACCTCGAAGGGGGGGGTACCGGGGGAAACTGGAAACACAGACACATACATTCATGCTCCCACATTTTTTGGTCAAAATGCCCGCACCCCAAGGTTACACCCTGGTTGCCTCTCAGTCTGCCATTGCTGTCGTCGCATTGAGTCACAGAGAGCCGTTAGTGCTTTCTAGGCAGCTGCCGCCGCGGAAGTTGAGAACGCTCTCCACAGCCCCATGGTAGGAGTCACAAAGGGCACTCTGGGTACCGAGGGTCTTGCTAGTGAGGAGTGATGTGAATGAAGTACGACATACTAGCCCACGGCAACCAGCGCCCCACGGTGTCCTGAAGGAGACCACTGGGTTGCACCAGCAGGGGCACCTGATGGGAAGCCCAAAAGAGGACCCACACCCAGCCGCCTAACCAAGACACAAAACAATGGTCATGAACATCAGTCGTGACCGTCGCTCACAGGACGTGTCTCAGGTTGCGTAAGGCATCGGTGTCTGCCTTCTCCCTCGTCTTCGTATGTGAGGTGGACTGCGATCCGGTTGGACCCAAGGTAACCTTGAGGTGCGTTGCGTCAGCCAGGATAACTGTGAGTTAAACCTAGGGGCACCGGGGGAAACCAAACGACCGATATGTACAATCGGGGTCACATATTTTATCTGGAAATGCCCGCCGGAATCATGAGCAGGGAAGCTTCAGAGTGACTCACAGAGAGGCGTTTCGGTCACCGTAGGGGCAAGGTCATTTGGGCAGCTAAACGGCTCTGAGGGACTCACTGTGTGTGCTGCAAACGATGGATGGTCGACGGGAGCACTTGGGGTGGACTAGGGGTGGAGAGCGGAAGCCCGCTGCTTGTACGAAAATGGCAGCAGCGAGGCGGTTTATCCCTTGGCAAAAAGTATCTCGCTCAAAAACCTAATTAGAGTGACTTCGTCCAAATGCAACTTCCAAACGAATGGAATGCATCTTATGTTGTGCTGGAATAATGTCGGAGCACGTATGTCATTCAACCTGAGTTTCCCAGGACAGAACACTGATATTTCAAACCTTAAGCTTGAAGCTGACCAAATGCTCTTTGTGTTGGGCGCGAACGGCACGGGCAAGTCGAGCATGATGCATCGCTTTGCCACACAAAACGCAAACCATGTAAGGAAAATCGCGGCACACCGTCAAACGTGGATGAGCACAGACGCCCTAGATATGACGCCTCAAAATAAGCTTCAAACTGAAGAACAAATCAGAACAAACGATGCTCATAAGAGGTCACGTTATACCGACCGCTTTGCCGCGCAACGTGCGAGCATGACCGTTTATGATTTGATTGACGCGGAGAACGTTCGCGCCCGGGCAATGCAGACTGCCTACGATGCGGGTAGGATGGATGATGTGGAAGAAGCGGCAAAAAAAGAAGCCCCAATCACGATCATCAATGAATTGCTTCGGCAATCTAATATCCCAATCACGATCAATATAAGAGCAAATGAACGGGTAATGGCGAGCAAGGAAGGCGGACCAGAATACAGTGCAGTGGAACTTTCAGACGGTGAGCGTAACGCACTGCTGATTGCGGGGAGCGTACTCACAGCTCCGCCCGGTACTCTGCTGATTATTGACGAACCGGAGCGGCATCTGCATCGTTCGATCACTGCGCCGCTTTTAAGCCAGCTGTTTGCGCTCCGTTCTGATTGTGGATTCGTTATCTCGACGCATGATCACGACCTGCCCCTTGAAGTGCCCGGAGCTCGCACGCTTCTTGTCCGTGCATGTAACTTCGAGGGTCAAAATGCGCAGAGTTGGGAGGCAGACGAACTACCATTCGATTCTCCAATTGACGACACTCTAAAGCGTGACCTCCTCGGCGCTCGTCGTAAAGTATTATTTGTCGAGGGCACGGAAAGCAGTTTAGACAAGCCCCTCTACAGCCTAATCTTCCCGATGGTTTCCGTGATTCCTAAAGGCAGTTGTCGCGAAGTCGAGAACTCGGTTGCCGGTAGCCGCGCGGGAGACGGCTTCCACTGGCTTCGCGCCTACGGGATTGCTGACGGTGACGGCTATGACGAGCAACAGATCGAAAGCAAGCGCCATGGAGGCGTATACGCTTTGCCCTTCTATTCGGTGGAAGCAATCTACTTTCATCCAGAGGTTATATCAAGGATTGCAGCACGCCAGACAGCCATCTTGGGGGGCAACTCAGCAGCCTTAGCGCAGAAGGCGATTGAGAGTGGGGTTGCGGGAGTCGCAGGATATACGGATCGTCTCAGCAAGAACGTGGCGAAGAAAGCGGTACGGAAACTGATAATGGATCAAATACCAAACGACGACGATCTTTTGGCGGGGCATGAGGTGGAGGTTGTGAACAACGCGCCAAACATCCACGCAACCTGTAAGGCGGAACTCGACGCGGCAGTTTCAACAAAAGACTGGGGAGCCATCTTGACCCGTTGCCCTGTCCGAGACTCGCCAGCTCTTGGAAACATCTCAGTAGCATTGCGTTTCCGCAATATTGAAGATTATGAAAAAGCGGTTCGTCATATGTTGACAGTGGACGCAAACGCACTGGCCTTCGTCAGAAGTCTGTTTGGTAATCTGCCAAGCCAACTTGATGGGTAACCATAGTGGCCTACACTTATGGCTTAGCCCTAAATGCCAGATTTACTCAGGCTGTTATCGTTCATGCATCTCGCGGCATAAGTCAACAAGGACTCACTTTTGCGATTGGCAACACCGCCCGCAAAGGTCAACAACGTGCTCTGATATATTAGTAGATTCCGCTGAAACTTGTTCGAAGCCCCTCGTCCTCTTGGAGAATCTGATCAATGACAAACAGCGCCGCTAAATAAAGCATGGCGTTTCGATCAGCATCCGGGTCGCCGCTCTTTCCTCCGTGAAACAGGTTGTTCCGCACACGTCTCATCGCAGCTATTAGCTCTTGAATGGACGAAACTGCACCTGATTTTCTCCAATGCAAATTGCCATAGTTGTCAGCAATCTGTTTCATAGGTGGGGTTTCGATCAACGGCTCAGCGTCGGCGGCATCTTTAATCTTTTCCCAGAAAGCTAAACCAAGCCTTTCATTAACATAGCGTTCCCAGTGAACCTCAGCAACTTGCCGTCGACCTGGAGTGCAGAAGCCAATATCTTTCAGTGCGAATTCTAAGCGCATCATAATCTTGAAAAGACGTATGCCGTCATCAAGTACCTCTTCAGTTTTTGAATAGTTCACACCTTGTGCGGTCAAAACCAATCCTCCGCTGTCGGTCAAGCGTCTCGACACCATACCTATGTGATAGTGGATTTTGTAAGGGCTTAATGGGTCGATAATAAAATACTTCACACACCGCCACTGGTGCCCAACTTAGGTTCAAATAACAACATATTCATTGAGAGTCGCTCGGCGTCCCACGCACGGACGAAAGGCTTCTCTCGAACGGCGTCTTCAGGATGTCCTGTCGGCGGGATTTCTGGAACGTTCTGCCACGTGATTTAGCAAAGAGATTGATTCGCCTGTTTGTTGATCTTAAGCGGCTTGATTGAGATATAGAAAATGCTGTTTTTTGAACATTTGGCGTTCAAATAAGATTATCTGGACGTGTCGAAAATAGACGTCAGCGGGAGTTAGGCTTCTCAGTTTTCCGTCTGCCAATGGATGCCTCCAGTTTTCACTGGGAGCTATAATGATAGTTTTCAATGTCGTTCTCATGCAGCCAACTGCTGTGAAACCTTGTGCTCTATATTGCTGGCACCTGCATCCAACCAAGTATTTAGAAGCCGCCTCATCCGTTTACTGGGCAGGTATAAGACAATGGGTTCACCCCGCCTTACCCTTGAGCGGTAGACCCACTGGATGAGTTCAGTGAGCGCATAACGATCCTGCGCATTTGTGTCTGAATTTGGACCCAACCAGTTCTTGATGTAGGTATTCATGTACTGATCGTATAGGTAAATCAGATGAGTGCAGTCGATATAGTCGTTAGTCCCCCTTGTCGTATTTGCGACCCATTGGGCACGATCGAACATCCTTGAATTCTTTGCGAAGTGACCAGTTTTGATTTTATCGCCTGTAGATTTTCCGTTGTGGAACCAGTTTGCTTTGGCACAAGTGATCATCACCCTGGACATATCGGATTGACCGTCCTGTTTTATTATCTGGCGCTGTTTGATATTCTTTAGGGCAGATCCGACGATCCTCCCATATTTCTTTTGGTTATTAGGATCGGTTTGTTTTGTGTAGGATAAATTAAATTTTCCAAGAGCAGGTATGTCTCTGATTTCGATAAGTTCCTTGGCTCGCTTCCGAAACTCTAGGTCCACTGGAGGGTCTTTATCGACATCAACGCCGAGCTTCTTCAGATAGGGTACCAGCATCGACCCATCTGCCATGTATGTGTAGACAGTAAAACTACTTGCCTTGGTAAGCAGTTCAATTGGCAAGGCCCACATAAAGAACTTCCCACTGACAAGGTGGAGCATTCCAGCATTGGCAAGCTTGAATAGCTCTGGGGACAAGGTGTCTGATGTGTTATCGCAGTCATTCATCCACTTCTCGGTCGCTAAAATTCGATTGTCTGGAGACAAGGTTGCATAGCCACGTCCAAGGTAGAACTCTTGGAAGGACGTTGTTGTGACCCCTGCAACACTGGCACACGTGTCAGGGACCTCATCGATGATGATGTGGTAATCCTCAAGTTTCCCGCTGCGGGCAAGACAGGCTACTCTCTGGTACATGGCATGAGTCGTGACAATGTTCAGGCCTTCGTCAAGGTGGGTCTCAAGGCTTTCTCTTTTGGTACCAGAAGCATCCTTTGGTTCAACAAAGGGAACGCAAGCGCCTTTGATGACCCTTTTGACTTCACTTAGTAAGGGCACTACGACGAGGTATTTATATTTGGGATTGAAGGATTGCAGCAGTTTGGTGGTCTTTCCAGAACCGCAGGGTTGATCGACAATGCGTATGGGTTTCCGAGTTGATGTCATAAACATCTCCTTGGTTTGAGTGATTTTATTTTAAGGGGGAGGTCAATAAACCACAACTTTTCAATGGCTTACGAGTCGGTTGATCCGTGAGAAACGGCTCAGCGGTAACAAGGCTTGAACTCAGAGATAAGTTAAGTCGACCCAGGGGCGTCTGTGATGGTCTGTGATTGGTCATCACCCGAAAACAACAAATTTATATGGTCATTACCTGGGGTGAAACCTGAAGGTACTGAAGGTTAACTCAATGGGAAGGTGCTTACTGTGTGCTTTACGGTCCACTTAGTTAAATGGTGCTGTTCCACACCCCTTCAGAACCATCCAAACCCTTGCTCATCAAACAGCCCATGGATGCGATTGAGTGCAGCTTCGATAGCATCATCACGTTCAGCATTAGCTGACTAAGAGCCTGACGACGGAATGTCTCTTAAGGTTGGCTACAGGGTCAACCAGAGGAAATGGGTTTGCGTTGGGTATCCTTGGTATGGTCCCTCTCCTTCGGAGCAGGAGTACCATCACCTGAGCGATATTTAGGAGGCCCAGAGTGTCTCCAATGGTCTACCACCTCTTTCACAGGTCGTGTCTAAGGGTGAACCCTGAGGTACTTAAGGTTAACCTATAGTTATAACTTAAGGTATGTATCTATCGGCCTAGTGTGCTGTATGAGCCACTTAGCTAAGCCGTTGAATTACATAGGTTATTCGGAGCGTCAAATTGGACCTCAAGATGGAGGTCATGGATGTGTTCCAATTCCCTCCTAAGCTCTTCTGATTGTTCATCATTTGCTGACTTAGCGGCATCCTGATCCATGATCTCGATGAAGAATGCTACCAACATGGCCAGCACATCCACCCTATCATCATGGCGCAAGGCATTCTTCTCCCGGCAGATGTGGGTCATCTGATAGAAGAGGCTTTTGTCGTTCCGATGTGAGATGTCGTATTTCTGGATGCTGTCGTGGTCGTCGATTATGACCCGCATAATGCAATCGTGATTGCGGTGGTCATCTGTGAGACGCCTTTGCTCATTGAATAGGTGTTTCCCGGTGTAGGGATCAGACCTAGAATGAGCGTTTAGGAAGTTCCGGGGTTTGATTTGTACCGCAGAACCCTAAACGGCTCTGTGTGATCCAGTTTGGTAGGATGTAAATAGCTCTTAGAATTGTAGACAACCTTGTGAACGTGCACCATTTGAATAACGCAATTTAGCCTACAATTATTAGAACTAGTTAAACGCAACTTTTGTAGGAAAATCGTTCCTCACTCCCGTCCGTTCTTCTTACCCAAAAGCACTTCGTCCCATAATCAGCTCTTCTTACAAAAATATGGGCGACCCCAGCGCCAACTTTTTCACTGACTTCTGGATGGTTTTTGAGGGCTTTGAGAAGAAATATCTCATCCACGGCTGATACACGCTCTTCGGGGCTGTACCGGTTAAGTAGCGATTTCAGATAATTTAGTGCATCACCCTTTTTTGCGAATTTCATATCGCCGATCTCAACAGGCTGTGCTCTTGCCATTAGTTCGCTTCCGTGTTCTGGTCAGGTGCTTTCTCAACCTTTTTCTGCTCGATGACCCTACGTATTTCGCGTTTTACCAGCGCAGGTAAGCTAAGAGCTTCCCACTCTCCAGTTTCCAAGCGTTCCAGAATTTCCCCCTCAGACAAGGTTGTTGTCCCAATGTACTCACTCAGTTCAATTGAGCTGGTTCTGGATAGGCCCAAACCTATAAGGGATATTAGAGTTCTGGTACTTACACCAAACTCCAGAAACAGATCGTAGGTCAGTTCCTCTGGAAAATCGTCAGGTATGCCTTCTTCATGAAAGTACTGCCTCAACACCGAAAGATACGCGCCAAGGTATTTCGGAGCCAAAAACCGTGCGATGCTTTCAACATCAGCCATCGTGTCACGTATGAATTTCGCATACGGTAATTCTTCGTCGGTTTGATAATCACCCTTGGCGCGTTCACGTTTTAAGCGGCCGACTATCATCTGCCCAAGCGTGCGCCCTCGCATCCAGTCCCAAGTAGTTAAGGCGCAGGGCAGGACGCGAACATCTGGGGCAAATACAGGTGCTAGTGTCAAATTAATGATATCGAAAATGAACACAAATCTGGTTACTGAGTCCTCGTCTTCTGGCGGGATTGGGAGCAAGGACTTTGATTCACCATCAAAATCGCGAAAATAGCTCAAAAGCCTTTGAAGGGCCACGATAGAGATACCAGGATTGGCATCGACAATTTCCAGCGAGACATCAATTGCTTCCAGTGATGGCGTTATAAGCTCCTCAAGCTGACTTGCGGCTTCAGCGCTGATCTTCTTGATAGGTGGCGCTTTTTCGAGAGAGCCTTCCCTGTATTGCCAGCTCATAAGGTACGCGGCTACGTGTTCGAGCTTACCGTCGACATTGTCAGTCTTCATCTCCAAGCGTTCTGACAGATATTGGGAAAGATCATCAAATTGATCAATCACCTGATCTGTCTCGCGCCTAATCGGATATGCTGTCTTTTGCGGCAAGCCTTGGGGCCATACATCTGGCTTGCTCACATCAACGCAAACGATGTTTCCGTAGAAATCTGCTCCCCAACGTCCGGCCCGCCCGGCAAGATTCCAGAAATCCTGGGGCGACATATCCCGCCCGATTCCCTTCTTTGGGCCTCTTATCACAATAGTTCTGCAAGCGAGATTCACCCCCTCAATGAGGGTCGAAGTTGATACCAGAAACCGTATTTTTCCAATTGTAAAAAGGCGTTCTATTTCTTCCCGCAGAAGTGATGGCATGTTCCCATAGTGAAACGCTACACCTCGCTTGACCAAATGCACCAATTGAAATTTCGGGTGGATCATTTTCTCGCAAAAGTCAGACAGATCCTGAAGGTCACTGTCTTCCTCGTGATCTTCGTCTCTAAGGCCATCATAGATTAGCATCGCAACACGCTCTGCCGAGTCAGCCGTAGTGACGTATACCAGAGTTCCAGGGGTTTGTTTGCCCAGTGCAAGAGCAACAAAGGCCATACGTTTTCGCACTGATGTTGGCCTATCGAACAGTGAGAAATTGCCCAATGGTCTAAGCTCCTCCCCAAGCGCAAGCGAAAGGGTCCACTCCTTGGTATTTCCTTTCACCTGCTCCGCAACCAGCAAGTTTTGCATGACGGTCGCTGTGTTGCTCGGCACCACAGCCGTCCTCGCCTTTTCGGGGGCCTCTTCAAGGAGCACTTCAGGGTTGTCGGAATGAGGGCTCAAAAATACAAACCTGCAATCGCTGTTCGCCCGTGCCACCCTTTCTACTGCGTCTTGAAGTATCACCCCGCGTCTTTCATCGGACAGCTTTTGGGCTTCGTCGACAATCGCGATATCAAACTGATGCGGTTTTTGGCCAGCATTGAGAAAGATATGAAGCCTTTCCTGAGTAAAGACTGAAATGAAGGCCCCCGTTTGGAAATCTTCCTCGTTTATCGGCAGCGATGTCACTTTAAGTTTATTCAAGCCATGAACTATTTTAAGTTCATTGAGCTGTCGCTCGACCTCAGAAACCAGAGCGCGGGTCGGAGCTACGAAGACAGAGGATCGACTGTTTCCATTCGCGTGCTGCGAAAGCACCCAATTCAGGACCGCGAAAGTTTTCCCGGCTGCCGTGGGAGCGGTTGCGGACAGCCACTCTGATTCTGCAAGTTCCGACCACAACTCAGTTTGAAATCGGTTCCCGAGAAAGGATGTTTTCTCCCCCATAGAAATCTCGGCAGCGAGCCGCCTTCGTATTGACAATAACTGCTCCATCATACCAACCCGATGCTCAACATCCGGCAGGAGAAGCTCACGATCTTCCGCCAATTGCACAGCTCTGTGATTTGATAATCGGGTCAGTATCAGACTTCCGGCATCTCGAAAAATTCCATGACTTGAGAAGCAAACGGCACTTTCGGCGACCATAAGCGCGTACTCTTGGGACTCGCGATCTCTGCTTTCCGAAAGGATGCTGGCTGCCAGAAGCAGCTTGTTCCAGTCATGTGTGTCAGCGGTATTTTCTGTTTTGATGACACCGTCACCAAAGCTCAACGTGGCTGACCAAACCCTAAGCTCATCAAGGCTGGACCGGAGCCCTTCTGATGTTATCAACCAGCTTTGTATGCTTTCGAGGCCCATTTCAGTTCGCCAAAAGACTTAAAAAATAGTCTCTGAATTCTTTGACTGTCCTCATCGGAACACAGATGAAGTGAATGTCGTACTGGCTAATAGCCTCTTCGCTTACACGGTGCTTGATTTGTTTTAACCAAGTTGGGATTTGATCGAGGAGTTCGTTCTCAAGTGCTGCCTCGTCTGTGTTGAGGCTGTCATTCTTGTAAGAGGTTGTATCAAATCCAATAAGCGCGATACCACAATGTTTTAGCGAAAGTGATTTTGTATCATCGAGATCGAAATAGCGCTTGAGACCTTCGGCCAGCTTAGGATCGTCAAAGTTGGCGAATTCATTGATGAGGAATACATCTTGGGACCTCGCAGAATCGCTCCCATCTGTGTCGACCAAAAAAGGAGCCAAAGATTTTAGACAATCTCGTGCTGCGTCAGATGGATCACCGTACAGCTTTGATTCACCCCAATAGACATTAAGCCCGCCAGCATCTGTTCCTTTTGCGTATACACCATCTGCACCATGATAATGCATTTCTGCAGAGGTCTTCAGGCTCATCTTACAGATTATTTGGTTGAGACCAAAAACGGCCTCAGCAAACGCAAAGATTAGCAGTTCGCCACCTTCGCCGCTCTTGCTTAACGAGGTAAAAAGGCTCTTTGCTTCTTTCTCTAGCTTGAGTAGCAGAGCCGTCGAGCCAGTGTCATTCAAGCTTCTACGCGCATCCTCGATGCGTTTTCGGGGTATCGCATAATCGATGATACGTACACGGAGAAATTCAGCAAGTGGCTTGAAACGAACGCGACCGTTGCCATCAATTGGCAATCTATAACAATGAACAGTGGTTTTTGTGTCATCAACTTCAATGTTCTCACGCAGCATTTTCAGGTGGGTATCTGTTACTTTGCCACCACCTCGGAGAGAGCCATCGAGAAGACTGGCCATGTCTAGGATAGTCTCATCTATTTTGATTTCTTCATTCATTTAGTGGCAGCCAACGTGGGATATACAATACTTAGGGACAGTACCACTTAGAGTGTAGAGCAAAAAGTGATTTCTTCATCTCAGATGGAAGCTAACCCAATGTCCGCTTCCCAGAACTGGTTCATCTTAATTTGTACCCGCAGCGACCCTCCGCTCTCCTGCCCTTTTAGACACCCAAAGCAAACCCAAGGATTATCGCCACGTCCCGCATTCCCAACTCGGGTGATCGTTTTGTTCTGCCCCTAGTCCACCCCAAGTGCTCCCGTCGACCATCCATCGTTTGCAGCACACACAGTGAGTCCCTCAGAGCCGTTTAGCTGCCCAAATGACCTTGCCCCTACGGTGACCGAAACGCCTCTCTGTGAGTCACTCTGAAGCTTCCCTGCTCATGATTCCGGCGGGCATTTCCAGATAAAATATGTGACCCCGATTGTACATATCGGTCGTTTGGTTTCCCCCGGTGCCCCTAGGTTTAACTCACAGTTATCCTGGCTGACGCAACGCACCTCAAGGTTACCTTGGGTCCAACCGGATCGCAGTCCACCTCACATACGAAGACGAGGGAGAAGGCAGACACCGATGCCTTACGCAACCTGAGACACGTCCTGTGAGCGACGGTCACGACTGATGTTCATGACCATTGTTTTGTGTCTTGGTTAGGCGGCTGGGTGTGGGTCCTCTTTTGGGCTTCCCATCAGGTGCCCCTGCTGGTGCAACCCAGTGGTCTCCTTCAGGACACCGTGGGGCGCTGGTTGCCGTGGGCTAGTATGTCGTACTTCATTCACATCACTCCTCACTAGCAAGACCCTCGGTACCCAGAGTGCCCTTTGTGACTCCTACCATGGGGCTGTGGAGAGCGTTCTCAACTTCCGCGGCGGCAGCTGCCTAGAAAGCACTAACGGCTCTCTGTGACTCAATGCGACGACAGCAATGGCAGACTGAGAGGCAACCAGGGTGTAACCTTGGGGTGCGGGCATTTTGACCAAAAAATGTGGGAGCATGAATGTATGTGTCTGTGTTTCCAGTTTCCCCCGGTACCCCCCCCTTCGAGGTGTCTGGCAGTTCCTATACCAACGACGGTCCGCCGAAGAGTCCACCCAGGGTAACTTCAGGTCACTCAGGGAGGCCTATGGGGCGGATGTACAAACGGATGTACATTCTTGCCCCTTCACATCGAACTGCCTATCTGCTAAGTCATTGATTACATTAGAAGTCAGGGTCGCTGCGATGCCTGTGATGGGAACCAATCCCTATAAGCGGCACCATTTTTCATCAATAAAAACAGTATGTTGTGGGTGGGCGCATGATCAAGCGAAAATATTCTCAGTTCAATTCGCCTTCCTGAACATCGCCCGAACAAAAAGCCCACCGCTTGGCAGATTTGGGTTTTCGGAAGATATCAAATCCGCATGGTGCGGATTGGTTATGGTTTTGACCAGCGACAGGCCCAGGCCAGCACCATCGGTCGTTCGGCTTTTCTCCAGACGATAGAGCGGTTGCGTGATCCGGTCATACTCATCTTGAGGAATGCCTGGTCCGGTATCGGATAGACCCAAAGTGGGTCCGTCTGCAATCAGCGCGATGTCTGTTCCTTCGGGCGTATGATGCATGGCATTCTCGATAAGGTTTGCAAGCATTTGCACCAGTAGAACGCGATCTCCCTGGATGATCGCCGGATTTGTGACTTCTACGATCAGTCTGCGACCACTGTCTTCGATAACAGCACCGAAAATATCGGAAACTTTCTGAACAAGCATACCAAGATTGATAGCTTCAAAAGCGGCATAAGCCGCGCCGGATTCCAGTTTGGCAATCCGTAAAAAGGCATCAAAAATCGCAATGATGTGGTCTGTTTGGGCAATCGCGGCCTTAATGTTTTCAGCAATTAGGACCGCTCGTATCGAACCGGAGGGGCGCGCATGGCAGGCTCGCCACGAACCTGATTTCTTTGAACACGCCCGATAGGCTGTTTTGGGTGTGGCGCTTTTTAACAGGGCAGAGTGTTTCATTCCTTTTTGAGCGCGGTCTTCGCGGCAGTCAGTTCGCGGCAGTCGGGGGAAATCAATCAACTGGTCGCGTTGACCGATTACGCTCCACATGCAGCATCAACGCCTATTCTCCCGCACGTATGTTTCGTCGATATGCCATTGTCGGGCACGCCAGGATCGGTGCTGGGCGCAGGGGTATTTGGGGAGCGTGCGCTCGGCTTGTTCTGGCAGGTCAGGCAGGGCACAGTCTTTCGCAAGCGCCAATCCTGAGCTAGGGTCAAAGCAAGCAACGGGTCAAGGAACCGAGATGGACTACGCTGAATTGATGAAAGCCTTCGGGGCATTCTTTGCGATCATGAACCCATTTGTGAATTTACCTATCTTTCTGGCACTCACGGCCGGTTTCACAGTGGCTCAACAGCGCACTTTGGCCCTGAAAATTACAATTTTCTCTGCCATCATGTGCGCCGTGATCCTGTTCGCAGGGCACAGGATCATTGACTTTTTTGGCATTACCATTGATCAGTTTCGCATCGCAGGTGGTCTGGTTCTGGCACACATCGCCTGGTCGATGTTGAACGGCAACAGCATTACGTCGCATCACGGTACTGAAAAAGAGCAGGACCACATGCAGGACCTGTCTGGCCTTGCGTTCTATCCGATTACTTTTCCCATGATCGTGGGTCCGGGAACCATCGCGACGCTGATAATCTACGCTGGACACGCCAAGGGAATTGAGGGATTGATCGCCATCGGCGGGGTCGTCGGTGCCATTCTGGCAATGCTGTTCATTGTGCTCTTTTTTGCGGCCTTTTTTGGCAAAGTCTTGAGCGACACGATGCGTGTGATTATGACACGTCTGATGGGCATGATTCTGTTAGCGATTGCGATGGAGATGATTGTGGCGGGGGCAAAGGCTGTTTTGCCGGGCTTGGCCTGATAGCAGAAACATGGGGTCGCCGAAATGAAATTATTCAATCCAGACAATCACACGAGAAGCGCCGAACACAAGAGAATCTATGCTTATTGCGAATTGGCTTACACGATCGTGGATTTTGCCGCAGCGGCACTATTCGTGGTGGGAAGCATTCTCTTTTTCAGCGCGCAAACGACTTATTTCGGTACATGGTTGTTTTTGATCGGCTCGGTTCTTTTTGGGCTGCGACCGACAATTAAATTGTTTCGGGAAGCAGCCTATCTGCGGGTCGACAATTATGACGACGTTATAAAAGGCTGATGTGTGCGCGTCGCTAGTTATAACATCCGCAAAGCCGTCGGTCTGGACTGGCGACGGGACCCGGATCGGATTGTCGATGTCCTGGCCGAAATCGATGCTGACGTCGTGGTTTTGCAAGAGGCGGATCGGCGTGCGGGTTCCCGGGCAGGTGTTCTGCCGCTCGACCGCCTTGAGCAAGAGCTTGGCTATGAAATGGTCGACGTTTCTGTGCGACCTCAAAGCCATGGCTGGCACGGTAACGCGATCCTGGTACGCAGCAGCTTTGTGAGTTGGTCTTCAACGCGCATTGAAATTCCGACGGTTGAGCCGCGCGGGGCCGTTTCCATGCTCCTTACTGATCCAAAGGTCGAGGTTGTGGGCGTGCATCTGGGTCTGACGCCAGGCATGCGCAGGAAGCAAATTGAAGCGCTACGACAATTGGTCGATAAACGAGATCATCCAGTCATTCTGGCGGGTGATTTCAACGAATGGAACCATTCCAGACTTGTGTTCGATCCAGCGTCAAAAGTCATTTCACCTGGGCCAAGTTTCCATGCAGCCCGTCCGACAACAGCACTTGATTGGTTTGTCCTGACGGGGGCTGTGCATGCTGTCTCGTCACATGTGCATACCTCCAATCTTGCCGAGCGTGCTTCAGATCACCTGCCAATTGTTATTGATATTGAGTTCATGGAGAACGCTCAATGACAACAATTCTGTTCCTTCATCTCGTTCTCGTCATTGGATTCACCTTACGCATTCTACTGCGTGATGATTTGTCACCTCCTGCACGGCTGGCATGGATCGTTGTGCTGAATGTCCTGCCCTATGTCGGCAGCGTCGTGTATTTTATGTTCGGCGAGATCGATCTCGGGCACCGCGCTAACATACGACACGAGAAAATCTTTGATGAAATCCGTGCAAAAGCCGATGCCTATATGGGAGAAACCGGTAACTCCGACAGATTGATTGATCCGCTCTATCGCCCGCCATTCCGATATGCCGGTTCGATCAATGGGTTTCATCCGGTCGATGGCAATGGTGCCAAACTGATGGCAGATGGCGCCGCCACGAATAAGCACCTTGTTGAAGATATTGATGCAGCGACCAGCCATGTTCACGTGTTGTATTACATCTGGCACAATGATCACACGGGGACGGAAATCGCTCAGGCGCTGATGCGTGCTGCCAGGCGAGGTGTGGTATGCCGTGCTATGGCTGATGGCTTGGGGTCTCGTACTCTTATCAAATCGGACCTTTGGAAACAGATGAAGGATGCCGGCGTTAAACTCGCTGTTGCTTTGCCTCTCAGCAATCTGATCCGCACACTCCTGACCAGTAGAATTGACCTGCGCAACCATCGCAAGATCACAGTCATTGATGGCAGGATTACCTATTGCGGAAGTCGAAATTCGGCCGACCCCGAATTTCTTGTGAAAGCCAAATATGCGCCCTGGGTCGATATCATGTTGCGCTTTGAGGGGCCCGTCGTTGCGCAGAATGAACTTTTATTCATCAGTGACTGGATGCAGGCGACTGATGAGCCATTCGATGCATTTGAGCTGAAAGCAAAGCCGGTCAAGGGCGGATTTGCGGCTCAGGTCATGGGGGATGGGCCAACTGAACGCCGCGGTGCAACCCCACAGTTATTTTCAAATCTCATGGCCTGCGCCCAGCATGATCTGACTCTCACAACGCCTTACTTCGTGCCGGATGCGACGGTGCTGGAGGCACTTTGCTCAGCCGCGCATCGTGGCGTGCATGTCACGCTGATTTTCCCCAAAGTCAATGACAGTTGGATCGTGGCCGCGACAAGCCGCAGTTACTACCGAAAACTCCTGACCGCAGGGTGCCAAATACATGAGTTCGTGGGCGGTCTTCTTCATGCCAAAACTCTGACGATCGACGATAAAATCACCCTGGTAGGCTCCTCCAATCTCGATCTGCGAAGTTTTGATCTGAATTACGAAAACAACATTCTATTGCAGGATGTGGCAACGACAAAGGCCGTCCGCGACCGGCAGGAAAGCTACATGTCACAATCGGATGCTGTGGGTCTTGAACAGGTCCTGACCTGGCCATACCACAGACGAATATGGAACAACGTCGTCGCCACAATCGGCCCAGTCCTGTAAAGCGGATTCTTACGGTGCGCTGGTTGAATCGGCGTAGGCGTTTGAATCGTAAGACTTGGTGCCCTGTAAATCATCCAGCCAATAGCCGGAACTGATTGCCTCCACGGACCAAACGTCTTTACCGGCTGTATCAACACTGACAATCCAGATGATTTTATCGGCATTTGGAAATGATTTTCCGGACAGTTGTTCGCCATACATCCGGTGTAGCACCGCGCGATCTTCCATCCCGTCAGCAAGCAACCGGACCAGAAAGGATTCATTGGGTGAGGCGCTTAAAAGCTCGTTTGAGGCGGGGTTGAGAGGCGTGACTTCAAGTCTGACACGAACCGCATCAGGTTTGAGAAATACCCGGGGCATGGCTGCATAAAGCAGGCTGCCGACATTGAACAGACGCTCGTGGAATGCCGGATCTACGTATTCCTCCCAGAGCTTTTCATCGAGCATCTCGTTGGCCATGTTGCGTAACTGGCCCTCTCGAAGGGCATCACCTATGACATGTTTGAGCACAATATAGGCAGCCTCGTCGGGCTCCTGGTCCTGCAGTGACATGAGGCACATTTCGCGCAGTTCGTCGTCATCCAGCCCGGACCTGTCGCCAAACTCCATATGATCGAGAAGTGCTTCGAAATCACTGTTTGTCCACGCGCCTTCAATCTCCAGAAGGTTGGAGAAATCAAGCAATTGCACATGAAAACTGTTATTCATACTTCGCCGATTTTCTTATGATGTTCAGTTCAAGCCGATAGAAAGCGACTGCCTCAATAGCAGACGGCAAACCTTTGATCAAACGTTGTGTTTATAGCGGTCGGTGGCCGAGAACAGATGAATTGAAACTTGGTCCACAATAGGCTCATTAAGCAGAAATTTCAAAGTTACGATGTGAATTTACCAGGATGCCATCGCAAGATATCACAGGGCGTTCACGGTCCACGTGGCTCCATCTGCGTCAGGGAAAAACAGGTCTGGAAAAATTTGCGTCATCATACTCAACAGGTGAACGCGACTCGCCTCCTGATAATAATTGATGTATTAGCGTACTAGAATAAAATTCGCTTTGTGTCGTTTCCAACCACCTTGCACATGGACCACGCCTTTGAGGTCCGGGAAATTGAGTGAGATTTAATCCCCCAATGGAGTTCAGACCCTAATGTCCTTGGGCAGTCCCGGTGCCAGTGTGCGCAATGTCAATGCGATGGTGGCAGCAGCCCTGATGCTGGTCGCCGCTGTTCTGACCGCACTCGACGCTGTGCTTGTCAGGTTACTGGCAGACGAGGTGCATCCCTTCGTAATCGTATTTTTCCGCAGCCTTTTTGGGTTGATGGTCGTGCTGCCGTGGATTCTGGCGCGACGCCAGCAGATGGGTTCCCACTATCGCCTGATGCACTTTTTGCGGGCGGCCATGAAAATCGTGGCGTTGGTCTGTTTCTTCTTTGCGTTTGCCCTGGCGCCATTGGCGGATGTGACCGCCATCATGTTTACGGCTCCCATTTTCCTGACGCTGGGTGGCTGGATGATCTTCGGCGAAACATATTCCCTGGGTCGATTAATTGCGGTCCTGGCAGGATTTGTCGGGGTCATCATTGTCATCGGCCCGGCTGGAGGCGATATGAGTTGGGCGTTGAGCTATGCGCTGATCGGCTCTGCACTGACAGCAGCCATCCAGCTGATGCTGAAGAAGATGGCAAAGCATGACAGTACGCAAACTCTGGTGTCAAGGAATCTGGTTCTGATGGCACCACTGGCATTTATACCGGCGCTTTATTTTTGGGCGACGCCAACCCTGCCTCAACTGGGACTGTTGGCAGTGCAAGGCATTGTTGGTGCCCTGAACATGTCGCTTGTTACAAGGGCGCTCAGCATGGCTGATGCATCCTTGCTGGCGCCGATTGATTTTGTCCGATTGCCCATTGTTGCGATCCTCGCCTTTCTGTTTTTCGGCGAGTTGGCCAGCGTTGAAACCTGGATTGGTGCCAGCGTGATCTTTCTATCGACTCTGATAGTGGCTGGCGGTGCAGGCTGGAAACGCACCAAGTAACGACGCAGGTCAGGCGTTTAGAACGCATGGGTTTGCACCGGTAAAATTAGTCTGTGCGACCGAATCCGATCACATATTCTTGATTGACAAATACACTAATATATTAGAGGATCACTTTGAGGCATTACTCGAAACCCCTCGAATTGTATCAGACGGCGCGTTTGCAGCAGCGCGCCTTCTTATAAAAAAGCTGCACCGTAAAGGAGGAATTCATGCGTAAACTGTCTGTAGGTTTGCTGGGTGCGTCGCTCGCAATGACGATGATGTCACCTGTTTTGGCAGAAGACACCGATATCACCATCGTGCTGAGCGAAGAACTGGATTTGATTGATCCCTGCATGGCATCGCAGTCCAATATTGGCCGCGTCGTTCTGCAAAATATTTCCGAAACAATGACCGAACTCGACGGCAGCGGTGGCGGATTGATGCCGCGTCTGGCCGAAAGCTGGGAATCGGTTGATGGCGATACCTGGCGCTTCAATTTGCGCAAGGGCGTCAAGTTCTCCGACGGTACAAGCTTTGGTGCCGAGGATGTTGCACATTCGCTGAAGCGCGTTGTTGCCGAAGAGCTGGTTTGTGAAATCGGCGCGAAGTACTTTGGTGGTTCAACCATCACCACAGAAATCATCGACGATCACACAATCGAAATCACGTCCGATCCGGCGCAGCCTATTATGCCGCTGCAATTGTCGGGTCTGACAATCGTTCCATCTGAAACATTGATGGAGTACACACGCGAGCCCATTGGAACAGGCGCTTATGTTCTGTCCGAATGGAATGTCGGCCAGAATGTCATTCTGACGCGCCGTGACGATTATTGGGGTGAAACTCCGGCTGTCACCAAAGCAACTTACGTGTTCCGTTCAGATGATTCTGTGCGCGCAGCAATGGTCGCGACTGGCGAAGCGGATTTCGCGCCGAAAATCTCGGAACTGGATGCAACCAACCCGGCAACAGATTTTGCCTACCCGAACTCTGAAACTGTATATCTGCGTCTCGACACAATGACGCCGCCACTTGATGACGTGCGTGTTCGTGAGGCCATGAACCTCGCGATTGACCGCGAAGCCTTTATCGGGACAATTATTCCCGCCGAAGCGATCCTGGCCACCGCAATTGTACCGCCATCAACCATCGGCTGGAATGCTGATCTGAAGGTGCCGGCTTATGATCTGGAAAAAGCCCGTGCGCTTTTGGCCGAGGCCAAAGCCGATGGCGTGCCCGTCGATGCGGAAATCACATTGATCGGCAGAACCAGCAACTTTGCAAATGTCACTGAAGTGATGGAAGCATTGCTTTCCATGTATCAGGATGCTGGCTTCAACATGAAGTTGGAAATGTATGAAGTGGCAGAATGGCTGGATTTCTATTCACAACCTTTCGCGGAAGATCGCGGACCACAGATCATCGAGGCGATGCATGACAACGCCAAGGGTGATCCGGTTTTCTCGATGTACTTCAAATACGCGTCCGAAGGTTTGCAGTCAGCTCTGCGTGATCCTGCAGTCGATAAGATGATTGCGGATGCAACAGCTGCAACAGGTGATGACCGTACATCCAAATGGTCCGATCTGTTCGCATATCTGCACGATGAAATCACTGCAGATGTCCAGTTGTTCCATATGGTTGGCTTCAGCCGGGTCAGCGAACGGCTTGACTTTACACCGACCATCGCGACCAACAGCGAAATTCAACTCTCGCAAATTGGCTTCAAATAAGCTTTCAATAGAGAAGGGGGCGGCAAGTTCGCCCCCTTTTTGCATCTTGAGCTATGATGGGAGGGGCGGCAATGCGGCATTTCATTGGGAAACGAGCCTTCGCAAGCGCTCTTTCGCTTGTTGGCCTCATCGTATTGGTCTTCTTTCTCTCTCGCCTTACGGGCGATCCGACCGCATTGTTCCTGCCGCTTGACGCTTCGCTTGAAAGCCGCGAACGGTTCCGTGAACTGCACGGCCTGAACGATCCGATAATAGTTCAGTTTGGCCATTACGTCTGGGATGTCCTGAACCTTGATTTTGGCGATTCCATTCGCAAGGCGAGACCGGCGCTTGAGGTGGTTCTTGGCGCCTTTCAATGGACGCTGATACTGGCATTGACTACCGTTTTTCTGGTCACAGTCGCTGCCATCATCATTGGCTCACTGGCCGCATTCTATGCTGGCGGAGTTTTTGATCGCATCGCAACGTTCCTGTCGCTGATCGGTGCAAGTGCACCGGATTTCTGGATTGCCATTGTGGCAATCGTCTTGTTCTCCGTAAATCTCGGCTGGCTGCCAACTTCGGGAACCGGAACAATCTGGCATTGGGTTATGCCAATTGCGGTTCTTTTCATCCGTCCATTCGGCCTGGCTTTGCAAGTTGTACGCGGCTCAATGATCACCGCGCTGTCCTCGGCCTATGTAAAGACCGCCCGTGCCAAGGGCGTTCGGGCCAGTCCAATCATATTCATCCATGCCCTGCGCAATGCTTTGCTTCCCGTGATCACCGTGATCGGCGATCTGGCTGCAGGCATGCTGAACGGCGCTGTGGTGGTTGAAACGATTTTTGGCTTTCCCGGTGTTGGAAAGCTGATGATCGACTCCATTCTGCAACGCGATTTCACAGTCGTTCTGGCGGCAATCATGGTGTCGGCCATGGCCATTTTTCTTATGAATCTTCTGATCGACATCGCCTATTCGGTGCTTGATCCGCGCATTCGGTATTAAGGGACGATGATGACCGATACCGACCAGGCTCCCGACAATGCGCTTGAAAAAGAGCCGAATGCCTTTGCCCAGATGATGCGCATGCTGTGGCATGACAAGGTCGCACTGGTGGCCGTGATTTTTCTGATCATTGTGGCATTTTGCGCAATTTTAGGGCCGTGGCTTCTGGATGCCGCTGCAACGAAACAAAATTTGCGAGGGCGCAATTCCCCGCCTTTCGATATTGCGAAGGGCTGGCTGTTTGTGCTGGGTGGCGATGCTTTGGGGCGGCCATTATTTGCACGCATCATTGTTGCCGCGAGCAACACAATCATGGTGGCAACCGGCGCAGTGCTGTGTTCCATGGTGATTGGCAGCACGCTTGGCCTGATTGCCGGTTACACCAAGACAAGGGCAAGCCAGATTATCCTGCGGCTGGCCGATGTCATCATGTCATTCCCCTCACTGCTACTGGCGGTCATCGTGCTCTACATGCTGTCCCCGTCGGTCTCCAACATCATCATTGTTCTGGCAATCACCAGAATCCCGATCTATCTGCGAACCACCCGCGCGGAAGTGCTGGAAATCCGTGAGCGCATGTTCGTTCAGGCGGCCCGCGTTATGGGCGCTTCAGATATGAGGATCATCTTCCGCCATATCCTGCCGGTCGTCTTTCCAACCCTGCTGACCATCGCGACACTGGATTTTGCCTTTGTCATGCTGGCTGAAAGCGCGCTGTCATTTCTGGGTATCGGCATCCAGCCACCCGAGATCACCTGGGGCCTGATGGTGTCGCAGGGCAGGCCGTATCTGACAAATGCTTGGTGGCTGTCTTTCTGGCCTGGCCTTGCCATCATCCTGACCACGCTCAGCCTCAACCTTGTGTCAAACTGGATGCGTATTGCGCTTGACCCGGTTCAACGCTGGCGTCTGGAAATAAAAGGCAAAAAGCAATGAGCGCGCATCTGCTGGAAGTTCGGGACCTGTCAGTGGAGTTCCATACACTGCATGGTCAGGTGAAGGCCGTTCAGGGTGTCAGTTTCCACCTCGATCCCGGTGAAACGCTGGTCATTCTGGGCGAAAGCGGATCGGGAAAGTCAGTCTCGGCTTCGGCAGTGATGAACCTGATTGACATGCCACCGGGTGAAATAACCAGCGGTGAAGTGCTGTATCGGGGCAAAAGCCTTCTGGATATGACCGGCGAAGAGCGTCGCGCCATAAATGGTGCCAAGATCGCGATGATCTTTCAGGACCCGCTGGCCCATCTTAATCCGGTCTACAGCGTCGGTTGGCAGATCATTGAAATGATGACGACCCACGGCATGCCATCAGGCAAGGCGAAGCAGCGCGCGATTGAATTATTGCTGCGTGTCGGAATCCCGGATCCGGAAACCAGAATGCGGGCCTATCCGCATCAGTTTTCCGGTGGTCAACGTCAGCGTTTGATGATTGCAATGGCACTGGCACTGAAGCCCGATATCCTGATTGCGGATGAGCCGACAACAGCACTTGATGTGACGGTTCAGGCCCAGATTCTGGCATTGCTGAAGGAATTACAGGTCGAAACGGGCATGGGTTTGCTGTTGATCACCCATGATCTTGGTGTCGTGGCTGAGGTGGCTGACAATGTCGTTGTCATGAATGCTGGAGAAATCGTTGAATCCGGTCCCGCTGGTGAAGTTTATGCCAACCCGCAGCACTCCTATACCAAACGCCTTATCGCTTCGGCGCCCGGTCGCGGGGAAATGGCAGAACCTGTCAAAGCGCCCGGTGAACCCCTGTTGCGGCTGGTAGGCCTTAGCAAGAGCTTTGGGAAATTCGAAGCGCTCAAGGATGCAAGTCTGACCGTCATGCCCGGTGAAATTGTCGCCATTGTCGGGGAAAGCGGCTCTGGCAAATCCACCTTGGCGAAGACCCTTTTGCGATTGGAAGAGCCCACCAGCGGCGAAGCCTTCTACAAGGGTCGTGATTTGTTCAAGATGTCGCCGAAAGAGCTGTTTGGCATGCGCCGCGATATCCAGATGGTGTTTCAGGACCCCACGCAATCACTAAACCCGCGCATGTCGGTCTATGATCTGATTTCCGAAGCCTGGGTCATCCATCCTGAAATTTTGCCGAAGCCGAAATGGCGTGAGCGTGTAGCCGAATTGTTGGATCTGGTCGGTCTGTCGCCGGATCATGCACGTCGTTATCCGCATCAGTTTTCCGGCGGCCAACGGCAGCGCATTGCCATCGCAAGAGTTTTGGCACTGGAGCCCAAACTGGTGGTTTGCGACGAAGCAGTCTCGGCGCTTGATGTATCCATTCAGGCGCAAGTGATTGATCTGCTTGACGGTTTGCGTCGCGATTTTGGAATTTCCTACATATTCATTGCTCATGATTTGCCGGTGGTCCGGGACTTTGCGGACCGGGTTGTGGTGATGCAGGCCGGGCGGATCGTCGAAGAAGGAACCGTGCGACAGATATTCGAGGCCCCGCGCAATGACTACACGCGTGCTTTGCTGGCTGCCAGCTTGGACCCGGATCCGGAAGTGCAGGCGAAACGCCGCACTGCCCGTCTTGAACTGGAGGCCTTGCGCCCATGAAAGCCGATATCTTGTCTGCACCTGGACCACAGGGCACTTTGATCAACAGAGCGCGCCGAAGCGTGGTTGATAAATACGCCATCATTGCTGCGCTGAAGGCGGGTGATCTGGGGTCCGCCAGTCCTGACTCCGGTCAACTGAGACGCTGACGGAGAGTAGATTATGGCGTCGTCACTCTGGTTTTTTCGCTGGCCGTTTCTGGTAACGGTCCTGGGGCTTATGCTGGCCGCCTGGCTGGGGTGGCAGACCACCGGCACAGGAGCGGGCGCGCTCACCTTCTTTCTGATTGGCGCCGTCCTGGCTGTGTTGGAGATATCGCTCAGTTTCGACAATGCCATCGTGAATGCGAACAAGCTGAAGGATATGTCGCCTGTCTGGCAGAAACGGTTTTTAACCTGGGGTATTCTGATTGCGGTTTTCGGGATGCGCATTATCTTTCCCCTCGCCATTGTTGCAATCGCGGCCCAGATCGGGCCATTCGCAGCCATTCATCTGGCCGCAACGGAACCCGCCGAATATGCCCGCCTGATTGGAGAGGCGCATGTGTCGATCTCAGCGTTCGGCGGCACATTCCTGATGATGGTCGGGCTCTCTTACTTCATTGATGACAGCAAGGAAGTGGACTGGTTCTGTGCGCTGGAATGCCAATTGCGCAAATGCGCGGCGGTGCGCGGGCTGCAGGTGGGGCTTGTTATTGCTCTGGTAATGGTTTTTGCCAGTTGCCTGTCACAGGAAGACGGGACAACGTTCCTGTTTTCTGCCCTGTTGGGATTGCTGACATTTGTGGCGGTTGATCTGCTTGGTCACGTACTGGATGCGTCCCAGGGAGCGCGCGATGTCGCACGCGTCGGCGGGTTGGGCGCATTCATGTATCTTGAGGTACTTGATGCCAGCTTCAGCTTTGACGGCGTGATTGGTGCCTTCGCATTGACGCAGAATCTGTTTCTGGTTGCCATCGGATTGGGGATCGGGGCGATGTATGTGCGCTCAATGACCATCATGCTGGTCGAGCGGGAAACACTGGCACAATTCCGGTATCTGGAGCACGGGGCGTTTTATTCGATACTGGCTCTATCAGTGATCATGTTTGCACAATCATTGTTTCATATTTCGGAGTTTGTCACCGGGGCGCTGGGTGCCGGGTTGATCGGCGCATCGCTCTACGCATCGATCCGCTACAAAAAGCAGCTGATCAGCGGCTGATCACCGGCTTGTCAAATGGGGAGATGAAAAGTCTGGTCAGGCGACGTTGAAATAGTCCGGAAACTGGCTGCGAAGCGCTTCGACACGTGAGATAGATACCGTGTCTTTCAGATGGTCCCTGATGGCGGCAATTGCCTGGTTTTCATCGCCGGATTCAATCCCGGCAATGATGCTGGCATGCCCCTCAAGAATAAGATCGAATTTCCCCTCCGGTGGTGGGCCAAGACGTCTTATACGGCCAAGATGGCCTGATTTGGATTGCAGCAATTGGTGCAGTCCGCTTTGTCCCACACCGTCGAAAAGCGTTTTGTGGAAGGCTTCATCAAAATCATAGAACATGTCTATTTGTTCCACATCATGAACGATCGCGTGCTTCATGCGCAGGATGGATTTGGCTTTGGAAAGCACGGACGGATCGCACTCATTGGCCAGACGTCGAACCACCTCGGTTTCAACGGCAATCCGCAGAAAATAAGCTTCAAACATCTGTTTTTCATCAATCCGCGTAACCAGTGTCCGCGACTGTGGAAAAATCTTGACCAACCCGTCCTGTTCCAGCCGCTGCAATGCTTCGCGTACAGGTGTTTGACTGACCTTATACCGGTCGGTCAGGTCGGCGCGGGAAAGCGTTGTATCCGGTGGCAAATGAAGATCAATGATCCGCTGCCGAAGGTCCAGATAAATCCGGGTTGCAGCAGAACC
This sequence comes from Pararhizobium sp. IMCC21322, assembly GCF_030758295.1. Classification (NCBI taxonomy): domain Bacteria; kingdom Pseudomonadati; phylum Pseudomonadota; class Alphaproteobacteria; order Hyphomicrobiales; family Rhizobiaceae; genus Pararhizobium; species Pararhizobium sp. IMCC21322. The sequence continues at coordinate 1,175,747 of NZ_CP132335.1, forward strand.
TCCAACTGATGCTGAAAAGGGGGAGCCCTGCATATCCAAGGTCGGGAAATTCATACCAATTCCTTTTGTTTGCCCCATACAGCAATCTCCCGAAACAAATCAATGTCAGACCGGTTTTTTGTTGTTTTTACTAAAGCACTAATATATTAGTGCTCTAGACGGTAAAAACACAATAGCAACTTATCACGATTTATTGCGACCCTTTTCGGAAAAACTCGATGCCACGAGAAACCTGTCAAAGTCTGCGGTCGGCGCGCTGGTTCGTGCGAGAAGAATTATGCGATAGTCAGACAGCAACAAGGCAGATTGGGTGAAGCGCAACATGGCCAGATTATACAATAAACGCATGTCAGGAGCGTCCTGCGGGGCCAGCGCCATGCATGTGGCGCAAACCGACAAGGACTGTGACTTAGATTGTCTCACTTCGAAAACCGGGCGTCCCGTGCCCGGGCTGGAGATCAATTGAGATCAGACCCAAACATCAGAAAGAAAAACGAGGACCGAAATGGCTGAAAATTTGTCTGACGAGACGAAACAAAAACTGATGCACGTATCGGTCGCGACGCTTGCAACGGCGCTCTACAAAAGAGGCTTGCGCAATCAGGTGATTCAGGACGTACACCCGGTGGCGCGCAAAGGCCGCAATATGGTCGGTCCAGCCTTTACCCTTCGATATATGCCAGCCCGCGAAGATCGCAACACATTGGCCGAGTTTCGCAACCCGATGCACATGCAGCGCCAGGCTGTTGAACAATGTCCGCCAGACTCTGTGCTGGTGATGGATTGCCGCAAGGATGCCCGAGCGGCCTCGTCGGGAGATATTCTGATTAAGCGGCTGATGGTGCGTGGTGCCGCCGGTGTCGTGACCGATGGTGGCTTCCGTGACAGCATGGTGGTCGGCGAACTCGACATCCCTGCCTATCATTCGCGCCCGTCCAGTCCCACCAATCTGACGCTGCACGAGGCAATTGAGATCAATGGTCCGATTGGCTGCGGCGACGTGGCTGTCTTTCCTGGCGATACTCTGGTCGGCGATGATGACAGCATCATTGTGATCCCGGCCCACATCGTTGACGAAGTCGCTGATGAGGCGGTGGAAATGACGGTTTATGAGGACTTTGTTTCCGAGATGGTCCTGGAGGGGGCGACAATTATCGGGCTCTATCCTGCCACTCAGGAAAAGAACCTGAAATTGTTTGCAGAATGGCGCGCCGCAAAAGGTCGTTGATAAAAGCAAAGCGGGCCATTTCCGGTGGCTCCAGAACAATAAATTGGACTTGAAATGATTGCCCCAAACGAGCTGAAATCCATCATCCGAACCGGCCTCCTGTCGTTTCCGGTAACCCCGTTTGATGCCGACGATAATGTGGATGCGACCGCCTTCAGCTCACATCTGGAGTGGTTGTCCGGATATCCGGTTGCCGGTTTGATCGTGGCTGGTGGGACAGGAGAGATGTTCTCGTTGACCCCGACCGAGATTGTGGAAATCGTGCGGACCGCCAAGGCCGTTTCAGGCGATGCACCGATCATTTCCGGCTGTGGCTATGGCACAAAACTCGCTTGTGAAATGGCGCAGGGGATCGAGGCGGTGGGCGGTGACGGTATCCTGCTATTGCCGCACTATCTCATCGGGGCACCCCAGGACGGTATTGAGGCGCATATCCGTGCCGTCTGCAAATCCACCAATATGGCGGTCATTGTCTATAATCGGGGCGCAAGTCGCGTGTCAGTCGATACGCTGGCACGGCTCTCCGAGGAATGTCCCAATTTGATCGGCTTCAAGGACGGCACAGGTGATATCAACACGGTGCGCCGCGTGACCCTGACAATGGGTGACCGTCTGGCCTATATCGGCGGAATGCCGACACATGAATTATTTGCTCAGGCCTATCGTGGTGCTGGCATGGCGACATATTCCTCGGCTGTCTTCAATTTCGTCCCCGAAACAGCGCTGGCTTTCCACAAGGCATTTATCGCTGGGGATGATGCGACCTGCAATAAACTTCTGACCGAGTTCTACTATCCCTTCACCGCCATTCGCGACCGCAAGACGGGGTATGAAGTCGCCGCGATCAAGGCAGGTGTACGAATGCGTGGTTTTGCAGCAGGCCCAGTGCGAACACCCTTGATAGATTTGACTGCAGTAGAGGACGACATGATGCGGCAATTGATGGAGGGAAGAGGATGATGGTAGAAATTCCAAAGAATGCCTTCAAGCAGGCACTGCGCGAAGGCCGCCAGCAAATCGGCTTTTGGTCTACGATACCCGACCCATATCTGACCGAAATTCTATCAGGTGCAGGCTTTGACTGGCTGTTGCTGGATTCAGAGCATTCGCCAACAGATATAAGATTGATGATGCTGCAGCTTCAGGCCGGACGCGCTGGTCCCAGCGCGCTGATTGTGCGCCCGCAGGTCAATGACCCGGTCCTGATCAAGCAATATCTGGATATCGGCGCGCAAACATTGTTGTTGCCCATGATCCAGTCAGCCGACGAAGCCAGAGCGGCCGTTTCTGCCATGCGATATCCGCCTGCAGGTATACGCGGTGTTGCCACCATGACCCGTGCTTCCCGGTTTGGCCGTGCCGAGAATTATCTGCAGCGTGCAGAAGAAGAATTGTGCCTGTTGGTACAGGTCGAATCCAAAGAGGCCGTTGAGCAGATTGAAGCGATTGCGGATGTGGATGGGGTTGATGGTATTTTCATTGGTCCTTCGGATCTGGCTGCCAGTCTTGGCCATAGGGGCGAACCGTTTCATCCAAAAGTCGTGCAAACCATCGAGACCGCAATTGGCCGTATTACAGCGACCGGAAAACCTGCCGGTATTCTGACACCCAATGTGGAATTCGCGCAGCGTTGCATGGATCTTGGCACACGTTTTACCGCCGTTGGCAGTGATATGGGTTTGTTGCTGAATGGCGCTGAAGCGCTCGCACAGAAATTTTCCGACTAGGGGCTGAACTGGGCTTCAGGTCTGCCGATGATTTGACAGATGCGACGGCAAATCCTTGAGATCATCTATCCACACATCGGCTGGTAGGCCGGGATTGTTATAGGCAACGAGCGTAAGCCCGGCTGCTTTTGCGCTTTTCGCGCCAGAATGGCTGTCCTCAATCGCCAGAGCTTGGGATGGCTCAATCTCCATTTTGCTCATGGCTTGCAAATAGGGTTCGGGATCAGGCTTCGCTTCGCTGACATCATCAAGGCTGATGCTGAATTCGAAAATGCCATTGGTGCGCAGGAATTCAAGGTTGGTATCCACAACCTTGCGTCCCGAGTTTGAAACAGCCGCCTGCCGGATTCCGAGCCCATGCAGGCTTTTGATGGTCTCAATGGCGCCCGGCATGGCATGAAGCGTTTCAGACTGGCGCACATAGTGATCGTCTATCGCTTTTGTCCATACACCTCGGGTTAATTCTGCCGGGAATCGACGCTTGAGAGCGTCCCATACACCGTTCAGGTTTACACCGATGAATGTGTCATCCGGGAGATCTGAAATATCAGCATTGTACTGCATGCAAACCGCAAGCAGCGCTTTGAGATGCAGAGGCTCACTGTCGACCAACGTGCCATCGATATCCCAAAGAACTGCCTTAATGCCCACGAATTGCCTCCCTGACCGCGCGCTGGGCATTGTAGGTTTCACGAAACTGCCGATATCCCGCATCGTATAATGCGGCAGTCTCGGGGGCGGGTTGCAACAGCTCACCGTAAGTGACGTAGCGGTTGATGCCAGCCCAGTCATTGCTGAGGCCAACGCCAATAGCTGCAACCCAGGCAGCAGCCAGACATGAACCGGGATGCCCCTTTAGCAACTGAACTGGTTGTTGCAGAACGTCGGCACAAATTTGCATCCAGAATAGCGAATTCGCGCCGCCATCGGATGCAAGAACTCTGCGAGAAGGGTGGCCCATCTCTTCAAAGACGTCGACATGATGACGCAGCGCGTAGGCATATCCCTCAAGCATCGCTCGCCACACATGGCGCAAATCGTGATTGAGGCTCAGGCCATGAATGATGCCTCTGGCATCGGTATCGTGGATCGGTGTTTTCTCTCCAAGAAAATACGGAATAATCCGAACACCGTCCGCGCCGGGTGGCGTGGTAGCTGCGATCTTGTCGAGATGTTGATGCAAGGTGATGCCGGCTTTGCCAGCGGCCTCGGCTTCACCGGCTGCAAATTTGTCTGCAAACCAGTTTAAAGATGATCCGCCGGACGCCATGCATCCATTGGGCATGAACAGCCCGGGGATCAGATGGTAGTCGAGGAACATCCTGGGATCAGGTGACGCTGTTTCAGTTGCGATCAGCACATCTATCGAGCCGCCGAATTTGAGCAGTACATCGCCGGGTTGCGTAACGCCTGCGGCCAGTCCCGAGGCGATGTGGTCTGCCGCGCCGCCTACGACAGGTGTGCCAACGCACAAGCCTGTTGCTTGCATGGCAGAATGTGTGACTTGCCCAAGAATTTCCTCCGAACGGATTTTATCCGGAATGCATGCGCGCGAGACATGCCCTAATGCAATGAGTTCGTCGGAAAGCTCATGGGTTCCAAGATCCACAAAACCCGCCTCAAGTGCCCAGTTCTGTTCAATCGCTTTTTTGCCGGTCAGCTTCCAGTTGATGAAATCATACGACCCGAACACCGTGGCGATGCGCTTGAAATTATCAGGCTCGTTCTGTTCCAGCCAACGCAGCTTCGCAGCAATGAGCTGTTGGTTTATTCCATTGCCAGCGATCTGCGTAAATTCTGCCTCGTCAATTTCAGAGGCAATCTCCGCAACCTGCGCACCGCAGCGGCCATCGCTTTGCTGGATGGCGGGCCGAATGACCGTCTCGTTCTGATCAAGCGTTACGAGGGCCGGGAGCATGCCTGTGACACCGATGGCCTTGATTGCTTCGGCCTGAATGCCTGAGCGCTCAAGAAGCTCGGGAATGATCTCGGTGACGTTGGTCCACCAGTCTTCCGAATTCTCCTCAGCCCACCCAACCTTTGGTGAGGAAAGGGTAACCAGGCGCGAGGCTTTCGCAAGCACCCTGTCAGGCAATTCAATCAGAATGCCAATCGTCGACGTGGTACCGATGTCCAGACCCAGGACGCAATCGATGTGCTCGTTCATGCCAGAGATCTCAACGCAATCCGTCGACCTTATCCATGAAGCGTTTGACGCGGTCGCTATCAACCGGGTTCCACGTATCGCCGTCGACTTTGAAATGCGTGCCGATGATACAGCCCGAAGCGACCGACATCACATCATCCACATTGTCGATGTTGACACCTGTATTTGCAAACACGGGAACGGCGCCATCAATTTCATCAACCACATCGCGCAGGTCAGACCCTTCTACAGGCTGGCCGGTAATGGGGCCGGAGACCAGAATTGCATCAGCCAGCGATGAGAAAACAGCTGACTTGGCGCGAAGGCCGATAGGGCGCTGATCCAGAGAATGGGCGAATTCCGCATTGATGTTGAACAGCAGCTTCATGTTGTCACAACCCAGATTGCGGCGCATGCGCAAAGGCGTGGCACAATCGGGGGCCCAAACGCCCATATCGGAGGCAAACACGCCTGTAAAAATCTCGCGCACAAAGGAGGCTCCCGTGGCGGCTGCAATCGCGACGCTCGCCGCAGGGTCCCACAGATAATTGACCCCAAACGGGACTTTCAAAACAGGTTTTGCAGCCGTGACGATATTCGTCATGGCCGCGACGCTTTCGGTGGTCGCCTTCATCAGATAGGGCCGGTCATTTTCATTGCCGAACATAATCGCGTCGACACCACCGGCCTGCAATTTTTCAATATCCGAAAGGACATTTTCAACGAGTTTCTCCATGCCGCCATCGGCATCATACAGCGGTGAGCCCGGCATCGCACCGATGTGGGCCATGGAAATAACGGCTTTTTGCTTGTCGCCAAGAAAGTCGAAAATCATGTGGGTTTCCCTTTGCAGTTGAGAGCTAGTCGGCGATTTGAACAGTGACGCCGGCAGCTTTGAGTGTTTCCGATAATTGTTCAGGTGGCTCGGCGTCCGTCACCAGCATGTCAACGTCTTTCAGCGCGCATACTTTGGCGACTGACATGCGGTTGAACTTCGTGCTGTCAATGAGCGCAACAACCTTCTGCGATCCTTCGATCAGGGCGCATTTGATGTGTGTGTCTTCGAGCGAATAATCGTAAAAACCCGCATCTGTAATTCCGGACGCGCCGATGAACACGACATCAAAGCATAGATCGCTCAGGCTTTTGACGGCCTGCGGCCCGACAACTGAAGGCTCAGAACCGAATATGCGGCCGCCGGGAACAAACACACTTGGCTTCTGGCCTGAAAGCACACCGGCGATTTTCAGGCTGCTCGTATAAATATTGACATCATGGTCAAGCAGAAGGTCGGCCAGGCATAGCGCTGTGGTTCCGATATCAAGCGCAATCGTCTGGTTGGGTTGGATGAGCCCGACTGCGCTGCGCGCTATGGCACTTTTGCCTTCGCTGTTGACGACAGAACGCGCGGCGATGTTTGGCTCCACCAAATCCACCATGACGGCTCCGGTGGAGTCCAGCTTGCTGGCCCCCCCATGAGTTCTCTCAAGCCTCTTTTTTTCCGACAGCAAGTCAAAATCGCGACGCATTGTCATCTCTGAAACATTGCAGGCCTCCGCCATCTCGGGGACGGTTACAAAACCGGTTTCATCCAGCGCCTGGAGAATGAGTGAGTGCCGCTGGGTTGCATGCAATTTTGCCGCTGCCCTCATGTTGTTCGCCTCTCAATTTCGCCAAAGCACACGTTCAAATTGTTCTATTATGTTTATATCGGAAATATATCAAACATAAAAGAACATTTTTCCGTTGTAATGATGTTTTTTACGTGTTTTATTGTTATAAATTGTGGTTTCTTGGGAATTCTAATGAAAACAGTTTTGATCACAGGGGCTGCGGGCGGCATAGGATTGGCCTCGGCTCGTGCATTTCACAAGCTTGGGCACGCCGTTGTGATTGCGGATCTTGATGAAAATCTGGCGCAAGAAGCGGCTGCATCCTTGGGCGATCGCGCCTTTGGCTGTCAGGTGGATGTGCGGAACAAGGCTGAAATCGAAACGGTATTTGAGAAGGCCCGGTCTGTATTTGGCCCTGTCGATATTGTCCATGCCAATGCGGGCGTCTCAAATATGAAGCGCGCGCTGGAATTGACCGAAGATGATTGGAATTTCAATCTGGATGTGAACGCAAAAGGCGTTTTCTTCACCAATCAGTGCGCCGTCCAGCATTTTCTGGATCATGGTCGGCAAGGCGTGATCGTCAACACCGCATCGCTCGCCGCAAAGATGGGTGCGCCTCTGCTGGCTCATTACTCGGCCAGCAAATTTGCGGTCGTTGGCTGGACGCAGGCGCTGGCTCGCGAGCACGCCAAGGACGGTATTCGCGTCAATGCGGTCTGCCCCGGTTTTGTGCGAACGCCCATGCAGGACCGTGAAATTGCCTGGGAAGCTGAACTGCTCGGGTCGACGCCTGAGAAGGTGCTTCAATCCTACATTGACCAAACGCCATTGGGGCGACTTGAAGAGCCGGAGGATGTTGCCGATGTTGTGGTTTTCCTCGCCTCGGAGGGCGCCCGGTTCATGACCGGCCAGGCCGTGAATGTGACCGGCGGCGTTTACATGACTTGAACCATCAGAACATCAACTGAAGCAGGAGTGCAATGACATGAAAAAATTCAATTCTCTACCGGCTGTCGCCACCTTTTTGTCAGCGACGTTTTTGAGCACGGCATTGGTAAGTGCTGCAGATTTGAACATTATCATCGAAGAGGTGCCCGACTACGAAATTGTCAAGAAACTGACGGAAGAATATATAGCTGCCAACCCGGATGTGACCGTTAAATTTGACGCCATGCCCTTTGATGCAATGCGCGATAAAATCCTGACGTCCTCCCTTGCGCCATCAGCGACTTATGATGTGATCATCATCGATAATCCGTGGATGGAGGAGTTTGCAAAGGCCGGCTATCTGGCACCATTGGATGATTACATCGCGTCCAGTGATGGCTATAATTTCGATGATTTCGTCGGTGCCGTCAGCTCGATTGGTGTTGTAGATGGCAAAACCTACGGTGTGCCTTATTACAATTACGCACTTGGCCTGATCGTGCGTCAGGATATCTTTGACAAGGAAGGTCTGGAAATCCCGACGACGATCGAAGACTACATGAAAACAGTTAAATCACTGACGACTGACGACATGTTCGGTGCGGCCATGCAGCCCCAAAAGGGCTACAAGATCATGGAAGAGTGGAAGAACTGGCTGTATGCAAATGGCGGTGACGTGTTCGATACAGATGGCAACATCATCATCAACAATGAAGCGGCGGTAAAGGCACTCAACCAATACATTGAAACCTACAAATCTGCGGCGCCGGCAAACTCGCTCAATTGGGGTTTTGATGAAGCATTGCGCGCCATGTCTTCGGGCACAGCGGCGACCATGCTGTCTTATAACTGGATGCTTCCAGCCCTGAACGCAGAGGGTGGCATGTCCGGAGACCTTGCAGGCAACTTCACCCTGCATGAGGTTCCAGGTGGCAAGGCCGTGTTAGGCACATGGTCATGGGGTATACCTGCAAACTCTGAAGACAAAGATGCGGCCTGGGACTTTGTTTCCTGGATATCCAGCCCAGAAGTTGCCAAGCGTCGCGCTATCATGGGCGGTGCACCGGTCCGCACCAGCGTGCTGAATGATGAAACTGTCTGGAAAGACGGCTATGGCGAAGCTTACTACAAAGCGCTCTCGGGCATACTTGAGGATGCTGCGCCACTGACATCTGGCACCAATGCTGAAGAGCTGATCGAAATCATTGGTACAGAGCTCAGCGCAGCCGTCTCGGAACAAAAGTCACCGCAAGAGGCGCTTGATGATGCCGCGGCTGCGGTAAAACGGGCCAACCGCTAAGTTCAAAACAGCTGCGGCGCGCGAACCTTCGAGCGCCGCGGCAGTTCCAGCCGTTCCTGAGAGGGCCTGATGCAGTTGAAACATAAATTCGTCCTGCCGCTCGCGCTCGTGCTTTCGGCTGTGATGCTTTATCCAGTTGCTTTTTCGGCCTGGATTTCACTGCATGATTACCGACTTACACGCCTCAACGACGTGCGCTGGGTTGGTCTGGATAACTACACCTTCATCGCGACCGATCCTGGTTTTCTGAATGCCATGGGCAACACCATCACATTTGTGATTGGGGCTGTTACCTTGGAGCTGGTGCTGGGCCTGGGTCTGGCAATTTTGCTGCAGCGACTGGTGCGCTTTCAAAATTTTGTCCGGTCAACATTGCTCGCCCCCATGTTCATCACGCCAATCGCCGTTGGCCTGATGTTTCGTTTTCTGTTGAATTCGGAGCTTGGCGTGATCTCCCATTATCTTGGCGAGATCGGGATCAGTATTGATTGGTTCGGCCCGCAACTGGCGCTGTTTTCGATCATTCTGATTGATGTGTGGCAGTGGACGCCATTCATGGTGCTGATGTTTCTGGCCGGTCTGGAATCGCTGCCGAAAGCCCCGTTCGAGGCAGCCCGCATCGATGGCGCCAGCGCCTGGCTGACCTTTCGGTCAGTCACCCTGCCGATGCTGCGTCCTGTGATCACTGTTGCGATCATAATCCGTGCGCTCGACGCCTTCAAAGTGTTTGAATATGTGTTTGCGATTACCCGTGGCGGGCCTGGTGACGCTACAGAAACCATCATGTATTATATTTACCAGGCGGGTTTTCGGTTCTTCCGGATGGGAGAGGCAGCCGCTGCAGCCTTCCTTCTGATCGTTGTTATTCTCGTTCTTGTCATCGCCCTTGTGAAAGCCACCAAGAGCAACACCGAAGCGCCAAACGATGTTTAGTTTTTCCACCCGCCCAGCCCGGATAGCTGCATTCTTTGCCATTGCTTTGGCGCTTGTGGTGGTTCTGTTCCCGTTTGTCTGGGTTTTCCTGGAATCCATCAAGCCGCCCTCATTGGGCGGAAGACCTGATGTATGGGTATTTCCACCAACAGGTGACAATTGGAACAACGTTCTGTTTCAGTCCGATGTACCCAGCAACATCTTGAATTCATTTATTGTGGCATTTGCAACAGTCGCCATTGCGCTGTTGGTTGGATGTCCGGCGGCTTACGCGTTTTCCCGTTTCCGTGGCTATCATGGCGCGCGTTACTCCATACTGGCAGCGGAGATGATGCCGCCGGCAATTCTCATCCTGCCGTTCTTTCTGGTGTTGTATCACTTGCAGATGATCGACTCGCTGGCGGGCGTCATTGCTGCCCATCTGTCGTTTGTGGTGCCTGTGGTCACGTGGTTCATGATCGGCTTTTTTGATGAAGTGCCGAGAGACCTTGAACATCAGGCCATGGTCGATGGATACACGCGCTTTCAGGCGTTCTATAAGGTTATCCTGCCGGCTGTCCGGCCCGGAATCGGCGCGGCTGGCGTCTTCGGCTTTGTGCTGTCCTGGAACGATTTGTTTTACGCATTGCTTCTGACAGGTGGCGAAAGCCGTACACTGCCTGTCGCAATTGCAGGCTATTGGACCTTTCGAGGCGTCGACATGGGCAAGATGGCTGTCGCCATCCTGATTGCAGTCATTCCTGTATTGATCCTGTCTTTCTTCATTCAAAAACATCTGGTCCGCGGCATTGGCGGTGGTGCTGTCAAATATTAGGGTTTTGCATGAGCTACGTTTCACTGAAGTCCGTAACAAAGAAATTTGGCGCTGTTGAGGTTCTCAAAGGCGTTGATCTTGATATCGGGCGCCATCAATTTACTGTTTTGCTTGGGCCTTCAGGCTGCGGTAAATCCACAACGCTGCGGCTGGTGGCGGGGTTGGAGCCAGTCAGCGACGGGCAAATCTTCATTGACGGGCAGGACGTTACGATGCTGGAGCCACGTGAGCGCGATATTGCGATGGTGTTTCAGAACTATGCGCTTTATCCGACAATGACCGTCGAGCAGAATATGGGCTTCGGTTTGAAGGCCAAGAATGTCCCCGCATCTGAAATTCGCACAGCCGTTCACAAGGCCGCAGACTTGCTCGACATAACTCCGTTGCTTGCGCGCAAACCGGGCGCTCTTTCTGGCGGACAGCAGCAACGTGTCGCTATCGGACGGGCGATTGTCCGCCAGCCAAAACTGTTTCTCTTTGACGAGCCGCTTTCAAACCTTGATGCAAAACTGCGTGTGGAAACCCGGGCGGAGATTCTAAATCTTCACAGGCGTCTCAAGGCCACGACGATCTATGTCACCCATGATCAGGAAGAGGCCATGACCATGGCTGATAAGATTGTGATCATGAACCAGGGCGCGATCGAACAACAGGGCACACCCGAAGATGTTTTCTTCCACCCTGCCAGTCGCATGGTCGCCGCGTTTATCGGTAGCCCGGTGATGAATTTCTTTGATGGTGTCGGCACGGCGAACGGAAACATTGAAACGCCGGTCGGAATTTTCAAAGGTTTCCCGCAAGTCAAGACGGGACAGAAGGTCGAAATTGGCATCAGGCCAGACGATTTGCTTCCCGCTGCGCCAAGCGACAATACAATTACGGGACAGGTGCAACTGTCCGAACTTCTGGGCGTTCGCGCCATTATCCATTTGAAGACGGAAAACGGTTCTGCGTTCAAAGCGGTGGTAGATCATGAAATCTATCGGGATATGAAGCTGGCAAGTAAGGCGTCCTTCACAGTGCGCGAAGGGCGTCTTCATGTTTTCGACAGTCAGAGCGGCCAGCGCCTCTAAAGCTCAAGGCCATTTGTTGCTGCATCTGTATTGCAACTTCTGTCTCAACGCCAGGATAAGCTGAATAGACGCACAGTCTCGGCCAGTTGGGCCTGTTTGCCATCTTCTGCGTGCGTTTTTGGCGTGAACCGCTATATTGAACCCAACACATACAGATATTGACAATTCTATCCGCGTTTCAGGGGGACTATATGGCCGGTATTCAGCAGTTTGATCAGGAAATCGAAAAAACACGTGAGATGGTGGAGGAGATGCGCTCGAAGATTGATCAATCTTCGGAAGTGCTCGACACCATGGCGTCCACTGACAGCATTATGGACGTCAATTTCGACATCGAGAATGCGCGCATTCAGGATGTTCTGGGCCAGCAGAAGGTGATGGAAGGCAACATTGCCGACCTTATTCTGAGCCTCGAAGATGTGACCAATTCCTTCGGCGCTGAATTCAAGAACATGCAGACATTTACCGGCATGGAAAAGTTCATTGGCATGTTCTCGCAGAACAAAGCCAAATCCATGCGCAATGAGCGGGTGCGCACTACGTCTCTGGGCGGCAATCTGCAGGACCTTCTCTCAAAATCTGATACGATCGTCGGCATTCTGACCAATCAGAAAACGGTTCTGGAAACGCGTTATGCGACGTCCGAATCCAGCTTGCGTACCGTGCTGGATCGACGTCAGGCAACCACCGATGCATTGCAGGAAATCCAGAAGAAAATTGAAGATCTGAACCCGGCGCTGATGGATCTTGAGAACCAGATTGCAGCCACCACCGACCAGCAGGAGCGTACAGAGCTGGAAACAAAACGCTCTGAAATGGCGACCGATTATAATCAGGCACAGGCCAAGGAGCAGGAATTGCTGGCCGCGTCCCAGACCCTGGAACGCTATACGTCCATGTTCCAGACGTTCATAGACAGTCTGAACAACCAGATTGCTGCGCAGAACACACTGATCAACAAGCTGAAAATCGATACGGAGCAGCGCATTGTATTGTACAAATCTTTGGAAGACTCGTTGAAAACGGCTGCCCAGCAGGATGTTGCACACAAGATCAACACGCTGGGGTCCAAGGTCGATCTGGCGGCAGAACAGACCATGGCTGGCATTGGAGCTGCGGCGCAGTCTCACATTGCCGACCTTTTGGAGATGCATGAGCAGTCCATGGTCAATTCCGCTGAAATCCAGCGCCGCAAGCAACTGGCTGATGATGCGTTTACACGGCGCTTTTCTGACGTTATGGACAAGCATCAGGCCGCAGAATACAACGCGTCCTAGTCGAGACTTTTAGGAGTTCTCTGTGAGTTCGCAATCGGTTCTGGTGCGCTATTTCAATGCGTTGAAATCGGCCATTGTCTCTCTGGAGCGCGCTGTCGTGGCGCGCGATCAGGGGCCATGGGGCGCACGGCCTCATGACATTCTGGGCGCGGTCATGACTGCCAATCTGACACGGCTGGAAAATTCCACAAACGCCTTTGCATTGCAGGCGCGTTATCAAGACCGGTTTCGTATTGATCTCAATGAAAGCGGATTTCCTGTCTTGCAGGAAATCATGGCACTTTCCGACGCGGAAAGTCAGGCCCCGGAACGACTGAAAGCCTTGCCAAACCCAACCACGATCAAACGCAAAATGGTCGATCAGATGTTGTCGGCCCGCAAGAAGCCGGAAGCGTTGCAAAAGCAGATGGCCGAGCGATTGTTTTATCAGGAACTGCGCCGCGTGGCGGCGATCGATGGTATTTTCCCCGCATTCACACCGCCCAAAACCATCCGCATTTCCAAAAACCCGAAAAATGATCGCCCCTATTATGTGGTCTATTGGTCCACTTATGACGGCACCGCCAATATGCCGCTGCTTTACACAATGGTGGTGGAGGATTCCTCAAAGGAAGTGGCTGAGGGTAAGGCTGCGCTCATATTCAACGAAGCCATTCGTCCACCGTCGGGCAAACCATCACGCAGCAAGGCGAAACAAGGCATGGATGGGCTGCCAAACAGGGAGATCTCGGCGGAGTTCACACAATTTCTGGAAGCCAATTCCTCTTACAGCCTGACGCTGACCACCATCGGCACGGCGCTGGACAATGCCTTTGACAATCTGCACCCCAAACAATTGCGCCGCTTTGTGCTGGGTCCGTTTTACGCCGGTGGCATTACCAAGCACAATGAAACGGTGCAGGGTTTGTTGGACAAGGTGGATGCGTCAGGTGACAGCTGGCTTTTGACCTGGACCATGCAGGAGCTGTTTTCGGAAAGCGAAAAACCCGGCCAGCGACGATTCTGGAGCCAGAGCCCGCCCGAACAGATTTTTCACATCAACACCGATGATATTGATTGCGTACAACAGGGTGTCAGTGCGGTGGAATATCATGCGCTGGTCCCGCATGCAGCCTATCAGGCGGTCTATGCCAGCGGCATGGCAGGGGAAGTGTTTGGGCGCTATCAGTGCTCCATTGTCAGTGAAGACGATATAATCCGGCAGGTCTGAGCGAGAGAATATAAGGAACAAGTGTAATGGATATCGGCTTAACCACTTTGTCCGAAAAGGACATAGCCAAACATGTCAGCACCATGCAGGCATTGCTGGAACGCACAAGTGTGCTGGTGATGGAAGACCGCAGCCGATCCAAGACCGAAATTGCCGGCACAAGGCGCCGCTTTGTCAGTACGGTCTCGACAGCGCCGCAGCGACAGGCGCGGGATATCCGCTTTTTGCAGCGACTGCAGGCCATTCACCCGGATGACACGCTGCTGACCCCCGAAGAACATGCGCTGGTGTATAAATTGCGCCGTGGAATGGCCGTTGGTCAGGCGGTCGCCGATGTCTTTGCCCGTCAGACAGAGCTGGAAAAGCTGCAACAAGAAAACCGCGCAGGTGCCCTGAACGGAGAAGCAGCCCAGCATTTCCATAATCTGCAAAACACCGCTTCGTTTGTTGCCGCCTTCACAGCTGCACGCTTTTTGCTGGATGCGTTGCCCGCCAATGGCGAAAACCAGAGCGATCAGCCCGAGCCAATCCTGCAATTTGATACGGTTCGTGATGCCCTGAAGGGTCTGGTCGCGACGTTGGACGAAGCGCTGGATGGGGCAGACAGCGATGTCGCCATGACGTCCAATGCAAGAGCCAGTGCCCAGAGTTTCCTGGAAGCCCTGTCAGAACGGGCGCAGCGCTTTGATGAAATCGGTGTTTTCGAGGCGATGCACATCCGCCTTGATGCAGATGACTTTACGCTGGATGGTCTGGAGACCGGTCCGTCCAAGGCCAGCAAACCGCTGACCATGAGCTTCAAGAAAACCCATGAAGTTGTGGGCAACCACATCGCGAAATATCAGGCGGTGAAGCTGTCAAAAATGCTCATGGCCTATGATTTCGACAAGCAGATGAACCCGTTTGTGGAACTGGGCGGTTTCATTTTCACCTTTATCGGTGATGGCTTTCCCGGCACCGGCAAAACCACGCTTATTCAAATGATCGCCGGCCTGATGAATGATTATGCCCAGATTGGCGGCTACCGGTTTCACTACCAGAATTTTGGCGTCGACCAGATTTCCTCCTATCAGGGCAAATCCGGCCAGAACTGCCGCGCTTTCGTGGAAGCGGTTTTGGATCCGCGCAGCATCGGCTTTGGAACAGTTGATGATATTGATCAGGTGGCGGCAAAACGGTCTGACGCCAACAACACCTCCGCCGGACAGCAGGAAATCACCGCTGTTCTGATGGATGCATTTTCCGGTGCCAACACAGTGGTGCGCGGCAATTGCTCGTTCGGCATGTTTTCCAACTATCCGGAAATGGTGGATGATGCCCTGCGCCAGCGCGCCGGTGCACGTTGGTTGGTTGACGGGCCGCAAAGCCGTGAAGATTATGTCGATATCTTCACGCTGCTTCTGGGCAAAAACCACTCATTGGAATTGGGTGACCACGAGCTTTATGCCAATCAAAACATTCAACGTGCTGCCAAAGAAGCCTATGGCAATCTGATGGTGCCCGAAGAAGAAGGACTGAAGCAGGTATTCAACCACATCATTTCGGCTAATGGAACGCCTGAGACAATGGCCGATATCGGACGCTATCTCCACGCCATCAAGGAAGCACAGCCGCGTTTCACCGGACGTGCCATCAAAAATGTCACCGACGCCATCAAGATGCGGGCCTTTGATGTGGAATTGCCTGATGAGTGGTTTGAAGCGCCGGATCGCTTCATGCATCGCCCCTATGATGAAAAGCTGGCCATGATCAAGGAGCTGCAAAGCCCCATCACAATGGAAATGGTGATGCAAGAGATCAACCGTTATGCATCCTCCGAATTCCGCTATTCCGATAAATCAGATGAAGCAGCTACCGAGAAGATTTTGCGTGATCAGCGGGTGCGTGAACGAGCTCAGCGCGAAATGGAGCAATTGAAGCGGGACGGCCAATGGAGCGCCTGATTGCCAGCAAGATGATTTATGGCGGGCTGATGGAAGTCTCCCAGCCTCATCTTGTGAAGAATTACAACACCGCGCTGACCCAGTTTGGCTTCAAGCCGGTCGCGCCGGACACCTTCTCCATCGATGCTATGGGTTTTTCACCGCAGGTCGCGGACATTCTGGGCGACCAGCATTATCTCAATCCGCATCAGGTCAATCCGCGTTTTATCATACTGTCCCCCAAGCAGCATGATTTGCCCTATACGCAGGTTTCCTTCTCCTCAACGCCGGAGTTCATGCGGTCATTTTTCCAGACCAACCGTGTTGCGCTTGATATTCTGACGTTGAAGGATGTGGTGTTCGGAGAAATCGAGGACGATACTTATACGGTCACGACCATCGATGATCTGCTGTCTATACGTCATGTTGTGTTTGATCTGAACAGTGCCAATGGCGTGTTGGAAGCGGCCAACAGGCTGGAAGGCCTGATTGCAAGGTTTGAGCGGGAAACCACGTCCTGGAATAATGAAAAGCTGATGGACCAGATCATCGATCTGGCCGCGCTGACAGGTGATATTCGCAAGAACGATCCGGTGCCGCGCAATGTGCGCTTTACCAAAAATGCCTTTTGGGCAGACCACTTTGGCGGTGTCTACATTCTGCGCGACGAGGATGGCCACATGGTTCTGGGCGAACCTGAAGAGCCACCGTTCCCCAGCAAAAAGCGGGCTGTAAATTGGTATCTGTCTCTGGCGGACCCCAAGACACTCCACGCCTATCTGACAGCGACAGACCGTTTGGAACCTTTGAACCCGGACTGGCTGCTGGACTCAGGCGTATTGGAAAGCCGCATTGACCAGCATATGAGAGCTGTGATGGCTCTGTCCGGCAATGGTGCGGATTTGGGCAAGCTGACCCCTGCCAATGTGCGAAAATGGGTGCATGCTCATGCAACCGACATGGCGAATGACCGGGTTTTGTCCTTCCTCAATCGCACCAAAAAAGCGCTCTTGGCGAAAGAGAGTGTCGATCTGTACAAGGTTGCGCCCGATCTGCGCTTCCTGCTGCAACGGGCCAACCCGGATCATGAAGATGCCGGGTTGATCAATCGTCTTATCGCAGAATTTATCCCGTTTGATTTTGTGCTGCGCTTCATGGTCAACAAGGAAGCGTTTTATCGCGATTATGAAACCTATCCGGAAAATCTGCGTGACTACGTCGTGGCGCTGATCGAGAGCACCTATTTCCGCGACAAGGAAGTGCATTGGCAGAGATTGTTTGGTGTTTGAAGCTCTTCAACCCGTTGCGTGATCAAGCCCCGACCTCAATCGTAGTGGCTGCCATCCTTTTGCTTGAACACCCACTTGCCCGCTTCCAAGACGGCCTGCAGATCATCTTCAGGATAGGACCCTTCGTCTCCCGGTGTCCGGTCGCCAATTTCCAGATAGCGCACAATTGTCTTCGTTCTGTTGATCAAATGATGTGCCGTGCCGCCGGCTGGAAAACCTGCGCACATGCCGGGCTGCAAAAGCTGTTCGCCATCTTCCATGCGCAGTGTCGGCGTGCCTTCGAGGATATAGATCATCTCATCCTGACGCGAATGGCGGTGCAGCAATGCGGATTGCGCACCGGGTGATAATTCAGTCAGATTTACGCCAAAATTCTGTAAACCAAAAAAGTCTCCCAATTGCCGTTTGAGGCGTCCAGCCACACGCGCACCAAATGGGTTGGGATAGACCGACGGTTTCGACCGAACGGCCACATCCTGTGCCGCAATCGCTGGTTTTGTATCTGGCTGTTTCATGATTATTGTCCCTTGGTTGAAAATGTGCCGTGGATCGGTATTCTCGAAACACGCTGTCTGCCGCTGGTTACCCGGACGATTGCCGGAATAGGCTGATTACACTGTGAAATCAGGCGCGCCTGCGTTGCAGCAAGTGCGTGTCGGGTCCGGTTGCTTACAGATCGTTTTCATCGACGATGGCTCTGAGTTTTTCATACATGTGATGGGCATTCAAAAACAAACTCCCGGGAATTTGACAGAAACTGACGCAATACAAAACCGATTTCGCACGCTTGAATCAGTCATTTTGCGCCTTCCAAGATCAAAAATACTGATAAATCATCTTTCATCATCGACCGTGTCAGAGAACGTGCGGTTATAATTAATCGTATTCGCTGTATCTGCACCGCAAGCAATGGTGTGGCTGCTGATTGGCTTTTCTTGTGTATCTCTGGCAAAAATCCTATGTCATCAACCACACACATATGTGCGGAACGTATAAAGAAGCCGCACCTGGCTTTGCCATTGATCGAAAAAGGAAGACAGACCGATGCTGGACCCATTGATTGAAGGGTTTAAGGGCTTGATCGCCAGTCTTGTGGCATTGGCCAAAGGCTTGTGGCTGGCATTTTTGTGGCCGTTTCGTTCGGCCCATCAATTTGTCATGCGGCGCAGGCTTTGGATCCGCATTGCATTGGGTCTGCTTGTGTTCCCCATCCTCATTGGTTACGCGCTTCTTATCTGGAATGCCGCCTGGATCAGGGGCTATGACATAACCTATCCCGACAATTTCAAAACCTCCACGGACTCAGTTCCCGCCGGGGATACGGTGACAGTGGAAGGCGCAGCCGACACAACATTGACCTGTGGCCGCTCCTATACGCTCGACGCGGTCAGCTATCTGATCGATTTCAACGTCAACACCAACAACTGGATGTCCAGCAATCCGTTCTACAAGCTCGGCTTCTTTGGTATTGATTGGGACCGCACCTGGATCCTCGACAATAAAGCGGCATTCCAGCGCGGCGTTCATCAGGCGATTGGCCGTACTGCCATTGAAATGTCTGATCGGCTGGGCCGGGTTCGCGGCACATCGCAGATTGATCCCAATCTGAAGTCAGCTCGCGGATCGCTGCAATTCAATCAATATACCTGGTTCATCAACCCGTTCGGTGATCAGCCTTTCGGTCCCACCACCAGAAGCCAGACCTATTACCGCAATGCCATCAAGTCTCTGCAAGCCTATCAGGATGATCTGATTTCCTGCGACGCCACATTCGATGCCCGCGCCGATAATCTGATGCAGTTCATCGACCGAATTGCCAATGATATCGGCTCAACCTCTGCAAGTCTCAAGACGCGTGCGGAAGGCTACAATGCCGGGTGGTTTGACACCCGTGCGGATGATATTTTCTGGAACGCAAAAGGACAGCTTTATGCCTATTACGGCATATTGAAAGGCGCCCGTACCGACTTTTCAGATATTATTGAATCACGCGGGCTGGGCACATTGTGGCAGGAGATGGAAGCTCAAACCCTGAGCGCTATCAAACTGGAGCCCTTTATCGTGTCCAATGGCAAGGAAGATGGCTGGCTGATGCCAACCCATCTAACCACCATCGGTTTTTACATTTTGCGGGTCCGGTCCAATCTGGTTGAACTACGCTCAATTCTTGATCGTTAGACCGCGTGGCCGAGATTGCTATCATTGGTGCAGGCCCTGCCGGATTGATGGCTGCCGAGGTGTCGGCTGCGGCTGGCCATCAGGTCACCATCTATGAAAAAATGCCAAGCCCGGCGCGTAAATTCCTCATGGCCGGTCTGGGTGGCTTGAACATCACTCATTCCGGGTCCGTGGAGGCGCTGAAAGAGGCTTACTTTCACGCATCCCCGGCTCTGTGCGACGCAATTGATGCATTTCCGCCAGATGCCATTGTGAACTGGATGGCCGGTCTGGGTGAGCCGGCTTTCACAGGGTCCAGCGGCAAGATTTTCCCACACAGCTTCAAAACCTCCCCGCTTCTGCGCGCATGGCTGCGCCGGTTGGAGGGGCAGAATGTCAGGCTCCTGACGCGCCATGTCTGGATGGGATTTGACGACAGCGGCGCCTTGCTGATGCAGACCGCAAATGATGAGAATATTGTCGTCAAAAGTGCTGCAACAGTGTTTGCCATGGGCGGTGCAAGCTGGCCTCGCCTTGGCAGTAATGGTGCCTGGGCAGATCATCTTGGGACCTTGGCACAGATCGAGCCAATGCTGCCGTCCAATATGGGCATCAATATAGGTTGGACCGATTTCATCAAATCCGGCTTCGCAGGCGCGCCGTTAAAGGCAATTCAGCTGCATCTTGATGGCACACAGGTCGCCGGTGAGGCCCTGATTACCCGCTACGGCCTTGAAGGCACCGCTATTTATGCACTCAGCGCGCGTTTGCGACAGGCGCTGGCTCAGGGATTGACGACGATACACATGGATCTGCGCCCGGCATTATCACACCAAGCCATTGTCGAACGCCTGTCACACGTACCGGCGAAACAGTCTGTTGCTAATCGGTTGCGTCGCGCCCTGAAATTTTCCCCAGCCGAGCGCGCTTTGTTGCATGAAGCGGGGCCGTTGCCGAAAGACCTCGAAAACCTTGCATCCCGCATCAAACAACTGCCGCTCAGGGTTGATGGCTTTCAGGGACTGGAGCGCGCCATATCAACCGCCGGGGGCATCAGTGAGAATGACCTGACGGAGAATTTTATGTTCTCCCGACAACCTGGTCTGTTTGCAGCCGGTGAGATGCTCAATTTCGACGCCCCCACAGGTGGTTACCTGTTGCAGGCAGCGCTTGCATCCGGTCGCAGGGCCGGGCATGGCGCTGTAGATTTTCTTGCACAGGCCGAGGTCTGACCTACATTGACAATTCAACAGTTTCAGGAACAAAAAATGTCCGACAATCCGCTTCTCGCCAAATGGACAACGCCTTTCGAAATCCCGCCATTTGATCGTATTGAAATGGCGCATTTCAACGATGGTTTTGAAAAAGCCATGGCCACCAACAGGACAGAGATTGACGCCATTGCGGACAATCCGGATGCGCCAAGCTTTGACAATATGATTGGTGCACTGGAAGGGGCGGGCGATGATCTGAGCAAAGTTGCCAGCACCTTCTTTAATCTGTCCGGTTCAAACACAAATGACGAACTGCAGAAAATCGAACGCGAGATTGCTCCCAAATTGTCGCGGCACTCAAGCGCAACAATTATGAATGCAAAACTGTTCACCCGCATCAAGACCCTGTTCGAGCAAATTGATGGTCTTGATCTGGACACCGAGCAAAGCCGGGTCCTGACCAAATATTATGAAAATTTTGTGCGCGCCGGAGCGGCCCTGTCCGGGGATGCACGTGAGCGCATGTCGGAAATTTCTGCACGGCTTTCGGAACTGGGTACGCAATTCTCGCAGAATGTTCTGGCCGATGAAAAGGCGTTTCAACTGGTTCTGGAAGATGAAACCGATCTTGCAGGATTGCCTGATTTTCTGGTGTCGGCAGCCCGGTCTGCCGCCGAGGAACGCGGACATGAAGGCAAACATGTCATTACGCTGTCGCGCTCTCTGATTGAGCCTTTTCTGCAGTTTTCGAGCCGTCGTGATTTGCGGGAAACCGCTTTCAAGGCGTGGATCGCCCGCGGTGAAAACGGCGGTGAAAACGACAATAGAGACATCATAACCGAAACTCTGACGCTGCGCGACGAGCGTGCAAAGTTGTTGGGCTTTGATGGATTTGCCCATTTCAAGCTGGACAATCAGATGGCAAAAACGCCGGAGGCTGTTCGCGAGCTTCTGGAAAATGTCTGGGCACCGGCAAAGGGCCGCGCGGAGCGGGAGGCGCAATCCCTGTCCGCGCTTGCACGTGATCTGGGAGACAATTCGGAAATAGCGCCGTGGGACTGGCGTTATTTTTCACAGAAGCTGCGGATGCGGGACCATGCGCTGGATGAGGCTGAAATCAAACCCTACTTCCAGCTGGAAAACATGATTGAAGCTGCCTTTGCCGCTGCCAACCGCCTGTTTGGCGTATGGTTTCGGGAAGTGA
The DNA here is from genome assembly GCF_030758295.1 of Pararhizobium sp. IMCC21322. Classification (NCBI taxonomy): domain Bacteria; kingdom Pseudomonadati; phylum Pseudomonadota; class Alphaproteobacteria; order Hyphomicrobiales; family Rhizobiaceae; genus Pararhizobium; species Pararhizobium sp. IMCC21322. The sequence continues at coordinate 1,197,784 of NZ_CP132335.1, forward strand.
CTGATCTGAAATTATATCATCCGGACGTGCGGGCCTGGGAAGTGAAGGACGCTGCAGGTCACCATGTCGGTCTTTTCCTTGGTGACTATTTTGCACGCCCCTCCAAACGCTCCGGTGCCTGGATGAGTGCGTTCAGGTCACAGGAGAAGCTGGCTGGCGATATTCGCCCGATTATTGTCAACGTCATGAATTTTGCCAAGGCCCCTTCTGGCGAACCCAATCTTTTGACATTTGATGATGCGCACACGCTGTTTCATGAATTCGGACACGCGCTTCATGGCCTTCTTTCAGATGTCACCTATCCATTGGTCTCAGGCACCAGTGTGGCCCGCGACTTTGTGGAACTGCCGAGCCAGCTGTTTGAGCACTGGCTGACGACGCCGGACATCCTGACCAAATATGCCATCCATGCCCGTACAGGCGAGCCCCTGCCGCAGGATTTGATGGAACGGCTGCTTGCGGCCAGCACCTTCAACCAGGGCTTTGCCACGGTCGAATATGTGTCATCAGCTCTGGTTGATCTGGAAATGCATTTGAATGCGCCGGAGGCTGCAAAGGACCCGCTGGCATTCCAGGCCAGGACATTGGCCAATATCGGCATGCCGAAGCAGATTACCATGCGCCACGCCAGTCCGCATTTCATGCATGTGTTTTCCGGCGATGGCTACTCATCCGGCTATTACTCCTATCTGTGGTCGGAAGTGATGGATGCAGACGCATTTGTTGCATTTGAGGAGACCGGTGACGCCTTTGATCCTGAATTGGCAAGCAAGCTGAAGCAGCACATTTACAGCGCCGGTAACAGTGCCGACCCAGCTGAGCTGTACACCCGGTTCCGGGGCCGTATGCCAGCGATTGATGCATTGCTGGAAAAACGGGGTCTTCAAAGCGTAGCCTAGCTGCCTTAAGCTTGGCAGATGCTTGTCCGGGGAGAAGATTCGCTGGCACGGCAACTTGCCGATGGCCGCCAAAGTGAGACTGCGCTGATGATACAGCGCGGTGTCGGGCGTATGCTGTTCACCCAGCGCTTCTCCGTTTTGAGCGAATTGACGCTTGCCTCTGGTCGCAGGGCCGACCTCATGGCCTTGTCACCCAAGGGTGATTTCTGGATTATCGAGATCAAATCATCGGTGGCAGACTTCAAGTCTGACAACAAATGGCCAGACTACAAGGACTATTGCGACCGCATGTTTTTTGCCAGCCATGAAGAGGTTCCGGCAGATTTGTTTCCCGCAGATCAGGGTCTGATTATGGCCGATTCATTTGGTGCAGATATTCTGCGTGATGCGCCGGAGCATCGCTTGTCTGCAGCCCGGCGCAAGGCGGTCATGTTACGGTTTGCATCATTGGCCGCAAACCGGCTTCATCACCTCAGTGATCCGGGCCTGAGCGGAATTTAGAAAAAATCAGCGCGGTGCACGCTTTGCCAGAATGCGCTGCAGCGTACGGCGATGCATGGACAGCCTACGCGCAGTTTCCGAGACATTCCTGTCGCAGGTCTCAAAAATGCGCTGAATATGTTCCCAGCGCACCCTGTCCGCAGACATTGGGTTCTCTGGTGGTTGCGGCTTCTGATCTTCAGTTCGGGTCAGCGTGTTGAAGAGCTGCTCGGCAGTGGCCGGTTTTTCCAGATATTCGAAGGCACCCATCTTTATCGCTGCAACAGCAGTGGCGATGTTACCATACCCGGTGAGGACAATGACACGGGCCTGCGCGTTCGACGACAGCAGGCGTTCTAACAAATCCAAACCATTTCCGTCTGGCAATCTGATATCGATCACTGCAAAATCAGGAGCATTTTTATCGATGTTCGCCATGGCTTGTGCCATGGTCTCGAACGGTTTCACGGCAAAGCCCTGACCTTCAAGCGCGCGGGCAATGCGGCCTGTAAAAATGGTATCATCATCCACCAGAAACAGATTTCCGAGTGACTGCTTGCTGACAGGTATTTCTGCTTTCGTAAAGTCCAATGGTCTCATCCTGGATGCGCCAAACCACGTCGCCAAATGCGACACTATAACTCTGTTATATGGCGCAAATTGCAGACGGCAATTTATCAACCTCGTAATGCGACAATACAGCGCAGTAAAAGTATCAAAATGGCTGATTTTTGCGGATGTATGGTTTGAAAACAAAGATCCCCGGGCTTGGCCCGGAGATCCAGGTGCAGCTTCAGTCGCCCATCTTGAGCGCCGCGATAAACGCATCCTGAGGAATATCGACTTTCCCGAACTGGCGCATTTTTTTCTTACCCGCTTTCTGCTTCTCCAGCAGCTTGCGTTTACGGGTCACATCGCCGCCATAGCATTTGGCGGTAACATCTTTGCGCAGGGCGGCAATGGTCTCGCGGGCAATGATTTTGCCGCCGATGGCCGCTTGAATGGGGATTTTGAACATGTGGCGCGGGATCAGTTCTTTTAGTGTCTCGCACATGTCCCGGCCGCGTCTTTCAGACTGCGATCGGTGAACCAGCATGGCAAGGGCATCAACCGGCTCTGCATTGACCAACAGGGACAGTTTGACCAGATCGCCGGCGCGATAATCGGTGATCTGATAATCAAAGCTGGCATAGCCCTTGGATATGGATTTCAGCCGATCATAGAAATCAAACACAACTTCATTCAGCGGCAGATCATATTGAACCATGGCCCGACTGCCCACATAGGACAGATCAGTCTGCATTCCACGCCGGTCCTGACAGAGTTTCAGGATCGGGCCAAGATGCTCGTCGGGCGTCATGATTGTGGCATGAATCCAGGGCTCACGAATTTCTTCAATCTTCATGACATCCGGCAGATCCGCCGGATTGTGCAAATGGGTTTCCGTTCCATCAATCATGGTCAGCTCGTACACCACGCTTGGCGCGGTTGCGATGAGATCCAGATTGAATTCGCGCTCAAGACGTTCCTGAATGATTTCAAGATGCAGCAGGCCGAGAAAACCGCAACGAAAGCCAAACCCCAGCGCTGCCGAGGTTTCCATCTCGAAGGAAAAACTGGCGTCATTCAGGCGCAATTTACCCATGGCCGCCCGAAGGTCTTCAAAGTCACCGGCATCAATGGGAAAGAGGCCACAGAAAACCACTGGCTGAGCCGGCTTGAAGCCATCAAGTGCTTTGGCGGTTGGTCGGCGCTCTTCTGTAATCGTGTCGCCAACACGCGTATCTGCAACTTCCTTGATGGACGCCGTCAGAAAGCCGATTTCGCCTGGACCCAACTCATCCACAGTCACGAGCTTGGGTGTGAAGACACCCACACGGTCCACATCATAGGCAGCGCCTGTGCCCATCATTCGGACTTTCTGACCCCTTTTCAGCTTTCCATCGACAATGCGCACAAGCACGATAACGCCCAGATAGGCGTCATAATAACTGTCCACCAGCATGGCTTTCAGTGTGGCATCCGGATTGCCCGCAAGCTTGCCCTTTGCCGGTGAGGGCAGACGTTTGACAATGGCTTCCAGAACCTTGTCGATGCCGATACCCGTCTTGGCAGAAATTTCGATGGCGTCAGACGCGTCAAGGCCGATGACTTCTTCAATTTGCTCCTTGACCCGGTCTACATCTGCCGCTGGCAGATCGACCTTGTTGAGCACTGGAACGATTTCATGGTCATTTTCAATCGCCTGATAGACATTGGCCAGCGTTTGCGCTTCCACGCCCTGACTGGCATCAACGACCAAAAGCGAGCCTTCACACGCTGCCAGTGAACGACTGACCTCGTAGCCAAAATCCACGTGTCCCGGTGTATCAATCAGATTGAGGATGTACGTGATGCCATCTTCGGCATTGTAAGTCAGCCGAACCGTCTGCGCCTTGATGGTAATACCGCGCTCGCGCTCAATATCCATACTGTCGAGAACTTGCGCCTTCATCTCACGGTTTTCCAACCCGCCGGTGAGCTGAATCAGCCGGTCAGCAAGGGTCGATTTGCCGTGATCAATATGGGCAACGATTGAGAAATTTCGGATGGTTTCGATAGGTGTTGTCATGGGCGCTAATTAGCACCGGCTAATGATATCAGCAAAGGTTTTTGTGCCGCAGGACTTGTTTCGTCAAATCCGCTCAAAAGTCAGGTATGTGGGAAGGCGCCCCGCCTCCTGCGCCTTGGCCTCATAACGGGTTCCCGGCCAGTCAGAAAATGCGCCGCCTTCCGTCTTGATCCAGTCATCAGAACCTGTCGCTGTCCATGAAAAAGCAGGATGCCTGTGACAGTGATCAAGCGTCCAGCCAACATAATGCTCAATGTCGCTGGCAAACAAAAACAGCCCGCCCGGCTTCAGAACCCGTGCGATGCGGTCCAGATTGCGCGGCGATACAAACCGCCGTTTCCAGTGTTTGAATTTGGGCCAGGGATCAGGATAGAGCAGGAACACGCGCGCGATGGATGCTGCCGGTAACCAGTCAAGCAACGCACCTGCATCATCATCATGAAAGCGGATATTGGTGAGTTGAGCGGCATCGACCTGCATCAGGGCCTGAGCCAGGCCATTAATGAACGGCTCCACACCAATGAAACCAGTGTCCGCATGGGATGCGGCACGATGCACAAGATGTTTGCCGCCGCCAAAACCGATTTCCAGATGTACGTCTTCCGCTGCATTGAAGATCTGCCGCAGATCATCCGGCGCAGGTTGGGACGTATCCAGCCTTAAGTCGGGCAGCAGATTTTTAACCAGCGCAGCAGGGCCAGGCTTGAGCGGCTTGGTTTTCCGCCGTCCAATAAAGTCGCTCTTCTTTGTCCGGCGGGTCATTTGGGTGTCAAAAGGCAGATTTCAAGGCGTCCACGAGATTGGTCTGCTCCCAGGAGAAGCCACCATCGCTATCTGGTGTGCGGCCAAAGTGACCATAGGCGGCAGACCGGGCGTAGATCGGGCGGTTGAGGGCCAGATGTTCGCGAATGCCACGTGGCGTCAAATCCATCAATTCCCGCAGGACATCTGCCAGCTTCTGTTCGTCCACTTCGCCGGTATTGTGCAGATTGACGTAAAGCGACAGTGGATGGGAAACGCCGATGGCGTAGGCAACCTGTAACGTGCAGCGTTCAGCCATCCCTGCGGCGACCACATTTTTGGCCAGATAGCGAGCAGCATAGGCAGCCGAACGGTCAACTTTTGTGGGATCCTTGCCAGAGAAAGCGCCGCCGCCATGGGGGGCCGCACCGCCGTAGGTATCGACAATGATCTTGCGACCAGTCAGTCCACAATCACCGTCGGGCCCGCCAATGACGAATTTGCCCGTTGGGTTCACATGCCATTCGGTTGCATCGGTAATCCATCCATCTGGCAGCGTTTCGCGGATGTAAGGCTCCACAATGGTACGCACATCCTGCGACGACAGGCTTTCATCCAGATGCTGGGTCGACAGAACCAGCGATGTCGCCCGGACCGGACGATGGTTTTCATAGGCCAGTGTAATTTGAGTTTTTGCATCTGGTCCCAACATTGAGGCCGCGCCGCTTTTGCGTGCCTGAGCCAGATTTTGCAGAACACGGTGGGAATAGTAGATGGGCGCTGGCATCAAATCGGGCGTTTCAGTGCAGGCATAGCCGAACATGATGCCCTGATCACCAGCGCCTTCATCCTTGTTGTCCCCGGCATCAACACCCTGGGCAATCTGGTCAGATTGCTTGTGTACCAGAACCTCAATGTCGCAGGTTTCCCAGTGAAACCCGTCCTGCTCGTAGCCGATATCACGGATGGCCTTGCGCGCAAGCGCGGCCATCATCTCGCTGTTGACGTCTTCCGGGCCGCGCGATTCCCCGGCAATAACGACCTTATTGGTGGTCGCAAGTGTTTCCACAGCCACGCGGGACTGGTCATAAGCTCCCAGATAAGCATCGACGATCTCATCAGAAATGCGATCGCAGACTTTGTCAGGATGGCCCTCGGACACGGATTCACTTGTGAAAAGATAGTTTTTCATAATTTCTCAGAAATCAGAGATACGAAATCGCTGCCTTTGCGTTCCTCGCAGCCGATTTGGCGCGCACATAAGAATTGAGCCTCGCACAGGACATGCGAGGCCATATAAGGAATTCCTTATGTGGCGGTTTTTATATGAATCGTCAAGGCCAGATGAGACCTAGGGTGCGCACCCTAGTAACTGCTATGTTTGATCCGATTGAGAGATTCCAACCATACGCTGCTACTCCTCAATATCGCCGGCCATTGAGCGCACCAGATCAACAACACTCTTGCGCAATTTTGCATCTTTGATTTTTACAAAAGCCCGGTTCAACTGAAGCCCTTCATTGGTCGACAGAAACTCCATCACATGGCTTGTGGCTCCGGATTCGACAAAGCCTTCTTTGGCTATGGGCGAAACGTCAGGCGCATCTTCAAAGAAAAACGCCACGGGTACCTGAAGAATATTGGCAATTGCCTGCAGACGGCTGGCCCCAATGCGGTTGGTGCCTTTTTCGTATTTCTGGACCTGCTGAAAGGTAATGCCAAGCTGCTCGCCAAGTTTTTCCTGACTCATATTAAGCATCATTCGGCGCAACCGCACGCGGCTGCCCACATGAGCATCAATTGGATTGGGACGTTTCTTGTTAATCGGTTTTGGCTTGGTTTCCATCTGGCACACACTTCTCAGGTCCGTGATGTCAAAACCGCCCCCCGAATTCTGCTCAAAGGTTTCGCTGAGATGAAACTCTGAAGATTACGGGGAAAGTTATGACCTTGAGATATATGTCTATCGTGCGAATTTCGCACGATCAATTAAAAAACTGCGATATTAGCAATTATCAACCTCCAATATACATCTTTTGATACGGATGTGCCGAATCTGCATCTTTTAAGTGTGATGTTCTCGAAATGTCCCTTCAACGAGACACAGAGTCTCAAAGAAATTGATTCGTTTCCAAAAAACAGGTTCAGATTTGCTCTGCGCCTAACCTTTAAACGGCATCTTCCGGTTTGATAAAAATCTGACCGACTAAAAGTATGAGCCCCAAAATAACCATGACAATGGCAAAGGGCACATCTGGAAAACGTTTTTGGAAAGTGGATGGAAGTGCTGATGGCAACACAGTATCGATGATGCCAGCGGTTCCCAGCGGCAGGCTTTTCTCGATACGGCCAAACGGATCAACCGAAGCGCTGATGCCTGTGTTGGCCACCCTGATCAGGGGAAGGCCTTCTTCGACAGCCCGCACTCTTGCCTGGTGGAAATGCTGATAGGGCCCGGTAAGGTTGCCAAACCAGGCATCATTAGTGACATTTAACATCCATTGCGCAGGACTGTTTGACTGGTTCGGGTCATCTTCTGAATGGGGCACACGGGATGAAAAATTCGGAAAAATCGCTTCATAGCAAATCAGGATTCGCGCAGGGGGCAATTTGCTCTCTGCCTCTGCAGGCATATCAAACTGCATCATATTACCGCCAACGCCCGGGGCGAAACCGCTTGGCATATTCACCAGATTGGAAATGCCAAAACGCTCAACAAAGTCACCAAACGGGATAAACTCTCCAAATGGCACAAGATGTTGCTTGTCGTAAAACCCCATTGGCACGGCGCGATCATTGAAGTCTATCAGGGAATTGTAGAATTTAAGCTTGGGCGGTGAGTTGGAAAAGGTCATCTCCGGCGGCTTGACCCGCACTGCGCCACTCAGCAGCCTCACACCCTCGGGCAACAAGGCATCAATGCGTGACAGGGCATCTGGCCTTTGCATGACGAGGAACGGAAAGGCCGATTCCGGCCAGATCAATGCGTCGATGTCATCAAGTCCCGGTGCAGAACTCAGATCCAGATAGGTCTGGAAGACAGCCTCCTCATTGCCCTGGCGCCATTTGTCCCGCTGGGAGATGTTTGGCTGCAGCAAGCGAAGCATGATTGGATCGTCAGAGGCAATGTCGGGCTCTGCCTGCAACAACCGGAGCGCACCAAAGCCGGTATGAGCTGCCAGACTGAGACCCACACATATGAGCAGCGCCTTTCTGTGGACGCGCTCCTTACCAGTGCGTTCCTTGCCAGTTCTGGGCAATACCAAAAGAGCAGGGCTGAAGGCCGCCAGAAACGTGAAAGCGGTCACGCCCCATAGGCCAATGACACTGGCGCTTTGCATGAACAGCGCATTGGGCATGGCACCGTAGCCAATCGTGTTCCAGGGAAACCCTGTCAAAACGAAACCACGGAAATACTCGGCAAAGGTTAGAAAGAAAACGAGGCTGACAATTTTCAGCGGGTTGGACCGCCAGAACATCAAGGCAATTGCGCAGGCAAGCCCCCAAAAAAGGGCAAGCACGGCCGGAAACCCGGCAACGGCAAAGGGAAGGGCCCAGGCAAACGTAAGTCCATCAACCAGAACCGCAGCACCAATCCACCACAATCCCGCGAGAAAATAGCCAAACCCAAAACACCAGCCAAGCCAGAGAGCCATCCACCTTTTCTGGCGCGGAGTCTTGCCCACAACGCTTTCGTTCAAAATTAGAAAGAAGCCGGAAAACGAGATGAACAGGATAGGTGAAAAATGAATGGGTGCCATAGCAAGAGCCGCCAAAGCACCCAACAAAAATACGAAGGCCACACGTGATTTGCCACGCAGCCCCAGCACGAAATCAAGGGTTGAGCGCATCACGCCGTAAACCCCGGACCGTTAAGGCTGGCTTTGAACGTCAGCAGAGTTGTGGCTGACAGAATCTGTGGGCGTCCCATCTGCAGCGGTGTACTCAACTCCAGTTTGCTCGCGGTTGCGATGGGCTGCAATCTTGCTGCCGGCTTTCCGGCGTCTGCGGTGAATACGCAATCGTTTGATACGTCTGGGATCGGCTTCCAGAACTTCAATTTCAAAAGGCCCCGGTGCTGGAATAAGTTCACCACGTATGGGAATCCGTCCAACCAGCGCATAGACCAGACCGCCAAGCGAATCGGCATCTTCAGAATATTCACCGAGCGTGAATTCAGGGCCGATAACACCCACAACCTCGTCCAGATCCGTTTTTGCATCCGCAACAAAACTTGTCTCGCTTTCTGCAACAATGGTCGGCTTTTCGTCCTCATCGTGCTCATCTTCAATATCGCCGACAATGGTTTCCACCAGATCTTCCAGCGATACCAGGCCATCCGTTCCGCCATATTCATCGATGACCAGTGCCATCTGAATGCGCGCAACCTGCATTTTGGCCAGAAGTGCGGAGGCTTTCATGGAAGGCGGTACAAACAGCACCGGCCGAATGAGCGAGGTGTCTTCCAGTGACATACCAAGATCGATCTGACGCAAATCCAGATCGCCAGCCATTTTGCGCCGCCGCTTGACCTCCGGCCCAGGACTATATTCCGCGGTTTTGGTCATATAAACCAACACATCCTTGATGTGGATCATGCCACGCGGATCATCCAGCGTATCGCCGAAGACCGGCATACGGGAATGACCGGCACTGCGAAACAAATGCAGCAATTCCGCCAGATTTGTAGTGATCGAAACCGCATCAACATCGGCGCGCGGCACCATGACATGCTCAACGCGCACATCGCGCAAGGCCAGAATGTTTCCAAGGAAGATGCGTTCATCGGCACTGAAATGGCCTGCATCAAAACTGTCCTCTGACAGCGCAAACTGCAGATCCTGACGGATACTGCCATTCTTGATGCCAAGAATTTTCTTGAACTTGTTGAAAAATCCGTCCCGGCTTGTACCGTTTACGGTTTCCTGGGTCTCATCATTGTGCTGGGCAGAGTGCGACGCTGCGCCCAAACTGGGCCCGGAATCGCCGGATTCATCGCCGGATTCATCACCCGATTTTTCGCTGGATTGATCCGAGGAATTCTCAGAAGAGCTATCAGTTTGACTGGCGGTCGAAGTGGCAGCCAAACTGTCAGATTGACTGGCAGCCGAACTGGCAGTCGGATTGGCAGAATTAGAAGAGGCGGGCATTTCTGCGGTTCTCAATGTAAATTGTTCAACTTATTGTAGCCTATTTCAGGTCTATTGACACGTGCTTTATGGCAGTTTTCTGTTTCCAGGTTTAAATATGGGTGTACGGATCAGAAATTCCAAATCCTGTCAGAATGTCTGTTTCCAGGCTCTCCATTTCTTCAGCCTCTGCATCATCTTCATGATCAAATCCAGCCAGATGCAAAATTCCGTGGATAATCATATGGGTCAAATGGTCCTGCAGTGATTTGTCAGTCTCGGTAGCTTCCCGCAGAACGGTTTCGTAACTGACCGCAATATCACCAAGATAAAGTGCGCCGGTTTCCGGGTCCGGTTCCTCATCATCATTGGGAAATGACAGCACATTGGTCGGCTTGTTCTGGTCGCGGAACCGCGCATTCAAATCCTGAATATGTGCGTCATCAGTCAGCAAAACCGTCGCTGCAATTGCCGTATCATGATTGATTGTCGGCAGGCAGGCTCCCGCAATTCTGGTGCAAAGCTGGTTCGCATCAGGCACGGCGCTCCAGCGTGCGTCCTCAATGACACAGTTCAGTGCAAATTCTGGCGATGATGTCCCGGTCATTGGTCTAACGGCGGGCCGCAGTGGCACCGGCCTTGTCATAGGCACGCACGATGCGGGCAACCAGTTGGTGACGCACCACATCCCGATCGTTGAAGCGGATCATCGAGACCCCCTCAACATTTTCGAGCAATTTTGTGGCTTCCACCAGACCTGAAACCTGTCCCGACGGCAAATCCACCTGACTGGCATCGCCGGTCACGATCATCTGCGAATTTTCACCAAGGCGGGTGAGGAACATTTTCATCTGCATGGATGTGGTGTTCTGGGCTTCATCCAGAATAACAATCGCATCCGCCAGGGTCCGCCCACGCATGAAGGCAAGTGGTGCAACCTCAATCATGCCGGATTGCAAGCCCCGCTCTACCCGCTCCGGAGGCATCATATCGTAGAGCGCATCGTAAAGCGGACGCAGATAGGGATCGACCTTCTCGCGCATATCACCGGGCAGAAAACCAAGCCGTTCGCCGGCCTCCACTGCTGGACGTGACAGGATCAGCCGTGACGCTTCTCCGCGTTCCAGCCGAGCGGCCGCATAGGCAACGGCCAGATAGGTTTTACCGGTTCCTGCCGGCCCAAGGCCAAACACCAGCTCATTGCGCTGCATGGCACGGATATAGGCATCCTGTGTCGGCGTGCGGGCAATCACGGTTTTGCGGCGTGTCGAGATTTGCGACATCGCAACACGGCTGCCCTTGCCATTCTTGTCTTCTTCCAATGTTGGAAGGGAAGGCTGTGCGGCTTCCGCACGAACCATCCGGATCACACCATCCACATCGCCTGGAGACAATTCGTCACCGGCAGCCAGACGCTGATACAGGGTCTCAAGCACGTCGCGTGCCTCAGCACAGGCATCCTTGCTGCCGCGCAAAGTCACCTGATTGCCCCGTGCAAGTGCTTCCACACTTAACAGCTGCTCAAGCATTGCAAGGTTTTGATCAAACTGGCCGAACAGATCTCCGACCAAACGGTTGTCGTCAAATACCAGAACAATCTGATCGAGTTCCGTTTCCGGAATAGTCAGATCACTAATCGCATCGCCACGCATATCTGCAGGGGCGAAGAGAGCCTTTGGAATCAAATCAAAATCTCGCTGTTTGTGGGCGACTCACAGACCGGCATTCAGGCCGCATCTGCATTAGAAGGCGCGATCAGCTCCGCAGACAAGCTGAATTTTGTGATACCCGTTATCAAGACGCTCTGCAATGTCCCGATCAGATCTTCAGATGCCATCAGATGCACCGGTTGAAGCCATGGTGAACGACCGCCCAATTGACCCGGCTCCCGTCCTTTGCGCTCCAGCAGCACATCCATTGTAGTTCCGACTTTTGACGCATTAAAGGCAATCTGCTGTTTATTCAGCAAGGTCTGCAGCCGTTGCAACCGCTCAGACTTGACCTCTTCCGGTACTTGTTCCTCATGGGACGCAGCTGGTGTTCCGGGCCGAGGGCTGTATTTGAACGAATAGGCCTGTGCATAACCAACTTCCCGGATCAGCGACATGGTGTCCTCAAAATCGGCCTCGGTTTCCCCCGGAAAGCCAACAATGAAGTCGCCGGAAAGCGCCAGATCGGGCCGACCGGTGCGGATTTTCTCAATCAATTCCACATAGTCGCGCCGCGTATGCCGCCGGTTCATCGCTGCCAGAATGCTGTCGGAGCCGGACTGGATCGGCAGATGAAGATACGGCATCACTGATGGAATATCGCGATGGGCCGCAATCAGCCGGTCATCCATATCTCTTGGATGGCTTGTGGTGTAACGCAGCCGTGCCAACCCTGAGATGCCGGACAATTCCTCCAGCAAGCTGCCCAGTCCCCAACTGGTCTGATCTTCGCCCTTGCCGTGGTAGGCATTGACGTTTTGCCCCAGCAGCGTGATTTCCTTCACACCGGCAGCAACCAGAGAGCGGGCTTCTGCAACAATATCGCGCACCGGACGCGAGACCTCGGCGCCGCGTGTATAGGGCACCACGCAAAAGGTGCAGAACTTGTCGCAGCCTTCCTGCACGGTTAAAAAGGATGTGTAGCCACGGGCTTTGGTGATGGCTGGTTTCGCGGCAGGCAGATGCTGAAACTTGTCTTCTTCGGGAAATTCGGTTTCGACCACCTGCTCCCCGGCTTCAACGCTTTTCAACAGGCCCGGCAGACGATGATAGCTTTGCGGGCCAAACACCAGATCGACAATCGGCGCGCGGCGCATGATTTCCTTGCCCTCGGCCTGTGCCACACAGCCCGCCACGCCAATCTTCATCGGCTTGGCATTTTCACCACGTGCGTCGCGGATTTTCCGAATGCGGCCAATCTCCGAATAGACTTTTTCAGCGGCTTTTTCACGAATGTGACAGGTATTGAGAATGACCAGATCGGCATCTTCGATAATTTTGGTTTCGGCATAGCCTTCCGGCGCCAGCGCATCGGTCATGCGCGTGGAATCATAGACATTCATCTGGCAGCCATAGGTTTTGACAAAAACCTTTTTGGAACTGCCGTCTGTGCCCTGTTTTGCGTCCTGTTTTGCGTCCTGTTCCGGCGTCGGGATCATCTGTGTCTGCTCAGTGCTGGTTTCAACCATGCGAATGTCCTGCAGTGCGGCGCCGCTGCGCCCCTAAATCATGTGTGGATGCTGTTTGCGGGCGTTCTAGCGCGTTTTGCGGCGCGGGCAAAGGCCGGAGTTAAGGTCGCGCCTCTTCCAACAACATCAGCACTTCCGCTTCCATCATCTTTGTCAAAGTTTTTCGGTTTGTATCCGGGTTTACTTCAACCGGCGCACCAAAGACGATTTTGGCTTCCAAACCGCCGGTGGTGATGACCGACCATAAATGTGGCAGCAGGTCGATATCGCCGATCCAGGCTACGCGTTCAGCCTCCATGCGGCCAAGGGCGATGCCGCGCAGGCTGGTATAGGCCAAGGCGACCGGCTGCACGAACAGATCGATATTATGATCCTCCATGCGGGTTGCTGTGGCCACGACAGCGCCAATCAAAGCGCTTTTGAAAGGCAGAGTGCCCCAACCCTCGCTGCTGGTGCCTTCGGGAAACAGCACCAGAGCATCCCCGCTTTCAAGCCGCTCTGCCATGGCGTCAACGGCAATGCCGGTTTTGCTGCGCTTGTCGCGCTCTACAAAGATGGTGCGCTGCCATTTCGCCAGCCAGGAAAACACCGGCCATTTGGCCACATCCGCCTTGGCAACAAATGACAAGGGCGCGGCCCGTGACAGAACAACAATGTCCATCCAGGACACATGATTGCTAATATAAAGGACCGGGCCGGGTTGCGGCGTGCCACTTATGGTGACGCGCACACCCACCACCCATCTGGATACGAAATGCCACAGATAGGCAGACTGATTGGCGCGTTTGGGTGCAAAGGCCAGAAACACCAGATGAAACGGCAACAGCAGCACTGTGAACAGCACCAGCAGAACAATTCGGATGCAAACCAGAAAGGAGGACATGATGTGGATCAGTCCTGTGGATCTTTGTCGGCATCGGGCAACGGAACTGCATAGAGTTCCAGCCGGTGGTCGACAAGCCGATAACCCAGCTCTTCGGCAATCAACTCCTGCAACTGCTCAATGCGTTCATTGCGAAATTCGATAACGCGTCCGTTCTTCACATCAATCAGGTGATCATGATGCTCATCAGGAACTGTTTCATAACGAGAGCGGCCATCACGAAATTCATGGCGCTCAATAATGCCCTGTTCCTCAAACAGCCGCGTGGTGCGGTAGACGGTTGAAACAGAGATATTGGCATCAACGGCTGATGCGCGTTTGTGAAGTTCTTCCACATCGGGATGGTCATCCGATTGTTCCAGAACGCGGGCAATAACCTTGCGTTGTTCGGTCAGGCGTAAGCCCATTTCGCTGCATTGCTGTTCAAGCAGGGATTTCTTGTCGGCCTCGATCAGTTTTTGCGCCATGTCAGCCGTCCGCCAAAGACAGGAATCATTGAATGTCGATTACCGAACATTGCAGGCCATGACAAGCGCTGTCCCGCCAGATACACCTTTGCGCTTTTCAGCGTGGGTGTAATACCCCTTGCGCACGCCTACCTGCTCAAACCCGAGCTGTCGGTAGAGATGCAACGCGGACTGATTGTTCTCATCAACTTCCAGGATCAGTCTGCTGATGCGGTCGGCGTAGAGTTTTCTGAGCGACTCAGCCATCAGCTTGCGACCAACACCCCGGCCTCTGGTCTGCGCGGCGACGGCAATTGTCAGAATTTCCGCTTCATCTGCGGCGTGGCGCAACAACACAAAGCCAACCGGTCGGTTCCGGGTCAGCGGACCGGTTTCAAGCGCCAGATAACCGAACACATTGTTCTGGCGCAGCAGGCCCATCATGTCCTCAGCGCTCCAGGCAGGATCAAAGCCGGTAGCGTGAATGTCGGACATGGCCACGCAATCCTGCTCTTCCAAAGGCCGCAGCAGGATTTCCCGGTTTATAAGACGTGCCGGATTGAGGAATGAGATCACAGCGCTGCCCCTGACGATCTGCCACGGTCTTGTGCAGCAGGGCGCAGCACATGTTTTGCAGATTGAGGTTTTGCATCAGCACCGCGCAGATAAAGCGGCTCTGCCGGGTTGGTTTCAACGGCCAGCGTGTGGCCAAGCTCGGCTATGCTCAGAATATCCGGCAGCGTGGTGTCGATGAAATGCGGCTCTCCTGCGTTTTCAGCAGACAGCAAGGAAAGGCCTGAGCCAATCAGGCAGAGCGGCTTGGGCAAAGCTGCCAGCGCGCCTGGAAGAGCGTCAACAGGGATCAGGCTGTCATCTATCAGCACAGTCCCAGAATTATCCACAGCTTTGACATAAGCGGCGCCGCGCCTTGCATCGTTGATAGCACAGAAGGCCTGCGAATCGCGGCTGAGCGCACGCGCTTCCAGCAGCAATGCGTCCAGCACATCGACCCCGATGGCATCAATTTTCAGTGTTGCTGCCAGAACCCTGGCTGTCGCAAGGCCAACCCGCTGGCCGGTGAATGAGCCGGGGCCTTTCGTGACGGCAATCCGGTCAATATCAGCAGGTGCAAGACCGCACGTTGAGAGCAGCGTGGCAATCTGCCCGGTCAGAACTTCCGCATGACCCCGTCCCAGATCCTGTGTGTTCCGCGCGACAAGCTGAACCCGGCCGTCTTCCCATCTGGAAACCGCGACCGCACAAAGCGCATTACAGGTATCTATACTGAGTTGAACCATGGAATGTTCGTTAAAAGGCTTTTGTGGCGCTGCCAAGTCTTAGATCGCAGTTTCAACAAAAATGCCGAGCGAAATTGCCCGGCATTATAGAGTGCTGATTTTGTGATCGCGGGTGTTTCGCAAGCGATCAGGTGACCGGGCGCACTTCCTGCACATCGGGCACAAAATGGCGCAGCAGGTTTTCAATGCCGTGCTTCAGTGTCGCTGTGGATGACGGGCAGCCTGCACAGGCACCGCGCATATGAAGGAAGACAACGCCATCCTTGAAGCCCTGAAACGTGATGTCGCCACCATCATTGGCCACTGCCGGGCGCACACGCGTCTCCAGCAATTCCTTGATGACTTTCACCGTTTCCGCATCACTTTCTTCAAAAAATTCACCACTGCTCTCGGCATCGGCATCACCCGTGCCATCAAGCACCGGCAGTCCGGACAGGAAATGCTCCATAATCGCACCCAGAATGGCCGGTTTGATATGGGCCCATTCCACATCCGATTTGGTAACGGAGATGAATTCCTGACCAAAAAACACGCCGTCCACGCCCTCGACAGAAAACAATTTCTGCGCAAGCGGAGAATCTTCAGCATCTGAAGCGCTGCGATAATCGCGTGTTTCCTTTGCCAGCACCGTCTGTCCCGGAAGGAACTTCAGCGTGGCTGGATTTGGCGTAGCTTCTGTCTGGATAAACATGGAAACGAACTCCCGAAACAGTGCCTGAGTGCACTGTAAAAAACATCATCGTTGAATACCGATATAAGCATATTCTGACAATGTAAAAGGTCAAATTTAGAATTATTCTAGACTGGAATGCGATGTTTCACAATCTCGGATTTCGGCAGATCAGACCACAATTTCTCATACAGCTTGACATGATACCATTTGGTATCATATATAAATGATATCTTTTGGTGTTATTAAAGGAGTTCACTGGGTGTTTTACAAATTAACCATGCGTCTCGCAATTCTTGCCTCCGCAGCCTTGATCGCAAGCTCTGCTGTCGGTGCCAGCGCCGAAATTGATGAAGGCGGGGATCAGATTATCAACAAGCCAGCCGCGCAGATGAATTGGGAGATGACCGGCGAGGGCGTTCAGTTCGCCGCACTGCAGGGGGATCGTTTCTCAGAAGCCTATATGGCGATGGTGAAATTGCCTGCAGGCCTGATCAGCCCGGCGCACATCAAATCGGCAAACATGTATGGCCTGGTTCTCAGCGGCACCATCACGCACCACGCGGTGGATGTCGGGCCGGATGATGAGGTCGCGCTTCCTGCCGGCTCATACTACAAAATTCCTGCGGGTCTCGCCCATGTCAGCAAATGCGTTTCCGACGTCGATTGCGTCACCTTTCTCTATCAGGATGGCAAGTTTGATTTCCTGCCAATTGGCCAATGATGTCGGCAGAGCAGGGGGCTTTTCGTGCCCTGGCAGACCCAACGCGTCGTCAGATTCTCATGCATCTTGGGTCATCAGACATGACCATTGCCGAGGTTTCAGACCAATTTGACATGACCAGAGGCGCAGTCCGGAAACATCTGACTATTCTGGAAGAAGGCAATCTGATCTCGGTGCATCCCAAAGGGCGAGAGCGGATCAACCGGCTGGCACCCGAAGGCATCAGGGCCGCCGCTGACTGGCTCAACTACTTCAACCGTTTCTGGGATGAAAAACTGAGCGCACTGCAAACTGCAATTGAAAACGAACAACGCAATGAAAGTGAAAAAAAATCATGAGCAATGACACATTGAACAAATCCATCTTCCTGCCTGCTTCACGCGAAACCGTCTGGTCCTTTCTGACCGAGAAAGACAAGCTCAAACTATGGTTTCAGCCCGCTGAGGCCGATCTTGTGGACAAGCAGGATTATGCACTCATTTCGACCGGGGATGATGGCTCTGTAAACAAAATTTGCTG
This sequence comes from Pararhizobium sp. IMCC21322, assembly GCF_030758295.1. Taxonomy (NCBI): domain Bacteria; kingdom Pseudomonadati; phylum Pseudomonadota; class Alphaproteobacteria; order Hyphomicrobiales; family Rhizobiaceae; genus Pararhizobium; species Pararhizobium sp. IMCC21322. The sequence continues at coordinate 1,215,362 of NZ_CP132335.1, forward strand.
GGGCACGGTGCTGGAAATGGACCCACCGAGCCGCCTGAAATACTCATTCACCATCAAACCGTTGAATGGGGCCAGCACCATTGTGATCTGGGAGCTGGAAGCACTTGATGGCGGCACGAAACTGTCGCTGACCCATGAAGGCATCAGTCAGGCTGCGGGCGAAGCTGCAATGGGTCTGATACTGGCGCTCGACAAGGGTTGGGACGAACATTTGGCAAGTCTGCGTAAGGCAGCGAGCTAGGCTTTTGGGCTCAGACGATTGCATCCATGTCGTGGTCTGTCAGATCACCTGGAACGATGGTCACCGGAATTGGAAAGGCATTATTCTTGGTTGCAAGGGAAGCAATCAACGGACCGGGGCCTTCAGTACCGGAGGCTGCCGCCAGCACAAGGATGGCAATGTCTTCATCTGCTTCGATCAGTTCCAGAATCTGCGGTGCGCGCTGGCCTTCCAGAATAACCAGGTCCGGGCGTATCGTTGAGACCGAATTGACCTCATTTTCGTAGCGCGCAAGAATGCCTTCGGCTTCTTCGCGCGCTTCGGCCCGCATGATGTCTTCCACACCTATCCAGTGTTGAAATTCGCCAGTGGAAATCACATACAGCAGCACCAGCCCGCCGCCGGTGCTCTCTGCACGCCGTGCGGCATAGATCAGGGCTCGATGGCACTCGGGCGTGTCATCGATCACCACAAGAAACTTGCGGCGGTGACCCTCTTCCTTACTTTTTCGCTGCTTCATCATGTGCGGATGCTGCCATTGGTTGCGCGTTGCGGCAAGTATTTTGTTAGAGCACTCATTACGATTCTGTGTAAACAAAAACGCTCTAGGACACGAACCCGAATATGGCTTTGACATCCCGCAGAACCGGTTGTGCCAGCACGCGGGCTTGTTCTGCGCCATGACGCAGCACTGCGTCCACATGGTCCGTATCATCCATCAGACGGCGCATCTCCAATGTGATCGGAGACAGGGTTGCCACAGCCAAATCGGCCAGTGCCGGTTTGAACTTGGAAAAGTCCGCCCCGGCAAACTCTGTCAGCACATCCTGCGGTGCCTGATCAGACAGGCCGGAATAGATGTTGATGAGATTGCGCGCTTCCGGCCGATCAACCAGATCATCCAGACTTTCCGGCAGCGGATTGGCATCCGTCTTTGCTTTACGAACTTTCTTCGCCAGTTCGTCAACATCATCTGTCAGGTTCAGCCGCGACAGATCGGACGCATCGGAACTCGACATTTTCTTTGAACCGTCCCGCAAGGACATGACCCGTGTTGCTGCACCTGTAATCAACGGCTCCGGCAGCGGAAAATAGGCCTTGTCCGGCCCCAAACCCAATCCGAGGCGGTCAATTTCGCCAGCAAAATCCATATTGAATTTCTGCGCAATGTCGCGTGTCAGTTCCAGATGCTGTTTCTGATCTTCGCCCACCGGCACATGGGTGGCGCGGTAAGCCAGAATGTCAGCGGCCATCAGACTGGGATAGGCAAACAGGCCAACAGACGCGTTTTCGCGGTTCTTGCCCGCCTTGTCCTTGAACTGGGTCATACGGCTGAGCCACCCCATGCGGGCAACGCAATTGAACAGCCAGGCCAGTTCGGCATGTTCTTTCACCTGGCTTTGATTGAAAACAATGTGTTTTGATGGATCAATGCCCGCAGCCAGAAAAGCCGCTGTTACTTCCCGTGTTTTCTGCCGCAGCACAATGGGGTCTTGCCACACGGTGACGGCATGCAGATCAACCACGCAATAAACGCAATTGTGGCTTTCCTGCATGGCAACGAAGCGCTTGATCGCGCCCAGATAATTGCCAAGATGTACATTGCCGCTAGGCTGGATGCCGGAAAACACCCGTGGTTCAAAACCGGAAGCTGCCGTAGTCATGTTTTACTCTTGTGACTGGAATTGAATGCTGCGCTCTTATGACGAAGCGGGGCGGTGCTGGCAAGACTCAACCTTTCGAGCGGCTCCGTATCCGTTGTGCAATGGTCAAGGCATTGAAGACGCCGGTCAACTGACACACCAGGCCGAAGATGGCGAGGCTGACAGTGCCCAGAACCCCCATGCCAAAGAATTTCACCAGGAAGGCAGCATCGGTCAGAAACGGGTTTAACCAGTTGGCGCCATAGTAAATCCAGGCACCTGTCAGAAGCGTTGCCAGCACCAGACGCGGTACCCGGCGATGCAGGCTGTCATCCCAGATGAAGTGACCGCGTTTCCACAGCATGAACCCAAGGCAGCACGCATTGGCCCAACCGGCGATGGAGGTGGCAATGGCAATTCCGACATGCTGAAACAAAGGGAACAGCGCTAGGGAAAAGGCGACATTCACGGCAACCCCAACGCCTGCAAAATACATCGGCGTCTTGGTATCTTCACGGGCAAAATAACCTGGAGAAAAGACCTTGATCAGCACAAAAGCCGGCAGGCCCCAGGCAAAAGCGGCCAGGGCAGCACCGGTTTGAATGGTCGCTTCCGGTGTGAAATTTCCGCGCTCGAACATTAACCGGATAACCGCATCCGGCACCAGAAACAGAGCCATCGCTGCGGGCAGGGTCAATGCCAGCGCCAGTTCCATTGCACGGTTCTGGGTGTCGCTGGCAATCTGCAGCTCATCGCGTCTTATGTGCCGCGACAGGACCGGCAGCAGAACCACGCCCATGGCAATACCAACGATGCCCAGCGGAAACTGATAAAGCCGATCAGCGTAATACAGAAATGACACCGCACTATCCTGAGTGGAGGCGATGATGGTGCCAACAAGAATGTTGATCTGGGTAATACCCCCGGCAATGACACCCGGAACACCCAGCGCCAGCAGGCGCTTGACGGATTTTGTCAGGCGCGGTCGTTTGAGCCGAAGATTGAATTTGGTTCTCCGAAACATCCAGTACAGCACGCCCAACTGCACAAACCCGGCTACGAAAACGCCCCATGCCAGCCAGTAACCGGAAATAGGTGTGTCGCCAAAGCCCCGCAAACCAATGACAGCCAGCACGCCAACCATGATGACGTTCAAAAGGATGGGGCCGTAGGCTGCCGCACGAAAATGACCGAACGTGTTGAGCATGCCGCTCAGCATCGCAATCAGCGACATGCACAACAAATAGGGAAAGGTGATGCGTGTCAGCCAAACTGCCAGTTCGAATTTGACGGCGTCATCCAGGAAACCGGGCGCAAGAACGGATACGAAAAAGGGGGTCGCAATTTCTGCAAGCGCTGTCAGCAGCAGCAGAGTGAATAGAAACACAGCCAGAATTTCGCTGGCGAAATTGCTGGCCTTGTCGGGGTTCTTCTCCGCCTCGCCCTCTTCCAGAGAGCGCGCAAACAATGGCACAAAGGCTGCGTTGAATGCACCTTCAGCAAACAATCTGCGAAACAGGTTTGGCAGCCGAAATGCCACCAGAAAGGCATCTGCAACCGGACCGGTGCCCACAAAGGCCGCCATAAGAAGATCACGCACATAGCCAAGTATACGACTTAAAAGCGTTGCAAAACCGACAGTGAAGAAATTGGAAAAGAGTTTCACACGGTCAGGCTCTTTTTGTTCATCGGCGCTGTGTTGCGTTTGCTTTTGTTCGGCACATGACCGGCGGTGCCGGGCTTTGTCGTGAAAATCCGCATCAACCGTTCCTTGATTGCTTTGTGTTTGGCAGGACCGGTAATCTTCTCACCCATCAGATCCGTCACGTAAAACCCATCCAGTGCCCGCTCTCCAAAAGTCGCAATATGAGCTGAGGCAATGTCCAGATTAAGATCAGCCAAAGCTGTCGTCAGATCATACAGCAGACCAAGCCGATCGAGACCCGAGACTTCGATGACCGAAAACAGATTGGAAACCGTGTTGTCAATCGAGACCTCAGGATCGAGCGAAAACGCTTTCTGACGGCGCGTCTTCTTGCTTTTTGTGGCCAGCACACCTGGCAGATGCAACGATCCGTTCAGCACCTCTTGAATGAGATCGCCAATGCGCGCGCCGCGGCGCAATTCATCGGCATCATCATTGAATTCCCGGTTGATGAAAATGGAATCCAGCGCCTTGCCATTGGTGGTCGTGAAAATCTGTGCGTCAACAATGTTTGCGCCGGCAACGGCGCAGGCTCCGGTCACATAGGCCAGCAATCTGGGATGGTCCGGCGCATAGACGGTTATTTCGGTGATTTCTTCAAATGATTTCGTATGAACGGTGGTCGCAAAAGTCCGCTTTTCCGCTTCGGCATCATTGATGAAACGCGCATGGCGGGCCATTGCCTCCGGATCAACCCGCATCCAGTAGGCCGAATAATGGAGTTTCTGATAGGTTTTGACCTGGCGTTGGCTCCAGACTTTTTCGTCGCCGCGTTGTTCTTCCATCAGCACCTGGGACAATTGCTGTTTGGCGCGATTGACGCGCTCGCTTTGGGCAACCTGAGTAAAGCCACCGGTGAGCAGCGGCTCGGTTTCATAATAAAGCGTGCGCAGAAGCTGGCCTTTCCAGCCATTCCAGACACCGGGACCAACAGCTTTAATATCGCAGACAGTCAGGATAAGCAGCATTTTCATGCGCTCGGTCGTTTGCACCAGCGCATGAAAATCCTGAATTGTCTTGCGGTCGGCCAGATCGCGCGACTGGGCAATGGACGACATGGTCAAATGCTCTTCAATCAGCCAGGCCACCAGTTCGGTTTGCGCTGTGGTCAGGCCAAAGCGGGGGCACAGTTTACGAGCAACCTTGGCACCGGCAATTGAGTGGTCTTCCTTACGCCCCTTGGCAATGTCATGCAGGAAAAGAGCGACGTAAAGGACGACGCGATCCTTGATTTCAGGGAAAATCTCATTGGCCAGCGGGTGTTCTGCTTCCAAATCCCCGCGTTCGATTTCAGACAGAATGCCGATGGATCGCAACAAATGCTCATCAACGGTAAAGTGATGATACATATTGAATTGCATCATCGCCACGACGCGCCCGAAATCAGGGACGAAGCGGCCCAGAACCCCGGCCTCATTCATGCGTCGCAAAACGATCTCTGGCTGATTTTTGCTCGTCAGAATATCCAGAAACAATCGGTTGGCTTCCGGGTCTTCGCGCAGCCGCTTGGTGATGAACTTCAGGGATCTGCGCACCAGTTGGATTGTATCTGGATGAAAGGCCAGATTGTGTTTACCAGCCAGCCAGAACAGACGTATCAGATTGACCGGATTGCGCTCGAAGATCGTGTCATCTGCCGCAGCAATTCGCTTTGTCTCCAGAACAAAATCTGTCGTGCCACGAATTTTGCGCCTGCGGCGGCCGGTGAGGTTGAGAAACAGCCGATTGAGATCGGGTGTATCCTTTGCATTGGCCTCTTCCAGCTCAGCGCAGAAAATACGGGTCAGATCGCCCACATCCTTGGCAATCAGGAAATAGTGCTTCATGAAGCGCTCAACGGCTACCAGACCGCCATGTTCCTGATAGCCAAGCCGCCGTGCCAGTTCTGCCTGAACATCGAAAGACAGGCGTTCTTCGGGCCGACCGGTCAGGAAATGCAGATGGCAGCGCACAGCCCACAGGAAGTCTTCACATTTCAGAAAACGATTGTGTTCCTTACGGGTAAAAACGCCGAGCTTGATCAACTCATCCGTTTTGGAAGCCCCGTAGAAATATTTGGCGATCCAGAACAGGGTGTGCAGATCACGAAGCCCGCCCTTGCCTTCCTTGATATTCGGCTCAACCCGGTAACGTGACGCGCCAGACCGTTTGTGGCGGTCGTCCCGCTCTTCCAGCTTGGCTGCAATGAATTCTCTTGCGGTGCCGCGCACCACTTCCTTTTCAAAACGCTGTTCCAACTCGTCAAACAGGGAGCGGTCGCCGCACACATGGCGGGCTTCCAGTATGGAGGTGCGGATTGTTATGTCTGTTTTGGAAAGGCGGACACATTCATCAATGTTGCGGGTGGCATGGCCAACCTTGAAACCCATATCCCACAACAGATACAGCAGATATTCAACAACGCTTTCGCCCCAGGGCGTCTGCTTGTAGGGCAGTACGAACAGCAGATCGATATCGGACCCCGGTGCCAGAGTGCCGCGTCCATAACCACCGACAGCCACAACAGACAGTTTTTCTGCCATGGAAGGTGAACCGGTGGGGAAAACATGACCCAGAGCGAATTCCAGAATGCAGCGCATCAACAGATCCTGCATGTCTGAAAGGCGTTTGGCACAGGCCGTGCCACTGCCATTCTCATTCAATTCAGCCTTGGCAACTTCGCAGCCGGTTCGATAGGTCTCCTTCAGAGTAGCAAGAACCTTGTTGCGCACCTCATTTGCGTCAGCCTTGCCGCCATTTTCTGCAACAATGCTGTTCAACTGTTTGTTCAGCGCATTGATATCAATAAGCGGGAGGTTTTTTAGATGTATAGCCATGCTGTCGCTTTTCAGATTAAAGGGCCTGTCTGTCAAGGACAGACCCTTAAGGCCAGCGCACTAACCTGCATGAATATACCGGCTATAGAATAAACCGGCTAAGGTCAGTATCCTTTGCCAGTTCGGCCACATTTTCGCGCACCAGTTCGGCGTTGATCTCAATGGTTTCACCACCCCGGTCGGTTGCTGTGAAGCTGATTTCTTCAAGCAGCTTCTCTAAAATTGTCTGCAACCGTCTGGCTCCGATATTCTCCACCGATGCGTTGATCTGAACCGCCAAACGCGCAATTTCCGTTATGGAATCATCGGTAAATTCAAGCGTGACGTCTTCCGTCGCCAACAGCGCTTTATACTGTTTGATCAGGCTGGCTTCGGTTTCTGTCAGAATACGCTCAAAGTCGTTCTGTTCCAGAGCGCGCAATTCAACACGAATGGGCAGACGACCCTGCAGCTCCGGCAAAAGGTCTGACGGTTTGGCCACGTGAAAGGCGCCGGATGCAATGAACAGAATATGATCTGTCTTGATTGGCCCGTGCTTTGTTGCAACTGTTGTGCCCTCAATCAGGGGCAGCAGGTCACGTTGAACGCCTTCACGGGAGACGTCCGCACCGCCACGATCCGCTCGCGCGCAGATTTTGTCGATCTCGTCTAGAAATACGATGCCGTCATTTTCCACCGTTGAGATGGCATCGGTCACGACCTTCTCTTCATCAAGCATCTTGTCGGCTTCTTCGCTCAGCAGCAGACCATAGCTGTCCCGCACATTCACCCGGCGCTTTTTTGTGCGCCCGCCCATGGCTTTGCCGAACAGATCATTGAGGTTCATGACACCGACACTGCCGCCGGGCATGCCCGGAATGTCCATGCCACCAAGTGGGTTGGACGTGTCACGCAACTCGATCTCGATTTCCTTGTCATCCATGCTGCCATCACGCAATTTTTTGCGGAAAGATTCACGCGTTGACGGGCTGGCCGTATCACCCACCAGAGCATCCAGCACGCGTTCTTCAGCTTGCAGATGCGCTTTGGCTTCGACCGTTTTGCGGCTTTTTTCCCGTGTTTGCGCAATCGCAACTTCGATCAGATCGCGGATGATCTGTTCCACATCACGGCCCACATAGCCGACCTCTGTAAATTTGGTGGCTTCGATCTTGATGAAGGGCGCATTGGCAAGCTTCGCCAGACGGCGGGCAATTTCGGTTTTACCGACGCCTGTCGGCCCGATCATCAATATGTTCTTGGGCAGCACTTCTTCGCGCATGACCCCTTCCAACTGCATACGGCGCCAGCGATTACGCAGCGCAACGGCCACCGCACGCTTGGCATCTTTTTGCCCGATGATGTGGCGATCAAGTTCGGAAACGATCTCACGTGGAGAAAAATTACTCATAAAGTCCTCTGAAAACGGCTTCTTGTTAGGTCCATCAAATGTGTCACGCCTGTTGGCGTCGTGTAATCCAGCAGGTCTTCAAATCCTGCTTTTCCGTAGGCTTTGACAGCATTCGTGTTTTTGGCGTCCGGGTCGATCACCAGATAGTCGGCACCCTCATCAAAGAGCTTTGCACAAAAGGCGTGTACCATTGCGGTACCAAGCCCTTTGCCTATCATAGTGGTGTCACCAATAAACGTATCAATTCCAACGCTATCTTTTGGCAAATCCGCAGCCCATGGCTCTTCGTCCGCATAGTCTGTCGGCCGCCATTTCTGGATATAGCCAAATTTCTGTTTATCTGCCGATACAACAAATCCCTGTTCAAACGGATGCGTCATGGATTGCCGCATCAATTCAATTTCATGCTCGGGTTCCCCCCCAACCACAAGCGAACATGTGGTGTGCTCAGCCATTTCTGCAACATGGGAAATGCAGATTCTGCCACAGGTTGGAACGAGAATGACGGAGCAATAGTCGACATTCCCCCGCACCTTAAATTTTGATTGGTGGCAATGCAGCCAACCACCGATTGGGCAACACCGTGCCAATGACCATGTGCCGGATACGCTGCCAGCCCATGCCGAATATGATGATCAGTGCGCCAATCACCAGCAGCACCAATGCAAATGGCGGGATGCCCGTATTGTCGGACGCATTTTCAACGATGCGATAAATGCCCAGGGCACCGAAATAGGTGAGTGTGGGGATCAGCAAAGCGCGACGGTCAATCGCCAGTGAAATCAGAACGATGATCACCATCAGGGCAACAAGACCAACGGTTGCTGTGGTCCCGGGCTCAATGGAACCAAAGCCGACATCCTGACCGCTGGACAGAATAAACAGGGGATGGACAATCATCGGTGCAGATATCAGATGAAGCCAGAAGGCTGCATCAGACATGGTTGTAAGACGATTGCGGTCCTTGAAATCCAGATAGATGCCTGTGGCAAAAATCACCAGACCACAGATCAGGGGCAAGACCAGCAAACGCTGGAGCAACTGCAACACATCTGTCGCACTGGAAAGCCGAACCTGACCCTGCGCAACTTCATCCATGAACAATTCGCTGGCGCCTACAGTGACAAGACCGGTTGCGGCCAGCGCTATGATGGCCGCTTCCACAGGCACACGGAACCGCCAGAAATAGATGGCAGATACCGCCAGAATTGCCGAAAAACCAATAAGACCGGCAGTCTGGCCCTGATCCAGCAACACCAGTGCTGCCAGCGCATTGTCAGGTTCGGCAAAGTCGAACCGTTGATCCAGCCAGATCTGCAGCAGGCCACCAATGCAAACAAGAAAGCCAAGGGCCAGCACCGTGCTGGGCAGCTTCATTCGCTTGATGCGGCTGATATATTCTGCAAGCAACCAGATCACAGCGCCCATAATGGCGAACTGGGCCACCATTGACTGGTTCATGACCGAGCCGAGTGAAAACGCCAGCCCGGTCAGCAACAGAACGATTCCGATGGTGACAAAAATATCGTTGAAGCCGCCAATCAACCGAAAAGATTCACGGTCATCTGTTGCCCGGCTGGTGTCCGCTACGGTTTTCAGCAGATCGCGATTGCCGAACGCAACCAGATCAGCCGCCTGATCGGGGCTGATAATCCCGGCTTTCACCGCTGCAGGAAGATCAATCTGATGAGTCATCTTGGCCGGTTTACTCGCTGTCGAGGCTTTCCACGACGACCTGATCATTGGTGTAAACGCAGATATCGGCGGCAATTGCCATGGATTTGCGAGCTATCTCTTCGGCAGTCAAATCCATGTCAATCAGTGCTTTTGCAGCAGACAGCGCATAATTGCCGCCAGAGCCGATGCCCATGACGCCGGCTGGTGGTTCCAGCACATCGCCGGTCCCGGTCAGAACCAGAGAAACGGATTTATCGGCCACCAGCATCATGGCTTCCAGCCGGCGCAGATAGCGGTCTGTCCGCCAATCCTTGGCCAGATCGACACAGGCGCGGGTCAGCTGATCAGGATACTGCTCCAGCTTGGCTTCCAGCCGTTCAAACAGCGTGAACGCATCTGCCGTTGCTCCCGCAAATCCGGCGATAACCTGACCGCGACCAAGTGGCCGGACTTTTTTGGCGTTGTGCTTGATCACGGTCTGACCAAGGCTGACCTGACCATCGCCCGCAATCACAACCTTGCCGCCCTTGCGAACGGTCAAAATGGTTGTCCCATGCCATAAGGGCATGGCGTCTGACTTACTCATAAATGCTCCATTTCATTGAGCCGATCCAGGCGCGGACAGGCGCATCGCATCCGCTACCACATGTTCGTAGGTGACCTATGTAGTCATTTCGGTCCGGGCTGCAAACATATCTGACAAAACCGAGCTGTTTCCGGGTTTAATCCGGCCGCATTGCATGGCTTATTTTTCCGTAATGGGCCGCGATCCGCGCTTCCGCCTGCGCCAGAGGCTCAATGGCCGTTGCCATATGAAACCCGTTGGTATGAATGATATTGGTTGCGTCCAACATGATGGCAACATGGCCGGGCCAGAAAATCAGATCGCCGCGCTGTAGACCCGAAAAATTTGCCGTGAGTTCCAGCTCACGCCCCATTTTACCTTGCATATCGGAATCCCGTAAGGCGCTTTTACCAGAGGTCTGCCGGGCTATTTGCACAAGAGCAGAACAATCAAGCCCGATGCTGGACCGCCCGCCCCAAAGGTAAGGCACATGGAGAAATTGCTCAGCATAGGAAACCCAGTCCGGGTTACGCGTGTCCAGTGGCTGAACATGGCGCGCAATTACAGCGCCCTCAATTCCATCCGGCAAGGTGACCAGCTGATATTGCGTGCCGCGTGTTTCGGCGGTTCCAGTTGTACGCAGTTGAGCGCACATGGACAGCTGCATCAGGGGCGGATCACGCAGTTCGGCTTTCGGATAGACAAAGCTGCGCTGCACCACAATCTGCGCATTGGCGGCAACGGCGCGGTCTTTGGATATAAGATTGCTGGCCGGCATATAGCCGACATAATTATCGCTCTGTAATTGCCCCCAGCACCAATCACCGCTTTGATCGAAGACCGTGAAGGTTTCCCCCATCAAAGCTTCGGTTTCCATCGTTGATGTGGAATCAGCTGTTCTGTGGATGGGCGCCGTCGGCGTACTGACAATGAACGCTGTGCCCGCTACATAGTTGGCGGCATCGACGCGATCCTTAAGCCGTTCATCCGCCAAATCATCGCGAAAGGCGTGCAGCCTGCGATCCAGTGTAGACATATCACTCATCGGGGCACCTCTTCTGCCATTCGGGCAATAACATCGCCGGCACGTTCCAGAAACAATGATCCCTCAACTGTACGCTGGATCACCACATTGCGTCGGTCTTCCGGGTCCCTGCGTCTTGAGACAAGGCCCCAGCCGCCCATTGTATCAAGAGCCCGCGTGATCACAGGTTTGGTGACATCCAGTTTCCGCGCCAGGCCCCGCACCGTGTGGGGTGGTGGCTCCAGATAGATCGACAGCAGCACAGCCCATTGCCGCTGAGACAGATCGGGCTCCTCATCCAGTACCATGGCCAGATTGGCCTTGTGCCACAGATAGAGCGCTTGGGCTGGGCGCAGATTGACAGGCATTGGTTAAAATACAGTCCGTAACAAGGTTTCGTTTCGGAACCGTATCTTTATTGATCCTGTGCGTAAAGATTTTTCAGACACGCGTATAATGCGCGCATTCCCTGTGTCTCGCCACCAGCCGGTTTGCCGGGCCTTGTCGTCAGATTATAGGCCATCAGATCAATATGAGCCCACTTTGTCTCATTGGAGACAAAGGTCGACAGAAACAGCGCAGCCGTTATGGCACCGCCATATCCACCAGGGGAGATATGGTTGATATCTGCGATCTTGCTGTCGAGTGACTTCATATAGGGCTGCCATAAGGGCAGTTGCCACAGCGGGTCTGCTTCTGCCAGCGCGGTTGCCTGCAAATCTGCCGCGAACGCATCATTGTTCGAAAACATGCTTGGAATATCAGTGCCAAGCGCAACCCGCGAAGCACCAGTCAGCGTTGCCATATCAACAATCAGGTCAGGCTCATCTTCACAGGCCAGGGTCAATGCATCGGCCAGGATCAGCCGACCTTCTGCATCCGTGTTGCCAATTTCAACCGTGCGGCCAGATCGGCTGGTCAGAACATCACCTGGCCGGAAGGCAGAGCCGGAAATGGCATTTTCCACACAGGGGATGATAACGCGCAATCGCACCGGCAGATCGGTCGCCATTATGGCAGATGCCAGTGCCAGAACATTGGCCGCTCCGCCCATGTCTTTCTTCATCAACAACATGCCCGCCGCAGACTTGATGTCGAGGCCGCCAGAATCAAAAGCCACCCCCTTGCCGACAAGCGTGACTTTTGGATTGCTGGTCGCACCCCAGGAAAAGTCAACCAGTCTTGGCGCTTGCTCGCTGGCACGGCCAACAGCGTGGATCATCGGAAAATTTTCCGCCAGCAAGTCTTCGCCAATTGTAATTTTGCAGGGAACATCATGAGCGCTGGCCAGCGCTTGCGCTGCATCCGCTATGTCCTGCGGCCCCATATCATTGGCCGGAGTGCTCACCAGATCGCGGCCAAAAGCCGTGGCGCGGGCAAGTGCCCTTACCTCGTCCAGGTTGGTGACATCCTGATCGACGCATAATTTTGGTTCAGCAGAACCCATTTTCTTGTAGCGGTCGAACTTGTAGGATCCCATCGCCCAAGCTAATGCGTCGCGGGCGCGATCACGGGTGATGTTCTCTCCATAGGCAATCCGATAGTCACCGGCTGGCAGCGCCTGTGGTAATGCGCCGACAATCAGAGGGTCCTGATCCGCGGTATCGGTCGGTCCAACGCCAAGCACAACGCAGGATAGAAAACCTTCATCATCCGGCACAAGAAGTACTGCGCCAGTCGCTGCACCGAAGTTCGATGCTTTGATCCAGTTTTTTGCGCGCAGACTTATTGCCTCAAATGGATCATCTTCGAACAGCACATTATCCGCAGTTAGCACATAAATCGGTATGCATTGTGCTGGAGCCGTGGCTTCCGTGAATCCGGGGTCAAATGTCTGAAAGGCAAATTTATCGGTCATAAATGCGTCCACTGAGTTAAATCCTGGATTGGCTCTAGCATCTGGCCTGACATTCCAAAAGCCCGGATGCCCGGAAGTCTGTGGCCCAACCACTCATGAAATAGTTTATCAACACATTGTGGGTACCATTGGTAGATTAGTAACATCAACACCACTGGTGCATCATGGCGTCAAACGCCACAATTAGTGAGCCGAAATCAAGGACTGAAAGGCTGGTTCAGCCTGAGGATTCTCAATCTTTTGCGCCCAAATTGCATGCGTTTCTCCCCGCCATCCGTTTGTTCCTGAGGGTATGGATTGCCGTCGCCCTGGTCTATTTCTGTGGCCTTGCCGGATGGCACTTCCTGACTCAGGAGCAGAAGGCAAAAGCAACCATTGATGCCTCGATTGAACGTGTCCTGCTGGGCCTGCAGGCCGGCGCGGCGGTTCAGGATTTTTTAGATGCCGAACAGATTTCAGCGCTTGGAAAACAGTTCATCGTGCATGATATCATTCTGGGTGGAAAAGTGCTCAGCCCGACAGGTGATGTTCTGACCAGTTTTGGCCGCCAACCATTTCTGACCTGGCAAGACGTTCAGCTGAATGGCGAAAAATATCGCTATTATTCCGATGACAAGACCCTCGATGTTTCTTTCGAACAGATCGAGACCGGATTCACCTATCAGCTCATTCTGCGTATTCCCGGTCCCGGTCATGCTTTATCAAAACAGGATGAGACAATCGCTCTTTCCAGTCATTTGGTCAGGGATGCGAATGTTGCTGCTTCCGCCGCAACGGCCGTTGCCTTGCTCTTTCTGGTATTGATAGTGGGGCCACACAGGCATCTTCAGCAGGCCGCGATCAAAGCGGCCTCCGCCTCAAAGAATGTCGCGGCTGCGCGCCTGAAATGGCGACGAGGCGATTCAATTGGTGTGACCGCCAGAGCCATTGATGCGCTGATCGTGCGGCTGCACTATCTGCGTGAAAGTGAATTGGCGCCGCTAAGGCACGCCTTTCACAAATCCGGTTTCCCAATCCTGAAATTTAATGCCAATGGACGCCTTAGCGAGGCCAATGAGGCCGCAGCACATTTCTTTGAACGGGAAAACTCTGCTCAACTGAAAGACTTCGACTTCCTGTTTACCACCATTGCCGAAAACACGCAGGGCACGCCATTAGCTCTCAGCCAGGCTAGTGAAGATGGCAGTTATCAGGGGCAAATCCTGGTGCAGACTGATAAGGGCAACAGTAAAATCTGCTTCGCTGACATCACGGCAATGTCCTCAACCGAAGCACGAAAAAATGCTGCTATCCAGGTGGTACTTGCAGACGCGACGACATTTTTCACACGCCTTGTGACAAAGGAGCAGCAAGCTGACGCGCTGGAAGGTGCAAATCGGGAGGTAAAGCGGCATAGCCTGCAGTTACAACGACAGTTGGAAGCTCTTGCAAGCATGTCCAAGCCATTTGCGGACAAAAGCAAAGATGGCGGTGATAAGTCGGTCTTTATCAGCATGGAACGACTGATCAATGAGTGGTATCAGGAAAACGAGGACATGGGCGATCGACCCGATGACTTTGATGATAAAGCTCTGGAGGCCGTGAGCGGTAACGCTGAAATCGTCCGCATTGTTGTCCGGCAGGCCTATAATGCCCTGTTCTCCAAATGTGGTGAGATTTCACCCCGGATTGAAATTTCATCAAGGCTTGTTAGCGGTCGAATGGCAGAGTTCAGCATTGAACAAATTCCACAGCCAGGCGCGCCCCGGATGCAGCAACAAGATGAGATTATGGATTGGACATATAATTTCAAAGCCTTCCAGAAAGCACTCGGGGAAGCTGGGGGGAAACTGGTGTCTTTTGACCCGAACGCTCTTGAAGGCAAAATAGTCATGCAACTGCCTGCCTTCAGAGCGGCAGGCTTTGGTGGAGCCTCATCGACGTCGGATGGACCTTCCATGCGCAAGGCAGGATAGAGTTCACCGACTTTAAAGACATTCGGGAATTCAAAGAGCACAGGAAGGCAAAAGGGTTGCGGCGGCAAAGGGTCTCAGGGCCAGGCGGGTACCGTGTTCTCGGTGCCCCACCCCAGCACATTCAGTACGGGCAGATAGTCATAATGATCGACCGGAGAAAAACCACCTCCGAATATGTTGTCGATGGAATCCAGAATGTCCGACGCAGTGTAACTGGTCTCAAATGCCTGCTGGCTATCATTGGATGCCTCAGCACTCCGAACGCGCAATATCACTGAATCATCCCAAGGATCCAGATCGATCAGAGCTGACCGCAGATCGGCAATCAGTGAGGCAGGAAGATCTTTCAAAACCGCATGTGGTCCATGTGGTAACAGGTCTGATCGCCAGACAGAGCGTGCAAATCCAGGCTCGATAAGGCCTCTTTTTTCTGCAGACGCGATCATCCCGCGCTGAGGGCCTTCGGCACCTTCCCAGGCAAATACCCCATTGGCGCTTCCAGACTTGAGCGCCTCCAATCCGATAGTGGCATTGCGGGCCATATCTGCATCAGCGAAAACAAAACGGTCTTTGCCGCTGAGCAGTGACATGGCTCTGGCCGGTATCAAATGTCCTGCCAACGTTGAGGGCGAGGTGTACAGAACGCGCTGATTATTCAGATCATCCAGAGACCGAAAGCGCGTATCCGCAGCCACCAGCAATACGGAATAAATGCCGTATCCACCGCCAATGGATTTTGGAGCAGCCAAAGGTTCCAGGCAGCGGCAAGAGGCCCAGGACCTCGCATAGGCTGATGCTGAATAAATGGCATAGTGAATGCGCCCCTGCGCATGCACTTCCATCAGGTTTTGGAAACTGTGGGTTCCCTCAATGGTGACCCGGCGATCAAGCCTGTATTCCAGATAGAGGCGAAACGGTTCCATCCGCTGCAATGTGTAATTCAGATTGTCGCCCACCACCACGCCTATACGCAATGTGGAAATCGGGCGTGTTCCCTGCGCCCAGGCAGACATGGTGAGGAACAATAAAACCAGAATTGCTGCGCCGAAACGATGACTATGGGCGGCAAATCTCATTCCAGGCCTCGTTAGCGCGTGGGGCGTGTCAATATTTGCAGCTTTCCTCAATCAGCGGAGTATCCCCGATTTGGCCCGTATGCTGCACGGAAGGACCAAACGGAATGGTTGCTCCTTCTTTCACATAAACGGCCATGCTTTCCAGATCAAGCTGCTGATTGATCACCCGTCCACCCGCAACAAGCTCATTCGTCACAAGATGGCGCCAGTTGCCGGCAGGCAGATAGGTCTTGCCAATACCCTGCGAACGCACGATGGGAGACACCAGAATGTCGGGGCCAAACATGAATTGCAGCTCAAAGCTCCAAGCTGCAGGATCATCGGGAAAAGCAACCGCCATGGGGCGCTGAACGGGAAGGCCGGTTTCACAGGCTGTCTGAAGAGTGCGCCACAGATAAGGCAGAAATCTGTAGCGCAGCTTCAGGGCTGCCATAACTGCATTTGCTGCGCGTTCCCCATAGGACCAGGGAGCCCGGTCACCGATACCATGGAAGCGCATATGGGACGAAAAGACAGCGGCCTGAGTCCAGCGCACGAACAATTCTGCATCCCGAGTGTCGCCGTAGAAGCCACCAATGTCAGTTGCATAACAGGCCGCGCCGGTATTGGCCCATGACAGGCCGCCGCGCAGAGAAGCGGCCAAACCTTCCCAGTCGGCTTGCGGATCTCCGCCCCACTGGGCCGGATAACGCTGGGAACCAGCCCAGCCGGCCCGCGCCAGAAGGCATGCGCCTTCAGGAGAGTACATTTCAGAGGCTTCGTAAACGCATCGATTATACAGCAGCGGATACACATTATGCAGTCTGTGACCCGTATCGCCATTGAAGGCCTTGCAATCCAGCTCAACCTGTTCGCCAAAGTCGCTCTTGATCATGTCAACGCCAAGCGCAAACAGATCCTTGTGCTGATCGCGCCACCAATCATAGGCGGCGGGGTTGGTGAAGTCGATGAGGCTTGAATCTGGCAAAGGTGTCAGCACCTGACCAAATGGCTCCATATCCCATTCATAGCGATAGGGTAAATCCGTGCGCCTGTCGGTGAGAAAATAGCCCTTTTCGCTCAACTCATCATAGATAGGGCTGTTGACCGAGACCAGCGGATACTCCCAGCAACACACATGGAAGCCCATCTCCTTGACCTGGTCGATAATCGCTTTGGGATCGTCGAACCGCTTCGGGTCAAAATCAAAATGGAACCGCGTATCTGTGTCCTGCCAGGCACGGCCATCAAAGGTAATTGTATCGCATGGCATCCCGTAAGTGCGGACGGTCCGGGCCGCTTCCAGAAATTCTGCTGGTGTCTGATAATAGGCTTTTGAAAGGATGGCCCCAAGGCTCCAGAGCGGCGGCATGGCGGGCCGACCGGTGAGCCGGGTATAGCGTTCCAGAATGCGCTCCGGGGTTTTGCCGCAGATAAGAAACAGATCAAGCGCTTCGTCTTCCACCAGCAACCCATAGGCCCGGTGTGACCATTGCGAAAACCCAATGGCATGCAACACCGGCGCAGGTGTGTGCACAAAGATGCCCCAGCCTGCCGGAGACCACGCAAATGGACAGTTTTTGTAGGACCGCTCCGAGTTAACCCCCAGCGCGTCATGTGTGTAGGAATGGACAAGTTGACCGCGTTTATCCAGCGGGCCCCATTTTTCACCAAGTCCATAGACTGGTTCCTGGCTGGTCAGATCGAAATTGACAAGCCAACCCTTGTCGACACGCGCAAATGGCGGCAGACGAAATTCACGCACGAAATGACCATCACGGGCCGACTCCAGAATAGGTCCGTCCGATCTGTGAAAATCAATCGCCATCGGTTGGTGGCGGACGGTCAAGGTAAACCAGCCCCAGCTGATTATGGTTTCGCTGTCGGTTTGTTTTATTTCTGCCGGTACGGGAACCGGGTTTCCATCCAGAATGCCATAATCCGGCTTGTCATGTGGCCCCAGATTTAGCCTGACACCATTTTCCAGCGTCGTTATGTGGAACGGGCCATCGGTCGTATCGAAGATCAGTTGGCCGGGAGATACAATTTTTGCCGCGCCCAGAACTTCTGTCTGGCGACACGCGCTCCAATTGGGATTGAGAATATCAAAGGGAACGGTTTCATCAATCTTGGTCGTTTGGGGAAGGGCGCTCATCTTGCTCTCTTTCAAGCCATAATCACAGGAAGACCGAGGGCACTGGCAGCCGCCGTCAGCGTTCCCGCATGATCGCCATAGGCGAGGGTCGTGTGGTGTTCCAGCCCGGCATCCATCACTGCTTTCAGTGTTTTCTTGATGCCCGCATCAAATTGCATCACGCCGGCGGTACCGGAAAAGGCCAGTGGTGCTGTTTGCATCTCTCCGGTGGCCAGAAACAGGCTTTGTTCGCCCCGTGCCTGGCTAATACGGGCAAGGGTCACCCGTCCCGGCTTCAATGGAAATTCAAACAGAAGCGGCATTTTTCGATTGGAGTGAATGCTTGCCTGAGGCGCAAATTCCGGATCACACATGGATATGGGGGCCTGTCCGCAATGCCAGACAACGCCGGTTTCACTGGCCTCATCCAGATCGACCAGATCCACCAGAAACGGAGGCAATCCGGTTAGTTCCTGCACCAGCAGGTTGGTAAGCGCGCCATAGACATCAGCTTCGCAGGCACAGGGAATCTTGGATTCCCCCATCATGCCAACCGGGCCGCAGACCGCGCCGCCATATTCCGTGAAGGTTTCCGGCCAGCAGCGAATGGCGAAAGCACTGTAATCCTTGCCCTTTTGCATGTCCTGCAAAGCGCCATGCAACGCCAGTGACCGATCCAGCTGTGGCTGATCCACTTCTGCAAGCCCGCCCAAATCGGACACGATATTCCGGCTGGCCGAAATCGCTTCCGCAGGCACTTTGCGGGCCGTCTGGAACAGATCATCAAGCTCGATTTCATCAATCTTAACGCCGGTGAGATGCTCTACGGTTTTGGCGTTGTAGCGGCACGTATCGAACCCGTCCGGGCGTTCACCAATCCGGCCAATGCGCTTGCCCTTGAGACGCGCAATGGCCGCGTTAACGGCGCCGGTATCAACCGTGACGTCCCCACCAAGGCGAGGGGAGGCTTGCCGGTTTCCTGACAGAAAATCAGCCAGCAAAGCTTTTACATCTGTTTCACCGGGAGCGGAATAGGCATAGGAAAACGCCGTATCATTGAGGCCAAGAGCATGTGCGGCAAGGTTCAGGCCGCAAAAGGCGTTCAATCGCAGCCGCCCGCCAAGACGTGGTTCTGGAAAGGCCCACAACGCCAAAGGTGCATTCAGTTCACTGGCAATCCGCACCGTCATGCTGGCATCGGTAAAGGTTACCTGAAGGATCAGAACAAGGTCCAGCTTGTGTGATTTCAACATGTCCAGCGCAGATACAGTGGCATCAGCGTCGAACAACAATGTGTCGCCGCCAATGATCTCATGGCCGCTGGCCGTCAGGGCATCGCGCGCTTCGCCAAGCAGCTCCTGCGCGAATTCGACATCGAATGTGGGTCGACCAAGGGCCAGAACACCAATGCTGGACATGCGACTATCCTTTAAAATCCGGCGTATGTATTGCGGAAACCGGCATCGTCATCATCAATAGCAAAATCCGGCCCTGTTGTCCCACCGAAGCGGTCGTGATCAAACCAGGGCAATGCATGCGCATCGGTCAGTTCGTTGATCGATTTCATGTATGGCACCGCATCGGCTTGCAGTCCGGCACGCACCGCGTCCCAGTCCGGAAAGGCACCAAACGCATCCAGCCAGATCGCACGCCCTGCCAGATAACCGGACGCACCGGCTTTGTAGGCGTGGTCCAGAATGTTCGTGAACGCAGCCTTGTCAGCACCGGCTGACAGCATCACCCATGGCCGGGCAGACAGACGCCCCATTTCATCGAACAGGGCTTGAATGGCATCGGAGCCCATCGATCCGTTGCCAGCTGCAACAGCGGCACTGACGGGGCTTTCCAGCTTGAATACGTCTACGCCGTAATCCGCATGGGCAAACTCGGCAACGCTTTCCAATACATGAGCTGAATCCTTGCCCTGCATTTCCACGTAATCCTTTGTCTGATGCGCATCATGAGACAGCGGATAGACAAGCAACTCAAACAGGAACGGAATGTCAAAACGGGCGCAGGCGTCGCCAATGCGTTTGGTGAAATCCTTTTGCGCCTGACAGACCTGAGGAGAGGCATCGGGGCGATACCAGGCGAGAACCTTGACTGCATCGCCGCCAACCCGCTTGATTTTCTCGACGCTCCAATTGTCGATTTCCGCCGAAACGCGTCCGCCATCGGATTCTTCAAACAGGGAATCTTCCAGAGTCACGATCAGACCGTTGGTCGGATCTATCATGCGCATGCCCTTGGGCAGGGCAAAATGCGGGTCCAGAAGCATGGCCGTTGAACTGGCCTGCAACTCTTCCAGCAGCATCAGCTTGAATTGGGTCACATCCTTGTAGGGCGCTTCCGGTGTTCCGTGGAACTTGGCAATCGGGTTTTTGATTGGCGGCCGTTGATCAACGGCCAGCATTTTGTAGCGACCATTGGCGTCCGCCATTCTGCGAAGGCCCCATAATTTACCGTGAGAAAGTGAATGTGTCATAGGGAAATAGGCTCCATCTGGAGTGGGTGTGTTTCAAGAAAGTTGTTTAGAATTTCGCGCGACGGCGTGCCTTTACGCCCACCGAACTGAGTGCATTTCAAAGCGGCTGCGCCGGAGGCAAACATGATGGCCTGTTCGGCATTTTTGCCTTCTGCCAAGGCCAGAGCAAATGCGCCGTGCCAGACATCACCGGCCCCTAATGTGTCGACCACATCCATCTGGTGACCGGGCAACCGACTGAGCAATCCATTGTGAGCGACATAGACACCATTGGGTCCATCAGTCACTGCAGTCCATCGTCCTTCGCGCGAGGCACTGGCGGCCAGCAACGCGGTTAGAACGTCAGGCTCTTTTGCATAGTCCTGCAGGCCCTGAGCCGAGAAAACCGGGTGTGTTGCCAGATGCGCCGCTGCGCGTTCCACAGCGCCAAAGGGCATTTCGCCATCCAGAACGGCAGGAATTTGTTTCTCGGCAGCCAGTTCAAACAGACGCACGGCACCTTCCGCCCAGCGGCTGTCTGCAAGCACGGCATCTGGCGCACCAAAGTAATCGGCCACAAACCCCGGATCGGTCGGCATTTTTTCATCGCGGTAACCGACAACCAAACGCTCACCGCTCTGGTCTACCATGATGGAAGACAGGGGAGATTTGTAACCATCGAAGCGTTTTACGCCTGCGCAGTTGACGTTATCCGATTCCAGATCGCCAACAATGATGTCAGCCGTGATGTCGTTCCCAAGCCGTGAAATCAGGTGGCAGTTACCGCCAAGGCGTGCCACTGCAACAGCTGCAGTGGCCGCGCAACCACCGCCAACGACCACAAGGTCTTTTGCTCTGTATTTGCGTGCCTCAGTCGGGATTTCATCTACGGAAAAGACGAAATCCTGCACTGCAACGCCAAGAGAAATGACCGTGGCCATGAGTCGATCCCGAATTTCTGGGTGTAGGCAGAGCACAAATTTGCTCACTTTTGACCCTAATCAAGTCTTATGTCTTTTACAAGACTCTCAATGGCGGAAATCACGTCTTCGCCGCATTGCGTTTCTCTGTCGCCTTCCTATGGTAGGGAAAGATTTTTACGGAGGCGAAAATGATCAGAAAAATCAGTTTCAGACGCAATTTGCGCAATTGTGGCATCGGACTGTTTGCGCTGGCAGGGCTGGCAACGCAAAGTGCTGCCGGCGCGGATTTGTTTGATGGCTTGACGGCCATGAAAGCCAGCCGGTTTGAGGAAGCCAGAGAAATTTTCCTGCCATTGGCGCAAGGCGGAAACGCTGATGCAGAAGAGTTGATTGGCGTCATGTATGCCATGGGCCTTGGCGTCGAGCGTGATGACGAACGTGCATTTGACTGGTATTTGAGGGCCTCTTTGAAGGGGCATCCCGGCGCGCAATCGGGCATTGGATGGTATTATGAGGTTGGCCGCGGCATACCGGCCCCGGATCTGCCCCGTGCCTATACGTGGTATACGCTGTCGGCCATTGGCGGTGATCCCGATGCCGCGATTTCCATGAACGAAGTTGTCAAGAAAATGACACCGGAGCAGATCGCAAAAGCTGAATTGCTGATCGATGATTACAAGGATCATCTTTATCCGGAATATTGAGACCCACGCCTTGCAGATGCGCAAACAAAAGGCCGCTTCAACAGGATGTTGAAGCGGCCTGATTTAAGTCTGACAGACCTGAAGTAAGGACCGTCAGAATTAGGACAACTGGATTATTTCACATCCATCATAGCGCCGCCGTCGATTTTTTCTTCCGCTGCAGCGGCTGCATCAACAAGTGCCTGATAGAAGGTTTCGCCTTCACGAATGTTTTCCTTGAACCAGTCGAACACAGGCGCAGCTGCTTCGCGGAACATGGTTTTTTCTTCAGGAGTTGGCACATAAAGGTTACCGCCACCGGCGACAAACTCTTCATAGGCTGCAATGGATTTGCGTTTTGGTGACGCGAAGGTTGCCTGCTGCAGAGCAGCAAATCCATCGACGACCACGCGGCGCATGCCTTCATCCATAGCCATGAAACGATCATTGCTCATGAACCACAAAGCGCCCATGTAAGCATGGCCATCAAGGGTCATGTATTGCAGACCGGCGTCCGGGAACTTCATGCCCATGACATCGGTAATGCCGTTTTTGGAACCTTCAACAACACCCGTCTGGAATGATGTGAAAAGCTCAGGCCAGGGAATCGGGGTTGGGCTGGCACCAAGTGCTTTTACCAGTTCCTGCGGAAGATCTGCCACCACGGTCCGGATTTTCAGACCTTCCATATCGGAAGGCTTCTGAATTGGACGCTGTGTGTTGGCAAAGTTCCGCCAGCCACCAGTATTGCCAATTGTCATCAGGCGGATCGTGTCACCGGAATCTGCCAGCATCTGGGCACGCATTGTGCGAACGAAGTCACTTTGAAGAACTTCTTCGGCAATACGGTCATCACGCAGCAGATAAGGCAGATCAAGCACCTGCACATATGGGAAAATGCCAGCGGCACCGCCAGATGTTGAGATGTAGATGTCAATTGATCCATCAGCGATGCCTTGAAGACATTCAGCGCCCTTGGAGCACAATTGCGTACCGATGAACAAATCAACAGCGATGGTACCATTGGATGCGTTTTCGACGTAATTCTTGAAAACAACCAGACCATCATAGTCTTCATCATTTTCATTGGAATTGGCAGTTGCACGCAGAGTAATTTTCTCGACATGCGAAGCGGCCTGCGCATCGGACACAAGTCCGGTGCCCATAAAGGCTGCTCCAACGGCAAAAGCCGCGAAGGTTGATAGTAAGGATTTGAGTTTCATGGAAGTCCTCCCTTTACGATGAATCTCAGTTTATTCGCTACGATGTAACAAGCAAATGTCATTTATATGATTCCCGGACCTAGCCCCCGAAAATCAGTCTTAGAACCGGTCCCATAAGATCGGAATCCGCTGACACGAAACCGGTCAGCCACGGCACACCCATGGAGATGATCGGGAAATAGGTGATCAGGAAAATCACCACAACTTCAACGGCCAGGAATGGCAGAATGGCCTTTGAAATGGCCTCCACCTTCTCACCCGAGACGCTCGAGGCGACAAACAACACCAGTCCCATTGGCGGTGTGGCCAGGCCAACCGTCAGATTAACGCTCATGATGATGGCAAAGTGAACCGGATCAATGCCCATATTGATGAAGATGGGTCCAAGGATTGGCCCCAGAATGATGATCGCAGGGCCAGCATCCAGAAACATGCCGACAATGAACAGCAGGATATTGATGAGGAACAGCAGCATCAAAGGATCACTGGACATGGCCAGAATCATTTCCGCAAGCGCTTCCGGCGCGCGGGACAGGCTGACCACTGTTTTGAAAGCCATCGCCGCACCAACCAACAGCAGCACGACCGAAGAGGTCAGCGCGGCTTTTGTCAGGATCGATGGAAGGTCTTTGAAGCCAATTGTTTTCAGAAGAAACATACCGACAAAGAACGCATAGGCCGCAGCGACAGCGGACGCCTCTGTTGGCGTCATGACGCCACCCAGAATGCCACCAAGAATAATGACGGGTGTCAAAAGCGGGAAAAACGCCTTTACCAGTGCATGCCAGCGCTCACCCCAATTGGCACGCTCTCTGGCGACAGGATAATTATAACGCTGGGCCATCATGCCGGTGACGACCATCAGGCCAACACCCACCAGAACGCCGGGAACGATGCCGGCCAAAAACAGAGCTGCAACCGACTCGCCCATCACATAGGCATAGATAATCATGATGCCCGAAGGTGGAATGATTGGCCCGATGACAGATGAGGCCGCTGTAATGGCAGCTGCAAACCGGCGCGTATAGCCCTGCTTTTCCATGGCAGGAATAAGCATCGATCCCAGTGCGGACGTGTCAGCCACAGCCGAGCCGGACAGGCCCGCAAACAGCATCGACGACAGAATATTCACATGGGCAAGGCCACCGCGAAAGTGTCCCATCATGGACTGGCTGAATTCAACCAGGCGCATCGTGATGCCACCCCGGTTCATCATTTCTCCCGCCAGCATAAAGAACGGAATGGCCATCAATGGAAAGGAGTCGATACCGTTGAAAACGTTCCGGTACAAAAGGGCCAAATCGCGCTCCTGGCCGTTCAGCCAGAGCAGAACACCGGGTGCGAACAGAAGGCCGAAAAACACCGGCAGGCTGATCATCAGCAGGACTAGAAAGAGAGGCAGGAACCAGACAAGCATGGGCTTTACTCCGCGATAAATTCTGGCGCGTTATCGCCGGATTTATAATTGACACTCGGATCAAGTGCTTCGTGGAGTTCCTTGGCGATCAGCTCAACACAGGCTGAAATCATCATCAGGAACCCGACCGGAAGTGCCATATAGACCCAGGCAAGTTTGATTTTCAGTGTAGCGGACCCGAACAACCAACCACTGTTGATGTGTTTCCAGCCATAATAGGTCATCACGATCAACACGATCAGTGAAATACCAAACAGACAAAGAGTTAAAATTGCGCGTGGCCAGCGCGGCAGAAGATCGCGAAACATGTCAATGGCAACGAAAGAGCCCCAGCGATAGGCGGATGGTGCCATCAATCCGGTCAGCCACAGCATCAATACCCGTGCCAGTTCTTCGGACCATGGCAGAGCGTCATTCAGGATGTAACGCGCGAAAACCTGCGCTAGAATGATGAGGACCATCACTCCAATTGCCATCCAGGAGAGTTGTCGTCCAACCCAGAAGACCGCATCATTGATACGTGTTAGAAGTGCTATAAAGCCAGCCAAAGCTGCCATGATGTCTCCCCCTGCATCGCCCACCTGATCCTTAACGGACCTTTTTATGCAAGACGATACCGCTGCGACGGTCAATTCAATTCTTCCCTTCATCAACCCTAACAGGTCTTATATCTTTTACAAGACTCAACAAATGGCGGACTGATCTTGGAAGAACGGACGACCAAAAGATCCATCTTGCTGGCGCATTTGGCGCAGCTTTCCTCTGTGGCAATTTTTTCTTGCGGCTTCATGGTACAGCAGGCTTTGGCCATAGAATTCGCGCCCACGACAGTTCTGCTTTGGCAGTTTTTGGGCGCCGCGATCATCATGTGGATCATCTGCTTTGCAAGGCATCAACTGCCGCCACTGAACCGGCGCTTTGGCAAAACATTGCTATGGGGCTTCATGGCACCAGGCGCGGTTTTGATCTTCAGCATACATGGCGGCGCGCGAACCGACGGGGTCTCGCTGGCCCTTATGTGGGGGCTTTTACCGTTGATCGCTTCGGCGCTGGGCTATCTGATGCTTCGGGAAAATGCCCATTGGTCGCTGGCCGTTGGCAGCTGTATCGGTTTTGGTGGGCTTGTGATCGTCACTCTGAGCCGGGAAGCCGCCGGCGTTGGTGATCTGATTGGCAATGTATTGGTGTTTTTTGCAGTTCTGTGCGCCAGTTTCAGCCAGATTGTGGGCCGGCGCATGAACAGCGGCGACGTGCCCTGGTTTCAGGTCGCGACCCTGCAGGTGACCGGAGCACTGATTGCCGTTTTCTGTCTGGCACTTGCCACCAATGCCTTGTCATTTATCGCCCTTGGCTCCCCGTTGCAGATCTTCGCAATGCTGTATCTTGTGCTGGCCATGACAGTGTTGAATTACGCGATCTTCAATTTTGCGCTGCGACATCTGCAAGTGGCCTGGGTATCAATTTACGTTGCCCTGAACCCGGTCCTGGGTTCACTGGCCGCAATTGTCATTCTGGGCGATATCCCGCGCCTGTTTGACTGGGCAGGCATGATGGTTATCATCACCGGTGTCATGCTGCCACATGCCTATTCTCTCTATCGCAGGAGATATCGGTGATCTTGCCAGATGCCGCCTTCAAAATTGCAATGGACTGGGATGGTCCGGAACCACAACGGAAAATTTCTGCGCAAACCGGCGGCACATCTGATTCCGGCCTGCCGCTCGGCGGTCTTGGAACCGGCGGCATGGTGTTTTCCAGAACAGGCCGGTTCACACGCTGGACCATAAACCCCCAGCAGGTTTTGCATCATCGTGAAGCCGCGGCTGGATTCGCCCTATGGCAACAGGAAGCCGGGCAGGACCCAAAATCTTTCATGCTGCAACCCGATCCGAATGACGGGTCATTATCCGCAGCATCATGGCGGGAGGAGAATGCCAAAAACCAATATGCGGCATTGTTCCCAAAAGCCTGGCATGACTATGCAGGATGTCCAGGCCCTGTGAAGGCTCGCTGCGAGAGCTTCTCACCGCTTGTGCCAGATGATTTGGAAACCAGCGCATTGCCGGTTGCCATATTCAAATGGACTTTGGAGAACACGTCCACGGCACCCATGTCCGCCGCATTGATGTTCCAGTTCCCCAATCTGGTCGGTGCGTTTCGCGAATGTGGAAAGCCTTACCGGCGCCATGCCGGCTGTTTCAACACTCCGGTTCACAGCGACACAGCACACAGCATTGTCTTTGACAGACAAACCGCCGCTTCATCTCCAGATTCACCCCCTGATATGGGGGAGGGGCAGATGGCAATTTCCATTGCCAATGATGGCAATTTGCTGCTGACCGAGTGTGCAACTTTCGACGCTGCATCTGATGGCAGTGATTTTTGGCCCGGTTTTTCGAAAAGCGGAACTCTCGATCCGTCAGTCGACTGGATTGCAGATGCAGGTTTCCGGGAGGTTGAGACAAACCGCCCCGCTGGTGCATTGGCAGCCAAATGCGAACTGGCACCGGGTGAAAGCAGAACCATCACTTTTGCATTGAGTTGGGATCTGCCGACTATTCGCTTCGGGTCAGGCCGTCATCATGCCCGGAAATACACCAAGCACTGGGGCTGTGAAGGCAACAATGCACTTGCGATGGTCGAACAGGCTTTATCCTGCGCTCCGGATTGGTCGCAACGCATTGACGCCTGGCATGACAGCATGATTGCCCGGCTCGGCGATAGCCCATCGGTCACAGGCATGATGCTGAACGAGCTGTATTTTCTTGTGGATGGCATGACCGTCTATACAGCCGAGTCTGAAGCCGACAATGGCCATTTTGGCATTATCGAATGCCCTGACTACCCCTATTACAACACCCTTGATTTGTGGATTTATGCATCGGAGGCGGTGCTGAGTTTATGGCCACAGGCCGCTCGTTTAGTCATGGAGGATTTTGCCCGCAGCGTCTTGCAAAAAGATGATCGACAGCGTCGTCACATGCGCTCAAAAGCCAGCTTTCCTGTGAAACGAGCCGGAGCATTGCCGCATGATCAGGGCTGCCCGGATGAGGATCCATTTTTTGTCAATAATGGCTATGCCTGGCAGGATTCTACCCAATGGAAGGATCTCAATTCGCAATTCCTGATTGGCTTTGTGCGCGACGGGCGGAAATTTGGCGCGCATTGGTTGGCAGCACATTGGGATGAGGCCCGAGCGGCTTGTTTGCATCTCAATCAATATGACCGGGATGGCGACGGGCTGATCGAAAATGACGGCTTTCCTGATCAGACGTTTGACAATATTCCGATGAAAGGACCCAGCGCCTATTGTGGTGGCTTGTGGATTGCGGCCCTGTTTGCAATGGCAGAGGCCGCACATCGTGTCGGAGATACCAGTGCTGGCAAAACCTACTGCGACCAGGCCAAATCTGCCCGTGAAGCCCTCGAAGCTGCGTTATGGACGGGCACGCATTATCGGCTGGACCGGGATGGCCCGTTTTCCGAATGTTTGCTGATCGAACAGCTTTTTGGCGCATTTCTGGCGCGGCGCTATGGGTTTGATAACGTGGTTCCAGACAAGCATGCCATTCTGGCCCTGAAGACGCTCTATCGCGAAAATTTTCAAATTGCGGGACGTGGAGAGGGCGCAATTACGCTTGCAAATATGCTTCCAGCCGCAATTCAGGCTGTGCAGGATGATCACCACATCGCGTTCCAGACTTCGGAATGTATTGTCGGGTTCAATTTCAGTTTTGCGGCGCAACTGGAATGCTGGGGGCTGAGGCATGAGGGCCAGAAAATCCGCAAGGCGCTTTACCGTAACCTTTATCAGCGCGGCATGTTTGCCCGCACGCCAGCAGCATATGATGTGGCTGGCATGGAAAAGGGACTAAAGTTCCGAGCAACCATGAACATGCGACCACTGGCGGTCTGGTTCGCGTCGCCCTGGGATTTCAGGCAACCGGATCAGGCCATGTTAAAGCGGTAGATCGTTTCCTGAAAATAGGTTTCGCCTGGCCGCAAGGTGGAATCGGTAAAGTGACGGTGGTTCGGACTGTCCGGCCAGCGTTGTGGCTCCAGACACAGCCCGGCACTGACCCCGTAATTGCGACCATCCAGGCCTGGAACCGGCACATTCAACTTGTAACCATCGTAAAATTGCAGGCCAGGTTCTGTGGACAGAACATCCATCGATAATCCGTTGCGGGAGCTGCTCAGCCGGGCAGCAGGAACGGGCCTTGGTCGCGGCGCAAGTGCCAGAACATAATTTGTGTCAAAGGCAATGCGGCGGCCTTCATGCAAGGTGCGCACAGGCCGCGTCTCGCGAAAGTCAAACAAGGTATTCTGCACTGGCAACACAGCACCCGTCGGGATCATATCCTGTGTCACGGGCGTGTAGGCATCCGCTTCAATCTGAAGTGTGTGATCCAGAATATCCGGTGAACCATCCAGATTGAAATAGGAATGATGCGCCAGATTCATCAGTGTTGGTGCATTGGTCGTGGCTTCATAAATGACGTGGAGTGACGCAGGCGGGACGATTTTGTAAGTACAGCTGACCATGACCCGGCCCGGATATCCATCTTCCCCATCTGGCGAAACAAGTGTCAGGCGAATGGAATCAGGGGCAATTGACCCGACCGTCCACAGCCGCTTACCAAAACTGGCATCCCCGCCATGCAGATGGTGCGGCTCGGTGTTCTGACTCAGTTGATGCATGCGGCCATCGAGCGGGAAGCGGCCATAAGCAATACGGTTGGCGTAGCGCCCTGCAGTCGCGCCAAAGAAAGGAGAGTGATTGGCGTAATCCTCAAGGCGGTCAAAACCCAGCACAAGCGGATGATCAAAACCATCCAGCCGCAAATCCCGCAGGACTGTTCCCCATGTTAGTATTTTTGCGCGCAACGCTCCGGCACCGATTTCAACTTCGTTGATCTCAGTGCGGTCTTCCAATTTGCCAAATGGTCGCTTGAAATTCATGAACCCCACCTTCACTCGAATCAATGACTTTATGCCTGCCATCAGTGTTAGCGCAGATCATCATCTTAGGAAACGGGGCAGGCGTTTCCAAGCTGCCGATTTCCGGTCAGCTAGACCCAACCGCCATCCACGATAAAGCGCTGATTGGTGCAGGCCGCTGCCGCATCAGAAGCCAAAAACAAAATCGGACCAACCATATCGTCAGGCACCAGTTTGCGCTGCAGGCACTGGTTTTCCAGGATCGATTTCTCGCCCTCATCATCCAGCCATAACTCTTCCTGTCGCTTGGTGATAATCCAGCCCGGCAGCACCGTGTTGACGCGAATATTGTCCGGACCCATGATGCGTGCCAGCGAACGTGTCAGACCTTCCACCGCCGATTTTGCCGTGGTGTAACAGGGCATGGATCCAGTCCCCATAACCCAGGACGTCGATCCCATATTGATGATGGACCCACCGCCCAGTTTTTTCATGTCATCCTGCACCGCCTGTGCGCTGAAGAACTGATGCTTTAAATTGACGGCAAAGCGCTCATCCCAATACTCTGATGTTACGTCCTTGATGTCATGGCGCTGATCATGTGCAGCGTTGTTGACCAACACACCAATCGGTCCAAAGCGATCACGCACTTGAGCAATGCTTGCCTGAAGCGCTGGAATATCCGTCAGATCACAATGCAGAAACGCAACCGAGTGCCCGGCATCGGTCAGCTCCTGTTCCAGCGCCTGACTGGGTTCATCAGCAATGTCGAAAAACGCGACCGAGGCCCCTTGCTCGGCAAAGCCACGCACCAGATGCGCACCAATACCACTACCGCCGCCGGTGATCAGGACAACTTTGCCGTCAAGATCGGGAAAACGGGCGGAACTCATTATTTGGTTCCATACATGCGGTCACCGGCATCACCGAGGCCCGGCATGATATAGCCCTTCTCATTCAGCCGCTCGTCCAGCGCCGCTGTATAGATCGGCACATCCGGATGGCTTGTACGGAATTTTTCAACACCTTCCGGTGCCGCCAGCAGGCACAGAAAGCGGATTTGCTTTGCGCCACGCTCTTTCAGTTTTTCAATAGCAGCCGTTGCCGAGTTGGATGTCGCCAGCATCGGGTCCACCACAATCACAAGCCTGTCTTCCAGCTTCTCCGGGGCCTTGAAGTAATACTCCACCGGCTCCAGCGTTTCGTGGTCACGGTAAAGACCAATATGGGCGACCCGGGCTGCAGGCACCAGATCCAGCATGCCTTCCAGCAAGCCGTTGCCTGCGCGCAAAATGGACGCGAAGACCAGTTTCTTGCCTTCCAGAATGGGCGCATCCATTTCCTGCATCGGAGTTTCAATGCGTTTGGTGGTCAGCGTCAGATCGCGTGTGACCTCATAGCAAAGCAATAATGAAATTTCGCGCAGCAATCTGCGAAACCCGGCTGTTGAGGTTTTCTTGTCCCGCATGATGGTCAGTTTGTGCTTGATCAGCGGATGATCAACAATCGTAAACGGAGCTGGCAGATTATTGGCGTCGGTAACCATTGGAAACTTCCCTGAGCAAAACGTACTGCCAATTTCTTAGCAGCGCACAGCAAGCGGAAAAAGCCTTTGGCCGCCCGAAACACGGGGCCTGAGGGGATTCAGTCAGGTTTTACACCGTTAATCTTCAAACAGGCGCTGAAACAGGCGCTGTCGCGTCGGCTCGTCCACAAAGGCGGCTTCAATCGCCTGATGGGTAATCGCCACCAGATCAACAGCGGCAAGCTGGAATGCTGTTGCCCCTTCTTCATATTCCTGACCGATGCTGGTCTGGAAGAAGGGCGGATCATCGGAGTTGAGTGTCATGCGCACACCGGCGGTTCGAAGCGCCGTAAACGGATGCGTGTCACGACCGCTGCACAAGCCAAGTGATACATTTGAGCCGGGGCAGACTTCCAGTACGATGTCTTCCTCGCGCAGCCGGAGCAGCAGGTCTGCGTCCTCGACAGAACGCACACCATGGCCAATCCGCTTGACATCCAGTTCATCAAGGACGGCGCGCACACTTTCCGGCCCGGCAAATTCACCGGCATGGGCCGTCAGACCCATCCCCGCATCCGCAGCCGTCTGAAACGCTTTGGCAAAATCCGCCGGATGAAACATGCGCTCATCGCCGCCAATGCCAAATCCTGTAACCATGGGATGGGGATGCGTGTGCAACAGGCGCGCAACAGGCTCGGCCCGTTCCGGCCCGAAATGGCGCACGCAAGTGACGATGATCCGGCCTTCAATACCGGTTTCATTACCCGCCCGCTTTATGCCATCTGCCAGCGCCTCAATGTAAGCGGTGTAGCTCAGCCCTGCCAATTCCGCATGATCTGGAGAGGCAAAGATTTCTCCATAGATCATGCCTTCTGCCGCTGCGCTGCTGAAATAATCATGGGACAGATCACTGTAATCCTGCTCGGTGATAAACACTGCCGCTGCCCGGTCATAGGCATTCAGGAAACTGGTAAAATCATGCCAGATGTAATGCCCGTTTGCATCAATCAACCCGTCGATTGAAATCCCGTTCTGGGCAGCTTTCCTGCGCACAAGGGCAGGCGAGGCCGCGCCTTCAATGTGACAATGCAGTTCTGCTTTCATCACCATTATGCAAAACCTCTGACCGGCATATCAGATGCACGTTTGAGCCAGTTATCTTCAGCCCAGTCCGCCTTGCGGTCAAACATATGAAGTGCGTAGGCCTCGCGAGAGCGTGGACTTGTATTGGATGCGGAGCTGTGTGGCACAAGCCCATGGATCACAACCAGCGTGCCTTTGGGTGCTTCCAAAGCTTCTTGCGGACCCTGTGGTTTGGCGTCAGATGTCTGCTCCATGATCAGATCATCGCCATCATAATGGAACCGCTCCAGCAGCCCGGCCTTGTGACCCCCGGCCTGTCCGATCAGGCAGCCATTGCTCTGATCTGCATCTTCCAGCGCAAACCAGAAGCCGGTTGTGGTCATGGGGCTTGTATAAAGAAAGGTGGAATCCTGATGCATGCCCACCTCGCCGCCAATGAAGGGCTGTTTCATGATCACCATGGATTGCACCAGACCCGGATCCTGCAGTCCCAGCGCCTCTGCAAGATTGCCAAGTTTTTCAGATCGTGAAAACCGGTCAAATTCCGGATCAAGATCATGCAACGCATGGCCGATCTTATTGAGCGCCTGATGCTTTGGCTTCACCAGTTCGCCTTTGGCATCAAATGCTCCGGTCTCGAAGAAGAAGCGGATTTTATCGCCGGATTCCTTGAAATAGAGATCCCGTGCATGGGCCTGATCATCTGTTGAAAAGGTGCTGCGCACGCTTTCGGGATCAAACGCATCCACCAGCCCGGCAATCCTGGCTTTTAACGCGTCACAGGCGGCATCGCTGGCAAAACCTTCCAGAATCAGAAAACCGTTTTCTTCATAAAAGGCCAGCATTTCCGGTGTTGGCCTGCCATCGGCAGGACTGATAAAACGTTTCGCGACAGGCAAGTCAGATTGCATTTTAATCACTCCGGTCAGACAGGTGGGCTTCGCAAGTCAGTTGATCATCTGTGGTTTCACTGAGGTTTGTTTCAACCATCATGTCAAAACGCTGGAAAGTCCACTGGCACGAAATCGGGAAAACGCCTATAGCTGACCTTTCATATTCACAATTCCCGCCCAGAGTTCATGACCGATAGCGACCAACTTCTTTCTTCACCCAGCGCCCAGGCGCAACTTCTGTCCAAAGCGCTTCCCTATATGCAGCGCTATGATGGTCAGACCGTTGTTGTAAAATATGGCGGTCACGCCATGGGAGACGCGTCACTGTCCCGCGCTTTTGCCCGGGATATCACGCTGCTGCATCAATCCGGCGTTTTACCTGTTGTCGTCCATGGTGGCGGACCACAGATCGGGCAGATGCTTCAGCGTCTTGGTATTGAAAGCAAATTTGAGGGCGGATTGCGGGTGACCGATGAAGCGACGGTTGAAGTCGTGGAAATGGTTCTGGCCGGGTCTATCAACAAGGATATTGTCGCTTCCATCAACAGCGAAGGCGGTCGCGCCGTTGGGCTGTGCGGTAAAGACGGCAATCTGCTGACGGCCCGAAAACTCGCCCGCAGCATGATGGATCCTGACAGCAATATTGAGCGGATCATTGACCTTGGCTTTGTCGGTGAACCGGTGAATGTGGACAGCACTGTGTTGCAGATGCTGGCGCAGAGCAAACTCATCCCTGTCATTGCGCCGGTGGCTCCGGGCAAAGATGGTGAGACTTACAACGTCAACGCAGACACGTGCGCAGGCGCTATCGCTGGCGCACTCTCTGCACGTCGACTGCTGTTTTTGACCGACGTTCCCGGTGTTCTGGACAAGAACGGAAACCTGATCAAACAGCTCACCGTCTCAGAAGCTGAAGCGCTGATTGCTGATGGAACGATTTCCGGCGGCATGATTCCAAAGGTCGAAACCTGTATTGAGGCATTGGAACAGGGCGTATCCGGTGTCGTTATCCTCAATGGCAAAACCAGACACGCGGTCTTGCTTGAACTCTTCACAGAACATGGTGCTGGCACGTTGTTCGTGCCGGGCTGACTCTCCCCCAAAACAGATCGAGACATAATGACCGTTGAAAAACTTGAGCCGCATGATGCGGACGATTTGATCGCTTTTGACCATGTCAGCGAGTGGGTCTTTGATCTCGACAATACGCTTTATCCACGGCATTCCAATCTGTTCGATCAGATCGACAAGCGCATGACCACCTATGTGGCGCGCCTGATGAACCTTGGGCGCGATGAAGCAAGAATCATCCAGAAGGACTTTTATCACCGCCACGGGACGACCTTGCGCGGCCTGATGCTGGAACAACAGATCGACACGGACGAGTTTCTGGAATTTGTCCATGACATCGACCACACCCCCATTGAACCCAATCCCGAACTTGCCCAGGCCATCAAGGCGTTGCCAGGACGTAAGCTGATTTACACCAATGGATCGCGCAAGCACGCCGAGGCTGTGGCTGACCGATTGGGAATTTCAGAACATTTTGAAGACATTTTCGACATTGTGGCCGCTGATCTGGAGCCAAAGCCAGATCCGGCACCGTATGGCAAGTTTTTTGCCATGATGGGTGTTGATCCAACACGGGCGGCCATGTTCGAGGACCTGCCGAAAAATCTGCGCGTTCCCAGGAATGAAGGCATGGTCACAACCCTGCTTGTCCCGCAAGGCACGCGTGACGTGTTCCACGAAGAGTGGGAGCTGGAAAAACAGGATGGCGATCCGGTGGATTTTGTCACCGACGATTTGACAGAATTTCTGCAGGAAATTCTGGCGGTCATCCGCTGATTTAGGGCGCGTTTTGTGGCCATGTTGGGTTGCTGTAAATATTAGGTTTACGAAACGATTTCGACAAACGCCAAATTCGAAATAGCCTGGATTTGGTTCCGGTGTCTCAAGCTAGTATTTCAAGTCCTTCATCTTTACAAACCTTCGCGACCCATTCCATATCGAGTTCGGGTGAATTTGTCGGCCAGTCATCAGCACCGACTTCAAGGTCTGTGCCACATATTTTGAATACATTTTCATGGATCGCGCCGGGCACATTCAAGATCAACATCCGGGCCTCGGAATCAGAGGTGTTTTGAAAAGAGTGCACACCTCCTTTGGGTACTTTTACAAATTCGCCGGGACCCGCATTCGTGACAACACCGTCGACGGTGAATTCTACAGTTCCTTCGCGGACAAAAAATGATTCAGCATCGTCGGGGTGGCGGTTCTGTGGCGCACCTGCCGATGGTAACAAGGTGGCGTCACATAGAAAATACCCGTCGCTCTCGCTCGACGTGAGGAAATGCATTTTCATACCCATCAAATACATTGTTCGTTTGGTTTGCCGTTCCATTTTTCTCTGCCCTTTTAGTTTGTTTCGTTGGTAATGAAGCCCAGCATCATAAAACTATGAGGTCGGAATTACGCCATGCCAGCCAAGTGAATATTTTACAGAATTCCTACAAACCGAGTGGTATCCATTTTGCTGATTTTGGTAGTATGTCCCCAAAACGCCTGATCGGCTTTCATCGAGGTTTTTCTGGCCCAGATCGATATGTCACCCAGTATTTTGGCAAACCGATTGTTATTGCGCACAATGATTGTTGGGTTAGACTGATCTGGGTGGAAGAGATTGTTCATTTGGTGCCTCGGGGGATGTAAGTGGTTGTTGAACTAACAATAGAAGGCTCCCGAGGGCCTTGCATGATGATTGGCTTACCGTTGGCTCATCAGACCGTTTGTTTTGCTAACCGCAGGCTTATTTTTTTGTGATTTATCAATTTGGCGTCTTTCAGCTCGATATCGATGGCCTGGAACTCAGCAAGGATGGCGCGCTCGTAAAGTTGCAACCGCAAGCCTTTGCGCTGTTGAGTTTTCTGATTGAAAATCGTGACCGGGTGGTGACGAAAGACGAGGTGATCGACAAGGTTTGGGATGCACGTGTGGTATCCGATGCAACACTCAATACTCGGATTAACGCTTTGCGCCGGGCTTTGGGTGACAGCGGAGTCGTTCAATCGGTCATCAAGACCTTTCCAAGACGCGGGTTCAGGTTCGTCGCCAGCTTGAACGACAGCACTCCGGATTCCTCTGTTGCGGTGCCAATGCCAAATACAGATTCAAAGCCTTCCATAGCGGTGTTGCCATTTGTCAACATTAGCGGTGACGCGGAGCAAGAATTTTTCGCCGATGGTATTACGGAAGATCTGGTCACATCCATGTCTCGGATTGGTGGACTGTTCATCACGGGGCGAAACTCGACATTTGCCTACAAAGAATCTCGCACTGATATCAAAACAATTTCTGCGGAGCTGAATGTCAGATACGTTTTGGAGGGCAGCGTCCGGACGGCAGGAAAACGTGTGCGTGTATCAGTTCGACTGTCAGTGGGTGCCACCGGCGAACAATTGTGGGCCGATCGATACGACCGCGAATTGGACGATATCTTTCTCATACAAGATGAAGTGACAAACAGTGTCGTCGGCCAGTTGGCCCCTGAAATCTATTCCGCTGAGAATGCAAGAACGCAACGTATTCCACCCCAAAACCTTGATGCTTGGGAGTGTTTCGTTCGCGCAATGCATCAATACAGTCTTCAATCGGCAAAGAGTAGTTCAGAGGCGATCCGATTGCTCGAGCGCGCCACTGTCCTTGATCCGGAATATGCGCAGGCATGGGGCTTGTATGCACTGACCATGGCTTGGCGAGCGATCCAACGACTGGAGCCGTTTGATGAAGCCGTTGCGCTCGCATCGCGTGCCGCAGAAGCAGCCATTGCAGCTGACATAAATGAGGCATGGGCCCATATGGGATTGGGTATGGCGGGTATGGTAGCGCGCCAGCAATCAAAAGCTGTCATGGGTTTTGAACGGGCGGTCGAACTCAGTCCGAATTTCGCATATGCTCATGCTATGTGCGGCGCGGCGAACGCCTAGGGCGGCAATCCGGAAAAAGCCATCAAATGTATAGACCTTGCGATCAGACTTAGTCCACGGGACGCCTTTCTCGATAAATTTTATGTCTACTATTCGTTGGCGTATTTTCAAGGTGCAGATTACGAAAAAGCCGCTTTGGCCGCTGAACAGGCAATACATCTGAAACCGGAACACCCCAATACCCACATGTTGGCGGCGGCGTCTCATGCTCTGGCTGGAAATTCAGAACAAGCAATACTGGCATTAGCCAATTTCAAAGACTTGGTTCCAGGCAAAAATGCAGCCAATGTTGAACGGGCGATTGCCTATACCAATTTGGCAGACCGCAAACGACTGGCTAACGGACTTCGGCTCGCTGGCCTTGAGGGCTGAAGATTTCTACACGATAAGCGAGAGTGCCAGGTCCGCTCGTGATTTTTCAGATTTGTGACCATCCGGTGAACTTGTTCACAGGGGATTTGAGCGTATTTGAGCTGAAAACCCTCTCTGTCATAAGCTGATCGAGGACGTCAATTTAGCGTCTTTTTATGGACAATGGCTGTTTATAAGTCACTCATTTGGAGATGATCATCTGTGTGAAGTCACCTCGGTAAAAAAATCGACAAAAAACAGCGTTTTTTTGGAAATGTAAAAATAATACAATAAAAACAATATCTTGTGACATAATAATGGACCCGGATTTTCCGGGAAAAGCTGAAAAATCGATCAATTTTACCTTGAATGGGGCGTGAAACTCACCACCTGAAACTCATCAACTGAACGAGAGGGTGAAAATGATACACGCAACTACTGCAGACCAAAGAAATTGTTCAGGGCCGTTTCGCAGCCGCCGTTGGACGCCTTTTAACACCGTCGTCATGATTTTGGGATTTGTCCTGTTTTGGCCGCTTGGCCTGGCGATGCTGGCTTACATAGTATGGGGTGATAGAATGACTGGAAATCTTGCAACAGCACGCGACCGGATGGATGGGTTTGGTTCAAAATTCAGCCGTGACCGCCGTCCAAGCTATCGTGCACAGCCAACTGGCAACGCTGCTTTTGACGAATATCGCTCTGCCGAATTGGCACGTCTTGAAGAAGAACGCTTGAAAATTGATGAAATGCGCGCCGAGTTTGACGCGTTCGTAGACAATCTGCGTCAGGCCAAAGACAAGAAAGAGTTCGACAAGTTCATGTCGAGCCGTTCATCGTCTGAATAAATTGCTTTAAACGGCACCTTGCAATCTCCTGCATTTCGGACGATATGAAGTGTGGGAGGTTGGCGTAGGACGGACCACTCGCCAACCGGGTCAGATCCGGAAGGAAGCAGCCCTAACGAGATTCCGGTTCGGGTCTTTGTTCAGCCTCCCACTTTTCAAACAGCGCTGCAGATCCCGGCGGGATTTTGCGGCGGTCTTATGAAGCGGGTTATTGGCAAACAAACATGAGCGATCAGGAAAACACCGCCTATCGCGTTCTTGCCAGAAAGTACCGCCCTTCCACATTTGACGATCTGATTGGTCAGGCACCCATGGTGCAGACCCTGACCAACGCCTTCAAGCTGGGCCGCATTGCGCAGGCTTACATGCTGACCGGCGTGCGCGGAGTGGGCAAAACCACAACAGCTAGAATTCTGGCACGCGCCCTGAATTACGAAGTATCGGCAAAGGATGGTCAGGAAGCGATAAACGCACCAACCATCGACATGCCCGAACTTGGCGAGCATTGCACTGCCATTATTGAAAGCCGTCATGTTGATGTCATTGAAATGGATGCGGCCTCGCACACATCCATCAATGACATTCGTGAAATCATAGAAGCCTCACGCTACAAGCCGGCGAGCGCGCGCTATAAGGTTTACATTATCGATGAGGTGCACATGCTCTCCACAGCGGCCTTTAACGGCCTGCTGAAAACACTGGAAGAGCCGCCGGCACACGTCAAATTCATCTTTGCCACCACGGAAATCCGAAAAGTCCCTGTTACAGTGCTGTCCCGTTGTCAGCGCTTTGATCTGCGCCGCATCGATGCTGACACCATGACCACCTATCTGAAAGGCATTGCGGGCAAGGAAAATGTGTCGATTGCGGATGAGGCCTTTCAGCTTCTGGCTCGCGCCAGCGAAGGCTCTGCACGTGACGCTCTGTCCTTGATGGATCAGGCCATTGCCCATGGTGCCGTGAAGGGGAGCGGTGACATTGGCGAAGAAGACCTGCGCGATATGCTGGGTCTGGCTGACCGGGCGCGTGTCATCGACCTGTTTGAACTTTTGATGTCGGGCAAAATTGCGGAAGCTCTGGCGGAATTCAATGAGCAGTATAATTCCGGCGCAGACCCGGCGGTGGTCCTGACCGATCTGTCCGAGTTCTGTCATTTGCTGACCCGCCTCAAAGCGGCACCTGATGTGGCAGATCAGGGTGCATTGTCTCCGCGTGAAAAAGAACGCGGTGCCGAATTGGCAGCGCAATTATCCATGCGGGTCTTATCTTCAACATGGCAGATATTGCTGCGCGGCCTGCAGGAAGTCGCCAATGCGCCAAAACCGCTGGCGGCTGCAGACATGGTGCTGGTGCGCCTGGCCTATGCGGCTGATTTGCCAAGTCCCGACGAAGCCTTGCGGCAATTGAAAGACCAGACGAGCGCTGCGCAAAACGCACCAGCCAGCGCAGGTGGTACCGCTTCACCATCTGGTGGCAGTGTGAATGCACAAGGCTCACGGCCAGTGCAGGCCATATCATCCGGTGGTCCGCAACTGCGTGCCGTTGTGACAGAGCCCGAGCATGAGGCTATGACATTGGCTGACGAGAGTATTGCGCTGCCAGAAACGATTGCTGAACCGGTTTCCGATCCCATTTTGAACGGCGAACCTCAGCAACAGCCGAAGTCGCTGGCCGATATTGCAGCTATGGCTTCTGAGAAACGCGATTTGATGCTGAAGATGGCGGTAGAGCGCTATATGCGTCCGGTGCGGTTTGAAGCGGGCCGAATTGAAGTTGCCATGACGCCGGGTGCCCCCGCAGGAATTGCTGGTGATCTGGGTAAAAAATTGTCCGACTGGACCGGCCAGCGCTGGATGGTTTCAGTGGTGCAGGCTGAAGGCGCTGCCACTTTGCATGAACAGGCCGAAGCCGACAAGACACGGAAAATGGCTGAAATTCGTGCCCACCCACTGGTTGCTGCAGCACTGGAAACCTTTCCCGGCGCGCGCATTGTGGATGTGGTAGATCGCGATCTTAGTCAAGACACAGATAACAAAGACACAGATAAGAATGAACAGGAATAAATCATGAAAGACATCATGGGCATGATGAAACAGGCACAGCAACTGCAACAGAAAATGCAGGATGCGCAGGCCGAAATCGGCGAGCTGGAAATTGAAGGCACGTCCGGGGCAGGTCTGGTCACCATCAAACTGTCCGGCAAGGGCGATATCAAAGGCATTTCAATTGATCCATCGCTGATCAATCCTGAAGAACCCGAAATGCTGGAAGATCTGATTATGGCCGCTCATAACGACGCCAAATCGAAATCTGAAGCCGTCATTGCTGAAAAAATGCAGAGTGTGACCGGGGGCCTCAACCTGCCGGAAGGTCTGAAACTTCCTTTCTAGGCACTTTTGATGACCGGTTCTGAAATTGAGCGGCTGATCCAGCTTCTGGCCAGGCTTCCAGGGCTTGGCCCCCGCTCGGCCCGCCGCGCAGCTTTGCACCTGATCAAGAAGAAAGATGAGTTGCTGGTGCCGCTGGCCCGGGCAATGGGTGTCGCGGTCGATAAGATTCAGCTTTGCAGCAATTGCGGCAATGTGGATACGATTAATCCCTGCACCATCTGCACCGACCCGCGCCGCGATGACACAGTGCTGGTGGTGGTGGAAGATGTGGCTGATCTCTGGGCGTTGGAGCGGGCAACCGCAACACGGGGACGCTACCACGTACTTGGCGGAACCCTGTCACCGCTGGATGGTATTGGTCCGGAAGATCTGTTTATTGCCAAGCTGGTGGAGCGGGCTGGAGCGTCCGAAGTCAGCGAGGTCATTCTGGCCGTCAACGCCACGGTCGATGGTGTGACAACGGCCCATTACATCACAGATCAGATTCAGGGTCTGGATGTTGCAATCACACGCCTTGCCCATGGTGTGCCTGTGGGCGGCGAGTTGGATTATCTGGACGAAGGCACGCTCAGCGCGGCCATGCGGAGCCGGACAAAGTTCTGAGTTTTGTTGTTGTGTGATGTACCTTATGGATCCTCGGACTTGTTCCGAGGATCCACGCCGCTGGCTGCGACCTTTAACCGGTTTTGCGCCCGTATTTCACCGGATAAAACAGCATCGACCCTGCATCAAACAGTAAATGCCGACCTACCAGTAATTCGCCTGCGCCGGTGATTGCCTTGACTACTTCCAGCGCCTGAAGTGAGCCGATTACGCCGGGCAAGGCGCCCATAATGCCGGCTTCCTCACATGTCAGCACCGTACTTTCATCAGGTGCTTGCGGAAACAGATCCCGGTAACGCGGGTTGAGTGTGCCGTCCGCCCGGGTCAGAAAGGGCTGAAGGGTTGTGATTGAGCCGTCAAAGCGGTTGACGGCACCGGTTACCAGCGTTTTTTTCAATTGCTCGCAAGTATCAGCCACCAGAAAACGAGTGGCGAAATTATCGCTGCCATCCGCCACAATATCATACCGGGAAATGAGGTCGGAAGCGTTGGCTTCATCAATGCGCATATTGTGCAGGTCCAGAACCGGATGCGGGTTGATGGCTGTCAGGAATTCAGCCGCGCTTTCCACTTTGCTTTTGCCAACATTCTGGGTCGTATGCACAATCTGTCGCTGCAAATTGGAAAGGCTGACATGATCATCATCAACCAGACCCAGATGACCCACACCGGCTGCAGCCAGATACATCAGCACAGGGGCACCAAGGCCTCCGGCACCCACGACCAGAACACGCGCGGCCTTCAGCTTCTGTTGACCTGAACCGCCGATTTCCGGCAAGACCAGATGGCGCGCATAGCGCTGAATTTCTTCCGGGGAGAGCGGTGCATTGCTCATTGGCTCTGTCTCAGTTTCTTCAATTGGTAGAGGGCCTCAAGCGCCTCGCGGGGCGTCAAATCATCCGGGTCAGTTGCGTCCAGCTCTGCCAGTGCCTTTTCATCCTGCGACGCCATGGCTTTGGCAGGCTTGCGCTCAGGAGACACAGAAAACAGTGGCAGATCGTCAACCAGCGTGGTTTTCGAGCGTTCCCGTTCCTGCGCTTCAAGCTGCTTTAAAACATCGCGTGCCCGGCTCAGTGCAGCTTCTGGAAGCCCCGCCAGTTTTGCCACCTGAATGCCGTAGGAACTGGTGGCAGCGCCCGGCACGATTTCGTGCAGGAAGACGACATTGCCATCCCATTCCTTGACGCGAACTGTGGCGTTGGACAGCCGATCCAGCGTTTGCGACAGCGCGGTCAGCTCATGGTAATGAGTGGCAAACAAAGCGCGTGAGCTGTTGATGGCATGCAAATGTTCAACGGCTGACCAGGCAATGGCCAATCCGTCATAAGTCGCCGTGCCCCGACCAATTTCATCGAGTATGACCAGTGCCTTCGGCCCAGCCTGATTGAGGATTGCTGCCGTTTCCACCATCTCGACCATAAAGGTAGAGCGGCCGCGTGCCAGATCATCAGACGCACCAACTCGGCTGTACAGCGCATCAACAATGCCGATATGGGCGTGCGTGGCAGGCACATAGGAGCCGATTTGCGCCAGAATGGTGATCAGCGCATTCTGCCGCAGAAAGGTTGATTTACCAGCCATGTTGGGTCCGGTCAGAAGCCATATCTGTCCGGCTTTATCACCTGACAGCGTGCAATCATTGGCCACGAACACATCGCCCGCCTGCCGAAGCGCCTGTTCCACCACAGGGTGTCGCCCTCCTTCTATGGCAAAAGCCAGACTGTCATCCACATCCGGGCGGCAGTAGTTCTCGCTGTCCGCAAGCGTGGCCAAAGCGCAGATCACATCCAGCTCGGCCAAATTGCGGGATAATGACTGTATCGGTTCGGCAGCGGCGCTGACCTGGCCCAAAAACCGGTCAAACAAATTCAGTTCCAGTCTCACCGCCGCGTCGGCGGCTCCCGCAATCCGGCTTTGCAGAGCACTGAGTTCAGTTGTCGTAAACCGCATGGCATTCGCCATGGTCTGCCGATGGATGAAGCGCTGGTCAGCATCATTCTGCAGCGCTGGCGCGTTTTGTGCGGTTACCTCGATAAAGTAACCAAGCACATTATTGTGCCGAACTTTAAGTGCTTTAACACCGGTTTCACTGGCATACTGGTTTTGCAGCCCGGCAATAATCTTGCGGCTTTCATCGCGCAGCCCACGATGTTCATCCAGCTCTCCGGTATATCCGGTGCGAACAAACCCGCCATCTCGCTTGAGCAAGGGTAGATCATCGGCAAGTGCGTTGGTGAGCTCATCCGCAAGCGCTGCCAAATCTCCGGTGCCAGCCTCACTGAGAGTCTGCCTGATGTCTGCAACCAGACCATCAGAACCATCCAGATCAGCGGAGAGGGACCGCGCTCCGGACAAGCCATCACGAATTGCGGCCAGATCACGTGGGCCACCACGATCCAGCATCAGGCGCGACAGTGCTCGTGCCATATCCGGCAGACGTTTTAATTGTTTGCGCAGATCTGAAAGACCAGCCGGGTTCTTTATGGCCCACGCCAAGGCATCTTGTCGGGCCTGAATGGTGGCGACATCGGTTGAGGGCGCGGCCAGACGCATGGCCAGCAACCGGGCGCCAGCCCCGGTAACCGTGCGGTCAATGGCATCAAACACACTGCCGGACCGCTTGCCGGACAAGGTATGCATCAATTCCAGATTGGCCCGTGTGGCTGCATCAATCGACATGCCACTGCGCGCAGCCTCCCGCTCCGGGACGGACAATGGAGGGCGCGCACCGATCTGGGTTTTTTCGACATAGGACAGAATTGCGGCGGCTGCAGACAACTCAACACGTTCAAAACTGCCATGACCTTCCAATGTCTTCAGGTCAAAAAACCGGCATAGCCGACCGTCTGCGGTCGCACCGTCAAAAAACACTTTTGGAACCGGGCTAACTGTCGTGCTGCTGCCCTCCAAAAGGGTTTTGACCTCGTCATCATCCAGCAGCGCATCAGACAGGATCAATTCTTTTGGATCAATGCGGGCAAGGGCAGCTGGCACCTGCATCGTGTCCAGCGCTCTGACAAAAAATGCACCAGTGGACATGTCAATCCAGGCCAATGCGAAGCTGAAGGGTCCGGATTTTGCATGCGCCAAAGCAGCCAGAAAACTGTTCTGGGCGGCATCGAGCAAGCG
This sequence comes from Pararhizobium sp. IMCC21322, assembly GCF_030758295.1. Lineage (NCBI taxonomy): Bacteria > Pseudomonadati > Pseudomonadota > Alphaproteobacteria > Hyphomicrobiales > Rhizobiaceae > Pararhizobium > Pararhizobium sp. IMCC21322. Next base: position 1,259,863 of record NZ_CP132335.1, read on the forward strand.
TTCCTCGGTGATTGTACCGGGTGTCACAAGGCGCACCACATCGCGCCTCACCACCGATTTGGCACCGCGCTTTTTTGCCTCTGCCGGATTTTCCATCTGCTCGCAAACGGCCACTTTGTGGCCAAGCGAAATCAGCTTCTGCAGATAATCATCGGCTGCATGAAACGGTACGCCGCACATGGGGATATCGTCCCCAAGATGTTTGCCGCGTTTAGTGAGCGTAATGCCGAGCGCCTTGCTCGCGACTTCCGCATCGTGGAAAAATAATTCGTAGAAGTCGCCCATGCGATAGAACAAAAGCGAGCCCGGATTTGCGGCCTTGATCTCGATGAACTGGGCCATCATCGGCGTCAGTTTTGGCTCAGCAGACGGATCGACTGCAGTCTTCATTGCAGAACCGTTTTCTGTTTGGTGGTCATCACTGGAGGATTCGTCGGTGCGCATGGTCCTTCAATAGCAAATAAACCAGCGTAATTCACGCGGGATTGTCGTCTTCACCAAACCACACCTTGTGGATAACGCCCCGTCTCGCTACGTTGCTGCTCCAATTTAAAAATCAACAAATTAAAAACAGGAAACGCCATGCCAGCAACGGACAAGTCCGGCAAAAGCAAGATCCCGATGACCGATCAGGAAGCGTTGCAATTTCACCAGCAGGGCCGACCCGGCAAGCTGGAAATCACACCAACAAAACCTATGGCAACACAGCGCGACTTGTCGCTGGCCTATTCACCAGGTGTGGCGGTGCCGGTAAAGGCCATTGCGGAAGATCCTTCACGCGCTTACGACTATACGACACGCGGCAACATGGTGGCCGTTATCACCAATGGCACAGCTATTCTTGGCCTCGGTAATCTTGGTGCGCTGGCCTCCAAGCCGGTGATGGAAGGCAAGGCCGTCCTGTTCAAACGGTTTGCTGATGTCGACAGTATTGATCTTGAAATTGACACCGAAGATGTCGGCGAATTCATCAATGCCGTACGCTATCTGGGGCCTTCTTTCGGGGGCATAAATCTGGAAGACATCAAGGCTCCGGATTGTTTCATCATCGAGCAGCGTTTGCGTGAATTGATGGATATTCCGGTATTTCATGATGATCAGCACGGCACTGCCATCATTTCGACTGCGGGATTGATCAACGCCCTGCATCTCACCGGGCGCGACATCAAGACCACAAAGCTGATTTGTAACGGTGCAGGGTCTGCCGGGATTGCCTGTATTGAATTGATCAAATCCTTGGGCATGCCCCATGAGAACATCATCCTGTGCGACACCAAGGGCCCGATCTATCAGGGCCGCCAGGAAGGCATGAATCAGTGGAAATCTGCCCATGCGGTGCCGACAGAGGCGCGCACTTTGCTGGAAGCGATGGAGGGTGCGGATGTGTTCTTTGGCCTGTCTGCGAAAGGCGCTCTGACCGCAGATATGGTCCGTGCCATGGCTGATCAGCCGATCATCTTTGCCATGGCCAATCCTGATCCTGAAATGACACCTGAGGAAGTTGCCGAAATTCGCGACGATGCGATTGTCGCAACCGGTCGTTCGGATTACCCCAATCAGGTCAATAATGTCCTTGGCTTCCCTTATATTTTCCGAGGTGCGCTGGATGTGCGCGCTTCAACCATCAATGATGAAATGAAAATTGCAGCCGCGCGCGCGCTTGCTGATCTGGCACGCGCTGACGTACCCGATGAAGTGGCCGCGGCCTATCGTGGGAACCGGCCCAAATTCGGCACGGATTACATCATTCCGGTGCCATTTGATCCAAGGTTGATTTCGACTGTGCCAATGGCAGTGGCCAAAGCCGCCATGGAGTCGGGCGCTGCCGGCAAGCCCATCGTCGACATGGATGCCTATCAGGCTGAATTATCCGCACGCCGTGACCCGACCGCCAACGCCTTGCAACGCATTATTGCCAAGGTCAAACGCAATCCAAAACGGGTTGTGTTTGCGGAAGGTGAAGAGGAGCAGGTGATCCGTGCTGCGGTCAGCTTTGTTTCACAGGGCCTGGGGACTGCCATTCTGGTTGGTCGTGAGGATGAAATTCATAGCACGGCCAAATCCGTGGGTGTGGAACTGGGCGGAAAGATAGAAGTTGTCAGCGCCAGAAGCTCAAATCGCAACAAAGACTATGCAGACTTTCTGTACGCCCGCATGCAGCGCAAGGGCTATCTCTATCGTGATTGCGTGCGCCTGATGAACACCGACCGTAATTATTTCGGCAGCGCGATGGTCGCCCTGGGAGATGCGGACTGCATGGTCACTGGCATCACCCGAAACTATTCCACTGTGCTGGAAGATGTGCGGTTGATGATTGACCCAAAGCCGGGTCACCGTGTCATTGGTATGTCAATGGCCATTTGCCGTGGCCGTACAGTGCTGGTGGCCGATACAGCTGTCCACGATATGCCAAATGCCGTTGAGCTGGCCGATATTGCGGAAGAAGCCGCCGGTGTTGCCCGGCGTTTGGGCTATGAGCCTCAAGTTGCCATGTTGGCCTATTCCACCTTCGGCCATCCACAGGGCGAACGCTCCGAGCGTGTTCAGGAAGCAGTGAAAATTCTCGACAAGCGCCGCGTTGACTTCGAATATGATGGCGAAATGGCAGCAGATGTTGCCCTGAATGCGGATGTGATGAGTTCCTATCCGTTCTGTCGCCTGACCGGCCCGGCCAATGTGCTGGTTATGCCAGCGTTCCACTCTGCATCCATCTCTACCAAAATGTTGCAGGAACTGGGTGGTTCAACAGTGATTGGCCCGCTTCTGGTTGGTTTTGACAAATCGGTCCAGATCATGCCGATGGGCTCACGCGACAGCGATATCGTCAACATGGCTGCCATTGCGGCTTATGGCATTTCTGGCTGATGGAGGATGAGTGCCAAGTCATTGAGCGCATTGGGTTCTCGGAACAAGTCCGAGAACGACGGGGTTAAGCCTTTACGCCAACCCCGGCAGGACTGGATTTACCCTCTCCGCCGTCACCCTCGGACTTGTTCCGAGGGTCCACAATTTGTTGGTGTTCCAGCAATTACCCAAGAAGCAATCACCTGGGAAGCAACCGTCCTGAAAATCAGGACGGCTTCAAAAGCGTTTTCGGATCAAAGTCATATCTGCGGGCGCAAAACTCACAGGTCACTTCAATCTGACCGCTGTCAGCAATGCTCTCGACCACTTCTTCGCGGCTGAGTTGGCTTAAAACCCCACCGACCTTCTCTGCAGTGCAGGAGCATTTGTCATGCACTTCCAAAGCATCATAAACCCGGACACCGCGTTCATGAAAAAGACGGAACAGAAGCCGTTCTGCTGACAAATCCGGGTCCGCCAGTTCATTTTCCTGCAATGTGTCGACAAGCGCCAGAGCTTCCAGCCAGGCGTCATCATCATCCGGTAGCCCGGCGTGATATTCGTCATCGGCGACACCGCCACCTGGCAGGTCCTTTTGAACAAGACGGTCCGAGGCGTGAGGCAGAAACTGGACCATCATACCACTGGCTTGCCAGGAATGACTGGTTTCGCCGGAATCAGACCGGGTGATCAATTCGGATACGGCCAGTCGGATACGGGTTGGTATCTGTTCAGAGCGCTCGAAATAATCATGGGCGGCATCTTCCAGTGAACCACCCTTCAATTCCACATAGCCCTGATACCGGTTCATATATTGCCCCTGATCAATGGTCAGAGCCAGCGTTCCGGTTCCAAGTAATGACCCTGAATTGGCATCGTCGGCAGCTTCCAGTGCGGCCACACGGTCAGCATCAAATTTGGCGGTTGCGCGATAGTCACCCGGAGCCTGCATATCGACCACCAACAACGAGACCGGACCATCTGTTTGTGCCTGCACAATCATTCGGCCTTCCAGCTTGACGGAAGCTGCAAGCATAACCGTCAGTGCCGCAGCTTGCCCCAGCAGACGGGACACCGCCTTTGGATAATCATGGCGTTCCAGAATGCTGTTCAGGCTCTGGTTCAAATGCACCATGCGGCCGCGCACATCCAGTGCGTCAACCGAAAACGGCAGCACTTCATCGTGTCCCGGAGCCTTCGTGAGAACGTCCAGAGTTGTTTGATCTGTCATGGCAGACCTTTCTAAAGCATCATGTGAGCAAAGCAGCTATCTAGGAACTGATCTCAGGATTTAAAGAGCATCAAACGCCCAAACCAGAATTCCCTTATGGGCATGCAACCGATTTTCCGCCTGATCGAACACAACTGACTGAGGCCCGTCCATAACGGAATCCGTCACTTCCTCATTGCGGTGTGCAGGCAGGCAATGCAGGAAAATGGCATTCTCGTCTGCCCGGCTCATCAGCCGATCATTGACCTGATACGGCATCAGCAGATTGTGACGCCGCCCAGCATCATCATCGCCCATGGACACAAATGTATCTGTCATCACCACATCACAGCCAGCAACCGCTTCCTCGGGATCGGTCGCGACGACAAGATCCGCACCTTTTGCCCGTGCATCTTCTATCAGTGCCGGGTCCAGCGAAAGGTCCGGTGGACACGCCATCCGCAATTGGAACGGAAACTTGGTTGCAGCTTCCACCCAACTGGCCAGCATGTTGTTGCCGTCACCACAATAGGTGATGATTTTACCGTCAAGCGAACCGCGATGTTCTTCAATCGTCTGGATGTCGGCCATGATCTGTGTCGGGTGCGCCCGCTGCGTCAGACCGTTGATGACCGGAATGGTGGCATATTCCGCAAGTTGCGTAACATCCTCGTGGCTCAGCATACGGATCATGATTGCGTCCACAAACCGCGACATGACACGCGCGGTGTCGGCAATGCTTTCACCACGGCCAATCTGCATTTCGCTGCCATTGAGCATGATCGTTTCACCGCCCAACTCGCGCATGCCCACATCAAATGAAATGCGCGTGCGGGTTGAGGGCTGCTCAAATACCAAAGCAAGCACCTTGCCGGCAAGTGGCTTTTCGGGCGCAGTTCGGCGGATTGATTTCAGGCGTACTGCCTCATCCAGCATGGCGCGCAGCGCCTCTGTCGAATGATCTGCAATCTGCAGGAAATGTCTTGTGTTCGTATTGGCCATGGAACGACCTCGTTAGAATTGTTTATTATGTATCGATCAGTTTGCTGGCTTCAGGTCTGCAAATGCAGCATCCATTCGGTCAATGGCGGCATTGGCTTCGTCCAGCGTGATTGTCAGCGGCGGCAAAAAGCGTACAACATTGTTGCCCGCACCAACCGTAAGCAGATGATGCTTGCGCGCCGCTTCCACCATAGGTCCAACACCATTTGGAAACGCATCAGCTTTTAGCTGCAGGCCGAGCATCAGCCCTTCACCTCGGATGCTCTCAATCTGGTCCGGATATGTGTCGGCCAGTTCTGCAAGTCGCTGCTTGATCCGCAGGCCTTTCTGCTGAACTTCTTCCAGAAAGCCCGGAGCCAACACAACATCCAGAACGGCATTGCTGACGGCCATGCCCAGAGGATTGCCGCCGAACGTGGAACCATGAGTTCCAGCGGTCATGCCGGAAGCTGCTTTTTCAGTCGCAAGGCAGGCGCCAATTGGAAACCCGGCTCCAATCCCTTTGGCAATGGCCATGATATCCGGTGTGATGCCGGCCCATTCATGAGCGAACAGCTTGCCGGTCCGGCCAACACCCGTTTGAACTTCATCCATCACAAGCAAAATACCATGCTCATCACACAGTTCACGCAAGCCACGCAGGCATTGGTGAGGAACAACGTTCACCCCGCCTTCACCCTGAATGGGTTCGATAAGGATGGCAGCCGTTTCATCAGTGATGGCAGCTTTCATGGCCTCATGATCGCCAAAGGGAACCTGGTCAAAACCACCGGCTTTCGGACCGAAACCTTCCAGATATTTTTCCTGACCACCGGCGGCCAATGTCGCCAGCGTCCGGCCGTGAAAGGCCCCTTCAAAGGTCAGAATGCGGGTCCGTTCCGGCGCGCCATTGACGAAGTGATAGCGCCGCGCAGTCTTAATCGCGCATTCCATCGCCTCCGCCCCTGAATTGGCGAAGAACACCTTGTCAGCAAAAGTGACGTCTGCAAAACGCTGTGCCAGTTTCTCCTGACCTGGAATCTTGTATATATTGGAGACGTGCCAGACCTTGTCTGCCTGTTCTTTCAGGGCAGAGACAATATGAGGGTGGCCATGGCCGACCGAAGACACCGCAACACCACCGGCAAAATCCAGATATTCCTGATTGTCGGCAGTATATAGTCGCGCACCTTCGCCGCGTTCAAAGCTTAGCTCCGACCGTGCATACGTGCTGTAAAGCGCGGAGTCTTGCGCCTGCGATACCATAATCCTGTCTCCGTCAGTCCAGATGTGGAAGAAATTCCAATAAAAAATGCCGCCCTTCCGACTCTGTCGGTTGGCGGCGCCACATCGTTTAATGGACCTTACATACAGCCTAAAGGTCTGAATTCAAAGACCCTTTATCAAAGCCCATTTAATCGCATTAAATTTTACCGGATTCGCGGACTTTGGCTGCGACAAAAAAAACGGGGAAAACAAATTTAATTGGCCTCCGACTCTTGTCACAGACTCACCGCATATTGTAGTTTCAATTTAGTTAAGTACGACATATCGTGTCGCGTTTCCAATACCCCCTATATGCGGTGTTCGCGCGTTTAAAACATAATCGGTTTTGAACGGGGAGTTGGATTCCGGGCGTCTGAACGCTTTTGTTCAAGTCCGCCGGGAAAATAGCACGAATAATTGTGGAGACAAGCATGTCCTGGACCGAAGAACGCGTAGCCCTTTTAAGCAAACTCTGGGCTGATGGCCTGAGTGCCAGCCAGATTGCAACCCAATTGGGTGGCGTGACGCGTAATGCCGTTATTGGCAAGGTTCACCGCCTTGGCCTGTCCGGCCGCGCAAAATCTGCCAGCACGGCTGCTCGTCCCCGGAAGCCTCGTGCAAGTACAGCATCTAAAACATCAATCAAGTCTGACAGTGCATCCTCTGCACCGCGGCGACCTCAGACAATGGGCGCAACAGCGCTTAAATTCGAAGCGGACGTTGAAGCCGAGGCTGCCATCGCGCCACAAGCTCATGATGATGTTGTGGTGCCGATTTCAAAGCGCGCCAGCATCCTGACGATCACAGAGCAGACCTGCAAATGGCCGATTGGTGATCCCGGCGGAAATGATTTTCACTTCTGCGGACATGATTCCAAGGAAGGTGCGCCATACTGCAACTATCACTGCAAAGTGGCCTATCAACCGGCCAGTGATCGTCGCCGTAAAGCCTCCTGATTTATACGTCTATCTGGCGAGGCCCGCCCAGAATTCGGGCCTCTGCCGCATCCAGCATGTCTGTCGGTAGTTGATCCAGTCGTGCGGCGCTCACCCATAGGATAGCGGCTTTTATCTCGGTATCTGGAAAACTACGTCTGAGCAGGGCACGATAGGCCGCCAACTGATAAATATAGTTGGTCGGCGTCCCGGCGGCCGTTTCGGGGACACGCGCATTGGTCTTGAAATCGACAATCAGAAGGCCGTTTTCCAATTGGCATAAGCGGTCAATTTTTCCGCTGACCGCATAAAGCCCCTCGGTGGACTGAAGCTGTCCGGCAACGCCAACTTCCGCTCTGGTTTCGGGGCCAAACAAAACCGAAAATTCCGGGTTCTTCAAAATACCAAACACAGATGCCGTGATCTGTTCAACAATGTGGGATGGACAGCCAGTCGGTAAAGCGTGTGCCAGATAAGAGCGCGCGGCGGCATCACGCTCTTCGTCTGCCAGCGCAGGCAAATGCTGCAACAATGTGTGGACGGCCTGTCCCCGCTTCAAAGCGAATGAACTGTCCCGATTTCCCAGCGCGTCAAACCGTTCCTCCCAGGACAGCTCGTCAGCGCGTTGCTGTTCCGCATCCAGACGTGACGGCGACATGGCCTTGGCGATGGGAGGTGCCGGTGGCGGCGGGGTCAGTAGCCAATCTGGCAGCGGGCCCACATCTGCCTGCGTTTCGGCGGGTTCCGGGCGTTTGGAGGCTTGGGGTTCTGAGACGCGCCAGAGGAAATGGTCGACCTGACCGTCCTCGGTCTCAACGGTCCGCATGTGCGGTTTCAACGTGGCCTCAGCAAGACGATACCAATTATCATCTGAAATTGCCCGTTTTCCCTGCTTGCCACAGACGATCAGCCGGTCTTCAGCGCGGGTCATGCCGACATAAAGCAGCCTGCGATACTCCGCCATGGCGTCCGTATCGCTTGCATCCAGCAATTGGCGCTGCAAATCGGTCTGGTCCTTTTTGGCCCGCGCACCCCAGAAGAGAGCAGGCATTCCTTTGGCACCTTCGGGCCAATGGGCAAAGATCTGGGGTCTGTGGACATGGGCGCGTGGTTGGCTGCCATCATCAACCAGATACACAATCGGTGCTTCCAGACCTTTGGCGCCATGGACCGTCATCACGCGCACTTCGTCGCGGGCGGCATCCATCTGGCGTTTGATATCGCCGCTTTTCTGATTGATCCAATGGTTAAACCCCTGCAGCCCAGAGCCGCCGCGCCCTGCCGTCATTGTGGTTTCATAGTCCAGTGCCTGAGCCAGAAACTCGTCAATCAGATCTTCCGCTTCACTGCCAAGCCGCGTCAGCAGTTTCCTGCGCCCGCCATCTGCTGCCAATATACGGGCGAAGAACCGATAGGGCGTTTCAAAATCCACCCGGTTCAGCCACAGAATAATCTGCTCATAAGCCGCGCGATAACGGGCTTCCCGGGAGCCACGCATGGCTTCAAGAAGCGATCCGCTACGCGCTGTTGCCAGCGCCATCAAGTCCTCATCTGAAAAATCAAAGAATGGGCTCTTGAGCAAACTGGCGAGCGACAGATCATCGTCAGGGAGCAGCATGACATCGGCCAGGCACAGCAAATCCCGCACGGCAATGTGGTCTGTGAGTGCCAGCCGGTCCATTCCGGCAACGGGCAGTCCCGCACTTTTAAGTGCCTTGTTGACAAGGCCCATAATCTGGCCGCGCTTTTTCAAAAGGATCAGAAAATTGCCAGCACGCAAACCTTCATTCCGTATGGAAGCGGCGATATCTGCGGCAATCCTTGCAGCAAGTTGCTCCAGAGCATTTGCCGGACGGTCCACTGGCCGCCGCCAGTCTTCCGCAGTTTCTGTATCGCTTTCTTCCAGAAGCGGCCACAAACGCACTTCGCCAGCAGCATTGGCGCGATAGGCCTGATGGGGATCAACGCCCATACGGCTGACACTGGTTGCCATGTCTACCGGTGCAAACACGGCGTCTACTGCTGACAGAATGTCATTGGTTGACCGGAATGACAGGTTCAAAGTGATGTTGTGCCAGGGCAGTTGTGCCTCTTCTGCCTTGCGTTCAAAAAAACGCCTTTGAAAGTCAAACGCATCGGGAGCAGCACCCTGAAACGAATAGATGGATTGTTTTTCATCACCAACGGCAAACAGGGTGCGCACGGGTCCCCCACTGGGGCGATGATCGCTTCCCGCGTCATGGAAGAAGGCCTCACTCAGAGCCGTGACAACGCGCCATTGCGCCGGGCTTGTATCCTGCGCTTCATCAACCAGTATGTGGGACAGGCCCCGATCCAGCTTGTACTGGACCCACATGGCTGCCTCTGAGCTAGCCAGAAGCCGCTCGGTTTTGGCAATCAGATCATCATAATCCAGCAGGCCGAGCTGGTTTTTGAAGCCCAGATAGGCTTCGATAATGGCACCTGCGAGAGTCAGCAAAGCTGATGTATCGGCAAAGGTCTTCAAGGCATTCAGCCTGTTGCGCACTTCGGGCAGCCCAAACCTTAAAACCGCAACAGCTTCGTCATAAAGATCGGGATTGTCTTCGCGCACACTCTTTGTCAGAAACCGTGCTTCACTGCGCGGCTCCCCGGCACTGGTGGTGAAGATGGCAATCCATGTTTCAATCTGGGCTGCACCACCTTCGGCTGCCAAAGCCGTGCTGACACGGTTGGCAACATCCAGATCAGACTTTTTATCACTGCTTTGCGCAGCTTCGTGCAAATCTGCCAACCGATCACGGTTGAACGCGCCGAGCGTTCCGTCAGCAATGTCATTTGCGAGACGTTCAATTGTGTCACCCGGCGAGAGGCCCAGAACTGTGCTCAATCGTTCACTGTGCTCGGCAAGCCCGTTTTCCCGGCTGACAATGTAGCGAATATACACGTCCCGTTTGCGCAACAGTTCCCCAATGGCACTATCAATGGTCTCATCATCGCTGGCGTCAATCAGCGCAACCAGCGACCGTCTAAGCGCGCTGTTGGGATCAGTGTCCGCCGCGTCAATTGCGCGCTGCATGACGGTATTCCTGGCCCGGTCCAACAGGTCCCTCTGCCGGTCATCATCGGCCACTTCAAAATGGCCGGGTACATTGGCCTCAAGCGGAAACTGCTGCAACAGACGCTCGCAGAAGGCGTGAATGGTCTGGACTTTCAGTCCACCCGGTGTTTCCAGTGCGCGTGCAAATAATTGCCGGGCAAAGCTGAGTGTTCGCGGCTGAATGCGCTCCTCACCCAAATCCTTCAAAACCTGTGTTAGGGCCGCGTCCTCCAAAACCGTCCAGCGCGCCAATTCAGCAAATACGCGATTGGACATCTCACTGGCAGCAGCTTTGGTGAAGGTCAGACACAGGATGGTTGAAGGGTCGTTGCCCGCCAGCAGCAGGCGGATGACACGCCGCGACAATACATATGTTTTGCCGGAGCCTGCATTGGCACTGACCCACGCCGAGACATTTGGATCAGAGGCCTGACGCTGCCGCTGGCGCGTATCTTCCGGGATCGGCAACGCGCTCATTCTGCAGCATCCTCTTCGCTGCCCTGACCGCGCCATTCTGAAACCCGCGCCAGATGATCATAGGCACCTTCATACCGTACGGTCTGTGGCTGCGCCTGTGACAGATAACCGGTGTCTTGCTGGGCATAATGCGCAATCAGCTCTTTGAGCTTCACAAGAGCCGCGTCCGCCAATGCGGTAACGGCCGTTTCATCCTGGCAGACGGGCACATAAACGCCGGGAATGCGGTTTCCGGACAGACGGACATAGGAAAGGGTCTGTGATGGAAGAGCCGGGACGCCTTCAAATGCCCCTGCAGCGATCATGGCAGCTTCCAGCGGCAATTGTGGTGCAAGGCTCGATTCCACTTGCGCTTTGGATGGCGCTTGACCAGTTTTGTAATCGATAATTTCAACCAGACCATTGTCCAGAAGATCAATCCGGTCGGCCCGGCCTGTCAATCGAAACTGCGGCATGGTCAGTTCCAGAGACCCGGATAATTCGGTGAGCCGCTGACGAACCCTGTCGGACCGTTCGGTTTCAAACTTCAGGAACCAGTCCGAAATGCGCTGAAAACGCGTCTGCCAGCGCGCATAAAGGTCCGGGTAATCCTTGATCTTTTCAAATTCCCCCTGCGCAATCCGCTTTAAATTCTCAGCCGCTTCCGGCGTATCGAAATCTGATGTCCGAGCCTCCAGAAACTGTTGCAGGATGTCATGCAGCAGACTGCCGCGATTGGCATAGTTTGGCACTTCGCCAATGCCATCAAATGGCAGCAGTTTCAGAACATGTTTGGCATAAACCGCGTAAGGGTCGCGGATGAGTGTTTCAATCTCGGTGACGGACAGTCGTTTGGGCCGCAATGCCACTGCGGGTCTGGGGGAGGGGCGCAACACGGGCCGGCCGGTTGGATCGGCAGGCGCATCAAGCTTGCGCGCCAGTTGTAAAATGCGTGTTCCCCGGGCTGAAAGGGCATCCTGCTCCGCTGAACCAATCATGGCATCTATGCGCTGCAACCAGCGAGACGCCTTTGTTGGCGCACCGTCTTGCAGCAGCGATCGTGTCAAAACAACTTTCGGCTTGGAAGCAAGTTGCACAAAATCATGTGCTGACAAACCAATGGCCTGTTCTGGCGGATTGAGACCCAATTGCGCCCGCATGTTGCGCGACAGCCAGGGGTCCAGCTTGCCATCAGCTGGCCAGCCGCCTTCATTGAGACCGCCCAGAACCAGATGATCCGCGTTCAGCAGGCGCGCTTCCAGGGTGCCCAATATCTGAACGCGTGTGTCTTCCTCCAGATTGGGGCGATGACGCCGCACCGGGCGCGCACCCAGCAATGCCTGCAGCAGGTCGCTGTAATCGGACGCTGCGATTTCCAATGTGCGGGCTTCCGGCCCCAAATCACGCAATTCCGCCATGGCTGCAATAATGGCTGTACCATCTTCGGATGTTGCAAACTGCGGTGCCGTATCCTCACCGGCAGTGATGGTCTGAAGTGTTTTCAAATGTGCATCTATCAGATCACCCAACGCGAACCGATTGTCTTTGTCAGTGAAGAGGCGTTCAAAATCCTCCATGGCTGCTTGGGTGGCGTGAGCAATTTGTTCCGCATTTTCCCAATCATCACCGGACAGGCTGTTCTGCGAAGCCCGTAATCGCTGCTTTGGACCAGCCAACAGATTTTGTCGTAATTCAGATATGGCGTGAGACAGGTTTGCGCTGCCGGAAGGCAAGGCAGGACCACGCAGAATGGCCCGTTCCAGAGCGCGCACGCCAGAGCGAATGTCAGCGCGTGGCAGGCCCAACCCACAAAGCGGGTGCTTCAACAGTGCAAGCATCGAAATGGCGGTCCCATCGCGTGCCGCCTCGGCAATCAACCGCGCAAGTGTTCCAGCTGGGGTGGCAAATAATGGCTGTCCGGCGGAATCGTCTGCATTGATGCCAAACCGTTCCAACTCCACGGAAACCCGCCGGGCCAGAGAGCGATCAGGCGTTACCAATGCGATGCTGCTCAGGCCATTGATCTCCAGCGCTTCACGAATTGAAACGGCTATGGCAAGCGCCTCTTCCTGCGGGGTGCGGGCTTCTATGACCGTGAGGTCTGAAAAGGCCTGTCCGACGGAGGACGGAGGAAAATCGTTGATGATGTGCGACCACTGATCCGTTGTCGCTGCAGGCCGAAGGGCTTCATTTAACAGACGGAACAGCGCGTCATTTCCATTGTGCTGCTTCGGTTGCAGGTTCTGGACATCTTCACGCGTCACATCCAGATGAGACAGCGTATGTTTCAGCGCAGCTTGAGGGTGCCCCAGGGCAGCAGGATCGAACCCATCTTCCGCGTCCGCACCAATTGCAGCCCATGCAGTGGCATCCAAGCCCAAATCCAGACCCGGCAGAACCACACAGCCATTTGGCATTTGCGCAATTGCTTTCAGCAAGCGTGCGGTGGCTGGAACCGAACCGGTTGAGCCTGCCGCGATGGTTGGCCCCGTTCCGCCCGTATTCCGCGACAGCGCATCAGCCTTGGTTTCAATCAGTCGGTTCCGCCTGGCCATCGCATCGACATGGCCAAGATCTGCCAAATGTTGAGGCCAGGCCTGCGTCACGATTTCCAGAAACGACAGGCTCAATTGCCAGTAACGGGCAAAATCATCGGGAACCAGGGTCTTTAACTGGCCCCAGTCAACTTTGTGATTTTCCGCTTCATCCAGAATGGCCGCAAGGTCAGAAGCCAACCGCGCAGCATCAGCCGGATTGGCCGGAATAATGACAGCCTCATAAGGCTCCATATTGGCTACTTGTTTAACAAGGGCGCGGCTCCAGCCCCAGACCATTTCGGTCAGGGCGACATGACGTTCCAGCTCAGGCATTGCGGGCGGCAGATCAGACAGCGCCGACAGTGGATCAATTGCGCTTTCCTGCAGCATCAGATCGGCTTCATCCGTATCGCCGATGGCGCGGATTTGCGGCAACAACGCTGCCGATGCGCCACCACTGCGCCGCGCAACCGCCTGCACAATCACGTCTTCGGCCGCACGCACTGCGCGCCGTGTGGGCAGGAACAGGGTTACATCGGCAAGGCAGAAGGGGTTGTCGGCAAGCGTTTGCGCGTCAAGAGCGAAGCCGGGGACCAGTTCGCCGTCAAACAGCGCCTCTACGAGTGTATCCAGAAACGGATATTGTGGAGCAATGGTAGCAACGCGAGATGATTTACGGACCGACGGTGTTTGGCCCCGATCACTCACGCGGCGCTTTCACCAATGGCGTATTCAGCGTCCCGGACAGCCTGTGGTGTTCCGACATGGAGCCATGTGCCATCCATGCGAACCCCATGCAATCGGCCTTCTTCAATCAGAGCATCGAACAGCAGATTGAAGGAGAATGCGCCATCAGGAGACTTGTCAAATACACGGGGATGAACAATGGCCCCGCCTGCATAGACATAAGGTGCAATGCGTTTTTCAGGGCGGCGTTGCAATTGCCCTTCCGGCCCGAACAGAAAATCGCCCGGCCCTTCATAACCTACAGCACCCACTGTCGGAGACAGCAGCAGCAGCATATCCATGGCATCATCATCCCAACTTTCACACAGCCAGGAAAGATTGGGCCGTGCGCCCTCTATCCAGAAACTGTCGCCATTGAGCACAAAGAATGGTTTGTCGCCAAGCAGCGGCAAGGCTCGTTTGGTCCCGCCGCCAGTATCCAGCAATTTATCAGTTTCATCAGAGATCGCAATATCCAGCCCCTTATAGTGAGCCGCGAACTGGTGTATCTGGTCCGGAAGATAATGGGCATTCAGCACGGCTTTGCGAAGGCCCGCAGCTTTCAGTCGATCCAGACCATAGTCAACAATCGGCTTGCCGCACACTTCGATCAGTGGTTTGGGCGTAACAGCCGTAAGCGGGCGCATGCGTTTGCCAAGTCCGGCGGTTAGAACCATTGCAGTTTCCGGGCGGATGCGCGCCATGTCCCCGGCGCGGCGCGCCTTGGTATTTGCCAATGATATGACGTTAATCGCCTTGGTCTTTTTCATATGTCTGCTAATCCTGATTTGCAGATGAGTTTGCCACGATCCTGGTGTGGCATCAATTGCGCTGCCTGTTACCAAGATGGGTCTCATACCAGTGTCTGACCGCGCCCATTGCCTCATGTGCCAGCATTTCGCGCAAATAGTCTTCATTGCGAGGCATATGGGCAACGTATGACATTTTTGCGTCATGGGACGCCAGACGGGCAAAAATACCGAGTATCTTCATCGTGCGCTGCGCGCCAAGTATCGCAAGATGCTTGTCCATGTCAGCGCGCTCAAGTGGTGTTTTCCGCATGGATTGGTATCGGTCCAGCATCTCCTTGCGGAAGTCTGATGAAATGGTAATGCGCGCATCATAGACCAGAGATGACAGATCGTAGAGCTGAGGTCCCCAAAGGGCGTCCTGAAAATCGAGCAGTCCAATTTGTTGCGGCGGTTCACGGTCAGCCAGCCACATCAGATTGGGAGAATGCACATCGCGCAAGATGAACCCGGTTTCGGCTCTCTTCAACTCATCGAACAGGTCTGACCACAGGGTCGTAAAATCCTGCTGCTCCTGCGCCTGTAATTGTGTGTCGCAATAGGGTGCGTACCAATCGGCAAACAGTGCGACTTCCGTCAAAAATGCAGTGCGATCAAAAGCCGGGATCGTATACGGGCCATCAACCATTTGCGACAGGGCAGGGCCTTTGTCATGCAACGCTGCCAGAACATCAATCGCCGCAAGATAACGGTCTTTGATCGGCTGTGCGTCGCTGTCCACAATGCCTTCCTTGCCGAAATCTTCGAGCAACAGAAAGCCTGAAACATGATCCGAAGACAGGATTGAAGGCGCGCTGAAACCCAGTTTTAAAAGCGCTTCAGCCATTGCGGAAAAAGGTCTGGTGTCAGCGGCGCGGTGCACAAGGTCAGCATAGGATTTGCCATCTTCAATAATGTCACCCGGGGGCGTTTCCGGTGCATTCATGAAGATTGTCGTTGTTTGTCCAGCATTGGAAATACGTTCATAGGAACGATGGGAAGCATCGCCCTGAACATGGCTACGGGTTGCAGAACCATGTCCGGCAGATGCCAAGAATCTGCGTGCCGCAAGTGTGCGCTCGAAACGGGCTTTCTGAGCCTCAGGCACTGAAAGTTGAACAGATCGGGCGTCTCCAGCCAGTATGTCGATGGATAAAGTCATGTGATGCTCAGGCAGCATATCGCCCGCACGAGCGGGCCATTCGACAAGCGTAAGAGCCGTGTCTGGCTCATCGAAGAAACCGATTTCCTCCAGTTCTTCCGGGTCAGCCAGCCGATACAGATCGAAATGTCGAACCGGAATGCGCAATTCATATGGTTGCAACAGTGAGAATGTCGGGCTTGGAACTTCCAACTGATCGTCGCCCGCCAGATTGCGGATCAATGCCCGGCAGAATGCGGTTTTTCCGGCGCCCAGATCACCATAGAGGGCAATCAGATCACCCGGTAGAATGGCGGCTGCAACATCCTGCGCAAAGCGACGGGTTGCGGCTTCATCAGGCAGGGTTTCGTCAAAGACCTTGGTGAGGTTTTGCTGCTGCATGCTGACGACCGACTACTCGGCGGCCTGGGTAATCGGCTGCGGCTCAACAGGGAAGCGGCAGGTTACAATTGTGCCCTGACCTTCTTCGGATTCCAGTTCCACGGTTCCATGATGCAGTCCCATGAATTTTTCAACGATGGACAGCCCAAGACCAACATTGCGACGCCCATCAGACGGTGCTGTGCTTTCAAAGGGTTCAAACGCTGTCGAGCGATATTTATCAGGAATGCCAGGGCCCTGAT
Source organism: Pararhizobium sp. IMCC21322 (assembly GCF_030758295.1). Classification (NCBI taxonomy): domain Bacteria; kingdom Pseudomonadati; phylum Pseudomonadota; class Alphaproteobacteria; order Hyphomicrobiales; family Rhizobiaceae; genus Pararhizobium; species Pararhizobium sp. IMCC21322. The sequence continues at coordinate 1,276,470 of NZ_CP132335.1, forward strand.
CTGAAATTGCAAAGACAATCTCGTTCTTTTCCAGACGGCAGACCAGTTTGACCTCGGAGCCCGGATCAGAGAAGCGGATGGCGTTGCTAAGCACATTGAACAAAACCTGCCGCACACGCTTTGCGTCGCCAATGAAGCTGGAGGCGTTCTTGTCAATATCCTTGATGAGACGAATTTTGGTTTCATTGACCCGATCTTTTGAGGCTTCAATGACAGCCGCTACGGTCTCTGCCACATCCACCTCGCCCAATTCCAGCTCAACAATACCGGCTTCCACTGTCGCCAGATCCAGAACGTCATTGATGATGGCCATCAGAGACGATGACGAGGTCAGAATGTGATCGACATAATCGTCCTGCTTCTCATTCAGCGATCCGATTTTCGGCTCAGCCAGCAATTGGGCAAAACCGATAATATTGGTCAACGGCGCGCGCAGGGCATAGGAGACATGCTTGATGAATGTGGACTTGATTGCGTCAGCGGCTTCAAGCGCCTGATTGCGGTCGATCAGAGCCTGTTTGACCTGAACAGAATCTGTGGCATCGACAAAGGTCAGCATGGACAGCCCGTCGGGCAGGGGAACCAGAGCGTATTCGACGATCTTGTCGGGAGAGCAGGATATCTGCCCGGAAATCCCGCTGCGTCGATCTTCCAGACCTGTGATGGCATTGGCAATGTTCTGCCAGTCCTGCGTCGCATTCTGCGTCCAGTCTTGTGAATACAGGAATGCAGCTTCCAAAATCTCGCTGATGTGGCGGCCCGGTTCAACAGCCTTCTCATCCAGAAGCCAGATCGAGCCGAAGGCCGGATTGGACAGTTGCAGACGTCCGTCCGAGGCGAACACGGCAACCCCTTCGGAAAGATGGTCCAGCGTTTCGCCCTGAACCTGCGAAACGCGCTTCAGACGGCTGCGCAAATCCAGCTCTTCAGTAACATTTTCGAATATCTGGGTGATGCCGCCCTGCGGATGCGGCGTGGTTATGACATGAAGGGAGCGGCCATCCGGCAGATGCCACCAGTCGCTGATTGGCTCCATGGATTTATAGTGTTCCAGGAAGGATTTCCGCCATGATCCGAAATCGGACTGTTCCTGCAAGAGGCGCAGTTCGCGCAACCGATCCAGGATTTCACTTTCCAGTGGAGAGGCCTGGAGGAATGACGCTTCCAACCCCCAGAGGTTTCGATAGGCACTGTTGCAGAAACGCAGACGTTGATCGGTTCCAAAAACGGCAACTGGTGTGGCCAGTTGATCCAGTGTCCGGGCATGAAACTGTTGCATCTGGCTGAGTTCAGTTTCTGCATTTACGACAGCCGTGACGTCAGTGGCGATGCCTGCTGATCCACGATTTGCCCGCACATCCAGAACTTCAACAACGCGGCGCTGTCCGGCCATGGTTGCGCTCATCCGGCCGCTGGTCACGCTTTCACCCTGCTGTGCCTTGATGATGTCAGCACGTTCATCGCTGTCCAGTAATTCCAGATCCTGGGTGACCGCGATTTCAGGGTCGGATGCATCCACAGCGCTTGCATAGGCCTGGTTGACCCAGATCAGACGGCCCACATCATCGCGCATCCACACCGGCATCGGCGTTGCCTGCAACAGGGCACGCAGCACGGCGGTATCACGCGTCATCAGTTTGTGGTGAGCCTTTAACTCCGCAAGCTCCATGGAATGATCGCTCAGGGTGCGAAAGCGCAGCATGGGTTCATGGCCGGCAATACGGCCAACAACTTCCACCATGCCGCCACTGAGTGTGTGGGCTGCGTGGCTGAAGGCCTTGCCGGTCTGGACCAGTTCCAGCACTGCGTCAGTCAGTTCCGCAGCTGCTTCGGGTTCCAGCCAGTCGTCAAACTGCAGCAATCTGATGCTATCAGTGGCCAAAGCCTCTTCCAGAACCTGATCGCCAAGAGACAGGGCGCCAAACAATTTGGTTCCAATAATTGTGCCAACGGGGCCGCGCTGAATGGTCAGGGTCAGTTGCTCATCAGCGTGCAACAGGCGCTCTGCGCTGTCCGCTTCCCGCCGTGCTTCGGCCAGCGCGCTTTCCAGCGCGCGCTTTTCCGTTGTGTAGCGATGTCTGTTTTTGAGAAGAACCAGACTGCTGACGCCAGCGGCGACCAATCCGGCCAAAGCGGTAACGAGCAGTAAAAGGGTTTGCGGTTGAACGATGATTTCGGGTTTGTTGGCGGTTTCCTGTGCCAGGACGTGGGCTGAGGTTCCAAGAGCTGCAAATGCGCTAGTTGACAAAAATGCAATGCGTCGCCGCAACGGACGGCGACCGGGAATCCCGAATGGTTTGCGGCTGTATTTTTCAACAGCCCGCATAATGCGGTGCATAGGTAATCCTCAAGAACCAAACTCAACGCGCCAGAGCGTGGCCCAGACAATGGCCACATCGGCTACTCACGATATTCGTTGGTTGCCACCAGGGCGATAAGGTTGTTGGAGATTGAAAGACCCGCATCAACCAAAACGAATCAGTCGAAATTACCTGCTTCGCGAATCGGGGGGAAGCGCTTTAGGACATAAAAAGGGGGCGGTGAATCACTTTTTTCACCGCCCCCTACATATAGTGTATGGTTAACTTTGTATTAATACCTGTAGTGGTCCGGTTTGAACGGGCCATCAGCAGGTACATCAATATAACTGGATTGCTCGTCTGTAAGGCGGGTCAATTTAACGCCAAGCTTCTCCAAATGCAGCATGGCGACCTTTTCATCAAGGTGCTTGGGCAGGACATAAACCTCATTTTTGTACTGGTCGCCCCTGTTCCACAATTCCATCTGTGCGAGTACCTGATTGGTGAAGCTGGCGGACATGACGAAGCTTGGATGCCCTGTTGCACAGCCAAGATTCACCAACCGGCCTTCGGCGAGAACGATGATGCGCTTGCCATCCGGGAATTCAACTTCATCAACCTGAGGTTTGACATTATGCCATTTGAAATTCCGCAGACCGCCAATCTGAATTTCACTGTCAAAGTGACCAATGTTGGACACGATGGCCCGGTCTTTCATGGCACGCATATGATCGACTGTGATGACATCCTTATTGCCGGTTGTTGTCACGAAAATGTCGCCCTTTGAGGCAACATCATCCAGTGTGTCGACTTCAAATCCTTCCATGGCTGCCTGAAGCGCACAGATAGGATCGATTTCGGTGACAATAACGCGCGCTCCGGAAGAGCGCAGGGATTCAGCAGATCCTTTGCCAACATCACCATAACCACAGACAACAGCCACTTTACCAGCCATCATCACATCGGTTGCACGGCGCAGGCCGTCAACAAGGCTTTCACGGCAACCATAAAGATTGTCGAATTTCGATTTGGTCACACTGTCATTCACGTTGATGGCAGGGAACGGAAGCTCACCGCGCTGTTGCATCTGATAGAGACGGTGGACACCTGTGGTGGTCTCTTCTGAAACACCTTGAAGGTTTTCACGAACCTTGGCGAACCAGCCTGGTGTTTCCGCAATGCGCTTTTTGATAGTCGCGAAAAGCGCTTCTTCTTCTTCATTTTCCGGCTTGTCGAGAACAGAGATATCTTTTTCAGCGCGCGCACCCAGCAGGATCAGCATCGTCGCATCGCCGCCATCATCGAGAATGAGGTTGGCCGTTTCACCATTGCCCCAATTGAAAATGCGGTCCGCATAGTCCCAATATTCCTCAAGGGTTTCGCCTTTGACTGCGAAAACCGGAACGCCGGTTGCTGCAATGGCAGATGCTGCGTGATCCTGGGTGGAGAAAATATTGCAGGAAGCCCAACGGACTTCGGCGCCCAGTGCCACAAGCGTTTCAATCAGAACGGCAGTCTGAATGGTCATATGCAAAGATCCGGCAATCCGCGCACCTTTGAGCGGTTTGTCTTTGCCGAATTCGTCGCGCAGAGCCATCAGGCCCGGCATTTCTGTTTCGGCAATCGCAATTTCCTTGCGGCCCCAATCGGCCAGCGAAAGATCTTTGACAATATAGTCAGCCATGAAGAACAGCCCTTGATAAATAAGTGAAATGGAAGACCCGCCTAAAGCGGGTAAATTTGACGATTTGCTATCATGGAGATAGCCATAAAGCAAACTAAATATAAAGATTTCTTTATACGTTTTGGTGGAGCGTTATTCCTCGCCGAAACGACTCTTGATCAGGGCCTCAAGGGCGTTCAGGACCTCAGTGGAATCCGGTCCGCTGGCGGAAAGCGCCACTGCGCTACCGGGTGTTGCGCCGAGCATCATCAAACCCATAATGGATGTCCCGCCAACGGTCTGCCCGTCCTTGGACACCGATACGGATGCATCAAAGGCACCAGCGCATTTGACAAATTTGGCTGAGGCGCGCGCGTGTAAACCCTTTGCATTCAAGATGGTAAGAGTCCGAACCGCGTTGTCGTCGGTCATCCTGCAGTTGTCTTTTGAGGTGCTGCACCCAGAAGCGCGCTGGCAACATTGATGTATTTGCGGCCGGCATCCTGCCCTGCAAGCGCAGCATCGACCACACCCAAATTACGCCGCACGCTCGCCAGTTTCACCAGCATCGGCAGGTTCAGACCCGCAATCACTTCAATGGTGCCTGGTTCCATGGCAGAAATCGCGAGGTTTGAAGGTGTGCCACCAAACATGTCGGTCAGAACAATCACACCGGAACCGGACTCAACAGAGCGGATGCCCGCGACAATATCGTCACGCCTGGTTTCCATATTGTCATCTGGACCGATGCAGATGGTAGCAATCGCTTCCTGAACACCGACAACATGTTCCAGAGCGGAGCGAAATTCATCCGCAAGCTTACCGTGGGTGACGAGCACCAATCCGATCATTGAACAATCCAGCTTAAATACAAACCCAGTACGATACAGTCTTTATCTTGGGCATTGACCGTGCGAAGGCAAGGCCCAATTTTTGATTTTGACGCTTTTCCAAAGCAGCTAAGCGTTGATACGCCTCAAAGTTGCATAAACAGAAGAGGCACCATTTCGGGGCTGCTCCGGGAGTATTAGCTTGGGCAGCGAAACCGCTTCATGTGTCCAGATCAACGCATCGGGTTCCGGCATGCGGTCAATCCGGTCTCCCGGTATCAGTTCCACCACCAGCCCAAGACGACAGGTTTCCACAAATGCGTGCGTTTCAATGCCCATGCCGTAGCGCTCGATTTTGCCGCGTAAATTTGGTGGGGCAGATGTCCATAAATCTGCGCCGTCTGCACGCAGCAGCACACCATCATCTGTAACAAGAGAGCAGGGCCGCGTGGCATCACCCATCAATGCCAGAGCCAATTGAGATTTTCCGCTTCCGGAGCGGCCGATGATCAGAATGCCCGTTTTTTGCCAAACAACAACTGTGCCATGAATTGCCGGACCTGTCTTGCGGTCATCAGGCACGAATATCAGTCTCCCACCAGTGGCAGATGAACAATGAAGCGGGCACCTGCTGGCACATCTTCGTCGGTGTCATACCAGTTCTGGGCGACGATTGTTCCGCGATGGGCTTCCACAATCTGTTTGCTGATCGACAGGCCAAGCCCGGAATTCTGACCAAAATCTTCGCGCTCCGGGCGGTCTGTATAAAACCGTTCAAAAATCCGGGTCTGAACGTCCGGTCTGATGCCAGGCCCATCATCCTCAATTGTGATCACTACTTCATCATCGTCACATACCGCCGAAATGCGCACACTGCCTTCCGGACCTGTAAACGAACATGCATTATCCAGAAGGTTGTTGATGACCTGTCCCAGCCGTCCATCATCTCCCAAGACGAATAACTGGTCCTTCAAAGCGTCATCAATGGTCAGCTCTATGGTTGGAGATGTAGCTGTTGCGGTCTCGCGCGCGATTGCAACAACTGTATCCAGCAGCAACCACAGGTCAACCGGTTCTGAGGATTGGCGGGCCAGTTCAGCATCCAGCCGGGACGCATCTGAAATGTCGCTGATCAGGCGGTCCAGCCTTCGGATGTCATGTAGGATGACGCTCAACAGTCGTTCGCGTTGCTCTTCATTCTTGGCAAGCGGCAGGGTTTCCACAGCGCTGCGCAAAGAGGTCAGCGGGTTTTTCAACTCGTGAGAAACATCAGCTGCAAAGCTTTCAATGGCGGCCATACGGGTAAAAAGCGCATCGGTCATGTCACGCAATGCCTGGGAGAGATGTCCGATTTCATCCCGGCGTTTGGTAAAGTCCGGAATCTCACCACGGGTATTCACACCCCGACGCACCCGGTCCGCCGCCGCCGCCAGACGGCGCATGGGCCCCGCAATTGTGCTGGCTAACAGGATGGACAGTAAAATCGTGACGATGGCTGCAACCAGAAACACCCTGAAAATAGCCAGGCGTTCCGCTTGGACAATGGCATCAATATCGCCGCCTTGGGTCGATAGCAGCAACGAGCCCAGAACGGCCCGAAAACGCTGGATCGGCACAGCCACTGCAACGGTCAATTCGCCCTGATCGGTCACACGCACTTCGCTGGCCGGTGTTCCCGACAGCGCGCGCACTACTTCCGGATAGTTACGACCATTGCCGCCATCGACTTCGCTGTAGAGCGGCAGATCACCGCGGCGCAGCCACAATTTGGCTCTTTGCCAAAGCAGCTCATACCAGGCAGGCACCGCTTCAACGGGCGGCAGATCAAACCGCAAGATCTGGCCAGAGGCATAAAGCGCACGGCTATCCAGGATAAGTGTGCCTTCCTGATCATAAATTCGCGCCCTTGTGCGGGTCGGCGAAATCAGCCTGCGCAGGACCGGGGCAACAAGCTCTGGATTGATGGGAAACTCAAGTGCGTCTTCCTCTTCCTCAAACGCTGCGATGCTCTCGCCACTGCGCAGTTCCAGAAGTCGATCAGGATCAATTGTAATGGTATTGGTTTGCACACTGGCGGAGGCCGCAATGGCCCCCGAGATGATCTCGCCCTGTGTCAAAAGGCTTTCAATCCGCGCTTCTGTCAGTCCGGCCCGAAACTGGTTGAGAAACAGAATGCCGGACAGAAGCACAAGAAGCGCCGCAAGATTGAGAAATACAATCCGTCGTGTGAGAGATGAGAAAACCTGCAGACTGACAGCTGCTAATACACGCTTGGGCGTCAGCCGGGAAAAACGCACACGTCTGCGCGCACCCTTTTTGGCCTTTTCGGCAACCCGGCGCAAGGCAGATGCCGGTTTGGCAATCTTATCCTCAGGCTGGTGCAGATCATCCTCTTTTGTGGCGTCAGAAGCCGACATGGCGGTTTGCTGGTGTCCCTATCCTTCGCGAAAGCGGTAACCGACACCATACAGTGTTTCGATCATATCGAAATCATCATCGGTTGCCTTGAACTTTTTACGCAGCCTCTTGATGTGGCTGTCGATGGTGCGATCATCCACATAGACCTGATCATCATAGGCTGCATCCATCAAGGCATTTCGGCTTTTGACGACACCGGGCCGTTGCGCCAGAGCAAACAGGATCAGGAATTCAGTCACGGTCAGAACCACATTCTTGCCGTTCCAGGTGCAGGTATGCCGCTCCTGATCCATGGATAACGCGCCGCGCTCCAGCGCCTTGCTGGCCTCAGGTTCCTTGATGACACTGCCGTCACGTGGGGCGACCCGGCGCATTACGGCCTTGACACGTTCCACCAGCAGGCGCTGGGAAAAGGGTTTGTGAATAAAATCGTCCGCGCCCATTTTCAGGCCGAACAATTCATCAATCTCATCATCCTTGGACGTTAGAAAGATCACCGGCATATCGCTGCTATGACGCAACCGGCGCAGCAATTCCATACCATCCATGCGTGGCATTTTGATATCCAGAATGGCCATGTCGGGCGGATTATCCATCAACCCGTCCAGTGCAGAGGCTCCATCCGTGTAGGTTTGAACCCTGTAACCTTCCGATTCCAGCGCCATGGCGACAGAGGTCAGGATGTTACGATCATCATCAACAAGAGCGATTGTCGGCATAAAGTCAGCTCCAACGGCTTTTTGAGTGTCTTTAGCGCTTTCGCAGCAAAATTGCGCGCAAATTATGACTGCGGCCTTTTTGCGTTGTTCAAACGGCTGAAAATCTGGTTTGTAGCTGAACTCACATCCATTACGGTGCGGCTGACTTCTTCCAAGTCTCCCGATTTTCATAAAGGTCTCCCTACATGTCTTTCCTTCATAAGGCGCGAGATTTGCAGGCTGGTGCTGTTGCCGCCGGGCATAAAGTCACGGCTGACGCGGCGGCTCGCACGCTGAATGATGGTGGCAATGCCTTTCAGGCCGCCGCAGCCGGGCTGATTGCAGCCTGTCTTGCCGAGCCGGTTTTTGCCAGCCCCGGTGGGGGTGGGTTCATGACTGCGCGGCATCGCAGCGGAAAAACGGAAGTTCTGGATTTCTTTGTGGATCTGCCAGGGCAGAAGCAGAGCGATGCGCATGTGACGGATGTCGAGGCCGATTTTGGCAGTGTCCGGCAATTGTTTCATATTGGGGCCGGAACCAGTGCCGTGCCGGGAATGGAGGCTGGCCTGACAGCTCTCTTCAACCTTGGCAATACAGCGAATGCCCATACAGTTCATACTGGCCAAGCAACTCATACTGGTTTGACAATTCAGCAACTTTTCCGAACGGCTCTGGCAAGCGCGGAGGGACTGACGGTTAGTCCGCTTCAGGCAAAACTGTTTGAAATTGTCTCGCCCATTCTACAGGCATCAGACCCTGCCAGATCATTATATGCGCCAGAGGGAAAATTGCTGGCAGAAGGTGATGCCTTCAACAATGCCGAGTTGCTACGCCTGTTCAATGAGTTCGCCGAGCGCAGCGACGCATCTTTCAACGGCATGTGCGAGATAGACCGCGTGCTGCAACAGCAGGTGGATGAAGGCGGCCACATAAGGGCCGATGATTTTTCAGACTATGTTGCTCAATTGCGTGATCCGACACGCTGGGAAAACACAGCATGCCGGGTGTTCAGCAATGCGTTGCCAGCAATGGGTGGCGTGCTGTCTCTTGCCATGCTGAGCGCAGACAGCAACCCCTCATCGCCGCTATCTGGCAGGGCAGATGCAATTGCACAGGTGGATCGATTTTGGCGCTCTGGCCGTTCAGGCTCGGAAATAGCCGAAAAGTTTAAAGTGCAGGCAAAACAATCGGAACAGTCTGGCACCAGGGACGGGTTCAACGGAACCACCCATATCAGCGTCATAGACCGCCATGGCAATGCCGTTGCTGTGACCGTCACCAACGGTGAGGGCAACGGCCAGATCGTTCCCGGTCGGGGTTACATGTTGAACAATATGCTGGGGGAAGAGGATGTTAATCCGGAGGGTCCAACCCGCTGGCAACCGCAGCCCAAGGGGCAGCGACGCCTGTCTTCAATGATGGCTCCCACCATTGCCGATGGTGCAGACGGAACGTTGCTGGCTTTGGGTTCCGGCGGCTCAAACCGCATTCGCACAGCCCTTTATCAGGTGCTGGCCAATCGTTTTCTGACCGGTATGGGCATTCGCGAGGCCGTTCATCGGCCTCGTATCCATGGCGAGCGGCGGCGGCTGGATATCGAGGATTACAGCAATCAGCCAGAAGCAAAAGCGCTGGAAGGTGTGTTTCCCGAGACAGAATTCTGGCAGGAGCAAAGCCTTTATTTCGGCGGTGTTCATGCTGTCGAGCGCAACCCGCGTGGCCGCTTTGACGGCGCAGGAGACCCGCGCCGCGAAGGTGTCTTCGTGGTTGTGGATTAATCCGAACCCTTTTGAAACCACATCCGCATCAAGGTCACATCCCGTTTCATGAAATGGTGAAACAAAGCTGCGCCCGCATGAAGTGCAATCAGCCCGGCCAGTATCTTGGCCGCTATTCCGTGGGCTGTGCGCGGTAAATATTGTGAAAAATCAGGCAGTTCGGCACTGCCAAACACGGCATCCGGCGCGTCGGACAGGATGGACAGTCCAATGCCACTTCCCAACATCACGAACAGCAACACATAAAGCAGCCGATGGGTCCATACAGCAATGCTTTTCTGCCATGAAGGTGTCCCCTCAAGCGGCGCTGGTTTTTTATCGAACCGCCACCACCAGACCAGCCGTGCCACTGTGAGAACCAGCACCAGAATCGCGACAGGAATATGGACCCGGAGGATCGCGATTTTCACTGCTGGATCAAGGGTCATGTCCGACCTGAGTCCAGACCCCAACAGCACCAGAATAAGGATGGCGCTTAACCAGTGAATGCTGACTGCAAAGCGTCCGTAGGATTGTTTTGTGCTTTTCATAACCGACTCCATTCGGCTTCAGGAGATTAAAGATCGGGCCGGATCGCAGCGCGCATGGCAACTATGACCGCGAAACCACCGATGAATTCCGATTGCGAAAGCGTGCCATTATCATCGAGATCGGCACGGCGAAAATCGGCATTCATGGCAAACCGCATTTCAGCTTCGGTGATTTCGCCATTGCCATCACGATCCCAGAAAGCGAATACGATTTTGGTCGCTGTGGTATAGGCCTCGGATTTTCCCTCTTCTTCAGCAATGCTGGAGAAGCCCGGGTCCCATGCAGCGAATTCCTGATAGGTCAGCTTTCCGCTGTCATCATAATCCATGCCTGAAAACACACTCGCGCGAAATTCTTCCAGGTCTCCCTGATGAATGTAGCCTTTGCCGGTTGTATCAATGGCACCGAATGTCAGTTCAGCAGTCAACCGACCCGCTGGTTTGTCTGTAGCATTGGCGGTCTGTGCAAATGCGCATGTCGTTGTGCTAATTGCGACGGCGAGTACTGCTATTCCTGGAAACTTCATTTTACATCTCCTGTTGTCATGGACTAGATTATATTTACAAGCATATTTATTACAGGTAAAATATTTACATGGCAAATAAAAAATTGAACCCACCACGATCCATGGGCAGACAACTCAATTACACGGCAGGTGCGTGCAATGCGGTGTGCCAGAAAATTCTGGAGCGATATGATCTATCGTTGCCGCAATGGGTCATTCTGTCCGCCGTGTGGAAAAATAGCGGCCTGACCCTTGGTGATCTGGCCGCCTATAGCGGCAACAACGCACCCGCAACCTCGCGCATTGTGGATCGCATGGTTGATAAGGGGTTTCTGCTCAGAACGCCTGACGCCCATGACAGACGCACGGTCAGAATTGACGCAACCAGCGCTGCAAAGGACCTCAGTCACCTTGCGAACTTTTACGAAGACATCAACGCTGTGCTGCTGGATGGTTTTTCAAAGACAGAAACCGACATGCTGTTCAGCCTGCTCGAACGGGCCGAGCAGAACGCAAAAGGATGGAACAAAGCGGACTAGCCGCTTCGACTTGTCTTCCAGATATGGCGGTAACGATCGAACCCACGATTGGCCGCTGCTGCAACTGCCAATGCAACCGACCAGCCAGAGTTGCATCGCCCTGCCGTTCTGCCTCCGCGATCAGCAAGTCGGGTCTGTCTGAAGGCTCTGCAGGCCGAATGGACAAGCCCGTTATGACTCTGCAGAAAAACCTTATCTGTCAGACAATGCCAGACGCAGTCCCAGGAAACCGAATGCCCCAGCAAATGAACGCTTCATCCAGACCATGACATTTGGTCGCCTGATAAAATAGTCCCGGGCCAGTGCGGCGCAGCCGCCGTAAAGGACGAAGACCAGAAAGGTGAGCAGCATGAAGATACCTGCCAGAAAGAACATGGTCGGCATGGCATTTACCTGGTTCGTGTCAACGAACTGAGGCAGGAACGCCAAAAAGAAAAGCGACAATTTCGGGTTCAGAACATTGATAAGTGTTCCGTTCAGCGCGGTCTGAAACAGCGAGACCTGTTTTCTGTCTTCATTGACATCAAGAGCGCCTCCGTCACGAAGAATGCGCCACGCCATAAACAACAAATACGCAGCGCCCAGATATTTGACGATCTGAAACGCCAACGCGCTTGTGTGGAAAATGGCAGCCAGTCCGATAATGCTGGCAATGGCAGCGGGAACAATGCCGAATGTGCAGCCCAACGCGGCGGCAATACTGGCTCTAAAACCCCGCCCAAGCCCCACAGCCAGCGTGTATAGAACGCCAGTTCCCGGCAACAGAATGACAATCATTGATGTGATGAGAAATTCAACCGACATGGGATCTTCCAGCTTGGCTTTCATGTGAGGGAAGACCTTGCACGAAGTTGGGTGTTTTTCAAACCACCCAATTGAGCTCAAGCCCAAATTTTGCGTGGAAGGCGTGGCGTGCCTGTGGCACATATCATTCATGAATTTTGAACCGCTTCTGTCGGCTGCACAGCCGGTCCCGATCCATGCCATTCTGGCCATTTTTGCCGTTGTATCCGGCGGCCTGCAATTTGCGTTGCCCAAAGGCACAACTGCGCATCGATGCCTTGGCTATACATGGGTTACCGCAATGTTTGTTGTTGCGGCCTCCAGCTTCTTCATCAACGAATTTCGCACGGTGGGTCCCTTTGGACCCATTCATATATTGTCAGCCTTTGTTCTTTGGGCGCTGTGGCGTGCCATTGGCTTTGCCCGAAGGCACAACATTCCCGCGCACCGAAGTGCGATGATTCAGGTCTATGTGTTCAGCCTGCTTCTGGCAGGAGGATTCACATTCTGGCCCGGCCGCATCATGCATTCGGTCCTGTTTGGTTGAACATTCAGGATCGAATGCCGTTCCGAACTTTTCTATTTCAATTCAATTTCTTGCTTTGAATTTCGCCAGAGTTTCTTTTTCAAACGTCAGGACTTTTTGAACGCTGGGGCGCTCTGACAGGCGCTCGAAATGGGCCTGACAGTTTTTGAAGCCCGACAGGTCTACATCGAACATTCCGGTCCGGCGAAAACACCAGAAAAAATAGGCATCTGCCGTTGTGAAATGATCGAAGAAGAAGTCCTGGCCAGCCAGCATGTCATCGGCAATTTGAAAACTGCTCATAAGCGTCTTCTTGGCCAGGTTTCGAACATTGTCTTCCGTGCCGGGCACATCGCAAAAACCGGTGGGTGCATTACAGCGGCTGATATGAGGATGAAACCCTGAGGCAAACCAGGACAGAAGCGAAAGACCCTGGGCTTCCTGCCAGGTGCCTGATGGCAGCAGATTGGCATCAGGAAAGGTTTTGGAAATCCAGTATTGGATGGCCACATTCTCGGTCAGCGGTTCTCCGTCTACGATCAGAAGAGGAACTTTGTGCTTTGGGTTCAGCTTGAGATAATCGGGCGACATTTGCTCCTTGCCGCGAATGTTGATCGGGCTGATCTCAAAGTCCGCCTGTGCTTCATTCAGGCTCACAAAGGGAACAAGCGAACAGGCGATTGGCGCGTAATAAAGTGTAACTTTCATTTTGACCTCCTGGGAGTTTTGAACATTCGGCTTCAATCAGAACAGGGTGAAGAAAAGCGGCTGATACCAGATCACAGGAACAACCACTTCAAAAAGGCCGTAAAGGCCAATGGCGGAAAGGGCGCAGTAAAGCGCGATGATGCGGGGGCTGTAGCGCCCCCAAAACCAGAGATAAATCCCGACAAAAGCTATCAGGGCAAGATATTGCCCCACCACCAAAGCGGCCAGCAGAACGCCCAATAGCAGCAGGACAAACTTCATGGCGTTGCCCATCTCCGACGCCACAATGGGTCGCAGAGCCGTATTCGCCCCCCGCTTCATCAAGGCCAGATTCCGGACATCCGACAGAACCACAGACAATGCCAGAGCAATGCCGACTGCAATGACCGTCAAGGGGAACAGTTTCGAGCCATAAGACCACCCCAAGGCCGTGGCGCCGGCAGCCAGAAACACCAGTAAAGCGCCCATTGATACAGGAATGGAAAGGCTGGGGTGATGCACCGAGCCACCTTCAGATTCTGAATCCTCAAGCGGATCAGTGTTCAATTGGTTGGTTTTGTGCCGCCGGTAAGCCACATAAAGGGTCAGGATCAGCAATGCGATCATTGCCAGAACAATGGGCCGTGAAAACGATCCCATACTATGGGTCTGGATGCTGATATGCAGCGCAGATTCCATGATTTTTCCCAAAATGTAACCAAGCACTAGAGGCGGCCGGGACCAGCCGCCCTTTTTCATCAGATACCCAAGCGCACCAAAGCCCAATAACAATATCCAGTCGCCCATGTCACTGCGCTCAATCCACGAGCCCATGAAAATGAACTGCATCACGGCTGGAACCAGAATGTGACCTTTTACAAAGGTCAGTTTTGCAAGCTGGTTGCCCCAGACCAGAAGCGCCAATGCACCGGCCACATTGGCAATGGCCAATGACCAGATCAGGCTGAATGTCACATCCAGTTCGCTGATCAGCATTTGCGGCCCGGGCTGCAGCCCCTGAATGGTAAAGGCACCCAGCAAAATGGCCATGGACGCGCTGCCGGGAATGGCGAAGGCAATGGTCGGCAACAGCGCGCCGCCCTTCATGGCATTATTTGCAGCTTCCGGCGCAATCACGCCTCGAATGTCGCCTTTGCCAAACTGGCTTTTATCCTTGCTGCTTTGCACAGCATGGCCATAGGCAACCCAATCCACAATGGCACCGCCCAAGCCGGGCAGCATGCCGATATAAACACCGATCACAGTGCAGCGCAGGCCAAGCCACCAATGCTTGAACGCATCGCGCACACCCGTCATCATGCCGCCCTTTACCTCGGTGCGTTTGACGCGCGAGATGGAGCCATCACTGATGGCAAGATCGAGAATTTCCGGAATGGCAAACAGGCCCAGAACCAGCGGAAGAATGGGCACGCCGTCCAGCAGGTAAATGAAATCAAATGTATAACGTGGCTGACCGCTGAATTCTGCAAAACCGATGGTGGCCAGCAACAGTCCCAGACACGCTGCAGTCAGCCCTTTCAGCATGGAATGTCCCGACAGCGCACCGACCATGGTCAGCCCCAGGATGCCAAGCACAAAGAACTCCGGGTCTGAAACAGCCAGAATCAAGGGCTCCACGATGGGAATGGACAGGGCCAGCATTATCGCACCCAAAAGCCCACCAATGCCGGACACGGTAAATGCGGCGCCCAATGCACGTGCAGCCTCGCCCTTTTGGGCCAATGGGTAACCATCCAGAATAGTGGCTTGCGAGGCAGCCGTTCCCGGTACGCCCAGCAGAACCGATGCCAGCGTGTCGCTGGTTGTGGTCACCGCGTACATGCCGATCAGAAAAGCAAAGGCCGAGGCTGTGTCCATGCCGATGGTAAAGGGCAGCAGAATGGCCATTCCCACCAAACCGGACAATCCGGGCACGGCTCCAAAAAACATGCCCAGAACAATTCCCAGACCCAGATATCCAATGGCGGGCCAGACGACCACCATGGCCAGTCCGGCAAGAGCACTTTCAAAATACATTTATATGTGCTGCCCGACAGGCAGGTCCCTCTGGGTTTTGAACAGGGTGTATGTGCTGTGCTTTTATTGCAGTTGGCGCGCGATGCCTGATAAATCGATGACGGGCAGCGCGTGCCGCCCGTCAGTAAGTCATATGTTCAAAGCATCGATCAGACCGGCTTCTTATCTGGCACCTTCAGCCGCATAAGATTTGAGAATATCGATGATTTTCTGATCGGTATTCAACAGTGACGCCAGGCGCACCTCGGCTTCGTCATCGGGCAAGGCCACCAGATCGAAGCCACTGATTTTCATGAACTCGGCACGATATGCAGGATCTTCGGTTGTTGCTTTGAAAGCGGCCCGCAGGGTATCGACAGCTTCCTGCGGAGAGCCTTTGGGCAGGAACACAGCCCGCAGAGATGTTGAGCGAACCTGAGCAACCGTCCGCAGCACATCATAGATCGGTCCGGACGGCTTCTTGCCAAATCTGGCTTCATAGAACTCATCAAAGGTCGGAACGCCATCAAGTGTGCCAGGCGCTGCAGCCAAATGGCCGTCTTCTGTCGGAATGCCCAGAGAGAACAGCGGAATTGAATGGCCTTCATCCACAAGATTAGGCTTCACGCGCGACGCGTAGCCGGTCATGGAGTCTGCGGACATGTCCACATCACTCTTCAGGATGGCACCGCGAATTTTGCCGGATGACTGAAAACCGGTGACATGCTGATAATCCACTTCCAGCAGATCCATGGCAGCGCGCAGAATAAGGTCTTTCATGTTTACAGGACCATGGCCCGCAGTTTTGATTGGCGCATCAAGATCAAAAATATCGGTCGCCTTTTCCACGCCGACGCCTTTGCGCAGGTGAAAAATTGTGTCTTCCGGAATGCCGCCAATAAACTCAAAGTCTCCATGAGAGACGGTGAGCGCTTCATTGCCCATCATTTCCGGCATCAATGCGACGGAGAAAACACCAACGGTGAAGCCATCATTTCTGACCGCTTGGCCAAAATAATTTGTGCCGACAATGCCACCGGCACCGGCCCGGTTTTTCACCACGATACGCGGCTCGCCGGGGATGTGTTTCTGCATGAACTGCATCAGGGTGCGGGCTGTAATGTCGGTGTTTCCACCGGCGTCATAATTGACGATGACATCCAGTGTTTTGCCGTCGTAAAAATCTTCGGCGACCGCAGGTGCGGCGCCAATAACAGCCGACATGGCAAATGCCGCCAGACATTGACGCGTTTTCAGGCGCATTGTTTTCAGGTTCATCTCTGTTCCTCCCATTCAAATTAGTCTTTTGTGAGCGCACAACTCTCGAACGGAAAGGCGCTCTGATGGCGAAAATGTACACGCGTCAACATATAAATAAAGTTTACATATTTTACCGAAAGCGCTAATAAAATTAAACTATGATGACAAACCTCAACATGGATTGCCTACGCTCATTCGTCGCTGTGGTGGAGCTTGGCAATTTTTCAAAAGCGGCTGAACGTGCGGGGCGAACTTCGCCCGCCATCAGCCTGCAGATGAACCGTCTGGAAGGCCAGATCGGAACAGCGCTCTTCAAGAAGGAAGGCCGCAGTCAGGTGCTGACGACCACTGGCCGGGAGGTGCTGGAGCACGCCCGCGCAATTCTCACGCAAAACGATGCTGTCCTTAAGATCACACGCAGCAGTCAGATTTCCGGCCTTGTCAGAATGGGCGTCGTTCAGGACATTGCAGAAAGCTTCTTTCCAACAGCCCTTTCCGAGTTCTCCGAGCAGTTTCCCAATATCCGCATTCAGGTGTTGGTAGATCGCAGCCCGGTGCTTGTGGAAGGGCTGAAGCGGGGAGAGCTGGATCAGGTGATTTCCTACAAGCAGGACACCGATGCGACCGAAATTGAAATCAACTCGCCGCAGATGATCTGGCTGGAAAAAGCAGGCTCGGATATTTCAAGCAAGCGACCGCTACCGCTGGTTCTGGTGGAGGGACCTTGCAGTTTTCGCAAAGCCGCCCTGAATGCGTTAGGGCAGGCTGGCATTCCCTGGGAAGTGACTTTGACAAGCCCGAGTCTTGCCTGTGTTGCAGCTGCCGCTGAAGCCGGGCTGGGCGTCGCCGTGCGAACCCAGGAAATTCTCAATGGAAGGCGGCCAAAACTTGCGCAGGCGAAAAAACTGCCGGTATTGCCGTGCCACCATATGAGAATTTATAATGGCGCGAATGACACCAATCTTGCCATTCGCAAGCTGACAGATTTCTGGCTACAACAGTTCAAAGTCAGTTAGCGTCAGGAGTTCTGGAAAATCGTGATGCCCACAAATATTGTCACCGCCGGTGAACTGCTCGTTGAATTCGTATCGCACACGAAAGATTGTGCCTTGGAGCAGATTTCCAATTACTCAGGCCCTTTTCCAAGTGGCGCGCCAGCCATTTTCATAGATCAGGCGGCTCGCCTGGGCGCACAGACCTCGATTTTAGGCGGCGTCGGGGCAGATGGTTTCGGCAAGGCATTGCTCCAGCGTCTCAAGGATGATGGCGTGGGCGTGGAACATATCTTCATTGATCCTGACCGTCCGACCGGCGTTGCCTTCGTCTCTTATTTCAGCGATGGCCAAAGGGTTTTCATTTTCCATTTGGCGGGCACGGCAGCAGACTCTTTCCAGGTGCCAAATGATGGTTTGAAATTGCAGGATACGCTGTTCCACATCTCAGCCTCGTCCCTTGGAAACCCGAATCTGCGAAAAATGGTGCTGAAGACCTTTGACCAGACCATTGCTGCAGGCGGAAAAGTAAGCTGCGATCCCAATATCCGCCCCGAGCTTATGCGCGACACGGAAGTGCGTGTCGCCCTGGATGACATCATCAGCAAATGTACTTATCTGCTCCCCAGCACAGATGATCTGACCCACCTGTATCCCGGTATCACAGAGGAGGCCGCGATAGATCGTTTGCAGTCGGGTGGTGCAGAGATCATCGCCTTGAAGCGTGGATCAAAGGGCGCGCTGATTTTGGACGGGAAAAGCGAATTTGCAATTGCACCCCATCATGTATCGGAAGTGGACCCAACTGGAGCAGGCGATTGTTTTTGCGGAACGTTTCTGGCGCTTTTGATGCAGGGCTATTCTGCGGAAACCGCAGGGGAATATGCCAATGCAGCCGGCGCACTTTCTGTCACAAAACGGGGGCCGATGGAGGGAAATTCTTCGCTTGAACTGATCCAGGACTTTTTGGCTGAGAACTGAAGAAACCGGACGTCACCTTTGAGGTGCGGCTAATCCTCAAATTCTTCATTGGTGTAGACACCCCATAATTTATTCTGCTGGACGAACCCGCGATAGCTCTGGTCATTTCCGTCTCTTACGTCTGCACGGCACCATTCGCCATCGCATTCATCAATATTCAGCAGCAGGCCGGTTTCCAGTCTTGCATTGAGTTTTGCGCCGATGCTGCGCTCGCGATAGAGCGGCAATGGTTCGGCATCACTGGTCCATGGGGTCACCAGCGCGGTTCTGCGTCCTGATAGGAGGCTGTGAAACACCCAACCGGAATTTCCGGCAGCATCGCGAATGCGCCGCCAATTGTCGGATTCCTGAAAAACTTCAACCGGCAAGCCGCCTTTGACGAAAATCCAGGCGATATCGTAGTCCCGCCCAGGACCAACGCGCACATTCACCTGATTGGATTTCAGGCTTACAAAGCGGGGCAGAGGCAGACCAGACGTACCAACGCGAATGCCACGCTCATCGGCTGATTGAGCAAAGGCAGCGCCGGGACCCGGACCAAACATCGAAAATGTAAACGCGATCAAGCTCACGCAGGCGATGGATAAGACCTTGCCAAGGCATATCCTTCGGTACTGCTTTCGCACTGCCGGTCCAAATTGCATCAATTTAAAACTCATGTCCTGCGCACTCATACACCTTATCAGCGCACCCTACGTTGCAAACTCGCCGTCCACGCAATAGGAGGCTTGGCATCTGCTCTCCTGACACATTATACAAAGTCATTCAAATTGTGTTTGCAGTTCTATCTGTTAGGGTCTGCAAAATGAACCTTGTCCGGATCGGGCGATATCTGTTGATACCATATACATGTTTTGAACAGATATGGTTAAAGAGCTCTCAAAGAGAAGGGGCTAGCGCTAAATGTCGAGATCAAAAACGCTGGTTGTGGTAACGCGGAAACTGCCGGAACAGGTGGAAACGCGCATGCGCGAGTTGTTCAATGCGCGGCTCAATTTAGACGATCACGCCATGACACAGGCGGAATTGGTGGATGCTGTGAAGACAGCCGATGTGCTTGTGCCCACAGTTACCGATCGTATCGACGCCGCCATCATCAATCAGGCCGGGCCGCAATTGAAGCTGATTGCCAATTTCGGAAATGGTGTGGATAACATTGATGTAGGTGCTGCCCACGACAAGGGAATTGTCATCACCAACACGCCAAATGTGCTTACCGAAGACACCGCTGACATGACCATGGCGCTGATTCTTGCTGTGCCACGCCGCCTGGCCGAAGGCGCTGCGATACTTCCTGACGGCGAACACTGGTCAGGCTGGTCGCCAACATGGATGACCGGGCGTCGCATATCGGGAAAGCGCCTCGGCATTGTTGGCATGGGCCGCATTGGACAGGCTGTTGCACGCCGCGCCAAAGCGTTTGGACTGGCGATCCATTATCACAACCGCCGGCCACTGCCAGCCGAAATTGAAGACAGCCTTGAAGCCACCTATTGGGACAGTCTTGATCAGATGCTGGCGCGGATGGATATCATTTCTGTCAATTGCCCTCACACGCCCGGCACCTATCATCTCCTGTCAGCCCGGCGGCTGCAATTGATGCGCCCCGAAGCCTATGTGGTAAACACGGCGCGCGGCGAGATCATTGATGAAAATGCGCTCCTGAAAATGCTGGAAGAGGACAAGTTGGCGGGAGCCGGACTGGATGTGTTTGAACATGAGCCAGCCATCAATCCCAAACTGCTGAAGCTGGCTCAGACCAACAAGGTTGTGCTGCTGCCACATATGGGATCTGCGACCATCGAAGGACGCATTGATATGGGCGACAAGGTGATTGTGAACATCAAATCACTGTTGGACGGCCATGCCGCGCCGGACCGTATTCTGCCAAGCATGGTTTAAAACCTGGCCGCGCTAAAGTCGGCGCAATGCCACTTGATCAATTTTGTGATCTCCGCCCTTGTGCAGGATCAGATCAGCGCGTTGCCGTGTGGGCAAAATGTTCTCCAGCAGATTGGGCCGGTTGATCCGTGCCCAGATATCATCAGCCGTGGCCACTGCATCCTGTTCCGTCAATTCAGCAAAGGTCCTGAAGAAACTTTTCGGATCGCGGAATGCAGTTTCCCGTAGGCGCAAAAACCGCTCTCTGTACCATTGCTGAACAAAGACCTCATCTGCATCCAGATAAATTGAAAAATCAAAAAAGTCCGAGACGAAGGGAACACTGTCACCGCCCGGTGGCAGGTCGCGGACTTGCAAAACATTCAACCCTTCCAGGATCAGAATATCCGGATTGGAAATCGTTACCGTTTCGTTCGGCACCACATCGTAAATCAGGTGCGAATAGAGCGGCGCGGTTGCAAATTGCTTTCCGGCCTTGATATCGGTCAGAAAGCGCAGCAACGCGGTCACATCGTAGCTTTCCGGGAATCCCTTGCGCTCCATCAGGCCCTCAGCTTTCAACACAGCATTGGGATACAGAAAACCGTCCGTGGTTATCAGATCTACCTTGGGCATGGAGGGCCAGCGTGACAGCAGGGCCTGCAGGACACGGGCTGTGGTGGATTTGCCTGCCGAGACCGATCCGGCCAACCCGATGATAAACGGCACTTTCCTGTCTTTCATATCAAGAAACTGGGCGGTCGCCTGAAACAGGCCTTGTGTTGCCTTGACATAATGGAACAGCAGACGGGCAAGCGGCAGATAGACCCGCTCAACCTCTTCAACCGATATCGGATCATTCAGACTTTGCAGTCTGCGGATTTCATTGATTGACAGTGTCATCGGTGTATCGGCGCGCAGTTTTGACCAATGCTCGACATCATAGATGCGATAGGGGGAAAGAGAGCCTTCATGCAGGCTGCGTTCAGATGGTTTTGGCAAGCTCATATCAGGCTTCTTACTCAGGCGAAGTGCGTGCGGCTTTTTCCGCAAGACCGGATTGTGCGGTACGTTGGTTAAGAATTTCCATTACCTGATCCAGCCCAACACCACGTGCGCGCAGCAAAACCATCAGATGATACAAAACATCGGCAGCTTCATTCGCCACGTCTTCCTGCTCTTGCGCAGCGGTTGCCAACGCCAGTTCAACAGCCTCTTCGCCAAACTTTTCGGCGCATTTCAAGGGCCCCTTTTCAAGCAGGCGCGCCGTATAGGATGTCTCCGCACCCGCCGAACTGCGTTGCTCGATAATGGCTTCCAGATCGTTCAGAGAAAATGTGCTCATAACAATATCCGTTGTCACACAAGCCGCATCGGCAGGCCAGCTTTGGCCATATGCGCCTTGGCTTCGGCAATCGTATAGGTGCCAAAGTGAAAAATTGAGGCTGCGAGAACGGCGCTTGCATGGCCGCCAGTGACACCTTCTACAAGGTGATCCAGATTGCCAACACCGCCGGAGGCAATCACCGGCACATGAACAGCGTCGGCAATGGCTTTGGTAAGTGGCAGATTGTACCCGATCTTGGTTCCGTCCCGGTCCATACTGGTCAGAAGAATTTCTCCGGCGCCCAAGGCAACCACCTGTTTGGCAAAAGCAACAGCATCAATGCCGGTTGCTTCGCGCCCGCCATGGGTGAAAATTTCAAACCGGTCCGGTTCATCGGGTCCAGAAACGCGTTTTGCGTCAATGGCGACGACGATGCACTGATTGCCAAATTTGTCTGCGGCCTCACGCACAAAGTCCGGGTTTTTCACCGCAGCCGTGTTGATCGAAACCTTGTCGGCACCGGCCAGCAGCAGGCTGCGGATATCTGCAACTTCCCTGACGCCGCCACCAACGGTCAGCGGCATGAAGCAATGTTCCGCCGTCTCGCGCACGACATCCAGCAAAATGCCACGGTCTTCATGGCTGGCTGTGATATCCAGGAAACACAGCTCGTCGGCACCGGCAGCATCATAGGCAATAGCGGCCTGAACCGGATCACCTGCATCAATCAGATCGACAAAATTGACACCCTTGACCACACGGCCTTCCTTGACATCAAGGCATGGAATGACACGGATTTTCAGCATCACGCAGCTTTCTTCAACAGTGTCAGGGCTTCGGTCGGATCAATCCGCCCATCATAAAGCGCCCGTCCGGAAATGGCACCTTCCAGAATCTGCGCGTCGCCCTGCGTCATTCTTTGAATGTCAGTCATGGAGGCAAGGCCGCCCGATGCAATCACCGGAATGGACACATGATTGGCAAGCTCCAATGTGCTGTCCCAGTTAATGCCAGCCAGAACACCATCCCGGTCAATATCGGTGTAGATGATGGCTGCAACGCCTGCATCTTCAAACCGCTTGGCCATATCCAGAACCGTCAGATCAGATGTCTCGGCCCAGCCTTCCACGGCCACATGGCCGGAGCGGGCATCAATGCCAACGGCAACTTTTCCCGGAAATTCAGCACAGGCCTGCCGCACAAGAGCAGGGTCCCGCACAGCAATTGTTCCCAAAATGACCCGGGCAAGCCCTTTTGAAAGCCAGGCTTCAATGTGATCCAGAGTGCGAATGCCGCCACCCAACTGCACCGGATTACTTGTGGCGGCCAAAATCGCATCCACAGCTGCGCCGTTGCGGCTTTCACCGGCAAATGCACCATCCAGATCGACCACATGCAACCATTCGAAACCCTGATCTTCAAAGGCTTTGGCCTGAGCGCCGGGACTGTCATTGAAGACGGTCGCCTGATTCATGTCACCCAGTTTCAGGCGCACACACTGGCCGTCTTTCAAATCAATGGCTGGAAAAAGGATCATGGGTTTAATTCATTTCTCTAAATACAATCAAGTCAGGCGTTGGCTGCCACAGCATCAATCTGTGCCCGGCTTTTCGCTGGCCACCAGTTCAGGAAATTGCCGATCAGCGACAGGCCAAGCTGCTGGCTTTTTTCCGGGTGAAATTGTGTGCCGATCAGATTGTCACGCGCCACGATGGCCGTGACCGGACCTCCATGGTCCGTCAGGGCAACGATATGATCCGGATTTTCTGGCACCATATGATAGGAATGGACAAAATAGGCGTTGAGACCGTCTGGCCCCAATTGAATGCCGTCACAGACCGGATGTGCGCGCTGCTCAAGAAGCGTATTCCACCCCATTTGCGGGATTTTCAGTTCCGGGTCCAAGGGTTTGATGGGAACCACATCCCCGGCAATCCAGCCCAGACCATGAGAAACTTCCTTTTCCAGACCACGACTGGCCATCAGCTGCATGCCAACACATATGCCGAAAAACGGCACTGCGCGCTGTTCCACACTGTCGCGCAAAGCCTCCACCAGACCATCGATCGCAAACAAGCCAGCGCGGCAATCGGCAAATGCACCTACGCCGGGCAATACGATCCGATCAGCCTTTGCAACAAAGTCGGGATCATCGGTCACGACAATGTCAGCTGCAATGTCGCGTTCCCGCGCAGCCCGCTGGAAGGATTTTTCAGCAGAGCGCAAATTGCCGGACCCGTAGTCAATAATCGCGACACGCATCGACTGGCTCATGACTGATATCCGATAATGTTAGGTGCCGCGGGTTTTGCGCGAATAGAGGGGATTCCCGAAGTCACGCGCACAGGTGTGTTCGCCGGTTTACGATCTTCATCAAGACTGGCAAAAAACCGCTCTTCCGCATCCTCAAGATCATACGCCGACACAACACCTGCCAGCTGCCACCCTTTGGCACTCAGCCGCCAGCGCCGCAATGTGCTGGCCTCCAGCGCAATGCCAAGACCAAATAGAAAATTGACGATGGAAAGGGCCCAAAAAGAAGCAATATCGGTGGCAAAATCCAGCACCACCAGCGCAGCAATATACAGCGCCAGGCCCAGCCATTGACGGTACCAAAGCAGCCAGACCGGCGGCGCAATCAGCGCCACAATATGAAATCCGTCGCGCACGAAAACAGCTATTGACAAGCGCTCGTGCTGCGATGGCGAAGGCGGTGTGTGAACAGTATAGGACTGCATCCGGAACCTCTTTAAAGGGTGCCTTTGGTGGAAGGTATCTTGCCGCTTTCACGGCTATCCATGGCAATCGCAACCCGCAAAGCTCGTGCGACCGCCTTAAAGGCGCTTTCCGCAATATGGTGATTATTCTCACCATAGACACCCTCAACATGCAGCGTCAGTCGTCCATTCATGGCAAATGCCTGGAAAAACTCGCGCACCAGTTCGGTATCGAAATTGCCGATTTTTGCAGCATTGAAGTCAAGGTTCCAAACCAGAAACGGTCTGCCGGACACATCGATCGCTGCCCGTGACATGGCTTCATCCATGGGCAGATCGGCCGAGCCATAGCGGGTAATGCCGGCACGGTCGCCCAGCGCATCATTCAGCGCCATACCCAGCGCAATGCCGACATCTTCCACGGTGTGGTGGTCATCAATATGCAGATCGCCATTGGCGCGGATTTTGAAATCCATGCCACTGTGACGCGCTAGTTGCTCCAGCATATGATCGAAAAATCCGACGCCGGTTTCAATGTCATACTGCCCGGTTCCATCCACCGTGACAGACACTTCAATGTCTGTTTCACTGGTCTGTCTGGACCGGCTGCCAATGCGGTTGCTCATAAGGCGAACTCTTTTGCTTTTCTGCCAATGCGCTGGCCTTTTATCAGGCTAAGGATTCAAACGCCAGCATTTGCATTATTGCGCTATGGCGAGAGTTTAAGAGCGCGCTTCCCTTTGGCAATTTGCGAGCATTTCAACAATGAACCAGTTTCCACGGACCATTGCGCACCATGGTCATGAAATTGGTTTCCATCACAACCCGGTCATTGGCATGCTGTCGCTGAAAAGTGGCGATCTGGATCTCATGACCGAGCTTGGCTGGGTAGATGTGGCGCCTTTCAGCCGTGACGGTGATTTTGTAACGGGCACGGACCATCCGGCGTGGTTATGATCTCTCGCTTAACCTGAAAACACCTGCCTGCAGAACAAGGCCGTTCGTGAGGCGATTGATCTGTCACTGGACAGGAAACGCATTGCCAATCTGCTGTTTGGTCCTCAGTCCCAGACCTGCTGCCTGCCATATTCGTCCAACTCGTTGGCCCATTTCGAAGAATTTGACAATTGCGAGTATGATCTGGACAAGGCAAGGACGGTTCTGGAAGGCGCAGGCGTTGAACTTCCGCTGGAAGTCAAATTCTGACGTCCCCTGAAATCCGTACACAATATACGACTATTTCAGAAATCCTGCCGATCATTCCAAACATTTTTCTCTATGTTGCACCAACATCCGTCAGTGATCTGCAATGCAGTGCAGACGGTTTCGGTATTCTGGAAGGCGCAAAAATCACTGAATAAAAGGCTCGTCATAAAAAGGCAGTGTTTTGTAAGCAGGCGCTGCATAAATCGGGGCCTGTTTTTAGTCTCAATTACTCGGCTGCCACAGTCTGATCTACGCCACCCAGAAAGCCCCCGGACTGGCGGTGCCACAGGCTGGCATAAAGCCCGTCATTGGCAATCAGCGCCTCATGGGTGCCTGTCTCTGCAATGTGTCCGCCATCCATCACAACCAGACGATCCATTGTTGCAATGGTCGACAGACGGTGGGCAATGGCAATCACGGTCTTGCCTTTCATCAGATTGAACAATTGCTCTTGAATGGCAGCCTCAACTTCTGAATCCAGCGCCGACGTCGCCTCATCCAGAATGAGGATAGGGGCGTCTTTCAGCAACACCCGTGCAATCGCTATGCGCTGGCGCTGACCGCCGGAGAGTTTAACCCCGCGCTCGCCCACATGGGCATCAAAGCCCTGTCGACCTTTGGGATCCACCAGATCAGCAATGAACTCCATGGCCTCCGCCTGAGTGGCTGCCTGAATCATATCAGCTTCACTGGCATCGGGCCGGCCATAGAGAATGTTTTCCCGCACCGAGCGGTGCAGCAGGGAGGTATCCTGCGTCACCATGGAAATCTGACCGCGCAGGGAGTTCTGGGTGACTTTTGCGATATTGTGGCCATCAATGGTGATGCGCCCGCTTTCCACATCATAAAGCCGCAGCAGCAGGTTCACCAAGGTGGACTTGCCCGCACCGGAGCGCCCGACCAGACCGATTTTCTCCCCCGGTGCAATGCCGAGCGTAATGTCATGCAGCACACCTTTGCCAGGATCGCCGTCTTCATTGCTGTCAGCAGCGTTCTGCTGATTATCCAGCTTGCCATAGTGAAATCCCACATGGTCAAACGACACTGCACCATCCACCCGCGACAGAGTTGGCGCTGTCGAAGCGTCGGTAATGTCGCGGTCATTGGACAATGTGGTGATACCATCTTCCACCGTGCCGATATTTTCAAACAGGGCTGACAATTCCCACATGATCCATTGCGACATGCCGTTGAGCCGCAGGGCCAGTCCGATGGCCACAGCAATGGCCCCGGTGGATACATCTGCAGCAAGCCAAAGGCCGATTGCAGCAGCACTGGTCGAGAAAATCAGCAGACAGTTAATCACGTAGAGCAGGGCTTGCAGGCCCGTCACCTGTCGCATTTGCGCATGCACGGTTTGCAGAAACCCATCCAGGCCTTCCCGCGCATAATCCTCTTCCCGCGAGCGATGCGAAAACAGTTTAACCGTGAGGATATTGGTATAGCTGTCGACGATCTGGCCCGTCATCAGTGAGCGTGCATCGGCCTGACGCTCCGCGATACGGCGCAGGCGTGGAATGAAATGACGCAACAGAAAAACGTAACAGACAAGCCATACCAGCAATGGCACCGCCAGGCGCCAGTCTGCCACGGCGATTAGAACGACGGCTCCAATGAAATAGACTGTGACGAACACCAGAACATCCAGAACCTTCATCACAGCTTCGCGGACCGCCAGCGAGGTCTGCATGACTTTTGTGGCAATTCGGCCTGCAAAGTCATCCTGATAAAAGCTCATGGATTGACCCAAAAGATAGCGATGTGCCTGCCAGCGGATGATCATCGGAAAATTGCCCAGCAATGATTGATGGATCAGCAAACCGCCCAGAAAGACAGTCAATGGCAACAACACAACGATCATCAGGGCCATCAGCGACAGAGACACACCATTATCCGCCCAGAATGTTTCCGGGCTGGACGCGTTCAAACGGTCGACAAGGGACCCCAAAAACCCGAACATCAGCACTTCCATGATGGCGATGGCCGCCGTGATGGTGGACATCACCAGCAGGACTGGCAGCACAGGCTTTGAATAATGCCACAGAAACGCCATCAGCGTTTTGGGCGGGCGTGTTGGCTCGTCGGATGGAAACGGCTCAATCCGTTTTTCGAACCAGTCGTAAAGTGCGGTAATCATTTTAAAAGTCCGATTTGGTTCAGCAACAATGCAGCAAACGTTCCAAGTGCAGCAAAGCCGGTCAGAATATCAAATCTTGTGAAGCATGTCTGTCACCATTAAGTGACAGGTCGACCTAAAATTGAGTTCAGCACAACAACAACCGTGTGCTGAACTCGTGGTGCGTGTCAGAAGCGCGCACTCTCGGGCTTTGGTAGCCATTCGGTTTTAAGCCAGCCCTTGATCTTACCCTTCGAGTGTTCGACCAGAACAAATTTGTGGTCTTCGCTCAGGCGACGCACAATGATTGTACTGCCATCGGGCAAGGCGCCGGACGTTGCACTGGCATCATCGGGTTCGCCGCGCAACGGGAAGGGCGCGCCTTCGGGCAGTTCGATGCGAAGCGGTTTCCAGTCCCGCGGGTCTTCTGCCAGCGCGTCGGTAATCATTTCCTGATCAAGCGTTCCGTCATTCGTCAGAAAGCGCACATATTCCATACCGTCGCCGGCAGCTGTGGTCGTCATGAATTGATAGGGTCTGTCATCTGAAATCAGATAGACGCTTCGGTACCAGGTTGGGCCGCTGCGCTGCATGGTTGTGATTTGCTTTTGTTCCAGATCGATCTCCGGGTTGGACAAATCCCGACCGGCAGCTTGTGGCTCAAAGCCCGCTTCGGTTCCCAGATAAAGATCGAAAAACACATTGACGCCGCCATAGCCAATTTGTGTCTCTATCAGCAAATCCCGAATACCATCAAAATTCACGTCCAGCAGCCGCACCTCAACAGTACGATGGGGCAAGGTTTTCACGTCAAGGTCAAACAACTGGTCAGCGTGAACAACATTTCGGTTCTGCACAGAGGCAATAACGCGGTCACCCTTCCGGGTCAGAGCCAGTGACAGGTCCGGAGCAAGCGCAATTATGCCAGACGAATTCGTTTCCATATGCACCCGGCTTTCGCCATTCGGCAGGTCAAGAATACGTGCTTGCCTGATCACCTGATCTGCGGCCAGCGGATCATTTGCAAAACAGACCTGACTGGCCCCGAATGCAACAATCAGCGCGGTAGCAAGTCTGACAGAATGGGCGATCATGGAACGGCGAACTTTCACTGATGAGAAGCGGAATGACCGCGAATCTCTTAAAGGGCTTAATAACTCACTTTGATGACAGCGAAGTATGATTGCAATATGGCAAATGGTCGTCCATTGACTCTTTTGCGGTTTGCCCGCATAGAACGCGCAAATGCTGAAAGCAAGCTTTCGATAAGGTCAAATGTCAAACGGTTTGAAGCCAGTGCAGAAACTTGAATCAACCGCGTGCCGCAATGGCGCGAGGGTTTGCACACTGACGACCTTCACGACCACCACATCAGACAAAACCACCTGATTTCCCTCATAAGCCGCGTTCTCTTCCGCCGGTATTGTGGGGGAGAAAAGTCCCGGCCATGCGTGTCCGGGCCAAGCAGGCGGGAGAGCGATGAAAGGATATGAAATGGGTTACAAAATAGCAGTTGTCGGGGCCACCGGCAATGTCGGCCGTGAGGTCCTGTCAATTCTGGACGAGCGCGGATTTCCTGCAGACGAAGTGGTGGCACTTGCCTCACGCCGCAGTCAGGGAACGGAAGTCTCTTATGGCGACAAGACCCTGCGCGTGCAGGCCCTCGACAATTATGATTTTACCGGCACCGACATTGCGATCATGTCAGCCGGTGGTGACATATCGAAAACCATGGCGCCAAAAATCGCAGCCAAGGGCTGTGTTGTCATCGATAATTCCTCGGCCTGGCGTTATGATCCTGATGTGCCCCTGATTGTTCCCGAAGTAAATCCTGATGCGATCAGCGGATTTTCAAAAAAGAACATCATTGCAAATCCCAACTGCTCGACAGCTCAACTGGTTGTGGCGCTGAAGCCGCTGCATGACAAAGCCAAGATCAAGCGCGTTGTTGTCTCAACCTATCAGTCTGTATCGGGTGCCGGCAAAGAGGGCGCAGACGAGTTGTTTACGCAGACCCGTGCTGTATTCGTGTCCGATCCGCTGGAGACCAACAAATTCACAAAGCGCATTGCCTTCAATGTTATTCCCCACATTGATGTGTTTCTGGATGATGGCTCCACCAAGGAAGAGTGGAAGATGGTTGCCGAGACAAAGAAAATACTCGACAAATCCATCAAGCTGACCGCAACCGCTGTGCGTGTTCCGGTTTTTGTGGGGCATGCAGAAGCCGTCAATATCGAGTTTGAAAACGAGATTACCGCCGATGAGGCGCGCGATATTCTGCGTGAGGCACCCGGTTGTCTGGTGGTCGACAAGCGCGAAGATGGTGGCTACGTCACGCCTTATGAATCGGCAGGCGAAGATGCCACTTTCATTTCACGTATCCGCGAAGACAGCACCATCGAAAACGGCCTGAACCTGTGGGTTGTGTCCGATAATCTGCGCAAGGGCGCCGCGCTCAATACAGTTCAGATTGCCGAATTGCTGGTTAATCGCGGATTGCTGAAAGCCCAATCGGCAGCCTGATTTTCTAGGATTTAATAACTATCCGGCCTGACGCATTCCGGCGCGTCAGGCCATTTTTTTGCCTGACGTCAATCGCGCAGCAGTTCGTTGATGGATGTTTTTGACCGCGTCTGTGCATCCACCTTTTTCACAATGACGGCACAGTAAAGGCTCGGGCCCCAGTTCTGTCCGGGAATGGGTTTGCCCGGTAGCGCGCCGGCAACGACAACAGAATATGGGGGCACTTCACCCATGTGAATCTCGCCTGTGGCACGATCTACAATCTTGGTTGATTTGCCGATATAGACACCCATGCCCAGCACGGAACCTTCACGAACAATACAGCCTTCCACCACTTCCGACCGCGCACCAATGAAGCAATTATCTTCAATGATCGTTGGGCCCGCCTGAAGTGGTTCCAACACGCCGCCAATCCCGACACCGCCGGACAGATGCACATTCTTGCCAATCTGGGCGCAGGACCCGACGGTTGCCCAGCCATCAACCATGGACCCCTCATCCACATAGGCACCAAGGTTGACAAAAGACGGCATCAAAACCACGCCGGGGGCGATATAGGCTGATTTGCGTACCGTACAGTTGGGGACAGCGCGGAAACCGGCTTTTTCGAAATCCAGAGCGCCCCAGCCGTCAAACTTTGAGGGCACTTTATCCCACCAAACGGACTCGCCTGGTCCACCTTCAATGATTTTCATGCTGTTCAGCTTGAAGGACAACAGAACCGCTTTTTTCAGCCATTGATTGACTGTCCATTCTCCATCGGCCTGTCGCTCTGCGACACGGGCTGCACCCCGATCCAGCATGTTCAAAGAGGTCTCCACAGCATCCCGAATTTCGCCGGTGGTGTGGGTGTCAATTGAGCCGCTATCTTCAAAAGCGGCTTCGATAATGGTTTCCAAGGCTGCAAGGTCAGTCATTCTGGCTCCAAGATGTAAATGGGTCTGGAAAATCGAGGCGGACAATAGGGGCAAGAGGTTGATCTTGCAATGGGCGGAAAACCGGATTAGGCGTGGTGCATGAAACTGCACCCACCCGCCGAATTCCAACTTGATCCCCGTCTGGAAGCTGATACGCATTTCGTAGCGTCATTGTCGCTCTGCGATGTGTTGTTGATGAATGACAACCGGTTCCCATGGCTCATACTGGTACCGCGCCTGACAGAGGCCACCGAAATTGTGGATCTGGATGAGGCGCAAAAATCCACACTCTGGCAGGAGGTCGATCAAGCCTCGCGAGAGCTGCGTGCGTTGACATCCTGCGACAAGCTGAACATCGGCGCGCTGGGCAATATGGTGCGCCAGTTACACATTCACGTCATTGGCCGTTATGCAGCTGACGCGGCCTGGCCGGGTCCGGTTTGGGGCAAGGGAACTGCAGTGCCCTATGAGGACATTGCCGCAAAAGCCGTCGTGAACAATTTCAGATCAAAATTTTAAGGACAGATGCGTGAGTTCATTTTTTAAGCAAGCTCCCTTTCTGGATGCTGGCGTTGATGACGCCTCTGAGAGAAATGCTTTTTCCGCCAACAAGCTGGTACGCAACAGCGAGCATTTGAGCGCGCAGGATCTGGCAAAGGCCTGGGACAATCCAAACGCGCGCGTGCACCTTTACAACAAGGGCGCGCCCGTTCTGAAATATGATGGCGATCGGGCCCATGCCTTGTTCACCCTGCAGGAGGCGTCTGCCCTTGGTTATGATGCGGAAGGTGGCATCTATCTTGGGGAACACAACAATATGCCCGTTCTTGCAGCTAAAATTGCACCGGTTGAAGAACTGCCATCCGGCTACACCAGTCTGGATATACGCTCGATGGTTGTCTCAGGTGATGTGGTGGCCGAGGAGGTTGCGACACTTGGCCATGGCTGGTCGCTTCTGAGTTGGCACACAAACAATCAGTTCTGCGCCAATTGCGGGCAGAAGACCCAGAAAATTCAGGCGGGATATCGCCGCAAATGTCCTGCCTGCGAACGCGAGCATTTCCCAAGGTTCGATCCGGTTTCCATTATGCTGGTGATTGATGGCGACCGATGCTTGATGGGGCGCCAGCCACATTTTCAACCCGGCATGTATTCCTGTCTGGCCGGTTTCATTGAGCCAGGCGAAACACTGGAAGGCGCAGTGCGACGGGAGGTCCTGGAGGAGGCGGGCATACAAATATCAACCGTGCGCTATCATTCCAGTCAGCCCTGGCCATTCCCACACACATTGATGATCGGTTGCTTTGCCAAAGCCGCATCAACCGACATAATCATGGACGTTACCGAACTGGAAGACTGCCGCTGGTTCAGCCGCGACGAGGTGGGAAAAATGCTTACCCGTGAGCAAGAGCTGAAAACGCCGCCGCCCATGGCGATTGCGAACCAGTTGATCCAAACCTTTTATGATGTCTCTGGCTGAGCCGGGCGCAGTGCACGATTGACTTCAGGCTCTTTGATATTGGCGCGGAAGGGGCTGGCCGGATAGACGCCCAGTATCTTCAACTCGGCACAGAAGAAGCCAAGCTCTTCGAGTGCCAGCCTGACCGGTGCATCATCCAGATGGCCCTCGATTTCGGCATAGAATTGTGAGGCAAAGAACGTGCCTTCCAACTGGTAGGATTCCAGCTTGGTCATGTTCACGCCATTGGTGGCAAAGCCGCCCATGGCTTTGTAAAGCGCTGCTGCCACATTGCGCACGCGAAATACGAAACTGGTCATCACCGGCCCATTATCAGCCTTGGCCTGTAAAGCCTGTTTTGCCAGAATGATGAAGCGTGTCGTGTTATGATCTTCATCTTCAATATCTGAGGCCAGAACATCAAGTCCATAAATATCCGCCGCCATACTTGATGCAATGGCTGCAACGGATGCATCGCCCCTTTCTGCAATCTGTCGGGCTGAGCCAGCAGTATCTGCCCCGATCACGGGTGCCAGACCGAGCTTGCGGATAATCTTGCGGCATTGGCCAAGCGCCATGACATGGCTTTGCACAGACGTGATTGAACCGGTGTCGGCGCCCGCCAACCCCATTAATTGATGATGTATCGGCAGAAAATATTCACCGATAATGCTGAGCGAAGACATTGGCAGAAGATGATGAATATCCGCGACCCGTCCGGCGACTGAATTTTCGATGGGAATCATGCCAAGTTCAGCATCGCCCGCTTCAAGCGCTGCAAAACAATCCTCAAATGTTGCCATCGCCACGGCTTCAGCGTGCGGGAAAACCTCGCTGCAGGCAATATGCGAATTGGCGCCGGGCTCTCCCTGAAACACCACCTTGGTGGGCTTGATTGTATTTGCCAGAAGCGCTGCGGTTTCTGCGGTCATGTTACATCCTTAGGGCGTGGACCCTTTATGGGTGGTGAAATAGTCGGGATCGGTTTGTTTGCAGACCAGGAGCAAAGAAGCAGGAAGTCTGAACACTTTCAAGTCTTTGCGACGCGGGCTGCGGGCAAACAGGCCCGATCCCTGATGGACAGAAAAATGGCTGCGACCTGCGGCGTCAAAGTGCTTAACCGGGCAGAAAGCCCGCACCGCGCGCATTCCCTTGCATCTCTTTGCCATTTGTTCTGCTATTTCATCACCCATAAAGGGGCCGCCCCTAAGATAAAGCCTGCCGGGCAAGCTCCAGATCATGAGGCGTATCCACCCCTAGCGGCACTGTGTCAACAATCATGGCATCAATGCGCATGCCATCTTCTATGGCGCGCAATTGTTCCAGCCTTTCACGCTTTTCAAGGTAGGAAGGCTGCAGGGACACAAAGCGCTCGAGCGCCGAGCGCCGATAGGCATAGATGCCGATATGATGATAGAGCGGTCCATCACCATAAGGAGCAGTAGCTCTTGTAAAATAGAGGCCCCGCAAGCGTCTGTCTGTTATGGGACTGCCAATAATTTTTACGATATTCGGATTTGTCTTCTCGGCTTCATCGGAAATAATTGCTCCCAATGTGGCAATATCCACCTGGTCGTCTTCAAGCGGTACCAGACAGGCTTTGATGGACGCCGGGTCCAGCGTTGGCAGATCACCCTGAAGATTAACAATTGTCTGGTGGGTCTGATCCGGGTCACTGATTTGCAGCGCTTCAAAAATCCGGTCTGAACCTGACGGATGATCAGCGCGGGTCAATACGGCCCGACCACCCACTTGGGAAATGGCATCTGCCACACGATCAGAATCGGTTGCGACCACCACATCGCCGATATTGGCATCCATTGCTCTGCGCCAGACATGAACAATCATTGGCTCACCGGCAATATCTGCCAGCGGTTTATCGGGGAGTCTGGTTGCGGCCAGTCTGGATGGAATAAGCACCAATGGCGTTGGGGAAGCCATGAAATTGATCTCTATTGCCCTGTTTTTCGCAGTTCTTTGTAAAATATCCTGATTTCAGGACACTTCGTCACAAAGAACTATGCTTATACGTGTTGCATGACGAGGTGAAAGTTTTTAGTTTGCGATCATATCTTAGATGGCGTATCGCCACTGGCGAAACAATGCAACACCGGCTTGCAAGAGAGAGAAGCGAATGGACTCCTTTGAGTTTAACAAGATCGCAGGTGCTATTCTGGGCACCCTGCTCCTGGTGATGGGACTGGGAATCGTGGCAGAAACCATTTTCTTTAGCGAAGACATGGAAACCCCCGGATACGTGGTTGATGTCCCTGAAGACGGCTCGGATACGCAAACGGCTGCTGCTCCAACCGAAGAACCTATTGCCGTTCTTTTGGCTAGTGCAACTGCAGACGATGGTGAATCTGTCGCCAAGAAATGTGCGGCCTGTCACTCCTTCGACGAAGGCGGTGCCAACAAGGTTGGGCCGAATTTGTGGAACATCGTCAATGCCACGCCTGCTGCTAGGGATGGGTTCAAATACTCAGCTGCCATGGAGGCCTATGGCGATGAAAATGTTTGGGCTTATGAAAATCTGAACAATTTTCTGGCAGCCCCGAAGAAATACCTCAAAGGCACATCCATGGGCTTTGTTGGTTTGAAAAAGCCTGACGAGCGGGCCGATATGATCGCCTATCTGCGGTCCTTGTCGAATGCTCCGGCTGCCTTGCCGGTTGTGGAACCTGCTGCGGCTGAAATGCCAGCGGATGATGCCGCAACTGAAGAGGCTGCGGGCGAAGCAGCACCTGCTGCAGAAACAACTGACGCCCCATCTGCAGAAGAGCCTGCTGCAGCGGAAACCGCTGAGCCGGAAGCTGCGATGCCAGAAGCGACCGCACCAGAAGCTGCCATGCCGGAAACAAATATGCCGGAAACAAATATGGAAGCGCCTGCGGCAGAAGGCACAGAGACAATGGAAGAAGCAGCACCTGAAGCTGAAGAAACCGCACCTGACGCAACAGAGAGCAGCGAAACTCCTGCAAACTAAGCGAACGCACTTCGGCACTTTCACTTTGCCTGCAATACTGATCAACCTCCCGGACACACCGGGAGGTTTTTTGTTGCGTTCTGTTAGCTGGTGACAATTGCTGGTAACAGAAGCTGGTAACAAACGCTTCACGGGCTGTTTACTGTTGGTTTATTTGCAAATTTCCGCCAGCCGACGGATAAAGCGTCCACAATCTGCTTAGATGCGTGATCGACTTGCCTTTGTCGGATCACTGATTTTGCTGGACAAGCTTAAATGACCAACCGCCTTGAAAACACTTCCAGCGCTGCTGAGGCCCGAAAGCCCGGCAGGATTCGCCGCGCTGTCCAGCCTCGTAAAAGCAAAATGGGTGGCTTGTCGACAAAGCTTCTGCTGCTGACAATTGTGTTTGTCATGATCAGTGAAGTGCTGATCTATGTTCCCTCACTGGCAAATTTCAGAAATACCTGGCTGGTGGATCGCCTTGAGCGGGCAGCAATTGCGCTTCGCGTTGCCGAGGAATCGGGTAATTTCGACATGTTGTCCGACAGCGCCGCAAGCGAGATCATGGAAGAGCTGGGCGTTCAGACCATTGCAGTTCAACGTGATGGCCGCCGTCAGTTGATCGCCATGTCCAACATGCCCTCCATGGTGACTTCAGAATTCAACACCTCTGTCATGCAACCGACGAACGCCATTATGGAGGCCATTCAATCATTGCTGAATGGCCAGAACAGAACCACACGGGTGGTGGGTTTTGTCCGTGGTTTGAATGATGCAGAGGGCCAACCGGCAGAAGTTGAGGTTGTCCTGAAGGAAGATCAGCTGCACGACGCCTTGCTCGCTCACTCCTTTAACATTCTGCAATTGTCTCTGGTAATCTCCATCATCACCGCATCGCTGGTCTTTCTGGCACTGCGCGCCCTGTTCGTGCGCCCGTTCAGACGGGTGACGCAGAACATGGTGCGTTTTGCCGAAGATCCGGAAGACCCGGCGCGCGTCATCAACACCACCAAACGCAGCGATGAACTCGGCATTGTGCAAAATCAATTGGCAGACATGCAGACCGATCTGCAGACCATGCTGGGTGAACAACGCACGCTGGCAGACCTTGGTCTGGCGGTTTCAAAGATCAATCATGATCTACGCAACATCCTGGCATCTGCCGTTCTGTTTTCCGATCGCCTGCAATCCATTGATGATCCGGTGGTGCAACGCTTTACGCCCAAGCTCGTGCGCGCGCTGGATCGTGCCATCGCCTATTGCCAGTCCACGCTTTCCTATGGCCGGGCACGCGAAGCGCCGCCCACCATCAGAGTGGTTCAATTGCAGGCTCTTGTGATGGAAGTCTGCGAAGTGCTGGGTCTCGACAGCGAAAAGACAGTCCGGTTTGAAAACCTGGTGCCGAATGAAGTGACAATCGATGCTGATCCAGACCAATTGTTCCGCGTGTTGCTGAATCTCAGCCGCAACGCGCTTCAGGCCATGCAATCCAACGGCGCGGAAATGGCCGAAAGCGTCATTAATTGCCTGACAATCAGGTCCTGGCATGAAGAAGGTCACAATTGCATTACTGTCTCTGACACCGGCCCGGGCATCCCGCCGGAACTGCACGGCACGTTGTTTAAAGCCTTCCAGTCCTCATCAGGCCCCGGTGGCTCCGGCCTTGGTCTCGCCATCGCCTCGGAACTGGTTCGCGCCCACAGTGGCAGCCTCACACTGGATGAAACAGGGCAGGGCGCCAGCTTCACGATTCGCCTGCCCGTTCTCAGCGAAACGCCAGATCTTGCAAGCCCGGAATCCAGTGGTCAGGCGACCTTGCGCGTGGTCAAATCCGACAGCAGCCACAGCGCCTGAGCACCCACAGCAATTCCCGCAATTTTGTCCCCAATTACCGCTTGCATTCTGCCCGTCATCGCATTAGGGATACGCACCTTGCCGCCCGTTGGGCCTGCAATGCACCGGTAGCTCAGCTGGATAGAGCACCAGACTACGAATCTGGGGGCCGAGGGTTCGAATCCTTCCCGGTGCACCATCATTTTTTTCACGGCAGTTTGCTATGCAAACGCCTCCGATGGGGCGGAGCAGACGCGCCGGACGCTCGGTCGAGCATCTTGGTTCAGGTTCGAGGTTGTTCTTCTCACCCGCACCATTTCCCCATGTGAAACGTCACATCATTTTGACCTTTACGTCAAAAACTGACCCAACATCAGATCGTAGCCTTCCTGCACAGGTAATCGTCACCCGCAGGGCGGATCGACGAGGATAAGGTCGGGCAGTTGGCAAGGGAGTGTTCCAGCTCTGCGAGACGGACACCGGCCGAGAAGGAGCGTGACATCGGCATTGATCGAAAATTTGAGCATAGTCTTTAACTGCCGGTTTGCGGATGGTCTTGTTTCAGAGCGCATTGACCATAAATTGATCTGAAAGGAGAAAAGGAATGACGCCAGAAACATTGATAATCTTCGCAATCGCCATCGCTATTGTCGGCTATCTCGCTTGGCGTACCTGGCGTTGAGCATTTGTGCGTGCAAAGGCTCGAGAAAGCATTTGCGTAGAAGCATTGTGGCTTTGTCCGCTTAGCGTTCTTTCGACCACGGCCAAGCGACCATTGACGCAGCTCAAATAGAGCGACAATGTTCCGAGCGAAAGCCGGTTCGCCGACAGTAGTCTGGAGCGCGGTGTCCTAACGCAAAAGGTCGTGGGACAGGAGTGTTGAACGTCAGATGACTTTGACCTTCAAATTATAAACTGACCCAAAATGAGAAAATCCGTAAAGCCGACCTTGGCACGGATCGTAGCGAAGGTCCGGTTTGGGTCAGAATTGCTTGAGGTTTAGGCCAATATTGCGGGACGCGGCCCCCTGATAGGATTCTGAAATTCCTCTGCATCGAGTCAATGGTGCGCGACGTTCCACACCCCAGACAGCAGAACATCCCTGCAGCGCATCTCTGGAAATTCATGATCAGACTAGGTTTGGCGCCTTAAACCGACCCTTGCCACATTCTTTGAGGAAATTTGCGGGATTGGCCTGTTGAAAAAAGGCGCACGGATGTTGCTTTCCCTTGCTCTTTTCGCTTTATCTACCACATTTTGATATGATCAAGATTTCGTGATCACCTGTTTCCGTGGGCGTAAACCGGCGGCGCAAGCGCACCCGAAAACCCCGATAGCGCAAACAGACTATTGGCAAGCACCCCAAACTCTCAGATGATACCAAAAGTTCTGGCAATAACTGCCAGGGTCTGAACCCGGTTGGGAACTGGGGTTCGGGCTCTGGTTCATAGCTTGGTTTGGGGAGGCCAAAGTGACCGGGGGACGGCTGTCAAAAATTGAGTCTGTGGCTCAATCTGTGTTTGAGGCTGGAATTGGCCAGAGCTCGTGGACGAATGCTGTGCGCGACATGGTGGCGCTGCACAATGGTGCCGGTGGCGCTCTGTTTCAAATGAACAGAAAAACCCTCCAGATTTCTGAGTGGCATTCTGTAAACCTCAACGACACAGAAGAATATATTGAAGAGATGAATGCCATCAATCCGCGCATGCATCACTCTTTGGCAAACGATGCACCACACATTATCACAGACCTGGACTGCATCAGCAGGGAAGAGATGGCCCGCCACGAATTTTATCGCTGGCTGGAAACACGTTGCCACATGCAATACTTCATTGGAACCAGACTGATGGACACGGGAGATACGTCCACATTCATGTCCGTCGAATTTGAAGCGGGTGAAGCGTCGCCGCACAGGCAAAATCTGGAAGATTTCAGGGTTATCAGCACCCATTGTGCCAATGCCAAACGTCTGGCAATGGCCAGAAACGCTGAAAAGCCGTTGGCCGATCTGGACAGTTTTCTAGCTCAAAAATCATCGACAGCGCTTTTTTTCCTCGACAATAAATGCAGATTTTTCTTCGCTAATCCGGCAGGTGAATCATTGCTGTCCAACGGTCAGTTGCTCGCTTTGGCTGATGGATTTCTGACACTGGTACATAAGGCGTCGCAGGAGAAACTGGCCGCGATTTATCAATCCGTACAAGACGATGAAACCGGGTTGATCACGCAGCTGTTTCGCCCAATCTTTGTCCCCTCAAGCAACCCCAAATTCACGATGTTAGTCCGGTTTATGCGCCTGCCTCATGTGTTGAGAGGCCCGGGCAACAAGTGGAGTTCCATCTGTCTGTTCGTACAAACCACAACGGGTAATGATGACGAAATCAAAAGTCTTCTGGTGGATACATTCGGCCTCACTGGTCGTGAAGCGGAGTTGGTTATGATGCTCAGAGAGAATGGCACCATCGCAGAAGCCGCCGCCACGCTGGGGATCGCACACAATACGGCGCGGGTGCATTTGCAGCGCGTTTTCAAGAAAACCGGTGCCGGCACGCAGGCGGATTTGGCCGTGATCGTTGAACGTCTGTCAACATGGGTATGAGGTTTCCAGAAGCATCAATGACTCACATGAGATTTTACTTTCAGCCGCTCATTCTCATCTTTTCGGCATTCTGTCTGTTGAAGGGGGGCATCTGGATGTGGGTCAGCCCGGTCCTGATCTTCTTCAGTCTCTCTTTCATCGATGAGATTTTTGAGGAGAAGGATGACAGCGACGAAAATTTATCATCGGATGTGCCGCTGTTTTTGACCATTGGTCTGTTTCTGATGGTCTGGCTTTTGTTCCTGATTGTCGTCGGACACACTTACCAGAACTGGGGTGGCTACGTTCCGCTTAATTTATCCGATTTTGATGGTATATTAGAGCCGCAGCCGCTTTGGGCGCTTATTGGCGCCACCTGGACGATGGGCATGCTGGGGATCGCGGTTTGCAACATTGCCCATGAATTCGCTCACCGGCTTGCTAGCCCGCCTCGGAGGTTCGTCGGGCAATGGCTGCTGGGCTTTGCGTTCCACACCAGCATGCCAATCGAGCATGTCTTCGGTCACCACAAAAATGCGGGCTTTTACGATGACCCGGTCAGTGCTCATCGGGGAGAAGGTTTCTGGCTGTTTCTGATCCGGTCTTTTACGGGCACTTATCGCAACGCATTCAACATCGAGAAACAACGCCAGAAACGCAATGGCAGGCCGCTCATCAGCCTCAAGAACAAGGTATTTGCTGGCTATCTGATGCAACTCGGTCTTTTCGCTGTCAGCTTTTTGATAGGTGGGATCGCCGGAATTCTGGGCTTTTTGGGCGCTGTTGTGTTGAGCCTCGTCATTCTTGAGCAGTTTCAATATATCAGCCATTACGGGCTGACACGCATTCCAGGAACGCCGATGCAGGTTCATCATTCCTGGGATTTTTCCAGGCTGGGGTCGAACAGCTTCATGTTCAATCAGACCCGGCACAGCGACCACCATTTGTCTGCCCGCAAGGAATATGGCCAACTGGACAAGACCGATGACACGGTTTCCTACCCCTTCAGCCCCATTCTGATGCTTGTCATTGTGCTGGTTCCATCCCTTTTCAGAAAAGTGGTTTCCGCCGAGCTGGCGCGCTGGGACAACAGTCTTGCCAGTGCAGAGGAGCGGGATTTCATCCAGGACTATCTGAATTCAGATCCCCATGGGCGTGCTGCTGCAGGCCGAACAGCGGTTCTGGATTGAGAGCCCATGCTGGCAAGATTTCCTCAGGCCCATCGTCTTGGACAAATGTCACTGCACTATCCCAAATGGGCTGTGGTGATTGTTGTGATTGTCACCGCACTGTCGATATTCGGGATAAGCACGCTCAAGTTCGATGATGGTGTGGCCACCGCTTTCAGAAGCAAGGACGACATCTATCGCCTTTACAGTGAGAACAAGGAGCGTTTCACGCCGTCTGAAAACGATCAGGCAATTCTGTTCCGCTCCTCTGGTTTTGATGATCCGGAAAATCTTGAGAGAGTGCGCAATTTCGCGCTGGAGATATCCCTGATTGATGGTGTGGAAGACGTCTTTTCCATTTTTTCGCTGCGGACAGATACAGGCAGCGGATCATTCGAACCTGCTTTGCCGGTCGATCTCTCCGAGCTTGGTGCTGGCCTGTCTGATGCCTTGAAGGGTTTGAAATCCCACCCGCTGGAGCGTGGGCAATTTCTATCAGAAGATCTGAAATCCACGCTGGTCCTGTATCACCAGAATTTCGATCGTGCCGGGCTGGAGGCCTCCCGCATAATCTTGTCGGAAGTCCAGGAAGCCGCTCAGATGGTTGTCGAAGGTTCGGATGTGACCTTTGAAGTCACTGGCTTGGCCTCTATCAGGCAGATACTGATCGATTCCCTTTTGGGGGATTTGATGAGGTTGAACCTGATCGGCATGACATTGGGATTCCTGATCGCGCTGGTTGCCTTGCGCTCGGTCGTTTTGGCTTTTCTGACCTCGGTCCCATCGAACATTGCGCTCTTCTGGTCATTGGGAAGCATGGGGCTTTCCGGCATCGCGATTGATACGCTGACCAATGTCATTCCGG
Organism: Pararhizobium sp. IMCC21322; assembly: GCF_030758295.1. Classification (NCBI taxonomy): domain Bacteria; kingdom Pseudomonadati; phylum Pseudomonadota; class Alphaproteobacteria; order Hyphomicrobiales; family Rhizobiaceae; genus Pararhizobium; species Pararhizobium sp. IMCC21322. Next base: position 1,318,539 of record NZ_CP132335.1, read on the forward strand.
TTCTGATTTTGGTGTTGTCGTTAGCAGACAGCCTGCATCTGACCTATGAGCTGCGCCGCAATCTGGGCAAGACTTCTGAGATGAAGGCCATTGCAGATACGCTTCAGAAAATCGCCCCCGCATGTGTGCTGACCTCAATCACAACAGCGATTGCCTTTTCAACCCTGCTCATCTCTCAATCGGAGCTGGTCAGAAATCTGGGCCTTGCGGGCCTGATGTCTGTTCTTGTGGCCGTTGTTGCGGTGCTGTTGGTTCATCCTTTGGTGTTCATATTAGCCCTTAAGCTGAAAATTATTCCCAAAAATGCGCCGAAAAGAGCGGTTCCGCTCAGCTCTTACTTTGATGGCATGCACCTTGTGCGGTTCGGCACGCGCCATGCAAAAGTCATCACCTATCTGTCAATCATCGTGCTGTTGCTGGCCATCGCCGGTCATTCCATCAACAAATCGAACTACAGTTTCATCACGCTGGTCCACAAATCGCAGCCGGAAGTTCTGACGCTGAGGCAGATTGAAGAGACCCTTGCACCCACCATGTCAATCGACCTGCCAATTGAGATAACAGCCGGCAAAGCTTTTGCGCCGCAGGTTCTGCAGGAAGTCCATGCTGTTCAAACCGCCATTGAGACCGCGCTGCCCGACAATCCGGTGTTTTCAATCTCGTTGCTCGCGCAGTGGATTGCGCCCGATAGCAATAGGCTGGACAGGGAGACAATTGTGATCGATGTTTTTGAACAATTGTCTGAAACAACGCAAACGCGATTGCTGAACAGCGACAGAAATGTTGCGCTTATGCGGGTTCAGGTTGCGGACCACGGCGCGACTGAAACAAAGCAAAAAATTGCCGAAATCAGGGCTGCTTACAGCGCACTTGAATTCGAGCATATTCGTATATTGGAGCCAACAGGTCTGTTGCCGATGTCTGCAATTGTGGGCAGTAATATGATCCGCCATTTGAACATCAGCTTTCTGCTGGCAGTAATTTTTTCCGGGATTTTGATCGCCGTCTGGTTTGGTCATTGGCGATACGGTTTCTTTTGTATTGCGCCAAATGTTCTGCCCATTGCCATGGTTGGTGGTTGGCTGTTTCTGATGGGCTGGCCATTGGAAATGCCGTCAGCAGTGGCCTTGACAATTGCCTTTGGCATAGCCGTTGATGACACGATCCACGTTCTCAACCGGTTGAAATTCGATGCGCCGATTGAGCAGGGATATGACAAGGTTCTGGTTGAAAAAGCGTTTCAGGACGTATCACCTGTTCTTGTCACCACCACCGCGGTTTTGGGTTTTGGCACGCTTGGATCCCAGTGGAGCAGCACACCGGCAATCGCGTATTTTGGAGCGCTGACCATTGCCATTTTCATTTTGGCCCTGTTTGCTGTTCTCACCGTTTTGCCTGCATGGTTGGAAATATTCGGTAAATCAAGAAAACAGCGCGAGATTTCAGAATGACAGTCAACAAATTTTTTGCGGGAACAGTCATGGCGCTCGTCCTTGTGCTCTCGACAATGGGGTTTGGTTCGGCAGACACACTTCTTGCCAAGGCCGATGGCAGTTGGTCTGGCAGCGGATGGTTCAGGAACGGCATTGATACGCCCAAAGAGGCTGCACGCTGTCGCTATAAAAACCAGGTCAGTTCGTCTGGAGACAAACTGACAATCAGTGGAAAATGCACGGCCGCAGGCAGAACATTCAAAACCACCGGAACGATTGATTTTTCCGGAAGTGGCGGGCGCTTCACTGGAGGCTGGAGCAACCCCAGGGGACCCGGCACCATTTCATTGGTTGGGCAGCAATCCGGGAGCAAAATTACATTTACGTTTCGGGCCAGGGAAGAAACCACTTCCCAGTATCTGGCACACCGCAGCATCTGGACCATCAGCAGTTCAAAGCTGCGTCTGGTTGGAAGCGTAAAAAATCCGGACACAGGCAAATATTCGGACCTCAGCGTTATGGAATTCTCGCGCTAGACCTCAGCAAACTGGTGGATCAGTCCGGCCTTCGGGAATGATCCATGGCTTCGCAAATGATCCATGCCTAATAGACCTGTTGAAACAGCCAAAACACAAATCCGGCCAAAACAATGCCACCGGGGATATCCAGCACATAATGCTGCTTGGTGAACACGGTACTCGCCGAAATCAGAAACACGACCGTAAACATCACACCGGTCCAGGGTGTCAGCCAGTCAGAGATATTGGCCAGAATATGGAACAATGTCAGGAAAACCGCACTGACATGCATTGAAGGAAAACAATTCCCCCCTCGATCAATGATCTGCAAATTGGATAGAAATTTTTCTGATCGGGAATTATCCGGATCATAGCTGCGCCAGGAATCCGGTGTTTTCACGGGAAAGAGAAACGCCAGTAAAACCTGCAACACAAGCAGCAGGATAAAACTCGTGATCACGAATGAAAAGTGCCGCAGATCAGTCATGGTGAGGATGACCGAAGCGAGAAAGGGGTAATACAACAAACAATAAGCCCAAACCCAGCGCGGTTTGAACGGGATCAAATCATCCAACGCAGTGTTCAGGTTAAAATGTTGTCGAAGATGATATTTTTGGGGAAGTAAATAAAGCTGATAGCCACCCAGCAGAACAAGGATGGTTATAAATAGTGCGTTAAGACTATCTAGCAGGCTCATAATGTGTGAATTCACGTATTCTATGTGATTTATAAAAATGGATCATAAAATGCGTCAATTTACGTGTCCATTTTAAAAGCAGATTACACCATAATTTCTTTGACTATTTCATTGGAATATCAAGAGTGCCAGGTGAGCGCACAATCATAGATAGTTATACTTAAGTTTCTGAAGTTGTGGTTTAGTTGTGCGGGTGGCCTCGTGACGGGTCTCAGTCTGTTTTGACCTCCGGCCAGCAACTGACCTCTTGGTAAACACGCCAGCGCAGCAGCTGCTGCAATTTCACCAATTATCGTCCGCGTCAGCCAAAGAATGCGCTCCGGAAGGTCGCGGGGATGCAGCACCGGATAAAGTTGATCTGCTGCTTGACACATCAATAGTTAACATACTAACTATCGATCTGATGAGGCCACGCATCCGAACAGCGCCGAGGTCACTATGTTGGTCGGATTTGGGCCGACCACCGCATGCGATCCATCGGCCAAGCCAAGGAACCGACATGAAAAAGCACAAGACTTTAGGTATCCTCACCCTTATCTGCAGTGCTGCAGTTTTGGTCGGGCCAAGCAGTGCCCACCACGGAGTCAACGGGCAGTTTGACCTCAGTCAGACGCTCGAAGTTACCGGCACTGTTACGAATATCCGGCTCGTAAATCCTCACAGCTATGTTTATTTCGATGTACAAAACGACGAAGGTGGCGTTGATGAGTGGCGCTGCGAGCTCAGATCCGGCAGCATTCTCAGACGCCTCGGCTGGAGCAGAGATCTGTTCCCCGACGGTGCAGAGATCACCATTTCGGGCGCTCCGGCCCGGGAAGAACCGCATGCTTGCTATACCGAAACGATTACCTTTGCTGACGGCAGAGTTCTGCAACGCAATTCCACCATTGATGCCGAGGGAGCCGTGATCAAGGAAGAGCGGCAGATCGTTCGGTCCGATGGCACGCCAAATATCGACGGAAACTGGGTTGCGCCTGCGCGCAGTAGACCAGGTCCGCCCCCTGGTAACGGCGAGGGCGAGGGCGAAGCTGCGGCACCAACCGGCACCCGGCCTTCTGGTTCACCTGCAGATCCCCCTCCCGGTGGTGGCGGGAGAGTTGAAATCGAATTGACCGAGGCCGGCAGCGCGCTCGCCGCTGGGTATGTCCGCGAAGACCATCCCCGCTTCAATTGCCAATCCGTAAACATCTTTGATGACTGGACTTTTGACCAGATGGTCAACAGAATTGTCCAGACAGATGACACCATCTACATCAATTACGGATTCATGGACATCGTCCGCGAGATCCATCTTGATCTGGAAGATCACCCGACAGGCATCAAGCCGAGCATCTCCGGACATTCCATCGGGCGCTGGGAGGATGGGGTGCTGGTTGTTGACACAATCGGTTTTGAACCGGGCTACCTCGTCGCGCCTCCGGTGACAGGGCAGGGCGCTATGATGAACTCTGACGAGTTTCATGTGGTCGAGCGATTTTCACTCAGCGAGGATGGCTTGACAATGGCCCGCACCTTCGAGGGCAAGGATTCGGTAAATCTGGTGGGGCAATATGAGGGGCAAGACAGCGTCAGCCTGACTGATGCTGCCTATGAAGATTATGCCTGCGAGGATCTGACCAACGAGACCTTACCCTGAGACGCGCTGCTGTGGTCAGCTCTGCTGTAGCGTGGCTGCACAACTAGGGCGATTGACTGTCGGAGGATGCGGCATACCAGTTGGCTGCAACAAAGCCTACGCTGAATTTTCTTCAGCTTCGCCAACAACCGTCTGCACCAATTGCGCGGTCCGCATGAAATGCGCATTGAGCAATTCGATCACGAGGTCGGTCTCCCGGTCGACGGCCGCAGACATGATTTCCTGATGCTCATCGCGCGGGTCGCTGCGGGAGACACCGGCGACACGGGCCAGGTTTCGGTAGCGCTCTGCGGCATCAAAAAGGCGGCTGCAGGTATCGATCATCCAGTTTGAACCACAGGCTGATATGAGCGATTGGTGAAAATCCTTGTGGACAGTGGCCCATTTTGGATTGGGGATCATCTCTTCCTCGGGGAGAAAGCGCGGTGTCCTCTTGAGCCGATGGCAGTTCAGGATAACCGCTTCCTCCCAGTCGGTATTGCCTTTTTCAATCGATTCCCGGACGCCAATTTCATTCACCCAACATCTGGCCTGCGTTAAATCCGCAAGCTCCGGTACGCTGACCGGCTGAACCTTGAAACCGCGATTGTCTGCCTGAAGTGCCAGGCCTTCGGCTGATAGTCGGTTCAGCGCCTCCCGTACGGGACTGAGACCGGACGCGTAGGTTTTGCTGAGATCGCGGATGTTCAGCTTCGCGCCGGGAAGCAGCTTTCCCGCAAGAATTTCGTTGCGCAGAAGCAGGTAGATGGACGACGCCCGCGTGGGTCTTTGCTCAATGGCTTCGTTCACCATGTCTTTCATGCCTCATTTGGAAGGCTGGCCTGTCAGGAGTGATCGCCTTTGACTCTCAAGATGGGCCGCATTTATTGCCAACGATAACCCGCGCATTCAGATCAGTCAAAAATGATCGATTATTTTTACAGGCCCAAAATTCCGATTGCCGCTCTCGCGTATATTAAAACTGCAAACAAACCCGGCAACCTGTCCCAGAGCAATATTCTGGCAAACACACCGCCAAATCCGCTTGGGAATTTCATTCGGATGCCATTTTTAGAGTGTCGGTTTATGTCGATTATTCATTTGATAATTGAATGATACCATATATTTAGAAAATGTATCAAGTTGTTAGTTCCGGTATCGCATCCAGCTGTGGCGTAACGTTTCTGAGGGAACTCACTGCTTCCACGACAATATGAAATTTTCCACTTCATGGCTGCTAGGGCCCTGTTTAAGCCTCTGGCATCATCTGAGCAGGAACCTCTCGTAAATCCGTTTTTGATGCATTGTTGCAAAAATTGTTGGTCAATTCGGTATATTCGTGCAGAATAGAGCAATTGATAGATTATCAATCTTTAAAGAGCAAATAATCGATAAAATATTGCAGGGCCGTTTTCATTGATTTACGGTCGGGAATACCCGCTGACGGTCAGGAGCCGAACGCGGCATTCGAAAGCACCGCAATGGTGTATTTGGAAAACCAGGGAGGAAAAGTATGACTTTGATACAAAGAATGTCGAAACTGGCAGGCTGCTCCACAGCAGCGCTGATGGTGTTCGCCGGTGCCGCTTCGGCAGAAATGACTGATGAGGCGCGTGCATTTCTGACAGAGGGCGGCATTGATGCCGCCATCATCGAGCAGGCCAGCACCGCAGCAACAACAGACCTGGACGTTCCTCAGGAATGGATCGACAAGGCCGCAGAAGAAGGTGCAATTGATTTCAGCACCAATGATACGCCGGACCATGTCGCTGCCTGGTTGCCGGTTTTTCAGGCGCGCTATCCGAACATTGATATTGTTGCGACAGAGACCTCGGGCGCGGCCCGGGCTATTCAGCCCCTGCTGGGCTACAAAGCCGGCAGCCTTGTGCGCCATATTCTGGTGAGCTTTGAGGGCTCATTGCCTGATTTCATCGAGGCTGACGCATTGGCAGAACTCGACGATCTGCCAGCCTGGGACGGTGTTCCCGAAGAAAGACGCGCCGCCAACGGCACCTATGCCGGTATGCAGAACACCACATGGTGTCTGGCCTACAACAAGGACGAGGTTTCGGCAGATGAACTGCCAGCAACCTGGTGGGATCTGATGGCTGAGGACGGACCGCTGTCTGGTGGTCGTGTCGGTGCTGCCAACCGTGCCCAATTGTGGACACTGAATTTGTGGACCCATCCTGACTACGGTCCCAAACGTATGACCAACGAATTGCTGCCGGCGTTCTTCGATAATCTGAAACCGCAATTGCGCAAAGAAGGCATCTCTGGAATTTCCAATCTGATGCTGGTCGGAGAGTTTGATGTGGCGCTGCCCGCACCAAATGACGAGACTGAAGAATTGATGGAAACCGGCGCGCCGGTTGGCTGGCATTGCCCGGAGCCTGTTCCACAATATTTCAACCTCATTGGCATGTTCCGTGACTCGCCAACCCACTACTCATCCAAAGTCTTCATCAACTGGATTCTAAGCCAGGAAGGTCAGATGGTCCGCTACGTGGCTGGTGGCGACGGCCCGGTTCACAAAGACCTGCAGATCGATGGTGCTGCCGCGCTGGGTGCAGAGTTTGCCGGCAAAGACATTGCCCTGCGGACGATTGAGGGTCTGACGGTCGGATTGCCAGAGCTCTACAAGGTCTGGAATCCACTGTGGTCCAATTCGGGTGGCCCAGGTAAATAAGCTAAGCCGGTCGGCGTCGCCAATGGCGCCGGCCAATCAATTGTCTTCCACTTACAGGCAATAGCATGAGCAACACTGCTTTGGATGCCGGCCAGACCGTGGCCAAAAAACGCCCCACAAATATTCGAAATCTTGCGGGGCGCTTCTTTCCCTGGGCCATTCTGATCCTGATCGCTGCCATGGTTGCAGCCCCTGTCTTCTCACTTGTTGTGGGGGCTTTCAGCCAAGCACGTCTGCCCAATGAGTTCTCCATCGACAATATGGGGCTCGACAATTTCTATGCTGTCTGGGTTGAACAGCGCATCGATCTCGTGCTCTGGAACACGGCCATCTATGTCGTTGGCTCAACAATCTTTGGCATTACCACGGCGGCTGTTCTGGCGTGGTTGGTCGAGCGGTCGGATATGCCCGGAAAGCTTTGGGTCTATGCAGGCGTTCCTCTTGGCATTGCCGTCCCGGGTATTCTGCATGCCATCGCCTGGGTTCTGTTGCTCAGCCCGCGATCCGGGTTCCTGAACCGTGGCTGGATGTTCATGACCGGTTCGGAAGAGCCGCTTTTCAACGTCTACTCCATGGCAGGGTTGATCTTCGCAGAGGGGCTTCGGCTGGTCCCGGTCGCGTTCTTGATGCTGGTACCGCTGATGCGCAGTATGGACCCCAGCCTGGAAGAGGCCGCTGCCGCAAGTGGCGCCAGTCCCATGCGCACAATACGGCGGGTTACATTTGCCCTGCTGCTGCCCGGCGTCCTTGCCATCAGCATTTTTCAGGCCATCACTGCTATCGAAAATTTTGAGGTTCCGGGCATTCTTGGCATGCCGGTCAACCTGCATGTCTTCAGCACACGGGTCTTCAACCTGATCGAAAACATTGGGACGATCCCTGCATTCGGGCAGGCGAATGCCGCTGCGGTCTTCTATCTGTTCATCGCGCTGATCATTTCATTTTTCTATCTGCGTTTGGTGCGCCATTCAGAACGCTATTCCATCATTACCGGCAAAGGTTACACACCGCGTGCAGTTCGTCTTGGCAAATGGCGCTATCCGGCCATTGGCCTGGCTCTATTCTTCCTGTTCGTCACCATCGTGCTGCCATTCCTGGTGCTGCTTTATGTGTCGCTGGTCGGGTATCTGCGCCAGCCATCCATTGACGCCTTCCAGTCCTTTTCATGGAAGCATTACGAAGCCGTCTTCCGGCAACCGCGCGTTGGTCGGGTTATGTGGAACACGATTTCACTGACACTTATGACAGCGACCACAGTGACAATCCTGTCCTTCATTGTTGCCTACATCATTGTGCGCACGCGATTTGCGGCGCGCTACACTCTGGACGTGCTGTCCTTCATGCCACATTCCATTCCGGGCATTGTTCTGGGCCTGGCCCTGTTCTGGTTGTTGATCCAGTTTGACTCGCTCACCGGTGCAAGCACCTTTGGCTCGCTCTACTCTCTGGTGATTGGCTTCACCATTCTCTTTCTGTCCTATTCCGTGCGGGCCATGAGTGTGGCGATGATCCAGGTCCATTCGGATTTGGAGGATGCAGCCAAGCTGTGCGGAGCGCCGCCATGGCGCGTGGCGATCCGCATTTTTGCGCCGCTGCTGATGCCAACGCTTGTCGGTATCTGGATTTACGTGGCCATGCTAAGCGTACGCTTCATCAGCCTGCCTTTGATCCTGTCGCAAGGTGGCAATAATGAAGTGCTTGGCGTCATGATCTGGTCCCTTTGGGACAATGGAAATATCAACTCAGTAGGAGCAATTGGAATAATGCTGATGAGTGTAATGTTCGCCCTGGCTCTGTCACTCCGCATCTTCGGATTTGGCCAGAACAAGGGAGGCGGCGCGATATGATCGAGATTGATAATCTTCACGTCCGCTTTGACTCAGACAAAGGCATAGTTCATGCGGTGCGCGGCGTTACCATAAGTGTTGCACCCGGCGAATTTTATACGCTGCTGGGACCAAGCGGTTGCGGCAAGACGACAACACTGCGCTGTCTGGCCGGTCTGGAAACACCATCCGGCGGCAGCATCAGCATTGGCGATGTGGTGGTTCACGACACGGACCGGAATGTTTCCATTCCCACATACCGCCGCGACATTGGAATGGTGTTTCAGTCCTACGCGATCTGGCCACATCTGACCGTGTTTGAAAACGTCGCCTTCCCGCTGCGCGAGATGAAACCAAAACTCAAGGAAGCGGAGATTGAAAGACGCGTCAAAAACGCTTTGGAGCTGGTTCAGCTGATCGGCTACGAATCCCGTCCCGCACCGTTCTTGAGCGGCGGTCAGCAGCAAAGGCTGGCGCTGGCGCGGGCCATTGTGCGCGAAGCAACTGTTGTCCTGTTTGATGAGCCGCTGTCCAATCTGGATGCAAAGCTGAGAGCCGAAACACGTTTGGAATTGCGGCGTCTGGTCAAGCGTCTCGGCATGACCGCACTTTATGTGACCCATGATCAGACCGAAGCCCTGACAATGGCAGATCGTGTGGCCATCATGCGGGATGGCGAGATTGCCCAGGAAGCCACACCAACTGAAATTTATAAGCGGCCGGTCTCGCGCTTCGTCGCCAGCTTCATCGGTCAGTGCAATTTTGCTGATGGCGAAATTCTCTCTGTTCCAACCGCTGACACGCCGGGCCAAATCGACACGGAGTGGGGCAAGCTGTCTTATTCCGAAGGTCTGGATCACACGATAGGCGACAAAGTCACAATCGCGGTTCGGCCAGAAAATGTCTGGCTTGCCGGAAAGGGAATTGACGATGTAGCGACGTCAATTACGGGCGAAGTGTCAGAAATCATCTTCCTTGGGGAGTCTCTGGAATGCCGTGTGACTCTGGGCAATTCAAACCTCATCACGCGCTTGCATCCAAGCAGTGAAGTTGCGGTGGGTGACAGTGTTGGCATTATCGTGAAACCAAATGATGTCGCGATATTAGCGGCGTGACCTTGGCCCCATCCAAGGGCAGGGCAGGCGGATAAAATGGCCTCAAACAGCCCAAAGAATGATTTAAAAACACCCGAAAATCCGGAAACTGTCTCCGGGCTTTCGGGGACACCCTTGAGCACACATTTAGCCTTTGTCACAGTGCTGATTGCTGTTTGGGCCATCGTTCTGGAAAGCACGGCGGTCAATGTCGCCCTGCCGTTCATTGCTGCGGATTTTGATGTGACAGCCGCGACAGCCACATGGATTGTGGGCATGTCCCAGTTCATCATTGTGGCGCTGCTGCTTCCCATGGCTTCTCTCGGCGAGACAATTGGATATCGCCGCCTCTTTCTATCCGGAATGTTGCTGTTCTCGATTGCCTCTGTCGGCTGCATTCTGGCACCCAGTTTCAATGCGCTGGTGGCCGCCAGAGCTGTCCAGGCAGTGGGAACTGCCGCGACGATGAGTTTGAGTTTCGCCATGGCACGCACCATTTATGCGGACAAGAATTTGGGCGCAGCTATTGGCATACTGGCAACGGCGGTTGCAATCGCCTCGTCAGGCGGGCCGGCCATTGCAGGTTTTCTGTTGGAATTCAGCGGATGGCGCGGCGTTTTTGGCCTGATGCTTGTGTGCAGCACGCTGGGATTTGTAGGGGGCTCGTTTCTGCTGCCGCCAAACAAGCCATCTGATCGTCGGTTTGACATTAAAAGTTCAGTTCTTGTGGCGTTGACGCTGGCATGCGTCCTGTACGTTCTGAACGGGTTTGCAAACGATTGGTCGCTTTGGTCAATCATGGCTGCTGCAGGCGCGTCCGTGCTTGGTTTCATAGTGCTGACCCGCACATCCAGGGGCAAGGAAGGTGCTGTCTTTCCGCTGGATCTACTCGCCTTGCCGGTTTTCAGCCTGTCAGTCATTGCATCGGTCTGCGCCTTTTCATCTCAATTTCTTGGGTTTGTTCTGCTGCCGTTCTATTTACTGCTGGGTGTGGGATTCAGCCCGGTTGAAATGGCGCTGGTGCTGAGTGTTTGGCCTGCTTCAACGGCGATCCTGGCACCTATCCTTGGCTGGGCATCCGACCGAATTCCAGCCGGACCATTGGGCGCAGCCGGGCTGCTCGTTTTTGCAATTGGATTCTTTCTGCTGGCGGCCATGCCCGAGGATGTAACGACACTTGGCATTGCAGCACGACTGGCTGTTTGTGGCATTGGCTTCGCAGCGTTCCAGACGCCCAACAATCGGCTGGTTATGCTCAGCGCCCCCAGGGACCGTAGCGGTGCAGCAAGCGGGATGATTTCACTGGCCCGCCAGTTTGGACGTGCTCTGGGGACCGCGATTGCAGCTTTCACACTTGCCTCGATACCGGCTTCCGGCGCTCTGAGCGCTCTGAATATCGCTGGAATATTGGCGCTCGCAGGTGCCCTTGCAACTGTGGTGCGGGCCGTGGCCCTGCGCGATCGACAGGGCCAGACTGAATGAGGCAAGGCTAGACTGAATGACGCAAGACAAGACAATGAACAAGACTGACAGGGCGAGCATACCGTCGGCACTTAGCCAAAACCGGACGACAGATCAGGAGAAAACAAATGCGATTTATCAGTTTTGAGGCCGGTGGCCGCAAGTCATGGGGCCGTGTCGAGGACGACGAGATTGTTGATCTGGGAGCGCTTGATGGCGCGGCGGAAGATTTAAAGACGGCGATTGCTGCGGGCAAGCTTGACGGGACAAGCGATGCGCCACGTCTGAAGCGAGCTTCGGTCCGGTTGCTGCCGGTGATCCCAAATCCATCCAAGATTTTGTGCGTGGGGCATAATTACGAATCCCATCGCGTTGAAACAGGCCGCGATAAAACCAAACATCCGTCCATTTTCACCCGTTTTGCCGATACGCTGATCAGCGCAGATGATCCGATCATACGGCCGAAAGTGTCGTCTGATCTGGATTTTGAAGCAGAACTTGCCGTTGTCATTGGCAAAGGCGGACGCAACATTCCTGAATCAGAAGCCATGGACCATCTGGCCGGTTTTGCCTGCTTCAACGATGCTTCATTGCGCGATTGGCAATGGCATACGCGCCAGTTTATTCCAGGCAAAAACTTTCCCGGCACTGCGCCTTTCGGGCCGGAACTGGTCACACTGGACGAAATTGATGATCTGGACCGCATCGAGGTGAAAGCGGTTTTGAATGGTGAGGTGATGCAGAGCGCGACGCTGGATCACATGCTGTTCCCAATACCCACCATCATTGCCTATGTATCAACCTTCACACCGCTGTCTCCCGGCGATGTGATTGTCACAGGAACACCCGGTGGTGTGGGCGCAAAACGTACGCCGCCGGTCTGGATGAAAGCCGGTGATACGATTGAAGTGCACGTGTCCGGTGTGGGTTCGATAAGCAGCCATATCGTGGATGAAACCTGATCTATCAAAGGGAGACTGCAATGACCGATGGATTTCCCATAAGTGGCCTTCGCAGTGTGGAACTGGAAGCGCCGGATTTGGATCAGGCCGCAGCATTCTACACCAGAATATGGGGGCTGACAGAGGCGGCGCGTTCGCAGGGCCATGTCTATTTGCGGTGTGAGGGAGATGATCCCTATACAGTGCGCTTGAGCCAGGGCAATGCGCCGGTAATGCTTTCCTACACGCTAAGGGCTGCAGACAGCACAGATCTGGCTACTCTTCTCACACGCGCTGAGGCTGCCGGTGGCAAGGCGGAAGGCGGCATTGCGCCGCTATCGGATTTTGGTGGCGGAACCGGTTTCTCAATGTTGGATACAGTCGGGCGGCGTTTGCGCATTGTGCAGGGTGATGACCGCGTCGCAGAAGATTTCACCGAACACAGTCGTCCGGACCGCCTGTCACACCTCAACATCAACACCACCGATCTGGAGCGTGATATTGCCTTCTATGTGGACGGTCTTGGGTTCACAGTTTCGGACCGCAGCAAGATCATGGGGTTTGTGCGCACCAACAGCGACCACCACACAATTGTGCTGGCCAGGGCGCCGGTTGAAACGCTCAACCACATCGCCTTCAATCACCGCAACTGGGAAGATGTGATGAAAGCCTCAGGCCGCATGGTGGACGAAGACCATCCAATGGGCTGGGGCCCTGGACGACATGGTCCCGGCGACAATGTTTTTGCCTATTTTGTTGATCCATTCGGCATTGTCATAGAACACACGGCGGAAATGTTGCAGATCGATGAGACATACCGCGTCGGCGGCCCTGCAGACTGGACTTGGCCACCGGGCCGGATCGACCATTGGGGCATAGCGCCGCCCAAAACAGAGACCTGCAAGGCAGCGCAACTGGCTATTCCGTTCAAATAGGTTTGTCCAGGATCGCGCCTCGGCTATGCCGCGCTTGAATTCATAATTTTGAAATCCGCTTTGCTTCCGTCAGCCACGCCCGCATTGAGTTGGCCATATTTTTCTTCGCCAATTCTGGAAAAAATCAAGCCGCTTGTTGTGTTTTTCTGAGGAGCGCCAGGCGACGGGCTGTTTCGCAACGTTCATGCTCATCGCGTATCCGTTTAATGAACGGTATGACCTTGTCATGGGGCGACTGTCGCTGCGCGTGATAAGTCTCGCTGGTGCGAATGATGATATCTATGACGCCGGGAAAACAGCCGCAGCATTTGCCGCGCATTTTCATGGCGTGATAAACTTTGCCAGGCGTTATAAGTTGCCATTCATCCAGATCGAGAAAGCTGGTGATGACCTCTTCGATCTCCTGAGACGTGATAAAATTACAGCTGCAAACAATCATTGTCAGTTTGAATCCCGCCCCAAAAATATGGTGTTTCCCAAATCATTTTTGACACTATCCAAATGAGGCATGATCCCGCTGGCCTTCAGTGAAGCGTAAGGGGTGCAGGATGAGATTCTGCATCCCCGGCATGCCGGGTGGCACGGCTGAATGCCAGAATGTTCTCCATGACAGAAATCGAAATCGGCATAAGAACATGATTTGCGCTCTTGAGGATGAGGGCAAGTTCGCCTGCTGCGACAGCCACCTCGGCGCAACGGTTTTTGCAGGAAAGACTTGTCAGACTTAACTCAGCCGCTTCCGCGTCGCCATACTGTAGCGCGGCAATCAGGGCTAGCACCATGGCTTCATCCTTACACAAATGCCCCGATCCGACCTGAAAGGTTTTCAAAGGACAGGTTGAACAAATACCAAGTGCATTGATGAAGCCCATTAACGCGCTCAGGGCAGGCTGAACCTGCTTGAATGGTAAATATTCGCTGTAGAGGCTTTCGATGCGCGCCAGATCAGGTCGTTGGGCAATCGCCATTCCGGCGACCCAGTGACGATACCCTTCAAGCACCAGCCGTTCCGGCGTGTTGAAAAGGTTGTTCTCACATGAATGACAGTTGAAGGCGTTCATTTCCCAAATCTTTTAACATGATATCGTGAGTCATGTTTAGCGTTGCACATAAGTGGAGTCAAATTGTATAGTTTAGAATTGCTCTAACATGGCGGATCTTGGAACCGACACCGGTCTTACTGCGTTACTTCCAAGTCCTGATGACTGCCAATTCACGAGATCTCAGCCATTGGGTAAGCGTCATGTTGATTTTATTCCGTTGATGGCTAAACTCTCGTATGATTTGAGACGAAATGATGTTTATCTAAGAAAAGACGGTAGAATGTGCGCGCTCGTCTGTTTCATGGCAGCTGGTGCCACAAACATAAAACAACTCATACGTATCCAAATCGACAAGATATGTCGTACTAATAGGGGGAACTAAAATTGAAAAAAATCTTTCTCGCCGGATTGAGCACTGCTGCTCTGATGACCGCTACTGCAGCCTTGGCAGATGATCACGAAATCAAGATTGGTGTGATCCTGGGCTTCTCCGGTCCACTTGAATCCATCACGCCAGCCATGGGAGCTTCAGGTGAGCTTGCCATGAAAGAAGTATCGGAATCTGGTGCTTTCCTGGGCGGCAAGACCGTGACGCCGGTTCGCGCCGATTCAACCTGCATTGATGCCGCCGCTGCCACATCAGCTGCTGAGCGTCTCCTCTCTTCGGAAGGTGTCGCGGCCATTTTTGGTCCCGATTGTTCCGGTGTGACAACTGCTGTGGTGAACAACGTTACTGTTCCGCAAGGCGTCATAAACATTTCGCCATCTGCCACATCACCGGCTTTGTCCTCCATTGAAGACAATGGCCTGTTCTTCCGTACGTCACCGTCCGATGCCCGCCAGGGTGCTATTCTGGCTCAGGTGGTAATGGACCGTGGCATTGACGAAGTTGCTGTGACCTTCACCAACAATGATTATGGTAAGGGATTTGCTGATGCCTTTGTTGAATCCTATAAGGGAATTGGCGGCACGGTAACTCTTTCAGCGGCTCACGAAGATGGCCGCGCCGACTATTCTGCTGAAGTTGGTGCATTGTCCGCTGCTGGCGGTGATGCCCTTGTCGTACTTGGCTATATTGACCAGGGCGGACTGGGCGTAATGCGCTCGGCTATTGATACCGGCGCATTCGATGTATTCGTTGGCGGTGATGGCATGTATGGCACGAGCCTGCTTGAGAGCCTTGGCGATGATCTGGAAACCTGGTTTGGCACATTGCCCGGTTCTGCCGTTGAAGGCGATGATCCGTTCGTGGCGATTTCCGAAGCTGCAGGCATTGGTATTGACGGACCTTACGTGCGCGAGAGCTACGATGCAGCCGCGCTGCTTCTGCTTGCTATGCAGGCTGCCGGTGAAGCCACTGGTGCTGCCGCTGAACATGTAATGGCGGTCGCCAACGCACCGGGCGAGAAGATTGCTGCTGGAGAACTGGCCCGTGGGCTGGAACTGTTGGCCGCTGGTACAGACATTGACTATGTCGGTGCTTCGGGCGTTGAACTGATTGAGCCGGGTGAGTCTACTGGCGTTTATCGTGAGTATGAACTCGTCGACGGCGCCCTTAAAGACGTGCGGATGCGCTAAGCTTTTTAAGCTTGCATGAGTTGGAGGTGGCCGTCCATTAAACCGGATGGCCACTTTCCTTGACCCAGGTGCTACACCCCACATTCCCAAACAAAGTGGAGATGCGATGATCCGCGTTACGGATCTGCACAAGCGGTTCGGCGGCGTTCATGCTGTCGATGGCGCTTCCATCGAGATCAAGACGGGTACTATTACCGGATTGATCGGGCCCAACGGGGCCGGAAAAACCACCCTTTTCAACGTCATCGCTGGTGCGTTCCCTCCCACATCGGGCAAGGTTGAGCTGGACGGCGAAGACATTACCGGGCTTGCAGCACACGACTTGTTTAGCAAAGGCTTGCTGCGCACTTTTCAGATCGCCCATGAGTTTTCTTCCCTCACAGTGCGGGATAATCTGATGATGGTGCCACCAGGGCAACCCGGTGAATCCCTGATAAGCGCTTGGTTCAAGCCGACCGAAGTCAAGGCGAGGGAAGCCGAGCTTCGCGAGAAGGCCGACGAGGTTCTTGCCTTCCTCAATCTCTCCCACATAGCTGATGAGCGTGCAGGCAATTTGTCAGGCGGTCAGAAGAAGCTACTGGAACTTGGGCGCACCATGATGGTGGATGCGAAAATCGTCTTCCTTGATGAGGTCGGGGCCGGTGTTAACCGCACGCTTCTCAACACCATTGGCGACGCAATCATCCGCCTTAACAAAGAGCGCGGCTACACGTTCTGCATGATCGAGCATGATATGGCCTTCATCTCCCGCCTTTGCAATCCTGTCATTGTCATGGCCGAGGGCAAGGTGCTGGTGGAAGGTACCGCGCAGGAAGTCCGCAAGGACGAGCGCGTGATCGAAGCCTATTTGGGAGTTGGCCGCAAACAGGCTGCCAAACACGAAAATGAAGCGCCAAGCACAGCATCAAACCCAGAAGGCGTGGCACCATGAGCTTACTCCAAGCCACTGACATGCGCGGCGGGTATGGCGCAGCCGACATTCTGCAGGGCTGCACCATCACCTGCGACAAGGGCGAGGTCGCTGTGATTGTTGGACCGAATGGCGCTGGCAAATCCACTGCCATCAAGGCCATTTTTGGCATGATGAATTTGCGTGAAGGCGGTGTGACCTTTGAAGGTAAATCCATCAAAAGCCTGGCGCCGCAAGCGCGCGTGGCAGCCGGTATGGGCATGGTGCCGCAAACCGACAATGTCTTTCCCGGCATGACAGTAGAAGAAAACCTGCAGATGGGCGCTTTTCTGCGTCATGATGGCGGCGCAGGTGTGATCGATAAGGTCTATGAGCTTTTCCCCGCCATCAAAGATAAACGTTACCAGCAGGCTGGCGAACTGTCTGGTGGTCAACGCCAGCAGGTTGCTGTGGGCAGGGCCATGATGACTGAGCCGACATTGCTGATTCTGGATGAACCAACCGCTGGTGTTTCACCCATTGTGATGGACGAGTTGTTCGACCGGATATTGGAGATTGCCAAAACCGGCGTTGCGATTTTGATGGTTGAGCAGAATGCCCGCCAGGCGCTGGAAATCGCTGACACTGGATATGTGCTGGTGGAAGGCCAGAACCGCTTTACAGATACTGGGGCAGCTCTCCTGGCAGACAATGAAGTGCGTGCCACATTCCTCGGTGGGGATCAAAGCTGATGCATGAATTTGCCAACGCTTTCGTACTGTTTTCGAACTTCGTTCTCATCCCGTCCATCACCTATGGCGCACAACTCGCAATTGGAGCGCTGGGCATTACGCTGGTGTTTTCCATCCTGCGCTTTGCCAATTTCGCCCATGGCGACACCATGGCCTTCGGCACGATGATTGCCATTTTCTGCACCTGGGGTTTACAGGCCGTGGGTTTTTCTCTTGGGCCATTACCAGTTGCTCTGATTGCCTTGCCGGTAGCGATTGCCTTTACGATTGGCCTGGTACTTGGAACCGACAAAATCATCTACCGGTTCTACCGCGACAAGAAGGTCGATCCGATTATTCTTGTCATGGCCTCGGTGGGCGTGATGTTCATGATGAACGGTCTGGTGCGCATTTTCATTGGCGTCGGTGATGTCTCCTTTGCCGATGGCTCTCGCTTCATCATCCGGGCCCGCGAATTCCGCGAGATGACAGGGCTCGATGAAGGTTTGGCCTTGCGTACAACACAAGTGATCACAGTTGTGGTTGCGGTTGTCGTCATGGGCGCCCTGTTCTGGTTTTTACAGAAAACCCGCACTGGCAAGAGCCTGCGCGCCTTTTCTGACAATGAAGATTTGGCGTTGCTTTCTGGCATCAAGCCGGAGCGTGTGGTTCAAATTACCTGGATCATAGCAGCGACGCTGGCCACCATTGCAGGCGTGCTCTATGGGCTGGACAAGGGTTTCCGCCCGTTCACTTATTTCCAGCTGCTGCTGCCTATGTTCGCGGCTGCTATTCTGGGCGGCATTGGCCAACCCGTTGGCGCTGTTGTCGGCGGGTTTGTGATAGCCTTTTCAGAGGTTTCACTCACCTACGCCTACCGGCGCGTGTTCGAATATCTGGGTCCAGAAGGCTTTGAGGTCGAGGGCCTCGCGCAATTAATTCAGACCGAATACAAGTTTGCGATCTCCTTTATGCTTCTGGTCATCGTGCTGCTTGTACGACCCACCGGCATCTTCAAGGGGCGCGTGCTATGAGCGGTTCCACTCGCATTTCACAGACCAATACCACTCTCCTGCATCAGCCATGGTTCCTGTTCACGGTCATGGCAGCGCTGCTTGCCTTTACCGGTTTTGCACAAAGTTGGTTATTTGCACTTACGATTGTGCAGCTCTGCATGATCTCCGCCATCATGGCCCTGGGTGTGAACGTGCAGTGGGGTTATGCTGGCCTGTTCAACGCTGGCACCATGGGTTTTGCAGCGCTTGGCGGCGTGGCAGCTGTACTGGTTGCCGCCAATCCTGTCCCGGAAGCATGGTCAGCCGGTGGAGCTGGCATTGGTCTGTCGGCACTTATTATTGGCGCAACGATTGCATCTGTTATTCTGGTGCGCGCCAAGCTTGGCGGTCTGGTTCGTCTGATCGCCACCGCCTCGGTTCTGATCATCGGGTATCTGCTGTTCACGCGTTACTTTGGGCCAGCGACAGACGCTATTGAAGCCGTCAACCCGTCACGGACCGGCTACCTCGGCGGCATGGGCATCTCTATCCTGTTCAGTTGGTTGCTCGGTGGCTTTTTGGCCGCTGGTGCTGCCTGGATCATCGGCAAGATTGCCATAGGCCTGCGCTCGGACTATCTGGCGATCGCGACACTGGGCATTGCTGAAATCATTCTTGCCGTTATCAAGAACGAAGATTGGCTGACCCGCGGCGTGAAAAACGTCACCAGCCTGCCGCGCCCGGTTCCTTATGAAGTCGACCTGCAGACGGATCCTGCATTCCTCTCACTTGCACAAAATTTGGGCATGGATCCCATTGCGTTATCCAGCATTGCGGTCAAGCTTGCCTATATCTCTTTGTTTGCAATCGTGCTGATCGCGCTGGTCTACCTGTCGGAGAAAGCACTCTATTCACCCTGGGGCCGCATGATGCGCGCGATCCGCGACCGGCCTGACGCGGCAGAGGCGATGGGCAAGGATGTGAAGCGTAGACACTTGCAGGTCTTTGTTCTGGGCTCAGCCATTTGCGGCATTGCCGGCGCCATGCTCGTGACGCTGGATGGGCAATTCACACCGGGCTCCTATCAACCGCTGCGATTCACCTTTCTTATCTGGGTCATGGTGATTGTTGGTGGATCTGGCAACAATATGGGCTCGGTACTCGGTGGCTTCCTCATCTGGTTCGTTTGGATCCAGTCTGAATCTGCAGGCTTTGCCCTCATGGATGGCCTGTCCAGCCTGTTGGCAGAAGACAGCCCCATTCGCGGCAACCTCATAGAAGCGGCTCCTCATCTCCGACCGGTTCTCATGGGCCTTATTCTGGTGCTGGCCCTGCGCTTTGCACCGAGAGGTCTGATACCGGAACGGTAAGTTCACAGGTTCCTGATTGCGTTGATGTGCTACGCGGGGCGGCCTTGATACGCCTGTGGATTTATCCGCCATTCCAGTCGGATTGCAGTAAAATGCGAGGTTTATGTAGAAATTTGCGTTGAGCGGTGCTCATGAACACCTCTTTTCTGCGATCCTTGGGATTTTGATCGAAATCCCCCAGATCCCGCAACACCTTGCGAAATATGTTTTTGGGTCTTGAGTTTGGCTGAAAAACCATGTCTATGCCCTGATGATAACGTGTGGACCCGGTGAAAATCCGGGTGGCTCTTCCGGCCGCTGATCCGCCGGACAATTCCAAGAATACCCAAGCCATGCTGCGGGACCTTCTTGCGAAGGATTTCCCATCAAGGGTATTGGACTGTTTATGATCTCAATTTCAGACTATCGACAGCAATGGTTCGGCAACATTCGCGGCGATGTTCTTGCCGGAATCGTCGTCGCGCTGGCGCTGATCCCCGAAGCCATCGCTTTTTCCATCATCGCGGGTGTGGACCCGAAAGTGGGGCTTTACGCCTCCTTTTCAATTGCCGTTCTGATCGCTTTTACAGGCGGACGTCCCGGCATGATTTCGGCGGCGACTGCGGCCACCGCTGTCCTGATGATTACGCTCGTGAAGGATCACGGCCTTGAATATCTGCTGGCGGCCACCGTCCTGGCTGGCTTGATACAAATTGGTGCAGGCTTGCTCAAACTTGGGCGTTACATGCGCTATGTATCAAAGTCCGTGATGACGGGCTTTGTCAACGCTTTGGCTATCCTGATCTTCATGGCACAACTCCCGGAGTTGAACCTGGCCAACGCTGGTGTATCCTGGCTGACCTATGTTCTGGTCGCTGTGAGCCTTGCCATCATCTATCTCTTTCCGCGCATCACCACGGCGATTCCATCGCCGCTTGTGACCATTGTGGTGCTGACGGCTGCCGTCTTTTTTATGGGCTGGGATGTGCGCACTGTTGGGGATATAGGCGCATTGCCTGACACCCTGCCGATTTTCCTGATCCCGGAAGTGCCGCTGACGCTCGAGACCCTGATCATCATCTTCCCCTATTCTGTCGCTGTTGCGGTTGTGGGGCTTTTGGAAAGCCTGATGACCCAGAACATCGTGGATGACCTGACCGACACGAAATCCAACCGTAACCAGGAGTGCATCGGTCAAGGCATTGCCAATACGGCGACGGGCTTCATCGGCGGTATGGCAGGGTGCGCCATGATCGGGCAATCGATCATCAACGTGAAATCCGGTGGACGCGGGCGTTTGTCCGCATTCACGGCGGGGACCGTGCTGTTGATTCTCGTGGTTGGGCTTGGCGATCTTGTGTCACGCATCCCGATGCCTGCACTGGTCGCCATCATGATCATGGTATCGATCGGAACCTTCTCCTGGTCATCAATCAAGAATTTGCGCTTTCACCCTCGTTCGTCCTCCATCGTCATGATCGCGACCGTCGTTACGGTTGTCTATACGCACAACCTTGCCATCGGCGTGTTGGTTGGTGTGCTGTTGTCCGGCATCTTCTTTGCCAGGAAGATTGCACAACTTTTCCATGTCAATTCCAGCCTTTCTGCAGATGGTCGTGAGCGCACTTATGTGCTTGAGGGACAGCTCTTTTACGGATCAACAGAAGACTTTGTGGATGCCTTCGATTTCCGTGAGGCACCCGACCGTGTCATCATTGACGTCAGCCGCGCTCATATTTGGGATATCAGCTCGGTCCAGGCGCTGGATATGGCAATTCTGAAGTTCCGCCGGGAAGGGGCTGATGTTCAGGTCATCGGCATGAATGATGCGTCTGAGACTTTGGTCGATAAGCTTGCCATCCATGACAAGCCCGGCGCAATGGACACGTTGATGGGGCACTGAAGGAGGAACACGATGGACAAGATACTAACGTTGCTGGATGGCTCGGCTTACTCTGAGAGCGTTTGCCATCATACGGCATGGATCGCCAAAAAACTGAATGCCAGCGTTGAAGCCATGCACGTGCTTGGTCGCCGTGAAGGTGCTGTCTCCACCGATCTTTCCGGTGCCTTGCGCCTTGGTGCCCGAACGGCACTGTTGAAAGAGCTGTCATCTCTCGATGAACAGCGCGCCAAGCTTGCTCAGGCAAAAGGGCATGCCATTCTGGAAGATGCGAAAAACATCCTGGACCAGGATGGGGTTCCGCTAGTGAACCTGCGATTGCGCAAGGGAGATCTCCTGGATGCTGTCCGCGAGATCGAAGACGACATACGCGCAATCATCATCGGCAAACGGGGCGAGGGCGCGGATTTTGCCACCGGGCATCTGGGCTCTAATCTGGAACGGATTGTCCGCACGTCGAAAGTGCCGGTTTTTGTCGCCTCTCGAGAATTCAAGCCAATCTCCAAGGTTCTGGTTGCCTATGATGGCAGCGCCAGCGCCAAGGTTGCCATCAATCGTATTTCCACCAGCCTGGTTTTCAGCGATCTCGAAATCAGCGTGCTTTGTATTGACGATAGCAGTGCAAAAGCGCAGGCAACCGCCGAACAAGCGGTGGCTATTCTGCGCAGTGCCAATCTGGAAGCATCATTTCGTGTCGCTTCCGGCGAACCGGAAGCAGTTCTCGGTAAATTGGTCTCCGAAGAAAACTTCAATCTGCTTGTCATGGGGGCTTACGGCCATAGCCGTATCAGGAGCCTCATCATTGGATCGACAACAACGGCGATGATTCAGACCGTGAAAATTCCCGTGCTTCTGTACCGTTGATGGCTGCAAATAGCTTTCAGGCGTCCCGATTATTATCCAGCGCTTCGCGAATGGTCTGAAGGTCCGGCAGCATCCGGGTAATCGTGTCGAGATCCACATTGCGTGACAGCAAATCGATCAACGGGTTCAGACTTTCAATGGCATCTTTGTGAAAGCTGCGACCCGCATCGGTCAGAAAAACCAGCTTGCTGCGTCCGTCTGACGGATGTGGCTGGATGGCAATCAGGTTCCGCTTCGACAGGGCCCCCAGCGTATGGGTCATTGTGCCCTTGGTGACCTGAAACGCGTCAGAAATGGAATGCGGTGTCTTGCCATCACCCAACCGCATAAGGTGGTTGAGGACGGCAAAGTGTGACACGTGAAGACCATCCGGCATCTTCCGGTTGAAAGCCGTTGTGCTGAGCTGTTGAATAATCCCGATTTCATTGAAGAACTGGAAGGTCAACTTCCGCTTTTCGTCACTGTTCAAACTGTATTCCTGATAATCTTGGCATCCAATGGCCAGCGTGGGCTTGGCGGCACCGGTGCTGCAAACCCAAGCCGCGCAAGCATCTGCACAGTGCCACCCTCTGGCGCCAACATAGCATGGGTTTTTTCGTACAGTCCCGCCATTTCAGAATATTCCTGAAGGGCCTGGCTCATGGGTTGAGTGCCCAAACCTTCGGCTGTGGTTGCCAGGTTGATACGCAGCCAGTCCCGCCCTGCATGAATCTGGTCTATGCGTGTATTGCCGGGTGTCACCAGCCAGATGTGGGCCATGGCCGTATCAGCACTTTCCAGAACAGAATCCATACCCTGTGCATAGGCGCTGGAACTGGTATCCAGGGTCTGCTCACGAGTGAAAAGACCGGTCAGATGCATGCCTTCAAACAAGGGCCCGGAGAAATCGATACCGTCCGGATTGGCTTCAATCTCGGCGTGGCCAATCCGAAACAGATCGACACTTTCCTTGAATGTGTGCGGCGTCTCCACTTCTATACGCATGGCTTCATGGGTCAGCTTGCGCAATTCATCTACACGAGCCGGGTCATTGGAGCTGCCAACGCCCTCTTGAATGTTATCTTCAATACGGGCAAGCGCTGCAGAGGCAACCGGGCGCGCCATATCATAAGGCTCTTTCAAGGACCGACGATCAAAGACATGAGCAAACAGGGGATCACGCTTGACTGCTCGGTCTTTGATGAACGTCGCAATTGCAACGGGTCTTTGATCCAACTGCGTTGCGTCTTCACCGTCTGGAAACAGATCAAAGACCACATCAAATCCGTCGTCGGCAGCAGCCATCCGCAACAGCTCCAAAAAGCAGCCAAGGCCAATGGTAATCTGCCTGTTGAAGGGATCGGTATGTGGCAACAGCCGATCCGTATCGACAAATAGAACCATCTGGTCCGTGCGTGACAGATCAATCAGCCAGGGTTGCCGGTTATGCGGGTTCGGCGCCAGAATGGCATGGGACAATGCTTTTTTGCGAGGGTCGCTGTAGCTGACACCCGCATTGGCCCAAGGCTTCAATGCGTCTGTTGGTTGTCGGGTCACCGCGTAACCGGCAGCGCCGCCAGCCGCCAGAACAATACCACCACCGATCAATGCTATAAATTTTCGCCTGTTCATCACTATCTCCATTTGTTTGATATCAAACTATATAGTTTGATGTAAAACTAAATGCAAGAGGCTTTTACAGATGTGGGGTTTAAACAAGCGCATGAGATATTTGAAAATGTTTGCGCAGGCCTGTTTGGCCACTCTCGCAGACGGGCTGTCACGGACTGTTGGCGGGTCCATGGAATAGACCAAATCACAATGATGGAATCGTGTCCGCAACGCGGGGCAAGCGGCGACGTCTCATGCAACCGTTCCCGGATTTATTTCGAGAACCCACGAAGCCTGGCGCGCTGAGAGAACGCTCTGTCAGAAGGTGTTTGGAAAGGTGCGCTAGGCGCTGTCGGATCCGTAATAAACAGAGACCGCGTGTTTTGCCTCGGCAAAGAACAACCAGCGTTCTGCAAGAATACCTGTCAGATGGCTGAGAAGGGCAATTATGCCGAAAAAGACCATGCCGGTCGCACCCATAATCAGCAGCAACAGCACAGGCAGGACAAGGCCCAGGCCATAGCTGATCAGGCGCAGTTTCTGTGCGTGCTTGCGCGCCACGCGAAAACCCATTTCGCGGGTCAGGTAGTTCTCGCCCATGTGAGGACGTTCAAGCAGGCGGACTTTGCCAAGAAAACCAAGCCCCGTTGCGCTTTCCGGAGTGGAAGGACCACTTTCATTATCGAGCGCACGAAACCAGATGGTTTTTGCAATAAAGGCGGCAGCCAGGGCAATGATGGCCAGGACAATCAAAGTGGTCTGAGCATCGTTGAAGGCACTCAGCGTTGCGACTGCCAGCAGGCCACCTGATGCTGCAAACAGCATGTAACAGGTATTGGTCATTGGATTGTGCCAGGCATTCACGGTTTTCAGCGACGCGTAAATCATGCTGGTCGCGTAAACAGTAATAGCCGACATAATTGCTACGACAAATCCCAGCCAGCCGATGCTTGTATCAAACAGCACCGCAAGGCCGGTCTGTACTGTCAGTGGCACAAAGGTCAGAACAGCCAGTACGCCTTCACGCGATAGCCAGCTTGAGCGCCATTGCGAAAAGGCCCGCCATGCCCGCTGTGGATTGCCAAGATGAAGGGTAGAGGCCAAAAGCCCGCCCGCAATTGCCAGAAAGGCCAGCACATGACCGAATTTTACCGCCAGCAGAGACGGGTCTGGCTGAAACAGTCCCAAAATGGCGGCAAGGCCATAACCAAAGCCGGACAAGGTGGTGAAAATAATAACTGATAAAGCGGGGTGCATAATAGGGCCTTAGATTTTGGACAGCGCAGTGTCGATCCATTTCATGAAACCCTGCGCGCCATCTGTGGTCTCTGCTATTGCAGCAGCGGACGGCACTTCGGCGCTTGGCAGGGTCTGGCGGGCACGTGGTGGCAGATATTTGTTGACCGGTCGGGTGCCCTGTTCCGGCATCAGATCAATTCCGCCACGCTCTTCCACCATCTTGGAGACATCGGAATTCGGGTCTCCCAGATCGCCGAAATGCCGCGCATTGGCAGGGCATGTACGCACGCAGGCTGGCTGGCGGTCAATTTCCGGAATGTCTTCATTGTAAATGCGGTCAACGCACAGGGTGCATTTTTTCATGACACCTGCATCCTGATCCATTTCGCGGGCCCCATAAGGACAGGACCAGGCACACAGGCCGCAGCCAATGCACTTGTCTTCATCAACCAGCACAATACCGTCTTCGCCGCGTTTGTAGCTGGCGCCTGTCGGACACACGGTTACGCAGGGTGCGTCATCGCAATGCAGGCATGATTTGGGGAAATGAACAACACGCGCTTCTTCGGTTTGTGCAATAACTTCACCGACACCCTGACCTTTTGGCTTCTTGCCGTAGCCCGGAATCATGTCGCCCGGCGTCACTTCAAACGTATGAATACGGTTGAGCCAGGCGCCGGTGACATCCTCACCATAGGGGTCCTGATCGGACAATGCAGAGCCGTAGCCGCCAGTGTTCCATTCCTTGCAGATAACGGCGCAGGCATGACAGCCCACACAGACATCCAGATCGATGACAAGACCAAGTTTCTTGCCGGTAACTTGTGTTGGCAGGCTGGTCATGAAGAGGTCTCCTTGGTCCATTCCTCGCCGTAGCGCAGTTCATCGGGTGGATCACCCAGAACCTTCCGTGCGCCTACATCAGCAAAGCCGGGGGTGCTTTCCGGACTGGTTTGATCAACATCCCTGGTGATTGAAACGCGCAGATCATACCAGGCGGCCTGCCCGGTAATCGGATCACTATTGGCCCAGCGCAGACCGTCACCCTTTGGTGGCAGCAATTCATGTATCAGATGATTGAGCAGAAACCCTTCGGTTGCTTCAGGTGCCTTGGGCGATAGGTTCCACGCGCCTTTACGTTTACCGATGGCGTTCCATGTCCACATCGTGGAATCATTCACCGCTTCCATACGCGCAATCGGCACGCGAATGGATGAATGCCAGGACGAAACCTTTGCCCAGTCGCCATCTTTCAGGCCCTCCGCATCGCAAATGGGGCCGGGTACATACAGCACATTCTTGGTGTGAATCTGGCGCAACCATGCATTTTGCGAGCCCCAGGAATGGTACATGGCGGCTGGCCGCTGGGTGATGGCGTGATAGGGATAGGCTTCCAGATCGACACCATCTTCCTCAAAGGGCGCATACCAGACCGGCAGCGGGTCAAAGCAGGTTTTGATCCGTTCTTTCTGATGTGCTGGCGCAATGGGTTGGCGCAGGCCATCAGCGCAGAGGCGGAACTTCTGCAGTTCCTCAACATACAACTGGAACGTCACCGGTTGCGGTGCATCGAAGAAGCCCATTTCAACGGCAAAATCCTGATAGGCCTTATTGGCATGTTTGAAGAACCGCGCCTCTTCCGGCAGTTCTTTTGACCAGAAGGCACCGTTTTTGATATAGGCGTTGATCTGGTCCGGGTTGGGTGCTCCGCGCCCGACCTGATCGCCATTCTCGCCGCGGAAACCGGCCAGAGGGCCAATACCGGGTCGGCGCTGATGGTTGACGATGTAGTCGGCGTAATCCTTGTAAAGCTGTTCACCATCATCATTCACGAAGCCTGGCAGTTTCAGCTTTCCACCCAATTCTATCAGGGCAGTCTGGAAGCCGCGCACATCTCGGTCCGGCTCGACCACTGGCCAGCGAATGCTGTCATTGACGGAATCCGGTTCCGAAATCGGCCTGTCCAGGAGCGAGATACAATCATGGCGCTCCAGAAAGGTGGTGTCCGGCAGGATCAGATCGGAATAGGCCACCATTTCACTGGAATAAGCGTCGGAATAGATGATTTTCGGAATTTTGTATTCGCCCGTCTCATCCTTGTCGGTCAGCATATCAATCACTGACTTGGTGTTCATCGACGAGTTCCAGGCCATATTGGCCATGTACATGAACAACGTATCGATTTTGTACGGATCACCTGCATGGGCATTGGCAATCGCCATATGCATCATGCCATGGGCCGACATGGGGGCTTCCCATGAAAACGCCTTGTCGATACGCGTTGGCTTGCCTTCACCGTCAATCAGCAAATCTTCCGGGCCGCGTACATAGCCAAGATGCGGGCCTGCCAGTGGTTTGCCCGGATTGATGTGCTCAGGCTTGCCATGTGGTTTGGGATGCGCAGCAACGGGTTTCGGGTAGGGCGGTTTTGTTCTAAAGCCGCCGGGACAATCGATTGAGCCGATCAGCACCTGCAATACGTGCAAGGCGCGCGTGGTCTGAAAGCCGTTGGAATGGGCGGAGATGCCGCGCATGGCATGCATGGACACCGGACGGCCAATGATTTTGTCATGGCGCTCGCCCGTCATATCAGTCCAGGGCTGTTCAATGACAATCTCTTCTTCAAATGCCACCCGGGCAATTTCAGCAGCCAGATTGCGAATGGTTTCAGCCGAAATGCCGGTCTTTCCGGCAACGGCCTCTGGTGTGTAGTCAGGCACCAGATATTTCTCGGCCATCAGTTCCAGTACAGGAACTGCCGTTTTGTCAGCGCCGGTCAGGCAATCTGCCGGCAGGGTAACCGAGCCGCCCATGCGTGGCGAAACGCCCTTGGTCTTGGTGGGTTGGACTGATCCGTCTTCTGCCAGCACCAAAGGCGTGCCATTGCTGTCGCGTGCGATCAGACCGTGATCCTTGTCACCCGGTGCCTGAACCACCAGCCAGGACGCATTGGTGTAACGGTTCAAATAGTCCAGATCGATTTTGCGCATCCGGAACAGCTCATGAATCAGCGACAGGATCAGCAGCCCGTCAGTACCCGGTTTTACGCCCAGCCAATTGTCGGCAATGGAGGAGTACCCGGTGCGCACCGGATTGACAGACACAAAACGCGCCCCACGCTTTTTCAGTTTTGACAGGCCCATCTTGATGGGATTGCTGTCATGATCTTCGGCGACGCCAAACAGCAAAAACAGCTTGGTCCGGTCCCAGTCCGCCGAGCCAAATTCCCAGAAGGCGCTGCCAATGGTGTAAATGCCGCCAGCAGCCATATTGACCGAGCAGAAGCCGCCATGCGCGGCATAATTGGGTGTTCCGAAATTCTGCGCCCAGAAACTTGTCAGGGCCTGAGACTGGTCCCGGCCAGTGAAGAATGCCAGCTTTTGCGGATCATTGCGCAGCGGGCCAAGCCATTCAGCGGCCTTGTCAAGCGCTTCTTCCCAGGAGATTTCCTTGAATTCATTCGAGCCGCGCGGACCTGTCCGCAGCAAGGGTTTTTTCAGCCGGGCAGGGGACATGTGCTGCATGATGCCGGCAGATCCCTTGGCGCATAAGACACCCTTGTTGACCGGATGATCGCGGTTGCCTTCAATGTAGCGGACCTTGCCATCGCGCAGATGCACATTAATCCCGCAGCGGCACGCACACATATAACAGGTTGTCTGGCGCATATCGTCGCCAACCGGCCCATTTGTGCTAATGGTTCTATCACCAACACCACCCACCAGATGCTGTGGAGACGTCTCGCTCATGCTCATATACTTCATCCTCCGCACCCATGTGATAACTGCACACAGGCGGATTATCAATAGAAACCGTCGACTATCAAGACTATTAGTCTCAAAAATGAGCAAATGATCTTGGAAAAATGTGAGCCCAGATATGGACCTGAAGAACCTATTAACCTGTCTTATATAAGAATGACAAACCTAATCTTTTCAGTTGATGCAGAATGACGCAGCAAAACCCCCTCACAATCATACATCTCGTCCGCTCGCCAATTGGTGGAATCTTCAGACATCTTGCGGATTTGGCCGTGGCGCAAGCCGAGCAGGGCCACAGGGTTGGCATCATCTGCGATGAGGTAACGGGTGGTCCCTTCGAGGCCACTCACATCGAGCGTTTACGCCCATTGCTACCGCTTGGCGTCAGACGGCTGAGAATGCCTCGGGCGGTTGGTCCATCGGACATTGCCGCCTTTTTGCGGGTCAAAAAAGTACTCCAGTCAGTGAAGCCCGACATTGTGCATTGTCACGGCTCCAAGGGCGGCGTTTATGGCCGCTTTGCCAAAGGCCTTGGCAAGTTTGGCGGTCTGGAAAAGGGAACCGCCGTATTCTACGCCCCACATGGCGGAAGTCTGCATTATCCCAAATCCAGCAAGGAAGGCCGCATCTATTTTACCATGGAGCGGTTTCTGGAGCGTTGGACCAGCGGCCTCATCCATGTCAGTGCCTACGAGCAGCGGACCTATGTTGAAAAGGTCGGCGTGCCGAAAACAATGGCCACAGTCGTCCACAACGGCATCACCAGCGCTGAACTGGTGCATGTGGAACCTGATGAGAGCGCTCGAGATTTTCTGTTCATTGGCATGTTGCGCGATCTGAAGGGCGTTGATCTGTTCATCGATGCCATGGCGCAACTGAACCGCGAAAGCCTGACAACTGCCTGGATCGTCGGCGATGGCGCTGAAGCGGATAAGGCACGGTATCGCGACATGGTGGCGCAACGCGGCCTTGAAGACGCCGTTGCTTTCAGACCGTCAACACCTGCCCGCAAGGCGTTTGCAATGGCAAAAGCAATTGTGGTGCCTTCGCGGGCAGAATCCCTGCCATACATTGTTCTGGAGGCCGCCGGTGCCGCCATGCCCATGATCTGCACGCAGGTCGGCGGCGTTGGAGAGATTTATGGCGACCGCTCAGCAGCGCTGGTAAATCCGGATCTGCCGGACATCACCAACGCTATGCGCGTGATGAAACAAGCTGATTTCAAGTCAGCGGACACCGACTATCTGCATCAACGTGTCTCAGACGAGTTTTCCATTAAAGTCATGGAGCAACGCGTTATGGACCTCTATCGGTCTGCGCTCCAAAGCTGACCGACCGTTCAACTAATCATCAAAATCCATTGCCTCGTGCAGCCTCAGGAATTCAGGGCCCTGGCCAAGAATGAGTGGATCAATCTTGCCAATGGCATCCTTGTCCTTACCGTCATAGTCCAGATTGCTGAGCACATGACGGATTGTATTCAGGCGCGCCCTGCGTTTGTCATTTGAGCGCACAATTGTCCATGGCGTAGTAATCGTGTGAGTCGTCTTCAGCATCAAATTGCGCTTGTTCGTATAGTCACCCCATTTGTCCAGGGAAGCGATATCCATAGGCGACAGTTTCCACTGTTTCAACGGGTCATGCCGGCGGTCGTGAAACCGCTTCATCTGCATTTCACGCCCGATATTCAGCCAGAACTTGAACAGGTGAATGCCTTCATCCACAAGCATTTGCTCAAACTTTGGCGCTTCCTGCAAAAAGGTCTGGTGCTGTTCCGGTGTGCAAAAACCCATAACGGGTTCAACACCAGCGCGGTTGTACCAGGAGCGGTCAAACAGAACTGTTTCACCTTCTGTTGGCAGATGTTGAATATAGCGCTGGAAATACCATTGCCCGCTCTCCCGCTCGGTCGGTTTGGGAAGCGCTGCAATTTTGACTGAACGTGGGTTCATATAGGCGCGGATGGCATTGATGCTGCCGCCTTTGCCAGCAGCGTCCCGGCCTTCAAACACCAGCACCAGCCGCGCGCCGCTATCATTTGCCCATGCCTGAACTTTCACCAGTTCAATTTGCAAGAGCCGCAATTCTTTCTCATAGGTTTTGCGCGACAATTTTTCATCATAAGGATAATGGCCGCTCTGCATGGCCGCATCCTTGATCCGGGATGCCAGTTTTGCTTCATCAAGATCAAACTTTTCAAGAAGTGCATCGCTGGCGGATGAATTGCTTTTCGTCATAAAGGCTCCCAAACACTGTACTGTTGCCTCACGGTATCGGATTGTCGCTTCGCTCACAATCCGGCAGATTTCTGGTCAAGAGTTTCGCCGACTGTCAAAAAACTGAAATAACTTTGCCACATAAGGGTTTTCGGTCATGTTCAATGACAGATGCTAGTGAATGGAGGACCGGCCATCATGCCAGTCGACCCCGCAGTTCCGGATGCGGAAACGGAAAATATTGCGCCAATAAAGCGGTTGCTGGACCAGCGCTGGGTGTTGATTGTCTCTCTTGGAGGCGTGTTGGCCTTCTGGCTGCGCGGCGATGTGACACCGGCTGCCGGTATTCTGTTCCTTTTGGCGCTTTGGGCCGCAGCCATGGTGGAGCCTGTGACCAGTCAGCGGCGCAGGCATTTGGCTGTGCTGCAGACAGCGCGCGCAGTGGCCAGGCAGTCGATATGGCCCAACACATCCACCAAACGGGTTGTGGCGTCCCTATCGATGCCCAGCATTCTGGTGGATCGCGAAGGGATAGTGCGCTTCAGCAATTCGGCAACGAAGGAGGTGTTGGGAGACATCAAACCTGGTCAAGCCATGTCCCTGCATTTTCGACAACGTGATCTGGTGGGCGCTTTGACCCGGGTTTTGGCAAGCGATCAGCCCGAACAGCTTGAGTATATCGAGCGCTTTCCAGTTGAGCGCTGGTTCAACGTAGCCTTAAGTCCGTTGCGCTTCGATACGGAAAACAGCGGACGCATGAGCGAGCCGTCACGTTTTCTGCTGGTCCAGTTTCAGGATTTGAGTGAGCAGAAGCGCACAGAGCGCATGCGTGTTGATTTCATTGCAAACGCCAGTCACGAATTGAGAACCCCACTGGCGTCTATGTCCGGATTTGTCGAGACGTTATTGGGTCCCGCCAAGGACGACGAGGCTGCGCGCGCGCGGTTTTTGAATATTATGCGGGAACAGTCGCAGCGTATGTCGCGCCTCATTGACGATTTGTTGTCTCTCAGCCGAATTGAAATGAAAGCCCATTTGCGGCCAACTGATCCGATAGAATTGGGCGCGCTGATCGGCCATGTGAACGATACGCTGGCCCCTCTGGCACGCGAGAACAAGGTGAAACTTGATCTCGATATTTCGGCTCAGCCCGTCACGGTGTCCGGTGCTCAGGATGAGCTGGTTCAGGTGTTCAGCAACCTGGTCGAGAACGCGATCAAATATGGTGCGTCAGGCGGTCTGGTTGAGATCGTTCTGGCAGCAGGGTCGCCGGAAAATGGCCCGTCTGTCTCCATTCGTGATTACGGACCTGGAATTGCATCTGAACACGTCCCGCGCCTGACAGAACGGTTCTATCGAGCCGATGTGGAAACAAGCCGCCAGAAACAGGGTACGGGGCTTGGGCTTGCGATCGTCAAGCACATACTGAACAGGCATAGCGCTACGTTGGATATCGAAACGGAATCCGGTAAAGGGGCGATGTTCACCGTTAAATTTCCCCAAAAAATCGAGAATTCATCTATCGAAAATGGCTCAGAACTTCTTCTCGCGGGCAGCGTCAATTTAAGCTCCCAATCGGGTTCAGACCCTGAACACTGAGCCCTTAGACTATCGTTGGGTTGATGCCTAACGTTAAAGGAAGCATCCTTGAATCTGGCCTGATTACTTTTGGAAGAAGAAACCGGGCCCTCGATTCTCAAATGGGAAAGGTGCGCTTGCACCAATCGTTGGGTTCTGGAGCAGGAACCATAAACCCAGAATCTTCCCGGGAGAATTCAGGTGAAAACTGTTTCTGCGATATGTGCAATTATTGTTGGCGCATCATTTCTGGCAATTGGTGGCTCTGCGAAAGCGCGTGACCAGATTCAGATATCCGGTTCATCTACGGTCTTGCCATATGCAAACATCGTTGCGGAAGCATTCGGGAACTCATTCTATTTTCCGTCGCCCAAAGTTGGGTCAGGTGGGTCAACTGCCGGTCTGAAACAGTTCTGTGAAGGTGTTGGTGAAAACACAATTGATATTGCCAATTCGTCTCGCAGCATCAACAAGAAAGAATTGGAAGCCTGTCGGGCAACTGGCTTTAGAGACGTGCACCAAGTTAAATTCGGTTATGACGGCATAGTTTTTGCCTATAACATTTTTGCACCTTCAATGGCTTTCGAACCGGCTCATTGGTACAAGGCTCTGGCTGCGCGCATCGTTGTCGGAGGCAAGTTAGTCGACAATCCTTACATGACCTGGAATGAAGTAAACCCCAAATTCCCTGCAATGGAGATTACAGCTTACATACCTGGTAAAAAACACGGAACCCGTGAGGTTTTTGAAGAAAAAGTACTGGCCGCCGGCTGTGAAGCCACGGGTGCATTGGAGGTCATGATTGCCTCCGGCATGGACCCAATTGTTGCGGAGGGTGTTTGCATTGAGGTTCGTGAAGATGGTCGGTCAGTCGACATCGACGGCGACTACACAGAAACACTTGATCGTATTAACCTCAACAAATCCGGTATCGGAGTTTTTGGTCTCGCATTCTACAAGGACCACGCCAACAAACTTCAAGTCTCTACAATGGGTGGAATTCTGCCTTCCACACAAAGCATTTCCAGAGGTGAGTACCCTGTTTCCAGGCCTCTTTATTTTTATATAAAACAGAAAAATATTGGCGTCATTCCCGGTTTGGCTGAATATGTTGAGTTCTTTCTGTCGGAAGAGATTTCCGGTCCTTATGGTCCATTGGCAGATTACGGTCTGGTTTCCCTGCCGGAGTTCGAGCGGGAGCAGGAAATTACACAGTTCCAGAACAAAAAAACCATGTAGCTGAGTTAGACGTTCAGAGTACTGAACGGCCATGTGGCGGATAGGCTTGCCCAGTTTGGGCTGTCAATCGTCAAGCACATTCACCAATTCAACCCCCCAATTGATCCCGGACCCTGGAAAGATTGATGTTCCATCTGTTGAAAACGGATCGAACTTCGCTGCGTTGGATAAAAAATCATTTCAATGACAGTTACTTAGACTGTCATTGAAATGATACATAAACGTCATAGAAGCATCATTGCGTCTGGCTAGTTTGCATTGTGAGGGGCAGGCTTATTTCCTGTCTTTTGCGTAGCGCAAAGTGCGCTCGCTCTTTATTCGTCGCCCGTGCCTTCCTGTTTTGGGGAGGCAGTGAGCTTTAAATTGAACATTGGGTACTGCTGCAATATGGACAGTGGGCCCGGACCTTTCCAGGGAGAAGTCCATTGAAAGTTACTTCCGCAACAAGCGTGCTTGCTGTCAGCGTATCAATTTTCGCAATTGTCGGTGCAACTGAAGCACGTGATCAGGTTCAGGTTGCCGGGTCTTCAACCGTGCTTCCTTACGCCACCATCGTTTCCGAAGAGTTCGGAAATTCTTCTGAATTCCCGGCGCCAATCATAGCATCCGGCGGTTCTTCTGCCGGTCTGAAACAGTTCTGCCAGGGCGTCGGTGAAAACACCATCGACATCGCAAACGCGTCCCGAGCAATCCGCGAAAAAGAAATTGCTGCTTGTAAAGCTGCAGGCGTTGAAGGCATCCACGAAGTCAAGTTCGGTTATGACGGCATTGTATTTGCCTACGACATTGATGCACCTGCCATGGCGTTCGAGTCTGACGATTGGTACAAGGCTCTGGCCGCACAGATTGTCGTAGATGGCAAGCTCGTCGACAATCCATACACCACCTGGAATGAAGTAAACGCCAGCTTCCCAGCCTGGGAAATTGCCGCTTACATTCCCGGCGAAAAGCACGGCACCCGTGAAGTGTTCGAAGAAAAAGTGCTGGCCTCCGGGTGCGAACATGTTGGTGCTCTGGAGGTAATGATCGCCTCCGGCATGGACGAAGATGCTGCTGAAGACGCCTGTATTAAAGTCCGCACAGATGGCAAATCTGTCGATATTGATGGCGACTACACAGAAACGCTTGCGCGCATCGAATCCAACAAAACCGGTATCGGCGTGTTTGGTCTGGCATTCTACGAAAACAACACCGACAAACTGCAGGTTTCCACGATGGGCGGTATCTCGCCTTCCGTTGAAACAATCTCCAGCGGTGAATACCCTGTGTCACGTCCCCTGTTCTTCTACGTCAAACAGGCACATATCGGCGTGATCCCGGGTCTGGCGGATTATGTTGAGTTCTTCCTGTCCGAAGAGATTGCCGGTCCGTACGGTCCGTTGGCCGAATATGGTCTGGTCGCTCTTCCAGAAGAAGAACGTCAAGCTGAGCTTGCTCAGTTCGAGAACAAAGAAGCCATGTAATTGAAAGGGCGGTCAGATTAACTGGCCGCCCTTTCTTCTTGATATTCTAGGTATTTAAGGCTGCGTCTTGCCCTCAGGTGACACGCGGGAAGACGAGGGTCAGACATGACAACCGGGCTCCTTTTGAGCGTCATCATTGTTCTGATGGTCGCTGCATTCTTGTACGGCCGCACGCGCGCTGTCCAACTCGTCGCAGGCGATGTCAAGAAACTGCACTCGCGCCCAACTTATCATGGCAGCTTCGGAGCACTTTTGATCGGTTTACCGCTTGTTGTGGTGATGGTCTTCTGGATGATTGCAGAGCCGATCTACCTGAACAAGGTGGTTCAAGGTCAAATGCCTGATACGGTCAGCGCGCTGACGGACGCAAAGCGCGGGCTTATCGAAAGTCAGGTCCGCTCAATTGCTGACGGATTGACCTTGCTGGATGCTCCAGAACGTCGTCAGGTCAGCGCGGGTCTGGTGGATACACGGGCGCTTCTGGCAGAAAAGGGCGTCCCGCTGGGATCCGATGTCCAGCGCTATATGGTGATCGCAGCAGACGCATATCTGGAGCGTCAGGGCGTCAGCCGCACAGTGCGGGTCGGTGTTCTGATATTGGTGGCCCTGCTGGCCGGTTTTTATCTGTTGAGACTTTTGACACCAGAGTTGCGCGCCAGAAACCTGGTGGAACTTGCGGTCCGTATTGCGCTGATAACAGCCTCCAGCATCGCAATTCTCACAACCGTTGGCATTGTGCTGTCAATGCTGTCCGAGACCATTCGCTTTTTCAATATGGTGCCGCTGTCCAATTTCTTCCTTGGCACAGTCTGGGACCCACGCTTTGCAAATGTCGGGTCCGGAACGGAAGTTGGCCAGTATGGTCTGATCCCGCTGCTGTGGGGCACAGTTCTGATTTCCGTAATAGCGCTGCTGGTTGCAGTGCCAATCGGATTATTCGCGGCCATTTATATGGCAGAGTATGCGTCTAACCGGGTCCGGAACACAGCCAAACCGTTGCTGGAAATCCTCGCGGGTATCCCAACCATAGTTTATGGTTTCTTTGCCCTTGTAACCGTCGGGCCGTTTTTCAGGGATTTTGGTGCAACTCTGGGCCTGGATGTCTCCGCCCGAAGCGCACTGACTGCTGGCGTGGTCATGGGAATCATGATCATTCCATTCATTTCGTCCCTGTCAGATGATATCATCACCTCAGTGCCCCGCGCCATGCGCGAAGGATCTCTCGGGCTTGGCGCAACCAAGTCGGAGACTATTCGGCGGGTCGTGTTTCCGGCAGCTTTGCCCGGTATCGTCGGCGCCATTTTGCTGGCAGCGTCACGCGCCATCGGCGAAACCATGATCGTGGTTCTGGCCGCAGGGGTCGCTCCCAATCTCACGGCAAACCCCCTTGAGGCGGTCACAACCGTTACCGTGAAAATTGTCAGCCAGTTGACCGGCGACACCGAATTCACCAGTCCTCAGACCCTGGTGGCTTTTGCCCTCGGCCTGACGCTGTTCACCATGACTTTGATTTTGAACATCTACGCGCTGTATATTGTGCGCAAATATCGGGAGCAGTATGACTAATG
Organism: Pararhizobium sp. IMCC21322; assembly: GCF_030758295.1. NCBI lineage: Bacteria > Pseudomonadati > Pseudomonadota > Alphaproteobacteria > Hyphomicrobiales > Rhizobiaceae > Pararhizobium > Pararhizobium sp. IMCC21322. Next base: position 1,355,754 of record NZ_CP132335.1, read on the forward strand.
ACTGACAGCACCCAGCCTTCCCGACCGACATCAGGCCGCAAGACAATTGGCGAGGCGATGAAATCATCGCTGAAATCTCGCTATGCAGCCGAGAAACGGTTTCAGGCCTATGGCATTATCGCGATCTCGCTTGGATTGATTTTCCTCGGCCTTCTGTTTTACTCCATCATCTCACGCGGCTACACGGCATTTGAGCAAACAATTATCGACCTGCCGGTTGATCTGCCAAAGGCAGAGTTTTCCGTAAATAATCAGGTGACCGATGAAGCGATTTCCAAAGCCAATTATTCAAAAATAGTGCGCGAGGCCATCGTTAAAACCGTTGGCGCTGACCTGTCAGACAGAGGTGAAGTTCGCAAGGTTCTGGAACTCGTATCACGTGAAGCGAGCAATCAAATTCGCAATTTTGTCGCTGAAAATCCGGATGCGATTGGCTCCACACAGATCATTCCTGTCCTGGCGCGCGGTGATGTGGATTCCCTGATGAAAGGGCAGATCAGGCGCGACGTGGATGAGAGCCGACGTCAGCTGGACGATCAGCAACTTGTCTGGATTGACCAACTCGTGGACGAAGGCCGTCTGGAAAAACGGTTCAACACCTTCATCTTCACTGAAGGCCCCTCCAGCCGAGCGGAATCCTCCGGCATTGCTGTCGCTGTCATGGGCTCGGCCTTCATGATGGGGGTTGTGCTGTTGCTGGCGTTGCCAATTGGCGTTGCGGCCTCAATCTATCTGGAGGAGTTTGCCCCCAATAATCGCTGGACCGACCTGATTGAAGTCAACATCAACAATCTGGCAGCAGTCCCGTCCATTGTGTATGGGATTCTGGGTCTTGCAGTCTTCATCAATTATGCCGGTCTGCCGCGCTCCTCTGCCATCGTTGGTGGTCTGGTTCTGACATTGATGACGCTGCCGACCATCATCATTGCCACAAGAGCAGCGCTGCGTGCCGTCCCGCCTTCCATTCGCGAGGCAGCGCTTGGTGTCGGAGCGTCTAAAAACCAGGCGGTTTTCCATCATGTGCTGCCACTGGCGGCACCCGGCGTCATGACCGGGACCATCATTGGTCTGGCTCAGGCATTGGGCGAAACCGCACCCTTGCTGATGATCGGCATGGTGGCATTCGTGAATGACTTTCCAACATCCCCCTGGAGCCCGGCAACCGCTGTTCCGGTTCAGATTTTCCTATGGGCAAACTCCGCCGAACGTGCCTTTGTTGAGCGCACCTCTGCGGCAATCATCATTTTGCTGGTATTCCTAATTTGTATGAATGCCCTGGCCGTCTTCCTGCGCAGGCGCTTCGAGCAGCGCTGGTAACTCGTATGAAAGGATCTCATGACATGGACGCTTCCGCTCAGATCATGACTACCGATAATGAAAGCACCGATTTGACCTTCTCGCCGTACATCAAGATGAAGGGCGAGAAGGTCAATGTGTTTTATGGTGAGAAACAGGCACTTTTCGATGTGGATCTGGAAGTGCCTGAACATCAGGTTACGGCGCTGATCGGACCTTCCGGCTGCGGTAAATCCACATTCCTGCGCTGTCTTAACCGCATGAATGATACAATTGATATCTGCCGGGTTAAGGGCAACATCACATTGGACAAAACCGATATTTATGGCTCGTCAGTAGATGTTGTTGAATTGCGTGCCCGCGTGGGCATCGTGTTTCAAAAACCCAACCCTTTTCCCAAATCCATCTTCGAGAATGTGGCCTATGGCCCAAAAATTCATGGCCTTGCGCGCAATAAGTCAGAACTTGAGGAAATCGTTGTTGAAAGTCTGCAAAAGGCGGGCCTTTTCGAAGAGGTCAAAGACCGTCTTGATGAACCGGGAACCGGGCTGTCCGGCGGGCAGCAGCAGCGTCTTTGCATTGCGCGCGCCATTGCGGTGAGCCCTGAGGTGATCCTCATGGATGAACCCTGCTCAGCGCTTGATCCGATAGCCACAGCCAGAGTGGAAGAGCTGATTGATGAGTTGCGTCAGAATTTTACCATCGTGATTGTAACGCACTCCATGCAGCAGGCCGCGCGCGTTTCTCAGCGAACCGCTTTTTTCCATCTTGGCACGCTGGTGGAAGAAGGCGTAACCGACGATATTTTTACCAATCCGACGGACAAACGGACCCAGGATTACATTACCGGCCGGTTCGGTTAGCGTCGAACCCAAGCAAGGATAGAACAATGGCTGATCATACAGTTACCGCCTATGATGAGGAACTTCAGACCCTTGCAAGGTATATCGCCGAAATGGGTGGTATCGCAGAGGGTATGATTGTGGATGCCCTGCATGCGCTTTTGCGTGCAGACGCCGTTTTGGCCCGCAAGGTGATTGCTGACGATAAGGATCTGGACAAACTTCAGCGCCAGGTCGAAGAAGATGCATTCCTGACAATTGCCAAACGCCAGCCAATGGCTTCGGATTTGCGCGAAATCATTGCAGCCCTTCGCATATCAAATGATCTGGAACGGTGTGGTGATCTGGCCAAGAATATTGCCAAGCGGGCGATTGCCATCGAAGGCATGGTTCAGCCGTCGAAGCTCATCCATGGCATCGAGCATATGGCCGAGCTTGCCCAGGCCCAGCTCACCAAGGTTCTGAACGCCTATGTGGCCGGGGATGTGGATGAGGCAGAGCTTGTCTGGCAGAATGACGATGAAATTGACGCTATGTACACTTCGTTGTTCCGCGAACTTCTGACTTATATGATGGAAGATCCGCGCAATATTTCATTTTGCACCCATCTGCTGTTCTGCGCGAAAAATGTGGAACGCATTGGTGATCATGCAACCAACATTGCGGAAACGGTTATCTACAAGGTGACCGGTGTCCAGTTGGAAGACGAGCGGCCAAAGGGCGACAACAGCGCAATTCAGGTTCCAGACCAACCCCGGCCCAAGTCCTGATACGCAAACAATGAAAATCTGTAAGCACATCATGGAGACGCAGTAATGGCAGCGCCAAACATCTTAGTGGTCGAGGATGAGGAATCCCTCAGTCTGCTTTTGCGTTATAATCTTGAAAGTGAAGGCTATCACGTAGATGTCTCTGATCGTGGTGACGAGGCAGAACTGAAACTGCGAGAAAACGTTCCTGACCTGTTGCTGCTGGACTGGATGTTGCCGGGCCTGTCGGGGATCGAGCTTTGCCGCAGGGTGAGGGCGCGGGATGAAACCCGCAATCTGCCCGTCATCATGCTGACAGCCCGGGGTGAGGAAACCGAGCGCATTCGCGGACTGTCCACTGGCGCCGACGACTATGTCGTCAAACCGTTTTCTGTGCCTGAGCTCATGGCGCGGGTGAAAGCCATGCTCCGGCGAGCCAAGCCGCAGGTGGTCTCAAGATTGCTGCAGGCAGGCGATCTGGAGATGGACCGGGAAACGCACAGGGTTCATCGCGCGACACGCGAAATTCATCTGGGACCCACCGAATTCAAACTTCTGGAATTCTTCCTGCAAAGCCCAGGACGTGTTTTCTCGCGGGAACAATTGCTGGATGGTGTTTGGGGCCATGATGTCTATGTTGACGAACGTACAGTGGATGTACATGTTGGGCGCCTCCGCAAGGCTATAAATAAGGGCCGTGCGACAGATCCAATTCGGACTGTTCGCGGTGCTGGCTATTCCCTCGACGATCAGTTCCCCGTTTGATTTAATTGAAATTTTTCTATTTTAAATAGCATTTATCAGCAATGTACATAAGTCCTTGATTTTTATTTGACGGTTTTTCTGCTTTTAAAAGCAGGATGTTGACATGTTTTTCCCAATTTTCCCTTGTCTTGGACAGAGCGCTGCCCTAATTCCTGTTTACTAAACCTTAAGTAATAAGCGGGGAATGGGGTATGACGGCTTCGCCTTCAGTATTCGTGCTTGGGGGGGGACGGATTTTGTGGGTGGCCGACGGCTCTGCATTTGTCGAACCAGGGATATGACGTAACGATTGTGGACAATTTGTCGCGGCGTAAAATTGACGTCGAGCTTGGGACACAAAGCCTGACGCCGATTGCGGATGTGGAAACCCGTTTGCGCGCCTGGAAAGATGTAACAGGCAAGGTCGTCCGGTTCGAAAACATCGACATAGCAAACGATCATGAGGCGTTGCTGGCATTGCTGATGCAGCACAAGCCGGAATCGATTGTCCATTTCGCAGAACAACGGGCCGCACCCTATTCCATGAAGGGCCCTTCGCAGAAACGCTACACCGTCAACAACAATATCCAGGCCACCCACAATCCTCTGGTTGCTGTGGTTGAGGCCGGTCTTGAGACCCACATCGTTCACTTGGGAACAATGGGTGTTTATGGCTACGACACCGCGGAAGCCTCCCTCCCTGAAGGCTATGTGACTGTTGGGATTCCCACCGATGATGGCGGAATGCACAAACGCGATATTCTCTATCCGACCAATCCGGGCAGTGTGTATCACCTGACGAAATCAATGGATCAGTTGCTGTTCCAATTTTACGCCAAGAATGACCGACTGCGCATCATCGATTTGCATCAGGGCATTGTGTGGGGCACGCAGACCAGCGAAACCCGTCTTGATGAACGTCTGATCAATCGCTTCGATTATGATGGTGACTATGGCACCGTCCTAAACCGTTTCCTCGTGCAGGCGGCCATCGGCTATCCACTCAGCGTGTATGGCACTGGCGGCCAGACACGGGCTTTCATTCATATTGAGGACACGGTGCATTGCATTGAACTTGCGGTCAAAAACCCGCCAGGTGCCGGAGAAATGGTCCGGATCAGGAACCAGATTGCGGAATACCACCGGGTCAGGGACCTTGCGGAAATCGTGGGTGAAATTACCGGTGCGGAAATTGCACGATTGGAAAACCCGCGCCTTGAAATGGCAGAAAACGAGTTGCGTGCGAGCAATGATTCATTCGTGGAACTTGGATTTGAGCCAACTCTGCTCAAGGATGGAATTCTGACCGAGACGATGGAGATTTGTCAGGCCTATCGGGACCGCTGTGACATCAACACAATTCCAAGTACGGCGGAGTGGGTGACCCGCCGGGGAGATCCTCTTCAGCTAACCGAGGATTTGTCAGCACGGTAAAATTTATAAATAAGCCTGGTGTTAACGGACATGTTTTCCCCGTCCGGGCACCGACAAGGATTTTTGTTTGATGCGTATTTTTCTGCTCCTTGCATTGGCTTTTGCGTTGATAAGCATTTCGCTTGTCGTGTCTCAGAACCCGGGGTTTTTGAGACACACCCAGCAATTGGTAAGCGGATCAAACAAGGCCACACCGGCTGCAGGCTTGACGGATAACAGTCCCGCCAAGTGGTCGGACCTGTTTGAGCACACAAGTTTTGTTGGTATGCAGGACTCTGGCTGGCAGGCATTATCCGGCTTTCCTTCTTTTGCCAAAATCATCATTCCGCTGCCACGTAAAGTAACCCTGACCGAAGGTCGTTTGCGGTTGAGCCTGTCAACACAGATGGCCGAAAGTGGCGTTGGAACCTTGCGTGTGTCTGTTAACAAAACGAGGCGCGCCGATTTGGTCCTGAAAATCGGCGAAGACAGGCGTATTCTGTTGCTGGGACTGACCCCGGAAGATTTGGGAAGGCCACGCTTGGTGGTTTCCTTGACAGTGCAGGGGGATGCTTTTTGGGCGTTTGCCCGAGCCGGCCGAGCTGCAGCGTTGTTGTCGATGTTCTGCCCGAAAGCGGCGTTGAACTGGCTCATTCTGAAGCGCTTTCAGATCCTCTGGACATCTGGCTGGCAGATGCAAAACCAGCCCGGTTTTACATGCAGGCAAGCGATGGCGCTGTCCAGCGCGCCGACAGTCTCTTGTTGGCTGCGCGTCTGAAACAGTTGCAACATAATGTTGAGTTTTTTCCGCAACCAGACGCAGAGAATGCTCCCGTCCAGATCTTGTCCGTAGATCGAAGCCAGGCTGAGGAATTGGTCTATGACAATCAAACCGGTCGGTTGACCATCAAAGATCCGAACCTCGCTGTCACCAGCTTTGCCAGCGACACGACCCTGTCTCTGGCCGATCTTTTGTCCGGACCTTTGAGCGCTCTTCCGGCAGATGAAAACACAATTTTGGATGACGGCAGCACACGCACCTTTTTCCGCAGCCATCGTTGGCGGTTGAACTATGATCTGACCGAGCGCCGCGCTGGAAGCGCGCCTTCACAAATGCGTCTGGCTTTGAAAACCAGCAACCAGCTGGAGGGTGCAGACTGGTTGGTGCAGACTGGTTGGTGCGGGTTTTGTTGAACAATAATCTGTTGACCAGCTATCAGCTGGAAACCGGGTCGGATGTCTTTGAACGAATAATTCGTCTGCCCGCAGAATTGCAGTTGCCTGACAATGAGATTGCCGTTGTTCTGCTGACGACAGATATTACAAACTCAATCTGTGATCCCGGCCTGGAAGTTGCTGCCCAGATCCTGCCGGAGACGAAATTGTCAGGTGAGGCTGTTACAAGTGCCCAAATTCCTATTCATGCGGTTAGGGCGCTGGGTGAGCCGGACCGCATTTCCATGACTGCAGAGCCTCAGCTCAGCAGCGCCCAGGCAGCCCTTGCAAGCAGCCTTGTTGCCTATGTTCTGCCTCAGGACACATTGGTTGAAACCAGTGCGCAAGAGCTTGCGGCGATACCGACCAGATTGGACATTACCGATAGAGCCGGGCTTCAGAAGAGATTGGCAGCTGTGGATCTGAGCGACACCAGCAAGCAATACTGGATCGTAACTGAAACCGATGGTGCGTCGGCCGCACAGGCACCTTATCAGATCATTCCAGTAGGAGCCGGGCAACTGACGACCAGCAGGCTTCCGATTTACGACAGCGCAGTTTTTCTGTTCATAGAAACGTCTGGGGAGGCGACTGGCGGCGCACAGGCGGACTGACATTTGGCTACCCGATTAACCGACGCCTTTTTACACAGTGACTTCTGGTCCACAGACAGCGCACCGGCTGGCCTGTCTGCGCGCGTGTCCATGTGGAGAACGCCCGGTGTCATTCTGCTGTTCTGTGCGTTGAGCTATGGAAGCCTCTTAATCATCAACGAAGTCCCTTTTCTAAACGAGAACTTCCGCAATGATGATCTCAACTTTTCTCCCTATACCGGCACGCATTCGATCCCGGTACGTGTTTTTGTTCTGTGTTTCATGGTGGCATTTTCGGTCTTTGCGGCAGGTGGTAGGCTGCAGCGCCTCCGCTTCGGGCTTTATGTCATTGCGCAATACATCGTCTATTGCGCTGTGTTTGATATTTTCAACATCATCAACCACAGCGTGTTCGGATTTCTCTACCCCCTGTCGCTCATTGAAATCATCAGCGGAGTAGTGGGTTTCTAAGTTTTTTCCAACGCTCTTTTGCGGCTTGGAAACATGCCACCAAAGCGCGAGCGGGTCTATGTCCGGCAGTCGGTCATCCGGCCAGTGTTTCTGTTTTTCCTGGTTTTTTTGACGTCGGCCATTTTGGCATCCTGGATTTCCATCGTCACACCGGAGCGCATCATGGAGTTCCGTCTGCTGGCTCTTATGGGAGGAATTGGACCAGGGGTTTTTTTGTTTTTCCCGCTGTTCTTTGTTTCGCTTTACGCCATCAACCGGCTCAAGGAGCTGGCGTTCAATCGGGTCGATTTCAGGCCGCCGCTGACCATCATCATTCCCGCCCATAATGAAGCGCATATTCTGCGTCAGACGATCGGCAACATCGACAAGGCCGTTGAGGTCTACGGCGCCCCGGTCACGATCCTGATCCTGGATAACAATTCAACCGATGCAACGCCTTTAATTGCGCGCATCGCACTGTCGTCTTGCAAGTTCGTGTCGGGGCGTGTGGTGGATGTACCAACCCCGGGAAAAGCCCACGCACTCAATCGCGGTCTGGATCTTGTTGGAACCGAGTTCTTTGTTCGCATTGATGCCGATACACAGGTGGAAGCAACCTCATTGCTGCGCGCGATGCGCCATTTCAAAGACGCTGATATGGGCGTCGTTGGCGGTTTGCCGCTGGCACCGGGCACAGGCCAGTTTGACCACGCGCGCCTGGTGGAAACACTTCTCATGCACGGTTTTTATCAGGTCGCATTGTATCCGATCCGGGCCGTGGTTGGTGTCGCTGGAATGTTCGCGGTGTATCGCACGGAATTGCCGAGGCGCCTGGGCGGATTCGCCTCTGGTATGAATGGTGAGGACACGGATATGTCTCTGGCGATCGGAGAATCCGGATATCGGGTGAAGATTGATCCAGCGGTGAAATTCGTGTCTGAAGTACCCGCCACCTTCAGGCATTTGCGTGAGCAGCGTATGCGCTGGTTTCGCTCTGTCTATCATGTGACTGCACGCAATGCGGATTATCTGGAACGCTGGTGGCCGTCTGTGCGCGGTAAACTGATGCTGCCCTTCATGCTGATCAACTCTGCCAGACGCGCCATGATGCTGCCCCTCGTGTGTTTTGGACTGATCGAATACGCCACCGCTTTCGACAGTTCCAGCGCGCTGGTCTGGCAGGCCATTCTGGCAGTGCTGATCGGAATGCCCGCTGTTATGGCTATTATTGCCTGCCTGCTTAACCGACGTATCCGAGCGCTTTTATACCTGCCGGAATATGTGCTGTTCCGCGCACTCAGATCCTACTTTACGTTGGAGTCGCTGCTCTCAATTTCGCTTTATCTGCCACAAGATCAGCCAGAAGATCAGATGAAAAAAGCATCAGAAAACCAATAGCCCACGCCTTGGTTAACACAACCTAAATAAAACCATAAGGTGTTGCATTAAATCAAAATGCAACCTTTAGCCGGTTTATCAGTTGTTATCTGTAGAAACCGATCAACGTCCGCACAGACTCGTGCGGACACGTTCAATTTGTCGGAGGCTGATATGAAATTTCCTGTGCTCGGAATGGTTTTGGCGCTGATGCTGGGACAATACGCTGTTTTGGACTTCTCATTTGGTTTGGCCCACGGCCTTGCCGCGATGGACAGCAAAACTAAGCTTGCATCTGTTGATACACACGCCTCACCTGCCGTGTTTTGCCGTCAGCCTGTAAACGCTACCTGGCAGTGCACGCAGGGTTAGCATCGAAGTAGACCGCCGGGACAAGCCAGACGGTGGCGCCCAATTTGTGAGCAACCATCACACTCAGATTGAACCCACTGTCGCCATTCTCTGATTTGCTCCGAGAATCTCCCAGGTCTCACCTCAGAGCTACCAGAGGTCAGAAATCTAGCGCATGCCTGAAACTGCTATCTATTCGAGTTGCAGTTGGCCTGTGCGCCTCTGTCATACAAACTCGCTCGGTCAGCGCTGCATCCATTTTGCCATAACTCTGCGGTAGGTTTGATGATAAGAGATCGTCAGGTGCCGAACCGACATTGAGAGAATGGGCAACTGCAGTGACACAATCAAAAATCGGATTAGCCGGCTGCGGGCGCATGGGTGAGCCGATGCTGGCCGCTTTGCGTAGCGCTGGCTTTGACGCGTTGGGATTTGATATCCGTTCGCCACAAAGCTATGGAGATTTTGCCCGAGCGGTGACAGATAACGCACGTCATTTTGCCGACCACACTGAAATTCTTGTCTCGGTCGTCCGGAATATCAACCAGACCGATGCCCTGCTGTTTGACGATCAGGCGCTCGTGAAAACTGCGACGAACCTCAATACGATCATCATTGCCTCTACCCTGTCACCGAGCTATGTGCGCGCACTGCGCGATCAGGTGCCCGCGCATATAAGCCTTATCGATGCACCCATGTCCGGAGCCGCAATTGCAGCGCAGGAGAAGCGGCTGTCCTTCATGTTGGGTGGCAGTGACGCTGACCTGCAGCCGCTGATGCCACTATTTGAAGCTATGGGAACATCATTCCATAAAATGGGCAGCTTCGGGTCTGGCATGAGCGCAAAAGTATTGAACAATCTGCTCGCGGCATCATCTACAGTCATGACCCGCCTTGTGCTGGATTGGGCTGACAAACTGGATCTTGACGAACAGAGCCTTTTACAACTCATCGACAAGAGTTCCGGTCAGAACTGGTTTGCCAGTGCGTTTGATACCATTGAATTTGCCCGCGACGGTTACGCGCAAGACAACACAATTGAAATTTTGGAAAAAGATGTTTTCAGCGCACTGGATGCAGCACCGCAAGGTGTCGACACAGCATTGCCGGAAGCCGTGATAGCCGCAATTCGAAAACTGGAACCACGCAACTGAACTGCAAAACAGGCGTCGGGATCAAAAGGAACCCGACGCGAATATCAGGTTCTAGCCAACAATGGCAGCTTCGGTTTTGTCCCGAACATCCTGCTCAGAAACACCTTCGGCCAATTCGACAATTTTCAAGCCGCCCTCAACGACATCAAACACACCAAAATTGGTGATGATGCGGTCAACCACTGCCTGACCCGTCAGAGGAAGTGTACATTCTTTCAGGAGCTTGGTTTCGCCCTTCTTGTTGGTGTGGTCCATGACGACGATCACCCGTTTCACACCGGCAACAAGGTCCATGGCGCCGCCCATGCCTTTCACCAGCTTGCCGGGTATCATCCAGTTGGCCAGATCACCATTTTCCGCAACTTCCATGGCTCCGAGAATGGCCATGTCAATTTTGCCGCCCCGGATCATGCCGAAGCTGTCCGCTGAAGAAAAATAGCTGGTCCGATCCAACTGCGTGATCGTCTGTTTACCCGCATTGATCAGATCCGGATCAAGGTTTTCCTCGGTTGGAAACGGGCCCATGCCAAGCATGCCGTTTTCCGACTGCAGCGTGACATCCACACCGTCCGGAATGTAGTTTGAAACCAGAGTAGGAATGCCAATACCCAGATTGACATACATGCCGTCTTCCAGCTCGCGAGCCGCGCAGGCAGCCATTTGATTGCGATCCCACATAATTGCTCTCCTTAAGCCGCGCGTACGGTTTTCTGTTCAATCCGTTTTTCATGTTGGCCGACAATCAGACGGTTCACGAAAATACCGGGCGTATGGATCATATCCGGGTCGAGGCTGCCAACCGGCACAATCTCTTCAACTTCGGCAATGCAGACCTTACCGCAGGTCGCCGCATTCGGATTGAAGTTGCGGGCCGTTTTTCGATAAATCAGATTGCCCTGGGCATCACCCTTCCAGGCTTTGACGATGGAGATGTCCGCTACAATTCCGCGTTCCAGAATATAGGTTTGGCCGTCAAAATCCTTGTGGTCTTTGCCTTCGGCAATCACCGTGCCAACACCGGTTTTTGTATAGAAACCCGGGATGCCGGCACCACCGGCGCGCATGCGCTCAGCCAGTGTTCCCTGTGGATTGAATTCAAGTTCCAATTCGCCGGACAAATATTGCTGCATGAAGGTGTCATTTTCACCCACATAGGACGAGATCATTTTTTTGACCTGGCGCGTTTGCAACAGCAAACCAAGGCCGAAATCATCGACACCGGCATTGTTGGAGGCAACTGTCAGATCTTTGACACCGGCTTCACGAATGGCGGCGATCAGTAATTCCGGAATGCCGCAAAGACCGAAACCTCCTGCCGCAATAAACATGCCGTCGGACAGAAGCCCATCCAGGGCCTCTTCCGCTGAATTGAAAACTTTTTGCATTATCTGCTCCCGATTGAATGCCGCATTGCAGCAAGAGATACAAAAGTGTTGCTACACGAGAAGCTCCGTTTTCGCAAAGCCAATTGAACGGAATTTGTTCCGGATTGAGTAAATGTTTGAAAATCTGCCAGTCAGTCAGACCTCAGCACGCATGGAAAGCAAATCATCACAGGCCCATCTGGCGTCGTCCAAGCTCGGTCAGATCATCAATCGTAGCGCGCCCCTTGAAATCAACTTCATAATCTTCTGCGGCAAAATCCGGAGCGCTTTTACCGGCCATGAAATGTACAGCCTGTCGGCGCGCATAGGCTTCGTTTTTCGCACATTTAGGCGATGCGCCAATGTAGATCACATTGGCAAAATCGGTGCCCGTATGGGCGTTCGCGACAGAATGGATCAGATCGGGATGCCACCAGACCGTATCGCCGGGTTCTACGACCGGAATGGAAACCAGCCCTCCAAGAATATCCGCATGCCATTGTGGGTCGGCAGAGAGCGCCCGGCCCGGCGTTGCACCACACAAATCATCCTCCGGCACATCATCCTGCAGCGCTCGCAGCAGAAAGTAGGCAATGCCTCTGGCTGATGGGATCAGGCTGAGCGTACCGTCGCCCGGACCCTGACTTGTCAAACCTGTCCAACCTTGAAAAGTACGGAACATGGAGCACACTGAGGGGGAAGAAAACTCGCGTGTCTGTGTTCTGAACGTTGCTTTCCAAGGATCATAATCCTGCCAGGAGCCTTCAAACACTGGTCCGTAAATACGCTGATAAGCAGGGTCCACCCATCGTTCATATGAGCCTGAATCCATGTGTGGAGACAGGCCAAGGGTTGTATCACCCGGGCGGCGACGACGCGTTCGGTCAGCATAGGCGTAATCCTGATCAGGATTGAATTCCTGGCCCATTGGTCCACTGACATCCCACAGGCGATTGAGAAACTGTTTTGTTCTGGCCATGCTTTCCGCTTGCCGCGCCATGACTTGCGGCTTTGACCAATAAAGTCCAAAAATTTGCGGAGAGCCCGCATCCAGTGCACTGAAATAACTGTCCAGCCCCGCCTTTTCCTTGGCCTTGGTCACATAATCATTGTCTTCGATATAAGCGCCCAGTTCAGCATTCCAGTCTTCTGCCTGCTGGCGCGGAAAAACGCCGCGGATAATGGCGGCGCCACTTTGGCGAATGTCGTGCCGCAGCGTGTCAGAAACTTTGCCATCACGGATATGATCATAGCTCAGTTCAGGAATTGTGGATTGCCCGCTTGCGGCTCGCTTGCTGATCGCATCCACATCCCGGCAGACATGATTCCGAACATCCTGAAAAGCAGTTGTCACATCCTGTAGCGACCTCAGCCGTTGTTTGGTCGTCCTGACATAAGCTCTGATCTCTTCGTCCATACACGCCTCCCGATAGATTCTCAGTTTATTTTCGATGATTGAAGCACGCTCTTGGCAAAGCTTCAATCCGTTGCTGGCGTGCGATATTGATCGACCTTGCCGATTTGAATCCAGCCAAATTTCGGAATTTGTGGCAAAATTCATTTGCCCATTCCGTCTATGGAAAAAGAAGCCGGATTAACTATGGTTTCACAAATGTTAACAAGCACAATCAGAATTGGCGTAATTGTACCGCCATGTCATATTCAGTTCCATCGTCCGAATTTTTACTAGATTATCGGCGCATTCTGTTTTCACGGAGGAGCCTGCGAACCTGGGTCAGCTTGATTCCAAGTTCACCACAGGCATTGAAAATTCTGATTGGCCTATTGGTCATAGACCTTCTGTTCATTGGAATTTTTGTCTTCTATGGCGTTCAGCAGGTGGTCAGCGAGAACCCCGAAAAATTCCCGCAAATGTGGAGCCTTGCCGCAGATTACAGCATTCCGGAATTTTTTGGCTACGCAAAGTTAGCTCTGGTTGCTGCGTTCTTGTTCATTACGTTCAAACGGACCGGGCAGCCTGTCTGGTGGAGTTGGGCAGCCGTTTTTACCTTGCTGTTGGCCGATGACATGTTGCAGTTGCACGAATATGGCGGCGAGTGGGTCGCTGCGTTTTTGCCCTTCCATTCCATTAGCGGTATCGAGGCGCATCACATTGGTGAACTGTCGATTTATGCACTGCTTGGCGTAGCAGGCATCGCTCTTCTGATCATTGGCGCGCAGCGCACAGCTGCAGATGTTGTTGCTGGAAGCGGGTTTTTCCTGCTTGTCGTTTTGGGCCTTGTGGTATGCGGCGTTGGAATAGATCTGGTGTCTTCGGCAAGTTATTTTCAGGACACGGATGCTGGCACGGCGGTTTCAAAAGCACTCTACGGAGTATTGATAATTGCCGAAGATGGTGGCGAATCCATTTTCATGACGCTTGGCTGTGTAGGCGCATACGCTGTTTGGTTGAACAATGGAACGCAAAGTCTATCGGTAGAATAGAGAGCCGTCAGGTACCAAGGCTCTGCAACACACCCAAAACTTTCATGATGATTGGTACAGCAACAATCAGAATACTGATCGGAAACAGAAACAGGGCCAGCGGAAACAGCATTTTAAGCGGTAGAGCGTTGGCCTTTTCTTCGGCCGAGATCATACGCTTTTCACGCATTTCCTGACTGAACACACGCAAGGCTTTTGTGACGCTGGCACCTAATTCTTCGGATTGCCGGAACAAAATCGAAAGCGATTTGGCTTCGTCGATGCCCAGACGGTCTGCCAGATTTGACAAAGCATCCCGTAAGCGTCTGCCGCCCCGCACTTCCAGCATCATCATGGCCAGATGAAGCCCGAAATTCTTGCTGCTGGATTTGAGAAATTCCTTTGAAACCCGGTCAACCGCCGCCTCGACGCTTAGTCCGGCATCGACGCAGACAATCAGCGTATCCATGAAATCAGGAAACAAACGCCGGTAATCGGTCTCGCGGGAGTCGCCAATTTTTTCCAGCACTATATTACAGATGACAAAGACCAGTGCCCCGAAAATGAGAGCAACCAGCAACAACGAGGATTGCGGCAACTCTGGAGCAAAAAACGGAACACCAAACATGATCAGGCTGCAACCCATCAGGGACAAAGCCACTCTTATGAGATGGTAGGTCCGCGTAGCGCCGGAGTGGAAGTATCCCGCTCGAACCAACCGGTTGTTGACCGAGTTCGGGTCCTTGTCAGCGCGAACAACCGAGTAGTAATTCTTGACAAGCGTGGCTTCGCTTATGCTGAGGCCGCGGATATCCTGAGGCACCTCAATGTCATCTTCCTTTTTCTCTTCTGTCTCGGCGTCAAACCGTGTGGTGATCTGGTGACGGGAGTTGAAAAAGCCGATGAAGACCGCCGCGACAATGAGGACGGAGACAAAGGTTGCAAGAAGAATGAGGTTTTCAGACATGGGGTGCTCAATAGTCAAAATTGATGATTTTGCGGATGACGAGCATTCCCACGGTCAGCAAAACGCCCGACACCACAAGAAAATGTGTTCCGTATCCACTTTCCCACAATGGTGTAAAATAATCTGCATTCAACAATCGTATAATGCCATACAGGAAGAACGGAAAACCGAGCATGAACCATGCGGTCATGCGGCCTTCTGCGGATATTGCCTTGATCTTCGATTTCATCATCACGCGCTTGCGGATCATATCAGCAAGGTTGGTCAGAATTTCACCCAGATTACCTCCGGAGCCTTTCTGCACGCTGAGTGAGATGGCCAGCAGATTAAGCTCTTCAGCCCCGACTCTGGCCGCCATATTGCGGATTCCGACATCAACATCGACGCCATAGGTCAGTTCATCGGACAGGATTCCGAATTCGGATCCGATTGGATCCTTCGTTTCCCTTGCAACAAGCGATATGGAGATCGGCAGCGGGTGTCCTGCGGACAAACTTCTGATAATGATGTCAATGGCTTCAGGAAGTTGCGCGGTGAACTTCTTCACCCTGCTGGCTTTGGCCCGGAATACAAAAGCCAGCGCCACAGCCGCTGCGAGCATGGCTGCAATGGCGATCCCAAGCAGTCCGCCATATCCCAGATATGCCAGTCCGAGATAGCAGAAGGCCGCAACCAGTCCCAAATAGGACGTGATACGGGTGAAACTAAGCCGCAGTCCGGATTGTATGTACAGCTTGTTCAGATAATTGCTGAACGATTGTTGGTCTTCCGCGTCAATGCCGCGTTCCTTCAGCAGATTCCGATACACAGCATTGCGATCAGCATCCTGCTCAATCAGACTGAGACGGTGGTTCATATAGCTGCGCCGTTGAAGCCGATTGCGAACGGTGCGCAAAATCGTGTCCGTGGCAACCAGCACGCAGACAAAAACAGCGAAATAGACCAGATATATCGACATGCGCCTACATCAGCTCCCGGCTCGGGTCAAACAGGTCTTCTGGAACCGAAAGTCCTATTTCGGCTATCTCTTCAAGAAAGCGGGGTCGGATTCCGGTGGCGTAATACATACCTTTCACCTTGCCATTATCATCAAGGCCCTGCTTCTTGTAAGCCATGATTTCCTGCATCTGGATCACATCATTTTCCATGCCGGTGACCTCGGCAATCGAGGTCAGTTTACGTGATCCATCATGCATACGCTCGACCTGAACAACCAAGTCAATTGCGGAGGCAATCTGCTGGCGAACGCTTTTGATTGTCATCGGCATTCCGGCCATGCCGACCATTTGCTCAAGGCGTGAAATAGAGTCGCGCGGCGTGTTGGCGTGAACCGTACACATGGAGCCCTCGTGGCCCGTATTCATGGCCTGAAGCATGTCAAAGGCTTCTTCACTGCGCACCTCACCGACAATGATCCGGTCCGGGCGCATGCGAAGCGCGTTTTTCA
Source organism: Pararhizobium sp. IMCC21322 (assembly GCF_030758295.1). Classification (NCBI taxonomy): domain Bacteria; kingdom Pseudomonadati; phylum Pseudomonadota; class Alphaproteobacteria; order Hyphomicrobiales; family Rhizobiaceae; genus Pararhizobium; species Pararhizobium sp. IMCC21322. The sequence goes on from NZ_CP132335.1 coordinate 1,372,140, forward strand.
GCAATTCGCGCTGACGAACCTCATTGCGCCCGTCAAGCGTGGCAGGTTTTGTTTCCAGTCGGCACACATGCACCTGTTGCAATTGCAATTCGGCAGCATCTTCAATGGTCAACAGCCGCTCTGAGTTTGATATCTGCGAAGACAGCGCGTTCAGCATGGTCGTTTTACCGGAGCCTGTACCGCCGGAAATGATAATGGATTTCCGCCCTTTTACCGCAGCAGACAGCAAGACGCGCATCGCGTCGGCCATGGATCCGCTGTCAACCAGTCTTTCCAGCGTGTAAGGCCGCCGAGAAAATTTGCGAATTGACACCATGGGGCCATCAACCGCAACTGGCCGGACGGCCACATTTACGCGAGACCCATCAGGAAGGCGGGCATCAACCAGCGGCGAGGATTCATCAACCCGCCGTCCGACAGCCGAGACAATCTTGTTGACGATCCGCATCAGGTGGTCTTCGTCCTTGAAGCGTATATCCGTCAATTCAAGCTGGCCATAGCGCTCGATGAAAACCTGTTCGTGACTATTGACCAGAATGTCAGCAATCGTATCATCCTTCAAAAGCGGTTCCAGCGGGCCAAGGCCGAGCATCTCATTGGTCGTATCCAGAATAAGCGCATCCAATTCAGGCGCGCTGAGCGGGAACTGGTTCTTTTTGATGAAGTCCCGGACCAATGGCCGGATTTCATCAACCAACTCTTCCGTATACATTGTGTCCAGGACACTGAGATTGATCTCGTCCAGAAGATAGCGATGCAATGCAACACGCATCGCAACCATGTTTTGCTGATCTTCATCAATGCCGGGATCGGGCGCTTCAGGCGCAGGAGCATCTTGTTTCGGTTTCTGGACTGAAGGGGCCTTGTGCGAAGCTCTCTTGGCCTCACTACGCGCATCCTCTCCCCGCGCGCCATCAAGCGGGTTTTCAATTGTCTCTACTGATTTTGCGGGGCTGAAAAACCGTCCCAGAACGCTTTCGTTCATAATAGACTCCTCTCGACAGCACCAATTATTCCCCGCAATCAGTTGCGGACAATCACTTTGGTTCCGGTCGGGATGTTGGCGTACAAATCCAGGACATCAGAGTTGCTGAGCCGGAAGCATCCGGATGTCACACCACCACCGACGGAACTGGCATCATTTGTGCCATGGATTCGGTAAAGGGTGTCTTTACCATTCTGAAATAGATAGAGCGCGCGTGCGCCAAGCGGATTGTGTGGCCCTGGAACCACCGTTTCTGGCAGACCGGGTTGCCTTGCACGCATCTCTGCCGGGGGGCGCCAGGTCGGCCATTCCGCTTTGCGGCCAACCACTGCTGTTCCGGTCCAGGTAAAACCTTCCCGTCCGATGCCTATTTTGTAGCGGACGACCGTTTTACGATCCTGCACCACATCCAGCGTTCTGGCCGAATTGGATATGATGATCGTACCGGATATCTCTCCCGTTTGAAGCTGCATACGTACTTTGGTAGCCGGACCATGTGTGCGCGGAATTTTGTTGGAGGCACCTTCAACCGGATTTGGCGAAAGGCTCAACAACCCAAGGGCCAGCGTCAGGCAGGCCAGAATATACGCAAAATTCTTCAACAGTTTCGACGTGTGTATCATCACCTGACCTCTTCAATAATGGAGTCTGTCATTTCCTGAACGCGGGAGCAGAAAGTAGAGCGCTGATTGACTTCGCTGGGAAGAATCCCGCGGTTCAAAGCTTCCATCATAATCTGTTGCTCGTCCGGTATGATGGTCAGGATGGATGAATCAAACAGCTTCGTAAGTTCCTTTTTGCCAAACTGGGATCCAAAAAAACCGGTCTTGATACGGTTGGTAACGACGCGGATCCCTGCCTCGCTGTTGCGAAGGGCGGTGATCTGTTTCAGCTTTTGTTTGGCCCGTTGCAGGGAGGGCAGAGAAGGGCCGGAAACAATCGTCACCGTGTCAACGGCAGACAGGATCGTGGGCTGCCAGCGCGTCATGTAGGAGGAAAGGTCAAGGACAGTGTGATCATGCCGGTAACTGACGAGGTCGAGCATTTTGAGAACCAGTTCGGAAGCCAGTTCCGAATAGGTCAATTGTGGGCTTTCAAAAGAGAATAATGTGAAGCCGGATTCATGTGTCTTTTTGATCACGTCGATGAATTCCAGATCAACGCGTTCTGATTTCCCGATCACGCTTTCAAGTTTGAACGCATTTTCAACATTCAGATAGGCCCCGACATCTGCTTTTGAAAAATCCAGATCAAAAAGGGCACCGGTCGTATGTGACCGCTTTCGACGGCGGCTGAGGTAATGGGCCATCATGATGGCAACACTCGTGCCACCTGATCCCCCGCCACACGAAACAACCGCATGGACTTTATTGCCGCCTGACTTCTGACGCTGCGTGATGGCGCTGACAGTGTCGATCAGTGCACGCTGTTTCAATGGTTTGGAAAGCCAGTCTGCGCCCTCCAGCTTGATGAGTTGACGAATGCGCTCCTGGTTCAGCTCATCAGAGATAAATAAGACAGACAATTTGCCAAGACTGCTGCGCATTTTTAGAAATGCGGGATCATCAAGCGCGGATCCGTCACCCACATCCAGGATCGCAATGTCGAATCCTTCGGGATCGACGCGCCCGTTTTCCCCCAACTCCTGCAGGGTGCATTTTGTCAGCTCATAGGACGACAATGACGAAAAGACACTTTCCATCATCTTGTTGGACTGCTCATCCTGAGAATACATCAGAACGTGCGAGCGTCCGATTACGGCAGGGACCGAACTCATAGGCTGATCTCCAAAAACTTATCCATCCTAAGAGCACCCATCCGGGCAACTCTGCAGATCTTCAGATGTGGCTGTTACTGCAAAGGACGGAAAGGAAATATCTATCAGATCGAGGATGGCACTGGTGATCGGAAGATTGATGGCGTTGCGCGCAAGTTCCATCCGCACGCTGACAACCGGACCATCCGGACGCCCCTGATATCCCAGACCGTTCAACTGATATGTGACCGTGATGTCGTCCACCTGCAGCGCTGGAAAAAAAGCCTGCAGGCCCTGCCAGCTGCCGCTGCCGGAAACAATACGCTGCATGAGAGCTGCATTACAGGTGACGCCTGTGTTGGCACCGCAGGTCGAAACAGCCCCCGCATTGGGTGCTATCAGGCCTCCTGTCTGTGAATCGTCAAATGAAAAAACACTGTAAAAGTCCGGTGTAACCGGGTCAGAAACAATCAGTTTGCGGACACCCAACTGCATGGCCTTGGCACCCGTATTCCACTGATGAAGAAGAAAACCGAATTCAACGCAGGCTGCAACAGCCAGAACCATAATCGGAAAAATTATCACTCCCTCTGTCAAAGCGGTTCCGCTTTGCTGACTAAAGAATTTGCGCATACGTGCAGGCCTCACCATCCGATCACCCGCTGATTGTGCCAGGAAGTGATTGTTATTTCGTCAATTCCAAGAATTGAAAATAATGGCGAGTTAACAAGCTGATGGGTTGTCGATGCAGTTACAATTGTCTGGGTAGCTCCTGTTGCCTCGGAAAAGCTGATCGGGGAGCCTGCGGGAACCCAGTCTGGAACACGGGGATTTGCCAGTGCTGCAACTGATCCGTAATAGGCTAGATTTCGCGCCACGGTCTCGCAAATCGCGGTATCGTGACGACAGCGCGCCATGTAACGCGCGGCATCACGCAGGCCGGTTTCAATCTGCTCGCGTTGCCAGAAGAGAGATCCGAATTCAAGAACACCGACAGTGAGCAGAATCAGCACTGGCAAAGCCACCAGAGCTTCGGTCATGGCAGCACCATCGTCTGATGTCCGAAAGCGACGCACGCGGGTGTTTGGGAGAATAGCTCGTCTCATCGCACCAACGCAGCCTCTTCACGGAAGAAATCGCTTAATGTGCCCAAACCGTACGTTCCTGTGATGTCCACGATTTCCATGGCAATCGTGCGATCATTCCCCTGGGCGATGGCCGGCCGTGTTAGGAACATTCTCGCAAAGCCTTCGGCCGGGATGTTCGTCGCCGCGCCTTTCAGGTCATCTTCATATTCCTTGCAGTTCACGATGGCCGAGAAAATAATTCTGCGATCAGCCTCGGAAGTAACAGAGGGAGCCTGGCACTGGGCCACGCCGGTCTCACCATTGGGTGACGCATCGCCAACCAGATTGTTGTCAATCTCGTAATTATAGACGTCGTAGCGTGACGCATTGGTTCCATTAGGCAGATTTGGAAAACTTTGTGGAATGCTCACGGGAAGGGCAGGAGCCGAATATCCCGAGGTGTCGGGCGCACTGGCATAACCGCCATGGGCAATGTCCCAATAGGTCTCGATATCCCAGTCACTGCTGCCGGATATGGTTCCGCCACCCATATCGATCTCGGTGTCGCCTTCGGGAAACGCAAGTGACTCATAACTCGAGGAATTGTCTTCCGGATCGTAGCCCGTACAACTTGGTCCGCTATTGCCGCCGCCGTTACCGCCGCCGTTTCCCTTACCGTTTCCCTTACCGTTGCCGTTGCTCGTGCCTTGTGATTGACCGACGCGGACATTCACATCCGGAGCATAGGCCTGATTGGAAGAGGGGAATTTGCTGCCATTTGGATAGAATCCAAATCTGGTATTGATGCCATCGGTCACAGGACCGACATTAGCGCCGGGCTTGGTATCCAGTCCTGACTTGCGATAGCAACTGGGTGAACTGGTTGCCAGTGCCTGAGCCAGAGCGCTGGCACCATTGCCATCGACCCGCAGAAATCCGAAGTTTCCAGGCCCGGCTTGCCCGTTCTTCCCATAGCTCAAATTGAGCTGCCGACCATAAAGATTTCCCTGCCCGAAATTCTGCGCGAAGGTCGAACCGTTTGCCAGCGAATTGCCCTGATAGTCTTCGAATGGATTGCAGATGAAGATCGGCGTTATGTCGCAAACGACAGCTGAGTAGGTTGCCACAGCTTCCGCAGTAATCGAAACTGTGTCGTTTCCGATGCCGGGAAATTGAAAAATGGTACGAATGGAGCGCGGCGTTGCCACAACCCGAACGTATAAGGCGTTGTTTGATCTTGTTGCATCCGAAGCGCCCAAAACCTGGCAGTCGGTTCCATTGGAAGATGTGGCAGCGCAGGCGCCACTTCCAATCGCAGTGTCATCGGACGCCGGGATAGCGCCGAGAAATGAAACAGTCACATCGCTGGATGCACCATCGGCTGTTGTATAGGTGATATTGACCTTCGATCCCATACCCTGGGCGGTCCCGTTATCACCGAACCAGGCCTGATTGCTGTTCATCGCTGCAATCGCTGCCTGAGCGCGTTGAATGGCGTCATCATCTCCGTCCAGTTCTCTGGCTCCCGCCAAGGCCATTGCGTCGACTGCGTTTTGGAGATCGGTATGCAGATTGGCAACGCGAGAGCCATCGATGACAAACGCGGAGAGGGCAAGAACAAGCGGCAAGGCCACAAGTGTCATTGCCAACGCATAGCCTTTTTCGTCGGTCCGGAACTGGCCAACCAAATTTTCAGTCTTGTTTTGTTTTCTCTTCTTTCCGATGCCCATCGCGTATCACATCCTGATCCCGGCTCTTTCGTGACAGGTGATACAAAATATAGGCGAACTGTCAGGGATTGCTTAATTTTCAACGCATTGCAGCGTTTTTTTTGGCTGCGCCAATTGAATTCATTTAGACTTGGTTACTGAATACTCACCAGAATCGCCACAGGTGACAACATCAGGGTCACAGGGTATCAAATAGCGCTCCCGGGCCTGCTCGGTTTTTTCTGGTGACACATTGATTGTCGTGTCAAGCGCGGAAGCGGGAAATGGCTCTACGGTGTGAATTCCCATATTGGCTGCGCTTGCGTTGCCCGCACCCAGTGTAATGCTGTCGCGATTGTTCATATGATCTGCACACGCTGAAAGGCTGAGCACGCCGAGCAGAGTAATGGCTTGGAGAGGTCTATTTCCTGAGAACATATGCGTCCTCAAATTCAAGGTCGAGACGATGGCCAAATGGGCCGGTAACACCAGCACCTGATCTAAATTGCCGGATCATGTCTTTGTCGACTTCCATCAATCCAAGAAGAAATAATTCTGGATCATTCGACGGCCGTGTTTGATCCAGCGGAGAATGCAATTGTTCATTGGGTGCGGCAGGGCGCACCAGCCGGGGGGTCACTACAATGACGAGGTCGGTTTCCTGCTTCTGATAGCTTGTTGACCGAAACAAAGCGCCGAGAATGGGTAGATTGCCGAGCCAGGGAAGTTGCTCGATATCTCTTTGATTGACCACCTGCAGAAGACCGGCCATTGCAAAACTCTGGCCACTGCGCAGCTCCATCACTGCTTCGGCCTTGCGGGACGTGAATGCAGGAAAGCCGTTGACCTGCAAAGTACTATCCAGTTCACTGACTTCTGTCATGACACGGATATTGATTTTCGAATCTTCCAGAACAGTTGGCACGAACTGCAGAACCACACCGTAAGGTCGATAGGTGTATGACACCTGCCCATCGCTTACGCTTGAGGGGACAGGTATTTCTCCCCCGGCATGAAATTTGGCCGCTTCGCCGCTGATGGTCGTGATGTTTGGCTGCGCCAGCCGGCGGACCAGTCCTTTTTGCTCCAGAGCATCGATAATAACATCAATCCGGATCCCAGCGCTTTCCAACACATTGGCCACCAAAGTTCCAAATGCTGTGTTTCCCGACAGGATGCGGTTGGATGCCGCTGTGTTGTTTTCAAGATAGGTGCCGAGCGTACCGGTATCATCTGCATTAACGACTAATCCAGTGCCGCTGCCGAAAAGAGAGTTTTTGGTCGTGCTCTGAACTTTGACGCCCAGATCACGGCCGACAGAGCGCTTGGCTTCCAGAACGCGAACTTCCAGGGAAACCTGTTGCACGTCGGAAATGCTCAATGCGTTGATGACGGGCTTGCTGGAAAATTGCTGCGCTGCCTTGAGCGCGCGTGCCTGGTCTTTTCCGTTTGCAACTATTCCTGATAGCTGTATCTGATCGCCCTGAGTGGTGACCAGAATATCGGCATAAGGGACAACAGCCCTGACGGCTCGTTGAATCTCGCCCGCATTTCGTTCCACACGAACATCAACCACCCCAAGCAGGTTTTTGAATTCGTCATATATGGAGACATTGGTGAAGCCGGTTGACAGGCCCTGGATGTAGAATGACACGTTGGACAAAGGAACGGCGTCCACCACCGAAGGATCGCCAATGACCAGATCAGAGAAGCTCTGGTTTGTGATAACTGTGGTGGAGGTGCCAGGGCGAATGGTTGCGCTCGTCGCCTGCCGCTCATTCAGGGTGATGCGCAAATCCTGTGCATGCAGGGCTGTCGGGACAAAGATATGGGTGAGCGAAAGGCCGAATGCAACCGCAACAAGCCCTCTGCCTATACGACAACTACGAAGGCATCCATAGATGCAATCCTTGTCCAACCACTGCATTTTGATTAACAGCTCCGAATCCTTTACGCGCTGTTAAACAATTCGCATTCCTATGGTTAATAATTACTTAATCTCGCTGAGAACATTGTACTCCGTCCGCTCGGAATCACGATAGACTGCGACCGTGGTAGTGGTGGGTTTTCGTACAACCGTTTTTGGCTTCGGCTTTTCTGGCTTGGTCAATTCGGAACTGGTTGAACCATCCAGATCGTTGATGTTCACAGCAGTTATTGTCTCTCTGGCAGATGAACCCACATTGCGAAGTGCCAGAGAAAGGGTGCCAATGGATTGAGCCAGGGTCAGCTTTTGTGCCTCCGATGTTGACACTTCAAAGGTGATGGTTTTCACGACAGCAGGATTGTCAGCGCGGTCATCAGCCAGTTGATCAATAGCCAGAACTTTCACACCCTGCAGCAGGACATCTGTCGAGACACTGGCTGCAGCCGTTGCCGCGTTTTCAATCGTGCGTGTCAGCATGACGTCGACCCGATCACCGGGCAGAACGAACCCTGCAACACCAAACACATCATTGACCCTTATGGATACGGCTTTCATGCCGGGGCTTAAAGCTGCGGATAGTGTTGCACGTTGACCGGGTCCGGTAATTTTGCTGGTAAGCAGCGGTTCGCCGGTTTCCACAGCTGACATCACATATCGCGGTTCGCCGGTTTCGCCGATCACTTCGGCGACGGTGCGATAGGCACCTTTTGGCACTATGTCAGACGGCCAGTCGATCACCCGAAGGCTTCCTGGCTCAATAATTTTCCCGAACCGCAGCGGCTGTGCTGCCACCACTATCGTATTTTGCGGAATTGATTTAGTCGTATTGTCCGCCAGAAGGGCTGCCTGTTGGCTACGCAGATAGGTCTGTACACCTACAACCGCAGCAATCGCCAAAACGAAGGCGATCAGCAGGCTAAGCAGTGAAGATCTGTTCATAATGGTAACCACCCAAAGAGCAGCCGGTTAGACCGGCTGCTTTTTTTGTTGGATCCCGCGAATGCAGACAAATACAAATGTCACTGCATTCGCGGGATCAAGACTGTTCGGAATTAACCTTCGCCTTCACCTTCGCCTTCGCCTTCGCCTTCGCCGCCGCCGCCGCCTGCGCCGATGCCGTCCCAGAAGGTCGACCATGAGGTCCATGCACCTTCAAGGCTATCGCCAGCAAGGCCAACGGTCGCGATGACGCCACCAACAAGAAGGCCGAGGAGGATGAGATATTCCGTCAATGCGATGCCTTCTTCGTCGGCTGCAAATGCGCGGAGGTTTTTGGAAATGCTATTCATGTTACACCTTATATTTCTGTTGTACTCAAACATTAGGGCGACTGGATACGTCTTGGTTCAGTGCTTTCTGCCCGAAATAGCTGACAACGCGGGAACGCTGAAAACCAATTCCCTGAGAACGTATTTTGTCGGTTTCTACCTATGCGCCTAATATCCCTTCAGGAATGAACCCTAAGGATTGACTATTTCCAAAGACATAAGATTTCATTTATGCCATTTGGCATGGAAGAATTTCTCCATAGTCCATACGATAATCAGCAGAGGTATATTAGTCGTGATTCAGTTAGATAAAATTTTAGCTATCTCATGATTGGGGCTCTCGCGATGCTGGTCCTGGTGGCGACCGGCCTGAGTTTTCTGTATGCAGCATTCACGGATTTCAGGTCCTGGAAGATACACAATCAGACCGTTCTGACGCTCATCTTGCTGTTTGCACTTTATGCTGCCTGCAGGCCCTATGTGTTCGATAGCCGGTTTCCTCCAGTCGATCTGCTCAGTGCATTGGGTGCTGGTGCCCTGTTGTTTGCGACAGGATTTTTATTGTGGCAATTCAAGCTCTTAGGCGCTGGAGACGCAAAGTTGATGTTCCCGATTGGCCTGTTCCTGGGCTGGAATAGTCTGCTGACCTACGCGTTTTTTCTGATCGGCTTTGCGGTGATAGCAATGTTGTTGCTGCGCATACCGTTGCCCTATGGACTGTCCAGAACCTGGCCGGGCATGCGGTTGGATGAAATCAGAAGAACAGGAAAGGTTCCTTACGGCGTCGTCATGGTGGCCGCATTTTTTGCTATACTGTTTGTTAACTATAGACTTACAATTTAAAAAAAATTGTATGGAACAGCCTGAGTCAGCCCCGCTGGATGGTCGTGGTGCTATTGCGCAGCAACTCCAGATTGTTGGCTGTTGTTTCATTTGCGGGGTCAATCTCATAGGCTTTTAGAAAATAGCGTCGTGCCTGAACCAGATTTCCGCGCAGTAAGTAGGAATAACCAACATTGTTGAGGTATGCTGGCCGGTTTGGAATCATGGAAGACAGGCGCTGATAGGCCTGATCTGAATTGTCGAAGCGGGCCAGATGATCCGAAGACGCTGCATATCCAAGCCACGCCATTGGATCATTGGGGTAAACGGAGGCGGCTTTCTTGAAGAGCGAGTAGGATTTTCCGTAATTCCGTTCACGGAACTGCACCTTGCCTTCTTTTACCAACTGATCATTTGAGTAATAGGACGCATAAGCGAGATCATCAGAGGACACAGAGCTGTCGCCAAAAGATGACAGTTCACGGCTCACTGACGCGCAGCCCGCAAGCAGACTGACAATTGAGATTGTAATGAAAAATTTCGCAACCATGATTTGTACCATTCTCATAAGACACATCCATACTGGTATGGGTGGGAACAACCCCACAGGCCTACAGATTACGAGGGTACAAAATACAGGAAACGCCTCTTATGCTGTCATAATGCACAATAGTCCTTAACAGTCCCTAAACTCGGGGCTTACTTAGGCTTAAGGAATGATTGGGTACAACCTGCAATGTGCAAGACCTAGCAGGAGAATTGACTATGGCTATCACTGAGCCGGCAGCGCCAACCACCGTTCTTGAAACGGGCATCAAACGTGATTCCTTGATGCAACTGCTTGCCAAGACCCTGCTGGTGCATGGGGCACTGGCTCCATCGCAAATTGCGACAGAGATGAGACTGGCTCCGGGCGTAGTGGTTGAATTGCTGAAGGAGTTGCAGAAGCTTCAATATGTGGAATCGCGCGGGTTGGAAGGGCACGAAATGCGCTCTGAGGTTCGCTTTTCTCTGGGCGGTGCCGGTGTGCATTATGCCAATCGCGCCAATGTGCATTCCCAATATATCGGCTCCGCACCGGTCAGTCTGGAAGACTGGGTTTCCCAAATCCGCAATCAGTCCATTGCAAATGAACGCATAAGCCGGGAGGTTTTGCAAGACGCCCTGTCACATCTGATTCTTCCGGAAAATATTGTTTCGCTTGTTGGCCCAGCCATCAACTCTACCAGGTCAGTCCTCCTTTACGGCGAGCCGGGGAACGGAAAAACCAGCATTGCCGAGGCGATGGGCAAAGCGTTCCGGGATCTGATTTACATTCCTCATTGTGTTGAGGTTGGCGGACAGATCATCAACGTATTTGACCCGACATTGCACACACCGGAAGAAGAAGACTATCAGCCCAAGAGCCGCCAAACATTTGACCGGCGCTGGCGTCGTTGTCGCAGACCGTTCGCGCTGACGGGTGGAGAGCTGACGCTCGAGATGCTGGATTTGTCCTACAATCCGGATTCGCGCTATTACGAGGCACCCATTCATTTGAAGGCAATTGGCGGCGTGTTTGTCGTTGACGATTTCGGGCGCCAGCGCACCAATCCGCAGGCGGTGCTGAACCGATGGATTGTGCCTTTGGAACGACGCTACGATTTTCTGACCCTGCACACCGGCAAGAAATTTGCCGTTCCCTTTGACCAATTGGCGATTTTCTCTACAAATATTCCACCTGATGAACTGGCTGATGCCGGCGCATTGCGGCGTTTGCACTACAAGATAAATGTTCCCACGCCTTCAGCGGACGACTATCGGGTGATTTTCGAGGGCGCAGCAAAAAAAGCCGGATTGCCCTTTGACAGTGATGTATTTGAAGCATTCTTTGACCGTCACTACGCGAATGGAAAGGCGACCCCTGCCGGCCACCATCCCAAATACATCGTTGATTTCATCACATCCGTTTGTCGTTTCAAAAGCGAGGAACTGCGCATGGACGCTGATTTGCTGGATGGCGGTTGGAACAATCTGACTGTGAACTGACCATAGGTTGATGAGCAAACTGGTTGTTCAGCCGACTTCAAGCCGGGTCACAACACTTTGCGGATCACGCAAAGCCAGAAACCACGGGCCCATTTCCAGCACATTTTCAATCATATCTGACACCGTTTGAAGGCTGACATCCGTATCGACGCGAATGAGGATCCGTGTTTCAACTGGCGCGGCCGTTGAGTCTCCCAAACCAAAAATGGCGAGATCGTCGAAATCCGTCGTAACCGCGACATCAACTGTGCGCAATGAAATGCCGTCGCGCGCGGCTGCCATCTTTACGCCTATGGCCACACAGCCCGCAATCGCGGTTCTGGCATAAAATCCGGGCGAAGGTCCTGCAACTGTGCCCCCCATGCCATATCCCAAATCAGTCACAGCGGTGAATTTTCCTTCCCGAACAGTACATGCCAGACCGTCTCCCACACGGCCCTGTATTGTTATTTCGCTTCTGGCAGCGGACGGATCAGAAAGCATACGTTTGATTACCTTCCTGTGGGCCAGTTGGATCGCGTTATCTGCATCATTCGTCATGTGAGAGTTCATAATTACGTGTCCTTTCAGGCTGCATGTTGTGTGGCTCGTATTGTCAGGTGATCGGCCAACGCTTCTGCATCCCCGCCTACACCATCAATCAGCGCGGATTTTCTGCGTCTCAAAAACGGCAGGCCAAGCACATAGAGGCCAGGAGCGACAACACCCCGGCCATGTTGCAAACGGTCCTTTGAATCAAACACCGGAAGCTGCAGCCAACTGAAATCCGGCTGATAGCCTGTGGCCCAGACAATGGTACCGATCGATCCTGTATTGAGGTCACATTGCAGTTTCGGATTGCCGCCAACGCTGGTCGCTGCGTGCCGATGGGGCGCGGCAATATCTGCAAGATTGTGAGCGGTTGCCCAATCATCAAATCCATCGAGAAGGCGGTTCATTTTGAGATCAGAAAGCGTACATTGATTTGCCAGCGATCCGGAAAACAAAGCACGTCCATCCCGAATACCGGCAAGCCTGCCAACAATCTCCACGCCGTCAGCCTGAAGCGCATTCAAATCCATGATCGGACGCGTTTTGGAGCCGATCAACTGAAGGGATGGCACGCGCCTTGCGCGGTCAGGATCATCCACATCATCAAGACTCATATCCAGAACGCCGGTTCGGTCCATCCACCATTGAATATCGAACCCGCGATACTGGCGGGGCATCCGGATGTGTTGTCCGGCCGCAAGCATAACCTCATGGCCCGCTGCCTTTATTTCCGACGCCAGTTGGACACCGGTTGCTGATGCGCCAACCACCAATACACCGCCGGGTCCAAGCTGGCTGGAATTGCGATAAGTGAGCGGGGTTAGCTGCGTAATAGGGTTGGGAATGCTCTGCGCAAACTGTGGCAGGCGAACCTGCGCACATGCTCCGCTCGCAACCACCAGATTGTCGCAATACCAATTGCCTCGTGATGTCTGCACGCAATAGCCGGAGCCGTGTGCGGTCGCGGACAACACTGTGGTGCGGTCTTCTATGGGTGCCGTGATCTTCTGTGCATAGAATTGCAAATGGCTGACGATCTCCGGCATTGACATGAAGCCGTCCGGATCTGATCCGGCATAGGCAAAGCCGGGGAGGCGGTTTTGCCAGTTGGGTGTCAGTAATTTGAGGCTGTCCCAGCGTTCATGGCCCCAGGAATTTGCCACCTCGCCCCGCTCGATCACCACATGGGCAATCGAGCGGTCGGCAAGGCATTTGCTCATGGCGAGCCCGGCTTGACCGGCGCCAACAATGACGGTCGAAATCTGTTTCACGACACTCGCTCCTTCAGGCAGCCCGGATCAGGCTACGTCCACATGGACATTGGTTGGGTTGGTGATGAGGTCGAACACAGCCGAACGTTTTTGTGATTGGGCAACCAGAGCGCGGATATCAGCGTCGCTGGCATCCGCATCGATCTCAAACCGCACTCTTACGGCACCAAAACCATTGCGAATGTCCGGGTCCATTCCCAGAATGCCTCGAACATCCACATCCCCCTCAACAATGGCCTTGACGCCGCGCAGTTGAATGCCGCGATGCTGAGCAACTGCCGCGACACCGCCGGTCAGACAGCTTGCCAGTGCAGCAAGCACGATTTCAGGCGGGGTTGGCGCACTGTCTTTGGCGGCAAAAACCTCTGGGTGGTCAGACGCGATTTTGAAAGTATGCTTACGCTCATGATCCTGGCCAAGACCGAAATAACCATTGATGCTGTTGATGCTTTCGGTGCCATCCACCCAGTCGCAGGTGCTACGGAACGTAAAGGCAGCAGCCTCTGGCGTCTCGGCAAATGCGCCGCATGCGCCAATAAGAGCTTCTGTGTTCACGCCATTGTCGATGACGCCGTCATTTGTAATTGCATGTGTCATGTTATCGTTTCCTTTTAGGATTGGTTGTTTTGTCATTGGGTTTGGTTTGGATGGCAGTTTAATCAGCCACGGGGTTACGAGCCGTGATCAGCCAGGAAGAACTGTCCATCTACAGCCCTTCCGCATTTGTTTCGACTGTTCGGAACAGTTTGGTGAGTGCAGCCTCAACATCCGCACGTCGTTCTTCGCCAAGCGCACCGGCTTCGCGAAAAGTTTCTCCGGCAGGACCGATCGCCAATTGAAAGGCAATGGCCTCCTCGATCGTGCGGCCCACCATGACTTTGGCGTCAATGCGCTGAAAGGCGACATCGGCAAAGCCGGCAGATTTCATTTGCGCCCGTGTGGTTTCTTCATCGGCCATCGAAAACGGGCCGGGTCCGCAGGTTCGAGCGTCTTCACCTGGTTTTGGCAAGATGCTTTGCACAACATCACGAGCCGCAATCAGCCAGGGATTATCAGCACGTTGCCGCCACACGATATGGGCTATCCGACCACCAGATTTCATGGCGTTCCGCATGGTGCGCAATCCGCCGACCGGACTGGCAAAGAACATGGTTCCAAAGCGGGCAAACACGAAGTCAAACTGTCCTTCATCCAGCCCCGCTTCCACATCGCGTGAGACAAACCGGACATTGCTTGATCTGTTATATGCAGCGTGTTCTCCGGCATAATCCAGAAAGGCCTGGCAGCAATCAACGCCGATAACGTCACCGGATGGTGCAACCCGTTTGGCCAGCGCAACCGCTGTATCGCCGAAGCCGATATCCAGAATCCGGTCACCTTTCCGCACATCGAGCGCAGGAAGGGTTTCGGCGCTGTGCCGAGACAGCCCACCAACCAGAATATGGCGATAGCGGATGAATTTGGGGGCCAGAATTTCGTTCCAGAACTCCACGAGGGGCGATGCTTCAAGCGCCGCCATGTTTGGTGTATGTGCATTCATTTTCTTGTCTCCCTTTCCAACATCTCTGCGCGCAATCAGGCTTTGGTGATGATGATTTCGGCATATTCCGCCGGCGCATTCATCGACCCGTCTGTGGCGATATTGAATTCTGCTATCAGGGACAGAATGTCCGCTTCCAAAGCTGCCTGACCATTTGCATCCAGCGCCAGAAACGCTTTGTGCACAGGGCCGTAGAGTGCCCGGAACACATCGATAAAATGCGCCGGTGAGCGATAGCGGAAATTGAAATGCCGCTTTGTGAACCGTATGGTTGATGCGGTGGTGGCAAATGTTTCATCCAGCCAAGCCTGATCACCCCACAGGGCAGGGGATTGAACACCCGCTGGCGGCTCGACATGCCTGCCAAGGGTTTTGAACAAGCGCCCGATGAAGCTTGCGGGCGTCCAATTGGCCATGCCGATCTGCCCACGGCGCTTGCAGACCCGAACCAATTCACGCGCTGCCTGTTCCTGATTTGGCGTGAACATCACACCGAATGTGGAAACAACCGCATCGTATGAATTGTCATCAAAGGGCAGTGCTTCGGCATCAGCGACTTTGAAATCCACATCATGGCCTTCAGCCGTGGCACGGACCTTGCCGCTTTCCAACAGTGAAGCCACATAATCGGTTGAAGTTACATTGTGCCACCGACGGGCAAAGGCGAGGGTGGCATTGCCATTGCCCGCAGCCACATCAAGGACTTCAGCACCGGCTTTGTTGTCCATTGTTTCCGCCAGCGTTTCGCCGACGATCTGCAGTGTTGTTCCAACGACTGCATAGTTGCCAGACGCCCATGCCGCGTTCTGTCTTGACTTGATGGCCTCAAAATCGGTTTCGATGATCGTGTTGTGAATATTCATGATGTATCTCCGTTTTATCAATTGTTTCAGTTGTTTAAGGAAAATACATTTGATTGCTTGCCGATAAACAGACCAATAGACGGAGAGCTCGTGTGCAGATACTTCGCAGAGTGAAGTAAACCACTACAGAAATGAAAGTGACGCGCTACACGAAATGAAGTTACCGTGTTAAAATGCCTTATCCTTGGCCAGAAGCGATATGAATATTTCCCGACAGAAGCCTGCAAAGCGCTTTTGCCGCTCCTGATCTCTCTGATCTATCTGGGCGAGTGGGACCGGTCTGGGCCCGCCACACCATCCTGGATGCAGATTTCGATGTCGAGTTTCTGATGTTCTATCTGGAGCGCGCCGTTGACCCGTCAAAACTGATCGGAACCGAAATCGTGATTAAATTCCGCTTTTCCGATCTGACGGCACAGCGTGACTGGTGGCTTCTGATTGAAAGTGACAACACGCAAGTCTGTCTGAAAGACCCGGGCAAGGACATTAATGTCTATTTCGATTGCTCGGTTCGCACCATGCATGATGTCTGGATGGGAGACCGCACCTACAAGGACGCAATGAAAAGCGGTGATCTGTCTGTTCAGGGTGATGTGGCCTTAACCAGAAATATCCAGGCATGGCTCACGCCAGCCACATTTGCCGATTCAGAGCGGGCGCCCCTACCGGCTTACAGTTGATTCCAAACTCCAATGGTTTTGAAATTGGTCGATATGGTCTGTGACCTCGGCTGGCCGGTCCTGGAACAGCCGTTGCTACGTAATCTATATGTCCTATATAACGGGAAACGCCAGAACCTGCCTCCAGTAAAGTCGGCACCGCTATCTTTATGAAAAAAATCGATGCCTACATCAAATTCAAAGACTGCATTTTGTCCGGCCAACTTCGCCCAGGGCAGTTTGTGACGCAAAAAGAGCTTTGTGAGTTGATTGATGTTCCAATTGCGCCCGCCAGAGAGGCCATCCAGCGTCTTGAGCATGAAACACTGCTAAAAGTGTATCCAAAGCGCGGTATCCAGATATCCGGTGTCAGTCCAAAGCTCATCCGAAACGCTTACCAAGTTCGCGTGCTGATGGAGAAGGAAGGGCTGCGGATCTATCTCGAAAAAGCCCCGATTGCCGACATCGAAGCGATGCTGGAGAGATCCAAAGAAGTGTTGAGCCGACTGGAAAAGAGAGAACTGACAGCGGACGAGGTCCTCGAAATTGATACAGTAGATGACTCGTTCCACAACACCATCGTCGAATATCTCGATAATGAAATTCTGTCGCAGACATACCAGATAAATCAGGCGCGTATTCGCCTGATCCGTATGGGCAATCAAAGTACAGGTGATCGGAAGATACCTGCCATGCGGGAGCACGTCGATATTCTGACCGCCTGTAGTGAGCGTGATATCTCGCTGGCAACGGCGCTTCTGGAACGCCACCTGCAGCTTTCCCAACGCCGTGCATTAGACGGCTGCTAACCCCCCAAAACGCCGAATAAGCTCTGACTGCATTGGCCCCTTGTGATTTCCCGGCGGCGCTGAATTCCCAAGACAATTGGATTTCAGGCTGCAAGCACGACTTCATTTCCGTTTGATTGCCGGCCAAATTCTGTTATATATATGTAAAATGTAAGAAGAATTTATAAGAACATGCGGCTCAGAAACGCATAAATTCTACCAAGGAGGAAGAAATGAAATTTGCTTCAATATTAACGGCTATGGCTCTGCTGACGGGTGTCGTGTCAGTCCAGACAGCAGCAATAGCTGCAGATTTTCCGCAACGGCCTGTGCAGACAATATTTCCATGGGGGCCGGGGACAGCGATGGCTGCGGATCAGATTATTGCCGATGCAATTGGCAATGAACTGGGCGTTGCAGTGACACTTGTTTCCACGCCGGGAGCTGGGGGCACAAAGGCGTTCAAAACCGCAATGGCACGCCCGGCAGACGGATACACGATGATTTCAGGCTGGGTTGCTCCATTGGTCAGTGCGCCAGCAAGTGGCAAGGCCGATTGGACTTACAAGGACTTTACGCCGCTTCACTCTGGCGTGGCAGCTGCGTTTGCCATCGCCACGCGGGTTGATGACGACCGCTTTGCCAATTTCCAGGAAATGATGGACTATGGAAAAGCCAACCCTGGAAAACTGCGTTATTCATCTGGGACTGCAGGGAACCTGCCGCATAAAGTCATGGCCAAGGCTCTGAAAGCCTTCGGTGTTGTTGCACAGGTCGTGCCTTACAAGACCGACGGCGAAGCCCGCAAGGATCTCCAGTCTGGTGTGTTGGACTTCGTCTTTGTCAATCCGGGAGCCTACATGGCCGACAAGGATGGCTACACAATTGGCCTTGTTCTGTCAGAATTGCCTGCTGTCAAAGCATTGTTCGACGGGGCAGATAACGTTGAAGACATGGGCATAGACATCGGATTGACGGGGCTCGGTCCACTGGGCTGGACATGGTGGCTGGTCCATAAAGACACACCAACTGAACAGGTTGAAGTGTTGCAAAGTGCCATGAGCAAAGCCATGAAAAAGGATGCTGTCAAAGAAAAGCTGAGCGCCATTGGCTGGACACCGCTTGAATGGGATCATCAGCAATATGCTGAAATCGTTGGTTCAGTATCGACGCAGATTTCCGGTATGGGCGACGGTCTGCTTTGGGAAGAAGAACAGATCAAAAAGCTGCGCGCCCAATAGCGTTGCTGTTCTCTTGGAAATGGCTTTTTTTAAAGCTTGATCAAGCCATTTCCCATCGTGCGGCAGAAAACTTCACTTCTGCAGACGACTCACTTTTGAGGCAGGCGACAGGCAGCACAAGATGACATTCACCCGGCAACACGTGGAATGGCTTTCCCTGGTCCTGTTCCTGGCAATTGTAGCAATCGTCTTCCAACAGATCAGCACAGACCTGGTAAAACAGGGCATTGCTGAAGGTGATCCTTTCCACAACGCGGCCTTCTTTCCGCGTGCGGTTTGCATTCTTATAATCGCGGCTGTCCTGATCCGTGTGGTGACGTTAACGCTGCAAATGAGACAAGAGACAATTGTCGGCGATTCCGTTGCCGCGAAAGACTTGCGCCGGCCCTTTATGCTGATCTGCCTGTTCGGTTTGTATTTATTGTTTCTGGACTTGCTGGGCTACCATTTGGCAACCGCGCCGTTCATCGCCATTGCCATGATCACTTGCGGGGATAAGAAGCCGATCCCGACAATCCTCTATTCTGTTGCAGTTGCGTTGCTCATAGCGTTTCTGTTTGAAAAATATCTGAAAATTGTGCTGCCGGGCGGCATGTTCGCTATCAATATACCGTGGTGACGTTTCATGCTGATTGAATCCATCACCCAGGGCTTTGCTCTATTCGCAACGCCGCTCGTTTTCATACTCATCATACTCGGCATCGTATTTGGTTTGCTGGTGGGGGCTGTTCCTGGCTTGGGACCGCTCATGGGAATTGTTCTGATATTGCCTGTCGCAATCAATCTGCAGCCCATTACCGCCATGGCACTTTTGCTGGGCATTTACGTTGGCGGATCCTGCGGAGGTTCGATTTCTGCAATTTTGCTTAGAATTCCAGGAACTCCCCTCGCGGCAGCCACCTTGTTTGATGGCTATCCGCTTGCGCAAAAAGGGCGCGCCGCCGAAGCCGTTGGCGTTGCCATTTCTTCTTCGGCCCTCGGCGGCCTTATTGGCGGTGTCATTCTGATTACGTCGGCACCAATCCTTGCGATTTTTGCCCGGCAGTTCAGTCCGCCCGAGTTCACAATGCTTGCGATTACCGGGCTGGTCGCGATAGCATCTGTTTCCGAGGGCTCATTCCTCAAAGGCGTTCTGTCTGGGTGTTTGGGCTTGATACTGGCAACCATCGGAACCGATCAGATTTCGATGGGCTACCGCTTTACATTCGACAGCCATCACATGCTCAACGGTTTTCATCTGGTTTCCATCGTTGTCGGGATGTTCGCTATCTCAGAGATGGTTTTTCAGATGATGGGCAAAAACCTGACCGCCAAACCGAACATTCCAATCGTGCGTGCGGAGTTCAAATCGGTCCTGTCGGTTCTCAAAAATTGGAAAAATCTGATCAGATCGTCCTTGATCGGAACATTCTTTGGCATCCTGCCCGGGGCCGGCGGCGTCATCAGTTCATTTGCAGCATATGCAGTTGCCAAGAATGCCGCCAAACCTGACGAAAAATATGGAGAAGGTGAAGTTGGCGGTGTGATTGCAACCGAAAGCGCCAACAATGCCACCTGCGGAGGTGCGTTGGTTCCATCTTTGGCGTTGGGCATCCCAGGTGACCCCATCGCCGCCTTGCTGGTCGCAACGCTTCTCATATTCGGTTTTTATCCCGGGCCAACGCTTTTCGAGGATCAGCCCGAAATCGTTGGAGCCATTTTCATTGTCTATCTGGCATCGAATGTCGCTTTGCTGATATTGGGTGTCTTGCTGACCCCGCTTTTTGTTTATGCGTTGAGAATTCGCAAATCCAGATTGATCCCCGCAATTCTGGTGTTGTGCGTTGTTGGCACTTTTGCTCTTCAATCCTCAATCTTTGATCTGTGGGCAATGTTGGGATTTGGGTTGGTCGGGATCATTCTACGCATTGCCAACTATCCCTTGGCACCCATCGTTATTGGAACCATTCTTGGGCCCTTGCTGGAAAACAATCTCCGACGCTCTCTGCTCTTGTCAGATGAAGGCTATTGGATATTCCTTGATCGACCGGTCTCTGCCGTCCTGCTGGTAATCAATGTGCTTCTTTTGTCGTGGGTTGCCTGGAGCACAATTCGCAAAATCGGATCACCTGAAAGCAAGCAAGACGATCCTGCATGAACAATGCCAGCGACAAATGTGGGAGCAGAACGTGCAAAAACACGCCCCCAATTGTGTCCAGACCCCAGTGCTTGTCAGACCTTGCACACCGCCATTACCGCGCGGCCCACAAGGCCCCACGCTCAAAGATGCTTCTCATCTGTGGCACCTTGAACTCGTCGGCCACATGGCCAAGTGAGCTGTAGAACACGCGGCCTTTGCCGTAAGTTCGTTTCCAGACAACAGGCATGACAACACCGTCGATTTCCTCAAAATAGGTACCATCGAAGCGCGTTGTTGCCAGCACCTCAATACTGGGATCGAAATGCATGTAATATTGTTCGGACCGATAGTCGAAATCGCCAATTCCGGCGACAATGGGATCGTCGGACTTGGTGATTTCAACCCGGTAATCGATGATATCTCCGGGATGCGCCACCCATTGGCCTCCGGTCATGAACTGATAGTCCGGCTCATTGCGAAAGGAGTCGCACATCAGCCCGTGGAACCCGGCAATGCCGCTTCCAGCGCGTATGCAGGCCAGAAGGTTTTGCAGTTCTTCTTTCTCAATGCGTGACATCGTGACGGCCGGAATGATCAGATCAAATTCGCCAAGTTTTGGGTCCGCAAATGCTTCGGTTGAACTGTCCAGAACAACGTCAAAATTCTGGGCTTCTAACATGTCTTTGACTACATTGGCACTGGCTTCCGGCGTGTGACCTTCCCATCCGCCCCACACGATAATCGCTTTCTTGTTACTCATGATTTTGGTGTTCCCTTAATTATAAAGCTGCCCGGCGGGCAGGGTGCTCTGCAAAGGCAGGGCTTGTTTACATTGATGTTTCAGCGTGATGGATTGTCCGGTGTCGGCAGAGATCAGAATGGATTCCATGATTTCCAGAACATGCAAAGACAGCTCGAGACTGGCGCGATGGCTGTGGTCTTTGACGATGGCTTCGGCCATATCGGCCAGGCCTATGACCCTGTAGTTGCCGTCACCATATAAATGGGTTTGCTCGGCTTTGCTCCAGTCGCCGGAGCCTGTTGAAACAAGAATGTCGCCGTCAAAATTGTTAGGGTCGGCGACGATCATGGAGCCTTTGCTGCCATAAATTTCTATGGGGTTGTGATCGTGCTTGTGCACGTCGAAACTGGTGACCAGTGTAATGGAAGCGCCATTTACAAAAGATAGAATAGCCGAAATATGGGTCGCGACATCCACCGCAATGGTCTCACCTTCGCGTGGTCCGGAGCCAATGGTGCGCGTCGGCCTTGTGATTTTGGCCGTGCCACAAACGGATGAGACCGGACCCAGCATATTGATCAGACTGGTGATATAATATGGCCCCATATCCATTAGAGGGCCACCGCCATCCTGGTAGTAAAAATCGGGATTTGGATGCCAGCGTTCATGGCCGGGAACCATCATGAAACCCGTTCCCGCAACCGCGTCTCCAATCGCGCCGGAATCGATGATCCGACGTGCGGTCTGGTGCGCCCCACCAAGAAATGTGTCCGGCGCACAGCCAATTCGCAGGCCGGTACGTGATGTGGCTTCCAGTAGTTTTTCAGCTTCCGCCAATGAGGTGCCAAGTGGCTTTTCGCAATAGGCATGCTTTCCCGCGTTAAGCGCGGCAAGATTTACGTTCACATGATGTTGCGGCGTTGTCAGGTTCAGAACAATGTCGATCCGGTCATCAGCCAGCAGTGCTTCGACGGTCATCGCTTCCAAACCATATGTGTCAGCTTTCTCCTTTGCAGCTGCCTCATTGATATCTGAGCAAGCAATCATGTTGATGAAGGGGAATTGCTTGGCTCTGCTTAAATAGGCATCTGAAATGACGCCACATCCGACCAGTCCTATACCCAGTGAACGCATAATCTATGTATCCTTTGCAACGTCGTTCCACGGCGCTCTGTAAATATCGCGCAGCATCAATGCCGCCGCACCGCGTGCCCATAATTGTTCGTTGATGGTGTGGAAGATAATTTCTGTGGCATCAAAATGCGCGGAAAAACTGTTGTCCCGTACGCTTTCATGAAAGGATTTGCTGATCACACTTTCATATCTGCTGTCTTCCGTAACCATCACGATTTTTTCCGGGTTTATCAGATTTATGATGTGAGAAACGCCGACCCCGAGCATTTTGCCCTGCATCCCGATCTGCTCAAGCGCCCATGGATTTTTCGCAGCAGCAAGTGTGATCAATTGCGATGTGGCGTTATCAGACTTGTGATGCTCCGATTGAACGGCCTCAGCCTGTTCTGCGCGCAACTGCGTCACATCAACTTCCATGTAAGCGTCGAGGCAATCCCGCTGACCGCAGCGGCAAGTCCGGCCTTCCAGACCTGTCTTGATATGGCCGAAAGCAGACCCCAAAGTTGTTGCGCCCTTGTGGAGATCATCGTCAATCCACAAGGCCAGACCTACGGCCTGATCTATTGTGATCGCGGCAAATGAATGATTGTTCTGAGCGTAGCCAAACCAGCTCTCGGCCAGGGCAACCAGATCTGCTGGCTTGGCCATTCGGGTCCGCAGTCCCAGTCGCTCTTCCAGCAATTGCGCAAGCGGAAACTCATCATCGGCAAAGATTGATCTGGAATGCTTTTGGCTGGCTTCCAGGTCAAAACGGTCGGGGACACCAATCCCGATGCCTTTGATTTTGCTGCGGTCAATGCCATGCGCGGCAACGCAGACATGAATGCTGTTCTCAATCACGTCGACAATCGCGTCGATACTCCTGCTGGCAACTTTCACAGACATCTGCATGGAGTAAACAGCTTCACCTTTGAAGTTAGCAATCGTCGTTGTGATTTGCTCGGATGAAATTTTTACGCCAATCACATGAGCTGCATTCGGTATCAGGTCGAGCAAAACGCGCGGACGGCCACGCTTTCCATCCTCAGGTCGTTTCACATGGATCGCCTGAACAAGGCCTTCCTCGATCAACGCCCCGGTAATCGCCGACACGGTGGTTCCGCTCAGCAAAGTGCGTTCCGATATCTCAACGCGGGAGATACGGCTGTGACAGCGGATTGTCTCAAGAACATGGTACTTATTGATCTCCCGCATCAGCAGTGGATCGGCAATCTTAACGGCCAAACGGCAGGCTCCCAAACTCGTCTTCGTATTTAATTCGTGTTCTTTATGTAAATCAACTTAAGCCCGCGTGGAACCCGTTTTTTTACGAAAATGCATATTAGGTCAAGCCGCCGGGCCACGGCCTGTCTCCACTGCACGGCCCAGTTTCAAGGCCCTGAACAGGTTGGGTAAATTGCATGGGGCGCACAAATCCAAATCAAAAACTTGTATTGGTGGATCGGTGGAAATCAGATTTTAGGAGGTAAATCAAATCGCGTAGAAAATGGTAAAAAATCCAGTAAAGCATTGTTATATATATATTTTCAAAATATCTTCATGATGCATCTGAGCGCTTCATTGTTATCCAGTGTTTGTCCTCGCTCGGACAATTTTGCAATCACTGCTGCCTGATATTGTTTAGCACTTGAATGCCGCAGACATCGTGTTGGTGAAACACGCGTCGATCCAATTTTGACTCCACGAAACCTGGCGCTGTCACGAAGCTCTTCGGTGGGTGCACTCAAATGATGGAGGATCTGTTTTCGCACAATACGGAGACAAAAATTATACGCTAAAACTCGGATAGCATATATTTTATTATTATTATTCAATATGTTATTCAATAATTTGCGATATTTGGAACGTGACTTGCCAATTAAAACCGGATTGTTTATTAAATAAGGAACGCCTTGCTCTGACAAGGGCTCAGAGGCTGAGCCAGGTGCATCGCGATCTGGAAACAGGGATTATTTTGGGAGGAAGACAATGATTAGACTAGCTATAGGTGCAGCACTTCTCGCGCTTGCTGCGGTTCCGGCACAGGCCGAAACGACGGTTGACTGGCTTCATATTGAGTCTGTGGAAGGCACTGTTGCCATCATGGAAGCAGCCGCCAAGGAATACGAAGCGGCTCATCCTGATATCAAAATCAATGTGCAGTTTCTGGAGAACGAAGCCTACAAGGCCAAATTGACGACCCTGCTGCAGTCTGACGCTGCCCCGGACATTTTTTATAGTTGGGGCGGTGGTGTCATGAGCGAGCAGGTGGAAGCTGGTGTCCTGCGCCCTATTGGTGATGTGCTGTCTGAAGAGGCGCGTAATGCCATTGGTGAAGCCGGTATCAGTGCCTTTACCCGCGACAATAAACTTTATGGCTTGGCGCAAAATGTCAGCCAGGTTGTCTTCTGGGGCAACAAGGACTTGCTCGACAAGGCAGGCGTCGGTGCTGATGACATGAAGACCTGGGATGGATTCCTGGCCTCTGTCAAAAAGATCAAGGATGCAGGAATCACACCCATTACTGTGGGCGCACAGGACAAGTGGCCTGCGCATTTTTACTGGTCATATCTTGTTGTACGACAGGCTGGTCAGGCGGCGTTCGACGCGGCTCGTGCCGGCGAGGGCGACGGCTTTGCAGGTGCCCCCTTTGTTAAGGCAGGCCAGATGTTCCTGGATCTCGTGGCTATGGAGCCCTTTCAGGATGGCTTCCTGGCAGCCAATTTTAGTTCGGCTTCGGGAAATTTTGGTGACGGAAAGGCAGCATTGCACCTGATGGGAAACTGGGATTATGCAGTTCAACGTGACAGTTCGGCGAGCGGCAATGGTTTGTCGGACGATCAGCTTGCGATCTTTCCATTTCCAACGGTCGAAGGTGGCGCAGGCGACCCTGCAGACACGCTTGGCGGGATCAATGGCTGGATATTCCATCGCGACGCACCGGATGAAGCGGTGAAGTTCATGGAATGGTATACGTCGAACGAAGTGCAATCCCGCTTTGCCGCTGCCAGCGTTTACATTCCGATTGTGGCAGGTTCCGCAGACAGTCTTGCCAATCCTTACTTCAAGGAGATCTCCGACAATATCAACAAGGCGAAGTGGCACGCCATCTTCTTTGATCAGGAACTGGGTAAGGACGTTGGCGGGGTGGTGAATGATATCTCAGCTGAACTTTCCGACAATGCGATCTCAGCAGAAGAAGCCGCAGAATTGGTGAAAGAGGCTGTTGACGACTCCCTTTAGTGGATTGCCTTACATACCGGCTGCAATCAGATTTGCAGCCGGTATGTAAGTGGTATGTGCCGCCATTTAGAGCAGTATCGGACCTATGAAGATGCCACAATGTTGTCGATAGGAATGCAGCAATGGTAAAGCGTCGTTTGTTGACCAGACGTTGGGTCGCGTTGATGTTGTTTCTTCCGTTGACGTTGGGATTGTTCACCCTGATGGTCGTCATGCCGATGTTCGAAGCGGCAAATTTTTCGTTTTACAAATGGAACGGCTTTGGTCCGCCAACTGACTTTGTCGGGTTGCGCAACTACGATGATGTTCTGACCCATCGGCACTTCTTCACCGCTGTCAAAAACAGTTTCTTCGTAATCGCGGTGTCGCTGTTGGTGCAATTGCCACTGGCGCTTTGGGCCGCCCTTGCCCTGGTTGCGAATAATTGGGGCATCAGCATGATCCGCACTTTGTTCTTCCTGCCATATATGCTGGCGGAAATTGCGGCGGGCCTGATGTGGCGGTTTGTCTATGACGGCGATTATGGTCTGGTTCCTGCGATCGGGAATACGCTGGGCATCGATACGCCCTTTGTCCTTGGCGACAAACTCTGGGTCATGCCGGCAATCATGCTGGTGATCGTCTGGAAATATTTCGGTTTTCACATGATGATATATATTGCAGCGCTGCAATCCATACCGCGTGAAGTCATCGAGGCGGCCCGTCTTGATGGCGTCAGCCCTTGGAAAATCACCCGGTACATCAAAATTCCGATGATCCGCTCGGCCATCCTCATCTCGGTGTTTTTCGCAATAATAGGGGCTCTGCAATTGTTTGATCTGATCATTCCGCTCAGTGGTGGAGGCCCCAGCAATTCCAGCAACACCATTGTCAGCTTTCTGTATCAGTTTGGCATTACCCGCACGAAATTTGGCTTTGGCGGCGCTGTCAGCATGATCCTGTTTGCAGCCTGTGTGATCATCACACTGGCTTATCGACATTTTTTACTGGCACGGAAGTGGGACTGATGGCAGCTCTTGGGAAAAAACGGTTTTTTCGGCCTTCGGGACTTTCAATCGGACAATGCGTAGGTCTATGTATCATCGCGCTTTTTGTCATTATCCCGCTTTATGCAACGGCATTGGGTGGCTTCAAGACCCTTGGAGAGTTGCGCAGCAGCCCGTTTAATCTGCCACAAAGCTGGAACCCGCAGAATTTCATCGGCATTGTTACTGAGAGCGCCTTTTTCAGATCGCTTTGGAATTCCCTGTATGTGTCCGTGGCAACGGTTGCCCTGACCGTAGTCCTGTCTTCCATGACAGCATTTGCGCTGGCTCATATCAGGTTTTTTGGCCAGCGCATGTTGACCAGTTTTCTCATGGTTGGCTTGCTGTTTCCGGCAGCGACCGCCGTCTTGCCATTGTTTATTACGCTGAGAGATCTGGGTCTTCTGGATTCTCATCTCGGCATTATTCTGGCACAGACAGCCTTCAGCCTGAGTTTTTCAATTCTGCTGTTCCATAATTTTTTCAAGGATCTGCCGAAAGAACTGATCGACGCAGCGCGAATGGATAATTGCGGTTATATCCAGATTTACTGGCATATTACGCTGCCACTATCGCTGCCCATTATCGCAACGGTTAGTGTATTCGCATTTGTCACGAGCTGGAACAATTTCCTGTTGCCGCTTGTCATGCTCAACACGCCCGACAAATACACCTGGCCACTTGGTATCATGCAGTATCGGGGCGAATACGGCACTGACTGGACCAAAATCCTGGCCTATCTGACGCTCACCATTATTCCGGCGGTTGCATTTTTCCTGGCAGCTCAGAAATACATCATATCCGGTCTGACCGGAGGGGCCGTCAAGGGATAGGCGCGCTTCTGGCTTAGTCCCGGTTTCTCACTTTGCCGTAGAGTTCCAGACGGTGATGGACAATGTCATATCCCAGCTCACGGGCAATTTCTGCCTGAAGTTCTTCAATCCGGGGGGAGATGAATTCAATCACATCGCCTGTATCAACATCGATGAGGTGATCATGATGCGGTTTATTGGCCAGTTCAAATCTGGCGCCCGTGCCATCAAACTCGTTGCGCAAAATGGTCCCGCGTCCTTCAAGAATTGAAAGTGTTCGGTAAACCGTTGCCAGCGACACCGACGAATCCTGCTTCCGGGATCGTTCCAGAACTTCTTCAGCACTGGGATGGTCACTGGAATTGGCAAGCGCCGATAGAATGGCAACACGCTGGCGCGTGATGCGCACGCCCTCAGCGCGCAATTCATGTTCAAGGTCGTCGACCATCGGTGTGTCTGTTTCGCTCATGCCAAATCATTAGCACGATAGATTCATTTGTTCAAACCTTGTTGCAAATAATTCGCAAGTGCATTGACTAGTTGCGAATTATTGTCATAATCATTTGCAGAAAGCCCACAAAGAGTGAATTATCAATTTGAACATGGAGCAAAAGATGCGTTTCGCTAAACGAGTCCTCTTGGCTACTGCAGTCCTTGCAATCAATGCATCCGGCGCATTCGCAGACGGCAAGATGAAAGTTGTGACAACCTTTACGGTCATTGCCGACATGGCTGCAAATGTTGCGGGCGACGCGGCAGAAGTGGTCTCCGTTACCAAACCGGGCGCAGAAATTCACGGGTATGAGCCGACACCGCAGGACATCGTACGCGCTTCAGACGCAGACCTTATCCTCTGGAATGGCATGAATTTGGAACTTTGGTTTGAGCAATTTCTCTCTAATTTGAAAGACATTCCCGCAGCGACATTGACCGACGGTATCAACCCGATCCCGATTGGTGCCGGGTCTTACGAAGGCCAACCCAATCCCCATGCCTGGATGGGCCTCGATAATGCGTTGATCTATATCGACAATATTGTCGAGGCATTTACCGAGTATGATCCGGACAACGCCGCGATCTACGTAAAAAATGCGGCCGCCTATAAGGATAAACTGCGCGCAACGATTGAACCTTTACGCGAACAGGTCGCAAAAATTCCCGAGGCCGAGCGCTGGCTTGTGACGTGTGAGGGGGCCTTCAGTTATCTGGCTCGGGACTTTGGCATGAAGGAATTGTATCTGTGGCCCATCAACGCTGATCAGGTTGGTACACCACAGCAGGTTCGTGCCGTCATTGATGGGGTACGGGATAATGATATTCCGGTCGTGTTTTGCGAGTCGACAGTCAACACTGCACCTGCAAAACAGGTGGCCCGCGAAACCGGCGCTGCCTATGGCGGAGAGCTTTATGTAGACTCCCTGTCAGAAGCCAATGGCCCGGTTCCAACTTACCTTGATCTTTTAAGGGTGACCTCACAGACAGTTGCCAATGGTCTGGTGGGCACGAACTGAATGCCTCACGACATAAGGGTGCAGGCGACCGCGATGAGAACAGAAGCTGAAATGTGATGCACAGATGCTTGATACAGTAATAGAGGCCAAACCCGGTTCCGGACACAACGCCGCAGCCGATGGCATCTCCGCCAAGAATGTGACCGTTACATATCGTAACGGCCTCACAGCGCTTCACAACGCCAGTTTCGAAATTCCGCGCGGCACGGTGACCGCATTGGTGGGTGTGAACGGGTCAGGGAAATCGACTCTCTTCAAGGCCATCATGGGGTTTGTGCCGGCGGCCAAAGGTGAAATACGCCTGCTTGGAAAACCAATCTCCGAGGCACTGCGCAGCAATCTTGTCGCTTATGTCCCGCAATCCGAAGAGGTCGACTGGGCCTTTCCGGTTTTGGTGGAAGATGTCGTAATGATGGGCCGATACGGCCATATGGGCTGGCTGCGTCGACCTTCGGCAAAAGACCACGAGGCGGTCACCGAAGCGCTGGCCCGCGTCAGCATGAGCGAATTTCGCGACCGCCAGATTGGTGAATTGTCAGGCGGGCAACGCAAACGTGTCTTCCTAGCCCGCGCCCTGGCGCAGGAAGGCCAGATCATTCTGTTGGATGAGCCATTCACCGGTGTCGACGTCAAAACCGAAGATCAGATTGTGGCGCTGCTGCGTGAATTACGTGACGAAGGCCGTGTGATGCTGGTCTCGACGCACAATCTGGGGTCCGTGCCCGAATTTTGCGACAGGACCATTCTGGTAAAGGGTACTGTGCTGGCGCACGGTCGGACCGAGACCGTTTTCACCCGCGATAATCTGGAACGCGCCTTTGGCGGTGTGCTGCGCCATATCACCATTGGTGGCGATGCGCTGCATGATGATGCTGACGCCAGACAAGTTACGATCATGACAGATGATGAGCGCCCCTTCGTGCAATATGGCGACATCACCGTACGTGGCGAGCAGGACAACGAAGAATGATCAGCTATCTGCTGGAGCCGTTTGGGTACAATTATATGACCAACGCCATGTGGGTTTCAGCCCTCGTTGGCGGTGTTTGCGCGTTCCTGTCTGCCTTTCTGATGCTCAAGGGCTGGTCTTTGATCGGCGATGCGCTGTCCCATTCGGTGGTGCCCGGCGTTGCCGTGGCGTACATGCTGGGCTTGCCATTTGCGCTGGGTGCCTTTGTCGCCGGAGGTTTGGCAGCCGGAGCAATGCTGTTCCTGTCTGAACGTTCCGGTCTGAAGGTCGATGTCATTATCGGTTTGATATTCACATCGTTTTTTGGCCTCGGCCTTTTCATCGTCTCAATCAGCCCGGTGTCGGTCAGCATCCAGACCATCACAATGGGCAATATTCTGGCCATCACGCCGGAAGACACGCTGCAACTCGTGATCATTGGTCTGGTGTCGCTGGTCGTGTTGTTGGCCAAGTGGAAAGATTTGATGGTCACCTTCTTTGACGAAAACCACGCCCGCTCCATCGGTCTGCGACCCGGGCTTCTAAAAGCTGTTTTCTTCGCCCTTCTGGCAGCATCTGTGGTGGCAGCCATGCAAACCGTCGGTGCATTGTTGGTGATTGCCATGGTCGTCACGCCGGGTGCCACGGCCTATCTTCTGTGTGACCGGTTTCCCCGGCTGATCGCCACATCAGTTGCCATCGGCAGCATCACAAGTTTTGTCGGTGCCTATGCCAGCTACTTCCTGGATGGCGCCACCGGCGGCATTATCGTGACGCTGCAAACGCTGGTGTTTCTGATTGCCTTCGTACTTGCCCCCAAACACGGCATTCTTGCCTCCCGCCGTAAATCGCGCATGGCGTTGGAACAGATTGATCAGGAAACCCCTGACGCCGCAGCCATCAGGGAAACGGCATAATGGAAAGCCTGTTGCTGCCCTTCCAGTTTCCCTTCATGCAGAATGCGTTTTTCATCTGCATGATCGTGGCAATCCCGACTGCGTTGTTATCCTGTTTTCTTGTGTTGAAAGGCTGGGCCCTGATGGGCGACGCCGTCAGCCATGCCGTACTGCCCGGCATTGTGCTGGCCTATGTTCTGGGCATTCCACTGCTCATTGGCGCATTTGCAGCGGGTATGTTTTGCGCGGTAGCGACCGGTTATCTGTCAAACAATTCCAGGGTCAAGCAGGACACCGTAATGGGAGTCGTGTTTTCCGGCATGTTTGCTGTTGGTATCGTGATGTATGTGTCCATCGAGACCAACATGCATCTGGATCACATCCTCTTTGGCAACATGCTGGGTGTCGAGCCGCATGAATTGCTGACCTCGGGGTTGATTTCGCTGTTCGTTTCACTGGCAATTTTGCTGAAGTGGAAAGATTTGCTGCTCCACTCATTCGACCCGACACAGGCACGCGGGTCGGGCCTGCATGTCGGCTGGTTGCATTACGGATTGCTGGCCGCCTTGTCTTTGACGATTGTCGCAACCCTCAATGCCGCCGGGTTGATATTGGCAATCGGCCTGCTGATTGCGCCAGGGGCCATTGCCTTCCTGCTGGTGCGGAAGTTTTCAACCATGCTCTGGGTCGCGGTTCTGGTCAACATGGTCACCATGCTTGCCGGCACCTATGCAAGCTTCTTTCTGGACAGCGCATCTGCGCCCACCATTGTGCTTGTCCAAACCGCTGTCTTTATCGTTGCCTTTGTGCGCCGGCTTGCCATCACCCGCAAAGCGTCGCTCATGCAGATTACGGCAGAAACTGAGGCCTCAAACCAGTCAAGTACGGCCTAAGGAAAAAGCGCGCAGCTCATAGAAATGGGAGCGCAGTCTGCGCCCCCATATCGGTCTGACTGATCAGACCTCACCATCATATTCGCCGCGTGCCGGGTAGTTGTTTTTGATTGCAAAATCCAGCGCACTGACAAGCTCTGAGAAATGCGGACGCACAAACGGCATGGTCTGCGTCGAGCCATAATAAAGGCTCTGATCCGGTGAAACCATGAAGAGACCGGGCTCTGAAAACAGGGCAGGTTCCTCAATGCCAATGGACGTCTTGCCGCGTGAGGTCGAAATATAAAGGCCCCATTCGCGTGCGACAGACAGCGGCAGGCTGTGACCGAAGCGGATATTCTTGTTCTCGATCTTGTCAGCCATGGCCCGCGTGCGTTCCTCGGTGTCGACACTGAGCGCAATGACCGTCACACCACGCTCTGCAAACTCGCTGACGCGCTTGTCGAGTTCGGACAGGTAGTTCGCGCAGATCAGGCAGTGCAGCCCCCGATAAAAACACACAACAGTGCCGCGTTCAGACTGTTCGTCTGACAGATTGAACGCGCCATGATCAAGGGTGGGAACGGTAAGCTCAGGGGTCTTGCGACGTGGCATCAACATGAGTAATTCTCCTTTTGAATTTCTGTTGCAAAAGGAGTAGCAGTCTCTATGATCGGATAAATCAGAAATAACCAACTTTAAAGACGAAAATGAAGATTGATCGCCTGACGGCCCTGTTGAACCGCTTTCGCCTGATTGTACAGCCCACAACACTGGAAAGCGCAAATCTGGCCGCGTTTCGAAATGTCGAAACAGGGCAGGATCATTTGGTGTTTCAACCTCGGGAAATCGGTATTTCAGGTCACGAGGGCGCACTTTTGTTCGCGTTGCATGTCGACTTTGATAATCTGACCAACCCGCTGCAAACCGCTCTGCCGGAGATGGTGGTCGAGATCGCCGAGCCTGATAGTGATTTGTCCAGTCTGGTCTCGTTGCTGGCGTCCGAGCAGCAAAATGCCCGCTGCGGCGCACCTGCTGTGCTGGGCCGTTTGGGGGAGGTTCTGGTGGTCCGCATGTTGCGCTTGCAATTGGAGCGCGGTGCAACAAATTCCGGTCTTCTGGCTGGTCTCGCCCATCCCCGCATCAGCCCGGCAATCGTCGCCATACATGACAATCCGGAAAAACCATGGAGCAATGCAGCGCTGGCCAGCGTGGCAGGCCTGTCCCAAAGCCGCTTCAAGCAACTCTTCGCCAGCGCCGTCGGCACAACCCCCGCCAGCTATCTGCGCCGTTGGCGCATGGTATTGGCACGCATCGATTTACAAAAAGGCGACCGCGTAGAACGCGTCGCCCACCGCTACGGCTACACCGCGCCAGACGCATTTTCGCGGGCTTTCATGAAGGAGTTCGGGGTGAGACCGAGCCATGTAACAAATGAGCTGTCTCATCCGGCATAAGTAAATCTGATTAGCTATCTGAAGTGTTGGTAGCGGAGGCAGGGCACTGTGTGGTCGTTTGATGTTGTAGCGGTTCCTCCAGTTTGCCGCACAGCCGCGAGGGAAGTGAATTGGCGTGCCAAAGCAACTCTGTTAGAACGGGATGGCAAGCTACCTTGCGCCAGGCTGGCAACTCATGCCACTGGTCAGACCCCGGTGTTCAACATCCTTCCAACTGCAGATACAGGAAAACATATGACCGTCTATCTCATTCGGCACGGCCAATCGGAATTCAATGCTGCCCACAATGACGGCGAAGCGGACCCGATGATTTTTGATGCGCCATTAACGGAAAAAGGACGCATGCAGGCGGAACAGGCAAGAGTCGCAATCATGGATCTTGGAATTCAGCAGGTCATAACGTCACCGTTGAGCCGCGCCATCCAAACAGCCCTTACAATTTTCCAGGGCATAGCGCCAATTCGCGTGCAGTCAGGCCACCGTGAACTTTTAAGCCACAGTTGCGATATGGGCCGCGCTCCAGGCGCATTGCAGGCGGAATTCTCCAGCCTGTCTTTTGACCATTTGGATGAGATATGGTGGCATCAGGGGCCGACAAACGCGAATGGCGTGCCTGTCGAACCAAGGGATATTTTCCAGCAACGCATAAGAAAGTTCGCCTTGGAACTTGACCAGATGGCAGACATTCAATTGGCAGTGGTCGGTCATGGAGACGTCTTCAGGGAACTGGCGGGATTCTCCATGGAAAACTGTGAAATCCGCGAATATCCCAAATAATTTGCGGCACCTTGCACCGTTTCCTGGTGGCTCCGTAATGTCGGCGGGTGCCCAACCCATAAGCACAGTTCTGTTAATCGGCTGCGCCACTGCCATGGGCCGCACCTAACCCGCTAAACAGGGCACCCCGCCCTATCAATGGCTTGTCGAAATTCAATGACAAACACATGGTCGGGATGGTCAAAAACAAGCCCGGTGGGAGCGTCCGTTTTCAGGATTTCCGACAGATCGGAACTCAATCACGTACGAACGCCGCCAAGCATCGCCTCAGTCAAGCGGAAGGTGCGGATACGCCTTCTGGCGTTTTTGGAAGGACAGAACGACCGGGTTTACAACAACACCGGCATCAACATTGATGGCCCGGCGAATGGTCTCGTTTTCCTGCCAGGCGGCGCGTCCATCGACAATGGTTGGCAAGTGCACCAGGAGTGCTGCAGAAATGGAACGTGACGCACTTTCCCAAAGGTAATTCGGGGTATGATCAACCGCATAATAATCGGTCTTTTCAACCTTGAACATTGGGTCTTTGAAAGTTGTTGGCTTGGCGAAATAGAACCCCATGCCCTCATCGCAGCTCACATCCACGATCAGGCTTCCCGGTTTCAGACAGGATTTTTCGGCTTCCGTGACAAAATCCATAGGATTATCCGGGTCCTGATAGGTCCCGTTGACAATGATGTCGGACTCGGAAATCAGATCGGACAGTGACCGTTCGCTGCCATCATGCTCGACGACCAGCATACGCGCTTCACCTTCACCGCCTTCGCGCAAGCGAACATAGTGACAATCCAGAACCTCTTCGCGCACTTCATGATCAGGGCGTTGGATGCAAATAGTTATGTCTCTGAATCCATGGGCCTTGAGCGCATAGATAGCGCCACGGCTGACCGCGCCAAAACTGAAAATGATCGTCTTGCGCTGGTTACCATAATGTCCATCAATGCCCTTGACCCGCAAAGCATGCAGGATTGCGCAATACCCGGCCAATTCATTGTTCTTGTAAAATGTATGCCGCCCGACCTGCCCGGACGGGCTCCAGACAAACATGTCCTCAAAGGCAATAAGGGTTAGCTTGCGGTCGATCGCAGCCTGGGTGATGTCGCGCTGTTGAGCGCAATGCGGATAACCCCAAAGAATGCCGCCCTCTTGAAGCTCCATAAGATCGGATAACATGGGCTTGGCGACGATCACATTTCCAAGCTCGGACAGGAGCGAACTTCGCGACGCAACGCCCCCGGTTTGTGCGGCAAGTTCAGCATCTGAAATGTTAAACGGTTCGCCATAGCCCTCCTCAAAGACCAGTTTTTTGCGATATTCTTCGGCCAGCCGAGGCAAGTGTTCGGGATGAATTGGAACGCGCTTTTCATATTTTTTCCTGGATGTCCCAATGACTCCGAAGGTTAGCTTGCTCATTCTGGTTCCATTTCCGGGGATTGCCCCTGAGGTCTAGGTCGATATGGGGGTAGACGTCGATATTTTGATCGCAATTTGAGCCAAACAGCAGAGGGAAATGTCTATGGACATCCCTCTGGCAAACCCGGCTTTTCATTGAAAGAGGCTGACAGCAGATGCCGCCAAATTTGCAGCTTCCACTGTAAGTTTTATGCAGTAACTGATTGCCTGAAAATTATCCAACAGAAACAGTTTTTAAGAAACATCGGGGTTGGCGGAGATCTGCTGATATGGAATTCATTCTCCCAATTGGGTGCAGACTCTAGGCCTTTGATGAGCGGTCATTGGCTGAAAGAAATCAGAAGGCAGCATCATATGGCACAGCCTGTATTGACACACTACCATGGTAAAGTAACATGCGGTTGTGAGACCACTCTGGCAAACGCGGTCATGAAGAACCCTGTCGGGAAATGGTGGTCACCTAATTTTGGATGTTAACGGGAGGACTTTGAATGTCTTTGAAATGCCTTATCACCACTCTTGTTGCTATCGGAGCGGTTCCAACCGCTGCCCTGGCCGAACCGTCTTCGCGCGTTGCTTTGGTTCCAGGTGGTCCCCATCCCTATTTTGCCGCTTGGGAACAGGCCGGTGCTGATGCTGCCAAAGAATTCAACATTGGTGCGGCAGAGTACAAAGTCCCGCAGAAATGGGAACTCGGACTGCAGAACCAAATGCTCGAAAGCCTTGTCACTCAGGGCTATAACGGCTTTCTGATTTTCCCCGGTGATCCAGTTGGAACAGTTGCAATCGCAAATGAACTGGCGGATACGGGGGCTCCTGTCATCGCTCTTGCCGGCTGCCTGAAGGATCCTTCTGACGCGCAGTTCTGTATGGGAACTGACACTGGAAATTCCGCCTATCTAGGCACGAAGGAATTGCTTAAGGAACTTGGAAGTGGTGCGAAGATCGCTCATTTCACAGGCTTTCTGGTGGATCCTAACACCCAGTTGCGCATCGACGCCGTGGAAAAAGCCGCAAAAGAAGGCGGCGCTGAGGTCATCCAGGTGATTGCCGATATCGATGCACCTGAACCTGCCGAAGAAAAAATCAACGCCTATCTGGCAGCCCATGCCAGTGAGGTTGACGGCATCATCACAACTGCATGGGTGCCAGCGGTTGTCGCATCCTCCGCTCTGCGCAAGATCGGTGACAAGCGCATCAAGATGGTTGGCATCGATCATGATAAAGTGGTGTTGCAGGCAATTAAGGATGGTTTCGTCCACGGCACCATGCTGCAAAACCCTTATGGTCAGGGCTATATCGGTTCCTATGCGGCAGACAAGCTGCGCACCGGTTGTACAGTAAAGGCTGATGCGCCGTTCAAGAGCAACGCTCTGACCGACAAATTCATCGATTCCGGCACAGTGTTTGCCGGCGTGAATGATGTCGATAATTACGTCGCATCAATGCAGGCGATCACCAAGACTCTTT
The DNA here is from genome assembly GCF_030758295.1 of Pararhizobium sp. IMCC21322. Lineage (NCBI taxonomy): Bacteria > Pseudomonadati > Pseudomonadota > Alphaproteobacteria > Hyphomicrobiales > Rhizobiaceae > Pararhizobium > Pararhizobium sp. IMCC21322. The sequence goes on from NZ_CP132335.1 coordinate 1,408,994, forward strand.
TCGAAGGTTTTGAATCGACTTATCTCGATTGTTGATATTATTGTTTGGCGGAGCCTGATCCCGGGCTTCGCCAATTCTACTTCGTCAATCGCTCTTCCATGATTTATGACGGGACGGAAGTTTGAAAACTGACGTCCCGCATATCCATTTGATGCTATCAAGGAAATAATGGCCAATTCCTCTCAGCAAGACGCACCCCCGCGCTTTTCTGCCACACGCATTCTGTTAAGCAATGAATTCGGCCTGCTAGTGCTGATTGTGTTGTTTGCGACCATTTTTTCGACCATTTCTCCGGCATTTCTGTCGAAATTCAGCCTCTATGCTCTTGGGCGCACGTCTGCAGTCAACATTATGATCGGCTTTTCCATGATGGTCGTAATCATCACCGGCGGACTCAATCTGTCGGTTGGTGCCATCGGAGTGTCCGCTGCCATGTTCAGCGGCCTTCTGATGGAAAGCGTCGGACTGCCATGGCCTTTGGCCGTCGTCGGCGGGCTTGCGGTCGGTGCGGGTTTGGGCGCGATCAACGGCATCATCATCGTGCGCACCGGACTGCACAGTTTCATCATTACCCTGGCGACGATGAGTATCTTTTTCGGCATGATGATCTTTCTCACCCATGCTGAATCGTACCGTGGGATATCGCCGGTCTTCACCGGATTCGGGCGGATGAAGCTGTTCTCAATCTTCTCCCCATTGCTGCTGGTGACAATAGTCGTCGCACTCGGTCTTTCCGTGCTGTTTCGCTTTACCGCTCTGGGCCGGGAATTTCTCGCAACGGGCGCCAATGAGCGCGCAGCCGAACTGTCCGGCATCCGCGTCCATAGAATGATTACCTATTGTCATATGCTGTCCGGTGTTCTTGCTGGCATTGCCGGACTGATGCTGGTGTCGCGCACCGGTGCAGCGATTCCGTCGATGGCTGGGCAACTCGGGCAAGACTGGCTGCTACCGGCCTTTCTGGGCCCGGTACTGGGCGGAACGCTGCTCACCGGTGGACGCGTCTCTGTTCTTGGCACCTTACTGGGGTCGTTTCTGGTCACCATGCTCACAACAGGTCTGCTGCTGATGCAGGTCGGGGCATTCTGGGTGCAGACTTATCTGGGGCTGCTGCTGCTTTTTGCGGTTCTGGTAGATCTCGTGCGCCGATCTTATCTGCAGCGGAGAAAGTTGATATGAGCACCCGCTTCTGGGAGTCCGACTGGTTCGGACCATTTGTTATTACAATTGCCGCCATTGTTGTCGTCGGCGCGCTCAATCCGTCGTTTCTGTCACCGTTTAACATTCAGGTGCTGTTGCTTGCCATTTCGGTCAACGCACTGATTGCATTTTCTCAAATGATCATTATTGCCATTGGCCAGATGAATCTTTCGGTTGGCGCGATAGGTGGCCTGGCAGCGATTTCCTTTGCCGGAATGATGCAGGTATGGGGTATCCCCTGGCCCATCGCGGCGGCGGCGGCTCTGGCTATCGGCCTGCTGGCAGGCCTTGCCAATGGCGTGCTGGTCGCCTTCACTGGTATCTCGGCATTTGTCATCACCCTGGCCAGTCTTTCCATATATAAGGGCATCAATCTGGGCATTACCGAAGCCCAGCCCTTTTATGACATCCCCGACATCGTCAAGTCCTTGGGAAATGACACGTTCATTCACCCATTGCCGTGGCTGGTAATCCCCTGTGTTCTGGCGGCGATCGCGCTCTGGTATCTGCTCAATCGGCTGCCTCTCGGGCGTTCGATCCTGGCTGTGGGCGGCAATGAACATGCATCCGAACTGTCTGGTATTTCTGTCCGTCTAGTGGTCATCGTCGCCCATGCAATTTCCGGTGCACTGGCAGCTCTGGCGGGCATTTTGCTGGTCGGACGTCTGCAATTGGGCCAACCGACCATTGGCGACGATTGGCTGATCCTGTCCTTTGCCGCACCTGTGATCGGAGGTGCAATCCTGTCCGGAGGGCATGTCAGTGTTGGTGGCACGCTGCTTGGCGTTATGATCGTCGCGATTTTCACCCAGGTGCTGGTGCTGTTCAATATTGATCCATTCCTCGTTCAAGTCGTTCTGGGCGGGCTGATCCTGTGGGCTGTCGGTATGAATCGTTGGCGCGAAGTTCGGACGCAGCGCCATGCCGGGCAGGTTCGGACATGAGCGATACGACCCTCAAAACTGTGTTTCATGCTGACAATATCACCAAGACCTTCCCCGGTGTCGTTGCGCTGGACGAGGCGCGCATAACCCTGTCGGAAGGCTCAGTTCACGCCTTGCTGGGTGAAAACGGGGCCGGAAAGTCAACCCTGATCAAGGCGATCACCGGTGTTCATCGACCCGATTCCGGCTCAATGACGTTGAATGGCGAAGTCTTTGCGCCGCTCAGCACCAGAGATGCCATTGCCAAAGGCGTTGGCGTGGTGCACCAGGAGCGCAATCTGATCCCGCGCTTTTCTATTGCGGAAAATATATTTCTGGAAAAGCTTAGCGCCCACCCAATGCGGCCGATCAATTATCGGAAATTGTTTCGGGACGCGCGCAAGTGGCTGGATCTGCTGGAGATCGATGCTGATCCTTCGCTTCCGGTCTCGCGTCTCAGTGTGGCAAAGACCCAATTGGTGGAAATCGCCAAAGCTCTGTCGCTGAATTCAAAAATTCTCCTGCTCGACGAGCCGACCGCCTCTCTGACCTCGCATGAGACCGACACCTTGTTCGACATTCTGCGCCGTTTGAAAGGCGATGGGGTGAGCCTGATGTTTGTCAGCCACAAACTTGAAGAAGTTCAGGAAATTTGTGATCAGGTGACTGTGTTGCGGGATGGCCGAAATGCCTGCGAAAGCAGGCCTCTGGCGGGTCTTGATCGTCAGGACATCGTACGCTTGATGATCGGTCGCAACGAACAGATTCCGGATTGGTCGGCGCGTGACCGGTCCGGCGAAGAGACGGTTCTTGAGTTGAAGAATGTGGCGTCCTCCCTTGGGCACAAAGGCATTAATCTCAGTCTTCACAAAGGTGAAATTGCCGGGCTTTACGGGCTGGTCGGAGCAGGGCGCAGTGAACTTGCAAAAGCGATCCTCGGCAAATTTGCAATCACTGAAGGGTCGGTTCTGCTGAACGGTGAAAAGGTCGAGATTAAAAGCGTGGCCGATGCCGTTGGCAAATACCGCATCGGCTATGTAAGTGAGGATCGCAAGAGTGAGGGCCTCATACTACTGCATTCGGTGCTGGAGAATGTCGGTGTCCCTGTCTGGCGGCGGCTTGCAAACCTGTTCGCACCGCTGACCAATCGCGCTATTCGCGAGCACACCGAGCCCTATATCCGCAAGCTTGAAGTGCGCACGCCGTCGCTCGACCAGAATATGGGCAATCTTTCCGGCGGCAACCAGCAGAAAGTCAGCGTTGCCAAATGGCTCGCGGCTCAGGTCCAGATCCTGATTATTGACGAGCCTTCGGTTGGCATCGACATCAAGACAAAGGCCTATCTGCACGAACTCATCCGCGAACTCTCCGATCAGGGGACCGCAATTCTCCTGATTACCAGCGATATGCCGGAGATGATCGCGCTGGCAGACCGGATCATCGTGCTGAACGATTATCAGGTGCGCGGAGAAATCAGCAATACCCGCGAATACGACACTATGAGTGAGCGCATCATGAACCTGATTCAGGGTGAAGAAGCTTCAGTTGAGGTGATGGCTTCCGCAGGGTCATAACGATTAGGGTAACCTGATTTGGGGCGATTTGGAGCTAGATCACAGAATGGAATTTGTCACATGTGCCGCCCATGATGGCGACCTGTTCTGCCTCACTTAATTGGTTAGCCGAAGAGATGACGATGTCCAGCGCCATCAGAAAATCTGCTGCCAAAGTGCAGACCCGCCCGCCGGATTCACTCATCAACCGGTTTGGTCTTGGTGTCGGATGTTATCGTAAGTTTGCCAGGGAAATCGACAGATTGCGCAATCATGATGCGGGTTTACCCGCGAGAGAGTACCTACTACCATGGTAGTAGGTTAATCTGAACTGTGAGAAGTGGCCGGGTCGGGGAAGGAGGGCTTCCAGATGAATTCTGACGCAGCAATCATTACCTTTGACCGGAGCGGCCCTGTCACGGTCCAGGTCCATGCTTTTTTGCGACAACGCATATTGCGTGTGCAGTTGAAACCCGGAGAAGCGCTGAGCGAAAAGGAACTTTCCCTGCAGTTGGGCGTCAGTCGAACACCGGTGCGAGAGGCGTTTATACGGCTTTCCGAAGAAGGGCTTGTCGATATTTTCCCACAACGCGGAACTCTGGTTTCCCCCATCAGAATGGACGAAATCAAGGAGGCCCAGTTTCTGCGGGATATTCTGGAAACCGCCATAGTTCGCCGTGCGGCACGGGATATCGATGAGGCCAGCCTGTCACAGATGCAAGCCAACCTTCAGCGCCAGGAAGTCTCTCTGCAGAAGAAGGACTATTTTCAATTTATGGAACTGGACGAAGAGTTTCACCGGCTATTGTGCCAGAGCATCTCCCTGCCGCGAGCCTGGCGGGTGATTCAAGCCATTAAGGGACAATTGGATAGAGTGCGGTTTATGGGGCTGCCCCAGCCAGGTCATGCAGATCTCATGGTGCGGCAGCATGGAGCTATTTTCAATGCGATAAGGACGGGCGATGCGGATCTGGCTGAAACCGAAATGCGGATCCATTTGCAGGCGATCTGGGGCTCCATAGAATTGATGACCAACGAAAACGGCGCGTTTTTCGAAACTTGACTTAGAAGAGAAGACTTTCATGGCAATTGACCTCCCACAATTGGGTTTTGGTGGCGCGCCGATCGGTGGGTTGCTTGACCCAGTTGACGATGCCGCCGCTCTGGACGCTGTTTCAGCAGCGCTTGAATGCGGAATTCGGTATTTTGATACCGCGCCGTTTTACGGGTTTGGCCTGTCGGAGCGGCGGCTGGGCGATGTGGTACGCGGCGCAGATGACATCATCATCTCCACCAAGGTCGGACGGCTGTTGAAGCCGGGTCTGCCGGGCGATCCTGCAGCCTTCGGCTGGCCCAATCCATTGCCATTTCATCCGCAATTCGATTATGGCTATGCTGCTGTTATGCGCTCTTTTGAAGACAGTCTGCAACGGCTCGGGCGCGATCATGTTGATATCCTGTTTCTGCATGACATTGGCCCGTTCACGCATACTGACCCGGATGAAGAGACGCGCCATTTCAAGGATGCGATGAGCGGTGGTTACAAGGCGCTGGATGAGCTGCGCCGGGCAGGAAACATCAAGGCGATTGGAATCGGCGTCAACGAGATTGATGTTTCGATGCGCGCACTCGATCATGGAGACTGGGATGTCTTTCTCCTGGCGGGGCGCTACACCTTGCTGGAGCAGCATGCGCTTGGAGAATTTCTACCGAAATGTGCTGCAAAGTCGGTGCGCATTATAATCGGTGGTCCGTTCAATTCGGGTATTCTCGTTGGAGGCACGACTTGGAATTATGAAACCGCTCCGGCTGAAATCGTCAACCGGGTAAAGGGTTTGACAGAAGTCTGTACAGCTCACAATGTGCCGCTTCCCGCAGCCGCACTGAAATTTCCGCTTGCGCATTCGTCTGTTTCCAGCGTCATTCCTGGTGTGCGCACACCGGAGGAATTCTCGCAGCTTATGGACTGGTGGAAAACAGACATCCCCGCCGCCCTCTGGACAGATATGAAAAGCGCAGGTCTTATTCGCGAAGATGCACCGCTGCCAGTGTCGTGATCTGGCTTATGTTGGTACCAGATTTGTGTTCGTGTCAGGCAAGATGAAATACGTCGTACATCATCGCCCGGAACTCACCGTCCTTGCGCGTTGACAGCGGCACCAGGCAGGGGTCGGTAATGGTCAACCAGCGCAGGTTTTCCGGCTTCCTCAGAAAGATCGAATAATTGCGGATATGGCTCGTCGCCAGACAATCCAGAACTGACGGCCAAACGTTAGCATGCAGCCGTTTATAGTCAGCCACTTTCTCTGACTTCGAGCCTGTCACCATGCCCATTCGCTGCAGTGCACTGCCCCTCATTTATGCCGTTGATGTCAGTTCGATGACCATGAGAGGCCGTCAATCCGAGACCGGTCAATTGCGTCCCAGTCCCACTCGATGCCCAGTCCGGGCACTTCGCTCGGCCAGGCACGCCCGTTTTCAATACGCAGGCCCGATTTTGTAATCGTTTCGAGCTGCGGAATATATTCCAGCCACGGCGCATTGGGAATGGCGCAGACCAGGCTTGCATGCAGCTCCATCAGAAAATGCGGACAGACCGGCACGCTGAAAGCTTCAGCCAAATGCGCGACTTTCATCCAGGGCGTAATGCCCCCGATACGCGCGACATCAACCTGAACAATCGAGGCGCCGCCGCAGACAAGGTAATCCTTGAACTGGCTGACAGAATACATGCTTTCACCCACGGCAATCGGAACAGAGGTAGAGGCAGCAAGTCTGGCATGCTCAAGAACATTGTCCGCAGGCATAGGTTCTTCAAACCAGCCGATGTCGAACTCCTCCAGCATCCGTGCCCGTCGGGTTGCTTCCGCCCGGCTGAACGACTGATTGGCATCTACCATGATTTCGTAGGCCGGTCCGACCGCCTCGCGAACAGCGGATAGCCGTGCCCGGTCCTCTGAAATATGCGGTCTGCCGATCTTGATTTTCGACCCGGCAAATCCCTTCGCTTTCGCGTCCAGAGCATCCTTGACCAAATCTTCGGTATCAATGTGCAGCCAGCCACCCTCGGTGGTGTAGCAGGGCACATTGTTCTTGGCGCCACCCAGAAGCTGGAACAGCGGTAGGCCAGCTTTCTGACATCTCAAATCCCACAGCGCCGTGTCGATCGCTGCCTGCGCAAGCGAGGTAATCGCACCAACGGCCGTCGCATGAGTGGAGAACAGCAAATCCTGCCAGATTGCTTCAATAGTTTCGGCTTCTTTGCCGATCAGTCTGGGGACGAGAGTATCGCGCAGCAGAGACATGATCGCCGGCCCACCCTGACCAATTGTATAACAATATCCAGTGCCCGTGACGCCGTCCTTGTCGGTAATGCGCACGATTGGCGTTTCCTGGCTGTCAAAGGATTGGATCGCATCCGTCCGGCGCACCTTGGGCACCAGATCAACCATCAAAATCTCACACCGATCAATTATAGCCATGGTAGTCAGCCTTCCCTGCCTCAATTCGTCAACATCTTCCCGACTCAGCTTTCACCGACAGGAAATCAGACTTTAATCAGCCCCGTTTGACTGGTCCAGTTCGATTGTTCTTGCAGCCATGAACATGTCTGCGCATCTTCCATAACGAGTTGCAATGCGCTGCCAGTCTGTGAGCCTGCCGATCATCCACAAGGGTACTTCGTGAACCAACGGGGAGGTGTCCCTAGCGCTTGGTGCCGGGCGAATATCTCACATCAAATAACAAGATGCCGCACAGGACCTTGAAAGCGCATCGTCTAAATCTGTGTATCTGTCTGCATACATTGAAAGAAGATCAATGTATCAACCGTCATGGCCAATCAGAGGCTGGGCATCAAGGAGGTGGACGATGGAATCTGGCTCATCAACTTCATGAAATATGATCTGGGTTACATCGACCCGAAACAAAAAACACAGCAAACTATCGACAACCCGTTCGGCGCAAGGGTGTCACCTATGTCTTAGGTACAACCTGTTACCTATGTCTCCGGGTCGGACACTATGTCTCTGGGTCGGACAAGTGAAAAATGGTAGCGGAAGAGGGACTCGAACCCCCGACACGCGGATTATGATTCCGCTGCTCTAACCAGCTGAGCTACTCCGCCCCGTAAGGGACATCCACATTGAACGAAGTCATGGGATGTCTGGAAATCGTTATTTATCTAACGAATGACGCGCATATAAAGGGCGCAGCGCAGTCGTGTCAAGCGCTGTCACGGTGCCACTTTCAGATGAATGACGCCTGTGCGGTCTGACCGCCGGAAACGGGTCAGGCAATCAGGAAGTCTGAGACGGTTTTTGGCGCCGATGCCGGGTCTGTTGAAGCGGCAGAACTGATCTGCGGACGCTCGGTCGAGCCTATCCAGCCGCCGCCCAGAACAAGGGTGCTTGCAGTGTCATCTTCATAGATTACACAGGCCTGCCCTGGCGAAATACCGTCTTCCGGATTTGCCAATTCGCACCACACATCATCTCCTGATGCAAAGAGAGTTGCGGGCATTGGTGGGCGTGTGCTTCGCAAGCGCGCAAAGATCGGCAGACCCTCTTCAGGCAATTCCGTTAGTGCTGGTGTACCAAGCCAATTGACGTCACGCAGATGCACAATGGCCGTTGCCAGCGCTTCGCGCGGACCGACAATAACCTGCTGGGTTTTGGCATCCAGATCCACCACATAAAGCGGGTCGGCAGCTGAAATGCCAAGGCCACGGCGCTGGCCAACAGTGTAGTGAATAATGCCCTTATGGATGCCAAGCACTGTGCCATCCACATGCACGATGTCACCGCCGGTTGCCGCGTCCGGCTTCAGTCGTGAGATCACATCGGCATAGCGGCCGGATGGCACGAAACAGATGTCCTGGCTGTCCGGCTTTTGTGCAACATGCAGGTTCAGATCTTCTGCAATCTGGCGGGTTTCCGCCTTGCTGAGACCGCCAAGCGGAAAGCGGATAAAGTCGAGCTGTTCCTGCGTGGTGGCAAACAGGAAATAGCTTTGGTCCCGGTCATGATCGACCGGGCGATAAAGCTCGCGGTGCCCATCTTCGCGCATACGGCTGCCAATGTAATGGCCGGTCGCAAGCGCCGCCACACCCAGGCTTTTGGCGGTTTCCAGGAGATCGGAAAATTTGACGGTCTGGTTGCAGGCCACACACGGAATCGGTGTTTCGCCAGCCACGTAGCTTTCCATGAACGGGTTGATCACCTGCTCGCGGAATTTCTGCTCATAATCCAGTACGTAATGCGGCATATCCAGCATGTCGGCCACACGGCGGGCATCATGAATGTCCTGCCCGGCACAACAGGCACCCTTTTTGTGGGTCGCTTCGCCGTGATCATAAAGTTGCAGGGTCATGCCAATGACCTGATAGCCCTCGCGCTTCAAAATCGCGGCGGTCACAGAGGAATCGACGCCGCCAGACATCGCAACAACAATGCGCGTGTCTTCCGGCTTTCCCGGTAAATCAAGACTGTTCAGCATGGCAATGGTCCAGATAGTTCATCAGATGGTTTGCAGTGAATGCAATCACAAGGTTTGCATATAGTCCGACAATAACAAAACCCAAGCGGTTCCAATCATTTCGCGGCGTTTTAGGCCGAACACGCCGCCCATGCAAGGTTTCGCGTCCTACCGACACCGCCAATATGGCGAAGATGCGGTCGCATTTGCCGCTTTGGGCGGAAAAAATTGCCGCCTCTCAAGAGATGAAAACACGCGGATTATATCAAGTGTCTGATAAGTATGGATAAAATAGAGGAAAAAAACTGGCCTCTTGCTTGCATAGAGTGAGTGTCGGCGTGCGTCGACGCTTTGGAGTAAGCCATGTTTGTTTCCACGCCTCCGCAGATATCAGCGGATGCAGCCCAGACCGGATCTAATGGTCCGTCAGCCCCGGCAGATGCCGGATCTGGCGGGGGCTTTGCTGCGTGGTTGCCTGGCAGTGCGCAGCCAGGCGGCGAGACGCCAACAGGCGCGGCCCCCCTTCAAGGCGCTGACGGCACAATACCACCACCACAATTTTCACCGTTTGGACTGGAAGTCGCGGCGGGGGCATTGGGTCAATCCAATCAGGCAACTGCTGAAGCTGCGGTTACAACCGGTTTTCAAAAAGGGGCCGGTACAGCCGCTGACATGCTGCTGCAAACAGCTTTCCTGACCAAGGGTGACGGGCAGGCAAACCAGAGCGCGAACCCGTTGGCTGGCCAACAGGGCCTCGCCCAGTCAGGTGCAGAACTTGGCCTGATGGCTTCATCAAAATCCGGAACGACTGCGGCCACCACACAGACCGATGCTGACACCGCCGAGACTGTACTGAACCGGTTGGGTGTCCCTGCAATGCCAAAAGAGATGACAGACCCCTTAGCCAAACGCGCTGCCGCTTTCTCATCCACGGCGGCAGAACCATTTGGCAGCGCGCAACGCGTCAGTTCTGATGGATTGCCGCAGAGCCAGACACAATTAGCGACATTGCCGCAATCGACAGATAGCGGGTTCCGGCCACAGCTTTCGCAAGGTGGCCTGACCCAATCCCAAACTCAGGGTCAGGGCCAGGATGGCACCGGGAGACCCAACCCGACTATAAACTCCCCGGACATTGCGGTGCAGATGGCGCGCAACAAGGCGGCTGGCAACAATCAATTCACAATTCGCCTGACACCGGAATCCATGGGCACCATCACCGTCAAGCTGAACATAGCCAACAATGCAAATCTGACGGCGCAGTTGACGGTTGAAAAACCCGAAACGCTGGCGCTTTTGCAAAAGGATATGGCTGGCCTGGAAAAAGCGTTGAAAGCGCAAGGGTTTACGACCGGTGACGGAGATCTGACGATTGCATTGAAATCGTCTGCAATCGGCGTGCGTGGCGGCGAAGCGGCGATGAATTCTGGCGCCGACCAGCGTTTTAGCCACAACCAGAACACTGGCCAGAATATGGGCCAAAATCAAAGTCAGGCGCAGGGTCAAACCAATGCGCAAAATCAGGGATCAAGCACTGCTGCACAACAAGCGCCGTCCAGCCCGGCCCCGACAGGTGGCATGGATCGTCCGGCTCCCGGCATGTTGTCGTCCGGCGATATGGGCTTCCAGCAGTCTCATCATGAGCAAGGTACCCATGGTCACGAGGGGTTTGAGCAAAACCCGAACGGACAGGGCCAGCCGGAACCAGATGAACAGGATATGGCTCTGTTGGAACACGCAGAGCTTATTGCAAATGCCTATCACGGCAACAGCTTATTAATCGGAATGTCCACCCAGTTGGACCTGTCCGTATGACTTTTGGAGAAATGACATGGACCTGAGCGGACTCAGCGCTTTAACCAGCCCAGCCAGCACAGCCAGTGCGGCCAGCACGGATCAGTCGGATTTGATTCAGAGTTATGATCAATTTCTGCAAATTCTGACGGCACAATTGCAAAACCAGAGCCCGCTGGAACCTATGGATGCAAATGAATTCACCAATCAGCTGGTGCAATTCTCATCCGTGGAGCAGGCCATCAAGACCAATGATTCGCTTGAATCCCTGATTGCGCTTAGCGCTTCCAATGAGGCAACCAGCCTGGTTGGATATCTGGGACAGAACATCACAGCCGAAGGCGCGGCAACCACATTGCAAAATGGTTCGGCCACGTGGAAGCTGGATTCTGCCGATTATGCAAGTGAAACTCAGGTAAAGATTCGAAATGCAGCCGGGACGATCATCTACTCAGATGAGGGCACGCTGGACCCGGGTGAAACCAGCTATGTCTGGGATGGCACAACAAATGACGGCGGCACCGCCCCGGATGGCCTTTACGGCATTACCGTGGAAGCCAGAGACGGGGAAGGTAACGTGGTTGATGTATCGACGGCCATTTCCGGCAAGGTAACCGGTGTGGATTTCAAGACCTTCCCATCCGCACTTTTGGTGGGCGACACCCGTGTTCCGATCACGTCTTTGACGGCAGTCGAACTCGGAACCTAGCGCCTGTTTCATCCACCCAGAGCCATTTTATAAATTGAGCCAGCTGGCTTGAGGGCTGATATACAGCGGACAGCGCGTCTGCCCACCTGTGGTCGTAGAAGGCAGATGCGTCGATTGTGCCCCGCCAGCAAACGCCGAAACCCGGTCAAATGATTGCGTTTGAACAGAATATATCTGGGCCATTCGCATCCGTTCAAATTCTTAGCAAATCCTTACAGTCACCTTAGGCAAAATTTAAGGCGTCAGCGGTATTGTCTCCAAGTCTGGTCACATCAGATTTGAGTGTGAGAGTACTGATGACCGATCGCATAAAACCGCGTGTCAAATACGTGATCGGCCCTGACGGGTCGCCACTAACTATTGCTGATTTGCCTCCAGCGACAACTCGTCGTTGGGTCATTCGCCGCAAAGCAGAAGTTGTAGCTGCTGTTCGTGGTGGTCTGTTGAGCCTGGAAGAAGCCTGCAGTCGTTATACGTTAACGGTTGAAGAATTTTTATCCTGGCAATTGTCAATAGAAAGCCATGGGTTGGCTGGTTTACGAACGACGCGCATTCAGCAGTATCGCTGAATGATACAAAACTAAAAAACCGGCGGAAACGCCGGTTTTTTTACGCCCAAATTTCCAAATTTCACCGTGCGACCATGTTTCAAACATGGCCTCAAAATGTGCCTTGAATGAGGCCAAAACGCGGCGCTTTTTGGAAACGCTGCACTCGCTGGTTCACTAAATCTTAAGGCTTGTTAAGGACTTGTTTACCAATAGGTAGGTAATTTTTTCCTAGCAACACAACTATCTGAGCCAACAACACCACACCAATATTGAGAATAGAGTCCCTTCGTGCTGGAATTGACACGTTTTTTCAAATCAATCGGCGTTGCGCGTTTGGCTGCCATGGGGGTCGTCGCGGCAGTCCTTATCGGCTTTTTTGTGTTGATCATATCGCGCGTCACGTCGCCTTACATGGTGCCGCTATTCACCGATCTCACCTTTGAAGATTCAGCCGCAATTATTGAACAGCTTGAAAGCCAGGCCGTTCCATATGATCTGCGCGGGGAAGGCGCAGTTGTCCTGGTCCCGAAGGAAAATGTCCTGCGGTTGCGCATGTCTCTTGCCGAAAGCGGTCTGCCATCGGGCGGCAGCGTCGGCTATGAGATATTTGATCGTGGTGACACTTTGGGCGCTACAAGTTTTGTTCAGAATATCAATCGCCTACGTGCATTGGAAGGCGAGCTGTCGCGCACGATTCGTGCCCTGCAGCGTGTCGTGCAGGCCAGGGTGCATCTGGTCATACCCGAGCGGCAATTGTTTCAGCGTGACTCCGAATCACCCACTGCCTCCATAGCGGTGAAAGTACGTGGCGAACTCACCAACGGGCAGATTCAGGCAATCAGGCATCTGGTTGCATCAGCTGTTCCAGGACTTAAGCCATCACGCGTTTCGATTGTCGATGAAGCCGGCCAATTACTGGCAAATGGCGAAGACAGCGCCTCCGGCGGTGCCATGATGGGCGCGCTTGATGAAAAGCGCAAAGCGCAGGAAGCCCGTTTGCGCCGCGCCGTTGAGGAGATTGTTTTCCAGGTCGTTGGTGATGGCCGGGCGCGGGTACAGGTCACTGCAGAGCTGGAGCGCAACCGCATTACCCAGACGGCCGATGTCTTTGACCCGGATGGACAGGTTGTCAGATCTTCCCAATCTCGCTCCGAAGCCAGCAACGCATCAGAAGATCTTGCTGCCGGTGGTGTCACTGTTGGCAACCAATTGCCAGGCGCTGATGAAGAGGGCGGAGATACAGGCTCAAATTCTCAACGTGAAACCTCCGAAGAGGTCGTGAACTACGAAATTTCCCGCACCACAACCACCGAAGTGACCGAGGCTGGACGCCTTCGCAAATTGTCTGTCGCTGTCTTGGTTGACGGGGTTTACACCCAGGAAGCCGGTGGAGATCTCACCTATGCGCCCCGCACGGACGAACAATTGGCGCAAATTGCAACACTCGTTCGGTCTGCTGTCGGTTTTGAAGAAGGCCGTGGTGATCTGGTCGAAGTGGTCAATATGAGATTTGTGGCCAATGCTGCGCCTGATGCAGCACTGGTGGAACCCGGTCTGTTTAACTTCAGCATGGACGACATCATGCAGGTTGCCGAATTGGGTGTCATGCTTTTGATGACATTGCTGTTGGTGTTGTTTGTCATGCGCCCGCTGGTTCGAAAAGTTCTGACGCCAGAGCAGGTTGAAACGCCAGCACCGATCAGCCCGACCATGAACCAGGAGGGTTCTGAAGGGGTCGCTGTGGGTGAGCCGGATCAAAGGCTTGAAAAGGCACAGGCTACCGGTGCTGCTCGTGCTGACATGGTGCGTCAGGTCAGTGAACTGGTAAAAACAAATCCCGATGATGCGGCGACCATTCTGCGCAATTGGCTGCAGGAGGCTGCGTAATGAATGATCTTGCAGCTATTGGTGAGCTACAGATTTCAGAAAGCGCCCAGAACCGGAAACTGACCGGGGCTGACCGGGCTGCGGTTCTTCTGTTGTCACTGGGGGGTGACAATGGCATCGGCGTCTGGGAACGCCTTGATGAAATAGAAATCAAGGAAATCTCATTGGCTATGGCTCGCCTGGGGCCCGTATCCCCGGGCATGATGGAGGATCTGTTGGTTGATTTTGTTGCCAAATTATCCGCCAAGGGCGCGGTGATGGGCAATTATGAATCGACCGAAAGATTGCTTGCCTGTTTCCTGCCCAATGAACAGGTCAGCTCCATCATGGAAGAGATTCGCGGACCCGCTGGCCGAACCATGTGGGAAAAACTGTCCAACGTTCAGGAAACTCTCCTGGCCAATTATCTGAAGAATGAATATCCGCAAACCGTTGCTGTCGTGTTGTCCAAGATCAAGTCGGACCATGCCTCCCGTGTTCTCAGCCTGTTGCCGGAGGAGTTTTCTCTGGAAGTCGTCAACCGGATGCTGCGCATGGAGGCTGTTCAGACCGAAATTCTGGACAAGATTGAACAGACCCTGCGCGTAGAATTCATGGCCAATCTGTCCCGTGGCAGCAAGCGTGATCCACACGAACACATGGCGGATATCTTCAACAGCTTCGACCGTCAGACAGAAACACGCTTCATGTCATCGCTCGAAGAAGAGAATGAAGAATCAGCTGACAAGATCAAGGCTCTGATGTTCACATTCGATGATCTGGCGAAACTGGATGGCATGGCAATCCAGAGCATGCTGCGCTTCATCGAGCGGCCTCAACTGGCCCTGGCGCTGAAAGGCGCGGGGGACAGCATTCGCGATGTATTTTTTGAAAACATGTCTCAACGGGCCACCAAACTGCTCAAGGATGACATGGAAGCGTTAGGGCCTGTCAGACTGAAAGATGTTGATGAAGCGCAAAGCGGTATGGTCAACAAAGCCAAGGAAATGGCTGACCGTGGTGAAATCGCGATCTCCAGTAACCAAGGAGAGGACGAGTTGGTTTACTAAGCCAACCGCTGCGTATCATGGACGAAACTATCGTTGCCTCAACACCATTCCGATTTGATCTGGATCTGTCAAAAAATGCCATGACAGTTCAGGAGCGTCTGAATGCGCTTGAAATCGAACGCCTGGATCTGGAAAACAGGCACAGCACCGAACTTGCTGACGCCATAAAGGACAGTGAAGCAAAGGGGCGCGAATCCGCCGAAGCTGTCGCCGCAAAGAAATCCGCTGATGATGTGGCAAAGCTTGTCAAAAGCGCGGAAGCCCTTTTAAGCGCAAGAGACACCAACGCACAAAAGATGGAACGTGAGGCCTGCGAACTGGCCTTTACCATCGGCACACATTTGGCAGAAACCGCATTGGCCAAAACACCCTTTGCAGAAATCGAAGCACTTTTGAAAGACACAATGGATGTGTTGTCAGATACACCACATCTGGTGCTGTATCTGCCGCTGCAGACAGCTGATGACATCAAGCCGCAATTGACCCGGCTTTTGGATGAAAGTGGATTTTCCGGACGCCTGATCATTAAGGCCGAGCGTGAATTCACCAGCTCTGATGTACGCCTGGAATGGTCAGAAGGACAATTGGTGCGCGACCTGGAGGCAGCCAAAGCTGCTTTGCGCGAAAAGATAAATCATTATTTTGAGGCCACCTGATGAGTGACACCACAGACAAAGCAGCTGGTGCTTTACCACTGGATGACCACGGACCATCCAGTGGTAAATCAGAACTGAATGACCCCGACACACCCAAAACGGCGGCTGATCTTGAGAAGCTGTTCGATGTGCCCGTCAAGGTCTCTGCCATTCTTGGGCGGGCACGTATGCCTGTGGCTGAATTGCTGAAGCTTGATGAGGGTGCGGTTATCGAACTGGACCGTAAAGTGGGTGAAGCCATTGATATTTACGTCAATGATCGGTTGGTCGCACGCGGTGAAGTTGTGCTGGTTGACAGCAAGCTCGGCGTTACGATGACAGAAATTATCAAGACAGATAACTAGGAAGAGTCATGCGTTTATTGATCATCGGCAGTCTGAATGGACAACTGACCCTCGCCACCAAAATGGCTATGGCAGAGGGTGCCAAAGTTGTTCATGCCGACACCGTTGTACAAGCCCTGCAGGTTCTGAATGGCGGCACAAGCTTCGACCTGGTGATGGTGGACGTTACGCTCCAGGTGGCTGATCTGGTGTCTGGCATTACGCGTGCACGTATTCATCTGGATGTTGTGGCCTGTGGCATTGATCCTGATGCCGATGTGGCTGTTGCGGCTATCAAAGCTGGCGCAAAGGAATATATTCCACTGCCGCCAGAGCCGAAACTGATTGCAGCCATTTTGAAGGCTGTATCCCAGGAAAGCGCAGATATTATCTATGCCGATCCCAAATCACAGGCACTGATTGCGCTGGCCGAACAGATTGCTCCTTCTGAAGCAACCGTTCTGATTACCGGTGAATCCGGCGTTGGCAAGGAAGTCTTCGCCAAACACATCCACGCCAAATCCCGTCGTGCAAAAGCACCCTTTATCTCGCTGAACTGTGCCGCTATTCCCGAACAATTGCTGGAATCTGAATTGTTCGGCCATGAGAAGGGCGCGTTTACCGGCGCCGGGTCGAGGCGCATCGGAAAATTTGAAGAGGCCGATGGTGGAACGCTGCTGCTGGATGAAATCAGCGAGATGGATTTGCGGCTTCAGGCCAAACTGCTGCGCGCTTTGCAGGAACGCGTCATCGATCGTGTCGGAGGCAGTAAACCAATTCCGGTGGATATTCGCATTCTGGCCACCAGCAATCTGGACTTGATGAAAGCCGTTGCCGAAAATCGCTTTCGCGAAGATTTGTATTACCGGTTGAATGTGGTGAACCTTGCCATTCCGCCTTTGCGTGAACGGCCGCTGGACGTTGTGGTTCTGGCCAGGCATTTCGTCAAGAAATACGGGCAGGTCAACGGATTTACGTTACAGTCGCTTTCGCCACAGCTTGAAGAGGTGCTGATGGCAGCACCATGGCAGGGCAATGTGCGCGAACTGGAAAACGCGATGCACCGCGCTGTTCTCCTGTCCGGCGAGAGCCCGATTTCCGAAGCCGTGTTGAACCTGCCTTTGAATGGCGCAACATCTGCATCAGGCCTCACAGCCAGCAGTCACGCCGCACACATGGCGGCAGCCACAACACAAAACATGGTGGGCCGCACAGTGGCTGATGTGGAGCGCGAGCTGATCCTTGAAACGCTGGATCATTGTCTTGGCAACCGCACCCATGCCTCAAACATACTTGGTATTTCAATTCGCACACTGCGCAATAAGCTGAACCAATATACGGATGAGGGGCTGGATGTTGCGGCCCCTGGCGGCCAGCGCACCGCGCCTGCCTATCTATCGTGAAAGCTGATCAGTGAGCGATACCACTCAAAACACACCTGCAACCGGGCCGAAATCGGGCGCTGGCTTCAAGTTTCCTGGTCTCGATCAGATTGCAAAACGGGCTGATCTTGGGCTTGCTCTTTGCGTGATCTTTATCATTCTGGTTTTGATCATGCCTTTGCCCTCAGGGGCACTGGATTTTCTGCTTGCGCTGTCAATCATCTTCTCTGTCCTGATTTTGATGACGGCTTTGTTCATTCAATCGCCGACTGAGTTCTCATCATTTCCGGCCATTTTGCTGATCGCAACCATGTTGCGATTATCGCTCAATCTGGCATCAACACGTCTGATTCTGTCGAATGGGCACGAGGGGCCCGGGGCTGCTGGCAAGGTGATTGAAGCCTTCGGTAACTTTGTCATGCAGGGTAATTTCGTCATCGGGATTATTGTTTTCGGCATTCTGGTGATCGTGAACTTTGTCGTCATTACAAAGGGTTCTGGCCGTATTGCCGAAGTGGCTGCCCGCTTTAATCTGGATGCGATGCCCGGCAAGCAGATGGCCATTGATGCTGATTTGTCAGCAGGCCTCATCGACGAGAGTGAAGCCAAGGCGCGCCGCCGCGAACTGGAAGATGAGAGTTCCTTTTTCGGTGCCATGGATGGTGCCTCCAAATTCGTGCGTGGCGATGCCATTGCTGGTCTGCTGATCACCTTCATCAATGTTATTGGCGGGATGATTATTGGTGTGGCCCAGATGGATATGTCCGCAGGCGATGCGGCCCGTGCCTATACGTTGCTGACGGTCGGCGATGGTCTGGTCAGTCAGATACCGTCACTGATTGTGTCCATTGCCGCTGGCTTGCTGGTGTCCAAAGCTGGCGTCAAAGGTGCTGCTGATCAGGCGTTGATCAAACAATTGTCCGGCTATCCAAAAGCCATGGGCCTTTCGGCTTTTGTCATGATCGCCATGGCCTTCCTGCCTGGCCTGCCTTTCATACCGTTTATGGCGCTGGGTCTGGGGGCGGCATTCATTGCCCATCGATCATCGCGAAAACAGGATGAAGAGGTTGAAAATGCCGCTGCCATCCAGATCGCCGCGTCAGCCGACACGGGTCCCAAAGAAGAACCCATAACAGATGCGTTGAAGATGGATGAACTGCGTGTCGAGCTTGGCTATGGTCTTGTTCCCCTCATCAACGGCCCTGCCGGACAGGACATGTTGAGTGAACAGATCAAAGCTCTGCGCCGCCAGATGGCGCTTGATCTGGGCTTCATCATGCCGTCGGTTCGTATTCTGGATAACATCCAGCTGACCGGTGGTGACTACGTTATCAAAATCCGCGAAATCGATGCGGGCAGCGGAACCTTGTACCCGGACCATCTGATGGTGATGGACCCGGCAGGTGGCAAAATAAGCCTGCCCGGTCATCATACAACCGAGCCGACATTCGGCATTCCCGCCACCTGGGTGGAAGGGTCTTTGCATGATGAAGCGGAAGCCCGTGGCTTGACGGTTGTTGATCCGGCTACGGTTCTCGTCACCCATCTGACCGAGATCATCAAAAGCAACATTGCCGAATTGTTCAGCTATGCCCATGTTCAAAAACTGGTCGATGAATTGCCAAGCGAGCATAAGAAACTCGCTGATGACATCATCCCCTCCCAGATTTCGATGAGCGGCTTGCAGCGCGTTCTGCAGATGCTGCTGGCGGAACGGATTTCCATCCGCGATCTACCCGCCATTCTGGAAGGCGTGGCTGAAGCTGCAGGCAGCAACCGCAATCCGCAATGGTTGTCAGAACAGGTGCGCGCCAGATTGGCTCGGCAGTTGTGCAACGTAAACAAGGCCCCCGGCGGCTACCTGCCTATTTTGCCCATGTCACCGCAATGGGAGCAATCCTTCGCCGATGCCATGATCGGAGATGGCGAGGCGCGCCAATTGGCCATGGCCCCATCCAAACTCCAGGAGTTCGTCACCACGCTTCAGGAACGCTTTGAAAGCGCTGCAAAACTGGGTGAAGTACCGGTGCTGCTAACGTCCCCCGGCATTCGCCCCCATGTCCGCTCCATCGTCGAACGCTTCCGCACGCAGACCGTGGTCATGTCCCAGGCGGAAGTGCATTCGCAATGCAAGCTGAAGACAGTCGGGACTGTTTGAGTTTTGGCGGGTGGGTCTGTGAGTGAACGGGCCGGAACACAAGGCTTCACCTACTGGACTGGAAAGTCAGCACACCTTAATCCGTGAAGACGCAATGCGTGTTGAGTTCCCAGCCGTCTATGTGGCTTTTGCACGACCATATCTGATGCTCTTCTGTCTGCGGTTGGAACTGATGCATATCGACTGCGATGTGACGCCAGTAACGGCAAATACCGCTATCTAGACAAATCTGACTTTGATCAATGCACAAAGCGTTCGCATTTTTCGGGCGAGCGGCTAGTCTCCTTGAATATGACCTATGATGTAACCCTGTTGATATTGCTCGCCGCAGTTTTGCACGCTGGCTGGAATGCATTGATTAAGATCAGTGGTGACCGCATTGCCGTGATGGCGGTTGTCACAATGGCAGGAAGCATTTTGTCGGCGTTCGCACTACCCTTTGTAAATAGTCCAGACCCGGCGAGTTGGCCGTTGCTGGCTCTGACCATCTGTATTCACACCGGGTATCATTTTTTCCTTCCTGCTGCCTACGATCATGGGGATCTCGGGCAGGTATATCCAATTGCTCGCGGTATGGCCACTATTCTTGTCACTCTCGGCGCGTTGGTATTCGCTGGAGAGCACGTAAGCCAACTCGCGTTAATTGGCATTTTATGTCTCGCCGTCGGGGTTATGGCGCTCGCTTTCGATGGTGGAAAAGTCAGCTCGATCAATCCCAGGGCGATATTCTTTGCGCTTGCGACAGGCGTTTGTATTGCCTCCTACACGGTTGTCGATGGATTGGGCGTGAGGCAAGCCGGGTCGGTGCTCGGCTTTGCAGTGTGGCTCACCATTTGCAACGGAGTCCTGACTTTTCTGATTGCACTCATTTGGAAGAAGCGCGAAATAGCAGTGGTTTTGAAAAACAATGCTCTGACCGGTCTCGCCGGGGGCGCGATGCAAGTTGGCGCTTATTGGATTATCGTCTTTGCATTGGCTGTTGCGCCCATGGGAATGGTCTCCGGCCTGCGCGAGACAAGCGTTCTTTTCGCCGCGCTGATTTCTACTTTCTTGCTCAAGGAAGGATTCGGCGTTTGGCGCTTTGTGTCCGCCTGCCTGGTGACATTTGGGCTAATAGTCAGTCGAAACAGAAGTTAGACAGTTGAACAAGGCCTGCTTCTGCGAGTGGGCAAAACAGAGATCGACAGCCGAGAAGAAATCCGCTTGGGCGACATCCCAGCCGAGGCATTGAGAGGAGCAGGTATGGTGAAAGAGACACAATTGAAGCCGGAGTTTTTGGTCAAGGATGAGGAAGACTTGAGGTCTCTGTTTCCACAAACTCATGCCTTGGCAGTCAAGAAATGCCAAAATCACCTGGACAAACATGCCATGGACTTCGTGGCTCGATCACCCTTTCTGTGCATGGGAACACAATCGCCGGATGGGTTGGCTGATGTCAGCCCGAGAGGTGATCCCAGCGGTTTTGTAAAAGTCCTGGATGACAAAACACTCATGATCCCGGACCGGCCCGGAAACAACCGCCTCGACTCACAAACAAATATCCTGGCCAATCCTGCAGTCGGTTTGCTGTTCATGGTACCTGGATTTGATGACACGTTGCGTGTGAACGGGAATGCAAGAATAACCTGTGATCCAGATTTGCTTGCATTGATGGCCATGAAGGACCGAATGCCGACCGCTGCCATCGTTGTTACTGTCGAGGAAGTGTTCATGCATTGCGCAAAGGCTTTTCGACGCTCAAAGCTGTGGGATCCAGATCAGCTTCAGGATCGCAGCGAAATGCCATCCTTGCCCAAGATAATACTCGATCAAACCTTTGGTACACCTGACGACCCTGAAGAGATGCGGAAGATCGACGCTGACCTTGAGGATGAATATAAAAGGACGATGTATTAGCGCATGCGGGAAATCGCGATGTCCGCATGTCAGCCATGCAGACAAACCTGCTCTTGGGAAATTCAGGTTGAGTAATTGTTCCTATTCCACAGCGGATGGTCAAATTTCATCGAGGCGTCAGCACATCCTATTTATTTATGTGGTCTCTGTTCGTTTTTCAGACACAAACAACCATAGGAAAAACAGCATGAACACAAAGTCATTTAGCCCGTATATCGAATAAAAAACGCCTGCAAGAAAATCACTGGAATAAACCGCGCCGAGATCATTATTTATCAACCAGTTCAGCCAGGCCGAAACATAGACCAGCTTCTCAACTGCAAATACTGCTGCCAGCCACATGATATTCGACCGGATCGTGGATGCGCTTATGTAGGCGAGGCCCCAAATGACAATCATGAGGAGCCCGAAGTTAGACATAACAACAGGATCGGCTTCATTGATTGTCGTGTTTGAAAAAAATCGTGAGCAACCTAATGCGCCGACGATATTCATCACTCCGGCGGCAATAAGCCCGTTTTTCTTCAGTTGTACCTGCATCATGTAAGCCATTTATTCGGTGGAAATCTGGTGCTGGCCATGCTGATACCATACAAATCAGCTTAACTGGGTTTTCGAAATGGCTTACTGCTGTCAGCAGAGCTGTAATCGGCAACTCTGCTGACGGTATGTGAAAATCCGATCAATCAAACCGGCGCAGGAATTTGAGCACCCGCTGAACCCATTTGTTCTGCGCAGCCCCTGAAAGATTGGTGACAGCTGCACGTTTGCTGATTTCGGTTATCGTCGGGTATGGCGAAATGTAACCGGAAATTGCGCTGATATTCATCTTCTGTGAAATTGCCAGCGACCACATATTGATCATCTCACCGGCCTGATAGCCGACAATGGATGCGCCAAGGATCTTGCCTTTTCGGTTTACAATAACCTTGATCAGGCCGCTGGTCTTGCCTTCGGCCTGGGCTCGGTCATTTTCCGCATAGGGCCAGCGCAGAACTTTAATGCCGCGATGTTTTTTGCGGGCTGATTCTTCGGTAAAGCCCACATGCGCCATTTCCGGATCTGTGTAAGTGGCCCAGGGAATGATGTCCCGGTTTTCCTTCACCGGCAGGCGGAACAGAATGGCGCGGATCACCAGACCTGCGTGGTAATTCGCCATATGGGTGAATTGCAGGCTACCGGACACATCGCCAATAGCGTAGGCGCGCCGGTTGGAGGTGCGCATGCTTTTGGACACTTTAATGGCGCGATCAAACCGGATGCGCGCCTCTTTCAGACCAAGCCCGTCTACATTCGGCTTGCGACCGGCCGCGACCAGAAGATGGCTGCCGGCAATGATTTCTTCTTCGCCATTGCCGCTGTCCAGTACAACGGCCACACCGCTACCGGATTTTTCAACCCGTGCAATTTTAACTTCTTCACGAATGACAATGCCGTCTTCTTTCAGCTTGTCGAGAACGATTTCTGTCAGTTCAGGATCATCCTTCGCCAGCGCCTTGAACGCTTCAACCACTGTGACCTGGGCACCAAGACGCCGATGGGCCTGAGCCATCTCCATGCCGATGGGACCACCGCCAATGATGATCAGATGATCAGGCGCTTCGGTGCGTTCAAAGATGGTCTCATTGGTCAGGAATGGAATGCTGTCCAGTCCCTTGATCGGCGGGACGGCCGCGCTGGATCCTGTTGAGATGACAAAGCGTCTGGCACGAATACGGATGCCATTGACCTCGACAACCCGTGGGTTGATGAACTTTCCGGCGCCTTCAATGACATGAACGCCCATGGAGGTGAAACGCTCCACACTGTCATTGGGCGCGATTGCGCCAATTACTGAATGCACATAATCATGGACCTGCTGAAAGTCGACGACAGGCTCAGGCACGTGAATTCCGTATTTATCAGCATGCCGAATTGCATCTGCGGTTTTGGCCGTTGCGATCATGGCTTTTGAAGGCACGCAGCCATAATTCAGGCAATCACCGCCCATTTTACCTTTTTCAATCAGAACAACGGAAACACCGAAGGCTGCCGCGATGGCTGCAACGGACAACCCGCCGGAACCGGCGCCAATGACGCAAATGTCAGGTGTGAGAATTTCGGCCATAATAAAAGTCTTTCCAAAAAGTCGGGTTAAGCGGGTTTGCGGTTGCGCAACCGCTTCAGAACAACCGGGATCAGGGCAACCACGCTGAGGGCTGCCAGAGCTGCAAGAATTTCAGGTGTAATCAGGTCACCAGTGCTGATTTCGATGGCACATTCGCTGTTGCCGATGCAATCGGCATTGGCCGCGCGCTGTGCCTCGATAACGCTACCCAGTCCCGCGCCAACGAAGGCAAAGGCAAACGAACCTGGAATAATGCCGATGGCCGTCGCAGTTACGTAGGTGGACAGTTTGATTCCAAGCATGGCCGGGGCAAGATTGACCAGCCAGAACGGAAAGGCAGGTACGAGGCGGAGAAACAGGAGGTAGTTGAAGGCATCTTTTTCAAAGCCCTCTTTCAGCTTGGCGACCCAGGGTCCGGCTTTGGCACGCAAGGCATCGCCAAACGATGTCGTCACGGCCAGGAACAAAAGCGTTGCTCCAATTGTTGCGGCAACAATGGTCGCTGGCGCGCTCACCAGCCAGCCAAACAGGAACCCGCCACCAATGCTCAGGATGCCGGCACCCGGCAGCGAAAGCACCACGACGGCAATGTAAATGCCGACATAGGTCAGTAATGTCAGGGCAAAATTATCTTCAACGAAAGCCCCAAGACGTTCTCTGTTTTCTATCAGGGCGCTGATGGACAGGGCCTTATGCCATCCCATGAAAAAGGCAAATGCCATGAAGCCGGCAATGGCGACCAACGGTAGCCAGCGTTTCAGGCTGGAACCGGATTTGTCTTGCTTCGGGGCATTTTCCATTTGTGTTTGCTCTTCCAGTTGCTCGGACAGCATCATAGGTGCCCCTCTTTAAAATCATCAAGTGTTGCTTCAGATCGATTGCGGCATTTGGTCCCCGGTCTGCACGCGTTGCGATCGTGCATGTCCATCCGGGAACAGCCCCTAAATAGATGTCTGATGGCAAAACGAAAGCACAATCCGCGAGTCTCACCCATAAGTGAGAGAAGGGTCAAACCCGCCTCACGCCGCTGTGACTATTGTGATGTTGAATGTGATCGGCCAAGAAAGGTCGAATTACGGAATTCTGGTCCGCGATCAATTGACTTTTGCCGACAATCTTGCCTATAAGCCCGCTGACTTTGGCAAAACTCGGCTGAACTTTACGCTGATATGGCTTTGCCATTATGATTTCCCGTCTTGCGACGTTGTAATAGACTTTTTTTAAGAGGGCCGCTCCCTTTGCGGCAATGATACGATGAAACGTACCTTCCAACCGAGCCGTCTGGTTCGTAAACGCCGTCACGGTTTTCGCGCACGCATGGCCACCAGCGGTGGTCGCCGTGTTATTGCAGCCCGGCGCGCTAAGGGTCGTAAGACCCTTTCGGCTTAAGACAGCTTGCCGGCCTGATAGGGTCGGCAACCGGGTTAGGGCGTTTCTGATTCGACACAGACCAGAAGCGCTTTGATGGATCGGCTCAAAAAACGTTCTGATTTTCTGCGTGCGGCGCGGGGGCACAAACAGGTGCGCCGCGCCCTTGTGCTACAAGCATGGCAACACCAGATACAGGAACACGAGCAACCGGACCGCGAGCAATCCACCGATGGCGCGACCCGCATTGGATTCACTGTTACCAAAAAAGTTGGCAACGCGGTCATACGCAATCGTGTCCGCCGACGCCTTAAAGAAGCCGTTCGCCTTTTTGAAAAATCCGGCGGTGAAAGCGGACAAACAGATCTATTTCTTCCAAACACTGACTATGTTGTCGTTGGCAGGCTGTCGGCGCTTACCATGTCGTTTTCAGAAATTCAGCAGGATCTGGCCAGCGCATTTGACAAAATTGCAGCACAAATCAGGCGCCGCTCTCGTAAACTTGATAAAAAAGCTGAGAATCCTGAGCCTGACCACTCGCCAATCGATCAAAACCCCCTTAAAGAGCAGGGCACAAAGCCCTCTGACATTGCCTAAAAGCTGGACCCTTCATGCAGGACACTAAGAATCTCATACTTGCCGTTGCGTTGTCTGCTGTCGTTTTGATGGCGGCCCAGTTCTTTCTCTGGGGCCCGCAGCAGGAAGAAGCCCGGCTTCAGGCGGAACAACGCCAAGCGGAAATTTCCCAATCGACGGATGCTGCAACGACAACAACACCTGCTCCTGGCAGCAGTGTTGTGCCGACGCCCGGCGCGGCGCCGAGCGCCGCATCGGGATCGGGCTCCGTGGCTCCGCCATCCGGCGCGCCACGTGAAGCTGTTTTGCAGTCCAGCCAACGTGTTTTAATCGACACACCGGATTTGACCGGCTCCATCAATCTGACCGGTGGCCGGGTTGATGATCTGTCCTTGAAGAATTACCGCGAAGAGATTGATCCGGAAAGCCCGATCATTCAGCTGTTCTCGCCATCCGGCAGTGCGAACCCGTATTATGCGGAATTCGGTTGGGTGAAGGGGCAGGGCGTGACCGCGACGGTACCCGACAGTCAGACGCCATGGACCCTGACGCAGGGAGATCGTCTGACGGCGGAAACGCCGATTACCGTTTCCTGGGATAATGGCGAGGGTCTGATATTCTCGCGTGTCTATGCGATAGACGAACATTATCTGGTGACAATCACCGACAGTGTGGAGAATAACACAGCTGCACCTGTGTCACTGTTTCCCTATGCGCTGGTAACGCGCCATGGCATTCCCGATCTCCAGAATTTCTTTATTCTGCACGAAGGCATGATTGGCTTTGTTGGCGAAGAGGGTTTGCAGGAAGTCGATTATGATGACCTGGAAGAAGAGGGCGAGCTGAAATTCGGCACGCAGACCCAAGGCTGGCTTGGCATCACGGACAAATACTGGGCGTCAGCCATCGTGCCGACCCCGGGAGAGGCCTACACGCCGCGCTTCTTCCACCATATGGTCAACAATCGCTCCGCATTCCAGGCAGACTTTTTGGGTGAGTTGGTGGAAATCGCTCCCAGCAGCAGCGGAGAACATGTTTCGCGGCTGTTTGCAGGCGCCAAGGAAGTCAGCGTCATAAACAGCTACCGCGACGCGCCGGGCATTGAGCGCTTCGATCTGATGATCGACTGGGGCTGGTTCTATTTCATCACCAAGCCGCTTTTTGTGGCTCTGGACTGGCTCTTCAATCTGATCGGCAATTTTGGTCTTGCGATTCTGGCCGTGACCGTTGTTCTTAAAATATTCTTCTTCCCGCTTGCCAATAAATCATATGCCTCCATGGCCAATATGAAAAAGGTTCAGCCGCAACTGACCGAATTGCGTGAGCGCTACAAGGATGATCGTGCCCAACAGCAAAAGGCTATGATGGAATTGTACAAGAAGGAAAAGATCAATCCCCTGGCGGGTTGTCTTCCGGTCTTGTTGCAGATTCCCGTATTCTTTGCGCTGTACAAGGTTCTGTTTGTTACGATTGAAATGCGCCATGCGCCTTTCTTCGGCTGGATTCAGGATTTGGCTGCACCGGACCCCACGTCGATTTTCAACTTGTTTGGTCTTATTCCCTGGGACCCGCCGCAAATCCTGATGCTTGGCATCTGGCCTTTGATTATGGGCGTCACCATGTTCGTTCAGATGCGTCTGAATCCATTGCCGCCCGATAAGACACAGGCAATGATTTTCACCTGGATGCCGGTCATTTTCACCTTCATGCTGGCGTCATTCCCGGCAGGTCTGGTGATCTACTGGGCTTGGAACAACACCCTGTCCATTGCACAGCAGTCGGTCATTATGCGCCGTCAGGGTGTGCCTGTGGAAATCTGGAAAAATACGCTCGAAGCTTTTGGCTTGGGCGGTAAAGAGAAAGACGAGAAGGCGTAGCACCTATTTGCTATGCCGAGATTGGCTTTGAATCAGGTCCTGGACCGGGCGATCTGTTTGATCGTTCGATTCAGACCTGATTTACTGTCGCAACAGACAGACCAACCCATTTGATTCGAGACAGAAATGCCTGCAGATATTCCTGAGCAAAGCGTCGGTCAGTCCGATGGCGTGTCTGGGATGGGTCCAGATCCTGAATTGGCATTTCCCTTGTCGGAATTCCCGCAATTGGGTTTTCTCAATTGTCTGGTTGATCATCCGCATGTGACGATTGGCGATTACAGCTATTATGATGATCCCGATGGGCCGCAACATTTTCTGGAAAAATGCGTCAAATATCATTTTGACTTTGTTGGCGACGAGCTGATTATTGGTCGCTTCTGCGCATTTGCAACTGGCGTGCAATTTATTATGAATGGTGCAAATCATCCGATGGATGGATTCTCCACCTATCCCTTTGCCGCTATGGGCCGTGGTTGGGAAGCCGGTTACGAATGGCCGAAAAATTCCCGTGGCAATACAATCATCGGAAATGATGTTTGGATTGGCCGGGAAGCTATGATCATGCCAGGTGTGACAATCGGGGATGGTGCCATTGTCGGGGCACGAGCGGTTGTTTCGCGCGATGTGCCCGCCTACACGATCGTGGCAGGCAATCCGGCGCAAATTGTGCGAAAGCGTTTTGATCAGGACGTAATCGATCGTTTGTGCCGCATTGCATGGTGGAACTGGGATATAGCGACAATTACCCGCAATCTGAATATCATTCGCGGGGCGGATCTGGAAGCGATGGTACGGGCGGCGCCACAATGAGCACGGATAACACACAATCAGACTCGGCTGAAAATGCGTTCACACCCGAACAATTGGAAACCGGTCGACTGGCCTTCGCCCGCCCATGGCGGTTTGTCCTAGGCGTTGCAAAGCTGGTTCAGCTACCGGAAAATGATGGTATTGAAATAGCCTTTGCCGGTCGATCGAATGTTGGAAAATCCAGCCTGATCAATGCGCTGACCGGTCAAAATGGCTTGGCCCGAACATCCAACACACCCGGCCGCACCCAGGAACTGAACTTCTTTACCAATGACGATATTACCATCGTCGATATGCCCGGCTACGGCTACGCCAAGGCGCCGAAAGGGCAAGTCGAGGCATGGACACGTCTTGTCTATTCATATCTGCGCGGACGGCCAAATCTGCGGCGTGCCTATGTGCTGGTCGACAGCCGTCATGGCATCAAGGAAACCGATCAAAAAGCGCTGGACCTGATGGATAAAAGTGCCGTTTCCTATCAGATTGTCATGACAAAAGTTGACAAGCCGCGGCCGGCCGAACTTCAGGATGCCTTGGAGAAAACTCGCGCTGCCATTGCCAAACGTCCGGCGGCGCATCCGGAAATTTTGCTGACATCCTCGGAAAAAGGCTCCGGTCTTCCGGAGCTTCGTGCCGAAATTCTGCGCCTGTGACCCGATTTACCCCCTCCATCGCTTAAATTTTGGTCATAAAGGCACCTTTGCCCTAGTCCAGTCCGGCTTATAACCTATAGAAATAAGGACGGGTGGACGGTGTTTGTGCATCGTTCAGATTTTAAGCGCGTTTTCAGGAGGCTGGTCTTGGCAATAAAGAGTGAGCAAATAAGAGCATGTGCAGACGATAAGTTTCAGCACAGTCTGATCGTGGCAGGGACGTTTGTCTTAACAATGCTGGCGGCCTTATGGGTTGTGAGCCCGGCGAGTGCACAAACCATGAGCGAGTGGAAAAAGTCCACTGCCTTGGTTGGTGAGCCGCAATACACTGATGATTTTACTCATTTTAATTATGTCAATCCGGATGCCCCAAAGGGTGGAATTGTGCGTCTGGCAACTGACGGCACTTTTGACACGCTCAATTCCGTTCCACAACGCGGCAATCTGGCGATTGGTCTGGGCCTGATTTACGACACTCTGTTGACGCCTTCCCTCGACGAAATCTCGGCAATGTATCCGCTGGTCGCCACGCAGATGCGCTATCCCGATGATTACTCCAGCGTCACATTCCAACTGCATGAAGACGCGCGCTGGCACGACGGAGAGCCGCTGACAGCCGATGATGTGGCCTGGTCGTTCAATACGCTGATTGAGAACAACCGCGTTTACCAGAATTATTACAAGCATGTCAGTGGTGTGGAAATCATCAATGATCACGAAGTCACGTTCACCTTCGACCAGACTGGAAACCGTGAGCTGCCGCACATTGTTGGCCAGTTGCTGGTTATGCCCAAGCATTGGTGGGAGGGCACGGATAAAAAGGGCGAGCCACGGGATATAACGAAGGGTACTTTGGAAATCCCGCTTGGAAGCAGCGCTTACCGCATTTCACGAGTCGTTCCTGGGCGTACTGTTGAATATGAACGTGTTGAAGATTACTGGGGCCGGGATTTGCCGGTTAATGTCGGTCAGCACAATTTTGATCGAATCCGATACGAATACTTCCGTGACTCAGTTGTCCAGATGGAAGCCTTCAAATCTGACGATTATGATTATCGGGTTGAAAGCACAGCGCGTGTCTGGGCCACCGGGTATGATTTTCCCGCAGTGGCTGACGGTCGGGTCATCAAAGAGAGTTTTGTCGAGCGCGGGCGCGGGCTGATGGTTGGGTTCATACCCAATTTGCGCCGTGAGAAGTTTCAGGATCCGCGTGTTCGCAAGGCTCTGAACTTCGCGTTTAATTTCAACGAGATGAACCAGGCTCTTTTCTTCGACCAATACGAACGCATTGACTCCTATTTTTATGGAGAGGAATTGGCTTCGTCCGGTGTGCCGACAGGTCTTGAACTTGAGATACTCGATGGCATGCGTGACATGGTCCCGGAGGAGGTTTTCACAACACCCTACGAAAATCCGGTGTCTGGTGACACGCGCGCATATCGCACCAATTTGCGCGAATCCATCAAGCTGTTTCGTGAAGCCGGCTACGAGTTGAAAGACGGCAAGATGGTAAATGCCACGACTGGCGAGCCCTTTACCATTGAGTATTTGCTTAACAGTAATCGCTTTGAAAAGGTCGCATTGCGCCTGAAGTCGAATTTCGCACGAATTGGCGTCGATCTTTCGGTGCGCATTGTTGACAGTTCCCAATGGGTAAACCGCGTACGAAGCCGTGACTTTGACTTTATCTACTCCGGTTGGGCGCAGTCACTTTCTCCGGGAAACGAGCAATTGGAGTATTTTGGCTCCGCTGCTGCAGACCAGGAAAGTGCGCGCAACTGGGCCGGTGTAAAAAACCCTGCCGTTGACAAGCTCATTCAACGCATAATCTTTGCCAAGGACCGCGATGAACTGATCGCTGCGACGAAGGCCATGGACAGGGTACTTCTGGCCAATCATTACATCATCCCGGGCTGGACGCTGTTGTCGACACGCACGGCCCGTTGGGATCGTTTTTCCCATCCAGAGACGCTGCCTGCGTTCTCAGAACCGGGCTTCCCGACTATCTGGTGGTATGATGATGAAAAGGCCGCCCGCGTTGAGGCTGCCGAATGACAAAGCAAACCCAGACAGGCATAACCCGGCGTGAAGGATTGTTGTTTGCCGGTGGGACAGTGCTGAGCCTTGCGGCAGGTCCGGTTCATGCCCAAACGCTGGTCAGCCAAGTTGAAGGCTTTACAGACCAACCTGCCCGCCACGGCCTGTCCATCTTTGGTGATCTGAAATATCCCGCTGGCTTCTCCCACTTTGATTATGCCAATCCATCGGCACCAAAGGGCGGGCGCTTTGTGTTGGCGCCGGGAAGCTGGTTTCACAATCAAAATCCGCAAACCTTCAATACGCTGAATGGCTACGTCACCAAGGGGGATGCCCCTCCACGGCTTGAACTGATCTTTGATTCGTTGATGGCCCGCGCCCATGATGAGCCGGACGCTGTTTACGGGCTGGTGGCAGACAGCATTACCGTGTCTGAAGACGGCAACAGCTTTTTGTTCAGTCTTCGCCCCAATGCCCGGTTCCACGATGGGACGCCGTTGACGGCAGAAGATGTGGTGTTTTCTCTGACGACACTGAAAGAGAAGGGGCACCCTGATTACACTCAGAGCTTTCGCAAGGTAATGGCCCTTGAGGCACTTGATGAAGGGCGCCTTCTGGTCACGCTGGATGGCACCCAGTCCCGCGGCCTGATTTTTGAAGTTGCTGGCGCACCAATTTTCTCAAAAGCCTATTACGCAGATCGAGACTTTACCGCGTCCACCATGGACCCGCCCCTTGCGTCAGGTCCTTACAGGATTGGCCGCTTCGATGCCGGAACCTTTCTGGAGTATGAGCGTGTAGAGGATTATTGGGCAAAGGATTTGCCCATCATGCGCGGTCAGGCCAATTTTGATGTGGTGCGTGTTGAATTCTACCGCGAGCGGCAGACAGCATTTGAGGCCTTCAAAAAAGGCAATATGACATTCCGGCAGGAATTCACATCCAAGACCTGGGAAACGGAATACAACTTTCCCGCCGCCCTTGATGGCCGGATCAAGAAGGTTTTGTTTCCAGCCGAACTCCGGCCGCGATTTCAGGGCTCCTTTCTGAACACCAGACGCCAGAAATTTGCCGATCCGCGAACCCGCGAAGCATTGGTGCTTTGCTTCGATTATGAATGGGTCAATGAAAACCTGTTCTTCAACGCCTATTCCCGCGTTTCCTCCTATGTCGAAGGGTCGATTTACAAGGCAGAAGGGGTGGCGAGCGGCATGGAGCTTGCGCTGTTGGAGCCATTTCGCGACCAATTGCCCGAAGCAGTTTTCGGCGAAGCCTATCTTCCGCCCGTATCAGATGGCAGCGGCCGGGACCGCAGCTTGCTGCGGCGTGCCTCCGAACTCCTGTCAGAAGCAGGCTGGCAGCGCCGGGATGGCGGACTTTATAGTGTAAATGGTCAAAAGCTGACGATGGAAATTATGGTGCGCTCGCCTGTGTTTGAACGCGTCTATGGCAAATATGTAGATTCGCTTCGCGCTGTCGGTATTGAGGCCACAATCCGCGTCGTGGACCCTGCACAGTTCCAGGCCCGCTCCTCAGTGTTTGACTACGACATGGTTGGCACTGCGTTGTCATTGGGAGCCACGCCGTTTTCATCTGCTGATCAATTGTTCTCTTCACGCTCCGCTGATCTGGAGGGAAGCAACAATTGGGCAGGCATCAAAGACCCGGTTGTAGATGCGCTGACAGAAATAGTGGAAGCTGCAAAAGACCGCGAAACCCACCAAGCTGCATGGCGGGCTCTTGACCGGGTGGTCCGCGCTGGCCATTACTGGCTTCCAGGGTGGTATTCGGCAAATCATCGAATAGCAGTATGGGATAAATATGAATGGCCAGACACAAAACCGGATTATTATTTCCCTGTGGAAACCACTTGGTGGTCAAAGACGACCTGACGCAATAACAGTTTGAGTCGATAGAATTATGGCCGCTTATATTCTGAAACGCTTTTTGCTCATGATCCCAACCTTGTTCGGGATTATGGCCATTACCTTTGTCATCATCCAGTTCGCGCCCGGCGGGCCGGTGGAACAGGTGATTGCGAAACTCTCCGGCAATTCCATTTCAGCCACAGAGCGCATCAGCGGATCCGGCGGTGATTTTGGATCCGTTGGTGAAAATAATCTGGAACAATCCGGTCAGGCTGATCCGATCAACTCACGCTATCGCGGGGCACAAGGCCTTGACCCGGAGTTTATCCTTCAGCTGGAAAAAGACTTTGGCTTCGACAAGCCGCCGGTTGAGCGCTTTTTCTCCATGCTCTGGAATTATGTGCGCTTTGACTTCGGCGACAGCTATTTCCGCGATGTCAGCGTCATTGATCTCATCAAGGAAAAAATGCCTGTCTCGATTTCACTCGGCCTCTGGATGACACTGATCTCCTACGGCATCTCAATCCCCCTGGGCATTTCCAAAGCAGTACGTGATGGAAGCCGTTTTGATGTGTGGACTTCTTCAATCATCATTGTCGGCTATGCGGTGCCAGGGTTTTTAATTGCGATCTTGCTGATTGTAG
Source organism: Pararhizobium sp. IMCC21322 (assembly GCF_030758295.1). Lineage (NCBI taxonomy): Bacteria > Pseudomonadati > Pseudomonadota > Alphaproteobacteria > Hyphomicrobiales > Rhizobiaceae > Pararhizobium > Pararhizobium sp. IMCC21322. The sequence continues at coordinate 1,442,493 of NZ_CP132335.1, forward strand.
TTTTTGCCGGGGGCAGTTTCTGGGATATTTTCCCTTTACGCGGTCTGACCTCGGAGAATTTCGACCAGCTGAATCTGTTTGAAAAAGTGCTGGATTATTTCTGGCACCTGGTCCTGCCTTTGACTGCCATGGCATTGGCCGCCTTCGCCACATCCACGCTGCTCACGAAAAACTCGTTTCTGGATGAAATTCGCAAACAGTATGTGGTCACAGCCAAGGCAAAAGGCGTGTCCAATCGTCAGGTTTTGTATGGTCACGTATTCCGAAACGCGATGCTGATTGTGATCGCAGGTTTTCCAGGTGCCTTTATCGGAGCATTCTTCTCCGGGTCTTTGTTGATTGAAACGATCTTCTCGTTGGACGGTCTGGGGCTTTTGAGCTTTGAATCTGTTCTCAACAGGGACTATGCGGTGGTCTTTGCAACACTCTACATCTTTTCGATCATGGGGCTCCTGGTCAGTCTGATATCGGATTTGACCTATACGTGGATTGATCCGCGTATCGATTTTGAATCGCGGGAGGTGTAGGTCATGGATGCACAGATTACACCAGCCGAGACAACAGATGCGGCAGCGGCTCCGCAGAAACGCAGCCGGTTCTCGCCAATCAATCAGAGGCGCTGGCAGAACTTTAAGGGCAATGGCCGCGGCTACTGGAGCCTGCAGATTTTTCTGGTGTTGTTTTTCGTCACCCTGTTTGCCGAATTCATTGCCAATGACAAACCTTTGCTCGTCTCCTATCAGGGCGAACTGCTGACACCGGTCTTTGTCGATTATCCTGAAGAGAAGTTTGGCGGTTTCTTGCCCGTGACGGATTATCGGGATCCATTTGTGCTGGAAGAAATCGAGGCCAATGGCTGGATTCTATGGGCGCCAATCCGTTATTCCTACCGCACTGTGAATAATGAAATTCCAACGCCCGCGCCTTCAGCTCCCTCATGGATGCTGGACAAGGAGGAACGCTGCCAGCGTTATCCGGGCGGGGTTGATGATCCCAATTGCTCCATCGGCAACTGGAACTGGTTCGGCACAGATGATCAGGCCCGTGATGTTATGGCCCGCCTGATATACGGCTTCCGGATATCGGTTCTGTTTGGTCTGACATTGACAATATTCTCGTCCATCATCGGCATTGCTGCTGGCGCGACGCAGGGCTATTTCGGTGGCTGGACGGATCTTCTGTTTCAGCGCTTCATTGAAATCTGGACCTCGGTTCCAACCCTCTATCTGTTGTTGATACTGGCCGCCATCATCACACCGAACTTCTGGATATTGCTCGGCATTCTGCTGCTGTTTTCTTGGGTCAGTCTGGTGGCTGTTGTGCGGGCCGAATTCCTGCGCGCCCGAAACTTTGAATATGTCAACGCAGCCCGTGCTTTGGGCGTGGGCAACATGACGATTATGTGGCGGCATTTGTTGCCAAACGCCATGGTCGCGACGCTCACCTTCATGCCGTTTATCCTCAATGGCTCGATCACAACTCTGACCTCACTGGACTTCCTGGGTTTCGGCCTGCCGCCGGGGTCACCTTCGCTTGGTGAATTGCTGGCACAGGGCAAGAATAACCTTCAGGCACCATGGCTGGCACTGACCGGCTTCTTTGTCATCTCGCTGATGCTGAGCCTTCTGATTTTCGTCGGTGAAGCCGTCCGTGACGCATTTGATCCCAGAAAGACGTTTTCCTGATGGCGACAGATAAGGCGGCTGCGCCACTCTTGAAAGTTGACAATCTGCATGTGGATTTTACCGCTGATGGTAAAACCACGCATGCGGTGCGGGGCGTGTCATTTCACATCAATCAGGGCGAAACTGTCGCGCTGGTGGGTGAATCCGGCTCAGGCAAATCGGTCACGGCCTTGTCCATTCTGAAATTGCTGCCCTATCCCCCGGCGTCGCACCCGGCAGGCAGCATTCTGTTTGATGGCGAAGACCTGATGCAGACCAAGGAAACAGAGTTGCAGCACGTGCGCGGCAACAATATTTCCATGATTTTTCAGGAGCCCATGACCTCGCTCAATCCGCTGCATTCGGTTGAACGCCAGATCGGTGAAACCTTGAAACTGCATCAGGGCGCATCTGACACCAAAGTCCGGGCGCGTGTTCTGGAATTGCTCAATCAGGTCGGAATTCGCGATCCTGAGAAACGACTGGAGTCCTACCCGCACCAATTATCCGGCGGGCAGCGCCAGCGTGTGATGATTGCCATGGCCCTTGCCAACAGCCCGAAGCTGCTGATTGCCGATGAGCCAACCACGGCGCTTGATGTAACTGTGCAGGCGCAGATATTGGAATTGCTGGCAGATATGAAAACCCGCATGGGTATGGGCATGCTGTTCATCACCCATGATCTGGGCATTGTGCGCAAGATTGCAGACAGGGTCTGTGTCATGACCGATGGTGAGATTGTGGAGCATGGGCCAACGGAAGATATTTTCCGCAACCCGCAGCACAGCTATACCCAACATCTGCTGTCTGCGGAGCCAAAGGGTGATCCACCGGAGTTGGATGTCAACGCAGCGCCCGTCATGACCGGGAAGGACATCAAGGTCTGGTTCCCGATCAAGCGCGGATTTATGCGCAAGACGGTGGACAACATCAAAGCCGTCGACGGTATTGATGTAACGGTGCGCGAAGGCCAGACACTGGGCATTGTTGGTGAAAGCGGATCAGGCAAGACGACGCTTGGTCTGGCATTGATGCGGCTTATTTCCTCAAGGGGCGATATCAATCTTCTGGGAACGGGTCTTCAGGGCAAATCATCAAAGGAATTGCGCCCATTGCGCAAGGATATGCAGATTGTCTTTCAGGATCCATTCGGTTCTCTCAGTCCGCGTATGTCAATTGCCGCAATTATTGCAGAAGGCCTGACAATCCATTTCCCCAAATTGTCTGTGGAAGAGCGCGAACAGCGCGTATCTGACGTGTTGCGCGAAGTTGGGCTGGACCCGGAGATGCGTAATCGCTATCCGCATGAATTCTCCGGTGGTCAGCGCCAGCGCTTCGCCATCGCCCGTGCGCTGGTTCTGGAACCCAAATTTCTGATGCTGGACGAACCGACCTCGGCTCTGGATATGAGCGTACAGGCGCAAGTCGTGGATTTGCTTCGGGCGGTCCAGAAACGGCGCAATCTGGCTTATCTGTTTATCAGCCACGATCTGAAAGTCGTGCGCGCGCTTGCCAATGAAGTCATCGTTATGCGGCTTGGCAGAGTTGTGGAGCAGGGACCATCAGCAAAGATTTTTGATGCGCCCGAGCAGGATTATACCAAGGCCCTGATGGCCGCAGCCTTTGATCTTGCTGCAGTCGATTCTGATGAGGTTGCGGTCTAAAGTGCTATCATGAGCATTCTTGTATTGGTCGATGGCTGGAATCCGGCGCCCTGGGTGCATGCCCTCAAGGCAGCAATGCCGGATGAGCGTATTGAGGCCTATCCAGATATCAAAGACCCGGAAGCGGTTGAGTATGCCCTGGTGTGGGCAGCCCAGGGCGAAACCCTGGCCACGTTTCCAAATTTAAAGGCTCTGTTTTCTTTGGGGGCAGGTGTTGACCATTTGTTTGGTGGCAACACATTGCCCCCAGTGCCACTTGCACGCGTTGTCGACCCTGATCTGACAGCCTGGATGACGGAGTGGGTTGTGGCGCAGGTCTTGCTGCACCACCGCCAGCAATTGCAGTATTCTCAACAACAGCGCCGTCGCAATTGGCAGGTTTTGGCGCAGCCTTTAGCCAGAGAAGTGCAGATCGGCTTGATGGGCCTTGGCGAATTGGGGCGTGATTCAGCGGGCCTGTTACACAAGCTTGGCTTTGGTTTGCGCGGCTGGAGCCGAACTCCGAAAGAACTGGACAATGTTACCTGCTTTCACGGTGCTGATGGGCTGGATGAATTTCTGTCCGGTACGGATATTCTGGTGTGCCTGCTGCCACTGACACCGGAGACGAAGGGGCTGATCGGGGCATCTGTCTTTGAAAAGCTGCACCGAAGCGGACCGCTGGGCGGGTCGGTCTTCATCAATGCCGGGCGCGGGCGCATTCATGTGGAAACGGATGTTGTGGCCGCCTTGCAAAGCGGCGTGCTGAAAGCGGCCAGTCTGGATGTGTTTGAAGTGGAGCCCTTGCCGAAGGAGAGCCCGCTTTGGGACTTGGACAACATTATCATCACACCGCATGTGGCAGCGGTCAGCGATCCAAAGACCCTGTCACAGCTGATTGCCAGACAGGTGGGTGCTCATAGGGACGGCAGATCGCTGGAGCATCTGGTGGATATGACACGCGGTTATTAAAGCGCGTCTGACAATTGGCCACACAAACGGGAGTCTATATGTCGCAATCTATTGATCAGCAGGAACTTTTGACGGAGCTGGTAAAAGGCGTCGATGCCGGTTTGGCTGGCGACAGGCTCATCATTGCCATTGCAGGCGCGCCCGCTTCAGGTAAGTCGACCCTTGCTGAATGGCTGGTGGATCAACTGAATGAAGTCCGTGCGGGGCAGGCCGCCTTACTGCCCATGGATGGCTATCATTATGATGACCATGTGCTGACACCAAAAGGATGGCAGGCGCAAAAAGGCGCGCCCCATACATTTGATGTTGGTGGACTGGCTGCCATGATCAAACGGCTTCGGGCTAACACTGAGCCGTCCATTGCTGTGCCAGTGTTTGACAGAACCATAGAAATTGCCCGTGCGGGTGCCGCTCTCATTGAACAGGCAACCCGTGTGATTGTGGTTGAAGGGAATTATCTGCTGTTGGATGAGGCACCCTGGCAGCAATTGGCGGAGCAGTTTGACAGAACGGTGATGGTCGAGGTGGGAGCTGCTGAATTGGAGCGGCGCTTGCGAGAGCGCTGGGTAAAGCTGGGGCTGTCAGAGGCTGATGTTGAACGCAAGGTTTTCGACAATGATTTGCCGAATGGCCTGTTGGTTTATGGAAAAAGCCGGGTGCCGGATATACGCCTTCAAAGCAACTGACGGGCGCAGCCTGTTGGACCCAATGATGCTTTAATGAAAATTTCGCCCTTTTGGCAAAACCGCACCGGCGCGTGAAGGGGGGCGGTTTTTGTGACGCATTGTATCGAGATCTTTTTCAAATTTTTCAATTCGGTCAGGGCGCGCGCGTTTTTGCCTGACATCCTGCTGCGGGTTTTTAACCTCATCTGCATTGGCCAGCGGCTCCAGATGCTCCGTTGCATCAGATATGGCTGACAGAAGATGCGTCAGATCTTCAAGATGGTTTGCAATCACATGCGTCACGCCCTCTGCCGTTTGAACCTTGCCATGAATGCCGACAAACCGTGCGCCCAGAACAACCGGCCGATATTTTTCAAAAATTTTCGGCCAGACAATAATATTGGCAACCCCGGTTTCATCCTCGATGGTTTCAAAGATCACGCCTTTGGCCGTGCCCGGTCGCTGGCGCACAAGTACCAGTCCGGCAATACGAATGAATGAGTTTGACCGTGCTGTGTTGAGAGCTTCCGTCTGGCGGTAATGCATTTGTCCCAGTGTTTGCCTGACGAAGGACACAGGATGCGCCTTCAGCGATAGGGATAGCGAGCGGTAGTCATGGATCACATGCTCGCCCAATGGCATGGTCGGCAGCGCAACATCCGGCTCGTTACGACGGTCCGTATCTGCCCCGATTGCAAACAGCGGCAGACGCTCTTCACTGGTCAGCGGGTCCAGTGCCTTGGCGGCCCACAGGGCCGTGCGGCGGTCCAGACCAAGAGAGCGCAGACAATCGGCCTCTGCCAGACGTTCCAGAGTGGATTTTGCAAGGCCGGAGCGAAGCCACAGATCGCGCATACTGTCATAACCACGCCCGCGATGGGCAACCAGTTGATCCGCATGGTCCTTATGCAGGCCTTTGACCCGGTTAAGGCCAAGGCGAACGGCATGGTTGTTTTGCATCACACCAGCCATATCCCGGTGTTGCGGTGAAATTCTCTGCGCCTGTGAATCTGCTTCCAGACTTGTGTCCCAGTTTGAATGATTAATGTCGGGAGGGCGCAGTTCCACACCATGTTCCCTGGCATCGCGCACAAGCTGAGCCGGGGCGTAGAAACCCATGGGTTGCGAGTTCAGGATCGCAGCGCAGAACACATCGGGATAATAGCATTTCAGCCAGCAGGACACATAGACCAGCAGAGCAAAACTGGCTGCATGGCTTTCGGGAAAACCATAATCGCCAAACCCTTCAATCTGCTTGAAGCAATGTTTGGCAAAGTCGCGCTCATACCCGTTGGCCACCATGCCCTCCACCATTTTCCGTTCAAAATTGCCGATGGTGCCAACCCGGCGAAACGTGGCCATGGCGCGGCGTAATTTATCGGCCTCGGACGGGGTGAAATGGGCGGCGACAATGGCAATATTCATGGCCTGTTCCTGAAACAGCGGAACACCCAGCGTTTTTTTAAGAACCCTTTCCAGTTCAGCTTTGGGATAGCTGACCTTTTCCTTGCCCTGGCGACGGCGCAAATAGGGGTGCACCATATCCCCCTGAATGGGTCCGGGCCGGACAATGGCAACCTCAATGACAAGGTCATAATAGGTTCTGGGCTTCAGACGCGGCAGCATCGACATTTGCGCCCGGCTTTCAATCTGAAACACACCCAGCGTATCGGCCCGGCAGATCATGTCGTAGGTCGCTGTATCTTCCTGCGGCAGGGACGCCAGAGTTTCATGACGTCCATAATGGGTTTTGAGCAGATCAAACGCCTTGCGAATGCAGGTCAGCATGCCCAGCGCCAGCACATCGATTTTCAACATGCCGAGACTTTCAAGATCATCCTTGTCCCATTCCACAATGGTACGATCATCCATGGCGGCATTTTCAATCGGGATCAGCGATGACAGCCGGTCGCGTGTAATGACAAAACCGCCGACATGCTGGGAGAGATGACGCGGAAAGCCGATGATCTGATTGGCCAGATCAAGCAATTGCTTCAGATGTTTGTCCTGTGGGTCCAAACCGGCCCGCTTGGTCTCCTCATCACTGATGGCGCTTGATCCGCTGCCCCATCTCGTGCCGGAAATGGCGCTGATGGCATCATCCGACAGGCCAAAAACCTTGCCCACTTCCCGTATGGCCGAGCGCGCGCGATAGGTGATGACCGTGGCTGCCAGACCGGCTTTCTCCCGGCCGTATTTTGCGTAGATATACTGGATGACTTCTTCGCGCCGCTCATGCTCGAAATCCACATCAATATCCGGCGGCTCGCCGCGCTCTTCGGAAATAAAACGTTCAAACAGCAAGTCAACCTTGACGGGGTCAACTTCGGTAATGCGCAGGCAATAGCAAATGCTTGAATTGGCAGCAGAGCCGCGCCCCTGACATAAAATACCCTGACTGCGGGCAAAGCGCACAATGTCGAAAACTGTCAGAAAATAGGAGGCATAATTCAGCTTTTTGATCAAACCCATCTCATGGCGGATAGCAGCCTGCACCTTGGGGGGCACCCCTTCAGGAAAGCGTTCCTTTGCACCGCGTGCGGTCAATTGTTCCAGCGCAATCTGGGAGGGAACCGGATGCCCGCCAAGCTCTTCAAAAACCGGATCTTCAGGATATTGATAGCGCAATTCATCCAGAGAAAACTGCAACTGTTCAAACACGGCTACAGAAGCGCTGACAGCCGCTTCATAGCCTTTGAAAAGCTGTGTCATTTCAATGCCGGATTTCAAATGACGCTCGGCATTCGGCTCCAGTGCCTTGCCAATGGTGGCCAGTGTCTTGCCTTCGCGCACACAGCTTAAAACATCCTGCAAAGGCCGCCTGTCGGGCGCGTGGTAAAGCACGTCGCCAATGGCCAGAAGCGGCAATTTGTAAGTGCTGGCCATGCGTGACAGACGTTGCAACCGCCTGTCATCATGCGTCCCATAGCTGCGCGACAGGGCAAGATAGACGTTGCGGCCAAACCGGCTTTTCAATTTTGGTAGAAAAGCGCCCGTCTTTTCTGAAAATTGTGCGGGCAGAACAGGAGCCATGATCATCTGTTCTCCCAAATCCAGAAAATCATCAAGCTGCAGATAACAGGCAGCTTTCGGCGCACGCCGTTTACCCCGTGTCAGCAATTCACACAGATTGCCCCAGCCCTGCCGGCTTTTCGGCCAGACAAGAATATCCGGTGTGGCATCGGTGAACACCAGCCGGCATCCAGGTGCAAAGGGCAGCTCTGCCTCCTTGGCGGCCATATGAGCGCGCACCACACCAGCCATGGAATTGCGGTCGGCAATGGCCAGGCCGGTGAGGTCCAGTTTTTTAGCCTGAAGAACCATTTCCTCGCCATGAGAGGCTCCGCGCAGAAAGGAAAAATTACTGGCTGCGGCCAGTTCCACATAAGGCAGGGCAAATGGCTGCTGGGTCACGGGAACAGCCCGTGCATATACCAATGCGGGCGCGCGGCTTCCCGCTCGTATAATCCCTGACGGAACAGCCAGAACCGCCGCCCTTCACGATCTTCAGTCTTGAAGTAATCCCGCGTCAGCGCCTGACGGCCATCGCGCCACCACTCGCAGGCAATTCGCTCCGGACCTTCGCTGGCGGCAATCTCATACAGCACTTTGCGCCAGCGGAAGCGTTGCGGCAGGCCTTCGGGTATCTCGGCAATCACATCCACAGGTTCAGGCTGATTCAACAGCAGAATTGGCCGCGTCAGTTGCGTGTCCAGCTCTTCCATATCCTCAGCATCTGTCAGGGAGAGGGCGGCCTGCGCCCGCATATTTTGATGCCTATGTCGGCCCTTCTGATTGGGCCTGCGAATGGACGGTAGCACCCCAAAGCTGCGTTCCGGAATATGGCTGTCATTCATGATGAAATGCTGGACCCGGTCTGTGCCAAGGCGCGCGCCAAGCCGGTTGATGAGCGCGTTATAGCTGTCTTCCATCGGCACTTTGGCAACAAAATCTGCCTGCTGATCGAGCATGGGCTCCGATGTGGCAATTTCCAGACGGACCAGATCAAACCCGAAACCGGCTTCCAAAGGGCTGTGCAAACTGACAAGCCGGTCCTGAAACAATTGCTCAATATGGGCGGGCTCGCGTTCCGGATTGGCCGTGACAACGCTGAGCATGCGGCGCTCTCCGTCCACCCGGAACAGTTTCAAGACCAGAACCCGTGCGCCAAGCGCGCGCTTTTCCAGAATAGGTTTCAGATTGCCTGCAAGCGATAAAATGCTGCGGCTGATATCATCCTGCAACGAGATTGGATCAACAAATTGCCGTTCAGATGCAAGTTCCGCCACAGCCATGCGCGGTGAAATGGTTTCCTCTTCGCGGCCAAGCGCCTGATCAAGCCTGCGCAGCAACTGCCTGCCAAACCGCAGCGATAGCGGCCCGCGTGGCAAATCCATGATGCAGCCAACGGTTTTCAACCCGACCTGCTTCAGTTCCTCAACAGTTTTCGGGTCCATGCGCAGAGCCTCAAGGGGCAGGGGCGCGACATGGTCCCGCTCTGCGCCTTGGGCAGCAATACGACTGTCGTTCACGTTCCCGTAGCGGGCAATACCCCAGGCAGCCCCTGGTGTGGAGGCAATGGCAATGTTGGTGACAAAACCCTGGGCATTCAGGCTCGAAATCAGATTCAGGCGCAATGCCTCCTCGCCTTTGAACAGATGTGCGCAGCCGGTGATGTCCAGCATCAGTCCGGGAAGACCATTGATCGTGTCGATGGACAACAGCGGTGTGTAGCGCTCGCACCAGTCGGCAATGGCTTCCAGAAGCGCAGCATCAGCCGCCTCATCAGCTTCATGACAGTCCAGCTTTGGCAAAATAGCCCGTGCATCTGTCAGGGTCTGATCTTTATGCAATCCGGCCTGTCTGGCCGTCTGGTTTAGCGCGGACAGGCGCAAGGCACTTTTAATGGAAGCGATAACGGCAAGGGGCGGGCAGTCAGCCTGCCCGTTCCAGTTTTGTTGGAAGCGCCACGATTTTCCCCATATCTGACGGCTGATCCGGTCGGTTGGCAGAAAGGGGAAGGCGATGCTGAGGAAGCGTTGCCCTTTGTCCTGATTGGGGCCCAGATTGTGGCCCTGAGTGTACCCCAGATTGTTCGTGGATGTGATCTTTGTGTCGGACATGGCAAAAGCCTCGAATTTGGTGGTTCCATGTGGCAGAGGCAGCCCCGGTTGCCCCTTGTCGATTACGCTCCAGATGAGCGGAAAATGCGGTATGACCAATGCCTGCATCGGGCTTCAGGGCACCCTGCATGTCTAACTGGCAGGACAGGCGCGGCTTGATGCACCAACGCGTTATGGCTGCATTGGCTTCCTCTTCGCTGCTCTGCCGCAGAATGAGAACGCTGGTTCCGCTTTCACTGGCTCGCAGGTTCAAACGCCGCGTAGCGGTCATATCAAGTGTTCTGGGGTGGCCCTCAACATGCAGAATGACAGCCGCCAGATCGGTGCATTTGGCAGCCTCATCCGCCGCCCATAAAGCGTGTTTCACACTGAGTGGCGTGACAATGACAAGGCGGTCAGGATCAAAGCCCAGATTGGCAAGACCCTGCGGGAACAGGCTCATATTGCTGGTATCGGCAAAAGGCGCTGATATCCATAAAACCGGTTTCGCCGCGTGTTGGTTCATCCGGCTCAGCAAGGCCATTGCAAACCCTGTCAAAGCCCCCGCATCACGGCTGTGCGCGCAGCGTATTTCATGCAGGCTGCCGGGCGGCAGACCGGTGTCAAAAAAGGCTGACAATTCATCTTCTGCAACACTCTGGCTGTTGGGCAGTAAGCGGCTGGCAGGGATCAGCTGTGCATTCAGCGCAGCGGGTAATCTGGTCCCAACTTTTGTCTGAAAACCGTCCTGAACGCGCATTTGATCCTGCGTATGCAAATGATCAATCAACGCTGTTGCCGTTGCGTTACGCACAATCGTCCTCGCTAAATGTTCCTATTTTGTTCTATTTAACAGGAGGGCGGACAAATGAGTCAAGCGGAAGATTTCAACAGCAACTCTGAAGCATGGCTCTGGTGCAGGCAGTTAAACCGAAGGCTGTAGTGAAAAAATATACCCGTGTTCAAACGGGTGAGCAAAACGGCGCAAGGTGCTGGATCGGGCATTGACTCATTTCATACGCTTTGATATTTCTTGTAAAATTTTACAAGAAATTTTATTGGGAGGGGACCTGAATTTGCTTCGCGAAAACGCTTATGCGGCCTTCAAGGAATCACTGTTTGCCGAGCAATTGCATCCCGGACAGTTTCTATCGATTCAGGAATTATGTGATGGATTGAACGTCTCGATCAGTCCCCTGCGTGATGCTTTACGCCAGCTTGAAAGTGAAGGGCTGGTCGAACTGCTTCCCAAAAAGGGCGTTCGCATCGCCAAGGTCGACCGGGATTTCATCACCAACGCATTTCAGGTGCGCCGGTTTCTGGAAGTGCAGGCCTGTTATGAACTGGGCGACAATGGCTGGCCGCAATTGCAGGAAATTCGCGACCGGACAAAAAGCATTGCCGTCAGGGCAGAAACCAATATTGACGAGGCCCTGCTGCACGATGCCTACAAGACCGATTGGGCATTCCATGACGGTTTGATAGCAGCCATCGGGAATGATTTGCTGACCCAGATACATGGCCAGAACAGTGACAAGGTCCGCATGGTTCGTCTGAACCGTCGCTTCATTGCTTCGCGCGTTTTACCGGCCATGCAGGAGCATTTGAAAATACTGGACGCGTTGATTGTGGATGACCGTGCGGCGGCTGCAGCAGCCCTGAATGAGCATCTTTGCATCTCGGAAGCCAGAGCCCTTGGAAAAGAACCGGGGCTGGTCTGACGAACGCACGCCATCCCTAAAATAGCATCTCTGGCCATGAATGCCTTGCCGAACAGAAGATCCGGGACGTGGCCAGTACCAATAGACTGACACCCAAATAAAGAGGAGGAAACCATGAATACAATACTTAAATTAATGCGCTTCGCCATGGTGGCGTTGTTACTGGGCGGAGGAGCCGCAACTGCACAGGATACTCTGAAGCTGAAAATTGCCGCTGCAGGTGGAACACTGCATGCACCAATTTTTGTGGCGGTGGAGCAGGGCCTGTTTGAAAAGCATGGTCTTGATGCAGAGATTGTGATGTTCCAGACAGGTGTCGAGATGATCAACGGTCTGCTGGCAGGCTCCCATGATGTGAACACGATGGGATCAATTCCATTCCTGTCCGGGGCATCAAACGGCTTTCCGCTTGTTTTGATCGGTCACCTTCATGGCGACGCCCTCAAGGATCACTATGTTGACAATAACGGTATCGCATCGTCAGCCGGTATCAATTCAATTGAGGATCTGAAGGGAAAACGCATCGGTTTGCCCCGCGGCACTGGCGCGGAAGGCTATGTGCTGGGCCTGCTTGCCCAACACGGAATGACAGGTGATGATGTCGAGATGATCAACGTTAAGCCACCGGAGCTTCCGACAGCTCTTCTGAACGGCGATGTAGATGCGGTTTCCGTGTGGGAGCCATGGCTCTCAACAAGTGTTGTCAACGTTGATGGCGCCAAACAGCTCATCGTCGGCCAATGTCAATCCTGCTATGATCCCGGCACAATTCTGACGTCCAAATCCGTTGTTGAGGGAAAGGCGGAACAGCTTCGCCGCTTCATGCTCGCATTCGCAGAAGCGTCTCAATGGGTTCGCCAGAATCTCGATGAGGCTGCGGAAGTGAACCTGCGTTGGATCAATCTCAAGGATGCCAGCGTCATGAAAGCTGCCATACGCAACGGTCTGAGTGACCCGCGCATGTCCCGCTACACCGTGGATATGTACCGGGAAAAAACCATTCCTGGTCTGAAGGCTGCCGGCAAGCTGCGTGATGAAATCAATCTGGATGAGGTTGTTGATGCGCAGTTCATCAATTATGCGATGGAAACAGCTCCGCAATTTTTTGATGATCTGAAGCCGATCCCGGATGATCTGAAAAACTAGCAGATAAACGGAGCCGTCAAACAGGGCGGCTCCGTTTTTATCTGCCAGAGCAAAGAAATGTGGTTGTGAACAAAGAACTCCCCAAAATTTCGGTCGACAACGCGTCCATCGCCTACACCAATCAGGACCTTTCCGAGCCGCATCTGGCGGTCAAGGATGTCACATTGGAGGTGAGTGCAAACGAGTTTCTGGTCGTTGTCGGGCCCAGTGGTTGCGGAAAATCCTCATTGCTGTCGGCAATCGCCGGATTTCTGACACCGCAGAGCGGCAGCATCAAGCTGAACGGCAAGGACATTGAAGGACCGGGCGCTGATCGCGGTGTGGTGTTTCAGGATTATGCCCTGCTGCCGTGGAAAACGGTGCTGGACAATGTTGGCCTTGGCCTGAAATTCCGTGGCAAATCCAAGCCCGAGCGCGATAAAACAGCCCGTGAATATCTGGCCCTGTGTGGCCTTGCAGATGCGGAAGCGAAATACCCCCATCAATTGTCAGGTGGCATGCGCCAGCGCGCGGCCGTGGCACGCACATTGGCGAATGAGCCGGAAGTGATGTTGATGGATGAGCCGTTTGCAGCCGTGGATGCACAAACCCGCATGACGCTTCAGGAAGAACTGGTCCGCATCTGGCAACAGACAGAAGTGACCGTCTTTTTTGTAACCCACAGTGTGGAAGAAGCCATCTTTCTCGGTGACCGGGTTATGGTTCTGTCTTCCGGCCCTGGCGAGATCAAGGCGATGGTGGATATCGATATTGACCGTTCAGAACGAGATATGTCGTCACTGAATTCCAATCCGCGCTTTCAGGCATTGCGCGACGAGATCACAAAGCTGGTCAGGCAGGATGCGGCGTGATGGGTTGGATGCGAGTGCTGCTGAAGCCGCCGATCCTGACCACATCCCTGATCCTGGTCTTTGTGCTGGTCATTGCGTTGCACCGCACCTCACAGCGTGATCTGAAACTGGACGGGTTCCAGACAGAGCCGGGGGGGAAATACGCCATTGTTGCAAGTCTCGACTTTCAACCGGAAGCATTTCACATGACGCGTCTGCAGCAGACCGGCAGGTTGATGCGGGTAGATGAAACCAACGTGTATCTGCGTGATGTGTCGACCGGGGACCTGCTGGCACTGGCGAGCAAACCATGGATTTCATCAATCAATTCCTGGGATCCAGAGCAGGGTGACGCAAGTGAGTAGGTCGCCAGCTCAGGCACGTTTGATAAAGCGTGGGATTAAAGCTTCCAAAGGCGTCGCCGGGATAGCGGCCCTGTTCATCGCCTGGCAGATAGGTGCCAGCGTGTCCGGGGTCAGTTCCTATTTCTTTCCAGCACCGGTTGATGTCTATCACGCCTTTATGGACATGATGCGCAAAGGCATTCTGGAGGTCTATCTTCTGGACAGCCTTTACCGCTATGTGGCCGGTGTCTTTCTTGGCTCCCTTGTGGGAATTGGTGTTGCGCTTGCACTTGGCCTGAACAAGGCCATTGCCGCCGTTTTCGCACCGCTGGTCGGGTTCTTCTATGCAATTGTGGAATCGGCCTGGCTGCCGGTCTTCGTCATCTGGTTTGGCTATGGCATTACGACCATATTGACGTTGCTGATCTTCGTGGTCGCATTTCCCATTCTCTACAATGTTCTGGCTGGTATTCAGACCCTGCCAATCGTCTATGTAAATGCGGCGCGCTCACTGGGCGCTACCCGCTGGCAAATCCTCAGGGAGGTTATTTTGCCGGGTGTGTTGCCAAGCATTGTAACCGGTTTTCGCATTGGTGCCGGTTTTGCATTCCGTGGCCTCATCATTGCTGAAGCCATTGCCGCCACATCAGGAATCGGCTTTCTGATTTTCGATGGTGCGGCCAACAAGCAAACCGACAGAACCATTGTCGGCATGATTATCATGGGGCTGTTGTGGCTGATTATCGAACTGGCCTATCTGCGCCCCTTTGAGCGCGCCACCATTCAAAAATGGGGCTTGGTGACTACAGCCGAGCAGCGTGAGATTCAATGATGAAAACCTTCAAACTCAGGCCATATCTACTCGCTGCAATGCCCTTTATCGGCATCCTGATATTATGGACGGTGCTGCCCTCACTGCTGTCTGTGCCAGCTTACAAACTGCCATCTCCGCAGCTTGTCTGGACCAAAGCAATCGAACTCACCGGCGATGGATCGCTGTTGGAACATATTCTGGTCAGTCTCTATCGGCTGGCGCTTGGATTTATCGTGGGAAATCTGCTGGCAGTCCCGATTGGCATTGCCATTGGCGTCAACAGACATGCATCTGATTTCCTGCTGCCCCTGCTGACATTTCTGCAATCCATTGCCGGTATTGCCTGGATTCCGCTGGCCGTCTTGTGGTTTGGCATTGGCGATGGCGCAATCATCTTCGTTATTGCCAATATCATCTTCTTCTCAAATCTCTACAACACGGTGATTGGTGTTGAATCCATCCCGCAAACCTATTACCGCGCTGTTCTCTCACTTGGGGCCAGCCGGTTTGATATTCTGAAATCCGTCATCATCCCCGGTGCCTTTGTGCAGCTGATCGTTGGCTTTCGCTCATCCATGGCTTTTGGCTGGCGCGCCCTGATCGGAGCAGAACTCATCGCTGGAACCACGGGGCTTGGCTATATGACCCTTGATGCCGTTCAATGGTATCAGACCGAGACAGTCATATTGGGCATGATTATCGTGGGCGTCATCTGGCTTGTCATGGACCGCTTCCTGTTCCGCAAACTGGAAACCATGACCGTGCGCCGATGGGGCATCCTTCAAGACAAATAGTAGAGCCCGGACCCTAACCCGTCCAGCTGTGTTCGTGATCCCCATGTTGATCGGTTTTGTCGGCTCCACTGGCAGCCGCATGACCAACAGTCTTTGCTGCGGGGCAGGCATGGATCGAACATTCAATTTCCAGTGTTGCATGCGCAATGCCAAATTTGGCTTGAAGCAATTCCTTGGTGGTCATCTTGATAGCATCAGCATGTCCCCATGCGCCTTGTGATACAACCAGATGTGCATTGAGCGCCGTCTCATGTTCCTGCATCTGCCAAAGGTGCACATGATGAATATCTGCCACACCCTCAATGGACCGGAGTTCTGCCAGAATATCGGGAATACTCATATCAGGTGGGCTACCAAGCATCAGAATGCGGATCACAGGCCCGATCTCCGCAAATGACTGCCACAGGATATAAGCAGCAATCATCAGAGTGACAATCGGGTCCACCAGACGCCAGTCATAAAGCAGGATCAGGGTGCCGGCGAAAATGACGGCGATCGATCCCAACGCATCCGCCACATTGTGCAGGAACGCTGCACGAATATTCATACTCTGCTTGGACATGGTAAATGTCAGAAGCGCTGTAACGGTATCAACGGCAAGCGCTATGCCTGCAATGATGATAACCAGCCAGCCATCCACGCCCTGCGGATCAAAGAACCGCAAGACCGCCTCATAAATCAGATAGAGCCCGATAACGATCAGTGTTGTGTAATTGACCAGCGCCGCCACGATCTCGGCTCTGCCATAGCCAAATGTCATGGCTTCATCTGCCGGACGGCGCGCAATCTTGCGCGCGGCAAACGCGATGATCAGCGAAATGGCGTCGGAAAAATTATGTAACGCATCAGCCAGCAACGCCAGGCTGCCAGACAGAATGCCGCCAATGATCTGAGCAATTGTAAGGCCCAGATTGACGACAACAGCCCAGAATACACGCGTGTCGCCAGCGTCCGGGTCTATGTGATGGTGGTGATGTCCTGCCAATGCCTAATCCTGCGCCATTCCTGCCGAATTCATATTCATTCCATATTTCAAGAATATCTGTGCCCATTATGTGTCGCACTTTTGCACACTTTCTCACACAGGCGGCCTGAAAGCATGTTTAAACACACCCTCCCAATTGTCTTTCTCTGCACGCTCGCACCTGCTGCTTTTGCACAGGAACCAACCTTCACAACCGGCCCGGCAGAAATCACCAACCCTGGTCTCATTGATTGCGGGCGCCGGTCTCGTGTCAGTCTGGTCGGAGAGATTACGGCCGATGACGGCACGGTATGGACTGTTCCGGCAGCGACCAATTTTGAAACAGCTCCAAAAGCAACTGATCTGTACAATGAGTGTGGCGGCGCCCAGCTTGGCTCTCTTTCAGAGCTGAACCTGGCGGACGTTCCGCTGATGGATGCGGGCGGCGATGAGGAATTCACCGCCTATATCTTCGCAGACAATTATTTCGAGTTCTATGTAAATGGCGAGTTGCTGGCGGTCGATCCGGTTCCGTTCACGCCATTCAACTCAAATGTAATCCGCTTTTCCGCTGATCGTCCGGTGACCATTGCCGTGATGATGGTTGATTGGGAAGAAAATCTGGGTCTTGGCTCTGAAGCCAACCGCAGCGCAAGCCATCATCCGGGTGATGGCGGCTTCGTGGCCCATATTCAGGATGCTGCAGGTAAAATCGTTGCCCTGACAGATTCCAGTTGGCGCGCGCAGACCTTTTACACCGCACCGCTTAAGGACCGCACTTGCCTTGTTGTAAGTGGTCCACTGCGGGACAGTTCGACCTGTGATCAGGAAGGCGTAAATGATGCAACAGGCTTTTCCGCCGCTCACTGGGCCATGCCCGAAGACTGGATGATGCCCAATTTTGACGACAGCATCTGGCCTTACGCCTCGACCTATACAAATGACATTGTTGGCGTCGACAACAAAAAAAGCTTCACAAATTTCGTGGATGTTTTTGACACGCCCGATGCGGATGCAGACTTCATCTGGTCAACCAATCTGGTGCTCGACAATCTTGTGCTTTTGCGAAAGACAGTTGAATAACTTACAGCGCCTAAATCACGAGGCCTGAACAGATCGCGAAATTTCATGAACCCGCTCGGTATTGTCAACGGCCAGTGAACCATCTTGGTTCCAGAGCGAGTTTTCAAAGCCGACGCGGACTTTCCCGCCCAGTCTGACAGCTTCTGTCAGACAGTCTGTCTCTTCGCGCCCGAAGGCACACAGCATCCAGTCGAATGTATGGGCGCTAGAGCTGCCCAACAGATCAAGCAGGGACTGTATGTCATCCAGGCGGCTGATGCGCGTGCCCTGATAGTCGCCCAGAACGAATTGCAGCAAATGATGCGTGCCGGGAATTTTGCCCGCGTCTAAAGCGCCGAGAAACGCCGCGACCTCTTTGGGGGTATAAAGAATGTGCTGGATCGCAACGTTGGCTTCTGCTGCCCAATGATAAAAATCCCGTGCGGCGGGCCAGGCTTCAGGCGAGGGGGCCATTTCCCTCAGCGCAACAGAAACATGATCCGGCTTCAGGGCACGAACAATGGCTATCTGCTCGCCGGTTTCGTAGCGACCGGCAGCTTCCGATGTCACTTGAAGATACATTTCCGGAACAGCAGCCATGAGCGCCTCAAGCAATTGCGCATAGCCCGCTGCATCCAGCAGATGCAGTCCCTGTTCGTCCCTGATGTGAAGATGTATCCCGTCTGCACCTGCTTTTTGGCAGGCAATCGCGGTTTCAACCAGTTCCGACTGCGTCAGGGGAATGGCCGGATGATCCGCTTTGGTTCTGCGCGCACCATTGGGTGCCACCATGATGTTTGGCAATGGCCGGTGATGGATCATAGAACGGCAAAACTCCGATGAGGGTTGGGTCCGGAATTTATAAAACACATTTTAAAGTGGCACGCCAATACCGGCCAACGAACCGCTTGGAGTATGTGAAGTGAGGTTCCAGATTTGTGAAAATTGCTGAGAGATGAGCAGAATGACGCAAGATTTCTGATTTCGCTGCCCTAATCCTCGTCCACCAGCGCAACGTTCCTTGTCTTCCGAACAGACGGCAGAACTGCAGCCACCAATGCAATGGCCGCAACGGCCAGAAGTCCGGCGCTGATTGGCTCGCGCACAAAGACAGAAACCTCACCGCCCGAGATCAACAAGGCCCGTTGCATATGCCCTTCCATCATCGGCCCCAGAATGAAGCCCAGGATCATGGGGGCAGCCTCGCATTCCAGCTTCTTCAGCACATATCCAAGAACGCCAAAGGCGGCCATGGTCAGCACTGCGAAAGCAGTGTTGTTGACGCTGAAGACACCCACACAGGCAAACACGATCACAATCGGAAACAGAAATTTATAGGGGATGGACACCAGTTTGACCCACAACCCGACCAGCGGCAGATTAAGAACCAGAAGCATCAGATTGCCGATCCACATGGAAGCAATAATACCCCAGAACAATTCAGGGTGGTCTGTAATCACGGCAGGGCCAGGCTCAATCCCCTGAATGATAAGAGCGCTGATCATCAGCGCCATCACCGGATTGGAGGGAATGCCAAGGGTCAACATGGGAATAAAGGAGGTTTGTGCACCGGCATTGTTGGCCGATTCAGGCGCTGCTACACCCTGAATGGCACCTTTTCCGAATGCGCTGGGATCCTTGGCGATTTTCTTTTCCAGCGCATAGGCCGAAAAGGATGCCAGCAGCGCTCCGCCGCCGGGCAACACGCCCAGAAAGGAGCCCAGAAACGTGCCTCGCACCATGGGCGCAAAAATGAGTTTCAGATCATCCCGTGTCGGCATCAGACTTGTAATTTTTGACACACTAAATTCGCGTTTGGTGGTGTCTTCCAGATTGCGCATGATCTCGCCAAGACCGAAAATGCCCATGGCAATTGCGGCAACGCTCAACCCGTCTGATAGTTCAGGAATGTCCAGTGTCATGCGCTGAAGGCCCGTCATTTCATCGGTGCCGATCAGACCCAGCAAAAGACCAAAGACCATCATGCCGATGGCTTTCAGAACGGAGCCATTGGCAAGCACGACAGAGACAATCAGACCGCAAACCATCAGGGAAAAATATTCGGCAGGGCCAAACTGAAAGGCAAGCTCTGCAAGGGGCGGTGCGAAGACTCCAATCAGAACCGTGGCCACACATCCGGCAAAGAAAGACCCAATGGCTGCGGTCGCCAGCGCTTTTCCAGCATGTCCGCGCTTCGCCATTTCGTGGCCATCCAGCGTCGTAACAATGGAAGAGGCTTCTCCCGGCAAATTGATCAGAATGGCTGTCGTCGAGCCACCATATTGTGCGCCGTAGAAAATTCCAGCCAGCATGATCATCGAGGACACCGGATCAAGCCCGAAAGTGAAGGGCAGCAATACAGCGATAGCCACTAATGGCCCAAGGCCGGGAAGCACGCCGATAAGTGTTCCCAGCAAGACGCCGAAAAAGGAGAAGAGCAAATTCTGGCCGGTTAAAACTGTGCTGAAACCGAGGCTGAGATTGTTGATCAGTTCCATACCACGCCTCTCAAAACGACCAGAGGGCGACAGGTAAATTCAAGGCACCGATGAACAGAAGCGCGCTGAAAAAGGCGAGACCCGCTGCTGCCAGAATGCGGTGAACCCAGCCATAATTGGCTCGGGCAAAGCTGGCAACAATGGCAGTGACAAACACCGACGGCACCAGACCAAAGCGCTCAATACACAACGCAAAAACGACGACTGCGCAGGTAATCAACAAGAAGGGCCGGATCGCAATTGCCGAAATTGGGTCGGCTTCACGCAACCAAACACCAAGCGCCACTGCAATGCCAATCAGAATCAGAAGCGTGGACAGGATAATCGGAAAAAAGCCGGGGCCAGGCTCTGCAGTGGACCCAAATTCAAAGCTGGATGTCAGGACCAGACCCGTGATGCCAGCCAGGGCAAACAGCAAACCCGATCCAAAATCCTTGTCAGTCAATAACTTCACCGCGAGCCCCTCAGTTTTGGTGAAAGACACCAAAGGCCTGCACAAACTATGAACAGGCCTTTGTCTTATTATACAGCTTGGCTACTTGGACAGAATACCCTTCCAACTGGCAAGCTCAGCATCAATTACGCTGGCGAATTCTTCCGGTGTGCCAGCGATCAGTTCCAGCCCGGCCTTTGCAAGTGCCTGCTGGAAAGCCTCTGTCTTGGTCTGGCGGACGACTTCCGCATTCAGCTTGGCAATGATGTCCGAAGGAACCCCCGATGGTGTAATAAAGCCAAACCAGGATTTGAATTCATAGCCGGGAACACCAAGTTCCGCGATTGGTTTCAACTCCGGCGCGCCTGGATTGGGTGTCAGACCGGTGATGCCCAATGCGGTCAACTTGCCATCCCGGACAAATTGCATGCCTTGTGCAGCAGACACAAATACGGTGGAGACGCGCCCTGCGACAACATCCAGAACACCAAGATTGAGCTTCTTGTAAGGAACGGCTTTCATGCTCACGCCGGTTTTGGTCTGGAACAGTTCCGATGCCAGATTGGCAGCGCTGCCAAGGCCCGCTGTTGCAAATGTCAGCTTGTCGGGATTGGCTTTGGCATAATCGATGAATTCCTGAACGCTCGAAATGCCAAGGTCATTGTTCACATAATGCACCATGGACGCACCCGCGACCCGGATCACCGGATCAAAATCCGCCTGCACATCATATTTGATTTTGTAAAGATAGGGGTGCGTGGTGAGGTTCGCTGGAACAAAACCAAGCGTGTAGCCATCAGCCTCTGCTTCCGCAATCTTGGCAGCCCCGATAGAGCCGCCAGCACCGCCAATATTCTTGACGATGACCTGCTGGCCCCAATTCTCGGTCATGCCATCACCAACGAGGCGCGCCAGAATATCAACCAGGCTGCCAGGGCCTGTTGGCACAATAATGTTGATGGGCTTTTCCGGATAGGATTGAGCCGCTGCAGGCGTTGGCATGGCTGTCAGCGACAAACCAATCGCGCCAATGGCCAAACCACCAAATTTCAGGCCACCAAATGTCAGAGCACCAAAGGCGCGTCTGCTCAGTTTCAAAAATGTCATGGCAATTTCCTCCCGTTTTACCAATTATCTGTTCTGTTCTAGAAATATGTAAGTGTCTCGATACCCTTGCCCGCGGCCACACAGGCCACTGCCTTCTGGCTGGCCAGATGAACCCGCGTAAACAGACCGCAATCATGATTTGAGATCAGCGTGTGCTCACCGTCCGGATCAAAGGCAATGCCTTGTGGGCCCTTGGCGATTGGCAGCAAGACGTGATCTTCCGGGTCCTGCGCATCATGGATATGCATGACACCGGAGACGTAATTTGTGCTCACAAGATATTTGCCGTCAGGCGAGAAACGCAACCGGATCAACCGGCTTGTTTTGGGGCTGCTGAGGACAGCGCCCTTCAATGCAATCACCCGAATGATCTTATTGGTCGCTATGTCGATTTCCAGCAGATCCTGCTTGCTGTTTTCCGCCGCATAAAGCCGGTCGCCGCCGGGTGAAATCGAGATGCCCTCGGTCCCCTTTGGCACCTGAATTTCCGCTACGACCTGCCGTGATGCGATATCAAAAACCAGAATATTGCCAAGCTTGCATGAGACATAGATGCGCTTGCCGTCCGGTGTGATTTCAATGAAGGGAGCACGCTTTCCTGCCGCGCCAATGACGCAGGTCTCAACCAACTCCATGGAGCCGGTATCAATCCGTCCCAGTTCACCGGTCTCTTCAAAGATCACCCAAAGATCGCCATTTGCATCAAAGCGCATGGCGTGTGGCCCTTTGAATTCTGATGTGGAAATGCGGTGCATAATGGATTGTTCTTCCAGATCGACCACGCTGATATGCGCGCCGGACTCGATGAAATTTCCGGCGAAAAACTTGCCGAGTTCCGAGACGAAGGCAAATTTATGATCTGGCGTGACAGCCAGCTCATGGTGGTTTTTCTTGGGAATTATTTTTTGTGTCTCAAGGCTGACAGGGTCAAAAAACAAGATGGCGTCGCCAACCTTATCGATACCGATAAGACCGTTACGCCCGGTTGGATTGTTCACGGCTCCAAGATTTGAAACGCCAGACGGGCTTTCTTGTGGCGTGCCGTCCTGTTGTGTCGCGATTGCCATGCTTCCTCACCTGCCGAACTCCCCATCCGGCTTGAATTTGTCCGCAGCTTCGCAATTGCTTTATTCCATTTCAAATATATAATTATCATATTATATTCTTATATGGACTATTAACATGCGATTTTCACTGAACCAGATTCAGGCCATTGTCGAGATAAGCAGGCAGGGGTTTCATGTGTCGAAGGCTGCAAAAAAGCTGAACACATCCCAGTCAGTCATCAGCAAGCATTTGAAATCACTGGAAGATACACTCACCCGCAAAATCTTTATTCGCACCGGAAAACGCCTGTCTGGCCTAACGCCGGAGGGTGAGAAAATTCTGCACCATGCAGAGCGTGTTCTTCAGGATATTGGCAGCATCGAAAAAATCGGACAGGAAGCCAGTACGCTGGAACAGGAGACCCTGTCGCTGGCAACAACACCAACCCTGGCGCATTATCTGCTCACGCCAACGGTGAAGAAATTCACGCTCAAGCATCCAAACGTTCACTTGCGCATGCAGGTGGAGGAATCGGACAAGGCGGTCGAAGCTGTACGCCTCGGGCAATGCGATTTTGCAATTGCACCAATTGGCGCGGAGCCGCGCGGAAATCTGGCAACAGATATCCTGCTGGAATGGACGCGCTTGCTGATAGGAACTGCAGATTGTCCATTGTTCAGTGCGGAGAATATTACGCTTGAGATGATTTCAACCGAGCCGATTATCGCGTTTGAAACGCCAACGGTTTCCCTACGCGAGACCTTTGACAGAAACGGACTCAGCCCCAATTACGCGCTGACCACCAGCAACCCGGATGTCATGAAAACCTACGCTGCCAATGGGCTTGGTGTTGCCATTGTCGCCACGCCGACCTTTGACGCGGAGCGCGACAGGCCGCTGGTTGCCCGAGATGTTTCACACCTGTTTCCCAACGTCAAAATTGCCTCTGTGCATCGGATTGATGATTACAGCACGCTGGCCCGTAGAACGTTCCTGGATTATCTGAAATCCGGTTTGACAGAACAGAACAGCTGAGAAAAAAGCGGCGCCCCGGATATCCCGGAACGCCGCTTCGCAATTTTGGTTCAGATGCTGGCAGATGATGCCCTGTTCAGGGCACACACATCGCCATAAGTGGCAAAATCAGGCCAGATCAAACCGGTCTGCATTCATCACTTTCACCCAGGCTGCAACGAAATTTTCCACAAAAGTCTCTTTCGCGTCGTCCTGCGCATAGACTTCGGCCAAAGCCCGCAATTGGGAGTTCGAGCCGAACACCAGATCAACGCGAGTGGCTGTCCATTTCAGGTCGCCGGATGTGCGGTCGTGGCCCTCAAATACTTTGTCCGAGCCATCTTTGCCGCTCCATATGGTGCCCATATCAAGCAGATTGACAAAGAAGTCGTTGGTCAATGTTTCAGGACGATCGGTGAACACACCATGCTGCGACTGGCCGAAACTGGCATTGAGAGTGCGCATGCCGCCCACAAGAACCGTCATTTCAGGGGCCGTCAGTGTCAGCAATTGTGCGCGGTCAACCAGAAATTCTTCAGCCGAAACCGAATAGTCCAACTTCAGATAGTTACGGAAACCATCTGCCGTTGGCTCCAGCATGTCGACAGATTCCACATCGGTCTGCTCTTGTGAGGCGTCACCACGCCCAGGTGCAAAGGGAACCTCAATCTCATGACCGGCATTGGCTGCGGCTTTCTCAACAGCTGCCGAGCCTGCCAGCACAATCAGATCGGCCAGCGATACCTGCTTGTCATTTGACTGGCCATTGTTGAAGTCGGCCTGAATGCCTTCCAGTACACCAAGGACTTTTGCCAACTGGTCTGGCTGGTTCACCTCCCAGTCTTTCTGGGGAGCCAGACGAATGCGCGCACCATTTGCGCCACCGCGCCGGTCAGACCCGCGGAATGTGGCAGCAGATGCCCAGGCTGTGGAAACAAGTTCAGAGATTGAAAGACCTGACGCCAGAACCTTTGCCTTCAGTGCAGCAATATCCGCGTCGTCAACCAATGCGTGGGTGATTTCTGGAATCGGATCCTGCCAGATCAGTTCTTCATCAGGGACAAGTGGTCCCAGATACAGATCACGCGGCCCCATATCGCGGTGTGTCAGCTTGTACCAGGCGCGTGCAAACGCATCGGCAAATTCATCCGGGTTTTCGTGGAAACGTTTTGAAATTTTCGCGTAGATGGGATCCTCTTTCAAGGCAAGATCCGACGTGAACATTACTGGTGCATGTGATTTGGAAGGATCATGTGCATCAGGCACTGTTCCGGCAGCAGAGGCGTCTTTTGGTGTCCACTGAATGGCGCCTGCCGGGCTTTTGGTCTGCTCCCAATCGAAGCCAAATAGATTTTCAAAGTAATTATTGTCCCACGAGATCGGATTTGTGGTCCATGCGCCTTCAAGCCCGCTGCCTGTGGCATGAACGCCAATGCCGCTTTCAAAACCGTTTTTCCAGCCAAGCCCCTGATCTTCGAGCACGCCGCCTTCGGGATCGGCTCCAATCAGCGCAGGGTCACCGGCCCCATGGGCTTTACCAAACGTATGACCACCGGCGATCAGCGCGACAGTTTCTTCATCATTCATGGCCATGCGGCCGAATGTGTCGCGAATATCATAGGCTGACGCCAGCGGATCGGGGTTGCCGTTTGGGCCTTCAGGATTAACGTAAATCAGGCCCATCTGTACGGCGGCAAGCGGATTTTCCAACTCACGCTCACCTGTGTAGCGATTGTCGTCGAGCCACGTATCCTCATGGCCCCAGTAAATATCTTCTTCAGCTTCCCAGATGTCCTCGCGGCCACCGGCAAATCCGAATGTTTTGAAATTCATGGAATCCAGAGCACAATTGCCAGCCAGGACCATCAGATCAGACCAGGAAATCTTGTTGCCGTATTTCTGCTTGATCGGCAACAGAAGTCTGCGCGCTTTGTCCAGGTTCACATTGTCCGGCCAGCTGTTCAAAGGAGCAAACCGTTGTGAGCCAGACGTTGCGCCGCCACGACCGTCTGCGGTTCGGTATGTTCCCGCACTATGCCAGGCCATACGCACGAATAACGGTCCGTAATGGCCGTAATCAGCAGGCCACCATTCCTGGGAATCTGTCATCAGCGCATGAAGGTCTTTTTGCAATGCATCCAGATCAAGCTTCTTGAATTCTTCAGCGTAATTGAAGTCCGGAGCCATAGGACTGGACAAGGAAGAATTCTGGTGAAGCATCTTCAGGTTCAACTGATTTGGCCACCAGTCTTTGTTTGATTTGGCACCGCTGATGGTGCGCCTGTGGCCTGCACCCATCACCGGGCATTTGCCCACATTGTCAGCCGCATCGATATCCATTTCAGTCTCCTAATATTCCTGGGTTACTTGAATGCTCCTGAGTGACGTTTCCTGTCAGCTTAAGCCTTGTGGAGATATCATCATCAGGTGGCTGTAAAACTGAACAGCCTTTCCTCGCTGTGAGCACTCTAGCAAATCCCTCTCATTAGTTTAAGTTGAATATTCTGATCGCAGGAATAAGTTCAGCTTATGACAAATATCACTTTCAAGCAGCTTCGCTATTTTGAATCACTGGCGCGGCACACCCATTTTGGTCGCGCAGCGGATGCCTGTGCCATCTCTCAGCCAGCATTGTCCATGCAGATCAAAGAGTTGGAGGATGAGCTTGGAACAACCCTCATTGAGCGCGGCGCGCGGCAAATCCGGCTGACAAATTTCGGAGAAGCCTTTGCATTGCGGGTTCGGGATATATTGCGTTCAGTCGATGAATTAGGCGAGTTGGCCCGCGCCTCTCAGGACGGGCTGGTCGGACGATTGCGAATCGGTATCATCCCGACCATTGCGCCCTATTTACTGCCGACAATCATTGGCAAGCTGAACCATGCGTATAAAGACCTCGACATTCATGTGCGCGAGACCCTGACGCCCAAACTGATTCAGGAATTGTCCGATGGCCGCATAGACACGGCCATAGTTGCATTGCCGGTATCAGAGCCATCTTTCACGGAAGTCGCTCTGTTTGAGGAAAACTTCATGCTGGTTCGGTCCAGCAAGGATTCCAACAAACCGGTGCCGGAAAGCGAATTGCTGCATGAAATGCGATTGCTGCTTCTGGAGGAGGGCCATTGCTTTCGCGATCAGGCTCTTTCTTTCTGCGGTGTGCCGTCGGCCCGTCCGTGGGAGGGGCTGGATGGCAGCTCTCTCTCAACGCTGGTTCAGATGGTCGGTGTTGGCCTTGGTGTCACGCTGCTTCCAGAAATGGCGGTGGCAGTTGAAACGCGCTCGGCCTCTGTTTCTGTTGCAAGCTTTAAGGAGCCGCAGCCGTCACGAACCATCGGCATGATCTGGCGCAAAACCAGCCCGCTGGCAGCACAATTATTGCGCTTGTCCGAACTGATAGGTCAATCAGCACTCGCTCTGCGGAACGAGCACGAGCAGGCTTTACGGACCTGACTTTATAAGAAAACGGACTATCGTCAGGTCCGGCCTGCAACCTGTTGGCTATGCCAAAAGGTAGAAAAATCTATGCCGGTGAAGGCATATCTCCGCGCATTGCCTGCAAGGCAGGGCGTGAAATGCTTGCAAAACGGCGATTTGAACAAGCTCCAATCCGCTCATCCCAGCACAAAGCATTATAACTCCATATTATAACTGCGCGAGCCATTACTATTGGACCAAAACAGCATTTCACGGCCACTTTTAGGTGTGCTGCAGATTTGCACACCGGTTGGAGGTAACCAGCAATTTGAGACGACGCTGGAAAGCCGGTGCCAACCGTTGGCAGGCTTGGCCTTGCGCAAGGCTTTTGCGCCTTTGCGGACCCGGTTTTGAGCGCCCGTCACAAAGGCCTTCAGCGGCGGTGGTGGGATAAACGATCAGCATAATGTCTTGGATAGAGCACTATTGGCACCCATCCTGAAAGGGAGTGGAATGCCAGAGGCGCACAATATCAAAGAAGTCGGTTACGTTGATTGTGTCGGTGGAGGACAGGTCGTCGTTGTGGATGGGATTGCCTATATCGGCCACGTGAACGCCCCTGATGGTACGTCCATCATTGATGTAAGAGACCCAAAAAACGCCAAGGAGCTTGCCTCAATCGGCATGGCGCCGGCGACCCATTCTCACAAGGTGCGCGTGGCCAACAATCTGATGATTGTGAACCATGAATTGAATGACGCTGACCACGCGCCTGTCCCTGATGATTTTGCCGGGGGCGTGGTGATTTATGACGTCTCTAACCCTGCCAAACCGCGTGAAATTTCGCGTTGGACGACGGCAGGCAAGGGCGTTCATCGCTATGATTTTGATGGGCGCTACCTCTACATGTCACCCACCGTTGAGGGCTATGTGGGCAACATCGTCATGATTCTGGATCTTATTGATCCGGAAAAGCCGCAGGATGGCGATAATAGTGTTTTCGGCGCTGGGTCCACATGGGCGCAGCACCCTGTTTTGAACCCGGTCTTCGTTACCCCATGCGCCCCGGACAGATTATGCGTGTGAACATGATCACCAGCTTTGATCGCTTCTTCCGCGATGCCGATGGTCTGGGCGTATTTGTGAACCAGCTCACCTTTAGCCATGTCGCGTAGCGCGACTTTGTGGCCACGCATGATTTTCTGGTCTGCTTCTGTCAAATAGGGCAATGTCATTTATCCAAAGCAGTATCAGGAGAGCCATTATGCAAAAGCTCCAGTCTCAGGGCGTCCATCACATCACACTGGTCGGTGCCGACAGGCAGACATCCATTGATTTTTGGGAAGGCGTTCTTGGCATGCCCTTTGTCTTTGAGCAGCCCAATCTGGATGACCCTGACGAAGGTCACCTTTATTTTGATCCAGGTGACGGGCGGCTCATTACCGTTTTTACCAACGAAAATCGCGAACGTAATCCAGGCCGGACTCCAACCGAGCCGGGCTGTGTCCATCATGTTGCATTCGCGGTGAGCCAGGCAACCTATTCGCAACTGGTGGGTCGCCTTGATGCGCGCGGCATCAAACATTCCGGCGAGAAAGATCGCGGGTTCATGAATTCGATATATTTCGAAGACCCGCTGGGATTGCTGATCGAACTTGCCTCCTATCGCTTCGAACCACCAAACGGCGCGACGCACACAGATGTTTTGTTTGAAGCACATCTTGTCCGCACGGAAGCTGGCGACAACAGTATTGCAGACACGCATGTAGCCGAAGCAATCGAGCGTCTGTCTCACAGGTTGCAACGCTCACATTCAACAGATCGCGGGCCTAAAAACCCTTATGGATGATGCTGTGGCCGGTGTGTTTTGGTCAACGCGGCTGGTGCAGAACAAACGATTTAAAGGAATGACATGAGCAAGTCTCTGGAAGGCAAAACAGCGCTGGTAACTGGTGCAAGTTCAGGCATTGGCCGGGCTATTGCGCGCAAATTGTCCAAAATGGGGTGCAAGCTGGTGCTGGCCGCACGGGAGCGCAAGACCCTTGAGCTGGTGGCACATGAATTGGAGGGCGAAAGCATCTGTGTTCCAACAGATCTTGCCGATCGCGTTCAGGTGGAAGCGCTGGTCAAAGAGGCGGTCAAAAAATTTGGCTCACTTGATATTCTGATCGAAAATGCCGGCATTTATACCAGCGATGCTTTTTCGGATATGACGCCAGAAGCCATGCAAAAAATGATTGATGTCAACCTGACCAGCATCATGGTGCTGTCTCATGCGGTGCTGCCCTATATGAAGCAGCAGCAATCCGGGGAGATCATGGTTATCGGCTCAATTGCCGGTGTTGCCGATATGCGTGATGAAGCTGTTTATTCTGCCACCAAACACGCGGCCAACGCCTTTGTCCGCTCACTGCGCCGACAAGTGGCACCCGACGGCATTCGGGTCGGGTCAATTCTACCGGGAACCGTGGCGACCGAATTATGGGGCGAACTAGATCCCGCTCGCATCGACCAGCAGGTTGCTGAGGGAGAGGTATTGCGGCCTGAAGACATAGCCGACATAGCCGTCTTCATGCTGCAGCAACCGGCAAATGTGACGATCAGGGAACTTGTGGTTCTGCCGCAGACTCAGGATATTTAGTCAGATCCGTTACTTGTGACACGGCGCGCTTCTGCACGCATGGGCTTTGCACACCCAGCGATGCAGCAGCCTGCGCTCTCATTACGGCTGGCGCAGTGTTGGCAGCAAAAGACCTGTTGTTCAAATGCAAGAGCCTTCGAGTATCTCAAAAACCCGGCTTGCCATTGGCCTTGGGCCGGTGCCAGAGTGACGTCACAACAAACCTGGATCCGCACATGACATCACCCGGCAAAGCCGCGCCTGCCCAGTCCGAGGGTGAGGTCAACACATCCTCCCGCCGTGCCCGCTGGGCCGCAGCCAATCATGATGCTGAAACCCAAAAAATGCTGGATGAAGATGCGCGCTATTTCCTGCATCAAGCGGTGTCGACACCCTGCCTGTCTGTCATCACCGCAGCAGAAGGGGCTTACATCAAGGACGCACAAGGGCGGCGTTATCTGGATTTTCACGGCAACAATGTGCATCACATCGGTTATGGCCATCCGCGTTTGAAGGCAGCCATTGCTCAGCAGATGGATGAGCTGCCCTTCGCGCCAAGACGTTTTGCCTGCGCGCCTGCAACGGCACTTGCCAAAAAACTGGCTGACATTGCACCGGGCGATTTGTCAAAAGTGCTGTTCACAACCGGTGGCTCTGATGCGGTGGAAGTGGCATTGAAAATCGCCCGCGCAGCGACTGGACGCCACAAGACAATTTCATTCTGGGACTCCTTTCATGGTGCTGGCTTTGGTGCATCATCGGTTGGCGGTGAGCAATTGTTCCGCTCTGCAGTGGCCGGCCCGCTTTTGACCGGCACAGAACATGTTGCCCCCTTTGCCTGCTATCGCTGCCCTTATGGCTATCCGGATAATAATGGCGCGCCACAGCTGGATCTTTGCAAACTGACATGTGCAAATTTCGTGCGTTATGTGCTGGAAAAAGAAGGAGATGTTGCCGCTGTGATTGCCGAGCCCGCCCGTGCTGTACCTTATATTCCGCCTCCCGGTTTTTGGGCCGAAGTGCGTAAGGCCTGCAATGAAGCGGGCGCTTTGCTGATCTTTGATGAAATTCCAACAGGCCTTGGCAAGACCGGCAAGATGTTTGCATGCGATCATGATGAGGTCGTGCCGGATCTTCTGGTTATGGGCAAGGCATTGGGTGGCGGTATTCTGCCCATCGCTGCCGTTATGGCGCGTCCGCATTTGGATGTCGCCGGTGGATATGCCTTTGGCCATTACACCCATGAGAAAAACCCGGTCACAACGCGCGCGGCGCTGACGACAATCGAGATTATCGAGGATGAGGGCCTGGTCGAATCCGCCGCCACATTGGGCACCTATGCGCTGGAACGTTTGCGGGAAATGCAGCAAAAACACCCGACCATAGGTGATGTGCGTGGCCGTGGCTTTTTGTTTGGTGCAGAGCTTGTTCTGGGGCGTGATAGCAAGGAACCCGCCAATGAGCTTGCAGAAGATGTGCTTTATCGCTGTCTGGACAAAGGCCTGTCGTTCAAACTCTCCATGGGCAACACGATGACATTGACCCCGCCTTTAATCCTGAAGCGTGATGAGCTGGATCATGCTCTGAACATCGTCGACGAAGCGCTTTCAGATGCAGAACGTCAGTTTGATTTGGCCTGATTGAAAGGAAGGCAATCGCCAAACACATTTTGCCGTGCATCCGGAAATAAGTTTTGGCTTGATTCTGCAAAGCTATTCCCCTTTGCTTGAAAAAAGGCAAAGGGGCGAATTTTGGCAAAACTGATCGTGTATTATGCCCATCCCGGGCAGCGTCATTCCCACACAAATCGGGAGATGGCAAAAGTTGCGAGGGATGTGGACGGCATTACCTTTGTGGATTTGTATGCGGAGTATCCGCGCAGCAATATCGACATAGACAAGGAACAGCAGCGCCTGCTGGATCATGATGTCATTCTGTTTCAATTCCCCCTGTTCTGGTATTCTACGCCGTCACTCATAAAAGAATGGCAGGATCTGGTGCTGGAACATGGTTTTGCCTATGGCTCCGGCGGTGACAAGCTGGATGGCAAGCGCGTGATGCTGGCCATTACCGCCGCCGGGCCTGAAGACGCCTATTCGGCAACCGGCTATCAGCAATTTCCGCTGCGCACCTTTCTGACACCGCTTGAGCAAACGGCGGTGCTTTGCAAAATGGAATTTACACCACCCTACGTGCTGTTTGCGTCCTTGCGCGCGCCGGAAGAAGGTCTGGTTGATCCTCATGCCAAAGGCTATCGCGCATTGCTGGAGGCGGTCCGCGATGGCCGGTTTGATTTTGCAGACGCGGCCTCAAAGGATGTGCTGTCCTTTGAGACACTGCCGATAATGGAACGGGCATAGGGCATGGAAAGTTTTCTGGTTCTCTCCTTCGTTTTCCTCATTGCCGGCGTCATCGCCGTGCCGATTGCCTCCCGTCTCGGCCTCGGTTCGGTTCTGGGCTATCTCATCGCTGGCATTGTCATTGCGCCTTTGCTGCAGAATCTGGGTGTTGATGTCATCAGTCTGCAGCATTTCGCCGAGTTCGGTGTGGTGATGATGCTCTTTCTGGTTGGATTGGAACTGGAGCCACGCCTGCTCTGGCAGATGAAATCCAAACTGCTTGGCCTTGGGGGCCTTCAGGTGGGTTTGACAACCCTGTGTGTG
The DNA here is from genome assembly GCF_030758295.1 of Pararhizobium sp. IMCC21322. Classification (NCBI taxonomy): domain Bacteria; kingdom Pseudomonadati; phylum Pseudomonadota; class Alphaproteobacteria; order Hyphomicrobiales; family Rhizobiaceae; genus Pararhizobium; species Pararhizobium sp. IMCC21322. The sequence goes on from NZ_CP132335.1 coordinate 1,475,013, forward strand.
ATGGCCATCGCCATGCTGTTTGATCTGTCCTGGACAGTATCCCTTGCCGTTGGTTTGGTGTTTGCTCTGTCCTCAACAGCTATCGTTTTGCAGACGCTTAATGAAAAAAGTCTCATGAAATCCGATGGTGGAGAATCCAGCTTTGCCGTGCTGCTGTTTCAGGATATTGCTGTTATTCCCATGCTGGCCTTCATTCCTTTGCTGGCCCTGCCTGAATTTGCAGAAATTGCCCAAAACGTCGATGTGGCTGGTCACGGGACCGAAGCTGCGGGCGCAGACAATGGCGATCACGGGTCCGGTATCAATCTGGTCGAAGGGTTGCCAGGCTGGCAGCGTGCTGTTGTAACTATAGCCGCTATTGCAGCCGTTATTGGGGGCGGTTCCTTTCTGACCCGCCCCATCTTCCGCTTCATAGCCATGGCCAAGCTGCGGGAATTGTTTACCGCGACCGCGTTGATGATTGTTATTGGAATCGCGCTGCTGATGTCATTGGTTGGTCTGTCGCCAGCCCTTGGTACCTTCCTGGCCGGTGTCGTTTTGGCGAACAGCGAATATCGTCATGAACTGGAAAGTGACATCGATCCCTTCAAGGGATTGTTGCTCGGCCTGTTTTTCATGACGGTCGGTGCTGGCATTAATTTCGGTCTGCTTTTTGCCAATTTTGGCGCGATCATCGGTCTGACAATCGGCTTGATAGCGCTGAAGGCAGCCGTTCTTTTGGTCCTGTCCTATATTTTCAAGATCAACGGCTCCGATCGTTGGCTGTTTGCGCTTGGCCTTGCGCAGGCGGGCGAGTTTGGCTTTGTGCTGCTGTCTTTCACGGTCGATAACAACGTCATCCCGGAAGCGATTGCCGATCAACTGCTTCTGATCGTTGCTCTGTCAATGCTGCTGACGCCGGCATTGTTTATCCTCTACGACAAGGTAATCGCGCCGCGCTATGCGGTTGCGCAGACCAAAGAGCCGGATGATATCGATGAGAAGGGCACAATTATCGTTGTTGGCCATGGCCGATTTGGTGGCATCGTCAATCGCATTCTCATGGGAGCGGGCTTCAACACTGTGGTTCTGGATCACAGTTCTGCGCAATTGGACGTGCTGCGCAAGTTCGGGTTCGAGGTGTTTTTCGGCGATGGCACACGCCCTGACTTGCTGCATGCCGCAGGTATTGAAGACGCCAGCATGTTGGTTATTGCCATTGATGATGAAGAGCAGGCAACGGAACTGGTGCACTACATTTCCAAAACCCATCCCCACATCCACATCTTGGTACGCGCTCGTGACCGCAATCACGTCTATGAACTCTACGGTGCCGGTGCCCGTGATATCATCCGCGAGACATTTGACAGTTCTGTGCGTGCCGGACGCTCCGCGCTCGAAGCGCTGGGGTTTCATCCCTATGACGCTGAGCGTCAGGTGCGTGATTTTGTGGACGGTGATAAAGAAGCTCTGCGCCAGTTGGCTGAGCTGTATGATCCCGACATACCAATTCACCAGAATGAAGCCTATGTAGCGCGCGCCAAGGAAATTGGCGCAGAACAGGAAGCCTTTATGCGCGGTAAATCAATGGCATTTGCCAGCCGCGCAGATCGCGGCTGGGTTCCGCCCACATTGAGCGATGTTGAAGCAGAGGCTGAAAACAACGATGGCTGAGGCCGGTCCTATTTGACGGGCTTTTCCGGTTTGACCTCTGTGCCGCTGAGCCGCCCGACATATTCAGGCAGCATCGGTACATAGTCTTCCGGGCCATCACCTCCGGCTGCATGTGCGGCTGCATAAAGGTTCTTCACCGCATTGCCGACAGGGTTTACCATACCGGCATTGTCAGCCATGGATTCCAGATAGCGCATATCCTTGAATGCATTGGACAGGGTGAATTTATGCGCCTCGCGATTGCCCTCCATGATGTAATCCATGAAGGTCTGATAGAAGCCGCAATCCATGCGGCTGCCGCGAATAACACTGTCAAATTTCGCGGGTGACAGACCCACCTTGCTGGCCAGCGCCAGGGCTTCAGAGTAAATCGCGCCATACCCGAGCGACAGGAAATTATTCAGCAGTTTCATGCGGTGACCATCGCCAACGCCGCCAATATGCACAATTGTTCCCGCCCAGGCTTCCACCACCGGCTTGATACGCGCAAAGACCTCATCCGCTGCACCGATCATCGCACCCAATTCACCGGCTTCCGCCTGCACTGGCGTGCCGCCCAAAGGCGCATCAGCCAAAGCAATATCCAAATCCGCCAATTGTTCGGAAAGACTGGCAGTGGATGTCGGGTCGGAGGTTGAGCAGTCAACAATGACGGAGCCCGGTTTCAAACCTTCTTTCAGCTCACGCACAATGGCCTCGACCTGGGGCGAGCCCGGCGCACAGATGAAAACAATTGAGGATTTTTCGCCAAGTTCTTTCAGCGATCCGGCCTCGGCCGCTCCGCGTTTGACAAGATCTTCGACCGGCTCCCGATTGCGGTGGCCGATAACGGTCAAGGCATAGCCCTTTTCGGCGATATTCTTCGCCATGCCATGCCCCATCAGGCCAACGCCTACAAAGCCAATCGTTTCGTTCGAAGTACTCATAATATGTATCCTGTCTGCTGATATTTGGGCTAGCGATTCCTATAGCGCGTTTTCATGCAAATTTCCTATCGCGCAACATGGCGGATGAAGTCTGAATGGCTCGGTGCATCCGGTTTCAACTGGCCTTCTTTTGTAAAATCATCGTCACTGTTGAAGTGAAGCCGCGGTAAAGTGTCGTAATCTGCAATGATGTCAGGATGATCTGCCAACGTCTTGCTGAGCCGCTGAGCCAATGCGTCTGCCGCGATATCCTTGTGATAACTGTGCACGCCACTGACCGTAATCGGGCATAAAACAGAAAATCCCAGATAGCGCAGTGCCTGGGAAAGCGGCCAGAGCAGCATCTGGGCATTGCCTTCCTTGCCATCCGGCGCGCTTTGCACAGCTGAGGAACCGGTGGTCACGCAAAACAATGCCGACTTGTGGCGACAGCGACCCGTGTCAAAGCGCTCATCGGTGTTGTGCATCGCGCCATTGGCCAGCACCCGGTCAAACCAGCCTTTCATGATGGCGGGCGGTCCGAACCACCACATGGGAAAATGGAAAATGATGCGGTCAGCCGCTTCAATCTTGGCGATTTCAGTTGCAACATCGGCAGGCAAAGTTTTCGTTGCAGCGGCTGCTTCCTGCGCACGCAGAACATCAAAGGGGTCCGTATCAAGCTGCTGGTAGTGATCTGCCCGCTCTACCGGATCAAATCCCATGGCAACGAGATCAGACACTACAACGTCCTGGCCAAGCGCTGCACTTGCCGCACGAGTAGCCTCTGCCCATTGGCCGTTGAACGACTTTGGGTCCGGGTGAGCCAGAACAATCAGGGTCTTAACCACGCATTTCCTCCTTAGCCAAATCTTCAAAGGAGTTTTGACATGGTGCAAAAAACCTGTCTGTTTATGCCCGAAGAAGCCTCGGGAGTCGCGCCAATTTTGATCCGTATCACTTTCCACATTGGCTTCATACAAATACAGAAATGGCCCAGCACGTGACCCTTTCAAATGAAATCCTGCCCGCAATGCAGCGCGCCGTCGGCGTCGGTCGGCTGTCGGTCAAGCAACTGGATGGCCGAACCCGTATCAACCGGCTTTATCAGGAAGGCTGCGCGAGAATCCGCATCCCCAAAACCTATCACGGAACCGCTCTGGAAGCCGTCATCATCAACACATCTGGTGGCGTAACAGGCGGCGACCGCATGAGTTGGTCTTTTGAGGCTGGCCAGAACACACATCTGATGGTGACCACGCAGGCCAGCGAGAAAATCTATAAATCCTCAGGTGGTGTTGCCGCAAACACAGTGGCGTTGAAAGCGGATCAGGGCGCGCGTCTCGCCTGGCTTCCACAGGAAAGCATTGTCTTTGACCGCGCCGGTTTTTCCCGAACCATCACGGCTGACCTTGCCGAAGGTGCCGAGGCGCTCTTTCTGGAGCCAATAGTCTTGGGTCGTCGTTCCATGGGAGAGCGCGTTGAAAGTGCCGATCTTCGGGACAGGTGGCGCATTTCGCAATGTGGCCAACTGATCCACGCTGAAGACTTTTGGCTCAACGGCGAAATTACCTCCATTCTGTCGCAGAAAGCAGTCACCGGTGGTCAGACCGCCTTTGCCACACTCCTGTTTGTGTCGCCCCGCGCGGACGGTTTTTTGAACGAGGCCCGTCAGTTGATAGGACCCAATGGTGGCGTCTCCTGCTGGAATGGCAAGCTTCTTGCTAGGGTTATGGCTGAAGACAGTTTTCAACTGCGCAAAATACTGTTGCCGCTGGTCACCTTGATGAATTTTGAGGCGGACCTGCCTAAAGTTTGGTCAATTTAAGAGCCGAATGTGAACTTGTAAGGGATCTGGAATGAATTTAACCCCTCGTGAAAAAGACAAGCTGCTTATTTCCATGGCTGCCGAAGTCGCCCGAAAGCGCCTTGCGCGCGGCGTGGTGCTGAACCATCCCGAAGCCATTGCCCTGATCACTGATTTTGTTGTGGAAGGCGCGCGCGATGGCAGAAGCGTTGCCGAGTTGATGGAAGAGGGCGCCCACGTTCTCACCCGCGCGCAGGTTATGGACGGCATCCCCGAAATGATCCACGACATTCAGGTAGAGGCAACTTTTCCAGACGGCACCAAGCTGGTCACCGTGCATGAGCCAATCCGCTAGGATCTGAAGAAAACAAGCATAAAAAGGAAACGCCATGATCCCCGGAGAAGTCATTACTGCCGCAGGTGAGATTGAGTTGAATGCCGGTCAGCCGACCAAAACCATCATGGTTTCCAACACGGGAGATCGCCCGGTTCAGGTTGGCAGCCATTATCATTTTTTCGAATCCAATGAGAGCCTGTCCTTCGAGCGGGAAACAGCGCGCGGGATGCGGTTGGACATTGCACCTGGCTCAGCCGTGCGCTTTGAGCCGGGACAGACGCGGGAAGTGACACTGGTGCCGCTTGCCGGAACCCGCACGGTCTACGGCTTCAATCAGAAAATTATGGGAGCACTCTGATGCCCGCAAAGATTTCCCGTGCGGCCTATGCAGATATGTTCGGCCCTACCACAGGCGACAAGGTGCGGCTGGCGGACACAGAATTGTTCATTGAAGTCGAAAAAGACCTGACCACTTATGGTGAAGAGGTCAAATTCGGCGGCGGCAAGGTCATCCGGGATGGCATGGGGCAATCTCAGGTGACACGCGCGAATGGCGCTGTGGATACGGTCATCACCAATGCACTGATTGTAGATCATACCGGCATTTACAAAGCGGATATCGGCCTGAAAGACGGGCGCATTTCCGCTATCGGCAAAGCTGGCAATCCGGACACGCAAGCAGGCGTCGATATCATTATCGGCCCGGGCACAGAAGCCATTGCCGGTGAGGGCAAGATCATCACCGCAGGTGGTTTTGACAGCCACATCCATTTCATATGCCCACAGCAAATCGATGAAGCTTTGATGTCCGGCCTCACCACCATGCTTGGTGGCGGAACTGGTCCGGCCCACGGCACGCTGGCCACAACCTGCACGCCGGGGCCCTGGCACATCGCGCGGATGATTGAATCCGCTGATGCATTTCCAATGAATCTGGCATTCGCCGGCAAAGGCAATGCCTCTCAACCCGGTGCGCTGGAGGAAATGCTGCTTGGTGGTGCCGCCGCCCTGAAACTGCATGAAGACTGGGGCACGACACCCGGCGCGATTGATTGCTGCCTGTCAGTGGCCGATGAGTATGATGTGCAGGTCATGATCCACACCGATACGCTGAATGAATCCGGCTTTGTGGAAAATACTGTTGATGCCTTCAAGGGCCGCACCATCCACGCTTTCCATACAGAGGGTGCAGGTGGCGGTCACGCGCCGGACATTATCAAAATCTGCGGACTGCCAAACGTTATTCCATCCTCCACTAACCCGACCCGGCCCTACACGGTCAACACCATTGCCGAGCATCTCGACATGCTGATGGTCTGTCACCATCTGGATTCAAATATTCCGGAAGATGTAGCGTTTGCTGAAAGCCGTATCCGCAAGGAAACCATCGCTGCAGAAGATATCCTGCACGATATGGGCGCGTTCTCCATCATTGCATCTGACAGTCAGGCGATGGGCCGTGTCGGTGAGGTGATCATCCGCACCTGGCAGACCGCTGATAAAATGAAGCGCCAACGCGGTGCCTTGCCGGAAGAAACCGGTGATAATGACAATATGCGCGTGCGCCGTTACATCGCCAAATACACCATCAATCCCGCCATCGCGCATGGCATGTCCACTGAGATTGGCTCACTGGAGGTTGGCAAACGCGCTGATCTGGTAATGTGGGACCCGGCCTTTTTCGGCGTGAAGCCGGATATGATCCTCATCGGCGGTACAATCGCTGCCTCTATCATGGGTGATCCGAACGCTTCCATTCCGACCCCGCAGCCGGTGCATTTCCGGCCCATGTTTGGCGCATTTGGAAAATCACTCACCAACTCCTCGGCAACTTTTGTGTCGCAGGCCGCCATCGACGACGGGTTGGCTGGCAAGTTGGGCATCGCCAAGGAATTGCTGCCGGTGATCAACACAAGAGGCGGCATCTCAAAGGCGTCCATGATCCACAATGATGCCACACCGGATGTGGAAGTTGACCCGGAAACCTATGAAGTGCGCGCCAATGGCGAGTTGCTGACCTGCGAGCCTGCGGACGTGCTGCCCATGGCACAGAAATACTTTCTGTTTTAGGCGCGTGGCATAAGTGGAACCGGTACTGAGCGCACTAACAGCTTGTTGTCGTACATTGTGAGGTGATATTGAACGTCACCCACGCAAACGTAACCAACTGAATTGACGGATAAAAATGATCTATCTCATTGCTACACTGAAAATCAAACCCGGCTCCCTTCCACAAATCATGGAAGCGGTTACGCCCTGCATAGCAGCTACACGGCAGGAAGCCGGTTGTATTTCCTATGATCTGGTTCAAAGCCTGACAGATGAAAACACAGTGATGTTTGTCGAGCGCTGGAAAGACAAAGCGGCACTGGATGCACATTTTCAGGAGCCACATTTGATTGCCTGGCGTGCAGCCGGCGAACCCTTCTTTCTGGGCCGAAAGCTCGAAATTATCGAACCTGCTGATGTGGAAATTCGCTAACTTGGGCTGACCAGGTGAAGTCGTGTCTGGCTCGTGTCGAGGCTCGTCAACGCATTACGGGAGAACAATTCTGGTGATCCGCGCTACTCATTTCATCGATCATGTTCATGATGCGGCCGATACAATTACGCTGGACGAAACGGCTCGGCACAGGCGTCGCCTCAAAATGCAGTCCGACAGTGGCATCTCATTTCTGCTTGATCTGCCGGAAGCAAGATTGCTGCGTCATGGTGAGGGGCTGGTGCTGGAAGATGGTAGGGTGATTGAAGTGCAGGCTGAACCGGAGCCGCTGTATGAGGTGCGGGCGCGTGACGAAAAGCACCTTCTGCAACTCGCCTGGCAATTGGGCAACCGGCATCTGCCAGCGCAGATTACTGCGGACAGTATTCGCATCCGCGCTGACCATGTCATCAAGGCAATGCTGATTGGCCTTGGTGCAAAGGTGGCTGAAATAAATGCGCCGTTTGATCCGGAGGGCGGCGCTTATGGTCAGGCCGACAATACGCACGACCACAGTCACGGGCATCATGCCCACAGCCACGATTGAGGATGTTGTAATGTCGGCTGAAGGCATTGGGTTGATCCGCCTGTTAAGCTGGTTGTCGCCGGTTTTTCCAACAGGGGGCTTTGCCTATAGCAACGGGCTGGAACGGGCTGTTCATGATGGCCTTGTCGGCAGTGAAGCGGAATTATGCGACTGGCTGCGCAGCATCATCACCCACGGATCTGCAAAGAATGATCAGATATTCCTGGCGGAGAGCTGGCGGCAAGCTGCTGCCAAGGAGACCTGCCAACCCGTTGCTGAACTGGCAATTTCGTTGGCTGGCAGTAAAGAACGGCATCTGGAACTGACCGCACAAGGTGAAGCCTTCGTGCTGGCCGTCGATAACTGGGAGTTTGAAACGCGCCCGGATTTCGCAGAATTATATCCTCTGCCGGTGGTTGTCGGTGCTTATTGTGCCGTGGGGGGCGTGGACCTGAAAACTGCCTTGATCGGTTATCTGCAGGCGATGATATCCAATCAATTGCAGGCAGCCATTCGCTTATCTGTGCTCGGACAGTCTGGCGCGGCGCGTATTCTGGCCGCGCTGGAGCCAGATATTGCCGGTTTATCAGCCGCAGCCGCTGAAACGACATTGGATGATCTTGGAACTGCGGCCATCAATGCCGATATCGCCACCATGAACCACGAAACACAAAGGGTCAGATTGTTCCGCTCATGAGTGATGACACTTATAAAATCGGCAAGGAATTGTCCGAAAGCCTTAATCCGGGCATGGAAGACGCGTTGCGTCAGCGTTATGGTCACCTTGTGCCCGGCATGGCGGAGTCCGTCGTGGATTTTGCCTATGGCCAACAATATGCCCGCGAAGGCCTGGATCTGAAGACCCGCTACCTGGCAACTATTGCAGCGCTCACAGCACTTGGAAGCCAGACCAAACCCCAATTGAAAGTCAATATTGCTGGCGCTCTGAAAGCTGGCGCAAGTCAGCGTGAAATTGGCGAAGTGATCTGGCAGATGGCGCTGTATGGCGGCTTTCCAGCTGCGGTCAATGCGCTCAACGCGGCGTTGGAAGTTTTCGAGGACGAAACAGAATGAGCAACTCTCAAAACGGTCCGTTGCGCGTTGGCATTGGCGGGCCTGTGGGCACTGGCAAAACCACACTGACCGCCGAATTGTGCAAGGCGATGCGTGATAAATGGTCCATCGGTGTCATCACCAATGACATTTATACAAGCGAAGATGCAGATGCGTTGGTGCAGCTTCAGGCGCTTTCCGCAGACCGCATCATGGGTGTGGAAACAGGCGGCTGTCCGCATACGGCCATTCGTGAAGACGCGTCCATCAATCTTCATGCCATCCGTGAGATGAATGAGCGCCATCCTGATCTGGATGTCATTTTCATTGAATCTGGCGGCGATAATCTGGCGGCCACCTTTTCGCCGGAACTGGCGGATTTGACGCTTTATGTCATTTCTGTCTGTCAGGGCGGAGATATCCCGCGCAAAGGCGGCCCTGCGATCACGCGTTCAGATTTGCTGATCATCAATAAAACAGAACTGGCGCCCTATGTTGATGTTGATCTGACGCAATTGGAAGCGGATGCCCATAAATCTCGCAGTGGTCGTCCGACAGCCATGACAGATCTGCGTAGTGGCAAAGGATTGGAAGCGGTGATCGGTTTTCTACAGGATTCCGGTGGGCTATAGCTAGAAAAAGCGATTTCTTAAAGTATCTGCGCGCTGTCTGAAGCAGAGAGAGCAAGTTCACTTTGGTGCAAGTTTTGAACGTTGTATTTCTAGTCCTTGTGAAGCGCTTAAGGAAGGCATCCATCACGCAGTTGCTGTCGATCCGCCAAAAGCCAATTGAAGCATGTATGGCTAGCAGAGCAATTGAAAGTGGGTGGAGTGGAGGAACTGGATGACCGCTGGTCGCATCAGCCATATGTCCTGATTTCTTCCTGTCGGACGGCTAAACATTGGAACCCCGTTGGGGCGGGACAATAAACAAATGCAGCGTATTACGTGATAACTGTTTGATCGTAAGAAGATTCATGGCGCATCATCTGACATGGATCTTCATCAAAGCAAAGCGGTGACACATGGACATTGCTTAAGGAGAGGTGATTGTTATGGATGTTCTGCGGCCAAGCAATGACAGCCGGGAACTCGTCAAGCACAGTCGGCAGATGAACTTTGCCATGCTTCTTGTCGTTGCTATTGTAACAGTGGGTTTTCTAACACAAAGCACCAGCAGATTGGACCGAGCTATAAGCCAAGCGGAAACTATCCAAGGTATGATTGGGTACATCATGGATGAAGTCCAAACCAGCCAAGAGATTCCCAATCTGTCCCGGCTCCTTTTGGGAGCGGTGCCACGCGCTGACACAGCGCTGCAAACTTTCGATATCACGTTCACACGGGCTTCCCCAAGCCCCTTGGAAAATTCGGCATTACCCACCTCGCTGAGGTGCCGTGCGACCGTCGATTTATCTTACTATTTCTACCCAGATCGTAAATTGGGGGCACAAAACATCAACTTCACAGACGAAATGTCTGGCGAGTATTCTCTTCTCTTATCGACTTTCGGGGCGGGTGGACAAAGTTGGTCGAGCACCCCGAGATTGCCGAAAGATCTTGCTGAACTGGAGGTGTTCTGGAACGTCTTTGCGGAAACTGGGGAAGCAGTCCGTATGACTAATGTTAAGCCGCAACTTGCTTATGCCGAGTTGTATTCAGGCGAAACCGATACCAGTGTTTATTACGTTGCTGAGTCGTACCTGCCGGTTGAAGAACCGCTCAATGAACGCTTGGTAATGCCAGGGTTAAGTCAGTTTCAAGAATATTTCGAACGGCCTGACGGCGAGATGATGCCTGATTTTCTCCGGAAGTTACCCCCGATGATAAGCGAACCTTGGGTCGAACACGACGTTGACGGGTTTACACAATCGGAGTGCATCAATCTCGATGCAACTCTATGGCCAGGGTGGATAAGAATTCCTGCCGAATACAACTACGAAACAACCAATTGGATAGGCGCTTGGTTTGAGCAATCCGATGGGGCGGGCTACGTGCAGGATAACTTCCGTCCACATCGCGAAAAGTTCAAATCTGTTTTCCAGGAATTGTCCGTAGAGACGAGCGGCTTAGAAAGTCTGACTTTCAGTGATGCACGAAAATGGTTGAGAACGAGGGCTGTCGCCTCAAAGCAGTCTGTTGAGGTCTTCGGCGTAGAGGTGCCGGGGGAACTGCTTCGAATTACTGGTATTTCTCTGATTGTAATGATGCAATTGTATACAACAATTCATCTATTGGAAGCCAAACGACGCCTGGCTATCAGCGAATTGGGTGATCCAGGGGCGTTCGAACCTTGGATCGTGCTCTACGATTCGCCTATAGCAAGGTATGCTGCGACGGCATCGTATATTGCACCCATCGGGGCGGCTATTCTAGTTTTCATCAATGTTATGCAAAATGAAGGGCTCGAGAGTTGGGGCGCTCTAATTGCCGCCTTGGGGCTGTTGGTAGCATTTCTGCTTGGTTCGATTTCTACCCGGGAGGCAATGGGTATCCGCCGCGAGGCACATAGGCACCGTTTAGGACGCAGTTGAACTGCCATGATTCAAAAATTCCAATAAAACAGAACTGGCGCCTTATGTTGGTGTTGATCTGACGCAATTGGAAGCAGATGCCCATAAATCGCGCAGTGGTCGCCCGACTGCCATGACAGATCTGCGTAGTGGCAAAGGACTGGAAGCGGTGATCGGTTTTCTACAGGATTCCGGTGGGCTTTGAGCAGGGTATTGGCCGGTTTGATGGGTTGCAGCGCTCCCCGCCCGAAGCAGGGAGCGCAAGGCCATTTTGGTGTAAACAACCTGCCGCAAAAAATGCAGCCTGCCCATAATAGAGTCGCTGCAAAAATTTAGCCAAAGAATTCGCTGAAATTTTCAGAGATTGCCAAAATAATGGGCAGTTTTAAATGTTGCTCATTAAATATGCGGTGTTGTGCTTGTTCCTGGAGCTTTTTGAGTGACCGGTAGCCTGCAAATTCCGGTAATCACTTTAATCATGAGTCGTTTAAGTATTTGAATTTATTGATTAAAAAATAAAGCCGATATTTTTGATCTGTGTTTGGCATGGCACTTGCAAACTTTAGTGCGGTGTAAACAAACCTGTCGGAGGTATCATGACTGGTAAACTTAAAACTCTCGCTTTGGCGTCCCTAGCGTCAACCATAATAGCAACGGCGTCTTTCACTGCCAATGCTCAGGAAACAATTAAGGTCGGTGTTCTGCATTCACTGTCCGGTACAATGGCGATTTCCGAGACAACTCTGAAAGACGCAATGTTGATGCTCATTGACGAGCAGAACAAAAAAGGCGGTCTTCTGGGCATGCAGCTGGAAGCTGTGGTTGTTGATCCGGCCTCTGACTGGCCGCTCTTTGCTGAAAAAGCACGTGAGCTGATCGAAGGCGAAGGTGTTGCGTCCGTATTTGGCGCTTGGACATCTGTGTCCCGTAAATCGGTTCTGCCAGTATTTGAGGAGTTGAACAGCCTGCTGTTCTACCCTGTTCAATACGAAGGTGAAGAAAGCCAGCGCAACGTATTTTATACTGGCGCTGCGCCGAACCAGCAGGCAATTCCTGCGGTCGACTATCTGATGGAGAACGAAAGCGTTGAGCGTTGGGTTCTGGCCGGAACCGACTATGTCTATCCGCGCACAACCAACAAGATTCTTGAAGCCTATCTGCAGTCCAAAGGTGTGGCTGCTGAAGACATCATGATCAACTACACGCCATTCGGTCATTCAGACTGGCAGACAATTGTTGCTGACATCAATGCATTTGGTTCCGCTGGCAAAAAGACAGCTGTTGTCTCCACCATCAATGGTGATGCCAATGTTCCATTCTACAAGGAACTCGGCAATCAGGGCATCAAAGCGGAAGATATTCCGGTTGTTGCTTTCTCGGTTGGTGAGGAAGAACTGGCTGGCCTTGATACAACACCGCTTGTCGGTCACCTTGCGGCCTGGAACTACTTCCAGTCCGCAGACACCGAAGAAAACGCTGAATTCATCGAAAAATGGAAGACCTTCATTGGTGATGAAAACCGCGTAACCAACGATCCAATGGAAGCTCACTACATCGGTTTCAACATGTGGGTCAAAGCGGTCGAAAAAGCCGGTACAACGGATGCGGATGCCGTTATCGATGCCATCATTGGTGTCTCCGTACCAAACCTGACCGGTGGCTTCTCAGCCATGATGCCAAACCATCACATCACCAAGCCTGTCCTCATTGGCGAAATCCAGGAAGACGGTCAGTTCGAAACTGTTTGGGAAACCTCCGGTCTCGTTGTTGGCGATGCATGGTCTGACTATCTGCCGGACTCCAAGGATTTGATTTCCGATTGGCGTGCGCCGATGTCTTGCGGCAATTTCAACACGGCTACCGGCCAGTGCGGCGGTAAAGGTGTCAACTAAATCCTGACCGGATTTAGCAGACTTTTCCAAAACGTTTCCGGGCGGAATTTCTGTCCACTTCGCCCGGAAATCATTCAAAACCTCCCATGTTGAAGGCCTTAAAAGCGTGTACCGCAACTCAATTCTGGCACTGCTGACTGTATGGTGTCTGTCGCTCTTTGCGCCTGTCGCAAACGCACAAGAGCCGGATCTCCAGGCAATTGTTCAAAAATTCGCAACATCCAAAAATTTCAATCAGACCAAAGCCATTGTGGCAGAGCTTGCCGAGACAGGTGATGCATCAGTTGCCGGTGTTCTGAACGCGCTGTCAGATGGTGCTGTGTATTTCCGCAAATCTGACAGACAGGTGTTCGTGGTTCCGGGAAGCGGGAATACGCTGGAACTGTTCGACCCTCTCACTGGGGAGGCAGCCGGCGAAGCCGGAAAACGCGAGCTCAAGAAAGTCAGAGTCAATAATTCACTTCGGCGCAGCATCAGAGATGCCATTGGTGGCCTCACACTGGCGTCGGCAGATCCGGCGGTTCGTCTGAATGCTGCAAACATTTTTGCGGCAAACCCGGATGTGGATGCGCTGCCGGCCATTGAAGCCGCGCTGGAAAAGGAAACCGATGAAACAGTTGCCATGCGCCTGCGTCAGGCTCAGGCCGCCGCAACTCTGATTTCCGACCGATCACTGGAAGAAAAGACAATCGCCGTCAGGGTCATGACCACGCTCGGCAATCGGGAGGCACTGGCTTTCCTGACCCGCTTTGAAGCACAGGCCGAGGGTGAGCTGAAGACCCTTGCAGTCAGCGGCATCACCAAGATTGAGAAATCGCTCAAGCTTTGGGGCATGGGTCAGAATATCTGGTACGGGGTCTCGCTTGGTTCTGTGCTGCTGTTGGCAGCCATTGGTCTTGCCATCACATTTGGTGTGATGGGCGTCATCAACATGGCCCATGGCGAGATGGTCATGCTGGGAGCCTATACAACGTATCTTGTGCAGGAAATTATCCGCAACTCCATGCCCGAACTCATGGACTGGTCGCTGCTGATCGCGCTGCCTCTGGCCTTTATGGTGTCGGCTCTGGTTGGGCTGGTTCTGGAACGCGGTGTTATCCGCTTCCTCTACGGTCGCCCGCTGGAAACTTTGCTGGCAACCTGGGGTGTATCTCTCATCCTGCAACAGGCGGTACGAACCTTGTTTGGCCCCAGTAATCAGGAGGTTTCAAACCCCTCCTGGATGTCCGGCGCCTTTGAGGTCGGCCTGATAACAATCACCTGGAACCGCCTCTACATTCTCATTTTTGCGCTTTGCGTGTTTGCAATATTGCTCTGGGCTTTCAACAAAACATCGCTGGGTCTGCAAATGCGCGCTGTTACGCAAAACAGACGCATGGCATCGGCCATGGGTATTCGCACTCCATGGGTTGATGCACTGACCTTCATGCTTGGCTCCGGCATTGCCGGTATTGCTGGCGTGGCTCTCAGCCAGATTGACAATGTGTCGCCTAATCTGGGCCAGAGCTACATCATCGACAGTTTCATGGTCGTGGTATTTGGCGGGGTTGGCAATTTGTGGGGAACGCTTGTGGGTGCCTTGTCACTCGGGGTCTTCAACAAATTTCTGGAACCCTATGCAGGCGCAGTGCTTGCCAAAATCCTGGTGCTGATTTTCATCATTCTGTTTATTCAGAAGAAACCGCGCGGCCTGTTTGCACTTAAGGGACGGGCAATCGAGACATGATTTTAACGCACTTCCTCAAAAAGGGCCTCACCTGGCCTATCACGTTGACCATTCTGGTCATTCTGGCCGCGGCCTTTGCGGTTCCCTTCCTGAACCTCTATCTCGATACAGCTCATCCGCTACATATCCCCAATCATCTGGTGGGTTTGTATGGCAAATATCTCACCTATGCGCTTCTGGCTCTGGCCCTGGATCTGGTCTGGGGCTATTGCGGCATTCTCTCGCTCGGGCATGGCGCATTCTTTGCGCTGGGCGGTTATGCCATGGGCATGTATCTCATGCGCCAGATTGGCCCGCGCGGTGTCTATGGTGATCCGATCCTGCCCGATTTCATGGTCTTTCTGAATTGGCAGGAGTTGCCATGGTTCTGGCAGGGCTTTGATAATTTCTGGTTTGCCGCACTGATGATTGTTCTGGTGCCCGGTGCACTGGCGTTTGTTTTTGGCTGGTTTGCCTTCCGCAGCCGGGTCACAGGCGTATATCTGTCAATCATTACCCAAGCCATGACTTACGCTCTGCTGCTGGCCTTCTTCCGTAATGATATGGGCTTTGGCGGCAATAATGGCCTGACTGATTTCAAGGATATTCTGGGCTATGACATTCAGGCCAGCGCAACCCGCGCCGGACTGTTTTCCGCAAGTGCCATCGCATTGGCGCTGGGTGTTCTGATCACGGCGGCCATTACCAGTTCGCAATTCGGCAAGTTGATGATTGCTGTGCGGGATGCGGAAAGCCGGACACGGTTTCTGGGATACCGTCCTGAAATGGTCAAGCTGTTCGCCTTCGTAGTGTCCGCTATTATGGCAGGCATTGCCGGTGCGCTCTATGTGCCGCAAGTCGGCATCATCAACCCGGGAGAATTTGCCCCGGCCAATTCCATCGAAGTGGTTGTCTGGACCGCTGTCGGCGGACGTGGAACCATTATTGGGCCCATCATTGGTGCCCTGGTGGTAAATGCTGGCAAGAGTTGGTTTACCGGTGCTTTCCCGGAATATTGGCTGTTCGCGCTGGGCGGCCTGTTTATTCTGGTAACGCTTCTGTTGCCAAAAGGCATTGTCGGCACTGTGCGTGATGGTTGGGCAAAACTGCGCCCCGCCAAGCAACAACCGACACAGGATGACCAAACTAAAACGGCTGAAAATAAATCAGGCAGCCAGCCTCAGGCAGCGGAGTAGGTCATGACCGAGAAAACCAATTCATTGCTGTATCTGGATGGCGTGTCCGTTTCATTTGACGGCTTTAAAGCCATCAATAATCTGTCGCTGGTGCTGCAGCAGGGCGAAATGCGCGCCATTATCGGCCCTAACGGGGCTGGTAAAACCACCATGATGGATATCATGACCGGTAAGACGCGCCCGGACATTGGCGATGTCATTTTCGCTGGCGAAATTGATCTGACCAAGCATGATGAAGCCGATATTGCCACAATGGGCATTGGCCGAAAATTTCAAAAGCCGACGGTCTTTGAAGGCCATACAGTCGAGGGTAACATTGCCTTGGCGCTGGCTGGAACACGGGGCGTTATTGCCACGCTGTTTCACCGCCGCAGTGAAACGGGGGAAGGGCGCATTCGTCAGGTTCTGGATACGATCCGCTTGTCTCACTTGCGCGGAAATACAGCGGGCAACCTCAGCCATGGTCAAAAGCAGTGGCTCGAAATCGGCATGTTGCTGGCACAGGATCCCAAACTCCTTCTGGTGGACGAGCCGGTTGCGGGTATGACAGATGCCGAAACCGAAGCAACAGCGTCCTTGCTGCGCGACATTGCCGAGGATCATTCGATTATTGTCGTGGAGCACGACATGGGCTTCGTTCGCGAATTGGGCGTCAAGGTGACGTGCCTTCACGAAGGCTCGGTGCTCTCGGAAGGTTCATTGGACCATGTGTCAGCCGACCCAAAAGTCATAGAAGTTTATTTAGGACGTTGATGATGCTGACTGTAGATAATGCCGTTCTGCACTATGGAGCTGCCGAGGCGCTTCGGGGTGTGTCCATGGAAGCGGCTTCTGGCCGCATCACTTGTGTTCTGGGCCGTAATGGTGTGGGCAAGACCAGTCTGATGCGTGCTGTCGTGGGGCATCATCCGCTCACCTCCGGCAAAATCAGCATGGAAGGCAAGGTGCTGGGCAAATCGGCCTCCTATGATCGCGCCCGCTCGGGCATCGGTTTTGTGCCACAGGGGCGCGAAATCTTTCCCCTGCTCAGTGTTGAGGAAAATCTGGAAACCGGATACGCCGCTGTCAAACGCGCATCGCGCACAATTCCGACCTATGTGTTTGAACTGTTTCCGGTTTTGAAAGACATGCTGCACCGGCGCGGTGGCGATTTGTCAGGTGGGCAGCAACAGCAACTGGCCATCAGCCGGGCGCTGGTAACACGGCCAAAACTTCTGGTTCTGGATGAACCGACGGAAGGCATTCAGCCGTCCATCATCAAGGATATTGGCCGCGCCATCCGCTTCCTGCGCGATGAGGAAGGCATGGCCATTTTGCTGGTCGAACAATATCTCGATTTCTGCCGCGAACTGGCCGATGACATTTACATTATGGATCGCGGCGAAGTGGTTCACACCGGCGATGCTGCAAGCCTGGACCGGGACGATGTACGCCAGCATTTGATGGTGTGAGCCAACCTATTCAGTATAAATTTCACCGGTGGCCTGATTGATGCGAATGCCAACAATCGCAGGTGTCGTGGACCCGGTTCCGCCAAAGTCATAGCGCTCTATTGGCACACTCAACAAAAGACCGAGGCCAGCGTCGTAGCTGGCAGTGATGCTGTCAAAACGGATCCAGTTGAAACCGCTCAATTCCGGGCCATCGGTCAGCAATTTGCACTGT
Organism: Pararhizobium sp. IMCC21322; assembly: GCF_030758295.1. Lineage (NCBI taxonomy): Bacteria > Pseudomonadati > Pseudomonadota > Alphaproteobacteria > Hyphomicrobiales > Rhizobiaceae > Pararhizobium > Pararhizobium sp. IMCC21322. The sequence continues at coordinate 1,492,746 of NZ_CP132335.1, forward strand.
CGGCTTTCCAGTTCCACTTCTGAGCCGGTGGGCGCAAGAACAGCAAGGTAAGAGCTGCAGCAGACCGGTTCTCCGCCCGTATCCACATGGGCAATTCTGATTTTGCCATTGGCAAAGGTCCGTGTGTGGCTCTCCCATGGTTCAACAATATTGCGCAAGCTGGCGGGCCAATCGCAGTCGGAAATCGCTTCCTGTGCCATCGCGGTGCTGGACACCAAACAGAACGCGGACAGGAAGCTGAGGCTGGTTGATATGAAGCGCATGAGAAGACTCCTTACAGGTTTCGGTCTGGATGCAAATACTGCCAGTCTTGCCTCACAGCATATCATATCAGCGATCCCGAAACAGCGGTTTCTGCACCTTCCGCGAGCACTGAAATTGTGAGGGTTTCCGCCTGTTGCAATAAAGTCCTGTGGACAATGTGGCAGCGCTTGTCAGACCCCCGAATTCGAACTACCGTGACGGATCGTGGCAATCCCTCCTGCCATTTTTTCAACAAGGAGCCTTTCTATGACAGATCCAATCAAATCGCTGATCAATGCAGCGATTTCACGCCGTTCGGTGTTGAAAAGTGCAGGCTTGGGTGCCTCCGCGCTGGCCATGCCGGGCCTGATGGGTGCAGCTGGTGCTGCCAGCCACGCACCGCTCAAAGTTGCCGCCATTTACACGCTTCCTGTGGAGCAGCAATGGATCAGCCGCATTCATAAAGCAGCCCTTGCGGCCGCTGAACGCGGTGACATTGAATATGTCTATTCAGAAAGCACATCCAACAATGATTATGAGCGCGTCATGCGCGAATATTCTGAAGCTGGCCATGATCTGATCATTGGTGAAACCTTCGCTGTTGAAGATGCGGCACGTGATGTGGCCCGGGATTATCCGGACAAAGCCTATCTCATGGGTTCCAGCTTCAAGCCGATGGATGATGCCCCGAATTTTGCGGTTTTCGACAATTACATTCAGGACGCGGCCTATCTCTCTGGCATTATTGCCGGTGCCATGACCAAAACCAAGAATATCGGCATGGTTGGCGGCTTCCCAATTCCGGAAGTGAACCGCCTCATGCACGCATTCATGGCGGGCGCTCTGGAAATGCAGTCGGACATCAAGTTCCAGGTCGCTTTCATCGGCTCCTGGTTTGATCCGGCAAAAGCCAAGGAAACCGCCTTTGCTCAGATCGATGGCGGCGCTGACATCATGTATGCGGAACGTTTTGGCGTATCGGATGCGGCCAAGGAGAAAAACGTTCTGGCCATCGGCAATGTGATTGATACACAGGCAGATTATCCTGACACGGTCGTTGCATCAGCCATCTGGCATTTCGAGCCAACACTGGCTGCAGCCATTGAAAAAGCCAAGGCTGGCGACTTCAAGGCCGAGGATTACGGCGTCTATTCCTTCATGAAAGCGGGCGGCTGTTCTCTCGCGCCCTATGGCACATTTGAAGGCAAGATTCCGGAAGAAGCTCTTGCCATGGTCGCTGCAAAAGAAGCCGCCATCAAGGATGGAAGCTTCACGGTTACCATCAATGATGAAGAGCCGAAATCCAGCTAGTGACGGCACAACCGAGCGGAGAGGTTGTTCTCAACCTCTCCGGTATCACCAAGACATTCGGGCCGTTGGTCGCCAATGACTCCATCAGCTTTTCCCTGAAACAGGGAGAGGTGATCGCCCTTCTGGGTGAAAATGGCGCTGGTAAAACGACCCTCATGAACATCCTCTTCGGCCATTATGTGGCGGATGCTGGAACAGTGACCGCATTCGGTCATGAACTGCCGAAGGGCGATCCGCAGGCTGCACTCGATGCAAAAATCGGCATGGTCCATCAGCACTTTACGCTGGCGGACAACATGACCGTGCTCGACAACATCGCGCTTGGCACACAAAGTCTGTTTCGGCCAAGTTTCGACCGAGCCAATGCCAATCAGCGCATTGTCAGCCATGCCGAGGATTTTGGCCTGTCAGTGGATCCCGACGCATTGATTGCCGATCTGTCGGTGGGCGAGCGTCAGCGTGTTGAAATTCTAAAAGCGCTGTATCGCGATGCACGCATTCTCATTCTTGATGAACCCACAGCGGTTTTGACCCCGCTGGAAACAGATGCCTTGTTCCGCACTTTGAAAATGCTGGTGGCAAAGGGTCTGTCGATCATCTTCATCTCCCACAAGCTGCAGGAAGTCATGGCCGTCAGTGACCGTGTGCTTGTGCTGCGCGGTGGCAAGATGGTTGGTGAAGAACTGACCGCCAACACGGACCGTAAGGCGCTGGCCAGCCTGATGGTTGGAGAAGACATCGAGCCACCCAAAATTTCCGAACCGCAAACCGGAAAGACCGTGTTCAAGCTGGAAAATGTGAGCGCAAAAGGCGTTGGCACGGGCGCAGATCTGCATGATATATTTCTGGAATTGAAAGCCGGAGAAATTACTGGTCTGGCCGGGGTTTCCGGCAATGGCCAGGCCGCATTGGCGGCGCTGATTTCAGGCACCCTGTCGCCGTCAAAAGGCAGCATAGATATCAATGGCGAGGCTATCCGCAGTTGGTCTCCGCGGTCCGCCTTGGCGCATCAGATTGGTCGCATTCCTGAAGACCGCCATGCCGTTGGCATGATCGGCGATATGAGCGTCACTGAAAATGTTGTGTCCGAGCGCTATCTCAGCAGCCGCTTCAGCAAAATGGGCTTTCTCAATTGGGGTGCCGCCCGGCGTTTTGCTGAAAGCATCATCCGCGATTTTGATGTGAAATGCCCATCCCCGGAAGCCCGTGTCCGGCTGCTCTCCGGCGGTAACATGCAAAAGCTTATTCTTGGCCGCGCCTTTGATGGCGATCCGCAAATGATCCTCGCCAGCCAACCAACCCGTGGGCTGGATGTCGGCGCGGTGTCCTATGTCCATGCGCAATTGTTGAAGGCCCGCGCACGCGGTGCGGCCATTTTGCTGATTTCTGAAGATCTGGATGAGGTGATGACCTTGTCTGATCAGATCATCGTCATGTCCAAAGGCCGTCTGTCATCCCCCTCCAGGCGCGGCGTACGCACGATTGCCGATCTTGGCACTTTGATGGCCGGGCACGGCTTTGAAGGTGCTTCCAATACCGCGTCGAAGGAGCCAAATCATGCGGCTTGAACCCAAGCCCGCACCGTCCATGACGGTGACGTTGCTCTATCCGGCCATGGCCATTTTGGCGACCTTTGTGATTGCTGCCATTCTGGTCATGATAGCTGGCGCTGCACCATTGCAGGTGTTTGGACTGGTCATCAAAGGGGCCGTTGGCTCGCAATTCGCGCTTGTCGAAACACTGACACGGGCAACACCGCTGATCTTTACCGGTCTGGCCATCGCCGTCGCCTTCAGAGCAAAGCTCTGGAACATCGGTGCAGAAGCACAGCTTTATGCCGGTGCTGTCATGACCATTCTGCTGGGCACGGGCGCTATTTCCGCGCCAGCATTCGTGCTGATCCCGATCATCATTGCCGGTGCCATGACCGCCGGAGCCTTGCTGTTGCTCGGACCCGCCATTTTAAAAACCCGCTTCGGCGTGGATGAAGTGGTGACCACCCTTTTGCTCAATTTCATCTTTCTGCTGTTTGTGTCCTTGCTGTTGGAAGGCCCGCTGAAAGACCCGATGGGTCTTGGCTGGCCACAATCGGAACGCGTGGTGTCAGAGGGACGTTTGCCGCGCATCATTCAGGGCAAGCGCCTGCATTTCGGGTTCATTCTGGCCATTTTCAGCGCCTTTGCAGTCTGGCTGATCATGGCAAAATCCGTGCTTGGTTATGAAATGCGGGCCGTCGGGCACAATCCTCAAGCGGCGCGTTTTGCGGGCATTCCAGTCAATCGTGTGCTGGTCAAAACCGCGCTTTTGTCAGGTGGTCTGGCCGCACTGGCGGGCGTATCTGAAGTGGCTGGCCTCAAGGGCAGTCTGACACTCGATATATCACCGGGCTTTGGCTACACGGGCATTGTGGTTGCCATGCTGGCGCTGTTGAATCCACTGGGTGTTGTGGTCTCGGCCATCTTTGTTGCCGGCATTTTCGTTGGCGCAGATGCCATGAGCCGCAGCGCGGGCGTTCCCAGCTACATCTCTGATGTAATGGTGGCCACCGCCTTGTTGAGCATGGTGACAGCCATCATGCTGACCCGCTTTCGCATCAGGTGGAGGTGACCATGCTGCTTGATGCTTTTGACATTTTTCTGACAACCGGTTTTTGGGTCGCAGCCATCCGCATTGCCTCGCCGCTGATTTTTGCCACCATGGGTGAATTGATCTGCGAGCGGGCAGGGGTGCTCAATCTGGGCATTGAAGGCATCATGACGGTTGGGGCCTTTACCGGCTGGTTCACCGTCTATGCCGGTGGTGATTTATGGACTGGCGTGATGGTGGCAGCCCTATCAGGTGCCATGTTCGGGCTTTTGCACGGCTTCCTGACGGTTCCACTTGGCCTGTCGCAACATGTGACGGGCATTGGCATTACCTTGCTGGCCACCAGCCTGACCTATTTCACCTATCGTGTGGCGTTGTCGGAATCCACGTCTCCGCCCAAGATCGAGCCTTTCCAGCCTTATCCAGTACCGGGTCTGTCTGAAATCCCCTTCATCGGCGAAATCCTCTTCATGCAAACGCCGCTCACCTATCTGGCCTTCATTGTGGTCGCCATGGTGGCCTGGGTTCTCTACCGCACCCCGTTGGGGCTTGCAGTGCGTGCTGCGGGTGAAAATCCGGTGGCGGTTGAGGCACAGGGCATCAGCGTCACGGCTATTCGCGTTGGTGCTGTTATGGTCGGGTCCGCTTTAATGGCCATTGGCGGAGCGTTCCTCACCATGTCCGCGTTCAATTCCTTCTTCTTTGAAATGATCAATGGGCGCGGCTGGATTTGCATTGCCCTTGTTGTGTTCGGCTCCTGGCGACCGGGCAAGGCGCTGATTGGCGCGATTCTGTTTGCCGCCTTTGATGCCTATCAGGTGCGTCTGCAGCAGGTCACCGGCGGCGTCATTCCCTATCAGATATTCCTGATGTTGCCTTATGTTCTCTCTATCGTGGCTCTCATTGTGGTGGCACGGCGCGCAAGCTATCCAAAAGCACTGATGGTGCCGTATCAGAAAGGCGAAAGATGAGTTTTGACTTTTTACTGACCGGCGGCATTCTTCCGGATGGATCAACTGCTGATATCGCGATTTCCGGCGAAAAAATCGCCGCGATAGCCCCGAAGATTGATGGTACTGCGAACGAGACCATCGACATCTCTGGCAATCTGGTCAGCGCGCCTTTTGTCGATCCGCATTTCCACATGGACGCCACCTTGTCCTATGGCATTCCGCGCATCAACAAATCCGGCACATTGCTGGAAGGCATCGGCCTTTGGGGCGAGTTGAAGCCGCAACTGACCCATGAGGCGGTCAAACAACGCGCGCTTGATTATTGCGACTGGGCGGTCACGCAAGGGCTGCTGGCCATCCGCACCCATGTCGATGTGTGCGATGACAGGCTGCTGGCAGTTGAAGCCCTGCTGGAAGTTCAAAAAGAAGTTTCCGACTATATCGATCTGCAACTGGTTGCCTTCCCGCAGGACGGTGTTTTTCGCAGCCCCAACGCCATGCAGAACACGCTGCGTGCGCTGGATTTGGGCGTTGATGTGGTCGGCGGCATTCCCCATTTTGAACGCACCATGGAGGATGGCCGCCGCTCGGTGACAGAGCTGTGCGAAATCGCCGAAAAGCGCGGCCTGCCGGTGGATATGCATTGCGATGAAACCGACGATCCCCAGTCACGCCACATCGAACAACTGATCTATGAAACCCAGCGGCTCGGTCTTCAGGGACGCGTTGCCGGGTCGCACCTGACCTCCATGCATTCCATGGACAATTACTATGTTTCAAAACTGCTGCCGCTGATGGCGGAAGCAGAAGTCTCTGCCATTCCCAACCCGCTGATCAACATCACCATTCAGGGCCGCCACGACACTTACCCCAAGAGAAGGGGCATGACCCGCGTGCCGGAAATGCTGGCCCATGGCATCCGCGTTGGCTGGGGTCAGGATTGCGTGCTCGACCCCTGGTATCCGCTCGGCAATGCCGACATGCTGGACGTCGCCTTTATGGGCCTGCATGTCGCCCAGATGACCAGCCCCGCAGATATGGCCCGTTGCTACGACATGGTCACCAACCAGAACGCCGCCATCATGAATCTGCAAGATTACGGCCTGGAAACCGGTAAAAAAGCCAGCCTTGTGGTGCTGGATGCCAGCAACCCCGTCGAGGCCATCCGCCTCCGCCCGGAGCGCCTGCTGGTCATGGCCAAAGGCAAGGTGATAGCCAGGCGGGAACGGCAGGACACGCAAGTGACGCTGCCGGGGCGGCCATCACACGTAAACCGGCGTCACAAAACACCTTAGGCGCTGGACCTTTGATGTAACAGCCGCCGCTATCGGTCCCAAGCCATCATTCGTTCCACTGGATTTGCAGAATTAGACTTCGTCAAGCCAGACATTCATATTTTTGAACAACCAGATTTCATTTGAAGTCAGCAGATTGATGTGCCCCCTGAAAACGCACTCATTTTTGTTCAGAGTTTTCTGCAACGAATCCTAGGGTGCGGACCCTTTATGGGTGGTGAAATAGTCGGGATCTGTTTGCCCGCAGCCCGCGTCGCAAAGACTTGGAAGTCTTCACGACCACAAGTGGGCTGTAACGATGTCCAGCGATCTCGCAACTCCGGCCTTCGGTGACCCAGAACAGCCCACCAGCAGCGTTAGCCAGCTTGCCCGACGCGCCGCCCCCGACACGATTGGGCGCTGCGCTGACTGCCTTGCGGGATGAACTGTTCTGGGTCATCAAATGAGTCCGTATAAACAAGAATGGCTCTTGGTTGGGCTGCATGATGCAGCCCAACCAAGGCATTTAGAATTATTCGATGATCGAGATTTCGGTGGCTTCGGATGTTCCGTCGGTGAACATGACATTGACCATCGTACCGACCTCAAGGCCTTCCAGCTCAATTTCTTCGGTAACCGTGAACATTTCGCCGGTTTCAAGTTCGACGGTTGCGTTTGCCGGGTCTACAGCCTTGACCACGCCTTCAACTGCGCCTGCAAAGGCGGTCGAGATCATGGCGACGGATGCGAGAGCGATTGTAACAATCTTTTTCATGGGTTTTCCATTCGTTGACACCCCGAACCGAAGCCTGCCGGTTCTCGGCCGGGCCAGTTTACACCTCGTCGGGTCACTGTTGATATGAGCTAGCCAAATGGCCGCTACAAGCGGAAAAAAGATATATTTTTCAAGCCCTAACCAGATGTAATTTAGTCGTAATTTGATCTTTACAATGCGCTTTTGGACTGATTTTCAGCCTCGGAGGCCGGGCGAATTGGCTCCGCCTGATCCGATGCCGGATCAGACCTGACCTCCATGCATTTCATGGGCAATGACCATGTCTCAAAACGGTGGCCTCTGATCGCCCGCGCACCGGAAATGCGGCTGGCAATATTTCCTGCTATTATAGACGATACAAATGAGCAACCATCAGGGCCTCACGATTTAGGGAAGTAAAAGCCGCGGACAGATCAACACAGGACATCAAGATGACAACAGAAAGCTACACAAGCAAAGCTGAGAAGAAAATTCCCAACAACCGTCTTCCGCTGCTGGTTCACCGCAATGCGATTCCAGGCGGTGGCGTCGAGGCGGTCAAGGCCTGTTTTAAAAACAATGGATGGAGCAATAATTGGGACTATCCGGGTGTGTATAATTACGCGCATTTTCACTCCACAACACATGAATGCCTTGGCTGCGCGCGTGGCTGGATTGATTTCAAATTATCCATCGGGCCAGACGGCTGGACGAAGCTGCGCGTGACGGCAGGCGATGTGATCGTCATGCCAGCCGGTGTCAGCCATGAAGATGTCGGGCACTCGGACGATAACATCATGTGCGGAGGCTATCCGGGTGGACGGGATTGGGACAATATCCAACCGGAATTCCTGTCGCAGGACCTGTACCACCAGGCCTGCAAGCGGATCATGTCATTGCCAATTCCTGACAAGGATCCGGTGAGCGGTGAGGCCCTGCATCATTGGCTCGATGCGCCTTCATCTACGGAAAATTGGAATGACTGGCGCGACTCTCTGGACCGCAGATCCTGACCTCTTCGAGCGGCGCGAATGCTGGCTGACCAGGACGGATACTCGAATGCTGCTTTTCGGCATCAACCGCACGGAAATCAAGCCATGCTCCATGCAGACATGGGGTCAGTATTTGATTTTGACGCCGACCCGAACCGTGCTGTTTACGCTATAGGCCGTACCAAGCTGCATCTGTTGACCTGCGCCAATGGATGATGGCCGATTGACCTCCGTGGTCGGAACAGCTTCAACTTCGGCGCTGGCAACCATCTCGACGCAACGATTTTTCAATTGATCAACAGCTGCGGAAATAACACCGGCCAGTATCTCTGTTTTTCGATCCCTGCAGAAAACATAGAACCCCAGGGCAGCTTTCAAACCACCAAAAACATCAAAGCTGTTGTTACCGGTTGTAATTCCCGAATTCTGGAAAAGAGTACCATCACATCCCGGTGTCGCAGTGAACCCGTCTCCACAATCGCTGCCTCGATACTTGGCATTGGTAAAAATCCCGCCGACATGGCCGCCAACTGTCATTGATAAATTGGCATTTATCAAATGCGTCAGGTCCAGCCCTGCATCAAAACCAAACTGATTTTCACGTATGTCCTCAGTCAGCGTATTGACGAATGTACCACCGAGAAAATCCGTTTCAAGACTGACATTCGTACCTGTGTCATTGAAACGATAGAGCAGCCCGCCATAAGGCCTTACGAAAAGGCGATCAGACAGTCTTCGCTTGAATCCAAGCTCCCCTGAGATCTTGAAAGTCGTCCGGTCAAAATCGGCATCAATCCGGCTGTTATCGTTAAACCCGAAGCCGCCGGTCCCGGTAATGTCGATGTAAGTTGGTAGCTGACCGCCCGGGAATGAGGCAATCTTGTCTCTGTCTCCTCCAAACAGTCTGGCGTATTCGCCGTCAATGCCGCCATGCCAACCTTCATTTTGGTTGAATGGCCCCGTCTGGCCAATTTTGATGCCAGCCGTCACGACAGGTCCGTAAAGGTCGGCATCCAGATTATGAAGAGGGGTCCGGTTTGTATTCAGGCTTTTAATACCAAGAGACAAATCAGGAAGCCGTAAATACCGCCCACCGATGATAAACTCGAGCGTAACATCCGGTCTGGACACAACTTCTTCCGTAACATCCCCCTCTGGTTTTTTTCCCGGTTCTCCCCCCGGTTTTTCAGCCTTTTCCGGCAGCGGCGTCGGCGGTTGATCAGACCCGGCAGGTGGCTTGGAGCGGGCAGGCGGTTTTGGATCTTTTCTCGCAACACCGGATGTTGTTATTGGAGGACAATTCGGCCGATTAGTGCTTACGGTCCAGTCTTCTGCGACAGTTCTGACTTGCGAACTATAGACGACCTCTTTTTCCAAAATCAGCTCGATATAGTATCTGTAGTCTGCCAAAACCTTTTCGCGGACGAGTAGCAACGCCCTGTCGGATGGACCTTCAATCTCAATCAACCCCGTGCGTTTCAAATAGTCGGTGGCCGCTGCACGATCTTCGGCTGACAGTGCCTCATTCGTAATAGGCTCAATGCCTGATTCCAGATCGGTTGCCAGTCTGGACGTTTTTTCAAGGATACCGTGGAGATATGACCACCTGTGCCACAATTCTTGTTCAACCGTATCTTCAATTGCGGAAAGCTCTCTTAGAACGGTCTCAATTTTGCATCCATTAATGGCTGTGCTGATTGGCCCGGTGAATGAACCCAACAGTTGAGAGTTTTTGGTTGGAAGCCCGACATAGGTTGTGGCACTCCCGCGACCATACCGGGAACTACAACTGCGTGCATCAAGATCAAGTTGAGCAGAATCATATACACCGTTGAATGCATTTTCTGCAGCATTTCGGCACGTGCGGTCATTTTGCAGGTCTTCGATACGAGATAGAATATCAAAACCCGGCGGTTCAGCAGCCAAAGCCGCCATCATGGAAGACAGCCCGAATGCTATGACAAAGATAGCGCGCAGCAACATCTGATTTCCCCAACTTTATTCAAAAAACGCACAGACCAGCGCCAAAAGTTAACAAGAACTTACCGAATTCTGAGGATTTAGGGAAGCCTGCTTCAAAATGGAGACATTTGCTGGTCGCAGAACAGGCTGGCAAACGGAGAGGAATGACCCGCGTTCCGGAAATGCTGGCTCATGGCATTTGCGTTGGCTGGGGGCAAAAAAGCCAGCCTTGTGGTGCTGGATGCAGATGCGCCTGACGGCAGGCGATGTGATCGTCATGCCGGCAGGTGTCAGCCATGAAGATGTCGGGCACTCGGACGACAACATCATGTGCGGAGGCTATCCGGGTGGACGCGACTGGGACAATATCCAACCGGAATTCCTGTCGCAGGACCTTTACCACCTAGCCTGCAAGCGGATCATGTCGTTGCCAATTCCCGACAAAGACCCGGTGAGTGGCGAGGCCCTGCATCACTGGCTTGATGCGCCATCATCTACGGAAAGTTGGAATGACTGGCGAGACTCTCTGGACCGGCGGTCCCAACGGTTGGAATATACGACCTACGCGAAAGGCGGCCCAAAGCTGTCGTTCGACTAAGTCGTCGAATTCTTATCCAAATTTCTGAAAGCTGACATTCGGATTGACGTTCGCCAACTTGAACTCATTGGGCGCTCAGTGGACAAACTGCAGAACCTAGCCATGCCGCGGGTTGGCCAAATGTTCCATGTATTCAGTTATGCAGTAATTATTGTAATAAGAACTTTCGCGACTACCGATCAGTGAGGAACATAGTGTTATGAATGACGTCAAAAAGTTTTTAGCAACAAAATTTGCTGACAACGATTACGTTCGTGAGCTCCTCACTGCCCTGTATGAGGAATTTACGTCTTGGGGCATCAAAGACAATATTTTTGATCAGGATTTTACCGATGGAGAACCTCACCACTTTTTTCCACGCGTCTGGGAAATGGTTCTCGCTCGGCATTTAGTTCAGTTGGGTTATGACGTTTCGTCAAAAGATGCCGGCCCCGATTTTCTGATTGAACACAACGGTCAACGGATCTGGATTGAGGCTGTTTGCCCGTCACCGGTGGGATTACCAGACGAATGGATTAATCCAATGCGACCGGATGAAGGATCGCGTTTATTCTCTGTGCCACATGAGGCAATGCTTCTGCGCTGGACTTCTGCCCTTAAAGAAAAGAATGACAAGCTTGTCGGCGCGAAAAATAAGGAGGGTTATTTAGAAAAAGGCATCGTCGACGAGGATGACGCGTACATAATTGCAATCAGCGCCTGCCAGCTTGGTATGGGATTGCTTACCTACCGAGGAATTTCGCAATATCCTTTTGCTGTCGAAGCGGTGTTTCCAATTGGGCCGTATGAGATTGTCCTGGACCGGGAGACGTTCAGTACAACTGAAGTTCGCCATCAATACAGACCAGCAATTGCCAAGCCCAAGACCGGGGCTGAAGTCAGCACGGACAATTTCCTAGATTCGGACTACAAAGGTGTAAGTACCGTGATAGGTACCAACGCTGGAATCAACGCAGCATGTGGAGCCGCGTGGCCATTGGCGCACGTGCACAATCCGAATGCGCGCAATCCGATTCCTAAAGGCATTCTTGAAGGGGCGGAGGAGTTCTTCGCGACTGACATGGGAGATTTTCTACAACTTGAGAAGCTCTCCTAACGTACCATCGACTGCTCATTCGCAGAACTTGGTCTGAATTTCTTTGCGAAGTTTTACGGCTTCAGGCACCGCGGGTTGGATCTATTGAGTTAGCAATATTTTGGTGTGGGTATTTCCTGGCTATTTTTGCTTGGCCAACCTGACTAGGAGCAGTCTCTGGGGCTACCCCAAACGTATCAACAATTCGTAGTGGGCGAATGTTCGGTTCGAGAAGATAGATCGGAAGTTGACTATAGCATTCAACGTCCATTTCTCGCCCGAAATTACCGGACAGAGGCAGTCAATCACGGCTCATTGCTGCCACTAGACATCATTGTCTTATGCCGCGGCGCAGCTATTCAGAATGGACCAACAAAAACCTATTCTGAATGCCAGATCGTTGGCACCTCTTCAATGCGATACCTCTTCTTAAATTCACTTAGAACCATTTCGAGCGTAGCTACGAATGTGCTTTCATCAAATCTCAGATTTTTCGCCTCATAAATGTGACGCCAATCAACAAACGCTTTTTCATGCTGCTAAAGGACATTTCTTATTCCGTGGTCAATGGAGAAAAAATCAGGATGATGCGGGGCAACTGAACGTCTGAACTCAGAATCCAATTTGGATTGGCTCTCCGATTTCAACCTAGCAAACAATTCTGGAAGGTTATGAGACTTTATGACTTTGGGAGTGTCATGGTCAAACAGAAACCAAGCTTTCAACGCCAACTCCATTGAGAGAGCCAGCAACATTTGCTCGATCCATATATGAGCGCGAATGTCCCGTTCTTTCTTGTTACGCAGATTTTCTTGATCGAAGGCTTTGACGCGTTGCAGTGCGGCATTTGCTGAATCGGCAATTCTTATAGCAATTGTTATTGCGGCACTCATGAACCTCTCCTGAGAACTATAATCTACAAGGATTGCTTAGTGGAAAATCGAACTCAAGCCAACTATCCCGGATTGGGCGCACGCCATCGGCTCAAAGTTCCTCGTTCCGAGTCGCAACATCCCAAGAAACAATCAGAATTGCCTGATCACTCTCGGCCGTCTGCAAGAATTGGCTTGCCACTCAAAATCCAGTATTCCAGCTTTTGCGTGGCAATCGTATGTGCGAGGCGCTACTCTTCATCATTCTAAAATTTTGCTGCCTGGAATTGCAGCTTCGAGGATGCCCTGTTGAGAAGACTCACAGCTTACCGCTGACACCGGCGATCCAAGCTGTGGTCAAATCGTCATCCTTAAGACCCTGAACGATTTCGTTGTTTGCAAAATGCCTGAGACAATCGAAACGTAGGAGCAATGCCTGTTCCATGGCGTACGCTTGCCGCGCAGTGTCCCAAAGGTGAAAGCTAAAAGGCGCATATTTGAGGCCACCGAGATCCGGCATAGAAGCGTGATTCAACTGGCGTGCACGTTGCTTGAAGTCAAAGGCCCAGCCAATCTTGAACGCATTGGTCTTCGCGCCAACGACTCGCATGGCGTAGGTGTATGCGGGTGCCCGCCGCATATGCATGACACCGCTGCGCGTCGTAGAAGGCGGTGGGGCTGTCCGTTTGGCGGTTCCATGCTTGCGCGCCATGCGTTCCTGCGCCTGAGCGGTCGGTTGCAACAATTTCTCTTCTGACCATTCCAAGGCTTCGATTCGTGCCACCTCTGAGTCGGCTAAAGGAACAATTCCCTGTGCGGCATCCATGCTGAACTTCCGGTCGCTGATTTCCGTCAATTTTGGGCGTTCTGGCAGTGACCAAGCGCGCAGGTTCATTAATCCCACCGGCCATTTATATTCTCCATCCACAAAGTCGCCAGGTCGCGCTTTTACTTTGAAATCCAACGACATAACGGGTTCAGGCGATGGCTTCATGATACCTAGAACACGCCCCCTCATAACTTCGGGGGTTTGGTTGCCCATCGTTCCGACCAGCACCACGCGGTCGCCCGGTTCCAGTTGACGCAAGGCGTTGTCGCGCCAGCCACTCGTGCTGAATTGCAGGGGGCCGACAGGGACGTCCCAGCCCCAGACTTTTGTGAGAAAGAACTTCATGACGTTTTGTACCTGTCGCTATTCTCGGCACAATGCTCCAGCACGCGCGCGATCCAGTTGTCGAACCATACCCAAGTGTTCTTGTAGTCACCTTCGCAGCCGTAGCCTTTGGCCGGGTCTTTTGCCTCTAGGGTTTGCCAAAGCGCCGTGTGATCGCTGATACCAAACCTCTTAAAATCCTCCTTTCTGACAGCCTTTACAACCTCTGTCGCTGTATGACGTTTCTTGTTCACTTCCTTAAGAAGAATCCTGTTGACCGCTTCGGCATTCTCGCTACCTGGCTTAATAAACTCCACAGCGCGGTCGGCGCCTGAGGCCCGGTTGCTCGTCATGGGAACGAAGGCTACGCGGTAGCGGAACGCCGGATTGGCTAGGTCTTCATCCGACAAGCAATGTTCAAAGGCACTTATGAAGCTCGATACATGTGACGGAAGGTCCGCAGCCTGCTTTAGCCGCGCTCGTTGATCGTCTCCAAAAGAAACGAATTGCAGGGCTATTGGCAGACGTTTTTCCAATCCGTGCTGGACACCAAAAAGACTTTTAAGTGCTTCATTAAAATTAATGCAGCATGCCTGCAATTCGCCGCCTATGGCATCGTCAATTCTGCTGGTGGAGCGATGTTCTATTTCATGGCGAATTTCCAACAGGAATTCCAGGTTTTTAACCGCACCAGCAGGAACAGGACATTTTGCGTGTTTTAGGCATTTCCCAAGCTCCCAGTATTTATCGGCTCCCTGCTTAGTCTTTTCAGTGTAACGATAGTCAACACCTCCTCGCTTAAACCAAGCGTGCATGAGGTAGGTCCATGCAATTATGCTAGGGTGTGAACCCAATTCAGTCCCTTGATTTTGCTTGTGAAAGTGTGATTCACAACCTCCTTTGATGGAGGTAGTTATGGCACGATTTGATTTGACTGACGAAGAATGGGCAATTATTGCACCGCTTCTTCCCAAGCAGGGACGCGGTCCGGAACGCAAGGATGATCGCAGGGTGCTGAACGGCATCTTCTATGTTCTGCGAACGGGAGCACCTTGGCGTGATTTGCCGGAACGATACGGCCCCCGCACGACGGTTTATAACCGATACATCCGATGGGGTGAGCGTGGCGTCTGGCAAGGCATATTCGAAGCCCTTGCGCAAGAATGTGAAGACGCTTTGGTACTCATAGATGCTTCCATCGTCAAGGCTCACCGCGCAGCGGCTGGGTCAAAAAAGGGGAACTGGAAGAAGGTATTGGCCGCTCACGAGGTGGTCGCACAAGTAAGGTTCACGCGGCTGTAGATGCCAAAGGCCGTCCGTTGAGACTGGCCATATCCGGCGGACAACTACACGATAGCCAGATGATGGATACGTTTTTGAATTGGGACACTCCGCCACTCGCCATCGTCGCAGACAAAGCATATGGCAGTGGAAGAATTAGACAGCAAATTGCCGATGAAGGCGCATTGGCTGTCATTCCATCTAAGAGCAACGCGCGCCAACAGATCCCGCACGATGCCAACCTCTACAGGCAACGAAATGTCGTTGAACGCTTTTTTTGTAAGATGAAGGATATGCGAAGGCTGGCGACCAGGTTCGAGAAGAAAGCACGAAACTTCCTTTCAATGATCCAGATATTCGCAATCAGATGTTGGGCCAATTGAGTCCACACCCTAGTCACGATAAACAATTCTGCGCGGAAGGTCAGTCCAGCGCCGTTGAACGTATGAACAGCAGCAATCATCGCCTCACGCGCTTTTATTAACAGTTCATCGCCACGACAGCTAAGGCCCGTATCCTGATCAACATCAGGCCATGCCGCTAAGAATATCGCTAAGGTGTCGTCGCTGGTTGCTTTGACTGACTTGTGTTTTGAACCCCTACGAATTTCGCCAAAAGCTCTATGGTTTACCGTTCGCATTGGTCGCGTGAAGTATGCCTGTATGTCTTGGTCTGAATAGACTCCGCGTACAAGCATCGCCTTGACAAGAGCTACCTCCCATCGCTCTAAAGTATTGCCGCGTTTTCGCTTAACCTTTGGGATTTGTACCGAATGTGAAATTGGGAATTGTGAGGAATCATCTGGCATACACACCATGATAGAGTATCAGTTTGGCTCGCTCAACTAATCGTACAGCAGCACGCAAGAACTGTTTGGGAAAGCCCGCAATTCCATGCAACATTTTCCGCCTCAAAAACAAAAAGGGGAGGGAACAAATCATGGCTTACTCAACGATTTCTCACTGGCTGGCGACTGAATGGACGGATGAAATGGAGACCATCGCGCGCGAAAAATTTGTGCCGTTGATCATGTCTGTGGGTGCGCAGAGTGTTCAGATGATCAGGACAGGAGAGCTGACATTCACAGTTGTCACAGATTATGCCGACGAAGCTGCAGCTCAGACAGCGCTGGCCCGGATTGCTGAAATTCGGGCAAAGGCGGCTGACGAGCTTCCCATGTCGATGACGGAAAGTGCGGCTGGCGGCGTGTTTGCAAGCGGATAAGAAGGACGAAGCTGAAGCCTGGCATGTTGTTGGGCTTCGGCAGTCTGAACGAGACCATAGAACGATGCCTCAAATACCCACCCCATCAAAGCCCGGGCTTGACCTCGCCCCTCACACCCCAAAATTGTTTTCTTGACCTGAGAAGTGCGTTTTGCTCTGACCTAGGGTCAGAAGAATAATCAAAAATACAAAAATGGGGAAATCAACATGACTTTTTCAAAGTTTATGCAGAGCAGCGCCCTTGCCGGTGTGCTCTTGCTGGGTGCCCAGGGTGCTTATGCCGAGACATTCCGCTGGGCCTCGACCACGGATCCACAGACCATGGATCCGCATGCGGTTAATGCAACCCCTGTGCTGTCCTTCCTCAACAATGTGTATGAAGGCCTTGTGCGCAGAAGCGAGACCATGGCCATTGAGCCATCTCTTGCGACATCCTGGGAGCCGCTTGAAGGCGAAAATGGCTGGCGCTTTAATCTGCGTCAGGGCGTGAGCTTTCAAAATGGCGCAGCGTTTACCGCTGAAGATGTGATGTTCTCGTATCAACGTGCCTCTGATGAAGCGGCTGATGTGCGCTCGTGGTTTGCGCCTGTGTCAGAAGTGCGTGTTGTTGATGATTACACCATTGATTTCGTCACAAACGCGCCGAACCCGCTGTTTCCCGACAGCATTGCGAATTTCATGATCCTCGACAAGGATTGGGCCGAAAGCAATGACGCTGCCCTTCCGGCACGGGATGCCGAGAACTTTGCGACGATGAATGTCAACGGAACCGGCCCCTTCATGCTGGCCAGTCGCGACCCCGGGGTGGAAACCCGTCTGGCACCCAATGCAGGCTGGTGGGATACGGCCAGTCACAATGTGACAGAAGCGATCTTCACACCTATTGGCAACTCTGCCACGGGTCTTGCGGCGCTGCTGTCGGGCGAGATCGATTTCATCCAGCCGATCCCCTTGCAGGATGTGGCGCAGGTGGAAACCCGTGATGGCTTCAAGGTGCTGGAAGGTGAGGAGACCCGCGTTATCATGTTCGGCTTTGGCCATGAGCATGACAAACTGCTCTATTCCAGTGACATCACCGACACAAATCCTTTCCAGGACCCAAAGGTGCGTCTGGCAGCGGCTCATGCCATTGATATTGCGGCCATCGATCGGGTGATCATGCGCGGCAAGATCGAAGCTGCATCACAACTGGTGCCAGCAGGTATTTCAGGCTTTTCAAAAGCCAATGCAGACCGCCCCGGATATGACCCCGAACGCGCAAAGGCCCTGCTGGCTGAAGCAGGTTATCCAGACGGGTTTTCCTTTGGCCTCAAATGCACCAATGATCGCTACATTAATGATGAGGCGCTGTGCCGCGCCGCTGCATCCATGTTTGCAGCCGTTGGCCTGAAGGCAGACCTGACGACAGGGCCAGTGCGCGATTACTGGACCCAGTTGCGCGCCGATGATTTCGATATGTATCTGCTCGGCTGGTCGCCAGGCACGTTCGATGCCGAGCATCCCATTCGGTTCCTGCTGCACACGCAGAACGATGAAAAGAAGCTGGGTTCCTGGAATTTTGGCAATTATTCCAACGCACGTGTGGATGAACTTCTGCCACTCATTCAGCAAGAGATCGACCCGGCAGCCCGACAGGCCCTGATCGATGAACTGGTTGGCATCACACAGGATGAAGTGGCCTATATTCCGCTTTATACGCAGCCGCTGATCTGGGCCGCAAAAGACAATATCGAGCTCACACAACGTGCGGACAATTTCTTCATGCTGCGCTGGGTCACGGTCAACTGATCGACGGCAGGTAAACCCGGCGATGGCGTTCTTTATTCTCAAACGGCTGGTCCAGTCGATTTTTGTGATGATCGCCGTCGCCTTTCTGGCTTTTTCGCTGTTCCGTTTTGTCGGCGATCCCGTCAGCCAGATGACGGGCGTTGAAACCTCTGCAGAAGATAGCGCGCGCCTGCGTCAAGAACTGGGGCTGAACGATGCTTTCATCGTCCAGTTCGGCCGGTTCACCAGCAACATGCTTCACGGTGATTTTGGCTATTCCTACCGGACCCGCCAGCCCGTTGCTGACATGATCGCCTCGCGCATTCCTGCCACGTTGGAGCTGGGTACGGTTGCCTTGCTGATCTCGCTGCTGGTCGGCATACCCACCGGTGTTTATACGGCGCTGCGCCCGCGCGGCTTCGTGACCCAGGCCGTTCTGCTGACCACCCTTGTCGGCGTCTCGATTCCGACCTTTGTCATCGGGATCATGCTGATCTTTCTGTTCGGGGTTCAGCTGGGTTGGCTGCCCACCTTCGGGCGCGGCGGTACTGTGCAAATCGGGGGTTGGACCTCGTCCCTGTTCACGCTTGATGGCTGGCGCGCCCTGATCCTGCCCGCCCTGACCCTGGGCGTTTACCAGCTGACGCTGACCATGCGGCTGGTGCGGGCCGAGATGATGGAAGTTCTGCGCTCCGACTTCATCCGCTTTGCCACAGCGCGGGGCATTCCCTATCGCTCGCTTTATTTCCGCCATGCGCTGGCCAATACCATGGTGCCCGTCATCACCATTATCGGTCTCCAGTTTGGCGGGGTCATTGCGTTTTCAATTGTCACGGAAAGCGTTTTTCAATGGCCCGGCATGGGGTTGTTGTTTCTTGAATCCATCCGCTTTGTCGATATCCCCGTTATGGGCGTCTATCTGGTGGTGATCGCGTTCTTCTTCGTCCTGGTGAACATGATTGTGGATCTGTTGTATGTCGCCATCGATCCGCGCCTGCGGGTCAGGGAGGATGGTTGATGCTGGCCCGCATGTTCAAATCCGAGCCGGTCTATCTGTTCTTCCGCAGCCCTGCGGCGATGCTGGCCGCAATTGTGGCAATCCTTGTTGTTGGCGGAGCGATTTTTGCGCCGCTGCTGGCCAGCACTGACCCTTATGATCTGGCCTCATTTTCGCTGATGGACGGGCTTTTGCCTCCGCTTTGGGAGGGCGGGAACCCGCGTTTTCTGCTGGGGACTGATGATCAGGGGCGCGACATGATCTCTGCAATCCTTTATGGCGCGCGGCTTTCGCTGACCATCGGCCTGATGGCGATGGCAATTGCATCGGTCCTTGGTGTCGGTCTGGGTTTGGCAGCCGGGTATTTCGGCGGACGCTTCGATGCCATCGTCATGCGCATCGCCGACATACAATTGGCATTGCCTGCCATCCTGACAGCCCTGCTGATTGACGGCATCTCGCGCGGGGTTCTGCCAGCGGCAATCCACCAGGATTTGCGCGTTGCGGTGTTGACCCTGGCCATCGCGTTATCGCTTTGGGTCAATTTCGCGCGCACAGCGCGGGCCAGTGTGTTTGTCGAGCGTAACAAGGATTATGTGCAGGCCGCCATGATCATGGGCCAACACCCCGTGCGCGTGATGCTGCGGCACATCCTGCCCAACATCATGGGGCCTCTGCTTGTCATCATGACGGTCGATCTGGCATCTGCCATCCTGCTGGAAGCGACGCTGTCTTTCCTGGGCATTGGCCTGCCTGCGGACAGCCCGTCGCTGGGAACCCTGATACGCATCGGCATGCAGTTTTTGCTGTCGGGTGAGTGGTGGATTCTCTGGGTGCCGACGCTGTTCCTTGTGGCGCTGGTGGTCTCCATCAATGTGCTGGGCGATTTCCTGCGCGATGTTTTCAACCCGAGGCTGCGCTGATGTTGCAGATTGAAGGCCTCACCGTGCAATTCCCCGGCCGCTTTGGCGTTTTCACCGCGATTGATGATGTCAGTCTGTCTGTCGCAGCGGGTGAAATCCATGGGCTGGTGGGCGAAAGCGGCGCTGGCAAATCCACCCTTGGCGCGGCAATCATTGGCCTTCTGCAAACTCCAGGGTTTGTTGCAAAGGGCAAGATGAGCTTGGGCGATACGGATTTGCGCAGTCTCAGCCCGGTGCAGGCGCATGACCTGCGTGGCAAGCGGATATCAATGATCTTTCAGGACCCGCAAACCAGCCTGAATCCGTTGATGACCATTTCGGACCAACTGATCGAAACCATTCAGGCGCATGAGGATGTCAGCACCTCTGAGGCCCGGGACCGCTCTATCGCGTTGCTCGAAGAAATAGGGATCGAAAACGCAGCCTCGCGCATAAAAGCCTATCCGCATCAGTTCTCCGGCGGCATGCGCCAGCGGGTTGTCATTGCACTGGCGCTTTGCACCAATCCGGAACTGATCATCGCGGATGAGCCGACAACCGCGCTGGATGTGGCGGTTCAAAGCCAGGTTCTGGATCTGATACGCAGATTGGCCAAAACGCGTGACATTGGCTTTCTGCTGATCACCCACGATATCGGGGTGATCGCGCAGATCACCGATAATGTCACCGTTTTGCGCGGTGGCCGGCTGATGGAAACTGGCCCGACCCAAAAGGTGCTTCGCACGCCGGAACATGCCTATACAAAATCCCTGATGGCCGCCGTTCCACCGCTGGATCGAAAGCTGGACCGTTTTCTTGTGCCAGATAGTGACGCGCCGGGCAGCAACACGCCTGATTTGTCAGCACCTGCGGGACGCTCCGCCGCTGATGCCGAGAAATGGCTCACCGCCGGGACGCAAATCTTTGGCGAGGGGCTTGGGATGAAGGATGTAACGGTAAAATTTTCCGGTAACCGAACCAGCCTGTTTTCCAGGCCTGCTGCCTTCACGGCGCTCGATGCTGTGTCCCTGTCCGTGCGTCCCGGTTCCGTCATGGGGCTGGTTGGGGAAAGCGGGTCCGGCAAATCGACCATCGCAAAAGTGCTGACAGGCCTCGTGCAACCCAGCGCCGGACAATTGTATCTCGGCGATAATGACTTGCCACCAGCACGTTCGCGCAGTCGTAAAGACCCGTCACGCCGCCAGATTCAAATGGTTTTCCAGGACCCTTATTCAAGCCTCAATGGCCGCCACAGGATCGGGGACATTCTCGCCGAACCGCTGTGGCATTACGGGCTCGAAGCCGATGCCGACAAGCGCCGCGACATTGCTGCGGCCATTCTCGACCTCGTAGGCCTCTCGGCAGACGCAATCGACCGGTTTCCGCACCAGTTCTCGGGCGGACAACGCCAGCGCATCGCCGTTGCCCGCTCGCTTTTGGCACGGCCCAATGTATTGATCTGTGATGAGCCAACCTCTGCGCTTGATGTCTCGATACAGGCGCAAGTGTTGAACCTGCTCAAGGATTTGCAGGCGCGTTTTGGCCTCACAATCCTGTTCATAAGCCACAATCTGGCCGTGGTGCGCCAAATGTCAGATGATGTGACAGTCCTCAAAGGTGGCACTATCGTGGAAACCGGCGCATCAGAAGACTTCTTCACCAACCCAAGCGCGGCCTATTCCCGCGAGCTGCTGTCCTTGACGCCTGGAATGCCAGGTCAATAGGTTTTTCTGAAATTTAGCGTTTTCTTGGTCCGTTCAAGGTGCCGTGTGCAAGCGGCAGCGAAACACTGCATTCAACGTATGGTGTCAAATACTTCGGCTTGTGCAAATGGCATTGCAGGACCTGCGTTCCAGAAATGTTACCCACAAAATCCGCCTTAGCTGGGGGCGGAATTGTGTGCTGGACCCGTGGTACCCGGACGGCAACGACGACATGCTGGACGCGCCTTCATGGGCCTGCATATGACTAGTCCCGCAGCCATGACCCGCTGCTACGAAAGGGTCACCAACCAGACCGCAGTTATCATGAATCTACTGGATTACGGCTTCGCAATCGGCAAAAAAGCCAGCCTCGTGGCCCTAAACGCCGGAAACTCCATAGAAGCCATCCGCCACCGCCCGGAGCGCCAGCTGGTCATGGCCAAATGCAGGGTGATAGCCCCGAGCGAACGGTAGGATACAGAATTGACTCTGAAGGGGCCTATTTGCGAGAGACCCGGCGTAACAAGACGCCATAGGCGCAGAAAGTCAGATACAACAGACGCGAGCGCCATTGTCAGCTCAATGTGACCATTCGAAAAGAACAAGTCGAATGACCGATCCGGTCTGAAACCGACTTAAGTCTATGTTCTGGACGATGGCTGTGATGCGAAACCCGAGCGGCTTGGAATCTGGCAGTTCAAAATATTTTCGACAGTACCCAAAATCCGTATCTCCCAATACTATGAAAATTCCGTGACTAATCAATAATTTAGATCGTCTATGATGGAACCAAGATTCAGTTTTTTGTTGAGTTCGTAGAGCCTTGACAGTCGGAGAAAATTTCCATGTTTAGATAGCAAACTCTGGGGCTACGGTTGCTCTGCCTCGTCTTCGTCCTCGTAATCCTCAGATTCGAAGACATCGACTGTGCCAAGCTCAATCTCATGATGCAGATCATCCAATTTGCTTTCTATAAACTCGATCTGCTGATTGGGCGTTCCCAGAGAATGGACGTCGAGTGTAACGGTTGTGCGTGCCTCAATCTCCTCTTCAACCTCAATTCCTCGCCCTCCCATTTCGACAGACTCTTTGTCAACACTGTCCCAGAATGAAAAATTTAACTCCACTTGAACCTTCACGACGAGGCTAACTGGTAAACTAACGACTACACGCATGACACCATCGTCATCTCGTCCTACCAACTCTATGATGTCAATTTCTTCTGGGCTCGGCCAGCCTAGGCTTTTGAGTTCTCCAGCCCATGTGAAAATCTCCACCTCGCCGTGGTTAGGAGAAGCATTCGCGGTAAAATCAAGACGCTCTATATTGTCGGAAACGCTATCTTGAAATTCGTCTGAGCCATCGCCGTCTTCAGCCAACCACAAGGTTACCGCAGTTCGCAGGCCAAGTGGTGCGTCCGTAATGAGAGACAATGCGCGTTCGATTTCAGGCCCAAGGAAAAGGCGAGGGGAATTGTTACAAAACGCTTTCCAGTCACCATCTTTTGAAATGACTAGAATCCCAATATCTCGATCAGTAGCAATTTGTTCCAAAGCGTTAAGCGCCAAAGCGTCTGGAAACTCATCTTTCTTTCGTCCTGACCCGAAGGGTGGTTCACCGGCAAAATAATCATCATAAATTGTGGCCGTGTCCACAAGATTAGCGTCGTCCAGCACCTCGCAATTTGTGTCAGCGATGTATTTGTCCCAGCGCGCGCTCGCAGCTTGCTCAGCAGTCCGTCCACCAGAAATCTGCGTCAGCAATTCTTCGCGCGTAGGTGCAACTGTTTCGAATGAAAATAGTGCCTTTCCAATGGCTATTTTGGTCGACCGGAGTGAATCACTTGTCGATTTTTCTAGATGGGCCAAGACTTCCTTAGCAACGGTTTCTGAGAGCAAAAAATCAAACGGGCGTCCGGTAAGACCTGCGAAAGATTGCAACGTAGCTGAGTTCAATTGCAGGCGTTTTTGATGAAATATGCTAGTATCAATAGAAATAGCGGAAATTTGATCGCGCGCCAAAAGCGCCTTGAGCTCTTCATCGTTTACAATTGGCACATCAATTCCTTATTTTAGGTTGTGTGATCAGCCTTCATCAATTGCTTAGGAAGCAAGTGTGCTGCCAATGGGTTAAACTTTTACTAGCAACCCAATATCATCGGTTCTTCTTTGGGTTCAAACTGATTTCGCTACGTTAAAGTGATCCGAGTATTGAATTGTGGCACTCGCTTTCGCGCGGGCAGATCGAAGCGGACTACGCCTCGTTCGCGCATGTTGAGGATCAGAACATTTAGCTGTGTTCGTCTAATCGGAACCGACTCCATAACTGCGTTGTACAGTGGACCGGGAAAAGCGTGAGCCCGTCCTCTTAGGAAATCACCAATGATAACTTCGGCGCGGTCACAGTTTGTTTTGCACCCTACACCTCTCTGTTTCTGATGGAACGCTGCAATGTCCTCTGCAGAAAACAGACTTACCTGAGGGCTGTCACCTTCGCGAAGGTTGTGGCGCATTTCCATTTCCTGCTTTTCAACTTTCTCTTGAACGTCACGGAAGACTTCAAGACCTTTGGGGCTATGTGTGCCGAGAATAAGGCGCATCTTTACCCGCTCTTTCTTTGGCACCATGATTGAGAAATCTGGCACATAGGTCGCAACCTTGTGCGTCCGCATAGCTTCTTTCATTAAGTGAAGAATTTTCCGTTCGTTACTCCAATCCTCTGGTAACTTGGAAAAATCATCCTCCCACTGTGCATCGGCAAGGAAGCGACCGAACGATGCCGCTACCTCGGCAAACTCAGCATGCCGATTGATGTGATCAGACATGAAATTAAGTATGAATTCCCCGCGCCGATCGCGTAGGAACCGAAACACCGCCTCATTTCGGATGTTCCATCCAGTAGGGTCAATGAAAGTGAACGTGAAGCCGTCAGGCAGTTTCGCCGCAATACTATCCAGATTGTCCTCGAACGCTCCTTCAAAGATGTGAATTTCAAATTTATTTTTCGTGACTGCGTATTCGCGGAGTCGTTGCACAGCTTCGGATCGCTGTTCACAAAAGCAAAATCTAATCTTTAAGCCGTTGATGCCTCTTTCTTCCAGATTCGAACGCACTTCCTCCAGGGTGTTGATTGCTTGATCGAAGGAGGCATCGGAATATTTTGCATCATCGGACACTTTCCAAGGTCCAGCGAAGGCATCCACAAAGTTAAATGTAGGTGAATGGCCTTGCAGCGTAATAATGGCTGCTGCTTGTAGATATTTCGTCAAGAATTGATGCTTGATGAATGATTGTTCGCGGTCACGGTAGAGGTCTATATCTACTGTCATAACGCTCTTTCACTATCGCAATTCAGCCATGATCGATTTAGGAACAATTTGCCAAGGGAAACCATTCCATTCTGCGCCCTCAAGCATGCGCCCACCAGATTTTGGTCGCGCTCCGCCCCATTGTTTAAAGAAGAATGCCACATCGAAGAGTTTACAGGCGAGACGTAGTTCTGTCGCCCACGCAGCCTCCATTGGTCGCGACCTTGGTCCGCTTTCGCCGCCGACAATCGCCCATGCGATCCCCGATAGGTCGACTTCACCGATTTGCCCCAAGAGGGGTTCGAATGAGATGAATCGAGCATCCGAATTGATTTGGCGAAGGTGTTCGATACGACCTTTGTGCGCGCTGTCCTCGACGGAAACACCCAGCCAGATATGCGACGGCACTTTGCCTTCGCTATACCGCTGCTTGACGTAATTGCGCATAAGTGAAGATCGCTTGGTCAAAACCTGATAGACGTGCCAATCCGCTGCCTCCATAGCATCGAACACTTTATCGATATGGGTACGGTCGATCTCTTTGTGGAATAGATCACTCATCGAGTTGACGAAGATCATTCGCGGCTTCTTCCACTGGGCCGGCTGTGTCAGCCGAGACGGCCAAAGGCGGAGATCGAAACCTTGTTCATACGGGTGTCCTTCGATCCCACGCCAACGTTCTGCAAATCTTTCCGCATAGCAGTTGTCGCAACCGGGGCCGACTTTTGTGCAGCCGGTAACCGGGTTCCAAGTTGCATCAGTCCATTCGATTTCAGATTTTTGCGCCATTGCTCATACCTTGGTCTAGAAAGCTTTAACTCACTTACCACAAACAGGGAACTCATTTTCGGGTTGATCCAGCCCCCTAAAGACACGCCTCAAACAACGCCCGCGTATTCGCCTCCGTCATCGAAATCGGATTACCACCCACACTCGAGTCTTTGAGGGCCTCGGCGGCCAGACGGTCCAGATCAGGATTGATGCTGCCAAGTTCTGTCAGGCCTTTTGGGATGCCCAGCGCGGCGTTCAAATCTCCCACATAGGCATAGAATTCATCAAAGCTGTTTTCGAGCGCAAAGTTGCAACCAAAATGTCGGAGTTCATGGCGCGGATTGACAAGCCCATGAACGCGACATTTTCTGCCTACCCGGGTGACGAGCTGCTGGGGTCGGTATCTCTTGACGGTGAAGACCTTGAAGAAGGCGTTAGGGTGCGGACCCTTTATGGGTGACGAAATAGCAGAACAAATGGCAAAGAGATGCAAGGAAATGCGCGCAGAGCGGGCTTTCTGCCCGGTCAAGCGCTTTGACGCCGCAGGTCGCAGCCATTTTTCTGTCCATCAAGGATCGGGCCTGTTTGCCCGCAGCCCGCGTCGCAAAGACTTGAAAGTCTTCAGACTTCCTGCTTCTTTGCTCCTGGTCTGCAAACAAACCGATCCCGACTATTTCACCACCCATAAAGGGTCCGCACCCTAGTCGCCTGCGATGGTTCATTGTCGGCCCCAAGGCAAAAGGTATGGGCATCGGGCGCCTTTTGCTTAAGAAGGCCACATCCTTCGTGGACCAGAACGCTATTGACCGCACACGCCTTTGGACATTCAAGGGGTTGGACGCAGCCCGGCATTTATACCAGAAACACGGCTTTCAACTCGAACATGAATCCCCCGGCGCGCAATGGGGCGAGGAAGTTCTTGACCAAGAGTTTTTGCGATTACGGACATTGCGCGGCTAAAGGAGAACGGTCGCAAAGTCGGCATTGCTGCCTTTTCGCCAAAGAGCAAATTAGTGCGCTCCGGTTTATTCTGCAAAAGGTCCGCCGTGGCGAGCCTTGTAAGTTGCAATTTAGGTTGAAGCCTCATTAATTCAAAGGATGCAATGACCGTTTCGAGCCCATCTTGCAGGTTTTCTGCATCGCGGCGAAAGTCAGCATTGAGAGAACTGGCGCATTGCAAGATGGGAATGGTGGACATGGTCGAAACCATCGGATTAAGGTTGAAAGGGAGCAGGAAGTTGCTGCCACCAGGCAAGCTGGTACAATGTTTTTGAATTATTCAAAGGAATTCACTATGTGGGATTTTAGTATGGGGACAGCGTTTGGATTGATGCGCAAGACAGCGCCCTTTCTGTTATTTCGAATTGTTGTCTACTTTGGGATCGCAGTAGCATATGTGCTGGTGACAGGTACGGGCGCTGGTATCGGTTACGGTGTTGGTGGCTTTGGAGATGACGATTTTCAGGCATCCACAACCGTTTGGGGAGGCATCATCGGCTTCGGAGTTACAGCTGGTGTGCTGTATCTTATGCGCGAGTATCTATTGTATGTTGTCAAAGCGGGCCATATCGCGGTGATGGTAGAGATCTTGGACGGTCGCGAATTGCCGGATGGCCAAGGTCAAATCGCATACGCCCGAAAGATCGTCACCGAACGTTTTGGAGAAGCCTCGGTTCTGTTCGGGATCGATCAGTTGATCAAAGGGGTAGTCAGAGCGATTACCGGGCTGATCCAAGGGCTTTTGACGATCATTCCGATCCCCGGGCTAAACAAGGTAATGTCGCTGGTGCGGGCCTACTTGAAGCTCGCTGTTGGGCTTGTTGATGAGGTAATCCTTGCTCATGGGCTGCGCACAAGGGCTGAAAATCCCTATGCCTCCGCGAAAGAAGCGCTCGTGCTTTATGGTCAGAACGCCAAGCCTATGCTGAAGAATGCTGCATGGCTGACTTTGTTCACATGGGGTCTTTCAATCGTTGTATTCCTGTTCATGTTGGCTCCTGCGGCGGCGGTTGTTTACATCATGCCGGGTACGTGGTCGGCAGGAGGTATGGTCTTTGCCTTGCTCTTTGCCTGGGCCGTGAAGGTCGCAGTGATTGAGCCATTTGCGATTGCCTGTCTCTTGCAGGCATTCTTTAAGGTCACGGCAGGTCAGGAGCCCAATCCAGAATGGGAAGCCAAACTTGAAACGGCTTCGGTGAAGTTCAAAACCCTGGGCGAGCGAGCCGTGACTTGGGCGAGTGGTGGGCGCGGTAATCCCACCCCAAAGGCACCACCAGGTACCACAGCTTGAATCTAATAAATGCAGACCCGGCGTGGGCCGCTATCCAGTATTGATGATTGCAGATCAAAGCCACTGATATCATATGCTACGGAATCAGCCTTTTGACCTTGCTGCCTCCACCATTTGTTGCACGCCGAATCCGGTCATTGGTCAGGTTTCGGCGCAGCGAAGGTCCGCTTCCCGCCCATATTGCCAGGCGTTTAGTTTAACGCGAATGTGGTCGAAAGATTGTCAGAGGGGCGCGGCCACTGCGACAAGTGTCCTGTTTCACTATGCCTTTGCCTTACGACAGCGGTATTGCTTTTGTTACGAGGCCCGGAGCCTAAAAACACGCCTCAAACAACGCCCGTGTATTCTCTGCATTCATCTCAACCGGATTACCACCCACACTCGGGTCTTTCAGCGCTTCCGCCGTCAGATGATCCAGATCAGGATCGCTCACCCCAAGTTCTGTCAGGTCTTTCGGGATGCCCAGCGCGGCGTTCAACTCTCCCACAT
Organism: Pararhizobium sp. IMCC21322; assembly: GCF_030758295.1. Lineage (NCBI taxonomy): Bacteria > Pseudomonadati > Pseudomonadota > Alphaproteobacteria > Hyphomicrobiales > Rhizobiaceae > Pararhizobium > Pararhizobium sp. IMCC21322. Next base: position 1,521,250 of record NZ_CP132335.1, read on the forward strand.
AGGCGTAGAATTCATCAAAGCTGGAGCCGATGCCAAGATAGGCGGCGGCCTGAGCAAGTCGCTCTTCGATGGCGGGCCGGTTGAACATCAGCACGGGCTGCATGACCACCGCATTTGTGGTGCCATGATGGGTGTGATGGATCGCGCCGATGGGGTGTGAAAGGGCATGGATGGCCCCGAGCCCTTTTTGAAAGGCGGTTGCACCCATGGCCGCAGCGCTCATCATGTTCGCACGGGCTTCCAGATCAGTTCCGTCTCGATAGGCGCGCAGAAGATTGTCCTTCACCAGCTTCATGCCTTCCAGCGCAATGCCTTGGGACATGGGGTGGTAATGCGGCGAGCAATAAGCTTCCAGACAATGGGCAAAAGCATCCATACCGGTGCCGGCGGTAATCATTTTCGGCATGCCGACCGTCAGTTCGGGATCGCAGATGACAATGGCCGGAAGTGTTTTGGGATGAAAAATGATCTTCTTCACATGGGTGTCTGAATTGGTCAGAACACCGGCACGGCCAACTTCTGAACCGGTGCCAGCCGTGGTTGGAACCGCAATGATCGGATGAATGGCATCCGCATTGGCGCGGGTCCACCAGTCGCCGACATCTTCCAGGTCCCAAACCGGGATGGTCTGGTCTGCCATCAGCGCAATCAGCTTGCCAAGGTCGAGACCGGAGCCGCCACCAAATGCAATGACACCATCATGCTTGCCAGCCTTGAAAGCTTTCACGCCGTCGGTCAGGTTTTGTTCATTCGGATTTGGGTCAACGTCGCTGAACAGAGCACGGCCAAGGCCCGCCTGGTCCAGAATATCCAGCGTGGCGGCGGTAATCGGCAGACTTGCCAGACCCTTGTCCGTCACCAGAAGAGGCTTTTTGATGCCCGTGGCCGCACAGGCTTCTGCGAGTTCGGTAATGCGCCCGGCACCAAAACGAATGGCGGTCGGGTAGCTCCAGTTTGCAGTTGGAACCATGATGGTCAGGCCTTCTTCAAGTGGTAGGATTTGGGTCTTGTGACGCTTTGATAGCCAAGCGCGGACAGTGATGCGCCGCGTCCGGTTTCCTTGCAGCCGGTCCAGCAAAGGGCGGGATCAAGATAGTCGCAACGGTTCATGAAAATGGTGCCGGTTTCAATGGCGCGGCCAATGTTCTCGGCAGCTTCCGCATCGGCAGTCCACACAGATGCGGTCAGGCCGAACACGGAATCATTCATCAGTTTGATGGCTTCTTCGTCGGATGACACTTTCATGATGCCAACAATGGGACCAAAGCTTTCATCGTTCATGACACGCATGGAATGATCGACATCCACCAGAATTTGCGGTGCCAGATAGGCCGTGTCGCCCGTGTCTTTTGGAAACAGGGCAGGGTCGATCAGGGCCGTGGCACCGGCAGCAATCGCTTCGCGGGTTTGCGCCCGCACTTCATCTGCAAAGCGAATATGCGCCATGGGTCCAAGCGTCGTTTCGGCGTCTAACGGATTGCCAAGCTTGTAGGTTTCAACCAGCGCCTTTGCCTTTGCAACAAATGCATCAAACAGGCTTTCATGCACATAAATGCGCTCAATTCCGCAACAGCACTGGCCCGAATTGAACATCGCACCGTCCATCAGCGTATCAACAGCTGCATCCAGATCAGCGTCAGCACGTACATAGCCGGGGTCTTTTCCACCCAACTCCAGACCCATGCCGGTAAAGGTTCCGGCAGCGGCGCGCTCCATTTCACGGCCACCATTCACCGAGCCGGTGAAATTGATGAAGTCGAAACTTTTGGCAGCGATCAGTTCGCTGGTGTCGCCATGGCTGAGAAACAGATTGTTGAACAGGCCGTCCGGCAGTCCCGCTTCGTGCAAGGCCGCCGCAAAGCGTTCACCTGCAAGGATCGTCTGCGTTGCAGGTTTCAACATCACGGCATTGCCGGCAATCAGGGCAGGCGCAATGGAGTTGATTGCCGTCAGATAAGGATAGTTCCAGGGCGCGACGACAAACACAACGCCAACCGGCTCGCGGGCAATAAAGCGGTGAAACGCATCACTGTCTTCAATGGTGGTCGGTGCCAGTGCATCCTCGGCAATGGTTGCCATGTAACCGGCCCGTTCGCGCACGCCGCCGATTTCGCCGCCATAACGCGTCGGACGGCCCATCATATGGGCAATCTCAATGGTGATTTCATCATTCACGGCAGCCAGCGCATCAATGGCTTTCAGCACAATGGCACTGCGTTCATTGATGCTGCGGTTGGCCCAGCTTTTCTGAGCCTTCTTTGCTGCTGTCAGCATGGTTTGCACTTCGGCAAAACTGTGTGTTTCACGCGTTGCAAAAACACTGCCATCGATGGGTGATGTGCAAGTGAGCGTTGTCATCAAGATTATCCCTAAAAATGCTCTATGAGCGTTCAAAACCGCGAGAGACTTCCCAGTCCGTCACGCGGGTGTCAAAAACTTCCTGCTCCCAGCGAGCAGCGCGTACATAGTGATCAATCACGTCATCGCCCATAGCGGCGCGCAACATGTCCGAGCTGTCCAATGCAGCGGCAGCGGCGCGCAGGGTGTTGGGAATTTCCCGAATACCTTTGCCGCCATATGCATCGCCCTCAAAGGCCGGTTCCAGTTCCATTTCTTTCTCAATACCGTCCAGCCCGGCTGCCAATTGCGCGGCAAAGGCAAGATGCGGATTGAGATCAGACCCGCCAACCCGACACTCAATGCGAATGCCCTTGGTTTTTTCAGCGCAAAGGCGATAGCCCGCTGTGCGGTTGTCCGGGCTCCAGATTGCTTTGGTCGGTGCAAAGGTTCCAGCCACGAACCGCTTATAGGAATTGATGTTGGGCGCCAGAAAGTAGGTCGTTGCATTGGCATGGGCCAGCAGACCGGCAACATAATGCTGCATCAGTTTCGACATGCCGTGTTTGGCGCTTTCGTCCAGAAACAGCGGCTTGCCATCATCGCTCCACAGTGATTGATGGACATGGGAGGATGATCCGGCGGAGTCATTGTCCCATTTCGCCATGAATGTCAGTGCTTTGCCCTTTGACCAGGCAATTTCCTTGCAGCCATTTTTGACAATCGCGTGATTGTCAGCGGCGATCAGCGCGTCTGCATATTTGACATTGATCTCTTCCTGACCGGCAGAGGCCTCACCCTTGGAACATTCAACCGGTATACCGGCACCATAAAGCCCGTTGCGGATGGCCCGCATTACATCCTCTTCCTTGGTGGTCTGGAAGATGTGGTAATCCTCATTATAAGGCCCGATCAGATTCATGCCGCGATAGCCGCTTTGATGGGCTTCGTGATAGCTTTCGTGAAACAGGAAGAATTCCAGCTCAGAGGCCATCATCGCCTTCATGCCCATGGCTTCCAGACGCGCCAGTTGCTTTTTCAGCACGGCGCGGGGGCCGTGAGGCACGTCCGTGTGGCTGTGATGATCTTCCACATCGCACATCACCATGGCCGTTCCTTCTAGCCAGGGAATGTGGCGCAGGGTCGTCATGTCAGGGCGCATCACATAGTCGCCATAGCCCGATGCCCAGGACGTGGATTTATAGCCTTCAACGGCTTCCATCTCGAAATCGGTCGCAATCAGATAGTTGCAGGAATGGGTTTCGGCGTGCGCGCTTTCAATGAAATTGGAAGCGTGGAACCGTTTGCCCATCAGTCGGCCCTGCATGTCCACCTGAACGGCCAGAACAGTATCAATCTCTCCAGCCGCGAAGGCTTTCTTCAGCGCATCAAAAGTCAAATTCCCAGACATCAAAAAGGTCCATTCCAACAGGTCATTAAAGGAAAGCGGCCCCGCTCACACAAGGCCAAGCGCAAGGCAAAGAGGGGCCGCTTCTAATTGTCTTAGCTGTAGCGGTAAGGCCGTCCAGCCTTATCCATGGCAGCATTATAATCTTTCAGAATCTGAACGATCTTGGCTTTCAGCTCACTCTCCTGGGCAATTTCATCCCAGAATACGCGTGCTTCGGCTTCAACAGTTGCCCATTCTGCATCGGGAATGCTGGTCAGCTTCATCTTTGTGCCATCGACACGCAGTTTCGCTTCTCCGCCCCAATACCAATGCTGACGATAATAGTGCGAGGAATCCATCGTCAGTTTGAAGAGGGTTTTCAGATGCTCTGGCAACTCATTCCAGCGATCCATATTGGCAAAGAAAGAGCCACACCATGCGCCGGAAATATTGTTGGTCAGGAAGTAGTCAGTCACGTCAGCCCAGCCAACTGTGTAATCTTCCGTAATGCCGGACCATGCAATGCCGTCCAGCTCACCGGTCTGAACCGCAACTTCAATGTCTTCCCATGGCAGCGTGACAGGGACAACGCCAAAGCGGGTCAGGAAACGACCGGCTGTCGGGAAGGTGAAGACGCGTTTGCCTTTGAGATCTTCCAGCGAGTTGATCGGGTCTTTGGTTGCAAAATGGCATGGATCCCAAGATCCGGCAGACAGCCATTTTACGCCAACCTTGTCATATTCAGCTTCCCAGATATCGCCGAGACCCCATTGGTTAAACAGGACCGGAATATCCAGTGAATAGCGTGACGCAAATGGGAAGTAGCCGCCAAAGACCGTGACTTCTGTCGGCGAGGCCATGGAATCATCATCAGACTGAACCGCATCAATCGTGCCGTTCTGCACAGCGCGGAACAATTCGCCCGTTGGGACCAGCTGATCGGCATAGAACAGCTCGATTTCCATCTCGCCATTGGCCGCTTTGTTGAAATCATCAATTGCCGGCTTGATCACATGTTCACCCAGCGCTGCGCCTGCGTAAGTCTGCAAACGCCACTTGATCATGGACTGACCGTGAACAGCTGGCGCTGCCAGAGTAGAAGCACCAGCTCCCACACCAACCACACCGGCTTTTTTCAGAAAGTCTCGCCTGTTGGTATTTTTTGTCATCTCATTCTCCTCAGTTTAAGACCACGGATGATACCGGGCCAGGTTTTCGCCTACCGATGTGTCGGTCATTTGCCATACACATATTCGGGAAGCCAAAGGGCGATCTGCGGAAAGGCTGTCACAAGGGCCAGACCAATCAGCATAACAAATACAAACGGAATGATGGAAATATAGATGTCCTTCAGGCTGACTTCCTTGGGCGCCATCGCGCGCATCAGGAAGAGATTGTAGCCGAAAGGCGGTGTCATATAAGCGATCTGACAGGTGATGGTGTACAGAATTCCATACCAGATGAGATCGAACCCAAGCATTTTCACCAGCGGCACATAAAGCGGGGCCACGATCACCAGCATCGCCGTGTCATCCAGAAACGTGCCCAAAATCAGATAGGACAATTGCATCAGGATCAGGATTTCCCACGGGCTGAGACCGAGCTGCCCAATAAAGAAACCTTCAATCGCCTTCACCGCGCCCAGCCCGTCAAACACAGCGCCAAAGCATAATGCTGCCAGAATGATCCACATGAACATGCAGGATATGGCAAGGGTCTTGCGGGTTGAGTTTTCAAACACTTCCCGTGTGAAACGTCTCTTGGCGACAGCGGCCACCACAGCCGTTAACGCGCCGATTGCGGAGCTTTCCACCAGGCTTGTCCAGCCATTCACAAAGGGCACCATCATGGCCGCAAAAATGATGAAGGGCAGCGCGCCTGCACGCAGCAGGCGCAGCTTCTCGGACAACGGCACATTGCGCTCATCATCGTTGAGCGCAGGCCCCAGATGCGGCTGAAACTTGCAGCGGATGACGACATACAGAATGAAGAGTGTTGCCATCATCAGGCCGGGGAACACGCCTGCCAGCCACAATTGACCCACAGGTTGGCGCGCAATCATGGCATACAGCACAAGCACGACAGAGGGCGGCACCAGAATACCAAGCGAGGAGCCTGCCTGGATCACCCCCGTCACCATCTGTTTGTCATAACCCCGCTTCAGCAACTCCGGCAAGGCAATGGTGGCCCCGATGGCCATGCCGGCCACCGACAGGCCATTCATGGCTGAAATCAGCACCATCAGCAGAATTGTACCAATCGCCAGACCGCCATTCAGGGGCCCCATCCACACATGGAACATCTTGTACAGATCATCCGCCATGCGGGATTCAGACAGCACATAGCCCATGAAAATGAACAGCGGCAGTGTCAGCAGCGGGTACCATTTCATCAGCTTCATGGAGGCCGAGAAAGCAATGTTAAACCCACCGGTTCCCCACAATGGCAGGGCCACGATGACCGCAACAAAGCCAATGGCTGCAAAGATGCGCTGGCCGGTCATCATCATAAGCATCATGCAGGCAAACATGATGATGGCGATGGCTTCGTAGGACATCTAGATCTCGTCCCCGCGCAGTTTCGCGACATCCTTGAAGAAGGTCGAAATGGCCTGAAGCAGCATCAGAAGAATGCCAAAGCACATGATGATTTTTATCGGTGACATTTGGGGCCGCCATGCAGTCGGGCTGCGCTCGCCATATTGCAGCGCATAGCTCGTGCTTTCGATGCCGCCATACAGAAGGATCACCAGATAGAAAATCAGGAAGAAAATGGTGAACGCATCAACCCAGGCCTTGGTGCGCTCCGACCATGATCCGTAGAACAAATCCATACGCACATGCTCGCCCATCTGCATCGAATAGGCCCCGCCTAAAATGTAGTAGGCGGTTAGCGTGAATTGCGCCATTTCAAGCGTCCACAATGACGGCAACAGGAAGGTCTTCGAAAACGAAGACCACAGTAAAATGCCCATCATCACAAACAACAGATACATGGCAAACCGGCCTACGCGGTAGTTGAAGGCATCGATATATCGGACAAGGGTTTTGATCCATTGCGGCATGATTTTAAGCTTGTGCTCCCGCTGAAACCGGATGCTGGATTGATGGCTGCGACAGTTCAGACAGAGCTGACAGCAACAGGGTCTCAATGATCTGCGCCACTTTATTCTGCTGCTCTGCAGTTGCGACAAGATCGTTTCGGATTTCAAGCATCACATTCAAGATACCGCGCGGCAATGCGTGTATCTCAAGGGAATGCGCCACGCCGTCTTCCGGCCCATATGGCGCGTTTCGCAACGTCGTGAAGTCCGTGATGCGGGGCGCCACACGCAATAATTCATCGGCCAGCCGCGTATCAGAACCATGCAGAATGCCAAGTTCAACTTCGCGCTTGTTGCCAAGATATACCGGCGTGAATGTATGAATTGTGACAAGCACCGGCATCCGATCTTCCGCCTGATGCCGGTCCAGAACCACTTCGACTGCATCATGAAACGGCTTGTAGAGGTGCTCGGTACGGGCCTGCTGATCCTGCTGTGACAGGTCTGAATTGCCTGGAATCTGGTAAATCTCACTGACCGTTCGCATGGCGTCCGGGTGCTCCGGTGGCCGGTTGAGATCATAGACCAGCCGGGAAAATCCGGCGGTCACCAACACGGCATCCAGCGATTTTGACAGCAACAGGGCAATTGCCTCGGCTCCCGGATCCCACGCTGCATGACTTTGAAGGGCATCTTCAGACAGGCCCAATGTACCAAGTGCGCTTGGAATGCGATTGCTCGCGTGCTCACACACAAGCACGATGTTGCTTGTTCCATCGGCATTGATGGTCTGCAAAGCCGGACCATCTGATGCGTTGATAAGAGATTGTGTGGACTGCAAGTCAAATCCCGCTGCAACAATTTGTAAAAGTCTGTCTTGAAGAGGCCCGTTTTGAAGAGGATTGTACAGACAGGATTAAACTGTCAATATCTTTTCTAAAATGGATGCAGGTTTTGAACAGGCCTTGGACTTTACCAAGGCCCAGCATCGCGCCATGCCTGGAGGCCTGAATTGAAAGACCACAATCCTGACCATGATGTGACCACGGTTTATGAGCGATTGCAGACCGGTTTTGATGATCTCACACGGGCTGAACGGCAATTGGCCGTGTATCTGATGGAAAACTGGCCCGTATCGGGTCTCTCCAGTATCACCAAGGTGGCGGAAAATGCCGGGGTTTCGACGCCCACTGTTGCCCGGATGATTCAAAAACTCGGCTTTTCCGGCTTCCCCTCGTTTCAGTCGGCCTTGCGGGATGAATTGGAAGCAAAGATTTCAAATCCGCTGGAAAAGCACGAGCGCTGGTCGGCCGAAGCCCCTGATACGCATATTCTCAATCGCTTCGCCGATGCAATTCTGCAAAACCTGCGGCAGACCTTTTCACACATCGATCCTGATGCGTTTGATCAGGCCTGCCAGATGCTGGCCAATCGGGACAGCGCCATCTTCATTGCTGGTGGCCGCATAACTCATACATTGGCGGAATATCTGTTTCTGCATCTGCAGATGATCCGCTCAGGCACGGCGCTCATTCCGTCCAGTGGTGCTGCCTGGCCGCACTACGCAATGGATATGAAACCGGAAGACGTGCTTGTTATTCTGGATGTGCGCCGTTACCAGAACGATTTGTTGAAGCTTGCCGAGACTGCCAGAGAACGAGGTGTGAACATCATCCTTCTGACAGATCAGTGGCGCTCGCCCATTGCGCTTCATGCTAAACTGACCTTTAACAGCCGCATTGAAGTGCCGTCGGCCTGGGATTCCAATGCAGCTCTTCTGGTGTTGATAGAAACCATGATCGCAGACATTCAAAAGACGATCTGGGATACAACAGAGAAGCGCATGCAGGATCTGGAAAACCTGTTTGACCGCACGCGCCTGTTCCGCAGATTCAAATAACCGGAGTATTGATGACTCAGAATGGGAACAAACAAACAGAATTGTTCAGATTTTCAGGTGATGTAAACAAGCCGGATTTCCTCCACTGGATTTGCCACCGTGCCAACCGACTTGGCCTCAACGGCTGGGTCCGGGAAGATGTGTCCGCAAAGTCAATTGAAGTGCTGGCAAGCGGTCCGGAAGAATTGCTTGATGCTATGGAGCTGGGGTGTAGTTTGGGGCCAATAACCGTTTGGGTAGAAGATGTTGAGCGTTATCCACACAAATCTGACAGCCCTGTGCCCAATGGGTTCAATATCCTCAATCCGGTGGATTGATTGCCCGGCGACATAAGTGTCTGCTGGAACCTGTTGGACCGGTGGATGGCATGTAAGTTGCATGAATGATCCGGAATAATATGACACTCGGATTGTGACCGAGATACTTTATACGAGTTGGGCAACAGGTCAGGTAATGAGCGCCGATCATTCAGAAATAGCGGTAGGCCCAGGCGGTTGGATTCCGGTGGCATTGTCGGCGGATCTGCCAGAAACTGGCGTCATGCGCGCGGTCATTGACGGCACTCAGCCACTTGATCTGGTTGTCTGGCGATCCCGATCCGGTCAGGTAAGTGCCTTTGACAATCGTTGCCCGCATCGCGGCATGCGACTGTCCTTCGGCTTTGTCAGGGGCGAGCGTCTGTCCTGCATTTATCATGGTTGGCAATATGGCGAAGATGGTGCCTGCCGCCATGTTCCAGCACATCCCGACATGACCCCGCCCACCTCCATTTGTGCCAATGCTTATGCCTGCCGCGACCATGATGGCGTGGTCTGGATCTCACAAGACGCTGAAAATTCTGGTGAACTGCCGGACTTTGGTGGGCAGGGCCTGCGCAGCCTGTCGGTAGAAACAGGCGAAGCGGTTTTGAGAAAGATGCTGGCGGACACCCATTTGCCGGTTTCGGTTGTAAGCGACATACCGACAGCGGAAGCTACAATTGTGACGCAAAACCAGACAAGTCTGGTGCTGGAAGCGGGGTCTGACGCTGGAAATCTGCGCTTGATGGTTCATTTTCAAAAAATCACCCGGGACAGAACCATGCTGCATGTTCAGACCAGCCCTGAGCTACCCGCCGCACTGCGGATTTCTCTGTCTCGCTGGGCGGAGCGGTTCCGGTGGTCTGCTGAAAATTTAGGCACAATGATGAATTCATGGGATGCCACGGCGCAGGAGACACATCCATGACGGCCTCAGATGTAGCGCGCAATGATTGGTATCCGGTCGCAATCGACAATCTGTTGAAGACGGGACAGTCGGAAGTTGCTGTTTTGATGCAGGAAGAACTCACAATCAGCCGTGGTGATGATGGCGTGGTCAAGGTAACCGCACAAGACGGGCGCGATTGTCCTGTCACCATAAGCTACGGCCATGTCTGGTCGTCCATCGGCCACCCGGACCATGCACTGTTCGACATTCCGGAAGCCCATGAAGATGGGCGTCGAATGGTGGATTGCGGCCCGGTGCGGGTCAAAGCCTCGCCATTGCGGGTCGTGGAAAATTTTCTCGACATTGCGCATTTTCCCTTTGTTCACACCGATATTCTGGGCGCAGAACCGCACACTGAGGTCGAGCCCTACAAGGTGGAAATCCGGGATACGGTTGATGAGGTTTGGGCCACCAAGGTTCGGTTCTTTCAGCCTCAGGCAGCCAAATCCGCTGAAGATGGGCAGATGACCGATTACATGTATCGGGTGCCGGCACCCTGTACGTCGATCTTGTATAAAACCTGCCCGCCACGACCGGGTTCATGGGATGTGATTGCTCTGTTTGTTCGGCCCATCTCGGAAGATTTGTGCGACGCTTATGCCTGGATGGCGCTTTATGACGAGACAAGCAAACAATCGGATCTCATACAGTTTCAGCAGATGATCTTTCTGCAGGATCGCTCCATTCTGGAAAACCAGCTTCCGCGTCTGTTGCCGTTGGACCCCAAAATGGAAGTTCCCACACGCGCTGACACAACTTCAATTGCCTATCGCCGCTGGCTGAAGCGCAAGGGCATGACCTATGGCGCGCAATTGGTGGCACGCTGATGGGATTGCAGCTTTACGATTATGTTCTGTCTGGCAGCGCTTACAAGGCGCGGCTTTTCATGGCTTTGTTGGGCCTCGACTACCAGTCAATCTCCATCGATTTTCATCCAGGTGGCGAGCACAAAAAACCGGATTTTCTGGAAATCAATCCAGCTGGAACCCTGCCGGTACTGGTCGATGGTGATGTGACCTTGTGTGATACTCAAGCCATTCTCGCTTACGTTGCACACAAATTTGATGCTACGGATCAGTGGTATCCAAACAACGATCCCGTAGCGACTGGCCGCATCTTGCAGTGGCTTGCCTTTGCCGGTCGGCTCACGGATACAGCCGGTGCTGCCCGATTGCATGACATGCTGGGCCGTTCGCTTGATATCGATGCTGCCCGCAAAGGCGCGCACAAAGCCTTGCGCGAATTGGAAGCTCATCTCACAGAACAGGGCTTGCGTGGTGAGGCATTTCTGATCGGCTCCAAGCCGACCATCGCCGACATTGCCTGCTTCCCCTATACAGCGCTGGCACCTGATGGCGGCATAGAACATGATGATTATCCTGCGATCCGCAAATGGCTGATTGCCATTCGGCGGTTGCCTGGTTTCATAGAAATGCCCGGCATTCATCGTCTCCATGATATGCGCGACGAGGATGCCGGATGACAGCGCTGCTGAAACTCACAGGCATTTCCAAAACCTACCCTGCCGTGGTTGCCAATGACGCGATTGATCTGACTGTCATGCCCGGAGAGATTCACGCGGTTCTGGGAGAAAACGGCGCGGGTAAATCGACATTGATGAAAATCATCTATGGCGTGACCGCACCTGATGCTGGAACGCTGGAATGGCTGGGGACCGCCACCCGGATCAAAAATCCTGCCCATGCAAGGGCGTTGGGCATCGGCATGGTGTTCCAACACTTTTCCCTGTTTGATACGCTGACAGTGGCGGAAAATATTGCGCTGGCCATGAAGGGTTCGGTCAAAAGCATCACGCCGCGCATCAAGGCTGCCAGCGAGCGGTTTGGTCTGGATGTTGAGCCGGAAATGCGTGTGCAGTCTCTTTCTGTGGGAGAGCGCCAGCGCGTTGAAATTTTGCGCTGCATGTTGCAGGAGCCAAAACTCATCATCATGGACGAGCCCACATCTGTCCTGCCACCGCAAGGCGTCAGCGATCTCTTCAGGACCCTGAAGAAACTGGCGAGCGAGGGCATTGGCATTCTGTTCATTTCCCACAAGCTGGATGAAATTCGAGAATTATGTGATGTCGCCACTGTGCTGCGCCATGGCAAGGTAACCGGAACTGCGGTGCCGCGCGAGGAAACCAGCAAATCCCTGGCGCGCATGATGATTGGTCGCGACCTACCGCATGCGGAAAAACGCGGCAGCAACGCTGAAGGCAAGGTTCGTCTTACCGTTTCCGAACTCAGTTATGTGCCAGACGATATATTTGCGACGCCGATGGAAAATGTCGCCCTGACACTGCGTGAAGGTGAAATTCTTGGCATTGCGGGCGTCTCAGGCAATGGCCAGAACACGCTCGTTGGGTTGTTGTCAGGTGAAACCAAGCTGCCGGATGCGATGGCTGCAAACATTCGTTTGAATGGTGCCGAACTGGGCGCAACTGGCCCGATGGATCGGCGCGAGCTTGGCCTGCATTTCGTGCCGGAAGAACGGCTGGGTCGCGGCGCAGTTCCAGAGCACGATCTGAGCGAAAACAGTTTGCTGACCGGCTTCGGGTCGGGCCTTGCCAAATACGGATTTCTGAATTTGGGCGGCATGAAGCAATTCTCCTCTGAAACAATTGACGCCTTTGATGTGCGGTGCGGCGGGCCAAATGCGACCGCGCAAAGCCTGTCCGGCGGTAATCTGCAGAAATTCATTGTAGGTCGGGAAATTTCGCTAAAGCCCAAAGTGCTGATTGTCTCGCAACCCACATGGGGTGTCGATGTTGGCGCGGCGGCAGCCATTCGTCAGAAGCTCATCGATCTGCGCGATGAAGGCGTTGCCATTCTGGTCGTGTCGGAAGAACTGGAAGAGCTGTTCGAAATCAGCGACAGGCTGCATGTCATGTTCCGGGGCCGCCTGTCACCAGCCATCAAAACGCAAAGCACCAATGTCGAAGATATCGGCCTTGCCATGACCGGTGATTTCGAGCGTCTTGAAACACCAGCCAGCGCCAGCGTGGTTGAACATGCGTAATATTTATCTGGAACCCCGCACCGAGCGATCTGTCTTTGCGCCATTTATGGTGTCCATGCTGGCAGTCTGCCTCACCATCATTGCGGGCTCGGGCCTGTTTCTAATCTATGGCAAATCGCCCATTGCGGGCTTTCATGCGATTTTTATTGAACCGCTGCTGACCAGTTATGGCATTGGCGAAATCCTTCTCAAATTAGGACCTTTCCTGTTGATTGCGCAGGGTCTTGCCATCGGCTTTCGCGCCCGCGTCTGGAACATCGGCGCTGAAGGTCAGTTGATCATTGGGGCCATTCTCGCCTCTGTCGTTGCCATCCGCTTCGATGGGTCAACCTCATCCCTGTTGCTGCCGGGCATGGTTCTGGCAGGCGCTCTTGGCGGCATGGGCTGGGCGGGCATCGCGGCCTGGTTGCGCACGCGCTACAACGCCAACGAAATTCTGGTCACCTTCATGTTGTCCAGCATTGCGCTGCAAATCCTGTACTATCTTGTCACTGGCCCGTTGCGTGATCCGGAAGGCTTTAACTTCCCACAATCGATTACCTTTTCGGCAGCCGCGACGTTCCCAATTCTCATCGAAAACACGCGCGTCAATGCTTCGCTCATCATTGCTCTCGTGGTGTCGGTTGTCGCCTGGGTCTTCATGCAGCGCAGCTTGATGGGCTACAAGCTGGTGGTTGGTGGTCTGGCCCCTCATGCAGCACGCTATGCCGGCTTTGGCGAAAAGCGCGCCATCTGGCTGGCGCTTCTGATTGGCGGCGCAGCGGCAGGCATTGCAGGTGTCGGAGAAGTGGCTGGCCCCCTTGGCATGCTGCAACGAACTGTTTCACCGGGTTACGGGTTTAGCGCAATCATCGTTGCTTTTCTGGGTGGCCTGCACCCCATCGGCATTGTGTTTTCCAGTCTGTTGATGGCGTTGATCCATGTCGGCGGAGATTTCGCTCGGCTGTCTGTTGGTCTGCCAAGTGCTGTGACCGACATTTTTCAGGGCCTGTTGTTGACTTTCTATCTGGCAAGTTCTCTCCTGCTGACCCATCGACTGCGCCTGCGCAAACCTGATGCTGTCCTGACGGCGGAGGCCGCAGAATGACTGCAACAATTATCTTCATTCTGGCCGGAACGCTGGCAGCAACGGTCCCGCTTTTGCTGGCCGCCATGGGAGAACTTGTTGCTGAGAAATCCGGCATGCTCAATCTGGGTGTTGAAGGCATGATGGCCGTTGGCGCTGCCGCGGGTTTTGTTACGGTTGCCATAACCGGGTCCCACGCTTTGGGCCTGCTTGTTGGAGGGTTGGCCGCGCTTTTGCTATCGGGCGTTTTCGCAACGCTCAGCATCGTCTTTCTCGCCAATCAGGTGGCCGCTGGGCTGGCAATAGGCATTCTGGGCCTCGGTGTTTCTGCGGGTATCGGCAAGAATTATGAAGGCACAACAGTGGCCCCGATGCCAAAACTGCCCTTCGGCGTTCTGGGTGACATTCCCGTAATCGGCCCGGTGCTGTTTGCCCACGACGTCATGGTTTATCTGGCCATCGCCGCGGCGTTTGCCGTCTGGTTTGTGCTGCAGCGGACCAAGCTGGGTCTTATCATTCGCGCGGTCGGCGAATCCCCACAATCTGCGCATTCACTGGGTTATCCGGTTGCGCTGATCCGTACAGCGTGTGTCCTGTTTGGCGGCGCGATGGCAGGCATTGGCGGGGCTTATCTGTCCATCGCTTACACGCCTTTATGGGCTGATGGCATGGTCGCAGGACGCGGCTGGATTGTGGTTGCCCTGGTAGTGTTTGGAACCTGGATTGTGCCGCGTGTCACGCTCGGGGCCTATTTGTTCGGTGCGATTTCTCTTTTGGAATTATCCATCCAGGGGCTGGGGCTGAATGTCCCATCGCAATTGCTGTCCGCATCACCCTATATCGTCACCATTATTGTTCTGGTGGTGATTTCCAGAAACCCGACACTCATCCAGCTCAACAGCCCTATGAGCCTTGGCCAGACCTACCGGCCAAACGGATGACCCGATTTTCAAAACCAAAACCTTAGAAATTTAAAACAGGAGACAGGCATGAAATTAATAAGAAAAACCATGAGGCACTTGGCTGCGGCCACGATTGCAACAGCCATGATTGCAGGTGCTGCAAGTGCAGCCGAGAAACTGAAAATTGGCTTCGTCTATCCATCGCCGGTTGGTGATGTGGGCTGGGCCTATCAATTGGATGAAGGCCGCAAGAAGCTCGAAGCCATGTTTGGCGATCAGATTGAAACAGTTGTGGTCGAAAACGTTCCCGAAGGTCCTGATGCCGCGCGCATCATGAACCAGATGGCGTCCACTGGTGCCGGTATGATTATGATCGGATCTTTTGGCTATATGAATGACGGTCTGAAGCTGGCTGCGCAAAAGCCGGATATCAACTTCATTCACGCCAGTGGCTACAAGACAGCCGCGAACTTCGGTAATTTCCAGACCCGCAATTATGAAAGCGCCTATGTCGCTGGCATGGCGGCAGGGTATGCCAGCGAAACCAACACGCTGGGTGTTGTTGCCGCTTACGCCATTCCCGAAGTGGTCGGCATCATCAATACCTTTACGCTGGGCGCACAGAGAACCAATCCTGACATCACGGTGAAAGTGGTCTGGCTGAATTCATGGTTCAACCCATCCAAGGCTCAGGAATCAGCCAAATCTCTGATCGCCCAGTCCGCCGATGTGATCTTCTCGCTCTATCAGGATACACCGTCTGTTGTATCCGTGGCCGAGGAAGAGGGCGTCTATGTGGTCAACACCTCGTCTGACATGAAGAAATATGCGCCAACAAAGCTGCTGGCTTCCATGACCATTGATTGGGGCCCACACTTTGTTAAGCAGGTAAAAGCTGCCCTTGATGGAACATTTGAAGGCACGGCCTATTGGGGCGGCATGGCTGATGACGCTGTCGGCCTAGCGTCACTGAATGATGATCTGTCTGCAGAGCAGAAAGCCGACATTCAAAGTGTCATGGATGAAATCGCTGCCGGTTCATTCCATCCCATGTCGGGGCCGATTACAGCACAGGATGGAAGCGAAAAAATCGCTGCCGGTGAGAGCATTGATGATGGCGCCATGCGTGGTATCGACTGGCTGGTTGCCGGTGTTGAGACCAAACTACCGAACTAAGCGACGTAGCTCCAACACCGCGCGCGTTGCGTGCGCGGTGTTTTTTCAAAGAAAGCATCGAAATGATGGATGATCTGAAGGGCAAGACCCTGCAAACCACTTTGATGCATGCGCCTGAGCTTGGCTCGGTGGAGATCATCAAAGATGCCTTGATCACCATTGATCATGACGGCACAATCAGCTCTGTACTGAAGCCTAGCGACCCATATTATGAAACCGCATTAGCGACTGACAATCTGGTTAAAACGGCAAAGCGACAATATCTGCTGCCGGGGTTTGTCGATTTGCACATTCACGCACCGCAATGGCCGCAACTGGGCAAAGCACTGGATGTGCCATTGGAAGTCTGGCTGCAGAAACACACTTTTCCGCTGGAAGCGCGTTATAAGGACAACGTCTTTGCTGAGCGGATCTATGGCGATCTGGTATCATCTTTGCTTGCTCATGGCACCACCAGCGCTGTTTATTTCGCCACCATTCATCAGGACGCAACCCGAACGCTGGCAGACATTTGTCTGAATTTGGGACAGCGCGCTTTCATCGGCAAAGTAGCCATGGACAATGAAGATCAATGTCCGGATTTCTACCGCGATGCGGATGCGGCTGCAGCACTGGATGGCACCCGCGCCTTTGTCGATTATGTTCTGTCCATGCCGGGCAATGATGCAGGGTTGATCCGCCCGGTCATCACGCCGCGCTTCATTCCAAGCTGCACCGATGCTGTTCTGTCGGGCCTCGGTCAGATGGCCGCAGACTATGGCTGCCATGTACAAACCCATTGTTCTGAAAGCGATTGGGAACATGCCTATGTGCTGGAACGCACCGGCAAAACGGACACCGAGGCACTTGATAATTTTGGCCTTCTTGGTCGCCATACCGTGTTGGCTCACAGCAATTTTCTGAGTGATGACGCCATGGATTTGATCCACAGTCGCGGCTCCGGCGTTGCCCATTGCCCGCTTTCCAACGTCTACTTCTCAAACGCAGTCTTTCCCCTGCGGAGGGCGTTGGAAAAATCGGTGCGCGTCGGATTGGGCACAGATATTTCGGGCGGCCCCAGCGCCTCCATGCTGGATTCATGCCGCCACGCCATCTCAGCCTCTCGCAATCTGGAAGAGGGCGTAGACCCCAGCCAAAGCGGCGACCAGCGCGGCACATCTGACAGCCGCATCAGCTTCCGCGAAGCCTTTCATCTGGCAACGGCAGGCGGCGCAGATGTTCTGGATATTCCGGTTGGCCGCTTTGCAAAGGGCTGCAAGCTGGACGCCATTCTGGTCGATGCAGACAATCAAGCTGCCTCGATTTCCATTGACGAAACCATGGATAGTCAGGACGACATTCTGCAAAAAATCATAAATGGCGCAACCCGTGCCAACATTTCTACAACGTGGGTTGCGGGCAGGACGGTTCATCAGCAGGCCTGAACTTTATAAAACTGGGTAACAATCCACCAGCGAGCGCAGTCAGGCATGGCTGCGCTCTTGCTGATGTCTCCAGCAGCAAGAGCTTTGTTCGTCTTCCTGATCGATCAGGTTTTATTGATCGAGTTCCCGCCATCCGCAATCATGGCACTGCCTGTTACAAAGGACGCCTGATCAGAGATCAGAAACAATGCAGCCTGTGCGATTTCGGACGGGTCTGCCATTCGTTTCAGCGCATGCAGCCCGCTGATCCAATCGTGGGTGCCGGGATGATCGCCAGCCATCTGGGTTTTGGTTCCGCCCGGCAACAGCGCGTTGACGCGAATCTTGTCTGTTCCGTGCTCAACTGCGAGAACCTGAGTCAAACCGATCAGCCCCGCTTTGGCGGCAGCATAGGCCCCCATACCAGGCAGGCCAATCGTGTGGCCAACGAATGATGAGGTGAAAACTATGGAGCCACCGCCATGTTTCCGCATGGCCGGGATTTGGTGTTTGGCTGCATGAAACCCACTGTTCAGATTGACGGATATCACCTTATGCCAAGTGTCGTCCGCCATGTCCGGAATTGGCCCCATATCACCTGTTGTCCCGGCATTGTTGAAAGCGCCATCAAGTCGTCCAAATGTCTTCTCGGCAAGCAACACCAGTTCAGCGGCATAGTGGCCATCTTCCACATCACCAGCAAGAAAGACAGCCTCGCCTCCTTTGCCGCAAATATCATCCGTGACGTTTTCAAGAAGCTCCGAGCGTCGCGCACCGAGCACGAGCTTTGCCCCTTCATTCGCAAATAACTTGGCCGCAGCAGCTCCGATTCCACTACTTGCGCCTGTGATAATAACAATCTTGTTTTCCAACAGCATTTTGTCTCCTTGCATGAAATTGCTGGAGACGTTTTGGCGAGCATTGCTGACCCGAGCCACCCGATTCTTGTGCGACCGAAATTGATTCCAGACAGGCCATCCACTCAAAGTGGATTGAGAGAGACTTTCTCAGCGGAAATTGAGGTCTTGATATGCTCCAGCAAGCGTCTGGTCAGCGCACTGCGCGGACCGGTCTCTGGCCAGACGGCGAAGACACCCAGTTTCTCGAGGCTCCAATTTGGCAGGACATGAACCAATCTGCCCTGTTGCATGTCATCAGCGATTTCCGTGAGTGGCAAACTCTGTAAACCCAGTCCGGCTAACACCGCCGACCGGGCCGCTCTGACCGAGTCGACCCTGATCCGTATCTGATCGTGAGACACGGTCTGCTGTTTGTCTTTGTAGCTCATGGTCTCTGTGTCGGGCACCATCTCAATCGACACGAAGTCTCGGTGTTGCAGGTCTTTTGGTGTTTTGATTGTTTCAACGCTTGCCAAATAGGCAGGTGAGGCCACAAGGCGGCGCTCGAAATCTCCCAGCCGGCGCGCTTTCAGAGTTGAATCCTTTAACCGACCAATGCGGATCGCCAGGTCCCAGCCCTCTCCAATAATATCGACAACTTTATCGGAACTGCGCAATGTTATTGCTACGTTGGTGTATCGCGCGGCAAAACTCCATATGGCGGCCTCATAAGGGCTGTTTTGAAGAAATGCAGGTGCAGTAAGATGAAGCGCACCCGAAGGCTCTGCGCTTAGATCAGCAATCATATCCAATCCGTCAGCTGCGGCTGAGATCATCCGTTGTGCAGCCTCCAAAAGTCGCTCGCCTTCATGCGTCATCGATAAGGCACGGGTGGATCTGTAGAGCAGCGTCACACCGAGCCGTTTTTCCAGTTCACTTACATGGTAGCTGACGACGGACGTGCCGAGATGTAACCTGCGACCCGCTGCGCTGAAGCTGCCCGTTTCAACGACTGTTGCGAAAATTGCCATGCTGCGCAGTTCATCGATCATAGTTCACCTTACGATTTGATCGGACAATGATTTCAATAATACGCATGAAGTCAAATAAAAACGCTTCCTCTAGATTGACCGCATTCATTCCATCCAGAGGAAACCGTCGTGAAAAAGCTACTTATCGCCGCCGCTTGCATCTCCGCCTTTGCCTCCGTGGCATTTGCAGATGTTGAGACGAACAAGGCTTCTGTCAAATCGGCATTGACGGGCGCATTCGCAGAGCATGATGTTGCAGCTGTGGATAAATATTTTGCAGATCCATACATCCAGCACAATCCGATTGCGCCATCTGGCGTGGCACCCTTGCGCGGTCTTGTCGAGCAGCTGTCGAAAGGCCCTAAGGGCGATGTCGAGATTCACCGCATCATTGGGGAAGGGGACCTGGTTGCCAGCCACACGACTTACACAGGGTTTGGTCCTGTGCCTCTCGTGGCGTTCGATGTTTTCCGTTTCAACAAGGATGGTAAAATCGTTGAACATTGGGACAATCTGGCCCCTGTCGCTGCGCCCAATGTCTCAGGGCACACGCAAACCGATGGAGCAACACAGATCGTTGACCAGGACAAGACAGAAGCCAATAAGGCACTCGTTGAGGACTTCATTTCCCGCGCGCTCATAGAGCGCGAGCAGCTTGACTTTACAAAGTTCATTTCGCCCACAACCTATATTCAGCACAACAGTTCTGCTGGCGATGGCTTTGAAGGCCTGAGTGCATTCATGCAGTATCTGGCCGAAAACAAGATCGATTTCTACTACAAGCAACGCCACCTTTTGGTAGCCGAAGGTAATTTCGTCATGGCTGCATCCGTAGGTGTCTTTGGTGATGCGCCCACAGCGTATTTTGATCTGTTCCGACTGGAAGACGGCTTGATTGTAGAGCATTGGGATGTGATCGCTGATATGCCTTCGGGTGACCTTCCGGCCGGCTATCCGGGTAAATTCTAAAGCGCCGAGGCTGGACGATCTCGCGTTGCCTGGCTTCATGCCTGACCTGAAATTACAGATATGAGGAACCCAATGAACACCGCAAAACAAAATGCCATAAATCTCTACATGGAAGGCATCCTGAAAGGAGAGCCGCGCAAGGCTGTTGAAGCTTATACGGGTGACCGATACACACAGCATTCCACTGGCGTTGCAGATGGCAGGGACGGGTTTATCGCATTTTTTGAACCCTTCATCGAGCGCAATCCCATACGTGAAATCAACATCGTAAGAGCGCTTCAGGATGGTCCGAATGTGTTTCTTCAGGCCTATCAGAACATCAACAATGGCGAAGCTGAATGGTTGACCACCGATTTCTTCGATTCAGATGAGAATGGAAAAATTGTTGAGCATTGGGATGTCATTGCGCCGGTAAAGCCCAACAATCCATCGGGGCGCAGCCAGACAGACGGCGTCACAGATGTAACTGATTTGGACAGAACTTCAGCCAACAAAGCTCTGGTGCTCGACTTTATCAATTCATGTCTCATTGAGCGTCACATCGACAGGATGGCCGACTTCATCGATACCCAGAATTATGCTCAGCACAATAGCGATATCGGCGATGGCCTTGATGCATTCGTTGAGAAGTTTGCACAGGAAGCCTCCTCGCTTCGATATCAGGAATGTTTTCTTTGCGTGGCAGAAGGCAATTTCGTCGCCACATTGAACCGCGCCTCGTGGGATGAGCAGGACCTTTGCCAGGTCGATCTGTTCCGTGTCGAAAATGATAAAATTGTTGAGCATTGGGACAATTCAGAACCGGTCCCGCCGCGCCATGAATGGGCAAATTCGGGAAAGTTTTGATTCAGAGTATAAAGATTAACCTGCGCGACTGTTGAGCTTGCTTTTCACATAGTGCGTCCGTCCAAACAGAAAAGGCCCCGTACATACGAGGCCTTTCTTTCATGTCAGCTCAACCGTTCGGCGAACTCAGTTCTGTCCCGCATGCCCGTATGGTCATGCGATCAAATGTGGGCTCCCGTTGTGGACGGCGATCAAATGTGGACTAACCTCCTGTGGTGGCGTCTTCCTGCCCCAGTTCGATCTGCAGCCGCACGCCGTAGCCTTCACTCATACCAAGCAGCGTTTGGTTCAGCGTGTGGGGGCCACCCGCATAGTCGCCCGTTCCGCCGGTAACAGCTCGTGTGATGGTCGTGCCAATATCCGCCAGTTCAGGGCCATGGCTTATCAGCAGGTCGCCATCATCAAAGCGATAGATTTGCCGGGTCATCACGATGGCGCCGGTTTCAGTGCGCATGCCATCTCCCACGAAGAACCCGTCACAAGTCCACTCGCCGATGACGAGGTCAGGAAAGGCCGGATCACCATTTGGCAATGTGCCTTCGACACCGCCTTCCAGCGTGCCTGCAGGATATATATAACCCTGTGTGACGAATGGGTTGCCATAGGCAGGCATGCCATCATCGAAAACAGGCGCGGGAGCAAAAACGAAGCGTGAGATATCCTCTGCCACGTCGAATTCTGCGCGTGGGTCGTCGGCAAAGGCGGTGAATGGCATACAGGCTATAATTGCAACAGCCAGAGTTTTATTGAGTTTCATCTGTCTAGGTCCTTTTATTTGAAGTCAGGAAGTGGGTGCGGGCGCGTCAAGTGTCGCGGCTCGCCTGGGTACAGCCCTTCGCAATGAAGGGTCGTGTTTGTTTGACGGGTATTCAGTAACGGTTCCATGCAGGGCGGCCGCAACACCGTTGGCAATGCGGTCCGCTGCGATTCCCGCCGCATCGAAATAGCCGGTAAAAATGGGCCGGAAACCGGTAAACCAAAGGCCGGGATTATCCGGGTCACTTTCACCCATCGGGTGCCTTGGCTGGCCGCTTTCATCGAGCGCACCAAGGTGCGCCAGCAAGGGTGCAAGCCCATTACGGTAGCCGGTCGCTGCGATCACAACATCCGGGTGGAACGAAGTACCGTCGGTCAGATGGATACGGGTTCGCTCGAAACGCTCGACGCCGGAAACGACCCGGAACCGTCCGGACTTCAGCTCCGCGATATAACCATCGTCGATTGCGAACGCCACGCCATCGCGCACGAGCCGCGTGCCGCTGCCGTCGGGATGGCTTTTGAGCCCGTATCGCTCAAGATTGCCCAAGAAAAGGCGCTGGGTGATCCGAAAAGCGGGGTCGACGATCGCAAGAGGCAGCGCTGCAAAAACCCGCGCCAGCCGGTGCAGAGGCAATCCGAATATGCGCGTCGGTACCACCGCCGGGCCGTGCCGGACGGAAATGAGCACCTCTGCCGGGCGATGCCGTGCCAGATGGTTCAGGACGTCTGATCCGGAGTTTCCCGCGCCCACAACAAGCACGCGTTTGCCATCAAACCGGGATGCATCACCCAGATCGGCAGCATGGAGGAGTTCGCCTTCGAATGTCTCCCGGCCCGGCCAGTCGGGCGAATAGGGGTTACTGTCCCGCCCGGTCGCAAAAACGACATGAGCCGCCAGAAAAATCCCGGCCGTCGTCGTCACCTGCCAGCCTGTCGGACTCCGCTCAATCCCGGTTACCCGGGCGCCGAACCGGATTGGCACATCCAGGTGCGTCGCATAGCGTTCCAGATGAGCCACGACCGTGTCGCGTTTGAGAAATGGGCCATCTTCACGCGGTGCTTCCTGTCCCGGGAGCCGCACGAAGTGCCGGTGTATGTTGAGCCGCAGGGCCGGATGGCGGTTACGCCATGGCTCGGCCACTCTGTTCTGTGCTTCCAGAATAGTTACCGAGAGTCCTCGTTTTTTCAGGGCCCGAGCAGTGGCGAGGCCGGACAGACCGGCCCCAATCACCAGTGTTTCATTTTCTTGGGTCGTTTGCATGAGATGTCCTTTCAGCGTCATGCGTTAGAGCTTGGGCCAGCGGTCGCTGTTGCGCCGCACATATGCGTGCTCCACCAGTCCAATGTCCTTGAGTGTTTGTTCAGAAAGATGTGACACAGCCAGCTTGTCTCGCCGCTGCCTTTTCCAAACGTGGTGTCGGGCCATCAGCCAAGTCATGAAACCGCCGATACGTCTGCGTGCAGGGCTCGGTATTTGGTCGTGATTCAATATCAGACCCATGGGATCTATCCTTTGTTGGAAGTGGTTCAGTCGCGGGCGACGAAGTAGGCGTTGATCGGGTCGTGCGGCAGGCGGTGTGTATCGATTTGCCCGAACCCGGCCAGTGCCAGAAACTCCTGGGCAGTCTCGACACCCCACATGGCGCCAAGACCCGGCCCGCCCTGACCGATTGAAATCGGCGTGCAATGCATGCTGGAGATCGTGTAGAGCAGCGGTGCAAAGGGATTGCCGATGTTTTTCTCAAGATCGCGTGAGCCGCCAATATCCTGCATCAGGAAGACGCCCCCATCATTCAGGGAACTGCGAACCAGATTAAGCAGACCTTGAGGGTCTTTCTGGTCGTGCACAGCATCAAACGCGGTCACGAGATCGAAACTGCCAATGGCGTGACCGGTCGACAGGTTACACTCTACGAATTGCAAATTCAGCAGCCTCTTGTCCCGCGCCTCAGCCTTTGCAGAAGCAAAGGCATCCGGACAGAGATCAAATCCGACGAAGCGGCTGTTCGGAAATGCTTCGGCAAGATGCAGCATGGCCAACCCGCCACCACAACCGACATCAGCGACATCAATACCTGTCTTCAGGCGATCAATCAGTTCGGGAACAATTGGCAGAATTGCGTCGGTAAGGCTTGCCACAACAAGCTGTGCGCTGTCCTCTGCCATCACTTCATGAAACCGGTCAAAATGCTCGTAGCAGAGCCCGCCCCCGGCACGAAATCTGTCGATCATGGCATCTTCGACCGAGGCTGCGACGCCGATGAACTGGGCGGTGGTCGCCATGTTATTGGGCGCTGCCGCGCGGGTCAGGAAGGCGGCATGTTCTGGCGGCAATGTGAAGCTGCGATCAGATGGTGCGTACTCGACCACTCCTGAGGTCACCATGACGCCAAGCCATTCGCGCAAGTAACGCGCATTTACATCGATTGCATTGGCAAGAGCGTCGGATGTGAGCCCGGGATTGGCGGCAAGCGCGTCGAACAAGCCAACGCGGTGACCCAGCGACGTCATGATCGCCAGAGCAGCTTCCGAAAGCGTTCCGACAAATCGTACAGCGAACGCTTCCGCTTTTGCATCGTCGAAGATTGATTTGTGATGTTGAATGTTCATTGTCATTCCCTTTTGTTCTTGAGCGGAGAAATCTCCTGCTGTGTTCGGGAAGGCAATGGACTATTCAGGTGCAAAGAAATATGATGGTATTGGAATAAACCGGTGATTATCGGACCGTATTAGGGGTATTGGAGGGGGAATGAATATAGATACGGTTGTAATCGGCAGTCGTTTTGCAGGCACGTCGACGCTGTTTTCAATTCTTGATGTGCTGGCATCTGTCGGACGGGATTGGGAAGCTCTGCACGGACTCCCGTCGCTGGAACCGTACTTTTCAGTCAGTCTGAGAACGCACGACGCAGCGCCTTACTGGGACATCAATGGGCGTAAAATTACCCCGGATGCTGCCCTCAATGAACTTCCAACACCCGATCTCATCATTGTACCCGACTTGCATCTGGATCCTGCGGGCGGGCTTCCGGAGGAGTTTGCTCCGGTGGTTGACTGGATTCGCGATGCATATGCGCGCGGCGCAATGGTTACATCTGTATGCTCCGGTTCGCTTCTGCTGGGCGCGGCTGGTGCTCTTGACGGAAACGAGGCGACAACCCATTGGGGATATGCTGATATGCTCGGGCGGAATTTCCCGGAAGTCAAAGTGTGCCGAGAACGAATTCTTGTCCCGACAGGTGAGGGCCACCGGGTTGTCACGGCCGGAGGTGCTTCGGCCTGGGCCGACCTCATGCTATATTTGATCGGGCGCTTTGCGGGGGCAGA
Organism: Pararhizobium sp. IMCC21322; assembly: GCF_030758295.1. Taxonomy (NCBI): domain Bacteria; kingdom Pseudomonadati; phylum Pseudomonadota; class Alphaproteobacteria; order Hyphomicrobiales; family Rhizobiaceae; genus Pararhizobium; species Pararhizobium sp. IMCC21322. Next base: position 1,546,507 of record NZ_CP132335.1, read on the forward strand.
TGTGGCCCGGCGGATCGCGAAAATCTATCTGATCGAGCCTCATGCTGACGGCCAGCTGACTTACGCGTCGCTGACAGCGTGCCGTCAACATGAGGACCAACTCGTAGCCGCGTCCCAGATTTGGGCTGCTGAGCATTACAACGTTTCCAGCCCTGTTGCGGCAATGGCGCGGAGCAGCCAATTGACCGATCGCGGCTTCCACCGCAGGTTCAAACGTGCGACCGGACAGGCACCCGCCGACTACGTTCAGACATTGCGTATCGAAGAAGCCAAGCAATTACTGGAAACGACCGAGATGCCGATCGACGATATCTCTACCGAAGTTGGCTACACGGAACCTTCCAGTTTCCGATCGGCATTCCGCAAGCGCGTAGGCATTTCCGCTTCCGCATATCGCAAGAAGTGGCGGGCGCTTGCACCGACGGCAGGATAATTTGTTTCAATGTTGATCATCATATCGAAATCCCGCCACCCTGCGGACATCCGCAGGGTAATGTGACATTAACAGCGGGGCGCGTTTGAACTGGGGAAGGATAATCCGGTATACCTCCCAAACAACAAGTTGGGAAAGATATGTCCGCCCAAAATAGAGTCGCTCTGGCTCCCGATTCCCGCCTCTTCGGCCGCAAAAGCATTGCGATCATACTCATTGCAATGGCGTTAGGCGCCAGTGCGCTGGTGTTCTTCGTATCCCAGACGTATTTCCGCTCATTGGATCAAGAAACGGCCCAAAGCAGGCTGAGCCTTTTTGAACGCTCATTGAACGAAACCCTCAGTCGCTTTCAGCATCTGCCTTTTGTGCTTGCACGGGATGCGACCGTTCGGGAAGTTTTGGGTGGAAAACCCAATACCCGGCTGAACCGCAGACTATCGGCCTTTGCAAGAGAAGCTGAACTGGAAGCCATCTATCTGATGGATTTGAGCGGCCTGGTTATCTCGGCTTCCAACTACGATAAGACCCCATCTTTCCTGGGCAAGAATTACGGGTTCAGGCCTTATTTCAAAGCCGCAGCTGCCGGTGGCCGCGGCAATTTTTTTGGTGTTGGTGCCACAACAGGCCGGCCCGGTTATTTTGTTTCAGAGCCAGTGCGGGCGGTGGACGGCAGCACGATTGGAATTATTGCGATCAAGCTGGATGCCAGCGAACTGCAAAAGAGTTGGGAGGAGGCAGATGAAGCCGTCCTGGCAACGAACGCTGATGGGATCGTCGTACTCGCATCCGATCGGACGTGGCTTTACAAGACGATCAATCATCTCGAACCGCAACAGCTGGAAGCGATCCGGCTCAGCAAGCAGTTTGGGAATGTGAATGTGGTGCCCCTGTCCTGGAAAAAAGAGGGACCAGCCTCCGTCGAGTTGCTTGGAAATACCTATACATTGGCAAGCACGGATGCAGCCTTTCTGGACTGGAAAATCCACTATTTGCTGAATGGCGCGCGCGCTTACGAGCGAACAATTTTGGCAACTTCGATATTTGGGTCATTGATTGCATTGCTGATGGGGTTTGCTGCCTATTTGCGTTCAAAACGGATACAGGCAGCGCTGGTTGCTTCGCAGTCAGATCGCCAGGAACTGGTGCACGCAAACCGCCAGCTTGAAAGCGCACAAGCAGAATTAGCTCGCGCCAGTAAACTGGCAGCATTGGGACAATTATCAGCATCAGTGGTGCATGAACTGGGACAGCCCATCTCGGCATTGCGAAACTATCTGACGGCGGAAGAACTCAGCAACGATACTGCCAGCCTGCCGACACTCAACAAGCTGGTTGGCGTTGTCAGCCGAATGGAGAACATCACTCGGCAATTGCGATTTTTCACCAAGCCGGGCGATGAGGCGTTTGATGTTGTCACGGTCGAAGACGTGATTTCCGATTGTCTGGAACTTACCCAACATGACATCGACTTTCAAAATGTCGATCTGACAGTTGATATTCTAACCAAGAATATGGGCGTTAAAGGCAACCGGTTAAGGCTTGAGCAGGTGTTGGTAAACCTGGTCAAAAACAGTCTCTCCTCATTGCAGGAAACCGCGGCAACAAAACTTTCAATCACAGCGTTTGAAAGTGAAGGTCGCGCCCACATCGAAGTTGCAGACAATGGTTCCGGTTTTGGTGCCCGAAATTTGGAGATCATGCAGGAACCATTCCATACGACACGCGCATCCGGCGATGGTATGGGCTTGGGGCTGTCGATTTCCTCAGCGATCATCAGCGAGCATGATGGCACTCTGACAGCTGAAAATATTCCAGAAGGGGGCGCGAAGTTCAGAATCAGCCTGCCTCTGGCAACACATAAAAGCGAGCGTATCGATGGCCAATGACTACCGCATTTTAGTGATTGATGACGACCGGGAAATGCGAGAGTCGCTCACGCATCTGTTGACCAAAGCCGGGTTCGAAGTTTCCAGCCTGTCGCGCGCCCAGAATGTTGAAGCACAATTATTGGCTCAGAATACAGACGTACTGCTTTGCGATGTGCGTATGCCGGGCGTGACAGGCATCGAATTGCAGGCGCAACTTCAGGAAACAAGCGACATCCCATTGGTGCTCATGACAGCCCATGGCGATATCGCGATGGCAGTAGAGGCAATTCACAACGGCGCTTACAGCTTTCTGGAAAAGCCGTTTGATCCGCGACGGTTGCTGAAACTGTTAGAAAATGCAGCGCTGCGGCATCGATTGTCTCAAAAAACGGCCAGATTGACTGAAAGACTTACCGAGTTGTCCGGTCTTGACCGGATCATGATCGGTGACACCGAACAAATCACTGCGCTACGCACCGAGATCGTTGATCTTGCTGCCACACAACCAAACGTCATGCTGCTCGGCGAGACCGGCACGGGAAAAGAACTTGTTGCGCGGGCGCTGCATGATCTTGGACCGCGTGCGGCCGAGCCCTTTATCGCCATTAATTGTGCGGCAATTCCTGTGTTGCGGTTTGAGGAAATGGTGTTTGGAATTGAAGGCCAGTCATCAGGCGTGTTTGCACAGGCTGAGGGAGGCACATTGTTCATTGATGAGCTTGGCGCTATTCCGCTGGAAGCGCAGGCCAAATTGCTGCGGTTTATTGAAACCAAAGAGTTTGCGCCTTTGGGCTCTGCCACAACCAGGCAAGCCGACATTCGCATCGTGTCAGCAGCGAACGACAAATTGCAAATGGCGGTAGACGCAGGCGAATTTCGGGAGGACCTGTTCTTTCGCCTCAATACAATTATTCTCAATCTGCCACCGTTGCGTGAGCGACTCGACGACGTTCCATTGCTGTATCGCCATTATCTTGGGGTTTTTGCCGCAATCTATGAAACCGGCATTCCGCATCAAACATCTGACGATACCGCAATTCTTCTAGCGCATGACTGGCCCGGAAATGTGCGTGAATTGCGTAGCCTTTGTGAACGTCATGTTTTGGCCGCGCGGCGCGGTGATGTGTCTGTGCGTGAGTTGTTGCTGTATCCGGCTAATGAAGTTTCCGCACCGGAAACCTTGCGTGAAGCTGTGGCAGCCTTTGAGCGGGAACTGATTGGAAAAGCACTGACTTCACAGGGCGGGCGAATGGATGATGTTGCTGATGCATTGGGAATTGGCCGCCGAACACTGAATGAGAAGATCGTAAAACTTGGTATTGAAAAATCCACGCTTCTGGAGTCCTGAGCCTGCGGAAATCCGCAGACCCTTTATTGCGATTTGCGCAATTTCCTTCATAGCGACCGCTTGGCGCTGTCCTCTACGTTGCAGAAACGTGCCGTGGAGGCGGCGCATCATGGAGGATTACCCGATGAAAAAACTCACCACTTTTGTGGCTGGTGCAATGCTTGCGCTATCCACCACGGCAGTTCTTGCCGAATCCAAAGATTATATTTTGAACACCGCTTCAACTGGCGGAACCTATCACCCTGTTGGCACGGCCATTTCGACTTTGTCGAAAGTGAAGCTTTTGCCAAGTCAGAAATTTAGCCTGACTGCTGTGAACTCAGCAGGCTCCGGTGCCAATGTTCAGGCCTTGGGCGCAGGCACTGCTGATTTTGCTATTCTGCAAGGCCTTTACGGTTCCTATGCGGCAACCGGTACCGGCCCCGTTTCGGAACCACAGCAGAATATCCGCTCGGTGAGCATGCTCTGGCAGAATGTCGAACAGTTCGTCATTGCTGCTGACTTGGTCAAAAGCGGCACTGTCGAAGACCTTGTTGCGCTGAAAGGCAAATCCGTTGGGATGGGCAAGCAAAATTCTGGCACGATTGGCTCCAACACTGTGCTGCTTTCGGGACTTGGTCTCGATGTTGAGACAGACTTTACGCTGATCCATGCAGGTTATGGTCCAACCGTTGATGCAATGGCGAATGGGCAAGCGGTTGCCGCTGGCATTCCGTCTGGCCCGCCTACCGGAGCAATCACCAAGCTGATGGCTGCCAAAGAAGGCAAATTTGTCATTCTTGATGTCACTGACGAACAGGCGAAAATGATGGATGGTGACCGCAATCTGTGGACACGTTTTGTCATTGAAGCCGGTACTTATCCTGGCCAGGACAAGGACGTGAACACGATTGCTCAACCAAACTTCCTGGCAGTTAATGCAGATGTGGACGAAGAGCATGTCTACCAGCTCACCAAGACCATGTTTGAAAATCTTGGCTTCCTGACTGCCATTCATCCGGCAACAAAAGCCATGTCGGTCGAAAAGGCTATGGCTGGTTTGCCGGTTGCATTGCATCCCGGTGCCGCACGTTACTACACAGAAATCGGTCTGGATGTTCCTGATCGTCTGATGGCCAAATAATGTCCTGAAACAGGACGGTCTGGGGGAGCTGGAATTTGGTTCCGCTCCCCTTTTTTGTGACGTTGCGAGGGCATCATGAGCGATTCTACAACAACCGAAACGACTGATCAGTCTGTCTGGCTGTCTCTCAAAGACATTGATGGCAGTCCGTTACGCGGATTTGTCTGTCTTTTCGCAATTGTTTTCGGAATTTGGCATGTTGTCACCAATGTCTATCTGAACGAACCGGGTCTGTGGCAAAACGCGATCCATTTCGCGGGCTTCGCCTTCCTCGCCGCAGTCACCGTGCCGCTTGTTTCCAGGCAGAAAGCCACAAAACTCAATACCACTTTGAACGTCATATATGGTTCGTTTGTCGCCGCTGCAGCGCTTTGGGTTGCCGCTTCCGAAAGCTCACTTTACGAGCGGTCTCTGGCTGTCACCGGGCAGGCCTGGCAATTCAACCTCATTGACTGGTTAGCCGGAGGGCTGCTCATTTTTGCAGCACTGGATCTGTCCCGCCGCGTATCAGGATGGGTCATTCCCATTTTGATCATGCTGTCACTGTCCTACATTCTGTTTCTGGGTTCACATTTGCCCGGTGTTTTCCGCGCCGCAAGCCTGCCCGCAAACGATGTGCTGTTCCGTACGCTTTATAATGACGAGGGCATGTTCGGCATTCTTGCCAGCATTTCATCTGTCAACATTACCCTGTTCATGATCTTCGGCGGGTTCCTTGTTGCCTCCGGTGCCAGCAATTTCGTGATCGAAGTATCGAAAGTGGTTGCTGGCCGCATTCGTGGCGGTGCGGCTTTTGTCGCTGTTCTATCGTCGGCCCTGACCGGAACCATCAGCGGGTCTGCAATTGCCAACACGGCCTCTACCGGGGTGATCACGATTCCCTTGATGAAGGCCAATGGGTTCCGCCCAAAATTTGCAGCAGGCGTTGAGGCCGCTGCATCGACCGGCGGGCAGCTCATGCCGCCTATCATGGGCGCAGGAGCTTTCGTGATGGCAAGCTATACGTCGATACCTTACTCGACCATCGTGTCCGTATCGGTGATGCCGGCCATTCTGTATTTTCTGTCTGTCGCTTTCATTGTCCGTATAGAAGCCGTCAAGCATCAGGTCGGTCAGGATATCGATCTGGTCGTGAACAAGGGAAAGTTACTCTCTGGTGGTCTGGTCTTTGTCATACCACTCACGGTGATGATCTGGTTTCTGATGAGCGGTGTCACGCCCGCCTATGCAGCTTCCTGGGCCATTGCCTCGCTCATTATCGTCTCATGGGGCACAAGTCTGCTCGCAGCAATCATAAAGCAGTCCGGGTTTGAGCCAGTGGTCATGGGGCCACGCCAGATTGCTGACGCATTGTTGATCGGTATGCGTACTGCCATCATGACGGGAATTCTTCTGGTGGCCATTGGCATCATGAACAATGCCATTGTTACAAGCGGCATCGGCAACGGGTTCTCATTGATGATCGCCCAATGGTCACAAGGCTCTATTGTCTTGGCGATATTGCTGATCGGGTTGGCATCGCTGGTCCTCGGCATGGGCCTTCCTGTTACAGCGGCCTATATCATCCTCGCCATCCTGACAGCGCCCGCCCTTGCCGGAATTTTGGCCGATACAATTATTGTCGAGCAACTGATCTCGGGGATTGCCGATCCAGCCAAGTCAGCCATTTTTGCATTGGTTGATAGTCCGCATGTTGCCAAGGTGGCCGACGGCATGACGCGTGAGGAGGCTGTTGCTCTTCTTGGCGCAATGCCGTTTGAACTTGCCATTACCGTGCGTCCGCTTCTGGTGGATCCAACTCAGCAGGCGGTTTTTCTTCTGACCGCACATCTGATTATCTTCTGGCTCAGCCAGGACAGCAACGTCACACCACCTGTCTGCCTGGCCGCATTCGCAGCCGCGGGGATCGCCGGTTCGAAACCGATGGAGACCGGGTTCCAGTCGTGGAAAATTGCCAAGGGCCTCTACATTGTTCCGTTGATGTTTGCCTACACGCCGCTGATATCAGGCGACTGGTTGCAGATCATGCAAATTGGCTTGTTCGGGCTGTTCGGCATGTATGCAGTGAATGCTCTGATTCAGCTTCACGCGGAAGGCCCCTTGAATTTGCTGACAGGAAGTCTGCTGATTATCGGGGGGATTGGGTCGTTCTGGCCGCTAAACCTGCCTTTGAACATTCTTGGTGCAGGCATCGTAGTGATGGCAGTGGTGCTTTCGGCGCGCGCCATGCGTCATAAACTTGACCGATCTGAGCCGAGTATATCTCCTGTGTAGCAAACTCTAATGTCTGCAAACCCTTGGTCCGCTTCGAGCCCTTAGCGACAGCGCCAATGAGTTTTGCGACCACCATTTGCGACACCTAAATGGTTGGTGTTGTTGCCCTGCAAAAGCTGTTGCAAAAACCATCGGTTTCGCAACGCTCTTATCTGTCGGGAGGTATCCAATCGCTTTCAACAGATTTGCGGCGGCTCAAACGCAGAGCAAGGCCAACCGACACGCCAACACCAATGGCCACAGTCAAATCGACAAGAACGGTCAAAACGAGTGTGAGAAGTAAAAGCAGGATATCACTTTTCCTGCCGCGAGCGTATTCACCCCATTTGTGTGGCTCAGTCATATTCCACGCAGTAACAATGAGAAGTGCGGCAAGTGCAGGCATTGCCAAATAGCTTGCTAGTGGAGCGGCGAGCAACATCACCAGCAAAATAACAGCCGCATGAACAATTCCCGCTACAGGTGTTTTGCCGCCTGCCTTGATATTGGTGGCAGTTCGCGCAATCGCGCCTGTTGCGGGAAGACCCGTGAACAGTGCCGAGGCGATATTTGCGATACCTTGAGCTGTTAGCTCCGCATTTGGTCTGTGTTTTCCCCCAATCATTTTGTCAGCGACCATGGCCGATAGAAGCGATTCAACAGCAGCCAAGAAAGCAATGATGAAAGCTGAGGGAAGAAGCTCAATGATCCGAGTTGGTGAAAGGTGAGGCAGTTGAGGCCAAGGTAGTTGGCTTGGAAGTTCGCCAAAGCGAGAGCCCAGGGTGTCGACGGGCAAGGAAACGAAGGCCACGAGAGCAGAGCCAAACCCAACGGCCACGATGAGACCGGGAAAGCGCGGAGCTACTCGTCGCAGAAACACAATCAAGATGAGTGTTACAAGCGCAATGGCAAGAGTTACTAGGGTCCAGACCCTTTAACGGGATTCCCAATTGTTTTGTTATGTGATTCAATCCCCTTTTTTGGAGGATTGCAAATGTCTGATTTGTTTTGGTTTTCCGATGCACAATGGGCTCGTATTGAACCACTATTGCCAAGCAACACACGTGGCTTGAAACGTGTTGATGATCGCCGTGTTTTGAGTGGCATTGTCCATGTCATCCGCTCCGGCGGTCGGTGGGTGGACGCTCCTGCTGATTACGGTCCCAGGAAAACCCTGTATAATCGGTTCCAACGCTGGGCAGAACGCGGCATATGGGAAGATATTTTCTCCGCACTTGCGGGGCGTGAAGATGTTCCGGACAGGCTCATGATCGATAGTACAATCGTCAAGGCGCACCGCTCTTCAAGTGGTGCAAAAGGGGGGCCTTGGCTCATGGTATCGGCTTATCAAAAGGCGGAAGAACGACCAAAATCCACTGCGTGACCGATGGACGTGGAAGGCCGTGTGTTCTGGCGATAACTCCAGGAAACACCAGTGATCACAAGGCAGCGCATCAATGTCTGGCAGCCATGCCACCTGCAACACATCTTATCGCTGACAAGGGCTATGACAGCACGGCATTTCGTGATTGGCTGACGTCCCGTGGCACTATTCCAGTCATTCCGCCACGCTCAAATCGCAAAATCCAATATCACTACGACAGGAAACTCTACCGTGAGCGAAACATCATCGAACGCACCTTCAATCGCTTCAAGGATTTCCGACGAATAGCAACCCGCTATGACCGAAAACTCAAAACCTATATGGCTGCACTGTGCCTCATCGCATCCGTGGTATGGTGGCTGTAAAGAGTCCGGACCCTAGGCTGAGCGTTTCCCGCGCATCCCATAGCGCGGGAATTTTTTCCAAAAAATCGGCGGGGACCTTATCGACGGCCAAACCAAGGAAATCCTTTAATTGGCTGGTGGCAATAATGATGCCAATTCCAATGGTGAAACCGTTCACCACGGCCTCTGGAACAAAGGCAATCAGGTTCCCTGCGCGAAAATAGCCCCCAATGAGCAAGATGATGCCTGCCATAAAGGTTGCCAGAACAAGGCCATCATAGCCATGTTGGGCAATGACCCCGAACACAACGACGATGAACGCCCCAGTCGGGCCACCAATCTGAACGCGACTGCCGCCAAAGAGCGAGATCAAAAAACCGCCGACAATAGCGGTCACAATCCCCTTGGCTGGGTCAGCACCAGAAGCAATGGCAATGGCGAGACTTAAAGGTAGGGCAACCATGGCAACTGTTGCCCCTGCCAGTAGGTCACTTACAAAAAGCTGCCAGCTATAAGTCTGAATTGTTGTGAGAATCTTTGGTTGACGCATTTCGAGAGCCCATTGTTAAATTTGAGAGATTCTACCTCTCGCTTCATGCAGCTTTGAGCGGTGAAATCGTCGGCAGAGCTGTCGGCGGTCGCCGTCGCGACTTGGCTGATATTTAGTGCGGCCTTCCAGACAGAGACGTTGGGTTTTTAAGTCGAACCCCACGCCCGCCTGGGTCGCTGCGTGCGTAATCCCCGATGAGTTCTATACCCGCTTTGTCGAGGGCTGCCGCCACCTTGGTAAGGGTGTCGATGATGCCACGGACATTACCATCGCTCGCTTCCATCCGTTGTATCGTTGGCAATGAAACGCCTGCCATAGCGGCGAGAGTTTTTTGATCTATTCCAAGAAGTGCTCGAGCGGCACGCAACTGTGAAGCAGTGATCATGGTTTCGCTCTCTTTTGTTAGCACCTAATATAAATGTATAAGCCAAATATAATGATGTTTCAAACATGAATAATGGCATATTATTCATTATATGGAGGAGCCTCACTTCCGTACGCAAAGACCGTTCATCAAAGGTATTCAGTGCCAGCAAAGAAGCCCGCATAGCGGTCTTTGCCGCATAATTGAATATATGGAACATCCGTCTGTTAGCGGCAGGTGGGCTTGGTCGCTTTGTCCGCACAGCGGACCCACGCGGTTTGTAGCGCCTCCTTCCATTTTAGGTATTTTAGGACCCTCAATTTTTGCTCACATCGGCGTGCCGAGGAGCAGCTTCGGTTGGTAGAAAATTCTTGATAGGTCAGGCAGGTGAGGACGGTCATTCGGCCGACAGGTTGGAAGGATGCTTGTCCTATAACTCGGAAAGGCCCCGCCAAAGCGGGGCCTTTCGTTTTAGCTCAGTTCAGAACTTTTGAAGTTCAGTCGTGTCCGGCATGCCCGCCGGAGATTTCATCCGTTTGCTCATCGGACAATTCTTCCGGAAGTACCAGGTTGAGAACAATCGCAATAACCGCCGCAGGCAGCAGGCCTGTGGTGGCCAGAAGCCTGATCGTGTCGGGCAGATGCTGCAGGGCACCTGGCTCCAATTGCAGACCAAGACCTATGGACAGGGCCACAGCAAAGATGACCATGTTGCGTCGGTTCCAGTTCACATCAGACAGCATGGACACACCAGCTGCCACAACCATTCCGAACATTACAATGACGCCGCCACCCAGAACTTCAATGGGGATGGTGGAAATCGCAGCACCCACTTTCGGCACCAGACCGGCTGCAATCAGGAATAGCGCACCAATGGTCACCACGTGACGGCTCATGACGCCGGTCATTGCAATCAAGCCGACATTCTGGCTGAAAGAGGTGTTCGGCAGGCCGCCAAAGATGCCAGCCAAGGCTGACCCGATACCATCGGCGTAAGTCGCGCCGGTGATTTCCTTGTCGGTTGCTTCACGGCCTGCACCACCTTTTGTGATACCAGACACGTCACCAACGGTTTCCACCGCCGACACGAAAGCCATCAGGCAGAAGCCGATAATCGCTGCAATGCTGAACTCAAAACCATAACGAAGCGGATCGGGAACAGCGAAATCTGCTGCACGACCCACATTGTCAAAACTCACCATGCCAAGTGCATATGCAACAACATAGCCCGCGATCAATCCCAGAAGCACTGCTGATACTGAGAGCATGCCTTTTGTGAAGAACTTCAGACCCAATGTGACCACAATGACCACCAGAGCCACAGACCAGTTCAACAGGCTGCCATATTCCGGTGTGCCGATGGCTGGAACGCCGCCCGCAGCATATTGAATGCCCACTTTTACCAGTGCCAGACCGATCATTGTCACGATCAGGCCGGTGACCAGCGGAGGCAGGGCAAAGCGGATGCGACCGATGAATGTGCCGATCAGGGCATGGAACAGACCACCCACAATCACGCCACAGAACAAGGCAGGAAGCGCATCAACGCCCTTGCCGGCCACCAGTGGAATCATGATGGGTACAAATGCAAAACTTGTCCCCTGCACAATCGGCAGCCTTGCGCCAACCGGTCCCAATCCGATTGTTTGCAAAAGGGTGGCGATGCCAGCAAAGAACATCGACATCTGGATCAGATAGATCAGTTCAGGAAAATCCGGCGAATTGGACCCAAATCCAAATCCCGCAGCCCCTGCAATGATGATGGCTGGTGTTACGTTTGACACAAACATGGCCAGAACATGCTGAATGCCCAATGGCACTGCTTTGTGCAGTGGGGGTGTGTAGTTCGGATCGCGGAGTTGCTCCGGGGTTCCGATAGATGTGTCTGCTGTCATGATTGCCTCCTATGACGAGCAATAAAACCCAATTGGGTCAGTTCAACATTGGTCAGTTGTCCGCAATTACATACGGGGTTTCAAACCAGTGCTCTTCCAGATTTTTGCCATCGCCAATGCGATCAACAACGGCAAACAAGCCCGGCTCGGACAATGGTGTCAGTACGCCATGCCAGGTATTTCGGTGGTAATTCACACCCTGTCCGGGTGTGGTGATGAACGCTAGTGGTGTACCGGGTTTCCCGTCTGTATCCGGCGCTACTATGGTCAGGAATGGGTGGGCGGTCATGGGAATGAAGGCCTGACTGCCCAGTGGATGACGTTCCATCATATCAAGTCTGTAGGGCAGGCTGCGCGCTTCAGAGTTGAAAAAACTGATGCCGGCTGTCGCGTCGCTGCCGACAATATCGATCCTCGCAAGATCATGAAAGCGGCTGCACAGGCCCTGATTGATGATCATGTCAGGCTTATCGCCAATCTCCAGAACATCACCAAATGGAGCAAATGCATCCTGGCTCAGTGATTGGGTCTGAAGGGTAAGGCTCATCCCTAACGCCTCCCGGTGCCTGAAGCGCCGACTGTCAGCTTCATATGGCGGTTGACGTCCTTGTAAAGCAGATAGCGGAATTGGCCCGGGCCGCCCGCATAACAGGCCTGCGGGCAAAAGGCGCGCAACCACATATAATCGCCAGCCTCGACTTCCACCCAATCCTGATTAAGCCGATAGACCGCTTTGCCTTGCAGCACATAAAGCCCGTGCTCCATGACATGGGTTTCCGCAAATGGAATGACCGCACCGGGTTCAAGGGTCACAATATTTACATGCATGTCATGGCGGATATCGTCAGGTTCGACAAAGCGGGTTGTCGCCCATGTGCCATTTGTTTTGGCCATGGGAATGGGTGCCACATCCTGCTCGCGGGTCACGAACGGCGGAGGCCCATCAATGCCTTCAACAAATTCATAGGCTTTGCGAACCCAGTGGAACCGCACTGCATCCGTACCAGAATTCAGAACGGTCCAGGCTGTTCCCGGTGGCAGGAACGCATAACCGCCCGGTGCCAATTCATGCGTTTCGCCCTCTATGGTCAGCGTCAACGCGCCTTCAACGACAAATAAAACACCCTCAGCATCGGAGTCGAGCTCAGGTTTCTGACTGCCACCGCCGGGTTGAACTTCCATAATGTATTGGGAGAAGGTTTCCGCAAATCCTGACAAGGGCCGTGACAGAACCCATAGCCGGGTTTTCTCCCAGAACGGAAGAAAGCTGGTAACGATATCCTGCTGAACGCCTTTCGGAATCACCGCATAGGCATCGGTAAACACTGCCCTGTCTGTCAGCAACTGGGTCTGCTCGGGCAGGCCGCCATGGGGCGCGTAATAGGTGGGGTTAGTCAAAATCGTTCCATCCCGTTGTCATGGCAGCATATCGCTCAGGCGCAGAAGCGCTATGCGCTCAACTTGTCGGCAGGCCTCAGAGAATTCCGTTTCGCGGTCATGATTGATGCGGGTCTGGAAGGCTGACAGGATCGCGTCCTTGGTCAGCCCCTTCACCGCAATGATGAACGGAAAGCCGAATTTGTCCGTATAGTCTGTATTCAGCTTCTGAAATTCGGCGCGCTCGGCATCGGTCAATGCATCCAAGCCGGCAGATGCCTGTTCGGATGTGGATTCAGCTGTCAGCCGTTTTGCCGCTGCCAGCTTTCCGGCAAGATCCGGGTGCGCTGTCAGAACAGCCAGCCGCTCGTCGTCACTGGCAGAACGGAATTTACGTGCAAGCCCGTAGGACAAGCCAAGCGCTGTATCGTGCGCGGGTCCCAACTCATCATCGAAAGCACGTTCGGCAATCCAGGGCGAATGCTCGTAAACGCCGCCAAAACTGTCAACGAAAACACGTTTTTCCATCTGTGAAGGGGCGGATGTTCTTGCGGGCGCAGGATGGGTTTTCTGCCAATGCCGCGCAATATCGATGCGCCGGGCAAACCATACTTTCTCATGGGACTTTGCATATTCCATGAATCGGCGCAGGGCCATGACACGGCCCGGTCGGCCAATCAGTCGGCAATGCAGTCCGATATTCATCATTTTCGCCTGACCAGCCGCACCTTCTGCATAAAGCGCATCAAAGCTGTCTTTCAGATAGGTGAAAAACTGGTCGCCGGAATTGAAGCCCTGAGGTGTCGCAAAGCGCATATCATTGGCATCAAGCGTGTAAGGAACGATCAACTGGTCGCGGTCCTCGCTCTGGTGCCAATACGGCAGATCATCAGCATAGCTGTCCGAAAGGTAGTCAAAGCCACCTTCTTCTGTCGCCAGATCAATAGAGTTCATCGAGCAGCGCCCAATATACAGGCCTTGGGGGCGCTTGCCTGTCACGTCCTTATGCAAGCGAATGGCTTCCATCAGATCAGCACGCTCATCCTCAGGCGTATAGTCCTTGTATTCGATCCATTTGAGGCCGTGACTGGCAATTTCCCAATCCGCCGCTTGCATGGCCGCTACCTGAGCCGGAGACCGGGCGAGGGCCGTTGCCACACCATAAACAGTGACTGGAATATCCAATTCAGTGAACAGACGATGGAGCCGCCAGAATCCGGCGCGGGCGCCGTATTCGTAAATGCTTTCCATATTCCAGTGCCGCTGACCCTGCCATGCTGCAGCACCGACAATTTCCGACAAGAAGGCTTCGGACGCCGCATCGCCGTGGAGAATGTTATTCTCCCCGCCTTCTTCGTAATTAATGACAAATTGAACGGCGATGTTTGCGCCACCAGGCCATTTCGGATCTGGTGTTCTGGAACCATAGCCTTGCATATCACGCGGATAGCGACTCACATTGATTCCCCCAGAACACGACCAGTCGTTATTTAACAATATAGCAAAACAATGAGGTTGATTTTCAAAAAAACCAATTAAGAGTTTCGCGCTTATAGGGGCAGTTTTTGAAGCCGAAGGAGCGAGCAGGTGGCGAGCATAGTCCTCAAACCAGCTTCCGCTTGTCCAACTCCATACGACATTTTGCAATCATGAAATCAATGAACAGGCGGATTTTTGGGTCCTGAAAAGTTCTGTGAGGATAGAGGCATGCCAATTGCACAGGTACCGGCGGTGTGGCCTTGGCAACTTCAACCAATGCACCGGATTTCAGATGTTCGACCACTTCAAAGACCGGCTTGTTGACAATGCCACGTCCTTCCAGTGCCCATTGGGTAAGCACATCACCATCATCGGATTCAAACGGGCCTGCCACTTCGAAACCGTTCGGTCCGTCCCCGGTCTGCAGCAGCCAGCGAAATTCCGGCGAGCCGGGAAAGCGCAATTGCAGACAATCATGCTGCCGATTTGCCAATTCACTGCCATGGGCAGGATGACCCCGCACTTTGATATAGTCCGGAGAAGCGCAAAGCACCCGGTCACAGTCGGCAATCATCCGGGCTTTGAGGTTTGAATCCTTCAGATGGCCCAGAACAAAAGCAACATCCAGTCCTTCCTCGGCCATGTTGATTTTTCGGTCTGACAGGCGCAGCCGCACATCAATTTCCGGGTAATGGTCCTTGAAGGGCGGTACGTGTGGCGCGATGAATTGCCGCCCGACGCCAAGTGGAGCTGCCACAAAAATGGACCCACGCGGATTTCGTGTGATTTCCATCACCGCCGCTTCTGCGTCCTCAATGGTTTCCAGAACTTTAGTGGCACCGCTGTAAAACACCTTGCCATGCTCGGTTGGTTGCAGGCGGCGCGTCGTGCGGTTAAACAACCGCACACCAAGGTGTTTTTCCAGTTCCGCTATTCGGCTTGAGGCAACTGCGGCAGACACACGCAGATCCCGTGCAGCGGCCGACATATTTCCCAGTTCAAAAACCCGCACAAACATGCGTACATTGACAACATAGCTCATGCCCTGAAACTACGATCTTTTGGAAAAATTTGAAAGTCTTGGAGAATTTGAGCGCTATTCAAAATAATATGAACCATCCATAGTGTACTCAAAGAGCAGCCGACAGGAGACAGGGCATGTATGATCTGGCAATTTTCACCGAGTGGCTGCACTTCGCAGTGCGTTGGGTGCATGTCATCACGGCAATCGCCTGGATTGGATCTTCTTTCTATTTCATAGCGCTGGATTTGGGCTTGACCAAAGCGCCCAATATGCCAGACGGCGTTTCAGGGGAAGAGTGGCAGGTTCACGGTGGCGGCTTCTATCATTTGCGTAAATATCTGGTTGCACCTGCTGAAATGCCAGAGCATCTGACCTGGTTCAAATGGGAAAGCTACATGACGTGGGTTTCCGGTTTTGCCCTGCTATGGCTGGTTTATTATCTGGGCGCGGATTTGTATCTGATCGATCCTGCTGTCGCCGATATCTCCGTCATGACAGCCATTGCTATTTCTCTTGCCTCTATCGTGTTCGGCTGGCTGGCTTATGACCAGCTTTGCAAAAGCCGCCTGGGGCAGAACAGCACTTTCTTGATGGTCTTGCTGTTTGGCGTTCTGGTGGCCATGTCCTGGGGGTTCACACAGGTGTTTTCCGGGCGCGCAGCGCTGTTGCATCTGGGCGTTTTCACCGCAACCATCATGTCCGCCAATGTGGCCTTCATCATAATCCCCAATCAGAAAGTCGTGGTGGCTGATCTGAAGGCCGGGCGCAAGCCGGACCCGAAATACGGCATCATCGCCAAGCAGCGCTCAACCCATAACAACTATCTGACCCTGCCAGTGATCTTCTTCATGCTGTCCAACCACTATCCGCTGGCCTTTGCGACGGAATACAACTGGATTATCGCCAGTCTGGTGTTTCTGATGGGCGTAACCATTCGCCATTACTTCAACTGTCGTCATGCCCGGACCGGCGATCCCACATGGACATGGCTTGCAACCGCCCTGATTTTTTCGGTTATCATGCTGTTGTCTCTGGCACCGCTCTATCAGGCGGATAAGGCAGAGGATGCAGCGGCGGCGGTGATTACGCCCACTCAGCAGAAATATGTTGATGCCGCGTCTTTTGAAGAGGTCAGCAGCATTGTTTCAACCCGCTGTTCCATGTGCCACGCAAACGAACCTGTTTGGGAGGGCATTTTGTGGCCACCAAAGGGCGTGCGTCTGGAAACGCCGCAGCAGGTTGCCCAACATGCCAGATCTATTTTTCTGCAAGCGGGTGTAACCCATGCCATGCCGCCAGCCAATGTCAGCTGGATGGAAGAAGACGAGCGCCGAATTATCGTCAACTGGTTCCGCGCTGCACAAAGCGGTTCCTGATCAGGCGTTGCCATAGATTTTATTGTGTTCCGCTGCCCAAACGCCCATATCCTTTCAAAAAGGAAGGTTCATTATGCAGCGCGACCAGGTGACTTTAGCAACCCAAACCATCCACCGTGAGGATGAGCCACGGCATTTCATGCGTCTGAAGCCGGTGCCACGGCGCATTCGCATTCTCAAAGACAGTCAGGTTTTGGCAGACACAGAAGCGGCACTTCGACTGACAGAAGTGGGCAGGGATATTTATGATCCTGTCTTCTACATTCCCGAGGCCGATGTGCAGGTGGATCTGGTTCCCATTATTGGAAAAAGCACCCATTGCCCATTGAAAGGCGATGCCAGTTATTTCGCCCATACAGGTGATGAGCCGATTGCCTGGACCTATGACAGGCCCCTTGCTGCAACCGAAGCCCTGAAGGGGCTGATTGCATTTTATCCTGATCAGGTCGTGGTAGAGGAAATAGGCCAGAAAGCTTAGGTTAAACGTCAGGGGAGGCTTGAACACTATGCGTTCATTTGATGCCTTATTTGAAATTGCGGCAGATCGAAAGGGCGGGGTGGACGCGCTGAGCAAACTCTTGCAGCCGCCCGCCAATGTGGAAGACATCAAGCAGATCAGCGATGATCGCTGGCTCTCCGGCATGTCCAAATCCGTTTTTCAGGCGGGCTTCAACTGGAAAGTTGTCGACAAGATGTGGCCCGGTTTTGAAGCTGCGTTTCATGGTTTTGATCTGGGGCGCTGCGCCATGCTGACCGATGAAGATTTGGCGGATCTGGTCTCCGACAAACGGATTGTCCGCCACGGAACCAAAATCCGTTCAGTTCAGGCAAACGCCGTTTTTCTGATTGATCTGGCCAACGAACATGGCAGCGCCGCCAAGGCATTTGCGGATTGGCCTTCAAATGATTTCGTCGGCCTGTTGGCACTTTTGAAAAAACGCGGATCAAGATTGGGCGGTATGACCGGGCAATATTGTTTGCGTTTTATGGGGTGCGACAGCTTTATTCTGTCTCGCGACGTGACGGCACGCCTGATTGCAGAAGGCGTTGTCGACAAGACACCAGGCTCACAAAAATCCATGCGTGCCGTTCAGGATGCTTTCAATGTCTGGACTTCCCAATCCGGCAGATCACTAAAGGAAGTCAGCCGTGTTCTGGCGATGAGCATTGGTTGATGCTCTAGATTTTGTCAGGGTGTAATCCGCAAGTACAATCCAGATCACGCAACAGACCATCAGTCAGGCCGTAAACCCAGCCATGGATTTCAATGTCTTTTCCATCACGCCAGGCCGATTGTATGGTTGGCGTGCGCGACAGGGTTTCCACCTGTGTCTCAATCGATAATTCACAAAGCCTGTTGAAACGCTCTTCCTCATTGGTGATGGATGAGAGTTCCTCATGCGCCTTTGTCGCGACATCGCGGACCGGCTGGAGCCAATGATCGATCAGACCGTGCCGCTGCCCATCAATGGCAGCCCTGACGCCACCACAGCCATAGTGTCCGCAAACGATGATGCGCTTCACCTCAAGGCTCTCAACGGCATATTCCAGCACTGAAAGGAGATTCATATCGCCGCGGTGGACCAGATTGGCAACGTTGCGATGAACGAACACTTCGCCGGGCTCCAGACCCGTAATCACATTGGCAGGCACGCGACTGTCGGAGCATCCGATCCACAGAAAGTCCGGGCGTTGAAGCGATGACAGGCGACTGAAATATTCTGGGTCCTCTTTGGATCGCTCCGTGGCCCAGCGCAGATTATGGTCAAGCAGATCGTCAAGCATTGGGCATTCCCTGAAATGAATCGTCTCGGCTGTTTGACACCATAGACGAGGCATGATCACCAAGACTATCCATAGGCGATAATTTAATCAGGCCTGCCAACAGCGCAAATTGCGGCGTGCGGCAATGCGGAGCCGGTCCAAAGAGAATACTTATTGCTTTCAAGTGTTTGCGTTTCTGCAATCAGATCGCCAGATATTCCTGACGCAATTCTTCATTATCCAGAACATCCTGGGCAGTGCCGTCAAACACGATATTACCCATATCCAGAATAATCGCGCGGTCTGCCAGATGCAGAGCGGCAATGGCATTTTGCTCCACAATAATTGTGGTCATGCCCAGGGATTTGATCTCCTCCAGCGTGCGCTCA
Organism: Pararhizobium sp. IMCC21322; assembly: GCF_030758295.1. Taxonomy (NCBI): domain Bacteria; kingdom Pseudomonadati; phylum Pseudomonadota; class Alphaproteobacteria; order Hyphomicrobiales; family Rhizobiaceae; genus Pararhizobium; species Pararhizobium sp. IMCC21322. The sequence continues at coordinate 1,565,478 of NZ_CP132335.1, forward strand.
ATTTCCTGAACAATCACCGGAGCCAGGCCTTCATAAGGCTCATCCAGAAGCAACAGTTTGATATCGCGCGCAAGAATGCGGGCAAGCGCGAGCATCTGTTGCTCGCCGCCAGAAAGCGTTGTTCCTTCTTGATTGCGACGCTCGGCAAGACGCGGGAACAAATCGTAGATACGTTCCAGTGACCAGCCCTGAGGCGGTGCAATCTGGGACAGTTTCAGATTTTCTTCAACGGTCAGACCTTGAATGATCCGTCGGTCTTCTGGCACGAGGCCGATACCATTTTGAGCCGCCTGGTATGATTTCATTTCATGAAGCGGCTGGCGATCAAGCCAGATCTCTCCGTGTTTCAGGGCCGGGTCGTCCATGCGTGCAATGGCGCGCAAGGTGGATGTTTTGCCAGCACCATTGCGGCCCAAAAGCGCGACAATTTCGCCTTCGCGCACATTGAAGCTGACGCCTTGCACGATGTAGCTCTCACCATAATAGGCGTGAATGTCCCAAACCGAGAAATAGGCTGGTTGACCACCGACTGCCTTGCTGGGGGCAACGCCAGGTGTTGGGCCGGAGCCTTGGACTAACGTGTCGTTCATAATTGTGCTCCTCCCAGATAGGCTTCCTGAACCTTTGGGTTGCCTTTGATGTCTTGTGGCAGGCCCTCGGCAATGATCGAGCCTTGTGCCAGCACAGAAATTTTTTCAGCAAGCGAAAACACCACATGCATGTCATGCTCGATGACGACCATTGTAATGTCGCGTTTTTCCTTGATTTCTTTCAGCAGATCGATGGTGTTGTTGGTATCGGCGCGTGCCATGCCAGCGGTTGGTTCATCAAGCAGCAGCAGCTTTGGCTCTTGCACCAGGCACATCGCCATTTCCAGCCGACGCTTGTCGCCGCGTGACAGAGCGCCTGCGTGCATGTCTTTCTTCGTGTGCATGTTCAAGTCGCGCAAGATGCTTTCCGCTTTGTCCATAAGGTCATGTTCGTGGGACACGGATTCGTAGGCATGCATGCGGAACGGGCCGTCGCGTTTGGCAAAACAGGGGATCACCACATTTTCAAGAACCGTCAAATCGGCAAAGATCTCCGGCGTCTGAAAGACCCTCGAAATACCCATCTGGTTGATCTGGTGTGGGGCAAGACCAAGCACTGGTTTTCCATCAAACATCACCGAGCCAGTATCCGGATCAAGCTTCCCGATAAGGCAATTCAGCAAGGTGGATTTACCAGCTCCATTAGGTCCGATGATAGCGTGGATGGTATTTTCCACGATATCAAGATTGACATCACCAAGTGCCTGTAATCCACCAAAGCGCTTGTTGACACCGCTGACTTCCAAAATACCCATAGCGCTTGTCCTTACTCTGCTGGTTCGGCTTTTGCGGATGCCGGGGGCATGCCGCTTGATTTATCCTTGCGGCGGAGTAGCCGTGCAATGCGTTGGGCTCCTTCAACCAGGCCACCTGGCAGGAAGATGACCACCAGCATGAACACAATGCCAAGGGTCAAATGCCAGCCCTTACCGATGAAAGGATAGGTGAGGTTCACAACCAAATCTTCCAATCCATCAGGTAGGAAAGAAAACCAGGAATGCAGAATTTCCGTGTTGATCTTGGAAATGATGTTTTCCATGTATTTGATCGCACCAGCACCTAATACGGGTCCAATCAGCGTTCCAACGCCACCCAAGATAGTCATCAGGACCACCTCACCCGAGGCTGTCCAGAACATGCGTTCAGGCCCCACCTGGGTATCCATGGCCACCATCAGACCGCCAGCCAGACCTGCATACATGCCTGAAATGACAAAGGCCGCCAATGTGTAGGGCTTGGGGTTGAGTCCGGTGTATTTCATGCGATTCTGGTTGGATTTGACGGCACGCAGCATCATGCCGAAAGGCGAGCGGAAGATGCGGATGGCTAGATAGAAACTCAACAGCATCACCACGGCCGCTACATAATAGCCAGCGTTGAAGGTGAAGAGCCAATTTCCGATTTCCAGCTCATAGCTTGAGCGCATCGACAGACCAAACAGATTGGCAGTGGGTGTAGCGCCATCCACCAATGCACCATCCAGCAGACGCGGATCATTCACTTTTGGCTGTAGACCGGTCTCTCCACCAGTGATGGGGGTCAGCACGGAATAGGCGAGCTGATAGGACATCATTGCAAAGGCCAGAGTCAGAATGGAAAAATAGATGCCTGATCTGCGCAGCGAAATATAGCCGACGACGACACTGAACAGACCGGCGACCACGACTGCCACGAGGATCGCCGGGATCACATTCATGGTCAGCAGTTTCATCATCCAGATTGCAGCATAGGATCCCACGCCGAGGAATGCCGCATGGCCGAAGCTCAGATAGCCAGTCAGACCAAACAGAATATTGAAGCCAATGGCAAAAATACCAAAGATCACAAATCGCTGCATGAGATCAGGATAACCAGCATTGAACTGGGCCAGCGCCGAACCTTCCGGAAAGGGGTTCAGCACGAATGGCGCCAGCATGGTCAGCATGGTGACAATCACTAGAAGCAAAAAATCTTTTTTGTTCAATCCAAGCATGGCCTAATCCTCCATCACGCCTTTGCGGCCCATAAGACCACGCGGGCGTGTGAGCAAAATAATGATCGCCACCAGATAGATGATGACCTGATTGATGCCGGGAACGAGCGCCACGACTTCTTGAAGAGAGGCAAGACTTTCCAGAATGCCGAGCAAAAACCCGGCCAGTACAGCGCCTGGCAGCGAGCCCATACCTCCCACAACAACGACCACGAAGGAGAGCACAAGGAAATCCATGCCCATATGGTAGTTGGGCGATACAATGGGCGCGTACATCACTCCCGCCAGACCAGCCACAGCGGCTGCGATGCCGAACATAAGCGTGAAGCGCTTGTCGATATCGATCCCAAGCAGGCCAACGGTTTCCCTGTCGGCCATGCCAGCGCGCACCACCATGCCAAAGGTCGTGAATTGCAGGAAGGCAAACACGGCTGCCACAATCACCATGGCAAAGCCAAAGTAGATCAGGCGCCAGTATGGATAGAGGATTTCGCCTGTACCAAACCCGATCACGGCACCAATGTCGAACACGCCTTCAAATGCATCCGGCATGGGGGTCTGGATTGGATTGGCACCGTAGAAATATTTGACGATTTCCTGCAACACGATGGCAAGACCAAATGTTACCAGAATCTGGTCTGCATGGGCACGTTTGTAGAAATGGCGAATCAGGCCACGTTCCATGATCACCCCAATGACGATCATGACGGGTATGGCGAATAAGATGGAAAGCGGCACGGCCCAATCAATAATGACGGACCCCGTGGCCTCTCCGAAAAAATCATAAATGTAAGGCACATCCACCTTTGCCGGATTGCCCAGAAAGTCAGTACGTGTCTCATCAACCACTTCGTGACTGAATGTCAGGATACGGCTGAGTGTCACGGCACAAAATGCACCGATCATGAACAAGGCGCCATGCGCAAAGTTCACCACGCCAAGGGTGCCGAAGATCAGCGTCAGACCGAGAGCAATCAAAGCATAGGCGGACCCTTTGTCGAGCCCGTTCACCATCTGCTGAATATAGACTTCCATTTTGATCCCACCCCTTTGAAACCGAGCCGTTTACGATAAGGCCGGCCGCACTAACATTGCGCGACCGGCCATTTGAATCAACTCAGGCTTATGCGCCCGGGTTACAAGTTCCAAGTGTCGCTTCTGCGCCGCCCATCTGTGGGTGGTCAGGGGAATACATGACCTGGCTGACCGGCGTGACTTCCACAACTTCCAGAAGATCGAACTCATTTTCCGGGTTTTCTTTACCGCGCACAACAAGAACGTCCTTGAAGCACTGGTGATCTTCCGCACGATAGAGTGTCGGTCCATTACCAAGACCATCAAACTCAAAGCCTTCCAGAGCTTCGCCAACCGCACATGGGTTGAAGGAACCTGCACGGTTCACTGCATCAGCATAAAGAAGGGTCTGCACGTAGCAGGTATGAGCTGCCTGGCTGGGCGGGAAACCGTATTTGGTGCCGAAGGATTTCACGAAAGCCTTGGAGGCATCATCCTGCAACGACCAGTGCCAGTTGGTGGATCCGTAAATACCGGCAACGTTGGAACCGGCACCTCGGGCCATCAGGCGCGAATAGAGCGGCACAACGATTTCGAAGTTCTTGCCGTTGGCTTGCGCTGCACGCAGGCCAAACTGAACAGCATTTGTCAGCGAGTTCACCATGTTGCCGCCGTAGTGGTTCAGAACCAGAACATCGGCGCCAGACTGCAGAACCGGAGCGATATAGGATGAGAAGTCGGTCTGTGTCAGCGGTGTTTTCACAGCGTTGACAGTTTCCCAGCCCATAGCTTCGGTCGATTCGCGAACAGCCTGCTCTGTGGTGTAACCCCAGTTGTAGTCAGCTGTCAGGTGATAGGCCTTGCGGTCTGTTCCGTAAGCTTTTGACAGCACAGGTGCAAGTGCAGCACCGGACATGTAGGAGTTAAAGAAGTGGCGGAAACCGTTTGCTTTGCGGTCTTTGCCGGTTGTGTCGTTTGAGTGGGTCAGACCTGCCATGAAGATAACGCCAGCTTCCTGACACAGAGCCTGCACAGCCACAGCCACACCGGAGGATGAACCGCCAGTGATCATGACGGCACCGTCTTTTTCGATCATCGAGCGAGCCGATGCGCGGGCAGCGTCAGATTTGGTCTGTGTATCCCCGGTTACGTATTCGACTTTTTTGCCGAAAATACCGTTACCTTCGAGCGTCTTGGAGCTGAACGTGGCGAGCATGCCACCATCTCCGCCGCCGTTCAGATGCTCCACCGCAAGCTCATAAGCGCGCAACTCATCGGCACCCTCATCAGCGTATGGGCCAGTCTGTGGCACGTTGAAGCCAAGGGTCACACTGTCGCCCGTTGGCTCATTCGTAAATGCATTTGCGCCACGAATGAAAAACTGTGGCGCTGATAGGCCTACACCCACAGCAGCCGCACCCTTCATCAGGCCACGACGATTCATTTTAAGATCAATCATATTAGCTATCCTCTAACGTTTCCCGGCAACCGCATGAAGCGATTGCGAACCCCTCGCGTGTTTTTTTATTTTTATTCGCGATCCACACAATTTCTAGAATTCCAGAGAAATGCGCAACACGACTTTCGGCTAGTGCCGGTGCCGCCAGACCCGTTATTGTGTCCAATACCCATCAGGAGCTGCCTGGCAAATTGGCAGAAACGGCTTCGCGCAATGCAGAGCTGAAAGCCATGCGCAGTTCAGTGCCAATGTTGATTTTTGACACGCAAATTTTGAAGGAGATTTTGGGGCAAGTTTCGGCTGGAATGCCGTTGCCGCCACGCAAATCGGTGGCAAACGGGTGAATCCTTCTCAGGCCCGCAGTGCTGCAAAATCAATTGCAGCACTCGTTCAGGTTTGAACGCGAAAATCGGCGATGGAAGTAACCTTCTCTTTTGCGCTGATTTCCCGATCAATCCGAGCAGTCTATGTCTGCAGCTTGCCTTAAAACGTCGTTCGGCCACCTGACAGATCGAATGTTGCTGCCGTGGTGAAGCTGTTTTCCTTGCTGACAAGCCATGCCACCATAGCGGCGGCTTCATCAACCTCGAGAAGGCGGCCGCGCGGAATACGCGAGCGCATATATTCGATTTGCTCTGCTGTAATCTGCTCAAGAATACGGGTTTGCGCCGTTGCCGGAGAGATGCAGTTTACCGCAATGTCATATTCGGCCAATTCCTTGCCTAGTGATTTGGTCAGTCCAATCACTGCGGCCTTTGACGCTGAATAGGCTGCAGCATTCGGGTTGCCTTCCTTGCCAGCGACAGAGGCGATGTTGACAATGCGTCCATAATTTCGCGTCTTCATGCCGGGCACAATCGCCCTGTTGACGTAAAAGGTGCCATTGACATTGATGTCCATGACCTTTTTCCACATGTCGATATCGTAGACATCAAGGGGCGCAGCTGGTCCCGCGATTCCTGCCGAATTAACCAGGATCGAGATATCACCATATCCGTCAGTTTCAGAGCGCGCGGCGTCGACTGCGTCCCAATCGGAAACATCGACAAAGATTGTGCTCGCGGCCTCACCGAGTTCCTGTTTTGCACTCGCAAGACGTTCTTCATCCATATCCCACAGAGTAACAGTGGCTCCAGAGGCGACGAAACGCTTGGCCATTGCAAACCCCAGACCCTGAGCGCCACCGGTCACAACGGCGTGCTGATTATTTAAATCAATCTTGTTCATGCTGGGTATTTCTCCTGCGTTTAAAAATCTTGGTTTTCTGTAATGCTGAATCCAAACAGATTTCAACATTTATATATTGGAGACCCGGACACAAGGGCTGGGGAAGCGGGGCTAATTGACCTGGCAGAATGCGATTTTGGCACAGGATCGATTACATCGTGGCGCCGAGGCTCCAAGGTACGAATTCATTATCACCGTAGCCAATCGCTTCTGATTTGGTTTGGCCGCCGGACGCGACGCGAAGAATTTCTGCGAAAATTTCTTCGGCCTTTTCGGTCAAAGTTACACCATCAAGAATGTCTCCGCAGTTGATATCCATGTCTTCATTCATCTGTTTATAAATATAGGAATTGGAAGCCAGTTTGATGGAAGGGGTTGGCTTGCAACCAAAGGCAGACCCGCGTCCGGTGGTGAAGCAAAGAACGTTTGCACCGCCGGCAACTTGTCCGGTAGCTGAGACTGGATCATAACCCGGCGTATCCATGAAGACGAGGCCACGTTCCGTGATAGTTTCGGCATATTCAAACACGGCACGCAAATTTGTGCTGCCACCTTTGGCAGCCGCGCCCAGAGATTTTTCCAGAATGGTCGTCAGCCCGCCCAGCTTATTGCCCGGTGAAGGATTGTTGTTCATCTCCATATCGTGCTTGGCAGTGTAATCCTCCCACCAGCGAATACGTTCAATGAGTTTTTCGCCAACATCGCGCGTCTCGGCCCGCAATGTCAGCAGATGCTCAGCCCCATAGATTTCCGGCGTTTCTGAAAGCACAGCCGTGCCGCCCTGAGCGACAAGGAGATCAACAGCTGCGCCCAGAGCAGGATTGGCGCTAATTCCCGAATACCCGTCAGAACCACCACATTGCAGCGCCAAAAGAAGCTCTGATGCAGGCTGAGGGGTTCTTTGCGCGGCGTTGACGGTCGGCAACATCTCAATAATGGCCTTTACACCGGCTTCCACGGTTTTGCGCGTGCCGCCGACTTCCTGAATAGTCAATGTGCGAAAGAGGGTGCTTTCTTCTATGTTGTAGGTCTTCATCCACCGTGGAATCTGGAACGCTTCACAGCCCAGGCCGACCATCAGCACGCCGCCAACATTCGGGTTTGTAGCAAATCCCCACTGGGTTCGCTTCAGAACGTCGTAGGCCGATCCCTTCACATCAATCCCGCAGCCGGTGCCGTGAACAAGCGAGATCACACCATCAATGTTGGGGAAATCTTTCAGCACACCCGAATTATTGACTTCAGAGGCTATGAAACGGGCTGCACTGGCCGAGCAATTCACAGAAGTCAGGACAGCAATATAGTTGCGTGTGCCGACTTTGCCGTTCGCCCGGCTATATCCCATGAAAGTGGCGCGGTCTGCTTCCGGTACAATCGCAGTAGGCTTGGCTTCAGTGCCGAATACATAATTGCGTTCGAATTCGCGCACATAGACATTGTGCTCATGCACCCAGTCACCAGCGGAAATCGGCTCACGTGCAAAGCCAATGGTCTGGCCGTATTTCGTGATCGCTTCGTCAGCGCAGATATCGCGAATTGCCATTTTATGTCCGCTCGGGATTCGGGCTTTGGCAATCACGTCCCCGGCAGGGTCGCCAGCCTTCAGCGGGTCGATTGCAAGAAGAATGTTGTCGGTATTCGAGAGCTTTATGAAACGAGCCATTAATTCCAAACACTGAAGGTTTTACGATCATGTGGACAATCGTGTGAATGTCAAAATGTATACTAATATAATAGAACGATTATGGTCAAGCATCTGCGCCGACTTCAAGAAAACCTCTGCCTTAAATTATTGGGTAATTGTCAGTCGTTGTGAAAGGCTTCTGCGGCACGTTTCAGAGGTCGCTTTTGATATCAACCAAGAAGGTCAGCCGCCACTTCAAGCGTGTTGTGAAACGATGTTTCCAGGTGATCCCGCATGGCTTCAGCCGCGCCTTCAGCATCATGACGTTTCAGCGCATCAAGAATAGCCTGATGTTGTTGAATGGTTTGTTCGCCATAGCCGGGTTTGGGAATCGCCAGATAACGCCCACGATCCATTTGTGCTTTCGAAATATCAACGGCCCGCCAGATCATTGGAAAACCGCAGATTTCCGCAATAGTGCGGTGAAAGTCATCGTCGAGCTGAATGGCGTTGGCGAACTTCCCGCGGGATATTGCCAGGCGGTGGGCCGCAATATTGTCCTCAAGCGTCTCACCTGCAGAGGGCGTAAACTTGTCGGCAGCACGCCGGGCGCTGTCCATCTCCAATGCCCGGCGGATGACATAGGCTTCTTCCAGATCATCACGCAAAATGGGGGCAACATAAGTGCCTGTCTGCGCCAGAACTTTGACGAGGCCTTCATCGCTGATGCGTTTTACGGCTTCCCGTACAGGCGTTCGGGACACACCGAGAGCTGCGGCAATCGCTACTTCGTTGATGGTCTCTCCGGGCTGCATTGAGCCACTGACAATCATCGTGCGAATTTTCTGATAGATTTGATCGCGAAGCGGCAGTGCCCGGTTCAAAGTACTGGGATCAAGTTCCATCCCGCCCCTCACTTTTCTTATTTGGCTCCGAAAGGATCACTATCACAATAGAATGTCAAACGCAGAAGCCGTCATCCGCGCGGCAAATTTCTTGAGTTTTGCCATCCTTGCTGCTCGCTCATGGCGCATTGGGGAAGGCCTTGTTGCAACTATTATATTAGTGTAATAATTGCAATATACACATTGTTTCTTGCGCTGCAACCGAAAGCTGGCTTGAGGGTTGCAGTCGAAAACCCGTATCATCCAAGCCATATCACCCATGTCTGGAGGGACGTTGATCGTGGGCTCACATCAGCATCTTTGGCAGGCGGATTGTGGTGCGTGTCACCAGATGCATTCAGACAGTGCAGTGTCTGCCATGACGGAGCAGGGGCGCATCACCAAAGGTGTCGCAACGTGGCTCCATTCTAACCAGTCCAACTTTTCGGTGGGCCACGTCAGCTTGATTGAGGCGTTACTTTTCCCGGCACACACCTTCCATTTCATGGCCTGCCCGCTCAGAATTTTTGGTTCCGCTCCTATCCCCAATGAGAAGCCACCAAAGACAGTTTTCGCGGCAAATGCGATCGGTTTTAACCAACTGGCGCAGTGATGAATATCTACAGCTTAATCCCCCCTTGAAACCACTATTATATTAGTATAACGTCAAATTTAAAGGCTTGGTGGGATGGATCAGAGCCTGGTGGGGTAGGAGCCGAAACCTGAAATGAACTCAGCAGATTACGCCTTGAATATGAGGGGCATCAGCAAAACATTTCCGGGGGTCAAGGCGCTTTCCGATGTCAACTTTTCAGTAAAATTTGGCACCGTTCACGCTGTGGTCGGTGAGAATGGCGCCGGTAAGTCGACACTGATGAAGGTCCTCAGCGGCTCTTACCAACCCACATCCGGGACCATTGAGGTGGGTGGAGTTGAGGCGCGATTGCGTCGCCCTGCTGATGCGCAGGCCCTTGGAATTCGGATGGTTCATCAGGAGCTGAATCTGGTTCCCGATCTGACCGTGGCAGAAAACGTCTATCTGGGCCGCATGCCGGGCAAATGGGGTTTTCTCGACAAGAAAGAGATGTTGCAGAAAGCCACCGCAGTTCTGAAAGAGCAGGGGACGGCCATAAATCCTCAGGAACGCCTTGGAAATCTGTCGATTAGCCAGCAGCAATTGGTCGAGATTGCAAAGGCCTATGCTGCCGACCCCAGGATCATCGTTCTGGACGAGCCGACGTCGAGCCTGAGTGAGCATGAAACAGCCGCGCTTTTCAGGATTCTGCGCAAAATGCGCGATGCCGGCATTGCAATTGTATATATCAGCCATCGCTTGAAGGAAGTGCTTGAGATCGCGGATGAAGTAACAGTGCTTCGTGATGGAAGCATGATCGAAACGCGACCAATTGCAGGGGTTTCTGCAAGTGACATGATCCAGCTGATGGTTGGCCGCGAAGTCAGCAACGTGTTCCCCAAAAGCCCTGCCAGGATTGGCGAGCCTGTTCTGCGTGTCAACGCGATCAGTGACGGATCGAATTTTCGTGATGTCAGCTTTGATGTACGGGAAGGGGAGATACTGGGCTTGATTGGGCTGGTTGGTGCCGGACGCACAGAAGTGGCACGGGCCATATTTGGCCTTGCTGATGTGGTGGAGGGCACACTTACCCTGAAGGGCGAAAAAATCGTCATCAATTCACCGGCCGAGGCTGTCAAAGCCGGGATCGCTTACGTGCCGGAAGATCGAAAAGGTGATGGAATTATTCCAGGTATGTCGATCCGGGAGAATATCAGCCTTCCTGTTTTGAAAAGACTGACCACTTTGGGCCGGATAAGAAGAAATGCGGACCGATCTCTGGCTGAGCAGTATGTAAAGCAGTTTTCAATCTCACCACCAGATCCGGAAAGACGCGTCAATCTCCTGTCAGGGGGAAATCAGCAAAAGACCGTGATAGCCAAATGGCTTGCTGCAACGCCATCCGTACTCATTCTTGACGAGCCCACACGCGGCGTGGATGTGGGCGCCAAGGCTGAAATTCATCACATCATCGGACAACTCGTCGCGGACGGAATGGCCGTCGTGATGATCTCATCGGAATTACCGGAAATCCTCGGGGTTTGCGACCGGATTGTGGTGATGCGTGACGGGCAGGCATCGCCGCCTATTGATCGTCAGGATTTGACCGAAGAACGAATTATGGCTTTGGCCACCGGGGAGGAGGTGGCGTGAGCGAGATTGCTTCAGAAATCAACAGCGAGAGCTCCAATGAACGTTTCGCGCGAGGCAGCCGGCTCGTTGATCTGCTGTCAAAAACCGGATTGTCCTTGGCAATTGTAATCGTAATTCTTTATGGCTCCATATCCAGCCCGGTATTTTTCACAACAGGAAATTTCCTCAATATCCTGACGTCAATGTCGATCATCGGCATTGTTGTTGTTGGCATGACATTTGTTCTTGTAGTTGGCGGTCTGGCTGATCTTTCTGTTCCTGCCACAATTGCGTGCGGAGCCATTCTGTCTCTTGGATTGCAACCCATTATCGGGCCTGTCCCTGCCTTCATTGTTGCGGTTGCGCTGGCCGGGTTGATCGGATCTGTAAACGGAGCTCTGGTCGGATATCTGGGCGTTAATCCCATCATCGCGACCCTTGGCATAGGCACGGTTGCCTTGGGCATTGTTCAAGCGGCTGTTGGCGGTGTCATTGTCTATGGCGCAAATCCAAGCTCTGCAGAATTCGTCAAAGGTCGCCTGTTTGGCATTCCTGTCGTGGTTCTCATTTTTCTGATCATAGCGCTGATCGGTCACTTCATTCTTTCCCGTTCATTCTGGGGGCGATGGACACTTGCAACCGGTGGCAATTACAGCGCAGCGGAAGCAAGTGCGGTGCCCGTGAAGGCGGTTAAGGCCGGAGCATTCGTGATTACTGCATTGGCAGCCGGCATCAGTGGTGGCCTGCTTGGTCTCACGCTCCAGAGCGCCCGGCCACTCATCGGTCAGGGCTACGAGTTCAGCGCAATTACCGCCGTCGTGGTTGGTGGCGTATCCATCATGGGCGGTTTTGGCTCAGTGCCGCGCGCAATCGCGGGGCTGATCTTCGTGCAATTGTTGACCAATGTGATGGTGCTCGAAGGCGTGCGGACGCCGGTCCAAGGGTTTGTGCTTGGCATATTGATCGCTGGCGCAGTGGGAATGGATTCAGCTCTACGCAAGCGGGGCGTTGCCTGATGCCTCGCATGATTGCGCTTATCCTAAAGCATAGGGTCGCCATTATTCTGGCCCTCACGCTCACAATATCCGGGCTGATCGTTCCAGGTTATCTGAGTGGAACGACCCTCAGTCTGGGCCTTGATCGGGCCGCCGCAATTGGCCTGATTGCTACCGGATTGACGGTGTTGCTGATTGCCGGTCAGATCGACCTGTCCGGTGGCGCCATTTTTGCGCTCGCGGGCATAGTTTCAGTTATTCTGCAACCAAGCATCGGCATTTTGCCTGCTGCCTTTGTAGGTGTTCTGGTCGGTGGCCTGTCCGGGGCAATCAATGGATTGCTGGTGGTTGGCCTGAAGGTAAATTCTCTGGTCTTGACGCTTGCGACCATGCTGATTTTCCGTGCTGTGGCGCACTGGATCACAAACAGTCAGCCAGTGAGTGGCATTGACATAATGTTCTCGCTCACCATGGCGCAGATCTATCTTGATATCTTCTCCATACGCAGCACTCTTTTCATCGTCTTGATAGTGCTTTTGCATGTTTGGCTGACGCGCACCATTCCGGGCAGAAACGTGTTCGCGGTCGGATCAAACCCCACTGCCGCAGAGGAAAGTGGCATCCGCTCTGGTCGGATCATCTTCTTCGGCTTTGTTTTCGCCGGATCGCTGGCGGGCGTCGCTGGCGTTCTGCAAAGTCTTGTAACCAATACAGGGTCGCCTGTTTTTGGATCGGAATTAACCGTCGCTGTCATCGCTGCCGTGGTGGTTGGCGGTACCAGACTTGAGGGCGGGCGCGGCTCTGCGCTCGGCACCCTTGGCGGCGTGCTGATCATGGCTGCGCTGACCATGGCCATGGAGTTTCAATCGGTTCCCGCGTACATCCAACAGGTCGTTTCAGGACTTATCCTGATCCTGTTGGTGGTGCTCGACCGAACCGTACACACAAGAGGGAGGACTGCAGGCGCAATCCCCCTTCTCGTAACGCAGAATCCAATCACCACAGGAGGAAAAAAATGATTGGCAAGAAGAGTATGATTTATGTCGCAGTGACCGCTGCGATGCTGGCATCCACAAGCATGGGTTACGCGAAAACCGTTTGCTATGTGACGGCGGCTGATTCCCACGCCTACGTCACGCCAGCTAATCTGGCACTGCAGGAACGTGCTGCAGAACTGGGTATCGAAATCCTGAGCCTTAGCCAGGAATTTGATGTGCAGAAGGGCACTGAGCAGCTTAACACCTGTGTTGCGCGCGGTGTCGACGGCATTATTCTATGGCCGCTGGACCCTCAAGCCTATATCCCGGGTTTGGCACGCGCTCAACAGGCCGACATTCCATCCATCCTGATCAACTCTCCAATGGATGAGGCAGCCAACCAGTTTATCAAGTCGTTCACAGGACCCGATGTCTATGAGGAAGGCGAAATGGCTGCTGATGCCCTCAGCGAGGCAATGGGCGCCAAGGGGACTGTCGTCGTTATCGCAGGTCAGGCTGGCAATGGCACGACCATTGGACGGGTTGCCGGCTTTGTAGATCGTCTCAAGGAAACCAATGCACAGATCGAGATTCTTGACACGGTCAATGCTGATTTCGATCAACAAAAAGCGCTTGTTGTCAGTCGCGATCTGATCACCCGGTTTGGTGACAAGATACAAGGCGTCTATGCCAATGATGACACGATGGCACGTGGCTTCATTGATGCATGGAAAGAAGCAAACCCGTCTAAGCCTACCCCTCCCATCGTCGGCATTAATGGCCAGAAGGATGCGTTTGAATCAATTCGCACCGACGAGATGTACGCGACTATCGTTCAGTCTCCGATCGAAGACGGAAAACTTGCGATTGATACAATGGCGGAAATTCTCGATGGCAAGGAAGTCGATAGCCGGCTTCCAATCCCGTTGACCGTCGTAACGAAAGACAATGTTGAGTCCGTAGAACCGGCTTTTTGATACTAAGGACTGGCCCGGTATTCCGGGCCAGTCTTCCACTGCATAAGCAACAAATTTATACGTAAAAAAGCTCTAGCTCAGCGGTCCGATCCCTGTCAGAACTTTTGCAGCAACCTGCCTTACGGGAGCAATGGTTGGTTTGAGCAGCGCAACGCGGTCATAGCTGTCCGGGTTGGCTGCCAGGGTTTCGCGTAACGCAGAGCCAAAGGCCATGCGCAGTTCAGTGCCAATATTGAACTTTGAAACGCGCGATTCTGAAGCCAGTTTGCGGCGGATGTCAGTTGGAATCCCACTGCCGCCATGCAGAACCAATGGCAAGCGGGTGACCGCTTCAATGGCACGCAATGCTGCAAAATCAATTCCAGCACTCTTTTCGGTTTGAAGATGGACATTGCCGATGGAAATTGCCATTGCATCGGCGCCGCTTTCCCGGTCAAACCGTTCCGCTTCCTCAGGCGTTGTGCCTGCAGATGCCGGGCCGTCAGCATAGCCGACATAGCCAACTTCGCCCTCAAGAGAAACGCCAGCAGCATGCGCCTTTTCAGCAATGCTTGCGGTTTTATCAATATTCTCCGAAAGCGGCAGTTTTGAACCATCAAACATCACGGATGTAAAACCGCAGTCGATTGCTTCAAAACACTCTTCGCGCTTATAACCATGGTCCAGATGACACACCACCGGAATGCTGGCCTGTTCTGCCAGATGCCGAAACATTTTTCCCAAAATTGGCATCGGCGTATAAGCGCGGCAGCCAGGCCCGGCCTGAAGAATGACCGGCATTCCGGTTTCTTCCGCGGCCTCCACATAGGCTTTCGCATCTTCCCAGCCCAGAACCACAAGCCCGCCAATGGCGTATCCGTTCGCCATGGCCGGTTGCAGGACATCGGTAAGCGTCGCGATGGTCATTTGAATTTCGCGATCATGTCCTTGATGCCTGGAATGGTTTCAATCTGGTAGGCATGGTCCGGCTGGAAATACTGGACCAGAGAGCGCTGCGAAAGACCGCCCAAAATGGTGAAATAATACATCTCGTAGCCAGGCCCGGTGACACAGGGGTGATAACCTTTTTCCAGCGTGATCGTAGACCCGTCTACCAGATGATACGCATCGCCGACCTTGCCATCCTCGCGCTGCACCAACTGCATGCCAAAGCCATGATTGGGGCGGAACCTGAAATTGTAGGTCTCATCATGGCGGGTTTCATCCGGCAGGCGATCCGTGTCGTGTTTATGCGGCGGAAAACCTGACCAGCCACCCTGTCCGACAGTGAACAATTCGGAGACCAGAAGACGGCCAACCTTGTCATGATATTTGGTGCCAAGAATGTGCTTGATCTTGCGATGTGTCTTGGTCTCGTCAGAGCCGTATTGAACCTTGTCGATGTCAGCAGTGCGCACAGCAAACGGATCAAGCACTTTGTCATAGCGTGCGCCGGCAATAAACACTTCTGCCGTATCGGTGAGGCATTCAAATGTAGCCTTTGCGCCGGTTGGCACATAGACGCCTTCCGGCTCTCCATCCCAGACATCAACCGTTCGGTTGCCGATGGAATCGTAGGTTTCGCCTTCAACATCCACATTCACGCTGCCGGTGGCCGGTGCAATACAGGTCTCGTACCCGGGGACTGCATAGCTGAAAGCCTGACCCTTGGTCAGTTTGACAATGTTGAAGTAGTTGAGCGGTACACTGGAATCGTCAATATCCACGATGGGTTTATTCTGATTGTCAAACGGTGGAATGTGCATCGTGGTGGTCCTTGTGATCAGGCATGAACCGGGCTGAGCCCGGAATGGGTTTTGATGAAACTGTTCAGCTCATCCGGAGTGGGCATGGCAGGGGCGCAGCCGACACGCGAGACAACGATTGCGGCAGCCGCCGAGCCGCGCGCAACGCTGTCTTCCACGGATTGTCCGCCTGCAAGTGAAGCGATGAAGGCACCAAGAAAGGAATCGCCCGCGCCGGTTGGTTTTAACGCTTCGACACGGAAAATTCCTGTGTCAAAAGACCGTCCGTCGTAAAAGGTGGTCGATCCGAATTCGCCTTTTTTGTAGACAATTATCCGGCCAGGCTTCTGCGCAAGTTTCTGTGCAAGCGGAAAACCGTCGGCCTTGCGCCCGGCCATGACGCCAAATTCGTCATCATTGCCAATTATGATATCGCAATATTCTGCGGCCTTGGAATAGACGCTTGCGGCTTCTTCACCGGATGTCCAGGAATAGGGCCGGTAATCGACGTCAAAGATTATGGGTACGCCTGCGTCTTTCGCAGCTTGAAAAGCTTTCAGCGTTGCATCCCGTGAAGGTTGCGCTGCCAGGACGGTTCCGGTTGTAATCAGCGCGCCGAATGCGCTGAAATCAACTCGGTCGATATCAGCATCATTCATTTGAAAATCTGCGGCATTGTTGCGATAGATTACAGATTGATGGTCTTCAATCCGTGTTTCCACCACGGCCAGTGATGTGCGCACTTCGCCGCTGACAGACCGAACGTGGCTGGCATCAATGCCGTATTTGGCCAGTTCATTCACCGCAAGCCGGCCCAGCGCATCATCAGACACACAGGTGACCAGCGAAGCCTGTCCACCCAGCTTGACGATGGCAACACCAATATTCGCCGATGAGCCGCCAAGGCAGGAGAAGAATTGTGTGGCTTCTTCTGTCTTGGTTCCCGGCGGATCAGCATAGAAATCAATTCCAGCCCGACCAATAATGACAAATTTGTTTTGTCTGATTTGATTCAGCAAATTCATCACACGCCTTTTCTCTGACGACCGCGATCGGATTCCCAATCTTCATGAGCCTTCAACACTGATGGGTCTTCCGAAACTGAGGGTGTGCCGACCTCCCACCAGGAATGGCCTTCCTGTGTCCAGCCATCATGGGCGTCGACCTGAATGCAGATTACATAGGTTTTGCTGGAAGCTTTCGCCCGGCCAAACGCTTCGCCCAGTTCGGCAATGGAATGGACAGTTTCGCCTGCTGCACCCATGGATTTGGCATGCGCCTCAAAGTCGACCGCAAACGGCTCAACTGCCAGATTACAGTCCTCAATCAGATTGTTAAATGATTGGTTTCCTGTGTTTTTCTGCAGCTTGTTGATAACTGCAAAACCACCATTGTCACACACC
Organism: Pararhizobium sp. IMCC21322; assembly: GCF_030758295.1. Classification (NCBI taxonomy): domain Bacteria; kingdom Pseudomonadati; phylum Pseudomonadota; class Alphaproteobacteria; order Hyphomicrobiales; family Rhizobiaceae; genus Pararhizobium; species Pararhizobium sp. IMCC21322. Next base: position 1,582,530 of record NZ_CP132335.1, read on the forward strand.
AGAACAATCATTTTCATGCCCGTCAAAACCGACGAGTAAATATCGGAGTTGAGCATCAGATAGGACCCGTCGCCGGTAAAGACGATTGTGTCCTGATCTTTCTGCTTTTCGGCTTGGGCAATACGTGCGCCCCAACCGCCGGCAATTTCGTAACCCATGCAGGAAAAGCCGAATTCCACATCGACAGAGCCGATGCTTTTCGTGCGCCAATTGGCTGTCACTTCTGCTGGCAGGCCACCGGCAGCTGCCACAACACGGTCATTCGGGTCGCAAAGTTCGTTCACCTTGCCAATAACTTGCGCATAGGAAGCAGGCCGATTGTTTCCGGCCTTGTCAGTTGGGTCGATATTGTCATCCACATAGGCATTCCATGCGGTGCGCTCGCTGGCTGCCAGATCACTCCAGCTCTTATCGGTGCGGTAGTCGCCCAGAGCATCATTCAGCAGCGCCAGCCCTTTGCGCGCATCACCAACAACAGGTGTTGAAAGGTGCTTGCTGGCATCGTGCCGGGCCACATTCAGCGACACGATTTTCGCGTCATGCGAAAACACGGTCCACGAACCGGTGGTGAAATCCTGCAATCTTGTGCCGACGGCAAAAACCACATCGGCCTGTTCCGCCAAAGTGTTGGCTGAGTTGGAACCGGTTACACCAATCGGGCCGCAATTGAGCGCATGGTCGAACAACAGGTTTGCACGCCCGGCAATGGTTTCAACCACGGGGATATTATGCTTTTCCGCCAATGCGGTCAGTTCCGCTTCTGCTCCGGAATATTGCACACCGCCACCGGCGATGATCAACGGACGTTTTGCAGATTTGAGGACATCAACGGCGTCAGAGATTTCCCGCTCATCCGGTGTAACCCGGCGCATACAGTGGGTCTTTTCCGCAAAGAAGGTTTCCGGGTAATCATAAGCCCAGCCCTGCACATCCTGCGGCAGCCCCAGAAAGGCTGGTCCGCAATCTGCCGGATCAATCAGCGTGTTGATGGCAGCGGGCAGGGACTGGATAATCTGAGCAGGATGCGTGATCCGATCCCAGTAGCGCGACACGCATTTAAAGGCGTCATTTACCGAGATTGTCGGATTGTTGAAATGCTCCACCTGTTGCAAAACAGGATCGGGCAACCGCGTAATGAAGGTATCGCCACACAGCAGCAGCAAGGGCAGCCTGTTTGTATGAGCAATACCGGCAGCAGTTAAAATGTTGGTGGTGCCTGGCCCGGCAGAGCTGGTGGCAAACATGAAACGCTGGCGCAATTTCTGTTTTGCATAAGCGACAGCGGCCATGGCCATGGATTGCTCATTCTGTCCCCGGTAAAGCGGTAACTCTTCGCGGTGCTGATACAGAGCCTCACCAAGGCACGTAACATTGCCATGGCCGAAAATACCAAAGCCACCGGCGCACAAGCGCACCCGCTCGCCATCAATTTCAACATATTGATTGGCAAGATATCGAATAATGGCTTGCGCCATGGTTAGTCTGATTGTCTTTGTGGGCACCGACATCCGTTTTCCCTCGCCTTGTCTTCTTGCAAATTTTATTGTCAGAAATTGATGCAAAGCGCATTTGGGCGCAAACTGCAATTCGGTTCTTGACGGGCGATCCTAATTAGAGTTTAGATTTTTTGCAACCGGTTGCAAAAATAATCGATGGAAATGATCTTGGCTATGAGAAATATCGGAATTGGCATTGTTGGTGGCGGATATATGGGCAAAGCGCATTCTGTGGCTATGCAGGCTGTTGGATCCGTTTTTGAAACCAGCTTGAGACCGGTTTGCGAAATGATCTGCACAACGTCCCAGGCTGGTGCAGAGCAGAAGGCGAAGGCGTTCGGGTTTAACCGAGCGACGGCAGACTGGAAGACGCTGGTCAACGATCCGGCGGTGGAAGCCATCGTCATCGCCTCGCCACAGGAAACCCATCGTGAAATTGCGCTGGCAGCCTTTGATCTTGGAAAACCGGTTTTCTGCGAAAAACCGTTAGGGGCCAGTCTGGCCGACAGCCGCCTGATGGTGAAGGCTGCGGAAGAGAGCGGACTGCCCAATATGGTCGGCTTCAATTATATCCGCACGCCCGCCTCGCAATTGGCCCGTAACATTATTGCTTCCGGTGAAATTGGCGCGATCACCTATTTCCGTGGCGAACATACGGAAGACTTTTTCTGTGATCCAGATATGCCCGGCACCTGGCGCACGCAGGGCCGCTCAAACGGAACCATGGGCGATCTGGCACCGCACATGATCAACGGAGCGCTGGCCTTGGCCGGCCCCATGACAAGCTTGTGTGCCGACATTGAAACCGTCCACAAAACCCGCCCCGCCGCAGATGGAAAAGGCGAGGAGACCGTTACAAACGACGATCATGGCCAGTTCATGTGCCGCTTTGAAAACGGGGCCATGGGGATGCTGTATTTCAGCCGCGTCGCGACCGGGCGAAAAATGGGCTACGCCTACGAAATATTTGGCACAAAGGGTTCGATCCGCTTCGATCAGGAAGATCAGAATGCGCTATGGCTCTACAAGGGAGACGCTGCATCAGACCGTCAGGGCTTTACCAAAATCCTCGCAGGTCCGGAGCATCCTGATTATCTGCCGTTCTGTCAGGGCCCCGGCCATGGCACAGGCTATCAGGATCAGATCATCATCGAGGCCCATGATTTCCTGAAAGCCATTGAAGCCGGGTCCAGCATCTGGCCCGACTTCCGCGATGGCATGCAGGTCAACCAGATTATCGAGGCGGCCTGGGCTTCCTCAGACGACCGCCGTTGGGTATCAATCAACGAATTTTAAGACAACACTTCAGGTATAAGAAAGAGACTTCAGTGACGATACGAATTGGAAATGCACCCTGTTCATGGGGTGTCGAGTTTGCAGATGATCCGCGCAATCCGGCCTGGCAATCAGTTTTGGACGATTGCAAATCCGCCGGTTACAAAGGCATTGAACTGGGCCCTGTCGGCTTTTTGCCGGAAGATCCGTCGGAACTGGCGGATGCTTTGGGGCAACGGGAACTGACCTTGATTGGCGGCGTTGTATTCCGCGCCTTTCATGACAAGGACAAGTGGGAGGATGTGATGGACGGTGCGGTACGCACTTGTAAATCTCTGGTTGCCCATGGCGCAAAGCACCTTGTTTTGATCGATTCCATCTCCCCGCGCCGCGCGCCAACCGCTGGTCGGCCTGCGGAGGCTGAACAGATGGATCAAGCGGAATGGGCGGAATATGCGTCCCGCTTTGAGGACATCTGCAAATTGGGAACGCAGGAATACGGCCTTGATGTCAGCATCCATCCTCATGCTGGTGGCTTCATGGATTTCGAGCCCGAAGTTGAGCGCCTCCTGCAGGATATTGATGCAGATTTGCTGAAAATCTGTCTCGACACTGGCCACAGCCACTATGCGGGGTTTGATCCCGTAGCCTTCATGAAACGCCACATGGACCGTATCACCTATGTGCATTTCAAGGACATTGATCCGAAGGTGAAGGCAAATGTAGTGGCCAACAGGATCAATTTCTACGACGCTTGCGGGCAGGGCATTTTCTGCAATTTGGGAGATGGCGAAACCGATTTCCCGGCAGTCCGCCAATTGCTGCTCGACAGCGGCTATGAAGGCTGGTGCACCGTCGAGCAGGATTGTGATCCTGAAGGCGATACGTCACCCATTAACGACGCCATCGCCAACCGCACCTATCTGGAATCCATTGGCTTCAAATGATCAGGACTTAAGCGGCTTCAATGTGCCGCGTTCAACCACGGAGCACGGAAAAATCCGTGTCTCCATGGCGCGTCCCGGATCATCAACCAGCGAAACAACCAGTTCGATCGAACTTAAAATAATATCAGGTGTTGGTTGGCGAATGGTCGATAGATTATAGGCCGACCAGGCCGACATATGCATGTCATTGAAGCCCAGAAACCCTATATCACCCGGGATCGAGAGCCCGTTATTGCGGGCAGCATCCATGGCCCCCATACAGATCAGATCATCCCCGCAAAAAATTGCTTCGACCTGTTGATTTCCCAACAATTCCAGCATGGCTTCCTGACCGGCATCATAATTATAGGCCGTCGCATAAACGACGTCTGCAATTTCGATATTCGAAGCTTTCAACTGGCTGAGGAAACCGCTGGCTCTGTCCTGGGTGGATGTCGCCATTTGCGGCCCACCGAGAAATGCAATCTTCTTGTAGCCGTGTCGCATCAGCGTATCTGCGGCCATGCGTCCACAGGCCAGATTATCAATGCCAACAACGTGTACAGGTGAGCCTTGTTCAAATCGGCCAAAGGCATGAACCACAGGCATATTGGCATTTTTGAAAGCGCGCGAGAATCGGGGTTGCAGCGTTGATGTGGCAACAATTACACCGTCCACATTGTATTGCCGCAGCATCTGAACCGAGTGTTCCGGATTGGTTTCATTGGTCAGATTGACGAGGAGGGGACGCAACCCCCGCTCTTGAAGGGCACGTGTGTAGAGATCAAACACCTCCAAGAAAATTGGGTTCTGAAAATTATTGGCCACCAGACCAATAAGTTTGGTGCGGTTTGTTGCCAGGCTCCGGGCGATCAGGCTTGGACTATAGCCCAACTCACGGGAAGCTTTTTCCACTTTTTTGCGGGTCTTTTCAGAGACACTTGCCCCTTCTGTATAGGTCCGCGAAACAGCAGAGCGGGAGACGCCTGCGCGCTCTGCCACATCTTTCAGGGTTACCACCATTTTATGCTGCGTCTCTCATTCTGGTTGTTTGCGGTTGCACGCTAATATCACCAATGTTTCCAGTGCTTAGTCAGAAAGTCCAAACATTTTTTTTGCAACCGGTTGCAAAAACTAAAATTCCGTGATTACCTGAAGGCGGGAGATGCTTATCTGACCCGGTAAGATCTGTTTGAATTTTTTGGGAGGAACCAAAGTGAAAAGAATTACAAAACACCTGATGGGCGCCGTTCTTGGAGCCGCTGTTGCAGTGACAGGATTCGCCACCACCGCTCAGGCGGAAGGCGAAAAATACATTCTTGTCAGCCACGCACCGGATTCCGATAGCTGGTGGAACACCATCAAAAACGGCATCGCACTTGCCGGTGAGCAGATGGGTGTGGAAGTCGAATACCGTAATCCACCAACTGGCGATCTGGCCGATATGGCCCGCATCCTCGAGCAGGCCGCGGCATCTGGCCCTGATGGCATCATCACAACGCTGGCTGATTTTGATGTGCTGAGCGGACCGATCAGAGCAGCTGTTGATCAGGGCATCAACGTTATCATCATGAATTCAGGCACACCTGAGCAAACACGCGAAGTTGGTGCTTTGATGTTTGTTGGCCAGCCTGAATATGATGCGGGCCTTGCGGCCGGTATTCGCGCCAAGGGCGACGGAATTGGCTCATTCGTTTGCGTGAACCACGTCATTTCCAACACTGTTGTGGCAGAACGTTGCCGCGGCTTTGCTGATGGTTTGGGTGTTGATCTTGGCAGCCAGATGATCGATAGCGGACAGGATCCGTCTGAAATCAAAAATCGTGTTCAAGCCTATCTGACAGCCAATCCTGATACAGATGCGGTTCTGACACTTGGACCAACATCTGCTGACCCAACCATTCTTGCTCTGCAGGAAATGGGTCTGGCCGGTGATATCTACTTTGGTACATTCGATCTTGGAACCGAGATCGTGAAAGGCATCAAAGACGGCATCATCCAGTGGGGCATCGATCAACAGCCATTCCTGCAGGCCTATCTGCCGGTTGTGATCCTCACAAACTATGACCGCTACGGTGTATTGCCGGGCAACAACATCAACTCTGGTCCTGGCTTCGTCACAAAAGACGCTTTGGCACAAGTTGAAAAATGGGCTGGCGAATACCGCTAGAACCCCTTTCTTCGGCGGCGCTCCCAGAATTTGGGGGTGCCGCAGCTTTTTCTGTTCAGTTTCCAATTAGGGTCGGGCTCAAGGGTTTTGGCCCCTATTCATATTAGGGACACATAAAATGTCAGACGCTGCGCAAGGTGACGAGCGTATCAAGGAAATTTCAGGTTTCCGAAAATCGCTTATCCGGCCCGAATTAGGCGGAATTGTTGGAGCAATTGCCGTCTTTACATTCTTCATTCTATTCGCTCACGATAGCGGAATGTTCAACAGCCAGGGCGTGTTGAACTGGTCTATCGTATCCGCGCAATTCATGATTATCGCCGTTGGCGCATGTCTGCTGATGATCGCCGGTGAGTTCGATCTCAGTGTCGGTTCCATGATCGGCTTTGCCGGCATGATGATTGCCATATTCAGTGTTACACTGGGTTGGCCGGTCTGGATGGCCATTCTGGTGACCTTCGTGCTGTGCGTCGCAATCGGCGGGCTGAATGGGTACATCGTCGTGCGAACAGGACTGCCAAGTTTTATTGTCACGCTGGCGTTTCTGTTCATCCTGCGTGGCTTCACCATCTTCCTTCCTCAGACTGTTGAGCGCAAAACCATTATTGGCGGTATTCGCGATGTGGCAGAAGGTGATTGGCTTGCACCGGTATTCGGCGGAAAAATTGGCGGACCAATTTTCCAGTGGATGGGGGAAGCAGGTCTGATTGCTGTTTTCGAACGAGGAAATCGTGCAGGTCAGCCGGTTGTAGATGGCATCCCGATGCTGATCGTCTGGGCGCTTGTTCTGGTCGCTTTCGGGCATTTCCTTCTAACCCGCACCCGCTTCGGTAACTGGATTTTCGCTTCAGGTGGCGATGCTCAGGCCGCGCGTTATGTCGGTGTCCCTGTCAACAAGGTGAAAATCCTGATGTTCATGTTCACGGCATTCTGTGCCACGGTATTTGCAACCTGTCAGGTCATGGAATTTGGCTCGGCTGGCGCGGATCGCGGTTTGCTGAAAGAGTTTGAGGCCATCATTGCAGTGGTGATCGGTGGTGCATTGCTTACCGGCGGTTATGGCTCGGTTATTGGTGCCGCTCTCGGGGCGCTAATCTTTGGCGTCGTCCAGCAGGGACTGTTCTTTGCCGGTGTTGAAAGTTCGCTGTTCCGGGTGTTCCTCGGAGTCATTCTTTTGATGGCGGTGATTTTGAACACCTATATTCGTCGCATGATTACAGGGGAGCGATAAGATGGCTGATCCAATCATTCGAATGAGCAACATCGAAAAGCACTTTGGCAGTGTGATCGCGCTGGCCGGAGTGACCCTGGAAGTGAATCCCGCCGAATGCCATTGCCTTCTGGGCGATAATGGTGCCGGTAAATCCACTTTCATCAAAACCATGTCCGGCGTTCATAAGCCAACCAAGGGCGAGATTTATTTCGAAGGTAAACCTTTGTCTTTCGCCGAGCCTCGGGATGCGATCACAGCTGGCATTGCAACCGTGTATCAAGATCTGGCGATGATCCCGCTCATGTCTGTCAGCCGCAACTTTTTCATGGGCAATGAGCCCACGAAGAAAAAGTTCGGCGTTTCTGTCTTTGATCACGAATATGCCAATGAAGTGACTATGACTGAAATGAAGACGATGGGCATTAATCTGCGTGGTCCCGATCAGGCGGTGGGAACACTGTCCGGCGGGGAACGCCAGACAGTCGCAATCGCCAGAGCGGTCCATTTCGGCGCCAAGGTTCTGATCCTGGATGAGCCGACATCAGCTCTTGGTGTGCGCCAGACGTCCAATGTTCTGGCGACCATCGACAAGGTGCGCAAAAGTGGCATTGCCGTTGTTTTCATCACCCACAATGTACGCCATGCCATGGCTGTGGGTGACCGGTTCACTGTGTTGAATCGGGGCAAGACATTGGGAACGGCACTGAAAGGTGAAATCACACCTGAAGAGCTACAGGATCTGATGGCTGGCGGGCAGGAACTGGCAACCCTTGAAGGATCTCTGGGCGGCACTGTTTAAGCTGAATTCTCGACATTGTAAAAGAGGCCCGGACCAGATTGGTTCGGGCCTCTTTGCTTTGTCAGACAGGTTTTACAGTGCGGATGGACGCGCCGAACGGGCCATCATTGGTTCGACATTGATACTAAACGCTCGTATTTTGGCCACGCTTCGACCACTATGAAGACCAAGTTATGCCACATCATTCATGATTTGCATGGGCAATTTGAATTTTGCATTGGCTCGTGTGATCAAACAGTGCGTTAATTGAGGCTGACTAAATCTGGAGGTCGGTATTTGACTTCCTAGAAGGAGAGAAAGATGAAAAATATTATCCGCACGGTTGCGATTTGCGTGATGTCTCTCGCATTTGCAACTGCTGTTCAGGCTCAGACCACAGTCAATGTGGCCTATGATGCCGACCCTGTTTCACTGGATCCACATGAGCAGCTTTCCGGGGGGACTCTTCAGTTGTCACACATGGTATTTGATCCATTGGTGCGCTGGACTCAGGATCTGGAATTTGAAGCACGCATTGCCGAAAGCTGGGAGCAGATTGATGCGACCACCACACGGTTCAAGCTGCGTGACGGTGTTAAATTTCATTCCGGCAACGAATTGACCGCAACTGATGTCAAATGGACATTTGACCGGTTGAAAGAAAGCGATGATTTCAAAGGTATCTTCAGCCTGTTCACCGCTGTTAACATCATTGACGACCTGACCATTGATCTTGTCACATCCGAACCATATCCACTGGTTCTGCACACTGCGACTTACATTTTCCCGATGGACAGCAAGTTCTATTCAGGAACAACAGCAGACGGCAAAGACAAGGCCGAACTGGTGAAACACGGAGACAGCTTTGCTTCGCGTAACGTGTCTGGCACGGGCCCATATGTGGTTTCCGAGCGGGAACAAGGCGTGAAAGTTGTTTTCGATCGCTTCGCCGATTATTGGGATACGGCATCTGAAGGCAATGTGGACAAAATTGTTCTGACCCCGATTAAGGAAGATCCTACGCGGGTTGCAGCACTTCTTGCCGGTGATGTTGATTTCATCGCTCCGGTTCCACCAACCGATCTGAAGCGTGTCGAAGAAAATGCCGGCACAAACCTGATCACTATGCCCGGCACCCGGATCATCACATTCCAGATGAACCAGGATCGCGTAGAGGCGTTCAAGGATGCACGCGTACGTAAAGCAATCGACTATGCAGTAAATAATGCTGGTATCGTTGATCGCATCATGCGCGGCTTTGGTACTGTTGGAGCACAGGCCAGTCCTGCTGGTTATCTGGGTTACAATGCTGAGCTGACCCCGCGTTTCGATGTGGAAATGGCTCAGTCCCTGATGAAGGAAGCCGGATACGAAGATGGCTTCTCGATCACCATGATGGCCCCAAACAACCGCTATGTGAACGATGACAAGATTGCTCAGGCAGTTGCGTCGATGCTGTCGAAAATCAACATCAAAGTTGATCTGCAAACGATGCCGAAGGCCCAGTACTGGCCAAAATACGACGAGCGGGCAGCTGACATGATGATGATTGGTTGGCATGCAGATACCGAAGATAGTGCGAATTTCCATCAGTTCCTGTCTGCTTGCAAGGATGACGCTTCAGGCAATGGCCAGTATAATTCCGGTGCCTATTGCAACGCAGAAGCTGACGCATTGATGAATGCTTCCAACAGCGAAACCGACGTCGCTAAGCGTGGGGAAATGCTGCAGAAGCTGGAAGGAATTCTGTATGACGAAGCGGCATTTATTCCGCTGCATTGGCAGAATCTGGCTTGGGGCGCCCGCGAAGGCATCCACGCTGAGAAAATCGTGAACGCACTGAACTTCCCATACTTTGGCGACCTGGTTGTCGATAAGTAAGTCTCAGTTAGTTTGATCATCTTCCAGGACGAGCCATAATCGCTCGCCCTGGAAGGCCATTTGCAACCACCGCTTTTCACCGGCATTCTTCGCAACACAACGAAGAGGCAACGACAAGTGCGATAACAGGTTAAGAGAGTATGCTTGCCTACCTCGTAAAACGTGTTTTCCAGGCCGTTGCCGTGATGTTCGTTATCTCACTCATTGGCTTCGCTATTCAGGATAATCTCGGAGATCCACTGCGCGAATTGCTCGGGCAGTCAGTCTCTGAAGAAGTGCGGCAGGAGCTGCGCGAGGAATTAGGCCTGAACGATGGTTTTCTGACACAATACACCCGCTTTCTCGGCAAAGCGCTTCAGGGCGATTTGGGCACCAGTTATTTTTTCAAGGAACCGGCGCTTGATGTCATTTTGAAGAAGCTTCCAGCCACTATGGAATTGGTTCTTGGGGCAACCTTCATAATCGTTGGTTTTTCGGTGCCGCTGGGCGTTTACACCGCGATCCGACCTAACACGATCCTCAGCCGTGTTATCATGGGCCTGTCAATTATCGGGATATCGGTACCGGTCTTTCTGACTGCAATTCTGATGATCTATGTATTTGCTGTTGGCTATGGTTGGCTTCCATCATTCGGCCGTGGCGATTTGGTCCATGTCTTTGGCTATTGGGAAACCAATTTCGCGACGCTTGATGGCTGGTCCCATATCTTCCTTCCATCGCTCGCCCTGGCCTCCATCATGCTGCCCTTGTTCATACGCCTGATCCGATCAGAAATGATGGAAGTGCTGCAAAGTGAGTATGTCAAATACGCCAGAGCCAAGGGCATTTGGCCGTGGCGCATCTATTTTGTCCATGCACTCAAAAACACACTCTTGCCCGTGATTACCGTTGGCGGCGTTCAGATCGGAACCATGGTCGCCTACACAATTCTCACGGAAACTGTGTTTCAGTGGCCTGGTATGGGGTTCATGTTTCTGGAAGCGGTCAACCGGGTCGATACACCTCTGATCGTGGCCTACCTGATTGTTGTCGGCTTCATTTTCGTCGTTACGAATACCATCGTTGATCTGATCTATGGGCTGGTAAATCCCATGGTCAACCTTGCAAGGATGGGGGCATGAGCACTTTGGAAACAAGCCCGCCGCCTTCGCTTTGGGTCCGCATGTGGGACTCCAATATGGCGTACAGCTTCCGGCGCAATCCGGTTGCAGTCGTCTCTCTTATCATATTCGTTGCTGTCGCACTGATGGCAATTTTTGCACCGCTGGTTGCGCCGTTTGATCCATATGATCCAGCGCAGATCGACATCATGAACAGCGAATATCCCCCTATCTGGATCGAGGGTGCCGATCCGAATTTTCTGTTTGGAACTGATGATCAGGGCCGGGATTTATGGTCCACCATCCTCTATGGCACACGGCTTTCGCTTTTGATTGGACTATGTGCAGTTGCTTTGCAGGCTTTCCTTGGCATCTCCATCGGTCTGATTGCAGGCTATGTTGGCGGTCGGCTGGACAGTCTGTTGATGCGGTTGGCAGATATCCAATTGTCCTTCTCAACCTTGATGGTTGCGATCATCTTCCTGGCTGTCACGCAAGCCATGTTCGGGTCGGAGACATTCAACCAATACGCCATCTATTTCCTGATTGTGGTCATTGGCGTGGCCGAATGGCCGCAATATGCGCGAACGGTGCGCGCAACGGTGCTCGCAGAGAAGAAAAAAGAATATGTCGACGGCGCCCGGGTTCTGGGGTTTGGCCCGCTGCGCATTATGGTGCGGCACATCCTGCCAAACTCAATGTCACCGATTTTCGTGATCTCAACAGTTCAGGTGGCTAACGCAATTATTTCTGAAGCATCGCTTTCGTTCCTCGGATTGGGCATGCCGCCAAGCCAACCTTCACTGGGCTCACTGATTTCCTCCGGATTCGATTACATCTTCTCTGGCAGTTGGTGGATTACAGCGATCCCCGGTGTGGTTCTCGTGGTTCTGGTGCTCGTCATCAATTTGCTGGGGGACTGGATGCGTGATGTTCTGAACCCCAAATCGTTTAAAGGATAAGCGCAATGACATTGCTTTCAGTGCGCGATCTGACAGTTAAATTCGCCACGCGTGACAGTTCGGTGACCGCACTCAACCAGATCAGTTTCGATCTGGCCAAAGGCGAGCGCCTTGGCATTGTGGGGGAGTCGGGTGCGGGTAAATCCATCACCGGATTTTCCTTGATGAATTTGCTCAGTCGTCCGGGTTTCATCGACAATGGGACAATTCTATTCCAAGGCGACGATATCGTTAAAATGTCCGAATCTCAGATGCGCTCTATTCGCGGCAATCAGATGGCGATGATCTTTCAAGATCCGATGGTCACGCTCAATCCCGTGCTGACAATCGGACAACAGATGGTTGAAACCCTGAGGGCCCATCGTAAGCTCAGCCAAAAAGAAGCGGAGCAGATCTCTATCGTCAAATTGCGCGAGGTCTATATTCCCTCGCCGGAAGAGCGCTTGGACCAGTATCCGCATGAATTATCCGGAGGAATGCGACAACGCATTGTTATTGCGATCGCACTCTTGCTGGATCCGCAATTGATTATTGCCGACGAACCAACAACTGCGCTTGATGTCACGATCCAGGCCGACATCATGGAACTGCTGTTGGAACTGTGCCAGTCAAACAAGGTTGGGCTTATTCTGATCACCCATGACCTCGGGGTTGTCAGCCAGATGACCGAACGCACTTTGGTCATGTATGCGGGCAGGATCATAGAGGCGGGGCGCACACGCGAGATCATCAATGACCCACAGCATCCCTATACGCAGGGCCTGATCAACGCATTGCCACAACAGACCCAGCCCGGCAGTCCGCTTAAGCAAATTCCGGGCAATATGCCATCGCTGACGGCCATTCCAAACGGATGTGCTTTCAACCCCCGGTGCGAATATGCCTTGGACCACTGCCGCACCACGGTCCCGGAAATCGTGCAATACGCCCATGTCAAGGTTGCGTGTCACGAGGTCAGTCGCCTGCACAGCGACAAATCCGAGGAGCGCAGTGCATGAATGATATGAACCACGCCCGACCTCTTCTGGAACTAAAAAACCTTGAAAAACGCTTTGAGCTGGATCGTGGTTTTCTCGAAACCATCAAGTTCCGAAGCGGGAAGATCGTTCGCGAACGCCGCGAGGTTCATGCGGTCAACAATATCACGCTGAATGTGGAACGTGGCGAGGCGTTGTGCGTGGTGGGAGAAAGTGGCTGTGGAAAGTCCACAGTTGCCCGTTTGATCGCTGGTCTGCTGACACCAAGTGGTGGTGAAATCCATTACGAAGGTGAGCGTATCGACAATCGCTCACGCCATGCGATGATGCCTCTGCGCAAGAAGATGCAGATGATTTTTCAAAATCCCTATGCATCACTCAATCCGCGGATGACCATTCAGCAGGCGCTTGAAGAACCTGTGCGCTACCACAATCCGGAACTGTCCAAAAGCGATGTGGTGGAAAAGGTTGCCACGGTCATGCGCTCGGTCGGCGTCGATCCCAGTTGGTCGAAACGCTATCCGCATGAATTTTCTGGCGGTCAGCGCCAACGCATTGCAATTGCCCGCGCATTAACTGTGGACCCTGAATTCATTATTGCCGATGAACCTATTTCTGCGTTGGATGTGTCCATTCAGGCTCAGGTTCTCAACCTGATGCTGGAAGCTAAAAACCAGCGCGGGCTAACCTACCTGTTTATCACTCATGATTTGAGCGTGGTTCAGCACTTTGGCACGCGTGTTGCGGTTCTCTATCTCGGGTCCGTCTGTGAACTGGCAGATACCGCCACGCTGTTTGAGAACCCCAAACACCCTTACACAAAAGCTTTGTTGTCGGCTGTGCCTCAGCTGAAAGATGATCATCCCAACCACATCCGGCTCAAGGGCGAAATCCCAACGCCGATCAATTTACCGCAAGGGTGCCCATTTGAAAGCCGTTGTGCATATGCCAATGATCGTTGTAGGGTCGAGCAGCCCAGACCGCTGCAACAAACTGATGGTTCCATTGTGGCCTGTCATGCAGTTGAAGAAGATCGGTTGGAAAGCTGAATCCCGTAATTCGCTGAACGGACTGCAAAATTGGACATAGCCTGGCTGAAAGACTTTGAAGCTTTGGTCGCTCAAAGAAATTTTTCACGTGCGGCAGAAGAACGTAATGTCAGCCAGCCAGCATTTTCCCGCCGTATCCGCGCATTGGAAGAGGACGTTGGTGTCAAGCTGATTGACCGGCAGACGCTTCCTCTGTCGCTGACGTCTGCCGGTGAAGTCTTTCTGCCGCAGGCGCGCAGTATGTTGCGGACCTATCATGAGACGCTTGAGCGCTGTCAGACGGTTGATGCAGCGGCTGAACACGTCATCCGGTTTGCCACATCCCAGTCGCTCTACATGACCCATTACAAGACCCACATCGCGCCACTGGTTGAAGTGGGAGGTTTGGACATTGATCTGAACTCCACGAGTTGGTCTGCAGATCAATTCGTAACGGCATTGCAACAGCGTTATTGCGATGTGATCCTGACCTACTGGCATCCCGCGATGGATTATCTGGCACCGCTGGAGGTCGGAAAGTGTGACTATCTGACCTTGTCCCGGGATGATTTTTTGCCGGTGTCCAAAACAGACGCAACCGGTCCAATCCACAGCTTTGAACGAAACGACAAGAAACCTGTTTCCCTGCTGTCCTATGGCACAGCTTCGGCGCTGCGTGCCGTACTGGACTTCACACTTCGACAGAATATCGATGGTCCCAAAATCCTGGTGGTTAACCAGAACGCATTGGCGATATCGGTGAAGGCGATGATCATGGAAGGTTTCGGAATGGGCTGGCTGCCACGGGAAATGTGCAAGAATGAGCTATCGAGCGGGCAGCTTCAGATTGTTGGTGGTGAGAACTATATCAGCCAACTGGAAGTGCGCCTGTATCGCGCCCGTGAAAACACAAAGCCGACTTTGAACAGGCTTTGGAACGATATGAAAGCAATCGTGGAAACTGGCGAAACTGGCGTGGGCCTGCTTCAACAGCAATAGATAAGTGGTTTGGCTTTAATAGCGGCAGCCGGTCTGGCGTCTACCATAGTGTTCAGGCCTCAGTCGTGAGGGAAAGACCACTGATAGACTTCAATTCCTGAAACGCTCTGATACCCCAAATGCCAGCCTCACGCCCAAGGCCGGATGATTTTGTGCCACCAAAGGGGGCTCCCAATGCCCGGCTGTTGCCATTCACCTGGATCATGCCGGCATTGATACGGCGAGCGGCCTCATTGGCCATGTGCGCATCGCTGCTCTGGATATAGGCCGCAAGCCCATAGGCCGAGTGATTGGCTTTCAGGACCGCATCATCCAGATCACGAAATGACATGATGGTCAGAACCGGGCCAAAAACCTCCTCGCGCGCAACATTCATATCCGGTGTGACATCAACCAGAACCGTTGGCCGGACAAAATAGCCCTGGTTCAAGCCATCAGGTCTGCCTGCTCCGCCGGAGACGCATCTGGCACCTTGCTCAATGGCGTTTTCGATAAAGTTCTGAACCCGCACAAACTGCGCCCGGTTGACCAGCGGGCCCATATGCGGGCCTGATTTTTGAGGCAAATCCGCATGATAAGTATCAGCAATATCGGCAGCCGAGGTTACAACTTCATCGTAAATGCCGTCCTCTACCAGCATCAGTGAGGCTGCATTACAGGATTGGCCGGCATTGCGGAAACAATGCGCAACCCCTTGTCGGACTGCCGTTGCGATGTCGCAATCGGCAAACAAAAGGTTGGGTGATTTTCCACCAAGTTCCAGGGTCAGCCGACGAAACCCGATAGAAGCTGCCGCTGCAACCAATTGTCCAGCGCGTGTCGAGCCGGTGAAAGAAATGGCTGAGACCCGTTTATGGGCCGTCAACAGTTCACCGGCTTCCGCTCCCCCGATCAGAAAATTGAAAACCCCGTGAGGCAGCTCCGTGGCCTCCATACATTGCGCAAATAGGTGGCCTGTTAACGGCGTCAGCTCGGATGGTTTCAAAACCATGGTACAGCCGGCCATCAGCGCGGCACCAACCTTCAACGCAATCTGGTTCAATGGCCAGTTCCATGGCGTAATCAGTGTGGCAACACCCATTGGCTCGTAGCGCACACGATGCATGGGATCATCTGCAATGGGCGTATCGATCGCGCCCTGCACAGTCATTGCGTCTACAAAACCGCGCAAGTGGGCAAGTGATGCCTCCACCTGATGCGCTTTGCAAAAATCAATCGGCGCACCCATTTCCTGGGAGATGATGTGAGCAAACTGATCACGTCTGTTCTCGATTTCGGCAATCAGCCGGTGAAGATAGATCAGCCGCTCCGATACAGATGTCTCAAGCCAACCCCGCGCCAACGCTGAATGGGCGGCCTCGACCGCCCTGGCAACATCTTCAGCACCGGCAAGTGGCACACGGCAGCGCACAAGTTCCGTTGCCGGATCACACAGTTCAAGTGTTTTCGCTGCTTCAGGGGTAACCCAGCAGCCATCCACATAATGGTGAAAGTCGAAGTCCATCACGTGGGCTTAGAGGTTTAGGGGGAGGGGAGAAAGCAAATAAATTTGATGAATTCATGAACGATCCCGCATGAACAAGAAACGCTCTAAAGCAAATTGCGTGCAGAAGCTTCCCGGCGATAATCGCTCACAGCATCTGCAAATCTGGAAAGATCCCATTCCAACAGGCGTGTCTGGCCACTGCGGTCAGCAAACTCCTGAACAAGCACATCACCTCCGGACATGTGATCAAGCATGTCTTGTGCAGCCGCACCGGAGAGCGCGCAGGGGGATGTATCCAGACACCCGTCCACGGCGCTCCAGACCCTTTCTCCCTGCCGTTCGACACGAAACCCGTTTTCGCTATAGCGAACGCCGCGTTCAAAGCCGAGTTCGATTTGTGTCTGCTTGTCCTGCGTGTAAGCGAACACAAAGCTGGCCATGAATACCGGGCGTGGCGAAAACACGTCGACATAACGCAAGTAGCACCGCTGTCGCAGCTCGCCTGCCTCCATACGTTCATCACACACACTGTCCCACAGACCGAAAGAGGCGTAGTGCTTTGCCAGCCAGTCCGAGGCCGTGTCATTCCCTGATCGATCCTGCGCTGAAACCTGGAAAGGGGCTACAAGAGCAACCGTCAGAAGGATTGTTTTGAGCATATCTGTTCTCCCATGTGTGGCAGGACATAGAACCGCAATAGAAGCCAACGCATCAAACAAACTCTTGTCACGTCACCGTGATCGAGTGGGCTTTCATCCGCTGAGGGGTGGGCCTATAAACGGGTGTTGTGAATCGCTCGTGGCGACGAATTTCCAGAAAAGCACATTCCAATGACCACCGTAGAACCTTCCAATTCAAAAGCTGCAATGTGGATGGCTGGCTGGCTGACAGCCATGCTGACCATGGCCGTCGCGGGGCGTGAGGCGGTCAGCCAGATCGGCGCATTTCAGGTTATGGAGTTGCGCGCCATAATTGGCATGTTTCTGCTCTACCCGCTGGTGCGAATGAATGGCGGTTTTGCAGGGATGAAGACCGCGCATCCCTGGCGTCATATCTGGCGCAACACAGTGCATTACGGAGCGCAATTCGGATGGTTGGTGGCCATCACGATGATCCCCTTGGCTCAGGTGATTTCAATTGAATTCACCATGCCGATCTGGACGGCTCTTCTGGCTGTTTTCTTTCTCGGCGAGAAAATGAACAGCTGGAAAATTGCCGCTGTGATGCTCGGTCTGGTCGGCGTCTGGATCATTGTCAGGCCAAGTACTGATGGTGTGGAACCGGGCCAGCTGATCTCGCTGTTGGCTGCTGTCGGCTTCAGCATCTCGGTGATCTTTGTAAAAGCCCTGACGCGTACTGAAAGTGTTGTCCGCATTATTTTCTGGATGCTGGTGATCCAGGGCATCATAGGCTTGATACCGGCACTGCTTGTCTGGCAGCCCATACCCAACAACCTTTGGGGCTGGATTCTTCTGGTTTCGATCTGCGGGACATTTTCCCATTATTGCATGGCGCGCGCTATGACGTTTGCCGATGCGACCATTGTGGTTCCCATGGACTTTCTGCGCGTGCCTTTGACAGCCTTGGTGGGTTGGCTAGTGTATAGTGAAGCAATCGATGTCTACACGGTTGTCGGCGCGGCCTTGATCCTGTCCGGCAATTTACTGAATCTCAGGAAGTCTGCACCGCCGGCGCAAAAGCAAGCGCGCTTTGAAGAGCCAACCTAGACATGACAGATCTTCAGATAAGACCGGCAAGCGAGAACGAGTTCGCAGCCGTAATCAACTGGGCGGCTGACGAAGGCTGGAATCCAGGATTGGATGATTTGGGCGTCTTCCACCAGACCGATCCGGACGGGTTTTTGATGGGGTGGAAAAACGACAAGCCAGTGTCTTGCATTTCAGTCGTACGCTATGGGAAAACACATGGCTTTCTGGGCTTTTACATTGTCCACCCGGATTGGCGCGGCTCCGGTTTTGGAATTTCCACCTGGAACGCTGGTATGGCGCATCTGAAAGGCCGCATTGTCGGACTTGATGGCGTGGTTGAGCAGCAACAGAATTATGCCAGAAGCGGGTTTCAGTTTGCCGGAACAAATATTCGTTTCACTGGCGTGCCAGAGCGCAATGTCCCCAGCCTGGAACATTCAGACATCCGGCCTGTCGAACACATCGACAAGTTTGATATACTGAACTACCAAAAACCGTTTTTTCCGGCAGAACGGGATGACTTCATTGCACGCTGGGTGCGCCCGTCAACTCTTGGTGCACTCCCGCCTTCACGCCAAAGTCTCGCTGCTTTTGAGGACGGTAAATTAACCGGTTTTGGGACGATCCGCACATGCCGAAACGGCTATAAAATTGGCCCGCTTTTCGCTGATGACGATCGGACAGGGGCTGCCCTCTTTCGCTCTTTATGCATGATTGTGCCGCAGGATGCGGAAGTTTCGCTTGATGTGCCAGAGGGCAATCAGGCCGCCATGGACCTGGCGCGCAGCGCTGGGCTGCAGCCGGTTTTTCAAACCGCGCGCATGTGGAAGGGCGACAAGCCGGATCCGCAAACCCGTCGCACCTTCGGATTGGCAAGCTTTGAACTAGGTTGATCCTAGCTAAGCGATGCCGTTTGATTTGCAAAGCCAACGGAGATGGACAAGGAGCCCTCATTCACAAGCCATTTGCGCAAGGTAAAGGTGCGGCCACCTTTTGCATGCATCGGGTCATTCTCGGTCAGCGCTTTGGCTTCTTCCAGCGAGGCCGCGCGATAGATGATCATGCCGCCGCCACTCATTTGCTCTCCGCTCGCATCTGACAAAGGGCCTGCCATGAACAGCTTGCCTTCGGATTCCATCTGCTTCTGATAGGCAAGGTGCTCGGGCAGAATTTCAAGCATCTGTGGCGGTGCCATGGCTGGCGTTGATTCAACGATGTAAAGTTCAAACGCCAGTGAACCCCGCGCCCGAGCGGTTTCCCGATATTCTGACCATAATGGCATATTCAACACTCCTCAAAACCTGTTTTCCCAGCCGAGTACGCCTGTTTTCTCCGCTGGACATGCGAGCCAGCATACAGAGTTTTTGGAAAAACAAAATATCGATATTAATTGACGTTTAGAAAAAAATGTGGGTATTTTCAGAAAAATTCGGCGCGGATCGAACAGTCAACTTTGCCTTAATCGGGTAAAGTCGGTTTTTACACTGAAACCTCGCGCCTTTCGCTACAAGGACAGCCATGCATGAATGCTAATGCGCCTCACGGACAGGATCTGGAACAAGCGCGGATACACGCGCAGGAAGATGTGCGCGATCTGCGATCCAAAATCAGCCATTTGGGTGAAGACGAAATAGGGTTGATGTTGACCCGTGCGCGTTCTCACTACGCATGGCAGGACAAACCTGTAACCGATGAACAACTGAAGCAGATTTACGACATTACAAAAATGGGATCGACCAGCATGAATTGCTGTCCGGCCCGTTTTGTCTTTGTAAAATCTGCTGCAGGCAAGGACCGTTTGGCAAAGGCATTGAAGCCGACCAACGTGCCAAAAGTCATGAAGGCGCCGGTCACCGCGATCATTGCTTTTGACAAGGAATTCTGGACCGAACTGCCGCGTCTGTTCCCCCATGAAGATCGTCGGGGTCACTTTCGTGACAAGGAAAAGCATTCATATGACACGGCATTCCGCAATTCCACGCTTCAGGGTGGCTATTTCATGATGGCTGCGAGAGCTATCGGTCTGGATACGGGGCCAATCTCGGGTTTTTCCAATGAGATCGTGGACGCAGAGTTTTTTGCCGGCACAACAATTGCCTCGAACTTCCTGTGTAATCTGGGTTACGCGGACGAGTCTGCCTTATTCCAGCGTTTGCCACGTTTTGACTTCGAGGACGTCTGCGAATTCGCCTGATAAATAGGAACGTGTCAAATGGGAGGTGATGCGACAATGCAATCAAAAACAACCGTAAAGCTGCGTGCTTCGGCCGTCAGCCCGTCTCATTCATTGTCAAACATTTCCGTGCGGGATGTAAGCTTTGCAATTGATGAGCCCGTGGAGCGTGGCGGCACAAATCTTGGCCCGACACCCACGGATACTGCATTAAGTGCCCTGGTTGGCTGCACCAATGTAATTGGACACAAATGTGCCGATGTCCTGGGCGTCGATATAGGCCATCTGACGATCTCTGCAGTTTGTGATTTTGACCGGTTGGGCGTTACTTTGCAGCAGGAAGTTGATGTCCCATTCGTCAAAATACTTCTGACCGTGGAAGCCGACGGTCCAGCCACGCAATCGGAACTGGATCTTGTTTCAGCGGAAGTCGGGAAATATTGCCCTTTGGCCAAATTGTTCCGGCAGGCTGGAACAATTATTGAAGAAAACTGGAAGTCAACACACAGCTGATCTTGAAATAAAGCTCAGCACACTTTGGAGGAAGCACAATGAGTACAATGACTTTACGCCGTGCCATGCTGTCGGCGGTTGTGTCTGCAGGCCTGTTTGCCGGACTGCATGCGCAATCTGCAAACGCAACAGAAACCATCAACATGATTGCAATTGATGGGTATCCAGATCGATCCATGTGGGTCAAGGAATTCTCCGGATTCTTTATTCCACGGGTGAATGAAGAACTGGCTGCCACAGGCAATTACAAGATTGAATGGCAGGAAGCGTATGGCGGCACAATCGTCAAGCCACGCGGTGTGCTGGAAGGCATCAAGCTTGGTCTTGGTGACATTGGCATCGTGACCACCATTTTCCACAATTCCGCATTGCCAAGTCAGGGTATTTCAGCGGTTACGCCTTTTGTCTCTGCCGATGCCCGTGTGGTCGCAAAAGCGGTTGATGAGATCGCAAAAGAATTCCCGCAGATGGCATCTGAGCTGGAAGCAGAGAACCAGATTTATCTGGCAACCGGCGTGGTGCTTGATACCTATCAGATCTTCTCCAAGACGCCGATCAACGCATTGTCAGATTTGGGTGGCATGAAAGTAGCTGGTGCTGGCTATAATCTGCGGTATCTGGAAGGCATTGAAGGTGCTGCTGGTGTGCGCGGTGGCCTGCCAAATTTCTACAACATGCTTCAAACCGGTGTTGTTGATGCTGCCATGCTGTGGCCTGAAGCTGCAAAAACATTCAAGATCGCTGAAGTTGCGCCTTACATGCTGAAAGCCGACCTTGGTGCCGTGAATTCCAAAACCGTTACAGTCAACAAGGACGTTTGGAACAAGCTGCCTGACGAAGTGAAAACTGCGCTGCAGAAAGTGGCAGTTGAATATCGCGATCATGTTGCCGGCATTGCTATGGACCGTGCAGCTGAATCACTTGAAGCCTATAAGGCTGGCGGTGGTACAGTTGTCGAAATGTCTGCTGAAGCGCGTGCCGCCTGGGCAAACTCCATGCCAAATATTGCTGTGGATTGGGCCCAGAAGCTCGATACAGCGGGCGCGCCCGGTTCTGAAATGCTGAAAGCCTATATGGCGAAGCTGAAAGCTGCTGGCCAGGTGCCAATCCGTGACTGGGCAGCAGAATTGACAAACTAATATAAATTGAAACGGCGGAGCAGAAAATCATGTCCAACAATGCGCTTCGCCGTTTCTACAGTGCCTCTGTCTCGATCGCGACAATTGCCAATATGGTGGGAACGGGCATTATTTTTGTTCTGGTTGCCATTCTGAACGCTGATGTTGTGGCCCGAGGCGTTTTTCACGACCCTATTCGCGGCGTCGTAGAAATGGTCATTTTCTCACTGGCCTTGATCGTCTTCATGCAATTGCCGGATGTGGTGCGCAGCAACAGGCTGACCCGGTCAGATGGTATGCTGCTGATGATGTTTGAATCCCGACCAGGGGCCGCCCGGATTATGACCCGTGTCATTGATCTTGTCGCTGGAATTTTCATGGCGCTGATCGCATGGACCATGTGGCCCGAATTTATTGAATCTTTTGAAACCTGCCATTTCATCACGCCTCCGGAATTTGGGCCTGTGCCGACCGGCGACTTCCTAGCCGACATGTCGGCTGCATTCGGACGCTGTGAGTATTCCGGAACACCGGGCATTTTCACCGCACCCTGGTGGCCGATTAAACTCGCAATTTGTTTCAGCGTCACGCTGTGCACGATCATCTTCTTCATGAAGGCGTTGATCGGAAGCAAGGGTGCTGATCTGTTTAATATTGGAGATCGCCCGGCATGACGAACCCAACCCATCTGGCGGATCAATATGTCTCCCGTTGAAATCGGCTCGCTTTCAGTTCTGGCCATTGTCGTGCTCGTCTATATGGGCATGTATATTCCGGTTGCGCTTGGGTTGGTGTCATTTGTCTCCATCTGGCTGATCAGCGGAAAATCCATTCTGGCTTTCAACTTCCTGAAAATTGCCGTTGGCGATGGTGTTGCAGAATATGAATTTGCCACCATTCCGCTGTTCACCGTCATGGGGCTTTTGGTGTCTCGAGCAGGTTTAGGAACCGATATCTATACGGTTATGAACCGCGGCTTCAGGCGCATAACAGGCGGTATCGGAATGGCAACTGTGGGCGCAAATGCTGTGTTTGCCGCGGTTACCGGATCGTCGATTGCCTCTGCCTCGGTCTTCACCAAGATATCCGTCCCCGAAATGCTGAGACTGAATTATAATCCGCGTTTCGCTGTTGGTGTTGTTGCCGGGTCATCCGTACTTGGCATGATCATCCCGCCAAGCGCGATGTTGATCATCTACTCATTTGTTGCCGAGCAATCGGTTGGCGAAATGTTCATTGCGGGCATTATTCCAGGCTTGATTCTAACTGCAGCCTACATCGCCGGTATCCTGGCAGCCGGTCGCTTCTGGCCCACATTTCTGGGTGTCGGGGCGGGTGTCACCGAAGATATTCCTCTGAGCACCTATGAACTGCTGGAAAAGACAGTTCCTATTGTCAGCCTGATCATCATCGTGTTGGGCGGTATCTATACCGGCTGGTTGACGCCTGTTGAAGCCGGTGCTGCCGGCGCTCTGGTAGCGCTGCTGATTGCAATCATCCGCCGCAGAATGACATGGAAATCCCTTTGGGCAACGGCCATCGAAACAGGCCACATCACAGCTTCCATTCTGTTCCTGATTACAATGGCATCACTCTACAGCCGCATGCTTGGCTACGCCGGCCTGCCAAATGAGCTCGACAATCTGCTGCAGACTTATGATCTGGGCTTTGCGGAAATCATGATCATCTATGTGATCCTGATGCTCTTTTTGGGCACATTGCTGGATACAGCTTCCATTATCCTGATCGTGGTTCCACTGTTCATCACCTTGATGGAATCCATGGGGCTCAGCCTTATCTGGTTCGGCATCGTAACGGTGATTGGCGCAGAAATCGGTTTGCTGACACCCCCATTGGGAATTTCCTGCTTTGTGATCAAAGCTACACTCAACAATCCAAAGATCAGTCTGAAAGATGTGTTCATGGGGGCCTTCCCCTTCGCAGTTATTATGCTGTTGGTGCTCATCCTCCTCATTCGCTATCCGATCCTCTCAACCGGACTGCTCGGCTGATCAAAACTCCACAGACGAGGACTATCAAATGCGTACAGTTTCAAAAGACAACATCACACAAGCGTTTCTGGATTATTGCAGCGACGAAACGGAGCCGCGTGTGCGCTTCGTTCTGGAAAAACTGGTCAGCCATCTGCACGATTTTGTGCGTGAAACTAACCTCACGCACGCCGAATGGCGCAAGGGTCTGGAACTGCTTGAAAAAACCGGTGACATGACAGATCCGGAACGCAATGAGTTCGTTCTCATGTCAGACGTGCTCGGCTTGTCTTCTTTGGTTGATATGGTCAATTCGCCAGATGAAGGCACGCCTTCCAGCGTGCTTGGACCTTTCCATATTCTGGGCGCACCGGACCTTGCAGTCGGTGGCGACATGAAACAGGACAATGACGGTGCAGCCGTTATTGTAAAAGGTCATGTGCGCAACCCGGATGGTGAGCCGATCAAGGGTGCCGAAATCGAGATATGGCAGACCGCCGACAACGGCCTGTATTCCAATCAGGACAACAAACAGACAGAGTATAATCTGCGCGGTCACATTGTTGTCGGCGATGATGGTCTGTATCAGTTCTCCACGGTTCGGCCGGCACCTTACACTGTGCCCGGCGATGGTCCGGTTGGCGAATTGCTGCGTGCCACAGGACGTCACCCCTGGCGTCCGTCTCACCTGCATTTCATCATCACAGCCCCAGGCTACCGCAGCCTTGTGACGGAAGTATTCCCAAGCGATGATGAATATCTGGATGAAGATGCTGTGTTTGGTGTGCGCGAGCAGCTTGTGATGAAATATGTTGAACAAAACGACGTGACCGCCATCCCAGATGGGATGGAGATCGCTGAGCGATTGCAGGCGCCATTCTTCACAGTTGATTTTGACTTTGTTCTGGCCAAAGAAGCGTAAACAGGACCACTCATTTGTGTCGGTTGGACGGCTTAGTAGTCGTCCAACTGATCTTTGAGAAAGTCGCCGGTGTTGACGTAGTGGCTGACCAGCAATTGTGCGGCCAGATCAGCATCACGTGCCAGCACCGCGTCGCAGATGGCACCGTGTTCGGCCGTTACATCCCGTGAGGGATAGGCCTGTATCCCGGATAATTGGCGGTACCGGATGTTCTGATCATAGAGTTGGTCACAAAATTTCATCAGCATGGTTGAATCGCATGCCGAAATCAGCGTCACATGAAAGTGCTTGTGGCGTACTTCCCATTCCGCATTGGCAACGAAATGATCATCCGCCGCCGAGCGCGGAACACGGGATAGCCGGTAGGCTGCCAGCACAACCTGCTCTTCCCAACTTGCATTGCCATGGTCAATGGATTCGCGCAAAGCGCGTTCTTCAAGCCAGCAACGGGTTTTAAGCAATTCATCAAATTCTTTCGCGCTGACCGTTGCGACACGAAAGCCGCGCTGATCAATGCGTTCTACGAAATGATCCGAGGTCAAAAGGCTCAGCGCTTCGCGAATCGGGCTGGTTCCGACATCGTAGAGTTGCCGCAATTCTTCAATCTTGAGCTTCTGTCCAGGGATCAAAACACCAGCAATGATATCAGCCCTCAACCTGGCATAGGCGCGGCTGGTCATGGAAGCCCGGCTTGATGTCTCCTTGTCCGACATATCAGACAGACTGATGTCGTCGACTGATTCAGGCATCATAAGCTCGGTGTCTTCCTGTTTCATCAAAAGTCTAATCTTCAGCGGAAAACATGTATTTCCAAACCTGACGATGTGTATTCAGAACCTTCAGTCTATCCTGTTTACCAAGTCCCTGTCTTCATAACGTAGCCCAAAATACAATTAATCGCACTCTGGAAAATCGGGATGAGGAAAATAATATCGATTTTTTGACGGTAGAAAATTTGATGATCTGCAGAAAAGTGAACTTCGCCAAGCACGAATTAATTCAGCACTAAAAAAAACATATAATAATTTCAATTGATTATAGCGTTTTTGCTACATCTGATCTGATTTCGTCGCACAAAAAATTCATGGGCTTTAATGAAGAATAATATTGATATTTCTTGTTAAAAATATAAAATATAGACAAGTTGGGTTTGGTTCCTGTTTTGGCAGGTGCGGACGGACACCCTTTCACGATAGCTTTGGAGAGACAACATGCGCGAGAACCATTTTGAAGAGGATAAATGGTGGGTCAGCCCATATAATTTTGTACCCGAAGTGCGTGATGCTATGGACCTGCCTCCAAAGGTAGAAATCCATGACGCGACACTGCGTGATGGAGAGCAGACACCTGGTGTTGTTTTTTCTGTTGATGACAAAATTGCGATTGCGCAAAAGCTTTCCGAAGTTGGTGTTGAGCGCATTGAAGCTGGTATGCCCGCAGTTTCCCCGCAGGATGCCGAATCCATCAAGCAGATTTCAAAATTGGGCCTGAACTCCCGTATTTTCACTTTTGCGCGAGCCATGAAAAAAGACATCGACATGGCGCTTGAGTGCGGCGCGCAAGGCGTCATCATTGAAGTGCCAATCGGCTATCCCAAGCTGAAAACCCAGTTTGGCTGGACCTGGCAGGATGTTCTGGCGCGCAGCGCGCCCGTCATCAATTACGCCCGTGAAAACGGCCTTTATGCTGTGTTCTTCCCATATGACACCACCCGCGCCCGCGCGGATGATCTTGAGAATTTGTGCAAGGGCATCATGGCTGAATCCCCACCCGATTCCATTGGCATCGTTGATACAATGGGCTGCGCCACGCCTGAAGCCATCAAATACATGGTGCGCTGGGTCAAGCGTATGACCGGCCTTCCAATCGAAATTCACACGCATAATGATTTCGGCATGGGTGTTGCCACTGAACTGGCAGCGGTGACCGCCGGTGCCGAAGTTGTGCATTCCTGCGGAAATGGCCTGGGTGAGCGTACCGGCAACGCAGCGCTGGAAGAGCTTATGCTCGGTCTTGACCTGCTTTACGGTTATGACACCGGCTACAAACTGGATAAATTACCAGAGCTGGGCGAGTTGCTGTCCCGTTTGGCCAATGTGCCGATTGCCCGCAACAAGCCAATTTTGGGTTCTGGAAACTTCACCCGCGAATCCGGCATCGGCATCAATTATGTGATGCATGACCCACTGGTCATGTTTGGTACGCATCCGGCTCTTACGGGCCGGGCAGGCGAAGTGGTGCTGGGCAAGAAAAGCGGCAAAGCTTCCATAGCTTACAAGCTGGAAGATCTGGGTCTGGGCGAATCAGATGAGGCTGAAACAGCGGAAATGCTTGATCACGTCAAACAGGCCGGTATCAAAAAACGCGACATTCTGAGCGATGATGAGTTCAAGGCCATCGTTGAAGCGATCCGCTCCCGCAAGGCAGCCTGATCGAACATCAAGTAAGGCCCTGACAGCGTAAACCACGTTTGTCGGGGCTGCATCTCTCATGTCAGAACCCGAAATCACGCTCTATCATTCGCTGACCTCAGTCTGTTCCCAGAAAGTGCGGCTGACCTTGGCAGAATTGGGCCTTGGCTTCCAAAGTCGGGTCATGGACCTGAAGAAGGGCGACCAGTTTGCGCCTGATTATCTGAAGCTGAACCCCAACGCTGTTGTCCCAACATTGATTGATGGCACGCAGGTGGTTTTAAACTCCAATACCATCTTGCAGCATTTATGCGCGCGCAATGCAGCGCACCCACTCAGCACTGCAACCGTAGATCGTCAGGAGCTGTGCTCTCAATGGTTCGAACGCGCTGACCGGCTCCACGTCGCAATCCACGCAATTACCTATGTCAGTGTAAATCGTGAAAAGCTGTTGGCCTTGTCGCCAGAGCAACGAGAGCAACGCTACCAAAACATCCCGGACCCCGTCCGCTCCGCCAGGCTGCGCCGGATTGTAGACGATGGATTTGAGTCCGCTCCGGTCCTGGCTGCATTGGAAACACTCAATGAAATTCTGCCAAAACTTCAAACGGCACTCCGGGGCTATAGATGCTTGACGGGTGACCGTGCAACGCTGGCTGATTTCGCGATGTTTCCATTTGTGCATCGGCTGCATCTGTTGGGCTTTGACCCATTGTGGGAAGAGGGGAACCTGGCCCGCTGGCATGGCGACATGATGCAGCGCCCCAGCTTTCAAACCGCAATCCGGACTGTTGTCCCTGCCAGCGCCACCGACAATTTCGCGGCTTCCGGAAAAGCCGCTTGGCCACAGCTTGGCGTGCGTTTCAACTGAATAGATTTTCTTGGCGCGTACAGGTTTCCAGACGCTTTTCAGCAGCATCCATTGCCCGATTCCTTTGTTCTCCAATGCTTAATCACCCCAAGGTTGTGAATTGGCTTTAAAAGCCCTGCCAGTCAAGCTCAGAAAATCGCCGCCTCTTGATGATGTGTCAGGCCGAATTCCAGGCCAAGACCCTTGGGTCATCTCGTTTCGTATCGCTCAATAAAGGACATCGAAGTGAAAGTTAGACGTTTCAACTTCACTTTCAAATCTTGTTTCAAAAACTCCAAAGCGCCTTGAATTCACAGTGATGTGCGGAAGCCGCGCCTCATAGCAGGAACTGGGTATTGTTAACAAAATGGCTTTTAGAACGGCTAAAATCTGCGGATATTCCATATCAAAGATGAAAATCGGTTGACAAGCAGCGGGAAAAAGGAGGTATATTTGTTTCCAAAGCGCTTTGAATTTTTTAAATAATGAGTGTTCGGACAAGATTTTCATGTTATGCATGTTTTTTCTGGGAGGAAAATTTATGAAGAAAATACTCTACTCAACAGCCATGGCTTTGGTGCTTGCTGCTGGTTCCGCACAAGCGCAGACTGCTCTCATGTTTGAGCCTGGTTCCGGTGATTTTAACTGGGACAGCTACGAAGCGCTGAAATCCACACAACTGAACGGCGAGCAGGTCACAGTCTTTGGCCCGTGGCTCGGACCCGATCAGAAAGTAGTCGAAAGCGTGTTGGCCTATTTTGGCGCAGCAACAGGTGCTGACGTTAAATATGTTGGTTCTGACAGTTTCGAGCAGCAGATCATGATTGATGCTGAGGCCGGGTCTGCACCAAATGTTGCCGTGTTCCCTCAGCCGGGACTTGCGGCAGATATGGCTGCACGCGGATTTCTGACGCCTCTGGCAGACGGTACCGGTGACTGGATTCGTGAAAACTATGCGGCCGGACAGTCCTGGGTCGATCTTGGCACTTATGCCAGTGCGAGCGGTGAAGATGAACTCTTTGGCTTCTTCTACAAGGTAGATGTAAAATCTCTGGTTTGGTATTCGCCTGAAAACTTTGAAGATGCCGGTTACGAAATTCCAACCAGCATGGAAGATCTGAAGGCGTTGTCAGAGCAGATCGTGGCAGATGGCGGAACGCCATGGTGCATCGGCCTGGGATCAGGCGGCGCAACAGGCTGGCCTGCAACCGACTGGGTTGAAGACATGATGCTGCGTACGCAGACACCTGATGTCTATGACCGATGGGTGACGAACGAAATTCCGTTCACAGATGAGCGCGTTGTTGCTGCTATTGATGAGTTTGGTGCTTTTGCACGCAACGATGATTTTGTTGCAGGTGGAGCTGGAGCCGTTGCTTCAACTGACTTCCGCGATAGCCCCAAAGGCCTCTTCTCGTCGCCTCCTCAGTGCTACATGCACCGTCAGGCTTCTTTCATCCCGGCTTTCTTCCCTGAAGGTACAAGTGTTGGTGAAGATGCGGACTTCTTCTACTTCCCATCCTATGCTGGCAAGGATCTTGGAAACCCGGTTCTGGGTGCAGGTACAGTTTGGGCCATCACAAGCGACAGCCCGGGTTCTCAGGCACTGGTCGAATTCCTGAAATCGCCAATTGCTCACGAATTGTGGATGGCACAGTCCGGTTTCCTGACACCACATAAAGGTGTCGACACTGGAATTTATGCTGACGATACACAGCGCGCACTGGGAGATGTTCTTCTGGGGGCGACAACCTTCCGCTTCGACGGATCCGATCTGATGCCTGGTGGTGTTGGAGCTGGTGCCTTCTGGACCGGAATGGTGGACTATGCAGGTGGCAAGCCTGCGGCAGAAGTTGCCGCAGAAATCCAGGCCTCCTGGGACTCGCTGAAATAATCAGCAGGCCGTGACGGCTATTGAGGAACCCGGCCCAAGCCGCCGGGTTCCCACCGAATACTAAAAGACATTGGGGAGGGGACTATGCATCCTGCATTCCAGGGGTTGCTGACGATTATCATCGGCGTTGGCGGTTGTGTCGGCTATTATTATTTTTCCAATCAGTTTTTGGACAAGGTTCTGTTCCCTGCCAAAGGGGCGAATATTGGACGGAACATAAATCGGGCCAATATGGTTCGACCGTGGCTGTTTCTGTTCCCGGCTCTTTTGGCACTTGGGCTCTATCTGGCCTATCCCGTTGTTGAGACATTGCGCATGTCCTTGTCCGAGCGATTGCCGGGCGGTGGTTCTCAGTTTGTCGGCCTCGATAATTACGGACAGATGCTGACCGAGCCAAAGTTCTGGGAGGCCTTGCAGAACAATTTCTTCTGGCTTCTGGTGGTTCCTGCGATGTCGACGGCCTTTGGTCTGTTGGCGGCGCAACTGACTGACCGCATTTCCTGGGGCAACATTGCGAAATCCCTGATTTTCATGCCCATGGCCATCTCCTTCGTTGGTGCGGCCGTGATCTGGAAGCTGGTCTATGACACCCGCCCTGTGGATCAGGAGCAAATCGGCGTTCTGAACGCACTGTATCTCTGGTTTGGCGGCACCGAACCCAATACCTGGCTGACCATGCCGTTCTGGAACAACTTTTTCCTGATGGCTGTCCTGATCTGGATCCAAACCGGATTTGCCATGGTTATCCTCTCCGCCGCTTTGCGCGGCATACCTGAAGAAACCATTGAGGCTGCGATTCTGGATGGTGCCAATCCGTTCCAGGTTTTCTTCAAGATCAAGGTGCCGCAGATCATGGGAACCATTGTTGTGGTCTGGACGACCATCACCATCGTGGTTTTGAAGGTCTTCGACATCGTGTTCGCTATGACCAACGGTCAATGGGAGACGCAGGTTCTGGCCAACTACATGTATGACAAGCTGTTCCGCGCCAATGATTGGGGCGTCGGCTCTGCCAGCGCCATGGTGATCATGCTTCTGGTGACACCAATCCTGGTTTGGAATGTCTACAACGCCCGCAAAGAAATGCGCTGAGGGAGACGACAATGGATAATATTGCAGGAACAAAATCCAGTCTCACCTGGGCTGTACACATCTCGGTGGCTTTGCTGGTTGCATTGTGGCTTTTTCCGACACTTGGGCTTCTGGTCTCGTCATTCAGAACGTCCGACCAGATTGCCACAAGCGGTTGGTGGAAAGCAGGCTTTCCCTCTGAGCAGAACCTGACGCTGCGAACTGCAGATCCTGATACGCAGGAGCAGGAAGGCGATGTCTTTGTTATCGAAGGCAATCTGTTCGAAGAACCGGGCGCCGCCGAAATTTCGGTTTTTGGCGTCTCGTCCCGCGAAATCAGCACCTACAATGCCGGGGATACGGCGGAACTGAGGGACGGTTCCACAGTAACCGTGCAAAGCAATGGCGACTATCGTCAGGAAAGCACGGAAGAACTGACCGGGAGCCGTGGTAGCCGAATTTTTGTGACGGCGACAACGCCGCCGGAATTCACCCTGAGAAACTATCAGAACGTCTTGTTTGATCCCTCAAACAGGGAGGGCATGGCAAAAGCGTTTTTCAATACGCTGACGGTGACAATTCCGGCCACCATCATACCCATCCTGGTCGCAGCCTTTGCCGCTTACGCGTTGGCATGGATGGATTTTCCAGGTCGTGCTCTGCTGATTGCCGTTGTGGTCGGTTTGCTGGTCGTGCCTTTGCAACTGGCGCTGATACCGCTTCTTAAATTTCACAATGAAATTGGTATTGGAAAGGGGTATCTGGGTGCCTGGATGGCCCATACCGGCTTCGGACTTCCTTTGGCGATTTATCTGTTACGAAATTACATGGTTGGATTACCTCGGGATATCATTGAAAATGCCAAGGTTGACGGTGCAACGGATTTCCAGATTTTCGTAAAAATCATCTTGCCGCTCAGCTTCCCGGCATTGGCCTCCTTCGCCATATTCCAGTTCCTTTGGACATGGAATGATCTGTTGGTGGCTCTGGTGTTTCTGATCGATTCAACCGGCGATACGACCGTCATGACCAAGCAGATTGTTGAATTGCTCGGCACACGTGGCGGCAATTGGGAAATCCTAGCGACATCCGCCTTCGTCTCAATTGCAGTGCCATTGCTGGTGTTCTTTGCCATGCAGAAATATCTCGTGCGCGGCCTGTTGGCCGGGTCGGTAAAGTAGGGCTCACAATTATGAACGCTATGGTCAATTTGGTGCCCAATCAGCTTCCGGCTGTTGATAAGGATTGGTGGCGCGGCGCGGTGGTCTATCAGATCTATCCGCGCAGCTTCCAGGACAGCAATGGTGATGGCATTGGCGATTTGCTGGGCATCTTGCAGCGTCTGCCCTACATCGCCTCATTGGGTGTGGATGCCATCTGGATATCACCATTCTTCACCTCGCCCATGAAGGATTTTGGCTACGACGTCAGTGATTACTGCGATGTGGATCCGCTGTTTGGATCGCTGGCGGATTTTGATGCCGTGGTTGATGAAGCGCACAGGCTGGGCGTTCGCGTCATGATCGATCTGGTTCTCAGTCACACCTCAGACCAGCATCCATGGTTCGTGGAAAGCCGTGCTGATCGGACCAATCCCAAAGCCGACTGGTTTGTGTGGGCTGACCCGCAGCCCGATGGCACTGCGCCGAACAACTGGTTGTCGATTTTCGGCGGGCCTGCCTGGCATTGGGATGCACGCCGCGAACAGTATTATCTGCATAATTTTCTGATGTCTCAGCCGGATTTGAACTTTCACAATTCTGACGTTCAGGATGCGCTTCTGGATGTCACCCGCTTCTGGCTGGAGCGCAAGGTGGATGGCTTTCGCCTGGATACGATCAATTTCTACTTTGCTGACAAGGAATTGCGTTCGAACCCGCCTTTGCCGCCGGAACAACGCAATTCGAACATTGCGCCATCTGTGAATCCCTATAATCATCAGGAACATATCTATTCCAAGAACCAGCCGGAAAATCTGGCGTTTCTGGAACGCTTCCGCGCTGTCCTGGATGACTATCCGGCGACGACCTCTCTGGGTGAAGTGGGTGATGCGCAATTGGGGCTCGATATACTGGGCCAGTATACCAGCGGTAATGAGCATGTTCACATGTGCTACGCCTTTGAGTTTCTGGCACAGGAGAGACTGACTGCTGCTCGCATAGCCGAGGTGTTTGCCAAGCTCGATGACGTGGCAAAAGATGGCTGGGCCTGCTGGGCATTTTCCAATCATGACGTGAAGCGTCACAGCTCGCGCTGGGACTTGCCGCCGGCAGCACTACGTCTTTACGCAACCATGATGATGTGCCTGCGCGGATCGGTTTGTCTTTATCAGGGCGAGGAACTGGGCTTTCCGGAAGCCGATGTCGCCTTTGAAGATTTGCAGGACCCGTATGGCATTGAGTTCTGGCCCGAATATAAAGGGCGGGACGGTTGCAGGACACCGATGACCTGGGACAAATCCAATTTGAATGCAGGCGCGTCAGAAGGCAAAACCTGGCTGCCCGTTGCCTCCGCACATCTGGCACTTTGCGTGGAGCGGCAAGAAGAAGATCCAACATCATTGCTGCATCACTACCGCAAGGCCATCGCCTTTCGTCAGGCGCATCTTTCTTTGACCAAGGGAGCAGATAATGGCGTCCACAGCGAGGGCGACATTGTCTATTTTGTGCGCAGTTTTGGTAGCGAGCAGATTTTCTGTGCCTTCAACCTGAGTGACTCGCCATCAGCGCTGGATATGCCATCAGGCAAGTGGCTTCAGACCGGAGCCGAACTTGGCAGCGCCAATGTATCGCTAGATGGGAAATTACATTTGGGGCCGTGGCAACCATGTCTGGCACTCAAGACAAAAGCATAAACGGGGAGAGAACATATGGCCGACCTGAAACTGATAGACGTTGCAAAGACATATGGTGGGACCGTAGAAGTCCTGAAACACATCGATCTTGATATCAAGACCGGTGAATTGATTGTTTTTGTCGGCCCGTCGGGTTGCGGCAAATCCACCCTGCTGCGGATGATCGCCGGGCTGGAGAAAATCAGTGGTGGCGAATTCTACATTGACGGTGAGTTGATGAATGATGTGCCGCCCGCCCAGCGCGGCATTGCGATGGTGTTCCAGTCTTATGCGCTGTATCCGCACATGACGGTTCGCGACAACATGTCCTTTGCTCTGAAACTGGCCAAGAAAACTCCCGAAGAAATCAAAACTGCAGTGGATAAGGCGGCTGATACGCTGCAATTGACAGAGTATCTGGACCGGTTGCCCAAAGCCTTGTCTGGCGGCCAGCGCCAGCGTGTTGCCATTGGCCGCTCAATTGTCCGCGATCCAAAAGTCTATTTGTTTGATGAGCCGCTCTCCAATCTGGATGCTGCGCTTAGGGTGGCCACACGCATCGAGATTGCCCAATTGAAGGAATCCATGCCCAATTCCACCATGGTCTACGTGACCCACGATCAGGTCGAGGCGATGACACTTGCCACCCGCATCGTGGTTCTGGCCAATAAGGGCATTGCACAAGTGGGCAGCCCGCTTGAGTTGTACGAAAAACCTGAAAACGAGTTTGTCGCCCAGTTTATCGGCTCTCCTGCCATGAACCTTTTGGCTGGCGAAGTTGTTTCCACGGGTGCCCAGACCGGTGTTGTTCTGACCGAAGGCAAAGGCACCATCATGGCGGATATTCCGACCCAGGCCACAGATGTTGGGCTGAAAGTCAATGTCGGGATCAGGCCTGAAGACATGGCACTCACCGACGGTGAGAATTATGCCTATGAAGCCAAAGTGGAAATCAGCGAAGCGCTTGGCGAAGTGACTCAGGTCTATTTTGCAAAGACCGATCCCTCCCACGATCCGGTCATAGCAAAACTCCCCGGCATTCACCGCGACGTGCGCGGCAACCTTCTGCGCATGACAGCAGACCCGTCAAAGCTGCACCTGTTCAGCAATGGCATGTCATTGCTGTATCGTTGATTTTTGGGCTTTGAGCTGGTGAGACGGACTTAGCCGGGAAACGGCTAAGTCCGCGTCTGGTCTACTGCTTCCAATGCGCTTCATATAAGAATTGGCGCCGGACTGACTTCCCAGACTTATTGCCTATCAAAGAGTGGCTGCAAATTTGGCGATCGCCTGTTGGTAGGCCGAAGACGCATTCCATTCTTTCAGCACTCTGAAATTATGTGTTCCCTGGCCGAAGGGTTGGCCAGCACGCCATCCGTGAGCGCGCAGGTAATTGGCTGTTGACGCCATTACATCCGGGACGGAACGGATAAGATCCCGCCGACCGTCGCGATCAAAATCAACGCCAAATTTTATATAGTTCTTGGCCATGAACTGGGTCTGACCAATTTCGCCATGACGCGCGCCGCGCATCTGCTTTTTATCTATCCAACCCTTGTCGATGATCATCAGCGCAGCCATCAGATTTGGTTTGAAAAAGCCGGACCGTCGGCAGTCATGTGTTAGCGAGGCCAGTGATGTGACAATGTCATGCTTTCCGGTAAAGCCGCCAAAGCCTGTTTCCATGCCCCAGATTGTCACAAGGATTTCTTTGGGCACGCCGTATTTTTTCTCAACCTGGTTCAGCAGTCTTGCATAGCTTTTCAGCCGTTTGCGCGTTGGATTGAGCAGGCCTTTGGTTTTCTTGGCATAAAAGCTTGAAAAATTTGTTTTTGCGCGCTTGAAGCTGCGGTTGACGCTGCGGTCATACTTGATGACCCCCGGTGAATACTTAGTGGCAGCCAAAGCCGCCAGACCCCGGCGCCCGATGCCCGCAGCCTTTGCTTCCTTGGTGAAGTCACGTTTGAAAGCATCAAATCCTGATCCATTATTACTGCATTTAGCAGCCATGGCGGAGCCTGAGACAAGCGCAAATGTAACTGCACCAACGATAATTCCAAAATTTCTGCGCATACAAGCCTCGTTAAAACATGGATCCGATTGTCGGATTTCAAAATGAAAGCGTCGGCATCATAGATACACCACATCGCTTTCCGGCAAAAGAGGGCCAAAATCCGGCGATTCTGTGTTTAACAGCTCGCTATTGCGAATTGGTAAAGCAGGTTGTAGCGGCGGGCGAGGATTGTTCTGCCACCGCCGCGCCAGCTTTTGCTTAAATTCCGGTCCAGATCGTCCTGATGTCTGGCCAGGCTTCTTCACCCACCTGGCGGGAACGTTCCGCCGCTGCGGATGGAATGAGATCACCAATCGCGGTTTTGTAGCTTGGCCGTGCCTGATTGGCACGCAGCCATGGATCAATCGCGGGGTAGCGTTCGGTCCACAGTCTGGACAGGCTAAGCCGGTCCAGACGATCCACATAGGCGATCACCGCAATATCTGACAAGCCGTATTGACCGGCGGTCAGCCAGTCCGCGCTCTCCAGTGTTGCGGACATGTCATCGAACATACGCTTCAGCGTGAACAGGGCACCTGCAACGTAAGGAGAGTTCACACCATTGGTATACAGATCAATGCGCTTTGACCGGATTTGCGGGTTCGGGAATTTCGCAATACGCGCTTTCACTTCTTCAGGCGTACTGTCACGCAACTGGTTTTGGCGCATCAATGTTGCAAATGTTATGGAGTTGATGGCAGCATGAATATCAATTGCACGTGTCAGCCACAGATGCATAGCCGCCTGATCTTTTAGGGCTGTCGGGGCCAGTGGATTGTGTTCGGACAGTTGATCCAGATATTCGGCAATCACACTGGATTCCCGTAAAACAATATCGCCATCAACCAAAGTTGGAACGACACCTTCCGGGTTTAGTTTCATGTATTCAGCAGTCGATTGCTCACCCTTGGCAAGATCAAGATGAACGCTTTCCCACGTCAATTCTTTTTCCGCGAGCGTGACGCGTACCTTTTGCGAACAGACGCTATTATTGTTGTGATAGAGTTTCATTGCTTGGTCCTCCATTTGAAATCTGCGCCGTGCCTAGCACAATTGACAATTGGGGAAAAGCCACGATACGATACAAGTGTACCGCAAGGCAGGTCACTCATGGTCAGGGGAACATGGGGCGGGAACCGATGCTCTGGTACAATGGAGGAGAATTATGTTGCAAAATCCGGTCGTGAAAATTGCTTTGGCTGTTGCCATCAGCGCCGCATCCATCTCTGCGGTTTCGGCGCAGAAGCTGAAAGTATCCAGCTTTCTGCCGCCCAATCACACATTCCACAAAATGCTGAAATTGTGGTCAGATGAAATGAGCGAAAAATCCAACGGCGAAATGTCTTTGGAAGTCTTTACATCTGGCCAGCTTGGCCCACCCCCGCGCCAGTTTGAATTGGTTGCTGCTGGTGCTGCTGATCTGTCGATCATCCTGCACGGCGCAACACCTGGTCGCTTTCCAATGACAGAGCTGGCTGGATTGCCGCTCAGCCATCCCTCTGCCGGTGATTTGAGTGCCATTACATCGCGGCGCCTGACAGAGCTTGCGCCAGAATATCTGGCGGAGGAACACGCCGGAACCAAAATTATGTGGATGGCCGTCACACCGCCTTTGAAAATTCACTCGGCAAAAGCCGATCTGAGCAAACTGGAAAACATCAAAGGTCAACGCATTCGGTATGCCGGTGCCATCTGGCAGCAGGTTGTCGAGAAACTTGAGGCTGTTCCCTTGAGAATTCCACCGGCGCAGTCTGCGGACAGCATTTCAAAAGGCGTCGCTGATGCAGCTTCATTCCCGTTTGAAGCAACAAAAGCGTTCGATATGGCGCCCCTCATCAAATATTCGCTGGAGCCAGGCATTGCCTCGGCAACCTTTGCAGTGGTGATGAACGAAAACACCTACAACAGCCTCAGCCCTGAAATGAAAAAGATCATTGATGACACCACTGGTCCTGATCGGGGCGAAGCATTTGGCAAAATGTGGGATGATGGTGAAGCCGAAGCGCGTCAATATATGGCCGATGGCGGCGTGAACATTGTTCAATTGTCAGACGCTGAGCGGGCCACACTGGAAAGCATTGTTGCGCCAATCAGCGACAGTTTCATCGGTGCTGTGAATGAGGCCGGAAAACCCGGCAGTGACTTTGTAGCAGCCTACACAAAATAGAAATGTAGCAAGGCCGGGCATTCATGAACTGGATGTCCGGCTTTTGCCTTGATCCGTGCCATCGGCGTTCGCGCCCTGGCTGCAAACAGGGATAGCCCTATGCCGCATAACGGCCAAGTTCGGCGAGTTTTGCATTCCATTTTCGAACTGCAGTTGAAGCTGTCAATGCTTGCGCTAGTCGCGATGATGCTCATCATCGTCGCAGATGTTTTCATGAGATATGCATTTAACGCACCTATCCCGGGGACCTATGATCTTGTTGGCATATTGCTTGCGATCATGGTCTTCTTCGGCCTGGCAAAAGTGATTTCGGAGCGCGCGGAAATCACCATCGATATTGTGGATAATCTCGTAGCGCCAATTGTCGTGCGTCTGCTGATGATGATTGCAAGTCTTGTGGCATTGGGCGTTCTCCTTTTTGTTTTCTGGTCAATGATTGGCCCGATGATCAGCGCCCAACGCTATGGGGATCGTTCGCTGGAACTCAACCTGCCGGTCTGGCTGACCTGGGCCTTATCTCTAGTGGGTTTGGCAGGGGCAATCCTGGCCGCTTTTATGGCTGCATTTTCGTCAGGAAAATTGACAGCGTCTGACGAGCGGGGCACGGACCTATGAGCATCCCGATTATGGGACTGCTGTCCATAGCAGTGCTATTCGGCTTGCTGCTGTTGCGACAGCCTGTGTGGTTGGCATTGGCGCTATGCGGTATTGTTGGCAATGTGCTTCTGTCCAATGTGAGCGTGGCGAAACTGGTAACTGGCACCAACGCCTTCGACATTGCGTCAGGGTATGGTCTGTCGGTCGTGCCGCTTTTCATTCTGATGGGTGAAATCGCCTCAAAATCAAGATTGTCAGCCGATCTGTTCAAAGCTGCACGCATTGTCCTTTCGGGCGTGCGGGGCGGGCTTTCTGTTGCCACCATCGGGGCTTCTGGTGCCTTTGGTGCCATTTGCGGCTCGTCTATCGCTACCGCCGCTACCATGACCCGTATCGCAATGCCGGAAATGCGCCGTGCGGGTTATGAGGAAGGTTTTGCGGCCTCTTCTGTGGCAACCGGCGGCACGCTGGGCATTCTTATTCCGCCCTCGATCATCCTCGTTATCTACGGATCAATTGCGGAAGTCTCTGTCCCCAAATTATTCGCAGCGTCGCTCATTCCCGGCCTGGTATTGCTGGTCCTGTACTCGGCCATCGCCATGATCATTGCCGCAAGGTCTCCTGAAAAAGCCCCGCTGGACGCGTCGGCCAGTTTGACAGAGCGTCTGAAAGCACTGCGTGAGCCATGGCAGTTCATCATTCTGTTCACGGCAACAATTGGCGGTATCTATCTGGGAGTATTCAGCCCCAACGAGGCTGCCGCTGTCGGTGCGTTCGGCGCAATTGTGCTTGGCTTTGCCACTGGCAATCTGACAGTGCTCCGATTGACGGAAGCCGTGCGCGCATCGGTCATCACGTCCTGCGTCCTGTTTCTCATTGTGATTGGCGCAACCATCTTTGCAAACTTTGTCGTGCAGACAAGGCTGCCGGAATTGCTGCTGTCTTCAGCTCAGGAATTTGGACTTGGCCCCTTCGCAGTGGTCTCCATCATCATCCTGCTTTACATTGTGATGGGCTGTTTTCTGGAGGGGATCGGCATGATGCTGATCACGGTACCTGTCTTCCTGCCAATCATAATCGGCTACGGCTATGATCCGATCTGGTTTGGCGTTCTGGTTGTGGT
This sequence comes from Pararhizobium sp. IMCC21322, assembly GCF_030758295.1. Lineage (NCBI taxonomy): Bacteria > Pseudomonadati > Pseudomonadota > Alphaproteobacteria > Hyphomicrobiales > Rhizobiaceae > Pararhizobium > Pararhizobium sp. IMCC21322. Next base: position 1,622,246 of record NZ_CP132335.1, read on the forward strand.
TGTCGTTGAGCTGGGTCTGATAACGCCGCCCGTTGGCATGAATCTGTTTATCATTCAGGCGCAAATACCAGGGACCAATATTGCGACCCTTTACCGGGGTATTGTCCCTTTTCTGATCGCGCCGCTGATCCTCATTCTGATGTTATTTCTGCTTCCTCAGCTAACGCTCTGGTTGCCATCCATTCTTTATTGAGCGGGACCCGATGCACTCAAAAACAGCCCTTATTTTTGATCAAAAGGCAGACTGGTATGCCCACGAACTTGGTGGCCTGTGTCAGGATTATCAGTTTGTTGCAGCGTCCACCCACGAAGAGGCTGTGTCGCGCGCTGCAAATGCGGACATACTGGTCGGCCTTGCGCCCTACATAAAACCGGATTTGATTGCCGCTATGCCCAATCTGGAATGGGTTCAGGCCCTGACCACAGGTGTTGATAATCTTTTGGCAATGGACACGCTGCCCAAAGATGTTGTGATCACCAATTGCAATGGTTTCCACGGTCCCCAAATGTCGGAACTGACGCTGCTGTTGATGTTGTCGCTTGGGCGCAATTTTCCAACCATGCTGGAAAACCAGAAATCAGCATCCTGGCAAAGATGGCCGCAGCCGCTGCTGGCTGGAAAAACCGCCTGTCTTGTCGGGCTGGGTGCCATTGCAGAAACATTGGCAAAGCGCTGCCTCGCGATGGAGATGCGCGTGACCGGTGTTTCCAATGGGCGTACCGAACTGGAGGGTTTCGACCGGATTTACAAGCGATCTGACATTGAAAGCGCCGCCGGTGACGCGGATTTCCTCATCGTGATTGTTCCTTATTCAGACGAAACACATAATATCATCAACGCCAGAATCCTCAGCCTCATGAAACAATCAGCCTTTCTGATCAACATTTCCCGCGGCGGCTGCGTCGATGAAGAAGCATTGGTTGATGCTCTGGACGCGGGCCGCATTGCCGGGGCAGGCATGGACGTGTTTGCAACCGAACCGCTGCCGGCAGACAGCCCGCTTTGGCAGCATCCCAAAATCATTGTTACGCCCCATATCGGCGGAATGGCGGATATTTATCATCAGCAGGCTCTGCCGCTTGTCGCCGAAAACCTCAACAAATTCGCCCTGTTCGGGGCCGATGGTTTGACTGGAAAATTTGACCGCTGAAATTTTTGATAATTCTGTAAGGAACTCTCCCATGAAAATGCGCTCTCCCATCACCGATGCAGAACTGCAGCGCCGCTGGAAGGCTGTTGCCAGTGCCATGGAGGCGGACGGTATCGACGCCTTGGTCATGCAAAACACCAGCGATTGGGTTGGCGGTTATGTGCGCTGGTTCAGCGACATTCCCGCAGGCAATGGCTACCCCAGAACCCTCATCTTTTACCGTGATCAGCCGATGACCATTATCGAAATGGGTCCGTTTGATACAGTGCGGGATCTTGGCGGCACGGATGATATCCATCGTGGCGTTGGCCGCGTGGTTCACACACCTTCCTTTACCTCAATCGGTTATACCAACAGATATGATGCTGAATTGCTGGTGAAAGAATTCCAGAACACCAAACCGGCAAAAATCGGCTGGCTGACGCCCGACACACTGCCTTACTCTCTGGTGAACTCGGTGCAGAAAATGCCCAACGCACCGCAGCAGGTCGATGCGACGGATCTGGTTGATACAATCAAAGCCGTCAAAAGCCCGGAAGAAATCGACCTCATCATCCAGACTGCACATCTGCAGGATAAGGTGTTCGCCGAAGTCTGCGATTTCCTGCGTCCAGACGTCCAGGACATTGATGTTGCCAACCATGCACAGGCGGTGGCCCACAGACTTGGCAGCGATCAGGGTATTTTCCTTGGCACATCTTCACCGCTAGGGCGTTCATCGCGGTTTGCAAGCCGGCCGCTTCAAGCCCGTACAATTGAAAAGGGCGATCATTTCTCGCTGCTGATTGAGATTAATGGGCCCGGCGGCCTCTATCTGGAAATCGCCCGCACCATGGTGCTTGGCACGCCAAGTGACCATCTGCTGCAATCATTTGAACACATGAAGAAGGCGCAGGATTACACGCTGTCCCTGATGAAACCCGGCGCCAGCCCTGCTGAAATAGCCGCGGCGCATGATGCCTGGATGATCGATCATGATCTGCCGCCCGAGACACGTCTTTACGCGCATGGTCAGGGTGTCGATATGGTGGAACGCCCGATGATCCGGAAGGATGAAACCATGCCATTGGCTGCCAATATGTGCTTTGCGGTTCATCCCGGATTTGATGATGGCGAAGTCTTTGCTGTGATCTGCGACAATTACATGATCGAAGAAAACGGTGTTGGCGCCTGCCTGCACAAGACGGACAAGAAAATTTTCCAGCTCTGATCGGCGCGCGCAACAAAGCCACAGATTTCAAAGAAGGACGCATAAATGGATCAGTCATCGGGACACCGCAAGATAGCTCTGGAAGAGCATTTCATGATGCCGGAATTTGTCGATTATTGGTCCAGAACGGCGATCAATATCAGCCCGGGATTGTTCGGCAAGGTGCGGAATACGCTGGAGGATTTTGGTGAATTGCGGCTCACCGGCATGGAGCGAAACAACATTGAAAAAGCTGTTCTGTCGCTTGCAGGCCCGGGTGTCCAGGCAGAGACGAATACTGCAACCGCAGTGAAAATGGCAAAGATCTGTAACGAGTATCTGGCAGAACAGATCAGCACGCAGCCGGGCCGCTATGCCGGTTTCGCGCATCTGGCCCTTCAGGACCCGCTTGCAGCAGCTGATGAGTTGGAACGCTGCGTCAAGCAGCTTGGCTTTTGCGGTGCCATGATCAATGGCCAGACCAACGGGGCCTATCTGGATGATGATCGCTTTTCAATTGTCTGGGAACGGGCATCTGATCTTGATGTCCCGATCTACATACACCCCAACAATCCGGCGGATGTCCCCTATATGTACAACAATCATCCCGAGCTCTTTGGCCCCGTATGGTCATGGACAGTGGAAACCGGCAATCACGCATTGCGGATTTTGTTCAGCGGTGTGTTTGACCGCTATCCAAAGGCCAAACTCATTTTGGGTCACATGGGTGAAACACTGCCGTATCAGCTTTGGCGTTTTGACAGCCGATGGCTGATCAGCAATCGCGGCGACATGACGCTGGACATGAAGCCGTCTGACTATTTCAAGCGCAACATTTACGCGACCACTGCAGGTGTCTGTTCAGATGAGCCGCTGCGGTGTGCCATGGACGCGATGGGCCCTGACCGAGTTATGTTTTCGGTCGATTATCCTTTTGAAAAGATAGACGAGGCCGGTGGGTGGATAGACAGCGCAAAGCTCACCGAAGAGGAACGTACCATGGTGTGTTACCAGAACGCCAAGACATTGCTGCGTCTATAGGCTTGCATATAAGGCGTCATGCGGATTTCCTGATAAAGGTTCCCGCGTTCAATTCATTGATGGCCTGCATCAATTCTGCGCGCGTGTTCATGACGATTGGGCCGTGCCAGGCAACCGGCTCCTGAATGGGCGTCCCTGACACCAGCAGAAAGCGGATGCCCGCATCGCCTGCCTGGACTGTGATTTCATCACCTGTCCCAAACAGCACCAGGGATCGGTTGCCGCTCTGGTCCCGGATCAGCAGCTCTTCGCCATTGGCTTCTTTCTCGGTCAAAACCCCGATGGGCTTTGAGGCATCGCGAAAGGTGCCGGAGCCTTCAAAAATATAGGCAAATGCCTTTTGATAGGTGCTGACGGGCAGGGTGCGTTTTTTCCCGGCGGGCACAAACACATCCAGGTAGCGCGGGTCAGCGGCAATACCATCAACCGGTCCTTTACGATCCCAGAATTCGCCGCAGATGATTTTGACTTCTGTCCCGTCATCTTCCTGCAACAGCGGAATTTCGCTGGCATTCACATCCTGATAGCGCGGGTCTGTCATCTTCAGATCACGGGGCAAATTCGCCCACAGTTGAAAGCCATGCATCTGCCCCTTCGCATCACCTTGCGGCATTTCCTGATGCAGGATGCCACGGCCTGCTGTCATCCATTGTACGTCACCGGCACCCAGAGCGCCTGTATTGCCAAGACTGTCGGCATGTTCCACAGAGCCTGAAAGCACGTAGGTAATTGTCTCAATGCCCCGATGCGGATGCCAGGGGAACCCGCGTTCAAAATCTTGCGGCTTGTCATTGCGAAAATCATCAAACAGCAGAAACGGGTCTGCCATATCCGGATCACCAAAACCAAATGCGCGATGTAACTTAACGCCAGCCCCTTCCATTGTGGGTTGGGCTTGCAGAATTTGGTTGACCGGGCGGACAGACATAACAGTGCTCCTGTATTGTTCACGGAAATAGTTTGACACAAATTATCCAGGAAGTGTCGTGAACGATGTGTCTCGTGCTGCTGTACAGAGTGAATTGCCTTCGGCCAAGGAGTTTCCTGAGGGGTTTGAAGTTTATAAAATTTTAGTAAAAGTCTCTATATTAGTGTTAACTTTTTATTATAAATATACGAAGTTGTTGATTACAAATTATGAATAGAAGATAAGGGTGGACATAGAGAGTAGCGGCGGAAATGAGCTTCAAAAGAATCATCAAGAAAATATATATTTAAAAAATGTAATAATTTATGAGAATTAGTTTTAGAATTTAAGAAATAAAGTTGCCACCATTCGCCCATGGTGGCATCGGTTGGGCAGGTTTCTTGCATTTTTAATGAAGGTTGCAATCGTTCGCCCCGAGAGCTGCTTCCATTTTTGAGGCTTGCCCAACTGCTTGCCCAACTCCTTGCCCTGCAGGCTGCTTCATAACCCGACAGACTGCTTCGCAAAAGACGCCGAGAGTGCTCTCGGCGCCCCAGGCAAAATCCTAAAATCCCCAAAATTTGAAATGAATTGAATCGCATTGCAAGGCGATTTTTGATTCGCCTTATTCAAAATAAGTAAATTGGACAATTAAGAATAGAAATTAACATTAACAGTTAGTCTTAACATTAATATAATTAAGAAGTTGTTAAATTTCTGTTGAAAACCTGTCAAATAAGTATTTTTATTGTAGTTTCGGAAAGCATTTTCCAAATTACATTTTAAAAAAGACAAAGTGCTTCCGATTAAAAGTATTGCGTAAATCGGAGAAACATTATGATTAAGTATATATGGGGAGTATCCTCAAGTTTGATCGCCGGTGCGGTCATGGCAACTGCCATGGCAGTAACCCCCGTGCAAGCTCAGCAGGGACCAAGCCAGGAAGTTTGCGAACAGCTTCCTCAGCACATTCGTATTGAATATAATTGTTCAGGATCAGCCTTCCTGGTTGAATCCAACGCAGAAGAGAACGCAGTTGTGGCGGCTACAACAGAGCCGAGCCGCAAACTGGAAAAAGTGAAGCATCACGGACACAAGTACCACAAGGTGAAGAAGCTTAAGAAAAAAATCAACAGACTTACAAATAAAAAGAAAAAAATCAAAAATAGAATAGAAAAACTGAAGGACAAAAAAGATCCTCCAAAGAAAAAAATCAGAAAACTCAAAAATAAAAAAGAGAAAATTTCTGACAAGATAAAGAATAAAAAGAGAAAATTGAATAAAATCACCAAAGGCAAAAAGGGCAAAGGGTCCAAAAGTCGTGCAGGTCGCAAAGGCGGGAAACACCGTGACGGAGAAAAGCGTAGCGGAAAAGACCGAGATTGAAACGACCGTGACGGCCAGGGTAGTGGCAACAATTAGTGCTGAAACCGGAAGTCAGGCAATCAGAATAATCTGATACCCTAAACTCTGGAACACCCAGGTAAATCGCAAAAATGATACGGCATCATGCTCATCACATGGTGCCGTATTTTTTTGGGTTGCGACAGAGTGTCCTGCTTCTTGTGGTGCCAGGTGGCGCATGAATCTCGGGAAACACCAGCTCTTAAAAATTGAAATTTCCACGAATTATCAGATTTCCCGCACTTAATGGTGACCTTTGCTTACCGATCTGGTAACAGACCATCCAATGTGATGCGAAAAGTCGGCTTACTGTGCCGACACGGGCATCTTAATAATATGTCTGAACGGTTTATCCGGTTCAGATCTGTAGAATACTGTAGATAAGGAATCCTATGGCTAAGGAAGAAATCCTTGAGTTTCCCGGTGTGGTCACCGAGTTGCTGCCAAACGCGATGTTCCGCGTGAAGCTGGAAAACGACCATGAAATCATTGCCCATACAGCGGGCCGCATGCGCAAAAACCGTATCCGGGTTCTGGCAGGCGATAAAATTCTTGTGGAAATGACGCCTTACGATTTGACAAAAGGGCGCATTACCTACCGCTTTAAGTAATCAGAATGACGCTTCCGGCGTTGCTGCTTGCGGGTAAATTGTAAACATGGCTGCCAAATCCACTCCCAAATTGGTTCTTGCATCGTCGTCACCAAGGCGGCTTGCTCTGCTACAACAGGTCGGGCTGCAGCCGGATCGTTTGCAGCCGGTAGATTTGGACGAAACACCACGTCGTCGTGAAAGCCCAAGAGCGCTGGCAGCCCGCCTTGCCACCGCAAAGGCAAAAACAGCACGCGAGATGCTTGTGGCCATGGCTAAATCCATGGACGGCAAGGAAAGCGAGTTTGCGGACCTGTCGCCCAAAACAGAACGCTATGACGATGCGTTCGTCCTGGGTGCAGATACGGTTGTTGCTGTCGGTCAACGCATATTGCCCAAAACCGAAACAGTGAATGAAGCTGTCGAGGCGCTGGAACGCCTGTCGGGCCGCGCCCATCGAGTTTACACAGGCGTTGCCTTTGTCACGCCAAGAGGTGGGCTGCGCAAGCGGTTGGTTGAATCCAAAGTCCGCTTTAAAAAGCTGTCACGCATCGAAATTGACGCCTATCTGGCATCTGATGAGTGGCGCGGAAAAGCTGGCGGCTATGCCATCCAGGGTCTGGCCGCAGCCTTTGTGACCAATCTTCAGGGCTCTTATACCAGTGTGGTTGGCTTGCCCCTGTTTGAGACCGTTTCCCTGTTGCAGGGAGAGGGTTTCCCGGTTGTTCTGAACTGGCTGAACCACGAATAATCGCGGCAAGCCGCGTTGCATGACTGTTGACCGGGTCCAGGCGATCGCGATGATACACATCAAAAGCGAGCAGATATGACCAGCGGCACCATTACGCGCGTCAATTTCGATCAGACGCGACACAAGCTCCTGACAGAACAGCAGATGCGCGACACCGAACAGCGCGCTATGGCATCCGGTCATGTAACCGGCTTATCCATGATGGAAACTGCCGGGTGCGGTGTGGTGGATGCCCTGTTGCAGTCCCATCCGCAATTTGGGGAGACCGGAAACAGCGCGGCAGTGTTGTGCGGCCCGGGCAACAATGGTGGCGATGGTTATGTCATTGCACGGTGCTTGCACCAGCTTGGTTGGAAAGTTACCGTCTTTCATTATGGCAATCCCGACAGGCTTCCCACTGACGCTGCAGAAAATGCACGATTATGGGCACAGCTTGACAGCACCCATCCTTTGTCTGACCTGACCGCGGCGGATGTTTCAGGCCAGGATGTTGTGATCGATGCCTTGTTCGGCACAGGCCTGACGCGTTCGCTTGGCACAGAAATTGTTACAAAACTGGATATGGTGGCGCAGCACGCCACAACCATTATCGCGGTGGATATGCCGTCCGGGGTGAGTGCTGACAGCGGAAAAATGCTCAAAAATGTGCAGGCAGAAACGCCCCCGGCAGCTACCGGCCCTCAATTGTCCTGGCCAAGTGTGAACCATATTATCACTTTTCAGCGCATGAAGCCCGGCCATCTCTTTTGGGTCGATGCGATGTCCCAACAGACAGGTGCCGACAAAACCGCTCCCATTCTTTCGATTGTCGATCTTGGTATCGAGGATTTTGAACCATCCAGTGGGCGCAAACCCGATGAGGCTGACCCCGATCACCCCATAAACACTGGCGGAATTCCCGCCGGACTGAACAAACCCAATCTCGCCCATAAATATCAGCACGGTCATGCGGTGGTATGTGCAGGCGGAAGTGGCCATGGCGGGGCAGGAAGGCTGGCTGCCAGGGCCGCGTTACGCGTTGGGGCCGGGGCTGTCACTCTGACCTGTCCATCCGCCGCACTGATGGAGAACGCTGCACAGCTTAATGCGATCATGCTGACACCAATTGCAACGGTGGCGGAGCTGGAAACCCTTCTCACGGACACCAGAAAAAACAGCCTCTGCCTGGGGCCAGGCATGGGGCGTGGTCAAAATACCAGATCGCTGGTTTGTGCAGCGCTCAAGAGCCAACGCCCGATTGTGCTGGATGCAGATGCCCTGACCAGCTTTGAAGAGGATCCATCAAGTCTGTTTGCCCGCCTGCATGAAAATGCAGTTCTGACCCCGCACAGCGGAGAGTTTGCACGCCTTTTCCCGGATCTTGTGAGAGTTGAAGAGGCCGCCGGAACCGACACAAACGGGAGTGGACTATCTGGAATCGAGAAAGCCCGCCAAGCCGCAAAAATGGCTGACTGTTGCATTCTGCTGAAAGGCGCTGTGACCATTATTGCCGCACCCGATGGCCGGACAGAACTCTCTGCAGCACTTGGCCAAAGACAGGTTCCCTGGCTTGCAACAGCAGGCGCAGGCGACGTTCTGGCCGGATTCATCACAGGTCTGATGGCGCGCGGTTTTGACCCCTTTGAGGCGGCAAGGGCCGGAACGTGGCTGCATGTGGAATGCGCCAGAATGTTCGGCCCCGGCCTTATTGCCGAAGACCTGCCGGACATGCTACCCCGCGTTCTCCAACAGATTGAAGCCGAAACGCAATAAAGTGACAAACCCATGAGCGATAACAAGATTACCCCTCTCAGAAAGCCGGTGCCGTGCCCCATCTGCAAGAAGCTGTCACACCGCGATAGCTATCCGTTTTGTTCCAAACATTGCGCCAATGTGGATCTGGGCCGTTGGTTCAACGGCAAATATGCAGTTCCAGTGATCGAGGAAGACCCCTCCAGCGACGAATTTGACATAGAAAACTAGAGCTGCCGGGCGGCATTTGGCCCTTAATCAACTTTTCCAAAAGGAACAAAAATCGCCACTGGACAGGTGTTTGTGACTTGCCTATAACCGCTCAGCAACATGATCAGCCCTTACCTCGGGGCTCCGCACTATAACGCAACAGCGCTGGCGGACGATCAGTATGCCCGGGTAGCTCAGGGGTAGAGCAGCGGATTGAAAATCCGCGTGTCGGTGGTTCAAATCCGCCCCCGGGCACCATTTTTCATAAATAATTACAATAGTTTGAAAGATTTTTGAATATAGTTTGCGATGTCAATGATTTGGCTGGGTTGCAAACAGGCAGCAAGTTTGTTTTTTGACTGTGACGATCAATCGATGGCCCGTTGATCTTGCAACTGTGCTGCCGAAAACAAATTTGAATTGTTTGGCTTAAGCCTTCTCAGAAAAATGTGCATATATAGAGAGTGCGCTTTCGAGGAATTATAAAAAATTGCTGTTGGGGCTTGTATTAGCCAAACATCAATCCCAGAATTATTCGGGCGAAAGTCTACGAACCGACAACAATCGAGCGGCCATCCTGAATTGGTGTACACGCTCATTCGATAAACGACGGGTCATTTGTTTGACCGCAACATAGGCCACTTTTGCTCAAATTGGTTGGTAGAGACCCACGTCCATTTCCCTCGGAAATTCCTGGTGAAACAGAAGTTTGCTACAGCTTGGCGATCAAATGGTTTGATTTTCAAGACCAGATTGACGGTTACGGTTTCTGATCAACTATGATCGTCCTCAGCCCAATTTTGGCAGCGGTACTTTCTATCTAACAGGCAAAATGATGGTTGATGTGTTTTGCTGCATGAGTTCGCGGAACGGGCGCATGCCGATTGTCTGGATTTCAAATTCATCCAGCCAGCCAGCGATCAGGCCATTACGCAGAGCCTCCGTCTCCTCCACCCGCCAATGTGCACGCGGCGGAACGATCGTTTCAATATCACCGGTGACGTTGGGGTGAAGGGCAAAAAATGTGATGCCAGGGTCCAACGCTTCGAGGATCTTTCGATAAGCAGCTGCACCTTCGCCTTTTGGAGCGCCAGGCGTCATGGCGAAATTGTCCACAAGCGGTTCCTGATTTTGTGCGCTTTGTGCGACAGCTGCGTCCCATTCTGCTTCACCGCCATGGGACTCCAGCTTGAGTACATCCCGATAGGTTTTGCCGTCGCGCGGAAGCAGCACTGGAAGATCGTATTCCCGGCCCAGACGAAGTGTGGTTTCTAAAAGTGGGGCGCATAGAGCTGCGCCCATATGCGTATCCAGATGAGTGACGTCAATCCCGGCACCGAGCGCGCGCTCTATTTGCGCCCGCATCTCGTCTTTGGCGGCGGCGGGATCAATCCGTTTTGCAAGTGCTGCAACGTTGCTGTGAAAATAACCCGCATCGTCCACCAGGCCTGAATCAGAACTGGCGCGGGTCAGCGGCCCCCAACGATAACTCGTCCATTCGCTGGTCAATGTCAGGTGGACGCCCAGATCAAGTGTGTCGTCGCCTGCAGCTTCGCTGGCAATCTCAGGAAACCATGGGCACGGCACCATAACCGAACCGCAGTTCAGCGCCTCAGAACGCGACAGTTCGAGAAACGCGACATTGGCACCGTGACACATTCCCACATCGTCAGCATGCAGCAGGACGGCAGGATGATCGGGGTTCAGTCCCAGAGCCTGCATGGTCTCTGATCGGTTCATCTGCACATTCCCCTTCTTAGGTTTGTAATCTGATCGGTAGCACCCTTACTTTGTCTCGGTGGTGTGCTGTTGCCCCGGTGTGGAGCGCAGACGGGCGACAGTTTCCGGGTGCGCCGATTGCAGTCGTGCGGGGGGCAGACCGGAAAGCAAAAGGCCAGCATCATCCGCCACCATCTCTCCGATCCTTAGAAAAGCTTCTTTGATGCCGCCAGCGCGGTGCGCTGAAAGGATCATATGATCATGCCTACGCACTGGATCATCAGGAGACACGGGCTCTTGCGGGAAAACATCGGTTGCCGCCCGGAAGCGCCCCTCACGAGAGGCTTCCAGAAAGGCATCCCAATCCACGATGGGGGCACGCGACATGAGCAGGAAAGCGGCTCCGCCAGGTATCAGTGCAAGTTGTTCTGCGCCGATCATTCCGTAGTTTTCTTCGGTCACCCCGGCGAGGACAAATGTCACTTTTGATTTCGATAAGACACCCTCAAGTGAATCAGGAACCAGACCGTGTTCACGCAATGCGCCTGGTGGCACCCAAGGATCGAACACCCGGATCGTTGGCCTGAAAGGTTGCAAAAGAGGTAGCAGCGAACGGCCCAAATGGCCGAAGCCAACAAAGCCCATATCCGCTCCGGTCAGGAGAAACGATCCGGCATTATCTGCCTTCCCATAACCCTCTCGTCCGGCGCGAAAAGCCCGGTCAGCGCGGGTAATACCGCGTGCGGCGTCGATGGCCATGCCCAGCGCCATTTCCGCTACGGGCAGAGAGAAGGCCGGACCTATTCCCAACACGCGAATTCCGCGCGCAAAGGCAATCTTGTAGTCGACATTGGGATAGAAATTGCCTTCAACGTTAATGATCGCCCGAAGTGGTTCGGCGCGTTCTAGTCGTTCGGCGGGCAGGTCTGTCTGCCCTATGATCAGGGAAGCTTGGGGCAAATATTCGTCAACCAAGGCGTCGTCCATACGCCCGGCACCTTCATGTGAGATCACACGACCCAGAGAATTCAGCCGTTTCCAATCTTCGGCACTGAAAATTAGTTCGCGGCTTCGCGGCGAGGGATCGAAGATGATGACAGGCTGACTCAAAATTATTGCTCCGCGACCAGTTTCAAGGGTTCTTTCAAGACGAGTTCCTGTCCTTTGAAATAGAGCCTGTATTCACGAGATGACGTTTCACCAACCCCCGGCTTTTCTGCAGCCAGATAGAGTCTATAGACGTCCTGGTTTTCGAATTTGAACTGTCCGTCTTCATCGGTTTCCGCTGTTCCCTTTGGGCGCGTGACGAGCAGCGTTCGTTCAGACAGGCTCACAATTGCTCCGGTTACCGGAGCCCCGTCGGGACCTATGACCCGACCAGCGATGAGCCCGGTATTATTGGCTTCAACGTAGATATTCCAGAACGCGATCAGCACCGCAAGCATGCCGAAGGTGATCGAAAAACGATTAAAAAGCCAGCGGCGTACCATAGCGCTTACCCCTTCGTCGCGCCGGAGGTGAGGCCAGTAATGAATTCCTTTTGCGCCAGAAGGAAGATCAGCAGTCCGGGCACAAGGACCATTACGCAGAAAGCATAGAGCGCGCCGGTCGTGTCCTCTACCACACTCAGGAATCGTGAAAGCCCGAGTGGTAGCGTTTGCATCTCGGCATCGCGCACAATCACCAGCGGCCACAGGAAGCTGTTCCATGACCAGATAAAGGACAGAATGACATTGGTAGCGATTGCAGGTTTTGTGAGCGGCATGATGATGCGGAAGACGATCATCCATTCCGGCACACCATCAATCCGGGCAGCATCAATCAGGCTTTTCGGTATGGCCTCAAAGGCCGCCTTGAAGATGAAGATGCAGACGATAGTCGACATCAGCGGCAGCGCCATGCCGATGTATGAGTTCAGGATGCCCAATTTGGCGGTAATCAGATAAGCGGGAATAATGGTCACTTGAAAGGGGATCATCATACAGCTCAAAAACAGCAGCACAGTTAGTTTTTTACCCGGAAACTCGCGGGTTAACGCATAGCCGGCAGTCGCGTTGAGAACAACATTTGCAATAACAACCAGCACCGAGACGACGACCGAATTGAAGAGATAGCGCACGAAAGGGATGGCGTACCACACATCAACATAGAAAAACGGCTGCGGGTTCTCCGGCAACAGAGCGGGCGGATAGGCAAAAATGTTTTCGCCCGTCAGGCTAGTCTTCAACACCCAATAGAAGGGGATGAGCATGATGGTCGAAACGATCATCAGCATGATGTGGACGGATAAGGTCGATCTTTTGCGCATGACTGCTTTAGCCTCCTGTCTTCACTGCACCCGCATCACCGCCTGCCAATCGGTTACCGATAAGAGCGAGCGCGAGGAAGAGAAGAAAATTCACCACAGTCATCGCTGCTGCATAGTCAAACTGCGATAACTTGAAGGCGGATGAGTAGATGTATGTGATGAGAAGATCAGTTGATCGTCCCGGCCCGCCGCCGGTCATGACGAAGATGAGATCGAAGGCGGTGAATGAGTTGATAATGCCGACCACGAAACACAGGAATAGAGACGGTCGCAGAAGCGGCATGGTAATGCGCCGGAATTGCTGCCAGCGGCTTGCTCCGTCAATTGAGGCAGCCTCATAGAGATTAGGCGGGATGCCCTGCAGACCCGTGAGCAGAATGATCATGTAGAAGCCAATCACTTGCCAGATTGACGCGACAATGACCGCAGGCAAGGCGTAGTCGAAACTCTCAAGAAACGGGATTCCCTGGTCTATGACGCCCAGCGAGAGGAGAATGTAGTTGATCAATCCGACCTTCTCGTTGAACAGCCATTGCCAGATGACACCCACGGCAACTGTCATGACGGGGTAGGAGATGAAGACGATTGTACGGTAGATGTTACGTCCCCGAACCGGGCTGTCCACCAGGATCGCGATGCCCAGGGCCAGGAAAATACCAATTGGCGCAGAGGCCATGAACAGAACGGTATTCCAGAGGACCTCCCGGAAGGCCTCGTCGTAGATCAGCATTTCCTCATAGTGGTACAGACCTGCGAATTCTGCCGGTTTGTAGGGCGACCAGTGCTGGAACGATAGAACACCGTTCCAGATAAGCGGAATGATCCGGTAGAGCGCAAAAATGAAAAGTGATGGTGCCAGAAAGACCCATACAAGGGTAAGTTCCCGGGTCCGTTTGCGCCCGGCGAAGGCGCGAAGCCCTCGCCGGACGTTAGAGTGTCCGGATGCAGATACGCCATCTACTTTGGTGGTATCATTGGACCCGGTGGCGGTGCTGGGAGACACCGCCATCTTTTTCGGCACTGAACCGACAGCCATTCGATTATCTGGTGTCATGGCCAGTGCCTCTTGCTGTGCTAGCGGCGTCGCAGGACGCGGTTAACCTTGCGTTCTGCATCAGCCAACGCTTCGGCAGCGCTTTTTTCACCAAGCAGGGCGGCCTGAAGCTCAGGATAGAAGACGTCCTTGACGGCCGCATCATTCGCCAAAGGCCAGTTTCCGGTCAGCTTGTCGAGGTTCTGCAACTGTGTTTCCAGCACTGGAACCACGGCAGGAACTTTCTCGGCGAACAACTTCATCAATTCTGCGTTTTCAATGCTGTCACCGGTCAAGTTGTTGGTTGCTGAACCCATCGCATAGGCACCTTTGCCACTGGTAGCGATCTTCATGAAATCCCATGCTTGCTCAGGATATTTTGACCCTTTGGAGAGCACCAGCGAGTGGGAGTTAGGGGTCGACATACCGCCTGGCATGTTGATTGCCTGAACTGTGTTTTCGTCAACCCAGTCCGACTTGCCCTTGAACCACAGGAAGGCAGGTGCGTGGGCATGAAGCATGCCTACAGTTCCGGCAGCAAAGGCACTGTTCGGCTCAACCCAGCGGCCCGTCCAGCTGAGCTTGTTAATAGCCCCACTTTTCGTTGCTTCCGCCAGACGTTCAACCAGCGCAACAGCTTCAGGTGTATTGAATGCCGCCTCCGTCAGGTCTTCATTTACGAACTCAATACCGTTCATCGCGAAAAGTGGCCAGTAGAGCCAATCGAAATTGAGGGTCATGAAGCCGGTTTTTTCGCCACCCGACATTTTCTCTGCCGCAGCCATCAAAGACTCAAAATCGCTGGGAGCTTCGGTGACGCCCGCTTCGTCCATCATCTTCTTGTTGAGGAAAAGCAGCGTCTTGGAAATGTAGAGCGGAACGCCGTAGTTCCTGCCTTCGTATTTCCAGCTGTTGATGACCTCGGGGATCATCCGTTCGGTGTAGTCCGTATCGCGCTCCAATAAAGGCGTCAGGTCAACAAGGCCACCTTGGGAAGCGTATTCCAGCCAAAGACCGCCTTGAATGTCAACAATGTCAGGTGGTGTGCCAGCCACGACCTGTGTCTGATAGAACGTGGGGATATCCGTCCCCTTCATATCGATCCGTTCGACTTCAAAATCAGGGTGCAGTTTTTTGAACTCATCGACCCAAAGCTGAAAGCCCTCTTGGTAGTAAGAGATATTCCAGGTAACGACAGTAATTTTCTTTTGCTCCTGCGCCACGGCCGGACCAAACAGGGCAAGCCCCAGCATGGCGGCGCCCGCGAGAGCCTTTGATAGAATATGCATTTAGATCTCCTCCTTTTTTATAACCACTCATTTTGCTGAAAGCCGTTGCGGGGTCATGCAACCCCCTGTCTCAACAATTCGATACGCGATCAGTCGAAGTTCAGCATGACCTCCTTACCTTCCGACAGAGAGCGTTCTGCTTCCAGGCAAACAAGTATGCGCTTGCGCGCATCCTCACCTGATACAATTGGACGTCCCTCGCGAAAGGCCTGCACGGAAAGCCGCAACTGCTCGTCAAGTTCAAACAACTCACCCGAAGCGCCAAGCTCAAGATTTTCCACAGGCTCGTCACCCGATTTGAGTTTTAGTTCGAATGAAGGCTGGCGCGTTCGATCCTGCGCACCCGACCACCAGGTCCGCAAAGAACCCTTTGTTCCAACGATTTCCATGACGTGATGATGTTCGAACCCTGAAAGGGACTGGGTCAGCACGGCATATTGTCCGTTTGGCCAGCGCATGATTGTGGTCAGATTATCAGCCATGGCCGCGCCGCCATTTGTGGCATCCCGATCACGGGCGTTTCCCGTCGCCATCAAAGAGACGGGATCTCCCAATTCTTCGAAATACCACATAATGCAATCATAGAAGTGGACCGGTTCTTCCAAAATCCATGAACCAACCTTGTCCGCATCGTAGCGCCATCCTCCAGACCCTCCGCGATAAGGAAATCTGAAAAGGCTCATGTGAGCATAAAGGGGTGTACCGATTGCGCCGTCATCCACGATCTTGCGAATGCGTCCCCACTGAGTAGACAGGCGTAATTCATGACCGATTGTGAGCACTTTGCCTGATCGTTTCGCCGCGTCAATCAGACGGTCGCAAGAAGCGACCGATAGGGCCATCGGCTTTTCAAGCAGAACGTGTTTGCCGGCATTCAGTGCAGCAACGCCGATTTCTTCGTGCAGATGGTTGGGCACGACGACATCGATTGCCTCGATTGCAGGATCGTTAATAAGTGCATCGGCATTGAGATGGATTTTGACGTCTGGAAATCGCTCACGTGCTTTCGCCGCTGTCGCTTCGCTTGAACAGGCAATGGCCGTTAGCTCTGCATCGGGTGCCTTGGCAATTGCCTCGGCGTGATGCTGTCCCCATAGCCCATAACCAACAAGACCGAACTTCACTTTGCTTTCCTCAACTTGATCCGAAGCCAATTCCGCACAAAAGAATCCTCAGAAATTTGAGCGTCTTGGCTGTCAAAAAAACCATACTTGATATTAATAGACCATATGTGGTTGTCTCTGACAAGCGGTCGTGGAAATTCCGCTGCATTGATGCCGCCGTGGTTCTTTACCCCACAGGTTGGTAGACCAGTTGATTGAAGGGGAGGGGAAGTTCCATGGCCACAATAGAGCTTAACAAGGTGATCAAGCGATACGGGGACGTCCAGGTCATCCATGGGGTTGATCTCTCAATCGCCGACAAGGAATTTGTGGTTTTGGTTGGGCCTTCTGGCTGCGGAAAGTCAACTTTGTTGCGCATGATCGCTGGTCTGGAAGACATATCAGACGGGACCATCTCAATCGGTGGCAGTGTCGTGAACGAAAAGGCGCCAAAGGAGCGTGACATCGCCATGGTGTTCCAGGACTACGCGCTCTACCCGCACCTGGATGTTTATCGAAACATGTCTTTCGCTCTTGAAGTGCGCCGCATGAAGGCAACCGAGATTCGCCGCCGGGTTGAGCGTGCCGCAAAAATTCTCAATCTTGAAGAGCTGTTTGATCGTAAGCCGGCACAATTGTCCGGGGGACAACGCCAGCGTGTAGCCATGGGCCGCGCTATGGTTCGCGAGCCTGTAGCATTCCTGTTTGATGAGCCGCTCTCGAATTTGGACGCAAAGCTGCGCGGCGAAATGCGCACCGAAATCAGGAAGCTGCATCAGGAGGTGCAGAAGACCATTGTCTATGTGACCCACGATCAGGTGGAAGCCATGACACTTGCTGAGCGCATTGTGGTGATGCGCAGCGGGTATGTGGAACAGATTGGTACGCCCAATGAAGTTTATAACCACCCCGCGACGCTGTTTGTTGGTGGTTTTATCGGAGCGCCTCGGATGAACCAGCTACCTTGTGTTTATGATCCCAAAAATGGCGGCAAACTCTCAATTGCAGGCGGTCCGGACATCTCTGTTCCGACCCACCTCACTGAGGCCACTTCGGGACTTGAGGGGCGTCGGCTGGTGTTGGGAATACGTCCCGAGGCCTTCATTTTGGCCAAGGCTGACAGCACTGCGGACGCGTTTACGGCGAAGATAGATTTCCTCGAACCGCTCGGTTCCGACACACTTGTATTCTTGCACGTTGGGGATGTTGAAGTGATCGCGCGCCTTCCACCGCTTGAACATCTTAGGGAAGGCAACGAAATTACGCTCGCTCTGGATTCACCTAAACTGCATCTCTTCGACGCAGACACCGAACAGGCCATCACGAAGTCTTCACCAGTTGCAGCGACATGAACCAGGAAACGAAAGCGGATGTTTTGCCGCTTCTTATCCCCAAGGATATGGTTGGCGTTGGCTCGCCGATCCCGCTGGAGACAGTACCTGATCCAGCCGCTCTGACCGAGCGTTTCGCCAAAGATCTTATGTCCGAATATCTGGCAGCTAAAGCGTCGGGCAGGGACAAAATTGTCTTTATCGTTCCGGTTGGACCCGTGGGACAGTTCGAGCAATGGGCAGACAGGTGCAACGCTGAAAAGATCAGTTTACGCGATCTCGTCGTTATCAATATGGATGAGTATTTGAAACCCGACGGAAGCGGCTTCATTTCCATTGATGATCCTCTTAGTTTCCGGCGTCACATGGACCAAAAATTCTACAATCGCCTTGACCCGGAGCTGGCCCCGCCATTGGAAGCGCGCCATTTCCCCAATCCCTTACACCCCGAACAGACCGGCGAACTGATCGCCACACATGGTGGTGTTGATGCGTGTTTTGGGGGCGTTGGTATCACCGGCCATGTGGCCTTCAATGACCCGCCGGAACCTGGAAAGCCGATGGATCTGGACGAATTTGCCGATCTGCCCACACGTTGTGTTGAGCTGTCTCGGGAAACACGCCTGATCAATTCAGTCACAGTCTGTCGAGGTAATCTGTCGCGCATACCGCGCAAAGCTATCACGGTTGGTATGCGTGAAATTCTCAACTCTCGTCATGTGCGGATCTACATGAACAGACAATGGCAGTGTGCGGTTGTGCGCCAGTTGCTACACGGTCCGGTTACGCCGGACGTGCCTGCTTCTCTCCTTCAGCGGCATAAGGATGTTCGGGTTGTTGCGGTCGATTTGGTCAGGGAAGTACCAGAGCCGACCCTGGCGTGAGATCCGAACGGGCTTGGACAAACGCCCGTATTTGAAAATACAATGCTATATATGGTAGAGGCAGAATAATTATTGAAATCTGAAATGGCACGTTTTATGGATTCATCTCAACCAGTACTGCGCACGCTCAAGGTACTGCAACAATTCACGCAGCCAAGTCATGATGGAATGACTTTGACGGAAATCGCACGGGCATGCGCGATTGCACCCGCTACACTTGGCCGGATTGTTAAAACCCTTGAGGCGGAGGGTTATATCGAGCAGGTTGAGCGAGGCCGCTACCGGGCAAATTTCGAAATTCGTAAAGTTCTGGACATGCCGAGCCATTATCTTTCACGTTTGGCCCGCGTTCTCGATCATCTCGTCGATGAGACACGGCAGTCATCTGAAGTGATACTGCGAAGCCATGGTGATCTCGTATGGCACGCCAAGCGCGAGCATCCCGATCTGGCTATCATCATTCGTGCGCGGCCAGGTTTTCGGCGCGGGCTTCACGAATTGGATGCACTTTCACGCCTGTTTCTGTCCGCACTTGGTTTGGACGAGGTGCGCGCGCGCTTTAACCTGGATGGGTTTGTGGCGACCGGAGGTGAAGATCAGCCTATTTCAGCGGCAAAGGTTTGCGCTTTGATCGAAGCAACGGATCCAAACGGCATTGCTTACGATGTCCAGGGCAATGAACACGGCGTGCGGCGTTTCTGCCGCCTCGTTTACGGTGTCGACGGGGTCCCCCTGCACGCGATTTCCATCGCAGAAGCGGCGCGTATGAATATTGATATTCAGTTGCACATTGCCCGCAACACGCAACTGCTGGAGCGATATGGTGACGTCCTTGCCGAAGCTGCACGAGCAACGCTTGCTGATCCCGTATCCTCTTCTTCCCAATCCCAAGATGATCTTCAACAATTATGGAGAGCATGAATTGGCGTGGGGTTTGTTAGACAGCTGTGAAGCTGGTTTTCGCTACGGCTTCCTGACCAATCAACTGGTCGATGTTGGCATAAGCGATGCTGATGAGATGTGTGATTTCTGGAGTGAGGGCGGTTTCGATACACTTGAGATCGGCCCCACGTTTGATTTATCTGATGAGGCATTGCGTGGTTTTGAAAGCCGGGGGGTGAAGATCTCCGATCTCATCTACTGCCGCAATACATTGGCTGCCAATACTTCCGACCGTGAAACGGTTCTCGAAAAACTGCGTCAGCGTATCGAATGGGCTGACCGGTTTGGCATCCCCATGGTCACGACGTCTGCTGGTTTCCCCGGTCGTTCGGACAACAAGCAGACTTACGACCGGTATGAAGCCATTCGGCCTTTGCCTGCTGCTGCCATTGACGAATGGGTCCGTGTCTTTACGCCGCTGGTCGAATTAGCAGAATCCAAAGGCGTCAAACTTGCCTTCGAAAACTGCCCATTGATGCAAAACTGGGCCATCGCGCCGGATTTGTGGGCGTCGATGTTTGAACGGATCGACTCAAAACAACTCGGGCTGGTTTATGATCCTTCCCATCTGCTGTGGCAGATGATCGACCCATATGAACCGCTTGAAGAGTTCGCTGACCGAATTTTTGCAATCCACGCAAAAGACACTCAAATCGATCATGAGCGGCTGGCCCGATGCGGTATCCTGTCGGATTTCAGCTGGTGGAGCTATCGTATTCCAGGTCGAGGTCAGCTCGATTGGTCCCGTTTCATGGAAAAGCTGCTCGATATCGGTTTCGACGGCCCCATCACCATTGAACACGAGGACGCGGATTTTTCAGGTTCTGCCAAGGACGTCAAGGCGGGCATTCTGCAAGGACTGGCTCATCTCAGACATGCGGAAAAACAAGCGCGAAGCCAACGCGCAAAACTGAGCCAGCTGCAAGAGAGTTGATGTCACCGAACAGTCAGTTCGATTGACGGACACGTCTTGCGGCTCATTGATGGAGGAAGCCTGATGGGTGCCGACGGTCGAAAATTGAAGATGGGTATGGTCGGTGGCGGGGCAGGCGCATTCATTGGCCATGTTCACCGCCGGGCAGCCGAACTGGATGGCGAAATCGAGCTCGTGGCGGGGGCGTTTTCCTCTCAACCCGAGAAGGCACAAAAATCCGCACAGGAACTGGGGTTGGACCCGGAGCGCAGTTATCTGGACTGGTCCCAGATGATGATTTCGGAAGGGACAAGACCGGTCGACGACAGGCTGGATTTGGTTGCCATAGTAACGCCCAATCATCTTCATTTTCCGGTCGCGAAGGCGGCAATCGAAGCTGGCTTCCATGTCATGTGTGAAAAACCGATGGTGCGCACAATCGAGGAGGCGGAGACGCTTTGCAGCTTGCTGGAGGAACGGCAGGTGTTTTTCGGGCTATGCCATACCTACACGGGCTATCCCATGATCAGGCAGGCACGTGCCCTTGTGCAAAACGGAAGGCTGGGACGCATCAACCGTGTCGTTGTCAACTATACGCACGGCAACATGGTTGGCGTTGCGGCAAATGAAATGCGCCGGCGTTGGCGCGCCGATCCTGAAAAATCCGGTATATCCAATGCGATGGGCGATATTGGAACCCATTGTCATAACTTGATTAGCTTTATTACCAACCTGTCCCAATCTGAGATCTGTGCCGATCTGCATGCCGCGCAACCAGGTGAATTGGACAATGAAGGGACTGTTCTCGTTAATTTCGAGGGCGGCGCGAAAGGGTTGATCCACGTCTCGCAACTATGTGTTGGCGACGTGAATAATTTGTGGATCAAGGTCCACGGTGATGAAGGCTCGATAGAGTGGAAGCAGACAGAGCCAGAGACCCTCTGGTTTCGTCAGGCTGGAAAACCAGCCAGCATGATAAACCGCGGTTTTGGCGATCTATCCGAGGAAGCCAGTCGGGCAAGCCGCCTTCCGCCCGGCCATCCCGAAGGGTTCATAGAGGCATTCGCTACGCTCTACGCCGATTTCGCAAAAGCGATACGGTCTGACGATCGCAGCATGTGTCTGGTGCCGGACCAGAAAGATGGCATGCGCGGGATTCGCTTCGTGCATGATTGTGTTGCAGCAAGCCAAAGCCCAACGAAATGGCACGCCATCGCAATTGAGCAGGCGGTCACGTTACCAAAAGAGAATGGAAAGCAGACATGACGAAGCGACCAAACATTCTATTCATCATGTCAGATGACCACGCAGCCAATGCCATCAGTTGCTACGGGTCTGGTCTTAACCACACACCAAACCTTGACCGCATCGCAACACAAGGAATGCGGCTGGACCATTGCTATGTGACCAACTCGATCTGCACACCAAGCCGCGCCTCAATTCTCACGGGCACCTATAATCACGTCAATGGGGTGACAACCCTTGAAACGCCGATCAATACGAATGCACCTAATGTGGCGAAGCACCTGCAAGCAGGCGGTTACCAGACTGCAATTGTCGGCAAGTGGCATCTGGGCGAGGGTGCGGCGCACCAGCCTTCCGGTTTCGACTTCTGGTCCGTGCTGCCGGGTCAAGGAGAATATTTTGATCCCTACATGATTGAAATGGGAGAAGAGGTCGAGCTTGATGGCTACGCCACAGATCTCATCACCGACAAGTGCCTCGACTGGATGAAAGCGCGCGACAGGGATCGCCCATTCTTCATGATGTGCCATCACAAAGCGCCACATCGAAGCTGGGAGCCTCATTCTCGACATAAGGACTTGTATCAGGACGAAATAGCTCTGCCGGAAACATTCAACGACGATTACAAAAACCGGGCGAAGGCCGCCGCCGCCGCAACAATGCGTATTCGCGAGGATTTGTCCTATCAGGATCTGGGTTTGGTACAGCCCGAGGGCGGCAATGAAGTGGGACGGCGTTCGGCACCCGGTTCAACGAACCGGCTCATTCCTTTTTCAGAAGATGTCACGGGGTTGCGTCTGATCGACAAGGATACAGGGGAGACCTTCACCTTTTCCAGTCAGGACGAACTCGCTCATTTCAAGTATCAGCGCTATTTAAGGCGCTACCTTCAAACCATTGCGTCTATTGACGAGAATGTGGGCCGACTACTGGATTATCTGGATGAAGACGGCATAGCCGAGGATACAATCGTCATTTACACCTCTGACCAGGGCTTTTTCCTTGGTGAGCATGGCTGGTTCGACAAACGTTTCATGTACGAAGAATCTTTCCAGATGCCATTTTTGGTTCGTTATCCTCGGGCCATTCAGGCTGGATCAGACGCTTACAACATTGCCTGTAACGTTGACTTCGCACCGACATTTCTGGATTTCGCTGGTCTCAAGGTTCCAAACTATATGCAGGGACGCAGCCTACGACCGATCCTCACCGACAATGTGCCCGATGATTGGCCAGATACGGCGTATCATCGATACTGGATGCATCGCGATGCTGAACATAATGCCTATGCGCATTACGGCGTACGCGACCAGCGTTACAAGCTGATCTATTGGTACAATGAGGGGTTTGATCTGCCGGGAACGAACCAGGGCGGTCAGGACAGGGAGTGGGAGCTCTTTGATTGCGAGCGTGATCCTCTGGAACTCTTCAATCTACACGCTGACCCAGAATATTCGGACGTCGTGCGCGCTATGACCGTCAAGCTTGATGCCAAGATGGAGGAAATTGGTGACGTGCCCATGCATGGTGTACTGGAATGAGCAATCGGCAGAGGTTTCGTTCCAACGCAGCGTGCCAACCAAACTCCATATCCAGGCTCAGGACTCATTAAATCCACCATATGACGATAGCTGCAATGCATATGCTTGAAAAGAATGTGTGTGCGCATCTGTGGTATCGAGTTGCTACGCGTCGCCGGTCTTTAAGTCTGCCGAACATGTTTTCCACCTTGTGGCGTTCCTTGTAGAGGGTTTTGCTAAAACCGGCAGGAAGGTTGCGACCCTTTCGCGGTGGAATGCAGGGCGTTATTCCCTTGGCTTTCAGCGCAGCCTTAAACTCATCGCTGTCATACCCTTTGTCGCCGATCAGGTGGGATGCTTTCTCAGGAAACGCGGGACAAAGCAGTTTGGCGCCGATGTGATCGCTTAACTGGCCCTCACTCACGCCCATGATGATCGGACGTCCCTTGCCATCACAGACCGCATGCAGTTTGGAGTTCAATCCACCTTTTGTGCGGCCAATATGGCGGGGAACATCGCCTTTTTTAGCAAACTGCAGGCAGTTCGGTGGGCTTTCAGGTGGGTGGCATCAATCATAAGCGTATCAGGACTGCCCGCGTCGCTGACTAACGCACTGAAGATGCTATCAAAAACACCAGGTGGCTCCATCGGATGAAGCGATTGTATAGCGTCTTATGCGGCCCATGATCCGATGGTGCATCGCGCCAGCCGTTGGCCGGCAGACAAGCAAAGCGCAATCGAGAGGCGAAGCCCATTCTTGATCACAAAGATAATCCCTGACACCACCACCCGACGATCATCCACACGCGGCTCACCATGGGCCAAGGGAAAATACGGCTCGATCTTCGCCAACTGATCCTGCGAAAGCCAAAACAAGTCACTCATGATGAATCACAATTCAGCCAAAATGGGAATCCAGTCGATTAATAGGTCCTGACCCTAGGTGTGTAATTTGACACGGTTCAAATCCGCCCCCGGGCACCATTTTTCACAGTCTGTATTCTTTCCATGACCCGTATTCATTCGATGGCCTTTGTTTAATTTGATTTGCTTGCTGGCGGTTCTCCCTTGATCAACTCAGCTCAGCCAAGCAGCCCGCCAATCGCCTCTTTGGCATCCTTCAACAACTGGTCTCTGTCGGCATTTGACACCGCAATCCGTGCAAGTGATATCGTGCCGACAAGAAGACAGGCAATCGTATTAGCTTTGCTCATTGCGACCGACTCAGCGCCACCAATTGCATTTGCGATCAGCTGCGTTGTTGTTTTGAGCGCTTCGCTTGCCGATTGCCGTGCTGCGCCATCGGTGCGCGCAGCCTCACCGGACAGCGCTGCCAGTGGGCAGCCATTTGACAAATCATCCACATGCTCAACCGATAGATAAGTGCTGATATAGTTGTCCAGCGCTTTCAAACGCTCGGCCTGCGTCTCTGCCGCACGCATGGCTCGGGTCACATCCTGGGTGGCGAAATGAAACGCAGCGCCAACCAATTCATCTTTCGATTTGAAATGACGATAGAATCCACCATGGGTCAGCCCGGCAGAATTCATCACATCCGACACGCTTGTCGTCTCCAAACCTCCGGACCGCAGCAGGCGTGAAGCCTCTTCAATGATCCGATTGTGACTGCGTTCTTTTTCTGCGGCCGAAACCCTTGGCATCATTTTCTCCAAAATAAGCGCTTGACTCTATAGATGATATATAACATCTAATATTAAAGATTACCATAATCATCTAAATGGAGTGCCGCATGTCAAAGCCTCTTATTCTTGTTACATCTGCCTCTGGCAAGACGGGACTCCAGACCGCTCTCCAACTGCGCCAACAGGGGCTTCCGGTGCGTGCATTTATCCGCAGGCATGATCACAGATCAACATTGCTGGAACAGGCAGGCGCGGAGCTTTTTGTCGGCAACCAGTATTCCCTTTCGGACATGCGCCGGGCGATGCATGGCGTTCAACGCGCCTATCAATGTGCGCCGACCGCACCCAATGGCCTTCATTTCAACGCTGTGTTTGCCGCCGCTGCCTATGAAGCGGGCGTTGAACATGTCGTGACACTCAGCCAATGGCTTTCCAGCGTTGATCACCCATCCCTGTTCACCCGTGAGGTCTTCATCAGCGATATCCTGATGGCGATGCGGCCTGAAATGACGGTCACTACGGTCAATGTCGGCTGGTTTGCCGACAATTATCTGATGGTTCTGGATATGGCGGCGCATCTGGGCATCTTTGCGATGCCGCTTGGCGATGGAGCCGTGAAAAAGAACGCGCCGCCCTCCAATGCAGATGTTGCAAGCGTGGCAGTCGGCGCTCTCATGGACCCCGCAAGCCATGCCGGCAAAACCTACCGGCCCACCGGCCCGGTCCTCTTGTCACCCAATGATATTGCAGCGGCGATGGGGCGTGTTCTAGGTCGAGAGGTCAAATACCAAAACATCTCGGAAAGCATGATGCTCAAGGCTCTCAAAGCCCTGCCGCCGGACAATTATTCCGAAGCCGCCGTATCGCAACTCAAAATCTATGCTGATGAATATCGCAGAGGCACTTTTGCGGTGAATGCACCAACACAGCATGTCCTCAAAATTGGTGGGCGGGTGCCCGAAGATATTGAAACCATTATACGCCGTGAAGTTTCAGAGCGGACTGATTTAAAACCCGGTTTTGCGCGGACGGCGAAAGCCATGGTTGGATTTCTGAAGGTCCTGGCCACAACAGCACCAAATACAAGCGCCATTGAAGCCAGCAAGGATTTCGTCCAACTGGCCAGGTCGGAATTCTGCCAGGAGAGTGAATTTTGGCAGCAGACCCATCAACCGGAAAGTCAGGTGGAGCCAGAAAGTCAGATAAAGCCGGAAAGCCCGGCCCGAATGGCAGATTCAGCGGCCTGATAGCCAGTCTTTAAGCCGTTCCAGTAACCCTCAAACAGGAGACGCTTCATGTCACAAACAAAGACGCTACTCGATCGAAACCGCGCATTCTCCAGCACCTTCGAATCCGGCAAACTGCCAATACTGCCAAAGATGCGCACTGTGGTGCTGGCATGTGCTGATGCACGCGTTGACCCAGCGCATATTTTTGGTCTCGAACTGGGAGATGCGGTGATTATTCGCAACAATGGCGGGCGCGTGACACCGGCTGTCATCGAAGAAATTGCAACATTGGCCTTCATGGTTGCCATGATGGATGGCGAAAATCTCCAGCCTTTTGAATTGGTTCTGGTACAGCACACCCAATGCGGCGCTGAACGTTTTGCCGACCCCGGCTTTCAGAAAGCACTGAAGGCCAAGGTTGGCGTGGACGTGTCTGCGGTCGCGATCACTGACCATGAACTGAGCCTGCAGGATGACATCGAAAGTCTGCGCAATGCACCCGGAATCCCGGGCTATGTGGTGGTTTCCGGATACATTTATGATGTGCAGACTGGCCAGGTGCGCGAAATCATTTCACCGGCACCCTTGTCAGAATAAGGACAAGGCTTCGACCCGATAATGGTATGAGATTCGGTGTCATCAGTCCGGTTAACGACTACACTTTGGTGTCCCGTGAAAGCCCTGTCGGCGTACGGTCCATGACAATCCGGTTTGAGATTTCTCGAAGCAGTATATCTTCGGGAAACTCAATTCCTTTATTGGCAGCTTTTCCATCAATCATGAGCCAAGAATGCCCGTGAACCATCGTCCAAAGCATATAGGCGCGCCGTTCCGCTTCGGGTTCATCTGCACCAATACCGAGATAATTCGCGACTGCCTCAATCACAATCCCGAATACCCGGGTACCACAATCGCGCAATTCCTTATCATCGGCATGGCTTTCCGATAAGCCGAAGACAAGTCGGAACATGCCAGGGTGTTGTCGTGCAAAGTCGATGTAGCACTGACCTAATGCATCAATGCGTTCGATCGCGCCAATATCAAATGGGTCCATGACGGATCGCATATTGAGAGCCATCGTTTCCATGGCATCCATGACCAGCGCTTTCAGAAGTTCAGGCTTGTCTTTGAAGTGACGATAAGGTGCAGCGCTGCTAACGCCCGCCTTCCTGGCCGCTTCTGCTATCGAGAAGTTTTCCGAACCCTTGTCTTCCACCAAATGACGAACAGCATTGAGCAACTGGGCACGCAGATCACCGTGATGATAATTCGCTTTCACAGTGACATCGGCTGTGGGCGGTGCAGTTTTTTTGCTCATCAGGTGATCCGGTTTCTATCGAAGTAAGTATCGCTAACATCTATTGACAAAGTTAGCGTCACTTACATATGTTAGTGCTTATAACATAACAGTGCATGCGCGCTGTTACAATTCAGGTGTTTACCAATGGCCCGTCTCGAAACAAACAGAAATTTCATTCAGCGTCTTTATCCCCGATTCGCCACACTGTTACTTACTGCAACATTTATTGCGGTCGCTGGTGGCGCAGTTTGGCAGGGAAGTAGCTTGATTGCAAAACGGGCTGTCGCGGCGGAACCACCGGCTGAAACTCTGCCAATAATGATATCCACTTCAACCATCCAGATGCTGGACAGCTACTCGGTAACCCGAAATTTTGTGGGGCAGATCGAAGCGCCACAGACAGTCCAACTAGCATTTGAACAAGGTGGCACACTGGAGGAAGCGTTCGTTGATGACGGCGATGAGATCGCTGCGGGCCAGATCCTGGCGCGTTTGGACGCTCGTTTGCTGCAGGCAGATGTTGATCGCCTGCGCGCGTCGAAAAGGATCGTGGAAGCACAGAAAGAACTGGCAGTGCTGACCGCCCAACGGCAGGCTGAGTTGAACCGGAAAGGTTTTGCCAGCAGCCAGACAACAGATGAGACCCGCCTTTCGGTCATCGGATTGGAGGCGCGAATTGCTGAAGCTGATGCCGAGATACTGGCTGCCCTTATACGTCTTGAAAAGACAGTGATACGCGCGCCGTTTGACGGCAGGGTAAACTTGCGCCTGATTGATCAGGGCAGCACAGTTGCCGGTGGGCAGGCAATCTTTTCCCTGGTTGAAAAAAGCACCCCAGTGTTCCGCGTTGGCATCGCTCCCCAATTAGCTGACCAACTCTCGGTTGGCCAGACGATTGAAGT
This sequence comes from Pararhizobium sp. IMCC21322, assembly GCF_030758295.1. Lineage (NCBI taxonomy): Bacteria > Pseudomonadati > Pseudomonadota > Alphaproteobacteria > Hyphomicrobiales > Rhizobiaceae > Pararhizobium > Pararhizobium sp. IMCC21322. Next base: position 1,650,581 of record NZ_CP132335.1, read on the forward strand.
GATGGTTGCAGGCAATTTCCATGCAGCTGAAATCATAGCCATATTGCCACAGATCGATCCAACGACCCGAACGCGGATCTTAAGAGCCGCCCTCCTGTCGACCACTGATATTGCATTGGGTCTGACAGGAAAGCTATCGCTCCTGGAAGATGTGCAGGCGCGCGGAGCCTGGTTGCCATTGTCTGCAATCGAAGATGGAGTTCGCGGGCTCTGGATCATCAAAACGCTCAATGAAGTTGAAGAGCGCGGTGGCCGCGCGGAAATCGCCATTGAAGCAGTCGAAATCATTCATGCAGACAGCAACCGCGCCTACGTCCGGGGTACCTTTGAAAATGGTACCCAATTCGTTGAAAATGGTGTCCATCGTATCGTTGGTGGACAGACGGTGCGCCTGAAATAATGGCTCATTCAATCAACACACTGACATTCCGTCAGCCAAGACTCGTCTTTCTGATTTTGATGGTTCTCATTGCCTCGGGCCTGTCTTCTCTTTTGTCAATTGGCCGTCAGGAAGACCCAACGATTACCAATCTCTTTGCCACCGTTACAACCGCGTTTCCCGGAGCCGCACCCGGGCGCGTAGAGACACTCGTGACGGTCGAAATCGAAGAGTTGATCAAGGAAATCCCGGAGGTGGACACAATCAATTCGGTGTCATCCACGGGAATTTCCATTGTGTCCATAGAGCTGGTCGAAACAATTCCTGACGGTGAGATTGAGCAGGTGTGGTCTGAAGTGCGTGATGCACTTGAAGATGCGCAAGCGCAATTTCCGCCCGGCGCGCAACCGCCTGAATTTGATGCCGATGGCGTAAATACCTATGCGGCCATCGTCGCGTTACGAGTTGATCATAATCAGGTGCCGCTGACCATCGTCAAGCGTTACGCAGACGCAATGGCTGATGAAATCCGAAGCATACCCGGCACCAAACTGGTGGAAATTTTCGGCGCGCCCGAGGATGAAATTCTCGTAACGCTGGACAGCGGACGCGCTGCTGCAGTCGGGCTGACCGCCGCGATGGTGTCAGGCGCAATCCGTGCTGCTGACGCCAAGGTGCAGGCAGGCCGCTTGCGCGATGCCACAAATGATATCGTTTTGGAAGTCAGCGGTGAGATCGAAACGCTTGATCGTCTGCGCGACATTATTGTGCGGGAGGGCGCAGACAACAATGCAACCCGACTATCAGACATCGCCACCATAACACGCGGGCCCCGATTGCCGGTCGGTGAAATGGCAATCCATAATGGATCGTCGGCGATTCTTGTGGCTGCCGCCCTTGAAGACGGTTTGCAAGTTGATGTGTGGGCCGGATTTGTGCGTAAGACAATCTCGTCATTTGATGAGCAGATGCCCGGCGGCATTTCTCTGGAACTCATCTTCGATCAATCAGAATACACGTCAGACCGGTTGCTTGAAGTCGGGACAAATATGGCGATAGGCATTGCCCTTGTCGTCGGAGTTCTGCTTTTAACCCTGGGTTTTCGTGCGGCGATGATTGTCGCGCTTATCCTGCCTGTGGTCGGCCTGGCAACTTTGGCGACGATGAACTTTCTGGGTCTTGCAATACACCAGATGTCGGTCACCGGGCTCATTGTCGCCCTCGGCCTTCTGGTGGATGCAGGAATTGTAATGACCGATGAAATAGCGCAGCGCCTTCGCAAAGGTACCAGACGCATTGAAGCTGTGCGTGATGCAGTTATGCGGCTTTGGGGTCCCTTATTTGCATCCACGGTCACCACGGCTCTTTCCTTCACGCCGATGATCCTGCTTCCAGGGCCAGCCGGAGATTTTGTCGGCTCCATCGCGCTTGCAGTTGTTATCATGCTGTGCTGGTCATTTGTCATTGCAGTCACAGTCACGCCTGCCATTGCAGGCTGGCTGATGCCAGATCAGACACAGGCCAATCCCTTCAATTCCGGCATCCCTGGTGGCGCACCGGCAAAGGCCTTTGCCTGGTCGCTGCGGCTTGCGACCCGCAATCCTGCGCGTTCGGTTGCTCTGTCATTGATCCTCCCATTCATAGGCTTTGCGTCTATGTCATCTCTCACAGCCCAATTCTTCCCGGGCGTGGACCGTGACCAGTTCACCATTGAACTCGAAATGGCGCCTGGAACGGCCATTGGCGAAACCCGTCGTCTGGTTGACCGAGTGGATCAGTTGTTGAGGAACGAAGATGGCGTCGAACAGACCTTTTGGTCAATTGGTCGCTCCGGCCCTGCATTTTACTACAATATCATAGGCGGGCGTGATAACGCCGCCGGATATGCTCAGGCGTTTGGAACCACAGCCTCACCCATGGCCACCGAGCTGTTGGTGGGAAAGTTGGAACGTACACTGGGTGATGCCGCTCCAATGGCGCAGGTTCTGGTACGCGGTCTGGTCCAGGGTCCACCGGTCGCTGCGCCTGTTGAACTGCGCCTTGTTGGCCCGGACGTCGATACACTCCGCGAACTGGGCGACAGTTTGATGGCAACCATGACAGCTCTTGATACGATTGTTTTGGCACGAACAACATCTTCCGGAGGAGCGCCTAAGTTGGTTGTTGACGTTGATGAAGCCAAGGCACGCGCATTGGGGCTGGATCTATCCGCTATTGCAGGTCAGCTTCAAGCCAGTCTTGAGGGGGTAACCGGTGGGTCGCTCATCGAAGAAACCGAGCAATTACCCGTCCGCGTGCGGCTCGGTGATGAGATACGCGGCAATCTCAACACCATCAGAGATCTGCCAATCATTTCTCCGCAGGGTGCATTGGCATCAGCATCCGGCCTGTTTGCAGCTGTGCCACTTTCGGCAATTGCCGATATTTCAATGTTGCCAAGTGACGCCTCTATTACGCGCCGCAATGGTGATCGTGTGAACACTGTCCAGGGCTTTACCTTACGCGCTGTACTTCCTGAGGAAGCGTTGAAGGAAGTACAGGCTGATCTGGTCGCAAGCGGATTTGAATTGCCGTCCGGCTATCGTCTGGAGCTTGGCGGGGACAGCGACGCACGATCTAACACGCTTGGAAACCTGCTCGCATCCATCGGGATGATCGTTACACTGACCATTGCCACAATCGTAATGACATTCAACTCGGTCCGGCTCGCAGGTGTTGCACTGTTGGTGAGTGTATTATCCGCAGGCTTGTCATTGCTCGCTTTGGCGATCTTCCAATTTCCGTTTGGCATAAACGCCATTATCGGGGTGATCGGATCAATCGGCGTGTCTATAAATGCCGCTATCATCATTATGACTGCGCTGCAGGCAGACGAAGCATCCGCTGCGGGTGAACCTGACGCAATGGCTCATGTGATCATGAACTCGTCCCGGCATATTGTGTCCACCACGATCACGACAGTGGGTGGTTTTCTGCCTCTGATACTGGCCGGAGGTGGCTTCTGGCCACCCTTTGCAATGGCAATTGCAGGCGGGGTGGCCTTGTCGACGATTGTCAGCTTCTATTTCACACCGGCAGCCTTCAAACTGGTCTACGCACGCAAAAAGCGGGCGGAGGCAAAAGTGATCGGCCTGCAGGACTATACCAACTCAAAAATGCTGGAAGCTGCGCAATGAGGTCTGTTCACACACGCTCCTGATCTGCGCTAACTGCCGGTCAGGACGCTGGAATTAAAGCGCCTGCTCTGCCAGCCTGGTTCCTTCAACGCGGGCTTTGATTTTGGCAAAAGCTGTGGCGCGCGCCATGGCAATATCATCACCAAAGGGCGAAAATCCGCAATCATCAGTGGTGCCGAACCGCTCACCTTTGAGGTGTTCGGCAATTTCCAGAGTTGCATCACGCACTTGTTCTGCGGTTTCTGCTGTCGTGTTGCAGGGATCGATCACACCAACAAAAGCAATCTGGTGGGACTGGCGTTCACGCTGAATGATGTCGAGAACCCGTGGCTTGTCAGCTTCACTTGCCATTTGCAAATAGAACCGTCCGGCATTCATCTTGAAAAGATCCGGCAACAGTTCTGAGTAGTCAACATCGGCGGAATGAGTTGAATTATGATCGCCGCCGGGGCAGGTGTGAACCCCAATTCTGGCGCGCTCATCGTCTGAAAACTGGCCCAGAACCATATTGTTGAGATCAACGAACTGGCGCAACAGGCCTTTGCTTGGGTCAAGTTTGCACGCAAGACGCCCTTCAGTGAAGTCGATCTGCACAATCTCGGCCCCGGCATCAAAAGCGGACCGGATATCCTTGACGCATTCGCCAATCAGATCTTCAATAAAGGTCTCGCGCGCATAGCTCTCAATGCCAGCCTCCGGGTAAAGAAGCGCCATGGCAGAGGGAGAAATCACAGCTTGTTTAAGGCGGCGCTGTGTCAGGGTTTTTGCCTTTGCAACATAAGCGCCAGTGTAGGTTCCATAGCGAAACGGACCTGCAGTCAGGCATGGCAATTGACGCGTATGGCCATCTTCAAACGGAATAACAACGCCATCGGGAGCCAGATTGGAAAGGCCCGCCAAAGGGTATGTTGCAAAGCTGGGCTTTGATTGCTCACCATCGGTAATAATGGCAGATCCGGTCGCTTCCATTTCTGCAATCGTTTCTGTCAGTGCCTGGTTTTGAACTGCTTCAAACTCATCGGCAGTTATGGTCCCTGCCTGCAATGCGCCCATGGCGTCAATCAGATATTGAGGTCTTGGAACGCTGCCGCAGCCTTCTGTCGGGATATTCATGCAAGTCACCTTTGGTTGTTCAAAACCGGAATTTCCGAATGTTGAATCTATCAGTGTTTTCGATTCTTGGTTTTAATTGCGTGCCTTCATAACATGATTGATATCTGAACGCCCAAGCAGCCGGTGAATGCTGAACGCCTCACAAACGGCCTTTACGCTCAATGTAGTTTCGTGACCCTTGCATGGAACACAGTCCGCGCCACAACGATCAACATCATGATAATGGCGCAAGTCGTTGCGCCGGCTTTCACGATGGACGCTGCACTCGTGACGCTGACAAGACTACCAGAAACCTTTGGCCATAGAACAAGCATTGCGGTGATTCCTGTGTTTTCAAGATAATCAGCCGCAGCGGCAAGCCAGCTAAGACCAATGCCAATCCCGATCCATCGACCGGCGGTTAAAATCGACCGGCACCAGAGGAAGGCATTTGTCAGGAAGAGCGCGAAGGCTGCAGGGAACACGATATCCAGCGGGATCTGGTTTGTGAGGTAGTAGTGGCGACCTGCTTCACCAAGCCTCTGCAGCAGCAATTGGGCATCTTCGTAGCTATACCCGGTTGGACGCATGTCGAAGGGTGCTACCCCAGACAAACTCTCAAGTTCTTTCAGCGTGACCAGAACCATGATGGCGTAGAACGCTGCTGCAACTGCAAAGAAAACATAAGTCCTTTGGCGAAAACGGTTCATATCATTCCTTGTGTTCATGTGTCGTTCTCCTATGTTGAGCAAGGCTTTAGTGCGCTCTGAAACCCACGGCATTATCATTTGATAACAGAGGCAAAAATGAACGTTGCTTCGCTACTGACGAAAACCGGGCTAACTGAGACTCCCGTAGATAATGGCAAGGCGACAATGCTCGCCGAGCGGTGGATGCCTCGACATATCTCGAAAGGCGGATTTCTGGTGCGTCAGGGGGATGAAGATGCCTTTGAATACATGATACTAAGTGGGAGCGCGGTCAGCCATATCAGCGATGCGGAGGGGCGCAATGTCTGTGTGGCATTTCACCTTGGACCCTCAATCATAACGCCGAATATTGCGCGCCAACGCGCCCAGACATCTCTGGTAAATATCGAAATTGTGTCTGATGCGCTGATAGCGTCAATGCCGTCAAAAGAGTTGCTGGCTCTTATGGTCGCCAATGAGGAAGTTCGCGAATGGGCTAACGCGATCCTGCGAAACGAAATTGGGTTCAAAGCCGAGCGCGAATGGTGTCTTGCAGCGCTGGGCGGCGCAGATCGGCTAGACTGGTTTCGCGGTCGCTATCCAAATCTCGAAAACCTGTTTGGCCATGCCTATATTGCATCGTTTCTAGGGTTGACGCCGGTCACGCTGAGCCGTCTTAGAAACCGAATTAGGTAAGTAATTCGTTTGCCGAATTGAACCTGTAATCTGACTTGAAGCCGCGACGCGGGTGGAGCAAATTTCAGGCCACTTTTAGTTTAGAGCCCAACAGCGGTGCAGCGCTGTTGTCCCTGCCCGGTGCCGGAATATTCGTTCTAGGCACCTTGATGCAGTGTCGCATTACGCCTGACACAGGCCGCTTGTATCGATCTCGGGTTCTAGTCCGGAAATGATATCAGCAACCACCTTTGAGGTGCCACAGGCCTGGGTCCAGCCATTGGAACCGTGCCCTGCATTCAGGAACAGATTGTTGTAGCGGGTTTTGCCAAGTCGGGGTGGCCCGTCCGGTGTCATGGGTCGGAAACCGGCCCAACGCTTGCACTCTGCCGGCTTTATTGCACCGGGGAATAGCGCTTCGGTGCGGTGCAGAACATTCTCGAAGGCAGACGGTCGCAGCGTGTCGTCAAACCCTGCAATTTCAGCAACGCCAGCCACACGCAACCGGTCGCCAAGGCGGGTAAACATGATTTTGGAATGTTCATCCATCACCGATGACAGGGGCGCGTTACCGCTATCCTGAATGGTTCCTGTTATGGAATATCCTTTGACTGGATAAACCGGCAGAGAAAGCCCTAAGGGCCGCAACAGGCCAGCGACTTTTGCGCCCAGAGCAACCACATAAGCATCCGCCTCAAAAGAGCCTGCGCTGGTGGCCACGCAATCGATTTGGCCGTCCTCAGCAACAAGCTTTTGAATCTCAGTGTTGTAGTGGAAGATGACACCTTGGGCCTGCAGCAACGCTGTGAGTTCCCTGCAGAACATATGGCAGTCACCGGTTTCATCCTTTGGCAGATGCAAACCACCCTTGAAGGGAACGCGAGAGTTTTTCAGAGCCGGTTCAATTTTGCTGGCTTCGGCAGAGTCCACAAGACGGTTGGGGATACCCTCAGCATCCAGCAAATCAGCGCAAAGGGCTCCATACTCGAACTCCTCGTCAGTCTGGAAAAGCTGAAGCACGCCTGCCGATTGGTTGGCATATTCAATGCCCGTCTCCGCCCGCAGCGATTGCAGACAGGCCAGGCTGTAATGGGCAATCCGCTGCATGACCTGTTTGTTACGGGTAAATTTGTCGACGCGACAATTCAAGACAAATTGCAGCAACCAGGCCCACTGAGCAGTATCAGCTTTTGGTCTGATTTTCAGGGGTGCTGATGATTGGAACATCCATTTCAGCGCTTTCAGCGGCATGCCCGGCGCGGCCCACGGTCCGGCAAAACTGGGGCAGACGCCACCCGCATTGCCAAAACTGGCCCCCAGAGCGGGTCCGGAATTTTCCTCCAGCACCACAACTTCATGTCCGGCTTTGTGCAGATACCAGGCACTCGTCACACCAACAACGCCGGCTCCCAAGACTAGAACTTTCACCCGGTCTGCTCCTGATCTTCCAAGTAGCGCTCAAGCGTCACAAGACATGTTTGAGCGGCCGTTGCTTGCGATAAGGGCGAAGTTCCGATATCCAGCGTCACCGCATTGGGATTGCCGCCATGATCCAAGCCAGCCTTATTGCCCTCATACCATGGGCCAGTTTCCATGACGGCAATGCCGCGTCGACATTGTTCCGTGCGCGCGATCCGGGCAAGACAGGCACCGCGCGGCGAAGACACCCGAACCAGATCCTTTTCCCTGAAACCACGTTGATCAGCCTCAGATGGATGGATGCAGATTTTTGGTGGCTGATCCCCGGCAAGGTCAGTCTGGCCCAACTGGCTGTGAAGGAATTTTGCTGGCTGCCTGGTGAGAAGTGCCAGCGCATCGGGCGGCGCATCGCCAATCCATTCGGCTGGCGCAACCCATGCCGGATGTTCGGCCACATCTTCATAGTGGAATGAGCCAATCCGGGCGCTTGCCAGTTCAATTTTCCCGCTGTCTGTCGGTAAAGGGTTTTCAATAGGGTTTTGCCGAAAGTCGGAAAGATAGATTTCCGGTTTGTCGGGCAGGGGCACTTGCCACACACCCGTCTTGATGAGTTCATCAAAACTGGGCGCTGTCAGCCCTTGGGCGGTCGCCCTGGTTTCCGTCCCGCTCCAAAGATGTCGTAGCCATGCGGTTTCATCACGTCCTTCGGTAAATACTTCCCCAAAACCCAGCCATTCTGCCAGATCGGCAAAGATATCGAAATCATTGCGCGCCTGACCCACCGGATCAATCAGCTTTGGCATGTAGAACACATTCGGATCCCGTGAGGTGCCACCGATGTCTGAGCGCTCCAGGGAGGTCGTCGCGGGCAACACAATATCAGCGCGGTTTGCAGTCGCGGTCCAGAATTGCTCATGCACGATAATCGTTTCAGGCCGGGTCCACAGGCGCTCCAGCCGAAACAGATCCTGAGCATGATGAAATGGATTGCCGCCAGCCCAATAGATCAGTTTCGTATCGGGATAGGTGATGAGTTGACCATTGAACGGAATGCTCTTGCCGGGCTGTTCCAGCATGTCAACAAATCGGGCAACAGGGATGGACATGCCAGCCTTGTTGCCGAGCGTCGGCAAAGCGGGCACAAGGCCTTTGCGGGCACCTTGTCCAACCGCATTCAACGATCCATAGCCAAAGGTAAACCCGCCGCCGGGCAATCCAATTTGTCCCAGCATGGCTGCAAGGGCAATCAGCGCCCAATAGGTCTGTTCGCCATGATGCGCGCGCTGCAGCGACCAGCTTGCCGTCAGCATCACCCGACCTGTTTCAATGATATCTGCAAGGTCTGTCAGAGACTGAACCGGCACATCAGCAATACTAGCGGCCCAGTCGAGTGTTTTTGGCTGCTGGTCAAGATCGCCGTTCAAGTGAGCGATCAGGGTCTCGCTGCCGATACAGAACCTGTCCAGAAACGTGCGATCTGCCCGGCCACGGCGCAGCATTTCGTGGCAGAGCCCAAGCATGATGGCTGTATCTGAACCCGGTCGTGGCGCAATCCAGTCCGCCTCCAATTCGGGCGGAATATCGTCGGCGACCGGGCTTATGACAACGAATTTCGTGCCCTGGTCGGCTGCCCGTTGAATGTGGGCAGGCATGTGATGAAACCCGGCACCGCCGGATGTAACGCGCCAGTTCTTGGGGTTCAAACCCCCAAACGCTATGAAAGCATCTGTGTTGCCGCAGATACTGTCCCAGCTTGTGGCCGCACTGGAAACCGCATCCTGGCTTCCAAGCACATGCTGCAAAATGATCTGTGCCGCGCCCCAGCTATAATTCCCGGTCTGATCGGTAAAACCGCCGAAGGCCCCGAAGAACCGACGGATTTGACTGCGCGCGTGGTGAAATCGCCCGGCACTGGACCAGCCGTAAGAGCCTGCAAAAAGTGCCTTGTGTCCATGGTCGGTCCGAACCCGGTCAAGTTCCTCTGACACCAGCTTCAGCGCCACGTCCCATGACACAGGCACCATGCGGTCATGGCCGCGCATTGTGCCGTCTGACAGCGCACGGTCTCGCAACCATCCTTCGCGGATATAGGGTTGATCAACGCGCTTTTCAGAATACACCAGTTGCGGCAGCGCCCCGATCATGTCCGGGTCGGCGCCGCTGCCCTGCATGGGCTTGGCTGCAATCAGCCGGCCGTTGGCAACCTCCGCTTCAAAGGCACCCCAGTGGCAGAGGCTGATCGGGTTTGTCATGGTTCCACGCCATCATGTTCGGCGTGATGAGGGCTCATCACGTTTCGCCGCGGTTTGCCTTGCGTTCTGTTATGGTCTCGCCGCCAACAGTCCAGTCATCCGGCGGAATATCATCAAACACCACATAAACATGCTCGGCATGGGCACCGCAATGCTTCACAAGCGTATCCGTGATTTCCAGCGCTGCCGCTTTCTTTTGCTGGGACGTGCGGCCCGCCGCCATTGTAACTCGAATAATCGGCATTCTATCTCTCCGTTAAGTCAGGGATAATCCGCCATCGACGCGCAGAACCTGCCCGGTAATGTGGGAAGCATCATCGCTGAGAAAAAATGCGATGGCGGCTGCAATATCGGCAGGTTTTGCCAGACGTTGATTAGGGGTAAGCTCGGCTGCCGCCTGCCAGGAACTCTGAGACAGTGCGGAATGCCCGGCGCTTTCTTTCTCGGTAAAGCCGGGGGCAACGCAATTTACGGTGATGCCTTCTGCAGCCACCTGAACTGCAAAGGTTTTTGCCAATGCTTCCATCGCGCCCTTTGCCGCTGCGGTTGCCGGAAACATGCGCTTGATCGGCACCTGGTCAACCACGAAAGACGACACGGCAACCACGCGGCCACACTTTGAAGCTGTCAGATGGGGCAGGGCAGTATCAATCAATTCAAAGAAAGCGCCGGTGATAATTGTAAGGGAATGATCAAGATCATCCCGCGTGATTTCACCAACCACCTTGTTGAGGGCAAATCCGGCATTGGAAACAATCCGGTCCAACTGCCCGAATTTTTCCACCGCCTCATCTACCAACGCTGCAGCTGTTCCAGGCTTGCCCAGATCACCGATTGAAATTTGTACTTCAGCACCTGCGGCCCGCGCCTCATCGGCAACGGCTTCAAACAGAGGTATCTTTTTGCCATCAACCCCGCCTCTGGCATGCAGAAGCAGACACTCACCCGGGCCTGCTATCCGCCTTGCGGTGGCCGCTCCAATGCCGCTGGATGCACCGGTGACAAGCGTTACGCGTTTGCTTTTTGACATTATGCCGCTTTCACCGCGCCATTGACCTTGTAGCCATAAATCCGGTCAAGGTTGAGCTTGCTGACAATGTCCAGACCCTTTTGCAATTGCGCGCCTTCAAAGGAAGTCAAAGGCTTGCGCAACGGACCGGAAGGCAGGCCAACGGCCTGCATCAGGCTTTTGATCGCAACTGGATTTACAGCCGAATAGGCATAATGCAGCATGTCGAGATTATGCAGATAGGCCTGCTGGAAATTCGCAGCGTCCTCAGCTGTGTCCCAGGGTTTTGAAATAGTCGCAAACTCACGTGGAATGATATTGCCGGTCATATTCGCTGTGCCATGCCCACCCAATGACATGGTCGGCACAATCAGCCCCAGATTAGGTGAGCAGCAGCACATAATGGACAGATCTGGTTTCGCCGCACACATCTGAGCTACCTGTCCCACGCGTGTGGTGCTTTCCTTCAGCACCACCATATTGGGATGCTTGGCCAGTTTCAGCAGATTGTCCCAATGCAAATCCGTTTTGACGCGGGGCGGATTGTTGTAAAATCCAATCGGAAAATCGACGGAATCACAGACTTCTTCTGCATAGTCGGTGATGTCATCATTGGACGCACAGATATAAGATGGCGCGGCAATAATCGCCCCATCACCTCCTTCACCCTTGGCAAAGCCAACCATGTCGATGGTCGTCTGGGTGTTGTTTCCCGAGCAGCCGTAATATTTCAGGATGTGTCCGCTGTCCATCTTGGCGGTCTCGGTGATGATAAGCTTCTTCTCCTCAGGCGAAAGCATCGAAACCTCGCCCGTGGAGCCCATGATCAGCACAGCCTCGGTGCCGTTTTCGACATGAAATTGCAGCAGGGACTGGAAGCCGCCAATATCAATTGAGCCGTCTGCGTTCATCGGCGTAACCAATGCGACGAAACTTCCCTTGGGTTTAATATGAGTCATGTTCAGGCTCCATGAGCTGTTCTAGTTGGCAAAAATAACGGGAAAAGACAGTTTTGGCAGCGCCAGAACGATATCTGGAAAGAAGATCGAACCAATGGCGACCAAAACAGTGAGTCCGACAATTGGCGTGACCGCCAGCATGGCTTTGCCCAGAGGCACATCGCCAATCTGCGCTGCAATGAGAAGGCAAATCCCATAGGGCGGCGTTATCAGACCGACTGACAGGACGATGGTGGTCAGGACCCCCATGTGAACCGGGTTCATACCGGCTGTATCTCCAAGCGCTTGTATGATGGGCAGGAAAATCAGCACCGCTGAAATGGGATTCAGCACAGTTCCGATCAGCAACAGAAAGCCAATCAACAACAGCATGATTCCGACCGGGTCGGAGGTCTGGGACGTGATGAAATTCACGACAATATCGGCAGCGCCGAGAAAGGCGATAAGCCAGCCGAATATGCCTGCGCCCGCCACTGTGAACAGCGGAACCGCAAAATCCATTGTCGCATGGGACAGAAGACCAGGCAGCTCGCGCAATGGCACATCACGATAAATAACAAAGGTCAGAATAAGCGCCCAGATCACCGCGCTGATGGCAGCTTCTGTCGGGGTGAATATTCCGGCAATCACACCACCCAGAACAAACACCGGGATCAGCATTGCTGCCGCGCCGCGCCAAAGCGCTTTTGCCAGGCCGAGCAGCCCCGGAAACGGGTTCGCCGGGTATCCTTCGCGCAGTGCCATCACATAAGTGTAGCCCATCATGAAGAGCCCGATCGTGATGCCCGGTACAATCCCCCCCAGGAACAGGGCCCCGATCGAGACATTTCCAAACGCGCCGTAGACAATCAGAATGATGGAGGGCGGGATGATGACCCCCAGCGTGGAAGAGGCCGCCGTCAGTGCCACTGAAAATGCGGGGCTGTAGCCAGCCTTTTTCATGGCCGGGATCAATATGGAGCCGACAGAGGCCGTGTCAGCCGCTGCGGAGCCGGACAGTGAGGCAAACACCATCGACACAAACACATTCACATGCCCCAGACCACCACGCACATGGCCAACTGATGCATCAGCAACTTTGAGCAGCCGGTCGGTAATGGAACCGGCGTTCAAAATGCGCCCCAAAAACATGAAGAAGGGCACAGCAAGCAGCGTGAAACTGTCGATGTTGGAATACATCTGGTTGATCACCGAAGTCAGCGGCAAATCTTCCCACAGGATGACAAAGACCGATGACAGGATCAGCGAGAACCCGATATTGACCCGCAATGCAATGAGGACGAAAAACCCGCCAAGCAGCAGAACAAGCGGGTTCATTTGGAATTCCGATCAAGCAGGGCTTCAATCGTGAAGAGGCCAATGAAGGCTCCACAAATCGGAATTGGCAGATAAAACCAGAACTCTGAGATGTTGAGCGACAGGGCAACCCGGTTCAAGCCGATCAGGCTCATGATTATGCCATGCCGGACAAGCACATACACAACAATCGCTGCGGCCAGATAGGTCGCGATTTTTGGAATGATATTGAGCGGGCTGTTTTTCGGCCACAGATTGACCAGATAGTGCCCACCACGTCGGTAAGCGAATGCCGCGCCCAGAAATATGCACCATGAAAACAGAAGCTGCGCCAGATCCAGCGTCCAGGTCATTGGCACCATAAGAATGTTACGTGCAGCCACCTGCATGAAGACGACGCCAATCAGGCCCGCAAACAGGCATGCCAGCACCATTTGAAATATTCTGTCCAGAGTGTCGCCAAGAGTTTTGAGCATGGTAAAATGACAGCTGTTTCAATGCATTGGAACGGATGAAGTTGGTGCCAACCGGGCGATTGCCCGATTGGCGTCATTACTTATTGTGCAGTCAGCGCGGCCATTGGGGCTTCAAGGCCCATTTCGGCAACCAACTCGACCTTCAATTCTGCCAGAGCGTCCTGGAATTCGGAGATATCTGGACGGGTAACCGTGACATTATGTGTTGCCTGCAGCTCTTCTACGAGCGCACCTTCATATTCCTTGGCTTTCTCAATTCCCAGGGCCGAAGCTTCCTGTGCAACCTCGATGATCATTTTCTGCTGATCTTCCGACAGTTTACCCCAGGCCCGTTCGCTGATGGACACATGGTTGACCTGAATGGAATGGGCTGTCAGCGCAAGATAAGGCGCAACTTCATACAATTTTGCACCGGAATAGCCGGGAATGGAGCTTTCCAGCGCATCCGCAACCCCTGTCTGAACGGCCGCATACAACTCGCCCCAGGCGACGGACACAGGCAGAGTGCCAAGCTGTTCCCAGGTTTTGGAAATCATCGGCGACGGTGGTGTCCGCATTTTAAAGCCGGAGATATCAGCCAGTGCGTTTACAGGTCCTTTTGCATTGGACAGGTTCCGGGTTCCGGAGCCACCAAGGGCCAACAGACGCATATTAAGGCTGCGATCCGCATAGACGCCCTGATAAAACTCTTCGGATTTCGAACCGGGACCGACTTTGGCCATCAGATCATCAAAACCGGAAAACAGATAAGGCACTGAGAAAATCTGGAACTCAGGAACCTTCTTGGCCGCATTGTTGGTGGAACTGATCATGAGATCAATTGTGCCCAGACCCATTTCACCGATAACGGCATCATCATTGCCCAGTTGGCCAGCGTCAAAAATCTTGATTGCAATGGCGCCGTCAGACCGCTTCGCAACTTCTTCAGCCATGAAGTCGGCCATGTCATTATATGGATGCGGCGATTTCACCAGTGTGTGCAGCCGCATGTTGATTTCCGCTGCCAAGGCACTGGTGGAAGCCAGAGCTGACGCCAGAATGACTGAACTTAAGAATTTCAATCCGCGCATGATGTGTTCCTCTTTCGTTGGGGCATATGTGTTTTGGGTATTTCACCCGGAATTCTACTACCAAGGTTCAAAAAAAGACACATTCCGTCAAATGCTAAAAATATGCCATTAGATGCCGAAAGGTTATGTATCTATTTTATCAATGGAAGCTTGCTCATAACATCAAGGGCAATATCTGCGAAATGCGAGGCCAGTGCCGACGATTTAATACCAGAGGGCCGTATGAGCTTGAACTCGAAGGGAATGCTTGGCCCGAATGGTACCACCGATATGCGATCAGACTGGAAAAACTCTGCCGTGAGCGAGTCAATGATTGCGATGCCAAGCCCTTCAGCAGCCATCAGACAGGCGACATAAGAAGGCTGGGCCTCTGCCAGAATTTTGGGGCGAACCCGCGCGGCCTGAAAAACCTGACCCAGCCATTGTGCCGTATCGGTTTGATACGACAGCGACACCAGCGCTTCCCCATCCATATCCTCCGGGCGCAAAACCTTGCGTTTTGCCAAAGGGTGATCGGATGCCATGACACAGACGCAGTCGACATGCCATGTGCCAAGTACCTCAATTTCCGGCCTGTCGACAGACAAATGACAAAGGCCAAGGTCGAATTGTCCCGACCCGATTAACTCACCAATGCGTGGTGAAGTGTGAACGTCCAGAGTTGTCTTGACCGTTGGGTGCAATTTCACAGCCTGGCGCATGATGGACGGGGCAAGTGACAGTGACAAAGCCGGCATGACGGTCATTCTCACATGACCGCGCCTCAGCTCCCGTATTTCTTCAGCCGCGCCGGCAATACGATCAAGACCAATGAAATAAGTGTCGACCTCGCGTTTGAACTGACGGGCTTCGGGCGTTGGTTTGACTGTCCGCCCGCTGCGTTCAAACAGGGTCAGCCCGGTGTCAGCCTCCAGCCCGGAAATCATCCGGCTGACGGCAGGTTGCGAAATATTGAGCATTTCAGAGGCGCGGTTGATCCCGCCATAATTCATAACCGCACGAAAGACTTCCAGTTGGCGTTCTCTCATTTACTTGCTTTCAGGTTATGTATTTCGGGTAAAACATAACATCGAACAAAGTTGACCGAAAGTCGCTGTCGTTTTCAGGCGTGCATATCAAACCGGCAGATCGCGTCCATCTGCAATGGATTCCATGGCAAGATACGACGTCACCGCATCCAGCTCAACTTGCCCGATCAGACGTTGATAAATGCGATCAAAGGCATTCATGTCCTCAGCCACGATTTTGATGATGTAGTCATAATCACCGGCAACCCGGTAAAAGCCCATCACATTGGGCACTGCCAGAACCACCTCACGAAACTGCTTCAGCCAGTCAGCGGAGTGATGGCGCGTGCGCACCAGAACGAAAACCGTCAAGCCCAAACCAAGCTGTTCAGAATCAAGCCGCACGGTCTCGCCCTTCAGCAATCCGCTGTCACGCAAGGCTTTCAGCCTTCGCCAGCACGCATTCTGGGACAGTCCCACTTTTTCCGCCAGATCACGCTGTGACAGCGAAGCATCATGTTGCAGAACCCGTAAAATTGAACGATCAATATTATCTATATTTGAAGCCATGGACGATCATTTGACCACATATTGAAAAGAATCAAGAGGAAATAGGTGGTATTCTAGCATGAAATGCGAATTAAACTGGTAAGAACACCAGACGGAGCAAATCATGCAAGCAGATCCTAACCCTCTCCAGACCTTTGCGGCCTCATTGAACTCGGATGACGTCATCCAGGCGTTGAGGGACAGCTTGATCGGGGACGGGATGACAATGGATGGACCATTCGGGTCCAAGGAAATCTTGTATGCCGACTATGTGGCATCAGGGCGCGCGCTGCATCTGATCGAAGAATTCATCATGACGAAGGTGCTGCCCTATTACGCCAATTCGCACACCGAAGCGTCCTTTTGCGGTGCCTTCATGACCCGTTTGCGCGCTTCGGCGCGTGCAGACATTGCGCGACTGTGTGGTGCCACAGAGGGTTTTTCAACCGTGTTTGCCGGTGCCGGTGCCACTGCTGGCATCAACCGCATCGTGGGGCTGCTGGGCGTTGCCGACGCTGTTCGGAAGGGCGAAAACCCTCTGATACTGCTTGGCCCTTATGAACATCATTCCAACATTCTGCCCTGGCGCGAAAGCGGCGCGCAGATCATCGAAATTGAGGAAGACGCCACTGGCGGTCCGTGTCTGGCATCACTGGAACAGACGCTGCGGGAAGCAGGTCCTGACCGGCTGATAATCGGCGCGTTTTCACTCGCGTCCAATGTCACAGGTATCGTGACGGACGCAGATACAGTGACCAAATTGCTGAAAGATCATGGCGCATTTTCCGTCTGGGATTGTGCTGGTGGAGGCCCCTATTTGCCGCTGGATATGCGCGCGGGCACGCCTTACGAGAAAGACGCCATCATTGTATCGCCTCATAAATTCATTGGTGGTCCCGGCGCATCCGGTGTGATGATCGTGCGCAATGCAGCGGTTACACGTCAGAAACCTGTCATTTCCGGCGGCGGCACGGTCAAATTCGTGTCTCCATGGGCACATGATTATTCTGACCATATTGCTGTGCGTGAAGAAGCCGGCACGCCAAATGTCGTCGGCGATATCCGCGCCGCCCTGTGCTTTCTTGTAAAGGAATCCATCGGACAGACCGCAATGGACAAGCGCCATAATCAGTTGCGGGACCGGGCGCTGAGTGTCTGGCAGAACAATCCGAACATCGATATCCTCGGCAATCCTGATGCGGATCACTGTCTGCCAATCTTTTCAATGCAGATACGCGATTCAAAGCAAGGCGGTTTCATCCACCAGCAACTTTTCACAAGGCTTTTGTCAGACTGTTATGGTGTTCAGGCACGCGGTGGCTGCGCTTGTGCGGGACCCTATGCCCACCGTCTTCTGGGCATAGATCAGCAACACTCCGAATCCATTCGGGCTGCGATCCTGTCCGGAGCGGAATTTGAAAAACCGGGTTGGACCCGCCTGAACTTCAGTGTTCTTCTAACCAATGAGAAAGCGGATTGCATTATTGATGCAGTTGATACGCTGGCGCGCAATCCTTACCCCATGGTCGATGCCTATCGCTGTGACGATGCCACGGCCCGCTTCAGCCCTTTGCAGCAATCTGCATAAACGGTTCAATGGCTTTTGCAACAGCAAGGATACGGTCATCCTGACCGAACGGAGCTGAGATCAAGGCTCCAATTGGCAGTCCCTTACGATCAACACCAATTGGAAGACTGACCCCGGGCATGCCCAGATAGTTCCCCAAGATGGTGTTTCTCAACGCTTTGAGATTTGATTGCGCAAAAAAATCGTCGTCAGCTTCCAGCGGCGCAAGTGCAGGTGCTGTCATCGCAACTGTCGGGAACAGCAGGCATTTATCGCCAAGGATATTGCCTGCAGTTTCCTGAAGCCGTTCCCGTTCCCATTGCAAGCGAATGTAATCCTGAGCCGAAAACCCGCTCGCTGCCATCATGCGTGTGCGGACGCGCTGGTCCATCTCGTCCGCCCGTTCGCTGCTCAGCAAGGCTTCATGAAACGTCGCGGCTTCTGCAACGGTTGGCGTGCCATGTGCGGCGAAGAGCTTCATGATCTCGGCGAATATGGGAAAAGGCGCGCGGCTTATACGGATGCCCGCATTTTTGAGGCGATCAACGGCTTCGTCAAAAGAGGCGCGGATATCAGCTTCAATTTCATCAAAGACAATCGTTTCGGGGATCAGAAATTCCAGGTCAGCCAAGTCTACATCGGCAACGGGAGCCGCAGCATGGGCGCGCATCAGCGCATCCAGAACGATAAGATCATCAACGCAATGGGCAAGCGGCCCCAGCGAATCCAGACTGGATGACAGTGGAAAAACGCCTTGCTTGTCATATCGGTTCTGGCTTGATTTGAATCCTGCCAGCCCGCAAAAACTTGCTGGAACCCGCACCGATCCGGCTGTGTCTGTGCCAATGGCAACAGGTGCCAGGCCGGCGGCAACAGCAATGGCAGAGCCAGCGGAGGACCCGCCCGGCGCGCGTGGCATCTCATCTGAATAGGGATTTACAGGCGTGCCATAATGCGGATTGAGGCCAAGGCCGGAATAGGCAAATTCCGAAAGATTGGTTTTGCCCAGGCAGACCAATCCCAGATCACGGCAGGCGGCAACGGTGGCTGCATCGCTCTTGGCGGGGTTTGCATTGGCATAGACTTTTGATCCGGCAGTGGTCGTATCACCCTCGGTATCAAACAAATCCTTCCAGGCAATGGGGATGCCATCCCACGGGCTGAGCTGAGTGCCGTTCAAACGCCGTGCGTCACTTGCCTCGGCTTCGGCCAGCGCACGGGCTTTGGTGATTTTGATAAAGATCGATTGATCGTGGTATTGCGCGATAGCGTTTAGATAGCGCTCTGCAAGCTCCACGGCCGTCATTTCACCCGCTTGCAGCATACTTGCAAGCTCTGTGGCCGAGAGCCCGTTTAAAGTTTTTTTCGTCACGCTTGGTCTCCGTCGCCCAGTCCCATATACGAACAGCATCACGGCCGCCGGAAACACAATAATCAGAATGAGCACTGCAATGTAAGCCGCAATATCAGGCAGTGCGCTCTTTGATGCTCAAACCTGACGGCTTGGCAGCGATGAACAGGTTCACACCTCGAAATAGATCAGATCCATGCCTGCGGCGACAATAAGCGTTCCTTAGAATCCGTCGGAATGTTGCATTTTGAAATGATATGGACGGATGCTATTGAACATGTCGAATCTGAGGTGAAAGCTGATCACGACACCACTGAACAAGTTAGCCAGGAACGGAGCTTTGGCTTGGAAAGTAAGAATCTATGACCATTGAATTGCCGGAACTGGGATTTGGCGGAGCGCCTATTGGTGGCTTGATGGACGCTGTTGATGATGCCGCAGCACTTGATGCGCTTGCGGCTGCACTGAAAAGCGGAATTCGCTATTTTGACACCGCACCACTTTATGGCTTTGGTCTGTCGGAGCGCCGAACCGGTGATATGCTGCGCGGGACTGAGGACTTTGTCATTTCAACCAAGGTCGGTCGTTTGCTAAAGCCGGGCAGGCCAGCAGATCCGAACCAGTTCGCCTGGTCGAACCCGCTGCCGTTTCATCCCGATTATGATTATGGCTATGACGGTGTCATGCGATCCTTTGAAGACAGTCAGCAACGGTTGGGACGCGACAAGATAGACATGCTGTTTCTGCATGATATCGGATCCGATACCCATCGGGATCCGACTGAGGAAGCGCGCCATTTCAAAGATGCGATGACGGGCGGATACAAGGCGCTGGATGAATTGCGAAGCGCAGGCGATGTGAAAGCCATCGGCATTGGCGTCAATGAAACGGATGTCTCCATGCGCACACTCGATCATGGAGATTGGGACGTCTTTTTGCTGGCTGGCCGTTACACACTGCTGGAGCAGGAAGCACTGGACGCATTGCTGCCCAAATGTGAAGCCCAGTCGGTCAAAATCGTGATTGGTGGCCCTTTTAACTCAGGCATCCTGGTGGGCGGAACAACCTGGAACTACAAGGCTGCGCCAGCCGACATTCTGGAGCGCGTCGCCGGACTGAAAAAAGTTTGCGCAGCACATGATGTGCCGCTTCCTGCCGCCGCTTTGAAATTCCCGCTCGCACACGCATCCGTCATAAGCGTCATTCCGGGCGTGCGGACACCCTGCGAGGTTTCCCAGCTTTTGGAGTGGTGGAACACGGACATTCCTTCATGCTTCTGGTCAGACCTGAAGCATGAAGGTTATGTTCGTGAAGATGCGCCCGTACCGGGCGCATAAACAAAATTGAAAACAGTTTACGGTCGTTCAATCATCCCGATAGGGAACGACCAGTGTGGGAATGGTTGCTCGGCGCAAAACGCGCTTGGCAACTGATCCCAGAAATGTCTGGGAGAGCCCGTGATTGTGTGCTCCCAGAACAATGAGGTCACATCCCAGTTCTTTTGCACGACGCAGAATAACTTCAGCGGGATATCCTTCGGTCACTTCAATTGACTGGACCTGATCCCGAATGCCCCGGTCTTCCGGTGGCAGTTCAGCCCAAAAAGTCTTCTGCCGCTCGGTCAGGATGGCTTTGACATGTTCCGTCCTTGTTTTCATGGCGTTCTGCCGCGATGTCTTATCCTGCATGAACATCTGCAAGGTAACTTTTGCATCCTCGCTCATGGGTTCACTCACATGGAGAACATGAAGCTTGGCGCCGGTTGCCTTCGCCATGCTGGCTGCATGGCGAAGGGCAAAGGTTGAGTTCGTCGACAGATCTGTCGTGAACAGAATGTGGGTGACTGTTGGTTGCATGTTTTTTTCTTTCTGTACTCAGGATCAGTAGCCAAAGAACCGTGGCAGCCACAACGAAATTTCAGGGAAGAACGCAATCACGAAGATTGCTGCTGTGTTAATGGCTGCAAAGGGCAATGCCTTGAGTGATATTTCCTCAATGGATATCTTCGATATCCCCGAGGCAATGAATAGATTTTCACCCAAAGGCGGGGTTTGAAAACCGATGCCCAATGTACAGATCATCACCACACCGAAATGGATCGGATCAATACCCACACTATAGGCAACAGGAAGCATCACGGGCACCAGGATCAAAATGGTCGCCAATGTTTCCATGAACATGCCCACAAACAGCAGGAAGAAGATGATCAGGAACCAGATCAGATAAATGTTGTCGGTAAACGATAACATCCCGTCTGCAATCACAGCCGGTATCTGGTTTTCCACCAACAGGCGTCCAAACACAGTTGCGGTAAACATGATCAACAGCACGCGGCCGGTCAGCCATGTGGTTGTTTCAAGCGCAGTAAAGAGCTTTTCCCACGACATTTCCCGATAGATGAACGTACCGACAATCAACGTGTAGAAAATTGCCACAATAGCCGCTTCGGTTGGCGTGAAGAACCCGGAATAGATACCGCCGAGAATGACAACCGGTGCCATCAGCGCCCAGAAACCACGATACAGTTCGCACCAGATCTGGCGGGCCGACCACCCTTCGGTGGTTCCGACGTAATTGTTCTTCTTTGCAATGAAATAGTTCACGATCAGCAGACTGCCTGCAATCAGGAACGCAGGCAGAAACCCTGCAATGAACAATTTTGGAATGGAAACAGTCTGGAACGTTCCATGCAGTTCAACGGCGGCAGGGGGGGGCGGCATGCCCAGTGCTGCAATACCGAAAATAATCAGCGGGATGGAAGGCGGAATAACAATTCCCAGACCGCCAGCAGACGCTGTCACGGCGGATGAAAATCCTTTTCCGTAGCCGCGCTGGATCATCGCCGGGATCATCAGCATACCAACCGCAGCGGTTGTTGCAGGGCCCGATCCGGAGATCGCACCAAAGAAGAGACATGCCACCACAGTGGCAGCTGACATGCCGCCGGTGAACGGACCGGCGAAACTCTCTGCGACATTGATCAGTCTTCGGGAAAGGCCCGCCGCCTCCATGAGTGCACCCGCCAGGATAAAGGCCGGAAGGGCCATCAACGGAAAGGAGCCGACAGATGTGTAAGCAATCTGGACGAATTTGATCGGATTTTCATCAAGATAGATGAATGAGATCAGCGTCGAAACGCCCAGTGCAACAGTGATCGGAGCGCCGATGAAAAGCAGCAGCAGGAACGATCCGAACAGTATTAAAATGATTTCGCTTGCCATTATGTATTCCTAACAGATCTTCAGCTTCTGGCGGCTTCGGTCTCGGACTTGATAGCGTCGAGATCGATTGAATCGGGATCACGCATCTCTTCTTTGAGAATGATCTTCCGATAGTTGACCTGCAGAATACGTATGGTCATCAACGTGAAGGCGATGGGCAACACGATGTAAACCCAGCTCAGATGAAAGCCCAATGTTTGCGAGGACTGAAAACGGTTCATCTTGTTGAAGATGAAATCAATCGAGAGATAGACAAAATAGACATTGAAAAACAGCCAGAATATATCAGCAAAAGCTTCGATATATTTGATCGTGCCATTCGGCAAAAACTTGAACTGGAATGTCACCCGATTGTGGGCGCCCATCTTGGCGGCATAGCTGGCTCCGAAGAACACAAACCAAACGAACATATAAATGGATAGTTCTTCAACCCAGGAGAATGAGAACGAAAACAGGGTTCTTACAATAACCTGCAAAAACAGCAGGCATACAAAAATTACCAGCAATGTTCGGCAAATGTAACTTTCGATATGATCGATAACGTACCAGAATTTATTCATCTCACCCTCGCTTGGTGTGGATGAAGAGCGCCGGCGGCGCTCTTCAGGGTTTGTTTAAGCGGAAGGCTTATTCGGAAACCGGATCGCGACCGATTGCTGCAAGCATGGCGTTCACTTTTTCAATGCCACCCACGCTGTCGTAGAACTTCGGCCAAACCGCCGCAGTAGCCAGATCAATGAATTCCTTTTCGTCATTGTCAGCATCGACAATTTCCATGCCGTGATCGTCGATCAGCGACTGCTGGATTTCGGATTCTTTGTCGCGCAGGTATTTTGCGGAAGCTGCCGTGGCTGCCTTAGCGGCTTCAACAACGATAGCCTGATCTTCTGATGACAGTTCCTGAAACAGCTGTTCGGAGACGATCAGCGGCTCGATCAAGAAGAGATAGCGCAGGTTGGTCGCGTATTTCTGGATCTCGTAGAACTTCATCGCGTTGATCGTGATGTAGGGCGTGTCTTGGCCATCAACCACTTTGGTTTGAAGACCGGCAAAAGTTTCTGACCACGCCATCGGCGTAGGGCTGATGCCCCAGGACTTATAGGTGTCAATCATGATTGCGTTTTTAGGAACGCGAATCACCAGACCCTGCAGATCGGCAACAGTGCGCACCGGCTTTTTCGAATTGGTCAGACGCCGGAACCCTGCATAGGTCCAACCAATGATGCGCACGCCAGCGTCTTCGATTGTGTTGGCAACCAGTTCGTCGCCAATCGGTCCCTGGGTCAGCGTTTCAGCGTCTTCAAGGCTCAGCATTGCGTAGGGCAGCGAAAGAACGCCAACGCTAGGGGAAAAGGGTGTGATGTTGTTGATCGCGAGGATCGACATATCGAGCACGCCGATTGCAGCGTCATTAACTGTGTCCTGTTCGGACCCAAGTTGGCCGTTCAGGAACAGGGTTGCGGTGTGTTTGCCGCCCGAAAGCTCTTCTAGCGCTGCCTTGAAGGCCAGCCCGCCGACTTCCTGTGTGCTGCCGCCGCTGTCGCCGACAGCGATCTTGAAATTTTTGGCTGAGACACCAGATACCGCAGCGACGGACAGTGCCGCCGTGATCATCAGAGCTTTCGAAATTTTGTTGAAATATTTCATATGAAGTTCCTGTGTTTGACAATGTAACCGGAGCCACAATCAAAGCGGAGGAAGGACAGAATGCCAGTCCGCTGGTTTGACTGTGAATATTCTTCCCATCTCCTCAAGAACGGATCATTTTGTCAATGATCCCTACTCTGCAGTGATGGCAGCCTATGGAACTTGGCCTGCCGACTACGCTAGCAACTGGACAATGTTTCAGAAATAAGAAACAATGAATTGGTAATTTCAGTTTTATGAAACCTTTTTCATGGCAAAAACAGCGCTTCTACGGCGCCTCAGCGATACTGACCTCCGGCTGTTACGCGTATTTCGCGCGGTCGCTGATTGCGGGGGTGTGTCGGCGGCAGAGCTTGAGCTGAACATAGGGCGTTCAACGATTAGCCGACATCTGACCGATCTGGAACTGCGCCTTGGAAGCAAGCTTTGCCATCGCGGGCCATCCGGGTTTTCTTTGACAAATGAAGGTGTGCGAATTTATCAGGCGGCTCTTCAACTTTTTTCCGCAATGCATGATTTTCAGTCAGAGGTGGATGAAACAAATCATTCAATCACCGGTCGACTTTCAATCGCTTTTTTTGACAAGAATATGACCAATGCCCATGCCAGTGTACCACTGGCCATTAGAAGATTTGAGAAACTGGCACCCAAGGTTGAGGTGGAATTGCATGTTGAACCAATCAACGCGATTGAAACTGGCGTCCTCAATGGCACACACCAGCTTGGCATTGTCGCGATGCACAAGAAGTCAGATAATCTGAATTACCATTTTTTGTATCATGAAGAGATGCACTTATATTGCGGCAACCATCATGAGCTCTTCAATTACCCGGACAACACGATTACACGTACCGAGGTCCAAAAACACAAATATGCTGCCTTCGCATTTCACTCGCCAAACATGATGGCCAGCCACGACTGGAAGCTAAGGCGCAGTGGAACTGTGAACAATGAAGAAGCGCTGGCAATGCTGATCCTGTCTGGAAGCTATATCGGTTTCCTGCCCACCCATTTCACCAGGCAGTTCACAGAGCAGGGCCTTATGCGGACTGTGCGACCAGACATTTATCACTACCGCAGCGATCACGCAGCCATTGTGCGTAAGATACCGCGCATGCCCCGGCGGGTCGAAAAATTTCTGAACTGTCTGATCCAAGCCCACACGGTTTGAAACCACGATGACATGGCTCTCAAACCAGAAGGACATCGGCTGGGTGTACGTCAGCTGGATGTATTCATGTCTGACTGTTTTTTCGAGAATTCATCCGCAATAATTTGCCCGATCTGCTGGCAGTCTTCCACGCTGAAGCTGAGCGGAATGCGCATATCCATGATCCGCTTCAACACCAGTATTGTCTGGTCAAGAGACTGGTTTTGGGCATAGCGCCAACTGTCAAACCGGCTCGTGAAGCCAACAGGGTTGGCATCGCCAAACCATTTCAGTTCAACACCACGTTCAAGGCACGCAGCCAAAAATTGCCGACACGCATCGTCATCCCAATTCGGAACCAAAAACTGAAACGATGAGCCGACATAGAATTCCTGCTGCGGCCGAACCGGTATCGTCAATCCTGGAATGGTTTGCAGGGATTGTTCCATGACTTGATAGCGATGGTTCCAACGTTCAATATTCTGGTCCAGCAGCTTAAGCTGAGGCCGCAGAATGGCAGCGCGCAGATTGTCCATGCGCGAGGAACAGTTCGGCATATCCAGACGCGCCTCGGCATGGGCATCCATATCAGGTCGTGCGAGGTGTTTTTCATAGAGCATGTAAGACCCGGAAAGGATGGATGCCTTTGCCATCAGGTCAGGATCGTCTGATGTCAGCAATCCGCCTTCACCGCTATTGATGTGTTTGTAAGTCTGGGTGCTGAAGCAGGCGGCCAGGCCAAAATTTCCGCTCTTGGTGCCGTTCCATTTGGCACCCATTGTATGGGCGCAATCTTCAATCATCTGCGCCCCATGTTGTTCCAGCAGCGCGCAAAGCTTCTCCATGGGCGCAATATGCCCCCGCATATGCGACAGCATCAATGTCTTTGCGCCAGTGGAGGCAAGTTTGGCGGCCAGATCATCCAGATCAATCGTGAGGTTGTCATTGGCCTCGACAAAAACCGGCTCGGCACCCACCGCCGAAATGGCTCCGGGAACCGGCGCCAGCGTAAATGCATTGGTCAAAACCTGATCGCCGGCTTGAACACCGGAAGCACGCAGCGCAATTTGCATGGCTGTGCCGCCAGATGCCGTCGCCAGGCAGAACTTGCTGCCCTGATAGGCTGCATATTCGCGTTCCCATTCGGCGGTTTCGCCAAATTCGCCAGGCAGCGTATTGTATCTGTGTAAGCGGCCGGATTGCAGAACTTTGACAGCCTCATCAATGGCATCTGCGGGAATTGGTTCCTGCTGTGTAAAAGGCTTGTTGAAAACGGCTTGTGGCATTGGAAGGCTCGCTTGCTGTCTGCGGTATCTGGGCAGGGCTGTGGCCCTACAGGAAATCGTCGCGGCGCGGGGTGAACGTATCGATCAACTCTCCAGCCTCCATACACTGGCACCCATGCACAGCATTGGCAGGGATAATCAGCGAATCGCCTTGGCTGAGCTCAAAGTCCTCTCCAGAAATATGGAACAGGAATTTGCCGGAGTTCACATAGGTGGATTGTATATGAGGATGTTTGTGCAGCGCGCCTTCAGCACTTTTTTCAAAGCAAAAGATGACAGTCATCATTTCCGGTGCATCTGAAAGAACCTGACGTGTCACACCCTTGTCAGGGCTGATAACCGGAAATTTGGTGCGTTTGGTTGGTTGCATTATATTGGCCTCAAAATGTGGTGGGGCAGGATTAAGGAAATGATGTGGAGACGCGCTTGCCGCTTTACTGTCAGTTTAGACCATAATTTACCAATGTTAAATCCGGTCCCCGGTGATCAGATCTGGGCAAACATTTCCATAGTCAGCTGATCCAAAGCTGGCCTGAAGCTGCTGTGGCAACGAGGCCTGACGCGTAGGGCGAGCCGATGTGGTTGATCAAATAGTTTAACATTGGCCAATTATGTTCTAGTATGGTAGTCGAAGATACCTCAAGAGTGCGACATGAATAATCCTGCCAATCCAACGACAACAAGATTTTCCGGAGCATCCGGCCTGCGCCAACGGTCCGAGCAGATTCGGCGCACCAATACGGATGACATTTTCGATAAGATCTACGCCGACATCACGACCCTTCGCCTGAAGCCGGGCACAAAGGTGTCAGAGGTGGAAATTGCCCGTCAGTTTGATGTCTCGCGTCAGCCGGTTCGTGAAGCCTTCATTCGGTTGAGCAATATGGGGCTGTTACTGGTCCGACCTCAGCGGGCCACGATCGTCAAGAAAATTTCGTTGAAGGATATTGCCGATTCCCGCTTTGTCCGTAAGGCAATCGAAGTTGAAGTCGTGAGTGTTGCCAGCGGAAAGTTTGATAAATCCCACGAAGCAGCCTTTGATGAAAATCTGGCCTTGCAGAGTGAGGCGGTTGAAAACAACGATTTTCAGACCTTCAAGGAACTGGATTCTCAGTTTCATAAACTCCTGTGTCTGGTAGCCGACAGCGAGCTTGCCTATCAGACGATTTCGGAAAGCAAACTTCAGGTGGATCGCCTTTGCGCATTTGCCTTGTCGCGCCGTACCGAGTTCAATGATGTGTATCAGGATCATATCAAAATGTATGAATTTCTGAAGCAGGGTGATGCAGATGGACTTGTCGCTTTGATGCGCCTGCATCTGTCCCGGCTGGATTCAACAATTGCAGAAGCGACCGCTTCCAACCACGACTTTTTCGTCGACTGACGACGATGCCGGTGTAACGCGTCCTTATCTGAAAAGCGAAAATCCAGCTTGAAGCAAGAAACTGGTATACTAGTATAATTTCCTGTGATAGAGGTTGCAAAGGCAAGAGTGAGTTTCGTTCATTCCTGCTGTTCGAATTTGCCTGCTGACATAAATGATTGTTCTGGGAGGAACTCATGAGTATTTCGTCGAAATTCAGAAGACTGGCGCTTTGCAGCGCTCTGGCTCTTACATTTGCCGCTGGTGCCATTGGTACGCCAACAGCCGATGCAAAAGAAATTCGTGGCTGGAACATCCATGTTGAGGATTATCCGGTATCCATTGCAATAGAATCGTTTCTGAAAGAAGTCGCAGAAAAGACCGAAGGCCGCATCAGTGGCAAGGTTTTCCACAATGGCGTGCTGGGTTCACAGCCAGACGCAATTGAGCAGGTCCGCCTTGGTGCTATTGATTTTGGTGAATTCAGCCTCGGGCCAATGGGTCAGGTCATTCCTGAGACCAATGTTGTATCGCTGCCATTCATCTTCAAAAGCATTCCGCAAATGTATCGCCTGATGGATGGCGAAGCAGGCGCGAAAATCGCTGAAGGCATGGAGAAAAAAGGCCTGATCGCAGTTGGTTGGTATGACGCCGGAGCGCGTTCATTCTACACCTCCAAACGTGCCATCAATACGCCGGATGATGTAAAGGGCCTCAAGGTCCGCGTCATGAACAATGATCTGTTTGTTGGCATGATTGAATCCATGGGCGGCAATGCAACACCAATGGCATTTGGTGAAGTCTTCCAGTCTTTGAAGACAGGTGTTGTGGATGGAGCGGAAAACAATCCGCCATCCTATGAGTCTACCAACCACTTTGAAGTAGCCAAGTTCTATTCACTGTCTGAGCATCTGATCATTCCAGAATGCCTGTGCATCAGCAAAAGAACCTGGGACACCTGGTCCGCTGAAGATCAGGAAATCGTTCGTGCTGCAGGCCACGCAAGTGCAGTACTGCAGCGTGAGTTGTGGCAGGCACGTGAAATGAAAAGTATGGAAAAAGTTGCAGCCGGTGGCTCAACGGTCAACAAAATCGACGACAAGGCACCTTTCCAGGCTGCCATGACGCCAGTTTATGACAAATTCCTGGCTGCAAATCCTGACCTGACAGATCTGGTGAACTTGATCCGCAACGCGGACTAAGGGCACACTACCAAAACCAACCCGCGCCTTCATGTCCGGCTTGGACAAAAGGCGCGGGCTTTTCTTGGCAAAATGACAGGTGGCCCGTGCGCAGCATAGCCGGTTTTCTCAAAATGATTGATGGCTTGCTTCCCCTGATCAGCAGGGTCTGCATCTTCATATGCAGCATCGCAATCGTCACATTGCTGGTGATTTTTGGCTGGCTGGTGTTCGGTCGCTATGTGCTGAATGTCACGCCGACCTGGGTTGAGCAATTGGCGCTTCTGCTGGTGGTTTACATCACGTTTCTTGGTGCCGCAGCTGGCGTCCACGAAGAGACTCATCTGGGCGTGAGCTTCATTCGGGAATCGTTTCCGGACTGGCTGAGGAAACCCTTGCGCATCGTCGCCGATCTGCTCCTGGCTTTCTTCGGCCTCATCATGTTGCTGGCCTGTATTGAACTTGTGCAATTCGGTTGGAGTACAAATCTGGCGATGCTGAATATTCCAGAAGGCATTCGAACATTGCCGGCTGCAATTTGTGGTGGTCTCATTTTCATCTTTGCGTCAGCCCATGCCATGTCACGCACATATCGATATTATTTTGCCGATCCAACCACGCTTGAACAGGTCGCTGACTGATGGGCCTTGCTATTCTTCTCGGCCTGTTTGCCGTTTGTGTCATTATTGGTGTTCCTGTTGCATTCGCAATGGGTGTCGCAGCTTTGGCAGCCTTCTTCTACGAGGGTTTTCCGCTGCTGATCCCGTTCCAGCGGATTGTCTCGGGCACGACAATATTCTCGCTTCTGGCCATTCCATTTTTCATCTTTGCCGGTGAATTGATGCTCCATGGCGGTATCGCCAAGCGGCTCGTCCACTTTGCATCAGCTCTGGTTGGCCATGTGCGCGGCGGGCTGGCGTCGGTCAACATTTTTTCCAGCATGCTGTTTGGCGGCATCTCGGGCTCGGCTGTCGCCGACATTTCCGCGCTGGGCTCCCTTCTTATCCCGATCATGAAGGAAAAGGGATATGACGGTGACTATGCAGTCAACGTAACGGTGACGTCGTCCATTGCCGGTGTCGTCATTCCACCAAGCCACAACATGATTATTTTTGCTGTGGCCGCCGGTGGGGGAATTTCCATTTCGAAACTGTTTCTGGCAGGCGTAGTTCCCGGAATTTTGATGTGCGTTTGCCTTGCAATCGCTGCTTATGTCATTGCAATCAAAAAGAATTACCCCTCCGAGCCATTTCCCGGATGGCGCACCGTTGCAATTACGGCCGCCTCGGCTCTTCCGGGTTTTGTAACCGCCGTCATCATTGTAGGTGGCGTCTTGTCCGGCGTGTTTACGGTTACTGAATCAGGTGCATTCGGTGCAATCTATGCTTTGCTCCTGACCGCCTTTGTCTACCGTTCATTGTCCTGGAAACAGTTCAAGACCGCCGTTACCACATCTGTGCGCACAACCTCCATGGTCATGATCCTGATCGCTTGCGCCGGTGCCTTTGGTTATTTGCTGGCGCTTTATGAAGTGCCCGGATTGTTGTCCCGCTTCCTGCTCTCGATCTCTGACAATCCATTGATCATTCTCCTGATGATCAACATCATGCTGCTTCTGTTGGGCATGATCATGGACATGGCGGCTCTTATCCTGATCTGCACACCCATTTTCATGCCCATTGCGACAAGTCTTGGCATGGACCCGGTGCAGTTTGGCATCATGCTCATGATGAACCTTGGCCTTGGCCTTTGCACACCGCCCGTCGGTGCCTGTCTGTTTGTCGGCTGTGCTGTTGGCAAAGTGCCGATTGAAGACGCCTTGAAGACAATCTGGCCTTTCTATCTGGCAATTCTGGCCGCCTTGCTGCTGGTCACCTACGTTCCGGCCATCTCGCTGACTTTGCCTGCGTTAATGGGGAACTAGGACAATTTGACGCCGCTTGGCGTCACATTTCGGTCTTATCCCCAACACATTCTAGGCCTAATTCAATTCGGCAGATTCAAGTTAAACGCATGTCGTGTATGGCCTTTCCTGATAACCACGCTATTGTAAAATCTGAAAAACCTGCAACCCTTCACTGAGGCGCATTGCGCGTGTCGGAAAACTGTTCGTATGGAGTCTTTTTGAATGCGGCTGTCGCGGTTCCCAATCAGGTCTCTACCTGCTTTTGCGATAGCGCTGCTGGTTATGGTGCCGGCAGTGCCTGCGCCTGCTTATGCGCTGGAATTGTTCGGCAAATGTTTGTTCGGTGCCTGCAAGAGCGATGGTTCAGCAGACAGCGATCTGATTGACCCGAAGGAATATGAAGCCGAGCTCACCATCCTGCCTACGGAAGACAAAGACATTGCCAGCGCTGTTGAAGGCGCTTCCGAGCTGCTGCGCGGCAGTGGAACGCCCATCGGGGGCTCTGCAGGGCTGCTTGCCCGCGCCAAGGGTGATTATCGCCGCATTCAGGCCGCGCTTTATAATGAAGCGCATTATGGCGGTGGCATATCGATTAAGGTCAATGGCCGTGAGGCAGCTGACATTCCCGCCGGCACCCGGGTGCCGGATGTGTCGACCGTAGATGTTGTGGTGACACCCGGCAACAAATTCAGCTTTAAAGACAGCATTGTCATGAACCCGGCACCGGCGCCGACCGACCGGAAAGATGTTGTTGATCTGCCCGCAGATCGCGGCTTTGCAGACGGAGAACCGGCGCGTGCAAAAGTGGTTCGCCTGGCGGGTGAGTTGTCGCGCGAAGCATGGCGGCAGCAGGGTTATCCAAAGGCGCGCGTTTCAAAACAAACGGTTACGGCCGTGCACCCGGAGGATTATCTGCGCGTCTATCTATGGATGGCTGAAGGTCCTTATGCCGTCTATGGCGATGTCTCCGTTGAAGGCACCGAGCGCATGGACCCCGAGTTTGTGCGCTATATGGCAGGCCTTATCAAAGGCAAGGAATTCGATCCTGATGATCTGGAAAAGGCGCGCAAGCGTCTGGAGCGACTGGGCGTCTTTTCTCTGCAGAGAATTGAAGAAGCGCCAGAAGTTCTGTCAGATGGCAGCCTTCCGATCACCATCAGAACCAGCGAAAAGAAGACACGCCGCATTGGTATTGGCGCAACCCTGTCCACCATCGACGGGGCAGGCGTGCAAGCCTATTGGCTGCATCGCAATTTATTCGGAAAGGCTGAACGCTTGCGGATTGACGCGCAAATTGCCGGCTTCGGCAATACGGTCAATTACGACGAAATCGATTACCTTCTTGGGGCCCAGTTCACCAAACCCGGTGTCTTCAATCCGGATACGGATCTGAAACTTGGTCTGACTGCCAAGCGGGAAGTCAACGACACCTATACCGAGACATCTGTCTCCGGCGAGGCCACGCTGACACATTACTATTCCGATGAACTTACGTTTACCGGCGGATTATTTGCTGAATTTGGCGAGTATACGGACACGTTCGGAACGCGCCAACTGTTTACGACGGGCATTCTCGCAGAAGCCACTTTTGACAATCGCGACAACAAGCTGGAGCCAACCAACGGGTTCTATGCGGACCTGAAGGCCCGACCCTTTTACGAATGGGAATTTGAAAGCGCTGGCCTGCATCTGGAATTGGAAGGCCGCACCTATCTGGCGCTTGGCAGCAAGAAAACGGTTCTGGCCGGACGCGTCAAACTGGGCTCTTTAGCTGGCATTGCCGTGACCGAAGCTCCGCCCGATCTGCTGTTCTTCACCGGCGGTGGCGGTTCGGTGCGTGGTTATGGCTACAAGAATATCGGCGTGAACGAGCCGGACGGCTCGATCTCCGGTGGTCGCTCACTGCTTGAGGGCTCTCTTGAACTGCGCCAGCGTATCACCGAAAGCTTTGGAGCGGTTGCCTTTGTCGATGTCGGCACGGTCGGCGCGGAAAGCACGATAGATTTTTCAGAAGACATCAAAGTCGGCGTGGGCGCAGGGATACGCTATTACACCGGCCTTGGTGCTATCCGGCTGGATGTGGCGGTGCCGCTCGATCCGGATAAGGACGACCCGGACTTTGGTATTTATGTCGGCATTGGACAGGCGTTTTGATTTTGAGACCGCTGCTTTTTCTACTCGCTGTTACGATCCTGATGGTTGGCCTTGCGTCGCCAGCTGTGGCACAGGAAGAACAGGAAAAATCGACTTTTGTAGAATTTGTCGAGGGCCAGCTGTCTACGCCGAGCCGGCAGATCCGTCTTAACGGGCTGGAAGGGTCTCTGTCTTCGAACGTCTCGTTCGACAGCATCACAATTGCGGACCAGGCTGGCGTTTGGCTGGAGATTATCAAACCTGTCCTGATCTGGAACCGGACAGCCCTGTTTCGCGGCCGTCTGGAAGTTGAAAGCCTGGAAGCCGAGCGCATTGATTTCAAGAGAAAGGCGCTGGCCGACGAGAGCCTGCCGTCACCCGAAGCGGGCAGTTTTGCAATTCCTGACCTGCCGGTGGCCATTGAGCTTGAAAAACTCAGCGTACCGGTCATCGCCTTCGGGCCAACGGTGTTTGGTCTGGAAACGGAAGCAAGCCTGAATGGCGCTATCACTCTGGATGAAGGATCGCTGGATCTTAATCTGGACATCCAGCGGCTTGACGGGTCCGGCGGCCGTTTCATGATTGCCGCTGACTACCGCTCTGGCGACAGGACACTTGCCCTTGATGTAGATTTGCAGGAGCCGGAGAATGGCATCATCGCGACATTGTTGCGTCTTGAAAACAAACCACCGGTTGGACTGAAAATTACAGGCGACGCGCCGCTCGAAGATCTGGTCGTGTCGCTGGATTTCAATGTGGCCGCGCGACCGATTTTGCAGGGCCAGCTGACGTTTGATGATACGGCAGCCGGTCTGCAGACAATCGCTACCCTGCAGGGGCCCTTGTCAGACATATTGCCGGAAACGACACGGCCGTTTTTCGGAACGCGCAGCAATCTGACTTTTGATGCCTTGTTCGCACCGCAAGGCAATGTTGTCATCAACCAGTTGGAAATCGACAGCGGCAGTGTTCAACTGGCGGCCAATGCGGCGACGCTGGCCGATGGTTTCCTGAGCCGCCTTAATATGGATCTGTCGCTTGCACCAACCGGGGATGCGCGGCTGGAACTGCCTTTTGGCACCACAACAAGTACAATCGCCGGTGCATCGCTGACGATCGCTTACGATGTCAGCAACAGCGAGGATTGGCGGTCTGATTTACGCATGAGTGATCTGCAAAGTGCAGATATGAATCTCGATGAAGTGAGTTTCCAGGCCTTTGGCGTGGTGCAAAATGCCAATGACCCGACCAAGCGTCTGGTCACCCATCAATTTGAAGGCGTATTGGCAGGCATTGCGGCCACAAAGCCAGCTTTGGCACAGGCCATAGGCACGCAGATAAGCACCCGGGGCAGCGGCGAATGGTCTCCTGCAATTGGCATGAAAATCAACGATTTTTCCGTAACCGGTGAAACGCTGAGCGTGAAGGCCAACGGTATTTTGTCACGCGGCACATTCGATGGAAACATCGAACTGGAAACGGCTGATCTCAACGCGTTTTCGTTCCTCGCGGGACGCAAGCTCGGCGGTGCAACCGCCCTCACGGCACAAGGAAATATCGTCTTGATTGGCGGTAGTTTTGATCTGACGCTGGAAGGCGCTGGCCGCTCCATGCAGGTGGATATCGAGCCGGTAGATAATCTGTTGCGCGGCACAACGAGCCTGTTTGGCGGCGTTGCACGAACCACCGAAGGGTTGAGCTTTCGTAATTTCGAAGTCTCCAACGATCAGGCTCAATTGAACCTGAATGGGCGTTTTGCCTCTGAAGTTGCAGATTTAACCGGCAAGGCCCTGATCCGGAATATTGCAAGCATCAGCCCGAATGGCTCGGGACCTCTCACACTGGATCTGAGCCTGAACGGCCAGCAAACCCCGTTCAATCTGATGGCAACGCTTGGTCTTGAAGAGGGCATGCTGTCCGGCAAGCCGGTGCGCGATATCGCGCTTGTATTTGATGGCAACACCGATGGTGAAACGCTGACAGGTGATCTGTCCGGCGACGGGTTCATCGACCGTCAGCGCCTGACTCTGGCCGGGCGTGTGGATGCCAGCGAAGACGTGCGCAGCGTAACCGGGCTTCGCCTCAATATTGGCGCAACCGATATAGCGGGCGATCTGGCCCTGAACGCCAGTGGCTTGATTGATGCGGACCTCTCCATTCAAAGTCGTGACATAGGTCCCGTCGCTGCACTGGGTCTGGTCCGGGCATCCGGCGAAGTGAATGCCACCATCCGCTTGCAGCCCCAGGTAAATGAAACCCAGACAAGCGGAACTGGGGCAAAACAAACCCAGTCAGCAGATATCGATATGACGGCGCGCAATGTGCTGTTCAACGATATCCGCGTCGGAAGTGCTGATATAAAGGCAAAAATCTCGGAGCTGTTCCGGCTTCCAGGGATTGATGGCAAGATCTCAGCGCGGTCTGTGGTCGTCAGCGGTTTTAATGTCACAAGCATTGACGGCACGGTATCCACATCAGGGGATGTGACCAATTTTAATCTCGATGCGGCCTTGGCCGACAACAACACTTCGTTTTCCACGGCAGGGCAGATGGCCCGCGGTGAAGCTCTGTCCCGGATCACAGTCAATAAATTCGATCTGACATCGGACATCGCCGATGCCCGGCTCACTGCACCAGCAGAACTTCAATTGCGCGATGGCACGGTTCAAATTTCCAATGCCACCCTGCAAGTGGGGGATGGAAGCATCGAGCTGGCTGGCAGTTCGGGAAGCCAAATGGATATTCGCGTTGCGATCAACAATTTGCCGCTGAACATCGCCAACGCAATTGTTCCCGATCTGGCATTGCAGGGGCGTGTCAACGGGCAGGTGTTGATTACAGGAAGCCCGGACAATCCCAATGCCAGCTTTACAGCAGACGGGGCGGGCCTGTCCGCAAGGCCTTTGGCTGATGCCGGAATATCGCCGCTGCAACTCAACGCAACCGGCACGTTTCAGAATAATGTTCTGGTGTTGAACCGCGCTGCAGCGAACAATGATCAGGGACTGAATCTGACTGCAAATGGCGAGATTTCCCTGGCTGCATCCAGTCTGGCAATCGACGTTGCCGGCAATGCGCCGTTGTCCTTGGTTGATCCCGTGCTCCGTGATCGCGGTTCAAGAGCAACCGGCACTGCAACGCTGGACATGCAGATACGGGGATCCTTCCAAGACCCACAGATTGGTGGTCGACTGTCCGTTGCCAACGGCACGTTCTCCGATCCATTGTCCAATGCGCGGCTGAACAACATCAATCTCTCCGCATCATTAAGTGGCAGTCAGGCCATTATTGACAATTTCAGCGCTGCGCTGGCCTCCGGGGGCACCGTATCCGCCTCAGGTTCAGTGGGCATATTCGGTCAATCCACCAGCAATCTGACAATCCGTCTCAACGAGGCGCGCTATACGGACGCACAGACATTCTCCACCGTCCTGAATGGCACATTGTCACTGACCGGCAATCTTACCAGCAACCCGTTTTTGTCGGGTGAGATCAATTTGGGTGAAACGGAAATCACCGTACCGGAAAGCTTTGCCTCAAGCGCGGAATTGCTGGATGTACGTCACATTATGCCGCCGAGGATTGTGCGCCAGACCTTGGCCAGAATTGAGCGCGCGACACCTGCGCCCAAACCATCAGCACGTCCTTTTGTTCTGACTTTGGATGTAACGATCAATGCACCCAACCGCATTTTCGTGCGTGGTCGTGGACTGGATGCAGAATTGGGTGGCCGCATCCGCCTGACCGGACCTACTTTCGACATCGTGCCTGTCGGTCAGTTTGATCTGATAAGGGGCAGATTATCCATTGTGGGACAGCGCATCGATCTGGATGAAGGCAGAATCCTCATGCAGGGTGATCTCAACCCCCGGATTAATTTTCTGGCGCGCGTTGAGACGGAAGACGTTGACGCCTTCATTCGCATTCAGGGCCGTCTGGACGATATTGAAGTTACGTTTACCTCTTCCCCGTCGCTGCCTCAGGATGAAGTCCTGTCGCAAATCATCTTTGGCCGTGGCGTTGGTGAGTTGTCACCTTTGCAGGTCGCTCGTCTGGCCTCTATTGCTTTGGAATTGACCGGTGGCAACAGCCCCGGGCTGGTTGGCAGTCTGCGCGATGGCCTTGGTCTGGATGATATTGATATCGTGAGCGACAGCAGTGGAAACACCGCCGTGCGTGTCGGTAAATATATCAACGACAATGTCTATCTGGGCGTAGAGGCCGGTCAGGAAACGGAAGCCACCATCAATCTGGACATCACAGATGATCTGACCGCCAAGGGCTCGGTGTCTTCGGACGGCAATACCGGCATCGGTATCTTTTTCGAGAAAGACTACTAGAGCGTTTCCGGCTGTTGTAGTGTCGCTGCTGAACAATCATGATGTGAAGGCAGACACGTGGCGGGTGAACTAATCATTGGAATTGATGTCGGCACGACGGCTGTGAAAGTTGGCCTGTTGGATCAAACGGGTGCTGTTCTTGATCATGTCAGCCAGTCATACCCCACGCAGCGCGGGGAAGCTGGAATTGTTGAGCAGGATGCTGAACATTGGCTAGGGCCGGTTGAAACAGCCTTTGCGAAATTCTCACGCCAATTAAGCAGTGTCGCCGCCATTGGCATGTGCTCGCAGGTTAGCACCCATCTGTTTGTTGACAAGGATGGCAATCCTTTGGCGCCTGCAATTCTGTGGCAGGATGGCAGAGCCGTTGCCGAGGCGAAAGAACTGGACGCCGCAGTATCCCAGGAACAGCGCATCGCGTGGTGGGGTGCCCCCATGCCCATTGATGCAAGTCATGTTCTGTCGCGCATGCTCTGGATGGCCCGGCACAGACCGGATATTTGGGATAAAACGGCTTTGGTCATGCTGCCGAAAGACTATTGCATCCTCAAACTTACAGGTGAATTGGCGACAGACGGCCTGTCCAATATCGGGCTGGTTGATCAGAAACTGAAATTGATCCCGGAAGTTCTTGACCTTGTTCCAGGCGCTGCTGATCGCGTGGTCCCGGTGCGTGATGTGGTGTCAATTGTCGGCCAGGTTCGGTCTGGCCCTGCTGCCGGTATACCGGTTGCAAATGGAACCATGGATGGCTGGACCGGTCTGGTTGGGTGTGGGGCAACGAAACCGGGAACCACAGCTTACTTAAGCGGCACAAGTGAAATCCTGGGTATTTCATCGCCGACCCTGACCCCGACTGAAGGCGTGATTGTTGTACCTGAATGCGAAGGTATTCTCATACATGCGGGACCGACACAATCAGGTGGTGCTGCCAAATTATGGTATGGCGAACTGACAGATCAAAGCCCAACCGAAATGGCGGCTGCTGCCGCAACCTCTGATTTTTCCAAACCGGCGCCGATTTTCATTCCGCATTTGCAGGGCGAGCGCGCTCCGATCTGGAAGGCGCATACCAGAGGTGTTTTTCTGGGGCTCGACCAGACCACCAACAAAGCCGATATGGCCAGATCAATCTACGAAGGCGTGGCCTTTTCTGTGCGCATGGCGCTACAGGCGGTGGAACAGTCTGCCGGTGTGTCGAGCGGCTGTATCAATTGTGGCGGCGGTGGCTTTCAGTCCGACATCTGGAACCAGATCAGAGCAAATGTTCTGGGTCGCGAGTTGCAGCGGGTGGCCGTCACAGACACGGGTCTTCTGGGGGCCGCCGGTCTGGCCTCTACTGCGATTGGGCTGCACAATTCCGTGTCCTCGGCTTTCGAACAGATTGTACGTTTTGACAAAACCTATCAGCCGGATATGGCGATGAACAAACGCTATGATGCGCTTTTCGACATCTATGTCGACGCCATTTCAGCTAATGAGATGTTGAACAGCAGGTTTCTCGATGTGGCCAATTCGTCGCTGAGGGAGAAATAGCCCTACCCATTTTGGTAAAATTCTGGCTTCATGGGGTCATTAATAGAGCGGATGATTTATGGGCCCGTCCCAAACCGTCATCACGAATAAATCGGGAGATAATATGTTGAATTTGAAATCTGTTGCAGGCGCTCTCGTCGCAACGGCCATAAGCTTCGCGCCCGCTTGGGCGCAGAATGTAACGGTGGTGACACCCTATCTGGCGCAGCCAGGCACCCAGATGTTTGTCGAAGGCTTCAAGGCCGAAGCCGATGGCATGGGCTGGAATGCCAATATTGTTGATACGGCTGGCGATGTCGCTGCCGTCATCAGTCGCATTGAAGATGCGGTCACCCAGAAAGTGGATGCCATCGTCATCAATGTGGATCCTGAACAGATTGCAGCCGGTCTGGAAGTGGCCAAGGAAGCCGGTATACCGGTTATCGGCATGGACAGCGGCGCAAGCCCGCTTCTGCAGGCAAATGTCACATCCAATGGTTATGCCATGGCAGCAGAGACTTCGGTCTATGTGGCCAACCGTATTGCCGGCAAGGGCAGGGTGGTCATGTTCGTCTTTGACCCATTCCCACCGGTTCAGATCCGGGGCGTGATTGCTGACGCCGTGTTTGGTAATTTCCCGGATATTGAAGTGATCGACCGCATCACGCCTGATGTACAGGATGGTGGCATTGCCGACAGCCGCGCAAAAATGGAAGCCATTCTGGCTGCCAACCCGGAACCTGGCAGCATTTCCGCTGTTTGGGCTGCCTGGGATCAGCCAGGTCTTGGCGCATTGCAGGCAATTGAAGCTGCTGGCCGGGAAGGTGAGGGCATTGTCATCGTCGGGATTGATGCCAATCCGCAAGCCCGTGATGCCATCGCCGCAGGCGGCAATTTCGAAGCCTCCGTTGCACAGGATTTCGTCGGTATCGGCAAGGCCACAGCTGGTGTTGTGTCGCGTGCTATCAAGGGCGAAGAGATCAAGGAAGACGTGGTTTACGTTCCCACCGTGTTAATCACCAAGGCCAATGTTGGCGAATAAATCGCTCTCCAAAACATAAAACGGTCCATGGCTTCTTGAATTGATGATGCAGATGCTTTCAATCCGAAATGCTTCGAAATCATTTTCAGGAGCCATGGCCCTCTCTGCCGCGCAGCTGGATTTGGCCCCAAGCCGGGTTCACGCCTTGATGGGTGAAAATGGCGCGGGAAAAAGCACCTTGATCAAACTGCTGGCAGGTGTGCAGCGTGCCGATACCATGGATGTCACGCAGGATGGGCAAGCGCTGACGCTGAACAATGCCGAGGATGCGCGCAAAGCCGGCTTCCGTTTTATTCATCAGGAACTCAACATCGTTCCGCATTTGTCAGTGGCCGAAAACATCTTTCTGGGTTGGGCCTATCCAAAGCGGCTCGGTATTGCCATTGATTGGAAACAGCTGGAACAGCAGGCCGAGAAAGCGCTGTTGCGTCTGGGTGTTGATCATATTGATGTGAGGCTTCAGGCCGCCCGTCTATCCACCGGAGACCGAATGCTTGTGAAAATCGCAGGCTCTCTCGTCTCACTGGATGGCGAGGAGGCCCGACTTTATGTGTTGGACGAGCCGACAGCAGCCCTGTCGGAGGATGAAGCGGAAAAACTGTTCCGGGTCATCGAGCAGTTGAAGTCGGAGGGCGTTGCGGTCCTCTATGTCTCGCATCGGATGAATGAGGTCATGCGGATTTGCGATGACGTTACGGTGCTTCGAGATGGCAAAACCGTTCTGTCATCTCCTATCGCCGACACCAACAGACAACAGATCATTTTTGCGATGACGGGCCGTGATCTGGAAGAGGCCCATCCAAAACGCGAAACACCCATTGGCAAGGCGATTGTTTGCGCTGCAAAAGGGGCCGCAACCGCAGGCATTCGGGATATTGATTTTGAACTGCACGAAGGCGAAATCATTGGCATATGCGGCCTCACCAATGCGGGCCAAAGCGATGTGTTGCAGATGTTCATGGGCGTTTCCGCGTTGCTGAAGGGTGAAGCAATTGTCGCTGGCCAGCCTGCGCCCAAATCGCCCTCTGAGGCGTGGCGACGACATATTGCCTACGTTCCGCGGGAGCGGCGCAGCGAGGGGCTGATGCTACGCCGCAGTGCGCAGGACAATATTGTCCTGCCGCATCTGGCATTTCTGTCCCGAAGCACGGGCATAACGCATTCAAAAGCGGAAGCAGAAACCGCGAAGCAGTTCAGCAAGGCTGTTCGGCTGAAGGCGGCCTCCCCCAGACAAAGCGTCTATGAATTATCCGGCGGTAATCAGCAGAAGGTGGTGTTTGCACGCGCCCTTGCCGCAGCGCCAAAGCTCCTGCTGCTTGATGAGCCGACGCGCGGTGTGGATGTCGGCGCAAAATTTGATATTTATTCCCTGATGCGTCAGGCCAGCAGCGATGGTTGCAGCATTCTCTTAACGTCATCAGACCTGCCGGAACTGTTGGGGATGTGTGACCGTATTATTATCATGCGCGATGGCGCACAAAGTGCACCCATACCAGCCGAAACCCTGACACCCGCAAAGCTTCTGGCACAATTTTATCATTCTGAAGCGGCATGAGTATCTCCCTATGATCCGAACTCTTAAGCTATATGGCACCCTGATCGGGTTCGTCAGCATTTTGGTGTTTTTTGCGGTGCAATTGCCGGACACATTTCTGACGGCAAGAAACCTCCTCAACATCACTCAACAAGTCAGCATGCTGGCCGTGGTTGCCTGTTCCATGACCCTGGTCATGGTCATGAGGGATTTTGATCTGTCCGTTGGTTCAATGGCCAGTCTGGCCGGCATCGTGGCAGCACTCCTGTTTTCCATGGGCTATCCGATCTGGGTCGGCATTGCCGCCGCGCTTCTGGTTGGTGTGTTGGGCGGTGTCTTCAATGGTATTCTCGTGTCATTCTTCGGCATTCTGCCCTTTGTGGCGACCCTTGGCACGCTGACCATGTTCAGCGGCATGGCGTTCTTCACCAGCGGCGGAAAAACCATTTTTGGCCGGGATATCCCAACAGAATTTTCAGGTTTTGCGCGCAGCGGTATTGAACTGGATCAGATCGGCCTGATCGGTTTGAAACTGCCCTATCTCAGCCTGGTGGCATTGTTGGTGCTGGTGGTCGTCTGGTTCATTTTGGAGCAGACCATATTTGGCCGGCGTCTTTACGCCATTGGCGGCAATCAGGAAGCGGCACGTCTGGCTGGCTTGAAAGTGCGCACGCTGCGGCTCTGCGCCTTCGCCATGACCGGGTTTGGCGCTGCCATTGCCGGCCTGATGTATGCAAGCCGTGTTGCCTCTGCCAATCCCACACAGGGCAGTGGCCTGATGCTGGACGCTATCGCCGCCGTGTTCCTGGGCATGACCATGAGCGAGGAGGGCGAGCCAAGGGTCCTCTATTCCCTCATTGGTGTTTTGATCTTGGGAATTCTGGATAATGGCCTGACCCAGATGAGCGTGGACAGCTACATCAGGGAAATTCTGGTCGGTGCGATCATCGTAACCGCAGTTGCCTTTTCCAGCATTTCCAAACAGAGCCGATAGAAACCGCTCGGCTTTTTCATCAGCGTTATTTCTCTGTCATCGCCAGTGAATTGAAGAACCAGCGTTGAAAAATCAGCAGCAGGAAAAACGGCGGGGTGATCGTCAGGACGACAAGGGCCATGCCCGGACCGGATTCCTGCCCAATCAGCCTTATGCCGCGTACCAGCGTGTAAAGACTGTCATCTGTGCTGATCATCAGTGGCCACAAAAATTGATTCCAGCCGATCATGAAGGCGATGACGAAGATCGCACCAGTGCGCGGCCATGACAGGGGAATGAGGATGTCGCGCAGAAACTTGATCGGACCAGCGCCATCCAGTTGGGCTGCCTCCAGAAGCTCTTCCGGTAGGGTCAGGAAGAACTGGCGATAGAAAAACGTGCCCAATGCAGCCGCCAGAACCGGCAGAATGAGGCCGACATGGGTGTTGACCAGTCCAAGGCTGGAGGTCACTTCAAAGGTGTTGATGAACCGGGCTTCAAGAGGGAACAGCAGCGTGGTC
This sequence comes from Pararhizobium sp. IMCC21322, assembly GCF_030758295.1. Lineage (NCBI taxonomy): Bacteria > Pseudomonadati > Pseudomonadota > Alphaproteobacteria > Hyphomicrobiales > Rhizobiaceae > Pararhizobium > Pararhizobium sp. IMCC21322. Next base: position 1,693,359 of record NZ_CP132335.1, read on the forward strand.
AGGACAACCCAGAAAACAAAGCCCGACCATGGAAACCGAAAGAACACAATGGCATAGGCTGTCAACATCGAGAAAACGGTGGTCAGAATGGCAACGCCAAGACCGGCAATCATCGAGTTTTTCAGCATGGCGAGCGGCGTAACTTCGTCGGAGAATCCTGCCTCAAATCCCAGAAGGCTGGTATAATTGCGTTCAAATTGCCCACCCCAGGTCAGCTGCAGACTGTCGGTCTGCAGCGTTGCCGTGCTGTGAGTTGACGAGAAAAAAATCAACGCAATGGGCGCGACGAGGAATATCACACCCAGACAAAGTATCAGATGGTTGATGAAGTCTCTGAGCGTCACTTGATTGCCGTCAATTGAGATGGATGATTTGCATCAGCCTTCTCTATTACGGCCAAGCGACCCCTTAGACAATTCGTGCGCCGGTATCTTTTTCGAAAACCATCGTGCGAGATGTATCAAAGCTAAGTCCCAGATTGCTGTCGATATCAGGAAGGATTTGCTGATCCACCTTAATGCAAATCTCGGTTTCGTCGCCTTCGGTTGCGGCAGCCCCTTTCAGAACGCCATAGATAAGATTGTCCGCACCGTGCTGCTCAACCAGATCGACTCGCATTTCCAGTCGTGAATCACTGTTTTGACTCAGCGCATCGGGCCGGACCCCGAGAACAAGGTCTTTGTTTTCCGGCAGGTTTTCAAATCCATCGAGTTGAATTGAGCCGCTGACCAGCTTGCCGCCCTCAAAACGTGCCGGAATAAGATTGATCTGAGGTGAGCCAATGAAAGAGGCCACAAACAGAGTTGTCGGGTTGTTATAGAGCTCAATGGGCGCACCCATCTGCTCAATGCGCCCGTCATTGATGACAGCCAGACGATCCGCCAAAGTCATGGCTTCGGTCTGATCGTGGGTCACATAGATACTGGTAACACCCATACGGCGCTGTAAGCGCTTGATCTCGATGCGCATCTGCACCCGCAGCTTGGCGTCCAAATTCGACAATGGCTCGTCAAACAGAAAGACCTTTGGTTCGCGCACGATGGCACGGCCCATGGCAACACGTTGCCGCTGACCGCCCGACAATTGGTTCGGTTGGCGGTCCAGAAAGTCTGCAATGCGCAGCATCGTCGCGGTGTCTGTTACTTTCTTGTCTATTTCCTGTTTCGGAAGGCCGCGATTTTTCAGGCCGTAAGACATGTTTCCGCGAACAGTCATATGCGGGTAGAGCGCATAATTCTGGAACACCATGGCCACATCCCGTTCGGATGGTGACACATCATTGATGACACGGTCATCGATGCTGATGTCGCCACTGGTGATGGATTCCAGACCTGCAACCATGCGCAGCAGGGTGGATTTGCCACAGCCTGACGGTCCGACAAAGACGATAAACTCGCCATCATCGATTTTCATATCAACGCCGCGCACGGCTTCCGCTCCGTTGGGGTAGACTTTTTTGACCCCGGAAAGTTCAACGCCAGCCATTATTTTTCACTCTCTACAAGGCCCTTAACGAACCAGTTTTGAAATACAAGCACAACCAGCACCGGCGGTAATGTCGCCAGAATGGTAAGTGCAAATGCCTTTTGATATTGCGGCAACTCGCCGCCTTCAGACAGGATCTGGTAAATCTGCTTAATGCCGATAACCAGCGTGTAGTTCTCTTCCTTGGTGGTCATGATGAGTGGCCACAAATACTGGTTCCACCCCACCACAAACATGATGATGAGAATGGCTGCAATCATGGTTTTTGACAGCGGCACCAGAATGTCGATGAAGAACCGCCATGGTGTTGCGCCATCCAGCCGCGCAGCCTCAAGCAATTCTTCCGGTACCGATTTGAAAAACTGACGGAAAAAGAACGTCCCGGTTGCAGAGGCAATCAGGGGAACAATGAGGCCGGTATGCGTATCCAGCAGTCCTAATTGGGAGACCACCTCGTAAGAGGGGATGATGCGCACTTCCAGCGGCAGAAGCAGGGTCATGAAAATCACCCAGAACAGCGGCAGAGCCAGGCGAAAGCGGAAATAGACGATCGCGTAGGCCGCCAGCATGGAAATGATAACCTTACCAACCGCAAAACCGATGCCCAGGATCATGCTGTTTTTCAGCATTGTCGTCCCCAGGACCGATTTCATTACACCGCCTTCAACGAACAGCACTTCGCTGTAGGTTTCAAAAAAATGTCCGCCCGGCCAAAACTGCAGCCCGGTACGCAGAATTGTTTCCGGCGCATGGGTTGATGTGGCAAAAGCCACCCAGACCGGCAGGCTCATAAAGATCACGCCAACAATCAGGATTGCGTGGGTGGAAATCAGACGCCAATTGATCGAGTTCATAGTCGCGTCCCCCTAATAGTGCACTTTGCGTTCGATGAAACGGAACTGAATAACAGTCAGCGCCAGAACAATGATCATCAGAACAACAGATTGAGCAGAAGACCCGCCAAGGTCGGCACCACGGAAGCCGTCCTGGAACACCTTGAACACCAGGGTATTAGTGGCACCCCCCGGTGCACCCTGCGTGGTCGTATCGATAATACCGAATGTTTCGAAAAAGGCGTAGGTGATGTTGATCACCATCAGGAAGAAAGTCGTTGGCGCCAGCAACGGGAAGGTTATCGTCCAGAAGCGGCGCGTCGGACTGCGGCAGTCCATAGTCGCGGCTTCCATAACCGATGTTGGAATACCCTGCAGACCGGACAGGAAGAAGATGAAGTTGACACTCACCTGTTTCCAGACAGAAATCAGAATGACAACGAAACTGGCATCAAACGCATCAAGCTTGTGATCGAAATCCCAGCCGATCGCGTTGAAGAATTTGTAGAGATCGCCAATGATCGGATGGAACATCAAATTGCCCATCAGCCCGGCCACTGGTGGCGCGATGGCATAGGCCCACATCAGCGTTGTCTTGTAGGTGCGTGCGCCGCGCAGGACCTCATTGGCTTTAACAGCCAATAGAAGCGCAATTGCAAGCGAGAGAAACGTCACCAGGACGGAAAAAACCATCGTGAACCAGGCAGCCTGCAACCAGGATCCGCTTAGAATCGTATCTGAGTAGTTTTTGAACCAGACAAACTGTGAGGACAGCCCAAAAGCATCTTCCAGAAGAAATGATTGGTACATGGCCTGTGCCGCCGGCCACAGGAAAAACACGGCAATGATGATAATCTGCGGCGCGATGAACAGATATGGAATGGAACTGTGTTCAAATTGAACGCGCTTCATTGACGGCTCCCCCGAGGAAAATAGGTTTAAGCAGCTTGGTGGCAGGCAGAGCCCGCCACCAAACCGGTTTTATAACCGGATCGCTTAGTTGTAAGTCGCGTTGAAACGCTCAAGAAGATCGTTGGATTCTTCTTCCATAGCCACGAAAGCCTCATCAACTGTCGCGCTGCCGGAGAAGATGTTTTCAAAATTCTTGTACATCACTTCACGGATCTGAACGTAGTAACCAAGACGATAGCCTTTGGTCCACTCACCGCCCTTTTGGCTCAACTGCAGAATGCCGATTTCAGCGTCAGGTGTAGACTTATAGTAGCCTTCTTCCTTAGCCATATCGTACGCAGCAGTCGTGATCGGCACATAGCCGGTTTCCTTGTGCCAGAAAACCTGGCTTTTAGGATTGGTCAGATAGGCAAAGAAATCAGCAACACCTTTGTATTCTTCTTCGGTCTTGCCAGCCATTGCAAACAGAGCCGCACCACCGATGAAGGTGCCGGTTGGCTCATCAACAATGCTCTTCCAGTAAGGCAGGAAGGACGCACCGAATTTGAAGTCCGCAGATTTAGTCAGGCCACCAAATGAACCGGAAGAACCGAGCCACATGGCCACTTTCTTCTGCACAAAAGCATCCTGATTGTCGCCCCAGGCACGGCCATAGAAACCATAATAGCCAGCATCCAGCCACTCTTTCATTTTCGACCAGTGCATTTTCATTTGGTCGTTGTTGTAGAGCAACTTGACGTCAGTTGTGTCGTAGCCATTGTTTCCCGTGGCCATCTGAATGTTATGACGGCTGTGGAAATTTTCGGCCATAATCCATGGGCTGTGGCTCTGGGCCAGTGCAATGTAACCAGCTTCTTTCAGCTTCGGCGCCATTACTTCAAGTTCTTCCCAGGTCGCAGGAGGATTCTCGATGCCAGCTTCCGCAAATGCGTCCTTGTTGTAATACAAAAGCGGAGTGGAAGCATTGAAAGGCATGCCGATCATCTGGCCATCAGAATCAGCATAGAAATAGCGGACACCGGCAATGTAGTCTTCAATGTTGAAGCCTTCGCCATATTTCGTCATCAATTCTGCAACCGGAATGGTTGCGCCCTTGGCATTGATGATTGTCGCGGCACCAGCATCAAAAATCTGGATGATGTTAGGCTGTTGCTTAGCCCGGAACGCTGCAATGCCTGCAGTCATTGTATCTTCATAGCCACCCTTATAGGTGGGAATGAGATTGTACTCATCCTGACTGGCATTATAGTTTTCGGCAATTTCGTTGACGACTTCGCCAAGGCGTCCGCCCATGGCATGCCACCACTGGATATCAATAGCGGACCATGCTGCTGTGGTCATCAACGACGATGCACCGAAAACACCGGCGATTAAAATAGATTTTAAGTTCATAATATTCTCCCTGTTTGGGTCATGAAGTGCGCTCGCACTTCAGATCATTGTTCCGTGACACTTGCATGACACGAACATGATACCCCTCGTACAGACTTGTTATTGGTTTTGCCTGCTGCGGGAAGTCTATTCCTGTTCCTGCACAATTTGCAAACTCAATTAAGGCGGCTAATGAAAAACGTCTCAGTTAGTTGTGCACAGATTGTAAATTTAAATTTGTTTTTTGCTTGCTCAGACAATGTGCCCTATGTCCACATAACCCGCGTTTCAAAGGATTGAATTGATATGTTTCTCCGATTTACAACGCTCTGTCTTGCTGTGTCCCTCTTGTGTACCAGTGCAATAGCTTTTGATCTTCAGGGCCACCGCGGCGCGCGCGGACTGATGCCGGAAAACACACTCCCGGCCTTTGCAGAGGCGTTGACTATTGGCGTCTCCACTCTGGAACTGGATGTTGGCGTTACGGCCGACGGGCATGTGGTGGTGTCCCATGATCCTGCTCTCAATCCCAACCTGACGCGGAATGCCGACGGGTCATGGGTTGAGCCTGATCTGTTGATCAAGGACCTGACTTTAGAGGCACTTCAGGCCTATGATGTCGGGCAGATAAAACCAGGTTCGCGTGCAGCTTCCCGCTTTCCAGACCAGCAGGCGGTTGACGGAACACAGATCCCGACACTGCGTCAGGTGTTTGATCTGGTGAGGAAGTCCGGCAATGAAATGGTCCGGCTGAATATTGAAACCAAGATCAATCCTGGCAAGCCGGAAAGCACGTTGGATCCTGAGGCTTTTGTTGATGCTTTGCTGGCTGTGATCACAGAACAGAGCTTTGAAGATCGGGTCACCATTCAATCCTTCGACTGGCGTACATTGCAACTGGTTCAGGTAAAAGCACCCGCAATCGACACTGTCTATCTGACCGCACAACAAGACTGGCTCGACAATGTAAAGTCTGACGGTGGCAAGGCCTCACCATGGTCAGCCGGCTTTAGCCTGGCGCAATATGATGGCAATGTTCCGGCCATGGTGAAGGCCGCTGGTGGTGCCGTCTGGTCACCTTTTTCCGGGGACGTGACAAATGAGCGCATACAACAGGCACAGGCGCTTGGTCTCAAAGTCATACCCTGGACCGTCAATGATTCCGATGCGATGGGCAAACTAATGGATGCGGGTGTGGACGGCATCATTTCCGATTATCCGGACCGTGTGCGCGCCGAGATGCAGGACAGAAACATGGACCTGCCGTTGGCCACGCCAGTTCAGCCCTGATTGGTCAAACCCTCACGAGATAAACTCTGATCAGTCGTTGCCGCGCGGCTGCCAGACAAAGCGTTTCTTGATGCGCATCGTCAGTTCATCGCGCAAACTGCGATAGGCGTCGAGAATTTGCGACCGGGACCCGGTCGCCAGTGACGGGTCCATCGTTGGCCAATATTCAACGTCCATTGCATTGGTGCGCGTCAGTTCCAGAGCCTTGTGATGTGCCTCCGGCGCCAAGGTCACAACCAGATCAAAATTGGTGTCCTCAAGTTCTTCAAAGGAATGGGGAATATGTCTGCTGATATCGATGCCCATTTCCTCCATCACAATCTGGACAAACGGATCAAGCGCGCCCGGCCGAACGCCAGCTGAACGGGTATATATCTGATTGGGAAAAAGGTGCCGGGTAATGGCTGCGGCCATGGGGGAGCGGATGACATTCATCCGGCAGGCAAATAGCAAGGCGCTGGGACGCTCGGCGGCAGGTGCGCGGGTAGGAAAGGGAACACCGGTTGGCGCGCTGTCAATCAACGCACTCTAGCCTTTCCAGTACAGAACACAGACCAGCGTAAACAAACGTCTGGCGGTGTTAAAATCCATGGCGATCTTTCCAGACAGCCGGTCCAGCAGCAGTTGTGACCCTTCATTATGCAGGCCGCGCCGTCCCATATCGATGGCTTCAATCTGGCTTGGCGTCGCGGTTTTAATGGCAGCATAATAGCTGTCGCAGATCATGTAGTAATCTTTGACGATCTTGCGAAATGGCGTCAGAGACAGGATATGCGTCGCCAGCTGTCCGCCATCTTCAAACAGCACCTCAAATACCAATCGGGCTTCCTGAAGCGACAAATTGAGACGGTATGGGCCGTGAAATTCGGTTACATCAGGCGCTGACGGCGCAAGTGGCTGAAAAGAATTCTCTTCGACCAGATCATAAATTGCAATCGCGCGCTCATGCTCGATTTCGTTCGATGATCGGCCAAAGGTGCTTTCATCCAGCACAACTGCGCACAACCGTTCTGTCGTGTCGCCTTGTGTGCCGCTGTCAGACATACCTTGCGCCCCTTGCGCTACAGATTAAGCCGTATGGCCACAGATCGCCCATGAGCGTCAAGGCCTTCAACATCTGCCAGCTCAATTGCAGCTGGCCCCAGAACTCTCAGATTATCAGGGTTACAGCGCAAAATCGACGTGCGTTTCATGTAATCCAGAACCGACAGTCCGGATGAGAACCGGGCAGAACGGGCTGTCGGCAGAACATGGTTGGAACCGCCGACATAATCGCCAATGGCTTCTGGCGTATGGTGTCCAAGAAACACAGCACCTGCGTGGCTGATCTTGTCCAGAAGCGCATCAGGGTCAGCCACACATAATTCAAGGTGTTCCGCTGCAATCGCGTCAATCAGCGGAGCTGCCTGCATCACATCAGCAACCTGAATAATCGCGCCAAAATCACGCCAACTGGCACCGGCAATCTTTTCACGAGGCAACGTTTTCAACTGGGTTTCGACCGCATGTTCTACAGCTTCAGCCAGTGCGGCACTGTCGGTGATGAGGATGGATTGCGCTGAGGCATCATGTTCAGCCTGCGCCAACAGATCGGCAGCAACCCAATCCGCATTCGCGGTGTCATCGGCCACCACCAGAACCTCGGATGGCCCGGCAATCATGTCTATGCCCACAGTGCCGAAGACCTGCCGCTTGGCAGCCGCCACATAGGCGTTGCCGGGTCCAACGATTTTTGCAACCGGTGCAATGGTATCTGTTCCATAAGCCAGCGCTGCAACAGCCTGCGCCCCGCCAATGCGATAAATTTCGCTGACACCGGCCAGATGCGCCGCCACCAGCACAAGCGGATTAAGCGCGCCGTCAGGCGTTGGAACAACCATGGCAATCCGCGCTACACCCGCAACGCGTGCCGGCACAGCATTCATCAACACAGAGCTTGGATAATTGGCGGTGCCGCCGGGCACGTAAAGCCCAACTGCAGAGACCGCAGACCAGCGCGACCCCAACTCAACGCCCAGCGCATCAGTATAGTGCTGATCAACCGGTAACTGCTTTTCGTGGTGCGAGGTGATGCGGTCATGGGCCAGGGTCAGCGCTGCCATTGTCTTGGGCGCAACAGTTTCCACTGCCTGCATGATTTCGGCATCGGAAACACGCAGCTTGTCAGCTGTGAGGCTCAACCGATCAAATTTTGCTGTCAGTTCCAGAACGGCTGCATCGCCGCGTTTGCGCACATCCTGGATGATGTTTCGCACTGTAGCATCCACATCTTCGGAAACCTCCCGCTTGGCTACCAGCAAGGTCTGGAATTCAGATGAGAAATTCGAGTCGGATTGGGACAGTCGGTACACCAATGCAGTATTCCTTGGGGCAGGAGCTCAGGCTTCAGGCCAGCACAGTATCAGCTAAGCGGATGCTTTGGCTTGTTGGTGGTTTCCCACGCTGCATCAAAATCGGCAAGCCGTACCTCAATACAATCAACATCCAGCCGGATGGAGTGCCCCTCGGCCAACATCAGTTCTATTTGGCCGGAGACACCGTCGTCGTCGCCCAAAAATTCAATCGACAGAAGTGAAAACACCGCATCAGGATCAGACGGGTTGCGCCCCTTGGTTTGAACTTTTGATACCTGCTCAAAGTGCAAAACGGCTTTGTGCCGCTCATAGCTCTTGCGGCCCAGCAGGCCCTTAAGGCCGCCGGCCTTCTGCGCGTCTTCCCACACAAAGCGGTTGAGGGAGATCAGAAACCGCTTCTCGACAGCAAGCCATGTGACATCTGCGGCTTTGAACACAGCGTCCTGACAATGAGCGGAAAGAACCGTCAGGTCCTCTTCGTCCATCGCCATAATTTTCAATGCGGACATTGTGTTTCCCTTAAATGTTAGACTGAAATACGTTCAATTTCCGCACCACAATTGCGCAGCTTTTCTTCAAGCCGCTCAAATCCACGATCCAGATGATAGACACGGTTGACGAAGGTTTCCCCATCGGCAACCAATCCGCCTATGACAAGCGAAACGGAGGCGCGCAGATCTGTCGCCATCACCTGGGCACCAGTCAGTTGCGGCACACCCTCGACCATGGCCTTTTGACCATCAAGGCTGATTTGTGCCCCCAGTCGTGCCAGTTCCTGAACATGCATGAAGCGGTTCTCGAAAATCGTCTCCACAATGTCTGAATTGCCTTCAGCGCGGGTCATCAGCGCCATGAACTGAGCCTGAAGATCTGTCGGGAACCCCGGATAAGGTTCAGTGGTGACACTGACGGCCTTGATAGGCCCGCCATTACGGAACACGCGAATGCCGGAATTGGTTGGCTCTACATGAGTTCCGGACGCCTTGATGGCATCCAGTGCCGCTTCCAGCAGGTCCGGGCGCGCGCCTTCCAGCATCACATCGCCGCCTGTCATGGCCACGGCCATGGCATAAGTTCCGGTCTCAATGCGATCCGGCAACACTGTGTGAGTCGCGCCGTGAAGCTTCTCAACACCTTCAATGGTAATCGTTTCAGTTCCGGCACCGGAGATATTGGCCCCCATCGCAATCAGGCAATCGGCCAGATCAGTGACTTCAGGCTCGCGCGCTGCATTTTCAATGCGCGTTGTGCCCTTGGCCAGGGTTGCGGCCATCATCACAACATGTGTCGCGCCGACGGAGGCTTTTGGAAAGGTAACAGTCCCGCCAACAAGGCCATTGGGCGCTTTGGCAACAACGTAGCCGCCATCCAGTTCAATCTCGGCTCCCAAAGCGCGCAATCCATCGAGAAAGAAATCAACAGGACGGGTGCCAATAGCGCAGCCACCGGGCAGCGATACACGGGCTTCATGCATACGGGCGAGCAAAGGACCAATGACCCAGAAACTGGCGCGCATCTTTGACACCAGCTCATAAGGTGAGGTCGTGTCGACAATTTCCCCGGCGCACAGATCCAGCGTCTGTCCAGCCATGCTTGGCTGTCCGGGACGCTTGCCCTTGATGGTACAATCAACGCCATGATTACCCAAAATGCGCTGCAGCAGCGCAACATCGGCAAGCCGGGGCACATTCATAAGACGCAGGGTCTCGTCGGTCAGCAGGCTTGCGATCATCAAAGGCAATGCGGCGTTTTTGGCACCGGAAATCTGTATGGTGCCATTCAGCTTGTTGCCACCACGAATGCGGATTTTATCCATGTGATACTTTCATGTGTTGTGTTGGCGCTCTTTTTAACGGGATTTGAGGCTGCATCAAGGTCTGCAACGGCACAAGGTGCGGGAAAGCGGCGTATCATTCATCTTTTTTCAGCTTTTCGGCGCGCTGTTCTGAAATATCTTCGGGAATGTCATCGCGTTCCTGCTCAGCCGCATTGCGTCGTGCCCGCATCTGCGCTTTGCGCTTCTGCAGGTTTTCGCGCAGCATTGCTGAAAGCCGCTCCTGCTTTTTGTCCTGTTTTGATGTATCTTTTGTCACGCCCGCCCCGTCATTTGTCCCGTCGTTTCTCCCCGCAATGCTCTGCAGATAGCGTTACAAATTGCGCTTTTCAATCCAAACCATCTTGCACCATCGCCTAGGATATGTCAGATGAGCGCGATCATCTATATCGCAGCATGAATAACGCCGCAGTAGCTCAGTGGTAGAGCGCGTCATTGGTAATGACGAGGTCGGGAGTTCAATCCTCCCCTGCGGCACCATCATATTATTACCGCCTTGAGTTTGGCTTAACAGCTTGAAAGGTAAGGATGTTTTTGGTGTTCTATAACCTTCAATCCGGCGATACTCCAAACGGTCTGTAAATGCCAATCTTAGGACTGTTTTCTGCAGCATCAAATTGCCGGAATTCCATAGTTTCCAAGGGTTTGACAGGAATTTCAGGGAGAGTTCTAGAATTTGCTTTTTGCTCTTCTCCGGATGCTTGCTTTTGGCGAGTTTTTCAGCGGCTAAGAGCTTCTGGCGTTCCAGAGTCGCAATCTTATTTTCGTATGCGGCAACAACGGAACTGTTTTGCGTATTTACAATCCGGTCAAGAAAACTGTTGATTTCTTTGTCGATCTTTTTTGCTTCGCTGCGCAGACTCTCAACCAACTCATTGGCCTGCGTTCTGCGGTGTTCCCATAGTTTTTCGATTATGGCCTTCACCAAACGGAACAGGTTCTCCGTCGGGGTCATGGCTTTTAGGATATCTTCAAATAGACCTTCAACTTCAGCGCGCGGCAATGATTTGCAATACTCCGCACAGGTTTTGGTTTGGCAGAGGTAATAAGGGTATTCCTTATATTTCCCTTTCGACCAACCAGCCGTCAGAGGCTTTGAGCAAGAGCCGCATGCTACAAATCCGCGTAGTGGGAAATCTTCATTGATGTCTTTTCGCGCAGGTGCGTAGGTACCCGCTTGTAGCCGATGCAAGATTTTCTCGTGCGTCTCAAAAGAGATTATTCCTTCGTGCCGCCCCGGCCGTAAAGAAACATTCCAAGCTTTGGACTCAACATAACCCGCGTAAATCGACTTTTTCAAAAGACGCGTGACGGTCATCGGGCGGAGTTTTCCATTCGCCTTGTCCTTTGGATATTTGGGCTGGCTTTCAAGGAAGCGTTGTACTTCCGCTTGCATCGCAAACCGCCCCGATGCAAACCCCTCAAGCGCTTCCCGCAAAATTGACGCCTGAGGTTCGTCAAAAACAAGTTCTTTCCCTCCGTTTGGGGATTTCACATATTTGTAACCGACAGCGGCACGATTAACCCAAAAACCTTGCTCCATCCGCGCCTTCATTTTTTGCGATACTTGGCGGGCATTTTGTTCCCGTTCAAGCGTTCCCGTCGCGGCCAATATGGTCTCTAGAAACTTTCCTTCCGGCGTGTCTTCAAATTTGAAGTTCAGGCAGATGCGAATGGCATTGCGCTTTAGCATTTCACGTCGCAAGGCCAAGTGAAATTCGGTATCACGTGCATAGCGCTTGAGGTCATCAAAGATCACCAGATAGCGTTTGTGTGGGTTCGCATCCAGATGCGCCAACAAATTGACCATGCCTGAGCGCTTCATGAAGTTACCGCCACCTGTCATCGTATCAGGAAAAACGGCTTCAACAGGGCACCCCAATTGCTGTGCCTCTTGGCGGCAACGATGCTCTTGAGTGTCTAGACCTGACCCGTCGTTTTCCTGTTTTTTGCCAGAAACCCGACAATATAGGAGGGCGGCGTCGGGTATGATTATTTTTTCGCTTGTTTGACTCATGGATGACCTCCTTCGCTCTCAGGCAAGCCGTCTTTGTGCGCTCTACCTTCAAATCGTTGTCTTATTGAATTTTCCGATTCTATCAGACCAGCCAAATCCAGGGTAGAAATATGCCCCAATGTGCCTTTTTGCTCACAGGCTTGCTGCACAGGATGGGTGCCAAAGCCGAGATCAACAAAGGCAGTGACAATGTTGCATAAAATCTCGATGAATTCGCGTTTTTGATCGTCTGTCAGATCGCTATCTTCAAGCAAATGAGCGAATTCCTGCCAGTCTATTGTCAGGGGGGAAAACTGTACCGCGTCATTCCCCGGTGCAGAGTGTGCCGCCGGTGATTTGTCCGAGTTTGGGGGGGTGTTTTGTTTCATGTCAACATGCCTCTCGATAAGTTAGTTTACTTGTTTGATCTCCTTTTCAATTCAAACAAAAGAGAACATAATAGGAACATTGTCCTATTAAATCAAGTAAAAACGGCGTAATATTGTTGCGTTTTCAGTTAGTTATGAAAATAAACCGTGCCGGACGCACTCACCCAGGCTTATCAATAAGCCCTTCGCCAAATTGCTCTTTGATACTGTGAAGTTCACCGATGGCGTGCAACAGCAGCTCCCAGCGCAGGCATTGATTCATTGGCAATCGCCCGGCAGGACAATGATAATCAAGACACATTGCTTCGGCGCGTCCGATGTGACCCAAATCGTGCGTTTGCTCGTTTTCTATTCGGCGTACTGTATCGTGAGCCTCATTGAGATAGTGAACGGCGCTTTGACGTATCCCGAATAACTCCAGGTGAGATTGCGTCACTGGCAGGGCCATGTTTTTTCCGTTTGGCAAATCAACCTTGGCGAAGAAAATATCTCTCATGATGGTGTCTCCCTATTGCGACTGAGTGCGCGTTCGCCTTTGGGCTTGCCCGTCTTCTTTTCTTTCTCTTCGGCTGTAGGAACGTGATTCAGGAGTATAATGCTGCTTCTCAGTCTCCTTGGCCCACTGGTAGAAGTCTTTTCCCTCTTTGGCTTTGAATGATTCTGCGATGACGCGTTTAGCGCCCGCTTCGCTAATCCCGAGATCTTGTGCGTAATCCACAGCCGCTTTATCCAGGGCGCGGTAGAGAGGGATGTCACCGTCTTCTATCCGTATGCCGATATTAATCGCGTAAGCATGCCCTTTGCTTTTTTCGAGGTCAGTCAGCGTTGCCTCTCTGTCCTGCAGGACCTTCAGGTTGGCTTTCATGGTTAGGTCGTAACGCGAGGCATAGACATCCCTGATGATAATCTCGGCTTTCATGGCGTCGAAAGGTTGATGGCGGGCGAACGTTTGGGAAAAATCGGTGAGCACGTCCTTGAACTTGCCGGAATGCAATATCTCCCGGTGCGTGATTTCCGTGAGGTTCCAAACAACCTGAAACTGCGAACCTGTCAGGCTGCGGCCAGTCTTGCTCTCCATTGCGCGTTGAAAGCCAGCCATGTCGTTTTCCGTATTGGTGATGTTCATCTTGTTCTCCTTTGGCTTTTGATTAGCGGTCGCGGCTCAGTCTGCGAGACTGCCCGCGCGGTTGATTTTCCGTTTGATCTGCTTGGCGACGATCTGCGGAACGTTTGAATTCCTGCCTGCTTTTGTCGCGCTTTTCATTGCGCTCATGGACAACATCCAAAAAACTGCCGAGCTCGGTTTTTTCCCGGCCGTCAATTGAGCTCAAACGGCGGGCGTGGTCGTGTTGAACCTCCCGGTGCGCCTGGCGTTTTAAGCTCTGCTGATTGAACCGATCCGTACCAAAGAGCTTGAGAGTATGGTCTTTGGTTTTCGCGCCCGCTTTGTCGATGAGCGTTTTAAGCCGCTTTGCAACGCGGGCGTCATATTCGCCATAGTATTTTTGTGATGTGAGGCGTGTTTCATTTTTGTAGCGGCTGGTAATTTCATTGGCCTTGTCCCAGTCACCGGGTTGTCGCAAAATCTGCGCCTGCCTGCGCAAGGCGCGCAGTTCAAATTGCCGTTTTATGTCGTCTGAAGTATCAGAGCACATGAGGAAATATTCCTTCTGCTGTTTTTATTGCGTTGGCGAATCCGTTTGTGGTATTCTCAAAAGGTGAGAAGTTTCAGCGATATAGATGATGTTGACGAGTGGCTGGAACCGATGGATTACAGCGGTTTCTGGTACGCAATTGCGCCGTTTGATCTGGACATCATGACCAAGGAGCATTGTGACCAGCAGATCAGGGAGACCAATGTTTCCGCCGCTGTAGTGCTGAACGTCATGAAGAACTTTGCCCGGCAAGAATTGACGGAAAAACTCGATCTTGACCACCGCATGCCGACCCCCTGGGTGAAACTGGCAACCAGCCATTAGCCCCTCTCGCTTTGTTGCTTGAAGAATTTGAAGCGCGGGCAATTGCCATCACCGGGATGAATGGTGATTTCAGTGCGGAAATTCGTATAGGTGCAGCGCGTATATTGCCGTTCGGCAAACGGATCATTGCCGCCATCACTGTAAAAATCATACGACCAGTTGAGATAAGGCGTGCCAAAAACCAGATAGATTGCGACGAGCGCTGCCGGAAAAATCAGCCACGGGAAAAAACGCAAAATCCTCATGCCTGCCACCCGTCATAGTTGGGCAGTACCACCTTGTAGTCGGGCGGTAATATCTTTCCGCCTTCGTTCGGATTGCCTGACAAATCAGCGGAGAGGGGGAAGAAGTTATTCTGCCGCACTTTCTTGCAATGGAGAGTGGGTTGGCCCGGGATGAATATAATTTGCTGGTCAGCCGGGAGGCTTTGGAGTTGATCAGCGGTGAACAGGCGTTCTTTGCCTAAATTGATTGTTCTTGAAACGTCGGGTTTGCCCGAGCTTTCATTGATGCTGTAACTGACATTCTCAACATCACCGATGGCTTTTGAAATGGTCTCGGCTGCCTGGTTGGTAATTTGCAGATACTGGATGGCGCAATTATCTTCCAAGGTCGCAACTATTTTCACGCCGTTTTGACGTTCCAAGTCCGCTTTTGATTGGGCCAGATACAAGACCTGCAATCCGAACGATCTAAAGATCGTGACATTCTTAATGATGTCCTTGGCCGGAGTGTTTGCTACCTCATCGAAAATCAAAATCGTGCGCCCACACTCGCCGGACATCTGGGCATTCAGAAAGGCGTTGAAAGTCAGCCCATAATAAATACTGAGGTTGGCGGCATTTCTGGCATTTTGGCAGACACATACAATGTAGTTTTCTTTCAGCAATTGCTCATGGGTGATGTCCTCATTCTGTCCAACTTCGTGAAGGGGCCCGCCTTCCATGAAGATCGAGAAGGCCGAGAGCGCTGCCAAAATATGCTGGCTGTAATGCTCGGGATTATCGGCGTGCATTTGCAGTATTTGTCTGGCGCGGTTTTTGGTCAGCGGCGTGCCTTCTTCCGCTTCAATCTCGAGCGCGCTGTGCCATAGATCAGGATCAGCAATCAGGCTGGCTATTCCGCCCGGTGTGGCGTTATCGGGGCTGTGCGCTAGCAGGATTAATATCGCAACGATAACAAGCTCTCTTGGTGATTGCCGAAAATAGAAATTGCGGGGTTCGTTGTCGGGCTCATTTATAAAAACCTTGCTGACACTCTCAATTTCCAGCATCAGATTGGGCGAGTTTTCCCGGTGGGCAGCAATCAAATTGCTAAACGGATTGACGCGCACACGATGAGGATAGGTCTTGCCCATCGACCCGCTATCATCAATGACCGCAAAATTGCGCCCGTATTTCAGGCACAAATCTGCGATCTGGTAGGCCACTTCCGGCTTCACATCGTTGATGATCTGCCCCCGTGTGCTATCTGCCAGCAACGACAAAATCGCCGATATCGTGACACAAGTGGTCTTGCCTGATCCTGCGCCACCATAGACGAGCCAGGACAGGGTGGTGTTCGGCTCATAGATAGGCGTTTCATCCTCAAGAGTGAGGCCGATTACCCGCCGGATTTCTCGGTTTTCTGCCGCTATCTTCCGCACATCTTTGCGGGTCAGTCCAAACGGGTTTTTAAGATGCTGGAGAATGCTTTTGTGGCGTTTTCGCATCACAGCATCCCCGCTTTTACAAGATCTTCGCGGCTGGCAAGTTTGGCATTGTGGGGCGCTGGCCGGGTAAGCATGTCGTCCCGAACGGCGTCGTTCTGCCGTAATTTAAGGGCGGCTGAAATTGCCTTGCCAATCAATCCGGCAGCGGACAGATAACAGCAGATGCTTAAAAAGCCGAACGCCCACCAGTGCGGATCAGTGGGGTACACAACGTAACCCGCCAAGATCAAAAAACAGCCATAGGCAATCATCAGATTGATCTTTGCAACGTCGCGCCATGAGCTATTGAGTTCTTGCATGTGAGGCTCCTTTCTTCGACGCAGCAATGCGCGGCGTGATCTCGTCCCGGAGCCGATCAAGAGTCTTATAATCACCCCAGACTACGTTTCCCTGCTTGGCAGAAATGAGCTCGCGCGAGATGAATTTCAGTTGGCCGACCTGAAATCCGGCGAAGACGGAAATTGCGGTAACGCCTGCTATTGTGATAATTTCGACGGGGTACAAAAGATCACCGAAGGCGACCACAAAACCAATCGCAGCGACCCCGAAGAAAGCAAATGCAAAGCGGAATGGCCGATCCGTATCCACGTGATCCAGGCTTGAAATGGAATAGCTTGTCCGATGCGTTTTGACGGTATCGGTCCCAATGCGCACATACCCCAAAATCATTGAAACCTCCCGGCGCAAACGGGGGAGGACAAAGCCGCAAAAAGCTCTGCGTCCAGATTGCGGATTTTAGACGGGGTGATGAGCCGTGCCGAGCCGGCGTAGAGCGCCCAAGGCATACGGTCTTCCAGTTGGACGTTAACAGCGCATTTGCAGGATGATGAGGCGTGTGCCGCCGCATTTTTGAGGCGCGCATTATATGCGTCTTTCAGTTCTTGATTTTGTTTTTCAATCTGTCCCGCCAGCGGGTTCTGAAACAATGGCTCCACGATATTACAAAGCTGCTTGCCTTCCGGCCCGGCAAACATACCAATGATGCTATTGCAATCCGGGGTTGGAACAGGCGTTTGGAGAGTTGGCGCATCTTGCTTCGCCGCCAGAACAAGAGCTTGTTCACAGCGCGGCAAAAATCTGGACTTTTCGATTGTGCGTGCGCCAATAATCTGTCCGCCGATAAAGAGGGCAAACACCCCATATGCGACACCCGTCAAAACCAAGCCGCCGCCGCCGGGAAGTGTGTTCAGATCAAACATTTATTGCTCCTGTTTCTTTGCGCCTATCTCCATTTTGCCGAAACGACAGTGAGAAAAAGCGGCAGCACCTAAGGCATCACGCGTGACGCCGAGCGCGGTCATTTCCGATTGGGGAATGCTGGTGAGGTCAGCATAAACGGGGGTGGCAACAGAGTTCTTGTTGGCAAGATCGATGCGACGCGTGACCGTTCCTGTGCCGAAATTTACGTAGCACCACTGTCTTTGAATTTTGCCATCGACGACATCATGCGCGGTGGCAAAGGATGTGCCGGTTATGATGACCAGACCGCTATCATTCCATTTTACTTTCTGAAAAAATGAAATGTCTTCTGCATGCGCCAAGGCGTCAGCAAGTTGTTCAATTTCCGGCGCAGGGCGTAATTTTTCGTCCGTCACCCAATCGCCAAACCAAGCATATTTAAATTGCTCGAATTTAAGCCGGGCCTCAAAATGCTTGGCGTCCGCAAAGATAATCACCGCAAATATAAATACGGCAAAAGCCCCAAGCCCTATAATGGCGACGGACTGGCCTGCGCGTATAAGCGCAGACCGTCCTTTCCTTGTCTGTTTCACGGAATGCTCAGCCATCACTCAGCCATCCCGTCAGGTGACAAACCATTCCCATGATCCTTGCGCGGACGCCCGGGTTTGCGCTGGTTCAGGGTATTTTTGGGTGAGGTTGCAACCGGATTTGGCCTGTGAGGCGTCTGCCGCAGCGCCAGCAATTGCTCACGAAATTCGTCAACATCATCCCGGCGCTTAACAGTTGGGTTGATGCCATTTTCGGTAATGTACACATGATATAGACGCGCATATGTGATAACAAACAGCATCAAAGGCAGGCCGATTTCTGCGCCATAAACCACAGCAGCGAAAGGCCAATAATAGGCAATGTAGCTGAGCACATCAGCCAGCGAAGGACGGCTTGGAAACGGTGCAGACTGATCTGCTTTGCCCTCGATAGTTTCAAGAACCCGCTGCAATGCCTTGCCATGGCCGTTTAAAACCGCATCAACATTGCGAGTGGCGATGGGGTGGCCTTGCAACTCAACAGACCCTTGAAGCTCATTGGCATAAGCCAGCAGAAGGCTTTTGGGGATGGCATTATCGAGAATTGCCCCCTCCGCCACGATCTGCGCATGGTTTTTTTGGAGAACGCTGCGCTTCTCGCGAAAACTCAATTCTTGGCTGTCTAATGTGCTCTGATACTCACCAAGCAATTTATTCATGCGTTCGAGAGATTCCTGGCGCGTAATTTCGCCATCGGCCAAAATGTCGGAGATGTTTTGCGCGCGGGTGCTTTTCTCAATCAAAAGCCGAGTGACTGGCCCGGTGCCTGGCTGGCCGCTTTCGCTTAGTGATGCTGAAACGCGTTCACTTTCTGCATGTGCCGGTAAATCGCTTGTAATCGCAGATAGTACCGGGACCGTTTGTGTTGCCTGAATGGCCACTTCATTTTTGGCAGCAGCAGTAGCCGCCATACTGGCGTGATGTTCCTGAAGCTGGATTTCACCAACAGTATCCTGCACATTACCTGTGATGGTTGCCGATGAAATCGCAAAACCAATGGCGACAATCCCGACAATGCTTAAAAATTGCACTCCTTTGAAATTCAAGACACTGAGCACAGTCCCTCGCGTTATCGCAAGATGATTGATCGTATAGGCGCAAACCACTGCAATGAGCGAAATAATCAGGCTCAAAAAAAGCGAGAGTGGCGTGGTGTCACCAAGTATTTTGGACATGGCATTCCACAAAAGGGAAAATTGAAATATCCCTAGAGCTGCGAGCGATAATGTATTGAAACCAATGCCTGGTTTGTTCGGCAGTGCGAAGTTTCCACCATTGTCCCCGGTTTCTGAAAAGGGATTTTCTTCTGCGTAGTCAGTCACGTTCCGTGTCATGTCTTGCTCCAGAATTCAGGACGCAAAAATTCATTGCCGCAAACCGCGCGCATGAAAGCACCGCCCCGATTGTTGAGGTTGATAGGGTTTGGTTGATTGAATTAGGTAGGCCGAGAAGTGGTTAGACCAGAGTCCAGCCGATGCCCCGGCAGCCAGGACAAATAAAATATCTCCTCCAGCAACCCCGCCCCCTGCACACAGGGCATGAAATTTGCTCAAGGGCACCCATGTCAAAATCCGCATCCACTAACGCAGTGGCAGGAATTTGGTCAAAGTCTTCCCAATCTATCGCCGGGAATACATCTGCATCAAAACTTGATACTGTTGGCCAGTATCGGGAGATATCCATGTCCATCTTAAAATGTTCCTTCATATTGGCTTTGCTGAACCCGCAGATGTTGACAAAACAATGCGGTCACCCCTCCCCATAAATTAGAAAACCGGGTATGTGAGGGGGGCGTCTTGGGGTAACGGGTAGTTGTGAGAGAAGGACGTTTTAGATAGTGAAGTCGTGGGTTATTGACTGGCAAACAGCCAATATTAGAGAACGCAAAATTCTCTATCGGTACACACGTGATCAAAAACGCAAATTACACATTGGATGGCTAGGCGTCTTCCAAACCGCTTTGACGACTGCTGTCGGCAATGATTACGAAAACAATTTCCGCAAAGGGAAAATTTCCGGTGAGAGAGCGGCAGAGATATTTCAGTGGATTGCCGGACAGAGCCAGACGATTGCCGATCAAATAGAAGATGAAATATTGCGTGCGCGAGAGAAGGATGACGAAAACGTAGAGCAGTCTGCCACATCATGGAACGAATTATTACAACAGCAAGGTCGTTTTGAGAATATCGAGGTTTATCGTCATACACCCGAACTGAACATCGTGCGTTTTGCAAACCCGGAACCACTCAGCGATTTACGCCTGCGATTGACAGACGAATTCCATTCCGAGGTTACACTTGAGGCACCAGGAACATTGGGTGTTCTACAGGGATATAAATCAGATTGGTATCTGTTACCGATCCTGCGAAATGGACATGTTTTAAAGATTACAACTGCGGGTAAAATCACTATTCCGGAACGCGATAAGGATGGGGGTATCGACCCACTGAGCGAAGACGAAGATGAAGGCAAGCACCGCTTCGTCTTTCTCTGGAGCGCTGAAAACAATATTTTTTTACCTTGGCACAAATGGCCATTTGACAGACCCATTTTACGAAGGCAGCTGGATGAATTCGCGCGGAATTTGTTTTTTTCTCCGAACGCTGATTGGCTGATCTATCGATGCAATCTCCTGATTGGAAAATCATAATAACAACGCGTATGGATTTAGAACGTTCATGACAGGCGTATCTTTGTTTCAAACATTGTGTGATGAGGTTATCACTGACCTTAGAAATTATGCAGTGGAACTGGAAAACGAAATTGATTTTCCTGATTCTGCATATATCGCTGTCAATATTTCTGATTCAGATCAGGCGAGTGCCTCAGCGTCATGGAATGCAACAGACGGTTGTTATCAAGTCACACTTGACCGCGCCCTTTGTGTTTGGGCATTTGATGTTGCGGTAAATTCCAGCATACACATAGACAGCGATTTCAATTCGAATGTATCACATCGGCTGAACTTATCCGATTACAGCCGAAAGTGGTCTATCGATGAGATAAACAGGAAATCTCGTTTGGCAGAACAGAGACTGCCGCCACATCAAAACGGAGTGTGTCATTATTTGTTTGGCACTGTCTGTCTCGTGATATTCTGCCATGAGCTGGCACATATTTTCAGCGGCCATGTGGACTATCTCAAATCTCGCCGGAAATCCGATTGCGTTCTAATTGACGAGTTGAACATTGCACGGCAATCAGAGAAAGCCACTGGTTTGCCATTGAGATTTTTGGAATTTGAAGCTGATTATACTGGCGCGCGCTGGCTTGTTGAATTGGCTGGCGGGAAACGGTTTTGTCCCAGACTATGGCGTGGTTACACCGTTCAACAAAATCTTGTTATGGGCCTCTGGGCCTTCGTGCTTTTCACGATTTCACTGACAGAGGCAGTCAGTCATTCCGGCTATAAATCCGATCAATATCCAGAGCCGATGCTCCGATTCACAACAGCAGTTTCTGCAATGAACGGCATTTGGAACAAACAAGTGCCAGATGCCGAGTTTCAAGAAGAAATCTTCCTGCCTGTAGCCGATTTGTTACAAGCCTTTGAATCGCTTTATCCGGCAATCGATCATGCCAGGGATTTTGCTGACGCAAATTGGGCGAATGCAATGAAATACAAAGCAGCAAAACTTGCTACCGATCACAAGCAGATGACGCTCAAACTCGATCCTTACCGGTTCAATTTTATTTGAATCAATTGTCTCAGCGTAAATGTGTGGCTGTCCGGGCGGGCTCTATTTCACTAAGCGCCTACCTTGCCAAGCGAAACCGAACCAACAGGTTGTTTCGGCGCATGCGCGTAACGATCCCTGACAGAAAAAAGCCAAGCGGACGGCAGTCCAAAGGGTGCTCTCGATCCCACGGCTTTGGCCGCTCCTGCGGGAACACCGGGAACCTTGGCTCACCGATCGACGCGTCCCGCCACCTCAAATGTGGCTCCTGGCAGTCTTCATTTTATGGTGCCGTCGTGGACGGCGTTTTTAAGGACTGGTGGAGGCGGCAGATGTGCCGCCGCTTATAGTGATGCCCGGCACACCGGACATGGAAACCATAGGCCAGCTTACACCGACACAAAACACCTGATCCAATAGCCAAAATCCTCCGGCCCGCTCCATTCACCTCATTGCATTCGGCTCCCGTGTTGTCGGATCGGCTGGCGAGCAGCCGCCGCAAGCGGTGAGGCTTTGGGGTGTTTTGCTTTCGGCACAACCGTCCAAAGAGAAGTCGCCCCCGATAAATCGGAGGCGGCTTTTTTCGTTTTTGGACGCTCGCCGCGAGCAAGGTTTCATGTTCGGGGTAGACAGAAGAAAGTCTGAAAACCTCGTTTTTGAAAACCAACAATGCGAGGAAAAAATGACCCTGATATTTTATGCACAACCCTATGATATTTCTGCCGAAGGCTTCTATTTTCGATCTGTCGATGAGTATGAGAGCCAAGCGACAATCTTACGAAACAGCCACGGCCAAAAGGTCGAGGAATTCGAAATTCAATTCATTGATGGGGAAGGTATTGACTGTGAGCTTGCCAAAGTCTGGGGCTTAAACCAAGTCGAAATTGCCCGATTTATCGAAGCCGCAACCGATTGGGACAATGAGCAAAAAACCCGCTTCATTATTGCTGTTGGAGAATGTGGTTATTCACATGACCAGTTTGCGAATGATCCCGAAGATATTGAAATCGAAATTTACGAACTCGATAGCCTGAAAGAGCTGGCGTATCAGTTTGTAGAAGAAGGACTGTTTGGCGACATCCCTGAACGCATCCAGCACTATCTGGATTATGACGCTATCGCTCGCGATTTAGGTATCGATTACAGCGAAACAACAATCAACAGCACGAACCTGATTTACAGGTGCGCTTGATGGCGTCCTTAAGCCCCTGCACTGTCGGGGGTTTTGGGATGCAATCACGCATCATTTAATCCATTTATCAAAAAGGAAAATTATCATAGAGTTACAACATATTGACCTAAGCCAACTTAAAACGACAAAATTGAATGTCCGTAAAATCGGCGCAAAAGAAATTGATGATCTTGTACCAAGCATTCAATCTCTTGGTATTATTCAGCCGCTATTGGTGCGCAAGAATTGCGAGGGCTTCGAAGTCGTTGCGGGACAGCGCCGCTTTCACGCCTTAAGCAAGATTGCCGAAACAGGCGCTGTAGAACCTGTACCTTGCATTGTCATGCAGGACAGTGATGATGCCAAAGCAATTGAGGCGTCTTTAGCTGAAAACATTGCCCGTCTGCCAATGAGAGAAATTGACCAGTACAAAGCGTTTTCTGCCCTGTCCAAAAAAGGGACAGGCGTTGAAGATATTGCCGCGCAATTTGGAATTACCGACAGGCAGGTCAAACAGCGTCTTGCCCTTGGTAATTTATACGCGCCGATTTTAACCGCCTATGAAAAACAGGAAATAGGCGTCGATACAATCCGCTCCCTAACCTTGGCAACGCCGAAGCAGCAAAAAGCATGGTGGCAATTGTTCAAGAGCGACGAATACGCGCCCCAATTTCACGCGCTGAAAGCTTGGCTTTTTGGTGGGGCGAATATCCCGCTTGAAAATGCGTTGTTTGATGTCGCGGATTATAAGGGGCAGATTATTTCCGACCTTTTTGGGGAGGAAAGCTATTTTGATGACGCAGAGAAATTCTGGGCGCTTCAAAACCAAGCCATTGCCAAGCTGAAACAGGGTTTTCTGGATGAAGGCTGGCAGGAGGTGACTATCCTTGATGTCGGAGAGTTTTATTACAGATGGGATCACGCTGAAACGGATAAAGACAATGGCGGCAGGGTCTATATTTCTGTCAGCAAGCTAGGTGAAGTCTCCCAGCATGTCGGTTATGTCACCCAAAAAGAAGCCAAGCGCAAACAGCAAGAGCAGAGCGGCGAAACGCCCGTATCCAAAAACGGCGAACTCACCAAGTCCATGCAGAATTATCTGGCCTTGCATCGCCATAGCGCGGTGAGAACCGAACTCCTGTCACATCAGGGCATTGCCCTGCGTTTGGCAGTGGCGCAGATCATAGCGGGATCTTCGCTTTGGAGTGTTCAGGCCGACCCGCAAAAGGCCAATACGGACGCCATTGGCGAAAGCCTTGCAACCAATAAGGCGGAAAGCGTGTTTCAGGCCGAACGCGAACGGGTACAGAACCTGTTAGGCCTGTCTGGTGAAGACGGCGAACCCATCGTACCGCGCAAAACCGATTGGGGTAAAAGTCCTGATCTTTACGCCATAGTCGCCAAGCTGCTGGAACTGGACGATGCCAGCGTCAATCTGGTTTTGACCTTTATCGTTGCCGAAACCCTGCCAAGCGGTTCTGCCCTTGTCGAAGTTTTGGGCGAAAAACTGGCGGTGAACATGGCAGATCATTGGCAACCGGATCAAACCTTCTTTGATCTCTTGCGCGAGAAGCAAGCACTCAATGCCATGGTTAAACAAGTGGCAGGCAAAGACACAGCAGACGCACATGTTGCGTCAACCGCCAAAGTCCAGAAGCAGATCATTCAGGACGGCTTGAGCGGCAAGCGCAAGAATGGCAAGCAGGACTGGCAATCGGGCTATATGAGTTTCCCCATGACCGCGTACACCAAAAAGGGCGGCATCGAAGCCTTGGACAGCCGCAAAGCCCTCAAGAAGCTGTTTAAATAGCCGCCACTAAATAAAAACCGCCCGTTGGTTTCGACCAACGGGCGGTTCTCTGCATCCGCAGTAAAAGCAAGTTTTTATGAATTTTTCCGATTTTGCGCGCCATGTAGAATGCGTCCAATGACAGCAATTTGTTTTTCAACCCGGTATAGAATGATGTGTTTTCCATGCACAAATTGGAACGTGCGTTTAGAATAGGCACGACCTATTTTATGGTTGTCACCAATGATTTCAAAAACGGCATCAAGTTCATGCAGATATTTATCTGCCTGCCCTTCGCCGAACGTTTTAAATGTGTGCGTGTAAATATCTTTGAGGTCGCGTTCTGCCCGCCGGGATAGTCTATGCGCCATCCCTGATATCGGCTTTTGCCTCTGCAATGATATCACTCATTGACTTGTCGCTGACACCGCTTGAAAAACCTTCTTCAATGGCATCTTCCAGAGCCTGACGCTTTTCTTCGGTTGAAAGCTTATCAAAGGCGCGTTTTTGCGCATCCGTCGGCACAGCCCACGGATAAACGTTAATTTGAATTGTCTCTAGAACATCGTCTTTCATACAGCAATTATAGCTTAAACCAACTCGATTTGCCAGAATTTTGATGACTTATGGTGTGGCCTGGGAGCCAGTACTGTCATTCAGCATCCGGCAGTGGGTTTCGACAGGCATCTTGAGGATTAAATCAATCCTTAATGACACAACTGCTCCGTTGGTAAAGCCCGCATTCTGCGGGATAGCGTCCATGGGTGCACTTTCAAAGAGGCCGCTGCATCTTTGATGGTTGTATCAGAGCTATCAATCATTGCTTTTGCGTCACGTACCTGTTCATCGGTAATTTTGGGCGGTCTGCCTAACCGGCTTCCCCGCTTGCGTGCCAAGACCAGCCCTTCAATCGTGCGCTCCGATATCTTGCGCCGTTCCCATTCCGCCGCTGCCGCTCTGCTTTGATATTCGTGATTTCCATCTGCCGTGCTGGTGTCGATGTTCATGTTCATGGCCTTGAATTTTATGCCACGCCGCCGAAATTCCTTCTCATAGACAATCGCGTCATACGTCGTCCTGAAAACCCGGTCTAAATCCCAGACAAGAAACGTATCGCCGCGCTGTAGCTTTTGGGCGATTTCCTCAAATATTGGCCGTTTTGCCGATACAGCAGACAGCACTTCAACGAAAAATGCGTCACATAAGCCTTTCAGCCCCTCAATTTGACGATCAGGCCTCTGCATTTTTGTACTGATCCGAAGATATCCATATATCATATTTTTCAATGCGTTAGCTACATATGGTCGGTGACAAGCCAACCAACAAAATCGGTCCTTTTTGTGTGATCCTGAATTTGTGGGGAAGTGCCGGGATTGTGTCCAGCCAAGTCCTTGAAATTGCACGATTACAATTCAATTATAACAAAACCAAGGCATAAAAATCAAATTCCACAATATTGACCGATAATGTTGAATAGAAAAGTTAATATATTAAGTAAATGTAAAAAAATATCAGCGATAATACTTTTATGTATATTTGGAATCAGTGGCATGGAGTCTGCAAAGGCGCAAAATGCCGGTGATATTATGAATAAGATGAGCGACGATCAGAGAACAGGGTATCTGGCAGGCGTTGTTGAGGGTTTGGCCTATTCCCGCTGGTTAAGGGATAATCCAAGCAATGTAGGAATGAAGTGCATTTATGACTGGTTTTATAACGGTGGTATCGATCTCCAAAGGTCGATTGATTCATGGTTTGACCGTCATCCCGATAAACCGGCAGGGCCGTTATTATTTGTGCTGATCAAGAAAGAATGCGGGGAATAAGTTTGGTTCAATTAGGTGACCATTTCAAAGACAAAAACGGCAACCGCATAAATCAGGCGGGCCAACAGCGTTGGTTTATCAAGGCACGTCAGGATAAGCAAAGGCGGGATGACGCCGCCGAGAAATTGGATGACAACATACTTGCTACCGCCGCTGAAACTGTCATGGCGACACAAATTCAGATTGAGGCCTTTGAAGCCAAACTGGACAGCTACGACGAAGCAACCGTTATTGCCTTGATGGAAAATCAAGCGGCAATGGATTTAATCACCGCCCGCATAAATGATCTTCTGGCACGCGCTCATGTCATGGAAGATGGAAGGCGGGTTTTCAAAACGGAAGATGGTGCTCAGGTTTTTGATGAATTCGGACAAGAGGTCAGCCCAGAAGAATTGGATTCTGATCTTATTGACGCGACACATCCAACCTGGGAAAGCTTTTCCGCACTCGATGAACAGCGAACCCAGCTTAGCCAAGAGCAGCAAGAACTTTTTGAGTTTCAGGAAAAAGTTGACGCCGCACGGGTCGAAGCATCCGAGGAAGGGCTGACAGAAAAGCGACTTGAGGAACTGGATGCGGAGCTGTTGGATGCGATGCCGCCAGAAGTTGGAATGCATATTGTGGGATATCAGCCGCCATCACCAGCGCCCGACATGACAGCCGCTTTTGCTGCCAAAGCCATGCCAGCCATAATCCCATCAACCACAGGCGTTCAGGCTGTTTACAAACCAGAAATGTAATTGATGGATGCCTGTGCCGATCCAGCGGCAGCACTGCTGTCTCCAAACCATAACCCAGCCTTTCAACCTGACTAGATGCAAAGAGGTTTTACGCCGCATCTTTCTCTTGCCATGCGCGATTGAGCGAACGGATAAAATGATAGAGATGTTTACGCCCGTCATTATCCGGTAATTCCATGATCTCCGCCGCGAGGAGTAATCCGGTACGGTTTGTATTGGTCGCTGCCGGATGCTGGTCAGTCTCGCCATAGAAAAAGCCGACTGGCGTGCTCAGCGATGCGGCACATTTGCCGATTGCTTCCGCAGTCAATGGGATTTCACCCGCCTCGTATCGTTGCATTGTCGGGGTTGAAACACCCAGTCTCTCGCCCAGAACCTCTTGCGACCACTTGTTGAGACTTCGTATCTGCCGGACACGAAAGCCCAGCTCGACGTTGAATTTGTTTTTCTGTTTCTTTTTCATTGCGGCCCCCATCATCTGATCAGGCGGCAAACGCCTGACACAGGGGAGTGCCAGACGTTTGCGGGGAAAGCCGACTTGAAAGGTATGACGGCTTTGACAGTGCCGTTTTAACCTTGTGGTATAATGCGTGGTGCAGCTTCATGCTTGTCCAATAGAGCCGGAAGACGCGGTTGAACTCGATCTCAAGCGTGCGCTCGGCAATGTAGGCGATTTTGCTCTCTTCGCGGCTCCGGCGCATTTTTCTCAACTCTTTGGATAAGTCCTGCGCTTCCCCCCGGAACAGCTCCAGCATTTCTGTGCTGGCTTTGAAGGGCATATAGTCCGGCACAGTTGTTTCCGCTGTTGCGCGTTCGATTTGCTCCATGATTTCCTGTGCCACGGCCTCACCATAGCGTTTTTCAAGCTCTGCTCTGAGTGCCTCATTGTCTTCTTTTTCAGTATTCTTATTAGTATTACTCATAATAAACCCCCGTGTGTCTCAATATATAAATATGTAAATTAATAATATGTTGTACTTTCTACAGATATATGGTTAAAGAATGGTTAATATATAGTAATAATAGAAATTAAATTCCGGTATAGACAATGATTACTAAAGAACAATTACGCGCAGCAAGAGGTTTGGCGGGCTTCGAGCAAAAATTCGTTGCTGAGAATATCGGCGTAGACCCGAAAACTATTTCCAATATCGAAAACGGAAAGGGCAACGTTTCAAGCCCCCATGCTGCAAAGCTTGTCAATTTCTATGAAACGCGCGGCGTCGAATTTACCGATCACAATGGGGTCCGGCAAATCCCTTCGGGTGTTCGGGTCTATCGTGGAAACGCTGAGTTCCGCCAATTCTATGACGATATCTACGAAACAGCCCGAAAGGTCGGCGGCGAGGTATGCCTTTACAACGCCGCATCACACCTTGTCATCGGCGCTTTGGGTGCTGACTTCGTGAAGGTTCAACAAGAACGCATGCTGGCGTTAAAAGACAAAAAGCCCAATCAATTTAGATACAGGGTTATTTTTGCGGAAGGTGACGGCACATTTTTCGGCGCGTCCTATTGCGAATATCGCTGGATAAATCCCGAACACTTCAATGATACGGCTACCTTTGTCTATGGCGACAAGGTGGGCATTGCCACGTTTGAGAATAACGACGTCATGGTTGTTGTTATCAAGAATGCCGGTTTTGCCGAGTCCCTGAAAAAGCAGTTCAGCTTGCAGTGGCAATTGACGCATGAGCCAAAGTGATGCTCGGGACAATTAAACGCACACACTTCATGGAGACAAAGAACCAGTTCAATGCGCGTGGCGTTTGCGCGAAACACAGATTGGTTGAAGTCATCCCAAACCCAAAGGAGATTATTAATCGTGTGTCGCGCATTCCGTGGAATTGGATCAACAAGGAACTTTACGATGTTGATGTTTTAACCGCGCGGATCAAAAATCAAAATATGCGTTTGTTTGATTTTGTTGAAGCTGGAAAACAGATTGGCTATTGCATCGCTGTACCCCCGGATCAAAATATTACCAGGACGTTTCTTACGGCGGCAAGGCCAAAAAATCCGATTGAGATCGAGAACATCGCCCTGTTCCCCGAACATGCCGGCAATGGCAGAGGCCGTAGCGTGGTCAATCTCATGATGGGTAAGTTGTTTGAAGACGGTCATGATGTTGTCTGCCTCAACACCAGCGAAACAAACTATCCAACATTATCCGCATTCTATGAGCGCATCGGAATGACCAATGTGGGGCAGGATAAAATTCCGGACTTCAACATCAGGACGCGTCAGCCAGAATGCATCGTGGCTTGATCTGATTGCTGCATTGCATCCTGCGCAAATCCCGCGTTCAAAAGTTACGCAAGAATTTGCGTGTTGCGTAATGGTGCTACGTTGGCAACCGCGCAACACGCACAAAATGCTGCCTATGGCATGGTTTTTCTTGAGCGTTGATCTGGAGATCTGCGATTATCTTTTGATGAGCGAAACAAAAACCATCACCCAACATCACAGAACAATGCGATATTTCCCCATCGCTTGTGCAGATCGGGGGAAAGCCAGCCGAAAGCGATTTGGGGTGTGTAGGCTTTCCTCCGGTTTCTTGCGCTTTTGAAAGCTTGAAATGCGACTGGTAGATCGAGATATTGAAAAACTAATCGGGCAACGCCTAAAGAAGGCGCGCCTCGAGGCAGGTCTGACGCAAGCCGCTCTAGCTGAAAAAACTGGTATCAAATTCCAACAACTTCAAAAATATGAGTCTGGCAAGAACAGGATTTCATCATTCAAATTGTTACAATCCGCTATCATCCTGGATCAACCAGTGAGTTATTTTTTGTGTGATGCGCGTGCCGTTTTGACCGGCAGGCAATTATTATCAGAGCCGCGAAGCTTGGATGATGTTGAAACGATTTTCGGCTATGGCCTTATCGTTCATGAAATACGCGACCCTGCATTCAGGCGGTCTATTATCAATCTCATTCGCCGCCACAACAAAATTGCTGAAATCACCTAAATTGGTTTCAGCCCATCCTGTTTTGCCCCGCGCGCAACAATCTTGAGACTGTCATCAGGCAGAGGCCGCTGTAACTTAACGGCCTCGACCTACAACGGCGCTTCGCCTTCAAAGGCCTGACGCGGGTTCGAAGCCAAGCAATACAAAGGTCATTTTGCCTTCTACGTTGAATTTCTGCACCGTTTCGCCAACCCGCACCGCCGTCAGGCAGCGGTAACGCCCTTTGTCTGCCGCCATGGAGACACACACCTGATTATTATCGGTAATTGCATAGGCACCGGTGCCCTTCCAGCCACCGTTTGTCAGTTCGCCCTCCAAAATGTTGCTCGGGTCATAGAAAAATCGAAACTCTTTCTCCCCAGCTTTGGCAGTTACAACTTTTCCGACAATCAGCTCGGCGATCTGGCCTGCGTTGAGCATTTCGCCACCATTGTTGATCGCGGTTTCCAAATCTGTTCCGGCGAAGGCAACGCCGCCCGCCAAGGCAAAAGCTGTCGCCGTCGCGTATGCTTTCAAATGTGTCACGTCAGTTCTCCAATGTTTCTAATGCGTTATCTGGGCGATTGCCCATGTAGCAGTGTTAGGCTGTGCAGGTTGAGTAAGCTTGATCGAAAGCTGATATTTTCTGACATCGAGGTGACAATCCCCAAAGATCATTGAGAAAAAGATCGGCGAAGGGATAGAGTGACTGATGTATTCTTTTGATGACTTTCAGTTTGACCCCGCTACCGGTGGATTATCGCAGAGTGGGAAACCCATCGCTTTGGAACCCCAAGCCATACGGCTATTGGAAGTTCTGATCCGACACCGGGATCGGATCGTCAGCAAAGAAGACCTTATCGAGGAAATCTGGGACGGGCGTGCCATCACGGACGCCGCGCTCAATACGCGGGTTCGATCTGTCCGCAAGGCCTTGGGCGATGCTGCGACCACCTCCAAATTTATCAAAACATTTCCCAAACGGGGGTTCCAGTTTGTCGCTGAGGTAACAACTGGCGTGGCTGCGACGAAGGCCCCGTCTAACCAAATAAGACGGATTATGATTGTTACTGCACTGGCTCTTGCGGTTGCTACCGTCTTTATTGCAATGACCCTGTTCACCACGAAACCCAAAGCGCTTGCGACGGAAAAACCTTCGGTGGCCGTCGTGCAGTTTGAAAACCTTGATGGGCAAAATGGCGCGCAGTATTTTGTCGATGGATTGACCGACGACCTGATTGCGCATCTTTCGCGCCATCGAGAGCTGTTTGTTGTGTCACGTGCGACGATGTTTTCTTACGCAGAAGGTTCGAACACACCTGTGGAAATCGCGCGCGATTTGGGCGTTGGATATGTGGTGCGTGGGAGCGTGCGTCGAGACGGTGGGCAAGTGCGGGTCAGTGGTGAGTTAATAGATATCGATGCCAACAAGACGATTTGGGCTGAAACCTTTGATCGCAAACTCACCGATATCTTCGCCGTTCAGGACGAAATCAGCCAAGCGATTGCGGGCCAGTTGCTCCCTGAGATTTATGCGTCTGACGCTGTCCGGGTAAGGGACGAACCAACCGACGACATGGGCGCCTGGGACCTATATTTGCGCGGGCGTAGCAGCCAGGAAATTTACTCAAAGGACGCGCAAGAAGATGCGGTGCGTTATGCGCAGCAGGCGATTGATCGTGATCCTGAATTTGCCACTGCATACAGTCTGTTGGCGCGTGCACTCGGCACTATGTTTTTCTTTCAATGGACTGAGAACCCGCATGACACGCTGGTGTCTGCGACCGAGGCTGCCAAGCGTGCCATTGAACTGGACGATCAAGATGCTCAGGCGCATGCGGCTTTGGGCTATCTTTACCGATTTACCGGTGATGCAGACCCAGCCATCGCAAATCTGGAGCGGGCTGTTGCACTTAACCCGAATGACGCCCGCATCCGCTTAGAACTGGCGCACACACTCGATTGGTTTCGGTTCCAAGACCGAGCACTTCCACAAATTGAAATGGCCCTCAAGCTCAGTCCTCGAGATCCGCTGTTGCAAAACATGTATTTCTACAAAGGCCATATTCTGTTCCATCTTGGTCGCCACGAAGAAGCGCTTGAAGCAGCGCGTCAGCTTGGAACAGTCGCGACAAGTAACACGTGGCGCGTTTTCCATCATTTGCTGCGCGCAGCCAACCTTATTGAACTGGACCGAGCTGAGGATGCGTTAGATGCGATAGAGGCAGCGCTGGCCATAAATCCAAAACTGTCTGTATTGGCGATGCGACGACAGTTCGCGGGATCTCGGAACCATCCAGAAAATCGCAGGATTTGGTTGGAGAGTTTGAAGAAAGCGGGATTACCCGATCAATGAGCGAGGGTCGGCAAGGCGGACCTTTATGCATTTCGCAGCATCGTGCAGTTTGGGCTCAAAGCTGCCCATTCCCGCACCACAGTATCCAACGAGATAATCAGAATTGCCTGATCACCTACGGCCCTTTGCCGACCTTTGTGTCATCCGCAGCGAACGGCTGTAATCACTGGATCGGCAAAAACCTTTAACGATCACTTTGGTTTGAAAGGGGTTTTGAATAGCGTCAAACAAGGTTGTTGGCGCATGTTCCAAAAACGAGTTTTTTTGGGAAAACCGTTCATCATACTTCCATTAGTGTTCGGTCTCACAAAGCCCGTGATCGGCAAGTGTTTCGATAACGGCGCAGTCTGCTACATTGTCGGATTCACACTTGGTAATGCGCTTCAACTCACGCTCTAACCGCCGCAGTTTTGCAATTCTGGTCTGCACGTCTTTGAGGTGCTGAGCCGCAATACTGTGCGCATCTTGGCATGGCTTCTCAGGATGCTGACTCAAATCCAGCAACCCCCTGATGTCTTCAACCGAGAATCCAAGATCACGGGAATGCCGGATAAATGAGAGGCGTCCTAAGCCGTCTTTTGTGTATCGACGTTGGTTGCCTTCTGAGCGTTCTGGCGCATCAATCAAGCCCATCTGCTCATAATAGCGGATCGTCGGAATTTTCACGCCTGTGCGCTTGGAAAGCTGGCCAATTGAAAACATTAAAAAAATCCTTGAAGCTATAGCTACTAGAGACATTATATTTATAGAGAACCGAATTTGAAAGCCTGCAAATGAACAATACAACTGACGAAACCACACAGCCTGTCCAAAAGGGCGACACTGCTTGCGGATGCTCCGGCAACCCAAAATTTGATGGTGTCAATCCAACCTA
Source organism: Pararhizobium sp. IMCC21322 (assembly GCF_030758295.1). Lineage (NCBI taxonomy): Bacteria > Pseudomonadati > Pseudomonadota > Alphaproteobacteria > Hyphomicrobiales > Rhizobiaceae > Pararhizobium > Pararhizobium sp. IMCC21322. The sequence continues at coordinate 1,726,662 of NZ_CP132335.1, forward strand.
CAAGCGCGTGTTATGGGTCGTCATATTCATCAATGCCGCAATGTTCGTGGTGGAAATGTCCGCAGGTAAACTTGCAGGTTCGCAGGCATTGCAAGCGGATGCCCTCGACTTTTTAGGCGATGCTTTGACCTATGGTCTAAGCCTTGCTGTTATAGGTATGAGTCTTAAAGTCCGTTCAACCGCTGCTCTGCTTAAGGGTTTGAGTTTGCTGTTTATGGGGCTGTGGGTCTTTGGCTCAACGGTCTACCAGTTTCTCGTTCTTGATATGCCTAAGGCAGAAATTATGGGTCTGATCGGCCTTCTCGCCCTTGCAGCTAACTTGGCAAGTGTCCTGCTACTCATGCGCTACAAAGATGGTGATGCAAATGTCAGGTCTGTTTGGCTGTGTTCACGCAATGATGCCATTGGCAATGTCGCTGTCATGGTCGCTAGTGTGGCGGTATGGCTGACGGCCACAGCATGGCCTGACCTTGTGGTCGCAATATTCATGGCAGGACTTTTCTTGCGGTCCGCCCAGCTCATTCTGGTTCAATCATGGCAGGAATTGCGTTCCGGGGAAGATTCTGGTGCTTTGGACAGTCATGGACATCATCATGCTCATTGAAATCAAAAGACTGTTCGTTTCTTGAAAGCAGTCATTGACCCTACTGAGACCAGAGGTAACTTCGTCCGCAGACTAGACCTTGAAACAAAGCGAAGTGAGAGTGCGCTTCCCGTCTAAACTGTCCTTGCCGGAATCGGCCCAATGCGGACCTTCGTTGATACGATCTGTGTGCTAGGTTCGCACTACAACAATGCGGGACAAACCTGACTTTGGTCGATGCACAAAGCGCTCGCATTTTTTGCACGATCGGCTAATCTCACTGAACAATGACCTATGATGTGACCATGTTAATTCTGCTAGCCGCAGCTTTGCACGCTGGCTGGAATGCATTGATAAAAATCAGTGGCGACCGGATTGCCGTGATGGCGGTTGTCACAATGGCAGGCAGCATTTTGTCGGTGTTCGCACTACCCTTTGTGGATAGTCCTGACCCCGCAAGTTGGCCGCTGCTGGTTTTGACCATCGCTATTCACACCGGGTATCATTTTTTTCTTCCTGTTGCCTACGATCACGGTGATTTCGGGCAGGTATATCCAATTGCTCGGGGTATGGCCCCGATTCTTGTCACTCTGGGCGCATTGATCTTCGCTGGAGAGCACGTTAGCCAATTCGCGTTAGTAGGCATTTTGTGTCTCGCCGTTGGTGTAATGGCGCTGGCTTTCGATGGTGGAAAAGTCAGCTCTATCAATCCAAAGGCAATACTCTTTGCACTTGCGACAGGCGTTTGCATTGCGTCCTACACGGTTGTCGATGGAATAGGCGTGAGGCAATCCGGGTCGATATTGGGTTTTGCAGTGTGGCTCACCATTTGCAATGGTGTCCTAACTTTCCTGATTGCGCTCATTTGGAAGAAGCGCGAAATAGTAGTGGTCTTGAAAAACAACGCTTTGATCGGTTTCGCCGGGGGCGCGATGCAAGTTGGAGCCTATTGGATTATCGTCTACGCATTGGCTGTAGCGCCCATGGGAATGGTCTCTGGCCTACGCGAAACAAGCGTTCTTTTCGCCGCGCTCATTTCAACTTTCTTGCTGAAGGAAGGTTTCGGCGTTTGGCGCTTTGTGTCCGCCTGCCTGGTAACGTTTGGGCTAATAGTCAGTCGAAACAGAAGTTAGACAAATGAACAAGGTCTGCTTCTGTGAGTGGGTAAAACAGAGATGAACTGCGGTGAATAAAACGGTCAAAATGGGCTTGAAGTTGCCGATGTCATCTTGCAACAACTCCATGAATTTGCCCTGACGATAGCCGCTAGTTACGGCCCAAAGTTGCCTTTCGAGGGAGTCCAGGATTGTTCCTGCTATTTCTCCAAAGCGGACTGTCCTTTATCAGCGACTATCGCTTTAAATGCTTCATGTTTCCAACGTGAACTCAAACGCTTAAATCTACGCCACATAAGAAATACTAGAGTCGTCAGGACTATCGCTCCGACCAGGTGCGAGAAAGCGATTTTTTCAGACGTAAAGACAGCCGAACCAATCAAGATCGTTAGGATAGTCGAGTTCAAAAAAGCACCTCTCGCGATTCGATCTCTACTGCTTCTCATCTCGAATTGCTCCGACAGCCTCTCCGATCTTTCGAAGAGTTCTGCCGTGTCAATTTTGGTGTCGTACTTTTTTGGACCTCTTGGAAGCAACCATCTCAGATAAGCCGGCAAGCCATCCCGCAACTTAGTAGCGCATTTCGGATGCCAATAATCATCAAGCAACTTAGCCAATACGTCAGTTGAAATTTTAGAAACAAAGTCCACCAGCATGCCTGCAAGATATATGTTTGGCAGCAAGAACCCGGCGGTTACCACCGAAATTTGTAACGGTCGGAGCCCGTCTGGCATCGGCATGATCTCCAATGCTCCTGCAAACCAAAACACCATCAATAACCCCGAGCCGGTAATCAGGTATTCAATAAGAAGTCCGGGTAATGATTTCACAACTGAACTCCGAATCGTTAGCGTCGCAGTTCACCTAACTTGAACCACGAAATGTAGAATGTGCAACGCCATTCGCGGATGTTCGTGGGTGATAGACACACTCGGTCCATTGCCGACTTTCGTGTCATCCGCAGCGAAAGTCAGCCTGGAGCCATTGGTGATCGATACTGCGCGATGGGCCAAAGTCTGCTATGCCGGTAGAAACGGTCAATCCGTCATTCAAGAGTGGAGCAAACAATTAATGCTTGTTGCGCGTATCGCCGTGCATCATAACTGTGAGAAGGTACGTGACCAAAAAAACTGCCGAAGCTAAATTCAGTCCTGAACAAATAAAAACCCTAACCGATTATGCCGACGGTCTCGTTTGGAAGAACCCAAATGTTACGGTTTTGAATTCTGATTCCGAAATTGAATATAATGAACTCGTGCAAATTCTGCAGGACATGGTGCTTAAATCGCATCGGCGAGGCAAACTAATACTCCCGAACTTGGAGGCTCACGGCAATGAGACAGTTGCGGTTTTTTCTGACTACGCGGGCGAGTCTTCGGGCGACCATCACACTTACTCATTCTTAACGTGCGGTTGGAATACCTCTGGCGCTTTTTTGGATAAGATGAGGGATATTCGGGCAAAAACGCAGCTTGGTGATAAAGAAATTGCGTTCAAAGACTTTCGCATGGGCCAGATGCAACGCGCCTTGCCTGACTATCTAAAGGCGGCTGATCTATTGTTACACGGCTTTTTGTTGACGATTGTCGTTGATAAAAAACTGCTTTCGCTATTCGGCCCAAATGAAAAGAATACATTAAAGAAACTGTCAGAGACCCTAGAAACTGCTGGTTTAGGTGTCTGGAAGCCCGCGAGCGCCGAAAAGTTACTACGAGTGGTTCATAGCACCGCATTTCTAGTCGCACTGCTCGCTAAATCTGGTCAGAATGTCTTTTGGATGTCAGACAATGACACAATCTGCGCTAACGAAACTCTTCATAACAATGCTTTGGATCTCTTAGGACGGACCGTAAATACTTATTCCAAGGCGAAAAATTTTTCTAATTTTGGCGGAGCCGCACCATTTAAAGATCGCAACCTCGGGCATCTTGACCTTCTCAGCCTAGCAGACATTACAGCCAGTTCGATTGAGCACTATCTCACCCTTAAAAATGAAACGCATCTGAACAATTTTGAAGTAAAAGCTGGCTCTCACTCCGTATTGCAGTGGCTTGCGCACGACGGGTTATCTCTATCAAAAATGACGATCATCGTACGCCCCGGTAAAGATGGTGGGATCGAGACAGCTAATCTAGAATTCAACCTAATTGACGAGCCCGACAACCTTACGGCTATTCCCATCGTGATCTGATACATGTATGTTTGAAAGACTTGGCGTCACGCGATCGATGGCAGATTTGAGTAAATTTTACCTTGATCAAATTGGGAGAGGTGAAGCAGAACCGGACGTCGGCAAGGATGTTCTACATAGGCACCTTGTCCGCAGTGTTGACCTTTGAAGCAAGTGCGACGAATGTCTCTTCTCCGCCCAACTTCGCCGTTTGTTGCGTTGCAATAGGTATGGCCAGAAAATTTCCCTTCTTGGTAAAGACACTTGAATTTAGAAAAGCTCTATTCCCGATTGGCTTCGCTCATATGGATTTGCAAGAAAACATTAGAGCCCCGTGAACCAAATTTGCGACGGGTCATGACTGCTACGGAAGTGGAAATGAGCCGAGAAAGAATAAATACCGCAGGCGGCAAGATGTGTGTTGTTAAACAACACCGCTTGGCAAGGGGGCAAGGCCCCCGTTGCATCCCCGGGTTTAGGTTTGATGGATGTTAATAAACTGAGCCTGAGTCGTGAGCGGCCTTCCGGAGTTGTGTTCGCCTGCTCTGCATTCTAACTTTTTTATGTGTAGAACCGATTGCAGGAACTGCTTCATGGATGGATTTGTGGATATTTTTGCTGGCGCTGTTGTTGCTTCATCTGCTGCATTTTTTCTATTTAAACGATTGTACCGGTCCATCGTAAGGGATTTCGAGATTTCTCAATTGGAGAAAGACGAAAGACTAGCCGGGCAAAGCTTTCGGTATTTAGAAACCCTCTGCCGGGAACTTGCCAACCACATGATGACGCGGGATTCCGGTTTTTATTTGAAGACCTATGAAAAGTGGCAGGAAGAAAGGAAGCGGATTGGAGAGCTGTCCGAAAGCGAGATGCAGGATCGTTTGCGCGTAATATCGTCTGAAATTCCACGTTATGAGGATTTAATGCCCTGGCGTTACGCTGCCCAGACAGCGTAACTGTTGTTTCCAATCCCCGAAAGTTGGGGCTGGCCGGACGCTTTCTAAAGACGCTGGGTTTGATGAGCCAATCACCCATGCCTCTGTTGAAGCTATAAAAGATGATGTGAACTGGCATCGCGCTCGCGTGCAGATCGTTCCACTCATTGTTGAGTAGGTGGGTGATGCGGCTCCCATCTGCGCTTGATCCCTTGAGAAGCTAAATAGAGCGAACGCCACGTCGCATCGAGTTCGAGTTGTAAATCTATGCACATTGCGAGCTGTTCAATATCTTCGTTCTCGACACCCACACGGCTAACGGCTGTGCGATGATGTTGGCAGTCCTCATATATGGCGATTGCAGAGTCAGGGGAAATCCTCACAACATCTGATACATCGAGCCGCCAAGCCTCATAATACCAGTTACGCATCATATTCAGGAACTCTTGAGCCTGATCTATTTCAAGGTTTTGCTGAGGCATTTGGAAACTCATCAAACTGCGGGAATGGATATTGAAAATTGCCGGTTTTATGTCGCCGCGCGATCAGCTCTTGGATAAATTCGCTCGTACATTGGGCAAGTCTTAGGCCGCTTTGATCCTTCAATTCCTGAGCTTGAGCGAGAATTTCCGCATCATCGGCAACCTCTTTAGAGAAGTTATCCGCGCTCAGAACGCTATCTGACGATGCATGCATTTTGTCGAGGAGAAGTTTCATATCTCGGTCATTCATCGAGTTTTTTCCAATGCTGTAGACACTCAAAAAGTGTCCTCAACCATATAGGCAATCCCTTCAAAGGTGAATCCCTTGTAGCCGAATTGCTTTGAAATAAATCGCACCGGCCTACGCCATTTTAAAGCCCGTTCAGAGGGTTTGATGTTTTTGTTGCCTTTTTGGCATGTGAAGGAGTGGGCCTGACGATTGCGCCATTAGTCATATTCGCCGACGAAATCTCGGCCTACACCTTCAAATAGCTTTAATTCGATTTCAATTTCCCCGGCGTGGTTTGCAACTTTCCCTTGGCAGTGGGACGCGTAGGGGTAACCGGCGCTATGGCTCGATCAGAAGGAGCGGTCAGGGTGGGTTTTTGAAAACCAACTGGCCTTTTGGAATATGGGTATTTGGTGCAAGATCCACCTGCCACGCATTCAATGCAATATTGTAATTCTCCAGAACAACAATACTGATTGTTAGACCAAACTTTGTCTACGTCAGAGGGATATTTGTCTTTGTCCACCGATGCTTGGCATAACGCGAGTACTAGAATCTCAGGGATACCATCTATTTTATTATCTGTCGCCGATACGGGCGACATCGATAGCATCGTGAATAAGGCCACCACAGCCAGTTTGGCTGCGCAGTTGAGCCGCGTTGCTATTGTTTGATCTAACTTAAAAACATTTTTCATTTGCTTCTCCAATAGACACTGTTTGAACCAGAAAACCTGCTAAATCAGGCTCTAAGAGCCCGATCTGAAAGTTGTTGAGTGATACCAGTGGGATGTGATTCCGTCGGATTGACAAAGATTCGATGGAGGCCACTGTGTCCTGGACTGATATCACCCGCACCGAGCATAACCGCAATTCCGAGCGCCATCCAACCGATTTGACGAACGCCGAGTGGGCTGTGGCGTTACCATTGGTCCCACCCTCGCGGCCAGGTGGCCGACCCCGCACGAGCGATATGCGGGAAGTGATGAACGCAATTCTCTACATTGCTGGCAGCGGTATCGATTGAAAGCGTCCAGCCATTCTGATCTTTGCGGTATTGGAAGCGTCAGTTACGCTGTGTCGGCAACATAAAGCCAAGGCATTAACTCGTCCAGCTTGGTGATCTTGTGATCTGCGATACGGCTGAGAACATCTGTCAGCCAATCCTGCGGATCGACTCCGTTGAGCTTGGCAGTCTCAATCAGTGTAAAGGCAATGGCCATGGCTTTGCCACCACGCTGTGAACCAGCGAACATCCAATTCTTGCGCCCGATGGCCACTGGCTTCATTGCGCGTTCGCAAGTGTTGTTGTCCAATTCCAGAAAACCATTGTCGAGATAGGGGCGGGTTTTTGGCATCCGGGCGAGCGCATAGCTTCCACGCCACGACATAGCGCGAGAAGTCATCAAGAATGGTCGATAGGTAATACCAGCCCCACCCAACGATCTTGATGTAGGTGAAGTCCGTCTGCCACATCTGGTTGATGGCAGTGGTTTTATCGCGGAACTCATCGGCAGCTTTGATCACAATGAATGCTGGGCTGGTGATGAGATCGAGCGCCTTCAGTAGCCTGTAAACACTGGCCTCTGATACAAAATAGCGTTGTGTATCTGTGAACCGTACCGCCAACTCACGCGGTGACAGCTCCGGTTCCTCCAGTGCCAGATCAACGATCTGCTGCCGAACATCATCTGGAATACGGTTCCAGACATGTAAAGGCTTGGGAGAACGATCCTCCAAGGCTTCGACACCACCCAACAGATACTTATCGTACCAGCGGTAAAACGTGGTGCGGGGAATACCCAACTTGTCGATGGTTCGTTTCGTGGGAAGATGCGACTGTTCGACCAGCCTGATGATCTCAAGCTTCTCGGATGCGGGATACCTCATTCGATATCCTCCCCATCCCCGAGCATGCTTTTTTTGAGCAGGCGCAGTTCAAGCGTTTGCTCAGCGACAACCTCTTTCAGATCACGCGTTTCACGACGTAAGCCCTGAACTTCGCCAGTGCTGGCCTCGCGTGCCGTATCGCCAGCCAGACGCTTCTTGCCGGCTTCCATGAATTCCTTTGACCAGCTGTAATACTGGCTCTGCGCAATACCTTATTGCCGGCACAACTCAGCAATCGTGTCCTCACCGCGTAAACCGGCCAGCACGATGCGTATTTTGTCTTCAGATGAATACCGCTTACGCGTCTTGCGGCGGATGTCCTTTACCGTGCGATCAGCGGCATCGGTGTGACGTTCGGGTGTATGTCTCATTCTTCACTCCTAGGTGGTGAAGATGAGCCAAAAACTCTCCCTTATGCAATCAACCTACTTTGTTCCATTGGCGCTGACGGGGAACAAGATTCCTGGTCATTTGGAAGCTGGCATGCGCGCAAGCGTGATGATCAAATAACCAAAACTATTTTTATCAAAACATACTTTCAGACAAAGCTAGGGGTGGAATGGGCCTACTTTAGAGTTGGCCCATTTTCGTGCCGAAGCCTAGAATAACATTTAGTTTCAATTCGACCCCATGGCCGACACTTGGCCCAAGTTTCCATTGATCAAATTACGGGCACGGCTGCTTTATGTCGCTCAGCATACGTCGACCACGATTCGGCCAACGCCCGCTTCTCACCCAAACGGTCCATACGGTTTCCGGCCCTTAGCCGACTTTCAGACGGGACGACATCAACAACAAATTTGAGGTCAGTGCGAACCTCCACCTCAGTTGAAACACACAGCCGATGATAGGCTGAATGAACTCAAAACGTGAATGAATAGTGACAATCTTTGCCAAATGTGGTCAGACCGTGGAATGGATTTTCTGGAACGCTTTGTAACACTTTGGGTAGTAATTGATCCCATTGGCACAATACCCGTATTTATCGCAGTAACGGCTGGCATGGCGTCAGATGCGCGTCGAGCGACCGCTTTGCTTGCGACAATTGCGAGCATCGGCGTTCTGCTGTTTTTTCTGGTGTTTGGGCAGATTTTGATCGATGCGTTGGGGATCAGCCTCTTGTCCTTCCAAGTGGCTGGTGGCATCATTTTGTTTCTGTTTGCGTTGACCATGATTTTTGGAGAATCAAAGCCAGATTCGGACAAACGTTCAGTCGAATCTGGTATTGAGACAGCCGGCGACAGCCGTCCCTCACCTGCGATTTTCCCGCTTGCAGTTCCTTCACTCGCTTCGCCCGGTGCGATGCTCGCCATTGTGCTTCTGACAGACAACAACCAATTCGCGATAACAGACCAGGTTTTAACTGGGGTCGTGATGATCGGTATTCTCGGGATTGCCTTTGTCTTCATGCTTCTTGCAGACCCGATCATTAGGCTGATTGGAAATTCAGGCGCGGCCATCATCAGTCGGGTGATGGGAATGATATTGGCTTCCGTCGCTGCAGACGCGGTTCTGTCGGCGATTGTGGAAATCGTTCAAACTGGCTCCCTGTAGGGTCTTGTCAGAGGAGCTCTCAACGCGTGTCAAAAGCCACACAAGTTTGGTTTACCCAACGCGCAATTAACGCCAATCGATTAATGACTAATCGCGTAATTGCTTGAAATTTGATCGGCTTAGGAAAGCACATTGCTGGCCAAACCGGTTAAAAGAAGACGGCGTGGATTGATGAGAATTTCTGCAATGCGCCCGTCGATCTAAATTGGTCCATTGCACGTTCTCATCGTCGAAAATGAAAATGTGAATTTTCGTCCTGATTGTTTTCGTATTTTCCAGTCTCATGCTTGAGGCTAATTCCAAGATCACGCAGAGCCGGACTTCCACAGCATTTTACTTCATACTTTCAATGCAGCGCGGCGATCTCGCCGTTTGGAAACATAGCTTTCCAGCGTCAGTTTGAGTGGGGCCCTGCCTGATGGTGCCAGGTTTCCTTCGTTAATATCGGCCCAAGACCGTTTCACCAAAAACGATTGTTTCGTGACAGATGTCGATGCCGCGTTCATGCGGAATGCCTCCGACCTGCTGCAGAGTGAGCGGAAATTGGATGTAATACATGATCGCAAGTTTGATGATTTCGGGCAAAGCACTGAAATGCTTGAAAGCGTTTCTCGTTGTTATGGTGAAAAACTACCGAGGCTTGTTATTTACGACAGGCTCAGCTGACAAGACCTTACAAAGGTCCGGTAAAATCGAGCGATGGCGAATAGGAAAAATCTATGACAATAACCAAGCGTAACGCTTTGAAGCTGGGCATTGCTTCGTTTCTGGTAAACCTTGCGGGTAACACAGCAGCGAAAGAAACGGTCGGCACAAAAGTTATCGTTGTCGGCGCTGGCATTGCGGGGCTAGCCGCAGCACAACAACTTCAATCTCAAGGTGCGACCGTGATTGTCCTTGAGGCGGGGGACTATATAGGCGGACGCATTCGTACTGATATGTCTTTGGGAGCGCCATTTGAATTTGGGGCTGGGTGGATTCATGGGCCAGACGAAAAAAATCCGATCAAGCGGCTTGCAGACCGTGTTGGTGCAAACACCTTTGTCACCAATGATGACAGTCTTGAAGTTTTTGATACGCAGGGCCAGCCACTGAAAGGCGAAGATTATGACCGCATGGACAGAATGTATGACCGGTTGCAACGCAAGCTCTATCTGCGGGGGCGCCGTAGGGACAAGCGCAGCATTTACGAGGCGATCACGGAAATAGAGCCTGAGTTGTTGAATGATCCATTAGGGCGTTGGATGTTGTCAGCTTATATCGAATTTGACATAGGAGCGGGCATCGAAGACATCTCTGCCGCCAACGCCTTTTCAGACACATCGTTTGATGGTGATGACGTCATTTTCACTGATGGGTATGATGCCATTCTAGCCCCATTGTCCGATGGAATTGATGTCCGCCTGAACTCCACTGTGTTCCAAATTTCTTATGGCAAAGATGGCGTTGAGGTTAACGGTATTGAGGCGGATTACGTTGTCTGCGCCGTGCCATTGGGTGTTCTAAAGGCAGGCACAATTGCGTTTGATCCGGCGCTCCCAAGCGCTGTTCAAGACGCAGTGAATGAGATTGGTTTTGGCACTGTCACTAAAATTGCGCTGAAGTTCGATAAGCCGTTTTGGAATGTTGAGACCCAGTATTTTGGCGTCATGACTGAGCCAAAGGGACGTTGGAACTATTGGCTAAATTATCGCAAATTCAGCAATGAGAATGTCCTTCTTGGTCTGTCGTTTGGCCAATACGCTCCTGTCGCCGACAAAATGAGCCAAGATGATATGACCAAAGATGCGATGGAGGTACTCCAATCTGTCTGGGGCGAAGCTGTGACTGCACCTAACGCGGTATTGACCACGCATTGGTCCCAACATCCAAATTTCAAAGGGGCCTATTCCTACCCGCAAGCAGGTGGTTCTATTGCGCAATATGAGAGATTTGAAAAACCAATAGGCAATCGTCTCTTTATGGCGGGCGAACATACGGTCTTCAACTATCATAGCACCACTCATGGTGCCTTGATGTCTGGTCGCCGAGCTGCGAAGGCAATAGCAAGTCTTTGGTGAAAAAAGGCGGGGACATTATTGCTGAGACAGTAGCTTTTTCCGCCAAGCGAAGTTAGCGTCTTTAGCGGTGGTGGTGCCGCGTTGAAGATATTTAGGTCTGGGTAGCAAATGGAATCTCTGACTTCAACGGCCAGCATTGCTCAAGAAATTCAACTTTCCATCGGCCCTGTTTTTCTTTTAACTGCCATCGCGGGCATGCTTACTGTGTTAACCGGTCGCCTGACCCGGGCCGTTGACCGCGCGAACGCGGTTTCATCAGCACCACATTTGGATGACGAACAATCGGGCGTTTTGAGCGACCACGAAACTTTTACTTTGCTGCACCGCATCCGGCTTATCGAATGGGCTATACGGCTCAATGTTAGTGCCGCTTTGTTCATTTGCCTGGTTGTTGTCGCCCTGTTTACGGGTGACTACGTTGAACAAAACTTATCATCAGCAATTGCCGGGCTGTTCATATTTGCCATGGTGTTGCTGATTGTGGGATTGCTGTTATTTCTGCAGGAGGTGCGCCTATCTGCCCAACAGACCCGGAGAGATATCGAAATTCTACTTAAGGTCAAAAGTAAATAACTTGCGAACAGGCATTGGTGTTCCACAGGCGCTGACGTCAAACAAACCAAGCATCGCTGCTGCCCAAAAATGTAGTTTGCTGATCACGGATGCTAAAGTCCGAATAGCGAAAGGCGCATTGTGGCGATGGCGCAGCTATCCAACATCTACGATCAGAACTCGGTCTCTCGCCATCTCACACTTCAACAGACCACCCAAACTCACGCCTGAAACAAGCGCATCCTAAAGCTGTACCTGCTCCGATTACGTGGACCCTGCGGTATTCGAGATGAATTCCACCTCGCTGCAACAGCCCAGAACCTCAGAAAACTAGCAAAACTGATCCCAGTTCAAAGCCAAACCCTGTAAACAGAGCAAAAGCCAATGACATGCTGGACTTGCCCCGCTTTGATTCCGCATCCAGTTCTCGTTTATGCTACTTTTTGTTCGAATGCGATGGGGGGGTTGCCTCCTAATGTTGAGTGGCGGCGGCGTGGATTGTAGAAGCCGTTGATATATTCGAAGATCGCAATCTCGGCTTGGCGCCGCGTGTGCAATGTCCGGCGCCAGATCAATTCGGCCTTGATGGTTTTGAAGAAGGTTTCGACAACGGCGTTATCATAACAGTTTCCCTTGCCGCTCATTGAGACCTCGAAGCCGTGTTTGCGCAACTGCTTTTGATAATCATGCGAACAATATTGGGCGGATTCAAACGGTCGTCGCAACGGTTGGTTTGTAGCTCATCTTAAGACGTCTTCCAACGCTTCTGCCGGTGTTTTCCATCCCAGCGTTTTTCTCGGGCGACTATTTAAGGTATGAGCAACAGCCTCCAATTCTTCCGCACCGTGAGCACTGAGATCTGTGCCTTTTGGGAATTATTGACGCAGCAGGCCGTTGGTGTTTTCGTTGGAACCGCGTTGCCAGGGGCTTTGAGGATCGCAGAAGTAGACGTCGATCCCGGTGTCAGACGTCAGTTTTTCATGCTGAGCCATTTCAGCTCCCTGGTCCCACGTGAGCGATCTACGCAAATGTTCGGGCAGCTCTCGAATAGATTTGGCGATGGCGTCGCGCACGGCCTCCGCCCCGTGTCCGGCAAGGGCCAGGCCGTTTTTGATGCGTGGCTCCGTTCCATGGCCCGGCATCGGTGGTAAGTGGAGCAGAAGGGTAAAGCGGGTTTTGCGTTCAACCAATGTACCGATCGCAGAGCTTTTCAGGCCAAGGATCAAATCCCCTTCCCAGTGACCTGGAACCGCACGATCCTCAACTTTGGCAGGGCGTTTAGTGATCATTATCTCGTCAGTTACATAGGCCTTGCCTTTGCCCTTTCGCCGAGCGCGGGGAACACGCAGGGCGCGACCAGAGCGCAGGTAAGCGACCAGTTCTCGACGCAGCGCTCCATGTCCCTGAATGAACAAGGACTGATAGATCGCTTCATGGCTGATACGCATCAAAGGGTCATCCGGATAATCCAGCGGCAGCCGGCGTGCAATTTGCTCAGGTGACCAAGCTGTTGCCCAACGGCGATGCTGTCTTCGAACAGATCGGCGTTTCGTCCAGATAACATCCGGCCCTGGCGTGATATCACCGTCAATTCTGGTCACGTCACCAGCTAACCTGTCTTCGACATATTGGCGCAAGGCCGAATTTTGGGCCAACTTTGTCGTCTTGGGGCGTTTTGCAGCTCGGTTAGCGTGCCATTGGGCCGTTGTCGCACGATACTCGAAGCCGCCACTGCGCGTCGCAGCATTCCGGCGGAGCTCCCGCGATACCGTTGAAGCCGCCCGCCCAATTTTACGTGCAATCGCGCAGACGCCCAGGCCTTGAGCTCGACAAAGTGCAATTTCTTCACGTTCCCCAAAACGGAGATATCGCCCTGAAAGCGGTGGCGCTGAAATGGAATATTGTGACGGCGGCATGCCTCCAGCCTCTCGGAACCAACGACTGCCTACAGGGGCAGACGCACCAGCCTGAACTGCGGCCTCTGAATTGGAAATACCCTTCTCAATCAATCGCCAGAATAAAACCTGCTGCGCTCGATGAGCCACTTTGGGACGGCCGGGCGAGCGCATTTTGTCCCGTGTGCTTCCATCAGAAGCTCGTTTGTGTGTCGTCATCGCAATCTCCAATTCGGAACCGTTGCGACGACCGTTTGAATCCGCCCTATGAGCATCTTTGTTTTGCCTTCAAATGAACGTAATGTCTCGGAGGGATGGATAAGGGAGGCTGAACTGGCCTTTCATGTTTTTGACGGCGTTTATATACTCGTCTAGCCAATGCAATAATCCAGCCCTCAGAATGAAGGGCTCAAAAGAAGGTAATCCTGATGAATCGAAATGTTCTTTACTTGGTGATCGGCCTGCTGGCCGTTTGCGTTGCGGTGGTGGGTTACTTTTACTATCAAGAGAGCCAAAGCGGCATCAACATCGAGATCGGCGAGGACGGCGTAAAGATCGAAGGGAACTAGCCAATCGGATTCGCATGGTGTGCTGCACCTAAAGCAGAAATTCAGCCAATCTTTTTGCGACAAGATTTTGCGATACCTAAACCCTTGAAATCATACAGCACGAAAATCCGTTGCAAAAACCTTCGATACTGATGACAAAGTCGAAATTGACAGTCTCACGCCAGATCTACTAGAAAACAATTCTTAGAAGAGGCTGTTATGGAACTGGCGTTCTAAACGGGGCAGTAGGCAGGAATTAAGTTCTATGTGCACTTTGGAAAGCTATGCTGCTTAGGCTTTGTCATCAGTATCGATCGATTTTGCGACGAATTGACAGCACTGCAAAGCGCTTATGATATTCAATCGAAATCACTTAAGAGTGCGGATCAAATGCAAGAGCTAGTTCTTGTCCGAAGACATCACTACACGATCAACTTGTTCTGACCTTTCCACCCTCTCTTCCTTGGCAGCTAGTATGTGCAGCGTAAAACTGTCGTCAGCGTCAGTCGAGTCTTCTACAGCTAAGGGGTCAATTATCGCCTTGGACGTAAGACCAGTCCTCTATCGCGCTCCGGCACACGCTCCCGCATCATCCCTGGCATGTTGTCGCTGTCGCTATAGAATTGCGCGTCATGTTTGTGGCGTGTGAGAGCGACGTAGGTCAGGTGTTTGTCCAGCGTGCGCGACGATAAGACAAACGATCTATCCACCGTTGCGCCCTGGCTTTTATGGATGGTAGTGGCGTAGCCATGATCTATGGATGCGTATTGGTTTGGGGAGAAGGTCAGGTGGCGCGGTTTGTCGCTGTTGGCACCATCAAGGGTAACGAATATTTTGTCTTTGGTGACTTTTTCAATCGTCGCCAACGCACCATTCTTAACGCCAAGCTCGGTATCGTTTTTGGTGAAGATGATGCGGTCATTGGGGGCGAAGGCACGCTTGCCATGATTGGTTTTGAAATAATGCTCATCGACCAGTTCACCGCTTGATTTGCGAGCCATGCGAACAGCCTGATTGATAGCATGTACATCTTTGCGGCGATGGGCGAAGGCGAGCCGTGAGGCGGTCTCGCCGCGTGTTTCGATATCAACCATATAATCCTGCACCAGGGCGGCAATGGCATCATCCTGGCTTTTGGTCGTTTTGACCGCGCCGTGCTTTTGATAGGCATCTATCGCCTTTCCGGTATTGCCCGTTGCCAGATCAAGCGAGGCTTGGCGCTGCCAGTCTGATTTCTGGCGACGGATTTCTGTGAGTTTTGCCGCTCCAATACTTTCAGCAATATCTTTAAACGGCGTTCCGGCATTGATGGGCTGTAATTGTTCCGGGTCGCCGACCAGAACGAGCTTTGCACCATATTTCTTGGCGTGCTCGACAAAACGGCTCATTTGGCGTGTGCCAATCATTCCGGCTTCATCAATCACCAGAACGTCACCGGGTTTTAATTGGTTGTATCCGTTCTTCCAGCTCATTTCCATGGAGGCCAAGGTGCGACTGATAATGCCGGAGGCGCTTTGCAGACCATCGGCAGCCTTACCGGACAATGCCGCACCAAAAACCTGATAGCCTTGTTTTGTCCAAGCCTCATGCGCGGCTGCAAGCATGGTGCTTTTTCCGGTGCCGGCCAGACCGATAGCGGCGGTTATTCGTTCTGGCTTTAGAATATGATTTATCGCCGCGTGTTGTTCATCGCTCAGGCTCGCCCCGTGCAGTTTTTGCAAAATCGCGTTTTGACGTTTAATGGCGTCATGCGTATGGGCAGGTTTCACGCCATGAGTGTTTTGATCGACCATGATTTTTGCATCATGCGTGAGCCCGCTTTTAAGCCCCTCCATTTCCCGCGTTGAATAAATCGGTAGCGGATGATTTTTAATCTCGACCAGTTCTTTCGAGCGCAAAACCGCATCGGAGGCGGCGCGTAAGGCCAACGGATCATCGATATAATTAGCCAGCCCGCGCAGGATATCACGGCGGTTAAACTCGGACTTTTTATCGGTGATAATATCCAGAATTTTAATCGGCGATTGCCGGACTTGTTGCGCCGTATAGAGTTGGTCTTCTTCGGGCAGCAAAAGCGCTTGGTCGGGATCTGCCAACAGATCGACACCAAGCACCTGTTCGTTAAGGTCAAAAGCATTCCCACGATGCAGTTTCGCCAGATGCACCGCGTGTTGTTCTTTGAGGCTGCAAAATTCTTCTTCTAAGCCGCGTCTTTCACCGAGTTGCCTTTCAATCAGTTTTTGTAATTCGGTCTGGTCACGGCTTTTATCTGCTTCTGCGGCCTGCGTGTGTTCAGCACGCATAATGTCGTATCTGCCGGAAAGCCTTGCCCAGATAGCTTTGATACCTGTCGGCAAAAGCGCGGCGCGGGATTTAACGACTTCAATCCTGCGCGCCTCTTGTGCTACCTCCAATGCTGCACGTGTTTGTCTGTGATCACCGACAAGAGCGCGGCGTTTTGATTCAACGGCATCAATTTGTTGTTGAAACAGTGTTTCTGCTTCTGCAAAGGCGGCATCAAACGGAGCACCTACCTTATCGGCAAAGCGTTCTGTGATATGCAATTGGACTTCATCAACAGAAGGCAGCTTTTCAATATCACCAAGGCGCGCGCGTAATTCTTTGGTCTTCGCGCCAAGCCAGCGCGAAAGCGAATAAACTTCGCCCTGACCATCAACCGCAACAAAGCCGCGCCTGTCACCTTTAGCGAGCGTCAAACCATGTTCAGACAAGGCGGCGGCAAAGGCGGCCTTTGAATCAGAGCCCGCCCAGCAATCCAGCAAAAGGCTTTTCAATTCCTTCGGGTCACGTTGAACCCTTTTTGCTTGCTGGTGTTCAGCTTGGGAGTAATTGAGCTGGTCGCGTTCCTCGCTGTTCATCAAACCGCGTGGTATTTGCCAACCATGTTCAAGGAATAGCTCCCGCGATAGTTCTTGTAGCTTGCGCTTGTAAAGCGAGACATTCAGCGCACGCATGCGGACAATATTAATGCGTGACCACACACAATGCGCGTGCCGTCTGCCCTTCTTCTCGTGAAAAATGATTGCGCGGGGTTGGCCGGTTAATCCAAGTTTTGCTTCAATTCCGGCAATGGCTTGCTCAAATGCTTCGACAGAAACATTCTCTGTTTCCGGCGGACTTAAGACCAGCGAGAACATGAAATTCTTGCACTTCGTTCCCCGGCTCACCGCATAGGCTTCTGTTAAAGCCCCGGTCAGATCATCAGACACAAATCCAAAAATCTCATGCACGCGGACATGCTCATTCTCACGCGTGTTCAATAGATGCCGCGCCAATTGCACAGCACCACCGCGTTCATTGCCTTTTAAAATCAATGTTGCGTCTGCCCGCCAATACCGAGCGCCTGCGTCAGATCAAGCCGCATAGAGCGCACATAGGCATAGGCTTCATTGATCTGGTCTTCGCTCTGTTGATCCAGCAGTAACGTGCCGCTATTGGCGTCATAGGCAAGTTGGTTCAGATTATTGGCAATCCGCGATTGCCCCAACAATCCCAACACTCGTCCTAAAGCCTCCTGATCTTTGACGGGAGCGCGAAGTCTGATCTTGCGTGGCGCACCATCCCCGCCAAACAGACACTTGCGAATATAGGCACTCACCGACATCCCCGCCGATAAGTGTTTTAGCTGCGCCATTTCCTCAGCTGTCACCCGAAAACCCACGAACGGCGCTTTTGACGTTTCTTTGTCTTTCGGTGTTGAACCTCCCGCAAATGCCCTGCCTGCAGCCTTGTTTTCCTGAAGCTTTTTACTCTCCCTCATATCGACAGCCTCGGGTGTTGCACACGAGGGCCAGCCTGCTTTTCCGGCTCTAGGGATAGATCGTCTAAATCAATGTTCTCCTGTTTGAGGTACTGGTTCCATTCCTCCAAAGTATCCAAAATTGTGTTCGAAGTTTGTATCTCCCCGGGCACCATTTTTCCCAACTGAAAACATTGTGCTGTGCTTGGGATGTGGCGGCCCAAACCAGTCAATTACAACAATTAAGCAATTTTTTCAGACGCTGCGGGAAACACTTCAGCCAATTCAATGCCGTCTCGATAGGGCGGGTAGCGGCCATGAGCAGCGGTTAGCACCAATGTCTGCTTTGTGGGCAAAATCGGCCTTGGTGAATTTTCGCTTTCGGTAAAATTTTGGCTATCAGACCCGTAGATCGGTCGAATCAAACAACCATTCAATAAAAATACGCGATGCACTTCTGCTCAAGGTCTCGCTCTCAATCACCCAGTATGCTTCGGCCATGGGAGTGGTTCATGTTTTTATGGCCTGCTGATCCAAGCTCATTTTGGCAACGTCGCCTGACCAGTTGCAACAATACAAGAAATAAGTGCTCAAAAAATTACGGCGACATCTGATGAATTCCCGATTGAAAACTGCCATCTGCGCTGCCGCCCTATGTTTTTCTGGTGCCGCTGCAAACGCAGCCAATATTGTTGAAATTGCCGTCGGCGACGAACGCTTCTCAACGCTTGTCGCTGCCGTTCAAGCCGCTGGCCTTGCTGAAACACTCAAAGTCCCGTTTCGAACGCGTGTCGGCACCTCTATCGAGTTTCGCCTCCACTTTTGCGACATGCACTATCAGGTGCCGTCGATAAAGTTCTATTTCATGGAGGAGCGAATGATCTCTGCAATTTCATCGTAACCGCGAGAGATCGCGTGCTGCAATGGAGTAACGCCGTCGCGGTCGGCGATTGAAATATCTGCACCAGCTTCCACCAATGCCTTCACAGTCTCAATGTGATCGGAACCACCATCACCCAATACCACAGCTTCCATTAGCGCTGTCCATCTGAGGTTATTGATGTGGTTGAGTGGTGCCCCCATCCTGATCAGCCGTCTGACGACTTCATGGTGGCCAAGATGCGCAGCGGCAATAAGTGCTGTGCCGTCATAAATACTTGTCGTCAGGCCGGGATCATTTCCGACTTCGATTGCGAGCGAAACCAATTCCGGATCGTTTGCCACAGCCGCGATTGTCACCACGTCATAAATACCGTTTTCCAAGGCGTTCATATCGGCGCCCGACTCAGCCAGCGTACGGACAATCTCATCATTCGAAGCAAAAGCTGCGACATGGGCAGGAGTTCGGCCATAATTATCTCGCTTATCAAGAGCCGCGCCGCTTGCAATCAATATCTCCAATTTTGCCATGTCGTTTTCATGCGCCGCTTTGTGTAACCCGGTAAAACTTTTTATCTCCGAAGAAGACGGAGCGCGCTGAGCCGATGCTGATTCAGCGAGATAAAAAGTCAAAAAGGGAAGCAGGGCGAGGAGTTTTAGGCTGGTGCGAAGCATGGTTTCAATCCTTGGTGCCGGCCACGTCAAATGTTCAACGTGGCCCGATATTATCAGTGGAAACAGACTACTCTGCGTTGATTGCATCAAGGCCTGTGCGAGCGCATGTCGCATCAATATCGCCAGATGGTGCACCACCAACGCCGATACCGCCGACAAGGACACCATTGAACTTGATTGGAAGACCACCGGCCTGAATAACCAGGCGCGTGTCCATGTAACGCAAACCATCGTTCTGCGGATTGCCGCCGATAAAACCGGCGAGACCCGCTGTATCACGCCCCATGCTGGCTGAAGTGAATGCTTTGCCGGTGCTGCTCCCTACAGTGTGGGGCCCGGCATTGTCTGCGCGCAGCAATACCTTCGTTTCGCCGCTACGTGCAACCACGGCGACGCTTACATTATGACCTTCACCAGAACAGGCTTCAACGGCTTTCTGTGCCGCTGTTTGTGCCAGGTCAAGCGGCAGGTAAGGTGCTGTTGGAAGCTCTTGAGCGAGCATTGCTGTAGGGACAAGAATTGCCGCCATCGATATGAGAAGATGTTTCATCTGGTTCTCCATAAGTTGATCATGAACCAGATTTACGAGCTGTTGTTCAAATCCGACATTCGTAGAGGCCACAGCAATATACGTATATCTACGTAGACTTTCTCGCTTCAAGCCAGAGTTTTGCCTGTTCGGCCACCGCGATTGTCCCAAGTTTGTGTCCAATAGCAGCGCGGTGAGACTCAACTGTACGCGGAGAGAGCTCCAGGGCCCCGGCAATTTGAGACGACGTGTGGCCATCGACCACCATAGCGAGCACTTCCTTCTCGCGGCTGGTCAGTTGGGAAATCAGTGTGATCAACTCTCGTCTTTCGTTTTGCTGTTGGATATCTTGCTCTAAGGCAGATAATCCTTTTTGAATTGCATCGATAAGATCCTGTTCGTCGATTGGCTTGCTCAAAAAATCGATAGCCCCATTGCGAAATGCTTTGCGGCAAGCATCAATATCTCCATGACCACTGATAATAATCGTGGGCCATACGATACCATCTGCGACGAGTTTTTCCTGTAATTTCAGACCTGTGATCATGGGCATTCGAATATCCATGACCAAGCAGCCAGGTTCCAGCTTTTTGATCTGACGTAGAAGCGCTTCGGGTCCATCGAAGGTCTTCACTTTTATGCCGACCGTGTCCAACAGCAGTGCAAGCGCTTTTCGAACCGCTTCATCATCATCGATCAAATAAACCGGATGGTTCATCATGCTGCTTCCGCTTTTTGCTCGTTTGAAATTGGAAGGCGCACGCGGAATATGGTGCTATCCGCATCCTCCACAAGTGAAATTTCGCCCCCCATTTGTTCGGTCAGCCGCTGCGATAAAGCCAGCCCCAGACCCGTTCCTCCTTTCTTCCGAGTTACGAATGGCTCGAAAATACGCTGGCGAATTTCCGGAGCCACACCACCGCCATTGTCGCTCACATCTATAAACGCTTCGGTAGCTCCAGTATGAAGCTGCACTTTGACAAGAGGATTGACTTGATTTTCAACTGCATCAAGAGCGTTGCGCACGAGATTGAAAAGAACTTGCTCCAATTCTACTGGATCAGCCTTTACGAGCACAGGCATAGGGGGAGAATCGAACCTCATGGAGATTTTTAATTCGTTTGCTTTCGGTAAAAGCAGTGATCGTATGGTTTCCATTGATTCTTGCAACGAAGTAAGTTGTTCCGAAGGCTCTTGCGGCGTGGTCCAACGCCTCATGCGTTCCAAAATGGACGCAGCGCGCTTTGACTGTTCGATTGCATCATCAAGAACTTTGCCGAGTGACTTGTTCTCGCTCCGCCGAAACATGTGTTTTCCGGCTTGCAACTGGCTTAATATTGCGGTCAGGGGCTGTGTCAGTTCGTGAGCAATCCCACTTGCCATCTCCCCCAGCGCATTCACCCTGGAGGCATGTGCCAGCCTTAATTCCAATGCGCCAGCATGCGCGGCCCGTTCAGCACTGCGTGCTCGCAAGTACTGGCGAACCAAAGAAAGGAACAACAGATACGCAAGCGAGACAGCTGCAATACCGATGAAAATCGGCCGTAAAGGAAAAAGACTTGCCCAAGATGGGTTAAGCGCAGTTTCCAGTACAAGTGGTTGCGAGGCGCTTCCTAGCGCCTTTGAGAATGCAGCAGTATTGCCAAGGTGCTTGCCGGTTAACAAGGATCCATCAGGTGCTGTGAGACTGCTTTGCACGGATTCTTGAGCCCAAAAGTCGGCATCAGTGCGAATTAGCGCTTCCCCATTAATTGTAAGTGCAAGGCCAAAACGTGCTTCATCTGTATTGGGGCTTCGTTTGATCAGCAAATACTCGCCTGAGATTTCCGGAATAGCCAAGAGTTGCAGCGCGCCTTTCGAGCGGCGTGTTGCGTTGGCAATTATTTCAGCATTATCATATGTTTTTACACCATCCGTTTTCGCCACGGATGTGCCATCGGTCAATGACACGAGATCAATTGAAACGATCCGCGGGTAAAACCGCCGAATTGAATTCGCAACATCCAAAAACAAATCAGTTCTCAAGTCAGTTCCCGCAGATGCAACAGCGGAAAGAGACGTCAAATGAGCATCGTGCTGATCCGCGCGTTGTGACACTACGCGATGCAATATTTCGCTTTCAGTCACTAATTCGCTCTGCAATGACCAGCGTTCAAACATAGACACACCGATCACAATCAACACAATTAGTGCCAACCAAATTGCAACCAATCTAACTCTGCTGGAATGAGCCACGTCGTTTCCCATAGAAGAAATTTCCATACCCATCTATCAGCATTTTAAGAACAGAAGAACACGAGGGTCCAATAATTGCTGAGGTGTGAGTTTGACCTTTGACATTTGGATATCGCGATCTCGCCGGTAACCCATCGGAAAATAGCGGCTGCAATAGGCAACCGGCAAACATTTCCAACCGTATTGTAGGATGGATCAAACATTTATCGATCAACGCCATCTTTCACAGCATCTGCTCTCTCCACGCCTTAGACAACTGACTCTGACCTGGCATGTCAAATGTCTGCATCGGGAAAGTAAGCGTGAAGCAATCGAAACATTGAGCGGCAGCAATGGGCCGGAGACTGAAAAGTTTAAGGCAACGCATCCTGTTAAAGAAGCGCTCCTTATGCACATACACCATCAGTTGCAAACTTGAATATCACATCATGAATGCTCTACATTGGCCAATACCAACCGAGCATCTCGATTCCAGCAAAATCAAATGTGGTTGCACACTACCATGGTAGTGTGGCATAAAGGTTAAATCCGATTGGGAAAGGGGAGCCATGTGTGTTGTCATAACGGGTGCGGCGAAGGGCATTGGCTACGCCGTGGCCGAGATTCTGGCCCGGGAAAACACATCAATGATTTTGGTGGATTCTGATGGCGATGCCTTGCGGACCGCTGAGAAAACACTCGCGCCTCTGATCGAAACTCTGATCTGTATTGAAGGGTCTGTTGCGGACCAGAAAACCGCTACACAGGTTGCGGAGGCTGCTTCAGAATTGGGCGGTGCCAAGGGCTTCTCGCACAATGCAGGCATTCAGCGTTATGGAACGGTCGTGGACACGCCCCCAGAGCTTTGGGACGAGGTCATGAACGTCAATTTGCGCGGCGCTTACTTGATGGCGCAAGCGCTGATGCCGCAGCTCGTCAAAAACAAAGGAAGCTGCGTTTTCATGTCGTCAGTTCAGGGCTTGGCGACGCAACAGAATGTGGCGGCCTATACCGTATCCAAACATGGACTGATCGGGCTGGCGAAATCCATTGCGGTGGATTTCGCGAAGGATGGCGTGCGTTCCAATGCGGTCGCACCCGGCTCAGTGCATACACCCATGCTGGACTGGGCCGTCGGCCTTTCAGACACCCCGGATGCTGTCTGGGACGAAATCAATAACATGCACCCGCTTGGCCGCGCGGCAGAGGCTTCCGAAGTGGCTGAACTCGTGGCATTCCTGCTCTCCGAAAAAGCGTCATTTATGACCGGCGAAGTTTTGAAAGTCGATGGTGGCCTTATGGCGCTCATTGGCGGAACTCCCAGACAAAGGGCTTAGAACGTGACAATTGCGGATATCAAAGTAACGACTGTCGCTGTTCCGCTGGAAGCACCCTTGCGGCATTCCGCCGGGGCGCATTGGGGACGGTTTGTCCGCACGATTGTCGAAATTATTGGCAATGACGGAATGTCAGGATGGGGCGAATTGGGCGGCGGCGGAGAAGGGGCCGAGGCGGCGATCCTGTCTTTGCTGCCTTATCTGAAAGGCCATGATCCCCTGAACCTTGAGCAGTTGCGTTGGAAGATCATGAACCCGACAGCAACGCTCTATAACAACCGGCTGCAATTGCACGCGGCAATTGAGATGGCATGTCTGGATTTGGCCGGCAAGCGGCTGGGTGTGCCAGCGCACAGTCTGCTGGGCGGAGCCATCCGCGACAAGGTCGAGTTTGCCAGCTATCTGTTCTATCGCTACGAAAACGACCTGACCGGCCTGGGCGGGGAAACCAGCGCGCAAGAACTGGTCGCCCATGCCACAGCGTTGCGCGATAAACACGGGTTCCGTGTTCACAAGCTGAAGGGCGGGCACTTCAGCCCGAAGCACGACGTAGACGTATTCGTGGCCCTTGCTGAGGCATTTCCAGAAGATCGTGTGCGGCTTGATCCCAACGGCGTGTGGTCAGTTGAAGACGCGATCCGCATCGGTCGTAAGATCGCGCATTTGAACAATGACTATTTCGAAGATCCCACCTGGGGACTTGAAGGCATGCGCCGTGTGCGTGAAGGCCAGCCAATACCCACTGCCACCAATATGGTGGTCATCAATTTTGAACAATTGGCCCAGTGTTTGCGGCACGATTTGGTCGATGTGATCTTACTGGACACGACGTTCTGGGGAGGCTTGCGACAGGCTGTGAAGGCTGGGCATGTGCTTGAGACATTTCAGCGCTCGGCTGCGGTACATTCATCCGGTGAATTGGGCATCCAGCTTGCCTCGATGTTGCATCTTGGTGCGGTGTTGCCAAATCTCAATTTCGCGGCGGATTCTCATTATCACCATCTGACGGATGATATTCTGGTTGGAGGTAAATTACCCTATGTGAACGGCTGTATTGACGTGCCCACGGGCCCCGGTCTTGGGGTTGATGTCAGCCGGGAAAAGCTCGCTGAATATGCAGAGTATTTTCGCAAGACCGGTGGCTACACATATGATCGTGATCCTGCCCGTCCGTCCTGGTATTCTATCTGGCCGGAGCAAAATTTTGCAGATCCCGCAGTTAAAACAATGCCGGAGGCGAAGTAGATGGCAAAAGTCATTCTGCGTGATCTGGTAAAGGTCTATGGCGACCAATTGGCGGTCCGGGGCATTGATCTGGATGTCGAAGACGGGTCATTCGTCGTTCTTGTTGGCCCTTCAGGCTGTGGCAAATCCACAACCTTGCGCATGATTGCGGGCCTGGAGCCCATTTCTCATGGTGAACTGAGGATTGGCGGAGAGCTGGCCAATGATTTGCCATCGCGTGATCGCGGTGTGGCAATGGTCTTCCAGACCTATGCTCTGTATCCACACCTGACTGTGAAAGAGAACCTCGTATTCTCGCTTAAGCTGGCAAAAGTATCGCCTGACGAGATTGCCCGACGCGTCAATGAAGCGGTCGACGCGCTTGAACTTGGACCCTATCTGGATCGTCGACCCTCTGAACTTTCCGGGGGGCAAAGACAGCGCGTTGCCATGGGCCGTGCCATTGTGCGCGAGCCGAAGGTTTTTTTGTTTGATGAGCCACTGTCCAATCTTGACGCCAAGCTTCGCAATCAGATGCGGGTCGAGATCAAACGCCTGCAGCATCGCCTAGGTGTAACCACAATCTACGTCACCCATGACCAGATCGAGGCGATGACACTGGCCGATGTTATTGTGGTGATGAAGGATGGCGAAATTGCCCAGCAGGGGACACCTCTGGAGGTGTTTGAGAATCCGGCAAATCGGTTTGTTGCCAGTTTCATTGGCACGCCGCAAATGAATTTCTTTGACGGTGAGATTCAGCGCAGCGGCGACAGGCTCGCCTTTGTCTCGGCAGATTTGCGTGTGGATCTGGATGCAAACCAGTTCGAAAATTCACTTCAGGAGGGCCTGAAAGTGACAGCTGGGCTGCGCCCGGAAGATATCATCCCAAACGGCCACGGGCTGCAACCGGACGGTGGGATCGAAATCGAAGCGACGGTCACGCTGACAGAGCTATTGGGCAATGAATCACTTCTTTTCGCGGATGTGGGGGGGACAGATTTTGTCGCCCGAATGCAGCAACCGCGTATCGTCGAGGACGGCGAAAAGGTCCGCTTCCATGTGAACGGGTCACGGCTGCATCTGTTTGATGCAGAAACTGAACTATCCCTGCGCAAGAACTCATAGCGCGAACAGACGAAGGAGGAATAATGTCTATTAAAGGAAAACTATTTGGTGCACTGGTCGGCTCGATGTTGGCAGCAACACCGGCCATTGCGGAAGAAGTCCAGCTTTTTCACGACAAAGGGTTCTGGTCTGAACAATTGCAAACCGTTGGCGATGCATCCGAAGCGGCAACCGGCGTTCGGATCAAGGAAACGCCTTATGCGTCAGCCGAACAATACAAGGCGTTCATTCAGGCCTCGATTGCTTCGGGTGAAACCCCGAACATGTTTAGCTGGTGGACCGGCGCAACATTTGCAGAACTGGTCGGGACAGGACAGATCGCCCCGCTGGATGAGCTGTGGGCTGAAATGAACGATAGCGGCGGCTACAGCGCATCAGCCAAGGATTTGTTCATGGTCGATGGCAAGCCATACGCAGTGCCGATGGTTCTGGCGCGCTGGGTTGTGATGTATAACAAACCATTGTTTGCGGAACTGGGCCTGTCCGAACCGACGACTTGGGACGAGCTGAATGGCGCTGCTGAAGCGATCAAGGCTGCTGGGCACACCCCATTCCTGGCAACGGTTCAGGAAGGCTGGCGCGGTTTCATCTGGTTTCAGGAATTGCTTCTGCGCTTGCATCCCGAAGCCTATAACGGTCTCAATGACGGCTCGATCGCCTATGATAGCGATGAGGTCCGCAACGTCTTCCAGACCTGGTCGGACATGTATGCCAAGGGCTGGTTCTCGGACGCACGCTCAACTGAAGAGGTCAACGACTATGCACGCGGTGACGGCGCTATGTATCTGATCGGTGAGTGGGCATATGGCCTGATCACAGCAGCCGGCGTTGCCAGCGAAGACATTGGTGTATTCATAATGCCCAATGCAGCAGATGGTGTCGACAATGCCGTCATCGTTGAAGGTGGGCCGATCGTTGTCTCCACGGCAGGTGCAGCGGATGCCGATACGATGGCGGCCCTGCGCTTTTGGGTTTCGACAGAAGGCGCCAACGCATGGGGTGAAGCTTCGGGGAACTATGTCGGCAATGATTTAGCCAAAGCTCCGAACGCAGTCGTTTCAAAGGTCAATGCTGACATTGCTGCCTCGAACGCAGGGGCGTATCTGCGTTGGTGGGAAGCTGTTGCACCTGATCTTCAGGGTGAGCTGGTTGCTGAAATGAACCGCTTCATGCTGGACCCGACCATGGAAGTAGCAGAGGAAGTTATGGCAACCATGCAGTCACTGAATGCGGCCTATTGGGCTGAGCAATAAGGCTGGATAAGACAATGGACCGCGCCGCAAAAGACAAAGCGCTCCTTGAGCGTATCGGGATGGATAAAATCGCCCGTAAGGAACGTGCAAGGCGGCGCGGTCAACTTGGGCTGGGGCTGATCTTCATGTCCCCGGCTCTCCTTTTGGTCGTCGGGGTTTTGTTGGCACCCGTGGGTTACAACATCTGGCTAAGCTTCACCAAATGGAAGAAATTCAAAGGCTTTGGTGAATATGCCGGAGTGTCCAATTACGAAAAAATGGCGTCCAATCCATTCTTTACCGATGCCCTTGTGAATACGGCGATATGGGTAGGTGCATCGATTGTTTTCCCCATCGCGCTGGGACTTGGAATGGCGATGTTCCTGCGCAATATGCGGGGCGCTGAGACCTTTAAAAACATTGTATTTATTCCCCGCATACTCGCCCCCACTGCAGTTGGTGTTTTGTGGTTCTATGTCTATGCGCCGGACGGGCTGCTTAACCGCGGATTATCCCTTGTCTCTGGCCAGGATGTCAGCATTGGCTGGCTCTATCAAAGCGAGACCGTCACACCGGCGATCATTGCCACATTTGTATGGCAAACCGCTGGACTGGTCATGGTGCTCCTGCTTCTTGGATTGGCGGCGATCCCGCGTGATCCAATCGAGGCGGCACATATTGACGGTGCTACACCGTGGCAGGTGTTTCGCTACATCACTCTGCCGCTCTTAACGCCGACCCTCCTGATGGTGACGATCCTGTCTGTTCTGGCCGGTTTCACCGTGTTTGATCTTCTATGGGTTATGGGGGCCAACTATCCCGGTCAACGCAGCCTCGCGCTGGCTGTGTTCATGTATTTTGAAGCCTTCCAGAAAGGTAGTTGGGCGTTTGGCTCAGCAGTGGCCGTGGTGATTGGGCTGGTCGTGCTGAGCGTTACCTGGATTCAGACCGTGCTGCAATCACGGGTAGACAGGATGGTGCGCTGATGGCTGTTGATCTGAGTACGCTGGATTTCGACGCAATCCGAAAACGTGAGAACGCCCGCCACAGAGGCGCGAACTGGAAGCTTGTCGCTGCCGTTGCTTTTTCTCTTTTATGGATTGTGCCGTTCTATTATCTGGCGATTTCGATTTTCAAATCGAACACCGAATACGCAATGAATCCGCCATTGTCTCTGCCGCAGGGGTTCGCTCCCATCCTTGAAAATGCCCGTCAGGCATGGGAGTTGGGCAATATGGGACAGGCCATGATGAATTCGGCCTTCTATGGTGTATTTGGTGCAGGTGCTGCGGTTTTCTTTGCCGCCATGGCAGCGTTTGCGATCGCTCGCATCGATATTCCCTGGCGTACAACATGGTTCATGTTGATTTTTGCCGGCACTGTGTTTCCGTTCCAGATGTATCTGATCCCATTGTTTTTCGGATACCAGAAACTTGGGATCCTGAATTCCCACATCGGCATGTTATTGTTCTACACCGCAATATGTGTACCCTTTCCAACACTGGTGCTTCGCAATTTCATGTCTGGCCTGTCGCGTGAAATGGACGAGGCTGCGCGCATGGATGGTGCCGGAGAATTCACCGTATTTTTCCGCATCGTCCTGCCAAACACAATTGGACCAATGACGGCAGTCTTCCTGTTGCAATTCACCTGGATCTGGAATGACATGCTGTTTTCCACAGTGCTTGGCAACCGGCTTGAAACACGTTCTATCATGAACGCATTGCTGGTCTTTCAGGGCAGCTATTCCTCAACCGGACCAAATGTTGTCCTGACAGCGGCACTTCTGGCAAGTATTCCAAGCTTGGCGCTTTTCTTTTTGTTGCGGCGTCATTTTATGGAAGGCTTGCAGGTTCAGCAATCATGAGAATAAGAGCAACATCTTTGGCTTCCCCATACAAAACAATATCCGAGCGCTCCTTGCCTCTGGCAAAACAGGTGTTCGACGCATTGCACCTGCAAATCCTGACGTTTGAGTTGAAGCCATATCAGATGCTGTCAGAGGCGTCGGTATCGGAAATGCTGGGCGTCAGCCGGACGCCAGCACGCGAAGCGCTTGCCCGCTTGGCCGAAAAAGGTTTTGTTGATGTTCTGCCGCAACGCGGATCGCAAGTTGCACCGCTCCGGGTCGCGGATCTGGAAACCTCTCAATTCATGCGTGAAGCCCTGGAAATCGGGCTTCTCCGCCGGGCAATGGGCACCGAGCGGCGCGCAGATTTGGTGCGGAGTTTGCGCAAAGAGATAACGTTACAGAGGACCTATACCCGGTTCGACGACAAGGCCAGTTTTTACATATCAGACGAGACATTTCACGGGTTGATCGCAGAATATGCCGGGCTATCTCACGTGTTGCCGGAAATCCTGCGCATGAAGGACCACATGGACCGCTTCCGCCATTTAATGGTGTCGGGGGTTGATGATTTGAACGTCGTCGTGGATCAGCATGTCGACATTGCAGATGCAATCGAAGCTAGTGATGATGAGCTTGCCGAGAAGCAAATGCTAACGCATCTGCGGCGCATCCTTCATTACGTCAATGAAGCCCGTCAGCGCTTTCCCGAGTATTTTGAAGTCAGTGCCGCTGACAAACGGGCCATAAGGTGAAGCCGAAAACGCCTGGACCCGTGCGCAATGGAGCCGGTGAAAACCCGATTTGGAATGCCGGGGATCTGCCGACAGCTTTGGCGTTGTACTGCGATGATGGCGCTATGTTGGTCGTTCAAACTGACATCCGGGGACAAGATGAAAACTGGTTGGCTGGCTGATGCAGAAAAATATCATTCTTGAGGATCGTTGCAAGGAACTGGTGGTCGAGCTTGGGCTTGGCACATCAGACGACATTGTGTCGGCGGAGCCACTCGCTGGTGGTGTGGCATCTGATATCGCGGTGGTCGATTTGGGAGATCATCGTATCTGCGTGAAATTCGCGCTGGCCAAACTAAAGGTTGCCGAAGACTGGTTTGCGCCGGTTCATCGCAACAAGGCTGAGTATCATTGGCTGCGTACTGCGGCTGAAATTTCGCCAGATACCGCACTTAAACTTCTGGGCAGATCCGAGGTTCAGAATGGTTTTGCCATGGAATATCTGGACGGAGAAAATATCTATCTTTGGAAGGCCGCGCTCCTGCAAGCTCAGCCTGACAATGGCGAAGCTGCTGCTGTGGGGGCTGTAATTGGCCAGATCCACGCAGCGTCGGCAATTTCCGGTTTTGACACCAGCCCATTTGAGAACCGCGACGATTTCCATGCGCTTCGGCTGGAGCCATATCTACGCTTCACGGCAACGCGCCATCCAGCATTGGCTGATCATCTGAACGGAATGGCCGACAGTCTCTATGCCAGCCATCAGGTGTTGGTCCATGGTGACGTTAGTCCCAAGAACATTCTGTTTCGTGCGGACAAGCCAGTTATTCTGGATGCGGAATGCGCCACCATGGGGGATGCAAGTTTTGACGTGGCTTTTTGCCTGAACCATCTGCTGCTGAAGGCGGTGCACATGCCCGCATTGCGTCAAAACCTGTTGGCAGCGGTGGAGAGTTTCTGGAGGGCTTATTCAGCACATATCAATTGGGAAACACCCGAGGCGCTCGAGGCGCGTGTCAGCGCGCTTCTTCCCATGCTGATGCTTGCCAGGATCGACGGAAAATCGCCCGTTGAGTATTTATCCGATCAAAGTCGCCAGCAGGTGAGGGACCTTGCGGCCCCGTTGATCGAGAACCCCGTAACACGCCTGTCCGCACTTACCCAATACCTTGACGCCAAGCTCGAAGGAACAGACCTGTGACAACAATAAAATCTGTCAAAGCCCGCAGGGTTTGGGATTCACGCGGCAACCCCACAGTGGAAGTTGACGTGACCTTGGCAAACGGCGTGACAGGGCGTGGCATTGCTCCTGCGGGAGCCTCTCGTGGCGCCCGAGAAGCGATTGACCTGCGAGATTGTGGCGCAAGACTTCGGGGTATGGATGTGCAGCGGGCACTGACCTCGGTCAACGAGATCATTGCTCCGGTTCTTGTCGGGCGCGACGTTGCGGATCAGGTCGGAGCCGATAGGGCCATGTTGGAATTGGACCCGTCCCCGTTGAAGAGCACACTTGGCGGCAATGCAACTGTGGCAACATCGATTGCGCTGTTGCAAGCGGCAGCGGCGGCAGAAAACAAGCATTTATGGCAGCATATAGCAGACGTCTATGACAGGTCGGCTTCTATCCCTTTGCCAGAAATTCAGATCTTTGGCGGGGGCGCGCATGCGGGCCGCCGGGTTGATATTCAGGACTTCATGATCATGGTGCCTGGCGCGAACAGCTTTGATGAGGTGATGGAAATCACCAGCGAAGTTTACTTCGCTGCGGGCGACATAATGAAGCAAAAGGGTCGTTTGGCCGGTGTCGCTGATGAAGGCGGTTGGTGGCCGGTTTTTGACAGCAATGAAGAAGCGCTGGAGACCCTGGTTGCAGCCATTGAAAAGGCGGGAGAAAAGCCGGGCGAGCGGGTTGTGATCTCGCTTGATATTGCGGCATCCGAATTTGGCAAAGATGGGAAATACCGACTGGCGCTGGACGACCAGAGCATGGATTCTGCTGCGTTCATCGACCTGCTGGGCAGATGGATCGAGGCCTATCCTATTGCATCGATAGAAGATCCGGTCGGCGAGGATGACCCCGAGAGCATGGCGGAATTCACGCGTCGCTATGGTCAGCGCGTTCAAATTATTGGCGACGACTATCTCGTAACCAACAAGGCGCTTGTCGAAGAGGCGGCTGCTGCCGGTGCCTGCAATGCCGTTCTGATCAAAGTAAACCAGGCTGGGACGATATCAGAATCTGTTGATACGTTTCTTGCAGCGGAAAAGACGGGGTTTCGCAGCGTCGTTTCTGCCCGCTCCGGTGAAACCGAGGATGTCACCATAAGCCATTTGGCGACCGGCCTTGGCTGCGGACAGCTGAAAGTCGGTTCATTCACCCGCTCGGAACGCATGGCCAAATGGAATGAATGCTTGCGCATTCAGGACATTCTTGGGCCATCCGCCTTCGTAGGTGGCGCGCCATTGGCTGCCACTTGGTGGGGCAGAAAAAACTCTGGCGACAAATCGTGATGGCCCCAAGCATCGGCGAAACAGTGGTTTTGGATATCGAGAGTCTGAGCGAGTAGGCTTACATGTCATTCCCTAGAAGGAGAACAAAATGGATTTAACGCAACGTCTTGCTGGCAAGACAGCAATTGTAACGGCTGCTGCCCAGGGCATCGGACGTGCTGTCGCAGAGCGCCTGATGGCAGAAGGTGCGAATGTGTATGCTTCGGACTTGAATGGCGACGTTTTAAGCACGTTGAAGGGCGCGGATATCAGCACACTTGATGCCACTGACGGGTCGGCAGTCAGCGCCTATTTTGAACAATTTGACCGGGTGGATATTCTGGTCCATGCGGTGGGTTACGTTCATCACGGTGACATTGAAGAATGCAGCCTTGAAGACTGGCGCAGATCCTGTGCCATTACCTTGGACAGCGCCTTTTTCGTGCTGGGCGCGGCCATTCCCAAGATGAAAACAAACGGCGGAAGCATCATCACCATCGGTTCAGTGGCAAGTTCCACCAAAGGATTTCCGAAACGCGCAGCGTATGGTGCAACCAAGGCTGGCGTTCTGGGCCTGACCAAAGCTGTGGCGGCGGATTATCTTCACCAGGGCATTCGTTGCAACTCGGTTTGTCCCGGCACGGTGGACAGCCCAAGCCTGCGGGGGCGTATCGGGGTGCTGGCCGAAACGATGGGCAGTCTGGAAGAAGCCGAGAAGTATTTCATTGATCGTCAGCCAGCGGGCCGCTTTGGAACCCCCGATGAGATTGCCGGCCTCTGTGCGTTTCTGGCATCGGATGACGGGGCGTTTATGACCGGACAGATCGTCAACATCGACGGCGGGATTACCATCTGATTACGGACCGGCAGTCAGTCACTACTTAGTGGCCGGTCTTGCTGTTCGGCAAATAAGCCATACCCAGCAGATCAAACCTTCCGGCTACGCTGCTGACAGTAGGGTGTCAGCGGTCTGCGTCTACAAATGCCATATGCCAATGTGGCAGTTTTAGGATACCATCAAGGAGCGATAACAGTGCCCGCAAATCTGTTTGGGTTGAATGTTATTGGGCAGATCGCTCTACTGAATGAGGGTAAGCCTCTTGAGGCGTTTGATCAGTATTTTGCGCCGGATGGCGTAATGTATGCCAACGGTAAGATTTTCGCCCGTGATGCTTCCGAGGGGCGTAGGAAGCAAGAGCCATACATAAATTCTGCGACGTCAATTAGCGGTAGCATCGTCGATCTCATTATGTCGGAGGAAAAAGAGATTTGTGCTTTTCGCAACAGATCTACTTTTGTGGCTCCCGACCGCAAGAAACACCAAATTGACGGTGTATGTTGGCAACGGTGGTTTGCTGGTAAGGTCGTTGAAGAGCGATATTTCGACGGCGACGAGATGCAGAAAATGCTGAACATTGGTATTCTTACATCACCAGAGAAAATCGCTTGATCGAGCGGTGCATGCCCCCGACGTCAGCGAGATAAAGCTTGCAAGTTATTATTACCATTCAGGGTTCACAAACGGGTCAATCGCCATTGATGGGCTAAAAAAGACGTCTCGGTTCTTGCGAAACCTGAAAACTTTCAACCAATCAAGACTGTGTTAGGTGAGCATGTCAAAAAATGACATGCCCAGTGTGCTTTCAAACCATCTCACCGGATCAGAAAGTAGCGCCGCGTCACCGCTTGATTGGTGCAGTGGTTCTTTACCACTTCGTCAATGTTACTTTGAAGGGTTGCAATGCGTTTATTGTACAGTTTTGCAATACACGAGACGTTTGAGCCACAGGCCGCGCGGGACTTCTAGAAAGCAGTCGCGGCGTAATGACAAATGCCGCTTACACCCATCAGCAATGGCGGCAGATACAGGAAGTGAAAACAACGTTGCAGCGAGTGCAATTGTCACAGGCCCAAAACCGTTTCGGTCAGAGGGAGGTGCTTTGGTAACTGCACGCTTCCACTGTACAAAAGCGTGACCTTCGATCCTGCGCTAATTGGCGGTCAAAAGAATGTGCAAAATAGCATCATATCTGCAGATGTTTAGAAGTCCGGCATATCTTCGATAGCTTCAAAGGTCAGTTGTAGGCATCTGTCTCAGACGCTGCATTATTTAGCTCAGTGGATCTGCATACCTTCACATGCATCCGAGATGATTTGAATTTCAGGCAAAAATCCAGTGCCCAACCTAACATTGTGCCATTGACCGTGTGTCAGATAATTAGAAGAAACATCTATATGTTTTGATAAATCCCATGGGATGAGGTTGGTTTGTTTTAGAGCTGGCCCCGTTCCGTCGCGGAAACTATTTTTCCGGCAATGCGTTGAGCATGTTCACTTGTAAGACCCGCCATCCAGACTTTCAACGGAACGGTTACAACGCGTGACCTGATACCTTTTTTATATCGTCGGATACCCACTTCGGATTGGACAACTCTGGCGGAAAGGCTCCATCAAGACAGGGCGCGGCCGCATTAATGTCGGACGCAATTTGAGGTGCGTCACATGATCTTGCCTGGTTTTTCGCAGGCCCTTACCGGCATTTCCGGAATTCTTGTTTGTCCGTTTTCATCTGATGACAGCCTGGATTGTGGCAAATTAAAACCACTGGTGGATCGTGCGATTGGTGCCGGTGTCCATGTTCTGGTGGCGAACGGCAACACAGGAGAATATTACGGTCTGACAGCAGATGAAGCTGAGCAGTTTGTCCGTTCAGCGGCGCAGCATATCGCCGGGCAGGTGCCTTTGCTTGCAGGTATAGGGCGCTCAATCAAGGAGGCCTGCCAATTGGCAAAAATATCTGCTGAGGCTGGCGCGGATGGCTTGATGATCCATCAACCGCCAGACTCATTTGTCGCGCCGCGCGGGATTATCGACTATGTTCAGCGGGTGCACGCGGCGAGCGATGGCCTGCCAATCATGCTCTATTTGCGCAATGATGCCATTGGCACAGATGCGATTGTAAAACTATGCTCCCTGGAGGGCGTTGCTGGCATTAAATGGGCGACACCCAATCCCCTGAAACTGGCGGAGGCCATCGCAGCCTGTCCGGATCATTTGATTTGGGTTGGTGGCTTGGCCGAGGTCTGGGCTCCATCTTTTTATGCCGTTGGCGCCAGAGGCTTCACCTCCGGCCTGATCAATGTCTGGCCTGAGCGTTCGGTCTCCATTCACACTGCGCTTGAGGCCGGGGACTACGCGCAGGCACGGTTTTTGATCGATGGAATGCGAGACTTTGAAGATGTCCGTGCCGAGGAGATGAATGGTACCAATGTGACGGCGGTAAAAGCTGCCCTTATCATGATGGAAAACGATTGTGGGCCGACGCGGCCTCCCTCTGCCTGGCCGCTTACGTCAACACAGGCACAAAAACTGAAAACCTTTCTGGGTCGCGAAGGTCTGCTGCCTCCTAGACGCTGAGCTGGTAGCTGCTCTAAAGTTTGGCAAACATGCCTATTCATGCGTAGGTGACAGCCTGATAGATGGATTTAGGGAGTGAGTTTCCGTGTTCGAACTAAACCAGTTGAGAAGCTTTATTGCGGTGGCCACGGAGCTGAACTTCCATCGCGCAGCTGAGCGTCTCAACATGACCCAGCCACCATTGAGCCGTCAAATCCAGATGCTGGAGCGTGAGGTTGGCGTCCTGCTTTTTGACCGAACCGGGAACAGCACCCGACTGACCGCTGCGGGCCGCCGTTTTTTCACCGAAGCGCAGGATATCCTCAGGCGCGCCGAAGCTGCCGCCCTGTCGGCTCGCCGTGCCGAATCCGGAGAGGAGGGGGCTGTGGTTTTGGGTTTCATCCCAGTTGCAACACTTGGTTTGTTGCCACAGGTGGTGTCAATTCTGCGGCAGGCTGTGCCAACCGTAGACGTCATTTTGAAAGAAATGCAGACCATTGATCAGCTCGAGGCGTTGCCATCAGGCATGATTGATCTGGGGATCATGCGCTTGCCGCGTGATCGCAGCAAAATGAATTTTGCTCGTCTGCTGAGCGAACCTTACATGCTGGCTATGCATCAGAATCATCCGCTTGCGGACAAGGACCATCATGTGGTTCAGGATCTGCACCGTCAGGATTTCCTGATGTATGCGCCTTCCGATGGTTGGTACGGTTATGAAAATCTCAACGGGCTTTTTATCACGCATAAGGTGCAGCCGAATTTTGTACAGTATTTTGGTCAAACCCTGACGATGTTGTCGATGGTTGATGCAAATGTTGGGATCGCCCTTGTTCCAGCCGCCGCGCGCTTTCTTGGCTTCCCGAATGTGGTCCTGAAACCAATTGAGTTTCCCTCCCCAATTCGCTCGGAACAACATTTGGGATGGTCAAACGCCTCAGATGAGCAGCCAGTGGTTCAGCGTGTGCGAGAGGCGCTTATCGGGGCATTTGAAAATGCAAATGAACCCGCGCTTCAGACATAGGACAGGTCTTAAGCGATACCTGATCGGTATCAGCCGATAGCAACCCAATATTGGACGCCCTGATGTCGCCTACCTAGGTTCAGCCGGTCAGCGAAACCTCTGAGCCACAAGAGTAATTATGTCCCTGTCTTCCTTCATCATAATCAATCCTGCCGACACTGTTGCTGTTGCTCTCATGCCGGTTGCATCCGGAACAGCGTTGTCAAGCGGGGCAAGCACTGTTGAGCCTGTTCCGGCAGGGCACAAGGTAGCGCTGCGCGCCATCGCAAAGGGCGTGCCGGTGCTGCGTTATGGGCAGATTATTGGGTTTGCCAGTGAGGACATCGCAGCTGGTGCTCATGTGCATTCTCACAATCTGGAAATGGGTGCCATCGACAAGGACTATGCCTTCGGAGCTGACAAGCAACCTCCACAGGCCCAAAAAAAAGACCGGGCCTTCATGGGGTTTCGCCGGGCTGACGGGCGCAGTGCCACGCGCAACTACATCGGCATCCTGACAACGGTTAACTGCTCGGCACATGTAGCGAATGCTGTGGCCAGAGCATTTGAGCGGCAGCTTGGAACAGATCACGATCCGCTGGCTGATTTCCCCAATGTTGATGGTGTGGTTGCGCTGACGCATACGACAGGCTGCGGCATGAGCGCAGGCGAGCCCTTGGAGGTGCTTCAGCGAACCATCAGGGGCTATTGTGACCACCCGAATTTCTCCCATGTTTTGGTTCTGGGCTTGGGGTGTGAGGTCAATCAAATCGGAGAATTGGTCAATGCGCCTTCAACGCAACACCGTCCCCATGCCTTAAACATTCAGGCGGCGGGTGGGACCCGTAAGACCGTTGAAGCCGCGATTGCAAAGGTGCGTGGCTGGCTGGCGGAAAGCAACGCCATTACCCGCGTGCCCATTCCGGTATCCGAGCTTAGCGTAGCCCTGATTTGTGGCGGATCTGACGGCTATTCGGGTATCACGGCAAATCCCGCTTTGGGTGCTGCAAGCGACAGGCTTGTTGCCCATGGCGGTACAATTATTCTTTCAGAAACGCCTGAAACCTATGGTGCTGAGCATTTGCTGACGCGGCGCGCGATCCGCCGCGATGTCGGCGAGAAGCTGATTGAACGCATGGCCTGGTGGGAGGCCTACGGCTCTACGCAAGGCGCATCGTTGAATGCCAATCCTTCTCCTGGAAACAAGCGCGGTGGGTTGACCACGATCCTGGAGAAGTCGCTGGGTGCCCTTTCCAAAGGCGGCACATCAAATCTCAACGACGTTGTGGCCTATGCACAAAAATCTGATCACAAAGGGTTGGTCTTCATGGATGCGCCTGGCTACGATCCTGTTCAGGTGACCGGACAGATTGCCGGAGGTGCCAACCTTGTGGCCTTCACAACCGGGCGTGGCAGCGTGTTTGGTAGCAAACCAGCTCCGACACTCAAAATCGCCAGCAATAGCAAAATGTTTGACGCGATGGTAGAAGATATGGACATCAATTGCGGTGGTATCCTGGATGGTTCTGATACAATTGATGAATGCGGGGAGCGCATATTCGAGGCCCTGATTGCATTGGCATCCGGCGAGAAAAGCAAAAGCGAAGCGTTGGATTTCGGCGCTTCGGAATTCGCTCCCTGGATCGTTGGCCCCGTCATATAAGGGGCCGCCTGCGGTTGGTCGGCGCTGCCGGTGATACCGAAAAGGTATCAGCCGACTTATCCATAACATTGGATCACCTTCGGCTTGTATCCTACAAGGAAGGCAGCGCGAGCCGTCAGTATTGAGCACGCGAAGAGATTATAGGGAGAAACACAATGACCATTAAAGCCACACTCCGCGCACGGGCTCTCGCCCTGTTAGCGCCAGCCGTTTTACTCATGGCGCCAGCCGCTCAAGCGGCTGATTGGCCTGAACGCGCTGTACAGATAGTTGTGCCTTTCAATGCGGGCGGTGATACTGATTTTAACGCCCGATTGCTTGCCAAATATCTTGAGCCGGAAATCGGCGTAGCGATGCCGGTGGTGAATGTCAGCGGCGCTGGCGGTAGCATCGGTGCGCGCCAGGTGCTCGACGCTGATCCCGATGGTCACACGGTTTTGTTGTTTCACACAGCCATGTTGGTAAACACAGCCTCGGGCCTTGCCGATTTTTCATTCGATGATCTTGAGGTTGCAGCCATCGTGGGCCGTGAGCCTGGCGCTGTTATGGTGGTTAAAGCCGATGCGCCCTGGCAGTCCCTTGAAGAATTGATGAAGGCGTCGGCGGATAACCCCGGCTCAATTGACCTTACGACCAATATTGGCGCGACAACTTATCTCATTGGTTCAATGATCAATAAGGCGGGCGCGGCGTTCAACTTTGTTGATGTTGGCGGCTCGTCAAATCGGTTGACCGCTGTTCTTGGCGGCAATGTCGATGTCTCCCAGAACCCGTTAGGCCAGGTCGCGCCCTACCTTGAAACCGGAGAGTTGCGTGCGCTTGCAACTGTTGCGCTGGAACGCAGCGATGCGCTGCCAAAAGTGCTGACCTTCCGCGAGCAAGGTTATGAGGACGTTGGGTTCCAATACGCATTCTTCTTTGCATTCCCTCCCAAAACGGATCCCGCCATTGTTGCCAAGCTTGCAGAAGCAGCAGGCAAAGTCGTTCAGCAAAACGCGGACTATCAGCGCGAGCTATACGACACATATCGTCAGGTTCCCTTTTATCTGAACACGTCAGATGCGCATGATTTCCTGACCTCTGAGGCTGCCACCATAAACGCCTTCGATTTCTAGGGGTTTGCTCAAAAGCGCCGCCCTTGCATTATTCATGTAGTGTGGCGGCGCAATACGAAATATCCAGGTGGCTCTAAAAAGCTGTTTGCTTCGCGCAACCACCCGGAAACCGGTGCGTAAGCTGCCGAGGGGGAAATTATGCAGGAGCGCAGTAACACGATCCTTGCGGGTGCAGCGTTGCTTGTAGCGGCTGGTGTGATCTTCATCGCAGCCAGTCAGATCAAGAGCCGTTTTCCCTTTGGCGTGGACTCTGGTTTCTTCCCTGAAATTGCGTCCGCTGCGCTTGGCATTCTGGCAGCAGTGATTTTGCTTCAAGGCCTGCGGACAGCCCCCGATCTTAAAATGGAGCCGGTGGCGCCCGAGGGGCAAAAAACCGTCCTTCTCTCTCTGGTTTTACTCACGGCTTTCGGTGGCGGCATGGCGGTGATTGGCTTTCTACCGGCCGCTGCCATCTATCTTTTTGCCCAATTTTTTGTGCTCAGCCCGCCCCCTCAACGCCGCCCACTTTACTTCGCTTTGATTGCGCTTGGCTCTGCCGCGATTATCCAATTCATATTCGCAAGTTGGTTTGGACTTGTCCTGCCTACGGGCCTCTGGAGATAATATCATGGACCTCTGGATTGCCGGATTTTCACAAATCTTTCAGTTGACGCCAATGTTGCTGATCGCAATTGGTGTGGCCATTGGCATTATTTTCGGGGCAATCCCCGGCATGAGCGCCACAATGGCCGTGGCGCTTTTCCTGCCAATCACATTCGGGATGGAACCAATTCCGTCCATTGCATTGTTGGTTGCGCTGTTTATCGGCGGTATTTCCGGCGGGCTGATTACGGCAATCCTGATCAATATTCCCGGCACACCAGCTTCCATTGCGTCGACCTTTGACGGGTTTCCGATGGCGCAGAACGGACAGGCCGGGCGCGCTTTGGGCATCGCCATTCTCTATTCATTTATCGGAACCCTGATGGGTTGCCTGGTCCTGTTTTTTGTTGCCCCGCCGGTTGCACGTTTTGCCCTGCGCTTTGGCAGCTTTGAATATTTCGCAATTTCCCTGTTTGCGCTGACGCTTGTGGCAGGGCTGTCTGGCGACAACCTTGCGAAAGGTCTGGTCAGTGCTCTGATCGGCCTTCTGGTGGCGATGATTGGCGTCGCCCCAATTGATGCCTATAAACGCTTCACATTTGAATTCAGTCAGTTGGATGCGGGTCTGGCACTGGTGCCGGTGCTGCTTGGTCTGTTCGCTGTCTCTGAGGTGCTCAAGGAGGCGGAAACCTCATTTGGCAACAATGTAACAAAGCTGCCAAAATTCAACATGCCGGGATTTTTCGGCACAAACTGGAAAGGGATAAAAGGCCAGTCGCCGAATATGGTGCGGTCGGGCGCCATTGGAATTGGTATTGGATTGTTGCCTGGCATCGGCGCAGGCACCTCCAACCTTCTGGCGTATCTGGCCGCCAAAAACAGTTCCAAAACACCTGAGAAATTTGGCACCGGCATTCCCGATGGCATCATTGCCAGCGAAACTTCTAACAATGCAGGGATAGGCGCGGCCATGGTGCCGCTGATCACATTGGGAATTCCCGGGGATTCCGTGACAGCAATGCTGCTGGGCGGGTTTTTGATCCATGGTATCCAGCCCGGCCCATTGCTGTTTCAAAACAATGGCGAGTTGGTCTATTCCATTTTCGTCGCGCTTCTGGTCTCCAGTGTCGTGATGCTTTGCCTTCTTTACTTCGGGCTTCGTGGTTTTGCAGCCATGCTTTCAATCCCCAAACACTACCTGCTCTCGCTGGTTATGGTGATGTGTTTCGTTGGTGCCTTTGCGGTCAACAATCGTATATTCGACGTATTCACGCTTATAGCCTTCGGTGTGCTTGGCTATGCGATGTTGAAGTTTCGCTTCCCGTTCCCGCCGCTCATACTAGGGTTTATTCTGGGGCCGATGTTGGAACAGAACCTGCGCAGCGCATTAATGTCGACAAAAGGCAGTATCCTTCCCTTCTTCGAACGGCCGATTACAGCTTTTTTCCTAAGCCTTGCAGTGCTTTACGTCATCATTGTTACTGCGCGGAAACTGAAGGGCTGGAAGACCAGGACCTAAGCGCGCTGGTCGGGGCAATGTGCAATCATGTGGCTTGTTCAAGTTTGTCCGCTTGGTCAATCCCACATATGCATCATGAAACGCGGATTTGCTTCGCAAAATGCCATGTGTTGTTTTGATGGTAACGACAACAATCGATGCGCAATCCTAGCGAAAAACAATCTTCGATTGAGTAGTTTCAGATCGGAATAGTTTATGATGACAAATTTTTGTCGCAATTGTTGGCCGAATACTGGAGCCGGTGGCCCGTCAGTTCATATCCCTTGAAT
Source organism: Pararhizobium sp. IMCC21322 (assembly GCF_030758295.1). Lineage (NCBI taxonomy): Bacteria > Pseudomonadati > Pseudomonadota > Alphaproteobacteria > Hyphomicrobiales > Rhizobiaceae > Pararhizobium > Pararhizobium sp. IMCC21322. Next base: position 1,768,272 of record NZ_CP132335.1, read on the forward strand.
TCTCAGCTGATTTTCTATTTGAAAATAACTGCAGAATTAGTAGGTTGAATGCATGATTAAGCAATTGATATCAACACTGAACAAAGCTCGGATTTCCCAAATCAGTGGCGGCATAACCAGCCTGTGGCGTCGGACGATTTGTCTGACAGCGTGCCTGATAACCGCATTTTGTATCTCGTTGCTGTCGACTGTTTCCATTGCAATTGCGCAGGACGTGCCGGAAATCACGCCCGAAATGATTGAAGCTGCAGATGCAGGTGATGCCTACTCTGCATACATCATCAGCTATGATCTGATTGTGAAAGGTGGCGAGCAGAACATCCGAACGGCGCTTCGGTATCTTGATATTGCCTATGAGGGATATTCAAAGGCTGAGAACGACGACGAACGTTTTGCCGGCTCGCTCCTGAAGATGATTGGCGATGGATACGGCCAATTGAACAATTATGCCGTAGCGTTGGAGAGATATCGCGCGGCTGACAAGGTCTTTGAACGTTTCATGCATCTTGAGGGCGTGGCGCTTGAGCGTGCTTTAAACTTGCAGGCGCAGGGTCTCACCATGATTGATCTGTCGCGCTACAAGGAGAGCCTTACCTATTTCGAAGCCGCGCGCGCACTTATGATTGCTGGCGATGGCGAAGAGAGCATTTACCTCGGGGATACCTATCTGAATGAAGGCATCGCATTTGAGGGCATGAAACGCTACGTCGAGTCCATTCAGACCTACAACAAAGCGATGCTGCATTACAGCAAGGCCTATGGGCCGGAAAGTGCTCCGGTCGCTTATGCCATCAACAATATCGGGTGGGTGTTCAGGCGGCTTGATAATTTCGAAGAGGCTGAAAACTGGACGCTCAAAGCCTTGCCGATGATAGACAAGCATGAAGGTGCATTCTCCGACAATGGCGGAAAAGTCAGAATAAATCTTGGCATCATCTACCATCAAATGGACCGGACGGATGAAGCCATTCGCTGGACCATGCGCGCCATGCCTTATATTTCGGCTAATAAATCAACAACCTATGATGATCAGCGTTGGGCCTTTGATACGCTTTCCCGCGCCATGCGCGCCAAAGGCGACATCGACAAGGCGATCACCTTCGGAAAGCTGGCGGTGAATGCACAGCAAGCCATTCGAAACCAGAATGCAGATTTGGGTGAAGCGGGAACCAAGGAATTGCGCAGCGAATGGTCGCGGCTGTATGAGCACCTTGCCTCACTGCTGATAGAACAGGGCCGCATTGCAGAAGCACAAGCGGTTTTGAATATGGAAAAGGAGCAGGAGGTTTTCAATTTCCTGCGCCGTGACGCAAGCGCATCTGTCGCAAACACCACAGCCATATTGACCGACGCCGAATTGTCTGAAGAAGAGCGATTGAAGCAACTTTCCCAGTTTCCACTCGAAGCCGCACAGACCCTTTTCGCGCTGACACTAAAGCTGGAAGCTGACACTGCGGATGATGCTGAAATCGAGCAGATTTTTGTGTTGCAGGAAGCACTGGAAGCCTCCAACGCCGCGTTTGAAGCACAGGTCGAGGCATTTTTGGAAAGCGTCGAGCCCACCCAGACCGAAGGTTTATCGGCCCAGTTTGACAAGATCGAAAGCTACCAGGCCCTGCTGGAGGATAAGGCACAAAAGGCGGCCATTCTTCAAATTGCTGCAATTGATGACAAGGCCCATCTTTTTCTGACCCTGCCGAATTTGAATTTGCATGAAGAGGTGACGGTCAACAAGGCAGAATTGGCCCAACTGGTTTTCGACAGTTTGCAACTTATTGAACAACGATCGCCCGACGCATCAGCCAAGCTGAAGGAGTTGAACGACATATTGTTCGCACCTGTGCGTGAAGCGCTGGACAAGAGCGAAACCGAGGTGGTGATGCTGAACCTGAACGGGTTTTTGCGCTATGTGCCATTCGCGGCCCTGTTCGATGGCGAGGAATATCTGGTCCAGAATTTTGCTTTTTCTCTGTATACCACGACCATTCCAACGCAATTTAATGAAGGCGCACGCGAGCGCACCAAGACCGCTGGTTTTGGGGTTACCGCTGCCCATCCCGGATTTTCCCCGTTACCCGGCGTGCGCCAGGAATTGGAGACCATTTTTTCCGGCGAGGATGCAGAAGGTGTGCTGGAAGGCCCAACTGCGCTTGACGCAAGTTTCGATGAAAAGAGCCTGAAACTGGCATTGCTGAAAAAGCCCTCCATTCTTCACATCGCAAGTCACTTCAATCTGAAACCTGGCCAGGAAGATGATTCATTCCTGCTGTTGGGAGATGGCTCTCATCTGAAACTGTCAGACATTCGCAAGCAAAAAGCCCTTAGTTTCAAGGGGATTGATCTTGTCACGCTGTCTGCTTGTCAAACCGCTCTCGGTGGCGGCGATGGTTCGGAAATCGAAGGGTTCGGTGCGGCAGCCCAAGCCAATGGTGCGGGCGCGGTGATGGCATCTTTATGGCCGGTGGCCGACGATGCAACCCCGATCCTTATGCGCGATTTCTACCATGCAATGATAGATCAGGGCCACACCAAAGCCGAAGCACTACGCATTGCACAGGTTTCCATGTTGACCGGAAATCAGGCGCCACAACTTGTGGTAAGTCTTGAGCGCGGCGTCTCTGGACGTCAGAAGAAGGAAGCTGCAGAGGCGCCGCAGGCGACATTTGCGCACCCTTATTTCTGGTCTCCATTCGTGCTGATGGGCAATTGGCTGTAGCTGCTTTGAGTTCTAGGCCTGGATGTCGAGAATTTCGCCGTCTTGATTTACCCAGGTTACCTTGACCTTATGGGGCTGTAGCGAATTCACCTCGTCTTTTACCAGTTGAGCTATCGAATGGGCTTCGTGGAAATGTGTCCGCTTCTCAGGATCGTTCCAGTTTGGTTCATCGTTCAGCGCGTCCATTTCGTCTGTGTCGCAGAACCGGTCATATCTGTCCTCCCACTTGGAAATTCGCAATTCCAAAGCGATTGAAATACCAAGCAGATCCGGTTCAACTGTTTCCCATACATCACTTGCCTTTGACCGCACCCAAAGTCCTTCTTCATCCGCGGTCGCCTGAACCCGTAGTTCCGCAATTTTGAAAGTGTCATTGGGTTGCAGCGGTTGTGTGAGGTCGGGATCGGGGGCGTGATCAGTATGGGGAGCCCGCATCAGCCGATAAGCGTAAATCGCGAAGGCCACTGACAGCGCCAGGCCTGCTGATTCTCGTTGAGACCAGGAGGGTGGGAATGACGGCAGCGCACCAAGGTGCTGAGCGTACAGCAGACAGAACGTCACCACAGCGTAGACAATCATGGCATTTATTGTGGCCTGGCGACCTGAGCCTATGGTGTCATCATCTTCATCCCGGTCAAAGAAACGCGGTCCAAGCACCAAAATGTGCAGTAATTGCATGGCAAGACAGATGCAAAATAGTGCAGTTGCGAGCGCCGACTGAAAAAACAGGAAGGCCCCGCCCGCAAAGCTGACAACAGCCATTGCGCCAAGAAATTGTTTTTTGAAACCTTCGCTGTCGACAGTTTCGGAAGCTTCTCCCGGTAAATTGATGCGCTCTATAACAGTGTCAATCAGCCCATCCATCGCAATCGCGCGCGTAAGCGCATAGCCGCCAAACATATAAAATGCTCCGAGCAGGCCAAAAGCGATAGCGATCATGTTCTCCACGTAAAAATCATCTCCCAACTGATTCCAGGCCTAACAACTGTTCTTGGATATGTTGCAAAAAAATGCGCAGTAACATAGGGTTAGACTATAAATATTATTGAATGAGCCTAAATAAACATAAGATTGAATAACGTTTTTACGTGCAACTAATTGTTGTAAGTGCAATCTGTATTTTGCGCATACAGGTAGACAAGTTTGGGAACACAGAGCGTCACCGCTGTGCGTGAGGTATTGGATTTTCTTAGGCACAAAGAAGACAGAATCTGGTGTATGTAAGCCTGTTATGAAAAAATTAATGTGTTTCAAGCGTGCGTCTGTTTTGCTGTCGATAATATGTGGAGTTGCTTTGCTCTCCGGGGCCGAAGCGATTGCAAAAAAAAATCTTGCATTGATTGTTGGCGTATCAAAATACCAGAATCTGCCAAAGGAACTATGGCTGAAAGGTCCCAGGAACGACGCCATACTGGTGCGAGATTTTTTAATCTCCAATAGCGCCAGACCTTTTGAAGAGGACAACATCAAGGTTCTCGCTGATGGTGTTGAGGGCGCTGACATCCCTACATTGGCGGCGATACGCGGTGCCATGAGCGATCTGGCCGCGGAAGCAGGGCCTGGCGATTTTATCTATCTGCATTTTTCCGGTCATGGAACGCAGGCACCGGCCCGCGATCCTTCAACGGAACTGGATGGTTTGGACGAGTTGTTTTTGCCTGCGGATATTGGCGCATGGGACAACACGGTCGGTACGGTTACCAATGCTCTGGTGGATGATGAAATTGGTGAGTTGATTGGCGCCATTCAGGCCAAAGGTGCCCATATCTGGGCGGTTTTTGATAGCTGCCATTCAGGCACGGTCACGCGCGCAGCGAGCTTGGCCGATCCGCTGGACAGAGAGGTGTCCCGTAAGCTTTCGCCTGCCGTTCTTGGCATAAGTGATGCCGAATTGGTTGCCGCCCGGCCAACCACACGCAGCATTGGTGTTGAAGAAGCGGGCAGTCCGGTTGAAAGTCTGGCCGACAGTCCGACCTCCGAAACCGGAAGTTTTGTTGCCTTTTACGCAGCACAAACCAATCAGACAACGCCGGAAATGCGGCTTCCAGCGAACAAAACTCCGCGTGAACCGCACGGGCTCTTTACCTTCACCATTCTGGAAGCCATCGCACAAAATCCAGGCATGTCCTATCGCCAGCTCGGTCAGGAAATCCTGCGAACTTACTCAGTTTTGAATCGCTCGCAGCCCACCCCACTGTTTGAAGGTGATCTCGATTTTGGTGTCTTTTCAAATACCGAAGCAGCTTTTATCCAGCAGTGGCCGGTCAAACAAACGGGTGGCACACTGACCATAACTGCCGGCCGCCTTCATGGCCTGTCTCTTGGTGAAACCCTGGGAATGGTTGAGACGCCGGCTCAGACAGAAGTAGACGAAAACCTGCAGTTCAAGATCGAAACCATCACCGATCTGACCGCGACGTTGACGCCGGTCAGCAAAAGTTTCGTAATTCCGGCCGACACGCAGTTTGCACGGAAAACCGAGACCAGCATCGATTACAGTTTCACCATTGCCAAACCATTGGACGAGCAGCAGACCCCCCAGACTGAAGCGCTTTTCTCGGCTCTGGATACATTTGAGCAGGCTGGTCTGAGATTGGAAATCACCGATCCTGAAACCGAAGCCGATGTTCAGTTTGTTGTCAGAGACAACAACCTCTGGTTCGTCGGAAGGGACGGCATTTTGGTGCCCGAGGGGCTGAACAAAACCCCATCAATCTCGATGGAAGATAAATCCGCCGACGCTTTTTTGGCTATTGTCGGAGATAATCTGGCACGCATGGCGCGGGCCAATAATCTCATCAAGCTCGGTGGCATTTTCAGACCATCTGCAATGGGAGTTGATCTTGAATTCACGGCCCAGAACACGGTGCGCGAAGAACCGCTTGTGCTGGATGCAGCTTCTGTTTCAAAGCTTGTTCCCGGGGACATTGTTTTTCTGAAAGCAAAAAACACCCAGCGCAATCCGGTCGATGTGAACGTATTGTATATCGGCAGCGATTTTTCAATTTCCCACATCTATGCAGAGCGTTTGAACAGGGAAGACAGTTTTGATCTTGATCTGTTTGATGTCACCGGTGCCTCCTTGGGCCGGGAGCGCATTCTCGTTGTTGCAACGCCCGCAGCGCCACAAAGCGCGGTTGAAGATTTAAGCTGGCTTGAGCAGTCAAGTCTGGAACGCACCAGAGGAAATCAGAGTGAATTGGGCGGAATGCTGGCTGAAGCAGGCTTTGCCTCCACGACACGCGCGGTGAAGAAGCGTGGCGGTGCCGGTGGTGGAATAGCCCAGATACTTGTTGATGTGGTCGGGCAACTGGAATGAATACACTTTCTGTCGTGATCATCTGTGTGTTTGCACTGGCAATCATCCTCGCCATTTTTGGTGCCTTCAAGTTCTTCCGGCACCTGCCAGCTTATTTGCGGGTGCGCACAGGAAGTTCTGTCGCGGTGCACAGATTTCGATTTCAGGATTACGTTGACTGGTTGGCCGCAGACAACAAAACAGATGGCAACGGACTACTTCTCTTCGCAGCAGGAATGGCTCTTTCACTAATGGCTTTTCCATTTTTGCTGGTCTTTTAATCGTAAAAACCCCTATGGAGGAAAATGTATGAAAATTGGTTTGAGTCTCGCGGTCGCGTCATTGCTGATGACAACGGCAGCCTTGCAGGCCGCTGAAAAGCTTGCGCCCCTGGAAAAGGGTGTGAACTTTGTCGCGCCCTACACACTGGCAGGTTCTGCTGAAAAAAGCGCGTTTGTGGAACGTGCAGGTGAAGACGAGGAAGCCTCTCGAGTTCTCAACGGACAACGTGCTGATGAAGGTGAGTATCCCTATCAGACCGCATTGCTGCGCGTTGATGTAGAGAAGAGCACAGTGGCTCAATTCTGTGGTGGCTCGATGATTCAGGACCAGTGGGTTTTGACAGCGGCACACTGCGTTGTCGATGCGCGTGATGATGGGCTTTATCTCGTTGACTCAAGCAATATTGGCATTCTTGTAGGGTCAAACAATATTACAAAAGGCGGGGATTTGATCGGCATTGAACAGATCAAGGTCCATCCGTCCTATAACCCAAACAGCTTTGAAAATGATATCGCGCTGCTGAAGCTTGTGCGCAAGCCAACGTCGGCTTTCAAGACCATCACGATTCCCACCGAGGAATATGCTGATATTCTGGAACAGCCCGGTGTGGAATCAATTGTGACAGGTTGGGGCCGGACGGAAACCGGGACAGCATCTATTGAGCTTCTTGAAGGCAAAATCGAAATTCTGGACCGCGCCATCTGTAATGCAGTTATGATGGAGCCACGCCGAAAGGCTGCGGCCAGTTCATTTTCGGAAGCCGTTGAAATTCTGGGCGTCAAGGGTGACATTGCCAATAAGCTGTGGCTGGATATGAACGCCGCTGTGCAAGAACCTTTCTCCGAGAATATGATCTGCTCGGGAACACCGCTTGGCCCACGCGGCGCATGCGATGGCGATAGCGGTGGCCCTTTGGTCGTGCGTCAGACGGATGGCACGTTCATTCAGGCCGGGATCGTAAGCTGGGGCATGTTCAGTTCAGACGAACCGGGTTGTAACCGTAACGCCAAATTCTCGGCCTATACCCGTGCAGGCAATTATGCCGATTGGGTTCTGGGCGAGTTAGGCTTTAAATAATCCAGGCTCTGAAGTCGTGCATATCATCGGAAAAGTCTTTTTCGGCGTTATCGCGACAATCCTGCTTTTTCTGATCATGACGGCTGGAAACCCTCCAGCCGTCTCTTTTTTTTGGAAAACCGAAACTCTGACTGTTGTCGGGCATGAGACTGAAGACTGGAATTCTGGCTGGGGCATCATCAGAAGAACCCTGCCGCGTGTGGACCGCAGTTCGCCTGAAGCGAAGTATCCGACAGCCATGCTCCATATCGACGAGCACATAACAGATCGGGATGCAGTGGTGGAAAACTGGCCCATTGGCCTGCAGGTGAAATCACGCCTGCACCCGTCTGAACGCATCGCCTATCCCTCCAGCAAATGGCCATTCATGACGGTGCCGGCATTTGGCTTTGCAACGGTTCTGCTGTTTCTGGCGGGATTTCAAATACACCGCCTGTTTGAACAGAAACCTCCTGCAAACAGCAGCCAACGGCAATCCAGTGGCTACGGCTCAGCGGGCTGGATCCTGGCGCTTTTCATCCTGCTTTTCACAGCGGTTCCGCTGTTTCTAACGATTTTCGCAGCAAACTTTGGCGACCCTCCGCCGCGCTCTGTCCTCTGGCCCCGTGAAACGGTGGAAATTGTCTCATCGGAGGCGCGTATCTTCAATGTTGGCAATGGCACCAAGGCTGCCTATTTGGATGTATTCGTCAAAGCACCGAATGATTTGAACGCGGCAACAGAACAGATTAAAGGCACATCCTATTCGTCTGTTTCGATCCGCCACGCGCGTGAGGTTTTGGCGTCTGACTATCAGACCGGAGAATTGAAATCTGCAATGCGCTCCCCCAGGGGGGAATTGTTTGTGGTGAGATTCAGATACACTGACGGTTTTGCAATCCTCGCCATCCTGCTGTCATTGCTCTGCTTTTTCGTTGTGCGCATGCTTTGGCGCGTGTTTTCCTGAACCGGTATTACTCAGCTACGTGGCCTAAGCGCTTCGTTTAGAGGTTGTTGACTGCTGGCCACGTAGAGGCGGCACTGCAACTGCGTGACGCAAGCATCCGTGTCATCAGCACCCAGACCAATGAAACATATGCTGGTACCGACCTGGATGGCCCGCTGACTCTGGACACAGTTGCAGAGGCTGTTTGACTTCATACTGACGTGAAGAACATGAAGGCGGTGGCTGGTAAAACGGCACTGGATAAACTAAGTCCAAGACAAAACACCGTCCATTCCGCTATGCAGGAGAAAACAATGGCAGATTCACACAAGAAACTTGCAGACATGCTCTCAGATCCGAAGCTTTTGGCGACAAAAGCCTTTTCGGGTGGTGATTGGGTGGATGCAGATGATGGTAAAACCTTTGACGTGACCAATCCGGCAAATGGCGAAGTGATTGCCAAAGTTGCTGATTTAGGCCGCGCCGAAACCGCTGTAGCGATTGGCAAAGCATCAAAAGCGCAGGTGGAATGGGCCAAACAGACCGGTAAAGAACGTTCGGCAATTCTGCGTAAATGGTATGAATTGATGGTCGAGAATGCCGATGATCTGGGAACCATCCTGACCAGCGAGCAGGGCAAGCCCTTTGCCGAGGCCAAAGGGGAAGTGCTCTATGGCGCTTCCTTTATCGAATGGTTTGCAGAAGAAGCAAAACGCGTCTACGGCGAAACCATTCCCGGTCACCAGCGCGACAAGCGCATTACAGTCATTCGCCAGCCGATTGGTGTCGCAGCGTCTATCACACCCTGGAACTTCCCCAATGCCATGATTACGCGCAAAGTTGGTCCGGCACTGGCGGTTGGTTGCGGCTTTGTCGCACGGCCTGCCGCTGAAACGCCCTTGTCAGCGTTGGCGCTGGGTGTATTGGCAGAACGGGCAGGGCTGCCAAAAGGCCTGCTGTCCATTATTCCATCCTCCCGGTCTTCTGATATTGGCAAGGAATTCTGCGAAAACCCGTCCGTCCGGAAACTGACCTTTACTGGCTCAACCGAAGTTGGCCGTATTCTGCTCAAACAGGCCGCCGATCAGGTCATGAAATGCTCTATGGAACTGGGCGGCAACGCGCCATTCATCGTATTTGACGATGCCGATCTTGATGCCGCCATCGAAGGCGCGATGATCTCGAAATATCGCAACAATGGTCAAACCTGCGTTTGCGCCAATCGCATCTATGTCCAGGCTGGTGTCTATGATGCCTTTGCCAAAAAACTGGCTGACGCAGTGAACAAGATGACGGTTGGTGATGGCCTCAGCGAAGGGGCACAACTGGGACCGCTCATCAATGCTGATGCGGTTGAAAAGGTTGAACAGCACATCGCCGATGCCAAGGCAAAGGGCGGTGAAATTCTGACCGGCGGCAATCGACACGCCTTGGGTGGCACCTTCTTTGAACCAACGATCATTACCGGCGCTACAAAGGATATGCTGTTTTCCACCGAGGAGACTTTCGGGCCTGTTGCGCCACTGTATAAATTCGAAACGACAGAAGAAGTTATCGAACTGGCCAATGACACGATTTTCGGTCTGGCGGCTTATTTCTATGCCAATGATCTGTCCCGCGTGACGCAGGTTTCCGAAGCGTTGGAATATGGCATGGTTGGGGTCAATACGGGCCTCATCTCAACAGAAGTCGCGCCCTTTGGCGGCGTCAAACAGTCCGGCCTCGGGCGCGAAGGCAGCCACCACGGCACTGATGATTATCTGGAGATGAAATATATATGCATCTCTGTTTAAGCGGGGGTGATCACAGTGGTAGTGGGCGTTTGTAGCTCACTACTGCTGTGATCAATGCCGAGGTGGACCATCGACTGAAAACTTGATTGCAAGGCTGCGTGGATACTCGGAATAAATCCGAGTATGACGCCATTAAAGGTCGGCACAAAACACGGATGCTGCTGTGAATCGATTGCGCTGTTTTCGAACTGCTGCTTATCATTATTGAGGTTTGTAGCTATTCTCGCGGTCTCACCCACCGCCGCCGTCATACTCGGATTTATTCCGAGTATCCACAGCGCCCGTATCAGCTGAGTTGAGCCTCAACCGAGTTGCCAGCTGTAATGTAAATTTAGACCAAGCTCCGAACAGAAATCTAAGCCTCAGCCAGTTCTTCCCAGCGATGACAGGCCACATCGTGCTCCATGCCCGAATGCGTCAATTCAGGTTCGACGGATTTGCAGATATCAATCGCGTAAGGGCAGCGGGTGTGAAACTTGCAGCCTGATGGCGGGTTGGTCGGGGAGGGGATTTCCCCTTCAAGTTTCTGAGCATCACCCTTGTTGTCCGGGTCCAGCGATGGGATCGCGGAGAGCAGCGCCTTGGTGTAGGGATGACGGGGCGCTGCAAACAGTTCACGAGTTGGTGCGGTCTCGACAAGACGTCCCAGATACATAACAGCCACATGATCACAGATATGCGCAACGACCGACAAATCATGGCTGATGAACAGATAGGTCAGCCCCAATTCCTTCTGCAAATCCTTCAGCAGGTTCAGAATATCAGCCTGAATGGACACATCCAGCGCCGCAACACTTTCATCGGCGACAACAAAGCGCGGATTGGAAACAAGAGCCCGGGCAATTGAAATGCGCTGTCGCTGACCACCGGAAAACGCGTGTGGAAAGCGGCGAAGATGTTCCAGATTGAGCCGGCATTTGGCGGCAATCTCACGCACGCGTTCATCGGTTTCTTCGCGTGAGGAAGTCAGACCCATCACTTCAAGCGGCTCTGCAATAATGTCGCGCACCGTCATGCGCGGGCTGAGCGCCGCATAGGGATCCTGGAAAATCAACTGTGCCCGTTTGCGATAATCGCGCAACTTGTCCTTGGGCAGCGTCACAAGATCATAGTCGACCTCGCCATCATTAAAGCGTGCTTCGCCGCGGGTAATACTCAGAGCTTTCAGAAAAGCGCGACCCAATGTTGTCTTGCCGGAACCGCTTTCGCCAACAAGCCCGAAAAAGGACCCCTTGGGAATATCCAGATTGACGCCTTCAACGGCTTTCAGCGTCTGTGTTGAAAACAGCGCGCCACCGCGCAAAGTGAAATGCACGGACAAATCGCGGGCAGAAATGATCGGCTTCTCGGTCATGCAGCACTCCGCTCGCGGGCCGCGACCAGACAGGCCGCAGTATGGTTGGCGTCAAATGCCGTCATGTCAGGAACCTGTTGGCTGCACATTGGCTCTGCGACCGGACAACGGGTGTGAAACACACACCCGGAAGGCCGCTCCAGAGGGCTCGGTATGTCACCTGCGACCGGTGTCAGTTCCGCATCCAGATCATCCAGCTTCGGGATCGCATTGATCAGGCCCTGCGTGTAGGGATGAATCGGTGTTCTGATGACATCGCGTACGGAGCCATATTCAATGATCTTGCCAAGATACATCACAGCCACCTTGTCGGCAGTTTGTGCAATGACCCCAAGATCATGGGTGATGAATATGATGCCCATATTGAATTCAGTCACCAGATCTTTCATCAGATCAATAACTTGAGCCTGAATGGTGACATCCAGTGCGGTTGTCGGCTCATCCGCAATCAACAGTTTTGGATTGGTCGACAGCGCCATGGCAATCATCGCACGCTGGCGCATGCCGCCAGACAGTTCGAAGGCATATTGGCTAAACCGTTTGGCCGCATCGGAAATGCCAACCCGGTCCAGCATATCCACTGAAAGGGCCTTAGCCTCTTTCTTGCTGATTTTCTTGTGCAACACCAATTGCTCAACCATTTGATCGCCAATGGTAATGGCAGGTGCAAAACTGGCCATTGGTTCCTGAAAAATCATCGATACAGAACCACCACGCACAATGCGCAGCGACTTGTTGTCCTTCAAGGACAGAACATCCACGGTTTCATTTTCAAGTGACAGCGTGATCTTGCTTTCGGGGGAGTAAATTGCATTGCCCGGATTGAGCTTCATCAGCGATTTGGCCGTGACGGATTTTCCCGAGCCGGATTCCCCGACAAGCCCCAGAACTTCACCGGCATTCACTTCGAAAGACACGCCATCCACTGCAGTGATGCGACCTTCGTCGGTATCGAATTGCAGCGTGAGATTATCAACAGTCAGCAGGGTCATTATTTTTTCACGCTTGAATAGGGATCGGCCGCATCACGTAATCCATCGCCGACAAACACAAAGGCCAGCACAAGAGCAACGAAAAACACGACGGGAATAAAATACCATTGGTAGTTCAATAGAACATCGGCTTGCGAAACATTCTGCATCATCGAACCCAGTGAATTCACAGGGTCTTTCAGACCAAGTCCGATGAAGGAAAGCGCGGTTTCAGAGCGCACCATATAAGGAAATGAAATCATCAGATCGACGATGATGTAGCTGGTAAAACTGGGCAGCAGATGCTTGCGGATTACATGCCCGGATGAGGCGCCGCACAATTCAGCCGCCAACACGTATTCCTGGCTGCGCTCGGTCAGCAAATGGGTCCGGATGCGCCTTGCAAGCGTAGGCCAGCCAATCAATCCCAGAATGATGGAGATAAAGAAGAACCGTGTTTCCGAACTCCACGAATCCGGCATGAACGCTGCCAGGGCCATAAACAGCGGAATCGGTGGCACCGTTCGAATGGCATCTGTGAGCATTTGCAATGAGGAATCAATCCAGCCGCCAAAATACCCCGCTGCACCGCCAATGATCAGTGCCAACACAAAGGAAATCAGAACCCCCAGCGTACCCACCGCAAGCGAAGTCCAGACCGCATGCAGCGTTCGGCCGAAAATATCCTTACCACTGGAATCGGTGCCGAACAGGTGAATGCCGCCTTCCGCAACGCCAAACAAATGGCTGTCAAAGGTCAGCGTCTTGACATTGATATCCAGCAGATCGCCTGGTAGGTCCCATGCAATATCAACAAGGCTGTACTCCCACCCCTCAACAAAAAATTCCACATAGCGACGCTCTTCGCGATCAATCGTGGTGACCCAGCGAAAGTTGGTTTTGATAGAGCGCTCGCGGGTAGATGAGTAAATAAACGGTCGTACAGAAAATCCATTTTCATCCCAGAATTTCGGGATTTGCGGCGCGCCATTCTCATATTCGCTGTCACGACCCGCAATTGTGGGATCATAGGGTGAAAGGAAAGGCGCGAATATGCCCATGCTGATCATGATGATCAGCGCCCAAAGCGCTATCATGGCGGACCGATTGCTTTTGAACCGAGCCCAAATCAACTGCCCTTGGGAGGCAGTGAAATACTCTTCTTTCAGCTTGGCGGCTTTGGCCAGATCTTTTGGGTCTGCGGTTGTTGCGCTCATCATCTACCCCATCATCCCGCGACGCACGCGCGGGTCCATCAACGCCAAAAGAATGTCAGTCACAAAATTCAGGACAACAATTGTTGCTGTCAGAAGGAAAATAATGGCACCGGCCAATTGCTGATCATTTGAACGTGCCAGTGCTTCAATCAAAAGGGCGCCGGCTTCGGTCAGCGTTAGAATCAGCGCGATAATAGGCAGTTCATTGAAGATACGGTTCAGATCAAATCCGAGCGAATTGATCACCGGCCCCAACGCGTGTCGGGCCGGATAGCGCCATAAAAGGGTCCATCCGCCAATGCCCCTGGCAGAAGCGGCAGTGACATAGAGTTTGCCATTTTCATCCAGCATCAACGCTCTGACGGTTTGCAGTGCAAAGGCTGTGGCGGACCACCCCAGAATGAAAATTGGCAACCAGGCTCGGGATAAGAAATCCCAGAACTTGGCCATCGACCAGGCGGCATCACGGTACTCTTTGGAAAACAGTCCCGTTAAGGAATCGCCGAAAAACACTGTCGAAATCAGCATTATGATGAGGGCCAGCAGGAAGTTTGGCAGAGCCAGGCCCAGATAAGAGACAAACCTGAGTGAGTTGTTGGCAAAAGCATTGTTCGATGAGGCTGAAATAATGCCCACCGGAATGGCGATGAGGTACGCGGCGATCAGAGCTGCCAGACAGATCATCAGACTGATCCAGAATTTGTCGCCCAGAAGCTGGTTGATATCGAGACGCAAAATACAGCTATCGCCGAATTCACCGCGGAACATCACATTGCTGACCCAACTGACCCAGCGCACCGCAAAGGGGCGATCCAGGCCAAGGCGGCGTTCTTCCGCCTGAATATCATCAATGCTGATTTGCGCGCCCTGGGTGTTCTTGAAGGCAAGATACCGTTCAGCGCAACTGCCGGGAACCAGCTCCATAAGTGTAAACACGATCAGCGACACTGTGAGTAGCGTAAAAATCGCCATCACTGCCCGCATTAACGTGAATTGTAAGAAGCGCCCCATATATCCAACCCAACCTGATCGTCCAAGTGTTGGGACCCGTTACAAACGGGCCCCAATTTGCAGTGAAGGCGTCAGATCAATTTGACTTGATACTGACGCCTCCCGCGATTTTTATTCTTCCAGGAACCACTGAGCTCCGCGATATGGGTATGTCCGATAATACTCATAAGACGCAGTTTTGAATTCCGGAACATTTTTCAGCTTGTTGTTCACATAGATCGGATCAGGCGTCAGAGCCGTACCGATGAACAGCAGATTGCCGGTCATGTTCTCAACCATACGTGCACCCAGCATGTTGGACTTGTCTGTGCCAACAGGCTCGGACTGAAATGCGTTGATGTCTTCAATCAACTGCATGACATATTCCGGTGGCTTCACGCCTTTGGCGCCGTTTGTGTCCACATATTCAGCCCACAACATACCAACGCGGTGTGCAAAATAGTTCTCAAATGGTGGAACCCAGAGCTCATTGTTGCCAAGGATAATACCAAGTGGCTGGCCTTTTTCCCAAAGACCCACATCCAGCTGATTGGAAGACTGAGCCGAACGATACTCATCCGGTGTCACTTCCTTAACAGTGGTTTTGATGCCCACATTTGACCAGTACTGACCGACCAGTTCAACAACTTGTCCGGCAATACCCTGTGTCGCGAATTGCAGGTTCAGAACCAGCGGATCGCCATTTGGCAAATCACGGAAGCCATCGCCGTCTGCATCAGCTAGGCCGACTTCGTCGAGCAGTGAGTTTGCTTCATCAGGCGCAAATTCAGTAGCAAATGTCTTCCATTTGGGATCGACAAAATCCGGTACCGGAGAGAAGCCGGTGAACTGCTGGATGGTGCCTTGACCGAAATACGCGACTTCGTTCAGTTCTTCGCGGTTGATGGCAATTGACATGGCCTTGCGGAAATTGAAATCGCCGAAGACTTTGCGTTTTTCCTCATCAGCCGAAGTCACGTTGAACGAAAATGCGTGCATCGCGATTTTTGGCTTCAATTGGACGGAGTAGCCGCCCTTTTCCTGATTTTCCAGAAGCAGCGGTGCATCTGACAATTGCAGGGACTGTGTCTTGTAGTCCACTTCGCCATTGATCAGTTTCAGCAAACGCACCTGGTTGTCATTTGCGTAAACTTCATCCTGCTCATTGATGTATGGGAGCTGATTACCAGCAGTGTCCACCATGAAGAAGTAAGGATTTGCAACATAGTGACGGCCCTCAGTGGAGTCCGCAACTGTGATGAATGATTCCAGCGTTGGAACCACGGCGGCTGGCATGTTGGCAACCTTATCCGGGCTGTTCAGCAGTGGTGACGGGGTATCTGTCCAGTCTGAATTGCCGAAATAGGCTTTGATGACGTCATAGCCATTTTCAAAACCCAATGCTGTGGCTTTTTCATCCGCATCAGCACTTATATCCGGGTGAAACTGACCCAGAAAATGCTTGGGCTGGAAGCCCTGTGCAAATGATGTTGCAAAGTGAGCGATCAGACCAGGTTTTGGCGCTGGCAGAATGAATTTAACTGTCTGCGGATCAATCACCTCAACAGTCATACGCTCGCCGCCAACCAGCACATAGTCTTTTGGCTTTTCATTGATGTTTGGATCAAGCGCGATGTTATCGTACCAGAATTTTACATCTTCGGCTGTGAATGGTGCACCATCCGACCATTTGTGACCTGCACGCAGCGAGAAGGTTACTTCTGTATAATCGTCATTCCAGGACCAGCTTTTCGCAACATTTGGAACGATGGTCTGAAGATCATCGGAATAACGAACCAGATTGACGTGACGCGTGGACAGGAAATCGGATGTGCCGGCTTCTGTCGCATTGGACAGGGCATCCAATGTGCCGCCATAGCTGCCGATCATTTCGTATGGGGCAACAACAAGAGGCTCGGAAGGCAAACGATCTGCCAGCGCTGGCAGATCAGGATTGCCCTGAATCTTAGCGTTCAGATCGCCAATGGCAGGATTTTCCTGGAACGCCAGTGTGCAGCTTGCTGCAGCTTGAAATTCAGCGAGCTCAAATTGCTGCGGATATTCACCCGCGGCAACGCCCATCATATCGGCGACGGTTACTTCCGGGCATCCAGCAGCATAAGCTGTGCTGGATAGCGCGGCGAACGCGACGCCTGTTAAAAATAGTTTCTTCATAGATTTATCTCCTCAGGATGTGCATCAGAACTGACAGTGACTAGCGTTTCTATATGAAGCTTTTACAACGTGGATTTATCAAAGCCTCTTTGGGGGGAACCGTCAAATGCAAATGAGTGCGAAATTATCCGTTACCAACTCGGTTCGACCACAGCCCCCTGCGATAGCTCATGAAACCGTACGAACCGTCGAATTATCAGTGAAATCGATTATTCTTATCACAGAATAGGAAATTCTGATGATCTTCAATTGCAAGGAAGCACTATCTTCCCGGTCCATGCCAGTCACAAAGCGCTGACATACTTAGGGTTGCAGGATTTGGAGCAGACATTGAAGAAAAAAATTCTGATGATCGTCATTGATCAGTTTCGCGCAGACTGTCTCAATGGTGCACTATCTGGGCATATCAAACTGCCGCATTTGCAGGCGCTGATGCGGGAAAGCACTTGTTTCAAGCGCCATTATACAGTGACATCTCCATGCGGGCCGTCCCGCGCCAGCCTTTTGACCGGCCTTTACGCCATGAACCATCGGTCAATTCGCAATGGCAACCCGCTCCCCAGACAGCATCCGACCCTCGCCTCCGAATTCCGCAAGGCAGGATATGAGCCCCTGTTGTTTGGCTATACCGATGTAAGCGCCGATCCCCATTTTCTGCATCCCAATGACCCGGATTTGAAAAATTATGAAGGCCTTGCCCCCGGATTTTCAGAGGTCGTCAGACTACGATCGGAGAGCAATTCGTCGTGGATCGGGAACTTGAAAACCAAAGGCTACAATATTCCGGCAGCCTATTGGGACCTGTTTAAACCTGTTGCGGCAAATGGCAACATGGCACCGGCGATCTCCGATCCTGCCCTTTATGCAGCTGAAGACAGCGATACCGCATATTTAACAAACCGGACACTGGAGGAATTATGCGCCAGAGAGCAGCAGGACTGGCTTTCTCTGGTAACCTATATTCGCCCACATCCACCTCTGGTAGCGCCGGCGCCTTACAATAAAGCATTTGCGCCTTCAGAATTGCCAGCACCAGTGCGCCCCCAAAGCCTTGAAAAACACAAAGAGGCCCATCCATATTTCGCCGCAAATTATACACATCCCGCCAATCAGGGTCTGTATATCGGTTTCGATGGCCGTCAGGATTTGATGTCAGACGACGATGTTGCCGAGTTGCGCGCTGTCTATGCCGGATTGGCGATGGAGGTGGATCACCATATTGGCCGGATTCTGAATTATTTGCGGGACAGTGGGCAATTTGACGATACGCTGATTGTTGTCACGGCGGACCATGGGGAAATGTTGGGTGATCACTATATGTGGGGCAAGGAAACGCCGCATGAGGCCGCGCTTCACGTTCCACTCATCATCCGCGATCCGCATAATCCGCAAAGTCACGGGACTGAAATCAATCATTTCACCGAAACTATCGACATCACGCCAACCTTGCTGGATTGGGTTGGTGAAGAGCCAAATATCAGCTTCAACGGCAAGTCCCTGTTGCCCTTCCTGAAAGGAGAGCCACCCCAATCCTGGCGCAGCCACATTTTTGCTGAGGTAGATTTTGGTGACCCGCTGGAGCCAACCCGTTTTCAGGAAGCGTTTGGCCTGTCACAGTTCCAGTCGAATTTTGCCGTCATTCGTGATGATCGCTTCAAATATGTCCATTTTAACGGCGGGTTACCGCCATTGCTATTTGATATGCAGGCCGACCCGCAGGAATTCAACAATCTGGCCGCAGAGCCATCCCACGCGAGCGAACTTCTGCATTACGCAAATGTGATGCTGGACCACCGCATGTCTTTTGCGCACCACGCAACCAGCCGCATGAAGATAAAGGAAACAGGAATTCAGTACGCTTAGAGAAGAGGTGTGGTCGGGTCAGCAGGGTTACGCTGACCGCAACAACACTAACTCACAGGTCATCAGCACCGCATTTCCGTCACGGAGCAAAGGACCATGCATGATTTCGCCATCAAGACCGACAATCAGAATGTCGATATTTGCGCCAGATTGCGGGCCTTTCAGATTGATCAATCCCTGTCGCACGAGAAATTCCGTTGCATAGCTTTCCATAGTGTCGCCATTGTCAAAGGAAGCACCGATCAGGCTGCCAAGGCCGTGAATTTCCGCCTTTGCCCAGCCAAGCTTCTTGCAGATTTTTGCCAGTTCCTGACCAATTTCCACATTTGGGCGCAAACGCACCAGAGCCGCATTCGCAGCTGGGTCTGCAGCCGCTCCATTTGGCTGGAACAATGTAAAATTTGTCTCTGGATCGAACTGGCCCTCAAACCTTGCATCTGGAAACATCCACCCGGTGAAGGTCGCCGTGTCCTTGATGATGCAGCGGTCCGGCAGCATATGACCGGCAAATTGCTTGCCCATTTCATTGGTCCATGACCCATGGCAATGAATGAAGGGTCCGCCATCGCGCCAACCGAACACAAGACCAGCCTCTTCAATCCGGCCTGATCCAGCCAGATCATGAGTCTCACTCCACCACGCTGTATGATCATCATCAGGGGAGGGGGCGGGCATGACGAATTCCAGTTGGCGCACATTTGCGTCTTGAACAGAAAGATAAGCAGACATTGCACCAAGCTTGGCCAACGCCGCAGCAAGTGCTGGCAACACACATTGTCCGGACTCCAATTCAATGCTGATCGGAACCGCATCCGTGAGGCTGATAAAATGGCGCTCCGGCTCAACCGGACCGGGTTGCCGGATGTAACGCATTACGTCTCTGCACCTTCTGCCAACCGTCTTTCATACTCAGCACGCACAAGTTTTTTGGTAATCTTGCCATAGCCGGATTTCGGCAATTCATCCCAGAACACAATGGATTTTGGCATCTTGTAGCTTGCGACTTTTCCAGTCAGCCAATTTCGCAAACCTTCGGCCTCGATTGTCTGGCCCTTGGCAGGCACACAAACTGCAATACCAATTTCTCCCCATTTGGGATCGGGATACCCAAAAATTGCCACCTCGGAAATTGCTGGATGCAGCAGAAATTTCTCTTCGGTCTCGCGTGGGTAAATATTTGAACCACCGGAGATATACATGTCGGATTTCCGGCCCGTCAGATAGAAGAATCCATCTGCATCCATGTGTCCCACATCACCGGTGCAAAACCAGCCATTGCGGAAGGCTTCGGCATTGGCATTCGGGTTGTCCCAATAGCCTGAAAATACGGCAGGTCCGATAATGCAGAACTCTCCCGTTTCGCTAGGTGCGACTTCGTGGCCGTTAGCGTCCTGAATCTGTATCTGCATACCGGTGCGGGCTGTGCCACATGTGCCTTCACGGCGCGCTTCGGTGCTGCCATCTTCATGCAGATCAGGGCGCAACACGGTAATTGCGCCGGTCACTTCACCAAGACCAAAATACTGAACCAGTACGGGGCCCAGTTTTTCCAGAGCCGCAATCTGATCGGTCCGGTACATTGGCGCGCCAGCATAAATGACATGCCGAAGCGAGCTGTGATCAACGCTGTCGACAGCGGGGTGCTCGACAAGCATTTTAACAATGGTCGGAACCGAGAACAGATTGCTGACACGCCAACGCTCGATCAACTGCCAGATTTCTTCTGCGTCAAATCCAATGGATGCGGGCAGGATGGTTGGCACACCGCGTGCCACTTGCATCAGCATATGCACGCCAGCGCCATGGGACATTGGGGCAACCGCAATCGAGGCGTCATTTTCAGTGGTTCCGGGCATCAGATCGCTGAGATGGTTGGTCACCACAAAAGCCATCTGGCCATGGGTCAGAACGGCGGCTTTCGGAAAGCCGGTCGTGCCCGATGTGTAAAACAGCCAACACGGATCATCATACTCGGCATCACATAGCGGCGTCGTGGCGTCCTGGTATTGGTCGACCAGCGCGTCATAGTCGGTCCCGAAACCGGATGCGCCGATTGATATCATGAATTCCAGATCATCAGCGCAATGGCTTGCGTGATCAGCAAACACGGATTGTATGATCATGCCCTTGGCGCCACTGGAGCGTACAATCCAGGACAGATCGTCCGGACTGCCGCGAAAATTGGCCGGCACCCAGATGGCACCAACACGCCAGCAGGCAAAGGCTGATTCAAACACCTGATTGCAATTATGCGACTGAACAACAATGCGGTCGCCCTTTTGCACGCCATGGATTTCCACCAAGGCGCGCGCCATGGCATTGACCCGCGCATTCAGTGCTGACCAGGACCACTCAGCATCGCCCCAAACGAGACCCGGCATGTCTGGAAAGCGCCTTGCAGACTGTTCCAGAAAGTGCGCCAGGTTCATGACCCGATTGGAATTGCGTTGCATAATTTGTGACCTTACTGCACGCGTTCAAGAATGGAGACGTAGTTTGATACCGCTGCACCGCCCATGTTAAAGACAGCACCAAGCTCGGCGTTCGGTATCTGCATGTCGCCAGCTTCACCCATTAACTGCATGGCGGCCATAACATGCATCGAAACGCCGGTTGCCCCAATTGGGTGACCCTTGGATTTCAACCCGCCGGATGGGTTCACCGGCAACTTTCCATCCTTCCGGGTCCAACCCTCACGCGCCGCTTTCCATCCTTCACCGCGTTTGGTCAGGCCCATCGCTTCATATTCAATCATCTCGGCAATTGTAAAACAGTCATGGGTTTCAACAAAGTCCAGTGCATCCAGATCAACACCGGATGATGTTTTGGCCTGTGTCCAGGCCCGATGCGCGCCCTCAAATGCGGTCATGTCACGCCGTGACAGAGGAAACACATCATTGCTGTTGGCCCGCGCGCGAAAGCTGATAGCCCGCGCCAGATCTTTAGCGGTTTCCCGGTCAGCAAGGACAATCGCGGCAGCACCATCCGATACCAGCGAGCAGTCCGTACGTCTGAGGGGAGGCGCCACCAACGGGTTCTTCTCGGACACCGTATTGCAGAAATCAAAGCCAAAATCCCGCTGCATATGGGCAAAGGGATTATGTACACCATTGGCATGGTTTTTGGCCGCAATCATCGCCATTTCGGCGCTTCGATCGCCGTTCTTCTGGAAATAGGATTGTGTTATCTGTGCAAAAATACCAGCGAAACCACCGCTAACCCCCGCCTCTTCTTTGCGATAGGACGCGCTGAGAAGAATATCGCCGACTTTTGCGTTTGAGGTGGCAGACATTTTTTCCGCCCCCACGACCAAGGCAATGCGTCCGCGTCCGCTGGCAATAAAGTCGGCAGCGGTATACAGCGCCGCCGAACCTGTGGCACAGGCGTTTTCTGTGCGAATGGCAGGCGTGTGCTCAAGGCCCGGCACAACAACACCAAGCAGGGCCGCTTCAAAACCCTGATCTGAAAACCCGTTATTGAGAACGCCAATTGAGGCGAAATCAACACTATCGGGCGTAACACCTGCATGGTCCAAAGCCGCCCCGCCAATTTCAGCCATAAGCGCTTCCACATCTGGGGCATCACTTTTGCCGAACCGGCTATGCGCCCATCCAACGATCACGGGATCTGAATTCATTCTATTCCTTTCAAGCCCGGTCCGCCCTAGCCCTGAGGCGTCATGGCTTCCCGCTGGCGGGCGCGTTCAAGCCCCAGTTTGCGTTCCCGATAGATAATGATCAACCCGGCAAGGATCACAAGCGCAACGCCGGCGAGTGTATTGGCAGTCAAAACTTCATCAAATATTGTGTAGCCCACAATGACAGCCAACAGGATCGAGATATATTCAAAAGGCGCAATGACAGATGTCTCAGCAAACCGATAGGACATGGTCAGCAATATTTGTCCAATCCCGCCCAGAATGCCCGCCATGATGAGCAAACCCAACTCGGGAAGTTCCGGGACAACCCAGCCAAAGGGCAGGGATACAAGGGAAAGCAGCGTAGCAGTGATGGAGAAGTAGAACACAATCGCAGCCGTGCTTTCTGTGTTGACCAGTTTGCGAATGAACACTTGAGCCAGAGCCATGAAAACGGCACTGATCAAGGTCAGGAACGCCCCGATGGTCTCCAGCTTGTCGGCAGATTCAACGCTGATGACAGTGAGGCGTGGCATCAGAATGACAACCACTCCTACCAGTCCGAGAACCACCGCTGACAGGCGAAACACCCGGACCTGTTCCCCCAAAAACATTGCCGCAAAAATAACGGTCAAAACAGGCGCAGCGTAGCCAATTGCGGTGACTTCGGGCAGCGGCAACAGCCCAAGCGCAGTGAAGCCCATGGCCATGGAAGCTGTCCCCACCAGTCCGCGCCAGACATGGCCCATCGGGTTGTTGGTTTTGAGGCCCTGTTTCAAATCATGCTGCCAGGCAAGCCAAACGAGAATGACCGGAATGGCAAACAGTGACCTGAAAAAGACGGCCTCGCCAGGTGGAATGTGATCGGCAACGGCTTTGATGCAGCTTGCCATGGCGACAAAGATTGTCACCGACATGAGTTTCAGTAAAATTCCGCGTAGTGGGTTCATGACTGGCCTGAATGGAAGGAGTTGTAAGAGTTCAGATATCTACCGCGAGTCGCATACAGCATGCAATCGGGGGCAGGTCCGCGCCTTACCTTTGTGATGTCTTCCAATCCGGATGCAGCCATGGTTCCGAATTGGATCGGCTCAGAGGATCACGGCCCAGAATATGGTCTGATGCCTTCTCACCCACCATGATGGAAGGGGCATTCAGATTGCCATTGGTAATCCGGGGGAAGATTGAGCTGTCAGCAACCCGCAATCCCTCCACGCCAATCACGCGGCAGGTTGGATCAACAACCGCCATGAGATCGTCCGTGCTGCCCATTTTGGCGGTTCCGCAAGGGTGATAGGCACTCTCGGCATGGTCACGAATAAACCCATCCAACTCATCATCGCTTTGAAGCGCGCTGCCCGGTTGAATTTCGTGTGACGTGTAGGGTTTGAACGCAGGTTGCGCGAAAATCTCGCGGGTCAGCCTGATACAGGTTCTGAAATCCTGCCAGTCACTGTCATCGCTCATATAGTTGAAGTTGATTTTCGGAGCCTCATCGGGATTGTTGGAACGCAGTGTAACCGCACCGCGAGACAAAGAACGCATTGGCCCGACATGGGCCTGGAACCCATGCCCTTCGGCCGCTGTCTGGCCGTCATAGCGTACAGCGATCGGCAGGAAGTGATACTGGATATCGGGGTAATCCACACCGGCTTTTGAGCGAATGAAGGCGGCAGATTCGAACTGGTTGGAAGCGCCCATGCCGGTGCGCGTAAACAACCACTGCGCACCAATCAGTGCCTTGCCCCAAAGGTTCCAGTATTTGTAAAGCGTGATGGGTTGGCTGGCCGCCATCTGGATATAAAGCTCCAGATGATCCTGCAGGTTTTGTCCAACGCCCGGACGATCCGCCACCACTGCGATCCCGTGTTCCGCCAAATGCTCTGCTGGACCGATGCCTGACAACATTAAAAGCTTTGGTGTGTTGATGGAGGAAGCGGCAAGGATGACTTCCCGGTTTGCCCGGACTGTTTCAACCTGATCACCGCGCTTGATTTCCACGCCAATGGCGCGGCCATCTTCAAACACCACGCGTTGCGCCAGGGCGCGGATGATTGAGCAATTGTCCCGCTTTAACGCCGGTTTGAGATAGGCATTGGCCGCCGACCAGCGCCGACCGCGCCACACGGTCTGCTCCATTGGGCCAAAACCCTCTTGCTGCTCGCCATTATAATCGTCGGTGAGCGGATACCCGGCCTGTTGACCGGCATCGACAAAGGCCTGAAACAACGGGTTTTTGCGCGGTCCTCTGGTAACATGCAATGGCCCGCGCGTGCCACGCCAGGAACGATCCCCGCCATGGCCGCCTTCATGCCAGTGCTCCATGCGCTTGTAATAGGGCAGCACGTCGGTATAGGCCCAGCCCTCGGCGCCGCTTTCGGCCCAATAATCAAAGTCCTTTGCATGGCCGCGCACATAGACCATGCCATTGATGGAGGATGACCCGCCAACGACCTTGCCGCGCGGCACGACAAGCTCCCGTCCGCCAAGATAGGGTTCGGGCTCCGATGTGTAGCCCCAATCATAGCGCGCCATATTCATAGGATAGGACAAGGCCGCTGGCATTTGAATAAATGGGCCAGCATCCGTGCCGCCATATTCGATGACAAGGACCGAATGCTTGCCGTTTTCCGACAGGCGGTAAGCCATGGCACAGCCTGCAGAACCGGCACCAACAATGACAAAATCAGCTTGCATCAGTAAGGTGCCTCTACTGGTCCCATGGCCACATAGACGGATTTCAACTGGGTGTAATGCTCAATCGCTGCCTTGGAATTCTCTCGTCCGACACCGGATTGCTTGACGCCGCCAAAGGGGGCTTCCACCGGTGCAAGATTGTAGGTGTTGATCCAGCAAGATCCGGCCTCAAGGTCAGCAATGACCCGATGAGCCCGTGTCAGATCCTTGGTGAAAACGCCGGCCGACAGGCCGAACTCGGTGTCATTGGCACGCGCAACAGCTTCGCTTTCTTCGCTGAAACTCAACACCGACATGACCGGCCCGAAAATCTCCTCACGGGCGATCCGCATATCATCTGTAACATCGGCAAACACGGTGGGTTCGATATAGAATCCGTTTTTGCCCATGGCACGCTTGCCGCCTGTTACCAATCTTGCACCCTCGGATTTGCCGATCTCGATGTAAGCCAGAACTTTGTCCATCTGCGCCTCGGTAACCATCGGCCCCATCTGCGTCTCTTCATCCATCGGATCGCCAAGCCGGATCGCATTGGTACGTGCTGCAAGCCGATCCAGAAATGCTGGAAGAATGCCATCCTGGACAAACACCCGCGTGCCATTGGAACAGACCTGACCGGAGGAGTAAAAATTGCCCAGCATCGCCCCGCCGACCGCATCTTCAATATCGGCATCATCAAACACAAGAAGGGGTGATTTGCCGCCAAGCTCCATGGTTACATGTTTCACACCGGCACCGGCTGCAGCGTAAACCTTTTTGCCTGTGGGGACCGATCCCGTGAGAGAGACTTTATCAACCCGCGGATCAGACACCAGTGCAGACCCGACATCGCCAAGACCCTGAACCACATTGTAAAGCCCGGCTGGCAGGCCTGCCTCCACCAGTATTTCAGCAATCTTTAGGGCGCAGAGCGGTGTGGTTTCAGACGGTTTGAACACCACAGCATTGCCACAGGCAAGCGCGGGCGCGCCCTTCCAGCAGGCAATCTGAGTGGGGTAATTCCAGGCGCCGATGCCAACACAAACACCAAGTGGCTCGCGAATGGTGTAGACAAAATCCTGCCCAAGCGGGATGTGCTCACCCGTAATGGAGGCTGCAAGCCCACCGAAATACTCCAGCGCATCGGCGCCCGATGTGGCATCGGCCACAAGTGTTTCCTGCAATGGCTTGCCGGTGTCCAATGTCTCCAGCGTGCTGAGGTCGCGATTGCGGTCCCGGATCATATCGGCGGCTTTGCGCAATATGCGCCCACGCTCTGTACCACTGGTCCGTGCCCAGGATTTCTGAGCGGTTTTTGCAGCGCTTAGCGCCTGATCAATGATGGAGGGCGTCGCCGAATACACCCGTCCGATCAGCTCTCCACTGGCCGGGTAAATGATATCAATCGGCGTTCCTGCCGTATCTTCCACATAGACACCATTGATGAAATGGCTGGCGGTCGGTTGTGCTTTCATCGCTCAAATCTTTGCGAGGTAAGTGTCAAAATCTGTTGGCTGGTCACTATGAAATCCCAACCGATGTAGTTTTCAAACCGAGTTGCAAGTGCAGATACTCAGCCACTGTTGCGATTGTATCCAGCCGGCTGGGCGCAATATCCTGCAGCGCTTTGCGAATGTAAAATCCGTCAATCATGGCTGCCAGTCCTTGTGCAATATGCTCTGCCCGGCTGGGATCGGTCAGCTGTAAAAGGCTGAATAGCAGGTTGGAATGCAGGCGTCGTGCATAGACCTGCAGCAGGCGCTGCGCGTGCTTTGATTTTTGTGCCTGAACATAAAAGGAAAGCCATGCTGCCACCACCTCGGGTGCAAAATTGCGCGGGTGGAAGCTGGCAGTGATGATGGCTTCCAGTCGATCCAGCGGATCTTTTACCAACGACAATTCATGGCGCACATGCTCGCCGAATATTTTCAGAATATGACGCATGGCAGCCAGCAAAATCTGATCTTTACCGCCGAGATAATGATGTGCCAGGCCACTTGAAACGCCTGCGCGTTTTGCAATGCGGCCAACTGTTACGTCGAGCGAACCGATTTCACCGATTTCCAGAATGGTGGCGTTGATCAGGGCCTGTCGGCGAATGGGCTCCATTCCGACCTTGGGCATTTCGGTCCTCGCTGGTGGCTCTTTTACGCTAAAAAGAGCGGGGGCTTGCTATGTTCAGGGAATATGTTTTTAATTGACTCGTCAATTAATAAAAACCGGAAACGTCATCGGAGCCTGAGCTCAGACCGGACTCTGCTCGTTCACCGGCTGATCATCAATCGAATAATTCTAGTCATAGGGACCGACCATGAGATTTTTCAAAACAACAGCAGCCAGCATTTTGGTGCTTGGCACGCTTTCAACAGCCGTACAGGCAAATTGCGACGCCGTGACCTTCTCCGATGTGGGTTGGACAGATATCACCGCCACAACAGCTGCCACGACCGTCCTGCTGGATGCTCTGGGCTACGAGACAGATGTGAAAGTCCTGTCTGTGCCGGTGACGTATACGTCCATGGCACGCGGCGACATTGATGTCTTCCTCGGCAATTGGATGCCAACCATGGAAGCCGACATTGCTCCTTACCGTGAAGCTAAAACCGTAGATACAGTTCGCGAAAACCTGGAAGGTGCAAAATACACGCTTGCCACCAACGCTGCAGGCGCAAAGCTTGGCATTACAGACTTTGCCAGCATCGCCAAGAATATGGAGGCTCTGGAAGGAAAGATCTACGGCATCGAGCCAGGCAATGACGGCAACCGGCTGATCCTTGAAATGATTGAAGCCGATGCGTTTGGCCTGAAGGACTTTGAAGTGGCTGAATCCTCCGAGCAGGGCATGCTGGCGCAGGTTGGCCGGGCAGACAAGCGTGACGAGCCTGTTGTGTTTCTTGGCTGGGAGCCACACCCGATGAATGCCAATTTCGACCTGACTTATCTGGCCGGCGGCGATGACCATTTTGGTCCGGATTTTGGCGGTGCCACAGTCTACACCAACACCCGCGCGGGCTATGTTGCAGAATGCCCGAATGTGGGCAAATTGCTCACTAATCTGAAATTCACGCTGGCCATGGAAAACGAAATCATGGGCGCAATCCTGAATGACAGCGAAGATCCGGAAGATGCAGCTTCCGCATGGCTGAAAGCCAATGCAGATGTGCTGGCCGGCTGGCTCGACGGCGTTACTACTCAAGATGGCGGCGATGCCATGGCCGCTGTGAAAGCAGAACTCGGCCTCTAAAGGCAACGGTCTGGGGCCTGGACCCCAAACAATATGGCCTCCCGATTCGATCAATGGATAGGGAGGCTTTTTCTGATAATTCTTATTGGCGGGCTTAAAGACCTATGGAATGGCTGACGGCAAACAAGATCCCGGTCGGCAAGACCGCCCGATCCGTATTCGACTGGTTGCAGGCCAATGGTGCCTGGTTCTTTGATGGGCTGGCCGTGGGCCTGGAAACCCTCATCGACGGCATTCTCTGGGTGCTGCAGACACCGCATCCGTTGATCATCATTGCCTTCTTTGTCGGATTGACCTGGTATCTCCAGCGTTCCTGGAAAACCTGTCTGCTCATTTTCCTGGGGTTTCTGTTTATTCTCAATCAGGACTACTGGGAAGAAACCACAGAAAGCCTGACGCTGGTTCTGTCCGCCTGTGTGGTCTGTATGGCTGTTGGCGTGCCAATTGGCATTGCGGCCGCACATAGGCCAAATCTTTATCGCTTCATGCGACCGGTTCTGGATTTGATGCAGACCCTGCCAACCTTTGTTTATCTCATTCCTGCAATTGTCTTTTTTGGCATCGGCATGGTGCCGGGTCTTATGGCCACGGTCATTTTTGTGTTGCCGGCGCCCATTCGCCTGACCCATTTGGGCGTCTCTTCAACCCCGCAACCCTTGCTGGAAGCCGCGGATGCCTTTGGTGCAACCGGCTGGCAGAAATTGGTAAAAGTGGAATTCCCTTATGCGGTGCCGCAAATCATGGCGGGCCTCAACCAGACGATCATGCTGTCGTTATCGATGGTCGTTATTGCAGCGCTTGTGGGCGCTGATGGTCTGGGCGTCCCGGTGGTTCGGGCGCTTAACCAGGTGAATGCTGCGCTCGGCTTCGAAAGTGGATTTGTCATTGTTATTGTCGCAATCATGCTGGACCGCATGCTGCGCGTGGAGCGCCGCAAATGAGCAATGCTGTTGAATTTGATGCGGTTTCCATTGTGTTCGGGTCCAACCCGAAAAGCGCTCTTCCATCCATGGATGAGGGAAAGACCCGAGCCGAAGTGCAGGAGCAGAGCCAGCAGGTTCTGGGCGTGCATGATTGTTCTCTGGACGTGAAAGCCGGTGAGATTCTTGTTTTGATGGGGCTCTCGGGTTCCGGCAAATCAACCTTGCTGCGCGCCGTCAATGGCCTCAATCCGGTGGTGCGCGGATCTGTTCGCGTCAATGATGGTGATCAAATGATCGACATCACCTCTGCCGATAGGAAGACACTGAGACGCATGCGGCTGTCCCATGTTGCCATGGTGTTTCAGCAGTTTGGTCTGCTGCCATGGCGCAGTGTGCGGGAAAATGTCGGGCTGGGCCTGGAACTCGGCGGCCTTGAAGTGGCGGAACGCAACAGCCGGGTAGATACGCAATTGACGTTGGTTGGCCTGTCTGATTGGGCAGAGCGCAAGGTTGGTGAACTGTCCGGAGGCATGCAGCAGCGTGTCGGCCTTGCCCGGGCATTTGTTACAGAAGCACCAATATTGTTGATGGATGAGCCATTCTCAGCGCTCGATCCCTTGATCCGCACACGCCTGCAGGATGAGTTGCTGGATCTGCAAAGCAGTTTGAAGCGCACGATCATCTTTGTCAGCCATGATTTGGATGAAGCCTTCAAGATTGGCGACCGCATTGCCATTATGGAAGGCGGGCGGATTATCCAGTGTGGCACGCCGCAAGAGATTTTTTCAGCACCGGCCAATGATTATGTGGCCGATTTTGTGGCCCATATGAACCCGCTAAACGTGCTGTGTGCAGAACATATTATGCACCCTGTTACAGGCAATGCACCAACGGTGACGGTCATCGGTCAGGAAACGATCCAGAACGTTATGGAACTGTTGAAGACCGGTGGCGATGCTGTCGGGGTGGAGAAAGACGGTGTGATCGTTGGCCAGATCACGCAGGAAAACATCCTGTCGGCGTTGCTGGATCCGCGTGGAGAAGTGGACAGATAGCAGCTTGGGGTCTAACCCGATTTCCCGTAATATTGCTATTCGCGGGATTTGTTTTGCGCAGCTTGCTCATTCATTGCGTCATGCCGCGCCTGCACATCGTCCGGCCAACGTGATTTAATGAAGGACAATACAGCCGTTATTTCGGCGTCGCTCAGAACGTCCCTGTAGATGGGCATAGCGCTTTCATAGCCCTCAAGCCCTGCAAATTCAGCCAGTCCGTATTTGGTAATTCCAAACAACACGTCATCGGTGTGATGCCACGTGTGCCCGGTTTCATCATGTGGTGGCGCGGGCAGAAGGCCGTCTTTGCCCGGACGGCGCCAATTCGGCTGGCCCTCAAGGTTTTCACCATGGCAGGACGCACAATTGGACGCATAGACTTCGCTGCCAAGTTGGACTGCTGCGGTATCTTCTGCGCTGGAAAGGGCGTTTTGGGAGGCAAACATAAATGTTCCGCCCCCCAAAACCAGTATTGAGGACCAACAAATTATATGTCCGGCTTTTGACACCGACATATTTATACCACCAGTATCTCTGCATTGGACCGCACGCGCTTGTACAAATCAATCACATCCTGATTGATCATGCGCACGCAGCCGCTGGAAACCGACTTGCCGATTGTCCAGTATTCCGGCGTGCCATGAACGCGGTACAACGTGTCTTTGTTGCCCTCAAATATATACAGCGCACGCGCACCGAGCGGATTGTTTAGACCTGGTTGCATTCCGCCATTATCTGCGCTGTATTTGCGCAGCTCAGGACGTCTTGCAATCATCTCGTCGGGCGGCGTCCATGTCGGCCATGGCCGCTTCCAGGCGACTCTTGCACGGCCAGACCATGCGAAACCGGCACGGCCAAGGCCAACCCCGTAGCGCATTGCCTTGCCACCTGGCTCGACCAGATAGAGGTAGTGCGAAGACGTATCGACAATGATCGTCCCGGGCTTTTCGTTGGTTCGATAGCTGACACTGCGACGCCTGAATTTGGATGGCACCTTGTCCAGATCAATTCCGGGAATTGGGAATTTCTCACTGGGCAGTGGCCCATACATCGACGCATAATTGCTGAACCTGCCTTCAGTATCGCCTGCGCTATCATCTGTGGCTGTTGTACAGCCCGAAACCGCAAGGCCCAGAATACTGGCGCTTCCCAGCACGAAAGCGCGCCGTGAGGGCGGGCGTGCCGTATTGTCATCAAAATTCATATTACAACTACCTTTGCGCCAATCCTGACGCGTTCATAAAGATCTTCCACGTGCGCATTTATCATGCGCACGCATCCACTGGATACGTTTCGTCCAATGGACCACGGCTCAGTTGTTCCATGTATCCGAAACAGCGTATCACGGCCATTACGGTGGAGATATAAGGCCCTTGCGCCAAGCGGGTTGTTGATACCGCCAGGCAAGCCACCTGCATATTTTTTGTAGCGACGAGGATCACGTCGGATCATATTCGCCGTTGGTGTCCAGCGCGGCCATTTGGCTTTACGACCAATAGTGGCTGAGCCGTTAAAGGCCAGACCCGCCTTACCAAGGCCAACCCCGTAACGTCGCGCACGTCCACGTCCGGTGACGAGATACAGGAAATGTTTGCGCTGGTCGACAACAATCGTGCCGACCGGATATCCTTTGAACCGCACAGTGCGTGGCTTGAATTTGGAGTCCAGTCGGAAGTTTTTCGGTTTGGCAGCCAGAGCGGGCAGCGGTGCTGTCGCAACAAGTGCCGAGATGCCGAGTAGGAGGTTCCGTCTTGTAAGCATGTCATGCCTCATGAATTGTCTAAGGAATAATGCATCTCATGCAGAAGCAAAGATGCGTGTTTAGCCAAGACAATCAGACAATCGGAGGTCGAAAAAGCGCGTGTCGAAAGGCTGCATTGAGACTGGTCGCCGGCTCATAAGAAGGAATGGTTCCGCCGAACAGGAATTCTGGATTAAAAGCCGCATTTGTGAATGAACAGTCAGAACTGCAGGGCGCGTTACTGTGGGATGTTTTAAGAGCATCGTCTTCGTCGCAGCATTTCTGTCTTGCGGTCACAATGGCACCGCTGCCTGCGACAATGGAGACATCCTGATTAGTATCCGCAACAGCATCCTGCGCGTCCTGAAAGGTTAAATTTGCAAATGCTGTCCCGCTGTCAGGCAACCCATGGGTGCCGACAAACAAAAGCAACAGCAGAAAACAAATCAATTTCCTCATGATTCTCTCATACCCAGAACCGGCCAAAAAATCCAGCCCGGTCTGATCACCATGCCGTGAGGTCAGTCGGAAGGGCTACGCGCTAATCTCAAACCACGTGTTCATTCCGGCAGCCGCATGTTCCAGCATGTGACAGTGCAACAGCCATTTGCCGGGATTGTCGGCAACGAAGGCAATTTTGGTGGTCTGTTCTGGTCCAATGAGAAATGTGTCGCGCCATGGCTGCCCTTCATCAACGTCACTTCCGCTGCGCTCCAGAATGCGGAAATGATGTCCGTGGATATGCATGGCATGAAGAAATGCAGTGTTGTTAACCGTGTTCAGAACAATTGTGTCATTTCGCTGAACCGAAAAAAAGGGCGCATCGGCCAGATTGGCGATGCCGTTGAAAGCCCAAACCTGTCCCGTGTCCCTGAAATCCATTCCTTCCAGCTTTTTGCCTTTGTAGGTGATGTCGCCGGTCTGCCCCATGGCACCGCCAGTCATATCCAGCGTGAAAACGCGTGCATTTTCGAGGTCGGGTTCTGGCAACTCGTTCGAGATCAGCGCAGGCATCGCCAGTTCAGACTTCCCCGGTGCAGGATTCGCCGAAGTGCTGTCCGACTTTTCCAAGATCTCGAAACTGGCAATCGAGAATGCCTGTCCACCTGAAACCTCGTCCAGTTGCATCGGAATTCCCGGTTTGGGAACCACCAGTAAATCGACCCGTTGCGCGGAGCCAAGCAGCAATGGCTGATAAGACAATTCTGTTGCAGTCGGCAGGCCTTGACCATCATAGGCAAGAATTTTCGCGCCGAGTTGCTTGGTATCCAGTTCCAGCACACGGGCATTGGATGTGTTGATCAACCGCAACCGGTAAGGCTCATTCGCGTTCAGTGTGTAGTTGGGCTGGCTCTGGCCATTGACGGTCAGCCAGTTGCCAAGACGCCCGCCATGACTCCAGTCCATTAATGAGCCAAGGCTGGCAGTGTCAAATTTGCCGGTCTCATCCAGGCGCCAGTCATCCAGAATTAATGTCCGGTCGTGCTCGGTGTCAAAATCAGTTGTATCGCCTTCGACAATCAGAGCGCCATAGAGGCCACGAGAAACCTGATTCCAGCTTCTGTTATGCGCGTGATACCAATAGGTTCCAGCATCCGGCACAATGAAATCATATTCAAAGGTAGCGCCGGGCTCCACGGCTTTCTGGGTCAGGCCGGAAACACCATCCATGTCATTGGCAATGCGGATGCCATGCCAATGGATCGATGTTGCTTCTTCAAGCTTGTTAACAAGCCGGACTTTGACCCGATCTCCGCGTTTGACCCTGATTTCCGGTCCCGGTGTGGAATCATTGTAGCTCCAAAGATCAGACTGGGGCGCATCCTCTGAATAGAGTTTTTGTTGAGAGGGGCCAGCAATTATTTCAAGGAATCCATCAGATGCCACCGATGCCTTGAAACTTGCTGGGAGCAGGGCGATGCCCAAACTCCCAGCGCTGGATTTGAGAAAAGTTCGTCTGTTGATGGACATGATATTTACTCCTGGTTCATCAGAAAGCTGGCAATTGCATTCAGATCATCCTGTGCAAGAAAGCGTGTTCCGTCCCGCACAACTTCGCCCATTGACCCGCCAAATGTATCTCCATCGGGCAAGACACCGGTACGCAAGGCATAAGCCAGGGACTTTTCTGTCCAGCCATTTTCCATAAGCGCGGTGGTGGTGATGGGTGGTGATTTCCCGCCACCGGGAAGCTTGTCGGCTCCATGTAATCTGAGTTCCGCCTGTCGTGCGCCTAATGTATTTCGCGGCGTGTGGCACGCGCCACAATGGGCAGGCCCTTCAACAATGAACTTCCCCCGGTTCCAGGCTTCACTTTGTTCTTTGATTTTCCGGGTTCCGGATTGGTCTAAAAACAAAGCGCGCCATAATTTCAAACCGTCGCGGAAATTGAACGGAAACACGACATTCTGATCTACCGAAGGCTGTTCCACAGGAGGCACTGTTTGAAACGCCGCCCACAGATCGGCAACATCCTGGTCGCTGAACTTGGCATAAAATGGATAGGGAAAAGCCGGGTAGTAAGGATTTCCCTCGGGGGACACACCCTGCCGCACAGCTTTTGCAAACGTCTCAAGGGTCCAGCCCCCGATGCCGTGTGTCTTGTCCGTCGTCAGATTGGGAGAATAAAATGTGCCAAAATCCGTTTCAAGCGCAACACCGCCTGCCAAAGGGGCACCTCCATTTTCAGAATCTGTATGGCATGCGATGCAACCGGACATGCGGGCGAGATAGGCACCCCGATCAGCGTTGCCGGTCAGACCGGTTAAGTTCCGCGTTTTGCCGATAGGCCAAGCGGTCAAAGCTGTCACCGCCGCCCCGGTTAACACCAGGGCGGTCAATGATAAAACAATCAATTTCCGCATATGTCAGTTCTTTTCGGAACGAAATTGTGTGTGGCAGGAAGCGCAGGTCTGCGCCAGCATATTGAACACACCATCAGTAGGCATTGATGCCAATTCGGCTGCGTCTGGCAGGGTGCCTGATTCAGTCGTCATTGAGCCGGCCATCATGGTGCCAGAAGACGTCATACCGCCAGAAGACGTCATGCTATCTGTGCCCATCATCCCGGAGGCTGGCGCACCTCCAGATGCCATAAGCCCATTGTCAGCTGACGCAGCCAGACCCACGGCCAAAGTCTCAAGCCTCATGGCCAGAACCTCAAATTCCTCCCAGTTCGCCCAGATTGTCGGACGCGCCTCGGAGGGTTTCATCAAACTGTCCTCGGGAAAAAGTTTTGTCATGCTGTTCCCGGCATGCTTTTGGATTTGCGCTGCATTCTTGCGCACCACCTCGGCATCATAGCTGACGTCTCCCCGCATGATTTCAGTCAGGGATTTTGTAGCCTTGCCCAGGGTGCTCATGGCATCCATGCGTTCCTTTACAACGCCTGTTGCGCCGTTATGTGCGTAAGCCGCTGCAGATATAACCAATGCAGCCGCAACCGCAGAAACGATAATCTTTGTTGTCATGTTGTCTTAGTCCTCTTTGTTCCAAAATGCTTGGCCCGGTCAGGCCGTTGTCGTCGTGCTTCTGGAAAAAGGGCGAGGAGGAGGAGGGTCCAGCATGGTCCAGACCCCGTATCTGGAATAGGATTGTCCCACAGGTATGGTTTGCTCAGTGACAAAACAGTGATGGCCAACCCATTCAATCAGCGCAAGTATGTTGGAGCCGCAATGCAGCGTGCTAGTGTCGGCGTCCTGTTGATTTTGAGTTAGTGAAAAATGACTGTGGTCACTGGTTTCATCCGGGGCCGCGCTTTGTGAATGCAAATGCAGGCCATCGGCAAAATCTTGCTCATGCAAAAAGAAACTTCCTGCCAGTATTAATGACAGGCTGCACATGAGCAGCAGAAAACGCTGCATGTCAGTTGATCCCGTTTGCGCGCTGCAGAGCACGCACATAGGTTGTTATTTTTCCAACATCGGTTTCGGTTACACCTTCAACGGGCGGCATATCACCAAAGCGCCAATGATGTGCCCTGACACCCAGCTTTGCTGCCCGCTGAAATGCGATATCTGCATGATGGGAAGGTTCGTACAGCACATGAACCAGCGGTGGGGCCATGCCGTCCCGCCCTGCTGCATCCGCTCCGTGGCATGCGGCGCAATTCCCGTCGAACAACACGCGTCCCGCTGTTTCTGCGCTGTTGAGCTGCGGAACTGTTACCTGTGCCAATGGCGCACCGGAGCCGGTATTGGCAGGCGGGGCGAGAAGCCACCAAGCGCCCAACGCGATTGCAACACTTCCGACCAGAGCAATGATGGTTTGTTTATTCAACTGCTTGTTCTCCCGGCCAGATCATCAATGATCGGGCACGATGGCCTGTCGTCACCATGGCAGTCTGTTGCCAGTGCCGACAATGTTGCTTTCAGCGATTCCAATTCTGCCAGTTTGCGGTCAATTTCACCGATCTTGTCAAGCGCCAAACGTTTGACATCGGAACTGGCACGTTCTTCGTCCTCGTATAGCGAGAGCAGCAATCGGCATTCTTCAATCGAAAAACCAAGGCTTCTGGAGCGCTGCAGAAACCGCAACCGGTGCAAGTCTGTTTCAGAGTAGTTGCGATATCCGTTTTCGGCGCGGATCGGCTTGAGGAGTGCAATTTCCTCATAGTAGCGGATAGTTTTTGCTGGCAATTGCGATGCCTGCGATGCTTCTCCGATATTCATATCAATCCACCTTTCGCCAATTAAGTGCAAACCCCAGGCAATGTCAAAGCTCTAGCCGACGCAAGCGCAGCGCGTTGGAAATCACCGATACCGATGACAGGCTCATCGCAGCTGCCGCCAGCATGGGAGACAGCAGGACGCCGGTCAAAGGATACAGAATGCCAGCGGCCACAGGCACGCCAAGACTGTTATAGGCAAAGGCAAAAAACAGGTTTTGCTTGATGTTGCGAATGGTTGAGACCGCCAAAATCCGGGCTTTGGCAATTCCGGCAAGATCTCCACCCAAAAGCGTGATGCCGGCACTTTCAATGGCAACATCTGTGCCCGTTCCCATGGCGATGCCGACATCCGCAGCCGCCAGGGCCGGGGCATCATTCACGCCATCGCCTGCCATAGCCACAATATGGCCTTTTGCCTGCAGATCCTTGACCAATTGCAGCTTGTCTTGCGGCAGAACGCCAGCCCGAACTTCGTCAATGCCAAGTTCGTTTGCCACCGCTGCTGCGGTGATTTCATTGTCGCCGGTGGCCATGATGATGGTCATGCCTGCCGCATGAAGCGCCTTGATCGCATCCTGCGTGCTCGGCTTTATTGTATCAGAAACCGCGATCAAACCGGCAAGGCGGTTGTCAACGAGCAGATACATGACGGTCTTGCCAGACTTGCGAAGGGCATCCGCCTGTTGCTCACCGAGGGCCGCATCTGCACCTGTTTCCTGAAGCATCGCTTTGTTTCCAAGAGTAACGTTCACGTCGCCTACCTTGCCGACAACACCTTTACCAGTAATTGCCTGAAAGTCCTGTGCCGTCTGTAGCGCGATATCCTTGCTTTTCGCCCCTTCGACAATGGCATCGGCCAAGGGATGTTCGGACCCTTTTTCCAATGACGCGGCGAAAGCCAGCAAAGTCGCTTCATCCCAATCTGCAAGCGGAACGACATCGGTCAGAACGGGTGTTCCATTTGTCAGTGTGCCAGTCTTGTCAACGATCACAGTGTCTACCTTGGCCAACCGCTCCAGAGCAGAGGCCTCCTTGACCAGGACACCGGCCTGGGCCCCACGTCCCGTTGCGGTCATGATCGACATGGGTGTTGCCAATCCCAAAGCGCAGGGACAGGCGATGATCAAAACGGATACGGCAGAAATGATGGCAAATACAAAGGCTGGTTCAGGACCCAGAATGATCCATGCAATAAAGGCCGCAACCGCAATCAGAACGACTGTCGGCACAAAGTAGGAAGACACCCTGTCAGCCAGTCCCTGAATAGGCGCCCGGGAGCGCTGTGCCGAGGAGACCATTTGCACGATCTTGGCCAGCATGGTCTCTTCGCCAACATGGCTGGCTTCAATAATCAGACTGCCATTCTTGTTCAGAGTTCCCCCGGTTACCTTGTCCGAGACATGTTTTTGCACCGGCAGTGGTTCGCCGGAAATCATGCTTTCATCAACTGCAGAAATGCCTTCCAGCACGATTCCATCTACAGGAATGCTGGAGCCAGGTGTTACACGCAGACGGTCACCTTGCAGAATGTTTGCCAGCGGAGCTTCATACTCAGATCCATCTGCATTGATTCGCCTTGCCGTTTTGGGCGCAAGATCCAGCAGGGCCTTTATGGCATCGCCAGTACGATCACGCGCACGCAATTCCAGAACCTGGCCAACAAAAATCAGGGCTATGATGACAACGGCTGCCTCAAAGTAAACCGGTGCATGCCCCGCGTCTGTGATTTCCTGCGGGAACAGGCCGGGCGCAAGGACAGCAACAAGACTGTAGAGATAGGCGGCACCGACCCCGAGCATGATCAGGGTCCACATGTTCAGATTCCAGGTGCGCACAGAGGTCCAGCCGCGCTGGAAAAACGGTTGCGCGGCCCAAAGGACAACCGGTGTTGCCAAGGCCAGTTCAAGCCAAAGGGCTGGTTTCTCGCCAATCCAGTCGCGGATCGGGAACCCCACCATCGGTCCCATGGTCAGGATCAACAACGGAATGGCAGCCGCAATGCTCACCCAGAGGCGACGGGTAAAATCTTCCAGTTCATGGTTCGGACCATCTGATACACCGTCCATGGGCTCCAGAGCCATGCCACAAATCGGGCAGGTGCCAGGTCCTTCCTGGATTATTTCCGGGTCCATTGGGCAGGTAAAGAGCGCGGTCTTTGGAGCCGCTTTCTGCTTCCGTTTGTGGTTGCCTGAAAGATAGAAAACAGGGTCTGCCTCAAACCGGTCTTTGCAGGATTGACTGCAAAAATGGTAGTCTGCGCCTGCATGAGCAAAGCTGGGCTTGCCGCTGTTCAGGGGCACCGTCATGCCGCAAACGGGATCAATTGCCTGATCCTGCGCTGATTCAGAATCATGTGATGCATGCCCGCAAGCTGCGCTGTGCTGATGGTCCATATTGTGTCCTGAAGGTGCTATAAATGCGTGTTATTTGCCTGGCAGCGGCCAGACATCTCTTCTTATATAAATCGATTTAGGGCTTCCAGTTACAGGAAGGTCAAGCGTTACCTGTCATTTGTTCTGAAATGTACCGGGTTATGCAGACCACAGAAATAGATCTTGTTATTTTTGATTGCGATGGTGTTCTCATAGACAGCGAGATCATCAGCTCGAAAATCCTGATCTCTCAACTGGCGGATGCTGGTGTATCGGTAGACTTTGAATATTTCCAGCGCTGGTTTCTCGGGCGCAGCTTTCCCAAAGTGACAGAATCGGTTCGCCAGACTTTTGATGTCGTCTTGCCGGCTGATTTTGAAGCCTCTTACAGACGCAGATTGCTTCAAGCCTTCAGAACCGAGTTGAAGGCGACTGTCGGTGTGGCCGAGATTGTTGACAATCTCTCCAGGCCTACTTGCGTCGCCACAAGCAGCACACCTGAAAGGCTGCGCAGATCATTGGAATTAACCGGATTGGCGCATTACTTCGGCAAGGATGTGTTTACCGCATCTGAGGTGAAAAGTGGCAAGCCGGCTCTGGATTTGTTTTTCATACAGCCGACCAAATGAATGTGGATCCGGAGAAGTGTCTGGTGATCGAAGACAGTCTGCCTGGCATGGAAGCAGGTGTTGCTGCCGGAATGCAAGTATGGCGTTTTACGGGGGCTAGCCATTTGCAGGGGCTTGCGCAGGATGACAATGACATGTTTCCTGAAGTGCCGGTTTTTGACAATTGGTCAAAATTCTTTGAAATGGCGCCAACATTAAAACAACAAAAACACAGTATCGGGGATATCAGTGTCCGCTAAATCCGACAACGAAACCAGCCGCCTTGACGAGGCTGCACGGGCAGGATGGTTGTACTATGTCGCCGGAAACACACAGGACGAGATTGCGCGCAAGCTGGGCGTTTCCAGACAATCTGCGCAGCGGCTGGTTTCACTGGCGGTCAGTGCGCGTCTCATAAAGGTTCGTGTTGATCATCCGATTGCAAAATGCATGGAGTTGGAGGGTGAGCTCACGGAGCGATTCAACCTTCTTGGATGTGAAGTTGTGCCTTCAGACCCTGATGCTCCTGCATCTATGGTTGGCATTGCCCAAGCTGGTGCTGCCGAAATGGAACGGCACTTGAAGTCCAATCATCCAAAAATCATTGCCATCGGAACCGGTCGTGCATTGCGTGCCTGTGTCGAGCAGTTGCCAGCCATGGATTGCCCCCAGCACCGAATCGTCTCGCTGCTTGGCAACATGATGTCTGACGGGTCGGCAACGGCCTATAATGTGATCATCCGCATGGCTGATCGGGTTAACGCCCGACATTTCCCGATGCCATTGCCGGTGTTTGTGAATTCGCATGAAGAAAAAGCTCTATTGCACAGTCAGGAGCCGGTTCACAACATACTGGAGCTTGCCCGTCAGTCTGACGTTACCTTTGTGGGTCTTGGGCAAATGAACGAGAATGCACAGCTTGTTCTGGACGGATTTGTCACCAAGGAGGAGGCCAAGGCGCTCCACCGTGTCGGTGTCGTCGGTGAGATCACAAGTTGGGTCTATGATAAGGATGGCAAACTCATTGATGGCCTTATCAATGACCGGGTGGCAAGTGCTCCACTTCTGCCAGATCAGGACCATCCCGTAATTGGCATTGCAGTCGGTGAAGCCAAGGTTGATGCGATCTGGGGTGCGTTGCGCGGACGGTTGATCAATTCATTGATTACCAATGAAGTTACCGCAGAAATGCTGCTCAACAAATAGCCCCGATCCTTTAGACATGTGGCATTTGTAGATACTGCGCGGCTTAAAAATGGGTGGCAAGCCAGCTTGCATATCTTGGGACGTAGATCCTTATCCCATGCAGCTTGATCAGAAGCAGTTGCTCGATAGGCTGCACATCGACCATTGCGACGAAATTCACGACTTATGAAAGCCTCTAGACCCATTTGCACGCTACCTCACAAATGCGCAACCAGTCGGGCGGTCTTGATCAATGAATACGCCAGAGATATCTACTCCGTCCTATTTGAGTCGATCTAGGTACAATCGTCCAAATGCAGCATCTCCATCAGAAGAAATGATTTTCACTGGCTGCCCAAGCTTTCCGGCCTGGTCGGCAAAGATAGCAGGCGCGCAAGGTGGAATAAGGACCTGTTAGCGGGTGGGCTTCATCAACGCCATCGCCGACAATGTCTGCCATGATCTCAACGGCAATTTCGCCGAGCAAAATGATTTTTTCATTGCCTCGTCCCTCCCTCAGCCTGAACTATTGTCGATTTGCGAGCAACATGCGACTGCACCTCAGCGCCAATCTTGCCTTTCTGATACGAAAAAAGTGGCTTGATCTGGATAGGAATAACTTAACTAATGTTAAAATTAATTTTGCACATGTAAAGTATTTATGCGATGTTGTATGCTAAATGTTATATGCCATAGGGGACGAACTAGGAATCTTTGGGAGGTGACGTGGCCGGCAATGCGATCAAAAACATGGTGGATTTCGCTGAAGCGAGCGGCATCTCAAGGCCCACCGTATCAAAGTACTTTAACGACGCGGAAAGCGTCCGCAAATCAACGCGCGATCGCATCGAAGCTGCCATGGAGCAGTTTGATTATCGTCCCAATTTTTTTGCAATCAATCACAATCGAAAATCAACAAAGACCATCGGGATCGTTGTGCCCTATCTCGCGGATCCGTTCTTTGCAGAGATCGTGCGCCTGTTGGAGCGCCGATGTATGGATGCGGGTTTCTGGCCGATTGTCTTCAGCGCGCACGGCCAAAAAGAACTAGAGAACAACGCGTTGGCTACTCTCCAGTCCTTGCGACCGTCAGGGGCGCTGATCGCTCCTCTTGGCCGTAGTTCTGATTTCAAAAGCGTGCAGCGTTTTTCGGAGGAGGTGCCAACCGTTGTCTTTGATAGTAACGTTAAAGTCGGACAAGCGTTTGTTGGCTCAAACAACATGCAAAGCATAGGATTGGTGGTTGATTATCTTTGTCGCACCGGTGAGCCTCCATGCTTCTTTGAGATGCCTCCTGTTAACCCGAACGCAAACAAGCGACGTGATGCGTATGTGCGATCGATGGAAGGGCTTGGTCTGGAGCCGAAAGTTGTTCAGGTTCTGGGCAGTGGCTGGGATTTCGAGAAAATTGGTCTCGAAGAGGGAAAGCGGTTGATTTCCGAACGCTCGTTACCGTCAGATACCATTCTGTGCAGTAATGACCGGCTGGCATTTGGTCTGATTGCCGCCGCCTATCAAAAAGGTTTGAGGGTAGGCGCCGGTGCCGGGTGCGCGCTTCGAATTGCCGGGGTGGATGACCATCCGCTTTCACAGTTCACTTGCCCGCCGCTAACAACGGTTTCTCAGGATTACGCTGCGATTTCCAATCATAGCGTTAGAATCCTTTTCGACTTGATAAACGGTAATGAGCATACAGGTGAGCGGCCAGAACTTCTACTCGAGGGCACGCTCGTAATGCGGCAGTCTGCTTGATCGGGTTTGCAAAATTTACAAGTGTAAAATTTTTATTGACTTTTGTTATTCGGGTGCCTTATAAAAGTAGTCGATCCACTAACCTTAGGGAGGAACTTTGGATGAAACTTAAAAACACACTATTAGCAGCTTCCGTACTCGCATCTGTTGCGGCGTTCGCCACCACAGCATCAGCAGGCAGCCACACATCAACAATCACAATCGCGACCGTGAATAACGGCGACATGATTACGATGCAGGGTCTGATGGGAGATTTTAACGCAAAGCACCCTGACATCACCGTCGAGTGGGTTACTCTGGAAGAAAACGTTCTTCGTCAGAACCTAACAACCGACATCTCTACTGGCGGCGGCGCTTACGACATTCTGACTATTGGCACCTACGAAGTTCCAATTTGGAGCAACAATGGCTGGCTCGTCTCGTTGAATGATCTGCCAGCGAGTTACAATGTTGACGACCTGATTCCTGCGATTCGTGGCGGTTTGTCAGTTGACGGCAACCTTTTTGCTGCACCGTTCTATGGCGAATCTTCTTTCACCATGTACCGCAAAGACTTGATGGAAAAAGCCGGTCTGGAAATGCCAGCAGAGCCAACATGGGACTTCATTCGTGAGGCGGCCATGAAAATGACCGACCGTGACAACGAAATCAACGGCATCTGCGCACGCGGCAAGGCCGGTTGGGGCGAGAACATGGCGCTTCTGACTGCCATGTCCAATTCTTTCGGCGCACGTTGGTTCGATGAAGAGTGGAATGCACAGTTCGACGGCGAAGCATGGGCCAACACCGTCAACTTCTACCTTGGCATGATGGAAGAATCCGGCCCAGCCGGTGCAGCCAACAACGGTTTTAACGAAAACCTCACGCTGTTCCAACAGGGCAAATGTGGTATCTGGATCGACGCAACTTCCGCTGGTCAGTTTGTTGTGAACGCTGACTCTACTGTTGCTGATCAGGTTGGCTTCACGCTGGCACCGGACACTGGTTTGGGAAAACGTGGCAACTGGCTTTGGGCTTGGTCTTTGGCGATCCCAACATCGTCCCAGAAGCAAGAAGCTGCCAAGACCTTCATCAACTGGGCAACTGGACCTGCATATTCAGCACTTGTAGCTGAAAGCAAAGGTTGGGTCGCTGTTCCTCCTGGCACACGTACATCGCTGTATGAGAACAGCAACTACCTTGATGCTGCGCCTTTCGCTGCTGCCACAATCGAGTCTATGGGCACAGCCGATCCGACCAACCCAACGGTTGATCCGGTTCCATACACAGGTATTCAGTTCGTAGCTATTCCTGAGTTCGCTGGAATCGCAACGCAGGTCGGTCAGGAAATCTCCAACGCTTTGGCTGGTAACCAGACTGGCGCTGAAGCATTGGCTAAAAGCCAGGAACTGACCGTTGAAGAAATGGAAGCGGCAGGCTACTAAGCCCACAACTTCTTCAGGCGGCGCTATCCGCGCCGCCTGTTTCTTACTTTTCCCCGAACTTGACTGCCAGCACTTTCGCGAGTTTTATTAGAATTCTAGCAAGGTTTCGGCCT
Organism: Pararhizobium sp. IMCC21322; assembly: GCF_030758295.1. Classification (NCBI taxonomy): domain Bacteria; kingdom Pseudomonadati; phylum Pseudomonadota; class Alphaproteobacteria; order Hyphomicrobiales; family Rhizobiaceae; genus Pararhizobium; species Pararhizobium sp. IMCC21322. The sequence goes on from NZ_CP132335.1 coordinate 1,812,332, forward strand.
CGTTTGGACTAATCTCAAGTCAGGAGCTTTTTCATGGCGACAGCACAATCGAAATCTGCAGCACGTTTTATGGTTGCACCAGCGGTCTTTGTCTTGCTGGTATGGATGTTGATCCCGCTTTGTATGACTCTTTACTTCTCGTTTGCGGACTACCGCCCTTTGCGCGGCGTGTTCGATGCGTGGATCGGTTTTGACAATTACGTCAGGTTCTTTAACTCCTCTTCATTTTTGAAAGCAGTTGGAACAACGCTGTGGATGGTCGGGGGCATTTTGCTGATCACCATAACCGGCGGCATCTTGATGGCCTTGCTTCTAGATCAGCCGATATTTGGGCAAGGGATTGTCCGCATCCTAGTCATCGCGCCATTCTTCGTCATGCCAACCGTGTCTGCGTTAGTTTGGAAGAACATGTTCTTCAACGTCGATAACGGGCTTTTTTCTTACGGATTTAAGTTCTTTGGGTTGCAACCTTATGACTTCCTCAGTCAATCGCCTCTTTTCTCGATTGTGATAATCGTAGCCTGGCAGTGGTTACCATTTGCGACGCTGATCTTACTGACAGCCATTCAATCGTTGGATAGCGAACAGTTGGAAGCCGCTGAGATGGACGGTGCACCTGCGCTGTCACGCTTTTGGTATATGATTTTGCCGCACCTCAGTCGTGCAATAACGGTCGTCATCTTGATACAGACAATCTTCCTATTGTCGATTTTTGCAGAAATTTTCGTGACTACCAACGGCGCATTCGGTACCCGCACATTGACCTATTTGGTCTACCAGCGCGTGCTGGAAAGTCAGAACATTGGTTTGGGCTCTGCCGGCGGTATCGTTGCAGTTATCCTTGCTAACATCATTGCGATTTTCCTAATGCGGATCGTCGGCAAGAACCTCGATAAGTGAGGGGAGGAAAATAGTATGGCCCGCGCGGTTACAAACCAGAAAAAGCTCATGTGGACAGCCCTAGCTTGGGCCTTTGGTCTCACGATGTTCTTTCCGATCATGTGGGCGTTCTTAACGTCATTCAAAACGGAAGCGACGGCTATTGCAGATCCGCCTGTTTGGTTCTTCTTTGACTGGACGCTCGAAAACTATGTCGATGTTCAGGCTCGTTCAAACTACCCCAAGGCACTGATGAATTCGATCATCATTGCCGTTGGCTCCACGTTATTGGGTATTTTGATTGCGGTTCCGGCCGCTTGGGCGATGGCATTCGTGCCGGGCAAGCGTACCAAAGACCTATTGCTTTGGATGCTGTCGACGAAAATGCTACCTGCTGTGGGTGTTCTTTACCCACTCGTGTTGCTTGCGAAGTACTTTGGCGTCATGGACAGCCGCGTCTTGTTGGTCGTGGTGCTGATGCTGATCAACCTGCCGATTATAGTCTGGATGCTCTACACATATTTTCGCGAAATTCCCGTAGATATCCTTGAAGCTGCGCGAATGGACGGCGCCAGCCTGAAATCAGAAATCTTGTATGTCCTGACTCCAATGGCGTTGCCTGGCATCGCTTCCACGATCCTCCTGAACATAATTTTGGCTTGGAACGAGGCATTCTGGACCATTATTTTGACCACCGTAAATGCGGCACCGCTGACGGCGTTTATCGCCAGTTTCTCCGCGCCAGAGGGTCTTTTCTACGCCAAACTTTCGGCTGCCTCGATGATGGCCATCGCTCCAATTCTGATCATGGGCTGGTTCAGCCAGAAACAACTCGTACGTGGCCTGACATTTGGCGCGGTTAAATAAGGTGATATCATGGGAAATATAAAGCTAACACAGGTCACCAAAAGCTTTGGCCCGACCCAAGTCATTCCACCTCTGGATTTGGAAATTAACGATGGCGAATTCGTAGTCTTCGTTGGTCCATCCGGTTGTGGTAAGTCGACACTACTTCGTTTGATTGCAGGCCTTGAAGATGTGACCAGCGGTAATATTGCCATCAACGGCAATGACGCGACCCGAATCCCACCAGCCAAACGTGAACTGGCAATGGTGTTTCAGTCATATGCGCTTTATCCGCACATGTCTGTGCGCAAAAATATCGCGTTCCCGCTGAAAATGGCAGGCCTTGATCCAGCAGAAATCGCAAGCAAAGTTGATGGGGCAGCAAAAGTTCTGAACCTTTCCGACTATATAGATCGTCGTCCTGGTCAATTGTCTGGTGGTCAGCGTCAGCGTGTGGCAATTGGCCGTGCGATTGTTCGTGAGCCAAAAGCCTTTTTGTTCGATGAGCCACTGTCCAATCTGGATGCGTCTTTGCGCGTGAACATGCGTCTGGAAATTACGGAACTGCATCAGAGCCTGAAAACCACAATGATCTATGTGACCCACGATCAGGTAGAAGCCATGACCATGGCCGACAAGATTGTGGTGCTTCAGGCTGGCAATATCGAACAAGTCGGTTCGCCTATGGAGCTTTATCATAATCCGGCAAATGTGTTTGTGGCCGGCTTCATCGGATCGCCAAAAATGAACATTATCTCGGGCCCTGAAGCCGAGAAAATGGGCGCGCATACTGTTGGATTCCGACCTGAGCATACCTTGATCTCGAAGGAGCAGGGCACTTGGAAAGGTAAAGTCGGAGTTTCCGAGCACCTTGGATCCGATACCTTCCTGCGTGTGCATGTCGATGGCATGGAAATGTTGACTGTTCGTGCCGAGGGCGATGTTGATTTGCATCATGGTGATGATGTTTATCTGACACCTGATATGGATCGCCTTCACCGCTTCGACAAAGACGGTTTAGCAGTCCGTTGATACGGCCCGGGAGCGGACGGTTTTTGTAACATGCGCAGCGCAGACATCAGCGGTGAATTTGCTGAATGCCGCGTGCAGGAAAAAAGCAAATATTGCGATTGTCGGTGTCGCCTTCAGAAGTATAAACAAAGTGCGGCATAGATTGGGTCTGCTGTGCAAGCCGGGCATCTGAAAGTGACGGCCATCGCTGGTACAGCGCGGATACTCCGTTCGCGAATATGAGAATTTGTCCCTTGGGGAGCAACGAAGACAAGTCGGCGAAAGCGTTCCATATGGGCGCATGGGAACCGCAGAGGACGTGGCAGGAATGGCAGTTTTTCTGGCATCACCTGGCAGTAATCATGCGGTTGCACAGACCCGCAACGCCGATGGTGGAAACTGGATGAGTTGATGAATTCGACAAAATTGAACGAGACTGCTCTGCAAAGCCTGCCAGACAATGTCGCTGTGCCCAATTATGATCGCAGTGCTCTGAAAGCGGGCATCCTTCATATTGGTGTGGGGAATTTCCATCGCGCGCATCAGGCCGTCTATCTGCATGAGCTGTTTTCGCTGGGCGAAGATCACGATTGGGCGTTGGTTGGTGCAGGCATAAAGCCCTACGATACAGCCATGCGCGAGCGATTGCAGCAGCAGGATTGGCTGACAACGGTGGTTGAACTGGATCCGGACGGCTTCACCGCCAAGGTGTCCGGTTCGATGATTGATTTTGTCGAGGTCGATCCTCAGGCTGTCATTGAAAGACTGGCATCTCCAGAGATTCGCATTGTCTCGCTGACAATCACCGAAGGCGGCTATTTTATGGATGACCGCACGGGTGGCTTTGACCACAAGCACCCGGACATTGTTCATGATGTGAAAAACCCTGACGCGCCGGAAACGGTCTTTGGTGTGATCATTGCAGCCATTCAAAAACGCCGCGCAGATGGCGTTGCGCCCTTCACAATTATGTCTTGTGACAATTTGCCGGAAAATGGCATCATTACACGCCAGGCCGTTCTTGGCCTTGCAATGGACATGTCACCGGATCTTGAAAAATGGATTGAGGATAATGTCTCCTTTCCCAACAGCATGGTTGATTGCATAACGCCGGCAACTTCGGATCGTGAGCGCGCCATGGTCGAAGAGCGCTTCGGCATTGTTGATGCAGTTCCTGTCGCCTGCGAACCATTTCGCCAATGGGTTATGGAAGACAAGTTTCCAGGTGGTCGACCTGCGCTGGAAAAAGTCGGCGTGGAATTTGTGTCCGAAGTTGCGCCCTATGAGTTGATGAAACTGCGCATCCTTAATGGCGGTCACGCCGCGATTGCCTATCCTGCAGCGTTGCTGGGCTATCATTTCGTCCATGAGGCAATGGCAGACCCGTTTGTTGACGGGTATCTGGCGAAGCTGGAAACATCGGAAATCATTCCCACTGTGCCATCTGTGCCGGGTGTGGATTTCCAGAAATATCTGAAAAAAGTCCGCGAACGTTTTTCAAATGCAGCTGTTGCAGATACCATTCCAAGGCTTTGCCTCGATGGTTCGAACCGGCAGCCCAAATTCATAATTCCGACAATTATGGACAGGCTGGCGGGCGGAGACAGTATCGGTGGTCTGGCGCTGGAAGTTGCCCTTTGGTGCCGCTATTGTGCTGGTACAGATGATGCTGGCAATGCAATTGAACTGTTCGATGAGAAGGCCGCACGTCTTACTGAACATGCATTGCGTGCAAAAGACAATCCCGCAGCATTCCTGGAAATGACAGATATTTTCGGTCAATTGGGCGAAAACGCAGAATTTGCAGAAGCGTTTTCTGCAGCTTTGACGTCAGTTTGGTCCAAGGGCACAAAAGCAACCCTGCAGGCCTATCTGGCCTGACAGGGGAGTGGCTTCAGGGGAGTAGTAAAAGGCTCGCTTACTTCTAGCTCAAAATGTAGCGCAGCATTTCAACAACCTGCTCGGGACGTTCCGCAACCGCAAGGGCTGCTGCATCGACTTCCTTCAACGCATGTTGATGATCTGATCCATGCAGCACGATCAATGACTTGCCAAGTGCTGCTGCATAGCCCGCATCAAAAGCGGCGTTCCATTGCTTGTATTTCTCGCCAAAACGCACAACAACCACATCTGCATCCTCAATGCCCTTGCGGGTACGCATGGCATTGAGTTTTGCGCCTTTGTGGTCATGCCAGAACTTCTGGTCTTCCGGACCCATGATCGCGACGCCACAATCATCTGAAGCCGCATGATCTGTCACCGGAGATGAAAACGATACATCCAAATCGGCAGCACCTGTCATGATTTCCTGGCGCCAATCTGTATGAATTTCACCGGATAAATAGACTTTAAGCTTCATGAGATCACATTTCCTGACTGAGTTTTTCTGATCGATCACAGTAGATCGCCAAGGATGCAGTTCTTCCCGGCAATCGAAGTTTGGCTGGCACTACCATGTTTGTCCCCTTTTTACAAAATGCCAGAAAGCCCAAGAGAAAGCCCAAGAGAAAGCCCAAGAGAAAGCGCACGAAAAACAACTAGGCAGTACAACTGGCCAGCGTGTTCGAAACGCCATTGAAAACCGCTTGCAACAGACGAAAAATCCGGCTATCAAAATTGTAACTTTATAACATTAACCTTAGGATCATCTATGGCTTCCGCTCGGTCTTTCACTCATGCATGCCTGCTAAGTGGCATTATCAGCTTTGGTTTTGCTCAGTCAGATGGCTATGCACAGGAACAGATTGTGCAGGTTTTGACGTCTATCAAGCCTGTCCATTCCCTTGTCTCAGGGGTCATGTCAGGTGTTGGAGAAGCGGAATTGCTACTGAATGGGGCATCCTCTCCGCACACCTACAGTCTGAAGCCATCACAGGCACGCAGCCTCCAGAGTGCAGACGTCATTTTCTGGATTGGTGAAGAACTGGAGGTATTTCTGGAAAAGCCTTTGGAAACTCTGGGGCAAAAGGCACGCATCGTAACTCTTGAAGACGTGCCCGGCCTGACCAGATTACCTTTTCGCGAAGGCGGCGCATTTGATGCCCATGAAGAGGATGAAGAGCATGAGGAACAGGAAATGCATGAGGCCCAAAGCGAACAGCACGAACATCAAGACGACGAAGAAGAGGCCCATAACTCGGACGAACATGATCACGGAGAACTGGATCCACATATCTGGTTGGACCCGGTGAATGCAGGATTGCTTGTTTCGCACATTGCCAGCGTGCTGTCTGAAATCGATTCCGCCAACGCTGCAGAATATAACGCCAATGCCGCAGCAATGCAGGAGCAATTGACGCAGTTAACCGGTGACGTAGAGGCGCTTCTGGAACCGGTCGCTGATCGTCCTTTTGTGGTGTTCCACGATGGCTATCACTATTTTGAAGACCGCTTTGGGCTCCAGGCAGCAGGCTCTCTCACCATCAATCCAGAAACAATGCCCGGAGCTGCAAGGTTGGCTGAGATCAAACAGAAACTGAATGATCTGGAAGCGGCCTGTATTTTCTCAGAGCCGCAATTTCAGTCCCGCATCATCGATGTCGCCCGTGAAGGCACCAGCGCAAAGGCAGGGCTTTTGGACCCGTTAGGCATGGACCTTCAAAAGGGGCCTGAGCTATATGATCAACTCATCAGGAATATGGCAGCCAGTTTCCACGATTGTCTTTCAGTTGGGTCCTGAGTTTCAGGCCCCCACACGCTCCCGACCATGAGGTTCTGACCAGTCCAGCAAAGGTCCAACCGGCACAATGCCGGTTGAATTCACACGCTTCTGACTTTGATAGTAATGCATTTTCGCGTGATCCAGATTGATGGTGCCCGCAATGCCGGGCCATTGATAAAGATCTCGCGTGTAGGCCCATAAATTTGGATAGTCGACCAGACGCGCCAGATTACATTTGAAATGGCCGACATAAATCGGATCGAACCTTGAAAGGGTCGGAAACAGTCGCCAGTCCGCTTCGCTTGGCGCATTGCCGACCAGAAAGCGGGACTGAGCCAACCGCTCTTCAAGCATGTCGAGGGTCTGAAAAAGCGGAAAAACAGCTTCTTCATAGGCATCTTGATTGGCAGCAAAACCAGCTTTGTAGACCCCGTTATTGATGGTGTCATAGATGATGTCATTGAGCTGATCGATGTCATCGCGTTTATGGTCCGGGTAAAAGTCTCCCGGTTTTGCACCCACTGTATCAAACGCTGAATTGAGCATCCTGATGATCTCGGAAGATTCATTGGACACGATGGTTTCGCGCTTCTTGTCCCACAGAACAGGGATTGTGACGCGGCCGGAAAAGACGGGATCGGCTTTTAGATAAAGTTTGTACAGCAGATCACTGCCATACAGCTTGTCACCAACAATGCCGTCCTCATCCGGCTCGAAAGTCCAACCGTTTTCGCCGTTTATCCAATGGACCATGGATGCATCGACAATATCCTCCAGTCCCTTCAGAGCACGGTAGATCAAGGTTCGGTGAGCCCAGGGGCAGGAATGGGACACATACAGATGATAGCGGCCAGGCTCGGCCTTGAACCCATCGCTCCCGGAAGGTCCCGCAGCGCCATCTGCTGTAATCCAATTGCGGAATTGGGAATCGGTTCGGACAAATTTACCGCCTGATGACTTCGTATCGTGCCATTGATCCCGCCATTCGCCGTCTACGAGGAGGCCCATAAAATTCTCCGAATTCACAATGCTTGTTGAAGCTTGCAGACCTCGCACATTCAGAAAATGAATACAATCTGAACACAATGTTCAGTAATTCTATTAGAATTACAATGTAGAGTGGCTTCATTGAAATCGGCCATTGTCAGGCTTTGCTTGGGCGAAATGGCAAATCAGACTTTTGGGAGAAAACATCATGGCATTAGCATTCTTGAAAAAAGTATCCATTGGGCTGCGCGGTATCAGCGCTGCTTCTGTTCTGGTCGCGGGCTTTGCCGGTGGCGCAGTGCTGCAATTCAGCACCGAGGCGGAAGCCGCTACGCAAACAATCAATTGCCCGGTCGACAAGGCGCGGCGTGAAGTCACGACCGCTTTGCCTGATGGCTGGTGGAGCACACCGTTTGTCACATCACTTCGAACCACAAAGATTGTCGAAATTGGCGGACGCAAAGCCTTGCAGTGCGATTACGGTTCGTCAGGCAAGATTCAGCGCTACGCACCAGATCGCTCAACATGTGAAGCACGTCCAGGCGGTTTCAGGTGCGAAACCCGCGCTGCGGCTGGCCCACGGACATTTTCAACTGGCGAAATCAACATTCCGCAAACCTATCTGGCCGATCTGGATCGTGGCCGTGTGGGAAGCGCCGGTGCGGATATCTGGTTCCAGGCAGAAACGCGTGACCTGCTGTATCTGGCACCGCGAAATGGCGCACAGATTGGTGTTGGAAATCGATCAAACCGTGGCTATCGCGGTTGCTCCAGAGCCCGCTATACCACTGAGCGGGTGTCTTTGAGGGATGTGCCGGTTGGGTCCTATGTCTGCGTCAAAACCAATAAGGGACGTATCAGCCAGTTCCGGGTGAACCGCATTTCAGGTGGATCACCAAAAACGGTTACCATCGGTTACACAACATTTGAATAATCATATTATTGACTGCAGAGACTGATTGAGTAAAAACCGCCAGGTGACCATGTCATCTGGCGGACCATTTTTTGAGGCGCATTCATGACCGATGTTAAAATTGTCGTACCAGCAGCCAATTGGTGTGGTGAAGGACCGCTCTGGTCAGCCAAAGACCAGGCGCTTTACTGGACAGATATCAACCGCTTTTTGCTGCAGCGCTATGATCCAGCTTCGGGCAGCGTTCGCCATTGGGTTTTTGATGAACCGGTCTGCGCCACCGGGTTGACGGATACGCCAGGAGTTCTTGTGCTGGCGCTCGGGTCCAGGTTGATTTTGTGGAATGAAGCGACGGACGAGCGAACAGACTTTGCCACACCAGAGACAAATCTGCCTGCCAGCCGTCTGAATGATGGTCGCCCCAGTCCTTTTGGTGATTTCTGGGTTGGCTCCATGCAGAACAATGTTGATGAAAACGGCCAGGGTCAGCCTGTGTCCGACCCTCATCTTGGAACCCTGTATCGCGTCCGCAGTGATGGCGGTGTAACCGTCCAGGATCGTGAGCTTGGCATTTCAAATACGCTATGCTGGTCGCCAGACGGCACGATTTTCTATTTCGGCGACACGCTGCAGAACACAATTTTTGCCTGGGATTACGATGTAACATCCGGGGAAATTTCCAACAAACGCCCCTTCTTTGTGGGCTTTGAGCGCGGCAGGCCGGATGGCTCGGCCATAGATTCTGAAGGCTATCTCTGGAACGCCCGCTATGATGGGTCCTGTATTGTGCGGGTCGCACCTGATGGCTCGGTCGACCGCGTCATCGACATGCCGGTTAGAAATTTGACCAGCTGTACCTTTGGCGGACCTGATTTGAAAATACTTTATGTCACAAGCGCAGCTCAGCCGGGCGAATTGCGCGCTGGCAGCGTGTTTTCAATCGACGTGGACGTTGCGGGGCAGCCGGAAAACGTGTTTTCCCTGAAAGGCTGACTTCAGCTAAAGCCGATCTCGCAATGCATACCACCCCATGCCAAGAGCAAGCGTTGCTGAGCGCAGCACACGCCCGCCGGGAAAGGGTGGTGTTGGCAAATCGGCATAAAGGTCCAGACGTTCCGATTGGCCCAGCGCTGCTTCAGCCAGTATCTGACCGGCCAATGGTGCAAGGGTCACGCCTTGGCCCGAAAACCCTGCCGCGGCAAAAACATTTTCTTTCAACATCTGCACAAATGGAACGCGGTGAACGGTAACGGCCAGAGTACCGCCCCAGGCGTAATCAATCTCCACATCTTTGAGTTGGGGGTAGATCATCGACAAGGGTTTTCGCACGAAGCCCTCAATGTCACTGGGGAAGTTGGGCGAGTAATTTTCGCCACCGCCAAACAACAGGCGTTTATCGGCGCTCATGCGCCAGTAATTCACAACAAAGCGGCTGTCTGAGGCGCATTCATCGCCGGGCAACGGAATTTCGGCTTCGGTCAATGGCCGCGTGGCCGCAATAAAGTTGTTGATCGGCATCACGCGGGCATCCACTTTTGGCACCAGACCGCCAACATATCCATTGCCGCAAATCAATATTTTGCCAGCGCGCACGGTGCCATCAGGTGTTCTCAGGGCCGGACGATCCCAATCCGTGACTTCCTGTACCGGTGTGTTTTCATAAATATCGGCGCCTTCCAGGAGCGCCGCTTCAGCCAGACCCAAAGCAAACTTCAGTGGATGCAGGTGACCGGCTGTCGGGTCGTAAATAGCACCATGATAAGCGTTCGTGCCGAGCCTGTGAGCGGTCTCTGCCTGATCAAGCCAGCTGACCGGATGGTCATAATGCGTGTTTAAAAGCGCAACCTGATCCCGGAATTCGGCGACAAATCGCTTTTTATGGACGGCGTGGATCAGACCGGGTTTCAGATCACAAGAGATTTTGTAGTGCTCAATCAGGCTGTGAACCAAGTGCTTGGCATCTTCGCCCATCTTGAAAAAACGTTGGGAGATAGCGCGATTATAGCGCTCTTCAAACCACTCAGGCTCTTGCCGCTGCCCTGAATGTATCTGCCCGCCATTGCGCCCGGAGGCCCCCCAGCCCACACGATTGGCTTCCAGAACGGCTACCTTCTTGCCAGCCTTTGCCAGGTGAAGCGCTGCACTGAGCCCGGTATAGCCACCCCCGATAATCGCAACATCAAGCGTGAGATCGCCTTTCAGAGACGGCCTCGTTTCAAGCAGGGGAGCGGTTGCCGTGTAATAGCTGTTCTGCGGATAGGGAGCACCGCCAGCATTGTTCATGCAGACAGATGTCCGGATTTGCGCAGCGAATGCGCTGTATCATCCAGCGTTTTTTCAACGAGTGCTATTAGCATATCAGCTTCGTCTTTGGTGATGGTCAGAGGCGGTGAAATAATCATGGAGTCCCGGACCGCGCGCATGATAAGGCCATTCTTGAAGGAATGATCGCGGCAGATCCCGCCAATTGTACCTTCATTTTCAAAGCGCTTGCGCGAGGGTTTTTCCGGCACAAGTTCCAGCGCGCCGACCAGCCCGACCATCCGGGCTTCGCCAACAAGCGGATGCTCACCAAGCGCCGCCCATTTGGCCTGCATATAGGGCCCGATATCATCGCGCACCCGTTCAACAATTCGTTCTGATTGAAGGATTTCAAGGTTTTTCAGTGCAGCGGCGCAAGCCGCCGGATGACCGGAATAGGTGAACCCGTGATAAAACTCTCCACCACCTGATGTGATGACATCGCCGACACTGTCATTGACCAGCACCCCGCCAATGGGCAGATAGCCTGACGACAGACCCTTTGCGATAGGCATCAGGTCTGGCTCAATGCCAAATGTTTCGCTGCCCCACCAGTTCCCTGTTCGGCCAAATCCACAAATAACTTCATCAGCAACCAGCAGAATATTATGGGCTTTGCAGATGCGGTTTATCTCTGGCCAGTACGTTTCCGGTGGGATAATGACACCACCAGCCCCCTGCATTGGCTCGGCGATGAAAGCGGCAATTTTATCAGCACCCACCAACTCGATTTCGATCTCCAGTGCCTTGGCACAGACAAGGCCAAACGCGTCGGGGCTGAGATCTTCGCCCTCATCGAACCAGTAGGGCTGGCGAATATGCCGAATACCCTCCGCCATACCACCCTGAGCATGCATGCCGCTCATGCCGCCAAGGCTGGCTCCGGCCAGTGTTGATCCGTGATAGCCATTCTTGCGCCCAATGATGATGTGTTTTTGCGGCTGGCCCATTGTGGTCCAGTAATGGCGCACCATGCGCAGCACGGTGTCATTGGCCTCAGACCCGGAGCCTGTGAAGAACACGCGGTTGAAACCATCCGGTGCAAGCTCGGCCAGCTTTTGCGCCAGCGCCACAACTGGCGGATGCGTGGTTTTGAAGAACGTATTGTAATAGGACAGTTGCAGCATCTGCTCATGTACAGCATCTGCAATTTCACGCCGACCATGGCCAATATTCACGCACCACAGGCCAGCCATCCCATCCATGATGCGGTTCCCGTCTGAGTCCCATAAAAACACGCCTTCGCCGCGCACGATGACCCGGCTTTTCTCCCGGTTAAGAGATTCATGATCGCTGAACGGGTGCAAATGATGCGCAGCGTCAGCTTCCTGCAGGTCTGTGGTCGGGAATTGATTTGAAATCCGGTTCATAAAGCTCACACATTCAACAGAAGAAATTCGCGTTCCCACGGGCTGATGACAGCCATGAAGGTCTCATACTCTTCCAGCTTGATGGCACAGAAGGTTGCAACAAAGCGTGCGCCCAAAATCTCGATGAGTTCAGGGCATTTTTCAAACCGGTCAACCGCTTCCAGCAACCCGCGCGGCACACCATAGGGCAGGCCTTCACCAGAGCCGGACAGGGGCGGTGGCGGGTCCATTTTCTTTTGAATGCCAATCAATCCGCAGGCAAGACTTGCGGCAATCGAAAGATACGGATTGGCATCAGAACACGGTATGCGGTTTTCCACCCGGCGGGATTGCGCTTCTGCCATCGGCACCCGCAGCCCGACAGTCCGGTTGTCGTAGTCCCAATTCACATTTACCGCGACTTCCGTATCGCGCGCCAGGCGGCGATAGGAATTCACATAGGGCGCAAGAATGCACATCACATTTGGCAGGAACGCATTCTGGCCGGCAATAAAGTTGTAAAACAGTTCGGTGGGCTCGCCATCCGTGCCGGAAAACGCATTTTGGCCCGACTCCAACCCAATTATGGACTGGTGAATATGCATGGAGGAGGCTGGCTCACCGGCAATTGGTTTGGCCATAAAAGTGGCATACATATTATGACGTAATGCGGCTTCACGAATTGTGCGCTTGAACAAAAACACCTGATCGGCCAGTCCCAGAGGATCGCCATGCCGCAGATTGATTTCCATCTGCCCGGCACCTTCTTCATGCACCAGAGTGTCAATCTCCAGGCCTTGAGCCTCGGAATAATCGTAGATGTCATCGAACAAATCATCGAATTCATTGACGGCAGAGATGGAATAAAGCTGCCGACCACTTTCTGACCTTCCAGACCGCCCAACCGGTGGCTCCAGAGGATCATCGGGGTCTGTATTCGGCTTCACCAGATAGAATTCAAGTTCAGGCGCAATAATGGGGCGCAGGCCTAAATCTGCATAAAGAGCCAAAACTTTCTTCAGCACATTTCTGGGGGAAATATCGACGGGGTCGCCATTTTTGTAGAACGCATCATGGATGATTTGCCCGGTTGGATCATTCGCCCACGGGACGACTGTCAGCGTCGACAAATCCGGTTTCAGCACCAGGTCGCTATCAACAGGGTCGTGCTGAAACGTCTCATTGTCCAAGGCGTAGTCGCCAGTGATTGTCTGGGTCAGAACCGAGCTTGGTATGTTCATGTCAGGCGTGTTGAAAAACTTCTCGGCAGGCATCAGCTTGCCTCTGGCAACGCCGGCCTGATCGCTGGTCATGCACTCAAGGTCTTCAATTTTACGTTCGGCCAGCCATTGTCTGGCGGCCTTCATATCAGGTACGCCCCGCAGCATATCCAATGTGCCGGTAGTGTCGGAGTCCGTCATAAATACCTGTGGGGTGCAGTGTGAGATTGCCAAACCGTATCACGGAGCGTAGTCACACATGAAGTGAATTATCCATAGAAGCCGCGCGCCAGACCCATATGTCAAATCCTTCCAAATCTGAACCAGAAATCTTTTTGGCCAACAATCCTGATATCGCGATCATCGAGTTTCTGATCTCTGATCTCAATGGTGTCCTGCGCGGTAAATGGGCGCCTGTTACGGCGCTGCAAAAGGCGTTTGATACGGGCATCAACTTTCCGCTTTCCGTCTTTGGCCTCGATGTCTGGGGACGGGAAGTTGAGGAAACAGGCCTTCACATCGACACCGGAGATCCCGATGGCTTGTGTTTTGCAGTTCCCGGAACATTGTGCAGAAATGCAGTCGCGCCCCAAAACACTGCCCAGGTCATCATGACAATGCGCGATGAGAATGGGCATCCTTTTGGCGGAGACCCACGACAGATCCTGTCGCAACAGGTCGCGGCATTGGCTGCCGAAGGATTGAGGGCCTGTGCCGCATTTGAGCTGGAATTCTTCCTGTTTGATCCTGAAAAGGTTGGGCCCGATGGCGCTCCGCACCCGGTTGAGCACGGCGTGGGTCCGGATCGTCAGAATATGTATTCTCTCAACTCGTTGGATCAGTATGCGCCAGTGTTCAACGCCATCAACACCATGGCTGCACTTCAGGGTGTTTCAGTAGACACGATTGTCTCTGAAGCCGCGCCCGGACAGTTTGAGGTGAATCTCAAACATTTGAGCGATGTCATGCGGGCCACAGATGAAGCGGTTCTGTTGAAGCGGATTGTTGCCGATTGCGCCAAGGCGCATGGCTTGAAATCCAGTTTTATGGCCAAACCCTTTGCTGATCAGGCTGGCAACGGAATGCACATCCATGTCAGCCTTCTGGATGAAGCTGGCAATAATGTCTTCGCTGGTGGGGCGGGGGAAGCACGTCTGCACCACGCCATCGCGGGCACTTTGGAAACCATGTCCGATTGCACGCTGGTTTTCATCAACACCGTTAATGGTTTTCGCCGCCTGCAACCAGGGTCTTATGCTCCGACAAGAGCTGTATGGGGGCGCAACAACCGCTCCGTCGCTGTTCGGGTGCCCGCGTCACCGCCCGCCGCAATGCGACTTGAACACCGCATCTCAGGGGCCGATGCAAACCCCTATCTTGTCATGACAGCTGTTTTGGCCGCCATGCGCCAGGGAATGAAGCATGGTGTGGAGCCAGCTGATCCGGTCGAGGAAAATGCTTACAACAGCACTGATGACCAATTGCCGGATAATCCGAAATCCGCATTGCAATTGTTTCGGGACAGCAGCTTTGCAAAAGAGGCCTTCACCCCGCTTGGTCACAAGATAATTTGTGCCTTAAAACAGGCGGAAATTGATGCCTTTGCAGCGGAAATCACGCCTCTTGAGCATAGTACTTACGGATAAAATCTGGCATCAGCATCACCATGGTTTTCGAAAAAAATCTTGAGGTAGACCGCATTCCCTCCTATCGTTTTGAATTAAATGTCAGATATCGCTTTGCTTTTAGCGATACTGGCTTCGCATCTGCTTGGGGAATTGTATGCACCGATCTAAATCAGCTTTGAAAATCAGCATATTCGGCCTGAGCCTTGCGCTTTCAACGAGTGCCGCATTTGCTCAGGAACGCAAGGTCAATATCTTCAACTGGTCCGACTACATTGATGAAAGCATCCTGACTGATTTCACGGCTGAAACCGGAATTGAAGTCACCTACGACGTTTTTGATTCAAATGAAGTGCTCGAAACCAAATTATTGGCGGGCGGCAGCGGCTATGATGTTGTCGTGCCAACGGGAACATTTCTGGAACGGCAAATTCAGGCTGGCGTGTTTCAGGAACTGGATCGCGCGAAGCTTCCTAATCTGACAAATATGTGGACTGACATTGAAAACCGTGTGGCCCAATATGATCCGGGCAACGCCTATTCCATCAACTATATGTGGGGCACCACCGGCATTGGCTACAATGTTGAAAAGATTGCCGAGCGTATGCCAGATGCACCACTCGATAGCTGGCGGATGATCTTTGATCCTGAAATCCTCTCAAAATTTCTGGATTGTGGGGTTCACATTCTGGATGCCCCAACCGAACTTGTGCCTGCCGCCCTGAATTATCTGGGGCTGGAACCGGATTCCAAGGATTCAGACCTGCTTGCGCAGGCGGAAGAGCTGTTACAGGGCATCCGTCCCTATGTTCAGAAATTCCACTCCTCGGAGTATATTAACGGCCTTGCCAATGGTGATATTTGTATTGCTGTGGGCTGGTCGGGTGATGTGCTGCAAGCGCGGGACAGAGCTGCAGAAGCCGACAATGGCGTTTCTGTTAAATACGTAATCCCGAAAGAGGGCGCCCAGATGTGGTTTGATCAGATGGCCATTCCGGCTGATGCAAAGAATGTTGAAGAAGCTCATGAGTTTCTCAACTATATGATGCGCCCGGAGGTCATCGCAAAGGCGTCAAACTATGCCTATTATGCCAATGGAAACCATGCATCAAAGCCTTTGCTGCTGGAGGACGTTTTTACCGACCCTGCGATTTATCCAAGCGCTGAGACTATGGCAAAACTGTTTACCGTGACGGCCGCGGCTCCCCGTCAGCAGCGGCTGCTGACACGGACCTGGACCAGGGTAAAGACCGGCCAGTAAAAAGACCTGCTATGCTGCAACGAAATACCCGGTTCCGGACAGCCGGGTATTTGACTCAAACGGATATGTGAAAGCGGCGAACACGATGGCGAAAACTCTGGGGCCTGTCCGATGTGATTTTGCGCCGTGGAATGATCCTGATGCTGTGCCCTATATCTCCTTCCAGAATGTAACAAAGCGCTTTGGTGATTTCACCGCAGTGGACGATCTGTCGCTTGATATCTATGAGCGCGAATTTTTTGCGCTGCTCGGCCCTTCCGGATGTGGGAAAACCACGATGATGCGGATGCTGGCCGGATTTGACGCACCCTCCAGCGGCAACATATCGCTGGATGGGGCGGACCTGACCGGGATTCCGCCCTATAAGCGCCCGGTTAACATGATGTTTCAGTCCTATGCGCTGTTTCCCCATATGAGCGTAGAGAAGAACATTGCGTTCGGTCTGAAGCAGGAGCGTATCGCCAGTTCAGATGTGAAGGTTCGCGTTGAGGAAATGCTGAGCCTCGTCAAACTCGAGGAATTTGCCAAACGCAAACCACATCAATTGTCAGGTGGGCAACGCCAGCGCGTTGCTTTGGCCAGGTCTCTGGCAAAACGCCCGAAAGTGTTGCTGTTGGATGAGCCAATGGGTGCGCTGGATAAGAAACTGCGTGAAGAAACCCAATTTGAATTGATGGATCTGCAGGAACGCCTTGGCATGACGTTTATGATTGTGACCCATGATCAGGAAGAAGCCATGACTGTGGCGGATCGCATTGCCGTCATGGATAAGGGGCGCATCATTCAGATCGCCACGCCCACCGAAATCTATGAACAACCATCCTCGCGTTATGTTGCTGACTTTATTGGCGACATCAACTTGATTGAGGGGCGGTTGACCGAGTTCTCGGAGGCCGGATTTACAGAAAATCTTGCAACCATGCGGTGCCCGGGCATCGGACCAAATACCGAAACGGGTCTTGAAATCCAGGTGCGGTGCGAGACCACGGGTGATCTGGCCGTGGGTGATCATGGTTGGTTTGCGATGCGTCCGGAAAAAATTCGCTTGTCCCATGATGTGCCAGAGGGAATTGATCCAGCCAATCCGGTCAACGCTGTCGAAGGAATCATCTACGACATCGCCTATCTGGGAGATGTGTCCGTATTTCATGTGAAGATCAATGACGACTTCATCATTCGGGCGACGCAGACCAATACCACAAGGTCGGTGGAACGGCCCTTGTCCTGGGAAGACCAAGTGTGGCTTTATTGGGGAGCGGATGCAGGCATCCTGCTGGCTTCATGAACAGTTTGAAGCGTTTTTTCAACGATAGGATCAGTAGCCGTTTTGTGCTCATCGGTGTGCCTTATTTCTGGCTGGTGATCCTGTTTCTAATCCCGTTCCTGATCGTCCTGAAAGTCTCTTTTTCAGAGCCGACAGTCTCTATACCGCCCTACAGCCCGAGGCTGGACATCAGCGGTGGTCTGTCTGCTCTTTGGCAGCAGGTCCAGCAGTTCAGCTTTGAGAACTATGTTTTCCTCATAGAAGAACCGCTGTTCTACCGTTCCTATCTGTCCAGTTTCACAATTGCTGCCATTGCAACTTTCATCACATTGTTGATCGGGTATCCTATGGCTTACGCCATGGCGCGTGCGCCGCGGTCCTGGCGCGCTATTTTGTTGATGTTGGTCATTTTGCCGTTCTGGACGTCTTTCCTGATCCGCGTTTACGCGTGGATCGGAATTCTGAAGAAAGAGGGTCTGCTCAATCAGGCATTGCTGGCCATTGGCGTTATTTCCGAGCCGTTGACGATCCTCAATACCAACGCTGCTGTCTATATCGGGATCGTGTATTCCTATCTGCCATTTCTGGTGTTGCCGCTTTATGCCTCGCTTGAGCGCATGGATGACAGCCTGCTGGAGGCCGCAGCCGATTTGGGCTGCACACCTTTGAAAGCATTCTGGACAATTACACTTCCAATATCGATTCCAGGTGTCATTGCCGGATGCTTTCTCGTCTTCATTCCCGCTATTGGGGAATTTGTCATTCCAGATCTTCTGGGCGGTTCCGAAACTCTGATGATCGGGCGCACCTTATGGGTCGAGTTTTTCAACAATCGCGATTGGCCGGTCGCAAGTGCAGTCGCGGT
The DNA here is from genome assembly GCF_030758295.1 of Pararhizobium sp. IMCC21322. NCBI lineage: Bacteria > Pseudomonadati > Pseudomonadota > Alphaproteobacteria > Hyphomicrobiales > Rhizobiaceae > Pararhizobium > Pararhizobium sp. IMCC21322. Next base: position 1,830,514 of record NZ_CP132335.1, read on the forward strand.
GATCCTGCTTCTTATTCTCGTGGTTCCAATTGCCCTGTTTCAAAATGCACAGGCGCGCGCTGAGGAGAAAGCCTCGTGAAGCGCTCCAGTTGGTTCAACATCACGTCTCTGGTCCTGGGGTTTTCATTTCTCTATCTGCCAATCCTGCTGCTTGTCATTTTCTCATTCAATGAATCGCGTCTGGTCACTGTCTGGGGAGGGTTTTCAACCAAATGGTATCGTGAGATGTGGCAGAATCAGGGATTGATTGACGCCGCCTGGGTCACACTGCGCGTTGGCCTGCTATCTGCAACTATTGCCACAGTGCTTGGCACAATGGCGGCATTGGCCTTGTCCCGGCATAAGCGTTTTGCAGGCCGGACCCTGTTTTCAGGAATGATTTATGCGCCGCTTGTGATGCCCGAAGTCATTACCGGCCTGTCACTGCTGCTGCTGTTTGTTGCCATAGATTTTGCGCGAGGTTTTTGGGCTGTCACACTGGCCCACATTACCTTTTCCATGTGTTTCGTCGCGGTTGTGGTGCAATCAAGACTGGTGACATTTGATCGCTCACTGGAGGAGGCAGCAAGTGACCTTGGCTGCCCGCCAGCTAAAACCTTTTTTGTCATTACACTGCCGGTTATAGCGCCTGCAATAATCGCCGGGTGGATGCTGGCCTTCACATTGTCTCTGGATGATCTGGTGATCGCAAGCTTTACATCCGGCCCGGGTGCCACAACGCTGCCGATGAAAATCTACAGTCAGGTTCGGCTTGGGGTGACACCGGAGATAAATGCCGTCTGCACAATCCTATTGGGGCTGGTAACCTCAGGGGTTCTGATTGCATCCTACCTGACGCGCAAAGAACAGCAGCGCACCCAGTTTAAATCGGCCACAGCGCAATAGAAGGCGTCTGATTGATAAAGTATCTGGTGAATTAAGGCATTTGGTGAGTTAAGGGAAATGGTACAGCTGGGTGGTCTCGAACCACCGACCTCCGGATCCACAATCCGGCGCTCTAACCAACTGAGCTACAGCTGCACATGCCCGACAACATCACAGTTGCAGGCGAGAAAGTCTTTAGGCCGACGTTAGCGGTATTTCAAGCAAAACTTTGAACGCAATATCCATTTGCTCCCGCAAAAGGGGGAATCCGGTGGATATGTGAAATGCTTTTCAGATTCTGGCCGTATGGTGTCTGGAAATGCAGACAAAGAAAAACCCGGACCTAAATCCGGGTTTCTCAGTGGATGCTTGGGAGTAAGTAAATTAAGCAGCTTTCATCACTTTTTCAGCAGCCTGTTTGGCTGGGCTGAAAGTCTCGGTCACAGCCTTGCCAGTCAACGAAGACAGGTCCTTGGACTGTGCGCTGAACATTTCGAACTGCTGACGGGCAAATGATGTCTGCAATTCAACAGCTTCGGATACTGATTTCACGCTGAACATGTCCTTGAAGAAATCATAGGCCGCATCGGTGTTGGCTTTGGCATTGTCCATGGCTCTGTGCTGAACTTCCAAAGCGGTTTCGCGCACGGTTTCCAGTGTTTCTTCGACAACGTCGATGGATTCTTCTGCAGCAGCCTTGACTTTCGCATAGCCATCTTTGGTCTGGGAAACAGCTTTTTCAGCCATGTCGCGAACCATTGTTGGAACTTCCATGTTGGCGCCGTCGAATTTCGACACATCAAACATGTCTGCGCCTGCAAATGGCATCTCAGGCACCTTGAAAGCTTCGAAGCCTGGCATTCCAGGGATGATAGGTGTTGTCGTTGCTTCAGTTTTCGCATCTACCGCAGGCTTGTTTGCAGCGCGGGTGCGGGTCGTTTTTGTTTTATTCGTGGTCATGTCAATAACTCCAGTTTTTGCCGTGTATCTCGTGGCCTGCAGCGTGAACATGATGTCTCGGCAAGCCGTTGCGTATCAGATATAATACATTTCTTGTGCATTGCAACAATTTTTTTGCAATGCACCATTTTCGTAAAGAATCAGGCTTTGAATTTGCTCTGAATATCTTTCACTGCATTGACAGCTTCTTCACCCATGGATTGAGCCTGTTTTGTCACCGACTCGATTTGGTCCTTGATGTATTTTGTCTGCAGTTCCAGCGCTTCCTGAGGATCTTTCGCTGTGACCAGTTTTTCGGCCTGGCTAAACGCCGCGCTCATGTGGTCTTCAGTCAGAGCCAAGGCTTTTTTGCCAGCTTCAGTAGTTTTGGATTGCAGGTCGCTGCCGGAGTTTTCCATCTTGCTGGCAGTATCCTGCATTGTTTCCATGTAAGTATTAAAAGCCTTGCGGGCTTGTTCCATGCCTTGTTCGGCAAAGGCACGCATCTGTTCACTCATGTCATAGTTCTTGCTCATCGTCACACCTTATGGGTTTGTGTTTGTCTATGTTGCAATGCAATATAATAATAATATTGTGCAGTGCAACATAAAAATTAAAAATTCTGGTTTTTCACTGTTTTTTTTGCGCCTGTGGAACCTGTGGATTGCTCTGAATTTAACCCTGTTCGCAATCAAAATGCCGTAATTGGCACAATAGATGGACCCATCAGTCACTTTGTATTAACAAAACCTTAATGGCGGTTTCACGTTTTGAGGAAGCTGATCAATGAATTTGGGCCGGTTTCCGGCGAGTGCTTAATGCAATAAGCGCCAGAAACATGCCCACGGAAGAATGGATTGCAATTGTCGAAACGTCGTGACAATCGAGCTTTTATGTCTTGGACGGCCTGCGAGCCGCTGAATGCGCTTGCATTGTCCGTGAAGCCAGCTCTGGTTCTGTCTCCCGACGGCGCGCAATTGCTTTGGGCCAATCCAGCTGGCGCAAAGCGTCTGGGCACCCAGGATTTGAAAACGCTGTTGAGCGAAGAGTTTCCGCAAAACTTCCCGCTGCGCAAACAAATCCGGCATTTGTTCAATTGGTTGCACAATGACAAACAGCAGATTCAACGTTTACGGCTTGGTCGCAGCGCATCGACGCCGCTGGAAATGGTCACTGTCAGCAAACTGAGAAATGTGGAAGGCGTCGCTGGTGTTCTGCTGCGCCCGGTTGCGGGGCCGACTGCACAGGACTTTCAACAGCGCGCGGACACGATGGCGGATTGGCTTGGATCTGGTCACCATTATGCGGCTCTGTTTTCCAATACGGGCGATGTAATTGCTTCATCCGGCGCTTTCCATGAATTGCGCCATGCAGCCACAGCATTGCAGTCCCTGCTGGAAGAGGCGGAAGACAGCGTGCTTCCTGTGTCTCAGCAGATAACAATTCAGTCAGGTACACGAAACCTTGTGACCGCGCTGAAACTGCCGATGGATGATGAAGAGGTTTTTCTGCTGCTGGTTGACGCAGATGAGGCGTCTTTTTCATTGTCGGACGACCATGCGCAACATGAGCGAGATACTAACGCGCAGGGTAATGGCGAGCAGGAAACTGACGAGAAAGCAGCTGACGTGAAAGTTGCTGACGAGAAAGCTGCCGGCCCTGCGGAAACAGGTCTGCAGTCCGTCAGGCAAAATCATGCAGGAAGATTGTCAGCCTCGGAAATCAAGGTGCCAAAACCGGCCAATGATACAAGGCCGCAGCAGATAAAAGCACCAGAGAAGACAGAAGTACCCGCGAAAGCTGCTGCATCTGCCGAGCCTGATTTAATGCGCTTCGTCTGGCGAATGGATGATGGTTTCAAGTTCACTTTCGTTTCCCCGGAATTTCAGACCCTTGTCGGGTTGCGCGGCGCCTTTGAAGGACGCACCTGGCAGGATTTGGCGGGCGATTATCAACTCGACCCAGATGGTGAGTTGCAAAGTGCCATCACGTCAAAAGATTCCTGGAGCGGGAAGCACATAATCTGGGCGTTGCCGAAGCGGAAAAAAATTGCCGGGATTGAGCTATCCGCAATGCCCGTCTTTGACGCCGAGAAGCGCTTTCAAGGCTATCGCGGTTTCGGAGCCTGCCAGTTGCAAGACCAGATAATTACGGTCGATGAGCCTCCGGTACAAGATAATTATGCAGCAATGCCTGATGAGTTTTCGTCCGATGGTATGGCTGCTGATGTGTTTGATGATGCTGAACCGGATGTCACCGTACCAAAAGCCTCTGTCGTTGACGCCGGCCGGCAAAATGAGCCGGATGAAGTTCCGGCAATTGTGGATACAAGGCCCTCCAGCACACAGGAATACACAAAAGGTCTGACCCCTGAAGAACGCAAGGCCTTTGAGGAAATCGGGAAATCCCTTGGAAAGCATGCAGTCACACAGCAAGCTCTCGCCAAACAGGATTTAGAAAAACAAACCGCTGAAGTTCCAGAGGCTGAAATTTCAGTCACGGAAACCCCAATTGCAGAAACCCCTGACTTAGAAACCCCTGACTTAGAAACCTCAGACTTGGAAACTGCAGGCGCAGAAGTTGCTAAAGCCGTGGCGTCGGAAGCTGGCACGGCTGATCAGGAGCAGGGTTCAGGAACCGAAAATTCTCTGCGCGCCATGTTGGACCGGATTGATACCGGTGTTCTTGTGGTCCGCGATGATCAGGTTCTGTTTGCAAATCGGTCTCTTGCAGAAATGGCCGGCTACGAGGATGCACAATCCTATTTGGCGGCAAATGTTGCAGCACCCATGGGCGGCTTCTCGCTGGACCGTGTTGGCGACGACGGAACAATGCAACTGACGGGCAAAGACGATGCCACCCATAAGGTTCGCGCCGCGATTGGCAAGATCGACTGGGATGGCCAGTCAGCCAGCCTGTTGACGGTCGACCCCGTCAACTACAATACACCCGTGCCCGCCTTGAGTTCACAAGTTGGAGACCGGGTGTGGAACGCAGATGAGCTTCTGGCCATTTTGAACACCGCCACGGAAGGTGTTCTGATGATTGATGTGGAAGGGAAAATCCTGGCCCTCAATCATGGTGCGGAAGCTCTGTTTGATGAAGATCAGACAAGTCTCATTGGCCGTGATCTCACAACCTTGCTCGCGCTGGAAAGTCATAAACCTGCCCGCGATTATCTGGCCGGAATCAAAGGCGCCGGCGTTGCCTCCATTCTCAATGATGGCCGCGAGGTTATTGGCCAGACCGCGAAGGGCGGTTATATGCCGCTGTTCATGACGATGGGCCAGGTTGGCGAAGAAAGTCCGGACGATGTGGCAGATATGCGTCTTTGCGTGGTGCTGCGGGACATCACCCAATGGAAGCGTGCCGAAGATGATCTGATTGCCGCCCGCCACAATGCTGAAAAAGCCAACACAGCGAAATCAGACTTTCTGGCAAAAATCAGCCATGAAATACGCACGCCGTTAAACGCCATTCTGGGCTTTTCGGAAGTTATGCTGGAAGAGCGTTTCGGCCCGATCGGCAATCCGCGCTACAAGGATTACATCAACGACATTCATACATCCGGTGCTCATGTCATCAATCTGGTGAATGACATGCTGGACATCTCCAAAATCGAGGCCGGGCAGCTGGACCTGACCTTTACGGCGGTTGATCTGGTGGCGGTTCTGAAAGAATGCGTTGCACTGATGCAGCCCCAGGCCAATGAAGGCCGTGTTATCATCCGCACAAGTTTTGCCGATGATCTGCCGCGCGTTGTGGCCGACGCCAAGACAATACGCCAGATCGCACTAAATCTCCTGTCGAATTCCATCAAATTCACGGCAGAAGGCGGGCAGGTGATTGTCTCTGCGGTGGTAGAAAAAGATGGCTCTTTGATTTTGCGCGTACGCGACACCGGTGTCGGTATGAGCGAGGCTGATCTGTCCAAGGCCATGGAGCCTTTTCGTCAGATCGAACAGAACAGCGAAAAAGACGGCATTGCGCGCAAAACCCTGTCCGGTGGCGGCACCGGCCTTGGCCTGCCGCTGACCAAAGCATTGGTCGAAGCCAACCGGGCACAATTCCTGATCGAAAGCACGCCGTCCAAGGGAACGTTGATCCGGGTCGTGTTTCCCAACACGCGGGTTTTGGCAGAGTAACAGGTCATTTGGTGGGGGGTGGCAGACCCTGGCATCTCCGCGCAAAAAAACCGCCCGGCACAAGGTCCGGGCGGCTAGTAAAGCCAGTTCGGGCAGTTATGCAGATGGCCATGGTAGAGATGGCGCATCAGCACATCATGAGGGGGCTCACTGCCCGTTCGGCTTTTACGTCAGGCGATCAACCAGTAGGTGTATCGCGCTGATCTGTGGATCTATAGGGTTCACAATCTGAGGTCATGGAGCGTTGCGCACTTATCTTCCGGCGCTGCCGTATTTCTTTTGCCAATGCCAGTTCCGAGGCCTGCCGTTCCTGCGCCAACGTGCGAAGCCGAGAAGTCGGGTCGTTCGAATAGGGCAGGGTGGCGGCCGCGTTAACATCGCAACGCGTTATACCAATGTCTCTCAGCATATGATCATCCAGCGTTACGAGCTGTGTCATTGTGCTGCGATAAGCCCAGAAATTCCAGACCGATGAGATGCGCTTCCCAACGGAAAGCACAGCCGCTTTCAGCATAGAGGCGCTCGTAGCGGCTGCTGGGCTGATAGACGTATCAAGACTGTTTCTAGGTATCGCAGACATGGCAATCTCCTGTGTTGGGCCATGTGGAAGTGAATCTATTTAAAGATGACTTGGTACACATGATCTTTTTCAATTGATAAGACCAGTGAATGTTTCTAATCTGATATATGAGAGTTATTGATGGATTAGATGAACATGGCCGCTTTGCTGGATTTGGATCAACTCAGGACGTTCGTTGCTATTGCCGAGTCAGGTAGTTTTACCCGTGCAGCAGACACAGTTTTCCGGACTCAGTCTGCCGTATCAATGCAGATGCGGCGTTTGGAGGAGCGTGTCGGCAAGCCGCTTTTTACCCGTGATGGCAGAAACAGCCGCCTGAGCGAAGAGGGTCTGAAACTGCTGGGCTATGCCCGCAAAATGTTGCGCTTGAATGATGAAACGCTGGCGGTGTTCGACGATTCCGCTCTGTCAGGCAATGTTCGTCTTGGAACACCGGACGATTACGCAGACCGGTTTTTGCCGGAAATTCTGGCACGCTTTGCCAGATCAAACCCACAGGTGGAAGTGGCTGTTGAATGCGCACCAACCCCGGTATTGACCAACCAATTGAAGTCAAACGAGTTGGATCTGGCAATCATCACCTATATTCCTGAGCAGCATCCAGCAGAGATGATCCGGCGTGAACCGCTTTATTGGGTCACATCCAGTCGTCACCATCAGCATGAAGAAGAAGTGCTGCCGTTGGCACTTGGCCGTCCAACCTGCGAATGGCGCGGTTCTGCCATTGCAGCTCTGGAACGCGGCGCAAGAGCCCACAGAGTGCTCTATTCCAGTTGGAACTCCACCGCTGTCGGTGCCACGGTTCTGGCCGGTCTTGCGGTATCAGTGCTGCCGGAATCCGCCATTCGGCCCGGCATGCGCATTCTGACCGAGGCAGAGGGATTCCCCGAATTGCCATCCTGCAATATCGGCTTGCTGCGCTCCTGGCACCATTGGACGCCATTGATGGATGCGCTCGCAGCCCACATTATCGAAAGCCTTGGCAACGTCACCGTCAAGGAAACGCTGCAAATCGCCAAACCGCTAACGGCTGCAGAGTAGCTTCAAGCCGGTTTTTTGCGGGCCGATAGCACGAGGCCATTTCCGACCAAAGCCAGGGCAACGCCAACAAGGCCAAGCAGTGTCCACTGATAGTTTTCAAACAAGGTCGACACCAGAAGCGCCACGATCGGGAACATGATTGTGGCGTAACCTGCGCGTGCCGAACCAATACGACCCAGCAGCGTCAAATAGCACCAGAAAGCAAATACGGTGCCGGTCAAAGATAACCACAACAGCGACAGGATGTAGCTTGCTGTTGGTTCGATGATGAACTCAGCGCCGCTGACAAAGGCGATCAAAGCGCTGAACACCGTGCCGTAGACCATGCCCCAGGCATTGCCGGACATGACGGAGATACCACTGCGCTGCATTTGGGCGGAAAACAGGTTTCCGATGCAAAAAGACACGGTCCCACCAAAGCACAGCAGCAGGCCAAAAAGCGTTCCTGGGTCTGCATCAGCCGCCATGATCTGCGGCCAGAACAGGGCCGCAACGCCGGAAACGCCCAAAACGGCTCCGAACACCACTCTGCGGGTCGGGATCTGGCCGTACAAAATCAGCGCAAATCCAATATTCACAATAGATGCCAGGGAAAACACCACTGATAGAAGCCCTGACGCGATCCATTGTGCGCCGTAATAAAACAGCGCGAAATTGGTGGAAAACAAAAAGATGCCGAGCAGCAGAAATCGCAGATGAGTTTTGGCCGAAAATTGCAGCGGCCTCTTCGTGACCATCACCAGTACCATCATGACGGCAGCAGCAATCATAAAACGCCATGTCAGCGACACATGGGGCGCAACGACACCAACCTGCATCTTGAGCGGAAACCAGCTGGTACCCCACAAAAGACAATGCTGGCGTAAAGGCCCAAATTCTGAAAGCCAAAACCCTGCTCGGACGAGATAGGCTGTGTTTTTTGTGCAATGCTCAAACGGATATTCCTGAGGATGAAGGCCGGATCATGCGCCCGCGTCTGCGCCTGGTCCAGTCAGGATTATTGACCGATACATCAATCCCATAAATGAAGAAGTGACCGGTTTCGGCCATTCTCATCCAGGCCTGATCACCCAAATGATAGGCGTTTCGAATCTCGGCAGTTTTTCCCATACAGAGTTGGAACTGCGACCGGTCACCGGCATCGGCAAATGGCCCCCAGACGGTTTCGCATTGTCCGGTCAATATGCGTCCTTTACGCCATAATGCTCAAGGCGTTGCTTGAGCGTTCCTGTATGCAGTTCCAGCAGATGATTATCATTATCGTAAAAATAGATGGATCGGCCTTCACCTTCTACCCGCGGGCGTGGGGGCCGTATCTCAAGGCCAAGCGCATTGATTTCGGCCAGACGATCATCAAAATCAGTGTCTTCAATTTTAAAGGCAATGTGATTGTAGCTGCGATCAGACAATGAATCGCCCTTCATCACGCCAATCCACACATCATCAACCAGAAAAAAACGTTCCTCTGACAAGGAAAATGTATTCTGACCGCTGGCATAGATGCATTTTGCCTTCAAAACCTGTTCCAGAATGATCTGCATACGATCCAAATCTTGGACGATGAAGGTAATGTGGCTGAGTGCTGACATAGGACCTCAATAGGCGAAATCATCAAATACCCGGTCGATATTTCCGCCCCATTCTCCGTGGTATTTCCCGAGCATGATTTCAGCGGGTGTTTTTCCCGAAGCAACGGTTTCGTCAATCGGTGTGAGATACTGGCCTTCATCAAACCCGGCACCATTCAACTGGCTGCGGCGTCTCAGACCCTGATGCGACAGCGTGACGACACGCTTGGCTACATCAAGCACTGTGCCACGCCGGAACGGTGTGTTCAGAGCCGTTTTTGGCACGGTGTCACGCATGGTCTGACGCTCTTCATCTGTCCAGTCAGCCAGATAATCTTCTGTCTCAGCCAGCGTGTCTTCGTCATAAAGCAGACCAACCCAGAAGGCTGGCAACGCGCAAATGCGCCGCCATGGGTTGCCATCAGCGCCGCGCATTTCCAGAAAGCTCTTTAGCCGTACATCAGGAAAGACGGTAGAGAGATGGTTTTTCCAGTCGCCCTGGGTAACAGTTTCCTTTTCTGCGCCAGCCGGGCGCTTGCCGCTCATGTATTCGCGGAATGTGATGCTGGTGGCGTCTATATAGTTCACGCCACGTTTGATGAAATACATAGGTATATCAAGAGCGTAATCGACATACTGTTCAAAGCCGAACCCCTGATCGAATGCAAATGGCATAAGGCCTGATCGGTTATTATCCACATCGCGCCAGATTTCGCCGCGATAGGACAGGAAACCGTTGGGCTTTTTATCCAGAAACGGCGAATTGGCAAACATGGCGGTCGCAACGGCCTGCAAAGATAATCCAACCCGAATTTTGCGAACCATGTCGGCTTCGCTTTCAAAATCCAGATTGACCTGAATGGTGCATGTACGATGCATCATATCAAGACCGTGCGTCCCCACCTTGGGCATGTAATTGCGCATGATGTTGTAGCGCGATTTCGGCATTTGCGGGGTGTCTTCCAAACTCCATTTCGGACTGGCACCCAGGCCCAAAAACCCGATCCCCAATGCATCAGAGATTTCCCGCACATGGGCCAGATGCCCATGAACTTCGCGGCAGGTCTGATGCAGTGTTTCCAGCGGAGCGCCGGAAAGCTCAAATTGCCCACCTGGCTCCAGCGAAATGGCACCGCCACCGACAGGATCGATCAGACCAATAATATGCTCATGGTCATAAATACCTTCCCAGTCGAGATTGGCCTTCATGCCATTCAAAAGGGCTTTTACACCGCGCTCACCCTCATAGGGTACGGGCGAATAATCCTCAGTATAGAAGCCGAATTTCTCGTGCTCCGTGCCAATGCGCCATGCCTCTTTCGGCTTGCAGCCTTCGCTCAGCGCTTCAATCAGCGCAGCGCGGCCCTCAAGGGGCGTATCGTCAGCAGTATCCCGGGCCATATACCGAATTCCTTATTGCCAAAGCGGCGCGACCATACTGCGCGATTGCAGACCATGGCAACCCTTTATCGGTAATCACCGATAAAAGCCTGAATGATAGCCATTGCAGCCACTGCGGCGGTATCGGCCCGCAGAATTCTGGGACCAAGTGAAAGCGCGTGAACAAAGGGTTTGCTAACAAGTAACTGGCGTTCTTCTTCGGTAAATCCTCCTTCAGGTCCAATCAGGATCGCCAGCGGTCGCCCCTCAAGAGATTGCAATGCCTTCAGGCCATCTGATCCTTCAACCAGTTCATCGCAAAAGATAAGCGCGCGATCAGGGTGTTCTGACGCCCAATTTTCCAGCAATGTCTCCAGGGTAACCAGTTCATCAAGCGTTGGAACAGATAAAATGCCGCACTGTTCCGCTGCTTCCACAAGATTGGCTGCCATCCGGTCGCTGTTGAGCTTCTGCACTTGCGTGTAGCGGGTGATAACCGGTTGCAGCTGACCTGCGCCCATTTCAACTGCCTTTTGAACCATGTAATCCAGCCTGGCCTGCTTCAGGGGCGCAAAACACAGCATCAGATCATATGGCTGGGGCTGAGGTCGAAGCTGGTCTCTTGGAACCAGCAGGCACGCCTTACGCCCGGTTGGCTGAATATTGGCCCGCCATTCACCGTCTCTGCCATTGAACAGAAGAACCGGGTCTCCGGCTTTCAGCCGCAAAACATTCAGCAGATAATTCGACTGGGCGCGATCAGCCTCAATCGCCACATCGGCCACAAGGTCCTCAGCCATATGCAGCCGTTTGGTCCGAAAATCGTAACGCTCGCCCATGGGTCTCTTTCTTGACGCGGTGGTAAATTGGGTGACACACACAGACAGGTCAGGTCAACTTTTTCGAATCGCGGTGCCAGACGCAGATGCAGACACATGCAGGGTAATCCATGAGCAAGACAGATAGTTTGCCCGGATCGGGTTCACAGGATAGCAATGTGGCGGAGTTTTCTGTCACGGAAATCTCTGCAGCTCTGAAGCGAACTGTTGAAGACACTTATGGCTATGTGCGTGTGCGCGGTGAGATTTCCGGCTATCGCGGCCCGCATTCTTCCGGCCATGCCTATTTCTCCATGAAAGATGACCGTGCGCGTCTGGAAGCTGTGATCTGGCGTGGCGTGTTCTCAAAACTGAAAATCCGTCCCGAAGAGGGTATGGAGTGCATCGCCACCGGCAAGCTGACCACATATCCTGGCTCGTCCAAATATCAGATTGTCATTGAGCGGATCGAACCGGCAGGCGTGGGCGCGCTGATGGCGCTTCTGGAAGAGCGCCGCAAAAAACTGGCTGCTGAAGGCCTGTTCGACAATGAGCGCAAGCAGCCCATTCCATTCCTGCCAAAAACCATCGGCGTTGTCACATCGCCTACTGGCGCTGTCATTCGCGATATTCTGCATCGGTTGCGGGACAGGTTTCCGACCCATGTTCTGGTCTGGCCTGTGCGTGTACAAGGCGAAACAAGCGGCCGGGAAGTGGCTGCGGCCATCAACGGCTTTAATCAGTTGGACGGGTCTGAAATAGCAAGACCCGATTTGTTGATCGTTGCGCGTGGTGGCGGCAGTCTGGAAGATCTCTGGGGGTTCAACGATGAGGCCGTTGTCAGGGCCGTTGCTGCCTCGACGATTCCGGTCATCTCCGCTGTTGGTCACGAAACCGACTGGACGCTGATTGACCACGTGGCCGATCAGCGCGCGCCAACGCCGACAGGGGCTGCAGAAATGGCGGTGCCAGTTCGGCATGATCTGGAAAACACGGTCGCCACACTGAATTTGCGCAATGTGCAGGCCATGCAACGAAGTTTGGATCAACAACGCAATGCACTGCGCAGTCTTGCGCGTGCCATGCCGGCGCTGGATAGCCTGTTCGGAATGCCACGCCAGAGGTTTGACACCGCCGCCCAACGCCTGACGGCAGCGCTCTCATCCAACACAGTTGCACACCGCACCCGGCTCATTAAGGCAGGCAGTCAGGTCAGCCCCCGTATGCTGGCCATTCATTTTGCCCGTGCCCGGGACCGCAAGACCCAGGCCACATTGCGTTTGGGAACCGTCATGGCTCGTATTGTCGAGCGCCGACGCGACAATTGGCGGCGTGTGGGTGCGCTGAAACCGGATATGCTTTCGCGTCAGATTACGCTCGGCAGAACCGCGCTTGGTGACCGCACCGCCAGAATGGATCGGGCCTTTGTCAGCAGCTTCAGAAGAGTGTCGCAAAAGCTGGATGGTCAGGCACAATTGCTGAAACTGGTTTCCTATCAAAGCGTTTTGCAGCGCGGATTTGCACTTGTACGCGATGGAGAGGGCCAGCCCATCAGGGCCGCGTCCCAGACCAGTATGCTGCAACACATTTCTCTGGAATTTGCAGATGGCCGGGTTGCAGCTGTGGTTCAGGACGGCGCGGCAGCACCACAGACGCCAAAGCCGAAGCCTAAAAAAGCAACGCCGACAAAACCACCCGGAAATCAGGGTAGTTTGTTTTAGGCTCTGTTCTTGTAAGCACAATAAAACGGTGGCCAGAAAGATGATGGATAAGCGGAACAGTTTTGCCTATCCGTAACAGCACTTTGCAACCCAACCGCAAGCTCAATCACACATGGTGTCAGACGTCTATTCCCAACCGTAGTTGAAACTCACACTGATGCGGTCATCATCTGCCATGTTGAGCGGGACTTCATGGCGCAACCAGCTTTCCCAAAGCAGCACATCGCCCACCTTTGGCGCGACGTAAATGAAGCTGCGCAATTCGTTGCGGGCCTTGGGCTTGCGGCCAGGCGCTGCCATCATCATCGGCAGGCGCGGGTCCTCGAATTTAATGGCACTGGCGCCATCAGGCATGGCAACATAGGTCGTGCCGCTGATAACGCTGTGGGGGTGGATATGCGAGGTGTGCACACCGCCCGTCGGCAAAATGTTGATCCACATTGAATCCAGCTTGATCTTCTTGTCGCCAAGGTCGAATTGCAAATCCTTGGCAAAGGCCGCCACATGCTTGTCCAGCGCTTTCACCAAATCCTTGAACGCTGGAAACCGCCATGGCAAATCGGCCAGCGAAGCGTAGCTGGTGTAGCCCGGAAAGTCGTTTTCCTCACACCAGTTTTGGCCTGCCTCATCATCCACGGCTATAGAAAGGCACGAGGCTTCCAGCTCAGCCGTATCCGGCGATTTGCCGAATTCAGACAGGGGCGCACGGTAAAGGCGGGTGACGAAAAGTGAATCAATTTTTGACATTGCTCACCATAACGTCGCACGCAAAGAAGGGCGAGCGACAATTGCCGCTCTCTGGAATTTGCAGATGGCGGCACCGCAAACGCTGAAGCGGAATTTAAAAAAAGTTGCGCCGACAAAATATCCCAAAAATCAGAGTGATTTATCCCTGACGCTCAACCCGTTATTTCCTTGAGAAATTCATGTCTGGTCCCATCAGTCGTTCCCTTGACCCAGTCCAGGCATATGCCAAAAGGCATGGATCAATGTCGCCTGTGGTTATTCTATGCTTGGCGCCAGGCGTGTTGAAGATAAGCGAGCCCGGAGAAAACACAGCAGAATTGTTTTCTGACCAGGATCCCGAGATCGAGATATAGCTTTCTTCGATTTCAGGATGATTGTGCTGGGGGTATGTCGTCGAGGGTGCAAATAGAACAAATCCGATGATCAGATTGTCAGCTTTCACAGGGCCGTTGGGACCAAGGACTTCGCAATAAGCGTATTTTTTGACCAATGACCTTGGAAGCTTCTGGTACCCGTACTCCCACACCAGATCTCCAAGAACCTTTCTGAGTGCGCGCGTAATCCCTTGCATTACGCCGCGTTCACCCAGATCCAGAGCGCGCGGTAAATGGGCTGTAACAGGTAAATTGACGGGAGGTTTCTTGATGATCAAGGGGTTTGACTTCACCTCATTTGATAATCTGTCGCGCACCCGCTTGCGATGACTGCGGATAATTGTACTGCCGCCCGACGAACCCATGCGATAAATCGCATCAAATTCTTGCAGCAAATACACCCAGTCTGGGTGATCTTGGAGGTGCGTAGCGTCTGCGCTGGATTCAATCTCGGCCATGGCATGAGCCCTCAATCAGGTGTTGTGACTATCTATGACCGCAAGATCATTTCGGTCCCCATCTTATTCCAGATGGGTCGGATTACCGATACCTGACAGCTCAGGAATGTCCCATGATAGACGCTGCTCTTCAACGCGCCACTCTTACCAACAGAGTTAAATCAACGCGTTGCCAATATCGGTTGCGCAGACATAACGGGCAGCTGGATCAGGTCGTCCGCGTTGCTCGTACCGTCATCACTCCGGCCACAAACAGGCAACTTGCGCCGATACGATTAAGTATCTTCATTGCCTTTGGTTTCCGGAACTGCTCTCGCATGCTGCTTGCAAAAAATAGCCAGAAGAGGCTGTTGATGGTTGCCACAACAAGAAAAGTTGCAATGAGAATTGCGAATTGCTGAAAGCTTGATCCGGTTGCGCTTACGAATTGAGGAACAAATGCCAGGTAGAAAGCTGGACCTTTGGGATTCAAAACACTGATCAGAAAGGACTGCCAAAATAGCGATTTTAATGGTTTTTGTTCAGCGCTTCCATCTGCAGTGGCTCCCTCGACAGGGGCGGTCCAGAGAGAATATGCCAGCCAGATGAGATACATCGCGCCCGCCAGTTTGAGCAGCGAAAACAGGTAGGCTGATGTCGCCAAAAGCGCCCCTGCACCGGCAAGGGACAAAGACATAGCGATAAATGCTCCGGCCACGACGCCGGGAATGGTTGCCAATCCAGATCGTTTTCCGTCCCGGATCGCGTAGTTAACAGTCAGAACGATGTTGGGACCGGGGATGAGGACGACAATCAAACTGGCTATCGTAAAGGCTATCCAGGTCTCGTAAGTCATTTGTGCACCCTGATCCATTGGCTCGTTGTTCTGAGAAGACCGCAAAAAAAGCAGTTTGAACAGACAGTTTTCAGCGCCTGCCCAATTGGCAGGCTTGGGCTCTAGCAGTCATCCTACGCTTTCGGTCAACAAGTGAGGTGATCTTCGACAAAACCCATTACACCGCCCAGCTACTCGGATTTATCGTCAACATGAGATTGTCTGATGCGGCGCACCACCAGCCACATGCCTGCCACCACAAAGGGCACAGAAATGGCGGTCAGGACAGCGCCGATATGGGGATAGCCAGACAGCGCCTGCAATGGCGCATCAATGCCTTTCAGCAGATAGGCAATCAGGCCGACTACATAATAGCTGATGGCGGCGATAGACAGGCCCTCAACGGTTTGTTGCAGTCGAAATTGTTGCTTGGCGCGTCGGTTCATGGAGGCCAGCAAATCGCGGTTCTGACGCTCCAGCCCAACATCCACCCGTGTCCGCAACAGATTTGCTGCGCGTGACAATTTACGTGACAGGTTCGCCTGTCGTTCTTCCAGAGCTCTGATGGTTTGCATGGCCGGTTGCATCCGGCGGATCAGAAAGGCTTCCAGGGTTGGATGATGCTCATAACTGACTTCTTCAATGGCGTAGAGGCGCAGTTGCACAATTTCATGATAGGCTTTGCTGGCCCCGAACCGAAACAGACATGCAGCGGCATTTGCTTCCAGATCAGCTGACAGTCCTGTGATCTCGTCAAGGAGTTGTTCACTGACACCCTGCATGTTGTCTTTCAGATCACTGGTCATCTGGGCCAGGCTATCTTCAATGCCACTGACAATGGGTCCGGTGCGCTGGGCCAGCGGCAATCCCAGTAAAGCCAGTGTTCGGTATGTTTCAATTTCCAGCAAACGTTGCACAAGCCCGCCGATGGCAATGTCGCTCGCACCCTGATTGAGAATGCTCATCCGTGTTGCGCCGTCATCTCCCTGCCGGAAATCCGTGGCGATGAGCGCCAAGCCCTGATGCACCTCGGAGACACAAAGCGAGCGTTTGTCATAAATGTCTTCAAAATTTACGTCGCTCGTGCTTGCCAGCACATCAATGCGTGTCATGGAGATAATCTGACCGAGGGAGCTTTTGGCCAGCTCAATGACCATCGCCAATCCATCATGCGAATTGCGCGCCGGGGCATCCCAGGTCAGGGACCCGAATTCGGAATGCTGCTCCCAGCGCAATTTGCCGCCAAAGCCATCCAGCACACAATAGCGTGCGTCATGAGCGGGCGGCTCTGCGCCGGCTTTGTTGGCATATTGGCAAATTGCCTCATGCAGCGCAGCGGCTTCCTCCAGTCCGGCCAGTAGCGACACATGGCGGACAGTCCGGGGGGATGCGATGGGCTCAAACGGGCGCGCATGCACCTCGTCCAGGACTCGTGCTCGCTCAGGATGGGTGGATATGATGTTCGACATGCTGGTTGCTCCGATTCGGGCGGCTGACCACATATCAACATCATTGGACGAAAAGGAAAGGTCTGGCTTGCAAAGCAATGTTGCCAAGTGACATGCAGCCTCGTTCCCACGTTTGTGCATGAGTGGGCAATTTTATTGACCACTGGTCAGGTGACGCGGTACAATCGAGACAACAAAACGGAGTCACATCAGTCCGGCATGATATTTACAGAAATCTCACACACCCGAACTGCCGACGAGGTGATTCATCAGATTGAAGAACTGGTGTTGCAAGGTGTGTTGAAGCCGGGAGACCGGATACCGGGCGAACGGGCTTTGTCAAAATCCCTGAATGTGTCACGGCCGGTCTTGCGCGATGCTCTGCAAAAGCTCGAAGCGCGCGGGTTGCTGCTAACGCGGCAGGGGGAGGGCAGCGTTGTGGCAGATGTTGTTGGCACTGTGTTTCAGGACCCCATTGTGGACCTCATTCGAAAACATCCCAAAGCAACCGCTGATTACGTTGAATTCCGCCGGCAGATTGAAGGCATCACAGCCGAAATGGCGGCCATTCGCGCAACTGACGCTGATCGCGAGCTTTTGACGCGGCTGATAAATACAATGGCAGAAACCCATGAGTTGCAGGATTTTTCTGCTGAAGCTGAGGTTGATACCGAATTTCATCAGGCAATCGGCGAATGCGCCCACAATATTGTGTTGCTGCATATGCTTCGCTCCTGCTACCGGTTATTGGAACAGGGTGTGTTCATCAACCGCAGTCGCCTGTACAGCCACAATGGCTCGCGCAACGCGCTGTTGGCGCAGCACAAGGCCATCTACGCCAGCATTATGGCGCGTGATCCGCAAGCTGCCCGCAAGGCAGCGGAAGCGCATATGGATTTTGTAGCTGAGGCGGCCAGAGAAGTGGAAACAATTGGCGAGCGGGAAGCAGTTTCCCGCCTGCGGCTTGAACAACACAGCACCCAGAACAAAGTGGAACGCGCTGCGAAAGCAGCCAAAGCAAAGTAGAATATGAGCGTATCAGACCAGAACTCTGCCCCGGAAACAATTACGATCGAAACGCCCAAAAACGTGGCTCTGTTTGTCACCTGCCTGGTTGATCTGTTTCGACCATCGGTTGGATTTGCCAGCGTCAAATTACTGGAAGACGCTGGTTGTACCATCTCTGTACCACCGGCCCAGACATGTTGCGGCCAACCGGCTTACAATTCGGGCGATAAGGCGGATACGCGCGACATTGCCATGCAGGTGATCAAATCATTTGAATCCTATGACGCTGTGGTTGCCCCGTCCGGTTCCTGCGCGGCCATGATCAAAGTACATTATCTGGAACTCTTTGAAGAAGGCTCCGACTGGCATCAGCGCGCCGGCAGGCTGGCCGATAAAACCTTTGAACTGACCAGCTTTCTGACCGACATTTTGGGCCGCAACCCGGTTACGGCGCATTTCGATGGCACTGTCACCTATCACGACAGTTGCTCAGGTTTGCGGGAATTGGGTGTTGAAAAGCAACCGAGACGGCTGCTGGAATCGGTCGACGGATTGACCGTGAAAGAGATGAAAGACAGCGATGTGTGCTGCGGGTTTGGTGGCACATTCTGCATCAAATATCCTGACATCTCCAACGCGATTGTTGAGAAGAAAACTAAAAATATCGATGATACATCCGCCGGAACCCTGCTGGCAGGCGATCTGGGCTGCCTGATGAATATGGCCGGTAAGCTGAAACGCGAAGGCAGCAATGTGGATGTGCGCCACGTGGCTGAGGTACTGGCGGGAATGACCGACGTGCCGCCCATTGGCAAAAGCAAAAATGATAAAAAGGGATAGAGACGATTATGCAGATCACATCCCCATATTTTAAGGAAAAATCCTCAGCCGCCCTGAAAGATGAGAATCTTCAGAAGGCCATGGGCAATGTCGAACGGGGTTTCATCGGCAAACGCGCCAAGGCGGCTGCCAACCTGCCGGAATTTGAGGCGCTGCGGGATCGCTCAAAAGAGATCAAGGACCACGTGCTGGATCATCTGGATCTTTATCTGGAAACCTATGAAGCAAAGGTTCAGGACACAGGTGGCCGCGTCCATTGGGCGGCCGGTGCTCAGGATGCCCGAAACATCATTCTCGACATCTGCAAACGCGCCAACGCCAAGACCGTGACCAAGGGGAAATCCATGATCGCGGAAGAAATCGCGATCAATGAACATCTGGAACGCAACGGCATAGAGCCAATTGAAACCGACCTTGGCGAATATATCATTCAGTTGCGCGGTGAGGCACCGAGCCACATCATCGCGCCAGCTGTACATGTGAACAAGGAGGAGGTTGAGGCGGATTTCAGGCGCACCCACAGGCACTTGCCGCCGGGGCGTAATCTGGAAGACCCGACAAGCCTTTTGTCCGAAGCGCGTTCCGTTCTGCGCGATAAATTCCTGGCAGCCGATGTGGGCATCACCGGAGCCAACTTTCTGGTTGCCGAAACCGGCACGTCAATCATTGTCACCAATGAAGGCAATGGCGATCTCACGCAGATATTGCCCCGCGTCCATATTGTGATCGCATCCATTGAGAAGATCGTTCCAACGCTGGAAGATGTCAGTCAGATTTTGCGCGTTCTGGCACGCTCTGCCACCGGGCAGGACATATCTGTCTATACGACGTTTTCAACCGGACCGCGCCGTGCAGAAGACCCTGACGGACCCGAAGAATATCATGTGGTGCTGCTTGATAATGGCCGTTCAGATATGCTTGGGACCGAGTTTCAGGACATGCTGCGCTGTATCAGATGCGGTGCCTGCATGAACCATTGTCCGGTCTATCACGCTGTTGGCGGCCATTCCTATGGCTGGGTCTATCCCGGCCCTATGGGAGCCGTTCTGACACCAACGCTGATTGGCGTTGAAATGGGCGGTCATCTGCCCAATGCGTCGACCTTTTGTGGGCGCTGTGAAAGTGTCTGCCCGATGCGCATACCCTTGCCGAAAATGATGCGGCATTGGCGGGAGAAGGAATTTGAGCGACACACGACACCAGATAGAATGCGGCGTGGTCTGAGTGTTTGGGCCTGGATGGCCAAACATCCAAAACTCTATCATGCCGGCTCGCGGCTGGCGATTAATCTGCTCGGCTTGATGGGGCGCCGCAAAGGTGCGTTCAAAAAACTGCCACTGGCTGGCGGTTGGACCGAGCATCGTGATTTACCTGCGCCGGAGGGGCAGACCTTCCAGCAGCAATGGGCTGCGCGGCATAGAAACTCCAAACTTGGACAGACCACCTAATGGATCAGGTAAAATGAACAGGCGTAGTGGAACCAGCAATCGTGCAACGCCCAATGGCCGCAGCATCATTTTGGCGAAGATTCGCAAGAATGTTAAAAACATCGACGATCCTGTTCGTGAGGCCAGGGTTGCAGACCGCCTGTCCAGAAGCCCGGTTGGATTGATACCTGCACGCGCGCGCAAACCGCACGCCAAGCAGGTTGATTTGTTTTGTGAGCAGGCCGTCAAGGTTCAGACCACCATCACCCGCATCAACAAGATTGAGGATTTGCCGACAGCGCTTGCAGAGTATTTGCGGGGCAGAAACCTTCCCAAGAAAGTACGCATGGGCCATGCGCCGCTTCTGGAGCAGGCTGGTTGGGACAAGCTTGCCGACCTTGAGATATCGAAAGGGCCATCAGACGGGGACGACCCGGTTGGCCTGTCTCATGCCTTCGCTGGTGTCGCCGAAACCGGAACCTTGATGCTGGAATCGGGAGCAGACAATCCGACCACACTCAATTTCCTGCCGGAAACCCACTGCGTTGTGGTCCGCGCTGCTGACATTTCAGGCGATTATGAAACGGCTTGGGCTACAATTCGTGAAAAGCACGGCAAGGGCAACATGCCGCGCACCGTAAACATGATCACCGGACCGTCTCGCTCCGGCGACATTGAACAGACTATGTTACTGGGTGCCCATGGTCCGCGCGCTTTGCAGATATTCGTTGTAAACGACTAAGCAGCATCAGCGATAAAAAAAGCCGCGACGACCGTTTTTTCAAGACGGTGCATTCGCGACTTTGAAGCGGTTGTTCAGGACTGTTCCTGTCTTACTCGGTTATATTACCTTCCAGATCGAACTGCGCCAGATAGGCGATCACGTTCTCCAGATCATCATCCTTTTTCAAACCTGCAAACGCCATCTTTGTTCCTTTGACGAACTTTCGCGGATTTGCCAGATAAATTGTCAGCGTTTCCACGTCCCAGGTCAATTCAGAGGCCTTCATGGCTTTGGAGTATTTATAGCCCTCAATTATCGCTACTTCACGTCCCACAATACCGTTGAGAACGGGTCCAACACGGTTTTTGGCGTTTGGACCGACAGCATGACAAGCCTTGCATTTCTTGAAAACTTTTTCGCCAGCGTCAACGTCACCTTCGGCCATTGCGCCAAGTGGCATCAGTGCGCTCATCAGCCCTGCGAGAATTATCTTATTCATATATTTCACCTCACTCACTCCAAATGTCCGGCCAGATAGACCGGAGTTATTCGCGCACCCAACTGATTTCTCGAATGTATTACCCTCCGCGTCAACCCCAATGGGTTTTTCCTCGCACGATACAGCTGAATTGTCGCATATACTTGGCTTTCCCAACTGGTAAAAAAAATTGACCAGTTGTGGATTCTCTGTCAAAATCAGGAAAAGCAAGGGAGAAAACCATGGGCACAATTGCAATACCTGAACCGGATAAGGGTATTCTCGCGCGTCGGCAGGAGATCATTCAAAGCCTTCGAAAACTGGTGCCCGGCGAGGGCGTCATCAGCGACGCCACCGAATTGGTTCCCTATGAAACCGATGCCTTTACCGCCTATCGCCGCGTCCCGCTGGCCGTGGTGCTGCCAGAAACAACTGAACAGGTTTCTGCTGTGCTGAAATATTGCAACAAGGCGGGCTTGCCGGTCATTCCCCGTGGTGCCGGAACATCTTTGGCAGGCGGTGCCATTCCGCAGGAAGATGCTGTTGTGATCGGCATTGCCAAAATGAGCCGCGTTCTTGACGTGAATTATAGCAACCGTTCGGCAAGAGTTCAGGCAGGCATCACAAATCTGAACGTTTCCGACCATGTCGGGCCGGACGGATTCTTCTATGCGCCTGATCCATCATCGCAACTGGCCTGCACGATTGCTGGAAATATCGGCATGAATTCAGGCGGCGCTCATTGTCTGAAATATGGCGTCACGACCAACAATCTGCTCGGCGTCAAGATGGTTATGCTGGACGGAACCGTTCTGGATATTGGCGGCGAACATCTGGATGCGCCCGGTTATGATTTGCTTGGCCTTGTATGCGGCTCGGAAGGTCAGATCGGCATCATCACCGAAGCTGTCGTTCGTATCTTGCCGAAGCCAGAAGGCGCGCAACCGGTTTTGTTCGGCTTTGAAACGGCCGAAAGTGCCGGGGCTTGCGTGGCCAGCATTATTGCTGCCGGTCTGGTGCCTGTTGCGATGGAATTCATGGACAAACTGGCCATCGAAATCTGCGAGGCTTTCGCAAAGGCCGGGTATCCGATGGATGTTGAAGCTCTGCTGATCATCGAGGTCGAAGGGTCTGATGCGGAAATGCGCGAGCAACTTGGCAAGATCATTGAAATAGCCAAACAGCACGGTGTGAAGACCATCAAGGAAAGTCAGTCAGCCATGGAGGCTGCCGCCATCTGGAAAGGCCGTAAATCGGCCTTCGGCGCGACAGGGCGGGTTGCTGATTACATCTGCATGGATGGCACCATTCCAACGGGACAACTGCCACATGTGCTCGCTCGCATGACCGAAATCATCGATCATTATGGCCTGCGTGTCGCGAATGTCTTCCATGCCGGAGATGGAAACCTGCATCCCTTGATCCTGTATGATGTCAATGATCCGGCAGAGCGCCAGAAAGCGGAAGATGCCGGCAATGATATTTTGACATTGTGCGTTGAGGTTGGCGGTTGCCTGACCGGTGAGCATGGCGTGGGCATTGAAAAGCGTGATTTGATGCGCGTTCAGTTCACCGAGGAGGATTTGCGTCAGCAAATGCTGGTGCGGGCGGTGTTTGATCCCGCGTGGCAGCTCAATCCCGCCAAGGTGTTCCCGTTGGATGGCCGTGTTTCAGGGCAGGCTGCATGAGCGATTTGAGACCAAACAATGAGACTGAACTTGTCAGCGTGGTCCAGCAGGCGCTGAGCGAAGCAACACCATTGCTTGTTCAGGGTAATGGAAGCAGATCAGGCTTGGGCCGAACGGTGCAGAGCGCCAAGACACTCAGTACATCCAATCTGTCAGGAATTACCTTGCTGGAGCCCGCCGAAATGGTGTTTTCGGCAAAGGCGGGAACACCGGTTTCTGTCGTGGAAGCGGCCCTTGCAGAACATGGTCAGGCCATGACCTTTGAACCCATGGATCATCGGCGGCTTTATGGCACGGACAGTGAGCCAACCATCGGCGCTGTTGCGGCAGGCAACATATCCGGCCCGCGCCGCATTATGGCCGGTGCTGCCAGAGACAGTCTGATCGGTGTGCGTTTGGTGAATGGCAAAGGTGAGTTGATCAAGAATGGCGGCCGGGTCATGAAGAATGTGACCGGACTTGATCTGGTCAAGCTTCTATCCGGTTCCTGGGGCACTTTGGGTGTTCTGAGCGAGGTCACCTTCAAGGTTCTGCCCAAACCCGCGAGCAGCGCCACACTGCAGTTCTCAAATCTTGCTGATGACAAAGCGCTTGCCGCTTTATGCGCGGCCATGAAATCTCAATTTGAGGCCACGGGTACAGCGCATCTGCCAGCTGGAATTGATGGTGAAAAGGCCAAAACGCTGATCCGGCTGGAAGGCTTTGAATCGCAATTGCGCTATCGTCTGGAACAGATGGCGAAACATCTGTCGGAGTTTGGCAAGGCCGAAGAAATCGCCGAAGCCGAAAGCGAAGTCTTGTGGAACAGCATTCGCGATTGCGGTCCGCTGGCAGAGCCATTCGGCCACGCGATCTGGAAAATTTCCGTAGCACCCACAAAGGGTGCCGCCTTTACGGCCCGTTTCACCAGCAAGCATGATGCAAAACACTATTTCGACTGGAGTGGTGGGCTGATCTGGTTGGCAATCGACCCCGAACAATATGCCGATGCCGGAGCGGCTGCATTGCGTGAATTGCTCGCTGAATATGGCGGCCATGCAACCTTGATGCGCGGGCCACCGGAATTGCGCAGTCGTATCGACGTATTTCATCCGCAGCCGGCTCCTGTCATGCGGATCACCGCTGAAATCAAAAACACGTTTGATCCGAAAAACATCTTCAATCCCGGCTTCATGTATTCCGGAGTATAGAGCAAGTATTATGATTGTTGAACCATTTGATGCTCCCTATCGGCCCACCGGCGTGGCAGGCGACGCAGCGCGATGCGGTGCATCGGGCAAGTTGGCTAACTCTGTCCGGTGGGCTGATAGGGAGCACCGAAGGCCGGGTTTGCGCGCCCGCCGGACATCGTTAAACCCCACTTATGGTCATAAAGACCACGGCGTGGAGTGTGCCTTGCCGACATACGCGCAAACCCGGTCAAATGATTTAACAATCACAATACTTGCTCTAAGGCTTAATCATGCAGACAAATTTCACTGAGGCACAGCTTCAGGATCCGCAAGTCGCTTCGTCGGAAAAGATTCTCCGCACTTGCGTGCATTGCGGTTTCTGCACAGCCACATGTCCGACCTATCAATTGCTGGGCGATGAGTTGGACAGTCCACGCGGGCGAATTTATCTGATCAAGGATATGCTGGAAAACGATCGTCCGGCAGATGACAAGGTGGTCAAGCACATTGATCGGTGCCTGTCTTGCCTGTCCTGTATGACGACCTGTCCCTCGGGCGTGAATTACATGCATCTGGTGGATCACGCCCGCTCTCACATTGAAAAGACCTATACGCGTTCCTGGCATCAGCGGCTGATGCGCACGGTACTTGCCAGTATTCTGCCATATCCCGGAAGGTTCCGGATGGCACTGGCCGGGGCCTTCTACGCCAAACCATTTGCCGGATTGTTGAAGAAAGCTGGCGGCCCCTTCAAGCAGATCGGTGCCATGCTTGAACTTGCGCCATCCCGCATTGAAGCGCGCAGCCAACTATCCGCTGGCGATGTGTTTACGCCTGCCAACAAACCGGCCAGACGCGTTGCTTTGCTGACCGGCTGCGCTCAGCCGGTCCTGAACCCTGGTATCAATGAAGCCACTGTCAGCCTGCTTAATCGCGCAGGCGTGGAAATCGTCTTGCCAAAGGGAGAGGGCTGCTGCGGGGCTTTGGTGCATCACATGGGCAAGGATGAGGCAAGCCATCATCAGGCAAAGGCCAATATCGACGCCTGGTGGCGCGAGCTTGAGGGCGACGGCCTGGATGCTATCATCATAACGGCATCAGGCTGCGGCACCACAATAAAAGACTATGGTCATATGCTGCGCGAAGACGCTGATTATGCTGATAAGGCTGCCAGAATTTCAGCATTGGCGAAGGATGTCACCGAGTATCTGTCGGAGATCGAGCTTGGCACGCCCCAGCGCGGGTTTGATCTGACAATCGCCTATCATTCTGCCTGTTCCATGCAACACGGGCAGCAAATCAAGACGCAACCCAAGAAGCTTCTGGAAAGTGCCGGTTTCAAGGTGATGGAAGTTCCTGAGGGGCATCTGTGTTGCGGGTCAGCTGGTGTTTACAACATTTTGCAGCCCGACATCGCGCGGCAATTGCGTGATCGGAAAATCGCCAATATCGAGCGCACCCGGCCTGATATCATTGCCACGGGCAATATTGGCTGCATGACACAGATCGGCAGTGGCACGGATCTGCCAATTTTGCATACTGCTGTTTTGTTGAATTGGGCCTATGGCGGAGAAATGCCGGAAAAACTGCATGAATTGGGCTTTGAAAACACGGCAATCGGGACGGCGAAAAGCCGGGTAAAGGTGCCTTTATTCGAGGCGACAGAATAAAGGCTCGAAACTTTTCAAACACTCTGCTAAACCCGCCAGCAATTGGAAAATAAACAGGAAGCAGCTGAGAGCTTTGTTATGATCGAAGGCAATCAACTAGAAAAAGTCATCAATGTCGGCGCAAGCGACGACGGTAATTTGTCCTACGTGACGCTGCAGGTCGCCGGTGCTGGAAATGTCCGCCTGGTGGTTCCCAAAGAACAGGCCTCCACTTTGCTGTCTGCCGTAATGACGGCCAAGTCGGCTGCGGAAAACAACCGCGCCATCGCATCAGGTGAGAAATCAGGTCAGCGGGCCTTCTCTCCAGCAGGTGCTTTGCCCGTCAAGACGTTTGCCGTGGGTGCAGCTACCAGGTCTGATGGTGAGCGGAGTCTTTTCATCCGCATTGAAATCCCGAATGGCGGTTATGTCGATTTTGGTTTTGATGAGGAACAGGCCCAACATCTGGCCCGCGGTGTGCGCCAGACGCTTGAGCGCCGATAAAGCTTACAGTTTATGTTATAAAAAAACCGGCAGTGCTGAAATGAAAGCACTGCCGGTTTTTGATTTAAGGGTCGGAATTCAGCCCTTAAAGATCACTTTCGCACCAAGTTTGACCCGGTTGTAAGGTCTTCCATATCCTTGTTCAGCATGCGAATGCAGCCCGACGATACAGTGTGACCAGGGGACCAGGGCTCATTGGTGCCACGAATTCGGTAAAGCGTGTCTTTGTTGCCCTGGAAAAGATACGGCGCACGTGCCCCCAGCAGGTTTTTTCGCTCCGCCCTTCATGACAGCCGGCAGGCGACGACCGTTTTTGCGTTCACGCGCAATCATGTCAGCAGGGCGACGCCATGTTGGCCATTCTGCCTTGCGCTTAATATTGACAATACCTGACAATCTGAAACCTTCACGTGCCACTCCAATACCGTACCGAATGGAGCGGCGGTTATATTTGCGCGCTGGTTTGGCTTGACGGGCCGGAAACACGTCGACCTTCATATAAGTCCGCCTTGAAGGATATAAGATTTCCGCGCATGCATGTGAATTGCGCTCTGTTGCATTTGCAGCGCAGAATTTATCACTGAAGAGCCTGATCCCACGCTAAACAAATGCGTTGGCTTGTTTGCGTTGAACCCTTGTCTTAACGCAGTGCATCTGGATTAAGTCCAAACCGGTATTGAAAGGACGCATGCATGACCCAAACTGTTCCCACAACTTTACCCGATGGTTTAATCGAAGGACCGGATGGCCAAATCCGGTGTTGGTGGCATGATAATAAGGAAGATTATCAACTCTATCACGATACGGAGTGGGGCTGGCCGGTTGATGAGGACAGACGCCTGTTTGAAAAAATCTGTCTGGAAGGGTTCCAGTCAGGACTGTCCTGGCTAACAATTTTGCGAAAACGCGAGAATTTCCGGGCAGGCTTCGCCAATTTTCAAATGGAAGAGGTCGCAAAATTTGGTGAGAAGGATGTCGCCCGGCTACTGCAGGATGTCGGCATTGTCCGCCATCAGGGCAAAATCCGCTCCACCATCAACAATGCCGCTCGCGCATTGGAACTGACGTCTGAATTTGGCTCATTGGCAGCTTATTTCTGGGGCTATGAACCAACACCGGATCAGCGCCCCAAAACGCTTGATCATGCCACCGCTCTCACCCTTGGCAAAACCGATATCTCAACCACCATTTCAAAAGATTTGAAAAAGCGGGGTTGGTCATTCGTCGGACCAACCACAGTTTATGCCTTTATGCAGGCCATGGGGCTGGTCAATGATCATCTGGAAGGCTGCGTTTGTCGGGCCACGGTGGAAACGGCGCGCGACGCTTTCAAACGACCAACTGGAAAGTAATCTGCATTTTATCACGGTGCATCCATACTTGCCGCAGTCCGGCCAATGGGTTACGACAACGCTCAAATTTCAAGCGAACCGATTGCGCATCCCATGAGCACGAAACAGAACCGGAAGGCCGTTAAGGTCAAGGCCCGTAAACCACGTGGTTTTGGAGATCGTGAGGTCCAGGAAATCCGTGCGGCCAATGCCATGATGGAGACTATTCGTGGCGTTTATGAACTCTACGGATTTGATCCGGTTGAAACGCCATTGTTCGAGTTTACCGATGCACTTGGCAAGTTTCTGCCCGACACGGATCGTCCCAACGCCGGCGTGTTTTCACTGCAGGATGATGATGAGCAATGGATGAGCCTGCGTTATGATCTGACAGCGCCACTGGCCCGTTTCGTCGCCGAAAACTATCAGGACCTGCCCAAACCCTATCGCAGCTACCGTGCCGGATGGGTGTTCCGTAACGAAAAGCCGGGTCCGGGTCGCTTCCGCCAATTCATGCAATTTGATGCTGATACAGTGGGAACTGCCTCTGTCGCTGCGGATGCTGAAATCTGCATGATGGCGGCGGACACACTAGCCAAACTCGGGCTTAAACAAGGTGGCGCAGAGCGTGACTTTGTCATCTATGTCAACAATCGCAAACTGCTTGATGGCGTCATGGAAAGCGCTGGTCTCACGGGTCCTGAACAGGCCGGAACGCGCTTGTCCGTATTGCGTGCTATCGACAAGCTCGACAAATTCCCCGCAGATGAAGTCAAGAAGCTTCTGGGAAAGGGGCGGATGGACGAAAGCGGCGACTTTACCAACGGCGCCGGTCTTGATGAGGGGCAGATTGATACCATCATGGGCTTTGTTGATTTTCGTACCCTGGAAAGCAGCGAAGCAGAGGCAAACACTGCGACACTGGAAGCCCTTAAAGCATCTGCATTCATGAGCAATGACAGTTTTGCCGCTGGCGTGGATGAACTGGAAACCATAGCAGCGCTGACGCAGGCTGCAGGCTATGACAGCAGCGCCATTGCCATAGCGCCCTACATCGTTCGGGGCCTGGAATACTATACAGGTCCGGTCTATGAGGCGTCGCTCACCTTTGAAGTTGAGAACGAGAAGGGCCAACCCGTACAGTTTGGATCGGTTGCCGGTGGTGGCCGCTATGATGGTCTGGTGGGACGCTTTCGCGGTGAAGCGGTGCCAGCCACAGGCTTTTCAATTGGCGTATCCCGATTGCTGACCGCCCTGCGGCAGAAGAAGCTTCTGTCACAGGGTGAGCAACTCGGACCGGTTGTGGTTCTGGTCATGGATCGCGATCAAATGGTGTCCTATCAGGCCATGACGCGCGAATTGCGCGATGCGGGCATTCGCGCTGAAATGTTTTTGGGCAATCCCAAGAATTTTGGCAAACAATTATCTTATGCGGACAAGCGCAATTCACCCGTCGCCATTATCGAAGGGTCCGATGAGCGCGCAGCTGGCGAGTTGCAGATCAAGGATCTGTTTCTTGGCAAGAAGCTGTCCGCAGACATTACAGACAATGAGCAGTGGCGGTCAGAAAACCCTGGCCAAACAACTGCCAAGCGAGCCGATCTTGTCGCAGCTGTCGCTGCGATCGTGGCAAAGTATCAGCAGGATTAAAGGCGCGTCTCATGTTGCGTGATGAAACAACCAATTCTGCAACCGGTCTGACATTGCAGGCCTTCGATGCGCTTTTTGAGCGCTATCAGTGCGAGCAGATTGAAACTGCTATCCTCCAGAATGCCGATCCCTTTCTGGAAACAGCGGGAGAAGATTTGCGCCGTCGCATGTTTACGACCGTCGGTGGGGCAGGGGAAGAACTGTGCCTGCGACCTGATTTTACCATCCCTGTCTGCTTGCATCATCTGCAATTCAGTACTGGTTTGCCGCGTCGTTATGGCTATCTGGGCCCCGTTTTCCGGCAACGCGAGCAAGGTCTCCATGAGTTTCTGCAGGCCGGTGTCGAGCATTTAGGACGCACGGAAACGCCATATGTGGCGGATGCGGATCTCATGGCGATTGCTGTTGACGCAGCATTGATGCCCGACCCGCAGGCCGTGCTGACACTCAAGCTGGGCGATCCGTCCCTGTTCCATCAATTGCTGATGTCGTTGGAAGTCCCCACAGGTTTGCGCAATCGGTTGATCCGGGCATTTGGCAGAGGCCTTGATGAAGCATCACTCAAGAAAATTCTGTCGCCCACTGAGGCCGAAGATATGGCCTTGCCAGCCGATTTGAAAAAACTGCTGCACGATCCCGAAGCGCTGGAGCAGGCCGTTGCGGATATGATGCTGGCGCAAGGGCTGTCTCTTCATGCAGGCCGCAATGCGCACGATATCGCGGAACGCTATCTGGAAATCTATGGACCTCAGGACATCGGATTGACTGAATCAGACAAGGCGCGGCTGATGAACGTATTGGTGGATTATCTACGTCTGAACGGCCCTGCGCTTGAAATGCCGTCCAGGCTGACTGATTTTGAAGGCCGACATGACGTCGCCTTTGGTGCAAATCTGGTGCAGTTTACCGACCGCCTGTCAGAGTTTTCTGCCAAGGCAGGTGCTTCCATTCCAGCAGATTTTACCTTTGCCTCAGACTTCGCCAGGCCCCTGGATTACTATACGGGCTTTGTATTTGAGCTGTTTGTGAATGGTGCATCCCGTCCAGTTGCAGCTGGGGGGCGGTATGATCGGCTGATGGAAATTCTGGGATCTGAAGACCCGGTTCCCGCTGTTGGTTTTTCATTATGGCTTGATCGCTTGCCGAATTGGGGTGCCAAAAATGGCTGATCTCACAATTGCAATTCCATCAAAGGGCAGGCTGAAGGAGCAATCCGAAGCGGTGTTCAAAAATGCCGGGTTTTCCATTAAAGCGCTTGGCTCTTCCCGTAGCTATTTTGGGCAGCTTGATGGGTTTTCTGATGGGCGCAGTGCGGATATTTCATTTCTGTCGGCAGGCGAGATTGCCCGCGAAACCATGCGCGGTGCCATTCATCTGGGTGTAACGGGTGAAGATCTGGTGCGCGAAACCCTGCGCAATGTGGATGACAAAATTGCGCTTCTGAAGCCGCTTGGTTTCGGACATGCCGACGTTGTCGTTGCCGTTCCCGAAAGCTGGATTGACGTCAATACGATGGAAGATCTGGATGATGTGGCGGCTGGGTACAGACGGAACTATGGCCGTCGTCTAAGGGTGGCAACCAAGTACTGGATGCTGACCCAAAGCTATTTCGCGAGCCATGGTCTGGGTGTTTACCGGATTGTCGAAAGTCTGGGTGCCACTGAGGGAGCGCCTGCTGCTGGTACCGCCGACATTGTTGTCGATATTACCAGCACGGGGTCAACGCTTGTGGCCAATCATCTTAAAATTTTGGCCGATGGCGTGGTTCTGAAATCGCAAGCCAACTTGATTGGATCAAGAACTGCGGCATGGACATCTGCAAGTCTGGAACTTGCGACAGATATTGTGCAGCGTATTGGGGGCGACCCGAAGGTGCTTGCGTCTGCGGTATCTCTCTAAAAGTCTTTTTTCTGAAGAGCATTTCTATATCTCCTGGCAGGACGGCTAGTCCGTCTCTGGGGTTCTGGAAACACCCAACCATTGGCCATTTTGTTATTGTTTTTGGCGGCCTTGTGGTCGGTGGTGTTTGTGAGCCGTTAAGCTCAGATCCCGTCGCCCTGCTTAGGGGGCGCGTTTAGGCGACGAGATCCTTGCCGCAACAAAGCGTATCTGTTGCGCTCTTCCAGCTATTATTTGCCGGAAAGATCTTTGGCCAGACCAGTGTAACCTGGGGTCATTGCATCGGGTGAGCTGTCATTGGCTGGGTTGTATACATTTGCAGAAGCTGCAGATGCGCCCAGTGCAATGGAGCCGAGGATCAGGATTGGTGCTGCGATTTTACGAAATGTCATTTTATTATTCCTTGTTCTTGCTTGACGTTTGTCAGGTGTTCCGGTTGCCGGTCATCTCATCTGTCAGGGAGGAGAACAGAGAGACAATCGACGTCCGGTAGAAGTATGTCTGGCTTATTTGCCGGACAGGTCTTTAGCCAGACCAGTGTAACCTGGGGTCATGGCATCGGGTGAGCTGTCATTGGCTGGGTTGTAAACATTTGCAGAAGCTGCAGATGCGCCCAGTGCAATGGAGCCGAGGATCAGGATTGGTGCTGCGATTTTACGAAAAGTCATGTTGTTTTTCCTTATTATTGATTTTCGGTTGTCGTCTTGTTTTGTTTGTTGCGAGTGGTGTTGGCCTCTCGATGAGTTGGATTTAAGGAAGAAGTTCAGAGATTTAAACAGCGACAATTTGTTCGCGAAACATGAACATTCACAGACGCGTGAGACCGGCAGAGCCAAACCGCAGAACTCTGCGGATCGCCAAAATCGACCTCACAGAAATACAGAAACACCTCACAACCCTGTGTATCGATGTGACAAAGCTGTGTTTGAAAAATTGGGGGAATTCAGCCTGGAAGGGCAAAGAACAGGCCGCGTTATGATGAAAATTGCTGTTTTTCGTCGGTTCAAACGAATGAGAATCGATCTAACTCAGCTGAAAGCCTTGCCAGATAGCCGATCCGCATTTTCATCCATGATCGCAAGCAGGTGATCTGCGACAATCCTGACCCTGTGAGAACCAGTCAAATCAGAATGCATGGCAAACCAGATCGGCTGATTGATACCCAGCTCTGCTTTCACAACGACAAGACCTGCTTCCAAGGCAAGGAAGTGTGGCAGAACCGCCAGGCCGAGACCTGATACTGCGGCGCTGAGTTGGGCCGACAATGTTGTCGTTGATATAGCGGCCATATCCCCCTTCAGAGTTTGGGCTACCCATTGTGCCGCTGAGATATGTGCCTGCTTCTCACTCCATCCAATGTAACGGTTTGATCGTGTGTCGCCTTTGGCAACATATGGGCGTTCTTCCAGATAGCCAGCAGATGCATATAATCCCATGCCCAATGTTCCGACACGTTTTATGGTGACATTGCCCCTGTCGGGCCGAACCATTCGGATTGCGATATCGGCCTCGCGCCGGTCCAGATTAACGGTGGCAACATCGGTGATCACATCAACCGACAAAGCAGGGTGACGGCGCAGCAACTCGCACAGTGCAGGGATGATGATCGGATTGGCCAGATTCTCCGCCGTCGCAACACGGACCTGTCCCACAGCGCCTGTGCTGTCCTGTGCTTCGACCAGAAGGCCGCGCATTGTGTCTTCCAAAGCCACTGCCTTTGGCAGCAGCATCTCGCCTTCATGAGTTAGCCGATAGCCGGTCTGATGGCGTGAGAACAGCGGCAGATCAAGAGCCGCTTCAAGACGTGCAATCCGGCGTGAGACTGTGGCGACGCCAAGGCCAAGCTCACGCGCCGCGATGGAAACCGCACCCGTGCGGGCTATAGCCAGAAATATGCGCGTATCGTCCCAATTGGGAGTGCTCATCGGGGCTTTCCGTTTTTGGAATAAACTCTTCCGATTTCTGCCATTTATTTTCCAAATACGGAAGCCTAACTTTTGTGTGGAACGTCACAGGAGACATTATGAAACACAGACAATTATTGTCAGGCCTCACGGTTTCCCCTCTCGGGCTTGGATGTATGGGGATGAGTGAGTTTTACGGCCCACACGAAGACGCTGAATCTCTCCGGGTTCTGCACCGTGCTAATGATTTGGGTCTCAATTTTTTAGATACCGCTGACACCTATGGCAGCGGCCATAATGAGGAACTTGTGG
The DNA here is from genome assembly GCF_030758295.1 of Pararhizobium sp. IMCC21322. NCBI lineage: Bacteria > Pseudomonadati > Pseudomonadota > Alphaproteobacteria > Hyphomicrobiales > Rhizobiaceae > Pararhizobium > Pararhizobium sp. IMCC21322. The sequence continues at coordinate 1,863,997 of NZ_CP132335.1, forward strand.
GGCGATTTTTGCACGAAAGTCAGGCGTCGATGGTGATCGCTTCCAAATTTGGCATCGTGAGGGAGCCCGGCAGCTATGAACGCCGGATCGACAACAGCGATGCCTATATAAAGCAAGCCTGCGAAGCATCACTCTCCCGGCTGGGTGTCGAATGCATTGATCTTTATTATGCGCATCGGTTGAATCCGGATCGCCCTGTTGAAGACACCATGGAAAGCCTGTCGCGTCTGGTAACTGAAGGGAAGGTGGGCCACATTGGTCTGTGTGAAGTAAGTGCAGATACTCTTAGACGCGCTCACGCCATACACCCCGTAGCGGCAATTCAGACGGAATATTCACTTTGGACCCGCCATGTGGAGGAAGAGATTTTGCCAACATGCCGCGAGCTTGGTGTAGGCTTTGTGCCGTATTCGCCATTGGGGCGCGGTTACCTGACCGGAACCTTGGCGGCAGACACAGATTTTGCGGAAGGTGATTTCCGGGTGAACCTGCCGCGCTTTCAGACAGAGAATATGAAGGCCAACCGCCCGATCATTGACACGCTTCATTCCATTGCAAAACAAAAAGACGCGACAGCTGCCCAGATCGCATTGGCGTGGTTGCTTGCCAAGGGCGAAGACATTGTCCCGATTCCAGGCACCAAGCGTATGAAGTACCTTGAGGAAAACACGGCTGCAGCCCAGATTGTTTTGACCCTGGATGACATTCAGGATCTCGATGCGGCTGGTGCGCCAGAGTTGGTTGTCGGTGAGCGATACACAGAAGAGGGCATGAAAGGTGTTGAGGTCTAGGCCTTCAACGCCATTGTTTGGGGTCTGGGGTCTGGGGTCTGGGATCTGGGATCTGGGATCTGGGATCTGGACTCAATTCAATCTCTCAATTGGGTTCAGATTCTGAAAGCGACTGGTAGATAGCAAAAGGGCGCAAGGTGTTGCCACCATGCGCCCCATTTTTTTACAAAGTTGTCGAATACAGGCGACCGTTTGTTAGTTTGAGTTAGCTGTACCCGTTTTGCCTGGCGTCTGTGCATCTGGAGCAGTTTCATTTGCAGCGTTGAATACGCCACTGGATTCTTTGCCGCCAGACGTATCGGTCTCTGCAGTTCCATTGTTCTCAACTGCCGAGCCGGTACAGCCTGGCGTCATTGCATCTGGAGCTGAATCGTTTGCGGAGTTGAACACACCAGAGCTTTCACAATTGCGCATCGTGTCACCAGTTTCGGCTGTGGCATTATTGGTGTCAGCTGTTCCGGTTTTTCCAGGCGTTTGCGCATCTGGAGAGCCATCATTGCTTGCGTTGAACGTACCTTCTGATTCAGTTTCAGTGTGGCTCGCAGAAAAAGCAACTGATCCACTCAGTGCCAGTACACCTGAAATGATTGCGGGCGCGATAAATTTTGAGATCGTCATTGTATTTTCCTTTTATAATAATACGGTAATTTTCGTTTGCTGTATGTTTCAGCATTTGAATTCACGGGAGAAAAATACAAAAGTTTCAAAAAATAAAATTTATTTAATTTAATAATTTTGGAAAATAAAAACTTAAAAATTTATTTAGAGGAATTATATATTTCGGCTATAATTATTTTTACTAAAACATTGTGGTGAGGTGGTCCGCGCATTATCGGCTTGGGGGAGGCAGTATCGGTCGCCTCTCCTGGGTCAGCCGTCGTGCGCCGGGGCTGGTGTCCAGCCGCTCCGCGTGCAGCAGGACAAAGCCTCCGGTCAACCTCTTTGGCAGCGTGAAAAATGCATGACAATTTTCGTTTTCATTCTGCTGTCGGGGAAACGGGCAGGCTTGGAAAAAGTTCCGGATTTTAGATGACAATCTGAACATGGTGTTCAATTGTGTTCTGTGCTGTGCGAAAGCGGGCAGACAATGATCGCTGCATCGTGTCGCAGCACCAAATAAATTCAACCTTGGCTGGCTGGATCCACTTGCGTAGCGCAAGCGACAAATATAGAATAGGTGGAAGCGTGCCGCTACGCTTGCCTTCTCGCAAATTGCCGCGCGGTTCAAACGTGACGACATAAAAGCGTGAAGACATATATGAGGAAATATCAAATGCGTAATATTTGCCTGGCATTACTGGCGACATTTGCGGTGTCTACTGCCCATGCAGACGAAAAACGCACCTGTCAGGAATTTGACATCGGCAGCACTGGCGAATTTCGTGAACAGCATCTGGTTGATGCTGACATGAGCGGGGCCAAGAGCGCGGGCGACAGGTTGGTTGGTCAGCGCGATCTTGTTGATGCAAGTGGAAACAAGATTGGTGTCCGCCACTATGTTGGCCTCATCAAAGAAGTCACAGCGGACGGCAAAGAATGGCGACGCACGACTGAACTGATAAATGTATTGCAGGACGGCGCCATCCACGGGACAAAAGAACTGATCAATGGCAAGTTCAAGACGACTGAGATCATTGGTGGGACCGGGGCCTATGTCGGCGTTACTGGCTCGGAAAAATCGTCTGTCAAAGACGGTTTGACGACCTATCATTTTAAGTTGAATTGTAACGAGCCAGATCCATCTTAAGAATCTGAAAAGACGAAATTGTGCAGTTAATCGACAACATCTCCAGGGACATACAAACATGAAATCCAGAAAGCTGGTCTTGCTGTCAGGTGCGGCCTCCATGGCGGCCATGTTTACCCAGTCGACAGCTCAGGCTGAGCAACCTTTTTATGTGTCTCTTGGTGCCGGGGTTAATATCCTGTCCGACATCGACCTGAATTCTGACGATTTTGATATTCCGCAGAACACCAGGCAGCTTGAATTTGATACTGGCGTTGCCGTCCTTGGGGCGGTTGGCTACAGGTTCTCGTCGTATTTCCGCGCAGAAGGGGAAGTCTCTTACAGGCGCAACGGATATGATGACGCAACGGTTCAGAACGAAGGTCCGGCAGGTATCAACGGCGATATCACAGCCTTCGGTGTAATGCTGAATGGCTGGGTGGATATTCCGACCGGGACTGTGATCACGCCTTACTTCGGCGGTGGCATCGGGGGTGCACATGTATCTCTGGACGCCGACTACGGCCCGTTAGATAGCGGATTTTTCAGCGAACAATACGATTTCAACGATTCCGATTTCGTATTCGCCTACCAATTTGGCGGCGGTGTTGCTATCGGCAACCCGGATGGCATCCAGATAACGCTGGACTACCGCTATTTCAACGCTGATGGCATGAATGTTGATTTTAGTGGCGTATCATCAGGTACCGCGCAATCAAGTGATTACGAGTCCCATAGCGGCACAATCGGTGTGCGGATTCCGTTTGGTTATAGCAGCCCGTAAGAATGCCGATCAGGCAAATTTGCAGATAAATTCTTCAAATTTCCCACTGGCGCCGCGCTCCAGCTTGTCACGATAGGAAAACCGGATACCGATTTTTTCCGGAAGGCGTGTCAGGATAATATTGCGAACTGTCTCTTCCTCCACAGCGGTCAAACTGCGTTCACAGACACATATGGCCTCCAGATCATTCGTGGAATGCTGAATGAATTGGGCCTGTTTGATGGGCGTAACCCGGCTGGCGCTTTTCAGACCAAAGGACGGCCAGAATTTAGCGCCATCTGAGGTCACCATCATGTTCCGGTGCCGTCCCATGATTCTGTCCAGAACCGGTGAACCACGGCCACAACGGCAAGAACTTCCCACAGTCGCCATATCGCCGATCTCATAGCGGATGAGTGGTTTTGCGTAATTGTGCAACGCGGTGATGACCACGCGGCCCGTTTCGCCGGGCGCGCAATGCTCATCCTGTTCATTGAGCACTTCGACATACAGCGCTTCAGATTGAATATGATGATGGTCGTAATCAGGGCATTGAATTGCGATCTCACCGACTTCGGCCGCTGAATACGTGTCAAACAGCTTCGCGCCAAAAGTTCTGCGCACGGTGGCGCGAATGTCCTCCGGCAGTGCTTCGCCTAATGTGAGCACATGTTTGATCGACGGTAATTTGATGCCGTTGTCTCGTATATGCTGGCACAGCGCGTCCAGATTACTGGGAAACGTCAGCAGGATTCTTGGTTTTTGCACCTGTAACCAACTGATCTGTTGATCGATGGGGGTGGCCACACTCAAACCGGCAACGGGCCCGCTTATGGTGGGAATGGTCAAATCATCCGCCCAGCAATCGCCTGAAAAACCGTTTGGATAGTTCGCATTACCTGAGGCATACCGACGAATGGCTGCAAGTTTACGGTCCAGCCGGTTTTGCGCCCATAGTCGAGACCGCAATGTCAATGCGCGGTGCCAGTTGGTGCTGAGACCTGTATGCAGGATTGAAATAGGCTGGGCGGTCGAGCCCGACGAGCTGGATTGGCTGACAGCGCCGTGCTCTTCGGGAAAGCTGGAAGCTGTCAGTCCATCTCCTGCATCCTGCAGCATGGACCGGGTCAAAACCGGAAGTGTCTTGAATCGTTCTGGTGTCAGAGGGTGCGCCAAGTCGAATCCAGAGAGGCTTTGCGCATAGAACGGCACTTTGTTGGCGGCGTGTTGCAGCAATGGCGTGATTTGCTGAAATTGAATGTTGTGGTGTTGTTCAGCGGTTCTCCATTGGCTTTGTTCCAGTTTCTCCTGAAATTGCCACGCCATTTGCGCGCCGTGAGATGGCAAAACGTTTCGTTTTGCCCACTTAAATCCCGGGGATGTATATCGCTTCAATGCAGGCATGGGCGGGTGTGTTCCGGATTTTAAATCTATATGCCTGTGTAACAAAAAAGGCGGCCAATTGGCCGCCTTTTTCAAATCTGTCTGGGTACTGGACTTTAGAAGTCCATTCCGCCCATGCCGCCCATGCCACCTGGCATGCCGCCTGGAGCGCCACCAGCGCCGTCTTTTGAAGGCTTGTCAGCGACCATGGCTTCTGTTGTGACCAGCAGGCCTGCAATAGACGCTGCGTCCTGAAGGGCAGTACGAACCACTTTAGTTGGATCGATGATGCCAGCCGCAATCAGATCAACATATTCTTCGGTCTGAGCATCGAAACCAAATGGATCTTTGCCTTCCAGAACTTTGTTGACGACAACTGAACCTTCAACACCGGAGTTTTCAGCAATCTGGCGGATCGGAGCCTGCAATGCGCGCAGAACGATCTTGATACCAGCCTGAATGTCAGGATTGTCGGAGGACAGTTCACCAACGGCAACAGTTGCACGCAGCAGCGCAGCGCCACCACCTGGCACGATGCCTTCTTCAACAGCAGCACGAGTTGCGTTCAGAGCATCGTCGACACGATCTTTGCGCTCTTTCACTTCAACTTCAGTTGCACCGCCAACGCGGATAACGGCAACGCCGCCAGCCAGTTTAGCAAGACGCTCCTGCAGTTTTTCGCGATCATAGTCAGAAGTTGTATCTTCGATCTGAGCTTTGATCTGTGCAACGCGTGCTTCAATGCCTTCTTTTTCACCGGCACCATCAACAACAGTTGTGTTCTCTTTGGTGATGGAAACGCGCTTTGCTGTGCCGAGCATTTCCATTTCGATGTTTTCCAGCTTGATGCCGAGATCTTCGGAGATCACTTCACCACCGGTCAGAATGGCAATATCTTCCAGCATGGCTTTACGACGGTCGCCAAAGCCAGGTGCCTTAACAGCCGCAACTTTCAAGCCACCGCGCAGCTTGTTGACCACGAGGGTCGCCAAGGCTTCGCCTTCAACGTCTTCAGCAATGATCAACAAAGGACGACCGGACTGAACAACTTTCTCCAGAATTGGGAGCATCGCCTGCAGGTTGGAGAGTTTTTTCTCATGCAGAAGAATGTACGGGTCTTCCAGCTCAGTGATCATCTTTTCGGAGTTGGTCACGAAGTAAGGAGACAGGTAACCGCGGTCAAACTGCATGCCTTCAACGGTTTCCAGCTCGAACTCAAGAGCTTTGGACTCTTCAACCGTGATGACGCCTTCATTGCCAACAGTCTGCATGGCTTCGGCAATTTTTTCGCCGACAATCTTGTCGCCATTGGCGGAGATCGTGCCGACCTGAGCAACTTCTTCAGAAGTGCTGATGGTCTTTGAACGGGCTTCAAGATCAGCAACGGCAGCAATAACCGCCATTTCGATTCCGCGCTTCAGATCCATCGGGTTCATGCCGGCGGCAACGTATTTGGCGCCTTCCTTGACGATGGCATGAGCCAGAACAGTTGCAGTTGTCGTGCCGTCGCCTGCAACATCGTTGGTTTTGGAGGCAACTTCACGCACCATCTGTGCGCCCATGTTTTCGAACTTGTCTTCCAGTTCGATTTCCTTGGCAACGGATACACCATCTTTGGTGATGCGCGGTGCGCCGAAAGATTTGTCGAGAATAACGTTCCGGCCTTTAGGGCCGAGTGTTACTCTTACAGCATTGGCAAGAACGTCGACGCCGCGCAGCATTTTATCGCGCGCGTCGCTGCCGAATTTTACTTCTTTAGCAGCCATGATTTTGAGATCCTTCTCTCAAGTCGTGAAAATCTAGAATGTGATTAAGGGCAGAGATGGCTTAGCCAACTACGCCCATAACGTCGGATTCTTTCATGATCAGCAGGTCTTCACCGTCAAGCTTGACTTCGGTGCCGGACCATTTGCCGAAAAGAACACGGTCGCCAGCTTTGACGTCCAAAGGTTGAACCTTGCCGGTTTCGTCACGTGCGCCTGCGCCCACTGCAACGATTTCGCCTTCTTGTGGCTTTTCTTTAGCGGTATCTGGAATAATGATACCACCGGCGGTCTTTTCCTCGGACTCTACGCGGCGAACTACCACACGGTCGTGGAGAGGACGGAATTTCATCGTCTTCTTTTCCTTCTGCTAGGCATCCGAAATGGATGCGAAACGTTGATCTAAAACTATGTTAGCACTCCTTTCAAGAGAGTGCTAACCGACTGCGGGGAGATAATGATTACAACGGCCTGTGTCAACAGCAGATCGCGAATTGTGTGCTGAATATCCGCCGAAATCATTCGGTTGTTTTAAAAACTGCGAAGATGGAAGATACGCGTCTAAGTGGGATGCGGCAGTTTCTTTCGTCCGGCGACAAGGCAAGCCAGGACAACAAGCGCGGCTCCGAACAATGTGCGACTTTCCGGGACTTCTCCAAAAAACAGATATCCGAACACAACCGCCCAGATCAGAGCGGTATATTCTATCGGCCCCAATCGCGAGGCCGTCTCACGCTTCAACGCCCATACGATCATCAAATGACCGGCTGTTCCCAAAAACCCGATTGCCATGAAGAGTACAAACAGACGCCCGTCAACCGCGACCCAACCGGTTTGGGGCAGAGGCAACAGACCAAATGGCAGGGCCAACAGAAGGGCAAAGCCGGATTGCAGCATAACCATTTCTTCCGGCGCGGTATGTGCGGTGTGCTTGCGTGACAGCACAATTGTCAGCGCATAGAACAGGCTTGCCAGTAAGGCACTGACCATGGGGATCAAAGCACCGCCCAACGGTTCCAGAAATGCATCGCCAAAAATAACCAGCACGCCACTGAACCCGAGCGCGATTGCAACCAGGGCGGAAGCGGCAATGGGTTCACTCAGGATCACTCTGGACAGCAAAACCATAAACAAGGGCGCTGTGAAGACAATCGTTACCGCGCGTGCCAGAGGAAGCTCGGACAGGGCGAAAAAGAAGCAGCTGGCAGTGAGAACAACAAACACCGCTCGTATAAAGCTGGTGGACAGCAACCGCCAGGAAGCAAGCCCTGCCAAACGTGTAGAAAGGGATGCTCTCGGCGTGCTGTAAACAAAGAAGATAAATGCAAAGACGACCCCGACACCGTAGCGCATGACCACGATTTGCCAGGTTTGCAGATCAAATGACGCTGTCTTGATACCAGCATCCAGCAGGGACAGGGCAAACAATGCGACCGTCATCGCTGCCAGCGGAGCCAGATCGTGTTTGCTGAGTGCAGTTTCGGACAAAGCGGGCCTATGATGGAGCGATTGGTGCGTTGCAGACAAACAGGTATTCCCAAGTCTGCCCGGCATCCCCCAGATACCGCACAACCGGCTGCTTGGCGAATCCCTGTTTTTCGTAAAATCTGTGGCCGCTCGCAAAACGCGTATCAGTCCAAAGTCGCAGGGATTTCAGATCGTGTGCGCCTGCCCATTTTAAAGCTTCAGCATACAGCTCTTGTGCTAGCCCTGTGCCGCGCGCGCTTTTCGCAACATACATTTTAAACAATTCAAATACGCCTGGTTTCAGAGCAGGAACAATCGCCAGACAGCCAATTAACGCAGTGCTGTTGCCTGGTGAGTCTGCCGCTCTGGCAACCCAGATTTCCCCGCCCAAATTTCGGAAATATGTGGACACGGCATCAAGCTCTCTAAATTCGTCCGCTACAAAGGGGCAATTCTCATATTCGCCATAGACCGTTGCAATGAGCATTGCCAGTCCGCTGCCAGATCCATCATCAGCTGTATCGATTACAAAATCCGTCATGCTGGACCCTAATTGCCTTGTTGCGGCATTGTCCCAAGAATGCCCTTGATGCTGAAGCCCTGCACAAATTGCGCAGCTTGTCCTGATGCCAGATCGCGCAGGGTAAAGGCGGCTTCATAATCTCCATCCAGCAGGGCAGGTGTTGTCAGGTTCATTTCAATGGAAAACTCGGCAACCCGGCCTGAAACTGTTTGGGAAACAGAGGCGAAGTCCTGCATGCTGGCCAACACGCGGCCATTGGCATGACGAATGTCCACATCAACAGCAAACGAAACGGACAGATTGTCGTCGCTTCCCTCATAGCTGAACCCAGCCAATAAAGCGCTGATTGTGAGGGCCTCGCCGGATCGCAGAATTGCGGTCTGCTGCGGCTCGCCATCGATTAATAATGTGGTCTCGACAATCTTGAACTGTTGCAGGCCCCACAACGCGTCTGCCGCCTCTTGCATACGCTCCATGGCCTCGGTCATGTTGCCCTGACGCGCAAGGGCTTCGGCTTCCCGCGCCAATTCAGACGGGCTTGCCGCCATCGCGGTTGAAGCAGACCCTATCGAGATCACCAGTAAGGCAATTCGCAAAACTTCTGAAAACGGCGCGTAAAAATTGCGGCAATACATGATCAGGACCCATTACAAAGCGCCAAAAGTGTCTCACAATCCGGCGGGCCTTATTATCGCATGCGGGCCTTATTATCGCATGAAAGATGATCTGCGACAAAATGATCAAATAAAAAATATTAAAGGCTTTGGCTCAACCAGGATTGGCGTTTTCGATAGATGGTAGACGGGCTTATTTCCAACGCCGCAGCCGCGCGGGAAATGTTGCCATCATAACGCGTGACAGCCGCTTCGATAATGGATTGTTCCTGTTGCCAGAATGGCAGACAATCATGTGCTTTGGAACGCCCTTCAAACGGATCTCTCACGCGTGCTTCCGCAATTGTGGTCTTGATACCTGCATCCAGAACTTCTGCCGCAACAGAGCTGGATCGCATGGAATTGGGCAACATATGCGCCTCAATAGCCTGACCGTCATTCATGACAATCGTGTGGCGAACCACATTCTGCAGTTCCCGCACATTTCCTGGCCAATGATAGTGCTTCAGACAGGCTTCAGATTGAGAAGAGAAATGTGTGAAGGCTCTTCCTTCTTCCCTGACGTAGGAATGTAGAAACCGATTGGCCAATACAAGAACATCTTCCTTGCGTACGCGCAAAGGTGGAACAAAAATTGGCAGAACATGCAGGCGGTAAAACAGATCTTCCCGGAACCGTCTGTCAGCGACAGCTTTGTAAGGATCACGATGGGTTGCGCAGATAATGCGGACATTCACCGACCGCATTTGAACATCGCCAATACGGCGCACGGTTCCGGTTTGCAGGAAGCGCAGCAGTTTTGCCTGTAGCGCCATATCCATATCGCCGATTTCATCGAGGAACAGCGTTCCCCCGTCAGCCTGTTCTGCGGCACCTGGATGATCGGCAACAGCGCCTGTAAAAGCGCCCTTGCAATGGCCGAACAACTCGCTCTCCATCAGGTCTTTTGGAATGGCGCTGCAATTCAGCGCCACAAAGGGTCTATCCCCGCGGCCGGACCGTGCATGAAGTGCCTCGGCACATACATCCTTCCCGGTTCCGCTTTCGCCTGTGATGAAGACAGGTGCTGCAGATGGAGCGACGCGATCAATTTGTTGATAGAGTTCCAGCATGGCGGCAGACCGCCCGCAAAAACCTTCAAAGGCCAGTTCATCGGTCTCGAGGGTCTTCGCCTTTGTTTCGATAGAGGAAACCGGCTTGGTGCTTTCCAACAAGGCGGCTTTTTTCTGTCTGGTTTTCAAACGTCGCTTGATATCTTTCTGATAGGAGGCAAGCGCCTCACCAATGCGTTTTTGCAGCGTTGATATGCCTACGGGTTTGATGAGAAAATCCCAGGCGCCTGCCCGCATCGCATCAATGGCCGATGAGAGGGCACCAAGGCCGGAAAGGCTGATCAGCTTTGCATGTGGCGCCGCCGTCGTGAGGGCTTCAACCCCCTGAATACCGCAAACGCTTTCCATATCAGCCAGAATGATCGCTGGACCATTTGCTGCAATCTGTTGATGGGCTTCCTCAAGATTACGCACAACTTCCAGGCTGGTGGTTTGATCCGCCGAGCTTTTAGCTGAACTGGATTGTCTGGAAATGAAATCATTAATCAGCGCGCCAATGGCGCGTTGCTGGGCCTCATCTCCTTCAATGAGAAGGATCGAGTAGGATAATTCGTGCTCGGCATGCTGCATCAAATATGTTCCAGGCCTACGCTGAACCGATGGTCGCTGTCCGCTGTACTGGGGCAAGACACCAGAGACGCGTGCAGTCCATCACTGCTGAAAGGTCGAGCTCCAATTTTCGTCTAACAGGGTAAATAAACCGTTTCCGAGCGACAATTGGATTGGATTTTTCCCTGAATGTTCTCCAAACGTTAGTTTTCCCGTCTGATCACCATGAAAATCTGACACGCTCCACTTGGAAAAAATGCCTTTGTCATTATTGTCGCTATATGGATCGAATCATCGCCACGCTGATATTCTGTTTTATGCTCGCAACCGCGATGGCTATTGCGGTGGGGGCGCGAACTATATTTGATTTGCCGTTGCTCGCCAGCATTCTGATCGCCGGATTTCTACTGTTGATATTCACATTGACGCAAGGGTTGGCAGTTCAGCGCAAGCACCATATGCGGCTGGAAACAGAAATAGATAATCTTGCTGAAGAAGTTACGACGGCCCGCAAAGGCTGGTCAGCCTGGAATTCACGTCTGAAAGTATGTGAGGAACGCGTTGATCTTCTGGCCGAGGATCTGGGAAAAGCGGAAGATTATGAAGCTCGTGCAGATATTGCCGAGTTGAGTGCCCTGATTAAAGACATTGTTGAGGCCATGGGCGATGTGGATATTCGCCTGCAAAATCATGGCCGGCTCCTGACATCTTTGCCAAGCCAACGACCTGCGGAGCCGCAAGTGATGAAGCCTGCAGCAGATCCTGACCAGTCTGCAGCCGATGCCATTGAGGATCGCAACGTCGATGCGACAAAGCTGTCAGCGCTGCGCCGTGCTTTGAATAGCAATGCTGTCACCTTCGACTATGAGCCTGTTGTTCGCATGCCACGGCGGCAAATCTGGTCTGGCTTTGCCAAGGTCAATGTTCAGGTTCCCGGAGAACGCGATCAGGCCGTATTGCGAAAAATTGCTGCCGAAAACGGTTTGCTGCCGTGTATTGATCTCTTGACCCTGTCTCAGGCAAGCAAGGGCTCCAGCATCAAGCTGGCTGATGGTCAGGCGGCGCCAGTCATCTGTCAGTTGAACCTGGAAAGCCTGCTTCCCAATCCATTCTCCGATGCTTTTGAAGAGGCACTGGAAACACAGCGAGACAACGCACACAATATCATCCTTGAGTTTCCAGACAGGGCGATAACAAGTCAATTGGCCGCCAATGCGCGAGACAGTGAAAGCACAGCCTTACGCGCCAGACTGCGCCGGTATGCGCGCTGGGGTTACAGCTACGCTTTGCACAAAAACGCCAGAGTTGGTCTGGCTGCGGATTATGGCATGCTTGCTGAACTGGGTTTTCGCTATGTCCGCATCTCGGCAAAGCCACTCATTACAGCATTGACTGCCATCGAGAATGGCGAAAAAACACCGTTTGATCTTCACCCTGCAGATTTGGCTGGGTTGACCGGTCGCTACGGCATGGAATTGATTGTCGGCGATCTGGAAAATGAAGCCATGGTGCTCGAAGCTTTGGAGCTCAACGCAGCTTTCGCAATGGGCTATGCTTTTGAAGTCAGCCCCGCCAGACGTGCATCCTGACAATTTTTTGAGTGAGAGATTATGCAGCTGTGGACCCTCGGAACAAGTCCGAGGGTCCACGAAGTCGGCAATCATAAAAGCCAATCAGCCCTTAATCTCTTCAGAGGCCTGAGCGACAGGCGGCTGCCCAACAACGACGGTCAGCAGTGGGCTTGAGAAGATACGTTTGGCAACGCGCATGGCATCTTCCAGTGAGACGGATTCAATCAACTCATTACGCTGATTGATGTAATCCGCGCCGCGGCCCTGGATTTGGAGGCCCACCAACTGACTGGCAATCTTGTCAGATGTGTCGAAGCGCAGTGCATAAGCACCTTTCAGATAATCTTTCGCAGCGCGCATTTCGGTCATTGTCGGTCCAGATTCTGCCATCCGTTTCAACTCGGCAACAATCACTTCGCGCGCCTCTTCCGCCCGGTCACTTCGCGATCCGACGCCAACAAAGAAAAAGCCGCGCTCGTCAAAGCTGGAAAGATAGCTGAAGACCGAATAGGCAAGGCCACGCTTTTCCCGCACTTCTTCATAGAGTCGGGATGTGAAGCTGCCGCCCCCCAGAATGTGATTCACAACATAGGCCGTGATGAAGTCAGGATCTTCGACCAAAATGCTGTTGCCACCCATCCGGATGGTGGTTTGCGGCTTGTCCAGCGGCACCACGATTGTTTCTTCCATAATCGGGGCAGGAGCCACGATTTCCGGCAGTGCTTCACCTTCAGGCAGAGCACCAAAGGTTGCGTCGATATAGGCGCTGGCACTTTGCGCATCAATATCGCCGACAACGGCCAGCTTCAGTCCATTTTGTTTGAAAATCTGACCGTGAAGCGCACGCAAATCATCCGGTGTAATACGGCCAACGGATTCAATTGTGCCGGAGCGTGGCGCGCCGTAGGGATGCGCAGGGAAGGCCGTTGCAAACCATGTTTCAGAGGCAATGCTGCCAGGATCCGTCAGATCACCGCGCAAACGCGCCTGAATACGGGAGACCATCCGCTCCACTGGTTCCTTGTCAAATCTGGGTTGTGACATGGCCTTTCCCAGAAGCTCGAAGGCAATGTCCTTGTTGGAAGACAGCGTACGCATGACGCCCGAGAACCGTTCGGCGCGAGAACTGAACGATAAGCGAACCGCAGCTTCTTCCAGTGTCGCCTGAAAGGTCTGGCTATCCATATCCGCAGCCCCTTCATCCAGCGTCGCTGACAGGAGTTCTGCCAGCCCTTCCTTGCTGGAAGGGTCCAGTACTGATCCACCTGTCAACGAGAAACTGACGGTAATCAGCGGGACTGTGTTGTCAGAAACCAGCCAGTAGTCCAGGCCGTTCGGGGTTGTGATTTCCTGAACCTCCACTGCCATTGTGGGCCTGACAAGAAAACTGGCCGCCAGAAGTGTGAAGGCGCCGATCAGAAGTGTTTTAACGACGAAAGGTCTTTTGAACATGGTCAAATCCAATTATCCAGAAATCAGGAAGGGTTTTCGTCATCTGCAGACAGCAGATAACCGGTGATGGAGCGGCCAGCATCGAGATATTGTTTTGCAGCGTTTTGAACATCATCTGTCGTTACCGACTGGAGCAATGCTGGCCAGTTCTGAATTTCTTCCAGTGTCTGGCCTGTGGTCAGACCAACGCCGATAATCCGGGCCAGGGACGCCTGATTGTCCTGCGCATAAACCGTGTCGGAAATCATGCGATTGCGCGCTTTGTCCAATTCATCCTGCTCAACACCACCGGTTTTGATGTTTTCGACAATGTCCTGAACTTTTTCGATCAGTTCCTCAAGCTTCTCTGAACCATTTGGCACTGCATAGACAGAGACACGGCCGCTATCGAGTTGCTGCCCCTGATACCAGCTGCCCGCCGCTGTTGCAGGTCCGCCATTGAGAACCAGTTCCCTGTAAAGGCGGCTGGTTGACCCTCCACCCAGAATCTCGGTCAGCAACGACAAAGCAGCTGCCTCCGGGCCCTCGGCGGTGCTGTAGGAAGGCGTCAGAAATGAGCGGCGCACAGAAGGCTGCTTTACCTGCTCATTCGCCAGCGTAACGGTGCGGGCTGTCTCCATAGGGGGTTCAACAGGGCGCAGCCGAGGCAACGCATCACCGTTGCGCGAAATTGTACCGTAAGTTGCCTTTGCAAGGTCAAACACGTCTTGTGGCACCACATCACCTGCTACAATCAGAATTGCATTCTCCGGCGTGTAGTGTTTTTCGTAAAATGCAAAGGCATCCTTGCGGTTCAACTGCTTTATCTCGTGTTCCCAGCCGATCACCGGGAAGCGATAGGGATGGTTCTTGTAGAATGAGGCATCAATGGCTTCACCCAGCCGCGAGGATGGATTGTTGCCAATGCGAGAACTTCTTTCTTCAAGAACCACCTCCCGCTCAGGAAGAACAACTTCATCAGTCAAAACAAGATTGCGCATTCGGTCTGCTTCCAACGCCATCATCTCAGCCAGATGTGTTGGGGCTACACGTTGGAAATAACCGGTATAGTCACTGGATGTGAACGCATTTTCCTGCCCTCCGATTTCCGCAATACGTTTGGAAAATGCCCCGTCAGGGTTTGCTTTCGTGCCCTTGAACAACAGATGCTCCAGAAAGTGGGCTATGCCGCTTTTGCCGGGCGTCTCATCTGCGGACCCAACCTTGTACCACAGCATATGCGTTACGACCGGTGCGCGATTGTCAGGAATGACGACAATCTGCAAGCCGTTCTTCAGCATGCTGGATTCAGCATTGGGAGCAATTTTAAACGTTTCAGCGAAGGAATTTGAAACAAAAGATGCAGCAAAGATTGCTACAACAAAGTATCGGGAAATCGGCCAAAGTTTCATGAAAATCACTCTTGTCAGAATTCAGTGTCCAGGTGCGGTCGATATACGGGCGTCAGATAGGGATGTCTGGCCCGACTACACAATTACATAGAGGAGGGCATGTCACTCGGCCACTTAACTTTATGTAAGTCGCACTCAGTTCCTGCACTTAACGCTGTGCAAAACCTTCGGTCCGAATCGTTGGTTTCATGGAAAAATCCTGTCCGAGCACATGCTCAATCTTGCCTCTCAATGTCTGAGCATTGAATGGTTTGAGGATGTAATCGTTAACGCCAGCCCTCTTGGCGGCAATAACACGCTCGGTTTTAGCTTCAGCGGTGATCATAATGAAGGGCGTTTGGGAGATACGGGGATGTTCGCGAACCTTTGTCAGCAACTCGTAGCCAGTCATCGGCACCATATTCCAATCGGAAATAACCAGGCCATATTGGCGATCTTCCATCAGTTTATACGCATCGTCACCATTGGCAGCGTCGTTGATGTCACCAAAACCAAGTTGCTTTAGAAGATTCCGGATAATTCTGACCATGGTCGCGTAATCATCGACGATGAGTACAGGCATAGTGAGGTCAAGCGCCATTTTCCATCTCTTCAGTTGGCAGGATATCTGAAAACGAAGATAGTTGGGTTTCTTGAAAGTTTGGTTAAAATGACTTTTCTTCTTGCCCGCTATAGGCCCGACGAAATTGTACAGCCAACAGGGGCAGATGCCATCTTGACCTTGAGCAGCCCGCACGGCAGTGTGCGCCAGCTTACAATATGCAACACGTTGTATGACCAAAGTAACGCCAGAAGAATCGTTATCGCCGGACCTCCCTTATGCCGCTGCCTGACATTGAGACTGATTTCGTTCTGCTGGATGGCGACGCTGAACTTCCTGCCCAATTGCGTGGCGCGATTGTGGTCATCGGGAATTTCGACGGACTACATGCAGGTCATCGTGTCATTTTACAGCATGCGCTGGATCTTGCTGCCGGCACGGTGCCGGTGCTTGCACTTACATTTGAGCCTCATCCAAGAAGCGTCTTTAAACCATCTGAGCCTGTGTTTCGCCTCAGCCCGATGCGGGAAAAAGCGTCCTTGTTGCAGGCTTGCGGGCTAAAGGGTGTTGTGAACTGGTCGTTCACCAAAGAATTCGCAAACCTCAGTGCCCAGACCTTTGTAGATGACGTTCTGATCAAATATCTGTCCGCTTCTCATGTGGTGGTTGGGTATGATTTTCATTTCGGCAAGGGGCGTGAAGGCAGTCCAGCTTTCCTGTTTGCCGCCGGCCAGGACGCTGGTTTTGGTGTTACAGTTGTGCCACAGGTGACATTGCCGGACGGTCTGGCTGTGTCTTCCAGCGCAATCAGAACCCATTTGGAAAATGCTGATGTGCGGTCTGCCAACAATGAGTTGGGATATCGCTGGTTTGTTCAGTCCAAAGTCATTCATGGCGAGAAACGCGGGCGGGATTTAGGCTATCCAACCGCCAATATGGTTTTGCCATCCTCTTGCAAATTGGCGCTTGGCATTTATGCAGTCAGTGTGCGCAGACAGGATGGAACGCTCTATCACAGCGTCGCCAGCTATGGCCGCCGACCGCAATTCGATAATGGAGCGCCGCTTCTGGAAGCATTTCTGTTTGATTTTTCAGGCGATCTTTATGGTGAAATGCTGATGGTCACATTTCACGAGTTTTTGCGTGGAGAGGCCAAGTTTGATGGTGTCGATGCATTAGTAGCGCAGATGGATAAGGACAGCGCCCAGGCCCGCGCGATCCTCAAAGACGCAACGCCGCTTTCTGCGTTGGATGCAAGGCTGTCTTTTTAGGTTTTGCGGGGGCAAGCCAACGTCTGCTGGTCTGTCGCGCCAGCTTTTGTGATGGCGGGCAATTCTCAGACATAGGGAACAGCTCAGAGAGGACGGAGTTTTGGTCGCAATACATTTCCTGAGGCTCCCCGAAAACTCGAAATTGTCCCTACGCAATCAGATTTGCGAAATGTTGAGCGACGCAATCTCCAAAAACAACATTGTGCACAACGAGCCTTTGCCATCATGTCGTGCACTTTCAAAACAGCTTGGTGTCTCCAGAAACACTGTCTTTGCCGCTTATGTCCGTCTGATCGATTCAGGCCTTATCCTGTCCAGAAACCGCAGCGGTTACTTCGTTAATCCCGAAACCGTAACGCGTGTGCGACAATCGGAAGGCGACAAAACGAAGGTTCACACACCTCTCAAGCTCGATCTGAAACTTGATGGCGCAGATATTTTGCCTTCCGAGTTGCGCAAGGTCGAGCATCCGGATGATTGGAATACCTACCCCTATCCTTTTATATACAATCAGATGGACCCTCGGCTGTTTCCGCTTCAGGAGTGGCGCGAATGCATGCGCCTTGCGCTGAATTCCAAAGGCCTTGCGGATTGGAGCGGCGATTCTGGCGGAGCAGACAGTGCAAACCTCGTCAAACAGGTTCAGCAAAGGCTGCTGACGTATCGTGGGCTGGACGCCGGAGAAGATGAAATCCTGATCACATCGGGCGCGCAAAACGCTATTTTCTGTCTTGCTACACTATTCGGGCGAAAAAACCGTGTGGTTGCCCTGGAAGACCCTTGCTATCCCGAGGCGCGCAATGCGTTCACCTTGGCCGGTTGCAAAATCGTCAATGTTCCGGTGGATGAATTCGGCATGAGGATTGAAGACATGCCCGATGATTGCGGGCTGGTCTACACAACGCCCAGCCACCAATTCCCGACAACGGTGACCATGTCGGAAGAGCGCCGCCTTCAATTGAGCCAGATGGCGGCTGAGAAAGGATTTGTCATTTGCGAAGATGACTATGAGGCCGAGATGAACTTCGTCACTGAGCGGGCGCTGCCCATTCGCTCATTGGACCGCTCCGGCAATGTTGTCTACATCGGCAGCCTTTCAAAATCGCTGGCTCCAGGATTGCGTCTTGGCTACATGGTGGCGCACCCGGATATCGTTAAGGAAGCAAAGGCTGTCCGCCGCGCCATGATGCGGCACCCGCCGACACTGCTGCAGGAAGCGATGGCTCTGTTTCTGGGGTTGGGCTATCAGGATGTGCATCTGCGCCGTTTGCATCGACGTTATAAAATTCGCTGGGAAGAGATGCGCCGCGCATTGCAGGCTCATCTGCCGGATTTGCATATTCAGGCATCGCAGGGCGGCACATGTTTCTGGATTGTCGGTCCGCCAACTCTGGATGTGAATCGTCTTGCTGAGCAACTCGAAAAGAAAGGCGTTCTGATTGACGTCGGCTCGGTGTTTTTTTCAGATCCGGAAAAGGGACGAGGCATGTTCCGGCTGGGTTTTGCAGCCATTCCCAAAAAAGCCATAGCGCCCGGTGTGCAGATCATATCCGAAGAGATCACTCAAATCCTGTCATAAGCTGCGTGGCAACCGGCACAGGGTGGATCTGTCTGTCCTTTTTTTTGAGATTAACTGTCCCTGTTTTCTCATTCCATTCAAACCTAGCGTGATGTCACCCAAGACAGGAATTCGCCAAACATCTGTGGCGAACGGGTTGGAGAGACGCCAAATGACAATACCGAAATGCCCCGTCGATTGGTCTACGCAGAAGATTATTGACAAGCGGAACCAATATTACGCTGCCTCTCAGCGCGCCTTTGTTCCGTATCAGAAGCCGCTGATCCTGAAACATGGCAAAGGCCAATATATTTGGGATGAACTGGGCAATAAACTGACTGATCTTCTGGGCATGAATCTGTGCATCAGTGTTGGCCATGCCCACCCGATGGTTGTTGATGCTGTTAAGGAACAGGTCGAAGAGCTCACCCATTGCACCACAATGTTCTATCATCCGGTGCCAGCGCATCTGGCAGAGGAAATTGCGGCGACCATGCCGGATGGGCATGACTGGGTCGTCCACTTCACAAATTCCGGAGCAGAAGCGATTGATCTGGCGTTGATGATGGCGAGAGCCAGCACCGGCAATCAGGATTTGATTGCCCTGCGCAATTCCTATCATGGCGCCACCTATGGCGCGCAGGGCGTGACCGGTGTGCAGAACTTCCGTCACAACATCGCGCAATTGCCCAATGTCAGCTTCGCTGCAGAACCCTGCCAGTATCGCGGCATTTTCGGCAAAGGCGTCCAACCTTATCTGGATGATCTTGACCGTACGATTTCCTTTGCCACCAGTGGCCAATTGGCCGGCATGGTGATCGAACCGGTGCAGGGCTATGGCGGCATTATTCCCATGCCACCTGGCTATATGAAGGGCGCTTTTGAACGCATACGTGCAGCCGGTGGAGTGTGTATTGCAGACGAGGTGCAGTCCGGATTTGGCAAGACAGGCGATGCCATGTGGGGTTTTGAATCCCATGACACAATTCCCGATATCGTTGTTATGGCAAAAGGCATGGGCAACGGCATTCCCATTGGAGCCGTGGTGGCGAAACGGGAGATTGCCGATGCCATGGGCGGTAAATTCCTGTTTCATACATACGGCGCGAACCCGGTGGCTTGTGCTGCCGCTCGTGCTGTGCTCAGAATTATCAAACAAGAAAACCTGATTGAGAACGCGAAAACCGTCGGCGCAAAACTTAATGAAGGTCTTCTTCAACTTAAAGAAGAGTTTGAAATCATTGGGGATGTGCGCGGACTCGGTTTTATGCAGGCCATCGAGCTGGTCCGGGACAGAACGACCAAAGAACCGGCTGTGGAAGAGACTGCATGGGTCTTTGAGAAAACGCGTGAACATGGTTTGATCGTATCAAAGTCCGGCAACTTCAAGAATGTTCTGAGGATGGTGCCGCCGCTTTGCCTGTCGATGAGCGACGTAGAGCCGGTGATTACGGCTCTGAGGCGATGCTTCAGCGAGTTTGAGCGGGACTATTCGTGAATTGAATTTGGGTCCGGAATGAAGACTGAGAGAATTG
This sequence comes from Pararhizobium sp. IMCC21322, assembly GCF_030758295.1. NCBI lineage: Bacteria > Pseudomonadati > Pseudomonadota > Alphaproteobacteria > Hyphomicrobiales > Rhizobiaceae > Pararhizobium > Pararhizobium sp. IMCC21322. The sequence goes on from NZ_CP132335.1 coordinate 1,884,007, forward strand.
ACAGAGGCAACCTGCCAATAACCGACCAAAGGTCGAAAACGAACTGAAACACGAAAGAGGGAATGTTATGATAAGACATCTTAAATCCGTAGTAGCAATGGTCTCCATTGCCATTACGACAATGCTTTTTGCAGCAAGTGGCGCTCAAGCGCAGTCGACAATGGACGCGGTAAAGGACCGGGGCACATTGCGTGTTGGTGTGATGCAGGCACCACCCTGGTTCTACAAAGACCCTGCCGGTGATGAATGGACTGGCGTTGGCGCATCCGTTGGCAAGGCCATGGCTGAAACACTCGGCGTTGAGTTTGAGCCGGTAGAAGTGACTTGGGCCACATCAATTGCCGCTCTTCAGGCTGGCAAGATTGATATTCAGTTTGTGCTTGACGCCACGCCAAAACGGGCTTTGGCGGTCGATTTCCCATCCCAGCCGCTGCTTTATTACGCGCTGGCAGTGTTGGCAGATGAAGACCTCACAATTTCCGCTTGGGAGGATCTCAACAAGGACGGCATGAAGCTTTCTGTGTCCAAGGGCACAACAATGGAAGTCTACATCAAGAAACATCTGCCTAATGCAGAAATCCTGAGCTTTCCTGGCAATGCTGAGGCACTTGCTGCCTTCCAGTCAGGCCGCGTGAACGCGGTCGTCCTGTTCCATCCACCGCTGATCACCATGCGGAAAAACGTTGGCCGCGGCCAGATTGTCATTCCAACCCCGATCCGTGCATCCGCATCTTCCGCTGGCGTACGCAGGGAAGATGACAAGACCTTCCGTGACTGGGTGAACACCACCATCAGCTACATGTACAACACTGGTGAAACACAACGCCTGTATGAGGATTTTCTTGTCTCCTTCGACGTTGACCCTTCTACAGTTCCAGCTATTCGCCAGGAAGACTGGTAATCCGTTGATATAAAACCTTGATCCGGGCGGGATATTGAGCCCCGCCCGGGCCTCTCATCTGATGCTGGGATAATCCGAAATGGGATATGAGTGGGACTTCGCGATTGTTTTTCGCGACTTTGATCTGCTGCTGCTTGGTCTGGTCAACACCTTGAAAGTCACAGGTTTTGCGCTGCTCTTCGGGGTGCCGCTCGGGCTGGTTCTGGCTCTTGCCCGGCTTTATGGCGTTGCGATCATTCGAGTTCCGGTTGGCTTTGTGATTGAGTTTTTGCGTTCCACACCGCCCATTGCTCAGCTGTTCTGGTTCTTTTTTGCCATGCCGCTGCTTTTGGACATAGAGATTGATCCATTCGAAGCGGCAGTCATTACATTTTCACTTCAGTCGTCGGCGTTCTTTGCGGAAGTCTTTCGCGGAGGAATTGCCTCGATTGACAGCGGCCAATGGGAAGCCTCCAAGGCACTTGGCATGGAACGCAATGCACAATTGCGCCGCATCATTCTGCCTCAGGCCATCAAACGCATGGTGCCGGCTTTCATGGAACGCGCCATCGAGGTCATGAAAACCACAACTCTTGTCGGCACAATTTCCTATGCAGACCTTCTGTATGAGGCCAACTCAATTGCCGAGGAGACCTATCGGTACCTCGAAGTTTTCACCGTTGCGGCAGGCATGTATTTCGTCGTGATTTTCATCTGCTCCATGGGCGTACGTCACCTTGAGCATTACCTTGGCCGCACCGGCGAAATTACAACAGGATAGGAGGGGCTGATGGAATATAGTTGGGATTTTGGCGCAGTCTGGACCTACCGGGCCCTGTTGTGGACTGGCTTGCAGAACACAATCATTCTGGCTGTGCTGTGTCTCGTGTTAGGGTTGTTTTTTGGCCTGTTCGTAGGCGCGGCACGTTACTCAACCAGACCCATCCTGAACTATCCGGCCACCGCTTTTGTCGAACTGTTCCGTAACACGCCCGTGCTCATTCAGATCATGTGGTTCTTCTTTGCTTTTCCCATCATTTCACCTTTTCAGGTCGATGCGTTTACGGCCGCCACGCTTGGCCTTGTTCTGAACACCACAGCTTTTTCATCGGAGATTTTTCGCGCCGGCATTCAGTCCATTGCGAAAGGGCAGTGGGAGGCCGCCAAGGCCCTAGGCATGACTTACATGCAGCAGATGAAACGTATCATTCTGCCACAGGCCATTCGGCGGATGGTGCCGGCTTTCATGAACCGCGCCGTCGAACTGGTGAAAATGACCTCTCTGGCGTCCGTGATCGCCTATGGCGAACTCATGCATCAGGCCAAATCAATCGCAGCGATCTCATTCAATCCCATCGAGATGTATACCGCCGTCGCGATTTTCTATTTCCTTCTCATTTTTCCATTCGCGATTTTAGTGCGCCGATTGGAAATCAAATTCCAGCCGGGGAACTGATGACTTGACCAACGTTCTTGAAATCAAAAAACTGTCCAAGTCTTTTGGCGATCTGAAGGTGCTGGATGATATTGATCTGACAGTATCAAAAGGCAGCACTGTGGTCATCATTGGTGCGTCCGGATCTGGCAAATCCACTTTGCTGCGCTGTGTCAATTTCATGGAAATTCCAAGTGCGGGCCAAATTGTGCTGCAGGGTGATCTGGTCGGCAGCGGAACCGGCGAAACCATGAGCTACAGCGATTCCGAACTGGCCAAAATGCGTGCGCGCGTTGGTATGGTGTTTCAGCATTTCAATCTGTTTCCTCATATGAATGTGAAGCAGAATGTCATGGAAGGGCCACGCACGGTGCTGAAATGTAATGCAGCGGAATGCGAGCGCCGCGCTGACAGATATCTGGAGAAAGTCGGTCTTGGCTGGAAGGCGGATGCTTATCCTTCTCATCTCTCCGGTGGCCAGCAGCAGCGTGTAGCCATCGCACGCGCACTGGCCATGGAACCGGAAGTCATGCTGTTCGATGAGGCGACCTCGGCGCTCGACCCGGAACTGGTGGGTGAGGTTTTGCAAACCATGAAAGAATTGGCGGATGATGGTATGACCATGCTGATTGTCACCCATGAGCTTGGGTTCGCCTACACGGTGGCCGACCGGGTTCTGTTTCTGTCCGAAGGAAAAATCCTGGAGCAGGGTGATCCCGAGGCCGTGCTGATCAACCCCAAAGAAGAAGCAACCAAGAATTTCCTGCGAGGTCACGGCTCGTTCCGACTACCTGAACCCAACCTTGATTGAACAATAGCATGAAGCCCGTAATCGTCATTGGTGGAGGCATCGTTGGCATATCAACGGCCATCTGGCTGCAACGCACCGGCAAAAGCGTTACGCTGATTGACCGTGGTAACGCCGAAGCCCAGGCCAGCTATGGCAATGCTGGCGTGCTTGCTTCTTCGTCCGTCATTCCGGTCACAACACCCGGCATTGCGCGCAAAATTCCGAAAATGCTTCTCGACCCGAAAGAGCCGCTTTTCGTTAAATTGTCCTATCTGCCAAGGCTGGCTCCCTGGGCGCTTCGCTATTTGTCGCACAGCAAGGCCAGCGAAGTGCGCCGCATTGCAACAGCCCTCCGACACATCATTGGCGACAGTCTTGAGGACCATTTGGCGCTGGCTGGCGGCACTATTGCCGAGACGCGTATTATCCCGACTGATTTTACCTTCATGTATGAAAATCAGAAGGCCTTTGAGAAGGACGGGTTCGGCTGGTCTGTCAAAAAGGAACTCGGCTTTGAATGGGACAGTCTGAATGAAGCCGAACGCCAGGCCTATGATCCTGTTTTTGCGGCGGACCTCACCTTTGCTGCCCGCCTTGGCAATCATGGCCGTATCAATGACCCGAGCGCCTATGTGGCTGATCTGACATCCCATTTCTCGGCGCAGGGCGGCACAGTGCTGAAGGGCGAAGTCGAGGATTTTATCCTGGAAAACGGTCAGGTCACCGGCGTGCGGGTTGGTGGAGCCCCGTTAGAAGCATCAGCGGTTGCAGTTACAGCCGGTGCCTGGTCGACCCGATTGACCAGCAAGCTTGGCATCAAAATTCCTATGGAAGCGGAAAGCGGATACCATCTGGAGTTTTGGGAGCCGAACAAAATGCCGCGCGCGCCAACGCTCATCCCAAGTGGCAAATTCATTGCAACGCCAATGGAGGGACGACTACGCGTTGCCGGAATGGTGGAGTTTGGCGGTCTTGAAAATCAGGCATCCAAAGCGCCGCTTGATCTGCTGCGCGAGAATGCAATACGCGCCATTCCAGGACTGACCTGGAAGGAAGAAACGCAATGGATGGGCCACAGACCCGCACCGACGGATTCGGTGCCGATTATCGATCAGGTTCCCGGCGCGCCGGGCGTTTTTCTGGGGTTCGGACATCAGCATGTCGGTCTGACCGGTGGCGCAAGAACCGGACAGCTTCTGTCTCAATTGATGTCAAATCAAAAACCCAATATCGACATGGCTCCCTACGCCTGTGACCGGTTCGCTTAAGGTTCCGAATTGCGATTGTCTCCGGCATAGCCGTGCGTCAGAAGAGACGCGTCTGACGATCCACACATTTTCCAGGGCCTGAACCCAATTGGATAACGCAGTCTTAGGGTGTTCGCGTCGCATTGCTGTTCCCGGTTAGCATGTGATTCACTTCATTTTGGTAGCCTGCGGTCCGAGAATTCTGATGACCCAGGACAATCCAGTATGCTGAGTTTATTGAGTTACATTGTTTATGAGCACAATCTGGTATTTTTGATACTGGCTGTGATGACCCTTGGTTTGGGGTCTGTCGTGACGATGAAATTATTTGCGCGGATGCGGCGTACCGAAAAGGATGTCAGGCAATTATGGCTGATCCTGGCAGGTCTTATTGGTGGCGGCACAATCTGGAGCACTCATTTCGTTGCCATGCTGGCTTATGAGAGCAATCTCATTTTAGGGTATGATCCGGTTCTTTCCATAATATCACTGCTTCTCGTCGTCGCCACGACAACACTCGGCTTTTATGTCGCCTCTCTAACTCAGCGGACATACCTTATTGAAATCGGCGGTTTGATTCTGGGGCTCGGTGTCGGCCTTATGCATTACTCCGGAATGGCAGCGATCCACTTGTCCGGTGTTTATCACTGGGACACGACAGTCGTTGTGTTCTCTATCCTGTTCGGCGGCGGGTTTGGTGTTGTCGCACTCAATCGAATTTCGCGTCCGGTGACCCGTTTTTGTCAGCAGGGCGGCACAGTGGCGTTTTGCCTCGCAGTGGCCCTGATGCATTTTACCGGAATGTCCGGGTTCACGCTCACACCTTTAAACATTGATCTGGAAGTCACCGAGCTGATTTCGGAAGAGATTCTGGGCACTGGTATTGTGATTGTGATGGCCTTGTTGTTTTTGACGACATTCATCACCAGCACGATCGATCTTAAAAACGCCGAAGCGACATCGGAACATTATAAGCATTTGGCTTTGCACGATCCGCTGACAGGCGTTGCCAACCGTCTTGGTTGTGAGCAGTATTTGACCAAGGTGCTCTCCAGAACGGGTGATTCAACAACCAATGTCGCGGTTCTTTCCGTAGATCTCGACCGCTTCAAGAACGTGAATGATGTTCACGGCCATGCTGCGGGCGATCATCTGCTGCGCACAATATGCCAGCGTGTCACCGACATATTGGGAGATGGCGAGGTGTTTGGCAGATTTGGAGGCGACGAATTCATTGCCGTGAAAAGTAAAGTCTTTACGGAACGTGATGCGTTGGAGTTTGGCCACAGGATACTGGATTCAATTCGCAAACCGGTTGTCTGGCAGGAGGCGATCTTTGAAATGACCGCCAGTATCGGATTCTCGTTGTTTCCGCGCGATGGCATTAAGCCCGTTGAACTGATGGAGAAAGCTGACCTGGCCATGTACAGGGCAAAGACGCGGGGCAGAAACTGTGCCGTTGGCTATGACGAGAAAATGGATACAGCTGTTAAAGAGCGGACTGCCTTGGCGATGGATCTTTCCAGTGCCATCGAAAACGACCAGTTGGAAGTCTATTATCAGCTTCAGAATAATGCGAGCACGCGCAATATCAGCGGCGTTGAAGCTCTGCTGCGCTGGCATCATCCACAACGAGGCATGGTGCCACCGGACATATTCATTCCGATAGCAGAAGAAACAGGTTTGATCACGGCTCTGGGCAACTGGGTTCTGCATCGGGCTTGTAAAGAGGCGTGTGAATGGTCGCTTCCTGTCAATGTTGCTGTGAACGTGGCACCGAAACAGATTTGTGATCCCGAATTCCCCGCAACAGTTCATGAAACGCTGCTAAAGACCGGCTTGTCGCCCGCACGGCTGGAACTGGAAATCACCGAGAGCGGAATTATCTCAGATACCGCACAAACGCTTCATATTATTCGCCAGTTGAAGAACCTCGGTGTGAAGATTGCCATGGATGACTATGGAACCGGCTATTCATCGCTGTCGACACTGCAAAACTTCCCTTTTGATAAAATCAAGATTGATCGGGAATTTGTGAAAGAAATTCACACCAACAAGCACTCCTCGGCAATCATTAGATCGACGGTTATTCTGGGAAACAGCCTGGATATCCCTGTCCTTGCTGAAGGCGTGGAGACAGAAGCTCACCTTAAATTCCTGCACGAACAGGGTTGTCAGCAGGTCCAGGGCTTTTTGTTCGGAAAGCCGATGCCGCATACAGACCTTCAAGCCATACTGGATTTGCAGAATGGACTGGAAAACGTGAGCGAGTTTCCAAAAGTCGAAGAAAAACGTGCGCTCAGAGCATCCTAGCCAGCCCCCAGCCGCGGATATGTGAGACATATGACCTTGTAGCAGAGCGTTCCGATTTAACTTTTATTCCAGGATGCTGACCCGCGCTTGATCGTATCGTACTGATTTAAAAGCATAACCCTCTTAGAATGCACCCCAACAGCATTAACGATGTCTGTACAAAATCCACAAAAATTGTTCTCAAATGTGTAAACGGATTTGAAGGGATATGCATGCATATTAGCATCCTAATAAGGGAACCTTGAGAAATGCGCGATAAAATCAAGAACCACAATCAGCTGGATTGGCGGGATCTCCGCAATCCAAACAATGTTCTACCCCATCGGGAAACGGACAAAGGCACTGTTGTTGTACCGCTTGTTCCCGCTGACAATACTGAAGGTGCCAATACGAGGCCGGCATCGTCCGAAATGCGCGGCGGGCCTGGCTTTCGTGTAAACACGCAGTTTGAAAGTGTTTCGGTCGCGCAGATCAAACAATTGCGGGAATTTGAAACGCCCGAGATTTCAGATGCGCTCAACCGCATGTTCACGATGGATCCGGCCATTCGTAATGTGGTGAATGAAGAAGCGCTCTACGGCCCGGCAATCACCGTGAAAGTCTTCCCCGGTGACAATCTGATGGTTCACAAGGCTTTGGACATTGTAAACCCTGGTGATGTTATCGTTGTGGATACAAGCGGTCTGCCCCGCAATGCCTGCGTTGGTGACATGATTGGCAACAAGGCCAAACATCTGGGTGTGGCCGGATTTGTGATTGACGGGCTGGTGCGAGACTTGTCCGGGCTACGCGAGATCGGCCTTCCGGTCTATGCAACCGGCATTACGGCCTTTGGCCCTCTGCATCGGGGACCTGGCGAATTGTGCCATTCCATTTCCTGCGGCGGCATTGTCGTGAATGCGGGCGATGCGATTTGCGCCGACTCCAGTGGCATTGTCGTGGTCAACAAGAACTTTGTGACAGACACGATCAGCCATCTGGAAGATCAGCGCAAGAGCCTTGAGGATTACACGGCCAATGTCAAAAAGGGTAAATTCTCCAACGAGTGGGTCGACAAGCAACTTAGCTTTGACGGCTGCCTGTTTGAATAATCCGGACGGGACTCGGTGTCAGATATCAAGCTTCAAAACGCAAAGGCAAATCCCATCGCGGCCAAAATCTGGTCGTGCTGGTATCGCTTGCGATTCTTCATGGATGTCCCATCCATATTGAGGCTTCTGCGTTACCGTAAACTGCGTCAGACATACTATGATGCGCTTTGGAGTGAAGCTGCAAAGAACATCGAAGCGGACATCGTTCTGAATTCCTTTGGAATGACCCGGATCAGCAAGGCTGGCTGGAGCACCTTTGTCCGGCAGCATGAAATGATGTTCGACAGTCCGCTGATGCTGAACCTGATGGGCAACAAGGCGTTGACCTATCAATTGCTAAGTGATTTGGGGGCACCGATTGTGCCACATCTCATCGTGTCCATGGCGCAGTTGGACAAGGCCAGAGGGTTTTTGGCCTCTCACAGCACGATCGTTGTAAAACCCGCCAGCGGCACCGGTGGCGGCCGAGGCGTGACAACGGGCGTTAAGACGGAAGGCCAACTGATGGCCGCCGCAAAGCTCGCCGCCCGATCTGACCGCAATCTGATTGTCGAAAAACAGGTTGAAGGGCAGTCATACCGGCTGTTGTTCCTTGATGGCCAGTTCATCGACGCCATTCGTCGCGATCTACCGGTCCTGATCGGTGACGGGCAATCGAACCTGCGCCAATTGATCAGGCAGGAAAACAAACGCCGTGAACATCAATTGCCCATGCGCGCACTAAGTCCGTTGGCAATCGATAAGGATATGAAAAACTGGATGATGGCCAATGATATGCGCCTCTCCGATGTGTCGCCGAATGGTGAAGCCATACAAATCAAGCGCGCGACCAATGAAAACGACAGCAGCGGCAATGTGAATGTTACCCAATTGGTCAATGAAGATATTGTTTTGCGTTGCGCAGAGCTGGTGCAGAATCTGGGCGTAAAATTCGCAGGCGTTGATCTGATATGCCAGGATATCGCTGGGTCATTCTCGTCAGAAAACTGCTATGTCGGAGAGGTCAACACCACTCCCGGTCTTCATCATCATTATCTCATCGCCAATCCAATTGACGGAAATCCTGTTGCAGAAATCGCGCTGGATTATCTGTATTCCCAAAAAATGGGCATCATGACTTCAGACAATCCGACCCACTCAGGTCTTTCCCCCGTGATCTCTGAAACGCAAAGCAAAACCCCGATCAGTGCAGAACAGGCAAATCAACGACCATCTGTTGCAAAGAGGGTTCTTGCTGATGAGCTCCACTGATCTGCAGGCGTCGTTCGAAAACTGGGATGTGTCTGCGCTGGACAAATCCACACCTGTGCTCATTCTGGGTGGCAGGGAAAATTCACTATCCCTTGTCAGACGATACGGCGCTGTCGGAATAAAAACACGCGTGTCTGGACCATCTGATTGCTGGGGCATGAATTCGCGTCACTGTCACCAGAAATTGCCCATTCCGAGGGGTGTTTCTGACGCTGAATACTGGCACGACCTTCTTCTATCAGGCGCCAACACAAATCTGCATGGCAGCCTGTTGATCGGTTGCAGCGATTTCGCTCTCGAGTTTCTGGCCAATAACAGAACAGCTCTGGAACAGAATTATGTGCTGGATCACGCCAATTCTGAAATACAATTGGCGCTTTTGGACAAGCGCGAAACGTTGAAACTGGCTCGATCTGCCGGAGTTGCCACTCCGCAGTTCTGGGATGTCGAAACCGAAGCAGATCTTGAAATCGTTCGCCAATCCGTCTCGTTTCCAGTCATGGTCAAGCCGGTTCTATCGCACGAATTCATCAAAGTGTTTGGCCGCAAACTGTTCATCATCGAAATGGAATTTGATGAACTGGCTGAGAAAGTCAGACTGTCCTGGGCCAAAAAGCTGGATGTCATGGTGATCGAGATGATCCCCGGGCCGGATTCACTGCTGAGCAGCTATTACACCTATATGGCTGACGATCATCAGCCATCTTTCGATTACACAAAATGCATCATCCGCAGATTTCCGCTCAATCGCGGACTGGCCTGTTACCACCAAAGCAAGTGGATGCCTGAAACGGCAGCAGTCGGTAAACAGTTATTCGAAGGGATTGGGTTTACCGGCTTCGGCAATGTCGAGTTTAAGCGCGACCCGCGCGACAACGTATTGAAGATCATTGAATGCAATGCACGCTTTACCTCCGCACAGGAGTTGATCGTGCGTGCCGGAGCGCCGATTGACTTCATCTATTATTGCAAGGCCACCGGGCAGCCAGCACCGACATTCAAGGACTACAATCAGAAGCTGACTTTCTGGTATGCGCTGCGGGATTTTCTGGCCTTTCTTGAAATGCAAAAGGCCGGGAAAATCACGGCAGGACAATGGATCAAAAGCCTGTTCCCTTTGAACCATATTTCACCGCTTCATAGCCTGTCCGATCCATATCCCAGTTTTGCAGCGCTCATTACGCGGGTTGAACAAACGATAAAGAGACTGCTGTGACCCGTGATCGTGTCACCGCCACTGATCTGGAAGCCTATGTTTTGCGCCTGTTTGCAGCCCTGTCCGTTGAGGAAAAGCAGGCCCGATCCGTAGCGGCCAACATGATCTGGAGCGAACTGGTGGGACGTGAGAATTTCGGTGTTCTGCGCATCCCTATCCATGTGAAGCGTTTGCGCGCTGGGGTGCTGAACCCGCAAAGCAACCCTCACTTCGAGCGCACCGGAACAAGTGCAGGCGTTTTGAATGCGGAAAATGGATTTGGCTATTATGCCGGAGACCTTGCAACACAACACGCCGTGGATCTGGCGCGGGAGACCGGCATTGGCATTGTCGGCGTAAAGCACAGCAATTTTTTTGGAACAGGTGCCTACTTCGCCGCTCAGGCCGCAGACAAGGGCATGCTCTCGCTGGTCATGAGCAACTCATTTCCCAAAGTGGTGGCTCATGGCGGCCTATCTGCCGTTCTTGGCACCAACCCTTTCGCCTTTGGAGCGCCACGCGAAAATGGCGATCATCTGCTCGTCGATTTTGCCACATCATCCTTGGCAGGCTCCACAGTGCGGGAGTATCTGTCCAAAGGTGAAGCTCTGCCGCAAGGACTCGCAATCAGGCCGGATGGTCAACCCGAAACGGATCCGGCAAAAATCGGTGAGGCGGCGCTGCTACCCTTTGGCGGTGCAAAGGGATACGGGCTGTCTTTGATGGTGGAAATCCTGTCCGGTATTCTGAGCGGCGCAGGGTTTTCCGACGGGGTTAAATCGACCTATAGCAACTTTGCAGACAACAGCGATAACGGCCACTGCGTGATTGTGATCGACGTGGAAAAATTCATGCCGCTGGCCGATTTCTTTGCGCGATTTGAAGCCTTTAGAGCGCTTCTGAAAGCGTCAAGTTCCGAAGCAGAAGTCCTGCTTCCTGGAGAAATTCGCTGGGCGAACTTCAAAGCCAATAGCGAAAACGGGTTGGATATTCCGCAAAAAATCCAAGCTGAACTGGCTGCCCTGTCCGCAGAATTCAACATACCGACACCCTGGTAGGCACGCGATGATGCCGAAACTTGCCAGTTTGCTTTCCACCCTGTTCGGCACGTCATTCTTCCTGACGGTGGCGCGGCTTGGTGGCGCGGGTACAGGCATCATTCTACAGATATTGATCGCAAGGTTTTATGGTGCTGATGTGCTGGGCACCTATTATGTGGCGTTGAGCCTTGGCGGTATCCTGTCAGTCTTTATCTCGATGGGATATCCGTGGATTGTCGCACCCATCCTTGCCGATCATGAAGCAGACAGTCATTCGACCAGCCTTAAGGCATTCCTTCAATTGGTTCGCAAGGATGCTTTGCTTCTGACAGGCCTGTTCAGCATCCCGATTGCGTTGCTGATATGGCTGTATCCGGAAATGGCCACTGACAAACGTTACGCATTGCTGATTGGTCTGGCCACGGCTCCCGTCTATCTGGTGATGCGGCTATGCGGCGGCATTGCAAACGCCATGAAGTTCTTTCAATTGGCCAATCTGCCGGAGCTGTTGTTCAGGCCGGTGCTGACGCTCTGTTTTGTGGCGGCAGCTTTGGCCTTTTCAGTGCCGATTGGCTCCGTTTCAATAGTCACGCTCAATTTTCTGATTGTCGTCGCCCTGACAGTCTGGATGGCATTGGCGTTACGCCAAAAGACCCGTTCTGAATTTGTCGGTGCTGCAGGCGATGCTCCTCTGTCCGGCCAGGAGACGTCAAAACTCAGACGGCTCGCTGTTCCGATGATCTTCTCCACCTTGTTCGTCAATATGTTCGCGGACATGGATATCTTGATGATCGGGCTGATCCTGCCGGTTGACGAAGCGGGTATCTTTGGCGTTGCCATGAAAATAGCGGCCTTGCTGGTCTTTGCTGTTCAGGTCACCCACCAGATCCTGTTGCGCGATGCCGCCAACGCACATCTGGCGGCAGATAGCCAGAAAATGCATCGGATCATTGGAAAGGCCAATGTCTTTGCAATTGTCTCCAGCATCGCATCACTGATTGGCCTGCTGCTCTTCGGGAAGTTTGTTCTGGGTCTCTTCGGCCCGGAGTTTCAGGCAGCCTATGTCTGCCTTCTCGGATTGATCATAGCCCAGATCATTCGAGCCTCAGCAGGCCCTGCAATTCAGATATTGATGATCACCAAAAACCAGCGCGCCGGTATACCGGTCTATATCTGCAGCACAGTCCTGCTCTTTGTCAGCAATCTGGTGCTGGTCCCGCTCTTCAAATATGAAGGCGCGGCAGCAGCGGTCATCATTACAACCCTCTTCTGGTCTGTCTGGCTGAACCATCTGGCAAAACAGAAAACCGGGTATCAGGTGTCCATTTTCGGCAAATCCAGACGGGTACACTAAATCCCGTCATCCACGCTGATGATAACATTTCCCTTTTTGCGACCGGTATCCACATAGGCATGCGCCTTTTGAATCTGGTCAAGCGGATAGCATCGGTCAATGACGGGGCTGAACTGGCCAGCCTCCACAAGCTCTGCGATAAACTTCAATTCTTCGGCCTTCTCCGGGGCATAACCCCCGATGCCTTTTTTGCCATCGGTTTTCGTTGCAAAAATCATCGACAAAAGCTGCGGTAAATCACCGGAAACCATCAGAAAGCGCCCACCTGTGCGCAAAGCTTTTTGCGCTGATTTATAGGTGAGGGTGCCAGTTGTATCGAGAATGATGTCGTAGGCATTTTCTTGCCAGGAAAAGTCTTCCTGTGTGTAATCAATGACGCTGTCGGCTCCTATGGATCGAACAAGATCCATATTACCGGCGCTGCAGACACCGCTGACATGTGCGCCAAAATACTTGGCGATTTGGACCGCAGCGGTTCCAACCCCGCCTGAGGCACCATTTATGAGCACTTTGTCACCACTTTGGATCCCGGCCTTATCCCGCAAAAAATTCAGAGCAGTGGCACCGCCAAAGGACAGACCGGCTGCTTCCTTGTAGCTTGAAGAAGCAGGCATCAAAGCAATGGCTGCACCCTCGGCAATGGTTGCATATTCCGCATAACCGCCGAATTTAGCGCCGGGATAGGCAAAAACATCATCGCCAATCTTAAACCGCGTGACGCTTTGTCCAACAGCAACAATTCGACCAGCATATTCAGTTCCAAGGATTTTGCGTCTTGGTGCGAAAGTCCCAAACACCAGACGACCGATCAGCCCGTATCCCCTTGGCAAGTCCAGGCTGCGTGCCTTCTGGTCGCCGGTGGTCACGCTTGTTGCGTATATCTTGATGAGCACCTCATTGTCTTTCGGCGTAGGTTTGGTCACCTGACTGAGCTTGAGCACGTCGGGTGCGCCATATTGTTTATAGATCACAGCTTTCATCGTTCAGCTCCAGATGAATAAGTTGATGTTAGAGCGCATGTATAAATATGCATGCGTGGAAGGTAAATTGACTAATTACGCCTAAATTATATGCATTTATGCATGGAATGGAATGGCATTAAATTCGACTGGAACCACGCAAAAGCGTTTCTCATCACGGCCGAAGAGGGCTCACTGTCAGCTGCAGCACGCGTGTTAGGGGCAGCTCAGCCAACCCTTGGCCGACAGGTCAACGCGCTTGAGGCTGAACTTGGCATCGTGCTTTTCCAAAGGGTGGGGCGAGGGCTGAACCTAACGGAGGCAGGATTGGAACTGCTGGATCATGTGCGGGCCATGGGCGAAGCAGCCAACCGGGTTTCTTTGACGGCCATTGGTCAATCGCAATCCATAGAAGGAATAGTCCGCATATCTGCAAGCGAGGTCTATGCGGCCTATTTGCTGCCACCCATCATTGCACGGTTGCGGCATGAGCAGCCGGGCATCGAGTTCGAGATTGTCGCTTCTCATTCCACCAGCGATCTGAGACGACGTGAAGCTGACATCGCAATCCGAAATTTCCGGCCGACCGAACCCGATCTGATTGCCAGGAAAATCAGGGATGTACCCGCGCGACTTTATGCAGCGCCTGACTATCTGGATCGGATCGGCAATCCAAAACTGCCATACGACCTTCGGAATGCCGAGTTCATCAACATCACCAGTGGTGATGTAATGATGCACGGCCTCAACAGAATGGGTCTTGACCTTACAAAGGCAAACTTTCCCATCATGACCGAGAATTATCTGGTGATGTGGGAATACGTAAAGCGGGGCTTGGGTATCGGCGTTCTGGACGCTCACATTGGCGATGCGGAACCAGCCGTGATGCGTGTGCTCCCGGACCTTGACCCCCTCACGTTTCCCATTTGGCTCGTCGCCCATCGGGAAATAAGTACCAGCCTCAGGATCAGAACAGTGTTTGATCTTCTGGCGTGCGAATTGGCGTTGCCATAAAATAAAGGATGGGACCGAAGCCCCATCCTTTTTCTGATCAGCTCACTGTTTAGCGTTCCAGAGCACCGATGCCGGAGAAGCGGAAAGCTTCTTTTTCCAGAGCGTCGATTTCTTCAACGCTCATTTGATCATGGGCAATCGTGATGCGCCCAAGAAAGACAAGTGGAAGCTCTGCCTCTCGACCTTCCAGATGGGCTTTGATGGCTTCCGCTGTCGCAGCACCTACATCATCGCCCATGCGCATGGGTGTTGCGTCCAGTTCACCACGGCGAATGGCATCCAGTTCCAAGCCGGTGCCACCCCAACCAGTTGAAAAGATTTCCTTTTCCTTGCCGATTGCCAATTGTGCTTCAACCGACCCCATGGACATGGCTGTATTCGCGTTGTGAATGACTTTTGCTTCCGGATAGGCCTGAAGGATCAATTGGGTACCTTCAAAACCGCCTTCGCGCTGATACTCGCCATAATGCTCATAAACCACATTCCAGTTGGCTTTTTCCTTAACACAATCCTTGAAATCACCGGACCGCTGATTGTCCGTAATGCCCGGAATACCGCGGTTCATGGCATAGGTCACATCTTTGCCAAGCCGATCAACCATGTAGTCACAGATCTTGAGTGCACCATAGGCTGATGAAAAATCGAACCAGGCAGCTGGTTGTTGTTTCAGATATTTCAGCGGCGTGTGGAAAGCCCAGACAAAGGTAGTCAGATCCGGGTTTTGCGCCAGCTTGTCGATGTTATCGGCCTGTGTGGCCAGTTCAGAAGGGCCGAAAATCACGAAATCATAGAGATCTGCATCCTGGTCCACTTGTGCAGCATAAGTTGCCTGAAGCGAATGCTCGACCTGCCGCGAAGCAAATTCGCGTGTTTCATACTCTATGCCCAACTGATCCAGCCGTTTTGTGAGTGCCAGATAGTTGCGTGCCCAGAAATCCGAAACATCTGCTGATGGATAGATCAGGGCGATCTGCAGGGGCTTGTCCTGAGTGCCGGTATATTTGGTGGCTTCCAGTCCCGTCGCATTTTGCAGGGCTTCCAGTGCGCCATCCTGATTGACTTCACCTGGCAGATAATGCTCCCGGTCTGCAAAGCCTTCCATTTCCTTCAATGGCAGTTCTGCTGCCATTGCCGTTGAGGTCAGCAAAGCTGCCGCAAGACCCATTTTTAGTCCCAGTTTCCAGTTTTTCATTTTTTTCCCTCCCGGAATTTGCAGTCATTTTAAAATTTTGACTGCGATGAACTTGTTGTTTTTAGCCGCTTGGGTTTGGTGACCCGCCAAGCATAAGGCTGACAATGCTCAGGATGATCGCTGCGCCAACGATGTAGCCCGTCAGCCTGAGAAGTTTTCGATTGTCGGGATTGCCCATTGCGGCCCTGATGCCACCAGACCCGTCGCGGTCTTTCTTTTGCAGCCATGTGTAAAGGGCCACCGAGAAAATGATCACCACACCTGAGGCGACAGATTGCCAGAAGAACTCGATGCGCAGTGTCACAAGTGCATTGATCATCATCGACAACAGCAGCACACCCGCCAGTGAACCGACGATGGAGGCGCGACCGCCAAACAGCGATGTTCCACCCACAACGACCGCCGCAATGACATGCAGATTGAAATAGGGCGCGGAGGTTGCCTGAATGGCGTTCAGCTTGCCCGTCAGCATAATGCCGGCAAGGGCGGCCATGGTTCCCATCAGCACATAGGCGTAGACCCGGTGCCGGTCGACAGCGATGCCGGTCATATCGGATGCTTCCGGATTTGAGCCAATGGCAATCGTGTAGCGCCCGAAATGGGTAGATTTCAGCAGTACATAACCGGCAATGAAAGTCAGCACACCAATCACGACGGGCGTGGGCAGAAATATCAAAGACTGACCCCGACCAATTTCGGTGATCATGTCCGGAAAGCGTGCAAGCACAAGCCCTTTGGCAATGACCAGGGCAAAGCCGCGATAGACAAGGTCCATCGCCAGAGTGCCGATCAAATCCGGCACTTTGAACTTGGTGATGACGAGGCCGTTGATCAGCCCCATCATGGCGCCAAGGCACAAGGCAATGAGAGCCGCTGACCAGGCCGGAAAACCATATTGTTTGATCAGAAATGCCATGATGATCGACGACAGGGCAGCAACTGAGCCGATAGACAAATCAATGCCGCGCTGGGTGATGACAAATGTCATCGCCATAGCCATTGGCATATAGAGCGCTGCATCGAGCAGAATTTGATTGAGGTTGGAAAGCCGGAAGTAACGCGCAGGCTCCACAACGCCCATGAACACAATGATCATCAGAATCATCGCCATCGGGCCAAGAAAGCTGACATAAGGGGCCAGACGTTCTGACAGGGTTTGCGGGCCGCTTTCGGCGGATGAATCAGATTGTTTCATGGGTCTCTAAGCCGCCGTTCTTGTGCCGACGATCAGGCCAAGCACTTCTTCATTTGTTGTGTCCGCAGTCTTCACGACACCGGCACACTGGCCACGACGCTGCACATGAATGCGGTCCGAAATTTCGAACACATCATCAAGTGAATGGGAGATGACGATAATGGCCAGGCCCTGCTGCTTCAGCACTTTGATCAACTCAAGGGTCCGGGCCGTCTCCTGAGGCCCCAGCGCTGCTGTCGGTTCGTCCATGACCAAAACGCGCAGATCATCGTGACGGACAGCACGGGCAATTGCGACAGCCTGTCGTTGACCGCCGGACAGGCTCTCCGTCGCAACATCCATGCTTTTCAACTGAACACCCAGCCGGTCTTTCAGGACGCGGGTGGCTTCAGATTTCATCAGTTTGTTGTCGAGGGCTTCGAACCCGAGAACTTTTTTCGTCAACTCGGCACCGAGAAACAGATTTTCCGCTGGTGTCAGATGATCGGCAATTGCCAGGTTCTGATAGACCGCATCAATGCCATTCTCGATGGCATCGGAATGGCTGGCCATTGAAAAGGGCTTGCCATCAAGTTCAATCGACCCTTCAGTCGGCTGATACACACCTGTCAGGATTTTGATGAGCGTCGATTTGCCGGCGCCATTGTCACCGACGATTGCCAGCACTTCGCCTGCATAGGCCGTAAGATCGACATGGCTTAAAGCGACGACGCCGCCAAACCGTTTGCTGATGCCGCGCATGGCAACGATAGGCTGATTCTCAACCATTCTTATCCTCCCAAAAGGCAAAGGGTATCCGTGTCCGAAAGCGACGAGCGCTTGCAGATTTCAGCTTTTTGCTGGCTTTAAAGAATCCCTGTTCAAGCACAATTGACTGGCAATCGGACCTGATACCTCCACCTCAGAGTCCTATACGTTACCGGTAACTTGCGTCAAGTGTTATCGATAACTTTTTCTGGATGCTCTGATGGCCCCAGGCTGGTTAAACCTGAATCAGAACAGCAGGAAAGCCTCGTAAACACCTGATTTGAATCTTCTAATCAGCCTTCTGGAAAGACATTGTTTTCCGTTTCGATTGTCTTGAAGCCAGCGCGCTCGCGGCCACTGCTCGGGCGCATGATACGCTGCATCCTGCCCAATCGAAGGTGGCTAAACATGGCCTGGTGAACTCAGATCAAAGGAGCTTTAAGGTTTGACATGCGCAAAAGTGACGTGTTTGGCAGCAAAAGCTTTATTCTGCAGCGAAGCGCTGTTAAAAGCCCCCACAGATAGACAACCGGCATTGGTATCGATGATACATTTATCAAGACGAACCATACGAATTACTGGCCCGGCCTCCCTTTGAGGCGCGGGCAGGTTTGCGCGCGGGGAGCCGGGTTCCACACACAACTGCAGCGTAGAGCAACAAGTGGTCACTGGCCCTTTTACGCTCTGACACTTTCTCCTGACTTTAGAGTTGATAATGGCTGAAAATACCAATGCGCCAGCGCGCGACTATTCCAAAACACTGTTTTTGCCGAAGACCGATTTTCCAATGCGGGCGGGTTTGCCCAAGAAGGAACCTGAAATCCTGTCCTTCTGGGACCGGACGTCTTTGCAGAAACAAATCCTGAGCAACACCATGCTGAACGGTGCCAGCGCTCAAGAGCGCCCCAAATTCGTGCTTCATGATGGCCCGCCTTATGCGAATGGCAATCTGCATATCGGACATGCGTTGAATAAGGTTCTGAAGGACATCATTTGCCGGTCCAAGCAGATGCAGGGCTTCCACGCGCCTTATGTGCCGGGTTGGGATTGCCACGGCCTACCGATTGAATGGAAGATCGAGGAACAATATCGCGCCAAGGGCAAAAACAAGGACGATGTTCCCATCAACGAATTCCGTAAGGAATGTCGCGAATTTGCCGAGCATTGGATTGGTGAGCAATCGAAGGAATTTCTGCGGCTGGGCGTGCAGGGGGACTTTGACGATCCTTACAAAACCATGGCTTTTCACGCTGAGGCGCGGATTGCCGGTGAGTTGATGAAATTCGCCAACACGGGTCAATTGTACCGCGGCTCCAAACCCATCATGTGGTCGGTGGTCGAGCGGACGGCTCTGGCCGAAGCCGAAGTCGAATACCATACTTACGAAAGTGATACGATCTGGGTAAAATTCCCGGTCATCAAAGGGCCCGATGCATTGCAGGGGGCCAGCGTGGTGATCTGGACAACCACACCCTGGACGATCCCGGGTAGTCGCAGTGTGTGTTTCTCGGGAACTGTGTCCTACGGCCTTTATGAAGTTTCCGCTGCAGAGAATGATTTTGGTCCGCAGCCCGGAGACAAGCTGATCTTTGCCGATGCTTTGGCAGAAGAATGCGGATCAAAAGCAAAAGTTCAGCTGTCGCGGATTTCTAACGTGTCGGCAGATGATCTGACCGGCATGGTCCTGCATCATCCACTGCAAGGTATGGGCGTTGAGGGCTATCAGTTTCAGATCCCGATGCTGGAAGGCGATCATGTAACCGCTGAAACCGGTACAGGCTTCGTACACACAGCACCTGGCCATGGCCGTGATGACTTTGAAATCTGGGTTGCCAAACGCCGCGACATAGCTGCGCTCGGCATTGATACCTCCATCCCCTTCACGGTGGATGATGCCGGGTTCTTCACTGAAGATGCGCCCGGCTTTGGCCCGGCTGCAGAAGGTGGTGCTGCCCGTGTTATTGACGACAAGGGCAAGAAGGGCGACGCCAACCAGCGTGTCATCACAGCGCTTATCGGCCAGAGCAAGCTGTTTGCGCGCGGCCGCCTGAAGCATGATTACCCGCATTCCTGGCGCTCCAAGAAACCGGTTATCTTCCGTAACACCCCGCAATGGTTCGTCTATATGGACGAAGATATTGAAGGGCAGGCGGACGATACGCTGCGTCGCCGTGCCTTGAACGCCATTGATGCCACACGTTTCTATCCCGATGCCGGACAGAAACGATTGCGCTCGATGATCGAAAACCGCCCCGATTGGGTGCTGTCCCGCCAGCGTGCCTGGGGTGTCCCGATTGCAGTCTTTGCAGATGAGGACGGCAATTTGCTCGTCGATGACGCGGTTAATCAGCGCATTCTGGATGCATTTGAGACCGAAGGCGCAGATGCCTGGTTTGAAGCAGGTGCCAAGGAACGTTTCCTCGGCAATGATCATGATCCCGACAAGTGGGAACCCGTGACAGACATTCTGGATGTCTGGTTCGACAGTGGATCGACGCATTCCTATGTTCTGGAAGATCGGCCTGAATTGAAATGGCCGGCAGATCTGTATCTGGAAGGCTCTGACCAACATCGTGGCTGGTTCCATTCATCGCTTCTGGAAAGCTGCGGCACACGAGGGCGCGCGCCTTATGAAGCTGTGCTGACCCATGGCTTTACGATGGATCAGGATGGCCGGAAAATGTCGAAATCTCTCGGTAATACCGTCGCGCCCCAGGATATCATCAAACAATATGGTGCCGATATTCTGCGTCTTTGGGTGGCATCGGTTGATTATTCCGAGGATCAGCGTCTGGGACCGGAAATCATCAAGACGAATGTCGAATCCTATCGCAAACTGCGCAATTCAATCCGCTGGATGCTGGGTGCCTTGACCCACTTCAATGCGGAAACGGATCGGGTGTCCTATTCTGAATTGCCAGAGCTGGAGCGCTATATGCTGCATCAGCTCTCCACTTTGGAAGACACCGTCAATGAGGGCTATGACGCCTATGATTTCAAAAAGGTGTTCAGTGCGCTGTCGCGTTTCATGAACCTTGATTTGTCGGCGTTCTATTTTGATGTGCGTAAAGACACATTGTATTGCGATCCCATCTCCAGCCTTACCCGCAAGGCCGCGCTGACGGTGATTGACCAGATCTTCGACAATCTGGTGCGCTGGCTTGCCCCGATCATTCCGTTTACCAGCGAAGAAACCTGGTTGTCGCGCCATGACAGGCTGGATGTATTGGGTGCAGAAGAGGGCCAGACAGGTTCGGACAGTGCAACACCATCTATCCATCTTCAGGATTTCAACAAACTTCCCGAAGAATGGCTGAATGATGATTTGTCTCACAAATGGGGCAAGATTCGCGCTGTGCGGATGGTTGTCACCGGTGCCTTGGAAATCGAGCGACGTGAAAAACGCATTGGCTCGTCTCTGGAAGCAGCGCCACATGTCTATCTCGAAGGCGACGCGTATAGTGGTGTGGAAGAACAGGCTGATTTCGCGGATATCTGCATCACCAGTGGCATTGATGTCAAAACCGGTGAGGCCCCGTCGGACGCGTTTCGTCTGGACGAAGTGCCGGGTGTTGCCGTGGTCTTTGCCGCAGCTGATGGGCAGAAATGCGCACGCTCCTGGAAGTTTTCCACTGAAATTGGGCAGGACCCGGATTATCCGGAGGTCACGCTGCGCGATGCGCAGGCACTGCGCGAACTGGCCGCTGCCGGTCTTTTGGAGGCATAGCTTGTGAAGACTGGTCCCCAGTGGCCCCAAAGTCTGGCCTTGTGGAGCCCCAGCGCAGCTTTTGTTTTGCGCTGGGCCGCCATTCTTTTGATTCTGGATCAGGCATCAAAATACGGAATTCTGTATGGGCTTGGGCTTCGGCAAGGGCAGAAGATTGTTCTGAACCCGTATATGGACCTGTTGATGGTGTGGAATCGGGGGATCAGTTACGGCCTGTTTCAACAGAACAGTGACATTGGACGGTGGCTCCTGGTCGGTGTGGGTCTGGCCGCATGTGTGGCCATCTGGATCTGGGCGAACCGTGTCCAGACAAAATGGTTCCGCATAGGCGCAGCGCTCGTGATCGGCGGTGGGCTTGGAAACACCGTTGACCGGGTGATCTATGGCGCGGTCGCGGATTTTGTTTCGCTGCACGCGTTTGATTTTTATTGGTATGTCTTCAACGTCGCTGATGTTGCAATCGTTGCAGGATTCGTGCTGCTCCTGTATGACATGATCTGGTCGGGATCGGCCCCTGAGAAGCCGGACGGGTCTTAATTGCGCCATTTTGGTTGCACAAAAGCGTCCGGTAGTGAAAGTTTGTTTAAGGTTTTCTGTCAAAAGCGCATTTGCAGAATGGCCATATGAGTGAGAACGGGTGTTGCATTGACCGTCACGAAGTCCTTAAAACGTGCCCTTAAGGCAACGGCAGCTTTTGGCATCTTGGCCGCGCTTCTGGCGTTGGCTGGGTGCAATACACCGACTTATGGCACCGGTAAATCGCCTGAAATGTCCATGATTCAGGAATTGACCGGAAATCTTGGTGCCGGGCCGAAGAAAAAAGAGCCGATTGAATATCAGGCCCGTTCAGAACTGGTGATTCCGCCATCTTCGCAATTGCCGGCTCCAGAAGAAAAGACGGCTTTGTCACAGTCAGCTGCATGGCCGAATGATCCCGACCGAAACAAGCCGGCTGCAAATACTTCGGGTGAAATTCCAGAGGAGTTTCGTCGCGGACGTCTGGCCCGAGGCTCAACCCATGCTGCGGACCCGAATGTCAGCCCTATCGATGTAACCGAAATGAACACGGCACAGCGTCTGGAAGCCCAGCGTAAGTTCCGTGAGCAGCGCGCGTCGATGAACAGCTTGAACCCGACAGAGCGTAAATATCTGACTGATCCACCGGTCGAGTATCGCGTGCCATCAGCCAATGCACCTCAGCCGGATGATTTTGAAGAAAGTACCGAAGCCAGAACCCTGTTCGGGTCTCTCTGGAAACGCTGGCGCGACTGACCTGCATAAAATCTATAATGTGACGACCGAATCACCGGGGTGAAGATACCTCGGCATTTGTGCTGGGAGTTCATGCAATGATCATCCGACAATTGACGGAAGGCACCATAAACCGCATTGCCGCTGGCGAAGTGGTGGAGCGGCCTGCCAGTGTGGTCAAGGAACTGGTCGAAAACGCGATTGACGCTGAAGCGACCCGAATTGACATCGTCACCGCAAGCGGCGGCAAGACCATGCTCAGGGTTACCGATAATGGCGTTGGCATGAACGCGGATGACCTTGCACTGGCGGTTGAACGCCACTGCACCAGCAAGCTCAATGAAAATGATCTGTTCGATATTCAAAGCCTCGGCTTTCGTGGTGAGGCATTGCCGTCAATCGGCTCGGTCGCAGAATTATCCATCAAGACCAGACAGCAAGGTGCAGACACTGGCTGGGCATTGACAATCGATGGTGGGCAGAAATCGGCTGTCAGCCCGACGGCACTGAATACGGGCACCCAGATTGAAGCGCGGAACCTGTTTTTCACCACGCCAGCGCGCCTCAAGTTTCTGAAGAGCGATCGCGCTGAAACTTCAGCCATTACCGACGTGGTAAAGCGCCTGGCGCTGGCGCATCCCAACATCCGGTTTTCCCTGGCAGGACCAGACCGCACAGCACTCGATTATGGCGCAGCCAGTGGAGATGAGGCGCTCCTGTCGCGCATTACCCAGGTTATGGGAAAAGAGTTTCGTGACAATGCGGTTGCCATTGATGCGGTGCGCGAAGGTGTTCGACTTACCGGCTTTGCAGCCCTGCCAACCTTTAATCGCGCCAACACGCTTCAGCAGTTCTTCTTCGTCAACGGACGCCCTGTCCGGGACCGGCAATTGCTGGGTGCCTTGCGCGCAGCCTATTCCGATTTCCAGTCAAAACACCGCCATCCCGTGGCGGTTCTGTTTGTCGACATCGACCCACATCAGGTGGATGTCAATGTGCAACCCACCAAAGCCGATGTCCGCTTTCGGGATGCAGCGCTGGTGCGCGGCCTGATCATTGGCGCAATCCGCGAAGCGATGGCGGCAACCGGCCACCGCTCGGCCACCACAGGCGGCGCAGAGGCGCTGGCGCTGCTTCAGCGGCGTCACATTCCATCAACACGACCATCAGACTGGCAACAATCGGCTTTCAGGCCCGACTTTCAGGCTGCACCAGACGCGCGAGACGCCATGCAGGGCGACAGGTTTGCTGAGCCCTCACAGGCTGCTTACGAGGCGTTTGGTGCCAATGCCGGCTTCGAGGGCTTTCAAAACCCGTCAGCCGACACCAGGCCTATGCAGGCGGCGCAGTATGAACCAGAGGCGGCTCATCTGCCGCTGGGCGCAGCACGAGCGCAACTCCATGAAAATTATATTGTCGCCCAGACCGAAGATGGTCTGGTTATCGTTGATCAGCATGCGGCCCATGAAAGGCTGGTCTATGAACGGCTGAAGGCCGCACTGGCAAAGAAAGAAGTCGCGACCCAGATGCTGTTGATACCTGATATCATTGATCTGCCGGAAGATGATGTGGATCGTCTGGAAGCACGTGCTGAAGAACTCAACCATCTGGGCCTGCATCTGGAACGTTTCGGGCCAGGGGCCATCTGCGTGCGTGAAACACCCGCTCTGCTGGGCGACACGGATGTGGGCGGTCTGGTGCGCGATATTGCCGATGATCTAGCCGAACTGGACGCGTCCACACGGCTTGAGGAACGGCTGCATTTTGTGGCTGCAACCATGGCCTGCCATGGCTCTGTGCGCTCTGGCCGACGATTGAGAGCGGAAGAAATGAACGCTCTTTTGCGCGACATGGAGGCAACGCCAAACTCGGGGCAATGCAACCATGGGCGTCCGACCTATGTGGAGCTGAAACTGGCTGACATAGAAAAACTGTTTGGGCGTCGCTGATTGTAGTTTGGCCGGCTTGCCACGCGGCACTCCCTTCCGCTAAACCGCTTCACATAAGGGAGATATTTCATGACACAGAAAACAGCACTTGTAACAGGCGGCAGCTCAGGCATTGGCCGGGCCACCGCATTAAAGCTTGCAGGCGCAGGATACACAGTTGCTGTCTGTGGGCGGCGGATGGACGCACTGGAAGAGACAATTGCGCAAGGCAAAGACTTGCCGGGAACCATTATCGCCTCTGCCGCAGACGTGTCCGATGCGGCCTCGGTGGAAGCCCTGTTTACTGATTTGAAGGAACGCCTGCCACGGCTGGATGTCCTGTTCAACAATGCCGGGGTTTCCAGTCCCTCCACAAATTTTGGCGACGTCACATTCGACGATTGGCGCCGGGTTATGGGCATTAATCTCGATGGTATGTTTCTGGTTGCCAACAATGCTTATCGCTGGATGCGCGATCAGGAACCGCAAGGCGGACGGATCGTCAATAATGGCTCCATTTCAGCCTATGTCCCGCGTCCGGGCTCGGTCTGTTATACCGCTTCCAAACATGCTGTTACCGGCCTGACGCGCACCATTTCGCTGGACGGCCGCATCCATAATATTGCTTGTGGACAAATTGATATCGGCAATGCAGCGTCCGATATGACAGCTCATTTTGACAAGGGTCTTCCCCAGGCCGATGGCTCGGTAAAGCCAGAGCCGACCATGGATGTGGACCATGTGGCCAATGCGGTGCTGCAGATGGCAGAACTGCCCTTGAACGCCAATGTTCAATTCATGAATATCATGGCCCGCGACATGCCATTCATCGGTCGCGGATAGATAAAACCTAAAACAGGGTTTCCAGCACCAGGCCTGCGAACAACAGCAGGCCTGCATTGCGGTTGGAGCGGAACTGCATCAGGCAGCGCTCGGAATTATCCGGCTGAAGGGTGGCAATCTGCCAGCCCAGATGCACGCTGAAACCTGTCAGGCCCAGGGCTGCATAAGTGCCGCCACCGGAAGCGAAGATTGCGATGGCAGCAAACAAAATGGCGCTACCAAAGAAAATTCCGATGATCATTTGAGAATTGTCACCAAAGGTGCGGGCCGTTGAGCGCACACCGATCAAAGCGTCATCTTCCTGATCTTGATGCGCATAAATTGTGTCATAGCCGATGGTCCACATAATGGCTGCGACATAAAGGCTATAAGGTGCCAGTTGGTTCAACTCACCATAGCGTGCGGCAAAGCCCATCAGCGCGCCCCAGGAAAACGCCAAGCCCAGAACGATCTGGGGCCAGTTGGTAATGCGTTTCATAAACGGATAGATGGCGATGATCGGCAGCGACGCGAGCCCAAGATAAATCGCAAACTGGTTGAATTGCAGCAACACCAGAAAACCGGCAAGCGCCTGCAAAACCAGAAAAATAACGGCCTGCTTGACCGTCACTTGCCCTGATGGCAAGGGCCGGGAACGGGTGCGGGCCACCTTCGCATCGATATTGCGGTCCACCAGATCATTAAACGTGCACCCGGCACCACGCATGGCAATTGCGCCAATGAAAAACAGCACAAGATGCCACACATTTAAATGCGTATTGGCGGCATTGGCGGCCAGCGCAACGGACCACCAGCAGGGCAGCAGCAGCAGCCACCAGCCAATAGGGCGGTCCCATCGGGCCAGGCGCGCATAGGGGCGCAGCCACTCTGGAGCAGTGGTATCAACCCAATGGCCGCTAACCGCGTCAGCAACGCTTTCCTGCAGATGATCTGTTGTCTCATTCATGGGGCGGACAAATGGCTTGCAATCGCCAATCCGTCAAGCATTTAACGTGGTTCATCCTGGCTTTACCCATAGGTATCGGCGTGTTAACCGCACACATGAAGCCGGATTCGAGACCGGAGAGTGCAGGCGAAAGATTGCTATTATGAATGTTTTTCTCATCGGACATGGTGGACGCGAGCATGCTCTGGGCTGGAAACTGGCTCAATCCCCCTCGTTGACGCAGCTCTGGTCCACCGGCGCAAATCCCGGCCTTTTGGCGCTGAGCCAGCCAAGCCATGTTGATATGGCGGATCATGATGCAATTGTCGCCTTCTGCAAGGCCAATAGTATTGATCTTGTGGTTGTTGGCCCGGAAGTTCCGCTGGTGGCAGGCCTTGTAGATGATCTGGCCGCTGCCGGTATTGCAGCTTTTGGTCCGGGGCGGGAAGCCGCGCAGTTGGAAGGCTCCAAACATTTTACCAAAGCCTTGTGTGACGAAGCCAATATTCCAACGGCTGGCTTTGGGCATTTTTCCAATCTGGAAGACGCCAGAGCCTATGTCGCAGAGCAGGGCGCACCGATTGTCATAAAAGCCGATGGTCTGGCTGCCGGAAAGGGCGTGACCGTTGCCATGACGGACGACGAGGCAGACGTTGCCCTTCGGGACTGTTTCGATGGACAGTTTGGTGACGCAGGTGCAAGCGTGGTGATTGAGGAGTTCCTGGAAGGCGAAGAAGCCAGCATCTTCATTCTGTGCGATGGGGAAAATATGGTGCCGATGGCCAGTGCGCAGGACCACAAACGTGTTGGCGAGGGTGACACCGGCCCAAATACAGGTGGGATGGGCGCTTATTCACCGGCTCCAGTCGTAAGCGACGCCGTTCTGGAACAGACTTTGCAAACGATTATTGCGCCAACATTGAAAACACTGGCTGCCCGTGGCACGCCCTACCGAGGCGTGTTGTATGCAGGGCTGATGATCAACGAGAATGGTCCGAAACTGATTGAATATAATTGCCGGTTCGGCGATCCTGAATGTCAGGTACTGATGATGCGTATGCAAAGCGATCTGTTGCCATTGTTGAGCGCCAGCGCAACTGGCAGTCTCAAAGATGCCGCCATTGACTGGCATGATGATCCGGCAATGACGGTCGTCATGGCATCCAACGGCTATCCCGGTTCCTACGGCAAGGGCAGCATCATCTCAGGCCTTGAGGCTTTGACGGATCAGGAAAATGTGGTGGTGTTTCATGCCGGGACCAAAGAAGTGAATGACCAGATCCTGGCTGATGGCGGCCGTGTTCTGACCGTAACCGCCCGTGCGGACACGATCAAAGCGGCACAGCAACGAGCCTATGAGGCCGTTGACAGGATTGACTGGCCGGAAGGGTTCTGCCGCCGTGATATTGGCTGGCGTGCCGTGTGATGGCAATTGTGAGGCTTTAGAGACATGCGTCAGACAGTCCCTGTTTCACTTGCTCTTGGCGGTGGTGGCGCTCGTGGATTGGCGCACATTGTCGTTCTGGAAGCCCTGGATGATCTGGGCATCCAGCCAAGAGAGATTTCCGGGGCATCAATCGGGGCCATTGTGGGTGCCGGATATGCCAGCGGTCTGAGCGGAAAAGATATTCGCGAAGCTGTGCTGGCCCTGTTCTCAAACCGTGGAAAAACCATTCAGCTGTTGTGGCAAATGCGCGGCAAACGCGTTTTGCCCAAAATGTCTTTGACTGATGTTGATCCATTGCTGGTTCTGAATACCTTTGTCGGCAATCTGATCCCACAAGATTTTGACCAGCTGAAAATTCCGTTGACCGTCGTCGCCACGGATTTTTATGGCTGGAGCGAAAAGGTATTTAAAACCGGCGATTTGCGGCAGGCTGTTGCTGCTTCCATTGCCATTCCGGTGCTGTTTTCCCCGGTCAGGATTGACGGCCGTATTCTTGTTGATGGCGGATTCGTCAATCCTTTGCCGTTTGATCATCTGCCCCCGGAGGATCTGTGTATCGCCGTGGACGTCGTCGGGGGCCCAAAAGCACCATCCGTTAAAGATGCCGGGCAACAGCCCCCAATGCCGGCAATGAAAGAAATGATTTTCGGCAGCACCCAGCTTCTGATGCAATCCATCGTTTCGGAAAAACTGAAAAGCCGACGTCCGGCCATTCTGTTTCACCCGCAGATCGAGGAATTCGGTGTACTTGATTTTCTGGATGCCAACAAAATCCTGGAGGCAGCAGAGCGCGATCGTGACACTATCAAACGCACCATTGTGGAAAAGCTGGAAAGTTATCTCTAACGTTTTTGGCTGAAAAAAACCTTCAACAGATCAGCAGCTTTGGCCGCGCCAATGCCACCATAAATTTCAGGTACATGGTGGCAGGTCGGATGTGAAAAATAGCGAATGCCGCTTTCCGCTCCGCCGGATTTTTCATCCTGAGCGCCGTAATAAAGCCGCCCGATGCGGGCAAATGAAATGGCCGCAGCGCACATGGGGCAGGGCTCCAGCGTGACATAGAGATCGCACCCGGTCAGTCTTTGGCTGCCAAGTTCCGCCCCTCCGGCGCGAATGGTCAGCAATTCTGCGTGGGCGGTCGGGTCATTCAGTTCCAATGTTCGGTTTCCAGCGCGGGCGATAATCTGATTATCCTTGACAAGAACCGCGCCGACCGGCACTTCCCCGCGATCAGCAGCGCTCTGTGCTTCCTCGAAAGCCAAATCCATGTAACTGTTGAACATCTTCGTTCTCATCATTTAACACCGGACACTTATGACATCTGATCAGGAAAAAGGCGACCGCATTGCAAAGGTCATGGCCCGTGCAGGATTATGCTCCCGCCGTGATGCCGAGCGCTGGATTGCCGATGGACGGGTGTCGGTAAATGGCACCAAGCTGACCAGCCCTGCTGTGGTGGTCGGGCCAAAGGATACCATTCTCGTCGATGATACTCCGCTGCCGCTGAAAGACCGCACTCGGCTTTGGCTTTATCACAAGCCGAAGGGTCTGGTCAGTTCAAACAAGGATTCAGAAGGCCGTCCCACAGTTTTTGCGAATTTGCCCAAGGGAATGCCAAGGGTCATCAGCATCGGACGCCTTGATATCAATACCGAAGGCCTGCTGCTACTGACCAATGATGGTGCATTGGCGCGGCATCTGGAATTGCCCAGCACCGGGTGGCTGCGACGCTATCGCGTGCGCGCCTTCGGCAGAATTACCCAGGCTGAATTGGACAAGCTGGCAGACGGTATTGCCATTGAAGGCATTCTCTATGGGGGCATTGAAGCCCAGTTGGAGCGGGAGCAGGGGTCGAATATATGGCTGACCCTGGGGCTGCGCGAGGGTAAGAACCGGGAAGTCAAAAAAATCCTCGAGCATCTTGGCCTTGTCGTGAACCGCCTTATCAGGATTTCATATGGTCCCTTTCAATTGGGTGATCTGGAAACTGGTCTGACGCGGGAGATTAAAAGCCGCATGTTGCGTGATCAGTTAAGTGAGGGATTGGTTGCCGAATTGGGATTGAGCTTTCACGGCCCGGACAATGTGGAAGAAGAAGCAAGTTCTGCTCCCAAACGCCTGAAACCAAACGCGGCAAAACCTGATCAGAGATCCGGTGCCAATGCCCGCACCGAGCAGAAAAGAAAACCCAAGAAGCGCGATCGGAAAGCCGAGGCTCTGGAGCATATGAGCACCTCGAAGCCACCCATATCCAGCGGAAAAAAGTCAGGTTCCGGACAACCTTCGCAAAATAGGCCTTCGCAAAACCGGCCATCGCAAGACAAACCATCCCAGAACAGGCGCCCCGGTGGCAAACCTGCAGGAGGGCCGCGTGCGGATCGTCGCCGGTAAGTTCAAGGGACGGCGGCTGACTGAGCCAAAATCCGATGCCATTCGCCCAACCAGCGATCGGGCGCGGGAGACCATGTTCAACATTCTCCAGCATGGCTGCAATGTGACGTTTGACGGGGCTCGTATTCTGGATCTGTTTGCAGGAACCGGCGCGCTTGGCCTTGAAGCCCTGTCACGCGGCGCGGCATTCTGCCTGTTCGTTGAAGAGGCGGCTGAAGCGCGGGCGCTCATCCGCACCAATGTCGAGACGTTCGGGCAAATGGGCCACACCAAGATATACCGGCGCGATGCCACCAGTCTTGGGGCCTCCGAGGGGCTTGGGAAATTTGATCTGGCGTTGCTTGACCCGCCCTATGACAAGGGATTGGGTGAAGCTGCCTTGCAAGCCCTGGCACAAGGGGGCTGGCTCCGCGCCGATGCAATTGTTGTTCTTGAGGAGCGCCGGGGCAATACGATAGCTACCCCGGCGGAATTTGAAACACTTGATCAGCGCGAGCTTGCTGACACGCAAATGCTGTTTTTGCAGTATACCGGATCTGCCGCTGCGTAGCCTTTAATGCCTGGCGATGATTTCCGAAGCTGGCGAGAACATCACGACATTAGATCCTTGTATGCCGATTTGACGCTTGGTATGAAACCGCGTGCGGCGTTTTGCTAGCGAATTCCCGAAGCGGCGCGGCAAGGGTTCGGATTTTGAAACATCCAAAGCGCCCGGTGGAACGACAATGTTTCCTTCAAGGTCGATCAACCTCAATGGCAGGTTCAGCATCTGGCTCCATGCCGCCCAGTCGACCGCAAGGTGTTCCGGACACTCAGCCTCTGCCAGCACAATGTTCAAATCTGCATCATTATGAACCAGTTCCAGCCGCGCAAATATGCGGTGGTCGCCCTCATAGGAGGACAGAATTCTGACAGCCACCATTTCGTAATTTTTGATGTTGGCTTTTACGTTAAGTTCCAGGCCGCAACTCAGGCGGTGACGAATAACAACCCGCTCTGCATCCAGATGAACCAGGCCCAGCGCATCAGTCGGGCCGCTATAGGGAACATTCCTTGGATCAATCCGGTTACGCAAGGTATAGAGCGGCTTTTGTTTGGGGCAGTCCGGCTCCTGATGACCTTCACAAATGTTGTCATTTGCGTAAGCCTTGTCCGCTGCAACGA
This sequence comes from Pararhizobium sp. IMCC21322, assembly GCF_030758295.1. Taxonomy (NCBI): domain Bacteria; kingdom Pseudomonadati; phylum Pseudomonadota; class Alphaproteobacteria; order Hyphomicrobiales; family Rhizobiaceae; genus Pararhizobium; species Pararhizobium sp. IMCC21322. The sequence goes on from NZ_CP132335.1 coordinate 1,915,389, forward strand.
TGCCAATGAAATTTCTTACGTTCACAGTTGACCCTCAAATGAGTTTGTGATGATTTTTGTGAGGGGAGAATTGCGCCAAATCCGTTCAGGTGTTCCTAAGTTTTCTGGTTAAAAAATTGTTGTTTTACAGTAGGTTACTTGATGGTGTATGGAGCTTGTAAAAATGTATGTGTTTTGGTTCCATGTCCTAAACGCTGGGCGGCATCAGGACGCGGTCTTGCGGACGCTGAACTGAGTCCCTAAACACATTCTATTGAGTCCCTGATGACAAGCTGGGACACACGCCCTTTTAGCCAACACAGCCAGAGAACTGCTTTTTGCACATGAGCGAAACCGAACCGGTCGAACCGGACCTTCAGCAACTGACCGATGATGCAAATATGCTTATCACCAAGGCGTTGGCAGCAGGTGCGGATGCTGCAGATATTGTAATTTCCAAATCCGGATCGCTGAGCGTTTCCGCGCGTCTCGGCAAAGTGGAAAACACGGATCAGTCAGAAAATGATGGCCTGTCTCTACGGGTTTTTCGTGGAAAACGTGTTGCCTCTGTGGCAGCCAAGGCCGGTCTTATCCGACAGGAAGGCGATGCCCTGATTGAGCGCGCGCTTGCCATGGCTGGCTCGTCCCCCGAAGACCCCCATGCGCAACTGATGGATGCAGATCAAATTGCAACTTCCTGGCTGGATCTGGACATGTACGATCATGAGATCGTGTCGGCCGACGAACTGGCCGAGGCGGCTCTTGCATTGGAGCAGATTGCCCTTGATGTGGATGGCATTGCCAATTCCATTGGCGCATCAGCCGCCTGCGGCGTTGGTGGCATGGTGCTGGCAACCTCAAATGGTTTTTCTGGTGCCTATCTGGGAACACGGCATTCACGTTCAGTCTCTGTTGTGGCGGGATACGGCACAGCCATGGAGCGCGATTATGATTATGACAGCCGCACCCATTTGGCGGATATGCGCACGCTGGAAGATATCGGTCAGACCGCAGCGAAGCACACTCTGGAACGGCTGAATCCTCGGAAAGTCGAAACCCAGACTGTTCCAGTTCTGTTTGACAAACGCGTTTCCGCGAGCTTTTTGGGGCATCTCTCGGGTGCCATCAACGGAGCCGGGATTGCACGTGGCTCCAGCTTTCTGAAAGACCGGCTTGGTGAGCAGATATTTCGCTCTGAAGTGACCATTCGTGACAATCCGCTTTTATCCCGGCGGGCCGGATCAAGGCCCTTTGACGCTGACGGCCTTTCGCAAGGTCCGTTGGATCTGGTGGAAGACGGCGTGTTGAAAACCTGGCTTCTGGATGGCTATAGCGCGCGGGAACTGGATCTTTCATCCAATGGACGTGCGTCCTTTGCCGGTAGCGGCACGCGGCCATCAGCGACAAATCTGTGGATGGAACCCGGTCAAGATGCACCGGAAGACATGATCAAAGCCATGGAAAAAGGGCTGATTGTGACGGATTTCATCGGCCATGGCGCAAATCTCGTCACAGGTGATTACAGCCGTGGCGTGTCCGGTTTTTGGGTGGAAAATGGAGAAATTGCATTTCCGGTCAGCGAATTGACCTTGGCAGGTTCTCTGCCATCAATCTTTGCAGAACTGGTGCCTGCTGATGATCTGGAAATCCGCGGCGCAACAAATGCGCCATCCCTTTATGTAGAAGGTTTGACCCTTGCCGGACGCTAAGCACCAAACGCAAATTCGGCTGGATCGGGATTTACTGGAAGCGACAGCCAGAACGGCTGGCGCGGTCGCCATGCAGTACTTTGGCAAAGATCCACAGGTCTGGATGAAAGAAGGGGATTCTCCGGTCACCGAAGCTGATCTGGCTGTGAACACACACCTTCTTGACGTGCTCACAAGCGCCCGCCCGGACTATGGCTGGCTTTCTGAAGAAAGCGAGGACAATGAAGGGCGTTTGGCCACTGACCGCCTGTTTGTCGTTGATCCCATCGACGGCACGAGAGGGTTTATGAACGGGTCCGAAGACTGGACCATCAGCGTGGCTGTTGTCGAGCGCCAGAGCGGGGCAAGTGCCGAAACTGCTGGTCAATCACAGTGGCGACCAACCAGTGCCGCGCTTTACAATCCCTGTCGGGACGAGATGTATATTGCAGAGCAGGGCAGCGGCGCTTTTCTGAATGGCAAAAAAATGACGGCATCGAACGAAAGTGGACTTGCCGGGTCGCAGATATCGGTATCGAAACCGATCTATCGCGCGCTTGATCTTGAAACATTGGGCGCGGCAAAGACCCGATATATCCCCTCATTGGCCTATCGACTGGCGCTTGTCGCTTCGGGTGCGATTTCCGCAACGATCGCCAGACCAAATGCCCATGACTGGGACCTTGCCGCTGCCGACCTTCTGGTGCATGAAGCAGGCGGACTGCTTTGGGGCGAAACAGGCGGCCCAATCAGCTATAATTCACAGATACCCAGACATGGGGTTCTGTTCGCGTCTGGTGAGTTGCTTGGCAAGCCATTATTGGATCTGGTTCGCAACTGGCGATAACCGCACAAAACAGAGTATACGCCTGAAGTACAAGCCGTAATATGGGCAGTGCTAAAAGCCGGAAGGGATTGAGAGAACATGAGTGACCAGGACGAACAATTACTGCACCTCGTTTTCGGTGGTGAACTGGAAGATATCAGTGATATTGAGTTCAAGGATCTGGAAAAACTGGATGTCGTCGGCATCTTTCCGAGCTACGCGACGGCCTATAACGCCTGGAAGACCAAGGCCCAAATGACCGTAGACAATGCACAGATGCGCTATTTTATTGTACACTTGCATCGTCTGATGGATCCGGATGCCGCTTAAGGGCTAGCCGGTTCCAGGACTGAAAACAGGTGTAGATTTGGCAAAATCAAAAAGTAAAAAGGCAAAAACCAAAGCAGAGGCCCAGGTTGATTTGCTGGCGCCTGCCCGATTTTCTCGTGGTGCGGACGCGCTTGATGCTGTCGAATTCACCATAAAAGAGCTGATACACCGCATTGCCAAAGTGTATCTGAAGCCGCTCTGGAAATATCTCGCAGTTGCATTGATCGCCATGGTGTTCATGGCCGCAACCACTGGCGCGCTGCCATTCATGATGCAACAGGTCATCGACAAGGTGTTTGTCGCAAAAGATGAGGGACTCCTGTTCGTTCTGCCGATTGTGGTGATGGGCATAATGATCCTGCGCGCTGGCGGTGAATATGTCAGCCGCATTTCAATGGCAAAGATTTCAAATGAGGTGGTAGGCGCTCTGCGCATGGATATGTTCCAGAGCCTCACCCGTGCGGATATCGGCTATCTGGAGGCCATGCATAGCGGCCGTTTCGTCTCCGCATTCATGACAGATGTTGGCATGGTCAATCAAGCTGCGGCTGGTACCCTGACATCATTGGTCAAGAATGGATTGACTGCCCTGTTTCTGGTTGGCGCAATGTTCGTTATGGACTGGTTCCTGGCACTTCTGGTGCTGGTCGGGGCGCCCTTTGCGATTTATTTCATGGGACGGCAGCGCAAAAAAATCCGCAAGTCTACGCGCGGAATGCTGCGTGAGACCGGCGATTTGTCGTCCATCATCGGGCAGATGTTGCGGGGGGTTCGGATCATCAAGGCCTATGGTCAGGAAGATCTGGAGGAAGCCCGTTTTTCTCACTCCATTCGCCGCATCATCACCCACCTGATGCACAAGGCGCGGGCGCAATCTGCCATGGGCCCCGTGACTGAAGCACTGACCGGCGTCGGTTTTGCCGCTGCAATCCTGTATGGCGGTTGGCAGGGTATCAATGGCAATTTGAGCCTCGGCAGCTTTTCCGGGTTTATGACGGCCGCCATGTTGGCCTATCAACCCCTGAAAGCATTGGCGGCGCTGCAGGGCCAGTTGACGCAGGGAACTGAAGCCGCCAAGCGGATTTTCACGCTGATCGATCACGCGCCGAAAATCAATGATGACAAAAGTGCCGGTCCTTTGACAATCAACAAAGGTGAGATCACCTTTGAGGATGTCAGCTATGCGTATGACGACGAAAATCTTGTTCTTCAGGATTTCTCCCTGATTATTCCTGCCGGAAAGAAGGTTGCTCTTGTTGGTCCCAGCGGATCCGGCAAAACCACTTTGATGAACCTGACAATGCGCTTCTTTGATCCCACCAAGGGCCGGGTTCTGGTCGATGGACAGGATATTGCGACGAAAAGCATTTCAAGCGTTCGGGCAGCAACCGCGCTTTTGACCCAGGACCCGATCCTGTTCGATGATACGGTTCGGGCAAACATCGAATATGGCATGTCAGATGTTACGCAAGAGCAGCTTCATAGTGCAGCGAAAGCGGCTGCAGCTCACGATTTTATCGAAGAACTGCCTGAAGGCTACGATACAAATGTCGGAGAGGCAGGCTCGCTGCTATCTGGCGGCCAGCGTCAGCGGATTGCCATTGCCAGAGCTTTGTTGAAATCAGCCCCGATTTTGCTGTTGGATGAGCCAACCAGTGCTCTTGATCCGGCCAGTGAGGTGAAAATTCAAAAGGCATTGGAATCCCTTTTTGTTGGCCGGACCGTGTTGATGATCGCACACAGATTGACCACTGTCCGGGATGCCGACCTGATTTGTGTCCTGGATAAGGGGCGCCTGGTTGAAAGCGGCACTCATGATGAACTGATTGACAGGGACGGGCTTTATTCTGCGTTTTGCAAAAGTCAATTTGATGACGGCTCGTCCGAATCATCCGCTGACCAAGTGTCGCCAAAGACTGCATTGGATAAGTCTGATCCGGCGGAATCCGTCGGTAAAAAAGAACAGATTGTCTCCTGAGCAATGCGCAAACGCATAAAGCGACTGATGAGTTCAAAGATCGTCCAGATTTTGCTGGGACGCTGTGCGGGAACGTATCTGTTGTTCGTTGGCTGGACAAACCGCATCAGGTCCAAACCTGAAAATATCTATGCCCTGATTGATCATGATATGCCGGTTATTGTGACCATGTGGCACGGTGAACATTTCATGCTGCCATTTGCCCGGCGCAAGGATCACCGGGTTCAGGTTCTGATCTCCAATGCCCGCGATGGAGAAATTAATTCCATTGCCGCAAAAATGCTCGGAATGGAGGTTATCCGCGGCTCAGGTGGGAGACAACGGGACCGCAGAACCGGCGGCAAAGGTGGCGCAAAAGGGCTCCTTGCAATGGTTCGGTCCCTAAGCGAAGGCATCAGCGTCAGCATGACGGCGGATATTCCAAGGGGAACATCACGAGAGGCAAGCCCAGGTATCATCACGCTTGCGCGTCTGTCTGGGCGACCCATTCTGCCTGTGGCATTTGCATCGACACGCTTCAAGCGGCTGGATACCTGGGACAAATCCGTCATTACACTTCCGTTCGGTCGTGGCATGTTTGTCGCTGGAGATCTGGTGCGGGTTGCAGCAGATGCGGATGAGGAAAGGCAGGAAACAGCGAGATTGGAATTGGAAACCTCGCTCAATCAGGCCTATGCTGAGGCGTACCAGATTGTAGGAAGAAATCCTTGATGCGAATGCTTGGTGACCTGGCGCTTCAGACCTATTGGCTTGCAACTCAGGCTGCGCGGCCATTTCTGCCGTTTTTCATAGCCAGGCGCAAGCGCGCGGGCAAAGAAGAAGGCCAACGGCATCAGGAACGGCTCGCACACATAGATTGTCCAAGGCCTGACGGCCCGCTTGCCTGGGTCCATGCGGCCAGTGTTGGCGAGACGAATGCGGTTTTGCCACTTTGTGTCGCACTTACCGAACGTGGATTTACGGTGCTCCTCACGACGGTGACAACGACAGCCGCGCAAACACTGGCCGAAAGAGCATCAGAAAATCCACGCATTCTACATCAATATGCACCGTTTGATGTGCCCTCAATCATTCAAAAATTTCTGGATCACTGGCAACCCAGCATGGCCATATTTGCCGAATCTGAAATCTGGCCGATGACCATCAAAGCTCTTTCAGTTCGTGAAATTCCGTCGGCCATCGTTAACGGGCGCATGTCAGACAGGTCCTTTCGGCGCTGGCGAAAGTTCAAATCCGCCACACCGTCCCTATTTGGGAAAATTGATCAGGTTCTGGTGCGTGGCGAGGAAGACATGCTGCGGTTCCAGGAACTGGGCTCTGAAAGGGTCACCATCACGGGTAATCTGAAATATGATTCACCGGTGCCCAACATTGATCCTGCTGAGCGCGCAAGATTGCAGCACGACATCGCAGGACGTCCGGTCTTTCTGGCGACCAGCACCCACAATGGCGAAGATGAGATTGTTCTCAAGGCGCATCAAATTCTAAGGCAATCTTTCCCTGAATTGCTGACCTGTATAGTCCCGCGCCATCCAAGGCGTGGCAAAACGATTGTCGAGCTTGCGGGCACATTGGGCATCAAGGCTGAATTGCGGACGGCATCCGGGAATCCCTCTGCAGCCTGTGAAGCCTATGTGGCAGATACAATGGGCGAGCTTGCTCTGTTCTATTCAGCTGCGCCCGCAGCTTTGGTTGGTGGATCGCTGGAGCCGATTGGCGGTCACAATCCCATCGAGGCAGTCCAACAGGGTTGCGCTGTTCTCAGCGGGCCGCATGTATCCAACTTTCGCGAAGTGTTTGGCGTGCTGGAAGGCGCAGAGGCCTGTCTTACGGTGCGCAATCCTGAAGAGATTGCCACCGCTGTGGCGCGTTGCCTGTCTGATCCGCTTTACACCAAGGCGCTTGCAGCCAATGCCACCCAGTCGCTTGAAAATGTCGGAGGTGCCGTCGCACGCAGTCTGACCGCGTTGGAGCCAACGCTCTTGCGAGCGGTCAGGCAAAGTGCTGACCTGATCAAACATCCCCGCAATACGGCTGCATGATGTTCGGTGTGGACCTGACGGCACCAGAGTTCTGGTGGCAGAGAACACCGACACGATCGGCCAGAGTGTTATCTCCCGCTGGAGCAATTTACGGCTGGCTGACAGCGCGCCGCATGTCTCGGGCGCCAAGGGGAAAAGCCGATATCCCGGTTTTGTGTGTTGGCAATCTTGTCGTGGGTGGGGCCGGTAAAACACCCACCACCCTTTCGTTGGTGAGCGACCTTATAAAGCTGGGGCATAAGCCCGGAATCCTGCTTCGCGGATATGGCGGAACGGAAAAGGGGCCGCTTTTGGTCAAAAGCGCTCACAATGCGGGACAGGTTGGCGACGAAGCATTGCTCTACGCCAATGTGGTTCCCACAGTCGTTTGTGCAGACAGAGTTGCCGGGGCAAGGCTGCTGGGCAAGACCGATGTCGACGTCATTTTGATGGATGACGGGTTTCAGAACCCGTCGCTGCACAAAGATGTATCACTCATTGTGGTGGATACACAGACGGCCTGGGGCAATGGGTTATCTTGCCCCGCAGGACCGTTACGCGCGCCCGTAAACAGCCAGTTGAAAACAGCCTCCGCGATCATTGCCCTTGGGGATGGCGCGCGAAGGGGAGAAATTGAGGACGCCGCAAATCGTCACGACCTGCCGATTTATCGTGGTGAGATTGTTCCTGTCCATATTTCAGAAGATATGGTCGGCCGACGGTTCATCGCTTACTCCGGTATTGGCCGACCGGACAAATTCTTTGAGTCTCTGACAAACGCCAATCTGGAAGCGGTGGAGCGTTTTTCCTTTCCTGATCACCATGCGTTTACGGAACAGGATGCAGAAAAAATTCTGTCCAGATGTCGCTCTCTGGATGCCATGCCGATCACAACCGAGAAGGATTTCGTCAGGTTGTTGTCAGCGCCGGAGCACACATTTGCTGCTGAATTACGTCAGGTGACAAAGGTTCTGAAAATTCAAATCGAATGGCAGAACCCGGACAGCATTGTTGAGATGCTCGGTGGTCTGATGGCCGGTTCAAATGGGATGGGCTCGTAATTCAAGCCTGCGTCTATCTCTGCCGGTGGTGCCGACTGGCAAGCTCAGCTTTAAGTGATGCTTCAATTGTTGCATAGGCCTCCTGCCGAGCCACGCTCCAGTATTTCAGCTCTTCAAGCTCTATCAGCGCGGCAGTTATGGCGCATTTTACGTGGCTACCCGGGCGGACGACCTGAAAATCATTGTCCAGATAACGCAGCTCCGCGAGTGAGCCACCCATAGGGGTCAACTGATCAAGCATACAAAAAACTCCTTAAATCCCATTCCTAAATAGTACCTCACGGCTCAATTGTGAAGAGTAGCGCTCTTGGCGCTGGAGAAGGCGGAGGCACCGCTGCGCCACAAGGGTGGCTTGCGCTCGTCCGGGTCCCGTGTATCCAGTGTCCGCAACACCCGGAAACAGACAATTATCGATGCAAGGCCAAACAATAGCGCGCCCACAGCCTGACCCAAAAGCACGCCTGTTGCCCCCATCCATGCAGATCCTGCCCAAACAAACGGAATGGTACCGATGGTTGCCTTGCCCCAATTGAACAGGGTCGACAGCGTTGGAAATCCAAGATTATTGAAAGCCGCATTAGCCACAAACAAGCCGCCATTGAACAGAAAGCCGAAAGCGGCCACAGTGCAGAAAAAGCTGATCAATTCTGCTGCATGTTCAGTTGCATCGAATATGGAGATCACAAATCCTTGCAGCAGGAACAGGATGGCCCAGACGACAAGGCAGTAGCCGATCATCAAAATCAGCGCGTCGCGCATGGCTTGGCGGACGCGGTCAAATTTCCGGGCTCCGAAATTCTGACCAAGGATTGGGCCAATAGCGCCTGACAGGGCAAATATGGCCCCGAACGCGACGGGAATAATGCGGCCAATCACTGCCCAGCCGGCAACAGCATCATCGCCATAGGGCGCGATTGCGCCTGTGATGTAGGCATTGCCAACAGGGGTTGCGATATTGGTCAACACGGCGGGCAGGGCGATGCCTGCCAGTGCGCTGGCGTCTGCCGTCATGCCACTGAGAGAGGGCATCCCGACCAGATCATGTATTTTCACGGCGCCATAAAGGCCAATCATGACCATCACGACCCGAGAGCAAACCGTCGCAATGGCAGCACCGGTAACGCCCAGATCAAACCCGAAAATAAACAACGGGTCGAGCAAAGCTGCGGCAAAGCCTGCACCCAGTGTCACATACATCGCGCGTTTTGCGTCGCCCTGAGCACGCAGCAGGCCACTCAGGCACATGCCAAAACCCATAATCGGCATGGACGGCAGGACAATCATCAAAAAGCCCTTCGCAATCGCTTTGGTTTCGCCGGTAGCCCCCAGCAGAGACAGCGACGAATCGGCAAATGCAATCATCAGCGCGGCCACGACAATGGTCACCAGCACGATAAAGGCGAGTGCTGAGCCTGCCATGTGGCGGGCGCGGTCACGCTCTCCCTGCCCGATATAGCGTGAGACCAAGGCGGTCGCAGCAATGGTGATGCCGATACAAATGGACACATTAAAAAACAGAATGGTTCCGGCATAGCCAATGGCCGCAGCCAGATTTTGTTGGCCCAGTTGCGCGATGTAAAACAGATTTGCGAAATCAACGAGAAACACCGCCATCAGCCCAACAGATCCGGTCGAGGTCATCACGAACACATGGCGCATGGTCGAGCCTTCGACAAAGCGCGCCTTGGGAGGCATGTTTACAGTCGCTTCCGCAATGGTCCCGGTTCCAGGCCCTGCTGATTCAGGCACTTCTGATTCAGGCTTGTCTTTGGCAGTCATTCACAATCCAGTCTTCGGGGTATTCGCACAACTAAACATGAGGCTTTGTATCCGAAAGCTCGTCGGATTGAGCGCCTTCCTTCTCGTCCACCAGTTCCCCGGTTTCCTTGGTAAGAGGTGTTGCCGAACGGACGGGTGCCAGAAGGGGTTCCGGTTTGACCGTATTGATATGCAAGGTATGCCGTGCAGCATCCGGGTCGCCATCGGCCTGCATCTGAAGGCGCAACTCATCGCGTTTTCTAACATCATCAGTAATTTCTTCAATGCGCTCCGGTGGCACACCCAGGCCTTTCAGGGCTTCGTTTCCCATGCGCATGGCCGATTCAACGGATTCTCGAATTTCGTAATCCACATCCGCCTGCCGCAGAGCAATGGAATGCGACCGGTCATTGCTGCGTGCATAGACCTTTGCCTGCGGTGCATTTTTTTGCACCATGCGAACGACCTGCGATGTCTGGGCTGCACCATCGGTACAAACAATCACCATTCTGGCGCGTTCCAGCCCGGCGGCGCGCAACACATCCAGTCGTCGTCCGTCACCATAATATATCTTGAAGCCGAATTTGGCGGCGCTGCGGATACGTTCCGCATTGTTGTCGATAATGGTCACATCAATACGCTCCGCCAGCAGAAGCTGGGATACCACCTGTCCAAACCGCCCGAAACTGATAAGGATTACATTGCCGGTAACCTCGGAAAAATCCTCTTCAATTTCTTCGCCTGGAACTGCTGGAATGAGCTTCGGTGCAAGGCTCATGGCCAGCGGCGACAGGGCCATTGTGATGGTCGCAACGGCAGTTAGTATGGAGGCATTCGTTGTGTTCATCAGGCCGGCTGCGACCGCTGCCGTGAACAGCACAAAGGCAAATTCACCATGTTGCGGCAGCAGCAGGGCTGTGCGAACCGCAACCGCATGCCCCAATCGAAACAGCCGTCCCAGACCATATAGAATGGCGGCTTTCAGGCTAATGAACAACAGGGCCGTAATGGCGATTAATGCCCAGTTCTCGGAGATGATGGCAAGATCAAGCGTCATGCCCACCGCCATGAAGAACAGGCCCATCAACAACCCTCTGAAGGGTTCGATATTGGCTTCCAACTCATGTCTGAATGACGAATCCGCCAGCATGACACCTGCCAGAAAGGCCCCCATGGCGCTGGACATGCCGGCAAATTCAAGCAGGGCAGCGGCCCCGAACACCACCAAAAGTGCTGCGACTGTCATGATTTCATGGGCTTTGGAATTCGCCAGAATGCGGAACATGGGGTTCAGCAGATAGCGGCCAATCACCACCAGCAACACAACACTGCCTGCAATCAGGCCGAGTTCCAGAAAGGCGGTTGATAAGCCGACGGGTTCACTGTCACCTCCCGTGCGCGGAGCAAGCGCTGCCACCATTGCCAGCAGCGGCACGATGGCCAGATCCTGAAGCAACAGGATTGAAAAACTCTTTTGTCCATAGGGCGTTGATAACTCGCCGCGTTCATTGAGGGTCTGTATGCCGATGGCGGTGGAAGACAGGGCCATCCCCATTCCCACAACCACCGAGACCTGCCAGCTGAGGCCAAACAGATAGACAATGGCGGTAAGCGCCGCGCCTGTCACAAGAAGCTGCGCGCTGCCCAGCCCGAAAATGTCTCGCCGCATGCTCCAAAGTCTGGATGGCTTCAATTCAAGCCCAATGACAAACAGCAGCAGAACCACGCCCAGCTCTGCCACTTTCAGAATGGATTCGCTTTCCGTGATCAGTCGTAGAAGCGGACCAATCACCACCCCGGCGGCCAGATAGCCCAGAATTGAACCAAATCCCAACCGCTTGCATATGGGCACTGCCAGCGCAGCTGCGCCCAACAGGATCAGCGGTTCGGTAAAAAGGGATTCGCTTCCCGGAAGTGAAGCCATCAGCATTCTCCAGATCAGCGCCCAAACCGGTGCAATTTAGACGAATCGGCATGTTCAGTCTTATGTTAAAACAGTTCCGGGCGCACCACTTCTACATCCGACAGGGTGACAATACCAATCTGCCTTGAGACGATCGCATAGGCTGCGCTCAGCACTTCATCTACGCGGCTTTCATCCAGAATGCACACCAGTACGACCATATGACCTGCCCGTGATAACGCATTCTCGCGATGCCATTGCCCGTCGGACCCGTAGCCGCCAAGGGCGGGCAGAATAGTGTAGCCGGTTACTTTTTCTTTGATCAACGCATCGGTAAGCCGGCTCAAAATGGGTTCTTCAACGATGATTTCCAGCCGTTTTTTGCGAAATGTCTGTGTCATGTTGTCATCCCGCAATCCATGTGCCGATAAGATTATAGACCGGTATACCAATTACCAGATTAAATGGAAATGTAACGCCCAGCGACAGGGTCAGGTAAATGCTCGGCCGCGCTTCCGGCAAGGCAACGCGCATGGCTGCGGGCACCGCAATGTAAGACGCAGATGCAGCCAGTGTGCACAACAGTGCCACACCACCTGCAGACAGGCCAATCAACCAGCCGAAAGGCGCAGCTATCAAAGCGCCGATCAGCGGCATGGTCATGGCAAAAAACACCACCGGCAAGGTCAGGACCTTGCGGCTTTGACGCAGCCCGCGCCCGGCAATGATCCCCATATCCAGCAAAAACAGACACAGCACACCCTGAAACGGGCTGACGATAAAACTTTCAATCTTGCTGAGGCCGTCTTCGCCGGTAATCCAGCCAATCACAAAAGCCCCGATCAGCATCACAATGGAGCCGTTCAGTAGAATTTCCCGGAACGGCACTGCTTGAGCCGGGCCGCTGTTTTTATCGGTGCTATCAATGGTCTTCTTGGCCAGAAACAGGCCCACCAGAATGGCCGGTGCTTCCATGGCTGCAGCAACCGCAACCATATAGCCTTCCGAACTCATCTGCAGTGTTTTCAGTGCTTCGGTTGCAGCCACGAATGTGACAATGGAAATGGAGCCGTAATGCGCCGCAACCGCCGCTGCATCCACACGCGGCAGGCGGCTGATGGCTGACAGATACACAAAGGCCACAACAGGAATGAGTGCGGACAGCACAATGCCTGAAATCAGCGCCCCGACCAGCCGCGCATCCATACCGTGCGCTGCCATGCCCGCGCCGCCTTTGAAGCCGATGGCGAACATCAGATAAAGCGCAATGGTCTTGGCGACTTGCTCCGGAATGGCCAGATCAGATTTCGCCAGAGCCGCAGCAAGGCCCAGCACAAAAAACAGCACAACTGGAGACAGCAGGTTCTGCCCTGCCAGTGCAAACATATCGGCCATGTGGAGTAACACCAGAGATTTGGGAGTGGTGTCTTTCTATAGCAGTTTTTGCGCGATACCAAAGCGATATGCGGCTGCGGCGGCGCAGGTTTTCGGCGTGGCTCCTCTATCCACACGACATGCTGACAACATGCTGTCAGCATGGGTGACAAAGTTGCGCCAAAAGTAATCTGAGACCTTCACATCAGACCGCAGGCGCGCCATATTCCGAACATGACCAATGACTCCAAAAAGACCAGCGGATTTGAAGAGGCTCCCCAGAAGGAACTGACCGGCGCACCTTTGTCCGGTTCTGTATCGGACTGGGCTGATGAGATCAGCCGCGAAGCGGATACGCCATCCAAAACGGTGCCGGCCAAACCGGCTCCAGCTAAAACCAAACCGCCTAAAACCGCATCTGCCAAACCGGCACCGGCAAAAGCCAAAAAGAAGCCTGCCAAAAAAGCCGGTCTTAAAACAGCGCGTGGCACGTCTATGGGCGGCCCTGCCTCGGCGAAGGATCGCGCCGCAGGTGGCCTCAATCCGGTTGCCGGGTTGGATATCTCGCTGGAAGATGCAGACAAGGTCGACAATTCCGGCGTCACCGCCACCGTCGCTGCGCTCTCTCGTCTCATTGAGACGGGCCGCAAGGAAATGGATGATGTCTGGGTGCCCCACCGCCCGGAACGTCCTTCCAAATCCGAGGGCGGTATTTCCTTTGATCTTGAGTCGGAATTTGAGCCGAAGGGCGATCAGCCCACAGCCATTACCGAACTGGTATCTGGCCTGGTCGATGGAGAGCGTGATCAGGTGCTGCTGGGTGTCACCGGCTCCGGAAAAACCTATACCGTTGCCAACATCATTGCCGAAACCAACCGGCCTGCATTGATCCTGGCGCCGAATAAAACACTCGCCGCCCAGCTTTATGGAGAGTTCAAAAGCTTCTTTCCGAACAATTCGGTCGAGTATTTCGTTTCCTATTACGATTACTATCAGCCGGAAGCCTATGTGCCGCGCTCCGACACCTATATCGAGAAAGAATCGTCGGTTAACGAGCAGATCGACCGCATGCGCCACTCCGCCACCCGCGCCTTGCTGGAGCGGGATGATGTGATCATCGTCGCCTCCGTATCCTGTATTTATGGTATCGGATCCGTGGAAACCTATACGGCCATGACTTTTGAAATGAAGGTCGGTCAGAACATCGATCAGCGCCAGATCATGGCTGATCTCGTGGCCCTGCAATACAAGCGCAACGATCAGGCCTTTCAGCGCGGCACATTCCGTGTGCGCGGTGACACGCTGGAAATCTTCCCGGCCCACTATGAAGACCGCGCCTGGCGTCTGTCCATGTTTGGCGATGAGATTGAATCCATTACCGAATTTGATCCACTGACTGGCCAGAAAAGCCAGGATCTGAACTCGATCAAAGTCTACGCCAACTCGCATTACGTAACGCCCAAACCAACCCTGCAGCAGGCCGTCAAAAGCATTCGCGCAGAGCTGGTCCTGCGGCTGGCAGAGCTGAACCAGGCCGGGCGTCTTCTGGAAGCGCAGCGCCTGGAGCAGCGCACAAATTTCGACATTGAAATGATTGAGGCGACTGGTGCATGCGCCGGTATTGAAAACTATTCGCGCTATCTGACAGGCCGTGCACCCGGCGAACCGCCGCCCACATTGTTTGAATATTTGCCCGACAATGCACTGGTTTTCGTCGATGAAAGCCACGTTACCGTGCCTCAAATCGGGGCCATGTATCGCGGCGATTTCCGCCGCAAGGCAACGCTGGCCGAATATGGCTTCCGCTTGCCATCCTGCATGGACAACCGTCCGCTGCGCTTTGAGGAATGGGACGCCATGCGCCCGCCTTCCGTCTATGTCTCGGCCACACCCGGCGGCTGGGAGCTGGAGCAGACCGGCGGTGTCTTCTCAGAGCAGGTCATCCGGCCTACGGGCCTGATTGATCCACCTGTTGAAATCCGCCCGGCCACCTCACAGGTCGATGATTTGCTGGGTGCCATCCGTGAAACCACAGCGCAGGGTTACCGCACGCTGGTGACGACACTCACAAAACGCATGTCGGAAGATCTGACCGAATATCTCCACGAAAACGGTGTCAGAGTGCGCTACATGCACTCCGATATTGAAACGCTGGAACGCATCGAAATCCTGCGCGATTTGCGTTTGGGAGCCTTTGACGTGCTGGTCGGCATCAATTTGCTGCGCGAGGGACTGGACATTCCCGAATGCGCCCTGGTGGCCATTCTGGATGCGGACAAGGAAGGTTTTTTGCGCTCCGAAACCAGCCTGGTGCAGACCATTGGCCGCGCGGCGCGAAATGTCGATGGCAAGGTCATCCTCTATGCCGACCGCATTACCGGCTCCATGGAACGCGCCATGGCCGAAACAGAACGCCGCCGCGAAAAACAGACGGCCTATAATGTCGAAAACAACATCACTCCTGCATCAATCAAGAAGAACATCGGAGACATTCTCTCCAGCGTCTATGAGGGTGATCACGTCACCGTCGATGCCGGCATGGCCGAAACACCACTGGTGGGGCACAACCTCAAAGCCCACATTCAGGATATGGAAAAACGCATGCGCGATGCCGCAGCCGACCTCGACTTTGAGGAAGCGGCGCGTCTGCGCGATGAAATCAAACGTCTTCAGGAAACCGAACTTGCCATCGGCGACGACCCGCTCGCCCGCCAGCAAGCCATCGATGATCGCACTGGCGGCTACAAGGGACCGCGCGGAGCCACGGCGGACATTACCCCAAGAGGGCGCGGCGCTGGCGGACGATCATCCGGCGGCAGACCTGGGCAACGCGGCGGGGTCCGGGCGAACAAAGGAAAGCGCTGAGAGGTCGCTTCTTTATGTTGAGTGATGAACGTCAGGGACGTTCGTTCCAAACGAATTTGTCACATCGGAATTCTTCAAACCAGACATCTAGGCTCTTGATGAGCCCAAAGTCCCTCGAAGTCGCTAATGCGGACGAAACCGTCAATTATGATCAGTCCCGAAATCGGCATCACACTGAACCCTTACATCCTCCAACCACGATTTCCGGATTTCAGATGAACTTCCTGCCACGGGTCTAAAAATCAGTCGTTTGTAATCTTCGACACCGCAGTAAGGCAGAACGCATCGCCCCCAAATCAACTCAAGCGATCACCAAGGTCTTTCGCCTCACGTTCGGCATCTGTGTCCGAAGTGTTTATTATCAAAGCCGTTTTCATCGACAACAGGCCTTCAGGTAGACCATCGGAGGTCGCGAGACGATAAGCAACGCCAGGAACTAAAATACGGTCCATCCACCCTGCTAGGATAGCTGGCGGCTTTCCCCACCAGTTGGGATGCACTACGAGAAGTCCTTGAGCATTTCCAACATCTTCACGATGTTGTTGCAACACAGGATCGACGGCACGAGCTAATGTTCCCTCAAAAGTGTCGCCGACCGTGTAAGCCTCATCAGCAGTGAGGAGTGGATCGAAATTTTCTTCATATAGGTCATGATGTTCGATTGTATGGCCCACCGCTGCCAATGAAGATCGGGCGGTTTCTGAGATTGCATGACAAAAGCTGTTTGGCCGTGGATGTGCAACAATGGAAAAAATGTGCATAGAGGCCTCTTTAGTAGCACGGTTAGGCCGCGAACAAGTGAAAAGCACTTTCGGTTGCACGTTGAAACTATTGTGTTTCGAGCCCAGCAACGACCGCTTGGATTGGCAATTCGCATCAGGTTGGACACCCTCACTTTTAAAAATTGCCTTGCGTTGACTGTATGCCAGTATTAACGATAATACGCAGAAGTCAGGATGAGACTAAGAGACGAGGGGCAACGCAACATGCGGCCAAATAATTTTCGCAGGCTCAATGAACGCCAGGTGAGTGAACTCGTGGTCGCCAGTCGTGACGGCTCGGACATCTCAGCGGTTTTTCAAACCGGCGAGCTGATTGAAGCACCCAATTGGACGCCTGATGGAAAATGGCTGATCTACAATGCAGACGGTCGTCTGTTTCGAATTTCGCCCGATGGCTCAGACGGCCCCCACCGCATCAACACAGCGCCGGTTGAAAATCTGAACAATGATCACGTCATCGCCCCCGATGGCAAAAGCATTTACGTCTCTTCAAACGACAGTCATCTGTATCGATGCCCTATTGAAGGCGGAGTGCCGGTCAAAGTCTCCAACGACCAGGACCCCGCGCGCCTCTTTACTTATTATCTGCACGGCATCTCGCCCGATGGCGAAACGCTGGCCTATGTGGGTTACGAACGCGGTGGTGGCAAAACGGTCACCCGTATTTGCACAATCCCCTCATCAGGTGGCGCAGACATTGAGCTGTCGGATGGAAGCTGTGCAGTAGACGGTCCTGAATATTCCGCTGACGGAAAATGGATCTATTTCAACTCCGAAGCTGCAGCGACCGAGCCAGGCCATGCGCAGATTTTTCGGATGCTGAATGATGGTTCCGGCGTCGAGCAATTGACCCATGACGAACGCGTTAACTGGTTTCCCCATGCGGCACCAGATGGCACAATTTTTGTCTATATCTCTTTCCCAGCCGGGACACTGGGTCACCCGGCTGACAAGGAAGTCATCATCCGGACCATGAATCCTGATGGGTCGAACAAGCGCGATATTGACAGTTTCAATGGAGGGCAGGGCACCATCAACGTGACATCCTGGTCACCCGATAGCAGACGTTTTGCCTATGTTCGCTACCCCATGCTGGACTTAGGCTCAGGACTCATTGATTAATCCAGAAGAAGACGATTACAGCGATTGCGATGGCTGACATGAAGGCGTGGGCGCAACGGTCGTATCGCGTGTGGATGCGTTGCCAGTCTTTGATTTTCCCAAACATGTTCTCGATCTTGTGCCGGTTTTTATAGAGCGTCTTGTCGAACGGTTTTCGGTTTTTCGATTAGATTTCGGCGGAATGCAGGGCTCTATTCCGCGTGCCTTAAGCGCATGGCGAAACCAATCTGCATCGTAGCCCTTGTCTCCGAGCAGTGCTTTTGCGCCCGAAATGGCGTCAAACATCAGCGCCGCGCCCTTGAAATCCATCATTTGTCCCTCCGAGAGCAATAGAACTAGCGGACGTCCCACACCATCGCAAACCGCATGCAGCTTGGAATTCAAGCCGCCTTTGGTGCATCCGATAGGTCGGGGAACAGGCCCTTTTCTAAAAGGCTCGCAGCAGTGCGATGGGCTTTGAGATGGGTTGCGTCAATCATCACCTGATCGGACGTCCCCGCCATGCCGACAAGCTCGGCGAGTATCCTGTTGAACACGCCAAGTCGGCTCCAGCGGATGAACCGGTTGTAGATCGTCTTATGAGGGCCGTAGTCCGATGGCGCATCGCGCCAGCGCAATCCGTTACGGATCACAAAGATGATGCCACTGAGAACCCGCCGGTCATCAACCCGCGGAATCCCATGAGAAAGCGGGAAATACGGTTCAATCCGCTTCATCTGCCTGTCAGTAAGCCAAATTAAATCACTCATGCCAGTATCCTCCTGGCGCCAGTGAATCAGTCCGCAATCCGTCCCGCAAGCAATTTAACGGGTCCTGAGCCTAAGCAAGCATCCAACACATCGAGCGTCGCCTAAGGGCGACTCTCTTAGTTTGGGATGGCAGTCTACCTTTTGCTGCTAACCTAAGGGGTCATCAATTTGATCGTCGATAGACATTGTCACTTGATCGGCTACGCCTTTGACGGTCTGGTGATCGCCATTTGTGAATACAATCCTTGTCGCATCATCCGGGTGTTCAGGACAGCGCAGAATCATTCTCACGTTGTCGGGATTGACGAAGATGTATTCTTCGGTTTTCCAATCGAGGACTCCGCAAAATTTGGTCACTTGCACTCCATTCTTAAATTTAAGGAACTCAGATGTCAGGTGTTGATTCAATTGACGTTGATCTTATTCAGATATCCAAACAAATGAGGCAATGTAACGATTATCCTGACTACAGTTCTTTTGTCGTCTGCAAGGGCGCACTATTAGAACCCCTCAAAGACGAGATAGCCGGTGACACTGTTGGCTGTGTGATCGCTTCTTTGGCGAAGTTACAATATCGGAGCCAGGGAGAACCTCTTACAAACCTCCCTGTTGAACAGAATTTCAATTAAGTACACTAGGACCATTTCGGCTTGAGCGCCCACGCCGTCTGCCTCTGCTTTGGCCGCCGCCACTCTGTAGAACGGAATGGCCGCTTTGGGAGCTTTGGGTTGATTTAACATAACGCAGAAAAAAGCATGGTCAGTGCCCTTTTCAAACGCTTCAATTCTCGGGTTGGATGAAGCCAGTCTTAGATACTCTTGGCTCACTCCCGAAAGTGAGTGAGAAAGCGTATTTAACGCGGCGTCAAGGACGTAACCTTTATCGGATCGGGATAGTTTAATGCCAGCGGTTTCAGTCGTATGAAAGCTGATTAAAAACCCGATAAAACCAAGTACGTAGGGATCATGCCAGAAGCCCGGTGGAGTCCCGTAATAATTCTGAAATTGCGCAACGATGGGTTGCGAGGTTTTGATTGCGAATTCTGTTGCCTTACGTCGCTTGATCCCAAACATTTTGCACTCCCATAGACTGAATAACAAAGGTAGTGAAACTATCGGTCAGCGCAAGAGGGTTGAGGTGCCAGTTGCAGTACAGCGGACAGGAAAGCAAAAGACCGCCTAGGCCACCGGCTCATTAAATCTCAACCAAATACGAATTGAAGCGAGTTTGACGCCAGCAAGGTAGTTTTCGGGATCTTTGTCGTATCGGGTTGCGACGGCGCGGAAGTGTTTGAGTTTGTTGAAGAAACGCTCGCCAAGATTACGCTTCTTATAGAGTTTCTTTGAAAAGACTGGTTAGAAGCGCCGCTGAAGCATGGGTGGAATGTTGGCCCAAGCATTTTGTTCGGCGATGAGCTTTCGGATCGCGTCAGCATCATATGCTCGGTCAGCCAACACCATGGCCTTGGGTGGCAGGTCATTCAAAAGCGATTTCGCGTAATGACCATCATATGCCTGCCCTTCGCTCAGGGCCAGTTTAATGGGTAATCCACACGCATCGACAACGGCATGGATCTTGGTTGTCAGGCCGCCCCGCGAGCGACCCAGGTCTTACCCGGCAAGCGATTGCTGGCAATCGCTGAGAGGGCAACCGGATCGCCCCCTTTTTTACCGTTCGCACCATGCTGGTGAACGCGAATGGATGAGGAGTCGATCATTTGGATGCCGCCATCATAAGCCTCTGAAACAGCTTGTAGTATCCTGTCCCAAACACCTTTCTTGCGCCATCGTACAAAGCGGTTATAGCAGGTCATGTGCGACCCATAGCGTGCGGGAATATCGGCCCAAGGCGCTCCGGTCCGCAAACGCCAAAGGATGCCATTGATGACACGACGGTCGTCAACACGGGCAACACCGCGAACCTTGGTGGGCAAGAGCGGCTCGATAACCGCCCATTCAAAATCGGAAAGATCAAAACGTGCCATCGCAAACTCCTTTTGGAGTTTGAATCACAATTTAAATTCAAAAGGAATCCCGTTTATGAGAACGTGACCTAGAGTAATTTGCAGGTTTGCGTATTGGTGCCAATCATAGCGTGCTTTCACGGATCATCAGGTCTGGCTCGACTTGCGTGATCTGGGGCGGGGGCAAGAGGCCTTTCGCGTTAATCAGGCTGATGACCCGCTCGATGGCCATTTTGGAAATCGATTCGATATCGTAATCCACAGAGGAGAGTGAGATGACCGCGTGTTCGGCAAACTCGATGTTGTCGAATCCAAAAATCGCCATGTCATCAGGCACTTTGATTCCACTCTTGATACAATAGCGCAGCGCTCCAAGCGCCAGGGAATCCGTCGCTGCAAGCAGGGCGGTCGCGCCAGTGTTGTTTTGTACAAGGGTTTCCATCGCGAGATAGCCGCCGGCGACATCGCTGCCTTCCGGGGTGATAATCAGGGTCGGATCAACGCTCAGCCCGACAGCCGCCATGGCCGAGGTGTAGCCTTCGCTTTTTTCGTAGTTGCCCTTGTCAGACGCGCTGTCCAGGAAAGCGATCCGTCGGTGACCATTGTCGAGCAAATGTGCAACAGCCTTATGCGCGCCGGCACGCTCGTCCATGCACACTGCATCAACGCCTGCGTCCGCGTCTCCAACCAGCAAAACAACGGGAAAATTACGCGCGCGCAGATCGCGAATATGTTCCAGTTCCCCGTGTTGGCACGGGAAGATCAGCATCCCGTCCACGCGCCTGGCCCAAAACGTTTCGATCAAACTGCGCTCCAGATCAAGCTTGTTGTTTGATGTTGCAAACAGGGTCGTATAACCCCGGTTGGTCAGTTCAAGTTCAACCGCCTGTGCCATCGCAGTCAGCACCGGGTTCGTCAAATCCGTAAGGATCAACCCTATGGACCGGGTCTCCCTCATAACAAGCGATTTAGCGACCTGGTTGGGCAGATAATTGAGCTTGGCTGCTGCCTCGGCAATCTGGCGGCGGGTCTCGTCAGGGATGCGGGGACTGTTGCGCAAAGCCAGTGAAACGGTGTTCACCGAGAAGCCGGTCTGTTTAGCAATATCCTTTAGGCGCGACGCCGACCCTGCCATTTTATGTGCCTTTAGTTCCCGACTTTGAGGGCCCTGATCGCCTTATATTGCAGGCAGTCGGGATTCATTTCCATGAGTTCTATCCGATTTCCATCAGGATCTTCAATCCAGGCGCCGCGATTGCCGTCTTCTCCCAGTTTAATCTGCGAGGTCAGCTTGATCCCGTTTGTGGTAAGGCGGGCCGCTTCCACATCCAGATCATCGATTGCAAAGCAAAAATGTGTGGTGCCGGTGGCTCCATCGGCGGGCGCGGGATCGGGGCTGTCGCTGATCATCAATTCAAGAAACTGAGTGTCGGTGATGCGCAGGTAGATCAACCAGGTGTTGCCATTGTCGTGCTTGAGGCGGTCCATCTCGGCAAACCCCACCTGATCGCGATAGAATTTGGCAGAGGCCTCCAGATCGCGGACCTTGAGAGCAAGGTGCCCCAATGCATTGATTCCATTCATGTCGAATCTCCTATGAGAATTAGTCGGAAAATTGATGTGATTAGTCGTCCCAGGCGGGGCCCCAGTCTGGATCGATTGAGCGAGGGGCTTGTTGGATGGCGCCAATGGTTTCCATCTCAGCGTCGGTGAGTTGGAGCGTCAACGCGTCAAAATTTGAGCGAGTTCTTGCTTCCTTTGATGACGTTGGAATCGCCGAATAACCCTTTGCCAACTCCCAGGCGAGTGCGACTTGTGAGGGTGTCGCATCATGATGTGTGGCGATTGCCTGCATGTCGGGGTTCGACCCTAAACGCCCTTGAGCTATCGGCTGATAGCAGGTGACGAGAATTCCCGACGCCTGGCAGAAATCCGCAAGGGTCTTATTCTGAAAGCCCGGATTAAGTTCAAACTGGTTTGTCAGGATTTCTCCTTTCCCCAGAATATTTTCTGCCTGTTTCAGCATTGCAATCGGAAAATTGGAAACGCCAATGTTGCGGGTCAGCCCCTGGGATTTCGCGTCGTGTATCTGTTCAAGATAGACTTCCAGCGCGATTTCATTGTTGGGTGACGGCCAGTGAATCAGGGCAAGGTCAACGGGTCCACCGAGCTTTTCAAGGCTGATTTCAAGTGATGGGATCAGCCTGCCGATTCCAAAGTTCGCCATATCGACCTTGGTCGTGACCCAAATATCCTCACGGTCAATCGTGCTTTGAGCGAGCGCCGCACCAACCTCTTTTTCATTGTTGTAGGACTGTGCGGTGTCAAGATGCCGATAACCGGTTTCGAGCGCAAAACCAATGGCTTCCACGCCATTTTGGTTGGTGCGTCCGTAAGTGCCAAACCCCAGTCGTGGTATGTGATCCATTTTAAAAACCGTCCCTGATTGTGCACCGCAGAACAAAACACGACACCGAAAATTTCTTGACAGCCTGTTTGTTCGTCGTAGTATTAACGATAATACAGATCGACGAAAAAGTGCAATAGCTGTTGCGAAAAGGGCAAGCCCTGCTCTGACAAAGAGGGGCGTCCTGTTACCAAAAAAGGGAAGAACATGAGACTGAGATGGAGCCGACTATCGCCCCAGCTTGCCATGCTTCCGGCAGTCAGCATTACGCTGATCGCATTCCTGGGATCGATTGGCTGGACCATCCTGATGTCCTTCACGCGGTCCCGCCGCCTTCCAGAATATGCGGTTGATTGGGACCGGCCATTTCGCCAATATAATCGCCTGTTTGCTGATGCAGGTTGGCAAATTTCGCTGACGAACCTGATTGTGCTGGCCCTTGGCAGCGCTATGGCAATCGTCTTTGGGTTCATCCTCGCGGCGTTGATCGAACGAGAGCGCCGCGGCGAAGATTTCTTTCGCACCGTGTTCCTTTACCCGCTTGCGGTCTCGCTGATCGTGACCGGCGTCGCGTGGCGATGGATTTTCAACCCGCAATACGGCATCCAGCATGTCCTGCAATCAATGGGTTGGGAAACTGCGGCTTTCAACTGGCTCAATGATCCGACCACAGCGATGTATGCCATCATCATAGCCTCGGTCTGGCAAAGTTCGGGCTTTTACATGGCACTGATGCTTGCAGGTCTTAAGGGCATCAACACTGAAATCTGGAGTGCGGCGCGCCTTGATGGTGTTGGCCTGTTTCGCGTCTACTTCGAGATCATCATTCCAATGATGAAATTCACGTTTTTAACCTGCGCCATCCTGTTGTCATTGGGCGTGATCAAGGCCTTTGACATCATCCTTGCCATGACAAATGGCGGGCCCGGTCAATCAACCTGGGTGCCTGCTTATTTCACCATCAACGCGATGGCGAACAAAGGCAATTTGGGCTACGCGTCCGCCGCTGCGACCATGATGCTGGCGATCACGCTTGTGATCTTCCTGCCCCTTGTCTTGCTAACGGTCTGGCAGCAGCGCGCCGCGAAAAAAGGGGCGAATTGATGAGTGATGCAGGTGTCATGTTCCCGCGCAAACCCCGTCGTATCAGGGGGCGGTCCATTGCAGTCATCGTTTTCCTTGCCATGGCCGCGATGTTCTTTTGTGTCCCTCTCTATGTATTGATTGTGACGTCTTTCAAAGACATGGACCAGATCCGCGAAGGCGCCATTTTCTCGCTGCCGATCCGGTGGACGTGGGAAGCGTGGCGGTTTGCATGGTTCGACGCCTGCTCGGGTCTGTCCTGTGAGGGATTGCAGCAGGGTTTCTGGAATTCAGTTGTCATACTGGTGCCATCACTCATTGCGTCCATCGCCGTCTCGATGATTACGGGTTATGCGCTTGCAATATGGGACATCAAGTGGGCCGGACCGTTCCTTTTTCTTCTGTTTCTCACCGCTTTCGTGCCGTTCCAAATCATCATGTATCCGCTGATCCGGCTAACGGTCATGATGGGGATTTACGGTTCAACCACGGCGATTGCATTTGTGCATACGGTTCTGGCAATGCCTGTGCTGACGTTGATATTCCGGAATTTTTACAAAGATATTCCCTCCGATATCATAAAAGCGGCCATCATGGACTCAGGTTCATTTTGGCGGATATTTGTCGAAATCATCCTGCCGCTTTCCGGCAACATCCTCATCGTTGTGTTGATCCTGCAGATCACATCGATCTGGAATGACTATCTGGTTGGCGTCACATTTGGCGGGTTGGGCACCAAGCCGATGACCGTGCACCTTGCCAATATGGTCACCGTTTCAACCGGAACCGTTTCCTACAATGTCAACATGGCCGCGGCCTTGCTGACCGCAATTCCCCCACTGGTGATCTACTTCGTTCTGGGCAAGTTTTTTGTCCAGGGCATCGCCGCTGGCGCAATCAAAGGGTAAGTTCTTATGCCGCGTGTTTCATTTGAACACATCGTCAAGCGCTATGGTGCGGTTACTGTCCTTGATGGGTTGAACCTTGATGTGGAAGATGGCGACTTCCTTGTTCTGCTGGGACCTTCTGGCTGCGGCAAATCCACTTTATTGAACTTGATAGCAGGTCTGCAGGATGTCTCCTCTGGCCGCATCACGATCGGCGAGAGGGACGTAACAGAGCTGGATCCAAAGGACAGGGGCCTGTCGATGGTGTTCCAGTCCTATGCGCTTTATCCCACCAAAAGCGTCGAGGGAAATCTGCGGTTCGGGCTCGCCGCCCGAAAATTGCCCAAACAAGAAGCCGACAAACGAATCCAGTGGGCGGCCGATCTGTTGCAGCTTCAACCTTTGATGCGGCGTAAACCTTCAGAGCTTTCAGGCGGCCAACGCCAACGCGTTGCCATTGGGCGGGCCTTGGTAAAGCACGCCGATGTCCTGTTGTTTGATGAGCCATTGTCCAATCTTGATGCGAAACTGCGCACTGAGATGCGCCTTGAGATCAAGAAGCTGCACGACACACTGAACCCAACCATCATCTATGTAACTCACGATCAGATCGAAGCCATGACGATGGCCACCAAAATCGCGATCATGCAGGATGGCGAGATACAACAATTTGGCACGCCCGATGACGTTTACGAGAACCCCGCGAACCTTTTCGTAGCAAGTTTCATCGGGTCACCGGCAATGAACCTTTCGCCAGCAAGACTGGAATTGAGGGCCGATAACGCAACTGCGATCTTTAGCGATGGCACCCGGCTTTCACTTGTCGGCGCAACCTTTGATCATGAAGTGCAGGCGGGGCGAGACATCATGGTTGGCATGCGCCCCGAGCACTTCATAATGGACGCCACTGAAGCCGCTGACGGCCACTCAATGCTGAAGCTGCCCGTTATCATGGTTGAACGCACGGGATCTGATGCGCTGATCTCACTTGATTTCGTTGGCGAACATCTGTTCGTCCGCGCCGAGCCCGACAGGGCCGCAAGAACGAAGACCGGTGAAACGGTCTCTGTCCACTACCCAACAGCCAAACTGAACTTGTTCGATGCCCAAACCGGGCTGAGACTTTGAACAGACATCTGGGAAGGAATATCATGAAACATGTAACAAATTATCTAAGTGCCGCGCTCATACTCGGCGTGTCAACAATGGCCGTGGAGGCTGAGGATCTCGTCGTCTTTCAGCAGTGGTCATCACCAGCTGAAGTTGCAGCGCTGAAAGTTCTGCACGAAGCAGTGTCTGCCAAGGGCATCAACTGGATTGATATTACGATCCCGCATGACACAGGTTCCAGCGTTAGTTTGCTGAACCTTGTCATTGGCGGCCAGCCACCAAACATCTTTTCGGAAAATAACACCGGCGTGTACCGCGATTTGACCGGAATGGGGCTTGGGCGCGATCTGAGAGAAGCATTTGTCGAGTCTGGTGCGCTTGAGCATTTTTCAGAAGCGGTAACGAAAGCAATCACCATTGATGGTGAGATCCGTAAAATGCCGCTTGGCGTGCATATTGACGGGATGCTTTATTATAATGTGGAAGTCGCTGCTGCTGCTGACATTGATCCCAAGAGTTGGTCGTCGCTTGACGAGATGTACGCAGATTTCGACAAAATCCGTGTAGCCGGTTACACGCCTCTGGCAGTTGGCGCGCAGCAATGGCAGATCGGTTATCTGATGCATGCCATGATGGCGACCCTCGCAGGGCCGGAAATCTATAATAAAGTCTACGGCAGAGAGCCCGATCCTGCAGCACTATCAAGCGCGGAAGTTCGCAACGTTTTTGAATGGCTGCGTAAATTTCAACAAGCCGCAGATGAAGGATCGGTGAACCGCGATTGGAACCAGACAACCAACGAGGTCATCACTGGCAAGGCTCTCATGCAAATACATGGTGACTGGATGAAAGGGGAGTGGCGCGCTGCCGGAAAAGAAGCAGGCACCGACTTTGGGTGTATCCCAATTCCCGGATATAAGGCTGTTGCTGTGACCGTTGATGGATGGGGCGCTTTGGGTGGGCAATCACCTGAAAAAGACGCCGCCCAAATCCTGTTTGCTCAAACGGTCACCGATGCAGATGTCAATGCCGCTTTCGCCAATGTCAAAGGCGCAACGCCTGTGCGAAATGATGTGCCGGTTGAAGGGCTTGATGCCTGCGCGAAGCGGGTTATCGCTTTGCTCGACGACAATGACCGTCAGGTCAACAACCCATCCGTTACCGTGGACTCCGATTGGTCCAATGCGATCTGGGAAGTTGCTTTCAACTATTGGTCCGATCCAGCGATGTCAGTTGATGATGCGGTCGCTGCATTGGAGGCACAATACGACGTGATCCTAGACTAATCTTCTCCCCCAAGATGCTGGTCCGCCCTTTTTAAGGGGCGGGCCAGACCCCACAAAATTCTGAAAAGGCAGTTGATATGGATTCCCGGCTTCTGGACGAAGACGCAGTGATGCAAATCTGTTTTGTCACACATGATGCACTTGCCTCGGCCAGGTGGTTCTCGGACCTGACAGGAAAACCGATCCCCTCCGAAGGCGGTGCCGCTGATCCCAAGGAAGCAAAGGCAATATACAACGGCAAACCGGCCGCTGTTGGCTGCAAAATCCGTATGTTCGCTTTTGGCAATATCGATGTTGAATTCCTTGAACCAGGTCCGGAAAAAAGCGCATGGCGCGACCTGTTGGAAGAAAAAGGCCCCGGTTGTCACCACATTGCTTTCCGGACCCGCAACCTTACCAAACGCAACGACTATCTCGAAGGCAAGGGCCACGCATTGTTGCAACGTGGAGAGTTTGACGGTGGACATGGCCGGTATGCTTATTATGACACGGTCAAAGAGCTTGGTGTCATGGTTGAGCTTTTGGAATTCAATAAAAATATGGAGGTGCAGCCATGACCGGCGCGCGGTACCCGATTGCCTATCAGCTTTACTCGTCACGCAATTTTCCACCACTTGAAGCGCAACTGCCACATCTCAAAGCGATGGGATATGATGCCATCGAACCGTGGTTGCCTGCCTATGAAGAAAACCCGGCCCGTTTCCGAAAGGCATTGGATGACAATGGTTTGGATTGTTATGGCTTCCACATGCCATTGACCGGCCTGACAGATGAAACACAAAAATATATCGACATCGCGCTAACGCTTGGTGCGCGTTATCTCATCCCGCCCTTTGTGGCAAAGGAAGACCGCGTCAACACGCCGGATTTCTGGAAATCAATTGGAGAAAAATTGGCGGCGGGTGCCGAAATCGTGGCAGAGCAGAGGCTAAAGGTCCTTTGGCACAATCATGATTTTGAGTATGCCGCCTTGCCAGACGGGACGCGCCCGATCGACCATATCCTGTCGGCTCCAAACGTATATTTCGAAATCGACTGTGGCTGGATTGTGCGCGCTGGCGCTGATCCGAGTGCCGAGTTAACGCGGTTCAAAGACCGCATTCTGGCAATCCAGACCAAAGATACAGCCCCCATCGGGACAGATTTCGACGACGGTTGGACGGCCACAGGAGACGGGATTATTGACTGGGCCAAATTGGCCCCACTCTTCAGAGAAACGAAGGCCGATCATCTCGTCGCCGAGCACGACAATCCTTCGGATTGGAAGAAATTCGCAAAAAACACGATCGAGCATTTGCGCAGTCTAGGCCTCTAGCTCAAAACGGTACGCGTTGCTGAGCGCAGCGCGCAGCATTGGATTGAGCTGTGACCCGAAGAAACCGAGCGCTCGACAATCCCTGCCAACCCCAAAAATTTGAGCCGTGAATACATCCCAGGTCGCCTAATCAGGCATGGGCAACCCCGGCGCGCGTCCAACCCGCTCGGCCAACCGGGTCACGGTCAGCCCCTGCACAATGATCGAAAAAATCACGACAATATAAGTTGCAGTCAGGATCACAGGCTTCCATTCGCCGTCCGGCAATGAAAGCGCCAACGCCACAGAAATGCCCCCCTTCAGGCCCCCCCATGTCATGATCGGAATTACGCCATCGCTGAACTCCCGAAACGGTTTTAGCATCAGAACCGGCACTGAAACGGCGATCAGCCGTGCCAGCAACGATAGGAAAATGGCCATGAAGCCCGCAATCAGAAAATCAGTTTCGAATGCGACCGCAAAAACTTCGAAGCCAATCATCAAAAACAGCACTGCATTCAGGATTTCATCAATCATCTTCCAGAAAGCGTCGACGTATTGGCGGGTTTCCTCGGACATGCCATGTTTCGTCCCGATATCGCCGATCAAAAGCCCGGCGCAAACCGCCATGATGGGCGCTGAAACATGTAGCCACACAGCCAACTCATAGCCCCCGAAGGCGAGGCCAAGGGTGATCAGCACTTCTAGTGAATAGTCGTCGATCAGACGCATTACCCTGAAGGTGAGCCAGCCAAGGACAAGTCCTAATACCGCCCCGCCCAGTGCTTCTTGCACAAACAACTTGGCTGCATCTGCAAGCCCCGAACCCTGGCTGTCGCCCGTGGGAAAAGCGAGCCCGATAAGGACAAGGAAAACCACGTAGCCGACACCGTCATTAAAGAGGCTTTCGCCGGCAATTTTGGTTTCCAGAGATTTCGGCAACTCCGCCTCACGCAACACGCCCAACACCGCAACCGGGTCGGTGGGCGAAATCAAAGCGCCGAAGACCAATGCGATCATCAGTGGCATGCCGGTGAACCAGCTGAAGCCAAAGCCCACGATGGCGGTCGAAAGGCCGATGCCGACAGTCGCCATCAGTGAAATCACCGGCCAGGCCTTACGCAGGTCCGAAAGCTTGACATGCAAGGCTCCGGCAAACAGCAACAGGCCCAGCATGCCTTCCAGCAACGCATCGGAGAAATCCACTTCCAGCACCTGCGCACGGATTTGTTCTTCGACCGTCAGCGCAGGAAACAGCGCATCTGAGGCAATCACTGCGAGCGAGGCAAAAAGCGCTACAACAAGAATGCCAATGGTCGATGGTAGCTTCAGAAACAGATAGTTTATGGCCCCAAAGGCCCCGGCCAGCACAATCAAAAGCGATGCAATTTGAAGAAGTGACATGTTCGTCCTTTTTGCTCAGTTTAACAGGACAAGCCTATAAGTCGAAATGTCCAACGAAAAGACAAACTCCGTGCACAGGATCACAGCGGAAGTTGACAGGAGTGACAGTGCGTTAAAGGTCTTAGAAGAGGTCATTGCCGACCTTCATGCGCCGCCATATTCTACGAGACAATCAGAATTGCCTGATCACTCTCGGCCCGTAAAGAACTACTTAGGCGGAAGTATTTTCGAAGTTTTAGAAGACCTGTGCGGGCTTGATGCCGAAGGCATCCCTGACCCCATCATAGACATCCAAATAGACATCCAAAAACGGCTTGGTTAGTGTTAAAACATGAAGCCACCAATTGCTGTACTTGCAGAATTTGCCGTCCATTCTCCTCAACACATCACCGATACGCCAATTGCTTCTGTTTGGCGTGTCAGGCGAGGTGATGGGACTTTTGCGGCTCTCAAAATCTATAAAGACGACAATTTTCAGGATGAAGCCCCCGGGTTCGATTTGCTGGCGGCGCAAGAGGGGCGGGGTGCAGCCTACCTTTATGCGCGCGCGCGATCTGCCGTGTTGATGGAGTGGCTCGATGGCCCGTTGCTGGGCGATTTGACGCGGTCCGGTGATGATGCATCAGCTACTCTGGTGCTTATGGAGACGGGAAACCGCCTGCACCAAATGCCGGTTAAAACAATAGAGAGCCTGGATCCGCTGGATAACCGGTTTCGCGCATTGTTTGATGCGACCTTTTCCGATGATTGCCCATCCGGGGCCGAGGCAACAATTCGAAAGGCCTGCGGCCTTGCGAAAGTTTTGCTGGCAAACCAGACGAACATCCGCCCCCTTCATGGTGATTTTCATCATGACAATGTGAAAGGAAGCGAGCGTGGTTATCTCGCATTCGATGCCAAAGGCGTTTTGGGTGAGCGTACCTTTGAATTTGCCAATGCTTTTCGCAATCCTTTGGGGGTTGAAGAATTCAGCGGTCGCCCTGAGATAATTCTGAAACGCGCGGAGATATGGTCGGCAGGACTTGATGTTTCCCAGGATCACCTCTTGTCCTGGGCTGCGGCCTACAGCGCATTGTCGCTGTCCTGGACGCACAAAAGTTCGTTTGACGCCGGGATATCGAAAGACGTTGAACTCATCGATACATTTCTATCGTTGATGGGCTGAGCCACGATCCTTCAGTTCTCGTCCTGTAAAGGCCAAGCCTGTCTGTTTGGTATCAATCGCCGAATCCTCCGTCTCACTTCGAGACCCGAATTCGCGCCTCCATAAACGTCACAGCATGGCCGGAGATCAAAACCCGATCTCCCGCCAAGTCGCAAACCAGCAATCCACCGCGCACCGACGCCTGAAAGGCGCGGAGCTGTGTCTTGCCAAGCTTTTCCGCCCAATATGGCACCAGAGTTGCGTGGGTGGAGCCGGTGACCGGATCTTCCGGGATTCCTGCGCCCGGTACGAAATAGCGCGAGACGAAATCATGTTCAGCGCCATCTTCAGCGCCGGGGGCGGTGATCACAAGGCCGGTTATGCCCAGTTGGGTGATGGCGTGGAGGTCGGGGATGAAATTTCTGACAGCATGTTCACTCGGTAGTTCGGCGAAAATGTTTTCAAAGTTTTTGAATGGTCTTGCGGGCGTTGCACCGAAGATTTCTGAGATTTCGGCGGGAAAAGAATCCAGCTGTTCCGGCTGGAAGGCGGGGACGTCGAGTTGATAGCCATCTGCGCTTTGTCTCACATGCAATGTTCCGACACGTGTTTCAAACAGCATATCGGATTGTATGCCGTGCTCGGTTGCCAGAATATGGGCGGTGGCCAGAGTGGCGTGGCCGCAAAAGTTGACTTCGTGGGTTGGGGTGAACCAGCGCAAATCCCAACTGGAATTTTTACCCGGTTCACTGGCGGATGGGTTGGGGCAGGCGAAAGCCGTTTCTGCCAGATTGTTCTCGCTGGCGATGGATTGCATCAGTTGGTCCGGCAGCCAGTCATCGAGGATCAGCACGGCGGCGGGATTTCCGGCAAACAGCCGGTCCGTGAAGGCATCCACTTGAAACATCTGCATGGTTGTTGTCCTGTTCTGTCCTCTGAATTCTGAGTGCTTTTGCCAGCTCTACTGAATAGGTCTGCATCCGACAAACCAATTTTTCTCATGGGTCTGAAAACATGGCATTGAAATCGAGATCGGACAATTTATGTTAGATAATGAATATTCATTACTGAATTGAAGAAATTGATGCCAAGACCAACAGCAGATCAAATCCGGGCGAAAATCCGGGCGGCCCTTGTGCAAGAGGTGGCAGAAAAGGGGATCGGGTCCGTCGCCATGGGGTCGGTTGCCAAACGTGCGGGCGTTTCGCCCGGTACGATCTATCTCCATTTTGAAAACAAGGATGATCTGCTTCAAAAAATCTATCTGAAGCTGAAGGCCGAATTCCACGCCACGATCGTGGCACCGAAAGATGAAACGGATTCAGCTGTGATGATCCGTCAAATGTGGAACAACATGTTTGATTTTGTCGCCAAAGACCCGTTCGGGTTTTTGTTTTTGGAAGCTGGCAGCCTCTCTCAAATCCTGACCGAGGAACAGTCCCGCCAGATCGCTCACATGCCGCTTGAGATAGCAGCTCTGCTGCAGCGCGTCATTGATGACGGGACACTGGCAGACCTTCCAGTATCAACTGTCATCGTGATGTTGGTGGCCCCGGCCATGCATCTGGCACGTCACCGGCTTTTGCAGGGAAACACCATCACGCAGGACGAACTTGATCGCACCTTTGAACGTGTCTGGTTGTCCATTACCGCCTGAATGAAAAATCCTGAAAGGATAAACCCCATGTCAAAAGTTATTCTCATCACCGGCACCTCCACTGGCCTTGGCATCAGCATTGCGGTGCAGGCAGCAGAGGCCGGACACAAGGTCTATGCAACCATGCGCAATCTGAGCAAACGCGATGCGCTGGACGCAGCCGCCGCGAAAGCGGGCGTGACGCTTGAGGTTCTGCCGCTGGACGTGCAGAAAACCGCAACCATTAACGCCGCCGTTGAGACAATCATCAGGAATGAGGGCCGCATTGATGTGCTGATCAACAATGCCGGTGTTGGCTATGTCCGTTCGACCGAGCAGGCCAGCGAAGAAGATAGTGAATGGGTCATGGATGTGAACTTTCTGGGCGTGGTTCGCTGCACCAAAGCCGTCATGCCTCATATGCGCAAACAACGCAGCGGCCATGTATTGACCGTCTCATCTGTTGGCGGCCTGGTTGGACAGCCCTTTAACGAGATTTACTGCGCGGCAAAATTTGCGGTGGAAGGCTTTACCGAGTCGCTGGCCACATATGTCACACCGAATTTCGGTATTCATTTCACAGCGGTGGAACCCGGTGGCATCGCATCGGAATTTGCGACAAATGTGCTGAAACAGGTCGGCGAAACCGGCGGCATGCTGGATGATGAATATCTGCCAATCCTGCAGAAATACATTGGCGGTGCAGAAGACCGTCAGGGCGGGTCTGATATCTACCAGACCGCTGATGAAGTTGCCGCGATCATCATGGAATGCGTTGCTGCCGAAGTGCCGCCAATCCGCCGCCGCACCTCAAAATGGGCCGAAGAGTTCACAAGCCTGAAGACAGGCCTTGATCCGGACGGCACAAAACAGCGCGACCGCGTGTTTGAGCAGTTTCTCAGCTAAGCCGGAAACGTCCTAGAATTCGACATTGTTGATCACCTTGCCATCGACGGCCCGGTACATTTCCTTATGTTCCGCATAATATCCGCTTACGGTCAATTCGATCTGGATCGGGCCTTCTTCCAAATTCATGAAGTACCAGCCGTGATAACCGGGGAAGGGCGCAATGAATGATCCACTCTGACCAGTGCCTTCGCCTTTGCTGTAGGCCTGCTCAAAACCTTCAGGGTAATTGGGTGCGTCTGCGCTGGACGGGTGGCCATGGAATTCGTAATAGACGCCGTCGCCCTTGGCATTCAGGATTTTCCAGGAATAGAGCAGCGCCGTGTCTTGCGGCAGAATGAATTTATGCTCCATTTCACCCAGATCCTCCAACTCCAGAACAATGGTTTCGGACTTGAAGGGGGCGTCTTCCAGATGCAGCAATCCGCGAATGGAGCGGTTGATGTGTTCAGCCGTCAGGTCATATTCTTCCACATTGAAGTTTAATGACTGACCAAAATCTTTGGAGGTCGCGGGCACAGGCGTATCCTGAGCCAGAGCGGAAACACCGGTCAGCTTGCCGATACCCGTCGGGTCGATGCCGTATTCGGCTGGCAATATGAATGCAACCAGAAGCGCCACCGCGACAAATGCAGAGATCAGGAGCCGAATGCCGATGGAACGTGCAGTGTGTGATGTGTCAGTCATAACTCACCTCAAATAATGATGAAGCCAACAATTTGCAGGCCGAAAAGCAGCAGACCTGCGCCGAAGAGAACGATGTTTGCGTTGCGGGCCACCAGCGGAAAATTATGCAGGCTGCGCAGCCATGAGAATAAAACCAGCAGAAAAGTCAGGGCAATGATCTGGCCAATTTCAACACCGATGTTGAAATAGATCATATTGGCGACCAGCCCATCCTGTGACAAAGACAGGTCCTGCAATTTGGTCGACAGGCCGAAGCCGTGAACGAGACCAAACCCGAATACGGCAATGCGGGGATCGAGAAAGCGGATTGTCCCGAGATTTTCCAGCGCCTTGTAGCACACGGACAAACCGATAATGGCATCCACCAGATAGGCATTGATTTGAATGCCGGACAGCACCCCAAACAAAAGCGTGATGGAATGGCCGACGGCAAACAGGCTGACGAATTTCACAACATCTTTCAGCTCGCGCAAGAAAAAGATGACGCCGGCCAGATACAGCAGATGATCATATCCGGTGACCATGTGCTTGGCGCCCAGATACAGGAAGGGAAACGGGTGAACGCCCTCAATATTCATGAGGTAAGTTTGGTCGCCTCTGGCAACGCCATGGCCAAACGCCTGAGAGCTGACAAGGATCAGGGCGCAGGCAAGCCAGGTAAGCCAAAGCGCCTGGCCTGTAGAATTACGTTGGGCGGACCGCGATACCACGTCTACAAATCTTCGACGTAAGGGATAATCCGGCCCAGAACGATAATGCTTGTCCACAAGCATAGCGAAAATCCCGCCACAAACTTTGCATCGGCAGACAGTGTGGATGAATCGGCCCCTGCCTGTATCTGCGGCCTGATCCGGACCGTGAAATACAGGGCGTTCAGCCCGGCAATCACAATCAGTACCATTTTCAGCCTGAACGCGATGTTGACGAAGTAGCGCCCGGGATCGCCCACAACAAACAAAGCGCCTGTCAGTGCGTTGAGGCCAAAGCCGATCAGCGTGACAATGATAAATGTGTCGACCAGTTTCAGCGGCACTTTACGCGCCACGCCGATGACACGAAGATCGACAAACAAAAGCGAGCCGAACAACAGGCAGAGCCCAAGGAAATGTGCCATTTCCATGGATGGCCAGACCCAGCTATTGCCGGTGATAAAAGCGTGGAGGTCAGTGGCTCTGAGCCAGATTATTGCATCATTCATCTGCTGATCTCCCTAAAACACATAGCCGATGAGACGGCCCACAATCAGTGCACCAACCCAGATCAGAACCGCGATAGCGGCCAGTGTGCGGTGTCCGGAGGTCACCAGCCCATCGCCCTTGATGCAGGTTTTGACGAGATGTCGGGTCAGCAGCAGGCCGATAATGACCATGACAATCTTGATACGAAACGGCCAGTTGAAGGCCAGCGACGATGCGCTGCCAAAGAACAGGGCGGTGCCGGACAGCAGGTTGACCACAAAGCCAGCCTGAGCGATGTGCCAATAGGATGCGAGCGAGGTGACGGGTATTCCCGACGCAAACCCGAGAGTGCGAAAACTCAACATCAGCGAAATGCCAACCAGCGTTGCCATGCCCAGCGCATGAAGTGACAGCACGATCGGGTACCCCCAGATGGAGCTTGAGACCATGGTCCCAAGCGCCGAATCCTCGAGCATGAACAGAAAATCCATTGATACCTCTTGTCTTTTCTAGCGGATGCAGACGACCTGATGCAGGCGACCTGTCTCAGACACGATCTTTTTGGACTGTGCCGACCAGGAGTGTTCGTTTCATCCTGATCGGCATTTTTACAGCGTCTGTTCAGCGCAAATCAGTTGTTGCTGAACGCTTCTTCAACAGTCAAATCATCACAGTTGAAGGGTTCAAATGCATCGTCTGTCTTAACGGACTTTTGAAGATGCGAATGCGGCTCGGCCAGATATACCGGGTCGGTGATTGTGTACTCATGCACCAGTTCACCGGCATCATCGACATAGAAGGTTTCAGCGATTTCCATCTGGTCGCTGTGAGGAATCGAGCGCGTGGACCGCCCACCAATGGCTTCAAGAAAGCCCGGTGCAAAGCCCTTCGTCATGACTTCCAGCTTGTTGCCATCCCATTTTCCAACAGAATAGCCGGTTACACTTGGCTCGATGGTGCCGGGAAACGCGCCGTCAATATGGATGGTGCGCTCGACATCCATGAAGCCATAAGTCAGCTTCACTTCGCTTGCAGATTGCTCGATCTTGTTGATCATCTGGTCAAAGCGATAGTCAAGAATGATGTTGGTTGGCTTGCAGCTGAAGCGCGGATTGTCTTCTGCAACCCAATTATTGGCAGCATCCATGGCAGCCTGCGTCAGGACATAGGCCGGAGCGCGTCCGGCATAGGGCAGAGGGGGGCCATTTGCGATCGGCTCTGACCAGTTGCCTGACAGGTCCGGCGTATCACTTGCAGGTTCCTGACCGGCAGCGTTCTGGGCAGCGTCGGTGCCCTTTTCTGGGTTGATGAAATTTCCATCATCATCAATTTCGCCATAACGGATCAGCGATCTGCCGTCGGCAAAAGTGATGGTTTCCGTGTAACAGGTGGTCGGCTCTGTGCGTGCAGGTGATCCGGAAATTGTGATTTCCGAACCAATTGCGAACATGTCGGTGGTCCAGCCTTTGCGTTTCAAAAGGCTGCCGGAGCGCAGCTCACAGCGCCACTGTTCCACCGCGCCAGCGTTATTTGTGACATCGAAATAAACATAGGAATGCGGGTTCACAAAGCGCACCCGGGTGACGATGCCCGTTTTGTCCAATGTCTTGGACAGGTCAAACTGCCCGTTGACGCCGTGATGCGCGACGCTGGCCGTGGTGATAAATGCACCGCTGCAAAGCGCGACCATGCAGCCAATAAGAATTTTTTTACGCATTGATAGTTCCTCCAAATTTCGCCGGAGATCCGGCAGATGTTCAGCCCCTTGATTGAAAATCAGCATTGCGTTCAAGCTGGCAGAAAATTCAATCTCAAATTGTTTATGCGTTTCCCATCCTCAGGAGCGTATTCAGTTTTTTGCAGTTAGATCTCGATATAAAACGATTTTTTTGATAATATAAATTAATTATCGGTAGAAATTCATTAATATAGGACTAAAGTAAGGGAGTAGGCGACAACCGGAGGGTGCGCCTTAATGTTAGTATGCTAACTTAAAAAACAGACTTAAGATACCATGTTTTTGAAAAAAATTATGAAGACGGCGCGTATCATCCACCGCTGGGTAGGCGCGTCTCTGGCAGTATTGCTCATTCTTGTCAGCGCAACGGGAACGTTGCTGATCTGGAAAAATACATATCTGGGCTTTGTGTTTCCTCAAAGTGCATTGGCGTTCGAACGCAGCATTGAGCCCATGGCAACAATCGCCTTATCGGCTGATGCGGCCTTTGGGGAAGCAGCCATAAGTCGGATCGAGTTTGGTGATCAAAGCTTTGGCCTCAGCAAAGTCTATCTGGTGGATAAACGCTCTGCCTTTATCGCACCTGATGGACAAATTCTTGCCGTTTGGGAGCCTAATGGGCGGTTTGAAGATTGGTTGCTCGACCTGCATCATCGCTTGCTGACGGGAACCATTGGGCTTTACATCATCGGCTTTACAGGCATTGCTGCACTTGTGTTGATAGGTGCAGGTTTGATCGCCTATTGGCCGGCCCGGCGCACCTGGAGATCGGGTCTGGCGCTACGTAGTCTCAAGCGTGCTGAGCTCTTGCGCCTGCACCGCAACACCGGGATATTGCTGGCGCTGCCGATTGCTGCTGTGATCCTTGCAGGTGTCGTTCTGACGTTCCCCGAAACATCACGCGCGGCATTCTTCTGGCCCTATGAAAATGATGACAGCTATGGTCAGAATTTTGGCGATGGTGTTGACGCTGTAAGCGGCAGCAGCGAAACCTCATGGCCAAAAGTTCTGGCGCGGGCCGCATCCGTTTTCCCCGGTGCCGAGATCACCGGTCTCGCCTGGCCCCAAGGAACCGGTGTGAAGCGCGTCTTAATCCGTGAGAGCGGCGAGTGGGCCGAGCACGGCAACAGCTCCGTCCACATCACGGATTATGACGGCTATATGGATTTACGCATTGATGCGCGCACCTTGCCGATTGGCGAAAAATCATACAATTTTTTGGGGGATCTGCACCGCTCTCACTTGGGAGGTTGGGTATATAATATCATCCAAACACTCATCGGTCTGGGCCTGATCTGTCTCGGTGTTATTGGTCTGATATCATTTATAGGCGCGCGTTTTTCATTTTCTTCGCCGCAGCGATCTACATACAAAAAAGCGCGGTAGCCGAGGCTCCGCGCTTTTCCGTTATTTAAGTGATTGAAGAATTATTTCCACTCACGAATGTCAACAAAATGCCCGGCAATCGCGGCCGCTGCGGCCATCGTCGGGGACACGAGATGCGTGCGGCCCTTGAAGCCCTGACGGCCTTCAAAATTGCGGTTTGACGTTGACGCGCAGCGCTCTTCCGGCTTCAGTTTGTCGGCATTCATGGCCAGACACATGGAGCAGCCAGGCTCGCGCCAGTCAAATCCAGCATCCTTGAATATCTTGTCGAGGCCTTCCGCTTCCGCCTGTTCCTTCACGAGGCCGGAACCCGGTACGATCATGGCATCGACGGTGGCTGCAACCTTGCGACCACCAATAACGGAGGCGGCGGCGCGCAGATCTTCAATGCGGCCATTGGTGCAGGAGCCAATGAACACCCGATCCAAGGTGATATCCGTCATTTTGGTACCCGGTGTCAGACCCATATAGGCCAGTGCCCGTTCCTTGGAGGAACGTTTGTTGTCGTCTTCGATCTCTGCCGGGTTCGGCACAATGCCGGTAATGGAAACAACATCTTCAGGGGAAGAGCCCCAGGACACGATCGGTGGCAGCTTGGCAGCATCCAGTTTGATGATTTTGTCGAAATGTGCGCCTTCGTCGGTTATGAGTGTGTTCCAATAAGCAACAGCTGCATCCCATTCCGCGTCTTTTGGCGCGCGTGGACGACCTTTCAGATATTTGTAGGTTTTCTCATCTGGTGCGATGAGCCCAGCGCGGGCACCACCTTCAATGGTCATGTTGCAGACCGTCATACGGCCTTCCATGGACAATGCGCGAATGGCTTCGCCAGCGAATTCAATCACGTGTCCAGTGCCACCAGCGGTGCCGATTTCACCGATGATTGCCAGAATGATATCTTTTGCTGTTACCCCTTCGGGCAGTTCGCCATCCACCTGAACCAGCATGTTCTTGGCTTTTTTCTGGATCAGTGTCTGTGTTGCCAGCACATGCTCAACTTCGGAGGTACCGATGCCGTGGGCCAAAGCGCCAAAAGCACCATGTGTGGAGGTGTGGCTATCTCCGCACACAATGGTCGTGCCGGGCAGGGTAAAACCCTGCTCAGGTCCAATGATGTGGACAATGCCCTGACGGATATCGCGTTCGGAGTAATAATCGATCTCGAACTCGGCTGCGTTTTGGGCCAGCGTGTCCACCTGCAACTTGCTTTCCGGATCGTCAATGCCTTTGGACCGGTCAGTGGTTGGTACATTGTGATCAACCACGGCCAGTGTTTTCTGCGGCGCGCGGACCTTGCGGTTGGTCATGCGCAGGCCTTCAAAAGCCTGAGGACTTGTCACTTCATGCACAAGGTGGCGGTCAATATACAAAAGGCAGGTACCGTCATCCTGCTCATGCACCAGATGGTCATTCCAGATCTTGTCGTAAAGTGTTGTAGGCGCGCTCATATCGTGTGTCTCCGAATGCGGAATTTCATATCTATATGTGGTTTGGACCCAGTGCCCGTCAAGTTGTTCCCATCGGTCCTTGTGAACAAATTGCCGAACAAAAAAGGCGGCTTGTAAGCCGCCTTCGTCTGTCTGTCAGCAGCCAGCCATATCGGCGAGCAATCCAACAGGCCTATTCTGCGGCGGCTTCCGTTGCAGCAGCCTCGGATGCGGCAGCTTCCTTGGCAGCAGCTTTTTCAGCTGCAACAACGGCCTTGGCAGCTGAAACAACATTGCGCTGTTCCTCATTGAGGTTTTTGGCGCGGGCATTGCTGGCCTCAACGATACGGGCAGATTTACCGCGACGATCACGCAGATAGTAAAGCTTTGCACGGCGCACCTTACCACGGCGGATGACCTCAACACCCTCAACGAGTGGAGAATAAACCGGGAATACACGTTCCACACCTTCACCGTAGGAAATCTTACGCACAGTGAACGTTTCGTTGACGCCACCACCCTTGCGAGCAATACAAACGCCTTCATAGGCTTGTACACGGGTCCGTGTACCTTCGGTCACACGTACATTCACTTTGACAGTGTCACCGGGGGAAAATGTTGGCAACTTGCGCTGCGCTTCAATAGCATCAGCCTGCTCTTTTTCGAGCTGTTCAATAATATTCACGAGAGCACCTTCTTGATTGCATCTTGTTTTGGTTTGTCTCTTGTCCACACCCAGAGCGCCCGGCTGATCCCAAAACCTTCACGGTTCAGGCCAGCTCACTTGCAATGATTTTGTAAAATCCACAAGCTTGTCGGGCGAATACGCCACGAACTGGTTTCTTTGCATTGATCAAAGATGCGCGCGATGTACACCAGCTCTGCGGTTTTGTCGAGCCTAAACGGGTGGATTTCACCGCTGATTGTGCCGAAGAGATATTGTCCGCTTTGCAATGCGGGATCAAATAAAGTCTGAAAATGCCTTTAAAGCTGTCTGCGGGCTTTCCAACTGTGGCAAATGCCCGACCCGGCTCATGGTTTCAAACCGATTTTGGCCAATCAGTCTATGAAGCTCTTTGCCGCGTTCAATTGGAATCCAGGGGTCGTCTTCACCCCAAACGATTTTGACCGGGCATCGAATATCGCCAAACAGCGGTTCGACCTCCGCTGTGTATTTCTCATCGGCCAGAGCGAACTGTCGGTAAAAACTGCTGGCACCTTCATTTGTTAGCCATGGTGCGGCAAGATTTTCAAAGTCAATTCGCGGAATCTCGTTGACAAGCGCACCCTGAATATAGGCTTCGACAATTGCTTTATGAATGTGAGATGGCAAACCTTCAAACGCATCAACATGTTTGCCAACGTGATCAAAGAATTCCGAGCCCCAGGGGCGCATGGCAACGACGTTCATAAGGACATAGCGTTCAAAATCGCATCCATGAAGAAGATGCGCCCGTAGGGTTGTCGCGCCTCCAAAATCATGGGCAATCACCGTTGGACGATTTATGCCCCAATGCGCAAGCATCTCGACAAATATTTCACCCTGAACGTCCAGAGAGGTGCGTTGGTCGCTCTTTTTTTCTGATTGCCCGTAACCCGGCATATCATACCAATGCACCTTGTAAGTCTTGGCGAGTTGCGGAATGAGGCGATGCCAGGAATAGGATGACCAGGGCCATCCATGAGCCAGAATTAAATCAGGCCCCTCTCCACAACGACCGGCAGAGACCCGACCAGCAGATGTTTGATATTCCTCTGTCAATTTCCATTCCAACATATTCAATCCTCTGGCCAGGCGGTCCGATCTTAAGCTACGTGATCAATTGACTTTGTGGTAGCCGAGAATTCTGCAACTCTGAAGGCCACGACCTGGCTTTCAAAGCTGAGCAGTATTACGGTCAGGCGGTCAGCAATCGCACGCACACATCGCCCAGATATTTATTGATATCTATTGAGATCTTTTGAGACTTTTTGAGACCTGGAGGGTCCGATCATGAAAGCCGTTGCACTGAAACACTATCTTCCCATTGATGATCCCAATGCGTTTCTGGATGTGGAATTGCCCACGCCTGAAGCCACCGGTCGTGACCTTCTGGTTTCCATCAAGGCCGTGTCCATCAATCCGGTTGATACAAAAGTCCGCAAGCCGAAGGATGGTGTGGAAGACCCGCCCCGAATTCTTGGCTGGGATGCCAGCGGTATTGTCGAAGCTGTCGGGGATGGTGTGACGTTATTTAAGCCGGGCGATGAGGTTTATTATGCCGGGGATATCACCCGGTCCGGCTCCAACGCCGAGTATCAATTGGTTGATGAGCGTATCGTTGGCAAGAAACCAAAAAGTCTCAATTTTGCGGAAGCTGCAGCGTTGCCGCT
This sequence comes from Pararhizobium sp. IMCC21322, assembly GCF_030758295.1. NCBI lineage: Bacteria > Pseudomonadati > Pseudomonadota > Alphaproteobacteria > Hyphomicrobiales > Rhizobiaceae > Pararhizobium > Pararhizobium sp. IMCC21322. The sequence goes on from NZ_CP132335.1 coordinate 1,957,734, forward strand.
GACAACGATTACCGCTTACGAATCGTTTTTTGACCGTCTTGGTATTGATCGCGATGGCGCGGATAAAGGGCAGTCGGTTCTGATTATCGGCGCCGGTGGCGGTGTTGGTTCAATCGGTATCCAACTCGCCAAGGCTGCAGGACTTATTGTTATCGCCACAGCCTCTCGCCAAGAGACGTCAAATTGGGTGAAAGAGCTTGGCGCGGACCATGTGGTCAATCACCGCGAGCCAATGGTTGAACAAGTCCGCGCGCTCGGGTTCCAGCATGTTGATCACATCGCAATTTTCAACGATATGCGCCATTGGGAGACCGCAGTGGAACTGATCCGCCCGCAAGGTGGCATTGTGACAATCGATGATACTGATCTACCCATGCCAATGGCCGGAATGAAGTTGAAAGCTGCCAGCCTGCATTGGGAACTCATGTTCTCGCGCGCTATGTTTGAAACACCGGATATGATCGAGCAGCATAATCTGCTGAATTATGTGGCTGATGAAATTGACGCCGGGCGCATTCGCACAACGCTGAACGAAGTTTTGACACCTATGAATGCTGAAAACATCCGCACAGCTCATGCGCTGATTGAGACCGGCCAAGCCAAAGGCAAGATCGTCGTTCAGGCGTCATAACCGCAAAGCGGTCAACGATCAGGCATCGCTAAAAAATACGCTAAGAGAGAGTTTTCTCAAAATAGACACGGTTGAAACCGGCCTCCTTGCGACGGCCGGTTTCAACATAACCAAGATGTTGATAGATGGAGAGATTATCCGCCATTTTCTCATTTGTATAAAGTTCAACAGCTCCAAGCCCCAAGCGGCGCGCTGTCTGCTCACACAGGCTGATCAAGGCGCTGCCAATCCCTTTGCCTGCGGCACCAGGATGAACGGCTACATTTTCCAAAAACATATTGTTCTGGCGCTGGTAAAACACGATGAAACCTTCGACCACCCCGGTTTCGTTGTCTGCAACATGAACCCAGCCATTTGAAATCTGTGATCGAAAATCAGCGAACATTGGCGCTGGGGCTTTGCCGATCAGGGCGACGTATTGTCGGTAGGCTGCCTCGGCACAAAGCCGAATTGCTGTCTCATCCGTGGCAATAGCCTTGCGCAGCATGTGGGCCTCAGGGGCCTTTGTCAGGCGCGTCATCATCCGACAACAAATCGGGTCGTCTTTCACGGGTTAGCTGGATCGCCTGATCACGCCGCCAACGCGCAACAGCGCCGTGATCACCGGATGTCAATACATCGGGAATGGATGCGCCTTCCCAGTCGGCTGGCCGCGTGTAATGCGGATATTCCAGCAAGCCATGTTCAAAGCTCTCATCCTCCCCGGAAGCCTTAGCGCCCATCACACCCGGTATGAGACGGATACAGGCATCCAGCAGGGCAATGGCTGCCACTTCACCGCCGGACAAAATGTAATCGCCGATGGAGATCTCTTCCAGATTACGTCCATCGATGACCCGTTGATCAACACCCTCAAATCGGCCACAGACAATAACAACGCCAAGACCTGAAACAAGGTCGCGAACCCGGCGCTGCGTCAGTGGTTTGCCGCGCGGGCTCATCATCAGGCGCGGTCGGGTATCTTCGGCGTCAGCGGTGGAATCAATCGCCTTGCCCAGAACATCGGCTCGCAAAACCATACCGGCACCACCGCCGGCAGGTGTGTCATCAACGGTGCGGTGCTTGTCGGTTGCAAAATCTCGTATGTTGACGGTCTCGCAGTCCCACAGACCCTTTTCAAGAGCGCGGCCCGAGAGGCTGGCCCCTAATGGGCCTGGAAACATGTCCGGGTAGAGTGTCAGGATTGAAGCGCGCCAGCCGGCCACAGCTAAATATCCTTTTTCGCGGCTGGATCGTCCTCTGACGGATCCTCGTCCAAAAGACCTGGCAGGTCCGCCAATTTTACGAATCCACCGGCGATATCGACAATTGGAACAGCAGCCAGACTGAAGGGGATCATGAGTGTTTCTCCCTCAGAAGGCGCAATTTCAAGTATGTCCCCGGCACCGAAATCATGGACTGCCGAAACAGTCCCAAACACAGTTCCATCGGCTTGCTGAACATCAAGTCCTTCAAGGTCAATGTGGTAGAACTCGTCAGCATCAGGCTCGGGAAGTTTGTCGCGGCTGATATAGAGCCGTGTATTTTTCAGCGCTTCTGCCGCGCTACGGTCATGCACACCATCAAGGGTGCAGACGAAAACCGTTTTGGCCGGTCGCGACTTACTGATTGTGTAGGAATGTCCGGCAGCACTCTGCAACGCGCCATAGGCGGTCAGGGCTGCCGGATCATCAGAATGCAGCTTGATGCGCACTTCGCCTTTAACGCCGCTGGCGGCCCCGATCTCGGCGATCAGGACCATACCATCTGGCGTTTTTGGCTGAATGCGCATTTTGCGTTATTCAGCAGCGGCTTCTTCAGCCGCTGGCTCTTCGGCAGGTGCTTCTTCAGCAGGCGCAGCAGCAGCAGCGGCAGCTTCTTCAGCAGCGGCAGCTTTTTCAGACGCACGCTCTTCAGCTTTTTTGCCAGGCTTGGCTTTATTCGGGTTGTTACGCGCTTCGCGTTTGGCGATACCCGCTGCGTCCAGAAAGCGCAGAACGCGATCTGTTGGCTGGGCACCATGATCAAGCCAATGCTTGGCGCGGTCAGCGTCCAAAACGATGCGGTTTTCATCGTCCTTGGCCAGAAGCGGGTTGAACGTGCCGATTTTTTCAATGAAACGGCCATCGCGCGGCGCACGAATGTCGGCAATTACGATTGAATAAAAAGGACGTTTCTTAGAGCCAGCACGGGCCAGACGAATTTTAACAGACATTTTAGTTTCCTTAGGTGTTTTGGGTGTGTTTTAAATTATGAGTTCAGAGTTCTTCTGAAATCTTTTGGAGATCGGAGCCGATAAATATCGGCGGTGAAAATCAACCGTTCTGTCTCAAGGCGAGGGATCGTCTGCATCACAGTCACGTCCTCAACGCCATATGGTTCTGGATGACTTCGCGAATGATGAAGTTCAAAAATTTCTCGGCAAATTCGGCATCAAGGTCTGCATCCAGCGCCAGCTTGCGCAACCGCTCAATCTGTCGCTGTTCCCGGTCAACATCGGACGGTGGCAAATCATTTTTCGCTTTCAAAATACCGACCCGCTTTGTGCATTTAAAGCGCTCGGCCAGCATGTTGATCACCGCTGCATCAATATTGTCTATGGAACCGCGAATGGAATTCAGCTCTTCAAGAGCTGCAGCATTTTCAGCCTCAAGGGTCGGATCGGATGCCTGGGTCATCATTTCTTCCCTTTGCCAAGTCCCGGCAAGCCGGGAAGACCGCCTGGTCCGCCAAGCCTTGGAAGGCCACCCGGAAGACCATTGGAACCGCCAGCGCCCATTTGCTTGGCCATCTGCTCAAGTTGTTTGGGATCCATATCCGGCATTCCGCCAGCACCAGGTGGCATACCGCCGGGCATTCCGCCGCCGCCCATCATGCCGCCAAGAGCGCCCATCATGCCGCCCTTCTTCTTGCCCATGGCTTTCATCATATCCGCCATCTGGCGGTGCATTTTGAGCAATTTGTTGATGTCTTGAACGCTGGTGCCGGACCCGGACGCGACACGTTTCTTGCGATTGGCATTGAGCAGTTTCGGATTGGTGCGTTCTTTACGCGTCATGGAAGAGATAATGGCCTGCTGACGCTTGAAAATGCTGTCGTCGACTCCGGATGCCGCGATCTGCTTTTTCATTTTGCCGATACCGGGCATCATGCTCATCAGGCCGCCCATGCCGCCCATTTTCTGCATCTGGCCAAGCTGGTCTGACAAATCCTGCAGATCAAACTGGCCTTTGCGCATTTTCTCGGCTGCGCGTGCAGCCTGTTCTGCATCAATGTTCTCGGCAGCTTTTTCAACCAGGCTGACAATGTCGCCCATGCCCAGAATGCGGTCTGCGATGCGCTTGGGATGGAAATCCTCCAGCGCATCCATTTTCTCGCCAACACCAATCAGCTTGATCGGTTTGCCGGTAACAGCGCGCATCGAAAGGGCAGCGCCACCACGACCGTCACCATCAACACGGGTCAGAACAAGGCCGGTAATGCCAACACGGTCATTAAAGGACGTCGCCAGATTGACGGCATCCTGGCCGGTCAGACTGTCAGCAACCAGCAGCACTTCATGCGGATTGGCTGTCCGCTTGATGTCTGCCATCTCCATCATCAATGGTTCATCAATATGGGTGCGACCAGCGGTATCGAGAATGACCACATCATAACCACCAAGACGGGCGGCATTCATGGTGCGCGTGGCAATATCGACAGGCATCTGGCCTGCGACAATTGGCAGAGTATCAACGCCAATCTGCTCACCAAGGATTTTCAGTTGTTCCTGAGCTGCAGGGCGCCGCACATCCAGCGAGGCCATCAGAACCTTGCGCTTGTCTCTGTCAAAAAGCCGCTTTGCAATTTTGGCAGATGTTGTTGTCTTACCCGAGCCCTGCAGGCCGACCATCATAATGGCAACCGGTGCAGCAGCATTCAGATCAATCGTCTGCGCCTCGGAGCCCAGCATGCCCACAAGTTCATCATGGACAATCTTGATGACCATCTGACCCGGTGTCACGGATTTGACGACGTCCGCACCAACCGCGCGTTCTTTGACCCGGGCGGTAAAGTCCCGCACCACATCCAGCGCAACATCGGCCTCCAGAAGCGCGCGTCGCACTTCACGCATGGCCGCAGATACGTCGCTGTCACTCAGCGCGCCGCGCTTGGTCAGCTTGTCCAATATGCCGTTAAGGCGATCTGACAGTGTGTCGAACATGGCTCTTTAATTCACACGGATTTTCGCCCGCGCCCAAATCTGTTTCGGATGCATCCAACATAGGATGCAAACAGCCAAACGCAAAACACACCCGAGAGCGCAACGCGCTGGCGGGTGTTGACCTCCGGTATCATCAGGCAACCGGTCGGCGGCTCGAATTTGGCAAATCCGATTAATGCGCGGGTTCTAGGAGAATTGCGCCGATGCGTCAAGCTGCAACGCAAGGCCAGCCGCGATTACTAGCTCCAGGGAGCTGAAGAGATTACGATATAGGAACCGAGCAAGAGCAGGGCGATGAAGAAGACACGGCGGAAATTGGATTCTGAGAGCGACTTCCGTATCCGCCGACCTATGACCATTCCAGCAAAAGCTGGCACACATGCCGCAACTGACAAAAATGCCAGCTCGCCGGTTAGAATACCATTGCCACCTAACACCACTGCCAATGCGAGGAGGGAAAGTGTGAACAAGATACCCATGGCCTGGATCAGTGCATCACGCTCCAGCCCGACGGCCTGCAGATAGATGACACCGGGAACGGCAGTTGTCCCGGTCATACCGGTCACCAATCCGTTTATGCCGCCAATCAAAGGACCAAGCCAGCGATCCTGCACGGGCGTTATGGTAACGCGCAGCCCCATCATATTGCTCAGTGCATAAATGATCAGAATGCATCCAAGAAAAGCTGACAAAAGCGGCAATTCAACCCGCGTCAGGCTGAGCGCACCCAACCAGACAGTCATTGTTGCCATCGTCAGATAAGGCCATATGCGCAGAACAGTGGATTTCAGATGGCCACCTACTGCGCCCTGCCAGGTATTCACGAAAAGCGCCGGCACGAGCAAAACCGCCATCGCATTTGGCAGCCCTATCAGAACGGTCAACAGCGCAACGCTGACAATCGGCAAAGCAAAGCCGATGATGCCCTTGACCACGCCGGCCAAAAGAAATGCGGCACCAATGGCTGCCAGTGTTGCAACGTCAAACATGAAGGCAGACAGGTTTCAATGCTGCCTCCTCTGGCATGGGTGGTTGAAAAGATTTGGATTCTTCGGCTCGCCGCTTATAAGCAGTTTTGATGTAAGATATTAATCCATGCAAGCCTGACACACGGTTCTGGCAGTATTGCACCAATCGGAAAATCGAAAGACAGTTCGCTATGGCCATCTCCCGCCAAAAAATCATTATTGATACAGATCCCGGCGTTGATGACGCCTTGGCGATCCACATGGCATTTGCTGACCCCCGATTGGATGTGGTGGGATTAACAACTGTTTTCGGAAATGTTCATACCTATCAGGCCACACGAAACGCACGCCATCTTGTAGAAATGGCAGGCCTTGCCGTACCGGTGGCCCATGGCGCGGAAAGGCCCTATCAACAGGCACAGCGTGATCCGGCACACTTCATTCATGGTGCTGAAGGCTTTGGTGATCTGCCCGCCCCAAACCCGCAAAGACCTGCTGATCCACGCAGCGCCGCGCAATTTATCTGCGATATGGCTGACGAGCACGGGGAAGATTTGATCCTGTGCCCGATTGGTCCGCTGACAAATCTGGCTCACGCTCTGGACCTAGATGCAAACCTGCAAAACAAAATCGGCGGAGTGGTTCTTATGGGCGGAGCCGTCAAGGTGCCCGGCAACGTCAACGCCTTTGCAGAGGCCAATATTCACAATGATCCCCATGCGGCTGAAAAGGTTTTCGCCGCAGGTTGGGATGTCAGGATTATTGGGCTGGACGTGACAGAACAGATTCTGTGCACTTCACAGCATCTGGAAGACATCGCACTTGGCGCTCCCGGAATTGGCGGCTTTTTGCGGGATGTATCGGCATTTTATGTCCGCTTCTATCTGGACAGCCGTTCTTTTGATGGTTGCTGCCTGCACGACCCGGCAGCTGTGATTGCCATAACGGACCCGGACTGGTTTTCCTATGAAACCGCCCCTGTCAAAGTGGTTCTGGATGGTGAAGGGCTGGGTGATACGCAAATTGTGGATGATGCAAGCCGCCCCAAAGTCCGTTTTGCAGTCGCTTGCAAGCAGGAAGAAATTCGCGATCACTTCATCGCAACCTTGAAAAGCACCGATCTGCGCCTTGCAGAACGCTGATCGGTCGCTGCCAATTCTCTAGCGTTTACAATCTGGCTGGCACGATAACAGTCGGTCTCTGCGGAAGGTTATTCACCGACAGGATGATGGTGTTTCCGGGCAGACGAATATTGTCAAAACTGTCGCCCAGCATGGCGATCAAGGTAGCGGGCGTTGCAAAGCCGCGTGCATGCATTGGCAGCACAACACTGGATCGCAGCCGTTTCACAATCTCGGCCATGCCAACAAGGCTTTGTGTCATGGCACCGTCAATTGGCACCATCACCACGTCCAACCGGCCAATATTGGCAAAATGGGAATCGGTCAATGCGTGATGCAGATGGCCCAGATGCCCGATGCACAGGCCAGCAACCTCAAAAATAAAGATCGAATTGGCGTCAGCCTCGCGAAAACCGCCTCGCACAATATCGGTCGTGACATTGCGCACCAGCATATCCTCGACCTGAATGAGGTGCTTTGCGGGCTCGGTGTCACCCCAGCCGGGCAGGGCATAGGCGATACGGCTATCCGGGTTTGCCGTATAGTGGCTCGAATGCGCCTTGTTCATGGTCACAATGGTCGGGATCAGATTCTGACCCTTATATTGGGCATAGCCAAAGTAATCAGTGGCGGCAGTTACCCCTTGCGAGCTTTCAATGATGTAGGTCGAGTGATCGAAAAACGTGATCCGCGCCTCAAAAAGAGTGAGGTCGCGATCAATATCTGTATCAATTTCAGAATTTGCGTTCCGGATCAAAGGCCCATGGCCCAAAGGCTGATCCAGATTGGTATAGTTTGCGCGCGTCACAGTCGGCATCCGATCCAGATTTTGCGCAATTGCAAGACAGGTACTGACGGGGGCTCTTTCAGACTGGACCAATTGAAGGCGTGGGGATGCGTAGCTTGGCAGCGTAAAAAGAGCAGAGGAGATGAAAAATGCTAGGAACACACGATATGCAAACATGCTGAATCCTCCATGATCTTTAAATATCTTAGGGTTTGCGCTGCACAATGCAACAATGATCGATCATTTTCTGGCTGTATAGTCGTGCTGTACAACCTTACAAATGAGCTGAGGCCTAGTATTTTAACACCCAGTCCGCCATATAGGCGGCAGTATTTGGACGTATGAAACGAAGACAAGCATGACCGATATCAGCTATTTCAAAATGAACGGCGCAGGCAACGAGATTGTCATGCTCGACCTGAGGGATCACCACGTGTTGGTGACGCCTGAGGCCGCACGCGCTATTGCAGCCAGAGAAGGTTCTTTTTTTGATCAGCTGATGGTTCTGTTGCCACCAAAATCCGATGGCACGGTGGCCTATGTCGAAATCTGGAACAATGACGGGTCTCGTTCCGGCGCCTGCGGCAACGGGACGCGCTGTATTGCTGGTATGGAGTTTGACCGTCTGGGTGTGAACGAAACGGTTTTTGAAACGGAAGCCGGATTGCTGCAGACAATTCGCAAGGGCGCTGAAATCAGCGTGGATATGGGTCAGCCGAAATTCGGTTGGGCGGACATTCCCTTGTCAACGCAAACAGAAGACACGACCGCCATTGAGCTGGTTTACGAGGGCCATGGTGTCCGGCTGAAAAATCCGTCTGTTGCGAATATGGGCAATCCCCATGCAATCTTCTGGGTGGATAATGTAGACGATTATGATCTGTCTCAGATCGGGCCAGAGCTGGAGCATCACAGCATGTTCCCCGAGAAAGCCAATATCTCTTTTGCGCAAGTGATTTCGCGTGACGAAATCCGTCTTCGGGTTTGGGAGCGTGGCGCAGGTGAAACCAAAGCCTGCGGGTCTGCAGCCTGTGCTGTTGCGGTCAGCGCTGCGCGCACCGGCAGGACCGGACGCATTGTCCGCATTGCTCTGCCAGGCGGAGTTTTGAGTCTTTCATGGCGCTCAGATGATCATGTGATCATGACTGGCCCGTGGGAACTGGAACATTCCGGTGTCCTGCCATCAACCATGTTTGCCGCAGCAATGCCGGCCAGTGATGTGGCGTAGCTGGATATGAGCAAAGCGCCAAACATAGATGTGCTGACCTTTGGCTGCCGGTTGAATACGGTTGAAAGTCAGGTCATGAAGCGTCAGGCCATCGCGGCAGGTCTGAATGATGCAATTCTGATCAATACCTGCGCGGTGACATCCGAAGCGGTCCGTCAGGCACGGCAGGCGATACGGCGCGCAAAGCGGGACAATCCGGACAAGACTGTGATCGTATCAGGCTGCGCGGCGCAAACGGACCCGGACATGTTTGCCAATATGGACGAGGTTTCACTGGTTCTTGGCAATGAAGAAAAGCTGGTGGCGGCAAGCTACCGGATGCTGCCGCAATTCGGCGTCAATGACACCGAGAAGACCCGCGTCAACGACATCATGTCGGTGCGCGAGACAGCGGCTCATCTGATTGAAGGGATTGAGGGAAGAACCCGCGCCTTTGTTCAGGTTCAGACCGGCTGCGACCACCGCTGTACGTTCTGTATTATTCCCTATGGTCGTGGCAATTCACGCTCCGTGCCAATGGGCGCAGTTGTCGATCAGGTGCGGCGTTTAACGGAAAATGGCTACCGCGAAGTGGTCATTACTGGCGTTGACATTACCTCCTATGGGGCCGATTTGCCGGGCGCGCCAAAGCTGGGTGCCTTGGTGCAGGCCGTTTTGAAACATGTGCCCGAACTGGAACGGCTGCGGCTCTCTTCCATCGATTCCATTGAGGTTGACCCTGAACTGATGACAGCAATTGCTGAAGAAGAACGCCTGATGCCGCATCTGCATTTGTCGCTTCAATCCGGCGACGACATGATTTTGAAGCGCATGAAGCGTCGGCATTTGCGTCAGGATACGATTGATTTTTGCCAGCAGGTGCGTGCGTTGCGCCCTGACATTGCCTTTGGCGCTGATATCATTGCCGGGTTCCCGACAGAAACCGAAGAGATGTTTGAAAACTCTCTCTCAATTGTGGATGCGTGTGATTTGACCCATCTGCATATCTTTCCGTTTTCGCCGCGACCAGGCACGCCAGCCGAACGCATGCCTCAGCTTGATCGCAGCTTGATCAAGCAGCGGGCAGGGCGTTTGCGGGAAAAGGGTGATGAAGCGCTGCAAAAGCATCTGAAAAGTGAAGTCGGCTCAACGCATCAGGTGTTGATTGAAAAGCCCGGTCTCGGGCGAACAGAGCAGTTTACGCAAGTGGAACTGGAAGGTGGAACCGCAGGTGACATCGTTCCTGTGCACATCAAGGATTGCTCCCATCGTCATCTCTTCGGCGAGGTGGTCTAGTGGCCGAGGGCGAGAAGAAGGGTTTTTTCCGCAGGCTTTTCGGGTCAAACGAACAGCAACCTGAAGAACCGCAGGTCGAATTGCCTGAAGCTGAAGACAAGCAGCCTGAGGACAATGCGCCTGAAGAAAACAGTCAAGAAGAAAACACTCCGACAGAGGCCAGTGAGCAGGCCCCGCCCGTTGAACAGACTGCACCCGTTGAGCAGACTGCGCCCGTTGAGCAAATTTTAGAAACAAACGCCCTTGCCATCGAGCAATATCCAATCGATTTCGTTCCAGAGCCAGAGCCAGAGCCAGAGCCAGAGCCAGAGCCAGAGCCAGAGCCAGAGCCAGAGCCAGAGCCAGAGCCAGAGCCAGAGCCAGAGCCAGAGCCAGAGCCAGAGCCAGAGCCAGAGCCAGAAGCCACACCTGAACCCAAAAAAAGCTGGTTTCAGCGGCTGACAACCGGCCTGTCTCGGTCTTCAACTTCGCTGACAACCGGCATCACCTCAATCTTCACCAAGCGCAAGCTTGATGACGATACGATTGAGGAGCTGGAAGATATTCTGATTCAGGCCGATCTCGGCATCGAAACCGCTATGGCAATTACGGAAAGCCTTGCCAAAGGTCGTTATGACAAGATGATCGAAGCGGAAGAGGTTAAGTCCATTCTGTCTGCGGAAGTCGAAAAGGTGCTGGACCCTGTTGCCCTGCCTTTGGTTTTGTCGGCATCCCACAAGCCGCAAGTCATTCTCATGGTCGGGGTCAACGGATCGGGCAAAACCACAACGATTGGCAAGCTGGCTGCAAAACTGCGTGCTGAAGGTAAAACTGTCATGCTGGCTGCGGGCGATACATTCCGGGCGGCTGCCATTGAGCAATTGAAAATCTGGGCCGAGCGCACCGGTGCATCAATTGTGACAAGGCCACAAGGGTCGGACGCTGCCGGTCTGGCTTTTGATGCCATGCAGGAAGCGAAAGAAGCAGGCACAGATGTGTTGATGATTGACACAGCGGGCCGACTGCAGAACCGTGTGGAATTGATGGCGGAACTTGAAAAAGTCATTCGCGTCATCAAAAAGCACGATGAAACGGCGCCCCATCACGTGCTGTTGACGCTGGATGCAACAACCGGCCAGAACGCTATGAACCAAGTTGAAGTGTTCGGAAAAACCGCAGGTGTGACCGGTCTTGTCATGACCAAGCTGGATGGCACAGCCCGTGGTGGCATATTGGTGGCCATTTCTGCCAGACACAAGATGCCTGTACACTTTATCGGTGTCGGTGAGGGCGTCGACGATCTTGAAAGCTTTGCGGCAAGCGACTTTGCCCGCGCAATTGCCGGAGTAACCTTATGACGAACCTGATTGAACGCGAACCAAATGATCCCAAACGCGCTGAAATTAATCCTCTGCTAAAACTGGCACTGGAACTGGGACCGCTGGCCATATTTTTCTTCGCCAATAGCCGGTTTGGAATTTTCACGGCAACGGCTGTTTTCATGGTAGCCATCACCATAGCGCTGGCGGCATCGTGGGCGTTAACACGCAAACTTGCCATCATGCCCCTCATCACAGGCATTGTTGTCTTGGTTTTCGGCGGATTGACGATTTATCTGCACAATGATCTGTTCATCAAGCTGAAGCCAACCATCGTGAATTGCCTGTTTGGCACCATTTTGTTGGGTGGCTTGTACTTTGGCAAATCGTTGCTCGGCTATGTGTTTGACAGTGTTTTCAAACTGACGGACGAAGGCTGGCGCCTGCTGACTTTCCGCTGGGGTGTCTTCTTTTTCGTCCTGGCTATAATCAATGAAATTGTCTGGCGCAATTTTTCCACCGACTTCTGGGTGTCCTTCAAACTCTTCGGCTTCATGCCAATCACGCTGGCATTCACCCTGTTTCAGATGCCGTTGATTACAAAACACAGCATTCCCGAGGAAGAAGACAGGGGCAGTTAATTTGAGGAGGGGGTGCGAGTGCGAACCGTACCAGACTAATGAGGCTCGTCAGCCCTATTTCGAAACCACCTTCAGCGGCTTTTCAAGAACCTTCAGGACCTGCTGCAATTCATGGCCGCGTTTCATAATGTGGCCGCTGGCAGCAACCACCTTGTACATGCCCTGCTTGCGGGTAAGTGCCGGGTCCTTTTCCACATAGAACATCGGCATTTCGCTCGACCGGCGGAAAATGGAAAACACGGCGCGGTCTTTCAGATGATCAATCGCATAGTCCCGCCATTCACCGCTGGCAACTTTAAAGCCGTAAATTCGTAAAATGGCATCCAACTCGGTCCGGTTGAACGTAACCTGTTTGTGATTTGCTTTGGCAGCGGATGCGGACTTGCCTGTTGGAAAGGAATGAATCTGAGCACTGGAAGCTGAATTTGCATATCTGCGATTCGTAGCGCTGGAGTTATCATTCATATCCGTCATAAAAATCCGCCCGAACTTTTTTGAATTTTGTCACAATAGGATGACGTGAAGTCTGAACCAATGCAAGCTTGGATTCCAGTGTGTTTCCCGCAGTTTAGCGCGTTTTTCACCAGAAAAACCACCTAAGATTGCACAATTTTTCATCACGCAATATTGCAAATAATCACAATTTTGCCCCCTTTCAGCCCTTCGTCAGCCATCTTGGATGATCATATTGGCTTTGTTGCCTCAGACAGCCCGGTTTGAAACAACCCCATTCTTTCAGCCCCCCAACCTGAGGGGTTACTTTCAAACCGGGCAATCTCAGACACATTGTTCAAGAAACTTCGGCTCCTTACGGAGCCTTTTTTGTGCCCGCAAATGAGCTCACCAAAGCTATTGCAGCGGCATGTTTATGAAGTTTGGCAATGCTTCGATCCGCGTTAACCAAACCGCTATTTGCGGATGATTCTCCAAAGAGAAGCCACCTTTGTCACAATCATGGGTATAAGCGTAAAGCGCGATATCCGCGATTGTCGGACTGTTGCCGGCAAGGAAGGCGGTTTTCTGCAGTTGGGCTTCCATCACATCAAGAGCAGCATAGCCCTTTTCAAGCAAAGCCTGTTTTGTGGCCTGGGTAACGCCATTTGCCCGTTCCGGATAGACCGCCATTGAACGTCTGGCAGCCAAAGAGGGTTCATGGCTGTATTGTTCGAAAAACATCCAGCTCAGCGTCTGGGCCCGTGTGAAGCGATCGTCCGGCAGAAAATCACTGCCGTCTGCGAGATAGACCAGTATGGCACCTGATTCCGGCAGGAACCGTCCATCTGCCAACTCCAGCAGCGGCAGCTTTCCAATCGGATTTTTCTTCAAATAGGTCCCGGAGCGTGTCGAGCCATCCAGCGCCGACATTTTGATTTGCTCCATCTCAATTTCCAGGAGAGCAGCAAGCAACTGTATTTTATACGAGTTCCCTGATCCCGGCATGGCGTATAATCGCAGCATTGCAGCACCTTTTTTCTCAAGACACGGTGTTTTGGGAGGATATTGCCTTTCTTGCCACCGTCACACCATCGCATTGTATTGATGATGCAATGAACAAAGCTGATGGCTTGATCGCTGACAACGTGATCTTATCTGTGTCAGAGTGACGCAATCAGGATCTCCAGATTCCCAGGAAAGGAACACAAAACATGTCTCTTGCAATTAACGATATCGCCCCGGATTTTGAGGCGGAAACGACAGAGGGCAAGATAAGCTTTCACAAGTGGATTGGTGATGGCTGGGCAGTGCTGTTTTCTCATCCCAAGGACTTTACGCCAGTCTGCACCACTGAATTGGGAACAATGGCACAATTGAAGCCCGAATTTGACAAGCGCGGAACCAAAATCATTGGTCTGAGTGTGGATCCTGTCGAGAACCATCATGAGTGGGCCAAGGACATTGCGGAAGTCATGGGCTCTGCGCCGAATTATCCAATGATCGGCGATACTGATCTGGCTGTTGCAAAACTGTACAGCATGTTGCCCGCAGAGACGGAAGGCGGGTCCGACGGCCGCACGGCTGCAACAAATGCAACGGTCCGCTCTGTCTTCATCATTGGGCCAGACAAGCGCATCAAACTGATGCTGACCTATCCGATGAGCACAGGCCGTAATTTCAATGAAATTCTGCGGGTCCTGGACAGCATGCAGCTCACGGCGAAAGAAAAACTGGCCACACCTGCAAACTGGACGCCCGGCGATGATGCCATCATTTTGCCGGCTGTTTCCAATGAGGATGCCAAAACCCTGTTCCCGCAAGGCTGGAAAGAGGCAAAGCCCTATCTGCGCTATGTGAACGTCGACAAAAGCTGATAGGCAGCAATGCAAAGGCCGGCGTAAAGTCGGCCTTTGCTTTATTGGGCCAGCACCTAGCTCGCCTGTGCAAAGGTCTGCTTGAATTTATCCCCCAGCAACACGTCAATCTCTCGCATTGCGGCCTCCGGGAGCGCTCCGAACTGCAAGGCGCCTGCGCTGTCTTCTACCTGCTTGGCTGAGCGAAAACCGGGAAGCGGAATTGTACGGTCACTGCGGCCCCAGATCCATCCAATGGCACCCTGTGTCAGACTGCGTCCGTCAATTGTCAGACAATCGCGCACTGAGTTGAACGTCTCCAGAAATTCAGGCACCACGGCACCATCTTTGAAGTAGGCCATCCAGTCCAGATTATTGCTGCGCACATCATTATCAGCCAAACGGGTTGTAGACGAAAACTTGCCGGTCAGCAGACCCATGGCAAGCGGGGAGCGAATAAGCGATATCAGCTCGTTATCAGCCACCACATCAAGCATGGCTTCTGCATCGCGAAACAGGTTCATGGCGTGTTGGACACAGCTGAAACCGTCCCGCAAACTTGGCGCCTTTTGTAATAGCTCGGTCACTGCTTTGGAGAAATCTGTACTCCAGCCGAATGACCGTATTTTCCCTCTCTGGCGACAGGATTGCAAAGTCTCAAAAATATCCGCTGCCAGTGAGATATTCGCATCATTGAGATGGAGTTGCACCAGATCAAGCCGGTCTCGCTGCAGTCGCGTCAGAGAAGCATCAATTGCGGGCTCAACTTCCGAAGCATCTGTGATTTCACCAAGCACTTGTTGACTGCTTTCGTCGAACAACACGCCGAGCTTTGTGGCGATCAGAACATCCGGTCTGTCCTTCAGCGCTTGACCCAAAATCCGCTCTGAATGTCCTGCGCCATACACATTGGCTGTGTCAAACAGACGTATACCATGGTCCAGACCTGCATGAATGGCGCGCATGGATTCAGCATCATCAACTCTGCCATATCCAAGCGGAGTATCCGCTTGCCCTGCCTCACCAGGCACATGAAAGGGGCCGCCAATAGCCCAACAGCCAAGGCCAAGGGCAGGTACATCGCCCAAACCGGCAATAGTGCGGTTGGTTAGTGTGCGGGTTTGTTTATCTGAATAGCTCATGTGATCTCCTCTTCCATCCAATAAAGATCACACATTGCAGGCTTTCAAAAGTGCACGTCGTTGCAATGCCCTTTTCATGAATGAAATGGGTGCAGTCCGCCCCTCTCATGCCGTTGAACCATAATCGCGCTGATGCGGCTGCGGAACGTGCTGAAAGCTGTACTCAAATACAAAAACGGAGCCCGTCTGAATGATCAGATCAGGCTCCGCCATATTGTTGTTTTCGGTTGATCAAGATAGGCGGATTATCCGCCTATCTTGATTGTTCCGACTAGTTGCTTGAGAGCAATGGTGTAATCCGGCGCACACTGACGCGACGGTTCTCCTGCTCTGCCAAGGGGGTCGGAATGCGCAAGTAACGCTCTCCATACCCAATCGCCACCAGACTCTCGGCTGGAATGTTGAAGTAATCCAGCAGAGCTTCCTTCACCGCCAAAGCACGTTCTTCTGACAAGCCATAATTGTAGGCATCGGAGCCGACAGCATCAGTATGTCCTTCAATCAGAAACACCTCACCCGGTTGCGAGTAGACGACTTCTTCAATGATCTCACCAATGGCATCAAGATTGGAAATCTCTTCTGCACGGATGAAAGCTTCGTTTGTGCCAAACCGGATTGTATCCAGTTCTATGCCCGGCATGATGTCACGCAGTTCCGGCCGTTGGCGGAATTCATTCAGCGAATATTGCTGTCTGATTTCCCGGCGTGGCGGTGCCAGAAGTTGCTGCTGGATGGTTTCATTGTCTTCCTCTGCAGCAACGATATCCAGATTGAAGCGAATACCGGACTGGCCCAACTCGATTGTGAAATCACGTGGCTGGCGGGCCTCGCGGCGCAAGTTACGACGACGGTCTTCGCGTGCCTGTAGCAGGCGTTCACGTTTCTCGGCGCGGTCACTCCGCAGCATCAGTTCAAGGTTGGCTCTTACAGCAGGACGGAGCCGTCCGTTCTCCAACAGGGAACCGGTCTGTTCAATGCGGCGATCCAACTGGCTATCATCCAGCCGACTGGACGGCCGCTGATCGGACAGCAACTCATTGCGTGCTTCCCGGTTTTCCAGAACTTGCTCGCGGACCTGGCGGTCTCTGGAACGGCCTTTTCGTTCTGCGACGCGGTTGCGCAAAGCATCCCGGTCCTCAGACAGACGTGCCAAAAGCCGCTGATTCAGGTTATCGCCCATGTTTTCAGCCTGCAAGGCATCACGGGTTCTTTGCACCCGGTCACGCAGCTCTGGCAGACCAAGTTGCGAAGCAGGACGTTGATCTTCCAGCAACTGACGGGCCACTTGATTGTCGGCCCGGCGATCTTGCCTGTTTTCCTGACGTTCATCTTGACGCGCTGCCCGACGCTCCGCCTGACGTTCTTCCCGACGCTCGGCTCTGCGTTCCTGACGGTTTTCGGTGCGTTCGGCCTGTCTGTCGTCGCGCCGCTCTTGTCGGTTTGCAAGTTTGCTTTCCAAAGCCGCACGATCTGCCTTAACACGATCATTCAGCGAACGCTTAAGGGCGCGCCGAATGTCATCGTTTTTCAGAATTTCTTCTGTATCGGCGATGCGATCGCGCAATTCAGCAACATTCAGATCCGCAGAGGCTCGGTCATCCTGAAGAGACTGGCGTGCATTGCGGTTTGGACGTGGTCGCTGATCAGATTGTTGTTGTTCGGCGGCACGCTTTGCTTCAGCTTCAGCAGCTGCCTGTTCCGCTGCTGCGCGGTCTGCAGCAGCCTTGTCAGAAGCTGCCTGTGCGGCTGCAGCTTTGTCAGCGGCAGCTCTTGCAGCAGCTGCTTCCTGTTGTTTGCGTTCCTCTTCTGCGGCAGCGTCCTGTGCTGCTTGGTCCTGAGCTGCTTGTTCTCTCGCAGCACGGCGTTCAGCGCGTCTGCGTTGACGGTCGTTTTGCTGCTCTGCTGCTGGCTCTTCTTCAGCGGCTTGAGGCTCTTCGGCCGGGGTTTCTGCGGCAGCTTCCTGTTGTGTGTCTTCCGCTTTGCCACGCTTGCGCATTTCCTGACGGTCAGCACGCAGCAGGTTCCGAAGCTTGATGCCGCCAACTTCAGAAACATTGTCATTCAGCAAACGTCTGTTCAACTGAATCCGTAAGGCAAGGTCTGAATCACTCAACTTACCCGGCGGTACTGAGACAAGCTGCTCCAGGGTTTCCCGGGCCAACCCTTCTTGTTGGGCAAATGAGGGGGTTCCAAACAGGCTTGCGCCAAGCACAAATGCTATGCCAGCATTTTTGAATATTTTGGTCGTTGATCTGGAACGTTCCATAGGGCGTCTCCTTTATTTACGCACGCTTGATGGGTCTCGGCTGAGACTCATATTGCGTGATATATGCAATGTCTTGTCTGAACTGAGTCTGAACGCAAAGAGAGATGGGATTGTGGCGCTGTATTAATAACAAAATAAAAAGCCGCCCGGTCTGCCATGAATGGGAAGAACGGACGGCTTAATTGTCAGGCATGAACCGGATGTATGTTAGCTTGCAGATGCCATACGCGATGCTTTTTTACGCTCGTGAGCCAAAAGCAGCCGTTTGCGCAAGCGAATGGATTTGGGCGTAACTTCCACCAGCTCGTCATCCTGAATATAGGACAGCGCCTTTTCCAGTGTCATCTTGGTTGGTGGTGTCAGCCGTACCGCATCATCCTTGCCGGATGAGCGCATATTGGTCAGCTGCTTGCCTTTCAGCACATTGACTTCAAGGTCATTGCCCTTGGTGTGTTCACCCACAATCATGCCTTCATAGACCCGATTGCCTGGCTCAATGATCATGGGACCACGGTCTTCCAGGTTCCACAAAGCAAACGCCACAGCCTCACCCTGACCATTGGAAATCAGCGCACCGGTGCGACGGCCGGGTATGCTGCCCTTGAATGGCGCATATTCATGGAACAGACGGTTCATAATACCGGTGCCGCGGGTATCAGACAGCAATTCTGGCTGATAACCAATCAGACCACGCGTTGGTGCATGCAGCACAATTCGCGTGCGGCCACCCGTTGAAGGACGCATTTCCACAAGCTCGGCACGCCGTTCAGACAATTTCTGTACAACGGTGCCCGAATGTTCGTCATCAACATCAATGATGACCTCTTCGATAGGCTCCAGCCGGTTGCCGTTTTCATCTTCCTGGAAAACCACGCGGGGCTTGCCTATGGAAAGTTCAAACCCTTCACGGCGCATGGTTTCAATCAGAACCGCCAATTGCAATTCGCCGCGGCCCGCCACTTCAAAACTGTCGCCATCAGTGCCAGGTGTTACCTGCAGCGCAACATTGCCTTCGGCTTCTTTCAAAAGACGATCGCGGATCACACGGCTTTGTACCTTGTCACCTTCAGTGCCGGCAATCGGCGCATCATTGATGCGGAATGTCATCGACAATGTTGGCGGATCAATTGGTTGAGCCTCAATCGGCTGATCCACGCTTGGGTCGACCAGCGTGTCTGCAACAGATGCGATTGTCAGTCCCGAAAGGGCCACGATATCGCCCGCAAAGGCTTCTTCAACCGGAATGCGCTCAAGACCGCGGAAGCCAAGCACACGAGTCACGCGCCCGGTCTCGACGACTGATCCATCACGAGCTAGCGCTTTAATGTTCTGATTGGGTTTAATGGACCCTGCACGAATACGGCCGGTCAGAATGCGCCCCAGATAAGGGTTGGCTTCAATGGTTGTTGCCAGCAGTTGGAAAGCACCTTCTTCGACAACAGGTTCAGGAACCTTTTCCATCACCAATTCAAGCAGTGGGTCGATGCTGTCTTTGGGGCCGTCGGCATCAGCGGCCATCCAGCCCTGTTTGGCAGAGCCGTAAAGGACCGAGAAGTCCAGCTGATCTTCATCGGCATCCAGACTTGCAAACAGGTCAAATACTTCATCCAGAACTTCATCCGGACGGGCGTCATGCTTGTCGATCTTGTTGATGACCACAATCGGCCGCAGGCCGATCTTCAGCGCTTTCGACAGTACAAATTTAGTCTGTGGCATTGGGCCTTCAGCTGCATCAACCAGCAAGATGGCACCGTCGACCATGTTCAGAATACGCTCAACTTCACCGCCGAAATCGGCGTGGCCTGGTGTATCAACAATGTTGATACGCGAGTCCTTCCAGTCCAGCGATGTGACCTTGGCAAGAATGGTAATGCCACGCTCGCGTTCCAGATCATTGGAATCCATCGCGCGCTCATCAACCTGCTGGTTATCGCGAAACGCGCCAGAGGCTTTGAGCAACACATCAATAAGGGTGGTCTTACCATGATCAACGTGCGCGATGATGGCGATATTTCGCAGGGACATTAGGAGGCTTTCAAACTTTGGAAAAATCAGACGCCACGTGTTGTCACGGTGCGCTGTTGCAGTGCGGGATATATCCCGCATAGTGCCCTTGTGCAATCCCTGTCTTGTCAGGGATTGCTTTCTTGGTGTCTTTTGCTGCTTCGCAACAGCGCAAAAATTGCTCTTAGCCGCGTTTTTTGCGGTTGGCCAGCGTTCTCAAACGCAATGCATTGAGGCGAATAAAGCCTGCAGCATCATTGTGATCATAAGCAACGGCGCCTTCTTCAAATGTCACCAGATCCTCATCATACAGCGAATAAGGCGATGCACGAGCAATGACATCCACATTGCCCTTATAGAGCTTCAACGTCACAGTTCCGGTGACATGCTCCTGACTTTTGTCAATCAGAGCCTGAATCATGTCGCGCTCAGGTGAGAACCAGAAGCCATTATAAATCAGTTCGGCGTATTTCGGCATCAACTCATCTTTGAGATGCGCCGCGCCCCGGTCCAGCGTGATGGATTCAATGCCCCGATGCGCTGTCAGCAATACTGTGCCGCCTGGCGTTTCGTAAATGCCGCGTGACTTCATGCCGATAAAGCGGTTTTCGACCAGATCAAGCCGGCCAATGCCATTGGAACCGCCCAGTTCATTGAGTTTGGTCAGTATGGTGGCCGGAGACATGTTTTCGCCATTGATGGAGACCGCGTCGCCTTTTTCAAATCCAACCTCGATGATGGTGGCTTTGTCCGGAGCATCCTCAGGCGATACAGTGCGCGAGTAAACATATTCCGGGGCGACTTCTGCGGGGTCTTCAAGAACCTTGCCTTCAGATGATGTGTGCAGCAGGTTTGCATCCACAGAAAACGGCGCTTCGCCGCGCTTGTCTTTCGCAATTGGGATCTGATTGGTTTCAGCAAATTCAATCAAACGTGTCCGCGAGGTCAAATCCCATTCCCGCCAGGGCGCAATCACTTTGATATCCGGGTTCAGGGCATAGGCTGCCAACTCGAACCGCACCTGATCATTTCCTTTTCCCGTGGCACCATGGGAGATCGCATCGGCACCGGTTTCTGCCGCAATCTCAATAAGTCGTTTGGAAATCAAGGGGCGCGCAATGGAGGTTCCGAGCAGATAGACTCCCTCATAAAGGGCATTGGCACGAAACATGGGGAAGACAAAATCCCGCACAAATTCTTCGCGCAGATCTTCGATGTAAATCTCTTTGATGCCCAGCATTTCCGCTTTTTTGCGCGCTGGCTCCAGCTCTTCGCCCTGGCCAAGATCAGCGGTAAACGTCACGACCTCGCACTGATAATTGGTCTGCAGCCATTTGAGGATGATGGATGTATCCAATCCACCGGAATAGGCCAGCACAACTTTTTTGATGTCGCCTGTCTGGGACATGCAGAACTCCTGAATTTCTGTGAACGCTATCGCGTTTGTGAATAACACCTATGGCCGTGATAGAAGCGGCCTGATCTTTGTCGCGCACTATAGAAATAAGAAGCGTGGGCGCAAGGAATTCTTCTTACACTGCGCCAAGAAACGCGTTAGCGTCGCGCGGATGTTTGAATGAGAGAACTCGGCAATGGTATTTTTACCGGACCTGTCAGTATTGGTCACATTTTCTGTTGCTGCCATTGCGCTGTCGCTGACACCGGGACCGGACATGACGCTGTTTCTAAGCAAGACCATCGTCCAGGGCCGCCTGGCTGGTTTTGCAGCCTTTTTTGGGGCCATAACCGGATTGCTGCTTCACACGCTGGCGGTTGCGCTGGGGCTGTCAGCGCTTTTGGTCGCGTCTGCAACAGCTTTCACAGTCCTGAAAGTCGTTGGATGTCTCTATTTGCTATGGCTTGCCTGGGACGCGCTGCGTAATGGCTCCTCTTTTGCGGTGGATCAGACAGCGCGGAAGAAAGAGACAATCAAATCAGTTTATCTCAAAGGATTGTGGATCAACCTTTTCAATCCAAAAATCATCGTGTTCTTTGTAACTTTCCTACCGCAATTCGTTAGTGTGAGTGATCCGTATGCGGTCTATAAACTGATCTCTCTTGGGGTGATTTTTGTGCTGATCGCCACGCCCATATGTGCAGCCTTGATCCTGTTCGCAGATCGAATCGCCGCACTTTTAAAACGCTCGCCCAAAGCAACGCGCCTTGTTGACTGGCTGTTTGCAGCCGTTCTTGGTGGTTTTGCCATCAAGCTTCTGCTGGCGCGTTCTACCTAATTCGCGATTCTTCGAGACCCGAATTCCGTCCAACCAGCAACCAATAGACCAGCCCGAAAGCACTGCCGCCTGCCAGATAGGCTGTGGTGCTTGCCTCAAAACCCTGCAAAGCGGGTAATTCAAACATGCCCTGATAAGAAAACACCGTTGGAAATTCCGGGAGTGTCCAGGACAGAATGTACCCGTTCAGGAGCCCTAAAACGACAAACCAGACAAAGGATCGGATTGTGAAAGCCTCAGCGATGATAATGCCAATCAGGCTGACAGGAAAGGAAACCGCGCCAAACGCCATCGCCACAAATACACTGCCCAAAATCAACTCAAACTGGGCTTCCTCCAGCACAAAACCGGTGTGTTGCCAGGCTGCGTAAATGGTCAACCCCGCAGCTGCGCAGCTGAAAATATAGGCGAAGGGCACGATAAAAATCAGGCGAAAAAGAGCCGACATGGGGTCTAGCCGTTGACGCTTTGCGCAGTTTCCAATGCTTCACGATCAGCCTTTTTCATCCGTTCGCTTTCCGACTTCAACTGACCGCAGGCGGCAAAGATGTCGCGTCCACGCGGTGTGCGGATAGGGGACGCATAGCCTGCGCGATTGACGATCTCGGCAAAGGTTTCAATCTGCTCCCAGTCTGAACATTCATAGGGCGAATTCGGCCATGGGTTGAATGGAATGAGGTTGAGCTTTGCCGGAATGCCCTTCAGCAGTTTAACCAGCTTGACGGCATCTTCCAGGCTGTCATTGATGCCTTTCAGCATGACATATTCAAAGGTGATACGTCTGGAATTGGACGCTCCGGGGTAGTTGCGACAGGCATCCAGCAGAGCTTCGAGATTCCATTTTTTATTGATGGGTACCAATTCGTCGCGCAGATCATCTCGCACAGCATGAAGAGAAATGGCAAGGCTCACGCCAATTTCGTCGCCGGTGCGCTGAATATTTGGCACATGCCCGGATGTGGACAATGTAATCCGCCGCTTGGACAGAGCAAGGCCCTCACCATCGGAGACAATCAGCAATGCCTGTTTGACATTCTCAAAATTATAAAGCGGTTCGCCCATCCCCATCATCACCACATTTGTCACAAGCCGCCCCTCGCTCGGGACGTAGGTGCCAGGTGGTGTTTCCTTGTCGGGAAAATCACCGAGACGTTCGCGGGCAACCAGCAGCTGCATCACAATTTCTTCGGGTGTCAGATTTCGCACCAGCCTTTGTGTGCCTGTGTGGCAGAAAGTGCAGGTTAAGGTACAGCCAACCTGTGACGATACGCATAAGGTGCCACGACCTTCTTCGGGAATATAAACTGTTTCAATATCCACCGGCGCGCCCGCACCGCGTGGTGGGAAGCGAAACAGCCATTTGCGGGTGCCATCGACAGAAATCTGCTCTTCAATAATTTCTGGTCGATCCAGCGAAAAGCGCTCGGCAAGATCACCGCGCAGTGCTTTCGACAGATTGGTCATATCGCTGAATTCAGACACGCCCCGCACATAGATCCAATACCAGATCTGCTGAACGCGCATCTTGGCCTGCCTCTCGGGAACGCCCGCTTCGATCAGTGCAGGGATCATCTCATCACGAGACAGGCCAACCAGATTTGGCTTTTCCGCAATCAGTTTTGGGAGTTCAGCAACCACAACAGCAGGCGCGTTGGTGTTTTTCGCTGCAATATCCAGAGAAACAGTCATTTTATGGGCCTCTTAAATGAGAGGCATTCCTTATCAGGTGTGCTCCGAAAGAAAAAGGGGCAAAGAAAAAGCGCCCAAGAAAAAGCAGCAAGGAAAAAAGACCAAAGAAAAAGGCGGGGACTGGCCCCGCCTTATTATCTCAAACGTCAGGTGGGGTGGATTAGCCGCCGCACACTTTGATAAGCTCATTGAGCGCGGCTGTAACGCCGAGCAATGAATATGTGTCTGTGGTCAGTGTACCTCTTGCAGAGGTTCCCTTGACGATCATGTTCGAACCGCTTCGCATGGATGCCACAAGGCGATCCTGTTCGGCCTGGTCGCGTATCCATGCGCCGTCATCCTGCGTGAACAGATTAAATGAGTCGGTGCCGATCTCAACTGTTGTCATCGAGCCTTCTTTATAAGGATAGCCGGTGATAACGCTGATCTCATTCCGCACGCCTTCGCCAGGGCGTTGGCTGACAAAGAAATAAATTTCATCTCTGTTGACGCCTGCTGGCTGAGTTTCCTTCGGCTGTGTGATTGCGTAGCAGACACGGCCATTGCTGGAATTGTAAGTATAAGCCGCCCAATCCCTGAATTGTCCAATTGGGGAAGGTGACTGTGCGAATGCGGTCGGAACCGCCATCAACGCTACCAGACCCGCTACAATCAGGGCTTTGAAATGTCTTTTAAATCCGGATGTCAATGTCATGGCTGCCATCATGATGAACTGTCGTGTCCTAAATTAAGTTTGTGTGTCTTTACGAAGCTTCTACGTCTATTTCACATCAAACGATCCGTTTCAGATTTTATCTAAATTAGACCTGATTCTTTGTTGTTTGCTCTTTTATCGCGATCTGTGGCTAATTGAAAGTGCAACGCCAATTGCGCGCTAACCAGCACAACGCTTCTAAACTGCCAGAATTATCCTTACCAAACCGTGAATATACCGCTAAAAATACATTCCGCAGCCACAATTCTGGGGGATGTGAACCACAGAAACGAACCTTGATCAGTCTTAAACCGCAATTTGTGACGAGAATATGTGTAAAGAGGGATACAGGCACAACAATTTGGCTGCGCTACATTAACACTTCCTAACCTATGCTTCGCTTGCAATAATGGCGCGAACATCGCATGCTTTTTCGGTCAGCCGATACAAAACCAGACCGTGTCTCGTGATGTGCGTGGCACATGTCAGGTGTCTGCAGTAATTGGGCACCATGAGTAAGAAGCAAGCGTCAACGATAAAAGACTGCGACAGAGTAGGGAATGGGCGGTTATGTCGGCTGAGACGGGCAGGAATCGTGTAGTGCAAAACGATGTGTGGCTTTTCTGCCGGGGCAATTTGACGCCCCTTGCCACAATGCCAATACTTGTAAGCGCGATGCCTGTAAGCGTGACGCCAATCTGTTTACGTCAAGCGGACATGCTCCAACAGGCAATGCTGATATGACGGACACCGATCAGCCAGACAAGTCTACCATCCCTGCCGCGCATGTAAGCGTTACCAGCCCGGATGCTGCCAGTCGTGCAAAAGCTTTTTCCCGCCTTGCCCGGCGCGTCGCTGAAACTCAGGACAAAGCTGCTTTTGAGGAAATATTTGACTATTTTGCGCCAAGATTGAAAGCCTATCTCTTGCGTCTTGGCGCGCAGGGCGGTCAGGCGGAAGAGTTGGTGCAAGAGGTCATGATCACCCTTTGGCAGAAGGCTCATCTGTTCGATTCATCCAAATCATCCCTCTCGACATGGTTGTTTCGGGTTGCAAGAAACCGGCACATTGATTCCCTGCGCCGCGAAAAACGTGGTGAACTGGATGAAGATGATCCGTATCTTCAGCCACAGGGAGAAGTGGATGCCGGAGAACAGATGGATGCGGACCGGCGCGATCAGCGTGTGCGCGAATGCCTTAAGGGATTGCCGGAGGAGCAACTTTCTCTGGTTCGCCTTGCGTTTTTCAAGGGTCTGAGCCACAGCCAGATCGCGGAAGAAGCCAATCTTCCGCTTGGCACTGTAAAGTCCCGCATTCGACTGGCGTTTTCAAGGTTACGCCGCAGCCTGGAAACTGAGCCGGGCATTGACCTTGAGTGACGCGCGCCGAAAAGACAACAAGTCTAAAGTCAGCCTGCGTCAGGTCTCATCATGATCCAGCAATGCTGTTCTGGCCTGTTCCCTATGCGTATCTTTGATGTGCGGGCCAACCAGCGCAAAAACGGCCAACAGCACTGACGCATCATCGGCAAATCCGACAAATGTCAGAACATCGGGAATGGCATCTATCGGCATCACGAAATAAGCAAGGGCACCAATAAGGGCCGCACGCACACGAAACGGTGTGGCTGAATCCATAGCGCAGTAATAGGCGGCAACAACATCTTCCATGAACGGTATGTGCCGCAGCGCTTTGCGCACTGTCGGCCAGAAGCGCTTTTTGACGCGGTTCTGCTGTCCTTCAAAACTGCCTTTGACATGCTCCCGCACTTTCTCAGGAAGGATGATCTCTCCGTCAAGGACGTCTTTGGATTCAGTGTCCGGATTGTCTCTCGACATGGCTATCCCCTCTATGACGCTGGTCAGCAACATTCACGCGTCAGCGATCTTATCCATGGCTTTGGCCAGTTTTATGTCAAGTTCGCTCAAGCCATCGCAATCATGCGTCGTCAGCGTCACATCGACAGTCTTATAGACATTCGACCACTCAGGGTGATGGTTCAGTTTTTCCGCAATCAGGGCGGACTGGCTTATGAAACCGAAAGCCTGAACAAAATCCTTGAAGACAAATTGTCTTGAAATCGCGTCCCGATCATCATCCAGGCTCCAATTGCCAAGTTCTGTCAATGCTGCGGCCCGGGCCGCATCCGTCAATTTTTCTGCCATTTGTTCTCTCTTAATTACCATCCATTGGTCTTCTATATAGGTGTCTGTAATGCAGGTTGAAGGTTTGAATGGCTTTGGCATATGGTAAAAGCAGATTGCTTTGAGCTGCGCATCTTGCCCGTAGCGGGATTCCTATCTATCACAAGCCCTGCAATGCAACCCACGCAGAACGGCCCCGATTTTGCTTCCCGAATTCATCTATTCACCGCCGCTGGATACCGGATTACAGGTGGTGCATCAAGATGATGATCTGCTGATTGTCGATAAGCCCTCAGGGCTGTTAAGCGTGCCGGGCAAGGCAAAACATCACGCAGATTGTCTTGAGGCGCGTGTGAAAACGGCATTCTCCAAAGCCCTGTTGATTCACCGGCTCGACCTGGACACATCGGGAATAATGGTCTTCGCCATGAACCGGGCGGCACAGCGACATCTCGGCTTGCAATTCGAGCGACGTCACATTGAAAAGCGTTATGTTGCGCGTGTTGCTGGCAGGCCGGTAACAGACATTGGCCAGATTGACCTGCCACTGATCTGTGACTGGCCAAACCGGCCGCTGCAAAAGGTGGATTGGGACGTTGGCAAGGCCGCGCAGACGCGGTTCGAAGTCCTGGCGCATGAAGAAAATGCCACGCGGCTGGCGCTTCATCCAAAGACTGGCCGCTCCCACCAACTCAGAGTCCATTGTCTGGCTATCGGACACCCAATTCTGGGCGATCCGTTTTATGCGCCGACGCATGTTTTGGCACAGGCTGATCGCCTGCAACTGCATGCCGAAAGCCTGTCATTGTTTCATCCCAGCGGCGGTGCGCGCCTCAGTTTTTCGGCTTCCGTGCCGTTTTGACGCCTAGCTTCAATGTTTTCCAGGCTTTAATGTTTTCCAGACTTCAATGTTTTAAAGCACGTTAATAAAAAATCATGCATTTGCCTCAATTTCTCCGTGCTGCAGCCGATTTTTCAATTCATCTTGGCTTCAAGTTGGAAAACCTTGAAGGGACCTGTCATGTCATCATCGCTACTCGCCATCGGCACGAGATTTGGTTTGAGTGAGGCTGGGTTTTTGTCATTGCTTCTGACAATTGCCTTTTGTTGCATGGCATTCGCTGTTGCTGCGCTGCTGCGACAAAGTTTCAAGGATCAGGAGCCGGAAGTTCTGCGTGTTCGGCGTAAACTTCGTGCCAAATTCAACGACTAGAACAAATTAAGCTCCGGACCTTGGCGATCTCCTATACACGCCCCATTTGAAGCTCATCTCATTTGTTTTACGGAGCTGATCATGGAACGTTACGGGAAATTGGCATTGGGTCTCATCTGTCTCTCTGTAGTGGGGGGGGCTTTTAAATCCGGCTGGACAGGCGAAGCGGCCGCAGCGACGACAGTCTTTGAAAAACAGGACCTTGCTCAATGGTCTGGAACGTTTTCGGCGGAAGATGCAGTCTTGGACGTCACCGCAATTGCTCTGGGCCTGGAAAATCCCTGGGGCATGAGTTTTTTGCCCAACGGAGCTGTTCTGGTAACTGAGCGCCCCGGTCGCTTGCGACTGGCTCAAGACGGCCAACTAGGCCCCGCTATCGATGGACTACCTGAACTTTATGATGGCGGGCAGGGTGGTTTGCTGGATGTCGCGCTTGATCCCAATTTTGCAGATAATCAACTGATTTACCTGTCGTTCTCAGAACCGGGTGAAGGTGGCGCCGGTACGGCCATTCTGCGCGCGCGCCTGAACAGGGATGGCCTTGAGGGCAGTCTTGATCAGCAAGAGGTGATATTCCGCCAGAATATCAAGTCCGGCGGCGGGCGTCATTTTGGCTCACGGCTGACATTCGCACCTGACGGCACCTTGTTTGCGACGATTGGAGAACGTGGCGACCCGGAAAGGGCGCAGGACCCGCAGGATCATGCCGGATCCGTCATCCGGATCAATTCTGATGGCTCCATCCCTGATGACAACCCATTTATCGGGGTAGCGAACACCCTTCCTGAATTGTGGTCGATTGGCCATCGCAACCCACAGGGTGCCGCCATTCATCCCGAAACAGATCAATACTGGACTGTCGAACATGGCGCACGTGGTGGTGACGAATTGAATCTTCCGATTGCTGGCAAAAACTATGGTTGGCCGGAAATCTCTTTCGGCCGTCACTATTCCGGTCTCAAAATCGGTCAGGGCAATGAGGGGGAAGGCTTTGAACAGCCCGTTCATTATTGGGACCCGTCAATCGCCCCGTCCGGACTTGTATTTTACGGATCGAACGGAGTGGAAAGCTGGAATGGCAATGCTTTTGTTGGCGCATTGAAGGATCAACTGATTGCACGGCTCAACGTCGATATCAGCGGTGCTTCGCCGCAAGTTGTTCATGAAGAGCAATGGGATATGTCAAAATGGGGCCGCATTCGCGACGTTGATGTTGATGCGGCGGGCAATATCTGGTTTCTGACGGATGAATTTGAGGGCGGTGTCTTTAAAATCACGCCGCAAGGTCAATAAGTTCCAGTCATCCATAAAAAGTCAGGCCTTGTCGGTGAAAATACTCCTTATGCTGTTGCTGCTGCTTGGCGTTGCCATGCTGGCATTCATGAATCTGGGCCCGGAAAAGTTATGGAATCGATTGCATCAGATTGAGCCTCTTGAGCTGTCAACCTGGCCCGGACGCGAAACCCCGAATTGGGCTTTGGCCTGCCCGGATACGCCCGATGGCAGCAGCTTTTGCAAGGGCGCTGAACGAACGCACACGAGCGCCACAGTCAAAGCAAGCACCACCGATTTATTGGACTGGTTCGTTACATATGTTGCTGGAGACGGCAAATCTGCGGCCAGCGTCGTGACCCGTGATGACGAACGGAAAAAGGCCCGTTTTCAAATTTTATCATCCGGCTTAAAATTTCCGGATATCGTTGATCTGGAAATTATAGATTTGGGAAATGGCACGGCAAGCGCGGCAATCTTGTCGCAAAGCCTGTTGGGCATCGAAGATTTTGGCGTCAACAGCGAGAGGGTAGATGCATGGCTGAAGGCTTATTCGGCTGAATTTCCTTCCAAATAAAGTGGTTATCAATTCAGTCCTTCGCTGGCATAATCCAGCGAATCAACAGGAGCCTTAAATCATGAAACTCAGCAGCCCCTCATTTGGCGTCTTCATAATATCAGTTGTTCTGTTCGCACTGGTCATTGTTGTCAGATATCTCGGCATTGCCATACCGGTTATCTCTGGGAACACGTTTGAAATACTGCTTGTCGCCTATGTGGCGATGCTGGTTGGGGTTCTTTTCACCAGAATCTGACGTGATCTAGCCGGTTTGTGTTCCGCCAACCGTAATCGCGTCAATGCGTAAAGTGGGTTGACCAACGCCAACCGGTACCCATTGACCGGCCTTGCCACACGTTCCCATACCCCGGTCCAACTGCAGATCATTGCCAATCATGGACACGCGCCGCATGGCATCGGGACCATTGCCAATCAGCATGGCACCCTTCACCGGAGTGCCGATTTTGCCGTTTTTGACGCGGTAGGCCTCGGTGCAGGAAAAAACGAATTTGCCGGAAGTGATATCCACCTGTCCGCCACCAAAAGAGACGGCATAAATCCCGTCTTTCAATGATCCGACGATGTCTTCCGGTGCATCATTGCCGCCCAGCATGTAGGTATTTGTCATGCGGGGCATGGGCACGTGAGCATAGGACTGACGACGTCCATTGCCTGTGGCTGCAACACCCATCAGCCGGGCATTCTGACGATCCTGCATGTAGCCAACCAGCTTGCCATCCTCGATCAGAACTGTGTTCGAGGTCGGCGTGCCTTCATCATCCACGGTCAACGATCCACGCCTTGCGGCAATCGTTCCATCGTCGACAATGGTCACGCCTTTGGATGCAACTTGTTCACCCATCAGGCTTGCAAAAGCGGATGTGCCCTTGCGGTTGAAATCGCCTTCCAGGCCATGCCCGACAGCTTCATGCAACAAAATTCCAGGCCAGCCCGGGCCTAGTACAACATCCATCTCGCCCGCTGGCGCAGCTTCCGCGCCCAGATTGACGCGCGCCTGCCGTATAGCTTCATCAACACCGGCTTTCCACGCTGTCTCTGTGACGAACGCGTCAAATCCATCGCGCCCGCCAAACCCGTAGGAGCCGGTTTCCTGCCGTGCTCCGTCCTTGGCAATGACAGATACGTTGAACCGCAGCATAGGGCGAATGTCTTCAACCAGATGACCATCAGCACGTAGAATTCTTACGATCTGCCAGCTGGCCGCCAGGCTTGCCGAGACCTGCGCAATGTCGGCGCCGATATCTCTGGCATAGGCGTCAACGGCTTCCAGCAATGCAATTTTCTGGCTGTATTCAGGTGATGTCAGAGGATTTTCGTCGCTGTAGAGTTTGGCATTTGTGCCCATCGGCGCATCAGAATAGGTGCCCGAATAGCCTTTACCAACGGCACTGACGGCGTTGACAGCCCGACTCAATGCGGCGTCAGACAATTCACTGGAATGGGAATACCCCACAGCCTCGCCACAGACACTGCGCAGCCCAAACCCCTGGTCCACATCAAAGGTGGCGCTTTTCAACCGACCATTATCGAAGCTGAGGCTTTCCTGCTGGCGGTACTCGGCGAACAACTCGCCATCATCAGAATTTACCAGAGCATCGGCAACGCGTTGTTTGGTGTTGGCGGATGAAAGGTCCAGCCCTTCAAAAAAATCATCGGGTTTGGAACTTGTCATTACGGCAGGGAATCATAGCCGGCGCTGAAGCCGGACAGGGAAATAGGAATGCCGATGCCGGCTTCCGGTGTTTCAAACACGATGAAAGTGGCCTGTTGCCCGCGCCGTAATTTGTTCAGCAACACATCTTCCATAATAACTTCTGCAAGGCAGCCCTCGGCAACGCAACGCACAAAACCAGCTCGACCAACATCTTCATTATCGATTTTCAGGCCAAGGCCGGATGGCAGCAGGACACCGAGCGGCGTAATGACGCGCAGCAATTTTGCTTTGCCGTCAGCGGTTTTCAAAACAATGACGCTGAGTCCGACATTGGGGCGATCTTCCGCAGCGACATATTGCATCAATGCGCATTGTTGCCCTTGAGCCCCGGGAGGCGTTTCACACCGCATGGTCCAGTCAACAAAAGGTGTTTGTGACTGCTGCGCGTTTGCAGGAAGTGACGCAAACGACAAGGCGCTTAAAAACACAAAAGCGGAAAACGCTCGGAAAGAAATCTGCATGGGAACCCGATCTCGATTAACCAAAGTTGTAACGTCCCTAGCAGAGCATGGCACGCTGTCAAGCAATGCAGCGGTGAAGCTTGTTGTTCACTCCCGATTTCAGCGCAAATCCAACGTTTCTTACACGAATTTAATGCGCTGGAAGGGCAATCAGCGCCGGAAGCTGCTGCCCTGTGTGGATGTCTCCGAAATCGGGCGATAATCTGTCACAGGTACAATTTAATGGATTGCCCTATTATTTAAGAGGCAGCAGTGAACGGGGCTGGCTTGATCCGACGCCGCAAAAATAATATTCATGTTTTTGAATGTTTGTGTGTGTGGTGGCGAAAAGTAGCAACGTTTGGACGTAAGTTCCTCTCGACACAGCTTGGTAAGCCTCGTATATGATGGCGGAAATATGGAACAGATTTTGTGCTTTTTGTGCCCCTGAGGATGGATCATCGCCGGACACTGGGGTACTTAGTTGAAACGGAGTCGCTTTTGCAGTGGCACCATACACAAATTCAAACTGGCAAAAGGTTGTCATTATGATGAAGTTGAAGCGCAGTGCGTCCGCGCTTTCGGAATTTTCAAAGCGGCCCGCAACTGTCCTTTTTGGTGGCGCAGCCGCCTCACTCGGGCTCGGTAGTGTCGCTTTTGCTGCCCAACCGACCCCTTGGCAGATAAGCTTTCAGGAAGCCGCCGCTCCGGTGATGGAGCAGATTAACTCATTCAACACATTCACTTTGTGGATCGTCACTCCGATTGTGTTGTTTGTGTTGGGGCTTCTGATCATTTGCGCGGTTCGGTTTAATTCAAAAGCCAATCCGACCCCGTCGAAGACGACTCACAACTCCATGATCGAGATTGTCTGGACCGTAGCACCGGTATTGATTCTGGTCGTGATGGCTGTTCCGTCCTTCCGTCTGCTCTACAATCAGCTTGAAATTCCAGAAGCCCATATGACGATCAAGGCGACCGGATATCAGTGGTATTGGGGTTATGAATATCCCGACAATGATGACATCTCCTTTGATTCCTACATGCTGCAGGAAGACGAACTTGGTCCGGATGATCCAAGGCTTCTGGCTGTCGACAACGAGATCGTCGTGCCCGTTGGCAAGGTAGTTCGTGTTCAGGTGACAGCAGCGGATGTTTTGCATTCGTTTGCCATGCCTTCCATGGGCCTGAAGATGGATGCAGTTCCCGGTCGGTTGAACGAAACTTGGTTTGAAGCCGAACGTGAGGGCATTTATTACGGTCAGTGCTCTGAGCTTTGCGGCGTTCTTCATGCCTTCATGCCAATCGCGATCCGCGTTGTCAGCGATGAACAATTCGCGCAATGGGCCCAGATGGCTGTTGAAGATGTGGAAGGTGCCAATGAAATGCTGGCAGGCCTTCTGGATGAGCAACGCAAACTGGCTCAGCGCTAGGTCTTAAAGGCGCTGGCAGCCAGCGCCGATGAAATTGAAATGGGCCCGATAGGGCAGCCGGGATATAGAATTTTGAACCCTGAGTTCAGAACCGGTAGATGCAGATAGGAGATTTGGACAAATGGCAGGCACCGCAGCACATGCAGACGCCCACGGCCACCCGACAGGTTGGCGCCGCTACGTCTATTCAACAAACCACAAAGATATCGGTACTCTGTATCTGATCTTTGCTATTTTCTCGGGCATTTTCGGCGGTGCACTCTCCGTAGCGATGCGCATGGAATTGCAAGAGCCGGGCATGCAGATCTTTGGTGATCCACATATGTATAATGTGTTCACCACCGGCCACGGACTGATCATGATTTTCTTCATGGTGATGCCCGCATTGATCGGCGGATTTGCCAACTGGTTTGTGCCGATCATGATTGGTGCGCCCGATATGGCCTTCCCAAGAATGAACAATATTTCATTCTGGCTGCTGCCACCGGCGCTGATCCTGCTGATCATTTCAATGTTTGTTGAGGGGCCTCCAGGCTCCAACGGTGTTGGCGGTGGTTGGACGATTTATCCGCCATTGTCGACCTCGGGACAGCCAGGTCCTGCCATGGACCTTGCAATCCTGTCGCTGCACCTTGCCGGTGCATCATCCATCCTGGGTGCAATCAACTTCATCACAACGATCTTCAATATGCGTGCCCCTGGCATGACATTGCACAAGATGCCGCTGTTTGCCTGGTCTGTATTGATCACTGCATTCCTGCTGTTGCTGTCTCTGCCAGTGCTGGCCGGTGCCATCACCATGCTGCTGACAGACCGAAATTTCGGGACATCCTTCTTTGCGCCTGAAGGCGGTGGTGATCCGATCCTTTTCCAGCATCTTTTCTGGTTTTTCGGACATCCTGAAGTTTATATCCTGATCTTGCCGGGTTTTGGGATTGTCAGCCACGTTATCTCGACCTTCTCCAAAAAGCCGATCTTCGGATATCTTGGAATGGCTTACGCGATGGTTGCCATTGGTGTTGTCGGATTTATCGTGTGGGCACACCACATGTTTACAGTCGGCATGGACGTGGACACCCAAGCGTATTTCGTGTTTGCAACAATGGTGATCGCGGTGCCGACAGGCGTCAAGATTTTCTCGTGGATTGCAACCATGTGGGGCGGATCCATCGAATTCCGGACACCAATGCTGTGGGCAGTCGGGTTTATCTTCCTGTTCACTGTTGGTGGCGTTACCGGCGTCCAGCTTGCCAATGCAGGCCTCGACCGGTCAATGCATGACACTTATTTTGTGGTCGCTCATTTCCACTATGTGCTGTCGCTGGGTGCGGTGTTTGCAATCTTTGCCGCCTGGTATTACTGGTTCCCGAAAATGTCGGGTCTGATGTACAACGAAGCCATTGGTAAACTGCATTTCTACGTCACGTTCATTTCGGTGAATCTGATTTTCTTCCCGCAACATTTCCTCGGAATGGCAGGCATGCCGCGCCGCTATGTTGATTATCCCGACGCGATGGCTGGCTGGAACTATGTATCCTCCATCGGGTCCTATATTTCGGCGTTTGCGGTGTTGATTTTCATCTATGGCATCTATGAAGCCTTCTCGAAAAAGCGGGTCGCGGCTGCCAATCCATGGGGTGAAGGTGCAACGACGCTGGAATGGCAATTGCCGTCTCCACCGCCTTTCCATCAGTGGGAAAAACTGCCGCGCATCAAATAGAAGCGCCGGGCCATTGAATGAAACTGCGCTGCCGGCCTTTCGTGAGAACAGGCTGGCAGTTTGCTTAGAAGACCAACGTAACAAACCAACCAACTGAACCGGGCAAACATGTCGACAGCGGAAATCGAGGCACGAACAGAATTGCAGGCACTCGCTGGTGCTACTGCTGAGCACCGCATTTCTCAGGCGGAGCCGCGAGATTTTTTTGCGCTGATGAAGCCCGGCGTGATGCGTCTTGTGGTCTTCACAGCTCTTGTTGGGCTTGTCAGCGCAGCGGCAACATCGGGTACCATGCTTTTGGGGCCGGCCACGGGCGCCATTGCTCTGTTTTGTATCGCGATTGGTGGCGGCGCATCCGGCGCGCTGAATATGTGGTATGAAGCTGATCTTGACCGGATGATGAAGCGGACAGCCAACCGTCCGATTCCCGCAGGTCGCGTATCCGCTGATGAAGCACTGGCCTTTGGCCTTATCATGGCAGTGTTGTCAGTGATGGTACTGGGGCTGGTGTCGAACTGGTTCGCTGCCGGGCTGCTGGCTTTCACAATTTTCTTCTATGCGGTCGTTTACACCATCTGGCTGAAACGCTCTACGCAGCAGAACATCGTCATTGGCGGTGCTGCAGGCGCATTGCCGCCGGTTGTGGCATGGGCCGCAATGACCGGTTCTGTGGGCATTGAGGCTTTTGTACTGTTTCTCATTATCTTCATGTGGACACCACCACATTTCTGGGCACTGGCGCTGTTTGCCAGCAAGGACTACGCTCGGGCAGGCATTCCCATGATGCCCGTCGTGTCAGGTGATGCCTATACCCGCAAACAGATCCTGATCTACGCGGTGCTGTTGGTACCGGTCGCCATGGCACCATGGTTTCTTGGCTTTGGCGGACTGGTCTATGGCGCAACCACTGCAGCGCTAAGCCTGGGTTTTGTCTTCTATGCCATTGGCGTGTACCGCGACAAAAATACCGACAACAGCAACCGTGCAGCCAAGCGGCTGTTTGCCTATTCCATCCTGTATCTGTTTGCATTGTTTGGCGTGCTTCTTCTGGAAGCCGTCATCAAACTTGCACTGTGAGGCCAACCATGGACGAACCAAATACGATAGATGACGGCCTAGAACTGTCTCCCGAAGACAAGAAACGGCGCAACAGACGATCCGTCGCAATTGCCCTTGGACTTATTTTTCTGGTAGCTCTGTTCTACGTAATGACAATTTTCAAATTTGGCCCAGAGCTGATGAATAAACCACTTTAACAAGGTTCCTGATTGATGCAGAGCATGCAAGCAGAGCAAGCGGAAGAAAAACGTCAGAAACGGCAACGCCTTACAGCTGCTGCCTGTGTCGTCTTTTTATCAGCCATGATCGGCATGTCCTACGCAGCTGTTCCGCTTTACGAATTGTTCTGCAAGGTCACGGGTTACGGTGGCACCACACAGGTGGCTGAAGCTGAATCCGATCGCGTAATTGATCGACAGATCACCATCCGCTTTGATGCAAATATTGCTGCAGGCCTTCCCTGGAAGTTCAAGCCAACCGAGCGCCAGATGGTGTTGCAGGTTGGTGAAACGGGACATGCTGCCTACGGATTTTCCAATCTGGCAGAAACCCGGACCATTGGCACCTCCACATTCAATGTGACGCCGCAATCTGCCGGAGCCTATTTCAACAAGCTGGAGTGTTTCTGCTTTACCGAACAAGTGCTCGCTGCTGGTGAAAGCGTTGAAATGCCGGTTGTCTTCTTCATTGATCCGGCAATTGCAGATGATCCGGAGTTGGATTCGGTTAGAACAATAACTCTATCCTACACCTTTTTCCCGGTTGAAGGCGGCGTCGAACCTGTCGCAAATCTGGATAAAGATACCAAAGACGAAATCCCTGAAAAGCTTTAGGGCAGAAATCAAAAAGCTCTATGAGCGAACGAAAAATCGCGCTATTGAAGCGCTAGCAAAAGACGAGAAAGACCGGGGAACAACATGGCTGACACACACGCCAACAATCATGACTACCACCTTGTAGACCCAAGCCCATGGCCATTTGTTGGCTCAGCATCCGCTTTGGCACTGGCTTTGGGAGCCGTTGGCTATTTTCATGATGCTTCGGCTTTGTGGATGTTGCCAGGATTTTTGGGCGTGATCTACACGATGATCGCCTGGTGGCGCGATGTCATCAAGGAGAGTCACGAAGGTCACCATACCAAAGTGGTTCAGTTACATTTGCGCTATGGCATGATTTTGTTCATCGCCTCTGAAGTGATGTTCTTCGTGGCCTGGTTCTGGGCGTTCTTCGATGCAAGCTTGTTTGCTGGCGAAGTGCAGCAGGTTGCTCGTGTCGAGCACACTGGTGGAATCTGGCCGCCAGTTGGCATTGAAGTGTTCGATCCCTGGCATCTGCCGTTGCTGAACACTTTGATCCTGTTGACATCCGGTACAACTGTTACCTGGGCGCACCATGCGCTGCTGCACAATGATCGCAATGGTCTCAAGTGGGGCTTGATCCTCACCGTGATTCTGGGCGCGCTGTTTTCTGTGGTTCAGGTCTATGAGTACGCACACGCGGCCTTCGCTTTCTCCGACAGCATTTATGGTTCAACCTTCTACATGACAACCGGCTTCCATGGCTTCCATGTGTTGATTGGCACCATCTTCCTCATTGTCTGTCTGGTGCGAGCGCTGCAGGGCGATTTTACACCTGAGAAACATTTCGGCTTTGAGGCTGCTGCCTGGTACTGGCACTTTGTGGATGTGGTGTGGCTGTTCCTGTTTGCTGCAATCTACATCTGGGGATCAGTCGGCGCGACGATTCACTAAAACATGAAATGGTTTGGAACATTGGCGCGCCCGGTAAGCCGGGTGCGCCTTTTTTGTGTCTTCCTCTTACGGAGCGTTTTGCATTGACCGATATGGATGACCTGATGCGCTATCCTGTCCTGACTGTTGGTCAGACAGGCCTGAAGGGGAAATGTCCCAGATGTGGTCAGGGCCGCCTCTTTTCCGGCTTTTTAACAACTGCCGATCAATGCGAACGCTGTGATCTGGATTTTGCATTCATCGATAGCGGCGACGGTCCTGCAGTCTTCGTCATATTCATTGTCGGGTTTCTGGCTGTTGTCGGTGTGCTGATGACAGAAGTGATGTTCACGCCACCTATCTGGCTCAACATGATGATCTGGATGCCACTCACCCTGTTTCTCTGTTTGATATTCCTGCGCCCGTTGAAGGGCCTGCTGATTGCACAACAATACAAACGCAAGGCTGCTGAAGGCACCCTGCAGGATGGCGACAGGTCCCAAAATGTCGAGTGAAGCAACCGTATTAGCGCCTCTCTGGCGCAGCCTGTTATGGCCGGGAATTGTGTCGGCTATTGCGCTGATCGTTCTGCTGTCACTTGGCACCTGGCAAGTGCAACGCATGCACTGGAAAGAAGATCTTATTTCCAGTGTGACCGCCAGACTGGCATCAGAACCGGCTGTTTTGCCTCCGCCCGCTGAGTGGTCAGCGCTTGATCCTGACAGCTATCAGTATCGGCGTATTGCAGTGACCGGGCGTTATCTGCATGCTCATGAGCAGCGCGCTTACATGGTCGTCAGCAGTCCCAAAGGCGGGCCATTGGGCGGGCAGGGCCACTGGGTCATGACGCCCCTTGAGCTGGCTGACGGCGCGGTGGTCTGGATAAATCGTGGCTTTGTTCCGCTCCATCTTGCTGATCAGGACATCACGACAGGTCAGACAGAAATTGTCACTCTGAAGGGTCTGATGCGGCCACCTGAGAAAGCTGGCTTTGCAACACCCGGCAATGAATCCGGATTTGACGGCAAGCTTTGGTTCGTGCGTGATCCGGCGGCGATGACACTGCAAACGTCACTCGAGAGCGGCGCTGTTGTAGCCCCCTTCTTTGTCGACCTGGAAGCTGGCAACGGACCTGCTCTGCCGCAGGCAGGTGAAACCACAATTGCCTTCAGCAACCGACATTTGGGCTATGTGCTTACGTGGTACGGAATTGCTCTGACACTTATTGGCGTATTTGTAGCCTTTGCGGCTCGGGAATACCGAAAGGGTCAGACCCCGAACTGAATTGAACCCTCGGAACACGTCCGAGGGCGATGGACTACATGAAAATTCAAAGGGCCATGGTTACGAAAATCAACCCGGCACGTCATCCTCGGATTTGTTTCAAGGATCCATATATGCCGTCGCATTCTATCAGGACGCACACTTGAAACTGGTGCCTTAACAATTTTTGGGTAACGCCGGTGGCGCTAACTCAGAGTTGCCCCATAATAGCAGCAGCACCAGAAAGAATTGCCTGACCGCCAACTTCTTCCAAATTGAATTGGGTTACCACACCGTTTTCGACAATCATCGAATAGCGCTGTGATCGTGTTCCCATGCCAACAACGGCAACATCCATATCCAACCCGATTGCCCGTGTGAAATCGGCATTGCCATCGGAAAGGAACAGGATTTTTCCTTTGCCCCCGGTTGCTTTTGCCCACGCGTCCATGACGTGCGGATCATTGACAGAGATCACCGCCACTTCATCAACGCCTTTGGATTTGATTGTATCCAGATGCTCCAGATAGCCCGGCAGATGATCAGCATGGCAGGTCGGCGTAAAGGCGCCCGGCACACCGAACAGAACAACCTTGCGATTGGAAAAGATGTCGTCAGTCGAAAGTCTGTCTATTTCACTACCGGCTTTTACAAAAAAATGGGCAAAAGGAAGTGTATCGCCAACGGAAATTGTCATATGCGTATCTTTCATGGAAGGATATGGGAGGGCACTTGGAAACTATCTAGGGCGCAAACAGCCCACCTGCAATCCGGCGTGCTGTTATTCCGGCTCTATAAGGGTAAATTCCTGCTCAAAAGATCCGTCGGTACCGACCATGGTCAGCCGCATTGCAGCGCCCCAAGGTTCTTTCCCGATCGGTGTGCCATCAAGTGGAAGTTGCCAAATATCAAGCTGCTCTGTGTCATTTGCGGGCAGCTTCTCCGGCAGGGAAAGGAACCATGTGTCGGGTCCTTCTATGAAAACATCCTTGATGAGCAATTTTGATGGCACCGAGATGGTCACAATCGGAGTCGTGCCCGCACGTTCAGTGATTTTGATTTCCGATTGTTGCGCCTCAACAGCTTTCATTGGAACAGTATCCGTTGCAGCGGTGAGAATGGTTTTTGCTGCCTCAGTCGCCACAAAAATTGGTGGCAGCTTCAGTGAAAAATGTTCCGTCACAGGAATGCAGACTTCCCTGCATATGCCCAGAACAATATCCAGTTGCAGGTTGGTGGGTTGTCCAGCACCTTCCAATTCGATCTCAATGGGGAACACAACCCGGTGCTTGTAACCGACCGATTGCCCATACTCATCTGTAAAACGCTGCGGGGCCGGAAACAGCAATTGCGTACTGGCAACATTTTGAGCGTCTGACCAGTCAAAGCTAGGTGGAATCCCTGAATCTCCTGGAAAACGCCAATAGGTTTTCCAATCCTCATCCAGCTCGATTTCCAGCCCCGCCAAGATGCTTCCAGTCATTGGGTCTCCGGTTGCCAGGAGACGCGCTTTCGCATTCGGTAACTCTACCCATTGCCCTTCAAACGCGTGAGAGGGAAGGGTCAGGCTCAAGCTACCCGTCAGGACAGCCACGAAATACAAGGCAAAGTTTTTAGCTTTTTTGATCATAGCTGTTTTTAACCTCTATTTATCGCCTCGGGAATGCTTGTCTGCGCCTCCGGCGATCATATCTACGTGATGTGAACAGCTTGCCCTGTATAGTAAGGGCAGGTCGCTATGTGCCATACTGTTGTTGAAACATGCGTACAGGAAGTCAGATCGTGCCCAAAAAATTGGATTCAAGTGCACAGCCGGGAATTGCTGGCACCAGTCAGGGCTGGTTGATTGGCTCCTGTCTTATTGCAATGCCTGCAATGACAGATCCCCGTTTCAATAGAACCATCATTTTCCTGTGCAGCCATGATGAAGAGGGTGCCATGGGATTGGTCGTGAACAGACCACACCAGAATATCGATTTTCAGACTCTGTGTGAGAAACTTAAATTGTCCGTTCCGGAAGAATCACTTGATCCTGATTTGAATGAAATTCCTGTTCTGGCAGGTGGTCCGGTGGAGATCGGACGTGGCTTCGTGTTGCACCGGATTACAGACGGGTATTCCGGATCACTTCAAATAGCTGATGATCTGGCACTGTGTGCGACCATGGAAGCGATACAGGGTATGGCCGCAGGCGTTGGCCCGCTGGATGCGCGCATCGCGCTTGGCTACGCAGGCTGGGGTGCAGGCCAGTTGGAAGAAGAGATCAGAGAAAACTCCTGGCTTGTCTGCGACGCCGATGTTCAGATGATATTGAAAACCCCTCCGGAAGATATCTATCCATTGGCGCTGAAAAGGCTTGGCGTTGATCTGGGAGCGCTTGTCAGTACAACCGGCCGCGCCTGACTTTCAATTAAATCTGATCCAACAAACGGCTAACAGGGTTTAGCTTGTTGTATAAGAGGTGCTGCGGAACAGCATTTCTTCGGCTTCGCTGGCTTTCATCGGTTGACCGAACAGGAAGCCCTGCGCGTATTCGCATTCCTGATCAGTCAGTTCGACCACATCGCTTTCATTCTCTGCGCCTTCTGCAATCACATCCATATCAAGGTCATGGGCGAGCGCAATAATGGAACGCAGAATCACCAATTGGCTTTCCTGTCCATTTTGACGCACGAAGGATTTGTCGATTTTCAGCGTGTCGAACGGGAATCGTTGCAAATAGGAGAGGGATGAATATCCCGTGCCGAAATCATCCAGAGCAAGACCTGTCCCCAGATCACGAAGGCGCTCCAGAACCTGGGCCGCATATTCCGGGTTTTCCATAACCAGAGATTCTGTGATTTCCAGCTTCAGACTGCCCGGATGAACTGGCGAACGCAGGAACACCGATTTCACATCATTGATCAAGTCCTGCCGGAAAATCTGGCGGCTGGAAACGTTGACATTCATGAATAATGGCGTGCGGATGCGCGGCGATTGCTGCCATTCGGCCAATTGCTGGGTTGCTTCTTCAAGGGCAAACAGGCCGATATCGGCAATCAGATTGCTTTCCTCGGCGATCGGTATGAACTCTGCTGGTGCCAGCATACCAAGTTCTGGATGCTCCCAACGCATTAAGGCTTCAAACCCGGCAATCGAGCGATCTTCTAACTTGATGATCGGCTGATAGTAGAGGACGAGTTCCTCACGCTCCAGTGCCTGACGCAATCTGGAGGCGATTTCCAGTCGACTGCCAGCCGCATCGCCGCTGACTTCGGAAAAGACGCTTATTTCATTGCCGCCCTTGCGCTTGGCATCATACAGCGCTGTTTCCGATTGGCGCAGCAGATCTTCTGCACTGATCTGCTCTTCTTCGAAATGGGCGATGCCGATCGACGCAGACAGGAAAACCTCCTCATCACCAATCGGTATGGCAGACTTTAATGTGCGCAGGATTGCTGTGGCAATATTTTCGACCTTTGCCGTGTCTTCTTCGGAAATCAGCATCATGGCGAACTGATCACCGCCAATGCGTGCCACCGTGTCCTGAGGCCGCGTCATACGGGACAGACGTCTTGAGACCGCCAGCAGAACAGAATCGCCGATGGCCAGGCCGAAATTGTCATTGATGTCACTGAACTGATCGATGTCGATAATGATCACCGATGGGTAGCCTGCATCATCCACTTCTGAACGGGTGAGAGCCGTTTGCAGCCGGTCAATAAACAGTTCCCGGTTCGGCAATCCTGTCAGATTATCATGCACGGCGTCATGCATGAGCCGTTCCTGCGCAATCTTTTGCTCAGTGATGTCTGTCAACGTGCCGACGCATCGAACAACCTCACCGTCTGAGCCGATGACAGGGCGCGCCCGCAGGGAGAACCAGTGAAAATCATCATTTTTGGAGCGCAGGCGGAAATCCTGCACAATGCGCCCGCGCCGTTGCACCAGAACAGTATCCAGCATCAAGCGGAAACGGTCGCGATCTGATTCGTGAATAAACTCCAGCCAATCGCGCGCATGGCTTTCCAAAGTGCCGCGGCGCAGGCCAAGCTTCTGCTCCACTTCGGGGCTGACAATCATGCGATCCCGCATAACATCCCAGTCCCAGATCATATCGCCCGATCCGGTCAGCGCCAGCGCGCGCCGCTGCTGGTCGCCAAGATCACCCGTGATCACGGTTCCGCCTGAGAAGGCGTGTTGCATGAGGGTAAAGCCGATCAGCAGCACAATAAGCACCATGCCGCCCGCCAAGGCAGGTTGAACGATGTCGTTGTCCAGCACACCCAACACGCAGAGGGTGGCCGCGGTGAGCCAGAACAGCAGCAATATCCAGGTGGGGATGATCATCACGGCGCGGTCGTAGCCCATCCAGCTCATCCACCCGATCAGCCCCATGCCGCCAATGACTGTGAGGCCAAATACAATCCTGGCAACGCCAGCACCGAAGCTCGGCTCGATCATGGCTATGGCGACAACCACCGCCATAATAAGCAACACGCTCATCACCGCTATGCGGTAGGTCGTATTCCAGCGATCAAGGTTGAGATACGTGTAGATGAACACCACCAGGCTGGCTGACAGGAATATCTCGGATGCCGCTCGATGAATTTGATTCTGACTCGCAGTCAGATCAAAAAATTCATTCCAGAACCCAAAATCAATACAAACATAGATCAGCACCCCCCAGGCCAGACCGGCAGCAGCCGGGAACATGGCGGTTCCCTTGACGACAAAAATGATCGTCAGGAATACGGCCAGAAGGCCTGCAATCCCAATCACCAGACCCCTGTAGAGGGTGTAATTATTCACACTGTCGCGGTAGGTATCTGCTTCCCATAGCTCAAGCTTGGGAAGTCGCTCATCCTGAAGTTCGACGATGAAAGTGACAACGGCCCCTGGGTCCAATGTGATGA
Source organism: Pararhizobium sp. IMCC21322 (assembly GCF_030758295.1). NCBI lineage: Bacteria > Pseudomonadati > Pseudomonadota > Alphaproteobacteria > Hyphomicrobiales > Rhizobiaceae > Pararhizobium > Pararhizobium sp. IMCC21322. The sequence continues at coordinate 2,001,646 of NZ_CP132335.1, forward strand.
GAAATACATCAGACTCCTTGCTGGGCACCCGTTCAGGCGCAAAGCCTTCACTGGGGGTAATATTGGTAATCCGCGTTCTTCCAAGATCGGGTGTGAACAGGCCCGATCCGGGCAGCCAGTAATGTGGCGCTACAAGCAGGCGGTCAATTTGCTGGTTTCCCGTATTGGCGAGCGCAAATACGGCCCAGTTGGAGGCTATATCCGGATCACGTGCCTGCACTTCAATGCGTCGGATGATGCCGTCAGGACCGGGTGCTGTCGAAACCTGTAGCCGTGCTCCTGCATCTGTGTACATTTCCAGCGCTGCACGCAAATCCAGGGTGCGCCCATCCAGCGGAACGCTGACAGCTTCAACAGCGTAAGCAGGTGCACCGAAGGAAAGCACCAACAGCACAGTCACCCAAAAGGCGACCAGACCCGGTATGATGTCACGGATGGAACGCAACTCGTGTTTCTCCAAAGCAGTTGGATACTCAATACTAAACCAGTCAAGCTTTGGAACATGCTGAACGCAACGTCCGCCCCGAAATCGGGCCAGCCAGGCTTGATGCCTTCTTAGTATTGAGTTCGAACCCCGGACACAAGGTGTCAGAAGTCCGTTTTGTCTAGTTAGGAGGCAATTATGGTCCATTTTTAATCAAATGAAACAGGCGGAAATCAAAAAACCGTGCGCAGCGGTCAGGCCGCGTTATCAATGTCTTTCTTCAAAACAGCAAAAAGCACGTGGTCCTGCCAGCGACCGTCTATGCATAAATACTCTCTCGCATAGCCTTCGCGTTGAAAGCCAAGGCTCTGCAGAAGCAGAATCGAGCGCTGATTATCCGGAATGCAGGCCGCTTCCACCCGGTGTAAACCCAATGAATTAAACGCAAATGGTAAAGTGGACCGGACTGCGGCTGACATATAGCCCTGGCCAGCAAATGCCTCTCCCATCCAGTAACCCAGGCTCGCGGCCTGAGTAACCCCGCGCCGGATGTTTGACAGGTTCAACCCTCCGACCAGCTGCTCGTCCTGCTTACGGAAAATAAAAAGGGCATGGGCCAAACCATCGCGATTTTCCTGTTGATAGCGGCGAATGCGGCGGCGAAAGGCATTGCGGGTTAAATCATCAGACGCCCAACTTGGCTCCCACGGTTTGAGAAAATCGCGGCTGGCCGATCGAAGTTCTGCCCACATGGCATAATCGGCAACCTGCGGCGGACGAAGAAATATATCCTCGCCGGCCTTGGTGCCACCGCGTGCTGTCTCCTGTGTCTGGACACGTGTGGTGTTGTGCAAAAAGGCAAATGTCATGCCGAGCCGCCGATTGAGAACTATTTCCGTCTAAGATGCCCGGAAATGCGTTCCGTTGAAAGCACTGTTTCCACCCCGTCAATCGGACCGATCGAGGCCAGGGTGGGCACTGTGTCTGTGAAAATGGACTGACCAAGATCCCGAAGGTCTGTTGGTGTTATGGCATCAACCTTGGCAACCAGCTCGTTCAGATCAATGACCCTGCCAAAGACAAGCATCTGGCGTGCAATCTGCGCAGCCCGGGCTGACGGGCTTTCAAGGCTCATCAACAGGCTGGACCGGACCTGAGCGCGGGCGCGTTTCACTTCATTTTCGGAAATTTCGTCACAAGCCCGCAGCAGCTCATCCAGCACCACTGGCACAAGTTCAGGAATATCTTCCCGTCCTGTCGCAGCGTGAATGCCAAACAGGCCTGTATCGGAAAAGCCCCAGTGAAACGCATAGATAGAATAACAAAGCCCTCTGGACTCGCGCACCTCCTGAAACAGGCGTGAAGCCATGCCTCCGCCAAGCACACTTGCCAGAAGCTGGGTGCCGTAGAACTGATCATCCTGGTATGAATGGCCCTCAAAGCCCATCAGAAGCTGCGCCTCCATAAGGTCCTTTGACTGAATGAACTGGCCGCCCGTATAGCTGGCTTGTTGATGATCATTGACAGAAACATCCGGTTTGACGAGGACCCCGAATGCGTCTTCCGTCTGACGTACAAATTTATCATGATCCACTGCGCCAGCTGCAGAAATGACCATATCAGCCGGCTGATACTGGCAATGAAGGAACTGCTTCAAATCCCCGGTCGAAAATCCCTCAACCGTTTTTGCCGTTCCCAGAATCGTGCGTCCGATGGACTGGCCTTGAAAGGCTATGTCCTGAAAGGCGTCGAACACCAGATCTTCCGGATTGTCGAGCGTTGCCCCGATTTCCTGCAAAATGACATGCTGTTCTCGCCGTAACTCGTCATCGTCAAATCGGGCATTGAGGAGAATGTCACTGAGAATATCCAGAGCCAGCGGCACATCTTCCTTCAGTACCCTGGCATAATAGGAGGTGTTTTCCACGCTGGTCGCAGCATTGAGGTCTCCGCCAACGGCTTCAATTTCTTCCGCAATGGCGCGCGCAGTCCGTTTTTTGGTGCCCTTGAAAGCCATATGTTCAAGCAAATGGGAAATGCCATGCTGCTGGCTTGTCTCATTGCGGGATCCAGATCGGACCCACACCCCAAGGGATGCACTTTCCAGATGTGGCATGGCGTGGGTCACCACAGTCATCCCGTTACTCAAGATCGTATGCTCAACGCTCATCGATCACCTGACTTAAAACTCACGGCACCCCTCCCAAGGCTTACTATTTGTCGGAAGCCCTTGCATGGGCAGAAATGAAGTTTTCCACGCTCTGTAAGTCATTAGCAAGAGCTTGTTGGCGTTCTGGACGAGACATGAGATCACCTTGCCATGCTGGCAGGGCAGGGCGCAGCCCACAGGCGGCCTCAACAGCATCCGGAAATTTTGCCGGATGTGCAGTACCCAAGGTAACCATCGGCGTGTTGGTTTTGTGTCTTTGTTGGGCCGCAAACAGGCCAATGGCCGTATGCGGATCAAGCAGATAGCTGCTTCCTTCCAGAAAATCATGGATGGTTTGCGCAGTTTCCGCCTGTGTGGTGCGGGCCGCGTCAAAGTCTGTCGCAATGAAATCCCTGGCTTCCTGTGCAAGTGTGAATGATCCGGATTGACCAAGGCCAGCCATTAACCGGCCAACGGTCGCTCCGTCCTGACCGTTGGCTTCAAACAGCAGACGTTCGAAATTTGAGGACACCTGAATGTCCATCGAAGGAGCTGTGGTCTCTGTAACACCCGTCACTTCATAGCGCCCGGTTTCCAGAGTGCGGACCAGAATGTCATTCACATTGGTGGCAATCAGAAGCCGCTCAATGGGAAGGCCCATTTTCTTGGCAACAAACCCGGCAAGAATGTCACCGAAATTCCCCGTTGGCACGGAAAAGGAAATACCACGATCCGGCCCACCCAGCGACAGGGCTGACGTGAAATAATACACCACCTGCGCCAGAATCCGACCCCAATTGATGGAGTTAACGCCTGACAAACCAAGCTCATCCCTAAACTTCAAATCATTGAACATGGCTTTGACCAGTGCCTGGCAATCGTCAAAATTACCTTCAATGGCCAATGCATGAACATTCGCATCTGCGACCGTAGTCATCTGGCGTCGCTGCACGTCAGAGACGCGACCATAGGGGAACAGAATGAAGATGTCAGTATTATCCCGGCCGCGAAACGCTTCGATGGCAGCGCCGCCCGTATCGCCCGAAGTTGCGCCAATAATCGTGGCCCGTTGTCCACGCTTAGCCAAAGCATAATCCATGACACGGGCAAGCCATTGCATGGCCACATCCTTGAAGGCCAGGGTCGGTCCATGAAACAGCTCAAGCACAAAATCATTCGGACCAACCTGCACCAGTGGCGCAACAGCCGGATGGCGGAAGGACGCATAGGCGTCGCTTATGATTTTCTTTAAAATCGCGTCAGGAATTTCTCCATCCACAAAAGGTGACATAATGGCGAATGCCACATCTTCATAAGACTTGCCGCGAAGCGCCTTGATTTCGGCTGTCGAAAGTTTGGGCCAACTGGCGGGCATGTAAAGTCCGCCATCGCGGGCAAGACCCGTTAGAATGGCGTCCAGAAAACCAAGTTCAGGTGCTTCACCCCTGGTACTTACATATCGCACGAAATTCCGTCCTGTCGTGTTTTAAGTCTTGCCGTGGGCGGCTGCAATTGTCTTTCCTTATTGCGCCGCGGGCGAGCTTTATCAAGTTTCCGTTTAAGCGCCGACGCCGGACCAGCTTTTAAGCGCTTCAACCGTGGCTGGCACATCGCTCAGATTGTGGACGGTTGTTTCGGCTCCCGCATCCATCAGCTTTTCGGCGTGACCGGCATAAGAGTGCGAGGCGCCGACAAAGCCAATGACGCGCATACCTGCGGCAACGGCACCTTCGACACCATGACTGCTGTCTTCAATCACAATCGTCTGAGCAGGGGTGGATCCCAGAGTTTCTGCGGCATGTAAGAAGACATCGGGTGAGGGTTTGGGCAGCTTCTGCCGAACTTCCAGAGCGGAATAGATGTGTGGGCGAAAGCGATCAAGCAGATTGGTCAGTTTCAGGTTTTGCTCAAGTCTTGCAGTTGTGGAATTGGAACAAATGCAGCGGGCATCATCCATCGCATCCAACATGTCGTGCACGCCTGCGACCGCTTGCAGGGATTGTTGCAAAGCTGCGTCCAGCATTTCGTCTGATCGTTGCGCAAGATCATCGGGAAGTGGCTTTGCCAGTTCCTCTGCCACCTGCGCGAAAATAAGTTCAGCCGTCAGGCCACTGTAGCGCTGGGACAATTCGTCCAGCGTTATGTCCATTCCAAGGTCTTTTACGAGTTCAAGATTAACTTCGGAAGCGATGATTTCGGAATCCACAAGGACGCCGTCACAGTCAAAGATTATGAGCATGTATTGGTCTTTTAAATAAGGGGGTGGTGTCAGGCATCATCCTTACGGTCAAAGCCCACATAAATGATATAGTCGCGTTCATCGCCCGGATCCGGCACGGCAACATTCACGACGGTTACGAAATCAGGTGTTCTGTCAAAGTCAGAAATCTGCACTGAAATTGGCTGGATTTCTGAATAGAGCACCGATTCCTGGAATTTTACGACGGCAACACGAACAGGAACGGTGAGGGTATTTGAACTTGGGCTGCGCGGGCCAGCCAGAACGCGCCCGCTGATGCCGACGCGAATTTGCAACTGGCCATTTGCAATGCTGCATTCACGGGCAGTCTCGTCAATACGCGCCTGATGAATGAGTTTTTTGGGGTCGCCAGTGGCATCACCTTCAAAGACATTGAAACTTTCAGTGCCCTGCCGCAATTCAATCTTGGGGCAATAGACGGGGCCCGATTTGGAAAATTCACGCAGATCGACGACCGGCTTTTTGCTGATCGGATTAAGGCTGCTGACCGCATTGCAGCCGGAAAGAACCAGAAGCGCAAGGACAGGTAAAATCAGTTTTTGATACACAACAATGGCCGCATGAACTTAACAATTGAACGGAATTGCCATTCTATAACAGGTGAATTGTGGCTTGGCGAGGACGCAGGCAAAGATATCAGCCAAAGAAGTTGACCAAAGGATCGGGCAAAAATGCGACTTGTCATATCATCTCGCAGTGACTGCACAAAACTGCCATCAACCGTTTGTTAACCATAAAGCCTAACTCGGTCTTTACCCTGTTCAGCGCAGACTCTGCTTGCGTCATTGGAGTTTTGCGTTTTGACCCTTTCATCTGTTCTTGCCCGGGAGATCACCCCGGATTCGTCATCATCTGATCCAAAAGCCCAGCCGGAATGGCTGAACACCATCATCGCTGGTGATTGTGTGGCTGCCATGGAAAAGCTTCCAGCGGCATCGATCGATGTGATCTTTGCCGATCCTCCCTATAATCTGCAGTTGGAAGGCGATCTGCACCGACCCGATCAAAGCAAGGTCGATGCCGTTGATGATGCCTGGGACCAGTTTTCCTCATTTGAGGCCTATGACGCCTTTACCCGCGCTTGGTTGCTTGCAGCAAGGCGCGTGCTGAAACCCAATGGCACAATCTGGGTTATCGGCTCGTATCACAATATTTTTCGTGTGGGCGCATTGATGCAGGATCTGCGCTTCTGGATGCTCAATGATGTCATCTGGCGCAAGGCAAACCCGATGCCGAATTTCAGAGGCCGCCGTTTTACCAATGCTCATGAGACAATGATCTGGGCATCGCGGGATCAGGATGCCAAAAGTTACACGTTCAATTATGACGCCATGAAAATGCTGAATGACGGAACGCAGATGCGATCCGATTGGCACATCCCGATTTGCAATGGCTCAGAACGTCTGAAGAATGAAGATGGCCAAAAAGTTCATCCAACCCAGAAACCGGCAGCGCTTCTCCAGCGCGTTTTGCTGACCAGCACCAAGCCGGGTGACGTGGTTCTGGATCCGTTCTTTGGCACAGGCACCACTGGAGCCGTCGCGAAATCGCTGGGTCGTAATTTTGTTGGAATTGAACGTGATGCCAGCTATCGCAAAGCCGCTTTGGCCCGCATTGCAGCTGTCGTGCCAATCAGCGAAGAAGCTCTGGTTGTCAGCGAAGGAAAACGGGCCGCGCCGCGCATTCCATTTGGTCGCCTTCTTGAAGGCGGATTGTTATCAGCTGGTGAGCAAATGACCGATGCCAAGGGGCGTCATGCCGCTACAATACGAGTGGATGGTTCCCTGACCTGTGGCAGTCATGCAGGTTCCATTCACAAGGTTGGAGCGCTGGTTCAGGGCTTTGAAGCCTGCAATGGCTGGACCTATTGGTATGTGGAGCGGGACGGAAAACGTGTCTGTATTGATGAATTCCGCGAAGAAATTCGTGCAATGGCGGCCTGAAGCAAGGAGGGAAAATCCTTGGTTTATCTGGCGTTTGAAACATTTTCCTGAATCTGAATCAGAACATTAAGTCGGCAATTTAGGCGTTACCTGCCCGAATTGCCGATAGGCTTGTTCCGATATTCGCCTTGACCTTGCCGGTTTCATCGACCACATGAGCATAACCAGTTGGTCGGATGGCCGCTCTGTACACCGCGAAAGCTCTGCAGAGAGGAAAGTCCGGGCTCCACAGAAACACGGTGCCGGATAACGTCCGGCGAGAGAAATCTTAGGGAAAGTGCCACAGAAAACGAACCGCCTGCAGCTCTGTCAATTTATTTGATGTGGACTGAAGGTAAGGGTGAAAAGGTGAGGTAAGAGCTCACCGCAGGCTCTGGTAACAGACCTGGCATGGTAAACCCCACCGGGAGCAAAACCGAATAGGAATGGCGCGGGTCAAAGGGCAACTTTTGAACCAGGTTTGTTTCCGAACCAGTCATTCGGGTAGGTTGCATGAGGCCCCTGGCAACAGGTGTCCCAGATGAATGGTCATCACGCAGTGTGCTTGTCTTGCGGTATCACACCCTTGAACAGCGCAATGTGATACAGAACCCGGCTTATAGACCAACTGGTTTTTTCCCCAAGTGAAACAACAAAACCCGGTATCAATCTGTGGGAAACAAACAGATTATTAACGTTACCTGACTATTTATCGAGCACTGAAAACCCGTTTCCATGCGCGTTGATGGACAGGGAGTGCGAATGCGTCATTTCCACAGACCGGCCAGAGCGCGTCATGACAAACTGAACCTGGATCAAGACCGGCAATCCGATGAGCGCGCCAGACCTACCACAAGGTGATTCAAAAAACGGCTCCAAAGCTGGAGCTGTGGGCTCACAGCCACATCTGCCAGTGATGTTGGCCGAAGTGTTGACGGCGCTACAGCCCGTGGCGGACGGAATTTTTGTCGACGGCACATTTGGGGCAGGTGGTTATACAACCGCTTTGCTGGAAGCAGGCGCAGCCCATGTCTACGCATTTGATCGCGATCCAACTGCGATTGCATCAGGTCAGGCATTGCTTGCCAGGTTTCCTGATCGGCTGACGCTGATTGAAGGCCAGTTCTCAAATCTGGCTGACCATTTGCAGGCGATCCACGCTCCGGCTCCAGATGGGGTCGTGCTCGATATCGGCGTGTCTTCCATGCAGATTGACAATGCTGAGCGGGGTTTTTCCTTTCAAAAAGATGGCCCGCTGGATATGCGCATGAGCAATTCTGGGCCAACTGCAGCTGACATTGTTAATCAGATGTCCCATGGCGAGTTGGCCCATGTCCTGAAATTTCTGGGTGAAGAGCGACAGGCCGGACGCATTGCCAGCGCGATCTTGAAGCGCCGGGCCAAACAGCCTTTGGAAACAACGGGCGATCTGGCGGAAACGGTCACCACGATAATTCCACGCAAGGCGAAAGACCGCATCCACCCGGCCACGCGCACGTTTCAGGCTCTGCGGATTTTCGTCAATCGGGAACTTGAAGAATTGGCCATGGGCCTGTCAGGTGCCGAAGATCAACTCAAAGTCGGTGGCCGTCTGGTTATTGTCACATTCCATTCCCTGGAAGATCGCATCGCCAAGACATTCTTCAACACCAGAAGTGAAACCCGGCTTGGAGGATCGCGCCACGCGCCGGAACTGGCTGCAATTGCGCCACCAAGTTTTCAATTGAAATCCCGCAAGGCACTGGCCGCAAGTGATGCGGAATGCCAGGAGAACCCGCGCGCCCGCTCAGCAAAACTGCGTGTCGGCGAGCGTACGGAACACACTGCATTCGCGCTGGATATGGCCGCGCTTGGTGTGCCGTCCTTGCCCGGATTTCAGGGACTAGACCAATGAGGAGCAGATAATGTTGCGCCATACCTGGACCTTGTTTCTCTGCCTTATGATGGTTGCCGCAGCCGCGGTCACCTATCAGATAAAGTATCAGGCCGAACTGGCAACCGAGGAGGCCAGAGACATGGTGTCCGAAATCAACGGACTGGAAGAGGATATCTCCCGCCTGAAGGCGCAGTGGAGCCTGTTGAACCAGCCCTCCAGACTGCAGGCCCTGGTGGAAAACAATGCCGAAGTGTTGCCGCTGACGCCATTGGCGCCTCATCAAATTGCCTTGCTGGATAACATTCCGGAAAGATCGCCAATGTCACTCATAGTGCCGCGCCGCAAACCATTTTCCCTCGCTTATGAGAGCAATACGCTGGCAAAACTGATCAATCAGACCAGTGAGCCAAGTCTGGCTGACCTGATTGGTTCGGAGGCACGCTGATATGGCTATTTCTGATACATTTGACGCTGCAAAGGCAAAAGTCTCGCTTCAGACTTCTGTGCAACGGCATGTCAGCTTCAAGGACACAGCAGCGGTTCAAAAAGATGATTCCCGCATGCGGCTTCTAATGGCCGTTGGGCTATTTGCTGTCATCTACGCCGTCATCGGCCTGCGCCTTGCGGGAATTGCCATGTTCGGTGAGTTGGATGCAGGAAACCCTTACGGCTCAAGCGGTGTCTCAGCTGCAAGGCCTGATCTTCTGGACCGCAATGGCGAAGTTCTGGCAACAGACGTTAAAACCTTTTCCATGTTCGCCGAACCAAGGCGTGTGCTGGACGCTGATGAGGTTGTGGACGGGCTTGCGACGATATTCCCGGATCTGGATTCAGATGCCGTCCGCAAACGCATGGCCAGCGATCGCGGGTTCATGTGGTTGAAGCGCGAGATCACACAAGAACAACAGCGCGCTATCCATCGGATGGGCCTGGCAGGCGTTGACTTCCTGAACGAAAATCGCCGGTTCTACCCCGGCCGAGAAACAGCTTCTCATATTCTGGGTCATGTGAACATCGACAATGAAGGCATTGCCGGCATCGAAAAACACATTGACGGTCAAGGACTTTCTGATCTGCAGGAAGCCGGGCTGCAGATGGAACGCAATCTGGAACCGATGCGGCTTTCAACTGATCTGCGCGTGCAGCATGTGGTGCGGGATGAACTGACAAAGGCCATGGAGCGCTACAAGGCCATTGCCGCCATTGGAATCGTGCTGGATGTTAACACGGGCGAGGTTATCGCCATGTCATCACAGCCCGATTATGATCCGAATATTCCTGCGCAGGCCCTGGAAAAAGAGCGAATGAACCGGGCCACAGCCGGCGTCTTCGAGATGGGATCTATCTTCAAGACCTTTACCACGGCCATGGCACTGGACAGCGGCAAGGTTGCCATCAACGATAACTTTGATGCGCGCCGACCGATTCGTGTGTCGCGCTACACCATCAATGATTTTCATGGCAAAAACCGGGTTTTGTCGGTTCCGGAAGTCTATATTTATTCGTCCAATATCGGCACCGCAAAAATGGCGCTGGAAGTGGGCATTGATGGTCACAAGGAATTCCTGTCGCGCCTTGGTCTGATGGACCGCCTGCGCACGGAACTTCCCGAATCAGCAGATCCGCAGTACCCAAGCAAATGGAGCCAGATCAGCGCCATGACCATTTCGTTTGGTCACGGGATCTCTGTGTCACCGATGCAGACGGCGGTTGCAGCGGCTGCCCTGGTGAATGGCGGCAAGCTCATTCCGCCGACCTTCTTCCCACGCAGCAAGGCAGAAGCTGATCAACTCGCAAAACGTGTGGTATCGCAGGAAACCAGCGATAAAATGCGTTATCTGATGCGCCTCAATGTTCTGAAAGGGTCCGGTCGGCGTGCCGAAGTTCAGGGCTACCGTCTGGGTGGTAAAACTGGAACCGCAGAAAAAGTAATCGATGGAAAATATTCATCTACCGTTCGTTTCAACTCCTTTTTGGCCGCATTTCCCATGGATGACCCGAAATATCTGGTCTTGGTCGTGATAGATGAGCCAAAACCGGAAAAGGAAGGAATCGGAGCGACGGCGGGACGCAATGCGGCGCCAACTCTGGCAGCAATCGTGAAGCGCGCAGCGCCCATGTTGGGTGTAATGCCGCGCATGGAAAACGATGCTGCTCTCGGCATACCGCAATACGACGTCCCAAGCCCCGCCCGCTAACAGGAATTTACCCCTTATGATGCGCCTTGGAGATTTGCTGAAACTGGATGCACAGGACCGTGATGCGTTAATTCGTGCCAGTCTGTCTCCGGAAATGGAAACTCAACGGATTACCGGCCTCAGCGCCGATAGTCGCAAAGTTCAGCGTGGCAATCTGTTTGTTGCCATGGCCGGCGAGCACACAAACGGCGCTGCCTTCATTGCTGATGCCATTCAGGCAGGGGCCGTGGCTGTCCTGACTGATGAAACGGTTGATATTGATCCGGCCACCATGCCGGTTCCCCATATTCATTCCAGTAACCCGCGTCGGGCTTTGGCCCTTCTGGCAGCCCGCTTCTTTCCGCGGCAGCCCAGCACAATTGTTGCCATTACGGGTACAGCTGGAAAAACATCCGTCGCAAACTTCGCGGCGCAGATATTCCAGAGCGCGGGATTGCGTTCGGCCAGTATCGGCACATTGGGCGTGATCGTGGACGGGCAGGTCAATTATGGCGGCCTGACGACACCCGATCCCGTTTCCCTGCATAAGACACTCGACCGTCTGGCACGTGAAGGCGTCAACCATCTGGCTCTGGAGGCTTCCAGCCATGGGCTCGACCAGCATCGGCTGGATGGGGTGCGGCTGACCGCCGGTGCATTTACCAATCTTGGCCGGGATCACATGGATTATCATGCGACCGAAGAAGATTATTTTGCTGCCAAGGCCCGTCTCACAACTGAACTTTTGCCCAAAGGCGCGCCCTTCGTTGTGAATATCAATGCGCCTTGGGGTAACAGGGCTGCCGAACTGGCGGACAGCGCACAATTGCGCGTCATGCGGTTGGGCCAGGACATCACTTTGACAAATCGCACGGTTCAGGATGGAAAATCAGGTCCCGAGCAGAGCCTCACGGTTGGTTTTTTCGGGCAGGAGCGACAAGTGACCCTGCCACTGCCCGGCGCCTTTCAGGTGGACAACGCTCTGATGGCTGCGGGCCTTGCGATCTCCTGTAAACTGGACCCGGATGCCGTGTTGAGTTCGCTTGGAAAACTGAAGGGCGTATCGGGCCGGTTGGAACCTGTGAACATGCAGGGCATACCGGGGCAGATTTTTGTCGATTATGCCCATAAGCCGGACGCATTGCGCTCGACCCTGGAAGCCTTGCGGCCCTATCCGAAGCGTCTTTTGATGGTCATTGTTGGGGCTGGCGGTGATAGGGATCAAGGAAAACGCCCGCTTATGGGTGCAGCTGCCCATGAGGTTGCAGATCTGGTTATCGTGACCGACGACAATCCTCGAAGCGAGAATCCCGCGCAAATCCGCAGTGAAGTTCTGGCAACTGCGCCAAGAGCCATTGAAATTGCAGACCGTCGCGAGGCCATTCAAAGAGCCGTTTCCATTATGACAGCCGACGATGTTTTGGTTGTTGCTGGCAAAGGGCATGAACAAGGTCAGATCATCGGCGATGAGGTCATGCCATTTTCCGATCATCAGGAAATTGCTCAGGCACTTGCTGATCGTAAAGCCAGCCAAAGCAAAGTGACTTATAAACAGCAGGCGCCGCAGGGCGCACCGCTTTGGACCTTTGCAGAACTGGAAGCAACCATGGGCGGTCGTTTGTTCGGCTCCCAGCCCAAAGCGGTCTATGGCGTCTCCATCGACAGTCGCACCACGCAGCCGGGGGATCTGTTCTTTGCAATCAAGGGCGACAATTTTGATGGCCATGAATTTGTAACAAAATCATTCCGGCAAGGCGCGTCGCTGGCGATTGTCAGTGAAGACAAGCTTCCTGCTCTTGGCCGCACCGCAGGTCCGTTTCTGGTGGTCGCAGATGTGTTGGCAGCACTCCAGAAGCTTGGCATGGCTGCGCGTGCACGTTCAGAAGCCCGCATCGTGGCCGTGACCGGTAGCGTTGGTAAAACAAGTACCAAGGAATTGCTGGCAACCGGTCTGTCTGCCGAGGGAGGGGTTCACGCTTCCATCAAAAGCTTCAACAATCATTGGGGCGTGCCATTGTCATTGGCAAGGATGCCGCTGGATGCGGAATTTGGTGTCTTTGAAATCGGCATGAACCATGCCGGTGAAATTGAACCCCTGGTCAAAATGGTGCGCCCGCATGTGGCCATAGTCACCACCATTGCGCCCGTCCATCTGGAGTTCTTCGACAGTGTGGACGGTATTGCAGCTGCCAAAGCTGAAATCTTCGCAGGGCTGGAATCTGGCGGAACCGCCATTTTGAACAGCGACAATTCCTATTTCGATTTCCTGAAGGGCGAAGCCGAGACAGCCTGGGCAGGGCGTGTCATCAGTTTTGGCTCCGGCAGCGCTGCTGAAGCAAGACTGGTCGATTTTGCGCTTTCAGACGCCGGGTCCCTTGTTGTTGCAAGTATTGCCGGTCAGGAACTGACTTTTGCACTGCCCACAAGCGGACGGTATCTGGCTGAAAACACCATGGCCGTTCTGGCCACTGCAGATGCTTTGGGCGTCAATATTGAGCGGGTGGCAGATGCACTGTCCGGTTTCAGACTGATGGACGGACGCGGTGCCAGAGAGATGCTGCCTCTGCAATCAGGCGGCTACACATTGATTGACGAGAGCTACAACGCAAATCCCGCCAGCATGTCCGCATCCATCGGAATGTTGGGTGATTTGAAAACCAACGGCCGCAAGATCGTGGTTATGGGTGACATGCTGGAACTGGGAAGCGATGCTCCGCAACTCCATGCCGAATTGAACGCTGCAATTGCAGCCACCGATATTGACCGCGTTCTTCTGTGTGGTCCGCAGATGAAAACATTGTGGGATTTGTTACCGGAGCCGCGAAAAGCCATTTATGCAGCGACGTCACGTGATCTCATGGCACCGCTTCTGGCAGAGATTGCCAGTGGCGATGTTGTCATGGTGAAGGGGTCGCTGGGCATGGTCATGAGTACATTGGTAGAAACACTCAAGCGCATTCACGCGCCACTACAGTCAGCAGAACCTGATGTCGCTCAAGATCAAGCGACGCATTCTGACACATATGAGGGCGCGTAAAGACTTATGCTATATTTTCTGAGCCAGACTGCAGACGTACTTCCGGTCTTCAACCTGTTCCGCTACATCACCGTTCGCACAGGCGGCGCCATGATGACGGCGATGCTGCTGGTGTTTCTGTTTGGTCCTTTGATCATCAATTGGTTGCGCAGCCGTCAGGGCAAGGGGCAACCTATCCGCTCTGATGGTCCCGTTACTCACATGGTGAAACAGGGCACCCCAACCATGGGTGGACTTATTATTCTGCTGGCTTTGATCAGCAGCACGCTTCTTTGGGCCAATCTGACAAGTCCATATGTCTGGATCGTCCTTCTGGTTACGATCGCCTTTGGAGCCATTGGATTTTACGATGATTACCTGAAAGTCACACAGGCCTCCCACAAGGGGTTTTCGGGCAAGGCACGTTTGACACTGGAAGCGGTGATTGCCGCGCTGGCGGGCTATGCAGTGATGACGATTGGCGAACAGCCGTTCTCCAGTTCCCTGACCTTTCCGTTTTTCAAGGATCTGATTTGGAATCTTGGCTGGTTTTTCATCCCGTTTTCAATCTGCGTCATTGTTGGCGCTGGCAACGCGGTGAACTTGACCGATGGGCTGGATGGTCTGGCCATTGTCCCCGTTATGATTGCGTCCGGCAGTTTTGGCATTATTGCCTATCTGTCAGGTAACGCCCTGTTTGCGGACTATCTGCAAATCCACCATGTTTTGGGATCAGGCGAGTTGGCGGTTTTGTGTGGTGCATTGATAGGGGCCGGGCTCGGCTTTTTGTGGTTCAACGCGCCGCCCGCCGCCATTTTCATGGGCGATACCGGATCATTGGCCATGGGCGGTATGATCGGTGCCATTGCTGTTTCCACCAAGCACGAGATTGTTCTGGCCATCATCGGCGGTTTGTTCGTTCTGGAAGCAATGTCGGTGATCATCCAGGTCGCTTCCTTCAAATTGACCGGGAAACGCGTTTTCCGCATGGCGCCCATCCACCATCATTTTGAACAAATGGGATGGACTGAGCCGCAAGTTGTGATTCGCTTCTGGATCATCGCTGTGGTTCTGGCGTTGATCGGCCTCTCCACCTTGAAGTTGAGATAGCTGTATGATTCCAATCACCACACTAGCTGGCAAGCGGGTTGCCGTTTTCGGTTTGGGCGGCTCAGGCCTCTCGACTGCAAGCGCACTTGCGGCTGGAAGTGCTGATGTTCTGGTTTGGGATGATAATGACGGCCGGGTAAAGGCTGCCGAAGATGCCGGCCTCAAAGCCCAGAATCTGCGCCATGTTGATTTTTCAACGCTGGATGCATTGGTACTGGCTCCAGGTGTTCCGCTCACGCATCCGCAACCACATTGGACAGTCGACCTGGCGAATGCCGCCGGGGTCGAGATTATTGGCGATATAGAATTGTTCTGCCGGGAGCGGGCCGCCCTTGCCCCGGGCTGTCCTTTTGTCGCGATTACCGGAACCAACGGTAAATCCACGACCACGGCCCTCATTGCCCATATCCTGAAACAGGCTGACCGGTCGGTCGAAATGGGCGGGAATATCGGAACGGCTATTCTGTCGCTGAAATCAGCGGCTCCTGGCCGCATTCATGTCGTCGAATGTTCAAGCTACCAGATTGATCTTGCACCAAGCCTTGCACCTTCTGTGGGGATTTTGCTGAATATCAGCCCGGATCATCTTGACCGCCACGGCACAATTGAAAATTACGCTGCGATCAAAGCCCGGCTGATCACCAACTCAGATGCGGCTATTGTAGGCACGGATGATCGTTTCAGCGCGAAAGTTGCAGATAATGTGGAAGCGTCTTCCCGCGAACTGACCCGCATTGGAATTCGCAATCCTGTTTCCCGCGGCCTCATGTTGCGGGCTGGCTGGCTGTTGGAAACGGTCGATGGCACCGAACAAAAGCTGTTTGCGCTAAACAAAGCACCCAATTTGCGCGGTGCGCATAATGCACAAAATGCTGCCGCTGCCTTTGCCGCTTGCCGCTACTGCGGCTTGAAAGATGCAGAAATAGTGTCGGGGCTGGAATCATTCCCTGGCCTGGTTCACCGTATGGAGACAATTGCCCAGGAAGGCAGAGTTCGCCTGGTCAATGACACAAAGGCAACCAATGCCGACGCGGCGGAACGCGCCTTGCTGAGCTTCGATCATATTTACTGGATTGCAGGCGGCGTTCCCAAATCCGGCGGCATTGCCGGTCTGGCAGACCATTTCCCGCGCATCGCCAAAGCCTATCTGATCGGCGAGGCACGTGATGAGTTCGCGGCTACTTTGAACGGCTATGTGCCAGCGGAACTGTTCGACAGCCTTGAAGAGGCAACAGCTGCCGCAATTAAAGATGCGCGCAACGACACGGCCGCCGACATCACGGTTTTGCTGTCACCGGCCTGTGCCAGTTTTGATCAGTTTTCCAATTTCGAACAACGCGGCGAGGCGTTTCGCGCCGCTGTGTTCAGTAACCTTTCGCGTAACGAAATGCATGGGGATCAATCATGAAAGTCTCACGCGCTGACAGAAGCAGCTTCGCCCATTGGTGGTGGACCGTAGACCGCTATCTTTTGGCGGCCTTGTTGACCCTTATGATTTCGGGCGTTGTCCTGTCATTTGCCGCCAGCCCTCCCATTGCGGAACGCTTGGGGTTGGACAGCTATCATTTTGTATTCCGCCACATCCTGTTTGCGGTGCCCGCAGTCTTGTTGTTGATCGGCATATCTTTCCTGAATGAACGTCAGGTGCGTCGCCTTGCCATGCTTCTTTTGGTGGGTGGGCTTGTGTTGATGGTAGCAACGCTGCTTGTGGGCTTTGAAGCCAAGGGCGCACGTCGTTGGATTTCCATTGCAGGCTTCTCCATTCAGCCCTCCGAATTCGTAAAACCGGGGTTCGTCGTGATCTGCGCCTGGTTGTTTTCGGAAGGGTCCAAACGCCCGGATATTCACGGCCATGCCATCGCTGTAGGCCTGTTGGTGCTGGTCTGCAGCCTGCTTATTCTACAACCGGATTTCGGGCAGACAATGTTGGTCGCCATGGTCTGGAGCGGAATCTTCTTTCTCGCGGGAATGCCATGGTTCTTTATCATTGGCTTGGCACTTCTCAGCGTTGCTGGAATTTTCACAGCTTACACTATGATTCCTCACGTTGCGGGCCGTATTGATCGGTTTTTGAACCCGGAAGGCGGCGACACATTTCAGGTCGATACAGCGCTGGAATCCTTCACCCGTGGCGGCTGGTTCGGGCGCGGACCGGGGGAGGGCACAGTGAAAAACATTCTGCCCGATTCCCATACTGATTTTATTTTCGCGGTGGCAGCGGAGGAATACGGCATTATCATTTGTCTGGTTTTGCTGGCGCTTTTCACCTTTGTGGTCATGCGCGGCTTTTCGCATGCGTTGAAAGAGCATAATGCGTTTACCCGTCTTGCGACCTCAGGTCTGATCGCTTTGTTCGGCGTGCAGTCGGTTATCAATATGGCGGTCAATCTGCATTTGATGCCGTCCAAAGGCATGACATTGCCGTTTGTATCCTATGGCGGTTCTTCCATGATGGCAGTTGCGATTGGCATGGGTATGGTGTTGGCATTGACCAGAAAACGCCTTGATACAAGTCGCTTGGTCTTTCACTCTGGCCTCGAGTTGCGCCATGCCTAAGATTGCCCTGTTATCAGCTGGCGGCACAGGAGGGCATTTGTTCCCTGCAGAAGCTTTGGGTCGCGAATTGATCGCGCGTGGGTGGCAGGTGCATCTGGCAACGGATACCAGAGCAAGCCATTTCCTCAGCGGTTTTGATGGGATTGAAGTTCACGAAATCCGCTCGGCGACACCATCCGTGTCCTCACCGATCAAGGCAATCAAGGCAATTGCGTCACTTGGGCTTGGCACATTGTCGGCGTTGAAATTGATTCGACGCATCAAGCCGTCGGTGTTTGTTGGCTTTGGCGGTTATCCAACTGCGCCGCCAGGCGTTGCGGCTGCCATTTTGAAAGTCCCGGTTGTGCTTCATGAAGCCAACGCAACGCCAGGCCGGGCAAACAAATTTCTTGCGCGCTTTGCCACAGCAGGCGCGCGCAGCCTTCCCGGACCCGCCTTTGCCAAAAAGGCGCGGGACGTAGAGACGGGAAATCCGGTGCGCGATGCCGTTCTGAACGCCCGAAGCCCCTTTATTGCGCCAGGATCCAGCGACCCCATAAAACTCCTGGTCTTTGGCGGCAGTCAGGGAGCACAGGTCTTTTCCACGCTTTTGCCTGCAGCTCTGTCCTTGTTGGATGACACTGTACGCAACCGCATCGAATTGACTTTGCAGGTGCGTGATGAAGACCGGCCTGCTTGCGAAGCCGAGCTTGCCCGATTGAATATCGTCGCTGATCTGGCCCCCTTCTTCAAAGATTTACCGACCCGTATCGCAGATGCTCATCTGGTGATTGCAAGGGCTGGTGCATCCACTGTTTCAGAACTGGCGGTGCTTGGGCGACCCTCGCTTCTCGTGCCTTATCCTTACGCTCTGGATCACGATCAGGCAGCCAACGCGGCGGTTCTGTCGGCAGCCGGCGGCGCTGAAGTCATTGTCCAAAAACAACTGACACCAGAAGAGCTTGCCAAACGGCTGACCGAGTTTGCGAACACGCCGGAACGGCTGGATACAATGGCCGCCGCCGCCGCCGCAATGGGCCGTCCTGATGCTACAGATCGTCTTGCTGATCTGGTCGCTGCAACCGCAAGGGCGTAGGTCTGCACCCAAGACCCTAGATTTGCCGCAATAATTGCGGCATAAGCCGCGACAATAAAAATTCGCGAATCTGCCGGGGTATTTCCATGAAGCTGCCACTCACCATCGGGCCAATCCACTTTGTGGGCATTGGCGGAATTGGCATGAGCGGTATTGCCGAGGTGCTGCACAATCTGGGTTATACGGTTCAGGGCTCCGATATGGCGGAGAGCCCGAATGTGCTGCGGCTGCGTGACAAGGGCATCATTGTCAACATTGGCCATGAAGCATCTCATGTAGATCATGCTGCAGTCGTTGTGGTGTCATCGGCGATCAAACGCGATAATGCTGAATTGAAAGCGGCGCGTGAGCACCGGTTGCCAGTTGTACGCCGGGCGGAGATGCTGGCCGAGCTGATGCGTTTGAAATCCTCCATTGCCATCGGCGGAACCCACGGCAAGACAACCACCACTTCGCTGGTCGCGACGCTTCTGGAAGCCGGTCACCTCGATCCAACCGTTATCAATGGTGGCATCATCAACGCCTATGGCACCAATGCACGGCTCGGCGATGGAGAATGGCTGGTGGCAGAAGCGGACGAATCGGACGGCACCTTTGTGAAATTGCCTGCTGAGATCGCAGTGGTCACCAATATCGACCCGGAGCATCTGGACCATTACGGCACCTATCAGGAAGTCAAAAATGCCTTTCAAAGGTTTGTCGAAAACGTGCCTTTCTATGGCTGTGCCGTCATGTGCACGGACCATCCGGAAGTGCAGGCGCTGGTTGGCCGCGTCGAAGACCGCCGTTTCGTAACCTATGGTGAGAACCAGCAGGCCGATGTTCGCTTTCTCGATGTTGAAGTGATCGACGGAAAATCCCATTTTCAGGTGGATGTGCGCAGCAGTTCCGGAGCGGTGCGCAGCATTGAAAATCTCATCCTGCCTATGCCCGGCGTTCATAATGTTTCCAATGCAACCGCTGCCATTGCCGTCGCTCTGGAACTTGGATTGACGGATGATGAAATTCGCAACGGTCTTGGCCGCTTTTCTGGCGTAAAGCGACGCTTTACCCACACCGGAACAATTGGTGACGTGCAAATCTTTGACGATTATGCGCACCATCCGGTTGAGATTTCAGCCGTGTTGAGGGCGGCGCGGTCTGCTGCCAAGCGCAATGTTGTTGCGGTGGTTCAACCACATCGTTACACGCGCCTGCAGAGCTTGTTTGAAGACTTCTGTGCCTGCTTCAATGATGCTGACACAGTGATTGTCGCGCCGGTCTATGCAGCCGGGGAAGAGCATATTGAAGGCGCTGATGAAAAAGCTCTGGCGGAAGGGTTGCGCATGCGCGGCCATCGCCATGTTCTGGAACTCTCTTCGTCTGATCAATTGGCGGAACTTGTCAGCCAGAACACCGAGGCGGGCGATCTGGTTATCTGCCTTGGTGCCGGCTCCATCACGAAATGGGCGTATGATTTGCCCGTTGGCCTGGAAGAAATCGGGGCGCACGCGTGACGCAATCTCTTGTAGAGCGCATACGCGGTGCGGTGCCTGATATCAGGGGCTCGCTGACAGAAAATGCTGATCTGTCGAAAATCACATGGTTCCGCGTTGGTGGCCCTGCAGAAGCCTTGTTCATGCCGGCAGATGACGCTGATCTGGCAGATGTCCTTGCCGCTTTGGGCGATGATGTGCCGGTTATGGTTCTGGGACTTGGTTCAAATCTTCTGGTGCGCGATGGCGGAATTACGGGGCTGGTCATCCGCTTGTCCGGCAAGGGGTTTGGTCAGGTTGAAGTGACCGGAGACCATACCATTCAGGTAGGCGCAGCCGTGCCGGATGTGCGGCTGGCAAAGGCCGCCGGTGAAGCGGGTATTGCCGGCTTTTCGTTCTATCGCGGCATTCCCGGCTGCGTCGGCGGCGCTCTGAGCATGAATGCCGGTGCCCATGGTGGAGAGACCAAGGATATTTTGATGGAGGCCCATGCGGTGGACCGTCAGGGCAATCGACACGTCCTTTCCAATGCCGATTTGGGCTATGCTTATCGCCATTGTTCTGCACCCAAAGATTATATTTTCACTAAAGCCATTTATCGCGGCACTGCTGGTGATCCAGCTGAGTTGCTGACGGAAATGGATGAAGTTGCTCGTTATCGTGAGGAAGTTCAGCCGGTCAAGGAACGCACTGGCGGCTCCACCTTCAAGAACCCGCCTGGCCACTCCGCATGGCGGGTCATCGACGAGGCCGGGTTTCGGGGCCACCGCGTTGGCGGTGCGCAAATGTCCGAAAAACACTGCAATTTCATGATCAATGTTGACGGCGCCACCGGCCATGATCTGGAAACACTCGGTGAAACTGTCCGCGCTGGCGTAAAAGCGCATTCCGGTATTGAACTGGAATGGGAAATCAAGCGGCTGGGCACATTCAGGCCTGGCGAATCTGTGATTCCCTTAATGGGCCAGTCGTAACCTTTCATTAATCATATTTGTCAGTTCTTTGGTCACGGAATCGGTCTGATTTCGTGGCTTTTGGTACACAAATCGTAAATCAGTCACGCAATCTGCAATTCGTAAACTAAACTTTTACCTGTTCTTAACCATGATGGGTTGGAACAGAGGTTCATAGAAGTTTGTGACGCGCCCGAAAGCGCATCGCTGAGGCAGAACCGCCAAAGAGAGTTCAGGCCCGATCTGATTTGGGTGAACGCGGATTAGGAATTGCATGACGCAGGCAAAACATATTGCTGTTTTGATGGGAGGGTGGTCTTCAGAGCGCCCGGTCAGCCTTGCGTCTGGAAAACCCTGCGCTGAGGCCTTGCGCACATGCGGCTACGATGTGACCGAGATCGACGTGGATCGCGACATCGCTTCTGTGCTCACGAAGCTCTCACCTGACGTGGCATTCAATGCGCTTCACGGTCCCTTTGGTGAAGATGGCACCATTCAGGGTGTTTTGGAGATACTGAACATCCCATACACCCATTCCGGCGTTTTGGGCTCGGCACTGGCCATGAACAAGGAAAAAGCAAAATTTGTGATGGGTGCGGCCGGCGTACCAATTGCTGATTCCAAAGTGCTGCACCGGCTGGAAGCTGCAAAGAAACATGTTCTGCAGCCGCCTTACGTTGTGAAGCCTGTCAATGAGGGCTCCAGCTTTGGTGTTTTGATCGTGTCTGCTGAAGCGGCTCATCCACCACAAGAGCTTTATTCCAATGAGTGGCCTTACGGCGATATCGTTATGGTCGAAAGCTATGTTGCCGGTCGCGAATTAACTTGTGGCGTGATGGGCAACTCCGCGCTGGGCGTAACCGATATTATTTCGCAGGGCAGCCCGTTCTACGATTTCGATGCCAAATATGCTGATGGCGGTTCCCGGCACATCTTGCCAGCTGAATTGCCAACCGATCTTTATGAGGCAATTCAGAACCATGCGGTAACTGCGCATAACGCCCTTGGGTGTCGTGGAGTTTCGCGGGCGGACTTCCGCTTTGACGAAGCGACAGAGGAATTGATCTGTCTGGAAGTTAACACCCAGCCGGGCATGACGCCGACATCGTTGGTTCCCGAAATGGCCGCACATGCTGGTTTCGACTTTCCTGCACTCATGAACTGGATGGTGGAGGACGCGTCATGCAATCGTTGATCCGCCGCGCCATGGGGCGTCCAGCACTTCAGCCAACTGTAACCGTGTTGGACTTTTCCTTCCTCCAACGAATGCTGGCAGCAGAGAAAACCATATTGCCGCGCGCACTGCGCAAACCTGTTCGCATGCTGTCGCGTCTGCAATTTGAAGTGCCGCAATGGATCGGGAAAAAAGCTGCGATCGGCTTGCTCGCATCAACTGCGGTCTATGGATTGATCATCGGGGGGCATGCCACCGCTCTGGTTGGGCATGCGACGTCTCTGACCGGCCTGAAAGTTCAGGAAGTGCGCATCAAGGGCCAGGTCGAAGCATCAGAAGGCGATATTATTCGCTCGCTGGATCTGAAGACACATGCGTCAATGGTATTGTTTGATGCAGCCGCTGCGCGCAGTCGCATTCGATCCATGCCATGGATCGAAGAAGTCAGCATTCGCAAGACCTATCCTGGCAGCGTTGATATCGTCATCAAGGAACGTCAGCCGTTCGCCCTGTGGCAAAGCGGAAAAGTCGTCTCCATTCTGGATGCGGACGGCCGGATCATAACCGGTCTTGAAGACAACAAATTTGCCTCTCTTGTGCTGCTGGTTGGTGACGGTGCGGACATGGCGGGCCCTGCCTTCTTGGAGACATTATCGGACTTCACCATTGTCGAATCACGTGTTCGTGCAGCCGTGCTGGTTGCAGGCCGCAGATGGAACCTTGTCTTGGATAATGGTCTGGAAGTGAAACTACCGGAATCCAACATGGAGCAGGCGCTGTCGAGAATGGCGATGCTGCAGTCCGACGATGAACTTCTGGACCGCGACATTCAGACCATTGATCTGCGTATTGCAGGCCGTATGGCTGTGCGTTTGCCAGAGACTGCAATGGAAGAGCACAAAAAGGCCTTCGACAAGCGTGTCAAAGAGCTAAAGGCAGGGGCAATCTGATGATGCAATTCGGTTCTGCCAAACCAAACACATTCCGGCCATTGTCGCCGAAAAAATCCGCAGTGGTATCTGTGCTCGATATCGGCTCCAGCAAAGTCTGTTGCCTGATTGCGCGTCTGCGCCCTCTTGAGGGGTTTGATGTGCTGCCTGGCAGAACGCATTCTGTTGAAGTGCTTGGCATCGGTCATCAACAATCTCGCGGTATCAAGACGGGCGTCGTGGTTGATCTTGACGGAGCGGAGCAGTCCATTCGGCTGGCGGTTGACGCCGCTGAGCGCATGGCGGGCATCACGGTTGAGAGCCTGATTGTCAGCGTAACCAGTGGGCGTGTTTCGAGCGAATCCTATTCTGCCAATATTGGTTTGTCGGGTCACGAAGTGTCGGACTACGATATTCAAAAGGTGCTTCAGGCCGGCAGTACTCATTCGGTTGGTGACGATCGCAGGGCCATCCACTCTCTGCCAATCGGTTATGCGCTGGACGGCAATCGCGGCATTGATGATCCACGCGGTATGATCGGCAAGGACCTTGGGGTCGACATGCATGTGGTGACCGCTGATACAGCGCCGCTGCGCAATTTGGAACTGTGCATCAATCGCTGTCATCTGAGTGTTGAGACGATGGTGGCGACACCTTATGCCAGCGGGCTTGCATCGCTTGTGGAAGATGAAGCTGGTCTTGGTGTGACCTGCGTCGATATGGGCGGTGGCACCACAACAATGTCGATCTTTATGGACGGGCATTTTGTCCACGCTGATGCGATTGCCGTTGGTGGGCACCACGTGACCATGGATATTGCACGCGGCCTGTCTACGCGCATGGTCGATGCTGAACGCATCAAAGCGCTTCATGGCAGTGCTCTGCCAAGCGTGTCTGAAGATCGTGACATCTTGTCAATTCCGCAGGTTGGCGACGGCGATGATGATGTTCCCAATCAGGTGCCGCGTTCCACGTTGACACGCATTATCCGCCCCAGGGTGGAAGAAATTCTTGAACTCATTCGCGATCGCCTCAGCGCATCCGGCTATGCCCCCCATGTGGGTCGCCGTATCGTTCTGACCGGCGGCGCGTCACAGCTGACTGGCATGACAGAAGCCGCCCGACGAATTATCGGACGCAATGTCAGGCTTGGACGCCCATTGGGCGTTGTCGGACTGCCGGAGGCGGCCAAAGGACCGGCATTTTCGGCAGCGGTAGGTCTTCTGATCTATCCCCAGATTGCGCAACTGGAGCAACTTCGCCCCCGCGCAACAACCAAGGTTCTGCTGAATGGCACGGACGGGTATTTTTCCCGTGTCGGACAGTGGTTCAAAGAGAGCTTTTGATGCGTAATTTCAGGAGCATAACGATGACGAGGTCGCCGGACGGGAACGCTGAATGCCTTCACCACCGGCTTAGAGAAATGGAGCGACCCGATAGCAACCGGTCGACCGAGACATTAACGAGGGTAAAATGACGATTAACTTGCAAATGCCTGAAATTACCGAATTGAAGCCACGGATCACCGTGTTCGGCGTGGGTGGAGCCGGTGGTAACGCCGTCAACAACATGATCCGAGCCGGTCTGCAAGGTGTGGACTTTGTAGTTGCCAACACCGACTCCCAGGCGCTTTCCATGTCCCATGCTGAACGGGTTGTTCAGATGGGTGTTGCCGTAACCGAAGGGCTTGGTGCTGGTTCTCAGCCTGAAGTCGGTCGTGCGGCAGCAGAAGAGGTCATGGATGAAATCAATGACCATCTGAACCAGGTTCATATGGCCTTCATCACGGCTGGCATGGGCGGCGGTACCGGCACTGGTGCTGCACCCGTAGTTGCCCGTGCGGCGCGCGAATCCGGAATTCTGACGGTTGGTGTCGTAACCAAGCCATTCCATTTTGAAGGCAAGCGGCGCATGGCGCTGGCGGAAGCCGGCATCGAAGAGCTGCAAAAACATGTGGATACGCTGATTGTCATTCCCAATCAGAATCTGTTCCGCATTGCCAATGAGAAAACCACCTTTGCCGATGCGTTCGGCATGGCCGATCAGGTGCTTTACTCCGGTGTTGCCTGCATTACCGATCTGATGGTCAAGGAAGGCCTCATCAATCTTGATTTTGCCGATGTGCGCTCCGTGATGCGCGAAATGGGCAAAGCCATGATGGGAACCGGCGAAGCGGGCGGCGAAGGCCGTGCGGTTCAGGCGGCAGAAGCCGCGATCGCCAATCCGCTTCTGGATGATGTATCGATGCGCGGTGCCAGAGGTCTGCTGATCTCGATCACTGGTGGCAATGATTTGACCCTGTTTGAGGTTGATGAAGCAGCGTCCCGCATCCGCGAGGAAGTTGACGATGATGCAAACATCATTCTGGGTGCGACTTTTGATGAATCCATGGAAGGCGTCATTCGGGTTTCCGTGGTTGCCACAGGCATTGATTCCATTGCTGAATTAAATGCTGCGCCAGCTGATGTTCGCATGGCAGAGCTGACCCAGCGCCTTCGCGGTGGAGCAGGTGCTGCTATCACAACATCAAACCAGACTGCCGAAGGGCAACAGCCGCAACTGGCGGCTCCAGCCCCTCAACAGCCTGAACATGCGCCCGCACAGGCATCAAATGAGCTGGAAGAAGATTTGCGAATTGCACGGCCAGCGCCACAGGCGGCTCAGCCGATGGCACGTCCTGCAGCATCTGATCCAAATGTGACATTGGCTCCGCTGAGAGCGCCTGCTCCTCAGCATCCGCCACATGACGCCTATGAACAACCACCTCAGGAAGCCCCGCGCACTGCCGGGTTTGTGCCTGCGGCAGCTCAGGTGCCGGAAAGCACCACGCCGCGGATGCCAAAAGTGGAAGACTTCCCGCAAGTGGCGCAGCGTCAGATGCGGGCACATGAGGGTGGCGCAGAAGACCGGACCCATGATGGCGATGATCGTCGCCCAATGGGCCTGCTGCGCAGACTGGCAAATGTTGGTCTGGGACGTAGCGAGGAAGAGCAGGGACATCCCGCTCAACCACAGCAACCGCGTCAGCCACAGGTTCCTGTAGCCCAGCAGCCAGCGGCACCACAACATGCGCCTGCGCCTCAGCACGCACCAATGCCGCAAGCCGCCCACCCACGTCAGGCGGCACCTGAGCCAATGATGCAACAGTCGGCTCCGCGCCCTGCTGCACCACAGCCAGCTGCAGGCCAACTTGATGCACATGGTCGGGCACCTGCACCAAACTACGGTCAGAATCCGGCTCAGAATCATGGCCACAATCCGGCCAATTCACCGCAGGAAGATGATCAACTGGAAATTCCAGCCTTTCTGAGACGCCAGGCAAACTGATCCTCGATCAATTTGTGTAACAATTAACCCCGCTGCGTGAGCAACGCAGCGGGGTTAATTGTTTGGTTTACCACCAAAAATTCGAAAAAGCGGCGAATGTTACGTAATATTACAAACATGACACATTAGGTTAAAAAGCGTGATTTTCGTTTCCGATGGCAAAACCCTATTGTCTGTGGCGAAAGCAAGGCAAATTGACTCGCGCTTACGATCTGCCAGATGGCGATAACATGTACCATTTGGTTTGATCACACGATGTCATGGTCTTGAAATCGAGGAAGTCAACAGAATCCATCAGGATCGGGGCTTTTGAGATCAGGTGACAGGGATGCGGGCCAGGTACCGCATTTTAGATGCACGTTGGAGTTTACGTGCAGGTTTATTGGGGCTGATATGACGATGTTTGATGTGAAGACAACCGCGCGGAATATAACTGCCGGAAAGACGTCCACCAGGACGGCACGTCAGACCACTTTGAAGGACAGTATTGGCATTGCGGGCATCGGTGTTCATTCCGGCAAGCCATCCAGTATTGTTTTGCATCCGGCCAAGAGTGGCAGCGGAATTACATTCCTGCGCAAGGCTGACGGAAATGCCATCGACCAACTGATTCCTGCTCATGTAAACAATGTTGGCGACACACGCCTTTGCACCGTTTTGGGCAATCCCGAAGAATTATATGTTGCGACTGTTGAGCACCTTCTGGCTGCGCTGCGCGGCATGAATGTTGATAATGTGCTTATAGAGATTGATGCCGCTGAAGTGCCCGTGATGGATGGCAGTTCCCGTCCGTTTGTCGAAGCCATTCGTGAAGTGGGAACAATCAGACAATCTGCACCACGGCGCTATATTCGTGTGTTGCGGGAAGTAAAAGCAGCTCATGGCAAAGCACATGCTGTGTTGCGCCCACATGATGGGACACGTTTTGACGTGGAAATCGACTTTGAATCAGAAGCGATTGGTCGCCAACGTTTTATCGCAGAATTGACACCTGAAGTTTTTGCCAAAGATATCTCCCGTGCCCGGACATTCGGCTTTCTGGCCGAAGCAAAGCAGTTGCGGGCCATGGGCTTGGCTCAGGGCTCTTCCTTCGATAATTCGGTTGTGATTGATGATGATGATCGCGTCATGAACGAAGAAGGCCTGCGTTATGAAGACGAGTTTGTGCGTCACAAGCTGTTGGATGCCATCGGGGATCTCGCTTTGGCTGGTTCACAAATTCTGGGCGAGTACAAATCCATTTGCGGCGGCCACAAGCTCAATGCGATGATTTTGGAAGCTCTGTTCGCGGATTCGAAAAACTGGTGCTTTGAAGATGCAGCTCCCGTTGAAGATCAGCCTATGTTTTCAACGCCTGTTGGAGCACCTGTTGGCCTCGAAGCTGCCAGTCAACCGGTCGCCGCTGCCAAGGCGTAAGTTTGGGCCAAAATTTGGGACCTAAGTTCAGGATCTGAGAAGGCGGATTAAGCGGAGCTTAAGGGCTTGTAATATATAGCTTGCTGCTGTTGGACACCGTTTTGCCATTCTTGCTTGTCAGAACATGGTTCGGTTGCGGTGGATGAAACTGATCACACATGAAATCCGATTGCCTTATTGAGGTGGTTTCATAGGAAGTTTTCCGGTATAAACCGCTGGTGAACAATTTAAGTCGCGCTTACAAGACAGTCTGATTATGGCCTTTATCAATATGTCTCCATTCGTGCCCGGTATGAGTCGCAATTCTATGAACATGATTTCGCGCCTGTTTCTGGTGGCAGGGCTTGGCCTTGCAGTTGCTGCCTGTGCGTCCAAGGCAGACGATTACAATCAGCTTGCTTTTGAAGAGCCAGATCCCGCTGATGCTACCTATAATGAAGGTCTGTCTCTGCTGAACGCAGGCCGGATTGGCAAAGCCGCTGACAAGTTCCAGGAAGTCGATAAGGCACACCCTTATTCAGACTGGGCACGTCGCTCGCTCATTATGTCCGCTTATTCCAGTTACAAGACCGGCGACTATGATACGACGGTGACGTCGGCCAGACGCTTCGTTTCGCTTTATCCAACAAGTCCTGATGCTGCCTATGCGCAATATCTGATTGGCGAGAGCTATTTCCGGCAAATCCCGGATATCACCCGTGACCAGGAAATGTCGGCGCGTGCGCTCAGAGCCATGGATGAGGTGGTCAAGAAATACCCCGAGAGTGAATATGCCGATGATGCCCGCCGCAAGACCCAGGTCGCGCGGGATCAGATCGCCGGTCAGGAAATGATGGTTGGCCGGTATTATCTGGAGCGCAAGAATTTTTCAGGCGCCTTGAATCGCTTCAAAACCGTCGTCAACAAATATCAAACCACACGCCACATCGAAGAAGCGCTGATGCGTTTGGTCGAAACCTATCTGGCCATGGGGATTGTAAGCGAAGCACAGACCGCAGCAGCCGTTCTTGGCCACAACTATCCTGACAGCGAATGGTACAAAGATGCGTACGCTTTGCTGGATACTGGTGGTTACAAACCTGAGCGCAATGCCGGCTCTTGGATTTCTCGGGCATTTGGTGCTGTTATTCCCGGGTAGGGATATCACCTGCTGTGGAGCCTGGGGGAGCCGACCGTAAATGCTGGCGAATCTTTCGATCCGCGACATCGTTCTCATCGATCAATTGCAAATCAACTTTGAATCCGGCCTGACCGTTTTGACCGGCGAGACCGGTGCAGGCAAATCCATCTTGCTGGACTCCCTCTCTTTGGCGCTTGGTGCGCGTGGTGATGGCAGCCTTGTGCGTGAGGGGCAGGAAAAAGGGTCAATCACAGCCAGCTTCGACCTGCCGCCATCTCACCCGGTTTTTTCCACCATGAAGGCTCATGATCTGGACGTCAGTGGAGATTTGATTCTGCGCCGGGTCCAGTCTGCCGATGGCAGGACACGGGCATTCATCAACGATCAGCCAGTCAGTGCCACCTTGCTGCGGCAAATTGGCGAAAACCTCATTGAAATCCATGGCCAGCATGATGACCGTGCGCTGGTTGATCCGGCAACACATTTGCTGCTGCTGGATGCTTTCGGTGGTCTGGACGCCGCCTGTGCAGATGTAGCTGCCTTGTACAAGGACTGGCGCAGCAAGAAAGACGAATTGGCAGAGCTCAGCCGCAAGTCAGAGGAAGCCAATCGCGAGGCTGACTATCTGCGTGCCAGCGTTGAACAATTAAGCACCTTGTCACCTGAAGAGGGCGAAGAAGAGGAACTTGCAGACAAGCGCCAATCCATGATGCAGGCGGAAAAGGTCGCTGGCGACATCCATGAAGCCTATGAGGCCGTTGCCGGACCGCAATCACCGGTTCCTGTCATTGCCAGTCTGATGCGTCGTCTTGAGCGCAAGGCGGAACAGGCCCCCGGGTTGCTGGATGAAGCGTTGGCAGCGCTTGATCGCGCCCTTTTGGCGTTGGATGAAGGGGCTTCATCATTGGGACTGGCCCTGCGAGCAACAGAGTTTGATGCAACCGTTTTGGAAAGCTGCGAAGAGCGGCTGTTTGCGCTGCGGGCCGCAGCACGTAAATACAATGTGCCTGTGGAAAGTCTCAATCATCTTGCGATCAAAATGGCAGATGAGCTGGATACATTGGACAACAGTGCGGAGCGTCTTGTTGCGCTGGAGAGGGAAACCAAAACGGCTGAAGCCGATTTTGTCTCTGCGGCCCGCGCTTTGTCTGAGCAGCGCCAGCATGTCGCCCACGCACTGGAAGAAGCTGTTGCCAAAGAACTGCCATCTCTGAAGTTGGAACATGCGCGTTTTCTTGTGGATTTCCAAAGTGACGAAACTCAGCGCAATGAGCGCGGAATTGATCAGGCTGCCTTCTGGGTTCAAACCAACCCAGGCACACGACCAGGACCCATGTTGAAAGTGGCCTCTGGCGGGGAATTGTCACGCTTTCTATTGGCGCTGAAGGTTGCGCTTGCCGATAAGGGATCTGCGCCTTGTTTGATATTTGATGAAATCGATACCGGTGTTGGTGGCGCAGTGGCAGAAGCAATCGGTCGCCGGCTCGCGCGACTGGCTGAAAGCGTTCAGGTGCTTTCCGTCACTCATGCGCCTCAGGTAGCAGCACGCGCGTCAGGACATTTGCTTATTGAAAAGGCTGGTGTCTCCGGGCAGAACAGGGTGGAAACCGCTGTCCACCCAATTGGTGGCGACGCGCGCAAGGAAGAAATTGCGCGTATGCTGGCCGGTGCCACAATCACCAATGAAGCAAGAGCGGCAGCGGAAAAGCTCATTGCTGGAACAAGCGAATCCTGAGACTGGGTATTACATATGGCTGAACTGGACGGAACGCCGGTTGATGAACTGACATTGGAACAGGCCGCTGGCGAACTGGAACGGTTGGCAGCAACCATCGCTGATCATGATCAGCACTACCATCAGGATGATGCGCCAAAGATAGATGATGCACAGTATGACGCTCTGAAGCGCCGCAATCTGGAAATTGAAGTGCGCTTTCCAGAATTGATCCGGTCGGATTCTCCCAGCAAGCGTGTTGGCTATGCGCCGTCGGAGAAGTTTTCAAAATACACCCACTCGGTTCCCATGCTCTCGCTGGACAACGCTTTTTCAGAGGGGGATGTACAGGATTTTGTTGGGCGAGTACGGCGTTTTCTGGGGCTTGACGGTGACGTTGCAATTCCCATCACAGCTGAACCCAAGATCGACGGCCTGTCTGCAAGCCTGCGCTATGAGAACGGCGTTCTGGTCAATGGTGCCACCCGTGGCGATGGGCAGGTCGGCGAGAATGTCACGGGAAATTTGCGCACTGTTGAAACCATCCCTCAGCGCCTGAAGGGATCTGGCTGGCCGGATATCATCGAAATACGCGGCGAAGTCTACATGGCACATGAGGATTTCAAAGCTCTGAATGCGCGGATGCTGGACAGCGGACGGCAATTTGCCAATCCGAGAAACGCCGCTGCCGGGTCCTTGCGGCAATTGGACGCCCGTATCACAGCCGAGCGCCCTTTGAGGTTTTTTGCCTATGCCTGGGGCGAAATCAGCGCTCCCGTTGCTACAAGTCAGCTTGAGATGATTGAGAATTTCAAAGCCTGGGGCTTTGACATCAATCCGCTGATGCGGCGAGGCGAAACTGTCGCCGAGCTGATTGCTGTCTACAATGATATCGAGGCGCAAAGGGCGAGCTTGGGCTATGACATTGATGGCGTGGTCTATAAAGTTGATGATTTGGCACTGCAGGCAAGGCTGGGCTTTGCGTCCCGTTTTCCGCGCTGGGCCATCGCCCACAAATTTCCTGCCGAACAGGCGACGACCATTCTCGAAGACATAGAAATTCAGGTCGGTCGCACAGGCGCACTGACACCTGTTGCCAAACTGCGCCCGGTCACCGTTGGCGGTGTCGTAGTCTCCAATGCCACCTTGCACAATGGTGACTATATTGCCGGAATTGGTGCCAATGGGGAGCCGATCCGCGAAGGTCGGGACTTGCGCAAGGGGGATCAGGTCACCGTTCAGCGTGCCGGGGATGTAATACCGCAGATCGTGGATGTGGATATTTCAGCGCGCGCTGCTAATTCCAAGCCTTTCGAGTTCCCTGAAATCTGTCCGGCCTGTGGCAGTCACGCCGTGCGCGAAGTCAATGCCAAGTCCGGCAAAATTGATGTGATACGTCGTTGTACGGGCGGTTTGATTTGTCCTGCGCAGGCCGTGGAAAAACTGAAGCACTTTGTGTCCCGCAACGCTTTGGACATTGATGGCTTTGGAGACAAGCAAGTGGAAGCGTTCTATCACGATGGTCTTGTCACACGCCCGGCAGATATCTTCACGCTCCAGGCTCGTGACAAGCGTTCTCTGAAACGTCTGAAAGACCGCGAAGGCTGGGGGGGAACCTCGGTGCGCAATTTGTTTGAAGCCATTGATGAGCGTCGCAACGTCGTTCTGAACAGGTTTATCTTTGGACTTGGCATTCGCCATATCGGGGAGGGCACAGCCAAATTGCTGGCCCGGCAATATGAAGATTTTGAGGGTTTGCGCTCTGCCGTCAAAGCTGCGGCGGACGAGACGTCTGATGCCTGGATGGATTTGGTGAATATTGACGGCATTGGGGAAACTGTTGCCCATGCTCTTGTCGAGTTCTTCACCGAGCCACACAATGATGAAGCGCTGGATACCCTGTTGGAACAGGTGAGCCCAACACCGATGGAAAAAACCGCAAGTGACAGTCCGGTTGCCGGAAAAACTGTGGTGTTTACGGGGGCACTGGAAAAGTTCTCCCGCGATGAAGCCAAAGCCATGGCCGAACGGTTAGGTGCCAAAGTCGCTGGCTCGGTTTCCAAGAAAACCGATCTTCTTGTGGCTGGCCCCGGAGCAGGGTCCAAGCTGAAAAAGGCTCAGGATCTGGAGATTGAAATTACCGACGAGGATGGTTGGCTGGCCATCGTAGGGTAGCGAGCATCTGATTCATTCGATTCACTGATTACAGCTTTCAATACAATGCGTGTGTGTTTGAACCCGTATGGTAGTATAAGACAGCATTGCTGACTTATTTATGAGGTGTGCATGTCTGTTGAAACACCACTGATCAACGAACGGCGAGAGTTCAAAGACGGTGTGAAAGCATCGCTGCCGATTGTTGCTGCCGTCAGTCCCTTCGGTGCTGTTTACGGCGCAGCGGCAATTTCCAATGGCATGAGCTTTTTTGATACCGTTTTCATGAGCGGCATTGTCTTTGCCGGAGCCAGCCAGATGGTTGCTGTTGATCTACTGGCAACGCCCCTGCCATTCTGGACAATTGTTCTGTCAGTATTCGCAGTCAATTTCAGGCATATTCTCTACAGCGCTTCGCTGGGGCGCAAAATGCATCGGTTTGGACCAATCCAGA
This sequence comes from Pararhizobium sp. IMCC21322, assembly GCF_030758295.1. Taxonomy (NCBI): domain Bacteria; kingdom Pseudomonadati; phylum Pseudomonadota; class Alphaproteobacteria; order Hyphomicrobiales; family Rhizobiaceae; genus Pararhizobium; species Pararhizobium sp. IMCC21322. Next base: position 2,034,927 of record NZ_CP132335.1, read on the forward strand.
AAGCATTGGCATTTATGCTGTTGATCGACCCGCAATGGGCGATTTGTGAAAAACGGACCCAGTCGCGGCCACTGACCGCCGGATTCTACTTCGGCCTCGCCATGCCTCTTTGGATTGTCTGGTTAGTGTCCAGCGGCTTTGGTGCCGTTTTTGGAAAGCTTGTCACCAATCCACAAGCGATTGCGTTTGATTTCATCTTGCCGATTTATTTCATAGCCCTGCTGATGGGATTTCGGGAACGGTATAGTTGGCTCCCGGTGGTTTTTGTCTCGGGCAGTGCAGCTTTGGTTGCTTTCTGGGTAATAGGCCCACCCTGGCATGTGGCCAGTGGCGCGTTTGCCGGTATTTTCTATGCTGCATGGCGTGGCAAGCCAAAGGACTTGATGGCGTTGTCCCCAAACGCAAATCAATCCGGAGAGGGTGCCAATGTCTGACATGATCTGGCTTATTCTGACCCTGGCGGTCCTGACCTATGCCACCCGATTTGGCGGGCATGTGGTCTTGTCGCGACTCAAACGGATCAACCCACGGCTTGAAGCTGCGCTTGATGCCGTTCCCGCAGCTGTCATTACGGCACTTGTGGTTCCCGCTGCCTTCACGACCGGCATTCCGGAATTTATCGGGGCCGCAATGGCAGTTGCGCTGAGCTTCCGGCTCTCAATGATCAGTGTTTTAATATTGTCCACTGGCACCGTGGCCGCTTTGCGCTATTTGCTGTGAGCTTTGCGCATCATTGGTGATGTTGCCCGTGACAGCCAGGCCGTCTCGTCCGGTGTCAGCAGATCAGTGTGAACCAGTTTTTCAAAGACTTCGTGATGGTATTCATTGAGCCACTCCAATTCCTGGTCGCTGAGACCATCAGCATCAACAGCACGTAGATCAAAAGGGCAGAATGTGATGGTCTCAAATCCCATCATGAGCATATCGCCGCCCTCAATTGGTTGCGGCTCTTCAACGATGATGAGGTTTTCCAGACGAATGCCAAAATGGCCGGGCTTGTAGTAACCGGGTTCATTGGACAGGATCATGCCCGGCTCAAGCGGCACATGACCGGTTTTGGCAATTCTTGCCGGCCCTTCATGAACATTCAAATAGGCACCAACGCCGTGGCCGGTTCCATGGCCGAAATCACAACCCGATTGCCAAAGCGGCAGCCGTGCTAGCGTATCCAATTGCGCGCCGCTGGTGCCTGATGGAAAGCGTGCGGTAGAAATGGCGATGTGGCCACGCAAGACCTGGGTGAAGCGCTGTTTGCGTTCCGCATCGACAGAACCGATGACGATTGTTCGCGTAATGTCGGTGGTGCCATCTTGATATTGCCCGCCTGAATCAACCAGATAGAGAGAGTCATCCTCAATACCCGCGTTGTGATGTTCCATAACCCGGTAATGCGGCAGCGCCGCGTTGCTGCCGGCTGCTGAAATCGTATCAAACGAAATTTCCTGCAACTGTGAGCTATCGGCCACCGCAGTTTCGCGCCTGATATCTTCAAGTTGGCGGGCAGCATCAATTTCCGTCAGACTTCCTGCCGGTTGCTGATCAAGCCAGCATAAAAACTTCACCATGGCAGCCCCATCACGCAAATGCGCCCGGCGCATGCCATCCAGTTCAACAGCGTTCTTTGTCGCCTTCATGGCCACCACCGGGTCTTTGCCTTCAACCAGTGTCGCACCACCTTGCTCAAGAACTATGCGCACAGCGTCTGCACAACTGTCTGGATCAAGCAAAATGGAAGGATTGGCGCTGGAAATACGTTCTATGGAGGCGCTGAAATCTGACATCTCTTCAATCTCGGCTATCTGAGACAGTGCATCACGAACGGAATTTGAAAGCTTTTCTCCATCGACCCAAAGAATCGGTTTTTCATTTTTTCGCAACAACGCAAAGGCAAGGGCAACCGGGTTGTGAACCACATCATTGCCTCGCAGATTGAAGGTCCAGGCAATTGAATCCGTCAGTGTGATAAGAGCCGCATCGGCGTTCATTCCATCCAGATGCTCCGAGAGGCGCTGTAGCTTGGCGGGGGCGCTCTCGCCTGCAAATGAAATGTCCTGCAGGACAATGCGACCTTTGGCAGGGGCGGGCCGGCCGCCTTCTTCCCAGATTTGATCAACCGGGTCGATAGGGCATGAAACCAGTTCTGCACCGGCTGTTTCGCAGGTTTTTTTGAAGTTGCGTACCTGTGAGACGGTCAAATAGAAGGGATGATACCCCACACGATCACCCGGTTTAAGATTGGTCTTCAGCCATTTGGCTGGACCTGTCATCACAACATCAACAGTTGAAAAAGTGTCAGGGTCAATCTGCTGAGAGGACTGTTCTGTATACCGCCCGTCAATGAACAGATATCCCCGGTCAGCCATCGCAATGGCCCAACCGGCAGAGCCAGTGAACCCGGTTATATACGACAGTCGCTCCTGATCAGCCGGCAGGTACTCGCTTTGATGTGCATCAGCGTGAGAGATGATGTAGCCATCAAGACCATTGCCTTTCAGAGCTTTTGCAAAGCGCGCAAATCTCTCTCCAAGCAGGTTCTTTCCAACGGGTGGCTGAGCAAAAGACTGAAACATAAATATCTCCTTTTATGCGCGTATGACCCGCCATCGGTCGAATGTCAAAACAGACAGCAATGCTGCATTGCGAAATAAATTCTTCGCATATGCAAAAAACGCAATGCTGACATGCAGCATTGGCCCTTTTCTTATGCGCCGTGATCCCTAAATTCTAAAACATCAGAGCGGCGCACTTTACTCCCTCCCAGATGTTGAAAGCGATCTCCTCCCACGCTGACAACGCAAGGTGCGCCGCTCGAAACCAATTTTAAAGCTAAGGACAAAGATCATGGCTACAACTGCCTCTTTTAATAAAGTCCCCGCTCGTGCCGCCGGTTCAAACTCCGTATTTCGTCGCGCAATGGACCGCATGGTATCTGCACGGGAACGTCAGGTATCCCGCTATGTAAACGGTTACCTTCTGACACTTGACGACCAGACACTGGCCGAAAATGGCTATAACCGCAAAGCGCTTGAAAAAGCAGGTTCTTCCATTTACCCGTTCTAAATCAGTCGCTTAAATCGAAATTAAAAACACCGGATGGTCTTACCATCCGGTGTTTTTTTGTATGGAGTTTGGATTCGGATGAACAACACAGGGCTCTAAAGCACGGCGCAAAAGGTCAGCGTTGTCCAGCCCTCGCGAGAAGCGCGCCGCTGCAACGCCAGACCATGTGCCACATAGGCTGCAACCACCCGGTTTGCCTGCGCATCCAGAATTCCCGAGAGTATCAGCGTTCCGCCAGCAGCCAGCTGACCGCCAATTTCTCCCGCCATTGTCATCAATGGCCCAGCCAGAATATTGGCAACAATCAGATCAAACGGTGCGGTAATGCGAATGGCCGCGTGATGCATCCCGTTTGCTTCGACTACGTGAATTCGGTTTGCGACCTGATTCAGTTGGGCATTTTCGCGTGCAACGACCACCGAAACCACATCAATATCGCTGGCCAGAACAGGTTGGTGACAGGCTTTGGCAATCGCAATGGCCAGAAGGCCTGTTCCCGTACCCATGTCAAAAATTCGTTCAAAAGAACGGCGCCTAAGAACATATTCCAGTGCCTCAAGACAGCCGGCGGTTGTGCCATGATGGCCGGTACCAAATGCCTGTCCCGCCTCAATTTCCACGCCAACCGCGCCGGCGGGAATAAGAGCCTTGTCATGGGCGCCGTGAACAAAGAATCGCCCGGCAGCAACGGGTCGCAAGCCTTCAAGGCTCATGGCCACCCAATCCTCATCGCCAACGTCTTCATGGGTCAATTTCAGACCTGACATATCGTTGGTACGCAGACCTTCGATTCGGTCCAGAACTTCTGTCAGCTCCTCTTTGGGAACATAAATATCGATGGTCCATTCCAGCGAATCGGGATTGTCGGGCTCCACCTCGAAATGCGAGATGGCATAGCCGTCTTCTTCAAACGCAGCTTCAAGCAATAAGAAGAGGTCGCTGGCTTCCGGAGTATCCAGCCGCAGCATAATACGGGATTGGTTCATGATCAGTGGGTTTCCAGAAAACTGTCGACGACTTTTTTGCGTCCGGCCTTGTCGAAATCCACTGTGAGTTTGTTGCCGTCGATCTGCGCCACCAGCCCATAGCCAAACTTCATGTGGAACACGCGTTCGCCAAGTGCAAAACTTGATGATGCAGCAGAACCGCTTTTGGCCACCAACTCACCTTCAATGGTGCGTGGGCCGCCGCTATTGCGTTTGGCGCCTTCGGTCTTGTGATGTTGTTGTGCACGCTGCCAGCCGGGGGTGGAATAAGTGTTGCGAAACGTATCCTGAGTGTCGAACCGACTGGCGCCATAGGCACCACCACCGGACGATCCATAGCCGCCATAGCTGCTGTTGCTTTCATTGATTTGGGCATGGGTCTCCGGCAGTTCGTCCAGAAAACGCGATGGAATAGAGGATTGCCAGGTACCGTGAATGCGCCGGTTTGAGACAAACCAGATCTTTGCGGCTTTCTTGGCACGCGTCAGGCCCACATAGGCCAGCCGCCGTTCTTCCTCCAGCCCGGAGCGCCCGGATTCATCCAGCGCGCGTTGATGGGGGAACAGGCCTTCTTCCCACCCGGGCAGATAGACAGTGTCGAATTCCAGACCTTTTGCAGAATGCAGCGTCATGATGCTGACCGCATCGTAATCTTCCTTCGTGTCGACATCCATAACCAGAGAGATATGCTCCAGAAAGCCGCCCATGCTTTCAAATTCTTCCATGGAGCGGATCAGCTCTTTCAGGTTTTCCAGACGGCCGGGCGCATCTGCGGATCGATCATTCTGCCACATCTCCGTGTAGCCGCTCTCATCCAGAATGATTTCGGCAATTTCCGTGTGGGGCAGATTGTCGGCCTGTTCGCGCCAGCGCGACAGGCTGGTGACCAGATTGGACAAGGCTTTGCGTGGTTTGGGCTTTAACTCTTCGGTCTGGCACAGTTCGTGCGCTGCTTGAATCAGCGGTATCGCGCGTGCCCGCGCAAAGGCGTGCAACAGATTGAGTGTTGCATCACCAAGGCCGCGGCGCGGCGTGTTGACGATCCGCTCAAAGGCCAGATCATCAGCCGGTTGCAGCATGGCGCGGAAATAGGCCAATGCATCGCGAATTTCCATGCGTTCATAAAAGCGCGGGCCGCCGATCACACGGTAATTCAGTCCTAACGTTACAAAACGATCTTCAAATGAGCGCATCTGGAACGATGCTCGTACCAGTATCGCCATGTCGTTCAGTGCATGGCCATCGCGTTGCAGTTGCTCGATATCTTCGCCAATGGCCCGGGCTTCTTCTTCTGAATCCCAGACGCTGGAGACGATAACCGGATTTCCCATTTCAGCGGTATCAGTGAACAGGGTTTTCCCAAGCCGGTCTTCATTGTTTTCAATCAACCCGGCAGCAGCGCCCAGAATATGGCCCGTCGAGCGATAATTACGCTCCAGTCGAATGACCTTGGCACCCGGAAAATCTTTCTCAAACCGCAGAATATTATCCACCTCGGCACCGCGCCAGCCATAGATCGACTGATCATCGTCGCCCACACAGCAAATATTGCTGTTGCCCTGTGCCAGAAGGCGGAGCCACATATATTGCGCCACATTGGTATCCTGATACTCGTCCACCAGAATGTATTTGAAACGGCTGTGATACTCTTTCAGTACGTCCGGATTCTTGCGGAACAAATTGAGACATTCCAGCAGCAAATCGCCAAAATCAACCGCGTTCAGGGCTTTCAAGCGGTCTTGGTAGGCCTGATACAGCTCGCCTCCTTTGCCATTGGCAAAGCTGCCCACATCGCCTTTGGGTACCTGATCTGGGGACCAGCCACGGTTTTTCCAGCTATCAATGATATTGGCCAATTGGCGTGCCGGCCAACGCTTCTCGTCAATGTTGTCCGCCTTGATGATCTGTTTCATCAGGCGAATCTGATCATCTGTGTCGAGGATCGTGAAATTCGATTTCAGGCCGACCAGCTCTGCATGTCTGCGCAGCAATTTGACGCCGATGGAATGAAAGGTGCCAAGCCAGGGCATGCCCTCTACCGCGCCACCAATCAGTTTCCCGATCCGTTCTTTCATTTCCCGTGCAGCTTTGTTGGTAAAGGTGACAGACAATATCTGCCCCGGATGTGCACTTCCCGTTGCAAGAATGTGGCCGATGCGTGTGGTCAGAACCCGTGTCTTGCCGGTTCCCGCACCAGCCAACACCAGCAGCGGCCCGTCAATGCTCTCCACAGCGTCGCGCTGTTCTGCATTCATGCCGTCCATATAAGGCGCAACCGGACGTGAAGCCGCCGCCTGTTTGCTGGCGCGCGCCGCCAGACCACCCGCCTTGGGTGTGTGCGGCGTAACAGAAGGATTTTGACGTGTGGCCATGATGGATGAATTGATTCGCTGTGTTGTTATTCAATGAAGATAGGACAGCTAAAGCGCGAACCCAATAAATTCTGTTCTATTGATGTTCTAGCGATGTTCTTCCACATTTGCATCAATCAGCGCATCATTGAAATAGGCCAGTGCCTTGACCTGAACAGCCCAACCGACAAAAGCTCTGTTTTTACCGCTTGAAACCACCGGAATGCGGCCCAGACCCGTCTCGTCGAAGGCTCGCAGGGCTGTTTCTAATGTATCGGTCAACGTCATAACCCGCATATCATCGCCAAAGCTGAATCCGTCTTTCAGGAATTCTGCATCGTCTTCGGGATTTGGCGGCTGAAGAAATTCGGCGACACGCACTGTCTGAACCAGATATTTGTGCGGCCCCACATTCACAAACAGCCCACGCATTTCCAACTGCCAGTGGAAATAGGAGCGCCCATGGATGGCCATGTTCAATCCGACCGCCACAGACACAGTCAACAAAAGCGCGATAGTGAGGCCGTAGCCGCCAGTGAGTTCAAATACGATCATAGTTGTGGAAATTGGTGCGCCAATGACTGCAGCCGACACAGCACCCATGCCCAGAATGGCATAGAGGCCCTGACTTGAGGCCATTTCCGGGAAGGCACTGGCGGCGATGATACCGAAGGCACCGCCAGCCATGGCACCCACATAAAGGGCAGGGGAGAATATGCCACCGCCAAAGCGCGACGCCAGCGTGATGGAGGTTGCAGCAGTTTTTGCAACAATCAGGGCCAGCATTAACGTCAACGGCAGTTGCTGTCTCAACGCCTGATCGGTTGCCTCATATCCCACACCCAGAACCTGCGGGAACCACAGTGCAATCAACCCAACCAGAAATCCTCCAACGACCGGCCGCAGAAAAAACGGAAAGGTCAGTCGGCGCGTGAGATAATCTGTACCGATCAGGGAAAACTGGAAAATCACAGCAACCAGAGCGCAGACAATGCCAAGAAGGAAGAATGCTGGAAATTCCAGATAAGAGGTAATCTGATAGACCGGGATCTCAAATGCCGCGACATCGCCAATCCAGACCCGTGAAAGAATTGTGCCGCAAACAGAGGCAATGACGATGGGCACAAAGGCAGTCGTTGCATAATGGCCAAGGATCACTTCCAGCGCGAACAGCACACCTGCAATGGGGGCATTGAAGCTGGCAGAGACCGCGCTTGCAACACCGCAGGCCAAAAGCGTGCGGCGGCTGGTTTCGGGCAGGCCCACGCGGCGGGTGATTGCCGTTGCAAGTGTTGCACCAAGATGAACGATTGGGCCCTCACGCCCGGCGCTAGCTCCGGAACCAAGGGAAATAGCCGTCAAAATCGCACTGCGAATTCCAGATCGCAGCCCCAGGCTTTCTGTACCGGATACGCGTGCCTCTATAACATCTGCTACGCCGCCGGTGCGCCGTCCCGGGTGAAGATATTGCAGCGCCAGCCCAACCACCAGACCGCCCGTCATGGGTGCCGCCAGTATCACCCACCAGGGCAATGCTGCAGCCGTAGACGCTACGCGTTCTGACATATCGCCCAGCCAGACCCATTGCACCGCGCCAATTGCCAGGCGAAACAGAATGGCGACAACGGCAACACCAAAGCCGATCATAGCTGCCAGAATCCACAATTCCGGCTGTCTTGTGCCAGCAAACACCCGCCAGTTCGGCTCTATCCAACTATGGGCAATTCCATAAAGACGCTTGATGTGGGAGCTCACGAAACCGGTTCCGAATTTATGGAGCCGCTGGATTTTCTTGTGAAAAAGCCGCAATGATTTTCATATCTGACAAGCTCAGGGAAGGGTGTGTTCTGCGCAGACACAAGTTGATTCTGACCAATGAGGCGGATGCGAGCATTGGCTCGATCCTCTAGGACATTCAGAAACCACAAGAAATTGGACTGCGTCAAGGGACAATGCCCCCTATATGGCAAGAATGGCTTGGTCTGCGTGTGGTGCTTTGCTACCCAGACCGGGCGACAGAAATTAACAGGATAAGAAAATGTCAGCTGACCTGGTTGCACCGAATGCCGAACGCGGAGATTTTGAGACAGTCGGCGCTGTTTTAAAGCAGCGCTTCGGTGAGCGATTTTCAACAGCGCAGGCTGTACGCGAGCAGCACGGGCATACAACAAGCTGGATAAAGAACCAGCCGCCTCAGGGGGTGGTCTTTGTTGAAACGACTGAAGATGTATCCGATGTCGTGTCCATTTGTGCGGATCATAATATTCCCATCATCCCTTATGGAACCGGCACGTCGCTTGAAGGCCATGTGAATGCACCGGAAGGCGGCGTGTCGCTGGACATGTCCAGAATGAACCGTGTGCTGAAAGTAAACGCGGAAGATCTGGACTGTGTGGTTGAACCGGGTGTGACCCGCAAACAATTGAATGATCATCTTCGCGACACCGGGCTGTTCTTCCCGATTGATCCAGGCGCTGATGCCAGCCTAGGTGGCATGGCGGCTACCAGGGCCTCTGGCACCAATGCGGTGCGCTATGGCACGATGCGCGACAATGTTATCAATCTCACGGCTGTCCTGCCGGATGGCCGGATTTTGAAAACCGGCAATCGGGCCCGCAAAAGCTCTGCGGGTTACGATCTTGCCAGATTGCTGATCGGCTCTGAAGGTACGTTGGGCATCATCACGGAACTGACCCTGAAATTGCAGGGCATCCCGCAGGCGATTTCAGGCGGCGTCTGTCCCTTCCCGACCATTGAGGACGCCTGTAACGCTGTGATTCAAACCATCCAGTATGGCATTCCGGTGGCCCGGATTGAGTTTCTCGACACCCTTCAGGTGAAAGCCTGCAATGCCTATTCCAATTTGCATTTGAGTGAACAACCAACCTTGTTCCTCGAGTTTCACGGCAGCGATGCGGGCGTTGCTGAACAGGCGGAAATGTTTGGCGAAATTGCAGACGACTGCAATGGCGGCGCGTTTGTCTGGACGGCGCAGGCAGAAGAACGGACCAAACTTTGGCAGGCGCGTCATGATGCTTATTGGGCGTCGATTGGATTGCGCTCCGGCTGCGAGGGTATCTCAACGGATGTCTGTGTGCCGATCTCCCGTCTTGCGGAATGCGTCACGGAAACGTTTCATGACATTGAGGAAATGGAACTTGTGGCCCCCATGGTTGGACATGCGGGCGATGGAAATTTCCACGTGCTGGTCTTGCTGGATATGGATGATGCCGATGAAGTGGCGCGCGCCGCCACATTTGTATCAAAGCTGAACAGGCGCGCAATTGCGATGGATGGTACTTGCACCGGCGAGCATGGCATAGGCCAGGGAAAGATGCCCTATCTTGAGGCCGAAATAGGACATGGGGTTGATCTGATCCGCCAAATTAAAGCCGCTATCGATCCGCAGAATATCATGAACCCTGGGAAAATCGTGTCTCAGGTAAAATAGTGCCAGCCAATTGATCTTGCAGGCCGAAACTGTCCCATTTGTATGCGGATAAGCAAAGAAATCGGTTGAATTCGATATGAGGCGTCTTAACGTGGTGCAAGCGTCTTTCACCGGCACCTTTGGAGCGCTGCCCTGAATAAATTATACATCTTCGTTGGAAGTTTTATCATTCTGATCCTTGTGGGCGGGTTGATAGGACCGTTTTTTATCGACTGGACTGCCTATCGGCAGATTTTTGAAGATGAGGCCTCCAAGGCGCTCGGGCATCCGGTGCGTGTAACCGGCGCAGCTGACGCCCGATTTCTGCCAATGCCGGCCATCACCTTTACCGATGTGCGCGTTGGCGAATCGGAAGGCGAAGCACTTGCGCGGATTGACGAAATTCGCGTGAGAATGGAACTGATGCCACTGCTGCGTGGCGAAATCCATATCACGGATTTGGTTGCGGAACGGCCCGTCGTTTCCGCCGCTATCGACGATTCTGGTCGTCTGGACTGGCTTTTGACTACAGATAATCGGACCCCGATTGATCCCGACAAGGTAATTTTCAACAGTGTGCGGGTTTCAAATGGGACCTTGCGGCTGATTGACGGTCGGCGTGACAATCTGTGGCAGTTGGACGATGTGAATTTTGAAGGCAATGCCCGCTCGTTGCTGGGCCCTTTCCGTGTTGAGGGTGGCTTCACTTATGAGGGGCAGCCCAATTCGTTCCGCGTTGCCACTGGCCGAACAGATGATCTGGGCAATTTGCGTGTCACCTTGCAGGTCAATCCGCTTGAAACGCCCGTGTCTCTGGCGCTTGATGGAATATTGTCGAACTCCGAAGGCGGCCCGGTCTATGAGGGCACCTATACTTTCAGTGCCTATGCCGCGGAGGAAGAGGATGATGCGCCACGAGAAGAGCCTCCAATCCGCTCACAGGGCCGCTATTCGCTGACCTCCGCCGATTTGGAATTGCCTGAATTTATCATTGCCATGGGCCCGCCAAGTCTTGCTTCCACTCTGGAAGGGACAGGACGTATTCTGTTCGGCGACACGCCGAGCTTTGATTTGAGCCTGCGCACGGATCAAATTGATCTGGACCGTTCCATCGGACGCGGCCCCTCCGAGCCGGCACGACCATCTCAGGTATCTGCCCTGCTCGGTCAGCTGGCTTTGGCAACACCAACGGAATTGGGAGTCGCTGGACGTTTGCGAATGGATGTCGGCTCAATTGTTTTGGGCGGCAGTATTGTGGAACGGCTTGCCCTCGACGCTTCAAATGATCGGGGCGGCTGGCAGATTGACAAATTTGAGGCACGGTTTCCCGGCAGGACGGCCTTCATAGCGTCCGGGCGTGTTGCGCGAAACGAGGAAACTCGGACACCGCAATTTGATGGATTTATGCGCGTTGCTTCTCTGGAGCCGGGGAACTTTGCCGTCTGGGCACGGCCAGATCAACCAGTACCGGGTACGCCGCCGCCAGCAGTGCAATTTGAAGCGCGTACCGAATTTGGCCGCGAGCATCTGGTTCTGGAAGAAATCACGGGTACGCTTGGAAACGACGCCCTGTCCGGTAATCTGGATTTGAGAACGCCTCTGGGTGCACGCAGCCAATTGGATATGACCATTGATGCAGAACTGCTGGATCTGGACGCCATCAATGATCTGACCCGGCTTCTGTCTGGCCGCGATGCGGTTGCAGCTGCAGCTGTCACGGACAATGTGTCACTGAACCTGCATGCAAACCGGCTGGTCAGCGAAGGCGTGAATGCACGTGACGTCATCGTTGAAGCGTCACTGGCAGACGAAGTGCTGGAGTTAAAACGTTTTCAGATTGACGCCGTTGCCGGTGCTAATATTACAGCCATTGGACGGCTGGAAAACGTGTTCAGCAGTCCGATTGGCACAATGACTGCCGAGCTTGAGGCACCGGATTTGTCTGGCCTGCTGCGGCTTATGACACCCTATCTGGAAGATCTGCCAGTCTTCAATGCGATCACCATTGCCGCGCCTGCTTTGGCTCCGGCAGATCTGGATATTCGCTTTTCCTCTGAAACAAAAGCAGAAGGCATTCAGGCCAATCTTCAGCTGGGTGGAACAGCTGGCGGGTCCCCGCTGTCTTTCAAGGGCGAGTTCAATGGTCGTCCTGACGTGATGGAAAGTGGCGAAGTGACCTTCACATTGGCCGCTGATTCAGAGGATTCCGCACAATTGCTGCGGCAATTCTCAATCCCGGCTGAGCCAACTTTGGAGCCGGTTTTCGGGGCGTTGAGCATGTCCGGTCAAGGGTCGCTGGATGCAGGAATATTCTCCAGTCTGATCGCCGATCTTGCTGGCACGCGCATAAATGCTGAAGGTTTTATCCGCCCCGGCAACGGCGCAGCCCTTGGATTTGACGGGTCGTTGACCCTGAAAACGAATGCGGTCAATCCGCTGTTGAAGATGGCAGGCATCACCTTCGCCGGCGCTTTGCAGAGCGAAGTGGGACTGGTCAGAGACCTGCCGCTGGAATTGGCCGGTCAGATCAGCCTGGATGGTGCGCGAATGGACGCGGAAATTTCCAGCGCCAGAATTGACGGCGAGGATATCACGGGAAGCGGAACACTGGATTTGTCAGACGACACCCCCAGTCTTGTCGGCGATTTTTCAGTGGATCGGCTGAGCTTGCCGTGGCTGCTGTCACTTGGTCTTGGAGAAGACCCGCTGGCAATTGTCATTGACGAAACAATCTGGTCCGAAAATCCGTTCAACGTGACAGCCCTTCGTGATTTGGAACTGGCAGTTGGATTGCGGGCAAAAATCATTGAGTTATCAGATCGCCTGGTTGCTGACTCTGGTGGTGTGACCTTGACCGCGCGCACCGGTAGCCTGGGTGTAGAGATAATCGAGGCGGGCTTTGCAGGTGGTCTTCTGTCAAGCGTCATCAACATTCGCAACACGCTTGGCTCGGTCGTCTTGGATGGTCGGGTGAGATTGCAGGAAGCTGCTCTGGAAGAACTGGTCTGGCGTCCCGAAGGCCGCGCTTCTGCCTTGGGTGGACTGAATTTCTCGGCCAATTTCGAAGGCAATGGCGACACCATGAAGGAGCTTGTCTCCAGCCTGACAGGCGGTGGTACTCTGCTGGTTGAAAACGGCGAGTTTCGCAGCATCAACCCTTTGGCCTTCAAAAAAACCATGAGGGCGGTGGATGCCGGGCTTGAACTTGAAGAAGAGAAAATCACCGAGGAATTCCTGAAGCACATCAATGATGGTGTGCTGCCCTTCAATTCTGCGGAAGGCGTGTTCTCCATCGTCTCCGGTTCTGTCCGCGCGGGTTCAGTCTCTGTAGATGCCGGGGAGGCGTCGGCGCTTGGCGGCGGCACAATTGATCTCATCAACTTGTTGCTTGAAAGCGACTGGACCTTGCGAATGGACCCAGGCACTGAAGCTGTTATTGGCGCTGAACCTCAGATCGACATCAGCTTTGGTGGCACTTTGGAAAACCCCGAACGTGAGTTTGATGTCTCAGCTTTGACAGGTTTTCTGACCCTGCGGGAATTCGAGCGCGAAGTGGCGCGTATTGAAAATCAGGAAGAAGACATTCTGGAAAAGGAATGGTTTGGACGTCAACTGCGCATGTTGCGTGAACGCCGCCAGAAGCGTGAGGCCGCAAATGCTGTGCCGCCAGCGCCTCAAATCAATCTGGAAAACCAGATTCGCGATGCGTTGCAGAATCCGCTCCAATAACCAGCTTTACTGATCACCGCGCCGCGCCGCTTTCCTGCTGATAATAGCGCAACACCATCACCCGGATGGCACTGGACAGATTTTCTGACGGTAGATCAGTCAGACCAGCGGTACGGGCCTCATCAATCTCCCGGATTAAGGATTGCAGCGATACATCGCGTTCGCGTGCAATGTGCTGCAGCCCATTCCAGAAAGCATCCTCAAGAGAGATGCTTGTGCGGTGGCCCTCAATGGAAATCGAGTGCTTTTTCAAGACACATCATCCCGGCGAGATCATCTTCGAAGGCACGACAATCTCATCATATTCCGCTTCCGTCACAAGTCCGGTCGCCAGCGTCTCCTCTTTCAGCGTGGTGCCGTTCTTGTGGGCTGTTTTGGCGATTTTCGCTGCATTGTCATAGCCGATTTTTGGCGCCAGTGCCGTGACCAGCATCAGTGAGCGTTCCAGCCCGCTTTGAATGTTTTCCAGCCTTGGCTCCAGGCCAACAACACAATTGTCAGCAAAGGAAACCGCCGCATCGGACATCAGGCGGACGGATTGAAGGAAATTATAGGCCATCACAGGGTTGAAGACATTCAATTCGAAATGGCCCTGACTGCCGGCAAAGGTCAGCGCTGCATTATTGCCGAAAATCTGCACACAGACTTGCGTCAAGGCTTCGCATTGTGTCGGGTTGACCTTGCCCGGCATGATGGATGATCCGGGCTCATTTTCCGGAAGTGACAACTCGCCAAGGCCGGCACGCGGGCCAGAGCCTAAAAAGCGGATATCATTGGCGATTTTAAACAGCGAAGCGGCAACGGTGTTGATCGCGCCATGAGAAAAGACCATCGCATCATGGGCGGCCAGGGCCTCAAACTTATTGGGTGCGGTGGTGAACTTCATGCCGGTAATACTGGCAATCTCGTCAGCCACTTTTTCCGCAAAACCAATGGGTGCATTCAGCCCTGTACCAACGGCAGTGCCGCCTTGCGCCAGCTCCATCAGCTTGGGCATGGCGCTTGTGATGCGTTCAATGCCATTATCAAGTTGCTGCACATAGGCGGAAAATTCCTGACCCAGTGTCAGGGGCGTTGCGTCCTGCGTATGGGTTCGGCCAATCTTGATGATCTTGTCCCAGGCCTGTGCCTTGTCATTCAGCGCATTGCGCAATTGCTGCAGGGCAGGGAGCAAACGATGCTCGATTTCCTCAGCGCAGGCCACATGCATAGCAGTGGGGAATGTGTCATTGGAGGATTGCGACATGTTGCAGTGATCATTGGGATGCACAGGTTTTTTGGACCCCATCTCACCGCCCAGAATTTCGATGGCGCGGTTGGAAATCACTTCATTGGCATTCATATTGGATTGGGTGCCGGAACCGGTCTGCCAGACCACAAGCGGGAAATGAGCGTTCAGCTTGCCTTCAATAACTTCCTGCGCCGCAGTCACAATGGCATCGCCAAGTTTTGGATCGAGCCGATCCAGCGACATATTGGCCCGCGCTGCAGCCTGTTTGACAATACCAAGCGCCCGAACAATTGGCTCTGGCTGTTTTTCCCAGCCGATTTTGAAATTACCAAGAGACCGTTGCGCCTGTGCGCCCCAATACCGGTCGCTCTGGACTTCAATCGGGCCAAACGTATCAGATTCCGTACGTGTTGCGGTCATGGCGTGTTCCATCCAGTCATATAATCAGTGAAAATCAGTTCTTTTTGCGGAAGGAGTCCAGCGAAACAACATCAGCGCCTTTGGTGTCGTCCTCATCAGTCACATCATCACCCTCAACGTCGGGCAGGTCTGACGGCTCACCATCTGCGTCTTCGTCATTGTCGGCTTCCGCCGTGGCCTTGGCGGCTTCCTCAGTCTCGCGCTTGGCAGCTTCTTCTGCCATGCGCGCCGCTTCTTCGCGCTGCTTTTCCCGCTCGCTTGGGAGCATTGGACGGGTGGCATGCAATTCTTCTACCTGAGCCGGGGCCGTTGGCACTGCAGCCAGCTCAACAGCATCGCTGCCTTCGCCTGCAACATCGTCATTTGTCTCAGCATCTTCATCTGCCGATTTGGCCATTTCAGGATCAAACTGAAGACCGAATTGCACCGACGGGTCATAAAACGCCTTGATGGCGGCAAAGGGAACATGCAGGCGTTCGGGAATGGCATTGAAGGACAAGCCAATCTCGAACGATTGCTCACCAACAATCAGATCCCAAAATTGGTGCTGCAGCACAATCGTCATTTCTTCAGAGTATTGAGACTTGAGCCGGTTGGAGATTCGCACCCCCGTTGCCGTGGTGCTGAAGGTGATGAAAAAATGGTGTTCGCCGGGAAGGCCGGTCTGAGAGACTTCCACAAGGAGTTTCCGAAGCATTCCGCGCAGCGCCTCCTGCGCCAGCACGTCGTAACGGATCATGTCTTTTGCCATAGGAATCGCAGCTCCGGTGTTCGCCCAGTTACCAAGGTGATAAAGCGTCACTGCGGGGTAGGGCAAGAGCCTAATGGAGATATTGCAGTTACGGCACGACCGATCCGGAAATGCGGACACGGATAAGTGGAGGCTTCTGTTGCCAGGTGCCTCCGAACCCCGCCAGTTCATGCGAATGAACTGGGCTTCAGTTGAAGTTGTCGAACCGCATTACGCAGCCAGACGAACCTCCGCATAGTTGTCATTTGCAACTACTAAAATGGTCCGATATCGGTGGTACCATGCCGAGCGAAAACACAATTTTTACACCCTCGTCGAAGCTGTTTCGCCCCCGCCGAAGCACACTTGCACTGAATCACATACATTGTGTCAAATGCGCTTTGGTGGAGGCGCCGGGTACCGCCCCCGGGTCCGAGTAGCTTATTACAGAGGCCATTTATCGCCATAGTCGGCTTGCACCGACAAAAGGAGATATAACAACTAAGCGGCGTTCTTTAAAGGCCTGTCATCAGGACAGTGCAAAACTCCTGTATAAACAAAACAGGTTCTGACGCGCTGCTCGCGGAAATGTGCATTGCAAGTGAACTGTGGATTTCTTTTATTGTTGCGGAAATCAGTCATCACTTCAGCAGATCGGGAATCGACATGCCCTCATTCAACCGCCGCAACTTCTTGACCCTCACAGCCTCTGCAGCCGTGGCTGCATCGCTGGGCCTTATTTCCAGCAGCGCCTTTGCCGCCAAGCCAGACATCTTTACCGGCCTGGTTAAAGGTGTCGCCGTTGCGGGTTACGATCCGGTCGCCTATTTCACCCAAGGCAAGCCTGTTAAAGGCAGCACAGAGCACAGCCTTTCGCATGAAGGCGCGGAATGGCGTTTTTCCAGCGCTGACAACAAAACCATGTTCGAGGCCAATCCAGCCAGATATGCCCCACAATATGGCGGCTATTGCGCTTATGCTGTGTCACAGGGCTACACTGCCAAGGGCGAGCCTGATGTCTGGAAAGTCGTCGATGACAAGCTTTATCTGAATTTCAGCCGTGGTGTTCAGCGCCGCTGGGAAAAAGACATTCCGGGCCACATCGTACAAGGCGATGGCAACTGGCCAACAGTTCTGAATAATTGAGTTTTGGCCAACTGAGTTTTGGCCAACTGAGTTTTGGCCAACTGAGTTTAAACTAACTGATCCTCCAAAGATCTTATCAGCAGCAATGGCTACGGATTCCGGTCAAACACCAGAAACGTAGCCATTGCTGTATCTTTTGCGCCTTGCGGCAACTTTTGACTGTCGCTCTTTATCCAGTCCTGCTCTGAAAGGCCGGGGAAGAACGTATCCCCCTCGGGCTCAATATGTATGCGCGTTAAGTAAATGCGAGAGGCCAGGGGCAGGGCCTGTGCATAAATCTCGCCGCCACCGATAATCATGATTTCAGCCGCGTTGCCAGCAAGCTCCAGTGCCGCGTCCAAAGTGGCCGCAACATCCACCCCGTCAGCCTGCCAGTCCGAATTACGCGTCACCACAATATTTTGACGGCCCGGAAGCGGGCGACCAATCGACTCAAACGTTTTTCGGCCCATGACAATCGGTTTTCCGCTTGTGATGGCTTTAAAGTTCTTCAAATCACCCGACACATGCCAGGGCATCTCGCCCTGATGGCCGATCACGTTGTTTTCAGCCGCGGCTACAACAATGCTGATTTTCGAACTATCGGAAATCATACAGCAATCGGTGCCTTTATATGCGGGTGCGGGTCATAGCCGGTGATTTTAAAATCCTCGAACTGGAAGTCAAAGATCGAATCGCGGTCATTCAACAGGTTCAGTTTTGGCAGTGGTTTTGGTTCCCGGCCCAACTGCAATTCGGTCTGCTCCAGATGATTGAGATACAAATGCGCATCGCCCAGCGTATGGACAAAATCACCAACCTGCAGATTGCAGACTTCCGCAACCATATGGGTCAACAGGGCGTAAGACGCGATGTTAAACGGCACACCCAGAAAAATATCGGCGGACCGTTGATACAATTGGCAGGACAAGCGCCCGTCAGCCACATAAAACTGAAACAGACAATGGCACGGCGGCAGCGCCATTTCGGGCACATCTGCCGGGTTCCAGGCGCTGACAATCAACCGGCGGCTGTCCGGATTGGTACGGATCATCTCAATCAACTGCGATATCTGATCAATCGTGCCGCCCTTATTATCGGGCCATGATCGCCATTGATGCCCATAAACCGGCCCCAGATCACCAGCTTCATCAGCCCAGTCATCCCAGATCGAAACACGGTTTTCATTGAGATAGGCAATGTTTGTATCGCCGTTCAAAAACCACAGCAATTCATAGATGATGGAGCGCAGATGCAGTTTCTTGGTGGTGACCAGCGGAAACCCTTTGGATAAATCAAAGCGCATTTGATGCCCGAACACCGATTTTGTGCCGGTTCCGGTGCGATCTTCCTTGCTGTGCCCCGTGTCCACAACGCGTTGCATGAGATCAAGATATTGCTTCACAATTGAGCGCTTTCACGAATCTGTTTTGATCGCGCCACAATACATGTCTCTGCCGCAAATGGGGAGCCGATACGGGAGCTGGATTCACAGCTTTCAGATAGGGTCTGGTCACGGCGCACTTCGACCTTTAAAAAGCACAGCTTCTGCCTCTGCAATACACAAGAAATTATGGGAAGAGATTCTATGGCTCACCGCGTCACAGATCATGATCTGCAAATCGACGAAAAACTGCATCAATTCATTGAAGAAAAGGCGTTGCCCGGCACTGGCGTCAGCAGCGAATCCTTCTGGGGTGGTTTGAGCAAACTGATCCACGAACTCGGTCCCAAAAACGCAGCTCTTCTTGCAAAACGCCAAGACATTCAGACTGAAATCGATAATTGGCATCTGACACACAAAGGTCAGGCGCAGGACATGGAAGCCTACAAGGCGTTCCTGACCGAGATTGGCTATCTGGTGCCGGAAGGCCCCGCTTTTGAAATTGAGACCGAAGCCGCCGATCCGGAAATCTGCGATATTGCCGGGCCGCAGCTGGTCGTGCCGGTTATGAATGCACGCTATGCCCTGAATGCCGCCAATGCGCGCTGGGGTTCGCTTTATGATGCGCTGTACGGCACCGACGCCATGGGCGATTTGCCAGCATCAAAAACCTATGATGCGGAACGCGGTGCCCGTGTCATCGCCTGGGCGCGTGATTTTCTGAATGATGCTGTGCCTCTGGATGGTGATTGGACAGAAGCCACCGGCCTGTCCATCAAGGATGGCAAATTGTCTGTTGCCACCAGCGCTGGCGACATTGGCCTGAAATCCGCCGACCAGTTGGTTGGCTTTCTGGGCGATGCAGGCGCGCCTTCCTCCGTGGTTCTGAAGAACAATGGTCTGCATGTGGAAATCGTGGTCGATGCTTCCAGCCCCATTGGCAGCTCTGACAGCGCCAGCATTTCTGATGTGCGTCTGGAATCAGCCATGTCCACCATAATGGATTGCGAAGATTCCATCGCTGCGGTGGATGCGGAAGACAAAATTGCCGTTTACACAAACTGGCTTGGCCTGATGAAGGGCGATCTGACCGAAGAAGTCAGCAAGGGCGGCAAAAGCTTTACCCGCAAGCTCAACCCGGATGTCACCTATCAGTCCGCTGATGGTGGTTCGGTCACGCTGAAAGCCCGCTCACTGATGCTGGTGCGCAATGTGGGTCACTTGATGACCAACCCTGCAATCCTCGACAAGGATGGCAATGAAGCCCCCGAAGGCATGCTGGATGCAGCCATCACAGTGCTGATCGCCATTCATGATCGCAACCGCGACGAAAACAAGAATTCTGAAGTCGGCTCCGTCTACATTGTAAAACCCAAAATGCACGGCCCGGAAGAGGTCGCTTTTGCCGATGAAATTTTCACGAATGTTGAAAATTTCCTGGGCCTGCCTGCCAACACGGTCAAAATGGGCATCATGGATGAAGAGCGCCGCACCACGGTGAATTTGAAAGAGTGTATTCGCGCCGCCAAAAACCGGGTTGTCTTCATCAACACCGGCTTCCTCGATCGCACAGGCGATGAAATGCACACCTCCATGGAAGCTGGTGCCATGATCCGCAAAGCGGATATGAAAACACAGCCATGGATCTCCGCTTATGAAGACTGGAATGTCGATGTCGGTCTGGCCTGCGGTCTGCGCGGCAAAGCCCAGATCGGCAAAGGCATGTGGGCCATGCCCGATTTGATGCAGGACATGCTGGAACAAAAGATCGGCCATCCCAAAGCCGGTGCCAACTGCGCCTGGGTGCCATCGCCAACAGCCGCCACACTGCACGCCACCCACTACCACAAGGTTGATGTCAGCGAAGTTCAGGCCGGGCTTGCCAAAGGCGGACCGCGTGCAAAACTGGACGATATTCTGACCATCCCGCTGGCCGACCGGCCCAACTGGTCCCCGGAAGATGTGAAGGCCGAACTCGACAACAATGCACAGGGCATTCTCGGCTATGTTGTGCGCTGGGTTAATCAGGGCGTTGGTTGTTCAAAAGTTCCCGACATCAACAATGTCGGCCTGATGGAAGACCGCGCCACCTGCCGCATCTCCTCGCAACATCTGGCCAACTGGCTGCATCATGGCGTGGTGACGCAGGAAAAGGTCATGGAAACCATGAAGCGCATGGCAGCCGTGGTCGACGGCCAGAATGCCGGCGACCCGGATTACACTCCCATGGCCCCCGATTGCGACGGCATTGCCTTCGGCGCTGCCTGCGATCTGGTGTTTGAGGGCCGTGTGCAGCCGTCCGGTTATACGGAGCCGATCCTGCATCGCAGACGGCTGGAGCTGAAAGCTCAGCAGGGTCTGAATTGATTAAAGGCGCAACTTCGGTTGCGCCTTTTGTCTTCTCGGGAGACCCGCAGGACCCAGATTCAGGAACGCCTGAACATCGCTGGTAAACCAGCGTCCTCTTGGCATATCAGCAAGATATGAGCGCATTGCAGAATGTTGGTTTCAAGCAGGCGGTCACGTGTTGGGACGAGGCCGTTTTGACCAGATGTTTGGGTGAAATAGATTTTGCCGGAACACTGTGTCTCAAACTCCGGCTTGAGACTGCATGACCGTTTCCTCAAAAGCCTGAACTGATATCTCGCGCAGTGTAAGTTCGCTTCCCGCAAGAAACGGGTGGTCACTTTAAGATCGGTCGCGGTACTGGAACGCAGCAACCCATGCCTCTGGAGCCGTTCGACATGACCAACGCCACATCGCCCACACTGGATGTGAAATCGACAAGCTTGTTGTTAATGCTGGCAGCGATTTGGGGTGGATCGTTTTTCTTCAATGAAATAGCGCTGCGTGAAGTGCCACCGCTCACCATTACCCTCCACAGAGTCATCTGGGCCGTGCCAATCCTGGCCGTGATTGTGTATCTGAAGCGGGTTGCCGTTCCCCGTTCCAAAAGTGTTTGGGGCGCTTATCTTGTCATGGGCGCACTTAATAATGCGGTTCCATTTTCGTTGATCGTGTGGGGGCAGACACAGATTGAAAGCGGATTGGCCTCTATTCTGAACGGGACCACAGCCATGTTTGCGGCGGTGGCCGCAGGGTTGCTGCTGAAGGATGAGCCTTTGACGGCAAAGAAAATACTTGGTGCGGTGCTGGGTCTTGCCGGTGTGGCTTTTATCATGGGCCCCAATGCGCTGACTGAATTCAATCTCACCAATCTGGCTCAACTCGCCATTCTCGGCGCAACACTGTCTTACGCATTCGCCAGTGTTTGGGGAAAAGCAGCACTGGCTGGCCATCCGCCGCTAATGAACGCACTCGGAATGTTGATCGGCAGCACCGTGTTGATGATCCCGATTGTGCTTGTTGTCGACGGCCCGCCAAACCTTGCACTGTCCGCAAGCGTCTGGGGTGCACTGCTGGGCCTGGCAACTTTGTCGACGGCGATGGCCTATGTCCTCTATTTCGCCATTCTCGCACGGGCCGGAGCCGCCAATTTGATGCTGGTCACATTGCTCGTTCCCCCCTTCGCAATTGCCCTTGGAGTGCTGTTTCTGGGGGAGCGAATGGGACCAGAGGCGTGGATCGGCTTTGCCATCATCGGCCTGGGCTTCGCAGTGACGGACGGACGGTTGTTGTCGTTTTTCATTCGAAAGTTCTCTGCGGACGCGGGCAGGGGGCAATCTTAGGCAGGCGTTTGTTTCGGCCCATAACCGACTTTCAAGTCATGCCCACCAGTCCTCAAAATGTGAGGATGAGCTCCGCTCAAAAGTAGCGGAGGTTGCCGGGTTGAGGTCAAAGGTGAAATTCCAAAAAGGTCGACACCTATATCATCGGATTATTGAAACAGGCATCAAAAAATGAGTCAATGGAACCGTGAATTGACAATAGATTGCTGGCGTGATCGGAAAATTGGTCATACTATTAATACTGGATCGGGAGATAAGAGCAGACAATGGCACGCGGTGAACTCATGAAGAAACTCTTAGCCAGCTTTGGCCGAGAGGATGAATTTAGGGCCGTGGCCGAACAAATCATCGGTGAGGAGGAGAAAAAGAACAACAGAGTTCTCGCAGATTCCCTTCGTAAGTCCCTTGATGCGCCTCTTGCCGGTAGGAAGCCAAAGCGCCATTCGGCTTTAGCTCCTCTTCTGCCATTTCCTGACGCAGCGGGTGATTTTGTAGAGCGCATCGAACCAGAAAAATCCAAGTCAGACATCGTATTGAGCGCACCCAATGTTCGAGTTTTATTAGGCCTTCAAAAAGAATATCGTAAATCTGATGAGATACGTCGACACGGTTTACCCGTTAGATCCAAATTGCTGTTTTGCGGCCCTCCGGGTAACGGCAAGACACTGGCAGCGGAAGTCTTTGCTGCGGAACTGGGATTGGTGCTCTATATTGTAAAGCTTGATCGATTGATTTCGTCATATCTGGGAGAGACCGCTAGTAATCTTCGTAAGGTTTTTGATATGGCACGCACGCAACCCTGTGTAATTTTCTTTGATGAATTTGATGCACTTGCAAGATCGCGTTCAGACGAGGGTGAACACAATGAGCTCAGACGCGTAGTCAATAGCCTTTTGGTATTCATTGATAGACTGCAACCGAAAGGTTTTCTAATAGCGGCCACCAATCACGACAAAGCACTGGACCCAGCGGTATGGAGACGATTTGACGAGGTTATCTGGTTCGAAAAACCTGAACTGCCCATGGTCCGCCGTTATTTGATAATGAAATTCAAGAATGTGAAAACTGAATTCAACCCTGCAGACTGGTCTCGAAAATTGGAAGGATTTTCATATGCTGAGATCGAGCGTGTTTGCCTACAATCGATAAAGTCTATGGTGATTGAAAGTCGTTCAAAGGTACGCGAGCGTGATTTCAACCGCGCCTTAACAGATGAAGTAAGGCGCAGATCCAAAAACCAAGCCCTTCAGTCGTAACGGAAACATTTCAACATGGCGCGTTATGATCACTTGAAACTCGTGCGTCTTCCTGAGCGCTTGGAGCGCAGGAAAACTGGCGGTGGTGGACCACCCCCAGCTAGAGATAGAGCAACTCACCCGGGGAAAGTTCGAGAGCAACTTGATCAGGCTATTGAGGTTCAACGGCAACGCCGCAAACCGGAAATGGTTGACCCGTCATTGATCTTGCGCGTCTCAATGACCGGCGCGTCGATGGAAGAAGAATGGGCAAAGCTTGGACTCACAGTTGTATCAAGTGACATGGATAAATCTCTCATCTTGTTTTCCTCAAGAGAGGAAATGGACCAGTTAATTGCTCGAATTGATGCTTATTCAGGTGAAATCCCAAAGGGGCAGAAGAACCCTTCGTATCAAGGGTTCATCCATGCAATCGATTCCATCGGTGTGGTTCAACCGAAGGATCGTGTTGGCCCGCGATTTCAGGAAGATGGTTTTGCGGAGATTGCTGATTTCGTTGCTGACGAAATGTACTGGGTCGATATAGAGGTTTGGCAAATTGGAAGGCGCGAAGCACGGGAAAGGAAACTCAACCAGATTGAAGACTATATAATAGCCAAGAGTGGCGAAGTTACAGACCGGTACGTAGGCCCTTCCTTAACCGTTGCAAGAGCTCATATCTCGGGCGCGTTACTTGTATCGCTTTTGAAAATCGAAGAAATTGCCACAATTGATTTGCCGCCACAACCTGACTTCGAAACGGAAGAAGCACTTGAGATGGAACTGGGTGGTATGCCCGTTCCGAACTCATTGCCGGATGACGCGCCAATTATTGGTATTATCGATAGCGGTATAAATGATCATCCAATGTTGGCCGATATTTTAGTCGGATCAATTGCTGTCCCGGCAACACTAGGAACCGCAGACGATTTTGGGCACGGAACCAGGGTTGGATCAATTGCTGCCTTCGGGGATATAAGAGCGCAAATCAACGCTGGCACAATGAACCCTGGCGCACGATTGTGTTCTGCAAAGGTAGTCAATGGAAACGGTCAATTTGACAATCGTCGCCTTGTTCCAACGCAGATGCGCGATGCTATCACTGGCCTGAATGAACAATTTGATTGCCGAATATTTGTCATATCATTGGGGGACAGAAAACTTCCATACAAAGGGGGTAAAGTTGGAATATGGGCAGCAACTCTCGATGAGCTCGCGCGCGAACTTGATGTTGTTATCTTTGTATCTTCTGGCAATCGAAGGCCACGGAGCGGCAACCGTGTTGAGGAGGGAATCACCGATTATCCGCTTTATTTGATGGAAGACTCAAACCGTTTCTTTGAACCGGCAGGTGCCATGAATGTAATGACAGTTGGTTCCATTTCTCACGGCGAAGGTATCGATGGAAACTTAGCTGCATTTCCGAATGTCAGAGCTATTACACGCGAAGGAGAGCCTTCGCCATTTTCCCGAATTGGGCCAGGTATGGCAGGATCAATCAAACCAGATCTCGTGGAGGTCGGCGGAACAATGGTTTACGACGCCACGGTTATGCGGTTGAGGCAGGGTGATGATCTACCAAGTGCGGGTGTACTGGCACTTCATCACGCTTATCTAGGTTCAGGACCCATTAAAATTTGGGATTCCCATCGGCAGTGATTTGTGATTCCTTCCAATCGAGGAGGATCACAGATGAGCACTTTGTTTTGGCTTTCCGAAGAGCAACTTGAGCGGATGAAACCACATTTTCCACTTTCGCACGGCATCCCGCGTGTCGATGACCGTCGTGTACTGAGTGGCATCATCCACGTTATCAGAAACGGCCTTCGATGGTGCGATGCGCCAGTTGATTATGGGCCGCATAAGACGCTGTACAATCGGTTTGTGCGGTGGAGCGGACTGGGCGTTTTTGATCGTATATTCAGCAGTTTGGTGGCCGAGGAAGGTCCGCCAGATACATTGATCATTGATGCCACACACCTGAAGGCTCATCGCACTGCGGCAAGCCTTCAAAAAAAGGGGTTCTTCCCCGTCGCATCGGTCGCACCAAAGGCGGGTTAAATTCCAAGCTTCACGCTGTCACCGATGGCAAGGGACGGCCCATCATGATGGCCTTGAGCGAAGGGCAAATGTCGGATCATCTGGGTGCCAAGCTGCTGTACCCAGCCATGCCAAGCGCCCAAACGCTGATCGGGGACAAAGGATACGATAGCGACGAGTTCCGCGCAGCATTGAAAGCAAAAGGCATCAAGCCCTGCATTCCGCCAAGATCAGGCAGGAATAATCCGGCCACATATTCAAAGGCATTGTACAAACAGCGCAATCTGATCGAACGCATGTTTGGCAAACTCAAGGACTGGCGCCGTATCGCGACCCGCTACGACCGATGCGCCCATACCTACTTCTCAGCAATCTGCATCGCCGCAACAGTGATCTTCTGGATCAATCAATGAGTCCTGACCCTAGATAGGTTGGTGACCTCTGGATCCGGAACATCCTACTCGACACCGCTAGCTGCATATAGCGCTTCCCAAATATTAACACGGTTACCCCAAGCTTCTGCAAATTTGGTTAGAGCATTGATGGTGGGTTCGGCGAGTATTCCTGAGGCTGCCGCCATACGATTGTCTGGATTGACGGGAGACGCTGCGCAAAAAATTTGTGGCCACGGACTACCCAATCTTGAGCGCGCTGCATTTTCAGATGATGATCGAGTTGTACTATACGCTGAAGACAGTTTACAAATTGATCATTTCGCGATTTACAAGGTACCCATTCCAGCGCCATTTAAGACTGGTGAAGGACGCCGGACTATCAAGGTGACGATGGCATATGATCCGCCAGTTCGTCATACTCGCGCAGATTATTTGGATACAGGGATGAGTTTCCGTCTTATACGTGGCTGTCCCGACGATGTGATTAGAGATCATTTTCGTAGAAGAGCCCAAGTCGAAGGAAAGCGGCCCGAATTAGCAGGAAGATTTCAATGTAATTTGGAGCCAGGCCCGAATGCGCGTGAAAAGGGAACAGTCCAGACGGCAACGGTGACGTTTCATCGTGAAGTGGAACGTTATGGTGATGAGTATCACCTGGTGGTCCGCTGCGAGTCAGGCTGGTTCGGCGATGCGGGTAATCAAGCGTATTCTATTGTTGTCGAAATTGCGCAGGAAGCGGAAGTGCGCTTGTACGAACGACTACGTGCACGTGTTTCGGTATAAGAACCAATGAGTATTTCCTCATTGAGATGTTCCACACGCCGGTCCCTCAGGAAGTATACCCAAAACTATTGCTTTCACGGAGCTCAGATGAAAACGGACATTCGGTCATAGCGCCGTGAATGCCCGCTTCCCGCCCAACATTGCAATTGAAAGAGCATTTGTGAATGTTTCTGCTTACGACGAAACCGTAAACACATGAGAAACGGTTGAATTCTCCAGAAACCCAGAAAGCCGCAATTCTTTACATCTCAAAATACGCAATCAAAGCCGCGAACATTCAATTTCAATCGTTTGAAAAGTCAGTTCTTTGTCCACCAAAGCGTTGGAGCGATTCAAGGGCCCTTGCCGGTTTTGGAACTTCAATGCACGTTCCCAATAGGGCAGGCCGCCGTGGCCCTGATTTTCCAGTTCACGTCGGTGCGGTATGCCCTTTGCCTGCCGCTCGCCTTGCAATGACTCCGCCACAAATAATCGCCGCCAAACCAATCAGCGAGAGCGCTGTCAAAACGTCACCGAACAGCAGCGCAGCAAGCACGACGCCGAAACCTGTTCCCCAATAGCCGATCTGGCTGAAGACGACGGGACCGGCAACTTTCTGAAGCTGAAAATTCAGAACGTAGGAAATGGCCGATACGGCAATCATGAGGGCGATCCAGCCCCATAGAACCGGCAGGGAGAATTCCCAAGTGCGAGGGTCTTCGAACAGGGGCGCCATGCATAAGACCAGCACGCTGGATGTCAGAAGGGTGGCACCGGCAAATGCCAGTGCCGAAGTGCCTGCTGGCCAAAATTTTGACCTGATGACATTCCCGATGGCCGCAAATGCGGGGATCAGAAGGCCGAGTGCGACCCATAATGTTGCATCAGTATCTATCTGCGTGAATTGCTGTTGAACCAAAATCAACATGCCGGTCAGGCCGATTAATATCCCCAGGAACCGTCGCAGATACATCCGCTCGATGCCCAGACCCGCCGCGAAAGACATGGTGAGAATGGGCGAGAGCGCGTAGACGGTGGACGTATAGGCCGGGCCGACGCGGTCCACGACGGCGTATGACAGCACGGTTGGTGCCGCAAAGCTGATGATGCCCAGCCCAAGATAGAGCAATATGTGGGCGCGACTGGTCGGAATGCGCTCCCCCGACCTCAGAATAAGGCCAAAGACCAGTAGGCCGGCACCAAGATTCCCCACAAATGCCAATTGGAACGGCAGAGCCCCCGCAGAAAGGGCAGCTTTTGCGACCATGATTTTTGTCGCAAACACGAAACTGCTGCCGACCAGAAGCAACATTGGAGATCTGGCCATAAGCGTCAGACGGTTTTTCATTTTGGCATAATCCATTTGTCTTTACCGAAAGATAAATGGATTTGTCTTTATGTAAAGGTAAAACTATTCTGTCAGTCATGATTGATTCCAAAAAACCAGATCATGTCGACCGGTTGCGTGCCCAATGGGCGGAACAACGACCTGATATCGACACATCGCCAATGGCTGTGCTGGGGCGCATCAACCGCATTGCACATCTCACCGGCCCGGCCATTCTGGCCTCAATGCAAAAACATGGTCTGGATCGCGGCGAGTTCGATGTTCTGGCGACATTGCGCCGGTCCGGTCCCCCTTTTACCCTGTCTCCGACCAATCTTTACACAAGCCTGATGCTCTCCTCGGGTGGTCTCAGCAACAGGCTTAATCGGATGGAACAAAAGGGATTTATTCAGCGATCAGACAACAAAACTGATGGCCGAAGCCAGCTTGTCAGCTTGAGTGAAAAGGGATTGATTATGGTTGATGAGGCGTTTGAGGCTGACATGAGTTTGGAATTGGACATGCTGTCGGGTCTGGATGAGACTGAGTTCAAACAAGCCGAGGCCGCCCTGCGCATGCTGTGCCAATCCATAGAGGCGGCGCTTTCAAAGCGATAATGCGGGTCGCCTCCAAATGCTTTGGCCTATTTGAACGTCAAGCAATCTGCTATGCCTGCGGTTCAAACGCATTCATATGTCTTCGCAAGTATCGTCACCAGCCTATCCCGGAGTTGTTATGTGGTTTCGCCTTTTGAACGTTATCTGCATCGTGTTTTTGCTTTTGTCTCCAGCCAGAGCTGACATCAAAGACCAGATTGCTGCCCTTGCACCGTCCGGGCTGGTGCTGGTGCTGGATGAAAAAGGCGAGGCACTGGTGGCTCAAAATGCTGATCAGCCATTTGTCCCGGCCTCCGTTGCCAAGATCGCCACGGCATGGCTGGCGATGGAAGTGCTCGGCAGGGATCACCGGTTTCAGACGCAATTTTACCTCGACAAAAAACGGGTGCTTTACGTGCGCGGTGGGGGAGACCCCTTTTTGATTTCTGAGGAGCTGGCTCTGCTTGCACCAAAACTTCTTGAAGCGACCAATACGGACCCGTTCAGTGGCATTGTCCTGGACACCAGCTACTACCCCGATGATCTGCGCATTCCCGGTATTGAAGACACTGACGAAGCGTATGATGCCTTGAATTCGGCGCTCGCGGTGAATTTCAATACCATCTATGCGGTCCGTAGGGGCAAGACCGTCCATTCGGCGGAAAAGCAGACGCCGATCACGCCTTTGGCCATCAGCCAGTTTCGCGCAAGGGGGCCAAATGGCAAGGGGCGCATCAGCCTGGCGCAACAGGACCGGCATGTCAGCGCGCTTTATGCAGGAGAGCTTCTCGCGGCGTTTATCCGCAAGGCAGGCGGAGAGGTTGAGGGAGACATATCGATTGGCGCGCTGCCTTCAAGGCAAAAGCCCATCTATGTGCACCGGCAATCGCGCGCGCTGCCGGAAATTCTGGCTGCCATGCTGCTTGGTTCGAATAATTATATCACCAATCAGGTTTTCCTGGAGATTGGCGCTTACCGTCTGGGTGGTCCGGTCAGTCTGAAGAAATCGTTGAAGGTCACTCAGGACATTCTTGCCAAACACAAATTAGCCGACGCAATTTATCTGGTCGAGGGATCCGGCATCAGCCGCGAAAACCAATTCACGGCGGCAGGTCTTGCAAAAATGCTGCATCTGTTTGCGCCACATGCAAATCTGCTTCGAAAGACAAAGGCAGGCTCGCGATACAAGACTGGCACGCTCTCCGATGTAAGTACTTTGGCAGGCTACGCCAAAACATCGGAACATGGTCTGGTGCGGTTTGTCATTTCACTGGGCGGTGGCAAGGGCAAGTTGAGATTTCGGCTGTTGCGCGCCATCGAACGCGGGTTGTGAGCCATTAGGCTCAAGAGATCAATTAAAGTCGGCAAACCCGCCAAGCGCTATGTATTGCCATTAAAAAAGGGCGCAGCCAAAGCTACGCCCCTTCATTGTCAAAACTGAAAAATCAGTTCTTTTCCTTGTCGACCAATGCGTTGGATTTGATCCAAGGCATCATGCCGCGCAGTTTTTCGCCGACTTCTTCGATCTGGTGGGAATCGTTCAAGCGGCGTGTGCCTTTGAAGCGGGCCTGACCGGCTTTACATTCCTGCATCCACTCGGATGTGAATTTGCCGCTCTGAATGTCTGTCAGAATGCGCTTCATTTCAGCTTTGGTTTCGGATGTCACGATACGTGGGCCGGACATGTATTCGCCCCACTCAGCTGTGTTGGAGATTGAGTAATTCATGTTGGCAATGCCGCCTTCATAAATCAGATCAACAATCAGCTTCACTTCGTGCAAGCACTCAAAGTATGCCATTTCCGGTGCATAACCGGCTTCAACCAGTGTTTCAAAACCGGCGCGGATCAGCTCGACCAGACCGCCACACAGAACCGCCTGTTCACCGAACAGATCAGTCTCGCACTCTTCCTTGAAAGTGGTTTCGATAACGCCGGAACGGCCGCCGCCAACCCCGGATGCATAGGACAGCGCCAGATCATGGGCATTGCCGGACGCATCCTGATCAATCGCGATCAGGCAAGGCACGCCGCCGCCTTTCAGATACTCGCCGCGCACTGTGTGGCCGGGGCCTTTTGGTGCGATCATGACAACGTCAATTTTGTCTGTCGGCTCGATCAGATTGAAGTGAACATTCAGACCATGTGCAAATGCGATGGCAGCGCCATCACGGATATTGCCCGCAATATGGTCGCGATAGATATCGGCCTGCAATTCATCAGGCGTGGCCATCATCATCAGATCAGCCCAGGCCGCAGCTTCCGCCACAGACATGACTTTAAGGCCATCAGCTTCGACCTTTTTGGCTGTCGCTGAATCCGGGCGCAGAGCCACGGCCAGGTTTTTAGCTCCGGAATCCTTCAGGTTCAGCGCGTGTGCACGGCCCTGTGATCCGTAACCGATAATGGCAACTTTCTTTTCCTTGATCAGATTAACATCTGCATCTCTGTCATAATAAACGCGCATGATTTTTTCCTCGTGTTTGCGGTTATCTTTGTTGACGGCGCTTACGCCCCGTATAGGTGGAAGAACTGTTGGACGGCCCGGTCCGCCTCGGTGGAAATTTCATTTTCTGTAAAACTCATTGTGTCCCCGAGCAGAACCCGAATGTGAACATCGCGCACCACAAGGCCGTAAAAGCTGCGAAAGGCATCTTCGCTGTCGCTCCGGCGCAGGAGCCCGGCTTTCATGCCAGCCTCCAAAGCCGGTTTCAGGCGCGGGCCGGTGGAAAAGCGTCCGTTCTGCAGCACAATTGATCCCATATTGATGCTGTCAGCGCCCTGATGCGCCTGAGCAATGGCAAGCCGGTTCAGCGCAATCGAGATTTCGCTGGTCAAAATGGTCAGCAGATCGGTGGCAAAACCCAGCAAAATCGAGGTCAGCTTGGCTTCGCTCATGCCCTCGGCGTCAAACGGCTCAACCTTCACCTTGGACGCCTGATAGCGCACCGTGGCAACCAGCAACCCATCCCGGTCACCGAACCACTTATACAGCGTTTCCTTGGAACAGCTGGCCCGCCGGGCAACGCCGATCATGGTGATGTTGGCCGCATTTTCAATCAGCAGGGACAGGGTGGCATCCAGCACCTGCCGCTGGCGCTCGGTCCAGTCATCAGGGGCGGTTTCAATCCGCTGTAAGGTTGCCAAATTGTTCAAACGTCAGGATCCAAATCCGGGAGGCTTCTATTGCGCCAAACCTTTTGGCAACTTCTAAAAATAGACTGTACCGTACCGTACGGTACGCAATTTCTATAGTTTTCCCGTTGCAGATGCAAGTAGGGAATCAAAAAACTTGGATGATGGAATGCAGGCTGATGTCTGGCGCTCGACGTCATCGCATCTATCGTGAAAAAAATCTTGTATTTTGAAAGCTGTCAGAGCCAGTTTGGATAGCGCAATTGTCAGGCTGATATGTGGATTCCCGGAATAAATC
Organism: Pararhizobium sp. IMCC21322; assembly: GCF_030758295.1. Lineage (NCBI taxonomy): Bacteria > Pseudomonadati > Pseudomonadota > Alphaproteobacteria > Hyphomicrobiales > Rhizobiaceae > Pararhizobium > Pararhizobium sp. IMCC21322. The sequence continues at coordinate 2,066,848 of NZ_CP132335.1, forward strand.
CGAGAATGACTGCGTGTGTTGTGGGCGCGTAATTTGGGTAAAAGGTGTCGGCGTATAGTCAGTCCTGTTGAAGACGCTCTCCGCGTCGTCCTTGGATTTATTCCGAGGACCCACGGAACCAGCCGGCATGGTCAGACAATCGATAAGACCAAACTTGCCTTGCGCTAATCCTCAACAGCCAACTCGTCATAGGGAACCATGACGTGGTCAGCGTATGCCGCACGGTCTGTCAGCGCATTGTAGTAAGCCGTCAGGACGGGGCGGTCGCGACGCTCAATATCAATGGTGAAATAGCGGAAGAGGCAATGTCCGAACTGGATGTCCGCAAGGGTCAGTTCTGGTCCGGAGAGATAGGGTGTTTTCGCCAACTGCGCTTCGGCAATGTCCAGCTTCTTATCAAGCGTGGCGAGAGCGTTTCTGATCGCCACCGGGTCACGCAGGGCAGGGGCTGTGCGCACAACCCGCCAGAAAATCGGTCCGGTGAAACTTTGTGTGAAATTGACTTTTGACCATTCCGCCCATTGATCCACAAAAGCACGGGCAGCCGGGTCTGCAGGCCAGAAAGTCTCCGGCGCATACATATTGGCCAGGTAACGCAGAATAGCGCCACTTTCCCACAGCGGCGGGTTTGTGCCGTCAACAAGCGTCGGCACCGTGCCGTTGGGGTTCATGGCCAGATAGTCTGGCGTATTCACCACACCATATTTGAACCCGGCATCAATGCGCTCAAAAGGCAATCCAAACTCGGCAATGCACCACATCACGGCCTGCACGTTTGACGATGTTTTTCGACCCCAGATTTTCAGCATGATATATCAGATCCTCACAGCCTATCGATACAGATCAGCCCGGCTTGGCGGCACGCTTGATGGGCCTTTGGCATTGTGTCCCGCAAGTGTCTGGTAGATGCGGGCAGAGCCACGCGTGAAAGCGAGAGAACAGCCTGCCAGATAGGCCACCCAGATGCGATAGGTCTGTTCGCCCACTATCTCGATGGCTTCTTCACGCCGGGCTGTCAGGCGCTCACACCAAAATCTTGTTGTGAGCGCGTAATGCTCGCGCCAGCCTTCCACATCATGCACTTCAAACCCGGCGTGTTCCAGTTCCTGCAAGGTGTTGCCAATGTCATCCAATTCGCCACCGGGAAAGATGTACCGCACCAATGCGCGCTGTTCAGGGCGGTTGGCAAAGCGTGTTGCCTTGCGTTTGGCGCGTCTCGTAATGCCATGGTTGAGGAACAATCCGTCAGGTTTCAGCAATGAGCGTATCTTGGACATATACTCCGGCAGTGCTGCAACGCCGACATGTTCATACATGCCGATGGAAGAAATTTTATCGTATTTGTCTGTGACGTGCCGGTAGTCAATCAGGTCAATGGATACCTTGTCCTGCAAGCCGTCATCGGCAATGCGTTTGACCGCATAATCATATTGGTCCTGAGACAGGGTCACGCCGTGTGCATGGACACCATAATGCCTGGCTGCATGGCAGATCAGTGCGCCCCATCCGCAGCCAATATCCAGCATGGTTTCCCCGGGCTTCAGCCGCAGCTTTCGGCAAATCATATCCAGCTTGTCGAACTGCGCCTTTTCCAAATCATGCGACCAGTCCGAAAAATAGGCACAGGTGTAGACCATCGCCTCATCCAGAAACAGCTTATAGAATTCATTGCTGACATCGTAGTGAAAGCCGATATTGTCGCGCTCATTGCGTGTCTTGCGGTTGCTGCCCGTCTCATCGCCTTCAAAGCTGCGGGAAGCGGAAACATTTGCTCCCGGCATGGTGACAAACGGCAGCAGGGTTTTGAGCAATTTTCGTTTCGAGATGGCCTTCAGTCGCTTTCGGCTGCTTTTGCCGCCCAGAACCTCGCCGATATCAATGAGTGTGCCACCCTCAAAATCGATCTTGCCATGGGCATAAAGCCGGATGATCCGGTCCAGTGTCGGACGCCGCAGCAGCGATGGCACCGCGCCTGGATCCGCTATGACAAGTGCCAGTTGCGGAGTGGAGCCATTGGTGGATTGCGTGCCAAGAGAAAACGAAGACCCGTCCCACAATTTCAGGCAAAGAGGCGCGTCCAGATGAGGGGCAATGTAAGAGGCAACCTCTTCCAGAGCCTGGCGCAGTTTTGAAGTTTGTTTGGAATTCATTTGGGAATAGAGCCCCGGCCCGTATGGCGACATTTGTGTCGGATAATCATAGGGTCAAATAATCAGGCGCGCAAATGGCGGAATAAAGGTCGCATCCCATGCAGGACATGTATTCTAGCTGGCTTGGGCAGTTAGTTCCAAAGGTACCGCGTCAGCTTTCGGCAAAATAATTTTGTCATTCGCAGGCTTGACGATCGTCAGTTCTTTGACTTGCTCCAAAAGCTGCTCTGCCGGAACCGGGCGTGAGAAATAGAAGCCCTGAGCTTCATGTATACCCATAGCCATCGTAACCGCTGCCTGCTCGGCAGTTTCAATGCCTTCGGCCACAACATTCATATTGTATTCTTTGGCCAACTGACAAAGCATCTCCACCATGAGACGGGATTTTTCGTTTTCCACAATTCCGTCAATGAAGAATTTATCGAGCTTTAGAATACCCGCTTCAAGAGTTTGAATGGAGGACAGGCCATTATGGCCGGTTCCTACATCATCAATCGCAATGCGAATTCCTTTTTCCGCATAGCGCTGTACGGTCTTGCGGGCCAATTCCAGATCGGCCATCTCCTGACGCTCGGTTATTTCCAGCACCACACAATTCATCGGGAAGTTTCCGACGATCAGAACTTCCTGCAAATCAACAAAAAAACGTGGGCTGAGAAATTGATCAGTCGTGACATTGAAAGTGAACTTCAAATTGGGATTTTCGTGCAGCAGCGGCACAATTTCTGCGCCAGCCTGGCGCAACAAGGCAAACGTCAGTCGGTCAACCCGATTCAAATTTTCAATAAGCGGAATGAATTTCAGCGGCGTTACCATCTCGCCTGATTTCCGCTGCCACCGCGCCAGCATTTCAAAACCGACTATTTTGCCCGAATTCAGGGCAACAATCGGCTGATAATGGGGAATGAATTCGCGGTTCTTGAGGGCTGCATCAATCTCTCCGACCGCACCGGTGGGCCGGAAAACAGCGCGTCCGACCAAAAAACCGATAATGATGCTGAACAAAACAATCAAAAGCTCAACTTCTAGCGATGTGAAATTACGCCAGTTCCAGAGAAAATCCGGAGAAACCGAAGTATAGGCCGTTATGGGATAGCGCTGGGATTCCGCGTTAACCAGAAAATCCGGCTCCCAATCTGCAACCAAATCCGGTTCGGCAGCGATTTGCTGGTAAGCTGCAACTGTCCGGCCATTGTTGAGAACAACTTTCATGGAAACCTGTTCGCGCAGCGCCGCAGGTATAATATCGTCCAGAAGGCCACCGGTGCTCAGAACAGCAACAACATCAAACTCGTCACCCGCCCAGCGGATTTTGAAGCGGGAATCTTTGGGAGCGCCGGTTGCCGCAAATTGCAATGTTGGATTGGTGGCAGACTCCCAATCAGCTGTTTCTGCAAGGTCTTGTGAAACAGTATCAGCGTTAAAGCCTGCACATGTCTGTTGTCCGTCCGAGAGCCTGATATCTTTAATGCTCGCGACCGAAAAAATCAGCTTCCGATATTCTTCGATTGTGCTGGGGGAACATTGCGTCAATCCATTGATGTGAATTTCAGCAATGGTTGTTACGGCTCTGTCCGCTGCCAGTTCCATGCGCACAATGCTGCGGTCCGTCAGATCGCGCAATTGAGCCTTGTTCCAGCTGCTCATTATGTTCCCAAGGATGAGATGCACGGATACGACGAGAAGCACAGACACTGCGACTGTGAGCAATATTTGGCTGAGTAGGCGGTTCAACATATTGCTGTGGACCTTAAGCGTTCAGATTTCAGCATTGTAAAAAAGATATATGCACCATACACATAGTCGAGAAACCAGAATCTTAATCTCAACATTTATGCAATAAAACCATTAGGTTTACGTAAACGTTGCCATATAAGTTGGAGGCAACTGCAAAAAGGGTCTTGATCCCGGCCCGCAATTAGGGTGCGGACCCTTTATGGGTGGTGAAATAGTCGGGATCGGTTTGTTTGCAGACCAGGAGCAAAGAAGCAGGAAGTCTGAAGACTTTCAAGTCTTTGCGACGCGGGCTGCGGGCAAAAAGGCCCGATCCCCGATGGACAGAAAAATGGCTGCGACCTGCGGCGTCAAAGCGCTTGACCGGGCAGAAAGCCCGCTCTGCGCGCATTTCCTTGCATCTCTTTGCCATTTGTTCTGCTATTTCGTCACCCATAAAGGGTCCGCACCCTAGTCCCTTGCAAGCCTCAGGGCTGCGGCGCCCGCAACCGGTCCAACAACCAGACTGATCAGCGACAGCGCGCACAGAACCAGAAAAGGCGTGGAAAAGGGGGTGGAGATGGTTGCGCTTGCACTGTTCAGCGCATTGGCGGCCGAGACACCAAAAATCAGCACCGGGATGGTGAGTGGCAGCACCAGAATGGATAGCAACATACCACCACGCTGCAGGGCAACCATCAGCGTTGACCCCACGATGCCGATAAAGACCAGCGCCGGGGTTCCAACAAGCAGGGTCAATGTGACGCCCGCAATAGCGGTCCCATCCAGATTGAGGAAAAGAGAAAAGACAGGCGCTCCGATGATCAGGGGCACGCCGGTTGCAATCCAGTGGCCAAGGCCTTTGGCCAAAACTGCCAATTCCAGCGGCAGGGGGCTGAGATAGAGAATATCCAGCGAGCCGTCTTCAAGATCCGCCTGAAACAATCTATCGAGGCCAAGCAGCGTTGCCAGCAATGCACCAATCCACAGAATTGCGGGGCCGATGCGCGCCAGCAGCTTCAAGTCCGGCCCAACCGCAAATGGCATGATGATGACAACCGCCAGAAAAAACAGCAGTCCAAGCAGCGCGCCGCCGCCAACGCGCCAGGCCAGTTTGAGGGATTGACCCAGGATTGCATTAAAACCGCTCACAGCCAGACCTCTTCCGCCAAGCTTGTATCCGCCATTGCCGGCTCCAGGTTCAGGACAGTTTCACTGCCGCCGGGCAGCGGCAGATGGGTGGCCGCAATAATTATTCCACCGGCGTCAAGGTGAGCCCCCATCATTACGCCAAGGCGCTCTTGAGAAGCGGTATCCAGCGCCGAAGTCGGCTCGTCCAGAAGCCACACTGGTCGCCTGTTCAAAAGCAAGCGCGCTAAAGCCACACGCTTGCGCATGCCCGCTGAAAGATAGGCGACGGGCAGCGAAATTGTATGCGCAAGTGCGACTTGTTGCAGAGCCTCCTCTATGGATAACATAGAGGAGCCAGTGCCATAGAGCTGTTTGAAGAAACTCAAATTTTCTTCCACACTCAAAGCACTCTTCAACCCATCGAGATGTCCGAAATAGTGACAGTGTTCGCCGCGCGGCGTGTCATCATCGATCTCCTGTCCCGCCAGATTTATGGTTCCGCTTTCAACAGGCAGCAATCCGGCAAGGGCGCGCAAAAGGGTTGATTTCCCGGCGCCATTGGGCCCGCGCACGGCAATGGACTGACCTTTTGACAGGTCAAAGTTGACAGGCCCAACAACGCGGCGTTCCCCGCGCACGAGAACGACATCTATGACGTTTAAACGCATTGCAACGGTCCACGAAATTTCTGGTTCCGGCATCCATTGCATCTCATTATTCTGAACACGTTCACTGTTTAACTCGCCCTAACGGGTTTCCTGGCACATGCGCCATACCAAAGGTGATAGCCGGGTCTCTGGTCACAGCGCAATATATCTATTATAAGCCAATCGACTCTCGTTATAGAATATGGCGCAGCAGCATGTCCCACTCTCCGGGTCATGCAGTGATCACCATTGATTTTCCGCCACCGGACAGGGCTGGTCGGAACCAATTTAAAGGAGCCGCCCATGGCTAAATCTCTAGACAGCTTCAAATCGCGAAAACAGCTTACCGTCAAAGGCAAGACTTACACCTATTTCAGCCTGACGGAAGCCGAGAAAAACGGTTTGGCCGGAATTTCTCGCCTGCCAATTTCATTGAAAGTTCTGCTGGAAAATCTGCTGCGATTTGAAGATGGCCGCACAGTGACTGCAGATGACATCAAAGCCATGGCCGAATGGCTGGTTGATCACAAATCCACGCGCGAAATCGCCTATCGCCCGGCCCGTGTGCTGATGCAGGATTTCACCGGCGTTCCTGCTGTTGTCGATCTGGCCGCCATGCGCGATGCAACAGCGATGCTCGGCGGAGATCCTGCCAAGATCAACCCGCAGGTCCCGGTTGATCTGGTCATCGATCACTCAGTGATGGTCGACAATTTCGGCAATGTAAAAGCGTTCCAGCAAAATGTTGATCGCGAATATGAGCGCAATGGTGAACGTTACACCTTCCTGAAATGGGGACAGGAAGCCTTCGAAAACTTCCGTGTTGTGCCACCAGGCACCGGTATCTGCCACCAGGTCAATCTGGAGTATCTGGCACAGACCGTCTGGACCAGGGAAGAAGGCGGCGAAACCATTGCCTACCCTGATACGCTGGTCGGTACTGACAGTCACACAACAATGGTCAACGGCATGGCCGTTCTTGGCTGGGGTGTTGGTGGCATTGAGGCTGAAGCCGCGATGCTGGGTCAGCCGGTTTCCATGCTGATACCGGAAGTGATCGGCTTCAAGCTGACCGGCAAGCTGCTTGAAGGCGTCACTGCTACTGATTTGGTTTTGCGGGTCGTTGAAATGCTGCGCGCTAAAGGCGTGGTCGGCAAGTTTGTTGAATTCTATGGTCCGGGTCTTTCCAACATCTCGCTGGAAGATGCGTCCACCATCGCAAATATGGCGCCTGAATATGGTGCCACTTGTGGCTTCTTCCCGGTTGATGATGATACTTTGCGTTATCTGGAAATCTCCGGCCGTGAAGAAGACCGTATTGCACTTGTGGAAGCCTATTCCAAAGACCAGGGCATGTTCCGCAGTGATGACACGCCGGACCCGGAATTCACCAGTTCGCTTGAACTGAACATGGATGATGTTGTTCCTGCGATCGCCGGACCAAAACGACCTCAGGATCGTGTTGAATTGTCCAATGCAGCGCCCGCTTTTGCGGATGCCATGCAGGGTGAGTTCAAAAAGTTTGCCCGTACTGATCGTGTTGCTGTCGAAGGCCGTGAACATGATCTTGGCAATGGTGACGTGGTTATTGCAGCCATTACGTCGTGCACCAACACATCCAACCCAAGCGTGATGATTGGTGCCGGCCTGCTGGCACGCAACGCACACGCCAAAGGCCTGAAGGTCAAGCCATGGGTCAAAACGTCCTTGGCACCTGGCTCTCAGGTCGTGACGGAATACCTGAAAGCCGCCAATCTTCAGGATGATCTGAATGCCATGGGCTTCAACCTCGTTGGTTACGGTTGCACAACCTGCATCGGTAACTCCGGCCCGCTGCCGGAAGAAATCTCTGAAGCGATCAACGAAAACGATCTGGTCGCGACATCTGTCCTGTCCGGCAATCGCAACTTTGAAGGTCGCGTCAATCCGGATGTGCGTGCCAACTATCTGGCATCACCGCCACTGGTCGTGGCCTATGCCATTGCCGGTTCGATGACGATTGACATCACCACGGAATCTCTCGGCGATGATCAGGACGGAAATCCTGTTTATCTGAAAGACATCTGGCCATCTTCCCAGGAAATCGCGGATCTGGTCCGCACGTCAATCACGCGTGCCATGTTCCGCGAACGCTATGGCGATGTGTTCAAGGGCGATGAGCAATGGCAGAACATCAAGATCTCCGGCGGCATGACCTATGGCTGGTCCGATGGCTCAACCTATGTCCAGAACCCGCCTTACTTCGACGGTATGGAGATGGAACCTGCTGATGTGTCCGACATCAAGAATGCCCATGTGCTGGGCCTGTTCCTGGACAGCATCACCACTGATCACATTTCACCGGCTGGTTCCATCAAACGCGATGGTCCGGCTGGCGATTATCTCATCGAGCATCAGGTGCGTCCGACCGACTTCAACTCCTACGGCGCACGCCGCGGCAACCATCAGATCATGATGCGCGGCACCTTTGCCAATATCCGCATCAAGAACCAGATGCTGGATGGTGTTGAAGGTGGCATGACCCGCATGGAGCCGGCTGGCGAAGCTATGCCCATCTATGATGCGGCTATGGCCTACAAGGAAGCTGGCACGCCGCTGGTTGTCTTCGCGGGCAAGGAATACGGCACGGGCTCATCCCGTGACTGGGCCGCCAAGGGCACACGCCTTTTGGGTGTGCGGGCCGTGATTGCTGAAAGCTTTGAGCGTATTCACCGCTCAAACTTGGTTGGCATGGGCGTTCTGCCATTGGTCTTTACCGGTGGTGACAGCTGGCAGTCTCTGGGCATCACAGGCTCCGAGCAGGTCAGCATCAGCGGCCTTGACGATCTGAAACCTCGCCAGAACCTCAATGCCGAGATCACATTCTCCGATGGCACGGAAAAGACGGTGGAATTGTTGGTTCGGATCGATACGGAAGACGAGTTGGAATACTACCGCAATGGCGGCATTCTGCACTATGTTCTGCGTAATCTGGTCAAAGCTGCCGCTTAGACAGCACCTTAATCAGGACTATAAAAACGGCCCCGTTCGGGGCCGTTTTTGTATCCGGCGTCGACCCAGTATTGATCAATGCTGCGATCCTCCAAACACGGCAGGAAACGCGTTGAGGACATTTTGCACAACGCTCCGTAACGATTGTGATGCATGAGTCTTGACTGTGGAATTTCAGAAATTGCTGGAGCTGATCCAGGCGACGGAAAGCACACTCAAAACACCCGCTCATTCTCGCACGCCATCGCTTGAACCAGGCCTGATCATCGCCATATCTGGAGGACAAACCCAACAGGAGAGTGCCTAATGCAGATGAAGTCCCTTCTCGACCAGTTCCTTGGATCCAATAGCGATGAGAATGCGCAAGGGGGAGGCTCCAATAAGGGGGCGCTCGCGAAAGGGGCTCTGGCCGGTGGTTTGCTGACACTATTGATGAGCGGCGGTTCCCCAAAAAAGATGATTAAACGCGCGGTCAAGGTTGGCGGTGCGGCCGCTATCGGCGGGCTTGCCTACAAGGCCTATTCCGACTGGCAAGCTGGTAAAGACCCGCAGGCGGTCACCAGGACTGATGCGGCGCCAGAGCTCCCGTCGCCTGAAGGCACGGCCTTCATGCCGACAGATCCTGTTGCTGCCGAGGATTTGTCGCTGCGCCTCGTGCGCGCCATGGTTGCTGCGGCCAAGGCCGACGGCCACGTGACCAGCGCCGAACGCCGGCGTATTCAATCGCAACTGCCGCAGCTTGGCCTTGGCACTGAAGCTGAAGCGTTGATCGCGGAAGAACTTGATGGTCCATTGGATGTGGGCCGTGTGGCCGATATGGCCAATGGTCCCGAGGACGCTGCCGAGATTTACGCCGCCTCGCTTCTTGTGGTCGACCACGAAGCTCCGGCCGAACGCGGCTACCTTGCCATGCTCGCTGCCCGCCTCAAGCTTGACCCGCGCCTCGTTGAGCATTTGCACACCAACGTCCACGCATTGGTTGAACTCTAAAGCACTCTTTCTCACCACCCATTATACAAAACGCTGTCCACAAAGCTTGGTATTTTAGCTTTGTGGACCCCAAGACAGGCAAGACTTGGCAGGGCATTGCCCGCTGTGATCCTGTCTGTATCATCAGTCGACTTTTGCAATGATCAACTGATCAAGAGTGCAGTCATCCAGCACTGCAAGAAATGCATTGGCTGCGTTGTGTACAACGCCCCGCAACAGGCATTGGGGCATGAAGGTGCAGGTTGATGTCTCTGCTTTCATGCACTCGACAATAGCAAAGTCGGCTTCGATCAGTCGAACCACGTCTCCAACCGAGATTTGATCTGGCGTGCGCCCCAGCAGGATGCCACCATTTCTGCCGCGCTGCGTTTCAACAAAGCCTGCCTGCGCCAATTTGGCAGTAATCTTCATGATATGAGACTTCACCAGGCTCAGACGCGTGGCGACCGCATCAATTGTCATGGGATCATCTTCCGATGCCAGAAGCATGAGAATGCGAAGAGCGAAATCGCTTGCCTGATTGAGACGCATGGTCTGATTTCCAAATGATGCATTTAATATGTTGCTTTTACCGCATGGTCTGCTAAAAATATAGATACATATTAAATGAATGTATTATCATGACATCCAATCAAATGAACATTAGAATTATTCCCGCACCGCCAGCACGCACGCTCGCACATGACACCATCACAGCTGAGCAAGTGTCTCATTTGGTAGACAGCTTTTATGAGCGCGTGCGATCCGATGAACAGCTGGCGCCCTTGTTTCTGCAGCATATGAGCCTAGACTGGCCGGAGCATCTGGGTCGAATGAAAGCATTCTGGCGCTCGGTTCTTCTGAAAACCGGAGAATATAAGGGTAAGCCAGTCCCTGCACACACCAAGATGCAGAATGTCGGGACTGAAGATTTTGCGCATTGGCTGGATCTGTTTGGAATGACGGTGAAGGAGGTGTTTGTGCCCGCTGCACAACCCATTGTCATTCAAGCCGCAGAAAGGATTGCCACAAGTCTGTGGCTGGCCATGAAAGCCGATCCGTTTGCAAAACCACCAATTTGGCCAAAGGTCGGAAGAGGCGATTCAAAATGATTATTCTCAAAAGGTTGTTGGCCGTATTTTTGTGGCCCGGAAACGCAATCAGCCGGGCACTTTCAATCGATATATCAGCGGATGGTGGTCAGGTAAGGTCCCTGGTGAATGGCCTTTTCTGGGGCACGCTTTTGCTCATCCTGACGCTTATCTTTCACGGCTAGCCCGCGCCTTGCTGAGACAGCTTACGATAGTTTTTCGGGGATAAAACAACGAATTCACAGTTGAAACCCGCATCAGCTGAGAAGGGATGCAACTAATTGGGGTCATTTGACGTATCTGAAACAGTGCAGCATTCTATTTCAGTTGATGATCCTCTTTATGACCGCTCTCAAAATCGTACTTCTGGCTCTCGCAGCCCTTACCCTTGTTCTGGCAGCCTACACCTATGCCACAAGCCGCTGGCTGGAGCGTGTATACCCGCCTTCGGGCGCGTTCATTGAGGTGGGTGATGAGCAACTGCATTACCTGGCAAAAGGGGAAGGGCAGAGCATCGTCCTGCTGCATGGCGCGAGTGCGTCGTTGCGTGACTTTGAAGCCAGCCTGTTTGACGGCCTGGCACAAGACCATCAGGTTATTGCATTCGACCGACCGGGTTACGGATACAGCACCCGGACATCTGAGAATTGGCCCAATCCGGAAGTTCAGGCAGACCTGATCCATCAGGCACTTGAAAAACTGAATGTTGAGAACCCGGTGATCATCGGCCACTCACTGGCTGGCTCCGTGGTGATGGCCTATCTCCTCAAATATCCTGACCAGGTGTCTGGCGGTGTTCTATTGGCGGGTGCAACGCATTCCTGGACTGATGGTGTCAGTGCCAATGTGCAATTGGCGGGAATCCCTGTTCTGGGTAAATTGTTTGCATCCACAGTGGTCATGCCAATTGGCCAATTGGTGTTTGATGGAGCGGTCAAAAACGTCTTTGAACCGGAGCAGCCGACGCAAGATTATCGCGAGCGCACTGGTGCCATACTGGCCTTGCGGCCCAATGCGTTCCAGGCCAGCGCCGAAGATGTGCGCAATTTGAGCGACTTTCTGGAACAGCAGTCCAAACGCTATGGCGAAATCAACAAGCCACTACTCATGATTACGGCGGAAAAAGACACGATTGTGCCCGCATGGAACCATGCTGACAGGGTGGAGAAACAAGTGCCGCAATCTGTCCAGATATCGCTTCCCGGTGCCGGCCATGCTCTCCATCATAGCCAAAGGGAGGAAGTGGAAAGCCTGATCCGAAACTTCATCTCAGACCTTCCATCAGATTAAGCCAGTATTTTGTGAAACCGGCCCGTTGCAATTGGCTTGTTACAAGCGACAGGCGTTCAGCTCAATGTTTGTGCGCGCATTTGAACCAAAAGTGCCGGATGCGGACTTGCTGTCCAGAGAAAAAGCCACTTTTGCGCCGACAATTTCAGAGCCGGACACAGTAATCTCCCGACCACCCATCGTGTCGTCCACATCAATGGTAAAGGAGATGCTTTGGCCCGCATCAAGCTGATTTATGTCCAGAGTAATCTGATTGTCGCCATCCTTCACGGTGGGAACACTGTGCAAAGCATTTGCGCCGGAGACGATTTCCAAGGGTTGAAACACCTCAACGCCTGCACCGCTTCCGGTCACATCAAATATCAGACCTGACTTCGAGCCAGACAGATCCAGCGTCACTTTTGCATTTGCGATTGTGCAAGAGCCCTTGTTCGCGAACGTGAACCGATCTTTCGGCGCGCCCTCATCAAATTCTACGGCCATATCGGCAAAGGCCAGCGATGTTGCGCAGGCGCAAACTCCGGCAGCAATCGTCAGGGTTTTCATCAAGGAATTCATCGTCTGGTATCCAGTTGTTGCGTCCAAAGAAATGCCGCTGATCCGATAGGTTTGGGATCAGCGGCAGGAACAAATCAGTTCGTGGCAAAGCACATGAACAGACCAGCACCGCCGGTCGAGACCAACGCTTCGGCTGAGCAGCCTCTGGAGTTATGAGCAGAATTCCAGGACGTGTTGCCACCACCATGGCGATCATGATGACCGACAGTTGCGCTGCCTTCGCCAGAGCTCGTCCAGTTACCGCAGGTCCGGTCTTCTGTGACGTTTGGGAAATATGCAGTTCCATCCATCATCGTGCCTGTCAGCAGATCATGCTGGTTTGGACTGTCACCTCTGCCGTTGACAAGGTTGCCGGCTTCATCCAGCGCTGTGGTCTTGATGATGTTCGGGCTTAGATGCAGCACATCCAGGTCGTCCGCGATCAAAACACCCTTTGCGTTGTGCCATGGGCCACTGCCGATGCGATCACGCGCTGAAACGCCACGCTTTCCATCTTCTTGGGTACTGAGATAAGCCTTCCATGTCTTGCCGGTCACGCCAGCCGCTTCTGCAAGCTGGGTGCAGTGCGCATCCGCACCGTCAAGGCCGCCAAGGTCTCCACCATTGCCGGGCCCGGCACTGGTAACGAAAAAGCTCATTGAGGTGTCCTGCGCATGTACCGCCGGAGCGCTAAAGGCGATCAATGGCAGGGCAGCGAGTGCAAGTTTTGCTAGTTTCATCGGAAATTCTCCACATTGGTTGGACCGTCCATGCGCACTTTGTGCGACGTGATCGAAACTAGCCTGATTTTCTGCCGCCTCAAGTCGCCATGAGCGCCGTTTCGCCAGTGGCATCGATGGGAGTGAGGATTGTTCCGGATAATCCCTTTGATTCAACGGTTTTGAAGGCCATAATGCATTCAAGAAGCATGAATGGATTGCATGAATGAAGCATATCGAAGAGCGCTATATGGCTTTGATTGCCCTGTTTGCCGCGTGCCTCATTGCAGCTCACAGTGCTGGCGGTGGCCCTGCAGCATTTCTTGGCACCTATTTCTACTGGCTTGTCCGCATTGGAGCGGAGAGCCTGCTGTTCTTCGGGGTCCGGTCCAATATCGAGAGCTACGCACCAAAATCCCTTTCGCTGACAATGATTACCATACTCGCAATCCTGATAAGCCATCTGCCCTTTGTTCTGTCAGTCACGGCCATGGATATTGTTCTGGGATATCCTGAATTGGGTATCAACGGGTCAGGAACTGGCGAAACATCACGGATAGCAGAGCTGGCACTGGAGATGATTTATCTCTTTGACAACCATTTGGCGCTTTGTTTGCTCCTGAGCGTGCCACGACTTGTTCAGCGCTCTTTATCCCGGCAGTCATTGCCTCATGAGGGGGGTAACAATGGCGCCTTCCTGTCTGCAATTGATCCTGCGCTGAACGGGGAAATCTTGTGGGTTGAGGCGCAGGAGCATTATGTGCGCATCACAACCGAACACGAAAACCGCATGGTGCTGGCGCGGTTTTCGGATATTGTCCGGGAGCTGTCACAGATGGACGGAATGCAGGTTCATCGATCCCACTGGGTGGCAAATTCAGCCATTGTCAAAGAACAGAAGAATGGACAAAACCTGACCCTGCTCCTGAGTACAGGCGATAATGTGCCGGTGAGCCGGTCATTCAAAAGCAAATTAGCGGCAATCAGAAACGACGAGGCGCAGGGCTGAAACTGAAAGATTGGCAGGTCTGGGCACGCGATTTGCTCCGACCCACGGTTGCCATGCTACCGGACAGTTTAAAACACTATTGGGCCACGCCCCCGCAAAGGTGCGGCCCATTGACTTACATCGCTTCTGGGCCACGGCTGAGCGCCGCAATGCCGGTCCGTGAGACCTCGACCAGACCCAGGGGACTCATGATCTGGATGAACTGTTCAATCTTTGAACTACGACCGGTAATCTCAAACACGAAATGGTTGATATTGGCGTCGATAACCTGCGCACGGAAGGCATCGGCAAGACGCAGGGCTTCAACACGCTGGTCACCTTTTCCGGCCACTTTGACCAGAGCCAGTTCTCGCTCCAGCGGTTTATCGTAGCCAAGTTCATCCGCCAGCCGGGTCAGGTCAACCACACGATGGACCGGGACAAGTCGTTCCAGCTGTGAGCGAATCTGACGCAGGACCTGCGGTGTGCTGGTTGTCACAATGGTGATGCGCGACAGATGCTTCTCATGCTCGGTCTCAGAGACCGTCAGACTGTCAATATTATAGCCACGGCCGGAAAACAGGCCGATAACCCGCGCCAGAACACCCGGCTCATTGTCCACCAGAACTGACAGAGTGTGTGTCTCGAGCGTATCGAGAAATTCGGGAATGAAATAGGCTGATCCCGGTTGGTCTTTAAGATTTGTATCGCTCATAAGTGTCTCAATTCATCTCTTTCAGAAGACGCAAAAGCGCTGGATTACACCAGCGCTTTGCCTTCTTCATCAATTGCGGAGCCCATGGCTTCATCGCTGGCTTCATCCGGCAGAAGCATTTCATTATGTGCCTTGCCCGATGGGATCATCGGCAGGCAGTTTGCCAGACTGGCAACACGGCAATCAAAGATAACCGGCCGTTTCACCGCAATCATTTCCTTGATCGCATCATCCAGCTCATCTGGTTTTTCCGCACGCATGCCAACGGCACCATAAGCTTCTGCCAGTTTGACAAAGTCAGGCATGGCTTCCGTATAGCTGTTCGACAGGCGGTTGCCATGAAGCAATTGCTGCCACTGCCGCACCATGCCCATATACTGGTTGTTCAGGATGAAAATCTTGATCGGCAATTCATGCTGAACCGCTGTTGCCATCTCCTGAATGTTCATCTGAACAGAGGCATCACCGGCCACACACAGACAAAGACTGTCTGGATGCGCAACCTGCGCGCCAATCGTTGCAGGCAATCCATAGCCCATTGTACCCAGCCCACCGGAGGTCAACCAGTGGTTCGGTTCTTCAAAGCCATAATACTGGGCTGCCCACATTTGATGCTGGCCCACTTCGGTGGAAATATAACTGTCCAGATGCTTGGTCAGCTCATAGATGCGCTGAATGGCATATTGCGGCATGATGACATCATTATTTGGCGCGTAGGCCAGCGAGTTGCGGTCGCGCCACTGGTCAATCTGTTTCCACCAAATTTTCATTGCGGCTTTGTCCGGTTTGCGGCTGCTGCCACGCACCAGTCGGATCATATCTTCCAGAACATGGGCGATATCGCCAACGATCGGCACATCAACGCGTACGTTCTTGTTGATGGAAGAGGGATCAATATCGATGTGGATCTTCTTCGCATTGGGCGCAAACGCGTCCAGTCTGCCGGTGATGCGGTCATCAAACCTTGCGCCAACACACACCATGACATCGCAATCATGCATGACCATATTGGCTTCATAGGTTCCGTGCATGCCCAGCATGCCCAGCCAGTTATCGCCGGAAGCCGGATAGGCCCCAAGACCCATCAATGTCGAGGTGATGGGAAAGTCTGTCAGGGCAACCAGCTCGCGCAGCAAATGCGTCGCTTCCGGGCCGGAATTGATGACGCCACCACCGGTATACAGGACCGGCTGTTCGGCATTCATCATCATGTCAACGGCGCGGCTGATCTCGCTCAACTCGCCTTTGACCTGCGGATGATAGGTTTTATGCGCAACATTTTTGGGTCCGGTGTAGATGCCTTTTGCAAACTGCACATCCTTTGGAACATCAACAACAACCGGTCCGGGACGTCCGGTTGTGGCAACGTAAAAGGCTTCATGCAGAATGCGCGACAGATCATTCACATCGCGTACCAACCAATTATGTTTGGTGGCGGGGCGCGTAATGCCAACCGTATCGCATTCCTGAAAGGCATCATTGCCGATGAGGTGCGTTGGCACCTGGCCGGTAATGCAGACAAGGGGAATGGAATCCATCAGCGCATCGGTGAGGGCGGTCACCATATTGGTGGCACCTGGGCCGGATGTCACCAGAACGACGCCTGGCTTGCCGGTTGAGCGCGCATAGCCTTCGGCTGCGTGTCCTGCGCCCTGTTCATGACGCACGAGGTAATGGCGCACGTCACTTTGCTGGTGAAGTTCATCATAAATTGGCAGCACAGCGCCGCCCGGATATCCAAACAAATCTGTAACACCCTGATCTTTCAGGGCCTGAATGACCATTTCTGCTCCGGTCATTTCTTTGCCGTCCATATTGCGCGTCACGATGCTACTCCCGTATGTCTGTGCGCCGAAAACCAATTCATGCAATTTCTGTATTCTGATCGGGCAACAAAAAAGGCCCCGTTCGGGACCTTAGCTGCGCGTTACCATTCGGTGCGATTGTCAAATCGCCCCGGCAACGCGCCTCATCACCACAAGAATAACAGACTTCAACATCAAATGCTCCGTTTCAAGTGTGGGCAAGTTAGATGCGGCACGATATGTGGTCAAGCCTGTTTTTCCAATTCTTGCGCGATTTGCTGCAAATCTTTCAGCATCTTATCACTGTCGTTAACCCATTCCATCGGATCAAGCCGGGGCCAGTCTTTCATCTGGTTGCGAAACCACGTCATTTGCCGCTTGGCATAGCGCCTGGTATCACGCACCGACTTCTCAACAACACCGGCGCGGTCAATTGTCTCGGGATCGTTCACATGTGTCGCGTAGTGCGGCAGGCTGATGGCGTTCATGACTGGCAGACCGGTCGCCAGGTTTTTCCGCAACAGGTTCAAAGCCTCAGCTTCCCCGCCGTCATCCAGCATGGCTAAAAACCGCTTTTCGATACGTGCATAAAGCCAAGACCGGTCGGCGGGCATCAGAACCCGATGAACTGTCTGTGCCAATGGCAGAAGCGCCTGCTGCTCAGCACTGCGTTGCCAGTCCGACAGGCTCTGCCCGGTCTGTTCCAGCACCATCAGGGCACGCAGGGTTCGCTGTCGGTCATTGCGCTCGATCTTGTTGGCCGACACCGGATCAAGCCGGGCAAGGCGTTCCTGCAAATCCTGAATGTCGATATCGGCATGATCCGCCACAAATGCTGCGTGTTCGGCCTCGGAAATGTGAGGTGTTTCTGCAATGCCTTCTGTCAACGCTTTGAAATAGAGCCCAGTACCACCAACCAGGATAGGCAATTGTTTGTTGTCCCAAATGTCCTGCAGTGTCGGCGAGACATCCCGCAGCCAGCCGCCGACCGAGTAGCGCGTGTCCGAAGAGACATGGCCATAAAGCCGGTGAGGCAGGGCCTGTTCATCCTCTTCAGAAGGGCGCGCAGTCAAAATCCGCAACCCATCATAGACCTGCATGGAATCTGCATTGACAATGACACCGCCCAACTGCTTTGCCAGCGCCATGGCAAAGCCGGACTTGCCGCTGGCCGTTGGTCCGGCTATCAACACCGCGCGTTTTGTCACCTTGTCCAACCTTGAATTCTTTATAGCTCTGGAGTTTCCATGCCATATGTTCTGACGTTAATTGCCGCCCCCGACTTCGTGGATTTTTCCGGCTTCGTCACAACAATCAGGCAACGTCTGGCTAGCACGCAGGAACCGGTCTGGCTACATCCCGGTCAGGCTGTTGATCTGTCGTTGCCCGAAAGTGATTTTGTGGTGGCTGAAGGGCTTCTTCAGGGGCAGGCCATCGACTATGCCTTTCAATCATCACATGCGCGCCGTCGTAAATTGCTGATCGCAGACATGGACAGCACAATGATTGGTCAGGAATGCATTGATGAACTGGCCGCAGAAGTGGGCCTGAAAGAAAAAGTGTCTGCCATAACCGCAGCTGCCATGCGCGGCGAAATCGAATTTGAACCGGCATTGCGGGAACGCGTCGCTTTGCTCAAAGGTCTGCCGGAATCGGTTGTCGATGAAGTCATCCAGAACCGCATCACCCTGACGCCCGGCGGCGCAGCGCTGGTCGCCACCATGAAACAGCATGGGGCTTACACGGCGCTTGTATCAGGTGGCTTTACGGCCTTCACAAGCCGTATCGCCAGCCGTATCGGCTTTGATGAAAACCGCGCCAATATTCTGAACGTTGAAAACGGTTTGCTGACCGGTACGGTTCAGGAACCTATTTTGGGACGGCAGGCAAAAATTGAAGCGCTTGAGCACATCACTGCGCGCCTTGGCACAACACCACAACAGGCTATTGCCGTTGGGGACGGAGCCAATGATCTCGGCATGATTCGTCTGGCCGGTCTTGGGGTCGCAATCCACGCAAAGCCCGCTGTCGCAGCTGAGGCAGATGTGCGTATCGAGCATAATGATCTGTCAGCATTGTTGTATCTTCAGGGTTACGCCCGGGACGAATGGGTCACAGAAGCGACATAAAAAAAGACCGCAACTTCAATAGGAAGCCGCGGTCTTTTGAATCAGTTCGTTAAAAACGGCTGACGTTTACTCGGTCTCTTCTTCTTCAAGCCGAACAGCGACAAAGCGCAGTTCGTTTTCCTTGTTCACCAGCAACAGCAGCGCTGATCGGCGACCGCCTTCTTCCTGCAGTTCTGCAATGCGCTTTACCACATCATCGACAGTGCTGACTTTCTGCTGAGAGACCTCTTGAATGACATCGCCTGCACGAACCTGCTTTTCAGCCGCATTCGAGTTTTCAATAACATCAATAACCAGAACGCCTTCGGCATCATCAGCAAGTTCGAACTTGGCGCGGGCATCATCGTCGATTTCGCCAAGCATCATGCCCAGAACTTCAACAGGTTTTGACGCATCATCCTCGTCCGCGTCTGTCTGAGCCGCGATCAGCTTCTCACCTTCTTCCAATCGACCAAGCGTGACGGCAATCTCAACGGCCTGACCATCACGAAGCACAGTCACGGAAACTGCTTTGCCAACAGCCGTATCGGCCACGATGCGAGGCAGTTCACGCATGCTGGGCACTACTTTGCCATCAAAAGTCAGAATCACATCACCCGGCTGGACACCAGATTTTTCAGCGGGACCGCCCGCAGTCACACCTGCCACCAGCGCACCGGTTGCTTCTTCCATATCCAGGCTCTCGGCGATGTCATCAGTGACCTGTTGAATGCGCACACCCAGCCAGCCGCGACGCGTCTCACCAAACTCCTGCAACTGGTTGACAACACTGGCGGCCAGATTTGAGGGGACCGCAAACCCGATACCAATGGACCCGCCGGTTGGGGAAATGATCGCTGTGTTGATACCAATCACTTCACCCTCTGCGTTAAACAGAGGCCCACCGGAATTACCGCGATTGATTGCGGCATCCGTTTGAATGAAGCTGTCATAGGGGCCGGAGTTAATGTCGCGGTTCTGGGCAGAAATAATGCCCACCGTCACTGTGCCACCCAGGCCGAACGGGTTCCCGATAGCCATAACCCAGTCGCCAACGCGCATGGATTTGGAATTGCCAAAGTCCACGGCAACCAGCGGTTCTTCTGGCTCAACCTGCAAAACGGCGACGTCGGTTTTTGGATCTGTGCCAATCAGTGTTGCCGTCAACGCCGAGCCATCAGAGAAGTTGGCAATAATTTCATCGGCGCCTTCAATCACATGATTGTTGGTAATGATGATACCGGAAGAATCAATCACAAAGCCGGAACCAAGAGACTGTACCTGACGCCCTCTCGGGCCACGTGGCTGCGGTGTTTCGTCACCGTCTTCGCCATTTTCGCCGCCATCTCTGTCGCCAAAAAATTCGTCGAAAAATTCCTGAAACGGTGAGCCCTCAGGGGCTCTTGGAACCGGCACCCGGCGCTGGTCCGTGGCCTGCACACGCTGCGAAGTTGAAATATTGACAACTGCGGGCAGGAGCTTTTCGGCCAGATCTGCAACCGAATCCGGTCCATCAGCCTGGGCCGAAAGGCTGCCGGCAAATGTCATGGTTACAATCAGGCTCGTGGCAACAAAGCCGCGCTTGAGAGTCTGAATAGCCGCTTCATGGAACATGAATCGTCTCTTTTTCTGCTGAAGTTAAAATTGTGATGTGAGAATTGGCAAAAGGCGCGGCGAATGCAAGCCCCTAACCGGATTTGCGAATTAAACTTCGTTCATAAAATTCGCAAGGGCTGTTCTATTGAGGGCTGAACTCAATTGGGAGATAGGGTCCGTACCCTAGTGCCGCAGCAGCCATACAATCACGAAGCCAAGGCCCATCGCGATCAGTCCACCGGTTCGCAACCGGGTTTCAGGAATGGGTAACATCTGTTGTATGGCGCGTTTCATAGCGCCAGGGGCTAGCGCATACAAAACGCCCTCGATCACAAGCACGAGACCGAGGGCGGTAAGTAGATCGTTCATTCAGAAACCGTCAATTCGTGGTTGCTGGTTCTGATGTCGAATCAGCAGGTGCCACATCATCAGATGGTGCAACGGCTTCATCATCAACAGCTTCTGTTTCTGCGCTCGGAGTTTCACGGAAAGCGCTCGGCTCTGCCGCTTGGCCAGGAGAAGCGAAGAACTGGAAGAATTCGCTGTTTGGAGAAATCACAAGCTGAGTGCTTTCACTGTCCAAACCACGCTCATAGGCCTGCATGGAACGGTAGAAGGAGAAAAACTCCGGATCCCGACCAAAGGCGTTCGCAAAAATTTCGTTTCGCTTCGCATCGCCTTCACCACGGACACGTTGGCTGTCACGTTCAGCTTCTGCGCGGATCACGATGCCATCACGGTCGGCTCTTGAACGAATGCGTCGACCGGCTTCCTCACCACGCGCACGAATGTCCGTCGCTTCACGCTCACGCTCTGTCTGCATCCGCTGATAGACCGCCTGACTGTTAGCTTCCGGCAGGTCTGCACGGCGGATACGAACGTCTACAACTTGTACGCCAAAGTCACTGGCTTCGCGGTTCAACGATGCTGTGATGCCTGTCATCAGAGCTTGGCGGTCATCCCGAACCAACTCCTCAAATGATGCCTCACCAAGAACCCGCCGTGTTGCGGAGTTCAGGACAGTTTCAAGCCGCTGATTGGCATTCACTTCAGAGCCAGCTGCCTGGAAGAAGCGTAATGGATCAACAATTTTGTAACGTGCAAAAGCATCCACGACGATACGCTTCTGATCCGAAGCGATAATCTCCTGCGCAGGCGCTGAGAGACTGAGAATACGTTTGTCGATATATACAACATTGTCGATCAACGGCAGTTTGAAGCTGAGGCCAGGTGAGGTGATAACATTTACCGGCTCACCAAAGCGCAACACCAGCGCTTGCTGCGTGACGTTGACAATGAAGAAACTACCATAGGCCAGCAGAACCAGCACACCTATGATGACAAGGCCTGCGCCTCCGAAAAGACTCTTCTTCATTGGGTAGTCCTTTTATTCAATTCGTTCAGTGGCAGATAAGGCACAACGCCTGAACCAGCCCCTTCTTCCAGAATGACCTTGTTTGTTCCCGCAAACACTTTTTCCATGGTCTCAAGGAACATACGTTTGCGTGTCACTTCCGGTGCGATTGCATATTGTTCGTAAATGCTGACGAAACGATCTGCCTGACCTTCGGCCTCGGCAATTGTCTGTTCACGATAGGCTGCTGCGTTCTCGAAAATACGAGCCGCTTCACCGCGTGCACGTGGCAGAATACCATTCAAATAGGCCTGCGCCTCGTTCTGCGAACGTTCAGCATCAGCACGAGCTGCCTGAACATCACGGAAAGCGTCGATGACCTGGCTGGGCGGATCAACCTTCAAAAGTTGAACCTGTGTGATGAGAATGCCAGATGCGTAGCTGTCCATGGTCGATTGCATGACTTCCTGAACGGCTGTTTCCGTAATCTGCCGTGCCTGTGTCAGGATTGGCTGAATGTCAGAACTGCCAACCACTTCGCGCATGGCGCTTTCAGCAACCGCTTTTACGGTCGTGTCTGCATCCTTGACGTTAAACAGATAATCGGACGCATTGTTGATGACCCAGAAGACTGCAAAATCTACATCGACGATGTTTTCATCGCCTGTCAGCATCAGGCTTTCTTCCGGCACATCGCGGATTGCAGTGGATCGTGGCCCATTGTCGCGCATGCCCACATCAACGCGATTCACACGTGTAACTGATGGTGTGAACACAGTTTCCAGTGGGTAGGGCAGGCGGAAATTCAGACCCGGCTGGGTCGTCCGGTGCATTTCACCAAATCGCAGCACAACGCCCTGCTGTTCTGGCTCAACGCGAAATGTGAAGAAATTGTAGAGCACGAACCCAAGAATTGCCAAAGCGGCAAAACCAAGGAAAACCGGGTTGCTGCCACCCAGGCCGCCGCCAGAGCCACCGCCGCCCGGCAGGACCTGCTTAAGGCGCTCCTGGCTTTTACGGATAAGGTCTTCCAGGTCAGGCGTGTTGTCACCGCCACCACCGCCGCTGCCATTCTGGCCGCCGCCCCACGGTCCCTGATTCTTGGGTCCGTCATTCTTTTTACCGGATCCCCACGGCCCGCCACTGCCGTTCGATCCGCCTCCGGTTTGGTTGCTCCAAGGCATAAATGTGTCCTTACAAGGAAAAAATTGCTTGAAGGGGTTATAGGCATGGCGTCGCTGGCTTTCAATGCGGTGAGGGCAATGAGCGTGTTGAAAGTAAATAATTTTCACTCATTTAATGAAGTAGTCGCCTTTGAGATCACAAACGACCCTTCTGGGAGGGAAGTTCAATTGCAAAATTTTTCTGCGCAGCTAAAAGGATGGCCATGAGCTGGTTTAACGATTTAGCAAATCCCACACGTTTTCTGAACCTGTCAGCAAAGCTGCTGCCGTGGCTGTGGGGTGCTGCCCTGATAATTCTGGTGGTCGGTTTTTATATGGCGTTCTTCGTTGCGCCAGAAGACTATCAGCAGGGCCAGACCATTCGCATCATGTTTATCCATGTGCCATTTGCCTGGCTTGCGATGGCAACCTACGCTTTGATGGCGATTTCAAGCATTGGCACGCTGGTGTGGAAGCATCCGTTGGCCGATGTCTCGGCAAAGGCCGCTGCCCCGTTGGGCGCTGCCTTTGCGCTGATCTGCCTGCTGACCGGTTCCTTCTGGGGCAAGCCCATGTGGGGCACCTGGTGGGTTTGGGATGCGCGCCTGACCTCCATGCTCGTGCTTTTTCTGATGTATCTTGGGCTGATAGCGCTTTGGAATGCGGTTGAGGATCCTATCCGTGCCGGCAAAGCCGCCGCCGTTCTGACACTGGTGGGCTCCATTAATCTGCCCATCATCAAGTTTTCAGTAGACTGGTGGAATACTCTGCATCAGCCTGCCAGTGTGTTTCGGTTTGACGGCCCTACCATTCATGTTTCCATGCTCATCCCACTTCTTTTGATAGCCGTCGGAATGACCATTTTGTTTCTGGCGCTGCATATGGTCGCAATGCGAACAGAAATCATGCGCCGACGTGTCAGAACGCTTCGGCTGCTGGAAGCTTCACGGGCTGTGGGGGCCTGACCATGCAAAATTTCGGGTTTATCCTGGCTAGTTATTTGTCCACCGTCCTCATCATTGGCGCTGTTGCGTTGTGGCTTGTACTTGACCACAAGAAGCAGAAGGGCGCTTTGCAGGCCCTGGAAGCGCGTGGGGTGCGGCGCAGGGCACAATCTGCGACCGCTGCCGCCGATCCTGCCAATCCAACCCCTACCAGCGAACAGGTGACAAAGTGACCTCACGCCGTATGCTTGCCTTTGTGCCGCTGTTGATCTTTGCCGGTTTGGCAGCCTTGTTCTTCATTCAACTGTCCCGGGGTGGCGGCAGCAACGTGGTGCCGTCCGCCCTGATCGGCGCAGCGGTTCCGCAAGTGGAACTGGCCGCACTGGACGGACTGAAGACCAATGGCGTGCAGGTGCCTGGCATGTCGCCGGACCAGATGAAGGGGCAGGTCAGCATCGTCAATATCTGGGCAAGCTGGTGCGCCCCCTGCCGGGCCGAGCATCCGCTTCTGGTGGAATTGTCTGAAGATGAACGGTTTCAGATGATTGGTATCAATTACAAGGATAAGCCCTCGAACGCGCTGCGGTTTCTCGGATCACTAGGCAACCCCTATGACATCGTGGGTGTGGATGAGGATGGGCGCTCTTCTATCGAATGGGGTGTTTATGGCGTCCCGGAAACCTTCATCGTCGATGCTGATGGCAAGATCGCACACAAACATGTGGGCCCGTTATCAGCCGCATCAATGGAAAGCTCTTTCATGCCGGCGTTGGCTGAAGTGTTGGCGTCGCGTCCGTCAGCCATCCTGAAACCTGATTGAGAGCATTCCCGGATGGCAAAAAACCCAAAAGACCCGATACAGATCGAATTGTCGCGCGGCGTGGCTGTTCCAATCATTGCTGTCCTGCTGGGTCTGGCGACCTGGCTCCTCGTCACACTCTTTGCCCTGCCAACCATTGATCAATCGGGAGTGGGCCTTCCGGGCACCGAAATTCTGACACGCTTTGCGCTGGGGGGGCTGCTGGCCGTCGCCATGATCGCGCCTGCCTATACGATGATCAGAGCCATTCTGGACAAACGCCCGTTGATGACATTTGATGAAATCGGCATTCGGGCACTCAACTGGCCGCTGATGCGTCGCTCCATCCTATGGCAGGACGTGGATCAGTTGATGGGCAAGGGAATTTGGGTCGTCATGCTGGACAAGAACAAGCGACGCCACAAAATGATCGAAAGTCTAACCGGTGCCAAAGGCCTGTGGTTGCCAACCGTGCTGGCCAAAGGCGGTACGGCGGTCGTTGCCGACGCGGTGAAGACTTTTCGGCCTGATTTGTTTGAACCGGGTAAGATGTCGTAGCCGCTTAATCCGGGCTGCAGCATCAAACAATATGCGTTGGGCAAATCCACCAGTTTGGATGTGATTTCTGCAAAGCCTGTGCCGCAATAACAGCGTTTTGCGAAGCGTCAAAAATTCCGAAACATGTCGCCCCGGAACCAGACATGCGTGCCATTTGCGCACCCTCATGAACCAGTTGCGCAATCACAAATTCAATGTCCGGGCAAAGCCTGCAGGCCGGTTCGAACAGATCATTGCGTGTCCCCTCCAGCCAGGTAAGCCAGGCGTGACGATCACTTTGATCCGGAAGAGGGGGCAGTGCGCTCTGATCCGTATCTTGAAGGGCCTGAAACACCTGTGGTGTAGAGACGGGCAATCCAGGATTGACCAATACGACATTAAAGCCGGGCATATGCCTTTTGCTCAGCGGCACCAGTTTTTCACCAATCCCGCTCATGCGGCAGCTTTTCTGAGCAATGCAAACGGCGACGTCAGCGCCCAGCCCTATGCCAATAGCTTCAAGCACATTGGGGGGAAGGTTCAGGCCCCAAAGACGGTTCAGAGCTCGTAATGTTGCCGCCGCATCAGCTGAGCCACCGCCAACACCAGCTGATATAGGCAGGGTTTTCTCCAACACCAAATCAGCACCGGCACAGCTGAGCTCCAGTCCATTTGTATTGGCATGGTGCAACAGCGCGTGGGCAGCCGCCAGAACACTATTGTTTGTATCAGACGGCAGCGTTTCTGCGCTGCCCCCCTGAATGGTCAATGAAAGTTTGGCAGCCGCAGTCGCTGAAATTTGGTCTCCGACGTCTGCAAAGACAACAAGCGAATCCAGCTCATGATAGCCGTCAGCCCGCTTGCCGGTGACATGCAATGCCAAATTGATTTTCGCGTGAGCGGTCTCAGCACAAGCGGCCGTATTGCTGTTCATCACCTTCGACCGGCTCAAGTCCCGATCTATTTGCGGTCAGGAATATGCAATTCGGTACCAACCACAAGCGGGCCGCTTTCCGGCAGACGGTCACGGTTCAATTCCAGAATATCAAGGTAGGCGTCGCCATCTCCCAAAAGAGACTTGGCAATGTCCCACAGGCTCTCACCATCGGCCACAATATGCGTGCGCCTTGCTTTGCCCTCGTCATTTGCCTGATCAATCACGGTGTCGGTTTGCTTGGCAGCAACTTTTCTAGCAGCCTCCGGTGGCAGACCGTTTTCAAGCTTGTCTTCAATCTTCGCCAGATCATCGGGGTTTTCCGGTTCCAGATCACGGGCATGAGCCCATTGGAACTGAGCCTCCAAAGTGCGGCCGGCGCGCCAATAGGCATCGCCAAGATGATCATGAACCAGGGGATCAGCGGCCATTTTCTCCGTTGCTTTTTCCAACTGAACGACGGCTTCTCCATAACGACCAAGCTTGAAGTAAGCCCAGCCCAGACTGTCCAGAATGAAACCCTCTTCGGGCCGCTGCTCGACAGCTTTTTCAATCATCCCAAGCGCCTCATCCAGATTGATGCCCTTGTCGACGAAAGAATAGCCGAGATAGTTCAGCACCAGCGGCTGGTCGGGGAACAATTCGAGTGCTTTGCGAAAATCGTCCTCCGCTGCGTCCCATTGGTCTGTGCGCTCATAGGTGATGGCGCGGGAATAGAACAAGGACCAGTGACGACGCTCAGGCGCATCAACGCCATCAATGATGATGTTGTAGATTGCATTGGCTTCTTCGAAACGCTTTTCAAATCGCAGCACATTTGCCAGTGCCAGATTTGCCGGAAACGGATCGTCCGTCTCGCGCGCTATATTGGTCAGGCGCTTAATCGCCTCATCGACTTTCTCCAGCCGAGCCAGATTCCGCGCCGCTTCAATATTGGCAGCATCTGCAAAAACGGATTCTTCTGGCAAACCATCGACCAGATCTACCGCCAAAGCATATTGCTCATCGTCATTGTAGACGTCCACCAGAGCCATAATCGCCAAATCGGATTGCGGATTGAGGTACAGTGACAATTGGAGATAAATTTTCGGGAGTTCCGAGCCGCCATCGCGGCCAAGAGCCGAGCCCAGCCCAAACAGCACCTCTGCGGCACCCTTCAGGCTTGAGCCTGCAAGCTCAACCCGCTTGCCATCATTTATATCTGCCTCAACGCGATCCATATACGGATGGCGAGGAACCTGCTGTTTGAAGGCGCGGATTGCGGCAAGGCCTTTTTCAGGGGAGCCTTTCAGTGCCTGCAGCCGCGCAAAGCCTTCAACAATGCGCAGAGCTGACTGATCATATTCATAGGCGCGGGCCACACGTGCAAAGGCCTGTTCCTGATCACCAAGATGCGCCGCGATCAATCCGGCGTGGAAAGAGCGGAAACTCTCATACCAATCCGGGCCTTCGAGCTTATCAATGCGTGCAATGCTTGCGGCAAGGTCTTCCTTACCCGCTTCGGACCATGCGGCCAGCAATTGATTGGTCAATAGTTCCAGAGGCGCTTGTCCGGATGCCTTGTCAAATTGTCCGGCAGCTTGCCCAAAATTGCCCTTTTTCAGCGCTGTCACGCCCAGAACGGTTCTTGCCAGATCATTGGATGCATCGAATTGCAGAATATCCTTGGCAAACGGCACGGCTTCTTCAACGGATCCATTTATGAGATGCAGGAAAAATGCTTGTTGAATAAGGACAGGGTTGCCCGGATCACGACTAAGCGCTCGTTCAAAAAATTGAACCGCAGCTAGGGTATCATTGTCACCGCCAGCTATTTGAGCTGCCAGAAAATTACCGGAAAATCCGCGGGCAAAGCGCAAAGGCTCGGCGTCTTCATCTGCAAAGGACGGCGCTTGAAAAGC
Organism: Pararhizobium sp. IMCC21322; assembly: GCF_030758295.1. Taxonomy (NCBI): domain Bacteria; kingdom Pseudomonadati; phylum Pseudomonadota; class Alphaproteobacteria; order Hyphomicrobiales; family Rhizobiaceae; genus Pararhizobium; species Pararhizobium sp. IMCC21322. The sequence continues at coordinate 2,094,930 of NZ_CP132335.1, forward strand.
GGCGCTGAAACCACCGACCAGCAAGGCGGCGGCCAGAACTTTGATGTGCTTTAAAGTACGGTCAGACAAGGCATGCCTGGACTTTGAGAATTTCACGGGTGTCGTTTGCTTCGCCATTTGGTCCATCTTTGTTTCAACCTGAGCCACGGTTTTCAGACGTGCTGTCGCATATCTTACCCCAACCTTCAAATTGTTGCATTTCGCGGCAGGTCGGTTTGTAGACTGTCTGATGACGTTTAATTCCGACAATTTCGCGGCGAATCCCAATCCGGGCTTCAATGTCCACGATAGATGCAGAAGTCGACAGTCTCCAATAAACTTTTCTTCATGTTGCTGTCCGGGAACGCAGCCAAGGCATCTTTTGCCACTGCACCATAATGGCTGGCGCGCTCGACAGTGTCCTTCAGCGCATCCAATTGCTTCATTGTGGCAATGGCGGTTTCAAGATCGCCATCCTGCACATCCCCTTCCATAAGCACGCGGTCAAAGAAGGCCCGGTCTGCATCGCTGCCACGGCGGTAGGAGAGAACCACGGGCAGGGTGATTTTCCCCTCGCGCAGATCATCCCCGATATCCTTACCCAGATCAGCTGCAGAGCCACCATAGTCCAGTGCATCATCAATCAGCTGGAAGGCAAGGCCCAGATTGGTCCCGTAAGAGCGGAATGCGGATTTGGCTGCTTGGGGTGCCTTGGCCAGCACTGGCCCCACTTCTGCTGCCGCCGAAAACAGAGCCGCTGTTTTAGCCCGGATGACTTCCAGATATTCATCTTCCGTCGTGGCCGTGTTTTTGGCCGCTACAAGCTGCATCACTTCGCCTTCTGCAATCACAGAGGACGCGGTGGAGAGAATATCAAGAGCTTCCAGAGAACCAACTTCCACCATCATGCGAAACGATTGTCCCAGCAGATAATCGCCAACAAGCACGCTGGCCTGATTGCCCCAGACCATGCGGGCTGATTTCTTGCCGCGCCGCATGTCACTCTCATCCACCACATCATCATGCAGCAGAGTGGCGGTGTGCATGAATTCAACGCAGGCAGCCAGCTTCACATGGCCATCACCCTCATAGCCGCACATATCCGCTGCAGCCAGGGTCAGCATGGGCCGTAGCCGCTTGCCGCCAGAAGAAATCAGATAATCTGCAATTTCCGGGATCATGTCCACATTGGCGCCAGCCATCTTCAGAATCAGATCATTGACCTGACCCATGCCCGGTTTGGTCAGCCGGATCAGTGCTTCCACACTTGGCTTCTGCTCTTTGTCTGGATTGAGGGGAACCACAATGCCCATAATACTGCTTTCTGATTGCCCGGTGTGATGTGCGGGATTTTTAGTCGATATGCTGCACTAGATTAGAAGTTTGATTGGCCAATAACAACTCTCGTTCAATTTATTTATGTAGTCCAATCCGAACGAAAAACCAGTCAGAGCAACATTCAATTCCTGCCGCCTGATATGCGCACCACACCTGATCGATTGATAATGTTCCAAACGCAACGATTGCTGCGTGGCAAGTCTCAACAAAACTCGTTCCCGCTTTGACTGGTGGTCAGGAAGACGATCTGGGCTGCCGGGTTTGTTATCAGATATGGTTTGAACCCTTCACGCTTGATCTTTGTTTCGCATCCAGCTAGCCGAATGTCGTGCCTGTTTGCGGCTGATCTGAGTTTTAGAAGCGTGGGAATGTTATCGACTGTTTCGTCGATCGGACATTCAATCCAGTAAGGGTCAAATTGGGCCAGTTCAGCCGTGGCCTGTGGGCGCTCATCTCGTTAAAACGCCAGTGACAATCCACCATCAGCCTTGCATCAGAACCGATCGCCCTTCGAATGGCATCCACACGAGCGACGCCCTCATCAATGAATTTGATGGTCTCTATCTTCGATTTCTCAGAATCCAGACTATCAAAAGGGGCGATCTTAATTGCATTGAATCCAGCCCTAATTGCATCTGAAGCACTGTTCGCAAATCCTTCAGGCGTACGATCCAATGTCCGGCGGTTGATGTTGGCATAGACAGGAATTTTGGCGCGAAGAGGTTCGCCCAAAACCGCGCTGGTTCGTTTGCCCGTATTCCGACCTGCAATATCCCAGATTGCATGCATGACCGCTTAGGAAAAAGCCGCTTCTGGAAGGGTTGAAAATGGTAGGGTTTGGAAAAGAGTATCAGGGGAATTTGCGTCGGCACCCAGCACCAGTTCTTGGTGCTTTTTCCCTGCTGCAACAACTTCAGCATCCTGACCATTGAGTGTCGCCTCGCCGACACTGTCTACGGCAAGACTGTAAATCAGAGCGATCAGGTGAAAACTCAAACAATAGAAGGACGTCTGTTCAAGATCGGGGATCGGGATGTGGATCCAGTGAGGCAACAGGTGCGACCTAGATCAGGCCCTCATAAGCGCCACCATCGAGTTGCAAATTCTGGCCTGTCATGAAGCCTGCCTGATCGCTGCAAATGAATGCGCAGGTATCGCCAAATTCAATCGGCTTGCCAAACCGGTTGGCGGGCAGTGTGGCAGCGATGCGGCGGCGGGCTTCTTCCATATCCACATCATGCTTTGCCATGATCCGCTCCGCCATGAATTTCTGGCGGTCCGTATCGAAGCGTTCCGGCAGCAGATTATTGATGGTGACATTGTCGACCATCACCTGACGTGACAATCCCTTGCAGGCTGCGGTCAGCCCGGCCCTTGCGGCGGTCGAAAGCGTCATTTGCGGACGTGGGGATTTTACCATCGCGGACGTGATGTTGATGATGCGGCCGAACTTCCGCGCCTGCATTCCTGGTAGCACGCCTCGGATCATCATCAACGCTGCCAGCATGTTAGCCTCGATTGCCTCAATCCATTGGTCATGCTCAAAGCCCAGAAATTCACCCGGGGGAGGGCCCGTATTATTGTTGATCAAAATATCCGCCTCCGGACAAGATGCCAGCAGCTCTGCACGTCCGTCAGCTGTGTTGATATCAGCAGCCACAACTCCAACCGGACGCTTTATCTTGGCTTCCAGTTTGGCTTTTGCGGCAGCCAGTCGCTCAGTGTCGCGCCCGTTGATGACAACGTCGACCCCTTCGCGTGCCAATGATGCGGCGCAGGCAAATCCCAAACCTTTGGACGACGCGCAAATGAGCGCCTTGCGTCCGGTCAAGCCTAATTCCATGTCAAACCTCGTTGTATTGAAGACTTCATGTTGAGCTGTCGCCGGTGATAGGCCCGGCGACAGGATTTTCAAGACAAGTGTCTATGCGTGCCCCGGTGCGCGGCCTGGATGAACTTGCGCGTAGTGTTGGCGCAAAAGATCCTTGCCGTAATCATTTCCATTCGGCGTGCGCACAACCGTATGAATATGACATTTCGCGGGCTCCTCATTGGCAAGCCAAATACCGCTGTGATGATCGAACTCCACCATGAGCAACGGGCTTTGGATGCGGTAGTAAAACGGGTCATCATCGCCCCAGCCACCAATCCAGCTCCACGATGTACGCTCCAGCTCTGCTTCGATCTGCGACATGCGCACAGTGCGGACAGCGTCAGGAAGATAGCAGATGAAAGCCTCAACGATCTGCAACAATTGGTCCCGCGCACGCGGCGCGAATTCCGACACGGGAACACCCTCTTCAGGGATGATCTGATTATCGCGGAATGCGCCGCCCAGATGCCTTTGATCCGCAAAATTCCAGCGCCCCTCCGGCATTGCCGGATCGTGCAGTTCCGCATAGGTCCGAGCACGACCCTGCAGCGCAGGCGACAGAGAACGCATAAGTTCAAGCCCGCCATCTTCTTCGTCGCTGAACAGGCGCAGCCCTTCATGAGGTCCGGCATCAATGTGGTTCGGCTCTGCTCCCATAAAAGTGGGCGAAATCACCATTTGCCCGCCAAGCACAAAGCAGTTGAGGGCCAGGTGATGACCATAAAAGCTCCAGCCCCATGGCTCGGCTGTCGATGGTGCTCCGAACAGGAGTATGTTGTAGCTCCATTCGTTCATCAGGTTTTCCAACCCACAAAGCTGGCCAAGAAAGGCATTGGTGCGCATGCAGCCAACAGCCTTTTGATACCCCGTACCGCTGAGGCTGGCGCGTATGAGCCCCATTGCGGCATCGCGCGCAGCCGGGTCCATCTCCTCAAGCCGCAATCCGTTGGGATTGATCAAAAATTCCGGATTGGCCCACCTTCGCCACTCGACTGCCTCGAGCGCGTAGACAAGCTGCGTGCGATCCGTGGCAGAGAGCGCGGACAACAATGCCTCGGCGGCTGCCACCATCTCATTGGTGGGCGCGCCCTCGTCAGCAAGGCAGAACAGCCCGTCTTCGAGCTGGCCATTGTTCGTGATTCCTTGAAATGGTTCGTTACTGAGGCTGTCCCACTTAGCAATCAGTGGTCCAACCAAAGGGTCCTGTCGCACGGCCATGCCAAAGTCACGGGCAGAAACGGAGCGAAGTTCGGAAAACCGGGCACAATCAAACGGGAGAAGAAGGTCGCGAAAATTATTGGACGGCATCAGATCGGCCCCTGGCTTCATTCTGACAAAAATCAGGGTCGCGTGCAGTTTGTCCAAATGACAAACCTTCGCCATCGCTACCCGCGGAAGCTTGTTATGCCACCCATACTGGCAAACATGTTCAGTATATCACGCACGACAGGCCTATCAAATGCCAAAGACATTGCTACTGTCACTTATGCGTCAGATGTTGGGCCTCCTGAGACTATAGAAACTTTGTTGAACGGGAGAACTGTGATCATATATGCTTGGAGTTGATGACGCTGTGGAGGCATTGGTGTGAAAGAAATTCTCAGAACGAATGATATGGTGCTGATTTCATTCGTCGAAACGCTGCTGACCGAAGCCCGGATCAAATATCTGGTCCTTGATCAGAATATGAGTGTTATGGATGGCTCGATTGGTGTGCTGCCTCGACGCTTGCTGGTGGCAGAAGAACAGGAAGCCGCCGCGCGTAAATTATTCGAAGAGGCCGAGATCGCCCACGAATTACGCAGCGCATAGGGTCGCAAAATAATATGACCACCACGGCCTCGAAAGATCAGTTTATAGGCGGTGGTGCTTATGTCCTGCAGCCACGCAGCGATGGACATCGCTCAGGCTTGGACGCTGTGTTTCTGGCGGCAACTGTGCCGGGAGCTGCGACGGGCCTACTCTATGATTTGGGCTCGGGTACAGGCGCTGCCGGTTTCTGCTGCGCCGCTCGCGCACCAGACCTGATGGTCCGTTTGGTCGAACGCGATGAAGATATGCTTGAATTGGCAAGGGAAGGCTGCGACCTTCCTGAAAACAGGACGTTTTCTGATCGGGTGGAGGTGTTGTCAGCTGACATATTAATGCCGGCACCCGCCCGCGAAGAGGCTGGGCTTGTTGCCAATTCGGCGGACTGGGTGATCGCGAATCCACCCTTTTATTTGCAACAAAAGGTGCGCAGTTCCCCGCATCAGCATCGTCGCGAAGCCCATGTGCTGGAAGAGGGAGATTTGGAAGCCTGGTTTCGCCTGACCGCCATGTTGCTGAAACCCGGAGGCCAGATGGCGATTATTCACACCGCAGACGCATTGATCGACGTGCTGAAATTATGCGAAGGGCGGTTTGGCAGCCTTGAAATCCGCCCCATCCATCCAAGGCTTGGCAAGAAGGCTAACCGGGTTGTGGTGTCAGGACAAAAGGGCAGTCGTGGGGAGTTGACGCTTCTTCCTGATTTCATTGTTCATGATGATGCTGGAAACACCACACAGGCCGCTGCCATATTGCGTGAGGGAAAGGGGTTTTCAGATTTGGAGACACCCCTTTAAATCCAGCCCGAAATAGACCATTTAAACTGAACTGATAGTCCAACCCACCGGAGCCCACCTTGTTGAAAGCCCTCAGAAACCGCATCCGTGTCTATTTGCCGGAAAAATACCGCACGCCAGCCCCTGTTGTCCCCGTGGTCAGGCTGTCAGGTATTATTGGTGCGGGCAGTAATTTCAGACCCGGCCTCAATCTGGCCAGTGTCGCAGGTCCTTTGCAAAAAGCGTTTTCGCATAAAGATGCGCCGGCCGTCGCAATTGTAATCAACTCACCCGGCGGCTCCCCGGTTCAGTCGAATCTGATTTTTAAGAGGATTCGCCAACTGGCTGAGGAAAAAGAGAAAACCGTTCTTGTCTTCGTAGAGGATGTCGCGGCGTCCGGCGGGTACTTTATTGCTGTTGCCGGCGATGAAATTATCGCTGATCCATCGTCTGTCGTCGGATCCATCGGTGTGATTTCATCAGGTTTCGGCCTGACCCAAGCCATCAGCAAACTGGGCGTTGAGCGCCGCGTCTACACATCCGGTAAAAGCAAATCGACGCTGGATCCGTTCCTGCCTGAAAAGAAGCAAGACGTTGCCCATCTGAAACAGCTTCAGGAAGAAATCCACGAAACCTTTATTGATGTGGTCAAATCGCGCCGCGCCGATGTTTTGAAGGAAGATGACGAGACATTGTTCAACGGCCTTTTCTGGACGGGCAAAACAGCGCTGTCCATGGGTCTGATTGATGGCATCGGAGATTTGAGCTCAACTGTAAAAGAACGGTTCGGCGAAAAAACCAAGCTCAAGGTCATCGACACCAAAAAGGGATTTAGCATGCGACGTCTGTTTGGCGGTGCCATAGATGAGACAGCCATAAGCCGAATTGGTGACGGTATTATCGGATCTGTTGAAGAGCGTGCCCACTGGGCACGGTTTGGATTGTAGGCCCGGATATGCTGCTAAAAATACTTATCTTTGTCGGCAGTCTGATCGCCGTCTATGTCGCTTCTAAACGACATCAGATTTTTGCCAATCTGATGTCGAGGGTGAGCGACAATCTTGGTTCAAAAGAAGCTCCGCCAAAACAGGCGGACGCAAAACCTGCCGACACAGTGCAGGACGAGGCGGACCAGATAGAAGAACTGGATTATGATCCCGAGACCGGCCGTTATTCAGTTCGGAAAAAGCGGAAAAGCTGATCCTGCATTCATCGCCGCAGCGATTGCATTAGATGCGGATTCTTGCGTGCGCATATGGTTGCATGGCTTGACCCTTTGTCCGCGTCATGGCAACACCGCGCCACAATCGCGAAAAGCTTGTCCCAGGTCACCCCATGTCTCCATCTGATCAGCAGTCCACGGCACTTGATCTGCCGCCTCATATGCGCCCCGAGCGTTCCTTTCAGGGCCTTATACTGGCGCTGCAGCGTTTCTGGGCAGATTATGGCTGCGTCGTGCTGCAGCCTTACGATATGGAAGTGGGCGCGGGTACCTTTCATCCAGCGACTACATTGCGCGCTCTGGGTCACAAACCCTGGCGCGCCGCCTATGTGCAACCCTCACGCCGTCCAGGCGATGGCCGCTATGGTGAAAACCCCAACCGCCTGCAGCATTATTACCAGTTTCAGGTGCTGCTGAAACCCTCTCCACCGGACCTGCAGGACCTTTATCTGAAAAGTCTGGCAGCCATTGGTGTGGATGCAGCGCTCCATGATGTGCGCTTTGTCGAGGATGATTGGGAAAGCCCGACATTGGGTGCTTGGGGCCTGGGCTGGGAGTGTTGGTGCGACGGCATGGAAGTTTCGCAGTTCACGTATTTTCAGCAGGTTTGCGGTATTGAATGCAGCCCGGTTGCAGGCGAGCTGACCTATGGTCTGGAGCGTCTGGCCATGTATGTGCAGGGCGTCGACAATGTTTATGATCTGAATTTCAATGGCCGTGATGGTGACGAACGCATTTCCTACGGCGATGTCTTTTTGCAGGCCGAGCAGGAATATTCGCGTCATAATTTTGAACACGTCAACACAGACATTCTGTTTCAGCATTTCAAAGACGCCGAAGCCGAATGTCAGGCTCTGCTTGCGGCCGGCGCACGGCAGATGGAAGAAGCAGGGGATGGCATCCACAAAGTCGTACTCCCAGCCTATGACCAATGCATCAAAGCCAGTCATGTTTTCAATCTGCTGGATGCACGCGGTGTGATCTCGGTGACCGAGCGTCAAAGCTACATTCTGCGGGTGCGCGATCTGTCAAAGGCTTGCGGTGAGGCCTTCCTTCAAACCGAGGCCGGTGGCGCTGTTGCAAAGGAGAGCCAAAATGCCTGATCTCCTGCTAGAATTGTTTTCAGAAGAAATTCCTGCGCGCATGCAAAAGCGGGCCAGCGAAGATTTGCAAAAACTGGTGACCGATGGCCTGGTGAATGCTGGCCTGACCTATGAAGGTGCCAAAGGGTTTGCAACGCCGCGCCGTCTGGCCTTGACTGTGCATAGCGTAACTGCGCGCTCTGCCGATACCCGCGAAGAACGCAAAGGCCCCAAGGTCGGCGCGCCCGAAAAAGCGCTGGAAGGCTTTATGCGCGCAGCGGGCCTGTCCTCTATCGATGAGGCGCAAATCCAGAGCGACCCGAAAAAGGGCGAGTTCTATGTTGCCGTGATTGAAAAATCAGGCCGCGATGCGCAGGAAATTATCGCCGAGCTGATACCGGGCATGATCCGCAATTTTCCGTGGCCAAAATCCATGCGCTGGGGCGCAGGCTCCACCAAACCGGATACATTGCGCTGGGTGCGCCCATTGCGCTCCATCCTGTGTACATTCGGACCGGAAACCGAAGACCCTGAAGTGGTTGCATTTGAAGTCGATGGCATCACATCAGGCGATGTGACCTATGGCCACCGATTTATGGCGCCAGCACCTTTGCGCATCCGCCGGTTTGATGATTACACTGACAAGCTGAATGCAGCAAAAGTGGTGCTGGATAGCGCCCGCCGTGAAGAGATTATCCTCGAGGAAGCCAAGAATTTGGCGTTCTCCCAGAATTTGGATCTGGTGGAAGATACAGCTCTGCTGCTTGAAGTGGCTGGCCTTGTGGAATGGCCGATTGTGCTGATGGGTACATTTGATGAGCGGTTTTTAAACCTGCCCGATGAAGTGATCCAGCTCACCATTCGCGTCAACCAGAAATGCTTTGTGCTGCGTGATCCGAAATCCGGCGCTTTGACCAATCGCTTCATTCTTGTCTCCAACCTGATCGCCAGTGATGGCGGCAAACAGATAGTGGCCGGGAATGAAAAAGTGGTGCGGGCGCGCCTGTCCGATGCAATGTTCTTCTGGGAAACCGATCTGAAGACGCCACTGCAGGCACGGGTGGAAAAACTTGGAAACATTATTTTCCACGAACAACTGGGTACGCAATTGCAGCGCGTTGAGCGGATCAGCGCCCTTGCAAAAGCGCTGGCACCTGCCACCTCTGCAAACATTGTTGAGGCGGAACGGGCCGCTGAATTGTGCAAGGCCGATCTGGTCACCGAAATGGTCGGTGAGTTCCCGGAACTGCAGGGCCTGATGGGCCGCTACTACGCCACCGCGCAGGACGAAACCGGTGCGGTTGCGGCTGCCTGTGAAGACCACTATCGGCCACAGGGGCCGGGCGATACGGTTCCATCCGATCCGATTTCCGTTACAGTTGCGCTTTCTGACAAGCTGGACACACTGTCCGGTTTTTGGCTGATTGACGAAAAACCAACCGGATCAAAAGACCCTTATGCTCTGCGGCGCGCAGCGCTTGGCGTCATCCGTTTGATTTTGGAAAATAATATTGAACTGTCTCTGATCGGTGCCATTGAACAGGCCTGTTCCGGCCATCGCAATGGCGAGATGCAAGTGTCCGTTGCGGACGGTGTTGCGACGGATCTTCTGTCCTTCTTCCACGACCGGCTAAAGGTCTATTTGCGCGATCAGGGCCGTCGTCATGATTTGATTGATGCGGTTATCAGTGAAAGCGCCGATGATCTGCAACTCATCGTTCGCCGTGTCGAGGCATTGAGCGATTTTCTGGCAAGCGAAGACGGCAAGGCACTTTTGTCCGGCAGCAAACGGGCTGCCAACATTTTGCGTGCTGAGGAGAAGAAAGAAGGCAGGGCCTTCGACGGCACCGTGTCATCCGACCTTTTGTCCCTCCCGGCTGAAAAAGCATTGGCGGAAGCGGTGGATGCGTCGGTTGGCAAGGCGAAAGCAGCAGTGGACGCGCATGATTTTTCTGCAGCCATTGAAGCGCTTTCGGAACTGCGTGCGCCAGTAGATGCTTTTTTTGAGGATGTCATGGTCAATGATGACAATGCGCAAATCCGCGAAAACAGGCTGAATCTTCTCAATCGAATCCGGCAAGCCACGCAAACCGTTGCCGATTTCTCCAAAATCGAAGGGTAGTGGCAACATTATGGTGAATCAGATAAGAACGTGCTTTTTAGCGCAACATGGACTATTTGGAACTTGAAGATCGCCAGACGGTCACATTTCTTCGATAACAAAGATCAGATATACTCTCAGGGGAATACTCATGAATAAAGCAATTGTTGGAATTTTAGGTGCTGTTGTTGGTGCTGCAGGTGGCTATTTCGTCCAGGACGCGAATGTCAAAAACGTTATGGATGAAGTCACTGCATTGACAGAAAAAGCCACAGGCCTGGAAAGCATGGTTGACGAATCCAAGACTGCCGCCGAAACCGCTGTCGCTGACGCGGAAACCGCGCTTGAAACAGCCAAGGCTGAAGCACAGGCCGCACTGGAAGCTGCACAGGCAGAAACCGAAGCTGCCAAAGCTGCCGCTGAAGAGGCTGCAGCCGCACTTGAAGGCGCAGAAGCTGAAGCAGCTGTTGCGCTGGCTGCAGCAAAAGCCGACGCAGAAGTAGCTGTCATGACAGCAAAAGCTGAAGCGGAAGCAATGATGGCACAGGGTGAAGACGCTTCAACTGCTGAACTGAGAACCCAATTGTCTTCCTATCAGGATCAGGTCGCTGCTCTCACATCTGATCTGGCCAGCAAAGAAGTCATGGCCGCTGATCTGAGTTCCGCTGTTGATGGACTGAAAGCCGAAGCTGCTGAAAAAGCACAGATGACTGCTGATTTGAGCGCAGAGGTTGATGCCCTGACTGCCGAAGCTGCTACAAAAACGCAGATGGCCGCCGATCTTGAAGCACAAGTTGACGCTCTGACTGCTGAAGTTGCGACAAAAACGCAAATGGCGGACGATCTTGAAACACAAGTTGATGCTCTGACTGCTGAAGTTGCTGACTTGAATGCATCCATGGAACAGATGAAAGCTGAAATGGAAGCTGCTGCTTCTGATGTTGATGCGGCACCTGCCAATTAATCCATTCTGACAGCTGAAGTTTCAATCGGGCGGTCTGCATACAGGCCGCCCTTTTTTGTGTCGGCATGCAATGCTCGGTTACTTCAAAATCCCTGTTTCATGCTTCCTTAAGTGAACTCCGCGCATAAAGCCTGCTGAACCGAAATCTGTCAGATGCGGAATTGCGGGCATTGGTAGCATCACGAAAATCATTGAAAAGCAGGCTTAAATCAGTCCTTGTCATGCTGCGGCCTGCACAGAATTCCTCTGTGAATGACGATGAGGCGGACGTAGAAGAATCTGACACGACCTCTGCCGGTCGTGCGGGCCTGTTTGCACTCATTATCCGGCTGGCCAATGCCGCCATCGCCTATGTAACCCAGATTATCTTCGCGCGCATGCTGGGCGAATTTGAATATGGTGTTTTTGCGCTGGGTTGGGTGTGGATCGCCATTCTTGGTCATACCACCACATTCGGCTTCTCCATGAGCGCCATTCGCTACCTGGCACGCTATAAGGCAACAGGAGAGGCCGGGCTGGCAGTTGGTTTCTTCCGTTTTTCATTACTCATCCCATTGCTCGTCAGTTGCCTGGCTGCAATTCTGGGCGTGTTTCTTTTGACCTCCCGAGCTTTGCCTGTGCCGGAGTACTATGTGCTGCCCCTGATACTCGCCGCGGTCTGCGTGCCGCTTTTTGCGCTTCAGGATATGATGGAAAGCTTTGCCCGCGCCCGCCATTGGGTTTTGTTGGCACTGATACCAACCTACCTGTTGCGGCATGGCTTTCTTGGCCTGTTTTTGGTCCTGGCGGTTGTCATCGGGTTTGATGCTACGGCCGTCACTGCGCTTGTTGTTGCTTTCGCGGCCATCGGCCTGTCACTGGCCATACAGGCAAGCATTCTGGCCAAACGCCTCATTGATGAACGACGAGCGCTCCCAAAGGCGGTGCCGCCACTTTACGACCGCAGAACCTGGCTCAAAACATCCGCGCCCCTGGCCCTGCAGGATGGTGCTTCATTGCTGGTGTCCTATTCAGACATTCTGGTTCTCAGCTTTTTTGTGTCGCCCGGCGAAATCGGGATTTACTTTGCGGCGACCCGCATTGCGCAAATTGTCGGCTTTGTCCGCTTTGCAGCCTCAGCAGGAACCGCAAACGTCTTTTCCAAACTGAGTGCGCAGGGCAAGACAGATGAATTGAAATCCCTGTCCCGAGCCACAATCCGTATCTCATTCTGGCTATCGCTCATCGCCTGCGCATGTCTGGCCATTGCAGGTCCGCTGCTGCTGAAACTGTTTGGAGCAGGCTTTACTGTGGGCTACCCGGTTCTGCTGGTTTTGATGGCAGGCTTGCTGGTTCAGGCCGCGTTTTCATCAGCGGAAGATCTGCTTAACATGACCGGTCATCAGGGCATGACTGCGTCTTCTTATTTTGGTGCGCTTGTGGTCAATCTGGTTCTCAATCTGGCACTCATTCCCTATTTCGGTCTGATTGGAGCTGCGATTGCCACCTCCCTATCAATTGGCTTCCGGGTCATTTATCTGGCCTTCGGCGTTCGCTCCCGCCTCAATATTTCTCTATTTGGTGCCCAGTTCGGGCGCTAGAGTGCTTTCAACAATGATGAAATCCAGAATTAGTCACCTGCCAGAAAGAACTGCCAGACGCCATCGGGAGAAATGCCAAGGCGGAAAAAATTATAGGCGCCAAAGACCTTCATATCTTCGTAGTCGCCGGCTGTCACCAGAGTGAAGAGCTCCACGCGTTGCTGCGGTGTCAGCGTATCAATGCGAATATTTGCAAAATAGGGCCAGACATAAATCTCCGCATCCGTGCCCGCATCAATCTGGGCGTATCCGGCTTCCAGAACTTCCAGCATTATGGCCAGAATTTCCTGACCTTCCTCGTCTCCAGACAATTCGCGCAGATACAGAACCGGGTCTTCCACCTCTTCAAACGCCACAACCGGTATCTTGCCATTGGCTACAATAATGGCGGTCAGTGCAGCAAGATTGCCATTGCGCGCAGCTGTCAGTAGCGTTGCGTGGATTTGTTGAACTGCTTGCGGCAGCAACGTCATATCGTAGGAAATGCGCGGTGGTGCTTCAGCATCATTGGCGTTGTCAGGTATGGTACCCTCTACATCTGATGAGGGCACGGATTGCGACTTTAGGGAAAAGGATTCCGTTTCAACCGTTCTGGCCGCAAATGCCATGTCAGCGCACGTAAATAAAAACGCGCCAAACGCAAAAATCGGCAGACTATGAGAAAAGCGATTAAGTGAGGTGTGTGCAAACATAGAAACAGATAAGGGCTACAAGCCCCGATCTGTCAAATGAATATGTTTTGGATGTCCGCTGCCGGATAAAGGGTGCTAATTCAGCACCCTGAACATAGTGAATTCGCCGGTCTGGATGCGTTCTGGCAGTTTCGCGCAATAGTCTGCAGCAACGTCTTCACCGTTTTCGGTGACAATCCGCGAGAGCGCGGCAAATATGGAAGTTTCGATCAGAATACCTGGCTCAACGCCTTGTTCCAGGGCTTCTTCCCATGCGGCTTGAAGCGTGCACAGGGCAGTTCTCTGGCGGTCTGCGAGTCCAAAGTCCTCGTCGAAATCTTCTTCTTCCTGCCACAGATTCTGCATGATCAACCTCGATTTGTGCAATATTGTAGCTAATTTATCACAAAGCTGAATGAGTTGGCGCAGTACCTGATTTTAGGGTCAACAAAGTCTAAACGGTCAATTTCCAGCTGAATTTACTGTGGGGCAGCGGTGTCCGCAGCTTCAGCTGAAGAGTCGTCGGCAGGGTTTTCTGCATCGGCATCTGCAGGAATGGGTTGAACGGGGCGATATTTGGTGGCCATAACCCGCGTCAGTTCTACGGCCTCTGTTTCATAACGACGCAAAATCGTCTGCGCGGCAGGCGTGCAGGTGTTGTGAACCTGTTCCAGAACCGCAAAGGCTTTGTTGTATGTAGCCATGATACGGGCGCGTCTGCCGGGTGTCGGCTCTTCAGCTTCCAGCAAATTGGCCATCTGGTCTCGCCACACACCGCGTGGGTGGCGTTCGCACAAGGGATGCAGGAATTCCAAAGACCCCATGATGCTGACGAGGCGAAGTAGCTCATTTTCGTAGGGTGGCAAACCGTCGCCCGACTGTGCAGACTGCGCATGTGCTGATCCCATCAGCATTGGCAGCAGGCACAAGCCAGCAAAAGAAACGGCACGGATGCGATTTGAGTTTGAAATCATAACCGCACCGTGCCGTGATGGCATTCAAATTTCAAGATTGATCTTGGTCCAGAGTGTCTTATTCCTGAATTATTTCTGCGTCGGGATGAAAGGCTAGAAAAGCAAACGCAAAGGTTACGTCGTAAACCGCCTCGTCACCTCGGCTGCCATCGGCATTTAGCTGATAAGCCACGACATTTCCAACATCCTTGCCTTCGGCAATACGACTGGTGTCCAGCGCAGAGTTCTGGCCGCTTTCCCATGTCAGCTCTACATCGCCAAGCTTCACCGATGCCTGATCACGCAGATGCGTCAGTGTTGTTGCCTTTGGCTCACCATCCTGTTTGACAACGACAACGCGCACCATTGGCCCGATATCGGAGGGCAGATCGCCACGGAACAACGGATACGGCGCGCCGCGACTGTCATAATTGACGTAAGGGTTGGAGCCGTAACGGCGCATATTTGGATTGTTCGGAACAAGCACTTTTCCGTCCGGATTGGCTTTCGCAAAGCGTTCAAAACTTTCCACACGGCTGGGGATCATCCGCAAATCCGTATCCAGCAATTCACCGACAATGGCGTTTCCTGTAAATTGCTGCCACCAGGATTCAGTCTGTCGATCATACATCACCAGATCAGAATTCCTGAGTTTCCCCGTGGTGCCAAAATCCAGTAATTGTTCACCAACCCGGCGGTCAAACACCAGTGCGGAATTACATAATGGGCAATAGGTAACTGCCACAGGCGTGCCGCCGACTTCATCATTCACAATTTCATGCCACGTCATGACCTGAAGCGGATAGGCGCGAATATCTCCGTTTATGTCCAACCGGATCACCGGCTCCAACGGCCCAAGATCGGTGATATCTTTTGCGGCCACAAATTGCGGATTGTCTATGGATGGAATTCCGTCGCGCGGAGGCCCGCCCGACAGGATTTCGTCGAATTCGATACTGCTCTTGGAAAAATCTGTCTGCCAACCTTCCGAGCGCCACAAACCCGCATCGGCAAATGCCTGGCTGGCGATTATAAGCAACAGCGGTACCAGCCCCGCTATGATCGATATCTGTAAGGCAGATGGAAGTCGCTTGTGGTCTGCGACAGCTGACTGCACGGGCTTCACTATGGGCATGACAAACCTCCCGGTTAATTATTCGCGAACTTATCTCTTCCACTGAGATTGTCATGTTTGCTGTGCATCACCAATCAATCCTGTTCACGGAGTTGTGACCGCAGCCCACCAATCTTCAAAAGGGAAGGCCCAGGCTCTCTTTGCTGTGTGCCAGGATGTCAGCAAGTCCGGGGACGGTTTCTAAATCCAGAAGGTCGGTAACGCTCATCCATTTTGCATCTGCGGCATCGTCCCCGGCAGCAAGATCGCCGACGGGATTTTCCGCCCGGACACAATTCAACACGTAGTGAAAGCCATCTTCAATTATCTCTCTGATGAAGAATATGTTTTTGGGAATGGCTTTCAGGCTGGTTTCTTCGCGCAACTCTCGTATTGCAGCGGCGGCAATGGTTTCCCCAGCATCGACTTTGCCACCTGGCAATGCCCAAAGGCCCTTGTTTGGTGCATTGGCACGCCGCACAAGCAATATTTTGTCGTCCTGCCAAATAGCGACGCAAACTGCTAAAACTGGATGTTGCACTGAATGAGAATTTGTTGGCACCATAAAATCCGGTCTGAGTCGCTGATTGTCTATCAGTGACCTAGTTTGTTTGTAGGAGGTCGCTTGTCAATTGTGTGGTCGATTAACATTAACGCACCCAAACGAGGCAGTTGCCGCGCTTTTTAAATATGAAAGCGACGACAAGGCCGCAGAGGAATTCCCGCCAAGATACAATATCGGCCCGACGCAACCCATTGTAACGATCCGGCAGGAGATGTCGCGCCGTGTTATGCGCCTTGTTCGCTGGGGGCTTGTGCCCGCCTGGGTCAAGGACCCGCAGCAATTTACCCTGTTGATTAATGCCCGGGCAGAAACCGTGCGCGAGAAACCAAGTTTCAGAGGCTCCATGCGTCATCATCGGTGTTTGGTGCCCGCGACCGGCTATTACGAGTGGCGTCGGGAAGGGGGGCAAAAGCAACCCTTCTACATGCGTCCCAAAACTGGAGATTTGTTTGCAATGGCGGGGCTTTGGGCCGAATGGTCTGGTCCCGACGGCAATCTGATCGATTCCGGTGCTTTACTTACCCAGCCTGCCAATGAGGCATTATCTGGCATTCACCACCGGATGCCAATTGTCCTGACGCCGGATCTATTTGACGACTGGTTGAATGTCTCGCAGATAGATGCACCCGAAGCACACCGATTGCTGAGGCCCGTCCCTGAAGACTTTTTTGAAGCGATACCCGTCAGCTCTCGCGTCAATCACATCCGCAATGACGATTCGGAGCTCATAAATAGAGTTGAAACTGAAACCAATAGTGAAGCACCGCAAACAGCCAAAGATGCACAACTGGACCTGTTTTAGACATTGCCTTTCAAAGGTGATCAGCACTGGACGTATGCAAATCGCTATGACAGATTTTGATTAAATTATTATCAGTCTGACGTACAGAATCAAAACCACAAACCATAAAGTGCGATAGAGCAACACAACCAACTTTGGGGCAAAGGCGAGTTGAATGGACCACTATGATCTGATTGTGATCGGAAGCGGCCCGGCAGGGCGGCGCGCTGCCATTCAGGCGGCAAAACTTGGAAAAGACGTTCTGGTGGTGGAGCGCGGTCGACGCGTTGGCGGCGTGTCCGTCCATACTGGCACCATCCCGTCAAAAACCTTGCGCGAAACAGCCCTGAATCTTTCAGGCTGGCGGGAGCGTGGCTTCTATGGACGTTCTTATCGGGTCAAACAGGATATTTCCGCAGATGATCTGCGCACCCGGCTTCACATCACGCTTGGTCATGAAGTTGAAGTTCTGGAGCATCAGTTTGCCCGTAATCAGGTGACCACCCTGGCCGGAGAAGCTAAATTTCAGGACGCCAAGACCATCGAAGTGACTGGCGAGGAGGGCGAAATCTTCCATTTCACCGCCGACTTCTTTCTGCTGGCTGTGGGGACAGTTCCTTTCAAGCCGGATTACGTTCCTTTTGACGGCGTATCGGTGTTTGACAGCGACAGCATTCTGGAACTTGGCAAACTGCCACGGTCATTGGCCGTGATTGGGGCCGGTGTCATCGGCATCGAATATGCCACCATTTTCAGCGCACTGGATGTGAATGTCACTCTGATTGAGCCACGTGACACAATGCTGGACTTCATCGACAAGGAACTGGTCAGCGACTTCACCTATCAGCTCCGCGACAGGGGTGTGGTTCTGCGTATGGGCAATGCTGTTACAAAGGTAACGAAACGCGATAATGGCGGCTGCACCATAGAACTGGAAGGTGGTCGGTCGATTCGATCAGAGACCGTATTGTTTGCGGCCGGGCGCATGGGCGCAACGCCCAATCTCAATCTTGAGGCGGTCGGGCTGGAATGTGACCACCGCGGACGCTTGAAGGTCAATCCTGCAACGTTTCAGACGGCCGTCCCGCATATCTATGCCGCTGGTGATGTTATCGGCTTCCCAAGTCTTGCTTCCACATCGATGGAACAGGGCCGCATTGCTGCCTGTCATGCCCTTGAGGTGGAATCTCATGCGCCGCCTGAATTTTTCCCCTATGGCATTTATTCCGTTCCGGAAATTTCAACTGTGGGTTTGACAGAAGAAGAGGTGAAAGAGCGCGACATCCCGTATGAGGTGGGAATTGCCAGATTCCGCGAAACGTCCAGAGGGCACATTATGGGGTTGGATTCAGGTCTCCTGAAAATGATCTTCTCTCTCAAGACGAGGCGTTTGCTGGGCTGTCACATCGTGGGTGAGGGGGCAACAGAACTGATCCATATCGGCCAGGCGGTTCTCAACCTTCAGGGAACGCTGGACTATTTTGTCGAGAACGCATTCAATTATCCAACCCTTGCCGAGGCCTACAAGATCGCGGCACTGGATGCCTGGAACCGTATGCAATCCGAATGATGGACATAGCCGTTGTCAAGGATATTGATCTTCAGGTGGCGTTTGATCTGCTCGCCCTGATAGGGACGGCTGTGTTTGCTATCAGCGGTGCATTGCTCGGTCTGCGCAATCGCATGGACATTGTTGGTGTTTCTTTTGTGGCCACGGTTACGGGCGTTGGCGGCGGCACCCTGCGGGATTTGCTGCTGGGCGCAACACCGGTCAGTTGGGTTGAACGCCCAATTGAAATTGCCATCTGCATTATCTGTGCAGTGGTGGTGAGCCTGTTCAATACAAAGATGCTCGGCCGTCGTATGCAGTGGTTGCTTTATGCTGATGCGGCCGGACTGGCCCTGTTCTGTGTGCTGGGAGCCGCAAAGGCAGAAGAGGCCGGCGCGCATGCGATGGTGGCGATCCTATTTGGGGCCATGAGCGCCAGTTTCGGCGGCCTGTTGCGAGACGTCATCTGCAATGAAGCTCCGATCATCATGCGCAAGGAAATCTATATCACAGCCGCTCTGGCAGGCGCGGCTGTTTATGTCCTGCTGCCAGCCTCAATAGGGTTTGATATCCGTGCCTTGGCCGGATTAACGGTTGCCTTGGTGTTGCGCATATCGGCCATTCGCTATGGCTGGAACCTGCCCTTTCCAAAATATGACGACGAATAGTTGCTACGGCAGCAAAGCACCGGGATTGAACACGCCATCAGGATCGAGTGTGCGTTTCATCTGGCGCATCATGTCCAGTTCCACATCCGATTTGATATGAGGCATCAGTTTTGCCTTCAGCCGCCCAATGCCGTGTTCGGCAGAGACAGAGCCGCCATATGCCGCAACAATGTCATGGACCACGGTGTTGACCCGATCCCACTCAGCCAGAAAGGCGTCCTTGTCGGCACCGATGGGCTGGCTGACATTGAAGTGAATGTTGCCATCACCAAGATGCCCAAACGGCACGGGACGACAATTCGGGATCGTGGCCTTAACGGCAGCGCTGGCTTCCAGAATGAAATCAGGCATTTTCGAAACCGGGACAGAAACGTCATGCTTGATTGAGCCGCCCTCAAATTTCTGGACTTCTGACATGGCATGCCGCAAGCGCCAGAAAGCATCCTGTTGGGCAAGGGAATTGGCAAGCACCGCATCATTGACATGGCCTGCGTCGAAAGCCGTTTCGAAGGCCTCGGCCATAAGCGCTTCAGCTTCGGCATCCGAGCGACCGCTGGAAATCTCAATCACAGCATACCACGGATGCTCGCCCTCTAATGGGTCACGTGCACCCTCAAGGTGGCGATATGTATACTCCATCCCGATCCGCGGAATGAGCTCAAACCCGGTGAGATTTGAGCCAGCCAACCCTTGCGCAATATTCAGTGTTGCAAGGGCTGCATGAGGGGACTCAAAGCCCATAAAGGCAACTTGTTTGCCTTTCGGTTTGGGGAAAAGTTTCAGTGTAGCGGCTGTTACAAGACCCAAAGTGCCTTCTGCGCCGATGAATAATTGTTTCAGGTCGTAACCTGTGTTGTTCTTTCGCAAGGCACGCAGTCCGTTCCAGATGCGCCCATCGGCAAGAACCACTTCAAGTCCGAGCACCAGATCGCGCGTATTTCCATAGGCCAGAACACCCGTGCCGCCCGCATTGCTGGAGATATTCCCGCCAATCTGGCACGAGCCCTGTGAGCCCAGCGACAGTGGAAAAAACCGATCCGCATCCGAAGCTGCCTGTTGAATACGCTCCAGCACAACGCCTGCTTCCACGGTGATTGAATTGCCCTCTGAATCGAGGTTTCGTATGGCGTTAAGTCTGTCTGTAGACAGGATAATATGGTTTTTTTCATCGTCGGGCATTTGCCCGCCAACAAGCCCGGTATTGCCGCCCTGTGGAATGATTTTCAGCCCGTGAGAGCAAGCCAGCTTCACGGCATCACTGACTTCCTGTGTTGTTGAGGGTCGAACTACCGCAAGTGCCTTGCCTTGGTAAAGGCCGCGCCATTCGCGCAAATAGGGTTGCATGTCATCTTGATTGCTCAGCACGGCATTGGCGCCAAGCGCGTTTTTGAATTCTGAAAGCATGAAATTGGTTTCTTAAGGCCTGACTGTGTGTTGCATCTGCTTGAAGCTGCTAAGCGCTTGTGGCATAAGCCGCCTCGATCCAGAGTCCGATCCCGGACCCTGAACACAGACCCCGACGCCACAGACTTTGCCCCACCCGGCGGCCTGCTTGCAAGAATAATCAAGGACGTTTTCAATGGCTGACGAATTTGCCAATCTTACCGGTAACATCATGAAGGGCAAAAAAGGCCTCATCATGGGGCTTGCCAACAATCGCTCCATTGCCTGGGGAATTGCCAAAGCTTGTCATGAACAGGGCGCGGATCTGGCATTTACCTATCAGGGCGATGCGCTGAAAAAGCGGGTTGAGCCATTGGTAGCGGAATTGGGCGGCCATGTTGCGGGCCATTGCGATGTGACGGACACGGCGACCATCGACGCCGTCTTTGCCGATTTGGAACAACATTGGGGCAAGCTCGACTTTGTCGTGCATGCCATCGCCTTTTCCGACAAGGCAGAATTGACCGGGCGCTATGTAGATACATCCGAAGCAAATTTTCAGAAGACAATGCTCATTTCGGTTTACTCGCTGACGGCTGTCACACAACGAGCAGAAAAGCTGATGACCGATGGCGGGTCAATTTTGACGCTGACCTATTTCGGCGCTGAAAAAGTTATGCCGCATTACAATGTCATGGGCGTTGCCAAAGCTGGACTGGAAGCATCTGTGCGTTATCTGGCCGTTGATCTCGGCCCCAAGAAAATCCGTGTAAATGCATTGTCTGCTGGCCCAATCAAGACATTGGCTGCCTCCGGCATTGGTGATTTCCGCTATATCCTGGACTGGAATGAAAACAATTCGCCCCTGCGCCAGACAGTGACAACTGATCAGGTTGGTCGCTCCGCCTTTTATCTGCTGTCTGATCTCAGCAGTGGGGTTACCGGAGAGGTTCACCATGTGGATTCCGGATACCACGTCGTTGGCATGAAAGCCGTCGATGCGCCTGATATTGTTGTAAACAAGAAGTAGCCACACAGTGAAACACACGATTTACTTTGTCCGCCATGGTCAGACGGACTGGAACCATGTTGGCCGCTTTCAGGGCCAGATGGACATTCCGCTCAATGACACAGGACGTGATCAGGCACGGCGCAATGGACGCGCTCTGAAAGATCATTTGTCCTCATTCGATTTGCCATTTCTGGCAAGCCCTATGTCGCGGACCAGCGAAACCATGGAATTGCTGCGCGGTGAAATGGGATTGCCACCGACCGATTACGCCACCGATGACCGATTGAAGGAAATTGGCTTTGGTAAGTTTGAAGGTCTCACGGCAGCGGAGATTGACGAACAGCATGCGGATCTGGAATCCGAGCGGAGACGTGATAAATTCCATTTTGCACCGCCTGGAGGCGAAAGCTACGCGATGCTGACAGAGCGTGTGCGCGGCGTCATTGAGTCCATCGACAGGGATATCGTGATTGTCTCCCACGGCGGCGTTAGTCGCGCAGTGCGCGGTATTTTGCAAAATCTTTCGGGCGACGAAGTTCTGGCTCTGCCAACCCCGCAGGATCAGGTGATGAAGCTTGTTGATGGGCGTGTCCTGCTGGTCTAGCAGAACATCAAATCCAACGTTGTGTTTGACCCAAACGCTGCACTCACTTAAACACCGGTCACCAGCAATTAGTGGCGTACTCTCATGTCTCACAACAGTTTTGGCCATCTCTTCCGCGTCACCACATGGGGCGAAAGCCACGGCCCGGCACTGGGCTGTGTGGTGGATGGATGTCCGCCCCGTCTGCCGATTTCCGAAGAAATGATCCAGCAATGGATGGAAAAGCGCCGTCCCGGCCAATCACGCTTCACCACACAGCGCAAAGAACCGGATCAGGTGCGCATTCTGTCCGGTGTTTTCCCAGATGAGGAAACCGGCACATTGCTGACAACCGGCACGCCGATCTCGCTGATGATCGAGAATGTAGATCAGCGCTCAAAAGATTATTCTGAAATCAAGGAACGCTATCGTCCCGGTCATGCTGATTTCACCTATGATTCCAAATATGGCATCCGCGACTATCGCGGCGGTGGGCGCTCATCAGCACGCGAGACAGCTGCGCGCGTTGCGGCAGGAGCCATTGCCCGTCAGGTCATCAACCCGATGCGTGTGCGCGGCGCTCTGGTGCAGATCGGAGACATTGCGGTCGACCGGGATCGCTGGAACTGGGATGAAGTCGACAACAATCCATTCTTCTGTCCCGATCCCGTTATTGCTAAGGAATGGGAAACCTATCTGGATGGAATTCGCAAGGCGGGTTCCAGTGTCGGTGCCATCATCGAAGTGGTCGCGGATCAGGTGCCGGTTGGCCTTGGCGCGCCGGTCTACGGCAAGCTGGATCAGGATATTGCTTCCGCCTTCATGTCGATCAACGCGGTAAAGGGTGTGGAAATTGGCAATGGCTTTGAGGCCGCCCGCTTAAGTGGTGAGGACAATGCCGACGAAATGCGCATGGGAGACGATGGCAAACCCGTCTTTTTGTCCAACAAGGCAGGCGGCATTCTGGGTGGCATTTCCTCCGGCGAGCCGGTTGTGGCGCGCTTTGCAGTGAAACCGACCTCTTCCATTTTGACAACGCGCAAAAGTGTGACCCGAAGTGGTGAGGAAGTTGATGTGCGCACCAAGGGGCGGCATGACCCGTGCGTCGGTATCCGCGCCGTGCCGATTGGCGAGGCGATGACGGCCTGTGTTCTGGCCGACCATTTTCTGCGTCACCGTGGACAGAATGGCTGACATCATGACAGACTCAAATCTGCGCGTTCGGCAGGCCATTGAGGCTTTCAAAGCCGGTGAAATGGTTGTGGTCACCGATGATGATGATCGCGAAAACGAAGGCGATCTGATTGTTGCGGCGGTGCATTGTACGCCGGAAAACATGGCGTTTATTGTGCGCTACACCAGCGGTATTGTTTGTGCGCCGCTGAGCCGTTCGCAAGCTGAGCGCCTTCAGTTGCAGCCGATGGTCGCGAATAATGATGCGCCGCACAGCACTGCATTTACGGTGTCGGTTGATTACCGCCACGATACGACCACCGGTATTTCGGCGGCAGAGCGGTGCTCGACAGTGCGCGCACTGGCCAATCCGAATGTCGGCGCAGTCGACTTTGTGCGCCCGGGTCATATTTTTCCTCTGGTTGCCAAGGAAGGCGGTGTTCTGACACGGTCTGGTCACACAGAAGCCGCCGTCGATTTGTGCCAGCTTGCTGATTTGCCGCCAGTGGGGGTTATCTCCGAACTGGTCAATGATGATGGCACAGTAAAGCGCGGCGCTGCGGTTGCGGCGTTTGCCGAAGAGCACGGTCTTAAATCAATTTCCGTGGCCGATCTGATTACCTTCCGCCAACGACGGGATAAATTGGTGGAGCGCGTGGGTGAGCGCCACATTCAGACAAGTTTTGGCGAGGCGCGCGCCATTTCCTACCGCACACCATTTGATCCCATGCAACATCTGGCTCTGGTCTTTGGTAATATCCATGACGGCGCGCCGGTGCCGGTGCGTCTTCACATGGAAGACATTCTGGGTGACGTTTTCGGGGCCAATTCGACCCTCAAGACGGGAGCAGCCTCAATTGCGGAAGAAGGCAGGGGCATCATTGTCTATCTGCGTGAAGGCGGTGCAGGTGTGACGTCGGATTCAGAACGCGAGTTACGTGGCCCCACGCTTTCCCCGGATGAAGAGGAAGCCCACGGATCGACCCAAAGCCGCGAAGAGGCCTGGCGTGAGATCGGCCTGGGCGCGCAGATATTGCGTGATCTGGATGTGTCCAATATTCGACTGCTGGCCTCCCGAAAACGCCACTATGTGGGCCTCAAGGGATTTGGGATTACGATCTCAGAGACCGACATTCTCGACGTTTGACGCTGTCACGGGACGCACCACAAAGCGCGTCAGGATAAAGGCAATGATCGAGCAGATGGCAATTGCAATCACCATGGGTGTTGCAGTTCCATCGAAAAATGGCCCGGCCACCATCACAGCCACACCACCTGCCACCATTTGCAGAGTGCCTCCAAGTGAGGATGCCAGTCCGGCGATTTCACCATGCTCTTCCAGCGCCATGACCATGGTCGTGGGGAACACCAGACCGAGACATGCATTTGCCAAAAACAGCAACCCGATAATGACGGGCAGTGTTCCAAAACCGGCAAGGGTCAGGATCAGCAGAAGGGTGGAGAACAGCATAAACCCAGTCACAGCGCCCGAAACTGTGCGGATCATGCCGAACCGCTCGCCAAAGGGGGCTGCCAATTGGGAGGCTGCGAAAAATCCAACGGCGTTCGCTGCAAAGGCCAGGCTGAACTGGACAGGGCTCATGCCAAACTGGCCGGTATAGACGAACGAGGCGCTGGCAATGAAGACGAAGAAACTGGCAAGGCCAAAACCGCCGATGAGTGTCAGCATCATGAAGCCACGATCCAGAAACAGGGTTTTGGTGCCCGTCGCAAGATTTTTCAAATTCACCGGGACACGATGTTCCTTTGCCAGTGTTTCCGGTTGCAAAAATGCGGTCATCAAAAGGCTGAGAACCGCCGCGCCGCAGAGGATCGCAAATATGGACCGCCAATTGCCGATGTAGATCACGCCGCTGCCAGCCAGTGGGGCAAGCATGGGCGATATGCTGATGACCAGCATGATCAGCGCCATCAAGCGGGTCGCTTCCGCACCAGTATGCAAATCGCGGATGATCGCGCGTGGTATCACCATGACGACCGCAGCACCCAGACCCTGCACAAAACGAAACGCTATCAGCGTCTCAATCGACGGGGCAAAGGTGCAGCCGAGGGAGCCAGCTATGAAAATGGAAAGGCCTATATAGAGCGGCGGCTTGCGCCCGACCTGGTCGGCCAGGGGGCCATAAACCAGTTGTGCCAGGCCAAACGCGATAAAATAGGCTGTCAGCGTCATCTGGGCGCCGGCAATTGTGCTACCAAGATCGGCCGCCACATTTGGCAATGCAGGTAAATACATGTCGATTGCAAATGGGCCTACTGCTGACAAGAGGCCAAGAATTGCTGCTGAACGAAAGAGTCCACTGGACATGGCTAAAGCCTTTTTCAAAGTCGGACACAGAAACGGCGCACATTAAGCGCGCCGTCCTATACCGGTTTTAGAGTTGGCCTGTCACATCAATAATGATGGGCGAGTGATCAACTCTTCTGATCACGGGCCTTTTTGATGCTGTCACCCAGCTGATCTTTGCCAACCGCGCCAAACAGAACCTGGTCACCAACCACATAGGATGGTGTACCGGTCAGGCCCAACGCATCTGCCAGCATATAGACTTCCTGAATGGTCTCGGCAGCCCGATCAGTTTGGGTGGCAGCCTCCAGTGTGGCACCATCAATTCCGAGGCTGGTTGCAACCCGCATTGCCTTGGCAGCATTTGCCTGACCTGGCCCAAGCAGCAGTTGCAGATGAAACTCTTCAAACTTCTCAGGGGCCAATTCACTCACAGCAATGCTGACACGGGCAGCTTCAACCGATCCTTCCCCAAGAACAGGGAATTCTTTTAAAACAAAGCGCAGATTGGGATCCGTTTCCAAAAGCGCCAACATATCCGTATGGGCTCGTTTGCAGAAGCCACAATTATAGTCAAAGAACTCCACCATGGTTACATCACCATCGGGGTTCCCCAGAACAACCTGATTGGGGGAATCGAAAATCTGTGCCTGCATGTTGGCGACGGCTTCAGTCCGCGCAGCTTCAGCCATCTGTTTCTGGCGCGACTCCAGCATATTTAATGCTTCTGCGATGATTTCCGGATTTTCAAGAAGATAGTCGCGCACGATAGACCGAATCTCATCCTGTTGCGCTTCAGGAAAACTCTGCGCTGATACAGGCACCGCGAGCGGCACAAGCAGAACTGCAGGCATGATAATGCGTGCCAGGCGGGAGAGTGTCAGTTTCAAAGGCATTGTATTGTTCCTAATGCAAAGTGATTGGCTTGAACGGTGCCGGGCCAAATGCTCGAACGAGTAGTTGGCGAGACTGTAGCAAACCAAATACCAAATTTTTGCTAAGGTCAGCAATTATGCTTGTCGCTTACGCCCGATACGCCCGATTAGTTGGTACTGAAATATGAGTTAGTCTAGATTTCCAGCCCGTGCCGGTCAAATAACGCTTTTGTCATGGAAGCCCGCAATTTCCGCGCAATCAATCTGGAGCGACCCCTCCGAAATACGCAGTCAGATTTGCAGCCAAAGCCTTATAGGTGGCAACGACTTCATCCAGATCGGGCACCACAACTTCATCGATCCGATGAAGATGAGGGCAGGTAACCACGGCTATGGCACGCGAAAAAGAATCAAACACCGGAAATGACAGATCGGTCACGCCCTGTGTGGCTTCGGATGGGGCCTGCTCGTAGCCACGGTCAAGAATGGCCTCGAGGCGTTTTTTCAGGATGGCCCTATCAGGTCTCGGCTCTCCAAGGGCGAGGCGATGATTGTCCAGCAGGGCTTTGCGTTCCTCCGAAGGTCGAAAGGCTGCCAGCACGCGCCCGGTCCCCGTATTGGTCAGTCCAATGACAGAGCCCGCGCGCATTGCAAGTCCCCAGTTTCCCGGAGAGGGATGCGACGCGACAATGACGACCATCCAGTTATCTTCCATCCCGATATGACAGGATTGCCAGGAACTTTGTGCCGCGGTCTGCATCAGCGGTGCGGCATAGGCCAGCAATCTGTGCATCGGCGGATGAAACTGTGCCAGCGAGAACATTTTCAGGGAAAGCGCAAAAAGATCACTTTTTGCATCACGTGAAATATAGCCCCGTTGCAGCAGCGTTGTCAGCATACGGTAAATCTCGTTTGGAGAGCGCCCGAGTGCCTCGGCAATGTCCTTCTGAGACAAGCCATGACTGCGCTCTGCCAGCAACTCGATGATATCGAGGCCCTTGTCGAGAGCCGGCGCGCGATACTTGTCATTGGCACTATCGTCCATAATGGCCTCTCATTCATGTCCACATACGGAATTATGACTTAAAAAAATAAATTTACAAACGAAGATATCATTTGTATATGAATTTCAAACATTCATGGGAGCGATCATAATGTCTTCATCATTACGTCTGGCGGGAAAAACTGCCCTGATAACTGCAGCCGGTCAAGGTATCGGCAGAGCCACTGTAGATATGTATGTGGCTCAGGGCGCAAAGGTGTTCGCAACGGACATCAATTCCGCCTCTCTAAGCGTTTTTGATGGCGTGGAACAGGTAACAGCCATGCCATTGGACGTGACAGATGCGGACGCCGTTGCCAGCACCGTAGCGGACATTGGTCCGGTTGATGTGCTGTTTAACTGTGCCGGATATGTCCATGCGGGAAACATTCTGGAATGCAGCGACGAGGACTGGACCTTCGCCTTTGATCTGAATGTGACAGCCATGTACCGGCTGATGAAACTGACCTTGCCTGGCATGCTTGAAAATGGCGGTGGGTCAATCATCAACATGTCCTCTGTGGCGTCTTCCATAAAGGGCGTTCCCAATCGCTTCGCTTATTGTGCGTCCAAGGCGGCGGTCATCGGCATGACCAAATCCGTTGCTGCGGACTTTGTGACAAAGGGCGTGCGCTGCAATGCCATTTGCCCGGGCACCGTTGATACGCCCAGCCTTCATGAAAGGCTTCGGGCTACGGGCAATTATGATCAGGCCTGGAAAGATTTTGTTGCCAGACAGCCAATGGGCCGTGTCGGCAATGTGAACGAGATTGCAGCTCTGGCCACCTATCTGGCCAGTGATGAAAGCGGCTTTACAACGGGACAGGCCCACGCCATCGATGGCGGATGGGCCATATAGAAAGAGGATTTTGACATGAAATTATTGCGATACGGGCCACAAGGATCCGAAAAACCCGGACTGCTGGACGATGACGGATCAATCCGCGATCTTAGCGGTGTGGTTTCCGATGTTTCAGGCAAGGCTTTGAGTGAAGGGCTGATCGATAGCCTCAGCGGACTGGATGTAAAAAGCCTCCCGGTGGTTGATGGTAATCCACGCTTGGGGCCATGCGTTGGCGGCGTCGGTAAATTCATCTGTATCGGTCTCAACTATGCAGATCATGCTGTAGAAAGCGGTATGGAGCTGCCTGAAGAGCCGGTGATCTTTTTCAAAGCGACCTCGGCCATTTGTGGCCCGGACGATAAGGTTGAAATTCCACGCAATTCGGTCAAGACAGACTGGGAAGTCGAGCTGGGTGTCGTCATCGGCAAAGAAGCCAAATATGTGTCGGAAGCAGATGCTTTGGACCATGTTGCCGGCTACTGTGTCATCAACGATGTCAGCGAGCGGGACTTTCAGTTGCACCGCTCCGGCCAATGGGTCAAAGGCAAATCTGCTGACACCTTCGGGCCTATCGGGCCATGGTTGGTGACGCGGGACGAAGTGGCTGATCCTCAGGATCTGGCCATGTGGCTTGAAGTGAATGGCCACCGTTACCAGAACGGCTCCACACGCACCATGCATTTTGGTGTTGCAACCGTGATTGCACATCTGTCGCAATTCATGTCGCTTCAGCCGGGGGATGTCATCTCCACGGGAACGCCTCCAGGTGTTGGCATGGGCCAGAAACCGGAAACCTATCTCAAGCCCGGTGATAAAATCGAGTTGGGCATTGATGGACTTGGCCAGCAATCCCAGGATGTGGTTGCAGGCTAATGGTCAAGATTACCGGACTGACCACACGCGATCTCAGATTCCCGACAAGTCTGTCTCTGGACGGCTCTGATGCGATGAATCCGGATCCGGATTACTCGGCTGCTTACGTCATTCTGGAAACAGATGGCACTCATGAAGGGCATGGACTGACCTTCACGATTGGACGTGGCAATGAAATCTGTATTGTTGCCATCAAGGCACTGAGCAATCTTGTGGTCGGTCTGGACCTTGACTGGATTCGCGATGATATGGGCCGTTTCTGGCGTCATATCACTGGCGACAGTCAGCTAAGATGGATTGGACCCGACAAGGGGGCGATCCATCTGGCAACAGGCGCGGTTGTCAATGCGGTTTGGGATTTGCTCGCCAAGGAAGCCGGCAAGCCGGTTTGGCAATTGGTTGGCGACATGTCGCCAGAGGAAATCGTCAAACTGGTGGATTTCCGCTATCTGGCCGATGCCCTGACCCCGGAAGAAGCGCTGGCGCTTTTGAAGAAGGCAGAGGCTGGTAAAGCAGAACGGATCGAACGTCTGAAACAGGAAGGCTACCCTTGCTACACAACGTCAGCAGGCTGGCTTGGCTATTCGGACGAAAAGCTGCGCGGTCTCTGCCGTGAAGCGCGGGAGTCCGGTTTCACCCACACCAAATTCAAGGTGGGGCGTGATCTGCAGGATGATATTCGCCGCCTGACAATTGCCCGGGAAGAACTGGGCGAAGAAATGACCATCATGATCGACGCCAACCAGGTCTGGGAAGTCAAAGAAGCCATCGACTGGGTCAAGGAACTGGCTTTTGTACGCCCGTTCTTCATTGAAGAACCTACCAGCCCGGACGATGTTGCAGGCCACAAGGCCATTCGCGACGCAATCGCGCCCATCAAGGTCGCGACCGGTGAAATGTGCCAGAACCGCATCCTGTTCAAACAATTCATCGCTGGCGGTGCCATTGATATTGTTCAGATCGATGCCTGCCGCCTTGGCGGCTTGAACGAAGTGTTGGCCGTGCAGCTGATGGCCGCCAAATATGGCCTGCCAATCTGGCCGCATGCTGGTGGCGTGGGCTTGTGTGAATATGTCCAGCACCTGTCGATGATCGATTATGTCGCCATTTCAGGAGAGAAGGACAGCAAGAGGATTGAGTTTGTGGATCATCTCCACGAGCATTTCATCAATCCCTGCATCGTAGAGGATGGCGCCTATCAGGCGCCACAAGCAGCGGGCTTCTCAATCGAAATAAAACCCGAAACGCTCAACAATCCGGACTTTATCCACGGATAGAAGTCGCCGTTTCAGGGATGGCCGTCAGGCCATCCCCACCTGCGGCAACTGGGTTGGCAACGCGTCATCCGGACGTGATGCGATCATACCTTCAAGTGTGGCACGCATATCCGCATAATCCGGATTTTCGTACAGGTTGACGCATTCATTCGGATCATTCAGCAGATCATACATCTCGCCGTCACCGCTGATCATATCCTTGCTCAATCTCTGGGTCCGTGTCCGCACTGTCCGCAGATCGAGCGCAACACCGGAGCGGGAGGAACGCAAATCCCACTCATTATAGGCAAATTCACGGTGTGCATCATCTGTCTCGATTAGGTCACGCAGGCTTTGGCTGTGCATATCCATGAGTTGCGGCGCATCGGCGTAATCCAGGATTGTGGCCGCAAAATCCAGATTGGACACCGGATCAGTAACCCGCTTTCCGGCAGGGATCCCAGGTCCTTTGATGATGCAGCCGACCCTCAGCAGCCCGTCATACAGCATGGGGCCTTTCAACAGCAGGCCGTGATCACCAAGCCAGTCGCCGTGATCGGCTGAATAGATAATGATTGTATTGTCATCCAGTCCAAGATGGCCAAGCTCTGCCATGATCCGACCGACATTGTGATCAATCAGCGCTATCATGCCGTAGTAATTGGCGATGACTTCACGCAATTGATCATCGCTCATAACCGGCGTGCGCGAGTATTTCGTGCGAAATTCTGCCAGATCTTCCCGAATGTCGGGTTTACCTTCCAACGCCTGCTTATGCCACCAGGGGCGTTTTTCCAGATCAAGCGTACGGTTTTCCGGCAGATCAACGTCTTCTGGCCGATGCAACAGGCTCCAGGGAACGGGGCAGTCAAAGGGATGGTGTGGATCAGGAAAAGAGGCCCAGATGAAAAACGGCTCATCTTCGTCCTGTACCTCATTGATGCGGGCAATGGTCCTGTCGGCCACCCAGGTTGAGTTGTGCCACACCGGGGGAAGCCCTGAATGCCATGTCTGTGGAGCATCCTTTGTATCCGGTCCCACATTGGCCGAGTAGGCTTCGTTCTTTTCAGCGCCGTACCCGTCTCCATAATACCAGTTTTCATAATGCTGGCCATTGGGCGGCTGCAGGGGAAGATGAATATTGTGTCCTTCGACAACCAGTTCGACATGGGAAAATCCCATATAAGGGCCAAACCAGTCTTCTGAATAATTTGCCATACTGTCACGGCATTCCGCCGAGCCAGTTGGCTCAAATGTATGTGCGGTGGCAAAATGAGCTTTGCCGATGAGTGTGGTGCTGTAGCCTGAGGCTGTTAAAGCGCCGCCAAATCCTTTTTCACCCAATTCAGGGTCCAGATCGATGCCATTGTCCGAAACCCCATGGGTTCTGGGCAACAGACCGGTGACCAGAGACGCACGCGCAGGCTGACAGACCGGATTTGAGGTGATGCAAGTGGCAAAATGGGTGCCCTCACGCGCCAACTGGTCCAGATGCGGTGTCTTGACCTTGCGCCCTTCAAACCCGAAACAGTCGCCGCGATGCTGATCAGCTGTGATGAAAATGATGTTTGGCCGTTTACTCATGAACTGCTTCCTGTATCTGGGGCATGTGTTGGCCCTGCCGATGGCAGGGCCAAACGGCTTACTTATTTGATCAGCTTTGCAAGATCAGACATGCTCTTGGCAGATGCGCCAATATAAGCTTCAGCTTCATCCAGCGGCTTCCAGATGGGTGTCACACCGTAGCTTCTGGCAAAATTCGTCCAGTCGTCGGACTGCGCCATGCCGCCGAAGATTGTGGCCAATTTAGCCATCACATCATCCGGCGTATCCTTGGGTGCCCAGAGCGCGGCCCAGATCCCAAGATCATGGGGAATGCCAGCTTCTGGAAAGGAAATCATATCTCCTTTGAATTTGACAAGCTCAAGCTCGGTTGAAGCCACAAGAAAGACCGCTTCTCCAGCATTGACTGAGTCCAGTCCTGCGGGCGCACCAGGCATACCAGCGTCAATCTGGTCACCAAGCAATGCGGCCATTGTCGGGGCGCCGCCACCATAGGGAATGATGTTCACGTCGATATCAAATGTGTCTTCAATGGCAATCACGGCAAGATGCTGCGGGCTGCTGAGCGCTGGCACGCCAACAGTCAGTTCGCCCGGACGTTCTTTTGCAGCTGCCACAAAGTCAGCCAGTTTTTCCCAGCCTTTTGAAGGGCGTGCCAACAGCCATGCGCCACGCAGGTTGAAAACGCCAATGGGGCGGAAATCTTCTGCGCTGACGGGAAGGTTTTCCTGAAACAGCGGCAAGGTGGTCATCACGGTATCGGCGACCAGAAGCGTATAGCCATCCGGCTTGGCACGTGATGCCTGTAAAATCCCGGTCACACCACCGCCACCTGTTACTGAATCAATGACAATCGGCTGATCAATGAAATTGTCAGACATTTTCGTCAGGCCGCGAATGGCCGTGTCAGTTGCGCCGCCGGGCGCAAATGCATTGATGATCTGGATGGGCTTCGATGGAAAATCCTGGGCCATCGATGCGCCATTGAATGAGACAGCAACAGCCGCCGCTATTGCCGCTAGTCCGGCTATTCTTGAAGTTATATTTTTCATTGTTTCCTCCTGTTAAAAAAGTCATGCGTCGGTCGA
The DNA here is from genome assembly GCF_030758295.1 of Pararhizobium sp. IMCC21322. NCBI lineage: Bacteria > Pseudomonadati > Pseudomonadota > Alphaproteobacteria > Hyphomicrobiales > Rhizobiaceae > Pararhizobium > Pararhizobium sp. IMCC21322. The sequence continues at coordinate 2,127,955 of NZ_CP132335.1, forward strand.
TTGTTTGGCCTGTGTCTCGGATTTCTTTTTTGATTTTGAGACAAAGTCGTAGAGAAGCTTTCCCGCAAGCAGGGTCAGCAGAATGATGCAAATCAGCGAGATCGGGCTGGTGAGAAACACCATCGCGTCGCCGCGCGAAATCATCAGCGCCCGGCGGAAATTACTTTCGATGACCGGTCCCAGGATCAACCCCAGGGCCAGGGCGGGAATAGAGAACCCGAACCGATGCATCAAATAGCCGAGCACACCGAATGACAGGGCAATCATCATTTCAAACGTATTGTTTGTACTGGCAAAACTGCCTGCCAGCGCCAGCACCAGAACACTGCCAAGCAGCATGGAGCGATCAATGCGCAACACTGCAGTGAAAGGTCTGATCAACAGAACCGCGGCCAACAGGGTGGTCAGATTGGCAACCCCGAGCGCTATCAGAATGCCGTATGCCATATCAGGGCTTTCACGGAAAAACAGCGGGCCCGGTTGCAGCCCGAACAACATCAGTGCGCCCAGCATGATTGCCGTGGAGCCGTCGCCGGGAATGCCAAGTGTCAGCATCGGAATTGTAGCGCCGCCGGTGACGGCGTTGTTGGCAGCCTCTGGCGCTGCCAGGCCTTGCGGGACGCCTTCTCCGATTTTGCGATCGCTTTTCAAAAACCCTTTTTCGATCTGGCGTTTGACATAGGCAAAGGACAACCAGCCGGCAGTATCCGAGCCAACGCCCGGAACAACGCCAAGGATAGATCCGATGGTCGTGCCAACCGCCAACTGCTTGCGCATGCTCCACAATTCGCGCATCAGCGAAACCAGATTGAAGCGTCCTCTTTTTGTTGGGGGCTTGGCGTTCACAGCTTCTTCGGACATGTCGACCAGCACGGTTGCAATGGCGAACAGGCCGACAATCGCTGCCAAAAACGGAATGCCACCAAGCATTTGATAGTATCCCAGCGTCAGTCGTGGCGTGCCTGTCAGCTCATCCAGTCCAACTGTTGCCAGGATCAAACCAAGGCACGAAGACATCAGGCCTTTCAGCAGGTCCCGGCCAGACAGGCTGGAGACAGCGGCCAGCGCCATAAGGCCGATCATGGCCAGATCAGCAGATGAAATCCGGACCGCGTAAAGACCAATGACGCCAACCAGAGGCACGGCAACCATCCAGCTTACAGTCCCGCCCACAAAGGAAGAGCCAATCGAGATCGCCAGCGCCCGTCCGGCTTCTCCCCGCTGCGCCATGGGAAAACCTTCCATGGCTGTGGCGGCGGCAGCTGGTGTGCCGGGAGTGCGAATGAGAATGGCGGCAAACGCACCGCCGGTTTTGGTGCCGACATAAATGCCGATCAGGATCATGAAGGCAGAAAATGGCTCCATCCCGAATGTGATTGGAATGAGAATGGCCAAAGCCATTGGCGATGACAGGCCCGGCAGAACGCCGACCAGCAAACCCAATGCGCTGCCAACAAAGAGAAACGCAAAGCTCATTGGCTGAAAAATATCAGCAAACGCTCCGAGGATGTGAGAGGTCATGATCTCACCTCACAATCCCGACAATGTAGACAAACAAAATGGTCAGGAAGCCTGCTGATAGGGCTGTGCTGATGAGAAGCCGCTTCAATGGGCGCACGCCGAAAGACAGGAACACCAGGAATATGAATGCGAAGGTGAGGGGTGCAAATGGCACCAACCGGAACAGAAGAATGTAGAGCACCATCAGCACAGTTGCTGAGACAATGCGGTGCATGCTGTTCCAGTTCCAGTCGTAGATGCCGTCAAACGTGCCCGATTTGACAACAAACATCAGCATCCGAACAATTGCCAAAACGCCCATGGTACCTGCAGCCAGCCGTGGAAAAGTGCCAGATGCCACCTGACTGCCGCCAGCGTCCATGATGGAACCTGTCTGCACAAAGACCAGAACGGCGATGGCAAGAATAGCGGTTAAAACCAGCAATTCCTGAATCAGCGCATGTCGCATATTGTCCCTCCCCAGGGGGCGGATCCTGAACTGATCCGCCATAACTTGATCAAAGTCTCGCATTCAAGGTATATTCCAATCAAGACTGAATAGGTTGAAATATATATGACAAAAATGAATACCTTTGTTCCCCTGCGTCATGTTGCGGTCATGCTGACCATTGAAGAATATGGCAGCATCAACGCAGCGGCGAGTATTATGGGGATGACCCAATCAGCTCTCACCAAAGCACTGAAAAGAGCCGAGGACGAAATGGGCGTGCGGCTGTTTGACCGCCATGCCAAAGGTGTCACACCGACCCCGTCGGGCAAGCTGGCTTTGGAACACGCGAAAATCATCCGCAGTCAAAGCGATCAGATTATCAATGCGATTGATGGACTGAGAAACTCACCCGGCCGGGTTCAGGTCGGAGCAGGGGCATCATTTCTGGATGCCTTGTTACCACGCGCCATAGCCAATGTGGTTTCGCGTTATCCTACAGCGGAAATCCATTTGAAGATGGATAATGCGGTGGTGCTTTTGAACATGTTGCGGGAAGGTAAGCTGGACTTGTTGTTTGGCTCAGAATTTCCTGGAGCCGCCGCAATGGAGGACATTGAGTGGCTGCCCTTGATCGCAAATGAGATGGATGTGGTCGCTCGATCTGGCCACCCATTGGCCGGAAGACATAACATAGGCCCATCTGACTTGAGAGATTATGGCTGGGTTCTGGGTGGACAGAATGATCCGCCATATCTCCATCTGGAAAGCGTTTTTCGGGCGAAGGGTTGGGTCTTTCCCCATGTCGCAGTGCACTCGGTCTCGCGGACTGTCGCCATACGCATCGTCCAGCAATCCGATCTTTTGACGCTGTTGCCAAACATGCGCACCAATCCAAACCATAGCGATATTGTGCGCATTGATTGCGAAGACCTGACGTGGACGCGCATTGCAGGCATCGCTGTACGCAAAGGCTACGAACTGCCGCCAGCAGGAAGGGCGTTGCTTTCCGAGATTAAAAACGTCTGCAAGACCTATAATTAATCCAGCCTTGGATCAAAACCGTATCCTTTGTGGCATGTTGCGACGAACAGACATGCCCGCAGCTGCGAGTCGCAGGCAGGGCATGAGCTGCGTCATGCGTATGTGCATCTCAATTCATCAAACGGATCAATTGCAGGCGCTAGGAAACAATGAACAACAAGTGTCTGCAAGGAACCGATGATGCTGAGTGCAAAAATAATCGAGAACATAATTGATGCCGTGCGCGAGGCTGGCCGGAGCGAAATCATGCCGCGGTTTCGCAAGCTCGATGCAGCCAGCATCAACTCCAAATCCGCGCCGGATGATCTGGTCACCATCGCCGACGAAAACGCGGAAAAGCTAATTGCAGCATTGGTCCGTCAGGTTCTTCCTGAGGCTGATTTCGTGGGAGAAGAAGCCAGCGAAAAAGATCCCTCCCTGTTATCCCTGATTGACGGCAGCGAAATGGCCGTGATCATCGATCCGGTCGATGGAACATGGAACTATGCCAATGGACTGGCGACCTTTGGCAGTATCATAGCTGTTACAAGGCGCGGAGAGACTGTTTTCGGCTTGCTATATGATCCGGTGATGGATGACTGGATTGCAGCGGAAAAGGGCAGTGGTGCCTGGTCTGTCACCACCGGCGACAGACGCGTCTTGAACTGTACCAAGCCTCAGGACGGTCTATCTGGATATATTCCCTTCAACATGTTCTCGCCTGATGTGAAGAAAAATCTCTTTGAAGTGTTGCCGCAGTTTGACCGGGTCGCGTCATTGCGTTGCTCCTGTCATGAATACCGCATGCTGGCGCAAGGCCATGTCGGCTTTTGCATCGCTGCGTCGCTGAAGCCGTGGGATCATGCCGCAGGTGCCTTGATTGTCGAGGAGGCCGGTGGTGTTGCCAGGCTCATCGACAACACGCCTTATCGTCCGGGTGTCTTTAAAGGCACCATGCTGACCGCGATTAGCGAAGATGTATTTGAAAATGTGACCGCCATTTTGCAGCCTGTGTTTGCCAAGCAGTAGGCTCAGCTTTGTGTGGGCTTTTGCGCCAGTCTTGAGTCTTTGTGTTCTCGGTAAACCACGTAAAGTCCAGCCAGAATTGTAATCATGATACCTACTGCTGCCAGACCATTGGGCAAATCTTTGAAAATCAGAAATCCAAAAAATGTTGCCACCGGGATTTCAAGATATTGCATGGGTGCAAGGGTTGCGGATGGTGCAAATTTTAAAGACCACGTCATCAAAAGATGCGCGCCAGTACCCAGAACACCGATTGAAAGTAAAAGGTAAATTTCGGTGGCATTTGGGTATACAAATTGTGAGCTTATGGGTGTGCCGCCCAGCGCGAAAGCTGCATAGGCAAGCGCCAGAATGCCGACCGCTATCATGCCGCTGACAGCCTGCAGGCTGATAGGATCAACATCCTTTGCAATTTGACGCGTGACCAGCATGAACAATGCAAAATCCACAGCAACGACCAAAGGCAACAAGGCTGGCGCACCGACTTCGGAAAAACTCGGTTGGATAACCAGTAATGTGCCGAAAAAACCGACCGCACAAGCGGACAGGCGCCGATAGCCGACGGTTTCGTTGAGAACAAACCGGCCAAGCAGAAGCAGGATAAAGGGCATCACGAATGCGATGGCGATTGCGTCAGCCAATGGAAGATATTTCAGCGACACAAACATCGCCCCCACACCCACAACATGCAGCACTGTTCGGATGACAGTCAGTGAAAATATACGCCGGCTCATATGAAAATGGCGTGTTGTCACAATCACAATTGGCAGCAAAATGAGCGCCTGTAACGCAAATCGGACAATCAACAACTGCAACAGGGGAATCGTGCTGCCCAATAGTTTCGCGATGGAATCTCCCAATGGCGCGAGTAGACAGAAGCCGATCATGAGGCTGATACCCAAAACAGGGCGGTCATTGTTCATTGGTAAATTACCGAAGGTCGAATCTGGTGAGGAACTTGGTTGGCGCACACCTTCAGGTTTTAGCTGCAGGGATGCAAGACCCTGATTGATAGCCGATCTCAACCGGTTTTAAATTGAGTGTTTCAGCCGCTGCGATTGCCGCATCTCAGGTTTCAGATACATCACAGGAAGGCTCGGTCCGTTTTTCAACATTCATATTGAAGGGTCTTGCAGACCTTTCTCGACAACTGGAAACCAGATCTATCGTTCTGATATTAGTGCATCGCGGAACCACGCTTCAACGGCTCAAGTCCTAGAGCAGGGTCCATAAGTGGAACAGCAATCCAGCCAGAAACGAGCCACCCAAAGCCAGAGCAAGATACAAGACAAAAACCTGTTTCTTGACCAACGCGAAGACGGCAAGCGCTGCGGGCAGGGAAGTCACCCCTCCGGCGACGAGAAATGCCAGTCCCGCGCCCGGTGCCATGCCCTGTTCCACCAAGCCGCCAACAAGCGGGAGGGCCGCATACCCATTCAGATAGGCCGGGACTCCAACCAATGTTGCGATTGCAATTGGCAAAACACCTTCCCCGCCAAGCGAGCGCGACACAAGGTCAGCAGGCAGATAGGTCAGCATCAGGCTTTCCAGAATGTAAGCCAGGAACAGCCATTTGGTCAGAAAGAGTGTGATTTTGACGCCTTCACGAAAAAATCGATCAACACGTGTCTTGTCCTGCCAGAAGCGCCACGCGACCGGCTTTGCCATGCTGACCTTCGTTCCACCACAGCCGCCATTGCCAACACCGTCTTTCAGTGTATCAAGCAGCCTTCCGTTCGCTGAAAGAAGATAGACCACCGTGCCGCCCAAAAGGCCCAGACTTACAGCTGCCAGTGTTTTCACAAGTGCAAATTCAACACCCAGAACGCCTGCAGTCAGCACGAACATGGACGGGTCCATAATGGGTGACGCCAGCCAAAAAGCCATGACAGCTGCCAAAGGCACACCCATGGACAGGAGTGCGGCAATTAACGGGATCACACCACAAGAGCAGAACGGAGACAGCGCGCCAGCAATCGCGGCCAATACAATCATCTTTCGCGGTGATCCCTGAAAGACGCGCGCAATTAAACCATCAGCGCCCGTTGCGCTGGCATAGGCTGCCAAGCCAATGGACAGCAGCAGAAACGGAAATGTTTGCAACAGATTGGAAAGGGCAAACTGGAAGCTGCTGGATGCCTGTGGCGGGTTTATCGCCAGCAAGACAGACAATATCAGCAGCGAAACAAACCAGACCTGTCCCTTGTTCCAAAAACCAGCGACATTTATGACGAAGGGCCAAACTGCAAACGGCTTTGATTGTAACATTTCTAAATATCCGGATTTATAGTTATTTAAAGTCAAAAAAGGGAGGCCGCGTTCTTCTCAGGCCGCGTCCTCACTTGCAACGCCCAGACCAATGCAACACTCATCCGTCAGGAAAGAAACAGTCTGATTCATGATGTCAAAATCAACGCGGTTCAGCACTTCGCGGCCATTTTTCTGCTGAACAACAAGGCCTGTATGAACAAGGCTGGACAGATGATGAGACAGGGTCGAGGCCGGCATTTTCAAATGCGATCCAATTTCACCGACATTCAATCCTGGTTCTCCGGCCCGCACCAGAAGACGATAAATCTCCAGACGTGCTTCGTGGCCAAGGGCTGCAAGCAGGGGGGCATAGGTCATGTTCTCATTCATCCTACTAATATAACTAATAATCTAGTTATGTAAAGACTTTTCAAATGTACGGCGTTACTGGTCCATTATTGACCTGAACGACCACCTCTGATTCTGTGGAGTGGGGCTGGTGCGAAGGAATTGCCGATGAGCTATGTGCATGCCTGGAAATCCAACGGCGAGATTATTTCGAACAGTGACGCAATTGCCCCTTGGTGGAGCATTACGAAAACAGTCATTGCTGTGGCATGCCTCAAGTTCTGGGAAGCTGGTGATCTGGAGCTTGATAAGCCGCTCCGGAATCGTCCTTTCACGCTACGGCAGCTCTTGAGGCACACAGCTGGTGTTCCCAATTACGGGCGCGTCAAAGCCTATCACGATGCAGTATCGGGAAAGCAGAAAGCCTGGTCCGCCGAGAAGCTTTTAGCTGTTGTGAAGGCTGACACTCTGGATTTTGCGCCGGGCCAGGGATGGAACTACTCCAATACAGGCTATCTGCTGGTGCGGCAGCTGTTGGAAGATATTTCGGACAGACCCTTTGCTGAACTCATTCATCGAACCATTTTTGGCCCCCTTGATCTCAGCTCTGCTTCCATCGTGCAGACAAAAGCAGACCTTGAAAAATGCCGGTATATGAAAAACACCGGGTATGATGCCGGCTGGGTCTATCACGGTCTGGCAAGCGGAACGGCGGCGGATGCAGTTGGTTTTCTCGATCATATTCTCCACTCCGACTTTCTGACGCCCGCTTCAAAGATGGCTCTGCAAGACAGGGTTGAGGTTGGTGGACCTCTGCCCGACCGGCCCTGGCAGACCTGCAATTATGGTTTGGGTGTAATGTGCGGTGAGACGAAAAATGCAGGGCAGGTCATCGGCCATTCTGGCGCGAGCCCATTTTCGGTTTCGGCGCTGTATCATTTCTCCGATTTGCCGGTTCCGGTAACGGCCTGTGCGTTTCATTCCGGCACTGATGAAGGGAAAACTGAATGGGAGGTTCTGCGGCTGGCTCAAAAGTGCCAATAGCTGCTGGAGCCGCTTTGCACAGGCATTCTTGTCGTTTGACCTGTGCCAGTTTATGAACGCTTCCATTCACTGCCCGAAGCCTTCAAACCTATGAGTCAAACTTCCATGAAGACCACCCCCTACAAACTCGCCGCTTCTGTGCGCAGTGCGGTCGATCCGTTTTTGGCAATGGATGTCATGGTGGCTGCCCAGGCGCGCTCGGGAGAGGGCAAGCAGGTTCTGCATATGGAAGTTGGCGAGCCAGGACATCAGGCACCTTTGATCGTACGGGAAGCCGCAAAAGCTGCCATTGATCACGACCGGATTTCCTACACACCGGCCTTGGGGCTATTGTCCTTGAGGGAACGCATTTCCGCACATTATCAGGACGCCTACGGGGCTGTCGTTCCACATGAACGGATTGCCATCACAACCGGATCTTCGGCAGCGTTTATTCTCAGCTTTTTGTCGGCTTTCGACGCTGGCGCGCGTGTTGGCCTGGCAGCGCCAGGCTATCCGGCCTACCGTAATGTTTTGAAGGCTCTGGGCCTGGTTGCCGTCTCAATCCCGGTCAAAGCAGAAAACAGATATGTCATCACAGCCGATGATCTGCAGGCTGTGCATGATCAGACGCCACTGGACGGCGTGTTGATTGCAAGCCCGGCCAATCCATCAGGCACCATGCTGTTGCCAGATGCATTTGCGCAATTGATCGCGTGTTGCGCGCAGAACGGCATCAGATTTATCTCGGATGAAATCTATCATGGGATTGTCTTTGAGGGCACAGCCAGAACGGCATTGTCGCATACCGACCAATCCATCATCATCAACTCATTTTCCAAATATTACTGCATGACCGGTTGGCGCATTGGCTGGATGGTGCTGCCGGAAGATCTGGTGCGTCCGGTGGAACGGTTGGCACAATCCCTATACATTTCTGCGCCCTATATTTCGCAGATTGCAGCCGCAAAGGCGTTTGATGCATCAGACGAGTTGGATGCGATCTGCCAGCAATATGCCGCTAACCGGCAAAAACTTCTGAAAGCCTTGCCTGAAATCGGGTTTGAGGGCCTTCATCCCGCAGATGGAGCTTTCTACATCTACGCAAATGCCGGGCGCTTCACCAATGATGCTTTGAGTTTTTCAAAATCGCTTTTGGATAACACTGGTGTTGCCGCCACACCGGGCGTGGATTTTGACCCTGATCACGGCCAGACCATGATGCGGTTTTCCTTCGCCGGCGACGAAGTTACCATCGACAAGGCTATTGATGCCATGGCGCGCTGGCTGGGATAGGCAGTATATGAGTTTTTGGGGACCTGTTCTTGCGGGTTTTTCGCTTGGCGGTGGGCTGATTGTGGCCATCGGTGCGCAAAACGCCTTTGTGTTGCGCCTTGGGCTCCTGCGCAGTCACGTCTTTGCAATCTGTCTGCTTTGCGCCTTGTCGGATGCCGTTCTGATTATTCTTGGCATTGCCGGGCTGGATACGCTGGTCCAGCGCTCACCACTGCTTCTGACAACCGTGACTTATGGCGGTGCATTGTTTCTGTTTGTGTATGGCCTGATGGCATTTCGCAGGGTGTTCACGCCGGAGGCAATGAAAACCGCCCAGAAAGAAGCGCCAACCCTGGCAGCTGCTGTCGCAACAGCGCTGGCTTTCACGTTTCTCAATCCGCATGTTTATCTGGATACGGTACTACTGCTGGGAAGCTTTTCGGCCAAATATTTGGGGCAGGAGCGCGTTGCATTTGGCGTCGGCGCTGTAACCGCTTCATTTGCCTGGTTTTTTGGCCTCGGCTATGGCGCGCGCCTGCTTGCGCCTGTGTTCGCACGGCCACTCGCGTGGCAGGTGCTGGACGTGCTGATTGGCAGCGTTATGTGGTTGCTCGCCGCGTCACTGCTTTTTAGCTAGCAGGTTTTGCCGGAGCTGAGATCGATTTGTGCATGGGAGCGCTTTTGTGCTTGGTGCACAAAGACTGAGCTGCCTGTACGGATTTGATGCCGATTTCGCCGTAGTGCGAATCCAATTCCTTATCTTTTGCCCGGTCTTCCTTGCAGCGAAAACCCTTTGATTTCATCAATTGCATCACTCAACTCCAATACACATAGTCAGGTCAGTAACGTGCTGACAACGCACGACATCGCCATATTATTCCCAAGTCTGCGCCAGTTAAGTGAATCAAGTCTTAAGCCAGTGCATCAAATTGACTTGTTTTGAACCAATTGAAATTTGTAGAAAAGCATCGCAGTCGCCACGAAATGCGATATCTATGAGAGCCCAGTCAGGCTGCAGCCTCTTTTTGCGCAGGGATAGTTTTTGAACCGGACCGTCAACAGATCTATTTCACCTGATCCATTCTCGCTGCCAAAGCCCGAGTTAGCGCAGGAGACAGGGCATGTCGTTGTAGAGGCGTCCACAAGAGAACTTGCGGGGCTGGCCTTGCAGGGAATGCTGCTCACAGCTCTCACCTTGGGGCTTTATCGGTTCTGGTATGTCACAAGGGTCCGAAAGTATTTCTGGGCACACACACGCATTGGCAATTACCCGCTGGAATTCACCGGCCATCCAGTTGATTTGATCGTCGGCTTCTTCATGGCTGTAGCAATATTGCTGCCGCTCTATCTGGGTCTGTTTGTTGTGTCATTGGGTTTGCAAAATGGCGTTCTGGCCGCCAATTTGGGGGCTGTTTTGGTAGTGTGGTTTCTCAGCCAGTTTGGGCTGTACCGCGCCAGAAACTACCGCCTTACAAGAATGCTGTGGCGCGGTCTGCGGTTCCGGCAGGGTGGATCCGGTATCATCTACGCGCTTCTGTCGACAATTTGGCTTGTGATCGGGCTGGCCAGCCTGGGGTTGCTTTGGCCAGCGCGCCGCCTTGCATTGCAGGCCTATAAAATGCGCAACACCTGCTTTGGGAACCAGACGGCCAGTTTTGACGCATCACTGACACCGCTTTACCGCGCCGGCTGGCCGTTATTTCTGGGTGTGGCTCTGATCAGCACATGGACAGTCTGGCAATTTGCAAACATCTGGCAGGCAACACCCGGAACGTTTGATATTTTGGATGTTCTGGGATCTGACCTGCGCAATATGAGCTTCGAAGACACTGTGCGCGCAATTCCCTTTGCCGATATTCTTTGGGTCCTGAGCATCGCGGGCTTCGCGTTCGTTGCTGTTTTGGCGCTTGCCGGGCCTTCTTACCTGGCGGCTGAAACACGTCATTTTGCAGGTGCCACATCGTTTGGCGTAGTCAGAATGAACTCAAAGCTCACAAGGTCATCCTTAGTCGCCGTTTGGGGGCGGTTTCTGGCGATCCTGGCAGTTTTCAGCGCCGTTTATCTTGGACTGGGTGCCGTCCTTTTCGGAGCGTTTCTGTATTCCGATTTGCCTGTCGGCATTCTGGACAGCGCCACAACCCGCTTCTGGTTTTTTGCGGCTCTTTTTCTGTATTACTGCATCGGCTTCATAACCTATGCAGTCATTCATCTGGTCCATTTGCGTTTCCAGCTCTGGCGCGCGATCGGCAATTCCATGTCGTTTTCGCCAACAGACCCGATATCCAGCATAGCCGTAGGATCGGCAGAAGAGTTGCGCCGCCGCGATGGGTTTGGCGAGGGTATCGCAGACGCCCTGGACGCGGGCGGGGTGTAAGATGCAGCAAAGCCAAATCTCACTGGAAAATTCGCCACTAGAACAGCACAAATTCAAGGCCGTTTTTTTCGATGGTAAAACTGCCTTAGCGCAGTTGGTGCGTGTCACTGTCGAAAAAGACAAACTGCTTGTTGTCAATTCGAAGACTGAAATGGCAGACAAGGTCAGCCTCGATCATCTGCTGCGCCCCATAACCACATCAGATCAAATCGTCCTCGCTGTCGAAGGCCCGCAAAATGACCGCCGCATTACGATTGAAAAGGTCAATGTGCCAACCGATGTCTGGACGTATCTGAAGACCCTTCCGGAAGCGCGTCGGCAATCCCCGGGCCATCCACTTCGTATCATTCTGGCCAGTGTACTGTTCATTTTGGCTTGTCTCGCCACCTTTACGATCCTCATCCCTTTAGCATCAGACCGTTTGGCTTTAATTGTACCGCGAAGCATTGAACAGACACTTGGTGATCGCCTGGAACGCACCGTGCTGCAGGTTGGTCCTCAGAACATATGCGGCTCGTCATCAGACAATCCCCATCTGGGCTTGCTGGCTAAACGTTTGCAGACAGCAAGCAGCAGCACTGAACCGGTCAGCCTGCACATTATTGATCTGCCGGTGGCCAATGCCTTTGCCTTGCCATCAGGGCGGATATTCATAACTAGGCCGTTGTTGGATCTCAGTCAGAATTCCGATGAACTGATCTCGATTCTTGCCCATGAGATGGGGCATGTTCGAGCGCATCATGCCATGCGCCTGTCTTTACGGGTGGGCGGATCTTCTGCCATGCTCGGCTTCCTGTTGGGTGATTTTACCGGAAGTGCCGCAATCATTGCCATCGGGCAGATCTTGATGGGCACTGCTTTCAGCCGCGAGTTTGAACGGGAAGCCGACGAGATGGCCGTGCAGATCCTTCAGGATCTGGGCGTTTCGCCGCTGGTTCTGGCAAACATGCTGGAGCGGTTGCAGGGGGATGACCAGCAGGTTGGTTTGCTGGCAACACATCCGCTGACCGCTGACCGCCGCGCTTTTCTGACGCAGGCCGCTTTGGCGTGGGACAAGACAACGCAGCGTCCGGAAGCAGAGAAACTTTCAATTCAAAGCTGGGATTCGCTTAAGTTGATTTGCGATTAGCCGGAATCACTGATAAAACGCTCCAAATTCCAGCATTTGGGGCCCAGTATTTGGGGCAGTGTATTTGCCATGTCTGCGGTTGATTTTGAGTACAACGGCTTTAAGAAATCGGGAAGCGGGTATCAGGGTGCTTCCTTCGCACGGATAAGTGCAGGACAACAAACCCGAGAAGATGTATCCCGCTCCGCAATCTGGGCCAGAAAAACAGCTCCCTTGGGATTTGCGACCATTATGTTGGGCGCATTGCTACATCGTTTTGGATTCATTCCTGTTGATGAAATGCTGTCCGTTCTGGGAGCAGGCGCGCTGCTTGCTCTGGCTGCGGTCGGTATGTCGCTCAACAGTTTCATTGATATCTGGCAGTTGGGCGTACGCGGCTTTTTTCGCGCCGCAGTAGCACTGGTCATCAGTCTGATAACATTGGCACCCTTTGCCCTTGTTGTGATTGGGCTGCTTTATCTGCCAAAAGTCAGCGGTGTCACAACGAATGCGGAAGATCCGCCATTAATGCTGGCAGACATTGCCTTTGGCCGGGTTGATCAGCAGGTGCTGACAGATCAGCAAGCGGCCTATCCCGCCATCCAGACTCAGGAATTCCCCCTGCCTGCACCCCAGGTCTATGATCTGGCGCGCGGTGCCGCGGAACGCACAGGGCTGAACATAACCTTTGAATTGCCGCCCATCGTTGCAATCAAATTCATTGAGGTTGAAGGCGAAAGCGTTGCAAGCATACCCGCCCCAAGAGCGAAGCCCATCGTTTTGAGAGACGGTTCGGTGATGCGGCGCACAGTGGCGAAATTCTACACCGAAGCTTCTGCTGAAGGTGTGTTCGAAGCGTCCGGAAAGACCCCAGTTCTGGGCTTTATTGATGATGTGGCAGTTCGCGTTCGCGCCACCAACAATGGCTCAACTGTGGATGTCAGGTCAGCGTCCCGGATTGGCGATCACGATCTGGGTGCTAATGCCAGACGTGTCCAGGCCTTCCTGCGGGAGCTGGATTTAACGGTCAAAGCGCTGAGCGTGAATTAACCGATCAACTGGCAGTTTTGAATCTCGACGAAAGTATCGCCTGAGAATCAGCGGTTTTTACTTTGCCCGCTTCAATCAGGGATTCCAGATGTGCCAGAACCGTCATGGCGGCTGCGCCCTGCAGCTTTGCAGGAAGAGTGCGATAGAGAATTGCGACAAGTTCAGGAATGCTATCCACTCCTTTTGACACCTGATCCAGAATGGCCGTTTCGCGCATGATCCGGTGGGTTTTTAAACCTTTTACATAGGCATGTGCCTGCGGAATTGCGTCGCCATGTCCGGGTAAATAATGCTTCTCTGGACGCGCCAGCAACACGTCCAGCGATCGCAGATAATCAGCCATGGAACCATCAGGTGGCGCAACAACCGTGGTTGACCAGCCCATCACATGGTCACCTGACAACAGCAAGTCAGTGCCACTGATAGCGAAGGCAGAATGATTGGCGGTGTGTCCCGGCGTCAGGACTGTCTCAATTTGCCAGTCGCGTCCCTCAATCTTATCGCCATCCGCCAGGATGTGGTCTGGCATAAAGCCAAGATCAGCGCTGCGACCAAGGATTTCAGTCTCTTCTTGCGTCAAATCGCGATAGGGCTTGTGCGGTCCTGCTGCGTAGACAGCTGCGCCGGTCTGGCGCTTCAATCTTGCGGTCAGAGGTGTGTGGTCGAGGTGACTGTGGGTCAGAATAATGGCATCAACAGAGCGGCCGCCGATGACGGAAATCAGCGCGTCAAAATGTGTGTCACTGTCAGGCCCCGGATCGACCAGCGCCAGAGTTTGTTCGCCAATCAGATATGTATTTGTGCCGCGAAACGTATAGGGGCCGGAATTGGGGGCCGTCATGCGTTTCACGCCGGACGCGATATCCACAGCAAAACCATGTTTCGGATCGAAGTCTGTATTGAAGGAAAGGGCCATCAGGACGCTCCTGCGGGCGCGCAATCTGTTCGCTGCGCCCAAAATGATAAGTTTTCTTGAGGGCGGTTTATCTGGGAACTTGTTTCAAAACAAGCAAACGGCTAAAAGCAGAAAACGAAACACGGCAGGTGGAATTCAACCTGTTATCTTCGTGTTTCAGGAATTTCTCGCAAGTAAGAATATCTCATAAGGATGTAGCCCATGAGTGCTCAAAGTCTGACCTCTCCCAATCCACTCGCAACTGCCCTTTGGCCAACGCAAGCAGAGAGCAGTGCGCAAGCCGCATTGCGCTTTATCGCGCTGGCCATTATCGGAGCCGCATTGCTGGCCATTTCGGCAAAAATTCGCGTGCCGCTGCCATTTACACCAGTGCCAATGACCCTGCAGACAATCGCCATCATGGGCCTTGGTGCGGCCTATGGCATGCGTCTTGGGCTGGCAACTGTCCTGCTATATCTTGCCATTGGTGCATTGGGCATGGATGTGTTCACCAGCTCGACAGCTGACAAAAACGGTCTGGCCTACATGATGGGCGGCACAGGCGGTTATCTGGTTGGCTTTATCATTGCCATGGGCGTGATCGGCTATTTTGCAGAGCGCGGCTGGGATCGTTCGATTGTCAAACTCTTCGGCTTGATGCTGTTTGCTGACGCGATCATTTTTGGCCTTGGCGTGTTGTGGCTCGGCAATCTTGTCGGTTGGGACAAACCGGTTCTGGAATGGGGTCTTTATCCGTTTGTGGTTGGCGATCTGATCAAGATCGCGCTTGCATCGGCGCTTATCCCTGCCATCTGGACTTGGTTGAAACGCAGCTAGACCGGCAACCGTCTATGATTTGAGAAAAACCCGGCCCAGTGCCGGGTTTTTTGTGCCGGGTTTTTTGTTTCGGGCTTCTGAATTCTATGTCCAATTCAGGACAATTTTCCCGCATGCACCCTCATTCATGACAGCAAAGCCCTGCTCATAGTCGCCAATGTCAAAACGATGAGTGATGATGCGTTTCACCGGCAGGCCGCCTTGGATCAGCGCAATGGCCTTGTACCAGGTTTCAAACATCTCACGACCGTAAATCCCCTTGATGGTCAGAGCCTTGAACACGATTTTGGTCCAGTCAACCATGGTCGGTTTTGGAGGAATGCCCAGCATCGCAATGCGGCCTCCCATAATCATATGCGTGACCATCTGATCAAACGCGGCAGGCGCGCCACTCATTTCCAGCCCGACATCAAAGCCTTCACCAATGTTGAGGCGGGCGCGCGCGTCTTCAAGCGTCTCTTTTGCCACGTTGACAGGCACAATATCTGCGCAGGTGCCAGCAAGGGCCAGACGTTCCGGGTTAATGTCTGTCACCACAACCTGTCTGGCACCCACATGGCGCGCAATCATGGCCGCCATAATGCCAATTGGCCCGGCACCTGTGATCAGAACATCCTCGCCCACCAGATCAAATGACAGCGCCGTATGGACCGCATTGCCGAACGGGTCCAGAATGGCGGCAGTCTCATCATCAATATCATCGGGTAATTTGATAACGTTGAAGGCAGGCAGGCGCAGATATTCGGCAAATGCACCAGGAATGTTGACACCAATCCCCTTTGTGTCCGGGTCCAGATGGTATTTTCCAGCGCGCACCGCCCGGCTTTTATGGCCAATAACATGACCTTCTCCGGTTACCCTTTGGCCAATATCAAGATCGCGAACATGAGAGCCAACTGCCACGATCTCTCCGGAATATTCGTGTCCGACAATCAGCGGCACGGGAACTGTCTTTGACGCCCAGGCATCCCAGTTCCAGATATGCATATCTGTGCCGCAAATGCCGGTCCGGTGGATTTTAACCAGCACATCATCCATACCGAATTCCGGGATTGGCATATCCTGCAGGGTCAGACCGGGAGCAGGCTCTGCCTTGACCAGCGCGCGCATATTATGAATTGGCAGGTTCATCTCGTCGCCTTCAAATTACGCCAATCGACCGGCCAACACTGGTGAAAGCGTCAAGGGCCTCGTCAAGATCAGCTTTGGTCAATGCTGCATTCATCTGTGTGCGAATTCGGGCCTGGCCCTTCGGCACAACGGGAAAGAAAAACCCGGACACATACACGCCCTTCGCATTCAATCCGGACGCCATCTGCTGTGCCAGGTGCGCTTCTCCCAGCATGACGGGAATAATGGGGTGTTGGCCGGGTAGCACTTTAAACCCGGCGCGTTCAAGACCGGCGCGCCAATAGGCAGAATTACTGAACAGGCTTGCACGCAATTCGTCACCCGCTTCGGCGATTTCAATGGCCTTGATTGCGGCCCCGACCACCATAGGCGGTAACGCATTTGAAAACAGATAGGGGCGGGCACGCTGCCGCAGTAAATCCACAACTTCCTGTGCACCGGCCACATAACCGCCCAACGCACCACCCAGCGCTTTGCCAAAGGTTCCGGTCAGAATATCCACCTGGTCGGCAACACCGGCAAGGTGCGGCGTGCCACGGCCCTGCGGCCCCATAAAGCCGGTTGCGTGACAATCATCAACCATCACCTGCGCATCAAACCGCGCTGCCAATTCTGTGATTCCCTTCAAATCTGCCAGATAACCGTCCATGGAAAACACGCCATCTGTCGCAATCATGATATGACGCGCACCATCAGACCGCGCCGCCTTCAATTGGTCTTCCAAGGCCGTCATGTCATTATTTGCATAGCGATACCGCTTCGCTTTGCACAGGCGTATGCCATCAATGATGGACGCGTGGTTCAGGGCATCTGAGATAATCGCATCCTGTGGACCCAATAATGGTTCAAACAAACCACCATTTGCATCAAAACAGGCCGCAAACAAAATACTGTCTGCTTTGCCCAGATAATCGGCAAGCCGCCTTTCCAGAACACGGTGCAAATCTTGAGTGCCACAAATGAAGCGCACAGAAGCCATGCCAAGCCCATGGGTTTCAATCGCGTCCATCGCAGCTTTTGCAAGTCGCTCATCATCTGCCAGGCCGAGATAATTATTGGCGCACAAATTGATCAGAGTTCGTGTGGTGTCTCCGTCCACAACATCCACATGAGCGCCTTGTTTTGATGCCAAAGGCCGCTCGATCTTTTCAAGACCATCGGCTGCGATTTCATCCAGTGTTTGACGAAGATGTGAGTAAAATGACGCTGACATATCTGCCTCCGAATTTCCGGCGCTAATCTGCATGGTTTTCTATAGCGTGGAGCGGGGTAAAAACCGACTGATATCTTGCAATTCCGGCAATGAACACAAAAACAAACAGCTCGACCGGATTTTCTGTTTCTCGCGCCTTGCGGTGGCGAAAAGACATCGCTATAGACTGGTCCGACTTGGAGAATGAAAGCCGCTTCGGCACATTCACCGGATGGGGCGTAGCCAAGTGGTAAGGCAACGGCTTTTGATGCCGTGTACCGTAGGTTCGAATCCTACCGCCCCAGCCACCATCCATAACATTTTGAGTACAATGGAGAGTTGCCGGATTTCCGCCGTGTTTCCGGGGGTATTCTGAGTTGTCGCATGTCCCCAGACTGCCGATTTGTGCTCATATTGGCAGAATCTGTCAAAAGTCTGGGAACCGTTTTTCGGCGGTAGCAGTTTGACGGTCGTTGTTGGTAAGGGTTTTGGAACTATTGCAATTGCTTAGCGCATTTGGGTGGATGCTCAGAGTGCCTTGAATAGGTCCCGCTGCTCGATCCACATCGGTGTGAATGCATGGGATTTCAACCATTGGGATGTGAGCCCCACGGGTTGCCTGCCTTCCCAACCATCCCGTATGACGTCGGGAGCGAGCAACGCCAGTTCAACCAATTGCTGGATCTGCCGTTTCGAGACACCTTCAGCTTGAGCAATTTCCGTATAAGTTTTGCCGGATCGGATCATATCGAAGTATCTATGTGCCAAAGCAATGTTTCTGAACAGCGTGTCGTCGCGCCCCCCGACTGCATCGGCCAAGATCAATTTGGTTTCAACACCGCGCTTGCGAAGGCGGAAGTCAGACTCAATGCTCAGATATTCATCACAGATGCATTCCTGCTCGAAGGCCAGGCGTTCTGCGATCGCTTTTGCGGCGATTCTGATCGAGAGCTTCCCGGGCGTGATCTGGACACGTTCGATCAAGCTGAGTACTGCCCTTTTTGTCTTTTCATCGTCGCTGCTTGCAGCAACGCTCAAACCCGTCATCCGTTGCGCGATTAATGCAATCTCTTCCGTTTTGGCAGGACAGACAATATTAGTTTGCACAGCCGGAACACTCAGGTGCTTACTAACCAGATCGGCAATCTGGGTTTCAAGTTCCGGTGCGGGCAACCGTCATCCACCGGGATCCTTTGGGCCAGAGCTGCGGATCAGACGATGAGACACATAATAGCGCAGCCTGCGTCCGTTGCCGGTCTTGGTATGGCTGGGCGTCAGCCGGTCGCCGGTTTCGTCAAACAGCTTTCCGACCAGCAGCGAGACCTGCTTTTTCTGACCATATCTGTTGCGTCCTTGTCCCGGGCGCGACCGGATGGCACCGGCCATCAGTTTTTCCTGCAGCGCATCCCAACGAGCAGGCTCAATAAGTGCCGGGTGCTGACCAGGCCAGACCTTTTCCTTGTGCCTGATACGGCCTGCATAGATCGGGTTGGTCAGAATATGATAGATATGGCCAAAGCTGAACGGTGTTCCACCCTTCAGTCGGCCTGACGACAATGTGCGGATTGCTGTCTTCAGACCCTGCTTGTCAGCCTCGGTTTTGACGATCCGGACATTGCGGTGCCTGTCGTAGAGATCATAGATCATTCGGATCGTCGCAGCATCTGCCTCAGTGATCTTCAGCGTTCGCCCATCGGGTTCATAACCAAGAGGCACATTGCCGCCCATCCACAGCCCCTTCCTTTTGGAAGCCGCAATCTTGTCGCGGATACGCTCTGCAGTCACCTCGCGTTCAAACTGGGCAAAGCTCAGCAGCATGTTTAGCGTCAACCGCCCCATGCTGGTGGCGGTGTTGAATGATTGGGTGACAGAGACAAAGGACGCGCCGGTGTTATCCAGAATGTCGACAATCTTGGCAAAATCAGCCAGTGATCTGGTCAGCCGGTCGATCTTGTAGACCAGGATCTGGTCAACAGCCCCGCGATCAATGTCTGCCAGAAGCCGCTGCAGACCGGGCCTTTCCAGTGTACCTCCGGAGATGCCGCCGTCATCGTAGCGATCCGGCACCTGCACCCAGCCTTCGTTCTTATGGCTAGTGATGTAGGCAGAACATGCCTCATGCTGCGCATCAAGCGAGTTGAAGTCCTGTTCCAGCCCGTCTTCCGAGCTCTTGCGGGTGTAGATGGCGAGCGGATCTTTTTCATGCGCCGCTCCCTGTGGCTTTATTCAGCCCGAAAAAGCGCGGTCCTGACCAATTTGTGCCGGTGATATGTAGCGCAATATCTGACAACGATTTGTAACGGGTGTCATTCATGACGTATCCGTCTTCGCTCACATCAACCTGATACCGGCGCCCGTTCCATTCCCGGACCAACTGGGTCCCGGGACGGATTGCGGGAGCCGGGCCGCGTACCGATCTGCGATCCGCTGCCGCTTTCAGCGCGCGCCTTAAATCCGGGGCCAGCCTCCCGAACCTGCGGCACTGCGCCTCCCAGATCAGTGCCTTGCGCATAAAGATCATCGACAGGAAGTATGGGGGTGCCTCCCCAAACGCTTTCGCCCACGCCGTGCGCAGAGCGGAGCGGTCCATTATCTCCAACTCAGCCCACCGTGACGCTATGACAGCCTCGGTCTCCATCACGTAGTCTCCGCGCCAGCCAGCCCGGCTATCTGGTATCGGGAGGGCTTTCCATTGTCAGGTTTTACCGAAGTGATCTCATAGCCAGACTTGCGGAGGCCTGTTAGGGCTGCGCGTGTTGTATGTGGTAACCATCCGAGAGTGTTGCTGAGGCTTGGCACATCAGCTCCGCCCTTCTGGCTTAGAAGGGCGATCAGCCTTGCCTTTTTTGTGACCTTTGCAACTGTAGAAACCTGTTTTGGCGCTCGTGCCGTAGCAGGTTTGGTTGCATTCTCTCGTTTCGGATTTGTCGTTTTCGTCATGATGTTCTCCTTCTTCATCAGGCCGGACCAAGAAGGTCCCGGTACTGATGAAAGCCCGGAGTGCCGGGCGCAGAAGGTGGCACCCTGGCGCAGGGTGCGTCGGTCCGCACAGTACCGCTCTGTTTGGCAAGCAAGTCCAGTCGTGCCTGCCTTGAAACTCACAGGAATTTTCCGGGAGCTGCAGGCTCATGACCTGGAGGTCGTAGGTTCAAATCCCACCCCCACAACAAAAATTTCTATTTAAAAACAATACGTTAAACATATCGAGAAATTGCGTTATTTCGCGATTTTCAAATTAATAAGGCTATAATAAGGTGGCGGAATAGCAATCAGTAGGAATGCAGGGTGATTGTCGCATTGAACATGTCTCGATCTTCAAAAACTTCGTGCTCAAATTGGCGACACTAATCATCTGCCCAACCTCTGAAACTTAGTTCATCTGGAAACCTAAATAGCAACTGCTTCACACATCTTGACTGGGTTCATCATGCAACAATGGTCGATTGATTTCCCACTTTTACATTGCTGGAAAGTCGTCATCTTGAGACAAACTTCTATCGAATTTGGTCATCATTCTGATCAACGGTCCTGAACTGCGTTGTGATCCGATGCAAAAATGGGCGGAAAGCAGCAGTTCGCTTCAGATGCGAATACAATTCTACAACTAGTCAATGCAGACAATTCGGTGCACAAAAGCTCGATTACGTGACTCCTTCAAGACTAACTTGCCGCCGCTTAGGATTCTATATCTCGTGGATACGCACATCAACTCCACACACGTCTTTCGCAATCTCGACAACGTGCCGGTGATGCGTCAAATATACGGCTTGCCCAGTCAGGCCAATCCGACGCATTAGCCCGCAGGCAGCGCGCGTACGATCTTCATCAAACGTCTCAAATACGTCGTCGCAGAAAAAGGGAAGAACAGTACCATTCTCTGCCATCTGTTCGTAGGCCGCAGCCCGAAGAGCGAGGTAGAGCTGAAAGCGAGTCCCCTTCGACATCGCATGAGCCTGCTTCGCTGCACCATCAGAGGATTGGGTCGCAACTAGGGTTTCGTTAGTTCCTTCGATTTGTGTGGTGAGGCCACTATATGCCCCAGTCGTAAGCTCTGTGAAGGCGGCTTCAGCCGCCTCCATCATCTCGCTACGATGTTTGTCTCTGTAGCGGCGAATAGCTTCATCGGCCATCAAATGTCCAATTCTCAATTCGAGAAAATCGCGGATAACGCTTTCCATCTCGAGTTCGATTGTCTGACGACGAGCAACAAGCATTGCGACATCGGCATCACCAGTAATCGCATCAAGGTCGGACTTCGCACGAGTTCTGTTCTCGATTGCCGTTGTCAAGCTTTCCTCGAGACTGGAGAGGTCCAGTTTGACCTCATGCGCCAAAGCCTTAGCCTCAGACAGTGATTCTCGCTCAAGTATTTCTTCGGCGTCGGACTTGGACTTAACATTGAGGACCGAACAGAGTTCGCTCGACAAACTGGCAATCTCATCACGCAATTCGATCGCGCGGCTTCCTCGCAGAACGGATTTGCGAAGCTCTTCCACTGTGCCGGTTGGAATGGCGGCATCGAACATTGCCGCCGAGAGTCCCACCTGCGCGTCGACGTCGTCTAGGTTACCTTGGGCAGACCGACGACTGTCTTCAGCGACTTCGATCTCGCTGGATAGTTCTGCCCGCATACCGTCGGATTTGATGGCGGCTTCAGATTTCGATACCAGGGCATCATAAGCGTCGGTCGTTGGCATGTCAGCCAGCTCGGGATCATTTGCGATCACCGACACCAAGGCCTCGTTCAACGCCTTCTGATCGGCTTCCATGCCGTGGATTTGGCGCAGTATGCCAAGCAGTTTTTCATTGAGTTCACGAATTTCCCGAAAAATCTCGAATGCCTGGGGAAACGGAACGACTCTGCCAACATCATCAAACGCGTCTTCCAGTGCTTTGGACCACACCGATTTTGCTTCGTCTCTCGTTCCTGCGGCGACCGTTTTCTTGTTTGCCCTTTTCAAATGCTCCGTTTCCGCATCATCCACGGTCCTTTGCGCCGCCCGCCGCTCGATCTTCGTCTTTTCACGCTCTGCCGCGATCTTGCTTGCCATGGCGACCAAAGCGTCAAGTGTTGCTTCGGGAGCATGGAGAGCCCTGGCAAGTTCTTTTCTCAACAGTTCCGCCGCCTCAAGAACCGGTGCGGCTGCGACTTGTTCGTTCTCTGCGGCAATCGCCTGTTCGCGTGCTGCCTCTACCTTACGCACCCAATCGGTGAAGCCGGTTGGCGATAGATCACGATTCAATCCAGCGGCAGATGGATGCCCCAGCAATTCGGATTGAAGAGTATCTAAGCGACTGTTTGCCTTCTCAATCGCAATCTTCTTCGCCAGGGATTTGCTGTGTGCTTCGGCCAGCACGACTTTGAGTTGTCTGACCTCAGCTAGTTCCTTTGCTTGGCTGTGACGAGCGAGGCTCTTTGCGTCGTCCACGCGCATTGCGGTCTCGAACAAGTCCGCCGAGGGTTTGGAAAGGTCGCCGAGATGCTCATTCCAGAGGCTATCACGCTTGCTGCGCAACGCTATCGCCTCGTCATCTGTGATAAATGCGCCCGAGTCTTCTAAGGCATCTATGCGAGAAACAAGCTGTTCGGCGGCTTCTTCCGCGCCGGCCAATTCATCTTCAGTACGGCTGACCGCACCTTTCGCGGACTCAACGTCGCGCGCCAAAGTTGATGCGTCTTCAGAGCTCAGTGGCAACTCAGGCATGGATTCAAAACTTTTCCCGACGAGAGAAAGTAGCGAAAGAGCCCTGCGTGCTGACTGTTGCACCAGCCTCTGCGCTTCTGTCGCCTTGGTAGCTTCTGTGACGATGTATGACGCATTTCGAAGATCTAAAACCTTCTGTATATCGGGAACATCTCCAGTCTCTTCGGGCAGACCGGCAAGTGTCCTTCCAGCCGCCTCAACCGTTTTAAGGGCGTTTTCTTCCTCTTCCTCGGCCGTTAGAAGCTTTGCGTCAGCATCGGAAACAGCCTGAAATTTCAACTCGAGTTCCCGCAGATAAGTTAGATCAAAGACGAATTGATCAGGCATATCCACGGACTTCAGCCCAATATCGACAAGGCCTCGTTTCATGTCCTCGATAACCTCATCTCGTTGGATTTGTCTCCGCGGAAGATCGGTCGCGGCGGTTCCGCACCTATCTCTGAGCTCTCGCAAATCACCGAGTTTTTTCAGGATTTGAACCATCTTCGGTTGCGACACGATTGCGTCGCGCTCTTCTGTCTTTTCGTCGATCAAGTCACTGAGACGTTTTTGCTCAGCTTCGAGCAGGACACGACGTTTCGAAAGTTCGACAAGTTCTTCTGGATCTATGTCCAAATCGATCGGGAAATGCTGCAGCGGATTCAACTCATGCGCCAATTCCGCAATCTTAGTCGACACCGGAAAAGCTTTGGCAATTGCCTCTAGGCTTGCTTGCAATTTTATCTTATCTTGGCGCTCTTCCCGCACCTCTTTTTCCAAGGCTTCAGCATCTTTCAAGGTCTGATTTCGATTGCGGTAGTCTGAAACGCTGATATCCGCTTCCCGAATTTGTGCGGTGACATCGTCCAAATCGCGCTTTAGATGGGCAAAGACAGATTTGCTACCACCTTTTTGTAGAGATCGCCGCAGCGTTTATCGACCGTATCCAGGACTACGGACAAATCGTTTACACCGGCAGCGGCTGAAAACAGCAGCCGCCCTATATCACCTTTGCTGTTTGCAATCTCTTCACCACCATCCTCTATCGTGGCATCGTCAAGGCAAAGCAGCTTGCGGTAATCATCAATAGCAAGGCCCGAAAGCACGCCTTGAAGTGCAGTTTCCGGTACCTTAGTGCCAGATTGATCGACCAGGCTGTTGTTACGACCAGGAAGGCGAGTAAATTTTCGGATACCATCTTCCAGCATAAGCGTAGTGGATACCTTGAGGTTTGGCCGCTTGTGCTTGAAGTCGTATGGTTCGATGTGGCGGAAGCCGTAAAGTAAGCGGAGATAGCCCTCCATGACGGTCGTTTTGCCCGCTTCGTTGGACCCATAAACCAAGTGAAAGTCGGAACCTCCGTCAGGACGGTCACCAAAATCCAGCCACTTGTCTGTGAAATGGCCGAAGAATTCGAGCCCGAGACGTTGGAGCCGCATCATTTCGATGCTCCCTTCATTAGGGCCAACATCGAGATCGCTGCCTGATCAGTGATGTCCTCAAGCAGTTTTGCCGAAGCGGGTTCATCTGGAGTGAGGGCTTGTCTGCGGTCAGGGGGCAATAGTGAAATGAGGTGATCCAGCTCCTGTTTCGCAGATCTCTGGAGGCCTTCCTCACCGCGCAATTCGCTCATGATGCTCTTTAGTTCAGATACAGCGTTTGCGGACCCCGGGTCCTCCGAGTTCACGACAACATCCAATTCGACTTTCTCGACCCAAAGACAACCCGTCTCCTCAGCAAGGTCCCTTATGGTTTCCCTCCACACATCAGCGTCTCGCCGGATCTGCCAAGCTCGCTCGGTCTGTCCGACTAAGTTGAGCCTTAGGATTGCTGCATCAGAGTTGGTTGTCGCGGCTTCGGCGCGAAAATGGGCGTGAATACAGCTCCGAAGATCTTCATCATCTGCAACGTCCGACACGTCGCAGCGGCTCACCCGAAACTCTACAGGCGCCAACGGCACTTCTTCGATCCCTATGCTGGACCCGTCGATATTCAGAAGCGTCGCAGATTTCGGCCCTGCCTCACCGATATCGCTCCCATGCGGGATACCTGGCATGACAATCCGAATGGACCTCGCGCTTATGCACGTGCCCTAAAGCCCAATAGTCAAAGCCATGGCCGATCAGTTCTGAGACTGTGCATGGCGCATAGGGATCATGGCCGGAAGCTCCGGACAGCGACGTGTGCATCATTCCGATGTTCACAGCGCCAGCGACTGGCGGATCATATTTTGGCAGCAGACTTTCAACCGCATGTTTGTCGCGAAAACTGACGCCGTGTATCCAGATGTTTTCTTCGGTAAGTTGGACCTTTCCACCTCGACCATCGAAAACATGCACATTAGCAGGCAACTCGAAAGCTCCAGCTACAGGGTTTTCCGCATCATGATTGCCTTTGACATAGAAAACGGAAATCCCAGCCTCATGCAGTTGCTCCAACGCGGAGATCAGGAATGCTGCGGTCTTTGCGCTCCGTTCTTTCCCATCAAACAGATCGCCGACGATGAGCAACGCGCTGACACTCTCATCAATGCAGTATTGCACCAACCGATTGAGCGTAGTTCGCGTTGCGATCTGAACCTGTTCGCGAAGCCGTTTATCTTTCAGCGCAAGACTCTTTAGCGGAGAATCAAGATGCAGGTCTGCTGTGTGAATTATCTTTATCACTTCAAACCATCTCCTTTGCGAATAATCCAATCCAAACGAGCAGAACCCAAGGTCTCACGCTAACAGAGCATTCACAACTTTTTCCAGCACAGGAAATCTTCTCCCAGCATCCCAAGCTGAGGCTATGGAAGCTGAGACGTAGATTGGTTGCTTTCTAGAATTCTTTAGATTGCCTACTGCATTCTTTCCTGCTTGATGAAAAGCTTCGCTTTCGGCCCCAAATTCCTCTTCGAGTATGTTCTCTATATTGACACGCCAAGCCGTTAGTGTTCCTCGTCAGCGCCAATGGAACAAACATGTAGTGTCGTATGTTGCGTGCGCGCTACCTTCTTCGTGCTATGGACGTTCAGGCCCCGAACCTTGGTTCTGGTATGCCCTTGATGCCCAAATCATAGATTGCAAACAGGCTGCCCCGCAGCGGACCGTCGCCTGGAAAGCGTGGCAAGGGCGGTTTGGCCATTGAGGTCACATAGAGCACGTCCATGTCTGGTCCGCCGAAATTGACACTTGTGACTTTCTTGACCGGCATGTCGATCACTCGATCAACTGTTCCATCTGGGGCAAAGCGGGTCAGTTTTCCCTCATAGACCAAAGCGTTCCACAAATAGCCTTCAGCATCGACGGTTGAGCCGTCTGCCGCACCGCCATTTGAGCCGTCTATCTTGGCAAACGTCCTGCGATTGGACACGGTGCCGGTTTCGATGTCGTAGTCATAGGCCCAGATTTCACCTGTCCAGGTGTCCTGAAAATAGAATGTCTTGTCGTCAGGACTGAAGCACGGTCCGTTTGAACAAATGATCCCTTCATCAACCTTTGTGACGGTAAAATCAGGATCAACGCGGTAGAGCGCGCCGTTGGCACCTTCTTCCATCGTGTCCATGGACCCGGCAAAAAAACGTCCTTTGCGATCTGCTTTGCCATCGTTCAACCGGTTGGCTGGCAAATCAGGTTCAGGATCGTGAAACAGCTCGCAATCGCCGGTGTTGAAATCCAGCCGATGGAACCCGCCCTGCAGACTGACAATTGCGCCCTCTCCATCCTTTCGCAGCACCATGGACCCGATTTTACCGGGCACATCCCATGCACGGACTTCGGTTCCATCTGCGGTGCATCTGAAAACACGCCCATCCATGGAGTCGATGAAATACAGCCTTTGTTGCCCTACGTCCCAGACCGGACCTTCACCCAAAGTGGTTTTGACATCCAGTAATACGTCTATCCGCATGATGGTTCCTCCATATGATTCAGCTGTGAAACAAGCACCTAGAAGGCGACCTGATCGCCGCCTTTGAGCGACAGAATTTCGCGGGCTTCATCCGGTGTGGCAACGAACAGACCCAGCCCTTCAATAATACTGCGGACCTTGGCAACCTGCACAGCGTTGGACGTTGCCAACTCGCCCTTGCCAGCCCAAATACTGTCTTCAAGACCAACACGCACATTGCCGCCAAGGGCGGCCGCCTGGGCCGCGATGCGGAATTGATTGGACCCCGCGCCCAACACGGACCAGCGGAAATCGTTGCCAAACAACCGATCGGCGGTGCGCTTCATATGCATGACATCTTCAGGGTGCGGCCCGATCCCGCCCAATAAGCCAAAGACCGACTGCACAAAGAAAGGGGGTTTAACCAGGCCGCGCTCCGCGAAATGTGCCAGATTGTAGAGATGCGAAATGTCGTAACACTCGAATTCAAACCGGGTGCCGTTCCCATAGCAAGTCTCCAATACGTATTCGATGTCCTTGAAAGAATTGCGGAACACCAGATCGCGGGAGCCTTCCAGATGAGCGCGTTCCCACTCGTGTTTGAATTCCTTGTATTTGTTCAAAAGGGGATACAGACCGAAATTCATTGATCCCATATTGAGCGATGCCACTTCTGGCTGGTAGGTGGCCGCCGGGCTTACGCGCTCGGCCACGCTCATGTAAGGACTGCCGCCCGTGGTGATGTTGATCACCGCATTGGTGCCTTGCTTGATACGCGGCAGAAACGGGGCAAACGCTTCCGGTGTCTGGTCTGGTTGGCCGGTTTCAGGGTTGCGCGCGTGCAGATGAAGGATGGAAGCACCGGCCTGGGCTGCGGCAACAGCCTCTGAGGTGATTTCATCGGGCGTAATCGGCAAATGCGGCGTCATACTGGGGGTGTGGATTGCGCCAGTGATCGCACAAGTGATGATGACCTTACCATTCTGGGCGGTTGATGTGCTCATGATCCGAACTCCTTATTTGCCTTGTTTTTATGTTCGATCAACGCCATCAGCCGGCGGTCGCGCCAAGCTTGTCTTTCAGAGAGCTGTGCCGCATCCAGCCGGGTACGGCGGTCGGCTTCAATCTCGTCCAGCACCGGACCGGTCCAGTCAGGGCGTGTCGGTATTGCTGTATTCACTCCGGTATACATCTTCGCATACCGGTTGACATAGTCACGCACGCCTCCCGGCGCGTTGAGGTCAATGGTCTCAAAGGGTCCCATAAAGGCCCACCGCAAGGCGAGGCCATCACGAATGCCGATGTCCACATCTTCAGCGCTGGCATAACCCTCTTCGACAAGTCGGAACGCCTCGTCCAGAAGAGCACCTTGAAGGCGGTTCATCAGGAAACCGTCTACTTCCTTGTTCATCACAATGGGGGCTTGCCCCATAGATGTCAGAAACTCCGCCGTGCGGGTTACCACATCGAGAGAGGTCTCAGGCCCCGGCACGATCTCGACTGCTGGCACCAGATAAGGCGGATTGATTGGGTGGGCTACAAGGCAGCGCGCAGCCCCTGGCAGTCCGTGATAAATGGCTGACGGCAAAAGTGCCGATGTGGAACTGGCCAGCACTGTCTCAGCGTCGGCGGCAGCATCAAGCTGCGCAAAAATTGCGCGTTTATTGTCGATCACTTCCGGTGTATTTTCCTGCACATGCGCTGCATCTTTGACGCATTTTTGCAGCGTATCGCAAATATGGAGACGCGACAGAATGCTGTCAGTGTCCTCCTCCAGCAGGCCATGGGCTCGTAAGTCCCCAAATGCATGAGGCAAAGCGTCTTGCACTGCTTCGCAGACGCCAGTTTTCGCATCCCAAAGTGCAACCTCGCAGCCACCGCGCAGAAAACTGATAGCCCAGGCTCGCCCGATTAACCCACATCCTATGATGGCAACACGTGTCATGATTCAGAGTGTCTCCACATTGCCATCGACGGACAGTGACTGGCCGGAAAGGTTGGCTCCTGCATTCGACAACAGGAAGGCCGTTGTGGTTGCTACATCCTCCATTGTCACCATTCGGCGCAGGGATATCTTGGCGAGGTAATCCTGCTCCATTTCGTCATAGCTGACGCCGGTGGCTTTTGCGCGGTCGCGAATGACGCCCTCCATTCGCGGTCCGGAAACGATACCCGGCAAAATGGCATTGACACGAATGTTGTCTGGCCCAAGCTCTTTCGCCAGGCTTTGGGTCAGGCCGATCACGCCAAACTTGGCCGCTGAATAAGGCGTTCGGTAGGCATAACCATGCTTGCCCGCTGCGGATGACATATTGACGATCGACCCACCTCCTGCCGCTTTCAGCATTGGAACTGCATTGTGGGCGCAGATAAACTGACCGGTCAGACAGATGTCGATACACCGCCGCCAGCTCTCAACCGAGATGTCCTCAACACCGCCGGTGGGGCCTGCGATGCCCGCATTGTTGATCAGTGCATCCAGCCCGCCCAGATCTGATTTCGTCTCCTGGAAGAACGCTTCCACTGCCGCTTCATCTGACACGTCAGTGATGCGGGCCAGGCAATCACCCAGCTCTGCACTGGCCTGCTCCAACGCTTTGGCGTCTATGTCACATATCGCCAGTTTGGCACCCTGCGCATGGAGCTGGCGTGCGATGGCCAATCCAATGCCATTGGCACCAGCAGTGACAACAACACGCTGGCCCACCAATCCGGGTAATTGAAGTTTCGAAGATTCAGACATGGCTAGTGGCTCCTTTTTTCACGCAAGGCTATGACCGCCGCAAGAATGACAAGGCCGAAAAAAACCGACCGGAAAGCAAAGGGAAGCGTGGTGCCCGCAAGCAGGGTTTGCATTGCGGTCAGCAACAGAGCACCTCCAAACATGCCCAGGTAATGGCCCCGTCCGCCGGTGATCAGCGCGCCCCCAACAACAACCACAGCAATGGATGGCAAGAGGTAATCATCTCCCATGCCAAGGCTCGCCTGTCCCGAAAAGCCGGTCAGCAATATGCCCACCAAAGCCGCGCATTGCGCCGATAGAATATAGACCAAAATCAGGGATTTTCCGGTGTTGACACCTGACAAACGTGCGGCTGTTTCGCTGTTGCCAATGGCATAGATCCGGCGCCCGAATGCTGTGCGGTCGAGTAGCAGAACTGCGACCATTACAAACAGAGCCAATGCGGGAATAATCGGCGTCACGCCTAATATTTCTCCCGTCATCATCCAGCGTAATGCGGGGGCCGCAAATCCGTCAGGCGTGCCATTAGAATAGATCAACGCCACACCTTGCAGCAGGCCGTTCATCGCCAGCGTGACCACGATTGGCGACAGGCCCAGTGCCACGATCCCCAAACCGTTCAGGAATCCAATGACCATTGCCACAATCAACACGATGGGAATGGCATAGATCAAAGCAATATCTGCGCCTTGTACAATGCCCGCCACAAGTATGCCGGACAAACCAATGGTCCATGGCACCGACAAATCAAGCCCGCCAGTCAGGATCACCGCGCCCTGCCCAAGGGCTAGAATGATCAGAAACGATGACAGCACAAACAGCGCATCCCAGTAACGCAGCGAGGTGAAAACATTCCCAAATGCAACCTGAGTGATCAACAACACAATCAGGAGGCAGACAAAGGCAGGAAGCGTATAACGCATCAAGGCACCATGACGCTTCCAAAAACCCGGCTCGGCTTGGGATGAGGGGCTGGTGCGTGCTGCAAAGTCCAGCCGGTTGTCGGCAAAGGGTCGTTGCGAAATCAACATCCCCTTGCGACGGGCAGAGATGTACCGCTTTGCGCCACGCAGTTTGTGAGCCAGTGGACTGTTGGTTGAAAGTGATCCTGCCAGAACCGCAAGCAACAGAACCGCGCTCTCCGCGATGGTGGCATAATAGGCTGAGATATTCAGTGACAACAAGATGTTCACAACGATCATCAGGATATATGCCCCAAAAATCGTGCCTACCAATCCGCCTTTGCCGCCGCCAAGACGAGTGCCGCCAATGACCACCGCAGCAAATGTGGGCAGGAGCAGAGAATTCCCGACTAGCGGATCTCCTGACCCTGTTTGCGCGCTGACAAAGACCCCGGCCAGACCATACAGGCCTCCCGCCAATACATAGGTGAAAAAGATGACCCAACTGGTTCGCAGGCCGGTAGCGCTAGCAGCTTCAGGGTCGCTGCCCATGGCATATAAAGCCAAGCCGAAGGGCGTGCGTTTCAGCCACAGCCAAAGCAATACCACCACCCCCATCAGAACCACGGAAGCGGGAAGCAAATTGGGGATGGCATCTCCCATGAAGGCAGATCCGATGGAGGGAGAGACAAACCCGCCAGGCTTGTCCATCACCAGCAATGTCAGGCCTTGAACGATGAACATCGTTGCAAGGGTAACCACGATGGGTTGCAGGCGCAGATAGGCAATGAAGAAACCGTTGAACGCTCCAACCCCCATGCCGACCGCGATACCGATGGCAGTCCACAGTGGTACTGAAGCCTCAAAATTCGAAGGGTCCATCTGGGAGGCCAGAACCGCATTGACCAATGATATGACCGCTCCTGCGGAAAGATCAAAGCCGCCGGACAGGATGACAAGCGTCTGGCCCATTGCGGCAAGGGCTGTCGTTGTACCGCCGCTGGCCAGGAATGAGACGTCAAAGTAGGAAAGCGGGTATGGGCTGATCGTGCTGTTCAATGTCATCAAAGCAGCCAGAACCATCAGTGCCGCCAGCACCGGACGGCTGCGCTGAAGGTTTCGCATAAATCGAGGTATCACAGTCGGTGCAGGGGTGCGTGTTGTGTCAGAATGGCTCATGCGGCGTTCTCTTGCGCCATGTTTGTGGAGCCAAGAGCAGCCTGGATAATCCCTGTTTCGGTGATCTTGTCGCCGTCCAACCACGTGGTCATGCGGCCCTCATAAAGCACACCCACGCGGTCTGACATGTGAACAAGTTCCGGAACTTCAGTCGAGTGGAACAAAATCGCACCACCGGCAGCGACATACTCACTCATCAATTTGTAAAGCTGTTGCTTGGTGCCAACGTCGATCCCGCGTGTCGGGTCAAACAGCAGCAGGATACGGCTTTGCGCGACCAGCCATTTTGCAATTGCAATCTTCTGCTGGTTGCCACCCGAGAACGCACTTACTGGCAAATATTGCGCACGCTCGTCGACCTCCACAGCCGCAAATGCTTTTGCAGTGGCTTCAGCCTCGTCTTCAGAATTGAGCAGCATGCCCTTCCGGAAACGGTCGATCACTGGAAGACTGGCATTGTGCTTGCCCGGCAGGGTCAGGAACAATCCTTCGGTCTTACGCTCTTCAGGCACCAATCCGATGGCAATCGAAGGGTGCAGCGCATCTGCCGGGGAACGCAGGTGCACCGGACGGCCGTCCACAATCATCTCGCCATTGTCGATTGAAGTGTTACCAAACAGGGCAGTGAACAGGTCCTTCTGACCCATGCCTTGCAATCCGGCGATACCCAGGATTTGGCCTGGATGCAAAGCGAAACTGATGTCGCGAAGTTTGGCCCCGGCAGACAGTTGGCGTGTTTCCAGAACCGGCTTTTTCTGATGGGCGGCTTTTGAAGCGCGCGGCGGGAACGTGGCTTCGACCGAGCGGCCGATAATTAATTCGATGATTTCATCATCGGTAATATCATCTACCTGCGCCGATTTCACATGCCGCCCGTTTCGCAGGATCGACAGTGAATCACAGAATGCACGGACTTCCGGCATCCGGTGGGAAATGAATAAAATGGTTGTCCCGCACGCCTTAGCGTCTGCGATGACCCGGCCAAGCCAGTCCACATCGTCTCCTGATAGAGCCGATGTCGGCTCGTCTAATAGCAGAATGCGTGGATCGCGAAAAATTGCGCGTGCGATTTCAATTTTTTGACGTGAGGCTAGGTCAAGATCGCTGGCTAAATCGCCAAGATCGACAGTCAGACCGACAGATCGAAAGTGCTCTGATACTTTGCGCGCGGCCTCGGCTCGTTTGAGCATGTAAATTGGGTTTATGGGCCCTTTGGGCAGCATCATGTTTTCCAGAACCGTCAAATCGGGGATCAGTGTCAGTTCCTGAAAGGCGGTCTGAATACCCGCGGCATGGGCGTCGCGCGGAGAATTAAGTGTTATCTGCTTGCCGTCGATCCGTATTGTACCAGTATCGGGGCGGATCAAACCGGAGAGCAGCTTCATCGTGGTTGATTTCCCAGCGCCATTTTCACCCAACAGCGCATGAACAGTCCCTTGGGCAACGCTGAAACTTACATCGTCATTGGCAATGGTCGGACCATAGGCCTTGCGGAGATTGGTCACTTCAATAATCGGATTGCTTTCCGCATCTGACATGCACGATTTCCCAATGAGCGGCTGAAAATTGCGCCCGGCGCAGGAGTGCGTCGGGCGCGTCTTGCACCTTTGGTAGCCTTAGTCCTCAGGTTGTCCTACCAATGCCGCGTTCAGCCCGACTTCAGGCATGTCTTCCGAGAAGATCGACGCAAACCAACCGGGGTTGGAGACCAGAGAGGGGAGGAATGCATTGCAGCCAGCCTTTTGCTCTTCCCAGGACCCGGTTTCGCAAAGTTGCACCGTTTCGCTGGTCACAAGGGGCAGTGGCAATGTGGTCAAATCAGCAACCTCTTTACCATCCAGCACATCGATGGCCAGTTTGAAGGCCAATGCGCCAGAATAAGGTGGCGAGGCATAAGAGATCCGCGGCGCACCAAGAGGCGCATAGGGACCGGAAGCACCCTCAACTTCGGTGCCTGCTGGTAGCATCTGGATCCGGCCACCGTTTGAGCCCTCGCCTGCACAAGGCAGTAGAGCATCTGCGGCAATACCTGCTTCAAGCTGCATCGCGTTTGCGGTGAAGCAGCCAACCTGCATCCACAACCCGTCAACATCGCTCCAATCACGCGTAGCCAGTATCTTGGAAAGCTCATTGCGGGCTACAGCCTGGCTCCACATGCCAATGGCCTCGCCTATGACATTGATGCCGTCATGCTTTGCGAAGACTTCTTTGGCAGCCGCGGTGCGGGCTGCGTCAACGGATGTTCCCGGAACGCCCGTCATCAGAACAACGTCGCCTTTGCCATCCATTTTTTCCACCAACCATTCGGCGGTCACGCGGCCGGCTTCAAGCTGATCAATTGTCACATTATAGGCGCATGGCTCGGAAATTTCGCCGTCATAGGCAATTATGGTGACACCCTTGTCACAGGCGTTCTTGACGACGTTGTTCAGTGCCGTAGGCGAGATCGGATAAACAACGATGGCGTCCGCACCAGCTTGCACCATGGCATTTATCTGCTGGATCTGACGCTGAGCATTAGGGCCTGCTACCTGCACCCGTAGGTTTACCCGGTCTGCGTAGTTGGAATGCGAGGCAATTGCCTTGACCATATTGGCCGCTTCGGCCTGCCAATCATTCCCAATATAGCTCATCGACAAATAGACTTCATACTTGTCCTGAGCGGCGGCGGGTGCGGTTGCTGACAATGCCATAAGGCCTGCCGCTACAACCGTGCTGGCCGCAGTTTTGAAATTAAACATAGTTCCTCCCAATCATGGACATTCATTAAATGATGACTATATTGATTATTGATATTTGATCAAAAGTCAATGGCTTTTAATTAGGAAACTTCACGGCTAGAAAGGGTTCTTTAAAGAGGGTTTCTGGATGAATTCTACCTTAAGTACCATCAAACCTGTGCGACGCGAAACTTTGCAGACTGCGGTTTATGAGCAGTTGTGCGAATTGATTCTGGAAGGCAATTTAGCTCCGGGCGAATCCATTACTGTGGCCAATATCGCGAAAGCCTTCGATGTCAGCCCCATGCCGGTGCGCGAGGCCATAACGCGCCTTATGGCAGCAGGAGCGTTGACGGTGGTGTCAGGTCGATCCATCGGTGTCCCGCAATTGGACCGCAGCGTGTTTACTGATCTTCGCAACGTTCGTCTGGAGATTGAAACTGTTTCATTGCGCTGGGCGATACAAAACGCCACTGAGGCCTTTCACCGTGATCTCGAAGACAAGCTTAGCGCCATGATTTCCGCCGAGCAAAAAGGCGAGGTCAAAGGCTTCATTCGGGCTAATTATGAGTTTCATTTTGCAATTTATCAACAGGCGAAATCTCCAGTCCTGTTGGAGACGATCAGCAAAATTTGGCTGCGTATCAATCCATATTTCCATCTTCTTCAGCAATCCGGGCACTATAAGATCTCCAACGACCAGCATTCCGAGATGGTCGAAGGGATCGTCCAGAATGATGAAAATAAAGCGGTTGAGGCGCTGAAAAGAGATATTAGCAGCGCCTACAATACAATGGTGTCCCAACTGGCGGGGAAAAAAGAAACCAGCCAATAGGGAGGAAGGGCACTCAGAGCGACTATGCTTTGCCAATGCGCTTCTCTTGAGAAGTATGCTCAACAGCTACAAATGAACCGCCACGGGCCCAACGGAAGCAAAGATCAACGGTTTACATGCAAAAATTGGAAGCACAGACTCATGACTGAAAAGAATATAGCTCTCATCGTCGGTGCAACCGGACTGTCGGGCAGTTACACGGGCCGCCTCCTCAAAGAGAAGGGCTGGACAGTAGTGACTGTCTCGCGCGGTGTTGTCGATCTGGGTTTTTCGGATCTACATATCGCGACGGATCTGAAGGATGCCGAAAGCAGCAAAGCAGCGCTGGCTGCAGTTGGTAGGGTGACCCACGTGTTTTATTGCACCTGGTCACGTGAAGCCAACGAGGACGAAAACGTTCGCGTCAACGCGCTGATGATCCGAAACCTCTTTGAGGGAATCGCCGATGCACCTGTGCGCCACGCGGCATTGGTAACAGGGCTCAAGCATTATCTGGGCTCTTTCGAAGATTACGCGAATGTCAAACCGTATACACCATTTCTCGAAAATAGCCCGCGCCTGTCCGGGGCCAATTTCTACTATGCGCAGGAAGATGTCTTGTTCGAGATGGCTGCACAGCAAGGCTTCAATTGGTCCGTGCACCGCCCCCACACCATGATCGGTCTGGTGATCGGTAATGCCATGAATATGGCTGTGACGCTTGCAGTCTACGCTTCAATCTGCAAACACACAGGCAGGCCCTTCGTCTATCCTGGCTCGCCTGAGCAGTATAACGCGGTGACTGACGTTTCAGACGCGCGCATCGTGGCGGCACAACTACACTGGGCTGCGACAACACCAGAGGCCGCGAATACGCCCTTCAATACGGTGAACGGTGATGTCTTCCGCTGGACTTGGCTCTGGCAGCAGATCGCAGATTACTTTGGTGTGGAGGCTGCGGACTATCCAGGCCACCCGACCCCTCTGGAAACTCAGATGGTTGACTCACCCGCAATTTGGGCCGAGATCATTGCCAAGCACGAGCTTCAGGATATTCCGGTTGGCAGGCTCGCCTCCTGGTGGCACAGTGATGCTGACTTGGGCCGTGACATCGAATGCTTCACTGACATGGCAAACAGCCGCGAACTTGGCTATAGCGCCTATCAGCGGACACCCGACAGCTTCACTCGAGTGTTCAACGAACTGCGTGCACGCAAAATTATCCCTTCCTGAGACCGCGCAAGCACGTTAACTCAGATGAACCAAAAATGCCGACATTACCCCAGATCAAGCAGCAACAATTTGATGCCATTCGGCGAACGCCTCGGCGCGCGTTTGACGAAGAGTTGGGCGGGAGATCAGATGACGTTGCACATTGAAATGATTGTAGATGGCATCGTGGACGGACAGAAAACGTTGCATCGATCCGGGCGATTTAAACCGACCCATTCGGCGTTCTCGTCGGCGCGTCGGCTGGTGTGATACTCCGGCCCGATTGTTCAAGCGACCACCCGTGACATGACGGTGCTCAAGACCAAGTTCTCGAAGCGCTGCAGAATATGACCCTAGCTTGTCGGTGACAATCTTGTCCGGACTGTACCCCTGCTTTTTCAGGAGTTTCCGCATAAGTTTAAGGGCCGCGCGCTTGTTTCGGCGAGATTGGGCCAGGACTTCAAGAACCTCGCCTTCATCGTCAACCGCGCGCCACAGATATGTCCGCTTGCCACCAATGCGGACAAAAACCTCATCAAGATGCCAGATTCCTGACGGCTGAACTCTGCAGGATCTAACGTTGGCGGCAATCGCGGGACCGAATTTCAAAATCCAACGGCGAATTGTTTCATAGCTCACATCAATCCCACGTTCTGCAAGCATTTCCTCGACGTCACGAAAGCTCAACGGAAAGCGAAAATAGAGCCAGACGGCACGATGGATCACAGCTCCTGGGAACCGGTGGCGGGAATAGGAAATCTTTTTCATCCCCTGCCGTTACGCTGAATTCACCCCGTTCGTCGAGTTACCGTGACAATGCCTCGCCTACACCCTTATCGAAACGGCCAAGCTAAATGGCGTCGATCCGCAAGCCTGGCTAACCGACGTTCTCGGCCGCATTGCCGACCACAAGATTACGCGACTTGATGAACTCTTGCCCTGGCGTTACGCTCAGGGCTGAGCGTAACTGGCAATTGGCCCGTCAGTCCAGGTGGGTACAACCGGACGGTCACCTTTTTACAGTGGGTTGATCATCCCAAGCTCACCGCGCCCGATACGCCCGTAAAAATGTCTGCACTGCATTCTCCGCGCTTTGGTCGATGTCCGCTTGCGTAAAATCTTTGCGGATGCCGAAGATGGAGACGTGGAAGAAGTCGGCTTTGACCAGTTCCAGAAGCTGGCGGGCGGCGAGATTCACATCGTCTATGTCGAGTTCGCCGGTGTCGATGTGCTTTTGCAGGATTGCAGTGATCAGGGTTTCGCCGGTTTTGGGGCCTGATTCATAGAAGGTGCGTCCGATTTCTGGGAAGCGGGTGGTTTCGGCAACGGCTAGGCGAAACAGATTGGACAGGGCCGGTGCCGTGAAGGTCTGGCCGATTGTGCTGGCGATGACGCGCAGGTTTTCTTCCAGCGTTCCGTCAATTTTACTCAGTTTTTCAATCCGTTCGCTGTAGACTTTGCATTGAAGCTGAATGACAGCCTTGAACAGCTCCTGCTTGTTGGCAAAATATTTGTAGAGCGTGGCTTTTGACACATCTGCCGCTTCGGCAATCATGTCCACACTGGCCCCCTCGAAACCCTGCTCGTCAAAAATCCGGGCAGCGCCGTCCATGATCTGACGGCATTTTTGCCGGGCTCTTGGGGTACATGGCTCTAACATTCGGCGCTCCTTTATGAAATGAACCGTTTAGTTCAATTTTTTGTTGACATCAAGTGTTTTTATGATTTATATGCAAATTATGAACTAAACGGTACAGTTTATTATGAAGGTGATATGATGCCACATTCACAACAAATCAACGGTCTGAACAGGCCGCTGCCACTATCGGACCTGCTGCTGGCCGCCGGGGCCATCGGGCAGGCCGGGCTTGCTAGGTGCATGGTGAGGTGTATGGCCATGTGCATGAGCTGCAGCGATTCCACGAGATTGGCCAGTGCGGGCTGTTTGAGCGACAATGCGCGGCAGGCGAGAGCATTGGACCCGCAGGGCCAGGCGAGCAGTATCCCCGATGCCCTTATTGATGATGCAATCATTGACGACCCTGCCGCCCATGCGCCCCTTGCAGGGCTGGAAATCCGGCTCAGCGCGGCAATGCTCGGCTTCACCGTGGTCGGCGCGATCATGGCCTATCTGATGTGGGTCAGCGGGCCGGGATTCCTTGTCCTGTTTGTTCTGCTGCTGTTTGCCAGCAGGCCATTTAATCTCAAGGGCCTTAATTATCTGGCCAGCACTGACGCCAGCATTGACCGGAAGATGGAGGTTTGAAATGGCCAACATGAATTTGCCTGATGCCTCTGAACCTCATGAGGACGCCGCAACTTCTGCCAATCTGTCATCCGAAGCGCGGGGCCGCGGTCTCGGAACCTATGTGATGGGGGTCAGTTACCGAAAATCGTCGGGTTTGAATTTTGCTCGCCTGTCGAAAGACGACGACGCGTTCGAGGTGTGGAGCCAGTATTGTTCATCCCGATCAACCCGCCGAAGCAGGCGCACCATAGCCGGTATCGGACGTCTTGCGTGGGGCGGTGCCATATCTGAAAATCAACCAGCAGACCCGCTATCCCCTGATCGAAGCCACCAAATTTAATGACGCCGATCCGCAGGCTTGGCTCACTGACACGCTGGGCTGCATCGCTGACCCACAGGGTCACCCGCATCGACAAACTTCTACCCTGGCATTACGCGACATCCGCAGCGCAACTAGTGAACCTCATCACCTCACCAGAGCGGTGTCGCAGGACGGGTATGAAATGGTTGGCGGAAAATGCATTCTCAACGTGAGCGTTCGGTGAGCCCCACCTAAGGTGGTCGTTTTTGGCGCGTTAGTGTCCACTTGTTTTATACCACCGGCGGTATTTTCTGACTTTTCACAGATGCGCCCAGTCCCGCATACCTATTGATGTGATAGTTGACGGTTTGTCGATCTATGCATTCCACGCATCGCAGGCTGCATCGACGATGTCGTTGTAGTCGTTGAACACGCGGTTTGAGAGGTAGTTGGCGCGCAGATATTGCCAGACGTTCTCGATTACTACCCGGCAGTTGATTGCGGGACAATCCACGGGAGGGCGGGTTCAGTTCGGGTGATTTCGATGGGAGCAGGATGATGGTGAGATTTTTTGGCACCTTTAACTTGCCGGTGCTGTGCCATCCGGCCCGGTCCATGAGCACAACAGCATGAGCCTTGGGCGCAACGTATTTGCTGATCTCGTTGAGATGCAACTGCATCGCTTCGGTATTGGCCCTTGGCAGGACGAGTGCCGCTCCAGTGCCGCGTTTGGGACAAATCGCGCCAAACAGATAGGTGTTTTCATACCGTTGATCGGCAGGCAGTCGTGGGCGGGTCCCCTTTTGCGCCCAGACGCGCACCTGGCCGTTCTTTTGGCCAATCCGCGCTTCGTCTTGGAACCATATCTCTACCGGTCTGCCTTTCGGTAGATCAGCTACATGCGCTGCCAGCGTGTTGACGAAGTTTTTTTGAACGCATCG
This sequence comes from Pararhizobium sp. IMCC21322, assembly GCF_030758295.1. NCBI lineage: Bacteria > Pseudomonadati > Pseudomonadota > Alphaproteobacteria > Hyphomicrobiales > Rhizobiaceae > Pararhizobium > Pararhizobium sp. IMCC21322. Next base: position 2,168,049 of record NZ_CP132335.1, read on the forward strand.
ATCACCCCGGCATCCTGCTTGGGATGTCTTGGGCGACCGGAGATGTTGGAGAAACCCAACTCGGCCAGATAGTCCGACATTGACTGTTCGGAGCATTCCACACCAAACCGCTCGGCCATCACCCGCACCAGGTCTATGCGCCGCCAGCGTACCACACCATCCACCTCAATATCTGGCCCAGTCTCGACGATTTGTGCCAGTTCCTGCATCTGTTCATCGTTCAACCGACGCGGACGACCGGCTCCTTTCGCATTGGTCAGCCCATCAGGGCCGTGTTTATTGAACTGATGAACCCAGTCGCGCAGCGTCTGGCGGTCCATCCCGCCAATCCGAGCTGCCTGCGTCCGATTCATACCTTCATAGACCGCCGCCAAGGCCAGCAACCGGCGTATCTGTCTGTTGTCGCTGCAACGACGGGCCAATCGACGAAGCTCTGTCGCTGAATAATCAGTACGAAGTGGAACTGCTGATCCCATGGCAAATCTCCTTTGCCACATTGAATCGGACCAAAAGTGATTTGGGAATCCCAATAGAGTCAGAAAATCTCTCTGTTGGTATTACTGATGTTCTCAGCCGTATCGCAGATCACAAGATCAACCGTATTGACGAACTACTGCCCTGGAATTACGTTGCAGGTGAGTGACCACATGGGCGCTTACCGAACGTGAAACAGTAGTCATCGAACACATCGCCGGGCCCGTCCTCGACAAAATGCGAGAAAACCTGCGGCGCGTCAGTGACGTGGTAAACGCTGCAAAAGCCGGGCCCCTTGCTCCGGGCGGCTTGCTTGACAGGCCCATTTCGCAAAACGCGTCGACGTCCTTAGGAACGAAAGGCTGTCCCCAATTGGCCACGTAAAGCGTTCCGCTGTTGCCTCTTCGGCAGTGAGTAATATCGCATTTTGCCGTCACTGAGGCTCTTGTCGTACACGCCGTGGTTGTTCTGGATCAGTTCGACCAGAATGCGGCGGTGAAAATCAGCAATCGAAACTCTCAGGCCATCTCGATAGCGCCGGTAATCAGGCCAGTAACTTCCTCGGGAGATGTTTCGGCCACCGGTTTGTCAGCGACTTTGGTTCCGCGTCGCAAGACCACCACCCGGTCGCAGACCGAAAATACGTCGGGCATCCTGTGACTGATGAGTATGACTGCGAGCCCCGCGCTTTTCAGACGCCCGATTAGGTCCAGCACTTCGGCTACCTGCCTGACACTTATGGCGGCGGTAGGTTCGTCCATAATAACGATGTTAGGCTTTGATAGCCGGGTTCGGGCAATTGCAACTGCCTGTCTTTGCCCACCCGACATCTGAAGGACTAGATCCTTGGGCCGGGTCTCCGATTTGAGATCCGCAAATAGCTCAGCAGACCGTTCGTTCATCGCAGCACGGTTGAGAAAGCTGAAGGGACCAATTTTGCGCACAATTTCACGGCCAAGAAATACATTCATGGATGCAGTGAGGTTGTCGCACAATGCTAGGTCCTGATGGACTACTTCAATGCCAGCGTCGCGGGCTTCCCGCGGGCGAGAAAAATTTACTGTTTTGCCGTCGAGGCTGATGGTTCCCGATGTTGGGGGAAAACTGCCAGCAATTATTTTGATCAGCGTGGATTTACCCGCTCCATTGTCGCCCATCAACCCTAGGACCTGGCCCCGCTCCAAGTTGATATCGACTCCAGCAAGAGCGTGAATACCGCCAAAGTTTTTTGTGATGCCGTTCAGTTCCAAGATACTCATCAGGCCATCCCCTATGCCCGGCTGCGCGAAGCAGCATACTGATCGAAGGCAACTGCTGCGATGAGGATCAGACCAATTACAATTTGTTGCACAAACGAAGACACATTCATAAGCACCAGGCCATTTCGCAGCACACCGATTAGAAGCGCTCCGACAACTGTACCGAAAATGCTGCCCAGTCCGCCAAAGAGCGAGGTGCCCCCTATGACCACAGCGGCGATCACGTTGAGTTCCAGTCCCATTCCCGCAACGGCTTCAGCCGAGTTCAATCGTGCAGACAGGAGAAAGGCCGCCAGGCCGCAGAAGAAGCCCACAATCACATAGACGAGGAATGTAACCCGGCGCGTGTTCACTCCATTCAGATCCGAAGCAGCAGCATTTCCGCCAACTGAATAGACGTGCAAACCGAAGCGGGTATGTTTGAGAACAATGTGCGCTATTGCGGCTGCTGAAAAAAACAAGATCACAGGCACCGGAACGTTACCGATCCGTCCCTGACCCCACCACGTATACTCCTGCGTGAAGCCGCTGATCGGTCCACCACCAGAAAACAGCAGGGCAACCCCGCGAAACACGCTCAGACCGCCAAGTGTAACCACAAATGGAGGGACCTTAAGTCTGGTGATTGCCAGTCCCTGAAGTGCACCACCGGCTATTCCCACGGCAATTGCTGCAAGAACTGCAAAGATGACGGGATTGCCGGTCGCCGCCTCCGCACCAATGGCGAAACGGTTGTCCAGCCCACCCTTGGAAACATAGGCGGCGACCAACCCAGCAAGGGCCACTAGGGAACCCACAGAGAGGTCGATACCTGCAGTCAGGATTACGAATGTCATACCTATGGCTACCAGACCAGAAATCGAGACCTGGCGCAGAACGTTAAGAAGGTTCAGGGGATGCAAAAAATTGGGCTGGAGGAGTGCAAAGACCAAGACGAGCACAAGCAGAAAAATTGGGGCAGCGTATTTTGCCGCATACCCAAACCAGTCAGTTCCTTTGTCAGGCTCTTGGTCGCCAGTTGTGTTGTCTAAATTCATACGCCTGCTCGGAAGGTCTGTCTTCAGTTACGATTTGGGCCCGCCACCTTATCCGGGTGGTGGACCCATTACTTGCCAAGTTAAATCAGTTAAGTTCCGAAAGACGTTCGGCCTTATCAATATTGTCCTTGGTAATTGCGAACGGCTCTAGCAAAACCAAAGATTCTGGTGTTGTTCCGTTGCGCAGGAAATTGACAAGTGCCTGAAGTGCAAGACGGCTCTGACCACCAGGTGTTTGTTCGATTGTTGCTGTTAAACCGCCGTCACGCACACTTGCAAGAGCCTCAGGCAGCGCATCAAACCCAAGGATCGCGATGTTTAGACCTTGTTCCTGAGTGACCTGTAGTGCGCCGAGCGCCATATCATCGTTGGCTGCAACAATGACATCTGGTGGTGAATCAAGTCCGGCCAATATCGATTCTGTGACGGACGCACCTTCTTCTCGGGCAAAATTTGCAGTCTGTTCCGCAACGAAAACATATTTGTCCGACATCGAATCCAGGATATTATGAACCCCTTTATTGCGGTCGATGGCCGGGCTCGCTCCGGGTTGACCCTGAAGATTGACGATAGTTGCGCCGTCAGGGAAGAGTTTGATAATCAGTTTTGCCTGTGCCTCGCCGCCGATCACGTTATCAGCGCCCACATGGCCAAGTACACCCTCGACACCATCGACACGTCTGTCGATTGTCATTACAGGAATTCCTGCATCGATCACTTGTTTAACACCAGGAGCCAATGCGACGGAATCAGCCGGGCTGATGACCACACCACTGACTTGATTGATAATTGCAGCCTCAAGTTCGGCTGTCTGTTTGGGTGCAGAATTCTGACCATCCTGGTTGATCATTGTAATGCCGCCGAGTGCTTCCGCTTCGGCGTTAAGCGCATTTTGCATATGAACAAAGAATGGAAATCCGAGGCTCGGCATCGAAGTAACGATAGTCAAATCTTGCGCCTGAACTGGAGCTGTTGAAATCATCACGGCGGCGACCGCTGAAACAATTCCCGATGCAATTCGAAACTTGGTCATTTTTCCTCCTAGAAAATAGTGACTACTAAATATAGTCTTCTTCAAATAATTGATCTTCCCCAAACAACAGGGACTAGAGACAACGTTATGTGCTCCAACGCACTGTTGCAACCCAATTTACGCATCCCGTTTGGTGCGGTGCCGTCTCTGCAATCAAATGGAAGATGCTGTCAGACGAATACCGACAATGGCTTTCTGGAATTGAATAACAAAACTTGCGAGCGCGCAATGAAGCCAGTAGCAATCGGACGCAAGAATTGGATGTTCGCCGGTTCTGAGCGCGGTGGCAAAGCCATGGCCATTGCCTTCACCCTGATTGAGACCGCCAAGCTCAACGGCGTTGATCCCCAAGCGTGGCTTACTGATGTTCTCAGCCGTATAGCAGATCACAAGATCACTAAATTGGACGAGTTAATGCCTTGGCGTTACGCTGAACACTCAGCGTAATTAGCCTCCATGACACATGCCAGAGCGCTTTCACCGGACGGTTACTTCTCAACTCTATCCCACCTATCATCATCCAATTCATGCAACTTCAGATTGAATACCGGCAGCAATATTTAGAATGTCAACTTTAGGCGTATGGATTTGGAGTAATTTGGCGAATATTTTTGCGGGAATGGCTGGTGAAAACAGATAGCCCTGCACCTCATCGCATCCCATCTGTTTGAGCAGATCGAGTTCTTCTATTGTCTCGACACCTTCGGCGATAACACGCAAGTCCATGATATGTCCCAATTCAATAATTGCATTGGTGATTGATTGGTTGGTCGGTTCATTCGATAAAGACTGGACAAAGGACCTATCAATTTTCAAGCGGTCAATGGGAAACGTTTGCAATCTGCTTAATGATGAATGGCCGGTTCCAAAATCATCGATTGCTAGCCTGACCCCCATTTCCTTCAGATCACCCAGAGTTTTGACACTTTCTTTTTGCATTGCCAAACTTTCGGTAATCTTGATCTCTAGCCATTGAGATTCAAGGCCGGTGGTTTCTAGGGCATTCGTTATAGTCTTCAATATGTCCTGGCGCCTAAACTGGGTTGAAATGGGGGTGGCCGGACGCCCCGGAATCCCCAGCGGGATCAAATCGGAATGGCCGGCCGGATGCTCCGGAATGCGCACTCATGGAATGGCAGCACCCTGTCGTTGAGCAAATCAGCCGCCGTGATAGGCGTCTTGGTGGTGTAAAGCTTGGCATGGGCCACCTTGCTGTAGGTGTCGACATAGGTCTGCTGATAGACGCGCTCGACGCCCTTGAGGGTGCCGACGTAGAACGTGTCCGGTGAGCCCAGATAGCCCGGGTGGGCCGTCTCGATCTCACCGCAAGCCTCGTCATCGTGTTTCTTCTTTTCAAGCGCCTGCACCTGCGCTTCAGTCAGAATGCCACCGCCTTCGGCAACCTTGGCTTCCAGCACCTTGAGCCGGTTTTTGAAGTTTGCCAAGTCGTGCCGCAGCCAGATAGACCGCACGCCCGAGGGCGAGACAAAGACCCCCAGCTTGCGCAACTCGTTAGATGTGCGTGCCTGGCCGTAGGCCGGGAAGTCCGTGGCGGATTTGATCACCGCGTCCTCGGTCGCCTGATCGATCCGGTTCGCCAGATTGGGCCTGCGCCGGGTCCGTTCGAACAGGGCCTCAACGCCGCCGTCCTCGACCGCCGATTTGTAGCGGTAGAACGTGTCGCGCGACATGCCCATCACTTGGCAAGCTTTCGACACGTTGCCCAGTTCCTCGGCCAGGTTCAGCAATCCGGTTTTGTGTTTGATTATCTTGTCGGTAGTATTCAACATCGTGGTTTCCTCGTTTTGTGGTTGGGTTTGCACCACCATCAAAACGGATAACCATCATCTCCTTCAAGAGATGTGCCGTCCCCATTCCAGCTTGCTGGGAAGGGGGCGGTGTCAGATCACATCGAGACTAATTCAGCTAAATCACGCGGCCAATTGTTCCAAAAAATCTGACGACGGACATTGTTCGCCATCAGCGCCAAATGGATAGATTGACGTGTTCGCGTAAGGGAGGGTTTTGGCTGTTCTTCACCGCACAGAGGTGAAGAACAAGACTTACGCCAGAACGTCATACCAATGCGGCTGACCGCACGGTGAAGGATATCCGCCGCAAGACGCGCAAACGCTATTCATCTGAAGACAAATACGCGTCGTCCTTGCTGGGATTCGTGGTGAGGATACGACTGCTGAGCTTTTTCGTACATTACCCGGCAGGCAATTGCGAAGCAAATGCCGAGCGGGAGGAAGGCATTGCCCACAGCCAGTGTCAGTCGCTATAAATCCGGCAGATACTCCTCATACATGTCGAGAATGCGCCGCGTATGCACAATGTCATCTTCGATAACAGACTTGTATTCCTGCATGCTCGGATCATTGAGATCGGCCTTTAGTTGAGCCAATTCTTCTATGAACTCCTGTTTCTTGGCGTGCAAATCGTCGCGATCCTGCTTTTCTTCTCGCGTCATGGGGCCGTTGATGCTGACAGTTCCTTGCCGCATATTGATGATGATATCGTCAGGGTGTGGAATTGGATCAGGAGCCTCAACTCCGTGGGCTCTCCGGCGTGTCAGTTCGCGTTCCCACTCGACTTTGTATTCGATCGTCTTTTCCAGCCATTCATCATGAAGCCGTTTATGTGACGTTTCAGTAGATGCCAGCATTTCAGAGAACAGCCGCTGTGCGCGTGTGTTGCCTTTGACCGCGTTGTGGGCAAGAGAACGGACAATGGCCTTGGCCATGGGCACGCTGACCTGGCGATGGCCTTCATTGACTTTAATCTCACGATAGGCCTCCTCCAGAATGATTGTCTTGAGGCGTTCTTCGTTCTATGCCGGAAATTTATTACGTGCGCCCTTGGGCCTTCCCTTTGGATTGCCGGACATGCCAGGTTTAAATCGGGAACTTTGCGGAGGCTTTGCATAGCCAACCTCATAGTCTGCATTGTCGGGCAGGCGCGTCCCTAAGCTTTTCGATTTGTTGTTGAATGGCTCGCTCATTCCGCGGCCTCCAACATGGCGTGACAGCCTGGTATTCCACACGCGATCAACTCCGCTTCATCCTTGGCGAAGGCTTCGTAGCGCGCGATAATGCGATCGCAATAGATCGGGTCCAATTCGCACATGCGTGCCCTGCGCCCGGTTTTGTGTGCAGCAATAAGTGTTGATCCGGACCCACCAAACAGATCCAGCACAATGTCAGTCCTCGCAGAGACATCCTTTATGGCATCAGCAATCATTTGCACGGGTTTGACTGTGGGATGAAGTGCCAACTCCTGCATCCGGCCAGCCTTCATGGTGTTCACACCCTTATATTGCCAGACATTGGTGCGATAGCGCCCATGCTGACCAAGTTCAAAACTGTTGATGTGCGGTGCAGTACCAAGTTTATAGGCGAAGATCAGTTCGTGACGGGAGCGGTAGAATGTGCCCATCCCGCCATTGTCCTTGACCCATGTGATCAGGTTCTTCAACTCGGTATACACATGACTTCCAGCGTCAAGGAGCTCACTTATGTGGCGCCAGTCCATGCAGATAGAATGAATGGAACCGTCAGCTGATCTTCAACATGTCCTTTCGGTTGCGAACCAACTGAACATCAGCAAGGAGGCGGCTGCACGACGCTATGTCGAACTTCACGAAGAGTGTGTTGGCATCGCGTTCAGCAAGGATGATCGGTTGCGATGTTGGGTGTCGAATGATGGCTTTCCCAAAACAATTATTGCAAAAGACCAAACGATGCCGTGGCTGCCACAGGAAACTGATGTCAGGAAACCGACTGACCTGCATGAAATCAACCCATCTGACTGGTTTGCAATGCTGAATGACGGCCAAGCCTATATTCAGACTTATTATCAGCAGCATGGGTATGCCATGTCGCTTCTGACTGTTGAAAAAAACCATGACACTGAAGACTATAGTGTGACAGATAGCGTTGATTGGTATTCCAGCTTTGACCGTAAATAGGTGTCGGGCGTTGTTCCTGATTTCGCCAAATAAGTTCCCTGATAGATCTGATAAAAACCCTGTTTTGGAGGACTGAATTCCCTGTTATTGAATCTAGGGAAATTCACTGCAACGCTCTGGAATTGCTGCGTGAATCCGGCCTGTTTGTAGAGCATGCCTGAGTAAAAGTTGAATTTTCCCTGTATTTTCCCTGTAAATGGAGACGAAACTGCTGAGACTGGTTAGCTCAAGACTGCCAGCACAGCCACCCACTTCCCCGATTTAAGACAGTGAGAGTTCACTGCGCATTTCGCCCGTGTTTTCGGGAGCTTGGCATGTGCAGATTTCAGGTGAGACGCGGATATGAGTGTTATGCAGGACGAATTACGGCCGAAGTCTCAGTTTGCGATTCCGGCGGTACGAGTTTTGCGTAATGCTGGAAGACTTTGCCTCGAAGTACTTTGAATTGCTTACGCTGTTCTGACCATATGGCAGGGAAGCCCTTTTTGATCAGGTCGTCCGTGGCAAGGCCATCAGGCTGCTTACCAGAGGCGATTGCATCGAGAATGTTTGGTGCCGGCAATGACGAGAAGAAATCGCAGCCGCGAGTTTAAGCGTGAAACAGCTCAGTGATGTCTTTCCTAGCGGTAGATCAGGGTCGGCAACCACATGGTAATACCGGGAATGAACGTCACCAGCAAAAGCACGATTACCAGCGGAATCAGAAAGGGTGCTGTGCCGACAACGCAATCTTCAAACGGAATCTTGGCGACCCTTGCAAGAACATACAGCACCATGCCGACCGGCGGCGTCAAAAGCCCCAGCATCAAGTTCAGCACCATTATCACGCCAAAATGCACCGGATCGATGCCCAAAGTCACGGCAATGGGCAACAGCACCGGTACCATAATGGTAATCGCTGCCACCGTTTCCATGAAACAACCAACCGCCAGGAGGATCAGGTTTATCAGCAACAAGAGCACCCAAGGGCGGTCAGAGATGGCCAGCAATCCGGCGGCAAATTGTTCTGGCAAGCGGTTGGATGTGAGAATCCAGGCAAAAATCGACGCAGCACCCACTACCAGAAGAACCACGGCCGTTGTTTCGATCGTGTCAAAGCTGACGCGCAGGAACCGGGGCAGTGACAGGGTGCGGTACACCACAAGCCCCAGAAACAGAGCCCAAGCGCAGGCCGCTACCGCAGCCTCAGTTGGGGTGAATGCACCCGAAAGAATGCCCCCCACGATGATGACCGGGGTCAGAAGTGACAGAAACGCGCGCTGGAATGTCGACCACAGGACTGACCAGTAAAAGGATTGATCGCGCCCGAACCCTTTGCGCCGAGCCATGATAGCGATCATGACCATCAGCGATCCCGCCATCATCAACCCCGGAATGAACCCCGCAACAAACAACTGACCAATACTGGCCCCTCCTACCACGCCATAAATCACCATCGGCAGAGATGGTGGAATAATAGGCCCGATGGTGGAAGATGCCGCAGTGATGCCGACCGCGAATTTTGCATCGTAGTTGGCATCTCGCATCGCCTTGATTTCGATCGCGCCGAGCCCCCCTGCGTCGGCCACCGCAGCACCCGACATACCCGCAAAAATAACCGACGCACCAACATTCACATGACCAAGGCCCCCTCTCATCCAGCCGACAAGCGCCAAAGCAAAGTTGAAAATGCGTTCGGTAATTCCGGCTGTGTTCATCAGGTTTCCCGCCAGAATAAAAAACGGTACTGCCAGCAAAGGGAAACTGTCCACACCGTTGATCATGCGGTGGGCCACCACCATGGGCGGAGGCGAGCCATTGAAGATGATAAAGATCGCCGACGACCCAGCCAAAGCTATGGCCACTGGCATGCCGAAAACCAACATGCCCGCCAGCATTACGAAAATCCAAATAATGTCCACTGGGGCCTGCTCCTAGTCGATGGCGCGGATCTGGTCCGCATGCAATTCTGGGTCGATCAGTTTGCTGGTGCCGCTGCGCAGGTGACGCCAGGTATTCCAGGCGGAATACAGCGCCATACAAACAAATGCGACGGCGACTATCCAGTAAACCGTCGATTTCGGAATATCGAGCGATACCATCATCTGCCGGGTACGGCCGGCGATTTGCGCGCTGAACACGGCAAGCATGATAAAAAAGCCAGTGGTCAGTACGTCGATCACGGTTTGGGCAATGCGCCGTCCCATGCGCGGGATCCATCGGTAAATGAATTCAACCGCAATATGGCTTTGCTTGCGGGTCGCCATGATCGCCCCGATAAAGGTAACGCCAATCAGCAAAAATCGGGCAATTTCTTCGGTCCAGGCGATGGAGTCGTTTAAAATATATCTCGTAAAGAATTGAAGAAAAACGACAAAGGCCAAAACCCAGAACAGGATCAGAACCAGAGAATCGTCCCAGCGCTGATCGGACAGGTCGATCTTCTCTTCTTCCATGGTAATCGGCGCTGACGCTGTTTCGTCAGACGCGTTTTGTCTGCTCATGACTTATCCTTAGGGAAAAGGGTGCAGGCGGGCACAGCGCCCGCCTGCAAAGAGAAGAGCCGATTTAGTCGATGGCTTGCAACCGGTCATACGTGGCCTGATCCCAGGTGGCCATTTCGCCGTTATGCATAGCCTTAACCGCCTCGATAAACGGGCCGCGGTCCACTTCGTTCACTTGCACGCCTTCACCGCGGAACCATTCAGCCAATTCGCCTTCGGCCTTGATAATGGCATCAGTGGCGCACACGGCGGTGTCTTTGGTCACTTGAGTCAGATTGGCCTGATCTGTGGCATCCATTGCATCCCAAGCTGGGCCGCCAATGATAGTGAGCAGAGCATCGGTGATGTGGCCGGTCAGGTTGATGTCGCTTTGCACTTCATAGAACTTTTTGGCCTGGATCGTCGGCAGGGGGTTTTCCTGCGCATCCACGGTACCTTGTTGCAGGGCCAAATACACCTCCGCAAAGGCGATTGGCGCCGGGTTGGCTCCCGTTGCCTCTGGGAACATCATGTAAAGTGGGGCATTGGGCACGCGAATTTTCAGCCCATCCATATCGGCAGGTGTCAGGATCGGCTTGTTGGATGTGACATGGCGCGCGCCATAATATGTCATCGCTGTGATGTGATTACCCGTGGCATCTGTGTATCCTTGGGACAATTCATTAAACAGTTCGGAATTGCGGAATTTGTCCCAGTGATCCCAATCGCGGAACATGAACGGCGCGCCGCCAATGGCGATTGGGCCGTAGGAGCGGCCTGCAAACAACTGTCCTGTGTAAATGATGTCGACCGTGCCGAACCCCAGACCTTCGTTGATGTCGACCTCTTTGCCTAAGGACGAGGCGGGGAATACTTCGATTCCATACCGGCCTTCGGTGGCATCCATCAACAGCTCGTTAGCAGCCACAGCGCAGGTGTGGTATGGCTCGCTCGATTCATAAACGTGCGCCCATTTCAGTTTGGTTTCGGCAACTGCCGTGGCAGGCAAAAGCCCCAGCACAGCAACGGTCGAGGCGGTGGCGAAAAGCATATTCTTAATGTTCATGTCGTTCCTCCCTAGGTTGACGCGGCGGTGCCACTAGGGCTGCCACGTTCAGTACCTAACCTTATGGGTTACACAGTGTTAGGCAAGCCCGCAGAGGAATAATTGGCGCATTTTTGTCGGAGACTTTACCTAAGCGGCCGGCAGCTTAGGTTCAGGACCCGTTAAATTCACCATATGACGATAGCTGCAATGCATATGCCTGAAAGGAATGTGCGTACCCATCGCTCATATCGAGTTGCTGCGCGCCGCCAGTCCTTGAGTCTGCCGAACATGTTTTCCACCTTGTGGCGTTGTTTGTGGAGGGTTTTGCTATAACCGGCGGGAAGATTGCGACCCTTTCACAGTGGAATGCAGGACGTTATTCCCTTGGCTTTCAGCCCAGCTCTAAACTCATCGCTGTCATACCCTTTGTCGCCGATCAGGCGGGATGCTTTTTAAGGAAACGCCGGATAAATCAGTTTGGCGCCGATGTGATAGCTTAAGTGGCCCTCACTCAGACCCATGATGATTGGACGTCCCTTGCCATCACAGACCGTATGCAGGTTGGAGTTCAATCCACCTTTTGTGCGGCACCTCTCGACGGCGCTTCACTTGTTTGCCGGGCAGCGGATATGGCTGGGAACATTTCCATTTTCAGCAGACTGCAGGCAGTTCGGTGGGCTTTCAAGTGAGGGCATCGGATTCCGCCAGTCGGGAGGCCAGAGCCTATCTGAAGAAGCATGATATCCTAAGGGTATGGACCCTAGACTGGTTAGCCCCAGACTGCCAGTACAGCCACCCACTTCCCTGTCCGCTCCGCAGACATAGGTAACAGTTTGTACCTAAGACATAGGTTACACCCTTGTGCCGAACGGGTTGTCGATAGTTTGCAGTGTTTTTTGTTCCAGGTCGATATAACCCAGATCATATTTCATGAAGCTGATTTTCCAGATTGTAGAGTCCATTGCCAGAGACAAATGGCAAGCCATGATCCATTCTCGTTGCCTCTGGCAGGCCGTGTTCTTCAAACAACCCTTGGAAAGCCGACAGAGCATTGATCTGTTTGGTTGAATCATGAGCTTCACTCATCAACAGCATGGTCGGTCACAGTCAAAGGGTAACAATATTGACCATTGCCAAGCTTGAACTCGCCCTTGTAGTCAGCACACCACAGGGCGTTGGCCTGACCAGCGATATAACCGTGCAAACGTTCCTGCAACGCAAGATCGCGACCGATGCTCAGGTCACGCTGAGTATTCCCCCAGAGCGGATTACTTTATTTGATCCCTCCGGGAATCGGTGTTCACCCGCAGAAAAGCCTGACGGCGGGGGCACCGCGGAAGCAACCGCATGACATAAACGATGACATCGCCAGCGCTGGCGTTTCCCAGCTTTACAGCCCTTGGGTAGCCGGTCGATACATAACCACGTTCGTACTTGTGTCGCCGCAGGTCCCGCACCAAAAGCCAACGGCTGCTGGCAGCACAATACACAGCTCTGTTAAAACAGGACACGCAGGATATTCAGCAACCGCTGCAACCAAGCGCTCCCTGCAAATCTATCAGACCCAAAAACCCTGATTTTGACGGCGACTATTCACTTGCCGGTTTCAATGCAGGTGCTCCTGTTGGCTTGAGACTGCTGAATGGTTTTCCGGTCGTCTCTTCGTATTCAGCCTCGTCCCAGAAGCCCATCAGGATGCCACGTTCTGCTGCATTTCCCTGTCTTGCCAGGATGTCTGCTGTGGCTGTGATCCGCGTGTGATGTTGCATTGACCAAGACAGGAGCGCCTGTTCCATGTCAGCCCGTATTTGCTTGTGCTCGGGTTCGTCACTCCCACCCAAATTGATGAACTCGTTCGGATCGGATTCATGGTCAAATAGAACCGGAGGGAAGCCTTCGCAGCGTATGTATTTCCAGCGCCCATCAAAAATCATGACGGTGCGCGCATCCTCTTGGGCAACATTTAAGGCGCGCGCCATTTCGAAGCTCGAATAATCATGTTCGCTGATGGCGTAGCGCCGGGAGAAACCATCTATTGCATGGAGCAGGGGCGTCAGATCGCGGCCTTCAATGACATGTGGTTTGGGCGCGCAGCCCATCGCTGCCATGAAGGTGGGCGCAAGGTCGATCATCTCGATCAACGCCTCGGATGTCGTCCCGCGCGTTTTGTCTGCATCGGACCGGGGATCGGCAATGATCAGGGGTACTTTCGCTGCGACGTCGTGGTAGAAATCCTTGTCACCCATCCAGTGATCGCCCATGTAATCCCCGTGATCCGAGGTGAAGGCGATGATCGTATTATCGGTCAATCCTTTTTCATCAAGCCACGCAAACAGCCGCCCAAGGTTGTCGTCCAGCTGTTTGATCAGCCCCATATAGGCCGGGATCACATGGTCGCGCACGTGGTCCCGAGAGAAGCTGCGGCAGATCCGGGCCTGCTGATAGGCGCGCAACAACGGATGATCGGTGTCCCGCTCAGTCTGTGATCTTATCGGATCCACAATGTGCTCGGGGCCGTACATATTGTGGTAAGGTGCAGGCACAATATAGGGCCAATGGGGTTTGATGTAGCTCAGGTGACAGAGCCACGGTTTGTCGCCCTCCATCGCCTGTTCCATGAAGTCCATCGCCCGGTTGGTCATATAGGCAGTTTCCGAGTGTTCTTCTGGCACGTTGGCCGGCAGACGCGAATTCTTGAGCAGCCATGCCGACATCAGATTGCCATCCGGGTCCAGACCGGAATTGGCGAAATCCTCCCATGGATTGTCGGATTCATATCCAAGGCTGACCAGATAATCGTCATAGGCCGACCATTTCTGCTGAGGACTGTCGGGATGAAGACCATCGTCCCGTTCAAACGGTTCAAAGCCACACTCGGACACGCGCACACCAATTTCGCTGGTCGGATCAATGCCGAGCCACGCCATGCCCTCACGATCTGCGATCATATGAGTTTTGCCCACCAGAACCGCCCGCGCCCCTGCTTCATGCAGATGGTCCCCAAGTGTCGGTTCGCCCACGCGCAGCGGTGTGCCGTTCCATGTGGAGCCATGGCTGCGTACATAGCGTCCGGTATAGGCGGACATGCGCGATGGGCCGCAGACGGGCGATTGCACGTAGGTATTGGTAAACCGCACGCCTCGTGCTGCCAGAGCGTCGATATGGGGGGTGTGCAGATGCGGGTGCCCGTAGCAACTGAGATAGTCAAACCTCAACTGATCGGCCATAATCCATAACACATTTGGCGTATCGGTCATTCTGTGTATCCTCATTCCAGTATCGTGTCGGCGCTAGAGCCGCACCAGCTCTCTTTGGTCGTAAGGCTTGTACATTGTGGGCATGGCTCGTCGTCTTACCCCAGCTCCGGCCCGGCGATTGCAAACAGGCGGCCGGGATCGCCGGTGGGCGTTGGTGTGCCCAGATACATGCGGATGAATGGCCGCTCGACCACGAAGCCCCGGGCCTGCAACAATGCGTCGAAACCGGGTTGGGCATCACAGGCGTCCATCACCAACTCTTCGTCAAATTGCGCAAGAGCCGTATCCAGCAGCCGCCCGGCGGTGGCCATGTCGGTCGCACAGAGCGGGCCGATCTGGCGGGCGTTCAGGCCCATCCGGTGCAGCAGAAAGCCGTCGTCATCGGCAATCCAGCCCATTGGAACGTTGCGGTTACACAGGTCTTGGATGAGTTCGGGGCGAGGGGCGCCAAAGATCTCTGTATCCAGCGCTGTGATCCGCGCCAGATCGTCCCGCCCGGCGGGATTGATGCCAGCCGCGACCTCGCCTTCGGGCACACGTGCCGGGCGGCGCCAGCGCGTAATCCGCTCGCTACCTGCAAAGCCGAGGCGTTCATACACCGGCTGACCCGCAGGTGTTGCGTCCAGTCCTGCTACCCGGCCAGCTTCGCGCAATTCGGTAATGCAATCTTCCAGCAACCGGGTCGCGCAGCCGCGCTTGCGCCATGCGCCCGCCACAAGGACCATGCCAATCCAGCCCAGGCCGGTGCCATGGGGCAGGGTGAGCGCGCTTGCCACGATGCGCCCTGTCCCATCGGCCAATCCGCGCCCGTTTCCCAGCGCGAGCATCATCTTCCAGTCCCGTGGCGTCTGGTTCCACCCGGCCTCTTTGACCAGCGTCATGAGGTTGGGCAAGTCGTCCGGCGTTAGCGCGCGCAGCGCTGGGGCGTCAATGCTTTCCATTGCGATTTGAAACTTGGTCAGTTTGCCATGGGTCGGCTTGTCTCGAGTGAACCGGTCGGTGGTGCAGCGCCTCGATGTCTTCGAACTTTTCAGGCAGGGTGTTGCCGCCGGATTGAGTGTTCATGTGATCTCCGCCGCTTGAATAGAATTGACCAATGCGCTAACTTTGGCGCTTATCAACCATCTGGTTGAAAACTGCCACAGCGCCAGAGGATAGGCAAGGGTCATGACTTCAGAGTATCGGATTCTCTATGGTGATATTCACAACCACAACGCGCTTGGCTATGGCGTCGGGTCGCTGGAGCGGGCCATCGACATCGCTCGCCATCATCTGGATTTCTTTTCCTTTACAGGCCATTCTCACTGGCACGATATGGAGCCGATGGAAGGCGGGCGCGAGGCTCATTGGCTGAACGGATTCCAGCGGTTGGAAGAGGGCTGGCCGGATGTCCAGAATCTGATCGCCGATGCTAATGGTGCCGATGATTTCAGTGCTTTTCTGGGCTTCGAGTGGCATTCCAGCAAGTTTGGCGACCAATGCGTCGTCTTCCCCGAGGATCACCGCCCGCTGATCCGCCCCAATGACCTTGAGACGTTGCGCGGGTTTTGCCGACAAGAAAGCGCGCTGATGATCCCCCATCATCTGGCCTACCCCAAAGGGCACAGGGGCGTGAACTGGGATGTCTTCAACTGTGACTGTTCGCCCGTGGTCGAGATCTTTTCTGAACACGGCAATTCCGAAGACGACCGTGGTGCGTTTCCCTTCTTTAACCACTCCATGGGCGGACGCGAGACAACGAACACTGTGGCCCATGCGCTTGACTCAGGATTGCGGTTCGGGTTCGTGGCGTCATCAGACAGTCACAGCGGCTTTCCGGGGGCGTATGGCGAAGGGCTGATGGCGGCGCTGGTCAAAGAAAACACACGCGGTGCAATTCTGGACGCGATCCGCCAGCGGCGCACCTATGCGCTGACCGGTGATCGGATCGGGATCGACTTCAGCGCTGACGGGGCACCCATGGGGACATTTCTTGGCGCACGCGACAGCGTCGAGATCACCTATGATGTCCAGGGGCGGGACGAAATGGACGTCGTCGAAATTATCTCGGGCGGAGAGATCGTTCATCGCGACTTTGCTCCCCCCGCGCGGCTGGGCGGCGATACCTTTGCCGAACCTGTGCAACTTCGGCTCGAATGGGGCTGGGGGCCATGGGGTGACCTGGCACTTGAACGGACCTGCGACTGGGAGATGGACGTGGCGGTAGAGGGAGGGCGATTGCTCAATTTCTGGCCTTGCCTGCAATCGGGGCCGTTCGATGAAGATCGGCGGCATCGTATCACACGCGAGGGGAGTGACGGCCTTTCGATCCGGTCCTTCACTTCGCGCAGGGACGCCTATCGAGGCAATCCGAACCAGAGTGCAATTTTGGAGATTGCAGGGGATGCGCAGACCAGGGTGGCCCTGTCGTTGCGCCAACCGGTCGAGCAGACAAGCGAAACGTCGTTGGCGGATCTCGCGGTAACATCAAAGAACTTCTTCACCGGGCCGTTTCCGAAGGAAGCCTATCAATGGCACAGACTGGTGCCGCTGAAAGCCTCACGCATCGCGGGGCGCTGCGACGTACCGATGCGGGGTGGCTGCGGCCATGCCTATCTGCGCGCCCGTCAGGCCAACGGGCATTTGGCATGGGCAAGCCCGGTGTTTGTAGGGTAGAACAGGTGTCATGGATAACCAAAACCCCTCTGCACCGCCCTCTCGCATCAATTCAGACGCAACCGGTCGGGTGCGTGACCCTGAACGCACCCGCGAGCGGATACTCGATGCGGCGCGCGATGAGTTCTCGAGCGTGGGGCTGGGCGGTGGGCGCGTCAACATGATCGCCGAGCGGGCAGGGGTGAACAAGCAGTTATTGTATTATTATTTCAAGAATAAGGAAAAGCTATACGGTGCGGTGCTGGAGCGCGCCTATCGCGACATTCGCAAGCGCGAAATGGCGCTGGACCTTGACGCGCTGTCGCCGGTTGAGGCGCTGCGCAAATTCATCCACTTCAATTTCGATTACACCGTCGAAAACCGGTATTTTGTCCCTCTGCTGAACGATGAGAACCTGCATAAGGCACGGCATGCCAAGGCGAGCGATGAAATCCCCGCCTTACAGGGCAGCATGAAAAGCACATTGGGGCGGGTAGTTCGGCGCGGGCTGGACGACGGCAGTTTTCAGCGTGACGCCGATCCGGTCGAACTTTACATCTCGATTGCCTCACTGTGTTATTTCTTTCTCTCCAACCAGTACACGCTATCGGTGATCTTCGACGTGGACCTGCTGGAAAGCGACAGGATTGCTGCACGCCGCACCCATGTGAGCGAGATGATCCTGAGCTTTCTGCGCACCGCGCCCGACCTTCCGTAGTTGCAAGATTAAGCTTGACACAAGCCGGGGGCACCGGCGTAAGCTGGTCTCAACCAAACGGTTGAAAGCGGCCTGACTCTGGACCGCGCGACACGCCGCGCACTTCTCATCGGAGCCCGGCGCAGGGATACACCAAAGGGAGAAACCAGCATGAAACCGACCAAGATGTTCACGAACGTGCTCGCCGCGTTGACAGTAGCGACCGGGTTTGCCGGAGCGGCTGCCGCCGGAGATTATCCGGAAAAACCGATCTCGATGATCGTCACATGGAACGCAGGGGGCAGCACAGACGTGCTTGCACGTCTGCTGGCTGTGCCGCTGAGCGAAGAGCTTGGCACGCCGGTAGCTGTGACGAACATGCCAGGTGGTGGCGGGTCGCTGGGCACTCAGGCCGCACTGGATGCACCCAAGGACGGCTATACGATCCTCGCCACGACATCTGGCAATCATGTCCTGACGCCCCTGAAGAACGATGTTGGCTATCGCTATGACGACTTCGAGCCGATCGGACAGCTTGTGGCGGCAACGCTCGTCCTTGCAGTCCGCGAAGATTCGCCGTGGCAGACGCTGAACGACTTCGTCGAGGCGGCCAAGGCTGATCCGGGCAAATACCTGTTCGGCGCCGTTCCGAATGTGGCGCCGCACCTGACGCTGCTCTCTCTGACCGACAGCGCAGGGATCGATGTGGTCCATTTGCCCCAACAGGGCGGCGCACCGGGCGCGACAGCCCTTCTTGCGGGCGACATCGACTTGCTGCCCGCCAATGCAGCTACGGTAGCATCCAGCATCAAGGCCGGAAAAATGCGCGGTCTGGCCGTATTCAGCGCCGAGCGTGACAAAGCATTCCCCGACATCCCGACCGCCAAGGAACAGGGATACGAGGTTTATGGCAGCCCCTTTGTGGGCCTTGCCGTCGCCAAGGGTGTGCCGGACGATGTTCTGGAAACGCTGAAAGCAGCCTTTGACGCTGTCGCACAGGATCCGGATTTCCAGGCGCGTGCGGTTAAGTCGGCCTCCGAGCTGACCTATTTGCCAGCTGCGGAATTCGGCAAAGTCTGGGAGCGTGACTGGAACACCTACGCGCCAATGCTGCAAAAATGATGGCCAGACCGCACAAGACGAGACGGCTCGATGCCGACGGGTGGGCAGCTGTCATTCTTCTCGGACTCTGTGCGGTCTTCCTGACCAACCTGCTTGGCAGTGACGCTACGGGAGCCTACGTGACCTCGACGACAATGCCAATTGCAGTCGTCATCGTGATGGCGGGGCTGGCAGTCTTGCTGCTGGCCGGCTCGGTCCTGCGTATGGTTCGAACGACGCCATCACAAGGGACTGTTTCGACGAATGGTGCAGCAGCCCGATCGGGTCTCGACTGGCGCGTGCCGATGATGGTGGCCGGACTGTTGGTTTACATAGCCGCGCTGCCATGGCTCGGCTATCTGCTGGCCAGCGGGGTGTTCCTGATCGGTGCGGGTCTGCTTTACGGTAACCGCAACTGGTGGGTGCTGCTCTGCTTGGCAGCGGTGTTGCCGGGCGTGTTGTTGCTGTTCTTCGAAAAGGTCATGATCGTGCTTCTGCCTGCCTCCAGACTTTGGAGCTGACGGATCATGGATTTCCTACTTCAGGGGATTCCCGAGGTCGCGTCATTTCAGGTATTCCTGATGCTGTCTCTGGGGCTGGTGGTCGGGATCGTTATCGGCTCGATCCCTGGCCTGAACGTGCCACTGGCAGTGGCCATTGCCCTACCAATTACCTTCACCGTCGAACCTATTGCCGGTCTGGCTATGCTGGTCGGGATCTACAAGGGCGGCACCTATGGCGGGTCGCTGACCGCCGTACTGATAAATGTGCCTGGCACGCCAGCAGCGGCGGCGACCGCCATCGACGGCAACGAACTGACACGGCAGGGCAAAGCGGGCAAGGCGCTGAAAATGTCGCTCTACGCCTCCGTGATAGCGGAGTTCGTCAGCGACATCGCCCTTATCGCCTTTGCAGTGCCCATGGCAGTTTTCGCCTTGCGTATCGGCCCGCCCGAGAGCTTTTCGCTGGGTATCTTCGCGCTGACGCTGGTCGGTGTTTTGTCCCAAGGCAACATGGTCAAGGGCCTCATCGCGGCGGCCATGGGGCTGTTTCTGTCGACCTTTGGCGTCGATCCACTCAGCGGTGAGTTCCGACTGACATTCGGCGTCCGCCAGCTTTCCGGTGGCTGGTCATTCATCGCGTTGGTTATCGGCGTCTTCGCCATCGCCGAGGCGTTGAGCATTTTGGAGACAAGCCTGACGCGCCTGAAGCGCAAGGGGCCATTGCGGTTGAGCGATCCGGAGCATTGTCTGGACCGCGATGACTGGCGCCGTTCGCTACCGGTGATCGGTCGGTCGTCCATAATCGGAGTGTTCATTGGTGCCATTCCGGGATTGGGGTCTGCGGTGTCTGCCTATCTGAACTATGGATTGAGCCGCAGCCTGTCGCGTGAGCCTGAACGCTTCGGCAAAGGCGCCATCGAAGGTGTCGCGGCAGCGGAGGCAGGCAACAATGCCGTGACAAGTTCGACCTTCGTGCCGCTGCTGACGCTGGGCATTCCGGGCGACGTCATTACAGCGATTATGCTGGGTGCCTTTATCGCCCATGGGCTTATTCCCGGCCCCGCATTGTTCGAACAGCAGGGGGCGTTCGTCGCCGGTTTCTTCTTGATGATCGTGATGGCCTCGGCCCTGCATCTGGTGATCGCGCGCCTTGGCATGTACGCTTTCATACAAACCGCACGAGTGTCGAATCCGGTGCTCTTTCCTGCTGTTCTGGTGCTGGGCGTGACGGGGATTTTCGTTTCCACAAGCAGCTATTTCGACGTCTATGTCATGGTCGGCTTCGGCGTCATGGGCTATTTGATGAACCGGTTTGGCTTTCCCATCGCGCCACTGCTGATCGGCTTTATCCTTGGCCCGCTGATTGAGGTCGGGCTGCGTCAGGCGGCGATCATGGGGCGCGGCGATTTGACTATTTTCCTGACCCGGCCCATTTCCGCGATCTTCCTGGCTTGCGCGTTGCTGACCATTTTGGTGGTCGGATGGCGCGAATATGCGGACAGGCAAAAACGTACAGACCGGCAGAAAGAGGAGCCGCAGATATGAAGATTGAACGAATTGAGGTGCTGCCAGTGCGTCTGCCGCTGAAAGATGTGCTGAAACTGGCGCGCGGCGTGTCACGCTCGCTCGAAGAGGGCAAGCAGATTGCGCTGGTGAAGATGACCAGCGACGACGGAACCGTGGGCTGGGGAGAAGCGGGGCCGAGCCGGCGTTGGTCTGCTGAAACCATCCATTCGGTCACGACGACAATCCGGCACGTTCTGGCACCGGTCTTGATCGGGCGCGACGTCTTTGACATTGCTGGACTTCACGCGGCGATGGACATGGAGTTAGCCCCCGGATTTGATCCCGGCCAGCCGATTGCAAAGGGCGCGCTGGATATGGCCGCGCATGATCTGATTTGCAAAGCGCTGGGGATCAACCTTCAGACATGGCTGGGTGCCAAGCGGGCGGACCGGGTTGAACTGGCCTATCTCGTCTCGCAACCAGGGCCGGATGAGACGGCCAAGGCAGTTGAGGCCGCACTGGCCGAAGGCTTCCGCGCCTTCAAGGTCAAGGTCGGTAACACTCCCGCCTTTGATGCTGAAATTGTGCGTACGGTACATCAGGTGGCCCCCGATTCAGTGGTGTGGGTCGATGCCAATCAGGGTTACGATCTGGACAACGCCCTGCGCGCGGCAAAACTTTTCGAGGCTGAAGGAGTTGAGCTCTTTGAACAGCCGATCCCAATGACCGATATTTACGGATTGAAGAAGCTGCTCTCGGCCACGACGATGAACATTGCCCTGGACGAATCCGCCATGGGGTTGCCGCTGATCATCGAGCTTTTGCGCCGCGATGCGGTCGAGGGACTGGTCTGCAAGGTACAGAAAGTGGGTGGCATCCATTATGCCCGACAACTCTGCGATCTGGCGCGGAACGCTGGAATGAAGCTCATCGGCTCGGGGCTCATGGACGCGCCCATCGGGTTTGCCGCCTCGGTGCATGTCTTCGCCGCCTATGGCATCGACTATCCTGTCGATCTGAACGGGCCGCAGCATCTGGCCGGAGATTACCTGCGCACACCGCTGCCGCGCGAAGGCCAGGCGGCACTTGTGCCCCAAACCCCAGGACTGGGCTGCGACATAGACGAGGACCGCGTACGCGGCGAGTTGGCGCTGGAGCTGTCTATTTAGTCACATAACTCTCTAACAGGTTCGCCATTTTCGCTCTGAAACTGGGTGTTTCTTAAAGCGTCTCTCTCGTCGCCTTAAACAATACTTTGATCAATTCGTTAGAGCTGATGCCTTCAGTTTGTTCGCCCGATGCGCTGGCATCCAAGACTTCCGGCGCCAGCAATGCCGGTTTCAATCCTGCTGCGCGTTCAACCAGATCATATAGTCATTTCCGGTATTATTGATGTGCAACCGCAGCAATTGACAAAATTTCGTGACGTTTCCCTGCTCTATCAGTTCATGCAAGGTCGTGTGCATCCGCATGGAACTGTTCACGACCTTTTCGGAATCCTGCGCACGGGTGCGCAATGCGCCGATTTTAGTGGCGACAAGTTTGTAGGCTGCGCTCAAATAGGAATTTCCACCATTTTCAAGAATTATATCGTGGAATTGAGCATCCAGAACTCTGTATTCGGCTCGGTCACCTTCACCAAGGGCGACGCGCATTTTTTCAATGACCTCACCGATTCCATTGGCAAAAGCGGTGCGGTCCCCCGCAAAAGCATTTTGTGAGGCACGCACTTCCAGCAATTCGCGGAAGGCGCGAATAGCCTCGATTTCATTTTGATCTATATGGAAAATTGATGTGGCTTTCTGTGGGTCGATCTTGACCAGACCCTCACGTTTGAGTGTGAGGAGGGCCTCACGCACCGGGGTCTTGCTTATCCCCAGCATCTCTGAAAGCCGAAGTTCAGAGACCTGATCGCCAAGTTTAAGGCGTCCATCCACTATGGCAGCGCGCAGTTCACGCGAAGCCATGTCTGCGAGCGATTCAGGCCGGTTAAGACGATCCAACTTCACTTTCTAATTCCCCTATTGCCAACTTCTGGTATCTGGTATATCAGATATTAGAAGCCGATCTTCCAATCCCTTGGAGACTTTTACATTGATGTTCCTATTCCGGCAATTGCGGCCCTGTTACAGATATCTTGATCAGAGCAGATGAGTAAGCAACGGCCCCTCCGGTCCGCTCGGTGGTTTGAGCAGGACAGCATCCGTGGGTTTGCCCACCGGCAAAGAACTCTTCAAATGGGCTACCGTCGCGAGGATTTCATGGGGCGGCCTGTGATTGGTATCATCAATACGCATTCCGACCTCGCGACTTGCCACCAACATCTTCGCCAACGGGCAGAAGATGCCAAGCGCGGCGTCATACGTGCCGGAGGCTTCCCGGTCGAGCTGCCAACTTTCTCGCTAGGTGAAGTGCTCGTTAAGCCGACAACCATGCTTTACCGCAATCTGCTCGCAATCGAGACTGAAGAGCTGCTGCGGTCGCATCCCATCGACGCGGCAGTGCTTCTGGGCGGATGCGACAAGACCACGCCAGGACTTTTGATGGGGGCTACGTCCGCTGACATTCCTGCTGTGTTTGTACCAGCTGGCCCCATGATTTCCGGTAGTTTTCGTGGTCGCCCGGTTGGCGCAGGAACGCACACAAAGGAATACTGGGACGAGCGCCGACAAGGTCGGATTACCGAGAATGACTGGCTGGACCTTGAATCCGCGATGACACGCTCGCCAGGCACGTGCCAGACGATGGGAACCGCATCGACCATGACCTGCATCGTTGAAGCGATGGGTCTGACATTGCCAGGTGCAGCGTCAATTCCCGCTGTAGATAGTGCGCACCCACGGATGGCAGCAGATGCCGGAGAAGTCGCGACCCGTCTGGCCACACATGGTTTGCCTCTGACGCAACTTCTGACGCAGGCGCATTTTGATAATGCAGCGGTTGCTCTGATGGCGCTGGGCGGTTCAACCAATGCGGCGATCCATCTGATAGCAATGGCGCGACGTGCTGGGCTCGGTGATTACAAGTTGGACGATCTTATCGCTGCCGGACGGGACGTGGCTGTATTGGCCGATCTCTTCCCCCATGGCTCTTATATGATGCAGGATTTCCACGATGCCGGAGGGATGCCTGCCTTGTTAAGCAGGCTGCAAAACCGTCTCAACCTGGATGCCGTTGGCGTGAACGGGGAAAGTCTTGGCTCGGCAATCGATGGTGCACAGGTCTGGAATGACACAGTCATTCGCAAAATCGACAATCCGGTAACAGATCGTCCAGCCCTTGCCGTTGTTAAAGGCAGCCTTGCGCCGGGTGGTGCCGTTATCAAGCCAAGCGCTGCCAGCCAGAAACTTCTGAAACACCAGGGCCGTGCCATCGTGTTCGATGGCCCAGCAGACATGGCAGCTCGCATCGACAAGGAAGAGATCAATGCCGATGACATTCTGGTGCTGCGGGGAGGCGGGCCTGTAGGGGCTCCAGGCATGCCGGAATGGGGCAACCTGCCCATACCGAAACCCTTATTGGAAAAAGGGGTGAAGGATATCGTACGCATCTCGGATGCGCGCATGAGTGGCACCCATTACGGCACATGCATTCTTCATGTTTCGCCTGAGAGTGCGGTCGGTGGCCCATTGGCGCTGGTACAGACCGGCGATCAGATCGCGCTGGATGTGAGCCGTGGACAGCTCGACTTGATCGTAGACGAAAGCGAATTGGATGAACGGCGGAGCAATTGGCGTCCGCCTGACGCGCCTCGGCGTGGTTGGCCTGCACTTTATGTCGCTCATGTCGGGCAGGCAGAGGATGGTTGCGATTTTGACTTTCTGCTCGCTGATGGGCTGCCCGTAAAAGACCCGGAGATTTTTTGATGACCAATCTGCTGAAACAAGCCCTTTTATTACGTGAACGCCCGCTTATTGGATGCTGGACGATGTTTGGAAGTCCGCTGGTCGCTGAAGCCATGGCGTGGTGCGACTATGATCTCATCGTCATTGATGCGGAGCACACACCGCTTTCAGCCATGGGTGCCCTGCAGTCTTTACAGGCTGTCGCGGGCACGCCGTGTCTTCCTTTGCTCCGCTTGGCTGATGATAACCAGACGATGATCAAGCAGTTCATGGATATTGGTGGAAATTCGCTGATGGTGCCTATGGTTGATGGCGCGGATCAGGCGCGCGCGCTCGTGCGATCAACCAGATATGCCCCCGAGGGAAACCGGGGGGTTGCAGCAATGCACCGTGCAAGCCGTTTCGGTGCAAATTCAGAATATACCGCAAATGCAAACAACAATGTTCTGCTGATAGCACAAGTAGAAACCCCCAAAGCAGTTGAAGCGCTGGACGACATACTCTCTGTCGATGGCATCGATGCGGCCTTTGTCGGCCCGGGTGATCTATCCGCAGCAATGGGGCGAATGGGTCAGGGTGCATCTGACGATATGCTGAGAATAATGGAAGCTTGCGCTAAGCGAGCGCATGCCGCCGGAAAACCGATTGGTGCCCTGGCCCTGAATAACGACATGGCAAAACGTCTCGTGGAGATGGGTTTTGACATGGTTCCAATCAGCAATGACATCGCGATGTTAACCCGCGCCGCGCGGGCAACGCTAGAAGATATTCGCGGCAAACAGTGAACAAAATAGGAGGAGACCACATGACTAATTTTAAGACTTATCTGAGTGCAACTGCAATAGTTTCAGCCGGAGCTATTGCGATGATTGCAGCTAGCACATCTGCTGTAATGGCCGAATATCCAGAACGGCCGGTAACTTTGATTGTACCATTTGGTGCAGGCGGTAATACAGACGCAGTCGCCCGTGCATTTCAGGCTGATTTCGCCACAGCGCTTGGTTCTGAGGTGGTTGTCAAAAACACTGCCGGTGCTGCCGGTACAATTGGCACAGCTGAAGTCGCTGCATCCGAAGCAGATGGATATTCGCTTGGCGTTATTCCCATTGGTCCGCTGACAACGCAACCACATCTGCGTGATTTGCCATACGGCAAAGACAGCTGGGAATATATCTGCAACGTCACGAAGAACCCAATGGTTTTCCTCGTGTCAAAAGATTCGCCCTTCAACTCCATCGCCGACGTTAAAACAGAGCTGGAAGCAAACCCGGGTAAATACCTTTACGGTTCGGCCGGGCCCGGCACGCTACCACATTTGGCAATGGCCGCCAGCATGGGTGCCATGGGTGTAGAAGCCAAACATTTGCCTGATAGCGGGACTGCCGACGGAATGCGTTCAATGGCTTCTGGTACGATCCAGTTTTTTGCTGATCCACCACTCGTCCTGTCGCGTTATGACGTCAAAGCGCTGGGCAGTTTTACTGATGAGCGTATCGAAGGTTTGCCGGATGTGCCAACCATGAAGGAGCAGGGTTATCCACTAAGCTTCTCGATATGGGTAGGTATTGTGGCGCCCAAAGGAACGCCGGACGCAGTGGTTCAAAAACTCTCGGCGGCTTGCGGAGAAGCGACCAAGGGACCAAATTTTACAAAAGTAACCTCATCCACTTCCACAAATGTTGAGTATATGGACTCGGCGGAATTTGGAAGTTTTGTGGAGTCAGAGTTTGTAAAGAACGGTCAGGTTCTTAAAGATGCCGGCCTGTCGAAATAGGCGGCTGAATTGAAAAGATCTCCACGTATAATATTTGCGCTCGCCCTGTTGTTACTGGGCGGCGCACTTTTTGCACACAGCTTTGCTGAACGATATGCGGCAATGGGAATTGGGTCGTCCGTCAATCCGGTTTTCTTTCCCCGCATATTGTTGTTTTTGTGGATTCTGCTGGCTTTGGTCATTCTTTTCGAAGCGTTCCGCTTACCCGAAAGTACCGAAACAGAAACACACCGATGGCGCGCGCCGATCGGCATGATAGCGGTTGCTGGTGTTTCAATCTGGGCGATGCGTTGGCTGGGATATATCGGGGTGGCCGGACCGCTCGCATTTGCTTGCGGATGGCTGCTTGGCTATCGCCGACTTTATATTCTGATCGCAATTGCTGCCTTTTCCGCAATCACGACGTGGTGGTTATTCGATCAAGCCCTCGGGATTCCATTGCCACGCTGGCGTCTGACATGATGACCGGAAGCTTCTTATGATCAACATACTTTCTGAATCATTCTGGCTCGTATTCGACCCGCTTGTGTTTGCAACACTCATAATTGGCACTGCGTTCGGAATTATCGCCGGCGCGCTGCCCGGCCTGGGATCTGTGATCGCAGTCACCATCTGCTTGCCATTTACATATTCACTTGGGCAGGTTCCCTCTATTGCATTGCTGCTGGCGGTTTATTGCGGCTCTGTCTATGGCGGTTCAATCTCGGCCATCCTAATTAACACGCCCGGAACACCGCAAGCAGCGGCAACAACACTTGATGGATATCCCATGGCTGTGAGCGGCAATGCCGACCGGGCACTGGGATGGGCGACCTTCGCCAGTGTCTTTGGAGGTGTGTTCTCATGTTTGATACTCATTTTTGCCGCACCTCAGCTTGCCGCCCTGGCCTTGAACTTCGGGCCTATCGAGATTTGCGCACTGATTGTCCTCGCTCTGACCTGTATTGCATCTGTGTCCCGGGGCTCAGTCGCAAAGGGATTGCTTGCCGGAATTATGGGCCTGTTTATTGCCATTATCGGATCAGACCCGCTGACTGGAGACATGAGGTACACGTTCGACATCTTCGTTCTGTCGGCTGGCTTCGATGTTATTCCGGTCGTCGTAGGACTGTTTGCCCTGTCTGAAGTTTTCATGCGAGCGTCTGAACCCCAAAAAGCACAGGCGCGTATAATCCGCTACACCGGCATGATCTTGCCCTCCTTGTCAGACCTCAAGGGACGCTGGGGAGTGTTGCTCAAAAGTTCGGGTCTTGGGTCTGCAATAGGCGTTCTGCCAGGGACTGGAGCAGCGACGGCTGCTTTCATCGCTTATGCCGAGGCAAAACGCTCATCGCCTCGCAAAAACGAAATGGGCAGCGGTGAGCCGGACGGCATAATTGCACCTGAAAGCGCTAACAACGCCGTGACAGGAAGTGCTCTTGTTCCTGCGCTTGCACTTGGCATTCCAGGTGATGCTGTGACTGCCGTGATGCTGACCGCACTTATTGTGAACGGGGTCACTCCCGGGGTCCGACTGATGGCCGATAACCCGCAGATCGTCTATGCTGCTTTCATCGCCCTGTTTCTTGCAAACGTCGTCATGTTCGCTCTGGCCTTCGCATCGGCGCGGCTTTTTGCGGTTGTGCTACGCCTGCCTGAAGCGCTTCTCATGATGTCTGTTATTTTGCTGAGCATTCTTGGCTCATATGGGGTGCGCGGGAATGTCTTCGATCTCTACGTCATGCTGGCGGCTGGGGTCGTCGGTTTCGTGCTGCGAGTCTTTGGTGTTCCGCTCGCGCCAATTGTCATCGGCCTTGTATTAGGACCAAAATTTGAGGTCGCTCTGCGTCAGGGGCTCATTTTGACAGATGGCAGTTTCTGGCCATTTCTTTCAAGCCCCCTGGCATTGGCATTGTTCATCGCAGCCGGTATCGCAATTGTCTGGCCAATTTATGCGGCGCGATCGAAAGGGCGTGACCAGGCGTAAGCGGTCTCCGACCACTAAGACCATGAGTATGTCGACCGTGCAGTCATTCAGCCGAAGCGTACATACTGCGTGCATTGGTCTGTTCAACCCGCCGTGAAACGCGGGTTGATCAGTCAGTTGGAGGTGATGCCTTCAGTGCTGGGGCTGCTCAGCAACGCTTGCCATTTTTGACCATTTCAGATCGCCCTCATATCTCCAGGCCATTTGCCCGTTCTCATCAAGCGCAAAAAGATGTAACCAGCGATTGTCGAACAGCGCCCGAACGCCGTCATGTTTTTTGAGAACATCGCTCATCGCTTTCCGGGGGGCCTCTATGCAAACCGACAGACGCAGCGGATCATGGGCGTGTACTGAGCCATCATGCACCGATTGCCAGGGCAGGCCCGCACGCAATGTGCCGCCATTGCCTTCGACAACACCAATGCCACCGGTCACATTGTGCAACAGCTTGTTGCCAGACCCAAAAACGTCTGGCGCGACCGTCGATCCGTAATACTGCAGGCTGATCCAGCTGGCGACGACCACGGGAGCCGTCATGATCAATTCCAAAACGCCGAAGTTCTTGTCCGCAGCCCAGTCGTAATCATGCAGAAACGCGCGTCCTTCAAAGTTCTTTCCAACAGTCCGATGGCGCGGAGCGGCAACGAATGCCTTGCATCCGGCCAGGGCCCATTCAGGCCGTGTTTCCGCCCAGTTCCGACTGCGCACTGCAATGTCGGCATCGCCCTTTGCACGGGGCAAACGCAATGCCCGCTCGCCACGTGTGATTAACCCGGCCGATGCAAACCAGTCCTGTGCCTGCGCAAGATCGGTGGCATGGCTCGCAGAAGGATGGTCACCCTCATAAAGCATGATCTTGTCGGTGGTGGTGTCATGTAATGCAGCTACGAAAAGTGTGTCGTCGGGGATGTCGATACCACGTGCGGCAAGCCCCTTTTGCACGTCTTTACTATTCAAAAGACCAGCCAGGAGGCGGGCGTTCACTTCCCCCGAATAACCACCACAGGCCCCGCAATGGAGGCCGCTGGCGAAGGGATTGTTGACAACATTGGCCCCGTGCCCTGCCAGAACGACCAACCGCGCGAAGGTGTCGGTA
This sequence comes from Pararhizobium sp. IMCC21322, assembly GCF_030758295.1. Classification (NCBI taxonomy): domain Bacteria; kingdom Pseudomonadati; phylum Pseudomonadota; class Alphaproteobacteria; order Hyphomicrobiales; family Rhizobiaceae; genus Pararhizobium; species Pararhizobium sp. IMCC21322. The sequence continues at coordinate 2,197,711 of NZ_CP132335.1, forward strand.
AAAGACATTGCGCGCAAAATGGTCTCTGCCGCATCCGTCTGCGCGCCAAGGTCAAGCGCAGGGTCTAAACGTGGGGCCGGATCATTCGGCACGTCGTTAGGCGCAAGGTTCAGCGCATCCCGAACAAGTTTGCCCGCATAGATGGGCCCTGTGGCTTCAACGAATGCAAAGGATGACACGGCGGCCAGTTTGAACCGGCCCCATGCACGGCGCGCGCGGGCTTTGAAACGCGCCATCTGATCTGCGTTGGTATCGTTGCCCTGAGAGGTTGAACTGACGCTGGGCGTGAGAAGCACGGGCAGACGCAGCTCTTCCACATCGGACGCAAAGCTTTTGTGGGATGCGGTCAGACCGAAGAAGCCCGCAAATCCAAGCGTCCGGACGCCTGGATTGACGGCCTCAAGGGCCCGCCGGAATACTTCTGAGCGCACATCAATGCAAAAGGCGGCCTGAAGCTTGGGGCGTGCCGCATCCACGGGCGATTGAGGGGCGGCAAAGGTTTTGGCCAGGTCGCGTTGCACTGCACGCTCCCAAGCCTCTTGCAGGATTGCATTTGCCTGAAGGTCCGCGTCCGGAGCCACAGGTGTCGCATGGGCGCGCTTTACGTCCTTCCAGGCGTCGGCAATCTGGTCTTCATATTGTACAAAAAGTGCCTCTTCCCACAAAAGCCGGATGGTCAGAATGTCAGTGATGGCCTGATCGGTATTGCCAGCCAGTTCTGCTTGCCAGAGGTGATAGCGGGCCAGCTGTGCCCAGCCGCCGAGGGAAAAAAGCAGCTGGTGCAGATAGGTTTCAAGCGCGCCTTCGGTCAGCCCGAGCCGTTTGACAGCCTGCGCCTTTGCTTCATCCGCAGTATCCGGTGTCTCGCTGATGAATTGGGCAAATCCCTTCAGGCCCATGATTTCGGGCGTCAGGTCGTGGGTCGCGTTCTGACGCCATGCGTCATACGCCCCTCGCCTGAGGGGAGCGGCCCAAAGCGCTTGCCCCTGATCGAAATAACCTGCCGCCCAGGCGCCGAAACGGTCTGTAAGAATGCCGGGCCAGTCGATTCCGGATATATCTGCTGCAAGGTCAGCTAAAGTTGGCTGCGGCGCAGAAGTAGCTGCATGCACGCCAGCAATACGTTTGAGTTCTGCCAGATCAGGCAGACTGGGCAGATCAGGCAGGCCAGTAGCTGCTTGCGCCTTAAGGGCAGCGGTGATGTCTGCGTCCGTGATCGTACCGTCGTCAATGCGCAGCTTATACCAGTCCCTTGGCATCGTGACGGGCACTCCGCCAACGCGGCTCAGCCGCGCTCCGACCTGCGCCAGAGTCTCATTTGTCTGGCCCAAAAAAGGGTTCACAGCAACAGAAGAGGCCAACGGCCAGAGCGGCGGAATAGCCCTTGCGGCCGTTTTGCTGGCCTTGGTCACGGTTGTGTGCGGAAGCTCGGAGAGCATGTCCATGGAATTGTTCCTTTGCTTCAATCAGGATGTGGGCTTGGTTGACCAACCGCGGAGCAGCTTGTCAAAAATGGCATTGGCATAAAGTCCGTTAGACAGGTGTACGCGCAGACCAGCCGTCGCAGGATGATAGGCCCAGAGCGGGAACATGGCCTGTGCTACCGCGACCAGCCCGAAACTCAACAGCGCCAGAACGATCAGCGCCCACTCCAAAGGACCGGGTGCGGGTGTGGCGGGCAGGGTTCCCTGCATCAGCCACTCTGCGCCGGTTTGAAGGGCAAAGTATCCAAAGGCAGCAGCCAGAGAATAAGCGGCGGTGCGTTGCGTCAGCACTCTTGGTGCTGCGTCAGCAAGACCCTGCGCCAAAAGATACGCCACGCCGAAGATCAAAATGGTGCCAAGGGCTATGGCCTGTGGGGACTTTCCAGCCAACCCGAAGATGAACCCGACAACGGCATAGATCACGAGCGCGATCAGAAACGCCCGACCAACCGCCACACCATTGGGGATCGCCACAGGTCCCGGACGCCGGATCGCGGCCGCGCCGTCCACGGCCATACCGGATGCCAAAAAGGCATGCGCCTTATAAAGCGAATGAGCAACAATATGCAGCAGCGCAAGAGGAAACAGCGCCAAACCGCATTGCAGAATCATAAAGCCCATCTGCGCCACGGTCGACCATGCCAGCGAGGTCTTGACCGCCGATTGGGTCAGCATGACCAACCCGCCGAAAAGTGCCGTAAACCCGCCGATCATCACCAATACCGCCAGCACGCCAGGCGACAGCAGCATCACATCGGCGAAGCGGATCAACAGGAAGCCGCCCGCATTGATGACACCTGCATGGAGCAATGCGGAAACCGGTGTTGGCGTCTCCATCACTTCGGTCAGCCAGCCATGCATCGGGAATTGCGCAGATTTCAGGACCGCCGCCACGGCGAGAGCTATTGCGATCCATACCGCAGCGTCACGACCTTCGCCAACGCTGGCCGCAGTCAGAATTTCAGCAATATTGCCGGTCCCGTATGTGCCATAAAGAAGCATCGCCGCAACCAGCAGTGCCACATCACCCAAACGTGCTGTCACCCACTTTTTGCGCGCCGCCCGTTGTGCGGCAACACGGAGCGGGTAGTGCAACAGCAGCTTGTGCAGAAACAGGCTTGTTGTGATCCATGCAAGGACGAGTTGCAGGATGTTCCCTGCGATCACCAGCATCATCACGGCGGCAAGCGTCGCGCAAAGCCAACCTGTAAATGCGCCTTGCCGTGCCTCGCCGTCGATGTTCGTGGCGGCATAGCGCACCACCACCCAACCGACGAAAGATACCAGTAACAGCATCACCGCGCTGACTGCATCATGCCGCACTGAAAGCCCCAAGCCGTAGAAGCCGATCAGCGGGCTGGTAGCGGGGCCGTTGAAGATGAGAAGAACACCGGAAAGAACCGCAAATGCCAACGCGACCAGCGATGCAAGTTCAACGCTTCGCAGCACTTTGACAGGTCGCAATTGTGGTCCACGGAAAGCAAGAACTGCGGCTATGATGAGTGTAGTCGGTACAAGAAATGGCAGGATGGCGATAAACACGGAAGGGTTTTCTTTCGGCAGGATTATAAGTTGGCCGACCGATAGCAGCCCTGCCGAAAACAAAAAAGTTCATTATTTGCGTGAAATCGTTCTGTTTAATGTATGAATTGGGATGATCTCGATTGTCATCACTTGCGTTCACTCTGTGCGGTTGCCCTTACGGCAAGCTCACACGGACAGCAGAGCGGTTATATCTGTCGACTTCGCTTCATTTGAACGGTTGGAAAATGCAGGCGGATCCAGACCCGCCATGGTATTCTGTTTCGTAACCGCCTCAGTTCATGGAGCCGACACACAAACGGCATCTTAATCCAGGTGACGTTATGGAACTGAGTTTTGAAGTGCTTGGGCGTCAGATACAGGTGGTCCGGTAGAGATTGAATGGATCTGGAATGTCAAAAAAGCTAATATTGCGCGGATTGACCTGGGATCATCCGAGGGCCTGCGATGGGCTCTTCGCAGAGACACATCGATTCAATGCATTGAGCGACGACATTGCCATCGTATGGGATGTCCACAGCCTGCGCGGTTTTGAGGCGACACCAATCGTGGAGACGGCAGACAAGTATGATCTGATTATTCTGGATCATCCCTTCATGGGCGACGCAGCAGCTGGGGGGGCGCTTCTAAATCTTCAAGAACACCTCGATGCCGCCGATCTGGCCGCTCTGCAAGAAAGCTACATTGGCCTCAGTTTCAAGAGCTACGAGTATGGCGGCGGCCTCTGGGCCTTGCCCATCGATGCCGCCTCGCAAGTGGCTGTCTGTCGTCCCGACCTTCTTGATGGTGCTGTGCCAGCAACCTTTGATGAAGCAATTGCTTTTGGTCAACGCGGAGGGCTTGGCCTCTCAATGGCCAACCCTCACGCATTCATGAACTATCTCGGTATTGCCAGCTGTCTGGGGGCAGATATTTCCGGCAACGATGAGAATTTTCTTCCTCAGGATATTGCGGTTCAGGCCCTGTCGATCCTGCGCCGGCTTGCACGCCATATTCCTGATGCGGCGTTCGATTGGTCATCAATCGATCTGTTGGAAGCCATGGCCCATTCGGATGACGTCACATACTGCCCGTTTGTTTTTTCCTTTAACAGTTACGCGCAGGCCCCAGCGGCCGGACACCATCGCCTTCGCTATTGCGACAGTCCGACCAATACTGCGAATGCCGCTACTGTGCTTGGAGGCACCGGATTGGCAGTGTCATCTTCAACGCGCGATATTGGCGCTGCCGTTAAAGCTGCCCTTCATCTGGTTAAGGAAGGCGCACAGATCCGAATGACAGAAGCAGGCGGCCAGGCCGCGCATCGCAGCGTTTGGTCGCCGACAGCTCAAAAGACGATCAACGGCACGTTTTTCGACGAATGCCGGACCATGCAAGAGAATGCGGTCCTGCGCCCCCGGTGGCCGGGATACATAAAATTGCAAAATTTTGCGGGTCAGTTACTGCAAACCGATTGTCTGGATCAAGCCGGAGATGGGACCCAGACAATCAGGGATATCGAAGACTATTTCCGCTCGGCCAGAGCGGGGGAATTGGAATTTTGAGCATAGTCCAAAAGCTTTTCGAGGCCGCAGCGGCCTCATTCAGGACGACCCGGACCGCTCTTTGATCCCTCAACCCTATCCGCGCTTCAAGTAGACCTCAAATCCCCACTATCCGGTTCAAAATAATGTGGGAATATGCGTTTCATACTTCATGCACAAAACGCGCTCGCTATCCGATACCATTTTTTCAAGCTGCGCCTGCGTGGGAGCCCCTTGCGCGCTGTTGGGGACATATCCAGCGCCACACTGAAGGCCGTCTCGGTCACAAATTCGGAGTGTCCGACTGTGTGTTTCCGTTGTTGGCGGTGTATCGGTTCTTTGAATGGCAAATCCGCCTTCTGTCGCGAACAGCGCCCGGTTGGTTGTGATTTTATGCGCCCGAATGCGCCAGGGGGCACGGGCAATCAGTCATGTTTCTACTTCAATTTCATCGTCAACTTTCCAGACTGAGTAAGGAAATCCGAGCCAATCCGCGCCTCTTCCAGGGGAGCGCGCGTCATGAAAATCCGACAATTATACGAAAGTGCCAGCATGTTATCGAAAGGATTGGACAAAAACCCAACCGGGTCTGAATCTATCGAGAAACCCAGCTTGGTCGAATAGGCGAACTTTCCATATTTCTCGGACGTTCCATGAAACGGCTGCGTGACCTGCTTGCAGGACGACAGCATGACCCGGTTTCCGCCCGCTTCGAACCCGATCATTCCGGGAACTCGTGAGACCAACAGCTCTGGCGTTTGCTGTTTCTCTATTTCGTCTGCCTGCCAGAAGGGGTGGTCTTCGGCCAATGCGAGTGGAAGGTAAGCTTTCATGGCCCAATAGGGTGAGCCGGGCGAATTATACACTTCGCAAATATGCAGATTGGGGTAGCCGTACCCAACCGGCATAATGCCGTCCCGGTCGAAATAGTCGCGGTTGCCCCACCACCGCATATTGCGAGCCCAAAATCCCCGGATTTGGCCCCATGGAAGTGCCTCGACATCGGCAAAAAGGCCTGTCCAAAAGGAGGCTTGCGCAAAGCGATATGTCATCGAACGCCTGAAGGCGAGACTGGCACCTTCTGCATCAAACCAGTGCTGAAAATCCTGTGCGAAGTCCCGCGCGCGTTGACCGAACCGTTCGCAACGTTCCTCATCGCCCTTGGCCACTTTGGAATAGATCAGCCCATAGAAATGCATCGCAAACGCAATATAGTGGTCAAATTGACGCCTTGGACCTTCAGCATTCTCGATGAAGTGGCCAGCACGGTACTTGTTTTCAAACAGGGGTAGCTTTTTGTTCCATCGTAAAATCCAGGACAACAGAAACTCGGCAACCGGCACTGCATTGGCGTCTGCGCTGTTGACCAGACGAATGTTGCGGTCAAAGAAGGAGGGGTCCACCAGGTGGCGGACAGTTCCCGCGCAATGGACCACCAATTTGAGCGATGGACACGCGTCCTACAGATCATTGGTCAATTTTGGTGTTGACCAGCCGGTCATCAGAACATCAATTTTTTGAGCCCATGGGTGGCTTAACAGGCCTTCAATGGTCGTGGCGTGAAAGTAGCTGCCAGCTGCAGTCAGATCGCGCAATTGCTCCAATTGGCAGCCGCTCATTTGGGCGTCAAACACCTTTTGAGGCATAAGAATCGCGATAAATGTCAACTTTCAGCCTCCAACTGATTGAAGCCAACTGAAAACAGACTATAAAAATTTTTTTGCAATATAGAAATTTTTGCAGAAATTAGGAGCTCTTGTGAAAGAGTTAGGCATTTTCTGATTATTTTTGGCGGAAAATATGGGTTTAAATCGGTTTACTAGACGTGCGCAGAGCTGTTTCTGGCAATCAATTTTCCGGAAATTTGCATAATTTCGGGTGCTGAAAGTGGTGAAATCATACGTTTGTGCAAAATTTGCACGGTTTGAAGTCCTATCTGTGTCCAGTCGATGTGAAATGTCGTCAATTCCGGATCTGAAATTTCCGCAATTGGCAAATCGTCAAAGCCGACAACTGAAATGTCATCGGGTACAGAAAGACCCATGGATTGAAGACGTTCTATCGCCCACACAGCCGCGCCATCATTGAAACAGCACAATGCAGTGGCGTCGCCCCGTTCCGTCTTGATCCAGTGTTCGAAACGCTCGTTTTTTTCTTTTGATTGGTCTGCCCATTCCTCAAATATTGAGAGGATTCCGGTTCCCGAACTATCGCCATGTCGTTCGATATATTTCTCAAAACCCAAATAGCGAAGCCGCAAGGTTGCCCGATCAGTGCCTGCCACATACAGGAACTTCCTGTGGCCCAATTCCAACAGGTGACGTGCCATGATAGCTGAACCCTGGTAGTTGGCCGGACTGATGGAATCCAGAATGAGTTCCTCGTCCAAACCATTACAGACGATTGCCGGAATGCCTCTATCGACCAGATTTTGCGCCGTTGCAGCGTCTGGCGTAACGCCCAGAAAAATACACCCGCATTTGGGGCCGAGTTTTTTGTCGATGGCGTCAGGAATGGGCGTTCGGGATTTTGCAATGGTAATGGAGAACTCTCCACCGTAGCGCGAGGCCTCCGTGCGAATGCCTTCCAGCAGACTATTATACATTGAGGAGCGCGTATCGCGAAAAGCATCCAGAGAAGTCAGAACGGCGATTCGTTCAAACCCTTCAAAATCCTGCGCTTCTTTGAAGCGGTAGCCAATTTTGACAGCGGTGTCGCGGACCTGTTGTTTAACACTGTCCTTGATAAGGGGAGATCCCGCCAGGGCGCGCGATACCGTGCTGACAGATACGCCAAGGGTTTTCGCGATATCAGTTTGTCCTGGCCGCGTCTTTTTGCGCGTCTTTTGCATGAGCTAATCCCGGTGATCTGAAGCTTACTATCCCACCTGCAATAATTGCATTGAGGTTTTTCTGCAAGAACAGCCGTTTTTGCCCAGCCTGTTACCTGGTTCGCGCACCAAACCACGAATGAGTGGATGTGAAATCCAGAAGCGGCTGTATTTTTGATACAGACCTTTGTCTTTGTGGCTAAATAACTTGGGAAATATCTATCCGACAAAGTGGAACCCATTCCCGCTTTGAGCCACCCCTCAAACTTCGGCAAGGCAGCAAATGTCTGCTTTCGGCGGAACATAATGAAAAAATCAGAGATCAAGCGTTTAGACTTTGACTTTCAACAATACCTCAGACTGGAGCATTGAAATGGGTTATGCTGCCGGGACCTTGCAAAAGTTCAGGTCCACATAGAGATGACACGCAAGACTCAAACCGAGATGCAAGCGATATGCAGCCCTCCGCCTCAAAGGTCGTAAGTGATGAAGCTTTTGAAGCCCTGGTGCGTGATAACCTTACGTGGATCCTGCGTTTGGCGGAGGGTATTCTAAACGACGCTGCACTGGCCGAAGATGCGGCGCAATACGCATTTATCAAAATTCATCAAGGGCTTGGCCAATTTGAAGGTCGCTCAACGTTAAAGACCTGGATGCACCGAATTGTCGTAAACGAAGCACTGATGCTTTTGCGTAAAAACAAACAGCGTGCGGAAATCATTATCGAGGCGATGTTGCCCGTGTTTGACAAAAATGGTTGTCGGATCGCGGACGGATCGATCACGCGTGAGACCGGTGAGACAATATTGACTACAAAGCAAACCAGCCTTGAAGTACGCCGATTGATCGCGGAATTGCCAGACGGATATCGAATCGTTTTACAGTTGCGAGACATTGAAGAGATGACAACTGCCCAGGTCGCTTTAATTTTGGATCTTAGCGAGGCGAACATAAAAGTACGATTGCATCGCGCGCGCGCAGCCCTAAAAAAAGGGCTTGAACCATTGTTTTTAGGGGGGGCGTTTTGACCAGCCGAATAGATACGATGCGACGCAAGATTCACGGTGTCATGTTCAAATTGCCCGGAATGATTACTTGCGTGCAATTCGAGGACTTTATCCTAGCATATCTGGACGACGAACTGCCCCCAATTCAGCGCAGGATTTTCCTGCTGCACCTGATGGTTTGCCGTGAATGCAAACGCTATCTTGAGGCGTATCAGCGTGCGATGGATGCCGTGAGCGAGATGTCCGATGCGGATAAGGCGGGCTTGGCCGAAGTACCCGAAGACCTTGTTCAAGCAATTCTTGCCGCCAAACAGCCTTAGGGCGCGCATCCCTTTAGTGTAGCACATGTGATTGTGTAACCAATTCGGCAGCCGTTGCATTCAACTTTTGCCAGGTCCCCTTGTCGGGGAGGCGGTTGGGGCGTCCGTCGGCCGTAGGTTCTTACGCGCAAAGCCACCAATTTGACATCGGATTTGTATGAAAGTGCCGGGCATTGACCTTGTTGGCGTTGCCTAACTGAGTGCTACTCTAACAGGTGGGAATGGTTTTTTCTCTGCGTTCGTCCCTGGATTAGCATTTTGTGGTTCGTCCCTTGGCGATCTTCATTGCGTTAGTGGGAACCGATGCATCCGTGCTGACCTGCATATTCTTTGGCTGGTTTGATCCGCGCAGCCTTGCGAGTGCGTTATTCGCCTGCTGATCGTCGAACAGATTACACATGAGTACGCAGACCAGATCTTGCATATTGCGATCTACGCGGTCTGGATTAGCGCACTTTTGCATGGCCTGAGTGCCGCACCACTTGAGCGGTGGTATGGGAACAAGACATCACAGATGCACTCGTTCTCCAAAACCCGAGACATCGAGAATTCGGCGCGTCCTGTCATCACCAATGACAGGTGATGAAAGAATTTTTCACTTTATTTGTAACCATTCACCAATTCGGCGCATCAAATATTTTCGCATGAATATATGGAAATCTCGAAAACAGAACTTAAAAAAGGACGGAAATATGAAGAACGGAGCATTGGCGGGATTGGCCGCAACGGCGGTATTATCGGTTTTGATGATCATGAAATCGATCATGGGCATCATGCCGCAATTCAACGTGATTGCTGACTGGGTCGCAGTCTTGGCAAAATTTGGGCTGCCCGCATCTATGGCGTTGGGTTGGATCGCGCATATCGCACTTGGAGCCGTTTTCGGCGTTGGTTTTTCCCAAGTGCGGTCAATGCTTCCCGCCTCAGATATTGTGGCCGGGATCGCATTTGGTGTGGTCGCATGGCTTGGGATGATGATCTTTTTTATGCCGCTTGCAGGAAATGGTGTCTTTGGCATGAATATCGGAATGATGGTGCCCGTAATGACCTTGATATTGCACGTCGTCTTCGGGGCAGTTTTAGGTTTTGTATTTCGGAAGCTGAACGCCACCATCTAATCATCGCACCTGCGCCGGCGTTTCGTTTGCGTCGGTGTGGACCCCATCACATACTGGAGACTTCGCGCGATGAGACGTTATTTTGACGACTTGATAATGACCAATTTATATCTCTTCACGACCGCATTTATCTTTTTGATAGGGCTTGGTGTGTTGGCCATTGTCGTGATGTTCTTCATCGACATCACACAAAACAAGGACGTTGTGCGCAGGAATTACCCAGTGGTGGGTCGGTTTCGATCATTTTTCACGACACTTGGTGAGTTTTTTCGCCAATACTTCTTTGCTATGGACCGCGAAGAAATGCCATTTAATCGTGCTGAACGCGATTGGATTGGGCGGGCCGCAAAGGATGACGATAACACCTTGGCGTTCGGATCCAGTAAGGTTCTGACTGTTCCAGGTACAGCGATTTTCGTGAACTGCCCTTTTCCAACCTTGGACGACGATGCGATAAAGGTTCAGCCTTTGCGGATTGGAGCGGGATGCGCCAAGCCCTACGACGCGCATTCATTTTTCAACATCTCGGCGATGAGTTACGGCGCATTGTCGACACCTGCCGTCAAAGCCCTGTCCGCTGGTGCAAAGATGGCCGGATGCTGGATGAACACTGGCGAAGGCGGACTGTCGCCGTATCTCCTTGAAGGGGGCGCTGATATCATCTTCCAGATTGGCACTGCCAAATACGGTGTACGCGACGATAGCGGCATTCTATGTGATGACAAACTGCGTGAGATCGCAGCGCATGAACAGGTTAAAATGTTTGAGCTCAAGATGAGCCAAGGCGCCAAGCCCGGCAAGGGTGGTATATTACCCGGCATGAAAGTTACGGCCCAGATTGCCGAAATTCGTGGTATCCCGGAAGGCGAGGATTCGATATCGCCAAACCGCCATCCTGAAATCAAAGATGCGGCGTCTATGCTCGATATGATCAACCATATCCGCGATGTCACGGGGAAACCTGTCGGCTTTAAGGCCGTCGTAGGAAGTTATGGCTGGTTGTCCGATCTGGCGATTGAAATTCACAGTCGTGGTATTCAGTCCGCGCCTGATTTCATAACGGTCGACAGTGGCGATGGTGGCACGGGTGCAGCACCGATGCCGCTGATGGACAATGTGGGGCTGGTCGTCAGGGAGTCCTTGCCGCTTGTGGTTGATATCCTGACGGAATACGGACTGCGGGAGCGGATCAAAGTTATTGCATCAGGTAAGCTGGTTACACCTTCGGAAGTCGCATGGGCCCTGGCGACGGGTGCGGACTTCATCAATTCCGCGCGCGGCTTCATGTTCTCGCTGGGCTGTATTCAATCGCTGAAATGCAACAAAAACACCTGTCCGACAGGGATCACGACCCACAATAAACGGTTGCAGAGGGGGCTGGACCCGGCATCAAAGTCGGTCAAGGTTGCTAATTTCTGCAAGAATCTTGTGCACGAGGTCGAAATGATATCCCACTCGTGCGGGGTCGGCAGACCACGGCTACTAAAGCGTAAGCATGTACGTATTGTGCTGCCAGATGGAATATCTGTCCCTATGGACGAGCGTTATCCATATAAGGACATCTTGCCTGAGTACGCGCCCAAAACCGCCGCTGAATAGGCTAAGCGAAGCAGCGAGCCGACAGGCTGTAACCAAAGGACCACCCGAATATGACTGATCAAAAACCCCAGACCATCAAGGCTTCCGATCTGTTCGTCAAAGCCTTGGAAGCCGAAGGCGTCGAGCAGATTTTTGCAGTTCCGGGTGAAGAAAACCTTGATCTCGTGGAATCGTTGAGAACCTCCAGCATCGATTTGATCTTGACGCGCCATGAACAAGGCGCCGGTTTTATGGCGGCGACCTATGGGCGCCTGACGGGCAAGCCAGGCGTCTGTATGGCGACCCTTGGGCCCGGTGCGACCAATCTCGCAACGCCCGCAGCCTACGCACATCTCGGTGGTTTTCCGTTGATAATGATAACGGGCCAAAAACCAATCAAAACGTCGAAGCAGGGCCAGTTCCAGATCATTGATATCGTCAGTCTTTTCGAGCCCATTTGCAAAATGTCCAAACAAATTGTTCATGGCAATGCGATCCCCGCTCTTGTGCGCGAGGCATTTCGGTTGGCAGGCGAAGAACGCCCCGGTGCAGTCTTGCTTGAACTTCCAGAGGATATTGCCGAAGAGTGCTGCGATGTTCCCGTCATTGCGCCTCACACACGTTATTATGCTGAAGCAGGCGATGCAGTTATCGCAGATGCGGTGGACTTGATTAAGAAGGCAAAGATGCCGTTGGTTCTGTTGGGTGCGGGTGCAAACCGTAAAGATGCACGCAGCGCAATCTCAGACTTTATTGACACTACGGGTATCCCTTTCTTTGTTACCCAAATGGGTAAGGGCGTCGTGGACGAGCGGTCTGAATTGTTCCTTGGTACAGCGGCTTTGTCTGACAATGATTATTTACATTGCGCCATCGATCGATCTGATTTGATCATTAATTTTGGACATGATGTCGTAGAAAAACCACCCTTTTTCATGGAGGCGGGCGGTAAAAAAGTCATTCACGTCAATTATAAGTCTGCGCAAGTCGACCAAGTCTATTTTCCGCAAGTCGAGGTGGTTGGCGATCTTGCATCATCAGTGAAAAAGCTTCGCGATACGCTGGATGATACGTTGGATTTTGACATTTCATATTTCAAGATCATCAAGGCCGAGGTCGAAAAACACCTAGCGGAGGGGGTTGATGATTCCCGTTTTCCTGTCACGCCACAGCGCTTCGTCGCGGATACACGTAAGGCGATGGGCGACGGGGACATCATCGCACTCGATAACGGAATTTACAAACTTTGGTATGCCCGAAACTATAAAGCGTATGAGCCCAACACCGTGCTTTTGGATAACGCCCTTGCCACGATGGGGGCGGGCCTACCGTCAGCCATGGCAGCCGCATTCTTGTATTCTGAACGACGTGTTATGGCGATTTGCGGTGACGGTGGCTTCATGATGAACAGTCAGGAACTTGAGACTGCAATCCGTTTGAAATTAAATCTCGTTGTTACTGTGCTGAACGACAGTTCCTATGGAATGATCCGCTGGAAACAAACGGCATCAGGGTTTGAGGATTGGGGGCTGGAATTCGGCAACCCTGATTTTGTGAAATATGCGGAAAGCTACGGCGCGACGGGTCACCGGATTGAGGCTGCTGATGATCTGATCCCGACATTTGAGGCGGCGTTCAAGGCTGGTGGCGTCCATGTGATCGATTTGCCTGTTGATTATTCCGAAAACCAAAAGGTTTTGATCGATGAACTTGCGGCAAAAGCGTGCCTGCTATGAGCACTCCAAAAACCTTGGAAGTTGTGAATCCGTTTGACCTTAAGGCTATCGGCGCGGTGCCACTGAAACAATGGGAAGAGATTGATGGATATCTGACAAATGCGGTTCAACTTCATGCGAACCAAAGAAACTGGCTGCCTGCGCATCAGAGGATCGACATCCTCAGGAAAACGGGCGACCTCATGCAAGCTCGTACTGAAGAACTGGCTTTTCAAATCGCAAATGAGGGCGGCAAGCCTTTGGTGGATGCTCGCATCGAAGTCATCCGTGCAATCGACGGGGTCGGTTTGTGTATCGGTGAAATGGCAAGCTTGGCTGGCAAACAAATCCCGATGGATTGGACGCAGGCCGGCGCAGGCCGCCTTGCCTTCACCCAGCGGGAACCAATCGGACCCGTAGTTGCAATTTCGGCCTTCAACCATCCGCTGAACCTGATCGTGCATCAGGTTGCACCCGCCGTTGCAACGGGCTGTCCGGTCCTTATTAAACCAGCGGATGACACGCCACTGTCATGCAAGACCTTCGTCGATATCCTGTACGAGGCGGGCCTGCCAGAAGAATGGTGCCGCTTTGTGCCCTGCGATATTCCGACTGCCGAACAGATGGTTATTGATCCACGGGTTGCATTCTTTAGTTTCATTGGTTCTGGCAAGGTAGGTTGGATGCTGCGCTCAAAGGTTGCGCCAGGCACGCGCTGCGCGTTGGAACATGGAGGTGCCGCGCCAGTAATTGTCGACAGCAGTGCCGATATCGATGCGATGATCCCTGACCTTGTGAAGGGAGGGTTCTATCATTCCGGTCAGGTCTGTGTGTCAGTTCAGCGTGTCTTTGCACCGAAGGATATCGCCGATGACATTGCTGGCTTGTTGGCTGATGCCGCGTCGAAACTTGTCGTAGGTAACGCTATCGAGGAGGACACCAACGCTGGTCCATTGATCCGACCACCTGAGGTGGATCGCGTGGCCCAATGGGTGACTGAGGCCAAAGAAGCGGGTGCGAGCGTCGTAACTGGTGGCGAGAAGTTGAGTCGGACAACCTACGCTCCAACGATCCTGCTACGTCCGCCGCACAAAGCCAAAGTCTCATGCCAGGAGATTTTTGGCCCCGTCGTGTGCGTCTACGAATATGACACGGTCAGCGCTGCGGTGCGGCAGGCAAACGCCTTACCATTTGCGTTTCAAGCGGCGGTGTATTCTCAAAACCTTGATATGGCGATGCAGGCAGTCCAGCAACTGAATGCGACCGCCGTGATGGTTAACGATCATACGGCATTTCGCGTTGACTGGATGCCATTCGCTGGGCGCAAGCAATCGGGATACGGCACGGGCGGTATCGGCTACACAATGCAAGACATGACGCAAGAAAAGATGGCCGTGATCAACCTCTGAGCGATGTTATCCGCGATGGGCTTGGAAGCTGCAATTGGTATAGATACAAGGCATTGGCTGCATGACATCCAGGATGCCAAATTCAGGAAAACTGGCAGGAGATATGATAAGACAATTGGGCCGATTAGATTAGATGTTGTAAGAAGCAATCATCAATGGGCTTGCGTCCAAGCTCAACTTTGCCCGTACTGCCAGCCTTGGCCAGCTCAGTTCACACCGCGCATCGCAACATCAATCGTGTAGACAGATGTTGTCGCCGTAATCATCATCTGGCTGCCGCTGCGTCCGCCAAAGGTCAGATTTGCTGCAACTTCAGGCACAAGAATTGAGCCAAGGGCCACCCCCTGCGGATTAAAACACTCAACGCCAATGGCGCTGCTGGTCCAGATATTGCCATCCACATCAATGCGCATACCATCCGGCACACCTTTTTCAATATCGATCAGCACGTCTCCGCCGGTTAACGCAGAGCCATCACAGTGAAACGCACGAATATGGTGTGGGCCGTCCGGATCATGCGAGCGGCCGGAATCCGCGATATAAAGAACACTCTCGTCTGGTGAGAATGCCAGACCGTTTGGCTTTACAAAATCATCAACAACAATTGTGGTCTCAAACGTCTTCGGATCAACACGGAACACGTAGCACCCGCCCTGTTCCTGGGGGGCGATTTTGCCCTCATGATCACTGATGATCCCGTAAGGCGGATCAGTGAACCAGATTGAGCCGTCAGATTTGATGACAACGTCGTTGGGTGAATTCAGTCGCTTTCCGTCATGGCTGTCGGCAAGCACCGTCAGACTGCCATCATGTTCGGTGCGGGTAACGCGCCGCGTCAAATGCTCACAGGAAACAAGCCGTCCTTCAAGATCGCGTGTATGACCATTGCAGTAATTGGACTCGTTATCATAAACGCGGGCACCACAACCTTCGGTCCATTGCATGACCAGATGGTTGGGAATATCACTCCACAGATAATAATCGCCGTGAGGGAAATAAACGGGACCTTCAGCCCACACAAATCCGCTGTGAATCTTTTCCAGTGGTGCATCCGCTTTGATCAGGTCTTTGAACCGTGGATCATGAATAACTAAGTGATCTGACATAGACTCCCCCTATATTATATCCCAACCGGATAAATCTGAATGCGCTACAAAACAAGGTGCGCGTGGCAACATATCCTGCGCATATGCACACAATGGATGCGGAAATCCGTGGTTGGCAGCGCGGAAAACTGAAGCTGATAGCAGAACCCGGCGACTTTCCTCTTGGGTGAGCCATGCCCTACACTGCAGCAAATCGGAGTTGATAGATGCAAACACGGGTCGACCACACTCTGGACCATTACCTGGCCATTTCCCGTGCTGTGGCCGGGCAGATGGACTTTAAAGCTGTGCTGCATCAGATCGCCGGAGAAGTGCAGAACATAGTGCCTTACGACCACATGGACGTGGTCATCATCTCTCCAGACAATACCGATTGCCATGTGTCGGTCGAGGTTGGCGTTGCAACCAAATGGGGCGATGATGATGAGTCCCGGCCAATCATGGAAAGTCCGATCCGGGACTTGCTCACCGGTGATCTGGATTACATCCTGTCAGGCGATGCGTGGGAAGATCCGAGCTTCCACATCACGGGTCATTTTTCAGCACCGATTTTTGAAGCGGACCTGCATTCCAGAATCCATGTGCCACTGCTGGTTCATGGCAAAATTCATGGGTCCCTGAACATTTCAAGGCACAAGAAAAATGCCTATGATGAAGACGATCTGGCCGCCGCAAAGAACATTGCAGATTTGATTTCACCCTATTTCTATGCGCTTTCCATGGGAGAACGCGCACGAAAACTGGCCTTGTCAGAAGGGTCTGCACGCGGGCGGGAAGAAACGCTACGGTCAGGCGCTCTGCGGCTCACGGAAGGAATGGAATATCAGCGCAAGCGCCTGGGAATGGAGTTGCATGATCAAACATTGGGTGATCTGTCCCGCATCTATCGGCAGATGACCACGCTTTCACGGCGCAGCAAAGTAACCGCCGCGGAAATTGCGGGCATCGGCGATGCAATTGGGCAATGCATGGGGGAGTTGCGCCGGATTATCGAGAACGCAAAGCCAGGTGTACTGGACCTGTTTGGATTGCAACAGGCCATCGAGGCGCAGCTGGCGCAGACGGTAGAGGGCATTGTCCCAAAGATCGCTTATTCGGTGAGTGATGAAACAGAAGGTGCGCTGGACCACGCGCCGGAAATGCTGCGCACATCCGTTTTTCGTGTCTGTCAGGAGGCGGTGAATAATGCCGTTTACCATGGCCATTGCCGCAATTTGAACGTTGCCATTGTCAAAAATGGCGACAGTATCGATGTCTCGATTTCCAATGATGGTGTCAAGCCACCGGTCAACTGGGCGCAATCGACACGGGGCATTGACAACATGCGCGTGCGCGCTGCCCTGATCTCTGGAAAAATTTCCTTTGAACGCATGGACGGTCTGACGGTCATCCGTTTGACAGTGCCCGGATCATATAGCGTAAATCCTGTACCGCAGCTTCTAACGGAGGCCTCCTGATGAATTTACTTATTGCTGAAGACGACCCGTTCCACCGGTCATTTCTGCGGACAATTGTCTCCAGGGCGCTGCCGGATTGTGAAGAAATCTTTGAGGCGGTTGATGGGGAAGAGGCACTGGATTGTGTAAAGCGTGAGACCATTGGCGGCGTGGTGATGGATTTGCAGATGCCGAAAGCCAGCGGCGTGGCTGCGGCCAGCGGCATTTGGCATCACAACCCCACAATGCGCATTCTGTTCTGGTCCAACTATGCTGATGAAGCCTATGTTCGTGGCATCTCCCGCATTGTGCCAGCCGATGCCGTGTATGGATATTTGCTGAAAACGGCCTCCGAACACCGGCTCGAATTGGCGGTTCAGGGTGTGTTTCAGGAAGATCAATGCGTTGTTGATCGGGAAGTGCGCGGCGTTCAGCAACGCAGCCAGAACATACATGAAGGTCTGAGTGATGCAGAATTTGAAGTTCTGCGTGATATTGCGTTGGGCATGACCGATAAGGCGATCGCTGCCCGCAGGTCCATTTCCACCCGTGGCGTCCAGAGTCGTCTCAAAAGCCTATATGATAAAATGGGCATTGATCCCACCCCAATTACAAAGGAAATCGGCCCTGCCTTTAACTCCCGAACAAGGGCTGTCGCAGTGGCGGTGGCGCGCGGATTGCTGAACGCTGAAGGGCTCGCGATTGACGAGGAGCGCTACAAGGCGTGGCTTGATAAGGTCGGACTCTAGATTTGCCTGCGCCTGAGACTTGCGGAGACCCGCAAGTTTGGCGGTGCATATACGAAGTTGAAATCGCCTGAACCACGCAGACTGTTGGGCTTGTCCGAGGATATTTCATTAGGGTAAGCTTAGCTTCCCGACCGGGTAACACATGTCTAGAGCCGGGGTTGAGGCCACGCAAAGCCGTGGTGCGTTAGAATATCGCTAAAAATCAAGAAGCCGAAAACGGCTCAAGTTTTTGTCAACGGAGGAAAATATGAAATTTACCAAAGTAACTGTCGCTGGTGCAGCGCTTGCCTGCCTTCTTAGTTCTGTCGCAGTGCCTGCTTTTGCAGATACTACCGACAAAAAGATAGCTCTATCCAATAATTATGCTGGTAATTCATGGCGTCAGGCCATGCTGACCAGCTGGGAAACTGTCGCCGGACAGGCTGCAACTGACGGCGTTGTCGCCGCAGCTGATGCCTTCACAACGGCTGAAAATCAGGTCACCGAACAGGCGGCTCAAATTCAGAACCTCATTCTGCAGGGCTATGATGCAATTGTCATCAACGCAGCCTCACCGGAAGGGCTGAATGGCGCTGTGAAAGAGGCCTGTGATGCGGGTCTTGTTGTGGTTTCATTTGACGGTATCGTCACTGAGCCATGTGCATGGCGCATCGCCGTTGATTTCCATCAGATGGGCAAAATCCAGGTTGAGTATCTCGCTGGACGCCTGCCGGATGGTGGCAATCTTCTGGAGATCAGAGGGCTTGCTGGCGTCTTTGTGGATGATGAGATTTCAGGTGGCATCCACGAAGGTGTAGCTGAAAACGCGAAGTTCTCCATCGAAGGTTCGGTCCATGGTGACTGGGCGCAGGATGTGGCTCAAAAAGCTGTTGCTGGCATTCTGCCAAGCCTGTCCGACATCAAAGGTGTCGTGACGCAGGGCGGTGATGGCTATGGTGCTTCGCAGGCTTTCAAAGCCGCTGGTCGTGACATGCCGATCATCGTAATGGGCAACCGTCATGATGAATTGTCCTGGTGGAAAGAGCAGAAAGACGCGAATGGTTATGAAACCATGTCAGTGTCCATTGCTCCGGGTGTTTCGACACTCGCATTCTGGGTTGCCCAGCAAATTCTGGATGGTAAGGACGTGCCTAAAGACCTGACTGTTCCATTCCTGTCGATCTCTCAGGACACTTTGGAAACAAGCCTGGAGACGACACAGGCTGGCGGTGTTGCCAATGTGGAATACTCTCAGGAAGAAGCGCAGGGTGTCATTGCCGGCGCAATGTAACTGCTGTCTCGTTTGACAGGGTTTACTAAATGATCAACGACCTCCCAGTCGTAGACGTTCACGGCGTCGGAAAATCTTTCGGTGCCGTGAACGCCCTCCAGGACGCTCATCTTGTGGTCCAGCCCGGCGAATGCGTCGGATTGGTGGGCCACAATGGAGCAGGAAAATCCACCTTAATGAACATACTATCCGGCGTGTTGTCGCCGGATACAGGCACGATAAGCTTTGCAGGTCACGCCATCACGGCGCGCTATGGCGTAAGCGAGGCCAAGCAGTTTGGTCTGCGCTGTGTCTTTCAGGAATTGTCTCTTTGTCCCAATCTGACGGTTGCGGAAAATGCCCGTATCACCCATCCCCAAATTCGCAGCTTCGGCTGGCGCAAACGCGCCTCCGAGCTCATAACCAAATGGCTGGATGAGATTTTCCCCGACAACGGCATCAAGGGCGATGATGTGGTCGGCGATCTGACGATTGCCCGCCGCCAGATGGTCGAGATATCCCGTGCCTTTTCATCATTGGATGAACAAGTGCGTCTGGTCATACTCGACGAGCCCACATCATCTCTCGACAAGATTTCAGCAGATCAATTGCTGGCCTTCGTGAAAAAATTCACAGCACAGGGCGGAAGTGTCATTCTGATCTCGCATATGTTGAGGGAAGTCCTGGGCACATCCGACCGTATCGTGGTCATGCGCGACGGCACCATGGTGGCAGATGATGCTACATCAAATTTTGATCGCGACCGTCTGGTGCGCGAAATGGGGTCTGTTCTGGCCGAAGATGCGGAAGAGACGCGCGCCGAGACTGCGCGCGCCAACACGGCCAGGGTCATTCAAATTCCCGCAAAAAACGGAATTGAGCTGAACGTTTTTCAGGGTGAAATCGTAGGCTTTGCAGGCATTGCCGGGCAGGGACAAACTGAAAAATTGATCCAGATATTTGACGCATCAAATGGCAAGGTCAATGCAGTTAACATTGATAATGTTGCCGCTTTTGTGGCCGGCGACCGCCAGGCCGCAGGTGTTTTTCCCGGCTGGTCAATTGAGAAAAACATTTCAATAGCCTCGGTGCGCATGATGGTGCAGCGCTATCTCATCGACCCATTGCAGGAAATCAGTATTTCCAATGAATGGAAAGAGCGCCTTGGTATTCGTACGGACGATCTGTCGAACAACATTCTGTCGCTTTCGGGCGGCAACCAGCAGAAGGTTCTGTTTGCACGTGCGCTTGGCTCTCCTGCACAGATTGTGCTGATGGACGACCCAATGCGCGGCGTCGATATCGGCACAAAGCAGGATGTCTATGCAATCCTGAAACAGGAAGCGGAAAACGGGCGCACATTCGTCTGGTACACCACGGAAATGGATGAGTTGAAACACTGCGATTATGTTTATGTCTTCCGCGACGGCGAGGCTGTGGCTGAATTGCCAAGTCACAAAGTGACTGAGGCCAGCATTCTGAATGCATCATTTGATCCAGCGACGGCTGCCTGATGTCCAGATACATCACAGCCAATATGATGCGTACATTGCTGCCCGCTTTATCACTGGCGGCAATTCTGGTCGCAATCTTTTATCTGCAGCCGCGTACCATGAGTTATTTCGGGTTGAATCTTCTGCTCAATCTTGCGGTGCCAATTGCTCTGGCAACCATCGCCCAGATGTTCATCCTGTGTGTCAATGATCTTGATCTATCACTTGGCGCTTTCGTCAGCCTGACAGCCTGCATCACAGCAACATGGTTGTACGACACACCTGTGCTGGGCGTATTGGCTCTGGCAGGCTGCATATTGGCCTATGCGGCGCTGGGCGCGCTGATCCATCTGCGGAACTTGCCATCCATTGTCGTGACCCTTGGCATGTCCTTTGTCTGGGTGGGCATTGCTGTGCTCATTCTGCCGACACCGGGCGGTAAGGCACCGGAGTGGATCCGGGCGCTGATGACCTTGAAACCTGCCTTGATTCCGTTTCCCATCATTGCGGTGGTAGTCCTTGGAATTGTTGTTCATTTCGGCTTGATGAAGTCCGCTGCCGGAGTTGTCTTGCGCGGGGCTGGTGGCAATCCATTGTCAGTGGAACGGGCAGGGTGGTCACTGCTGAAAGTCAAGGTCACAATGTATGCGATATCTGGCTTTTTCGGAGTGCTGTCCGGCATGGCGCTGGTGGGCCTGACGACCTCTGCCGATGCCAATATCGCCGAGCGTTACACCTTGCTCAGTATTGCCGGGGCTATTCTGGGTGGTAGTGAATTTGTTGGTGGGCGTGTGTCGCCAATCGGAGCGGTGATCGGCGCTGTTACATTGTTGTTGACAGGGTCCTTCCTGTCCTTTCTGCGGCTCAATCCAGACTGGCAGATTGGCGCACAAGGTGCGATCCTTATCCTTGTTCTGGCCATGCGAATGCTGATCAACAGATCGGACAAGCGCTCATGAACCTGACCGAGAAACCATGGATATGGGCCTGGCTTGGCACCGTCTCAATCTGGTTGGTGATTGCCTCCATTTCCGGTCTGTCCGCCGGGACAGAAGTCCTCACCGCTGCTGCATCCTTCGGAACGTTTTTCGTGTTGGTCGCCATCGGCCAGATGTTTGTCGTGACCCTTGGTCCGGGCAACGTGGATCTGTCGATACCCGCCTGTATGACACTGGCCAGTACCGTCGCGATGAAAGTGATGAATGGCTCTGAAGCCATGCTGATTCCGGGTTTTCTGATTGTCATTGCAATCGGGCTGACCATTGGTGCCTTCAATTTTGCGCTGATTATCCTGCTGCGCATCCCGCCGATCATCGCAACCCTGTCGTCCAGCTTTCTCTATCTGTCGACGGCGATCTGGTACAATCGCGGTTTGCGCGTGAAACCACCTGAGGCACTGGCCGAGTTTGCGACCGGAAAAATTGGTGTGGTTCCGATGCTGGCCATCGCCGTACTGGTGCTGACGGTCTTCATGCATTTCGTCCTGCACCGAACCTATTTCGGCAGATCGATTCTGGCTGTTGGCCAGAATTCCAAAGCTGCACATCTTGCCGGTATTCCGGTCGAGCGCACACGTTTTATGACCTATGTCATGTGCGCTGTCCTGGCTGCAATTTGTGGCTACTTTCTGGCTGGTTTTTCCGGAGGTGCGGCATTGAACATGGGCGAGGAATATCTGCTCATGTCCATCGCGGTCGTGGTTATTGGCGGAACCTCGGTTGCAGGTGGCTTCGCTAATCTGCCAGGCCTGTGGGGCGCTGCGCTTTTCATGTTCCTGCTGGTGACGATGCTGAACACGCTGGGCCTCAGCGCAGGATATCGTCTCATTCTGACCGGGACCATCATTGTGGCAGTCATCGCGATTTCGGGCAAAAAGCGTTAAGGCGATGAAGCCAAAGTCTGGATGGTGCTACCGCAGCGTTTCACTGCGGTAAATTCTATCCCAACCCGTCCTCCAGAACACAGCTCTCCAGAATGCGTTTTTGAAAAACGTCAACAAGCCCGACATCACTCAACCGCGGCCCTGCATTGCAAACCAGTGATGCGCCAAACAAGGCTTTGAAAACGAGGTAGGGCGGCTGCCAGTCAACAAGCCCGTCGAGCGCTTCGCGCAGATTGGCAAAATCCCTGGCGACATCCTGCAGTGGTCTTTCGCTGATAAGCCCGGCAATCGGCAGTTCAAGATTTGCAATGACTTTGCCCTCACAGGCAACGGCAAGGCCGCCTTGTGTTTGTCGCACCGCATTGGCTGCGGCGGCCATATCGTCGGGCGTGCGTCCAAAGACAGTGAGATTGTGGCTGTCATGAGAAACGGTGGTCGCAAAGGCACCGCGCCATTTGCCCCAATTTTCCAGAAATGCAACGCGTGTCGGCGTGTTTTGGCCGTAACGATTGCAGATCGCCATGCGGATCATGTCATCAGGCAGCACAAGCTTGTCATCTTGCACATCAACCTGGCGCTCGCCCCATTCAGGAAAGCGCGGTTTGGAGAGGGTTGCGATCCGGGCCAAGGGGCCCTTGGCGGGTATTTCAAAATCTGCTGGCGCGAATTCTTGTGTGTTTACGGTTTGCGTTATGCTGGAAGGACTTGGAACAGTGCGCGCTGGATGAAGCAGCTTTCCGGACTGGGCGACCAGTTGACCATTGGCCAGTACATGTGTGGCAGACACGTCAGCAAGACTTGAGACAAGCACAAGATCAGCCCTCTTTCCAGGGGCCACGAGACCAAGATCGGAGCGGCCCGTCCGGCTCGCGGCATTCAAGGTTGCAGCACGATAGACCCAGGCAGGCGGCATCTCATTGGCAGTCAGAATCCGGATCACATGATCAAGACCGCCTTTGACAAGAAGATCATCAGGAAACACGTCATCGGTGCAAAGAGTGACCGTTTGCGGCAGGTGCCCAAGGGAGAGCAAGGCTTCTGCGAATTCTGGCAATAAATGTTCGTGAGAACCGCGTAGTTCGACGGTGAATCCGGCTTCCAGCCGAGCCATAAGATCGACGGCAGACGTTAATTCATGATCGGTCTCGACACCGGCAGCGGCATAGGCCGCCAGATCGCCTCCGGTTAAACCACGGCCATGGCCACAGACGCGTTTGCCGCTGGCAAGACCTGCGGCCACGATGCCCTGCACGCGAGGATCACCATCCAGCAAAGGATGCATGGTCATGAGTTCCGCCGCACCGTGAATATCATCACGCGCCAGCATCTTTGCAATTTCATCCGGCCCAAAATCACCGCCGCTCATCTCAAAGCCGGGGGCAGAGGGTACGCAGGTGGGCGCAAGCGGGAGGAGCCGCATTGGCAGGTTTTGAGCGGCACGACAGGCATATTCCACGCCCTCAAGCCCCGCGACATTTGCCAGCTCATGTGGGTCCCAAAACGCCGTTGTAACGCCACGCGGGAGCACAGCTTTGGCATATTCCGCAGGGGTGACCATGGAGCTTTCGACATGCATATGTGTGTCAATGAAGCCCGGAAGGATATAGGTGCCACCCGCATCAATCTGCGCTTTTGCATCCCGGGCAGGGTCAGGGGCATGAACACTGGCAATCAATGGTCCCACAAGACCAATATCTGCAGGCCGTTCTTGACCGGTGACCATGTCGAGCACGACAGCATTGCGCACCAGCATATCGAACGGGCGCAGGCCACGTGCAGCCTTGACCGCATTGGACCGAAGGGGTGGGTCGTTGAGATCTTCATCAGTCGACATGGGTTTCCTTACCTGCGAGTGCTGTGAGGCATATCCGAGCAATTTCGACGTTTGTGCCAACTGCAAGGCGCGTTGATCCGCTGCTATCTTTTTCAAAAAGTGTTTTTCCGTAACTTTCATCTGAAACAACCGAGACGCTCATAGCGCATGGCATGAATGCGAATGCCTCTGTTTGATGGCTGGCGAGTGCGGCAACCGGATCATATATCGCCATGCTGGTGTTCCCACGAGAGAGCCCGATATCAAGATAGCCGCCCAGCAAATCAGAGGTCAGATCATCACATTTCGGCAGATCATCAGTTCCAAAGCGCACTTGGCGGCAAAGCGTCAGATCAATCACATCCAGATTTAGGCCAGCCTGCGCGACAATCGCTGCAGCTTCCGGGTCAGCAAGCGCGTTGAACTCAGCCTCTGCGGAATGGTTTCCAGGCCCATTGCTCCCGCCCATCCAGATAAGGCGCGTTATTTTCCGGGCCAGATCGGGCGCCGCGCTGATAAGGCGCGCAATATTTGTCAAAGGCCCAATTGCCAGAATATCACGCTTGTCTTTGGGCCTTGCCGCGTGAAGCCATTGCTGAAATCCTTTGTCGGCATCGGGGAAGTCCTGTTTGCCAGCCACGTCAGGCAGATGTTGGCCACGGCTCAACATTCCGCGTGGCCCGAGAATGCGCTCGGCGGTTTCCAGAGGGCGAACGAGCGGGCGATCCGCCCCTTTAAAGATAGGAGCTTCCAGACCGTAGGCCTGCTGTGCCCCCAGAGCGTTGGACACCACCTGGGTGAGCGGCACATTTCCAGCAACCAATGAAAGGCCTGCGATGCGCACACCTAAATGGCGCAACAGCAGCATGGCCCAAAGATCGTCGAACCCGAAATCCGTATCGACCCAAATCTCGCTCATGCGAGAAGGGGGCGTGCTGTGGATTGCGGAAGGTCAAAGGCAATGCTCTGGCCCAGTGGCACCTCGGCTGTTTCAATCGGGGCGTCTGCTTTGATCTCGCCCAATTGGCAATCAAATACATATTCGCGGTGCCCTCCTGCAAAGCTGCTGGCAACAACGCGGCCGCTGAACGGGCCCTTTCCGACATGCACGCCGCCTGGCCGCCATGCGAGCATGGGCGAACGTGCCTCAAACCCCAATGGCAGTTGCCCGGAGTTGGAGACGAGGTTTTCACCCTCTACACGAAAGATGTTTTCAAAGCCCATAAACTCTGCGGCAAATGCTGTGGCTGGTTCTGCGTATAGCTGGCTTGGTGTGCCCAATTGTTCGATCTTGCCATCCTTCATCAGCACAATACGGTCTGCCAAAGCCAGTGCCTCGGATTGATCATGGGTCACAAACACCATGGTCACCCCGGTATCTTTCTGGACGCGTTGCAATTCAGTTCGCATTTCCAACCGCAAACGTGCGTCTAGATTGGAAAGCGGCTCATCGAGCAGCAGAACCTTGGGTTCCATAACCAGCGACCGGGCCAGTGCCACACGTTGCTGTTGGCCGCCCGACATTTCAGCAGGTTTACGCGCTTCAAAACCAGCCAGGCCAACCGTTGCCATGCCAGCCTCCGTACGGGATCGGACTTCAGCATCAGCCATGTTCTTCAGGCGCAGGCCAAAGGCGACATTTTCAAAAGCGCTCAGATGGGGAAACAATGCGTAAGACTGAAACACCAGACCAATGCCGCGTTTGTTGGCCGCGAGCCGAGTGACGTCACGACCGTCGATCTCGATTGCACCCGATGTGGGCGTCAACAGACCGGCTATGGCGCGCATGGTGGTTGTTTTTCCGCATCCTGATGGCCCCAGCAGGGCGATCAACTCACCCTCCACGACGTCAAGGTTGAGGTTCGGGACAGCAATTGTCTTTCCGTAAGACAGGGTCAGATTGGAGAGGCGGACATATTTATCAGACATAACGAGAAAACCCCAAAAGACGTTCTGCGATGAAGACAATGGCAAGAGACATGAAAGCCAGCAGTGCAGACAAGGCCGCCACAGAGGGATCATATGTGATTTCCATATAAGCCAGCATGTCGATGGGCAGTGTTTTCACGCCCGGACCGGACAGGAACAGCGAAACAGGAACCTGATTGAAACTGGTGACAAATCCCAGAATGAACGCTGCCAGAACCCCGCCACGAATGTTCGGCAACACCACTTTCATGAAAGCCTGCAACCTTGTGCATCCCAGTAATACGGCGGCTTCTTCCATATCAGCCCGCAGATTGTTCAGGCTTGATGAAACCACCCGCACGGCATAGGGCAGTACAAGGGCCGTGTGGGCCATGAACAGTGCCATTGTAACCGTAAAATCAAGCGGTATGACCAAATAGCGCAACAGCGCCAGACCTACGATGATGCCCGGCACAATGATTGGCGCGGCGACGATGGTTCTGATGGTCTCATTGCCCGGCAGATCATAGCGGTTCAGCGCGTAAGCCGCCGGTATGCCCAGCAGCAACGCTGTCAAAGTGCCGAAAATCGCCAGGAACATTGATAGTAAAAAACTATCGCGGAAGCTCTCGATGGTGAAAACTTTGAAATACCATTTCAGTGACAATCCATTGGGGGGAAAGGCCAGCGCTTCGCCAGCGGACGCACCGGCAAAAATGATGATGATGAATGGCCCGATCAGAAAGGTCAGGGTAAGGCCGAGGATGCCCCAGATTGTGAGGTTTCTCATGGAACTATTTCCTTGCCGTTGCGATGCGCTTTAACAGCAGATTGGCTGTAAACGACATGACAATCAGGATCATTGCGATCACGCTGGCCGAGACGAAATCATTGGCCACATTGACCCTTTGATACAGCAGCGTCTCCAGCATCAGCACTTTTGATCCACCCAGGATGGCGGGCGTAATATAGGCTGTCAGTGCGCCGGTAAAGACAAGCGTACCACCAATAACGAGGCCCTCTTTGGTCAGCGGCAGGATGACTTTGAAAAACACCTGAAACCAATTCGCGCCGAGCACGCGGGCAGCGGGTATGACGTCGCGGGGAATGTTTTCCATGGCTGAAATCAGCGAGATAATCATCAGCGGCATGAAGAGTTGCAGCAAGCCCAGGAAAACCGCCGTTTCGGTAAACAGCAGGCGGATCGGCGTGTCAGAGAGGCCCAGTCCAACAATGGTGTCGTTCACGATCCCGGTTCGCCCCAAAATCACGATCCAGGCATAGGTGCGGGCAACCGGAGAAATCATCAATGGCAAAACCACCAGGCCGAAGATACGTCCCCGAGCCGAAGGAGGAAGATTGACGATACAAAACGCCGCCGCATAGCCGATAATTGCTGACGTGGCCGCAACCAGCACGCCCAGTTTCAGCGTGCGCAGGAACACCGTCCGGTTCAGCGGCTTTGAGAAAAACTCGATGTAGCCATTCAGTGTCCATCCGGCATCAGACCGAAACGCTTCTGACAACAGAATGCCGACAGGCACGATGAACAGCAGCAGCGCAAAGAACGCGGCAGGCAAGGCCAATGCAAGCCCTTCACGGGTGTTGAAAAACATCTGCTTGGTCCGATCTCGAAACTGGAGATACAGGGCGGCCCAAAGACCGCCCCGTTGGTGTTATCTGATAACTTCAGTGTTCCACTGCTCGACCCACGCTTCGCGGCTGTCGATGATCTTTGCAGGATCAAGGATATTCAGGGAATTGATCAGCTCGGCCCCATAGGTGAGGTTGTCAGCAACGTCTTCGCTAACCACGACCTCTGTGTTCGCAGGACTGTCGATGAGCGCCTCTGCAACGCGGGTCTGCACTTCGGTGGACAGCCAGTAATCCATGAACTGATAGGCCAGTTCTTCGTTGCCATTGCCTTTGGTCATGATCATGACATTCATGCCGCCGGCTTGGCCTTCGGCTGGTTCTGCCCAGGCAAATGGCAATGGCGAACTTTTGAAACGGCTCCATGCAAAGCGCCCGACGGGAGCTGCAATCACTTCTTCCTGATTCATCAACTGCGCAAGTTCAGATGAGCGGGAATAGAAGGTGACGATATCGTCAGCATGTTCGCCAATGCTGGAGATTACACTGGAATAATCGTCCGTTTCATTGCCCGCAGCTTTGGCCAACATCATCAAAGTAAGCGGTCCCTGCGTACCTGTGATGTTCGGGAGCGATACATTCCCGGCCAGCTTTTCGTCCAGCAAATCACCCCAGCTGGAAATCTCGACAAGGTCGGTCCTATAAACGATGGAACTGGCATAAAATGTATAGCCAACAGCCATGTTTCCACCAATCGGATCCTGCGCGGCAGCATAGAGTTTCCCATGGTTGGTGAGTTTTGAGATATCAAGCGGGGCCAGCAGATCCTTGCGCGCCAGGCTCAGGGCGTCGTGTGATGAAATCACCGCCATATCAATAACCGGGTCATTGGCATTGGCTTCGATCTTGGCCATACGCTCCACGCTGTTACCGGTTTCGATGACCAGATCACAGCCGCAAATGGCTTCAAATGGATCGTAAAGCGCTTCCTTGTAAGCGTCCTGTGCAAAGGAGTAGACCGAAATGGTCAGGGTTTTGTCTTGCGCGAATGCCGTTGAGGCAAGTGCGCAGGACAGCGCTGCTACAGTTAGTGTGGCTTTCATTGAGAAATCTCCTGTTTGAAAGTGAGGTTTGGGTTGGGAGAGTGTCTTGGATTCGCTGTGGAATTTCGGACCACCAGATGCATGGGGATTGTGGATCCCATATCTGGCAGGCTTTCTCCACTGATGGCCAGTGTAAGAAGGTCGATGGCACGTTCCGCGATTTGCGCAACATCCTGCGCAACGGTGGTGAGCATCGGATGCATGGCTGTCGCCAAAGGCAAATCATCAAAGCCCGTGAGGCTGACATCGCTTGGAACAGAAAATCCGGCGCGGGTTAAATGCGAATGCGCGCTGAGCGCCAGCAGGTCTGATGTGGTCATGATGGCGGTCACGCCTGATTCAACGGCCCGGATCAGATTACCAAGACCGTCCTGGCTCCAAAATACCTGGAACTCGGATTCTCCGGCCAGACCGGATATCATGCCGTCAATTCTGTCGCCTTGCACTTCGGACACGGGGTCTGCGCCCAGCATCGCCACCTTTCGGTGTCCGAGACCTGCGACATGTGTGGCGATCAGTTTACCGCCGCCTGCATGATCCGCCGAAACAGTGTTTCTCGGATCAGAAGCCGTATTGATAATCACCGTTGGCACTGGTTGGGATTCGGGCGAGGTGCCCTTCTGCGGCACAATCAGCAGACCATCGACCCCGCGATCAACAAGTCGGTTCATGGCCTGACTTTGTTCCATCGCATTGCCGCGAGAATCTGCGATTAAAATACTCAAATGACGGTTGTCCGCTTCCAGAGAGAGGTGCTGGGCAATGCGCGGAAAAAGCGGATTTGTAAGATCAGGCATCACCAATCCAAGGATGCCCGTTTGGCCACTGCGCAGCGCGCGGCCTGCAAGGCTGGGACGGTAGCCCAAGTCCTGCGCACATTTGCGAATACGCTCGACCATTTCCCGCGATACACGGCCTTTGCCGGTCAGGGCATTTGAAACGGTCGCGACCGAAACACCCATGTCCGCAGCAATTTGCTTGATATTGGCCATCTCTTCTCCGGTTGATGAAACGATTAATCACTCCGGGGGCGATTCTGTCAACAGTGCTGATTAAACGATTAATCCATGAAAATCTGACATGACTGTGAAGCTTGCCTGGAGAAGAAGCCAAACAATAACTTGAAAAAACCTGCATCCAAATTGCGTCCAGACCTTATTCTGGTACCAAACCGAAGCGAGTGGCTGACAAATCGAATGGATTTTGATCCTTTCAGTCTCATTGCCTCTGATTAAATAAAACACGCAAGCTTGTCAGCCAGAGAATTGAATCCTGGTGTGCTACCTCCATCGATTTTTCTGCAGCAATGGGTTATTACGGGCTGACACGAGTGCTTCAGGCGCACTCTCCCACGCAGACGAGATCTTTATGACCCCTGATATCCTATGCCTTGGCGAACCCATGCTTGAGTTTAATCAGCAGCCCGATGGCATGTATTTGCCGGGTCATGGCGGCGATACTTCCAATTGTGCCATTGCAGCAGCGCGTCAGGGCGCGAGCGCTGGCTGTTTGACTCACCTTGGCAAGGATGCGTTCGGAGACAGCTTCATGGCGCTTTGGATGTCCGAGGGTGTCAGCGTAGCCAATGTAGAGCAGATCACCGACGCGCACACAGGCATATATTTCGTCACCCATGGTGAAGAGGGCCATGAATTCAGTTATTTCCGCGCCGGATCAGCCTGTAGTCTCATGACCGCTGACGATTTGCCGAAGGGCGCTTTGCAATCCACCAAAATACTCCACGCATCCGGCATCAGTCAGGGTATTTCAGAAAGTGCGGCAGATACAGTGTTTGCAGCAATGGATATTACCAAAGAGGCCGGTGGTCTGGTGTCGTATGACACCAATTTGCGTGAGAAATTGTGGCCTTTATCACGGGCAAGAGCCATCATTCATGCAGCCGTCGCGCAATGTGATATCGCCTTGCCCGGATTGGATGATGCAGAACTCCTGACCGGAATGTCCGACCCGGAAGCCATAGTTCAGTTCTATCTTGGTCTGGGCGCAAAAATTGTTGCTTTGACTTTGGGGCCCAAAGGCACGCTGGTTGGAACAGAGTCAGAAGTCAGGATGATTCCGGGCCGCAAAGTCACCGCCGTGGACGCAACCGGGGCAGGAGATACATTTGACGGGGCATTCCTGTCGCAAATCGTTGCCGGATCAGATCCATTTACCGCAGCCAATTATGCCAATGCTGCGGCCGCCCTTTCGACGCAGGGCTATGGTGCCGTAGCACCGATGCCATACGCTTCCGAGGTTCAGGCATTTTTGGCAGACACTGCATAAGTGCAGGTTGGAAACGCTGCCTTGCCGTCACAATTCAAACCATGGCTGCAGCTTTTGCAAATGGCATGAAGGTGCGGATCAACTTGCTGTCCAGCCGCTCACGCAGGCAGATCAGCGCTTCATCCATGGTGATATTCGCGTCCGCAATTTCAATCTTGCAGAGCCGCTGATCAACCCCGAATTCGGCTTCTGAAACCAGTCCCACGCCAGCACCGGCGGCAACAATCTCACGAACAGCCTCGCGGCCTTCCGCCTCTATTCGGACTGGCAGATCAATATTGTTCTTGCGCGCAAACTCCTCCAGCTTGGAGCGGGTTTTTGAACCTTTTTCCCGCATCACCAGGGGCATTTCTGCCAGTTCCCGAAAGCTGATCGATTTTTTGGCTGCATAGATACTGTCTTTGGGCGCAAAGGCGATTATAGGGGTGGAGTTCAGATGCACGACTTGAAAGTCACGCCCTTCCGGAACTTCTCCCAATACGCCAATATCCGCTTCATAGGTATTCAGTGCATCGATAACCGCTTCGCTGTTACCGACACGTATTGAGACGTGGATATCTGGATAGCTGACGCGAAACGACCCAAGAATATGCAATATATGATGGGCTGAATCAGCCATGATCTGAAGATTTCCGGATTTCAGCGCGCGGGTTTGTGACAACAAATCATGAGCCTGTGTCTCAATCTCAAACATGCGCCGCGTCAGTTCCAGCAATTCCTGGCCTGCTGCTGTTACCGTTACCTGTTTGCGATGCCGATTAAAAAGACGCACGTCATATTCCGTTTCAAGTTTACGAACCTGATCGGAAATTGCCGGCTGTGTCAGATGCAGGGCTTCCGCTGCCCGAGAAAAACCACCATGGCAGGCCACATAGTGAAAGGCGCGCAATTGGACGTAGCGCAAGGGTATCTCCACTTCTATCAGCAAATCAGATACTGTAATAAGAACTATCGTTTTGATTAATGCAACACTCTTCCCGTAATCGCGAAGATCGTTTATATTAGCCGTCAAACAAAATGATCGTGAATCGCGAATAGGATTTTCAATGCATCTCTCAGGTTTTCTGGTGCAATTGGCGGGCGCCATAATGCTTCTGCTTTACTCAACTCGAATGGTGCGGACGGGTATCGAGCGGGCAGCAGGGCCAATGCTGCGCACTCTGTTTGTGAAATTGGGAAAAGGACGCTTCAGAAGCGTTTTTGCCGGCGTGGTCGGCGCTATCTTTTTGCAAAGCTCCACTGCCATTGCCTTGCTCGTTTCAGGGTTTGCCGCAACCGGTGTGGTCAGTGTTACGGCTGCGCTTGCTATTGTGCTGGGAGCCGATCTTGGCACGGCCATTGTGGTTCAGTTCCTGAGCCTTGATCTCACCTGGCTTATGCCTGCATTGCTGGCCATTGGCGGCTTCATGTTCCTGAAAATGCATACGCGACTGGCCAAGCAACTGGGCAGGGTGGTGATTGGCATTGCGCTGATATTGTTGTCGCTGGGCATGATTGGCACCGCCAGCGCGCCCTTGCGTGAAGCAAGCTGGATGCCGGGCATTGTCAATTTTATGAGCGAAGACCTGCTGATTTCCTTCTTCGGCGGTGCTTTGTTGGCCTTTTTGTTCCATTCCAGTGTTGCAGCCATTTTGCTGTTCGCAACCTTGTGCGCTCAAAGTGTTCTGCCAATTGAGGCAGGCTTGCCTCTGGTTCTGGGCGCTAATGCCGGTGGGGGGCTTATTGCAGTGTGGCTGTCCCGGGGTGGAAAAATGCCGGCACGCCATGTGACGGCCAGTAACTTCCTGTTCCGTCTCGTTGGCGGGTTGGCGGTGCTCGCGGTTTTATACGGCATGGATATTCCTACCGACCGGCTTGGCCCATCGGCAGATCGCCAATTGGTGAATTTCCACCTGCTTTTCAATGCCGGCCTTGTGATTGTCTGTCTGCCATTCATTCAGCCGGTGCTGGCACTGATGCGCGGACTCATCAAAGAAGACCCGGAGAGTGAGCAGGAACGCTTGCGACCAGCAAGTGCGCTGGATGCCGCAGTGCTCAAAACGCCGAGCCTTGCCCTAGCCAGCGTCACCCGTGAATTGCTGCGTATGAGCGAAATCGTTGAAATCATGGTAACCCCGGTCATGGATTTCTTTGATGCGTCCAATCCGCAGCAGGTCCAGCGTATCCGGCAGCTCGATAACGATGTGAACCGCGCACACACTGAGATCAAGCTCTACATTGCTCAACTCAGCCAGAACGAATTATCATCAGACGAAGCAAATCGTGCGGTGGAATTGACCAGCGTCGCCATAAGTCTGGAACGCGTTGGCGACATCATTTCAAAAGAGCTGTTGCCCCTGACGGTGGAAAAGCATCGTCGTAATCTGGAGTTTTCAGAAGCAGGTTGGAAAGAACTCACCACGCTCCACGCCCGTGTCATCACCAATATGCAATTGGCACTTAACGTGCTGGTTTCCGAAGATATTGAGACGGCCAGAAAGCTGGTTGAGGAGAAGGCGGTGATGCGCAAACTGGAACGGGAAAGCCATGACAAGCACATGGCACGGCTTGGCAGCGGCACGCCTGAAAGCCGTGCCAGCAGTGACATTCATCTGGAAACCATTCGGGCACTGAAAGAAATCAACTCGCGATTTGCCACCTTTGCCTACCCGACACTGGAGCGGCGCGGAATTTTGCTGGACAGCCGTCTGAGCTAAGGCCTGAACTCAATTGGGATTTGAAAAATCGATAATTCAATACGTATTATCGATTTAACATATGGGGTGGCAGACACTATTTTTGCCATTCGCACTCCCTATTGTTCTTCCGGATAGGCTCAGCCCATGACATCAGTTCCCAAAAATCCAATAAGCCCGCCGCCGCTGGGCGAACCTTATTTGCTGACGCCTGGTCCTTTGACAACAGCCTATTCAGTCAAGGAAGCCATGCTGCGCGACTGGGGGTCCTGGGACGGGGATTTCCGGGCGATGACAGCACAATTGCGGGCTGACTTGCTGGATTTGATTGGCGATACAGATAATGCATTTGATTGCGTTCCCATTCAGGGCAGTGGCACCTTTGTCGTTGAGGCCATGCTGGCATCCTTTCTGCCAAGAGAGTCGAAAACGCTGGTGCTGGTCAATGGAGCCTATGGCAACCGGATTGCCGAAACGCTGAAATATCTGGGACGAGATCATACCATCATCGACAAGGGCGATTATCTGCCGCCGCGCGCCACAGAGGTCGCAGCAGCGCTGGAAGCAGACCCTGCAATCAGTCATGTCGTGGTGGTGCATTGCGAAACCAGCTCTGGCATCCTCAACCCGATCAAGGAAATATCGGACACGGTTTATCAGGCAGGCTGCAAGCTGCTGATTGATTCCATGAGCGCATTTGGCGCATTGCCGGTGGATGTGGATGCCATAAATTATGAAGCAATTGTTGCCTCAGCCAATAAGTGCATTGAGGGTGTGCCCGGATTTGGCTTCGTAATTGGCCGCAAGAGTGAGTTGGAATTGGCAAAAGGACGCAGCCATTCGCTCAGCCTTGATGTCCATGCCCAATGGGCCAACATGAATAAAACCGGGCAATGGCGCTTCACTCCGCCCACGCATGTTGTGGCAGCCTTTATGGAGGCGCTGCGCCTGCATAAGGAAGAGGGTGGTGTCGCTGGCCGGGGTCAGCGCTATACGGAAAACCGCGATGTTCTGGTCAAGGGCATGCGCGATATCGGTTTTGAAACCCTTTTGACAGAGCCATGGCTGTCTCCGATCATCGTGACCTTTTTCAACCCGGCCCACGCTGCCTTTGAATTTCAGAAGTTCTATGACGCCATGAAAAAACGGGGCTTCATCATCTACCCTGGCAAACTGACTGTCGTGGACAGTTTCCGCATCGGCTGTATTGGCCATATGGACGGGGCGATCATGCAGCAGGTTGTGGACGCCGCGCGCGACGTGTTGGTGGAACTGGGCGTTGACAGTGCAAGACCGCCGGAAATCGCTCTTCTGGAACGTTCCAAACTGGCTGCCTGAGGCGGCCCGCTAATTGCCTTTCAAACCGGTTGTGACCACGCAGCCGACACAGATTTTGGAAAGAACAAGAATGAATGATCTGTCACCCATGAACATCACCGTCAATGGCCGCACCTATGCCAGACCTAAAGTGCCAGCCATTGCCATTTGTCTTGATGGTTGCGAACCGGCTTATCTGGATGAAGCCATCGCAGCCGGTCTGATGCCAACGTTGAAGCGCATCAAGCAAAGCGGCACGGTGCGCATGGCGCACAGCGTCATCCCCAGCTTTACCAACCCGAACAATCTGTCGATCGCGACCGGACGACCACCGTCTGTCCACGGCATTTGTGGCAACTTCCTCTATGATCCGGACACCGGTGAGGAAGTGATGATGAACGATGTTCGCTTCCTGCGCGCACCAACTATTTTCCAGACCTGTTTTGATGCCGGCTTGCGTGTTGCCATTGTCACGGCAAAAGACAAATTACGGGCTTTGCTGGGGAGCGGGCTGAGCTTTGAAGACGGCCGCGCCATGTGTTTCTCGGCGGAACGATCCGATACGACGACAGTGGCTGAACACGGCATCGACAATGCATCAGCGCATTTTGGATTGCCCGTTCCAGACGTTTATTCAGCAGAATTATCCGAATTCGTTTTTGCTGCCGGTGTGCAATTGTTGAAAGAGTTCAAGCCGGATGTGATGTATCTGACCACCACCGATTATGTGCAGCACAAATATGCGCCGGGCGTGCCTCAGGCCAATGCGTTCTATGAAATGTTCGACAAATATCTGACGGAACTGGATGCAGCAGGCGCTGCCATTGTGGTCACCGCTGATCACGGCATGAAACCAAAACATCTTGAAAATGGCGATCCTGCCGTCGTCTATCTGCAGGATTTGCTGGATGAATGGCTGGGCGAAGCCGCTGCCCGCGTCATTCTGCCGATTACCGACCCTTACGTGGTGCATCACGGCGCGCTTGGCTCGTTTGCCACCGCCTATCTGCCTGATGGTGTGAATGCAGTAGAGATCGTCACCCGTCTTGGCGGTGTTGATGGGATATTGCTGGTCGTCGATAAGAAAACGGCTTGTGAGCGGTTTGAACTGCCTGATGATCGCATTGGCGACATCGTGGTCATCTCAACAGAAAACATGACCCTTGGCACAAGCGCACATCGGCATGATCTGGCAGCGCTTGATGAACCGCTGCGCTCGCATGGCGGGCTGACAGAGCAGGAAGTGCCGTTCATCGTTAACCGGGTTTTGCCCGATTTGCAGGACGCGCCAACGCTTCGCAATTTTGACGCCTTTCACATTGCCTGCATGGCAGCCGCGCTTTAAGTCGCGCGTATTCGGGAACCCTTTATGTTGAACTCAGATTTCAAAATTCGAAATGACGCTATGCGGATTGGCGGTGAAAAGATCTTCACCAAGGATCTGGTGGAAGTGCGCTATCCCTACGCCGATGAGGTCATTGGAACTGTGCCTGCAGGTACGGCTGAGCATGCAGCTGAAGCGTTTGAAATAGCTGCTAATTACCGACCAACCCTCACGCGCTATGAGCGTCAACAGATACTTTTTCGCACTGCGCAACTGATTGTTGAACGCCGGGAAGAAATCGCTCATTGGCTGACCCTGGAGCTTGGCATCTGCAAACAGCATTCATTGTATGAAACCGGCCGGGCCTATGATGTGTTCATGCTGGCTGGTCAGTTGGCGATACTGGATGACGGACAGATTTATTCCTGCGATCTGACGCCACATGGCAAAGATCGAAAGATTTACACCATGCGGGAACCGGTTGGTGCCATCTCGGCCATCACTCCGTTCAACCATCCGCTGAATATGGTTTCGCATAAAATTGCGCCTTCCATCGCGACCAACAATTGCATGGTCTGCAAGCCGACAGAATTAACACCACTGACGGCCATTACACTGGCCGACATTCTCTATGAAGCGGGTCTGCCGAAAGAGATGTTCCAGATTGTCACTGGAATGCCCGCTGATATCGGTGATGAGATGATCACCAATGAGCATATCGACATCATCACATTCACCGGCGGCGTGAAGGTCGGTAAAATGATTGCTGGTAAGGCGGCCTACAAACGCACCGCGCTGGAATTGGGCGGCAATGATCCGTTGATCATTCTGAACGATCTGTCAGAGGCTGATCTGGAAAAAGCGGCAACGATCGCCGTTGCCGGAGCCACGGGCAATTCCGGCCAGCGCTGTACCGCCGTCAAACGCATTCTGGCGCAGGATTCCATCGCTGATAAGTTGGTGGAACTGATCACGGAAAAGGCCAAAGCCATTCGCTTCGGTGATCCCCAGGATTCAGATACCCAATTGGGTTGCGTTATCCATGCACATGCCGCTGAAACCTTTGAATCCCGTGTCTATGAGGCGGAGAAACAGGGCGCAAAAGTGCTGTATAATCCGGGTCGTAATGGCGCTTTATTGCCACCGATCGTTGTGGATCATGTGCCGCATGACAGCGAATTGGTCTATGAGGAAACCTTCGGACCTATCATCCCGATTGTGCGTGTTCCGGAGAATGATGACGAAGTCATGCGGATCTCGAATTCTACGGAATTTGGTTTGTCCTCGGGCGTTTGCACCAATGATCTGAACCGCGCGATTTCTTACATCAATGGTCTGAATGTCGGCACGGTCAACATTTGGGAACAGCCCGGATATCGCATCGAGATGTCTCCTTTTGGCGGCATCAAGGATTCTGGTAATGGTGTGAAAGAGGGCGTTCTGGAAGCCATGAAATTCTTCACCAACGTCAAGACTTATTCGCTGCCCTGGCCGCGCTGAATGTGTGGATAGGTGAGGGCGGCACTGCGCCTGCCCGATCATCATGACAGGACCTCCGTCACTTCTTGCCCTCAGCATGATTCTCTCGGCGGCAGTCCTGCATGCAACATGGAATGCCATCATAAAGGGCTCCGCCGACCGGGCCCTTGCGATGGGATTGCTCAATTTGGGCCATACTGCGCTGGGTCTGGTGCTGGTTCTTCTCTATGCTCCCCCGGCGGCTGAAGCCTGGCCGTTCATCATTGCCTCAACCTTTATTCACTTCTTCTATTACGGATTTTTGCTGTGGGCCTACCGGCACGGTGATCTCAGTCAGGTCTATCCCATCGCCAGGGGCATTGCCCCTGTTCTGGTTGCCTTGGGCGCGCAGGTTTTTGCAGATGAATTTCTGCCGCCAATTGCCTGGGCAGGTATTCTGCTGGTGTCTTTCGGCATCAGTGTTTTGTTTTTCGGGCGCAGGCACAATGCGGCAAGTGCTCAGGCTATTTCTGCCGCTGTTTTGACCGGCATTGCCATTGCATCCTACTCGATCGTGGATGGTCTGGGCGTGCGCGCCTCCCAGAGTCCGCTCGGCTATATTGGCTGGTTGTTTTTACTGGAATGCATTCCGGGCGTCTTTTTCATTGTCTATCGTCGGAAGCACTTGAGCGGTATTCAAACCAAAATTCTGACCATTGGTATTGGCGGAGGGCTGTTATCTGCGGTCGCCTATGGCCTCGCGATTTATGCCAAGAGCCTTACGAGCCTAGGCACCGTTTCCGCGATTCGCGAATCCAGTGTCATCATCGCAGCACTCATCGGCGTGATCTGGTTCAAGGAACGACCGTGGAAATTGCGTATGCTGGCGGCCATGATAGTGGCAGGCGGCGTTGTTTTATTGGCCGTTGGCGGGTAACGCTTCAGACTCCTGAAGGATCAAAGCTCCAGTAAAGGTATTTCAAGATCCTGTTGTGGTGGTCCGTCTTTTTCAATTGACGCAGTGAGCGCTTTCACCAGAAATGTACCTGCCTGGCTGACATTCTCCCGCACCACAATGATTTCCTTTCGGAAATGCACCAGAAAATGAAGCGCTTCCTTGGCCACCAGGTCTACATCTGTGCCGAGCAGCAGTCCCTCATTCTCTACGGCGTTCACAATCGCCATGGCTCCGCTGGTGCTTCCGCTGATAAAGCCATCCGGCGGGTTGGGGCCTTTCATGGTCTTGGAAAGGGCCGCTTCAATCTCGGTCATATCGCTGTCGCTGGTCACCAATTCCAGGGTCCTGTGATTTACTCCGAGCCGTTCTGCCGCCGCGCCGAAGCCACTAATCATGTGCTTGCCGTAAGTCTGCTCAGCAGGCGGGGACAACAAGGCAAGGTTTCTGCGGCCAAGGGACACCAGTTTTTCCACGCCCAATTCGGTAAAGCGCTCATTGTCGAAATCAAAATAAGGGTGAGCGATCCCCATCTCGGTGCGGCCATGTGTGGCGAATGGAAGGCCGTGTTTACTCAGATAGGCGATGCGCGGATCTTTTGGTTCTATCTGGTTCAGAATCACGCCATCCGCAGAGCCGGTCTCAACAATGTATCGAATGGGCTCCATGGGATCATCATCAGCAGAATAGGGCGTGACGTTGAGATGATAGGACGTGTTTCTGAGCGCTGTTGAAATTGAGTAAATCAGCTGTGCCGTATGATTCATAACGTGGCTTTCAGCCGACATCACAAGGCAAATTACATTGGTTTTGCCCGTGCGCAGACGCACGCCGGCACGGTTTGGGCGATAGCCAATTTCATTTGCAACTTCGCGAACCCGGCTTTTAGTTGCCTCGCCGATATCGGATGCATCTTTCAAGGCCCGGGACACCGTAGCAATCGACAATCCGGTAATCATCGCAATTGTTTTCAGGGTCGGTCGTTTCGGCAGACGATGATCTGAACCGGCGCTTTCCGCCTCCGGCTTGTCGGCTTTGTTATGCGGCTGATTGGTATCCATATTTCTGCTTTCGGTAACGCGCGCAGTCCATATCGGTTTTGCCGCTGACACACCAGTCACAGGGTCCAGCTACCGTTCATACACACATTTCAGCATGATCAAATAAAATTGAAAATACTAGATTGATTCGTAATCTAAATCGTTATAGCGTCCTACTATAACGTTATAGTTTCATCTGGGAGGAAAATATGAAACTGAAAACACTAGCTGCCGCATTGATGCTCACTGCGGGAATTCCAATGGCCGCGCAAGCGACTGATCTGGAAGTAACACATTGGTGGACCTCTGGTGGCGAAGCCGCTGCCGTGGCAGAATTTGCCAAAGCTTTTAATGATGGCGGAGACAAATGGGTTGATGGCGCGATAGCCGGATCCGGCGGCGTTGCCCGCCCGATTATCATTTCCCGTATCATTGGCGGTGACCCGATGGGCGCGACCCAACTGAACCACGGACGCCAGGCTGAAGAATTGGTGGAAGCCGGTTTGATGCTGGATCTGACAGAAATTGCGGAAGCAGAAGGCTGGCGCGATCTGGTCAATCCGGTGCGTTTGCTCGATGGTTGCACAGTGGACGGCAAGATTTATTGCGTCCCAGTCAATATTCACTCACCACAATGGTTGTGGCTCAGCCATGAAGCCTACAAGAAAGCCGGCGTTGCAGTGCCAGCGAATTGGGACGAATTCGTTGCTTCAGCACCAAAATTGCGTGAGGCAGGCATCGTGCCATTGGCCATGGGCCAGCAATCCTGGCAGACCCAACTTGCCTTTGACACCATGATGGTCGCTGTCGGTGGGATCGATCTGTATAAGAGCATCCTGTCCGACAAGGATGCTAAGGCTGCGGCCAGTGCAGAGGCTACTGCAGTCTTTGAAGCCTATGCGGCTGCGCGATCCTTGTCCGAAGGCTCAAATGTTCAGGATTGGAATCAGGCCACCAATATGGTGATCACCGCCAAGGCCGGTGGTCAGATCATGGGCGATTGGGCACAGGGTGAATTCCAGGTTGCCAACCAGGTGGCTGGTGAAGATTACACCTGCCTGCCAGGTCTCGGCGTGAATGAAGTGATCGCCACCGGTGGTGATGCATTCTATTTCCCCAAAAACGATGATCCTGAGATTACAGCCGCTCAAAAGCGGATGGCGTCACAGATGATTTCAAAAGAAGTGCAGGTCGCTTTCAACCTGAAGAAGGGATCTTTGCCAATTCGTGGGGATGTTGATCTGTCTGCTGCCAATGACTGCATGAAGAAGGGCCTCAAGATCCTTGCTGATGGCAACATCCTGCCAGATGGCGTGAATGTTCAGTCTGCTGATACCCAGGGCCAGATCCAGGATCTGATGGTGGAGTTCTGGAACAGCAAAGATATCACGGCCGCTGACGCGCAGAAACGTTACGTCGCAATTATCGAAGACGCTGACTGACATCTTCGCCAAAATCTGACCGATCCGAAAATCTCGGATCGGTCTACCGGGCACAAGATCTGGCTCAAAAGTTTTCCGATAAATTAATTTATAAATTTGTCTTCAGGTGGGGAGAAGGGTCATGGCGCAGACCGGGCGGCCAACACAATTATTCCGCAATATGAGTGCCAAGATCGCGGCCATTCCCATGGTTCTGACTGCGTTGGTGGTCTTTGTCGGTGCAACCTTGTGGACGGTGTTTCACTCATTCACAAATTCAAAACTTCTGCCCAATAGCAAGCTTGTCGGTCTGGATCAGTATGAGCGCCTGTGGAGCCAGAACCGTTGGCTGATTTCTATTGAAAACCTGGCCATCTACGGCATTTGTTCCATGATATTTTCATTGGTTATCGGTTTTCTCTTGGCCGCTATGCTGGATCAGAAGATCCGATTTGAAAACACCTTCCGATCTATCTTCCTGTATCCCTTCGCCCTGAGCTTCATCGTCACGGGACTTGTGTGGCAGTGGATATTGAACCCCGAATTCGGCATTCAGAAAATCATCCGTAATTTGGGGTTTGAGGACTTCGTTTTCGACCCGCTATATAATCCGGACATAGTCATTTACGGCGTTCTGATTGCCGGACTGTGGCAGGGCACGGGACTGATCATGTGCCTGATGCTGGCGGGTCTGCGTGGCATCGATGAGGATATCTGGAAGGCCGCTCGAGTCGACGGTATCCCGATGTGGAAGACATATGTGTTCATTGTCATTCCAATGATGCGGGCGGTGTTCATCACGACCCTGGTCATTATCGCGTCGGGCATCGTCAAGGTCTATGATCTTGTTGTCGCTCAAACATCCGGCGGGCCAGGCATCGCCTCGGAAGTGCCGGCCAAATACGTCTATGATTACATGTTCAAAAACCAGAATTTGGGGCAGGGATTTGCGGCCTCAACGATGATGCTTTTATCGGTTCTGGTGATTGTCATCCCATGGGCTTACCTGGAATTCAAAGGGGAGCGATCACGTGGCTGACACATCCGCAACCAATTCAAAAGTAACGACAACGGTAGGGCCAAGGGGGCGCAAGCCCAAGCGGGCGCTGTCGCCGCGTAACATCATGTTGTATGGCACCCTCATCGTCATCGCGATGTATTATCTGCTGCCGCTCTATGTGATGGTGGTGACGTCCCTTAAAGGCATGCCGGAAATTCGTCTGGGCAATGTATTTTCACCTCCCGTGGAAATCACATTTGAGCCTTGGGTCAAGGCGTGGTCGGAAGCCTGTACCGGCTTGAATTGCGATGGCCTGTCGCGCGGGTTCTGGAACTCTGTCCGCATCATGGTTCCCTCTGTCGCGATTTCCATATTGATCGCGTCTGTGAACGGCTATGCGCTGGCGAATTGGCGTTTCAAGGGCGCCAACATCTTCTTCACGATTTTGATATTTGGGGCGTTCATTCCCTATCAGGTCATGATCTATCCAATTGTGATCATTCTGCGCGAGATGGGCCTTTACACCAAACTGGGTGGACTGGTCATTGTGCACACTGTGTTCGGCATGCCCATTCTGACGCTTCTGTTCCGTAATTACTTCAGTTCTGTCCCGGAAGAATTGTTCAAGGCGGCGCGCGTTGATGGCGCTGGATTCTGGGGTATTTATTTCCGGATCATGCTGCCAATGTCGTTGCCGATTTTCGTGGTTGCCATCATTCTGCAGGTGACAGGTATCTGGAATGATTTCCTGTTCGGCGTGATCTACACCAAACCGGAAAATTATCCGATGACTGTCCAACTCAATAACATCGTGAATTCGGTGCAGGGTGTGAAGGAATACAACGTCAACATGGCAGCCACCCTGCTGACAGGCCTCGTGCCGCTATTCGTCTATTTTGTATCCGGTAAATTGTTCGTACGCGGCATTGCTGCGGGCGCCGTGAAGGGCTGAGAATCATGGAAAATCCGAGCGTATCAATCAAGCATCTCGACCTGGAATTTGGTTCGGTCAAAGTATTGAAGGACCTTAATCTGGATATCGGTCAGGGCGAGTTTCTGGTCCTTCTGGGCGCGTCTGGCTGTGGCAAATCCACCTTGCTTAACTGCATTGCGGGGCTTTTGGATGTGTCCGACGGGCAGATATTCATCAATGACAAAAATGTCACCTGGGAACAGCCTTCCGAACGCGGAATTGGCATGGTGTTTCAATCCTATGCACTTTATCCGCAGATGACCGTTCGTGGAAATCTGACATTTGGGCTGAAAAACGCAAAAATGCCGAAGGACGAGATAGAAGCGCGCGTTAAACGGGCAGCAGAAATTCTACAGATTGAACCCTTGCTGAACCGTAAACCTGCGGCCTTGTCTGGTGGGCAGCGCCAGCGTGTTGCCATCGGCCGGGCATTGGTGCGCGATGTGGATGTATTCCTTTTCGATGAGCCACTGTCCAATCTGGATGCAAAACTGCGTGCTGATTTGCGCGTCGAGTTGAAAGTGCTGCATGAACGCCTCAAAAACACGATGATCTATGTCACCCATGATCAGATCGAGGCGATGACACTGGCCGACCGAATTGCGATCATGAAAGACGGTCTGATCCAGCAACTCGACAGCCCCCAGGAAATCTATAACCGGCCAGTCAACAAATATGTTGCTGACTTTATCGGCTCACCTTCTATGAATTTCTTTGAAGGTGAAGTCGTCAACGGCCAATTCATCAGCGGGGACATGAGTATTGATTTGTCACGTTATGATTTTTCAGATGAGAGCGCTAAATCCTCCGCGTGGTTCGGGATTCGACCGGAGCACGTTTTAGTCAATGAGGACGCGCCTTTCAGTGCCAATGCACATGTTGATATTGTTGAACCAATGGGCTCTGACACACTGGTCTGGACCAAGATTAACGGCGCGCCGTTCCGGTTCAGAATGGATGGTCAGGCATCGGTTTCAACGGGTGATGATTTGAAAATCGGGTTCGACCCGACACGTGCTTCATTATTCGACAAAACGACTGAGCTGCGCCTGTAAGCGCAAAGACGCAGCGTCACAATTAAGAGTTCAACATGATTGACCTATCTGGCGAATGGTTGCTTTGCGACCAGCAGCAATCCTATTCCCTTACGATGATGCTCCCGGGCGATGTCGTGAGCGCACTTCAACATGCCCAAATTGTACCGGATCCATATAGGGGACGAAACGAGTATGATGTGCGCTGGATTGCGGAACGTGACTGGATTGTCAGCCGCATTTTCCACACCGACAAGACCGATCTGTCCCTCATCCTGCAGGATGTGGACACAATTGCTGAGGTCAGCA
The DNA here is from genome assembly GCF_030758295.1 of Pararhizobium sp. IMCC21322. Classification (NCBI taxonomy): domain Bacteria; kingdom Pseudomonadati; phylum Pseudomonadota; class Alphaproteobacteria; order Hyphomicrobiales; family Rhizobiaceae; genus Pararhizobium; species Pararhizobium sp. IMCC21322. Next base: position 2,242,361 of record NZ_CP132335.1, read on the forward strand.
TCAATGGGGCGGTTGTGGCGACGACACAGAACAGCTTCCGCACCTACAAAATCGATGTTTCAGACACTCTTTTGGGGGGTGAAAACGAAATCACAATTCGGTTTGCATCATCGCCCCGCATCGCTGCGAAATTGCAGGAAGATCAGCCATTTTACGTGCCGTGGCACAAGGAAAATTGCCCGATCGCCAATGGCAATATGCTGCGAAAGGTTCAGTGCGATTTCGGCTGGGACTGGAATATCGCTCTTGCCCCTCTTGGCGTCTATGGCCGTATGGAATTGGAGCAAAATCGGCCCGCTACAATAGGGCAGATCCGCGTTGATCAGATAAGCACCAACGAGCGCGCCGACGTCACAGTGACAGTGGCAATAATCGGGCAGGGCGGCGGCGGAAGTATCAATGTAGAATTTGCCGGTGAAAACCGCACAATTGAAATTGTCGATAACTCGGCAACCGCAGACTTCTCGTTCAACAAGCCGGACCTGTGGTGGCCTTTTGGGCTTGGTGACCAGGTTTTGCACGATTTGACAGTCACACTGGATGACCAGGCCGAAACGCGGCGTGTCGGATTGCGCTCTATCGATCTGGTGACGGAAACAGATGCCGCTGGTCTGGGGTTCAAATTCCGCATCAACGATCACGACACTTTTATGCGGGGCGCAGACTGGATACCTGCTGACGCGCTGCCGGGGCGCATTACAAAAGAGAAGACGCGCGCGCTTCTTCAGTCCGCAGTTGATGCCAATATGAATATGATCCGGGTCTGGGGCGGCGGACGGTATGAGCCGGATTATTTCTATGATTTTTGCGATGAAATGGGCCTGTTGATCTGGCACGACTTCATGTTCGCCTGCAATCTCTACCCGTCAACACCGGCGTTTCTGGCAGAAGTTGATGCTGAGGTGCGTGAGCAGACAGCGCGTCTGGGGCACCATGCCTCAATTGCTCTGTGGTGCGGCGATAATGAACTGATTGGTGCACTGACCTGGTTTGAGGAAAGCCGGAAAGACAGAGACCGCTATCTGGTCAGCTATGATCGGCTAAATCGTACCGTTGAGACCGCTTTGAAAGATACGCTGCCAAATGCCAATTGGTGGCCGTCCAGCCCATCACCTGGACCCATGAACTTTGGTGATGCCTGGCACGATGACGGCTCCGGCGATATGCATTTCTGGTCGGTCTGGCATGAAGGCAGAGACTTTTCTCATTATCGCGATGTGAAACCTCGGTTTTGTTCCGAATTCGGGTTTCAGTCTTTCCCGTCGATGAATGTCATTCGTGATTTTGCCGACGAGAAAGATTGGAATATTGCCTCGCCGGTCATGGAGAGCCATCAGAAAAACGCCGGGGGCAATGCACGGATCGCAGAAACCATGTTTCGCTATTTCCGGTTTCCCGTTGGTTTTGAAAATTTCGTCTATCTCAGCCAGGTTCAACAGGGGTTGGCCATCAAGACTGCCGTTGATTACTGGCGCAGCATCAAGCCGCATTGCATGGGAGCACTTTATTGGCAGTTGAATGACACATGGCCAGTGGCAAGCTGGTCCAGTCTGGACTATGGCGGCAACTGGAAGCTGTTGCACCATATGGCAAAAGACTTTTTCGAGCCAGCAGTTGTGGTTGCGGTCCCGACCGACGATAATATTGCGTTGATTGCGATCAACGATCTGCGCGATCAGCGAGAACTGCGCGTCACGGCCTATGCTGTGTCCATGTCTGGAACGCAACGCGAGCTCGGAGCAGGTCGCCGGAGCATCAATTCTACTGAAAACGCTGTTCTGCTCAACCTACCGAAACAGGACCTTCAGGTTGGTGAGATCCTTTATTTTGAATGGGCTGGGCCAGATGGCATTATTCACAGTGACCATTTCACCAATGAACCCTATAAGACGCTGGATCTCCAGAACCCGGAAATTGAATTTGACATTACGCCGTCTGGTGAAGGTTGGGAGGTGACGTTGACCTGCCAAACGCTCGCGCTGTTCGTGGCGCTGGAAGCGGATAGTGCAGGGCGGTTTTCTGATAATGCCTTCACCATGCTGCCAGGCCGCAAAAAAGCCCTGCATTTCGTACCAGATGTATCAGACAAAAAACCTGAAATTACAGTGAGAGATCTTTTCACTGCGACTTACGGCACTGCATGACGCGCGCTGCCCGCACCTCAAGGAGAATATGACATGACCGATTTTTCCTATCAGCTCTACAGCTCCCGCAATTTCACACCGATGAGCGATACTTTCGCCATGCTGACCGATCTTGGCTACAAATCGGTCGAAGGATATGGCGGGATTTACGCCAGCAAGGCAGCTATCGATAGTCTCAAGGTTGATCTGGCAGATAGCGGTCTCACCATGCCAACCACTCATATGGACTTGAATCTGGTTGAGAACGAACCGGGACAAGCAATTGAAATAGCGAAATTACTTGGCATCAAATCCATCTTCGTACCCCATCTGGCAGTTGATCAACGCCCCACTGATGCGGATGGCTGGCGCGCATTTGGCAAAAGATTGCAGGCGGCTGGAAAACCTCTGTGTGATGCTGGCATTGCTTTTGGCTGGCACAATCATGATTTTGAGTTCAGCACACTGCCGACTGGCGAACTGCCGATCGATCTCATCTTTGAAGGCGGCCCTTTGCTTCATTGGGAAGCTGATATTGCCTGGATTGCCCGCGGCGGTAAAAACCCGCTGGATTACATTAAAAAATTCGGTGACAGGCTGACCGCCGCTCACATCAAAGACATCGCGCCGGAAGGTGAAAAGGCTGATGAAGACGGCTGGGCTGATGTCGGAGACGGCACCATGGACTGGCCGGCCATTATGGCTGCCCTGCGCAAGACAAAGGCTGAGGCTTTTGTGATGGAACATGACAATCCGAGCGATGACAGGCGGTTTGCCGAACGCTCGCTTAAAGCTGCAAAGCAATTCTGAAAGGGTTTGAGATGAGTGTACTTGGCGTTGGCATCATTGGATGCGGAAATATCTCGACAACCTATTTCTCGCTTGCCCCCCTGTTTAAAGGCATCGAGATAAGGGCCTGTGCTGACTTGAACAGCGCTGCCGCAAAAGCAAAGGCAGATGAGTATGGCGTGCGGGCTGATACAATTGACGGCCTGTTGTCAGCAGATGACATCGACATCATCGTCAATCTGACCATTCCCGATGCGCATTACGGTGTGACAAAGCAGATATTGGAAGCTGGAAAACACGCTTATTCTGAAAAGCCGGTCGTGCTGACCCTTGAAGAAGGGAAAGCCTTACGGGATTTGGCAGCACAAAAGGGACTGATGGTCGGTTCAGCGCCCGATACGTTTCTTGGCGGTGCACATCAGCAGGCCAGAGCGCATATCGATAGCGGTGCCGTTGGCACGATTACCTCGGGAACCGCTATTGTTCTGAGCCACGGCATGGAGCACTGGCACCCGAACCCGGATTTCTTTTTCCAGCCAGGCGGCGGCCCGGTGCTGGATCTGGGACCTTATTACATCGCGAATTTGATCAACCTCATCGGGCCGGTCAAGCGTGTCGCAGCACTGACATCCATGGCTTCCAGGACCAGAACGATTTCGAGTGAACCACGTGCGGGAGAAACCGTCCCGGTCGATACGCCAACCAACGTCCATGCATTGTTGGAATTTGAACAGGGTGCCACCATCACCATGCTGTCCAGTTGGGATGTCTGGGCCCACCAGCATTCCGAAATGGAGTTGTATGGCACTGGTGGATCGGTCTATCTGCCTGATCCGAATTTCTTTGGTGGTGCTGTTTCCGCTGGCGGCGCTGATTTCTCCGAGGTGGCTCCTTTGCCGGATTGGGATCATCCTTTTCGTGTTAACAATCAGGAGCAGAATGGCGTCGGTCGGGCAAATTACCGTGCTGCCGGGTTGGCAGACATGGCAATGGCCATTATGGATGGACGGGACCATCGTTGTTCCCTTGAGCGCGCATTGCACGCGGTCGATATCATGACCTCGATCCTGAAATCCGGTGAGACCGGCGAATTTGTAGCCATGAGCACCACATGCAGTCGCCCGGCAGCACTTGGCATTGCTGAGGCCGAAGCACTTTTGAAGTAGGACCCCACATATGAACTGGCTTCCCAACGAAAATCGTTATGACAAAATGCGCTACAATCGCGTTGGCAAAAGCGGGCTGAGACTGCCCGCATTGTCATTTGGGCTGTGGCATAATTTTGGTGATGAAACACCGCACGCAACGAAGCAGGCTTTGTGTCGGCAGGCATTGGACTGCGGCATTACCCATTTTGATCTGGCCAATAATTACGGCCCACCTCCCGGGTCAGCCGAAATCGCATTTGGCAAAATTCTAAAAAATGATTTTCGTGGTCTGCGCGACGAGCTGATCATTTCATCAAAGGCTGGCTACCGCATGTGGCCGGGTCCTTATGGCGAATGGGGCAGTCGTAAATATGTGATTGCCAGCTGCGATCAGAGCCTGAAGCGCATGGGCCTCGATTATGTGGATATCTTCTATTCCCACCGCTTTGACCCTAACACGCCGCTGGAAGAAACCATGGGCGCTCTGGATCACATTGTACGATCGGGCCGGGCGCAATATGTTGGCATTTCGTCCTACAATTCTCAGCGCACACGGGAAGCGGTTAAAATTCTGAACGATCTCGGCACTCCCTGCCTTATTCATCAGCCCAGCTATTCCATGATCAATCGCTGGGTGGAAGAGGATGGACTTCTGGACACGCTTGATGATCTGGGTGTCGGATCAATTGTGTTCTCGCCCTTGGCGCAAGGCATGCTGACCAACAAATATCTGGGTGGCATACCCACTGACAGCCGCGCGGCGCAAGACTCGTCCCTTGATCCTGATTTCCTCAATGAGAAAACCCTGTCGAACATACGGGCACTTAATGATATTGCGCAAAGCCGTGGGCAGACACTGGCCCAGATGGCCATTGCCTGGGTTCTGCGCGGTGGGCGGGTGACGACCGCGCTCATTGGTGCCAGCCGTCCGGAACAGATTGTGGATTGTGTTGCGGCGCTCGACAAATCAGACTTTACCGAAGAAGAACTGGCACTGATAGACGGTCATGCCAAAGAGGCTGACATCAATTTGTGGGCAGCATCTGCTGAACGCGATTAGGGCTGAATATTAATGAAACTGACAAAAAACCTGGTGAATAGAGACACTCTTTCGCCAGGTTTTTTCCAAGCATGGTGTGTTGAGACGGTCGGTTTTCAATACAGAATGGTGCAGCCTGCCCGTAGCCTGCCCGTAGCCTGCCCGCAGCCCGCTTGTAGCCGCATTGTCATGCAAAAAGAGCTCCAGTCATTGGCAGGCATCCTCGCCTGTGCCATAGAGGCGGCCAAAACCGACGAAGCAAAACCAATAACATTGTAAAAAGCAAAAGGGAGCGGGACATGAAACTCGTACGTTTCGGGGCGCTGGGCGCTGAAAAACCAGGCATACTCGATAGTGACGGCGCGTTGCGCGACTTGTCCGGGCATCTGCATGATATCGAGCCGGCAACGTTGACACGTGAGAGCCTTGCCCATTTGCGCGAACTCGATCCAGATAGCCTTCCCATGGTGGATGGTCAGCCTCGCATTGGTGCTTGTGTCGGCTCTGTTCCCAACTACTTTTGTGTTGGTCTGAACTATGCAAACCATGCCAAGGAAAGCGGCATGGACGCGCCTTCCGAACCAATCCTGTTTTCCAAAGCGACCTCGGCCATTCAGGGACCAACTGATGAAGTCATTATCCCGAAGGGCAGTGTCAAGTCGGATTGGGAAGTAGAGCTCGGCGTGGTCATTGGTGCCAAGACTGAACATGTCAGTGAAGCTGATGCACTCTCCCATGTTGCCGGATATTGTCTTATCAATGACGTGTCTGAGCGCAGCTTCCAGATTGAACGCGGTGGACAGTGGATCAAAGGAAAGTCAGCACCGACTTTTGGTCCGATTGGCCCCTGGCTGGTTACAGCAGACGAAATTCCAGACCCCCAGGCATTGCCACTCTGGTTGAAACTGAATGGTGAAACCGTCCAGAATTCCAATACGTCTGACATGATTTTCTCTGTCGCGACAATTGTCAGCTATATGAGCCAGTTCATGCGGCTCATGCCGGGCGATGTGATTGCAACCGGCACGCCGGAAGGTGTTGGTATGGGCATGAAACCACAGCGCTTTCTGGTCGATGGTGACGAGATGGAACTGGGCATTGATGGTCTGGGCACGCAGCATCAGAACGTTCATGCGTTTGGTCACTAGCCATATAGAAACGCTGGATTGATCTACCTCAATGATTTTTGCGCACAAATGCTCAAGATCGTTTTATAGTTAGAGAGTCCGGTTTGCCGGTTGGCCGCTGTCAATCCGCAGCTGAATGGCCGTAGGTTCAATGTGGAGTTCCTGATGGATTACAACGCGCTGTTTAAAGAACAACTCGATAAATTGCGGGAAGACGGCAATTACCGCGTGTTTGCAGAGTTGGAGCGCCACAGTGGTGGCTTTCCCAAAGCGACCCGCTATCGTGCGGACGGCACCGATGAAGTCACGGTCTGGTGTTCCAACGACTATCTTGGAATGGGCCAGAATCCACAGGTCATCAGCGCCATGACGGATGTTATCGCCAAATGCGGCGCTGGCGCTGGCGGAACGCGCAATATATCCGGCACAAACCATCACCATGTTTTGCTGGAACGCGAATTGGCGGATTTACACCGCAAGGAATCGGCGCTGATTTTCACCTCAGGCTATGTGTCCAATTGGGCCGCTCTGGGGACACTGGCGTCAAAGCTGCCTGGCTGCATTGTTTATTCAGATGCGCTGAACCACGCCTCAATGATTGAGGGCATTCGCCACAGTCGTGCTGAAAAACGTGTTTTCAAACATAACTGCCCGGATGATTTGCGCCGCAAGCTGGCAGCAGATGATCCTGCCGCTCCCAAACTGTTGGCATTTGAATCAGTCTATTCCATGGATGGGGACATCGCACCGATCAAGGAGCTATGTGACGTTGCAGATGAGTTCGGTGCCATGACCTATCTGGATGAGGTCCACGCTGTTGGCCTGTACGGGCCACGCGGTGGTGGGATTGCGGAACGCGAGGGTCTGATGGAGCGCCTGACTGTCATCGAAGGCACGCTTGGCAAGGCCTATGGCGTGATGGGTGGTTACATCACCGGCTCGAACGAGCTGTGCGATTTTGTCCGCAGTTTTGCCTCGGGGTTTATTTTCACAACGGCTATTCCGCCGGCATTGGCAGCCGGTGCTGTTGCCAGCATCCAATATCTGAAAAACAGCAACGAAGAGCGCGTCCAACATCAGGAGCGTGTTGCAGCATTGCGTGCCAGGCTCGATGCCAAAGGCATTCCTCATATTTCCAATCCCAGCCACATTGTTCCGGTGATGGTCGGCAATGCCAGTAAATGCAAATGGATCAGTGATCTGCTGCTCGACAATTACGGGATTTATGTCCAGCCTATCAATTATCCGACAGTTCCTGAAGGCACCGAGCGGCTGCGCTTCACGCCCACACCACTCCACAGCGATGACGACATGGACAGATTGGTCGGAGCGTTGTCTGATCTTTGGTCGCAATGCGCCTTGTCACGAGCTGTAGCTTAAGCGGCCAGGGCTTTTGGAAGCCATCTGAGCAGCACCAAGAACCAGTTACGTTCTACCACCGATAGCGGCAGTATTTTGATCAGCTTTTGCAGAGGCTTGAGAGAATCGGCTCAGCGTTTTTGATGTGTCTTCCAAACCGATCTGCCTTACATTCAGACGAAGCGAGACGAGAATTCACTGTTTTTGCATCGAATTCCACCAAATAGGCCTCAGTTAGCACGATTTGTAAGGCTTTACGGGCGGCACTGAATTGCCTTATTAATTATCCAGTGTAGTCTGCAAAAATGGTAAATGGTGTTGATCAAACTATGATTTGCAATCATTTGAAAAAGCGGAACATTTAGTGTCGAACGACGACCCGACAGACGGAAATAAACCTTCGCCGGAGAACCGGACTGGCAGTCAGCATTCCGCCGACCGGCCAGCGGACCGGACTGGTCGAGCTGTGCCGCCATCGCAACCTGCGGCACCTCAGAGGCCAGCTTCTCCGTCCGCTACTCCGCGTGACCAGGCAAGACAGGACCAGGCAAGACAGGACCAGGCAAGACAGGACCAGGCAAGACAGGACCAGGCAAGACAGGACCAGGCAAGACAGGACCAGGCAAGACAGGGGTTACCATCTGTGGCTGATGGTCCTTTCGGGTCGACACCACAGGACTTTGCGGCATCTTTGCGCGCTCGTTCATCGCCCTCATCGGTTCCTGGGCCGCCAATTCATGATGATCCACGGCAGGCCTCAGACGACCCGCAGGTGGATGCGCAATTCGAGATTGAACGCGGAATAGGTGTGCGACCGGTCCCTGCAGCGCGACCAGAGCCTGTGCGAGCGCAAGAGCCTGCGCGCGCACCAGAACCACCGTTGCGCGCCCGGGAACCTCTGCGCACCCGAGAACCTCTGCGCACCCAAGAAACTGCGCGAGTTACAGAGCCTGTAAGGCCCCCTCAGCCCTTGAGAGCGCCAGAGCCACCACGAGGTGCACCACAGGATTTACGGACCCCCGCACCGGCATACACACCAGGGCCACCACCGACTGACCGGCAATATGTGGCACCGCCCCGTAATGTGGCCCCCAGGAATGTGGCTACCCAGACCGCTGCGCCCCGAGATTTTGCGCCGCCGCCCGTTGTGCCAGAGGCGATGCCGACGTATCCAGAACCTCCACAGTCATATGCTCCTGAACCGAATTTTTCCGAGCCTGCGGGTTCAGAGCCTTTTGTGCCGCAACCTATTGCACCGCAGCCGAATGCACCTGCCGAACCAAATTACGTCCATGTTCCAGACACAGCGTCGCCTGCAGACCACTATTTAGAGCCAACTGTTGAAGCAGTTCAGGCACAATCCGTTCCCGCAGAGCCATTTGTACCATCGTTTGAGATTGGGCAGGGCGCAGAGAACCGCACCCACGTGCCGATTGCGCCTGCCCTGGAAACGCAGGGAGCCGCTGTCTCGGGGGCAAATACGCCTGATCCGAATGCGACATCTGCCATGCTCGCATCAAACGTGCCCCCTGCAAAAAAAAGCAAGGGCAAAAGGCCACGTAAGCCTCGCGAGCCCGGTAAGCCACTCTTCAAGTCTCCATGGATGCGACAAGTCGCCTATGTTGGCGGCGGCACTGTCGGCTTGTTCCTGCTGGTTGTGTTTGTGTTACCATTCTTTCTACCCAGCCAGACAATTGCGCGCGAAGTGTCCAGACAGGTTGAACAGGCCACTGGCTGGCAGCTGGCCATAGAGGGACCAATTTCGGTTGGTGTTTTCCCGTCACCGCGTTTCAGCGCCAGCGACGTGAGGATTTCCGCTGATGGTGAAACCAGCGCCGTGCGCGCGCAAACAGTCCGGTTTGGCATCAATCTGGCTGCCATTTTCACAGGCAATGTACGCCTTGATGAAGCAACTCTGATCGGGCCGGAAATTGATCTCATTGTCGATCAGAACGGCCGCGCAAGCTGGCAGCAAAACAATGCCACGGACAACACCCCCTCCGCGGATTTAAGGAGCACTATCAACGCTGATGATGCGGTTGTTGACGATGCGGGAAGTGTTCTGCTGGCTCTTGAACGCCTGCAAATCGATGCCGTAACCATCCGCGATGGCTCCGTGCGATATCAGGATATGCGCGATGGGACTGACCATCTTATCAGCGGGATCACAGTGGATACAGCCCTCACATCGCTTGACGTCCCTTTGCTTATTGAATCAGCCTTTGCCTATCAGGGAGAGGACTTCGCTCTGACTACCCGACTTGATGAGCCGCGGTCAGCGATATTGGGCGAGCGGTCTGCGCTGGAGGTCAGCTTGGATGGCGGCGTAGCCGACGCTTCTTTGGGCGGCACCGTGGATTTTGGTCTTGGACCAGCCTTTGGTGGTCAGTTTATTTCCGATATTCCCTCTGTTCCCGCTTTGGCAGCCTGGTTGGGAACTCAATTGCCGGAGGAGACAAAAGGTCTCGGCAGCATTCGTCTTTCCGCAGATATCGCTGCCTCTCCGGAGGCTGCAGAAATTTCGGAATTTGCGGTTATGGTCGGAGAGGAGACCCTTCAAGGTTCATTGCGGGTTGACCTGTCTCAATTGGTGCCGGCACTGTCTGGTGAGTTGGTCTCCCAGGGCGTGGATGTTGGCACTTTGATGTCCGCAGCCGGGCTGGTTGGCGAAGGCCAGCCAAGGGTGAACGGCTCCTTGATTGTAGATCTGCAATTTGCCTCGCAGGGCGCAGATCCCGAGCAAATCATGTCCAGCCTGAATGCCAGGGGTACACTTGGATTACGCAGCGGGTCTGTGACACAAACCGGCATTGGTCTTGCACTTGGCGAAGAGCGTGCAGATACAATTGACAACATCACGGCCAACATAACCATCAACACGCTGGATACGCCTATTGGTTTGCTGGGACAGGCTGAATGGCGCGATGAACGCTTCGAAATGAGCGGTCAATTTGCTGCCGGTCAAATGTTGTCCAACGGCATGGGTCCTGCACAGTTTGGGATCAATTCCAGCAGAGTGTCGGCAGGTGTTGATGGCACATTCACCCAGACTGGGGACTTTGATGGCGACATCACGGTTGAAACGCGATCCTTGCGCGGTTTGCTTTCTTGGCTGAATCAACCCGTTGGTGATGGCGGTGGTCTTGGGCCTTTCAGCTACACTGGCGAATTGTCTTTCAGCCCGGGTGCGGTCAATTTTGACAATGCCCGGATTTTGTTGGATGGCACACAGGGAACTGGCAATGGTGTTATTTCCTTGTCGGGCAAGCCGAGGCTTGAAGCACGGCTCGCCTTGCAACAACTGGACCTGACACCTTATGCGTCTGGCGGGTCATCCGGCAGATCTGCATCTGCACCCAATCGCAGCAATCTGCCGGGTATCGAAGGCGCGGCGGATGCCGGTTGGAGCAATGCCACTATTGATCTGTCTGGCCTCAACAGCATGAATGCCAATCTGACAATCAGTGCCAACGAGATTATTCTGGACGATATTCGAACTGGTAACACCAATATGGTGGTGTCGGTTACAGACGGTGTATTAACCGCTGATCTGACCGAAATGCAGCTGTATGGCGGCAGGGGTGCAGGTCGGCTGGAGATTAATGCATCCGGTGACACGCCCTCAATGGCGATCAATTTTGATCTCTCCTCACTCGATGCCTATCCGTTCCTGCGTGACGCTGCACAATTCACCCGTTTGGAGGGCACAGCAGATTACAGTCTTGCGCTGACCACCCAGGGCCGCAGCGAATTGGGTCTTGTATCGGGCCTGGATGGCGAAGCCCGGATGATTTTCTCAAACGGGGCCATCCGTGGGGTCAACATTCCTCAAATGGTGCGCACCCTGTCCGCGCGAACATTGCTGGGCTGGCAGACAAACGAACAGGAAAAGACAGATTTCAGTGAGTTTTCCGGCTCTTTCCAATTTGCAAATGGCCTCGGTCGCACCAGAGATATCAAAATGATTGGTCCACTCGTTCGCGCAACGGGGGCTGGAACAATTGACCTGCCGGCAAAGCGGTTGGAAATGCGGTTTGATCCAAAAGTTGTCGCTTCACTGCAGGGCCAGGGTGGGTCGCAGGACTTTGCAGGACTTGGCGTTCCCATTGTTGTGGAAGGCTCGTTTGCCGAACCCCGTATTTATCCCGATATTGCCGGTATTCTTGAAAATCCCGATGCAGCTCTTCAGCAACTGCGTCAGTTTGGCGGTGGTCTGGCCGCGCTGAGCGATGATGGTGATGCGTTGCGTGATCAGGTGCGTGACAGGACCGGCATTGATGTCGGTCAGATTGTCAGGGACGGTGGGATAGACAGGGATGCAGCCATTGGGCAGGGCGCCGAGTTGATTGGACGTCTTATTGGTGGCGGTAGTCAGCAGCAGGGCGGCATTCAGCCTCAAACCCAATCTCAAACAGGGCAACCAGCCAACACAAGTGGTGTACCGATACCGCGTCCTGATCCAAGAGGGTCTTTGGTCCGCACATCCGCTCCGGCAAACGCAGCACCGCGCTTCATGACGCCTGCGGAAGCACGCCGCCTTACCGGCGGACGCGCTATCGTCTCAGGCAACCAGAATACTGCGCCCACAAACAACACAGCCCCGGCCGCCACCACGCGGCAAGCTGCGCCAGCAAATAACAATGGCGGCCCGATTGATTTGCTCAATCAGGGACGGGCACCAACCCAGGAAGTGTTGCCGGGAAGTGGAAACCCACAAGGGCCATCAAACAATCCCATTGGCGGTCTGTTGCGCGGTATTTTCGGCCAATAGGGTCTGAACTCAATCAGGGTATCAAGGCCATGCCGCCAAAGAACACCATCTACTCCGGCATTCCAACAACAATATTTGAGGTAATGAGCCGCCTTGCTCAGCAGCACAATGCTGTCAATCTGGGGCAGGGTTTCCCCGATGTTGATGGTCCGCTCAGCTTGCGAAAATATGCGGCAGAGGCTCTTTTGAAGCGGCCAAATCAATACCCGCCCATGCCAGGTATTCCGGCCCTTCGGCAGGCCGTTGCAAATGCCTATGCGCGGTTCCACAACGTGCAAATTGATTGGCAAAGTCAGGTTGTCATCACATCAGGCGCAACGGAAGCTCTGTCGGATTGCATCAACGGTCTCATTAATCCGGGCGATGAGGTCATTCTTCTGGAGCCGCTCTATGATTGTTATGCGCCGTTGGTGGAGCGGGCAGGCGGCATCATCAAACTGGTCCGCCTTGACCCTCCCGATTGGGTGTTGCCCATTGAAGCCTTGCAGAACGCCTTTTCTGACAACACCAAACTGTTGCTGCTGAACAATCCAATGAACCCTGCCGGCAAGATGTTTTCCCGGTCAGAACTGGAATTGATTGTCGAACTTTGTGAAGCGCATGATGTTTTTATTGTTGCTGATGAAGTCTATGAGCACCTGACTTTCGACGGGCAGCCTCATATCTCCGTTCTGTCCCTGCCGAAAGCACAGGCGCGATCTGTTGCAATTGGCTCGGCTGGGAAAACGTTCTCCATGACCGGCTGGAAGGTGGGGACCGTTACAGGCGCTGCTCATATGATCGAACCGATTACCAAAGCGCACCAGTTTACAACATTCACAACACCGCCGCATCTGCAAGTGGCGGTCGCCAAGGGGCTGGAATTACCGGATAGCTATTTTGACGGCATCAAATCCGAGCTTGCTGCAAAACGGGATCGGCTGGCCGCCGGTTTAAGTGCGCTGAATTTCAAGGTCGGCACCTGCCAGGCCGCCTATTTCCTGAATGCCGATTTTTCTGCGCTGCCAATCGGAAACACGGATGTGGAGGCCTGTCAGGCAATGGTCCGTGATGCAGGTGTCGCCACAGTGCCGGTCTCCGCCTTTTACAAAGGCGTTGAACCGCCGCAAAAGTTTTTAAGATTTTGCTTCTGCAAGCAGGATAGCGTGCTCGATGATGCGATCGAGCGCCTCGCCAAATGGCTCGGGGCTTAGGCCCCAATACGGCCAAAGCCGGGTAATTTGAGCGCCGGGTGTTGCCAGTCAAATCCTGCAACAAGGCCTAAAATGTTGATCTCGAAGCCTTCGGGACCACCAAGTGAAAACCCGAAAATACCATTGGCAGAAAATTTGACACCATCTCCGTCGGTGCTGAACCACCCGCCATCAGCAAGGTAATCCTTACCCACGGCAGTGGGCGGAAGGCTCAGGCCCAGTTCCGGAACTTCACGAAGGACCGTTGCTACGAATGTATTGGAATTTGGTCCTGGCCAGATGTGGTAATCACCGCGCGCACGATAAGGATAGCGGTCCACCGACGCTCTTACTTTCGGGATCAGGGTTTCGGCCAGCTCACCACTGACGCTGCCAACCAGCATCGGCTCGTTTCCATACCAGCGCGCGTCTGGCGCGTAAGCGTTCTTGCGGATTGGCGTTCCCCAGCCAACAACTTCATACCGATCCCAGGATCGCGAATTGCGATCCTTCACCAGGATCCAGCTATGGACGGCGAATATGCCTTTCCATCTGCCAGTACGGGCGGCATAGACCGAAATTGTTGGCTCAGATGTGGTGGCAGTTCCACTTAGAATGCCGGAGCTGGACCAATCAGCACTGCGCCAGCTTTTCTCCCAGCCCTTGGACCAAAACACGGCCGCGTGGACACCCAACGGCAGCAAAAACAGGAACACAAACACCAGCGACAGGTATTTTGTCGATTTCAACAAAGCTCTCAGCATAGGACTATTTTTCAGATGTTGGCCTCAATGGATGGAAACAGTGAGAGCTAATTGTGCCGATTTGAAGGTAAGGCAAGAACACCCGTCGGGTATGGGGCCACAGTCGTGCAATTTGGTTGTTACGGCATTTTCGCGGACGGCGCTCCGTATTCATCGATGAATTCCCGATAGGCCGCATCCAGTTTATCCTTGCTGACAAGATCATCCAGCTTTTCGAGCAAAACAACGAGGCAATAATTGTTGCCAAGATGATACGTATCATTCAACGCTCGGAGCCTTTTACAGGCTGCATCCATCAGGTTCATTTGCCGACGTACCGGCAACGGAAGGCGTTTTGGTTTTTGGGTCATTGGGCGCTTCTCCATAGTCCAATCTCGATTTTATCAATCGAACAAGGCGTCAAACAGCCGCTCAGCAGCGCTTCCTGGTTGAAGTCTCCCTGACCTCACTTCGGCTTCCAGATCTTGCGCCAGACTTTGCAACTCCGGACGATCCTCAAGGGTGTTTTTCAATCTGGTGTCGAACATCGACCACATCCAGCCAATCCGTTGTTCTTCGCGGCGTTGCTGCCATTCCCCGGACGCAGTCATGCGGGTCTGGAACAACAGAACCTGCTCCCACAAAGCATCAACCCCGTCATCCTTGAGACCGGAATGGGTCAGCACGGGTGGTGACCATGTGGGACTTTGGGGCGAGAGAATATGCAGGGCGTTTCGGTACTCTGACGCTGCCCGTTCTGCGGCCAGCTTGTTGTCGCCATCCGCCTTGTTGACCGTAATCATGTCGGCGATTTCCAGAACGCCTTTTTTCAGGCCCTGCAAATCATCGCCGGCACCGGGCAGCATCAGGACCATAAAGAAGTCCACCATGCCGGCGACCGTGATTTCTGACTGACCAATTCCGACGGTTTCCACAAGGATCACATCAAAGCCGGCAGCCTCGCACAGCAGCATTGTTTCCCGTGTTTTTGCAGCCACTCCGCCCAAGGTGCCTGCTGCGGGAGAGGGGCGTATAAACGCATCTGGATTGGCCGCAAGTGTGTGCATGCGGGTCTTGTCACCAAGAATGGAGCCGCCGGTTCTGCTGGAGGAGGGGTCCACCGTCAGAACAGCAACCTTGTGTCCTGCATCGGTCAGGCGATTGCCAAGGGCTTCAATGGTTGTGGATTTTCCAACACCGGGCACTCCGGTAATGCCCACCCTTATGGCGTGGCCTGTATTGTCTGAAAGCCGATCCAGCAATTCGCGCGCAGTCTTGCGATGATCGCGTCGCTTTGATTCCACCAGTGTAATGGCGCGCGCCAGCAAAGGCCGGTGACCGTCCAGAATACCGCGCTCAAGAGTTGAAATATCGGTCATCGGGCTAATATGCCACTTATGGTCGGGTGCTGCCATAGCCCAGTTTTGCACTGAGATCGACCAGAAGCTTCTCTGCGGCTTCCGCAATGATTGTACCCGGCGGGAATATCGCACTGGCACCTGCGGCATAGAGTGCATCAAAATCCTGCGGTGGAATCACACCGCCGACAATCACCATAATGTCTTCTCGCCCCGCTTGCTGCAGCGCCTCGCGCACGGCCGGTACAAGTGACAAATGTCCGGCGGCCAGAGATGAAACACCGATCATGTGAACATCATTTTCAACCGCCTGGCGGGCGGCTTCATCAGGTGTGGCAAACAGGGGACCAACATCCACATCAAAACCAAGATCAGCAAAAGCAGATGCGATGACTTTCTGCCCCCGGTCGTGCCCGTCCTGTCCCACCTTGGCGATGAGAATACGAGGGCGGCGACCATCATTGCGTTCAAACTGTCTGGTCATCTCCAGCACGGTGCGGACCTGCTCATTCATATTGCCGACCTCCTGCCGGTAGACACCGGATATGGTTTTGACATCTGCCCGGTGACGTCCAAAGGTTTTTTCCATGGCATCAGACATTTCTCCAACTGTGGCGCGTGCGCGGGCCGCCTCAATGCAGGCTGCCAACAAATTGCCGGTTCCCGCAGCATCAGCGGCAAGCTTGCCCAGAGCGGCCTGTGTTGCTGTCTCATTCCGGTTGCCACGCAAGCGTTTCAGCTTTTCAAGCTGCTGATCACGTACAGATTTATTGTCCACTTTCAGAACATCAATCGGCGGGTCGCTTTCCGGGCGGTATTTATTGACACCTACAAGAATTTGTCGACCGCCATCAATGCGCGCCTGTGTTCTGGCAGCAGCTTCCTCAATACGCATTTTCGGCAGGCCCTGCTCAATGGCTTTTGCCATGCCGCCCATCCCGTCAATCTCTCGGATATGCGCCAGCGCCTTTTCGGCCAGATCATGGGTGAGTTTTTCAACAAAGTATGACCCGCCCCACGGATCAATGGTCCGTGTCGTGCCACTTTCCATCTGTAGAAATAGCTGCGTGTTGCGTGCAATGCGCGCCGAAAAATCAGTCGGGAGTGCCAGAGCTTCATCCAGTGAATTGGTGTGCAAAGATTGGGTGTGGCCTTGGGTCGCGGCCATGGCTTCGATGCAGGTCCGTGTCACATTATTGAACACATCCTGTGCGGTCAGGGACCAGCCGGATGTCTGACAATGGGTTCGCAGAGCCAATGATTTGGGATTTTGTGGTTGAAACCGCTCCTCCAGCAATTGCGCCCACAGCAATCGGGCAGCGCGCAATTTTGCCACCTCCATGAAGAAATTCATGCCAACAGCCCAGAAAAAGGAAAGCCGTGGTGCGAACACATCCACATCCATGCCTGACTTGATGCCCGCTTTGATATATTCCAGCCCGTCGGCCAACGTGTAGGCCAATTCCAGATCTGCGGTCGCGCCAGCTTCTTGCATGTGATAGCCGGAAATCGAAATGGAGTTGAATTTCGGCATGTGCTGGCTGGTATAGGAGAAGATGTCTGAAATGATGCGCATGGAAGGCAGGGGCGGATAAATGTAGGTATTGCGCACCATGAACTCTTTCAGAATATCGTTCTGAATGGTTCCGGTCAGGTCTTTCTGGGCGACGCCCTGTTCTTCCGCAGCAACAACATAAAGCGCCAGAATGGGCAGAACAGCGCCATTCATGGTCATGGAAACCGACATCTGATCCAGCGGAATACCATCGAATAATTGCTCCATATCAAGAATGGAATCGATGGCAACGCCAGCCATGCCGACATCACCTGTCACACGCGGGTGGTCGCTGTCATAGCCGCGATGGGTTGCAAGATCGAAGGCAATAGAGAGGCCCTTTTGTCCTGCAGCCAGATTGCGTCGGTAGAAAGCATTGCTCTCCTGGGCGGTCGAGAACCCGGCATATTGGCGAATGGTCCAGGGGCGCTGCACATACATGGTGGGGTAGGGGCCACGCAAATATGGCGGCGACCCCGGCCAGCCATCCAGATGAGTGAGACCCGTCAGCTTTGCTGGCCCGTTAATGGCTGAAATCGCGATGCCTTCGGGCGTGGTCCATGTGCCATCTTGCGACGCTTCAGGTGCATCGGGAATGCTGAAAGGGATTTGGGTGAAATCAGGAAAGGTCATGATTTTGATCCTTCCAGTGCCAGCAAAACTCTGTCCAGCACCGCATGAGCATCACAGCCAATGAAGATCATATCATCCAACCCGGAAAGGTCGCTACGGCCCGCCAGCAGGATATGTCGTGCGCCTGCTTCTCTCAGGCTTGCAACCAAGGCCTCGGCGTTTGCATCATAATCTGCATCGGCACCGCACAGACAAATAACCGGCGTGCGTTCGGTATCCAGTTTGTCAACTTTTGCGTCAGCACCGATTTCCTGATTTTCAACTGCCAGACCAGAAGCGGCAAACAAATCAGTCGCGAAATCCGATCGCGCTTTCCAGGCCTTTCTATTGCCAAGGCATAACAGCAACACCGCTGGCTGGCTTAGAACTGATAGGTTTTGTGCCCGGTCGGCCAACCGCTCAAACAGAATGCCATCGCGCAAATCGCCAAAACTCTCATCCTGATCTTCAGGTTCAAGCGGACGGGTGATCAACGTACTGACCTCAGGCGCATCAAGTTGGGCGAAGTGGCTGTTCCCAAGCGAAACGGTTTTGCGTGTTGCTATATCTTTCATGTAAGCCTGTCGGCTGGCGCTGATCATCTGTTGAACCGAACCATTTTCAATGGCTGCCGTGAAGCCACCCTGCGCCTCAATGGTTTGAAAATTGACCCAGGCTGCTTCGGCAAGCGACACAGTCAACGCATCATAGACACCGGCTCCGGATGCCGGGTCCACAATTTTGCCGAGATGACTTTCTTCCTGCAAAATCAGACTGATATTGCGTGCAACTCTCCTTGAAAACACATCCGGCAAACCCAAAGCCTGCGTATGTGGCAATACGCTGATACTATCCGCGCCCCCCAGACCGGCTGCAAAAGTTGCCATGGTTGTGCGTAACACATTCGTCCATGGGTCGCGTCGACCCATCATGCGCCAGCTGGTTGTGGCGTGAAGCGACAGCGGGGTTTCGTCAGCATTCATCGTTTGCAACAATTTGCGCCAGAGCAGGCGCATGGCGCGAAATTTGGCCATGCTTTCAAACTGATCAGCATCACTGCTTAATGTCACACTCAATCGCTTTGAAGCGGGGTTTATGTCGGTCCCACCGGCGCATAATTCGCGGATGACAGAAACGGTTTCGGCCAGTGCCAGTCCCAGTTCCTGTGCCGCTGTGGCACCTTTATTATGCCATTTGGATGCATCCGCGATGAGGTTTGCAGATACGCCCTTCAGGTCTTTGGTGCCCTGCCCATTGATGCTGATATTCAGAGCATTGTGATCGTAGCCGCGCGCGCTACAAAATTCCGTCCAGAGATCACATTGGGCCGCGCTCATACCGTCAAACCGGATGCTGGTCGCATCCACAAAAATATTGCCAAAGAGCGCTTTGAAAGAAGACAGGTCCGGCAGATCAATCCCAAACCCATGAGCCGAGTTGGACCCCGCCAGCACAAGCAATGCGCCATCAGCACCCTGTTCCAGATCATGCAGTAATTGCGCATTCGCCTCAATTGCCGAAGGATGGTCTATCCGTGTCAGCGTTTTCCAGGCTTTGTCAGCTCTGGCTGCCAGTGTGACGGTTTGTTTATGAGGGTGGGTGAGAGGATAGATCGGAGCTATCACCAGCCCGTCATCCGTCACTGCGCTTAGTTTTTCCAGCACATCCTTATGGCCTGTCTGGCCAAGCGATTTGCTGAGACCATCCAACCATTCGCGGCCCTGCGGTGCCGCCTCAATCATCTCTTGCAGAGAGAATTCTGCCTTCGCCATTATGTGCTCTGAAACTATCGGATGTTGGAGTTAGCAACGGCACAATAGGTGTGCCCAACCGACGGAGCAAGCCCTGCTATCGTAGGATATGAGATGCGGTACCCAGGCAAATCGATTGTATCCAAACAGCAAGCAAGAAGCCCGCAAACAAAAAAGGCGCCGCAACAGCGACGCCTTATCTTGATCTGATCCGATAATCAGTAAGTCATGGTCGTTGGCAGGGTCTTGGCCTGCGCAACCCATTTTTCAACAGACTTTTCGCTGGGCACCAGCCTTACAAGCTTCTTCGCGGCATTCACTTCAGCCATTTTTGCAGCCAGATTGGCCACATTACGGTTACGCAATTCCTTCACGGTGTCGACGCCTGCAGCTTCCAGCAATTCGGAATATTCCTCGGCAACACCCTTGATCCGCATCAGATCACACATGTTGGCCCATTTCAGAATTTGAGATGTATCAAGGCCAGCTTCTTCCGCCACAGCTTTGCGGCCTTTTGGGTCCTTCGCGCGGTCCAGAAGGGCTTTCGTGGTGCGTATACCAATACCCTGTAACTTGGCGGCGTAGGTTGGCCCAATGCCTTCAATGTCGATGATGGAATAAGATGACATGCTATTCTCCCTTGGTAGTGTGCCGAATTGGAATCGCCCCATCGGCCTGAGTAAGTCTGAATTCAGATGAGTTGGCTCAGCCCGGGGACTGACTTGATGATTTCGTCAACTGTTTCTTCGCCGGCCTGTTCTTTGGAATAGTCCAGAGTTTCCTTGGCCACGGTCTGGACTTCGCCCATTTCAAGGCCCAGCCCTTTCAGTTCACCAAAAGCGCCCATCATGCCGCCAGCGCCGCCGAGCAGTCCGCCCAGCAATCCACCTCCACTATCACCACTGTCGCCATCATTTCTGGCTTCGACCATTGCTCTGGCACCAGGAATGGAGTCCAGCAATTTGCCGACCTGAGAATCGGGTCCTTCTTTTGCAAGGAAACTGAGGATAATCGCAACGGCCTGTTGCGCTATACTTTCGCTGATGCCCGCCTTGGCGGCAATTCTGGCAATGAGATCGTGCATATCAACCTTTGGTCAAAACTCTGATTTTCTCTGTTCGGGAGTGAACCTGAAAAATGTGGCACTATTTGGCAACAGAATCAGCGCGATGACAAGGGCTTTCGCTGAGTAGTTCAGGTGAAAACAGCTTTTGTTCATAGGGCGACAAGATTGGACATTGAGGCGCTTGGGTGTCTATGTCAGAAACAACATCTTTGGGCGTAGCCCATGCTAGGACAATTCGGAGAGCCGCATATGTATCAAGAGGGCCAAGTCTATCTCGGGACAAGTCGTCACCCGGATGACAGCATCAACAAGCCGGAATATCTGCAGTTAAAGCTGGCCAATCGGCATGGATTGATCACGGGTGCGACCGGTACAGGTAAAACTGTCAGTCTGCAAATTCTGACAGAAGGCTTCTCACGGGCGGGTGTTCCGGTGTTTTGCGCCGATGTAAAGGGAGACCTTTCCGGCCTGGCCATGGCGGGCGAAAGCAAGGACTTTCTGGAAGCCCGTGCAGACACAATCGGATTTGCAGATGATTACAATTATGAGGCTTTCCCCACCATATTCTGGGATCTGTTCGGTGAGCAGGGACATCCGATTCGCACTACCATTTCAGACATGGGCCCGCTGCTGCTGTCACGGTTGATGGAATTGAACGCAACACAGGAAGGCGTCCTTAACATCGCTTTCAAGATTGCCGATGAAGAAGGCCTGCTGTTGCTGGACATGAAAGACCTGCGCTCGCTGCTGTCCAATCTGGCAGAACGGGCACAGGAAATCTCCGGCTCATATGGCAATGTCAGCAGAGCATCGGTTGGTGCCATTCAACGCCAGTTGCTGGTGCTGGAGCAGCAGGGGGCGGAAAACTTCTTCGGCGAGCCAGCCCTCGCGATCACCGACATTATGCGCACCGCTCCTGATGGGCGCGGCATGGTCAACATTCTGGCTGCTGACAAATTGATGATGTCACCGCGCCTCTACGCCACTTTCCTTTTATGGCTCTTGTCCGAATTGTTCGAGCAATTGCCGGAGGTCGGCAATCCTGACAAACCACGCTTGGTATTTTTCTTCGACGAAGCACATCTGTTGTTCGACGAAGCGCCAAAAATCCTGTTGGAAAAAGTGGAGCAGGTGGTCAAGCTCATTCGCTCCAAAGGCGTCGGCGTGTTCTTTGTTACGCAAAACCCGCTCGATGTTCCTGACAGTGTGCTGGCTCAATTGGGCAATCGGGTGCAGCACGCCTTGCGCGCTTACACGCCACGTGAGCGCAAGGCGGTGAAAACAGCGGCTGATACATTCCGTCCTAATCCTGAGTTTGATGCCTTTGAGGTCATCACCAATCTGGGAGTGGGTGAAGCACTGGTCTCGACGCTCATGAAAAAGGGTGTTCCCTCCATTGTGGAACGTACTTTGGTCCGTCCTCCGTCTTCCCGCATGGCACCTATTTCGCCGCAGGAGCGCAAGAAGATCATGCAAGGAAGCCCCGTCCTTGGTCAGTACGATGAAAGGGTGGACCGGGAATCCGCTTATGAAGTGCTGAAAAAACGCGCAGCTGATCTTTTGAAAAAGGAAGAGAAGCAGCGCGAACACGAAGATGAAGAACGTGAGGAAACCGGCAGAATGCGCCGCTCGCGTACTGGCTTTACCTTGCCGGACTTTGATGATGATGACGATGACGATGATGATGGTCGTCGCAAAACGTCAAGTCGCCGCCGCCGCACCTCACGCGATGATCGACCGACCAAGCGCTCACGCAGCAAAAGCACCACGCGCCGCCGCTCAAGCAACCGCCAGACGGTCACAGAGGCTGCCATGAAGTCAGTGGTGCGCTCGGTCAGTACCCAGCTTGGCCGCGCGCTCGTGCGCGGCATTCTGGGTTCCATCAAACGCGGTTTCTAGAGTTCAGGAAATTAATAACATGGCCAAAATTAACGCGGTTCTGGACCGCATTGATGCTGATTTGGACAAAAGCATAGAACGTTGGTTCGATCTGTTGCGCGTCCCTTCCATTTCAACCGACCCGGCTTATGCGCAGGACTGCATTAAGGCCGCTGACTGGCTGGTGACACAATTGACGGAGATCGGGTTTGACGCATCGCGCCGCGATACGCCGGGTCATCCCATGGTCATCGCGCACAATCATGAGGCCGGTGATCAGACACCGCATGTGCTGTTTTACGGTCATTACGATGTGCAGCCGGTCGATCCGGTTGATCTGTGGGACACGCCCCCATTTGAGCCGGAGTTTCGCGAGGTCAATGGCACAAAGCAGGTCTTTGCCCGTGGCGCTGCTGACGATAAGGGGCAATTGCTGACCTTCTTGGAAGCCTGCCGCGCCTATCTGGCCGAACACGGTACATTGCCGCTGCGCGTCACCATGTTGTTTGAAGGGGAAGAGGAATCCGGCAGTCCGAGCCTTGATGCTTTTTTGAAGGCAAATGCTGATGAACTAAGAGCAGATATGGCGTTGGTTTGCGACACCAATATGTATGATGCGGAAACCCCGGCTATCGACACGATGCTGCGCGGCATGGTTTATGAAGAGGTGATAGTCACCGCTGCCAGCCGTGATTTGCATTCCGGCCTTTATGGCGGTGCTGCTCAAAATCCAATTCGGGTTCTGTCAAAAATCCTGGCCGACCTTCATGACGATGATGGCCGCATCACATTGCCGGGCTTTTATGACGGGGTTTCGGAACTGGCACCTGACATTGCAGAGAGTTGGGATGCGCTCAATTTTGATGCTGATGCCTTTCTGGGCGCGGTTGGTCTTTCAAAACCAGCGGGCGAGACCGCATATTCGGCACTGCAGCAGCTCTGGTCGCGGCCCACATGCGATGTCAACGGCATCATCGGCGGCTACACCGGTGCCGGTGCCAAAACCGTAATTGCTTCAAAGGCATCAGCCAAAGTTTCCTTCCGTCTTGTCGGTGATCAGGACCCAAAGACCATCCAGGCAGCTTTCCGCACCTATGTGCAGGAGAAACTGCCGGAGGATTGCACGGTCGAGTTTATCGGCTACGGCAATGATCGCGCATTCAGTCTGCCACTTGATATGCCTGAAATCGTAAAGGCCCAGCAGGCCCTGACGGATGAGTGGCAGAAACAGGCTGTCCTGATGGGCATGGGTGGTTCAATACCCATTGTTGGCGAGTTTCAACGCGTTTTGGGCATGGATACTCTGCTGATCGGGTTTGGTCTGGACAATGACAGCATTCACAGTCCGAATGAAAAATACAATTTGACCAGTTTCCACAAGGGCATTCGCTCATGGGCGAGAGTCATGGAGGCATTGGCTAAATGAGTTCTAAAAAATTGAAAACCATTTGCGTGTTTTGCGGCTCAAACCCCGGCAATGACCCGGCCTATCTGGAAGCGGCAATTGGCCTTGGCAAGAGCATCGTGGCGCATGGGTACAAGCTGGTTTATGGCGGCGCTGAAGTTGGCCTGATGGGCGCGGTAGCAGATGCTGCGCTGAAGGCCGGCGGCCATGTCATCGGCGTCATGCCGCGTGCTTTGGTGGAGAAGGAAATCGCGCACAAAGGTCTGACGGAACTGCTCGAAGTCTCCTCAATGCATGAGCGCAAGGCTCTGATGGCGGATTTGTCAGATGGGTTCATCGCCTTGCCCGGTGGCGTCGGCACGCTGGAAGAAATTTTTGAAATCTGGACATGGGCGCAATTGGGCCATCATGATAAACCTTTGGCATTCATGAATGTTTCTAGCTTTTACGATCCGCTCGGTGCGTTTCTGGATCATCAATCGGAACAAGGTTTTGTCCGCAAGGGACACCGAGATATGGCAATTTTCAGTGATAATGCCGATGAAATCCTGACGGCTTTTGTGAACTACGATGCGCCAGAACTACAGAAATGGGTCGAGCGCGCTGAAATTTAAGAGATGAATTAGAAGTCTCTAAATCTGTCCGGGAGCAAAGAGCGGTTGAGGGCTTCGCGCTGTTTATCCGGATCTTGCGCAGATGGCGTTGCCAGCAATTGTTCAATATGATCCTGGGGAAGATCGCAGTCATGCGCGCCCGCAACGACAAACGCCTTGTACCAGCTATAGGGAATGGCAGAAGGATCAGTTATCAGTGCGGTATATAGACTAGCCCGCACAATATCTGCCTGACCGTTTGAGGCCACGCATTGGATATCCATGTGCTTTTCATCATAGCCGGTGCCCAGACCTTCTGCTTTATCCAGTAGATGCTTGTCCCGTGCAGCGATTTCGAAAATGCCACCCCACAAATAATCCGCAGGATTACCTGTGTGGAATGCGTCGCATTTACCTGATTTGTCTTCGCTCAGTTTGTGCCAACGCAGTTCATGGCAGGGCAGAGCCCCTTTGGTCACAAATCTGGCAGAAGGCACCCGCGCTTTCAATCGCGCAAGCAACAGGTTTGAGCCATAGGAAAAGATATAATGCGTCATACAGTTGCTTCTAGCACAAGGCCAAGTCGCTTGATTCCCTCATTGATAATCGTCTCATCGGTCCGGGTGAAATTCAGGCGCAGCGTGTTCGTGCCGGACCCATCTGCAAAGAACGCCTTTCCAGGTACGAAGGCCAGCTTCTGTGTTTCTATGGCTTTTGCAAGCAATTGAGTGCTGTCCAGATGTCGGGGAAGGGTTAGCCAGATAAACATGCCGCCTTCCGGCCGTGTCCACGTCACCCCCTCTGGCATAAGCCTCTCCAATGCCTGCAGCATACAGTCTCGCCGTGCAACATATACAGCTTTTACCTTGTCCACCTGCGCGTCAAAGCAGGCGGTGGCCACATCTGCAATGGCCATTTGATTTAGGGTCGGCGTATGCAGATCAGAAGATTGTTTGATGAGCACCAGCTTGGAAATAATGGGTTTTGCGGCACAGACCCAGCCAACCCGCAGTCCGGGCGCAAGTGTTTTGGAAAAACTTCCGCAATAGACCGTGCGGCAGTCTTCAATGGTGCCGCGCTGTTCGATTTCCAGCGCGAGGATGGGCGCCAGTGCTTCCCCGTCATAACGCAGTGATTGATAAGCTGCATCTTCGATGACAGCGATGTCCAGATCCTCTGCCAGCCGCAAGATATCCTGCCGCGCAGATTGATCCAGTGTTTCCCCGGTGGGGTTGGCAAAATCAACCGAGCAATACGCAAATTTGACGGCACCGCCCTTGGCGTACGCAGTATCCCGATAGTCCGCTGGCAGACGATTACTCGCAGACAAGAGGCGGTCATAGGCTGGCTCATAGGCATTGAAAGCGCCCAGCGCACCAAGATAGGTCGGCCATGTCACCAGTGCCGTATCATTCGGCGACAGAAACAGTTTCCCCAGATAATCCAGTGCCTGCTGGGAGCCGGATGTGATCAGAATATTATCAATGGAACACGGAATGCCAAACCCAGCCATATGCTCCACAATCCATTGCCGCAAAGGCACATGACCCTCGGAGATGGAATATTGCAGAGCCTGTTCCTGGCGTTTTCCAGACAGAATATTGGTAAATGCGGTTTGGAAAGCCTCCGCCGGAAACAGCGCCGGATCAGGGATGCCACCTGCAAAAGAAATGATATCTGGCTGGTCCAGCAATTTCAGCAATTCGCGGATTTCCGAGGCATTCATCCGCTTCGATCTTGCCGCCAGTAGGTTCTCCCAGTCCATTTCCACATTCCCTTTGGATAATTTTGGAAAAAGAAAAGCGCATATTTGGTAATTTATGTCAATATTACTGACATAAATTTGACTCTTTATTCAAATGCGCTCTTTTGGGTATTGTGGGTCTGAAGTTTGCGCGTGCCAGCAACTATTGCGGAAAGGCGGCGCTTTCCGTCCGCAATTCTTCAACCAAATCCTCCAGCAATTGATATCCAAGGCCGGCTTTGCGATGCATGATTCCGGTTTTGATGATCCAGGGGCTGTCTTGCATGCAGATCGCCTTAACATCAAAGGCATTTGCGATGTCACCCAGCGGGGTGGGCAGGCATGTGATCATGGGCGAGACTTTCAGGATTTCCATCACGCCCGAAATGGAGTCGGACACCAATGCAGTGTGTGGCTGCGTTAACCCCCGGCTTGCAAAGTAGCGCCCAACCCGGTTTCGCAATTCTCGGTCAAGCCGGAAGGCGGCATAGGGATAGGTGCTGGCTTCTTCTGGCAAGGCCTCTGCCTTTTGGTGCAGGGGGTGGTCTTTGTGGGCAAAGAACGAAGTGCTGATTTCGCAAAGCGGTTCGCACACAAAATCGGCTGAGTTGGGTTCAGCGTAGTCGATAAAGGCATCAAAGGCACCGACCCCGATGTCGATCT
This sequence comes from Pararhizobium sp. IMCC21322, assembly GCF_030758295.1. Lineage (NCBI taxonomy): Bacteria > Pseudomonadati > Pseudomonadota > Alphaproteobacteria > Hyphomicrobiales > Rhizobiaceae > Pararhizobium > Pararhizobium sp. IMCC21322. The sequence continues at coordinate 2,269,257 of NZ_CP132335.1, forward strand.
CGTCATTCTCAAATTGCTCAGCAAACCGCCCCCCGGAGCTCCTCAATACCGTAAACTCTGCGCCAGGGCGTTCTGTATAAAGGCGCGCAAGCACGCGCGGGAGCATCATGGAAGACCAGACAGAACCTGCACCAATTCTCAATTGACCACCATGGCCGCTAGCCATTTCGGCGAGCTCTTTTTCAATCAGATCGCATTCCACCTCCACACGTCTGGCGCGATCGTAAAGTGCTTTGCCAAAAATTGTTGGCGTCACGCCCTTTGATGTGCGCAGCAGAAGCTGCACCCCCAGATTGCTCTCCAACTGCCGAATGCTTTTGGTCAATGCTGATTGTGACAGGAATTGTGTTTTGGCGGCCTTGTGAATGGTTTCGTTCTGGCACGCTGCCACGAAGTGCCGAAGCATTCGGATTGAGCCGATTTTCATTATTACTTTTCCTCATCGCTTTTGTCCATTTATTCATTTTTCTTTCATCAGGGGAAGTCCTATCCTTTTCAGGCTGTGACAAAGCGGCGCTGCGATAAAGGGGAGGATAATCGTTGCAACGAACTTATTTGCCTGACTGGTTGAGCATTGGCCGTCTGACGGCGATCTGTCTGTTCGTCCTTGGCTGCGTTATCGCGGTCAGCGCGCTATCCTACGAAATCGGAACTTTGCGCCGTATGGGATCTGGCTATTTTCCAATGCTTCTGGGCCTTGCGCTTTGCGTGATTGCCGCTGCGATGTTTTTCGAAAAAGCTCAACCGGATGTGGACAAAAAAGAAGCCCGGCAGCCAGGCCTAGCATCACATGGCCGGGCTTTGCTGTTTCCTCTTGGCGGCATTCTGGCATTTGCGTTCCTGATTAAAGTGGCCGGATTTGCGCCAGCTCTGTTTGCCGGAGCTGTGCTGGCCGGGTTGGCAGATCCCAAAAACAGCCTGATTGAATTGTGCATTATTGCCGCGCTCGTCACCGGCTTTGCGGCACTTGTGTTTGTGTATGGACTGGGCATTCCAGTGCAATTGGTGGCATTCTGATGGACGTTTTCGACAATGTCATTTCCGGGTTTTCATCTGCCCTGACGCTTACAAAGCTGATGTATTGTTTCTTCGGCGTGTTTTTGGGAATGATGATGGGGGTGCTGCCCGGCATCGGCGCCATGGCCACCATTTCCATGCTGTTGCCGGTAACATTCTACGTCACGCCGGATGTTGGATTGATCATGTTGGCGGGCATTTATTACGGCGCGCAATATGGCGGTTCAATCTCGTCCATATTGCTGAATTTGCCGGGAACGCCATCCTCTGCGGTCATTTGTCTGGATGGGTATCCAATGACACAGGCCAACCGGGCAGGGCCTGCAATTTTCCTCACCACTATGGCCTCTTTCTTCGGCAGCATGTTTGCCATTCTGCTGCTGTTCACCATAGCGCCTTTGGCCGCGCGACTGGCCCTCAGTTTTGGCGCATCAGAATACTTTGCATTGATGATCTTGGGGTTGGTGGCTGCGGCTTCTCTGGCGCAGCACGGCATTATGCGTGGCCTTGCCATGGTCGTGGTTGGTCTCATGCTGGGGTTGGTCGGATCGGACGTCACCAGCGGCACTTTCCGCCTGACCGCAGGCATATTGGAACTGGCTGACGGGTTCAGCATCATCGCCATGGCCATGGGTCTGTTTGGTGTGGCTGAAATCATGAGCAATCTGTCAGGCGCCAGCCGCAACACGACCACGACCCGCAAAATACCGCTGCGGGATTTGATTCCGACACGCGAGGATTTGCGTCAATCACCGGGGCCGATAGTTCGCGGCGGCGTCATCGGAGCCATCTTGGGAATCTTACCCGGTACGGGCGCGTCAATTGCCTCCTTTGTGTCTTACGGATTTGAAAAACGCATATCGCGTACACCGGAGAAGTTCGGTACCGGGCATGTGCCGGGAATCGTAGCGCCAGAAGCGGCTAATAATGCTGCTGCACAATCGGCCTTCATTCCGACGCTGACCCTGGGTGTACCGGGCGATGCGGTGATGGCACTCATGATGAGTGCGCTGATCATTCACGGTATCCAGCCGGGACCGACGGTCATTACCGATCATCCGGATTTGTTCTGGGGGTTGGTGGCAAGCTTCGTCATCGGCAATCTGATGCTGTTGATCCTCAATCTGCCACTGATTGGCCTGTGGGTGCGGTTGCTGATCATCCCGTATCGTTTTCTTTATCCGGTCATCATCATGTTGATCTGTGTTGGCGTTTTCACTGTGGGCAACAGCCAGTTTGACGTTCTGCAGGTGATTTTCTTCGGCTTGCTGGGCTACGGCATGAAGCTGGTTCGGCTGGAGCCGGCTCCCATGGTGCTTGGATTTGTTCTTGGTCCCTTGTTGGAGGAAAACTTCCGGCGTGCGCTTATTCTGTCTCGCGGCGATCTGGCCACCTTCATCGAGCATCCGATCAGTGCTGGTCTGTTAGTGGTCAGCATTAGCATCATTCTGTTTTCCTTAAGAGGGGAACGCAAAAGCAATAAACTCAAAACGGGTGACGCATGAGCACGCGGCGGCCCAATTTCCTGATGATAAGCACCGATCAGCAACGGGCTGATCATCTGGGCTGCTATGGCGCTAATCTTCTGCAAACGCCGAATATTGATGGTCTGGCATTGCTTGGCACCCGCTATGAAAATGCTTATGTGGCATCGCCCGTTTGCATGCCAAACCGCGCAAGTCTGGTAACCGGCCGCATGCCTTCCGTTCATGGCGTGCGGCACAACGGGCTCAATCTGGATCTGGGTTCCATGACTTTCGCCGAGGCTCTGCGACAGGCTGGCTGGCGCACATCGCTGAGCGGCAAGCCACATTTCCAGTGCGTGACGCAAAACCCTGCGTCTATGACAAATTGCCAGGACGCCGCAACAAAGCCGGAAGCGCGTAGCTGCACAAATGGCCAGTATGATCAGGAGTTGGGCCAGTTCTGGCACGATCATTCGGACCGAGCGCTGCAACTGCCCTATTATGGTTTTGATGAGGTTGATCTGGCTGTTGGCCACGGTGATATCGTTGATGGCCATTACACAGCCTGGTTGCGCGATCAGGGCTGTGACCCCGATGCTTTGAGGGGGCCGGAAAACGCTCTGGATGATGCAGGGCAGGAAACCATACAGGCCTGGCGCACCGCCGTGCCGGAAGAGCTTTATCCCACCCGTTTTATCCAGAACGCGACGATTGAGCGTCTGCGCTCTTATGCCAAGACGCCTGAAACGCCGTTTTTCCACTGGGCCAGCTTTTGTGATCCGCATCACCCCTTCACACCGCCGGGCAAATACTGGGATATGTACAAGCCTGAGGATGTGGAACTGCCGCAATCATTTTATGCCGAGCGGGGGTCGGACTTTGTTCAAAGCCTTGCGCGATCTCGCGCAAATGGCGACGCCAATCCAGCCGGAACATCCGCCATTGCCGTGAGCGAACAGGAACTGCGTGCCGCACTGGCTTTGACATATGGCATGATTGCCATGATCGACGACGCGGTGGGCGATATCATGTCTGCGCTGACCGCATTGGGGTTGGCTGAGGACACGATTGTCATATTCCTGTCCGACCATGGCGATCTGATGGGCGAGCATGGCCTGATGTTCAAAGGGCCATATCACTATCGTGGCATGATCCGGACCCCTTTGATCTGGGCCGATCCGAAAGCCACAAAAAGCCAGGTGATTTCAACGCCAGTCAGCGCAATTGATGTGGCAGCCACAATTCTGGAAACGGCCTCAATTGCCCCTTTCAACGGCATGCAGGGCAAACCGTTCAAGGACCATGCGGGCAACGACATTGCCGCGCGGGAGGCCGTTCTCATTGAAGATGAAGTTCAGTCTGATCTGGCTGGCCACAGCGTGCGGGGCAGGGTCCGCACGCTGCTGTCGGATGGCTGGCGCCTGACCATCTATGACGGTCTCGATAAGGGCGAGTTCTACAATCTGAACGAAGACCCGCATGAACTTCAAAATCTTTGGAATCTGCCGCAAGCCGCGGCCAGACGTGCCGACATGACTGAACAGATGTTGCGCGAAATGCTCTCTCATACAGAGACATCGCCCTTACCCGTCTATTCGGCCTGATCGGAAAATCAGTTTTAAAAGGAGGAAGAAAATGCAGTTTGGAAATCTCATTAGAAAATCAATGCTTGGCGCATTGGCAGTCGGGACAACGGCCATATTGGCCGCAACGTCTCCAGTGCTTGCGGACTATCCGGAGCGGCCGATAACATTGGTCGTCGGTTCATCGCCCGGCTCTGGACCAGACGTTCTGGCGCGCTCCATGTCGGAGGAATTGGCCGCTGCGCTGGGGCAGCCAGTCGTTGTTCAAAACAAACCGGGTGCTGCTGGTAATGTCGCTGCAGAAGCGGTATCGCGTGGCGAACCAGACGGTTACGAAATCTTCATCGGCACCATTAATATGGCAATTGCCACATGGCTGCCTGCCACGCCACCGTTTGATCCGGCAACGGACTTTGCAATTGTGGGGCGTGTGGCTTCCATTCCCAATGTGGTTGTTGTGTCGCCAGATCTTGGCGTGAACACGATTGAAGAATTCGTTGAGCTTGCAAAGTCCAAGCCCGGTGATCTCAATTACTCCAGTCCCGGTGTTGGCTCGCTTCAGCACATGGGCACAGATGCAATGGCAAACATCCATGGAATTGATATCGTTCACGTGCCTTACAAGGGCGGAAAAGCCTCCACCACAGCAGTCCTGGCCGGTGAAGTGGACATGTTCATGGCAGGCATGCCGCCAGCACTGCCTCAGATCAAGGCCGGTGCACTCATTGCCTTGGCCGTGAGCAGCGCTGAGGAATTTCCGCTTCTGCCGGGTGTGCCAACATTGGCTGCAACCGTCATGCCGGGCTATTCTGCGGAAGCCTGGTATGGCCTCTTTATGGCCAAGGGAACACCATCTGAAATTGTGGATGTGGTCAATGCTGCGGCCAACAAGGCTCTTTCAGACCCCGCTGTTGCCGAGCGTTTTGCCAGTGCAGGCGCTGTTGTGCAGACAAGCACGCCTGCAGATTTTGCAGAATTTGTGGCGCAGGAATCCGAGCGCTGGAAGACGAACCTTGAAGAACTCGGTCTGGCTGGAACCCGCTAGGCCAACGAAAACCGGGAAGGCACTGCCTTCCCGGTTATTCATCAGCCACAGTTTGATCTGCATCGGCTTATGAAATTCTGATCAAATGTGCACAAATGTCATATTACAACTGTGAACGACAGGATTAATGTGCCTCACTAAGCTTCGTCTTGGGAGGACTTGATATGACGAAAAGCCCTTGGGCCTATACAGCCTCAAACGCGCCTTATGCTGTTTTTCCGCTTGGCGGTATTGGTGCCGGATCACTAGGCATCGGCGCAGATGGACGCCTCCAGGACTGGGAGGTTTTCAACCGACCCTCCAAGGGCAGCGTGAATGGATTTACCCATTTTGCGGTCAGGGCTGAACGCGCAGGGCAGGTCGTTGATACCCGAATTCTCCATGGGCCTTTCACCGGCAATCGCAGCGGGTCATTTCTGGGTGCCCAGTATAATGCCTTTGGTTTTGGGCCGCGCCGACCACAGATGACGGGATTCCCGTCCTTCCGGAAGTCTACATTGACCGGCCCTTATCCGGCAGCTGACCTGGAATTCGAAGACATCGCATTCCCGGGCACCGTGAAAATGCGGGCATTAAGCCCCTTTATACCGCTGCGTGATCGTGAAAGCTCGATGCCGGTTGCGATGTTTGAAGTGTCCTTTGTGAACGATGGTGACACGCCGCTCGACTACACATTGTTTGGATGCCTCGCCTTCGACTTTGTCGATGTTGGCGCTAATGCAAATGTGACGATAGACACGAGCAAGGGGTTGCGGCTGACCGGGACGACGTCCCATCCATCAGACCATGCCGACCATGCCCAATTGAGCCTTGCAACAGATCATGACGATGTCAGCTTTCAGCATCACTTGTATCGTGGAAACTGGTTTGACACGATGGAGGTTTACTGGGCCGACATCTCAAAGGGTGGCCGCCTGAAGGATCGCAAATATACAGATTTGAAAGGGCTGGAAGCCCACAATCAGGCCGATGCCAATGAGCATTCCCTGATGGCAGCGCACGTCACTGTGCCGCCGGGGGAGACCGGAACCATACGAGTTGCGCTGTCATGGTACGTCCCAAATGTGCAGAAATACTGGATTTCACAATTCCCGATTACTTGCTGCGGAACGCAGGAAACCCAATCCCAGTGGCGCAATTATTATGCAACGGAATGGACCGGGTCAGAGGCGGTGGCCGATGAAGTGCTGGAAAACTGGAACCACCTCACCGAACAAACTCTGGGCTTTCGCGACGCGCTGACAGACACGACGTTGCCTCATGTCATTACAGATGCCGTATCCGCCAATTTGTCCATTTTGAAATCCGCAACTGTTTTGCGGCTGGAGGACGGCACGTTTTACGGGTTTGAAGGGTGTCATCCGTCATCAGGTTGTTGCGAAGGCTCCTGTACCCATGTCTGGAACTACCAGCAGGCTCTGCCGTTCCTGTTTCCCGCGTTGGAACGCTCAATGCGTGTTGCCGATTTTGTGGAAAATCAGGACCCTGAAAGTGGTGGCATGGCGTTTCGCATGGCGCTTCCAAAGGGCATTGGCCGCAGCACGGTCCGACCCTGTGCTGATGGGCAGTTCGGCAATGTCATGAAGGCCTTTCGCGATTGGAAACTCCACGGCGATGACGATTGGTTGAAACAATTATGGCCGCATATTAAAGCCGCCATCGATTTTGCCTGGCATCCGAACAATCATGATTTGTGGGACCCGGACCAGACCGGCATTTTGAGCGGGCGTCAGCACCATACACTCGATATGGAGCTTTTTGGCCCAAGCTCATGGCTTTGCGGTTTCTATCTTGGCGCGCTGGCGGCTGGGGCGCAGATGGCGGAAACGGTTGGTGATACGCAGTCAGCAGAGCTCTATCGAAAGCTGTTTGCCAACGGCAAAAACTGGGTTGGCGAACATTTGTTCAACGGCGACTGGTTCATGCAGCAGATCAATGTTGAGGACAAGAAGACACTTGCACCCTTCGTGACCGATAAAGGGCAGGTCATGCATATGTCGGGCGACATTTACCAGCAATACTGGAGCGATGAGCACAGCGAGATCAAATATCAGATCGGCGAAGGCTGTGCGATTGATCAGGTGCTGGCTGAATGGCATGCCCGTCTTTACGGACTGGAGCATCTGTATGATCCGGACAAATTTGCGACTGCTGTACGCTCTATCTATGAGCACAATTTCGTTGAGCGCATTGGTGATCTTGCCAACCCTTGCCGGGTTTTCGGGATGGAAGAGGAAAGTGGCACGACCATTTGCAGCTGGCCCAATGGCGTGGATCGACCGGTAATTCCTTTGCCATATTCTCAGGAAACCATGCACGGCTTTGAATACGCCTTCGGCTGTCAACTCATGATGATTGGCGAAGTCGACAAAGGTATCCGTGTCTTTGAAGCCGTCCGGGACCGATATCAGGGACACAACCGAAACCCATGGAACGAAATTGAGTGTGGTTCAAATTACGCGCGCTCCATGGCCAGCTATGCTGCCATTCCTGTTTTGACCGGTTTTGAATACGACGCCTCTGCCGCGCATATGGGTTTTGCCCCGGTGCATACCAAGGACGGTCACTTCAAAAGCCTTTGGTCGAACGGTCTGTCATGGGGGCAGATTGAGATCGCGGAGGACACCACAAGACTGTCTGTCCTTGGAGGCGCGCTCTCGATCAAAACCCTGTCCTTGAACGGTCAGGTATTCAGCGCCGAGCACATTGGATCAGTGTTGGGCGTGAAGGCAGAGAAGGGACGGGTGAATCTGGAAGTCGGCACCCATCTTCACCTGTAGATCTGAAAAACTGTCCGACATCTGAAGCATAGCCGCAGCAAAATCATAAGGAGGAAACGCAATGAGAAAACTATTTACATCAGTCGCCTTACTTGGAGCGCTGACAGGTCTGAGCGCTCAGGCGCAGCCGGCAAGCGACATAATTGCGACGCTGAAAGTAACCCAGTGGTCAGCAGAAAATGTGATTTCGGCGACGAGCGCTGCAATCGAACGCTTCAAAGAAAAATATCCCAATGTAACGATTGAGACGCAATACATTCCAGTCGTTGCAGGTAATTGGGGCGACTACAACAACGCGATTATCAATCAGATTGCCTCTGGAAATTCACCAGACATTATTGGCGCAGCGATCGAGGGCTTCGCGCAACTGGCCAGTTCTGGCGTACTGGTCGATCTTGACAGCATTGCCGCAGAAGATGCGGCGGCAAAAGAGGTGCTTGAAGGAATTGAAGCAAACCTTTTGAACGGTATGCGCACCAAGGGAACGGGTCAGCTGAATTTCTTCCCGACCGAATGGAATAACATCGTCATGTACTACAACAAGGATGCGTTTGACGCGGCTGGTGCAGACTATCCGGCATCTGACTGGACATGGGATGATTTTGTCGTGACTGCAAAAGAACTGACCGTACGCGACGATTCAGGCAATGTGACCCAATACGGCTATTTCGTTCCAGGGTTCAACTTTGGCCAGCAACCCTGGTATTTCACAAACAGTGCTGCAATCCTTGATGATGACTGGCGCGAGCCAACTGTGGACACACCGCAATTTCGCGAGTCACTACAATATCTGCATGATTTGATCCACACTCATAAGGTCGCGCCTGCCTATGAATCTGGCGTTGGAACTGAAAAGTTTACAGCTGGACAGGTTGCCATGTTCTCGGCAGGTCACTGGCCTGTCCCGTCTATAAAAGAAGCCGGTATGGAAAATGTTGGTGTGCAGCACATGCCCAAAAACACGGTGCAGACGACTGTGTTTGGCATTGGTGGTCTGTCCATCACCAAAGAGGCAGAAAATCGCGATCTGGCATGGGCTTTTGTGGCTGAGATGACAGGCAAGGAATATCAGAAGAGCCTTGCTGACGGCGGCGCATCCATTCCATCGGCAAGGGAATTTGCCACGACAGAAGAATACGTTGCATGGCCTGACAATTCAGAGATCTTCTACGAAACGGCTGCAACAGCAATCCCTGTTACATCGCCATCCAACTTTGCCACCGTTCAGGAAATCACAGGACGCCATCTGTCCACGTACCTCAATGATGAGGTGAGTCTGGACGATACCATTGCCGGATTGGACCGCGAGTTGCAGCGTGCCATGTCTCGCGTAAAATAGACGTCTCGCAAAAAGGCCTGGCTGTCATCACAGCCAGGTTCAATTTGGGTGCCGGAGCTGGGTTTATGTCAACATTACGCCAACGTGAAATACGCGCCGGCTATCTGTTTGTTCTGCCTGCTTATCTTATTTATCTGGTATTTTTGCTGGTACCTTTGCTGGCAGCCCTGGGGCTGTCTTTCTCGCAGATGGACCGGATCAGCTGGACAATAGATTGGGTTGGGTGGGAGAATTTTGACTGGATTCTCAACGATCCCAGATTTTGGAAGACCTTCCGAAATACGTTCTATTTCATCTCCTTCTCCGTTATTGGCAATGTTGGGCTGGGCTTGCTTGTGGCATTGGCGCTGGACCGGGCCATTCCCGGGCCCGTCTTGTATTTCTTCAGACTGGCCTATTTTCTGCCGGTGCTTGTTTCACTGGCGTTTGTGTCCTTCATCTGGAAGTTCCTCTATTCCACGGATCTTGGCATCATCAATTATTATCTGCGCCAGATTGGCATAGAGAATGTTCCCTGGCTGACCAGTTCCAGCATGGCCATGATTTCGGTTGTGATCGTCGATGTCTGGAAGAATATGGGCTTCTTCGTCATCATTTTTCTGGCAGCGCTTCAGGGCGTGCCGCGCAACCTTCTTGAGGCCGCTGCCATTGACGGTGCGCGCCCCTTTGCTGTGCTCACACGCATAAAAATCCCTTTCATCGCGCCGGTTATCGTTTTCTGCGTGACTTATGCAACAATTGGCGGTCTTCAGGTCTTTGATTCCATCAAGATTTTGACCGATGGTGGTCCGGGTGACGCGACCCGTTCTGTCGTCATGTATATGGTGTCGGAAGCGTTCAGCGCTGGTGACCTTGGAACAGGCGCGGCATCCGCGCTGATCCTTCTCATCACAATCGCATTCGTTGTGGCCTGTCAGATGGGGTTTGTGACATTCATGCAGCGGGGCCGGAGCCGATGAGACCCGCCACACTGTCACAAAACACTGGTTTCGCAGTCAGATTTTACAGCGCCACGCGCGTCATTCATTGGCGGAACTGGATCGTTATGGTCCTCCTGGCTGTGGGTGCAGTCTTCATGCTATTGCCATTTTTATGGACGTTTTCAACCAGTCTGCGACCAGTCGCTGAAGCTTATCGCTTACCGCCCAGTTTCTTCCCTGATCAGTTTGATGTCTCGTCCTATGGAAAGTTGAAGGATGGTCCTATCCCGTTTCTCCCCATGTATTGGAACAGCTTTCTGGTGGCAGCCATCACGACAATTGGAGTGGTGTTTACCAGCGCGATGGCGGCTTTTGCATTCTCCCGCCTTCGGTTTCCAGGATCAAACATCCTGTTTGCCTCAATGCTGATCGGACTAATGGTGCCGCCAGCACTGGTGCTCATCCCGCTGTTTTTCGGGCTGGCCGCATTGGGGCTGATCGACACACTCTGGTCGCTTATCTTACCTGCCCTTGCCAATCCGTTGGCCATATTGATGATGCGCGAGTTTATGCGCAGTCAGCCCCGTGAATATGAAGAAAGCGCCTTTGTCGACGGTGCCAGCTACTGGACCATCTTCTGGCGCATATCATTGCCGCAAATGGGGCCGCCAATTGCGGCTCTCTCGATTATCGTTTTCACCACAAGCTGGAACAATTTCCTGTTGCCGCTTGTGTTCATTCGCTCGTTCGATGTGATGACATTACCGGTCGGTATTCTGTCGCTGTTTGGCAGTTATGGAGCCGAGGAATTGTCTGTCATTCTGGCAGCTGTCGCCCTGTCCATATTACCCCTGTTGCTGGTTTTTCTGATCGCACAACGGTTCATCGTGGAAAGCATTGCCAGTACGGGAGTGAAGAAATGAACGTCGCAATTTACATGGTAGGATCGTAGATTATGCTTGGATCTCAGGCCAGTCAGTATACAGGCTCCATCGCGGGTTATGAAATCGGTGTTCCGGAAATCTTCCGGTTTGGCTACGCTCAGTTTCAATCGTCGGTCGCCACATCCGATGACTGGGCACATCATCAGGGAGCCGAGCTGGTCTTTCTGCTGGAAGGGGATGCCTGCTGGGAGTTGGAAGATGATTTCCTGGTCCCGCTGTCCGCGGGCCAATGCGCATTGTTTCCCTCGCAATTGAAACACCGGATTACCAACGGTATTTATCCTCCCTGTGCCTCTTTCTGGATGGTGATGACAGCTGTCAATGAACAGATCAGGCCCGCTATGCTGACCGACAGCAACCGTACGCTTTTTGAAAGTGCTCTGGGGCGCAGCGGGTTGACGCGGCCAATTTCGGAGCAGGGGCTGAACAGCATCTCCTGTGTTATCCGAATAATGAAAGACAAGCGGATTTACTCTGGCGCGCCGCTTCTGATCTCGGAGTTGAGGGCACATCTGCATTTGATCATGGTCGAAACGTGGAAGGCACATGAAACAAATCCGGGAAATGAATCGCCAGATGAACTGGTGCAAAAGGTCCTGGAGATCATCCACGATGACGTGAATGAATGGCCGCAGGTATCAGTGCTGGCACAGAGGCTTGGCTGTACGCGCGGGCATCTCCATGCCGTTTTTCGGCGCGAGGTTGGAATGGCGCCGAGTGACTATGTGCAACGTTTGCGCATTAAAAAAGCCTGTGAATGGCTCAGCGATGGCGCCCTTTCAATTACGGACATCGCGCACGATATGGGCTTCGCCAGTTCGCAGCATTTTTCAAGAACATTCCGTAAATATCTCGGCCTGACACCGACCGATTATCGCGGTCAACGCTACCGCAGCACGGTGGGATCATGAGCCATCTACAACTGAAAGGCCTCAAAAAATCCTACAAGGCGCTTCAGGTTATTCATGGTGTCGATCTGGAAATCGAGGAGGGAGAGTTTCTGGTCTTTGTCGGCCCCTCGGGCTGCGGCAAATCCACAATCCTGAGAATGATCGCAGGATTGGAAACAATCACGAGTGGCGAGCTTTTGATCAATGGCCAGATCGTCAATGACGAAGCACCCGTAAAACGCGGTGTCGCCATGGTTTTCCAGTCTTATGCGCTGTATCCGAATATGACTGTGAGGCAGAACCTGTCCTTTGGTCTGGAGCAGGCACGGTTGTCAAAACCGGAGATCAAGCGTCTCGTTGACGAAGCCGCCAGCACGCTGAAGATTGAGATGTTGTTGGATCGGCGTCCCGGCGAATTATCCGGAGGCCAAAGCCAGCGAGTGGCGATTGGACGCGCGATTGTCCGACACCCGGATTTGTTTTTGTTCGATGAGCCCTTGTCCAACCTTGATGCGGAATTGCGCGTGCATATGCGCGTGGAAATAAAAGCGCTGCATGAGCGCCTCAAGCGCACAATGATCTATGTGACTCATGATCAGGTCGAAGCCATGACCATGGCCGACCGAATTGTCGTCTTCAGGGATGGTAAAATAGAGCAGGTTGGCACGCCGCTGGAGCTGTATAACGCGCCGGTCAACAAGTTTGTCGCTGCCTTTATCGGCTCGCCGCAAATGAATTTTCTGAACGCGACAGTTTCAGGAGATGAAAACTACGCTCTTCCCGGTGGACAATTGTGCCGTCAATCGGTCGCAACCAGCGCCGTTGGAAGCGATTTCACGCTTGGTTTGCGGCCTGAACATATTCAGCTTGGCGCTCCGGACCAGAGCCTGTTGAAAGGCCGTGTGCTGCTGGTGGAACAGCTGGGGGGTGAGTCGTTTTTATATCTGCAACTGGAAGATCACCCCGATCAGTTTGTTGCAAAAGTTCCGGGCCAGACTGCCGTCAAGACCGGCGAGAGTGTTGGCCTGAATATTGAGCCAAAACTGATGTACCAATTTGATGCAGCAACAGGTGCGTGTCTGCAATCCCCGCAAATGTGATGGCGCGGTGGGACTACGACAACGCCTGATTTACATCGCTCATGGTGTAGAAGGTATCTCAGATATCCTTTTGCCCAAGGGCTTCCCGGATGGCGTCAAGATTTGACTGTGAACCGGGGTTCTGGGGGCTGATGGTCAGCACGTCTTCGAAAGCTTCGGCAGCTTTTGCCAGTTGATTGCCGCGAATATGCACCAGTCCGCGCCCGGCAATAGCGCCAAAATGGCGCGGTTCCCGTTTCAGGGTTTCGGCAATATCGGCAAGCGAGGCCGGCAGGTTCTGCATCAGGTAATGCACCGTTGCACGCTTGTTCCACCCTTCAGCATAATCGGGAGCAAGTTTAATCATCTCATCAAATACGCTGCGTGCCTGCGCAAGGTCTGAATTATTCATGGCGTCCATGCCCTGACGCATCAATTGCTGCAACTCTTCGTTGGGAGCCGTGTGCCAGATTTCCCAGATCTGTTGTTCCACAACAGCCGCCTCGCCAGCATCAGCTGCCGACTTCAACTCATCGAACAGGTCTGGAAGGCGCGGGTCAGCTTGGTCAGCAAAGCTGTTGCCTGGCAAAAGCGTGAGAAAAATAATTAAGAACAGGGATCGGAGCACAAGCATTCCTAAGAATATGGCACGATGCCAAAGCTTGGCAAGGGGTGATCCACAATGGAGTTCAGACCCCTGCATTACCCAAGCGACCTCTGGTCTATTGAACACAGCTTAGGCATCACCAGGAACGAAGCTGGCTTCACCTACAACGAGAGCCGCACACATTAGAAAACGCGATGGCCATATTAAGCTCGCCTCCGTTTTTGCGAATGGAACCCTATTGATTTCCCGTCTTCGTATTTGCTCCATTCCCAATCAGCCAATAGTTCGGAAATAGCAGCCGATGGCACTGGTCTGCTGAAGTGGAAGCCCTGGACTTCCTTGCACCCAAGATTTTTTAGTAATGTTGCTTGCTCAATGGTTTCCACGCCTTCGGCATTTGTGGTCATTCCCATAGAGGCGCCAAGGTTGATGACCGCTTCGATAATGCTGTCAGCCTCGGAAGACGAGCCCAAATCTTGCGTGAATGATTTGTCGATCTTGATTTTGTCAAAAGGAAAACAACGCAGATAGCTGAGGCTTGAGTAGCCGGTGCCAAAATCATCCATCGCAATCCTGACGCCCAGTGCCTGCAATTCTGTGAGCACCGATATGGTTTCGTCGGTGTCGCTCAACAGGACCCCTTCGGTGATTTCAATTTCCAGACGGGCAGGGTTGATATCTTCAGCCTCAAGTGCATTTCGGACAGTGGCAACCAAATTGCCATGCCGGAATTGAACAGGTGACACGTTCACCGCAAACGTTAGTTCGGGCCAGTTCCTTGCTTCACGGCAAGCCCGGCGTATTACCCAGTCCCCGATGGGGACAATGAGACCACACTCTTCTGCTAACGGGATGAATTTCTCGGTTGAGATCGGCCCGTCCTTTTTGTGGTTCCATCTCAGCAATGCCTCAACGCCTTTGATCGTAGTCGTCGCCAGATCTATCTGCGGCTGATAATGCAGCTCGAACTCATCCTCCAGGATTGCCGTCCTCAGGCTTGTCTGAATCTTTTTACGGGTAAGCAGAGCATCATTCATCTCCTCTTCAAAATACTGATAAGTACCGCGCTCTCCGCTTTTGGCCTTGTACAAGGCCTGATCTGCATGGCGCAGCATTGCCTGACCGTCGATTTCGTTACCAGCGGTTCGCAACGATATGCCGATGCTAACCCCAGTCATGACTTCGTTTCCATCCAAATCAAACGGTTCTGAGAATGCTGCGATCAATCGTTCGGCAAGGGCCGAGGATCCAGAAGGCTGGTCAGCGTGTTTCTGGATGATTGCAAATTCATCACCGCCGAGCCGTGAAAGTACATCATTGCCGCGCAAGGAAGATGTCATCCGTTCGG
Organism: Pararhizobium sp. IMCC21322; assembly: GCF_030758295.1. Taxonomy (NCBI): domain Bacteria; kingdom Pseudomonadati; phylum Pseudomonadota; class Alphaproteobacteria; order Hyphomicrobiales; family Rhizobiaceae; genus Pararhizobium; species Pararhizobium sp. IMCC21322. The sequence continues at coordinate 2,284,275 of NZ_CP132335.1, forward strand.
CGGCTTGTTTCAACAACCGATCGCCAGCGGCGTGACCGAGAATGTCATTGACTTCCTTGAAATGATCCAGATCGATGCAGAGAACAGCCAGAGAGGTTTTTTGGCGATCAGCGTCTCCGATAGAGTGCAAAAGCCACTCATTGAAAACGGAGCGGTTGGGCAAATTGGTAAGAGGATCGTGACTTGCAAGAAAAGATGACTGCTCGCTTGCACGCCTGAGAAGGTTCAAAGGGAATGTCCGCAGGAAGAAAAATGCACCAAAAGCAATAATCAACGTCACCAAAAGCAGCAAAGCGGAACTATTGGCTACTTTGAGAAGACTGTGGGTGACGACAAGATATCCGACCTCGCGCCCGGCATCATGGAGCGGTTGTGTAACCGAAACATACGGTTTGAGGACATTATCGACACCTGTCTGCGTCACAGTTTCAGCGTCAGCATTCTTGACTTCGATTTTGTGTGCCAGATGGTCAACTTCGATCAACTCATTGATGCGAAGGGTCTCAAACTGCCACAAAGCCGGGTTGCGCCCTATGAGTTGCGAAAGGGTTTTGGCGTGCAGTTTGGCTTCTGATTCAATTTGGCCGCGTTCTAATTGTGCGCTGTAGTAGTAGTGCAGCAGCGGCGGAAAAACCGCGATAAAAATTGCAACTAAAAGTGCCATCAGCGTGGAAAATTGAACCATGCCGGGCGCAGTCTGCGGTGTTGTCATTGATGTTGGGGATTTCATCTCAGTGTCACCGCGCTGGCGCATGGTTGGTTGCGGCCAGTATGGATTGCGCCTTTTCAGAAAAGACAAAATCGAAAAATTGAGAAGCCATGTTTGACTGGCGCTGCGTTTTCACAATGTACAAGCTCTTGCGGAGCCTCAGGTCCTGGCTGGAATCACCACCAACTTCCGGCAGAATACCATTGAGGGGCAAAACCTTTACGCGTCTGTTCTCTGTCATAATCTGGCCCATAGCGATTGCACCTATGGATCCATCCAGTTGTTCAAGCATATCGGCGTTGTCCTGATCATTTATCGCTTTCAGCAAGCCCGGTCTTTGATGCGCGGCTTTGATGGCCTGCGACATTCCGTCAGACAGGCCGCTCAAAATTTGTGTGTCTGTTTCCGACATTGGCCGAAGAACCAGTCTCACTGGTTGACCGGATGGCCAATAAGTCATTTCCCCGGAATACATCTGTGCAAGTTGCTCGGTTGTTACCGCATCCGCATCTGTGCCTGATGATGTGGCAACAGCAAGAGGCGTTATGGCATAAAGCCTTGCTTCAACCCCCTGTACTTTTTCGTCCCTTTTCAATACACGCGACGCGACTGAAAGATCGATGACACCTGCGATCAGGGCTTTTATGCCTCCCGAGCTTCCCAGGCTGGGAAGAACCTCTATCATTGCGCCGGGGTTTTGTTTTTCAAAGGCAGCACCAAGCAGAGTCATACCGCCCAGCGCAGCACCGGTTCCACCGATACGCAGGGTGTCTCCGTGGGCTATTCCGTTAGCGCTGACGATCAGGAATGAAAAAATTCCGGTAAGTATTGATGATAGACGCATTGTGATCCTGGCGCTTAAATTGTATTAACCTAGCGATTGTAGAGGCTGTTCATAAAAGCGTGAAGAATTACACAATAATGAAAAAAGTAATTGATAGAATGTAATTCCGATTTTTCTTCAGAATTACATCACGACTTCCTTACGTGAATCCAGTCAATTCGGATCACTCTTTCCCAGATAGATCGCATTATATTTTCAAAAATATCGCCACCAATCTGTGCTGCTTGCAGCTGCTATTTGCGACGGACGGCGGATAATTTCGTAACGCCAGTCTGTTGTTTGCATATTGCGGACTGCCGGGGGACGAGCAGCGCAAGACCCGGTCGATGCGGGCCGAGGCAAAGCGCGATGAGGCCTCCGACAAAACTATGCTGAACTTATTTGAAACCGGCCGATCTCAACGCTGGCGATGACAAGGGCGTTTTCACACGCATCGGGATATTCTGGTGAGCCCCCTAGAGCGGCACACCAATGGTGCGGGGATCGGCCTGGATTTCACGAGGCGTAGTGAGTGGATGTCGGCCAAACAGGCTTTTGCCATCCGCAAACGGTGCTTTTACCCGGTGGGTATAGACATTGCCGAGATAGGGTTCAGCAATCCCGAGTATGAAATCAGTGTCCAGATCCTCGGGCTCCAGCAAGCCTTCGCGTGGATGAGCCATCACATAGAGTATCGATGAAATGAGCCCGGCTATAACCTGCAGGCTGGTGGCGTTTGTCGTCTTGTAGGCTCGGGAAATTTCTGTGGAAACCTCCGAACCATACCACGCCACTTCATCGGTGGTGTCGCGGAAAATCATGACGCCAAGAGAGTCGATGCCACGATCAATTTCTTCCAGCATCACCCGAACCGGCCCATCCGGGTGCCAGTCGTTTCCAGAAGCGTTGATGACCGTATCCTGTGCTGCAGGGCAGGGCTGATAGCAGAAATAGGATGTGGGTTGATAAAGCAGTTCATCGCCATCACGCAGCGAGAGAAAATTGGCAATCGTGAAGGCTTCCACATGCGGAATGACCATTCCTGAGAACACGCCAAAAGTGGGTGAGTATCCAAGGGAGTGGTAAAGCGCAGAGCGCGTATCAACTTCCAGATAGCGCACACCGCTGGCATCAAGGACAAAAGGTGCAATGGCTTCGTCTACGGGTTCATGGGTGCCGAAGGGAACGCAGATTTTCTCAGATGCCTCTTCCAGCAGCCCGTATATGGACCATGTGTTCAGCGCCATCTTTTCAGTGGACGGCGTGTCTGGTCGCTGGTCATCCATCTCGGTTATGATCACAGAGGTAATACCGAGCGTCTGAGCAAGCTCTGCCCAATCGGTTTGTAAGCGAGGTTGTGAGAACTCCGACCCCAGTACCTCTTGCCCCAGCATGCAGATAAGGCGCTTGGCAAAATGGCTGACGATGCCCGGATTGGCACCGTGACAGGTAATGGCGGTCGCGCCGCCGGAAAAGCGTTTCTTGGCTTGCTGTATGTCGCTGAAGCGCCCCCCATTATTGATCATATCTTCTGAGCCGACGAGATCCGCCCAGATTTCAAAACTGGTATCAACATAAAGAATGGAGCGTCGCTGACAGTACTCGATCAGGGCCTTGCTGCAGATGTTTACAGATGCATTGACCAGAATGCCTGAGCCATCGTTGAAAAACTGGTCCAGCACATCATCCAGATTCTTGGAATTTATGCAGCTTTCGACAAAGGATACGCCGTGATCCTGATGCAAATCAGCGCGGTCAAAGCTCTCTGAAACAACGAAAAAACGGGCCGGGTCCAAGTCTATATGATTGAAGATAATGTCGAGGCCCGCATTACCGATGGAGCCAAACCCCAGCAGCACGAACGTACCGTCAAAACTCTGTTTCTGTGACATGCAGGCCTTCCAAGGGGAGCGTCTGGGAGAGGGAGGATTCTGATTGTGGATAGGATGATCTTACAGGACTGAAACTGAAAAGTTCAATTGGGAATTGCTTTTTTCAGTGGAATTCATCCTTGCAGCGCATTTGTGACAGGACCATGACATCGTCATAACCCGCAACAATTATGCGTTTGCGTCAGCCGAGAGCCGGAAGACCGTCCAGTGTCGCCAGCACCGCAGCGGGGCTCAAATCCCGATACTCATCCTGCTGGCCGGTTCTGTTGACCCAAACAGTCCGGAATCCAAATGCGGTTGCGCCTGCCACATCCCAGCGGTTTGATGACTGAAAGGAAATAGCATCAGGAAAGACGCGAAATGTGGTTGTCGCCATTTCATAGACGGGTTCAGCCGTTTTGTAGGTCCGCAATTCGTCGACAGACAGAACTTCATCCAGCAGAGTATCAATTTTTGCTGATTTTACGGCGCTGTCCAGCATGTCTGGCGAGCCATTGGACAAAATCGCAGTTTTCGCGCCTCGTTCCTTAAGTGCTCGTAATACAGAAGGAACTTCGGGGTAGCAGTCCAACTCGCGATAAGCATCCAGCAGCGCTTCACGGTATTTCGGGTCAGCGCTTGGAACACAGGCAAATGCATGGTCAAGCGCTTGTTCGGTCAATTCCCAAAAATCCTGATAACGGCCCATAAGGGCGCGAACCCAGGAATATTCCAATTGCTTGGCGCGCCAGATTTCAGAAAGGCGCGCGCCATCTGGGCCGATTGTGTCAGCGTGTTTTCTAACGGCTGCGTGAACATCAAACAGTGTTCCATAGGCGTCGAACACATAGACAGCGTGGGGCATGTTAACTCATATGGTGAGAAAGATTAATTCCGTGTAGGCTGTCAGTTTAACGTAACTGCGTCAGAATGAAAGTCAGAAGACCAGGCGGTGTCGTCATTCAGTAGTTTAGGGTCCGCACCCTGGTCCGGATTTCAATAATACAATTGGGTAATAGCTTGTTGAAGTTCGGCAGTGTTGACGCCGCGCCGCAGCAAAGCCTAATAAACTCAGTTGGGCGAGGGTTGGAAGTAGGAGTTTTGGGTGAACGACAAAGAAAAGTGGGAAAATCCGGCGTCTGATATTCCGGAGGATGCAGTGTCCCCGGGTTCCATTCTGCCAAAACCAGCCAGAGCGGATTCTGTAGCACCTGAAGTCAGGTCGCCTGAAACCAGAGGGCGTGAAGTTGGGGCGCCTGAAGTTGGAGGGCCTGACGTTCGACCGCGGGCAAACGATCCCTTACCAATTATAGATCGAAACCAAGGTGCTGCCGGGCAGCCATCAACCGCGAAAGCCGCGGATACATTTGCGGCAGACGCTCAAGATCGCTTGGCAGAAACGCCCATCATTGCCAAACCCAAACCCAAACCGGGCAGGCGTATTCTGGGGCTCTGTGTGGCAGCTGTAATTGGTGCGGCCGCAGTTCTGGGTTATCAGTATTTTGGTCCCAAGCCGGAGGTCGAGAGCTTTGCGGCCTGTGTTGATAGGTCCGTACCAAACCTTCAAGCCGTGGATGGTCAGAAGCTGAGCGTCATTCTACTGCCATTGATAAATGACGCGGAAAACATACAAAGCGGTCTTGTGCAATCCGCTTTAGAGACGTTCGAGGGTTCAGATGGCCCCTTGATACAGGTGCAAACTGTGGATTGCGCGCTGGTTGACGATGCAGGCAGCCTACTGAAACTTGCATCGATAGCCAGTGAAAACAGTGTCGAGATCGCGCGCAAAACGGGCGCAGATGTGTTGATCTGGGGAGAGGTGCTGCCAGATGATCAACTTCTTGAATTGCGGATGAACTATCCCGTCGATAGTGGGCGCGCGCATTTCGCAACAGATCAACTGGCTTTGAAAACCGATTTTGGCACCGATCAGGAAACTGTATTCGCTGCGAAAATCTGGTCAATGTCGACCGTGGTAGATCGCCTGGATGCTGATAGCATATCGGACGGGATGGCAGCGACTCTGGAGGCACTTACACCGATATCGGTAAATCCCAAGCCTGAATTATCGCTTCAGCAACTCGGCAATCTCTATCATGCATTGGGCGATGCGGAATATGTTCTTGGTCTGCAGACAGAAGATTCCAATCGATTGGAAAGCGCAATTGACCATTATCGCAGCGCTGCAGAAATGTTCGAACGCTATCGTTTTACGGATGATTGGGCGCGTAACCAGAATGATATGGGCGTCGCCCTGACGGCCCTTGGCAAGAAAGATAACCGCAATCAGGAAATTGGCCTGGCCATTACCGCATTGCAGGATGCGATTGTCGAAATGCCGCGCAGCCGCGCGCCCCTCATGTGGGCACAATTGCAGGGGCATCTGGCAGAGGCCCTGAATACCCTTGGCACCCGCGATGCTAACAATCAGATGCTGGCTGATGCGGTTTCCGCCTATCGTCTTGCGCTGACTGTACAGGATCGGGAAAACTATCCGGTTCAATGGGGAACAACACAGCATAATCTGGGAGCAGCGCTGCAGGCTCTGGGGCAAAGAGCTGGCGATCCAGCCATATTGGAAGATGCAGTCATTGCGTATCGTGCGGCGCTTGAGGTGCGCACAGCAGAGAATCTGCCTAAGGATCATGCCATAACCCAGATAAACCTTGGCTCAACGCTCATGAGCCTTGGCGCGCGCGCGCAGAATACCGAATTGGTGAGCGAGGCAGTTGTCGCCTACCGCGCAGCTATTGATCAATTGGACAAGGAAAACTCGGTCATTGAGTGGGCGACAGCGCAGCACAGTCTCGGGAATGCCCTGGCGCTTCTTGCTGAGCAGAACGACAGTACCGATAATCTGGACGCGGCGCTCATGGCCTTCAGCCTGGCATTGGAAAGTTTTGACCGGCAAACAGACCCGACCCGGTGGGCGGTAACGCAGAATAATATCGGCAATGTACTGCACACTATGGGAGATCGCCGTAGGGATCCCGAAGCTGTTATTGCCGCTATAGCGGCCTATGAAGCGGCGGTTTCGGTGCTCTCAGAAACAGCCCCTGCTTACGCTGAACGCGTGGTTGAGAGCCTGGCTCGGGCTCAGGTTCTTCAGCAGACCATCGCTCAGAGTAACTGATAATGAAAAACGAAAGGCCCGATATGTTTGGAAGAGTCCCCGATATGTCTGGAAGATTTTATGACTGACTGGTCACAGACATGGACCTGGCTTGATGGAACATGGCTGGAGGGCAACGCCCCTATATTGGGGCCTCGGAGCCATGCAATGTGGCTGGGGTCCAGCGTGTTTGATGGCGCGCGCGCCTTTGAAGGTGTGATGCCGGATCTGGAATTACATTGTGGACGCGTGAACCGATCCGCTCTTGCATTGGGGTTGGAACCAACCATGCAAGCAGAGGCGATTGCGGATTTGGCCCGTGAGGGGCTTAAACGTTTCGAGCCCGGCGCTGAGCTCTATGTCCGCCCTATGTATTGGGCAGAGGAGGGAGGCTTCATGTCCGTGCCACCTAACCCCCAAAGCACACGTTTTGCGCTTTGCCTTTATGTGCTCCCGATGCCAAAGCTGAGCGGCTTTACAGCTACCACGACTGTGTTTCAGCGCCCCACGATCAATTCGATGCCGGTGAATGCGAAAGCCGGGTGCCTTTACCCAAATAATGGTCGGATGCTGCGGGAAGCGCAGGCGACAGGTTTTGACAATGCGCTGTGTTGCGATGGGCTTGGCAATGTGGCTGAATTTGCAACAGCTAACGCGTTTATGGTGAAGGAGGGAAAAGTCGCCACGCCTGTTCCCAACGGCACGTTTCTAGACGGAATCACTCGGCAAAGAATCATTGCATTGTTGCGTGGCGCGGGACTTGACGTTTTGGAAGCGTCATTGACGTATGATGATTTTCGCACCGCAGATGAAGTGTTCTCAACCGGCAATTATTCCAAGGTAATGCCTGTCACTCGATTTGAAGACCGCACTTTTGAACCTGGCCCAATTTCAGCTTTGGCGCGTGAACTCTATTGGCAGTTTGCGCATAGCTAAGACTGCGGTGATGGATGGATTGATTTTTTAAAAAGAAAAAGCCGGAACGTTGCCCGGCTTTTTCAATGGATCAATCAAATGGTGAGTTACACCGTTTGCGGCCACCCTTATAAGGCTGGAACGTATCAGTATAGATATCATAGGAACGATAACGATTATCACACCAATTCACATGCGCCGACCCTCTTCTGCTCCGGTAATAACGTGGAGCTGTGTGCCGAGGATAGGTTTTTACGCCGCGTTTGTTGTGGTTGTGATAGCCACGATTGGCATGACGATGGCAATAGCTGCGGCCATGGCAATGTGACCGACGGCCATATTTGCCACCGCGCGTCTTCACGCCGCCAAATACGCCATGACTTCCAAAGCCTAAAATGATTCCGCCCTTGTAATTTTGGCGGTATTTTGAACCATGCGCACTCGCAGCAGATGAGTATGTGGCAATCATGAAAACTGCCACCAACAAGCTGCTAAAGGTTGAAAACAAATAGTTTTTGCGTTTCATGCAGAAATCTCCCGAAAATAAATTCGGCACCCAGAGTAATGATAGCACTATTCGCACATTTTCGTAAGGTGCATTTTTGGTGCAAGCGCACAAACCGCCTGCATGACGTGTATGCGCTGAAGCCAGAGCTGCGTTACTGAGTTTGGGTTTTAGGATGTTCCGGCACAGATTTCAGATACGCTGCAATGGCATCCCTGTCTTCCGTGGTCAGCTTTGCTGTATTTTCAACAACATCCGCCATCGAGCCACCCAGACTGTCAAAGTCGGGCGTAAAGCCACTTTCAAGCGCGTAAGCGATATCTCCTGCAGACCAACTGCCAAGACCATCGGAATGCGGTGTGATATTTGGAATAAATCCTTTGCCGTCCGGGTTCGGGGCACCGGCAAATGCCAGGTTTCTGTCAATGGCACCAAGTGGATTGCGTGGTGTGTGGCATTCACCGCAATGGCCAAGCGCATTGACCAGATAGGCACCGCGATTCACTTGCTCGCTTTGTGACGAATCGTCCTCAAAGGCGCTGAAATCCGCGAAGAGAACTTTCCAGAGCCCCAAACCGCGACGCACATTGAAGGGAAAGCCGACATCATTTGCAGGTGCAGCATCGGGAACCGGCGGCAACGTATCCATATAGGCTTTCAGATCAAGCACATCGGTGAGTTTTGCCTTGCTATAGGACGTATATGGGAATGCCGGGTAGTAATGCGCACCATCAGGACTGACGCCTCTGGTGACTGCGTTTACAAACGCAAGCGGGCTCCAGGAGCCAATTCCTGCAGTGGGATCTGGAGAAATATTGGGCGCGATAAACGTCCCAAATTCTGTTTCAAACCGCAGGCCGCCTGCCAAAATCAGCTTGTCATCGCCTTTGGCACCCGGTGCTGCATGGCACGAAGAGCAGCCACCTGCGGCAAAAATATATTCACCGCGGTCTGCATCTGCAGTGTGTGCAGGAAGATCATCGGCAGCAAGCTGCTGCGGCATCGTTAAATACCAGAAGACACCCAGACCCAGTAAGCCCAGAACGACTCCAATTTTTATCAATTGCCGCAGCATAATTCTACTTTTTGGGGTGTTTATTTAGGTATTTGGTAGGTTTTATGGCACGCACCGCAATTCGCAGTAACCATGCCAAACTGAGCCTTGAAAGTGTCAAGATCTGCAGCTGGAGCCGCAATTGCAGCAGCCGTATCGGTCTGGAATTTTGCGATCGCAGCCGCAAATCCATCCGGGTCGCTCCAGATTGCGGGGCCAGCTTTCGTATCGCCTGTATCGGAACCCTCGGGGAATTTGGACCCATAGCCAAGCGAAACCGCGTTCATGGTGCGCAATGCGAGCATGGCAACGCGGGCATCAAATTCGGTTTCGCCCTTGACCATACCAGCCGCAGCACCTGTCGCGGCTCCCACTGATTTCATCATGGCCTGACGCTCTGCAATTGGATCTCCCGCTGCATAGGAAAATGTGCTGGCGCTGGCCAGGCCCGCGATCACAGCCAGTTTCAAGAGGTTTTTCATACACGACTCCTGTTGAGGTTGAGTATTTCAAGCGCAGTAAATCATACGATTATAAATGTGTCACCGGTTCAACGGACATCACAGATCACGGATGCGTGAACAAAAATGCCCGAGAGATCACGGAAACGTGAACAAAAAAAGCCCGACGCTTGGCCGGGCTTTAGAGAGTCACTGGTTCATTAACTGCTAGCTGGCTTTTTCGTAAAGCTCTGTCACATATTCCCAATTTACCAGATTATCGACAAAGGCTTCCAGATATTTCGGGCGCAGATTGCGGTAATCAATGTAGTAGGAGTGCTCCCAAACATCGCATCCCAGCAATGGTGTCGCGCCGTGGATCAGTGGGTTTTCGCCATTTGGCGTTTTCATGATTTCCAGCTTGCCGTTTTTCAGCGCCAGCCAGCACCAGCCAGAACCGAACTGGGTTTTACCAGCAGTCATGAAGGCATCACGGAAATCCGCAACGGAGCCCAGATCTTCGATGATCTTTGCTTCCAGATTACCAGGAATCGAACCGCCGCCATTTGGTTTCATCCACTTCCAGAAATGGATGTGATTGAAATGCTGACCAGCCTGATTAAACAGTCCCGGATTGTCGGAGTGGCTTTTTTTGACCACATCTTCCAGGGACATGTTGGCGTAGTCGGTGCCTTCGATCATGCCATTGCCGGCAGTCACATAAGCATTGTGATGCTTGTCATGGTGGAATTCGAGCGTTTCGGCAGACATGTAAGGTGCCAATGCGTCATAAGCATAGGGGAGGTCGGGAAGTTCAAAAGCCATCGGGTGTCTCCGGTTGTTAATGCGGCAATTCCACCAGCTGTGTGGGTAAAACCATAATTCACATCTAATGGATTGGTTGCAACATAGGCAGGTGTTCTGCACTCGGCAATGGTTTGCCCGCGTTCAAGGTGAGATTTTTGCGTCGAACGGCATTTTCATGGGCTTGGGTGTAAAACCAGCTTTGCCATCCCATTTGGGCAGTGATACACAGCTTCCAAATTCAAACACCATCGGGCTTTGCCCAGGAGTTTCTTCAACATGTCCGCAGCGGAAAAACCGCCATTGATGCTCTACCTTGCAGCGCCGCGTGGCTTTTGTGCTGGCGTTGACCGGGCCATCAAGATTGTCGAACTGGCGCTGAAAGCCTACGGGCCACCTGTCTATGTCCGTCACGAAATCGTTCACAACAAATATGTGGTTGATGGTCTGCGCCGTCAGGGCGCTGTTTTTGTAGATGAGTTGGATGAGATTCCGGAGACAGATCAGCCGGTGATTTTCTCAGCCCATGGTGTGCCGAAATCTGTTCCGGAAAGCGCAGCTGCACGGAACATGCTTTATATCGATGCGACCTGTCCGCTGGTTTCCAAGGTCCACAAAGAAGCCCAAATTCACCGCAAGCGTGCCCGTGAAATTCTGCTCATTGGCCACAAGGGTCACCCGGAAGTTATTGGTACAATGGGGCAATTGCCCCAAGGGGCAGTCACCCTGATTGAAACTGTAGACGATGCTGAAACCATTCAGCCCAAAGAGCCGGAAAATCTGGCGTGGATTACGCAGACAACTCTGTCGGTTGATGACACCCGCGAGATCGTAAAGGTTCTGCAGCGGCGTTTTCCAAGTGTGGTCGGGCCACACAAGGAAGACATTTGCTATGCCACCACAAACCGGCAGGAAGCGGTGAAGGCCATTGCGCCAAAAAGTGACGCAGTGTTTGTGGTGGGTGCTCCGAACTCTTCAAATTCCCAGCGGCTGCGAGAAGTTGCAGAACGCAGTGGCGCCCGGTCTGCCCATCTTGTGCAGCGGGCAAGTGACATTGACTGGCAGCAAATTGAAGGCGTGCGCACAGTGGGTTTAACAGCTGGTGCATCCGCTCCCGAAGTTCTGGTTGATGAAGTGATCGATGCCTTCCGCTCCCGCTTTGACGTTACGGTGCAGTTGGAGCGCACAGTGGATGAAGATGTCGTCTTCACTCTGCCAAGGGCTTTGCGCGAGAAAGTAAACCAACTGGACGCTGCGGGTTAGCACTATGGCGGTTTACACAGATGTCAGCGATGAGGCGCTGCAGCAATTCCTGATGCTTTACGATATCGGTGCGCTGACATCGTGCAAGGGCATTGCTGAGGGGGTGGAAAATTCCAATTTTCTTTTGGGCACTGATCGGGGACAGTTCATTCTCACCCTGTATGAAAAACGGGTGGATGTTGAGGATCTGCCATTCTTCCTGGGGCTGATGGACCATCTTGCTGCCAAGGGTCTTGATTGCCCTGTGCCCATTCACGACAAATCCGGCGACACGCTCAATACGCTTGAGGGACGTCCGGCCGCAATCATCTCTTTCCTTGATGGCATGTGGGTCAAACGACCAAACGTTGAACATTGCACCATGGTGGGGCAGGCGCTTGCCGAGCTTCACAAGGACGGCCAGGATTTTGGGATTGCCCGGGCAAACAGCTTGAATCAGGCAAGCTGGCGACCCTTGTTCGAACAATCCCGTGACCGCGCCAATGAAGTCCTGCGCGGGCTGGCCCAGACCATTGATGCCGAGCTGGAGTATCTCGATCTGAATTGGCCCCATGACCTGCCGAGCGGCGTAATTCATGCGGATATGTTTCCCGACAATGTGTTCTTCCTGAATGACAAATTCTCGGGAATGATTGATTTTTATTTCGCCTGCAACGAGATGCTGGCTTACGATCTGGCGATCTGCCTCAACGCCTGGTGTTTTGAGCGTGACAACGCGTTTAACGTGACAAAAGCACGCGCATTAATCGAGGGCTACCGTTCCGTTCGCGCACTAACACTGGACGAGTTGCATGCGCTGCCAATACTGGCGCGCGGCGCATCCATGCGTTTCCTGCTGACACGTCTTCACGATTGGCTGCGCGTGCCGCCAGGCGCTCTTGTGGTGCCTAAAAATCCCTTGGAATATCTTAAGAAACTGCGCTTCCACATGGATGTAGACAGTATTTCTGCCTACGGAGTTGACCCATGAGTGACAAGAAAGTTGTGATCTACACGGATGGAGCCTGTTCAGGGAATCCGGGACCGGGTGGCTGGGGTGCAATTCTCACTTATGGCGATACAAGCAAAGAGCTTTATGGCGGTGAGCCGGACACGACCAATAACCGCATGGAGCTGACAGCTGCGATTGAAGCGCTGAATGCGTTGAAAAAACCAGCCCAGGCAGAGCTTTGGACCGACAGCCAATATGTCAAAGGCGGCATAACGAGTTGGATTCATGGCTGGAAGAAAAACGGCTGGAAAACCTCCGCTAGAAAGCCGGTAAAAAACGTCGAGCTGTGGCAAGCGCTGGATGAAGCCCTGAAGCGCCATGATGTCAGCTGGCACTGGGTCAAGGGCCATGCGGGCCACGACATGAACGAACGGGCCGATGAGTTGGCCCGCACAGGCATGGCACCGTTTAAGGATTGAGATCAGACTCTGACGCTGCGTGTTCCTAGCTTGCAAAAAGGCCTATTGGACAGCGCTAAGTGTAACCATGGTCGCTAATTGGGAAAAACCGTTAATCCTGCGTCCAACCCGCTATTTTCAATGCAAACGCGGTCGTAAACGCGGTCTCTTTCAACCGATCAAACCGCCCGGATGCGCCGCCATGGCCGGCATCCATATTGGTTTTCAGCATCAGCAGATTGTCGTCGGTCTTCAACTCACGAAGACGAGCCACCCATTTGGCCGGCTCCCAATAGGTCACACGCGGATCGGTCAGACCGCCCAGCGCAACGATGGCCGGGTAGTCTTTCGCCGTGACATTGTCATAAGGGCTATAGTCTTGAATGGTTTTGAAATCGTCTTTGCTTGTCAGCGGATTACCCCATTCCGGCCATTCTGGCGGTGTTAAGGGCAGCGTGTCGTCCAGCATGGTGTTGAGAACATCGACAAAGGGAACCTCGGCAATAATACCAGCAAACAGATCCGGTGCCATATTCGCAACGGCACCCATCAGCATACCGCCTGCAGAACCGCCATGTGCAATAATGAGTCCTTCAGAGGTGAAGTTTTCCAAAGCCAGGAAACGCCCTGCAGCAATGAAGTCTTTGAACGTATTGACTTTTTTATCGCGTCGTCCGTCACGGTACCAGCGATCACCCTTGTCTTTACCACCGCGAATATGGGCAATTGCATAAATAAACCCACGATCTACCAGTGACAGGCGCGTCACTGAAAAGCCTGCAGGCATGCTGATGCCATAGGACCCATAGCCATAGAGCAGGCAGGGCGCAGTGCCATCCAGCTTTGTATCCTTGTGGTAAAGGATGGAAATCGGCACGCGTTCACCATCTGCTGCCAATGCAAAGATACGCCGCGTGCGATAGTCCTCAATTGTATGGCCGGACGGCACTTCCTGCGTTTTGCGCAGTGTCCGCAACCGATCGACCATCTGATAGTCGAACACTTGGGCAGGCGTGGTCATGGAACTGTAAGAGAACCGAACAGTATCAGTGTCGAACTCAAGCCCGTCAGACACGCCAAGTGCGTAGGCTTCTTCATCAAACGCAACGGAATGTTCGTCTCCGGATGCAAGGTCTCGCACAATGATCCGTGGCAGGCCGTCAAACCGCTCCAGCCGCACCATGTGATGCGTGTAAAGTGTCAGCGACAGGATCAGCGTTCCGGCCCTGTGCCGTACCAGATCGCTCCAGTTTTCCGGCGCAGGGCTGGAAATTGCTGTTGTCACGATCTTGAAGTCTTCTGCGCCATCGCGGTTGGTCAGAATGTAAAACTGCTCTTCATGATGCTCAACGGAATACTCAACGCCGGTTTGCCGCGCAGCAATCAACTGCGGAGCAGCCTTGGGGGCGTTTGCACGAACAACGCGCACTTCAGACGTTTCATGATCATGACTGTCGAGCAGAATATATTCGCCTGAAAGGGTTTTGCCGACGCCCAGAAAGAACCCGGCGTCCGGCTCTTCATAAACAAGGTGGTCCTCGGACTGATCGGTCCCAAGCTTGTGATAAAAGACTTTGCAGGGACGGTGATTATCATCAAGGACAGTGTAGAAAACACCGCTGCTGTCCGCATCCCAAATGGCAGCTCCGGTGGTTTCCTCAATCTGGTCCGCCAGTTCATTCCCGTTGGAAAGATCACGGATGTTCAGGCGGTACTTTTCTGATCCTTTTCGGTCAGCTGTCCAGGCCAGCTTGCTGTGGTCAGGTGAATGGCTGGCACCACCAAGCTTGAAATAGGCAAGGCCTTCCGCTTCCACATTGGCATCAATCAGCACGCTTTCTGCGCCGCCATCACGCGGGGTACGCACCAGCAGCGGATGCTGAGCGCCGGTCAACTCCTTGGTCAGATAGGCATAGGCACCATCGGGCGAGGGGACGGAACTGTCATCTTCCTTGATACGGCCACGCATCTCTTCAAACAATTTTTCCTGCAACGCTTCTGTGTCTGCCATGGAAGCGCTGGTATAGGCATTTTCTGCTTCCAGATGCGTTCTTATATCCGGCGCGAGACCGGAGGGGTCACGCATAACGTCTTGCCAATTATCCGCCCGGAGCCATGCATAGGCATCTTCAACCGAGATGCCGTGATGTGTGTAGGACGTAGGACGTTTTTCGGCAAAGGGTGGTGTTGACGACATGGCGCTCTCTTTCGGACAGGCTACCCGTAGGTCTGGGGAATGGAGTGAGGTGGGTTCAAACAGGTTATGCCTGTTTGGTTCAATGGTTTTCGTCAGCTTTGAAACTCAGAGCCTGACCGTTCATGCAATAACGCAAACCTGTCGGCTGAGGCCCATCGGGAAACACATGGCCCAGATGCGAGTCGCAGGTGGCACATCTCGTTTCCGTACGTGTGTTAAAAAGCTTCCGATCCTTAAATTCGTTGACCGATTCCTCATCAACCGGCGCGTAAAAGCTGGGCCAGCCGGTGCCTGAATCATATTTGGTTTCCGAGCGGAACAAGGGTGTGTCGCAGCAGACGCATTTGTATAGGCCATCTGCCTTCTGGTCCCAATCCGGTCCAGTAAATGCACGCTCTGTGCCATGGCGCCGTGTGACGTGATATTGCTCGGGCGTAAGCTGCTCACGCCATTCTTCATCTGTCTTTGTGATGGTCGGTGTGCGGTTTTGTTTTGTCATCGGAAACTGCTTTCTAACGGTATTGTGATTGGTCAAATAGGACCTGCACCTGATTGCGGCAAGTGTATCTGCAAAGGGGCACTGTCCTTCGACGTGATCACTCAATTCAAACTGACCTGGTGAAACAGCCCTATTGAAGCTGAGGAGATCGCTTGCGCTCGCTTTCCCGCCAAGTCACATAGTCAACTTGCTGCGCATCACTTTGCTTTGGTGCGATGCGCATCAGATAGCGTTTCATTTTATGATCCTTCAGCGAGGCGTGTCTGATGTTGCGCCAGAAACTGTCAACGGAAACGAGCGAGGAATCATGCTTATTGAGCTGGATGAATGACGTCCCTCCCAGAAGGATGACTTCTTCGCCGAGATGTTCATAGGGACCGTGCAGGGGATCCCGCAACAGCCTGGGCGGCAGGAGCGGAACAACATCATCACTGTCGACAACGCGTAGCAGCGGTATATCCTTGAACCGCTTGGCACCAAGAGCAGTCGTAAATTTGGGTTGACCGAAGTTGATGGCCCGATCGACGGTGTAGCCGTCATCCTGCAGATACAATATCAAGATGGCGGCGACTGCGGCCCCCAGAGAATGGCCTGTGAGTCTGGTCTTGTAGTCCTTGTGCAAATACGGTTTCACATCGTCATAGACCCGCAATGCAAGCCTTTGAAAACCGGTGTGAACCGGAATGCCCAAACTCACGCTTTCTTCAATGACGGTCTCTGCATCAAGAAGCACATCTATAAAATTGGCTGTTCCACGTATGCTGATTGTCTGGGTTTTTTCCTCAGCTGACATCTCCAGAAAGTATTGGACTTTCGTGTTCTCAGGCACAGCAACCCTGATTGTTTGTGGAAAGCGTTGTCTGATGATTTCGGGAGAGGCATACGCGGCTTCAGAACGTTCCGCGTAGCTCATGACCTCAACAAAGTCAGTCTGAATTCCTGCAGGCTGGTTTGTCAGCTGTTTTGCGAAATTCAGGCTTGATGCCGCACAGGCACCCAGCAAGAGCAGAAGCAGCAATGCAGCAGCCACCCTGCAGCATTGTGCCAGCAGATAGTTCAACCGCATTGATTTACTCCATACTGACCTTGCCGAAAAAGCATAGCGCATCTTGTCAAAAGGAACAAAGTGAATGCCATTGATGACATGTGGCACCCAATCAGCTTTTGGTTTGAAAAACGAAAGAGGAAGAGGCACGGCAGGACTGATGCTCAAGACGGCCAGTTGAAAAACCCCCGTCAAAAATCGAATCGCCGTCAGCAACCAACCAGGGGTTGGTGATGAGGGCCTGTACAGCTCTTGGAGCAGCAGGGAAACGCATTTGGCGGACAGACTTTGAGCTTAATTAAAAGGAAATTGAATCAGATCATGAGCAAATTTCGCTATCCTGTTGTAGAAATGAACCAAATCCATGTAATTTGAATGAAAACTGCAGCGAATTTCATTGTCTTTGGCTCGATGATTACCCATTTACATTGCAGTAGAATGGCGACTTTCCTTAATTCCTGCCAGAAGGTTTGCACCCCGGGCGCTTTTGTTGCAAATGGATAAGAGCGCTTTATATGTCGTGCAAAGAAATCAAGGGTAGGGATTCGTGAACGCAGCAATTGATGGCACCTTCATTGCCATTCTGGCACCCTTCATCGCCGCGGCGTTTGCGCCGTTTGTGGTTCGGATGCTCGGCCATAATGGATCCTGGCTTCTGGCTTTGGTGCCAGCAGGTATCTTTGTCCATTTCCTTGGATTTATCGATCAGACTGCCGGTGGCGCTGGCATTGCCAGCGTGTGGGACTGGTGGCCCGGAATGGGGTGGCCGCTTTCCTATCTGATCGACGGTCTCAGCCTGATGTTTGCTTTGCTGATCAGCGGCATTGGCACATTCATAGTTCTTTACTCTGGCGGCTACATGAAGGGCCATCCCCAACTCGGGCGTTTCCTGTCGTTCATCTTCCTGTTCATGGGGTCCATGCAGGGCCTGATCATTTCTGATAATTTGATTACGGTCTTCATTTTCTGGGAATTGACATCGATCACATCATTCCTGCTGATCGGTTTCAACCACACCAAGGAAAAGTCCCGCCGCGCGGCCCTTCAGGCCCTTGTCGTTACAGGCGGCGGCGGTTTGTCATTGCTGGCTGGCGTCATACTGGTGCAATTGGTGGCCGGGACATCTGATCTGTCTACGCTTCTGACCCAACCCGGCCTGTTGCAAACCAGCCCTTATTATCTGCCGATTTTGCTTTTGTTTCTGGGTGGCGCCTTTACCAAATCCGCTCAGTTCCCGCTGCATTTCTGGTTGCCGAATGCCATGGAGGCACCGACGCCTGTTTCCGCGTATCTACACTCGGCGACCATGGTCAAAGCCGGGGTCTATCTGTTGATGCGGGTTCAGCCAATCATGGGCGACACGCTGATCTGGTCGATCATTCTGCCCATCTTTGGTGGAGCAACGCTGATCGTTGGCACGCTTTTGGCTGTGCGCCAGACAGATTTGAAGCTGATGCTCGCCTATACGACAGTGGCCTCATTGGGCCTTCTGGTCATGCTGGTCGGTACCAGCAATACGATAGCCATACAGGGTGCGGTTATCTATTTGCTGGCGCATTCGCTGTTCAAAGGCGCGCTGTTTATGGTAGCCGGACTGGTGGACCATGAAGCGGGCACGCGGGATGTCACCAAGCTTGGCGGTCTGGCCAAAGCAATGCCGATCACCTTTGGTGCCGGGGCTCTGGCGGCGCTGTCGATGGCTGGTCTTCCTCCCTTCATTGGGTTTGTGGCCAAGGAAGAACTTTATCTTGGCATCTGGGGCACTGAACTGCCATTCATGGCCCTGACAATTACAGCTGTCATAGGCAATGCGTTGATGCTGGTGATCGGGTTTGCAGTCGCCTTCAAACCATTTCTGGGTGCCAAGGTGGAAACGCCGAAAGCTGCCCATGAGGGGCCTGTGTTGATGCTGGCAGGTCCGGTGGTGCTGTCACTGTGTGGCCTGGCGTCTGCCCTGTTCCTGCAGTGGACCAGCGTTTATCTTCTTGGGCCAATGGCGTCCAGTGTGGCTGGAACAGTATTGGAACCGGAATTTCATCTGTTCCCGTCCGCCATCAAGGCAAATCTGATCCTGTCCCTCATTACGGTTGCCATTGGTCTGATCCTGTTCTTCCGCCTGGCTTCGCTGCGTGCGGCGATGGACCGTGTGCTGCGGGCCATTGGATGGGGACCAGACCTTGGGTTCGATCAGTTTATGAGCGGCCTGGTCTTGATGTCGCACCGCGTGACCCGACTGATCCAGCCAGGTCAGATGAACCTTTATATGAAAGTCGCTTTTGCCGCGACTGCAGCGGCCGTTTTGCTGCCGCTCATCTTGCTGGATGAATTGCCGGACTGGCCGGAAATGCCCCAGATGCGATTTTACGAATGGGGGGTGATGGCCATCGCTGTCATTGGTCTGGCAGCTGTTCTGAATGCCAAAAATCGTCTCTCAGCCATAGCGGCCTTGGGCATACAGGGCTTTGCGGTGGCGCTGCTTTTCATGCTGTTCGGCGCGCCCGACTTGTCATTTACCCAATTTATGGTCGAGACATTGTCAGTTGTCATTCTCGCTCTGGTGATGACGCGGCTCAGCCTTTATCAGACAGATCATCGCTCCGTGGGCAGGACCATCGTGGATGGTTCGCTGGCCGTTGCAGTCGGGGGCGGGTTCTTTCTCTTGCTCCTGTCGGTTACGCAGCAGCCATTTAACTCCGAACTTTCCGACTTCTTCCGGGAGCACAGCGTGGCAATTGCCCATGGGCGCAACATCGTCAACGTTATCCTCGTGGACTTCCGCGGTGTTGATACGTTGGGAGAAATTGCTGTTGTGGCCATCGCCGGCCTTGCCATACTGGCGCTGATACGGCTACGCCCCAAAAGGAAACTGGATGCGTTGGCGATCGCTGACAAAAGCGATGCCGGTGTTAACTCCAATGTCAAAATCGCACAGGTTCAGGAGACCACATCATGAGAACAGTGATCTTCAGAACCACGGCCCCTTATCTGACAAGCCTGATGGTGTTGTTTTCAATTTTCGTGTTGTTGCGCGGCCATAATGAACCGGGTGGCGGATTCATCGGCGGGCTGATCGCAGCGTCCGCTTTTGCAATCTATGGTGTTGCCTGCGGTGTTCCACCAGTCCGCCGTGCATTGGTGTTTCATCCAATGTCGATTGCCGGAACCGGCCTCTTCATTGGAGCTTCGGCAGGCGTCATATCGCTGTTTGCAGGGGTTCCGTTTTTTACCGGTCTTTGGATATACCCGTCAATTTTCGGCGTCGAGATTGCGCTGTCGACACCACTGGTTTTTGACATCGGTGTCTATCTGGTGGTGTTGGGAACGATCGCGTCCATAGCGCTTGGACTGGAAGAGCGGGAGAAACTGTAATGGAAGTCGCACTTTCAGCCTTAATTGGCATCTTTTTCATGACGGCTGTCTATCTGATGCTGTCACCTCACATCATCCGCATATTGCTGGGTGTTGTTGTGCTTGGAAACGCCGTCAATCTTCTGATCTTCACCAATGGGCGCCTCACAAGGGAAGTGCCGCCCATTGTGCCTGATGACGTGATTATTGCAGCGCCAACCATTGCCAACCCTTTGCCTCAGGCACTGGTGCTGACAGCCATCGTTATCTCATTTTCCTTCTTTGCCTTTTTGCTGACACTGGCTTATCGCGCCTATCAGGAACTGGGCACGGATGACACTGACACTATGCGCATTGCGGAGCCGGCTGACGAAGCCGCTCCGCCAACTGGTTACTAGGGCTGAGAACGGATTATGGCAGTAAAAGCAACAGTACCTGTTGATATTACGGGGGCCATGGTCACCCAGGCACCAGCCCTTGCTGACTGGCTTGTGGTTGCGCCGATTATAATCTGCCTGCTTGGCGGTTCATTTTTGCTGGCTCAACGCAAGAATACGGCAATTCAGGGCCAAACAGCTGTCGCCATTTTGGCCTTACTGGTTGTCGCCTCTGTTGGCCTGTTTTTCCATGTGCTCAATAGCGGCCCGATTGTGATGACAATGGGCCGTTGGTTGCCGCCCTTTGGAATTTCATTTGCGGTTGATATTCTGGGCGCCTTGCTGGTTCTGGTCGGAGCCTTGGTGGCGTTTTTCTGCTGTCTGTATGCCTTGACAGAAATCGACACGGAGCATCGGCGATACGGATTTTTTCCGTTTCTGGTGTTGTTGATGGCAGGTGTCAGCGGCGCATTCCTGACCGGAGATATTTTCAACCTCTATGTCTGGTTCGAAGTTCTGCTGATCGCATCTTTCGGGCTGTTGATCCTGGGGAATGAAAAAGCGCAACTGGATGGCGCGGTTAAATACGCATTCTTGAACCTCATCGCCACAACACTGTTTCTGATTGCAACCGGATATCTCTACGGGCTGGTCGGTACATTGAATATGGCCGATATTGCGGTGCGCGTGGCTGAACTTCCCGATGGCGCGCCGATTAACACAATTGCTGCGCTATACCTGTTGGCCTTCGCCATGAAAGCCGCAGCGTTTCCGGTGTTCAGTTGGCTCCCTGCGTCCTATCACACGCCGCGCATTGTCGTGTCAGCGGTATTTGCTGGCTTGCTGACAAAGGTAGGCGTGTATGCGCTGTTGCGCACGCTGGTCATGTTGATGCCGGCATCTTTGGCGGTTTTCGCCGACATTCTGGCATGGATCGCAGGTGCTACCATGTTGTTCGGCGTGCTGGGCGCTCTGGCGCAGAGCGACATTCGACGGACCATGGGTTATCTGGTCGTGTCTGGTATTGGCTCCATGCTGGCCGGTGTAGCACTGATGTCTGATCTCGGGCTGATGGGCGCTATCATGTATGCGGTTCATTCGATGATTGTCATGACGGCTCTCTACATGACTTGTGGATTGATGATCCACCGGACCGGCTCTCACGATTTGCGCGGTCTTGGCGGTTTGTATGGCAAGGACCCGTTTCTGTCCGCCATTTTTCTGATCCTTGCATTTGCGATTTCCGGACTGCCTCCTTTCTCCGGCTTCTGGCCCAAACTGACATTGGTTCAGGCGTCCCTTTCTGGGGGCAGTGGCTGGTTGGCGGCAGCCATTTTGGTCACGGGCTTTTTGACCACAATCGCGGTGGGCCGGATTTGGGTCATGAGTTTCTGGCGGGGAGGGCCGTCTGGAACGCCCGATGGCGAAAGCGTCACACAGGACGATATGCCCTTGAGCGACCCGGCTGACAGGCGCGACATGATGTTCCCGATCATCGGGTTGACTGTGCTTGTCATCGGGCTTGGCTTCCTGCCAAGACCATATCTGAATGTCGCAGCCGGTGGTGCCGGGGGGCTGTTATACAGCGAAAGCTATATCGGCTCTGTTCTGGGAGTAGAATCTGCTGATGCTGCAATAGGCCAGGAGCCTGGAACAGAGATAGAAACTCCGGAAGATAGTTCCGCAGAGGACAGCCAGTCAGGAGATGGGTCATGAATTCGCTGTTTCTCATAAATATTTTGATGGCACTGGTCTGGGCGGCCATAACCGGCTCATTCAGCCTGCCCAATCTGCTGTTTGGTTTCGCGTTGTCAGCTCTGGCTCTGTCTCTGATCCGCGAACAGGTGGGTACAGTGGGCTATATGAGCCGCGTACGGCGGGTCGTAAGCCTGTTTTTGCTGTTCCTCTATGAATTGGTTCTGTCGTCCATTTCGGTAGCGAAGCTTGTCTTGTCACCAAGAATGAAACTCAACCCGGCCTTCGTGGCGTACCCGTTGCGCGTGGACAAGGATTTTGAAATTACCCTGCTGGCCAATCTGATTACGCTGACACCGGGCACATTGTCTGTGGACGTCTCGCCCGATCGGAGAATTCTTTATATACACGCGATAAATGTGACGGATGAAGAAGCCTTGAAGCGCGACATCGCTGAAGGCTTTGAGATGAAGATTATGGAGGCGTTTCGATGAGCGCAGCAGAAACCTTCCTCAACACAGCGGTCAACATATCCATGGCTATGATGGTGCTCGCCTTTTTGCTTATCATTGTGCGCATTGTTCGCGGGCCCACATTGCCAGACCGAATTCTGGCATTGGATATGCTCGTGGCAGTCGGCATTGGCTTCATTGCGGTGATTGGTGTCAAAACCGGGTTCTTCCTTTACATTGATGTCGCCATTGCCCTTGGTCTGATCGGCTTTCTTGCGACCGTTGCCTTCTCCAGATACGTCCTTAGCCGTGGCTCTACGACTGAAGAGGGTCCGGATCCGGAGGGAGACCACAACTTGATAGAGCAGGAAACTCGTCGTAGTGCAGGAGTGGACCAATGACGCATGATTTGGTTTTGATCGTTACCGGTGTCCTCATGCTGATTGGCGCGTCATTTGCCGTCATCGCTGCTATCGGCCTTCTCAGGCTCCCGGACATTTATACGCGCACACACGCTGCCAGTAAGGCAGGCACACTTGGCTCCGGCCTTCTGCTGTTGTCCCTGGCTGTGTTTTCTCAGGAACTTGACGTCGTCACCCGTGCGATTGCGGCTATCGTTTTCTTTCTTTTGACAGCACCAATTTCGTCGCACCTTCTGGCACGCAGTGCCTATCTGGTGGGTTATCGTCCCGAACCATCAACACGCTGTGACGATATGGCCGATTACCAAAATGATGAACGCCGTAACCCGCGTGAAGTTAACTGATCAAACAATCACTGATTGCTGACGTCAAATGCGAAATTGTCTTGCATGAAGCAGGCCAAAGAACAGTCACGCAAAGAATTTCAACTGTAAATATACAGTATACCTCAAATCAAACTAAGGTTGAATATTGATTTATGTGATGGTTCGAGTAGTAGATTTCCAATTTTATTTAAAAAAACAATGCGTTGATGCAGAATTGGATTCTTGTACTCAATTTAGGCGATAATATTCATATTTAGTACAATAGACAAATTAACGCCATCATTTTATGTTTTTAGTGATTGTTATTCCTCAATCGCTGCTCTACATAAGCGACAGAGCAATAATTAAATAAAAAACAATATGGAGTTTCAATTCATGGACGACGCAAACTCAGCTGGTACGACTGATGGCGAGCTGATCGATCTGACAGCCGACATAGTCGCAGCTTATGTAAGCAACAACGCAGTTGCTGGGTCTGATTTGCCCAGTATCATTACAAATGTACATGAAGCGTTGACGAATATCAGTGAAGCCAACAATGAGCCGGAACCTGAGCCTTTGACACCAGCGGTTTCTCCGCGTCGGTCTATCACGCCCGATTTTCTGATTTGTCTCGAAGATGGCAAGAAGTTCAAATCTCTGAAGCGTCATTTGCGTACGCATTATGATCTCTCTCCTGAAGAATACCGGGAGAAATGGGGGCTTGCGCCAGACTATCCGATGGTTGCACCAAATTATGCACGTGCGCGCTCGGAACTTGCAAAGCAAATGGGTCTTGGACGCGGTACACAGAAACGTGGACGCCGCCCTAAGGCTAAGGCGTAACTTGTAAACCTGCTACTTTGTTAGCGATAAAATTAGGAAGCCCGGTGGCATTGAGCCTCCGGGCTTTTTTGTGTCCCCACCAGAGCAAGTTTTTCCGTATGGATAAAAATAGCTCTGGGAGGCGCAAAACTTACAACAGGTTATGTGCGTCCGCCCGAATGCGTTGCAACATGGAATTCAGACCATTGGACCGTTGCGCAGAGATGTGATCGCGCAATTGCACTTCATTAAAAATTGCCTCTGCATCCAGATCAACAATTTCCCGAGCGGTTTTGTCGTTGAAGATTGCAAGGGTGATACACACCAGACCGCGCACAATATGAGCGTCGCTGTTACCCAGGAAATGCAACACCGGTTCGCCATCACGCTCAGTCACACGTGTCGACAACCAGACTTGGCTGGTGCAGCCACGCACTTTGTTGGCGTCCACTTGCAATGCATCGGGCATCGTTTCAAGCTCTTTGCCTAATTCGATGACGTATTTGTAGCGATCCTCCCAGTCATCCAGATAGGAGAAATTTTCGATAATGTCTGTAATGTTCATGAAGCCGATCTCGGGCAAGACTATGTTGCCATTATATATAGAGCGCAACCGGTCAGGTTTGAAGCGTCTGGCGGACAGGAATGTTTGAACCGCTGCCGTGCCAGACGAACAAAATCAGATATTTGGCCGTGCACGTGGGGTCGGCGTGGCATGTGTCGCCAATGCAGGGACAATCGCATCAGCCGAGATGACGGGCTCTTCTGCCGCTGCGTTCGTTTCTGAAGCCAATATGGTCGCAGCAGACTGTGCTATTGCCGCAACGCTTTCCGTTGGTATTACCCCTGCGATTTCGTCGCTCAGTTTTGCCATTGGTTGTCCCAGGGTTTCAGCAAGAAGCGAGTCATTCTCGCCATCCTGTTGGTCACCAGACGATGACAGCAATTGCTGTGCGCCGTATTTGGCCTTGTAGCCAAGAGCAACAGCCGCTTTTCCGCCTGTTTCACAGGTCTCCGGATTCCGGCCACAAAAACCGGAAATGTCGCGGACGGCGGCCGCCGCGGCACCAACAGCTTCGATGGGTGAAATCGACTCAATCTTATGCCGATCTTCTGGTGCCACTGGCAGCAGAACAAAAACAACACTCAGCCAAAAAATGGAACGCACGAAAAACATTGGTATCAACTCATTTTTTGTTTGGAGACATAGGTCCTAGACAATTCATTCTTACAATAGATTGCGGCTATTTAAGATGCATGGCAAACTGGATTTGAATTTGATTCAAATTGTAATTAATGAATGCTGCGCTTGAATGCAGCTCGGTATCACACGCTTTCAGCCTAAACCGGAATCCGCTGAATTGTCCCGGTTCAATGCCATTTGTTAACAGTTTATTCACCACGTTTTTCGGTTTTAGACGCTCAAACGCCGGATTTCGGCATGAATTGCGCCAGACTTCCCTGTCTTAGCCTTACGGTAAACCTTGCCTGCAATGGTGTCCTGCAAATGAATGAACTGCAGGCCGCAAACATTGAAGCCTTTTGACAAAACCAATAACGGTAAGACGCATTCTGGACCTGTCCTGTCTGTCGCACCTGGCGGATTAGAGATCCGGATGTTGACTGGTGCCTTGATTGGCGCCGGCCTGTCTTTGCCAATTTTGCTGGCGGCTTCGCGGATGCTGGACATACAGACAGCACCCCTGATCGGCATTGCAATCGGTGCGGCTGTCCTTGGTGCCTTTACGGGCTTGCTGCTGCCATTTTTAAAAAACTCACACCTGATTTTATCCGCAGATGAAACACAGGATGTTGGCACCGTAGCCACTCGGCTGTCTCCAATGACAGAATTGACGTTGCGTCATAATGAAAATGGCGACGTGATTGAACAGTCCGGCTCTCTGCATCCCACATTGTCTGACCTTGGTCACGCCGTTCTCGGCAAGGGTTTGCTGAATCTGATACGGGTCAGCGACCGCCCTGCCTTTCTAACCTTGGTTTCGGATGCCAGCCGCAGCAGAGTTGTGGCGCCTATAACGGTACATCTGGCGCTAAGCGGCGTTCCAGGCAAATTTCAGCCTTTCACATTTTCCGCCCATTGGTGCCATGATGGTTGCATCAGTTCTTTGCAGGATGCGTCCTCTGAGGTCGCGATGCAGGCTGAACTCCAGACGGCACGGGACAAGGATGGTTCAGAGGAACGCTTCATGACCGCAGTCAGCACGCTGGCTCATGAATTGCGATCCCCACTCAACTCGATTTTGGGTTTTTCTGAAATTTTATCCGACGACAAGATCGCTTTTCAATCCGATGAACGGCGTCAGGAATATGCTGGATACATCCATCATGCGGGCCAGCATCTCTTGAGTGTCGTCGACAAGATGCTTATTGCCGGTCAATTGGAAGCAGGACAATTGGAGCTGACACCGTCAAACTTCAATGTCTCTCATTTGTGCGGGGAATGTTTCTCGATTCTGGAACCAAGGCTCCGTGAAAAGGGAATGACGGTTGACCTGAACTGCCCGAGCAACCTCCCACATCTGTATGCAGACGAAGATTGTTGTCGCCAGATGTTGTTGAATGTCCTCGAAAATGCTCTCAAATTCAGCGACGGCGAAACCCGCATGTCACTGACAGTTGAGAAAAAACTGGGTCATATGAATTTTATTGTCGAGGATTCCGGGATTGGCATTCCAGATGAGGCCTTGCCGCGCCTTGCCAACAGTTTTGAGCGCGTCAGTGACATGCAGCCTCCGCGCCCTGGTGCCGGACTGGGATTGGCTTTGGTAAGAAAGATGGCTGCGCTTCACGGCGGTACCTTGAACATTGAAAGTGTCCTGGGTGAGGGAACCGTCGTCACCATCTCGCTGCCATGCGTGCGTGCCGCTGCAGGTGATGATGACACAGCTACAGACGACCAATCCTCCGCCCAAGTGGCATCTGTAGACGCAGCCAATCGGCTGAGGAGAAGCGCTTGATGGCTGCACGAATTGCTCAAAAACTCATGGAAAAACCGGGGCGCAACAGCGCAATAGCACTCTGTGCTGCCGTTTCTGCTCTGGTGGCTGTCAATGCGACTTACATGCAACCAGGAAAACACCCGGCGCCTCTGTTCCAGACACGTGCACCGGGTGGCCAATTGGCTGCTCTCATGCATCGCGAAGTGCGCACCGTTTCTGCCGGAGCTGATTTGCGCTATCCGCCGCTGGTCGCTGATCGGGCCTTG
This sequence comes from Pararhizobium sp. IMCC21322, assembly GCF_030758295.1. NCBI lineage: Bacteria > Pseudomonadati > Pseudomonadota > Alphaproteobacteria > Hyphomicrobiales > Rhizobiaceae > Pararhizobium > Pararhizobium sp. IMCC21322. The sequence continues at coordinate 2,311,551 of NZ_CP132335.1, forward strand.
ATCAGCGAAGTGCAAAGCATGCTGGCAGTGAAAGGTTTTTATCACGGTCTGGTGGATGGCGTAGATGGTCCTGAAACCCGTGCCGCTATCGCTGATTATGAACGTGGCATTGGTGTATCGCCTACCGGCGAGCCATCGGTGAAACTATTGGCACGTATGCGCATGGACCAACTCGTGAAAGAAGAACTTGTGCCCTTGCCGGCACGTGCACCTGCAAGCAATCCGAACCGGGACGCACCTGCTGCAGCCACGTCGGCCATTACGGCAACTCAGATTTTATCTGTCCAGCAGGCCATGAACAGCTTTGGATATGGACCGGTAACCGCTGATGGCGTATTTGGCGAGGAAACATCGGCAGCCATCCAGCGATTTGAAATGAACCAGGGCATATCCGTCACTGGGAAAGTAAGCGATGATCTCATAGTCCGGCTGATAACGATTGGTGCCCTGAATTAAAGCGTGCACTAAAGCCTGAACTATGGCGCGAATTTGTGCCCAAACCCAATTTAATTGTCACCACAAGAATATGTTCCGGGGCTAGGTATGGTTCGGCGTCTTTCCAGCGACCTTTGGGTTGCTTCCTATCTCAGACAGTGCCGGTTGAACGGTTCCTTTGGCTATCTTGCAAAACGCGGAGCGACCGATGCCGGGGCCATTTTCGTCAAGATTGTAGAGCCGGATGGTTCGGTGAACCTCTACGGACCTGCGCCTCAGAGCGAATTTCTAAATAGCCCCAACGAGGATGATTTTTCAGGTGAAGACAGTCGCATCTTCGAGTTGGTTCTGGTCTCAACTGAAGAGCAGATAGAAGCGCGCCTCAGCAGCGAAAAAAACTTCGATCCCGATATCTGGGTCGTTGAGGTAGAGAACGCAACTGGAAACCACGCCTTGCGACTTGTTGAATGAGGAATGTGAAACAGAACAGCGAGTGAGGTCTAACCGACCATTCTTTGGCCATCGGAATTGGGCTCGTTTGCGTCTCGAACATCTTCAATATTCCGCCCGTTAAAGCCGGGCTTCTGATCATTGGGCTGAACCGTTGCCCCTTGTTTGGCCGCAATTGTCTCAGCCTGTGCTCGGGAGAACGCCCTTTCCCAATCCCTCAGTCTTTTGCGGCATGCCTCAGGATCCAGACGTTCAAAGGAATTGATCATTTGGGGTACATAGATCAGGTCGCGACTTTCCAGGCCTTCACTTGCGAGCAGAATTGTATGGGCATTGGCGCTCGGCATGCGCAGAGCCCTTAGGGCGGTTGCCAGCAAAAGCCCGTCTGGATTGATCAACAGGTAGTCTGCAAACTGTCGGGACACAGACAGTTGTGAAGCAAGCAGTGATCGTAATATGTGGCGGTCGCCGCGTTCGGCAGCCAAAGCGGCAACTTGCGTCATCTTTCTGGAAATCTGCAGCGGCAGCATGTCTTTCAATCGGGCAATTGAGTAGACCGGCTGCTGCTGTGGGACCGGATCAACTGGAGGGATGTTGTCTGGCCCTTCGTTTTTCGGCATACCTTGAATTGGCTTCATCTCAAGTGCGTCCAGAACATGGGTCGGCGTATGCATATTTAACGACAGAAGCTGCAGTAAATCCTGCCGCGTTTTTGCATCTGCCTCAGGTGCCAGATTCAACATCAATTCCTGGAATTGCTCCACTTCCCAAAGGGTAGGGGCCGTATTTTGCATAAACAATCGGGCAAGAGCCATTAGCAGTGCCTGATTTGGATATCGGCCCGATGATGCTGACAAAGCTTGAAAGTCCGCAAGGTCTGACGCATTTGCAGCAGATTCTGCAGATGGATGGTATTGAAGATTTGGCATTGACCGTACACACAACAATTCGGTCTGGTTCACGAACTGTAAATGTCGCAGTAATTCGTTAGCAGACTGTTAACCTCCGCAGCGTTATGCCTAATGTGTTGAAACCGCTCCGGGGAGTTCGGGCGTATATCCACTCCGGTTTGACACAAAACAAACGGAGTATGGATATGGGAAGGATTATTGCCTTTCCGGACATGAAATCTCACTTGCATAATCTTCCGGCCCGAACCGGTCAGGGCCTTGGTTTGGCTACGCACGGTTCACGGGACAATGTCGTTTTATTCAGCGGTGTGTTTGTTGAATATCATGATGAAATTCTGGAAGCGCCACGAGCCGATGCTTCGCGCAATCATAAGAAGCGCCCGGTTTTGGCCACGCGCGGCCCGGCCGGATGGAGGCCTGGAAAAGCAGCCAAGCAAGCAGAGAATTGTGAACCGGAACACCCACCAAGACTGAACCGCCGGTGAAATTTATGACGAAGAATCTCAAGTCTTTTCGATCGGCAGGTAGGATTGCAGCTTCAGCCTTGCTGGCTGCAATGATGATGTCCCATGCAACCCCTTCCTTGGGGGGCGATTTCGGTCGTGAAGATAGCGGTGTGATGGATCGCAAGATACTTCCATTGATTGGCGGCTTTGTGGCCCGATATCGAGAAGAGCCTGTATCATATTTCAATCTCACCGATGAAGAGAAACTGCTGCGCCAGCAGGCTAGACGTCTGATCGCGCCACCACATGCGAGAGACTGGATTCATGCTATTGCATCGCGGGTTCAGCGTTACCGGGTGACTGCACCCTTGGACCACCGCCTCAGCACAAACGCCTATTATGCTTATTTGCGATCAGACAGGTTCCGTTCAACTGCAGGCCGCTATGGGCGATTGAGTGCCGACATGGCGGCTGACGCAGCTCTGATACCTGCCTTTTTCGCAAGGGCAAATCAGGTCACCGCCTCAGATACAATAAGAATTGAGGCCGTTGCCACCTTTGGTCCGTATGGCGATGAGCGGTTCGCAGTACAAAGCCCGCTGTTACGCCCAACGACGTCTGTCCAGACAGCTGCATATGCCAGGGTTTATGAGAATAAAGAACTGATCGACTGGGCAGACAGGGCTGTGGCATTCCGCATTGAAAGTTACAGAAATGCTATTGAGCGTCTGGCTATCGAAGAACCTGATGAAAGAGTTGGGTTGGCAGATGGCGAGTTGCAGCGTCTGGAGCTGATTTTCAGAAAAGCCCGATTAGCTTACATGCAGCCGGGTGTGAAAACCGAAACGGTTCGTCGTTCACGCTATATGACGGGTCGCGACACCCAGGATCAGGCGTTTGATCCGTATGATGCGCCTGTTCCGCAAAAATAGTCGTTTGATCGGGCCAATTTTTTAGCGGCATCAATTGGCTCTAATCGGTGTGTGGTTCTTCAGCGGACTCGGTTTCAGCTTCAATTGCCTGTTCCACTTCCGTTTCTTGTATCAGCTCTTCAACCACTGCTGCAGCAGGCTGTACCTCTTCCGGTTCGGGGGCCGGATTCTGTTGAAATGGTGAGCAGTAAAACACTGATTGAAGTTCTGCCATATCAGTCGGCAGTGCTTCCTGATGCTGCCGATAAGCGCGGAACAACACCGCCGCATCCAGAATTTCAGTTTCGACCAATGCAAGATTGTCAAGGCTTGCGCTGTTATTTGCCCTCAGGCTGGAGACTTGAGCGGGCGTTGTGACGAGAATGTTGGGAGGTCGTCCCGCGTTCACCTGTTCGTTGGTGCTAAAGAAACTGATCCCCCCGGCGCTGAAAAGGTTAAGCGTCCAAAATCCTTCAAATCCATCTGTTCGAATGTGTACAGGGCCAGAATTCAGATCAAATCGACAGATGGCGTGGGAAAATTGAGGGTCCAGATCCCGCATCGGAACTTCTGTGATCGTCGCCTCGTCAGATTCGTCCAGATCATTGAAGACTTCACCCGGGCGCATCGCACGTACCGGTACTGCAACGAAGGGCTCCAGCGGCAGCGCAATTGCCTCCCATGCATCGCTCACAGACAGGCGCGGCGCAAACAGGAGTATCCCGATATGAATGATGGCCGCGAGAAACAGACCAATGAGCAGCGTGACAAGGAAGGAACGATTGATCACGGGCAACTGACCTTTTCAACCGTGGGAAACTCAACGGCGCTAAGGGATGTTTCTGACGAAAGATTGGCGCCATACAGGCGCAAAGTCAGCAGAAAACTCTGGTTTTGATTCCTGCCGTCAACGGGCACTTGTTCATTTGCTGTGTAAAGATCTTCCGGCAGATCGCCGAGCGAAATCCAGTTTCCCGGCTGCACGTCCCGTGACAGCCAGATATCGAAAGTGCCGTCAGGAGCCCGCAACAACTGGTTAGATTCAATCCCGAACCGCAAAGATGGATTGGGTAACACCCGGCCCACAGCATCAGACACTGCAAGCGTCCACAATTGGGACGTGGGAACATCACCGATCATACGGTAAAGGCAATTGCGCACCAGCGTATCCCCGGCGACATCCCGATAGGTTTTCAGCAGAACGCCTTCATTGTCACCAAGGGGCACGGTGCCGTTTCGTGCTGTATGAGCTTGAAGATAAGGGTTTTCGGCATTGGCATTTGAACCAAGCCCGGTGCTCGGCCATGCAGTCCACATCTGGTGTTTTGTCGTTCCCAGTGGTGCTTTCGCACGCAGGAAAAAATCGGTCGATCCGAGGCCGATGACAACAGCAAGCCCCATGGCAACACTGATACGGGACAGCGAACTCATAGACTTATCCTGCCTGATCCGGCGCGACTTCTGTTGTCAATATTGCTCTGTCTGATGGGTCAGAAACGTCAGGCGTTGGTTCTGTCTCATCAAGTCCGATTTGAATCTGAATGCCATCTCCGCCCAGCAACAAATGAATCCGCTGAAGAGCAAGGGCCGTCGCTGGCGACAGGCGCGCTGCCCCATCAGTGTCGATGATGTCAGCAATTGTACTGGTGTCGCTTGACGTGCCTTGAATTCTGGCTTTGGCAAGCAGCGCTTCGGCTACAGGCATGTCGACACCAGGCATTGGCAACGTGGTTGTTCCCTTATGGGCCAGGGCCATAACTTGCTGCCATGTCATGGCCGGCAGATTACCCCCGGTCAGACGATTTGTTCCGGAAAAGTCATCATTGCCGTACCAGACCGCAGTTGTGAAATTGCCCGTATATCCCACGAACCAGGCATCACGATAGGCTTGCGTGGTCCCGGTCTTACCGGCAGCCTTGACGTTCTCAATTTGGGCGCGGCGACCCGTTCCTTTTGTCGTAACCTGGTGCAGAATACCATTCATATCAGCCACAGCCTGTTCAGGCAGAACGCGTTTCGGTGTCGCCTCGGCGTCGCGCTCGTAAAGAACAGCGCCGCTCGTTCCTTCGACTTTCAGAACGGTATAGGGTGTGGCCTGCAATCCGCCATTGGCCATGCTGGCGTAAGCGGAGGCCATATCGATCACCCGCACTTCGGCAACGCCTAATGGCATCGGTGATGATTCGGGAAGATCAGTCGTCAGGCCCATGGCGCGGGCCGTATCAACAATTTTCTTGCGGCTGATAGTGTTGGCTAACCGAACCGGGATTGTGTTGATGGAGCGGACCAAAGCTGTGGTTAATGTGACCCGGCCAGCGTAACGGCGGTTGTAATTCTTCGGCTGCCAGTTTCCCATGCGAATAGGCCGGTCAACGATAAACGTATCAGGTCTGAAGCCATTCATCATTGCAGTTACAAAAACAAAAGGTTTGAATGAGGAACCAGGTTGGCGCAAGGCATCAGTGGCGCGGTTGAACTGACTTTCGCCATAGTCGCGTCCACCAACAATGGCGAGCACACGACCATCATTTTCCATCGTTACAAGCGCTGCTTGCGAGACACCTTTTACATCGCCGTTTTCGCGCAGCATGTTGACCACGGTTTCAGTAGCAAACTTCTGCAGACGCGGATTATAGCTCACAGTCACATTCAGAACCTGCTCTGGCCCCGGCGCGATTCGTTTGACTTCGTCAAACGCCCAATCAAGATAATAATTGGCAAAGCCTTCTTCAGACCGGTCTACCGGTGTCGCGGGGTTCTGACGGGCAGCGATGACCTGGCCTTCAGTGTAGAAGCCGGCTTGCACAAGATTGGTCAGAACCTCGTTAGCGCGCGCGCGTGAACGCGGGAGATTAACATGCGGGGCGTAGCTGGTTGGCGCCTTGAACAGGCCGGCCATCATGGCAGCTTCCGCCATAGTCACGTCTTTGACCGATTTGCCGAAGTAGTACTGCGCGGCAGCACCCACTCCAAATGCACCACCGCCCATATAGGCGCGGTCAAGATAAAGCTTCAGAATCTCGTGTTTTGTAAAATTCACTTCAAGCCAAAGCGCAAGAAAAGCTTCGTTGATCTTGCGTTGCAGTGTTCGCTCATTGGACAAAAACAGGTTTTTCGCCAATTGCTGCGAAATCGAAGAACCACCCTGCACAACACCGCCAGCGCGCACATTTTCCATCATTGCGCGGGCAGTACCCATAATATCGATACCAAAATGGCTGAAGAAACGGCGGTCTTCTGTCGCCAGAGCCGCTTTCACCAGATGGTCGGGAATTTGGTCTAGCGGCACCGCGTCATCCAGCAGAATACCGCGTCGCCCAACCAGATTGCCAGCTGTGTCAAGGAACGTGACAGAATAATCGTCCTGGGCCTTCCAGTTGCCGCGTGTTTCCTCAAAGGCAGGAAGCGCCAGCGTAAGCAGAAATACCAGGCCAGCAAGGCCGACTGTCGAGGCCTCCGACGCCAGTTCATTTAGCGTGCGTGGCAAACCACGCAGTCGGAACCGCATGAAGAACCGGCGTATACTTGAGTAAAATCGGCCGACAGCCACGAGTCCTTGGTGAATATGGGCTTCCAGCCAAGCGTCCATTTCCCGATAGGTTACCCGTGGAAGTGGCTTCTTTCGATTGACAAAAGGGTCTTGCATGCGCCGTTGGCTTTCCGCTTCCGGCTCTCGATCAGCCGGTCTTTAAATCATCAGTCAGTCGCCAGTTGTGAATGCTGACATCTCATGCATATCAAGCAGACATTTCGTCCGCAAAACAAAGTCATATACATGTAACGTCACGATCAACCTAGACCATAGGTAACGCCAATCTGACAAGTTTTCCAGAAGATATTGGATTGCCCCTATCATTCATTCTTGTGATTTCTCAGTATTCACATGTCAGTCACTAATTTGCCGGTGAAGCTGCAGGTTTGTGTCGCAGTTTCATTCGTGCCAGAAGCTGTCAATTGTATTTTAAAATGAGGTGGCTGTGGAAACCCGTCCCAACCCAGAAAAGCCAAAGCCGAAAAAGACAGATTCTGTAAAGGCAGTGTCTGGCAAGCAGGATGAATCCCAACCGACACCGTATTGGGAGGAGATTGCTTTGGCAGACATGTCCCAGGAACAATGGGAATCACTTTGTGACGGATGTGGCCGTTGCTGTCTGAACAAGGTTGAAGACTGGGATACGGGTGACATTATCTGGACCGATCTTGCCTGCCGGCTTCTGGACCACGACAGCTGCCGATGCCAGGATTATACAAACCGGCTGGACAAGGTTCCCGAATGCCTGCAACTCACGCCGCAATCTGTTCAGGAGATCACCTGGCTGCCACCAAGCTGCGCCTATGCCCGGCTGAGAGACGGCAAGCCCCTGTTGTGGTGGCATCCGCTTTTATCGGGCGATCCGGACACGGTTCACGCAGCAGGCATTTCCGTACGCGGTCGCATCAAAAGCGAGGTTGGTGTTCCTGTTGAAGACTACGAGGAACATCTGGTCAGTTGGCCTGTCACCGAAAGTGGTGAGTAGCTGTGTACCGGCATTATGAGCAGTTTGCTTTTCCATTGGACGGTGCAGAAAATTTTGGTAAATTTACAACGTTTGATATCCATTCATCCCACATTCAGAATAGAAGCGTTATGAATTGCGGCATGATGATACACACACTTAAAATACTGACACTTTCACTATTGCTGAATATTGCTCCAGCAGCGTTGCCCGACGATATGTCCGGTGCCTATGCTCAGGCATGTCTTAGCAATGCTCAGGCCAATAAGGCTGTTAGCAGCGGGGCTGCCAAGTCTCTTGCGCAGGTTAAAGGCAGCGCCACGCGCGGTGGTGGAAAAATTGTCAGCGCAAAGCTTTGCCGACAGGGTGGCGGTTTTGTTTACGTGATTTCCGTTTTGAAGTCGAACGGACAGGTCTCCAATGTTACAGTGCGCGCGAATTAAGGCGGGACCAACCAGGATTTGAGGGACTTATGCGCGTTCTTGTTGTTGAAGACGAACCGGATCTCAACCGGCAGTTAAAACAGGCTTTGGAAGACAGTGGCTATGTCGTCGATACAGCCACGGATGGCGAAGATGGCCATTTTCTGGGAGATACTGAACCCTATGACGCAGTGGTGCTGGATGTCGGACTTCCCACAATGGACGGCATCAGCGTGCTGGAAGCCTGGCGGCGCGATGGCCGCACCATGCCGGTCTTGCTGCTGACCGCCCGTGACCGTTGGAGCGACAAGGTACAAGGTATTGATGCCGGTGCAGATGATTATGTTGCCAAGCCATTTCACATGGAAGAGGTTCTGGCGCGCCTGCGGGCGCTGGTACGCCGTGCAGCGGGGCATTCTTCCAACGAAATCACCTGTGGTGATGTGCGACTGGACACAAAGGGCAACAGGGTCACGATTGATGGCATGCCGTTAAAGCTGACCGCTCATGAATATCGCACACTGTCCTACCTGATGCACCATCAGGGGAAGGTGATTTCCAGAACAGAGCTAACCGAACATCTTTATGATCAGGATTTTGACCGTGACTCCAACACGATTGAAGTTTTTGTTGGGCGATTGCGTAAAAAACTGCCCGACGGGCTGATCGAAACGATACGTGGACTTGGCTATCGAATGGGGCAGGCTGAGTGAACAGGCGTGCATTGCCAAGACCGAACTCTCTGGCGCTGAGGCTGTTTCTGTCCTCCGCTGCTTTGACCACTATTGGCCTGCTGGCGGCTGGGCTGATTCTGTCAAACTTGTATAGCCGGTCGGTTCAACAGGCCTTCGATGCGCAACTGGAAGCCTACGCCAATGCATTAATAGGCGCTTTGTCCGCCCAGATAAGTGGCCGCTCAGCCGCCATATCCCTGTCGCCGCCTCAAAATATCGGCGAAGCACGGTTTCTGGAACCCTTGTCGGGCTGGTACTGGCAAATCGGCGAAGGCCGTGGTGCCATTCTGTTCACATCCGACTCACTCATCGGCAGCACTCTGGATTTTGTGATGGCTGATAGTGCAAATGCGCCAGACGATATGCTGGAGGGGCCTGGTGGTGAGGCAATACGGCTGTTTCAGCGCAGCTACAAATTGCCCAACGATTCTGAATTGCTGGTGGCTGTTGCCGGCAACGTAACGCAGCTCAATCTCGATATTGATGATTTTCGCTCCAGCCTGCTGATTACGTTTCTGGTTTTTGCCGCGTTTTTGGGCCTGGCGATTTATTTGCAAGTTCGCTTGGGCTTGCGACCGCTTAAAGCCATTCGCCGAGCATTGCGGGAAGTGCAGGCTGGTCGGTCCCAGAAAGTTGAAGGGCGTTTCCCATCGGAGATTGCGCCTGTGGTGGAGGAGATAAATGGATTGATCGATGCCAATAAGGGGGTTGTCGAGCGTGCGCGGACTCATGTCGGCAATCTTGCGCATGCACTGAAAACACCTTTGAGCGTGATCGCCAATGAAGCATCAGGTGCGGCTGTCAAGGACAGGAAAATTACCGAGCAGATCACAGTGATGCGCGATCAGGTGAACCATTATTTGTCCCGAGCCCGATCTGCAGCTGGTCTCGCAGCTGTTGGGACATCGACACAGGTTGATCCCATCGTTGATAGTTTGGTTCGCGCAATGGAAAAGATCTATCGCGACAAAGATCTCAAGATAAAGGTCACCATGGAAGACAACATTGTTTTCCGCGGAGAGAAGCAGGATCTGGAAGAGGTTATTGGCAATCTTGTTGACAATGCCAGCAAGTGGGCGACCTCCATAGTGACGGTGAACACACGCAAATTAAACAAGACGCAATGGGTTCTATGTGTAGAAGATGACGGCCCGGGAATGACTTCAGAGCAGTGCAAGCTGGCGCTCAAGCGCGGCAAGCGGCTGGATGAAACAGTTGCTGGAAGTGGGCTTGGACTGTCTATCGTTGTCGAAACTGCAAATCTTTATACAGGCAGTATTAATCTGGAGCGCAGCGAATTGGGGGGCTTGAAAGCTGAGCTGACACTTCCCTGTGTTTCTGAGGCCTAAACCCGCGATGGAGTTTTACAAACGACCGAAAAAATGTTGAAATTGGCACAATTGCGCCATTTTGCTATGAAAACAAATCAAGTGAACATGCGTTTGCGGTTCGGCAATAGTTTCGTACCGCGCAGGAAGGAAAATGAAAATGAAACTTAAAGTATTGGCAACCGTGACGGTAATGGGTCTGGCTCTTGCAGGCTGTCAGAATGTTGGGCCGCGACAGGGCGTTGGAACTGTTGCTGGCGCCGTGGCAGGTGGCGTAATTGGTAATCAGTTTGGCAGCGGTAGCGGCAAGGCTGTTGCAACCACGCTTGGTGTGATTGCCGGTGGCCTGATTGGTAGTGAAATCGGACGCTCGCTCGATGCACAGGATCGCCGTCGCGCTTATAATGCTGAGTATGAAGCGCTGGAGAATTCCCGCATCGGGTCTCCGGTTGTTTGGCAAAATCCGGATAATGGCAACTATGGTGAGGTTGTTCCAACGCGGAGCTATCAGCGTAACAGCCAACAATGTCGTGAATACACGCACACCATTTACATTGATGGACGTCCGGAAACAGCCCGTGGCACCGCCTGTCGTCAGTCAGATGGAACATGGCGTCCGACGTCCTGATTGGCCAGTTAAGCTTTCCCATGGGAATGCACACAATCATGTTTGAGTTCAGAAGGGCTGGCATTTTGCCAGCCCTTCTTTTTCGCCACTATTTTGTGTGCTTTTTCTTGCGGTTAAGGCTGCTAGGAACTACATCCTAATAGGAAATAACATGCAGTTTTCTGAATTTGTAAGGGTGGGTTGAACCGCAATGCTGTTCTGGATTGTCGTCGCAATCATGATTGGGTGCGCCTTGGGACTCGCCATCCTGCCTTTGCTGCTCAGGCACAAAAATGCAGAGGTACTGGAAGGCACGTCATATGACGGCGATGTTGCGGTTTTCAAGGACCAGCTGACCGAAATTGACCGTGATCTGAAACGTGGCGTTCTGAACGAACGTGACGCAGAATCGGCCCGCGCGGAAATCAGCAGGCGGTTGATTGAAGCGAACAGAAAAGCCAAAATCGATTCTGGTACAAAGACTTCCGGCGACAAGCGGAATCTGTTTCGCAACGCAGCTTTGATTTTCTCAGGTGCCTGTGTTCCGGCAATCGCAATTGCGATGTATGTCAATATCGGCAATCCAAATCTGGCTGATCAGCCCTTGCAGGCCCGTCTTGCAAACCAGCAGAAAAGTGGCGATGACACGAAGATATTGGACCTGGTGGAACGGGTGGAAACCCACCTCAGTGGAAATCCAGATGATAGCGATGGTTGGGAAGTGGTTGCACCGGTCTATCAAAGGTTAGGCCGTTATGATGATGCGGTTCGCGCTTTTGAAAACCTAGTTCGTTTGCGTGGCGAAAGTGAAGATCGCCTGTCCAATCTGGGGGAGGCCATTGTTCTCAGCCAGGAAGGCGTTGTAACCCAGCGCGCCGAAACCTTGTTCAAACGCGCAGCGACCCTGAATGAAACAGCCGTTCGGCCGCGTTTCTTTTTGGCATTGGGGCTGAACCAGGAAAGCAAATTCAGAGAAGCTATCAGCGCCTGGGAAGCGCTGCTTGAGGATGCGACGCCGGAAGCTGCCTGGGCACCTGGCGCGTTGGACCAGTTAAACATGGCTCGCAATGAGTTGGGCTTGCCGCCAGCAGAACCAGACAATCAGGCTGCCGCAATCATGAGCCTGTCTCAGCAGGAACAACAGGAAATGATTTCCGTCATGGTTGCAGGACTGGCCGAAAGATTGGAAGAAGCTCCGGAAAACCTGCCAGACTGGCAGCGCCTGATTCGATCTTATGCAGTTTTGGGAAAGCCCGATCAGGCCGCAGCAGCTTTGAAAAAAGCTCAAAGCATATTTGCGGCAGATCAAAGCGCGCTTGCAGAATTGAGCGTCTTATCTACCAATCTTGGACTTGCCACACAAAACCAGTGATCAATGGGAATTGTTAAATGACCAGAAAACAAAGACGCCTGACCATGATGGCCGTAGCTGGCAGCGTTTTGGTGGTTGCGGCCGGTTTGGTTCTGTTCGCGCTGAATGACCGCATCGTGTTTTTCAACTCACCCAGTGACATTGCAGCAGGTGGCGCCGCGCCGGGCGAGCGAATTCGACTTGGCGGTTTGGTGGTCGAAGATAGCGTTGTTCGCAACGAAGGTTCTGTGGTCAAGTTCAGCATTACCGACACTGGTAGCACCGTTGCCGTGGTCTTTGACGGCATTCTGCCTGATCTGTTTCGCGAAGGGCAGGGAGTTGTTACCGAAGGTTCACTGGATGCCAATGGCCTTTTCGTGGCAGATACTGTTCTGGCAAAACACGACGAAACATACATGCCGAAAGAAGTAGCGGACGCTCTGAAAGAACAGGGCGTTTGGCAGGGAGAGGGTGAGAGCGCTATCAATTAAGCGCAACTCTTCTGAAACAATAGGAATTAAAGGGGCAGAATAGTGATATCGGAACTTGGCCACGTTGCTCTTTTACTGGCGCTCGCTCTGTCTTGTGTGCAGGCGCTTGTGCCGCTTGTTGGCGCGCAGCGCGGTGACGCCCGCATGATGGCGGTTGGAAGTTCAACCGCTCTTGGCGTTTTTGTATTTGTGTCACTCGCTTTTGCGGCGCTGACTTATGCCTATCTGGTGTCAGATTTCTCTGTCCGCAACGTGTGGGAAAACTCCCATTCTCAAAAACCGCTTCTGTTCAAATTCACCGGCGTGTGGGGCAATCATGAAGGCTCTATGCTGTTGTGGGTCGGTATTCTGGCCTTGTTCAGCGCGCTTGTGGCTTTATTTGGCAACAACCTTCCGGCGCAGCTAAAGGCAAATGTCCTTGCCATTCAGGGGTGGATAGCGACAACATTCCTCCTGTTTGTAGTACTGACATCCAATCCGTTTGAGCGCTTGTTTCCCGCGCCTTTTGAAGGGCGTGATCTGAACCCGATCCTGCAGGATATCGGTTTGGCGATCCATCCGCCGATGCTCTACCTTGGTTATGTCGGTTTTTCGGTGGCTTTCTCCTTTGCAATTGCAGCCCTTATCAGCGGACGCATTGATGCTGCCTGGGCCAGGTGGGTACGACCCTGGACACTGACAGCCTGGCTGTTTCTGACGCTCGGCATCTCAATGGGCTCATATTGGGCTTATTATGAGTTGGGCTGGGGTGGCTGGTGGTTCTGGGACCCGGTTGAAAATGCCAGTTTCATGCCCTGGCTGTTTGGCACGGCATTGCTGCATTCTGCGGTGGTCATGGAAAAGCGCAACGCGCTCAAAATCTGGACCATATTGCTGGCAATCCTGACATTTTCCATGTCGCTTCTGGGCACGTTTCTGGTGCGCTCCGGCGTTCTGACCAGTGTCCACACATTTGCGTCCGATCCTACGCGCGGTATCTTCATTCTGATGATCCTGCTGCTGTTCATTGGTGGCGGATTGGCGCTGTTCGCATTGCGGGCAGGAACATTGAAACAGGGCGGTATTTTTGCACCTATTTCGCGCGAAGGCGCGTTGGTGTTGAACAATGTGCTCCTGACCACGGCTGCGACAACCGTGCTTATCGGCACACTCTATCCGCTGGCATTGGAGGCCCTGACTGGTGAAAAGATTTCGGTCGGTCCGCCTTACTTTAACCTGACATTCGGGCCGCTCATGCTGCCATTATTGTTGGCAATGCCATTCGGACCGTTCATGGCCTGGAAACGCGGAGACCTGAAAGCTGTCATGCAGCGTTTGTCCTGGGTTCTGGCTTTGGCATTCGTTGGATTGCTGACAACATTTGCAATTCAGACAAAGACTTCAATTGCAGCGCCATTTGGCATTGCTGCTGCTATCTGGCTTGTTTTTGGCGCATTGGCGGAACTGGTTGATCGCGCACGCTTTTTCCGTGTGCCGCTGAAAACCGCATTCTCAAGATTGTTTGGCCTTCCGCGGTCTGCCTGGGGCACCACCCTGGCCCATGCCGGCATGGGAATCACGCTGCTGGGTATTGTCGGCGTCAGTGTCTATGAACGAGAGGCCGTTGCCGTCAAACAGCCCGGCGATACAATCGAATTGTCTGGCTATACCATCACGTTGGAAGGCATTCGGCCAAACAGCGGGCCAAATTACACCGAGCAGGTGGCCGATTTGACCGTCCGCAAGGGCGGCACCGTGGTGGCGGTGCTGTCTCCGGCAAAACGTCTCTATCAGGCCCGTAATTTTCCAACCACTGAGGCTGGCATCAAAACATTCGGGACCTCTCAGCTCTATGCCACGCTAGGCGATTTTGATGATAATGGCGGTGTCGTCGTTCGCATCTATGACAAGCCCCTGGTGCTGTTGATCTGGATTGGTACGCTGTTTATGGGGGCAGGTGGCATTGTATCCCTGACTGACAGGCGCCTGCGGGTGGGGGCGCCAAAACGCGCGAAACCCAACGCTGTCGCGGTCCCGGCGGAATAGATGATGAAAAAGCTTCTGCTCATTATCATTGCCTGCCTGTTCCTGACGCCGGCATTGGCGGTTGAGCCGGATGAAGTGCTGGCTGATCCCGCAATGGAGGCGCGAGCGCGGGATCTGTCGACCGAAGTGCGTTGCATGGTTTGTCAGAACCAATCGATCGAAGATTCCGATGCGCCATTGGCCAAAGATCTGCGTATTCTGGTGCGAGAACGCATTGTGGCGGGGGACACGAATGATGAGGTTTTGACCTTTCTAGTCGCCCGCTATGGTGAATTTGTGCTTTTGAAACCGCGTTTCACATTGGCCAATGCCTTCTTGTGGATTGCACCAATTGGCGTTTTGTTGATTGGTGGTTTCATCGCCTTCTTTGCGTTCCGCAGCCGACGCGGCCAAAACCCGGTTGAAAAGCCCCTTACTGCGGCTGAACACGAAGCTCTCAAGAAGATTTTATCACCGGACAGTTGATGCGTGATCGATCCGGGCGCACTCTGCCGTTTTATCAGGCAGGAGAGCGCGCCCAATGGCCGGCATTCAAAAAGTAACATTCACTGGCAGCAAGGGGGAAGCTCTGGCGGCACGCATGGACATGCCTGCAGGCTTCATACGGGCAACCGCTATTTTCGCCCATTGCTTCACCTGCTCAAAAGACATTCTGGCTGCCAAACGCATTGCCGGGGAATTATCTGGAAAAGGCATTGCGGTCTTACGGTTTGATTTCACCGGACTTGGTGCCTCGGATGGCGATTTTGCCAATACCAATTTTTCTTCCAATGTGGGCGATCTGGTGCGCGCAGCAGATTTTCTGCGTCAGAACTATGAGGCACCCAGCATTCTGGTTGGTCACTCACTTGGCGGCGCTGCTGTCTTGTGCGCTGCCCTGAAAATCCCGGAAGTGAAAGCCGTGGCAACCATTGGCGCGCCGGCCGATGCAGAACATGTGGTGCATAATTTTGGTGCCAGTCTGGAAGAGATTGAGCGTGATGGCGAGGCAACGGTTTCTCTGGCAGGTCGTCCTTTCAAGATACAAAAACAGTTTCTGGACGATGTGCGCACCCAATCGGTGGAGCAACATACGGGAAAGCTCAAAAGTGCATTGATGGTGCTGCATTCGCCGATTGATCAGACAGTGGGCATTGAGAATGCGGCCGCCATATTTACAGCTGCAAAGCACCCCAAAAGCTTTGTATCACTGGATTCAGCGGATCATCTTCTGTCCAACCCGGAAGACGCTGCCTATGCGGCATCAGTGATTTCAGCCTGGGCAAGTCGATATATCGGTGCAGACAGGCCCGCAGTGGAATCAACTGACCGCGAGGGTGTGCTGGTGGCGGAAACCGGGGAGGGCAAATTTCAGAATTATGTCCGCAGCGGAAGCCATCGCCTGCTGACCGATGAGCCGACATCAGTCGGCGGTCTGGATAGCGGACCTTCGCCCTACGATTTTCTGGCCGTCGCTTTGGGCGCCTGCACATCCATGACGTTACGTATGTATGCCACGTTCAAAAAGCTGGATATCGGGGCAGTATCTGTCACCGTGCTGCATGAAAAAATCCATGCAACAGACTGCCAGGCCTGTGCGGAAGACATGATGACCCCAAGCGGCAAGATCGATCAGTTTGAGCGGCGCATCTCCATAGAGGGCGGGGTCGACCCCGCGCTGCACGGCAAATTGCTGGAAATCGCTGACAAGTGCCCCGTGCACAAGACGCTGGAAGGCAAGGCCACGGTTGTGACGCGAATTGTGGAAAATTCTGCCTGAAGTCCCCGCCTGAAGTCCCCGCCTGAAGACCCAGCCTGAAGCCCTACCTGACGAGGCAGTCTGAACGGTTGCCCGGTGAATCAAGAATTTACCGGGCAGCTGCAACGCCCCACCATTTTCAAGTGTATCAAAATTACAAAAGTTTAAGCCGCCTGAAAGAGCGCGGTAAGGTGACAACCTCTATTTCTTTCCTCAACGGCGAGTAACGCCAATGACTCTACTGATTAGGAGAGAACCAAATCATGACTCAACATAAAACAACCGGAATAAAAACCAGAGGCTGGGCGCGCAAACACATTCTGCGTGCTGGCGTGGCAGCGTTAGGCGTTTCTGGTGTTCTGGCTACGGGTGCCGTGCTCAACACCACATCTCCTGTTCTGGCTGAGCCGGTTCGCGTTGAATCCGCTTCGCCTCTTAATTTTGCTGACGTGGTCGAGCAGGTACAGCCTGCTGTTGTGAGCGTTAAAGTGCGCGGCAAACTGCAATCTGCTGCCAGCACGCAGGGCAGTGAGATGCCACGTGAGTTCAGGGATTTGCCGGAAGATCACCCCATGCGCCGTTTCTTTGAGCGCCGTTTTGGTGATCAGGGCAATGATCGCGCAGCCCCCCGCCGCTCTCAGGGGCAGGGTTCTGGATTCTTCATTGCCGAAGATGGCCTTCTGGTCACAAACGAACATGTCATAAACGGCGGAGAAGAATTCACCATCGTTATGGACGATGGCACAGAATTTGAAGCCGAACTGGTCGGCGCAGACAGCCGGACTGATCTGGCGCTGCTGAAAGTAAATGCCGATCGTGACTTCACTTACGTGACCTTTGCTGATCAGCCATCCCGGGTTGGTGAGTGGGTGGTTGCTGTTGGCAATCCGTTCGGCCTTGGTGGCAGCGTGACTGCTGGCATTGTTTCGGCCAATGGCAGAGACATTGGATCTGGCCCCTATGATGATTTCATCCAGATTGATGCACCGGTGAATCGCGGAAATTCAGGTGGCCCAGCATTCAACATGCGCGGTGAAGTCATCGGTGTGAATGCGGCTATCTTCTCTCCATCAGGCGGCAATGTGGGCATTGCCTTTGCCATTCCTGCGTCAACCGCCACTGTTGTGATTGCTGATTTGCAGGATGACGGCATGGTCGAACGTGGCTGGTTGGGTGTTCAAATTCAGCCGGTAACCGAAGAGATCGCTGAAAGTCTGGGTCTGGACATGGCCAGCGGTGCACTTGTCACCCGGCCGCAGGACGATAGTCCTGCCGGTGAGGCAGGCATTCGCGCCGGCGACACCATTCTGGCAGTCGACGGTACAATCGTGGAAGATCCGAAAGAACTGGCAAAGCTGATTGCATCCTATGCACCTGATGCAAAGGCAAAGCTCACAATCTGGCGAAACGGCGAAGAACAGGACGTTACCGTAACGCTGGGCAGCTTGAATGATCTGGATCGCCGTGCCGATGCCGGTGCAGACAGTATGGTCAAGCCTGCGTCTGCCGAGACACTCGGTCTGACGCTGGAAAAGGCAGAAAACGGTGTTCTGATTTCCGGCGTGGAAGCTGAAAGCCTCGCCGCTGAAAAGGGCCTTGCACGTGGAGATGTCATTCTGAACGTGAATGGTGCACCAGTGGCAACCATAGAGGATGTCACAAAAGGTGTTGAGCAGGTCAAACAGGATGGCCGCAAGGCAGTGCTGATGCAGGTCCAGAATGAACGGGGCATCCGCTTCGTCGCGGTCCCTTTCGCAAAAGCCTGATTTCGAACATAGGGTGGCGCCCCCTCTGCCACCCTATCTAACGGTGAAGGACAAAAATCGTGTCGCCCCGATTGTCTTTCGCCTATTGGTGACGGGGTGCGTAAATGCCCCGTCGCCAAGCCTTTCCCGGGTTGCTTCAATATTGAAATTTGCGAGAAATATCTTTGCAGCCGCCAGGAAGCAAAATAGGATGCGCTTCAACTCCCGAAATATCGAGACAAGCGCAAAGCAATTATGAAAATTCTAATTATCGAAGACGATCAGGAAGCTGCCCGGTACTTGGTGAAAGCGCTTACCGAAGCGGGTCATGTTGCAGATCATGCTGCAGATGGCGACACCGGGGCGCACAAGGCTCTGGTCTATGATTATGACGTCCTGATCGTAGATCGTATGTTGCCAAAGCGTGATGGCCTTTCGATTATCGAAGACCTTCGCGAGCGTGACAAACAGACACCCGTGATGATTCTATCTGCACTTGGGCAGGTTGATGACCGGGTCAAGGGTCTGCGGGCCGGTGGCGATGATTATCTGCCCAAACCCTACGCATTTTCCGAGCTCCTTGCGCGGATCGAAGTTCTGGCCAGACGCCGTAAGCCGGAAGATGTCGAGACCATTTACACGGTTGGTGATCTGGAACTGGACCGCTTGTCTCATACGGTCACCCGCGCCGATCAGAACATAATCCTGCAACCTCGTGAATTCAGGCTCCTGGAATATCTGATGCGTCATGCGGGCCATGTCGTTACTCGAACAATGCTTCTGGAAAATGTCTGGGATTACCATTTCGACCCGCAGACCAATGTCATTGATGTTCACATGTCGCGTTTGCGTGGAAAGGTCGACAAGGAATTCGACAAGCCATTGCTGCACACAGTGCGCGGCGCGGGGTATGTGATCCGTGACGACGATAGGTAAATTCTTTCGCACCACAGCGATCAAGCTATCGCTGATTTACCTTGCGGTTTTCGCCGGGTTTGCGGTATTTCTTGTTCTGTATCTGAACAGCACGACCACCGCTTTATTGACCCGCCAGCTGAATGAGACGGTCAACGCGGAGATAAAAGGCCTGGCCGAGCAATATGGTCAGCGCGGTCTTCCAGGCCTCGTTGCGTTGGTCGAGCGTCGGTCCCGGCAACCTGGCGCCAATCTTTATCTTCTGGTCAATGACAGCGGCAATGTGTTTGCCGGAAACATTGCCCGCATTTCCCCAACCCTGTTTGAGAATGTGGATTCAGAACCTCGCGAAATCCGCTATCGGCTGATTGAAGAAGGCGGAGTGGCCGCGGGGCATACAGCTGTTGTGCGCGTGTTTGAGTTGCGTGGCGGCTACAAGATTCTGGTGGGACGGGATGTGGGAGAACGTGAAGCCCTGCAGGAGGTTGTGCGCGAGACCTTTTTCATTGCGGGTGCGCTCCTGGTGGTTCTGGGGCTGATTTCCTGGGTGTTTGTGTCCAGCCGGGTGTTGAAGCGGATCGATGCGGTTTCGAACACCACCCAGAGTATTATCTCAGGGGATCTGTCTCGTCGGCTGATCGTGACAGGCAGCGGCGATGAATTTGACCGTCTGGCCCTCAGCCTGAACGCTATGCTGGGCCGTATTGAGGAATTGATGCATGGCCTGAAAGAAGTCTCCGACAATATTGCCCACGATTTGAAAACGCCGCTCACCAGATTGCGCAGCAGGGTTGAATCCGCATTGGCGGAAAACGGCGAATCCGAGACCTACCGCGAAGCCCTTGAGATGACGATTGACGAAGCGGATCAGCTGATCAAAACATTCAATGCCCTGTTGTTGATCGCGCGGGTGGAAGCCAAAGCACCGGGTGAAGTGATGTCTGATCTCAATCTGTCTCAGATTGTTGAAGATGTGGCAGAACTCTATGAGCCTATGGTTGAAGAGCAGGGCATGATTTTTGTTGTCAACACGCCCAAACAGGCACCTGTTCATGGCAACAGGGAACTGATCAGTCAGGCACTGGCCAATTTGTTGGACAATGCACTGAAATATGCGCCTCCCGCGACAGAGGGGCACAATGGACCGGAACCAGAGATCAAGATATCCGTGGCCAATCAAGCGGATGAAACCGTTTTGACAGTGTCTGACAATGGGCCGGGCATCGAGGAAGAGGAGCGGGCGCGGGTGCTGCAACGTTTTACACGCTTGGACAGCAGTCGCTCGCAACCCGGCTCCGGTCTTGGTCTCAGTTTGGTTTCTGCCGTTGCAGGCCTGCATAATGCCAAGATCGACTTGCAACATACGGTTCCTTCAACGAAAGATGATGGCGAGGATCATCCGGGACGTGGTTTGAGTGTTTCAATGCGCTTCCCCGGCTTGCAGGATATGAAGGGCAATATCGGTGAATTGGCAGGAACTGAGCAACCAGCATAAAACGCTTGAAACATGCTTCTCGCCCCTGGTTGATCAAGCAACCTGTGATGCAAAGCAACAGTCCAATCACGATCTGGACCTCTCTGGTTTTCCACCCCTTTTCGCAAATTTTCTTCGAACAATAGGCAGCAACGCCCCGCATCTGCAGCACCTTATGATGCAGGATGCCGACCGCCTCAAAACCCTCTGCAGCAGCGGGTTTGATGCATTTCTCAGTGGCGCAACAGAGCGATTGATTGCTGGTCTTACGGGCGCTGTTGAAGACGCGGAGGCTATGGTCCACCTGCGCCAATACAAACAGGCAACCTCCCTGAGCATCGCATTGTGGGATTTGGCAGATGCTGTGCCACAGACCGCTATTTTAGCAGCTTTAAGTCAGGCCGCAGAACTGTCTGTTGAAGCTGGATTACGCTATCTCATCACCCGTGAAATCGCCGCTGGTAAATGCAATTTTGAACTTCCGGAGGAGGGACTTGAGGGGCTGGGTTTTGTTTTGCTGGGAATGGGCAAACTCGGCGCCTGGGAATTGAACTATTCCAGCGATATCGACCTCATAGCGCTTTATGATCAGGATGTAAGGTCTTTGGCCGACGGTCAGGAAGCATCCGTTTTTTGGGTCAGGCTCATAAAGCGACTGGTGCGGTTGATGCAGGAGCGCACTGGCGATGGTTATGTCTACCGAATGGATTTGCGCCTAAGGCCGGACCCGGGTTCAACACCACTGGCTGTTTCACTGGCGGGTGCTTTGCAATATTACGAAGGCACTGGCCAGAATTGGGAACGGGCGGCGCTCATAAAGGCCCGACCCATCGCGGGAGACAAAACGGTTGGTGAGGTCTTTCTGACCCGTGTCAGCCCCTTCATCTGGCGGAAGTATCTCGACTATGCCGCAATTGAAGACATTCAGGCGATCAAGCGACAGATCCACGCGCATAAAGGGTTTGGCCAGATTTGCAGCGCAGGCCACAACATCAAGCTGGGGCGTGGCGGAATTCGCGAGATCGAATTTTTTGTCCAAACCCAACAATTGATCGCTGGCGGGCGCAATTCGGATTTGCGAAATCGCAAGACGCTGAACGGACTGGAGCAGCTTCGGGACATCGGATGGGTGGAACAGACAGTCTGTCACGAATTGTCCGAGGCTTACGACTATCTGCGCCGCGTGGAAAATCGGATCCAGATGATGGATGATGAGCAGACGCACATCATTCCACAGGATGAGCCCAAACGGCTATCTCTGGCGGTGTTGTCCTCGGCAACTGATCTGGACAGCTTTGACCAACAACTTATCGCGACCTTCACCACGGTGCAGCGGCATTATGCACATTTGTTTGAAGAGAAAAACGGGTCGGAAAATACATCTGGAAATCTCGTATTCAGCGGAGAAGATGACGATCCTGATACCATGCAAACCCTTTCAGGGCTTGGGTTCGCCAGGCCTTCTGATGCAATCGCCCTGATCAAAGGTTGGCATTTTGGCCGCATACCGGCAACGCGATCGGAACATGCCCGCACAGTGCTCACCGAACTGATGCCAACATTGCTGCGACATATGTCGGACAGCGGTCAACCAGATGTAGCGATGGCCGGTTTCGACCGGTTTCTAAAAGGGCTTCCTGCCGGCTTGCAATTGTTCAGCCTGTTGAAATCAAACCCTGAACTGCTGAGCCTCTTATCCGTCATTCTGGGCGCTGCGCCACGTCTTGCCAATACCATCACCAGACGTCCCCATGTTTTGGACGCGCTGCTTGATCCCGGTTTTTTCGGAACCGACTTTACCGTTGAAGACATGACGGCACATCTGCAGCAGAGCCTGGCCCTGTCGCTTGGTTTCGAGGACGCGCTGGATCGGGCACGCATCTTCACACAGGAGCAACTCTTTCTTATTGGAACCCGCATTCTGTCGGGAACCCTGACGGCGAGCGAGACAGGTCGAGCCTATACCGGCCTTGCTGAAGCCGTGATCTGGAAAATGCTGCAGGAGACGCAGAAGGACTTTGTCAAACGTCACGGTATTGTTGCAGGTGCAAAGCTTTGTGTTGTCGCTATGGGCAAGCTTGGCAATCGGGAAATGACAGCGACCTCCGATCTCGATCTCATGCTGATCTACGATTTTAATGAAGGTGTCACACAGTCTGACGGGCGAAGGCCGCTTGCCGTCTCGCAATATTTTATGCGCCTGACCCAGCGCCTTATTACAGCTCTGTCTGCACCAACAGGCGAGGGCTTGCTTTATGAAATTGATATGCGATTGCGCCCATCGGGCAATGCAGGTCCGCTCGCAACCCAGTTTCAGACATTTGTAAACTACCAGAATGACCAGGCATGGACCTGGGAGCGCATGGCGTTGACCCGTGCCCGGCCGATTTGCGGTGACAATGAACTGTGCCAGAAAATGCGTGAGGCGATTGCTGCCGCTCTTGGTAACCAGAATGCAGATGTTCTGAAGACTGATGCCGCCGAGATGCTGGCAAAGATACATGACGCCAAACCGCCCGCTCATATCTGGGATGTAAAAACGGCACCGGGCGGTGTGGTTGATATTGAATTCGTGGCGCAGGTTCTACAGCTTCAAAATGCTGAGACAAACATCGAGATTTTGCAGGGGAACACCCGCAATGCTTTGCGAAAGGCTGTTGATCTTGGCTTGATTGCAGCTGCAGATGGCGACTTATTGATAGAAGCGCACCGTTTTTACGAAGGGCTGCAACAATTGATCCGCATGGCGTTTGACGGCGGCGAAAGCCGGACGGATTTTCTGGAACAACCCGGTTTTCTGCCGATCCTCGCCCGCGCCTGCGAACTGCCGGATGTGGACATGATTGCAGTTCAACTGAACGATTATCAAGCGGAAGTGGCAGAGCTGGTAAAACGGTTTTTTAAGGACTAAGCGACTGCGTTAGCGCTATCCGCCTCGTGCAGGTTTTGCACCAGTGGCACGCAGACCGTAACAGTGGTTCCAACCCCTTCGGTAGACGTGATCTTCATGTGTCCGCCATGCATGCTCACCAGGCTCTTGGTTATGGCAAGGCCAAGGCCTGAGCCTTTGTGATCTTTGGTAAACTGGTTCTGGACCTGCTCAAACGGCATGCCAAGCTTGTTGATAGCTTCTTCAGGGATGCCAATACCTGTATCCTTGATCAGCAGATACGCCCCATATTCGCCGGTTTTGATCTGCACTTCGATACGGCCGCCGTCAGGCGTGAATTTGACGGAATTTGTCAGCAGATTGAGCATGATTTGTTTCATGGCACGGCGATCAGCTTCAAAAACCAAATTATCCATGCCGGTGATTTTCAGCTGGATCCCTGTGTCCATCACGTTGACATCCATGACACGGAAGGACTCCCGCACAATGTCTCCGATGTCGATCTTCTCAAAATTCAGTTGCAGACGGCCAGCTTCAATTTTTGACATCTGCAGAATATCATTGATGACATCCAGCAGGAAATTACCGCTGTCATGAATGTCGTTGCAATATTCCAGATATTTCTCTGAGCCCAGATTGCCAAATACTCCGGTGCGCATAATTTCTGAAAAGCCGATGATTGCGTTCAGTGGCGTGCGTAATTCATGAGAGATATTGGCCAGAAATTCTGACTTGGTGTTGCTGGCAGCTTCCGCTTTTTCTTTTGCATAGGCGTAGTTTTCGGCCAGTTCGACAAGCTGCTGAGCCTGTACTTCCAGTTTCTGCCGTGATTTGTTGAGGTCGCGGATAAGCGCGGTCTGACGTTTCTCGTTTTCGATCAGCTTCTGCTCATTCAGCTTCAACTCGGTAACGTCTGTGCCGACCGATACAAAACCGCCATCCTTGGTGCGCCGTTCGCTGATTTGAAGCCAGCGTTTTGAAGCCAAAGCCGCTTCATAGGTTCTGGCTTCTGCCTGGTTGATCTCACTGGGCAAGGTGATTGTTGAGACAATTTCAGGGTGACTCTTGGCCGCAATATCTTCATAGGGTGTCCCGGCAAGCACATCCTGAGGCAGTAATTTGTGCAATTGCTGATATTTGGTGTTGCACATCACCAACCGGTTTTGATTGTCCCATAGAACAAAAGCTTCAGAGGTTGTTTCGATGGCGTCCCGCAGCCTGATATCGGCAAGTCGTGTCTGCTCGGCCAGAAGGTGTTGCTCTGTCACATCTGTTGCAATGCCGACAAGCTGACGCCCACCTGGCTGCGTATTGAGAACTTCACCACGCAGCCGCAACCAGATCCAATTGCCATTGGCATGTTTGACACGCAATTGCTCATCAAACCGTGCCTGCTCTGTGACCAGAAGACTGCTTTGAAGTTGATGCAGGTCAGTGTCATCCGGATGCACCAGTTCTGTCAGATCATCCAGCGAAAACACGATGTCTTTTGATTTGTCCCGGGCAGGATAGCCCAAAAGAACACTCATGGAATTGGACCAGATCATGGTGCCCTGACTGAGATCCCAGTCCCATAGGCCTGATCGACCATGGATGAGCGCCGTTTCCTGGCGTCTATAAGCATTTGCATAGATTGCATCTGCCTCATGAGCGCGAGCGGATTGCGCAAAGAAACTGTAAACCAGAACCAGCGACAGCAGCAGCATGGCGACAAAAATCAACAGATCCTGTGTGCGTTTCGCATACCAGTTACTCAGCGCTGTTCGGTGCGATTGGATGATTGCCAGTGACGCAAAGGGCGCCTGAAGACGGTGAACTGTTACCAGCACATTTTCACCATCCGTCGTGTTGACACTCAGCACACCCGCTTCGCTTCCCAGAACAACAAGAGGCTGCACATCGCCAAGGCGGGCGGCAATATTGTCTGGCTGATCTGCCGATACCCTGTTTCCTGTGCGGCCCAGAATGTCTCCGTTTTGCCCAAGAATGTAGAACCGGCGGCCGTTGCGCTTGGCACCTTCCGGTAGAACATTTTCCAGCAGTTTGTCGAAGTTGTTCGTGTTCGGCTGGGTTGCCAGTGCATCCACTCTCGATGCCGTCGACATGGCCAGTGAGACCAGCGTCAGCTCGGCTTCCTGCATGGAAGCATCATAGTCTTGAGACAGGCTGCCGATGCGAATGGTCGCTACAATACCCAGCGACAGAATGACCATAACAGGGATGAGAATTTTAAGGGCAGGATCAAGCCCTAGCAGCTTGCGATCTGACGGTTTTGCCAGGCTCTTCAAGCTGTTAAAGAGATGTGTTGGTCCGCCGCTGGCCGCAAAAGTGCGACCTTCGTCGGACGCTTTGGCAGCTGCCGCACGCGCCATGAAAACCCTCGATTTTGATGTTGAAGCCGGCCACTCAACCCTGCCGAATCAGTTTCATTTGAATCCATGCGAATCAGCATGTCTAGAGTCAAAATGAAAAAAAAGGTTAACGGCGAATCAGACCGCTCATCTCATTCGCCGTTACCTTGAATTCAGCGATCAGCTGTCGCCGAGAAGCCGGTTGGTAATATCGGATACGTTGGATGACAAGCCAGATTGGTCCCGCAGTTTTTCCAGTGCCAGCCGGGCAAAGTTTCGACGCAGGGGTTCCAGATTGCGCCATGACCTCAGCCCTTCAAGCAAACGGGCTGCAATCTGAGGGTTTTGTTCGTCAAGCGCACCAACCTGTCGGGCCAGGAATTGATAGCCGCTGCCATCCATGCGGTTGAATTGCTGGAAGTTGGAAGCAAAGCCGCCAATCAAAGACCGAACCCGGTTGGGGTTTTCCATACTGAATACCGGATCATGCAAAAGCGCGCGCACTGTGTCGAGTGTTTCATCACTGTTGGTTACAGCCTGCAGGCCCAGCCATTTGTCCATGACAAGACCATTGCTGTCGAACTGCTCATACATGGCAACCAGCGGCTCCGCCCGCTCTGTGCGCCCTTGAAGGCAAAGCGCACTCAGGGCACCCATTCGGTCTGTCATATTTTTGGCGCTCATGGTCTGTGTAACCGCCAGGGCGGCGTGCTCTGGCTTGTCTGAGGCAACCAGCAACTTTAAAACGGCATTCATCAATGCTCTGCGAGCAGCGTTTGCCGCGTCGGTGGTCGTATCATTCGGCGTTAAAGCCTTTTCATAAAATGTGGTCATTTCCTGTTCCAGGCCAAGGGCCACATAGGCATTGATATAGGCTTTCGCATTGGCAATGGCATCTGGATCGAAGCCGGCGCCGACAGCTTCCGCAACAGCTTGATGCGATGGCAGCTGAAAACACTGTGCCTTAAAGCTGCTGTCCAGCGCATCATTGGCCAGCACCGACCGCAATGCTGTCACCAGTGGCAAAGGTGGTTCAGGCTTCTCTCGGGCAAGGATAGCGGCATTGGTTGCCGTCAGAGAATTCATTGCAAGGTTTTGGACGGCCTGCCAGCGATTGAACGGGTCGGTGTCGAATTCAGCAATGAAGACCTGATCTTCCGGCTCCTGGTTTTGCTCAAGAACAATGGGAGCGGAAAAGTTGCGATTGACCGAGAGGCGCGCATCTGACGGTACATTGTCAAACTTGAAGTCCTGAGCCTGTTCGGTCAAAAGCATCATGTCCGTTTCGCCATTGCTGCCTGCTACGGGAACATCCTGTCCGTCCGGGCCCACATAGCCAAATACCAGCGGAATGGTAAGCGCAGGGCGATCTTCCGTGAAGTGGGGCAGTTCTGAAAATCTTTGTGAGACCGTCAATAGGCGGCTGCCATCATCGTGTTTGATTTCATCCACATTGACCACCGGTGTTCCGGGCTGGTGATACCAGTGCGAGAAGTTGGTGAGATCAGTTTCATTTGCTTCTTGGAAACAGGCAAGGAAGGCCTCGATTGTTGTTGCATCGCCATCATGGCGTTCAAAATAAAGGTCCATGCCTTTACGGAAGCCATCCTGACCCAGAATCGTGGCCAGCATGCGCACAAGCTCGGCGCCCTTGTTGTAGATTGTGGCGGTGTAGAAATTGTCGATCTCTTCATAGACATCCGGACGCACAGGATGCGCCAAAGGTCCCTGATCCTCAGGGAACTGCCGCGCTATCAGCGAGCGTACATCTCCAATCCGCTGAACCGGCGCTGAGCGCATGTCCGCAGAAAACTCCTGATCCCGATACACTGTCAGGCCCTCTTTCAGGCACAATTGGAACCATTCGCGACATGTGATGCGGTTGCCGGTCCAATTGTGAAAATATTCGTGAGCGATCACCCGCTCAACGCCATAATAATCGACGTCGGTTGCCGTTTCAGGGTCTGTCAGAACATATTTATCGTTGAAGACATTCAGTCCCTTATTCTCCATGGCACCCATATTGAAGTCGGAAACGGCAACGATCATGAAAATATCAAGATCATATTCTCGCCCGAACCGTTCTTCATCCCAGCGCATCGAGCGCTTCAGGGCATCCATGGCATAGTCGCATTTGCCTTCATTACCATGCTCGACAAAGATCTGCAGTTTGACGGCGCGTCCGCTTTGCGTCGTAAAGCTGTCTTCCACACAGGCCAGATCACCTGCCACCAGTGCGAACAGATAAGACGGTTTGGGGAAGGGGTCGTGCCAGACCGCGTAGTGGCGCTTTGCGCCTGACGGCATATCCGCTGCGTCAAGAACACCCTGTTCCAGCATATTGCCATTCGACAACATGAAAGGCGCTTCGTGCGCATCAGCTTCTATACGCACTGTAAAGGTGCTCAGCACGTCAGGTCGGTCGTAAAAATAGGTAATCCGCCGGAAGCCTTCAGCTTCACACTGTGTGCAATAGGCAGAGCCGGACCGGTAGAGGCCCATAAGCTGCTTGTTGGCCTTGGGGTTCACTCTGGTGCCGATAGTGAGTTTGAAGTCGCCACTTGCAGGCAGATCGTAGATGGTGAGTTTGTCCGGTGTCGCAGAATAGTCTTTCTCCGCCAATGGCTTCCCGTCAATTTCCAGGGACACCAGAACCAACTCATCACCATCAAATTCCAGCCGTGCATTCTGCGCAGCATCTGCACGCCGGCGCATTGTCAGTTCGGCTGTCACATCAGTAACTTCAGAGCCCAGGGCAAACCGCAAATCGGTGTGGTCAATCGCAAAGGGGGTAGGTTCATAGTCGGAGAGATATGTTGCTTTTTTTCGACGGTTTTGCGGTGTCATGAGAAATCCGAATTACGATAAAGGGGTAGGGGCGTCACCAACAGTGGGACGCAATCCTGAAACGCTCATATAGAGGTTTCGCGCTCGACAGGAAACCTGCGCGGCACATTTAGATAAATTGTTTTGAGTGCGGGATCGCGCGCTTAGCCGCTCATCCAGTAATCGGTAATGATCTGTGACAGACTGCCACGATCCGCCAGCACGTCCAGCTTTGCAATACAGAAATTTGCACCAAGGCTGAGGAAACGTTGGCAGGTCTCCTCATCATCGCCCTCGGCCATGACGGAAATCGGTATCTTTTTGAAGGCCGTGTTGTTGCGAAAACCCGTCAGGAACTGGTCCGTTTCTTCTGCGGAACGTGTGGCATCCAGTAAAATAAATTCTGCCGGGCGTGTATCGCTGTTATTGAAACTGTCAAGGCAGGCATTGCTGTCATCAAAATGCACAACAGCAATTTTTTGTGGCATCAAGCCGAATATCTGCTGGATATCCGACTTCTCGCCAATATAGGCAATGACAAGATCTGCATGCTCTTTGTTAAAAATAGGCATGAGTTTATTGCCTTGCCTTAAACCGAAACTGGTCAGGTAACGCTACAGCCTAAAGACCAATAAAGCGTAAATTGCAACCAGTGCGCCTAAGGTCTATTTCTCGACGCCAAGATAGGCTGTCTCGCCCCAAACCTGTTTAACCCGTTTGTCACGACCACAAGCCTTGCGGTAGTAATTATAACGCGCTGAGCTTTTCTCGTAATAGTCCTGATGATAGTCTTCAGCTGGCCAAAAGGCCGCCGCGTCCAGAATGCGTGTTTTGATTTCCTGACCCAGTTCCTGCTCAACCTCTGCTTTGGAAGCCTCAGCTATGGCACGTTCTTCGTCATTGGCGACGAAGACTGCAGTACGATAGGAATTGCCTTTGTCGCAAAACTGACCCGTGTCATCCAAGACATCAATTGTGCGCCAGAAAGTATCCAGCAGCGCACGATAATCCGCGCTATCCTTGTCATAGACAATTTTTACCGCTTCCAGATGCCCATCCTTGCCATGGCTTTTATAGGTCGGGTTGTCGGTCTTGCCACCAATATAGCCGGATGTCGTTTCCGTAACGCCTTTAACGTGGTCAAAATCAGATTCAACACACCAGAAGCAACCACCGGCTAAAATAGCCGTGCCATTTTCTGCTGAAGCCTGCGACAGCACAGTGGGGCTGGATAAAAGTCCCAATCCAAGGAACATGGAGGTCAAAAGGCGCATAGGTATCTCGCTTTCAGCATTTGGGTTCGCGGTTTTGCCTCACAAATCGACGTGGCAGAACCTGTCTACATCAAAAAGGCCTTTATCAGTTATTTTCAAGTGCGGGATGACCGGCAGCGGCAGGAACGCGATCTGCAAAAACGGCTCAGGAAGGCGGCAACCAAGGCTTTTGGCGGCTTTTCGCAAGGGTATCAAACCTTCGTGAACCTGTTCGTGAGGAAGCTCACTCATGAGACCCGCAATCGGAAGTGCAAACTCTGCGAGAACTTTTCCGTTGGATACAACCACGAACCCGCCCTGCAATTCTATCAGCCGATTAACCGCAATGGCCATATCAGCATCATTCATGCCCAGAACGGTAATGTTGTGGCTGTCATGGCCAACTGAAGACGCCAGCGCTCCTTTTTCCAGCCCAAAGCCGGTGACGAATCCAAGTCCGGCCAAAGGCGTTGAGGCGTTGGTTTTGCCATGCCGCTCAACGACGCCGACCTTCGCCAGATCAGTCTGTGAATTGGCCACAAGATGTCCGTCCTGTTCGGTGGGCTGGCGTTTCAAATGCTGGGTCAGGATCAGACCTGCCTCAACACCAATGACGGAGATCTCGCGCGCACGGCCTGGCATTTGAAACTGATCTGATTTGACCTGCGCAGCCTTTACGCTGTTTCGCCCCACCACTGGAATGGTCTGGCGCGTGCGGAAAAGCGTTTCATCAACAATACGGCCGGCTGACAAAACCTGTTCAACCCGGCACTCTTCCAGCGAAGACAGCAGCGCAATATCTGCTCGGTAGCCTGGCGCGATGAGACCCCGATCCCAGAGCCGAAACGCCTTTGCTGCCGACCAACTGGCAAGGCGATAAACATGATGCAAGGGACGACCAAGGGCAATCGCCGTCCGGATCATGTAATCAAGATGCCCTTCTTCTGCGATTTCCATCGGGTTGCGGTCGTCTGTGCAGAACGCCAGAAAGCTGGAGGTGTTTTCGTCGATAATTTCAGCCAGGGCATGCAAATCCTTGGAAACCGATCCTTCACGAATGAGAATGGTAAGGCCTTTGCGCAGTTTCTCCCGCGCTTCTTTGGCTGTGGTGGCTTCATGCTCGGTGGCAATGCCAGTTGCAGAATAGGCGTTAAGCGGCATACCCGAAAGCAGGGGTGCATGACCATCTTTCGGCAGGTCGGCAAACAGTGCCAACTTCTCCAGCATGTCAGGATCGCCCGCCAGAACGCCTGGAAAATTCATGACTTCAGCAAGGCCAATGACTTTCCGATGGTCCATAAAGGGTTGCAGATCGCTCGCCGAAAGGTCCGCGCCAGACGTTTCAAAGCCCGTTGCTGGGACACAGGAGGAGAGCTGAATACGCAAATCCATGATGGTCTGCTCAGCGCATTCCACAAAATATTGAATGCCATCAGCCCCCAACACATTGGAGATTTCATGAGGATCGCAGATCGCTGTGGTGACGCCATGAGGCAGTACGCATCGGTCAAACTCCAGCGGCGTCACCAGCGAGGACTCCACATGTAGATGTGTGTCGATGAAGCCGGGCGCGGCAATCAATCCGCTGCCATCCAGCTCTTTTTTGCCATGGTAGTGCTCAGCAACGCCCACGATTGTGTCGCCGGTAATCGCAATATCACCCTCGAACAATTCGCCGGTAATGACATCCAGTGTCTGCACGTTCTTGATCACCAGATCAGCTGGTTCATCACCTTTTGCCTGTTGGATTCTGGCTTTCAGATTGTTTTGCATCATTTTTTCCTTTGGCAGATCATGCCGCGTCATATTTGTATCTACAAGCCATTGCTGCATTGCAAACCTTATTGGCACATGGTTTGTATCGGCTTGCAGAGCAACCCAATCTACACCTTCATCAGGTCAGGAACCATCATGTCAGAAGCGCAGATAATCAGTGGCAAAGAACTTGCCGGGACAGTGGTCGAAGCCGTCAAGATGGCGTCTTCCCGACTGATTAAGCAGACAGGTATCATCCCGGGAATTGCTGTTGTTATTGTAGGGGAAGATCCAGCCAGCCAGGTTTATGTTCGCTCCAAGGGCAAGAAGGCAGAGGAGTGCGGGTTCTTGTCCCGCACGCACCGTTTGGATGATTCGGTCAGCGAAGCGGATCTGTTGGCGCTGGTTGAGAGCCTCAATGCGGACAAAGATATTCACGGCATTCTGGTGCAATTGCCATTGCCGGGGCAGATCTCCGAAGAAAAAGTCATTGAAACCATTCTGCCCGAAAAAGACGTGGATGGATTTCACCCGATCAATGTGGGTCTGTTGGGTTCGGGAAACCGGACACGCGCTATGATCCCTTGCACACCCGCCGGCAGCCTGCTGCTGGCGAAACAGGCCCTTGGCGATAATTTGAGCGGTCTGAATGCGGTTGTGGTGGGACGCTCCAACATTGTTGGCAAACCTGTCGCGGCATTGCTGCTTCAGGAAAGCTGCACAGTGACGATTGCCCATAGCCGCACTAAGGAGATCGAGGCTTTGTGCCGCACGGCTGATATTCTGGTCGCCGCCGTTGGGCGACCACAAATGATCAAAACAGATTGGATCAAACCCGGTGCGACGATCATCGATGTTGGCATCAACCGCATTGATGCGCCTGAAAAGGGTGAGGGCAAAACGCGACTTGTGGGCGATGTGGATTACGATGATGCGCTTAGTGTCGCGGGAGCCGTGACGCCGGTTCCCGGCGGTGTGGGGCCCATGACCATCGCCATGCTGATGGCCAACACGGCAACAGCTGCCGCACGTGCAGCCGGGCGGCCAGATCTTGAGCCCGCGCTTTCGCTCTAGAGCAGAAGCTTTCAGCGAACGATGGTCAGCGTTTTGGCCGCACGTGTAATGGCGGTGTAAAGCCAGCGTTCTCGGTGTTCACGAAAGGCAAAGCTTTCGTCAAACAGCACAATATTATCCCATTGCGAACCCTGGGCCTTGTGAACGGTCAAGACATAGCCAAAATCAAACTCGTCTGATTTGCGTCGTTCCGGCCAGGCCAGGTTCCCTTCCAGTCCCTGAAAGAATTCCGGGCGCACCCGCACCCGAGTCTGCCGGGATTTGACGCCTTGGATAATTGGGGGTGGATCAGGCAGGACACGCAGATCATAGAGACCCGCACGGCCTTCCTTCGCTGCAGCCACGATCCAGAGACTGCCATTCAGCAGCCCTTTTTTCTTGTTGTTGCGCAAGCAAATCAGCCGTTCGCCCGGATGCGGCATGGAGCCATCATAGGATTGCAGGGCGCGCATGCGGGCATTGTAATTCATGCGCGTGACATTGCGTCCCACAAGCGCCTGATCGGCCTCCATCATCAGCTCTGAATCAATATCCCTGCGGGAAATCACCTGGCTTTCGCCATATTGGCCGTAATCGAGTTTCAGGCCTTCGCGAATGCGCATCGACATTTCAATAATCGGATTATCACGCGCTTGCCGATGAACTTCGGTCAGCAGAAAATCCGGTTCATGTTCGGTGAAGAAGCCGCCGCCCTTGACCGGCGGCAATTGTGCCGGGTCGCCAAGAACAAGAACTTTGGTGCCAAATGATAACAGGTCCCGCCCCAGATCTTCATCCACCATGGAGCATTCATCAATAATGATCAGATCGGCTTTGCCGGCAGGGCTGTCGCGGTTGATAGTGAAGGTTGGATCTGCGCCGGTCTCCTCGTCAGGCCGGTAAATCAGGCTGTGGATCGTGCCCGCATCTTCGCAGCCTTTTTCCCGCAGCACCTGTGCGGCCTTGCCGGTGAAGGCCGCAAACTCAACCGGTCCTTCAACGCCTTCAGCTAAATGCCGGGCGAGGGTGGTTTTGCCTGTGCCGGCATAACCGAACAGACGAAACACTTGCGAAGCGCTTTCTTTGAACCATTCAGATACAAACGTCAGCGCCTGTTCCTGTTCCGGCGACCATTGCATCAGGCAGCATCTCCCGTTTCGATCTCCTCACGCAGCATCTCAAGCTCCAGCCATTGTTCTTCTTTTTTGGAGAGTTTTCCCTGAGCAACTTCGAGATCTTTAGCGGTTTTTGTAAACTTGTCGGGTTCTTTTCTGAACAGATCGGGCTTCGCCATCAGCGTCTCAAACGCGTTGATTTTAACACCAAGCTCCTCGATCTCGCCAGGCAGTGTTTTCAAAGCATGTTGCTGTTTGAAGCTGAGCTTGGGCTTGCTTTTCGGCACTCCGGCCAATTTGTTTGCTTTCCGGCTCTTCGATTTTGTTTCGCTCTGTTTTCCAGGTCGTTTGCCGCGTTGTGTCAGCATGTCCGAATAGCCGCCCGGATAATCCTGCCAGTGGCCGTCGCCATCGCTTGTCAGTGTGCTTGTGACAGTGCGGTCGAGAAAGTCCCGATCATGGCTGACCAGAATAACGGTTCCTGGATAGTCCGCAATCAGCTCCTGAAGCAGGTCAAGCGTGTCCAGATCCAGATCATTGGTCGGCTCATCCAGCACCAGAAGATTGGATGGTTTTGCCAGCGCTCGTGCCAGCATCGCTCGTGCACGTTCACCACCCGACAGTTTGCCAACGGCCGTTCCTGCCTGTTCCGGCGTAAACAGAAAATCCTTCATGTAGCTGAAAACATGGCGCTGCTGATCGCCAACCAACAGCATATCGCCAAGGCCACCCGTCAGCACATCTTTCAGGCTTTGCTTGTCATCAAGTTGTTCACGCTTTTGGTCCAGCGTCAGCATCTCCAGATTGGAGCCCAGCTTGATGGAACCACTATCCGGTTCCATCTGCCCCGTAAGCAGTTTGACAAGAGTTGTCTTGCCTGCACCATTCGGCCCGACAACGCCAATACGATCCCCGCGATTGATACGTACCGAAAAATCGGAAACGATGGTACGTCCATCATAGGCCTTTACCAGATCTTTGGCTTCAATGACCCGCTTGCCCGACGTTTCCGCCTCAGCTGCCTGCATGTCCACCGAGCCAGTGCGTTGGCGCAGATTGCGGCGCTTGTCGCGCAAGGCATGCAGACCATCAAGGCGTCGGACATTGCGTTTGCGCCTTGCGGTCACGCCATAGCGTAGCCAGTGTTCTTCACGAACAATTTTCCGGTCCAGCTTGTGGCGTTCGGTTTCTTCTTCTTCCAAAACCTTGTCACGCCAGGCTTCAAAACTGGCAAAGCCTTCATTGATGCGTCGCGTCACACCACGGTCGATCCAGACGGTCGCGCCAGTGAGGCGTTCCAGAAAGGCCCTGTCATGGCTGATCAGTACAAAGGCTGAGCGCATGGAGAGCAATTCCCGCTCCAGCCATTCAATGGTCGGAAGGTCCAGATGGTTGGTGGGTTCGTCCAGAAACAGAATATCAGGCTCCGGCGCTATGGCGCGTGCCAAAGCCGAACGTCGTGCTTCACCACCTGAAAGGTTGGCAGGATTTTCCGTGCCATCCAGCCCCAATTCATTCAGCAGATACAGCGCCCGATAATTCTCATCACCCTCAGTGAGGCCGGCTTCCACATATTCCAGCGTTGTCGTGTAGCCGGATAAATCGGGTTCCTGCGGCAAGTAGCGGGTGGTGGTGCCGGACTGCATGATCGGCTCGCCCTTGTCAGCCTCCACAAGGCTGGCTGCAATTTTGAGAAGTGTGGATTTTCCGGAGCCATTGCGGCCAACCAGCGCGATGCGCTCGCCCTCATGAATGAGCAATTCCGCACCTTCCAGCAGCGGCGTGCCACCAAAGGTCAGAAAAACATTCTGCAGTGTCAGAAGAGGAGCGGCCATCATGTTCCGGGAATCGTTGAGGGTTGATCACCGCCTATATGGGGGATCAGCGGATTGGATGCAAAGGGATTGGTCAGTATGATCTGAGCACACCAAAGAAAAGGGCGACCCGCAGGCCGCCCTGATCAAACAATGAGGTCGATCTGTTACATCGCCATGGCTTTGTCGATGACCACATGTGTCCAGGCACCTTCCGGTGCTTTGGAAATCACGGGGTCAGAACCACCGGCCAGCAGCGTATCGATTGTGCGCTGATAATCTGCAGGGTCCAGCTTGCCACCGGCATCACCCAGCAATTTGGCAATTTCGCCCATCATCCGCTTCTGATGCTTTTCGGTTTGCGCACCGGTTTCATCATACTCAAGAACGATGTCCGCTGCAGCATCCGGATTTTCCTTGGCCCAGTCCCAGCCCTTCATGGAGGCTGCTACAAAACGTGCCATTTTGTCGACGAACGCAGGGTCTTCAAGATTTTCTTCAAGCACATAGATGCCGTCTTCCAAAGTGGAAACGCCCTGATCTTCATATTTGAAAACAACCAGCTCGTCTTCCGGAATGCCGGCATCCAGCACCTGACCATATTCATTGTAGGTCATGGTGGAGATGCAATCAGCCTGTTTCTGAATGATCGGGTCCACATTGAAACCCTGTTTCAGAACGGTCACGCCATCAGAGCCGCCATCAGTTGAAATGCCAAGCTGAGACATCCAGGACAGGAACGGATATTCATTGCCGAAGAACCAGACACCAATGGTCTTGCCTTTAAAGTCTTCCGGGCTGGTAATGCCGGTTTCTTTGCGGCAGGTCAGCATCAGACCAGAGCTTTTGAATGGCTGCGCAATATTGACAACAGGCACACCGCGCTCACGCGCAGCCATGGCAGATGGCATCCAGTTCAACATCACATCAGCGCCACCGCCAGCCAGAACCTGTGGCGGGGAAATATCAGGCGCACCCGGCTTGATGGTCACATCCAGATCCATGTCTGAATAATAGCCGTTTTCCAGTGCTACATAATAGCCTGCAAACTGCGCCTGTGTGACCCACTGCAATTGCAGTGTTACAGGGTCGGCTGCAAAGCCGGTGGATGCTGCAACGCTTATGCCGGTTGCAACTCCCAGAGCCATAGCCCCTTTAAGAAGTCTCTTCATTGTTGTCTCCTTGTTAGATGCGCCAGTGCGGCGCTGTTGGTATTAAAACCCAATCTCTTCAGCCTCGTGCCGAGGGATGCCAGAAGGTAATCCTGCGCTCAATAAGCGCAATTAGACCATAGAAGGTTGACCCGGCCAAAGCTGCTACCGCAATGGTGGCCCAGACCAAATCCGTATTCAAGCGACCAAATTCTGTACTGATCCGAAAACCCATGCCCACGGTCGGTGAACCAAAGAATTCGGCGACGATCGCACCGATCAATGCCAGCGTTGAGTTTATCTTCAGAGCGTTGAAAATGAACGGCATGGCATTTGGCAGGCGCAACTTGGAAAGCGTTTGCCCGTAAGAGGCCGCATAGGTGCGCATTAAATCCTTTTCCATGTTTCCGGCAGCGGCAAACCCGGCCACCGTATTCACCAGCATCGGAAAGAAAATCATGATCACAACAACGGCGATTTTTGAGCTCGGTCCAAACCCGAACCACATCACCATGATCGGGGCCACGCCGATAATCGGCAATGCAGAGGCCATATTGCCAACGGGCAGAAGACCGCGTTGCAGGAAGGGAACCTTGTCCACCAGAACAGCGACAACAAAGCCTGCGCCGCAGCCAATGATGTAACCCGGCAAAACCCCCAACAGGAATGTTTGCCGGAAGTCAGCCCACAGCAACGGCAGTGATTCAGCAATCCGTGCGCCGATCTGGCTTGGGGGTGGCAGCAGCACATAGGGGACGCCCGCACCCACGACAATCATTTCCCACAGCAGCAGCAGCCACAATCCGAACAGGACCGGAATGGCAAGGTCGAGCAGGGTTTGTTTATACCCTTTCAAACGACGATCGGACAGACGGGTCACCACATGCCATGCCAACAACCAACTACCTGCCAGAAGCAGCCAGAAGCCCCATCCAGCGACGCCGGTATAGGCAGGCAACATGAACAGCAGAATACCGACGGTCACATGTGCAGACAGGAAGAGAATAATATCTCCGAACCAGCCCTGGAAGCGAACGGAAGCGACCGCACCAGCGATCAGAATGACACACAGCCCGGCAGGCGTGCGCAGCGGTTTTGCAATGCCATCATCACCTGCAAGAAAGGCCAGAGGAACAAACAGCGCGATAAGTGTGCAAAGGATTGCGAGCCAGATAAGCGGTTCGCGCCACTCTTCAGGCAGCGTTGGTATTTTTGGTGTCACGGTGATTTCGCTCATGACCCGGCCTCGACTTTTTCGCCCATGCGCCGGCGCATCCATTTTTCGGCAACACCAACCAGCGCCACCAGCATGGCTGCACAAAAGGCGGCCATCAGCAGGGCTGACCAGATCAGCACTGTCTGACCATAGTACGAGCCCGATAGAAGCCGTGCACCAAGACCCGCGACAGCGCCTGTTGGCAATTCACCAACAATGGCACCGATCAGTGAAATCGCAATTGCCACTTTCATACTGGTGAAAAGATAGGGCAGGGACGAAGGCCAGCGCAGCTTCCAGAAAGTCTGCCACGCGCTGCCATTATAGGTGCGCAGCAGATCAAGATGCATCTTGTCAGGCGACCGCAGCCCTTTGACCATGCCGACAGTAATGGGAAAGAAGGACAGATACATGGAAATCAGCGCTTTTGGCAGCAACCCGCGAATACCAACCGCGTCCAGTACCAGAATGACCATTGGCGCAATGGCCAGAATGGGAATGGTTTGAGACGTGATGATCCATGGCATCAGGCTCTTTTCCATGGACAGGACATGAACAATGATTGTTGCCAGCAAAATGCCAAGCCCGGTTCCCATCAAAAAGCCCAGAAGCGTGGGCGCCAGGGTTACACCGGCATGATAGACCAGACTGCGTTTGGATGTGATTTTCTTGTTAAAAACAGTGTCCCAAAGATTTTCCGCTACCTGATGAGGCGAGGGCAGGACCGGCCGTTCCTGATTCAATGTGGAGACCACAAATTCAATGGTAGAAGGCGTGGCTTCCGCACGCTCGTCGAGACTGCGCTGAAACGTTGAATTCATGCTGATTGCCGCAACATACCAAATAGCGATTATGCCGAGGACAACCACAGTCACCGGGAGCAGCGTCCCGGAGAGCGCACGGCTCAACAGGCCTTTTTGAGGTTTTGAAACGGGCGACGCCATGGCATCAGTCGTCATAGGAATGTCCCGCCCTCAAGCCTTCACGGACGCGGTGGGCAATTTCCAGGAATTGCGGCGTTTCGCGGACATCCAGCGTGCGTTCACGCGGTAAATTGCAATCAATCACATCATGAACGCGGCCCGGCCGTGGTGACATCACAACGATCTTGGTGGACAGGAACACGGCCTCCGGGATCGAGTGAGTGACAAAGACCACTGTTTTGTTGGTCTTTTCCCAGAGCTTCAAAAGCTGCTCATTCAAATGATCGCGGACAATCTCGTCCAGTGCGCCGAATGGCTCATCCATAAGAAGAAGATCGGGTTCCACGGCCAGTGCGCGTGCAATGGACGCCCGCTGCTGCATGCCGCCGGATAATTGCCAGGGGAATTTTTTCTCAAACCCTGTGAGGTTTACCAGATCCAGATTTTTCGCGATCCGGCTGTTCTGTTCCTCTTTGGACAGGCCCATGATTTCCAGTGGCAGCGCGATGTTGCGATCGATGGTTCGCCACGGGTACAGCGCGGCGGCCTGAAACACATAGCCGTAAGCGCGGTTCAGCCTGGCCTGTTCGGGTGAAACACCATTGACCGTGATTGTACCCGCAGTTGCGCGCTCAAGATCAGCGATCACGCGCAGCAATGTGGTTTTGCCGCAGCCTGACGGGCCGATCAAGGAGACGAACTCACCTTCAGCAATCGACAAATCAATATCTGACAGGGCGTGGACCGGGCCATCATTTGTTTCAAATATCAGCGACAGATCATCAATCTGAATCACAGATTTTTCGCTGACATCCGGTTCCTTCAAAGAAGGCTCATTCATGCATACACCTAATCTGTTCAGCCCTAAACGCCAGCAGGAATGCCGCTGCGCTCAATTTTGCGTGGATGCGTCAGCTCTTTCCAGGTGGACAGGGCCTGATTAACGGGAGGGTTGGCTTCGCGTTTGATGAAGCGCCCGCGACCGGTTTCGCCGATCACGTCGCCTTCCTTGTACACCATCTCACCCCGGTTGAAGGTCATGACCGGCAGGCCCGTCACTTCAAAGCCTTCGAACACATTGTAATCAATGGCTGATTTCTGTGTGCTGGCTTGAATGGTTTTTGACGCTTCAGGATCCCAGACCACAATGTCAGCATCCGCACCGGGCATGATCGCACCCTTCTTGGGATACATGTTGAGAATGCGGGCAATGTTGGTAGAGGTCACAGCCACAAATTCATTCATGGTCAAACGGCCTGTGCGCACACCGCGCGTCCACAACACAGGCATCCGGTCTTCCAGACCGCCCGTTCCATTCGGAATTTTCGTAAAATCACCGATGCCTGACCGCTTTTGCTCTGTGGTAAATGCGCAATGATCGGTCGCAACCACCTGAAGGCTGCCGGCAGCAAGCCCTGCCCATAATCCATCCTGATTCAGCTTGTCGCGGAATGGCGGTGACATGACGCGGCGCGCCGCATAATCCCAGTCTTCGTTGAAATACTCGCTTTCATCCAGCGTCAGATGCTGGATCAACGGTTCCCCATAGACCCGCATACCCTTTTGCCGCGCGCGGCGAATGGCTTCGTGGGCCTGTTCGCAGGAAACATGAACAATATAAAGCGGAACACCAGCCTGATCGGCAATCATGATCGCACGATTGGCAGCTTCCCCTTCAACTTCGGGCGGGCGGGAATAGCCATGAGCTTCCGGGCCATTGTTGCCTTCGGCCAGAAGCCGTTGCTGGATTTGTGCCACCACATCGCCATTTTCGGCATGGACCAGCGGCATGGCTCCAATTTCGGCGCATCGGGAGAAGGATGCGAACATCTCGTCATCATCCACCATCAAGGCACCCTTATAGGCCATGAAGTGTTTGAACGTATTGATGCCTTCGGCCACGACCTTCGGCATGTCGTTGAAAATCTGCTCGCTCCAGCCGGTGATTGCCATGTGGAACGAATAGTCAGTCCGCGCTTTCCCGGCTTTCTGATACCATTGTTGCAGCGGGTCCAGCAGGCCACCCGATGGGTCAGGCAGGCAGAAATCCACGACCATTGTGGTGCCACCGGCCAGAGCGGCTGCCGTGCCAGTGTCAAAATCATCTGTGGAATGGGTGCCCATAAACGGCATTTCCAAATGGGTGTGCGGGTCGATACCGCCGGGCATCACATAGCAGCCGGAAGCATCGATGATTTCATCGCCCTCAAGATCAGCGCCAACCGCAACAATGCTTTCGCCATCTATCAGCACGTCAGCCTTGTAGGTGCGGTCAGCGGCAACAATGGTTCCGCCCTTGATAACTTTGGTCATGGTAAAACTCCTCAGTCGTTCGTTCGGCTGTCGCGTCAGCTATTCAACAATCTCTGCCGTCTCTACAACGGCGTGAAACAACACATCGGCACCGGCTTTGGCCCATTCCGGCGAAATCTCTTCCGCCTCATTGTGGGAAAGACCATCTACGCAAGGGCACATGACCATGGCCGTTGGTGCCACACGGTTGATCCAGCAGGCATCATGCCCGGCACCAGAAATCAGATCACGATGGCTGTAGCCAAGCC
Organism: Pararhizobium sp. IMCC21322; assembly: GCF_030758295.1. Lineage (NCBI taxonomy): Bacteria > Pseudomonadati > Pseudomonadota > Alphaproteobacteria > Hyphomicrobiales > Rhizobiaceae > Pararhizobium > Pararhizobium sp. IMCC21322. The sequence continues at coordinate 2,352,938 of NZ_CP132335.1, forward strand.
GCTCGGCGGCATTGCGCACAGCCGTTACGCATGTCTCGTCAAAGGTCACCGGATCAAACCCGCCAACTTTCTCGAATGCGATCTCAAGCCCCATGTCATCACAGATTTTCTGCGCGCCATCTTTCAGACGAGCTTCCATATCTTCAATCACAGCCAGTTGCGGAGACCGCAAATCTACTGTGAACACTACTTTGCCGGGGATGACATTGCGGCTGTTGGGATAGACATCAATGTGGCCCGCGGCACCAACTGCATCGGGCTTGTGAGACCAGGCGACCTCATCAACCAGCTGCAGGACTTTGGCCATTCCCAGCCCTGCATTCTTGCGCATGGGCATCGGGGTTGAGCCCGTATGGCTTTCCTTGCCGGTGATGGTGATTTGCGTCCAGGAAAGGCCCTGACCGTGAGTCACAACACCAATATCCTTGCCTTCAATTTCAAGAATTGGCCCTTGTTCAATATGCAGTTCAAAGAACGCGTGCATTTTTCTGGCACCGACTTCTTCTTCGCCGCGCCAGCCAATGCGTTTCAACTCGGTGCCGAAGGTTTTTCCCTCTGCATCAGTCCGCTCATAGGCCCAATCCTGGGTGTGCATGCCTGCAAACACGCCTGAGGCAAGCATGGCGGGCGCAAAGCGTGTGCCTTCCTCATTGGTCCAGTTTGTCACTACAATCGGGTGTTTGGTTTTCATGTCCAGATCATTGAGGGTACGGACAATTTCCAGACCGGCCAGCACGCCCAATACGCCATCATATTTGCCACCAGTTGGCTGCGTATCCAGATGCGAGCCCACATAGACGGGCAGCGCATCCGGGTCCGTTCCTTCACGGCGCATGAACATGTTGCCCATCTGGTCAATCCCCATGGTCAGGCCGGCTTCAATGCACCATTTGTGAAACAGGATGCGCCCTTCGCCATCTTCATCGGTCAGGGTTTGCCGGTTGTTTCCACCAGCAATTCCGGGACCGATTTTGGCCATTTCCATCAGCATATCCCAAAGCCGATCGCCGTTGATCTTCAGATTATCACTTGGTGCTGCCATATCTGCCGCCTCGAGTTTGGGTTGCCGGTTTACATTGTCGGGAAATTGAAGATCGCACCTTCCTTGATACCATCGGGCCAGCGGCTGGTGACCGTTTTGAGACGGGTATAGAACCGGATGCCTTCTGGACCGTAGATTGAGTGATCTCCAAACAGAGACCGTTTCCAACCACCAAAGGAGTGGTAGGCAACGGGAACCGGGATCGGCACATTGATACCGACCATGCCAACTTCAATACTGTCAGCAAAGCTGCGCGCCGCATCACCATCGCGGGTGAAAATTGCGGTGCCATTGCCGAACTCATGCTCGTTGATCATTTTGGTCGCGGTTTCAAAACTGTCCGCACGCACCACGGACAAAACCGGTCCGAAAATCTCTTCCTTGTAGATCGACATGTCGGTCGTCACGCGGTCAAACAGGGTTCCACCGACAAAATAACCATTCTCATAGCCCTGCAGGCTAAGCCCACGGCCATCGACAACGAGCTCAGCGCCTTCTTTTTCGCCCGCATCAATATAGCCGACAACCTTGTCCTTGTGCTGCTGGGTCACAAGTGGACCCATATCAGCCTGAGCATCCGTAGCCGGGCCGATTTTGAGCGATTCAATACGTGGCTTCAAAGCTTCAACAAGCTTGTCTGCGATTGCATCACCCACGGGAACTGCGACGGAAATCGCCATGCAGCGCTCGCCAGCAGAGCCGTAACCGGCACCCATCAACGCATCGACCGTCTTGTCGATATCAGCATCCGGCATCACCACCATGTGGTTCTTGGCGCCACCAAGAGCCTGAACGCGCTTATTATTGGCCGTTCCGGTGTGATAGACATATTCGGCAATCGGCGTTGATCCGACGAAAGATACAGCCTTGATGTCCTTGTGGGTAAGGATTGCGTCCACAACTTCCTTGTCACCGTGAATGACATTCAGAACGCCAGCTGGAAGACCGGCTTCCATGAAAAATTCCGCGATCATATTGACCGCTGTCGGGTCTTTTTCAGATGGTTTCAGAATGAAGCAATTGCCGCAGGCAATCGCCATTGGATACATCCAGAGCGGCACCATGGCCGGGAAATTGAAAGGCGTAATACCGGCCACGATACCCAATGGCTGACGGTCGGAAAAACTGTCGATGGATGGACCTACATTGCGGGAAAACTCGCCTTTCAAAAGGTGAGGAATGCCACAGGCAAAATCCACAACTTCCAAGCCGCGTTGCACTTCACCAAGCGCATCATCATGGGTTTTGCCATGTTCGGCAGAAATAGCATCCGCAATCCGGTCAAAGTTCTGTTCAATCAGATATTTGACCTTGAACATCACTGCGGCACGTTTCAGCGGCGGCAAATTGGCCCATCCGGGAAGCGCAGCTTTTGCAGCTTCAACAGCCATGTCCAGTTCAGACGCGGATGAAAGACCAACCTCTCCATTCTGCTCCCCCGTTGCCGGGTTATAGAGCACCGCGGTGCGACCGCTTTGGCTGATGTGGGGTTTGCCACCAATAATATTATTTACGCGTGCCATTTTATAATTTCCTTACGCTGCGTCTTTCAACACGCCGGACAGCGTGTCGATAAGTTCATCAATATGGGATTTTTCAACAATGAGTGGTGGTGACAGGGCAATGATATCACCCGTCGTGCGGATTAGAAGGTTGCGTTCATAGGCTTCCAGGAAGCAGGAGAATGCACGCTTTGTGGGTTCCCCTGCAATCGGTTCCAGCTCAATAGCACCGATGAGGCCAATATTGCGGATATCTATGACATGCGGCAGGCCTTTCAGTGAATGCAGCGCATCTTCCCAATATTGTCCAAGCTCCTGACCTTTTTGAAACAATCCTTCTTCCTCATAGGTATCAAGCGCGCCCAAAGCGGCTGCAGCCGCCATGGGATTTCCTGAATAGGTATAACCATGGAAGAACTCGATCATATGCGGTGGGCCTTGCATGAAAGCCTCGTAAATATGGTCTTTTACAAATACCGCCCCCATGGGGATGACGCCGCTCGTCAAACCCTTGGCTGTAATCACAATATCCGGTGTGACGCCAAAATGCTGAACGGCAAAGGGCGATCCAAGTCGCCCAAAACCGGTGATAACTTCATCAAAAATAAGCAGAATACCGTGCTTGTCGCAAATATCTCGCAGCCGCTGCAAATAGCCCTGAGGCGGTATCAAAACACCGGTTGATCCGGCTACAGGCTCGACGATAACGGCTGCCACCGTGGAAGGGTCGTGCAATGTGCATATCCGTTCCAGTTCATCAGCCAGATCAGCGCCATGTTCCGGAATGCCGCGCGTAAATGCGTTTTTTTCGATATCATGGGTGTGGGCCAGGTGATCAACCCCGGTCAGCAATGTACCGAACATCTTGCGGTTCGAAACGATACCCCCAACCGATATGCCACCGAAATTCACGCCATGATAACCGCGTTCGCGGCCAATCAGACGGAACCGTGATCCATCGCCATTCACACGGTGGTAGGCGAGGGCAACTTTCAGAGCGGTTTCCACCGATTCAGATCCTGAATTGGTGTACATCACATGATTGATGTCATCTGGCATATAGTCGACGAGGCGCTCCGCCAGTTCAAACGCTTTGGGATGGCCCATCTGAAACGCTGGCGCATAGTCCAATTCTGCAGCCTGTTTCTGAATGGCTTCGGTGATCTTCGGGCGGCAATGGCCAGCATTCACGCACCACAGACCCGCAGTGCCATCCAGCACTTCCCGCCCGTCGGCGGTCACGTAATGCATGTCTTTGGCTCCAACGAACATGCGCGGAGATTCCTTGAATTGCCGATTGGCCGTAAACGGCATCCAAAAAGCTTCAAGGCTGTTATTCTTGTTGGGTGTTTGAATATTCATGGCGTCCCGCACTCCCCAAATCTATAGCACCGACCAGAAAGCCCCAGAGGCCCCAGAAGAAGACCTCCAAGACCCACTAAGAGAACTCCGTCACACCATCTGGCCGCGCAAACGTCCGTTTGACATTGTGGCTGGCACGCCGTTAGGTGAAACCGAAATTTCTGACCAATTGGTCAAATGAGACGTTAGACACAATCGGAAAAGCCCACAAGCCCTTTCCATTGTGTCAATTGAAGGTATTGCTGCAAACCAAAAGCAGGTGTGAGAAAAACAGCAATGCAGTGGCCCTTGGGAGAAGCAGGTACGCGTATTTATGGATTTGGACGAATCAGGATCGCGACCGGGGCAGGGGCCGGGTGATGATGTGAAGCCGCGCAAGGCTACCCGCATCCAGCTACGCAATCAGGAGCGCATTCTGGAAGGTGCTCTGAGCATCTTTGCATCAAGCGGGTTTCGTGGCGCGACCGTTGATGAATTGGCCAAAGCCTCTGGCATGACCAAGCCCAATCTCCTGTATTACTTCAGAAGCAAGAAAGCGCTTTACGTTGCGGTGCTGGAACTTGTGCTGGAGCGCTGGCTGGAACCACTGGAACAGCTTGACCCGGATGGCAATCCTGCGGAGCAGATTCTCACCTATATGCGTGCCAAGCTGGCCATGTCGAAAGAGCGACCGGAAGATTCACGTCTCTTTGCCAACGAAATTCTCAATGGCGCACCGATGCTGGGCACGGTGCTGCAAGGTCATTTGAAAGAACTGGTGGAACAAAAAGCTGCTGTGATCCGCCATTGGTGTGACACCGGACAGCTCAATCGGGTAGATCCCAACCACCTGATTTTCATGCTATGGGCGACAACCCAGCATTATGCGGATTTCGAGGTTCAGGTCGCCGCGCTGCTTGGCGAAAACAAGCGCGACAAGATTTATCAAGACGCAGCGACAACACTTGAAACCTTGTTTATGCATGGATTGTTGCCACGCAAGTAATTGCAGATGAGTCCGCGGAGCGTGCTGCTATTCCGCCGGTTCCCACAATTCCACCGGATTGCCTTCCGGATCATGCAAGCGGGCAAACCGGCCATTGGGATAGGTTTCAGGATCGCGTTTCACGGCAATCCCGGCAGCCTCCAATTGCGACACCATGGCATCCATATCCGCGACGCGAAAATTGATCATCCAGTTTTGCTCAAGGCGTCCAAAATAGTCGGTGTCTGCCGCAAAGGGGGCGAATACTGTCGTCCCCTTTGCAGTCTGCCATGCTGGAGTGTCATAATCTTTTGGAACTTCATCCACACCCAGATGCTCACGGTACCAGCTGGCCAGTGCGCCAGGGTCTTTCGCGCGAAAGAAAATGCCGCCTATGCCAGTGACCGTCTGCCGGGACATGAGATTACTCCGCTGGTTCAATCGCCTTGGCCGGAATGAAGTTCGGCGATGAGGGGTTGTTCACATGGGTTGTCCAGTTGGCGTACTCATCGGAAATCGGAGTGCTTGTGCGTGGATCAACACCTTCTGTCATCTCTTCCATGGTGATGCAGTTTTCGACCGGACAAACAACCACACAAAGATTACAACCGACGCATTCCTCGTCAATCACCTCATAGTGGCGCTCGCCATCCAGCATGGAGGTGATCGCCTGATGCGATGTATCTTCACAGGCGATATGACACCGTCCGCATTTGATGCACGAATCCTGATCAATGACAGCCTTGGTGATGTGGTTGAGATTGAGATACTGCCAATCGGTCACATTTGGCACGGCTTTGCCAACGATCTCTTCAACGTCGATGAAGCCTTTTTCGTCCATATAGTCCGACAGGCCATCAATCATGTCTTCAACAATCTTGAAGCCATACGTCATGGCGGCCGTGCACACCTGTACATTGCCACAGCCAAGCGCAATAAATTCCACCGCATCACGCCAGGTCGTGACGCCACCAATGCCCGAGATCGGCAGTTTGGCGGTTTCAGGATCTGTTGCAATTTTTGACACCATATTGAGCGCAATCGGCTTGACCGCCGGACCGCAATACCCGCCATGAGTGCCTTTGCCATCAATGGTCGGCTCGGGTGCAAATGTATCGAGATTTACGCTCATGATTGAGGTGATGGTGTTGATCAATGAGACTGCATCAGCACCGCCTGCATTGGCGGCACGGGCGGCTGTGCGGATATCTGAAATATTGGGTGTCAGCTTCACGATCACCGGCATATTGCTGTATTGCTTACACCAGCGGGTGACCATTTCCACATATTCTGGGACCTGTCCAACAGCTGCACCCATGCCGCGTTCCGACATGCCGTGAGGACAACCAAAATTCAGTTCAATGCCATCAGCTTCAGTGTCTTCCACCCGCTTCAGAATATTGATCCAGTTGCTCTCTTCACACGGCACCATCAATGACACGACCATGGCCCGATCCGGCCAGTCGCGTTTCACTTCCTTGATTTCGCGCAGATTGACGTCCAGTGGCCGGTCGGTGATCAGCTCAATATTGTTGAGGCCGATGAGGCGACGGTCATTGGACCAGGTAGCGCCATAGCGCGGCCCGTTGACGTTGACGATGGCCGGGTCTTCCCCCAGCGTTTTCCAGACAACACCACCCCAACCGGCTTTGAAAGCCCGGACGACATTATAGGCTTTGTCCGTTGGCGGCGCGGAAGCCAGCCAAAACGGGTTAGGGGACTTGATACCAACAAAATTGCTTCGAAGATCTGCCATGGTCTGTCTCCCTACGCTTTCAGGATTGAGTTGATGTGTTCAGCGGCAATCTTACCGTCTTCAACGGCAATAACAGTCAGATCATCGCCATCGGAAATACAGTCGCCTCCTGCCCAGACATCAGGCAGGTTAGTCTTGCGGTTTTCATCGACGCGAATGCGGCCATGCTCCAATTCGACTTCGGAAAAATCGGACCCCAGTTCTGCGCCGTGCAATGTCTGACCAATCGCTTTGAAAACCATATCGGCTTCCAGGGTGAAGGTTTCACCCGTGCCGAAAAGCTTGCCATTGTCGTCCTGCATGGTTTCAAAGGTGATGGCTCGCACCGAGCCATTGGCAACCAGTTCTTTGGGCGCCGCATAAGTGCGGATGGACACACCCGTTGTTTGCGCAAATTTCTGTTCCTTGGCGCTGGCATTCATACGATCCTGCCCGCGCCGATAGACGATTGTAACGTCCTGGGCACCCAGACGCTTGGTCTGGTTGGCAATATCGGTGGCTGTCATGCCGCCGCCAATCACCACGATCTTGCGGCCTACCGGCAGTGTGCCAAGCTGGTCGGCCTGTCGCAGATCTTCAATGTAGCTGACAGCGTCGATCACGCCATCGGCGTCTTCTCCGGAAAGGCCAAGGGCGTTGACACCGCCAAGACCGGCCCCAAGAAACACAGCGTCATAATCGTTGCGCAATTGAGACAAGGTTACATCACGGCCCAGCGCTTTACCGGTTTCGAGAGTGATGCCGCCAATGCCGAGGACGAAATCAACTTCCGCCTGAGCGAAATCCTCAGTCGTTTTATAAGCGGCAATGCCATATTCGTTGAGGCCGCCCGGTTTTTCCTTCGCATCAAACAGCACGACATCATGTCCATGGCTGGCAAGGCGATGGGCGCAGGACAGGCCGGCAGGACCAGCACCAACCACGGCAATTTTCTTGCCTGTTGGCGCCGCGCGCTCAAACGGCTGGGGCTTGTGGGCCATAAAGTGATCGGTCGCGTAGCGTTGGAGCTGACCAATTTTGACCGGCTTTCCTTCGGCAACTTCGCGTACACAGAGTTCTTCACAGAGCTGCTCGGTCGGGCAGACTCTGGCGCACATGCCACCCAGAATGTTCTGCTCAAAAATCGTTTTGGCTGAGCCATCCGGATTATCTGTCGCGATCTGACGGATGAATTGCGGAATATCAATGGATGTGGGGCAGGCCTGGATGCAGGGCGCATCGTAGCAGAAATAGCAGCGCTCTGATTCAACAAAGGCCTCGCGCTTATTCAGAAGAGGGTAGGCGTCCGAGAAGTTTCTGACATAGTCGTCAGCATCCAGTCGCCCGGCTTTGATGTCTGCTTCCTGTCCGTTTTCTGCCATTTGACCTCTCCATTCGAAAAATATTTTACCATTTGGACAAATTTTTTTCCGATTGTCTAGTGGCAATAGCGCGCTGTTGTCGTTCGGTTTCCCTTGTCACGACCTTATTGCTTGGGTAAACCGGCGATATGCCGCTTTAAACAGGTCTGATATGAATCAGGATTTCTCAAAGACTCCAATGCTTTTGACGCGCCGAACCCTTTTGCTGGGCTGCGCTGCGCTGGCCCTGTCCGCTTGCACGCCTGATGGGCTGGAAGTCGGTTTGTTGGATGATGATTATTACGCAACCGCCTATGGTCCGAAGCCCGAGGAAGAGTTTCCGCTGGATGCTCTGGAAGTTGCAGGAAAAGCAGACAAGCGCCTTTACAGGCAGGTTGTGCGCTACAAAACCAAAGAAAAACCGGGCACAGTCGTGGTCGACCCGCTTAATCACTACCTCTATCTTGTTCATGAAAATGACTACGCGATGCGGTATGGCGTTGGTGTTGGCAAAGCTGGCATGGCCTGGTCTGGCCGCGCATATGTGGCTGGAAAACGCCGCTGGCCAAGTTGGCGTCCGCCAGAAGAAATGAAACAGCGTCGCCCGGAACTCAGGAAATATGGCCCTGAAGGCATGGCCGGAGGATTGGACAATCCGCTGGGTGCCCGCGCGCTCTATCTATTTGAGGGTGACGTGGACACGCTCTACCGCATTCACGGGACGACGGACCCCAAATCCATCGGGAAATCGGTCTCCAGCGGATGTATCAGGATGTGGAATCACGATGTGATTGATCTTTACGAGCGGGTGAACAAATACACGGTCGTCGTCGTGTTGGGGCGGGAAACAAACTCCAAATCTGCCGCATGATGCCTGCTGAGACGCTCCTGCGAGACATGTTCTATGCTGCGGTTGCTGCTGCAAATCCAGATTTGGTTGTTCCGCCGCATCTTCCCGAGAAGCCGGAAGGCCGCGTCATTGTTTTGGGCGCAGGCAAAGCCTCGGCTGCCATGGCAAGAGCTGCGGAAGACAAGATCCTGCAGTCATGGGGCCTTGTTCCAAGCGGTCTGGTCGTCACTCAATATGGCGCAGCGGTTTCGTGCCAGCATATTGAAATTGTGGAAGCAAATCATCCGGTGCCGGACGCAAACGGCATGGAGGCCGCTGAGCGCATTCTGGCTATTGCCGATTCTGCCGATGCGGATGATCTGGTCCTGTTTCTGGTATCCGGTGGCGGTTCATCTTTGCTGCCGTTGCCTGGAAAAGGCCTTACCCTTGACGACAAGCAGGCCATCAACAAGGCTCTGTTGAAATCAGGTGCTGCCATTCACGAGATGAATGTTGTCCGCAAGCATTTGTCCGCCATCAAGGGCGGACGGTTGGCAGCTGCTGCCTATCCCGCCAAATTGGTAACGCTTGGTATCTCGGACGTCCCGGGCGATGATTTTGGGACAATTGCATCCGGTCCCACAATCGCCGACCCCTCAACAGTGGCAGATGCGATTGATATATTGGGTCGCTACAAAATCAGCCTGCCCCAACATATCGCGAATTTTCTGGAACAGGATAGCGCAGAAACGCCTGATCCTTCATCAGTATGTTTCAGCAACTCGCAAAGCACACTGGTTGCCAGGCCGCAGGCATCTCTGGAAGCGGCTGCAGAGGTGGCAAAGCAGGCAGGTTACACGCCACTAATCCTTGGTGATGCTATCGAGGGCGAAGCGCAGGACGTTGGTCTGGTTATGGCTGGAATAGCCAAACAGGTCCGCAATTACGGCCAACCCGCACAGCCGCCACTCGCGCTAATTTCAGGCGGAGAAACAACAGTTTCGGTGAATGGCCCGGCAGGGCGCGGCGGCCGCAATACAGCCTTTCTGCTGAGCTTTGCCAATGCCGCCAATGACATGCCCGGCATTTCGGCGCTGGCCTGTGACACGGACGGAATTGACGGCACGCAGGATAATGCCGGAGCGTTGTATTTGCCGGGCGATATCGCCTTGGGCCGCCAGGCGGGACGACGCGCCATCGATGATCTGTCAGGCTTCGACAGTTACAGCTTCTTTGAAGCCATAAACCGGTTGGTCATGACCGGACCAACACTGACGAATGTCAATGATTTGCGCGTCATTCTGATTGACCCTATCTGAGTTGTTTCGCAGCTACGTCTGATGGAAAACCATCAAGACGATGATACTGATTGCAATTGATATTGGACCGTGGCCCCAATACCATCGTCCTCAATCCATAAGACAGTCGAACACGCTGCAATCGCCGAACGGCACATCAACGCAATAGATAATTGGGGGGACTGTGAGCACACCAACTTTCCTTGGTCTGGATATCGGAACATCGGCGGTTAAAGCCGTCCTGATAGATGCAGACCAGACCATTCTGGCAAGCGAAAGCGCTTCCATGGATGTAACCCGCCCGCAGCCTGGTTGGTCAGAGCAAGACCCGGAAAGCTGGATTACCGCAACCCGGAAGGCCATGGCTCTGGTCAAGGCGGCCCAACCTGAAGCGCTGTCGCGTTTGCAGGGCATTGGGCTCTCTGGCCACATGCATGGTGCAACACTGCTTGGGAAAGACCACAAGCCTTTGCGTCCCTGTATTTTGTGGAATGATGGGCGGTCGGCAAAAGAATGTACCGAGTTGGAGGCCAAGGCTGATTTCCGTGGCATTGCTGGAAACATCGTTATGGCCGGATTTACCGCGCCAAAGCTGGCCTGGGTCGCGAAGCATGAGCCGGAGATATTCGAAGCAACACATAAAGTGCTTTTGCCAAAGGATTATGTGCGGCTTTGGCTGACGGGCGAATTTGCCTCAGACATGTCAGATGCCGCCGGTACCATGTGGCTCGATGTTGCCGGGCGTAAATGGTCGCCGGAATTGTTGCAGGCTACCGGCCTGTCGATGGACCATATGCCGGACCTGGTTGAAGGCAGCGCGACATCTGGCAATTTGCGCGGCGATTTATGTGCTGAATGGGGCTTGAGCGGAAGCATTGCTGTTGCAGGTGGCGGTGGCGACAACGCCGCCTCAGCATGCGGCCTAGGCACGGTTGTGCCGGGCTCGGCTTTTGTTTCGCTCGGAACATCCGGCGTGTTGTTCATCTGCAATGATCGGTTCTCTCCCAACACTGATGGCGCGGTTCACGCCTTTTGCCATGCAATACCGGATACCTGGCATCAAATGGGGGTTATCCTGTCAGCGATGGACAGCCTGACCTGGTTGTCGAACACAACGGGCACATCAGCACCTGAATTGACTGCCGCTCTGGATGGTCCCTTGAACGGGCCTGCACGCGGGCTGTTTCTGCCTTATCTGTCCGGCGAGCGAACACCGCATAATGATGCATCTGCGCGCGGCGCATTTATTGGCATTGATCACAGCACGGATAAAGCGGTCCTGACACAGATGGTTCTGGAAGGCATAGCATTTGCCTTCTGCGACAGTCTGCGCGTCCTCTCGGCTGCCGGTTCCAAAATCGACAGTGCATTGGTGGCGGGCGGTGGCGCCCGCAGCAAGGTGTTGTTGGATATTCTGGCAACGGCAATGAATATTGAACTGCATTTGCCGGAAGCGGGCGATTTTGGCGGTGGCTTTGGTGCTGCTCGTCTGGGACTGACAGCGGCAACGGGCGCAAACCCTGCAGAAATTTGCAGCCAGCCGCGCATTGTCGAAACCATTTCGCCAAATGCGAAATTGACCGCTGCCTATCAGGAAAAATATCAAACCTATCAGGCGCTCTATCCAGCGCTCAAACCACTAATATAAGGGTGAGGAACAACACATGAGCACCGGATTCTTCGGCGACATCCCGACAATCAAATATGAAGGCGCTGACAGCGACAATCAGTTTGCATATCGCCATTACAATCCCACTGAGATTGTAATGGGCAAATCCATGGAAGATCATCTGCGGGTGGCAATCGCTTATTGGCACAGCTTCTGCTGGCCCGGCAGCGATCCCTTTGGTGGGCAAACCCTCGATCGTCCCTGGTTTGGCGATACCATGGAAGGCGCGCGCCTGAAGGCTGACGTGGCCTTCGAGATGTTCGATATTCTCAACGCACCGTTCTTTTGTTTTCATGATCGCGACATTGCACCAGAAGGCGATACGCTGGCGGAAAGCAACCGCAATGTCAGCGAGATCGCCGACATATTCGCCGCCAAAATGCAGACGTCGAAAACACGGCTGCTTTGGGGCACTGCGAATTTGTTTTCCCACAAGCGCTTTATGTCCGGCGGTGCCACCAATCCTGATCCGGCTGTCTTTGGCTATGCAGCCGCACAGGTAAAACATGCAATGGATGTGACCCATCAGCTTGGAGGTGAGAACTATGTTCTGTGGGGTGGCCGTGAAGGCTACGAGACAGTGCTCAACACCGACATGAAACGCGAGTTGAATCAACTTGGTCGCTTTTTAAGCATGGTCGTTGATTACAAACACAAAATCGGTTTCAAAGGCGCCATTCTGATCGAGCCGAAACCTCAGGAACCCACAAAACATCAATATGATTACGATGTGGCTACCGTCTATGGCTTGCTGAAAGCGCATGGCTTGGAAAATGAAGTGAAGGTCAACATCGAAGTTGGCCACGCTGTTCTGGCCAATCACTCCTTCGAGCATGAAATCTGCACGGCAATGGCTCTGGGAATTTTTGGCTCCGTTGATGCCAATCGCAATGATTATCAGTCCGGTTGGGATACAGATCAGTTCCCCAACAATGTGCCGGAAATGGCTTTGGCACTATACTACATTCTGAAAGGCGGCGGCCTTACTTCAGGTGGCTTTAATTTTGACAGCAAACTGCGTCGTCAATCGACTGAGCCTGCAGATTTGATCGTCTCACATATTGGCGGCATTGATGTTCTGGCGCGGTCATTGAAAGCCGGAGCTGCCATGCTGGAAGACGGTGTGCTGGATGGATTTGTCGAAGATCGCTACGCGGGCTGGAGCCATCCCGAAGCGCAGAAAATGCTGGATGGAAGCTACGCGCTTGATGACATTGCAGGCTGGGTGCATGCTGATGGCATTAATCCGGAGCCCAAATCTGGGCGCCAGGAATATCTGGAAAACATCGTCAACAGATATGTGTAAGAGGGATTCATGAGTAAAATCAGATATGGTATGGTCGGCGGCGGGCAGGGCGCTTTCATTGGTGGCGTCCACCGCATAGCAGCCCGCATGGATGACCATTTTGAACTGGTCGCCGGGGCTTTTTCGTCCACGGCGGACAAGTCCAAAGCCTCCGGCGCTGAATTGGGCGTCGATGCTGACCGCACCTATGGCGATTTTGCTGAAATGGCAAAGGCCGAAGGCGCACGCAGCGATGGCATTGAAGCTGTGGCGATTGTCACGCCAAATCACATGCATTTTCCAATTGCAAAAGCGTTTCTGGAAGCTGGCATTCATGTGATCTGCGACAAGCCGATGACCACCACACTTGAAGATGCTCAGGAGCTTGCAAAACTGGTCGAGACAACCGGCAAGCTGTTTGTTCTGACGCATAATTATTCCGGCTATCCGCTGATCCGTCATGCCAGAGCCATGGTTGCCGATGGCGAACTTGGCAAAATTCAGATCATTCAGGCTGAATACCCGCAGGACTGGCTTACCGAGGCACTCGAGGGTACTGGCCAGAAGCAGGCGGCTTGGCGCACGGATCCAAAACAATCCGGCGTTGGTGGCTGTGTGGGGGACATCGGGACCCATGCCTATCATCTGGCGGGATACGTATCAGGGCTGAAAGCACAAAAGCTTGCAGCGGACCTCACAACTTTTGTTCCTGACCGCGATCTGGATGACAACATTCACGTCATGCTGCGTTATGAAAACGGCGCAAAAGGTATGATCTGGGCCAGCCAGGTTGCCCCTGGCAATGAAAACGGGTTGAGACTGCGTATTTACGGCACCAAGGGCGGCTTGTCCTGGGAACAGGAAAACCCGAACCGTATGCTGCACACGCCCTATGGCGAACCGCCGCGCATCCTGACACGTGGCGGCCCGACTGTTGGTCCGGAAGCAGAGCGTATGTCTCGCGTCCCACCGGGGCATCCCGAGGGCTATCTGGAAGGCTTTGCCAATATATACAGCGAAGCTGCGGCTGCCATTACGGCATTCCGGAACAATCAGGCAGCCGATAAAGCTGTCCATTTCCCAACCGTGAACGACGGCGTTGACGGTGTAGCTTTCATTGTTGCCTGTGTGAAATCAAGCGAGGCCGATTCAGCCTGGACTGATATTCAGGCGTAGATGTTCGAAAGTAATCTTGACCGCAACGGCCTTTCGCCGTTGCTGTCAATTCATCTCTTTTATCCAGCCGAGCCCGGCTGCTGTATCCTCAATCGGCTTGTACTCGCATCCAATCCAACCCTCATAACCAATCGCGTCGATGTGACGGAACAGGAACGGGTAGTTGATCTCGCCTGTACCCGGCTCATGCCGGCCCGGATTATCAGCAAGCTGCAAATGTCCGATGCGGTGCAGATTGGCGGCAAGCGTATTGGCCAAATCCCCTTCCATCACCTGCATATGATAAATGTCATATTGCAGCGATAGATTGTCTGAACCAACTTTCTCGATAATATCAAAAGCCTGTGCAGAGGTGTTGAGATAGAAGCCCGGGATATCGCGTGTGTTGATGGCCTCTATCACCAGATGAACATCATGTTTGGCAAATTCAGCGGTAGCGTAGCGCAGGTTTTCTACAAAGGTTTGCTCCATCAAGGCAGGATCAATATCGGATGCCGGTATACCGGACAGGCAGTTTACCGTCGGGCAATTCAATGCATTGGCGGCGTCAATGGCGGTTTGAACCGATGCGCGAAACTCATCAACACGATCCGGCAAGCACCCAAGGCCGCGGTCACCTGCCTCCCAATCGCCCGGTGGCATGTTGAACAGAACTTGAATCAGATTCAGAGAACGAAGCTTTTCCACTAAGTCATTGATGTCATAATCAAAAGGAAACATGTATTCCACGGCTTCAAAGCCAGCCTGGCTGGCAGCGTCAAACCGGTCCAGCATCGGCAAATCGGTAAAGAGCCAATTCAAATTGGCAGCAAATCTTGGCATATTGGCTGATACTCCCTGTCTACCGCCACGAGTGGCTTGCTGAAATGCGTCGGAGCCGTTTACAACAGACACATCAACAAGACAAACGCAGCAAAAAACCAATAGGGGTGCACCCCTATCCATTTGGGAGAGACTTATGAAGAAAACAGTTTTGGCCGCAACGACAGCCTTGTCGGTGGCAGTGCTGTCCTTGGCCACAGCCACAACGGCCAGCGCCGAACTCAAGGTCGGTATGATCACGACCTTGTCCGGCGGTGGCGCAAGCCTGGGTGTGGATGTTCGCGACGGTTTTCAGCTGGCACTGAAAATGGCTGGCGATCAACAAATTGAACTCTTGATTGAAGATGACGCGCGCAAGCCGGAAAATGCGGTTAAAATTGCGGACAAGTTCATTTCCAGCGACAAGGTCGATGTCTTGACCGGCATTATCTGGTCCAATCTTGCAATGGCCGTTGTTCCAAAAACTGTACGTGGCGGAACCTTCTACATCAGCCCCAATGCCGGTCCGTCCGCATTGGCTGGAAAAGGCTGTCATGAAAACTATTTCAATGCCGCATGGCAGAACGACAATCTGCATGAAGCCATGGGCAATTATGCCAATGATGCGGGATACAGCAAAAGCTTCATTCTTGCGCCGAACTATCCGGCGGGCAAAGATGCGCTGACAGGCTACAAGCGCTTCTACAAAGGCGAAGCTGCAGGCGAGATTTACACCAAACTCGGCCAGACAGATTATGCCGCAGAAATTGCCCAGATCAAAAACTCAGATGCAGACAGCGTCTTCTTCTTCCTGCCAGGCGGAATGGGAATTGCCTTCATGAAGCAATATGCCCAGTCCGGTGTTGACCTTCCGGTGCTTGGCCCGGCATTCTCGTTTGATCAGGGCATCTTGGGTGCTGTTGGCGATGCCGCTCTTGGCGTCAAGAACTCTTCCCAATGGTCCAAGGATCTGACGAACCCGGCCAACAAAGCCTTCGTACAAGCTTTTACCGAGGAGTATGGCCGCCTTCCATCGCTCTATGCCAGTCAGGGTTTTGACACAGCTAACCTGATCCTGTCTGCTGCTGCAAAAGCAAATGTGTCGAACAAGGCGGCTTTCCGTGATGCACTGCGTGCAGCCGACTTTGAATCCGTTCGTGGTGATTTCAGCTTTGGCCCGAACCACCATCCGATCCAGAACATTTATGTTCGCGAAGTGATCAAGGAAGGTGACGTTCTGACCAACAAGATCGTATCTATCGGCCTTGAAAATCACAGCGATGCATACGCTGTTGACTGCAAAATGTAGTCTGCGTAAACGAACTGAACCCGGCTTCAACCCAAGTGCTGAAGCCGGGTTTTTCTTGTCGGGAAAGATCTGAATGTCCACCTTACTGATAGCCGAACAGGTTCTGAACGGTCTGCAATTGGGCGTGACATTGTTCCTGATGGCAGCTGGCCTGACACTTGTTTTCGGAGTCATGGGGCTGATCAATCTGGCGCATGGATCATTGTATATGATCGGTGCGTTCTGCTGCGCCTTTGTCTCGGTTGAGACAGGGTCTTTCTTCCTCGGTCTCCTGGCAGGTATGGCAGGTGCGGCTGTTGCTGGCGCGTTGCTGGAAATGGTCGTCATGCAGCGTCTTTATGCCCGCGATCATCTGGATCAGGTGCTTGCGACATTCGCACTGATCCTGATTGCCTCTGAAGGCACGCGCTGGGTGTTTGGTGATGTGCCGCTGTTTCTGGATGTGCCAGAGGCATTTTCCGGCACGATTGAGCTGATCGGCGGGCTGACCTATTCCAAATACAGATTGCTCATCATTTTTGTGGGCCTGCTGGTGGCGTTGGGGCTGTATTGGCTGATTGCCCGCACGCGGCTGGGCATGCGCATCAGAGCCGGGGAATCCGACCGGGAAATGATTGCAGCCCTTGGCGTCAATATTCGCCTTGTCTACACCATCGTCTTTGCCCTTGGGGCGGCTCTTGCCGGGCTGGCAGGCTCCATGGTTGGCGCGCTGTCATCCGTTCAGGTTGGCATGGGCGAACCGGTTCTGATCCTTGCATTCGTTGTGGTCGTGATTGGCGGTATTGGCTCCGTCAAAGGCGCGCTGATTGGCGCCATACTGGTGGGGCTGGTTGATACGTTGGGCCGGGTTTTTCTGCCGTCCTTCTTCCAGCTTTTCATGGATAATTCAGATGCCATGACGCTTGGCTCATCTCTGGCATCCATGGCCATCTATGTGGTGATGGCAATTGTGCTGGCCGTGCGCCCGCAAGGCCTGTTCCCGGCAACCGGCACGAGCAGTGCCTGATATGTCACGTGAATCCTGGGTCAGTCTTGTTGTTCTGGTAGGCCTGCCTGTGGCCGCCTTCATCGCCCATATATCCGGCGAGACCTACATCATTAATCTGCTGACCCGAATGACAGTTCTGGGCCTTGCCGGGATCGGGCTGAATTTTGCACTTGGCTATGGCGGCATGGTCAGCTTCGGCCACGCAGCCTTTTTTGGTCTGGGTGCTTACGTAACCGGCATTGCCGCGTTTCATGCCTTCGACGAGAGCCTGTTTGCTACTGTTCCGTTTGAACTGGCTGGCACCAATCAGATGCTGCTGATCTGGCTGATCGCGCTTTTGCTGGCAGGGTTTCTGGCTTTGCTGATCGGCTTCATCTCCCTGCGCACCTCTGGCGTTTACTTCATCATGATCACGCTGGCCTTTGCCCAGATGCTATATTATTTCGCTATTTCCTGGCCCGCTTATGGCGGGGAGGATGGACTGTCGATCTATCTGCGCAATGAATTTCCGGGCGTGCAGACTGATAAGGCATTCTCGTTTTTTCTGCTGTGTTTTGCCGTTTTGCTGTTGGTGCTGTTGCTCTGCTGGCGCTTTGTAAATGCGCGTTTCGGCGCGGCGCTCCAGGGCGCGCGTATGAATGCGCTGCGCCTTTCCAGCATTGGCATTGCGCCTTTCCCCGTTAAGCTCACTGCCTTTGTTTTGTCAGCCATGATCGTTGCTCTGGCGGGGGCGTTGTTTGGCGAGTTGAACGGCTTTATCAGCCCCACCAGCCTCAGCTGGCAGATGTCAGGCGAATTGATCATCTTCGTCATTCTGGGTGGTGTCGGACGATTGGTTGGACCGCTCATCGGCGCAATCGTATTTGTGCTATTGGAAACCTATCTTGGTGGGCTGACGGACCGCTGGCAATTCTTCCTCGGCCTCATTCTTCTGGCAACGGTGCTGTTTGCCAATGGCGGCATCATGGGCCTCATTGGCGGGAGAACCCGTCATGACTGATAGCCCGAAGCCAATCCTTGAGATCAAAAATCTGTCCAAGCGCTTTGGTGCCGTACAAGCCAGCGATGATGTCTCCTTGTCAGTCCTGCCCGGCAGGCTGCACGCATTGATCGGTCCCAATGGCGCTGGAAAATCCACGCTGATTGGCCAGATATCCGGATTTCTCGCACCCGACGAGGGCCAGATATTTCTGAAAAACCGGGATGTGACGCATTTGTCCGCCGAGCGCCGGGTTCATATGGGGCTTGGCCGCAGTTTTCAGGTTTCCAACCTATTGCTGGAATGGTCTGCACGCCGCAATGTCATGCTGGCGGTTCAGGCGCGCAAGGGCGGCAGCTTTCGTTTTTTCAGGAATGTCTGGAAGGATCAGGCTTTGCGCTCTGCTGCCGAAGCCGCCCTGCAAAAAGTCGGCCTTCAGGACCGGGCCGATATCCGCGCCATGGAACTTTCCCACGGCGAAAGGCGGCAACTGGAGTTTGCTTGCGCGTTGGCACTGGAGCCGAGCCTTCTTGTGCTGGACGAGCCGATGGCGGGTCTAGGCCCGGAAGGCACAGCTGCGATGACAGCGTTTCTGGCGGACTTGAAACACACCATCCCGATTCTGTTGGTGGAGCATGATATGGATGCGGTCTTCAGACTGGCCGATGAAATCTCTGTTCTGGTCTATGGAAAAATCATTGCCAGCGGATCACCTGAAGATATCCGCCAGTCTGCGGCTGTGCAGGAAGCCTATCTGGGGAGCAGTACGGATGCTGCTTGATGTCAAAAACCTCACCAGCAAATATGGCGCAACGCAAGTGCTGTTCGGGGTCGATCTGTGCGTGGAAGAGGGTGAGATCGTCGCTCTGATGGGCCGCAATGGCATGGGAAAATCCACCAGCATACGCGCCATCTGCGGCCTGAACCCGGTGAGTTCGGGACATATTGCCTTTGGCGGGTCTGATATCAGCCAGTTGCCATCTCATAAATGCGCCCAGATGGGCCTTGGTCTCGTGCCGGAAGGGCGGCGCTGTTTTCCTAATCTGTCAGTGGCAGAAAATCTTGTGGCCACTGGACGCTCTGGCCCCTGGACATTGCAAAAAGTCCATGCGCTTTTTCCCATATTGGAAGAACGGTCCACGCAAATGGCCAACACTCTTTCCGGTGGAGAGCAGCAGATGCTCGCCATTGGCCGCGCGTTGATGACAAATCCAAAGCTGCTGATACTGGATGAAGCCACCGAAGGGCTGGCCCCGGTCATCCGCGATCAGATATGGGCAGCGCTGAAGACGCTCAAAGAGCAGGGACAGGCCATTCTGCTGGTGGATAAGTCACTTCGGGAAGTGATGAATATTGCCCAGCGCTGCACCATCCTGGAAAAAGGCCAATCGGTCTGGACCGGCCCTGTCGACAAGCTGACGCCAGACCTTCAGCAACGTTTTCTGGGCGTCTAGAAATGTAGGCGGAAGATCAAAAGATTGTCCTGAAGGGTTTGGAACCGTGATAAAATGACCCTACATAGTAAATGCAAGCATCAGGAGGGCAGAACTTATGAGCGACGGTCAAAAGCATACCATTCCTTTCACACCGGACATGGCATTGAAGCCCCTGGTTAAAGGGTTTTTCGACGAAGCAACCAATACCATTTCCTACGTGGTGGAGGACCCGTCCAGCAAGGCCTGCGCTATCATCGACAGCGTCATGGATATTGACTATGCGGCTGGCCGCATTTCCTCCGAAAGCGCCGATGAACTGATTGCTTATGTCGAAAGCAAGGGCTTGAAGACTGAGTGGATACTGGAAACACACGTTCATGCCGATCATCTGTCCGGGGCGCCCTATCTGCAGCAGAAGCTGGGCGGTAAACTGGGAATTGGCGCTGGCATTATTGCCGTGCAGGACACGTTTGGGAAAGTCTTCAATGAAGGCACCGAGTTTCAGCGCGACGGATCGCAGTTCGATCAGTTGTTTCAAGATGGTGACACGCTCAAAATTGGCCAGATGACGGCTCGCATTCTTAGCACGCCCGGCCATACACCAGCCTGCATTACCATTGTTGTTGGCAACGCGGCCTTTGTTGGCGATACGCTGTTCATGCCAGATGGCGGGTCTGCACGGGCGGATTTCCCGGGCGGCGATGCGCGGGAGCTGTTTCACTCCATCCGCCGCGTCCTTTCCCTGCCAAAAGAAATGCGTTTGTTCATTTGCCACGATTACGGTCCCAATGGCCGGGATATCAAATGGGAAACAACAGTTGGCGCCGAGCGCGAGCATAACATTCACGTCAATGACACCATTGACGAGGAGACATTTGTCGAAGTCCGGGAGGCGCGTGATGCGACCCTTGCCATGCCGAAACTTATCATCCCGTCACTGCAGGTCAATATGCGGGCAGGTCATGTGCCGAAAGACGAAAATGGCAACCCGACTTTGAAAGTTCCCATCAACGGACTTTAGGGTGCGGACCCATTATGGGTGATGAAATAGCAGAACAAATGGCAAAGAGATGCAAGGAAATGCGCGCAGAGCGGGCTTTCTGCCCGGTCAAGCGCTTTGACGCCGCAGATCGCAGCCATTTTTCTGTCCATCAAGGATCGGGCCTGTTTGCCCGCAGCCCGCGTCGCAAAGACTTGAAAGTCTTCAGACTTCCTGCTTCTTTGCTCCTGGTCTGAAAACAAACCGATCCCGACTATTTCACCACCCGTAAAGGGTCCGCACCCTAAGCCTGCACACCGGCATACCGCCGGATTTGATACAGGTCAAAGCCGTGTTTGGCTGCCACGCCTAAGTATATGTTACCAATTGAGGAGGTTGTCATGTACAGTAAAATTCTGGTTCCAATCGATCTGAGTGATGTCGGTCACGGCAAGGAAGTTCTTGGCGTTGCCGAGAAGCTGCTGCAGCCCGGCGGCACAATTACTGTCTTGAATGTTGTGGAAGATATTCCGGGCTATGTTGCTGCAGAATTGCCGGATGAAATCGTCAAGGATCTGTCCGGTAATGCCCAAAAAGCCCTTGAGGAAATTATCTCTGGGTTGAGCGGCAACATCGAGCTTGAGGTGCGCCGCGGCTCGCCTGCCAGTGCCATTGTGGCAGCGTCAGAACAGTTGGGAGTCGATCTGATCATCATTGCATCCCACAGCCCGGGCCTTGCCGATTATTTTCTTGGCTCCACAGCATCACGCGTTGTGCGCCATGCCAAATGCCCAGTACTTGTAGACCGATAAGCAATCAGGAAGAAATCATGGAAACTGCCATATACAAAACACGCCTGCTGACCAGGCGTGATGAACTCAACGCCCGGCTCCAGACCATTGAGCATGATCTGGATCAGAAGAAAGATCCCGATATTGAAGAGCGTTCGGTTGAAAGCGAAGGCGATGAGGTCATGGAATCTCTGGGCCAATCCGGCCTGCTGGAATTGAAAGCCATTGACGCCGCCTTGTCGCGCATTGAGGGCGGCACATTTGGCATTTGCGCGCAGTGTGAAGAACCGATTGCCGAACAACGTCTGGAGGCGATTCCAATGGCGGCACTTTGCCAGAAATGCGCGGCGGCAGCCTGATCAGGATGTGATGAGGCTCCCCATAACAGGAGAGACACATGCCCTATAAAACCATTATTGCCTTGCATAATGTGGATGATGGCAATGAGACAATCAGCGAGGCACTCACTTTATGCAGTGCGCTGAAGGCTCATCTCAGTGTCATCGTCATTGGCCTCACACCGCAGCCACCCATGTCATCGGGCTATGGGGGAGGAACCTTCGAAATATGGGGCTCTGAATTTGCACGCATGCAGGAGGAGATCGCGGCCAAGGCAGATGCGTTGGAAATCTGGATTTCGAACAATCTGCCAGTCGATCCACTGACCTTTGATGTGTCACACCAATTCAGCCAGGGCGGCACGGTGGCGCGTGAAACCGGTCGCCGTGTGCGTTTTTCAGACCTGTGTCTGTTCACCGGTTCCTATGACCCGGACAGCTATCTGATGCAACAGACCTTGCGCGGTGCGTTATACGATACGGGCCGTCCGGTTCTGGTGATGAATGGCAAGCCGTGCCCGCTGCACAATCTGAAACGCATCATGCTGGCCTGGGATGGCGGGGCACAGTCGGCCATTGCCGTGCGCCACGCTCTGGACCTCATGACCAATGCCGATGATGTGCAGATCGCCATGGCCGATCCGCAAAGCGCCAGCGAGCGCTTTGGCGACGAACCGGGCGTGGATCTGGCAACCTATCTTTCCCGGCACAACGTACCGCTTACCGTCACGCCCGTGGCAACAGAGGGGCGCACAGTGGCTGAGACGCTGGTCCGCCATGCCACCGATATGGATGCAGAGCTGATTGTCATGGGTGGCTATGGCCACACACGCTTGCAGGACTGGTTTCTGGGCAGCACCACATCAAGAATGTTGATAGAGGCTGACAGACCACTGCTGCTGGCGCACTGAACTGCATCTGCCTATAATTGGGTCCAGACCCTGAATTGATTTGGCCGATGAACCAAAGCGGTCATACATTTTTAATGAGGCAGGCATGCAGTTTTCAAACATCAATGGCGTCAATCTCCACTATCAGGTCATCGGCGCGCCGGAAGGCTCGCCCCTGTTGGTATTTTCCAATTCTCTTGGCACCGATTTCCGTATCTGGCGTGATGTCATTGTTCGCTTTGTCGGCGAATGCGCCATCCTGACCTATGACAAACGCGGACACGGCCTGTCTGATCTGGGCAAGACGCCCTACACGATGGACGATCATGTGGCCGATCTGGAAGCGCTGCTTGATGAACTGGGCCAGAAAAACGCCATCATTGTCGGCCTGTCCATTGGCGGCCTGATTGCACAGGGCCTCTACGCCAAGCGCCCCGATCTGGTGCGCGCCATGGTGCTGTGCGACACAGCCCATAAAGTTGGCAATGACGAGCTGTGGAATGGCCGCATAGCAGCGGTCGAAAAAGGCGGCATCAAATCCCTTGCTGACGGTATTATGGAACGCTGGTTCTCAAAGGAATTCCCCAGGAACCACCCGGCCACCTATACCGGTTACAAGACCATGCTCTGCCGCCAGCTGGACGCAGGCTACACCGCCAGCAGCGCTGCCATCCGCGACGCAGATTTCACCGACGATTGCGCCAATATAAAAGTCCCGACCCTGTGCGTCGTCGGAGACCAGGACGGAGCCACCCCGCCGGCCGTGGTGGCAGAACTGGCAAAGTTGATCCCGAATTCACGCTTTGAGGTGATCAAGGATGCCGGGCATTTGCCATGTATCGAACAACCCGAAATGTTGGCGGATATGATCAAGGCGTTTTTTGACGATGCCGGACTTTGGCCAAAGGCCGGTTAGGCAACCAGCGAGTTGATATGATCAGGCCAGCAGCCCCGATCACCATCGCTTTGTAGGCAGGACCAGTTCAGGCTGAGTTGTTGGCCGAGCTATTCTTTTTTGACGCGATAATCCTTGTGGCAGGCGGCGCAATTGGTCGTTGCCACGCCAAACGCTGCTTTGAAGGCATCAAGATCGGCCGGCTTTGCGGCAATTCCCGCTGCCGTATCGGATTGAAACTTGGCCAAAATCATGTCGAAGCCTGCGCGATCATCCCAGATGCTCGGCGCTACAGTGGTTTTGCCGCCGCTTTCGCTTCCCTCCGGAAACAGTTCACCAAAGCCCAGCGCTGCGGCATTCATGGTCCGCAGGACCAATGCAGCAGTCACGGCATTGAATTCGGTCTCGCCCTTGACCATGCCCGCGCCGGCTCCGGTTGCGGCACCAACATTTTGCATGATGGCTTTGCGCGCGGCAATGGGATCATCGGCGCCAAACACCGGTCCGGTTGCAAAGGCTGCCAGCAGGGTTGCGGTTAAAATTTTGTATTTCATAATCATCTCCTCAAAAGAACTGGGTTCATATCGGCGGATTCAGGGCTTTCGGGAAGGTTACGCTCTGCATTTTAGCTCGACAATACCGAAGAATGCATTCACTCTCTGCAATTATGCAGAATGAAGATTGGGACATTTTCAGATATGTCATCGCCGTCGCGGATTCCGGCTCTGCGATTGCAGCGGCTAGAAAACTTGGGGTGAATGGCAGCACCGTCCTGCGGCGTATATCCAGATTTGAAGAGGACAGGGGCATCCGCCTGTTTGACAGGCTGCAAACCGGCTACACGCCAACGCTGCAATGTGAGGCGCTCCTCAAGACCGCGCGGGAAATTCAGGAAAGCATCGCCATCATCGATCTTGGCATCGCCGGTCAGGATGTCCGGTTTGAAGGCCAGTTGACGGTTACCACCACCGACACGTTTCTGGAAAACATCCTGGCGGACATTTTTCTGGAGTTCAGCAGCAACAACCCTCTGATCCAGTTGGATGTCACGGTCACGAATGAGCGTCTGAGCCTGACCAGACGCGATGCCGATGTCGCCATCCGGGCATCCAAAAAGCCGCCCGAGCATCTGGTCGGGCAACGCGTCTCCGCCGTTTCCTTCGCCGTTTATGGCGCAGTTTCACTGGCGGCAGAGCTTCCACCGGCAGCAACGCTTGACGATCTGAAAGCCCGCTCGTGGATAGGCCCGGGCGAATCCATCTCCGGCTCACCGGTTGCGGCCTGGATGGATGGCAACATTCCTGCCACGTCCATCAAGCTCACAGCCGATACGTTTCCGAGCGTCAGAGCCTGCATACAAAGCGGTGCCGTCGGGGTGCTGCCCTGTTGTATCGGCGATAACAATGCCAGGCTTCAAAAACTGCTGCCAGCGGTCAGGGAAATGGAAACCTCCCTGTGGGTTCTGGTCCACCCGGATGTCCGCCGCTCCGCAAAGGTTTCGGCCTTCACCAAACATGTCTCCAAAAGGCTGCGTGAAAAAAGCCATTTGCTCGCCCCTGAGCATGTCTGAGCAGATGGCCGGGTGTGCAGGCCGATAGGTTCGCGCCAACGTGTGATCACACGCAGATTCTGCCTGAAAAGCGGACCCGAGGCGGTTCAGCCCAAAACCCTATTTTTCGAAGGTGACGGATTCAGGGTCTGCTCCCAGTTCCTTCAGCGCGTTTTTCACTGCATCCTGCATGGGCTCAGGGCCGCACAGATATATCTCTTGGGAAAAATCATTGATGTGTTGCTGCAACAGGTTTTTGTCCACAAAGCCATGCGCGAATCCATCTTTGTTTTCATCACTGAGCACATAGACAAGTTCAAGCCCTGCCATGGCTTCAAACTCCTTGCGGTTGATAATATCGGCCTCGGTCTTGTTGGCAAAGATCAATCGATGCCCGGCCAGCTTGCCCTGAGCTTCCAAGCTGCGCAAAATAGCGATAAACGGTGTAACCCCGGCACCGCCGGCGATGAACGTACCAGGCCCCTTATATTCAATCGCTCCCCACGGATCATCAATCAGCAAAGCCTCACCGATCTCCAGATCGCTGAGCGCATCTGTTACGCCATCATGATCCGGGTAGTGTTTGATGGTGAACTCCAAGCGATCCCAACCGGGCAGACAGGTAAAGGTAAACGGCCGTTTTTCATCCCGCCACTCAGGCTTGTCGATTGAAACATCCGTTGCCTGACCCGGAACGAACTCATAACCATCCGGCTTTTCCAACACATACCGGTGCACGTCGTGGGTCGCCCGTTCGATGGCGGTAATTTTAATGGTATGACTCATACTCTGTCCTCGTCCTTTATATCGTTGCTGAAAGAAGCAACGATTGGGCAAGGCCATTGTTCCCAAGGGCGGCATTATGGAATGCTGTTTTTCAAACGAATTCCACTGAACCACCCGGCCACCCATGCAGGCTACACAGCCATGCTCAGCCGCCAGCTGAATGCAGGCTACACCGCCACCACCACCACCCGCGAAGCGGATTTCACCCAAGACTGTGCCAACATAAAAATCCCGACCCTGTGCGTCGTCGGAGACCAGGACGGCGCAACCCCGCCATCTGTTGAGGCGGAACTGGCCAAGCTGATCCCGGAGTCACGCTTCGAAGTAATCAAGGATGCCGCGCATTTGCCATGTATCGGGCAGTCCGAAATGCTGGCGGATATGATCAAGGCTTTTTTTGACGATGCCGAACTTTGGCCGGGGATGGGGAATTGGTAAGTTGTATATCGGATATCATACCGTCCGGATAATAGTTGCGCCCGCTCAACCCTCAAGTTTTGAAGGCTGAACAGCGTCCTATTAGGCCCGCTTTCGGCCCATTGCAGACCTTTGTGTCATCTGCAGCGAAAGGCTGCAAGGAGCCCAGAGTGACCGATGCTGCGCATGGAACGAATGTCCGATTATCAGCTTTAATGAAGAGACGTCAGTCGGTTTGAGTGCCAGCATTAGCTGCTCTATCGTGGATCATTTCGTAGGCCGCAATCACGAGGGATCGAAGCCATTTACTGCCCGGGTCCTGTGAAAGGCGTGTGCTCCAGAAGAAGCGAAAAGTGATGTCTGGCAGATCGACAGGTGGGCGTTTGGCAAGCAGCCCATAGGTCTGCAAGTCTTCGACCATGAAGAGCTGAACTGTCGTGCCCAGCATGTTGGTGCGCGCAAGCAATGGTGCGACGCCCGAAAACTCGGGCAGATGCGCCCCAATGCGGCGTTCCATGCCATCGCGAGCAACCCGATCTTCGACGGTTTGGCGCGCCGCATTTGACATCCCAACCATGACATGCGGCCAATCGAGCCAGGCTTGCTTATTCCAATTCTCCACTGCCGGATGCCCACGGCGCATGTAGGTGTAGCGCTGCAAGGTCGGCATTTTCTGCTCCATTAAGCCTTCGGGCAGCGTTTTGTCCGCACCAAGCAAGGCAAGGTCGATCTGCTCGTCTGCGACGGCTGAGTAAAGATCCGGTCCTAGGTTCACCCACTCAAGCGATACTCCGGGTGCTTCTTCGTTGATCCGTGCAAAAACTTCGGCAATGAGAGCCGTTATCGCGGGAACAGCGATGCGGAACGTACGCGTGCTGGTCGCCGGATCAAAGGGTTTGGGTGGTGTAACGACGCGTTGAATGCTCCGCAAGATCGGGCGAACATCCTCAATCAAGCTTTCAGCGAAAGGCGATGGCTGCATCTTGCCACCGACTCTCACCATGAGTGGATCACCCACCTGTTCGCGCAGTCGGGCCAGTGCGTGACTGACCGCCGACGGCGTTTTGTTGAGCCGTTCGGCCGCTTTGGCAACGCTACCCTCAGTCATAAGCGCTTCGAAAGTAACAAGTAAATTTAGGTCGAGTCGACCGAGCTGAATATCATTCATGATGCATGAAATCGTTTCGTTATGTTTCTGCTGAATTTTGTTCAACAACCTTTGCCAGAAGCAACGCATCGAAACAAGCAAAGGAGATCAGTAAATGTCACTGAAAGTTATAGGATCTGGATTTGGTCGTACGGGCACCATGTCCACAAAGCTAGCCCTTGAAGAATTGGGCTTTGGCCCTTGCCACCACATGGTGGAAGTGATGCAAAATCCGGAACAACCGGCGCATTGGGCCGAACTCGCCCGAGGAACAGAGGTCGACTGGGCCGAGGTGTTCGCGGGCTATACCTCACAAGTGGACAATCCCGGTGCCGTGTATTGGCATGAGCTTTCCATCGCTTTCCCCGAAGCCAAGGTCATTCATACCGAGCGCCCCGAGGACGACTGGTGGGCCAGCTATGACCACACGATCAACCGCTTCTGGCAAAACCGCAAAGTCATTGCACTACCGCCGCCCGTCCAGGCCGTGTTCGACAATATGGACAAAATCCTGATGCAAGGGGGCGACGCTGGTCTTGATCGTGAAGCTGCTATCGCTGCTTACCGGGCGAACAACGCGAGGGTTCGTGAGGTCATCCCGGCAGACAGGCTTTTGGTCTTCAATCCCGCTGAAGGTTGGAGCCCACTCTGCCGCTTTCTAGGCGTTGACATCCCAAAATCCGACTTTCCGCGCAGCAATGCCCGGTCTGAATTTTGGAACTTGTTCGGCGGCGAACCGGCGGCCGCCTGACAGTCAATCCGAAAATTATCAAAAGGAGCATTTCCATGTTTACTATGCCATTTCGCTGTTTGGCCTTCGGTGTGACTGCTGCGATCACCCTTCTTTCATCCCAAACCGTCTGGGCGCAAGAAACTTGGATGGTCGTAACCCACGAGGTCGAAGACTTCGACCGATGGAAGGAGGTTTTCGATCAAGCCTTGTCAACCCGTCGTTCGGTGGGTGAGATGGCGTCCTACATTATGCACAATCCCGTCGATCAAAACATGATCACCGTCTGGTTCGAGTGGGACACAATGGAACGGGCCCGCGCTTGGGTGGCTGATCCCGCATTGGCAAACGGCATGATCGCAGCTGGTGTAGTTTCAACGCCAGTTTTCGGTTTCCGCGACATCGAGTCGACAAACTAATCAGATGCAGATGGCCTAAAAAATCTGCTGAGGGCCTCATGTGGCCCCGATCTGTTTCGCTCAAGCGCGTCAACTACGAAGCGGGCATTCGTGATAATGCGGCAAATGTCCGTTCCGTCCGCAATGCAGACCTCGGTGCCCTGCGCAGCGAACTTCCGCTTCCCGCCCAAACCGGCCATGACATTGTTCTTCTAGAGAAACCTTTTGCCAACCGTTTCCTTTTCAATACCCCACGCCCGCATGACTGCCCTCAAACCATATCGGCCCTTCCCAATAGGGAATTGACGTCTGCATCCAGCTATCTGCGATGAGCGCTTCCGTCTCAATATTCAGACCATCGTCCAGAACTTCCAATCGCCAGCCGTTGGGCATCTCGCGGCCTGCGGCCTGAGCAGTTGTGAGCTGTGTCACGCGGATGCCTTTTGGCCCAAGTGGTGTGACAGCACCATCTGCGTCAATACAGTCTGGCGTTCCGCATGCTTGGCTTGGCCCACGCTTTCGCCGTTGTTCAAATGCAATGCCCTAACGCTCCCTGGTTATTCCGCTCAAGAGCCGACCGAGAATATCCGCGCCAGTGATAATGCGTTTGTCTTCGCCCCAGATAAGCACGACATCGCGGTCAACCACATCGTCTCCCTCGTGCGAAACATGCACTTCAAACTGTTGCAAGATATGACCAAGTCTCTTTGTGACGTCGCGTATGACAATCGGGCGGTGACAATGCTGTTCCGGCCGAAAACTGTCCTCCTCCAGAAGGGCGCTGCGCAAATAGGCATCCGTATCCACAATCATGAGCGGCTGGTCGCGTTCATTCGTCAGAACGGCCCATTTTTTGCCAGAGGAGCGGAGTTGCCCCAGGAACACACCGTTCCTCTCTCCTGCATCAGGCGGAAAGACCACGTTTTGGCCGTTAAATGGCATCTGGATGATGCTGCGTTTATCAACCGGCTCGCCTTCCTGTGAGGCACTGATATCGTCGAGGCGCAGGAAATTGAGGGCACCAAGCCCCTCGATCCGGCCCAAATCAGTTTCATCTGCTTCCATATGTTGACGGATCATTTCACGCACACCTCGTTCACGCATGAAGTCGACCCCTTCCTTTCCCAGCCATCCGTCCAGAAGCAGCGCGACAGGCTTTGCCACCGGGTACAGGAGTATCTGATAGACCTTCAGCACAGGTGCCAGACGCGCGCCTATGACCAGAGCCTTGCGCGAAAAGAAAGCCTGGGGAAAAATTTCGCCAAACAAAGTGATGATGATGGTGGAAAACAGAAATGCGCCGAAGCCGGCCATCACCGAATTTGAAAGCAATGTCAGAAGCACATTGATGCTGACATTGCCCCACAGGATTGTTGTGAGCAGGAAATTGGAATCCGATCGCAGGTCCAAAACCTGTTGTGCAGCGACGTTGCCGGTTCCCACTTCAACTTCGAGGCGGAGCCTGCTTACACTGAAATAAGCAAGGTTGAGGCCGGAGAACATCGCGGACTGGCTGAGGCAAAAAAAGATGCCCAGCCACGTCAAACCTTCAATGACAACGGGGTTCATAAATACTGCATCAGGATTGTTGCGATGCCAAGAAACGCAAAGAAGCCTGCAATATCAGTAACCGTTGTCAATATGATGGATGACGACGTTGCCGGATCCTGCCCGAGCCGGGTGAGGATAACGGGGATGATTGCGCCGGCGAAACCGGCGGCGACCATCGCCAGGACCATGGAAGACATGATAACCGCGACAAGGCCTAGTGACTGGCTCCACAGATAAACGCCTATGCCGCAAGTCACAGCTATGCAAATCCCATTCAAAAACCCAGCGATAACTTCTTTCCGCAAAACCTTTGCCCATTGTCGGACCGTAATTTCACGAAGGGCCAGACCACGCATGGTCACCGCAAGCGCCTGGGCACCGGTGTTACCTGATTGTCCGGCCACAACTGGCAGAAGCACCGCAAGGGCAGTGACCTGCGCAATTGTTGCCTCAAAAATGCCGACAACGGCAGCAGCCATAAATGCCGTCAAAAGGTTGATTTGAAGCCAGGGCATGCGTTTTCTGACGGTAAAAAGCGGAGTGGAAAGCGCCCGTTCTTCTTTGCTTGCGCCCACCATTGTTTGCAAGTTCAAGGTTGCGTCTTTCTGGATCGTACGCGCGAGATTCTGGTGGGTGACAGCGCCCAGCAGGACGCCATCCAAATCGACCACTGGTAGATCGAGGACATTTCCGCTTTTGAGGATTTCTGTAATTTCGCTTAAAGAATCGATTGGCCGTACGGCTGCAACAATGGGCTGTTCAAGCGCGGCAAGTGTAATTTCAGGCTGTGAAATTGCAACGTCCGTCAGTGACACTATGCCTGTCAGGTGCTGCCCGTCATCCACAAGAAACAAGCTTCGCGCCGTGCTCATGCCATCATTGCGCAAACGCTCTAATGTGTCGCCAACTGTTGAATCCCTGCGATAGGTATAGATGGCTGTGTTCATCATGCGCCCGGCGGTGTCGCGCGGATAGGAGAGCAACGTTTCAATATCCCTTTTGGGAACAGGAGCAAGACGGGAAACGCGCTCTTTCACATCGGTTTCGGGCATAAAACCCAGAAGTCGAACCGCTTGAGAAGGCGCAATTTCGGCAAGGAGCTGGTCGGAAATGGCCTCAGGCAACGCGACCAGAAGTTTGGCAGCTGTTTCTGGCAACAGATATTGCCAGACAGGCGTCAAGATTTTTGCCGGAATACGTGCAGTGGCTTCAACCACATCTGCAATGGGCAATTCTTCAATCTTTCGTGCGGCATCCAGTGGGTGATCAATAAAGAAACGTTGAGTCAATTCATCGGTGATCCGGGTTATGGTTGCGGTCATGATTTGCCTCCTCCAGCCGAAGCGGATGAATGGTTGATCGAAGGTTTGGATCTGACATCACCATCAATCAACAGTTCGGCCAGTTGAACAGAGCTTGTGAAAAAGACACTCGCCACGGAAGACAGAATGTTTGATGAATTTGCCTGGCTCTCCGCGATGGGTTCTGCAGCAGGCGATTGTTTAAAAATGCTTTTGGAAAGAGCACCAATCAATATCTTTTGACGGTTGACGACAGGCAAGAACGCATGGTCGTCCCAGGCAGGCATGGATTTAACTGCGCTCAGGCGAGCACGAGCGGAAATGGATGGAATGGAACTGTCAACAACCTCTCCAAGCTTGGAGTCCTTTGATAACCGCAACAGCTCTGCTGCATTGATGTTGCCAATCAGTTTTCTCGATGCATCAACGACATAGGCAACACCCGTCTTGGTACGCTTCATCTGACGAAATTCCGAAACCGCTTCCCGAACCGTCTGATCAGCCGTCATGACAATAATGCTGGTCGACATTTTTGCGCCAACAGTATCTGCAGGATAGGTCAGAGTAGAAGTCAGGTCGCGGCTGAGCTTCTTTGGCAACGCTACCAATAATTGTTTGCGTTTGGCGTCCGGTATCACCCTCAAGATTGAAGCCGTTGTTTGGTAGTCCAATCCCGAGAGAACCGCGCCGCCGCTGACCGGTGTCATTTCAGAAATCAATCCGGCTGCAGACCAGGCGGTGATCTTGGACATAAGCGACACGGCGTAACGTGTTGGCAGAGCCTCAAAGAAATCAGCTGAATCGCCCACGCTCATTTCAGAAAGGGCTTTCACTGCCGTTAGCGGACGCTTCTCGATAAGTTCAATGGTCAGGGGTGAAACCTTGCTCATGAGCCTGTTCCCTCAACGACCGCATTTTGTGAAATGATCATCAGCCCGGATGCATCTGCCTTATGGGCGGGAATTAACGCGCGGCCGTTTTCGGTATCAACCGCGATGTGTGTTTGCGTGATTTCAAGGACCACGCCTTCGATCTCACCAATCCGCACAAGCAAGCCGGGGCTCAAGCTTTGCCGCACCGTCCGGGCGCTGATGAGGTTGCTGATGTACTCTTGTGAGCCGAAACCAAAAGCGATCGAGAAGCCCAGCAGGATGGCGCCCACTGCAACAGCTGACACAGTTACAAGGAAGGTCACGTCGACGCCAATCTGGTCGAGACCAATGATCGCCGCGATGATGAAAACAGTGCCCTGGGCTATGCGCCCAAACGACTCGCTGTGAGGGGACTTGGCAATGTTTGCCGCCTCGGTGACCTGTCTGCCAACGACGTTGCTGATGAAATAACCCAAGGCGATTGTCACGACGCCAAGCAGGACATCCGGCAAGAAAAGGACGATGTTATTGAGCCATTGTGAGATCGTAGGCAGGCTTGCAACACGCGCAGAAATCGTCAGCGTAACAAACACTATGATCCAGAAAGCGACTTCGCCAAAGATCGTGGAGGCGCCTAATGGCAACCGGGCGTTTGCTAGAATGCCTGTTTGAAAGGTTCGTTCCAAAACTCTGTTCAGGCCGCTCAATATCCGTTTCGCAGCTGTTCTTACAAAGCGCGCAAAAAGCCACCCGAAAATAAGGATAAATAAAGCACCGGCAAGCGATGGTATGTAGTCCAAGAAGCCTTGCAGTGCTGTCTGGAGTGCTTGTTGGATTGAAATCCATATTGAATTAGGCGTTTCCATTACATTTTCCTTTGCGTTTCTTGCGACCAGAATTGACAAACACCCCGTGTTAGGACCGACGAATGCAAACTGATTTTTGTTTGCTCGCACGGTATTGGGTGATGCCTTGATCGCAGGGTCTCAAATCGATCCGCAGATCTGTTTCAATGTGCGGGTTAAGTCCCTGGCCAAACCTGTCATACTTTAATCCAACGACCCCAAGAGGCGGCTTGTGTGATGTCGTACCAACCACCCGGGCTTGCTAGGATCAGGCGCACTCTCCAGACCTTTTAAGTGCAGAAAGTGTTCCATTCTCAGTTCATAAAACCTCATTTTTATCGAAGAGCGGATCAACACATGGCTGGGCTGAAAGCAATTCGATTGTCATCTGAGGGTCAAGACACCTGGACGATGCGGCATGCAAAAGCGCGCCACCCTCATTTACAGTTTCCCCGGTTCCCTGAAACACCGGATCAAGCCAAAACCCTTTACCAAGCTGGTAAAGCAGAGTGTCTACTCCAGCGTGTTGTCCAGCTTGGCGAAGCGAACCAGATGCTTTGCGGGGAAAGGTGCTGTTAAAGACTTGGTGTCGTCTTCGCAGGGACGTCAACGGCCAACCGCATCGCAGATTGTTTTCGCAGCGACCCCACACCGATCACTGTCTTTGCCACTGAATTTCTTTGCGCAATAGATAGAAAGTCGACCGGTCACTGCGCTTGAAAGATTCTCAACACTCATGACATCATCATAAATAGACAGTTTTTATTTGTCTATAGGTAAATAAAATTATCTTTTATGGTCTGGTGTCGAGTCAATTTGCGGCAGTCGATGGGTTTAACCGCCCCTGAACCGCCCCTGAACCGACCTTGACAGGCTGCCAACATCGCTTGGCCTGAGTTGATGTGGATTGCACTTTGGTCAATGCGGAGTGTGAGCGCTGCCAAATCCTGCGGGTGAGGCAAGACGCTCGACTGCAAGTATCAATACCCGGTCATCTCCAAATACCCCACGCCTTGATGACTGCCGCCAAACCGGATGGGCCCTTCCCAATAGGGAATTGAGGTGTCCATCCAGCTATCCGCATTCAGCGCTTGCGTCTCAATGTCCAAACCATGGTCAGGTACTTCCAGTCGCCAGCCGATGGGCATCTCGCGGCCTGCGACCTGAGCGGTGGTAAGCGGTGTCATGCGGATGCCTTTGGGGCCCAGTGGTGTGACAGTGCCATCAGCACCAATCCATGTGCCAGAGAAATAATCACCCGCTGTTTCATCCCTAAGCCGAAACAGCATCAGCTTTTCGCCGCCGTTCAGATGCAGCGAAAACCAGTCCCAGCCGGTTTGGGTGCCGGTGAGAGGTTGGCTGCTCCATTCCCGGTCGAGCCAGGCCTTGCCTGTGACGGTGAGGGTTTTATCATCTACGTTAATGTCACCAGCAACTTCGAAAAAGGGTTGGCTGTAATAATAGGAGGCTTGACCGGCCTCTGATTTCTGGCTGAAACCAGCCTCGCCCTGGAACACAAGTGGTTTGGGTGTGGTGAGGGCCAGATCGTAGCGAAATGCCTCATCATTGGCGGTGAGGCGCAGGGCGGAAAATGCGTCTGCTTCTGCTGGCGCAGTGGAGGTGAGGGACCAGTCATCCAGCCAGGCAGCAAAGGGGGCAGTGGTCACGCCTGCCTGACCCGTATTGCCGCGGGCGACGGTTTCCGCGCTGAGATGCCGTCCTTGCGAGGACAGGGCCGCATGGCCAAGCCAGACCTGCCCGTTGTTCCAGCCGCTTTTTTCGGTGCCGGGCGTCATGGTCTGGCGGAACAGGGTCCATTGAATGCCGTGGGGATTGCCGTCTGAATCTGTCAGATTGGCAGTCACATACCACCATTCAATGCGGTAATCCGGGTGGGGGCCGTGGTCTTGCGGAAAGCTGAAGAGCTTGCCGGGCGTGACCTGCGCGTAGCCTTCGCTATCTATGCCCAGCCCTGCAAAGCCTTGCGCGTGCGCGCTGGCGCTGACGAAGACAAGCAAAAGCAGCAGCCACACTTTTGTGAAAAGTCTAACGCTCATTGGCAAACACCTTTAGCAAGTCAGCGGGCGGCATGCGCCTCAGCTTGATGGTTGGATAGAGGGAGGCCAGACCGGCGGTGAGAAGGGCCAGCGCCAGCAGGCGCAGCCAGTCCAGCGGAAACAGCAGCATGGGTATGCGCCAGCCGAACGCTTCCACATTGATAACCGAAAGCAGAATCCACGCCACCAGCAGGCCAAGGGGAATGGCCAGCACAGAAGTCAGCAAAGCCAGCGCGACCGTTTTAGCCAATTCAATGCCAGCCAGATTGCGCCGCGTTATGCCCATGGCCCAGATCGGCGCCAGTTGGGGCAGGCGCGCCTGTGACAGCCCAAGAAGGCTGGTCAGCATGGCAATGCCCGCAACAGCCAGTGTGAGGGCGTTCAAGGCCAGCGTAACCGCAAAAGTGCGTTCAAACACAGACCGGGAGAGGGATTTGAGGGCCTCCTGATCAATCAGCCCGCCCTCGCCAAAGGTAAAGCGCTGGTCAAGCGCGTTCAGCACACGCGCAATATCATCCGGCGCAACGCGCAGACCAAAGCGTGTTTTTTGTACCGACGGCCACTGGGTGGTCAATTGATCGACGGCCATAAGCACCTGACCAATCGGGTTGCCATAGTCGGAATAAATGCCCAGAACTTTGGTGGTGAGCGGTCCGGTCTCGCTGAACAATTCAAACTCGGCATTGATCGAAAGATCAAACTGGCGCGCCATCTGCTCGCTGATAAGCAAGCCATTGCCCGCCGCCACATCGTCCCACATCGTGGGTGTCTGATCGAGCAACGGCCAATTGTCACGATAGGTCGGGTGGTCCTGAAATCCGAAAATTTCAATCGGAAAGGTCTGATAGCGGCCATCCACATTCCAGATTGGCAAAATGGCTGTCACAGCTGGTTCATCTTTCAGATAGGCGAGAACGTCTTCGGTCTGCTCCGGCGTACCTGCATTCAGATAAATCTCCGGTGCCAGACGTTGATCCAGCCAGCCCAGAAAGGTGGTGCGGAAACTCTGCACCATGGTGCCAACACCAATATTGATCGCCAGCGCCAGCAACAGCGCCATAAGCGCCAGCGAAAGACCGGACATGTGCTGGTTGCCATCAGCCCAGAACCATTGCCACATCGGACGTTTTGCCCGCGCTTCGAACAATGTCAAAAAGCGCGCAAGAACCGACGGTAGCAAAAGCGCGGCTGCCAGCAACACCGACCCCATCAGCACAAACCCAGCAACCAGAGAACCACCAATCAGCAACGCTGCAAGGGCCGTCAGGACAAAGCCAGTGGCAAAAGCCAGTTGCCAGCGGCGCTTGCGCTCATTGGCCTGGCGCCAGGCAAAGGGATGCGCATTGGCAAGGATCGGCATTTGCACAAGTTTGAACAGATTGGCCCCGGCGGCAAAAAAAGCACCCAGCATGGCAATCGCCAATCCGCTCAGCCACCAGTGCCATTGCAAGGTCAGTTGGCCGGAAACCTGCGCGCCATAAAGCCCGCGCAAGCTGGCCGAAACATCCGGCAGCAAAGCCGAGGCAATCAGATATCCGGCAAAAACACCCAGCAGTCCGGCCGTCAGCGACAGCAGTGCCAGTTCGACCATCAGCACCAATGCCAGAAGTCGGGCCGAGACGCCGCAGGCCCGTAACGTGCGCACCATGTGACGGCGGCTTTCAAAGGCCAGACCCACCGCTGAATTGACAATGAACAGGCCCACCACAAAGGACAGAAAGCCAAAGGCGGTGAGATTCAGATGAAAACTGTCGGTCAGACTTTCCAACGCGGAACTGGAAGCGGGTTCCTCCAGCAGCAACTGACCGGCGATCAAGGGCTCTAATGTGCTCTCTTCAGTTTTCTGCCGATCATGCAGGATAAGACGGCTGATGCGCCCATTCAGTCCCAACAGGCGTTGTGCAACACCAATATCGGTCAGCACCGTTCCTGGCGGCAGAGCTTCCAGCGCAGATAGCGGCGGCAGGGTTGCGCTGTCGTCCGCATTGATCTGTGCAATCGTCTCTGGATGCGCGAATGATCGGAAGGGCGGTGTCAGAAAGGCCTGCACATCATCATTGGTGTTTTCAAAGGCAATCAGCCAGTCATTCTGCGACAGCTCGGTATCGGGCAGGGTCACCGGATCAATCCCGATCAGCTGCAACCGGGTGCCTTCAAGGCGCAATGTTCCCTCAACAATCGGCGACACGCGCCAACCGGCCCGGCGCAAAGTGGCGAAAATCGATTGCGGTACGCTTTCGCCCGCCAGCGGCGTCAGCGAGCGGAACTGGTCACCACCAAGTGTGGTCGCCGCCCTGTCATAGCTGGCGCGCGCTTCGGCATTGATCGCTTGCACACCGCTCCAAAGTGCCGTGGCGACGCCAAGGCCAACAATGAGGGTAATGAAAGACAGACGGTTCTTGCGCCAGAAGCCCAGCAGCACTCGCAGCGTCCAGAAAAAGATGCGGAAATGGCTCAAGAGCTTACGCGCCCGCCGCTGAGCGTAATGGTTTTGTCCAGGCGCTCCGCAAGGCGTGAATTATGGGTGACCATCAACAGGCTGTTCCCCAAATCGCGTACCAGAGACAGTGTTAAGTCCAGCACAGCATCGCCCGTGGCCTCATCCAGATTGCCCGTTGGCTCATCCGCCAACATAAGCTGTGGCTTGGCGGCCAGCGTCCGGCCAATGGCAACACGCTGTTGCTGGCCGCCTGACAATTGCTCCGGATAGCGTTGCAGCAATTCATCAAGGCCAAGTGTGCCGGCCAGATGCGCCTGCCATGCGGTATCGAACCGACCCGCAATCCGCGCCTGAAACGCCAGATTATCCTGCACGTTAAGGCTGGGAACCAGATTGAACTGTTGAAACACCACGCCCAATTGGCCGCGTCTCAGGTCTGCGCGTCCGGCATCGGACAAGGTACCGACATCTGTGCCATCCAAAAGAATTTGCCCGTCATCGGGTGTATCCAGCCCGCCGATCAGATGTAGTAGGGTGCTTTTGCCACTGCCAGACTCTCCCATAAGCGCCAGGCTATGACCGCTTGTCAGATCCAGACTGATCCCGTCCAGTACCCGGATTTTACCCTGAGGTGTTTCATACGATTTTTGCAGGTTTCGGACTTCAAGCATCTGGCAGCTTTCTGCGAGTGGATTCTGTTTGTTATCTAGGATTCAAGGTTGATCCGTCCAGCATAGTTTTGGTGCTTGCAAAAAGGAAAAGCCTGTGAGAGTTTCGCATGAGTTTTTATATGATAATTGAGATACGACGTTGCTGGATTTACATAAGTCAGCTTTGACAGCCGGACCAATTGCCCAGAATGATGTAATATCTTCGGTGCAAACACTTGGTC
Organism: Pararhizobium sp. IMCC21322; assembly: GCF_030758295.1. Taxonomy (NCBI): domain Bacteria; kingdom Pseudomonadati; phylum Pseudomonadota; class Alphaproteobacteria; order Hyphomicrobiales; family Rhizobiaceae; genus Pararhizobium; species Pararhizobium sp. IMCC21322. Next base: position 2,391,552 of record NZ_CP132335.1, read on the forward strand.
GTGCGCTATCCGGTCTCCTCCTTATCAACCCCTGAGCGTAGGCTGTCCGGTCTATCCGGCGCGCTCTCAGGGGACTTGCTAAATCACCACAACATAGAAATAACGCGCATGAGAGATCCCAGGATTTTGATAGGCGCAGATTGCAGCGTTTGACGCTGAGGAGAAGACACAATGAACAAGATGATTGCGGCACGAGCGAGCACCGCCAAAGCCGGAGACACTTCATCCGACAAGGATCAGGTTCTGATTTTTGACACCACCCTGCGCGATGGCGAGCAATCGCCGGGTGCCTCCATGACGCATGAAGAAAAGCTGATGGTTGCCAAGCAGCTCGATGATATGGGCGTTGACATTATCGAAGCCGGTTTTCCAATTGCCTCCAATGGCGATTTTGAAGCGGTTTCGGAAATTGCCCGCCGCGCCGAACATGCCGTGATTGCCGGTCTGGCGCGGGCTATTCCCGGTGATATCGAGCGGGCAGGCGAGGCGGTTAAACACGCCAGACGTGGCCGCATTCATACCTTTGTTTCAACCTCGCCCATTCATCTGGCCAATCAGATGAAGAAAACCCAGGAAGAGGTATTGGAGATCATCACCAAAACGGTGACACAGGCCCGTAATCTGGTGGAGGATGTGGAATGGTCCGGAATGGATGCCACCCGCACGCCGATTGATTATCTGTGCAAGACGGTTGAAACGGCCATCAACGCCGGTGCCACAACCATCAACATTCCAGACACAGTCGGCTACATGGTGGGCGATGAATATTACAACATGATCGCTGTTCTCATGAACCGTGTTCCCAATGCGGACAAGGCGATCTTTTCCACCCATTGTCATGATGATTTGGGCTGTGCGGTCTCAAACTCTATCGCTGGCGTGCGGGCAGGTGCCCGTCAGGTCGAATGCACCATTAACGGGCTGGGCGAACGCGCCGGCAATGCGGCTTTGGAAGAAATTGTCATGGCCATCCGTACCCGTGGCGATGTTCTGCCCTATCGCACCGGCATCGACACGACGGCCCTGTTGCGCACCTCCAAAATGGTGTCCACCGTTTCCGGGTTCTCAGTTCAATTCAACAAGGCGATTGTGGGCGCCAATGCGTTTGCCCATGAATCCGGCATCCATCAGGATGGGATGCTGAAAAACGCCGAAACTTATGAAATCATGCGCCCCGAGGACGTTGGCGTGAAGGAAACTTCGCTGGTAATGGGCAAGCATTCCGGTCGCCATGCGTTCAAGGAAAAGCTGTTGGAACTGGGCTTTGATCTGGGCGACAACGCCTTTCAGGATGCGTTCAATCGCTTCAAGACTTTGGCCGACAAGAAAAAGCACGTCTATGACGAAGACATTGAAGCACTGGTCAGTGATGAAGCCTCCATTGCAGGAGAGAAAATCCGCGTCGTCGCTCTGACCGTCATTGCCGGCACAAGTGGCCCTCAGAAGGCTACCATGACGCTGGATGTAGCGGGTCAACACATCACCAAGGAAGCCACTGGTGACGGGCCAGTGGATGCAACCTTCAACGCCATTCACATGATCGTGCCTCATGAAGCCAAGCTGCAGCTCTATCAGGTAAGTGCAGTGACCGAAGGCACAGATGCCCAGGCTGAAGTTTCGGTACGTCTGGAGGATGATGAGATCATGGTGACGGGCCGGGGCGCAGAGACAGACACCATGGTGGCTTCGGCCAAAGCCTATGTATCAGCGCTGAACAAATTGCTGGCAAGGCGAGGTCGCACCCATGCACAGGCCATGCAGGCCGTCTGATTCAACACAGAATGAAATACAGAAAAGGCGCCCGAATAATCGGGCGCCTTTTTTCTTACCAGTTGATTTGTTCAAGCTGATCAAAGTCGATCTGGCTACCATCATCAAAGTTGATTGTACCAGCTGCATCGTCTGACAGATCCAGACTGTCGCCATTCTGGCCTTCAATCGAACCGCTGGTGATAGTAACTGTCCAGTCGGTTCCGTAGGAGTTGCTGTCGAAGCCATTCAGTTCAATGGCGTCAGTCCAGCCGCCGCCTGCGCCGCCGTCGACGGTGTCAGAGCCATCGCCCGCCCCATAGATGAAGATGTCATCCCCATCACCGCCGGAGAGGTAGTCATTACCGGTCCCGCCGGTCAGAACGTCGTTTCCGTCTTCGCCGTAGATGTAGTCTGCTCCGCCGCCGCCATCGATTGTGTCGTTCCCGCCACCGCCCAGCAGAGCTTCCGTACCATTGCTGCCGGTAATTACATCATCACCGTCGCCGGCTCTAATGATCTCAACGCTGGATAGGGTGGTCCCGTTGGATTCCCCACCACTGACTGTGCCTGCTTCAAGGTTTATAACCATATCATCGTCTGTCGCGACGCTGAGCGTATCCCAGCCTGAGCCGCCATCTATGGTATCTGCACCCTCACTCAGGATGATTGTGTCATTGGCATCTCCGCCAAAGATCACATCGTCACCGCCACCACCGTCGATCGTATCTTCTCCGCCGTACCCATAAATCACATCCGTACCAGAACCGGCGGAGATACTTGTTCCACCTGATCCGGAATCATAGGTGAACGTGATATCCTCTTCGTAGGTTCGCCCGTTATTGTCTTTGGCTTTGACTGTGATGGTTGCCGCGTAATCGCCGGAAGGCAAATCCTTGGTGAGGGAAATCTTTCCAGTTGAGGAATCAATCGTGAACAATCCGGATTCACTGTCGGTCAAAGAAAAACTGTGCGACGAACTACCTGGATGGGCGTCGAAACTTGCGGTGGCAACTACGTCTTTTTTGCCGGGTTTACTGCTAAATGAATCTGCAGAGAAATGCATATCGGCTTCATACACATCGACCACATCAACCGTCAGCGTTTCGGTATAGCTGGCACCATCGTCATCGGTCACACGGACATTCAGATTGAAGACCGTATTTTGTTCATAATCGATGTCCGCGTCGGCACGGATTTGGATTTCGTTGCCGACAATTATGAAATTCGAATCAGTGACAACATTTCCTGCACCATCCACGAACTCATAGGAGAATTCGGTGTCGTCGACATCGGTGGCGGAAAGCGTGGCAACTGTGCCGGATGTGCTGTTCTCCTTGATCGACAGCGTTTCCTCACCCTGGAACGTGATGGCACTGACGTAATAATCGCTCGAACCGGAGGTGCCCTCCTGTCCGCCCGGGAATTCCGATGCAGCAAAGACTATTCTGTCAAACCCACCACCATCAGTGGCGGTAACTTTAAGTGTTGCGGTCAACTCACCGGGCTCACTGTCAACAATGCCGCTTCCAACTTCAACACCATCACGATAGGCCGTCCAGGTTCCCTCTTCACCGCCATTGCCCTCAGAACCATACAAGCGGTCGACATCGACAGTCACCGAGGTCTGATCGGCATCGAAGTCGAAAATCAATTCTTCGGATACTTCGTGTTCAGTATTGTATTCAATCTGACTGGCAACGTCACCGGAATCCCCATTGGCCCCAATGCCGGAGTTGGTATAGGAAACATTGTCTTCGGATTCAGAAGTCAGACTTCCATCAGAGTTGATGTTTCTCGCTGTAACGGTAACGCCGGAAACAGTGTCATAATTGCTCGTCGTGATTGTCTGTGTCGTCAGGAACTGAATGTCTGTTGGCGCATCATTGACCTCAGTGATGTCGAGAACCGCTGTGGCATCATCAGTTGTCGTTCCGTCAGAGACGGTAAATGCAAACGGTACATCATCCGCATTCAAGTCAGCGGTTGGTGCAAACGTCCAGGTTCCATCACCATTATCGGTGAGGGTTCCATACTCAGCATCAACACTGACATCGGTCACAGTCAGCTCGTCACCATCAATGTCAGAAGCGTTGGCCAAAAGCGCAGCTTCGGTAATGATAAAGCTGGTGTCTTCAGCCGTTGCGCCCAGATCGACATCATCAGCCACCGGCCCATCGTTTACTTCGGTAATATCCAGAACCGCCGTTGCATCATCAGTGGTTGTTCCGTCAGAGACGGTAAATGCAAACGGTACATCATCCGCATTGAGATCGGTTGTTGGTGCAAAGGTCCATGTCCCATCACCATTATCGGTGAGTGAGCCATACTCTGCATCCACGCTGACATCTGTGACAGACAATTCATCGCCATCAATGTCAGATGCATTCGCCAGCAAGGCAGCTTCGGTAATGATGAAGCTGGTGTCTTCCTGGGTAGCCCCAAGATCAACATCATCCGCCACCGGCCCATCATTGACTTCCGTGATATCCAGCACAGCAGTTGCATCATCAGTGGTTGTTCCGTCAGAGACAGTGAACGCAAACGGCACATCATCCGCATTGAGATCAGTCGTCGGCGCAAACGTCCAGGTCCCATCACCATTGTCGGTGAGGGTTCCATACTCAGCATCAACGCTGACATCTGTCACAGTCAGTTCATCGCCATCAATGTCAGAGGCATTCGCCAGCAAAGCTGCTTCGGTAATGATGAAGCTCGTGTCTTCAGCTGTTGCGCCCAGATCAACGTCATCGGCTACAGGCCCATCGTTGACTTCGGTAATATCGAGAACCGCAGTGGCATCATCTGTTGTGGTGCCGTCAGAGACGGTAAAGGCAAATGGCACATCATCCGCATTGAGGTCAGCGGTTGGCGCAAAGGTCCAGGTCCCATCACCATTATCGGTGAGGGAGCCATACTCTGCATCAACACTGACATCTGTCACAGTCAGTTCATCGCCATCAATGTCGGAAGCATTCGCCAGCAAAGCTGCTTCGGTTATGATGAAGCTGGTGTCTTCCTGAGTTGCACCAAGGTCCACATCATCGGCCACAGGTCCATCATTGACCTCGGTGATATCGAGAACCGCTGTTGCATCATCTGTTGTCGTTCCGTCAGAGACGGTAAAGGCAAACGGCACATCATCGGCATTCAAGTCAGCGGTCGGTGCAAAGGTCCAGGTTCCATCACCATTATCGGTGAGTGACCCATACTCAGCATCCACGCTGACATCGGTCACAGTCAGCTCGTCACCATCAATGTCAGAAGCGTTGGCCAAAAGCGCAGCTTCGGTAATGATGAAGCTCGTGTCTTCAGCTGTTGCGCCCAGATCAACGTCATCAGCCACCGGCCCATCGTTTACTTCGGTAATATCGAGAACCGCTGTTGCATCATCTGTGGTTGTTCCATCAGAGACGGTAAAGGCAAACGGCACATCATCGGCATTCAAGTCAGCGGTCGGTGCAAACGTCCAGGTTCCATCACCATTATCGGTGAGGGTTCCATACTCAGCATCAACACTGACATCGGTCACAGTCAGCTCGTCACCATCAATGTCAGAAGCGTTGGCCAAAAGCGCAGCTTCGGTAATGATGAAGCTCGTGTCTTCAGCCGTTGCGCCCAGATCAACGTCATCAGCCACCGGCCCATCGTTTACTTCGGTAATATCCAGAACCGCCGTTGCATCATCAGTGGTTGTTCCGTCAGAGACGGTAAATGCAAACGGTACATCATCCGCATTGAGATCGGTTGTTGGTGCAAAGGTCCATGTCCCATCACCATTATCGGTGAGTGAGCCATACTCTGCATCCACGCTGACATCTGTGACAGACAATTCATCGCCATCAATGTCAGATGCATTCGCCAGCAAGGCAGCTTCGGTAATGATGAAGCTGGTGTCTTCCTGGGTAGCCCCAAGATCAACATCATCCGCCACCGGCCCATCATTGACTTCCGTGATATCCAGCACAGCAGTTGCATCATCAGTGGTTGTTCCGTCAGAGACAGTGAACGCAAACGGCACATCATCCGCATTGAGATCAGTCGTCGGCGCAAACGTCCAGGTCCCATCACCATTGTCGGTGAGGGTTCCATACTCAGCATCAACGCTGACATCTGTCACAGTCAGTTCATCGCCATCAATGTCAGAGGCATTCGCCAGCAAAGCTGCTTCGGTAATGATGAAGCTCGTGTCTTCAGCTGTTGCGCCCAGATCAACGTCATCGGCTACAGGCCCATCGTTGACTTCGGTAATATCGAGAACCGCAGTGGCATCATCTGTTGTGGTGCCGTCAGAGACGGTAAAGGCAAATGGCACATCATCCGCATTGAGGTCAGCGGTTGGCGCAAAGGTCCAGGTCCCATCACCATTATCGGTGAGGGAGCCATACTCTGCATCAACACTGACATCTGTCACAGTCAGTTCATCGCCATCAATGTCGGAAGCATTCGCCAGCAAAGCTGCTTCGGTTATGATGAAGCTGGTGTCTTCCTGAGTTGCACCAAGGTCCACATCATCGGCCACAGGTCCATCATTGACCTCGGTGATATCGAGAACCGCTGTTGCATCATCTGTTGTCGTTCCGTCAGAGACGGTAAAGGCAAACGGCACATCATCGGCATTCAAGTCAGCGGTCGGTGCAAAGGTCCAGGTTCCATCACCATTATCGGTGAGTGACCCATACTCAGCATCCACGCTGACATCGGTCACAGTCAGCTCGTCACCATCAATGTCAGAAGCGTTGGCCAAAAGCGCAGCTTCGGTAATGATGAAGCTCGTGTCTTCAGCTGTTGCGCCCAGATCAACGTCATCAGCCACCGGCCCATCGTTTACTTCGGTAATATCGAGAACCGCTGTTGCATCATCTGTGGTTGTTCCATCAGAGACAGTGAATGCAAAAGGAACATCATCTGCATTCAAGTCAGCGGTTGGTGCAAAGGTCCATGTGCCATCACCATTATCGGTGAGGGAGCCGTATTCTGCATCTACGCTGACATCTGTCACGGTCAGCTCATCACCATCAATGTCGGAGGCATTCGCCAGAAGCGCAGCTTCCGTAATGATGAAGCTTGTGTCTTCAGCTGTTGCCCCAAGATCAACATCATCGGCTACAGGTCCATCATTGACTTCGGTAATGTCGAGAACCGCTGTTGCACCGTCTGTTGTCGTGCCGTCAAAGACAGTGAACGCAAACGGCACATCAACAGCATTGAGATCGGTTGTTGGTGCAAACGTCCATGTTCCATCACCATTATCGGTGAGGGAGCCGTATTCTGCTGAGACTGAGACATCCGTCACAGACAGCTCATCGCCATCAATGTCAGATGCATTCGCCAGCAAAGCTGCTTCCGTAATGATGAAGCTTGTGTCTTCAGCTGTTGCACCAAGATCCACATCATCCGCCACCGGACCATCATTGACTTCCGTGATATCCAGAACCGCTGTTGCACCGTCGGTTGTAGTGCCGTCAGAGACGGTAAAGGCAAATGGCACATCATCCGCATTCAAGTCAGCGGTTGGTGCAAAGGTCCATGTGCCATCACCATTATCGGTGAGTGACCCATACTCAGCATCAACACTGACATCGGTCACAGTCAGCTCGTCACCATCAATGTCAGAAGCGTTGGCCAAAAGCGCAGCTTCGGTAATGATGAAGCTCGTGTCTTCAGCTGTTGCGCCCAGATCAACGTCATCAGCCACCGGCCCATCGTTTACTTCGGTAATATCGAGAACCGCTGTTGCATCATCTGTGGTTGTTCCATCAGAGACGGTAAAGGCAAACGGCACATCATCGGCATTCAAGTCAGCGGTCGGTGCAAACGTCCAGGTTCCATCACCATTATCGGTGAGGGTTCCATACTCAGCATCCACGCTGACATCGGTCACAGTCAGCTCGTCACCATCAATGTCAGAAGCGTTGGCCAAAAGCGCAGCTTCGGTAATGATAAAGCTGGTGTCTTCAGCTGTTGCGCCCAGATCAACGTCATCAGCCACCGGCCCATCGTTTACTTCGGTAATATCGAGAACCGCTGTTGCATCATCTGTGGTTGTTCCATCAGAGACGGTAAAGGCAAACGGCACATCATCGGCATTCAAGTCAGCGGTCGGTGCAAACGTCCAGGTTCCATCACCATTATCGGTGAGGGTTCCATACTCAGCATCAACACTGACATCGGTCACAGTCAGCTCGTCACCATCAATATCAGAAGCGTTGGCCAAAAGCGCAGCTTCGGTAATGATGAAGCTCGTGTCTTCAGCTGTTGCGCCCAGATCAACGTCATCAGCCACCGGCCCATCGTTTACTTCGGTAATATCCAGAACCGCCGTTGCATCATCAGTGGTTGTTCCGTCAGAGACGGTAAATGCAAACGGTACATCATCCGCATTGAGATCGGTTGTTGGTGCAAAGGTCCATGTCCCATCACCATTATCGGTGAGTGAGCCATACTCTGCATCCACGCTGACATCTGTGACAGACAATTCATCGCCATCAATGTCAGATGCATTCGCCAGCAAGGCAGCTTCGGTAATGATGAAGCTGGTGTCTTCCTGGGTAGCCCCAAGATCAACATCATCCGCCACCGGCCCATCATTGACTTCCGTGATATCCAGCACAGCAGTTGCATCATCAGTGGTTGTTCCGTCAGAGACAGTGAACGCAAACGGCACATCATCCGCATTGAGATCAGTCGTCGGCGCAAACGTCCAGGTCCCATCACCATTGTCGGTGAGGGTTCCATACTCAGCATCAACGCTGACATCTGTCACAGTCAGTTCATCGCCATCAATGTCAGAGGCATTCGCCAGCAAAGCTGCTTCGGTAATGATGAAGCTCGTGTCTTCAGCTGTTGCGCCCAGATCAACGTCATCGGCTACAGGCCCATCGTTGACTTCGGTAATATCGAGAACCGCAGTGGCATCATCTGTTGTGGTGCCGTCAGAGACGGTAAAGGCAAATGGCACATCATCCGCATTGAGGTCAGCGGTCGGCGCAAAGGTCCAGGTCCCATCACCATTATCGGTGAGGGAGCCATACTCTGCATCAACACTGACATCTGTCACAGTCAGTTCATCGCCATCAATGTCGGAAGCATTCGCCAGCAAAGCTGCTTCGGTTATGATGAAGCTGGTGTCTTCCTGAGTTGCACCAAGGTCCACATCATCGGCCACAGGTCCATCATTGACCTCGGTGATATCGAGAACCGCTGTTGCATCATCTGTTGTCGTTCCGTCAGAGACGGTAAAGGCAAACGGCACATCATCGGCATTCAAGTCAGCGGTCGGTGCAAAGGTCCAGGTTCCATCACCATTATCGGTGAGTGACCCATACTCAGCATCCACGCTGACATCGGTCACAGTCAGCTCGTCACCATCAATGTCAGAAGCGTTGGCCAAAAGCGCAGCTTCGGTAATGATGAAGCTCGTGTCTTCAGCTGTTGCGCCCAGATCAACGTCATCAGCCACCGGCCCATCGTTTACTTCGGTAATATCGAGAACCGCTGTTGCATCATCTGTGGTTGTTCCATCAGAGACAGTGAATGCAAAAGGAACATCATCTGCATTCAAGTCAGCGGTTGGTGCAAAGGTCCATGTGCCATCACCATTATCGGTGAGGGAGCCGTATTCTGCATCTACGCTGACATCTGTCACGGTCAGCTCATCACCATCAATGTCGGAGGCATTCGCCAGAAGCGCAGCTTCCGTAATGATGAAGCTTGTGTCTTCAGCTGTTGCCCCAAGATCAACATCATCGGCTACAGGTCCATCATTGACTTCGGTAATGTCGAGAACCGCTGTTGCACCGTCTGTTGTCGTGCCGTCAAAGACAGTGAACGCAAACGGCACATCAACAGCATTGAGATCGGTTGTTGGTGCAAACGTCCATGTTCCATCACCATTATCGGTGAGGGAGCCGTATTCTGCTGAGACTGAGACATCCGTCACAGACAGCTCATCGCCATCAATGTCAGATGCATTCGCCAGCAAAGCTGCTTCCGTAATGATGAAGCTTGTGTCTTCAGCTGTTGCACCAAGATCCACATCATCCGCCACCGGACCATCATTGACTTCCGTGATATCCAGAACCGCTGTTGCACCGTCGGTTGTAGTGCCGTCAGAGACGGTAAAGGCAAATGGCACATCATCCGCATTCAAGTCAGCGGTTGGTGCAAAGGTCCATGTGCCATCACCATTATCGGTGAGTGACCCATACTCAGCATCAACACTGACATCGGTCACAGTCAGCTCGTCACCATCAATGTCAGAAGCGTTGGCCAAAAGCGCAGCTTCGGTAATGATGAAGCTCGTGTCTTCAGCTGTTGCGCCCAGATCAACGTCATCAGCCACCGGCCCATCGTTTACTTCGGTAATATCGAGAACCGCTGTTGCATCATCTGTGGTTGTTCCATCAGAGACGGTAAAGGCAAACGGCACATCATCGGCATTCAAGTCAGCGGTCGGTGCAAACGTCCAGGTTCCATCACCATTATCGGTGAGGGTTCCATACTCAGCATCCACGCTGACATCGGTCACAGTCAGCTCGTCACCATCAATGTCAGAAGCGTTGGCCAAAAGCGCAGCTTCGGTAATGATAAAGCTGGTGTCTTCAGCCGTTGCGCCCAGATCAACGTCATCAGCCACCGGCCCATCGTTTACTTCGGTAATATCGAGAACCGCTGTTGCATCATCTGTGGTTGTTCCATCAGAGACGGTAAAGGCAAACGGCACATCATCGGCATTCAAGTCAGCGGTCGGTGCAAACGTCCAGGTTCCATCACCATTATCGGTGAGGGTTCCATACTCAGCATCAACACTGACATCGGTCACAGTCAGCTCGTCACCATCAATATCAGAAGCGTTGGCCAAAAGCGCAGCTTCGGTAATGATGAAGCTCGTGTCTTCAGCTGTTGCGCCCAGATCAACGTCATCAGCCACCGGCCCATCGTTTACTTCGGTAATATCCAGAACCGCCGTTGCATCATCAGTGGTTGTTCCGTCAGAGACGGTAAATGCAAACGGTACATCATCCGCATTGAGATCGGTTGTTGGTGCAAAGGTCCATGTCCCATCACCATTATCGGTGAGTGAGCCATACTCTGCATCCACGCTGACATCTGTGACAGACAATTCATCGCCATCAATGTCAGATGCATTCGCCAGCAAGGCAGCTTCGGTAATGATGAAGCTGGTGTCTTCCTGGGTAGCCCCAAGATCAACATCATCCGCCACCGGCCCATCATTGACTTCCGTGATATCCAGCACAGCAGTTGCATCATCAGTGGTTGTTCCGTCAGAGACAGTGAACGCAAACGGCACATCATCCGCATTGAGATCAGTCGTCGGCGCAAACGTCCAGGTCCCATCACCATTGTCGGTGAGGGTTCCATACTCAGCATCAACGCTGACATCTGTCACAGTCAGTTCATCGCCATCAATGTCAGAGGCATTCGCCAGCAAAGCTGCTTCGGTAATGATGAAGCTCGTGTCTTCAGCTGTTGCGCCCAGATCAACGTCATCGGCTACAGGCCCATCGTTGACTTCGGTAATATCGAGAACCGCAGTGGCATCATCTGTTGTGGTGCCGTCAGAGACGGTAAAGGCAAATGGCACATCATCCGCATTGAGGTCAGCGGTCGGCGCAAAGGTCCAGGTCCCATCACCATTATCGGTGAGGGAGCCATACTCTGCATCAACACTGACATCTGTCACAGTCAGTTCATCGCCATCAATGTCGGAAGCATTCGCCAGCAAAGCTGCTTCGGTTATGATGAAGCTGGTGTCTTCCTGAGTTGCACCAAGGTCCACATCATCGGCCACAGGTCCATCATTGACCTCGGTGATATCGAGAACCGCTGTTGCATCATCTGTTGTCGTTCCGTCAGAGACGGTAAAGGCAAACGGCACATCATCGGCATTCAAGTCAGCGGTCGGTGCAAAGGTCCAGGTTCCATCACCATTATCGGTGAGTGACCCATACTCAGCATCCACGCTGACATCGGTCACAGTCAGCTCGTCACCATCAATGTCTGATGCATTCGCCAGAAGCGCAGCTTCGGTAATGATGAAGCTGGTGTCTTCAGCTGTTGCACCAAGATCAACATCGTCCGCAACCGGTCCGTCATTGACTTCGGTAATGTCGAGAACCGCTGTTGCACCGTCGGTTGTAGTGCCGTCATAGACAGTGAATGCAAAAGGAACATCATCTGCATTCAAGTCAGCGGTTGGTGCAAAGGTCCATGTGCCATCACCATTATCGGTGAGGGAGCCATACTCTGCATCTACGCTGACATCTGTCACGGTCAGCTCATCACCATCAATGTCGGAGGCATTCGCCAGAAGCGCTGCTTCCGTAATGATGAAGCTTGTGTCTTCAGCTGTTGCCCCAAGATCAACATCATCGGCTACAGGTCCATCATTGACTTCGGTAATGTCGAGAACCGCTGTTGCACCGTCTGTTGTCGTGCCGTCAAAGACAGTGAACGCAAACGGCACATCAACAGCATTGAGATCGGTTGTTGGTGCAAACGTCCATGTTCCATCACCATTATCGGTGAGGGAGCCGTATTCTGCTGAGACTGAGACATCCGTCACAGACAGCTCATCGCCATCAATGTCAGATGCATTCGCCAGCAAAGCTGCTTCCGTAATGATGAAGCTTGTGTCTTCAGCTGTCGCGCCGAGGTCTACATCATCTGCAACCGGTCCATCATTGACTTCAGTGATATCCAGAACCGCTGTTGCACCGTCGGTTGTCGTTCCGTCAGAGACGGTAAAGGCAAACGGGACATCATCCGCATTGAGATCGGTTGTTGGTGCAAACGTCCATGTGCCATCACCATTATCGGTGAGGGAGCCGTATTCTGCTGAGACTGAGACATCCGTCACAGACAGCTCATCGCCATCAATGTCAGAAGCATTGGCCAGAAGCGCTGCTTCCGTAATGATGAAGCTTGTGTCTTCCTGGGTAGCCCCAAGATCAACATCATCGGCTACAGGTCCATCATTGACCTCGGTGATATCCAGAACCGCTGTGGCATCATCAGTTGTGGTGCCATCAGAGACGGTAAACGCAAACGGGACATTATCCGCATTGAGATCGGTTGTTGGCGCAAACGTCCACGTTCCATCACCATTATCGGTGAGTGAGCCATACTCTGCATCAGCACTGACATCTGTCACAGTCAGTTCATCGCCATCAATGTCGGATGCATTCGCGAGCAGAGCAGCTTCCGTAATGATGAAGCTCGTGTCTTCCTGGGTAGCGCCGAGGTCAACATCATCCGCAACCGGGCCGTCATTGACTTCCGTGATATCCAGCACAGCAGTTGCATCATCAGTGGTTGTTCCGTCAGAGACAGTGAACGCAAACGGCACATCATCCGCATTGAGATCAGTCGTCGGCGCAAACGTCCAGGTCCCATCACCATTGTCGGTGAGGGTTCCATACTCAGCATCAACGCTGACATCTGTCACAGTCAGTTCATCGCCATCAATGTCAGAGGCATTCGCCAGCAAAGCAGCTTCCGTAATGATGAAGCTGGTGTCTTCAGCAGTTGCACCAAGATCTACGTCATCAGCCACCGGACCATCATTGACTTCAGTGATATCCAGAACCGCTGTTGCACCGTCGGTTGTAGTGCCGTCAGAGACGGTAAAGGCAAATGGCACATCATCCGCATTGAGATCGGTTGTTGGCGCAAAGGTCCATGTGCCATCACCATTATCGGTGAGGGAGCCATACTCTGCATCAACACTGACATCTGTCACAGTCAGTTCATCGCCATCAATGTCGGAAGCGTTGGCCAGCAGGGCAGCTTCGGTAATGATGAAGCTTGTGTCTTCCTGGGTAGCGCCCAGATCAACGTCATCCGCAACCGGACCATCATTGACAGCTGCAACGCGAACAATTCCGCTGCCAGGAATCGTGACTTCGCCATCACTTACCGTAAATGCAATGTCTACATCACCATTGAAGTCCGAGTCTGGTGTGAACGTCCACGTGCCATCGCCGTTATCTATGATTTTGCCACCACTGACAGTCACATCAGCAGCAGTTAAAACATCGCCATCCGCATCCTCATAGGTTGCCAGCAGCATATCCTGTGTGATCACCTTTGAGGTGTCTTCGTCCGTGATAGTCCCAAACAGGTCCAGTTCTATCGGCGCGTTGTTTTCTTCTGGAGCGGAGCCTCCCCCGGAACCGCCTTGCGTACTGCCATCAGTAGAGGCGGTAGCGGCCGTCGGGCCTGCCTCATCCGCGTTATAAGGGTCTGTGGCTGCTGGTGTGAAAGAACGCTCCGATGATGATCCTGCATCTTCAACTGATGCGAATTCGCCGGTACTTCCATTGCCAGTATTGTTGGGTGAGGTATCGGGGGTGACACCAGGCGAATTTTCAGGCGTACCGTTGGGTTTGGTAATTGAGTCCAGACGCTGTTCATCAAATGCCTGAGGTGTAAACAGTGCCTCGGCACCGATTACTCCGTCAGCCAGAAACGCCTCATGACCATTCGCCAGATTTTCATTGCCAAAGTCGACAGAATTGTCTGTCAGGACAAAGTCATGCGTATCATCGGTCAAACGGTTCGCGGTTTGCTCATTGGTGGGTGTTTGCCCATCTTTACCGTTTGCACGCTGATTGCCTGATTTTGTCGTTTGCTTAGCCATGTTTGTCCTCAAATCCCCAACGGAATACGCAATTTCTCAAACGCATTGAGGGCAATCAGCCATAATACCGCGTTAACAAGCCCGGTAGAATTTGAACTATCGGAACCACAGCGCTGAATTACTGCCAAATTGGTAACCAATTCCTTTTCAAAGACATACAGGCTTTCACGGTTCCTTAAGGACGGACGCATAGTGTTCCCTGGTCAACAACCGGCGTTACCAGTGTCGGATTATGACGCAAATTGTATCGCGAATTGTATTGAGTAGAGCGACAAGTATGGCGTTGACTAAGAAGAAACCCAAGACAGCTTCAATTCTTTGGTCATCCGGGTTTGAACGGTTCGGACTGGGGACGGGGCGTCATCTGCGCATTGGCCCATCGGTTGTGCTGATGTCCAGCGTCATCAATATCCTCGGCCTTTTGATGCCGCTATCTATTCTGATTGTTTACGATCGCATTGTACCGAATGCCTCTTATGAATCGCTCACCATGCTTGTGGTGATGTTGATTGCATTTGCTTTGGTTGAAGCTGGATTACGGGTTTGTCGGGCATATGTACTTGGCTGGTCAGCTGCAAAGTTTGAGTTGCAGACAACCCTGCAAGCGCTGAACAAAGTTTTGACTGCGGACTATTCGTCTTTGAATTCAGTGCCACCCGTGCGCCAGGCAGAACGTTTGAAAGCAGTGTCGCGCTATGCTGACTTCATGGGAAGTCAATCCAGGCTGGCATTGATCGATCTGCCCTATGTCGTTCTGTTTTTAACTGTGATGGCCCTCATTGGTGGCTGGTTGGCAATCGTGCCGATTGCGGTCATTGCTGTGTTCACGGTTGTCATCCTTGTCTTGGCGGGCCGCTTTCGTCGGGTTCTGGAAGAACGTAAAAGCCAGGACACGAAAATTTATGATTTCATCGCAGAATTGCTGATCGGAATCCATACGATCAAGGGCGCCTCCATGGAATCGCAGATGTTGCGGCGGTTCGAGCGTTTGCAAAAGGGGGGCAGCATTACAGATTTTCAATCCATAGCGGTCTCCGCACACAGCCAGACCCTTATGGGCCTGTTCGGCAACACAACGATTATTGCCATGGTTACAACCGGTGGCTGGCTTGCTGCAGTCGGCGATCTGTCTGTGGGAACTCTTGCTGCCTGTACGATGCTCGCCGGGCGCACAATTCAGCCTGTTGTTCGTGTCGCGGGTATTTGGAACGAATTGCAAAGAACGGCGCTAGCACATCAGGATATCGGAGAGCTTTTCTCCAGCGAATCTGGGCCAAAAACAGCTCCGGTGGGGCAGGGCGTGCCGATCACCGAGAAGGCTGAACCGATTGCCCTGCAAGCGCAGAATATCTCTGTTGAACGTGTTAGTCGACCTTTGATTGAAGACATAAATTTTGATCTGAGACCCGGCCTGTTCCTGGGTGTTGAGGGCCCCGACGGTGAGGGAAAGTCCACCCTTATGCGGGTTTTGGGTGGAGATATGCCGTCATCGGGCGGAACGCTGCTTGTGAATGGAGAACCCATTACTGAAGCGACACGAGAGACATGCCGGATCGCATTTGCCAGTGCCAGTCAAGGCCTCTTCACCGGCACCATTCTTGATAATCTAACGCTTTTCGGGGGAGGTACCTCCATCGAAAATGCACGCTGGGCAGTAGATCTCATTGGCTTGCGCAAGTCGATCAATGCGCTGCCACTTGGCTTTGATACACCCGTTGGAAACACTGCTTCAGCAGCGCTCGCGAGTGGCTTCATCCAAAGAATAATTTTGGCCAGAGCTTTGGCTCAAAGACCAAGTCTGCTTGTTCTTGATGAACCTCAGGCATTTCTTGATAATGCTGCCGACCGAGATGTTTTGGCGGGTTTGAAGGAGCTCAAAGGTACGATGACCATTGTCATGGCAACGAACCGGCCATCTTATCTGCGGCTGGCAGATATTCGTTTGAAAGTTCAAAACGGACGGCTTGTTCCTGTTCAGGATGACGCAGCAGAAGCGCCAAAGCAGTTGGGGTCCGCAGCATGACGACTAAAGATCTCGACCACATGACCAAATCAGAGATCGATGAGACCCAGGTAGAATCCAATGCGGTTCACAAAAACCTGAAGTCATTGGCCAATAGCTTAGATGATGGGTTCCATCCAGCGGTAGATGTAAACAGACAGTTGGACAACATCTGGGAAGCCTGTCTGGTCGAGTTGCTGGAAGCAAGAAACTGGCCCGGCACAGAGCGACGTATTATCGAGGCGAGCCCTCATCTGCTTGAGATAGCCGATCTTGACGAGATGAGAGCAGTCCTGTCTCGGCTCGACTTCCAAACTGCTCGGCACAATATCGAGCTCAACAAGCTTGACCCAAATACGCTGCCCTGCATTGCTCTTATTGACGGAACACCTTTGGTTCTTCTGCGGTTTATCTCGGAAGATAAGCTAAATGTGTTTGATGGTCGCACTCGCGAAGAGCGGGTCATTGACGTCAGTCGCAAGCCTGTAGAGGTTTGCCTGGTTGAGCCCACACTGGGCGCGGCGAAGTCGGCACGCACCGAAAATTGGTTCAAGCAATCTCTTTATCAGTTTTTGAAGCCAATAATGGGCGTGTTTCTTCTAACGCTGATTGCGAATATTCTGTCTTTGGCGACGCCGCTTTACGTGATGTCTGTCTACGATCGGGTGGTCGGCGCCAAGGCAATCGAAACGCTTTTCACTTTTCTGGGCGTCATTGTTCTGATTGTCGGATTTGAAATGTATCTGCGCACGAAGCGCAGCAATCTAATCGCTTACGTCGGAGCGCGCTTTCATAATATTCTCAGCAATCAGGCGCTGAAGCAGATTCTGGGGCTTCCTGTTCCCATGCTGGAAAACTCCAGTATTTCGTCACAGTTGACGCGTTTCCGGCAGTTCGAAACAATTCGTGCGTTTTTCACCGGGCATATCGTGTCAGCATTGCTGGATTTGCCTTTCACCCTGATTTTTCTGGGAATTGTATTCTGGCTCGGCGGCTCGCTCGGCTTCGTGCCGGTAGCGCTGGTGCTCATATTCACTGCGGTCGCAATTTTTTCGGTGCCCAAAACACGCAACAATGTTGCAGAGGGCGGGCGGGCAAGCGCTCGCTCCAGCAGCTTTATTGACGAAACATTGGACAAGATATCAACCATCCGGCAGTTGCAGGCCGAAACGCTGTGGCAAAGCCGTTTCACCAGTTTCGTAAGCGATGATACCGTTCTGCGCTTTAAAGCGCGTTTCTTTGACGGCACCATGCATACATTTTCGCAAAGCCTGGTATCGGTTGCAGGGGTAGCTACTCTTGGATTAGGTGCGCTGCAGGTGATTGCGGGTGATCTGTCAATTGGTGCGTTGATTGCGATTATGATGGTGGTTTGGCGCATCTTGTCGCCCATACAGACCGTATTTTTGTCCTTGAACAGAATAGCCCAATTTCGAGAAACTGTTTATCAGATCAACGCTCTGATGCGCTTGCAGGTCGAGCGGAAAATTGCTGTCAGAAACCGTTTGCATGCGCCGTTGACCGGAGCCTTGACATTTCAGGGCGTGAGCTTCCGGTATCCAGGCACCTCGGAACCGGCAATCAGAAATCTCTCTCTCCAAATTAAGTCTGGAGAAATTGTGTGTGTTTCGGGAAGTACCGGCGCGGGCAAGACGACCATGACAAAACTGATAGCTGGCTTCTATCAGCCTCAGGCCGGACTTATTCTGTTAGATGGACTGAACCTTCGGCAATTGGACGTTTCAGAGGTTCGTACAGACATCGGCTACGTACCACAGACGCCGCATCTGTTTTACGGAACGCTCAAGCAGAATTTAACGCTTGCCATGCCACATGTCGATGAGGAGCAGCTACACGTTGCGCTACAGGAAGCCGGCATAGATATAAACGGCCCCGAATTTCCAAGGGGACTTGATACGATTATCCGGGATGGCGGAGCTTATCTCAGCGACGGGTTGCGAATGGAACTATCCATGGCGCGCGCGTATCTGAAACGCAGTTGCCTCTATGTTCTGGATGATCCCGGTGCCTATCTCGACAGGAAAGGTGACGCGAAACTGATCCGGACGTTGAATCACCTACGGGGCAAGGCAACCGTTGTCCTGATCTCCAGTCGTCCGGGGCTTATGCGCGCATGCGATCGTGTCATTCACCTGAACAACGGCACCGTTACTGCTGACGGAAAGCCCGAAGACGTGTTGAAGGCAATAGCATGACCCAAAACCACACCAAAGATAACTCAATAGGAACATGTGATGCTTAATAGAGGAAAAAGCTGGGCCGCCGATGCTAATCGGTTGACATCACCGCTGGAAATTGAGGGCGAACGCTGGAATGGAATGTTCCGGGGCTTTGCAGTGGCATTGGCTCTGTTTGTTCTGTGCATCATTTTGTTTGCGGCCGTTGCGCCAATCAATGAAGTCGCAATCACAACCGGGAACATAACATCCGCACAACAACCATCAATGCTTCAGCACGAAGAAGGTGGTGTGGTGCAGCATATTGCCGCACGTGCGGGCTCCAGAGTAAAAAAAGGCGAGATCATCGTTCAGTTGCGGGAATTTCAGAATGCCCGCAAACAGGGCCAATTGGATGTTCGGATTTCAGATGCTGATCTGACAATTGCGCGCCTTCAGGCCCTTATTGAAGGAACTGAGCCTAACTTTCCTGTTGCAGATCCTGAATTGCTGACGCGCCAGGAATTATCATTCTTTCAGGCACGCAGAGCTGCCAGAAAAAACCGGGAGGTTCTCTTGGCAAGGATTGCGCAACGTGAAGCCGAGCTAAGTGGCGCAGATAATCAGTTGGAGAGCCTGGAGCAGGAAAGAGCCAACCACGTCGCGCTGGTTGAAATGCGCAGAGGTTTGGCTGCAGAAGGATATGCCTCTCGCCAGTCATTGTTACAGGCTGAGTCAGAGCTTGCGAAAACCGAAGGTCAGATTGCCCAAACCATCGGGCAGACGGAAACGGCATCGAAAGCGCTTGTGGAATCCAAGGCCAGTCTTGGTCAGCTAACGGCGGAGAACAAAGCCAAGTGGTCGGCTGAACTCAGTCAGGTCACAGCTGAACTCAAAGATTTGCAGGAGCAATCCCGCGAGCAGCGCGACCGCAGTGAGCGACTTGCAATACGGGCGCCTTTCGATGGTTGGATCCAGGATTTGACACCAAAGGCATCTGGTGAAGTGGTTCGGGCCGGAGAACCAATCGGTGAGATTGTTCCAGAGGGAAGCCCTCTTTACGCATCCGTACGTCTCAAGCCAAAAGATGTTGCATCCATAGCAATAAACGATAGAGCTCTTGTGACCTTGACCGCATTTAACGCAGACAGTTTTGGCGAAGTTCAAGGCGTTGTATCCGACATATCGCCCACCACAGCTTCTGACGAACAGGGTAATGTTTTTTATGAAGTTGATATCGCTCTTGAAAGCGTAGAGGGCAAGCGCGTGGCCGATCTATCCAAGCTGCGCCCTGGTATGGAACTTCAGGCAAGAATTCAAACTGAAAAACGCACTATGCTAAGGTATTTTCTGCGTCCGGTTTACCGGTCACTGGAAGTAGCTTTCTCCGAAAGTTAAGTAAAAATTAAGCATAAATCCACGATGATGCGGCAGGTTTCACACTTGCTTCGCTAGGGTCTTATGTCGCGTAATTTATGCATCAAAAACTGGTGGTTGCGCCGTGTCTTTATGCTGTCTGGCGCGTCGGCGTTGTGCCTTCTGCCCGTTTCAGGTTCATTGCAAGCTCAGGAACTTCCGGGGCTGTTGCCTCAAGTCTTTGAAAACAGTGCTGAATTATCTGCTTTTGACGCGCGCAAAGACGGCGCTGAGGCAGCCGTTGATGAGGCAAGGGCAGCGTTTCTGCCCTCGCTTGGTGCAAAATTCTCTTATGGTCACAGCAGCTCTCACATCGAGAGTGGTGGAACCACAACTGATAGCTCCTCAAAGACTTATTCATATGGTGTTTCGGCAACTTTGCCGCTGTTTCGTGGCGGTCAGCATGTGCACGGCCTGAAATCAGCAAAATTTGAAGCAAAAGCTGTCACTCTCGAGCGCTTCGACAAGAAGCAGGAAATTTCTCTGGAGGCTATAGATGCCTATCTCGGCGTGATTCGTGATCGTCAGATCGTATCTTTGCGCGCAGAAAACGCAGAGAACCTTGCGGCAATTCGTAGCAGCCAGGAAGTTCGTTTTCGGCTCGGCGAGGGCACGCGCACAGATATCGCACTGGCAAGAATTCAACTCGAGCTGACCCGCTCTGAGAAACGTCAGGCACAGGGTCGGCTGCGGACCAGTGAATTGACGTATGAAAAACTGACAGGCGGCTCTGCAAGCGCGTTGATGGCACCGGATTCTCTGCACCATTTACTGCCGCGAACTGCTGCTGACGTACGGGACCGGGCTGCAAGTCAGAATCCAAAAGTGAAAGTTGCTGCCGCGCGCTCCCAGGCGGCGCGCTATGCAGCGAAAGCCAAATTCGGGGAAGCTCTTCCAAGCGTTGATCTGACCGCCAGTTATGACTGGAGCCACGATCAGGTTGATGGAACCGATCTGGAAGAGACGGGCTATATTGGTGTCTCCGTTTCAATCCCGCTCTTCGCTCCGCAGGCTTATGCCGGCATACGAAAGAGCAAGGCGCTTAGCCGTCAGCGGGAATATGAAGCGCAAGACGCTGCAATCGGGGTTCAATATGCTGCAGATATCGCCTGGGGTGATTATCTGACTGCGAGAGATCGTATTGTCTCATTGCAGGCTCGTAAAAAAGCCTCACTGGATGCCGCGTATGGAACACGCAAAGAATATGATGCGGGAACAAAAGATGTGTCCGATTTATTGGATGCGCGTGAACGGGTAGTGGACGCAGAAATCGATCTGGTTTTTGCCGAATATGATCGTTCGTATGCCTCTTACGTGCTGCTTGCCACTATCGGAGAGCTGGGCGGGTATGACGAAACGGCTTATCTGCCGGAGTTCTCCAACTAATTATTGTAGCCACGCCCCTCGGCTGAGCGCGAAAGTTTCTTGCCCAATTGTGCCTCACGCACGACCGTATAAAGCGAGGCGCCAATAATGATGAATGCGCCCAGAAATGTCTCGAAAGTCGGCCACTCGCTGAAAAATATCGCACCGAACAGCGTTGCGTAGATAAGCCTTGTGTAGTCAAGCGACGCAATTGCTGTGGCTTCGCCTACCCGGAAGGCTCTGATGTTGCACCACTGCCCGAAAAACGACGTGATGCCGATCCCCAACATAAGAAGCCACTCCTCCTGTGTCGGCGCTTTCCAGAAGTAGATTGCAGCCGGTAACATCAGCGCGCCGATAAAGATGACCTGATACGTCATGATGGTGATGGTACGTTCAAACTGCGACAGATAACGCAGGATAATCATCACCATTCCAGCGGCCGCTGCACCAACCACAGCTGCCAGAGCCCATTCGTTGAGACCATCAGCGTCTGGCCTGACCATAATTAAAATGCCGACAAATCCTATCAGAGCTGCTGACCAGCGTCTGATACCAACGGTTTCCTTCAAGAAAATGATGGCAAACAGAGTTATAAAGAAAGTTTTTGCAAAGCTGATTGCAGTTGCCTGTGCCAGCGGAATATGGATAACCGCAGAAAACCCGGTCAGCATGGCAACCAATGCCAAAAAAATGCGCGCCATATGGATGGAAAAATGGTCCGTCTTCAGAATCCCCGGAAAACCGGTCACCAGTATCGGCAAGACAGTCAGGAACATCACGCCCTGGCGTACAAGCAGTATCTGCGTGATATGAATCCGCTGCCCGACATCCTTGATGAATACCACCCCGATTGAAAAGAAAAGGGCCGCCACCAATATCCATATGGCACCGCGCACATTGCCGGGCTTTGACAACCACCAGTTTATGGCCGGTTGGCCCCATCGTTTCAAACGATCGAGCAGGCGAGTGGCGTATGGAAGCCGTTCTGGCATAATAAAGTGTGTCCGTGACGGGAATCGCGTGACAATAGACAGGATGAATAGAAGTGCCTAATGTTTGGGAGGATGAGCCTAAGCACTTGTCGCGATGAGTAATTTTTAAGTCAGGTGGAACCTAGCATGAATCAGATGGCCCCGGCAAAGTTTGGAACTGGCGCTGCAGTGCGCCGCAAGGAAGATGCGGCTCTTATTCAGGGAAAAGGCGCTTATACCGCTGACTTCACGCCACAAAACTGTCTTCATGCTTTCGTCATGCGCTCACAAATGGCGCATGCGCGATTCGTCGTTTCCAATTTGGACGAGGCGAAGGCATCCGACGGAGTGAGAATGGTTTGGACAGCAGCGGACATTGCTGATTTGGGTCCGATCCCCTGTGATGGTCTGGAACGTCAACCTGATGGGTCTATGCCAACGGCAACAAAACGAACTGCATTGGCAAGCGGTGTTGCGCGACATGTTGGTGATCCTGTGGCTTTCATTGTCGCAGACACGATTGAGAACGCTCAGGCTGCGGCTGATTTGCTTGAGGTTGATTACGATGCGCTCGACATAATTGTTGAAGCGGCGCAGGCACTGGATCCCGACGCGCCTCTGGTCTGGCCGGAACTAGGGACAAATCTGGCGAATCTCATTCATCGTGGCGACCAGCAGAAAACCGATGCGGAATTTGCGCGGGCCGACAAGATCGCAAAACTCGACCTCACAAATAACCGTTTGGTTTGCAATTATATGGAAACACGGGCCTGTCTGTCGGAATATGACGAGAGTACCGGTCGTTTCACCGTGACCATGGGCACACAGGGTGGTCACAGTATGCGTGACTTTCTGTGTAATGATATTTTGAAGGTCGAACCAGCGCGCATGCGTATCATCACGCCAGATGTGGGAGGTGGTTTTGGTCCGAAAGCTTTTGTTTATCCAGAGTATCCGCTGGTTATAAAAGCAAGCGAGACATTGGCTACACCGATCAAATGGGTTGGTGATCGCTCTGAACATTTTCTCCAGGATGCCCATGGCCGCGACAATGTGCTGACAGCAGAATTGGCCATCGACGAAGACGGGCGTTTCCTGGCGCTGCGTGTAGATCTTGTCGCAAATATGGGGGCATACCTGTCCCAATATGCACCGTTCATCCCTTATCTGGGCATCACCATGGCAACAGGTTGCTACGACATCCCGGTCATGGATTACACGGTGAAGTGCGTCTACACGAACACTGTACCGGTCGATGCCTATAGGGGCGCCGGACGTCCCGAGGCTGCCTATCACATTGAGCGTCTGGTCAATGAAGCGGCCCGGATAACAGGGCTTGCACCTGAAGAGATCAGACGACGCAACTTCGTCAAGCCAGAGCAAATGCCATACCGCACACCGGGTCGCCGCACCTATGATACGGGTGATTTTGCTGGCCAGATGGATGCAGCGCTTGCAAAAGCGGATTATGCAGGCTTCGAGACGCGCCGACAGGCAAGCGCTGCCGAGGGAAAATATCGTGGTTTCGGATTTGCCACCTATGTGGAAGCCTGTGCCTTTGCAGGATCTGAAGAAGCCCGCATTGAGTTGAATGAAGATGGGTCCGTTACATTGTTGATTGGGACGCAATCCAATGGGCAGGGACATGAGACAGCATATGCCCAGTTCATCGCAGGTCATCTCGGGCTGGACTATGACAAGATCAATGTCGTGCAGGGTGATACCGACAGAGTACGGCAGGGCGAGGGGACTGGCGGTTCCCGGTCTATTCCCCTTGGCGCAGTATCCGTAGAATGGGCCGCAAAGTCTCTGGCTCAGAAAATCAAGGAGAAGGCGTCCGACGAGTTGGAAGTATCGGCGCAGGATTTGGAGTTGCAGGAGGGCGTGGTTCGCGTTGTGGGGACCGACCGACAGATCACCCTGGCCGAAATTGCGCAAAACAGCAGCGAGCAGCTATTTGCTTTGGAAGAATTCAAGCAAAATGAAGCGACATACCCCAATGGCACACACGCGGTGGAACTGGAAATCGATCCGCAAACCGGTGTCACAAAGCTTCTGAATTATACCATCGTTGATGATTTTGGCGTGACTGTGAATCCAATGCTTTTGGCTGGACAAATTCATGGTGGTGTCGTGCAGGGCATTGGACAGGCGCTGCTTGAGCACACGGTTTACGATGAGGATGGCCAACTGCTGTCTGCCAGTTTCCTTGATTACTGCATGCCGCGCGCAGACGATGTTGTCGATTTCAACTTTGAAACCCGAAATGTGCCTTCAAAAACCAATGCGCTTGGCATTAAGGGAGCAGGTGAGGCTGGATCAATAGGATCGTGCCCTGCCATCATGAACGCTGTTGTGGATGCGTTGATGCGGGGCGCAGGAATTACACATTTTGACATGCCGGCTACACCATCACGTGTCTGGGAGGCGTTGCAGGCCGCCTAGACGTGAGGACCCAACCGCCAAATTGAATTCAGATCCTGTTGCATGCTTGCCATTGCCAAATCAGAAAAACATGGTAAACGGAGAACTCACTCATAGGGGTGCCGATTGCACAATCGTGATTGGCTGAGAGACGTATGGTCAACCCTGACAACCTGATCCAGATCATGCTGGCGGAGGGAATGAGGTTTGAACGATAAAGACAGTCTGAACGATAAAGACACATCTCCCGAATTTCTGAAAGCGGAAGCAGCTTCATCGCTGGAGAGCGTGCGCGCTGCGCGGCCGCACGTGCATTGCATCACGAATTCTGTGGCTCAGACATTCACTGCCAATGTGCTTCTGGCCCTTGGCGTAGAGCCATCCATGACCATCGCACCTGACGAGATCGGGGCATTTGTCTCTGCTTCCGACGCGACATTGATCAATCTGGGCACATTGGACGCTGACCGCCGTCAATCGGCGTTGATTGCTGCTGAGACAGCGAACGGTCTTGGCAGACCTTTTGTGCTGGATCCGGTCTTCGCGCATAAGTCGCCATCCAGAAAACAGCTCGGCGAGATAATTTTGGCGCTTGAGCCAACCGCCATGCGCGGCAATGCCGAAGAGATATCAGGCATTAAGGCAAATGCCAGCAAAACGGTGTTGGCTGAAACCGGTATCACAGACATTGTGCGGTTTGGCGGTAGAACAGTCCGGCTGCAAAACGGCGATCCCCTGATGGCCAAAACCACCGCAGTCGGATGTGCACTGGGCGGGGTGATCGCAGCATTTCTGGCAGTCGGGAATGACAGGTTCATTGCTGTAACCGCTGCGCTGATGAGTTTTGGTGTTGCAGGTCAAATAGCAGCAGACAAGGCAAAAGGCCCGGGCAGTTTTGTACCGGAATTTCTGGATGCGCTCTACCAGTTAACGCCCGCTGACATCGAAAAACTGGGACGCATTTCATGAGCAAGGTTGATCTTTCCCTCTATGGCATTCTTGACCCCCGGCGATGCCTTGGCCGCGACTTGGGCGAACTGGCCGATGCTGCAATTTCCGGTGGCTGTACCCTGTTGCAACTACGCGACAAGGAAAGCTCCACACGGGACATTTTGTCGCGCGCAAAAGCCATCAAATCAGCCATTGCGGGGCGGGTACCGTTTCTGGTGAATGACAGGGTGGACGTTGCGCTGGCCAGTGGCGCTGATGGTGTGCATATCGGACAGGACGATATGCCAGTGGCCGATGCACGCCAATTGTTAGGGCCGGATGCGATCATCGGCCTGTCCATCAAGACACGGCAGGACGCTACGCAATTTCCGCGTGAAGGTCTGGATTATGTTTGTATTGGCGGTGTGTTTGAAACGCAGTCAAAGGACAATCCTGTCAGCATCGGCATTGGTGGATGGGCCGAATTGGCAGCGCTTTGTCGCGAACGAACGAGCGCACCAATTCCTGTGGGAGCAATAGCCGGAATTGACCGTCACAACGCGTCTCAGCTGATCACGGCCGGCGCAGATGGGGTTGCGCTCATCTCCGCAATTTTCATGGAAGCTGATGTGCAGGCTGCTGCCACGGAATTTCATAAAACCATTCATGAAGCACGAACGCTATGACCGCTTCAACAACACCTATTGCGCTGACAATTGCCGGATCGGATTCAGGCGGCGGGGCAGGAATTCAGGCAGATTTGAAGGCATTTTCTGCCATGGGCGTTTATGGGGCCAGTGTACTGGCCGCATTGACTGCACAGAACACACTCGGTGTGACGGCCATCCACGATGTCCCGATTGATTTTGTCACAGCACAGATGGATGCGGTTTATTCCGATCTTGCAGTGGTTTCCACAAAGATTGGCATGTTGTCCCAGACAGCCATTATTGAGGCTGTTGCAGCCGGTCTTGAACAGCATGGAGCGAGACAGATCGTTCTGGACCCGGTGATGGTTACCACGTCCGGTAGCCTGCTGCTGTCAGAAGATGCGGTTGAAAGTTTGAAAAAAGCGCTGCTTCCGATGGCTGATCTTATCACGCCCAATCTTTTTGAAGCGGCGGTCCTGCTGGGTGACGAACCTGCCCTGGACAAAGCGGGTATGGAAGTCCAGGCCAGACAATTGCTTGAGATCGGAGCAAAAGCTGTGCTGCTGAAAGGCGGTCATTTTGACAGTGAAACAGCAGATGATCTGTATCTGAGTTCGCAGGACAAGCGATGGTACTCTGCAAAAAGAGTGCAGACCAAAAACACCCATGGTACCGGCTGTACATTATCCGCCGCCATAGCTGCAGGTCTTGCCAAAAGAAAGCCGATGCCTGAGGCGATTGAAGACGCCAAACAATATCTGTCTGAAGCCATTGCGCGCGCCGACGAGTTGTCGATCGGGCAGGGGCCGGGACCGGTTAATCATTTTCACGCATACTGGAACAGCAAGGTTCCGGAGGATTCCAAATGACAAAATCCAAAAACATGTCACGCAGGCAGTTTGTGGCTGTTTCGACTGCGGGTGCAGCATCAGCCGCCACACTTGCAACGCCAGCAATTGCGACAGGACATGTTGAATGGCGATTTGTCACCTCTTGGCCAAGAAATTTGCCAGGGCCGGGCGTCACTGCACAACGCCTGGCTGACCGGGTTGGTGCCATGTCAGATGGGCGTTTGAAATTGCGCTTGTTTGCCGCCAGTGAGTTAGTGCCCGCTCTTGAAGTCTTTGATGCCGTGTCCAATGGCGCGGCAGAAATGGCGCACACAGCGGCCTTGTTCTGGCAGGGCAAGGTTGCTGCCGCACCATTTTTTACCGCTGTTCCGTTTGGCCTTGCCCCGATAGAGCACATTACATGGATTGAACATGGCGGTGGGCAGGAACTGTGGGACGAGCTTTATGCGCCTTTCGGATTGAAGCCCTTCATGGCGGGAAATACCGGTTTTCAGATGGGCGGCTGGTACCGGCGGCCAGTCAATGTGCTGGATGATTTCAAAGGGCTGAAAATACGCATGCCGGGGCTTGGCGGTCAGGTGTTGGCACGCATGGGAGCAAGCCCTGTGACCATCGCGCCCAGTGAAATTTTGCCGGCGCTGCAATCCGGCGTTATTGATGCCACGGAATTTCTTGGTCCGTTTTCAGATATGGCCATGGGCTTTCATCGAGCTGTAAAACACTATTATTGGCCGGGCTTTCACGAGCCTAATGGCACTGGCGAAGCCATCATCTCAACCGAGGCCTGGAACGCGCTTGATGCTGATCTGAAAGCTGTTGTCGAGAACGCCTGCCGGGCTGAAAACGCTTATGCGCTGGCGGAAGCTGAATGGCAGAATGCATTGGCTCTGGAACGACTTGTGAAAGATTTCCAGGTGAATGTGCGCCCTTACCCGGAACCAATTCTGGACGCTGCCAGACTAGCCGCCAAAGATGTGATGGCAAGCTTTAGCGCTGCCGATGATCTGTCATCCCGGATTTACCGCTCTATGCAAGCCGCCAAAGATCGTTTGGGGCCGTGGTCAAACATATCTCAAGCAGCTTTTTTCAATGCGCGGCAAATAAAATAATTTTAAGTGGGTGCGGCCCCTAAAACGCGGATGGGAACAGGCCGCCGTCCAATAAAAGGTTCTGGCCTGTAATATAGCCGCCATGCTGTGAACAAAGAAACGCACACGCATTGCCAAATTCCTCTGGTGTTCCAAAGCGGCGGGCAGGGATCTCTGCTCGCTGATTTGCAGCCACTTCTTCTTCTGTTGCACCTGAGTTTTTAGCAGTGGCACGAAGGCCGCCGCGCAGACGGTCCGTGTCCATCTTGCCGGGCAGAATGTTGTTGATGGTAATCCCGTGCGGCGCGAGCTGACGGGCAACACCGGCCAGAAACGATGTCAGGCCTGCTCGTGCGCCAGAGGACAGATCAAGCCCTTCCAGCGGGCTCAGCACCGAAAGAGACGTGATGTTGACCACACGTCCGAAATTCTTTTCTTTCATGGAAGGGCTCACCGCCTTGATCAGCTCTATCGGCGTGATCATGTTTTGCACGACACCTTCAATCATCGCATCACGGTCAAGCAGGGTATAATCCTTGCGGGGTGGACCCCCATTATTATTGACGAGGATGTCTGGCTGCGGGCAGGCCGCTAGCAGCTTTGCCTGGCCTTCAGCCGTTGAGACATCGGCAATGACGGCGGTCACTGTTGCACCGGTGGCTTCCCTGATTTCAGCTGCTGTCAGTTGCAACGTTTCCTCAGTCCGGCCATTTACCACAATGGCGCAACCTGCTTGAGCCAGCGCCATGGCGCAACCTTTGCCAAGCCCCTTGCTGGAAGCGCAGATAATTGCGGTTTTTCCTGAAATACCAAGGTCCATGACATATTCTCCTGTTCTATTTTTACCGGCACCATAAGGACCGGAGCAGTTTGGACAAAGCGAAAACAGTCGGTTGTCACAAAACCGAAGTGAGAATCAGCTTTAAGGTTGCAGAAGCACTCCGTTCAGGCGGTTTGATTTCTTGCAATCATCCTTGCAGTTATTCTGGCGACCATTTTATGAATGCATTGACCGACCCGCGTAACATCCGTTCCCAAAACATTTTTGAACTCCATTTCTGTCCGATGTCCATCTGGGAACGAAGGGCCGCCAGGCCGAATTGCTGCTTGTTTTTTTGCGCTGCCATGATGCCGAAACGCTCTACCTGGTCGGCGACATAATCGATGGGTGGCGGCTGAAAAAGGGTTGGCATTGGTCGCTGGCCCACAATGATGTGGTACAAAAACTGCTTCGCAAAACCCGCAGGGACGCACATTTGGTTTACCGGCAATCACGATGAATTTCTGCGCCATTATCTGTGCACCCATTTTGGCGGTGTGGAAGTTGTTGAGCGCAAGATGCATATGGCAGCAGATGGTCGCCGCTATCTTGAAAAACAATGTCTCTGGCGCAAAAGTCGCCGTGCTTGAAGAAGATCTGAGAAGTGCCTGTCTGAAGGCTCTCTAATTAAACGGGCGTGATTGTCGGACATTTGCTTTGGTGCAATCGTGGCAGGCATCAGCGGCTCACTTCTATGGCCACATCCAAAGTGGTGCGCCAGATTCAAAGCACAATCAGACGGCTTGACAGGGCAGACCATGCCGACCAGA
Source organism: Pararhizobium sp. IMCC21322 (assembly GCF_030758295.1). Classification (NCBI taxonomy): domain Bacteria; kingdom Pseudomonadati; phylum Pseudomonadota; class Alphaproteobacteria; order Hyphomicrobiales; family Rhizobiaceae; genus Pararhizobium; species Pararhizobium sp. IMCC21322. The sequence continues at coordinate 2,421,432 of NZ_CP132335.1, forward strand.
ACTTGTGGATGATTACACCCACTTATGATGATGTTCTGGCAGCAGCAGAACGGCTCAAAGGCTTCGCCATCCGAACGCCGCTGTTATATTCGCCTGCGCTTTCTGAGCGCTTTGACGCATGGGTTTATCTGAAATCAGAGAATCTGCAGCGCACCGGCTCGTTCAAGTTTCGCGGGGCATTTAATGCGCTGTCCCAAATCCCTGAAATTGACCGAACCAGGGGTGTGCTGGCCATATCATCCGGCAATCACGGGCAGGGCATTGCAGAAGCGGCCCGTTTGCTGGGCATTCAGGCAACCATCATCATGCCTGCAGATGCGCCCGAAGTAAAAATTTCACGAACACGGGACAGCGGTGCGGAACTGATATTCTATGACAGGGCTGGCGAAGACCGTGATCAGATTGCCAAAACACATATGCAGCAATCAGGCGCTGTGCTGATTCATCCCTTCAACAATGCAGATGTGATCGCCGGTCAGGGTACGGTTGGGCTGGAGATTGCAGATGAACTCAATTCCCGTGGCGAGGTGCCTGACATACTTCTGGCTTGCACCGGTGGCGGTGGCCTGACAGCCGGGCTGGCACTGGCGTGCAGTAAACGCTATCCGGACTTGCAGATGTTCAGCGTTGAGCCGGATGGGTTCGATGATTATCGGCGATCACTTCTGTCCGGAGCTATTGTCAGCAATGATGTCACCACCGGTTCAATCTGTGACTCAATTCTAACTCCAGCGCCCGGAGAGATTGGGTTTTCAATCAACAAAGATCGGTTGAAGGGAGGCCTTTCGGTCAGTGACCTTGATGCATTGCGGGCCATCCGGTTTGCGTTTGAACAACACCGCATGCTGGCAGAACCAGGCGGCGCAGTCGCACTTGCAGCAATCTTGAGTGGAAGGCTGGAAACCCAAGTGGGATCATTATCGGGAAAGACAATTGTCGCAACTGTGTCGGGCGGCAATGTGGACCAGTCTGTGCTGCTGCAGGCGCTTCAGATCACCTGACATCCCCTAAACGCCCCAAACGCACCTGAACTATCCGGCGGCGACGTCTTGTGCTGTGTCCAAGGGTACAAGGCCAAATTCCGAAACCGGCAATGGCCGTCCATATCTGAATCCCTGCAAAGTATTGCAGCCGATGAACTTCAGCAGCAATTCATGTCTTTCGGTTTCAATACCTTCAGCCGTTACGACCATTCCAAGCGATGAAGCAAGATTTACAACGCATTGCACAACAGCTGCCGACTGAGGGTTTGTATCGATATCGGCGACAAAGGACCGGTCGATTTTGACTTTGTCGAACGGGAAGTTCTGAATGTAGCCCAAGCTCGAATAGCCGGTTCCAAAATCATCCAACGCAATCTTGATACCTTTCGACTTGAAGGCATCAATGGCGCGTCGTGCAACATTCGTATCGTAGATCAACAAACCTTCGGTCACTTCCAGTTCCAGACGGTGAGGGTCAAATCTGGTTTCTTCAAGTGCATCGAATACGCGCTTTGCCAACATTGGGTCCTTGAATTGAACCGGAGAAAGATTCACAGACAAAAACAAATCTGACCAGGGAGCTATTGCTTCCAGAGCTGATCGTAAGACCCAGTCTCCCAACTCAACGATAAATCCGGATTCTTCGGCAATCGGAATAAATTCATTGGGCAAAATCAGCCCGCGGCTTGGGTGATTCCAGCGCGCCAGCGCCTCAGCACCAATGACTTCCTGCGTCTGCGCATCGACAATGGGTTGAAGGTAGACTTCCAATTCCTTGTTTCTAATTGCATTGGAAAGTTCCTGCTTCATGGCGCGGCGCTTTAATGTTTCCAATTCAAAGACCGGGTCGAACATAACGGGTTCACTTTTCCCCGATGCCTTCGACTTGTACATCGCCAGATCGGCGCGCCGCATCAACTCTTCATGGGTGTCACCATGATCGGGGTGCATGGCAACGCCCACTGACACGCCTGACACAATTGTATGTCCGCCAATGACCAGTGGTTGGCCGATCGCATGCGCCATTTGATGCCCAAGTTGAAGCGCTGTCTCTCTGTCTTCAACAGGCTTGAATACAATGAATTCATCGCCGCCAAGTCGGCCGACAAACGCATCATGTCCGGCGATTTGTTTCAGCAGTTTGGCGGTGCGCTTCAAAAGATCATCACCAATTTTGTGGCCGCAAAGATCGTTGACCGCCTTGAACTGATTGAGATCAAGGAAAAAGGCTGCCGTTGTCCTGCCTTGTAAATTGTATTTATCATTCTCAACCATGCGGCCGAAATGGGCGCGGTTCGGCAGGCCCGTCAGGGTGTCATGAAACGCAATATAATTTGCATTTGCTTCGCTGGCACGCAATTGCCGTTCGGCCAGCTTGGCTGACGTTATGTCTGTCATCGAAGCCACTGCGCCTATCAATGTATCATCGGAGGCCTTCAGCGGAGCGGCCTGGGCGATCACATGGCGCTGGGGTAACCCGGCTGGCGCGATCACCATTTCCCGGTTTACAACGGAACCGCCCTGCATTGCCTCGAAAAGCGGGTTGCGGTCATCCGTGAGGGGCGTGATCCCGTCTGCTTCAAATAGATTGGTCGATTCAACATAATCCGCACCGTAGGGGGATATGTGGTCTATGCCATGAATGTTGCGACCGGATTGGTTGAAGAGTGTCAACGAACCTTCCGCATCGCAGGCAACAACACCATCCTTGATGTTTTCCAGCACTGCGTTGAGCATTTCTGCCTGGCGCTCCATCGTCTTGCGCGCTGCAACCTGTTTCGTTACCAGCATGGAAGAAGCGACGACGCCCTGTACCTCACCTTGTTGCGATTTCCATGGCCTGACTTCCCACCGCAGATACTCAATCTCTCCATTTGCCAGTTTTACCGGATCTTCGGCAATACGTATCGTTTTTCCAGAGAGTGCATCATGGTATGCTTTATACCAGCCCGGATGGCTTGTGCTTAATCCGCCAATATCGTTGCTTGCGGCATTTGTATCCAGCAGGGCCATAAAATCACGCCAGCTGTCGCTGCAGGCAAGGTAGTTTCCTTTTAAGTCCAGCAGGGCGATTCCATTGGGAACAAATTGAATAAGTGCGCGGATCTGGCTTTCGGTTGCCGCTGCCTTGTTCTGGGCTTTCTGACGGTATTCTATTTCCTCAAGAACATTTCCTGTGACGCTGCGCATATCCATCTGGTCGACAACAATTGCAGCCAGATCTGCAAGGCGCTGCTGTTCCTTTTTGCCAAAGTCATGCCTTGTCTTCGTGTCTACGATGCACAATGAGCCCAACCGGTGGCCACTTTGGGCAAGGAGAGGAGCCCCGCAATAGAACCGGATGGCCATTTCACCCGTCACAAACGGGTTGTTCCTGAAGCGCTCATCCTGTGTTGTGTCGGGCACGCACAGCACGCCATCTTCAAGAATGGTGTAAGCACAAAACGCAAGATCACGAGGCAATTCTGGCGCTTCCAGACCACAGGATGCCTTAAACCATTGTCGGTCTGTGTCGATCAGGGAGATGAGCGCGATCGGCGCATCAAACAATTCAGATGCAAGATCTGTTATGCGGTCAAAGACGCTTTCCTTCTCCGAATCAAGGATGGCGAAGCGCCGAAGTGTTGCCAGGCGCTCTGCTTCATTTTCTGGGATCGGTGCAGGTATCATCAGGGTAGATCTCTCGTAGTCTTTATGGCTGTCCAACAATCCTGTCGGACACATTGATAAGTCTATACAACTATTAAGTGCTAAAAATATATATACATCTTAATGTTTAGCGTGGGGTCGTTAACAACGTCTTCGATCTTCCCGATTCTCAAACGTAATATGGAGCCGGTGGTCAGGGTGCACCGGTATCTTAAATGGCTTGAATGGGGGCCGCATCTTGGGTATTTCTCTATCCGGCCTCTAACTCATTTGCAGTCATGACACGATTTCGTCCCGCGTCCTTGGCTCCGTAAAGAGCCCTGTCACTGGCACGGATCAAATCTTGAGGGCCGTATTTTTGTCCAGGTATTGCTGTTGCGACACCCGCTGAAATAGTGACGCGTGGAAGCGCGGCATCTCCATAGTCAATAATCATGGACTCGGTTTTTCCACGCAGGACTTCTGCGCGCTCACGGGCTTCCTCCATTGAACTGCGGGGCAGCAGGACAAGGAACTCTTCACCGCCCAATCGAGCTGCAATCTCACCATCTTTCACGATAGACTGCATAACTTCCCCGATGTGCCGCAGAACCGTGTCTCCGGCATCATGCCCGTGCAGATCGTTGAATGGTTTGAATTTATCCACGTCCAGCGCAATCACCGAGACCTGATGTCTGTCTCGTTCCGCCTCTGCCAATGCGTGGCGGCACTGGTTCATCAGGTGGCGACGGTTCCAAAGGCCTGTCAGCGGATCTTTCGTTGACTGATCCATAAGTTCGTCGCGTAACTTCACATTAGCAATTGCCAGACTGATCTGTTCAGCACAACGCACAGCAAAGGGCATGATCGTCTCTTCGAACAGGGTTCGGTCAGCGGTTGTCTCAGCACTGAAGCGGATGTGTAACAGGCCCACCGTCTCGCCGTGTGCAATGATGGGGATGCAGATATATTCGCGCCCATCACTCAGGTTGGGAATGTCGACAACATGTTTGCACGTAATGCCGATCTCGTCAGGACCGAAATGGGTCATCCGACCACGGCGCAGTGCCCAGCAATCATCGGGATGGATATGTGCCTGAATAGCGCCGTTACGATTCCACTCGCAGGAACCGTCCAACATGTCACGCGAATTGCTGTAAACGTAGAGCTCCCCGGAGGAATCCTCGAATATGCGTGTCATGAAACACTCTACAACGCGGAAGAGTTCAGGCAGGGATTGGCAACTCTGTAGCCATTCACCCAACTGCGACAGGTTTCGCATTTGGACTTTCCGTGTCCGCTCTGTCTCCAGAGCAATGCGGGCCTGGTCATTTGCCTCTTCAGCGGCATTTTTTGCCTTCAGAAGATCTGCTTCACGCTTTTTGAGTTCTGTCACATCAAAAGCGACGCCTGCAGTGCCGCCGGAGGTCAGTCGGTACTTGACGACACGAAACACACCGTGATCACCATAGTCCCGTTCCACCATGTCTCCTGATGCAAGTCGTTGCGACTGAACCCGTCTTTGGACTTCGGTTTCCAACTCTTCGCTTGAAACAGTATCCTTGATCTGCTCCCGCACAAGATCAGCATAATGAACCCTTTGCCCGGGAGCCAAGGCATTGCGCATTTTCAGCAGGGCAGGATGCAGATTCTCATAGGCTGGATTGGTGGCAAGCAACCGATCATCCGATGTGTAGACACAGTAAGGTGTGGGCGCACGCTCAATTGCCTCTTTCAGGATACTGTGTTCCTGAACAAGCTGGGCGAGGGCTACTCGATCCTGAGAAAGCCGTGTAACGGTCTCCTCAGTACTGCCTTTCGCCGTAGCAACCGCAAAGGCGATTGATTCTGGAACAATGGCAGCAATTGTTTTCTTTTCAGAATTCACTCCCAATCCAAAACCTCCCCTGCGACAGTGATGAGGCATGATCAGTTTAAATCATCAACGTGACCTTAAGAATTGCAGCAACTGCGAAGCTTGGTTAACAAAGATTTTGTGAGTTCAGTAAAAAATAAGTATAAAAAACAAGAGGGTTTTGGAGGCGAAATATTTCATCAAACATTTCTTAAAAATAGACCAGAAACCCGATTGAACGGTGTCTGTGTCGAGGAAAACCTATCCCGCCAAGTTTACTAGGTTCAGGACCCATTAAAATTTGGGATTCCCATCGGCAGTGATTTGTGATTCCTTCCAATCGAGGAGGATCACAGATGAGCACTTTGTTTTGGCTTTCCGAAGAGCAACTTGAGCGGATGAAACCACATTTTCCACTTTCGCACGGCATCCCGCGTGTCGATGACCGTCGTGTACTGAGTGGCATCATCCACGTTATCAGAAACGGCCTTCGATGGTGCGATGCGCCAGTTGATTATGGGCCGCATAAGACGCTGTACAATCGGTTTGTGCGGTGGAGCGGACTGGGCGTTTTTGATCGTATATTCAGCAGTTTGGTGGCCGAGGAAGGTCCGCCAGATACATTGATCATTGATGCCACACACCTGAAGGCTCATCGCACTGCGGCAAGCCTTCAAAAAAAGGGGTTCTTCCCCGTCGCATCGGTCGCACCAAAGGCGGGTTAAATTCCAAGCTTCACGCTGTCACCGATGGCAAGGGACGGCCCATCATGATGGCCTTGAGCGAAGGGCAAATGTCGGATCATCTGGGTGCCAAGCTGCTGTACCCAGCCATGCCAAGCGCCCAAACGCTGATCGGGGACAAAGGATACGATAGCGACGAGTTCCGCGCAGCATTGAAAGCAAAAGGCATCAAGCCCTGCATTCCGCCAAGATCAGGCAGGAATAATCCGGCCACATATTCAAAGGCATTGTACAAACAGCGCAATCTGATCGAACGCATGTTTGGCAAACTCAAGGACTGGCGCCGTATCGCGACCCGCTACGACCGATGCGCCCATACCTACTTCTCAGCAATCTGCATCGCCGCAACAGTGATCTTCTGGATCAATCAATGAGTCCTGACCCTAGGGTGCGGACCCATTATGGGTGGTGAAATAGTCGGGATCGGTTTGTTTGCAGACCAGGAGCAAAGAAGCAGGAAGTCTGAAGACTTTCAAGTCTTTGCGACGCGGGCTGCGGGCAAACAGGCCCGATCCCTGATGGACAGAAAAATTGCTGCGACCTGCGGCGTCAAAGCGCTTAACCGGGCAGAAAGCCCGCTCCGCGCGTATTTCCTTGCATCTCTTTGCCATTTGTTCTGCTATTTCATCACCCATAATGGGTCCGCACCCTAGGACTGCGCAACGCTTTTCAGGGTCTCTTCTGTAGACACAAAAGCATCCTGACCCTCAAACGGGTTGTTGCCTGACAGCACATCCCCATGAACGTCACCATCTTCAGATAGCTGTTGGAAGGCGTTGCTTTCGGGTTCTCTTTGACCGTCATCATGCATGGGTGAAGCTTCAAACACATCTGCCGGCCGTGTGTCCTCGACCAGCTTTTCTGTTTGGGTTGGCGCCCCAACCACTTCGGCATCTGGTGCGTCCGTCTCATCATCAACCTGCCAGTGCTGAAGCATTCTCACAACATGGCTTTCCGTAAACTCAATCAATGAGAGGAGTTTTGCGATCCGTTGTCCGGTCAGTTCCTGAAAGGTGCAGGCCGTGTAAATATTTATCGCGCACTTATCCAGCCTGTCGCAGACCTCGGTATCCGTTCCATCTTCACGCGCAGCCCAGGCGGATGCCTGCATGGCTTCCGCTGCCTGCAAGATGTCAGATATGGCCTTCTCAGTGTGCTCAAAAATGTCATCCATTTCATTTGCTGCTGGAGCAAATCCGCCATTTTGCGCTTGTTGTGACCCTAGCTCACTGATTTCCTGACGGGTCAGTTGAATTGCAGCAGACAACTCCGCCACTTCCAAATGAAGCCGTTGTAGTGTTTCGTTTTCACCGGCATTGGGCGGAACCACATGTCGGGGCTCAGCAATCACGGTAGCAACAGGTGCGTCAGCGATAGGTGCGGCATCGGCAGCAGGTTTGGCTGGCGCTCCACCGATGGAGTTTTCAAGTCTTGCAATGGCTTCAAGCAATATTTCAGTATCTGCAACACGGTGTCTGCGCGCATATTCCTCTAGGAACCAGCGGCCCCTCGCGGTTTCCAGAACCGCTGATTCAATGGCGTGGTATTCTTCTGTTGGCAAAATATCAGTTAGTTCTGACGGTTTGTTTTTCTGCTGCGCCATGGTCTTCCTGGTGTGGTCTCAATCGGGTTTTCTGTTAAAGTCGAAGCCTGCCAGACAAGTCTCGATTCTGTTCCAGACTACACTGTGATTCTTAACAATAAGATGCTGAAACGCATGTGTTCCTGCGTATGTCGGCGAATGGATTTTCCAAGTGATTGCTCGTCTCACCGGACCCACCTCCTTTGCGCCGCGTATGGCCCTGTTTTACATGGCGGTGTTTGCGGCCGTTGGAATTTACATTCCATTTTTCCCCCTGTGGCTTGAATCGCGGGCGTTGACACCCACAGAAATCGGGCTGGTGCTGGCGGTTCCCATGGCCGTTCGGGCAATCGTCACACCACTAATGGTGTCGCTGGGGGACCGTGTTTCGGATCGTCGCAAGATCACCGTGATTTATGCCACAGCAGCCTTTCTGTGTTTGAGCCTTCTATTCTTTGCAAGCGGCTTCTGGCAAATCGTGCTTGTGGTGGTTTTCGTGGCGATCTTCTGGGATACGCTGGTCCCGTTGGGAGATGCGATTGCCCTGTCGGGTGTGCGCAGTTTTGGCATGGATTACGGGCAAGTGCGTCTTTGGGGGTCACTGGCCTTTGTTGGTGCAAATATTGCTGCCGGCGCACTTATTGGCGCGATGTCCGGCTCAGTCGTATTACCCATTCTGTTTTTGGCCTACGGTTTGGTGGCGTTGTCGACCGTGGCTTTGCCAAAAGGTCAAGTTGCAACAACGGATGTGCCGCAAAATCAGACTGAATTCTCGGCAAAAGCCTTCCGGCATCCGGTTCTGCTGCTCTCACTTGCCATTGGCTCATTGTGCCAAGCGAGTCATGCCATGGTCTACGCGTTTGGAAGTCTTTATTGGCAGCAAGCCGGGTTTACCGGGCTGGAAATAGGTGTTCTGTGGGCCATTGGCGTTTTGGCAGAAGTCGCTTTGTTTGCGATGTCCAAACCGATTTTGCAGCGCATTGGCCCCTCCGGCCTTTTGGCGGTGGGCGCTGTTGCCGTCATTGTGCGTTGGCTGCTGTTTCCGATCCATTGGTCATTTGCGGGGTATTTCGTCTTGCAAATCCTGCATGGTGCCACTTTTGGAGCGGCGCATCTGGGTGTTATGCACGCCATTTCACGGGGAGTGCCGGACGCTCAGACAGGGCGCGCGCAGGCAAGCTATTTCTTCATTTCCGGGGTTATGATGGCACTGACAACCATCTTGTCGGGACAGCTGTTTGTGCGCTTTGGCGTAAACAGCTTTATCGCTATGGCATTGATTGGCCTGCTGGCTTTTGTCCTTTGGCTGATAATGCAACGGCTTAGGAACGGCTCAACATCATCCCCATAATTTCGGTTTTGGCGGTGCAATGACGCTGTTTGCGTAGTGTAAGCCATGTTCTCTGTCCCGTTTCAGCAACAAGGGCCCGTCAAGGTCCACGAAAGCTGCAAATTGTGCGGGTAACAGGGCTGGAGCCATGCCAAGTGATGTCCCAACCATGCAGCCAATCATCACACCGAAACCTTCGTTTCGACAGCGTACAACAAGCTTCATGGCTTCTGTCAAACCACCGGCCTTGTCCAATTTGACATTTATGAAATCATAACGTGATTTCAGCTCTGATACAGTCTCGCTGGTATGAGCGCTTTCGTCAGCGCAAATCGGTACCGGATGTGGAATGCCCGCCAGGATGTCATCATGCCCGGCAGGAAGCGGTTGCTCAACAAGTGAAATGCCAGATGCGGCGCAGACCAGCATATTTTCAACGAAATTATCGGGCGTCCAGGCTTCGTTTGCATCGACGATGATCTTGCAATGGGGGGCGGCAGAATGAACCGCTCTGATGCGGTCCGTGTCCCCGGCACCACCCAGCTTTATCTTGAGGATCGGATGATTGCTTGCAGCGTGGGCTGCCTGTCCCATACGCTCTGCAGTATCGAGACTGATGGTGTAGGCGGTTTCAACACCATGCAGCGGCGACATACCCCACAAATGTGCGACGCTGACGCCCTCCTGCTTCGCCTTTAAATCCCACAGAGCACAATCAACAGCATTGCGTGCAGCGCCAGCGGGCAGGGCGGATTGCAAGGCTTCTGTGTCGAGGTTTTCCGACAAGTCCGGCAGTATGGACTTGATCTGCTCTGCCACGCTGTCCAGACTTTCGTCGTACCTGGCATAGGGAACGCATTCCCCTCTGCCAATCTTGCCATCCTGGCTAATCGATACTGTAAGGACATGAGCTTCGGTGCGTGATCCACGGGAAATCGTGAAAGCCTGTGCCAACGGAAACACTTCGGCAGCAATTTCAATATGGCGGCTCAAAGGTCAAACTCCTGCTGCAGTCTGGCAACAATCGGTGCCACACCCGTGCGTATGGGGTCTACAGTTGGTAGGTCGTGGGCCTTTTCAATCTCAGCCATCGTACTGACGGCGGTTGCTTCATCAAGGGCCTGAGTGTTGACAGCAATGCCAACACAACGAATGTCAGGGTTCGTGAGCTGCCCGCAGGCAATTGTCAGGTCAATGACTTGTTGTATGCTTGGAAGTGGATGTTTCACATTGCGCATATGGGTTCGCGTCGTTTCATGACAAACCACAAAGGCGTCAGGTTGGGAGCCGTGTAGCAAACCCAGTGACACACCTGCAAACGAGGGGTGAAACAACGACCCCTGTCCCTCCACAATTTGCCAGATATCGGGCTCTGTCGCAGGCGAAACCCATTCAGCGGCACCAGATATGAAATCCGCAACCACCGCATCAATGGATACGCCCCGGCCGGAAATAAAAATGCCGGTCTGTCCCGTGGCCTGGAAATTTGCATCCAGACCCGCTTCCCGCATGCCTTTTTCAAGCGCAAGGGACGTGTATTTCTTGCCAACAGAACAATCGGTTCCAACTGTCAGCAGCCGCAATCCCTCACGTTTGGTGCCCTGACCGGTTTTGAAAGTCTGGTCAGAATGGCGCACATTATGCAAGTGTCGGCCATTGCGCTTTGCAGCTTCTGCGATTGCCGGAATGTCCTCCAGACGCAGATGCAGCCCGCTTGCAACATCCAGACCGGCATCAAGCGCTGCGACAATGGAGTCAAGCCAGTGATCGGGAAGAACGCCGCCGGCATTTACAACGCCGATGATGAGTGTTTTTGCACCCGCCGCAATGGCCTGTCGCAAACCCATATCTGGCAGACCGGTATCGGCGTTGCATCCGGGCAGGCGCATTTGCCCGACACACCAGTCTTTCCGCCAGTCGACAATGCCGATTGCAGTCTTTGCAGCCAAAGCATCTGGCACATCGCCCAGAAACAAGAGGTAGGGCCGTTTCAATTCCATAAATCACCTGTTTTTATTCAGCATTTCAACCGCACTGAATATCCGTTAGTCTGTGCAAGAATCCCGTACTTCGCAATGGAAAAAATGTGAGCGTAACAACAGTGCCAGATCTGGTCTCTCTGCAGGACAATTCCGACGGCATGAAGCTGTTGGCGGCAGGCAATTGGACATTGGAAAATGCAGCCGATCTATCCCAACGGCTGAATGAGTTGGAACAGCGTGTCGCGAAGAGCGAGGCGGGTCCTCTGATCGCCAACATCTCAGCGATTGAGGAAATGGATACCTCTGGCGCCTGGTTGCTGGTGCGGCTTCGTAAACACCTTTTGGACCGCAACAGCGACCTGTTGATAGAAGGCATGACGCCCGACCGGGAAGTATTGCTGGATGAGGTTTTTGAAAGCGCTGCTGCTGTGGATACCGAAACTGCTGCTCCACCTCGTTGGCACCCGATGGAGTTTCTTGGTCGGACTGTGGCTGCTATTGGCTATGATATGTCAGCCAAAACCAACATGTTGGGCCGGGCTATCTCTGGTCTGATCGCTGTTTTGGTATCGCCCAAACGCTTGCGTGCAATCTCAATCGTTCATCATCTGGATCAGGCGGGCCTGCGCGCAGTGCCGATCATCGCGCTCATGTCGTTTGTCATCGGCGCCATCATTGCTCAGCAATCGGCGTATCAGTTGCGTTATTTTGGCGCTGAAGTCTTCACAGTCGATCTGGTCGGCATTCTTGTGCTGAGGGAACTGGGCGTGTTGTTGACAGCCATTATGGTTGCCGGTCGCTCCGGCAGTGCCTTCACAGCCGAGATTGGCTCCATGAAGATGCGTGAGGAGATTGACGCTCTGCGCGTTATTGGCATGTCGACAACCGATGTGCTCGTATTGCCGCGGGTTCTGGCCCTGGTAATTGCGGTGCCATTGTTGACGGTTATCGCAAATATTTTCGCGCTTTTAGGCGGAGCCATGGTCGCCTGGGTTTACTCTGATATCCCGCCGATTGAGTTCATCACACGATTGAGAGAAGCCGTTTGGCTCTCAACCCTGCTGGTGGGTTTCATAAAGGCGCCGTTCATGGCTTTGGTCATCGCCGTTATTGCTTGTTCAGAAGGCTTTGCCGTGAAGGGAAGTGCTGAGTCTCTGGGGCGCAGGACAACAGCTTCTGTGGTCAAAGCCATATTCATGGTGATCGTCATGGACGGGTTGTTTGCCATGTTCTTCGCAGCTATCGGCTACTGATGCGTGTTTTCCGCCGGTTTGTTTCTGCTCTAGGTCTGCTCCTCGAGACGATCTGTTGCCGGCGCGGGCGTTCGGGAAAGGGCGGATATGGCGGAATGGAGCGCTTCATCCAGTTCCACATCAACAGATTGCAATGATGGCATAAGCTGCTCCAGATTGCGTGCGCCAATAATCGGGCTGGTTACAGCCGTATTGGCCGCAGCCCATGCAATCGCCAGGGACACCGGGTGGACATTCCTGTCTTCACATAATGCCGTGAAAGCCTCTGCCGTTTCAAACACCCATGGCTCGCCATAGCGCGCCGAATACATGGTGTTGGCCACAAGGCGCGCTGCCTCCGGGCGTGTGCTGGCGTTATACTTGCCACTCAGCAGGCCTCCGCCAAGCGGAGAGTAAGAAATAACACCCAAATTCTCGGCAAGAGCGAGTGGAAAAATTTCCGCTTCTGCCTGTCGTTTCACAAGGGAATACATGGGTTGAATCACATCGAATCGCGGCCAGCCATGCTGGTCCGAAATGCCAAGCGCTCTGGCAAGTTGCCAGGCCGCATAATTGCTGGCCCCCAGATACAAGACCTTGCCATCGGCTACCAGTTTTTCCAAAGCCCGAAGCGTTTCTTCCAACGGCACATGATTGTCCCAGCGATGCATGAACAGAATATCCAGCCGGTCAGTGCCCAACCGTTCCAGGCTCGCTTCCACAGCCCGCAGGATATGCCGACGGTTGCCACCGCCAGAATTGATGTCAGCGTTCATGGCTCCAAAGCATTTTGACGTAACAATCAATTCATCACGGTCAGTCTTGATCAAGTCTCCCAGAATGCGCTCGGCCATGCCATTTGAGTAGACATCCGCACAGTCGAAGAAATTGATGCCGGCATCACGGCAGGCAGAAAACATGCGGCCAGCTTCATGCGCGTCAGCATCACCGCCAAAAGACATGGTTCCAAAACAAAGCTCTGAAACCTGCAAGCCAGTCTGGCCAAGCAATTTTGTTTTCATCATATCCTCCGCGCGGTTTAATCAAGACGTCCTTTCAATGCGCGATTTGGCGCAAGATCGCAATATTGCCTTCATTGCAAACGAAACACCAATCCAGCATAAGGTTAATGCAAGTCTTGGAATCGGTGCCAAAGAGGGTTTCCTCAAAGGCGATCCGATAATGCAGTTCCAGAGTTTCGCAAATTCCAGAGTTTCTATGGCCAAAGAACCTATTACATTTCCGTCTGTAAAGCGTGGCGACGTCATTTTGCAGGCACGCGGAATTACCGTAGGGTTTGGTGATAGCCTTATTCTTGAAGATCTCGATATCGACCTCAGGGCTGGCGAAGTGCTTGGCGTTGTGGGCGCTTCGGGAACTGGCAAGTCGGTATTGCTGCGCTCGATTGTCGGTTTGCTGCCGCGCCGCTCTGGTATCGTGAAAGTGTATGGTCAGGACTACGATTCTGCTGAACATGCCGTGCAGGAGGCGGTGGATCGCCGCTGGGGCGTCCTGTTTCAGAACGGCGCCTTGTTCTCAGCACTGACCGTAAAGCAGAACGTTCAGGTGCCAATGCGGGAACATTTACGACTGCCGCAAGATCTGATGGACGAACTGGCTCGTATCAAGATTGAGATGGTTGGTTTGCCAGCCGATGCCGCAGATAAATTCCCGGCGGAATTGTCAGGCGGCATGATAAAGCGGGCAAGCCTTGCCAGAGCGTTGTCATTGGATCCCGACATCGTGTTTCTGGATGAACCCACCTCCGGTCTTGATCCGATCAGTGCCGCAGAATTTGATGAGTTGTTGAAAAAACTCTGCGAAACTCTGGCTTTGAGTGCGTTCATGGTGACCCATGATCTGGACAGTCTCTATGCCGCCTGTGACAGAATTGCCGTTATAGGCAACAAAAAGGTCATGGTAGAGGGCGGCCTGCCGGATATGCTGGCATTTGACGATCCATGGGTGCAGGATTATTTTCGTGGGAAGCGTGCCCGCAGGTTGAATGAGTCGCTTGAAAGCTGAATGCGAGTATCAATTGAACGTCAGAATGACATGTCGAGAGTGAGTTTGTAGACGATGGAAACCAAGGCCAATTATGGGCTGATCGGCATATTCACGCTGTTGGTGGCCGCCATAGCCGTATTTATGATCTACTGGGTCGGAAGGCTGGATCAGGCTGGGTCTGCCGTACCGGTTCAAATTTCTTTCCCCGGAGCCGTATCCGGCCTTGTTGCTGGAAGTCCGGTCAATTTCAACGGCATCCGCGTTGGCACAGTTCGCAGCCTCTCACTGGATCCGACCGATCCCGAAGCGGTTTTGGTCGATGTCGATATCGACCAAAACACGCCGCTCAAGTCAGACACTGAAATCACACTCGGCACGACCGGCATCACGGGCGCGTCCTATGTGGATTTACGGGCCGGTTCCATAGAATTGCCCAACCTCTTGTTGCAAGACGACATTCCCCAATTGCAGGCTGACGGGTCTTCAATGGATGACTTGCTGCAGGCTGCACGGGATATGATGACTCGGGTAGACCGGGTGGTCAGACGGGTTGATACATTGGTGGAAACCAATGGCGCAGAGATCGAACGAACCATTCAGAATGCGGCGATTTTTTCCGATGCACTGGCAAGCAATGCACCCGGCATCGACCGTTTCCTGTCGACAACCACCGAAGCCGCCACACAAATTGGTGCGCTTGCAAACCGATTGGAAGGTTTGACCGAAAAGGCTGACACACTGGTCAGTGCGATTAATCCAGAGCAGGTGCGGACTGCCGTCAGCAACATTCAAAGGTTCACGGATAATTTGAATCAGACCGCTGGAAAACTTGAAGATCTCGTCTCTGAAGCCACACTATCAGTTTCCACATTCAACACCTTTGGTGCCTCCCTCAACAGCAGCCTGTTACAGATAGACAATATTGTGTCTGCTATACCGCCTGAAGAATTGAGAGCAATGGTCGAAGGCGCAAGTTCATTTGTTAAAAATCTGGCGGATCAAAATGGTGCGATCTCCGGAATTGTTGAAAATGCCCGCGACGGCAGCGAAAGCTTCAAAAGCCTTGCCACGCGTCTTGAAAGCGAGGGGGACCGCATTAGCGGAATCACCGCTGATGCTGCAGCGTTTGCCAAGACGCTCAATTCGGCAGCAGGCCGTGTGGATGCACTTTTTGATGGACTCGATGAGATGATGAGTTCTGATGGCAGCGCAACGCTTATGGGTGAACTGCAAAAAACCCTGTCCAGTTTCCGAAGCGCAGCCTCCACATTTGAGGTGCGGATTGGCGAGATTGCCAATGGCGTGTCGCGTTTCTCTGGCTCGGGACTGCGCAATCTGGACGGTTTGATTGCAGATGGAAGACGCGCGATGAGTCGCTTTAATAGCTTGTTGCAGCAATTGGAAAGCAATCCACGGCAGTTCATTTCAGGCAGTGGTGGCGTCCCGGAATACAATGGCAGGCCGAGACGCTGAATTATTCCGGATTCATGCACTGGAACCGGGTGATTCTTGCAACAGTTGCGTCTGAAAGAGGCGCAGGCGCTTGATTTCTTGGGAATCTCTGTTCAAAAGCAAGGGTGGTATTTCTCCAGACTCAGTAAGTGATAGCGAGTTGGCTTTGGCCTTTGACACGAAACAAGATACGCAGCCGCATCGGATTGGCCGATCGATGCAAGCTCGCAAACCGGGCGCAGGACTGTTGGTTGCGGCTGCGCTGAGTTTGGGCCTTTCCGGTTGCATTTTGATTTCGCCGCCGCCATCGCGAACCTTCGACCTGTCTGCACCGACCGATATTTCAAAGCTGCGGGGCAGGGCTGGACAAATACTTATTGTCGAACCAAGCGCGTTGCAGGCCCTTGCCGGAACCGGAATCGTCGTCCGGCCATCTGCTTCGGAGCTGAATTATTTTCCGCAGGCACAATGGGCAGATACGCTGCCAAGACTTTTACAAGCGAAAATACTGGAATCTTTTGAGGCAACTGGCCGAGCCAAAGCTGTTGGCAAACCCGGTGATGGTCTGGTCATCGACTACCAGATTCTGTCGAATTTGCGGGCCTTTGAATTTGATGCCATCACCCAGTCTGCTGATATCGATATCTCTGTTAAAATCGTGAATGATCGGACTGGTCAAGTGGCAGGGACGCGAGAATTCAGTGCCAGCGCCTTCGCACCATCAGACAGTCTGGAAGATGCGGTGTTCGCGCTTGATGAGGCGATGGATGAGGTGATAATCGCAATCGTTCGCTGGACTCTGGGACGCGTATAAAAGCGCGATAGCAGACAGGTCATTGACCCAACGGACCGCCCCAACAGACGGGCGTTTCAGGCAGATTCTTCATCTTCAATTTTTACGCGTTTTCCGCCCGGTGTGCGACCGCCCAGACTATTACGCAATTCAAGCGCCATCTTGCCAAACAATTCTGCACGCTCAGCGCCCAATGCCTCAACAATGATCTGATCCATGTCATGCCAAGCTTGATGTATTTCCATAAGCATTTTTCGACCCTCATCCGTTAGGGTCAGTACATTACTCCGCGCCGTTTCTTCGTTTGGCTTACGGCTGATCAGCTTTGCCGCGATCAGGCGTGAACTCATAGTGCTCATACTGGCCGCTGATATATGAAACTCGCGTGCCAGTTCGACCTGCGAAACAGGGCCCATGCGGTTGAGTGCGGCAAGAACACGCGCTTGTCTTGGCTGGATACCATATGGCGCCAGGCGGGTGCGCAACCTGTCTTCTACCAGATTACCAGAATGTAATAAGGGGTGAAGCAAAAAGCCTTGTTTTTTCATGCTCATTGTTAGAATGTTAACATGGAATTGATCAATGCGTTTCAATCCCTTCTGTGAGTTCGAATCTAAACGTTTTCGACAAAACCATTTAACGTCCCCAGGTCGCGTTATTCATACAAGTTGCGTTGTTTATATATGCGTCACATATCCAGACTGACCATACAATGCCAGCTACTTTGAGGCCATAAGTCCAGATGAAGCCGCAAGTTCAGAAACTACGCCAAAGGTCACAAGGATAGCAACATGCACAGCCCATCTGGCTATGATCTGATGTCTCGAATAAATCACTGGCTGATCGCAATCGCCATTCTTGGCATGCTTGCACTGGGACTTTTTCTGGAGTTTGGCGGGTTAGCGCGGGAAGACAAGCGTTGGCTCATCGATATTCACAAATCAGTTGGTGTTCTCGTGCTGATCTACGGTGTGTGGCGTGTCTTGTGGCGTATCATACAGGGGTTTCCAGAATCCGATGAATCCACCATGCCTCAATGGCAGGAAATCGCATCAAAGATCGCTCATTGGGCTCTGCTTGCAGGCATTCTCATCATGCCGATTTCCGGTGTTGTTGCATCTATTTTTAATGGGCGCTCTATTGCCGTGTTCAACTGGTTTTCGATACCGGCCCAGACCGAAATTGCCTGGTTGAGTGGCGCTGCCGGCTACACGCATAAATATACCGGTTTTACGCTTGCCTTGATCGTTGCCCTTCATATCGCAGCAGCGCTCAAACATCATTTTGTGGACCGGGATTCGGTGCTGATCCGAATGGTTCAGGGGGCGGCCAAATAGGTCACCGTAAGACTCATTTCCTTGATTGAAGATGGTGCTGAATTTGAACAACTGATTTCCGGCAACTCGAACTGAAGGGTTTACATGATGCTCAATCAATTTGCTCTGAGAACGACAATCATACTGCCAACTATATTGGCCACGATGAGCCAAATACAGGCACAAGATGCGGATATGAGCTTCTTCATAACAAGTGTGAACCCTGGAAATGGGGCAGATCTGGGTGGCCTTGCGGGTGCAGACACGCATTGTGGTGCGCTTGCCGAAGCAGCGGGTGCGACTGGAAAAACCTGGCGGGCTTATTTGTCTACGGACGTGGAAAATGCACGTGAGCGCATTGGAAAAGGCCCCTGGATGAATGCCAAGGGCATCACCGTCGCCCTCAACGTTGATGATCTGCACAGCGATAACAATAAGCTCAGCAAGGAAAACTCGCTTGATGAAACCGGTGCTGTTGTCAACGGACGGGGCGATTCACCCAATCGTCACGACATTCTGACCGGCTCCAATGCTGACGGCACTCTGGTTGGAGATGCCTGCTCGTTCTGGACCAGCAGCGGAGAAGGATCAGCCATGGTTGGGCATCATGATCGTCAGGGTGGCGGTGCTGAACCGACCTCCTGGAATGCTGCACACGGCTCCAGAGGGTGCGGCCTTGAAGCGCTGCGCGGAACGGGAGGCGATGGCCTCTATTACTGCTTTGCGACGGAATAAGAAAACACTATGAAACACTTACTCTCCCTCCTTATCGCCGCTGCCTTGATTGGTGGCACGTATTTTTTCACCTTTGTCTATGACGGTGGTGGAACACCTGAACAGGCCAATGCAAGCGCACCGGGCGGGCGGGCTGCTCCGACAGGGCAGCGTCGTGGCGGGAGGGGCAGCAATCAGGCCTCAACGGTCACAATGGCATCCGTCAAGGTGGAACCCTATACGGACCTTTTCAGTGCGCTCGGCAATGTGCAGGCCGAGGCACGTGTCCGCGTGCTCAGTGAAACCAGTGGCCGCGTCACGGCAGTTCATATGGTCCCAAATGTCAGGATAGCGGCGGGCTCATTGCTGGTGTCTCTCAATGATGAGTTGGAGAACATTGCTGTTAGAACCGCCCAAATTCAGTTGCGACAGGCACAGGAGACGCTGTCCCGGTATGCAAAGCTGGCGTCAACCGGAACACTTACCAACACCTCACTTGCAGATGCTCAGGTGACTGTTGATATCGCGCAAGCTGCTCTGGACAAGGCGAGTTATGATCTGGAGCAACGCAGCATTGTTGCGCCAATTGACGGGACACCTGGCCTGACGGATGTGCAGGTGGGGGCTTATCTGAACGCGGGCTCTGAACTGGTAACCCTGACCAACACCGACAGCCTCACAGTGGAGTTCACCCTTCCGGATCGGGCGAGTGAATTATTGCGACCCGGATATCCTGTCCGGGTGACAGCACCATCCAGACCAGGCGCTGTTCTAGAAGGCGAGATCACTGCCTTTGATAACGAAATCGATCCGCAAACCCGACTGATTGGGGCAAGGGCACGATTTGCGAATGTTGGGCGCGTGCTTCAACCAGGCTCCATTGTCAACGTTCTCGTTAGCAATACCAATGACCCGCTGCCAAGTGTCCCTGTATCGGCGCTGACATGGAGTCGTGAAGGTGCAACCGTGTGGGTCGCCAATGAAGGTAAGGTCAGCAAGGTCCCTGTCGTCGTGCGCTCACGTGAGAATGACATGGTCTGGCTGGACGCTGATCTTGAAGATGGCGCACAGATCGTCATTGAAGGCGTGCAGAAACTGCGTGAAGGATCGCAAGTCGTCACGCAGGAACAACTCAATCAACGGCGCGCTGGCGGTGGCGCAAACAGACCTGCAGCAACATCCGGCCAAAATCAAAATCGGACCCAAACGCCTGAGGCTGGTTCATGAGTGATGAGATCGCCCCAAAAAAACGCAGTGGCTTCGCAGAATTGTTTATTGCGCGGCCCATTCTTGCGCTTGTTATCAATCTGCTGATCGCCGTTGCCGGATTAGCAGCCTTCAATTCTGTTGATGTGCGCGAACTGCCCAACGTTGATCAACCGGTTCTGTCGGTTAATACCACCTATGACGGCGCGGCGCCGGAGACAATTGATACGGAAATCACAACGCCCCTGGAGGATGCACTGTCAGCGCTGGAAGGATTGCAAAGCGTATCCTCCAGGTCCAGCTATGGGCGAAGCCGCATCAATATGGAGTTTTCTGATGGTGTCGAAATTAATGATATCGCCAATGAGGCCCGGGAAATTGTTGCGCGCACTCTGCGGCAATTGCCGGATGACATCGACGATCCGACAGTAACAAAAAACGATTCTGATGCCGACCCGATCATGCGTCTCGCGCTTTTGGGAGGCACCAGTCTGGAAACTCTGACCGAGTTGGCGGAAGGGTCTGTTTCGGATCGCGTGTCAACGATCGAGGGCATATCCGAAGTCGAAATCGCTGGCGATCAGGTCAACGAGTTTCAGGTTCATGTTAACATGATATCGCTTACCGGGCGCGGCCTGACGCCGGATGATGTGGAGGAGGCGTTGTCTACATTGCGGGCAACTGATCCGTTGGGAGATCTTGATTCTGAGGCGCAATCTGTGGTGATGCGCAGCACTGATCCACTGATTAATGCTGCAACAATCAGCAACGTTCTGATCGACAGCCACACGCGCATCAGTGATGTGGCCTTTGTTCAACTTACAGCCAGTGAGCGATCGACCCTGTTTCGGGTCAATGGCGAAAGTGCTGTAGGTCTCAACATTATCCGTCAGTCTGTTGGCAACACGCTTGCCATTTCGAAAGAAGTACGCGCCGCTGTTGCAGAATTGCAGAGCGAATTACCCGATGGCATTCGCCTGATTATAAACTCGGATGATGGAATTTTCATCGAACAGTCGATTGCGGAAGTCGTTTTCTCGATCTCAATGGCGGTTCTGATTGTTATCAGCGTGATATTTGTCTTCCTGCGGTCCTTCAGTGCAACCATGATCCCCGCTGTGGCGATCCCTGTTGCCCTCACAGGAACACTGGCTGCCATATGGCTGGTTGGGTTCTCCATCAACACGATTTCTCTTCTGGCTCTTGTTCTGGCCACGGGAATGGTGGTGGATGACGCGATTGTTGTTGTTGAGAACATCGTGCGGAGACGGCGCTCGGGCATGGGTCCACGCGCAGCCGCCGCTGCAGGAACGAACGAGGTGTTCTTCGCTGTTATTTCAACAACGGCCACACTGGCAGCTGTTTTCATCCCGATTTCATTTCTGCCGGGGCAGGCGGGCGGCATCTTCTCCGAGTTCGGGTTTGTGCTGGCATTTTGTGTCACCCTGTCTTCAGTCGTCGCATTGACCCTTGTTCCGGCAATGGCAGCTATTCTCGATCCGGGCCGCGAGAGTAAATCTGACGAGGGCAAACAGCCTCGCGAAAGTGTTTTTACCCGTGGCTACGGAGCGATTGTGGGATTCTCGCTGCGTTTGCCCATTGTCATTATCGGCATTGCCATCGCATTCGCCATTTTTGCCGCAAGCAGCTTTTTCACTTTGCCATCTGAACTTACCCCGAGCGAAGATCGCGGTTTTTTCATCATAGCCTCGCGCGCGCCATCCGGTGCCAGTCTCAGCTTCACGGACAGTCAGGTGCGGCAGGTGGAGACCATTTTGGAGCCTTATATTGAAAGCGGTGAAATGGCGGCGGTTCTTGCGCTGGTTGGCCGCGGTTCCTCATCTTCCGCCTTTATCATTATCAGGCTGCAGAATTGGGGCGAACGCGAACGCAGCCAACAGGTGATCGCAAGTGAAATCAATCAGCGGCTCCAACGGATTACAGGACTGACCCTGTCAGTGCGCACGCCCAACAGCCTTGGCATTCGCGGTGCGGGACGTGGATTGCAATTCGCTGTAACGGGCAACGACTATGATGCCATCGTGGTTGCGGGTGATGAGCTGGTCAATGCCATGGCTCAGGAAACCGATGTGTTCGTCAATCCGCAACTGGGATATGACACAAGCCAGCCTCTGGTGTCTGTGTCCATAGATCGGGAACTGGCAACCAGGCTGGGCCTGTCTGTCAGCACCATCAACTCAATCATCAACACAATGAGCGAAGGCTCCACAGCTGCCACGGTTATCGTGGAGGGCAGGGAAGTCGACATTCGGCTGTTACCTGCTGGTCCACCTATCAATGATCCGGGTGATCTGGAGCGCGTTTTCGTTCAGACAGCGTCCGAAAATTATGTCCCGCTCTCAACGGCTGTGTCGCTCACACAGACGGCCTCTGTCTCAACTCTTTCGCGAGAGGGCGGCGACCGGGCCGTGCCAGTTCAGACCAATTTGGCCACCGGGGTGGATTTGAGCGCCGCTGCGGCGCGTGCGCAGGAACTCGCCCGCGAGATTTTGCCAGCTGACATGGGCATTATCTTCCTTGCGGAGGCGGCAGCTCTGGATGAAAGCCAGAGCAGCACCATGCTGGTGTTCGGTGTTGCGCTGCTGATCGTATTTCTGGTGCTGGCCGCACAATTTGAGAGCTTTGGCAGCGCGATTATCATCATGCTGACAGTACCGTTTGGTCTGGCCGCTGCTGTATTGGCGATCTCCTTGACCGGTGGATCGCTTAATTATTACAGCCAGATCGGACTGGTGATGCTGATCGGCATCATGGCCAAGAACGGAATTCTGATTGTCGAGTTCGCCAATCAGTTGCGCGAACAAGGTCAGGATGTCGACAGCGCCATCCGCGATGCTGTGCGACTACGTTTCCGGCCAGTGATGATGACCATGATATCCACAGTCTTTGGCGGTTTGCCATTGGTGTTTGCATCCGGCGCGGGCGCAGAAGCCCGTATAGCAGTGGGTTGGGTTGTGGTTGGCGGGCTTGGCTTTGCCACCATTTTCACTTTGTTTCTGACGCCTGTCTTCTATCGCCTTATTGCACCGATATGTGCTGTTCCAGGTGCGTCGTCGCGGAAGCTCGAAAACGAGGTGAGTGCTGTCAAACCGAGGCCAGAGCCATCAATTTCACCAGCGGAATAACTCTCATAAAAATGCTGGTGTGATACCGTCACACCAATGATGCTTTTGCGAATTCGAGCCGGTAATTCTCTATTCCAATTCGATGGTCGAAATCGCCTGGAACGGAATTTGCCTCGCGAAAGCCATCAGCTTCTCCATTGCCGAGCCATCGGCAATGGCCTCCGGATTGTCATCAAGTCCATACTGGGTGAGCACGACAACAACTCTGCCAGCCAAACACTCAAGCTGAATGTCTCCCGTACCCGCACTTGAGAAGCATGGGATTGAATCGATGTCACGTCGCAACGCATCGCGAGACCGAATCTCGACTGGTGATTCGCCGGTTTTCTCATAATTTGCAAGAAATTGGTCTGCCGAATTTTCGCGATTACCAAAGAACAGCTCGACCGGCTTGTCTCCATCATTGGTTGGCAGATCATATCCCTTTACCGTAATCATGAAGCCAACACTTTGCGGAGAGTAGCGCACAGATATGGGTGCAGATGTCATGCTGGCCGGCAGGACATCTCCCAATGTGCCGCCCTTCAAGCCAGGCACACGCATCTGCGCGCCTTGCTGGGGATCAGGCGCAGCTACGGCAACAATGCCAGCTGATTGTTGCGCCGCTGCAATTTGCTCCAGCGGAAAGGTCTCCAGATAGGCCGAAAGCGCGCCCCATGTTTCCTGCTTGGAATTCTCGTCTCCCAACACTTTGACAGGTGCCGACAGTGTAATGACCAGGTTGTTCAGACGACAATGCAGTTCCACCGCAAACATTGCATCGGCCTTGCGGCAATCGACACCGGCAATTGTTTCCAGGCCTTCGCCACCTGAAAAACGCTCCATTTTAACAGGGGAAGTGGAGAAATAAACCGTAATGCTCCGCTCCGCCAGAGGGCGATAATCAGAGAAGGCCAAGCTGACACTGGTACCATTCACTTCCATCATCGGGCTGACGTTGTCATCCACCATGTCCGGTGGCAGCATGTTCTCTACCGCGATGCCGCCAAGGGCTTCTACCTTGGTGTTCTTCTCGATAGGCTGCATTTCTGCCGCCGCCGTCTGACACATCAACGCCAGACCAAGCATACTGAAAAACCGGATCAAAATGCTTTTGCAAAGTATTGGGGTCATCATCATCCTAATCCGATTGCTGTTGGAAATAACGGCAGTAGCACGCGCACAAAAAATAGAGACAAATTGCATGCTTGATAATTGATGGCGGCATTGCTGCCTTGTGACTATCCGAATAAAGCATATCCAATGGCCAGCATAATAGCTGTCCCGATGCCTGCACCTGCATGAGCTGATATTGTGATCGAAACATTTCCCAGTATGATGGTGTATTCTGTACCACCTTTGGATTTTTTACGCAGCGCGTCGGCCTTTCGTTTTGCTTCGGCTTCACGCCGCATCTGACGCTTTAAATCGCGTTGGAATCTTTCTTTGAATCCTTTCGGATCTTTCGCCATTCCTTCCGCCGTATTGGCTGCATCAGCAATACCGGACCGGGCCACCCCATCACCGGGTTTCGGGAAAAATGGTCTGGCATTTCCGGCAAGTGCAACGCGCGCATCTGCCCGCCCGGTCTTAGGGTCCAATCGCCACCAGGTGTCAGCAGACATATCCTCACTGGCGAACACAGAGAACCCAAGTTCCAGATCTTTGCTTGCCTCAAAACCGCGCTCGGCAAGCTGTTGACCAACGAGCGGAATGAGGCTGCCTTTTTCCGGTGGAATCGAACCGTTTGGAGCGCCGTTTTGTGTCAGAATAGCCTCTGTTTCCAGAGCCGATTGCAATGCGCCATGCCATATCCGATGCAAGCGCGCTGTGGCATCTGCGTCGGGTCGGTCCACTGTTCCGGCAATACCAATATCGTCAAGCGTCCAGTCGACCCAATTGACTATTCCGCCTTCTGGCAGGGTTTGTATTCCAGAAATCAACACTCGAGGTCGAGCGGCCATAATGCAAACGCCAGCGCTGGCCGGGCGCGCACGGATCAGTTCTTCGCTGGCGAGGACAACAGTGCTGGCTGCTACCCAACTGTACCACATCACAGCTTCCGGGTCAGGCTTCCCGACGCTCAACTGTTTCAGCGTCTCGGGTAGTTCCAGCAGCAGCCCCGAAATGCGTAGCGCTGCCAGGCGCGGCGACAATCCACCATTTCCAAGGACGATCTGGCGAATGCTTTCAAGTGCGGCTGGGTATTTTTGACCCATTTTTGGTTCAGCAATAGCGCTGGGATCAGGTAGTCCACCGTCTTCGACCGACCGGCGCTGTTCTGCGCTGAGTAAATCCAGAATGACCCGTTCTTCCTCGCTGGTTGTCTGGCCCGGAACTTCGGACCGAACATGCAATGTGATTGCAGTGACTGTTTCCGATTGCTCTTGCTGGAAAAGATCGGTTGACTGATTGACATTGCCTGGCGCGGCAAAGGGTGTACTTTTGACCATCGTTCCGGAGACTGTCATGATGGCGCGCATGGACGGTGCTTTGCCAGCCAGACCTCCAAGTACATCACTTAAACCACCGCCGATCCCATCTTGTGCCGGACCGAAGAACAATGCGACTGGCTGTTCTGTCATTTCCGGAACAGACAATCGTTGAGTCAGGATGTTTTTACGTCGCAGCTTGCCGTTGATCAGGGACTCCAGTTCCAGGGTGATGGAAACCCTGTGTGGCACAACGGGATCTGTCACAATTTCTCCGGCGACAGGCGGTTTGGCCCCGAATTTTGCGCTTGCGAGTGTTGGGTCCAGATCCACCCAATCCCGACCAATGCGCGCTTGCAACCAGACATGGCGCTGGTTGGAGGCCGTCGGCAATGGATCTGGTAAAACAGCATCGGGCAGGGCATCATGCAATGCGCTAAAGCTTCGTTCGGCCCGCGCCTTCACGCGCGCCATGGTTTCGCTCTGAAGCGCTGCAATCCGCCAGACATGGTCGTCACCTCGTCCCACTTGGCCACAAGCCGCCGCTTGTATTGCCTCTGTCATATCCGCTGTCATGGGTGCTTCGACGAGACGGGTGTCATAGCCCATAGAGCGCAACAATTCGGCCAGCGTTTGTGCTTTGTCATGATCATTCCCCCCGCGCGCTGCCATCACAGCATCCGGTTGGCGCAAATGGCCCTGATAGGGTTCAGTTCGAATTTCGTCGCGGATATAGGCAAACGCAGCCTCGGGGTCCAACATCAGCGATAGTGCAATGTCTTCCGTGCGTTGTTCAGCCTGTTCAAAATACGTGTTGCGCGCCACAGCTGTTTCAAGTGCCTTCCCGTAGTCCAGCGCTTCTTCTTCAGAAGGCACCGGTCGTTCAGGCAAATCCGAAAAATTCGCAGCCCCAGGAGGCGGTACAGACCAGTCATCTGCCGCAGCAGCGGTTTGGTCACCAGCTAAAAACATGGCTGCAACCACTGCAGCAAAAGCAAGGCGCATTGCCTTGTTCAGGTGAAAGCGTGCATTGATCATGCGTAATCTCCCTTGCCCCCCAGCTGTCAGATCATGGTAAGGTCAATCCCGTTTCCGGACTATATACAATTTCCGACGATTGTTCATCAATTACTTCGATATCCCGCTCTGGTCCCAAAGCCGTTTGCATTGGTCGCAAACGGTAGCGCCCGGCAGGAAGCGTGCGAGCTTCATTCAGCCCAATAATGCCAATGCTCTCGCGACCGCCATCCAGATAAAGCCGTGTCAGTTCAAATCGCGGTGCAACCGCTTCTGCAATGGCATCGATCAGGGCATCGGGATCATCAGCCGAGATGTAGCGGCCATCTCCGGCGTCCGCCCAGTCGGAGAACGTTTTGGCAAGAGCCTCGTCATCAATGGCAAAGCCCACAATCGTCAAACGAAGGTCAATACCGCTTTCCGCGATCCGGTTGATTTCACCGGCAACATCCCCGTCGCAGGTTTCATCACCATCTGTGACCAGCACCACGACGCGTGGCGGATTGAGCGACGCCAGATCCTCAGCGGCCAACACCAAACTTTGCGCAATAGCGGTTTTGGCAAGGTTGATCGCGGGCGTGTTTCGGATAGCAGCCTCTGCGACCGCAGGATCGAGCGGACCAAATGGCAGTAACAGATCCGATTGGCAGGCATCTGCTGCCAATCCGAAAGCGCGATAGGCAAAAGGCATCCCGGAGGGGAGGCTCGAATTGACCACCTCCGCCAGCGCATTATGGGCCACCGCAATTCTGCGCTGGCCGTCCGGCATCCGTTTGAGCATAGACCCTGAGGCGTCGAGTATCAGCTCGATGGCACCAGATGGTGCCGAGCTTGAACCGTCTGTGCTCTGTTCGGATATAAAAAGTTGGCCCTCACCGGTGGGCTCAACGAGTTTGGAGAGATCAATTGCCATCTTGTAGGCCTTTGGCGCACGGAACAGGGCGGCCGCCAATTCCATACCATCGGCAAGACCGGATTGACCGATCACACGATGGAAATAGCCTTTGTTTATCGAGGCCCAGTCTTTCATCAGTTGGACGCTGGTGGCATCTGAACTGTCGATTGAGAGCGCAACGACCCTTGGGCGTGTAGACAATAGTGGCGCCCAGGCTTTGGTGAACTGACTGGTCTCCGCATCCGTGATGACTACAATCCCGTTTATGCCCGGTGGGCCCGCAAGAGCGATTGAAGCTGTTGCTAAGGCTTGTTCAGCACCGCTGCTTCCGGTTGACGGAAGGTTGGCCAACGCTTGATAGACGTCCTCAGGATTTTCCGCCCAATCATCAAGCAGCAGCTTGTCTGAACCAAATGGCAGCAACTGTATCACGTCGCGACCCGGTATCAGTGATTGTGCCCAAAGCCGGACAGCAGCCAGAGTTCGCGGGATGTATTGGGCGACGCTACCAGACGTGTCCCACAAGATCACAATAGAGCGCGGCGGCTCAAAAATGGTGAGCAGGTGCTCACCGGGACCAACCGACGCGGACAAATTCAAATCATTCGTTGTGGATGCTGCGCGCAAGAGCGGAATGTCAGCGCCATCTGGTCCTGTCAGTCGCCAGGCCATCTCAGGTTGGGAAATGCCCGGAAAGCGAAAAGTTAGACGATGCATCCCTTCCGGCACCGCGATCCGCCACCAATCCTCATTGCGTTCAATTTGGACTGAAGAGACAATCGTTGGTCCTTCTTTGAGATCTACTGCCTCTGCCGCATTCGCCCCGCCTGCAGGTGTTGGCAGCACGGGTACGGACGCTGCACCCTGATCTTCATAAACCGCATCGGGTCGGTCATCCTCCCAAAGACCCAGAACGGATTTTGTGGCCCGGTCTTCAAAGACGGCAATCTGGTCTGGTAAGGTCAGTTGCATTTTCTCATCACGCTCGAAACTCAGACGCAGGGCGCGTGCCCATACAGGTGCAGGCAATTCCAGTCGCGTGTTCGTGTCTCCAATTGGTGGAGCCGAAATTGAACCAATTGAAAGCCACGGTCCGGCAGGACCAGATTGGCTGATTTCAAGCCCAACTGTCGGAATGCGAGGGCCATCGTCGTCGCGCCCGACCCAATCGATTGCATCAATACGTGCAGCCCTGTTGCCCTGGAAACCAATTACGGCCCATGCGGATTTTCCGGCCGATGTGCTCTGAGGGGTAAGCCGGTCCGATTTTCCCTGAGTAAGAATACCGACGTTGCGACTCCCGCTAAACAGGGTTTCGTCAGAAACCGTATTACCGATGGTACCCGCTGCGATGATATGCCCACCCAATTCTGTTGCAGCGATGTTCAGCGCGTTATCTGGACGCCAAGCCGGGTCGGCGATCAGCCCGATGTCGGACAGTGCAAAGGTCTTGCAATCCGCATCGCCCTGGCAGTCGTTCAATCGCCACCGTGCGTGAGTTGCCACAAATGGCTCCGATAACGAAAAGATTTGTGGTTCGAGCCTGGCATCCAGTTGTTGGGTCGCCACTTGCGTCCAGTCCGCTCCATTTGCTGACAGGTCCAACGCAATGCGCCTTGGCCAGTTGCTGCGAGGTTCCGTAGAGCGAAGTTGAATCTTGTATCCCGCAACTGGTGCTGAACTGGCGAGTTGGAACGTCAATTCCCGTGCTTTGACAGAAGTCGGCAAACTGGCGTGATACGCAGCGCCATCGTGTAAGAACGAATAGCGCTTGGCATCATCTTCGCTTGCGGTTGCGCCGTCCAGACCGATCAGCTGAGCGCCAAATTGGTGCGACATCGGGTCAAGGCCACCGCGCAATTGCGCCGGTGCCAGCCAATACAGATGCGCACCGCGTTCTGGCGTTGTCGTTTCAAAAGAGACAGGAAAGGTTGCGGCGGCTTCGCCTTTGGACGATTTTGCGCTGATGTATAGGGCAGGGTCCGCGAGACTGCTCTGCATCAATGGCATTTCAAGCACTATCGACAAGTCAAGCTCTTGGCCAGGATCAACCGATGATGCAGTGGTTGAGGGCGTGACCCGCCAACCTTCGGCCAGCGCAGACAGGGCAATGGACAATTCTACTGGCAATGCACTGTCATTCCTGACGGTGGCGGTCAATTCAGCCCTTTGTCCAAATTTGGAAAAGGCACGAAACGGAGTTTCAAGGCCCTTTACTGAAAGGGAAACCGGCAAATCTTCAACGACTTGTTGAGCGCGCAACCATTCTGGACGCCCACCTGAAAGCACCTGCAAAGCCTGGTTAGGGTCGTAATCCGTTACTATTACCGATGTAGATGTATCA
This sequence comes from Pararhizobium sp. IMCC21322, assembly GCF_030758295.1. NCBI lineage: Bacteria > Pseudomonadati > Pseudomonadota > Alphaproteobacteria > Hyphomicrobiales > Rhizobiaceae > Pararhizobium > Pararhizobium sp. IMCC21322. The sequence goes on from NZ_CP132335.1 coordinate 2,451,068, forward strand.
GCCGGGCGTCGATCACGCGGGGCGGTGAAAGCAGCTGGTGGCCCCATCTGAGCCGGCGCTAAGATGTTGCTCGGGCCGGCTGTGCGGCATGCCCAAGGCATTGGGTATTCTGCATTGCGGGGTGGTTTTAGTTTTATAATTTGCGGTGTGTTATCCGGCTGAAACAGGTGCCAGCCGGTCATTTCCATATCCTGCTCAAGACTTCGGCTCAGCGAAGGGCTGCCTTCTGCGGAGATTTCACGACCGCGCTTGGGACGATAGGGCTCTTTATCACGCGGTAAGAAAGAGCAGGAAAAGCCTGCGAGCAATCCGTCAGCCTCTATTGTAAAGCTGTCTTCATCTTTTTCATCGTCAAACTGGCCATCCAGCCGTGTATCAGCGTTGAGCAACTGAGGCGGTGTTGCATCTCCATGGGTTGCAGATTTCGCTTGAAGTGGATCATTGTCGGTTTGAATAAAAGCAACCTGGCACTGGTAGTCGAATGACGTTTGGCTCCTGCCAATACGCAATTCAATTGCGCCGCCCAGATCAGGGCCATATTCAGTCAAGATCATACGACCGGTATCGATTGCGGCAAGGCGGACTTTGTCTCCATAGGTCCATAACGAGATATCCCGGCCATCGCCTGAGCAGGTCAATGCAAGCTGACCTGTGCCCTCTGGCAATGGCACGAAGACCAAATCCAGATCGTCGAACGCTCCGACGCGTCCTTTGATGAGACCGTCTGTCGGCAATGCCTGTAATGTGCCTGGAAGCGTGTCCGGCTCGGGCCCTTCGGCACCATCAGCACGCGCCAGCGACACCTCGTAGCGCCCGGAGATATCGTTACCTGCCGGGCTGAGCCGCAATGTCCATTGTCCTGCCGGAAGTCGAGCACTGTAGTTTTCCGCGCCGGAAATGGTTGCAGCCGCCCAACGCCGGTTATCGCGCTTCAATTCCGCGTTCACCGCGCCATCATCAGGTGGCGTCACAATTAACGTCAACGGTGTATCGACCTCCAGATCGAAACTGAACAGATCCAGATCCTGATTGGTGTGAAAATTGCCTTCGAAGCGGTCACCAGGACGGATGCGCAAAGCCTCTGCTTGCGTGTCGTTGGGTTCTGTTGCGTCTCCATCTGGCACAGGTCCCAAATCAGTCAATCTGAATGCGTAGGGGCCATTGCCCTGAAGTTTGGCAAAATACTGTCCGGGATGAAGTGACAGCAGCAATACCAGTGACTTGTCATCCGCCTTCCAGCGTCCGATCTGCTGCTGGTTGCCATCAGATAATGTGATGTCTTTTATGCCAACGATGCCGCGAAGCTCCCAAAGATGGCCGTCAGCATCCACATCGAAACGCAACATGTCAGGATCGTCGTCGGACAGCGCGCCTCTTACAGCACTATCCACCGGCAATTCACGGGCAAACATCTCTGTATCATCAGGCTCACGGCCAGCAGCTGGCGTGGGTTGCGTGGCCGGGTCAAAGCGCAACTCGTAGCCCAGGGGATGATCAGGGGATCCGTTGATCGTGACGCGGTAAGTACCGGCAGGCAATTCCAGACCGCGTCGAAGTGCCTGACCGGACCATGTATTCAGCTTCAGTATTTCAGCTGCAGGTTCCGGATTGAGCCGTTCAAAAACCAGTTCGACCTTCTCGTCACGATCCGTGTTGAGGCTCAAATCCCAAAATGAGGTCTTTTCCAGCAGAAACTCAACCGCGTCACGGTCCTGCTTTGCGAGCAAATTTCCAGACGCTGTGAACCCATCGTCATCGACTTTCCCAAGGTTCCCTGGAGTGCCGCCTTCTCTTTCTGAATTTGGTTCGGTCTCCTGGGTGTCGCTTGCCTCAAGGACCCTCACTATGATCGGCGCAAAACTCTGGTCGGCTCGCTTCACAGCATCGAGACGCAGGAGTATTTCGCGCTCAAGATGCAGGGGAAAGACACCGCCGGAAGCAATGTGCCAACTACCCAGCCTGGCGGCTAATTTTAAGCCAGGTTCGCGTATCGCCTCCACAAGAAGCCTGTCTGTTGTTTCAGCCTGCAGCTTCATTTCGATAGTTTTTTGGGGTCGAAACCTGAACAACTGGCCTGGTTTCAAAGTCGAAAGCGATGATTTGTCCGGATCGTCAAACTCAGGGATTTCATCCAACGGCATTATAAGTTCAAAAGATATTGACTGCGGATTGTCTGATTTCACTTGCAAAAGATAGGGGCGTTCGCGCTCAAGCAGCAGATCATCAAGTTGATCGCCCGCGAGCGAAGTTGCCGATGAGCGTAGCAATTTGGGAGCGGCCTTTGAATTTGCCTGATCCTCAGCAGAGGGAAATGAATAAAGGCTGATGCTTCCCTGATCAGAAATCGAAATCCGATACAATCCACTACGAGCGACGGAAAGACGTGCCAACCCTGATTGCAAAGTGTTCGTTGAGGTCTGACCCGGTCGGGATATTTCTGTAATCCGCTCCAGATCAATATCTTGACCGAGCGCTGCGACCGGCGAAAAAACAATTCCGACAACCAACAAGCCGACCAGAACGCTCCAAATATTTCTTTGGCAGAAATGCATCGTCACTCCTCGATTTATGATCTCATCAAAGGCGTGCCCATAAATTTCCAAATATTGAGCAGTCTTCCTGGAGAACACAATGTCCGGTCCGGGCAATTGCAAAGTTCCAACTCGCTGGCGCAATCGTAAAACAACAATCGCGACTGTAGCAACCTTGGCCGGTTTAATGCGGAATCTGTCCAGAGGGATGCTTCATTGTTCGTTAAGACAAACACAGTCCTTTAAATCCAATGCATTTCAACACCGACTTCCAAAGTCTGACCTGTTCTGGTTTTCCAAGCTGACGGGCATGTGGACAGACTGTGCCGGCGCGGAGTTTCGGTGTCTCTGAACCTCCTGCTGATCGTGCCCTTGAAGATGCCTTCAAAGAGCCCAACAAGCTCCACACACAAAACACAGTTCCATTCTAATCAGTTTATATCACTGAAAAGAAAGGATATTTTTGTGATGATACCCTCCCAGATCAAGCAAACGAATTACACTCAAGCAAGCTGTGCAATTCGATCCGCCAAACCCGCAACCCGCTTGTTGCAAGTCTCATTGGCGATTGCAGCCCTGAGCGTCTTCGCGATGCCCAAGGCGTTTGCATCAGATCAGGTCGTGTCTGATTTGATGATCCAGACCACTAACAGCCGCGCATATGACAACCATCTGATCCATGCGGCCACTCATAAAGATACGCCAGCCATAAGTGATCTATTTATTCTGACCCAAGCCAATGGTGGGCAAAGGCCTCCTGGAGGAGGGCAGGAGCCTGATCTGTCTCAGGCTGCTGCAGAACTGGGTGTGTCGGAAGATGCATTGCGGGACGCACTTGGCGGCCCACCGCCTAATTTTGCTCAAGCTGCAGAAAAGCTGGGAATTTCAGAAGATCAACTGCAATCTGTCATGCCGCCACCTCCGCGAAGGCAGTAGCAGCGTTTCCATACCAGTTGAATTGCTGAAGGCACTCAGGTTGATTTGAGATGTTTTCAGTCTTCTCCAAAAACAAAAAAATCCGCGGGGCCGAAGCGCCCGCGGATTTTTATTTTTACCTAGCAGTGAGGCCCTCAGCGGGTCTTGGCAGTGAGCTGTTCTAGCTCAATTTGCCGCTGGCATGTGCCAGCATGGTGTAGACTTTACCTGTATCCGACGTGAGATATTTGTCAGTCAATTCGGCATCGCCGTGCTTGTCTGTCACTTCACCCATCAGGCGCTCAAAGTCTTCGATATACTGGTTTACCGCAGAGCGGAACTCACCATCATTCTGGAACTTGCGGCGAATGTCGTCGAAAGTTTTCTGACCCTGGATCGTGTAGAGGCGACGGGTGAAGACATTGCGTTCCCCACGATTGTAGCGCTCCCACAACTCAACAGACGTTGAGTGATCAATGGCACGGGCAATATCCGCAGACAGGGAATTCAGTGATTCCACCATTTCCGGCTCACTGCGTTTTACCTCTTCCGCTTTTGGCTCCTTGCGCTCTTCACGCTTGCCAAGTTGCTCGCCAACCTCACGGTCATCATCGGTTGATGCGCGTTCCAGAAGACTGCTGACCCAGCCGGCACTCTTCTTCTCGCCTTCCTTGCCAGTGCTGCTGGCTGAGGCTGGCCTTACCGGTGCCGGTGCTGGTCTTGCAGCTTTGGCTGCAAGCGCTGGCGTTTCCTTGGCCGCTGGGGCAGGGCGACTGCCTGCCGCCGCAATGGCTGCCGACGTGCCAGCCGAGGAGTTTGGACGGGCATGCTGCGTTACGATGTCCGACAGATCAGACAGAGCCTGAATTTGCTCGGCGACAACACGGCGCATAGTGGCCATATTTTCACGGGTTTCCTCAGGCAGCTCAACAGTTGCCTTCTTCAGATCAGCCCGAACTGCATTCAATTCAGACTGCATGGATTCTGCCGTGGCTCGCATTTCAACGGTTGCGTCCCTGAAGCGAGAGGTCGCATCAGATATTGCATTGGAAATACCCTCAGTCAGCTCAGACTGAGCAAGGCGAACAGCTTCGGAGGCCTTGTTGCCTTCTGCACCAGCCGCTGTGCTCATAGCTGCCAATTGTTCGACAACACCACGCGTTGCTTTCTCGGCGTTACGGCTGAGATTGATGCCAATCTGCTCGGCACGATCTTCAGCACCGGCAAGGGTTTCAGCAATCAGGCTTGAGAAGGCACGCATGCGTGTCTCAACATCGTCCGATTTCTGCATGATGCCCTGGGCAACCTGCTCCAGAACCGCATAGCGTGTCTGGAAGGTGTCCTCAATGGTGTCATTGCTGTTGTCCAGACGACCCGAAACTTCGGCAAGAGATTTGATCTGCGTTTCGATTTTCTCTGCCAGTCCGGTCATGCCGCCCAGCACATTACTGGAGACATCCTGAAGAATGCCGACCTGTCCGGAAATCGCATCCGTTGAGGACTGACTTTCTTCCAGCGCCTTGGCAAGTGTCGTGCGGAACTCTTCTGCGCGGGCACCAAGGCCATCTTCCACAGCCCCCAATTGCTCATGGGCAGAGGCCAGAACCTGCTGTAGGCCGGAATTGGCATTCTCAAGGCGAGATACCATGGATTCAACGTCATCACGCAGGCGCTCATTTGCGTTGCTGAGCAGGCTGATCGCTTCGGTGCTGCGGCTATCCAGCAACTCAACCAGAGAACTGGATGACGTGGAAATCGTCTCAGCAATTTCACGGCTGCGCTCTGTCATTGTGTTAGCCATGGATTCGCTGTTGTTAAACACCCGTTCCGCAGCTTCCATTGAGGTTTGCTCAAGATTGACAACAGTGTTCTGGCTTGCAGCCAGTAGGCGCTCAACGGCTTCACTGCTCTGTGTATCAAGAGCTGCCAGCACGCTGTGGCTGCTTTCACTCAAGCGGTTTGCCGCCTGATCAGACTGATCTGTCATCTTGGAGATGAAGTCGCTGGTAGCACCTGTCATGATTTCCGCAATCTCACGACCGCGTTCATTGAAGGCATCCAGCAGTCCACGGCTGGTATCATCAAGACGTTCAGCAACTATACGGTTACCTTCGTCGAACTGCAGACCTGCCATTTCAGCATGTGTCTTGAGCGTTGAAACCAGTTCCTCATTGCTGTCGAGCATGCGTGAGCGAGCTTCCTCAGCAAGATGAGCAATGGCACGACCGCTGTCGTCCAGACGATTGACCGCTTCTTCACTCTGAGTGGCGAGGGCGGTAATCAGCTTGTCGTTGTTTTCCATCATGCGTGCATTGGCTTCTTCGGCCAGCAACCCAACTGCGCGGTTGGTCTGGTCAAGCTTGTCAGCAGATGCATCAGTCTGGGTCGCAAGTGCGCCGATAAGTTGCTCACTGCTGTCCAACATACGTGAGCGGGCTTCTTCAGCCAATTGAGCAACAACACGACCGCTCTCGTTGAGGCGTTCTGTAGCTTCTTCGCTTTGTGAAGACAGGGTTGCCGCCAGTTCCAGATTGGCTTCTGCAATCCGCACACGGGCTTCTTCAGCCAATTGAATGGCAACGCGACCACTTTCGTCGAGGCGACCGGCAACATCATCACCTTGCGCTGCGAGAGCGGCGACAAGTTCCTGATTGGCTTCCGTAATACGGGCGCGAGCCGCATCGCTCTGCTCGACTGCTTCACGGCTGGTTTCACTCAGACGCTCGACGGCCTGATCGCTCAGGGCCTGAAGTGTAGATACAAAGTCGGTGTTCACGCCAACAAGACGCTCTGTGGCCTGTTCGCTAAGCTGCAGAATGGATGTACCGCTCTCAGACAGTTTTTGAACAACTGCAGCACCCTGGTCTTCAATATTGGCCAGAAGTTCCTGATTGCCATCCAAAAGCCGCGCGCGGGCGTTCTCACTGGATGCGGCAATCGCTGCAGCAATGTCTTCACCCTGCTGGGAGAAGGTATCAACAATGGTTGAACCGGCAGTGCGGAGCTGTGTTGACAGATCAAGACCTTTCTCGTGCAATGCAGAGATCAGTGATCCGCCGCTATTGTCGAGAATTTCAGTCAGCTCTGCAGTGCGGGCACCCAAAGTTTCGTTCAACTGCAGTGTGGAGCCGGTGAGGTTCTCAGTTGCAATGGCAACGCGGCTGACGAGCTTCTCATCAAGTTCTTCGGTCAGGCTGGAAATACCGGTTGAGGCACGCTCCAGATTGCTAAGCAGGCTCTCACTGGCATTCGTAATTGTTGAGCGGAACATGTTGTTCGCCTGTTCAACATTGACCACGAAATTGGAGTTTGCTTTTTCGCCCTGTTCGTAGAGTTCCGTTCCAATGGCTTCCATGCTGGCGGAGAGGGACTGTTGCAGAACACTTGCGCGCTCTTCCAGGTTTTCGGCAACTTCGAACACTTTCGTGCCCAGAGCCATGTTGATTTCCTGAATCCGCTCGGACACGACTTCCGACATCTCGCGGGTTTTATTGGAAAGTGCTTCGTTGACTTCCTGGAAACGGCCTTCAAGCGTCATTGTGATATCGTTCTGACCTTCACCGAAGGCGCGGGCAATCTCACGTGTGCGCTCAATCAGAGCTTCATTCATCTCGGCGGTGCGAATATCAAGCGCTTCGCTGACCATGCCAGCGCGTTGCTCAAGGGTTTCGGAAAGTGCATCGGCTTTGCTGCCAATGGTGCTGGCCGCACTGTCGAGGCGCACACCAACACTGTCTTCAAAGGTATTGAGGCGGCCAGCGAGCACGTCTTCCATCACGCCAGTGCGCTCAGCAAGCGTATCGCCGACTTTCTCGGTGGCAGCACTGACAGATGTGGTGAAGTTGTTCAGGTGATCCGCCATTGTAGACTGCATGGCTTCACTATGTCTGGAGATCGAACCATCAAGATCTGCAATGCGGGATGTAAAGAGCTGTTCGATTTCGCTGGAACGGCTTCCGAGCGCACTGGTCAGCGCAGCTCCGTTTTCGTTGATTGTTATATCCAAAGCTTTCAGACGTCCATCAAGAGCGTCACTCAGCTCTTTGCCCTTGTCATTCAGGGTGATGTTGATCTGATCGTTCAGGTTGAGGACTTCGCTCATCAGATGCTTGCCGCGTGTGGAAATTGCTTTGGCAACTTCCGTACCAACGGTTGCAATCTGTGTTGCCAGCTGGGTTCCGTTAACGTTGAGCGCTTCGCGCACCGTCTTGGCACCAAGATCAAGCGTGTTTTTGAATTCCGCTGTTTTTCCATCCAGCGCGGTTGCAACCTGCTCGCTGGTTGTGGCGAGGCGGTTGGTGACTTCATCACCATGCCCGTCAATCGCCTTGGCCAGACGTGTGGTTGCGGTTTCAAGACGATCCGCAAGATGCGTTCCACGCGCAAAAATCTGGTCACCGGCAGTTTTGCCAGTGGCATCAATTCGCTCGGCGATCTTGCTGCCCTGATCGGAGAACTGGGTGACAACATTTTCGACAGCCAGATCCAGCGATCCGCTGACTTCCTGCGAGCGCTCCATAAGGGTAGCTGTCAGATTATCTTTGGATTTCAATATGGTATCGGAAACCTGCAATCCTGTTTCCTGAAGTGAAGCAGTCACTTCCTGACCGGTATTGGACAAGTTCTGCACCAGTTCCTGACCGCGCACGGACAGTGTGGAAATCATTGTCTCGCCAGCCGTTCCCAGGGCCATTGTAATCTGCTCACCCTTTTGACCAAGTGACGAGATCACGCGCTGACCAGACTCAGACACGCGATCCGCGATCGCATCACTGGTTTTGGCAAGTTCTTCAGAAAGCGTCTCACGCGCACCGCCAATAGCAGTCCGCAGGCGCTCGGAGTTGTGAACAATCGCTTCTCTCTGGGAAACCAGTTCGTCCACCACGGACCGAATTCGGCTTTCATTCGTGGAGTAGGCGCGCTCAAGCGCAGCCACTTCGGTGTGAACCATGACTTCAAGTTCACTGGCACGAGCCAGAGCGCGTTCAATGCCATCGCCCATAGCGGCAACTTCGCGGCGGATGGCCTGGCCAACACTGAGAACTGAATCTTTGGCAATATCTTCTGGCTCAGACAGGCGCAGGGCCACTTCCGTCATGCCATTTGCAACAATACGCATTTCCTGTGAGCGCCAGATCATAAGCGCGAACACCCAGAAAAAGATAACGGGCAAAATCAAGCTGACAAAATAAGCAAACAAATGCGGAGCTTCACCAAGGCCGGCAAGACCATTCAAGTTGGCAAGATCATCACCAAAGGCAGCGCTACCAACAATACCACCGAACAGCAGCCAAAGCGCGGAGGCTGCGAGGGCACCCCAGAATGGCATAAGTGAAGGTCGGCGGTTGATGCTGTAAAGCATGTTGCCAACGGACTGCCGATCATCATTGGCAGGACGTTGGGCACGATTGCGGGAGGCAGAGCGCTCACGACGCGGGGCGGTGTCGTTTGCAGCTGTTCCAGAAGCGCGACCAGGTTTGTTGCGTTCCACTTCGGCAGCAGTTTTTTCTTCTTCACGCCGTGATCGGCGTGACCTGCCGCGACGGGATGGTCCTTCACCCTTTGCGTCCTCGGCACCAAAATCTATTTTGAGAGCCTCTTCCACTGCTGATACAGCGGGATCATTTGCCCCTTTTGACTTCGGAGAGTTCTTAGCCATCGTCTTGCCTCGCATTCGTACTCAAAACATTTTCGCCAGCGGCGCATTTTCAGACATTCATCAGGGCTGTACAAACTTTTGGCCTGTACAAATGCCCGGTATCAGCGTGTCCTATCCGAAACCCTGCTAATGAAGCCAGACAACAAATCTGGAACACAGGCAGGAAATCGTTCTTTGCCCCGCGGAAGAAATGCAAAAAACCGATATGCTGGTCGTTTTGCCTCAGGTCTCAAACGACACCCTTGCAAAAGCAAAACCAGCAACACCGCACTCTTCGGATTCAAAACCTATTAGTTTGGCACCAATAGGGCAGTCCCTCAAAAATTTCGGACTGCCCGTCCTGGGCCAGACGAACGGGGCGCGAGAAGCCGGGTTGGTTAAATTTTGTTTAAATTTTAACAATCCAGTGCTTCAGAGAATCCATGTCTTCTTGCCGCACCTGTACCGTATCGCTTTGAAATGGCAAGACAACAAAAAAAATAAGCAATTAGCGGCCTTTGTTAACGCCAAGACTCATTCGCGGCCCATTGATTTTCAGCAAAATTGAAATAAATCAGCAAACAACCGGCAGAATTCGGTGTTTTTTGACTCTGGCAGGACTCTGAGGCCCACAGACTTAGACTCTGAACGCAAATTGTGGAAAATGGTATTATGGTTAACAAACGCTCTGAGGATTCCTGATTTGTTCCCAAATCCCAAGGTGACCCTGCGGTTTTGGGCTTTGTGACGGCGCAAGCGGCTTTATGCCCGTGGTCCCTTGAAAGCACCGTGATACAGCACTAAACATCACATAACCAATGAACTCCGGACGACCCTCCAAACCTTACAAATTCCTGCAAACGAGATCGAATCAATATGGCAAAAATCACATTCACTACGCACGACAATCAGACATTCAATGTGGAAGGCGAAGATGGTGCCACGGTTATGGAAACCGCCATCAAGAACGCTGTCCCTGGCATTGAAGCGGAGTGTGGCGGTGCCTGTGCCTGCGCAACGTGTCATGTCTACGTTGCGGATACCTGGATGGAGAAGGTCGGCAGTCCAGAAGCCATGGAAGAAGACATGCTGGATTTTGCCTATGATGTACGCCCGACCAGCCGCCTTTCCTGCCAGATCAGAATTTCAGATGATCTTGACGGTCTTGCTGTCACCGTTCCCGAACGCCAGGGGTGATAAAGCAGCAAAAATGATGCATGTTGAGTGGCGAAGCTTTTGAAATCGAACGATATTCACATAAATAGCCACGGAGCGGAATGCTCATGACAGCACCGATCGAAACTGACGTCGTAATCATCGGAGCCGGTCCGGTAGGGCTGTTTGCGGTCTTCGAGCTTGGTCTTTGGGACCTGAAATGTCACGTCATCGATATTCTTGATAAGGTCGGCGGCCAGTGCGCTGAATTATATCCGGAAAAGCCGATTTACGATGTTCCCGGTTTTGCCACAGTCACGGGTCAGGGGCTGGTAGAAAACCTGATGGAACAGATCGCCCCATTTGGCGCGCAGTTCCATCTCAATCAGATGGTCTCGAAGCTTGAGCAGCAAAGCGATGACCGATTTCTGATTGAGACAGATGCTGGAACCCGCTTTCTCTGTAAAACCGTCTTCATTGCGGCGGGCGGGGGATCATTTCAACCAAAGCGACCACCGATCCCGGGCATTGAAGCCTTTGAGACTAAATCGGTTTTCTATTCGGTTCGGCGTATGGAGGACTTTCGCGATCATGACATTCTGATCGTCGGAGGCGGCGATTCAGCTCTGGATTGGACGCTCAACCTGCAGCCATTTGCCAAGAGCCTGACACTGATCCACCGACGCGATGCCTTTAGAGGTGCGCAGGATAGCGTCAACAAAATGCGAGCGCTGGTCGACGCGGGTCATATGGTTTTGAAAATTGGCCAGGTCACGGAGCTGATTGGATCGGACGGCCAATTGGAAGCGGCGACAGTGAAGACCGCCGAGGGCAGCGCGGACATGACATGCACTCGGCTGTTGCCTTTCTTTGGCCTGACCATGAAATTGGGCCCCGTCGCGGATTGGGGACTGAATCTGAACGAGAATCTGATTCCGGTTGATACCGAGAAATTCCAGACCTCGCAGCCCGGTATTTATGCGATTGGCGACATCAATACATATCCCGGAAAACTGAAGCTTATTCTGTCCGGATTTCATGAAGCAGCGCTTGCGGCTCACGCGGCAAAAAAGGCCGCGAATCCGGATGAGAGGGTGGTTTTTCAATACACAACATCTTCTTCAAGTCTCCAAAAGAAGCTTGGTATCATTTAGAAATACTATATTTTTATTTGATTTTTATGAAAATTATTCTGCAGGTGTAAATTTCTTTGCTCGCCCGGATAGTTTGGTTTCGTGGCCCGCACGCGGTATATCCGGGATAAATCTACACAAAATTAGTGAGACGAAAGCCATGGCCGCGCCAGCCAGAAAAACCGTTGCCGGTGAGACCAGCCAGATCAATCCGAATGAAGCTGGAATCCCGATGGCTGCGATGTGATTTATGGTAAAAGCGACACCAGCTGAGGGTGCGATTTCCGAAGGGTCTGCAATCTTCTGAAAATAGGTCTTGATGGCAATCGCAAACGCAAAAAACGCGTGGTCGATGACATACAACACCGCAGCCAGATTGGCGGACGTTACAAAGGCATAAGTAACAAAAACACCGATCAGCCCAACATACTCAAATGTCAGGGCCCGTCTTTCGCCGACAATGCCGATGAGTTTGCCGACATATCCTGCAAAAGCCATATTTATCAGGCAGTTAACAAGAAATAGACCCGCCACTGCGTGAACTTCATATCCGAATTTTTCGACCATCATGAAGCTGGCGAATACGGTAAAAATCTGCCGCCTTGCGCCACTCATGAATGTTAAAGCGTAATACAGCCAATAGCGTTTTCTCAGGATTATCTTCTTCTGTTGTGCAGTTTTTTGAGGAAATGTCGGGAACAGGCGCCACGCCACAATGGTGATAATCAGCGTGATAGCGCCTGCAATCAGAAATGCAGTCTCAAAAGACAGAGCAAACAACTGCCAACTGGCCAGAATGATCGTGTAGGCCGCCAACTGGGCCCCAGCGCCGATTGCCACCAGACGGCCCATTAAATGCGGTGCCTTCGATATGGGGAGCCACTGCAGGGCAAGCGACTGGTTCATTGTCTCGTAATAGTGAAACCCAACCGACATCACAAAAGTGGTTATGTAAAGCCCCAGAACCGTTGGAAAATAGCCGGTTGCAGCCACGCCAAGCCCAAGCAGCAGCAACGAAAAAATCGCAAATGACTGTTCCCTTATATAAAACACCACATAGATCGCCAGAAAAGCCAGAAAGCCCGGAATTTCCCGGATCGATTCCTGAAAACCGATTTCCCGACCTGTCATGCCAACGCCGTCTACCGCAAAGTTCTTGATCAGAACCCACCAGCTTGAAAAGGACAGCCACATCGCAGCCGACATGAGCGCCAGCAAAACAAAAGGACTGCGCAGCCCTGTAAAGGATGCGTAAAAATTGCCATCATCGGCAGCATGATCTGCTGGTGGAGGGGGAAAGTGGGGATCGAATGGCAGTGTCATAAATGGTTTTGGCTCCGTGTATGAACTGGCGCGTTAGGAGGTTGAGATTCATCTGACACGCGGTAGTTGCGCCCAAAGCATTTCTGCTCACGTTTCTGCCTATAACGCGTTGCCGATTTGGTGGGTTAGCGCTATTTTGACAAAAAATATCTCTAACACGTCAGGCCGATCATGCTGCATCCAGACATTCTTGCGCGCGCGGATCACGATTTGCCCCGTGCGGCAATCGGGTACGCTTGTGCATGGGAAAAGGGTACGACAAACGAACCGCATAGCCATTGGCGTGGGCAGCTTATCTATGCGATCTCGGGGTCGTTGAAGGTTATATCAACTGCCGGAACCTGGATAGTTCCACCGGAACGGGCCGTCTGGATGCCGTCTCATACCGAGCATTCGGTCATGTCCGTAACAGACGCGCATGCGCGCTTTCTCTACCTGGATCCCAAGACTTTCAAGGGTTTGCCAAGCATAGTCACCGTGGTTCAAATGACAGCTCTCATGCGCGAATGTTTGTTGTCATTCCTGACGCTGCCTCGCCTTTATGACGAAGCGGGGAGCGCGTCTCATCTTGTTGCTATCATGGTGGACGAGTTGAGAGTGGTCCCCGTCATGCCTCTGCATTTGCCGCAACCAGCAAGCCCGAAACTCAAGCGAGCCGCAGATCTGGTTCTCTCTTCCATTTCCACACCACCCAGGCTGGCCTCGCTTGCAGCCGATGCTGGTTTAAGCGTCAGAAGTTTTGAACGCCATTTTCAGCGAGAAACCGGGCTCACCTGGCGCAAATGGGTGACGCAGGCGCGTTTGATGGAAGCCATCTCTCAATTGTCCAACGGTGCCAGGGTAGGGGATGTTGCCTTTGCATTGGGCTATGAGGGGCCCAGCGCATTTGTCGCCATGTTCAAAAAGGCCACAGGGCATACACCTGGCAAGTATTTTGCCCCGGTTCAGCCAAGGCAGTATCAGGATCGGGGCGTGTAATCCTCGTTCGTTCTCGGGTCCATTGCAGCAGTTTCCGGCGTGTTCATACGCACCGTTGAACTGGAAACAAAATTGCCTTTTTTCTCTTCCTCCACGGCTGCACGTTTCCTCATGCGCCAGGCTGCGAAGCCTGCCATAATTAGATGTGCAAGCAGGGTGGGTGCAAACAGAAAGTCGGGACCAAGAAGGGCCATCATGCCACCGCCAATCAGAGGGCCCAGGATACTTCCGGCACCAAAAACCAACAGCAATCCCGAGCTGATTTTCAAAAATGAATTCTTGTCAGCATGATCATTGGCATGGGCAACAATCACCGGATACATGGCAAAAATCATAGCGCCAAAAATGGCAGCTGTAATCAGGATAACCGTTACATCTCGCGGCTGCATGATTAAAAAGAAGAGGTCGGCCAAGCCAGCGACCGTGGCAAGTCCGATCAGAACAGCACGTCTGTCTGTGCGGTCTGAAAGCCAACCGACAGGAAGTTGAAAGAGGGCACCTGTAAGAATTGTGAGGCTCACCATAAGCGCAATCGATGTAACGTCGAGACCGATTTGTTGGCCGTAAACAGCTGCCAAAGTACCAAAAGAACTATTCGAAAGGCCCACAAGGAAAACCGCGACCACTGCTATTGGCGAGTTCAGCCAAAGACTTTTAATGTCGAGTTTTGGCCGTACCAGTGGTTGTGGAGCCACTGTGGTCGACAGGGCTGTGGGAAACAACGAGCACGCATAAAAAATGGCGGCCAGAACAAAGAAGAAATATCCGCTAGAGTCTCCAATAATCAGCAACAACTGGCCGGTCGTGGTCGCCGCCAGATTGACCATGGTGTAAGTTGCAAAAACCCTTCCGCGGAATGACGGGTCTGTGCGTTCGCTGATCCAGCTTTCCACAATCATCGCGCCGCCAGCAAAGCTGAAACCTGCCAAGGCTCTTAGGGGAATCCAAGCGCCAGGATGAATGATCAGCAATGATAACAGAACAGACATAACAGCAACGCCTGCCATCACGCTGAATGATCGCACATGGCCCACACGTGTCACGATACCCGGAACCAGAATACAGCCAAGGACGTAACCAACTGCCCAACCGGTGCCGAGCATACCCAGTGAGAATGCAGAGAACCCTTCTGCCGAGCCACGAAGCGGCAGAATTAAGCCATTGATACCGCCGGCCGCCATCAAAAAAGCGCTGCCAAGGATCAATGCTGAAATGGGGATTATCTGTTTAAACATAATGCGCTGTAGCACATGATTTGCGACCATTTCCAGCATTCAATGCAGGGTGCCACAGAGTGAGTATATCCAATCGCTGGGGTTCGCTAGAGCGCACAGGCAATCACCTTGCGCATCAGATTGGGAAGCGCTTCTTCGTTGAGCGTATCCAAATCGCTCCACCAACCCAAATCAGGTGGCGATGTCAAAGCCGTGCTGCTTCCAGCCTGTGAGTTTTGTGCAGCGCTGTAGACAGAAAGTTCCAGATGAAAATGTGTAAAAGTATGTCGAATTTGCCCGGCATTTTTCCAGTCTGCTGTGCATGGTGCTGCAATTACCGAGGTTTCTCCATCCTGACGGGATGACCAGTTCGTTGTCGGAACCTCGGTCATATCAGCCAGAAGTCCGTTTGGCCCACGCTTTTGTAGCCAGATTTGCTCATCATCGCGGACCAGGACAAAGGCGGCGCCCTTGCGTGTCGGTTTTTTGGTTTTTGGCAATTTCACTGGAAAGCGTTCCTGGGTTCCAACTGAAAAGGCCAGACAATTCTCATGTAACGGGCACAGGCTGCAGGCGGGCCGTTTGGGAGAACACAGAGTTGCACCCAAATCCATCGAGGCTTGTGCCAGATCGCCGGGACGCTCCGTCGGAATTATTGGCTGTAATGCGCTGCGCACCAGTTCTTTTGCCTGGGGAAGGGGCTGTTCAATGGCCAATAAGCGTGTGACCACGCGTTCCACATTGCCATCCACGACAGCAACCGGGTCCCGAAACGCAATCGCAGCGACCGCTGCCGCGGTATAGGGGCCAATTCCAGGCAGCTTTTGCAATTCAGAGGCTGTTTCCGGAAATTGTCCAGAGAATTCGCTCATAACTGTGCGGGCGCATTTCAACAGATTGCGGGCTCGCGAATAGTAGCCAAGCCCGGCCCACGCCACCATAACGGCCTCGTCTTCAGCAGATGCAAGATCGGCAACACTTGGCCAAAGGCTCAAAAACTTTTCGTAATAGGGTTTAACCGCGGTTACAGTTGTTTGCTGCAACATGATTTCCGATAGCCAGACCCGATATGGATCTGCTGACAATTGCTGCCCTTTAACAGGGCGTATGCGCCACGGCAGGTCCCTTGCATGGCGATCATACCACGCCAACAGCAGTGGGGCCGTTGATCTGGATAGTGTTTGGGTCAAGACGAAAATCCACATGAACATATTGCAGTTGTCGCAGATATCGTTGATCCTGTGCCCATGGTCAATGACACCGGAAAATCTGCGAAAAGAAAGCCGCGAAAGGGCGTGCGTCCGCTCGCCGATCTGATCGGCGCAACGCTTGATCCGATATGTGCCCGGCGTGGTTTTGGCTCTGCGTCGCTGCTGTCATGGTGGCCGGATATTGTTGGGCCGGACTATGAAGAAGCCACATTTCCTGAATCCATTCACTGGCCGAAACGTCACGATCAGCGCGGGGCCGATGCGACAACGGCAACTCTGACAGTCCGGGTGCTGCCTTCACAGGCTCTGTTTTTTCAGCACGAGGTTCCTCAGATCCTTGAACGCATCAATCAGTTCCTTGGATATCAGGCTATTGGCCGTGTTCGGATCGTTCAGGGCAAAATCAACCGGCCGGATAACAAACAACAGCCTCCACCCCGGCCGCTAACCGATACCGAAAGCGCTGAGTTGGATGCACGTTTGACGGATATTTCGGAATCAGATCTGCAATTGTCACTGAAACGCCTTGGTGCAGCAATTCTGGGAGACCAAAAGGGCAAATAGTTTGCCGCGCGGACTGTGGCCGGCAGACATTGTTTTCATAACGAAAATTTCATTTGCCTTTCTTTTGCCCCTTGTGCCACCACACGATGATAGCAAGGCAGTGCTTGCCAATAATTTTCGTTCGAAGGAGACGCCCCAATGATTTCCCGCAGACTTATGTTGAAACACAGTGCCGGTCTGTTGGCCGCTGGCGGTTTGACCCCGGTCCTTGGCAGCTCTGCCTTCGCTCAGTCATCTTCAGTAGATGTGGAAGAGCTGATGGTTGCCGGACCCATGGGCGAAAAGACCCTGGGTGAAGCCAACGCACCCGTGACTGTCATTGAATATGCCAGCATGACATGCGGCCATTGTGCCAATTTCCACAACAACACCTACAAGCCATTCAAAGAGAAGTATGTGGACAACGGGCAGGTCCTGTTTATCTTCCGCGAATTCCCGCTTGATCCGGTTGCCATGGCCGTCGCCATGTTGGCGCGCTGTGCGCCAGAGGGCACTTATTTTGAGGTTGTGGATGCATTCTTCGAACGCCAGCGGGAATGGGCCGGTGCCGAGAATGTGGTCGCAGAATTGCAAAAAATGGCGCTTCAGCTAGGTTTTACACAGGAGACCTTCAAGGAATGCTTGACTAATCAAGAGGTTCTTGACGGTGTAAATTGGGTAAGAAAACGGGCTGCTGAAGAGTTTCAGGTTGCATCAACACCAACCTTCTTCATCAACGGCTCCCGCCAGACAGGGTCTTTGACGATTGAACAAATGGACGCAGTCATCGAGCCATTGCTCTAAAGCCTGCTCATATTTGCTGCGCGCGGGGCAGGGCCTCGCGCGAGCGAACTCTGCGTGGCCTGTCTGTAAGAAGTCCGCCTACAGGATATTTTTGAACATCTTTACTCCCGCGATTGTGGGGGCCGTGATATGATGTTCAACAAGCTCAGAATTCTGGGCTTTAAATCCTTCGTTGATCCAATTGAATTTTTCATCAAGGATGGCCAGACCGGCATTGTCGGGCCAAACGGCTGTGGCAAATCCAATTTGGTTGAAGCCTTGCGCTGGGTCATGGGCGAAAGCTCATATAAAAACATGCGTGCGTCCGGAATGGACGATGTCATTTTCTCCGGCTCGCTCAATCGTCCATCCCGTAATACCGCTGAAGTGACGTTGTTCGTCGATAATGCCGACCGCACGGCGCCGGCAGCCTTCAATGATGCGGACATTCTGGAAGTCACGCGCCGCATCGAGCGCGAGGCAGGGTCTGCCTACAAAATAAACGGCAAGGATGTGCGCGCACGTGATGTGCAATTGCTGTTTGCTGACGCGTCCACCGGTTCACGTTCGCCGGCACTGGTTCGGCAAGGGCAGATTGGGGAGTTGATCAGCGCCAAGCCGACAGCCCGCCGCGCCATTCTGGAAGAGGCGGCTGGCATTTCCGGACTTTATTCGCGCCGTCACGAAGCGGAGCTGCGCCTTAGGGCCGCTGAAACCAATCTCGACCGACTTGAAGATGTTCTGACACAAATCCAGACCCAATTGGATGGGCTGAAGCGACAATCCCGGCAGGCCAGCCGTTACAAAAACATCTCCGGCGAAATTCGCAAGGCAGAGGCAACTCTGTTTTATTTGCAATGGCTAGAGGCCAAAAAAACCCTCGAAACAACCGGTGAGGCGCTTAAAACAGTCACTCTGGATATGGGCAGCCGAACACAGGCGCAGGCTGCCGCAGCCAGGAACGAAGCGGTTTTACGCGATCAAATGCCAAAATTGCTGGAGGCTGAGGCTAAAGCAGGTGCTGCTTTGCAAACCATGAATGTGGCGCGCAATGCTTTGGAGGCGGAAGAAGCACGGTCAAAAAACCGTCAGACCGAACTTGCCGCCCGAATTGATCAATTGCGCCATGATCTTGGTCGCGAACAGCAGCTCACAAAAGACAATGACGATAATCTGGCCAAACTTGCCGAGGAAGAAACGGCACTTCAGGCCGCAACGGACCAGCAGTCCAGCCAGGTCAAAACGCTGAAAACCGATCTGGAAACCAGAGAGACGGTGCTTCAGGCCCTGGAGCAGGAACTCGCCGAACTTAATCGGTTACAGGCAGCCAATCTGGCCGAGCGCAACCAGTTGCAGCGTGTTGTGTCGGAGGGCGAGCGGTCTGTCTCGCAGCACAAGGCGCAGAAGCACTCGGTTGCCAAGGAACTGGAACAGATTGAAGCTCAATTGGGGTCAGACACGGTTCTGGCAGATTTGCAGAAGCGCGTTGCTGACAGGCTGCAAGATGTTGGAGACATGGAGGCGGCTCTGGAAGAGGCGGAAGCTGTTTTGCGTAATCTGCGTCAGCAGGATGCTGAGGCACGCAAGCCGTTGCGACAGGCCGAACAGGATTTACG
This sequence comes from Pararhizobium sp. IMCC21322, assembly GCF_030758295.1. Classification (NCBI taxonomy): domain Bacteria; kingdom Pseudomonadati; phylum Pseudomonadota; class Alphaproteobacteria; order Hyphomicrobiales; family Rhizobiaceae; genus Pararhizobium; species Pararhizobium sp. IMCC21322. The sequence goes on from NZ_CP132335.1 coordinate 2,470,108, forward strand.
GGCTCTGCAGACTGAAGCAAAAACCCTTGCCCGCGTTCTGCAGGTTGACGAAACCGATTTGTGGCCGCCGCTGGTTGACGCGCTTACGGTCGAACCCGGCCTGGAAACGGCCCTTGGCGCTGCGCTTGGTGACGATATTGATGTGCCGATAGATGCCAATGCGCCAACGCATTGGCGGGCACTTGATGGCGGTGGTGATGTCATGCCCGATGCTGACTTGCCGGACGGGGCGATTTCGCTTTTGCAATTCATCAAGGCGCCCAAGCTGTTGCACCGCAGGCTTAGTCAAATAGGTCTGGTCAGCAAAGACACGGGACCGAACCTGCAAAAGCAGCTGAAACCCGGCCAAAGGCTCGTTTCCCGAGAAGGTGATCTGTGGCGCTGGGACGGGTTCGTCATGGCCAGCGAAGCCCCATCCGCTGCAGCACTGCGGCTTGAGAACAAGAACCGCCTTGCAGAACTGGAAGCCGGCGCAGAAGACGCAGAACGCACTGTCGCGAGCTTGAACACGACCTGGCAGGACATTGTCGCGCAATTGCGCCACGCAGAAGAGACGGAACAGTCTTTGCGTCAGAAGCTAAGGCAAGTGCGGCAGGGACAATCACAGGCGCAGGAAGATCTGATTAAGGCAGAGCAACAGCGCGGCCGCATTTCCAATCGCAAGGCGGCGTTGGAAGAAGCCCAAAAACGCCTTGAAGCAACCATTCTGGAAGCTCAAACACAATTGGATGAAGCAAGTCAGCTATTACAGGCATTGCCCACCCAGACGACCCAGGATGAACCGATTGGGGATTTGCGTGTGAAAATCGCCGAAGCGCGCAGTATTGCAGCCGAGGCGCGCGCAGCTCTACAGGGGCAGGAACGCGAGGCGGCTTTGCGAGGCCAACGATTAGCGGCAATTGCAAATGAGCGCACCAATTGGCAGCGCCGGTTGTCCGATGCCCAAAAGCAGATTGCGAGCCTGCAGGAACGGCTGGATGAGCACATTCGCGAAAAGACCACGCTGGATGAGGCACCGGACACATTTTTGCACCGCCGCCAATCACTCCTGACCCAAATTGAAAAAGCAGAGACGACAAGGGCGCAAACCGCAGATGCGCGCGCTGTAGGCGAGAATGAGCTGCGCGAAGCTGATCGGCTGGCCAAGGAAGCCCTGGCTGCATTGAGCCAGGCCCGGGAAGCGCAGGTGCGCGCAGAAGAACGCAGTGAATCCGCAAAGCAGCGTCTTGCCGACATCGAGACGCGCATTGACGATGTCATCGAGTGCAAACCCTCACAACTGAGAGAGAAAACCGGCCTTGCGGTCGATGCCGTTCTTCCGGACGCTGATTCGATTGATAAACGGCTGGACCGCCTGAAAACGGAACGGGAGCGCCTTGGCGGCGTAAATTTGCGCGCAGAGGAGGAAGCAACCGAGGTTGGAACCCAATTAGAGGGGCTGACTGCAGAACGGGACGATCTGATAGAAGCTATTCGCCGCTTGCGCCTGGGGATTCAGAGCCTCAACAGGGAAGGGCGCGAACGCCTGCTGGCCGCATTTGAAGTTGTGAACGGTCACTTCCAGCATTTGTTCTCACACCTGTTTGGCGGCGGGCAGGCCGAGTTAAAGCTGACCGAATCCGACGATCCGCTGCAGGCCGGTCTGGAAATCATTGCGCGTCCGCCGGGTAAGAAGCCTCAGACCATGACACTGTTGTCTGGTGGGGAGCAGGCGCTGACAGCAATGGCGCTGATATTCGCCGTGTTTTTGACCAACCCGGCACCGATATGCGTACTGGACGAGGTGGATGCACCGTTGGATGACGCGAACGTTGATCGCTTTTGTTCGCTTGTTGATGAAATGAATCGGCAGACAAACACGCGATTCGTTATTGTCACCCATAATCCCATCACAATGGCGCGCATGGACCGTCTATTTGGCGTTACAATGGCCGAACGTGGGGTATCACAGCTGGTTTCAGTGGATTTGCAGACTGCAGAAGAGTACCTTGAAGCCAGCTAATGAGCCAAAAAAAGCGACGATATCGCACGCTTGCTCGCTATTGCAGCAAACTAATCGTCGCATCTGTTGGTAATAAACCTTAAAAATGCATATTTTTCAAAAACTTAAGGTGCGGTCGCCAATGCTTGACACTGACAGGAGGCACAACTATGTTGCGCTCGAATTTGGCAGAAAATCTGCGAGAACGGTATGAGTGCGCAAAATCGCCCTGAAGACCCGGGTGAGCAAACAAATACTGACCTCGATGCCCGGTTGGATCAGTTGAAATCACGGCTCGATCGTGAGGACAGCAGAAAAAGCCAGAAGGTTGAGCAGTCCAGGTCCGGTAATTCGGAATTGGGGCAAGGCCTGAAGCTAGGTGCAGAATTTGTATCTGGTATTCTGGTGGGGGCGGGGCTTGGATATGTGATTGATGGCTGGTTGGGCAGTTCGCCCTTTGGTCTCATCATATTTCTGCTACTTGGCTTTGCTGCCGGGGTGATGAACGTTCTGCGTTCCATCGGTGCGGTAGAGAAGCCATTTGAAAAACCGCGGGACGGCTCGAAGAAGGGTTGATCTGTGGCTAAAGAGTTAGAAAATTAAAGGCTGAGATCTGTGGCAAGCGATCCTATTCATCAGTTTCAAATCTCCAAACTTGCACCTTTGGGTGAAGTGGGTGGGGTGGAATTTGCCCTGACAAACTCCGCGGTCTTCATGATCGCCACAGTCGCTGCCATCGCAGCATTTCTGATGCTTGGCTCCAGCAGCCGATCATTGGTACCAGGACGTTGGCAGTCCATGACAGAAATGAGCTACGAATTTGTAGCCAAGACCTTACGAGATGCCGCTGGCTCGGAGGGGATGCGTTTCTTCCCACTGGTGTTTTCTCTGTTTGTATTTGTTCTGTTTGCCAATCTGTTCGGGATGTTCCCGTACTTCTTCACCGTCACAAGCCACATCATCGTAACATTTGCGCTGGCAATGCTGGTGATTCTGACAGTCATTGGCTATGGCTTCATGCGCCATGGGTTCGGATTTCTTAAACTGTTTGTTCCAAGCGGCATTCCTGCCATCCTGATGCCGTTGGTTGTTGCGATTGAGATCATTTCATTCCTCTCGCGTCCGATCAGCCTGTCGGTGCGTCTGTTTGCAAATATGCTGGCAGGTCACATCACCCTCAAGGTGTTTGCGGGCTTTGTAACAAGTCTCTCAGCGATGGGAGCCATCGGAGTTGTTGGTTCAATTCTTCCGCTCATTATGACCGTCGCACTGACCGGTCTGGAATTTCTCGTGGCCTTCCTTCAGGCCTATGTCTTCACTGTTTTGACCTGCATGTACCTCAATGATGCGGTTCATCCTGGTCACTAATCTTCAACCCAATTCCGGTCATTTTAGACAACGACCGGCTAAACTAACGCTTAAGGAGCATTGAAATGGAACTTGCAGCAGCACAAGCAATCGGCGCTGGTATCGCATGCCTTGGAATGGGCGGCGCAGCTATCGGTCTTGGCCAGATTTTTGGTAGTTACCTGTCTGGCGCACTTCGCAACCCTTCCGCAGCAGATGGCCAGTTCGGTCGTTTGATCTTCGGTTTTGCCGTGACAGAAGCCCTCGGTATTTTCTCTCTTCTGATCGCTCTTCTGCTGCTCTTCGCGTAAGCAAAGACTTCAATGCGGCGGGTTCGCCCGCCGTATCCAGAGCTTTTTAGGAGTAGAAGACCGTGGCCACCACAACACCAGAAAATGGTGCGGAAGCGGCAGGATCGTTTCCCCCGTTTGATCCATCGACATTTGGGTCGCAGCTGTTATGGCTGGCGATCACGTTTGGTGTGCTCTACTGGCTGATGTCAAAAGTCGCTTTGCCGCGTCTTAGCGACATCCTTGAAGTGCGCCGTGATAGGATCATGAGCGATCTTGATGAAGCGCAACGGCTCAAAGACGAGTCAGAGGAAGCAATTGCTTCTTATGAACAGTCTTTGGCTGAAGCACGCAAGAAGGCCCATGACATTGCACTTGTTGCGCGCGACAAGGCGCAAGCCGAAGTGGATGCCGAGCAGGCCAAGGTTGATGCCGATCTTGGTGTGAAAATGGCTGAAGCTGAAGCCAGCATCGATGAGACACGGAAGCAGGCCATGGCTGAAGTTTCGTCAATTGCGACAGAAACAACAACTGAACTGGTCTCTGTACTGATCGGAACGAAGCCCACAAAAGCGGCTCTTGAAAAGGCCGTTTCTGCGGCTGAAAAAGCTGCGTAGGAACCGACATGACGTTTGATGCAACCTTTTGGGCTCTTATCGGTCTGATCCTGTTTCTGGCCTTGATGATCTATATCAAGATACCGGGCAAAATCGCTGAAGGGCTGGACAAGCGCAGTGATGATATCCGCACTGAGCTTGAAGAAGCGCGGCGCTTGCGCGAAGAGGCACAGGCTTTGCTGGCTGAGTATCAGCGCAAGCAACGCGAAGCCGAGCGCGAGGCGGAAGATATTATCAGCCAGGCGCAGCGTGAAGCCAAAGCGATGGCAACAGAGGCAAAAGCTAAGCTGGAAGCCTATGTCACCCGACGCCAGAAGCAGGCGGAGGACAAGATCGCTCAGGCCGAAGCCCAGGCAGTTCAGGATGTGCGCACACGTTCGGTTGATGTTGCCATTCAAGCGGCCGAGATCATTATCGCAGATAAGGTCAGCGGCAAACTGGCTGACGAGTTGATTGGCAAGAGCATTAAGGATGTAGCTGCCAAGCTGAACTGATCTGACTGCTATATGAATTTTTGAAAGGCCGGGTTCACCCGGCCTTTTTTATTGCCTGTTTACCGCTCACAAATCCCGTAGAGGCCTGAAACTGGTTCGATGATGCCGCGTGCCGCCCTTGGCTGTTATGGCTGCCCTGTGTTGCTCAGTGCCGTAGCCCATATGGGTTTCAAGACCATATCCGGGTGCATCGCGCCCACAATTCTGCATCATCCGGTCGCGCATCACCTTTGCGATAATTGAAGCTGCCGCAATGGATTGGGACAGGCCGTCGCCCTTGATCACAGCGCCGCCGGGGCAGGGAAGACCATCGGGCACATCGCGCCCGTCGATGAGAACACCGTCCGGCTGTCTTGGCAGTGCCTTGACAGCCTGCACCATGGCCCAAAGGGTGGCCGCTCGAATATTGATGTCATCAATGCGTTGGGGCGTTGCAGAGGCAATGGCAATATCGTGTGAGGTAATCAGGCTCTCAAACAAAACCTCGCGTTGGTTTGCTGACAGTTTTTTGGAATCATTGAGAGCATCGGGAATATGTGCCGGGTTCAGAATGACGGCGGCAGTAACAACAGGACCAGCCAGAGGTCCACGCCCGGCTTCATCGACCCCTGCAATGGAAAACAGCTTCGGTGCGGCTTCCAGATCCTCCTTGGGTAAATCCTTGAAAAGCGGAAGACTGAAAGCCGCACCGTTGCGCTTAAACGACAGCAACTGACAGCAGGCGATGCTCTCGATAGCCATATCGGGCTTTGCAGAGATCAGCCGGCCCGCTGGGGCTCTGTAGGGAGAATCGAAAAGACGCATCATCATGCGTGCAACTGTGTTGAAAAATCCCGACTGCCGCAAGATGAAGAAGCTGATATGTGCCAATTGTATCCTGGGTTATCCCGAGTAAAGCCAGACCTTGTTGAACGCCGGGCCTTATTGAAAGCCAGGTCTTATTGTCAGCAGGCAATATCAAACAACGACATCTGATCATCGACTTTTGAGGGCGGCGTAAACAAGTCGGTGCGCAGTTCAACGCGCTTTGTGCCTATTTTCATCCGCTGGCAGGCCTTTTCAAACCGCCGGCCAATCATCCACGCATAGGGACCACTGCCACGCATGCGCCGCCCCCATGTCGCATCGTAGTCTTTACCGTCCCGCATGGATTTCACCAGCGACATCACATGGCGGTACCGATCAGGATAGTGGGCCAATAGCCATTCACGGAAAATGTCACGCACTTCCAATGGCAGGCGCAGCATTACATAGCCCGCCTGATCAATGCCGACGGCCTTACCAGCTTCCAATATGCGTTCAATCTCGCTGTCATTCAGACCGGGAATAATGGGCGCGACCATCATGGTCGTTGGAATACCTGCATCATGCAGTGCCTGAAGAGCCTCCAGACGCTTGCCGGGGCTGGCAGCTCTTGGTTCCATGGCCCGCGACAGCTTCTTGTCCATTGTCGTCACTGACAAGGCCACTTTCACCAGACCCTTTTCAGCCATCCGGGACAGAATATCGATGTCACGGGTGACCATGGTGGATTTGGTGACGATCCCGACCGGATGATTGGTCCGTTCCAACACTTCCAGAATGGACCGGGTTATGCGCCAGGTCTTTTCAATCGGCTGATAAGGATCGGTATTTGTGCCAATTGCGATCACTTTCGGCACATATTTTGGATCAGCCAGTTCCTTTTCCAGCAAAACAGCCGCATCCGGTTTGGCAAACAAACGTGACTCAAAATCCTGTCCCGGAGACAGGCCCATATAAGCATGGCTAGGTCTTGCAAAGCAGTAGGAACAGCCATGCTCACAACCACGATAGGGGTTGATGGAGCGATCAAACGAAATGTCGGGTGACTGATTGCGCGTGATGATGCGCTTTGGATGCTCAACCTGAACATGGGTTTTCAGTTTTTCCGACTGCTCGTCCAGATCCCAGCCATCATCAATGGCTTCACGTTGAACGGTTTCAAACCGGCCGCTGACATTTGTCAGTGCACCACGACCTTTTTGCGGATCAAACTGCACACCAATGCGGGCCGTATCCATACCAATGATTTGTGTTCTGTTCTCCATATCCTCAAGATAATGCAAAAACAGAACAAAACAAGAACAAAATTTGGGTGCAAGCCAATTGGTGGAAAAACGATGTAAAATCAGGTGCTTTGAAGCTTGCTGCGTTTCAAATGTTCGTCCAGCCGTGGCAGGATTTCGACAAAATTGCAGGGCTGATGCCGGTAATCGAGCTGAAAAATCAGAATCCCGTCCCAGGCATCCTTGCAGGCACCTGATGAGCCGGGCAGGGCAAAAATATAGGTGCTGTTGGCAACGCCGGCTGTCGCGCGGGACTGTATGGTGGACGTGCCGATTTTTTCAAAACTCACACGATGAAAAACATGGGAAAATCCATCCATATGTTTTTCAAACAAGGGCGTAAGAGCTTCCGGGGTGACATCACGGCCAGTAAAGCCAGTGCCGCCAGTGGTTATGATGACGTCAATATCGCGATCCGCGATCCATTTGGACGCCTGTTTCTGGATTTGTCCGATGTCATCCTTGCAGATCGCTCTGTCAGCTAGTGTGTGTCCGGCCGCCTGTAGCCGCTCAACCAGTACGGTGCCGGAGCGGTCTTCAGAAAGTGAGCGCGTATCTGACATGGTCAGCACGGCGATTTTGAGAGGAATGAACTCTTTCGATAAATCGAGTCGGGACATAATGGTTCCTGATTTATGCGCTGTCAGACGGCAGAATGCCTTTTTGGATGGCAGCTTTCCTGAGATTCAGAAAATCCCGCCATACCAAACGTTTTTGGGCCGGCTGACGCAGCAAATAGGCCGGGTGCAGCGTCGGTAACACCGGAATTTCAGCTTTGGAGTAGCTGCGCCATTTGCCACGCAGCTTTAAAATGCCGTCTGTGGTTTCCAGCAGGTTCTTCGCAGAAGATGCGCCGAGAAACACCAGCAGATCCGGGTTCATCAGCTCAATCTGGCGCGTGATGAATGGCTTGCATAATTCCATTTCAGCATTGGTCGGCGTACGATTGCCCGGCGGTCGCCATGGCAGGACATTGCCAATATAGACATTGGTTCGATCAAGCCCGACAGCGGCCAGTATTTTATCCAGAAGTTGTCCAGAGCGACCGACAAACGGTTTGCCTTGCAAATCCTCATCGCGTCCGGGCGCCTCGCCAACAAGCATGATACGAGCATCCCGATTGCCATCTTCAAATACGGTATTGGTTGCGGTCTTTTTCAGGCCGCAGCCCTCATATTCGCTCAGAAGCGTCATCAATTCATCAAGAGATGCAGCCGAAGCTGCGCGCGTTCGTGCTTCCTGAACATTTACGTCATGCGATTTGGTTTCAGCGGCAGGCGGCGTGGAAGCAGGGGATGGTGTCGCAGCAGCAGATTGCTGCGCTGGGTCTGGCTGCACCACGGCAGCAACAGAGTAAGCTTTTGGTTTGGGGGCCACTAGACGATTGTGCGGCGCTTCATCCAGCGCCATATCCACACCGGCATCGGCGTAGAATTGCAGAACCTCTTTCAGCGTTTCAGTGTGTTGCATCTGCCCGTTTCTTAAAAAAAGCCGGAAAACCAAGACCAGTCTATACACCAACCGAAAACCCGTGTCCTGCGCCTGGCAACAGATGTCACTGGAAATTAGCGTGGATTCTGGGTAGATGGTGCCCTAACTGGACTCAATTGAGATTTGACCCTGGAACGACACTTATTTGAAAATGCTGGAAAAACGGCATTTTGAAAGGCGACAAGCATGACTGAGAACTCTGAGGCAATGGCGGAACCGCGCGAAAGCATGGAATTTGATGTCGTGATTGTCGGTGCTGGCCCGGCAGGCCTGTCGGCAGCCATCCGTCTGCGACAATTGGCGCTGGAAGCCGGTAAGGATGAATTTTCAGTGGTGGTGCTGGAAAAAGGTGCTGAAGTTGGTGCCCACATTCTCTCTGGCGCCGTGATAGACCCGATTGGTCTGGACGCTTTGCTGCCAGAATGGCGGAATGAGGAAACTCCTTTAAAGACGCCCGTCACAGAAGATCGTTTCATGTTCATGGGACCGTCAGGGTGCATTCGCCTGCCCAACTTCCTGATGCCGCCACTGATGAACAATCATGGCAATTTTGTCGCCTCGCTCGGTAATGTCACGCGCTGGCTTGGCGAGAAAGCCGAAGCGCTTGGCGTGGAGATTTACCCGGGGTTTGCCGCTTCTGAAATTCTTTATGATGAAAATGGCGCAATGCGGGGCGTCGCCACTGGCGATATGGGGATTGGCAAGGATGGCACGCCAAAACCATCTCACGAGCGCGGTATGGAATTGATTGGCAAATATGTCTTGATCGCAGAAGGCGTGCGCGGGTCTCTTGCAAAGCAATTGATTGCAAAGTTTGAATTGGACAAGGGCAAGGAACCGCAGAAATTTGGCCTTGGTCTTAAGGAATTGTGGGAAGTCAAACCGGAAAATCACAAGCCCGGTCTGGTGCAGCATTCCTTCGGTTGGCCGCTTAACAACAGCACAGGCGGAGGTTCATTCCTGTACCATTTGGAAGACAATCAGGTGGCAGTCGGCTTCGTTGTCCATCTGAACTACAAAAACCCCTACCTGTCGCCCTTCGAAGAGTTCCAGCGGTTCAAGACCCATCTGGCCATTGCGCCCATTTTTGAGGGTGCCAAACGGGTGTCCTATGGCGCACGCGCTATCACGGAAGGTGGTTGGCAAAGCGTACCGAAATTGTGCTTCCCCGGCGGCGCGCTTATTGGATGCTCGGCTGGTTTCGTAAATGTGGCCCGCATCAAAGGCTCTCACAATGCGGTTCTGTCTGGTAAAATGGCAGCAGAGCATGCTTTTGAGGCCATTGCAGCAGGCCGCAGTCAGGATGAACTCACAGGCTATGAAGAAGCCTGGCGCGGTTCAGATATTGGCAAAGACTTGAAACGGGTCCGCAATGTCAAACCGCTCTGGTCTCGTTTTGGCACCATGCTGGGCATAGCCATGGGCGGCCTTGATATGTGGACCAATACACTGGGATTTTCTTTTTTCGGCACGCGCAGCCATGGAAAGCCAGATCATGCCACCTTGGAGCCCGCGTCAAAGCACAAAAAAATTGTGTACCCAAAACCGGATGGTGTGATCAGCTTTGACCGGCTGTCATCTGTGTTTTTGTCGAACACCAATCATGAGGAAGATCAGCCAAGCCATTTGAAGGTCAAAGACTTGCCCCTGCAGAAAACCAGCGAGCATGATGTTTATGCCGGGCCGTCAAGCCGTTATTGTCCGGCGGGCGTTTATGAATGGGTGGAAGAGGGCAGTGAACCAAGCTTTGTGATCAATGCCCAAAACTGCGTTCATTGCAAAACCTGCGATATAAAAGATCCAAACCAGAACATTAACTGGACAGTACCAGAGGGTGGAGGCGGCCCTGTTTATCCAAATATGTAGCCCAAGTCTTTGTCATTGCAGGGATATACTGGTTGGTCTGGATTGGTCCAAAACCGCTATGTTGACTTGATGCCGTCTCTAAACATAGATTTCGCCATGATTACAATGAACAAAACTGATGCATTCATCGTGCGCGTGCATTGGCACGTCGCCTTCACACGCCCATGAACTCTTTGAACTCTGATCTGGAAAATTGGGGCTGGAACAGCTTTTTTGCAGAACAGTTGGCAGAAATCCCCGAGGGCATTCCGGTCAGAGTTGTTGAAGTTCATCGCAGCGGTATTCGCATTGTCGGCCCTTCAATTGACGAGCAGATTCCGCGTTTCAGCACCACTCAGGATGACGAAGAAAGTGTTGCCACAGTAGGAGATTGGCTGCTTCTGGAGGAGGCAACGCACCGCCCCATAAAGCTGCTGACGAGACGCAGCCTGTTTCATCGCCGTGCGCCGGGTAAGGCCCGAAAGCTGCAATTGATTGCGGCCAATATCGACACTCTGTTCATTGTCACCTCCTGCAATCAGGATTTCAACATAGCCCGCCTGGAACGCTATCTGGCGCTGGCAGGTGAAGCCGACGTGCTGCCTGTCATTGTCCTGACAAAAGCTGATCAGACCTCATCACCTGAGAAATATCTGCTCGCTGCCGCCAATCTTGGCGACAATCTGCAGATTGAAATTGTAGATGCACGCAGCGCCGAAAGTGTTGCACGCCTGGCCAAATGGTGTGGCCGTGGGCAAACCGTTGCCCTGGTTGGGTCCTCCGGTGTTGGAAAATCCACCCTCGTAAACGCTCTATGCGGGAATGATCGCGCTGCAACAGGTGCCGTGCGTGAAGGGGATGACAAGGGCCGACACACGACATCCGGCCGAACATTTTATCAATTGCCAAGCGGTGGATGGTTGCTTGATACGCCGGGCATACGAGAATTGCAACTGGCTGAGGTGAAAGAGGGGCTGGAGCAGGTCTTTTCAGACGTTCTGGAACTGGCAGCCCAGTGCCGCTTCAACGACTGCAAGCATGACACCGAGCCAGGCTGCCGGGTGCAGGCCGCGTTAAAAGACGGAACATTGACGCCAGATCGGCTGAACAACTGGCGGAAACTGGCTGCAGAAGAAGTCCAAAATACCGAAAGCCTGTCAGAGCGTCACACCAAAAACCGCGCCTTCACCAAAATGGAAAAGCGGGCCGTGAAGCACAAGAAAGACCACGAAGAGATCTAGGGTCAGCACCCTAGCTGGACAACCCATTCAAGGTCGCCGCACCCAGGATTGCGCCAGGATTTCCGTCGATTGTTGTTTGCACGATGACGGCGCAATTATCATAACCGCTTTTTGAAAGCTCGCTCAGTGGCAAAACCATCTCGGTTTTGGTGCCTTTCCACATGCCAATCGGGCGCATGTCACGTACCACATTGTGATAGGTCACCTTCTGTCCGCGGTTTTCACCCCGGTTGATGCTTACGGTGTGTTCGTCATCATAGAACACCAGCCAGATTGTTGTGTTCTTACCAGCTTTACCAGGCCCATCAACGCTGATGGTCAGTGCCTCACTCGATTTTACCAGTGTGACATCCAGAGGCAGTGACGAGGATGCATCGGAACTTTCTTCTTGCAACTTAGCTATGGAATTGTCGATGCGGGCACGTCGGCTGCCAACCACATGAACCTGTCCGTTTACCACGGCTTGCGGTGTATAGACATTGCGATCGTCGCGGCCTTTGGCATAGGCGCGTTGACGCTCGGAATGTTCCGGTTTGCCAAGTGTATCGCGCCAGCCCAGATAATCCCAGTAATCAACGGGCAGGGTCAAAGCCAGAACCTCGCCTTCTGCGACAAGATCACCAACGACCTTGTCTGCAGGAGGGCAGGATGAGCAGCCCTGGCTGGTAAACAGCTCCACAACAGCTTTCGGTTTGCCGCCAATCTCTGCATGCGCAGATTGGGTTGTCAGCGGCAAAGCCATCATCAGGCTGGCACTGAAGGCAAATGATAGCAAAAGTGTTGTGCGTGCGACCATGTTGTTGGTTCCTTATTCTTCTCACCTACTCATGTAGCGCCTTACCTCATAACGCTCCAGTCACATCTCAGTGAGGCGATCTGCACCAAAGGTGTTGTGGTGTGTAATAACAGCAACTGCCGCAGCGTAATGTGAGTCGACTAAAATCTGATAAGATTTTGAATTAAAACACAAAAATGCTCTTAAGCTGAATCATTCGTTCAAGGAATTGAATCAGTTTCGTAGCCTTTTGTACTAATGGTCTGAAATGACTCGCAAAAACTCGCCGCCATAGCGTTCAAGCTTTTTCGCGCCCACACCGTTTATCTCAACCATATCCGACAGAGTGCCCGGGCGGTGCTGTGCCATTTCGATCAATGTGCGGTCCGGGAAAATGACATAAGCGGGCACATTTTGCTGCCGTGCAAGATCAGTCCGGCAAACCTTGAGTGCCTTCAGCAGTTCCTGATCTGCAACATTGCTCAGTTCAATAGGGGCTGATCTGGCACTTGTACGTTTGCGCTCTGCCTGCTTATCGGGAAAGCGCAGTTTCAGCGCCTCTTCACCGCGCAACACAGGACGTGCTTTTTCGCACACCTGCCATGAGCCTTGGGCGATGGACACATTGGCATAGCCTGCAGCATACAGTTGGCGAAAGAGACTGCGCCATTGAGATTTGTCAAACTCGGTTCCAACACCAAATGTGGGAAGCTGGTCATGTTTTTGCGATTTGATGCGGTCAGTTTCCTCGCCCACAAGAACACTGACCAAATGCTCTAACCCGTATATCTGCCCGGTGCGCAACATGGCAGACAGCGCCTTTTGGGAAGCCTGTGTGGCATCAAACATCTGCCGGGGGTTTTTGCAAAGATCGCAATGCCCGCAAGGGTCAGCTGCTTCATCGAAATAGCCAAGCAGCGTCTGCCGTCGGCATAACGCAGCTTCTGCCAAAGTGAGAAGCGCATTGAGGCGTTGATGATCGGCCCGCTTACGCACATCTGGCGCATCACCTTCATCAATCTGCCGTCGGCGCAGCTTGATGTCGTCAACGCCATAAAGACACAACGTATCGGCTGGCAGACCATCACGTCCGGCCCTGCCGATTTCCTGATAATAGCTTTCCATGGTTTTCGGTAAATCCGCATGAACGACGAAGCGCACATCCGGTTTGTCAACGCCCATGCCAAACGCAATGGTTGCTGTCATGACTACAGCATCTTCCTGAGAAAACCGCCTCTGATTGGTATGCCGCCGTTCTGCCTCCAGACCTGCATGATAGGGCAAAGCATTTACACCCTTGCTGCGCAGATGCTCTGCCAGATCCTCGGTTTTGCGCCGTGATGAGCAATAGACGATGCCAGCCTGATCAGGCCTTGCTGCAACAAACTCGGTGATCTGGCGCTTCGGATTGTTTTTGGGCTCGAAGGCAAGAAACAGATTGGGTCGGTCAAAACCGCGCAGAAACTGCCTTGGCTCTGACGAGAACAGTTTTGAAATGATCTCGCTGCGGGTCTCTTCATCGGCAGTTGCGGTGAAGGCCGCAATCTGAACACCACCCAGAGCCTCGCGCAGTCTGCCGATTTCCAGATAATCCGGGCGAAAATCATGCCCCCACTGGCTGACACAATGGGCTTCATCGACAGCAAGCAAGTTGATTTTCAGGCGGTTCAGCAGTCCCGGAGATGTGGCAATCCGCTCAGGCGCCATATAAAGCAGCTTCAGCGATCCATCATCAAGCGCTGTAAAAACGCGCTCATTCTCTTCGGCATCATTGTTGGACGTAAGAGCCCCGGCTTCAACGCCGTTTTGCCGCAACTGAGCGACCTGGTCATTCATCAAGGCAACCAGCGGCGAAACCACCAGCGTAACTCCATCACCGCACAGAGCAGGCAATTGATAACAAAGAGATTTTCCGCCACCGGTAGGCATAATTGCCAACACATCGTCACCGCCCAGCACACTGGCAACAATTTCTTCCTGGCCAGGACGGAAATCATCATGTCCGAACACGGTTTTGAGCAGATCGCGGGCTTGCTGCATCACGATGCGTTTTGCCCATGTTGGATTGTCTGACCCAAGCCGCCGCCGTCTGCGAATGGCAAGGCCTGTTTTCTCGAAATTTCGATCTGGATAATCCGGTGGTTCAACGTCAACAAGATGGGCTCTTTAGCTCGGGAATCGCTTTGGTTGGCTCCCCATTGGCTACCATGAACAGCAACTTGTCGGCGTGAAAATTATTCGCAGAAACGGGATCAAACCATTCCCGCACGCATCATTTGATCCACGGCCCATAACGATTTTTGTTTTGGCGCTTCTCAACTGTCGCAATTTCCGACAATGGGTGTCGGGCTGGCGATGAGCACGGGAACATATTTTGCTATCCTTTTCAGCATGAACACCAATCTGAGATTGCTGTATGTCGGTTACGTTGATTGAAAATACGCCTGAGGCCGATACGCAAACCCGCATCCATCCCGGCTCGGGGCGTCGCAAAGCCCATGCCTACAACAAGGGCGGTCAGTTGGACCCTGTTGCCTTTGAGCAGGTCAAAGACCTGCTTCAGGGCGCTCCGCAACGCGATATGCTGATCGAGTACCTCCATACCATTCAGGATGAATTTAACTGTCTCCATGCCCGACATTTGCGCGCTCTGTCGTAATGGATGGACCTGTCCAGGTCAGAGATTTATGAGATCGCAACTTTCTATGCCCATTTCACGGTGCTGGAAGATGATGAGGCACCGCTGCCGGACATCACACTGCGTGTCTGCGACAGTCTGACATGTGCGTTGCATGGCGCCGAAGATTTGCTGGAACCGGAAGCGATGGTCAGTATGAACGGCACCGATATTCGCCGCATGAACCTCAGCGCAGGCGATATGGTTTGCGTGACGACCCGTCGCGGCAGCATCACCCTGAAACTGCGGGAAGACTGGGAGTTGCCGCAAGGGCTGATCTTCATCCCATTTTGCTACGCAGAAGCGCCAGCCAACGCATTGACCAATCCGCAACTTGACCCATTTGGTAAAATTCCGGAGTTCAAATTCTGTGCAGTCAGGGTAGAAGCGCTGGTTCAGGAGGCCGCAGAATAGGCTTTCGCAGCAATACATAATATAGGAAAGCCATGCCTGAAGGACATACGATTCACCGCGCCGCCCGCGATCAGCAGCCATTGTTTGCGGGCAGAGAACTGGCCGTTTCATCGCCACAAGGCCGGTTTTTGGAAGGTGCCGAGCATCTTGACGGGCAGGTTTGCCAGAACGTGGAAGCGCTTGGAAAACATCTTCTATACGGCTTTGAAAGCGGTGATACGCTTCACATCCATCTGGGTCTTTATGGCAAAATCCGGAAGCAGGCACAGCCCATGGCAGAGCCAAAGGGTGCGGTTCGGGTTCGTCTGGAAGCTGCTGAATATGGTGTCGATATCAACGGCCCGAATACCTGCAAGATACTTGATCCGGAAGGCAGGGCGGCCTTGTTCAGCCGTATTGGCCCGGATGTGCTGCGCTCTGATGCTGACCCGGATCGTGCTTATGCCCGCATCGTCAAAAGCCGTTCTCCAATTGGCGTTCTGATCATGAATCAGGAAATCATGGCTGGTATTGGCAATATTTACCGCACGGAAATCCTGTGGCGACAGGGCATTCATCCGGACTTGCCAGGTACTGCGCTCACACGGGATGCGTTCAATGCAATCTGGTCAGACAGTTGCGCATTGCTTGAAATCGGTGTGCAGAAGAACGCCATAATCACGGTTGATGGTGGCACGCGCTCAGGCAAACGCTATGGCGAAAAGGTCAATATTTTCAATCTGGAGACCTGTCCGAAATGCGAGGGTCCGGTACGCAAATTCGAAATGGCAACGCGCCGCGCCTTCGTCTGCGATACCTGCCAGAAACTGAGCTAGGTCAACAGGAAAAGCAGCAGTGTAATGGTAAACACGGCAGCGACTGTCGATAGCAAGATGGCCGCAGAACTGCGTCGGGCCATCACACCATAGTGCTCTGCCATAACATAGACATTCTGCGCCACCGGCATGGCCGCAATGATGGTTCCCATGGTCACGATACTTGCTGGCAGGCCAAGCAAATAGAGCGTGAGGGCCATGACGAGCGGGTGGACTACCAATTTCAGAAAAGTCATACTGATAACTGGCGTCAAATTCTCCCCGACGCTGCGCTGTGACAGCGACATGCCCAGTGCAAACAGGGCCGCTGGGGCTGCAGCACCGCCCAGAAAATTGCTGAAGGTGCCAGCGGCTCCTGGCAGTCCTATGCCGCTGGCAGACAGTGCCACCCCAACCATGATTGCCACTGCGAACGGATTGCGGATGGCGCCGATCAGGGCGCGCTTCACGGCAGCACCGTGCGTTCCTCCGCCCGCAGATTCAATTATCATGATCGAGAGCGGTATCATCACCATCAGATCAATAATCAGGGCCGCTGCAGACAAGCGCACACCTTCCGGCCCGAAAGTGGCACCGACAATCGGGATGGCCAGAAAGCCAATATTTGCGATTGAGGATCCCTGACCAAACAACGCCATTTCCTGACGGGTTGCCTTAAAGAAGCTCCTGGCAAACAACATGCCTAATACAAACAGGATCAAGGCGGCGGCCAGCCAACCGCCAAGAAAGCGCCAGTCCAAAATGGCGGCAATATCCTGTCGCGCCAAAGCTCCGATAACGAGGGCGGGCATAGCAAAATAGAAAACAAACACATTGATCGAGCCCGCGCTTTTCGGGTCGATCATATTCGTTCGCCCGGCAGCGTAGCCGAGGGCAACAACGGCAAAAAACGGTAGCGTGAGTTCCAGAATATTGAGGAAGTTAATCATGTTTCCGGGGCAACACGATGATACAGTCTGATGGTTTTCTCATCCACCATTGCTTCTGTTTCAGCCGCAAATTTCAGGAAGTGATCCGAGGAAAGATGAGCATCAAAATCTGACGGAGCACGATAGACTTCATAGAGGAAGTAGCATGTCGGATCATCTGGATCCGCCGCCACATCGAACTGAAGACAATTGGGCTCGTTGGCCAGAGAATTACGCGCCTGCACGACCAGACGCTGAGCAAAAGCCGACGCCTGATCCGGCTTTGCTTTCCATAGTACTGTCACGACAAACATCGGGCATGACCTTCATTAATCGAGGAGGAGCCTTGGCAGCCAAAGGGCCAGCTCGGGAAACAGCATGACCAAAGACAGACCGGTCAATTGCAGTATCACAAAGGGAATAATCCCCGCATAAATATGCTGAATCTTGATCTCTGGAGGCGCAACCGCTTTCAGATAGAACAAGGCAAAGCCGAATGGCGGTGTCAGGAACGATGTCTGCAGATTGATCGCCATGAGGATGGCAAACCAGTAAACGGTATCGATTGCAGCCACGTGGTCGCCAAAGTCGAGATTTGCAATAATGGGTGCAAAAACCGGCAGCACAATAAGGGTGATTTCAATCCAGTCGAAAAAGAAGCCCAATATGAACACCAGCACCATCAGTGCAAACAGGATGCCCCAAGATCCCAGTCCCCAACTGTCAAAAATATGGATGACAACTTCCTCGCCGCCAATCTGACGGAAGACATAGGAAAACAGGGTCGCACCAATGAAAATACCAAAGATCATTGCATTGGTCAGAGCTGAGCGCATGACCACATCTTTGAAGATGCGCCAGAACCGACCCAAAAGGCCTTCGCCTTCCTTGAAATTGTCGTCTTCCAGCTTTGCTTGTCCTTCAAACTCCATATCCGGAATTTTGAGCGCTGGCAGCAGGATCAGGTTGAAAATGGCCAGAAGTATTGCGCCGAAGGCACCGACAGAGGCGGCCTCAGTCGGAGTGGCAAAGCCGCCAAGAATGGAACCCAGAACCATGATGATCAGAATAACAGGCGGGACAAATGACCGGATGATCATACCGATATATCCGGTCATGGTTTCAGGGCCGATATTGCCCTGTGGCTTTGGCGCCAGGGTCGGATTAATGGAGCAGCGGATAACGATGTAAATCAGATAGAAGCAGGCCAGCATGAAGCCAGGGATGATCGCAGCGACAAACAGATTGCCCACAGATTTACTGAGCAGATCGGCCATGATCACAAGCATAATGGAGGGCGGAATCAGAATGCCGAGCGTACCGGATGCCGCTACTGTTCCAGATGCAAGCGCAGGTGAGTAGTTTCGCTCCATCATGACCGGCAGGGCCAGAAGTGACATCATGATAACCGATGCACCGATAATGCCCGTCGTCGCCGCCAGAATGGTGCCCATAATCACCACAGATAGCGCAAGACCGCCCGGCACACGGCGCAAAATGACTTGCAGGCAATTCAAGAGATCGCGCGCAATGCCGGATTTTTCCAGCATGGTCCCCATAAATATGAACATGGGAATGGCGGTCAGGATTAAATTCGTCGAGATACTGCCATAAACCCGGGCAGGGATGGCGTTGAATTGTGGCCAGTCAAACAGCCATGGATCAACTTGTATTGCGATGAAGGCAAAGCTCAGGCCAACACCGCCCAAAACAAAGGCAACGGGAAAGCCCGAAAACAGGAAAACCGCAAGGGCTGCAAACATCAGCAGCGGAAGTGCTTCAGCAAGGGTCATCAGTGACCGCCTCCCAACACGCGCGCTTCGTTTTCAGTACTCAAATTGCCAAGCAGGCCGTCGATCGCTTTCAGAAATTGCGAAACCCCTGCGAACAGCAAAAGACCGAACATCATTACCAGTGTCGATTTAAGGAGCCAGATATTGGTAAGCCCGACTGTGGAGGGCGATACCTCGCCATCTACAAAGGATTTTACAGCATAGGTGTAGCAGTAAATCGTTCCGATATAGGCAAAGGGAATGAGGAAGATAAGTAGTCCGAAAATCTCCATGGCATATTGGACTTTCCGAGGCATGATATCCCTCAAAAGGTCAATCCGAACATGGACCTGCTTCGTCAGCCCGTAACCCATCACCAGCGCAAACAGAATGCCATGTGCCCAGTATTCTGATTCCTGAACCATTGTGGAATTCAGTCCGGCAAATTTGGGAATGCTGAAATAGCGGGTCAACACGTCGTACATGGTAATTGCGATCAGAGCGACCATTGCAACAGCGCCGATGCGCGCTGCCCATGCCAACACCCAGTCCAAGGTATTGTAGATGGGGGAAAGGGCTGTTTTGTTCATATGAATTGCCGATCAGAAGAATGGGCTGCAATATTGGAGTGTTGGCTGAAAATAGACGCTCGAATTAAGTCGAAACCCTAAAGAAGCAAAGAAACCGCGCCATTTCTGGCGCGGTCTTTTATACGTTTTGCGCGGACCTTATTTCAGATACGCGTTTTCTTTCCAGACATTGTATCCAGTCTGAAATTCTTGCAAAGCAGCCCATGCTTCAGCGAAAATTTCAGATTCAGCTTTCAGCTCTTCCACAACAATGCCCCAGTTTTCTTCGTAAACTGCCAATTGTTCGGCATTCCAGTTACGAATGTTGACGCCTTTTTCATCACGCAGACGCGTAAGAGCAGCACCGTTAATGGCTTCACCTTCAGTCAGCATGTTGGTGTAGGTCGCACGACAGGCTGTCCGGATTGTCAGACGCTGATTATCGGTCATGCCATTCCAGGTATCAAGATTGATCAACAGATCCTGCAATGTGGACTGCTGATGCCAGCCAGGGAAGTAGTTGAATTTTGCAAGCTGATAGAAACCGGCAGCTTCATCCACAACAGGCATGGAATACTCAGTCGCATCAATTGTACCGCGCTCAAGAGCTGGGTAGATTTCGCCACCTGGCAGCAACTGGGTGTCTACGCCAAGCTTCTGCATGACCCGTGCACCAAGACCAAAGAAGCGCATTTTCATGCCCTTCATATCATCAAGAGACTTGATTTCCTGACGGAACCAGCCGGATGTTTCTGGTGGTGAAACACCACAGATTTCAGAATGCACATTGAATGTGTTGTAAAGTTTTTCATTCATCAGTTCCTGGCCGCCGCCATAGAACATCCATGCGCCATATTCGCCGGCACCTGGTCCAAATGGGATGGCTGAGAACATGGCAAATGCGATGTCCTTGGAGGTGTGATAGCCTGGGTTTGACCAAGCTGCATCAGCAGTACCATTGCCAACAGCGTCCAGAACTTCAAACGCGGGCACAAGGGCACCTGGCTCAAAGAAACGCATTTCAATGTCGCCACCGGAAATGGCCGTTACCGTTTTCGTGAGCTCTACACCAGCAGAACCAATCAAAGGTTGTGAAGATGGATAGGACGAAGCGACTTTCATACGTACTTTTTCCGCCATGGCGGGTGCAGCCATCAGGCCGATTGCACTGACAGTCGCCAATGCGATTTTCGTGAACTTTTTCATATAGTCCTCCCAGACTTTTGTGGTGGTCGATTAACACCGCGTCTTAAGCGACGCTGATATGTGTTGAGTTTTGATACCAGAGTTTTCAATTATCTGCTGAGTTATTCATATTACGCAATAGATGTGACGTCTATTCGTACAATGTATAAGCCGAATTTCTCCTCCGACATTCGATGGGTGCTGCGTTGATTTTACGATTTCGACCTGCTTGCATCAACGCATTAATTAATGTATGCATTAAATTACAGCAACGTCAATACCCGAGTGCAAGTGAACCAAATTGCCGTTAGATTGTGATGCGAGACGTCATTACGTAAGTATCCATGACAGTTTTACCGGCTCTGGAATGCACACGTGGATCAAACATATGGGAGAGTGAATTGGGTCAAAAGCCGAAGGTCTATGCAATCACGGTTTTCGATGGTGACGGGATTGGTCCTGAGATCATGGCACCAACGCTGAAGTTGCTGCAACGTGTCGCGAGTCTTTTCGGTTCATTCTCCTTTGACTTTAAGCACGTGCCGGCAGGGGCAGGACATTTCCGGGATACGGGCGAAGCGTTGCCCAAAGCCTCTATAGATGCAGCGCGCGCTGCTGATGCAGTCTTGTTGTCCGCAATGGGGCTGCCATCTATCCGAAAGCCCGACGGTACCGAGATTACACCGCAGATTGATTTGCGTTTTGAGTTGGAGCTTTACGCTGGTGTCAGACCCGTCCGGGTTTATCCCGGGCAATCCACGCCCCTTGCTGATCCACGCGCGGAACAGATTGACTTTGTTCTCATTCGCGAATCCACCGAAGGTCTGTTCGCCCACATGCATGAGGGGCAGATTCACGGCGATCAGGAGGCGACAGAAACACTGCGTATTACCCGTCCGGTGTGTGAAAAGCTGTTTGATTTTGCCTTTCGGTTGGCACAGCAGCGAGCAATCAAATTTGATCGCACAGCACGTGTGACATGTGTCGACAAAGCCAATGTGTTCCGTGCCTTCTGGTTCTTCCGCTCGATTTTCATGGAACGTGCAAAGGCATTCCCCGAAATCGAGGCTGATACGGCCTATGTCGATGCTCTGGCCATGTGGATGGTTCAAAAGCCTTGGGAATTTGATGTTCTGGTCACCGAAAATATGTTTGGTGACATTTTGTCCGATCTGGGTGCCGGAATCATGGGCACACTCGGACTGGCGCCTTCTGCTGATATTGGAGATGACGCCGCTGTTTTCCAACCGTGTCACGGCAGCGCGCCAGATATTGCAGGCAAGGGCATAGCAAATCCACTGGCAATGATCCTGTCAGCAGCGATGATGCTGGAATGGTTGGCCGTTGAGCATGAGGATCAGGATTTGGCGAAGGCGGCGCGCATAATAGACGAAGCTGTTGGTGAAAATGTTGTGGCACAGCGTCATCTGACCGGTGATCTGGGCGGTGCAGCCAACACGATCGAATGTGCGGCGTCCGTGATCGCGAACATCGAAAAACGGGCAGCATCAAACGGTGTTTCCGATAAGGTGGCTTGACCCATGGCAATGCCTGCTTTGCGTGTCGGGATGGTGGGATATGGCTATTTTGCGGAATTCCACCTGAATGCCTGGGAGCGATTGACTGGAGCGTCTTTGCAGGCACTGGCAGATCCCAGCGCTGAACGAAGATCTGCAGCGTTGAAGGTCGCGCCGCAGATTGACGTATTTGAGAGCGTAGAGGACATGCTCTCGTCCGGTGAATTCGATATTCTGGATATTGCCACGCCGTCGGCCACGCATCTCGATTTGATCCGCCCTATGCTGGGGCGTGTGCGAGCCGTGATTTGCCAAAAACCGTTTTGCGAAAATCTGGCTGAAGCTCAGGAACTTGCATCCTTGAGTGACAGCAGCTCGACACTGTTGGTGGTTCATGAAAATTTTCGGTTTCAACCTTGGTACCGGGAGATCAGCAACATCCTCGCAGATGGACGGTTGGGCCGCGTCGTCCAGGCCCAATTCAGATTGAGGCCAGGCGATGGCGCGGCCGACGACGCCTACCTGGATCGTCAGCCCTATTTCAGAGACATGAAGCAATTTCTAATCCGTGAAACAGGCGTTCACTGGATTGATGTCTTTCGCTTTCTGTTTGGAGAGCCGGTTGCTGTGAGCGCAGATCTGTTTCGGACAAATCCCGTCATTGCCGGCGAAGACAGCGGCACCTTCACATTCCAGATGGCGGATGGTGCACGCATTGGTTTCGATGGCAACAGAACGCTGGACCATGTGGCACAGAACAGACGGCTGACGATGGGTGAATTTCTGATTGAGGGAAGCCAGGCCAGTTTGCGGCTCTCTGGCGACGGCGCGATCGAGTTGCGCAATTTTGGTGAAAATCATTGGCAAACTCACGCATATTCTTTTGAGGACAGGGACTTTGGCGGCGATTGTGTCTACCATCTGCAACATCATGTCGTGGCGCATTTGCGAGCGGGAAAAACACTTGAAAACACCGCCACAAACTACCTGAAAAACCTTGAAATCCAGACCTTGGTTTACCGGGCTTCAGATGAAGGCGTAAGATTGTCGCTGGATGAGGGAGACATCAGTTAGTGGCAGGCTCTGCACGAAAAACCGACACACGCACGCAACAGGCCTATCAAACGCTGAAAGGCCTGATTATGGATAATGCGCTCAAACCCTCGGCGTCTTATCTGGAAACGGAACTTGCCGAGATGTTGGGGATGAGCCGCACACCGGTGCGCGAGGCGACGCTTCAGCTCGAAAGCGAAGGGTTTTTGAGCATCAGGCCGAGGCACGGCATAACGATCCTGCCAATTTCGATAGAAGACATGCAGGACATTTACGATCTTTTGACCGAACTGGAGCCATATGCCGCCGAAAAGGTTGCGCGTGATGGGCTTAGCGAACACGGTCATAGTCTTTTGATGTCTCACGTAAGCGCTATGGATGCGGCGCTGCAGGCAAATGATCTGATTGCCTGGGCCTATGCAGATGAGGCTTTTCACATGGATTTGGTGCGTCTTGCAGGAAATGCTCGCTTGTCAAAAGTGGTCGCGACGTTCTGGGATCAGGTTCACCGCGCCCGTATGGCCACTTTGACACTGCGGCCAAAGCCTATGCGGTCCAACGAAGATCACAGACGATTGGTGAGTTTTGTACAGTCGGGGGACTGGCAGGCCGCGCGGAACCTCCACCGCGACCATCGGAAAAATGCAAAGACCATGCTGGTTGATCTGATCACACATCACAATTTGAATCACCTCTAGGAGTTTAATGTGAGTGATATTTGGGACGTTTTTGCGCTGAAATATGCTGAACGCAACACAAGAACGCGCGCAGATTCCTTTCTGGCAGACCCCCATCACGATCTGCCGCACGCTATGGATTATTTTGTATGGGTGCTGCGTCAGGGATCAAAGACCATCGTGGTGGATACCGGGTACGATACAGAGGAGGGGCAGGCCAGAAACCGTAAAATCCAGATCAATCCGGCAGATAAGCTGCGGCAGTTTGGTGTTGATCCCGATACGGTTGACACGGTCATCATCACCCACCTGCATTATGACCATGCTGGCTGCCTGACGGCTTTTCCCAAAGCCAAGCTTCACGTTCAAGCCATTGAAATGGCTTATGCGACGGGGCCTTGCATGTGCCACGATCATTTGCGCGCGCCTTTCACAGGAGAGCATGTCTGCGACATGGTGCGGGCATTGTTTGCGGGCCGGGTCCAGTTTTCATCGGGCAGCGCAAGCATAGCAGACGGCGTTGAAACTCATCTCATTGGTGGGCACAGCAGGGGGCTGCAATGCGTGCGTGTCAAAACCGCGCGTGGCTGGGTTGTTCTGGCCTCTGATGCAAGCCACTATTTCGAGAATTACCGTCGTGAGAAACCCTTTCCCATTGTTGTAAATGTTGAAGACATGCTGACTGGCTTTCGCACACTTAAAAAGCTTGCCGAAAGTGACGACCACATCATTCCCGGTCATGATCCGATTGTTCGATCCATCTACGAGCCTGTCTTCTCCGGTGATGACAGCATTGTTGCCCTGCATGTACCGCCCAAAGGCAAAGTATTATGAGCCAAAAGAAAGTGATACTGGGCGCTGTCGCCGACGATTTTACAGGTGCAACGGATCTTGCAGCTCTGATGGCGCGCGCCGGCCTGTCGGTATCGCTACGCATTGGTATTCCAGAACCGGGAACAGTTTCTGATGCGGATTGTGAGGTTGTGGCCCTTAAAATCAGAACTGAACCGGTTGATGAGGCTGTTGCCGAGGCGTTGAAGGCTTTGGTCTGGCTTCAGGAGATAGGCGCAGGGACATTCTTCTGGAAATACTGCTCGACGTTCGATTCCACGGCAAAAGGCAATATCGGTCCGGTCGCGGAGGCTATCATGCGGCAATTGGGCTGTAATCAGACCGTGTATTGTCCGTCGTTCCCGGAAAACGGGCGCACGGTGTTTCAGGGGCATATGTTTGTTGGCGAAGAATTGTTGAGCGACAGTCCCATGCGCGCTCACCCCCTGACCCCAATGACAGATTCCAATCTGCTGCGTCTGTTGAATCCGCAAGTAACCAAGCCTGTTGGTCTGGTGAACCGCAAAACGATATCTGGCGGCGTTAAAGCAGTTCAGTCCAGACTGGCGGAGCTTGATGCTGAAGGCATCTCACATATTGTTCTGGATGCGATCAATGATGAGGACCTTTCAATTCTGGGACCAGCCATAGCGCCCATGAAGTTCATCACAGGCGGAAGTGCGATTGCGCTGCCGCTGGTTCGGGCACTTTCAGGCATTGGCAATGATGACCGCGCTGCTCTGGAAACCCCAAACACGACAAACGCACCATTGGTCCTAAGCGGCAGTTGCTCTGCAATGACACAGAAACAAGTGGCGCGATTTGCCAGCGGCCATCCTTCTCTCAAATTGGAGCCGCTGGAACTGGCGCTCGGAGGTTGCGCGTTGGAGAAGGCAAAAAACTGGTTGGAGTCTCAACCGGTCAACGCACCAAAACTGATATATGCGACGGCTGATCCGGATGCGGTGAAACAGGCTCAATCTACTTTGGGCCGGGACCGGGCCGGGCAGGTGGTAGAAGATGCGCTGGCAGAACTCGCCCAATTTGCCTTGCAGATCGGCCATCGTCGTTTTGTGGTGGCGGGAGGCGAAAGCTCTGGTGCAGTCACAAAAGCCCTGGCCGTTGAGCAATTGAAAATAGGTCAGGAAATAGCGCCGGGCGTGCCCTGGACCTATACCAGAAGCGGCGCTTTCGATATTGCACTTGCCTTGAAATCGGGAAACTTTGGTGACGAAAATTTCTTTCAACACGCACTGGAATGTCTGCAATGAGCAGTGAAACAAAACAACGGGACGAAATGGTGCTGCTGGCACGGTCCCTTTTTGAGCGCGGCTTAACCCCCGGTTCGAGCGGAAACCTGTCCTGTCGTCTGGAAGATGGCGGGTTTCTGATGACGCCAACAAACTCCAGCTTTGGGTTTCTTGAGCCAGAGACTTTGTCGAAGCTGGATGATGATGGACATCATGTGGCAGGCGACAAACCCACCAAGGAAGATTTTCTGCATCTGGCCATGTATCACGGGCGGCCCGAGACCAAAGCCGTCACCCACCTTCATTCCACTTACTGCGTCTGTTTGTCCTGCATGAAGGATACCGACGATACCAACATGCTGCCGCCAGCAACCCCTTATGTTCATATGCGCGTTGGTCCGATCGCTGCCGCTCCTTACAAAAGGCCGGGAGACCGATCCCTCGGACCGGAAATTCAGAAGCTTGCCAAAAATCATTCCGGAATTATCATCCGCAACCACGGACCTGTTGTGGCTGCCAAATCCATACGAGACAGCGTTTTCGCCATGGAGGAGTTGGAAGAAGCAGCCCGCATTTTTCTGCTGACACGTGGCATCGATCTCAATTTGCTGACAGATAGTGATCTGGCAGAACTGGATGCCATGAAACTCGGTCGGTAGCAGGCCAGGAATTGCAGAGATGAGTGGGCATATCTGACCGAAAGGACCTTCATGCTGGCTGGAGAGTTTTGAAACGCGCAAAGCCGTAAGTTTTGGCCATTTCCCAAGTTTCAGCGGGGATCATTTGCACAATTTGTTCAATCAATGGCTGCAGGCCCAGGACGCTTGAGGGTCACACCCCACGGTCTTTAACCGCTTCCATAGCCACATGCGTGCTGGTATGCGCCACATGCGGTAGACTGGAGATGGTTTCGCCCAGAACGCGGCGATATTCGGAGATATGTTTGGTTCTGACTTTCAGAAGATAGTCAAAGCTGCCCGCAATCATATGGCACTCTTCAATTTCACCCACCCTGTGGGCAGCCAGATTGAACGCCTGCAACGCGGGCTCGCGTGTGTCCTTCAACTTGACCTCAACAAAGGCGATGTGGGCACGATCCAGTTTCTGCGCATTCAGGACAGCACGATAGCCAAGAATATAACCTTCTGATTCCAAACGCTTTAGCCGCACCTGACAGGGAGATTTTGACAGGCCGATTGTCTCTGCTAATTGGGTAACAGTTATCCGGCCATTGCGGGCCAGAACCCGGAGAATCTTTTCATCAAAACTATCAAGATCGTTTGCGTAAAATTCTGTTTCATCCACGGGGAAATAACCTGAAAAATATGGTCTTATCAGGCGATTATACGCCGTAAACCGTATTTGCGGGAGAAAAAACGAATTTGATGCTTATAATATGTGTCCAGCAGACAAAGTGACTGAACACTTTCTAAAACCAACATCAATGCCGGGCTTAATTTCGAGCGCAACACAAGGGCTCATGACATGAACACGCTGAATGAAGTTTCTGCCGATCTTTCTCAATTAAGAGAAAAAATTCGCGACCATGTGTTGTCAGACGAGGCGGCCGCTCTGCGTCAATTGATTGAGCTTGCAGAACAAACGCCCGATATGGCGGCCTCGGTCAAAGAGGAAGCTTCAAAGCTGGTGAAGGACGTTCGCAAGGTCCGGAACCCTGGCTTGATGGAATCTTTTCTGTCCGAGTACGGCCTGTCGACAAAGGAAGGCGTTGCACTTATGTGCCTGGCCGAAGCCTTGTTGCGTGTGCCCGACAGCGACACGATTGATGCGCTGATTGAAGATAAAATCTCGCCATCCAATTGGGGTGCACATCTGGGTCAGTCCAACTCCTCTTTGGTAAACGCATCCACTTGGGCGTTGATGCTGACCGGCACTGTTCTGCGCGAGGACGCAGGAATTGCCGGAACTTTGCGCTCGTTGCTCAAGCGGGTCGGCGAGCCGGTGATCCGCACTGCGGTGGCACAGGCGATGCGTGAATTGGGTCAGCAATTCGTTCTGGGTCGTAACATTGACGAAGCTATGCTACGCGCCGCCAAACAGGAAGAGCGCGGCTTCACCTACTCGTATGACATGCTGGGGGAGGCGGCCCGCACTCAGGCGGATGCCAGGCGCTATCATCTGTCATATTCAGATGCGATCAGCACCATCTCCAGTCGCTGCGAAAGCGATGACATTCGTGAAAATCCGGGCATTTCCGTAAAGCTGTCCGCTCTGCATCCAAGATATGAGGCAACTCAGAAAGATCGGATTGTGCCAGAACTGGTCAATCGAACCCTGGCTCTGGCGAGTCTCGCAAAATCAGCCAATATGGGTTTCAATATCGATGCAGAAGAGCAGGACCGGCTTGATCTGTCTCTGGATGTGATTGAAAGTATTCTGTCGAACCCCGCGCTGGCGGACTGGGATGGATTTGGCGTTGTGGTTCAGGCCTATGGACCACGGGCTGCCTTTGTCATCGACTGGTTGCACGCATTGGCCGTTAAATTGGACCGACGCATCATGGTTCGCCTCGTCAAGGGGGCCTATTGGGACACTGAAATCAAACGGGCGCAGGTTCTCGGGCTGGATGGGTTTCCTGTTTTCACGCGCAAAGCCTCCACCGATGTCAGTTACATTGCCTGTGCGCGAAAGCTGCTGCGCTGCGCGGACCGCATCTACCCGCAATTTGCCACCCACAATGCGCACACCATTGCCGCTGTGCAGGCTATGGCCGCTGATGAAGGCAATCCGGCGTTTGAGTTCCAGCGGCTGCACGGCATGGGGGAGGTTTTGCATAATGCGGTAATGGCAGGCCATCAGTCGCGCTGTCGCATCTATGCACCTGTTGGTGCGCATGAGGATTTGCTGGCCTATCTGGTTCGGCGGCTTCTGGAGAACGGGGCGAACAGCTCCTTCGTTAATCAGATTGTGGACAAGCAAGTGCCGGTGGAAACCATTGTTGCAGATCCCTTTGTGGCGGTGTCCAACTATCTGAAGGATGCGCCAAACCCGAAAATTGCCCATCCGAGCAAAATGTTTGGTGATGTGCGCGGAAATGCCAAAGGCTGGGACATTACTGATTGCCGCGATCAGGCATTCGTGACGCAGGCCATGGCGACCGCCTTGCCGAAAGAGAATACAAATCCGATGCTGGCCGTGGTTGAGAAACACCAAACGCCGACCGTTGCTTCAAGATTCAATCCTGCAAGACCAAACCAAATCATCGGCCACGCAGCTGATACAGCATTGGGTTCGGTGAATGATGCAATAGCGGCGGCAGTGGAGGGCGCTGTCATTTGGTCGGCAACACCGGCTTCAGAACGGGCGAATTGCTTGCGCAATGCCGCTGAACTTTATGAGGCCGATGCAGAGCGGTTCTTTGCGCTGGCGTGTCAGGAGGCAGGCAAGACTGCAGCTGATGCAATTGCAGAGCTGCGCGAAGCCGTTGATTTTCTGAGGTATTATGCCGCTGAAATGGAGCGGATGGTTATGAACGGCCCGGTTGAGGGCAGGGGTGTGTTTGTCTGCATCTCCCCATGGAACTTTCCATTGGCCATTTTCAGCGGCCAGATTTCAGCCGCGTTGGCCGCTGGCAATACCGTGCTCGCCAAGCCTGCAGAACAAACCCCTTTGATTGCAGCTCATGCGGTTTCCCTGTTGCACAAGGCAGGTATTCCAAAAGCTGCCCTTCAATTGCTTCCCGGGGCAGGCGCAGAAATTGGTCAGGCGCTGGTGTCTGATCCGCGTATCAGTGGCGTATGCTTCACCGGATCCACTCCGACAGCCATGCGCATCAACCGCGAGATGGCCAAACATGCCGCGCCCGATGCACCACTCATTGCCGAGACGGGGGGCATCAACGCCATGATTGTGGATAGTTCCGCCCTGCCGGAACAGGCCGTGCGAGACATTATTGCCTCAGCTTTTCAAAGTGCAGGTCAGCGCTGCTCTGCCTTGCGTGTCTTGTATGTGCAGGAGGACATCGCGCCAAAACTGTTGAAAATGCTGCAAGGTGCCATGGATGCGCTGGTGATCGGTGATCCGGCAGATTTGCAAACCGATATTGGTCCCGTAATTGATCAGCCTGCGAAAGCGAAGATAGACAATCACATTCGCAAAGCCGCGCAGGAAGGCCGCCTCCTGAAACAACTGGAAGCGCCACAAGAAGGCACATTTGTCGGGCCGGCACTGATTTCCATCAGCGGAATTGAGGATTTGGACGAAGAGATTTTCGGCCCTGTTTTGCACGTGGCCACTTTCAGGACCAGTCAATTGGCAACTGTCATAAAAGCCATAAACAGCAAGGGCTTTGGCCTGACCTTCGGATTGCACACCCGAATTGATGACCGCGTTCAGACCATTATCGACAGCATTAAATGTGGAAACATCTATATCAACCGCAATCAGATTGGCGCTGTGGTCGCATCCCAGCCTTTCGGCGGCGAGGGCCTGTCGGGCACGGGGCCAAAAGCCGGGGGGCCGCACTATCTGAAACGATTTACAAAGTCGCCAAATATCGAAGTTCAGTGGCCCAAAAATGCACTGCCGATTTCGCATGCCACTGTGCAGGCGGCTCTGGATACATATCAGCCATCCTCAAATCAGCTTGGCCCAAAACTGATGGAAGTCAATGACATGCCCGGCCCAACCGGCGAGTCCAACCGATTAAGCGTATTTTCCAAAGGTGTCATCCTGTGCCTCGGCCCAACTGCGGACGCAGCCATGGCTCAAATATACAAAGCTGCCAGTCTTGGCTGTGCAACGCTTGCCATAGCGCCTGGTCTGTCACGGGAGAGGACGCTGAATGGCATGTTAGCACCGGAGGCTTTGAAAACCCTGTCAGGCTTTGACGGTGTCGCATGCTGGGGAGATACAGAATTCCAACGCACTGTGCGCTTGGCACTGGCCGACCGTGACGGACCGATACTGCCTTTGATCAGCAGCGATGATTTCTCGCCCTGCCTTCTGGAGCGGCATGTTTGCATCGATACGACAGCTGCCGGCGGCAACACATCATTGCTCGCCACAGCCTGAGGAAGAACGCCGGCTTGTCGTCATAGGTGAGACCTAAAACGGTAACCCTTTTTCCAGAACCCGGATCAAAGGCTGCAACTGCGCCTCATATTTGCGCCACTTTTCCACTGAACTCTTATAGATCGGTTGCCTGACCTGGGTCACGCTGGCGGTTCGAATTGCACGGTCAGCCTCGTGGAAATTCAGGCAGTTCGGATCCCAGTCCAGTCCACAGAAATCCAAAACCGTCCGGGTCTGTTTCTCCAGATCAGCCACCATGTCCTCATAGCGGTTCTCCAGAATCTGGCCCGGAAAAATGCTATCCCAATGGGCCATCAGTTCGCGAAACTTATTGTGATACTGCCCAAGTTCCACCAGGTCATAGGCATAAGGGTGACCATCATTGCCGAAAATCTGCTTGAAAATCGCAAACGCATTGTCAATCGGGTTGCGATTGCTGTGAATGATTTTCGCATTTGGCAATGCCAGCTTGATAAAGCCAACCCGCAAAAAATTATGCGGCATTTTATCGGTGATAAACGGGCTGTCCGTTTCGATCTCACGCACTTTTTCAAGATAGGCGGCACCGATACCCCGGAAGGTCTCATTGGTGACCTTGCCAGCTTTCAGCTTGTTCTCAAATATGCGCATATTCTTGAATTCTTCGCGCACCAGTTGCGGCATGAATGCTAATTCACCTGCACCAAACACATCCCGATGCGAATGAAAAACCTGTTCCAGCAAGGTTGTGCCGGAGCGCGGCATGCCAACAATGAAAATCGGAGTTTTGTCCTGATGCCCAGCACCCTTGAATTCAGCCAGCAACGCAGGTGTGAAGAGTTGCCTGTGCAGATCAAATTCACGAAAATCATCAGCCTGATTGTAGAAATATTTCTTGCGTCTAAGCCGGTTGCCTTCTTTGTAGTAAAAGAAGGATTTTTCATATTCCTTGATCGCCTCAAATGCTTTGGCCAGCGCCATGGCCAAATTCATTTTTGGGTCTTCATGTCCCTCTTTTTCCACCTCGCCCTGCAGAACCTTCGAATAGTCGACATCTGGTATCGTCTTGTAAAGACGTTCCATATTCTTCATGTCGTCGTCGTAGGTTTCAAATTTCTTGGTCCGCGCAATCGCATTGTAAGAGTTTATGTTGTCTGGCTCGTGATCAAGAATTTTGCGATGAATTGCTTCTGCTTCCTCAAGTCTCCCGAAAATTGTCAGAAGGCCGGCCTTTTGGTTCAGTAGACGCCCGGCAGTTGGGCGCACCTTGAGCGCCTCATCAAGTGACGAAATTGCTTCATCAATTTGGCCCATTTCACCATACGCGCTGGCTAATTCGGTGTAGGCGTCGAGAAAGTCAGGTGTTATAGATACAGCTTTTTTCAGGACTGGGATCGCTTCTTTATATTCACCCATTGCATTGTAACCCTTGCCGAGATTTACCATAGCCGGCACAAACTCAGGATCGGCATCCAGCGAGGCTTTGAAACAATCAACCGCTTCCTTGTTGCGCTTCAATTCCAACAGCGCCAGACCACGATTGTTGTGAAATGTCGGCCGAGTAGGTTCTGCTTTCGCAGCTTTTTCAAACCAACGTTCTGCCAGATCATGCTTTCCGGCTTCAACATCGATGATCCCAAGTGAGTTATTGGCATCTGGAAAGGAACTGTCGAGTTGCAAAATGGCATGATATGCCAACTTGGCCTGTTCCGGTTGTCCAACTGCATAAATCTTATGTGCTGCCTCCAGCATCGCCATTAATTGCTGTGGATCACCTTTGGTTCGGTAGACACCGTTTCGCTTGTTCCTGCGTACTGGCATGGTAGCGGAAGGAGCTGCCTGTGTAGCCTGTGCCTGTTTCGCAAGGCGTCGTTTTTCAGCGCGATTCATGTGTCGTACCAATTCAATTGGAATTGCAATCTTTGGGGTGTTTTATCATTTTGTGCGGGACCGTCCAACAGAAACATAAGTCAAACCGGCATCTTCAACGGCATCGACCGGATAGATGTTTCGCAGATCAATCACAACGTCGCCGCGCATCAGCTTTTTCACAGTTTGCATATCAAGTGCACGATAGACGTTCCACTCTGTCATGATCACTGCCACGTCTACATCGGTGATGGCATCTTCTGCACTGTCGCAAAATTGCGTATTTGGCAAAAAGGACTTTGCTTCCCCCATAGCTTGCGGATCGTGGGCTTTTACATCCACGCCTGCCGCTTCCAGAACGGGAATAACCGCAAGACTGGGCGCTTCGCGCATGTCATCTGTATTAGGCTTGAACGCCAGCCCAAGAATACCAACAGTTTTTCCTCTCGGTGTGTCACCAAGTTCGGCCAGAATTTTCTGAGCCATTGCTTTTTTGCGCGCCTCATTAACGCTTACCACGGATTCAATCAGATTCTGCGCTGCCCCATATTTGCGCCCCGTAGCAGCAAAGGCTCTTGTGTCCTTGGGGAAGCACGATCCCCCGAAGCCTGGCCCCGCATGCAGGAATTTGCCGCCAATTCTGTTATCCAGCCCGATTGCCTTGGCAACTTCCTGAACATTGCCACCGGTTTGCTCACACAGATCCGCGACTTCATTAATGAAGGTGATTTTCATCGCAAGAAATGCGTTGGCTGCATATTTGATCAGTTCCGCATTTTCAGGCGTTGTCACCACAATCGGAGCGTCTCTTAAATAGAGCGGGCGATATATTTGCTGCAATACACTTTCAGCGCGTTTGTCTCTTACGCCAACGACGACACGATCCGGGCGCATGAAATCCTCAATCGCCGACCCCTCTCTTAAAAACTCGGGATTGGAGGCGAGGGAAAATGGCACGCCGGGCCGCTCAGCTTCAATGATCCTCTGCACCTCCGCATTTGTGCCGACCACCACCGTTGATTTCAGGACAATCACAGTCTCCGGTTTGATGGAACGAGCAATCTGTTTGGCTGCTGCATGAACATATTGCAGATCCGCCTCACCATCCCCCCGCCGCGATGGTGTACCAACAGCAACAAACACCACATCAGCCTGTGCAACAGCTGAGTCAAAATCGGTCGTAAACGTCAGACGCTGCCGATTCTGTTCCATGAGGCGATCAAGGCCCGGCTCATAAATCGGCAAAACGCCACTATTCAATGCGTCAATCTTGTCGGCATCCAGATCAACGCAGGTAACTTCGAAACCAAATTCGGAAAAACAGATGCCTGACACAAGGCCAACATAGCCGGTGCCGATGATAGTGACTTGCATGGAAACTCCTATAAAGAGGCAATCTTGCTGCTGAGGGTCTTCGCTTCTCTTATTGCGGCATTGCGATGAAGTCACGGCAAAATAAGGTGGAGCTGTCTCGAGCGGAAGGACCAGGGCTAAAGACATGCAAATGGCGTCCAGGACTTGGATCAACTGGCCGCGAGCCCCAATGGCCGTCGTCCTCGGATTTATTCCGCGGACCCATAGCGCCGACTACAGTCATAAACGCCGACGTGATTCTACCGGGCACTGATGGAGTTTCAATTGGATGCCTGACCACAGAATCAATGTCGGATTTGAGTTTCGAGGCCAAAATCTACCGAGAATCCGCCATTCACCCACTACGCTCATGCTCGCACATTATAAAGACTCTGGTGACACATCCGAACAGAAGCTTAAGATACCCGTCAAATATGTGTTCAGAATGCAACACTCACACCCCAAGACGCTCTACACAGGCTTCGATGCCCATTTTACCGTTGATGAAACCGGCGCGATCCGTAATTGTCCAATTGCGTTAGGGGCGATTCATCCGGCGGCATGGCCTTCCAGAAGAAATCGCCTCAGCATTGGGGGGTTTGATCCCGGTTCATTAAACCAAGTTTGGTGAACCACATGACATCAGGCCCGATAATTGAAATGACTTTGGAGGTCATATTATGAAAAAGAGCATTTTGCTCGGCTCTGCCGCCGCTCTCGTCGCCGTAACAGGCGCACAGGCTGCCGATTTGCCAATCGTAGAACCAGTTGATTACGTTCGTGTATGCGATGCATTCGGCGCTGGTTTCCATTACATCCCAGGCACAGAAACATGCCTGAAATTCTCTGGCCGTGTACGGACAGAAATCGGTATTCGTGATGACGATGACGATGACACAGTTGACACATCCTTCCTGAATTCAAATTTCGAGCTGGTCGTCAACGCGTCTTCCATGACTGAAGTCGGCATGCTGGTTGGTCAGTTCGCTATCTCCGGTTCTAACGAAGGCGATGTTGCTCTTGGCGATGCCTGGATCACAATCGGTGAGAACATCCTGGTCGGTCGCGAAACATCCCGTTACGATTTCGGTGGTGGTTACGGCATTTATGACGGTCTCTATGTTGATGAAGGCATCAACCAGTTCACCTTCATCATGCCTTTCGGCAATGGCCTGTCCATGACACTGGGTCTCGAAGACGGTCGTGATCGTCGTGCGAATATCGCTCAGTACAATGGCGCGTCATCTGCTATTACCGTGACATCCAGCTTCTCGGTTGTTGTTCCAGCTACAGTTAGCACCAATTACACGATCGCTTCTGGTGCAAATCTTGGCCAGGATGCAACTTATGCTGGAATGGAAATTCCTGAGATTGTAGCCAGCCTTCGCATTTCACAGGGCTGGGGTTCCGCTCAGATCTCTGGTGCTTTGCATCAGATTCGCTCAATCACCACATATGCGGCATCCGCACCTTACACTACCCTGTCAACTGGTGGTGCAGGCATCGCTATTGGTGCTCTTGACGAAGATTACGGTTGGGCTGTTCAGGCTGGCGTTGAGTTGAACGTCGGTTCCATGACCAAAGTTAAAGTTGTCGGTGCTTATGCTGATGGTGCAATGCACTACATCGGTGGATCCGATTACTATGAAGCTGCTGTCGACGCGACAACTGGCAACATCACTGACACCATGAGTGGTTGGTACGCGTTGGCCAGCTTGAACCATGCGTTCTCCAGCGCTCTGAATGTTTCTGTCCTTGGTGCTTACCATGACTTCGACGACCAGGCTAAACTCTGGCAGGTCAGTGCCAACATCGAATATGAAGTTGTTGAAAACCTCATCGTAAGCTTGGCTGGTCAGTACACAGACACAGAAGTCGAAGCAAATACAATGCTCGGTGTCGACGATGATTCAGATACAGACAGCTGGGAAGCTAAACTGCGTATTCAGCGCAACTTCTAAGCTAATCATGATCTGACGTAAGTCAGTTCTGAGAATTGAGGCCCGGCGGGAAACTGCCGGGCCTTTTTTGTAGCATTGGCAGCCAAACACCATGAGCGCCACAAGATCCTGATACACCCACAGTCAATTGGCTCAGTGACGAAGTAGGTTCCTGTATCGTATTGGTTGTGCCGTAACCGAACATTGCTGCAGCAGCCATAATGGACAGAATCTACCATTCTGTTTTATCCAATCCCAATTCTGATATGACCATCCCTGCGGCAAACTGATGTCCGCTGTTGACCGCGGAAATAAGATGACTGATCCTGCTGAACTGTTTTACCAGGCCATTGTGTATATTGAGAAAAAAGAGTTCGAAAAAGCTCTGTCCAGTTTGGAAGCCTGCCTGAAGCTGGCGCCTGACAGAGCCTCTGTGCGATACAATCTGGCATCTGTATTGTGTCAATTGGGCGAATTCTCCCGGGCCAGGCAGTTGGCCGATGATCTGTTGCGAGAGGAACCGCAAAATCCGGATTATTTGAATCTGTTGGCCTCCGCTATCTTTCCAATGGGCGAAAACGCTCGTGCCATTTCAATTTATGAGAGCTTGAGGGAAAACGGCGACGGTTCCGCAGAAACAAACCTCAACCTTCTAAATGCTCTTGTTTCAACCGGAGAATTGGTAAAAGCCGAGTCGTTGATATCTGAACTCAAGGCAAATAATGTCCCGGAGAAGGCTTATCGAACCACGCTTTCAATTCTTCGGTTCAAGCAAAATCGGTTCGATGAAGCATTGTCGCTTCTCGATAAAATTCTGACAATAAACCCGTCAGATACCGAGGCATTGTTTCAAAGGGGCAGATTAAGGTCTCTCCGTCATAACATTGATGGGGCAGTGAAAGACTTTCATGCGCTTGATGCATGTGGGGAGCGGAGCGCCCGCGTCAGAACATACTCGTTTTTAGCCCAGCAGCAGGCGGCAGCTTGGGGTCGATTTGATGAAGATGTTGGCTTTTTGGCCGGGTTCAACGAAAACGACGAACCCAATTGCCCGAATCCGTTCATTTGCCTGCTGCTTCCCAGAACACTTGATTATGAATTCAGGGCCTCGGTGATTGCGGCCAGAACAATTAACGAGTCTGGCCAGGAAGAGCCGCATTCGGTTTTTGCTGTGCCGCGCCATTGCAATAACGAAAAAATCCATGTTGGCTACATGTCGGCCAATTACAGGCGCCATCCTTCGGCCCATAATATCACCAAGCTGATAGAGCAACACGACCGTTCGCGTTTCAAAATTATCGGCTTTGATCTTTTCGGCGAAAACAATTCGGCTGAGCGCACACGGCTGAAAAACGCATTTGATGAATTCATTGACCTCAGTGAAAAATCAGATGCGGAGGCGGGACAGATCATCCGCCATCTGGGCGTGGACATTCTGATTGATCAGATGGGGCACACAGCCAGAAGCCGCGGCAGGATGTTCGCTCAAAAAAACGCACCGGTTCAAGTCAGTTATCTGGGATTTCCCGGAACTTCCGGAATAAATTCAATAGATTACGTCATTGGCGACAACACGGTCATCAAAGCGGATGAAGAACGATTCTACACTGAAGCGGTGTGCTACATGCCAGACACCTATTGGCCTGCCGAAGGTGGGGTGGCAGTTGGAGCACAGACCATAAGCCGCAAGCAATATGGAATTCCGGAAACGGCGATGGTTTATTGCTGTTTCAATACTTTCCAGAAGATCACGCCGATTGTCTTCAACCGCTGGATGAAAATACTGTCAAACGTTTCCGGCAGTGTACTGGTGCTGCTTGATGGGCCGGAAATCGCGAAGAACAATCTCAAGCTGGAAGCAGAAAAGCGGGGCGTGTCGGGCAGCAGATTGATTTTCATACCAAAAGTCAGTCCGGAACAGCACCTTGCACGTCAATCCATCTGCGATCTGTTTCTGGACACATCTCCCTACAATGCACACACCATTGGCAGAGATGCGCTTCTGGGCGGCCTTCCCATGATCACATGCATTGGCAACACCTTTTCGGATCGCGTTGCGGCCAGTCTGTTGCGCGCAAGCGGGCTGGAGGAATTGATCACAACGAACGGTGATGCATTTGTGGAATTGGGCAGTCAACTCGGAAGGGACCCGGCGAAACTGCAGCACATCAAGGAAAAGCTGCATCAAAATAGTCAGGTCCATCCCTTGTTCGATACGCCCTTATTCGCCCGATACTTTGAACGCGCTTTCAAAGAGATGAATCGACGCAGTCTGTCCGGTGAGCCACACACTAGTTTTTCTGTGTCAGAGTTTTAGGGTCCTCTGAAGCTCCACAACATCTACAACATCATTACATGGGAGATGCTGGATGAGCCCCGGGTAGGGATCAGAAGCCGTGCAAGCGCAGGCCGCGAAATTTCTAAATAGATGTCAGAGCTTCTGCCTGCGATATCATCATTTTTGATGAGAATTGGCAGTTAAACCGCAGATAAAACGCAACTTTAGCTAGGCAAAGATTCCGTTAAGCCCTCCGGCAGACCGTCTTAGTTGTCTGCAGATTAACGCTTCAGAAGTTCAGCAATTTGCGCCTGTCTTACACCCGCTTGTTTTCTTACACGTTTAGTAAAAGTATTATATTTTCTTTCGTTTGGGAGTTTGTCAAAGCATCGGTAAGAAAGATCGCCAATAATTTCTGCATATTTAATCCAGGTATCAAAGCAAATAACATCGCGGAGAGTGACTTCATAATTGCTAAAATCGAATATCTCAACAGCGGAATTCGGTGGGATAAATTCCGTTTGACTTTCCGCGTCGGACCATTCTTTCGGCTGATTAAAATTCCTATGAGATCCATCTTCAGAGTATTTAAACTCAGGATATTTCAATCCATATTCAGAGCACCCATGACTAATTCCGCAAATAACATTTGTTATCTCAAGTTTTTTTATAACGGATTTCATTTCATTTAGGCAAATAACGGCTTCTTCTTCAGATTGGCAAAAAATATAGCCTTTGTATGGATTGGGAACTTTTTCACGTATCTCAATCATACATTTCCGAAAATTATCACGTGGCAGAGAAACTTGTTTCATCGCGAAGTATATCATCATACAAGACACGACATCCGCGGGAATTATTTGTACTTTATAACAGCTAAAGCAAGTGCTTTTTATTGAATCTGTTTTAAAAAAAGATTCAATGTATTCTTTGCAGTTGGTATTTTTATCATTTATCTGATTCGTTTTTCCTTCAAATATCTGGGGAACGGGTATTTCTGGATTAACGTCAAATTTACTTAAAATGAATCGACATTCGTTGACCAATTTTATGAGACGGGTCGGTGTCAAGCTTTCATAGTTGATGTCTATTTCAAGGAAATGCGTATTGAGCTCTTGTTGACACTTTGAGTAAAGGCCATCCCCAGTTGTGTGCGGAGATTGGCAATCCAGAAATTTGAGTAAATTGACAACTGGTTGCAGTTCGTTTGGCCGTAAAACAATTCTGTCTTCAAGGCGCGAAATAATTTCCGCCAATTCAGAGTCGTTTTTAGATGTTGGGTTTTTCTGTAGCAATGTTCTTGCGGCCTTTTATCCGGATCGAAGCCCAAATCTTAAAATCATACTCAGGTTTTGTATAGGTAATGCTGAATCTTCCGCATGTCTTCAGTAGTCATCATTACATCAGTTTCAGCACACCCTATATCGTCCGTAAATGGCGCCTCCGTATAAAATGAACCTTTCTTCGAAGTGGTTCCAATTTGCACAGCTTAGTTTCAAGCACAATAGCCGTCTTGTTGGAAAAACAAGCCACGGTCTACAAAAGTTTCCAAATTGTTAACCATACCCGTTTACCGCTTGTTCATATCCGGAAAGGCTTGATGCCCTTGGCGTTGGTAGGACCCAATCCCACCAATCTTTTCTGCTAGGAGAGCCTGAAATCCGGGGGAGAATGATACACACAAGGGTGGATAGCGATCTCAATACGATTTTAGTGGTGGTTACGGCATGTATGACGGCTATTACGCCGACGAAGCGCTGAACCAGTTCACCTTTTTTGCGCCCTTCGGTGATGACATACGCCTTAGCCTGGGTGTTGAGGACGGACGCAATCGAGAAGCAAATATCGCTCAGACAAGCGCAGGCACAGGCTTTTCCAAAAATGTACCCTACGCCGGCATGAAAATACCGGATGTCGTTGCCAGCCTTCGCATTTCCCAGGCTTGGGGAAGCGCCCAGATATCCGGCGCAGTCCATCAGATCAGGGCAAATGCCGATGCAGGTGTTTTTGAAGATTTTGGTTTTGCAGCGCAGGCGGGAGCCGAGTTCAGGCCCAATCGGCAAACGCGGTTCAAGTTTGTTGCAGCCTACGCCGATGGTGCCATGCATTATGTCGGCGGCAATGATTTTTACGAAGCGCAACTCAGAGATACATCCACACAGATCGATGAAACACTCAATGGATGGTATGTTCTTGCCGGGTTGAACCAGAGACTGACAAAAACCGTATCTTTGGAAACCACAGCTTCGTTCCACGACTTTGTCGACCAGGCGGAAGTCTGGCAGTTGGGCGCGACATTATTCTATCAGCCTACGCGGGAACTTCGTATTCGCTTTGGCGCGATGTATGAAGGGTTTGACTATGACGACACTATTCTGGGCCGCGAACTGAATGATGGCGACGACGATAATTGGGAAGTCAAAATGCGCGTTCAGCGGAACTTTTGAGCGTTGAAGCCCGCTTCGCACTGAACGAACACATGCTTCAGCATTTATGACTTGTGGTTGGTAGTTGAGACAGAACTGATGTTTCAGATAGTCTCAACACACACATTTTCCCGCCTCAATTTCCCCAAATTATGCCGACAATAGAAATACATATCTGGCAAACCCTCTCCACACTTGCTATTTCAGCGTTAAACCTAAAAAGCGTGGTCAAATGTCCCAGCAACTGTCTCATCTCAAACGCCTCGAAGCCGAGGCTATTCACATTTTTCGCGAGGTCGCTGCCTCGTTCGAAAAACCGGTAATGCTCTATTCAATCGGCAAGGATTCCTCCGTCCTGCTGCATCTCGCCATAAAAGCGTTTTATCCGGCCAAACCACCATTTCCATTCCTGCATGTGGATACCACCTGGAAATTCCAGGAAATGATCCAGTTTCGCGATGACACCGCAAAACGCCTCGGCATTGATCTGATTGTGCATATCAATCAGGAGGGGGTGGCCCAAGGCATCAACCCGTTTGACCATGGCTCTAATACGCACACCCATATTATGAAGACGGCCTCTCTGCGTCAGGCGCTGGATAAATACGGCTTTGATGCCGCTTTTGGCGGTGCGCGCAGGGATGAAGAGAAAAGTCGCGCCAAGGAGCGCATTTTTTCCTTCCGTGATGCACAGCATGGTTGGGACCCGAAAAATCAACGCCCGGAAATGTGGAAGATTTTCAACACACGGGTTGCCAAGGGCGAGTCCATTCGCGTCTTTCCCATATCAAACTGGACCGAGTTGGATATCTGGCAGTATATTTTGCTGGAAGATATTCCCATCGTGCCGCTCTACTTTGCCAAAAAGCGCCCGGTGGTCGAACGTGACGGCATGCTGATCATGAAAGATGATGATCGCATGAAGCTGAACCCGGGGGAGGCGACCAGTGACCAGATGGTGCGCTTCCGCACACTTGGCTGTTATCCGCTGACTGCCGCCATTGAATCAAACGCAGATACGTTGGAAGCCATTGTCAGCGAAATGCTGGTCGCCCGCACATCCGAGCGACAGGGCCGATTGATCGACCGGGATGAAGCAGGCTCGATGGAGAAGAAGAAGCGCGAGGGGTATTTCTGATGAACACTCTTGATTCACCTGCAGCGCTGAAATCCTTTCTGGCTGAACAGGAACAGAAAACCCTCTTGCGGTTTCTCACCTGCGGCTCCGTCGATGATGGAAAATCCACTCTGATTGGCCGTTTGCTCTTCGATACCAAGCTTATCTATGAGGACCAGCTGGCGGCGCTTGAAAACGAAAGTCGCAAATGGGGCACAGTCGGTGAGGATATTGATCTCGCGCTTTTGGTTGATGGGCTGGAAGCCGAGCGCGAGCAGGGCATCACAATTGATGTCGCCTATCGGTTCTTCTCCACATCACGCCGCAAATTCATCGTCGCCGATACCCCCGGCCATGAACAATATACGAGAAATATGGCGACTGGAGCTTCAACCGCGGATCTGGCTGTGGTCCTGGTCGATGCGCGCAAAGGGCTTTTGACACAAACACGTCGACACACTTTCATTGCGTCACTGCTGGGCATTCGGCACATCATTGTCGCCATCAACAAAATCGATCTGGTCAATTATGACCGCTCGATTTTTGAAAAAATTGACGCGGATTTCAGAGCCATGTCGGCAGATATGGGCTTTGCCAGCATTACGCCCATCCCTCTGTCCGCGCGTTTTGGTGACAATGTCACGGCACCGTCTCCGAATATGGAGTGGTATAATGGCCCAACGCTGCTCGGGCATCTTGAGACCGTGGAATTTGAAGATGAGCGCCTGGACAGCCCGTTCCGGTTCCCGGTGCAATATGTGTTGCGTCCCGATTTGAATTTTCGTGGTTTTGCAGGAACGCTGGCGGCCGGCACTGTGAAGCCGGGTGATCCGGTTGTGGTTGCCAAATCCGGTAAGCCCAGCACCGTCAAGCGCATCGTCACAATGGATGGTGATCTTGATAAGGCCGTTGAAGGGCAGGCAGTTACGCTTGTGCTGGAAGATGAAATTGAGGTGTCTCGCGGCAATATGCTGGTTGCGCCAGAGGATCGGCCAGAGGTCGCTGATCAGTTTGCAGCTAATATCGTCTGGTTTTCAGAAGAGGCGATGCTGCCCGGACGACAATTCATTCTGCGCACCGAAACAGATCGCGCCACGGTTTCAATAAACGATCTGCGCCACCGTATTGATGTGAACAGCTTTGCCCATGAGGCGGCCAAAAGCCTGGAATTGAACGAAGTTGGCTATTGTCATCTGTCGGCCCAATCCCCCATTGCATTTGACCCATATTCTGCCAACCGCGCGACTGGCGCATTCATTCTGATTGACCGCCTGACCAACGCAACAGTCGGGGCAGGCATGATCGTACACGCACTGCGCAGGGCATCCAACGTCCACTGGCAAGCCATAGATGTGGACAAGAAAACCCGAGCTGACCAAAAGGGACAGAAAGCTGCCGTTCTCTGGTTCACCGGCCTGTCAGGCTCTGGCAAATCCACCATTGCCAACCTTCTTGAAAAGAAGCTTCTGGCTGAAGGGCGGCACAGCAGCATTCTGGACGGGGACAATGTGCGTCACGGTCTCAACCGCGATCTCGGCTTTACCGATGAAGACAGGGTGGAAAACATTCGCCGCGTTGGCGAGG
The DNA here is from genome assembly GCF_030758295.1 of Pararhizobium sp. IMCC21322. Classification (NCBI taxonomy): domain Bacteria; kingdom Pseudomonadati; phylum Pseudomonadota; class Alphaproteobacteria; order Hyphomicrobiales; family Rhizobiaceae; genus Pararhizobium; species Pararhizobium sp. IMCC21322. The sequence goes on from NZ_CP132335.1 coordinate 2,513,524, forward strand.
TTTCCAAACTTATGGTCGAGGCCGGCCTCATCACACTGGTGTCTTTCATTTCGCCATTCCGCGCTGAACGCCAACTGGTGCGCGATATGCTGGACGAAGGTGAGTTCGTTGAGATTTTTGTCGACACTCCGTTTGAGGATTGTGCAAAGCGCGATCCCAAGGGGCTTTATGCAAAAGCCTTGAGGGGGGAAATCAAGAATTTCACCGGCGTTGATTCGCCGTATGAGGCACCGACGGAACCGGACATTCATTTGCAGACATCGGGCACGTCCCCGGAGGAATTGCTGGATGTTCTGGAAGACGCATTGCGGGCAAAAGGGATTTTGTGATGGACAATTCGCAGTCTGAAAAACTGTCGGAAGCAGTTCTGGCACCCATGGTCGCACATTTTGAAGAACTGGCAATCAAAGCTGGCTCTGTGATCATGCCGTTTTACGAAAATGGCTGCGAGACAATGATCAAGGATGATGAATCCCCGGTCACAGCCGCAGATCACGCAGCTGAAGCGATTATTCTTGCCGGATTGCGTGCGACCTATCCTGATATTCCTGTCGTTGCGGAAGAAGAAATCTGCGCAGGCCACATGCCGGAAGCGTTGGGACGGCGTTTCTTTTTGGTAGATCCCCTGGACGGCACCAGAGAATTCATCAATCAGCGCTCGGACTTCACTGTCAACATCGCTCTTATTGAAGATGGCTGCCCGATTGCTGGTACGGTCTATGCACCGGTGCGTGGCGAACTGTTCTCAGGATTTGGTAACACTGCAAGCTATCTTGAAATAGCGCAGGAAGGTCCTGGCGAACGCGTTGCACTGCAAGTGAGCGGCAAGACCAAAGCCGAAGTGGCCGTTGCCAGCAGATCCCACAGAACGCCGGAAACCGATGCGTTTCTGGAAACCCACAATATTACCGAATGTGTGTCAGTTGGTTCGTCCCTTAAATTCTGCCTGCTGGCCAAGGGAGACGCCGATATCTACCCTAGATTTGGCCGCACCATGGAATGGGACACTGCCGCAGGAGATGCGGTATTGCGCGCGGCAGGCGGCCTGACAACCTGTTCAGACGGGTCTGTCTTTACCTATGGCAAACAGAATCAGACCCATGATGCCCCTTTCGCAAACCCCTTCTTTATCTCATGGGCAACCCAAATTATTCCAGATTTGGAATCGGAAGGTTCCAGTTAGGGCACGCCGTCAGACAAGAGCTTATGTCATAAGGGCTGCGGATCCCTGTGAATCTGGCATTCATCACGAAAATCAAGGGTCCGCACCTTAGATTGCAAGCGAATTTCATTTGAGTTTTAGTTTTCGAATTCAGATGCTATGCTAACTGCGGACTTTCAACAGTTGAAGGGATTGAGCAGCTATGGGATTTACATTCGGAACCTGGATTCTGGCACTGATCTTGCTAGCGATCGGATACTGCGTTGGCTGGACCACGCGTCCCCAAAAAGCTGACGGTAAGGAGTAGCGGCCATGTTCTCCATTCCTGCATTATTACTCTACATTCTGTTTTTCGTGGTCGGTTGGTTGTTTGCGCGTTGGCGTGGCGCACAGGAGCAATCCAGACGAGTGATGGCGCCTGCCGTCAGCACGCCACAGCCGCAAGCAAAAGCACCAGAGGTTGCAGCGAAACCGAAAGCGGTTTCGACAATCGAAAAAGAGCCAGCCAAGGCTCCCAAGGCAGTGCCAAAGGCAAAGGCAGAACCTGAGCCAAAGGATTCAGTTTCGGCTTCTGACAGTCAGCCGATCGTCAAAAAAGAAGTTCCCAAGGAAAAGAAAAAAGCCGCAAAGGCAGCTTCAAAGCCAATTGTTTCGTCGGACCCCGACAAGCCAGAGCGTCTGTCGGCTCCGCGTGATGGCGATGCGGACGATCTCAAGCGGGTAAAAGGCATCGGACCGGCGAACGAGAAAAAGCTGAATGCATTTGGTGTCTATCACTTTGACCAGATCGCCAATTGGAGCGCCGAGCAGGCCGAGTGGATTGGCAAGGAATTATCCTTTCCCGGACGGATTGAACGGGAAGAATGGATCGAACAGGCCAAGGTTCTGGCATCTGGCGGTGATACAGAGTTTTCCAAACGTTCTGACAAGCGTTAAAGCGTTTACTGTCTTTGACAGCAGGGAAGGCGTCTAGCCGATGCCTTCCGCCTTGTTGCAATGCTCAAGAATTACATCCTGTGTGCTGCGGTCCCACAGCAATGGTGCATGCCCTTCGTCCTTGATGGTTTTGGCGACCATCTCCGGATGTACCTCTTTCATCTCCTCGACTGTAGACTTTGCCAGAATATCTGACCGCTCACCGCGCAAAACCAAAGTTGGCACATGTTTCAAAGCGGCAAATTGCGGCCACACAGAGGGCAGGGGTTGACTGAGGTCGAGATAGTCAAAGCTTTTGAGTAGCTTCTTGTCATAGTCTGGTTGAGCACGCTTTTTGCCTTGCACATATAATTGACGCGCCAATTTCAACCAGCCGTCCGAATCAAGACCTGGAAATTGCTGATTGTGTACCGTTTGCATATAGGCGGCGGCATCCTCAATCGTATTCTGCGGTCGCATATTATCTGAATATGATTTGATCCGTGCCAATCCGCCGGCTTCCACAACCGGGCCAATATCATTCAGGACAACAGACTTCATTATGCCGGGTCGTATCGCCGTAAGCGCGAATAAAATGAGCCCACCGCGCGAAGTTCCGATAAAATGGGCATGCTCAATGTTTAGTCGAGCAAGCGTTGTCAGAAGGTCGTTTGCCTCCTGAAGAATCGTATAGTTCCGCCAGTCCGGATCTGCGCCCGACAGGCCGCGCCCGCGATAGTCAACGCAAACCACTTTCCGCGCAGGATTGGCCACCTGGCTGAGATAGGTGGCGATATCGTGAAAGTCTTTTCCATTTCGGGTCAGACCGGGCAGACACACCACGGGAATGGTATGTTGATGCTCATCTCCATAAACCCTTGCATGAAGTTTGATGCCGTCCTGCGCGTGCAGGAAGACATCTCTGGCACCGGGGGGAGCCGCAGGAACGTCTGGAGTTGCGGCCTCATCAGCCCCATCTATGGTTTCGGCTGGGCTTTCGACCTCATCAGTCATGCTTCTAGCCGCCCCGACGCAAATCTGTACTCATGGTCAGACCGCCTTCGCTAAGTCTCGCGCGATAGACCTGATTATTCTCCATGATCTTCTGCACATAGGAACGGGTCTCGGTAAATGGAATGCTCTCCACCCAGTCGACAATGCCATCGACGTTCATTTTGCGTGGATCACCATAGGTCTTGATCCATCGGCGGACCCGACTTCCGCCAGCATTGTAGCCAGCAAACGTCATAATCATGGATCCGTTATATTCCGCCAGCAATTGCTCAAGATACGCCGCCCCAAGTGTTGCGTTATAGGTGGGGTCACTTGTCAGCCGGGCCTTGGAATATTTCAGCTTCAGTCCACGAGAAACTTCCTTGGCGGTCGCAGGCATCAGTTGCAGCAATCCGCGCGCACCCGCACCACTAACAGCATTCGGGTTGAAGCCACTTTCTTGTCGGGCGATAGAATAGACCAGCGCCTTGCCAACTGAGCGTGGCACACGGGTCTTACCTGGAATGGCCGCCACCGGGAATGACAGCAGATGCAGGGGATGACCTTCAGCTTCTGCCAGTCGACCAATCTGCAGCGCAAGCCGGTGTTGTTTGGTTTTTTCAGCAAACTGCGCGAGCAGAACAATCTCTGCAGGATCTTTCAGAGTTTGCGATAAGGCCCGCGCAAACGTACCGGCAAGATCATCGCGTCCGATCTTCATCAGCCGGTCAATTGCCTGGACGGGAATGCGCGCTTCGTGCCGCTTCCGAATATCTCTGCTTACCTTGGGGTTACCCGCCAGTTGCAGGGAACGGCTTCCAATTTTTTCATTGGCAAGTTGGCCATAAAAAACCGTGGGATATCGTGCTGCACGCTGGAAATTCTGTTTCGCTTCGGCTCGGTTGCCCATGGCTTCATCAGCACGGCCCATCCAGTAATAGGCTCTGGCAATGCTTCTGGGTTTGGTTGCAATGCGTGCAATATTTTCAAAATGCGGCTTCGCCAGTTTGGGTTTGTCCAAAAACCGAAGTGCAAACCAGCCGGCGTGGAATTCTGCATCGGCTATGGTTGCAGGTGAACCGCCACGATGGGCCGCTGCAATGTCATAGGCCTGCTGATTGCGGCCAAGCTGCATCATTTCACGCGAGGCCAGTTTGCGTTCAACCCACCATTCATCAGGATTAACCAGAAGGAACGGATCAGTTGGCGCGGTCTGCAATAGTGCAGCAGAATCACGCGGATTCTTGGTGCGTCGCAAATGTTGGACCTTGCCGAAAATGTAACTCGGTTCCTTACGCAACGACGCGGGAACCTGTTTCAGAGCAGATGCGGCTTTTGATCGACGAATGACGGCCTGGCGTGCCTTTGCAAGCTTAAGATAATCCTTGCTGACAAGACCTGCGATGCGCACGGCTTCAGACGTCCGTTCGCGATAGAGCAGCATTTCCGCACGCCACTTATGATCGCTTTTGCGCAAAACGGATTTGAATTTCGACTTGATTTCATTCTCATACGACCGCGACAGGCGGCTGGTCCGCCAAAGGTTGCCTATGAGCTTTGCAGCTTCATCTTTTCGTCCTGCAGCCAGAAGCGCTTCTGATTTTTGAATAATGCCACGAATTGAAACCGGGTCGGAATTTCCGTAGACTGAAAGCACCATGCTGCTTCCAATTTTCTGCCGGGCCAGCGCTTCTTCAGCACGCCGTTGCATTGTCGTTTGCAAGGGGAAGTCGGGATGTTGCGCCTGGAACTCGGAAATCATGCTGTACGGGATGAGCGGGTCACCCTTTCGTATCAGCCGCCAAGTCAGAATGGCTTTGTCCACGGGGTCTTTCATCGCGGCGCGGTAGGCAAGCGCGTCAAGAATCTTGTTGTTCTCAACAGCCACCAATGCCGTCTTCAAGCTTCCATTACGCGCCTTCACGTTGGGCATATCTGCCGCCATTTTCGGCAGGAAGGACATCAGCGTTTTGGGCCCTTCTGCGGGACGGGGCGTTGGAACCGGAACTTTGGCACCTTCAATGAGCCTGGCGATACCATCAGCTGGTGCATTTGCTTGCGCACCAATAGGCGTCAGCATGAATGCGCCCACAACCGCGATGACGGTCAGTGGGACGGTCAGGGGCTTGGTAAACATGCGTTTGTAAGCCGGGTTCCCCGGTAGGTCAGAAGCCTCTTGGAAATGCATTGGCGACGGGCCTTTTTTTTGAGAAAGAATCTGCAGATTTCATTTTAGGTGATAAATCGTTAACCGAGGCTTTGAAACCTGAGAATTAGGTCTTTTTTTTGAATTTTCCAGCAATTCGGTAACCAGATGTGTCGTCTTTGTGACGGTTTTTCACAGACCTGCCTTCTTTAACCGGTCCCGAACCTAATCGCTTGAAGAAATGCAGAGGCCCCTCTATGGTCCCGCTCACTTCGAAATCATGATAAACGGCCTTGTATAAAGGCAGATATTAACAACGGAAATGACCATGTTTAAAGGCTCGCTTACCGCTCTCGTTACTCCCTTTCTGTCGGGTGGCGCATTGGACGAAAAGGGTCTGGAGCGTCTGGTGAACTGGCAAATTGATGAAGGCTCTCATGGTCTTGTTCCTGTCGGTACAACTGGCGAGTCGCCCACGCTCACGCATGAAGAGCACAAGCGCGTCGTCACCCAGTGCGTAGCGATAACCAATCGCAGGGTGCCGATTATTGCTGGAGCCGGCTCGAACAATACGGTTGAGGCGATTGATTTTGCTCAGCACGCCCAACATGCCGGTGCGGACGCTGTGCTTGTGGTAACGCCCTATTATAACAAGCCCAGCCAGGAAGGCCTTTATCAGCATTTCAAGGCTGTCAATGACGCAATCGACATTCCGATCATCATTTATAACATCCCGCCGCGCAGCGTTGTGGACATGTCCGTGGAAACCATGCAGCGCCTGTTTGACGATTGCGCTAACATCGTCGGCGTCAAAGATGCCACTGCAAATGTTACCCGTGTCAGTGATCAACGCTTGGCGATGGGTGACAAATTCCTTCAATTATCGGGCGAAGACGGGTCCGCAATCGGCTACATGGCCCATGGCGGACATGGCTGCATTTCTGTCGCCTCAAATGTTGCGCCTGCTTTGTGCGCCAAATTTCAGGAAGCCTGTCTTGCTGGAGAGTATGCGACGGCGCTTGAATTGCAGGACAAATTGTACCCGCTTCACAAGGCTCTTTTTGTCGATCCCAATCCGGCACCTAGCAAATACGCCTTGTCGCTCTTAAATATCTGTGGCGAGGAGTTGCGTCTGCCGATGGTGCCAGCGTCCGATTCAACCCGCGCAGAGGTTCGCTCAGCGATGGAACATGCTGGGCTGTTGTAACGCCAAATTGTAAGCGAGTTTATCGTGAGTGCCAAACAGGCTGAAAAGCCAAATCGACAAATCATTGCCGACAATCGCCGTGCCCGGTTCGACTATGAAATTGGGGATGTGGTTGAAGCTGGCATTATGCTGGTCGGAACCGAGGTCAAGGCTTTGCGCAATGGTCGCGCAAACCTGCAGGAATCTTATGCCGGCCCTGACGGGGATGAGCTGTTTCTGTTCAACTTCCACATCCCGGAATACACTGAAGGCAATCGTAACAATCACGAGCCAAGGCGCCCCCGAAAATTGCTGATGAGCAGACGGGAAATTGATCGGATGCTCAGTGGCATCCAGCGCGGTGGCATGACCATCGTACCTCTGAAGACCTATTTCAATGATCGTGGTCTGGTGAAGGTGGAACTGGCGCTGGCGAAGGGCAAGAAAAGTCACGACAAGCGCGAAACTGAAAAGCAGCGGGACTGGAATCGCGAAAAAAGCCGCTTGATGAAAAATTTGAGTTAGAGCCCGTTTCAGTTGGTTTCATCAACCATGTTTCGAATGTCCTGAAATACGCTTTCAAACATGTCGGTTGTCAGCCGCCTGGTATTGGTATTGTAGCGCGAGCAGTGATAGCTATCCACCAGCGTAAATGACCGGCCTTCCCATTCCGGAAGTGCATGGATGGCACCGTGCCCGAACGAAAACGTTGCCAGACGCAGCCCCAGCGTGCGCAGAAACGTCTCATGGGCAATACGCCCAAGTGCCAGGACAATCTGCATTGAATCATTGGCATGCAATGTGTTTTGCAGAAATGGCCTGCACGTATTGATCTCGGCACCAACTGGCTTGTTGTCAGGAGGGACGCAGCGCACTGCATTTGTAATGGCTGTATCTATGAGCCTCAGCCCATCATCCGGACGGGCTTGATAAGTCCCGCTGGCAAATCCGAATTTTATCAAAGTGGCATAGAGTAAATCACCCGCATAATCGCCTGTGAAAGGTCTTCCCGTAGCATTTGCGCCCCGAATGCCCGGCGCGAGACCAAGAACCAATAATCTGGGATCAGGTGCGCTGAATGTCGAAACCGGCGCATTGTGCCATTCGGGATGTTCTGAACGCCATTTTTCGCGAAACGCCACCAGACGTGGACAGAAGGGGCATTCTGTTTCGGGGTCCGTTGCAGTTATTGTCTCATTTTTCATGGTTTGGGCGGCGTCCCTCTTCTGCAACGCATTTGTAAAATAACTCGTATTCCGGTCGGTTTCTAAACCTGGTCCTCATCATTATTTTCACCGCCAGCGTCGTCAAAAACCTTCGCCGGTGGTCGTTCTGAAGGAGCACGGCCCAACTCTTCCATGAGTTTGGACAATTCCAGAAAATGGTCAGCCTGACGGCGAAGTTCATCAGCGATCATCGGTGGTTGGCTGTTCACAGTGGAGACAACGGTTACCTTCACGCCTTTACGCTGGACCGCTTCCACAAGTGAACGAAAATCACCATCCCCGGAGAACAGAACAATGTGGTCAACACGCTCGGCAATCTCCAGGGCATCGACTGCCAGTTCGATATCCATATTGCCTTTGATCTTCCGGTGTCCGGATGCATCAACGAATTCCTTGGCTGGCTTGGTGACGACCGAATAGCCATTATAAGCAAGCCAATCAACGAGTGGCCGGATGGATGAATATTCCTGATCCTCAGCAATTGCGGTGTAATAATAGGCTCTCAGAAGATAGGCATCGGTCTGAAACCGCTTTAAAAGGCGCCTGTAGTCAATATCAAAGCCCAGCGCTTTGCCTGCGGCATACAGATTGGCGCCGTCGATAAACAGAGCAATCCGCTCTTTCGACTCAAACATAAACAGGTCCTCGATAGTAAAAGATCATCGCCGAGTGAGATGAAAATTCAAAAAACTCACACCGTGAAGAGTGTTGAGAGATACTATCGGGCCTGCTGGCTTGCAAGAAATTTGATGGAAACAGCCTTCGCTCTCGATTGTTCGCAACGCCCGAATTCTGACATTGACCAAAATCCCGATATCATCGGGTCCAACGTCACTGGGATAAGCCCGGGAGCCAGCGTTTTTATAATGCCTGCAGAGCAGAAACTTTAAGTGATCACAGACGCTTGATTTCCCGCAAGAATCCTTGCAATTGCGAAGGATGGCGCGTATATCCACGGCAAATTCCCATACAAGGAGACTGATATGGCACGCGTAACCGTTGAGGATTGCGTCGACAAGGTCGAAAACCGTTTCAATCTGGTGCTTTTGGCAGCCCATCGCGCGCGGATGATTTCAACCGGTTCTGAGCTGACAGTTGATCGCGACAACGATAAAAATCCGGTTGTGTCGCTGCGTGAAATCGCAGACGAGACCATTTCACCGGATGATTTGAATGAAGAACTGATCCATTCTCTGCAGAAATATGTTGAGGTTGATGAACCTGAATCTGCAACTGTCCCACTTCTGGAGCACACCGCTGCAACGGCTCCTGGTGATCAGCCGGATGTCACATTCGATCAGATGTCCGAAGACGATCTTCTGGCTGGACTGGAAGGGCTCGTCCCACCAGAGCGTTCGGACGACTAACCGACCCGAATGCAATGAATTCAGGCCGTCTCAGGATTTAATTCTGAGGCGGCTTTTTTGTGTAACTATTTCGCGATTGCAAAATGATAGCGTCCTGCGTTTAGTACCTACATAGTAGACATCAGCTAAAATTAGCCGAATTGAAAAGGTAAGAAGACGCCGATGATGCGTCAATTTGAACTGCTTGAGCGCGTTCAGCGCTACAATCCAGCCGCCGATGAGGTGCTGCTGAACAAGGCGTATATCTACGCCATGACGAAGCACGGCAAGCAGACCCGTGCGTCCGGCGATCCCTATTTTTCGCACCCACTGGAAGTCGCTGCCATTCTCACCGACCTGCAAATGGATGACGCTACGGTGGCTGTAGCCCTGTTGCACGATACGATTGAGGATACTGACGCCACGCGGGATGAAATTGATGCGCTGTTTGGCCGAGAGATTGGACACCTCGTCGATGGCCTGACGAAAATCAGGCAGCTCAATCTCGACTCGCGGCAGGAAGTTTCGCAAAAGGCCAAACAGGCTGAAAACCTGCGTAAACTGCTTCTGGCCATTTCAGACGATGTGCGTGTCCTGCTGGTCAAGCTGGCCGACCGCCTGCACAATATGCGTACACTGGATCATATGGCACCGGAAAAACGCGTGCGCATTGGTCAGGAAACACTGGACATCTATGCACCATTGGCCGGACGCATGGGCATGCAGGACATGCGGGAAGAGCTGGAAGACCTTGCTTTTTTCCACAGCAATCCGGAGGCGCACAACGCTGTTAGCAAGAAGCTGACAAAGCTGCTGGAGCAGAGCGAAACCGCCAAACAGAAAATTGAGGAAGAGCTTTACCAGAGACTTCAAAAGGCTGGCATCAGCGCAAAAGTTACAAGTCGTCACAAAAAACCGTACTCGGTGTTCAAGAAGATGGAACGCAAATCCATAAGCTTTGAGCAACTGCCGGATATTCTGGGATTCCGGATCATTACGGAAGATGAGCCAAGCTGCTACGCTGTGTTGGGAATTATCCATACGACCTGGCCTCAGGTACCCGGTCGTTTCAAAGATTACATCTCGGTTCCGAAGCAAAATGACTACCGGTCAATACATACCACGGTGGTGGGCCCGGCACGGGAACGGGTGGAATTGCAGATCCGGTCTGAGGAAATGCAACAGATTGCCGAATACGGGATTGCCGCCCACAGCCTCTACAAGGACGCTGCGGTTGCAAAGGAGCAGATTGGTGAAATGGCCGCTGAATCCAATGCCTATGCCTGGTTGCGGAAAACAATTGAGTCCCTGTCGACCGGTGGAACGGCAGAAGAGTTTCTGGAAAACACGAAACTGGAATTGTTTCACGATCAGGTTTTCTGTTTCACGCCAAAAGGACGACTGATTGCGTTGCCAACCGGCGCGACCCCACTGGATTTTGCCTATGCTGTGCACACAGATGTCGGCAACACCTGCGTTGGCTGTAAGGTCAATGGACGTATTATCGGTCTGGCCAGTACATTGAAAAATGGTGACGAGGTCGAAATCATGACCTCTACCGGACAGACACCACCGATTGCCTGGGAAAAAATTGCGGTGACCGGCCGCGCGCGCTCTGCCATTCGTCGCGCCAACAGAGCACTGGAACGAGAGAGATTTATTTCGCTGGGTCGCCAGATGCTGGATTGGGGGTTTCGCGCAGTGGATCATCCTTTTGATGCAGGACTGGTCGACAAGGCTGTCAGCATTTTGAAGTGCGCGAACCGGGAAGAATTGATGGAAGCCCTTGGCGGTGGCGATCTTGGGGTCGATACGGCCATGAAGACCATTTTCCCCGACTTCCAGAAGAGCCGGGCCATGGTAATGCCACTTCCCGAAAGTGAAGGTTGGTTCAGCCTTGCCTCCAAAAGATCGATGCGCTTCCGGTTCCCCAATGAGCCCATATCAAACGAGCCGGGAGAACGCCTTGACCACAATATGACGAACATCAAGCAGCTTGCCGGCAACTCGACCGTACGATTTGCGCCTGGCGGCGGTGCGGTCCCTGGTGACCGCATTGTTGGCATAGTGACTGCCGGAGAGGGGATTACGGTTTACCCGATCCACTCGGAAAGCCTTATGCGGTTTGATGAAGAACCCGATCGGTGGCTGGATGTTCAGTGGGATGTTGATCCAGCCAGCAATGAGCGCTTTCCAGCCAATCTGTTTGTTTCAATGATCAATGAGCCCGGCTCGTTGGCCGGTGTTGCCAACATTATTGCTCAGACCGACGGAAATATCGACAACATCAAGATGACCAAGCGGGCTGATGATTTCACAGAAATGGCAATTGATTTGGAAGTTTGGGATTTAAAACACCTGATGCGTATCATAAATGAAGTGCGTGCCCTCAAAATTGTGTCGCATGTTGAGCGTATAAGTGAATAGGAAGCCAAAACAACAATGCAGGTGAGGAATGGTGATGTTTGATGATAGCCGCTATTTATTGGGACGATTTTCGTGAACAATTCATGTTCTTAGGTTAAACCAGCCCCTTAGCGGCCCTTTCAAATCAAGTCATCGCGTTGAAATTTTAGTCTATGCTCTTCAGACGCAAACACCCTGAACAATTCTGGCAAAAGCTCAGGGTAGCTTTGTGGCCGCGCAGAAACTGGTGGCGCTCGGCGCAATACATCTCCAAGCGTGTTTTGCGCTTGTCGGCATCGCCTCATGTCGTGGCAATGGGGTTTGCAGCCGGCGTGTTTGCGTCCTTCACCCCGTTCATCGGCTTTCACTTCGTGATCTGTTTTGCAATCGCCTACATCATGCGCGGTAATATGATTGCAGCGGCTCTTGGAACCTGGCTCGGGAACCCCATCACTTTTCCCTTCATCTGGTTTTATACATACAAGCTCGGAAACCTGCTCCTGCACGGCAATGAGGGCGCATTGACCATGAGAGAGGTTTCTGGCCAATTGCTGCATCTGTCGTTTGGTAATCTGATTGAATTGTTAAAGCCCATGACGCTTGGCGGATTCATGCTTGGTGTTCCCATGGCCATCATTTCCTATTTCATCATCAGACGACTTGTCTTTGTCTATCAACGATCTAGACTGGCCATAATAGCACGGCGTACAGAAAAACGAGTTCTGGACAAGGTGCTGCATCGTGGAGAAAGTCATGGCGAATAAAGCAAACCCTCCGGGCAACAGTGTCAACGACGCTTCAGTCTTGCGACTGGGAATAAATATCGATCACGTAGCGACCGTGCGCAACGCGCGAGGCGGTCCGCATCCCGATCCTGTTCGGGCAGCGCTTTTGGCGGAAAAAGCGGGGGCTGATGGAATTACGGCCCACCTCAGGGAAGATCGCCGGCACATCACTGACCGCGATATTGAGCGGCTGCGTCGGGACATCAGTGTTCCGTTAAACTTTGAAATGGCAGCCACGTCGGAAATGCTGGACATTGCGCTGCGCGAAAAACCACATGCCGCCTGTATTGTTCCTGAAAAGCGCGAAGAGCGCACGACAGAGGGCGGACTTGATGCGGCGTCCGCACACAACCGGCTGGCGCCGCTGACCAGACAATTGCGCGAAGCTGACATTCGTGTGTCTCTGTTTATTGAAGCAGATGAGACCCAGTTGGATGCCGCTGTATTGCTCGGTGCACCGGTGGTGGAACTACATACCGGTACTTATTGTGATGCATTTTTGGCTGGCGATATGGAGACGTTCGAGCGTGAGCGGGTGCGCCTTGAGGCCATGGCCAATGCAGGTTTGGAACGTGGTCTGGAAGTGCATGCCGGTCATGGTCTGACTTATGACACGGTGCAACCGGTCGCGGCCATTTTGGGGTTTCGCGAGCTTAACATCGGTCACTTTCTGATGGGTGAAGCCCTGTTTGTCGGTCTGGAGCAATCCATCGCAAAAATGCGACGCTTGATGGAACAGGCGCGTCAGTCCGCGCTGCAAAAGGCCACATCGTGATCATCGGCCTTGGCAATGATCTATGTGATATCAGGCGCATCGAGCGCACTCTTGAAAAGTTTGACCGTCGCTTCATCGAGCGTATTTTCACGCCCATAGAGATTGCAAAGTCCGAACGTCGACATCAGCGCGCTGCGTCTTATGCCAAACGATTTGCAGCAAAAGAAGCCTGTTCAAAAGCACTGGGTACAGGATTTCGCAAAGGCGTCTTCTGGCGTGATCTGGGGGTTGCCAATCTTCCATCGGGCAAACCGACCATGGTTATGACCGGGGGCGCGCTGGCACGTCTTGAAGAAATCACGCCCGAAGGCATGGGTGCACAAATTGATGTGACGATTACAGACGACTACCCGCTGGCCCAGGCAATCGTAATCATTACAGCCGTCAATCCATCGTCCTGACCTGGTTCCCGTACAAGCTCCCAAATTGTAGCGGTTTGTAACCCATTTCACGTTGCGAAAGGGCAGGTGAGGGAGTACATACCCCATAATAGCGTCTATGTTCGTTTTGCAGGCAGTCGGACTGCTGCCACTTATTCAGCAATATGGACCGATTAATTCTTCGAATTGCGAGTTTTCATGAGCATGGCACATTCCAAGGCGGGTAAAAAAGACGGCGGCATCCGCGAAATGATCGTTGTGATCGTTCAGGCATTGCTGATTGCGGTCGTGTTCCGCACATTTTTCTTTCAGCCCTTCAACATTCCTTCAGGCTCTATGATGCCTTCATTGCTGATAGGGGATTACGTATTTGTTTCAAAATTCTCCTATGGCTACAGCAATTATTCCATGCCATTCGCGCCTGATTTGTTTGAAGGTCGTATTCTGGAAGACGCGCCGGAGCGTGGGGATGTCGCAGTCTTCCGCGTGCCAACTGACGGAAACAAGGATTATATCAAGCGGGTGATCGGACTACCCGGTGAGAAAATCCAGATGAAAGATGCCGTGCTCTATATTAATGGTGAAGCGGTTCCAAAGGAACTTCTGGACGAAGTTACCATGAAACGCGCTGACGGAGGCGAGTTCAAGTCGCGTCGGTATGTAGAGACTCTCCCAAATGGTGTGACACATTATACTCTTGACAGTCCGCTAACGGCTGCCGGAGAAAATACGGATATATATACAGTTCCCGAAGGTCACTACTTCATGATGGGCGACAATCGAGATGGATCCAGCGACAGCCGGTTTGGGCTTGGTGCAGTTTCATTGGAGTTGTTTGTCGGTAAGGCTCAAATCATTTTCTTCTCAATTGAACCACCCGCACGCGCACGACACATCTGGCGCTGGCCGAGTGATGTACGCTTTGATCGGTTGATGGACACACTTTGAGTGAACGCCTGACCAAATCGGAAATTGCACGGCTGGAAGACGTTTCCAGCCGTCTGGGATATAAATTTCGCGATCTCAGCCTGCTGAAGCGCGCCATGACCCATATGAGCATCATTGGCGACAGGCAATCCGGCGAAAGCTATCAGCGCCTCGAGTTTCAGGGCGACCGGGTTCTGGCGCTGGTTGTCACTGATATGCTGATGGCCGAGTTTTTGTATGCCAATGAGGGTGAGCTTGCGCGGCGACTGACGGCTCTGGTGCGCAATGAAACATGCGTGGAAGTTGCGCGGGAGCTTGATCTGGGATCTGCTATCTATCTGGGGTCCGGGGAAGCCGGCTCCGGGGGACGGCGCAAGAAAGCTATTCTGGGCGATGTTTGCGAAGCAGTTATAGCCGCGATTTATCAAGATGGTGGTTTTGACGCGGCACGTGATTTCATTGTGCGCAACTGGCAGCCCAAAATGCACCGCTATAATCAGGCCCAAAGAGACTCCAAAACCGAATTACAGGAATGGGTCCAGGGCAAGGGGCATGCTGTCCCGAAATATGCAATTGCACGGCGAAGCGGGCCTGACCATGCACCTGAATTTCTGGTCAGTGTGACTGTTGAAGGCTTGCTGCCAATGGCGGCCGCAGGTGCGTCAAAGCGATCCGCAGAGCATGCTGCGGCCTATCGGTTGCTGCTGCGTGAAGGTGTGATCGAAGAAGAAGAAGGTGGAGCCAACAATGAGTGATGACCAGACGCGGTGTGGCTATGTCACTTTTCTCGGGGCCACCAATGCCGGCAAGTCGACCCTTTTGAACCAGATGGTCGGTTCAAAAGTATCGATTGTCACCCACAAGGTGCAGACCACACGGGCCCTGATCAGGGGCATCGGAATTCATGACCAGACCCAGATCGTCTATATCGATACCCCCGGCATTTTTGACCCAAGGCGCAGACTTGACCGGGCCATGATCAAAACCGCATGGAGCGGCACTCAGGATGCCGATGTTGTGTGTCTGCTGGTTGATGCCAAGCGCGGGTTTACCGAAGCCATCAGCGAAATTCTTGAGCGCTTGAAGAGTGTTCGCCAGCCGAAATTGCTGATCCTCAACAAAATCGATCTGGTGCCGCGCAGCGAGTTGCTGGAATTGACTGAAAAAGCCAACGCTCTGTGCAATTTTGACGAGACTTTCATGGTGTCGGCTCTGAATGGCGATGGCATTGCTGATTTGCTGAGCTATCTGTGTGCCAAAATGCCGATTGGGCCATGGCTTTATCCCGAAGATCAAGCCTCGGACCTGCCCATGCGTCAACTCGCAGCCGAGATCACCCGGGAAAAACTGTTCCTGCGTCTTCACGAGGAATTGCCTTATGCCTCGACAGTGGAAACGGAAGACTGGAAAACCCTGAAGGACGGCAGTGCACGGGTGGAACAGACCATCTACGTGCAACGGGCGAGCCAGAAGAAAATCGTTATTGGCAAGGGTGGCCAGACCATACGCGGTATCTCAAGTGATGCGCGTCGCGAAATGGCGGAGATTTACGGCCAGAAGGTACATCTTTTCCTGTTTGTGAAGGTGCGGGAGAACTGGATTGATGATCCGGAGCGCTATCGGGAAATCGGAATTGATTTCATACAATAGGGTTGGCCCCTTAAGCTCCACGCCCTGAGGGCTTTGTTTCATGGAATGGACGGATCGCGGAACAGTGCTGGGCGTCAGACGCCACGGCGAAACCAGCGTCATTCTGGAATTGATGACCGAAAAGCGCGGCCGCCATCTGGGTCTGGTACGTGGTGGTCGCTCCAGAAAGCTGCAGCCCGTACTGCAACCTGGAAATGATGTTACCGTAACTTGGCGTGCGCGCCTTGATGAGCATCTGGGAACCATGATTGTTGAGCCGCTCAAGTCCCGCGCGGCCGACATTATGCAGGATCGTTTGGCATTGAGCGCATTGCAGATGCAGGCGGAATTGCTGCGCCTGTTACCGGAAAGAGAGCCGAACACACAATTATTCACAGCACTGCAGGTGTGTCTGGAGCATCTGGATGCGCCTTTATTGCTGGCAGAGTTGCTGATCCGCCTGGAACTGGCCGTCCTGGAAGAACTCGGATTTGGACTGGATCTTCACCAATGTGTGCAGTCAGGTTCGAATTCCGGACTGATTTATGTCTCACCAAAATCCGGCAGGGCCGTGGGTGCCGCAGCAGGTGAGCCTTATAAAGACCGCCTTTTGCCACTGCCGCAATATTTGACATTGCAGCATGCAGCAACGGCTGATCGGTCCCATGAGACTTTGTCGCATGGCTTTGCCTTGTCGCATTTCTTCCTGCAACGGCATGTTTACAGGCCGCGAGGCATTCAAAACTCTGTACAACGTGAAGAAGCCGTGCGTCTGATCCTTGCCGCCGTGCAGCGTTCCGGCTAATTCTAACTCATGGGCGAAGAACTGATTCCCGAAGGCGAGATTGAACTCATTAATTTGCGCTCCGCATTGGAGGAGCGCTATCTTGCCTATGCGCTATCGACAATCATGCATCGTGCCTTGCCGGATGTTCGTGATGGGCTGAAGCCGGTGCATCGCCGCCTGCTGTTCGCCATGCGCCAGTTGAAGCTGGATCCCAAATCATCATTCAAGAAATCCGCGCGTGTCGTGGGTGATGTGATCGGTAAATACCACCCTCACGGTGACCAGTCAGTCTACGACGCCTTGGTGCGTCTGGCGCAGGATTTCGCGGTGCGTTATCCGCTGGTGGATGGTCAGGGCAATTTTGGCAATGTCGACGGCGATAATGCAGCTGCCATGCGCTACACCGAAGCGCGGATGACAGAGGTGGCGAACCGTCTGCTCGAAGGGCTGGATGAGGACGCTGTTGATTTTCGCGAGACGTATGATGGCGAGGAGGAGGAACCGATTGTTCTTCCCGGCAATTTTCCAAATCTTCTGGCGAATGGCTCATCCGGCATTGCCGTGGGAATGGCAACGTCCATTCCACCGCATAACATCGTCGAATTATGTGATGCATCTCTGCATTTGATAAAATTTCCCAATGCTGGAATTGAGAAACTCTGCGAGTTTGTAAAAGGGCCTGATTTTCCGACCGGTGGTATTATCGTTGAAAATGAGGCGTCAATCCGCACGTCTTATGAAACCGGACGCGGTGGTTTCCGGGTTCGGGCGCGCTGGCACGCAGAAACCCTGTCGCGGGGCACCTATGTCGTTGTTGTCACCGAGATTCCCTATCAGGTCCAGAAATCAAAACTGATCGAGAAAATCGCGGAACTACTTCACGTCAAACGCCTGCCGCTGCTGGCCGATATTCGTGATGAATCCGCCGAAGACATCCGTGTTGTGTTGGAGCCGAAAAGCCGCTCGGTCGATCCGGCTCTTTTGATGGAATCGCTGTTCAAGCTTACAGACTTTGAAAACCGCATTTCGCTGAACATGAATGTGCTGTCCCATGGAAAGATTCCAAGGGTTCTGAGTCTACGCAGTGTTTTGCGGGAGTGGTTGGAACACCGCAAGGATGTATTGGTTCGCCGCACCAAATTCCGTGTAGGCAAGATTGATCACCGCCTGGAGATTTTGGTCGGGTATCTGGTCGCCTTCCTCAATCTTGATGAAGTGATCCGGATTATCCGCGAAGAAGACCATCCAAAGGCTGATTTGATGAACGCCTTCGCGCTGACCGATGTTCAGGCTGAGGCCGTTTTGAACATGCGGCTGCGCTCCCTGCGCAAACTTGAAGAAATGGAGCTGCGTCAGGAACATGAGGATCTGACGGCTGAGCGCGCTGTACTGGCCGAACTTCTGGCTTCAGAAGACCTGCAATGGGGACGTATCACCGAGCAGATCAGGGATCTCAAGAAAGCATTCGGCCCGGATACGCCTTTGGGCAAGCGGCGCACTGATTTTGCAGTGGCACCGGAACACAATCTTGATGACATCCATCAGGCCATGATTGAACGTGAGCCAGTGACAATCGTCTTGTCTCAAAAGGGCTGGATTCGTGCCCTTAAGGGGCATTTGGCTGATGCCGAGACATTGACATTCAAGCAGGATGACAGCCTGAAACTTATGTTCCATGCCGAGACCACTGACAAATTGCTGGTGGCAACAACCGGTGGTAAATTTTACACAATTGGCGCTGACAAACTGCCTGGCGGGCGCGGCCATGGTGAGCCAGTCCGCATTATTGTGGATATGGAGGCGGGCCACGACATTCTGACCGTCTTCACGCACAAGGCAGGCCGCAAACGACTGCTTTCCAGCACAGAAGGACGTGGCTTCATTGTGTTGGAGGACGATCTTCTTGCAAATACCCGTAAAGGCAAGCTGGTTCTGAACATATCCGCGCCACACGAGATGGTTCTTTGCCCACCCGCTGTCGGTGACCGTGTTGCGATCGTTGGGCAAAACCGCAAACTACTTGTGTTCCCTATGGAGCAGATTGCCGAAATGGGCCGCGGCAAGGGCGTACGCCTGCAGCGTTACAAGGACGGCACCGTGTCCGATATCAAGATTTTTGCGGCTGATGAAGGCCTCACCTGGAGCGACAGCTCAGGCCGACAATTTAACCGCAGCATGGAAGAGTTGGCCGAATGGGTCGGCGAACGCGCACAGGCTGGCCGCATGGCACCGCAAGGCTTCCCAAGAACCAATAAATTTACCGGTTCAACAAGTCTTTAAATCGACGCCCGGTTGTAATTTAGCAGGCGATACAAGTTTCGTTTGCAGAAATCCCGGTCAACTGATTCCATAAAAACAATAAATGCTTTGGGCTAACCGCGAACCCAGCCGCGATTGCCAAGCCGTTCCTGTGGCTGGAAGCGGCCTTTATAAGCCATTTTTGGCGAACCTTCGACCAGATACCCGAGATATAAATAGGGTAATCCCATACGCCTGGCGCGTTCCAGGTGCTCAAGGATCATATAGGTTCCAAGACTGCGAGCGGATTCCGACGGGTCGAAATAGCTGTACACCATCGACAGGCCGTCGCTGAGAACATCACTGAGTGCCACAGCAATAAGGGGTTTGCGGCTGCGTCCCGTTATTCCGCTGTCAACGTCTCGTTGGCGAAACTCAAAGACACGGGTCTCAACTTCGCTTTCTTCCACCATGGAGGCATAGTCCAGAACGCTCATATCCGACATGCCACCACCGGGATGACGCGTATCCAGATAGGTGCGGAAAAGATCATATTGTTCGGAACTGGCTTCGGCCTTGCGTTCCTCTACGATGAGGTCTGTGTTCTTGCGCATGATGCGCTGCATCGATTTGTTGGCCTCAAACTCGGACACAACCACGCGCACGGACATGCAGGCGCGGCAGCGTTCGCAGGCCGGTCGATAGGCAATGTTCTGACTGCGCCGGAAACCACCCTGGGTCAGAATGTCGTTCAATTCCGAAGCGCGTTCACCGCCCAGATGTGTAAAGACTTTCCGCTCCTCCTGACCATGCAGATACGGGCAGGGTGAGGGAGCCGTCAGATAGAATTGCGAGGTGTGGGAGGGCCGTTCAGTCATAATCTGATGATAGCCCCTCGACGTTCTCATGCCGTTTCAGTGTCATTTGTGCCCTGAGCTACAGATAGTCGCTTCGAACAATATAGGTGCCCAGAATAAGATCATGCAGCAGACGACCCCGCTCTGTAAACAGCCCAACCAGAACAACAAATGGTGTCAGAAACGAGATTGACAAGTAGAACAGAAGCCCGTGCAGCATGGCGCCGAATGGTCCGGAGCGGCTGCCATCATGCAGGCGCATCTGAATACCGGCGAGTTTCATACCCGGAGTGGCCGCATTCGGTCCACCAAGCGTGAAGGCCAGATAGCCGGCAATAACCAACGGCATGAAGATCAGATAGAGCAGCCACCCCAGTCCAAATGTCGCAATGCCAAGAAGGAGTACGGCAAATCCGGCCACCAATGAGACGATCGCGATCATGATGAAGTCGAAAATAAATGCGACGACCCTGCGTGACACAATGCCATCGTAAAGCTCTTTTCGGGTCAAAATGCCGCTTTCGTCAATTACAGACATCGAGATCAATCCTTGTCGTTTTCACTAATTTGTCTTCCTGACACGATATAGGGATCAAATACCAAGACCCAAGAGCAAATCAATCCGCAAGCATTTCGGCCACTTCTGCAGCGAAGTAGGTCAGAATACCATCGCAGCCTGCGCGTTTGAAGGCCAACAGACTTTCCAGTATGGCTTTCTCACGATCAATCCAGCCATTGGCCGCGGCAGCTTCGATCATCGCGAACTCCCCGGAGACCTGATAAGCGAAGGTCGGCATCTGGAAAGTATCTTTCAGACGCCGAACGATATCGAGATAGGGCATTCCGGGCTTGACCATCAGCATGTCAGCACCTTCGGCAATATCAAGTTCCGCCTCGCGCAAGGCTTCATCCGTATTGGCCGGGTCCATCTGATAGGTTCGCTTATCACCCTTCAGCGTTCCGCTGCTGCCTACGGCATCGCGGAACGGGCCATAAAAGGCCGATGCATATTTCGCAGAATAAGCCAGTATCTGGATGTGCTGGAAGCCATTTTGGTCAAGACCATGGCGGATGACACCAACGCGCCCGTCCATCATGTCCGACGGGGCTATTACATCTGCGCCTGCAGCCGCCTGATTGAGCGCCTGCCGGACCAGCACATCCACAGTTGGATCATTGACGATCTCGTCACCCTCAAGCAATCCGTCATGCCCGTGAGATGTATAGGGATCAAGGGCTACATCCGTAATGATGCCCACATCACTGACAGCTGCCTTGACCGCACGACAGGCCGTACATACGAGATTTGCACTGTTGAGCGCTTCGCTGCCTGTCTCATCGCGCAAGGCCGGATCGGTATAGGGAAACAGCGCTACGGCTGGAATTCCCAGACGAGAAGCACGCTCTACTTCTTTAACGGCCTTGTCGACACTGTGGCGAAAAACACCAGGCATCGATGGAATCGCTTCGCTGTCACCCTGTCCATCCTTGATAAAGATGGGCCAGATCAGATCGTTCACTGAAATTTTGTTTTCCTGGACCAGCCGACGTGACCAGTTTGTGCGGCGGTTGCGCCGCATGCGGATAGGACCAACCACATCTGCTGCACTAAGGCTGAGCGGCAATGTATCGGCAATCTGATGTGTTTCATCTGTCATGGGGCAACTCCAAAAAAACTCATCCGCCCATAGCATGACCTGTTCAACTTGATAAGCGGCTTGGCAGCGCCCGCAGCTTCTGGCATGGATGCAAGCATGTTTGAACAATTTCTTGATGGCGATCTTTCTGCGCGGCGATATCTCATATCGGCGTTGGAAAATTTTATGCGGGTGCTGGGGGTGTTTCTGCTTCTGGCTGGCCTTGCGCGAGCTATGATCATTTTCGGCATGGTCCCCAACCCGGAAGATGCTTTTTTGGCGCTATCTGCAGAACGGCGCGTGCTACTGGTGTTTTTCACCGTGTTCAATTTAACGGCTGCTGTGGGACTGTGGAACAAAATGTCCTGGGGCATTGTGGTGTGGTTGATCTCGGTCGGCGCAGACTTTTTTTCACAGATTTTCTTTTCCGGAACATTTGGCATATCACCGCTGACGCTGATCTTTCACGTCATCATGATCATCATTTACGTCATACTGACGATGCTGGTTCGCAGGACAAGACTGAACTGACCATGTCCAAGCGCATCAGGAAAACTACAGTTCTTCACGCTGTCTGGGCGGGACTGATAAAAGGTGATTCAAATCGTCAGATAAGTTGGTTAAGTTTCAGTAATATAAATGAAATCTGAATCCGGCATACACAAATCTTAAACCATCAAATCAAGCATTTGCAGGTAAGGTTTCCTTAAGCGTGAAACTTAAGTGCTTTTTGACGAGCCCGGCCTAGTTTGTGTTCATCAACGAGGGAATAGCCCTCTTACATGTGCAAAGCAGTATTGGCTGGATGACAATGAAACAGACAACACAATTAGCCCCGATCAACGAAGACAACGACAAGGACGTGGAAGCTGGGCTTCCGCTCTATCTGGAATCCGTGACACTTGTAGAGCGGCTTCACCGCCGGCTGCTTGATGTAGTCAAGGACGAGTTCGAGCGAAACGGGGAAGGCGACATTAATGCCGTTCAGGCATTGCTGCTCTTCAACCTGGGAGACGCAGAGTTGACCGCAGGTGAATTGCGCAGTCGCGGTTACTATCTTGGCTCAAATGTTTCTTATAATCTTAAGAAGCTGGTCGACATGGGCTATGTCCATCACCAGCGATCACGTACAGACCGTCGATCGGTTCGTGTCCGCTTGACTGAAAAGGGCAAGGAAATCGCTGCCGTGGTGGATGGGCTTTACAAGCGCCACATGCGGTCTATCGAAAAGGTCGGTGGTCTTGCCACTGCAGATTTTGAAAACCTCAACAGATCGCTTCAGCGTCTTGAGCGTTTCTGGACCGACCAGATTCTTTATCGCCTCTGAGTTTCAACTAAAACGCTTTGTGCATGTCATACCGTCCTGCCTTAAATGGCGGGACGGTTTTTTTTTGTTATGTGTTGATAGAGCGTTGGCGGCAGAGGCAAAATGGCGCTGGTCTCCAGCTTGTATTGTGAAAATGCCGCCCCGCGGCTGTTCTGCATATGGTCGTCGGTCATCCTGCCAGTGACACCCACCAGAACAATCGTCAGCACCAGCGGTCCCAGCAAAGAAACAAACGACCCTGTCAGCGCAAGGGCGTAGAGCCCCAGACCCCACCAAAGCAGAGCCTCGCCAAAATAATTTGGATGACGGGCCCACGCCCACAAACCTGTCCGTAACAGCTTGGTTGGTTCCGGATTGGAAGATTTGAAGCGAGCCAATTGATGATCAGCAATCGCTTCAAACACAAGACCAACACAAAACAGGATAACTCCAAATCCCAGCAAT
The DNA here is from genome assembly GCF_030758295.1 of Pararhizobium sp. IMCC21322. Lineage (NCBI taxonomy): Bacteria > Pseudomonadati > Pseudomonadota > Alphaproteobacteria > Hyphomicrobiales > Rhizobiaceae > Pararhizobium > Pararhizobium sp. IMCC21322. The sequence continues at coordinate 2,536,690 of NZ_CP132335.1, forward strand.
GCTCCACCAAGCGGTTCAACTGACGGAAGTATCAGGGCTGTATGGAGGGGCGTGGCAATAATCCACATCACCAATGCCTGAAGAAGGAAAATTTTTGGCAGGCTTGCCCACCAGAAAGACGGACCACCGCTGGTGCGCATGGCTGCATAGCGCTGATCTTCGCTGGTATGGGCTGCAAACCGGGTGATCAGGTAGAAGCTCAGCCGAACCGCCCAAACCGCAATCATGCCAAAAAACAGCAATTGATAAAGGTTTAGCTGATCAATCCGCAGCGCATAGACAGCGCCAATCACTAAAAACCCGACGCCCCAGTAGAAATCCACAATGCCTGCATTTTTCAAGGGCAGGTGAAGTGCCCAAAGCACTGCAAACGCGGCCATTGTCACCATCAGGCTTGCGAAAAGAACCATATCTGCAATTGATCCGTCTTGTTGGATTTAACGCTGTATTAATGGATACGAAGCGCGCGACAAATTGGGTCACATCTTGTGTGTTTTGGTTTTATTAACCATATCCAGATGAATTGGTATTATGGACTGTGAGTATCCGCCGCAAAACTGCCCTCTTTGCATGGCACAAATCCGAGATTCAAATTGGCAACAACATTCAAATTGGCAACAGCAGAGCAGACATGAAAAAAACAACACTTGAGAACATGATTGCCCCAACCCGTCGTGCAGTCCTTGGAGGATTGGCATCGACAGTTGCAATGCCCGCAATTCTAAAACCCGCCTTTGCTCAGTCAGAGTGGGGCGAAAGTTTTGATAATCAGCAAGCCAACGTTCAGGGTGTGCGCACAAACCGGCCTGTTCTAAACCCGCAAGCACCTGTGGAAGCAGAGTGGGCGCTTCAGCAATATTCGTCGATTATGTCACGTGGCGGTTGGAATACTGTTCCCGCAGACACGACACTGAAGCTGGGCCTCAGCAGTCCTAATGTGGCAGCTCTGCGCCAGCGTTTGATTATTTCCGGAGATCTGCAGCAGAGCATCGGCATCTCAAATTCGTTTGATTCCTACGTTGATGAGGCCGTGAAACGCTTTCAGGCACGTCATGGCATAGAGCCGGACGGCGTGGCCGGAGAGATTTCTCTGGCAGCCTTGAATGTGCCCGTTGACGTGCGCGTGAGGCAGCTTCAGACCAATATGGTGCGTTTGCAATCCCTGTCAGGCGACAAGGGCAGGCGTTTCATTAACGTCAATTTGCCTGCTGCGCGGATTGAAGCGGTGGAATCCGGTCAGGTTGTGTCCTGGCACACTGCGGTGGTTGGAAAGGTTGACCGGCAGTCGCCGGTTCTGAACTCCAAAGTTTATCAGATCAATTTCAACCCTTACTGGACTGTGCCGGTCTCAATCATCCGCAAGGATATGATCCCGCAAATGCAGAAGGACCCCGGATACCTGACCAATAACCGCATTCGGATTTACGATAAGGGCGGCAGTGAACTGCAACCCACTCAGATCGACTGGTTGACTGAGGAAGCTGTGAATTATCGTTTTCGTCAGGATCCAGGCGAGGGCAATTCCCTTGGCTCCATCCGCATCAACTTTCACAATGAACACGCCGTTTATTTGCACGACACGCCTGCTAAGGGTCTGTTTGGCGAGGAATACCGCTTCAACTCATCCGGTTGCGTGCGTGTTCAGAACATCAAGGAATTGGCTGCCTGGATTTTGAATGAAAATGATGGTGGCTGGACGTTCTCATCGGTGAACGACACTATTCTCACCGGCGAAAGACGGGATGAAAATGTCAAGAATCAGGTTCCAATCTATATCACCTACATCACCGCTTGGGCTATGGACGGCGTCGTGCACTTCCGCGATGATATCTATACACAGGATGGGGTAGGGCCTCTGGCGCTTAGGTAACAATCTCTACCGAACTACAGGGAAGAGAACGCTGGAACATGGCCGGACATTCGGATCGCAAAGTTTATTTCGAATACGTACCGATTGGCCCTCAAATCAAAGTGAGTGCCATCGATTCGGTGACCAAAGCCGAGGTGAGTATCATCGCACCTCGGTCTGCCATGCGAAAAGATATGGAGACATTGGCTTTGCGTAAATTGAAACGTGCTCTTGAGAGACTTGAAGCCAAGTAAGACGGCAATTGCACCTAACCCCCCATTCCTGCACACTACGGCAAAGTCGGGTGACTGAATCGCCCGGATAAATTTTGCATGGGCGGTGCTTATGACTCTTCTAATCCTGTTTGTTGCGCTGGCGGTCGGCGTTTCGTTTCTCTGTTCCATTCTGGAAGCTGTTCTGCTGAGCGTCACGCCGTCTTATATGGCTCTCCTGGAGAAGGATCGGCCAATTCTTGCTGCGCGTCTCAGGCGTTTGAAAGAAGAGGTCGACCGACCATTGGCGGCAATCCTCACATTGAACACCATTGCCCACACTGTCGGCGCTGCGGGAGCAGGGGCACAGGCAACTGTGGTTTTCGGCGATGCTGCGCTTGGTGTGTTTTCAGCTGTGCTGACGTTTTTGATTCTGGTCCTGTCTGAAATCATTCCCAAAACCATCGGTGCCACCTATTGGCGTTCGTTGGTGCCGATCGTCTCCCGTATATTGCCGCCCCTGATTCTGCTTCTATGGCCGTTGGTGAAAATGTCTCAAATGCTGACAAAGATTTTGTCCGGCGGGAAGAAAAAGAACCAGGTTAGCCGAGAGGAACTGTCGGCTCTGGCGACCGTTGGCCAGCGGGAAGGCGTTGTTGATGCAAGCGAATCCAGGATCTTAAAGAATTTACTGCACCTCAATGCTTTGACAGTTTCCGACATCATGACGCCGCGAACAGTGGTCTATGCGTTGCCGCAGGACACAACGATCGGAACATTGATCGATGATCTTGAGGCCATGCGTTTCTCGCGCATTCCAATTTACGAAGACACCATAGATCAGGTATCCGGCTTTGTTCTGAAATCTGAAATCCTCATCAAAGCCGTGAAGGATGAGGAGAGCACCTCCATTTCCGAGTTAAGCCGTGAATTGACTCACGTCACTGCGGATATGCATTTGCGTGAACTCTTTGACCACCTGTTGCAATTCGATCGGCATATTGCACTTGTGGTTGATGAATTCGGTGGCACTGCTGGCATAGTAACTTTGGAAGATGTGGTCGAAACCCTGCTTGGCCTGGAGATTGTTGACGAAGCCGATACGATTGAAGATTTGCAGGCTCAGGCGCGCAAACAATGGGAAGACCGCGCAGAGCGTCTTGGCCTCTTCACAAAATCGCCTGACAATAGTTTAGAGTCCGACGCTACTGAAAAGACATGAAATGGAGTTTCGCTGATATGCCTGTAAATATAAGAATCAAAACAGCGCTGCGCTGCAGCGTCATGGGCGCGGCTTTGCTTGTGTCAAATTACGCCTTTGCAGCCGGAGAAGGGCCCACAATCGTGGACCGCTGGGTTGACGAAGCAAAATCCTATTCATTCTTCGATTTGTCCTATCAGGGCGTAAGCTATGACGAAGCAACAGATGTCACGTCAGTCAGCGGCCTCAAGGCAGTCTTTACACCGGATTTCACATCGCTGGTGCCGGACGGCGAAGACGTTCCCACAATCTCCTATGTGATCGAAGTGCCATCGCTGCGCTATTTCGCGCTGAGCGAGAATGCAGACCGCTACTTCGTGGATTCTATCGTGGCAGACGAAGTTAATGTCACTTATTCAGTGGAAGGTGGCACGACCGACGTTCAAAATACTGAAGCCAATGGCACATATGATGTTTTGGTTATCGCAGCAGCTGATTGGTCAAAATTGCCTGACATCGCTGATGATCCAGCCAAACCCATATCAAAATACTATCCCTTGGTTGCGGCATTTTTTGATATGAATATGGCGTCTTTCAATGTGGCCGGCTCGGAACTGTCCCAAACGCTGGATACGAAAACGCTCTTGAACACCACGTATGGTGCAATCGAATTCAATGATATGAAACGAGGCGATTATTCAGCCTTTTCAATTGATGGCATCAAGATGGTCAGTGCGCCGCAATCAAGCGCAGACACAGGCGACGCTGCGTTCGAATTGTTACTGGAAATCGCCCGCCTTGACGGCGGCGCTTACAACGGTGGCACAATGGTGCGCCAGTTTGATCCGTCCCTTCCATCCAGCCAGCGCAACACACCATTCAAAACGCTGTTGGGATCGTTGGCCGTCACCGGAACCAAACTCGATGTTGATGATGTTGCCAGCGTGTCATTGGACGCAATGTCTTATTCTGACTGGGGCGTCCGACCGCCCAGCATTCCATTGCTGTCACTTGCAGATGAATTATATCTGGAAGCCAAAGAAGCCGGATCCGAGCCGGATGAAATGACGATTCTTCGCTTTGTGTCCTCTTTCTATTCAATGTTTCGTATTGGCTCATTCGACATCACGGGTTTCGACATTGACGTGAATGACACGGAAAATGGGACAGAGTTTGCTGCACAATTGGACAGTTTCCGGTTGGCTGATTTGTGGTCGGTCGGTTTGGGAGAACTATCCTTCAAGGGCTTCTTTGCTGAAGGTGAGGGCAACCGCATCCAGATGGACCTGTTTCAGTTGAAGGATATCGGTTTTCCAACCCTTGCCGCTTTGATGGATGCAGAGCGCGCATCTGACGAGAAGGATGTCAAAGCCATCATCGCTGCGTTGCCGACACTTGGCCTCATTGAAGCTTCGGGAATTGATGTGAGTATCAAAGATAAGCCAGGCTTTAAACTGGGCTTGAATCGCCTCGAAATGGGAAACTTTATCGGGCGGCTTCCGACCCGCGTTTCCTCCACTCTTGAAAACCTGGAATTCAATGTGGCTGATCTGGAAGCGGAAGGCAGAGAGGTCTTCGAAAAGATGGGGTATGAGCGCGTCAATCTGTCTTATGTGCTGTCACTTATCTGGGATGAAGCCAGCGAAATTCTGTCGCTTGAAAGCCGCAACGCCCTTGATGATGGCGGCACCTTAAATGCAGCGGTGGAGATCGGCAGTGTCCCGCGCAGCGTTTTTGAAGACCCGGAAACAGCTCAAAATGCTCTGGCTTTCCTCACATTCAACGCCGCATCCATGGTGTTCAATGACAACTCAATTGTCGACCGGGCCTTGGAAGCAGCAGCAAGCGAACAGGGCAAATCAGCTGATCAGTTAAAGCAGGAACTGCTCGGTGCGCTTCCCTTCCTGATGAGCGCATTGAACAAACCGGATTTTGTCGATGAGGTTGCCAAGGCGGTATCGCAACTGTTGTCTGAGGGCGGTTCGCTCACGGCAACCGCTCAACCGGATCAGCCTGTTTCAGTCATGCAGGTCATTGCAGGCGGCGCTGCGGCACCAGGAACTCTGGTTGATCTTCTGAAAGTTGAAGTGATCGCCGAGTAACCGCTTCCCTCTATCATTGCTGATCAATTATGCCCGCTCCGGAGATACCGGAGCGGGCATTTGTTTATTCTTCAGTCGGATTGTGCCGCAGCCAGTGCGTCCCGTTTCTTGCGTTTGGATTTTCGGGACAGCATGTTCAACCCCTCAATGGAGGCTGAGAAGGCCATAGCTGCATAGATGTAGCCTTTGGGCACATGCACACCAAATCCTTCAGCCACAAGGGTCATGCCGATCATCAGCAGGAAACCAAGCGCCAACATCACGATGGTTGGGTTCAATTCGATGAACCGTGCCAGTGGATTGGCAGCCAGAAGCATTACGGTGACAGCCACAATGACAGCAATAACCATAATGGGAACGTGTGGTGTCATGCCCACAGCCGTGATGATGCTGTCGATGGAAAACACCAGATCAAGTAACAGAATCTGACTGATTGCGGCAGTAAATGTTAAACTGACGGCCTGGGAATTGAACATATCCGGCGTTGGTTCCGGATCTACGGTGTGGTGAATTTCCTTGGTTGCCTTCCAGATCAGGAAGGTGCCGCCTCCGATCAGGATGAGATCTTTCCAGGAGAACCCGTGATCGAACAGGGTAAAAATCGGCGTGGTCAGCTGTACAATCCAGGCCACTGCACTGAGCAGCATCAGGCGCAGTACGAGGGCAAGTCCAATACCAATTCGTCTGGCGCGCGCGCGCTGGTGTTCCGGCAGTTTGTTTGTCAGGATCGAGATGAACAACAGATTGTCGATCCCCAAAACCACTTCCATCACAATCAATGTGAGAAGTGCAACCCAGACGGCTGGATCTTGAAACAGGGTAATGAGATTTTCCATATAGGTTTCCAATAATTGTTCTTACCGTGCGGCGCGTCACTACCCACTCATAGAGCTTAAAGGCTGAATAATAAATTGCCGATCGCTGCATCCATACTTGGACTGACGTTGGGCTTGTGTTATCTGCCTCAAATCCACCAACAGAAATTTGCAACGAAGACACAATCGTTCGACAACCGATTTGGTTCCCATGTATGAAATCAAATCACGCTCAACCCTCAGATAAGGTCAAGCCCATGTCCGTTAGTTCAGATCCCGCTCAATCCGATCTCTTTTCCGGCTTCTTTTCACGAGGGCTGGCCGAGGCGGACCCGGCCATTGCTGACATGATTGGCAAGGAACTGGGTCGACAACAAAATGAAATCGAGCTGATTGCCTCTGAGAACATCGTCTCAAAGGCCGTTTTGGAAGCACAGGGGTCTGTCCTTACCAACAAATATGCAGAAGGCTATCCGGGCCGCCGCTACTACGGTGGCTGCGAGTTTGTCGACATTGCCGAAAACCTGGCGATTGATCGTGTAAAGCAGCTGTTCGATTGCGGCTTTGCAAATGTGCAGCCAAACTCCGGAAGTCAGGCCAATCAGGCTGTGTTTCTGGCGTTACTGCAACCCGGCGACACGATTTTGGGAATGAGCCTGGATGCCGGTGGACATTTGACCCATGGTGCACGTCCAAACCTGTCCGGTAAATGGTTCAACGCCGTGCAATACGGCGTAAAAGCGGACACACACCTGATCGATTTTGATCAAATCCGCGAATTGGCCAAAGAGCATCAGCCAAAGATGATAATTGCAGGCGGATCCGCCTATTCCCGGATCATCGATTTTGCCAAATTCCGCGAAATTGCAGATGAAGTCGGTGCCTATCTGATGGTGGACATGGCGCATATTGCCGGTCTTGTTGCTGGCGACGTGCATCCGAGCCCGTTTCCTCATGCTCATGTTGCAACATCTACCACCCACAAAACCCTGCGCGGTCCTCGCGGTGGTCTGGTTCTGACCAATGATGAAGCCATCGCCAAGAAGATCAATTCTGCCGTTTTCCCTGGATTGCAGGGCGGTCCTTTGATGCACGTTATTGCTGGCAAAGCCGTCGCCTTTGCCGAGGCGTTAACCGAAGATTACAAAGCTTACATGCGCGCCGTTGCAGATAATGCAAAGGCGCTGGCCGCCAGTCTGACCGAGGAAGGTCTGAACATTGTCTCTGGCGGAACAGACAATCACTTGATGCTGGTAGATCTGCGGCCAAAAGGCGTGACAGGAAAAGTTGCGGAAGCAGCGCTGGGCCGGGCCAATATCACCTGCAACAAGAATGGCATTCCGGATGACCCGGAAAAGCCAACGATCACATCGGGTATTCGCCTTGGAACACCAGCAGCGACCAGTCGGGGGTTTGGCATTGCCGAATTCCGCGAGGTCGGAAAGCTGATGACGCAGGTTCTGGATGGTCTTGCTGCAAATGGCGGTGAAGAAAACGCGGAAACGGAAGCTTCTGTGAAATCCAAGGTACTAACATTGACGGGTCGTTTCCCGATCTACCAGGGTTGACTGACCATGCGTTGTCCTTATTGCGGAGCAGACAATACACAGGTCAAGGACTCACGGCCAACTGAGGACAATACGACCATCCGCCGCCGCCGCATCTGTGTGGATTGCGGCGGACGCTTCACAACATTTGAACGCATTCAACTGCGTGAGCTGACAGTTCTGAAGAAGAGCGGACGTCGTGCCCCCTTTGATCGGGATAAACTTGTCCGCTCTGTGCAGGTTGCAACCCGCAAGAGGGATGTTGACCCGGAACGCATAGAGCGACTGGTATCAGGAATCGTCAGGCGCCTTGAAAGCCGTGGTGAGCCGGAAATCAATGCGGAAGAAATAGGCATCATGGTTCTGAAAGCGCTCAAGCATCTGGATGATGTGGCTTATGTTCGCTTTGCCTCCGTCTATCAGAACTTTCGTGAAGCCAAAGATTTCTCGAGCTTTCTGGATGAAATGGATGAGGATTCTCAGGACACCGGAGATGATGATAGCGACATTTGACCGCTGTCCGGATCCCAGTCAAACCCGATGAAGAACCAGGTTTCCAGCCTTGATATGCGGTTCGCCGCTGCAGCACTGCGCTATGGCCGGCGGCACGAAGGGCTGACCAATCCAAACCCCTGTGTCTCTGCCCTAGTCGTAAAGACAATCAACGGCCGTGCTCGCATTGTCGGTCGTGGTATTACCGGTATGGGTGGCAGACCGCATGCTGAGGTGCAGGCTTTGCAGCAGGCTGGTTCAAAAGCCAATGGGGCCACGCTGTATGTGACGCTGGAACCTTGTAGCCATCATGGCCTGACGCCGCCATGCACGGACGCTATTCTGGCCAGTGGAATTGCGCGCGTTGTGGCTTGCACGGCAGATCCTGATCCACGCGTATCTGGAACCGGCTTCGCCCGGTTGCGCGCCGAGGGCGTGGAATTGAGCACACCGGTTCTTGATGTTGAGGCGCGCCGCTTTCATGCAGGACACATAGCGGCGAAGACCCAACATCGGCCTCATGTGGTTTTGAAGATGGCCGTATCCGCCAATGGCATGATCGGTAGGAAAAACAGCGGCCAGGTCGCTATCACCGGTCCGGAAGCCTGGACCTATGTTCAAGGATTACGGGCGGTGAATGATGCAATCCTGGTTGGTGTGGGCACAATTATCAGCGATGATCCATCTCTGACCTGCAGACTTCCCGGATTGGAAGGTCGATCACCGCAAAGAGTCGTTCTGGATTCGGGCAAGAAAATTCCAGAAAACGCCAAAGTTGTGACCGATAAGAACGGCCCGGATACGCAAATATTTGACCAGCAATCATGCCAAAACATCCTGAAGTCCCTGTGGGAACAGGGCATCAAAACGGTTATGATTGAAGGTGGAGTGCATGTTGCAAGTGCCTTTCTTGGCGCCGGGCTGGTGGATGCATGTCATGTGCTTCAATCCGGTACTATGGTGATCGAAGATGATGGCGTGCCAGCACCACTGGATCTGATGATGGATACCGCCACATTTGAGCTGATCGATCAAAGGCAATTCGGTGATGACCAGCTAAAATCGTTTTGGCGGAGGGACTAGATTTGTTTACAGGCATTGTGACCCATATCGGTGAAGTAACGGCGGTTGAAACGCTGCCCGAAGGCCGACGTTTTACAATCGTTGCCGATCTGGACTTTACGACGCTCAAAACCGGAGCATCCATAGCCCATAGTGGTGTTTGCCTGACTGTCACTAAGATGGATCAGACGCAAAACACCTATAGTGTTGAAGCTTGGGAAGAAGCGCTTCGTTTAACGACGGCAGGCACTTGGGAGGTCGGGACAAGGCTTAATCTGGAACGCGCATTGCGGGTGGGTGATGAACTCGGCGGCCACATTGTATCAGGTCATATAGATGGCAAAGCCGAAATCAGATCCGTTGTTCAGGAGGGCGATGCAACGCGATTTGTACTCCGAGCCCCTGAAACACTTGCGAAATTCGTTGCACCCAAAGGCTCGGTTGCGCTAGATGGCACCTCATTGACTGTCAACAGCGTATCAAAATCCGATTTTGACGTGTTGTTGATCGCCCATAGCCTGTCTGTGACCACTTGGCAGGCGCGCAAAAAAGGCGATCACGTCAATTTGGAAGTTGATACCATGGCGCGTTATGCGGCAAGGCTGCTGGAAACTCGATAGGACCTCGCCAAATGGCTGACAAAAGCCCAAAAATTTTGATCGTAGAAGCACGGTTCTATGAAGATATTGCCGATGAACTCGCTGCGGGTGCAATTGAAGCAATCGAGGACGCCGGCATGAGTTATGATCGCATAGCGGTTCCTGGTGTGCTGGAAATCCCGGCGGCAGTTTCCATGGCTTTGATCAGTTCAGAAGCGGGGGCTGGCACCCGATATGCAGCTTTTGTGACGCTTGGTTGTGTTATCCGTGGTGAGACCACACATTACGAAATTGTGTCTGGCGAATCTGCGCGTGCTTTGATGGACATTGCGGTGGCCGAAGGGCTTGCATTGGGCAATGGCATTCAGACCGTTGAAAACAGTGACCAGGCCTGGGCGCGCACGCGCCGTTCTGAAAAGAACAAAGGTCGCGGCGCTGCAGTAGCGGCAATCGCAATGTTGCAATTGCGTAAACAGTTTGGATTGGTCTGACATGTCCGAAGTCAACAAAACTGTCGCGCAAGTCCGTCCGGCCAACAAACGTGGTGCTGCACGCCTTGGTGCGGTGCAGGCGCTTTACCAGATGGATATTGGCGGCACGCCCTTGCAACAGGTTGTGGCCGAGTTTGAGAGTGTGCGCCTCGGCAAAGAAATTGATGGTGAACAATATCTGGAAGCAGATGCGGCCTATTTTCGTGGAATTCTTGCAGGTGTCGTCAAAGAGCAGGTTCAGCTTGACCCGTTGATCCACAAGTCTTTGACGCCCGATTGGCCTCTGGCACGCATCGACAGTCTTCTACGTGCCGTTCTGCGCGCGGCGACGTTTGAAATGCTGAAACGAAAAGACGTTCCGGCCAAAGTGATCATCAACGAGTATGTTGATGTGACAAAAGCCTATTTTCTGGAAGATGAGCCAAAAATGGTCAATGGCGTTCTGGACCACATAGCACGGGACGTCAGGCCCTCTGAGTTTTCCGAAAAATGAAGCCCGCCGGAAAAGCCGAAGACCGCTTTATTCAGCGCTATTTCGGGCCATTGGCGAATAATTCTGAAGCATTGGGTTTGCATGATGATGCCGCCCAAATTGCTGTTCCGGACGGAAAATCACTTGTCGTGTCTACAGATACGCTCGTGGCTGGCATCCACTTTTTTCATCGCGATCCGCCAGCATCCCTTGCCAGAAAAGCCCTTCGGGTGAACGTTTCCGATCTTGTTGCCAAAGGCAGCACGCCGCACGGGTACTTCCTGTCATTGGCTTTACCTGAAGCACAATTGCGTTCAGAGGATTGGATGTCTGAATTTGCCGGGGCCCTGGAACAGGATCAAAAGGCATTGGGCCTTCAAATCATGGGTGGCGACACCGTAATGACAAAAGATGTCTCGGCCATCACCATCTGCGCGTTCGGTCTGGTTCCGGAAGGTCAGATGGTGAAACGTTCCAGTGCCGGGATCGGGGACCATTTGTATGTCACTGGAACAATCGGGGACAGCGCCGTTGGTTTATGGGCGCGACAAGCGAGCCTGTTTGGGCTGGATGAACTGACAGGCTTCGAACAACAACTGCTCGCAGGTTTGACGGCGCAACAGCGCACCCAATTGGAACTGTCCTATCTGGAACCACCAACAAATTTGGCCGCTGCCGCCATTTTGTTGAAATTTGCCTCAGCATCAATGGATATCTCCGATGGGCTATCCGGTGATGCGGCAACGCTTTCCAATGCCAGCAATGTGGGCATGGAAATCAACATGGCTAACATCCCGCACCACGCCATTCTGGCTCCTCATCTTGAGAAAGAGGGTTTACGGGCACGGCTGATAACCGGTGGTGACGACTATCAAATCCTTTGCACAGTCCCATCAGCCTGCAGCAATAACTTCGAAATTGAAATGGCCAAAGCCAGAGTGCCGGTGACTTGCATTGGGCAAATTGTCGAAAAAACAGGTGTGCGCTTTCTGGATGGTGAGCGACAAGAGTTTTCTGTTGGTGCAAACGGGTTCGATCATTTCTCCTGATTGAGTGGGCAGGGAGTGACATTCATGAATTCTGGAAATCAATTCATTTGTCGGATTTGCTTTTCAACCAGCATCAACGGGCGTATGAGGAACGCTCCTCAAAGTAAGCTCGGAATCCCATGACAGAGAGTGTCTCAACCCCCGTAGATGCTGCACCTGTATCCGATGATCGGATAGCGCGCCGCAATGTATTGGTACTGGCCGCAGCTCAGGCTTTGGCCGGGGCGGGTGCTCCGATCTGTATTTCTCTGGGGGGTATTGTTGGCTATTATTTGCTCGGGCTGGATAAGAGCTTCGCCACTCTGCCGGTGACTGGCTTTGTTGTTGGAACCGCATTGGCTACCTTGCCTGCGGGTATGCTTGCCAGAAGACTTGGCCGCCGCAAGGGCTTGATGGTTGGGTCTTTGCTTGGGGTCTGCGGTGGTTGGCTGGCAGCCTATGCCATTTTCCTGAGTTCTTTCTGGTTCTTTTGCTTTGGCGTGTTGCTCGCAGGGGCCTCCAGTGCGTTTGTTCAGCAATATCGCTTTGCAGCGGCCGATTCTGCCAGCGAGAGCTTTCGCCCCAAGGCTATTTCCTGGGTTATGGCTGGTGGGGTGCTTGCGGCCGTCATTGGCCCCCAAACAGCTTCACTTACCAAGGATATGCTGGCACCAACGCTTTATGCGGGTGCCTTTGTTGGCTTGTCAGCGCTCGCGGCGTTGTCATGGGTCGTGTTGGGCTTTCTGAAAGCGCCACCGATTGTCAACGTGCAAAACACCGCAGCAGGAAGACCACTTCCCGAGATCATGCGTCAAGGCAGGTTTATTGTGGCTGTGCTATGCGCAGTCAGTTCTTATGCGTTGATGAGCTTCGTGATGACAGCGGCACCGATGGCCATGGTTTCGCAGGGGCACAGCACGTCAAATGCATTACTTGGTATTCAATGGCACGTAATGGCCATGTTCGCTCCCAGCTTTTTTACCGGCTCGCTGATTCAGAGATTCGGCAAGGAACGCATAGTCGTCGTGGGGCTTTTACTCCTCGCCGGATGTTCCGCGTTGGCACTTGCAGGACTTGATCTGACACATTTTTGGGGCGCGTTGATTCTATTGGGAATCGGCTGGAACTTTGGATTTATCGGTGCCACAGCCATGCTGACCGAAACCTATCGACCTGAGGAAAAGAATCGGGTCCAGGCGGTCAATGATTTCATCGTATTCGGGTTCGTGGCCGCAGCATCTCTGTCATCTGGCGGGATTTTGAATGCATTTGGCTGGAACATGGTCAATGTGGTCGTGTTTCCGGTCGTTATTATTACGCTCGCAATGCTGTTCTTTACCCGCAAAAGATCAGCGATTAGAGCATAGGGCGCAATTGCAGAGAGTTAGTTGCCCAGAGGATTGGTGCGACCCGCAGCGGACAGCAATTGGCTGACAAAGCTGACGTCACTGCCACCTGTCGGCGTGGTTCTGGAAACAAAGTCAAATACACGGCCATCCTGAAGACCGTAATTTGCGATTTGCTGGACCCGCTCCTCATCGTCAAAATAGACGGCAAGCACGCGCTGATCCACAACCTTCGACCTGGCGAAGGCAACCGGTCTGCTCGAGACCTGCGATATATAGTAGAACACCTCATTGCCGAATTCGGCAATTGTTGTAGGTGTGCCAAAGGCAAGCAGCGCCTGTTCGCGGCTGGCACCTACAGGAACCTGCCGTTCAGCGTCGCGCGGAATCTGATATCCTTGGAAATTGCGCTGTTCAAGGCATCCACCCAGCGCAACAGAGCCAAGCAGCAACACCCCAATCGTAATGCCATGCGCAAAGCGCGATCCCCTTGATTTTTCAGGGCCAGCTGGTTTTCTGATGGAACTGTTCCTCAAAGCCAACAGAGCATTCCTTCCTGTCTACGTGTTGGCCTGTTACCCAAGCCAGCTACTTCTTCTTGTGTTGCACGCCTGATCAGCCACAACGATTATTGCAAAACTCCTAGCGCGCACTACTTGCATTTGCAATAAGAGCCTAGAATTTGGCCGTCCTGTATGGACGTTTTTCCAATTCATTCACAATGTGGATCACAGCATGCTTCGTCGTTTTTTCAAAACGAACAAAACCAATGAGACCATAACGCAAAGGCTTTATGCCCAGATTGTGGCACAAGCCCGACAACGCGCATTCTATTCCGATTTCGATGTGCCCGACAGTCTTGATGGTCGCTTCAACATGATTGTTCTGCATAATTTTCTGCTGTTCAATCGATTGCAATCGTCCAATGCGGCAGCCCAGGCACTCAGCCAGGAAGTTTTTGATCTGTTTCGCCTCGATATGGATCATTGTCTGCGCGAATTGGGTGTCGGCGATACCACGGTGCCCAAACGGATGAAGAAAATGATGCAGGTCTTCTACGGTCGGTCCGATGGATATCGATCCGCCCTTGGGGCAGAGGACAAGCTTTCAGAACTCACAGATGCGCTTTTTCGCAACATACTAAGTTACAATGAAAGTCTGTTTACGGCGGAATCGGCAACACAGCCGGGATCATCAACCAGCGCAGGCCGGGCAGGGGCGCTCGCTGCCTATGTGGTTGCGTGTGTTGATGGTCTCAACACTCAGGACGAAGCCGCAATACTGGCTGGTTCCCTTTCCTTTCCAGACCCTGCGGCGTATATATAACGCATCGCATAGTCCGACAGTTGATTCTCAATTTCTCTGCGAGGCCTGACATGAGCAAGCTCAAAACAGCATCTGAAAATGATGCAAATCTCCACGATAGATTTCAGAATTCCATGGCCGGGCTCTGGCCTTGGAAATACCCAATTGTAGCCGGCGACATCACCAATGATGCCAAAGATTTTATCATTAAGCCTGACAAGGCGGATCATGCGGCAATTGCAGATGCACTGAATGTGCTTGCGGTGCACGATCTGAATGCAACACTGCGTCTCCACCGCACAAAGAACAGCATTCGCGTTCGTGGGCATGTGGATGCGGTTGTCGAGCAAAGCTGTGTGGTCACTCTGGAGCCTGTCCGGCAGTCATTGATGGAAGAAGTTGATAGGACTTTTGTCGCAAACAGGTCTGATTTTGATACTGTTTTCGCAAAAATGAGTGCCAACCGCGCAACGATGATTGATCCCGATGAAGTGGACCCGCCCGAAATCGTGGAAAACGGTCGGTTGGACTTGGCAGCCATTGCTTTGGAACATGTCATAATTGGCATTGATCTTTATCCAAGAGCACCCGGTGCTGATTTGTCTGAAGTAGATGCGCCCAAGCAGGTACAAATAGATGTCGAAGAGCGGGAGTCGCCCTTTGCCGCGCTTGCCAAGCTCAAGACTGCAGGGAACGGGTGAAACTGGATTTGCCCAGGGTCCGACCAGCTTTGATCCCCGTCGTTTCAATCGTCTGGGATTTGTTTTTGGTGCTGTGTTATTTAGGTTGTGTTGTGGCGCGAAGTAGCTATGGTCCGCGCTCGGCCAGAGGAAGAAATTTGAGCAATTAATGACGCAAAGCATCACCATTTCGCTGGATGCCATGGGGGGCGACAACGGCGTAGAGGTTGTTTTAGGCGGTGCAGAAATCGCTCTGAAACGACACCCTGATACGCGCTTTCTTCTTTTCGGAAAAGAAAATATCGTTGGTCCGGCATTGGCTGCGCATCCTGCTCTGGCTGCCGCGTCGGAGGTCCGACATTGCGATGTTTCTGTTGAAATGGATGTCAAACCCAGCATTGCACTGCGTCAGGGCCGCTATCACTCAAGCATGTGGCGGGCAATCCAGGCGGTCAAGGACGGTGAAGCCAGTGTCTGTGTGTCTGCAGGCAACACCGGCGCGCTAATGGCCATGGCACGCTTTTGCCTGCGCACCATGCCAGCCATTGAACGCCCGGCCATCGCCGCAATCTGGCCGACAATGCGCGGTGACAGCATTGTGCTGGACGTCGGTGCCACCATTGGCGCTGACGCTGAGCAACTGATCAATTTTTCCGTCATGGGTGGCGCCATGGCAAGAGCGCTCTTCGCCATTCAGCGTCCCACTGTCGGTCTGCTGAATGTTGGGGTTGAGGAAATCAAGGGCGTTGAAGAGGTGCGCAGAGCCGGTCAGATTCTGCGTGAAACTGATCTTCCCTTCATCGAATATATTGGTTTTGTCGAGGGCAATGATCTCGGCAAAGGCACATCGGATGTTGTTGTAACAGAGGGGTTTTCCGGCAATATTGCTTTGAAGACTGCTGAAGGTACAGCAAGGCAGATCGCGCAATATCTGCGTGCGGCCATGGAGCAAAGCCTGCTGAGCAAGATCGGATACCTGCTTGCCAAGGGCGCATTCAGTCGTCTCAGGGAAAAAATGGACCCAAGCAAGTCCAATGGTGGCGTGTTTCTCGGGCTGAATGGCCTTGTGATAAAAAGTCATGGTTCGGCCAGCCCGGAAGGGTTTGCGAGCGCCATCGGTATGGGCGATGCTATGGCGAGAAATGATTTGCAGAAGAAGCTCAGCGATGATCTCGAACAATTTCAAAACGTGCTTGTAGATGAGCCGAAATCGAAGGACTGAAGTGTGTTGAAGCAAAGGGCCGTTGTGGCAGGCGTAGGGTCCTATCTGCCTGAGAAGGTCATGACGAATGATGATCTTTCCAAAATTGTTGATACGACCAGCGAATGGATTGTTCAACGCACTGGAATTGAAAGACGGCACATAGCGGCCGAAGATCAGAATACCAGCGATCTTGCGACGATAGCTGCAAACCGGGCATTGGAAGATGCTGGCGTTTCAGCGCAGGATATTGACCTCATCATTGTTGCAACCTCAACACCGGACAACACATTCCCGGCAACAGCTGTCGCGGTTCAGCACAATCTTGGCAATCAGACAGGATATGCGTTTGACGTGCAGGCAGTCTGCTCGGGCTTTGTTTATGCAATGACGATCGCTGACAGCTTCATACGGGCAGGAAATGCCGAAACAATTCTGGTCATTGGGGCGGAGACTTTTTCCCGCCTGCTGGACTGGACGGATCGCACAACTTGCGTGTTGTTTGGTGATGGAGCTGGTGCAGTCGTGATGCGCGCGCAACCGGTTGCCGATGGGGAGCCGGAGCAGGGCATTTTGTCTTGCCATCTGCGGTCAGACGGCTCGCACAAGCAAAAGCTCTATGTGGATGGTGGCCCGTCAAGCACGCAGACAACCGGCCAATTGCGGATGCAGGGGCGTGAAGTGTTCAAACACGCCGTTGGAATGATCTCTGGCGTCGTCACTGATGCATTTGCTGCCAGTGGAACCACGGCAGATGATCTGACCTGGTTCATTCCGCATCAGGCTAACAAGCGCATCATTGAAGCCAGCGCCGAAAAACTTGGCATCGACATCAACAAAGTTGTTATGACAGTTGAAGGCCATGGCAATACGTCAGCAGCGTCAATTCCGCTGGCACTGGATGTGGCGGTCAAAGATGGTCGCGTTCAGCGCGGCGATCTGGTAATGCTGGAAGCCATGGGCGGGGGATTCACCTGGGGCAGTGTTTTGCTGCGCTGGTAAAGAACAGTTGCATTCGTGCAACAAAGACCTATTGACGCCTTAACCTCTGACACTTAACGTAAAAGACCGTTGACCAATCCTCCGATTGGGCAAAAAGGGGAGCATCGAATAAAATGAGCGGCAAGACTGTAACCCGTGCCGATTTAGCGGAGGCCGTTTATGAGCGGGTTGGTCTTTCAAGATCAGAATCCTCAGACTTGGTAGAGATGGTTCTTGAGGAAATCTCAGATGCCATCGCATCAGGCGAGAATGTAAAATTGTCGTCCTTTGGTTCATTCGTTGTGCGCAGCAAGAACGAACGTATCGGCCGGAACCCCAAAACCAAAGTTGAAGTTCCAATTCCTCCACGCAGGGTAATGGTCTTCAAACCCAGCAATGTCTTGAAAGACAAAGTAAACCACTCTGATAGCTGAAGCTGCTAAGCTGCGCATAAGAATCATCTTTTGGGTTTCAAGATCGCGCCTTAATTGTGGGCGATAGTGAGCAAATAGATTTTTATCGGAGACGCAAGCAATGACAGCCAAGGGACCAGAAGCCTTCCGCACAATCAGCGAAGTAGCTGATGATCTGGATTTGCCGCAGCACGTTCTTCGGTTCTGGGAAACTCGCTTCAGTCAGATCAAGCCCATGAAACGTGGCGGAGGACGCCGATACTACCGCCCGCAGGATGTCGAGCTTCTGCGCGGCATCCGCGTACTGCTTTATGGTGAAGGCTACACAATCAAGGGCGTTCAGCGCCTGCTTAAGGAACGCGGCGTCAAAGTTGTCATGGCTGTCGGACGCGGAGAGGCCAGCGTAGATATTGACGGGCCGGACCTTGGTGAGGCCAAGGCGGTTTCTGCAGGAGGCACAGCAGAGCAGGGTGATAATAAAGCCGCAAAGCTGTTCTCCAAACTTGGTCTGAAAAAGAATCCCGACAAGACCGATGACGATGATCTGCCGTTTGATCCGACACGCCCCCCGGCAAAAGGACTGTCTGAACAGGACGTCGAGAAACTGCACGGCACTTTGTTTGAACTGCTGGAGTGCAAACGAATGTTGGATCAGGTCAAATAAGCCGGACCAACCAATAGCGCTTAAAAAAATGCCTGAATCAGATTTGGTGGCAGCTTGTTGGCTTGCGTTGCATCAAACCCGTCGTTATACCACTTTTAGTCGGAGCGTGGCGCAGCCTGGTAGCGCACTTCGCTGGGGGTGAAGGGGTCGTAGGTTCGAATCCTATCGCTCCGACCATTTTTCAAACTGTAGATCCCTGGTTCTGTGGAACTCTTGGGGCCAGGGAACTTTCAGGATACCTGATGGTGATTAACGAGGCTTCCTTAGCTTGTCTCGTATTTGCGCTCATTGGACCACTTGGCCTCTGCAGCAATCATTCCCCATATCAGACCCAACAGTAAGAAGTAATGCCGCCAGTGGTCGATATCGATGACGATGCCCGCAATCTGATGGCCGACAAAAACCACAAAGCCCACAATCAAAACTGGCTGCCACGGGCGTGGCTTGAACAGCAGTGGACCGGCCTTTGCAATCGTCCACAGAACGAGGATAGGATAACAGACACCGCCCAGCCAGCCATAGGCTGCAAAGCTTTTCAGCCAAATATTGTGAGGGTCGCCCTGAAAATAGTGTTTGCCGAATTCCAGAGCGCCCAGACTAAGGGGCCGGTCAGCCACAAGCTGAAAGCCCGCCGCATGACGTGCAAAACGACCAAGCCGTCCGCCATCGTAATATTGAACAATCTGCGCCCGCTCTGCAAACAAAGATGAAATCTCATCGAATGAAAGCGCAACAAGCAGCAACACAAAACCGGCAAACAAGGCAACTGCCAGCAACATAAACATGCGCAGCCGATCTACAGCGCCCCGGGCATTAATCAAGCTGAGTAGAAACACGCTCGCCAGAGTGAACGCCGCAAGACCCCAGCTAGCCCGTGAAAAGCTCATGAAAATTCCAAGCAGTATGAATGACATGAAGCCAATGCGGATAATGTTGCTGCCCTTTTCCTGGTTGAGAATGCTGTAAAACAGCAGACCCATGGGCAGGATCAAAAAGGGTCCAAGGACATTGGGATCCTCAAACCCGCCTGACGCACGCCCATAAAGGGTGAACAGATCATACGCCCCGGGCACAAGCCGGAAATATCCAACCAGGCCCAGAATGATGGTGAAGCAGGCACCAGCCAGATAGGCGTTGGTAATGAGCTTCAATCGTCGATGGTCCTCGGCAATCAGACAGGCAAAAAAGAATGACGTGAGTGCCAGAAATCCGGTGACGGCCACAAACATCGGGGCATCATCGATAAACTTGACCTGACTGAGCCCGATAACCCCGCCGATCAGATAGAGCGTCAGCAAGACAAACAGCGGCGCAATCTGGCGTGGCAACGGAAGTCCCGCCAGAAACCAGAAGGGGATCAGAACAACCGCAAACAGCTCATACGGCGCTGGCTCACGAAAAACAAAACCACCGGAAAAGACAAGCAGCCACAAAAACACTGCGCCCAAGATGCGGGTGGAAATTGTTCCGGGTCGGTAAAGGGCCGCTTCCATGGGTGGTTCAGTAAGAGTTGCGCGTATCGAGGATTTTGAAAGGCGTCATGAAGAGGATGTAAAGATCCAGCATGACCGACCAGTTCTCGATGTAATAAAGATCATGCTCAACCCGCTTCTGGATCATTTCCTTGTTGCGGATTTCACCACGCAAGCCATTTATCTGAGCCCATCCGGAAATGCCGGGCTTGACCCTGTGACGGGCAAAGTAGCCATCCACAACCGCCTCCCACGGGCTGTTCTCGGTGTGGGCATGCACCGCATGGGGGCGGGGGCCAATCAATGACAATTCGCCACGAAGCACATTCAGAAACTGTGGCAACTCATCCAGTGTTGTCTTGCGAATAAAGCGGCCAACGCGGGTTACGCGAGGATCGTGGCGCGTGACAACATTCTTCGCCGCCGGGTCTGCCATGTGATGGTACATGGAGCGGAACTTCAACACGGATATCTTCTCATTGTTGAAACCATATCTGGTCTGCCGGAACAACGCCGGGCCAGAACTGTCCAGCCGCACGGCAAGCGCCACAAGCAGCATCACCGGCGACAGCAGCACAAGCGCGATGGAGGTGAAAAACAAATCAAAAGCACGTTTTTTGAAATAGTCCCAGTCCGCCAATGGTTTGTCGATTATGTCGAGAAACGGAACGGCTCCCACATAGGAGTAGGATCGGGGCCTTAAATTCAACTTGTTGCCATGTGCGCTAAGCCGGATATCCACCGGCAGCACCCAAAGATCTTTCAACATATCCGCCACACGGCCCTCGGCTGTCAGCGGAAAGGTGACAACAAGCATGTCAATTTTACAAATGCGTCCGAATACAAGCAGATCGGCAAACTTACCCAGTTTGGGATATCCCATCAGCACGGAAGGGGAGCGCTTTTCATCCCGGTCATCAAAAATGCCGCAAATCTGCAAATCCTGCTCAGGCTGACTTTCAAGCGAGCGGATAAGCTCCGCAGCTCGTTCGCCGCCGCCAACAAGGATGGCTCTGCGTTGCAGGCGTCCATCCCGGAACAGTTTTCGAACATATCGTGAGATGATCACACGGGTCAGCGTTAGAATTAGGCCCCCGGAGAGAAACCAGGCCCCAAACCAGACACGGGAGAGGCTCTCGCTCTGTTTGAAGAAGAAGGCGGTGATCGCAAATACCATGAATACAAATGTCCATGCGGCCAACAAACGGCCTAGCTGTCTGGACATCTGGCGCAAGGTACCCAGACCGTATGAATCTGCGGCCTGAAGAAAGATAACGGCCAGCACGCCGCCACTGGCGGCAATCAACGCATAACGTAAATCAATGCTGCTCAGATCAACCGGAGCAACACCATCTACAAGCGCCAATGGGCGTACATAAAAAAGATAAACGAGAAAACCAAGCGCCGTTACCAGCACGAAATCCAGGAGGCGGACAAGGCCTGCGAGAACGCGGGGCGACACATTATCGTCTGTTAGCTGCGAAGCCACGCGTCGGGCTTCGTCGCCCAACTCGCCAGCTTCAATGTTTTGCAGCTCATCTGAAGCCGTGGCTTCACTAAGCCGCTTCATCATACGGGCAACGGCCTGTTCACGGGGTATGCTGGTTCCGTTAATCGGATCGACGACCTGTTCAGACATTACGCTTCTTCAGCCTTCAATTTGCCGGTCAGAACAACCGCTCGCGAACATAAATCGTATCGCCTGGCATCACCGCATCACGCAGGCCAAGGCGCAGTGTCACAGGCTCCGGATTTGACGCCCCGCCACGACGGTCAACAGCAAAAATGTTGTTGTCCGCTCTTTGGCTGAACCCACCAGCAAGCGCAATTGCGCGCTCCATGGTCATGCCCGGTGCAAAAGCATAAGCCCCGGACCGGGCCACTTCGCCATGAATGTAAAAAGGACGGGACTCCGTCAACTCCACACTCACATCGGGGTCGCGTAAAAAGCCTGCGGCAAGCTTGGCACGCACCGTGCGTGCAAGGCTCAGCGTGGTACTGCCCCGTGCTTGAACCTGACCGATTAGTGGCATCATGATATCGCCAACCGAACTGACCTCGTAAGTTCCCGTCAGAGAGTCCTGTTCAAATACTACGACCCGTACTTTATCGCCGGTGTCCAACTGATATGCATTCAGAGTTGGCGTTGCCAAAATTGGCTCATTTCTGGGTAATTCGCGGGCGCAACCTGCGACCGCAAACACCAGCAACGCAATACTCAATACCTTAGAAAATCCGATGCTGCGCATGTCTCTTCATTCATAATAATGCTGTGAAAAATATTAATTGATCATTGCAGAATACGGTTAACTAAAGCTGAAGGGGGCATGCTTCGGGAAAAATCCTTTATTAACTTAGCTGTTACTTCCATCTGCGATGATGTGTCCTCCCTTCATAGTGTGTTCAGTAGTGTTGTCATGGGTCAGAAATCAAATCGGTCGGTTGCAGATGAGCCGGTTTTGGATATCTACGTTCTCCTGCGTGCCATTTTATGGGCCTGCCTCTGGGCGGTGCCATTTGCGCTGTTGGTTGCAGCTGGCACGTTTTACTACGTGTCCAAACAGGACCCGGTCTACCGAGCCACTGCCTCCGTACTGATCGAAATTCCGGAAATCTCAGGCATTCAGGCCGTTGCCGACAGTGCAGGTCCTGATGCATCCCTGCGATTGAGCGCTGAGGCGATAAATTCCAAAGTACAATTGATCCGATCGCGCGATCTTGCGCGCGCAGTCATAAATCGAATGGGTTTGGCGGATGTTCCCGAATTTTTACCGGATTCCAGTGATGATGGCGGTTGGCTGTCTTTTCTGGAAACCGCTCGTTCTCAGCCAAAGCGCATTGATGATTTGGTTCTGAATGAGTTCAACGAACGCTTGACAGTTTATCCGATTGAAGTGTCTCGCGTGATATTTGTAGAATTTGAGAGCGAGGATCCCGTCCTTGCTGCCGCCGTTGCAAATGGCGTGATAGAAGAATTTCTTCGCAACGAACGGGCGGCCAAACAAGTGGCCACAAGCGACGCGCGGCTTTGGTTGGAAAATGAGATTTCCAGTTTGCGCAACAAGGTAGTGGCCGCTGAAACCAGCGCCGAGCAATTCCGCAGTCGTGCAGGGTTGTTTGCAACGGCAACTGATACAACACTGCCACAACAGCAACTGGCCGCTCTGTCCCAAAACCTCGCCGATGCCCGCGCTCGGGAAAGCCAGGCGCAGAGCGCCCTTAAAGGACTTGAGCGGGTTGTGGAGCAAGCCAATGGCAATGTGGAACGCTTGTTGACTTCGCCCACAATTGCCAATCAGCCATTTATTCAAACTTTGCGCCAGTCACGGGCCATACTTGAAGCCCAGATAGCTGACCAGTCAGCCAATCTTCTGCCCCGCCATCCACGGCTGCGGGCCCTGATTGATCAGCGTTCAGATATGGACAGACAGATCGCTCGCGAAGCAAGGTCTGTCTTGACCGGCTTGCAGCAGGAAGCGGACAGGGCGCGGCAGGAGGTAACCGAATTCAGTCAGGCGTTGACAGCACAGAAGCTGGAAACCGGAAGCGCTCAGCAAAGTGAAGTTGAATTGCGGGCACTTGAACGTGAGGCGCGTGCAGAGCGGGAATTGCTGGAAATTTTGTTGACCCAATACCGCACATTGCTGGCACGGGAAGGATCCGGCGGACAGCCGGCGGAAGCCCGTATGATTGAGACCGCGTCCCCGCCTCTGGAGCCAATTGGCCCAAGGGCGCTGTTGCTGGTTGCAGCTGCTGCGATCGTATCACTGCTGCTGTGCCTCGGGATTATTGTTCTGCGTGAATTGCTGTCTGGCCGGGCACTGGGTATGCCGCAAGGCAACCCTGATATTTCCAGCAGTCAGAATAAACCACAACGAAGGTTCGAGGACCGAAGACCTGACGCGCGCAAAATGGCCGCCTGATTACGGCCATGTTGAAAAAACGGCTCATCAAATCTGCCTTGGTGACCTTTGCCGCGTCTGGACTGGCGCGCCTGGTTGAGCCGCTGACCGGTGGTCGTGGCGCAATCTTGATGTTGCATAGGGTCCGGCCGCGCGGCCCAAGAGCCTTTCAACCAAATGACCATCTTGAAATTACGCCAGAGTTTTTGGACGAAGCGCTCTATGGGTTGCGCCGCTTGGGCGTGGACCTCATTTCCATGGACAAGGTACCAGAGCGGCTTGCGGCACAAAAGTCTTCGCGCTTTGTGGCTGTCACACTGGATGACGCATCCCTGGATAATCTGACATACGCTCTGGACGTGTTTGAAAACAACAGATGTCCGTTCACTGTCTTTGCAACGTCCGGGTTTCTCGACCGCTCTGCGCTGCCCTGGTGGCTGGTGCTGGAAGAGATTATTGCAAGGCATGCGGTTGTTGATGCTCGCTCCATCGAAGGAAGCGAAGCGGAAATTGTCGGGTCCCTGCAGCAGAAAAATGACGCTTTCAGGCTTCTTTCAGCGCAGTTTCAGTCGGGTCCTGAACAAGAAAAACAACAGAAAATTCGAGACCTGGCCGCCGATAATAAATTATCGACTGACGCGTTGATGAATGAAAATTTCATGAACTGGGATCAGTTAGATGAACTAGCTGACAGTCCGCTGGCTACCATTGGTGCGCATACGGTCAGCCATCCCATGTTGGCGCGGCTGTCTTCGCGACAGGTGTCCGCAGAAATTCTTACGGGCGCAGAACGCCTGGAAGACGAGTTGGGCGCATATCCAAAGCATTTCGCCTATCCCTATGGAACCAATGCCGCCGCTGATGCAGACACTTTCTGCCAAGCTCGGTCGCTGGGATTTACCACAGCTGTCACTACGCGTGGCGGTATGCTGAAAGGCGGAGGGCGAGACAATCTGGTTGCTCTGCCAAGATTGTCGGTTAACGGACATTTTCAGGATTTTCGAGCGCTGCGCGCCCTTTTCAGTGGCGCGCCGTTTTTTGCGAGACCGGCAAAAGCCTAGAGCGGCTTTAACCGGACTGAGCTTCCGGGCGCTGCATCCACCACACAATCACGGCTGCAGGAACGACCCAGATAAGGCCGAAGAATACATAAAATCCAAGATGCCCCCAGCCGCCGATATTTGGCAGAGTTGCCGACGCAAGTTTCATCACCAGCAGGCAATACACAATCACATAAGTGACCAACACAAAAGTTCCGAGCAGTTTTCGCAGGCGCTTTGGCAAAGGCTTTGATCCGTGGGTAAAGAGGTCATCTTTGCAGTTAACTAGCGCGCCGGGCGTCAATCCGCCACCCCCGGGAAACGAATTTCAGGGGTTGGTCACCCTTGTCATGGCCCATGCCCCGCGATACTTACCCATCATATCCACAACAGGCGATTGCAAATGACGTCATCTGCATTGAACGCATCTTTCGAGCGGTCAGAGACACATGATCTGACGGCCATCAGGCTATGGCTTTATCTTATCTGTTTTCTGGTCTTCATCATGGTGATCATTGGCGGTGTGACTCGGCTGACCGATTCCGGATTGTCGATCACAGAGTGGAAACCATTGCTGGGTGCAATCCCTCCGCTGAGCGAGGCACATTGGCTTCAGGAGTTTGAGAAATATCGTCAAATTCCTGAGTATCAATTGCAGAATAAAGGAATGTCTCTGGCCGAGTTCCAGTTCATTTACTGGTGGGAATGGGGGCATCGCTTCTTTGGTCGTTTCATTGGCGTCGTTTATCTTGTGCCCTTCATCTGGTTTGCAGCGCGGCGCGCAATCCCCAAAGCGCTTTACCCAAAATTGCTGGCCCTGTTCATCCTGGGCGGACTACAGGGCTTTGTCGGCTGGTGGATGGTCTATTCCGGTCTTTCTGTGCGGGTAGATGTAAGCCAATACCGTCTGGCTACCCATTTGACACTGGCCTTCTTCATATTTGCAGCAACCTTATGGGTCGCGCGTGGCCTGAAAAGTCCAGCAGCGAGTGAGCGCTATCAAAGCGTTTCCAAGGGGGCATTCATCACATCGCGGCTTTTGATGGCGCTGCTGTTTCTACAACTCTTTGCCGGTGGTCTTGTTGCCGGCCTTGACGCAGGCCTCACCTACAATACCTGGCCTTTAATGGATGGTGATTTCATCCCTGCAGGTCTTTTGAGCGATGCGCCGGGAGGGTTGATAAACCTGTTTGAGAACATTACCACCGTGCAGTTCAATCACCGGATGCTTGCATATGTGATATTGGCTCTGGCGGTTTTTCATGTGATCCAGATCGCGCGCCGCGAAAAAGGTATTGCCGCCGCGACTGCAACAATCGTGCTGATTGCCCTTGTTCTGCAGGCCCTGATTGGAATTACGACGCTGCTCCTGGTCGTGCCGCTTTGGGCCGGCGTATTGCATCAGGGATTTGCAGTCATTGTGCTGGCGGTCACTGTTCTGCATTGCCAGAACATGCGCAACGCACATTAGAGCTGTGCAAACCTCTTTTGAGGGATTCATCTCAAAAGCGATATTGGGCTTCAATGGCTTATTGCTTTAGCACTTTGTGCAAACAAGTGGGAGGTGGGATATGCTGGACGTCATCACAATTGGGCGCTCTTCGGTGGATTTATACGGGGCGCAAGTCGGCGGACGTCTTGAGGATATGCGATCCTTCAACAAATATGTTGGTGGCTCTCCGACCAATATGGCTGTCGGTACTGCAAGGCTGGGTCTCAAATCTGCGCTGATCACCCGCGTTGGCGATGAGCATATGGGCCGCTTCATTCGCGAAACACTGATGAGTGAGGGTGTTGAGACCAGTGGCATTGTCACCGATCCGGAGCGTCTGACGGCCCTCGTGCTGCTGGGCATTCGCGATCAGGAACAGTTTCCGCTGATTTTCTATCGCGAAAATTGCGCGGATATGGCTCTTAGTGAAGATGATATTGATCCCGACTTCATCGGGCAGGCGCGCTGCGTCACAGTGACGGGAACTCACCTTTCCAATTCGTCTACCGAAGCCGCTGTCCTGAAGGCGCTCCGCATCGCCCGGGAAAAGGGTCTGAAAACTGCATTGGATATTGATTATCGTCCCAACCTTTGGGGCGTGGCCGGTCATGGGGATGGCGAAAGTCGCTTTGTTGCCTCCGATAAGGTGACGCAGAAGCTGATGTCCACCTTGCATTTGTTTGATGTAATTGTGGGCACAGAAGAAGAATTTCACATAGCTGGCGGCACCACAGATACGCTGGCCGCGTTGAGGGCCGTTCGTCAGAACAGTGACGCGACGTTGATCTGCAAGCGCGGCCCTATGGGTGCCGTCGCATTTGATGGTGACATTGCCGACAGTCTTGATGACGGTCTGTCCGGCCCGGGCTTCCCGATCGAGGT
The DNA here is from genome assembly GCF_030758295.1 of Pararhizobium sp. IMCC21322. NCBI lineage: Bacteria > Pseudomonadati > Pseudomonadota > Alphaproteobacteria > Hyphomicrobiales > Rhizobiaceae > Pararhizobium > Pararhizobium sp. IMCC21322. The sequence goes on from NZ_CP132335.1 coordinate 2,563,938, forward strand.
TTTCAACGTTCTGGGCGCAGGGGATGGCTTCATGTCCGGGCTGCTGAAGGGCTGGCTTACTGACGAAGACTGGTCGACCACGTTGAAATACGCCAATGCTTGTGGCGCTTTCGCTGTGTCCCGTCACGGTTGCGCACCGGCTTATCCCAGTTGGGACGAGTTGCAGTTTTTCTTCTCCAGAGGTGTGAAAAACCCGGCTTTGCGCCATGACGAGGCGTTGGAGCAAATTCACTGGTCCACCAATCGTGTGGGAGACTGGCCGGAACTGCGCGTTTTTGCATTCGATCACAGATCACAATTGGAAGACATTGCAAAAGAGGCCGGGGCCGATGAAGCCAGGATAGGCCCATTCAAGGAACTCTGCCTGAGGGCTGCGCACAAGGTTTCCGAGGGGCGCCACGGCTACGGCGTACTCTGCGATAACCGTCTTGGACGGGATGCGCTTTATGCCGCGACCGGATCCGGCTTGTGGCTTGGCCGGCCTGTGGAATTGCCGGGATCACGCCCGCTCCAGCTTGAAGCTGAAATGGGACTGGATTTTGGGTCCGCTTTGACCGAATGGCCGCGGGAGCAGGTGGTCAAGGTCCTGAGTTTTTATCATCCCGATGATGATGCGGTGATGAAGGCGGACCAGGAGGCAACCATTTTGCGGCTGGCAGAGGCTGCACGAAACAACAATCTCGAGTTTCTGCTGGAAGTTATCCCGTCGAAAGTTGGGCCCGTATCTGACGAAACGACTGCGCAGATCATCCGGCGTTTCTATCAGCTTGGGGTTTACCCTGACTGGTGGAAACTGGAACCGATGCGCAGCACCGCAGCCTGGACCGCCACATGCGCAGCAATTAGTGAACATGACCCACACATTCGAGGCATTGTCGTCCTGGGGCTCGATGCGCCTGAATCCGAATTGTCCGAGAGTTTTTCCATTGCAGCATCCTATCCGTTGGTAAAAGGCTTTGCGGTCGGGCGTACCATTTTTGCAGAGGTCGCCCGCCAATGGTTCAACTCGGCACTGTCAGATGAAGAGGCCGTGGCAGAAATGGCAAATCGCTACAGCCGCCTGTGTCAATTATGGGACGATGCGCGCCGAAAATCGGAAAATTGACAGATAAGCCATTTTTGAAAACCTAGAATCGATACGCATCGACGCGATCTGGAAGGCGTTGTATGAATGTTAGCAGGACGTGGAGGAAATAACTGAATGGCTGAATTGCAGATCAAACCCAACGGCACAAGCGGCAAGGTGCATGATATCTCGCCTGAAAGTGCGGGCTGGGGCTATGTCGGTTTTGGGCTTTACAAGCTCGAACCAGGCGACAGCATTTCTGAACACACCGGTGACACAGAAGTCATCCTCGTTCTGGTCGAAGGCAAAGCCAAAATTTCCGGGGCTGGGCAGGATTTTGGCGAAATGGGCGAGCGGATGAGCGTGTTTGAGCGCACCAAACCACATTGCGTTTATATTCCGAATGGTAAGGATTGGAGCGCGACCGCCACCACGCGGTGCGAACTGGCGGTCTGCAGCGCGCCCGGAAAAGGAAACTATCCTGCACAACGGCTGGATGGCATCGGATTTGAAGAACGCGGCAAGGGGGCTAACACACGCTTCATTCACCCCATTGCTATGGAAGATCGGGACGTGGCAGACAGCCTGTTGGTCACCGAAGTGTTCACCCCCCAGGGGAATTGGTCCTCATATCCGCCACATCGGCATGATGAAGATAATTACCCTGACATGACCTATCTGGAAGAAACCTATTATCACCGGCTGAACCCGGGGCAGGGCTATGGCATCCAGCGCGTGTTCACAGAAGACGGCACGCTGGATGAAACCATGGCGGTTTATGATGGCGATGTGGTTCTAGTGCCCAAGGGCCATCACCCCTGCGGCAGTCCTTACGGCTATGAGATGTATTATCTGAATGTCATGGCCGGGCCGATGAGGAAGTGGCGTTTCAAAAATCACCCGGATCATGACTGGATCGCTCAAAGGGATGCTGGCGGTTAAGTCGAAATTCTCAAGACACAAATCAGGGAGTAGACAATGGCGACGACAATAAAAGGGCCGGCAATTTTTCTGGCACAATTTGCAGGGGATGCAGCACCCTTTGACACTTTGCCGAACATCACAAAATGGGCGGCGGATCATGGTTATAAAGGGGTTCAGATACCAACCTTTGTAGGTTCTTTGTTTGATTTGGAAAAAGCAGCAGAATCAAAGACCTACTGCGATGAAGTGAAAGGAATCTGTGCAGATTCCGGCGTCGAGATTACGGAACTCTCCACGCATCTTCAGGGTCAGCTTGTTGCTGTTCATCCCGCCTATGACAGTCAGTTTGACGCCTTTGCGCCGGCTTCGGTTCACGGCAATCCGAAAGCGCGGCAGGAATGGGCCGTGGATCAGATGATGAAGGCCGCTGTGGCGTCTCGTAATCTGGGTCTTGATGTATCCGTTTCTTTCCCCGGAGCGCTGGCTTTTCCTTACCTTTACCCATGGCCACAGCGCCCGGCGGGCTTGATAGAGGAAGCTTTTGCTGAGCTTGCGCGGCGCTGGAAACCGATTCTGGATGCTTATGAGGATCAGGGCGTGGATGTTGCCTACGAAATTCATCCCGGTGAGGATGTGTTCGACGGCGTCACATTCGAAATGTTTCTGGAGCAGCTAAAGGGCCACAAGCGCTGTATGATCAATTATGATCCTTCACATTTCGTGCTCCAGCAACTCGATTACCTGGCCTTTATAGACATCTATCATGAGAGAATTTCTGCTTTCCACGTCAAGGATGCAGAGTTTAATCCCGATGGCCGTCAGGGTGTGTATTCCGGCTATCAGTCCTGGGAAAACCGAGCAGGGCGCTTCCGCTCTCTGGGCGATGGGCAGGTCGATTTCGCAGGCATCTTCTCAAAACTGTCGAAATACAATTACGACAGCTGGGCGGTTCTGGAATGGGAATGCTGCCTGAAACACCCTGAGCAGGGCGCTGCTGAAGGAGCTCCTTTTATCTCCGATCACATCATTGAGGTGACAGAAAAAGCGTTTGACGATTTTGCTGGCGGCGAAACCGATGAAGCGCAAATCAAATCCATGCTGGGTCTGTGATTTAGCAACGATATCAAAAGCTAAGCCTGACAGTCTGAATCAGATTGTCAGGCTGTTGCAACGTGGCAGCGTTGCCTATTCCATCTCTCCATGGACCGCAAACTGCGCCAGATCCGCATCTTGCGGTTTGAGAACGCGAAAACTTTCTTTAACGCCGCTTTCGACAAGTTCACGTTCGACAATCAGCAAGGTGTTGTCTTCATGATCTTCGCACATCTGGCGCATGTGTTCGATTTCTTCAACGGCAGGACCGCGTGCAGCTTCAAGACTGGGCGCGCCATAGCGCTGAACAAAATGGACCGAGAGCCTGTCGATCAGATCATCATATTCGCGCTGGCTGATGGCCGTGACAGCCACAAAGGTCGACCGTCCAAAGCTTTCAAGACCCATCCAGCCATTTGCGAATGCCTGGCGTCCTTTGCCAGTCAGCTCCGCTTCGGTCCAATTGGAAAACTCGAACGCACCAGAAAGCGCCCATTCATCCAGTTCTGCCGTGTTTTCAAATACATTCAGGTCTGAATCGTCGAAACGAATTGTTCGGGCCAGTTTCATGCCGTCGCCTCCAACTGTTGGGTGAGTGGAATGATATGCGTCCTGTCATCATCTTTCAAAAGCATGCCGCCCAACTCATCAAGGCCCATGAAAACGCCTTTACGCGGTATTTCGATTGGCTCACCCAGTGAATCGCACTTGCTGCGCCAAGCTGCATGCAATGGCGCAAATCCATCATCCACATAGCGGTTTATCCAGACCAGCGTGTGGCGTGACCAGCCCTCAATCAACTGCGTGCGGGTAATTTCGCCACAGCCTTCCTCAACCAAAGTGGTTTGATTGGGGCTATCGCCAGGCTCATATTCGTGATCGGGCAAAAGTGGCAGCTCGATGCCAATGACGATCCAATTGGGTTCCTGATCCGGCTTTGTGGTGTCGGCGGCAATTTTTATGCGGCCGCATAGTCCACCATTGACCTTGATCCGGTCTGGCCATTGAAAATGAACAGCCACTTCAGGAGGCGCGAGCGCACCAAGACTGTCACTCAAGCCCAAAAAGGCAGCAAACACGGCACCAATGGCAGTCTCCAAAGGCTCTTCAGGTGCAAGGACCAGCGCGGCTTTTGCCGTGTTTTTGTCTTCCGACCAAACGATCAATCCCGGATCAATCCCGCGCATGGCCGAAGAAATCGCCTTGGAAAAGGGGTCAAGATTTGCGCGAAGTGGTTCACCACGAAACATTGGCGGGAACTGCGGCACTTCCGGATCAGGTTGGCCAAGGATCATTTCATTGCATCCGATTTCATCAAATTCTCAGCGACATCCCAGAAGGCCTTTGTCTGCGGACTGTCCGGCTTGGCGGCCACAATAGGCGCGCCGCCATCGCTGGCAATGCGGATATCCAGATCCAACGGAATTTCGCCCAGAAAGGGAACACCCAGCTTTTCGGCTTCAGCCTTTGCACCGCCATGACCGAATGGATGATGCACCGTCTGGCAGGTTGTGCAGACAAAAGACGACATGTTTTCGATAATGCCCAGAATGGGGGTGTTCATTTTCTGAAACATATCGATGCCCTTACGAGCGTCAATCAGTGCAATGTCCTGAGGCGTCGAGACAATAACGACACCATCGACCTCGGCCTTTTGGCACAGGGTCATCTGCACATCCCCGGTACCGGGTGGCAAATCGACCAGAAGCACATCAAGACGGCCCCATTGCACTTGTGTAAGCATCTGTTGCAAGGCGCCCATCAGCATTGGACCACGCCAGACAACGGCTTCATCTTCACCGGTCATCAGGCCAATCGACATCAGCGTAACGCCGTGGTTGCGCAGGGGCAGGATGATATGACCATCAGGGCTGGATGGCCGTCCGGAAACGCCCAGCATACGTGGCTGGCTGGGTCCGTACACATCAGCATCCAGCAGACCGACCCGTTTGCCCTGCGCGGCCAGAGCCACAGCCAGATTGGACGACACGGTTGATTTGCCAACACCGCCCTTGCCAGACGCGATCGCGATGATCCGATCAACGCCGGGCACGCGCTTTGACGCGCCTTCCAAAGGCTTGGGTGCTTTGATCGGGAATCCGGGAGGTGCGCTTTTTGGCGCTGCCGCAGCAGGTTTTGCCTGGCCTTCGCCAGAGTGTGCGGTCATCACCACATTTACGGCAACAATACCTGGGACGGATTTTACCGCTTCCTCCGCCGCTTTGCGCAAGGGTTCCATGGCTGATCCACGGTTGGGATCAACTTCCAGAATGAAGCTGACCCGTTCGCCATTGACGCCTAATCCCTGCACCTGGCCTGTGGAGATGATGTCTTTTCCCTGCGCCGGGTCAATAATTTTGGAAAGGGCGGCCCTTACTGCCTCAAGCGTTGGTTCGCTCATTGAGTATCCATCAGGGCGATGTCACCTTCGACCACATGCTCAAGTTCGACGCCTTCGAGCGTCAGAACCATGCGCGCTTTCAATGGTCCGTCCCCCAGTGAGCCAGCATCTCTGGCCGTACGGACTGCTTCCTCTATTTCCTGTTGAGAGGTCACGCCTACCTTCTTCAGAAATTTGCGAAGGGACATATTGAAGGCTTCATTGTCCATGCTGGTCTCCCTGTTTATATGGGTGCAATTGGTTTGCACCTCAAATGGCTGCGTCACTTGTTTTCTTGCACAGCACATTTCTCTGCGATTAAGGTGTAGCGAATATCCAGGGAGAGGGAAATGCCTGTCAAACATCTGATAGGAAGTCTTTTGATATCCGCGTTAGCTGTTTTGGGGCTAAAGCTGCCCATCGTCGTTGCGCAGGAAGCTGATCTGCGACTGATTGTCCCGGATCACCTGATCGAAAGCGGTCTCGCACAACATTTGTTTCCGAGGTTTCGCTTCAAGACTCGAATTCGGGTTGAGGCGATTCTGGAAGGGGAAAATGGCGCTGCAAGCCTGCTGCCCGAAGCCGGCGATGGTATCGCTGTCATGAGTTCAGCGGATGGCGTGCCGTATCATCTGGTATCAATCTCTGCCGACCCGGCCCAACAGGAGAAAATTGCCAAATTGCTGGACTGGCTGCAAAGCGGTCCGGGGCGAGCGGCGATTGAAAGTTTCAAACCAGACGGCAGTCAATTGTTCACGCCGGGTGCCAAAAAAATTATCGAAGAAGTGAAAATTGAAATTGAAGGCGATGCAAATCTTGGCTCAAAACTTGCCTTGTTGCATTGTGGTCGATGTCATGTTGTCGACAGCCGCAATCCCTTTGGCGGCATTGGCTCAACGCCTTCTTTTGGTGCGCTGAAAACGCTCCCGGATTGGCCCGAAAGCTTCGCCGCTTTCTGGACCATCAATCCGCATCCCGCGTTTACCCAGATTGAAGGCATCACCGAACCGTTTGATCCCGCACGCCCGTCGCCTATCGCACCTCTCGTCATGACAATCGAGGAAGTTGAGGCAATCGCCTCGTTCGTTTCAAAAATGCCGACGAAAGATTTGGGGGGCACTGTTGAGGCCCGATAAGTGTTTTTAAAATTGGTCACATCTTTTGGGTGAAACGGTTCTGAATAATCATATCAATCGACGGGTCTTGGACTGTTCGTGTTTGCCCCAGAATCAGATTAAGTAATCTTGCTGTCATGCCGAACCGGCAGAAACTGGCTATTCATCAACCTGTAGGGAAACGGATGTTGTTCAAAGACACCCCTGAGTTTGCCCATGTCATGGGCGCTAGTCCGTCCCACAAAGCAAATGACAATCGGTCCAGAATGACCATTCAAACCATGGCGGTTTACTTCAGCGAAGCTGCATGGCGATGACAGGCATCCTTATCCTGAACACCGGCTCCTCGTCGCTGAAATTTGGTCTGTATCGAGCGTCTTTGGAACCAGAGATGTTGGTGGACGGGCAGGTGGACAGGATCGGGCTGGCTGCCCGATTGAGTGTCAAAAGTGATGCTTCCACATTTGATCAACCCGTTACCGCTGCAACCCATTCTGAAGCATTGGCCGTCGTTTTAAAAGCCCTGGAATCACATCGGGAAGGTTTGGAGATTGTCGGAATTGGCCACCGCATCGTCCATGGAGGCGTCCATTTTACGGAACCCGCCGTTTTGACACCTTCGACCATTGAGGCTTTGCAAAAACTCTGCCCGTTGGCCCCACTGCATCAACCCCACAATCTGGCTGGTGTGGAAATGGCGCGTAAGGCGTTTCCGGACGCCGTGCAGATCGGCTGTTTCGATACATCCTTCCACCGCAGCCATCCATGGGTCAACGACACGTTTGCATTGCCACGCTTTTTTTATGATCAGGGCGTCCGCCGTTACGGGTTTCATGGGTTGAGTTACGATTACATCACCGGCGTTCTTGCCAGGGACTATCCGGAGTTGCATCAGGGCCGTGTTGTGGTCGCGCATTTGGGAAATGGCGCGTCCATGTGCGCCATAAAAGCTGGCAGAAGCATTGGCTCGACTATGGGATTCACGGCGCTGGATGGATTGCCGATGGGCACGCGCTGCGGTCAGCTTGACCCTGGCGTTGTGCTTTACATGATGCAGCAAAATGGCATGAGCCCAGAGGACGTGAACAACCTTCTATACACGCGCAGCGGGCTTTTGGGCCTGTCCGGGCAATCCAGCGATATGCGCAGCCTGTTAGCGTCAGAAAATCCACAAGCCGCTGAAGCAATTGACTATTATGTGTTTCGTGCGCGGCGTGAAATTGGCGCCATGACCGCTGTACTCAGCGGCTTGGACGCGTTGGTGTTTTGTGGTGGCATTGGTGAGAACGCAGCTGTGATCCGGGAGAGGATTGTCGATGGTCTGGACTATCTGGGCCTCTCTGTAGATCAGGCTCAAAACCAGGAAAATGCCCATGACATAGGAAATGGTGCAACACGCCTGATGGTTATTCCCACAGATGAGGAGCGCATTATTGCGCGCGCTGTTCAGGCACATTTGCCATCTGCCCCTGAGGCTTAACCAATCTCACCTTACCTTGAGCTTTGGCAGCGGGACGGGCTTAAAGCTCTTCCATTGGCAGCCAGTGGTGAATCGGGTGCCGGGTTGCCAGATCGATTTTAAAGAAGTTACCGCCGCCAGCAGGTTGATCGAATGCGCGCGAGATCGGCACGCTTGCAAAATAGCAATAAAGCAGCGTTCCAACACCGCCATGCCCCACAATCAGCAGATCGCCCGCACCGTGGTCTTGGATGGCTGATATCACCTCGGTGACAATTCGGCCTTGGGCATCAATGGCGCGTTCCCAGCCATCAATACTTTGATGAGGGCGTTCAAAGAATCGGTTTGCAGTGTCTTCAAAAACGTCGGGAGACAAAAACCCCGTCGCACTGCGGTCATTCTCATGAGTGGCTGGCCGCTCTTGGACTTTCAGCTTTAATGGCCTTGCCAGCATGTCTGCGGTTTCAACGGCTTTTCGTTCTGAACTGCTGATAATCGACGTGGTGCTCTGCAGTGAATGCGAATGGCTAACGCTTTCGGTTCGCGATCTGCCAATGTCCGAAAGACCCCAATCCGGTACCGCAACTGCCGGGTCCACCCGCACCTGTGGGTGCGAGAGATAGCGCAACACACCTGACACGATGGTAGTTCCCTATTCCGTATCGTCCAGTTTACCAGCCAGATAGTCGTCTGTTGTGCGGATTTTAGGCCGCTCACCAGCCTGGAACGGTGAGTTGTCGCCGTGATATTGCGCTCTCACGCGGCAGTCATCGCACATCTGAATAAGCTTGGAATTGTCGGAATTTGTATACATCCAGTGTTTGCCCTCAAGCTTCTCAACCACTTTGTTGATCGTGCTTTTGACACCAAACGGCTTACCGCATTCGATGCACTCGAACGGCTCTTCCTCATGCAGCATTTGCGGAATGATTGCTTGCTTGGAAAGGTTCAGTTGGGGCTTCAGAGTGATTGCGCTCTCCGGACACGTGCTTTTGCAAATGCCACACTGCAGGCAGGCGCTTTCCTGAAAATTCACCGCCGGACGGTCAGCATGATCTGTCAGAGCCCCCACGGGACACAGAGAAATGCAGGACAGGCAAAGCGTACAAAGCTCTTTGTCAATTACGACAGCGCCATAGGGTGCGCCTTCCGGCAATTCGATAGGCGCTTCGACGTGCGGCGACAAAGTCGCAGAAGCAAGCCGGGTCACATCACGGCGGCTGCCAAGCGGCAGGATAGGTTCCACCTTGATCGGCTCGATCGGGCGATCATACAAAATAGCTTCCAGATCGTCCGGAGCTTCAGGGCGCAGCAAGCGCACCAACTCGGGATTGTGGCCACCACCTTCAAGAATTGCGCGCGCGATTTCAATCTCTGTTTCCGGCGCAGTCAGATCCGTTTTCGGCCCGGCCAACAGCAATGCTTCGGTGAAACCAACGCCCATCGCCGCAATTAGCTCTGCATGCCCCACGCCCTCGACATTGGAGACGTCCACCGGAATAACATCGGCCGGTAAACCACGCCCAAAACGCGCAGAGAGGCGGATCATTTCCCCACCATGTTCCTCGTCATGGAACAGAACTCTGGGCGATACCCCGCCGGCATCCCGAAATGTCTGTGAAAGGATTCGCAGGCGACGGAACAGGTAATCAACTGAAGGATCATCATAGCTGGCAGCGCCAGAAGGGCAGACCGCTGCACATGCGCCGCAACCGGCACAGATGTTTTCGTCGATGAAGACAACATCTCCCGCAGGCGAAATAGCGCCCGTCGGGCAAATGTTCAGACACTTGTTACAGCCGGTTTGCTGCGCCCGCGAATGGGCACAGATCGATGGGTCGAAACGAATGTAGAGAGGTTTTTCAAACGTCCCCACCATTTGCGACGCGTCAAAAATAGCGCGTTCAACACCCAGCTTGTCATTTGGATCAGCATGGAAATAACCATCACGTTTTTCCGGCGCCGGAAACAGCGGTGCCTGGCCACTGATATCCAGTATGATATCGCACCGTGAACGGGCACCATCTTTAGGCGCAAGAAATCCCGGATCGCCGCGCCCGGTGCGTTGCATGGGGGCGTACTGATCAACAATCACCTCAAACTTGCCAATTGTTCCACTGGCCTTGGAAATGTTTCCGATCGCAAGATCATAGCTGTTGACCGGACGCACAAAGTCCGGTGCTTCTGTCATAATGCAGGTGACTGCCAACACATCAGAGAGGCGTTTAGCCGCAGTCAGGGCGGTCTCATCAGCGCCGAGAATCAAACAAACCCCCTCAGAGGTCACATCCCTGGAGGGCGTCTGCGGGCGTGGGAGTGCTATTTCTGCAAGCAGAGCTGCCTGTTTTGGAATGGCATTTTCGTCGTCTGTCCAGCCTGCACGGTCGCGAATATCAACCGTCTGCAAACGTTCGCTTGCACCAAGCTCCTCAGCAAGGTTTTCAAAGAAATCAGCCTCTTGGCGGCATGCAATTGTTACATCGCCACCCTCTGACAAGGCATCAGTGGCCACTTGAACCTGGTCGGTGCACAAAAAGCTGCACGCTGTTACGCCCTCAACACCTGCGGCTTTACCCAGAGTTTCAGGATTAAGCGCCATGGACCCGGCGCAATCGCAGACCAGCAGTCGTTTTATATCCGGCATCGATCAACCCCAACATATCCAAATTGCGAATTGCGTATCATATCGCGGCGATGCAATCTCTAGACTCGGATTTTTTGCAAATTTATAGTTTCGCCAGCCTATAGTGATGTCGACGACAACGACAAGTGTCCTTTTGGGAGAAGTTCATGGAGACGAGCAAGATTACAATGCCGTTGGGCATCGTGATCCGCCGGCAACCTGGTGTGACCCGGTGGGCCAAACATGTTTGGCGCGTGGTCGCTGTCTTGCCGGGAGCCGGTCCGGCTGATTGGGCAGAACTCAGACGGGATGGCGATGTGGTGGAATTCCATGCAGCCACCGTTTCACTTGATCTGCATCGGGCTGATGCCGAGGCCTACATGGTATCGCTCAGCATGGAGCCGCCGACTGTGTTTGTTATTCTGCGCCGCGATGACGATCCGCAATCACTACATGATTATGCCGTTCACACCGCCACAGCATCAGCATACGAGGCTCAGGATTATCAGGATAGCGGTGAGGAAATCGTCGAACCTGTACCAATGCCAGAGGGGCTGGTTGCCTGGGTTCGGTCATTCACGGACGTTCATTTCGAGGAAGAACAATTCAAAAAGCGCAAACGCCGCAGATACTTTGAAGATTTGAAGGAGGACGGCATCGGAGATCCCAGAATTCGTCAGACTGCAGATGTGTATCGCACCCCCTCGCAGACCAAGCCAACACAGTCGGGTCCGGACAAGCCCAAGGAAACGCTGCATTGAGTGCTGAGGACAAATATTCATCTGATACCGGGTCGGGCCAACGGGATTTCCTGTCCAGATGGTCGCAGCGAAAGGCGGAGGCAAAGCAGAAGCCCGCTGCCAATCAGGAACAGCTGCAGACCGAAGATCCGCAAGATTTAGCAGATGATGTGTCAATACAGCTCACTGCGGAAGAATTGGACTTGCTCAGCGACGAGCAGGTGTTGGACCATTTTGATCTGCCAGACCCAGACGCTCTCAAGCAGGGCGATGATTTCACCGTCTTTATGAAATCCGCAATTCCCGCACGCATTAGAAATCGCGCTCTCAGAAAGCTTTGGCTCAGTAACCCGGCGCTGGCGAATGTGGATATGCTGGTGGATTACGGAGATGATTTCACAGATGCGGCGACAGTGGTGCCCGGCATGCAGACAGCCTACCAGGTTGGCAAAGGGATCATTCGCAAGATCGAGGAATTGGCAGACAGTGACGAATCAGAAGAAACCGAGAGCGTGGTGGCAGAGGCCGAAACCCATCCTGATATGGTTTCCGATGAAGATATCCCGCCAAACGACCAAGACCCAGGTGTTGAAACCAATTTAGCAGCGCTGCCGCATGAAGAGCCCCCGACAGATTCTGCAAACCCGGAGCTGGAACTTGTGGAGTTGGATGCCGAGGAACTCCTGACCCCGGTCAGACCATTGAATCGCATGCGGTTCAACTTTGATGGATGACCTCCCAAGTATGGTTGGTCAGGTGTGGAACGAATTTGCAAACTGCCATTATCTGAGGCGTCATATGTCGAAAGTGTCTCACCATTTTGTCGCAACACATTCGTTGGACAGAAAACCAGACCGGTGTTATTCTGGGTTTTGAATGTAACGTTCGACATGCTCGGGGAGGGGTATGGCAACAGATCATGCAGCCAAGTTGGATAATGTCAGCGCCGAAGATTTGCTTCGGGCGGACATGTACGACTTTCTGAGTGCTTTTCTGGCCCGCCCGCCTTCCGGAATTCTTCTCACACAATCTGCCAAGCTTGAAGGTGATGACAGCGAGATCGGTCGCGGTATTGCCGCTTTGGCACGTTTGGCTGATGCTGTTGATCCAAGAGATGCGCATAGTGAGTTCAATGCGCTCTTCATCGGATTGGGTCGCGGCGAATTGTTGCCTCATGGCAGTTACTACCTGACAGGCTTTCTGAATGAAAAACCGCTGGCCAGGCTGCGCGCCGATATGGCGCGCCTTGGTATTGAGCGTGAGGAAAATGTCTACGAGCCGGAAGACAACATAGCATCTGTGTGTGAGATGATGTCTGGCCTTATTCGCGGCCGCTTTGGCGCACCCGCAACTATATCTGAACAAAAAGAATTCTTCGAAGCGCATCTGGCCCCTTGGGTGGAGTTGTTCTTCAAGGATCTGGAATCCGCTGAAACGTCGGTACTCTATGCGCCAATCGGTACGATTGGCCGGGCCTTTACGAGTATTGAGGAAAACGGATTTCGGATGGAAGGCTAAGCCCTTCAAACGACGGGCCGCACAAGCGGCCGGAAAAGGAGAGGAAAATGAGCGAAAAAGCCACGACAGCAAGTCGGCGGGATTTTCTGAAACTTGCAGGAGCTGGTGCGCCAGTTGCAGCAGTGGCAGTGATCACCGGTGGCGGCACGGAAGCTGAAGCAGCCGAGCCAATGACCGGTGAAGGTCTGCGCAAGACAGAGCATGTGCAGAAATATCTGGAATCGGCACGCTTCTAACGAAAGTTGGGAAAAATCATATCCGGGGGACGGTTGCGTGACGCCCAGACCCTGCATGATTGGACCCAGTTGGTTCGTCAAAGACCAACAAAGAAACCGGGCCGCAAGGCCTATTTGGAGGAAAACCTATGCTTAGGAAAAAGACGAACGGGATTGCGCGACGCTCCCGTGACGAGTCGGTCCTTTCCCGTGCAGCATCAACTTCGGTTGATCGGCGTGGATTTTTGCGTGGATCCGGTCTGGCTATTGGCGGACTGGCAGCGTTGACAGCAACTGGCGGTACAGTGCGCAAGGCGGAAGCCCAGGGCGCGGCCAGCGGTAATGTCAAAAACATCAAATCAGTTTGTACACACTGTTCGGTCGGTTGCACCGTGATTGCCGAGGTCGATAATGGTGTGTGGGTCGGGCAGGAGCCTGGCTGGGACAGCCCGTTCAATCTGGGTGCCCATTGCGCAAAAGGCGCGGCAGTGCGCGAACACGCGCATGGCGAACGCCGCCTGAAATATCCCATGAAGCTCGTCAATGGCGAGTGGACCCGTTTGAGTTGGGACGACGCCATCAATGAGATTGGCGACGGCATGATGAAAATGCGCGAAGAAAGCGGCCCGGATTCTGTGTATTGGCTGGGTTCAGCCAAACACAGCAATGAACAGGCCTATCTGTTCCGCAAATTTGCTGGTTATTGGGGCACCAATAACGTGGATCATCAGGCGCGTATTTGTCACTCGACCACAGTTGCCGGTGTTGCAAACACCTGGGGCTATGGTGCAATGACCAATAGCTACAATGATATTCATAATTCCAAGGCGATCTTCATTATCGGCGGCAATCCCGCAGAAGCGCATCCCGTTTCATTGCTGCACGTCTTGCGTGCCAAGGAACAGAACAACGCGCCTTTGATCGTCTGCGACCCGCGCTTCACGCGCACAGCAGCGCATGCCGATGAGTATGTTCGCTTCCGTCCAGGCTCCGATATTGGTCTGGTGTGGGGTCTTCTGTGGCACATTTTTGAAAATGGCTGGGAAGACAAGGAATTCATCCGCACGCGTGTCTGGGGTATGGACCAGATCAGGGAAGAAGTTGCCAAATGGACGCCGGAAGAAGTTGAGCGGGTAACAGGTGTTCCCGGGTCTCAAATGCGCCGGGTTGCCAGAACACTGGTCAACAATCGTCCCGGAACTGTCATCTGGTGTATGGGTGGCACTCAGCACACCAATGGCAACAATAACACCCGGGCTTACTGCATTCTGCAACTGGCGCTGGGTAATATGGGCACATCCGGTGGCGGCACTAATATTTTCCGTGGCCATGACAATGTTCAGGGTGCAACGGATCTTGGTGTTCTGTCACATACACTGCCTGGCTATTATGGTCTTGCCATGGGCTCCTGGGCTCACTGGGCGCGTGTATGGGAAGAAGATCTGGATTGGATAAAAGGCCAATTTGCAACCATCAAGGGCGCTGACGGCAAAGACAAGAACCTGATGACATCAACCGGTATACCGGTCTCTCGCTGGATTGATGGTGTGCTTGAGGATGTCGAAAATATAGATCAGGACACAAATGTCCGGGCGATGGTTCTGTGGGGCCATGCGCCCAACTCTCAGACCCGTATGGTCGAAATGAAAACGGCCATGGAAAAACTCGACATGCTGGTCGTGGTCGATCCATATCCGACCGTCTCTGCTGTTTTGTCTGATCGCAAGGATGGTGTCTATCTGCTGCCAGCCTGTACCCAGTTCGAAACACGTGGCTCGGTCACCGCTTCAAACCGGTCCATTCAATGGCGCGACAAGGTGGTTGATCCGCTTTACGAAAGCCTGCCGGATCACACGATCATCGCGAAATTCGCCAAGAAATTTGGTTGGGCTGATCGCTTCTTCCGGAACATTGCCCTGGAAGGTGATGAGCCGGTTGTTGAAGATGTCACGCGTGAGTTTAACCGTGGCATGTGGACTGTTGGCTATACCGGACAATCTCCGGAGCGTATCAAGCTTCACATGGCCAATCAGCACACCTTCCATCGCACGACGTTGCAAGCGGTTGGTGGCCCGGCTGATGGTGACTATTACGGATTGCCTTGGCCTTGCTGGGGAACCGCGGAAATGGGTCATCCCGGAACACCAAATCTGTACGATATGTCCAAGCGCGTCAGCGAAGGCGGCCTGACTTTCCGGGCACGTTTTGGTGTTGAACGTGATGGTGACAATTTGTTGGCAGAAGGCGTTTACTCGCTGGATTCTGACATTCAGGATGGATATCCGGAATTCACCTACGCAATGCTGCAGGAGCTTGGCTGGCATACTGAACTGACCGATGAAGAACGGGCGGAAATAGCGCGCGCTTCCGGGATTCCAGAATTCCAGAAGGGTAAAAAAGAAGTGGGTGAGGCTGGCATGAGCCCATTCCCGTCTGACTTTGATGCCAAAGTTGCCAAGGTGAACTGGAAAACCGATTTGTCCGGCGGTATTCAGCGGGTGGCGATCAAGCACGAATGTGCGCCATTCGGGAATGCCAAAGCCCGTGCAGTGGTCTGGACCTTCCCGGATCCAGTGCCGATTCATCGTGAGCCGCTCTACACAAATCGCCGCGATCTGGTTGAAGACTATCCAACCTATGAGGACCGCAAGTTCTATCGTCTGCCGACACTTTATGCGTCGATCCAGAAACAGGACTTCTCGAAGGATTATCCGATGATCCTGACCTCTGGGCGTTTGGTTGAGTATGAAGGCGGCGGTGATGAATCGCGGTCCAACCCCTGGCTTGCTGAATTGCAGCAGGACATGTTCGTGGAAATCAACCCGCGTGACGCCAATGATCTTGGCATCAGGGATGGTAAACAGGTCTGGGTCGAAGGCCCTGAAGGCGGCAAGGTGAAGGTCATGGCGATGGTTACGGAGCGCGTTGGCTCCGGGGTTGCGTTCATGCCATTCCACTTTGGTGGTCATTTCCAGGGAGAAGACCAAAGAAGCAAATACCCAAAAGGCGCTGATCCTTATGTGCTCGGCGAATCCTCAAACACAGCTCAGACTTACGGCTATGACTCGGTCACTCAAATGCAAGAGACCAAGGCAACGCTCTGTAAGATCTGGTCGGCATAGGGAGAATAGATTATGGCACTTGGAGGACAGGCTAGAGCCAAATTCCTTTGCGACGCGGAACGCTGCATTGAATGCAACGCCTGCGTCACAGCCTGCAAAAACGAGCATGAGGTGCCTTGGGGTATCAACCGCCGTCGTGTGGTGACCATCAATGATGGTAACCCCGGCGAACGGTCGATCTCTGTCGCCTGCATGCATTGCTCTGATGCACCATGTATGGCTGTCTGCCCGGTTGATTGTTTCTACCAGACAGAAGATGGCATCGTGCTGCACTCAAAAGATCTGTGCATCGGGTGTGGTTATTGCTTCTATGCGTGTCCGTTTGGCGCGCCGCAATTCCCGCAAGCTGGCAATTTCGGCTCCCGTGGCAAAATGGACAAATGTACATTCTGCGCAGGTGGCCCGGAAGAGACCCATTCCACGGTCGAGTTCCAGAAATACGGACGTAACCGTATTGCAGAAGGCAAACTGCCGATCTGTGCTGAAATGTGCTCAACCAAGGCGTTGCTTGCAGGTGATGGCGATGACGTATCCGCGATTTATCGCGAGCGCGTTGTGGCCCGCGGCTTCGGCTCCGGCGCCTGGGGTTGGGGTACAGCCTACGGCCAGAAGGGCAACTGAGCCCAGTTCGCCCGACTTCCGATCAGCCGGTCTCAGATCAGCAGATCATGACTTCGGCAAATTTTGGAGACGGGCCGCTAGATGCGGCCCGTTTTCGTCTGCCCTATCACTAAGCAAAACATCTTTGCTCCGGGGCGCTTTTTTGAAATTTTCAAGCATCCGTTAAGAAGGACAAAGCGATCATGTTCGCATCTGAATTGGCAAAAGTGACAAGGGCGACTTCACAAAGTCTGGCACTCGCTGTCCTCCTGGTCTTTGGATCTCTGCTTGTTGCCAGTTCCGGATTTGCCCAGGATGGTGACCCAGCAGCAAATCAATCGGAAAGTGCCGATCCTGAGGACGCACGGTCCAGCACAGGGGGCGCTCAGACCCTTGAGGACATTCTGCGCCGTCAGCGCGGAGAGCCGGTTGATGACGCGTTTCGCCGTTCCCAAACCGGCGCCGCAGCAAATGCAGATGCACTTTCGTCGCAGCTTGGTGTCAGAGGGGCTGCCTCTGACTCGGATATATACAGACAATTGAGGTTTGGAACCGGCGATATTACGGTCTCAACTGGTAAGCCTGTGGACCGAATCCTCATTCAGGATGGCGGCATGCGTTGGCTCGAATGGCGAGAAGGCCCCTTGGCCACCTACGGCGCATATGCGTTGGGAGGCACGATCCTGTTGCTGGCACTGTTTTATCTTCTGCGCGGGCGCATCAAGGTAGAACACGGCTTGTCCGGCGTCCTGATGCAGCGCTTTTCCGCCATTGAGCGGTTTGGGCATTGGTTACTGGCCATTTCTTTCATTTTACTGGCCCTGACCGGGTTATGGCTGCTGTTCGGCAGAATCGTGTTGATCGAGTGGTTCGGAGCGGAGCTTTATTCGCAAATCGCCATTGCTGGCAAATGGGTGCACAATAATGTGGCCTGGGCGTTTATTGCAGGGTTGGTCCTGATCTTCTTTCAGTGGGTCTTTCAGAATATTCCCAACCGGCACGACCTCGTCTGGTTGCTGAAAGGTGGCGGAATTTTCGTGAAGGGCGTTCATCCCCCGGCCAAAAAGTTCAATGCGGGTCAAAAGATTATTTTCTGGAGCGTCATTCTGCTTGGCGCATCGGTGTCAGCGTCCGGCATATCGTTGCTGTTTCCGTTTGAATTTCCGATGTTTGCGGCAACATTTGCCAAAATCAACGAACTTGCACTCTTTGTGGGGCAGGAGACCAATCTTCCCACCGAACTGCAGCTTCATGAGGAAATGCAATACGCCCAACTCTGGCACTCTATTATAGCCTTCGCGATGACTGTTATCATTCTTGCCCATATCTATATTGGTTCGGTTGGCATGCAGGGCGCTTTTGCGGCTATGGGGTCAGGCAAGGTGGACAAAAACTGGGCCAAGGAGCACCACAATCTGTGGGTGGACAAGGTCGAAGCGGACGAGGCGAAAAAGAATTCCAAAGCCTCTAAACCGGACGACCCTGCGCAAACAGCACAGCCCGCTGAATAGTCATGAGGCTGTCAGCCAATAAGGTGAAAGCCCTGGCCGCTGCCGTTTATTTGCTGACCGCAAGCCTGGCAGTGGCAAATGACGGGTTTGAACGTCTCAGCGGCCATGGCGGCCCGGTTATGGGTGTTGCCGCAGCCAATGACACGAACGCAAAACTCAGCGCCAGTTTCGATTATTCGGTTGGGTACTGGACGGGTGGCAAACCGACATGGCTGGAAGGCCACAAGGCTGCAGTTAACAGCGTTGCATTTCTGGGAAATGATCGTGCAGTGTCTGGTGGCGATGACTCTACGCTGATCCTTTGGGATTTGAGATCTGCAAAAATGCTGCAGCGGCTTGAAGGCCACACAGCAAAAATCATGTCCGTAACTGTGTCGGCAGACAGCACGCTTATTGCGTCCGCAAGCTGGGACAGCCGCATTGGCCTTTGGGATGCGGACACTGGCGCGTTGCGCGTATGGCTGACAGGCCACAAAAGCGGTGTGAATGATGTCGCGTTCAGCAAGGACGGCACACTTTTGTATTCCGCTTCGATGGATGGGACCGTCAGAAGCTGGAATGTCGCAGATGGCAGTCCAGAACGGGTAGAGGTCAATCACGGCTTTGGCGTAAATCGGCTCGTGGTCAATGACCGCGAAGGCTGGCTGGCCTATGGAAGCCTGGATGGCGGTACAAGGGTCATCGACGTCGAAAATGGTAACGTGATTGCTGACGTGACACTTGAACGACGTCCTATCTTGGCGCTGGCTCTCAACTCTGACGCAAGTCGGCTCTCGGTTGGTGACGGTGATGGTTACATAATGGTCCTTGATACCAGGGACTGGTCCGTTGCCCGCGATTTTCGGGCGGCAAAATCAGGACCGGTCTGGGCTCTGGCTTATACAAATGATGGACGTCTCCTGTCCGGAGGGCTGGATGAAGCCGTTACGGTCTGGCCGGAAGAGGGGCGTGTCGCGGCGCAAGGCGCGGACCAGCAACCGTTCCATCGTCCGCCGAATGAAATGGAAAACGGTGAGCGGCAATTCGTGCGCAAATGTTCCATTTGCCACAGCCTGGGTACAGATGTGAACAGGCAGGCAGGTCCGCCGCTTGGCGGTGTCTTCGGTCGCCTGGCTGGAACTGTGGAAGGATACAATTATTCCTCCGCGTTGACCGGCAATGATCTCGTCTGGAATGACGACACCATCAACGCGTTGTTTGATGTGGGACCTGATGAGTTGACCCCCGGTTCAAAAATGCCGATGCAGAGAATTACCGATGCGCAGGACCGAATTGATCTGGTAGAGTATCTGAAAAGAGCAACCGATCCGGATGCGCCGGGCACCAATACAGACAGACAAAACGGTCAGGTCGAGGCTGAATAGTCCACTAATGAGAGGAATTTAGAACATGCGTGCGTTTCTTTGTGCAATTGTTGCGATTGCCGGAATTGCAGTCCTGTTTGATTACGGACTGCCAAGGGTTGATATTCCCGGTGTAGACAGTAGCGACAATAATTCTGTGCGGCTGGATGATTAGTTGGGCACAGTAAGCTGAAAAAACAGACTGTTGGCCTCCGTTCGGAATACAGCATGACCGACCCTCAATGACTGACCCTCAATTCCTCACGACTAAAGAACTTGCCGATATTTTGCGCGTGAAGGAGCGTAAGGTCTATGATCTTGCAAGCGCCGGGGAAATTCCCTGTCGCCGCATTACCGGCAAGTTGCTCTTTCCCAAATCCGAGGTTGATGCCTGGTTAAGTGGTGCCAAGCCCGCTGGCCCGGTACAAACCAAAATCCTGCCTCATATCATTGCAGGCAGTCACGACCCGTTGCTGGATTGGGCGATCCGTGAAAGCGGGTGTGGTCTTGCAACTTTTTTCGACGGAAGTATGGATGGGCTTGACCAATTGAAGTCCGGTCAGGCTATGGCCGCCGGAGTTCATTTGGTGGAAGACAGCGGTAACGAGTGGAACCTGTCATTCGTGCGGAATGCATTTTCCGAGGAACCGGTGGTTCTGATGGAATGGGCGCGGCGCGAGCAGGGGCTTATCCTGTCTGCCAAACTGGCTTCAATTACATCTCTCTCAGAGTTGAAAGGCAAGCGGATTGCGCAGCGACAGCCAGCATCAGGCGCAGGGCGGTTATTCCTGCACGAACTGAAAGCCAAAGGCATCAGGCCGCAGGACTTTGAATTGCTTCCAGATTATGCCCGGACGGAAACAGATGCTGCCCTGACCGTTGTGTCCGGCAAGGCCGACGCAGCTCCCGGGCTTTCAGGCCTGGCCAGACAATTTGACCTTGGTTTTCTGCCAATTGTAACGGAACGCTACGATCTGCTGGTCGACCGCCGCTCATGGTTTGAGCCGCCCATGCAGGCTCTTCTTAAGTTTTGCTGTTCATCTGAATTTCAACAACACGCCGCCGATATTGGCGGGTATGATTTATCCAGCCACGGCAAAATACACTGGAATGGTGCTTAGGCACCGCCTCTATTTGGCATTCGGGAAAAACAATTGCTGCCCGTCACGCTGGTAAGCGGCAATGGCATCCTGGCCATCTGACGATAGAATCCAGTCGATAAACTGACTGGCCAAATCGGTTTTCACATTCGGGCAGCGATCCGGGTTGATATCCAAAATTCCATATTGGTTGAACATGGCCGGATCACCTTCCACAACTATTGTGTGGTTTGCCTTGTTGCCAAATGCAATCCATGTGGCACGGTCGGTCATCACATAGGCATCCATACCAATGCCGACATTCAGTGTAGCGCCCATGCCGGAGCCGGTTTCGCGATACCAGCTTCCACTGGCCGCAGGCGCATCAACTCCGGCACTGTTCCAAAGGCTGAGTTCTTTCTTGTGGGTGCCACTGTCATCACCACGAGACGCAAACGCAGCTTTGGTTTCAGCAATCTTTTGCAAAGAAGGAGCCACATCATTGCTGCCGGCAATGCCTGCAGGGTCAGAAGCCGGGCCCACAATCACGAAATCATTATACATGACGTCGGATCGGGTCAGGCCGTATCCGTCAGCGACGAATTTTTCCTCCGATGATTTCGCGTGAACCAGAAGCACATCACCATCGCAATTTGTTGCGTTTTTGATAGCCTGTCCTGTGCCAACCGCGACAACCCGGACTTCGATACCAGACATCTCTTTTAACCGGGGCAAAAGCGCATCATAGAGCCCGGAATTCTGGGTCGACGTGGTCGATTGAACAATAATGAAATCATCAGCCGAGGCTGACCCCATCAAGGCAGTCTGTGCCAGAAGGCAAAGCCCGGTCAGATGACAAAGATATCTGTTCATTTCATGTCTCCCGGTAAATGTTCAAACCAGCAATTCACCCTTCAGATATGCCATCGCTTCTGGTGATTGCGGCTCTGTAAAGAAGCTCTCTGCAGGTGAGTGCTCATGTGCAAACCCCTGATGTAGAAAGACCACATCAGAGGCCAGCCGTTTGGCCTGGCCGATGTCATGCGTAACCAGCACGATTTTGGTTCCATGATTGCTGGCCTGCAGAACCAGCTTTTCAATGGCTTGCGTCGCCTGAGGGTCGAGGCTTGCAGTTGGTTCGTCCAGCAGCAACAATTTAGGATGGGCCGCAAGCGCTCGCACCAGTGCCAGGCGTTGTTGCTCCCCACCGGACAGCAATCTGGCAGGCGAACTGGACAGTTGCTCCAGATCAGCCATCTGCAACAATTCAGCAAGCCGCGTGGGCCGGTCTTTGCGGTTCACGCCACGCAGTTTAAGTGCGTGGGTCAAATTCCCTTTTACCGACCGTCGCAACATCACCGGTGTTTGGAACACAAGGGCAATATCGCGAGAGGCTATGCCACATGCGTGTACATGTCCGGCAGTGGGCAACAGCAGCCTTGCGAGCAGACGCAGGGTCAATGATTTGCCAGCTCCGTTCGGTCCCATCACTATGGTGATGCCATTGTTGCGGAGGGAAATTGTCAGCCCGTCGACAAGCTTTCTGGAGCCTGCTGCAAACACCACATTTTCCAGTTTGGCGATCAGCCTGGCTGAATTGTGCTCTGCGCCTTCATGCAGTTGAACGATATCTGCTTCAGGCATAGGCAAACCGCTCCATGCTGGTGCGCAGGGACATGAGCGCAGCGTTTATGGAGATGGACAGCAGAACCAGAATGATACCGAGGCCCAGGGCAAGCGCCAATTCACCTTTGGAGGTTTCAAGCGCAATTGCTGTGGTCATGACACGGGTGACATGATTGATATTGCCACCCACAATCATAACCGCACCAACTTCAGCCAGCGCCCGGCCCATACCGGCCAGCGCAGCTGTAATCAGCGAATAGCGCGCATCCCACAACAAGGTGGATAAGACGTCACGTCGGCGTGCGCTCATGGAGCGCAACAATTCGCTGTACTCGCCATTCAGGTCTTCAACGATCTGCCGTGTGAGGGCGGCGACAATGGGGGTCACAAGCAGGGTCTGTGCAATGATCATTGCCGTTGGTGTGTAGAGCAGCTGCCAGCTACCAAGCGGTCCGGCACCGGACAGAAACAGATAAACCGTCAGACCAACAACAACCGGGGGCAATCCCATCAGTGAACTGATGAACACCACAATCATGCCTCTTCCGGGAAAACGGGAAATGGCCAACAAAGCACCAAGTGGAAACCCTAACAGGCAAGAGATGCCAACTGCGCTGAGTGTGACAGTCAGAGACAAGCCCACTATTTCAAACAGATCGGCATCCAGACTGACGATCAGATTGAAGGCAGCTAAAAAAGCAGCCTGGATATCCTGCATTTGCCTCTCCTAAAAATGCATTCAAGTGTATTTTTATGCATTATTTGTTGTAATTTACCAGTTTTGCAGAAAAAAACAACAAACACGCGCTTTTTCAAACGCGTGTTTCCGGGAGTGCATGTTGGTATCAGATGATTGCGCCGCGCACCTTTGCAGAAACCCATTCACTGATGAGAACTGCAACGAGGATGACCAGCAGGATTAGACTGACCTGCGGCCAAGCCAGCGTATTCAGTGACCCCTGCAATTGCAGGCCGATGCCGCCTGCGCCAACCAGCCCAAGAACGGTTGATTCGCGAATATTGATGTCCCAGCGGAACACCGCAATCCCGGCAAAGGCGGGTAGGATTTGGGGCACAATACCGTAAGCCATCACCTGCCAGCGGCTGGCACCTGTGGCCGCAATGGCTTCAACCTGGCTCTGATCAATTTCCTCAATCGCCTCATAGAGCAGTTTGGCACAGAAACCGATGGATCGGATGGTGATGGCCAGCATGCCCGCAAAGATACCCGGTCCAACAATAGCCACCAGCAGCAGCGCCCATATCAACGAGTTGATCGAGCGTGACGAGACGATAATCAGCAAGGCAATGGGCCGGATGATATAGCGGTTGGGGGTTGTGTTGCGCGCTGCCAGAAAAGCAACGGGGACAGCCAGAATCAGGGAGAACAATGTTCCCAGCGTTGCAATGTTCAACGTATCCCAAATGGGTTCCCAGAGCGTATCAATATAGCCCCAGCGCGGCGGCAGGGCGCGCGAGCCGATATCAGCCGCAATGCGCGGTGCGTCCCACACAAAAAACCATTCGGTTGCGTCAGAAATCTGAGCCCAGCAATAGAGAAAGATGATGGTGCCAAACAGCCAGCCTGCCCAGTTCAACAATTGACTGTTGCGGTCGCGCCGTTGCCAGACTTTCAGTCCGCTTTTGTTGGATGAAACTGGCATTACTGAACCTTTGCGCGAATGATGCCGGACAGATATTCCAGCATCATGACGACGACGATGATAATTAGAAGAATGGCTGCGGCCGTATCAAACTCATAGCGGTCAAAGGCCGTGTTGAGGGTGGCTCCGATGCCACCTGCACCCACCAGCCCCAAAACGGCGGATTCGCGAAAGTTGATATCAAGTCGATAGATCGACAGCCCGATAAGGCGCGGCATGATCTGGGGTTGAACGCCGTAATTGATCCATTGTGTCCATGTGGAGCCAGTGGCGCGAATGGCTTCAGCCTGAACCTTGTCCATATCCTCAATATCTTCTGCCAGCAGTTTGGCCAGAAAACCAATCGTCGCGAAACTCAAAGTCAGAAAACCGGCCAGCGGACCAAATCCGAAAATCGCCACAAGAAGAATGGCAACGATAATCTCGTTCAAGGCACGCGATACGGCAACAATGCCGCGGCAGACGATGTACACCGGCAGCGGCGCAATGTTTCGCGCGGCACCAAGGCCAATTGGAATGGAAATCAAAATGCCAACGACCGTTGAGGCAATGGTCATCTCGACGCTTTCAATAAGACCTTCTCTGATATCCACAGCACGTGAGCTGAAATCAGGATTGGCAAAGCCCAGAACGAATTGCAGGCCGCGGTCCAGACCCTCGCTAACGCGGGCCCAGTTCACCTCAAGGGAGCCAATCGCCAGAATAAGATACACGATAGTGCCGATGGTTAGACCCCACCGCCACATGTTGGATTGAATGAATGCAGGCTTCTGCCATTGACGACCAACCAGATCTTCCAGTCGGACATCTGTATGTAGGGTAGAGGTGCGGTTCATGAGGCAACGTCTTGCAAGTCTTCTTCATCCACTTTCTGGATGGTTTCCTTCCAGTCTTCCTCACCATAAATTTTGGTCAACACATCTGGGGTCAGGCCTTCTGGCGGACCGTCAAACTGAACGACCCCGAAGCGCAGGCCGATGACACGTTGGACAAACATCTGGGCCAGCGCCACATCGTGAATATTGATGATGGCAGCCAGGTCCCGTTCCTCGCACAACTCGCAAATCAAACGCATGATCTGGCGAGAGGTTTTTGGGTCAAGCGACGCAGTCGGTTCATCCACCAACAGCAGGGCAGGGTCCTGAATCAGCGCGCGGGCAATTCCGACACGCTGCCGTTGTCCGCCTGACAATTCGTCAGCGCGCTTATCCGCCATGGGCAGAAGGCCAACACGGTCCAGCAGGCGAAATGCTTCATCCACATCTTTTTGCGGGAATTTGCGAAAATAACTGCGCCAGAAGCCCACATAGCCAAGCCGTCCGGACAAGACATTTTCCATCACGGTCAGCCGCTCAACCAGTGCATATTCCTGAAAAATCATCCCCATCCTGCGCCGCTCGCGGCGTAATCCGCCAGCGCCAAGGGCGGTCAGTTCAACATCGTCCAGAATAGCCTTGCCTGATGATGGGGTCACCAAGCGGTTGATGCAGCGGATCAGTGTTGATTTTCCGGCACCCGAAGGGCCGATCAGGGCCACTACCTGACCACTGGGAATCTCCAAAGTTACATCAGTCAGCGCTTTATCGCCGGTGGGGTAGACTTTGGTAAGCTGTTCTAATTTGAGCATAAATATCCCGTAAGGTGATACAATTAACGGGTGCGCGTTTGGTCTGAAACACGCACCCGTTCTATTGGCTTAGAAATTATCCAAAAATCACTGACAGGAGTAGGAAACACCGTTGGCAGTATCAATTTTGCGGATAACATCCCAGAACTCAATGTAGGTCATTTCCAGGAACTGGCCTTCATTGGATTTTTCAAACTCTTCCTGAAGGCTGGTACCTTCCCATTCAAAGCTGAAAAACGCTTCCCGAATTTTGGCTTGCAGATCTGGAGTCAGATTGTGAGCAACACCAAAGCCTGTCGTTGGGAAAGTCTGTGATTTGTAGATTGTTTTGACCTGCTCAGGTTTAATCACGTCGCGGCTGATCATCCGTTTCAGGACGGAGTTTGCGATCGACGCAGCAGGATAATCCTTGTTGGCAACACCAAGAATGGAATTGTCATGCTTGCCGGAAAAAGCCGGTTCAAAATCACGCTCGGCTTCCATATCGAAGTCGGCTTTCAGGATGGCACTGGGTGCTTTAAAGCCTGAATTCGAAGTTGGTGAAGTGAAGGCGAGTTGCTTGCCTTTGATGTCTTCCACCTTATCAATGCCGGAACCCGGATAGGTGATGATTTCCATTTCATAACCAAAATTACCGTCCTTGGACGCCATGATGGTGAATGGATTGAAGCCGGCACAATTCACTGCCAGAGGATTTGAACCCGTGTTGAAACCAGCAATATGCAGGCGCCCGGAACGCATGGCTTCAATCTGTGCAGCGTTGGACTGAACAGGGAAGAACAACGTTTTCTTGCCGGTAACAGCTTCAAGATGCGTCAGGAAATCCGCCCAGGCTTCTTTGTAAACTGCAGGATCTTCAACTGGAGTATAGGCAAAAATCAGCGTATCGGGATCAGCCAGCTTGGACGCATCTGTTGGTGTGTCAGCCAGAAGGTCCCCGTCACGATCGCAATATCGCTCATCCAGAGTGCCGCGAGGGCAGTCTTCCACATGGGAAGCCGCGAATGATGTTGGAACCGCACCCAACATCAAAGCAACAGTTCCTACCAGAGCAGCGCAGCTGCCCATCAGTCGCTTACTTAATTTCATCCCGTTCTCCTTGCTTTTCTTTTTTTGATAATAGTTTATTAGTCGGTTAAATAATTCTTTGCAATCAGCGAGTCGTTTTTGGCAGTAGCAAAAACACATTTCTGGCTAAGCAATTCGACCTATACCACCGGGCCACGTCAGTCCGATGACGTTTGTTTTTTTTCGTCACAGAATCGCTGTACACCCTGAAAATCAAAGGAATCCAAAGATAATGCCTCGTGGCACCCAAACCCAGATGGCCGCTCTCCCACTCAGACTATCAGATAGTGGAGACTGGCGCATTCTCATGATCACCTCACGCGATACAGGGCGTTGGGTACTGCCTAAAGGCTGGCCCATGAAGGGCAAAAAACTGCATCAGGCAGCTGAACAGGAAGCCCTGGAAGAAGCGGGCGTCATAGGGCAAATCTCGAAGGAGCCTATCGGTGTCTACCACTATCTGAAACGCATTGAAGATGGTGCAGATATCCCGTGCGAGGTGGTGCTGTATCCAATGCGGGTTACAAAGTTGCTGCGCCGTTGGCCCGAGCGTAACGAACGCAAACGGAAATGGTTTTCCGCCAATGGTGCCGCGAAGCGGGTTATGGAAGACGATCTGAAGGACCTTCTGGTTTCCATCAAGCAGAACCCGAAAAAGCTGGGTATTTAGGTCCTTTTTCCAGCCCTTTGACCCGGATAGGTAAAACTTGTTGGAGCGGAGAGATCTGCCACCGACGCGTGGCGCTGTTGTTGCTTGAGACCATGTCGCTGATTGGCACATGAATTCAAGTCAGCCCGATTGAGGAATGACCGGAACTGTTATACAAGTTCCTTCCAACTCGTTCGAGCTCCAAGTTAAACCAATAGAGACATTTATGACCCCAAGTGATTCAAATAGCGCGGAAATCGGCCTGATCGGCCTTGGCACAATGGGAGCCAGTCTTGCTCTGAATATTGCTGAGAAGGGATTCCCGATCGCAGTCTTCAACAGGACGACATCCAAGACGGATGAGTTCTACGCCAATGCAGGCGATCTCGCTGAGCGCGTTGTTCCAACCGAAACACTTGAGCAGTTCGTTGCGGCCATAAAAGCACCGCGCGCCATCATTCTGATGGTCCCGGCTGGTGATGCCGTTGATCAGCAAATCGCCGCTTTGCGCCCCCTGCTGGACAAGGATGATTTGATCATCGACGCGGGCAATGCAAATTTCCACGACACCAACAAACGCGCTGCAGATGCCAAAGAGGCCGGTGTGCCCTTTATCGGCATCGGTGTGTCCGGCGGTGAAGAAGGTGCGCGCCACGGTCCGTCCATTATGGGCGGCGGTCCAAAACCGGCATGGGATCGCGTCGCCCATATTCTGGAAGCAATTTCTGCAAAATATGAAGACACGCCTTGCGCCACATGGATGGGTGAGGGCGGTGCCGGCCATTTCGTCAAGGCCGTTCACAACGGCATTGAATATGCGGACATGCAGATGATTGCCGAAGTCTATGGCATTATGCGCGATGGTTTTGGAATGGACGCGGCGAAAGTCGGCGAGGTGTTCGACACCTGGAACGCAGGCACGCTGAAATCCTATCTGATCGAGATTTCCGCAGCTGTTGCCAAAGCCAATGATGCGAAATCCGGTGGCCCCCTTCTGGATATTATTCTCGACAAGGCTGGACAGAAGGGCACAGGTCGCTGGACAGTGATTGAAGCTCAGCATCTGGGCGCACCCATCACTGCCATTGATGCAGCCGTTGCCGCGCGCAATCTGTCTTCAAGACTGGAAGAGCGCAAAGCCGGAGAAGCAATCTTTGGCGCTGCGCCGAAAAGCCTGAGCACAGAAGCATTGTCCACTGAATCGCTGGAAATGGCGCTGATTGCCGGCAAGATTGTCTGTTATGCACAAGGGTTCCAACTGCTGCGTACGGCATCTGAAAACTTCGATTGGTCATTGCCCCTGCCGGATGTGGCACGGGTCTGGCGTGAAGGCTGTATCATCCGCTCCACGATGTTGAATGATATGGCGGACGCTCTGACAGAAAACGCTGATCAGAACCTGATGTTTGCACCGTATTTCTCGCAGAAACTGGTCGAGACCGAAGGCAGCCTGAGACGTGTTGTCGCCGCTGGTGCCTTGCATGGATTGCCGCTTCCGGCGCTGAGCAACGCATTGTCCTATTTCGATATGATGAGGACAGGCCGCTCGACCGCGAATATGATCCAGGGTCAACGCGATTTCTTTGGTGCCCATTCTTTCGAGCGACTGGATTCAGAAGGCAGTCACCACGGCCCATGGAAGCAGGGCTGACGCTGCCCGTATCAACAGGTCACCAAACGCTCTTTCTTGCGTAACATTATAACATATGTGATAAGTCGCGACCCTGTCGCACTTATCCGGTGGCCTGTCAAAAGTGACAATTTCGCAAAATCCAATTGCATCCCTTAGCAATGCAGGCGTGTATCGCGACAGCAAATGGCTGGTTCGCGGTATTGAATTTGACATTCAGCGCGGCGAGATCGTGACCCTGATCGGACCGAACGGGTCCGGCAAGTCCACAACGGCCAAAATGGTTCTTGGTTTGCAGAAGCCGAGTGAGGGCAAGGTGACCCGGCTGCCTGGCCTTTGCGTTGGTTATGTCCCACAAAAGCTACATATTGACTGGACGTTACCGCTGACGGTGCGCCGGTTGATGACACTGACAACCCGCCTCAGGGCCGCGGATATAGCTCAGGCTTTGGAACGAACCGGCATTGCCCATCTGGCAGCCGCAGAGGTGCGTCATCTGTCTGGGGGAGAGTTTCAGCGCGCTATGCTGGCCCGTGCCATTGCCCGCAAACCGGATCTGCTGGTGTTGGATGAGCCGGTGCAAGGCGTCGATTTTACAGGCGAACTGGCACTCTATGAATTGATTTCGAGCATCCGCAACGAACTGGGATGTGGCATCCTGCTGATTTCCCATGATCTTCACGTGGTGATGGCCGCCACCGACCAGGTGATCTGCCTGAACGGCCACGTGTGTTGCAAGGGCACACCAGGCGCAGTTGCGGAAAGCCCTGAATATCTAAAGCTGTTCGGTGCGCGCGCATCATCAGGTCTTGCGGTCTATCAGCATCATCACGACCATACCCATCTGCCCGATGGCACCGTGCGGCATGCAGATGGAACAGTGACGGAGCACTGCCACCCGGATGATGGTCATCACGACCATGAGGCCGACGAACCCAAGACAAGGGATGATTCGTCACATGCTTGATGATTTTTTTGTGCGCGCTTTGATCGCTGGCATTGGGGTGGCTTTGATTGCCGGTCCGCTGGGTTGCTTTATCGTGTGGCGGCGTCTGGCCTATTTTGGCGACACGCTGGCCCATGCGGCTTTGTTAGGGGTCGCATTGGCGTTTTTGCTTGAGGTGAATATCACCGCGACCGTGTTTTTCGTGTCAGCTTCGGTCGCGATATTGCTGTTGCTGCTCCAGAAAAAAGCAAGCCTGTCATCAGATGCGTTGCTGGGGCTGCTGTCGCATTCCTCATTGGCACTTGGCCTGGTTGTACTCGCTTTTATGGGCTCGGTGCGCTTTGATTTGATGGGGTTGTTGTTTGGTGACATTCTCTCGGTTTCCAAGGGAGATATCGCCCTGATTTATGGCGGTGGATTGGCCGTTCTTTTGGTGTTGGCGGCGGTTTGGCGACGTCTGTTTGCCGCAACTGTCAGCCCCGAACTTGCGGAAGCTGAGGGCATGCGCCCTGACATTGCCAATATTGTTTTCATGCTCCTGATGGCCATGGTCATTGCCATCGCGATGAAAATTGTTGGCGTATTGCTGATTACAGCTTTGCTGATTGTACCTGCAGCAACAGCGCGCAGATTTGCAGCAGGCCCTGAACAAATGGCAGTCCTGTCTGCATTGATCGGAGCGGTTGCCGTGATTGGCGGTCTGTCAGGATCTTTGCGGTGGGACACGCCATCGGGGCCCTCTATTGTTGTTGCCGCTTCGCTACTGTTTATTCTCAGCCTGTCATCTGGTATCCGCAGGTTCACAAACCGCTCAGAAACAAGGGAAGGGCCGCTGAAATGAATCAAACCGGATCAACTGAAAAGCCCCTGACCAAGAATCAGGAACTGGTATTCGGAGCTCTGACGCGAACAGAAGAGCCCCAAAGCGCCTATACATTGCTGGACAGGCTGCGCGCCGACGGATTGCGCGCGCCTTTGCAGATTTATCGGGCTCTGGAGAAATTGATCGATCTGGGATTGGTCCATCGTCTGGAATCGCTCAACGCGTTTGTCGCCTGCAGTCATCCCACATGCTCTGACCACACCACAGTTGCGTTTGCGATCTGTGATGATTGTGGGCTGGTTGATGAAGTTGCAGATGAACGGCTTACCTCGAATCTTAAAGAGGTGGCGGATGATTATCGCTTTGCCTTGAAACAGTCCATTGTTGAACTGCGTGGAACATGTAAGGACTGCGCCACAAGACCGGTAAATCCGCAGTAATCTGGCCGGAAGCAATGCAACATCACAGGGAGAATTGGTAGTTTGAGAGTTTTGATATTGGGCGGCGCCGGAATGGTCGGTCAGAAACTTGTCGGCCGGTTGGTCGCGGATGGTTTGGTCGCTGGCACAATCAGCGAGCTGATTCTTCATGATGTTGTCGCGGCAGCAAAACCCGAAGCGTCTTTCCCGGTGACAGCACTGGTTGGCAATCTTGCCGATCCCGATGAAGCCAGGAAACTGGCCGGGTTGAAACCGGACATCATTTTTCACCTGGCGGCCATTGTGTCTGGCGAAGCAGAGCAGAATTTCGTCAAGGGCTGGGACATCAATGCACGTGGCACTTGGTGGTTACTGGAAGCGTTGCGCGAAGAAACCGAGGCCAGTGAACAGGCCTATTGTCCCAAACTTGTTTTCACCTCCTCAATCGCCGTCTTCGGCGCACCTTTTCCAGACAAGATCACTGATGAATTTCTGACGGCACCGCAAACTTCCTATGGTGCTCAAAAGGCTATGACGGAATTGCTGATCAATGATTACAGCCGCAAAGGCTTGATTGACGGTATTTCAATCCGCCTGCCGACCATTTGTGTGCGTCCGGGCAAGCCGAATCTGGCGGCGTCTTCCTTCTTTTCCGGTATCATTCGCGAGCCCTTGAATGGGCAGGAAGCTATTTTACCGGTGCCGGACACTGTGCGTCACTGGCATGCCTCTCCACGCTCTGCAGTTGGTTTTCTGGTTCATGCAGTCAATATGGATACAACATCATTGGGCGCACGACGTGCATTGAACATGCCCGGCGTATCCTGCACCGTGGCGGAACAAATTGACGCACTTCGCGTCATAGCCGGTTCTGATGCAACCAAGCTGATCCGCCGGGAACCCAACGATACCATTATGAACATTGTGAAAACCTGGGCTCAGGACTTCGCGCCGGAGCGCGCCCTGGCGCTTGGTTTCACAGCAGAAACCAGTTTTGATGAAATCATCAAAATCTACATCTCTGAAGAACAGCCGGGGACATAAGTAAGAGACAGTAACTTTGAGCGGATAGCGCCGTTCTCGGAGTTCATAATTTTCTTACCAGGAGATCTCATCTTTACGATGGTCATTTGCCGCCCAGTGCAATAAAACTGGTATGCTAGTCTGTTGGCGGACACATCTTTTCTCGCTGTCAGCCATTATGGCCCGCGGGAAATCGGATCGCTGTCAGCAGATTGGTTAAGTCAGGAAACATGCCTGCGGATCATCAACGCAGCAACTCTAAACACACCTAAACACGGGGCGTCTGAAGCGCTCCGGTGCGCCTAAGGAATTTACTATGTCGGATTTCATCCGCCTTGACGCCGCAGATAATGTGGTCACCGTCACCAAGCCAACAGAGGCTGGTCAACAGATCGAAAACACCGAAACCGGGTCTTTGGTGCCGCGCGGGCACAAGGTTGCTACGGTTCACATAAAGTCAGGTGAAGCGGTTCGCAAATACAATCAGATCATTGGCTATGCGTCAGAGGATATTCCGCCGGGGACGCATGTGCACACCCAGAATATCGAGTTCCGCAATACACAGGCCGATTATGAATTTTCGACGGACCTGCGCCCAGTTGAGCCGGTAGCAGAGAGTGCGCGTGATACCTTTATGGGATATCGCCGCAGCAACGGAAAAGTCGGCACCCGAAACTATATTGCCATTCTGACCTCCGTGAATTGCTCGGCTACTGCAGCACGCAGAATCGCTCAGGCATTTGGCCCCGAAGAATTGGCAGACTATCCGAATGTCGATGGTGTCGTGGCCTTCGTCCACGGAACCGGATGCGGCATGGCGGGCGATGGCGAAGGCTTTGATGCATTGCAGCGGGTCATGTGGGGCTATGCGCGCCACCCGAACCACGCTGGTGTTCTGATGGTCGGCCTTGGCTGCGAGATGAACCAGATCGAGTGGCTCCTGGAAGCCATGGGTATTCAGAGCGGACCATTGTTCCATGCCATGAACATTCAGGATGTCGCCGGCCTGCAGAAAACCGTCGACATTGGCATTGAAAAAGTCCGCGCCATGTTGCCGGAAGCCAACAAATTTCAGCGGGAGCCTTGCCCGGTCTCTGAATTGTGTGTGGCCTTGCAATGTGGCGGATCAGATGCCTGGTCGGGCATTACTGCAAATCCAGCTTTGGGTTATGCCTGTGATCTTCTGGTAGCGCAGGGCGGGACAGGTGTTCTGGCTGAAACGCCGGAAATTTATGGTGCCGAACACCTTTTGACCCGCCGTGCGGTCGACGAGAAAACAGGAAAGAAACTGGTCAATCTCGTGCGCTGGTGGGAAGATTACACGGCGCGCAACAAGGGCTCCATGGACAACAATCCAAGCCCGGGAAACAAAAAGGGCGGTTTGACCACCATCCTGGAAAAATCACTGGGAGCTGCCGCAAAGGGCGGTACGACGCCGCTGATGGGTGTCTATCGCTATGGCGAACCGGTTACGGCCAAGGGGTTCACCTTTATGGATTCACCCGGCTATGATCCGGCTTCCGTAACCGGCCAGATAGCGTCCGGTTGCAATCTGGTTGCGTTCACGACGGGCAGGGGATCTGCCTTTGGTTCCAAACCATCCCCATGCATCAAAATTGCCACCAATTCTCAAATGTACGAACGCATGACCGGGGATATGGACGTCAATGCCGGTGAAATGCTGCTGGATGGGGTTAGCCTGGAACAGAAGGGCCGCGAAATTTACGAACTCCTCATTCGCGTTGCTTCTGGCGAGCAATCGAAATCAGAAGCGCAGGGCCTGGGCGATTACGAATTTGTGCCGTGGCAAATTGGCGCGACCATGTAGCGCAACGACAAAATTTCAATCCGGAACCTGTTGAACGACAGCAGATCGATCACATCAGGCGGATTTCGCACCAGAATCATTCTATCAACGCAATCAAATAAGCATTTGATAAAAGGAAGAAAATGTCAAAACCCTCAATCGGATTTCTCGGCCTCGGACTTATGGGTTCGGCCATGTGCCAACGTTTGCTGGATTTGTCCTATCCGCTGACCGTCATCGCAAATCGATCACGCGAGAATGTGGACAAAGCGGTTGCACGTGGTGCGGTTGAAGTGAAAACGGCACGCGAAGTTGCTGAGCGCAGCGACATTGTCATGCTGTGCATGGACACATCGGCCTCTGTCGAATCTCGTATGTATGGCGATGAAGGGGTCATTGCAGGGCTCAGCCCTCAGGCGGTCGCGATTGACTTTGGAACCTCTTTGCCAAACTCCACACGGGCAATTGGCGAAGCCGTTTCAGTCAAAGATGCGACCTATCTGGATGCACCATTGGGACGGACACCTGCTCATGCCCTGGACGGTGCCCTGAACATCATGTGCTCTGGTGATCGGGCTGCATATGATCGTGTTGAGCCGGTGCTGAAGGATCTGGGCGAGAATGTGTTCCATCTGGGTGTGCTCGGATCGGGCCACACGATCAAGCTGATCAACAACTTTTTTGCAATGACAACGGCGAACGCCATGGCTGAAGCATTTGCCATCGCAGACAAGATGGGCGTTGCACGTGAGCAGGTCTATGCAGTTATGTCCGCTGGACCCAACCATTCCGGCATGATGGATTTCGTCAAGGCCTATGCGGTTGACGGGAACCCGAATGCGCTTGAGTTCGCGATTAAGAACGCGAACAAGGATGTTGGTTATTACGGCCAGATGGCATCTGACGCGCATGTGGATTCCATCATGTCCAAATCTGCTCGTGAGGCGTTGTCCAGTGCCGTGGATGCTGGATTTGGTGACAAGATGGTCAGCGAGATGGTGGATTTTCTGGCGGAGAAATACGCAAAGCCGGGCTCCAGTTAGACAGTCAGGGACAAGAGCCCAATGTCGGGACTGACCGCAAAGGCAAATGAAGACAGGGTCATGAGCGGCATCCTTTTGATGCTGGGCGCATATCTGTTTTTCGCCTTTGTTGATGTCAGTGCCAAATGGCTGGCTATTGCCGGGTTGTCTGCCTTGCAACTGTCATTCATGCGCTATTTGGGACATTTTCTGATCTCCCTGTTCCTCATTGGCAAGGGCGGCTTCAGCTTCAACCGGTTTTCAAGCGAAAGGATGGTGCTCGTCGTTTTACGCGCGGCCTTGTTGATGGCGTCCACCATATTGAATTTCAGTGCGGTGGCCTATCTGCCGCTCACTCTGACATCGACGATCCTGTTTTCCACGCCGATTATCATCTGCGCGCTGTCGTGGCCCCTTTTGGGCGAGCGTGTCGGGTTCTGGCGCTGGAGCGCAATCATGATCGGGTTTGTCGGAATTCTGATTGCTATTCGGCCATTTGATTCCAGCTTTCACTGGGCCGTGACATTGTCTCTGTCCGCTGCATTCTGTTTTGCGCTCTACTCGATCCTAACCCGGAAACTGGCCGGCGTTGTGGCGGTGGACACGCTGCAATTCTATTCAGGATTCGTTGGAACAGTAGCATTGCTGCCATTTGCAATTTTTACCTGGCAGACTCCGACAAATGGACTGGACTGGACCATTATGCTTGTGATTGGCGTGTTTGGATGGCTAGGGCATCAATTGTTGACCAACGCCCACCGTTTTGCACCCGCGAGCACTTTGACGCCCTTCGGTTACACCTTCATTCTGTATCTAGCCGTGGCCAGTTTTCTGATATTCGATCATCTGCCCGACCGCTGGACCTTGATAGGCGGCGCAATCATTATTGTTGCGGGACTGTTGATCTGGTTTCGCGAAAAACAGCTCAGCCCAACTGCCAACTAGTCAGCCAATTATCTAGGGTGCGGACCCTTTATGGGTGATGAAATAGCAGAACAAATGGCAAAGAGATGCAAGGAAATGCGCGCAGAGCGGGCTTTCTGCCCGGTCAAGTGCTTTGACGCCGCAGGTAGCAGCCATTTTTCTGTCCATCAAGGATCGGGCCTGTTTGCCCGCAACCCGCGTCGCAAAGACTTGAAAGTCTTCAGACTTCCTGCTTCTTTGCTCCTAGTCTGCAAACAAACCGATCCCGACTATTTCACCACCCATAAAGGGTCCGCACCCTAGTCAGCCTGCACTTGGGCAACGGCTCGGCGAATTGCCAATTGGTAGCCCTGTGTGCCCATGCCGGCAATGACGCCATCAGCGCGCATGGAAACGTAGGAGTGGTGACGAAACGCTTCGCGTTGGTGCACATTGGAAATGTGCACCTCCATCACCGGTCCCTCAAATGTATTCAGGGCATCCAGAATAGCAACACTGGTATGCGTAAACGCGGCGGGATTGATAACAATCGCTGCGCCGATTTCCCGAGCCTCATGTATCCAGTCAATCAGTTCATACTCACGATTCGACTGGTGAAAACGAATGTCAAAACCCAGTTCCGATGCCAGAGAGCGGCAATCCACTTCAACATCGGCAAGGGTTTCATGCCCATAAATGTCAGGCTGGCGTTTTCCCAGCAAATTGAGGTTTGGTCCATTCAGGACAAAGATAAGTGACAAATTAGAACTCCAAGAATTGCCAGACCGAACCTGCGCGTTTGGACTGAAAGCATCCAACCAGTTTAAAACGGATGTCTGAACAATATCCTATAGCAAGTTTTTGGTCTGAATTCAGTGCAGATTTCGCAGTTCAATGGCTCAGGGCATCCATGAAATGTCAGGATGTCGGAGCAATCGCAGGAAGAACCAGATTTGGCATCGTAATGCTGATTTTGTCGCGCAACAGCTGTGTTGCCGCCAAAAGATCGTCCGCAATTCCCTGACGAATACCTTTCGATTTGCTGGTATCCATATAGGGGATGGTCACGACCGCAACCGTTCCCTTATGCGTGGTGTGCAGAACGGGCGCCGACAATTCACAGATTGAATCAGATTCCAGGCTCGGCATGGACACCAGATGGTCCTGTTCGCATTTTTCAATTTCCTCAGCAAATTCAGTGTGATTGCGATGATCCGGGTCACCAAAGTAGGACATGAATTCAAGGCGTTTCCGGTCTGGCAGGAACGCCAGAAAACAAGCGCCAGCTGACGTGTTCATGACCGGCGATGTGTGGCCTATCTGCACGGACAAGCCATAGCTTTTTGCAAGGGTTGCATGCGCTACAACAATGAAATTTTTGCCATGTAAAACAGACAGGTGGCACGAATATCGTGTCTTGTCTGACAGCTCCAGAAGGATGGGTGTAGCAAG
This sequence comes from Pararhizobium sp. IMCC21322, assembly GCF_030758295.1. Taxonomy (NCBI): domain Bacteria; kingdom Pseudomonadati; phylum Pseudomonadota; class Alphaproteobacteria; order Hyphomicrobiales; family Rhizobiaceae; genus Pararhizobium; species Pararhizobium sp. IMCC21322. Next base: position 2,601,384 of record NZ_CP132335.1, read on the forward strand.
GTCTGCAAGTTTGTTGTTGAGCGGGCGTTCCGCACCCAGAATGCCAAGACGGTCTGTCAGAACAAACTGGTCACCTTGTGCCCGCCTGATATAGCCCCGTTCTTCGAGCACAATCATCATCCGAAAAATCTCGCTCTTGGAGCGGCCAATACCAGCCGCAAGCTGCGAGAGGGAGGGAGCGGAATCCGTGAGGGACAGAAACTCGATAATATCCAGGCCCTTTTCCAGCGCGGGGGCTGAATATTTCTGCAGTTTGGATTGCGGGTCAGACACTGTGACTGTTGCCCTTTGGCTGGAACAGAATTCCTCTTCGAAGAACCCCCGAACAGATTTTGAAAAAGGCGCGGGGGCGGCTGGGCCGCCTCCACGCCATTGGAGAAGATAGGATAGACACTATTCTGTTTTCATCCGGTTACTTCTTACATCAGTCCATTGCGTTTGAGGATTTCCTCGGCATTTTCCGAAGTAATGGCTTCAGTATCCAGAACGACGGATTTTTCAACTTCTTCGCCGGCCAGATGTTTCAGCGCCTGACGCAGGCCTTCGGCACCTGGAGTTGGGTACAGGAAGGTTGCTGACAATTCACCCTTGTGAACCCACATCACGCCTTCATCGGGAAGACCATCAACACCTATAAAGATGATGTCTTTCTCACGTCCGGCATCTTTAGCAGCCAGATATGCGCCATAGGCCATTGGATCATTGTGACCATAGACCATGGTGATATCTTCGAAGTTGCGCAGGGCTGTGGACATGATGTCGTAGGCCTGGTCCTGTTTCCAGTCGCCGGATTGCTGATCCAGCAGGAATTCAACACCTTCTTCACCTTCAAACGCATCATGAAAGCCTTCAGACCGTTCGAATGTCGCAGTGATGCCAAGACCACCCCAGATTTCCACAATCTTGCCTTTTGCGTTGCCTTTGCCGCCCAATGCATCCAGCGCAAACTTGCCAGCAGCTACACCGATCAAAGCGTTGTTGCCGCCAACCCACTGAATGAATTTGTCAGTCTCGACATTACGGTCAAGCACAAACACCGGTATTCCGGCATCTGTTGCCTGCTCAACCACACCGGTGAGGCCAGCAGCTTCTTTTGGTGAAATCAGAAGAGCATCGACTTCCTGACGGATGAAGTTTTCAACATCAGCAACCTGCTTTTCCGTGCGGTCATTGGCATCGGAAATGAGCAGCTCAACATTGTCATGCAAGGCAGCTTCTGCCCGCAAATCCTTGTTGAACTGAACCCGCCATGGCTCAACTGTCGTGACCTGTGAAAAGCCGATGACATATTTGTCCGCAGCCTGCAGCGCACCTGTGCCACCGGCGGTTACCAGAAGCGTGGTCGAGGCAACAGCCATAAACCACTTGCTAAAAGACCTTCTGTTCATAATATTCTCCCTTGTCATGAGGAGGCACACAATGTGCCCCTTTGCGATGTCTCTAACCCTGTGATCCTCCAAGATTTGCGGGGTTAGAGATTTCTTTTTGGCCTAAGCATTTGCCTGATGACCAAAGAGACCTGTTCCAGCCGTCCTTCCTGAATCAGCACCGCAACGATGATGATCATGCCTTTCAGGATGAGCTGTGAATTGCTGTCGATGTTATTGAGTTGCAGAATGTTGCTGAGGAAGCCGAAAATCAGCACGCCGACCAGCGTGCCGATTATCGAGCCTCGTCCGCCCATGAGACTGGTTCCGCCGATAACGACGGCGGCAATGGCATCCAGTTCCAGGCCAAGACCCGCATCCGGCTTGCCCTGACGAAATTGTGCGACATAAAGAATGCCGGCAAAGGCCGACAACGCGCCCGCAATAGCGTAGGTGGTGATCTTGGCGCGATTGACATTGATACCGGCCAGACGCGCAGCCTCTTCATTCCCGCCAATGGCCAGCAAATAGCTGCCATAGGTGGTAAAACGCGCTGCCAGATAGGCAATCACAAACACGCCGAGGAAAAACAGGCCCGGCACCGGAATGACACCCAGAAACAGGCTGCGCAAAACCTCAAATGATTCAGCGGCATTGCTTCCGGTGTAAACCGGATAAACCGCCGTATCCTGACCGGCGATAACGCGGGCCAGCCCAAGGGCACCAACCATCATGGCCAATGTGACGATGAATGGTTGCAAACGGCCATGTACGATCAGCGAACCGTTCAAGGTGCCCATGACTGCCCCGATACAGGGCACTGCCAGAAGAACCGCCAGAACGCCAAACTTGGTCTGGACCTGACTGGCAAGCCAAACCATTGCTGCGGTCGCAATGACAACGGCAATGATCAGTGGCACGATGTTGTTGCGCAATCCCTTGTTCTGACTTGCCGTTTGATCCCGGCTAACCAGATTTTTTCGCAAAAAGGCAGCAGCACCAAAGACAATGACAAACAACACCGCGCCGGTTGCGGGAATGCCAAAATAGCTCGCTGCTGTCCAGCCTTCCTGGGTCAGAAGCATGGCGCAGATCACTGTTCCCAGAGCCAGGATAGATCCAACAGACAGATCAATGCCGGCGATGAAAATCACCAGCGTCATGCCAACTGCAACAATTCCGGTGACCGAGACCTGCCTCAGAACATCGGTCAAATTGCCGACGGACATGAATATGTTGTTGCCTTTTGATGACAGGGGCGATGTGAAGATGCCGAAGACAATCAGCGCTGCCAGACCCCAATAGAGCTTTGTTTTGGCAACGAGCGACAAAAGAATTGCCGTAGCAGGCTTTCCGCTCACACCTTGCGGCTTTGATAGGGACGTCGCTTTCATTTTGGTCTTCCTGTGTGATCTATCAAAGTCGAGGGGTTCATAAGAACTGCATCGCCAGGTGTTTGATGCCGTCATAGGACATCTCATCGCTTTCCAGCGTTCCGGTAACCCTGCCTTCACAAAGCACCATGACCCGATCACAGACGGCGAGAAATTCCGGAATTTCCGAACTGGCCAGTATGATCGAGATACCTTCGTCAGCAAGCTTGCCGATCAGAGTGTAAATTTCATCTTTTGCACCGATATCGATGCCTCTTGTCGGTTCATCCAGCAGCAAGATGCGGGGCGACGTGGCCAGCCATTTGCCAAGAACGATTTTCTGTTGATTGCCGCCGCTCAACTGGCCAACCAGATGGTCCGGCCCGCGTGCCGTAACACTGAGTTTTTCAATGACCGCCAGAGCCTCTTCCCGCTTGTGCTTTTCAGAGCGCAAGCCAAATCGTGTGGTTCGGGGCAGGAGGGGCAGAATAACATTATCGGCTATGCTGTGATTGAGGATGAGGCCGGTTGCCTTGCGATCCTCAGTGATGAGCGCAAGACCGCGGTCAACTGCGTCCACGGGGCTGCGCAGATTCACGGCTTCACCTTCAACAACCAGACGACCTGAATGATTGCCATTTCTGGCACCAAACAATGTTTCCAGAAGTTCTGTCCGTCCCGCGCCCAGCAGGCCACCGACGCCCAGAATTTCTCCCTTGTGAAGTGAGAACGACACATCCTGAAGGACCGGTCGCCCACCAGAAGAAATGCCGGATGAGACAGTCAGATTCTCGACTTCCAACACTTTTTCACTGGAAGGTTTGGTCTTGCGGTCAATACGAACCACTTCAATCCGGCGCCCAACCATGAGTTCAATGACATCCGTGGGCGTTGTGTCACTGGCCAGTACGGTGCCCAGATAGTCCCCGTCTCGCAGAACCGTAATTCTGTCGGATATCTCGAACACCTCATCCATGCGATGCGAGATATAAAGTACCGCAACGCCATTCAGAGCCAGATCACGGATTACCTCCATCAGAATGTCTGCCTCGGTCTGCGAGAGGGCAGACGTTGGCTCATCCATGATCAGCAGACGCGCATCCATCAGCAGGGCGCGTGCAATTTCAATCAACTGCTGCTCGCCCACGCGCAATTGTTTGACCGGTGTATCAATGTCGATTGTAAAGCCAAACCGCGCGAGGGCTTCCTTGGCCTTTTCCCGCATGCGGGTGCGATCCACAAAGAGACCACCAATCAGCGGTTCATGACCCAGCATCACGTTCTCCGCGACGGTCATTTCCGGGATAAGGCTGAGTTCCTGATGCATGATGGCAATGCCCTGATATTCCGCATCACGCGGCGTCTCAAAGCGCACAGGAACACCATCAATTGTCATGGAACCGGCGCTGGGCGTGTTCACACCACTGATGATTTTTACAAGGGTGGACTTTCCGGCGCCGTTCTCTCCCATCAAAGTGTGGATTTCTCCACCATTGATGATCAGGTCAACGTCGCGCAGAACCGATATGTCGGCAAAGGACTTTCCAATGCCTTTCAGTTCCAATGCAATTTTGCTCTCGCCCAACGAAATGCCGCTGAGCCGTTCCTCCTGGATCTGCATAGCTGCAGCCCTTTCCCCAAAGGCTTCATTTAAACCGAAGCTCTGTGTGTTTCATATATGAAACGATTTCACTTGTAAATCCAATATGAGATCAGGGCACCAGTCTCGAATACATGTATTTCATCGATGTTCTCGAAGAGGCGGCCTTCAAACAGGCCATGATGTGAATAATTGTGGCTCAAGGGGCCATCTACTGTTGGGTAATCACAGCTGCCAATTCAATCTCCCAATTGGGTTCAAACCTTAATAAAAGCCATGGCGGAAGGGAACAAATGAGCCGTGCGCATCCGTGCCACGTCATCTCACACGGGCTTGGAAGCTATCTGCGTCCTCTCCTGCAGCCAATGTGACAAGCACAATACTGTTTGAAACCGGAACGTGATCGCCAATCCCTAGGTCATCACCCACATCTTCTGACCGGACGATGGGTGCATTATTCATATTTAATGGAACAAATCGGTGAGATTTGGTTCTTGAATACACCCGATTTTATAGATCATACAGGGTTTCTCAAACCGGTGAGACGTTAGCTTCGTTCAATCCCAAGTTTGGACGGACAAGCAGTAACTATTAGTCAGTAAAAACCAAGAGACGTCCGTCCTCAACATCAACGCCAGAATTTCTCCCACCGTCACCAACTATAACCATTACACATGGCTTATCATAGGATTCACCACAACTTGTATCGGCATTCGCATTTGTGACAAATTGATTGAACGTCAAAGCCACCAGTGTTCCTGCAATGATGGTCAAGATAAATTTTGTGTAAGAGTCGATTAACATCAGAATCTCCAATAGAAATAGATAGTATGAAACTAAAAGTAAGTTAATTTGAAATATCATTCAATTTTAAGTTTATCAATTTTTGGATTGAAAATAAATGATAAATCCAAATATAGAAACGTGCATTAGATCGCGCTCATGTCGAGCTGTCGTCATCTCACAAAGGAGGGGCGTGTCCGCATGGATGGACCGATTTGTAATAATCCAGCAATTCAAGACGGGATGCAGCTTCGGAGTCCAGATAAATTTCGGCGTGCTGATGAAGCTGCAGGGCGCTGGCCGGGCACATGGCGGCCAACGGTCCTTCAATCATATTGCGGACTGCCTCGGACTTGCGTTTGCCAACTGCAAGAAGTGCAATTTCGGCCGCTCTCAGAATAGTCGCTATACCCATTGTGATACACAGGCGCGGAACGTCTTCCGGGGTCTCAAAATACCGACTATTTGCTTCTACTGTACTGGGGGCCAGTGTCTTTACGCGGGTGAGGGAAGCCAGGCTGGACGTAGGTTCGTTGAAACCAATATGGCCGTTTTCACCAATGCCAAGAAACTGACAGTCTATACCGCCACAATTCGTTATGGCATTCTCATATCGCCTTGCTTCCTTTGCCAGATCAGGTGCATTTCCGTTCGGAATATGAGTGTTTTCCGTTTGAAAGTCGCAGGGCTCAAACAAATGTTCAGCCATATAGGTATGGTAGGAAAGTGGATGCGCAATCGGCAGCGCCACATACTCATCAAGGTTGAAGGTGCGGACACCCTTGAAGCTGATGTCTCCGGCCAGATGAGTGCGGACCAGTTTGTCATACACAGGGTTTGCCGTGCCGCCGGTCGCCAAACCAAGTGTGCAGGTCGGATGCGACAAAACCTGTTTGATCAGCTTATCGGCGAGCGCATCAGCAGCCTGTTGTGCGGTGTCAAAAATCAGGACTTTCATAACACTCCTTTGTCGGTCATCCTGGAATGGCTTTCCTGTGTCCAGCCAGACTGACTACATCATAGCAGGGTCGCTATTCTCCCAGCCAGTTTGTATGTCGAGACACCACTCGGCAACCTGTTTCAGATATTTGGATTGCATTGTCGACGAGCCGAATGCAGCAAGTTCGAAGTCAGTGGTGCCGGGCTAAAATAATGGCCAAGATTTTTGTGGTTTCATCTTATGGCGGACGAAAATTGGGATCCCGGGCCATCAATGAAAATCATCATCAAATGATAGATGTCCAGCACACCACATGTATTCTCATGTTCGTTGCTTAGGCAATTTCTGCTTGTCTATTTGGCATGTGCTACCGGGTGAAGTAAATGATGTAGTTTTCTAACCTAGATTGACTTTTTCTGATTTTACAACATTTAATATGGGCGCATTTTCAGATTGTTGCTGAATTCAGTGGAGGGGACATGGAAGAGGGAGCCAGACGCAGATTGGTATTTACCAATAGTCTGCTTTTCGAAACGCCGGGGGGGCTTCGCTTTACCCAGGACAGTCCAATTCTTCCCAATGTCTGGTTGGCCTTTGCGGCCGAACCACATCGTCAGCATGAATTGATCCTGACCAACAATGAAAACGGCGGAACAGGGCGATCTGCCCATTTGATCCGGGAGATGCTGAACAATTACCGGATAAAGAAAGGGGAGGCTGGCAAGGACCTGGGAAAACGACCGCGCATTTCATATATTCCCGGCCAGATTGCCGCGCGTCTCTACTTTGATGAATTGATGCGAGTTGTGCTGCCGCTGACCCGTTGGTGGCATGAAACCTATGATCAACTCCGAGTGCTTCAGCACACAATGCCAGAGGATGTGGACGTTGCCGACTGGTTTCATTTTCCACAACCCGATCCGGAGCAGCGCCGTGAGCAGGACCTGTTTGATGCCTTGATGATGATGCGCCGTGATATCGACCCAAGTCATGCCAATGGGCGAGTTGCTCAAGACAATAAAAAGCGTCAGGAATACATTCGCAACATTCCCTCCGATTTATCCTGGTTCGTCCGCATCGGAGGCCTGATCGCAAATTGTTTTCAAAATGGTCATCTTCTGCTTGACGACCGGGACACACTGGGAAAGCTCTTTGAAAAAGAGTTCTCTTACCGGCGACGGGAGAGAATGGATCCCGATCTGATTGAAAATTCGACCGAGATGCTGGAGCGCGAAAAGCGGTCGGCAGTATCGCTCCAAGAGGCGCAGAATGCGCGTCGGCAGGTCGTTGCTGCGCTTACCAATCTTTATTGGGACTGGAACAAATCAGACGACTACCCAAGCGAAAAACTGATCTGGAGAGTCACCAAAAACCGGCCTATTCGTCTGGCGGTCAACAAATCTGTGCTTACAGTCAAGGCTGATGCAGCAATCCGGCTGTTTGATATCTCTTGCAAGACTATCACCTGGGCGGTGGTCGACAGCGGAATAGACTCCACCCACCAAGCCTTCAAAACAGTCACGCCTGAATATGAGAAAGAAGTTCGTGGCAGACTGGAATTGGAAAGACAAAAGGCTGAGGAAGCGGGCGCGCAACCAGCAAGGGAAGCCGGTGAGTTGCGTTTGGCGGATTTGAAGAAGAGCCGTGTTGTCAAAACACTTGATTTCACACGCCTGCGCGAGTTGCTGGATTGCGATATCGAGATCGATGAAAATGATGCTGTGGCAGATGAGCAGCGCCGCCGGGTGCTGGATGAAATGGTACGCAGAATGCCCGGCAAGGATCATGACGACAAAGTCCGTGCTGGCAAAAATCTGCTTGAAGAACTGAAACGCAGGATCAAGGACGGAAAGGATATCAGTTGGCAGGACCTTGAAGACGCCATTGTGGATCATCAGCCTGAGGTGCCCATGAATGACCATGGCACACATGTTGCCGGAATTCTGGGGGCCGACTGGATTGACGACCTCGAACATGAGCGCAAGGAGCCACTACATTCGCGCACGCGCCGGATGCAGGGTGTGTGCCCTGATATCAACCTGATAGACGTTCGGGTGTTCCGCGATGACGGGTTGACGGATGAGTTTGAACTGCTGGCGGCCATTCAGTATCTGCGCTGGATGAATTCCCGTGCGGGGACAATGCAGGTTCATGGTGCCAATTTAAGCTTGTCCCTGATTCACGAGGTTCGCCGTTTTGCCTGTGGCCGCACCCCCATTTGCGACGAATGCAACGAAGCTGTTGCGGCAGGAATGGTCGTTGTCGCCGCTGCTGGAAACCGGGGTTTCGAAATGTCGGATGTCGAGGAGGTCAGCTCAACGGATAATTATCGCTCGGTCTCAATCACAGACCCGGGCAATGCGACAGGTGTGATTACAGTCGGTGCGACACATCGAAAACGGCCACACGAATACGGCGTGAGTTATTTCTCCAGCCGGGGCCCGACGGGCGATGGGCGGTTGAAGCCCGATATTGTTGCGCCCGGCGAGAAAGTACGCGGTCCCACGCCAAACAATCGGGCCGAGTACAAGGATGGAACAAGCATGGCAGCGCCGCATGTGAGCGGAGCTTCCGCCCTGCTGATGGCGCGCCATACTGAGTTGATCGCCCAGCCCGAGCGGATCAAACGCATCTTGTGTGAAACCGCAACCGACCTGGAGCGGGAGCGGTATTTTCAAGGACACGGCCTGGTTGATATCCTGCGCGCGCTGCAATCGGTTTAGGAGATATTCAAATGACCGCTCTGACATTACGCGTCATAAAAGCAAAACACGGCGACAGTCTTTTGCTTTTTGCAGATGACAATACGATTCTGATCGATGGCGGTCCCTCTGGCGTTTACGATCGGTATTTGCGTCACCAACTGCAGGCTCTTCCCAAAAGCGGAGAGGAGCCGCCGGTCATTGACCTGGTGATGGTCAGCCATATCGATGCAGATCATATTGATGGCATTCTCGACCTGACAGCTGAATTGATAGAGGCACGCGATGAGGAGCGCGACCCGATCGTTCATGTTCGCCGCGCCTGGCATAACAGCTTCGCCGATACCATTGCAAAATCCGTCGGCGTCAGTCCAGCAGCAACCCGTAGCCAGGCCGCATCACTTGCCGGGGCGTTTGACGAGATGTCCCTCGGTGGTTTTGATCCGCACGAATCCAAACTTGTTCTGGCCAGCGTCGGTCAGGGGCGTCAATTGCGGCTTGACCTGAAGGCCCTCAATATTGACGTCAACCAGCGCTTCAAGGATCGGCTCGCATTGCTGGACAATGCGCAAACACCGTGGAAAAGCGGCGCGCTAAGCCTCGATGTGATCGGCCCCGGCCAAGAACAGGTGGACCGCTTGAGGAAGGAATGGGCCAAAAAGCTCAAGAAAATCCTGGAAAAAGAGGCCGACGCAGAGACCGCAGCCCACAGCATGGATACGTCTGTTTCCAATCTTGCCTCAATCGTCGTTGTCGCCGAAGCATATGGCAAGACAGTTTTGCTGACCGGAGATGCGCGCGGAAAGATGATAATGGAATGGCTTGAGAAGACCGGGCGTCTTCAATCAGGCGGAACGGTACATTTTGATATTTTAAAGCTGCCGCATCATGGCAGCGACCGAAACGTTACAAAAGAGTTTTTCCAGCGGGTTACCGCCGATCACTACGTGGTTTGTGGTGATGGCAAACATGGAAATCCGGAGCCAAATACACTCGACATGCTGTTCGAAGCACGGCCGGAGCTAAATTACACGGTTCATATGACTTACAGCCCTGCGGAGATCAAAACCCATAAGGATTTCAAGAAGGATGGTCTTGATGCCAAGTTGGACCAGATCCTCTCAGATCCAGGGCGTGTGGCGGCCCTGAATTTCCCCGGCGATGGTGCCACTCACATTGATATTTCCATTTGAGCTCGCGCTTGGTGGAGAATGAGCACAAAACGCTTGATCAAGACGCGTATAACGCCTGATTTAAACTCACCTCAGTGTTGCAATCACTATTCTGCGGACTTCAAAAATCGGTCATCAGCAATTTCGGTCGCAACGCGATTGAGCGTTTGGAGCTTTTTCGCTGGATCATTTTCCTGCTCTGTTTCGGCCAATCGCTCAACATAGCTCTTGAAGTTCAGATACGCATCCTCGGCACTCTGGCTGAGCAGGGGCTGATCATCATAAGTTTCCACAAACCTGTCTGCAGCAATGCTGAGCAGGTAATAGGCAGTCGCTTGGTCTGAATGGGTTTTGATACACTCGCGTGCCGCCCGGCCACATTCCGAATAGGCTCGGACGCCTTTGCCATTGTCTTCAATAATCTTCAAAAGCTCAGTCATACGCATGAAATCATTCCTTTTTACTCAAACCTGAAATCTCGGTGGCGCCGCCATTTGCACTGGACCATGCCAGGGGATCATCCAGAAAACTTTCAACCTGCTTCAGGGTTTCCGGATCAAAATAGTTTTGTGTTTTGCAGACATCCAGAACGTCGCGCCATGTGGCAAGGTAGTGAAGATTAAGACCAATCTTTTCCAGGTTTTCCCGGGCTTCGGGGAAAATGTCGTAGTAGAACACCACCACAGTGTCGGATATTTCTCCGCCAGCATGTCGGATGGCTTCGCAGAATTTAATCTTGCTGCCGCCATCTGTTGTCAGGTCCTCAACCAGCAGGACACGCTTACCCTCAATCGAGTTGCCTTCGATTTGCGCATCACGGCCAAATCCTTTTGGCTTCTTGCGGACATAGTGCATGGGCAGATTCAGCTTTTCGGCCAACCAGGCGGCAAAGGGAATGCCAGCAGTTTCGCCGCCCGTCACACTGTCGATCTGCTCAAATCCGATATCCCGCATTACCAATCCGGCTGTAAAGTCCATCAGCGTGTTGCGGATGCGGGGATAGGAAATGAGTTTCCGGCAATCGATATAGACAGGACTTGCAAGACCGGATGTGAACATGAACGGTTTGTCTGTCCGGAAATGGACAGCGTCGATCTCCAGCAACATTTTGGCTGTCATTTCGGCCATCAGTTTGCGGTCGGGGAAAGTGCTGGTGCTCATGGTGCTATCCTTTGGAAGATCAAATCAGGTCAAATCTCCCCACCGTTAATAGCTTCGTGGCTCCAAAACAATGGAAAGCCCGGATCAAATACAGTTATGTGGTCGTTTTGAACCGGAATCTGCTTTGGAAAGGCAATTGGCGCGTCCTGTTTTGTGAATTTCAGCTTTTTGTCATTTGGCTTCAGGCGGTAGAAGGCAGGGCCATTCAATGATGTAAAAGCTTCCATCTGGTCCAGCGCACCATCGTCCTCAAACACATGTGCCAGACAGTTCAGCGTGTTGATGGAGGTGTAAATGCCTGCACATCCGCAGGCCGTTTCCTTTGCGCCATCAAAATGTGGTGCCGAATCGGTGCCCAGAAAGAATTTGGGATTGCCGGATGTGGCAGCCGCACGCAGTGCCAGTCGATGGCTTTCGCGTTTCGCAACAGGCAGGCAGTAATAATGTGGCCTGATGCCACCAGCCAGATAGGCATTTCGGTTGATGATCAAATGGTGCGTCGTGATCGTCGCCGCGATGTTATCTCCACCGGCAGACACGTAGTCTATGCCATCGGATGTGGTGACATGCTCCATCACCACACGAAGTTCCGGAATGCGTTTGCGGATTGGATCCAGCACGCGCTCGATGAATACGGCTTCGCGGTCAAAGATGTCGATATCCGCATCGGTTACCTCGCCATGGACAAGCAGCGGCAGATTGATTTTTGCCATATGCTCCAGAATGGGCATGATTTTTTCAAAGCTGCTAACGCCGCTTTCGGAATTGGTGGTCGCACCCGCTGGATAGAGTTTCACTGCCTGAATGAGACCAGAGTCAGCGCCTGCCTGCAGGTCATCAATGTCGGTTTGCTCTGTCAGATAGAGCGTCATCAAAGGTGTGAAATCATCGCCGGAGGGCAGGGCGGCTTCAATCTGGTCTTTATAGGCTTGCGCCTGGCTGGTTGTAACAACTGGCGGAACCAGGTTTGGCATAATGATGGCCCGCGCCGACCAGGCGCTTGAATGGCCGATAACAGCCTTGAGCATTTCGCCATCACGCAGATGCAAATGCCAGTCATCCGGTTGCCGAATGATGAATTGTGAAGATGTCACTGAACGACCTCTGTGAGATAATTGAAGATGATATCCGTTCCGGCAATGAGATCAGGAATTTCCATGGCCTCATCCGGATTGTGGGATCCATTTCTGTTGCGTACAAAAACCATTGCCGAAGGAATGCCGGCATTGGCGAAGACGGCGGCATCATGCCCGCCACCCGACGGCATTGTGAAAGGTTCTTGCCTTATATGCGCCATAGACGCGGACAGGCCCTCCACCATCTGCTTATCGCAAAGAGCCGGTGCAGTGTGAAGCTCTTTATCCAGTTGAAACGTAACGCCGCGCTCCCGCTCGACAGACCTGATTTCCTGCTTCAGCAAAGACCGCACATCATTTAACGCCTCAGCACTTTGACTGCGAAGATCGAGGCTGAAATCCACAAGATCAGGTATGCGTGTCAAAGCGTGTCGCCCCGGGTCGGTTCCCACCATGCCTGCGGTCAGAACCAGATCCTCACCCTTTTGCAAAATGGTCAGCCAACTCTCATCCAGCCGTGTCAGAAGGTCTGCCATGGCCAGCACCGGGTCTTTTCGGTAGGCCCGTGGGACGGCGCCGGAATGCCCGGCCTCGCCGACGCATCTAATCCGTTTATGCCTGATATTACCGCGAATGCCGGAGACGACAGCTGCAGGCATATTCTTCTCGACAAGCAAGGGGCCTTGTTCAATGTGGAGCTCAATATAGGATTCGATACTGTCCGGATCGATGAGAGGTCGATGTTGATGCACCTGATTCATATTAATTCCAATATCCGACATATGGGCGCTCAGGCTGCGCCCATCTCCTTTGTGGACTGACTGCAGCTCGTCTTCATCCAGCTTTCCAAGCAGCGCCTTTGAGGCAATGTAGCAGGGGCCAAACCAGGCGCTTTCCTCCGCCCGCATGGCAATCACCTTAACCGGCTTTGCAAACCGAATTCCTAGATGCTTGGCACGGGCCAAACATAGCAGCCCGGCAATAACGCCAGCCAAGCCATCAAAGTTGCCGCCATTAGGCACGCTGTCAACGTGAGAGCCGACAAGCATATATTTGCTGGCGTCTGCGTCGTCCGGCAACGAAAACACCGCGTTCTGACCCGCATCATACTGGACCGACAAGCCCTGTGCGTGTGCGTAATCTTCCAGATATTTCAGTGTCTTGGTCTCAATGGCTGAAAAAGCAGGACGGCTGATCCCGGCTGTATCCGGAGAAAAGGCTGCGACCTCTTCAAACAGCTGTGCCGCAACGGTTTCGGCATCAAATGATTGCTCTAAATGGCTTGATCTGCTCATGGCGCGGCTTCCATAAACACCAGCCCGTCTGAGGCTTCTTCATCTTCAACCGAGCCCACAAGCTGGCCGACGTTCTGGAACCCTTGTGATGTCAGATAGGTTTCCAGCCCGTCGATCATGCGGACCATGATGTGCGGTTCAATGAAGGTAGCAGTCCCGATTTGAATAGCGACCGCACCGGCAATCAGATATTCAATCACATCGTCAACGGTCGATATACCGCCGCAGCCAATTACCGGAATGTCGACCGATTTGGCACATTGGTATGCCATGCGCAGCGCAATCGGCTTGAAAGCCGGGCCGGACAGGCCACCCATCAGATTGCCCAGTTTCGGACGCCTTGTATGAATATCAATAGCCATGGCAAGCAGGGTATTTGAAACCACCAGCGCATCGGCACCGGCTTCTTCCGCAGCTTTTGCAACTTCTGTGGTTTCGCCCGTATTGGGGGTCAATTTGGCCCATAAGGGCAGATCGGTCGCCTGACGCAATTTGGTCATGACCGCATGGGTCGTGGAAGGCCGCATGGCGAAGGCTTTGCCGTCTTCCTCAATATTCGGGCACGAGATGTTCACTTCAATCGCGGCCACGCCAGGAATGCTTATATCCTCGCACAGCGAGGCAAATTCATCAGCGCTGCCCGCTGAAATGCTGACAATCAGAGGCGCATCATACCGGTCATAGAACGGGATGACGTTGGCCTTGAACGCGTCCAGCCCCTTGCTCGGAATGCCAATGGAGTTGAGCATGGAGCCACGCACTTCGCAGACCCGAGGAGTGGGGTTGCCGCTGCGTTTTTCGCGGGTGATTGTTTTGGTGACATGGGCGCCCAGAACATCCAGATCGAACAATTGAGCAAGTTCTTCCGAGAACGTACCAGAAGCTGGCATAATCGGGTTTTTCAGCGTTAGCGAACCAATTCGGGTGGTCAGATCTAGCATCCGATGGCCTCCTGCAAATCGAAAACGGGGCCTTCGCGACACACACGCTCATTGACTGTTTTGCCATTCCGGTGGAAGGCACGGACACAGCATTGGCACATGCCGATACCGCAGGCCATTTGCTGCTCAAGGGCAATCTGTCCGGGAATATCGTGAGTTTTCCCAAGCGATTGAAGCAACTTCAGAATCCGGTTGGAGCCACACGTATACATGGCATCAATACCCGTATCGGCAATTTTGGCCTCAATGATGCGGCGCATATTGGCAACATCAGACGAACCTGTATCATCGGTGAGCGGAATGACATCGGCGCCCAATTCCCGAAAGTAATCCAACGACATAAGCGTGTCTTCAGAGCGCGCGCTGCAAATTGCGGTAAGGTTCCGGCCAAGCTTGTGGGCCTGCAAGGCGAGGGGGGCAAGCGTCGCCAATCCGACTCCGCGCGCCACCAGCAACAGGTTCTGCCAGTCGGGAAGAATGTCAAATCCGCGCCCAAGCGGACCGAGTACATTCAGCGATTGACCGGTCGTCAGTGTTGCCAGCGCTGAGGTGCCCTCGCCGGTGACCTTGTAGAGAAAATGCAATTCGCCCTGATCCGGGTAGTAGCCATAAATGCTCATGGGGCGGCGAAGATAGGGCTGCAGCTTTTCCGTGACCGGACACAGAATATGGAAAAACTGGCCCGGCGCACATTGAAGAATGGATTGCGGCGCATCCAGCACCAGCAGACGATATTCACCATTGACCGGCTCGTTGCGTTTGACGGAGCAAGAGACTTCAAACACAGGCATCATCTCAGGCGAAGCGGGCGATGTGGGTAATGGTATAATGTTCACAGTCTGCCCTCCTATGGACCAAAAATCAGATTGGGGATGAACAGCGAAATTGATGGCACATAGGTGATGATCATCAGCACGATGATGTTGGCAATCACGAACGGCCAGACCCCTTTGATGATGCTCATGACAGGCTTGTTGAGCGTCGAGGAGGCCACGAAAATATCCAGCCCAAAGGGCGGAGTAATCATACCCATACCGATGTTCAAAGTGACGATCATTCCGAAATGGATCGGGTCGATGCCAAGCGCCATGGCAACCGGGAACAGAGGCGGCACCAGGATCAACAGAGCGGAATTGGGATCAATAAACATTCCCGCGATCAGAAAGCAGACATTGACCGCCAGCAGGAACGTAATCACCCCGGCATCAATCGACGTCAGAAAATCGCTGATATGAGTTGGAACCTGCGCCAATGTTATGAAGAAGGACAGCACGCCGCCCATGGCAAGAAGAATAAAAATCGTGGCGGTGGAAATGGCACTGCGCTCGGTGATTTCCACAAGCTTGGCAAAGCCAAGATTCTTGTAAATGAAGGCTTCAATCAGGATGGCATAGACAACACTGACAGCTGCAGCTTCGGTGGGGGTGAAAATGCCACCATAAATGCCGCCCAGAATGATAACCGGCATACCCAAAGACCATCCGGCATCCTTGAAGGCCTTCAGCTTCTCGCCGGATGTGGTTCTCTGAAACGATTTGACGCCGTTTCGTTTAGCTTCCAGTTTGACAAGAATGGCAAAGGCAAGCCCAAGCACCAGCCCGACGGCAAGGCCACCGGCAAACAAACGGCCTATGGAGGACCCTGTCATCCAGCCATAGATGATTAAGGTGATGGAAGGCGGTATCAGAATGGCGGTCTCGGCGCTGGCCACCAGCAGGCCCAGACTGAATTTCTCTGAAAAGCCGACCGAGCGCATTTCCGGATAAACCATCCGCCCCATGGCAGCGACCGTGGCGGGAGCAGACCCGGATACAGACCCAAATGCCATAGAACCACCAATAACCGTATATCCCATGCCGCCGCGGGCATGGCCCACCAGTGCCCGGACAAGCCCAGTCAGGCGACCGGCTATCTGCCCAGAGCCCATAAGATGTGCTGCAAAAATGAAGAACGGTATGGCCAGCAATGTTGTGTGATTGATGCCGCCCAGAGTTTTCTGGATAAAGGCCAGATCGGGCATTGATCCGTAAAAAATCATCTTGGTTGCCAAGGCAGGTATGCCCAGCACCAGAAGCATTTCAAAGCCTGCAATCAGCAGGATAACGGCTAGAATAATAACAATAAAAAGCATCAGCGTGCCCCCGGCGCTGGCTGGGCATCGCTCAAATCATCGTCATCTTTCGTGAAGCGATCAATAATTGAGAAGAAGCTGAGCGCATAGCGCAATGCCAGAAGGCCGAAGCCGATAATCGGTGCGGTGTAAATCCAGCCGATCTGGATATTGAGCGTCGGGCTTTTCTGGCCCGTACCCAGTACAAAGACCACCAACTGCCAAGCCAGATACGCCATATAGAGTGAGAAGAGACAGCCTGCAGCATCGATAATGCGGCGTATAGTGGCCCGTGCAGCGTGGGGCAGGGCCTCTCTCAACGTATCGATGCCCACATGTTTACCGCGCTCCAGTGCCAGCCCCAGAGCTCCGAACACCAGAAACACATTCATCAGCCGAACAGCTTCTTCCACCCAGGCAAACTGGCTTGCAAAAGTGCCGCCAATCTCGCGCGCAAGAACGTTCAGTGAGAACAGTGCAACCATTGAAAGAAAAAGTGTGACGAGGAAAACCCGCTCCACACGCCGTAAATAATGCATGATCTTCAGTTGCTTCCGGTGTTCTGGTTGAGGCTTTTAAGCGAAGGGAAGGCAGCGCGTTCGGCCGCCTTCCGATTTTATCGAACTGTGTTTGCTCAGTTCAGTTCTGAATATGCTTTTTCATAGGCACCGATCAGCTCGGTAGCAGCATCGCCAGCGCGGTCCATGTAGGCGGCCTTGGCCTTTTCGTACATCGCTTCCCTGAGGGCAGCTTTTTCTTCACTGGACGCAATGCGCACATTGATATCGCTCTCTTTAATCGCTTCAAGAGCAGCTTCAACAGCCTTGGCTTTGTGGGCACGCAGGCCTGGTACAACTTCGTTGAAGGCATCGGTGATGATTGTGCGATACTCTTCTGGAAGGCTGTTCCACCAGGTCGGATTGAACAGAACCACATCTTCCATCGCACCATGTTCAGATACGACGAGATATTTTTGCACTTCATAGAACTTCATGCGCTGAATGGTATCGAGCGGGTTTTCCTGCCCATCCACAACGCCTGTTTGAAGTGAGGTGTACAATTCGCCAAATGGCAGGGCGATGGCAGACGCGCCCAGCGCATCAAATTGCTCAATCAGAATATTGGAATCCATCACCCGGAATTTTTGGCCACCAAAGGACGACAGATCATCCAGTGGTTTGTTGGATGTAAAATTCTTCAGCCCGTTTGGCCACAAGGCCACACCGACAACGCCTTTTGACGAAAAGGATTCAAGCAAGGCCTGGCCAAATTCACCTTCGCGCAGTTTCTGCGCCTTATCAGCATCTTCTGGCAGCAGGAATGGAATGTCCAGAATGGAGATCGCGGGGTTGAAACCGCCAATGAAAGCGGCAGGGGAAACAGTTGCTTCCAGCGTACCCAGTTGAACGCCTTCTGTCATTTCGCGCTGATTGCCAAGCTGCCCGGATGGGAAAATTTGAAATTCGACAGCACCATTTGTCCGCTCTTTGACCAGTTCTCCAACCTTGGCGATATATATGTGCCGAGACTGTTGGTCTGATTCCAGATGGCCAATCTTGGCTGTGAAATCAGCTGCCCACGCCGTTGGCGCTGCAAGCATGGTTATGCCAAGAATGGGAAGTGTTCGGAGTGTGAATTTCGAGAGTTTAGATAACGCTTTCATGTGCGGCTCCTGTTGCGCTGTATCAGAAGTAAGTTAAGGTAAAAGCCTGCCGTCGCAGTGTCAAGAATATTCTCAAAAATGAGAATTTATCGGTATTGCTTTGCTTTTTGCGACGATTGTGCGATAGATTCTTTCTGGTCTCGAATACAAATCTCCAACTAATTCGGATCCTGACTGCCGGAAGAAAATTTTGAACAATTGAAGGCAAACGCGTGAATCACGGGATTTCTGGGGAGGAAATTGGCGAGCGGATGAAAGCCTTTCGTCTTGGGGCAGGCTTGACCCCCGAGCAATTGGCCCAGCGCACGGGCGTTTCAAGAGCCGCAATTTATCGCTACGAATCCGGTCAGCCAGCGAAGATTGATACGCTGGTGAAAATCGCCGATCTGCTGGACGTTTCGTTGCCAACGCTGCTTGGGGCAGGGGTGGAATACATCGCATCTGCCATAAGCTTCTTTGAGCGCATGCGGCAATTGGAGGAAAATGTTGACCAGATCACCGTGTTGTTTGGTCCCATATCCTACCTTTTGACAACAGATACATATGATGATTTTCTGCCGGATGTGTTGAAAGAGAGCATTCCCGGGAATGTAGAGAGTTACAATCAGGCAGTGCGAGAGGTGGACACGCTTCTGGATATATTGCGTGTTCGCAAGGCGACTTACCGAAACCGCACGCCTAACATCATAAGCCTCACATCCGCTGCTGAACTCACACAGTTTCTGAGATTGGGATTCGTCGGGGCGTACAATCCGCAAGGCGTTGACGTAGGAAAACGGCGTGACGTCGCCCGTATTGAAATCGAAAACATCGTTCAGCTTCTGCGGAACCAGCCGATTGGCGTTCAACTGGGCGTGGTGGTCGATTCCATGCCCGGCTCCAGCCTGCAGATATTCAAACAGGCCACACGCAAATCAGTCGCTGTCAGTCCCTATAGGCTGGGTGCGTTTGCAAACATCCGCCTGGGCGTCGCGACCATCAGCTCAGCCCCTGATGCAACGGAACTCTATCAGTCCGTGACAACGCAGCTTTGGACGCGTGCTTTGAAGGGCGAGCAAGCTGCTGACTTCATTGAGAAAAATGTCCTGAGTTGAAGCATTAAGCGATTGATTTGGCATCAAGACACTGAGTCAAACTTGCTCAAAATGCAGTGGTGTTAAATTATGTTTTGCAATGTAATTCACACTTATCATATATTTTTCTGATGAGACCCGATCCGCGAGATATCCGCTTTTTGCTGGCTGTTGCCGAGCATGGAACATTCATGTCTGCCGCAAAGGCAGAGAACATTTCGCAGCCAGCGCTTTCGAGCAGGATCGCCCGGTTGGAGCGGCAATTGGGTGTCAGACTGGTTGATCGTGGCCGTCACGGCGCGGTGCTGAACAAATATGGTGAGCTGGTTTTGCGGCATGCGCGTGCCGTGGATACGATTCTCGACAGGATCGTCGAGGAAGTGGAGCTGGAACAGCACGGCATTGTCGGTCCACTCGTGATCGGATGCACACCCGTTGCCGCCACGCAGCTTGTTCCCAAAGCGATTTCCCAAATGGGTAAATCCGGCGAACAGATAATGATTTCCATTCATGAGGAAGAGGACGAACCACTCCTGGAAAAATTACTGGGAGGCGAAATTGAATTGGCTCTTGGGGGCATTGGCAGCCGTGCCCGGCATGCGAACATCGTGCAGGAAAAACTGACAGATTTTCAAATTGAAGCGGTTGTCGGGAAAAGCAGTCCCATGTGGAATGAGAAATCTGTCACGCTTGCAAAATTGACGGACCAGCAATGGGCGTTACCGGCGACAGGCGGAATTTTCCGTGAACAGATAGAGGCGGCTTTCCTCAATTCAGGCACGCCTTTTCCAAGGACATTCTGGTCCTGTTCCGGCATCATTTCGCTAAAAGGGCTGATTCAGAACACCGATTGCGTCAGTCTGATGCCATCTCATGCTTTTGCGTTGGAAGCCAGCGCTGGTGTAATCCGTGGCATCAAACTTCAGGGATTACACATCGACAGAAGCGTCGCCATAATGCGGCTCCGCCACGCAGACACGTCGCCACTCGCCAAGCGATTTATCGGAGCGCTCCACAATGTCGCTCAGCGCTTGCAATAGGCTGTTTACGAACCGCGTGAGATCAGAAATGTCGGCTTGTCAGCCCGAACATTGTCTGCATCCCGACAGGTCGGATGACGCACTTGCGTAATGCTTTTTTCAGGCAGCCATTTTTGCAGCCTGAGGGCTCCGGAAGGCCAGGGTCGATCTCAAAAATGGAAGATTGGAGCTAAAGCTCTTCGTCGCGGGCAACGACACCTTTAAGGGCGATCTGGAAAAGCGGAACAACCATCGCCAGACCGTTCTGAACGTCTTTTCCATCTTTCATAACCCATCTGCGAAGGGCTGATCGGTAGATGTCAAACAGCAGGATTGTCAGCAGTTTTACATCGGTATCAAGTGCGATACGGCCCGCTTCCTGATTGCGTTTCAGCAAATGCGTCAGCTGATGCTCTGCCGCGTGCCGGGTCCGCCAGTAACGCTCCATCTGCAGACCAGAATCATAAAGGGCGGTTTCGCGCAGAATGTCGCGAGCCAGTTCTGGCTGGGTGGCAAAGAACTCAATCAGATGGCCGAAGAATTGCTCAAGCTGGGCAATCAGGGAGATGTCGCTTGGGATGTCGTCAACGCTTTGAGACCTGAAGTCGGCCCGCATGTCATTGTAAATGAAAAACAGCAAATCGCGCTTGTTGGCGGCGTAGCGAAAAATGGTTCCAATGCCCACATCCGCCCGTTTGGTGATCTGACGTATTGTCGCGTTCTCATACCCTTTTTCGATGAAAAGCGCGCGGGCCGCTTCCTTGATCCGGCGTTCTTTCTCAAGCTTTTTGACCTGCCGCAAACCGATTTTTTTAGCGGGGCGGTTCTTTACTGAGGTATCGTCGTCGATCATCAAGTTGGGCCTCACGCTGTTACGGTTTGTTATTTAGGGTCCGGACCCCTGTTTACCAGTGGTAATGATCGGTAGCCGATGGCGCAACCAATCTCGCGGGTGAGGTTGTAGCACCTGTCAGCACACCGTCTTCAAATTCGGTGTGAAGACGCCCTTGGTGCCGCCAAACGGTGCAACCTGTGTCCCGGACGGGGAAGAGGAGGCGACCGAGACCATCAGGCCCTGATCGGTTGCATCCGGCAAATAAGCCGCCAGGCAGCCGATATGATGACACTCGGCAATGGCAATTGTGCAGGTGCCATGTTGGATGGCGCGTTCTGAGGCGAGCGCCACGGCTTTGGATGTGAGCCACGCGCCTGGAAGACGCCCTCCATTCCAGGCAATTGCTGCGGCACGATCAGATATGATTTCGATCTGACCGGAATTTGCCATGTCGCCCGTCGTCAGCATCTGTAAATACCAGGCGGTTAGGGCCAGCCCATGGGTCGAGCGACCCATTTCATCGGCAAGTACAAGATAATGCGCAACCGCGCTTGCTTTCTTTGTCTCAAGACCGCCTTCCACAAACAGCTCTTTCGCCATGGTGCGAAGGGATTCCGGCACATAGCGGGCCGAGTTGTTCATGGGTATGGCTCCTGCATCAAGATCTGTCTATTCATTGGGAAAATCAGCAAGGCGATATTGCGTTGACGCTCATGAGGTCAACGCTATTGCTGCGTTCAAACGGGAAATCTCACTGTTGGTTCATCGACAATATAATGCGCAAAATTTGGTTTGGCGAAAAGCGCCAGTCAAAGCCCTTGGGTGCAAAGAAGTGTAACAATCATAGTCTGCAATCAAAAATACAAGCACTGATTTTCGCGAGGTCAGTTGGCCCGGCAATTTGGGCAGATTGCAGGGTGTGGTGCGATGCCGGAATTATGAATACACTGGACTGTCACACCGCTGTAATGTAGATATGGTGAAAGTGGAAACGTTTCCACAGGGTGGGTGTCTCAATTGGTGTTACCTAACAAACCAACCATAAAAGACGTTGCGGAACGCGCTGGCTGCGGCATTGCGACTGTCAGCCGTGTCCTGAATAACTCCGGTCCGGCAAGCCTTGCCAGTCGCGTACGTGTGTTAGCCGCCGCCGAGGAATTGGGCTTCAAGTTCAATGAATTTGGGCGCTCTCTGAAAAGCCGGCGCAGCAAGACAATTGGCGTGTTGGTTCCCACTTTGAGCAATCCGGTTTTTGCTGATGCTGTGCAAGGCATTCAGCAGGCCGCGGCGGTCCATGGTTATGACGTGATTCTGACATGCGCCAATTACGACCAGAAGACAGAACAGAAGGCCCTGGCCACATTGCTGGCAAAACAGGTCGATGGTGTCGTGCTCACGGTCTCTTCTTCGGAAAACAGCAATGCTTTGCAGGTGCTGAACGATAACAACATTCCGCATTGCCTGATATTCAACCAGCCAGCAGATTCAGGTGTTTCAGCTGTCGGCGTCGACAATGTGGAAGCCGCGCGGATAGTTGGTCAAAAATTATTTGAGTTTGGGCATTTGAATGCCGCATTCGTTGCGGTTCAATTTGCCAAATCAGATCGGTCAGCTGATCGCTACAAAGGTTTTGCAGAGATCTACGCAAAGCATGGCTTGAATCAGCCTGCACTCCTTGAGGTCGATTATGCGCCAGGTGATCTTGAACTTGCCTTGATTGATCTGTTTGAAAAATCACCGTCCACGACGGCCCTGTTTGCCTCCAACGACATGTTGGCATTGGCTTGTATCCGCGCGTTGAGAAGCCTTGGTAAATCTGTCCCGGAGGATATCAGTGTCGTCGGATTTGACGGCATTGCGGTGGCTGATCTTGTGCACCCAAAACTGGCGACGATTGCCACGCCCTGTCACGATATGGGCTCTAAGGCTGCACAATTGCTGGTCAAGGCTTTGCAGAAAAACGAGAAGCCGCCAGCAGGCGTTATCTCTCTTCCATTCGAATTTCGATGCGGCGAAAGCCTATCCCTTGCCGCAAAGAAAAAATTCGACGGCCAGGCTGCAACCCGGCCGTCGAATTTGTCAGCCACCCAAATGCAACCAAACAAATAAAGTGAGAAGACCTATGAGATATATCCTTGGTGCTGTCGTTTCAGCAACTCTTCTTTCCGCCTTACCGGCCCAGGCAGAAGATGCCATCTGCTACAATTGCCCGCCGCAATGGGCCGATTGGGCTTCCATGCTCAAAGCTATTGAAGCCGAAATTGGCGTGAAAATGCCACATGACAACAAGAATTCCGGCCAAACAATCAGCCAGCTTATTGCTGAAAAGGCATCCCCTGTTGCCGATGTGGCCTATTACGGCGTGACCACCGGCATCAAGGCCGCTAATGAGGGCGTTGCTACTGCATATAAACCAAAAGGCTTTGACGATATTGCGGAAGGTCTCAAAGATCCTGATGGCCGTTGGTTCACAATTCACTACGGCACACTGGGCCTTTTTGTGAACAAGGATGCTCTGGGCGGCGCGCCGGTACCTGCTTGCTGGGCTGATCTGATGAAGCCGGAATATGAAGGCATGGTCGGCTATCTTGACCCATCCAGTGCCTTTGTCGGCTATGCTGGCGCGGTGGCCGTGAACCGGGCGTTTGGTGGTGATCTGGACAATTTCGATCCTGCGATTGCCTTTTTCAATGAACTTGCAGAAAACGATCCAATCGTTCCAAAACAGACCTCATATGCCCGCGTTGTCTCAGGGGAAATTCCCATCCTGTTTGATTACGATTTTAACGCATATCGCGGCAAATACACTGAAGATGGAAACTTTGAATTCGTCCTGCCATGCGAAGGTTCTGTTGTCGTGCCGTATGTCATGAGCCTTGTGGCCAATGGCCCCAAGCCGGAAGTTGGCAAAAAAGTGCTGGATTTCATTCTGTCCGACAAAGGTCAGGCGATCTGGACAAATGCATTCCTGAAACCGGCACGTCCGGTTGAGTTGCCAGCAGATGTGGCTGCCAAATTCCTGCCGGACAGCGACTACGAGCGCGCGACACCGGTTGATTATGCCAAGATGGAACAAGTCCAAAAAGCATTTGGTGATCGCTATCTTGCGGAAGTGAAGTAGCTAAACCGGGCTGCGAGATCTGAAGGTTTCGCAGCCCATTTTCCATAACTGCTTTCGGTACCTTAAATTGTTTGTATTTCTTTGCTTCTTGCCATTGCTGATTTTCAGTCTTGCGTTTTTGGCGCTGCCTCTGGTCCGGTTGTTTTCTGCCTCCATCGAGGGGGAGCAGGGCTGGTTGATCTATGCCGAAATTGTTTCAAATCCCCGCTACATGCAAAGCCTGCTTGATACAGTCCTGGTGTCGCTCGCGGTTACCATTGCAGCCGTCTTGATTGCGACAACTGCGGCTTTGTTTCTGACCCATAATCGCTTCCCGGGCAGAAGCGTGCTGATTGCAAGCCTGACTTTTCCGCTGGCCTTTCCGGGTGTCGTCATCGGCTTCTTGATCATTCTGCTGGGCGGGCGGCAAGGGCTGGTCAACACCATCAGCTCAAACATTTTCGATACGCGAATTGTGTTTGCCTACTCCATGATTGGCCTGTTCTTTGGCTATCTTTATTTCTCGATTCCCCGTGTGTTGTTGACGGTTATGGCCACCGCAGAAAAACTTGATCCGGCGCTGGTGGAAGCCGCCCGGTCTCTTGGGGCGGCCCCGTTACAGGTCCTGCGCGACGTTACGCTGCCAGGCCTTGCGCCAGCACTGATTGCGTCTGGCGCAATTGCCTTTGCAACCGCCATGGGTGCGTTCGGGACTGCCTTCACGCTTGCCACAAACATCGATGTACTTCCGATGGTCATCTACACCGAATTCACTCTGTCCGCGAACATCGCCATGGCATCTGCGCTCTCGGTCCTTCTGGGTCTCGTGACCTGGGTATTGCTCATGTTTGCCCGGTCACTCACCGGCACCAGTGTCGCGGCGTCGGGGTAGATTATGTCACGTAGAACAGCCTTCATGATCCAGTTTGCCGTCACGCTTCTTGCCTGCGCATTCCTGCTTGTCCCTGCCATCCTGTCCATTCTGGCCGGAATCACGGTCAATTATTTCCAGGGCATCGTTGCCAGTGGCGTGACCCTGAAGTGGGTTGGTCAGGTCTGGGAGCTTTATTCGGACACCATTTGGCGCTCCATGGGCATCGCGTTTGGCTGCCTCATCATCACGGTAATCATCGGTATTCCGGCAGCCTATGGTTTGAACCGGTTTCCCGGACGGCTGTCCCGGATTGTGGAAGAATTTGTGTCCTTGCCATTGTCAATTCCCGGCTTGGCTCTGGCGCTGGCCTTGCTGCAACTCTATGGCACCATAAAGGGATTTCGGCTGTCTTTCTGGTTCATTCTGACCGGGCACGTTCTCTATACATTGCCGTTCATGATCCGCTCCGTCCTTGCTGTTTTTTCCACGATTGATTTGCAGTCGCTGGAGGAGGGGGCTGCCTCACTGGGCGCTTCATCCTGGCAACGATTTAAAGACATCGCTCTGCCAAATGCCTGGCCCGGAATCCTCGCTGGCGCATTGACGGTGGTAACGCTGTCGATTGGCGAGTTCAATCTGACATGGATGCTCCATACGCCATTGACCAAGACGTTGCCGGTGGGGCTTGCTGACAGCTACGCCTCAATGCGGCTTGAAATCGCATCGGCTTACACCCTGGTGTTTTTTGTCATGATCGTCCCGCTTCTCGCCGCCATGCTTTGGGCATCAAACAGAGCGCAATCCATTGGAAAAACCTCATGAGTGGAACCGAATTACAGCTTTTGGGATGCGCCAAAACCTTTGCAGGAAACACAAAAGCCCTTCTGCCAACGGATCTGGTGGTGAAACCGGGAGAAATCCTTGGCCTGCTCGGCCCATCCGGCTGCGGCAAGACAACCATGCTGCGCATTATGGCGGGGTTGGAAACACCGGACAGCGGCGGAAAAATCCTGTTTGACGACGAAGATGTCACAAAGGTTCCCATCGAGCACCGTTCGATTGGCATGGTGTTTCAATCCTACGCCCTGTTCCCAAATATGAGTGTACGGCAAAACGTTGGCTATGGCCTGAAGGTGCGCGGCATCAGCGGCAGCGAACGTGATGACCGTGTGAATGAAGTCATGTCTTTTTGCCGACTTGACGGGTTGGCGGACCGTGCCATCAATCAACTTTCAGGTGGCCAGCGTCAAAGGGTTGCACTGGCCCGCGCCGTTGCGCCAAGGCCCCGTGTTCTTTTGCTGGATGAGCCATTATCGGCCCTTGATGCCGCCCTTCGGGATACTTTGAGGGACGAATTGGCCGTTATTCTCCGTGGCCTGTCGATGACAGCGGTGTTTGTGACCCATGATCAGTCCGAAGCCATGGCCATCGCAGATACGATTGCGGTTATGAGGGCAGGGCGAATTGAACAAAGAGCTGAACCGGAAGTTCTTTATCGGGACCCGCAAACGGACTTCGTCGCAAGTTTTGTCGGTGGCGCAAACCGGCTGTCAGGTCGCTTTGAAAACGGCCAATTGCATCTGGAAGGCGGCACGTTGAAAACGGGCATTGAGGGCCGAGAACCAGACCACATTTTCATTCGTCAGGAAGATATTCGCGTCATAAATCCTGATGATGCACCATTGAGGGGAACTGTCATCGGGCGGGTTTACCTTGGTACACATACCAAACTCACAATCTCGGGTGTGTGTGAAGCGCCCCTGATGGTGAGTTTGCAAGGCGTAAATGCTCCAAAAATTGGAGATCTGGTTGGTCTTGATATCCCTGCCAGTTCGCTGATTCACTTTTGAGGACCTGTATGACCCGCATCATTCAATTGTCTGATATTCACATGGTCGAGCAGAGGATGCTGGCCTATAACGTTGTGGATACAGCGGAATATCTGGCTCACGCAGTCTCATACATCGTGGATTTACTGCCCAAAATCGGGCCAGTCGATGGCATCGTAATAACCGGTGATCTGACAGATCATGGCCGACAGGCGCAATATGACCGCCTCAAGGAATTATTGTCGCCACTCAGACTTCCACTATGCGTTTTGCCTGGCAATCATGATGATCGGGATGTCATGCGCGCCGCATTTTCCGAACAACCCTGGCAACCCAAAAACGGTGGATTGAACAGCCATATTCAACTGGGCAATGTCCACGTTCTTGCGCTTGATTGCCTGGTTTCTGGCAAAGCACATGGTTTTCTGACAGCAGAAACACTGGCTTGGCTGGAGAATGAACTGGCGCTGCTAACCGACGAGCCGGTGATTTTTGCCCTGCATCATCCTCCCTTTGAGACCGGGATTGGGCATATGGACGCACAACCGCTTCATAATGCCGAAACACTTTTGAAATTGGTCTCAGGTCACATGGGCCCGAAGATTACAATCTGCGGCCATATCCACCGCTACATGACCAGCCATCAACCCTGTGGCCCAATCATGATCGGCCCATCAGTCGCCCATGCCGTTTGCCCGGATCTGACAGAAGGCGGGGCATCACAATTCTCTTTGGAACCCGGCGGGTTTCTGCTTCATTCCTATGACAGTGCAACCAGGGTTTTCTTATCACACTACCTGCCGGTTGGGCCTCATTCCGGGCCATTCCCGTTCAAACCCTAGCGCTCTTATTTCGCCAATTATCTATAGAAACTCCCTGTCGGAAAACAGGAGGAGGCTGTTGGGCCTTTGCGTTGAAATTTGACAAAAGTCACGTGCTGTTGTCAAATGTTATCGCGATAAGGGGACCTGCATGCCGATACAATCTTTGCGCCGCTCGGCAAGCCAGATTGGCGGGCATGATATCGTCATCGAAGCTGCTTGGTTGTACTATCAGGACGGACTGAACCAGAACGAAATCGCTGCACGGTTCAAGGTCTCAAGGGCGACCGTCGTGAATTATCTGCAAGAAGCCCGCGAACGCGGCTATGTGCAGATCACGCTTTCCCCGGAAGCATTCAAGGGCCATGAGGCCGCACTGCAATTACGCGAAAAATACAGCCTTCGTGAAGCCTATGTCGTTCCGGACGGCAATGGAGAACAGCGCGTGACAGAAATTCGCGTGGCCCGTGGTGCTGCACAATGGCTGCCGCGCCTGGTTTCACCCGGTGACAGGCTTGGCGTTGCCTGGGGCAAAACCATCTACGATGTGGCAGAGTTCCTTGAGACAATTGCAGTGGATGATCTGACGGTTTTGCAACTGGTTGGTTCGATGGCGACACCTTACGGCTTTTCAGCAGATGTCTGTTCGTCTTATGTGGCGCGCAAATTCTCGGCACGATGCGTCAATCTGCATGTGCCGGCCATGCTTTCAAGCCCGGAAGTTGCCAGAGCATTGCGTGCTGAAAATCTGATTGCCAGCCAGCTTGACGAGATAAGCCATTTTAACAAAACTCTTTTTGCAGTGGGCTCATGCACGCCGGACAGTCACGTGGTCTCATCGGGTGTCGCAACGATTGAAGAGTTGAACTGGTATATCGATCATGGTGCCGTTGGTGTGCTGTGCGGACGCTTCATCAATGAACAGGGCGATGGCATTGAAGGACCGCTGGACGAACGCATGATGGGCATTGCCCTTAATCGGATGCGTAATCCGGAGACAGGAATCCTGGTATCTGTCGGCAGTGACCGCGTGCCGGCCGCAATTGCAGCGTTGCGCGGCGGCTACGCCACCCACATTGTGACCAATCAATCCAGCGCCGAAGCAATTTTATCGTTAGGCGGCTGATCGCCGTTCTGGAAACAACGCCAGCAGCCCTTCGGCACTGGCTTCGGCCACGCCGCGTTCGGTAATCAACCCGGTCACCATTCGGGCAGGGGTTACATCAAATGCCGGATTGCCTCCGGGTGTCCCATCTGGCGAGATTTGAGCAAAACCGGTGCTGCCATCTTCAAGGCGGCCATAGATATGGGTTACTTCGCGCCCATCACGTTCTTCAATCGGAATTTCCTTGACGCCGTCATGCACGGTCCAATCAACCGTTGACGAGGGCAGAGCGACATAAAACGGAACGTTGTTGTCCGCCGCTGCAAGTGCTTTCAGATAGGTGCCGATTTTATTGCAGACATCGCCTTGCGCTGTCGTGCGGTCAGTTCCCACAATCACCATATCGACCTGGCCGTGTTGCATGAGATGACCACCGGCATTGTCTACAATCAGATGGTGTGGAATTGAATTGCCCACCATTTCCCATGCGGTCAATTGGGCACCCTGATTACGTGGACGCGTCTCATCAACCCAGACATGGATTGGAATGCCGGCCTCCATGGCGTGATACATGGGAGAGGTTGCTGTGCCCCAATCCACGGTTGCCAGCCAGCCTGCATTGCAATGGGTCAGTATGTTGACGGCTTCTCCAGGTTTCTTGGTTGTCGCAATTTTCTTTATGATTTCAAGTCCGTGGACGCCAATTAACCGATTTGTTTCCACATCATCATCGGCAATTTGTGCCGCTTTTGCTATCGCCGCCGCTTTGCGTTGATCTGCTGGCAAGGCGGTTAATGTGGCCCGCAATTCATCCAGCGCCCAGCGCAGATTAATGGCTGTCGGTCTGGTGGCATGAAGCACATCATAGGCTTCATTCAAGGCCTTATCGGATGGGTCCCGCGCCATTTGCAGCGCAACACCATAGGCAGCCGTCGCGCCGATGAGCGGCGCGCCTCGGACCCACATGTCACGAATGGCGGTTGCGAATTCGTCTAATGTCTCAAGTGTGACAACGCGAAATTCATGCGGCAACCAGCGCTGGTCAATGATGCGGATTTCACCTGTCGCAGTGTCCTGCCATATTGAGCGGTAATGGGTATCGCCAACTTTCATGATGTGCCGGTTCCTGTTTGTGATTGTCTTGCCATTGCAATGACCCGATCGATGCCATGCAGCCGTTTGCGGTTCATGACCAACGCCTGACCGAATTTCAGAGATCGCGTTTCAAGCGGCGCGCGTATGTCTTCGTCTTCAATTGTTTCAAATTCAGCTATGTGAGCAAGGCCAAGTATGCGGCGGTGCATCTCAATGCCGGCAAATCCCAGAAGGTCTTCAAAAATCTCGCCCAGAAGCTGCTCAAGTGCCAATTCGCTGGCCATCAGGTGGCCCTGATCCTCGTACAAACTACGCGGATAAAGAATGCCGGTGCGTTCGGTACGCCACAGTTTTGAGAACTCATCACAAAACGCTGTCCACGTTTCGTCAATCGTCTCCAACACCCATTCCTGATAGGCGGCACAAGCAGTATCGTCGGCAATGTGAGCGCTTATTGCGTGATAGGCCATCAGATAATTGCCGATCAGCATGCCGATGTCGAAGCCCATTGGCCCGTAAAACGCAAATTCCGGATCAATGACCCGGGATTCATCATCTGTAACCATGATGGAGCCGGCATGCAGATCACCGTGGCACAGCGTCTCCGCCTTTGCCGAAAATGCGCGTTTCATGTGCTGAACTTCTACTTTCAGCATTTGGTCATTTCGCAATTCAGCCACGATGCCATCAAGCTGAGGCGTGGTGTAGCGGTTCATCTCGGCGTCGAAATAGGGATCGGTGAACACCAGATTTTCAGTGATGTCGCAGAGCTCTACATTGTCGCTGAACAAGGCCAGATCAGCTTTCTTCTTGGCGGTCTCCATAGACAGATCAGAGCCACGGAAAGCATTGCGGGCACAAAACCGCCCAATGGTTTCTCCAAGGCCTGCAACTTTTCGGCCAGCAATCATTTGCTGGCGCAATATGATGTGCGGCTGCAGACGCTCCATTATGATCAGTGCCTGGGTCTCGTCAAAATGCAGGATCTCCGGCACGCTGCCAGGATCACGCTCCGCCTGACGGATCAGCGCATGATATTCGAAGTAAGCACGTTTGAGTGGAAGCGGCCAGGAATCGCCAACGAGGCGCACATAGGGCAGGGCCTGTTTCACAATGACGGAACCTGCAGTGCCTTCGACGATAAATACCAAATTCAGATTGCCATCGCCAACTTCGCGCACCTGCCAGTCGGTGCTGCTACCGCCGAGCGAATTTGTCATCGCATCCAGAGTGCCCAGACGGGCTGGAAGTGTTTCTGGCGTCAACGCCTTATAATCGCTCAATTCGTCCTCCCCGAACAGAAAATATGGTCGACAACCAGCTACACGAGATGCGCAAGTGAGTACATGGTAGGTGGCGTAAAAAGCATTTGTCAATACCTCTTGACTTTTGTCAGGTTGGCTGTTGAGGTATTTTAGGGAGGAACGAATGACAGACTGTCTATGCCAGATTTCCGGTCTGCAAAAAGCATTTGGTGATAACCTTGTTTTGCGGGGGCTTAGCCTGGATTTGCCTGCGGGAAGCGTGACAGCTTTGATGGGGGCCAATGGTGCTGGCAAGTCGACACTGGTCAAAATCCTGTCCGGTGTACATGCAAGCGATGCAGGCAATGTGAGTCTTGCAGGTCAGAACTTTGTTCCGTCCAGCCCTTCAGATGCGATACGAAAAGGCGTTGTGACCGTCCATCAGGCCATTAATGATGGTGTCATTCCGGATCTGGATGTCGCATCGAACCTCATGATTGACAGACTTGCGGAACCCAATTTCGGTTTTTTCCTGAAACGAAAACAGCTTTTCAAAGATGCGCAGGAAATAGCGGATCGCATGGGCATCGATGTTGATGTGCGTCAGCCTGTTGCGCAGTTGGGCGTGGCTGACAGACAGTTGATCGCCATTGCACGCGCCATGTCACACCAGCCGTCACTTCTGATATTGGATGAGCCGACGTCCTCACTGTCCGCGGTTGAGGCAGAGCGTCTGTTTGAACTCATCGAAACCTTCAAAGAGCGGGGTGTTGCCGTTCTCTATATTTCGCACCGCATGTCGGACATAAGACGCATTGCAGATCGCATTGTCTCCATGCGTGATGGTGAAATTTCTGGCCTCTTTGAAGATACACCACTGGACTATGAGGGCGCAGTCAACGCCATGCTTGGTCATCACATGACCGATGTGAATATTGAAATTCCGCCGCAAGGTGACGCCATTGCCGAATTGACGCAAATGCGGTTGAAGCCGGATAGCAAGCCGTTTGATCTGACACTGCATGACAATGAGATTGTTGCCATCACAGGTCTTTTGGGCAGCGGCAAAACTGATCTTGCGCAGGCGCTGTTTGGGCTCAGGGCACCCAGCTCCGGTTCCATAAAACTGGATGGCAGGGCCTACGCTCCCACCAGCCCCGGAAATGCAATCGCGAGCGGCGTGTTCATGTCAACAAAAGACCGGGCGACAAATGCCGTCGTCGCCGACTTCAACATCACGCGAAACATTTCAGTTCCCTTTCTGCAGCAATTTTCCAGCTTTTCTTTCCTGTCGCGCAATGCGGAACGGGATACAGCGCGTGACATGATTGAAGCGCTCTCAATTGTCTGCCAGTCAGAAACGGACGGTATCAACACTCTGTCTGGTGGCAATCAGCAAAAGGTCATGTTGGCGCGCTGGCTCATCGATAAATGTCGCCTGCTATTGCTGGATGAACCGTTTCAGGGCGTCGACATCCGTTCCCGGCACGATATTGGCGAGAAGGTGCGGCAAACCGCAAAAGGGCGGGCGACACTTGTCTTTGTGTCCGAACTCGACGAAGCGCTGGAAATTGCTGACCGCATCATTGTCATGCATGAACACTCAATCATCGCCGAGTTTGTAAATCGTGATGTCGATCTCAATGAAATACTGACCGCTGTTACGGGAACAGCGCAAAAGCAGCCGGAGCATGAAGCAGCATGAGCACTGATGTGCAGGACAGCGGGATCACCGCTCAGCCAAAGGCATCTGCCAAAAAAGGGCAATCGAGCGCGCTTGATCTGGCAATCCGGTATGGATTTCTGGCACTGCTGGTCGGGCTGGCCATATTCTTTTCCATTTTCGCCAGCGGGTTTGCCGGACCACGTTCAGCCGTGTTCATTTTCCAGTCCGTTGCCATGACCGGCATATTGGCGCTTGGAGTGACCTGCACTTTGGTTGTTGGCGGCTTTGATCTGTCCATCGGCTCGGTTGCAACATCTGCAATGATGCTGGCGGCCTATGTGATGGTGGTGCTGGAGCAACCCGCAGCCGTTGCGATTGTTGCATGCCTTTTCTTGGGTGCCTTTATCGGGCTGGTGAACGGTATTCTGATTGTCCGGTTCAAAGTCCCGGATTTATTGGCAACTCTGGGTATGATGTTCCTGCTGGTAGGGCTGCAGCGCATTCCCACCGCCGGACGATCAATCTCAACCGGAATGGTTTTGCCGGATGGCGAGACAGCCAACGGCACATTCGATCCGCTGTTTCTTGCCATGGGCCGTCACCGCTTTGATTTCTTTCTTGAAAAACTGCTCCCGATCCCCGTGGTCTTCCTTATTGTCATTGCCATATTGATCTGGATTTTTCTGGAAACAACGCGGCACGGCCGCCTGATGTATGCCATCGGCTCTAATGAGCGCGCAGCCGCCCTGACGGGCACAAATGTCAAACGCTACAAGATCACTGCCTATATGATTTCCGGTGTGCTGGCCTCAATCGCTGGCATGTTGCTCGCGGCCCGCTTGGGGCGCGGTGATATCGCATCGGGCACCAATCTGCTGCTGGATGCCGTTGCAGCATCCCTGATCGGTTTCGCAGTACTGGGGGCGGCGAAACCCAATGCCTTTGGCACCGCAATGGGCGCGCTGTTTGTCGGCATCCTTTTGCAGGGTCTGACCATGATGAACGCGCCTTACTACACGCAGGATTTCATCAAGGGTGCGGTTCTTGTCATCGCACTTGTATTCACTTTTTCATTATCGGCCCGCAAAGCGGCCGGTCATTGACGACCAACTCAACAGGGAGAGAAACCAAATGAAAATTCTAAGAAGATCTGTTTTAGGACTGTTTGCCAGCGTGGCCGTGGGGGCTGCAACAATTGGCACCGGATTTGCTCAATCCATGCCGGCACCACTGGATAATCCAGGTGATGTCAAAATTGCGCTGGTTCGTTATTTGTCTACGGGCGATTTCTTCCAGGCCTATTTGTCTGGCGTTGAAAAGCAGGCCGAGGCAATTGGTCTGGACCTGCGTATCTTTGACAGCCGTCAGGACGCTGCCTTGCAGGCCGATATGGTCGATCAGGCTATCGCGCTTGGTGTCGATGGCATCATCATCCAGCATGGCCTGACCGAATCCATGCAGGAAGCGGCGCAACGGGCCGTGGATGCGGGCATCAAGGTTGTTGCCTTTGACGTGAATGTTGAAAATGACGCAATCCCGCAGATCGAACAGTCTGATTATCTCCTAGGCAAATTGGCTCTGGAGCAAGCGATCAAGGACAATGGCACTGAATGGAATGCAGGATACGTCTACGTTCCCGGCATTGCACCGCTCGACCGACGCCATGTTGCATGGGAAGAAGTCAAAGCAGCTAATCCGGGTATTGTTGAAAAAGCCCAGATGGGAACGCTCGACAACCCGATTGCCAACTCTAATGCAAATCAGGCGCGTTCTGTCCTGCAGGCGAACCAGGATATCACTGTGTTCTTTGCCCCTTACGATGAATTTGCCAAGGGCATAAAGATTGCGGTCGACGAAGCTGGCCTCACATCTGATGTCAGCATCTATTCCGCAGACGTATCAACGGCTGATATTTCCGCCATGCGGGAGCCAGACAGTGCCTGGAAGGCAACAGTTGCCACAAACCCGGCAGTGGTTGGTGAAGTGTCCGTGCGTGCGCTTGCAATCATGCTGACCGGCGAAAATCCCGGCGCGCAGGTTATTGTGCCACCAACTTTGATCACTCAGGCATTCCTGAATGAAAACGACATTAAGAACATGGAAGATCTGTCGGCCAATATGCCACAATTCGCACATGCTGATGTTGCGATGACCGAGTGGATGCCTCTGCCAGGCCGCTAAGATACCTGCACTCATACGAAAGCCGCCTGTTCATGACAGGCGGCTTTTTTTGTGGGAATAGAATGTAAAAAACTTCGGTGCTTTAAATTGGCTCACTTCGCCGAAATCGAACCGCTTCTGTCCATCTTCGACGAACCATGGGGACTCGGAATAAATCCGAGTACGACGGCAGCGGTGGTATGAGATGTGAGCGTTTAATAAGCCTCGCTGACACGCTCCTATCGTCATCCTCGGATTTATTCCGTGAATCCAGGCAACAGTCCCGCAAGCTCTATGGCCAAACCAAACGCCGCCGAATTCAAAACTCAGAACACTCTTGTGCACGACTGTGACCGGCTCTAAAAGCTGTCGATAGCGTCCCGCATGGCTTTGACCGTATCTCCGATCTTGTCGCGCTGACGCAGAAGACTGCCGCCAAGCAGAAAGACGACATCTTCTCCATACATGGAAACCATATCCTGAGCGCGATCCACACTCATCCCGCCGCCGGGGGATGGCATCATGGGCGCACCGATCCCGTTAGGCTGACGGCAGGCATCGGCAATTGACAGGCACTCTTCGCGCGTAAAGCCAAATCGTCCGCCGACATTCGGGAAAACCGAAATGTCTGATCCGGCCAGTCTCTGAATTGTGCCATACATAATGGCATGGTCGATGCCTGTTGTCGGCGTCAGCACAAACGGACCGGTAAATGCGGGATGCGTCATGACAGGAAGTCCGAACTCCGCATTGGCTGCCAGGTGCTGCGCGGTGCCAAACCCTATGAGACCGGGCATGATAAGCACGCCGCCCGCACCAGCTTCTTTTGCCCGAAATGCCTCTTCGACAACATTGCCGGTATGGCCGGTAATGTTGACGAAATAGAGCGCTTTAGTGCCGTGTTTGGCATTGGCTTCAGCGACTGCATCGCTTACCGCTTTCAACCTGTCTTCAAAGGGGGCCATTGTCTGATTGGCCAGCCCATGGTCATCTTTGATGATGTCAGCCCCGCCGGCAACGCAACGAGACGCAATCAGCGCCAATTGGGCCGGGGAGGAGCCTTGCGGCTTGATAACAGGAGAAATCAATCCACCGCTTTTTCTGCCCGTGAGGGCGCGCAGGCCCTCAATGCCAAATCGCGCACCGGTAAATCGGCGCTCAATTTCCGGACCTGCATCAAAGCCCACAACACGCACATTTTGCTGAATTGACGTATTGCCGAAGATGACATTGATCAATTGCACCACTTCATGCCCGGCGCTGTCCGGTGCGTAGGAAATGATGGCTTCATACGCGCCGCCATTCTGCGCCTCAACAGCTTCAACATGCCCGACGATTTCATCGCGTATGAAGCCATCCGGAACCACATCGTCCGGAATTTCAACAGTTTGTTCCAGCGCTATGTCTTTGGCACGCGTATTTGCTTCGCTCTCGTCTCCGGCAAAAATGCGGTAGGTGACGCGAAAACGATTATCATCAGCCATCTGTCAAAGCGCCTCTGCTTTCACGGCAGAATGGACGGCATCAATACGTGTGCTGGTGAGCTGTTCTTCGGTAATTCCCGTTTTGCTGCCGAGCAGTTTTTCAATGCCGGCAACAAGGGCCGCAGCATCAAGTCCGTAATGGCTCATCAGATAGGCGCGCGATCCACCGTGAGCAAACGTATCTCGCAGGCCCAGACGGACAAGCTTTTTACCGACACCATGATCCGCCATGATTTCCGCAACCAGCGATCCGACACCGCCCTCTGTCAGATGGTTTTCAAGAACGACAACGCCTTTGCTGACAGACCCGATGTGATCCAGCAGCGCTTCTTCACCAAATGGCTTGATCGTATTGATATGCAGATGGCGAATTGAAACACCGGATTGTTCCAGCGCACCACGTGCCCGCAAGGCTTCTTCGGTCGCTATGCCTGAGGTGATGACGAGAATGTCTTCCCCCAGCGCCAATTCACGCATTTGTCCGACCTTGATTGGCGTGTCGAAAAGACGGGGTATGGAACCACGCAAGACGCGGCAATAGACCGGCCCGTCAATGGAGTCGGCAGCTTCACAGATGCTTTCCACCTCTGTCGCATCGCCCGTTTCCAAAATTGTCATGTTGGGGATCGACCGCATCACGGCGACATCCTCAATGGATTGGTGGGTCATGCCGCCGGGCGTTGTAATGCCGGGCAAAAAGCCCATCAATCGTACTTTGCGCCGTGGATATGCCACAGAAGCTATGAGCTGATCATAGGGGCGACGATACAGAAAAACGCCAAAGGAATGCAGGAAGGGTCGATACCCGGCCAGGCCAAGCCCGCCAGCAAAACTCATCATGTTTTGCTCAGCCATTCCCAGAGATATGAACTGGTCTGGATGCCTGTCACGAAACCCGTCAATTTCACAGGAGGATGTCAGATCCGCTGACAGACACAGCACGTCAGGATTTGCCGTTGCATAGGTTTCAAATGCGCTTGCATAGGGTCGACTGA
The DNA here is from genome assembly GCF_030758295.1 of Pararhizobium sp. IMCC21322. Lineage (NCBI taxonomy): Bacteria > Pseudomonadati > Pseudomonadota > Alphaproteobacteria > Hyphomicrobiales > Rhizobiaceae > Pararhizobium > Pararhizobium sp. IMCC21322. The sequence goes on from NZ_CP132335.1 coordinate 2,638,867, forward strand.
CCATCTCCACCATATCAATGCCCTCCATCGGTCAAATCGACCGGATCAATGCCTAGTTCAGCTGCGATAGAAATATTCATTTCTGCGCGCTCCTCCTGAGATTTAAAACGCACATAATGAAGACGCGGGAAGCGCCGCCGCAAAAATTCCATCCCTTGTGTGGGCGAAGATCGCGCAAGAATGATAAGCGGTTTGCCTTCATGCGGCGTTTTTCTGGCTTCTCGCAATGCGTTGAGGTCGTGCGCATCCACTTCAACGCAGACTGCGCCGAAATTGCGAAATTTGGCGGCGATATCACCGACTTCCATGACACTGTCCATCGCGCCGTCACATTGTTGGTCATTGACGTCCATCAAGGCCCAAAGATTGTCTATCCGATGGTGTGCCGCCGCTTGTACCGCCTCCCAGGTTTGACCTTCCTGCACTTCGCCATCCGACATGAAGACGCAGACATCACCTGTTTCGCCACGGCGTTTGCGACCAAATGCCAGACCGGCTCCCGTTGAAAATCCAATGCCCAATGTACCGTTGTGAACTTCCATCCCGGGGGAATGCTCTGCGCCAATCATTTCGACGGAGGAACCATCCTGGTTGAACATTTCAAGGCCCTTGGGGTCCATGCGGCCAACCTCGATCAACGTTGCATATGCAACCAGCGCATAATGCGCAGGCGCTATGAACAGGCGGTCATATTGGGGCTCAAACGGCCCATTATAACCAGCGCCGGAGTGATATTCGGGGTTGTTTGCTGACGGCACACCACCAAACGGCTTGGGGATTGCGGGCAGGGTGGGGTCCCCAAGGGTCAGGGCTTCATTATAGAGAAAAGCCAATTGCTCGGCAGCCGAACAGGCCTGACTGAGATAGCCGCCATTGTTGCGCATGGCATGCTCAAATACACGTTTCCGTATGCCTGCTGCAACGGCATCTGTTGTCTTGCTATTCTGCACGAAGGTCTCCTCTTTCCAGTGAAAGTGAAGCGCGCCCTTACAAATGTCAAGAACTGTTGTCTTTTGACTAAAGTGTGATTTCAGAGCAGGGATTGAGGTGGCTGGATTGCCACGTTTGTCGCTGGTTTCCGCGCAAAATCAGCTTTGACCATTCGCGGGTCTGGATCGGAATTTTCGACCGTTTCAGGACGTGATGGGCCGTGAGAATGCTGCAACCGCTTTGTGCTTTTTACTCTGATTTGAGCGGTTGACAAACGCGGGGTGCTAATATTACTTACTAGTTGGTAACAAAGAAGGAGGAGTAAAATATGTCAAAGTTAAAAATGATTGGTCTGCTCGGTGCAGCGGCAATGATGGCGCTGAGTGCGCCGGCAAACGCTGAATGGAAACCGGACAAGCCGATCAACATTATTGTGCCATGGTCAGCCGGTGGATCGACCGATCAGGTCACACGGGTCGTGGCACCAATTCTTGCAGAAGCACTGGGCACGCCCGTAGTTGTCGTGAACCAGCCGGGCGCATCAGGGTCTATTGGAACCAAGGCGGCTCTCGATGCGCCGCGTGATGGTTACACATGGACCGCAAACGCAATTGCAAACAACGCCACATATTCAGTGACAGGCCTTGTCGAGAACACCTCGATCAATGATTATCGTGTTTATCTGCATGTTGCGAATGTACCGGTTGTCTCGGTGAATGCGAATTCTCCTTACCAGAATTTTGGTGAGCTGCTTGAAGCGATGAGAGAAGCAGAGACCGTTAAAGTTGGCACTGCCGGTGTTAATTCATCCGGTGGAATGGCTCTTGCAGCCATTGGTGAAGCTGCCGGCGGTGAGTTTGGTGCCCGTATGGTCACATATGATGGCGGCAATCCCGCTGTTCTTGCTGCTGCATCCGGTGAAGTCACTGCAACCACGCAGTTGGCTGTTGAACAGACTGAAATGATCAAAGCTGGCAAATTGCGCGCACTGGCCGTCTTGTCAGACAAGCCATTGATTGTTGAGGGAATTGATCCGGTTCCACCAATTACTGATTTCCTTCCGAACATGCATGTTGCGCCCGATTACTTCGGCGTGTTCATCCCTGTTGGAGCTCCTCAGGAAGTCTATGACACTGTGGACAAAATCTGGCAGGAAAAGGTCATGAATTCTGAAGCGTTGAGCAGCTATGCGACGGAACGCGGTGCGGTTTTCGATCCAAGCTATGGTGACGCAGCCATGGAGCGGGCGATGCCTGTTGTTATTGCGGAAGCATGTGCCCGTGTAACGCGCGGTGAAGCAATTGTTGACCCGTCTGAAATCGGAATTGATTGCCCATAAGGGCATCCAACCGTTTGGCGCGCAGTGTCATACACTGCGCGCCAAATTGGGACACCGTTCCTGCGAATTCTAAACAGGTACACTCATGAATTCTGAATCTCCCATGGCTGACCGGATAACTGCCGCCGTCCTGCTGCTGCTTGGTGGTGCGATGTTCTGGGGCGGTTTCGTAATGGACCGGCTTGAAATCCGTCAAATCCATCCCGCCAGCATACCGGGCCTGCTACCAATTTTTCTCGGCATTATCCTGATGATCTGCGCGGTCTTTCTGGGCCTCAGCACACGCGGTAAAGCAAGCCCTACAGTTTCAGAAACGCCGAAGGATTCTGAAAACTGGAGCGACTTTGGTTTCGCGGCTGTCTGGAGCTGCCTGTTCGCAATCGTCATGGTCAACCGAATTCCCTTCGTTGTCGCATCTGCGATCTACATTGCAGTCTTTACCGGCTGGTATTTGTGGCGGCCGTCGGGAGAGGGCGGAAATCGATTTAAAATGATGCTGCTCGTTGTTCTTTACGCCGTTCTGGTTGCGGTCGGTATATCAGCCTTGTTCCGCTACGGCTTTCTCGTGAGGCTCCCCTGATGGAAGCGCTCACCCAATTTTTCGCGGCGATTGCCCATTTCACAACACCGCTGTTTCTGTTCCACATTGCGTGGGCCACTTTGCTTGGAATTCTGGTCGGAAGTCTACCCGGATTGACGGCCACAATGGGCGTCGCCCTGTTGACCACGCTCACTTACACTTTGGACAAAGATGCAGCCATCCTGGTGTTGATCTGCATGTATGTCGGCGCAATTTATGGCGGTTCCAGATCGGCAATTCTTCTGAATATTCCTGGCACGCCAGCGTCTGCTGCGACTTCGCTGGATGGGTTTCCGTTAGCGCAAAGAGGGCAGGCGGGCTACGCCATGGCACTTGCGACTGCCGGGTCCGCCATGGGCACCATTGTTGGCATCGCGTTGCTGGTTTTGCTGGCACCGGCTTTGGCTGCCATCGCACTTGATTTCGGATCGTTTGAGTTCTTCTGGCTGGCAGTCTTCGGGATTGTCATTTCAGGCCAGCTCACTGGCGGTGTCAGCCCGTTAAAAGGATACATCGCGGGCATCCTCGGCCTGATGGTCGCAATGATCGGCAGCGAAGGCATACATGCCCATATTCGTTTCAATCTCGGCTTTTCGGAATTGAATGGTGGCATTGCGCTTATCCCCGCCATGGTCGGAGCATTTGGTTTTGCCGAAGTGCTGACCGTGATGTTGCGTAAAAAGCCGGTTATGAGCGCAAAGGAGCTGAAGGAAGACCGCATCCTTCCCAGGCTGGCAGATCTTTGGAAATACAAACGAACAATCGGGCGGTCGGGAATTATCGGAACTCTGGTCGGCATTATACCCGGCGTTGGCGAAGATATTGGTGCCTGGGCGTCTTACGCTGCCTCAAAACGAAGCAGCAAAGAGCGCAAAGAATACGGCAATGGCTCCAAGGAAGGTCTGATCGCTGCTGAAACGGGCAACAGTGCGGTGGTTCCCGGCGCACTCATTCCTGCCCTGACCCTTGCTGTTCCAGGCTCTGCGCCTGCGGCCGTTCTTATCGCGGCCCTGTTCATTCATGGTGTTCGGCCAGGTCCAATGATCATGATCGAGCAGCCTGACTTCATCTATTCTGTCGCTGCCATGCTGTTCTTCGCGACCCTTGCGATTACGATCTATGGTTTGTCATTGACGCGGCTGTTCATACTGGTCTTGCGCATTCCAAGAGAGTATCTCATGCCGGTTGTCTTCACGCTGTGCGTGATCGGGCCCTTTGCGTTGACGCAGCGCATATTCGACATTTGGGTCATGGTCGGGTTTGGCCTGGTTGGGTTTGTTTTGCGAAAAATGAACTATCCGATGGCACCACTCGTTCTTGGAATTATTCTGGGAAGTCTGCTCGACAAATCGCTGCGGCGGGGCCTGACGCTGTCCAATGGATCGCTGGAACCGTTTTTCCTGCGCCCGATTTCGGCAATGTTTGTAGCTGTAATTGTTCTGAGTATTATCCTGAGCCTCCCAGCCGTGCAAAAGGCTATGTCACGTTGGATTGACCGTCTGATGCCTTCTGGCAAGCGTGCGGAGGAAGATCAGTGAGCTCCAATCTGAAAGTCGTCAGGAAAGGCCCGAAGAGAGATGCCGCCGCTTCCAAGCGCCGCATTCTTGAGGCCGCGCTTCATGAATTTTCTCGGTATGGGCACGCAGGTGCACGTATGGATTCAATCGCGGAAGCTGCTGATGTATCCAAGCCGATGATCTACACCTATTACGGCGACAAGGAAGAGCTTTACAAGGCAGCCCTGCGAGAGAGCTACGTGCAAATCCGGCGAGGTGAATTGAACCTTCAACTGGGCGATCTTGATCCTGAAGCAGGTATACGCGAGCTGGTAAGCTTCACGATGAACCACTTCGTGTCAAAGCCATGGTTCATATCCATGTTAAACACAGAGAACCTTCTGGGCGGCGATGCTATCCGCCAGATTGGCGACGCCGATGCAATTCAATCTCCCCTGATCGATGGGATCGGCAAACTGCTTCAAAGAGGCGCAAGCACCGGGCTGTTTCGCGATGATATCGACCCGGTGGAACTTTACATCACAATCGCCTCGCTTTGCTATTTTCCAGTTTCGAACCAGCACACTCTGCGCTCGGTTTTTAAAGTCCCCATTGATGCTCCGTGGTTGGCGCAAAGGTCCGAAATGATCTCAGACATGGTTGTGCAATACCTCAGATCCGAGAAAGCGACCGAGCAATGAAATTGGCTCTGTTCCAAACATCTATAGACCTAGGTGCCAGCTACCCACATCAAGGCTGAAACCAATAAACGATTGATCAAAAATACTTCTGAAAGGGATCTCCACCATGCGACAAACACGAATAGGTATCATCATGCACGGCGTTACCGGCCGCATGGGTATGAACCAGCATTTGATCCGCTCTGTTCTTGCGATCAGGGAACAGGGTGGCGTTGCCCTGAAAGATGGCTCATTTCTCGTCCCCGACATCATTATTGTCGGGCGCAATGCTGAAAAGGTTGAAGCACTGGCAAAGCGTCATGGCATCGAGCGCTGGACAGATGATCTGGACACAGCACTGGCCAATCCGGATGACACGCTGTTTTTTGATGCAGCTTCAACCAAATTGCGGCCAGCCTTGCTGCGCAAAGCCATTGACGCAGGCAAGGACGTCTATTGCGAAAAACCGGTTTCTGAAAGTCTGGAAGAGGCGGTAGAGATTGCAAAATACGCCAAAGAGAAGGGCGTCAAGAACGGAATCGTTCACGACAAGCTGGATCTTCCGGGCCTTGCCAAGCTGAAACGTCTGCGTGACAGCGGTTTCTTTGGACGCATCCTCAATGTCAAAGGTGACTTTGGATACTGGGTGTTCGAAGGCGACTGGATGCCGGCCCAGCGACCGTCCTGGAACTACCGTGCTGCGGATGGTGGCGGTATCATTTCCGATATGCTGTGCCATTGGCGCTATGTACTCGACAATATCGTTGCGCCTGTGAAATCAGTGAGTTGCCTTGGCGCAACCCATATTCCCGAACGCTGGGACGAAAATGATCAAGCCTATGAAGCAACGGCGGATGATGCAGCCTATGCCACATTCCAGTTGGAAGGCGGTATCGTCGCTCAAATCAATTCCAGTTGGTGTACCCGTGTGCGGCGCGATGATCTGGTGACATTCCAGATTGACGGCACCCACGGCTCCGCCGTGGCCGGTTTGCATAAATGCTGGAGCCAGCACCGCGTCAACACGCCAAAACCTGTCTGGAACCCGGATCAGCCCCAGACGATGAACTTCTTCGAAGATTGGGAAGAAGTGCCTGACAATCAGGTATTCGACAATGGCTTCAAGGTGCAGTGGGAGCAATTCCTGCGCCATGTCGCGGAAGATGGCCCGTGGAATTACACGCTGGTCGAGGGCGCCAAGGGTGTTCAGCTTGCTGAAGCAGGTTGCCAAAGCTGGGAAGAACGCCGCTGGATCGATCTACCGGAACTGGAGATATAGAAATGCCGAAACTCAATCTCCCAGGAGGCGCGGTGGACTTGACGGCTGGTGCCTTGCCTAAAAAAAGTGATGGTTGGAATCGCATTGCCTATGCTGCGGCTCATGTGGTCGCCGATCCGCTGGTTGAAGCGGATCCATGGCTGGACTGTCCCATTGATTGGGATCGAACGCTCGCCTTTCGCGAACACCTTTGGTCCCTGGGGTTTGGTGTTGCCGAGGCCATGGATACGGCCCAGCGCGGTATGGGGCTGGATTGGCCGACTTCCCTTGAATTGATCGAGCGTAGTGTTGCGCTGGCAAAACCAGGCGGGCATCTGATCGCCTGTGGTGCAGGCACAGATCATCTGCAGCCAGGCCCTGATGTCACGGTTGATGATGTCATCGCCGCATATGAGTTGCAGTGTGAGGCTGTTGAAGCAACCGGTAGCCGCGTAATTTTGATGGCGTCGCGTGCTTTGGCAAAAGCTGCAAAGGGGCCGAATGACTATGCAAGAGTGTATGACCGCATTCTGTCAGGGCTTGCGCAACCGGCCATTCTGCATTGGCTGGGTGAGATGTTTGATCCGGGCCTGGAAGCCTATTGGGGTGATGCCGACCATATGCGCGCCATGGACACCTGTCTCAAGGTGATCGCCAATAATGCCGACAAAGTAGACGGGATCAAAATCTCGCTTTTGTCCGCCGAGAAAGAAATCGCAATGCGCCGCCGTCTGCCTGATGGCGTCAAAATGTATACCGGCGATGATTTTAACTATCCTGAACTGATTGCTGGCGATGAACAGGGCTATTCCCACGCCCTTCTTGGAATATTCGATCCAATTGCCGGCGCTGCTGCAAATGCGTTGTCAGCACTCGGCAATGGAGACGAGGCCACTTACAGGAAAGTCTTTGAACCAACCGTTCCGCTGTCGCGGCATATTTTCAAGACACCAACGAGATTTTACAAAACCGGTGTGGTTTTCCTGGCCTATCTGAATGGTCATCAGGATCATTTTACCATGATTGGCGGTCAGGAAAGCACACGATCAACACTGCACCTGGCCGACATAGTGCGGCTTGCCAATGTGGCTGGCCTGTTCACCGACCCTGACGCGGTGGCAGCTCGTGCGCGCCCGGTCTTTGCTGCACGTGGGGTGGAGATTTGAGATGATCACACCTGATAAATTATCGCTCAACACGGCGACGGTTCGTGAAAAATGGGATCTTGCCAGCTGCATTGAGGGCTGTGCACGCCATGGCATTGGTGGCATTGCTCCTTGGCGTGACAAACTGCAGGAAATGGGGACTGAAAAAGCGGCGCGCGCGATTCAGGATGCCGGATTGCGCGTCAGTGGCCTGTGCCGGGGAGGTTGGTTTACAGCTTCCGGGGCCATTACGCAGGACGTAATTGATGACAATCGCCGGGCCGTTGATGAAGCTGCAACGATCAAGGCGGACTGTCTTGTCATGGTCGTGGGCGGACTTGCAGATGGATCTCGTGATTTGCCCCACGCACATGAATTGGTCGAGGAGGGCCTTGCCCGGACATTGGAATATGCCCGCACTGTTGGCGTCAAAATCGCCATAGAACCGTTACATCCAATGTACGCAGCTGATCGCTGCTGCGTGAACACAACGCGCCAGGCGCTGGATATCTGCGACCGGCTGGGCGATGGAATTGGCTGCGCAATTGATGTCTATCATGTCTGGTGGGACCATGAATTGCGATCCCAGTTAAAACGGGCAGGTCGCGACCGGATCATGGCGTTTCACATCTGCGACTGGCTGATGCCAACGGCCGATATGTTGACCGACCGCGGCATGATGGGCGACGGCGTTATCGACATTCCTCTGCTACGTTCATATGCGGAAGCAGAAGGTTTTGACGGCCTGTATGAAGTGGAAATATTCTCGGCTGAAAACTGGTGGAAGCGCGACCCCGACGAGGTTCTGGAAACCATCATCAAGCGCGGGCGCACAGTCTGCTAGCGGCAAAACACCAATTTTTGCTGGTGCCTGCTGGTTGGCTGATCAACAAATGAGCAGCGATCCGGACACAACACGGTAATCCTTCAACAACTGGGAACGGATGCCAAATCGTTGTTCAAGTTCGGGATTTCGCGACATGTTTACGGGCTCATTCAGGACGACATCCATTCGATGATCATGCCCTGAATGAGCAAGCGGCGTTATGAAGCTGCGGTCTTGGCAGCTCGTTTCCGTGGGCTTGGTTTTTTTGCAGGTTTTTCCGCCAAATCCTCAGCTTCCTTTGCAAGACGCAGGGCTTTCAAACGTGCGGTGTTTTTGCTGATCGCCGAAGCTCTGGCCTCTCGTTCGTTGAGAGTCTCCTTTTGGATTTTGCTAATTGCCGCCAAACGATCTTCTGCGCGGGTTCTGGAAGTGCTCACTATGATTTGGTCCTTCATGTCGGGGTGGGGCCACATAAATGCGTGGTCCGGTTCGCGTGTTAGTCGGCCAACTGCAAATTCGTTGCCGAAACCTTGCCGTCGCGGCCACTTTCCAGGTCATAGGAAACTTTCTGGCCATCGGAGAGACCAGTAAGGCCGGCATTTTCGACAGCAGAAATATGAACGAATGCGTCCTTGCCACCATCATCGGGTGCAATGAAGCCGAAGCCTTTTGAGGCATTGAAGAATTTTACGGTGCCAATTGTCATGGCTGAAACCTTTAAAAATGCCCGAAGCCTGAGGCGAGCGAGCGATGTTCCGATGCGTTATTCACACAAGGGTTGAAACGTTTTCAAAATCAGGGGAAGCAAAGCAATCGGGCAAACCGTTGGTTTAAATAGCCAATGATGGCTTGAAACGCACGCAATACATAGGTGTTTTCGCGCAGAAATCAAGATCAGCCGTAAACCAGGCAGACTATTCGAATGAGAATGCCCGCCGATGATTGCAGCACACGATCCCCATTGCCTGTAACGGCCTCTGGCTTTCTCAATTGGTGGGGGGAGTTTTCGGTCTGAACACGAGGCGGCTGTAAAGGGGCACTGGTTCTTATAGCTTGCAGAAGCGCAGGAAACATCGGAGAATTAACGAAGAAACTATAACAAATTTGGGGCCATTGATTGCAGAACCCCGACAGAATTTATGAAATTGGATTACGCATCCGGTCCGTCCTCGCGACGAAGCCAGAAATCTCTACTTCATGGCAGGGCAAGAAGGGTTGCGGTTCAAATCCGGAAGAGAGTTGACACGTAATTGGGTGAAACCGGGAGAGCAGGTCACTGATTGTAATTGACAATGAGTAATAACACACATTTGCTGCATAAACTGGCGGTTTCTCGTACCTCGACAAGGCAGCGCTCATCCGCGAGCGTGAACTTGAAACCGAGGGCCATAGGGCGCTTGCTAGGCAGAATTCTGATGCATTGCATCACCAAGCCTGCAATCTAACAAAGGAATGATTTCATGAAATATACAACCCTTCTGACGTCCGCTTTAATACTGGTCTGGTCTGCAAGCGCTTCCTATGCGGACCAGTTCACAGGCAGCGTTGTTGCTTTCGACCGCAAGGCCAATGTCATTGTCCTCGACGATAAATCCGTTTTCCTTTTCGAAGGACAAGAAGCCCAGATACCAGATGACCTGAAAGCCGGCGACAAGATTGAAATCGAAGGCGAGGGAGAAGGGGAAGACGGTTACGGAAACCTTACATCCATTAAAATCGTCGAGTAGCGCAAGCAGACCCCGTCAGTGGTGTACGACTGCCTGGCGGGAGATGAACTGAAGAAATTTTGGGTCTGGACTCAATCTCCAAATTGGGTTCAGACCCAGCAATAGGCGGGAAACGTGCCTTTACGATAGGCCTGGTTCACGCCGGAGCGGGAAATGTCGATGGTGTCCATTATCAGCTCTTATGCCTCGTCATGGCAGGTTTGCATCTGGACTGCCAGGCGAATGGCTCTGTGAAGTCCAAAATTTTGCTGAATTCAGCGGCCTGAATGACGCTTTCCAGTGTCAACGGAGGTCAAAAATTGGATGCTCCAGGCCCTATAACTGCTGACATTCAAATCGACCGGTCGAGCTAAGCCCAAATCAATGTCATTCCGGTATATTTTTCTGACAACGACGATCTATGAATTTATGATCACCCGAATAGGACGGGAATCAAAACGTTGACATTAATATGCTCAACCAGAACAGGTTCAAATGCTGCGTATAAACGATTTGTCACGCATTTTGCGAAAGGATCGTGTCTCCGGCAGGGAGAGACTTGATCTGACTCTTGCGTACGAAAATGTCTATGTGATTGGCGACATTCACGGGTGTTTTGATCAGCTCATGTCTCTGGAGCAAAAAATTTACGCTGAAAAAAAATCAAGCGAGCAGGATGATCTGATTATCACCCTGGGTGATTACGTGGACAGGGGCCCCAGATCAGCAGACGTGATCGAGCATTTGCTCGCACCGCCAGAGGCAAATTTCAAACGAATTTGTCTGCTCGGAAATCATGAACTGGCAATGCTTAATTATCTGGAAGGTCAATTACCGCTTCAATCATGGATGAATTTGGGGGGCACGCAAACGCTGCTTTCCTACGGGATAGATATCGACCGTCTGGAGACGATCTATAGCAAAAGCAAGCAGGTTGATGAGAAAATCCGGGAACTTGTACCCAATTCCCACAAACAGTTTTTAAAAAAACTGCCGATTTTGATCCAGACCCAAAGGTTTCTGTTTGTGCATGCCGGCATTCGCCCGAATGTAAAAATTGAAGATCAGAAGGATCATGATCTCATCACTATCCGCGATGAATTTTACAAGAATGCAGATATGTCAGACTACATCGTGATTCACGGCCACACGCCGGTAAAATCTCCCCAGCTCAAAACAAATCGGCTGAACATTGATACCGGTGCTTATCGTAGTGGCGTGCTTAGCGCCGTGAAACTGAATCAGGATGGGATAAAATACCTGTCATCATAGGTGTTAGGCTGCGAGTTGGAACATCACGTCCTTATCAAACAGTTTGCGCTCCGGTGCCGTAATACTGATTATATTCCTTGAGAAATTTTTCAGACGTGCCGTCGGTGCTGTATTTGGGCAGGGATTTGAGGTCGACCTTATTGAGGATCACACCCAACAGCTTGTCCGAAATCGCAGCCTCGGCATTCAGCTGTGACGCAACCAACAGGCGAGGGGTCTTTCCCCACTCGGTAACCATGATGTAAGCGTCGACTATCTGCGACACGGCTTTGGCATCAACCACAGGTCCTATCGGCGGCAGATCGAGAATGATGTAGTCAAACGTCTCTTTGGCTTCAGCAACAAATTGCTGCATCCCCTCCGAGGAGAGCAATTCGCTCGTATGTGAAAATTGTCCGCTTAGATTGTTGCCCACAAAACATAAGTTGGTGCCCTCAATGATCTTTGCGACATCCCGCCAGGTTTTGTTTTCAATCACCGCTTTCAACAATCCATCGGTGGGTTCCGACAACATGGCCCGGCTAAGGCCGGGATTGCGGATATCTCCATCAATGATGAGAACTCTGGAATCATTGGAGGCCAGAAGGGCCGCGAAGTTTGCCGCAATTGTCGACTTTCCCTCACCGGGCAGGATCGACACAAAACCGATCACTTTGTGCTGTTTCGCCTGCAACACCACATCGGCTGCAATGCGGGCATTGCGCAAGGTTTCTGTGAACATGGATGTCGGATTTGCAAGAGCGGCCAGCATCCTGGATTTCTCAAGTCTGGTGGTTGGCGTAACACGAAGGTCCGCGAGTTCCGCTTTCATATTTCTCCGGCCATGATCTTTGGCAAGACTGGCAGTTTTGCCGTCGATTTTTGGTGCATAGCCTAGAAATTTGAGCTTCAGGACATCTCTCACTTCGCTGCCTGTGCGGAAGAAGCGTTCATTGTACTCGCGGAAAATACCAATCATGCCGCCAATCAATCCCCCAAGCACAATCATCAGGCCCAAAGTCGGTATGGTTCTGGGGCTGCTCTTGGCGCGTGGTACCGTAGCCTCGGAAATAATTCTGACCGCTGATACTGGGAAAGACTGTTGCTGCGACACCTCTTCATAACGGGACAAAAACGTTTGATAGAGGCTGTTTACCGCTTCTGATCTTTGCTCCAATCCACGCAGGGCAATTTGCGCCTGAGACGCCTCACTGTTTCGGCCAGTGGCCAAAGATACGCTTTCCTCAAGCGCATCTTCTCTAGCTTTGGAAATTTCAAATTCGCTCCTGAGGCTGGCTGACAGATTGTTGAGTTCAGTTGTTATCTGCCGGACAATCTCTCTCTGCTCAGCTTGCAGCAATACGGCCTGTGGATGGTCCTCACCGAAATTCAACCGGATTTCCTGTTCCCGCTGATCAATGGCATCCAGTCTGGTTTTCAATTCGACCAGAGCGGCATTGCCATATTCCTCTGAAGAAATCAGAGAAAAACTGGAAAGCCCTTGCGTGTCTGTATCAAGCACCTGTCTGAACTGTTGGAACCGTGCTTCGGCTCTGGCAGTCTCGGCTCTGGCCAAAGCTAGTTGTGAGTTCAGTTCAGACAATTGTTGTTCGGTTATCAGCAGTCCGCGTGTGGATGAAAGGCCATTGCGGGACCGAAAATCTTCCGTCTGCTGCGAGGCCAACTGGGAGCTTACCTGAAGTTCCTGGAGTCGGGTTTGCATCCACTCGGTTGCTTGCTGTGTCGCGTCAAAATTGGCCTCAAGTTGATCGGCTATATAGGCCTCAGCGTAAGCATTTGTAATCTCGGCGGCCAATTGGCTGTCATGGGACCTGAAGGCAATTGAAATTACATAACTTCTCCCGGCGCGCTCAACCCTGACATTACTCTGGAGAATGGCTCGGACGTATTCTTTCAGGGCAGCATTCCTTGCCACCGCAAGTTCAGCATCACTTGCGTCGGAACTGTTCTCACCGGACGTTGACGTGCCCGGGAGCAGTGAGCGGATAGAGCCTCTAATTGTGCCAATTATCTGCCCGAGCATTGAAGATGGCGGGCTCAGGAACACCTGATTTTCTTGCAGATTGAGAGCCCGGCCAACAGCGTCAGCAATTCGAGCGGAACGGATTACCTCGATTTCGCTCAGCAGGGCCGCATCATTTCTGACACGTTGAGGTGCTGGAGACGCTTCTTCAACGATTTGACTCAAGCGATCATCAATCAGAACTTTTGCGACTGCGGTATATTGGGGCGGCGTTGTTGCCAAAATCGCCAGCCCCAATACGAACCACACGATCACAAAGCCTGTCACGAGCAAAAACTGCCGTCTGGCCATCGCAATCAAACGATTCAGGTCAATGAACTCGCTTTGTTTTTCGTCGGAAAACGGCTGATGTTCAGCAAGGTTTCTGATCGGGTATTCAAAAGTGTTCATGATGATCGTTTCTGGTTCAGACGGCCGAAATTATCGAAGGCCAGTGTATTCTGACATTTTGCTGATTTTGGATTTTGAAGCGCTGGCGTAGTCGGCGCGCTTCAACGCGAAGGCCACATTGGCCTCAACGAAGCCTTCTCGTCGTCCGCAATCGAACATTCGGCCAGTGAAGGGCTGAGCATAGAAATTGTCTGTCTTCATCAGACTCAGCATCGCATCGGTGAGTTGTATTTCACCGCCAGCACCTTGCTTCTGCGTTTCAAGTATCTCAAATATTTCGGGTTGAAGGATGTAACGGCCATTGATGAAATAGTTGGACAGGGCATCTTCGGGCTTTGGTTTTTCAACCATTCCGTTGATCGAGAACCCTTTGCCAAATGTCGTGCCGGGCGAGACAATACCGTAGCTGCCGGTTTCACTGGGATGACATTCTTCGACAGAAATCACATTCTCACCGGTCTGATTGTACAGCTCGATGGCCTCTGCCATGCAGCCGGTATCACCGAAGGAGACCATATCTGGAAGCATGATTGCGAAAGGTTCGTGACCGATCAGGTTGCGTGCACACCAAATGGCGTGGCCAAGCCCCTTTGGTGATTGCTGGCGTGTGAAACTCACCATACCGGCATCTGGCAGAATGTCATCGAGCATGGCAAGGCTGTCTGCTTTTTGGCCGTTCTGCAGTGAAGAGTAGAGTTCAGGTGCCTGATCAAAGTAGTCCTCAATGGCCGATTTATTTCGCCCGGTAACAAAGACAATATGTTCGATCCCGGCCTCAATGGCCTCGTCAATGCAATACTGAATGACAGGCCTGTCGACGATCGTCAGCATCTCCTTCGGGATGGATTTTGTTGCCGGAAGCATCCGGGTTCCAAGTCCAGCAACTGGAACAACTACTTTTCGTACTTTCTGCATCTTGTCCATATTTCCTCAAAAGTTACGGTTCAGATTCATGTGATTCAGTTTGCCACCCAGCGCTGCCATCGCGCTGCAATTGGCATGCGCAAATGCCGTGCAGCCATAGGGTCGCTCAACACGGCTCTCAACGCCTTGACGGGAGAGCGTGACTTAAGGTGCTCAATCAACTCCAAAAAGCTGATAGCCTCGTCTATGCTTTTGGAGCGCTTCTTGAGGGCGTGCATTTCAGCACCATTCAAGACAGCCTGTTGCTGGAACACTGTGTCGGCTGTTTTCATGTCATGCAGGTGATGAAGTTTCAGAACCCGTGAAATGGACCCGTCTCGAACATGGTAGTTATAACCGGCGATTGGATGAACGCTGCATTTGACACCCATGGAAAGGGCCGTCGCTGCAAACAGATAATCTTCGCCAATGCGCAGCATTTCATCATAAGACAGAGAATGATCGACGATGAAATCGCGTCGGATAACCGGCTTCAGATAACCCAGATTGAATGTGCTGGCGAAGAGAGTGTTGCCCAGAATGTAATCTGCCAAACTGATGCTGCTTAATTGCGCCCAATTTTCCGGAGGAAACATGCGGGAGATGCTGCGATCATCGCCGTGATTGATGTTCAGATTATCCACCACAATCTGCGCGCCATTCGTGCTGGCAAGGCCGATCATGTTGTAAAGGCGGTCGCTTGCCAAAGTGTCATCTGAGTCCAGCATTGCCAGCCATGTGCCAGTCGCGTTTTTAATGGCTGTGTTTCGTGCAGCGCCCGGTCCGCGGTTTTCAGTATGCTGGAAGAGTTTGACGGTGTGATCCGGGAAACTGTTCGCGATGGCTGCTGAATTGTCCTGCGAACAATCATCGACAACAATCACTTCCACGGAAACGCCAGTCTGCCGCGTCGCGCTTTTTATAGCGGCGCCCAGGCTTTCTGCTGAATTGAAGCTGGGAATTATAACCGAGACATCAGGTGGGCTCATTGCTGACCCCTGTGCGCGCGGGCATGCCGTATTGCTCTAACTCATTGAAACCAAGTATGCCGCTGATCGTTCCAATATGCAGACCACCGCGCAAAAGCGCTGTGTTTCGCCGTGTGCGACTGGTGATGTGCAGGCAACTGCAAAAAGCGCTATAGATGACTTTTGAAAGCGCACGGGCGGTTTCGAACATCTTTGCGGCTGCACCAAGGGGTTCTGCAAGGAGTTTGCCGTGGGTTTGACCCGCGCGAAACCGTCTCCTCATCAGCCAGTCGAATGTGGCGCGCTTTTCAGGGACGGTTTCGGTGACGACTGCGTCTTCGCTATAGGAAAACTGGCCACCGCTCTCGAACATTTTTTTGAAGAATTCAGTGTCCTCGCCGCCGGTTTGACCACGCAACAGGTTGAACCGCCTTCCCGAAAGACTGGGTGCGGTCATATTCATCAAAACATTGCAGGTATAGCCTGTCCTGATCTGTCCCTTGACCCAAACAGGGTAGGTGGAATGAAAATCGCCAACTCTGAGCCATTTCGGCGCAGCATCCAGATAGCTGGCAATGACCGGTCCTAAAACCACGTCAGCGCCGGAATTCCGCATTTCCTCTGTCAGACTTTTCAACCAGTTTTCCGTCACGATCTCATCATCATCGACAAAGGCGATAAGCCTGGCTGAGCTGGCTTCCAGACATTTGTTTCTGGCAATGGAAATATTGCCCGCAGGACCGTGCAGATAGGTAATCGGGTGTTTGGATCTAGTTGCGAAATCATCAACCAGCGCTTTTGCGGTAGGCTTCCAATCATTGTCGACAACAATGATCCGAACCTCATGGCCCTCTATCATCTCCAATCTGTTGAGAGATTCCAGAGTGTGAATGAGTTCAGTGCGTTGAAACGTGCACACACAAATATCGATTGAAATTGGTTCGCTCGGATGCCTCATAAGCTCAATCGCCCGGTTTCGTTGCGGCGACAACCATCTGTCGCCAGAATCCGATCGACCAGGCCAGATGCATGGTCATGGCTGAGAGACCGGCCAGTGAGATTGACCAATCGCGGTGTTGATACGCCAGATAAAACCCGTAAGAGAGACAGACAGCCATCCATACCATGAGCGGGATAATGGCGGCCCAATGAAAGACCGCCAAGGTCGACAGCAGGACGATTGGCAGAATGGTAACCGGAAGCATTTGCCTGGCTTTGGGAACCACACAGTGTTTGATCAGGTTCTGGGCCCTGCCGAACCCATAATTCTGATATTGCCGGAACAGGCTGGTTACTGTCTGACGCGGGTAATATGTGCATCTGGTTTTGCTGGTGAGCCAAATCCGGTATCCGGCAGCGGACAAGCGGTAGTCCAGTTCGGCATCTTCATTGGCCTTAAAGGCGACATCGTAGCCGCCAACATCACAAAATGCCGAAATGGTCATCAGGGCATGATGACCATGATCAACCCATTGACCTGACACGATTGATCGGTGTTTGGCACCGCCATTGCCAAGTTTTGAATTTTGCGCCGCAGCGTTGGATTTCTGAAAAGTCCTGAGCCCGACAGTATCCATTGAAACGGCAACGGAATCAGCATTGGTTGCTTTGGCTTCCTGAATCAATTGCGCGCAATAATCATCCGGGTATTCGCAGTGTGCGTCGATCCGAATGAGATAATCCGCCTCGTCACCAAACTCGCTGACACACAGATTCACGGCCCAGCTTTGGATCTTGTAAGGGTTGTCAAACAGGACAATGTTTGGATGTTCGGAACTGAATTTCTCGACAATTTTTCTTGTTCTGTCCTGGCTGCCGCCATCGGCGACAATGATCTTGAATTTTTCAGGGTCGGTTTTGACTGCCAGCTGAGCCAGCAGGGAACCAATGTGAGCCTCTTCATTCAGACAGGGAATGATGATCAGGGCGGTGTATCGATTTGAACTCGCCATACTAGGTTCTCTCCAGGGAAACTGAGGCGGGAATTTCTCGGGCGCTGGACTGGCTGGTTACAACCGAGCCGGCAATTTTTGAAACCAGCGCTTCACAATCTTTCAGGTCGTAGACCCACAGTTTTTTGGGAAGCGCTGTCACCGCGTTTCGGTGCGCGTAATATTGCTCGCTGGTAAGCGTGCTCAAGACCCTCATGAGCTCAGAGACGGACAGATCCTCCATCGCAATGCCGATGAGCCTGGAGGACAGGAATTCTGCGGTTTCGGTGTTCTTTACGGCAATCGGAACTGCTGCGAAACGACATCCCTCATACAGCCGGTTTGGCAAAAGCCACGCGGAGTTTTGGCCTGCCTCAAACAGATCGATCACCCAGGAAAAGTGAACGTCCTCATATATGGCCGATAAGTCTTCGGGGTTTTTGTAACGCCCCTCGAAAGACATGTAGGGCTGGGCTTTGACGAAGCCATGAAAATCCGGGAAGACATCCAGCGAAGGAATGCCGCGCAAGACAATTTGGAAGCGTCCCCGTTGCTCCTGCGTAAATTCCGAAAGCACTTCCAAAGAGCGTTTACATCTGAGCGCTCCAAACCACCCGATTTTCCAGGGGGAGTGCGCGCGCGCGCCTGCATCATCTCCATCTGTTGCAGAACTATTGACCAGTTCAAGGTGCTTGTTTTCAACGATTTCTATTGGCTGAGTGATGTCGGCGAGGGGCCTGAAATAGTTCCGCACAAACGCCGGTGAACTCGTGATGATGATCGAGACATGTCTGAGCAGCCGCTTTTCCAGCCCTCTTAAGGCGCTGCCAGTCCGGTCCTTGCGCAACATCAGACGATGGATATCAAGGCACTCATAGGCAATCTTGATCTCCGGCGAACCAAAAAATGACTTCAGCCGAACAGCGACCACCAGCATCTCAAGGTTTCTAGCAATGATCACCTCAGGTTTCGCCAGATGCCCAAACTTGCTGCGGATGGACAATGTGGATCTCGCAACGGCAACAGCGCGCTGCATGAAATTGCCATTCTCGGTCTGCCCGAGCTCAATGGGGGCAACATCTTCGATAAGTGCCGCAGGTTCCTGTGATCTCCTGAACCCGGCTATTGCAACGTCTGCACCGCCAGCCTGGAACATCATGAGGCGTCTGCGAACAGCCGGGTCAGCAAGGTCGTGCACAAGATACAGAAAGTGGGGCGGCGCCCTACCAGTCCTGTCGGGTTCGCCGAGGTCCTGCGGGCGCATATCAGTTTCCCGCTGGTTCAAAGTTGCAGGCGACGGATCCGTCGAACTGACAAGGTTCATCAAAGCCGGTGAAAGCGACCCGATCAACGAACATCAAAACCGGCTCATCCGGCGCTGAGAAGGGCCCCATCCAATCGACAAATGTGTCTGATCCCCACAGGCTGAAATAAATCTTCTGAAGATTGCTCGGCAGCACATCTGTGTCACTGGTCTGGTGAACCAGATTGCCGTTGACATACCAATGCATCTGCCCTGGTTCCCAGACAAATGCGTAATTATTGAAGCCACTGTCCGACGTGTCTTCAAGGGGGATGAAGGCTTCATTGCCACCACTGCCACCCACATAATAGTTGAGTTGAACTTTGCTTGTGTCCTTCAGGAGGAATTCAAAATCGATCTCATCGTGGGGTTTTTTATGCACTGGTCCGATATAGGTGAAAAATGCAGCATTGAGGCCAGAGCCACTGCCGGTTTTTATCCGAGCTTCATAGACGCCGTATCCAAACCGTGCGTAGGTCTGCACCTCGCCACATGCATAGTTTCGATCAGCGGTCGTCTGCTGTTTGAATTGCAGCACAAGCATGTCATCTGAAATGCCGGTTGCGCCCTTTGACCAGGTGCAGTTTTGGTGGTCGCCATTGGCCCATCCGTCAGAGATGTACCAGCGGATTGAATCCAGAGAGTTGAAGTTATCGACAAATGATACGCCGCTGTCCAAATCGTCCGCGTAGGATGGTTCAGACGAAAGTGTTGTCAGAGCAGTTGCGGTGACTGACGCAATCAAAAAGGCCGCCAGAACCTGCTTGACCTTCTTGTTCTCCGGAATTGGCTTTGGATTTTGGCCTGAAGCATTGGGAGCCGCAGGTGCCGGCTCGCTGACCACAGCAGCCTCACTTGAGGTGACATCAGCGACCATCTTCAGGGCCAGTTTCTCAAGCTCAACAATTCCTTTGTGCTGCTCCGCAAGCGTCAAAATCCTGGATTGACAAGCCAGCAATGTCTCTGTCAGTTCGTCCGATCGTTTGTTGGAATTTTCAGGAGCATCGCCACTATCCATTGTGTCCTGCAGGAAGGCTGCCGATGTTGCTGCGTTCCTGGAACGGGATTGCAACCCAGAAAGCTCTGTTTGAATGGCTTTGCTGCAGTTACGAATATTGTGGACCAAATGCTCAAATCTTTTGGAATCCGTTGCTGCATCCCGCGCGCTGGACCGAACATAAAATTCGTTGTGATCCGGATTGGTTCGATTTTTGATGTAATTGAAAACCATCTTACGCCGCCACCTGCGCTAGCCCGTTGCACAATATCGGCATAGCTACGCCACTGGATTTGAGGGTGAACCTCATTGATTGGCTCCAATTCCATTGACCGGAAACAAAACCTGTTGGTCTCGATAAATATTCGCCGGTGGTTTTTGGCTTTTTGTCAGGCCAATTTTACCAATCTTGTCAAACGCAATACCGCTAAACACAGCGAGAAAAATAGACGGGTTTGAACAGGCAAATTTCAGGGCTTGCCACGCCGTTTTGTCTTTCTTCAAATCGAGAAATTCGCGAAGTGCGAATTTGCTGTGGATATGCCGTTCGTGGCGCATCAACATTGAGCGGTTGGCAGCAGAGAGAGCATGGTCATCCAGCATGGAACGGTCGGCTTTCACCAATGCTTCCAGATCCGAAGTCTGATGTTTTGCGCTGAGTGAATTGGAACGGATTATTGCGGCATATCCCAAAGATGGTGAGATTTTGAAGCGCGCCTGTTTCAGGAGCGCTCTTGAATACAGCTCATAATCCTCACCCAGGCGAAGATTGCGCTGGTATCGGATGCCATGCGCCTGGAGAAATCCCCGTTTCATGACGGGTTTGAGAAATCCCAGTTCGCCGCGCATCAGGCCGCGTTTGGAAATATTCCCGGCAATAAATTCAGCGAAACTCAGCGTCGTTTGTTTGGGGCTGTTGCCCAATAATTCCGTGGTTTCAAACGTGCCAATCGCCTCTTCGTCCAGAAACACGATGTTATCGCCGATAAAATCCCAATCATCGTCTTCAATCAGCGGTTTGAAACGATCCTTCAGGAAAAAATCATCTGCATCCAGGACGGCAATCAGTGGAGCATGTGAATTGTCTATGGCGATGTTTCTGGCTTCGGCAGGACCAACATTTTGCGACAATTCAATCAATTTCAGGCGATTGGTTCCGTCTTCTGCAAGCCGCGCTGTGACGACTGTTTGGTCCGTCGAAGCATCATCAACAACGATGACTTCTGACACCTCCGCCTGATTGAGTGCTGAGGTCACAGCCCGAGCAATTGAATCTTCAGCATTGAAGGCAGCAATTATCACGCAAACAGATTTTGCATTGCGACTATGCTGCTGGCCCTCAGCCAGGGTTTCGACTGGGTTTTCATGCCCATGGGAGTTTGCCATATTCTGAACCTCAGCCGACTGTCGTGGTTTTGCTGTGCGTTTTTCCTGAGTGATGCGACGGCTGACATCTGCCGATATCGCCCATAAAGATTCACTGGCGAATCTGGCCGGAGAGCGTTCGCAGAGTTCCCACAACACCTGTCGGC
The DNA here is from genome assembly GCF_030758295.1 of Pararhizobium sp. IMCC21322. NCBI lineage: Bacteria > Pseudomonadati > Pseudomonadota > Alphaproteobacteria > Hyphomicrobiales > Rhizobiaceae > Pararhizobium > Pararhizobium sp. IMCC21322. Next base: position 2,660,146 of record NZ_CP132335.1, read on the forward strand.
GCTTGGGCCAGTTTGACGCGTTTTTTTCGGGCAGAAGCAGAAGGTTTTTAAGAGATGCATCACTGACCGAAGCCAGGATTTCTGGTTCGGGCGTTTTTGTCATTGGATGATCAACATTCAGGACAGCTTTTGCAGAACGAAGGCCGAGCGAGAGAATGGCTGACAAACCCTGCTGCTTGCTGAAAGCCTGTATGGCCGTGATATCCTGTGTCCGCAAATTACAAAGGCTCGCATGGACATCAGCAATATGGCCTCCGCACGGCTCACGATTGAACATCGCTTTGGCAATGCTGATCGACGACATAAGCAAAAAGTCATCCGGGTGCATGAACGGCACCTTGATCCCGGCAACATCGACAAACTGTTTCCGCTTTATAAATTCACCGGTATCAGTTGGTTGCGGTGAACCGGGTTGCTGAATCCTGTAGTGAAGATCAATTGCCGGGGACCCTGGCAGGTGGGGCTCAAAATGTTGCTCGCCTAGAAAATTGACCCACCAACTTGAATCCGTTCTGTCGACCACGGCAAACCCGGCCGTTCCCAGCACGTCTCTGGCCCGCTTAAAGTCATTGCCGTGTACGAGCAAATCAACATCACCGGCGGGTTTTACAAAATAGCTGCCATAGAGGATTTTCTGCTGAATTACGCCCTTGAAGACAATGAACTCAACATCAGCCTTCACCAGCGCATTCGAAATTTTCGAGATATGGGCAAGACAGGCCGCATTCAGAAGTGCTGTCCGTTTGCGATAGATATTCAACCATAGATCGAATTTCTGATCGTCCGAACGTCTATGTTCACGCGAAGATCCCAAGAAATTTGCGACCTTGTTGGTGCGCAGAAATTTCTGAAATGCATCATGTCTCGTAATGTCATGCAGCCGATCCTGAGGGTCCGTCATTCCCGCAAATACATATTTGCCGAGGGAATTTGCGACCGTATGGAAAGTGTCTGTAACGTTTGCGAGTGGACCGAATTGGGTAGGGGGTTCGGCAATCTGTATCATAAACAAGCCCTGTTGCTTTCGCTATCAGTCTTGGTAGCCGTTGCCTCCCTCTTAAAGTAAATATCAAAATTCAGCGCTCGTCAAACATCATTTGATGACGTTTTTACTGCGAAAAACGATCAAAATTGTGACTGAATATTGTTCTGAATTGAAATGCGGGATCAGCGGAAAAATATAAATGCCTGTAATCATTCAATAAAAATAATCGGGCAATGAGAACACAATTTAGGCAATATTCAAAAATGCATAAAAAATAGGCATAATATAACAGGAATTTTTCTGCATAAGTAAACATGATGAAAATTTAAGCGGTATAGAGAAAAATCAATGAAATTAGAGGTCTGTGGAATTTTTAATTTAATGTGATAAGTATTCGGTCATTTTTTCTTGACATGCAATATGACGCTGGTCTTACTCAGCGAGTGCGGGATGGTTCTGCACGACCAAAAACCGTAAAGTTCCGACGTGGAGTAAAGGGAGATTTTGATGAAAACAGCTTCGAAAAGTTTGAGCCCGAAATACGAGGCGCCGTGTCTCACGGTTCACGGTTCAATCGAACAGATAACCCAGGGTGCTTCTACCGGATCGGCACTTGATGCTGCGTTTCCGGTTGGAACGACATTTGGCGATCTGACCTTCTCTTAAGAAGGCGGACGTTCAAAGAAAGGCTGCGCGGCACATTGCTGGGCAGCTTTGGGGCAGAGTTGGTTTGTATGACCAGCCTGTTCGTGTTTTGTCAGGCGACAAAATTCGTGGGCAATTGCCGGGTTGGGCGGAAATTGTCAGGTGTGTCAGCAATGAATGGTTCTTCACCCATGACAGAAGATCGTGACCCAATATCCCAACGTCTAAAAGCGTCCTCGGAAGTTGTCGCTTGCGAGTTTGGCGAAGGCATAGCGCTGCTTCATTTGAAAAGTAATGTCTATTATAGCCTCAATTCTGTTGGCGCAGACATCTGGGATTTTATACAAAAGCCTTCATCAAGGGACGATATTTATAAGTATATAGAGGAAAAATTTCAGATTCAGAAAGAAGTATGTCGTGCAGACGTAGAAAAAATTCTGTCAGAATTTAAGAAGTACAATTTGTTGTCTCCATCATGACAAAGGTAATGCGATTTTTTCGCCTAAGTATTTCAGAGAAAATCTTCCTCGCCCATTGCATTATTGTGTTGTGCGTCATTCGTCTTGCTCTGTCACTGAAGTCAGCTTCTTTCATCATGCGGAAGATATCGGCAATTCATGTCACTGAAGACGGCGATCAAAAGTCGTCAAGCATGGTCGCATGGGGGGTCGGTGCGTGCTCCAATTATGTGCCCGGTGCAACGTGCCTGACACAGGCTCTGGCCGGGCAGTATTTGATGGCCAGACACAACTACCGTTCAATCGTGAGAATTGGGATAGAGCGGGATGACCACAAAAACATAAAGGCGCATGCGTGGCTGCTAAGCGGCGGGTTTGTTGTGTTGGGTGGAAAGGCATCTGACATGCCACTTTATGCAACCATGGTAGATTTGTAGGCGATGATACCATGAGCGCTATTGCAGGCATATTCAGCAGAGCAATGAGCGGAGAGCCTACCGAGGCCTGTCTGCACAAAATGCTATCGGCGATGCAAGCCAGATTTTCTGATGGCCAGAAGGTTTTGACGATTGGTCCGGTGACGCTCGGGCTCGGTTGGACGAATACTTCAGGTGAGCGTAAAGGCGGGCCGTTTTCATCTCATGGTAAAGCCCTTTCGATCGTCGGCGATATCAGATTGGACAATCGTGAAGCACTCATGTCCATCTTGGGAAATTGCGCTGGCGGAATAACCGACAGCGAGTTGGTGCTGAAGGCCTATCGAAGATGGGGTGAAGGCATGCCGAGCCATCTGGAGGGCGATTTCGCTTTCGTGATATGGGACGATTCCAGACAAGCGGTCTTCTGCGCACGGGATCGTTTTGGTATCAAGCCGTTCTATTTTCGCCTGACCGAAATACAATTCTCAGTTGCATCCAGTATTTCGGCACTTGTTGAAATGCAGGGCAGTGGATTGGATGTCGACGAGGATCGCATTGCCGACTTTCTGGTTGGCCTTCCCAGCGAGACCGGCAAGACGGCATTTCAACAGATCAGACGTTTGCCGCCCGGGGAATATATGACGGTCACCCGTGACGATGTTCGCACCGCCGGATATTGGGTGATCGAACCAAAGCAGCCCGTTGCACAGGCCGAATTGCCAGACGCATTCGCGGAGCTTTTCACGCGGTCTGTAGCGAACAGGATGCGCGGAACCGATCAAGTGGGAGTTATGCTCTCGGGAGGACTGGACTCATCATCCATTGCCTGTGTTGCTCGTAATCTGAGGTCAATGCAAGGGCAAGGCGCACTTGACACCTACTCACTTGTATTCGAGCGGGGAAGCGGTGCCGACGAAATCCATTCTATCCAGTCTGTGCTGAATACAGGTGGCTTTAAGCCCCATTTTCTGGGCCCGGAACTGCCGGAGCCTTTTGCTCAACATGAGAGTGTGCTTCGGGAACAATCAGAACTGTTTCTGGCGCCCGGGCTGTCAAACATCCGTTCAATTTATGCACAGGCCAAGGCCAACGGGCAACGCGTGCTTCTGGATGGTCACGGCGGTGATGAAGTTGTGTCCCACGGTTATGGACGGCTTCGGGAATTGACTGATCAGGGCAACTGGCTGAGATTGTGGCGGGAGGCCTGTGGTGCAGCAAAAACCCTGAATGTCAGCCCTGCTACGATATGTCTGCAATTGCTGACAAGCCGGTTTGCCGCCTCAGGCAATCTCTTCAACTCGTTCAGCACATTTTCTCAATCCAGACTGCCTTATCGCGTGAGAGCAAAACTCTCCAGAAAACGGACCGAATGGCGTCAACTCGTGAATGAGGATCTGGTACATCGTAGCAATCTGATCGCCAGATATTCAGCAGCGCGAGACACCAAAGCTGGAGATGCCAGTGAGCAGGATGAGCATATGCACATTCTCGCCAATCCTCTCATTCCTCACGCATTTGAGGTGTTGGACCGCGCAGCGGGTGCCAATTGTATCGAACCGCGATATCCCTTCTGGGACAAGGAATTGTTGTTGTTTTGTCTTGGGCTTCCGGCCAGTCAAAAACTGGGCAATGGCTGGACCCGATTAATCCTCCGACAGGCGATGGAAGACATCCTGCCGACTGCAGTGCAATGGCGCCGCGACAAGGCTGATTTCACATCAAACACTGCGGTCAGCATGCTGAGCCATAATCAAGCGCTGATGAGCAGCATTATGGGCGCCGAAGCCGATAGATTAGCGCCCTACGTGAACATGGATTTCCTGCGAAAGGCTTTTCAACGCCTGTCGCAACAAGGTGACCGTGCCCAGCTGGAGGACATCCTGCATGTATGGCGATCTGTATGGCTGTCACTCTGGTTGAAGCAGATGGAACGGGGCACAAGCATTGAGTATTGATAGACACCTCTCCCATGCGACGGCTACGCAGGATCACGCGGCAGGAACCGCCCGGTTTTACACAGCCTATGGTCTGGTTTTTGCCTCCGCCCTTGTTCTGCCTGAGTTGATCGAAGTTGAGCCTTGTGCCGCTGATGTATGGATCAACATAGGGAACCCCGAAGAACAGGAAGCCCCAGGTGGAGACACGACCTGGTATCGGTTTGAAGAGGATAGTGCAGTCCTTCACTGGGATGCTGTCGGCACATTCAAGGTCCGTTACGGAAATGAAATCGTCGTTGAACAGGCAGAGAATGTGGCAGACGATCTTGTCGCCTTTCCGCTGCTAGGGCCGGTTCTGGCTGTGCTGCTGCATCAGCGTGGACTGCTTATCCTGCACGCCAGTTCCATTAGCATCAAAGGCCGTGGCCTGTGCCTTTTGGGAGACAAGGGCGCGGGCAAGTCGACAACTGCGGCGTCATTGGTCGCGGCGGGACATATGTTGTTGACTGATGATATCGTTGCAATCGAGTGCGATGCAGACGGCGATTTTTACGTTCTCGCCGGCTTTCCCCAAATCAAGTTAGCCGCAGATGCCGGTGCCCGAATAGGTCTGGCAGATGCCAGAATTCTTGCGCAAGCACATCCTTCCATTGACAAAAACCGACACCGCCTGATGTCAGGGTTTTCCGACCACCGCGTAAAACTGGAAAAGCTGTTTATTCTGGTCCGCGGCAACGAGATAGGTGTCACGAGCCTATCCGACAAGCAAAGTCTCGATGCGCTGATCCGCTACTCATACATGTCCAGGTTCGGGACTTCCGCAATGGCCGGAGCCTCTGTTGCGGTCCATTTGATGCAATGCGCGAAAATTGCCGGGGCCTTGAAAGTCAATGTCTTGACCGTCCCTGACAATCTGGGCCGGCTCGGTGAGTTGGTGGACGTTCTTGAAAGGCAGGCGGCCTGATGAACATTGCGCCATCAAACCTTCCGGAGTCAGCGGCCTCTCTGGGTATGGGCAGAAAGCAAATAGCGACACAAATTCGGCTTCTGATGGCGCATATAGGGCGCATTTCAGGAGGCCGGTTTTGGATGGCGCTTATTCTGCTGCTTTTTGGCAGCCTGACCGAGGGCATTTCCATATTTCTGTTGATCCCGCTGCTTCATATTATGAATCAGACCGATGGCGCATTCGTGATGCAACTCGGCCAGATAGACGCATTGTCCCGTTGGTTACCCGACATCGCTGTTTCGCTTCCGGTAATACTCGCATTGCTCATCGGGCTGGTGTCCCTTCAAGCCTTCTTTGTCAGGTGGAAGTCGATTTATCTGGCCCGGATGCTCATCGATTTTCTCAATCAGACGCGTATCGAATTGTTCGACGCGATTGCGCGCGCACGCTGGGAGAAAGTGGCGCAGAGCCGAAAATCGGAACTTGAGCATGCTCTGACCGCAGATATTGAAAAAATCCAGGCATGTGGTTTTTTCCTGCTCAATATATGCCAAACCCTTGTTATTATGTCGGTTTACGCCGGTCTATGCTTCCTGATTTCAGTTCCTACCACCTTGATCGTGCTGGCTGTGGGCGCAATCCTCTATGCTGGTTTGTCGCCTTTTCGCGTGAATGCCGCAAAGTTTGGCGTGCTGACCACACGAAACAGAAAGGAACAATATCGCACCATTTCGGATTTCCTGTCCGGCATCAAAATGGCAAAAATGTTGAACGGCGAGCGGTTCTATTTTGACCTTCTGGATCGAAATTTGGCCCGGATAACAAAAGACAACACATCCTATGTAAATCAAAGCACCATTGGCACCGCCGCTTTCCAGGTTGCCAGTGCAATCGGGTTAGCTGCTTTCGCTTATATCTCTCTGGTGGTGTTCAGGGTTTCCATGGTGGAGTTTCTGGTTCTTCTGGTGATTTTCGTCCGTGTCACCCCCAGATTGTTAAGCCTTCACACCCAGGTGCAGCAATTTCTTGTCAGCCTGCCGGCCTATGGTTCGGTTTTGAAATTGACCGGAGAGTTTGCAGCGGAACGCGAACTTGCAAAGGAAACCCGTGTGCCAGTTTCGTTCAAGCTGGAAAAAGGGATCACCCTGAAGCATGTCAGCTATTGCCATGAGATGGCCGGGCGTAATTTTGCCCTGCGTGACATCTCACTGGAAATACCAGCTGGCAAAGTGACGGCGCTTATCGGGCCATCGGGGGCGGGAAAAAGCACCTTGGCGGATATCATTGCCGGTTTGATTGAAGTGACGTCAGGAGCAATGTCCGTAGATGGCATGTTGATTGGCTCGGACAATCAAAGGGCATGGCGCTCTCACGTCGCCATCGTTCATCAGGACGTCTTTCTGCTGCATGACACCATCAGAGCCAATTTACTCTTTTCCAAGCCTGATGCGAATGACGCTGAAATTTCAAAGGCCCTTGATATCGCGCAAGCGCTGGAATTTACAAAACATCTGCCTCTCGGCCTGGACACAATTGTTGGAGAAAGAGGTGGGCTGCTGTCCGGGGGAGAACGCCAAAGGATCGCCATAGCTTGTGCTGTTTTGAGAAAACCCAAACTGCTCGTGCTTGATGAAGCGACCAGCGCACTGGATTGGGTCAATCAGGCGCTGATTGCTGAAACCATCGAAAAATTACGCGGTGAAACCACCATTCTGACAATCGACCACGGGGACGCGATGATTGCTCATGCCGATCAAGTCATTGCGATGGAGGAGGGCAGGCTTGTCGATTCTGGAAAATATTCAAAATTGCGAACAAAGCGTGAGCCTCGTTTATCAAAAGTGATTGCAGGTTAAGGACGATGAGTGTCCCAACAGGAATTCAAGACACTCTTTTTTTCAACGGTTCGGTCTTGCTGTATGTTTTGGCGTCAGTAGGCGCTTTTTCATCCACTTTTTGTTTCTGTTGTGCGCGTACCTTCATAAGGATGAAACAAAAATATCCTATCTGGAGGATGACGAGCACAATGACTGCTCTGATCGCCACGGTCACAAAATCTGCGCCATCATATAATGACCACATTGTCACGATGATGGTGGTGCAAACCAGACCCAATAAGAATTTTGGCAAAGTCATTGCTACCTCAAGTTGCTGATATAAATTACCACAAACCGGCCACAAATGATAGAGGTCAGGGTTTAAGAATTGGCGAATGCTGAACGTGTCTGAATTGGGCATTTAGTTGAGTATAAAAATTGTGCAATCTCGCAAAAATAAGATAAAAAATAGGCAATATTGTCATATTTTGTAAGCGGAAACATAAGTGTTTGATGAATTTTCAAATTTCCTGTAATCGCACTTGTGATTGATAATTTTATATGTATTCTACTTTTGGGAGGCTGTGATAAACCAAGGAGCCAATGATGGCTGTTTTCGAAAAATCCTCCCCTTGGCGCATACAAGCTCGCCAGGTTCGACAAACACAAAACGAAAATCTGCCCCGAATATCCAGAAGTTCCTTGAAGCGTATTTTTGATGTTGTCGGCGCCTCAATCGGGTTGGTCGTCCTGTCTCCATTGATGCTCATGTTAGCCGCGCTCGTTAAGTTCACTGATGGCGGTTCTGTATTTTACGGGCATCGTCGTATCGGGCGAAACGGTTCAACATTCAAATGCCTGAAATTTAGGACAATGGCTGCGAACAGCGAAGAATTGTTGGAAATTTACCTGTCTGAAAACGAATCTGCTCGCGTTGAGTGGGACCGCGACAGAAAACTCAAAAGTGACCCCCGGATCACATCGATTGGCGTGGTTCTCAGAAACCTGAGTCTGGACGAACTTCCGCAACTCTTCAACATCCTACTCGGCGAAATGAGCATGGTGGGTCCAAGGCCGGTGGTCAGCGACGAGCTGGAAAAATATGGGGCTGCAGCACAGTATTATCTCAGCACCCGGCCAGGACTCACAGGACTTTGGCAAATCAGCGGTCGCAACGATGTCAGTTATGGGCGTCGTGTGGAGCTCGATCAGATTTACGTGAAAAATTGGTCATTCCAGTCAGATCTCGTGATCATTATCAAAACGATCCCTGTCGTATGTCTGGCTAAGGGCAGCTACTGACCAAATTCCGTACTGACGACCTGATCTGATCTGCTTTTCTAACTCAGGTCGATGACGTTTGACGTCTTTGCACGGTCGCGTAACCTTCGGGAGTAAGCATGTGAACACCAGATATGACGTAACGAATCTGAATATTTTTTCCATTGCCGCGTTGGTGTTGGTCTGGTTCTCATCACTCAGTTATGCCCAGGCTGAGTACCAGCTGGGTGTTGAAGACAAGCTGATGATCCGGGTCTATGAGTGGCGCAGCGTTGAAGGCGAAGTTCGCGAGTGGCCAGCCCTGACGGGCGAATATGTCGTTGGCGCGTCCGGCAAATTAACATTGCCGTTTGTGGGCTCTGTCCCTGCCATTGGCAAGACCACCGAGGAAGTTGCCGGCACAATTGGCAGCAAGCTGAAAAATGTACTGGGTCTGGTTGATAAGGCGGAGGCTTCGGTTGAAGTCATCGAACACCGACCCTTCTTCATATCGGGCGAGGTGAAAGCATCCGGGCGATATCCCTATTCGCCCGGCCTTACGGTACAGCGTGCAATAGCGATTGCCGGGGGTGGTTCCCAACTGGCCACAACGGGATCCCGCGCTTCCCGCGATGCCATAAGTGCGACCGGAAACATTGGTATCCTGCGCGATCAGCTGGTGCGCCTGCTTGTTCAGCGCGCCCGCGTCAATGCCGAAACCAACAAGACAGATATTGTTGTGCCGGTGATCAGAGGCGCTCCTTCAAATTTCATCTCATCCCTGGTGGAGGATGAAACGGTGATCATGGTCTCGCGCCAACGCAAGATTGATCAGGAACTCTCCGCGCTGGACTCGCTGCAATCCCTGCTCGAACGGGAAATCGATACGCTTCGACAAAAGATGGTGTCGATTGAATCTCAGATGGAGAGCGTCAGCAAGGAACGGAAAGGCATGGAGGAACTTGCCAAAAAGGGGTTGGTAAACAACACCAGATTATTCCAGGCGGAAAGAAACAGTGTTGATGTCGAGGGCAAGGCGCTTGATCTGACCACCGCAATTCTGCGTGCCCAGCAGGAAATTGGCAAAGCCAATCAATCAAGAATTTCATTCCTCTCCGGAAGAGAAGCTGAATTGGCGCTTGAGCGCCAGAAGCTTGATTCTCAGATCGGCGAGATCGAACGCAAGATCGATATGCAGCAAGGTTTGCTGGCGGAAGCCGCGGCGTTTTCATCGACGACCGATGCAGCGCTTGGAGATGAGGGTCTGGTTCTGACCTACAAAATCACAAGAGATATGGAGGGCGGGTTGAAGGAACTGACTGTGGACAAAAACGCGCCAGTCCAACCCGGCGATGTTGTGGTGGTCGAACTGTCAATTCCCGTCGGCAACTAGGGTCTGCCACCTCAAAGTTCTTTAGCGAGAATTGTACGAACACCATGAAAATCAGAAGATCACTGTTTGTCGATCAGGAATGCAATTCGCTTTACGCTGCAACTGCGATTGCCGTGTCGATATTCGTGTTCGCCTATTCATCCCGCTTTGGTCAGGTATCTGTCCTGCTTTATTACGGGCTTTGGCTGCCGCTGATTATGGTCGACCACAGGCGAGTTCTCAGCACAGTTCAGACGTTTCCAATCATCTACCTGTTTGCTGCATTGGCCGTGTTGTCTGTGTTCTGGTCACAGGCCCCCGGGGTCACTTTGCGGGGCGGCATACAAATGCTGTCCCATGTCATATGCGCGACATTTGCCGCCAGCGTGGTGAGCAATCGCTCACTTTCAATTGGTGTGCTTTGGGGCACGACGCTGGTGTTGTTGTACTCGCTCTTTTTTGGCCGCTACAGCTATAATCCCATTGATGGTTCATACACATTTGTCGGGTTGTTCTCGTCAAAAAACCAACTCGGATTTTTCGCTTCTCTGGGCCTGGTTTTCGGGTTTTTCAATCTGTTTTATGTCGTAACAGGCAATGCGCAGAAACTATTGTGTTTGGGTATAATTCTTCTCAGCGCTTATATACTTGCGATTTCTTCATCTGCGACTTCCATTGTCTCTGTATTCATCACTCTTAGTTTCCTGTTCGGGTTGATGAGTCTGTCAGTTTTCACACCAAACACCCAAAAAGTTATATTTTTTTCCAGTCTGGTTTTGGCTGTTTGTGGATTTTATTTGGCTGTTGAACTGAATGTTTTCGAATTTATCCTGGCTTTGTTTGGAAAAGATACAACCTTAACGGGTCGTACCTATCTCTGGTCAGAGGGCTTTGCAGCCGCGACAGAAGCACCCTGGTTTGGGTGGGGTTATCTCGCCTATTGGGTGCAGGGATTTTCTGAAGCGGAGCGTCTATGGGCCGAATTCTACATTGAATCCCGCACAGGCTTTCATTTCCACAACACCTATATCGAAGCGCTGGTCGAGCTTGGTTATGTGGGGGCCGTTCTCTTGATCTGGCTTTTGATTTCCACGCTTGTGATGGCCTTTTCCAAACTGATGAAAGGCCATTTCCAGCCAGAAGCTATGCTCACATGCAGCCTGTTGGTGCTGTTGACCATACGCTCCGTGTCTGAAGTCGACATTCTGACGCCCTACACCGTCGGCTCCTTCATTTTCTATTTTCTGGCAACGAAGTCGCGCGTGGCGCAGCGCCGCAATGCAGGGTCTTATCTGGTAAAGCCGCGCTATGCCGGACCGAAGGTGAGGGCGCTGGGTGGATAATTCGGCAAAAATGTCTTCTGCGGCTCTCAGTGCCGCTACCAAGGGTCCCGCTGTTTCCTTGGCTCACCTCAGGTCTGGCCGGGGGATCGCGGCACTCAAAGGCGTGTTCTGGTCGTCCATAAACACGCTGGTTCCAGCCATTTTGGGATTGGCGGTTTTCATTGTGAGTTCCCGATTTCTCACACCCACTGATTTTGGTCTTGTGGGACTGGCCGCCAGCATTGGCATGTTTGCCAGCGCGATTGCGCCAGGCGCATTCGCAGAAGCCCTGATCCAAAGATCAAAGCTTACAAACGATCATGTCGATACGGTTTTCTGGTTATGCGCGGCCTCTGGCCTTGCCCTGTTTTGCCTGTTGCTCGTATTCGCCTCTCCCATTGCCAGCCTTGTAGGGCAACCATCGATAGCTCTGCTCATTCAGGTCTTCGCATTGCGGTTTCTGTTTGATCTGTTGGCCAGTGTTCCAAATGCCCTGATCGCAAGATCAATGCTGTTCAACCTGATCGCATTGCGAACCACAATTGCCTCGACAATTGCTGCGGTCTGCTGCTTTGCGCTGCTCTATCTGGGGTATGGGCTTTGGGCATTGGTCGTATCCCAGGTCGCGGCATCATTCATAAGCTTCGTCGTTGCTTTCTGGGCCGCAAAACACATTCCAGCGTTTCGTTTCGATTTGCCAAGTCTCAGGGACGTTGCGAGCTACGGCATTTTTGCCTCGGGCACGAGATTTGTCGGAACAATGAAACTGGATCAGATTCTTCTGGGCTCATTGGCAGGCCCAGCGGTTCTGGGTATCTACAATTTTGCCAGGCGATTGCTGACCATTTTGAACAGTGTCATGGCTGGCACGCTGGCCTCGGTTTCCCATTCGCTTTTTTCGTCTCTGCAGGAGAGTCAGGCGAAGGTCAGAGAAGCGTTCCTGTTGGCGACATTTGCGTCTCTTACAGTTTCATTTCCGGTTTTTGCCGGTTTGGCGCTGATTGCAAATGAACTCATTCCCCTGGTGTTTGGCGAAAAATGGCTGAGTGCAATTGTGCCTGTTCAGGCCCTTTGCGCTGTCGGTCTTATCGCCAGCGTTGGCATCGTCCAATCCTCTCTGATTGCCAGTCAGGGCAAAACAAACTGGTGGTTCTATTATCAGGCGATGCAACAAGGGATTACCCTTGGAATAGTCCTGACATTCCACTCTTATGGTGTTGAGGTTTTGACCATTGCAATTGCAATCAAAACCTATCTCCTTTGGCCGATATCATTCCTCATGTCTGCCGCTCTGGTGAAAGTGAGCGTCTGGAAATACCTCCAGCAAATGATACCAGCGGCGGTCTCCGTATTTGCCATGGGTTTCGTCCTGATCGTGACCCGAGACAGCCTGTCAGCTTTCGATCCGTATTTCAGATTGTCACTTCAGGTTCTGATCGGCGGCACTGTCTACGTCTCTCTCGTCTCAATCTTATCTTTTCACCGGATCAAACATCTCGTGAAGGTGTTCCAATCTCGCAGAAAGCAGCATTGATGAAACTTTTCTATTATGACCATGCGCGAAATTTTGGCGATGATCTGAACCTCTATTTGTGGCCCAGATTGCTACCCAAAAACTTTCTGGATGAGGATGAAAGCGAGCTTTTTGTCGGTATCGGCTCAATTCTTTGGGATTTTTTGCCGAAAGAACCCATGAAATATGTCGTTGGATCAGGGTATGGCGCATATACCGCTCCGCCCAATGTGAATGACGGCTCCTGGGACGTGCGCTTTGTCAGGGGGCCGAAAACAGCGTCCGCATTGGGTATCCGTGCTGACAAATCGATCTGTGATGCGGCAGTGTTGCTTCGTGGAGTGGAACTGCCGGAAGTCGCTTCCCAATCGTTCGAGATTTCCTTCATGCCGCATTTTGACAGCATCGATCGCGGAAACTGGAAAGAAGCTTGCCGTTTGGCAGGCGTTCATCTGTTGGATCCCACTTTGCCCTGCGCGCAAATCCTGTCCGAAATACGGGCGACAAAGCTCCTCATCACCGAAGCCATGCATGGTGCAATTGTTGCAGATGCATTGAGAGTGCCGTGGATTGCTGTGGAACCCCTCCATCATCCGCACCGGTTCAAATGGTATGATTGGGCGGCGTCCCTTGATATCGACTATCAGCCACAAAAATTGTGGCCTTCCAGCATGCGCGAGCTTTGGACCAGAACAACCGGCGGGCAGGGGAAAGGCAAAGTCACCAGATTTCTGGCCGGAAAAGCGGCCTATCCGGCAAATATGGTTATGGCAAGAATTGCTGCGCAGGGGCTTCAGAGTCTAAGTCGTCGGCCACCGCAACTGAGTTCAGACGCAGCCATTGAGCGGGCTTCTGATCGGTCATTATCAACGGTTGATTTGTTCGTTCGCCAGAGAAAATCAGCAGCTTAGTTCATAAAATTACCAGGAGTGACAAGCATGTCTGACCGGGTTGTTGCCGTCATTATTCCTTTTTTTCAAAGAGAGAAGGGCATCTTGCTGCGTGCTTTGAACTCCGTTGTTGGCCAAAAACTACCCGCCGGGACAATGGTGAGAATTCTGGTAATTGATGACAGCTCGCCGGTTTCCTCGGCCAGCGAAATCAACGGGCTGGCCCTGCCGGACAATTTCAATCTGGAGCTTGTTGAACAACCCAATTCCGGACCGGGCGGTGCAAGGAATAGGGGTCTGGATATGTTGAATCCGGACGAAACCACATTTGTTGCCTTTCTTGATTCAGACGATGTGTGGACAGATGATCATCTGGCGCTTGCCATCGCAGGGCTTGGCAGCGAGTGCGACTTCTTTTTCAGTGATCATACCAGGTTCAACATCGATATTACCTGGTTCGAGGATCTTGAAACCACTCGGGATTGGAAGCGGAATCCAGACACATATATGACCGTGGTTTCGGGCCAGAACCAGATCTATCGAATTGACACCGATCTTCTGTTTACCGGTTTGCTGAATGAATATTTGAGCCAAACGTCGACAATCGTTTTTCGATTTTCGCGCCATAGTCAACTGAGATTTGACATTGAACAACGTAGTGCAGGGGAGGACCATTTGTTCTGGCTTTGCCTGGCAAAAAACAGCCGTGCCTCGGTGATTTGCATGAAGGAAAATGTGTTCTGTGGCAGGGGCGTCAACATTTATTACGAGGCGCTTGAATGGACCTCCGCAAAGGTGGCTGATCGCTACGGCTATCTGGTTCTGTTTCTGGTCAAAGCCAAAGAGCAGTTTGAGTTAAGCCGGCAACAAAATGCAATCATTGACCGGCGATTGCAACGCTACACACGGGCCTATGGTTATCTCTTCATCCGGTTTTTGACCAAACGCCAGTTCCCATCGCTTCCCCTTGCCCAAAAGATTTTTGCGCGCGATCCACTGCGGATCGTCCTCATTCCCTATTACTTCCTATCGGTCCTGCCCAACCGAGCTGCCGAGGCAAAAACATGGTGAGCAATCTGTTTGTACTTGTGCCCAGCACTCGGGCGGTTTTCCCATGAGTGCCGACGCTGCGCCAAAATTGGTATTTGTCATTCCTGTCCGGCATCCGGGCTCGGTTTCCAATTGGAATCTGGTCCATCGCAATTTAAGCGAAACTGCCCAGTCAATTGCAAATCAGAATGACCCGAATTGGCGGTGTGTTGTTGTAGCAAATGAAGGCGCTGATTTGCCCAGTTTACCGAGCGGTTTTGTGGTTCGCTATGTTGATTTTCCTCTGCCTGACCTACCCGCAAGAGCAGACGATGAAGAGGCATTCTATGATGCGGTGCGATTGGACAAGGGACGACGCATTTTACACGGAATTGCTGATGCAAATGACCACGATTACATTATGGTTGTTGACTATGATGACTGGGTCAGCGCGCGGCTTACATCCTGGGTTCAACGAAACATTGGCGATCCCGGTTGGCATTTTCGCAAGGGCTACGTTCACGATGGCTCTCAGTACATTTTGCTACACAGAGATTTCTCCGAACTCTGCGGGACCTCGCATATTGTGCGCAAGGATTTGCTTTGTATTTCTGAAACCTGGACGGCAACATCTGAAACCGTGATCAAGCGCAATTTGGGCAGTCATATTTTCTTGCGTCATGATCTGGCCGGGACAGAAAATGCGTTGGCAGAATTGCCGTTTCCCGGTGCCATCTACCGTGTTGACTATGGCAGTTCAAACAGCAGCAGCGAAGGTGTTTTGCAAACCTATGTTCCCAAATGGAAGCTGAGAAAGAGGCCGTTTGAGTTCGTGTCCAATGCGATCGGGCTGCGCATTATGACGCGCAAAATTCGCTCGGAATTCAATCTGCAATCTCCAGATAGCCGCTGAAGCGTTATTGCGCAGGAAGATTTTGCACCGAAAAAATCCCGTCAAAACGCATCACAGAAACAGACTTAATCGGCATACGAATTTTCATACGCAGCCTGAAGGTAAAAATTATGGAACTTGCGCAGAAACTCAGAAAGCTCGACGTTTTTAAAATTCTGCCGGAGAAAAAGTCGAATTTTAAAGTCTGGATGGGGCAGTTCAGTCCAGAGCTGGATTTCCCGACAGAGACTGTCCCGACACGAAAATATGTCGTCACGTCGACCCCACGTTCCGGCAGCCACTTTCTGGGCCATCTTCTTTATTCCACCGGCGCTGCGGGGTACCCCATCGAGTATTTCAACAAGCGAAATGTGCCCCATTGGAAGGAAAGGTTTCCCGGACCACATTACTTTCGTGACGTTCAGAAAAAGCGCACGTCTGCAAATGGTGTGTTCGGAATGAAACTGCATTCCGAGCAATTGTCACCTTTCCGGGACTATTGCGCTGATGATCTTCAGGAGTCTCTTTCAGATTACAAATTCATCTTCCTGACCAGGAAAGACAAAGTCGCCCAGGCCGTTTCCTACAGCCGCGCGTTGCAGACCGGCTCCTTTATTTCCGACGTGAGTGAAAAACAGACCTTTGATTATGACGAAACCCAGATTGAGCAATGCCTTGGCGAGATCATGTATGGAGAAATGGCATGGCGAAAGTTTCTGTCGATAGTGCCCGGACGAACCATCGAGATAGGGTTTGAGGATTTACGAAATAATCCTGAAAACACGATGAACCAGATTTTTGAATTCCTGGGCATCTCGCATGGGGCTGCGGATTTGGATATTTCTTTCCTCAAACAAAGACAGAGTGATGCGTTGAATGCGCAATACCGGGATCGATTCATCGAAGCGCAACAAAAAGAACTGTGTTGAGAAGCGCAAGACTGAGGCTGCGTTTCAACGAAGGTGCCTGCTTACGGTATCGGAGTTGCTAATCGTGTTCTGAAGTCAATCCGGGGGGATGTCCGATTAAGCGTTGTAAAATTGGAAAAAACCCTTGCTAAAAACATCACGCCAGAAGCGTATCACCGGAATTGATATCTGCCGCTCAGTGGCCATTTTGCTGGCGATGTTCAGTCATTCCTTGATCGAGTTCAACTTCTACCAGTTTCGTGATTTTGACACTTATGCGCCCTTCCGCTTTGCGATTCAGATGGCCCCTCCCATTTTCATCTGCCTGTTCGGCGCGATGCTGGAAATCATCTACAAGCCGCAATTCGAACGGGGGGATAAAGAAGCCGTTTTTCAAAAACTGTTTAACCGCGCCATTCAGTGCTACGTGCTCTATGTCGTGACGCTGCTCGCTCAGCTTGCACTGGGTCAGATATCTCTTGGGTATATGTTGCGATGCGCACTGATGATCGGTGTTTCGCCTTATGCTGACATTCTGAAATTCTACGCGGTCGCTTTGGCGCTTTCACCCTGGCTGATCAGTCTGAGAGTATCCTATGGGCCGGTGTATCTGCTTGGTGCGGCACTGACTGTTCATCTGCTTTTCCCGGTTCTGCAAATGATCCCAAAACCACCGCTTGTTTTTGGCAAAGACTATCTGGGGATGCCAGCAGGCTTTCTCTACGGTGGCGGGGAGGGCGTCGGCGGACCGTCCATTCTTCATGGCATGACATTTGTGGTGATCGGGATGATCATCGGTCGTGCAGTTCTTCTAAGCTTTGACGAGCAATCCGCCATGCGGCGCAAAGGGGCTGCCATTTTGGGTGCGCTGTTCGTTTGCTCGCTTGCCGTATCTGCCCTGCTTTGGGACTTTCAAACACCCTTTCAGACGGTGCGCAACATTGCCAACATGTCGCTGCGCAACCTGAACCACCCGATTTATTTCTCGCTCGGAATAGGCGCGACTATTTTTTGTGTCGTGATTTGTATCTGGTTGTTCGATGTCCAAAAATACTCATGGGCGCGATGGATCAGCTTTTTGGGAAAGGCCAGCCTGTTTACGTTTTCCTTTGGTAATATTCTGCTCTATGCCGCGCCGGATGTGGGCGTCGACAAAACTTCGTCTCTGGTCTTCTCACTCATCGCATTATTCCTGATATGCCTGCAGACATATGTGTTCATAAAACTCGTGGTGCCGGGAAAAACAGGCCGTATGTCGGTTTTGGGAGGGCTGCAAACCGCGTTCCAGAAATTTGTTCGAGTGCTGCAGTTGCCGCTCCTAAATCTGTCTGAATTGTTGGCTTCAAAATTGGCGAATGAGCGCTGATGAAGTGCAAAACGGAGCAGTCTTAATACTGTCCGAGCAGTTCAGCTGTCGCTTGTGCCATTGGCAAGTTGCTGGATCAGGAAGTCCTTGAACAGCTGAATCCGCTTCGGCAGGTGGTTTTTGTCGTGATACACAAGGTACAGCGGGAGCGGATCGTGCAGACCATCCGGGCCATCAGCTTCTTCCAATTGCTCAGTTGCCAAAGCGTCTTTGCAAATCTGCCTTGGAAGATAGGCACAAGCCTGTCCGGTGATCACAAACGCGAGTGACAATTGTAAAGACCGGGTTGTGAGGCCTTCCAATCTGTCCCGAACGCTGGTGCGTCTTGCCAGGGGCCGCAATACGGGAAGGCTTGTATCCCCAGAACATCCCGGTGGGCCAACAAATATGACTTCAGTATCTGTCAAACGGCGGGCGATCAGACCGTCTCCGCCAGGTGCACCGCCACGCAATGCCAAATCAACCCCGTCTTCTATGAACGACGCTGGTCGGTCATCAACATACACCCTGATCGAGATGTCCGGATAGCTGGAGCGGAACCGACCAACGAGTCCGGCAAATTGATCCATAGGAAACGCAGTAGGAATTGATATGCGGATCTGTCCTGACGACTGATGGGCTGCGCCGACTGCTTCACGGGCTAGCGTCAGTTCATGTAATGCCCTCTGACAATGCACCAAAAAAAGCTCCCCTTCTGCAGTTATCGCAACCGATCGCGTCGATCGGTCCAACAGACGCACGCCCAGTTGAGATTCCAGTGACTTGACTCTTGTCGTCACGGTGGATGCCGGCAAGCCAAGACGTCGTCCTGCATCTGCAAAGCTAAGGCCATCTGCCACTTCCATGAAGGTTTCCAGAGCCCTGAGGTCCGTGATCATTCGATATTTCCGTTTAATGAGTTCAGCACTTCGCTGGTAATTTGAATTTAAAATTCGGGTTACGTCAACGGGGCAACTCATGGAGGTACAAATGTACAGACGAGATCTACTCAAACTTGGCGGCGCTGTTGCGGCAAACGCTGTATTTTCGCCGCTTCAGTCCGCAGCGGGAATTTCTGCATCAGACATCTCGGTCCGCTGGCTTGGTGGTGCCATGCTCGAACTCGCCATCGGCGACATACGCATCCTCACCGATCCATGCCTTGGCGAGGGGAAGCAGGCGTTTGAGATGGGCGATCCAAATGAAATGTTTGATCTGTCAAAGGGACCCAACATCAAGACGCACGAACGGCTTACATCATTTCCGGGCATGGTTATGCCGGAATATGACGTGGTGCTGCTGAGCCACGCACACGAAGATCACTTTGACCAGAAAGCACAAGCATGGCTTCGCGGTAAAGACTCCATTCTTTGTGCCGCTCACGATATGGATTCGCTTGTCAAAAAGGAATTTGCAGCTCAGGCGTTGGATCACGGTAAACAACGCACATTCACAGGTGGCGACACGGAAATTTCCATCATGTCGGTTCCTGCCGTCCACTCTCTCAATCAGGGCATTTCAGACGTCCTTGGCCTAGGCAATGGCTACTGGCTGAAAGCGACAATTCAAGGCAGGACATACAATATCTACTGGGGTGGCGACACTTTCATGGTTGATCCGGTTTGGCAGGCCATTCAACATCTTCCCACACCTGACTTGTTCATTCCGCATATCGGAAATGTGGGCATCACTGGCGCACTCGGTCAATTATCGATGAACGGGAGGCAGGCAGTTGAGTTTGCGGCCCGTATCAAGGCTGGCATAGTCTTGCCCATCCACCACTCGACATACGCGCTTTACCAGGAGCCGGTATCCAAAATGATTGAAGCACATGAAGCTTCAGGCAATCTGTCGGCATTGCGTGTGCTTGGGGAGGGCGCTGCGATCGCGCTCTAACCTATGCCTCTGTTTGCCTTGCTATCTGGATTTGTCATGTCTGCACTGGCCAATCGCGCACCTTGGGATCGAAGGGCCGCTCTGATAAAGAGACATGAATGTTCATGCTTTGCATACGTAATGCTCTTATTTAGCTTGAAAAAATCCAGCAGAAATCTATAATTTTGCAATCGCATGCAAATCGGATTTTCAGGGTTGAATAAAGTGAGCGGAAATTGAATAGCGCAGCCTCTTCAAATTTAGGGCGTGTCCCGTGGGGTGCCAATTTTGGCCGGGCAAATATGTACAGAACGTATCTTGTCGTTTCTCCACCCTTCACCGTCTTGCAAGGCCACATCGGATCACGAAATTCACAGATAAAGAGGATGAACCAATGACGATTGAATATCTCAAGAGAGGCAGGGCGGAAGCCGACAAAGCCGCCGACGACGCCAACACACGCCAGATTGTGGAAACCACTCTTGCCGATATCGAAGCACGTGGTGATGTTGCCGTTCGTGAATTATCGGCAAAATTCGATGGCTATGAGCCCGCTTCGTTCCGCCTGTCATCCGGAGAGATAGAGGCGCTTATGAACCAGGTGTCGGACCGCGACATGGAAGATATCAAGTTCGCCCAGGCTCAGGTGCGGAACTTCGCTCAGGCGCAGCGCGACAGCATGCTGGATATCGAGCTGGAGCCAATTCCCGGCATTATTCTCGGTCACAAGAATATCCCGGTTCAGTCGGTGGGCTGTTACGTTCCTGGTGGCAAGTTCCCGATGGTCGCCAGCGCGCATATGTCTGTGGCCACAGCTTCTGTGGCAAAGGTGCCACGCATCATCGCATGTACGCCGCCGTTCAAAGGCGCTCCCAATCCAGCGGTGATCGCCGCAATGCACCTTGGCGGGGCGCATGATATCTACGTGCTGGGCGGCATCCAGGCGGTTGGAGCTATGGCTTTGGGCACCGAGACCATCGATCCGGTTCACATGTTGGTTGGTCCGGGCAATGCTTTCGTAGCGGAGGCCAAACGCCAATTATTTGGGCGTGTCGGTATCGATCTATTCGCCGGTCCAACAGAAACCATGGTGATTGCAGACGACACGGTGGACGGCGAGTTGTGCGCGACAGACCTGCTGGGGCAGGCGGAACACGGTTACAACTCACCTGCAGTGCTGTTGACGAATTCGCGCAAACTGGCAGAGGACACATTGGCTGAGATTGACCGTATTCTGGAAATTCTCCCGACAAAGGAGACCGCCATGGTGTCTTGGCGTGATTATGGTGAAGTCATCCTTTGCGATACGTATGACGAAATGCTGGAAGTCGCCGATGATATTGCGTCCGAGCACGTGCAGGTGATGACCGATCGGGACGACTGGTTCCTTGAAAAAATGACCTGCTATGGTGCGCTGTTCCTGGGTGCCCGCACCAATGTTGCCAATGGTGACAAGGTTATTGGCACCAACCACACCTTGCCCACCAACAAGGCCGGGCGCTATACTGGCGGCTTGTGGGTTGGCAAGTATCTCAAGACCCATAGCTACCAGAAAGTGATGACGGACGAGGCGGCGACGATGATCGGTGAATATGGGTCACGCTTGTGTATGCTCGAAGGGTTTGTGGGCCATGCGGAACAATGCAACATCCGCGTCCGACGCTATGGCGGCCAGAACATCCCATACGGCGCAGCGGCCCCATTCCGTGAAGCTTCCGAAGAGCCAGTAAAATGACCGATGGTGATGTGAAAACGCTTTGCATGTGCACGGTCGATAGGAAATTCGAAATGGGCCATCCCTCTGGTGACATCATTCCATCGGCAGGCGCTTTCTCATGACGCTTCCGGTGACGCCCAGTTTCCGGCTTGATGGCAAACGGGCGCTTGTTGTTGGTGCGTCTTCCGGCATTGGCGAGGCTTGCGCTGTTGCCATGGCCGAAGCTGGAGCACATGTCACGCTTGCGGCGCGGCGCGCTGATAAGCTTGCTGAGCTTGCCGGAGACATAACCGCTCGTGGTTGGGCCGCGGAGACGATGCCGCTGGATGTTGCAAACGTAGCGGCGACCGAAGACGCGGTTGCGGCACACGGCCCCTTCGACATCCTCGTCAACTCTGCCGGTCTGGCCCGTCATAGCCCGTCATTGGATACACAGGAATCCGATTTCGATGCTGTCTCTGATCTGAACGTCAAAGGCGCATATTTTCTTACCCGGGCGGTTGCCAAAGGCCTTATCGAGGCCGGAAAGCCTGGCAGTCTTATCAATATCTCGTCACAAATGGCGCATGTCGGCGGCGTTGATCGAGCTGTTTATTGCGCTACCAAACACGCAGTGGAAGGTTTTACCAAGTCTTTTGCCATTGAATGGGGCGGTCACAACATTCGGGTCAATACGGTCTGCCCAACCTTCATACGCACGGCGTTGACAGCTGCCACGTTTGACAATCCTGAACGCAGCAAGTGGATCAAAGACAAGATCAAACTGGGGCGGATTGGCGAAGTTGAGGATATCATGGGTCCGGTCATCTTCTTGGCTTCCGACGCTTCGGACATGGTGACCGGCTCATCGCTTCTGGTGGACGGGGGCTGGACAGCGGACTGATGGGCAAAAGCAAAGTTACATCGCTTGAAGTTGCGCGCCGCGCTGGTGTCAGTCAGTCGGCGGTAAGCCGCGTTTTCACGTCGGGTGCCTCTGTCAGCGACAAGATGGACAAAAAGGTCAGGATGGCTGCCGACGATCTCGGCTATCGGCCCAATCCCATCGCACGCGCGATGATTACGGGGAAAAGCCGTATCATCGGCCTCGTTTTTTCGTATCTGGACAATCAATTCTATCCGCTTGCGCTGGAACGCATTATCCGAGCGCTCAAGACTCACGGCTATCACACCCTCGTTTTCATGGCAGAAAACTCGACCAAGGATGTGGATGATGTGGTCAAGGAACTGGTGGCCTATCAGGTCGAGGGGATTGTCGCTGCCTCAGTGGACATGACGAACGACCTTGCCACTCTATGCGAGGCAACCGGAATCCCTGTTGTGTTGTTCAATCGAGGTCAGGATGATTCACGTCTGAGCGAGGTAACTTCGGACAATATCGCTGGTGGCCGAATGGTCGCCAATTTCCTTGTTGGCGGTGGTCACAAGCGCATTGCGCATATCTCGGGCTGGCAAGGATCATCGACCGGACAGGACAGAGCAAACGGATTTCTCGAAGGCCTTTCCAAAAAGGGCGTTGATCCCGTTGCAGTTGAAGACGGCGCTTACGACCAGAAACGCGCAGGCGAGATCACACGAACTTTATTCTGTGGCTCAGACTACCCTGATGCAATCTTCGTGGGAAATGACCATATGGCGTTTGCCGTTATGGACGTATTGCGGTTTGAGTTCGGCCTATCAGTTCCAGACGATGTTTCGGTGGTTGGTTACGACGACGTGCCAATTGCAAGTTGGCCAGCCTATGATCTGACCACAATCCAGCAACCTATAGATCAGATGGTTTCATCAACGGTCGACACGATTATGGCGCGCATCGAGGGTGAACCAAACCCCAAACGCATACTCATTCCAGGTCCGCTTATACTCAGAGGCTCAGCCAGAAAACCCAAGGGTTTTACCGCCTGACCTAAGCAGAATTAAGTGGTTTCAGCATAAGTCAGCCAAAACTGGCCCCGAACGCAGCCCTTGGATCAAGCCACCGCATTTCAAAGGCCGGCATTCTTAATACTTTTCAATTCTCTCCGGACCTGGAGAAATAGACGCCATCATTGCATCGAAGTGCAAATGCATTAACCGATCTCGATTTTCTTTGTTCGCGGGGTTGTCCCAAAGATCGTCAAATTCGTCTGGATCCGACGCCAGATCATACAACTCCCCGATCCCCAGGCCGTGATAGACAATTATCTTGTAGCGACCATCAAAGTACATGCTCCCGTTGGACGCATTCGGCATCGCGACAGAATCTCTATATTCACAGATCACATGGTCACGAATGATCGAGGCATCTGCCTGACCGGTTAGAACTGGCATGAGGCTGTTGCCTTGGAAGCAACTGGGGATATCCAACCCTGCGGCGTCCAAAAGGGTGGGCGCAACATCGACGAGTTCGACCAAGCCTTCACTTTTCAGGTTTTCACTGAATTTCTGAGGCCAGCTGATGATGAGGGGCACATGTACCAACCCTTCGAAAAATCGGCAGCCCTTGTAGATTAATCCATGATCGCCCAACATTTCGCCATGATCACTCATGAACACTATGATGGTATTGTCGAGCTGTCCCGTTTCTTCCAGGCTCCTTACAATCCGCCCGAACTGGTGATCTATCAGTTCGATCATGGCATAGTAAGCGGCCTTGACTTCACGCCCGTTAAATTCGAGCGGAGGCTCGTAAGCGCGTGCTTTGCGATCCGCAAGGGGAATGTCGTCCTGGCTCGAATGGCAATTGATCGGATCTATCGCTATTTTGGATTGCTGATCGACTTTTTCAAACTTGGCGTTCCGCGGAATGTCTTCTGGCCGGAATGCTGGATGAGGTAGGTCTTCTGCCCTGTAACGGTCCAGATAGTTTGCCGGCGGATCAAAAGGCGGATGCGGGTCGAAGCAATTGACGCTTAGTAGCCAGGGCTGGTCCGGGTCTCGCTCTTCGGAAATAAAGTCGATTGCTCGCTCCGCGCACCAGGTTGTCTGGTGATGTTCTTCCGGAACGCCTGCGCCACAGAAATTGGTAATGCCTGAATATACGGATTCCGGGGACACTCCTTTTTCGTCTTCCAGCCAATGAGCATAGTCGTGCCCTGCGGGATAATCGGGCGTTGGGTGATGGCTCCAGTGGAAAACGCGATAGCCGTCGTCGGGCCGAACTTCCAACTTGCTCGCTGCCGATAAATGCAATTTTCCAATGAGCCCACAATCGTAACCTGCATCGGCAAATAATTTGGTAACCAGAGTTTCGCCCGAAGGAAAACGTTTGTTCCCATTTCGGTAAACATGGGTGCTGGACGGGTACTTTCCGGTTAGGAACGACGCGCGGCTGGGTGTGCAGATTGGGCTCTGGCAATAGGCATTTGTGAAGGCAACGCCACGTGCGACCAATGCGTCGATATTGGGCGTGGTGATGTGCTCATTGCCCAGAGCTGCAATTGTATCAAACCGCTGCTGGTCGGTGCAGAACCACAAGATGTTTGGTTTCACTGATATATCCTAACTTGATGCATATATTTTTGAACATGAAAATTCAGGTGTGAGCCAAAGACTTCGATCTGCAATCGATGTCGAGCAAGGGGCGAATTGCTTTCGTAAGGTAACGCGTTGGAGTGCGCGAATTCTCAGTATATATATCGATATATCAGTTATTAAGAGACGTCAAGATCGCCTTTGAGGACCATCTTCCAGTTTCCACAACACAGATGAATCCAGTGCCGCGCTGGTGCTTTCAATGTCTGATTTGAGAGGGGTCGAGGCAGCAACCTTTCACAAGCAGATCGCCTGAACCCAGATCGCCTGAACCCAGAATGCCAGAACTCAGTTCGCCTGGGTTCGGGGAAGTCCGGCATCGCTGGTCGAAAGCCATCGCTGCAAATGCCGCTCCAAAAGGTCCGACTTCAACTCTGGCTCGATACCACTCAGCACCAGATTGTTGAATTCCCCCGGGTCCTCTTTCAGATTGTAGACTTCCAGCAATCCATGGTTCTCATAAACACAGGTCTTGTAAGTTCCGTCAAAGACCATGCTGCCGTGTTCGGGTTCGAAATGTGCAAGGGTGTCGTTGTATTCTGCGGTAACCGAGGGACGAAACTCATGTGGATCGCCATTGCCCTGAATCAGCGGCCAGAAAGATCTTCCCTGCATTCTCGGCGGGGCCTGGACATCAGCGCAATCCAGAATTGTAGCTGCGATATCAATGCTTTCAACCAATGCATCGCTTGTTGTTCCAGCCACGACACTTCCCGGCTTGCGGATGATCAGGGGGACCCGAACCAGCTGATCATAAAACCGGCAACCCTTGTATAGCAGTCCGTGGTCGCCCAGCATCTCGCCATGGTCTGATGTGAAAATAACAAGCGTTTCGCCATCCTGTCCCAAGTGTTCCAGGTGTTTCAGCAGCGAGCCAAAGACATCGTCGATGAGTTCGATCATCGCATAATATGCGGCCTTGACTGCGCGGCCGTCGAAGCTTTGCGGTGGTTTGGCGGCAACTTGGCCCGGACGGCTGGGGTCAGCGCCGGAACCGTTGCGGTCTGGCGTCGGGCCAAATACATCCAGAGGTTTCCGAGTCTGGAAAGGCGTGTTCGAAAGGAATTCCTGATTGGCCTGATCGCTGTCCCGGTAGGCTGGCGGCCTGAGGTTCTGGGGGTTATAACGGTTCAGATATTCCGCTGGCGGGTCAAATGGTGGATGCGGGTCAAACACATTTACCATCAGGAACCAGGGCTTGTCTGAATCCTCCGCGATGAATTCCTTGGCCCTTTCGCCGGCCCAGGTTGTTTGGTGATGTTCAGCGGGCACGCCGGCACCGCAGAATGTCGTACGGTCAGCAAAGAGTTCCGCGTGATCAATACCTTTTTCCTCAAGCCAGTCGGTATACCCGTTCGGACCGCCCTGATAAGCAGGTTGCGGGTTCCAATCAAAATAGCTGAATCCATCATTCTGCGGGCGTTTTTCGCCTTTCGATTGAGCAGAAAGATGTAACTTCCCCACCAATCCACAGCGGTATCCCGCATCGGCAAGAACTCCCGAAACCAACTCCTCGGACGCTGGGAATTCCGAGGCCCCGTTCCGCATGACGTGGTGACTGGCTGGGTAGCGTCCGGTTAACATGCTGGCGCGGGATGGTGTGCAGATGGGCGACTGGACATAAGCAGAGGTAAAGGCCCAACCCTGCGTACAAAATGCATCGAGGTTGGGAGTGTTGATTTCAGAATTGCCGAGTGCAGAAATCGTATCGAACCGCTGCTGATCCGTGCAGAACCATAGGATATTTGGGGGCTTTGGCATCAATCTCTCCTGAGGCGTTTCATGGCAGCGCGCCTGGTCAATGGATGAAGGCCGCATGGCGGGGACAAGGATTGCCGTGCCGCTCGATTTTGTACGTTAATTTGATCAGTCAAATTGATCTTACCATGGAGGCCAGATCCTCAGTCCAATTGCTCTATTCGTTGCGCTCTATACTCAGGTGTTGCGCAAGCAATTCCTCCGCACCATGGGAGAACAGTTCCTTGCGCTCGTTCATCACGAATTGGAGCGAGTTGAAAAAGTTCCCCAAATGACTGTGCATCGCTTCGCGGGCCAAGCCAGGGTCCCGAGATTTCAGCGCGGTCACAATTGCAGCATGTTCTTCCAGAATCTGATCCAGCCTGTTCTCACGGGGATATGCCAGATGCCTGACTCGGTCTACGTGTGCCTTTGCGGACTTTATGATCCGCCAGGTACGGCTGCTTGCTCCGATAGAGGCTATGAGTTCGTGAAATTCCTCGTCCAATCTGAAAGACAAATGCAGGTCGGGAATGGCAGCTGCCTGATGTTGTTGATACATGCTGAGATCCAGGGCCCGCTCGTGTGCCGGTGTCATTCGCATCGCGGCGAGCCTGACCAGCTTAACCTCGAGTGATTGGCGGATGAGTTGACCTTCCAGCATGGTTTCCAGGTCGATCTTCGCGACGGTCGTGCGTTGGTTTGGGACAATCTTCACAAGGGCTTCGTCGTTCAATTTTAACAACGCCTCCCTCAAGGGCGTTCGGGAAATGTGCAGTTCTTCGCATATCTTTTTTTCATTCACAGGACTCCCCGGGGGCAGGACCATTTCGATAATCGCCCGGCGCATCGCTGAATAGGTTTGAGATGTTAGTGGCGTTGCTGGTTTGATTTCGCTGAAAATCCAACTGGGAAAAATTGGAATATCGGCTTCTGACTGTCGTGCTTCCAGTTCCTTCTTTGTCGGCCTTGGCATGATTGTTGTTTCTTTCCAGAAATTTGTCGATCAGGGCGGCGAAACGTTCATTTCCGCATGGCAAATCTAAGACACTGTGTGCAAAAAGTCAGTTGTTGCAAAAATAATATACCGATATATGGATAAATGTCACGCCCCACCAGCCCTTAGTAGCAAGTGGGGCAAACAGAACTCAGTTTTATATTAGGAGAGACCAATTTTGCTATCAAGTAAGAACGCAATGGTAACAGGAGCTGCAGGAGCCATTGGTCGCGCGGCAGTAAAAGCCCTTGTTGATATGGGGGCACATGTCGTGCTGGTCGATATCGACGTCGGCAAGCTGGGTGAGATGGCTTCAGATTTTGGCGATATGGTATCCGCTGAGCCATGTGATGTGGGGGATATGGCCGCAGTACAATCGGTTGCGGATAATGCACTGAAACGGTTGGGGCATGTCGATGTTCTCGTGAACGCTGCGGGTATTCTGTCGAACAACAAACTTGAGACAACCGAGATTGATGAATGGCGACGGGTGTTTCAGATCAATGTGGAATCAGCGTTTTTGCTGTCCAGGGCCTTGGTGCCCAGCATGGCGAATAACGGCTTTGGTCGTGTGATCAATATCTCGTCCTATGCAGCTAAATGCGGTGGCCTGACCGCTGGTACAGCCTATACGGCTTCAAAGAGCGCAATGACCGGCTTGACCTTCTCGATCGCACGCGAGTATGCGGCCAGAGGGGTCACGGCAAACGCAATTTCGCCAGCTTACGTGATGTCGCCGATGGTATCCGAGCAACTAAGCGCTGAACAGCGGGACGATCTGCTTTCAAAGATACCTGTTGAACGGTTTTGCACGCCGGATGAGGTAGCGCATTCGATTGCCTATCTGGCGTCCCCGCTGTCTGGCTTCATCACAGGTGAGGTGATCGACATGAATGGCGGACTGCAGTTTGACTGATCAGATGGCCCGGACATTGTCCTGAATGACGCTTCGAAAGCTGCCGGTCGCCGGCGCCGGTCGGGTGTAGACCTGCGGCTGTGCCCAATCCGCACTGGCATTGGGCATCTGGGAGTTGGAAATTTTCACTGCATATCTAACCGATTGCATCGATGTTACCCTTCAACCGGGAGAACTGGGTTTTGCAATCAGCGGAATGTTGTTCGCAAGCTCTCCCGTTCGGCCTCAGATGCAGGCCGGCAAGCTTGGCTCTAATCCCTCTTTTGCCGCCGACGCGACACAGCCAGAAAATTTCTGGTGAGTCACATAAGTCATATCCAGGAAGACGATTGGAGCGCTGCTCTTCAGGGCGTATTGGAGATTCAGCATAAGAAATCGGTGTAAAACGAGCTCTCGAAAAAAACCGATATATCGATACTTGATTTAATTGGGGCAGGGAAATATAACCGATATATCGGCGCAAGCATGTTCGCGAACCGCTCGGTCAATCCAACAAACTGGGAGGAAGACAATGTCGAAAAAGTTAGTACTGGCCACAGCAATCCTATTTGGTGTCACTGGCGCAGCCCTCGCTGAATTTCCTGAAAAGCCAATCACAATCGTCGTGCCAAATGGCGCGGGCAGCACCCTGAACGCTGTCGCCCGGGTTTATGAACCTTATCTGGAAGCTGAACTTGGCGTTCCGGTGAATGTCGAGGTAATGCCGGGTGCGGGGACGACTTTGGGTTCGCGCCACGTGATTGAATCCGAACCCGATGGCTACACTATTTTGATGTCGAACGAAAATCTTCTGGGTGTATTCGGTCAGAACAAACTGGATCCCTATCAACTGGATTCATTGACTCCAATCGTCAAAGCGGGAGGGATTCCAACTGTTCTTGTGGGGCGTCCCGGAATGGACGGGGACCCGCTTGAATTGCTCAAGGCCAGTTCAAGTGAAGCACCTATGATCGCGGCGGTTCAGATTGGCGCGCTAAGCCATCTTGTGATGCTGGATCTGGCAGCAAAATCAGGCGCAACTTTCCGACTGATCCATCAAGGCGGTGGTGAACAGGTTAAAGCGGCATTGGCTGGCAAAGTTGATGTGACCGTCCTGACAGTCGTCGCTGCAAAGCAGCATCACGAGGCTGGTACGCTGAAAGTCATGGCTATTGGAACCCAGGAACGGCTGGACATCATGCCGGACGTGCCGACCTTTGCTGAACTTGGCCTGGACGTGAACTTCAAGATCAGTTGGCTGTTTTTCGTACCGAAGGGCACTCCGGCTGATCGCGTCGAAAAGCTGGAAGCGGCCTTTACAGGAGCCTTCAACAACCCTGAAGTCGAGGCAAAGTATGCCGAGATGACAATGGTTGATCGTACACTCCTGACGGATGAGGCCCTGACTGAGTATGTTGAAAAGCAGGCAAACCTCATGAAGCATCTTGCCGAGACGTCCGGTCTTCGCAAGTAACTGAAGATACACGAATGGCGCGGGTCATGATGAGTCATGTCGCCGCGCCATCCATCTGCAGGGAGCCAGTCATATGGGACGTCAAAAAAAGGACATCATGGAATTTCTGTTCATGACGTCAGTCGTTTTTGGGGCAATCTATCTATTTGCTGAGTCCAGAAAAATTGCGCCTCCCGAATACGAAATCCTTGGTCCGGCATTCATGCCGAGAATTCTGGTTATTGCAGTAGGCGGGTTCGCTGCGTTTCTGGCCGCGCAAAAACTGATCTCATGGATCAGATCGGAGGCCCCAAATTCCGAACCGATCGACGCAGAAGCCCGTATCGCACTCACTCTGTCGCAGATACGTTTCGGCGCAATCCTGATCTTACTTGCCGTGTTCATTACCACATTCGCGTTGCAGGCCCTGCCATATTGGGCATGTGCCACCCTGTTTCTGATCCTGTCCCATTTGGTGCTGTCGTCCGGTACGCCCAAACAAATCATTCTTTCGGTGGTTGTCGCAGTAGTTTCCGTGTCCGCGATTTATGTGCTGGCCACGAGCTTCTTTGACAAGGTGCTGAACTAATGGACCTTCTGTTACAGTCTTTCGTAGATTTGGTGGCTTTCTGGCCATTGTTTTACGTAACCATTGGCGTGGGTGCGGGAATCATATTTGGTGCAATTCCCGGATTGAATGGCGGCATCCTTCTGGCGTTGGTTTTGCCCCTGACCTTCAATATGGATACCACTCATTCAATCGTACTATTGGTCAGCATTTACACCGGCGGTGTAAGTGGAGGGCTGATCTCAGGTACACTGATTGGTGTTCCTGGATCGCCCGCAGCGTTAATGACGACCTTCGATGCCTTCCCCATGGCTCGCAAAGGCCATCCTGCACGCGCGCTGTCGCTGGGGATTGTTGCATCATTTGTGGGGGGGCTCATTTCCTGGTTGTTTCTTGCCTTTCTATCGCCTCCGCTCACGCGGATTGCATTGAAGTTCTCGGAATTCGAGATTTTCTCGATGGTGATGATGGGAATTGTTCTGATCGGATCCGTTAGCGCGGGGTCCTTGGCGAAAGGATTGTTTTCAGGGGCTTTGGGTATGCTCATTGCAACAGTCGGATGGGACGAGGTCACAGGAGAAAGCCGGATGACCATGGGCTTTCAAGATCTGGCAGTCGGTTTTGAACTGCTTCCAGTGTTCCTTGGTCTGTTCGCCGTTACGCAGATGCTTTCTGACGTGCAAGATGTCGATAAACCCCGTGATCTTATTCACACGACATTCGCCGAAGTCATGAAGTCCATAGGAGGCATGAAGACCCATATCGGCAATTATATTCGCTCTGCAATTATTGGGACCTGGATTGGCATTTTGCCGGGAATTGGAGCGTCAGCGGGCTCGATCATCGCATATACAGCTGCAAAGAAGGCATCGAAGAAGCCTGAGGATTTCGGCCAGGGATCAGAAGAAGGTATCGTGGCTTCGGAAACAGCAAACAACGCCACTATAGGCGGGGCACTGATACCGATGATCACTCTGGGCATTCCAGGAAGCGTGGCCGATGTCATCCTTCTGGCCGCCCTTATTTTGCACAGTGTGGTTCCTGGCCCGCTGTTGATGCTCAATAATCCGGACGTTTTCTACGGAATCATTTCGTCCGCTCTGCTGGCAAACATCATTATGTTCGTCATCATGATTTCAACCGCCGCATATATCGGTCGGATTATAGATATCCATCAAATGTTCCTGATACCGATCGTATTGTTCCTGTGCGTCATGGGGATCTTCCTGGTATCCAGCAACCCGTTTAACCTGTTTGTGCTGTTGGGCTTTGGAGTATTGGGCCTGGTGCTGAAGTTTTTTGGTATCCCGACTGCTCCCTTCGTCATTGGCTATATCCTTGAACCGGTTGCCGAGGAATCCCTGCGAATTGGTCTCATGTTGTCAGATGGAAGCTTTGCACCGCTCTTCACCCGCCCACTATCGGCTGTTTTCCTGGCTATTGCGTTTGGCTTTCTTGTGTGGTCGCCTCTCAAGAACAGCCTTCGTGCTCACAAGTTGAGACGCGAGAGCGTTGGGTCGTAGATGCGCGCACTTTTTTCCTTGACGGTCCGGGAAGCCACATGAGCGACGTATCACTTGCGGTGGAGATCAAGGCCAAGACAGGCGAAAGCCCGGTATGGTCCAAATCAAAAAACGCCTTGTATTTTGTCGATATTGTTGGGGGAACAATTCACTGTTTCTCGCCATCTGAAAATCGATTGTCGCGTTGGGACTTCGGTCAATATGTCGGATGCCTGGCGGAAAAGCGCAGCGGTGGGCTTGTTGTCGCTGCGCAGCATGGCATCTACAGCTTTGATATTGAAACCGGCGGAAAAGACCTGGTTTCGGACATCGAAGCGCACTTGCCGGACAACCGCTTTAATGATGGCGCTGTTGATAGCCACGGCCGCCTGTGGGCCGGCACAATGAAAATCCCCCAGATCGGTTCCGGGCCAGTTGGAAGGATCTATAGTATTGATGGGGCCTATCGCGTTCGCGAACACCTCAGCGGGTTGTCTATAGTCAATGGTATCGCCTTTTCGCCGGACAACAGAACATTCTACGCGGGTGACACATTCGCAGAAAAAGTATGGGCCTTTGATTTCGATGCGGATGCCGGAATCATCGAAAACAGACGACTTTTTGTCGACTTTTCCGCGCTGCCCGGGCGTCCGGATGGCGCAGCCGTCGATGAAGACGGTTTTTACTGGATTGCTACGCCCGGGGGATGGGAAATTTGCCGTTTTGCACCCAACGGAAAGCTGGATCGCCGTGTCCCGATGCCAGTTGAAATGCCAACCAGTCTAGCATTCGGAGGAGAGAAGAACGACAAGCTGTTCATTACCTCGCTAAGCGGTAAAATCTCGACAGGTACCGAAGACCGGCAGCCTCTCGCGGGATCGGTTTTCGTCTACGAGCCTGGCGTCTGCGGGGCACCGGTCTATAATTTCGCCGGCTGAATGATGCTTTTTAAAAGCCGTGTCTGTCGCTACGGATTTTCGGTTTGACCGCCTGCCGATTTGATCCCACGTCGAAGACTTCAAGGAACGGCTAACCTAAGTTCAGAGTGCGCAGAAAACAGCGTGAAATTGGATATGCAGGGAATTATATCGCCGAAGGTCACTGTTATTGATGCGTTCGATATAGAGTTCCATGCGGGCTCTCAAACGACTGCATGAAGTAAGGCCAGGATATTGACGCGCTCGACAGTTCTGAATTCCACTACATGAGCCCATCAAATTTCTCCAAGACCTTGTACAAATGGCGCCATAAGGTGGAAAATATGTTTGGAAGACCCAGGTTTGGCGGCATATCGCAACGCGCTATGTCAGATGCGCTGATATCTTCATGGCAGCGAACCCCAGACGTCGTGGCCAAGGTGACTAAGGCCTAGGCATGCGGAATTGCTAGCGGGTGTAAAGCCCGCTAGCGCCAAATAGGTTTCCGCGATTGTGGTCGTTAGCCAATGTCGGTTGCTTCGCGGCCACGCGTTAGCTGGGAAATGGTTACAGCGATAATCAGCGCACCGCCATTGAAGACGTTAGTAACCCACAACGGAATGCCCAACATTGTAAGGCCGGTAATACCTGTTCCCAAAAAATAGACCGCGGCAACAGCGCCGAGCGGATTGAACCGGCCGGGCAAAATCGTTGTCGAGCCCAGAAATGCAGCGGCGAATGCCGGGAGCAGGAAATTGAGCCCGGAGTAGGGATCAGCCGAGCCAAGAACACCTGCATACATGACGCCGGCAATGGAGGCCAAAACCGCCGAAACGACCAACGCGCCGACACGCATACGGCTGACCGAAATACCATTCAACCGTGCGACTTCGCGCCCCCGTCCAACGAATAGGAGCCTACGGCCCAGCGGAGTGAACTCAAACACATACCACATCACCACCATGGCAGTCAGAGCGTAGTAAAAGACGTAAGGCACACCCAAAAAGCGGCCTCCGACCACAGCCATCACCAACGCATTATCAATGCCACCGATAGTGGATGAGTTTGTCATCAACTGCACGATGCCAGTCATAAGTGAGGTCGATCCCAATGTGACCACAAGTGAGGGTATCCGGAAGTAAACGATAAACAGGGAATGGAACAGGCCGATCAACACGCCAGCCCCGATGGCAATCAAAATGGCGATGCCTATCGGAAAGTCCATCCAAACGTTGAGCACCCCAATTGTGCAGGAGGACAGGGTGAGGGTGGCTCCGACCGACAAATCATAATCCCCAGCCGTTAGCGGGACGATGATTGCCAATGCCAGCAATGCAGCAGGGGCATAGGAGGCGAAGAGAATGGAGAAATTGCCCCAGTTTAAAAAGATGTTGGGCATCGCGAAGTGAAACCCGGCGATCAACAGCACCCAGACCAGCAACAAGGCGACACGCTCAAAAAGGCGCATGAAGTTGATCTGCGTAGTCGCAGTTTCAGGTGCGGCGTCACTCATAGTCCATGCCTCAATCTTTGGAATAGTCTGGTCATTGGTTCGCTCGTTCTGCTGCCGTTATCGATCCGTAACAGGCTTCGGCAATGGCATCTTTTTTAACTGCGTCACCGCGAAGTTCCTGTACTAACCGACCACGTGCGAACACCAGGACGCGGTCACAAATAGCTGCCAGTTGTTCAGCGTCAGAACTTGCGCACACAATGGACATTCCGCCATCAGCTGCAGCAGTCAGCGCTTTAAAAATTGTATCTCGGGTGCCCACATCAACACCCTGGGTCGGTTCATCCAGCAAGAGCAGCTTTGGATTGCGATGCATCCAGCGGGCAATCAGTACCTTTTGGGCGTTTCCACCTGAGAGCGCTGACAAGGGCAGGTCAGGATCGTTGGGTCTAACTTCATATTGTGCGCCCAGCGTTTTTGCTTGTCGCCGCATGGCGCGGGCATTCAAAAACCCGCCCTTGAAATATTCTTCGATATCGGGCAGCAGCATATTTTCAAATATAGACAGTGTGTCGACGCCACTTTGGGTGTGTCTGTCGCCCGGCAATAGCGCAAAATTCTCAGCTATCGCCCTTTTGGGTGACATCTCACTGAGAGGGATTTCTGCCCCATCCGCAATCTTCAGGGAGCCGGTCTCAGCTTTCGTGGCTCCGAACAAAAGATAGGGGACTTTGTCATAACCAGAACCAATAAGCCCGGTCATACCCAGTATTTCTCCCGCACCGATTTCAATGTCGCAGGATTTGAGGCCGTTGCCAGATAGGCCACGCGCATGGGCATAGATCGGTTTTTGAACCTTTTTATGCGAAACTGTTTTTTCTGTCTGGATAAGCTTCCGCCCGATGATCATTTCAACCATCTGATCGTGGGTGGCGTCTGCTGTGTTCACTTTCCCCGAGACCTTGCCGTCCCGCAAAATGGTCACCTTGTCGGTAATCTCCATCACTTCTTCGATGTCGTGAGAGATGAAAATGACGCTTGAGCCATGACCGACAATCTGACGGACCAGGCCAAATAGCTTATCAACGCCTTCCTTGGGCAAAAACGGCGTTGGTTCGTCGAGGAGAACCAATCCCGGCTTGCCGGTGATTTCGCATCCCTCGCGAATTTCTTCAAACGCTCGCACAATGGCCAGCAGGGCATGATTGACGGCACTGATTTCATCGACCCGTCGCCAGGGTTCAATATCAACTCCGTAGCGTTCGAGGGTCTCGCGGGCGGCTTTCTTTTGTGCCGGCCAATTGATCATCGCGCCGCCTGATAATGCGATCTGCGACAATCTTAGATTTTCAAGAACAGTCAACGAGGGGACAAGACCGAGGTTTTGATGCGCAAAACTCATGCCCAGGCGGCGGAAGTCTTGCGGCTTCAGCGGCAGGCTTACCGGTTCGCCATTAAAATGCATAAGCCCGCCGGGTTCCGGTGCATGGAATCCGGCGAGAACTTTGATAAGTGTCGACTTGCCAGATCCGTTGGTTCCGAGCAGGCCGTGGACTTCTCCCGGCATCACATCAAATGAAACGTCGTCAAGGGCACGCGTGGCGTGGAAGAACTTGGAAATGTTTTTAAGACTAAGCGTAGGCGGCGTCGAAGACGCCGCCTCGTTTGAGCCATCTGAAACCAAAGTTTCCGCAGCCATTGTCATTCTTATTCCAGACCCCACAAAGTACGGAAGCCTGTCACGTATGCATCGCCATAGCCAGTATCAAACTGCGCCGGCGTGCCGGCATCAGCAACATTGCCATCATCGAAGATATAGAATGGTACGTTGAGCTTGTCGGGCACCGGCAAGTCACAAAGGTCGCGCATATGACCGTCGATTGTCGCATAGGCAATCCAGTCAAGACTTTCACCGATGTTCATGTCGACATAGCCCTGTTGAATAAAGTCGAGCACGAAAGGTGTACCGTTGAAGGTCGCAACTTTCACATCGCCAAGCTTGCCGGCCAGCCGCAGGGCGGGAATCACGAACTGGGACATGGAGTCATAAATCGGGATCACCAGGTTGATCTCTGGATGAGCCTGCAGAGCAGACTGTACCGATGGCTGGATTTTGGTACCCCATTCGGCAACGCCGACATTGATCTCGCGGACGATTTCGCAATTCGGGCAATTCTCGGCCAATTCGCTCATGATGCCATCAACCAGAGGAATGGTTGGCGGCACATCGCGTGAGACCACAAGCGCTATTTTGGCTTCACCGTCTGTATTGACCGTGGCCCAGTTCGCCAGAATTTTACCGATTTCGTTAAAGCCGATAGGCAGCGCGCTCGAAATCAGCGGATTTGGTTCAAACGATGGATCGTAGAAATGCGATGTCATCGTTTTGAGACCGGCTTCATTTGCGGCACGAATTTGCGGTTCAACTGTATCAGGTGAAATGCCTGAGATCAGGTTGATGACGTGAAATTCATTGCGTACAGCAAAGTCAAAACCTTGAACCCACTGATTGGGCTGGCCCTGATTTTCCCATTCCACAACTTCCAGCCCGATGTCTTCACCGACAGCTTTCATACGGTCGATGATGCCCTTCAGGAAGGGATTAGCGCTGCTGTTGGGAATTGAGAGCATTTTCTTGTCTGCGGCGCAGGCGCGAATATCAAACGGATCACCGGGCGCCGTAAACTCCGGCACGTTTGAATAAGCGGCGAGGCGTTCGGTTGCTCGTGCAATCCCTTCATCTGCGCTTTGCGCGAAGGCGCTGGGTACTGCAAGTGCAACCGCCAACGCTGTGGCGATTCCAGATGCTTTTGAAATTTTATTCATCAAACTCTCCCGTGTTGTGTGGCGCATTCGAGCTAATCGACCATGCCACTTTGAATTTTGAATACGTATTCATATATTTCCGCATTTGTGTGCTAGGTGTCAATCGTTTACTTAAAAACAATTGAAGGCGTCAAAAAGCGGACATGAAATGAAGCGCAAGCCAAATCGGGTCACCTCACATGTAGTCGCTAAGCTGGCGGGTGTTTCTCAGCCCACGGTGTCTCGCGCCTTTACGCCCTCTGCGAGTATCGCAAAAGACAAACGTGATCGCGTTTTGGCCGCAGCAAAACATCTGAATTATCTACCAAACTCCATCGCGAGTAGTCTGTCGAAGGCCCACAGCAATATTGTAGCTGTCATTGTGGGGGACATGAATAATCCCTTTTATGCCGAGAGCTTAGAGGTATTTATTAATCGTCTGCAAGCGACAGGTCGGCAGGTTTTGGTGTTCTCGATCGCAGATGGGCGTGATTGTGATGACGTGTTGATGCGGGCACTGCGATATCACGTCGACGGTGTGGTGGTAACCTCTGCGCATCTATCTTCAGATCTCGTCAGCCTCAGCCAGGGCGTGGGTATTCCCATCACGCTGTTTAACCGCAGCACAGCCGATCACGCGCTGAACTCGGTGCTGTGCAACAGTATAACTGGCAGTGAAATTTTAGCCCAGGCGATGCACGATGCGGGCGCTCGTCGCTATTTGATTGTTCGTGGCGATCCTCAGGGTTCGACGAGTCGTAACCGTGTGAAGGGGTTCAGAGACAAGCTGGAGAGTCTGGCAGTATTGCCCGAAGCCATTGAGGAGATTGATGGTGGTTCCAGTTACAGCGGCGCATTTGACACGATCAGCCAAAAATTTGCGGGCGAGGGGATTCAACGTCCGGATGCAATATTTGCGGTCAATGATATCATGGCAATGGGGTGTGCGGATGCGCTACGCGACGTTTTCAAGCTGCGCATTCCGGAGGATGTCATGTTGGCAGGTTTTGATGGCATTCGCCCGGCCCAGCTGGCTGCCTATCAACTCACCACCATCCGACAACCGATTGAAGAGATGGTCGAAAAGACCCTGGAACTTCTGGATCAAACCAGCACGACGGACGATGACGATGACGAAAAGGATCAGATCACGCAGACTGATCATCTGTTGACCGGGACATTTGTGCCGGGAAAAACTGTTCCCGGCACAAATGTTTGAGTCTTCAGATCGTTCGTAGGGGAGAGAACGGCAATCACTCAGCCGCTTCATGCACTCCAGGAATAAAGCCGAAATCAAAGGGTTCAATTTCACCTCGGTCTGACTTCATTTTTGAACGCAAAGCCTCCGTGGCCGTTTCGTCAACCTCATTATCTGTTGTGATAACAACACCATAGTCGGTTTTAGCCCGTTCAGTTGATACCAGATCCGCCAACACATCCTTGCGAACCTTTTTAGTATCCCGGTCAAGTGGGTCACCCCAACCGCCGGACCCGGCAGTGATGAATATCACCTTGTCGCCAGGTTCTACCGGCAAATTGTCGAGCTTTGACTTGATGCGTTCAGGTGTATCACTGCCTGCTTTTTGCAGCCACTTGCTCGATGTGCCGCCATGTAACCCGCCATTGATACCCCATGGTGGTACGGTTTCACGGTCATCGTGAATTGAGATCGTTCCGGCCTCCAGAAGACGATAGACTTTCTCAATGCCTGCTCCACCGCGGTGCAGACCTGCGCCACCTGCGTCTTTGACCGGACGATAACTTTCGACCAGAACCGGATAATAGTTCTCGATATACTCGATTGGCGTAGCGCTGAACAAAGGCCACCACGCATGTCCATCAAAGCCGTCTCCAAGCGGTCGGCCTGGTACGCCGCCAAACAGCAATTCCATCAACTGGAAATATTTGCCGTTCTTGTCATGCCCGGTGAAGATAAAGTGAGGGCTGGTGCCGTAACCCGCTGCCATCGACAGATGGGGGGCTTTCTGACCCAGTGCACCGGCCTGGCAATCGAAAAACCGCGTATGGGTGTTAAGACGGTTGGACAGCGCGGCCGGAAATCTTGGATTTAACAGGCTGCCTTCGGGCAGAATCACTTCAAACAGGTCATAGAATCCCTCATTGAACATGATCTTTGGATCAAAGGCCATGATCATGTAAACGCCGAAGAACAGTTTGCAGAGGCCTTCATGGATATGGAAATTGATCGGGCCTTCAGCCTGATCGTCGGTTCCCGTCCAGTCAAACACTGCTATGTCACCACGCCGATAGATCGACAGATGCATTTTGAATGGCCCGTTCCCCAAACCATCATCATCAACATAATCTGTGAACGAAACAGGTTCCTTGGAAATATACTTGTCGATCAGAACCTTCATCGCTTCACGCGTCCGGTCAAGCAGCATGTCGCACGCCGCCATATAGGTATCGCGGCCAAAACGGTCGCAAATTTCATTAACGCGCTTCGCGGCCGTCCGGCACCCGGCGATCAAGGCCATCAAATCGGCCCGGTTCATATCCGGCGTGCGGGTGTTGTTGAGCATGATGTCCAGCACACCCTGGTTGACCTCGCCCTTGGCGTAGATTTTTACCGGCGGAATACGCAGGCCTTCCTCCCAGATGGTGCGCGCATCCGCTGGCATGGATCCTGGAACAGTGCCACCAACATCGACCATATGCCCGAAGATCGAGCTGAAACCGACATGGATGTCCTTGTGGAAGATGGGCATCATCACGCACCAGTCATTGTTGTGCGAAATCGAGCCCTTGCAGGCATAAGGATCGTTCCACACGAAGATATCGCCTTCGTGAATGTCGTCCCCATACTGTTCGACGATGCCTGGAATGTAAGATCCGAACTGTCCGACGACCATCTGACCGCGCTCGTTGCAGATCATCGGGAATTCGTCGTGCTGCTCACGGATTACCGGAGAAAGCGCCACGCGGACGACCACGCTGTCCATCTCAAATCGGGCATTCAAGAGCGCGTTTTCAATCAGGTCGAGGGTGATGGGATCAATCTTGATTGTCATTTCTATTCTCCCTTCGCATTTGGCCAGATCAGCATATTGCTTTGATCGTCAACAATTGCGTGGTGATCCGGTAAGAGCACGGTTGTTGTGTCATACTGCCGAATAATGGCAGGGCCTTCGATCCGCGCGCCAGTGGCAAGCTTGTCACGATCAATATGCGGGGTGTCATGCCAACTGCCGCCAAAATAGGCCTTGCCCATTTCCATTGTGGCCGCGCCAATGTCCGTTGTGCCGCCTTCCGGCAGAACTGTGTTCACCGGTGGGGTAGAGCCAGTAGCCACTGCACGCAGCGCGACAAGCTCAATCGGCAGGTCAAAGCGAACGCCATAAAGCTGCTCGTGGGTCTCATGGAAATCATCCAGAACGGATTCCAGACCATCTTTGTTTTCAACAAGTTCCTCTGGCACCTTGATGCTGACTTCAAAGCCCTGTTGTTCATAACGCAGATCGACCGCATAGCTTATTCCGCGATCAGCCTCCTCCACTTCCTGTTCAACCAGCCAGGCAAGGGCGCTGTCACTCAGTGTGCCAAAGCTTTGCCAGATTTGTGCCTCATCAATACCGCTGCCAGAGCGGATGAGGGTCCGGACAAATTCGTTTTTGAACTCTGCTTCCAGGAAGCCAAGAGCTGAAAGCACGCCGGGGTTGGATGGCACAACGACCGGATAGCAACCCAGCAATTGCGCCATGGCATTGGCGTGCAATGGTCCGGCGCCGCCAAATGCGACGATGCCGAAGTCCCGCGGGTCCAGTCCGCGCTGCACGGTTATAACCCGCAAGGCACCCAGCATGACTTCGTTTGCAATTTGCAAAATGCCTTCTGCCGCATCTTCCGGCGAGAGGTCAATTTCTGCACCAATATCAGCGACGGCCTTGCGTGCATCTTCAACGTTCAATTCCATCTCACCGCCAAGAAGTTTTGACGGCAAATAGCCTAGAACCACATTGGCATCACTGACCGTGGGTTCCGTGCCACCGCGATTGTAGGCGACAGG
This sequence comes from Pararhizobium sp. IMCC21322, assembly GCF_030758295.1. NCBI lineage: Bacteria > Pseudomonadati > Pseudomonadota > Alphaproteobacteria > Hyphomicrobiales > Rhizobiaceae > Pararhizobium > Pararhizobium sp. IMCC21322. The sequence goes on from NZ_CP132335.1 coordinate 2,701,343, forward strand.
TCCCGGCATGGCGCCAGCACTGCGCGGGCCAACGCGTAAAGACTTGGTGAGTTCGGCCAGTTCCGCAATTGAGCCACCACCAGCGCCGACACTGCGCACATCAAGGGTAGGGACCTTCGCGGGGAATGAGCCAATCTCGGTTGACCGCGAAATCAGGGTTTCCCCGTCAATAATGACAGATACGTCGGTTGAGGTGCCTCCCATATCAAAAGCCAGAAGTTTTTTAAGTCCGGTGCGCCGCGCGGTCACTGCGGTGGCGGTTACGCCGCCTGCCGGGCCGGACAATACAGTGTGTACAGGGCGGTCTGCTGCAGCGGATGCACTCATCAATCCACCGTCTGAACGCACGATATGCAGCTTGCATGTCACGCCTTCTGCCGCCAGTCGCTCTTCAATGCGAGATAGATAGCGGGTCATGATCGGGCGCACATAGTCATTCATTACAGTGGTAATGGCCCGGTCATATTCCCGAAATTCCGGCAAAATCTCTGATGAAAGCGAAACCTGAATATCGGGATTGGATTCATGCACCATATCGCGCAACGCGCGTTCATGCTCATCATTGGCATAGGAATGTATGAGTGAAATCGTCAGGGCCTCGATGCCCGAATTACACAAATCTTTGATCAAAGCTTTTGATTTTTTGACATCCAGTTCGCGGACAATGTTGCCGCGCGCGTCCATGCGCTGAGGAATGCCACGTGTATCCTGAAGACTGGCCAGGGGCTCGGGTTTCTCCATCACAATCCAGCCGAACAAGGGGCCGGGCGTCCATGACTTTGCCAAGTGCAAGGTGTATTCAAATCCCTCGGTTACCAGCAATCCAACCCGTGCGCCCTTGCCCTCAAGCACTGCGTTGGTCGCAACTGTCGTCCCATGCAAGACCAGGGAAATATCAGCGGGGGCAATACCTGCCTTCTCGCAGATCAACTTGATGCCGGTCGCCACGCCGATTGATTGATCCTCGGGTGTCGAGGGCGTCTTAGCGCGATAAGTTTTCCCGGAAATATCATCCTGCAAAAGCAGGTCGGTGAACGTCCCGCCAACATCGACACCTAGCCTCATAATATTTTCTCCCGCCGTTTCATTGCTCTTGGAATATGGAGAGCGTTTAACTCTTGAATACGTATTCATTAAACAGTATCATGTTCGAAAGTTCAATCGAAATTTCCACCCGATATGTATTTGACGCCGCTCCGGGTAGGCAAAGCGGACCGCACAAAGAAAGATGTAGATTCGATGGCAGGGCAGACCTTGTACGATAAAATCTGGGCATCGCACGTGGTGAAAACCTATCCGGGTGGCGATGCGCTTATCTATGTTGATCGTCATCTGGTGCAAGAAGTTTCCAGCCCACAGGCCTTCGCGATTTTGGAGGAAAAGGGCTGGAAAGTGCGACGCCCCGAAGCGCATATTGCGGTTGCTGACCATGCAATTCCCACCAAACACCGCGATAACATGTTGGCGGAGAGCCTGGCAGCCAGGCAGATCGAACGATTGAAAAAAAATACGACCCACCATGACATGCCCTATATTCCGGTGGATGATGATCGACACGGGATTGTGCATGTCATCGGCCCGGAATTGGGTTTCACGCTGCCGGGAACGATCCTGGTTTGTGGTGATAGCCACACCTGCACACATGGCGCTTTCGGATCTATCGCCTTCGGCATAGGAGCCAGTGAATGCGCCATGGTTTTTGCGACCCAGACGCTTCGGCAGCGCAAACAAAAGAGCATGCGCGTAACTCTTGACGGCAAGATGGGCAAAGGCATTGCCGTCAAGGATGTTCTTCTCGCGCTGATTGCGCAGATCGGCGCTGGCGGCGGCATTGGTTACGCGCTGGAGTTCGCGGGGTCAGCGGTTGATGCGATGTCGATGGAAGCTCGGATGACATTGTGCAACATGGCCATCGAAGCGGGGAGTCGCGTTGGACTGGTCGCTGTTGATGACAAGACCGTTGACTATTTAAAGGGTCGTGCGCTTGCACCCAAAGGCGCTGATTGGCAGGCAGCGATTGCTGACTGGGCTAATTTGAAAAGTGATAGCGATGCGGTTTTTGCTCAGGAAGTGAGCCTTAATGTGTCAGAACTGGCACCGCAAATTTCCTGGGGCACGAGCCCGGATCAGACGTTGCCGGTCACTGGCAGAATTCCTGATCCAGAAGACGAGCCGGATCGGTTGCAACGCGAACGACTGACAAAAAGCCTCTCCTATATGGCGCTGACCCCTGGCACAGCGCTGGAAGACGTAAAAATTGAGCGGGTCTTTATCGGCTCGTGTACGAATGGACGGTTAGAAGACCTGCGGTCTGCAGCCTCGGTGGTGAAAGATCGGTCCGTCGCGCAGGGTGTATCAGCCATTGTTGTGCCCGGTTCTGCAACAACCCGGATCGCAGCGGAGGCGGAGGGGTTGGACATTATCTTTCGTGACGCCGGTTTTGAATGGCGCGATGCAGGATGTTCCATGTGCGTCGGCATGAATGATGATCGACTGTCCGAAGGCGAGCGCTGCGCATCAACATCAAACCGCAATTTTGAAGGACGGCAGGGCCTTGGCGGGCGCACGCATTTAATGAGTCCGCAAATGGCTGCGGCAGCGGCCATAACCGGTCGTCTGACAGATGTCAGAGAGCTGATTTAAGCATAATGGAAAAACTGACACCATTCTCCAGCGTTGCGGCACCTCTCTTGTCGAACAATGTCGATACCGACATTATTTTCCCCGCGCGTTTTCTACTAATTCTGGAAAAAAAGGGCCTGGGAAAATACGCCTTCAGTGAAAAGCGCGGCGGGCTGAAATCTGATTTCGTTCTTGATCAAGCGCCTTTCGACACGGCAAAAATTCTTGTGGCGGGGCGGAATTTCGGCATTGGATCAAGTCGGGAACAAGCCGTTTGGGCCTTGGCTGATCTTGGTATCCGATGCGTGATTGCGCGTAGCTTTGGTGAAATATTCTTCTCCAATTGCTTTAAAAACGGTGTGCTTCCCATTCAGTTGGATGGCGACGAGATGTCGGCAGTCGAGGCTGCTTCACTTGCCGAGGAAGAGGTTTTTGTCGACCTCTCCGCCCAGCATCTTCGCCTCCAGTCCGGCGCGGAAATTGATTTTTCCACTGATCCTCATGGAAAGCGCGCGCTGCTTCTGGGACTTGATGAAATAGAAATGGTTCTTGCTGAAGACAGTGATGCAATCGAGGCTTTCGAAGCACAGCGCGAAGCTGAAACACCATGGATCGTCGGCCGTGCCGACCAGTTAGCTAACCTTAAGAAATGAGGCCTTATCTGAGATGAATGACACAGCAGAGCTAGAAGAAAACTATCGGCGCGCCTATGGCAACCGCATTGGGTTTGGCACAAGGCCTGCACTGATCATGATTGACTTTGTGCAGGCCTATTTTGATCCCGAATGTGAACTCTATGCCGGGGTGGAAGACGCACTAAGCTCTGCATTGCGCATTCGAGAGGTCGCCCGTGCCAACAAGGTTCCAGTGATCTATACCAATGTCACTTATCAGCATGATGGTCTTGACGGGGGGCGGTTTTTCCAAAAAGCCAAACCACTCCGTAATTTCGTGAGTGGCAATCCCATGGGCAACTGGCCGGAAGGTCTTGCCGTTGGTGACGATGAGCTTGTTATCTCCAAGCAATATCCCAGCGCTTTTTTCGGAACCTCACTCGCTTCGACCTTGACGACATGGGGCATTGATACCTTGATTCATACGGGTCTGAGCACCAGCGGATGCGTACGCGCCACATGCGTGGACTGCAGCTCTTACGGCTTCATTCCCATTATCGCCCGGGAAGGTGTCGGTGATCGGCACAGCGCCCCGCATGAGGCCAATCTGTTTGATATGGACGCAAAATATGGTGACGTCGAAAGTGAAGGTACTATTATGGACTATTTGAACAAAATTGGAGCGTCGAAATGACCCGGCCCAGTCTGAGAAAGGCGCTCAACGCCGGAACATTTGTTGCAGCACCAGGTATCCATGACATGATTACAGCCGTTGTGGCCAACAAGGTTGGTTTTGACTTTGTCTATTCGTCCGGCTTCTGGGGTACCGCATCCGGGCAGGGCCTGCCTGATGCCGGAATTACAACATACACCGAGATGCGCGAGCGGGTCGCAACACTTTGCCGTACGGTCAATGCAAGTGTTATCGCCGATGCTGACACCGGTTATGGTGGGCTTTTAAACGTGGATCACACAATACGTGGATACGAGCAGGCAGGTGCCATCGCGATCCAGATTGAAGATCAGGAGTTTCCGAAAAAATGTGGTCACACGCCCAATAAGCGCGTTATCCCGCTGCAGGATATGCTTGATAAAATCAAGGTTGCATGCGCTGCGCGTGCCAACCCCGAAGAAACACTGATTATCGCGCGCACCGACGCGCGGCAAGTTGAGGGCTATGAGGGTGCGGTTGCACGCGGGCTGGCTTTTCAGGACGCAGGGGCAGATATCGTTTTTGTCGAAGCGTTGGAGAGCGAGACAGAAATGCGTGATGCTTGTGCCCGTATTGAAAAGCCCATGATGGCCAACATGGCAGATGGCGGCAAAACACCTATCCGCTCTGCCAGCCAACTTGAAGAAATCGGCTATCAGATGGCCATCTTTCCCTCAATTACAGGACTGGCAGCCGCAGCCGCAGCCGAGCACGCTCTGACGGTTCTCAAAACTGAGGGCACCTCGAATTCGCCCAATCTGGAGCTGTTTGACTTTGCTGAGTTTAATCAGTTGATCGGCTTCCAGGAAGTCTGGGACTTCGAGAAAAAATGGGCGCGTGACTAACCGGGCCCGTGACTAACTGGGCGAAGGGAGATTTGTAATGGCCAAAATCGCATGTATTGGGGCTGGAACAGTTGGCCAGGCATGGGCTGCCGTGTTCGCACGGGCAGGGCACGACGTCATGCTTTACGATGCACAGCCTGATGTTGTCAGCAATGTTGCGCTACCCCGTGCGCGTCAGATCATCGCCGATCTGGAAGCCAGCATGCCGACCAGCACCAGCGCCGATGAAGCTGCGGATCGAATCACCGACGCGGCTTCAATTGCTGCAGCCGTTGAAGGCGCGATTTATGTGCAGGAAAGCGTGCGGGAAGATGTCGATATAAAGCGCAAGGTCTTTGCTGAGATCGCTCAAAGTGCGTCTCCCGATGCAATTCTGGCCTCATCCACCTCCGCGCTCCCAGGTTCGACTTTTTTGACCGAAATTGCACACCCTGAACGAGCCTTGGTGGCACATCCGGTCAACCCACCATCACACATCCCGCTTGTTGAGCTGTGCGGTTCAGGTATCACCAGCCAAACGACTATCGATACCGCTCACGAATTGCTCACGGCTGCCGGAATGGCGCCGGTCGTCGTCAAGAAGGAAATCGAGGGTTTCCTGCTTAATCGTTTGCAATACACCCTTGTTGCCGAAGCCATGCACTTGATCGGCGAGGGGTATTGTACCGCTGAGGATATTGACCGTGTCATGACCGATGGGTTGGCACTAAGGTGGGCCTCAATTGGTCCGTTCATGACAGCCCATCTCAATGCAAAAGGTGGCTTTCAGGGTTTCGTTGATCAACTGGGTCCCATGATGCGACGGATGGGTGCAGAGGCGAAGACGGACTATGATTGGGCACCACAGCAAGCAACGGAGATCCATGAATGGTTGTGCACGCATACGCCAGTGCAGGACATTCCCAAAAAACAAGCTCTACGCGACCGCAAGATCCTGGCAACACGGAAAATGCAAGCGGATGATGCCGGCTGAATTTCGATAGTACATGCATGTTTGCGTCTATGACGCTTGTCCGCAGACTGAGAATATTTGTTGATGCGCAGATGTCGCATCGGATGGGCGCGCGACGATGAATTTGTCGACTATCGCCGTCTTACTCGTGGCCCTGCATACAAGTCCCGTTTCCACTCAAGTATGGCGGTCGTCAATCAGCGGGTTCACCTTTGCGAGTTTTTCAAGGCTCTCCATGTCTTCCATATGAATGCGTGATCCTTCCACTTTCACGCCATACGGTTTGAGCGTTTTGAAAGCCCGGGAAAGATTTTCCGGGGTCATTCCCATGAGAGACGCGAGTGTGCGTTTATCATAAGGAAGCTCAATACTGCCAGTGGAGTTCTGATCACTGCGATACCTGATCAGGCGGTTGGCGAGGCGCTCCACACCGCTGCGAAGTTTGAGGCTCTTGTGATCCTTCACAATTGCCCGATAGCAAGAAGCCAGTTCAAGCACGATGGCTCTGGCAAAAGTATCGTCCTGCTTGAATATGGTGCGGATGTTTTCGGAAGGGATCATCAGGACGCGTGATTTTTTTGTTGTCCGTGCCGACATGAGATAAACCGCGTCTTTCAAAACTGCTGCGAGAATGAAGGTTCCCACAGGCTTGACGATGGCCATCGAGGCTTCACGTCCATTCGATTTTGCAAAGAGTTCAACTGCGCCCTCTACAACAATATACAAAAAATCAGCAGGATCGCCTTCATGGATGAGTTCGACCTGCGGAGGGAAATGCTGCAGATAAGCAGCGTTTGTCAGCCCCTCAAAGCTTTCCTGCCCCATGCTTCGAAAGAGTGGCAGTTCACGTATACGCAGCAGATCATCAGGACGCATGAGATTCTTTCCGATCAGTTCGGGATAAATTGAATTGATAATTATCAATTCAACATTTGACAAATCTGGCAAGCGTCAAGCGGATACGCAAATGTCTTACCGGTAAATGACAAGCCACCTTTCCAAGTCTGCACCAAGTGTTCTTGTATTTGACGTGTTCGGTAAGTGGCTTGATCTGGATCAAATGAATTCACGCCCTGATGGCAAATCTCTCCCCAACGAAGCCCGCAATGCACCTCTGAGGTAACACGGAAGACGCGCAGGGTTTCTGGTCAAATTCCCTTTGTGGGAATTCTTGAGAGGGATTTTTCGATGGAACTGCAAAACAAAGCCACCAGTCTTTGGGGAAACTTCTTCAAGATATCCATGGTTCAAATCAGAACCTTCCATATGACCTGGTTTTCATTCTTCCTGTGTTTTTTCGCATGGTTTGGCATCGCCCCATTGATGCTGATTGTACGTGACGAGCTTAATCTGACAAAGGAACAGGTTGGTTGGACAATCATCGCATCTGTCACCGTTACGATTTTCGCGCGCCTGCTGATCGGATGGTTGTGTGACCGGATCGGGCCGCGGCTGACCTACACAGGATTGCTGACCCTTGGTGCGCTGCCCGTTATGGGTATTGGACTGGCGCAGGACTTTCAATCATTCCTGATATTCCGCTTGGCTATCGGCGCTATTGGTGCGTCCTTCGTGATTACGCAATATCATACATCTGTCATGTTCGCGCCGAATGTTGTCGGCCAGGCAAACGCGACATCAGCAGGCTGGGGCAATTTGGGTGGCGGCGTTACCCAATTCGCAATGCCGATGATCTTTTCGATCTTCGTCGTTGGCTTTGGTTTTTCAGAAGCTGCTGGATGGCGTCTGTCTATGGTTGTGGTCGGTATCGCAATTTTCCTGACCGGTATTGCTTACTACAAACTGACCCAGGATGCGCCCGATGGTAATTATGCTGACTTGCGCGCCAAAGGCATGTTGCCGCCTAAAAAGAGCGTAACGGCTGATTATTTTGAAGCGCTTAAAGACAGCCGTGTATGGCTCTTGTTCGTTATCTACGGTGCATGCTTTGGCATCGAACTAACCGTCAACAACGTTGCAGCACTCTATTTCGCAGACTATTTCGACCTCGGTCTTGTCGCCGCTGGCGGTGTTGCAGCCTCTTTCGGACTAATGAACATCTTTGCCAGAACGCTTGGTGGGATATTCGGCGATAATTACGGTGCCTTATGGGGACTGAAAGGCCGCGCATTTTGGCTCTTCATCTGCCTGTTCTGTGAAGGGCTGGCGCTGATGTTGTTCAGCCAGATGCAGGTCCTGTTCCTCGCAATCCCAACGCTTATTTTGTTCTCTTTGTTCACACAGATGGCTGAAGGCGCAACCTACTCAGTTGTTCCTTTCATCAACAAAAAAGCGTTGGGCGCTGTCGCCGGTGTGGTCGGCGCAGGCGGTAACGCTGGGGCAGTCGCCGCAGGCTTTCTCTTCAAGGGTTCAATCGACTGGTCAGAAGCGTTTTTGATCATCGGTATGGTCGTAACAGTCGCATCCTTCCTCGCTTTTTTCGTCCGCTTCTCAACGCGGCAGGAAGATGAGGAACGGGCAAACTTCGCTGCTGCCAACATCGAAACCATCAAATTGAAAGCGGCGAAAGCAAATGCCGATCTGGAACTCGCCCTGGAGGCGATCAAATCCAAACAGGCAGCTCTCCAAAGCTAAAAATATGCAGATGAGCCTGCAGGGGGTGGGCTCATCAAACAGGTTGCCAGGATTGGCGATCAAAACCAGGAGAAAGAATGTGGGAAAAGACCTACGCAATTGGAATCCGGAAGACGAAGCCTTTTGGCAAAGCGAAGGCAAAAAAATTGCCAATCGCAACCTCTGGATTTCCATTCCCAGCCTGCTCTGCGGCTTCGCCGTTTGGCTTTACTGGGGGATTATCACCGTTCAGATGATTAATCTAGATTTCCCGTTCGAGAAATCACAACTCTTCACTCTTGCTGCGATTGCAGGCCTGACCGGGGCAACACTGCGCATACCAAGTACGTTCTTTATCCGTATTGCCGGAGGCAGAAACACGATCGTGTTCACAACGGCACTGCTGATCATTCCCGCAATTGGCGCGGGTATGGCATTGCAAAACCCCGACACACCGCTATGGCAGTTCCAGTTATTGGCGTTCCTGTCCGGTATCGGTGGCGGTAATTTCTCATCGTCAATGTCTAACATCAGCTTCTACTTTCCCAAAAAGATGCAAGGCTACTCGTTGGGTATGAATGCCGGACTTGGCAATTTCGGTGTGACCACAATGCAAATTGTCATACCGCTTGTGATGACCTTTGGTCTGTTTGGTGGCGAAAGCCGTACCCTGGTGAACACATCAGGCACACTGATCGGTAAAATTCCCGCCGGTACTGAAACCTTCATTCAAAATGCTGGTTTGGTGTGGTTGTTGGCGCTGGTTCCGCTCGCTTTTATCGGTTGGTGGGGGATGAACAACATCCGCGACGAACATGTATCACCCGACATTCCAAATCCCATCGGTGCATTTTCAACCATTTCGGGAATGCTGCTGGTCGGGTTTGTCACCGCAGGCTTTGGCCTTTGGCTTCTCTTGCCAGCGGGTGTCGGTGGTTCAGGCTTTATGGTCTCAAAGTGGTTTGTATTGCCAATCGTGATCGCGCTGACGGTTTTCCTGTTGAAGATGATCCCGGGATCTGTTGGCCAGAACCTGACTCGTCAGTACAAGATTTTTGGCAACAAACACACGTGGGCAATGACTGTCATTTATACGATGACATTCGGTTCCTTCATTGGCTATTCAGCTGCCTTGGCGTTGACCATCAAAGTGGTTTTCGGGTTCCAGCACCTGATGGTTGATGGTGTGATGACTCACAGCACTGCCAACCCCGAGGGACCAAGCGCGCTGATGTATGCGTGGATGGGGCCATTTATTGGTGCTCTCATTCGTCCATTCGGCGGCATGATGGCCGACAAATTGGGTGGCGCCCGCGTCACACAATGGATCTCCATTGCAATGGTCGCTTCTGCACTTGGCGTCGCCTATTTCATTCAAGCGGCCTACGCCTCTGCAACGCCTCAGGATTTCTTCTGGCCATTCCTTGGTCTGTTCCTGATCCTGTTCGCAGCGACCGGAATTGGTAATGGCTCGACCTTTCGCACCATCGCGGTTGCCTTCAACAAAGAACAGGCTGGTCCGGTTCTTGGTTGGACAGCTGCTGTGGCTGCTTACGGCGCGTTCATCATACCCAAAGTGTTCGGCGAACAGCTGAGCGCTGGGACACCTGAATACGCGCTTTACGGTTTTGCGATTTTCTACGCGGTCTGCATCGCCATCAACTGGTGGTTCTACCTGCGTCCGAACGCATACATCAAAAATCCGTAACGCACAGAAAACCAAAAGGCGAGGCCGCGCTTGTGCGGCCCGGCCCCGCTAAACAAACAAGATTAGGGAAGTACCGAACATGTCTCATCTCCTTGACCGCCTTACTTTTTTCGCGAAGAAAAATGTCGACACCTATTCAGATGGCCACGGCGTTGTAACGAATGAAAACCGCGATTGGGAGGAGGCCTATCGCAAACGGTGGCAGCACGACAAGATTGTGCGCTCTACGCATGGGGTAAACTGCACCGGGTCCTGCTCATGGAAAATCTATGTGAAGGGCGGCATCGTTACTTGGGAAACCCAACAAACCGATTATCCGCGCACAAGACCTGATCTTCCAAACCATGAACCTCGGGGCTGTTCACGCGGGGCCAGTTATTCTTGGTACATGTATTCGGCAAACCGGGTAAAATACCCGTTGATCCGTGCGCGCTTGCTCAAGCAGTGGCGCAAGGAACGCGTGATGAAAGAGCCCGTAGCTGCGTGGGCTGCCATTCAGGAAGACCCTGAGAAGCGCCAGGATTATATCAAAGTTCGCGGTCATGGCGGTCTCGTTCGTGCCACCTGGGACGAAGTCAACGAAATTATCGCAGCGGCAAATGCCTACACTGCGAAGAAATGGGGGCCGGACAGGGTCATCGGGTTCTCACCGATCCCCGCAATGTCCATGGTGTCGTATGCCGCGGGGTCGCGTTATCTTTCGCTGATGGGCGGCACCTGCATGTCGTTCTATGACTGGTATTGCGATTTGCCGCCGGCTTCTCCGATGACTTGGGGGGAGCAGACAGATGTGCCGGAATCGGCAGATTGGTATAATGCCGGCTTCCTGATGCTGTGGGGCTCCAACGTGCCGCAGACCCGCACACCAGATGCACACTTCTACACAGAGGCCCGCTACAAGGGTGCCAAGTCGGTCGTTGTGTCACCGGATTACTCTGAAGCAGCAAAATTTTCTGATATGTGGCTGCACCCGAAAGCGGGCACCGATGCGGCGCTCGCCATGGCAATGGGCCATGTCATCCTGCGTGAATTCCATCTTGATCGTCAGGCAGAATATTTTGATGATTATTGCCGCCAATACACGGACATGCCGATGCTGGTTCGTCTGGTGAAACAGGATGGAAATTACGTTCCGGAACGCCAGCTACGAGCCTCCGATTTCCCGGGAGATCTTGGCGAAAAAAACAACCCTGATTGGAAAACAGTCGCTGTCGATGCGCAAACCGGAAAAGTCATTGTGCCTCACGGTTCCATCGGCTTCCGTTGGGGCGAACAGGGCAAATGGAACCTTGAAGGCAATGATGACAAAGGCAAGGAAACGGATCTCGAAATGACCCTGATCCTTGATAGCGATCATGATGAAGTTGCCAGCGTTGCCTTTCCCTATTTCGGTAATCGTGAACACGACCATTTTGAGGGGACCGACCATGATAGTGTTTTAGTTCGCTCGGTTCCTGCCAAGAAAGTGAAACTCGCCGACGGTGATGCACTCGTTGCCACAGTCTTTGATTTGTTCATGGCGAATTATGGGCTCGACCGGGGGCTTGATGATGCGAACAGCGCCAAATCCTATGATGAGGATCTACCTTATACTCCGGCCTGGGCCGAAAAAATCACGGGCGTTTCCAAAGAACAGATTATCACGGTCGCCCGTGAATTTGCATCAAATGCCGAAAAAACAAACGGCCGTTCAATGGTTATCCTCGGGGCCGGCCTGAACCACTGGTACCACATGGATATGAACTATCGCGGCATCATCAATTTATTGGTCATGTGCGGTTGTATCGGCCAATCCGGCGGCGGCTGGAGCCACTATGTCGGGCAGGAAAAACTGCGCCCGCAAACCGGTTGGCTGCCGCTTGCATTTGGCCTCGACTGGAGCCGCCCGCCACGCCAGATGAACTCCACGTCATTTTTCTATGCGCACACCGACCAATGGCGCTACGAAACACTCAAGGTCGACGAAATCATTTCCCCGACAGCGCCTGCGGGAGATTGGGATGCGACGTTGATCGACTACAATATTCGATCAGAACGCATGGGCTGGTTGCCATCTGCCCCTCAATTGGAAACCAATTCACTGGAGATCGCCAAGGCTGCGGCCAAAGCCAAGAAAGAACCTAAGGATTATGTTGCCGCGCAGTTGAAATCCGGCAAGCTGAAAATGTCTTGCGAAGATCCCGATAAGGAAGAGAACTGGCCGAGAAACCTGTTCGTCTGGCGCTCTAATCTTCTGGGCTCATCCGGTAAGGGGCATGAGTATTTTCTCAAGCATCTGCTTGGCACCTCCCATGGTGTTTTGGGCAAGGATCTGGGCGAAGAAGGGCGTCAACGCGCGAAAGAAGCAGTCTGGCATGATGAAGCACCTGAGGGGAAACTTGACCTTCTGGTGACACTTGACTTCCGGATGTCTACGACGTGCGTTTATTCCGACATCGTTCTTCCAACTGCGACTTGGTATGAGAAAAACGATCTCAACACCTCAGATATGCATCCATTCATTCATCCGCTCACCAGCGCTGCAGATCCGGCTTGGGAAGCACGCAGCGACTGGGATATTTTCAAGGGCATTGCCAAGAAATTCTCCGAAGTTGCGCCTGAAGTTCTGGGTAAGGAGAAGGATGTGGTGCTCGTTCCAATCCTCCATGACAGCGCTAATGAGCTGGCCCAACCATTTGATGTGAAAGACTGGAAGAAGGGCGAAACGGACATGATACCGGGAAAAACCATGCCGAATGTGGTCGTGGTGGAACGGGATTATCCGAACCTTTACAAACAGTTCACGTCCGTTGGTCCGCTTCTGGAAAAACTGGGCAATGGCGGGAAGGGGATTTCCTGGAATACCGATCATGAAGTTGAGTTGCTTGGCAAGCTCAATGGCATCGTAACCGATGAGGGTATTTCAAAGGGACGACCAAAAATTGAAACCGATATAGATGCATCCGAGATGATCTTATCGCTTGCCCCAGAAACCAACGGTGAAGTTGCGGTCAAAGCGTGGGCCGCACTTGAAAAGCAGACCGGCCTTGAACATCAGCATCTGGCATTGCCGAAAGAGGATGAGAAAATTCGCTTCCGCGATGTTGTGGCTCAGCCGCGCAAGATCATCTCATCTCCCACTTGGTCAGGCCTTGAATCCGAGAAGGTTTGCTACAATGCGGGCTACACCAATGTTCACGAATTTATCCCCTGGCGGACGCTCTCGGGCCGGCAACAGCTCTATCAGGATCACCTGTGGATGCGTGCCTTCGGCGAAGGCTTCTGCGTCTACCGCCCTCCGATTGATACAAAAGCCGTGAACCCCGTCATCGATGCCAAATCGAACGGCGAGCCGCAGCTGGTTCTAAACTTCATCACACCGCACCAAAAATGGGGCATTCACTCCACATATTCAGACAATTTGCTGATGCTCACGCTGAACCGTGGCGGCCCGGTCGTATGGATCTCCGAGGTGGACGCTAAAAAGGCTGGTCTCGTCGATAATGACTGGGTCGAAGTTTATAACATCAACGGTGCCATTGTGGCCCGTGTGGTCGTCTCGCAGCGCATGAAAGAAGGTACGGTCTACATGTACCATGCGCAGGAAAAAATCGTGAATACACCGGGTTCACAGATCACCGGACACCGTGGCGGTATTCATAACTCCGTCACAAGAGCGATAACCAAGCCGACCCATATGATTGGCGGATATGCGCAGCTTTCCTACGGCTTCAACTACTACGGAACCGTCGGATCAAACCGCGATGAGTTCGTGATTGTTCAAAAGATGACAAAGGTCGACTGGATGGAAGGCCCGTATCGCGAGGGACAGCCCAAATCTGTTGATGCCCTTTCCACAGTATCCAAGGAGGCAGCAGAATGAAAATTCGCGCTCAAATCGGCATGGTCTTGAATCTCGATAAATGTATCGGGTGCCACACTTGCTCCGTGACCTGTAAACAGGTCTGGACGAACCGCGAAGGCGTTGAATACGCCTGGTTCAACAATGTCGAGACAAAACCCGGTATTGGCTATCCGAAAGACTGGGAAAACCAAAAAGCCTGGAATGGCGGATGGGTCCGCAAAGCCAGTGGTAAAATCGAACCCAAGATGGGTGCCAAGTGGCGCATTCTTGCCAAGATTTTCGCCAATCCGGATCTGCCTGAAATTGACGATTACTACGAGCCATTCAACTTTGATTATGGCCATTTGCAAACAGCGGGGGAAGTAGAAACGACCCCTACCGCACGGCCACGCTCAGCAATAACCGGTGAGCGAATGGAGAAGATTGAATGGGGTCCGAACTGGGAAGAAATCCTGGGCGGCGAATTCTCCAAACGATCCAAAGACTACAATTTCGAAGGGATCCAAAAAGAGATTTACGGAGAATTCGAAAACACCTTCATGATGTACCTGCCTCGTTTGTGTGAGCATTGCCTCAACCCAACTTGCGTTGCGGCCTGTCCTTCGGGCGCAATCTACAAACGCGAAGATGATGGCATTGTTCTGATTGACCAGGAAAAATGCCGTGGATGGCGCATGTGTGTCTCCGGATGCCCCTACAAAAAAATCTACTACAACTGGCAGTCTGGCAAATCCGAAAAATGTACATTCTGTTACCCACGCATTGAAGCCGGTCAGCCGACGGTCTGCTCCGAAACCTGCGTGGGACGCATCCGTTATCTTGGTGTGCTCCTTTATGATGCTGATAAAATCTCAGAGGCAGCATCTACCGCCAATGAGCAGGATTTATATGAAGAGCAGTTGAAGGTGTTCCTTGATCCACACGATCCTGCGGTCATCGAGCAGGCGCGAAAGGACGGCATTCCTGAAGCATGGCTTGAGTCTGCAAAGATATCGCCCGTCTATAAGATGGCGATGGATTGGAAAGTCGCGTTCCCGCTGCACCCTGAATACCGAACGCTCCCAATGGTTTGGTACATACCGCCATTGTCACCGATCCAGAATGCGGCAGCAGCCGGAAAAATCGGTATTGAAGGCGATATGCCGGATGTCAGAAATCTGCGGATCCCGGTTAGGTATCTTGCCAACCTTCTGACCGCCGGGAAGGAAGCACCAGTGATATCCGCCCTTGAGCGCATGCTCGCGATGCGAAGCTATATGCGGTCGAAAACAGTCGATGGCGTTATCGATGAAGCTATCGCCAAGAAAGTCGGGCTTACCAGCCAGATGATCGAAGACATGTATCACATCATGGCGATCGCGAATTACGAAGATCGTTTCGTCATTCCAACATCCCATCGCGAAATCACCGAAGACGCATACGATCTGAGAGGTTCATGCGGATTTTCGTTTGGCAATGGGTGTTCATCGGGGGGCGATGACAGCGACATGTTCGGTGGCAAAAAACCGCGCACAACTCAAACCCCGACTGACCTGTTCAAGGAGTTATTTTGATGATCACAGTATTGAAAACGGCATCAATCCTGCTGTCCTACCCAACCTTGGAAATTCATGCAGCATTGCCTGAACTTGTGGAGATTCTCGAAGGAGGGAACCAAAACAAAAAGCGCGAAGTAAAGCTGCTTGTTGATTTGGCGCGAAACATTGCCGAAGGCGACTTGTACGATATTCAGGAACGCTACGTGTTCCTGTTTGATCGGACGCGCGCGCTGTCGCTTCATCTGTTTGAACATGTTCATGGCGAAAGCCGTGACCGTGGTCAGGCGATGGTCGACTTGATGGCAGTGTATGAGGAAAACGGACTTTCTATTGATGAGAAAGAACTGCCTGACTTCTTACCGCTGTTTCTGGAGTATCTTGCCACCCGCAACGAGAGCGAAGCGCAGGAAATGCTTACGCAGACTCTGCATATCATATCAGCAATCGGGGAACGCCTGAAGAAGCGCAAATCCATCTACGCCAGTGTGTTCCGTGCTTTGGAACTGTTTGTAAAATCGAAGCCAGATCAAGCGCTTGTCGACACAATTCTTGCCCGGCCTGAAGATGATCCTGACGATCTGGAGGCTTTGGATGCGATCTGGGAAGAGGAAGTCGTCAAATTTGGCGGCAATTCAGGAGAAGGCGACTGTGGTCCTGACCGTTTGCAACGGCAGATGCGAGCTTCGCAGCGCAAAGCAAACCATGAAGTCAGTCCTGCGGCAACATCAGCATCAGGGGAGGCGCGCTAGCCATGGCCAACTATATTCATCATCTTTTATTCGGCGTGTATCCTTACATCGCCTTGGCAGTCATGATTATTGGCAGCGTCTTGCGTTACAATCGAGAACCTTATTCCTGGCGATCCGGGTCCAGCCAATTGCTCCGTCGTAAACAACTGATGTGGGGCTCAGTCCTATTTCATGTCGGCGTGATTTTCCTCTTTTTTGGTCACGCCGTTGGCCTCCTGACACCGCACTTTATATATGAAAATTTCATCTCCGCGCAGCAAAAACAGCTGCTTGCGATCATCGCTGGCTCGATCGCCGGTACTGTTTGTTTCATCGGCATTTCGATGTTGGCACACCGCCGTTTATTTGATGCCCGCATACGGGCAACTTCTACCTTCTCTGACACGGCAATACTGTTGATTTTGTGGGTGCAGTTGATGCTTGGTTTGTTGACCGTCCCATTTTCGCTTCAGCACAGTGACGGTTCCGTTATGCTTCGATTGTCTGAATGGGCTCAGCGCATTTTGACGTTCCGCACCGACGGGACAGCGGATCTCATCTCTGGTTTAGCCTTTTCATATCAGGCGCACATAATCCTTGGATTGACTATTTTCCTGCTCTTCCCGTTTTCGCGATTGGTGCACATGTTGAGTGTTCCCGTCCGCTATCTGTGGCGGCCAGGTTACCAGATTACGCGTCAAAAAAATGTGCGCCCTGCGCCAAAAATTCCTGCGGAGTGATACCATGGTTACCCTAGTTAAAGACCCTTTTGTAAAGCCTGAATCCGGATGTGGGGACGGCTGTTCCTGCAACGATCAACCGGCAACCGACCTTCCAAAAAGCTATGACGGATATGTCGAGCCGGACACAAAAGTTCCGCCTAAGGCAAAACCCGTTCTGGCGGAGGTTTCGGTCAACGGCGTTGCTATTTCGGAAGCAGAGATAATGGCTGAAGCGCAACAGCACCCTGCAAAAAACCCCGGTGAAGCCCTGATTAGCGCGGCTAAGGCGTTGGTCATCCGGGAATTGATGTTGCAGGAAGCGCGCGCGCTCGACATAGATCCTGTTCAAGAGCGCCACAGTGAAGACAGAACTGAAACAGTGGAGGATGCGTTGGTACGACTGCTGATTGAGCAAGAGGTTCAAACACCGGTCACCTCGGAAGACGAGCGTCGGCGTTATTATCAGGTCAATAGCAAAGCCTTCCATTCGGAAACGATCTATGAAGCTCGGCACATTCTGGTTTCGAGCAAAGATGATATGCAAACCGCCGCCAACATGCAGCTTGCGAAAACTCTGATCGAAAAACTGGAAGGTAAAATCTCAGATTTTTCCCGCATGGCCCAAGAATTTTCATCCTGTTCATCTGCCAAAGAAGGCGGAAACCTTGGCCAACTCACAAGGGGGGCAACTGTTCCTGAGTTTGAGGCTGTTCTGGAAAAAATGGAGCCCGGTCAGGTTTGGCCAGAACCGGTTGGGAGCCGCTTTGGATTTCACATAATTTATTTGGTCAACAAGGTTCCGGGCGAACTGTTGCCGTTTGAATATGTCGAAGACAAGATTGGGGCTTGGCTGGAAGCTTCGTCCTGGTCGAAGGCCGCATCTCAATATATCGGCATTCTTGCGGGGAAGGCCAAAATAACCGGAATAAATCTTGAGGGGGCTTCGTCGCCTCTGGTGCAGTGAAACTCGGTTAATTAATCAGGGAGGGCGGAATGGAAAAAAGCAAAGAATCCAGTTTATCAGCACTTGAAACGCTGCGTGCTCCGCTCCCCGATGACCTCTTTAACGAGCCGATTGAATACATTTTTGCAGACCATTTTCGCCAGCGCGCTTTGTGCGCTTTGCTTGATGAAATTGCGAGTGGAAGCAGCCCCGATGTTCAAATGGTGATGGCTGTCTTGGGGTATCTTAAATCGGAATTTCAACCGCACCTTCTGGATGAGGAAAAGGGCTTGTTCCCTATGTTGTGCAGGCGCGCAAAACCCGAGGATGAAATCGATGAGGTGCTTCGGCAATTGACCGAAGAACATGCGAGCGATGGGGAAGATGCCAAAGATATTATATTGGTTCTGGAACAAATTACCAAAGCCGGTGGGAGCAACGCTCTCAGTGAGAAAGCTGCGGACTTACTTAAGCGTTTCGCGGCCAATGAGCGTCAGCATCTCATTGTCGAAAATTCCATAGTGCTGCCGCTGGCACGGGCAAGATTGACTGAAGAGGACTGCAGAGATTTCGGCCAACGAATGGCTGCGCGCAGAGGTGTGGTTTTAAATGATTGACCGTCTCTTAGAGCATAATGCGTCTTGGGCTGCCGAGAGGCGGCGCATAGACCCCGAATACTTTGAACGCCTGGCCGCATTGCAAAAACCCGAATTTCTGTGGATTGGCTGTTCTGACAGCCGCGTTCCTGCAAACGTAATCACCGGACTGGAACCGGGTGAGGTCTTTGTTCATCGTAACGTAGCAAATCTTGTTCATCGGGCAGACCTCAATCTTCTTTCGGTTCTGGAATTCGCCGTTGAGACCCTTGAAGTAAAGCACATCATTGTCTGCGGTCATTATGGATGTGGCGGGGTGAAAGCAGCCATGGATGGTCATCGCCACGGTATTATCGATCACTGGCTGCAGCCTGTTCGAGATGTGGCCGATAAGTTTGAGGATCATTTGGCTGACATCAAGGATGAGCAGGCCATGCTGGATGATCTGTGTGAATTGAGTATTGAATCCCAAGTGCGCAATCTGTCCCGTACACCCATTATCAAGTCAGCTTGGAAGCGAGGGAAGGACCTCAAAATCCACGGTTGGGTTTACGGATTACACGACGGATTGCTGCGCGATCTTGATTGCAATTACCAATTTGGAGCGAAAGGCGACATGAGATGAAAACGCTTGATCTGCAGGATTGCGAATGTGGTTCAATCAGCGCGGACCGGGACATTTTAGATGTTGAAGCCGCGAGAACCGTGGCACTCGACCTGGTAACGCCCCTCGTTGGGACGGAACTCGTTTCACTCGGCGGTGCACTCAACCGGGTTGCCGCCAAGGATCTTCACGCACCTGCGGCAATGCCGTTCTTCAACAATTCGGCGATGGATGGTTATGCGGTTTCAACGTTCAAACTCTCAGGAAATGGTCCCTGGAAACTGTTGTTGACCGAAACGGTTGCTGCCGGCACGCAGCCTTCAGAAACAATCGCTGAATTAATAGTAAACCAGACTGTGCGTATCTTTACAGGTGCACCGGTGCCGCCCGGTTTTGACGCCGTCATAGCGCAGGAAAATTGCCGGTTGGAGAACGGGTCATTATCATTTGATTTCAAACCTGAATCAGGTGCAAACATTCGTCACGCGGGCAGCGAAACAGGACGTGGCGCATTGTTATTGGCAAAAGGTTCGCGGATCAGATCCCATCACATTGGGCTGCTTGCAGCCAATGGATATGGCGCAATCAATGTTCGAAGTTTGCCAAAAGTAGCCGTGTTTTCGACAGGCGATGAATTGATCGAGCCCGGTGAGAAGGCTAAACCCGGTCAGATATATGACTGCAACAAACCGATGCTGTTGGCACTTTTTACAGAATTTGGAATACAGGCTGTCGATCTTGGCGCGTTGCCGGATGATCGCAGGGCAACCCAGGAACTATTGGAACGATGTCGCGACGACTTCGACCTCATTGTTTCAACAGGATCAGCATCCGTCGGTGAGCGTGATTTCCTCAAGGAAGCATTTTTGGCATCAGGCGGCTTTGTGAAAAACTGGAAAGTGGCCATCAAACCTGGAAAACCTGTCATGTTCGGGAAGCTTAATAATGCCGTATTTACGGCGCTTCCCGGCAATCCTTTCGCATCATTTGTCGGATTTCACCTATTCGTGAAACCGCAGGTTTTGAAACTGTGTGGAGAAATGGATCAACGGGTGCGCACGCAGGCAGCCATTGCGAACTTCTCATGGCGTAGAAAGCCCGGTCGAGCCGAGTATTTTCCAGTCAGGGTTTGCCAGGGCAGAGCAAGTGAACTTCCGAAATTGGAACGTCTTGGCAATTCTGTATCTGCAACCCTTTTTCCATTGGCCTTCGCTGATGGACTTGGGCGTGTCGGTCCCGATTGCAATGTTGTTGAGCCAGGTGACCATCTGCTGTGGCAACCATTTTGTAAGTGAGGAGAAGAACGTGGCCGGTTCGATGTTGGCGGCAATCCACTTTGGTGATGATCAGGATATCGACAAGCTTTTGGAGGCATTCGTATCAACCAGGCTGGCTTCCGGTCTTCGGATATGTGGTGTGCTGCAATCACGCAGCGGCGCCAAGGGCGAATGCTATTGCTCGGACATGGACCTGAAAGCCATCGGTACAGGTAAAGTTTTCAGAATTTCCCAGCCCCTTGGTTCAGGTTCAAGCGGTTGTCGCTTGCATCCGGGCGCAATGGCAGAGTGCTCAGCTTATCTCGATCAGCATATACAGGAGGGATGCGATCTGCTGGTGTTGAACCGTTTTGGAAAAGGCGAGTCCCAGGGACAAGGGTTCCGGGATTTGATCAGTACCGCCCTGATGGCCGGTATTCCGGTTTTGACAGCCACGCGTGAGAATTATCGTAAAGACTGGCAGATATTTGCCGGTGATCTGGGCATTGAGTTGCCGTTTGATCAAACATCTGTTTCGTCGTGGTTCGCCGGATTGGAGCACGAAGACGCTGCCAGTACACTCGCCCCGCAAAAAAATCTGTCGATCAATTCGGCAACTCTGTGACCTTCGCTGCACCTGTTGCAAAGATGGGAGAACCGGATGAGATCACGCTCACAACCAATGCGGCTCAATTGGCGCGAAACGTCGGCACACCGCAATTTCTTGGCATGATACGGAAACGTGCTTCTTTAAATGCGCTCGATCCCAAGCGGTGCGGGCAGGATCATGATGAAATGGGGTGCTAAGGTGGCGCAGACTTCCGCAGAGCAGATACGTGAATGGAGCGGACCGGCAATACTGTCTTTCGGGTTTCGCCCCTTCTTTTTATTTGGTGCGCTTTGGGCCGCCTTGGCGATGGTATTGTGGGTATCAATGCTTTCAGGTGGTCTCACCTTGCCGACGCGTTTCGACGTGGTGTCATGGCATGCTCATGAGTTTTTCTTTGGATACTTGAGTGCGATTATTGCCGGATTTTTGTTGACGGCAGTTCCAAACTGGACTGGACGTTTGCCGATAGTGGGCTGGCGTCTTGGTTGGTTGGTTGCGCTTTGGATTGCGGGTCGTCTTGTATTGGCGGTCTCTGATTTGATTCCGGCGGTCTTGGTTGCGTTGATTGATCTGGCTTTTCCAGTTGCCTTGGGTGTCATGATCGCAAGGGAAATAGTCGCAGGCAAAAACTGGCGCAATCTTCTTGTATTGGCAATGCTTGCAATGTTCACCTTGGCCAATTTGCTGTTTCACCTGGAGGCAGGGCAGGGCATGTACGCGGCACAGGGCTTCGGCCTGCGTCTGGGACTGGCATCGGCGCTCATGATGATTTCGGTTATTGGAGGGCGAATTATTCCCTCCTTTACACGTAACTGGCTGGTGAAAGCCGGTCGTCTCTCTCTCCCGGTTCCACCAATGCAACCCTTCGATAAGGTCGCCCTGCTGGTAACCCTGGCGGGGTTGGCGTTGTGGGTCATATGGCCAGAGCGAACCATCACCGGTCTCATGCTGTTGCTGTTGTCAGTGGTCCAGGCCATTCGGCTTTTAAGATGGAAAGGCTTGAGCACCTTGGCAGAACCCTTGGTTTGGGTGTTGCACTTTGGCTATGCCCTTGTTCCGCTTGGGGCCTTGTTTGTTGGAATAAATATTCTGTTCCCTGAAGTTTTGGGTATGGCTTCCTCCCAACATGTCTGGATGGCGGGGGCGACGGGCCTGATGACGCTGGCGGTTATGACGCGCGCAACACTTGGGCATACCGGCCGCGATCTTCGCGCTGGTTTGGCGACACTTGCGATTTACATTGCGCTCATTGCGTCGGTTTCAGTCCGTCTGGTTGCCGGGGCATTCCCTGATATTGCAATGACACTCTACAGCCTCTCAGCACTGTTGTGGATTGGCGCATTTGGCGGTTTTGTGATTGCCTATGGCGGATTGTTGCTGCGGCCAAAGCCGGGAATATCTCAGTGAACTGGCTGCCCTTCGCGGCAGCATTTGGCGTCTTTTTCCTGACCCATTCCCTTCCGGTACGGCCAAAGGTCAAATCCTGGCTTGTAAGCATGCTTGGACCGCGTGGTTTTACTATTGTCTATTCGATATTATCTCTTGGAATGATTATCTGGCTTATTGCGGCAGCAGGAAATGCGCCGTTCGTGCTGCTTTGGGATCAAGCCCCATGGCAAAGATATACGATTTTTGTCGGCATGCTTTTGGTGTGTCTTCTGTTCGCATTGACAATAACTCGCCCCAATCCGTTTTCCTTTGGCGGGTTTCATAATGAGCGGTTCGATCCACATCGTCCGGGGTTGATCCGCTGGATACGCCATCCGATGTTGCTGGCGCTGGCCGGATGGTCCGCATTGCATATTTTGCCAAACGGCGATCTGGCGCACACCATCCTGTTCGGTGTTTTTGCGGTCTTTGCATTGGCAGGCATGGCAATCGTTGATCGCAGGAAACAACGCTTGCTGGGTAAATTGGAATGGGTGTCGTTACTCCAAACCGTTGATTCCGCGCCGTTGATTTCAATGCAGGGTTCGTGGGCGGGATATTGGCTTCGGATTACCGCAGGCGTTTTGGGGTTCACATTGCTCCTTATCCTGCACCCTGTTGTTCTAGGAGTGTTGCCGTTGCCTTAATTGAACAAAACAGTGGTTTTGCTCATTGGTTGCATGCGTGACAACCCAACTCCCATTTGCCAAAACGCGCTAGAATTGGAGGTTTGGAACGCGGAAGTGGATTACCAGCTTCTTGTAAGTCCGCAATGTGTAGGCTAATCAAACCTGTAATTGTGTTTGCTTGTTTGCGGCAGGATTTGAAAGGCTCGATCCCCATGTCGATCATACGCTCGGTTTCCATGCAACATTCACCTGCCAGGAACTTGTTCCTGAAGTCCGATCAAATTTGTTCTCGATTTAGATATCTGTAATGTATCATAAAGTATTGAAAAATAACAAAAAAATACTCTCCGTCGCGCCGATGATGGATTGGACGGACCGCTGGTGCCGGTCATTTCATCGCATCCTGTCGCAGGAAGCTTTGTTGTATACTGAAATGGTTGTGGCCGACGCTATCCTGCATGGTGATCGTGATCGGCATCTGAGCATTCCTGTTGGTCAGCAACCGGTGGCTCTGCAACTTGGTGGATCTGACCCTGTGAAGCTTGCAGAAGCGGCAAAAATCGCGGCTGATTATGGCTATGACGAGATAAACCTGAATGTCGGTTGCCCCTCTGACCGGGTGCAATCCGGAATATTCGGAGCTTGCCTCATGAAGTCTCCAAAACTCGTTGCACAGTGTGTTGACGCCATGAAACAAGTGGTGGACATGCCAGTCACGGTGAAATGTCGTCTTGGGGTCGATGATCAGGACATTGAGATCGCTTTGGATGCGCTGGCTGACGCCTGTCTTGATCAGGGTGTGGATGCGATTTGGGTCCACGCTCGCAAAGCCTGGCTCGACGGTCTGTCTCCGAAAGAAAACCGGGACATCCCGCCTTTGGATTATGATCGTGTCTACCGATTGAAACAGCGGCTGGGCGATGTCTTCATTGGCATCAATGGGGGCATTGGCAATCTGGCTGAGGCGGATACTCATTTAAAGCATGTAGATGGCGTGATGATGGGCCGGGTCGCTTACCATCAACCTGCGGTCCTGTGCCAGGTGGATCACCAAATCTACGGTGCCCCCGCAATGCCGGAAGACCTGCATGGAGCCGTTCGTAAAATGTATCCAATCATTGAGCAGCATCTGGAGGCCGGTGGTCGGTTGCATCAGATCACACGGCATATGATCGGCCTGTTTCATGGAGCGCCGGGCGCCCGCCGCTATCGGCAAATCCTCAGCACCGAAGCTGTCAAACCAAATGCAGGCATAGAAGTGGTTGAGGCCGCTCTGGCCGTCATGATTGCGGAGCAACAGAGAATTCACGATAAAGCTGAGCTGTTTGTCCCTGCTTGATACCGGCTCAACAGTTTGGAAAAGGTTCAACCAGACAATTTTTGGGCCGTTTCGGGAGTGCAATTATCCAAGTTGAACGCTGCAGGATTTCGGACCACGAAAAGCAAAGCCGTGGAAGGTAATGTCTGTCGGCTTTTCCAGCGAAATCTGAGGGAAACGCTCAAACAGTTTGGGCAAAACCACATCCGCAATCAACATTTTGTAAAGATCGGAGCCGAGGCATTTATGGGGCCCGTTTCCAAATGTCTGATTGGGTTTGATGGTGCGGCGTGCATCAAATTGGTCCGGCTTCTCCCAAATATCTTCATCATGGTTCGCCGAAGCCTGCAGCACCATGACTGTCTCACCTTTGGGAATGCAAAATCCGCGTATTACGGTTGATTTCAGCACCACTCGGGCATTGGCCTGAATGGGCGCGATCCATCTCAGCCCTTCCTCGCAGGCAGCACGCCAGGCATTTGTCTCAACACAAAACTGTTTCTGCTTCGGATCGCCCAAAATGCCAATCAACGTAGAGAGAAAGCCATCCCGGCTTTCCACGAGCGAGCCGGCAATACAGACCCGCATATTGGTTCCAATCTGACTGAATGGCAGCGGCTCATCCCCATTCACCATTTCTGAAAGGGCAGATTTGTTGGGTGTTTGCCGGTACCTGTGTGCCATCTCGTTGAAACACGCATCCATGTCATCATTCGCTGTATCGCAGCGCGCGAATACATCAGCGTTAAACTGCGCATTCATTGCGCCCTGGATCAGAGTTGGTGCCCAATCAAGAAGCTGCGCTTCCGTTGCGCTTTCAAGCCCAAGAACCAGCTTTACATAGTGGGCAGCAAGTGGACTGGCGAATGCGGTGAACAAGTCGACTGAACCGCTCTGTGGTAATCCGTCCAGAAGCTCATCAACAATGCTCTCAATCTCTGGTCGCCAGTGGCTTGTGATGGTGTCAGCGGTAAACGCGCCAGCCATTGCGCGGCGTTCCCTCAAATGCTCCGGCCCATCCTTCCGCATTAATGTGTGACCACGGAACGCACGCTGCATAGGCGTGGTCGTATCGTAGCAACCAAAATGTTCGGTATCCGACTTTATCCGATGCGTATCATCGGCTTTGCTGAAGACAATGCGCCCCAGCGCTTCAAGGCGTACAATTGGTGATTCGCGTCGAAGACGGCGATAGACCGAGGCTGGATCACTTTCCAGCATTGCCAGTGTGGTCGCGGTATCCGTCGGGACCTCCCGGCCTGTAAGCTCAATATCTTTCAATGCGTTATCCTAAAGGTGCCGAAGCAAGCTCAATCCGTTTGCGACACGGTCACGTCACAGTTCAGACTGTTGCTGACGGTGCAGATTGCCTTGGCCTGTTTCAAAATGCGCTCACCGAGCCCAGCATCGTCAACAAAAGGCCCAATCACAGCCACGTCAATCTTTTGAAGACGACCGGGTTCATCAAGCGCCTTGGTTCCAAGTACTTCAACTTTAAAGGGCTTCAGATCCACTTTCCGCTGCGCCGCAGCCCATTGCACTGACATGACAATGCAATGCCCCAGTGACGCCAGAAGCGTGTCTACTGGCGAGTTTTTGGCAAATGACATCTCTGGCCCAGACTGTTTGGAATGGCTGAATTTGATCGTGTCGCTTCCATCGTATTCCGCCCAGATGGGCCCAAACAATTTTGGTTTCAATTCCACAAAGCTCACTCCTTCGATGATCTCAGAAAAGCAGTCCGGGTAGATAAAGCGCAATCATCGGAAACAGCGTCAGCAGAAAAATTGCGAACAGATGAATGAGCCAATAGGGAATGGTTGCAACTGCAACCCGGCCAAGACTGATCTCATTGTTGGTCAAAGCTGTCAGTACCGAAAGGTTCAGTCCGACCGGCGGTGTGATCTGTCCGATTTCGATGACAATCGTAATGATGACGCCGATCCAGATAGGATCAAAGCCAAGACCCGTTAATAGCGGAAACACAACCGGCAAGGTCATGATCATCAAGGACAGACCATCGAAGAAACAGCCCAGTATCAGATAGATGATAATGACCGTGAACAGCACGCTATGGGTGCCAAGACCGCTTTCGCCGACGACTTCCAGAATTTGCTGCGGAATACCCAAAACGCTGACGGATTGGGCCAGAATGGTGGCTCCAAGCACCAGAAACCCGATAGCAGAAAACAGCAACACCGAATTGTA
This sequence comes from Pararhizobium sp. IMCC21322, assembly GCF_030758295.1. Classification (NCBI taxonomy): domain Bacteria; kingdom Pseudomonadati; phylum Pseudomonadota; class Alphaproteobacteria; order Hyphomicrobiales; family Rhizobiaceae; genus Pararhizobium; species Pararhizobium sp. IMCC21322. The sequence goes on from NZ_CP132335.1 coordinate 2,727,794, forward strand.
GAGGGCTTCGATCAGCTTGCGAAAAGTCAGATCACCCCAGATAGAGGAAATAATCGCGGCAAGAACAACGCCCACGCCTGCAGCTTCCGTTGGTGTGGCCAGGCCAATGACAATCGTGCCAATGACAAGAAAGATCAGCGCCAGCAAAGGCCATATCTGACCGAACCCTTTCACTGTTTGCAGGATTGAAACCGGAACAGGACTGCGCGGCGCCAAATGAGGGGCGTGCAGGCACCGCACTAGAATATACAGCATGAACAGACCGCCAACCATCAGGCCGGGGAGCAGACCTGCGGCAAACAATCGCCCGATGGATGTTTCAGTCAGCGCGCCAAAAATCAGAAAGGACAGGCTGGGAGGTATTAACAGCCCCAAAGTGCCGCCACCGGCCAGACTACCAACGACGGTATCCTTGTCATAGCCACGTTTCGACATTTCGGGATAGGCGACAGACCCGACCGCAGCTGCGGTTGACAGGCTGGAACCGCTCACAGCGCCAAACAGTGTGCACACAGCGATATTGGTATGCAGCAAGCCGCCGGGAATTTTCCGAAACAGTGGTGTAAAAGCAGAATAGGCTTTTTCGCTGATGCCGCTCCGCAACAGGATTTCCCCAAGCAGAATGAACATGGGAACGGCGCTGAGCGTGAACGAATTGAAGACGCTCCAAATGGCATCAATGGCCAGAGACGTCGCGCCATTGGAGAAAAAGTAGAGAATAACCATGCCGGTCAGGCCGAGCGCAGCGCCAAGGGCCATGCCGGTGCCAGCGCTGGCAACCAGCACGCCGATAAGAGTGGTCCAAAACATCAGGGCGCGGTCTCTTCATGACGCACAAACCCGGTTTTGATTTCAGCTTCGGTCTCTTCAACCCGGTCAATGACCCCCAGCAGTCTTGCTAGCAAAATGGCGCAGGTGACAGAGAGCGAGAGCGGCAACATGGCCATCCAAGGATACAGCAAAATGCGGGTGGTTTCGGTCTTCAGATTAAGCCGATGGCCGAATTCAAACCAGGGAATGGCTTTGTAGATCAACCAGGAAAAGAAACCAATTGCGACAATCAAAGCAATGGTTTGAAGGTGAGTTTGCAGTTTTCTGTTCAACATGTTGGCAAGCAGTGCAACGCGTACATGTTTTGCCTTCAGCGTTACCATTGGTAACCCCAGGAACAAAGACACGCTCAACAGCAATCCAACCACTTCTTCAGTGATGTGAAGCGGTGAATTGGCAAACTTACGCATGATGACGCTGGTGATTATGATGGCAACAATGCTGACCATCCCAAGAACAGCAATGGAGGCAAGGGCAAGGGCCAGTTTTTCCAGCCCTTGCCGTATAAGGTTTCTTATAGTGTGGTGCATGATCGCTCTAGGATCAGCGACCCAGTGCGTCCAATACACGTTGGCGATAGGCAGGTGCATTGCCACCTGCATCTTCAGCAAGAATGCCCCAGGTTTCGGACACGGCTTCTAGAAAGACAGCACGGTCTTCTTCCGGGAAATCTTCGCCCCATTCGATGCCTGCTGCGACCATATCTTCACGTGCAGCCAATTCACGTTCGAAATCATCATCATACTGGTTGGTGCGATCCCACAGATCTTTGGCAGAACTTGTAATCGCTTCTTTCACAGCATCATCTGTTTCGGCCCAGCGATCAGTCGATACACCAATCACATAGGGACCGGATGCCATTGGATAAAGGAACGACGCGTATTTTGAGACTTCCTGCAGGGATACAGTGCTTGCGTAAAGTGCAGGATAGAGCGCGCAATCCACCACACCTGTTTTCATTGCCACATACATTTCTTCCTGTGGAATGATCTGTGCTGACACCCCAAGGCGGGTGAATGTCTCGACCTGATCACGTGCCCAGACGCGCAGTTTTTTGGTTTTCAAAGCCTCAATTGTGCGCACAGGCTCATCGCGGCAGAACACTGAAACCGAGAGCATGGGAATGGCCACATAACCAACCGAGGAGACGCCCCAGTTCGAAAACTCCTCTTCGTAAATGTCGCGCACTGTCGGAAGTGCTTTTTCCAACTCGTCCACCGTTCCGATTGATCCCTGAATAAACACCGAGCTGAGAGCCGGGGCGTCGCGGCCGAGATAATTTGCCCATAACAGGCTCATTTCGACAGCTCCAGACGGCAAAAAGCGCAGGGCATCTGTGTTTTTCAGCCCAAGAGAGCCACCGCCAAATATCTTGACTTCGAGTGCATCGCCAAGCTTCGCATTGACCTCGTCGGTGAATTTATTCAGCTCCGCTGATTCAGGACGAGTCTCGGGAAGAAAGTTGTTGAAACGCCACTCTTCCGCCATTGATTGCGAGACCGTTGCACCGGCGCACATCAATCCGATTGCCAGATTACGAACAAGATTTTTCATTTTCAGCTCTCCTTTTTGATAAAAAGTAGCACATAAATATGGAAATAAAACACGGAAATGTATCTGGTGTCAGACATTTCGGGGGTGCGCCAAAATGCGGGCACAGCTCTCTTTATGGGCGCAATACCAATTGTGAGCCCGTAAATTCATATGAGGACAGGCGGTCGAGAAAACTGTTCCCCAAAAGGCTCTGTTTCAAATTTCCCTGTTGGGCAATGGCAGCACGAACCGTGTCCAGTTCGATGTTTTCCACTTTGATGTTGTCCAGCACAATACGCGCAAAAAAGGTCATGCCGTTGGCCGTCTCGACCGGTGACTGAAAACTCAGTGAACTAACGTCAATTCCGACTTTTTGAGCATCCTCATAGGTCAGCACCACTGTGCTTGCACCCGTATCAACCAGCATATCGACGGGCGTTCCTTCAATCTCGACACTCAGGGAGAAATGCCCGTTGCGCCCTCGGCTGACCATAATTGAATTGCCATCGACACTGGTCAAAGCCATGCCGGGAATAAGCTCACCGGTGACGCGGCTCGCAACCATCTGTAGTTCAGTCTTGAAGGAATAGATCGTGACGAGCGCCAGCGCGATCAGAACCCAGATCAGCGCATTTTTGAGAACATCTGATGCACGCAGCCCACGGAATACGCCGACGCTGACAAATGCCAGAAGGGCAAGCAACACACCCATTCGCCCGAAGCTGCCAATGTCGAGGCCCAGAACTGTGCCGGAATCATGCCTGACGACCAGCACAATCAAAAGGGCTGCAAGGCCGATCAAAAGTGCCCAGAAGTAGCTCAACTGGGCACCTGTGACAGATGCACCATGCGTTGCGGCAATGTTTCCATGACGGCATCCCGCTCAGCGTCATTCATCTGGCCCCAGCCACCGATTTCGCGCAGCGTGCGGCCACAGCCAAGGCACTGTCGGGTGGGCTCATCAATCAGGCAGACTTTGACACAGGGTGATTTCATAGCAATTCCTTAGCGATGCCTAGAGAAATAAGAATGCCTGTCATGAAAGCAAGGTCACAAAGTTGCTGGGTGGCACCGATTGTGTCTCCGGTCTGTCCGCCAATCTGACCTCGGCACAGCACGATCATCAAATAGCTGACAAGCCCGCTGAGCGCAGTTGCAAACAGAATGGCGATAATGTTCAGGTTTGGCAGCAACAGGCATAGAAGGGCGACGGAGGTTGTTACCAACGCCATTACAAGCGCTCGGCGTTGAGGTTGTCCCGCCTGTTTGGATAGACCATTGCTACGTGCAGGCGGAAGACCTGCCCAAAGAAACATGCTGTACCCGCGTGAGATCATCTGTGCTGCAAGCAGAACGGTGATTGCAAGGTCGAGGCCCCTTGGCAATAGAGACGCAAGCAAAATCACCCGCATGACTTGAGACAGGAGCAGGGCCAGAACCCCATAGGTGCCAATATGGCTGTCCTTCATGATTTCCAGCTTGCGCTCGCGGTCATGACCACCGCCGAAACCGTCGATCATGTCTGCCAGCCCATCTTCATGCAGGGCACCGGTAGCGATGATCATCGCTGTAATCGTCAGAACAGAGATTAAATAATAAGGCAGTTGCAACATGGTCCCGAAAGACAGAACCAGAGCACCGATTATGCCGATGACCAGGCCAATGGCCGGGAACATTTGGGCGGCTCTGGACATGGGCCGTGTGTGGTCAACTGACAAAAAGGCGGGCAGCCGCGTGAAGAATGTCAGACAGACCAGAAAATCGCCGGGAACCGCGCGCAGCAACGCGAGAATGCCTTTTGCCGGACCCTGTTCATCTTCATTTTGGCGCAGTTTCATGCTGTTTGCCACCTTGCGTCTTCTCATAGGCGCTTTATAGATCGAATGAGATTGTTGGCAATGAGCATGAATCAGATATCAATGTCACCCAAGGCCTGACAGCCCCCATCATTCGATAGGCTTAAAGACACATGAGTGCATCCGTAACAGCGCTTCCATTTGAAGACATAAGGGATTTGATCCGTTCTCTTCCAGGTCCCGTGACCGAGGCCGTTGACGCCGTGCGTGCGCGCGACGCGACATTGACCAAACCTGCGGGCTCTCTGGGTCGACTGGAAGAGATTGTGGAATGGCTGGCTGCCTGGCAGGGCAAGGCACCGCCGGCAGTGAACCGTCCTCTGGTTGCCATCTTTGCTGGAAACCACGGGATTGCGGAGCAGGGAGTTTCAGCCTTTCCTGCCAGTGTGACACAACAAATGGTCGAGAATTTTTCTGCCGGGGGAGCGGCCATAAACCAGCTTTGCACGGCTAATAATCTGGGTCTCAAGGTTTTTGATCTGGCGTTGGATTTGCCAACTCCGGACATAACCTCGAAAGACGCCTTTGATGAAAAGACCTGCGCAGCAACCATGGCGTTCGGCATGGAGGCCATCGCTGGCGGAACAGATTTGTTGTGTATCGGCGAAATGGGTATTGCAAACACGACGGTCGCGGCGGCCATTTTCTACGCGCTCTACGGCGGTCGTCCTGAAGACTGGGTTGGCATTGGCACTGGCGTTGACGCTGCAGGCCTGCAACGCAAGACGGATGCTGTGCGCCGCGCTGTCGGTCGGGCCAGTGTCAGCAAGTCAAACGGGCTGGAAGTTCTGCGACGGCTTGGCGGGCGTGAAATTGCTGCCATGTGTGGCGCCATGCTGGCAGCGCGCGTAGAGCGCATACCAGTCATTGTCGACGGTTTCGTGGCCACCGCGTCAGCCGCCATTTTGCATTCGGTCAGTCCGGCATCGATCGATCATTGTCTGTTTTCCCATATTTCGGACGAACAGGCTCATGCCGCTGTCCTTGAGCGCCTTGGAAAAAAAGCGTTGCTGGATCTCAATATGCGTTTGGGCGAGGGCAGTGGCGCTGCCATTGCAGCAAGTATTGTCAAATCAGCGGCCGCTGTCCATTCGGGAATGGCAACCTTCGATCAGGCGGGTGTGTCCGACAAGAACGACAATTAAGAAGACCGAAACAGGGCTCGTCTTTTGAAAATTTGGGATCTGGTCAAAGCGGCAGGTTTTATCCTGATTATTGCGATGCTGGTCCTCTGGTTTGAGGATGACAGCTATGAGCCTTTTGGCTCATCCCTGAGAGTGGTCGATGGCGATTCTCTGGCAATCGGCGAAACCCGCCTGCGGCTGGTTGGCATCGACGCGCCGGAACTGCAGCAGACATGTCTGCGCGATGGAAGAGCCGTACAATGTGGAGTGCTGGCTAAACAGCATCTGGCTCGATTGGTGGCTGCTGCATCCGTGTCCTGTGCCGATCATGGCACTGACAAGCATGGGCGTCAGCTTGCCGTCTGTCGCGGCAACACCAATAATGATCCGGTCAGGGGTGCCCTGGTAACAGCTGGAGAACAGGCAACGCTTAATGCGCAAATGGTTCATGATGGCTGGGCTGTTTCCTATGGTGACTACAAAGCCCTTGAAGTTCTGGCGGCACTCGCAGGCCGAGGACTCTGGGCGTTGGACTTTGAGCAACCTGAAGACTGGCGGCGGTTTCACGGAACGGACTATTGAGTATGAATGCCCTGGACCAACTCACGAACGACATTCGCGCTTGCCGCATTTGTGTTGAACAACCCTTGCGCAAACCTTTGCCGCATGCGCCAAGGCCGGTTTTACAGGTATCGTCTACGGCTCGTATTTGCATCTGTGGTCAGGCACCGGGCACGCGCGTGCATGAATCCGGGCGACCATTCACAGATCGGTCAGGTGATCGTTTGCGGGAATGGCTCGGACTGGACAACGAAACATTCTATGACCCTGCGCAAATTGCAATCGTTCCCATGGGGTTTTGCTTTCCCGGACAGAATGAAAAAGGATCGGATTTGCCGCCAAGGCCTGAATGCCGGGCCAGATGGCACGATGAGTTGTTTGCCAGCCTGCCACAGGTCGAGCTGCTCTTGACGATCGGTCAATACGCCATTGCCTACCATCTGGGGCCGGACAGGAAAAAAACGCTGACAGAGACGGTCGGTGCCTGGCGGGATTATTGGTATGATCGCGAGCATCCAGCAGGCACGCCCCGCATTATGCCGCTGCCGCACCCATCATGGCGCAACAATGCCTGGCTTAAGAAGAACCTGTGGTTTGAACAGGAACAACTTCCGGTCCTGCGCCAGCAGATCACCCGAATTCTGGATGAGAGCCGCTCTGATCTCCCAATTGAGTCCGGCCCGCAGTAATGCCGCTGGCAGTAGAACCAAGGTTCCTGTAAGAGGGGCTCACTTTGACGTCTCAACGAGGTTGATATGGACAGAATTGATCGCGGTATTCTGGCAATCCTGCAAAAAGACAGCACTGTGCCGGTCGCAGAAATCGGCAAACGCGTTGGCCTTTCCACAACACCTTGTTGGCGGCGTATTCAGAAGATGGAGGAAGACGGTGTCATCAAACAGCGTGTTGCTGTTTTGGATCCAGCTCTTGTCGGGGCAGGGGTTTCCGTTTTTATCTCCATCAGCACCAATCAGCACAGCAAGGAATGGCTGACTCGCTTTGCAGAAGTCATTAGCGAATTTCCGGAAGTCGTCTCTTTTTACCGCATGAGCGGCCAGGTCGATTATCTTCTGAAAGTGGTCGTGCCGGACATTGCCGCCTACGATAAATTCTACAAGAAGCTGATTGCCAAAATTGACATATCTGATGTCAGTTCAAGTTTTGCCATGGAAGAAATCAAGAACACGAGCACACTTCCTCTGGACTACATGGAACTGGCCAAGTCTCAGAGCTGAAGATGGTGCAGAGACTATCAATTCGACAGTTTCAGGACCGGGATGCCCCGGCTGCCGCCAATCTGTTCTTTGAAGCGGTCCAGACAGGCGCAAAGGCTGTTTACACGCAAGAACAAAGAAATGCATGGGCGCCCGCCATTCCTGATGTAGCCAAATGGCGTGACCGAATGGCTGCGCAATACAGCGTTATGGCTTATTAGGAGTGCGAGCTTCTTGGCTTTATGACACTCACGGAAGAGGGCGTCATTGATCTGGCCTTTGTCCATCCCAAGGCAATGGGGTCCGGTGTGGCCGGAAAACTTTACGATGTGATCATGAAAGAAGCCCGGACCAGACAATTAACGGCCCTCCAAACACGCGCCAGCCATATGGCGCGGCGCTTTTTTGAAAAGCGTGACTGGTCTGTCGTTCAACAGCAAACGGTTGTTAGAGGCGATGTTGAACTGATAAATTTCCGGATGGAATTTAATATAAAGTCAGAAGACACCACGGCCTGAATTGGGATTCAAAATCGATGGTTCAACTGAGTTCAAACTCCAAACAAATGCTCTAATTTCAGTAAGTCCGCAAAAGACCGATCAACTTGCCCTGGACGGACACCTGATCCGGGCCAAAAATACGGGTCTCATAGGCCGGATTGGCGGCTTCCAGAGCGATGGATCCACCCTTTCGGCGCAGCCGTTTCAAGGTGGCTTCCTCATCATCAATCAGAGCCACGACAATATCGCCTGTATCAGCTGTTGAGCCCTTTTTGATGACAACCGTATCCCCATCCAGAATGCCGGCTTCGATCATGGAATCTCCACGCACTTCCAGCGCAAAATGCTCTCCCGACGACAGCATATCCGCCGGAACCGGAATGGTATGACTGTGGGTCTGAATTGCGGAGATGGGCGTTCCAGCAGCAATCCTTCCCATTACGGGAATGGTTACAGAATATGCATCTTCCTGTTCTGAACCGGTATCATTCGCCGGGGCGACAGTTTCACGTTTCTTGCCAAGGCTGCCTTCAATGACACTCGGTGAAAACCCTGTGCTACGAGGCGCAGCCAAGCTTGGTGACACAGATTCCGGTAGCTTGATAATTTCCATTGCGCGCGCCCGATTGGGCATGCGGCGCAAAAAGCCACGTTCTTCAAGGGCCACGATAAGCCTGTGAATACCTGATTTCGATTTCAAATCGAGCGCCATCTTCATTTCATCAAAAGAGGGCGGAATGCCTGTTTCTTTCAGGCGCTCGTGAATGAACATCAAAAGCTCGTGTTGTTTGCGCGTTAGCATGTCAATCAATCCTGGGTTCTGAGGGTCCACAGAAGGCCAAAGGCGTCTTCAATATAGGAATCAGATGTGTACAAAGCATGAACACGTTAGCTGTTCTTGTCTTGTTCCACAAGGGCGCAAGCGAAACATATATGGAACATCGGTCTTGTCAGGTCAGTCCGAACGCAGCATTAGAACATCCACTATCGTGCCCTGATCCGCCTCAGTGGCGAATGGCGCACGTCTGATCAGACAGTTCGCTTTTGCAAAGCTGGCCAGCATGGAGCTGTCCTGGCGGCTCAAAGGATGGACCGTTGGAAGCTGTCCTAAGCCTTCAGCTGGTTTCAATATGGCGCGCAGATAGTCTTCGCGTTGGTCATTGGCTGACAGTTTGTCTCCCAGCGCAGCTTGTCTGAGCGGTATATCGGACGGCTGGCCCAGCCATGTTTTGATCAGTGGCGCCATGAACAACTCGCCGCAGACCATGCTGGAAACCGGGTTGCCGGGAAAGCCGAGAAACAACATCCCGCCGACTGTTCCAAACATAAGCGGTTTGCCAGGGCGCATCGCAATTTTCCAGAAGGAGAGCGACAGACCTGCACTGTGAAACGCCTGCTGGACCAGATCATGGGTGCCAACAGAAGCGCCGCCAAGGGTTATGATAGCATCACATTGATTGGCCTCTGCCGTCTTCAATGCCTGCAACAGATCTTCTTCGGTGTCTTTTGCAATGCCCAAATCAACAGGTTGGCCCCCCAATTCGGCGATGCGGGCCGCAACGCCGAAATTATTCGAAGCGACAATCTGATCCACACCGATATGAGCTCCAGGCATTGCCAACTCATCGCCAGTGGCAAGAACGCCAATACGCGGTTTGCGAACAACGGGCACCTCAGCGTAATTCATACTGGCCAGCAGTGCCAGATCCGCCGCCCGTAAAGTGCTGCCAGCTTCGATGAGAACTGCGCCCTGTTTGAAGTCCAGTCCGGCGGGCCGTACAAAAGCAGACTTTTGCGGAATGTCGAGCGGTCGGATTTTGCCGTTTTCCCGAACAGTCGCATCTTCCTGAATGAGGATCGTATCTGCCCCTTCAGGCAATGGCGCACCGGTGAATATGCGCACCGTCTGGCCTGCCAGAAGGGCGTGCTTGAATCTGTGACCAGCCGGTGCTTCTCCAACCAGCTCCAAGTCCTGGTCCAGCGCCAAATCGGCATGGCGGACCGCATACCCGTCCATGGCAGTGGTTGCAAATGGGGGCTGTGTGCGCCGCGCCGAAAGCGGTGCTGCGCTGACACGCAAATGTGCGTCTACCAGCGGAACTATCTCCTCCGGCAGAACTGAAACATTACTCAGAATTGATTGTCTTGCATCAGCGACAGGTAAGAGAGCCATAGTAAAATCAGGTCCTAGGAATCCGCTCGGTATGTGCCGGATTTACCACCGCTTTTTTCAAGCACGCGAATGCCTTCAATCCGCATGCCGCGATCGACGGCCTTTGCCATATCATAGATCGTCAGACAGGTGACCGATACGGCGGTGAGAGCCTCCATTTCAACCCCGGTCTGACCGTTCACTTTAACACTGGCCACAACATGCAACGCCGAGGCATCATGATCGGCCTCGATTGATACCTCGATTTTGCTGATGAGCAATTGATGACACAGCGGAATCAATTCATGTGTACGTTTTGCAGCCATGATGCCAGCAAGACGCGCCGTGCCCAGAACATCACCCTTCTTGGCGTTGCCGGACAGGATCATTTCCAGTGTTTCGGGCAGCATTTCTACACGGCCTTCTGCCTGGGCAAGCCGGCTTGTGACGGCCTTGTTGCCCACATCCACCATATTGGCTTCACCGGTGTCACTGAGATGTGTCAGTTTCGACATCTCACACTCCGGTCAGCAGTTTTTGGGTGGCTGCCGTCACATCGTCCTGACGCATCAGACTTTCGCCAACCAGAAAAGTGTTGATCCCGCATTTTTTGAGACGCTGTAAATCCGCATAGGTGTTGATGCCGCTTTCACCGACTAAAAGCTTGTCGTCAGGAATCAGCCTGACCAGTTTTTCGCTGGTTGTCAGGCTGGTTTCAAACGTATCAAGATTACGGTTGTTGACGCCGATCAGATCGGATGACAAATGGGCCAGGGCCCGTTCTGTCTCAGCTTCATCATGAACCTCGACCAAAACATCCATTCCGAGCAGAAATGCAGTCTCTTCCAATGCCTTCGCCTGATCATCTTCGGTACAGGCCATGATAATCAAGATACAATCCGCATTCCACGCACGTGCTTCGTAAACCTGATAGGGTTCCAGCATAAAATCCTTGCGAAGGGCAGGCAGCTTCGTCGCAGCGCGGGCCGCCATCAGAAAGTCCGGATGACCCTGGAAAGAGGGTGTGTCTGTTAAAACCGACAAACAGGTAGCACCACCATTTTCGTAGGCGGTTGCCAGAGCAGGGGGATCAAAATCTGGCCGGATAAGGCCTTTGGAAGGACTTGCTTTTTTAACCTCGGCAATCAGGCCGAACCGACCATCGTCCACAGCGCCTTGCAACGCAGCTTTGAAGCCTCTGACTGGTTCTGCATCCTGCGCCTTGTGTTTCACATCAGCAAGGCTCAGCTGTGCTTTTGCTGCCGCGACCTCGTCAAGCTTGTAGCGGCAGATTTTTTCAAGAACGCCCTGCATCTAGTTCGCTCCAAAAGAGTTGGAGACGCTCACAAGCGCGTCCATGGCAGCACGCGCCTTACCGTCGTCAATACTGGCGCGAGCCATATCAAGGCCATCGCCGATTGTATCAGCACGTCCAGCGACGACGGCCGTTGCGGCTGAGTTTATCAACACAATGTCCCTATGCGCGGATTGTTCTCCGTCCAAAACACGCTTGAGCGCAGTCGCATTATGGTCTGCGTCGCCGCCCACAAGATCTGCTGGAGCTGCCTGTTTAAGGCCCAAAGCCACCGGTTCAATGACAAACCGCTTCACATCACCATTTTCAAGAGCGGCGCAATAGGACGGTCCGGTCGTCGTAATCTCATCCAGCCCGTCCGAGCCATGTACGATCCAGGCTTTGTCTGATCCAAGGCGCGCCAGGGTGTGTGCTAAAGGCTCAAGCCACTTTTCATCGAAAACGCCAACCATTTGCCGTTTGACTGACGCGGGATTCGACAGGGGCCCCAACAGATTGAAAATTGTCCGTGTGCCCAATTCGACCCGGGCAGGGCCGACATGCTTCATGGCGCTGTGGTGGGCAGGTGCAAACATGAAACCAAGCCCGGCTTTATCTATGCATGTGCTGATTTGGTCTGGCTTTAGGTCCAGATTGACACCAAGTGCCATCAGCGTATCTGCCGCGCCCGATTTGGATGAAAGGGCTCTGTTGCCATGCTTGGCCACAGGAATGCCCATGCCAGCAACAACAAAACTTGCGCATGTGGAGATATTATACGTGCCTGATGCGTCGCCGCCGGTGCCGACCAGATCCACTGCACCGTCGGGCGCAGCGACACGAACCATCTTGGATCGCATAACTTTTACAGCACCTGCAATCTCATCAATTGTTTCTCCGCGGACCCGCAAACCCATAAGGAGTGCGCCGATTTGGACCGGCGTTGCATCGCCTGACATAATAATGTCGAACGTCTGCTCTGCTGTTTTCTGGTCCAGTGCTTCGCCGCTGGCAACCTGAGCAAGCGTGGATTTCATATCAAACATAAGTCACTCGTCTGGATTTTCTGCAAACCCTAAAAGTTGATCCTGCAGCCCCTGCAATCCCCGTGCAGTCGATGTCACAGTGCATCTGGCAGGCCTAGTGCGCTTGCTTTGCATATAATGGCACCAATTTCCACCAAAACAGCAAGCCACTGGGCGCTCATTGTGCAAGATCAAACGTGGCGGCGAACGAAATGCTTTGGTGAAAGATAGAAAATTCTTGAAGCCACAATCAGAGAATGTGATCTTTGACCCTGAAAAATAAGGAGAAATTTCTCAAGAAGAAATAGATTAATTGGATGGTTTTCTAATTAAATTGTATTAATCAGCAAAAATAAATACTATTCATCAATTGGTTGCATAATTTATCCTCGCCAAGACATGAAGAATGCTTTAGTTAAGGCTTAACAGCGCATATCATCATAAAATAAAAAGGATGGTCCTTTGGACGGCGTGGAACTTCGTCAGTATCTGCAACAAAGTGTGCAAAAACTGAAGGCCTGCACAACGCTCGATGAGCTGCGCGGGTCATTTGTGGGTGTTATTTTCCCGCTGGGATTACAACAGTTCGCCTATACAAGATTCTCGGAAAACGACATTTCGTTCGACAAATCCGTACATACCTATGCCGAAGGGTGGATTGAGCTCTATCGCCGCGAAGGTTTTGCGCAGATTGATCCTGTGCTCGCTCTGGCCAAGAGGGAAACGGATCCTTTTTTCTGGTCGGCAGATCAACTCACAGAGAATGGTGATTTCATTGAGTTCTTCCAGCAAGCCGGCAAATATGGTTTGGCCTGGGGCGTAACAACGCGTCTGAAAACATCTGCGAGAACCGGTACATTGGTCACATGCACGGCTGCCTATAGCTCGCAGCCAGCCGCAGGCTTATCCGTCGACCAATTAGTTGCTTGCTGTCGCATGTTATCCGAGGCGTTTCATCAATCAGCATTGGTGATTGGCTCGCAAAAAGGCATCACGCTGCGACCAAGGGAGAAAGAAGTCCTGGAGCTGAGTGCACTGGGCATGTCCGGCACTGAAATTGCCTTGATTATTGGCGTTTCGCCCATATATGTTGCTGAGATATCGCGAAATCTGATCCAGAAATTTGGCGTCAGAAACAAGCTGGCCGCCCTATGGCGAGCCAGTGAGCTTCAACTGATAGATCATTAAGACCCATAAAAATATGAAGATCACGGTTAATTGCGCAGATGTGATGACTCCAAATATAGATATCGTTAATGATGATAATTACATAAGAAATCGGCTGATTTATAAGCATAAAAGCCGGCCTAATAAGCTTCTTAGGCAAATTGGCGCCGCATATTTTTGACCGAAATGACACACCCTTATAATTATGGGTTGATCATTGGTTAAAAAAGAGCTAATGCTGCAACCTCAAGCAGAGTTCGTGGGAAGGTTATGATGTTATCAATGGAAAAGGACGCTTCACAAAAAGCCGTTATGCATAATGCCCGTTCGGCACTGGATGCAGATTTACATGTCGGCCTGAAAGTGCGCAAAGCGCGCAAGGCGATGGACATGAGTCAGACTGAACTCGGAAATCAACTGGGTGTCAGCTTCCAGCAAATTCAAAAGTATGAAAAGGGAAGCAACCGTATTGGTTCTGGCAGGCTCTGGGAGATTTCTCGAGTACTACAGGTTCCGATTGACTATTTCTTCGACGGAATAGACGAGAGCGTTTCCTCAGAAAATGCAGTGCCTTGGTGGCTTCTGGATTTGGCCAAGCAGATTGAGTCCATTAAGGACGAAAAGCTGCAAAAGCAGATTATCAGCCTCATCGAAGCTTGCTCTGAGAAAGAGTAGGTTGACGCACAACCTCAAGAAGCGGTGCTGAATCTGGCGACCAATATGGTTGCAGGATAAAACGCACTGCTTATGCGTTGCGCCTCCAAACTTACATTCATTGTTGTTTGCGTGACGCTATGCCGCGATTTTGAGACGGTTTGCCTTGTTGAAGGTCCGTGCAATTCCAATGAAGTTGCGTAACAGCGTGTCGCCATGTTCGGACGCTATGCTCTCCGGGTGAAACTGGACCCCGTGAACAGGATGGGTCTTGTGCGACAGTCCCATTAGGCTGCCATCATCCGTTTTGGCCGTTGCCACCAGACTATCAGGAAATGACGAATCTTCGACCACAAGCGAGTGATAGCGTGTGGCTTGAAAGGGTGTTGGTATGTCTTCAAACATGCCGGTTGCATCATGCACGATGGCACTCATCTTCCCATGCATGAGCCTGCTGGCACGAATAACAGTTCCGCCATAAGCCTGACCAATGGCTTGCATCCCCAGGCAAACTCCGAAGATCGGCATCTTTCCGCCCGCTTCACGAATAAGTTCCAGACAAATACCAGCCTCATTGGGAGTGCAGGGGCCAGGTGACAGGATGATCCCTTCCGGGTTCATGGCCAAAGCCTTCGAGGCCGCAATCTTGTCGTTGCGCACAACTTCCATATTTACACCCAATTGGCCAATCAGGTGAACCAGATTGTAGGTGAAACTGTCGTAATTATCGATCACCAGAAACATTGCGACCCCCAAAGGCTGCTGCGCTAAATTTCGTGAGTTCCATCATTGGCCACGTGATGTGCTTGAGGCAAATCGCACGGCTTCTTCTGCCGCACGAAACAGCGCTTTCGCCTTGTTGATGCATTCCTGTTGTTCCATTTCGGGAACGGAATCCGCCACAATGCCAGCACCCGCCTGAACGTACATTTTGCCATCTTTCACAACAGATGTGCGCAACACAATGCACGTGTCCATGTTGCCGTCCGCAGTAAAGTACCCAACTGCGCCGCCATAGGGACCGCGCTTGTCACCCTCAAGCTCGTCGATAATCTCCATTGCCCGAACCTTCGGCGCGCCGGATACGGTGCCAGCAGGAAACCCTGCTGACAGCGCATCAATTGCATCGCAATTGTCAGATAAATCGCCAATTACATTGGAGACGATGTGCATCACCTGGCTGTAATATTCCAGGAAGAACTGATCGGTCACCTCAACTGTGCCGATCTTTGACACGCGGCCGACATCATTGCGGCCAAGGTCGAGAAGCATCAGATGCTCGGCCAGTTCCTTTGGATCAGCCAGCAATTCTTTGGCATAGGCTGCATCTTTTTCAGGCGTGTCCCCACGCGGACGTGTGCCGGCGATTGGCCGAATTGTGACTTTACCGTCCCGGGCCCGCACCAGAATTTCCGGGCTTGATCCGATGATCGAGAAATCGCCAAATTTCAGGAAATAGAGAAACGGGGAGGGGTTAACTCTGCGCAATGCTCGATAAAGTGCAAATGGCGGAAGCGTGAATTCGGTCTCAAAGCGTTGCGACAGAACCACCTGAAAAATATCGCCGGCCGAGATATAATCCTTGGCCTTGCGGACCATCGCGTAATATTCGTCCGGCGTGGTGTTGGATTGCATGTTGATGGTGAGATCAACTTCGTCTGCATTCAAACCGTGATCCAGCGGTGCATCCAGCCGGTCAATTACAGTCGTCAAACGATCAATTGCTCGGGCGTAAATTGTCTCGCCGGACATGTTTTCCACTGGGCGTAGTGGCGTAATGAGCGTTATTTCATCTTTGATATTGTCAAAGATCAGGATAATCTGCGGACGAATAAGCAGTGTGTCACAAAGGTCCAGTGGATCAGGGCCAGGTTCGGCCAGCTTTTCCATAAGACGCACATTGTCGTAGCCGAAATAACCGAACATGCCGGCTGCCATAGGTGGCAACTCAGGCGGCAAATCAATTTTTGAACTTTCCAGAATGTCGCGCAGGGCCTGAAGGGACGGCTGTTCCCATTGGGTCAGCCGGTCCTCTGTCAGTTGATCAACCGTTCCTGACCAGGCTGTATCTCCATCTGTCTTGAACACAAGATCAGGGTTCAAGCCAATAATCGAGTAACGACCCCGAACAGCGCCACCTTCGACCGATTCAAGCAGGAAGCAATAGTCTTCGACTGCCGACAGCTTCAACATTGCTGATACAGGGGTTTCCAGATCAGCAACCAAAGTCGTCCACACGACCTGGGCCTTGCCGTCGGCATAAGTTGCAAGAACGGCTTCCTTTTGCGGCTCAATCAACATGCTAAACAATCTGTCCTTTTTGACCGAGCGAAGGCCTTACTGGTACGGTTGATCTGCAGTTCCGGCCAGCATCTGGGTCAGCAATGGCTGGTTCAGCGAAACACCCAGATTGCTCTGCAACTCGGAGACATATTGGGTCAGCAACTCGTTTTCAAGCGCGGGCCTTGCGGCCTGAGCAATTTGCTGAGTGGTCTGCTCTTCACGAAAAAACGCTGGAACCGATGCTTCAGTCAGCTGGAACACGAATCGCTGCGTCGGATCTGCAGGCGTAAAGAAGCCAAAGGCATCCGGCTTGGCTTCAAACACTGTTGCAATGTTTTCTGCTGAAAGACCTTCTTTGCCGCTCAGTCGTGTGATCTTGTCAAGGGTCTGAATAGGTTTGGAGCGCGCCTGAGCAAGTGACGTAAACTCGGTATCGGAAGACAGGTTTTCGACCAGATCGGAAGCCAGCTTATCCAATGCTTTCGCAGTCTCATCACGCACCCAGTCGGCACGCACCCGGGCAGGGACCTCATCAAGCGTTCGATCACGGTCAGGCGTAACGTCAGTCACTTCATACCAGATAAATTCATTGTCGCCTTCAAGCGGCGGATTTTCCACGCCAATCTCAGACTCATAAACGCCCCGCAACAATTCGCTGCTTAGGGGAAGATCAGAAATAATCGTATCACTTTCATCAAGACCATTCTGACTGACGGCAGCAACTTCCCGCAACGTCAGATCATTTGCGGCAGCAACTTCCCTAAGGCTTGCGCCGCCGGCTATGGAGTCTTCAACCCCATCCCGAACGGAGAAAATCTGGTCAATTGCCTGGTCTCGTGCGATCTCCTGTTTGATCTGGGAGGCAACCTCTTCAAATGGCTGTGTGGCAGCGGCCTGAATGTCGGTAACGCGCGCCAGAACAGGTCCAAAGCGACCTTCGATAACATCGCTGATGTCAGCATTAGAGAGTGAAAACACTGCATCGGCAATGGCCGTATCAATCATGTCTTCCCGAGCGACAAGACCTAAATCAATATCTGCAGCTGTTACATTACGTTGTTCCAGAAGCGCTTCCCAAGTGGTGCCCGCGTCCAGCAAAGCCTTGCCTGCATCCGCTTCTTCCTTCGACGGAAAAACCAATTGCTCAACCCGGCGTTTTTCAGGCTCTGAAAAGCTGTCTGCCCGTTCGTCGTAAATACGTCTTGCATCATCGTCAGATACTGCATCGGCATCCATCACGTCTTCCAGAGTGAGGTGTATCAGCGAAATTGAACGATATTCCGGCGCCCGATAGTCCGCTTTGTTTTCTTCAAAGTAGGTGTTGAGATCTTCATCCGACGGACTTGGGATAGCGGGTAGATCTGACGGTTCCAGAGTGATCGCACGAATGGTGCGCACTTCATTGCGGTACGCGTGAACGGCCTTCAAAAGTGTTTCAGGAACACTGATGCCGCCCGCAACACTTTCTGCAAGCTGCCGCCGTTCTGAAAACGCGCGCTGATCTGAAACAAATTCAGACTCGGTCATATTATTCGACTGCAGAATTTGCTGCAGGAAAGTTCGGTCAAATTGCCCGTCCGGACCACGAAATGACGGATTGTTGCCAATATCATCCCGCAACTTGTCATCCGAAACGCCAAGGTTGAGCTTGGTCGATACATCATCGAGGGCAGCTTCGGTTACCAATTGCGAGATAACCTGATTGGGAATGCCAAAGGCGGTTGCCTGTGTCAGGCTCACTGGCTGCTGAATTTGCCGCTGCAAGCGGGAAATCTCGATAGAGAGCGCGCGGTCAAACCGCTCCGCACTGACGGTGGTATCCCCGACAGTTGCAATTGTAGTTCGGTTTATGCCGCCGACAAAGTCGTTGACGCCCCATATTGCAAAGCTGAGTACCAAAAGACCGATCAGAACTTTGGCCACCCATGTGCTGGCCGATTTCCGCAACGCGTTGAGCATGGTTTCCCCTGAATTTCTTGAACAGGCCCCAACACTGTGAGGTCCAGAAAGGATTTGCCGTGTGATAGTCAATTTGTGGAAACAAGGGAAGGCAATTTTGGGGCAAGGTCCCAACTCAGGTCAGAAAGCTGGTCACATGCTTACCGCTGGCCTTTCCTGCTGACCTTTGTTATCCAGCTTTCCAGTGTATTTTGGAGGATCATGATGAGTTCGATTAAGCCGTTGATTGCAGGCAATTGGAAAATGAATGGCTTGCGTTCAGATATGGACGAGTTTGCTGCAATGGCACAAGGTTACTCATCGGAACTAGCCGGAAAGGCGGATGCCATGATCTGCCCGCCTTTCACATTGATTGCGGCTTTGGCAAATCATCCTGATCGCGGAGCGTTGGCTGTGGGTGCGCAAGACTGCCACACAGCATCATCCGGTGCCCACACCGGCGATATATCAGGAGGCATGATCGCTGATTGCGGTGCAAAAGCTGTCATTGTCGGTCATTCTGAACGGCGCCAAGACCACGGCGAGACTGATGCATTGGTTGCTGAAAAGGCAAAAGCTGTTTGGGACGCCGGTTTGACGGCAATCATCTGCGTTGGTGAAACGGAAGCGGAAAGACGCGGTGGCACGACGCTTGCTGCTGTCGAACAACAATTATCTGGTTCCGTACCGCAAGGTGCAACCGCTCAGAATTCAGTCATAGCTTACGAGCCGGTCTGGGCCATTGGCACTGGCCTGACACCGGGAATAGACGATGTTGCAGAAGTTCACGGCTTCATGCGTTCCTTTTTGGCAAATAATCTCGGAGGCGAGGGCACTGCAATGCGGCTTCTCTACGGTGGATCTGTCAAACCCGGAAACGCCGCGGAATTAATGGCGGTACCTCATGTCAACGGTGCGCTCGTGGGTGGCGCCAGCCTGAAAGCAACAGATTTTCTGGGCATCATTCGCGCTGTTTCCTGACAAGCTGACCTGCCGGCGATACCGATATATGGTTGAGCAGGCGGTGGGGCGATTAATACTTCGCTGGCGCGTGATACATCTAATCCGGCACAAAAAGGGCTGCACATGGCAGCCCCTTATTAATTCACATGCAGGTCCGATCAGCCGGTGGCTGATGCCTGTCGCTGTCCGGAACGCGACCGCGATTTTGCCGCAGGGCGGCGACCAAAATTCTGCTTTGGTCGCTTGTTGCGATTTGGCTTGTTAGGCCGTCCGGTCTTGCGTTCGGTCGCAGGCGGCTCATTCATATCAACCGCTGCAACGCCTTCCGGAGCTGCAATCACCTGGATTTCCTGATTGGTCAGACGCTCGACCGCACGCAACAATTTGCGTTCTTCCGGTGCGCAGAGTGCAATCGCCTGTCCAGCAGCACCGGCTCGAGCGGTACGACCGATACGATGAACATAAACTTCAGCCACTTCCGGCAGATCAAAATTCACGATCAGATTGACGCCGGGCACATCAATGCCCCGAGCTGCAATATCTGTTGCAATGAGAACCGGCAGCCTGCCTGTGCGGAAGGCAGCCAGCGCTTTTTCACGCTGGTTCTGGGATTTGTTGCCATGAATGGCAGCAGCATCAATTCCATCTGCAACCAGACGTTTGGCGACTTTGTCGGCACCGCGTTTTGTACGGGTGAAAACGATAGTCTGTTCGCCCACACGTTCTTTAAGCATCTTGCTTGTGACAAACATCTTTGATGGTTGCTGGACATGCATGACGCGTTGATCAATGCGCTCAGCCGTTGTGGCAACAGGCGTAACGGAAATCTCGACTGGATCCTTGAGATGTTGTTTGCTCAACGCCCGAATTTCTTTTGGCATTGTTGCAGAGAACAACAGCATCTGCCGGTCTTTTGGGACCATGGCGATGACTTTGCGGATAGCGGGAAGGAACCCGATATCAAGCATCTGATCCGCTTCGTCCAGAACCAGCGTCTCAACCCGCTTCAGATCAAGCGCTTTTTGATCAATGAGATCCAGCAAGCGACCAGGTGTTGCAACTAGAATGTCCACACCTTGAGCAAGTTTCTGTCGTTGTGGGCGCATGGAAACGCCGCCCATAACTGTCGCACTTTTAAGCGGCAGTTTGGCACCGTAGCTGCGCACAGCTTTTTCAATCTGTGACGCAAGTTCACGCGTTGGCGATAAAACCAGTACGCGGACACTGTTCGGTTGCACCTTGATTTTGTTTTTCATCAAGCGGTGCAGCAAGGGCAGCGTAAACGCCGCTGTTTTGCCGGTGCCGGTCTGAGCAATGCCGACCACGTCGCGGCCTTGCATAATCACAGGGATGGCTTTGGCTTGAATAGGAGTTGGTTGCGTGTAGCCTTCATCGGCAAGCGCATTCAGTATCGGCCGATCAAGGCCGAGGGATTCAAATGTCACGTAATATCTTTCTGTTGGCCCTGTCGTCCGCTGTTTGCGGATAGATGTGGCGCATGGACTAGGTCAAAAATTGTCCCAGTCTGCGCGAGCGATCAAACACTCATACCTCAGGGACTATTGGGGGGTGTCGGGGTGTGCTTTAACAGCAGTTGTCCGGCAAAAAGCCGAAATGGCCCCGTTCCAATGGCGCGCTTATGCGCTTCGAATTGCAGGAAAGTCAAGGTCTTGTTTCAAATGGTTTTGAAAGTGATATCCGTATGCAGGTGCGTATCTTGCCCGTCGCTGGCCTTGGAGCTTGCAATTTCACCGCACAACTCCCAATTAAATGATGCAACACAACACCACTGGCGTCTCACGTCAGGATCGTGTAGAAGCGCGCGCAACAGTCTTCTTTGTGACACAGGTTTCAAATGTCCGCAGTTATAATCGTTATCCATCTGATGGTCGTTCTTTCAATGATCGCCGTAATACTCCTTCAGCGTTCCGAAGGCGGTGCACTTGGCATCGGCGGCGGTGGCGGCGGAGGTGGCGGTAATTTCATGACCGGCCGAGGCGCAGCGAATGCGCTCAGCCGCGCAACCACATTTCTAGCTATCGGTTTCTTTGCCACATCAATTGCGTTGTCGATTATCGCAAATGTGGAAAATACCTCCGGCTCTATTCTCGACACCATTCCAGGTTCCGAGGAATTGGGCGGTACTGGCAACGGTATTCTGGATGCACTTCCCGGTGCATTGCCAGAGACACCTGCTGAGTCAGCGGTTCCATCTGCTCCTATCTCGGAATAGACTGGGCCATAAATTATCTGGAAAACGCCCGTTTTTTCAAACGGGCGTTTTCTTTTGGCTTTCCGAATCATTTTCACAGGCTTAAAGCTTTGATCCCATGGCGCGATATATTTTCATAACCGGCGGCGTGGTGTCCTCCCTTGGTAAAGGTTTAGGTTCCGCAGCTCTTGGTGCCTTGTTGCAGGCCCGTGGCTTTAAAGTGCGGCTGCGCAAGCTCGACCCCTATCTCAATGTAGATCCGGGAACGATGAGTCCTTACCAGCATGGTGAGGTGTTCGTAACCGATGATGGTGCGGAAACCGATCTGGATCTGGGACATTATGAGCGTTTCACACAGCGCCCAGGCAACAAACAAGACAACATCACCACCGGTCGGATTTATCAGGAAATCATAGCCAAGGAACGGCGCGGCGATTATCTGGGCGCAACGGTCCAAGTGATTCCCCATGTCACAGATGCTATCAAAAGCTTCGTGATGGACAGCAATGAAGACTACGATTTCGTTCTGTGTGAAATTGGCGGCACAGTTGGCGATATTGAAGCGCTGCCGTTTTTCGAGGCAATTCGCCAGTTGGGCAATGATCTGCCGCGCGGCGACGCGATCTATATTCACCTGACATTGATGCCTTTCATTCCAACAGCGGGTGAGCTGAAAACCAAGCCGACTCAGCACTCGGTCAAGGAACTGCGATCCATCGGCATTCAACCGGACATTCTATTAGTTCGGGCAGACCGTGAAATTCCATCGGAAGAGCGTCGCAAACTGTCGCTATTCTGTAACGTCCGGCCGTCAGCCGTAATTCAGGCTCTGGATGTAAAATCCATCTACGATGTTCCATTGTCCTATCACGCAGAAGGACTGGACGCAGAAGTGTTGGCAGCCTTCGGCATCGACGATGCGCCGGAACCGGATTTGGCGGCTTGGGAAGATATTTCCAGGACTGTGAAGAACCCTGAGGGTGAAGTGACGATCGCAATCGTCGGCAAATACACCGGTCTCAAGGACGCTTACAAATCACTGATGGAAGCGCTCGCGCATGGCGGCATCGCCAATGCAGCGAAGGTCAATCTGGAATGGATTGAATCCGAAGTCTTTGAAAAGGAAGATCCTGCGCCTTTCCTGGAGCACGTCCACGGCATTCTGGTGCCAGGTGGTTTTGGAGAACGCGGAACAGAAGGCAAGATAGCCGCCGCCACCTTTGCCAGAGAACGCAAAATTCCCTATTTCGGAATCTGTCTTGGTATGCAGATGGCCGTCATTGAGGCGGCACGCAATCTGGCCGGTATTAAAGACGCCGCGTCTTCGGAATTCGGACCAACAGGCGCACCCGTTGTTGGGTTGATGACTGAATGGACCATTGGAAATTCTCTTATTCGCCGCAGTGCGGATGGAGATCTGGGCGGTACAATGCGGCTGGGCGCGTATGATGCAACATTGACCAAAGGGTCGAAGATTGCTGAAATTTACGGAACCACATCCATTTCAGAGCGCCACCGGCATCGCTACGAAGTCAATATTGACTATCGCGAACAACTGGAAGAAGCCGGGCTGGATTTTGCCGGATTATCTCCCGATGGCATATTGCCGGAAACGGTCGAATTGCCGGACCATCCCTGGTTCATCGGTGTGCAGTACCATCCCGAACTGAAGTCCCGTCCGCTTGATCCGCATCCCTTGTTTGCGTCTTTCATAGCCGCTGCTATAGAACAAAGCCGTCTCGTATAAGACCGGGGATAAAACTCCGACAACATCTGGAGCCGCCCATGGACCCCGCGCCAACCTCTATTGACCATCTTGTGTTGCCTGTGCGCGATCTTGATTTGGCACGTGCCAGATATGAGGCACTTGGGTTTCATGTTGCTGCTGACGCCCAACATCCTTTTGGCACCGAAAATGCCTGCATTTTCCTGCAAGACGGCACCTATCTGGAGCCTTTGGGCGTTGCGGACCGGACATTGGCAGAAATCGAGGCCCGAAAGGGCAATCCGTTTTTACGGCGTGATCAGGCCTACCGGTTCCGTGTTGACGATGAAGGACTGTCCATGGTGGCGATGCGGTCCAGGAACGCAGCCGCCGATCTGAAGACTTTTTCAGAGCTTGGTTTCGCGTTTGGTGAACTGTTTCCGTTTTCACGGACCGCTGAAACCCTCGATGGTCCCATCAAAATTGGCGTGGAGCTTGCGTTTGCCGCCGATGATCGCGCGCCGGATGCGACTTTCTTTGCTTGTGAACGTATGAACATGGATGCTCTTTGGTCGCCAGAGCGAACAGCTCACGAAAATGGCGTCATCGGCCTGTCAGCGGTTCTGATGTCCGAAGAAAACCCCACTGATTTCCAGTATCTCCTGCAGGCGGCAACCGGGATGCGCGATTTTGCATCTTC
This sequence comes from Pararhizobium sp. IMCC21322, assembly GCF_030758295.1. Taxonomy (NCBI): domain Bacteria; kingdom Pseudomonadati; phylum Pseudomonadota; class Alphaproteobacteria; order Hyphomicrobiales; family Rhizobiaceae; genus Pararhizobium; species Pararhizobium sp. IMCC21322. The sequence goes on from NZ_CP132335.1 coordinate 2,751,506, forward strand.
CTCAAACGGCCTGTCTTTCCACATGGAAGGTGCGGACATTTTCTGTTTCACACCAACTGCAATGCAACAACTGTTTGCCATTCCATGCGCAAGATCGGAGCGCGGCGCACGCTTTGAAGGGGCTGTTTTCATATGCAGGTCTGTTCGGGAACTCAAGGCGCACCTGGAAGCTGGCGGCATTGAGTGCTTTGATCATCTGGGTCGCCTCATAGTTCCCGCAGCTCCCGGGCAGGGCGTGCCATTCATTTTTGAAGAGAGTTCGCAATGACTGAAAAAATCACACCTAACGCCACTGTAAGTGTTCGCGGTGTTAACTTTGACAACAACGCTCCCTTTTCGTTGATTGCCGGTCCGTGCCAGATGGAAAGCCGTGACCATGCTTTCGACATGGCGGGTGCATTGAAGGAAATGACCGATAAACTGGGCATTGGCTTTGTTTACAAGAGCTCGTTTGACAAAGCCAACCGCACCAGTCTTGGCGCCAAGCGCGGAGTCGGCCTGGACAGCGCCATGGCCATATTCTCTGATATCGGCAAAGAGCTTGGGCTGCCGGTCATTACCGACATTCACGAGAGCGAACAATGTGCTGAAGTTGCTGAAACGGTGGACATTCTTCAAATTCCCGCTCTTTTGTGCAAGCAGACAGATTTGCTTCTGGCCGCTGCTGCAACCGGTAAAGCCATCAATGTGAAAAAGGGCCAATTTCTAGCGCCTTGGGAAATGGCCAATGTTGTAAACAAGGTCATCAGCGGCGGAAACCGGAATGTCCTGTTGACCGAGCGCGGCACCAGCTTTGGCTACAATACGCTTGTGAGTGACTTCCGGGCATTGCCGCAAATGGCTCAAACCGGCGCACCAGTCATTTTTGACGCGACGCATTCGGTCGCGCAACCAGGTGGTCTGGGCGGCGCTTCGGGCGGGCAAAGGGAATTTGCACCAGTTTTGGCGCGTGCCGCTGTTGCTGTTGGGGTCGCGGGCTTGTTCATCGAAACTCATCAGGATCCGGACAATGCGCCGTCAGATGGGCCCAACATGATTAGACTGGACGATATGCCTGCGGTGCTGGAGCAGTTGAAAGCTCTGGACCAGGTATCCAAGGGATTGTGACTACAATTACGCCAACAGGTGAACCAGGATGACAAGGCAGTTCAAGATTGACGCGGCGAATGCGGCTTTGTCACTTGTGGAAGATGGCATGAAGATTGGGCTGGGATCCGGCTCGACCGCAGAAGAGTTTGTGCGGGTTCTTGCGCCAAAGGTGGCCGAAGGTCTGTCAATCATCGGAGTGCCGACGTCAGAGCGTACGGGCGCATTGGCAAGAGAGCTTGGCATACAGATTTCTACTCTGGACAGCTATCCCCATCTCGATCTGACAATCGACGGCGCAGACGAGATTGACGGGCGTCTACAGCTTATCAAAGGCGGCGGAGCCGCTCATCTGCGTGAGAAAATCGTTGCATTTGCATCGGATAAGGTTGCGGTGGTTGCCGATCATACCAAGAAAGTTGATATGCTCGGTGCTTTTCCTCTGCCGCTTGAGGTCATTTCTTTTGGCCTCGTTGCAACGAAAGCCGCAATTGAGAAATTGTGCAAAAACGAATTTGGGTTGACGGCAAAATTAACGCTGCGTGAAAATGCAGGAGCACCGGTTGTAACCGACAACGGGAACCTTGTTTTGGATGCATCTTTTGGCCGTATTCCCGACACAAAAGGACTTGCAACAGGGCTCTCGCAGATACCGGGTCTTGTAGAGCATGGTTTGTTTATCGATATAGCAGATGTTGCCTTTATTGCGGGGCCAGGTGGTGTGGAAACCATATCACGAGCGGCCTCAGCCTGATCAGAATCGGCAATTGATTTGCCGGGAGACAAAATGAATAGGGAACCAAGAATGACATACTTCTTCAAAATGCGCAGCGCATTGCTCGCACTGGTGCTTATGGGGGCTGGCACAGTGTTGCCACAGACAGCGGTCGCACAAACCCCGACAGACCCTGAAGTCATCAAGATGATGAATGATCCAGCCGCGCTCAAGATTGCCAATGAGATTTTGGAAGTTTCGCGCGTCACGTCCGGTTACAATAATATTCTTCCCGAAATGGCAGAACGCACCAAGCAAACCTTCACACGAACCGCTCCGCAATTGGCAACTCTGATTTCTGAAGTGACTGATACGGTGGCTGTTGGCTTGATTTCCAAACGTGTGGAACTTCAGCAGGAAGCCGCAAAGCTTTGGACCATGCGTTTCAGCAAGGAAGAACTTGAAGAAATTCTGGAATTCTACAATTCACCGGTCGGCGTCAAATTTGCCCTGAACTACCCGCCTATTTTGCGGGATTCAGTTGAATTGACCAATGATTGGGGCAATGAACTGGCTCAGGAACTGGCCGCCAAAGTGCGAGTTGAAATGGGTTTGCGCGGTCACAAGCTCTGATACGCTTTTCACGATACTGACTTTGGCAATTGAAGAGCGTTTGCTGGTTTGAGCGAAACGCGTGGGGAACTGTTTCATGCAGGAATTTGACTACGATCTGTTCGTGATCGGAGCAGGGTCGGGCGGTGTTCGCGCGGCCCGGATCGCGTCACAATATGGCGCGAGAGTGGCCATTGCCGAAGAGTATCGGGTTGGCGGTACCTGTGTGATCAGGGGCTGTGTGCCCAAGAAACTGTTTACCTATGCAGCGCATTATTCAGAAGATTTTGAAGATGCTGCCGGCTATGGCTGGACGGTTGGTGAGACCAGCTTTGACTGGGAGACACTGATCGCCAACAAGGACCGCGAAATCGACCGCCTTAATGGCATCTACATCACCAATCTTGAAAAAGCCGGTGTTGAGGTTTTTAAAACACGTGCAACCATGCGGGATCGCCATTCGGTCTATCTGGTGAAGGAAGAACGCCACGTTACTGCAAAGACGATTTTGATCGCGACCGGCGGAACGCCAAACTTTGATCCAACCATTGATGGTATTGAGCACACCATCAGCTCCAATGAAGCATTCCATTTGGAAGAGCTGCCAAAATCGATCGTGATTGCCGGCGGCGGCTATATCGCCCTGGAGTTTGCCTGTATTTTCAACGGTCTGGGAGTGGACACCACAGTTATTTATCGCGGAGAAAAGGTGCTGCGCGGATTTGACGATGATGTTCGGGATCTGGTTCAGCAATCCATGATCGACAATGGCATTACAATTGATCTCGGCGACATCTTCACCAAAATCGAGAAGACGGAAGTGGGATTGATCGGCCATACCCAAAAAGGGAAAGCGCTGAAAGCGGATCAGATCATGTTCGCGATTGGCCGTTCACCGAACACTGACGGGCTTGGACTTGCCAATATCGGAATTGAGTTGAATGGTAAGGATGCCATCAAGGTTGATGAGTATTCACGCACATCCATCGACAATATTTTCGCGGTTGGCGATGTCACTGACAGGGTCAATTTGACGCCCGTTGCCATTCGCGAAGGACACGCTGTCGCAGATAATGAATTTGGTGGCAAAGACGTGATCGTGGATCATACCGAGATTGCGACAGCAGTATTCACAACACCGGAAATCGGCACCGTTGGGATATCGGAAGAGGAGGCCGTGGCCACCTTCGCGTCTGTGGATGTTTACAAATCCAGCTTCCGCCCGATGAAATCCATCCTTCCGGGACGCAATGACAAGATGCTGATGAAGCTGATTGTGGACGCCGACACGGACCGTGTTGTCGGTTGTCACATTGTTGGTCCGGCTGCAGGCGAAATGTCGCAATTGGTCGGGATCGCCGTCAAAATGAAGGCAACCAAAGCCGATTTTGACGCCACAATGGCGGTCCATCCAACTGCGGCAGAGGAATTGGTGACCATGCGCGAGCCAACGACACGGCATCGGCGGGACGGTTAAATTTTCGCGCAGGCTTGTTTCATAGTGTCAGGCGCACGATATGTTGTGTAGGAAATTGATACGAGCGCAATTGATGCAAGCCCAAGGGAACCGGAAATGAATTTCATCAAACAAATCTTGCAGTTCGCGATCAGAGTGGTGACCTCGATCATCTCGCTGGTGGTGTTGCTCGGTGTTGGAACTCTGGCTCTGGGCGCGTTGGTCGTGGCAACACTCGCCGTGGTTCTTCGTGTTAAATGGTTGCAGCGCAAGTTCTCAAAACAAACTGATCCTCGCATGGTGAATGCTGAAAAAACCGAAGATGGCCATTACACGGTTTCCGGTCTTTAGCAGCAGGCTAAACCCTAACTGCATCCTTCCAGTGTTTCCGTGATCAGATGGTCGACCACGTCTTTGAATGCGCGTTTATCATTATGACCCGCATTTTTTGCCTTTTCATACACTGCTAGCTGTCGTTCAGCACTGGTTCCATGCTGCACTATTTTGCGGCAATGTTGAACTTCATCCACACAATCCAGAGCTTCTGCATCTTCGGCCACCAGCTCAATCAGCTCTTCAATGAGTTCGGAGTAGGCAATGGCTGTTCCTGCACCAAAATCGATCAATTTACCCTCAACACCATGGCGTTGCGCCAACCAGCGGTTTTCATTGATGAGAAAGTGCGAGTAGGTGCGCCAGCGCTGGTTTGCCACACGCAGACGGTACAGCATTCGGGCCAAACAGCGATACATTGAGGCGACGGCAAGCGCATCTTCAACGTGCGTACACATATCAGTTATGCGCATCTCCAGGGTTGGATAACGGTTTGATGGCCTTAGATCCCACCACACCTTGGTGGCATCCTCAATGACGCCGGCCTTCACCAGCGTATCAATTGTCCGGTGATACTCGTCGGCGCTGTCAAAGCCATAGGGCAGGCCAGTCCTTGGCATTTCGTCAAAGACTGACAGACGATAGGACTTCAAACCGGATTTGCGCCCCTGCCAGAATGGAGAGCTTGTCGAGAGTGCCAGCAAATGCGGAAGAAAATACGTCAGCTGATTGAACAGATCGTTGCGCACAGCCCGGTCTTCGATGCCGATATGGACATGCATGCCGCAGATCACCATGCGCCTGGCCACAACCTGTAAATCCTGGGCCAGCTCGTTGTAGCGTTCCTTATCGGTATTCTGCTGACGATCCCATTTCGCAAATGGATGGGTGGAACAGGCAATGGGTGCAAGACCATAAGCATCGGCAGCACTCGCGACCGTTGCGCGGAAATGCTGCAACTGTGTTCGCGCTTCATCTATCGTCGCACAGACCGGGGTGCCGACTTCAACCTGGCAACGCAGGAACTCCGGCATGACATGGTCGCCCAACAGGCGTTTGCAATCCTCCATGAAGTCCGCTGGCGGATCCACAGCAAGGTCGCGCGTGTCCTTGTCGACGAGAAGATATTCCTCCTCGATGCCCATTGTCAGTTCCGGCTCTTGCGGCTTGTCTGTCATAGTTTGGCGTTCCTCCAGTTCTGCTGGTCAGCCTGCCACAAAGCCCTGCAATAAGACAACTTTTCGGGTCGCCAGATAAGCATCATGAAAAATCAAAGGTAAGCCTTTGAATCCTGACGCAATCATGTGTATATACCGCCACCCAAAAAAGGGTGGCGAATGTTCCGATTTATACGGAAACGCCTCAACAAGTTAAGGAGTTGATGACATGACCACCTGGAGCCCACAAAGCTGGCGCGGCTTCCCTGTAAAACAGGTCCCGAATTATCCGGATCAGGCAGCCCTGGAAGCGGCTGAAAAGCGTCTGTCATCGTATCCACCCTTGGTTTTTTCAGGCGAAGCACGTCGTCTTAAATCACAGTTGGCCGATGTATCCCGCGGACAGGGTTTTCTGCTGCAGGGCGGTGATTGCGCCGAATCTTTTGCCGAGCATAATGCGGACAATATCCGCGATTTCTTCCGGGTCTTTCTGCAAATGTCGGTCGTTCTGACATACGCAGCTGCCGTTCCAGTTGTGAAAGTTGGCCGCATTGCCGGTCAGTTTGCCAAGCCGCGTTCCGCAGACACGGAAACCATCGGATCCGAGGAACTGCCAAGCTACCGTGGTGATATCATCAATGATATTGATTTCACGCCGGAGGGTCGCTATCCGGACCCTGCGCGCCTGGAAATGGCCTATCGCCAATCTGCTGCTACGCTCAATCTGCTGCGCGCATTTGCACAAGGTGGCTATGCCAATCTCGAGCATGTCCACAATTGGACACTCGATTTCCTGAAAGACAGCCCGCAATCTGACCGTTACGAAGAACTATCCGGGCAGATTTCAAATGCGCTGGACTTCATGCGTGCCTGTGGCATTGATCCTGAAACCACAGCCCGTATGCGCACCACCGACTTCTTCACCAGCCATGAAGCATTGTTGCTGGGCTATGAAGAGGCTCTGACACGGCTCGACTCAACATCTGGTGACTACTACGCCACCTCAGGCCACATGATCTGGATTGGCGACCGTACGCGTCAGCCGGACCACGCTCATGTAGAGTTCTTCCGTGGCATTGAGAACCCGGTCGGCATCAAATGCGGTCCATCCCTTGATGAAGATGAACTGATCAAACTGCTGGATATCGTAAACCCGGATGATGAAGCAGGTCGGGTTACACTGATCGCCCGTTTTGGCCATGACAAAGTGTTCGAAAACCTGCCAAGGCTTGTTCGCGCTGTGCAGCGGGAAGGACGTTCTGTCGTTTGGTCATGTGATCCAATGCATGGCAACACCATCAAAGCGGCCAGCGGTTACAAAACACGCCCATTCGACCGTATCCTTGGCGAGGTGAACGGCTTCTTCGATGTGCATGAAGCAGAGGGTACATATCCCGGCGGCATTCACATCGAGATGACCGGCAAGAACGTCACTGAATGTACTGGCGGCGCACGGGCCATCACGGATGATGATCTGTCTGATCGCTATCACACCCATTGCGATCCGCGTTTGAACGCGGATCAGGCGTTGGAACTGGCATTCCTGCTGGCAGATCGCCTGAAACGCAAGCGCAACGGCACAGCTGTGGCGACCAGCGACGCTGCTGAATAGCGGCTTCCGGCACATCCACCAAATTCTGCAAAAGCCCCGGTCATTGGCCGGGGCTTTTTGTTGATCCGGATCGATGCCAGTGATGATCCCTGTATTGAACAGGAGTTTTAAGAAACCCACCCATGGCAAAGCGTATCCGCTATCTTTTAGGTTTAAGCCCCCACTTCCCATGCAGGTCACACTTGTCGGCTGTCGGCCGTTTTAATTTATTGGAGTTTAGTTCCGTCAAGCGTGCGATTCCATAATATACAATTTATACGGTACGTTTTAAGCTTGCCGATGTCATGTTGGGATGACTCGCCTTCGAACAACACAGAAGAGAACGATAATGGGCTACAGAATTTTTGTAATTTGCCTGAAGCAACTGTTTGTAAAGTGGAAAATTGCACTGCGACTCAGCTGGTTTTGGACGTTGGTGACAGTCTCCGTTTGGGTGGTGGTTTTTACTGCATTGTTCAACTCGTTAGAAGACGGCGGTGACAACCAAATAAGTGGTTTAAGTGGTTTTCTGTTTACTCTGTCTTGGTTTGGAATTTTTTTCACCACTATGGCTGGCCTTGCGTCAATTGCGATAGGCTGGCACCGTTATGTGTTACAGGGTGAAATGCCGCGGAGCCCTTATGTTTTCCCAGCCCCAAAGACCTTCTGGCCTTATGTCGGGCGTGGGTTCAAGAGTGGTTTGAAAGTGGGTATCGTAATGATCCCCATAATGATGATTATTGGGTCTGTCATGGCGTTTGTTATGGTGTCGCTTTGGCGAGGTGTTGATCCTATGCAGATATCAAGTGCAGTTTCAGGTTCATTGTTCGTTGCTTCGGTGATTACCTCTCTTTTGCTCGTGACACTTTATACTTGGTTTACTATGCGATTGGGGCTTGGTTTGCCGGGAACTGCCATTGGCCAGGACATCAGATCAAGTGCATCTTGGAAAATGACCGGCCCGATTTCTGGCGCACTGTTTACTGCTTCACTTCTGGTTTCGGCGCTGATGATCATACCATCATTACTGGCAGCCTTGATCGCGGTCATTTTTCTAATACAAACCGGCGATTTGGTCGAAAGAATGCTCTCCGGATCTGATCTTTTCTGGAACTTGTTGCCAGTCCCTATATATCTCGGATTCTACATTATCAGCTTTTTCGTTGGCTTTGGTATTCTGACAGTCATCTACGGTCATCTACAGGAGGACAAGCCCATTTAGTGCGCTGGGTTTGGGTTGTAAACGCTGGTTTTCGGATTTGTGGGTCAGCCAAGGACAGGTCCGTTTGTACCAAAAAAATCCTCCGGGATCCTGCTGAAAAGTGTCTGATCAATTTGATGTCTGACTTAAAACTTCGGTCGCTCGGCCTGTGATTTTCAATTGATCCCGGAAAAAACTTGTGATGATCTCCAGTGCTGAACAGGAGTGCTCATGCCCAAATCTCTTTCTGCAAAATGCGCTTGCGGCGCTGTAACTGCGAACCTGATCGGACCTTTCCGTGATGCGATGGGCTGTCATTGTGAGACCTGTCGGCGTCAATCCGGGCATTACGTGGCTGCAACGCAGATAGATGCGGATGGTCTTCAATTATTGACATCTGACCGGCTGAAATGGTGGAACGCCAGCGAAACCGCAAAGCGCGGATTTTGTAATGAATGTGGCTCGCTGATGTTCTGGCGGGAAGACGGTTCCGATAGAGTTTCGGTTTTCATGGGATGCATTGATGCGCCTACAGGCATCAAGTTGACGACACACATTTTCCTTGAGGAAAAGGGTGATTATTATGATGTATAGGAAATCCATTTCGCGTGAATTGTTCGGCATTTTGAAACAGTAGGTTTCTCAAACAAGTGTGGATTAGCCTTGGTGTTGGGCATAAGTGTAAGAACAACATACGAAAGCAGATGCCATGACTATTGTTGATCAACCATCTTTGTTTGTCTCGCACGGCGCCCCTGATCTGGTGCTGCAGGAAACTGAGGCCCACAGGTTTCTCAAACAATGGGGCCAGTCAGCCAATCCGCCCAAAGCCATTTTGATCATCTCAGCTCACTTTGAAACGGAACAGCCAACACTGTCACTCGGTGATGCACCGGATATGATTTATGATTTCGGTGGCTTTGATCCGAAATTGCAAACGCTTGTCTATTCTGCCCCAGGCAGTGATTCCCTAGCATATCGGGCAGGTGAATTGCTCGGGCAGGCCGGTTTTCATCCCGCCTATGAGATGCGGGGTTTCGATCATGGTACCTGGGTTCCACTGATGTTGCTCTACCCGGACGCCAATATTCCTGTTGTGCAATTATCCGTTCAGCCGAATGAAAACCCCGAACATCACTTCCGGATGGGGCAGGCACTGCAACCATTGCGCAAGGAAGGTGTCCTGATCATCGGATCTGGCTCATTCACTCATAATTTGTCTGCAGTTTTTGGCAGGAATGGACTGGCTGATCGCAAAGCCAGTGCGCCCCTCTGGGTAACCGAGTTTGCAGACTGGATGGATAAGCGTCTTACGGGAGGCGAAATCAATGATTTGCTGAGCTACCGGACAATGGCACCCCATGCGAAAGAAAATCATCCGACGGATGAACATCTCTTGCCGCTATACGTCGCAATGGGGGCCGCAGGTGACGATATGGCTGGCGAGAGGGTACACCGGTCTCATGAATTCGGAGCGCTCATGATGGACGCCTATGCCTTTGGAAACAGCAGTGCCGCGCAGGTTCAAGCCAAGAGTACCTGAACTGGGATAGACGCCGTGCAATTCCCACGCTAAATGACTGTTTATGAACAATGATACACCCTCTGAACTTAAAATAGCCGTCGCACAGCTGAACCCGGTCCTGGGCGATATTTCCGGTAATCTGGCGCTGGCCAGGGAGGCGCGGAAACGCGCAGTTGAACAGGGCGCAGATTTGCTGCTGCTGACAGAGCTGTTCATCTGCGGTTATCCGCCGGAAGACCTCGTCAAGAAACCCACCTTCATAAAAGCCTGCAAGCTGGCAATAGAAGAATTTGCTGAAGACACGAAGGATGGCGGGCCGGGCGTGGTTATCGGCACGCCTTGGCAGGAAAATGGCGAGCTTTATAATGCGATTGCGCTGTTGGATGACGGCGAAGTCAAGGGTCTTCGCTACAAGGTAGACCTACCGAATTACGGTACATTTGACGAAAAACGCTTGTTTTCGACCGGCCCGATGCCGGGTCCAATTTCATTCCGGGGTGTCAGGCTTGGCATTCCAATTTGTGAAGATGCCTGGAATGACGAGGTCTGCGAATGCCTGATGGAAACAGGGGCAGAGATGTTGCTGGTTCCAAACGGATCGCCCTATTGGGAAAACAAGGCCGAGCTGCGTCTGCAAGTGCTGGTTCAAAGGATCGTTGAGACGGATCTTCCGGTTATCTATTCCAATCAAATGGGCGGACAGGACGAACTGGTCTTTGATGGTGGATCATTTGTATTGGCAGCGGACCGCACGCTGGCCTTGCAGATGCCTCAGTTTGAAGAAGCCATCACGACAGTCACCATGGACGCGGCGGAAGATGAAACCGGCCAGCGTATCTGGAAACCTCAAAGGGGCGAACTTGCAGCTTTGCCAGATTTGCAGGAAGCCCATTGGCAAGCCTGTGTTCTGGGGCTGAAGGACTATGTCAACAAAAACGGATTCAAAAGCGTGGTTCTGGGCTTGTCGGGCGGCGTTGATTCGGCAGCTTGCGCAGCAATAGCTGTGGATGCCCTTGGAGCGGACCGTGTGCATTGTCTGATGCTGCCTTACCGCTTTACCTCTGAGGAAAGTCTGGCCGATGCCAAAGCCTGCGCAGATGCATTGGGCGTCCGCTACGATATCGTATCAATTTTTGAACCGGTCGAGGGGTTCCACTCGGCTCTAGAAACCTTGTTTGAAGGCACGGAACCAGGTGTTGCCGAGGAAAATATCCAATCGCGTGTGCGTGGTGCGCTGCTAATGGCGGTCTCCAACAAATTTGGTCCCATGCTGGTGACAACCGGCAATAAATCCGAAGTGTCTGTTGGCTATGCCACGCTTTATGGCGATATGAATGGCGGTTTCAACCCGATCAAGGATTTGTACAAAATTCAGGTCTATGATTTGTGCGCCTGGCGTAACGAGCACCAGCCCAAGAATGTTCTCGGCCCCAAGGGCGAAGTTGTCCCCGTCAATATCCTGACAAAAGCACCCACCGCAGAACTGCGCGACAACCAGACGGATCAGGATTCACTGCCGCCATATGAAGTTCTGGATGACATTCTGGAATGTCTCGTTGAGGAAGAAATGAGCATTGCGGAAATTGTTGAACGGGGGCATGATCGCAAGACGGTCGAACGGATCGAACACCTGCTTTACATTGCCGAGTATAAGCGCCGCCAGGCAGCGCCGGGCGTGAAACTCACCAGAAAGAATTTTGGGCGCGATCGCCGTTATCCCATCACAAATCGCTTTAGAGACCGTAGCTAAGCGATTCATCAGACTCACGAATTAGGGCCAGCCCCTGTCAAAGGTCATTCGAGGTAGCCTGCATGCTCGCCTTTTTGCGACAGAATGCGCCCTGGCTTGTGGCCGGTATGCTACTGACGTTTTCATCCAGTTTTGGCCAGACCTTCTTCATCGCACTCTTTGGCGGTCAGATTCGCGAAGAGTTTGGATTGAGCAATGGTGAATTCGGAGGGCTGTATCTGCTTGGAACTCTCGGCAGTGCGGCGGTGATGGTTTTCGTTGGCAAGGTTGTGGATTTTTATTCTCCTCGGCAGGTTGGCGCTGTAGCTCTTCTTGGGCTTGGGGTCGCCAGCGCAGCGATGGCAATTGCAGACTCTCTGACGATGCTGGTCTTCACCATCTTCCTGATTCGGTTTTTCGGACAGGGAATGATGAGCCACACGGCGTTGACGGCCATGGGGCGCTGGTTCGATGCGACTCGCGGAAAGGCCGTCAGCATTACCAACACAGGTCACCAGATTGGCGAAGCGGTGCTGCCTTTGACCGTCGTATTGCTGATTGCGGTTCTGGACTGGCGTCAGACCTGGTTGATTTTCGCCGGTGTCATCATCCTGCTTGCCATTCCGGCCCTCTGGTTGCTGTTGGGGCGCGACCGGGTTCCGCAAAACACAGCTTCCACCAGGGATGTGGCGCCCATCAGGCAATGGACGCGCAGTGAAATGGTCCATGATCCTTTGTTCTGGATCGCGTCTTTCGGCTATCTGTCACCACCCTTTATCGGAACGGCAATTTTCTTCCATCAGGTCTATATGGTTGAACTGAAGGGGTGGGAGCTTTCCTGGTTTGCGAGCGGTTTCTCCATCTACGCCTTGGTCACATTTATTTTTGGTCTGATTACCGGATATTGCGTCGACCGCTTCAGCGCCCGTGCGCTTCTGCCATACTTTCTGTTTCCTCTGGCTGCCGCTTTGTTGGTTCTCAGCCTGTTTGACAGCCCGTGGAGTATTCCGCTGGTGTTTGTGCTTCTTGGCCTCAATGGGGGCGGGTTTTCCACGCTGTTCGGGGCTTTGTGGCCCGAAATATACGGCGTGAAACATCTGGGGGAAATCCGCTCACTCATTGTGGCGTTGATGGTCTTTGCCAGCGCATTAGGTCCTGGCGTCATTGGCTGGCTGATTGACTATGGCGTTGCCCTGGAAACCCAGTTTCTTGCCATGTCTGCCTATTGCATTGTGATCTCGGGAATGCTTTTTGGCGTTTCAAAAGCCTTTATCGCCAGACAGGCAAGAGAAACTGATTTGGCCAAACAGGAAACAAGCACCGTATGACCAGCCCTATTGTTCGTTTTGCGCCGTCCCCGACCGGTCGCATTCATATCGGCAATGCCCGAACCGCGCTCTATAACTGGTTATTTGCCCGGCAACATGGGGGCGAGTTCATTCTGCGCTTTGACGATACGGACAAAGCCCGTTCCAAACAGGAATTCGCTGATGGTATTCTAACCGATCTGGCATGGCTGGGGATTGAACCCGACCGCATTGAACGCCAGTCAGCTCGTTTTGCTGACTATGAAGTGGTCACAGCAGACCTGAAGGCCAAAGGCCTTTTGTATCCTTGCTATGAGAGCGGGGACGAGTTGGAACGCAAGCGGTCGCGCAGCCGCGCACGAGGCTTGCCGCCGGTCTATGATCGTTCGGCGCTCAAACTAAGCCAGGAAGACAAGGATGCGCTTGAGGCAGAGGGGCGCAAACCCCATTGGCGCTTTTTGCTGCCGAATTACAAGGATGATTTGTTTGCCATTGAGCGGACAGAAATCCATTGGGATGATTTGTTTATCGGGCCGCAGACGGTGGATCTGGGGTCCATGTCTGATCCTGTTCTGGTTCGCGAGGACGGGTCGTGGCTTTATACGCTGCCATCCATCATCGATGATGCCGCTTTCGGCGTGACCCATGTCATTCGTGGCGGAGATCACATAACCAACACGGGTGCCCAGATTGCCATCTTCAAGGCACTCGGCTTCAAGTCGCCAGAATTTGGTCACCATAATCTGCTGACAGGTTCGGAAGGCGAGGGGCTGTCAAAACGTCTTGGTTCACTTTCTCTGGAAGGGCTGCGGACGGCCGGTATGGAAGCCATGGCTGTTGCCTCATTGGCCAGCCTCATCGGGACGTCTTATGCCGTTGAACCCATAGCCGAAATGCAGGGTCTTGCGAAAATGTTTGACCCACACAAGGTTTCAAAATCGCCCGCGAGATTTGATGTGGCAGAACTTGAAGGGCTGAATGCAAAACTGCTCCATGCGCTGCCCTATGAAACGGTTTCCGATCGATTGTCAGCGCCGGAAGGCGTGGATGGCGCTCTTTTTTGGGATGCAGTGCAGGGCAACCTTGAGAAACTGACCGACGCAGACCGTTGGGCGCAAATCATTGTGTCTGGTGCAGATCCTCTGATTGATGATGAAGATCGCGAAATGGTAAGCTTGGCCATCACGTTACTGCCACAGGAACCATGGTCTCATGCAACCTGGATGGAATGGGCAAATGCGGTGAAGGCGGAAACCGGGCGGAAAGGCAAGGGGCTGTTCATGCCCTTGCGCAAAGCCGTTACTGGATCCGCGTCAGGCCCGGAGATGTCAAAACTTCTGCCGTTGATGGACCGAGATACTGTTGTGGCCCGACTGTCCTGACACGCTGACCATCGCGAATTTTCGGGTCGATCACCAGCTCTGGGGCCAGTGGCAACCCACTGGGGCGGAAGTTTCCGGCCATGTTCATCTGGGTTTCCGGATCTAGACCAAGCGCAGGTCGGGGCGTCGGAACGGGACCGTTCTGACCAAATCTGACCTCACCCGCTCTTGGATTGCGAGCTGTGAACGCGACGGCAGTTCCGTTGCCAAGGGTGGCTTGCTGTAATGCGCTGCGGTTGAATTTGCATGAAGGATCATACGTTTCGCGATAGCGAAACGCGTATGGCATGCTGGTATAAGTGCGTCCGTCGACACCTCGCGCTCGTTCCATCGCATTATCTGCGCCGCGTGGATGATAAAACAAAGACATGTCGCTACCGGGAAACTGACCTTTGCAGACCGCTTCATCCTTGCCGAAATTGCGCGATGTGGTGGAAGTGCTGATTGGAAAAAAGAAACCATCACAAGTGCGCACACAAACCGTCCGGTAGGTGTTTGAACGTGGCTGTTCAAAGCCATCCAGCACATTTCGTCTCCCGCATCGGTTACGGCGAAGGGCAACGAGGAGTTCCTGCTGCTGGCGGCGTGAATTTCTCGGGCTGCGTCCATAACGTGAGCGCTGGGACTCGACTCTCCGCAATTCCCGCTGGAGCTTCCGGATTTGTCCCGTTGCATTAGCGCATTCACGTTTTTGGAAAAGTCGAATACCGCCAGTCCGACAGCCTGCTCTGCGCGCCTTTTTCTGAGCTGAAGCTATACGGTTCCGCATTTCCTTCGCGGCCTGATTATACCTGCGATATTGACGGCTTTGCGAGCCAGAGCCGCCATTTTGCAGATTGGCCAGCCGACTCTGCAGATCATAGCAGATTGCAGATTGCGCATAGGCGGGTGCGGCAATGCCAGCACCGAGCAACAATACCAGACCAAATAGACCGCTGGATCGGCCACACAAACGCGGAAACTTAAGCATTAGCTCTGTCAATCGAGTAAAAATTTGCATCAAATATATATATGGTTGACGTTGTAAAACCATAAGCTCCCAACACTTTAGCGTAAATGTTCACGCTTTCATAGATTTCCGCAAAAATCGCGTGTCTGCATGCATGTTTCTAGGGATGCGTGCGTATTGTTGGTGCTGGAAGCGCCTGTGATATCGTCAAATTGAGCGACCACAAGGACGCCACTTGCGACAATCAGCATGCACGAAAATAAAAACACGAAACGGGCCATTTGGTTCCCTCCTAAATTGTTAAGGCACAATGGCAGGTGCAAATTGAACGCTGCCTGAGAGCTGTGTTCAGATTCAGTTCAGAAAACTTCGCTTCAATTTCGAAAAATGCAGGACTGTTGCAGGCCTGTCGCCGGACTGTCGCCGGACTGTCGTTGACCCGTCCCGGTGTTTTCATCTTGACGCCCTGCAGGAATCCGCCTTAAGTGCGCACCATAATCACGGTGGACGATAAAATGGCGCATCAGCCAATTTGTATTTGCGGACTTATTATCAGGGGTTAACAACCCGCTGGTTCGCGAACCGTGCCTTCTTTCCGACATTTGAAGCTGCATCGCGAGGCCCGCAGCAACCATTTATTCAGGTCTGTGGACGCATGTGTCTGCAGATCAAATAATTCGGGACGAAGTAAATGAACAAACTGCCGGATCTTTGGCTTTATAACACGCTGACACGGAAGAAAGAGCGGTTTCAACCGCTGGACCCAGCCAATGTGCGGCTCTATGTCTGCGGCCCGACTGTTTATGACTATGCTCATATCGGCAATGCGCGCCCAATCATCGTCTTTGATGTCTTATTTCGGTTGCTGCGCCATCTCTATGGCCCGGAGCACGTCACCTATGCCCGCAATATCACGGATGTCGATGACAAGATAAACGCACGTGCTGCAAAAGAGGGCGTATCGATTGAAGATGTTACGCGGCGCACGACCGTGCAGTTTCACAAGGATATTGCGGCCCTTGGTGTTCTGGAGCCAACGGTCGAGCCGCGCGCCACAGACCATATTGAAGAAATGAAGGCGTTGATTGAACAGCTGATTGAACGCGGCCACGCCTATGTCGCAGATGATCATGTGTTGTTTGATGTCAGCTCAATGGTGGATTACGGCCAATTGTCCAAGCGACCGCTCGACGAAATGATTGCGGGTGCCCGCGTTGAAGTAGCTTCCTACAAGAAAAACCCGACGGATTTTGTGCTTTGGAAACCATCGAAAACCGGTGAGCCATCATGGGTTTCTCCTGCCGATATAAGTGTGCCTGGTCGCCCAGGTTGGCATATTGAATGCTCGGCAATGTCCGCAAAACATCTGGGTGAGGTGTTTGATATCCATGGCGGAGGGATCGATCTGGCATTTCCGCACCATGAAAACGAAGTTGCCCAGTCGCGTTGCGCTTACGGCACCGACACCATGGCCAATTTCTGGATGCACAACGGCTTCGTGCAGGTCGAGGGCGAGAAGATGTCCAAGTCTCTGGGCAATTTCATAACCATCAATGATTTGCTCGAAACCGAGAAATTTGGCGGGCGCAAATGGCATGGGCGAATATTGCGTTTAGCCATGTTGAAGACCCATTATGAGCAGCCCATTGATTGGACAGTGTCCCGTCTGCTGCAAGCAGATAGACAATTAAAAAAGTGGACCGGTATCCTTGCAAAATGGGGCCGTGAAGTTGAAGGCCAATTATCTGACGAATCTCTCGCTGCTCTGGCCGATAACCTTAATATGAATGAGTTTTTTCGGCTGATAGCAAGATACGCAGAACGTGCAAGTTTTGATCGACTTGTCGGGGTTGAAAATATTGCCTTTCTCAAAGGAGGTTTAGAGTTTTTAGGGTTCAATTTACTGGCAGGCCTTGTGGTAATAAAAGTAGATAGTGGCCACGTGAGAGTGCAAGGCCATGAAGTGTCGATCAGTCATCAAATAAACCCGCAATATGCAGGCGACACAGTTACAAAAGCTGATCTCTCGGATGCACCAAGGAACTTGAACAAACGTATTGAAGATCGGCTTCGGTTATTAGGTGAAAAAAACTGGGCGGAGGCAGACCGCATTCGTGATGCTTTGCTTGGCGAAGGCATTCAGCTGAAAGACGGCAAGAACCCAGATACAGGCGCACGCGAGACAAAATGGGAGATCAAGCGATGACAACGAAACCCATTTCTGGTGGCTGTCAGTGCGGTGCTGTCAGGTTTCGCATTGCAAAGCTTGGCGAGCCCTCGATTTGCCATTGCCGCATGTGCCAAAAAGCCTTTGGCAGCTTTTATGCACCACTCGTGACAGCCCATGAGCTGACATGGACACGCGGCGCACCAAAGCTGTTCCAAAGCTCTAACAGGGTGAAACGCGGCTTTTGTGCCGAGTGTGGCACCCCGCTAACCTATGATTATGGTGCAGAGCCGGGCATAGCGATCGGCGCTTTGGATCATCCGGAACTTGCAGCTCCTGCTGTCCAGGTGTGCGTCGCAGATAAACAGCCATTTGTTGATGTGCTTGCTGATCTGCCGGCGCACCCAAATGGTGTAGGGAGCGATGAGGCCCGATTTCTGGCGACGATTAAAACCTACCAACATCCGGATACAGATACAGAGGTCTGGCCACCGGCAAACGCTCAAACCGACTGACAACGTCTCAAATTTTAAAGAGTGCCAAGTCTGAATGGCACTCAATGGCAGAAAGAAACATGACAAAAGAACGCCTATATCTGTTCGACACCACTTTGCGCGACGGCCAGCAAACGCCTGGCATCGATTTTTCGCTGGAAGATAAAATTCAGATTGCGAACATGCTTGATGAACTGGGCGTGGATTTCGTCGAAGGCGGTTATCCGGGTGCAAATCCTACAGATACTGCGTTCTTTAGCGAAAAGCGTACCCGCAAAGCCGCCTTTACTGCATTCGGCATGACTAAACGGGCAGGCCGTTCGGTCGAAAATGATCCGGGTGTTCAGGCGTTGCTGGGCGCAAGCGCGGATGCCATTTGCTACGTTGCCAAGGCTTGGGATTACCATGTGCGCGTCGCGTTGGCATGTACCAATAAGGAAAACCTGGAAGGCATTGACGCGTCGGTGAAAGCTGCCAAAGCTGCCGGAAAACTGCCTCTGGTCGATTGCGAGCATTTTTTCGATGGGTACAAGGCCAATCCGGAATATGCGCTGGCTTGCGCCAAAACTGCCTTTGACGCGGGCGCGCGCTGGGTGGTTTTGTGTGACACCAATGGCGGTACATTACCGATGGAAATCAAATCGATCATTGCCGAGGTCATCAAGCACGTTCCCGGAGATCATCTTGGCATTCATGCCCATGATGACACTGAACAGGCGGTTGCCAATTCGCTGGCCGCTGTTGAAGCCGGCGTGCGACAGATTCAAGGAACACTGAACGGTATCGGAGAGCGCTGCGGCAACGCCAATTTGATTTCCATCATTCCCACTTTGAAGCTGAAGCCAGCTTTTTCTGACCGGTTTGACGTGGGTGTGTCAGACAAAACTCTGGCGAAACTCACATCGTTTTCAAAGGCTTTCGAGGAATTGTTGAATCGATCTGGCAACACGCAAGCCGCTTATGTCGGCAGCAGTGCTTTCGCCACAAAAGCCGGAATTCACGCATCAGCACTGCTTAAAGAGCCCGAAACATATGAGCATGTGCCGCCAGAAAGTGTTGGCAATAAACGGCATGTGATGGTGTCTGATCAGGCCGGAAAATCAAATCTGATTTCAGAATTGAACCGGTTTGGTCTGAATATCAGAAAATCTGACAAAAGGCTTGATGGCCTCCTGGCAGATATCAAGGAACGCGAAGCTCTGGGCTATGCCTATGAAGCAGCTGATGCATCGCTCGAACTGCTGGCACGCCGCCGACTGGACTCGGTCCCCGAGTTTTTCTCGGTCGACAGTTTTCGGGTAATGATTGAACGGCGGATCAATGCGCGAAACGAGTTGGTGACCGTGTCGGAAGCCATCGTCAAGGTCACTGTGGACGGAGAAGAGTTCATGTCGGTCGCAGAAGGCAACGGGCCGGTCAATGCGCTTGATCAGGCACTTCGAAAAGATTTGGGCAGCTATAACGCCCATATCAATGATCTGGAACTCGTGGATTTCAAAGTGCGCATCCTGAACGGCGGAACGGAAGCGATCACGCGTGTTCTCATCGAAAGCAGGGATGGGCAGGGCAACCGATGGTTTACCGTGGGGGTCTCCTCAAACATCATCGATGCTTCATTCGCGGCGCTTCTTGATAGTATCAACTACAAGCTGATGCGGGTACTAGCAGACGAAATCTAACGACGGTTATTTGTCCGTGGATACTCGGAATAAATCCGAGTATGACGGCATTGAATGTGAGTGCATCGCTGGGCATCGATATTGCAACAACTCAATCGCAATATCGGGCGCTGATTCTCGGCTTCGAACCATTGTCATACTCGGAATTATTCCGAGTATCCACACTGTGCCCATGCCTCTATAGCCGCCCGATTGCCTCCAGCGCACTATCAGCCTCAACGGTTTCACGCGCCGTTTTTCGCAGCAGCGGCACTATTTGTTCCACATCATCTGAGTTGAGAAAGTTCACTTCAAAGCCTTCCCGGATATAGGCTTCTTCCTGCATGTGAGAGATCAGTTCAATCAGTGGCTGCCAGAAATTGTTGATATTGGCGAGCAGTACCGGCTTTTTGTGCCTGCCGAGCTGTGCCCAGGTCAGTTGCTCAACCAGTTCTTCCAATGTGCCAATTCCACCGGGCAGGGCAATGAAAGCGTCTGCCTTGTCAAACATGGTGCGTTTGCGCTCATGCATGTCTTCCGTCAGAATCAATTCATCAAGACGTTCCAGCTCTTCATGAGAGGCTTCCATATCCAGAAGAAATCTTGGGATGATCCCTGTCACCTGTCCGCCGTTTTCAAGAACAGCCTTTGACACGGCACCCATCATTCCAATCGTGCCGCCGCCATAAATCAACCGGATTTTCTCTTCCGCAAGAATACGGCCAAGCGCTGTTGCGGCGGCCATATGAGCCGGATCTGTGCCGCTTCCGGCTCCGCAATAAACACAAATGGAAGAAATGGTGCCCATAAAATTGATAACCTTTCAAATGATACTCGCGTTAAGATCTGCGTCGAATCCGAACCTTCAAGCTGTTATGGTGATACAAGCATTTTAGGAACGGTTAACGGGATAACGTTACACGAAACATTGGTATTTGTGCAGACATCTCGCATGATGCGCATGTTGTGAACCCAATAGGTTCAATACCAGACGAAAGCCTTGGAAAATCGGACTGCTCTGACCATGACGCTACATTCCAGAATTACCGATAGTTTGCACGCAATGAGGGCGCTTGGTGCTAACAAAACGGCTTTGACAGTTGCTGCTGTTTGCTGTGCCGCCGGGCTGGTGACAGCCGGTGTTCTGATAATGAGCGGCTCAGTCTCTCTAGAGAATATACGTCAGTCAGCAGCCAATGTTGGCAGGGCCAAGACCGTCGGGACGCAGATCCGGACCGCGTCTGAAATTGGGGAACCAGAGAACGAGCCAGAAATTGCGCAATCAGACGACAAGTCAGAAATTGTACAATCAGACGACAAGACTGAGCCCCAGCAAGCGGTTGCCCCGCCGACATTTGATATTGTCAGGGTCGAGCCTGACGGCAATGCAGTTCTGGCCGGCTTGTCAGCGCCTGGCAGCAAGATTGAAATAATGTCAGGCAATAAAGTGCTTGCCAGAGCGACCGCCAACTCCGCCGGAGAGTGGGCACTTGTGCTGGATGAACCATTGTCAGAGGGCGGACATCAGATTGCAGTTCGCAGTATCTCCAATGATACCGGAGAACCGTTGGTCTCGGTTCAAAATGTGACGGTTGCCGTGCCGGAGCAGGCTTTGGAATCCGCAATTGTCATGCTGGATCAACCGGGCGAACCCAGCGCAATCTGGCAGAGTCCGGCGACAACGATCAGGCCGGAAGCTTCAGAGCAGCCAGCGGACTTACCTGATGCGAGTTCATCGGCGAAGACCGTGCCTTCGGATTCAACCAATGAGGCGGGCGATGGTACGGATGCCTCTGCAACGGCTTCAGTGGAGCCTGTTCCTGAGCCAAAAGTGCCGGAGCAAGTGCAGGACGAGCCATTGGTGACGATTGAGGCGGTCGAAACCGAAGGAGAAGATGATTTACTGGTAGCAGGCGCATCACGGCCAAAAGCAAGCGTAAGGCTTTTTCTGGACAATAAGCTCATTGGAGAAACCGTTGCTGGCCCCGTGGGGCGTTGGCATTTCCACACAACCCAATCTGTGCCCAAGGGGCGATTGGTTCTGCGTGCAGAGCAGGTCGAGCGATCCAGCGGCGCTGTTCTGGCGCGCCGTGAAGTTCCCTTTGAACGAGACCCGAAGATTGTGGGGTCTCTGGCCGCAACCTTCGACCCGGATAACGCGATTGATGATGATATTCGCGGTGACACCGCAACGGGTCGGGACAACGCCAAAATCTCTCGTGAGATGATCAGACTTCAGCGGGTTGTGGTCGGCAGAGGAGATAATTTGTGGACGATTGCGCGGCGAATCTATGGAAGTGGTGTGCGATACACCATCCTTTACAGTGCAAATGAAGATCAGATTCGTGATCCGGCCACCATATTTCCAAATCAGGTGTTGGTTGTGCCGGAAGACAATTCTTTGGCAAACTGATTATTCATAGGGTCAGGCAGTAGGCAGGAATACCGGATTTATTGACGTTTTCTGTGTGATTGACCGGACTTCTGGCTTATGCACTTGATTGCTGCTGTGCGTATGCCATATTCATCGGTAACTAACGATGAAAGGGTGTTACGTGAAGCAGACTGCTCCATCAGCAGAAGTCTCACATGGGGAGAATGCCGCTGGCGGCGTCGCCGGGGATTGCGATATGGCCGTAGTCCTGCGTGCGCTGGGTCATCCTGCACGCCTTGAAATCATTCGCGCTTTGGCCTCCAAAGGCCGTTGTTTCTGTGGTGAGATCGTAGAGATGCTGCCACTGGTCCAATCCACTGTCTCTCAGCATCTGAAGGTGCTGAAAGACGCGGGATTGATTGTTGGTACGATCGACGGACCACGATCCTGTTACTGCCTCAACACGCAGAAACTCAAACATGCCAGTTCCTTGATCGCAGATTTGACTGCATCTGGTGAGGCCGTTGCGCCGAAAGAAGACAACAAAGAATTAGCCTAGGGTAAGGACCCGGTCCTCGCGCCGCATTTTCGGCGCTCATATATTTACAATCAGGAATTCTAACTACATGACTGCAATTGATGCGTCTGGCAAAGCCGACGATGCGGCCAAAAAAAACAAACAATCGGCCACGCAGATATCCACTGAAGACGGTGATCTGGTATCCACAATCCGGAATCTGTGGCCTTATATGTGGCCGTCAGATCGACCAGAGCTGAAGCAACGCGTCTGGTTGGCGTTTGCTGCGCTGGTTGTCGCTAAAATCGTTACCGTATTTGTGCCATTTCTCTACAAATATGCCACCGATGCACTGGCCGGGAATGATGAGGAAATTGCCTTTTTGCCTGCGTTTTTGCTGGTTCCGGTCATGCTGGTCATTGCCTATGGCGTTGGCCGTATTCTGATGATTGGCTTTACCCAGCTCCGTGATGGGCTGTTTGCTAGGGTCAGCCAACATGCCGTCCGCAGTCTTGCGCGCAAGACGTTTGTTCACATGCATGACTTATCCTTAAGGTTCCATCTGCAACGCCGCACAGGCGGCTTGTCGCGGATCATCGAACGCGGCACCAAGGGAATTGAAACGGTCGTCCGCTTTACAATTCTTGCCTCGTTCCCAACCGCACTGGAATTTATTTTCATGGCCGGTGTGGTTGGCTACCATTTCAACATGACTTATCTGGCCGTGATTGTGGTCATGATCGTTGTCTATGTCGTCTTTACCATCTTGGCTTCGAACTGGCGCATCGCAATCCGCCGCGAAATGAACAATGCCGATACGGAGGCCAACAGCAAGTCTGTCGACAGTCTGCTCAATTATGAAACGGTCAAATATTTCAGCAATGAGCAGATGGAAGCCGGACGGTTCGATGAATCCATGGAAGGTTATGAGGGCGCTGCAGTCAAGACAGCCACATCTCTGGCCTGGCTGAATTTCGGCCAGACCCTCATTTTTTCAATCGGAATGGTTGTGTGCATGGCCATGTCGGCGAATGCCGTAGTGGCGGGTACACAGACGCTGGGCGACTTTGTGCTGATCAACGCGCTTTTGATCCAGCTCTACATTCCCCTGAATTTCATCGGTTCGATCTATCGGGAAATCAAACAGGGATTTGTGGATATTGAGGCGATGTTCAATCTTCTTGGGGTCGCGCCCGAAGTGGAAGACAAGCCCGATGCGCCAGATGTGATCATCAATAATGCGACCATCCGATTTGAGGATGTGCGGTTTCACTATGATGAAAACAGGGCAATCCTGAAAGGCGTGGATTTTGAAGTACCCGCTGGTCAGACGGTTGCGATTGTTGGGCCCTCCGGTGCAGGTAAATCCACTATTTCTCGTTTGTTGTTCCGGTTTTATGATGTGACAGGTGGTCGGATTCTTATTGATGGCCAGGATGTGCGCGACGTAAGCCAGACCTCTGTCAGACAGCAAATCGGCATGGTTCCGCAGGATACGGTTCTGTTCAATGAATCGATTGCTTACAACGTACGCTATGGTCGCCCTGATGCCACCGATGATGAAGTCAGGCAGGCAGCTGAAATGGCGCAAATCTCTGATTTCATCAAAAGCCTGCCCGATGGTTTTGATACAGAAGTCGGCGAGCGCGGGTTAAAATTATCCGGTGGCGAAAAGCAACGTGTTGCCATCGCCAGAACCATACTGAAAGCCCCGCCAATCCTGATTTTGGATGAAGCGACATCTGCTCTCGACAGCCACACTGAACAGGAAATTCAAAGTGCACTTGATCAGGTGTCGAAAGGTCGCACGACGCTTGTGATTGCTCACCGCCTGTCGACGGTGGTCAGCGCGCATGAAATCATAGTTCTGGATAGCGGCATGATCGCTGAGCGTGGAACCCATCAGGAATTGCTGTCGCAGGACGGCATTTACGCGTCCATGTGGAACCGTCAACGGGAAGTGAATGAAGCCGCCGAACGTCTGCGTAAGGCTCGCGAATCCGATGACCGTGGTTTTGTCGGATCGCTTGTAGCCGAGTAGTTGGAAATTTACTCTTCTCCCACATCTGATTTGCAACTGGATATTGAATGTGCATGTCTGGTAAAGGGTGACAAGGCCACACCCGGTCGGAACAGGTAACGCAGTATCATCATGAGCACTATCGTAGACAGTATCCGCAACTCATTTGTTCCCATTCACAAAGAGGGATACCTATTTATTGCCATTGCCGCGTTTCTGGCGCTGGTGCTTGGATGGCTTTGGTCGCCCTTGTTCTGGATTTTTGGGATACTGACCGCCTGGGTTGCATATTTCTTTCGGGACCCGTCCCGGGTGACACCCATTGACGAGCGTTTTGTCATTAGCCCGGCCGATGGACGCGTTTCCGCGATTGGCCAGTTCGTGCCGCCGCCGGAACTGGAATTGGGCACACAGGCACTGGACCGTATTTCGATTTTCATGAATGTATTCAATTGCCACGTAAATCGCTTGCCGATGAGTGGCCAGATTACGCGTATTGCCTATACGCCCGGAAAATTCCTGAATGCGGAGTTGGATAAGGCCAGCGAGCACAATGAGCGTAACAGCCTGGTTGTGAATACACGCTACGGCAAAGTTGGTGTTGTGCAGATTGCAGGTCTGATTGCACGCCGTATTGTCTGCTGGTCCAGGGAAGGGCAGGACATGACCGCCGGAGAGCGGTTTGGTCTGATCCGGTTTGGATCACGACTGGACGTTTATTTGCCACGTGGAACCTCAACCCGTGTTGCCATGGGCCAGACTGCAATAGCAGGCGAAACGGTTCTTGCGGTATTTGAGGACGGTGGCGCACATGAATTACAGTCTCGCGTGGATTGATTGACATGAGCGGACCATTTCAGCCTCTGGACCCGGATGACAAGGATGGATTGGGCCGTAATCTGGTCGATCCAGTAAAGAAGCGACCCATTTCCCTGCGTGCCATATTGCCAAATATGGTGACACTACTGGCACTATGCGCCGGATTGACCTCAATCCGTCTGGCGATGGAGGGGCGTTTTGAATTTGCCATTTTCGCCATGGTGCTCGCAGCTGTACTGGATGGACTGGATGGCCGTGTTGCGCGGCTTTTGAAGTCCAGCTCCAAATTGGGGGCCGAGCTGGATTCCCTTACAGATTTTGTGAATTTTGGCGTTGCGCCGGGCATGATCCTGTATCTTTGGCTGCTGCATGATTTGCGGTCGCTTGGGTGGATTGCTGCGCTGGTGTTCGCCATTTGCATGGCGCTGCGTCTGGCGCGATTCAACGTAGCCAATGCCTCAAAAAGCAAGCGCAACAAATCTGATGAGTGGCAGGATAATTATTTTACAGGTGTTCCCGCTCCGGCAGGTGCCATGTGTGCTTTGCTGCCCTTGTCGCTTCAGAAAATCGGTGTGCCCATCGATGCGGACTGGTCCTTTGTCATTCTGATCTACGTTCTGTGCATCGGTTTTCTGGTCGTAAGCACTGTCCCGACATTCTCGGGTAAGAAATTGGGCTCTGGCATTCCCCGTGATTTTGCGCTTCCCCTGATGGTGGGGCTGGTCTTGTGGGCTGCATTGCTGGCAAGCTACCCGTTTACTGTCGTCACCATCATGACCTTCATCTATCTGGGGCTGCTGCCTGTTGGAATTCGCAGTTTCCGTAAAAAAATGGCGGCTGAACAACAGCCGCCATCGTCGCAAGAGTAGGGATTTCAGGAATTGAGCTTTTACTCCGCCGCTTGTGGGAGGGGGCGCTCTTGAGGCGTAGTTTCGTCCCGCATTGGGAAGGGACGAATGTCCGCCGTTTCTCGCCTTCCGGTCTCCCGCGTGTCGCTGTTTTTGTCTCTCAGGCGATGGTACAATTCAACGAAATTGGTTGGCATGGACAGCAGCACCGGCACCAGCAATAGCGTCAGTAGTGTTGAGAATGCCAGACCGGCAATGATTGCCGTGGATAGCTGGACCCACCAGATCGACGTAATTCCGCCAACCGATACGACGCGATTGAAGAAGTCGAAATTCACCTGAGTGGCCATCGGGATCAGGCCGGCAATTGTTGTGATTGTGGTCAGCAAAATAGGTCGCAACCGCTGAGCACTGGTCTTCAGGACAGCTTCCTTCGGTGGCGCGCCCTCCTGGCGCAATCGATTATAAGTATCGATCAGAACAATAGCGTTGTTCACCACAATACCGGCAAGCGCCACCACGCCGGTACCTGTCATGATGATTGAGAACTTCTGGCCCGTTACCATCAGGCCAATCAAAACGCCAACCACAGCCAATATCACAGTCATCAACGTGATGGCCGTCTGATAGAAGGAGTTGTACTGGGTTACCAAAATGATGAACATCAGGAACAGAGAGACAAGCGCCGCTTTTTGCAGAAAGGCACCAGCTTCCTTTTGTTCTTCATCGGCCCCCCGGAAGCGCATCTGAACTGTGTCGGGCCAGCTCTGCTCATCGAGCCATTGCTGTAACTCGGTAACCTTTGCATCAGGTAAGACGCCACTATTGGGCGCAATATTAGCCTTGATATCCATGGCATACAGCCCGTCACGACGGGTGATGGTAGATACTTTCGGCACGGCTTCGCGAGTGACGAAGTTTGAAATTGGGACCTGACCGTTTGTCGTCCGTAGTTTCAACTTGTCCAATTCATCGAAGCTGCGCTGGTTTTCTGGCAAGCGGACGCGGATGTCGATTTCATCTTCGGAATCATCGGGTCGATAAGTCCCGATCATCACGCCATTGGTTACCAACTGAACCATTGCACCCACAGAACCGATCCCCGCATTGAACCGACCAGCCTCTTCCCGATCAATATCAAGCTGCCACTCGATGCCGGGAAGGGGACGACCATCCTCAATCTCAATGAGATCGCTCATCGTCTCCACTTGACTGCGAACCTGTGCAACCGCAGTGACCAGCTGGTCATAATCTGTGGATTTGATTTCCAGACGTAAATCCTTGCCGGTAGGTGGGCCACCCTCGACTTTACGGATTTCGACCGAAATTCCGGCCATGTCAGCTGTTCTGGATCGGATTTCATCAAAGATATCGATCGCCTTGCGGCGGCAGCAATAATCTTCCAACTCAATGTTGATCTCACCGATCACATCAGCAGGTTTATCCTGAACGCCGCCAATGGCATCTCCGCCACCACCGCCGCTGCCGGCGGTTGCAGATGCAACCGCATTACGGACGCCAACAGTCTGGAGAATCTCACCTTCAACTTCACGCACCAGATCATCAATTTCAAGAATTGACATGTTGCCGCGGCCGGTAACCAGAACAATGGCCTGATCCGGCTCTTCCTCGACGAAAAATTCCTCACCGGCATTGTTGGATCCAAATGCAACAAAGACGCCCACAACGATTGCCACTGCCACTGTGAGGGTAATCAGATTACCGGTCACAGAGCCGGAAATCCGGTTCAGGAAACGCAGGTAAATTCCTGTGATACCTTTCATCTCCGCAATGTTCAGATCGGCATTTGCATTCATCTGTGCTGCTTGCTTCGCTTCCTCCTGCGAGGCTTTGTTTCGACCAATCAGACCACCAGTAACAGGCAGGAAGATCATCGCCGTGACAAGCGCCGCTGACAGAACGATCACCACCATAATCGGCAGATAGCTCATGAATTCACCGGATACGCCGGGCCAGAGCAACAGCGGCAGGAATGCCGCCAGTGTCGTCCCGGTGGAGGATACAATCGGCCAAAGCATGAGTTTTGCCGCGCGAATATAGGCTTCACGCCGATGCATGCCTTCCGATATTTTTCGGTCGGCATATTCCACAATCACAATGGCGCCATCCACAAGCATACCAACGGTCAGCACAAGGCCGAACATGACCATCATATTTACAGTCATGCCAAGGCCCCCAAGAATGAGAAAGCCTGTCATGAAGCTGGTTGGAATCGCCAGACCGACCAGGATGGCGGAGCGCACGCCCAAGGCTGCCAAAACAACAATCATCACCAATACGATGGCGGTCATGATTGAGGATTGCAAAGAGCCCTGAACTTCCTTGATGAAGTTGGATTGATCGAGCATGAAATCAATCTGAATGGCATCGGGCCACTCAGATGTAAATTCAACCACCTTTTCTCGTACAGCGACATTGTTTTCGATGATGTTCGTGCCCAGGCGCTTCACAACGCTGATCGCAATGGCTTGTTTGCCATTGATGCGGGTAAAGCCACTGGGGTCTTTGAACGTGCGACGGATTTCCGCCACATCAGACAGCGTTACAACACCTTCACCATTCTGTTTGATTGGGAGCGAGTAGACATCTTGAGCGGTCTCAATGAGGCCTGGCACCTTGACGTTAAACCGTCCTCTGCCGCTATCCAGAAACCCGGCTGCCACCAACTGGTTGTTGTTGGACAGGGACGTCAGTAATTCCTGCTGAGTGATATCATAGGATTCAAGCCGCATCATATCGATGATGACTTCAAGCTGCTCTTCTCTGTGACCGTTCAGATTTGCTTCCAGGACAGTGGGAATGGATTCCAATTCATCCTGCAGCAAGCGGGCATGACGGAACAGGGTCCGCTCCGGAACATTACCGGAAAGCGCGACAAATATGGTTGGTTGTAGCGAGAAATTAGTCTCGAATATCTGCGGTTCATTGGCATCATCCGGCAATTCCGCCTGAGCCTGGTCCACCTTGTCGCGGATATCAGCAAGTGCCTTTTCCTTGTTGAAGTCTATGTTGAATTCAAGAACGATGCCCGCATGGCCCTCAGAGGCCACAGCTGTCAATTCTTTCAACCCATCAAGGCCACGCAACGATGTCTCCATAGGACGGACCAGAAGACGTTCTGAATCTTCAGGGGAAATGCCTTGCTGCCCGATGGAAACATAGAAGACCGGTACATCAATGTCCGGATTGGCTTCCTTGGGGATAGCAATATAGGTGAACGCACCAGCCAGGATCATCACCAGCATCAGTGTGAGAACGGTCCGTGGACGGCGTAAAATGCTATCAAGTGCTGATATCATTGTGCGGCCTCCGCAAATACAGGTTCAACGGGTTGGCCATCGACGACATATTCCTGACCAACGGCAATAACCGTTATGCGCTCCGGCAGGCCGCCAGCCCATACACCGTCCATGCTTTCGCCAAGGATGGCGATTTTTTGAAAGTAGTTCGTTCCCTGATCAAGATCGACCAGTCGAATGCCTACATCGCCGGCATCGCTCAGTGTCAGCATGCTGGGTGCCAGCAAATGGGCAGAGACTGCTTTCAAGGGAATATTTGCGGTTGCGGTCACACCATCGCGGATGGCGTTGTCACTATTCGGCATTGTAATATCGACTCGAAAAGTCCGCGTGGCCGCATCCGCTGCTGCAGAAATGTAGCTGACCGTTCCGGTTCTCGTTTCCCCGGTGATCAAACTGATGTCCGCTTGCTGCCCAATTGATAGATTCCCGATGTCTCTTTCAGAAACCTGCCCGGTTACCAGCATTGGGTCGGTGTCAATCAAAGTTGCACACACGCCGCCAACCGAGAGCAGATCGCCATTTTCTACCAACGGCTCCTGAACGATGCCCGCAACGGTCGCTCTAATTTCAATACGATCCAGTTCCTGTTCCGCCTCTTGCAGGGCGGCTTTGGCCGAATCAAGGGTCGCTTTCAGTGCCGCCACCTGATTGGTTGCGGCAAACCCGCGCTCTTGCAGTTTTGCGTTTGCAGAATAGTCTGCCTGGGTCTGTTCCAACGTCGCTTTCGCCTGAAGAACACGCGCTTCTCTTGCGCCTGTGTTCAGTCGGCACAAAAGATCGCCCGGCATGACGTGATCTCCAAGAATCACCAGGCGCTCGGCAACGATTGCATTGGTTTCCGCGCGCACAGAAATAGTGGCGTCAGCTTCCGTCCGGCCTCGGATCTCCAATTGACGTTGCCGTTCAGCGGCCTCCAATGTGACGACCCGTACCGAAACCTTCTGCAACGCGCTTTCCTGACGTTCGGCAATGCTGACCGCATCAGCACTTGCGGTAGCCTGACCGCCTATATTGAATCTGCCTGTGCCCATCCAAACGCCAATTCCGACGAGCACAAGTGTCGCTGTCAGATATGATTTGTTGATTCGAAAAGCCATCACTGGGCTCCTGTCAGATGCGCCGATTTTGGGAGAGTGTCGGCATCGTGTTTATCATTTGACGGTTCTGATCCGGGGTTTCTTCTGGTGCCTGCACAGGCTTCCAGTTCTGCGCGGGTGTCTTCCAAAAATTTCAGGGATTGAGACATGCAATGCATGCCGTAACGGGCAGCCCAAAGGAAACTTGGATGAACACTGTTGGCCTCGATCTGCTCGATCATGCTCAATTCCTGCTGCAGTTGTTTCTTATGTGTATCTATGGCTCTGGTGACGGCCTCATGCGGCAACATTTCCGCAGAAATAGCGATCATCAAAAATTCGGACCTGAAAACATCGGGTGAGGGTGGTTCCTGAAGGGATTTGATCAACTCTTCCCGGCCAGCGGCGTTGATTGAATAAATCTTGCGTGCTGGCTTGCCTTGCTGCGTTTCTTCACGGCATGACACCATTCCTTCACTCTCCAGCTTGTTAAGCGCTGGATAGATGGAGCCATAGCTCGCGTCGACGAAATGACTGTATTTGCCATCAATCGACATTTTCCGGATTTCATATCCGGTTGCATCTTCAAAGTTGAGAATACCAAGGCAAAGCGTTCTGACGTTCATGACAAGCCGTTCAAAAAGGGGGCTCGCCAGCACGATCATATGCTTGGCGAGTATATATCATTTCGATATACTTTCGACAGACATATTCCTAACAGACATATACGTCAAGTTTTGTCAGCATGAACTTGCCAGCTGACAAAATGCAGACGGGTCAGGCAAAAATTGGAAAACAGTGTGGTCGCTCAGCGTTTGCGGCGTAGCTCGATGACGTTGCTGGAGACCGGAGGGCGCTGATGCGTGTCATCTTCAGAGGTGGGAGATGTCTGAGGTTCTGGAACCTGATATTTTTCAGTGGTCATTCTCAGGAATGCCCGCAAAGTCGCGATACGTTCATCCATCATCCGTTCGAAAAACGGGTCCTTGGTGGAAAGTCCATTTGGCGAACGGTTCATCTGAAATGCCTGTGTAGAAGCCAGTCTGAACGTCATTAGCCGGTTTATGGTTAGTTTTATCTTAAGATCGTGGACCGGTAGATTCTGGATGCGGACACTGACCGTGGAAAAATCGGGTTCAAATGTTGCGCAGGTCATGTCCATTTGGTTCAGTATTTGTTAGAAACTTTGCCGAGGCGATAATTTGGCAGTTTTGGCGGGCGTATGATTGACGGAAATCTTTATCTCACTTTCGTGGTAGCTTGTATTGCCGTTGTGATTGTTCCTGGACCAACCGTAACTGTTGTCATTGCCAACAGTATGAGAAGTGGTGCCGGGGCAGGCCTTGCAAATGTGGCGGGGACGCAATTCGGCCTGGCACTGACAATACTCGTCCTGGCTTTTGGCCTGTCTGCAGTCATAGCGTTTGTTGGTGAGGCGTTTGTCTTTATAAAGCTCATTGGTGCCGCTTACCTCATCTGGCTTGGTATTACCCTCTGGCGTAATAAGAAGAGCTTTGGACAGGTTGAATCAGCACGTGAGAAGACGACATTCAAACGCATGTTCTTGCAGGGTTTTCTGGTTATTCTGACCAACCCCAAAAGCCTCTTTTTCGTCGGTGTTTTCATCCCGCAATTCATCGATCCAACGCGAGATGCGGTTATGCAGACATTGATTTTGGGTGGTACGTTCATGGTTGTCGCAACCCTGCTGGATGGCAGCTACGCAGTTTTGGCTGGCCGCGCTGGACGGTTGTTAACGGCAACTCGCATTCGCCTTCTGGAACGTATAAGTGGAACATTGTTGATTTCAGGTGGCGTCTGGATGGCGCTCCAGAAACGTGCCTGACATCGCAAATTTTGCGTCTCGATTGATGCCAGCCTGATCGGAAAACTGAAATGAGTAGAACAGTTCTTTATCCAGGGTCTTTTGATCCTGTCACAAATGGACATCTGGATGTTTTGAGGCAGGCATTGAATCTGGCCGACCGTGTGGTTGTCGCTATTGGAATTCATGCCGGTAAGAAACCACTCTTTTCTTACGAAGAGCGGCAGTCGCTGATTGCAGGAGCAATTGAGCAGTCCGAGTTCTCGGCCGAACAGTCGCGGGTGTCTGTCGTCGGGTTTTCTGGTCTTAGCGTTGATGCCGCTATAGAGAGCGACGCACAATTCATGGTTCGGGGACTGCGCGACGGCACTGATCTCGACTATGAGATGCAGCTATGTGGCATGAATGGTGCGATGATGCCCCAGATCGGAACTGTTTTCCTGCCTGCCAGTCCTGCTGTTCGCCCAATTACTGCCACGCTTGTCCGCCAGATCGCGGGCATGAAGGGCGATGTATCAAGCTTTGTGCCGAAACATGTCGCCGATGCTCTATCTCGGAAATTTCAGAGTTGATGCCAAAGAATATGAAAAGTCCTTGGTTGAGAATATGTTGCGGGCTGTTGCTCGCGTTTGTGTTGGCGGTTCCCGGTGTCGCGCAGGAGGTGGCGCCCAAGCTTCCGCCTGTGCCGCGGCCACTTCCGCCGCTACCGAAGGTCGGAGCACCTCAGCCAGATTTCATAAATCCGACAAGACCCGCAAACAATCTTGATTTGCCTGAACGAACAGAGCCTGTCGCAACTGTTGCAACTGCCGATCTGAAAAACCGCATTGTTATCGAGCTGGAAGGAAATCTGGTAACCATTGATTTGCGGCCAGACCTTGCACCGGAGCATATTGAGCGCATCAAGCAACTTATTCGTCAGGACTTTTACGATGGGCTGTCCTTTCACCGCGTCATCAGTGGTTTCGTGGCGCAAACAGGAGACCCGACAGGTTCTGGTATGGGGAGCTCGGACTTGCCCGATTTGGACGCTGAGTTCAGTGATGAACGATTCCTCCGCGGTACGGTCGGTATGGCGCGTGGTGAAGACCCGGACAGCGCCAATTCACAGTTTTTCATCCTGCTTGGTGATGCGCCATGGCTCGAGGGCGAGCACACAATTATCGGACGAGTGACCAGCGGTCTGGACCAGATTGACCGTTTGAAAACCGGTACAAAGCCAGACAATGGACTGGTTCGAAACCCCGACAGGATGGTCGCCCTGCGCATTGCGGGGGATGTCGACGATCGACGATTGTTTGCGATTGCAACCAATGCAGCGGCCAACGCTGCGGCAAATTTAGCACAGGACAGGGCAGCAGCTGCCGTTATTGCTGCGCAAAAAGCCGAAACGGCTTCCCACTATTCTGACGAAACCCGTCTGACGGCAGAACTGGCCGATGACGAGGTAGCGATTAAGACTGCAGCAGAAGAAGAAGCCCTATTCGCCGTTCAGGATACTCAAACCACACTGAGCAGGGCACAGGCAGCGCTTGGGCTTACGCGTGATCGGCTGCTGCGTGCGCGAAACAGACTTGTCGTGGCAGAAACCCAATTGGCAGAACTGTCGAACGGCGCGGTGCTGACTGCCGCCGG
Source organism: Pararhizobium sp. IMCC21322 (assembly GCF_030758295.1). Lineage (NCBI taxonomy): Bacteria > Pseudomonadati > Pseudomonadota > Alphaproteobacteria > Hyphomicrobiales > Rhizobiaceae > Pararhizobium > Pararhizobium sp. IMCC21322. The sequence continues at coordinate 2,785,305 of NZ_CP132335.1, forward strand.
ACAGACAACTGCAGAAGCAAATCTGGAGGCTGCGCGAGCCGTTGCTGAAGCAGCAGAAAACGCTTTCCTGGAGGCAACACAGATATCGGATGCGGCGACTAGCCAATCTGAACAGGCGTCTGCTGCTTTGGAAACGGCGAGGGCAGCCGTCACCTCTGCGCGGCAAGTCCTGGATAATATTAAGCTGAAAGAGGCCCGACAGGCCCTTCAAACAGCAAGCGCTGAACGTGCGGCCATTGCTGTCAGGTTGCAGGAAGCAGAGACAAAGGTAGCGCAAGACGTGCAAATCGTTGCTGATGCTGCGCGGATATTCGCGACAGCGCAGGATGCATTGCAAGCTGATCTTTCCGATGCCAGCGCCGTCAAAGGCCCGGCTGAGCAGGCAACTGCGGTGGCCGGTGACGCCAAGCGTGCTCTGGCGGATGCTGAACAGCAATTGGCCTCTGCTCAATTGGCTCTGGCCGAGGCCATTGCGGCTAAAAACCAGGCCGTTGCCGAACAGAATGAAGCTGATAGTGGGGTTCTGAGCGCACAGGCAGATGTCGTGGCTGCGCGGGAGGCTGAGCAGGTGGCAACCCAGGCGGAAGCTGATGCTTCACAGCGCGCAGCCTCTGCTGCGGAGACGCTCTTATCTGCCCAGGAAACTGCCCGTAATGCACAAGAGCAATTTGATGCGGCTACGGCTCTGTTTGAAGCTGCAGAAAACAAAGTTGAAGAGAAGGAGCAGCAGTTTGAGGTTGCGCAGACGACGCTTGCGCAATCGCAAGCAGGCCTTAGCATCAGCGAAGACCGGGTATCAGATGCACTTGCAGCTGAAGATGCTGCCGCCAGGACATTGTCGGATGCTGAGAACAGTCTGAATGCTGCAAAGGCACAATTGACAAGCGCCTCAGATGAGTTGATGGCGTCTACATCGATCGAAAACATAATCAGTATTCAGGTTGAATCCAAACAGGCATCCCTGGCAGCAGCGCAAAGAACGGCAGATGCGGCGCAGCAAACGCTTGAACAAATCCGTTCTCAGCTATCTGAAAAAGATCGCCAGGCTGCAGATGCTGCCCAACTTGTTACGGTTGCGGAAAGTGCACTTGCCGATGCCGAGATCAATTTGACAAATGCACAGGAAGCTTCACTAGCGGCGACCGGCGAGCGGGAAGCCGCCGTGAATGGTAGTCAGGCGGCTCGTGAGGCATCAGGTCGGGCTGAGGCTGTTTTAGCCGAAGCTGAACAGTTGGTAGCAACCACTTCGAGCGCCGAGCAGGCAGCTATCCTGCGAAGCAGTCGCGATGCTGAAGAGCTGGCACTGATAAAACAGAATGCCGAACAGGCTCAGTCGGCCTATGAAGCTGCCCTTGCGGCGGTTGAGGCCAATCAGGAAGCGATTAAACAAAATACCGAGCGGGTAGAAACCGCAAATGCTGATCTCATCGATGCTGAATCCGCACTGGACGCAACGCGCGCGTTTGCTCGGGAGGCGGAGGCAGAGAATGCGGCGGCTCAGGAAACGGTTCGGCAATTTGAGGCTCAACGAGCCGCAGCACAGGCAGAATTAACCCGAGGCTCTGACGCGTTTGCAACTGCGTCGGCTGCAAAAGCCGAGATACAGCTTCAACTTGAAACTGCCATGACAGCTTCTGAAGAAGCGCGTGCAATTGTCGAACAGACCAGCGCAGCAATGAACGCTGCAACAGCTGCGAACGAGGCAGCTAACGAGGTTGTGGCAGCGGCAGAAGGGACTTTGAATTCCGCCCGGACGAACTTTGACGCCGCCGTTTTGAACCCAGCCAATAATGAAGACCTGTTGGCTCCCTACATCGCAGCGGTCGAGTTTTCAACGGATGCACTGGAAACCGCAAAAACAGCTGCAGAAACCGCCCAGCAGAGCGCCTTGGATGCAATCAGCGCCAATGATCAGGCCGTTGCAAGGCTTGGAGCTGCACAAAGTGTCGCGGAAGCAGCCACGTCTGATATGGAAGCTGTGGACGATTTGTTGGAGGAGGCGTCTGCGGCCCAAAGAACAGAAGAGCTTGCCGTTGCTCAGATTGAGGCCGAGCTATCCAATGCGGTGAAGACGGCAGCAGCGACGCAGGCAGCGCTTGAGGACGCCACAAATCAAGTATCGTCTGACGAGGCTGCCTTGTCTGCAGCGCGTACCGAGGTCAATGAGTCCCAGGGCGCGCTGGATGCCAGTGATGCCGCTCTCATTGCCGGGAACGAAGCTTTGATCAATGCGTCATCCAGAGCTGAGACCGCCATTTTGCGGGTCGCGGAAGCAGAAGCAACATTACAGGCTGCGCGTGATGGAGAGACGGTGGCGACAGCCGCCAAGGAGGAGGCACTGCAGGCAGAAAAAGCAGCGAGACAAGGTTTTGAGGCGGCAAATGACGATTTGCGAGAAGCCCTGGCCTTGGCATCTACTGCAACATCGAATGAAACGCTGGCGTCTGAAGCGCTGAACAAAGCCACGCTGTTGCTTGAAGAAGCTCAGAACGATCTGCAAAACGCCAAAGCCACCCTTGAAGCCTCGCTGGCTGACCCGAACCAGATCAGGAGCACTTCCATTGACGTTGCTGCAAGCACAGATGATGCCAAAAATGTAGTAAATGGTTTGCAGGCAGAACTTGAGGCGCTGCAGTTGGATTTGGCAGATGCTGCCGTCACCAGGGATACGGCGGAGAAATTGCGCGATGCAGCAATTGCCAATGAGGCCGCAAAGCAAGGATCTCTTGCAACAGCAATCGAGCTGTCCGAGCAGGCAAAAGCTGCGAAGGCGGAAGCGCTGCTGCAACGTGACGCTGATCGGGCGCTGGTGTCTGGTTTCACTGCGGACTTGCAAGCCGCAGAAACAGAGTTGAGCCGTGCCAATTCGGAGTTTCTCAACGTTGAAGAAGCTCTTGCTCAACAAACTGACGGGCTTGATGCTGCAAGACTTTCAGTGGTGCGCGCTGAATCTGACCTGCTGTTGGCCACCCAACAGGCAGAGAACGCTATCACGGTTTTAGAGGAAGCAGGAGAAGCTGTGATTGAGGCGCAACAGGCGCTCGACGTTGCGATTTTGAGGGCTGAAACAGCTGCCGAAAATGTAACAGAGGCGCTGTCCCTGGAAGATGCTGTTCTGCAACAAGTAGCACAGGCCACCCAAATTGTTGTCGATGCGAATGATACACTGAGAGTGGCGGAACGCAGCCTTACGCAGGCGCTTGCCGAAACCGATGAAAAGGACCGCGCAGCCGCGTCCGCAGCGGAGGTCGCCGAGAATGCGAATGTTTCGCTGGAACGGGCAGAAGCGGCCTTGAACGCTTCAGAATTGGCTCTGGCAGAAATGCAGCAGGCGGATGCAGATGCTGATAATCGCGAGGAGCAGGCTGAAGCAATTGCTGTGGCGACACAGGAAGCTCATGATCTGGCCTCCTCAAATCTGGCATCAGCGATGCGGGTTGAAGAACAGGCTCGTGAGACCGCAAGTGAGGCTTCCGCAAATGCAGAAGCTGCACTGGCCGCCAAGCAGGTTGCACAACGGGCCCTGAACTCCGCAATGCAGCAAGTGGAAGTACGCCAACAAAGGTTGGTGGCCTCATCGCAGAGCAATCAAAATGCAAGCCAGGCTGCAGACCGCGCGATTGCAGAGTTGGCCCTGGCGCAACAGGAGGTCGCGAATTTGGAAGATCTTGCGGCAGCTGATGAGGTAACCTTGCAAAATGCCTCACAAGCCCTTGCTGCCGCTCAGGAACGCTTGATAATCGCGCAGCTTGATAAGCGGGAAGCCTTGAGTGTACAGACTGTCGCGAGATCGCAAGCGTCTGCCGCAGAACTTGCTCATGCAAACGCATTGGCGGCTCTCAGCGCTGCAAACCTTGCCAGTGCGCGTGCTGCCAATGATTCATCGGAAAAGCGCGCAAAAGCCAATGCTGCAGCGGCAGCCTCCGCCGCTGACATACCTCTCTTTCAACGATAAATTTAACCAAGGAAAGCCTTCATGACTGACATTAACGACCCTGCAAACACAATCATCCTGGACACAACCAAGGGCGAAGTGATTATTGAAATGCGTCCAGACCTTGCGCCGCACCACTGCGCGCGCATCAAGGAGCTTGTGAATGACGGGTTTTATGATGGGACGCCATTCCACCGGGTCATTGACAACTTCATGGCTCAGGGTGGCGACCCCACAGGCACTGGCACAGGTGGCTCGGGCAAACATCTGGATGCTGAATTCAACGATGAGTCTCATGTGCGCGGCGTCTGCTCAATGGCGCGTGCCCAAAATCCAAATTCAGCTGACAGCCAGTTCTTCATCTGTTTTGCAGATGCGACATTCCTGGATGGTCAATATACAGCTTGGGGCAAGGTTATCTCGGGCATGGACAATGTGGATTCGTTTGCACGCGGCGAGCCAGTCCGCAATCCAGACCAGATCACCACTGCCAAAATGGCTGATGCGGCCTAACACACTCAAACGAAATGATTTGGATCACGGCCCGCGCATTGCAAATGCGCGGGCTTTCTGTCGGGATGGACTATGCGTGTAGATGAATTTGATTTTGAACTGCCTCAGGATTGCATAGCCTTGCGGCCTGCAAATCCTCGCGATTCTGCGCGTTTATTGGTTATCAGACCGGACGAACCACTAACCGATGATCGCGTGTCCAGTCTTGCCTCGTGCTTGAAACCCGGCGATGTATTGGTTTTGAATGACACAAAGGTCATCCCCGCCCAATTGGAAGGTTTGCGCCTTCCACGCTCGCCCGAATTTCCGCCAGCGAAAATCTCGGCAACTTTGCATATGCGCATCAGTGGCGGCGTTTGGGATGCCTTTATCCGGCCCGCAAAAAAAATTCAGGTCGGTGACCAATTGGTGTTCGAAAAAGACGGTGTATCACTGCACGCGGAGGTCTCCAGGAAAGGAGACGCCGGAGAAGTTCAACTTGTCTTTCTTCTGAATGCCGCAGAGTTGGATGCAGCGTTGTTTGCTGTCGGGCACATTCCCTTACCGCCTTACATTGCCTCCAAACGTGCTGAAGACAATCATGACAAGGCAGATTACCAGACAATCTATGCCCGAGAAGACGGCGCTGTTGCAGCCCCCACCGCAGGTCTTCACTTTACCGAGGACCTGTTTGCCAGTCTCTCAGCCAAGGGAATCACAACACAATTCGTCACTTTGCATGTAGGGGCCGGAACGTTTCTACCCGTAAAGGCCGACGACACCACTGACCACAAAATGCACTTTGAAACCGGCACGGTGTCGCAGAAGGTGGCCGATAACTTGAATAGGGCCCGCGCCAATGGTGGCCGTGTCGTATCTGTGGGAACAACCAGCCTGCGGCTGCTCGAAAGCGCTGCCGGTGAGGACGGGACCCTGTCTGCCTTTCATGGTGCGACCGATATTTTCATTACGCCCGGCTACAAATTCAGGATTGTTGATATTCTGATGACAAATTTTCATCTGCCACGGTCAACTCTGATGATGCTGGTGTCTGCGTTTTCAGGTCTTGAGACCATGCGCGCTGCTTATCGCCATGCGATTGCAACCGGCTATCGCTTTTATTCCTATGGCGATGCGTCGCTTTTGTTCAGACAGGACCAGACATGACGGCTGATAAGACCGTAACGAATTTCAGTTTTGAACTTCACAACACCGATGGCACGGCCAGACGCGGGACGGTGCGCACACCGCGAGGCGACATTCGCACGCCGGCCTTCATGCCCGTTGGAACGGCGGCGACCGTAAAGACCATGTACCCACAGCAGGTTAGGGACCTTGGCGCTGATATTGTGCTTGGCAACACATATCACCTGATGCTGCGCCCGGGTGCCGAGCGCATTGCGCGGTTGGGCGGGTTGCACGAGTTCATGCGATGGCCATACCCAATTTTGACTGATTCCGGCGGTTTTCAGGTCATGTCTTTGGCCAATTTGCGCAAAATGAGCGAACAGGGGGTGACATTTCAGTCCCATATTGACGGCTCAAAACACGAATTATCCCCGGAACGGTCAATTGAGATTCAGGGTCTTCTGGGCTCGGATATCCAAATGCAACTGGATGAATGTGTCGCGCTTCCCTCAACCGAGCAAGACATTGAGCGGGCTATGGAATTGTCTCTGCGCTGGGCAGAGCGCAGCAACACCGCATTCGGCGATCAACCGGGGAAAGCCATGTTTGGCATCGTTCAGGGCGGCGACATACCACATCTGCGTGAACGTTCTGCCAAAGCGCTGACGGCCATGGACCTGAAGGGCTATTCGATCGGAGGGCTTGCCGTCGGTGAACCGCAGGAAGTCATGCTTGAAATGCTGTCTGTCACCTGTCCGCTGTTGCCGGTTACCAAACCGCGCTATTTGATGGGCGTCGGCACACCAGATGATTTGCTGCAGTCGGTCGGTCGGGGCGTTGATATGTTCGATTGTGTCATGCCGACCCGCGCTGGGCGCCATGGTTTGGCCTATACGCGCCGTGGAAAGGTCAATCTGAAAAATGCACGCCATGCTGACGATTCAAGGCCTTTGGATGAAGAAAGTTCATGCCCGGCAACGCGTGATTACAGCCGCGCCTACCTTCATCATCTCATCAAATGCAATGAAGCGCTGGGCGCCATGCTGCTCAGCTGGAATAATCTGCATTATTATCAAAGTCTGATGCAGGGCATGCGCGATTCTATTGAACAAAATCAGTTCGCTGATTTTACAGATGTTACAAAACACGCCTGGGACGCAGGGGATGTCGCGCCGATATCATAGTTCTGCCTGTATCATAGTCCTGCTTGTCAAATTCAGCTGCGGCCAATACGGGCAAAGGCCCCGGCTTTCTTGCGCTTTTTTGGTGGCATAGGGGTTTCTTGCTTCGACGCTTTCTCGTCCTTTTTGTTGTCCAAAACAGGACGTTCCTCTTTTGCGGTTTCGTCGATTTTGATGTCTTCGGAATGCTTCAACGCTGCGCTGCGTCGCTTTTCGTCATGATAGGCACGGGCACGGCTGAGGCTCTCAGCCTTGTGCTGGTGCATCTCAAGTTTATCTTCAACGCCTTCAATCACATAGCGATCGTTTTCAAGAATCAGATCGCGTTCGTCACTTGCAACCCATTGCAGTCGTTTGATCAAACTGTCAGGCGAGATTGGTTTCAGTAAAAATCCGTTAGCACCCAGACGATAGGCCAATTCCACAATGCTTTTGGTGCCATAGGCGCTGACAACAATCACCGGCAAGAAACAAAGCGGGTCCATCTGTTTAAGCCGCAGCGTACGCAACAGCTTTGCGCCACTGGTGGCTTCCATCCGCCAGTCCAGTAACAACACATTGGGCGGTTCGTTAAGCATGGCATTCATAGCGCGCTCAGGATCACCATATACCCTGGCACGTTTTGTTCTCAACGTGCTGAATATGGACCTGTAAATGCCCTGCATGGCTTTGGAATCATCGATCGCCACAAGGTCAAGCTCCTCAAGGGGCAACCCGTAAGCGGTGTGAAGCGGCATAGTTTCCCATACTTTCTAACGTGAAAGGGAATATATGCTGATATGTTACAGATGAATCGTTTAAGCACTCGTAAAGATAGTATGCGTCTTCCGATGCTTCATATTTTTATGGTTTGGCTCAAGGGAATCAATTTGCACAGCTTCGGCAATGATTCTCGTCCAATGCCTTAAAACTGACAAAAACTTTTCCCCGACATCCACAGTTTTGCCTGCAAGAAAACCGGGAATCGGATTCACGTCAGGTTGCTCGAAATTCAAGTGATTTTTTTATCTTTTTTACATTTGCGGCGCTTCTAAAACGGGCTGTAGGAAATTGTTGTTGTTCCCCAAGCAGATGGATGCACTCTCTCCGACAGGTCTTTCGAGTAAACCTTCATACAATATATCGACGGTGCAATTTCTTCAGACACAAGCAGTTGACGAAAGCCCCTGTCCGGTGCATTTTTTATCACGTCATCGACGCTCAATGTTTTGTCTGTTTGCGTCGGTTCCAAGTTCTGTTGCGTTCAGTGTTTTCAGCCTTGTTGGTTCAGAGTTTCGCAGGTTCAAGGCTGTTGGCTGTCATTTTCGATCATTAGTCTGGCACATCGGTATGTTAGTCCGATCCGCCAGCGCGTAACGGGAATGGGGCATCTCTCACTTGTGGGAGAAAATTCCTGTGGATTCAATGACGTGATCGAAGAACATACGACGGAAAATTTGGCTTGAATTAAAAACGACAATCTTGTGTTGATTTCGAAAAATTGGCATTGTGAACACAAGATGTAGTGGTTAAAGGGTTTGTTAATACAATATCCGGAAACTCAACACCGTCAGTTAATGCGAGTCGGACTGTCCCGATGGGACGGTTTTCAGCAGGTGTAACCGCAAGGTAACGATCTGCTGGTGTGAGAGTTCGACCCTATTGAAAGTGGTTGATGGAGTCGTGCCGGATTAACCGGGGCAGTCAGTGAGTGGCTGCGTCAGAGAAACAAGTGTGGCGACACACAAGTAGTCAATGTGTGGCAACACACGAGCAGTCACAGAATGCCATTGGCATTCTCAATATATATTCGGTGCCGCTGGCATCAGACATGAAAAGAGATTTGAGGGCACAATGAAAATAGAACGTCGTTACACGAAAGAAGGCCAGTCTCCCTACGCCGAGATCGCGTTTCGCAAGGCAACCAGCGAGATTCGCAATCCCGATGGTTCGATCGTCTTTCGTCTTGAAAATATCGACGTTCCTGCTCAGTTCAGCCAGGTCGCCAGCGATATTCTGGCGCAGAAATATTTCCGCAAAGCCGGTGTGCCTTCCCGGCTGAAGAAGGTGGAAGAAAATTCCGTTCCGTCGTTCCTGTGGCGGTCCGAGGGTGATGAAGCCGCTTTGGCCGATCTACCTGTAGATGAACAATTCGGTTCTGAGATGGATGCAAAGCAGGTTTTTGACCGCTTGGCTGGTACCTGGGCCTATTGGGGCTGGAAAGGTGGCTATTTCGACACCGAGAAAGATGCGTCCGCATTTTATGATGAATTGCGGTTCATGCTGGCGACCCAGAAAGTCGCGCCTAACTCTCCGCAGTGGTTCAACACCGGCCTGCATTGGGCCTATGGCATAGATGGCCCGTCACAGGGACATCATTACGTCGACTATCAGACCGGCAAGCTGGTCAAATCCAAAACGGCTTACGAGCATCCTCAGCCCCATGCCTGTTTCATCCAGTCTGTCGAAGATGATCTGGTCAATGAAAATGGCATTATGGATTTGTGGGTCCGTGAAGCGCGCCTGTTTAAATACGGCTCCGGCACCGGCTCCAACTTTTCCCTTCTGCGCGGATCAGGAGAGAATCTCTCCGGCGGTGGCAGATCATCCGGTCTGATGTCATTCCTGAAAATCGGTGACCGCGCAGCTGGCGCCATCAAATCCGGTGGCACAACACGTCGTGCAGCCAAGATGGTTGTGGTTGATATCGATCACCCGGATATTGAGGACTACATCAATTGGAAGGTGAAAGAAGAGCAGAAAGTTGCTGCACTTGTGACCGGTTCCAAAGTGGTTTCCAAACATCTGAAGGCCATCATGAAGGCTTGCGTCAATTGCGAAGGCCCGGAAGGCGATTGCTTTGATGTAAACATGAACCCGGCATTGAAGCGCGAAGTGCGTGCTGCGAAAAAAGCTTTGGTTCCAGAGAATTACGTCCAACGGGTGATTCAGTTTGCAAGGCAGGGCTATACCGATCTGGAATTCCCGATCTACGATACAGACTGGGATTCAGAAGCCTATCTCACCGTATCCGGTCAGAACTCCAATAACTCCGTCAGAGTAACGGATGGCTTTCTCAATGCTGTTGAAGATGATGGTGATTGGGATTTGATTGGCCGTATTCGTGGCGATGTCACCAAAACCCTCAAGGCGCGCGATTTATGGGAAAAGGTCGGCTACGCTGCCTGGGCTTCAGCTGATCCCGGCATCCAATACCATACCACCATCAATGATTGGCACACTTGCCCCGCCGCTGGTGACATCCGCGCTTCCAATCCTTGCTCGGAATACATGTTCCTGGACGATACGGCCTGTAATCTTGCTTCGCTGAACCTCATGCAGTTCCGCAGCGAGGACCGCAGCTTTGATGTGGAAAATTTCGAGCACGCCACACGCTTGTGGACAATTGTTCTGGAAGTCTCTGTTCTCATGGCGCAATTCCCGTCAAAACAGATCGCAAAACTGTCCTATGAATACCGCACCCTTGGTCTGGGTTACGCCAATATTGGTGGCTATCTCATGACCTCCGGCATCCCTTATGACAGTGATGAAGGCCGCGCCATCTGCGGTGCCATTACAGCCATCATGACTGGCGTGTGTTACGCAACTTCGGCTGAAATGGCTCAAGAGCAGGGGCCTTTCCCCAGCTATGCACCAAATGCTGACAGCATGCTGCGCGTCATTCGCAACCATCGCTTGGCTGCCCATGGCGAAGCTGCCGGTTATGAAGGCTTGAGCACATTGCCGGTTCCGCTGGATCATGCATCCTGCGAAGACAAGAACCTGATCAAACATGCCGAGATGGCGTGGGACAAGGCTCTGAAGCTTGGTGAGAAACACGGCTACCGCAATGCGCAGGTCTCGGTGATTGCCCCGACCGGTACCATTGGTCTGGTGATGGATTGTGACACAACCGGTATTGAGCCTGATTTTGCTCTGGTGAAGTTCAAGAAATTGGCCGGTGGTGGTTATTTCAAAATCATCAACTGCGCTGTCCCGGAAGCTCTGCGCCACATCGGCTACGGTGAAGCGGACATTGCTGAAATTGAAGCCTATGCAGTTGGTCACGGTTCGCTGGCACAGGCACCGGGCATCAACCACAGCACGTTGAAAGCCAAAGGCTTCACCGATGAAAAGATCAGCGCAATTGAAGCGGGTCTTGGATCAGCCTTCGACATCAAATTCGTGTTCAATAAATGGTCGCTGGGCGAGGAGTTCTGCACGGGTGTGTTGAACCTGTCCAACGAACAGCTGGATGACATGTCATTCGACCTACTGGCAGCCATCGGGTTTAACAAGGCCGATATTGAAGCTGCCAATATCCACGTCTGTGGTGCCATGACCCTTGAAGGTGCACCACATTTGAAGGACGAGCATCTGCCGATCTTCGATTGTGCCAATCCGTGCGGCAAGATCGGCAAGCGCTATCTCTCCGTGGAAAGTCACATCCGCATGATGGCTTCAGCACAGCCCTTTATTTCCGGGGCCATTTCCAAGACCATCAATATGCCAAATGGCGCAACGGTTGAGGACTGCAAGGAAAGCTACATGCTGTCCTGGCGTCTGGCACTCAAAGCCAATGCGCTGTATCGCGATGGCTCCAAATTGTCTCAGCCGCTGAATGCACAGCTTCTGGAAGATGATGATGAGGATTTTGATGCAGTGGAAGAACTGGTGGCAGCCCCCTTGGCGGCCCGCGCCACACAAGCTGCTGAGAAAATTGTTGAGAAAATCATCGAGCGTGAGATTGAAGTGCGCTCGCGGGAAAAACTCCCACATCGCCGCAAGGGCTACACCCAGAAGGCAATTGTGGGTGGCCACAAGGTCTATCTGCGGACCGGCGAATATGAAGATGGCCGCCTGGGCGAAATGTTCATCGACATGCATAAGGAAGGTGCTGCCTTCCGCGCCATGATGAACAATTTTGCCATTGGTATTTCCCTTGGCCTGCAATATGGCGTGCCGCTGGAAGAATATGTTGAAGCCTTCACCTTCACCCGGTTTGAACCAGCCGGCATGGTGATCGGCAATGACGCCATCAAGAACGCCACATCCATTCTGGATTATATTTTCCGGGAACTGGCTGTGTCCTATCTTGGTCGCAACGATATGGCCCATGTTCAGCCCGAAGATATGACTTCAACGACAGTTGGCCGTGGCGTGGAAGGCGATAAGCAGGTCACCCAAGTGTCTCACGGTCTGGTGCGTGGTCAAACGGAGCGTTTTCATGTGGTTGGCTCAGAACCGGCAGGCTCTGACAAATCCGCACCGGCGCAAGCTGCAAGCATTGCCCGTGTGACACAGGCTTTTGCCGGCAACACAGGTGGCGTGGCCGTCGCGTTCAAGCGCGACATTGAAGTGGCTGTTTCCGAAGAAGTTTCGGTTGGTATAACCAAGCCGAAGGAAAACAAGGCCCAACAAATCGCCGTGGCTCGCATGAAAGGCTATGAGGGTGAAAATTGCTCCGAATGCGGCAATTTCACCATGGTCCGCAACGGGACATGCCTGAAATGCGATACCTGCGGCAGCACGAGTGGCTGTAGCTAGACGACAAAAGAATGTCTGTAATTGTGCAACTGCCCCCGAAGTTGGATACCGACTTTGGGGGCAGTTTTATTTCCGGGCTTTTCCTGACCGGTCGGTAGATCGGACTTTGTACAATAAAGATCAGGCCACGGAACAAGCCTAACAGCGAGGGTGTCCGGGAGAGGGCTGAATCTAATCGCATCTGTTTATTCCGGTCCTTCTCAGACTTGTTCCGGGTTCTCTTATATGCTGGTTTTGGATGTTTGCTGCGTGTCTGTTGCAGAAGGTTCATGCATGCATCAAAACACAAACGGGGAGTAACCTACCGATTGGGTGATTTTTCACTTTCTGTATGGCATGAATTTTCCAAAGCAGTTCCTGCATTGAAGAACCGGAATAACAACGAAAATCAAGTCTTGGTGGGCTTCGGCGTCAGGCGGGCAAAGTCCTGTAAACATCAAAGTCTTGCCAACATGATGAAGGGCAAATTCTTCAGAAAGGGACGTTTGATTGCGACCTGTTCAATCCGGTAATCTGATGGAGAAAATCGCGAAAGCCCGGCGGCCGGCGATTACGTTGTCTTCAACCGGCATCATCTGGCCTATCTCAACGGCCCGGAAAAGCTCAATTGCAGCTATTGCTCTTGTGCAAACGGATTTATTGCCCATAAAGCACGCAACGCGCGTTATATTCGTCCCTCGGCGGTATGCCATCTTTCCAGATTACGGAAATACAAGCGCATGCCGCAGCCGGAAAAATTCGAAACCCGACAAGAAAACGAATTAGCTTTCAAGTAACTTTTTGCGGGCCTCATAATCCTCTGGGTCAATCTCGCCCTTGGCCAGTCTGACTTTCAGGGTTTCCAGGGCTGACGAGGCCTTTTCGGTGCCGACAGCAAACCGGGCATCGTCATTCTTTGTCATCCAGCGCACTGCAAACACCGCCAGAGCAATCAGCCCGCCCCAGAACAGGATCATCAATCCGGAACCGAAAAATCCAAGGCCCATGCCGTAGCCATCTGTCCACATATGGCCATGGGGAACCAGTGAACCGCTCCCCGTATCTGCAAAAGCTGGAACCATGGTTGCAATAGCAAGTATCGGGCCTGCCAAAAATATCTTTTTCATAATGCTGTCCTTTCAAAGGTAATCCAAAATAACCCATGACACAGACAAGGCATTGATCGTGATCAAGCCACGTTTGATATATTGACGAGATTGTCCAATGATCCGACATTCATATGATGTGTTTTAGCCTCAGTGAGGCGGGGTGATCTGTATTTCATGTCCACTGCTCTGAAAATGGAGTTTGTCTCCGTTTTCACGGGCAGTTCCGGCTTCCCAACACTTCGGCCAACGCCCATTTTGCCAGTAGGGAAATCAATCGGCTCAAGATCAGTGTGCTTCCGGATCAGATCGCGGGAAAGAGTTTATGGCCTGCCACCAAGCCTGCGGTGCGCATGCTGAAAGCCAACGATGTTTGGATTGTCTCGAGCACGCGAGTAGAGGCGCAGCTCCGGTCCAGACTAATGCGTTTGCGGATATTGTAGTTCGCAAACCGTATGTCAGCGCTATCTGGCTCGATTTTCGTCATTAACGACAGATAGGTATTCGGTCATATGATTTGATATTCAGAAATAATGCTCATAAAATTAGTGTCACCGCCGGTCATCATGCAGGCGCTTGAATTTGCGGTACAAACGGCGATTGAGTTGAACAAAATCGTCGATGGTGCACGCCAACCCGCCAAATTCCTGTCCTTTCAGATAAAAAAACCCCGCAGCAGACCCGATACTTGCTCCAACACAATCGATGATGAGGTCTTCCATCGTATCAATCAGACCCTCCTGCTGCATGTTCAGCCCGAAAACCCGATCCATTGCGTATTCAAATATCTCCCACAAGACGCCGATGGTCAGTGCGAAATTAAACGCGATGAGGCTGATCACAATGGGTGGTACCGCATGCCGGTCCCCTTCAAAAAGCATAAAGGCAATCAGGAAACCGATAAGTCCAAATCCAACCGCGGAAAGCCCGTGCAACGGAATATCCCACCACCAATACCGATTGTAAAAATCAAAGGCGTCGCCAAGGAAAATTGTCGCATATATAAACAGTGTGATAGCGATCAGAAAGCTTGATGGCAGCTCCAGATCATACCATCTTGCAAATGCAAAGGGCAGGATGGAAAGTGACAGCGATAAGAAACCCAGAAATGCCAGCGTCCATAATTGCGCGACAAGGGCAGATCCGAACGCCAGAGCAAGTGCCAGCCACACGGCGACAACAATGGGAGGTGCAATGCGCATGGGACACTCCTGCAAGTTTTAATGAGGTAACAAACACCTTTTCGGTCCGGCGCACTTTGATCCAGATCAGCCTGCCCGCGTAATCCGGCAACATGGGCTGAATAACACTTCACACACCTGAAGAGCTAAGTCCGTAATGATCCGGTTTCGAAATATTATAATATCTGCCATGCTGGTGCTATGGGGCGCGGCGCGAGCCTCGGCGGCGGAGAGTGCTCTGCAGTCACTGCCGAACGGCAAGTGCGAGACAGTGCGTTTTGAATCGGTGCGACATACGCTCTGCGCCTTCAATCTGGAAACCTCTGATATAAAACTGTTTCACAGCGATCCAGAGGGCACCGTATACCGACACTTCGATGCGCTTGCGGCATCTTTGGAGACAAACGGGCAAGACCTCGTCTTTGCCATGAATGCCGGCATGTATCATATCAACAGAGACGCGGTTGGCCTCTTCATCGAGGATGGCGTTGAGCGTTATAAAATCAACCGGAACAAGGGGCCGGGGAACTTCCATCTGCTGCCGAACGGTATTTTCTATCTTGAGGGAAACAAAGCCGGTGTCGCTGCGACAGAAACCTATGTGGCATCGGCAGTTCAGCCCGACTTTGCCACCCAGTCCGGGCCAATGCTGGTCATAGACGGCAAATTACATCCACGCTTTATCAAGGATGGGACATCGCGAAAAATCAGAAATGGTGTTGGCGTGTCCGATGACGGCAAAACCGTCACGTTTGCGCTCAGCGAGGAGCGGGTCAATTTCTATGATTTTGGGCGGCTGTTCCGTGACCAATTGAACATAGACAATGCTCTGTTTCTGGATGGCTCCATATCAAGAATTTATGTGCGCGATCTTCAGCGGAATGATTCTGGTCGTGCAATGGGGCCGATGGTTGGTGTTGTTGAAACAATACCAATCCCGGATGTGCCGAAAATAGAAGAAGCGACAGAGTAAGGTTTAGGCGTCTTCGCCCATCGCTTCTTCAAACTTCGATGACAGGGACAGCCATTCTTCTTCCGTGCTTGCCAGTAATTTTTCCGCATCAGCTCGAAATTTCGAAAGCGCAGTCACCCGCTCCGGGTCTGTGGTGTAAAGCTCAGGGTCTGCCAGCGCTTTTTCCGCGCGCGCAATCTCCTGAATCAATTTGGCAATTTGCGCATCCAACTCCTTGATTTTCTTACGCATTGGCGCCAGCGTCTCGCGCTTTTGTGCCGCTTCCCGGCGTCGCTCCTGCGCGGAAACTTCTTTCACCGGTGGCGCTGCAACGACTTCTTCTTTCAAATGCTCGCTGGGCGCATTTGCACGTTTGCCGCTTAAAATCAGGCGGCGATATTCGTCCATATTGCCTTCAAAGGGTGCGATTGTGCCATCGCCAACAAGCCATAGCCGGTCAACACTGGCGTCCAGCAGCGATCTGTCATGGCTGACAATGACCACAGCCCCAGGATACTCGTTCAGCGCATGTACAAGTGCCTGACGGCTGTCGATATCCAGATGGTTGGTCGGCTCATCCAAAATCAGCAAATGGGGGCCATGGAATGTCGCCAGCCCAAGCATAAGCCTTGCTTTTTCTCCGCCTGAAAGCTTCGCAACCGTGGTGTCCATTTTGTCAGCGCCAAGGCCCATCTGGGCCACGCGGGCGCGAACTTTGGATTCGTGGGCTTGCGGCATCAAGGGACGCACATGCTCAAACGCAGTCTGTTCCGGCTTCAACTCATCCAATTGGTGTTGCGCGAAATAGGCGACCTTCAGCTTGGAAGGCTTGGTGATTTTGCCGGTCTCAGCGCCAAGGCGTTCGGCCAACAATTTGGCAAAAGTGGATTTGCCATTGCCGTTTTGCCCCAACAGGCCAATGCGATCATCCTCATCAATCCGTAGATTGATGTTCTTCAACACTGGTGATCCAGGCGTATAGCCAACCGATACGGCTTCAAAATGCATGATTGGAGGTGCAAGCACCTTTTCCGGTGGTGGAAACCGGATCGGCAGGCTTGTCTCATCGATCAGCGTGGTCGCAGTCCCCATTTTCTCAAGTGCTTTTATCCGAGACTGGGCCTGTTTTGCCTTTGACGCCTTGTAGCGGAAGCGCTCCACAAAGGCTTCCATGTGCTTGCGGGCGGCGTCATGCTTGACCTTGCCTTTTTCAAGCAGCACCTGTTTCTCACGGCGCGTCTTTTCAAAAGTGTCATAGCCACCGCGATAAGCGGTAATGTTGCGGTGCTCCAGATGGGCAATCATTTCGACCGATTCATTCAGCAATTCCCGATCATGGCTGATAATGATGATCGTATGTGGGTATTTCTTCAGATAGGCCTGAAGCCACAAAGTGCCTTCCAGATCGAGATAGTTGGTCGGCTCATCAAGCAGCAGCAGGTCGGGCTCTGAAAACAGCACGGCAGCAAGTGCCACACGCATACGCCAACCGCCGGAAAAATCCGAGCAGGGCCTTTGTTGTGCTTCGGCATCAAAACCAAGACCGGACAGAATGGTGCCAGCTCTGGATTCTGCGGAATAGGCATCAATATCGCCAAGACGGGTATAAATCTCGGAAATGCGATCCGGATCTATTGCTGTCTCTGCTTCTTCCAGCAAGGCTGTGCGTTCCTTGTCGGCGCGCAGCACGAATTCCAGCAGGCTGTCCGGCCCGCCAGGTGCTTCCTGTGCCACCTGTCCAACGCGAGCATTACGCACCAGACTGATGGTGCCGCTTTCCGGCGCAAGGTCTCGGGTGATGAGCTTGAACAGAGTGGTTTTGCCGGTACCGTTCTTGCCGACAAGACCGATCTTGGTGCCGGACGGAACAGACAGGGACGCATTCTCCAAAAGAAGACGGCCAGCCATGCGATAGGTGAGGGAGTTAATGGTCAACATAGTGGCGAGCTTGTGCAGTGCAACCAACGGAAAATCAAGGGTCTGAATGCCGTTAGACGGCGAAACAGCCATTGTTTATGCATTTATCCCCTCTGCGTGTCAGAGGCGCAACATGTCGAAGCACTTCATTGGCACTGAGCCTAAGGGATAGTTGATCAGACGCTAAGAGACTGGCATCAACACATAATTGAACGCGTGGGAGACAATTGGTGAGCATTAAACTCTATGATTTATGCGGCAAAGACAAAGACCGCAGGTTCAGCCCTTATTGCTGGCGAATAAAAAAAGCGCTGGAACATAAGGGGCTGGCCTATGAAACCATAGCGGTTCCTTTCACCGGTATTGCCCAGATCGAAGGAAATGGCCAAAAAACAGTGCCCATGCTGTGTGACGGCGATACCATCGTAACCGATTCATTCGGCATTGCTGAATATCTGGATGCCACCTATCCGGACCGGCCTGCATTGTTCGGGTGCGAAAGCACGGTGGCCCTTAGCCGGTTTGTAGAGGCCTGGACCTATTCCGCGCTGCACCCGGGCATAATTCGCATGGTCGCAAAGGATATCCACGATATTCTCGATGATAAGGACAAAGCCTATTTTCGTGCCTCTCGCGAAAACAGCCTGAAGACAACTCTTGAAGAGATGCATGCTGACCGGGACGCCTACCGGGCTGACTTTCAAGGCAAGCTTCTGGCTCTGGATATGATGTTGCGGCAGCAAAGTTTCATTGGCGGTGATGTACCAAATTATGCAGATTTCATTGTCTATGGTTCCCTGAAGTGGCCAGCGGAGTGCAGTGACTATGAGGTGTTGCCGCAAAAACCGCGCATTTTGGACTGGTATGCCCGTTTGGACCAATAAGACCGTCAAACGCATTGCCAAAGCCTGCATTTCCGCGAAAGGGCTTGCAGCACGCCTCTGGCAAAGCTAAGAGAGCGCAACTCTGCGCTTCTTGCGCATATCGACCTTCAATCAACACAGCAAACAGAGTTTTCACATGGCTATTGAACGCACATTCTCAATCATCAAACCAGATGCAACAAAGCGCAACCTGACTGGTAAAGTCATTGCCAAATTCGAAGATGCCGGTCTGCGCGTCATCGCTTCCAAACGCATTCACATGAGCAAGGCGCAGGCCGAAGGCTTTTATGCTGTCCATAAAGACCGTCCATTCTTCGGTGAGCTGGTTGAATTCATGATTTCCGAGCCTGTTGTTGTTCAGGTGCTGGAAGGTGAAAATGCCATTGCCAAGAACCGCGAAGTTATGGGCGCAACCAATCCAGCCGATGCTGATGAAGGCACAATCCGCAAGGAATTTGCGCTCTCAATCGGCGAGAATTCAGTACATGGCTCAGATGCGCCGGAAACAGCTGCGGAAGAAATCAAATACTTCTTCAACGATGACGAGATCGTTGGCTGAATTCAGCACCCGGATAAATAAGAAAGGGGCGCAACCGATGAAGGTTGCGCCCCTTTTTTGTTAAGGGGAAAACTTGTTCATTCAGGCTTGTTCTGCCAGCTTTTGCATCAATTCAACATCCCAATATGTTGCCTCAATTTTGTGGCCATCAAGGTCCCGTACAAAACACCCATAATAGGGTTCGCCGTAATGGGGGCGTGGTCCCGGGTCGCCATCCGGTTTGGCACCATTGGCAATAGCTGCGTCCCAAAAGGCGTGGACTTCGTCTTTGGATCGGGCGCCAAAAGCAAAATGGGTTCCGTTACCGACTGCGGCCGGCGCGCCGTTTTCCGGCAGATGAACCCAGAATTCCGGATATTCCCGGCCATAGGCCACGGCACTTTCAAAATCCATAACCTTGCGAACACCCATCGCGCCTAAAACCGCGTCATAAAACGCAATCGCCTTGTCGTAATCGGCAACGCCGATGGAGACATGGGATATGATGCTGGGATTCTCTGGTAACTCGGCCATTGTGTTCTCCTAAGGATCTATTTTCAGATCGTTTGATCAAACCGTCTTACTGACATGCTGCTGACAACATGCTGTCAGGATAGTGTGTTATAGCGCTTCCATGAGACGAGCTGACCGACTGTTGCAAATCATCCAGATACTCCGCCGAGCGCGCAGGCCCTATCCGGCCAGCGCGATTGCAGAGGAGTTGGAGGTGTCCTTGCGAACCATCTATCGCGACATTGCGGACCTGATGGGAAATCGTGTGCCCATCCGCGGCGAAGCGGGGGTCGGATATGTATTGGAGGACGGGTATGACGTTCCCCCGCTTATGTTCACCGCAGCGGAGTTGGAAGCCATTATGCTTGGCATGCGCATGGTGCAGGAGCGCGGCGACGATGAATTGAAGCTGGGCGCCCGTGATGCCATTGCGAAAATCGCTGCCGTGATACCGGAAAACCTGAAGCAGACTTTTATTGACGCGCCACTTTATGCGGCGGATTTCGGTCTGAAGAGTGAGGACAAGGTTGATGTGGCTCAAATTCGCTATGCCATGCGTGAACAGCGTAAGTTGAAACTCAGTTACAGCGATGAAAGCGGCGCCGCCAGTGAACGCATCATCTGGCCGATTTCAATTGGTTATTTTCGGTCCGCACGGGTGGTTGTGGCGTGGTGCGAATTACGCGTCGATTTCCGTCATTTCCGCACAGATAGAATCCACAATATGGATGTGCTCGATGAACGTTACCGCCCAAGACGTGCGACGCTTTATGCTGATTGGTGGAAAATACACATGAAGCCTTACGTCGATCATCCGGCGGCTCACAAATCCAGGCACCCGTGAAGCGAAGTATCGAGCTGTTCTGACACCGTCGCCCGTTCCCCATTATCCCAGGAAACCTGGCCTTTGCAGACTGCAGACAAGGCTGGCCAGTATGTCTGATGCTCAGCCCTCAAAATGCGGCCGCTGATTGTGTCTTCCGTGTCATCTTTCAGGACAGGAACCACCGTCTGGGCGATAATCGGGCCCGCATCCATGATTTCACTGACAAAATGCACAGTGCAACCGGACAGCCGAACTCCGGCATCCAAGGCCCTTTGCTGAGGCGTCAGCCCTGCAAAGCTGGGCAGCAGGGAAGGATGGATGTTCAAAAGCCGTCCGCGCCAGGACTGCACGAACTCAGCAGATAAGAGTCTCATAAACCCTGCAAGACATACATACTCAGCCCCGCACGCAATCAATTCGGCATGAAGCTTTTCTTCAAATGATGCCTTGTTGGGGAACTGTTTGTGATCGACGGCAAGGCTTTCAAACCCATTCGTGTTGGCCCAGTTCAGGCCTTCCGCTTCAGGGCGGTTGGATATAACGCGGCAGACATGATAGGCGGCATCCGGCGCGCGTGATGCGCGGCACAGGGCCTCCATATTGCTGCCGCGCGCGGAAATCAGGATGGCAACCTGTTTCATGACCCGTAGCCTGACAGGTGATTGTGGTAGAGCACCTGTGCGTCCTCGGTCTTTCGCTCCTGAAGCAATCCCATTTCCACAGGTGCTTCTCCCTCTGCCTGCAGGGCGGCCATCACAGCGTCTTTGTCATCCGGTGAAACAATGATCACCATACCGATCCCGCAGTTGAAGGTGCGCAGCATTTCCAGTTCCGCGATGCCGCCGGTTTGCGAAAGCCATTTGAAGACTGGCGCGTGTGGAATTTGGCCAAGATCAATATTTACCGACAGATCCTCAGGCAAGACGCGCGGAATATTCTCTGTGAACCCGCCGCCGGTGATGTGGGCCAGAGCTTTTAAACCATTGGTGTTGCGCAAGGCTGCCAAAATCGGTTTCACATAAATCCGGGTCGGCTCCATCAGAATTTCACCCAGAGACTGTTCGGGCGCAAAGGCAGCTGGTTCGGTCAGCGCAGCACCGCTTAACGCAAGAACTTTGCGCACGAGAGAAAACCCGTTGGAGTGGATTCCGGAAGAGGGCAGGCCAATCAGCACATCGCCTGCTTTCACGTCCTGGCGTGGTAAGGTTTGGCCCCGTTCGACGGCACCAACACAGAAACCCGCCAGATCATAATCGCCTTCGCGGTAAAGTCCGGGCATTTCGGCGGTTTCACCACCGATCAGCGCCGCGCCGGCCATTTTACAGCCTTCTGCAATGCCGGAAACGACATGTGCAGCGACTGTCCGGTCAAGTTTGCCGCAGGCGTAATAATCCAGAAAGAACAAAGGCTCTGCGCCCTGTACAATCAAATCATTCACGCACATTGCAACCAGATCAATTCCGATTGTCTCGTGCCGACCGGATTCAACGGCCAACGCCAGTTTGGTGCCAACTCCATCATTCGCCGCCACCAGAATTGGATCCTGAAATCCTGCGGCCTTCAGGTCGAAGAGGCCACCAAAACCACCCAGCTCAGAATCGGCACCCGGCCGACTGGTCGCTTTGACCATTGGCTTTATGTCGTCGATCAGAGCATTGCCCGCGTCAATGTCGACACCGGCATCACGGTAGGACAGGCCATTGGATTTGGAGTTTTCGGAGTCACCCATTATGCGTATCCCGGCAATTGTGGAGCTTATCAGTTGTATGTAGCCGGTTTGCCCGCTGAAACCCACTAATTCAAGCCCAAAACTGCCATAATGGCCAAGTCTTTCCACGGGTCACAGAAAAAACAAGACGCCTATGATTGAAACTTCAAAGAACGGCATCTATCTCGATTGAGTGATTGAGAAAGGCCGGACTTTGACGATTGCCGAGCTTTGGCTGCCAGCGTCTCATTCATTCGCGATCTTGGCAGTGGCACCGGGGAATTGGCTGATATGGAGATACTTTCTCCACCCGGAAAAAATGGGTTCGCAGTGGATGAAGGATGCAAATTTAGGTTGAAGTTTACTTCATTGCGAGTACCAATTGTTTTCTTGTAGCAGTAGACATGTGGCGCGTTTCAAAATCCTGAAATTATTTTAGAACCCAGACCAGATAATTGTCATGACAATTCCAAACATGATTTCGGTATTCCGGCTGTTCGCGGCACCTTTGGTCGTGTGGCTAATCAGCACTCAGCAGCTTTCACTGGCTTTCTGGTTGTTCCTGCTTGCTGGTGTCTCCGATGGCATTGACGGTTTTATTGCCAAGCGGTTCAACCAGGCTTCCGAACTGGGAGCGCATCTGGATCCCATTGCAGATAAGGTCATGCTGGTTGCGGTGTTCCTGGCCCTTGGCATCCAGGGGATGCTTCCGCTGTGGCTGGTGATTCTTGTAATCAGTCGTGATTTGTTGATTTTAGGCGCCGTGATCCTGTCCTGGGTGTTGCATCAACCGATTCCAATGAAACCGCTACTGGTGAGTAAAGCGAACACTCTGGCCCAAATCGTTCTGGTTTGTCTCGTCATGGCAGCCATGGCGTTCGATCTCCAATTGGACATCTTCATCAATATATCGGTGTTTTTGGTGGCTGTGCTGACCCTCTTGTCAACTTTGGCCTATCTGCTCGACTGGTTTCGTCATATGGCTGGGATTGAACATAAACCGTGATGCTGGCCATCGAATTTAACGTGCTGTTTCCCGATTTTGAGACCCAGCCACATATGCTATGACTCATGTGACTGTTGTGTCATGATTTTAGAAAACCACGAATTCAGGAAATGTCGCTTTGAAACTTCGAACTCACGTTTATTTCTGGCTCACCGCTTTGGCGGTTCTCATCGTATTTCTGTATTTGTTTCGCGGTATCCTGTTACCCTTCGTCGCGGGTATGGGCCTTGCCTTTTGTCTTGACCCGCTGGCTGACTGGTTTGAACGTCGCGGTTTCAGCCGGATGATGGCAACCATCATCATACTTGTCCTGTTTCTCATCGTGTTTGTGCTTTCGCTGGTGATAATCATTCCTTTGCTTGGCGCGCAAACAGCAAGCTTTATCGAGCGGTTGCCCGGGCTTATATCGCAACTGCAGATGAGACTTTCGGAATTCAACGCAGGCTGGCTTGAACGCTTTGTTGGCGAGGATAGAACGTCTGTTCAGCAATCATTCTCCGAACTGCTGACAGAAGGTGCCGGATGGCTCACCGGCTTGCTGCGCTCTGTTTGGAGTGGCGGGCAGGCAGTTCTGGATATTGCAAGCCTGTTTGTCGTGACACCCGTCGTCGCGTTTTATCTGCTGTATGATTGGGATCGCATGGTTGCCAAAGTGAATTCGTGGCTGCCCCGTGACCATGCGGACATCATTCGTAGCCTGGCAAGGGACATTAACGCAGCTCTGGCTGGGTTCGTGCGCGGGCAGGGGCTTGTCTGTGTGTTGCTCGGTGCCTTCTATGCAATTGGGCTGAGTCTTGCCGGGCTGAACTTCGGGTTGTTGATTGGCTTGCTGGCAGGCGTGTTGAGCTTCATTCCCTATGTCGGCTCGATCACAGGCTTCCTGTTGGCCATTGGTGTGGCGCTTGTGCAGTTCTGGCCTGATTACATTAATATTGCGCTGATTGCTGTAATTTTCGGGGCAGGGCAGTTCCTGGAAGGCAACATCCTGCAGCCAAGGCTGGTGGGGCGTTCGGTGGGCCTGCATCCTGTCTGGCTGATGTTTGCTTTGTTTGCATTCGGATCATTGTTTGGCTTCGTCGGACTACTGGTCGCAGTGCCGCTGGCTGCCGCGGTTGGTGTTCTGGTAAGGTTTGCACTCAAGCAGTATCTCCAAAGCAATTTCTACAAAGGGCAGGACGCATAGTGATGTCTCACACGGCAGGCCAAATGTCGTTTGATCTGCCAATCGCTTCAGCAATGACGCGTGAGGATTTTATATTGGATGACGCCAATCAAAAGGCTTTTGACATGATTGTCTCTTGGCCAGATTGGCCATCAGACGTGATTGTTCTGGCTGGACCTGTCGGATCGGGAAAGTCGCATCTGGCTGCAATTCACGGCCAACAATCCGGCGCAACGCATCTGAATAATAACGATTTGCCAAAACCGGAAGATTTGCCCGTCCTTGGCAGCACACCTGTTATTGTCGAGGACGCTTATGCAGTGCAACTGGATGAAACGAGGATGTTTCATCTTCTCAACCATATTCGTGAGCGTGCTTCAACATTGTTGATAACCAGCCGGTCATGGCCGGATTCGTGGCCGCTTACGCTGCCAGATTTGCGTTCCCGGTTACGGGCGGCTCATCCGCTGGAACTGAATGAGCCGGGCGATCAACTGTTGCGCCAGGTCATGGTCAAATTGTTTGCGGATCGCCAATTGACGATCGAACCCCGTGTTCTGGAATACATTCTGGTCCGAATGGAGCGCTCACTTTCGGCCGTCGGTCGCCTTGTGAATGATCTCGATCGACTGTCGCTGGAACAGGGCCGCCCGATCACTCGTCAATTGGCTGCTGCTGTGTTGTGACGCGCCATCTGGCGAAAGAATGGGTTTGCTAACCCTGTTACCCACATTATTCCCATTTGAACCATCTTTGTCATATTATTGAACTATGTTCAGCCTATACACCGGGTTTGGCTACGATTGGCTTCAGCAAAGATTGGTAAAAGCTTCGATGGAAGAAAAGTTTGAGAGCGTTGATGCACTGGATATCCAGACGGCACCTCAGCCACCCGAACCCTCTGCCGGAAGCACGCCACTGAAACTTGATTCCAAGCTGATGAAAGATCCGGCCCGATTCATAAACCGGGAATTGTCATGGCTTGGCTTCAACAGCCGGGTTCTTGAAGAGGCTGAAAACGCGGCACATCCATTGTTGGAACGACTGCGTTTTCTCTCGATTTCGGGCGATAATCTGAGTGAATTTTTCATGGTCCGTGTTGCCGGATTGAAAGGTCAGCAGCGTGAGGGCATCAAAACACTCAGCGCTGATGGTCTGACCCCCACACAGCAACTGGACCAATTGGCAACTGCCGCTGAAAAACTGGTTCTCAACCAACAGACAGCGTTCAACAATCTGCGCAAGGAACTTGAGAAAAACGGCATATTCCTGCTGTCTGGCGATGCTCTGCCGGGTGCAGATCAGAAGTGGTTGGACGACTATTTCACCGAAAACATATTTCCGGTTCTAACGCCGCTTGCAATTGATCCGGCGCATCCGTTTCCCTTTATTCCCAACCTTGGTTTTTCGCTTGTCCTGCAATTGCAGGCGACCGCCAAACAGAACAGCCGAAACAAGGCAATGACAGGGTTGTTGCGTGTTCCCGGGGCCATCAATCGTTTTGTGCAACTGCCTGCGAATGAGAATTCTGTGGCGCGTTTCATAGCGCTTGAAGACGTTATTGCTCTCTTCATATCGCGTCTGTTCCCGGGTTATGAAGTCATTGCAAAAGGGACTTTCCGTGTCATCCGCGACTCTGAAATGGAGATTGAGGAAGAAGCAGAAGATCTTGTCAGACTATTTGAAACGGCCCTCAAGCGGCGCAGGCGCGGCTCTGTCATTCGGCTGGAACTGAGCGGCGCATTTCCGCCGAATCTCAGGAAATTTGTGTCCGATGCATTGCATGTAAGCTCCGATGATGTCGTGGTCACCGAAGGCCTGATGGCACTCAGTGATCTGTCTCAACTGGTCAAATTGGATCTGCCCAAACTGCTGTTCCCAAAACCAGCGGCGCGGTTCCCCGAACGCATCCGAGAACATGGCGGAGATTGTTTTGGTGCCATTCGTGAAAAAGATCTGGTGGTACATCATCCCTATGAAAGCTTTGATGTTGTCCTGCAGTTTTTGAAACAGGCCGCAAACGATCCCGATGTTGTGGCAATCAAGCAAACTCTTTATCGCACCTCAAATAACAGCCCGATTGTAAGTGCACTTGTCGAGGCCGCCGAAGCTGGAAAATCAGTGACAGCGCTGGTGGAATTGCGAGCCCGGTTTGATGAGGAAGCCAACATACGCTGGGCGCGGGATCTGGAGCGGGCCGGTGTTCAGGTCGTTTACGGTTTTCTTGAACTGAAGACCCACGCCAAAATGTCGCTGGTGATCCGACGCGAGAATGGGCAGATGCGCACATATTGTCACTTCGGAACCGGCAATTACCATCCGATTACGGCAAAGATCTATACTGATTTGTCCTATTTCACCGATGATCCGATTTTGGCACGCGATGCTGCACGGGTCTTCAACTTCATTACAGGATACGCACGGCCACAGGATGTGGAACGCCTGGCTATCTCGCCA
This sequence comes from Pararhizobium sp. IMCC21322, assembly GCF_030758295.1. Taxonomy (NCBI): domain Bacteria; kingdom Pseudomonadati; phylum Pseudomonadota; class Alphaproteobacteria; order Hyphomicrobiales; family Rhizobiaceae; genus Pararhizobium; species Pararhizobium sp. IMCC21322. The sequence goes on from NZ_CP132335.1 coordinate 2,811,795, forward strand.
TATACGCTGCGTGATCAGATGTTGTCTCATATTGAGCGGGAAATTGACCACGCGAAGGCTGGAAAGCCAGCCCAGATTTGGGCCAAGATGAATTCACTGGTTGATCCAATGCTGATCGATGCCATGTACAAAGCCAGTCAGGCTGGCGTGAAAATTGATCTGGTAATTCGTGGCATCTGCTGTTTGCGTCCGCAAATGGCCGGTATTTCGGAAAATATTCGCGTAAAATCCATCGTGGGTCGTTTTCTGGAACACAGCCGCATAGTCTGTTTTGGCAATGGCAAGGGGCTGCCCTCGGATGATGCGATTGTCTACATAGGGTCCGCCGATTTCATGCCGCGCAATCTGGATCGCCGGGTGGAAACCATGGTGCCGATTAACAATCCAACTGTGCATGATCAGATTATTGATCAGATTATGGTTGCCAATCTGCGTGATAATCAGCAAAGCTGGGAAATACTGTCCGACGGGTCATCCCGAAGGATGGTGCCGGAAGATGGCGAAGAGCCATTTAACCTGCATAATCATTTCCTGACGAATCCAAGCCTTTCGGGCCGGGGCAAGTCGCTTAAAAAGAACCCGCCGAAATCACTTGCCAAACGTAGTAAATCCAAAGCAAAGTCCAAATCCTAGTTAGCCTTACCGGGCTGAACAATGAAGCGTTGAACCGGCTGAGGGGGCGGGGATATGAAGGCTGACGTCATGCCTGACATTTCTGTGACCAAAGCACAGGGTCTGCTCGCCGGGTTTGGACCGGTTGCGGTCATCGATATTGGATCGAACTCTGTCCGGCTTGTGGTCTATGAGCGGTTGACCCGATCCCCTTCCGTATTCTTCAACGAAAAGGTTCTGTGTGGTCTGGGTCGCAGCGTGGCCGAGACCGGGCTTCTGGACGAAGACAGTGTCAATCTGGCGCTGACAGCGATGCGCCGTTTCCGCATTCTGTGTGACCAGATTGGTGTGAAGCAGCTTGAGATTATTGCGACCGCGGCGGCTCGTGAAGCCAAGAACGGTGCTGAGTTTCTGGAAAAGGTCCGCGAGGCGCTTGGAAGTGATGTGGAAGTCCTGACCGGTCGCCAGGAAGCGCATCGATCAGCACTCGCTGTCATTTCCGGCTTCCACAATGCTGACGGCATCATGGGTGATATGGGTGGTGGCAGCCTGGAATTCGTCGATGTAAAAGGCACCAGTATTGGCTCGGGTATTACATTACCTTTGGGCGGGTTGCGGCTGCAGTCCGATGCCAATGACGATGTGGCTGAGGCGGCAAAGCTGGCCAAACAGCGATTGTCAGAGGCAAGTCTGTTGGCCCAAGGCGTTGATCGTACCTTCTATGCTGTTGGCGGAACATGGCGCGCCATAGGGCGCCTCTATATGCATCACACCAATTATCCATTGCTGGTGATGCATGATTTTCGGGTGGCCTCGGCAGATATGATCGCCTTCTGTGAGGAAATCCTGAAGACTGATACTCAGGATCTGGACGGGATCAGTTTTGTATCGCGGGCACGCCGCCCTCTGCTTCCTTATGGTGCCATACTGCTGGCACAGACCCTGAAACAGACCAAAGCGCGCGAAGTGGCGTTTTCCGCCATCGGGGTCAGAGAAGGCCATCTGTTTCAAATGCTGGACGCTGCCGAGCAGAGCCGCGATCCACTGCTGTGCGCCTCTGAAGAACTTGCCATCTTGCGAGCGCGCTCACCTGAGCACGCCGAAGAACTTTGCACCTGGTCAGAAACCGTTTTTGAAATGCTTGGCCTGGATGAAACCGCTGATGAGGCGCGGCTGCGTGTTGCCGCTTGCCTGCTGGCTGATATTGGCTGGCGCGCCCATCCCGATTACCGCGGAGAGCAAAGCCTCAACATTGTTGCGCATGCAGCGTTTGTTGGCATCGACCATCCGGGCAGGGCCTATCTGGCACTTTCCAACTTTTATCGGCATTCCGGCAGCGGCAATGAAGAACTCAGCCCGAAGCTGAAAAAAATGGCGGGTGAACGTCATGAATTGCGCGCCCGTGCGCTGGCTCTTGCCATCCGTGTCGGCATGCTTGTCTCGGCAGGAATGCCCGGTGTCATAGACCGGGTGAAATTGACAAAAGAAGAAGATGGACTGTTGCTGACACTCCCGACCGATCTCCAGGATCTGATGGGACAGCGCCTGTCGAACCGGGTCCGTCAATTGGCAAAACTGGGAAGCCTCGACTACGCCGTTGAGGTCGAAGGCGATGGCGACTTCGATTTCGACTGAGGGTTCTCAGACAGACCGCTCAATTCAGAACATACCGCTTGGCAATGGCACCCCGAGAATGTCTTTGAAGCCGAAGCTGAACAGAAAAATCACTACCACCACGCTCGCGGCAAGAATGATCATGGGCTTGGCACTCAGGCGCTCATATTGTGCCGCAGCAATGAGGGCCAGGCCCATAAGCGCACCTGCCAGCCCAAATCCCAGAACCGGTATCAGCAGAACTGCACCAAGCATGACCACCGGCACCGAAATGCGGCGCGGGGTTGAACCGGGGCTTGAGACTTCCTTGACACTTCGCGTTACCAGAAGTCGCACAAATGCGATGGCAATAAACACAGCCATGCCTATGGCGATAGTCCGGGGAAACACGGCTGCCTCAGCGTTGAGGGAGCCGGTCTGCACAATGGCAATTGCCGCCAGAACCCCGAAGAATGCAAAGGAAACAACATCTCTGGCAACAGCTCCGCCCGAGGCACGTACTTTTTCAGGATCTGGAACCGTAGCGGATTTTGAAAACAGCTCTTTGAGCTTTGGCATGAATGGATAGACAAACGTCAATAGGGTCATTGCGATAATGATAAGAGACAGGGGACGACCGAAAAACTGGCCCCATAGATCTCCAAGCGCATCGCCAATGGTCCAGCTTTGCACAAATCCCTGTTCCGCAATCCGGCCCAGAATGAGCCCAAGCACGATAGGAGATACGGAGAAACCACGCTTTGAGGCAACCCAGCCAACGATGCCCAGAACAATCATGATGATGACATCGGACAGGTTATTGCGAATGGAGAATGCACCGATCACTGTCATGAAGGCCACAATTGGAACCAAGGCAGATTTTGGTGCTTTTACAATCGCGCCATAGGCGAAACGGCCGATCAGAAGGCCAACCGGCAGCATCAGAATAGTTGCCAGCAGCAACCCGAAAATGAATGTGTAGACAATATTGGCGCCGTCTGAAAACAAGGTCGGTCCAGTGCGCACGCCCTGTACCAACAGCGCGCCAAGGATCACCGCATCCGGCGGCGTTCCGGGAATTCCCAGAACCAGCGTTGGTATGAACCCGCCACCAACGGTCGCATTATTGGCAGATTCAGTTGCGATCACACCGCCCGGTTCACCCTTGCCGTAATTCGCCTGGTTTTTTGAAGACCTGCGCGCTTCCGAATAGGCGACGAGCCCGGCGATTGACCCACCAGCGCCCGGCAATGCTCCGACAAAAGTGCCGATAAGTGAACTTCGCAAGACGTTCCACTTATTCTTCAAAACCGTTGCGACCGCTTCCACCAGACGAAATCCGCGTTGTGTCTCAGCCGGATTCAAATGTCGGTCAGGTGTCGCGACAAGGTCGATAAGGACAGGGATGCAATAAAGCCCGATCAGTGCGGAAACCACTTCAATGCCGCCCAACAAGGTATTTGAGCCAAAGGTAAAACGTACTTCAGCACTCGTCTCGGAAATGCCGATCATGGCCAGCAGCAATCCAAAACAAGCCGCAATGACTCCCTTTAGAAACTCGCCCTCAGACAGGGCCGCAATCAGTGACAGGCCAAAAACGGCAAGCCAGAAATACTCAACAGGTCCAAAGGCCAGGGCAGCATCCGCAAGGGGAGGCGCCAGAAGCAGCAACGCCAAGGCACCAATCAGACCACCAACCACACTGGCAAGACAGGCAATAGTGATCGCCAGATCACCATCGCCGCGCTTTGCCATGGGATAACCATCAAAGGTCGTGGCAATGGCAGAAGGTGTTCCTGGTGTATTCAGCAAAATAGCTGCGTAAGCTCCGCCGTAAATGGCTCCGGTGTAAATTGCGCCCATCAGGATGAGCGCGGAATCCGGTTGCATGGAAAATGTGATGGGTACGAGAACAGCAACGGCCATGGTTGCTGTCAGTCCAGGAATGGACCCGATAATCGTACCGGCAGCCACGCCCAGAAGCGCCAGAAAGATGTTCAGGGGCGAAAACGCCGACATCAAGTGCTCAAGCATTGCATCTCTCTGGAAAAATTTAAGATTGGAATAGCGGCATGCGTGCGGCCTTTATGGCCGCACGCATAGTGTCTTAGTCTATAACGCCGGCGCTTTTGGCGGCAGCAAGATATTCTTCGGATTTTGATGCCATGAACGCATCCATGTCTGCACCATATCCAATTTCAGACAGAGCAAAACCACCATCCAGCATCTGCTTCTGAAACGCGGGATCAGCATTGATATCGCGGATCATGTCTGAAAGCTTCATACGCACATCTTCCGGTGTAGACTTTGGTACAGCTATGCCACGATAGGCACCGGACACCATGTCAAAGCCCAGTTCCCGGAATGTTGGCACGTTCGGAAAGGCCGGGTGGCGTTCTTCCATGGCAACGGCCAGCATGCGCACTTTGTCACCCTGTTTGGCGCCGACAGTCGTATAGCCCCATTCAGCAACAACCTGTTTGCCGAGCAGTGCAGTAACTGCAGCGCCCGTGCCCTTGAACGAAACATAAGTGGTCTCAACGCCTGCCAGGTCGTCAAAAATGACCTGTGCAATATGGTTTGCAGTTCCCTTGCCGGAGCCGGAGAAAGTCGTTTTCTTCGGATTGGCTTTTGCGTAGTCAATCAAATCCTGAAGCGACTGAAAATCACTGTCGGCATGCACCACAATAGCATCAGGTGTGTAATGGAACATGTAGATTGCAGTGATATTGTCCGTCTGGAAACCAACGTCACCCTGCTTTGGCTTTACAATAATATGCGGCAGGTTGATGCCCATAATCGTATGGCCATCGCCTGCCATGCCGTTGAGCTGAGACCAGCCTACAGCACCACCGCCACCAGGTTTGTAGGACACCACGAGGTCCTGACCGAATTTGTCCTTGAAGAAGGGTTGCTGAAAACGTGCGGTCACATCTGACTCACCACCTGGTCCGAACGGAATGATATAGTCGACCGATTTGGAGGGGAAGTCCTGAGCGGTTGCGAGCGTCGTCGCTAGTGCAGTTGCCAAAATGGCACCGATAATTGTCTTATTTGTCATATGTCTCTCCCATGATCTGTTTTTTGATCCCACACAGTCTTGTATAAGACGGGCGGCAATTCAAGTCTTGTATAAGAATAAACTTGCTGGCGGTTATCCGATCGATATGCTGAGCGGCCAAACTGCGGAAAATCGATTGCTTCTCCTGGATTACAATGCGTATAGGCTTTGCCTGCGATTGGTTTGGCCTACAATGCCTGCTCTTTCTGCGCGCAGTTAATAGTAAATATGAATCGGCACCGGGTTTGAATAAAATCGACAATGGCCAAGCGAAACAATCGGAGGAAAAACGGCAGGGCCGCAACTTCTCTCCGGTCCGGCTATTGATTCAATTCCTGTGTATCGGGCTGCTGCTGGTCATCGGTAATCTGGTGTCCGGTTGGGTGACCGGAGCGGTGGAAATCAAGGTTCCCGCTGGCGAGCCGAGTTTGCTGAGGCCTGAAGTGCTTCTCAGCGCATTGCTATATGCGTTTTTGCTTGCCGTGCCATTTGTACCGGGAGCTGAAATCGGCATTGCCATGATGATGATGGCGGGGTCCAAAATTGCTGCCATTGTCTATCTGTCAACCGTTTGCGGGTTGAGCATCAGCTTCCTGATCGGTCGGTTTTTACCGCTCCAAATCCTTACGAACTGCCTGAAATGGCTTGGCTTTACCCGCATGCAGAGAATGCTTGATCTGGTTGAACCGCTCACGCCACCGCAAAGGCTGGAATTCCTGATATCGAAAGCACCAAACCGCTTCGTGCCGTTTTTGCTGAGGAACCGTCACCTGGCGCTGGCCATAGCTCTGAACATTCCCGGCAACTCTTTGATTGGCGGCGGCGGGGGGATTGTGCTGTTGGCGGGCATCAGCAGATTGTACTCCGTACCGGCATTTTTTGTGACAATCCTGGTTGCTGTTGCCCCAATTCCAGTGATTGTTCTGTTTTTTGGAATTGATTTCTTTACTGGCTAAGAACTTATGCTAGATGATGCGCAAGCAGGCAGAGGCTGAAATCGAAACAGTCCAGCGACTGGCTGCTGAGTTGTGTTGGGGAGCCATGAAATTTAGTTTTACCCGGTTCAAAGACCGCACGGCAGATAAATTATACGCAGCCTCAGGCTGGCTTTCACGACAATCCACTCCTGTACAGAATGTAGGATATGGTGTCCTGCGGGCTTTGTTTTGGCTCATCTACTATGTTCCGGCCAGTCACATGCGTAAAACCGCGATCGCACTTCATTCTGCCGTCGGACACAGTTCACCAAGGCAAATCTATCGGGACTTTGTCGGGGGCGTGTTACTATTTGCAAAGCGCATTGAGATGCTGAGCAATGGAGACACCGAGCCGCTCGATAAATTGCTCAAAATTCCCGAACAGGATCGTCTGGACGATATCATCAAAGAGCATGGCGGCGCTTTACTGGCGTTGCCTCATTGCCATGGAGCGCTTTTGATGGTGCGCGGATTGGCCTCACGCTATGACACATTGATGTTGATCCGGGAGCCGAGAAAAGACACCCGCGCAGAGGCGCAAAGGCGATACTTTGTCAATCTGGGATGTGAGGTGCTTGATGTGCGCCGAAACAATGAGGCCGTCGTTGCCCGAACCGTGTTGAAAGCACTGCGGAATGGCAAGCTGGTGATTGGGACGGTGGATCGCATCAAACAACCGCCACCAGAAGCAGAACCTGTCTCGAAAGAACGCGACAATGTTCGGGCCAACGCATTTGGCCAACCTGTTGGTGTCCCGGGCTGGCCGGCGCGGTTTGCCGCAAAATGTAAAGTGCCCATTCTGCCAGTAATGGTTGAGCAGACGGAAGCTGATATTGTGTTGCATTTGGGTGAGCCAATTGTCGCGACTGATGTGCTGTCAACGACCCAAAAATGGCTGAGCGCGCTGGAAAAATTCTTCATTCGCTTTCCCGGCCAATGGATATTTGTTTATGATAAACACTGGTCCCGGTTGCTGAGAAACCGCTTCAACAGCTCGGTTGAAAAATGATCGCTGCTGGCTGTTGGCGGGTTAGCGGGCATCCGGTCTGACAAAAGCAATGTTGACCGTCTTACAACTTCGCCGCATAAGGTCTTAAAGCACGGCATTCTGCCGCTTCATCATCACAGACAAAGCACAACAATGACCGTTACAAAAGAACAGATTTTAGAAAAGCTTAGCCGTGTAAAAGGCCCCGAACTGGAAGGCGATATCGTCACCCTTGGGCTGGTTTCGGATATTTTCATCGGTGAGGAGAAGATCATATTCTCAATCACCGTACCAGCCGAGCGTGCGCAAGAGTTGGAACCACTTCGTCAGGCCGCAGAGCAGGTGGTTAAAAACATTGAAGGCGTTAATGATGTTCTGGTCGCGCTGACAGCTGAGAAAAAGGCCAGTCAAAGCCTTGAAACAGCACCGCCAAAGATGCCGGCATCCAAGACTGAGGCGAAAGCACCGCCGCAAGCAGAGCGCCCAACTGCCTCTGCGCAACCGCCTGCAAAGCCGCCGGGTATTCCAGGCATTAGATTTATTATTGCAGTGGCATCCGGCAAGGGCGGCGTTGGCAAATCAACGACATCTGTCAATCTGGCTTTGGGCCTGCAGGATCTGGGCCTGAAAGTCGGCATTCTGGACGCTGACATTTATGGTCCTTCAATGCCGCGCCTTTTGGGAATCAAAGGTAAGCCAAGTCCCGCAGACGCTGATGGCAAGATTCTTCTGCCAATGGATGGTTATGGTCTGAAAGTCATGTCCATCGGCTTTCTGGTTGAAGAAGAAACGCCGATGATCTGGCGTGGTCCAATGGTGATTTCTGCACTCAATCAGATGATGAAAGAAGTGGCCTGGGGCGAACTGGACGTTCTGGTGGTGGATATGCCACCGGGCACTGGTGACGCCCAATTGACCATGGCGCAACAGGTTCCGCTGGCCGGTGCTGTTATTGTTTCAACACCCCAGGATCTGGCGCTTATTGATGCCCGCAAGGGGCTGAATATGTTCAAGAAAACCAGCGTTCCTATCTTGGGAATTGTGGAAAATATGAGCTATCACATGTGCCCGAAATGTGGTCATCGGACTGACATTTTCGGCCATGGCGGTGCTGAAAAAGAAGCCACAAAATTGGGCGTACGTTTTCTTGGTGCGGTGCCACTGCACATGACGATCCGCGAGAAGTCCGATGCGGGCGAGCCAGTTGTGATGAGCGAACCTGATGGTGTTCATGCCAAGCTGTACAAGCGGATGGCAGAAACTGTTTGGCAGCGTCTCGATGGGGGCCAAGCCAAAAACACCAAACAAGCACCCAAAATCATATTTGAATCCGATGACGAAGAAAATGAATCAAACGACTGATAATAAGGACTTTTTGGTTGCAGCCCTGTATCGCTTTACACCGGTTGAAAATCCGGAGGCGTTGCAGGAGCCAATCAAACAGCTTTGCGACAGATTGCGCGTCAAAGGATCATTGCTGCTTGCGACAGAGGGCATCAACGGGACCATTGCCGGTGTCGAGCAGGATATTCGTGAGTGCCTTCAGGGCCTGAAGCAGTTTCCCGAATTTGCGGAGTTGGAGCACAAGGAAAGCTTTGCAACGGAAATGCCTTTTTACCGCATGAAAGTGCGGTTGAAAAAGGAAATTGTCACCATGGGTGTCGAAGGCATTGATCCATTGGAAAGCGTCGGCACCTATGTGCCGCCTCAGGACTGGAACGACCTGATTTCTGACCCCGATACCATCGTCATTGATACACGCAATGATTACGAGGTTGCTATCGGGACGTTTGATGGCGCCATCGATCCAAAGACAAAATCATTTCGTGACTTTCCAGCCTGGGTGGAAGCAAACAAGCGGTCCATCGACAAGCCGAAGGTAGCTATGTTCTGCACCGGTGGCATACGGTGTGAAAAAGCGACCGCATTCATGAAGCAGCAGGGCTTTGATGAGGTCTACCATCTGCAGGGCGGAATTTTGAAGTATCTGGAGGAGGTGCCCCAGGATCAAAGCCTGTGGCACGGTGATTGCTTTGTATTTGACCAGCGTGTCTCGGTTCAGCATGGTCTTGTCGAGGGCCCTCACGTGCTTTGTTTTGGGTGCCGCATGCCTTTGTCAGAGGCTGATCTGGAGCGTTCGGAATACCGGGCAGGTGTGCATTGCCATCATTGCAGGGACAGCCGCACCGCATCAGAACATAAGCGCGCGGAAGAGCGGCATAAGCAGGTTCTTCTGGCTCAAATGCGCAATGAACAGCACATTGGTGACAACGTCGGATAAGCGCAGCTGGGCTTGATCGAAGTGCTGGTTAAGCTTTTGTGTTTTGAAGCATAATTCCAAAAACCAGAGAGCAACAAAGCGTGAAGAACATGGCTGCAATAAGTGGCCAGACCGTTGGTGTAACGGTCAATGGCAACACCAGTCCCACCAGATAGCTCAAGAACGCTCCCACGAGCATTTGAATGCTGCCCATCAGGCCCGATGCCGACCCGGCCAGCTCCGGTTTAACGCTGACGGCACCAGCCACAGAACTTGGCAGCACAAGCCCGTTAGACAGGCTCATAAACAACATAGGTCCAAATAAAAGCGGTGCGCTCGCATCGAAAGTGAGAAACAGCAAAATCATGACACTGATGGATGCTATTCCAAGCAGATTACCAGCCATGATCATGCGAAAAACGCCGATTCTGCCAGCAAATCGACCGGACAGGAAGTTACCAAGGCTGTATCCCAATGCCACCAGGACGAAGTACAGTCCATACACATCAGGTGTCAGCCCCAGAACCTTCTCGCTGACAAAGGGCGCGCCGCCGAGGAATGAGAAAAACATGCCAGCGGTGCAGCTTGAAAGCCCTGTGTATAGCCAGAAGACCCTGATATTCAGCAATTCACGATAGGAACGATAAAGGCTTTTGAAGTCGATTGAGGGGATTGGATTTTTGTTGGTCTCACTGACCTTCAGATAGGATGCAACCAGGACACCGATGGCAAATACCAACAGCAGCCAAAAACTGCTTTGCCAGCCGAAAAACTTGTCCAGATAGCCGGCAACTGCAGGACCGATCATCGGCGCAACTGCCATGCCCATGGTCACATAACCGATCATGCTGGCTGCCTGATCGCGATCATACAAATCGCGCAGAATGGCTCGACCAAGAATCAATCCGGCGGAGCCGCCAAACCCTTGTATCACGCGCCCCATCAGGAAGACTTCAATTGCAGGGGCAAAGAGGCAGGTCAAAGTGCCGAGCAGAAATAGCCAGGTCCCCACAAGCAGTACGGGTCTTCTGCCAAATCTGTCAGACAAAGTGCCCAACACCAATTGGGCCAGCGCCAGAGAGACGAGAAACAGCGACAGACCAAGCTGGACCGCCGAAAAGCTGGTCGAGAAATGAGCCTGAATGCCCAGCATTGAAGGCAGGAAAATGTTCAATGCCAGGGGGCCCAGCATCGCGATCACCACCAGAATAATCAGTGGAGGTTTTCGGTCGAGTTGGCGGGTGGGGAGCGTCCCGCTTCCTGCTTGGATGTCCATTTTAACTAAACGGCTTCTTTTGTGCGCCAGATCAGCGCAGGTGAGTCAGATGCAGCGTATGGAGCACAGATTGTTGACCGTTGCAAATTCAGCTTCTGGCTGTAATGCCCTATCCGCCGGTTACACTCATATGTCGCGCAACTGACGGTTTGCTGCTTTGTCGTTCAATCACAAAATCATGCCCTTTTGGCTTTCTTGTGATGGCCTCGTCAATCGCTGTGTTCAACAAATCATCACTTTCAGAGGCCCTGAGAGGTGCGCGAAGGTCTGCGGCATCGTCCTGTCCAAGACACATATATAGCGTACCGGTGCAAGTCACACGGACGCGGTTGCAGCTTTCGCAGAAATTATGGGTAAGTGGTGTGATGAAGCCAAGACGTCCACCGGTTTCTGCCACTTCCACATAGCGCGCCGGACCGCCGGTTTTGTAGGGAATGTCGCTCAGCGTGAACCGCTCCTGCAGCCGTTGTCGCACAAGAGAGAGAGGCAGATATTGATCCGTCCGGTCTTCACTGATTTCGCCAAGGGGCATGGTTTCGATGAAGGTAATATCCATGCCTTCGCCATGTGCCCATGTCATCATGGTTTCAATTTCATGCTCATTGACGCCCTTCAGCGCAACCGCATTTATTTTAACCGCAAGCCCGGCCTTTTGTGCCGCGCGCAGGCCTTCCATGACCCGGCCCAGATCGCCCCATCTGGTGATCTTCTTGAATTTGTCATGGTCTAGCGTATCGATTGACACATTGATGCGTTTTACGCCGCAATCAGCCAGTTCGGCCGCGTGGCGCGCCAATTGTGATCCGTTGGTTGTAACGGTTAATTCTTCCAGAGCGCCGCTTTCAAGATGCCGACCCAGCGAACGGAACAATTGCATGATGTTCTTTCGCACCAGAGGCTCGCCACCGGTCAAACGCAGTTTCCGAACACCTTTTGCCACAAAGGCCGAGCACAGCCGGTCCAGTTCCTCCAGTGACAGGACATCCCGCTTTGGCAGAAATGTCATGTCTTCCGCCATGCAGTAGACGCACCGAAAGTCACAGCGATCAGTCACCGAAACCCGCAGATACGACACTGTCCGTCCAAACGGATCGATCATTTGCGCGCACGTTGCGACTGACTGATCTGGCTCGTTCATGATGTTCTCCCGGTATCTGCGCTGTTGCGCTTGTCTTTGACGACTTTACACACATACCTATGTGTAGCGAAAGTGGGTGTATGACAACCACCATGGTGCCATTACACGTTTTTGTTCCCGGCGGACAGATCAGAAAAAGGATGCTCCAAATGACTGAAGAGGTTACCTGGCCTAAGGAAATTCGGGTCAGCCCCGACAAAAAAACTCTGACGCTGGTATTTGACGAGGAAAAACCGGTGTCATTCTCAGCGGAGTTTTTGCGCGTTCATTCGCCAAGTGCAGAGGTGCAAGGCCATTCGCGTGAGCAGAAGCAAACAGTCGCTGGCAAACAGTCGGTGGAGATCATGAAAATTGATCCGGTTGGCAATTATGCAGTGCGTATCAGCTTTGACGACATGCACAATACCGGCCTGTTTTCCTGGGCTTACTTCAACGAGATGGCCGAACAGAAAGATGAGTTGTGGGAGATCTATCTTGCTGAGCTTGAAGATAAGAGCCTGAAACGCGAGCCATAAACCGGTTACAGGCGAAAAAGAGACAGGGGTATAAAAAAACCGGCCACATGGGCCGGTTTTTCAATCAGTCATTTGGCTGAAAATCAGCGAACGACAATCACTTTCGCGCCAACTCTCACACGCTCATAGAGATGCTCAACATCCTTGTTGGTCATTCTGATGCAGCCGGAAGACACAGCCTGACCGATTGACCAAGGCTCATTGGAGCCGTGAATACGGTAGATGGTGCTGCCGATGTAAAGCGCGCGGGCGCCCAGCGGATTGTTAAGACCGCCTGGCATGTAAGCAGGCAGGCCTGGTTGACGCTTGCGCATCGCAGCAGGTGGTGTCCAGCCCGGCCATTCAGCCTTGCGGGATACGCGGTGCGTACCTGACCACTGGAAACCATCACGACCGACACCAATGCCATAGCGCATGGCTTTGCCATTGCCCTGAACATGATAGAGACGACGCTCTTTTGTGTTTACGATGATTGTGCCGGGCTTCTGTTTGGTTTCATAGCGGACCATTTTCCGCTTGATTTTGGACTTGCCATACCGTGCGGTTGGCCCAATTTCACGCCACGTGCGCGAAGAGGGGTCAAATACTTGCCGCGCTTCCGCGCCGCCATCACCAAAGGGGGCAACTGCACTGCCGGTCAGGACAAGTGCAACAGCCAAAAATAGCCGTTTCAACAACATATGTGTGCTCCAAATTTATCCGCCGCAGCCGCTAGTCGACCACGAATCCCTGAAAACATAATGCTGACCTGTAAAAAAACAGGCAATGGTATTTTGGCCACATAGTGTTCAAAAAACAGCAGTAAAACGGCTTTTCTGCGCCAAAACAGGCGAATTTGTTCACAAAGCAAAAAGATGATCAGAATAACCTGTCAATTCCGGGCTGTGGTTTTAAGACATTCTTAGACAGAAATAGCTTATTCGTTCTCCATCAAAATGGGGTTCAGAAATGGGTGAAATCAATTCACGTCCGCGTGTCATGATCAGTATTGCGCGCGCCGATACCGGTGGCGTTCCGGAACATGTTTTTCAACTCGTCAAGGCTTTGGATGGTCAGGTTGAATTTCACATCGCCTGTCCGACGGATCGCCCATACTACCAGCGTTTCATCACGCTCTTGGGTCAGGATCGGATTGTGGAGATCCCGCATCGTCGTCTGACTGTGTCCGCGTTAAAGGCTATGGCCCGCGCGGTCCGTGAGAAGAACATTGATCTTATACACGGACATGGCAAGGGTGGTGGTGTTTATGGGCGGCTTGTGGCCCTGGCGACGGGTCGAAATGTCATCTACACGCAACATGGCATGAGCCCGGACGCCAAATTCAAATACTGGTTTCTGGACTACAATGTCTGGCTGGACCTTATTCTGGGCAAATTCACCGATGCAAGTATCTGTGTGTCCGAAGGGGAAAAGATTGAAACCGTTGCCCAGTATGTTGCCAAGGCGCATGAACTGAATGTCATTCCAAACGGCGTGCCGAACGGTCTGCAGCGACACCACGTCAATACCGCCGGCCAGCCACTCAGCCTTGTGTCGGTTTCCAGATTTGACGCACAAAAAAACCCCGATGAATTACTCGAGATCGTCGACCTTTTGTCGCGCCGCAATATTCCTGGCGGATTCCATATGACGGTCCTGGGTGTCGGCGATGGCAAGGCAAAATTTGAACAGGAACTTGCGAACAGGTCGCTTGAAGGTTTCGTAACCATGGCTGGTGCCGTATCAGATGTGAGACGGGTCTTCCGACGTTCCGACACGCTCGTCTCCACTGCAACCTGGGAAGGCATGCCTCTGGCATTGCTGGAAGCCATGTCGGAAGGATTGCCGATCGTCGCCAGTAAAGTGGTCGGTAACCGGGACGTCGTTGATGATCGCGAAAGCGGATTTCTCTATCCCCTCGGGGACCCTGAAAGCGCGGTAGATGCTATTGTCAAATTGACTGATGCATCCATCCGGCAGAGCTTTGGCGAAGCTGGCCGAAAAATTATCGACACACGCCACAGTATTGGACATATGTCAGACCAGACATTGCAGCTTTATCGGAAGGTCCTGGGAACACAATCAGTCAGCAAACCAAGGACTGAAGAAGCCGAGAACGAACCGGTTGCTCCCAAAGAGGCAGCTTAAAGACTATGGCAGTTGACGCTTTGAAAATTCTGGTCACAGGCGGCGCGGGCTATATTGGGTCCCATACCTGCGTAGCGCTCATTCAGGCTGGCTTTACGCCCGTCATTGCGGATAATTTCAGCAACAGTCATCCGCTCGCAATCAGTAGAATAGAAGCCATTACCGGCACACGGCCTGAGTCTCATAATTGTGATATTGCAGACCCTGATGCCATGCGCGAGATTTTGCAGAGCCATAAATTTGCAGCCGCAATTCATTTTGCCGGGGTCAAAGCCGTTGGCAGATCCGTTTCAGAACCTCTGGAGACTTACCGCGAAAATGTCGCCGGTAGTTTGTCCTTGCTGCAGTCATTGAAGGCAGGCGGGATTACGCGCCTGATTTTCTCCTCGTCAGCAACAGTGTATGGCGGCGCGGAGCAAATGCCGATCCCGGAAAATGCACAGGTACAACCAACCAATCCCTATGGTCATTCAAAAGCAATGGTTGAGCAGATCCTTCAGGATTTAGCGGCCGCAGAACCCGATTGGGGCATTGGTGTATTGCGTTACTTTAACCCTGTAGGGGCGCACAAAAGCGGCGAGATCGGTGAAGACCCCCAAGGGATTCCGGATAATCTGTTTCCATATGTGTCGCAAGTCGCCGTAGGGCGCCGTGAAAAGCTGCAGGTGTTTGGCGATGATTATGAGACGCCCGATGGTACCGGTGTCCGGGATTACATCCATGTGATGGATTTGGCGGAAGGACATGTCGCGGCTTTGAAGACCTGTTTACAGTCAGACGGTCTTTTTGCGGTAAATCTGGGAACCGGGCAGGGCAGTAGTGTTCTGGAAATCATCAAGGCGTTTGAAGCAACCTCCGGGCGGTCCGTGCCTTATGAAATAACTGATCGCCGTCCCGGTGATGTGGGGACAAGCTACGCTGATCCTGCAAAGGCCCGCGAGATGATTGGCTTTGAAGCCAAGCGTGATCTCACCCAGATGTGTCGGGACGCCTGGAACTGGCAACAACGCAACCCAACAGGTTATTCCAATCAATAGGCCTTTCTAACGGCCAGTTATGGTCTTGATGGCATCGTGAATCTGATCGAAATGTGAAATGATCAAATCAGGGCCAAGCTCACTTACAGGCACCGGCGTATAACCAAAATCAACAGCGATGACAGGAATGGATGCAGCTTTCGCCGCATCAATGTCGCTGCGACTGTCACCAACCATAATGGACTGCTCTGCCTTCGCGCCAGCAAGCTCCACCGTTTTCAACAAATGCTCCGGATGTGGTTTTTTATGCTCGAAAGTATCACCACCGGTAATAGCAACAAACCGTTCCGTAAGGTTCAGCTCTCCCAACAGCAACCGCGCCAGCCGCTCATGTTTGTTTGTGCAAACAGCAAGGTCCCATCCTTCCTGATGCAATCGATCCAGTGCATCGACTAGTCCGGGAAATGGATGAGTTTCCCGGGCGATCCTGGCCTCATACTTCTGCAAAAAAGAAACCATAAGACCATCGAGTCTCTCTGCTGAAACGGCTTCATTATTGGCCGCAAATCCGTTTTCAATCATCATCTTTGCGCCCTGACCAATATAGGTCTTGGCAGTGGAGAGCGGAATTGGCGTTAGCCCTTGCTCGGTCAGGATTTCATTGAGCGTACCAACAAGGTCTGGCGCTGTTTCCAAAAGGGTACCGTCGAGATCGAAGACAAGCAGAGGTTTGGTCATGAGGAACTTTCAAGGAGGATGTGACAGGAGGTTGGTATCAGAGTCAGGTGGAATAGGCACCCAGCCCCTGACGCATCAAAGTGCGACGCAACGGGGCAAATGATTTTGCAGCATAAAGACCAAGGCCTCTGGCAAATTGAACCGGCAGGAACCCGGTCAGCAATGAGCGATTCAGCATATCGACACCAAAGGTGCGGCTTTTAACGTCCAATTGCCGTTTCTGATTGTATCTGACCGCAATGTCGGAAATCGACGCGTGGGGCAGGTGTAACATCTGATAAGCCAGTTCCTCCACATCCCGAATGCCAAGGTTCAACCCCTGAGCACCGATAGGCGGAAAGGCATGACCGCTTTCGCCAACAAGAAAGGCCCGGTTATCAGCCATTTTATCAGCGATTTGTGAAGACATTGGGAAGCTTTGTCGCGGACCCAGATCGCTTACCCGGCCAACCAGGTGACGACCACGTTGCTCGATGTAGCGCGACAGCTCTGCATCGCTGACCGCCATCAATCGCTCTGCTTCATCAGGCGTCACGACACAGACCAGACTGGATCTTTTTCCCTGAAGCGGCACCAGCGTAAATGGTCCGGTTTCAGTGTGAAACTCTGTTGAAATGTTCTGATGTGACTTTTCGTGATGAAAGTGAGTCACCAGCGCGGTTTGTGGATAGTCCCATTGCCGCACCGCTATGCCAGCGGCTTGCCGAACTCTCGACTGCCGTCCATCGGCACCGACAACAAAGTCAGCCTGGATGGTTTCGCCACTTTCCAGTGTGACAGTCACCTTATCGTCAAAGGAAATGTCCTGAGCGAGACCCGGTTTATACACAAAGTTAGAGTGGGTTGAGGCAACATCCTGAATCTGTTTGACAAGATTGCCAACTGGAATGTTGAGCGCGAAGAATGAATGCCCGATTTCGCCAGCTTGGAAGCTGACCTCCGGTGCACGTATCAGGCGCGATGTCCCGTCAATCAGCCGCATTGTCTCCAGGGGTGTGGCATCACTGATCAATGACGCATCAACGCCAACTTCGTCCAAAAGTGCCAGTGAGCCCTGCATCAGGGCGATTGTCCGCTGATCTTGCAGCGGGTTATCGCCCGCGACCAGAACCGTGTCCAAACCGGTCCGGGCCAGAGCCAGCGCAGACAACCAGCCGACAGGACCGCCGCCTATGATGATGGCACGTGTTTGATTGTTGATTTCCGGCTGATCCATATTACCCTATTGATCCCGACACACATGCGAAGATACGGTCCCGCGCACTACCTTTGTTTACATATAGGGTAATAGGTGATGTCTGGCGATATGTCTGCGACAGGTGTCTGGAAATTTCACTCTGGCTGTGTTGGTACAGCGTTCTTAACTCTGGATTCTGAACCAAACGGTCAAAAATGGCTTCTTTCAATTTATCTCTTGGTTTAAAGCATTGGGCATGACCACCGTACTTGCACCTTCCGCAAAATCTGCATCAGTTTGGAACATAAGGGCTTTGTTTTTGTGCGAAGCCGTTGTTCTGACATCAATCTTTCCGCGATTCCCCGATCTGAAAGAAATGCTCGCTCTGGACCATGCCCAACTGGGCTTAAGCCTTCTGGGCCTGCCCTTGGGGACACTCCTGTCACTTGTTTTGGCCGGCGGTCTGGTGGATCGGTTGGGAACACGGAAGGCATCGTTGATTGGCATTAGCCTGGTGGCAATATCCATGATTCTGCCTACGTTGGCAGTTTCCATGATGGCTCTGTTCGTCGCATTGTTTGTGGTTGGACTGTCCCTGGCCCTCATCGAGATTGGTATGAATGTAGATGCCGACCGCGTTGAGAAATGGGCGTCGAAACCCATTATGAGTTCCTGTCACGGTTTTTGGAGCGTTGGCGCACTCATTGGAACCGGTCTGGGCGCTTTGTGTGCCGGCATTGGGATTTCGCCGCTGCAGCAAATCCTGATTATTTCTCCGATCTTCGGAATTGCGGGAATTCTGATTATCCAATTGCGCACGCCCATCCCGGTCCCTCCGCCCTCGGCCCAATTGGCACCGACATTTGCCTTGCCAACCAGAGCATTGCTGGGTGTTGCCGTATTTGCAGTCGGTTTGCAGATGTCAGAAGGAGCTGCTTTTGACTGGAGTGGTATCTATATGAAGGAAGTTGTGGGTGCCAACGCCACTTTCATCGGCATGGCCTATTTTTCTTTCACACTCCCTATGGCCATTGGGCGGTTCTTCGGTGACCATTTCCGCACGGTTTTGGGGCCAGTCAGGCTTGCGCGGATCACAACACTGATCGGCTGTTTGGGCTTGCTTATACTGGGGCTTACGGAAACAGCCATTGGTTCGATTGTGGCATGGGGGCTGGTGGGGCTTGGTGCCTCCATGGCTTTTCCTCTGGCTGTAACAGCGGCAGCAGAGCGTGATGATCGACCCGCAGCTGTGAATGTAGCCAGCGTGTTTCTGGTCGCTTTCACGGCATTTGTCATAGGCCCACCGCTTATCGGTTTCGTTTCCAAGTTGGTTGGTCTGCAAAATGGACTGATGGCGCTGCTTCCATTTTGCATTCTTGGGTATTTTTTGGCACCATCCCTAAAACCAAAATGATTTTGAAGGAGACTTGATGACAAAGGCAATTGTGGTCCGCGAAACCGGAGGCCCCGAGGTTCTGAACTATGAGACCATCGAATTGGCAGATCCGAAGGATGGCGAAGCGCTTGTTCGCCATGCCGCAATTGGTGTCAATTTCATTGATGTCTATTTCCGCTCCGGCCTTTATCCCTCGCCAACCGGAATGCCATTCATTCCGGGCAATGAAGGCGCAGGAATTGTGGAAGCGGTCGGGGCCGGCGTCTCGCATGTGAAAGCCGGAGATCGCGTCGCTTATGTAGGCCCCATCGGTTCTTATGCGGAAAGCCGAATTGTTCCGGCAGATCGGCTTGTGGCATTGCCCGACGATATTTCAGACAAGACCGCTGCAGCCATGATGCTGAAAGGCATTACCGCGCAGTTCCTTCTATGCCGCACATTCAAGGTTGCTGAAGGGCACACCATTCTCTTCCATGCCGCGTCCGGAGGGGTTGGTCTGATCGCCTGTCAGTGGGCCAAAGCACTTGGCGCAACAATTATTGGAACTGTTGGGTCGGCTGAAAAAGCTGAACTGGCAAAAGCACATGGTGCGCATCACACAATCAACTATCGAACCGAGGATTTTGTGGCCCGTGTTCAGGAAATCACAGGTGGCAAGGGTGTTGATGTTGTTTATGATTCCATTGGGCAGGATACATATCCCGGATCGCTCGATAGTTTGAAGCCGCTCGGCATGTGGGTCTCATTTGGCCAGGCATCAGGCCCGATCACCAATTTCAACCTGGCCGATCTGGCCTTGAAAGGATCGTTATTCGCAACGCGCCCCACCATATTCAATTACATTGCGGAGCGGTCAGACCTGGAGCAAAGTGCGAATGATCTGTTCAACGTCGTATCATCTGGCCGTGTCAAAATTCCAATTCATCAGGAGTATGCACTGGCAGATGCGAGAGCGGCTCATGAAGCACTCGAAAGTCGTCGGACCACAGGTGCCAGCATTCTGACCGTTTGAAATGACTTAGCGACAAATGGACCTGATGCAGCTTGCACGGGCCAAATCTGAAAGAGAAGCATGGCAGGATTGACAACACATGTGCTTGATACGGCCACAGGTCTTCCTGTGTCTGGTCTCAAGATCGAATTATGGTCAGCAGACGGACAAAACCGTTTGGCCGAGCGGGTCACAAACTCCGATGGCCGCACGGACAAGCCATTGGTTGCAGCAGACGACGCAGAGGATGGATTTTACGAAATTCGGTTCTTCGTCGAGGATTATTTGAAGAGCTTTCCCAAAGAGTCGCCATTCTTTGATCTCATAAGCATCCGCTTCCGCTACAGCGCCGGGCGTCCACACCACCATGTGCCGTTGCTGCTCTCACCTTTCGGCTATTCCACCTATCGCGGGAGTTGATATGCTGCACGAACTTTGCTTTCGGCTGAATGATGAAGCCATCACGCTAAGCAATTTTGGTTCTACCGATACGCTGCTCGACTTTATCCGCGAGCAGAAGAATCTGGCCGGTACAAAAGAAGGCTGCAATGAAGGCGATTGCGGCGCCTGTACAATCGCCATGGGCGAATTGGAAAATGGCGAACTGGTGTATCGCCCGGTCAATGCCTGTATCCAATTGCTCGGCATGGCCCATGGCAAACACGTGATTACCGTGGATCATCTTTCAAAAGAGGGCGAGGCTTTGCATCCGGTGCAGGATGCCATGGCCAGTCATCATGGCTCGCAATGCGGCTTCTGCACGCCAGGCATTGTGATGTCTTTGTACTGTCTGCATGAGGACCGCAAGGACCCGCCAACACGAGAAACTGTCAACACCTGGCTGGCAGGCAATCTGTGTCGGTGTACCGGTTACCGGCCGATTGTTGATGCCGCAATGGAAAGCTGTTTTGGACCTACTGTTCCTTCAAGCCATCCCACTGATGAGATGAGTGCAATTGACCCATCACAATCCCTGTTTGTTGGTAATGATGACGCGTTTTTCGCAGCACCAGCCACATTGAAGGAAGCACTCGACTTATACGCAAAACATCCTGACGCAACGCCCGTTGCTGGCGCAACCGATGTCGGGCTATGGGTCACCAAACGATTGGATGAGCTTCCGAAAATCCTCTTTCTGGGCCGCATTCAGGGCTTTTCAGACATCGCGGTCGACACCGACGGGTTAACAATGGGCGCTGGTGTGACCTATGAGGCGGCTCTGTCTCATCTGGCAGAAATAGATCCGGATATTGCTGAGCTGATTTTACGTATCGGCTCTCGTCAGGTCCGGGCAAGTGGCACCATTGGTGGCAACGTAGCGAACGGATCGCCCATCGGTGATACGCCGCCCTTGTTGATTGTGCTGGAGGCTGAAGTCGAATTGCAGAGTGCGGACAAAAAACGCTCCATGCCCATCGAAGAGTTTTTCATTGAGTATGGCAAGCAGGACCGCAAAGCCAGCGAACTGCTGACCTCAATCCAGGTTCCCGCACTGAAGCCAGGCGAGCATTTGCGGTGCAGTAAAATCACCAAGCGTTTCGATCAGGATATTTCGGCCGTCATGGCTGCATTCAAGATCACATTGAAGGGCGACCGAATTGCTGCTGCACGGATAGCCTATGGTGGCATGGCCGGCACGCCAAAACGTGCAAACAGCGCGGAACAATTGCTGCAAGGCATTTCCATATCAGATGAGGCTGCGTGGTCGCCTGCAATTGCAGCTTTGAGTGATGATTTTGCGCCCATGAGTGATATGCGTGCAAGTGCGTCCTACAGAATGACAGCAGCGCAAAATCTGCTGCGCAAAGCTTTGCTGGAAATTGGTGGAACATCCAGCGATGCAACACGGGTAACGATGACACGACCTGATGATCTGGAGGCTGCCGAATGACCAGCACCACAGCCACAGTTCATAAAGCCAAAAAACATGACAGCGGCATCAAACATGTCAGCGGCCGCGCCCGCTACATTGATGATGTACCGGAACCTGCAGGAACCTTGCATGTGGTTCCCGGTCTTGCCGCCATCGCAAGCGGTCAAATTAAAAGCATTGATTTGGATCCCGTGAAGCAGGCACCTGGCGTCATTGCCGTTTTAACGGTGGACCATATACGCGGTGTCAATGACACCAGCCCGGGAGGAATTGGCGATGACCCTGTTTTTGCCGAAAAAACCGTCACCTTCCACGGTCAGGCTTTGTTTGCAGTTGTCGCAACCAATCGTCTGGCTGCGCGTAAAGCGGCGCGTCTTGCAAAGGTGGTCTATGAGGCTGATGAAGCACCAATTGTCTCGGTTGCTGATGCCCGCAAAGTCGGCTCAGAGATGCTGGAAACCTACCAATTTTTGCGTGGAGAGCCGGTCGAAGCCATCAAGAATGCGCCGCATCGCCTGAAATCAGATATGAAAATCGGGGGTCAGGAACATTTCTATCTGGAAGGCCAGATTGCCATGGCTATTCCCGGAGAGGATGGCGATATGACCGTCTTGTCCTCCACCCAGCACCCGACAGAAGTTCAGCATGTTGTGGCTCATGTACTGCACGTGCCTCAGCACGCGGTGACGGTTGAAACGAGACGGATGGGCGGCGGTTTTGGCGGCAAGGAAAGTCAAGCCTCGCAATGGGCAGCTATTTCTGCACTCGCGGCACAGGTGACGGGTAAAGCCTGCAAGCTCCGGCTTGATCGCGATGATGATATGATCATGACCGGCAAACGCCATGATTTTGAAGTCAGCTTTGAAGCCGGGTTTGAAGAAAACGGTCGGTTGACTGCCGTTGATACGGATCTGGCGAGCCGCTGCGGCCATTCGGCAGATTTGTCGCTAGGCGTCAACGACCGCGCCATGTTCCATTCCGACAACGCCTATTTCTATCCTGATGTGCGCATCAAGTCACACCGGCTGCGCACCAATACCGTGTCTGCCACCGCCTTCCGCGGCTTTGGTGGACCCCAAGGGGTTTTGTTTGCCGAGCGTATGATGGATGAAATTGCCATCGAAACGGGTTTGGACCCGCTGGATGTGCGAAAGGCCAATTTCTATGGTCATGACAGCCGCAACGTCACACCTTTCGGCATGGTCATTGAAGACAATATTATCGATGATCTGGTCACTCAGTTGGAAAAGAGCAGCCACTATCGGCACAGACGTACGGAAATCGACGCTTTCAACCAAACCAGTCGCTTCCTGAAAAAGGGAATAGCGCTGACGCCGGTAAAATTCGGCATTGCCTTTACTTTGAACCATCTCAATCAGGCCGGGGCGCTGGTGCATGTCTATACGGACGGTTCGGTATACCTCACCCATGCCGGGACCGAAATGGGGCAAGGGCTCTACATTAAAGTAGCGCAAGTCGTCGCCGAGGAATTCGGCATTGGTCTCGATCAGGTCAAAATTGGTGCCACAGTCACAGACAAGGTGCCAAATACGGGGCCGACCGCCGCCTCTTCCGGGTCAGATTTGAACGGCATGGCGGCAAAGGTGGCTGCAGATCAGATAAAAGCGCGCATGCGTGCTTTTATGGCCGAACGCTTTCAAGCCCAGCCTGACGACGTGGTCTTTGCCGAAAACATGGTATCCGTCGGCGATGGCAGTATGAAGTTCAGCGACCTTGCACAGGAAATGAATCTCGAGCGGATTTCGCTGTCTGCCTCCGGGTTTTATCGCACCCCAAAAGTCTCCTGGAATCGGGATGAGATCAAAGGCCGTCCGTTTTTCTATTTTGCCTATGGGGCGGCCTGCTCGGAAGTGCAGATCGATACCATGACCGGCGAGATGAAGGTCACGGCAGTTGATATTCTGCATGATGTGGGGAAATCGCTCAATCCTGCTGTTGATATCGGCCAGATTGAGGGCGGTTTCGTGCAGGGGATGGGCTGGCTGACTACAGAAGAACTGGTGTGGGATGAGAAGGGTCGACTGCGTACGCACGCGCCATCAACCTACAAGATCCCTTGCGCGTCTGATGTGCCGGAGCATTTTGTAACCAATCTCTATGACAGTTCCGGCAATCAGGAAGACACAATCTATCGTTCCAAGGCGGTTGGTGAACCACCCCTGATGCTGGGCATATCTGTGTTCAGCGCCGTCTATCATGCGATTGCCAGTATAAAGCCCGGTGCCAAACCGCAATTGGACGCTCCGGCGACGCCTGAGGCCATTTTGTCGGCAATTGCATCTTTGGAACCGTCGTAACGGTCATGGATTGTCACCCATGAAGCTGTGGCAACCTCTCGCAAAATGCCTATCTGAAAATCAGCCAGTTGTTCTTGTGCTGGTTCAGGAGGCCCGAGGTTCGGTGCCCCGTGGTGTTGGCGCGGGGCTGGTCGTGCTTCCCAATGGCGAATTCTATGGAACGATTGGCGGCGGCGCACTTGAATGGAAGGCGCTGAGCCATGCGACAACATTTACCGAATCGGGCAAAATGTTTGAACAACTGAATGTGCCTCTTGGTCCAAATCTGGGCCAGTGTTGCGGAGGGCATGTTTCTCTCACATACGAAGCATGGAATCCGGAACGCCTCGAGGAAGCAGGAGTTCTGGCACAGGCAGAATGCGCCGGACGCTTTGAAACTACACAATCACATACGAACACCGATCTCATTCACCGCACAATTGTGGAATCTGAAGGTACCGAACGCTTCGGCATCAACTCCGTTCCCGTTGCCATATTCGGGGCAGGGCACGTTGGAAAGGCGTTGATGAGGTCGCTGTCACTGCTGCCTGTGCGCATTGTCTGGGTCGACAGCCGTGCCGACATGTTTCCCGGCCTTGCGCCCGACAATGTCAGCATGCATGCGCTTTCTGATCCGCGCACCATTCTCGCTGATCTGAGTTCTGAAACATCCATCATCATCCTGACACACAGCCACGCGCAGGACCTGGCCATATTGGAGGCAGCGTTGAAAGTAGGCTTTTCCTTCGTTGGCGTAATTGGCAGCAAGACCAAACGGGCAAGGTTCGAATCAATGCTGCTCAAAGCCGGGCTCAATGAGAATCTAGCCAGAAGCTTTCATTGCCCAATCGGTATTCCCGGCCTTGAAAACAAGGAACCAAGCGTAATCGCTGCCTCCGTTTCTGCGCAGCTTTTTATGGGAAAACCCGCCAAAACCAAAAACGGAACTTGTTTTTTGTAAGGCAACGCGCCCTAATACATCTCTGGATAGTGGGGTGAACGAACTTGACAGACGAACAATCGCATAGTGCAACACCGTTGTTGCAGGCCAGAGGTATCGTAAAACGCTTCGGATCCCTGACGGCAAATGATTATATCGACCTTTCTCTTTTTCCCGGCGAAATTCATGCCCTTTTGGGGGAAAACGGTGCCGGTAAATCCACATTCGTAAAAATGCTGTACGGCAGTCTGCGACCGGATGAAGGCACTCTGAGCTGGAAGGGGGCTGAGGTTTCCATCAAAAATCCGGCTATGGCCCGGCAATTGGGCATTGGGATGGTGTTCCAGCATTTCTCCCTGTTTGAAGCGCTCACCGTGGAAGAGAACATTCTGTTGGCGCTGCCGCCGCAACAGGCGAAAAATCTGCGACAACGTATTAAAACCGTATCGGCTGATTATGGCCTTCCGCTTGATCCAACAGCAACAATTGCGGACCTTTCGGTTGGTGAAAGGCAGCGGGTCGAGATCGTGAGATGCCTGCTTCAGGAGCCGGATCTCATTATCATGGATGAGCCGACATCAGTTTTGACTCCACAAGAAGCAGACGAGTTGTTTCTGGTTCTGGAAAAGCTGGCGTCCGAGCGTAAAAGCATTCTGTATATCAGCCACAGGCTGGATGAAGTGAAGCGGCTGTGCCACCGCGCCACCATTTTGCGTCATGGCAAACTCATTTCCGAATGCGATCCACAGCACGAGAACGCAAAAACGCTGGCTGCAATGATGGTTGGCAGTGAAGTTGCAGACGTCAAACGTGTCCCGCAGGATTTGCATGACGCTAAAAAGTGCCTGGTGGTCAGAGCGCTGAATTTGGAACCTGAACTGAACACCGGAACCAGCCTGGTTGATGTGTCCTTCGACGTTGCAAAGGGCGAAATCCTCTGCATTGCCGGCATTGCCGGTAACGGCCAAGCCGAATTATTTGGCGCATTGTCGGGCGAAACGCCTGTCTCGGATGTTGGTGCGATTGTCTTTGAAGGATGGCCCTGTGGCGCTGATGGCATTGCGGAACGTCGCAGGCGCGGCGCGGCATTTGTGCCTGAAGAGCGCAATGGTCACGGCGCGCTGGCCAGTCTGAAGCTCAGCAAGAATATTCTTCTGTCGTGGAACAATGCCAATGATGGCACCACCAGAAAGGGCATTATTGACCGTATGGCGCTGGCACGCCTGGAAGGGGCAATCACCGAGGCATTTGATGTGCGTATGGCGCATGCAGATGTGGAGGCCGGGGCTCTGTCCGGTGGCAATCTGCAAAAGTTTGTCATGGGCCGCGAAGTCAAGCGCAGACCGAAATTGCTGATTGTTTCCCAGCCGACATGGGGTGTGGATGCGGGAGCGGCCAGTCTGATCCGGCAAAAACTGGTGGATTTGTCTCGAAGTGGCACGACAATTGTCGTCATCAGCCAGGATCTGGATGAAATTTTTGAAATTGCCGATAACGTCGCCGTTATCTCTGAAGGTCACATGTCGAACATGTATCCGATTGATGAAGTGACACGGGAACAGATCGGACTATTGATGGGCGGCATGGACCCTAATGGTCCACCCGAAGTAACGGCGGAAGCCATGGCGCAGTCGCTGATGCGTGACAGGGAGGCGGAAGATGCCGTTTAAACTACAACGCAGAGACGAGCATTCAGCGTGGATGGCGCTGTTTTCACCTTTGATCGCTGTCGCATTGATGCTGGCGACTGGTGCTGTGCTTTTTGCAAGTCTGGGCATTGATCCAGTCAAAGGACTGAGTGTCTACTTTCTGGAACCGCTGCAAAGCGCCTGGTCGCTTCAGGAACTTGTGGTCAAGGCAACGCCTTTGATCCTGATCGGTATCGGCCTGTCGATCTGTTATCGCGCCAATATCTGGAACATCGGAGCTGAAGGTCAATTTGTTGCCGGTGCTCTGGCTGGCTCCTATTTTCCTATCATGATGGTTGGTTGGGAAGGCCCATTTGTCTTCCCCGCAATGATAGCAGCCGGCATGGCGGGTGGCGCTTTGTTCGCGCTTATTCCGGCAGCTTTAAAAATTCGTTTCGGCGCCAATGAAATCCTGACCAGCCTTTTGCTGGTTTATGTGGCCCAGTTTTTACTGGATTGGCTGGTACGCGGTCCGTGGCGGGATCCGGAAGGGTTCAATTTTCCGGAAAGCCGTCTGTTTCCCAGTGACGCGGTAACGCCGCTGATCGTCGAAGGCGGCCGGATGCATATCGGTTTTCCGATTGCGCTCATAATAGCTCTGTTGGCGGCCTTCTATCTGGCCCGTACCATTCACGGCTTTCAGATACAGGTCATTGGTGAATCGCCTCGTGCCGCTCGATTTGCCGGTTTCAGCCAGAGCAAAATGATCGTTTTTGCCTTTGCTGTTTCCGGTGCTTTGGCTGGTTTAGCCGGTATTCTTGAGGTGGCTGGTCCCATCGGGCAATTGCGACCGGTTATTTCACCGGGCTATGGCTTTACCGCCATCATCGTAGCCTTTCTGGGCCGGTTGAACCCGATCGGAATCGTTATTGCTGGCTTTGTTCTGGCTCTGTCATATCTGGGCGGCGAGGCGGCACAGGTTACGCTTGGAATTTCGGACAAGATCGCGCGGGTTTTCCAGGGGCTGCTGCTGTTTTACGTGCTGGCGTGTGACACATTCATTGTCTACACCTTCCGCCGCATTGGCGTTGCCAGGGAGGCAAGCTGATGGAAATGTATGAAGCCATAATCCTGACCATCATCACCGCTGCAACGCCATTGCTGTTGGCAGCATGCGGGGAATTGGTTGCAGAGCGCGCCGGTATCCTGAATCTGGGTGTTGAAGGTATGATGATCATGGGTGCCGTGGGTGCCTTTGCCGTCGCGTTCACAACCGGGTCTCCCTATTTGGGAATAGCTGCGGGCATTGCAGCAGGTGCTGCTGCATCGCTCCCCTTTGCTTTCCTCACCATATCCATGGTCACCAATCAGGTGGCAACAGGACTTGCGCTTACAATTTTGGGCCTTGGCCTGTCTGGGATGATCGGTGATGCCTATATCGGGCAACCCGGCGTCAAGCTGCCTCCAATCAGCGTTGAGGGGTTATCTGATCTTCCCTATGTTGGGAAAATCCTGTTTTCCCAGGACGTGATTGTCTATGCTTCGATCTTCCTGTTGCTGTTTGTTTGGATTTTTCTCTTTAAAACCCGTGCGGGATTGTCGCTGAGAGCGGTTGGCGACAGCCATTCCTCCGCTCACGCATTAGGTGTCTCCGTGCGCAAAGTGCGCTATCTGGCCGTCATCTTTGGCGGAGCCTGTGCCGGACTGGCCGGGGCCTATCTGTCGCTGGTCTATACGCCGCAATGGACAGAGGGCATGACCGCTGGTCGTGGCTGGATCGCGGTGGTTCTGGTTGTCTTTGCAACATGGATGCCAGGACGGCTTTTGGCCGGTGCCTATCTGTTTGGGGCTGTGGCGATCCTTCAACTGCACGCACAGGCTGCAGGGGTCAATATTCCATCGCAGTTCCTGTCCAGCTTGCCGTATCTTGCCACGATAATTGTGCTTGTTTTGATTTCCAGGAATCGTACTCTTGTGAAAAAGAATTCACCCGCATGCCTTGGCAAACCCTTCGTGCCTGATGTCTAATGTCAGGTGGGCGGAGCCAATTACTCATTTAATCAGGGAAATTTCTCTATGAATCGTATTGCAAAAATACTTGCAGGGGTCATTACGCTCTCTGCGCTTGCACTGGCCGGACCGGTCCTTGCGGCAAGCCACGGAAAAACCAAGATCGGCTTTATCTATGTCGGACCCGTAGGCGATCATGGTTGGTCCTACCAGCACAATCAGGGACGCCTCGCCATTGAAGAAGCCTTTGGCGACAAGGTCGAAACCACATATGTGGAAAATGTATCGGAAGGTCCCGACGCGGAGCGCGCCATTGAACGTCTCGCCCGTGAAGGGTTCAACATGATTTTCACCACGTCATTCGGGTACATGAACCCGACTGTGAAAGTGGCCGCAAAGTTCCCGGACATCTATTTCGAACACGCCACTGGTTATAAGCGTGCCGACAATGTTTCCACCTATTCGTCCCGTTTCTATGAAGGCCGCTACATCATCGGCCAGATTGCTGCGAAGGTCTCTGAAACCGGAACAGCCGGTTACATCGCCTCATTCCCGATTCCCGAAGTTGTGCGTGGCATCAACGCATTCATGCTGGGTGCGCAATCTGTTAATCCGGATTTCAAATTGAAAGTGGTTTGGGTCAACACATGGTTTGATCCGGGCAAGGAAGCTGATGCTGCCAAGGCTCTGATCGATCAGGGCGTTGACGTAATTTCCCAGCACACTGATTCACCAGCGCCCCTGCAAGTAGCTGCAGAGCGTGGCGTCAAGGGATTTGGTCAGGCATCTGACATGATCAGATTTGCACCGGAAGCCCAGTTGACGTCCATCGTGGATGTTTGGGATGCCTATTACGTATCCCGCGTGCAGGCAGCCATGGATGGCACATGGGAATCAACTGACACCTGGGGTGGCCTGGATGCCGATATGGTTGAAATGGCAGCTTACACAAACCTTCCAGACGACGTTGCTGCTGAGGCTGCTGTCACGCAGGAATCCATCCGCAGTGGCCAGTTTCATCCCTTCACCGGGCCGATCTACAAACAGGACGGTTCCTTGCTGGTAGGCGAGGGAGAGATTGTTGATGATGGCACGCTGCTTGGTATGAACTTCTACGTAAAAGGCGTTGATGGGGATCTCCCGCAATAAGCGCCTGACCTATTCGAAACTCTGGAAGCCGGCCACTTGGCCGGCTTCTTGCGATTTAGCGATAAGCTGACACAAAGCGGTGACAATTCTTACGAAACGCTCTAAGAACTCATTGTGACAAAGCATCTTTGGGGGGGGTGAATTTAATGAGTCTTTGGAAGCGAATGATGGGACGGCGGCCTGAAATAGAGCCGGTTGTGCCCGCCAAACGTAGTGGCTCGAGAAGGCGTGTTCGCGAAGCTGATGACATAACCGACATTGCCGCAGAAGAAGCTTTTGACGGTGCTCTCACCGAAAGCATTCGCGCCCGCTGGACCTATTGGAACAAGCTTGGCGATCTCGCTCCTGATTTGATCGCCCCCCAGGTTAATTCCATATACAAAAATGTCCCCGCATGGCCCTCGGATCGGCTTGCATTCCTGACCATCGAACGGGAAGCCTCAACAATAATGGCCACGGATGGGTTGTCCGACCCGTTTGAGGATCAGAACCGCAGTAATCAGGGCTTCCGTGTCGAGTTCTTTATGGACATCACGGAACGACCCTTATCTGAACAGTCGCGCCATATCGCAGTCGAAACACTAATGACCATTGCCTACAACACGGTTGCGCGGGGCGGTATCGAAGACCTCCTGGATGAACATGGTCTGATTTCCATGGAGATTCCTGAAAGTGATTTACCGGCAACGCATCTCACATCCGATGGCAGCGCCGGGATACTGCTTGGAGGCCCAAAGGCTGACTTTGAAACGCTGTATGTTGATGGCCCTTTGGGGGACATTGAACTCGTATCACTCACACTTTTGACGGGCCGCGAGACAGACCTGATCCGCAAAAAAGGTGCCGGTGCAAGGGCTGACATTGCCCAAAACCTGCTGGAATCAGGTATTGGACACCGAACAATCATCGGTCGACCATCGATTATCTAACGCGTCGTTGTAGAATTTCCGTGGCTCCGGATGGCAGCCTGCATCACCAGTCTAGCGTTCGAACACAACGGTGCGATGCTCATTTATGAAGACGCGGCGCTCCGCATGTAACTGAATTGCTGTCGACAGGACGCGTGCTTCAATTGCACGGCCTCTTGCCACCAGATCATCGGCATTCAGGGCGTGTGTTACACGCTCCGCATCCTGTTCGATGATGGGTCCTTCATCCAGATCTGGCGTTACATAATGTGCCGTTGCACCAATCATTTTCACACCTCGGTCATAGGCCCGGTGATAGGGTTTTGCGCCTTTGAAAGCGGGCAAAAACGAGTGGTGAATATTGATTATTTTGCCAAAATGTTTGGAACTGAAACTATCGGACAGGACTTGCATATATCGCGCAAGAACCACCAGTTCGGCCCCGGAGCGGGTCACAATGTCATCCAGCCGCATTTCCTGCTCGGTCTTGGTTTCCGGTGTGACTTTCAGCAAATGAAACGGAATTCCAAGACGTTCGACATCCGCCCGCGTTACGTCATGATTGGAGACAACTGCAACAATCTCGATAGGCAGGACGCCGGTCTTTGTCCGGTAAAAGATATCCTGAAGGCAATGATCGAATTTGGACACCATGACGATACATTTGATTGGCGTCCCGTCCGTAAACAGATGTGTTTCAGCATCAAATTTGTTAGCGAAACCAACGACCGCTTTTTGCAGATCTTCTAAAGAAACAGTGGCCGGTGCAGAAAATTCGACACGCAAAAAGAACTGTCCATTTCCATCTGCCCGTGTGGTTCCGGGGGCTGGTTGAAAGAACTGCGAGCTTTGGAGAATGTTGCATTCCCTGGCCGCCAGAATTTCAGAC
Organism: Pararhizobium sp. IMCC21322; assembly: GCF_030758295.1. Lineage (NCBI taxonomy): Bacteria > Pseudomonadati > Pseudomonadota > Alphaproteobacteria > Hyphomicrobiales > Rhizobiaceae > Pararhizobium > Pararhizobium sp. IMCC21322. Next base: position 2,843,315 of record NZ_CP132335.1, read on the forward strand.
AAGCCAGCCACGATTCCAGGCCTGTCCGGACATGTCAGCGTCAATACGACGGTCATAAGGTCTCTCTTTTGATCAGGAAATATGTGTTGGTCTTAATGGAAAGCTCAGAAGAGTGCAAAAAATATCAACGGAAGAGTCCGCCCATTCTGTCTTTCTTTTCAAGACGATGCTGCAAAGGCCAAAACTGATTTCAATTGAAATTCAACTGCGATCCGCTCAAGGTTTTCTGGTGAGGGGCAGTGCATCAATTCTGTCATAGAATTGTTGTGAGGATTCATAGAGATCGGCGTAGACAGGCATCATTTCGTTGTAAAGTTCGGCCCATGCCGGTATCGGATTAAATTGCTGTCCGTAACGCACCATTCCACGCGTTGCGTCCTGGATGTCGGACTTGTTCCCGGATGCGACTGCCATCAGTATTGCCGCTCCAACAACGCCACATTCCAGCTCTTCGGGAACCAGATATGGTACGCCATACATACTGGCCTTTATGCTGAGCCAAAGCTCGGATTTTGCGCCGCCTGACGCGGCGACAATGCGATCCGGCCGTCCTGCGCCGCCTTCAACAGCCGGGAGCTTCTGCCGGACCGAAAAGGCAACACCTTCCAGAACAGCTCTATGTAAATCCGGCAGGTCGTGTGCCGCGGTCAATCCAAAAAACTGGGCGCGCGAATTGCTATGATTTCCAAACCGTTCTCCCGACAGGTAAGGCAGAAAGAAGAGGCCGTTAGAGCCTGCTTCTGCATGCGTGGCCAATTCTGCGACCTCTGCATAGTCTCTGCGATTGCCATGAAAGGCGCGTCTGGCCCAGCGCACAGCATCGCCGCCCGCATCAAGAAGCGTGAGGCTGCCCCAATTTCCCTCAACCGTTGCCACGTTTGACACTTCATCATTGAGCACGGGTGCGTCATGGACAAAGGTAATAATCGACGATGTGCCTGTGACATCAGAACCAAGGCCGGGCTTTGAGACACCTGACCCCAGTAAGGCCATCGGATAATCCCCGGCACCCACCAAAACGGGAATTCCAGCCGGTAAACCCAAGAGCAGTGCGGTGTTTTGGTACAGCGTTCCAAGTACGTCTCCCGGGCTTTTGATCTCTGGAAGCAGCCGTTTTGGAATGCCTGTCAATTTGATGAGTTGCTCTGACCAGGTCTTTGTTTTGCTGTCCATGAGATAACTCATGGAGGCTTCGGTAAAATCCTGCGCTCTTTCACCTGTCAATTTGAAATTAATCCAGTCTTTTGGCATTAAAACTGTGCTGGCCGATTCAATGGCCGCTGGGTCATTCTCCTGCAGCCAGAGCAGTTTGAACGCTGGCCAGGAGGTGGCTGGCATATTTGCTGTGATTGGGAGCAGATCAGCGGGGTGGACCCGAGCTGCAAATGCATCGACTTGGGGCTGTGTTCGTTTGTCATTCCAAAGCAGTGCTTCTGCCCGGGCCAGATTGCCATCATCGTCAATCAGAACTGAACCGTGCATTTGCCCACATGTACATATGCATGCAACTCGGTCTGCAGCATTCTCAACTTTTGTCAGGACATCCTGAACACTCGCAATTGTGCCATCCCACCAATCCTGAGGACGTTGTTCGGACCAGCCATGTTGAGGTACGATTTGCTCATGTTCCTTATGGCAAATCGCAACAATCTTGCCGGTCAGATCCACCAATGCTGCACGAATGCTTCCGGTGCCGACATCAATTGCAAGATACAGATCACGCATCACTCAAAGCCTTTTTTGGTACGGCATCAAAGACACGAGTAAAAACTTTCTGATCATCTGTTTGTCCCGGAAACGCGGCCATTGTCATGGCATTCTCCCTCACGTTTGAAGGCGACCATGACTCAAGGTTTCAGACAAATCAATCCGGATATGTAGTTCAACTACTCTCACGTGCCTGAATAGGACACACATTGAATATTTCTGAAAATAAATGTAGTAAAACTACGGATAATTGGAGGCGCTATGTACATTGAACCAACCACTCACACCGTCGACAGCATGACGGGGAGCCTGTCCAATTCAACAGGGCGATATCAAAAGAAAATATCTGATCTCAAAGGGATATATGCGGACAATGTTACGTTCTCACGCATGTGTGCCGATGATCCGGACAGGATTGTTTATGAGGTTTGCGAAGTGCGCCCGCAAGCTGAGTCAGGCGATCTGATTTTCGGAACGACCCACATGGAGCCCGGAATAGTTGGCAATGAGTTCTTCGTCACAAGAGGACACATCCACGCGCGCGCAAATCGGCCAGAAACCTATTACGGTGAAAGTGGGAATGGGCTCATGCTGTTGGAATCGCCACACGGCGACATTCGGATTATGGAAGTCAAACCAAAGACCCTCATTTATGTTCCACCCATGTGGATTCATCGCTCAGTCAATGTTTGCAATACGCCATTGGTCATGAGCTTTTGTTACCCGGTTGATTCTGGGCAGGATTACGAAATTATCGCGCAGTCCGGAGGCATGGCTGTCCGTATCGTCGCGGATGGAAGCGGATGGAAGGCGATTGACAACACAGACTACAAGCCGCGCACTGAAGAACAAATTGAGACAATCCACGCGACCCGGGACTGACAAATGATCGCTTTTGATGCGCTGCCAAACCATGATGTCGTTCCAGTCACTAGAAACCATTACCAAGGCGGCTTCTGATCTGATCGCTAAGCTTCGAGGCACCCTATGAGCTACACACCCGCAGAGATCCCAACTTTCTATTTTATCGGAGTCACAACGCAGTTCTCATCAATCATGAAGGTCTTTCCGAAATGGGCTGCCCATCTGGGTCTGGGTGAAGTGGAAATCAAAGGCATCGATTTCCCACCTCATGACAAACCACAAAACTACAGAGATGCAGTCGCGTTCATTAAATCCGACCCGCTCTCTTTGGGAGCGCTTGTGACAACTCACAAACTTGATCTGTATGCTGCGTGCAAGGACATGTTCGACAATGTCGATAATCATGCTGATCTGATGGCAGAAACAAGCTGTCTTTCAAAATTGAATGACAAGTTGATCTGTCACGCGAAAGATCCCATTTCGTCCGGCCTGTCTCTTGATGGCTTCCTTGCCGAAAATCATTTTTCCAAAACGGGCGCAGAGGTTTTTTCGATGGGGGCAGGCGGCTCTACCATCGCTTTGACATGGCATCTTACGCAGCCTTCCAGAGGAGCTGACCGGCCGTCCCGGATTGTGATTTCAAACAGGTCGCAACCGAGAGTGGATCACGTTCGTAGTATTCATGAACAACTGGGACACGGCATTCCTGTTGAATATGTTTTGGCGACAAGTCCGGACCATAATGATGAAATTCTGCACGGTTTAAAGCCTGGAAGTCTGGTGATCAATGCGACAGGCCTTGGGAAAGACGCCCCCGGCTCACCTTTATCCAATGCTGCTCGGTTTCCCGAAAACTCCATTGTTTGGGATCTCAACTACCGTGGCGAATTGGTGTTTCTGGATCAGGCACGAGCCCAAGCATCCGCAAATCAAATATCAATTGAAGATGGGTGGTCGTATTTCATTCACGGGTGGACACAGGTCATTGGTGAAGTTTTTCATATTTCGATACCGACGTCAGGGCCTGAGTTTGATAAAATCGCTGAAATTGCCTCTGCAGCCAGTGGACGGTAGTCACGATCTTTTACTCCTGAAGTAATCGATGGTGAACATCTGAAACAAACCCTCTGGCCAAAACGCGCTCAAAGGACTGAAAGCCAATGCGGATTGAGGAGAATATCTGCTGGCCAAGTCCCGGCTCTGCCGGGCTTGTCTGGCTTGGCCAGGCAGGATTCTGGATTGAAACAGGTCAGCACAGAATCCTGGTCGATCCCTATTTATCCGACAGCCTGGCACAAAAATACAAAGGGGAGCCAAATGAGCATCAACGGATGATGCCACCCCCGTGCAGAATTGAGGACGTACCGCGCCCGGATATCATCCTGATTACACATGCACATACAGATCACATGGATCCCGACACGCTGGCACCCCTATGCACACGATACCCTGACGTCCCATTTGTTGTGCCGATATCCAGGTTTGAAGAAGCACAAAGTCGGATCGGGAAGAGCGCGAAACTTATTGGCGTTGATGCAGATGAAACGATCACACCCATTGACGGACTGACCCTAACTGTCTTTCCCGCAGCCCACGAAGAACGCACATATGACGATAACGGGCGCGATGTCTTTTTGGGTTTCGGGATTGAATCAGATGGTCTCAAGATACTTCATCCAGGCGATACCATTCCATTTCCGGGACTTTTCGAACGGATCAGCAAGTTTGCGCCAGATATCGCCCTGCTTCCTGTCAATGGCCGGGACAAGACAAGGTTGGCGCAAGGAATTCCCGGCAATATGAGCCTTGCGGAAGCAATTGAGCTTGGTCGGAACATAGCGGTCATCATCCCACACCACTGGGGTATGTTTTCCTTCAACACCATTGATCCGGAATTGATCGTAGTGGCAGCAAATGAATGCACAACGTTACAGATTGTGCTTCCGGTTTGTGGCAAGTTGCTGCGCATACACCCGGCAGATGCAGAGAACCGGCTCAGGGTCTCCATGGAGGTTTCCAGGAGCAAGACGTGAGCAATGGATCCGCTGCGGTTTTACAAAGTGTCGGTTGATCGGACATCAGCGAGAAACCGCTTCATGTCGGCTATGCGCAGCCTGTGATCGGGCGACTTCTTGAGCGCAACAATCGTTGATAGAATATCGACAATGACCAAGGCAGCCACGCGCGAAATTTGCGGTGTGTACTGATCTGTGTTTTCGAGTGTTTCGACAAGTAATCCGACATTACAAAATCGCAGCAATGGGCTGTTCGATCCGGTAATTCCAATTGTCTTTGCACCGTGTGCGCTGGCCGCCCGCATGGTTTGAGCGACCTCTTTGGTTGAGCCAGAGTTTGATATGGCAACCAAAACATCGCCGTCCCTCATCATGGAAGCGGCTATCAGCATCTGATGTGCATCGACTATTGCACTGCACGGAACGCCAAAAAGAGGGAATTTCTGCTGGGCATCCATAGCGACGATGGAGGACGCGCCCAAACCTATAAAGTGTATGTTTTTTGCATTGTGGAGAATGTCCACAGCTGCATCCAACGCCTTCAGATCCAGCCTGCTGCGCACCCAATCCAAACTCGTGAGATTGAAATCAAAGATCTTTCCCACGACCGTTTCAACATCGTCATCATCAGAGATCTCAGCTTGTGACGTGGACAAACCAAAAGCCAGAGATCGCGCCAGCTTGATTTTCATATCCTGAAATCCATCACATCCGATGGCATTGCAGAACCGTATCACGGTGGGCTCGCTGACGTCAGCCAATTTCGCCAGATCAGCGAGTTTCAACTCAGTCGCGCTGTTCGGATCTTCCAGAATTTTTGCCGCAACTTTCCGGTCCGATTTGCGAAGTCTATCCAATGAGCGGGAGATGTGTTCCAGAAGGTTTGGCGAACCACTAATCAAAATCGGCTCCCTTCATGGTTTCGTATATACACCGAAACAATCACCATATTGGTCTGGAACTGTCAAAACAAAACAGGGTGCAATTTATGACGTTTCTTTTCCAATAGTCCAAAGTTCCAACGTACTCAAAACCAGCTTGCCTGATTTTGTATGCGCATTTCTATGGACTGAGGCGTTGAGCCCGATGCCAACAGTTTTATCATGGTAAATGTGGTGCGGTAATCAGGGTTATTCGAGAGTTGTTCCATATGGCACGATAGTGGAAACGGACTGAAGAAATTCGGGCGTGCCACAGGCAAAACGAAGCTTGGATGTCAGATCTGTCTTGGTCCAGTCAACAGTGCTGTGAATGCCAATTTGCTCAAGAATCGGCAAAGCCGCCATCAAATCCCAGGTCGACTCGCCAATGCCGAGATACCCGTCGACCTGCCCAAGCGCCACCTCAATCAACGACACAGTGGCCGAGCCACAGCAACGGAACGACATGCGCGCGTCTTCCAGCACATAACGGAGTGTTTGCAGCCGTTGTTCAACTGCAATCGTCGGATGAAAGCCAACGCCACATGCAGCGCGGTGTTCGTTCAGCCCGGCTCGCTGCTCCATCACGGCACCGTTGAGCGTGCTGGGGTATCCAACGCCGCCAATCAATGTCTGAGACCGAACAGGCACGTGTATGACGCCGAAGGTGGGGCAATAATTCTCATAAAGACCAATAGAAACGGCCCACTGATCGCCTCCGCGAACAAAGTTGAATGTGCCATCAATGGGATCTACCACCCAGACGCGGCCCGTTGTGCCCTGACGCGCGGCTCCCTCTTCGCCGAATATGCCATCGTCGGGGAAAGCCTGCCCAAGACGCTCGGTCAAAAAGCGTTCTACCTCCTGGTCTGCAGCGGTTACCAGGTCGAGATGGCCCTTGGATTCAACGGGTACCGTTGCCAGTGTCTCGAAATGGGACATTGCAATGGCCCCCGCCTCGCGAGCCAGAGTTTCAACGATCGTGGCGTTATCTTGCACAGAAGTTTGGGTCAAAGTTCAACATACCTTGTGTGAATGGAAACGTTTTTTTCATCCGATATCCGATGAATGAAGTAGGCGTAGGGCTCGTTTACTGTTGTGGGCTCGGGCTCGGCAGGATCAAGCGTCAACGCGTGCTGGAAAGCAGGGCCACCACTAACCGCGCAGAAAATGCCATTCCACAGCGTTTGAAACGGTCGATGAATATGCCCTGAAAGGATGCGAATTGGCCCTTGATGGGCCACGACCATGCGTTCAAACGCGTCGCGCCCGTCCTGCAAGGCCATGTGATCAAGCGGAACCATGGTTGAAGGAAATGCGGGGTGGTGCATCAAAATCAGAGTCAGTTCACTAGAGGGTGCAGCCAGTCTTCCCTCAAGCCAGGAAAGCTGTGTCGGACTGAGCGCGCCCTGGACCTGGCCGTCCAACAGCGTATCGAGGGCGAGGATACGAATGTCTTTGAAGCGGGCTTCGTAGTTCAGAAAGGGGCCCGGTTCAAAGGGCAGCTTGTCCTTGAACATGGCGCGAAGGCCAGCGCGTTTGTCGTGGTTGCCAGGAACAACGAACATCGGAACATCGATCGGCGCCAGAATGTCGGCCAAAAGCGCATAATCTTCACTGGACCCGCCATCAGTCAGGTCGCCCGTGAACATGATTGCCTCGATCTTCGGCGTGAACGCAGCAATATCAGCGATGACCTTGCGCGCGGCATCAGCCGCATCCGCGCGAACGACTGTTGTTTCCGCAGCATTCGCGAAGACATGGAAATCCGAGATATGTGCGATGAGCATACCGTGATCCTGATTGTTTGTTTATGCGCGCCACAAGCGGTGCATAGGACGCCTATTTGATGCCTGCACGCATGAAATTAGCCACGAATTGGCGTTGGAAGATTATGAACGCAATGATCAATGGCGCGGTCGTCATAAGCGTGGCCGCATTGACCAGTGACCATTCGACACCACTATCCACGGTCGCGAAAACGCTCAGTCCGACCGTCAGAGGCCGCACTTCGGGCGAATTCGTGACAATCAGCGGCCAGAGAAAATTGTTCCAGTGAAAACTGATCGAAACCAGAGAATAGGCAAGATAAATTGGCCAGGCCAAGGGAACGTAGATATTCCACAGCACTCGCCAGGCTCCAGCGCCTTCGATCTGGGCAGCTTCGTCCAGAGATTTCGGCACGGTGAGAAACGTTTGTCGCAGCAGAAATATGCCGAACGCTGACGTCAAGTAGGGCAGGGCGATACCGATGATTGTGTCGGTCAGTCCGACGCGCGACAATGTCAGATAGTTTTCGACGATCAGGATTTCAGGTGAGATCAGCAGCTGAACCATGATCAGGGCAAACAGAAAGCCAGCCCATCTGAATTTATAGCGCACGAAGGCGTACGCGACGAGCGTACACAGAACCAGATTGGCGATAAGAATGATGGTGATCAGGATCAGCGTATTGAAGAAATATACTGAAAAAGGTGCTGCCTGCCAGGCCTCCAGGAAATTCGCGATGGTCCATGGCGCATCCCACTGAAAATTAGCTGAGTATTTTTCATCATGAAACGCTGTCCAGACAGAATAAATGAAAGGCAGCGCCCAGAGCGCAGCGATGACTGCCGCAAATGTCGACAGCAGGATTTTGTTCAAACCATTGCTCATTGATAATGCGCCTTCCTGTTCAAAACCCAGAATTGGAAGATAGCTAGAATTCCAAGCATGATGACCATCAACACCGTCAAAGTGGCGCCATAAGCAAAGTCTCTTTGGCGGAATGTGACTTCGTAAATGTAGTAGAGCAGCAGCGCGCTTGAGTTGTTGGGGCCGCCCTCTGTCATGACAATGACGTGGTCGACAAGACGGAAGGCATTGATGAGCGCATTGACCGCTACGAAAATCGTTGTAGGGCGGAGCAGAGGCAGGACAACATCTATGAAAATCCGGACGGAACCAGCGCCTTCAAGTTTTGCCGCGTCCTTCAGGTTTGTGGGTACTGACTGCAAAGCTGCCAGATAGAATATCATGAACAGGCCTGCCTCTTTCCAGACAGCCACAAACATCATCGAGGCCAAAGACGTTTCGGTGCTGCCGAGAAAATTGATAGACGGCAATCCGAAGATACCCAGTATCTGGGATGCAAGCCCGATACCCGGCGCGTAGAAGAACAGCCAGATGTTTGCGACAGCAATCATTGGCAACATGGTTGGCATGAAGAATGACAAGCGCATCAGTGTTGTACCGGGGAGCCTTGAATTTACCAGCAACGCCATCCCGATCGCCAAGCCAATTGCCAGCGGTATCGTTCCCAGCGCATAGATCGTGCTGTTCACAAGCACTTGTGCAAGCCTGTCGTCTTCAAAAAGTGCCTGATAGTTCTCAGCCCCGACGAAACGCGACGGACGGCGCGAACTGGCGTTGTTCCAAAATGAATTGATCAGGGCCTGAATGGCGGGATAATGCGTGAACGCCACCAGCAGGGAGCACGGAACGCCCAGCATGATGATTGCCAGCCCTATGGGCAGTCGTTTATTCATGATGCGCCGCCTGGTGCAGATTTCATGATTGTTGAGTCATTCTCAAATGGTTCAATAATCATAAAACATGCCCCGGATTCCTAATAAGTTACATGATGAAAGAAATGCTCCGCGCACGCTTCATATGCGCGGAGCCTGTTTCGTCAGATGTCAGCCTTACTGATATTCGCCAAGCACCTTGTCGGCGCCCTCTTGAGCCTCTGCCAGAGCGGCCGCTGGTTCAGCGTTGCCAGTGACGGCACTCTCGATTGCGTCGACCAGATATTGCGTCACCTTGGCGCGCTGGAAGGTTGCGAACTCACGTTCGGCATATGCAAGTTGGTCCAACGCGACCAGCGCCTGTGGCAAGCGTTCGGTGTATGCCTTCATCGCTGGCGTTTCCCAAGTGTCAGGACGCGGGGCTACATAGCCAGTTGCGATGCTCCAGCGAGCTGCACTTTCGGGCGATGTCATGAAACGGATAAAGTCCATTGCCGCTTCGCGCTCCTCATCTGTTGTTTCCTTGAAGATGTAAAAATTACCGCCGCCGATTGGTGCGCCGGGCCCATCTCCACCTGGAAGAAAGCCAACACCCCAGTCAAACTCAGCGTTTTCCTCAATGAAGGCCAAATTACCGGTCGACGTCCACATGGAGGCCGTCTGCCCTTCGAGGAACGCTTTTGGTGTGTCACCCCAGGTGATGCCGCCCGGTGCCATGACTTCCTGCTTCGCCAACTCCAGCAGGAATTCCAGCGAAGCGACTGTTGCAGGTGTGTTGATGCGGGCTTCTGTTCCTGTCTCTGTCGTCAGAACATCACCTTTGGATACTACCAAACCGCCAAAGAGCCATGCGCCACCAAGACCCAACGTTGGAATGCGTGTGCCCCAGCGGGTCACGTTTCCGTTGTCGTCCTTGACTGTCAGTGCCTTGCCAGCCTCAATCATCTCATCCCATGTGGCAGGCGGTGCCTCGGGGTCCAGACCGGCTTCGCGGAACGCATCTTTATTATAGTAAAACACGGGTGTTGAGCGCTGAAACGGGATTGCGTAGGTCTTGCCCTCGAACTGGGCATCCTTCATGAAACCCGGGTAGAAACCGGCCATCCATTCCTTGTCTGCGTCCGACGTCGCAACATCGGAAATTGGAAGGATCACATCCTCTTCGATCAGCGTGAAAAGATCGATGGAAAGCAATACGGCAACCTGTGGCGGTTGTCCTGCATTTGCGGCGGTCAATGCTTTGGTCGTCGTCTCTTCATAATTGCCCGCGTAAACCGCCTTCACTGTGTGCTGGGGATTCTTCGCTGCCCATTCGTCGGTCAATTCCTGAATGGTTGCAACCGCAGGCGCGTTTACGCCAACTGGAAAGTAGAATTCAAGATCGGCTGCAAAAAGAGCTGTAGAGCTAACCCCCATAAGGCCAGCGATGCCGAACGTTATTGCATGGGAATTCCGGAGTTTCATTGTTGTTTCCTCTTCTTTTTCTGAATCGTCGGCGGTTTGTCCACCGATCTTTTATGTTTCGAACGGGACACGTCTCCCGGTAGATTTTGAAAACAGATGCGTTGCCGATCTGTCCCAACCCACAACGATTTCTGTGCCCTGTGCCGGCACGTCTTCGCCTGTATGTGATAAAATGAACTTTGACCCGGATGGTGAAACCAGATGGACAAGGAACACGCTGCCTTCATATTCAACGCTTGCGACCCGGCAGGTGGCAGAAAAGTCCAGGTCCTGTCCCGGAAAAATCAGGCTCTCCGGCCGCACACCGATAAGAAAGTCGGATGGATTTGCAGAGGTTGTTGTCACAAATTCTGGGGGCATAGTGACGTCTGGCGCCTTTAACAGGTTCATCGGCGGCGTTCCGATGAAACCGGCGGCAAAAACCGAGGCAGGATTGTCATAAAGCTCTTTTGGCGTGCCAATTTGTTCCGCCCGTCCTGAATTCATCAAGACCACGGTATCGGACATCGACAATGCTTCGCTTTGATCGTGGGTCACATAGACAATTGTGATCCCCAGTTCCTTGTTCAGCGCCCTGATCTCGCTACGAATTTCCGTACGCAGCTTTGCATCCAGGTTCGAAAGTGGCTCGTCCATGAGCACCAGGGGGCGTTCTGAAACCAGAACGCGCGCAAGCGCAACTCGCTGCTGTTGGCCTCCAGAGAGCTGTGCCGGCTTGCGGTCCAGAAGCGGGCCAAGCGCCATAAGGTCGGCCACGCGATCAACCGACTTTTCTCGGACCTGCTTCGCGACCTTTCGAACTTTGAGACCGTAGGCGATGTTATCGGCCACGGTCATATGCGGAAATAACGCGTAGTTCTGAAAGACCATTCCGATGTTTCGTTGATCTGCCGGAAGGCGCGATACGTCTTTCCCGTCGATCAGGATTTTGCCATCGCTCATCTCATCAAGACCGGAAATCAATCGCAATGCTGTGCTTTTGCCGCACCCTGACGGGCCGAGGAGAGTCAGGAACCCACCTGGTGCAATCTGAAAATCGATGCCCGTAAGAACTTCGATGTGGCCCCAGTGCTTCCGCAAATTCTGGACATTCAATGAAACGCCGGTGTTTGTCATACTAACAGGAGCTCCAGATTTGCCTGCGTTACCTGGGCAGCCGTAGCCTCATCCAGTTCGACGTTGGTGATGATGCCGGAAATTTCATCGAACCGCGCCGTGCGCATGAAAGCATTGGATTTGAATTTGCTGCTGTCAGCCACCACAAAACGCCTTCGGCTGTTCAGGATGACTTCTTTCTGAACCTGAGAATAGGCTTCGCTGGCGACGCTGATCGAGCTCTTATGTACGTCGACCGCTGAACAGCACAAAAAGGCTATGTCGAATGAAAGGCCTCTCAGTGCAGAGATTGCGAGCGTACCGGTAAAGGAGTCGTTCACCGGCTGGTACGCCCCTCCGATCATGTAAAAATTGGAAATCCCTTGCGCTTGTAACTGATTGGCAACGCCAAGAGAGGTGGTGACATAATTGCATCCTGGCTTCTTGTGGGCATGGGCTGCAACCGCATGAGCAGTCGTTCCGGCATCCAGAAAGACCACCTCGTCGCCAGAAAGCATTTCTATGGCGGCTGCGCCGATACGACGCTTTTCTTCGGCGCCGACCGACTTTCGCTCTTCGTTTGGAAGATCGACCATGACGTTTGAGTTGACCAAAACGCCGCCATGGGTTCGGACAACGACACCTCCGTCGTCGAGCGCCTTAAGATCGCGCCGAATCGTGGCCTCGGAGACTCCAAACTGATCACTGAGATCCCGAATGCCCATTGATCCACGAGCGCGGACAACTACGGCAATTTTCTGCCTCCGGACCGCTGCTAAATCTAGATGTTCAGACATTTTCACCTCACCGGGTACTCCTCTGAGGCGAGGAGAATTTCGTCAATTTTTTGCAAGTTTAAGCAGATATAAACATAAGTGATCATAATAGTGCATCTTCAATCACGCAAGACAAATCTCGCCGAACTGTTGTTGTGGTGCCAGGGCGCGGCATTCAGGGCGGGGTAATCTGGCTCACTCTCACCACACGCCACGCACCAAAAGCCGCACAGGGCTTCGCGTGTCGGAACATTGAAAAAATCATGATGTGTGCTTGCAAAGCGAACTTGAAGAGATTGAGTTCCCGGCGCAGTGCTTTAGTTGTGGTGACATCTTCTGCTCACTAATGGTTGAGCTTAGGCAAGCATTCAGGTGCCGATATACAATCGACATTCCCACATAAAAACGCTGAGGTAGTCTGCTTGGGATTCATCCACCTGAGGTGGTCACAGACGCTGATGGCGATGAATGGTTAGCAATTTCCAAGATTGCATTTTTGATTTTTCTTTTCCATAGTCGGTGAGGCAGTGAGTGTGTTCGCAGATCGAAAGACGTAGGTTTTGAGAAACAGACACTCTGCCATTGCCGCTTTCACATGGGAGAAAACTATGATGTTAAATAAACTGAAAATTCTGGCCGCAACGGCTTTGTTGGCGGTTGCCATGCCCGTTGGTGCAGCCCAGGCCGAGAAAACCTTTTTCTGGGTTTCGCATGGCTCACCGGCTGATCCGGTATGGACTTATTTTCTGGATGGCGCCAAGCAATGGGGCGAGGACACTGGCAACAATGTTAATACGTCGTTCCACAGTGGCGATGTGCCATCTCACCAGGAAGCAATCCGTGCCGCCATCGCAAGTGGCGCAGATGGCATTGTGACCTCAAGTCCTGATCCAGGCAGTCTGGTAGAAGTGGCAAAAGAAGCCAACGATGCCGGTATCCCGATCATCAACATGAATACACCTGACCCATCAGCCAGCTTTGACGCCTATGTAGGCGGCGATCTGGTGGTTTACGGACGCAGCTGGGCTCAATACCTCGTTGACAATGATTTGGTCAAAGAAGGCGACTTTGTCTGGATGCCTGTTGAAGTACCTGGTGCGACATATGGTGTTCAGGAAGAAGAGGGCATTGCCAGCGTCTTTGAGCCAATGAACATCACTTGGGAAGTCACCGATGCGACGCTTGACCAAGGTGAAATCATCACACGCATGACTGACTACATGACAGCCAATGGCGATAAGATTGATGCGATCATCGGTCTTGGCGATTTGGTGACCGGATCAGTGCGCCGGGTCTTTGACCAGGTTGGCGTCAAAGCCGGCGACATTCCAGTTGTGGGTTGGGGCAATTCGCTTGATACCACGCAGTCTGTGCTTGCTGGATATGTGAATGCTGCGCAATGGCAGGATCCTCAGGCAACAAGTTATGTGGCCCTTTCATTGGCAGCCATGGCCGCCAGTGGCATTCCTCCTGGCTTTGATATCATCACAGGTGCGCTGTACGAGAAAGACACAGCACAGGTCTATGATGACGTCCTGAGCGGGAACTAAAACAGAATGCCAGCGCCCAAAAAAATGGGCGCTGGCATTTGCATTTTTGGCGAAGTACCCAGCGCCACCTGTCCTGAATGCCTTAAAGTCTCTTTTTGAAAGTAGTCATGAGCTCATGGGAAAGTTGTCTAAGCTTCTGAGTGTCAGACCAGAGGTGGGGCCAGCCGTATTGCTGGTTTTGCTGGTCGTTATATTTACCTCCATCAATCCAAAATTCCTGTCTATTTTGAATATCAGCAACACACTCGCGTTCACCGTTGAACTTGGTTTGATCGCGTTGGCCATGACCCTCCTGATGACATCAGGCGAGTTTGATTTGTCCGTGGGGTCTGTATTCGGTCTGACGCCCGTTATCATGTGGGCGCTTTTCAACGGCACAGATATTCCGCTGGCGTTTGCCTTTCTGTTCGCGATGGCAATTGCGATTTGCATTGGTCTGATCAATGGATGGTTTGTCACATATCTTAAAATCCCGTCCTTTCTGGTTACGCTCGGTATGTTGCTTGTGGCGCGCGGCACCGCGCTTTACATCACGGATGGTTTTCCTCAACGGACCTGGAATGCAAGCGACGAGTGGTTGTCAGCAGTTTTAGTTGGCGATATCCAGATTGGCGCGCTGCGGCTCTATATGTCGCTTTTCTGGTTCGTTTTGGCCGCTGTCCTGCTGCACTACACGCTGCAAAAGACAAAATTTGGCAACTGGATTCAAGCGTCCGGCGGCAACGCCCATGCGGCCCGCGCACGTGGCGTGAGGGTGGATGCGACAAAGATCAAACTTTTCGTCTTAAGCTCTGCTTTGGCCGGTTTTGCCGGTATCATCAGCTCCATACGTACGTCCGCCGCTAACCCGAACAGCGGTACAGGCTATGAATTGGAAGTGATTGCTATGGTCGTCATCGGCGGCACAGCTCTTATGGGCGGGCGCGGCACGATTGTTGGCACAGTCATAGGTATCTTTATCCTGCGCCTGATGCGCAATGGCATCGTGATGATTGGAGTGCCGGGCCTGGCTTATAACATTTTTATCGGTGCAATTATTCTGGCAATGATGGCCCTTCATTCATGGCTTGATCGCCGCAATCATTCGGGAGGCTAAGTCAGATGTCGGAATTACTTGTGCAGATGGACAATGTGTCCAAAAGCTACGGACCGATAAATGCCCTCGGCGGCGTTAATCTGTCGGTCTATCGCGGCGAAGTGGTTGGCTTGTTGGGTGACAATGGTGCGGGAAAATCCACTTTGATCAAGGTGCTTTCCGGCGCTGTCAGGGCAACAGGTGGAACCATCTCGATCAAGGGCAAACAGGTGGAAATGAACAGCACCACCGATGCGATCGACAATGGCATTGAGACCATTTATCAGGACTCCGCGCTGGTAACCCAGCTTTCGATTGCGCGAAATCTTTTTCTCGGTCGCGAGCCGATCAAAGGCTCAAAACTTTTTGGCCGGATGGATGAGGAGAAGATGGAGGCAGTCGCCTCTGAGCTTCTAAAAGAAGTTGGTATTTCGAAAAATATTCCACCAACAACCCCAATCAGTGCTTTGTCGGGCGGTGAACGACAGGCGGTGGCGATCGCCCGCGCCATGCACTTTGAAAGTGATTTGATTATCCTGGATGAGCCGACCAACAATCTTGGCGTTGCTGAAACGCAGGGTGTTTTGCAATTTGTTCGCAATGCCAAAGCGTCCGGCCATTCCTGCATTTTCATCGCTCACAACATCCATCACGTTTTCCAGGTGGTCGACCGCATTGTTGTCATGCGGCGCGGCGAGATTGTTGCCGATGACATTGATCCCAAAACGACAACGGTGGATGCGGTTGAACGCATCATCACCGGAATGGACAGTTAAGAGGCCTGAATGAACGACCTACGCCCCCTTGTCATCAGTGCGCCGGACCCGCGCGATCTTGATTTGATCTTCACGAAAGACGCACGCCAAGCCTTGTTCGACACCTACCGTATTGTGGAGTGCGAAGCGGATGAGCTGAACCAGCTTGATCCAGCCATTTTGAGCGAAGCAAGTTACGTGTTGGGTCAGCCGCCAATTTCGGACGAACTGCTCGGCAAGCTGACATCCTTGCGCGCGGTGCTCAATGTCGAGGGCAATCTGTTTGACAACATGCCCTATGACACTTTGTTTGCACGCGGCATTCATGTGCTGACCACCATGGCGGTGTTTGCAGAACCCGTCGCGGAACTTGGTCTTGCTATGGCTTTGAATTTGGCGCGCCGCATTATTGATGCAGATCAGGCGTTTAATACTGGGGATGAAAAATGGGGACTGGAAGGCAACCATAATACAAAATTATTGTCGGGCGCCGATGTGGGCTTTGTCGGCTTTGGCGAGTTGGGCAAGGCCATCAATAAACTGCTGACCGGTTTTCAACCCAATGTCATTGCCTATGATCCCTGGCTCCCTGCGTCTGTGTTAAAGCAGCAGGGCGTGAGACCTGCCAGCCTGGAAGCTGTGCTGAAAGACAGTGACTTTGTGTTTGTGGTCGCGTCCGTCACAAGCGAGAATGAAGGTTTTCTGAGCGCGAAAGAGTTTGCGTCAATGCGCGCCGGTGCGGCGCTCATTTTGGTCAGCCGTGCCGCTGTGGTCAATTTCGATGATTTAATTGACGCTGTGGAATCTGGCCATATTGGTGCGGCCAGTGATGTGTTTCCCGAAGAGCCATTGTCGCAAAATCATAGAGTGCGCAAGACCAAAAATTTCATTCGCTCGGCGCACCGGGCGGGCGCCATGGACGTCGCTTTCAAGCGCATGGGTTATATGGTTCTTGAAGATATGGCATTGATGGATCGCGGCTTACCGCCGATGCGGTGCAAGCGCGCTGAACGTGAGACAGTTGGCATGATGCGGTCAAAACCGGTGGACAAAAGCTGACATGTCTATGTAGCGGATGGTTCGCTGCGAAATTTGGCGCATTCCGGCGGCACTGCGTACCAAGTGATAGCAAGCGAAGGAGGGTGCCTTGTGACTGATCAGGCGAGAACAGTGCGGGTATTGGTAGTGGGGCTTGGCACCATGGGGGAAAGCCATGCGCTAGCCTATCACACAAATCCAGGCTTTGAGATTGTCGGCTTGGTCAATCGCAGTGGTCGAGCACCGTCGACAGTGTTAGCAAATTATCCGCTTTTCACTGATTTCGACAAAGCATTGTCTGCCGTAGAGCCTGATCTTGTGGCTATCGCGACCTATCCGGATACCCATGCGTCCTATGCAATATCTGCCATGGAGGCGGGGGCTCATGTCTTCCTGGAAAAACCCATTGCCACCACTGCGCGTGACGCAAACCGAGTTGTCGAGGCTGCTGAGCAACATAATCGGAAATTGGTTGTGGGATATATCCTGCGGCATCATCCCTCATGGATGCGGCTGATTGATGAGGCAAGGGCACTTGGCGGTCCTTATGTGTTTCGTCTGAACCTCAATCAGCAGTCTTTTGCAGAGACATGGGAGGCGCACAAGAATCTCATGCGCTCTTTGTCACCCATCGTTGATTGCGGTGTGCATTATGTGGATGTGATGTGCCAGATTACCGATGCCAAACCCGTTAGCGTGCGCGGTATGGGCGTGCGTTTATCCGAGGAAATCGCGGCGGACATGTATAATTACGGTCATTTTCAGGTGGTCTTCGACGATGGGTCCGTGGGCTGGTACGAGGCGGGCTGGGGGCCAATGATGTCTGAAACCGCACACTTCGTGAAAGACATTGTGTCGCCGAACGGCGCTGTATCCATCGTGCCAGATCCCGCCGCCGATTCTCAATCCATCGATAATCATACCAAGGCAAGCCACATCCAGCTCCACCGCGCCGCTTTGGACAAGGACGGGAATTTCGTTCAAGCGGATCATGTCATGGAGATGGAAAGCGAACCAGGCCACCAGGGATTGTGTGACCGGGAGCAGGCTTTCATGCTCAAGGCAATTAAAGATGATCTGGATTTGTCGCGTCATATGAACGATGCTGTGCAGTCGCTCAAAATATGTCTTGCAGCGGACGAAAGCATCCGCATGGGGCACGAGGTGATTTTAGCGGAATAGAGCGGCTAGGGACAAGAAGTCCGGGCTTGATGCTGATATGAATTGCGCCAATGAAAAGGGACGACAATGGACATAAATGTGAATGGCAAAGTGGTCCTGGTAACAGGGTCAACGCAAGGGATTGGCCAAGCGGTTGCCATGGAATGCGCGCGGAGCGGCGCTGCAGGTATTATCATCACCGGGCGTAGAGCTGATGCTGGTAAAGCGGTCGTTGAAGAGATCGAGAAGCTTGGCGTGAAGGCAAGTATGGTGGCTGCAGACTTGCTGGCTGAGCAGGCAGGCGAACGCATTTTTGATCACGCTTTATCCGCATTCGGACGGGTGGACGCGTTGGTTAACTGTGCAGGTCTGACGACCCGAGCCGGGGCAGAAGATGCGGATCGCGCCACATGGCAGGCCCTGTTCAAAGTAAACACCGAAGAAGCATTTTTTCTGATGCAGCGGATGATTCAGCACTTGAAAGCTGAAAAGCGCAGCGGATCCATCGTCAATATATTATCCATCAACATGCATGGGGGCAGAAAGGACCTGACTGTCTATTCAGCCACCAAAGCGGCGCTGGCCCTGATCACCAAGAATGTCGCGCAGCATCACAGATGGGATCGCATTCGTGCAAATGGGATAAATGTGGGCTGGGCAGATACGCCGGGAGAACGGATCATGCAGGCGCAAACTCTGGGTCATGGCGATGGATGGTTAGAGGAGGCGGAGGCAAAGCAGCCCTTCGGCAAATTGCTTCATGCGGACGATATCGCCCGGTTGGCGGTCTACCTCATCAGCGAAACCTCATCGCCCATGACCGGTGCAATTATCGATCAGGAACAATCGGTCGCAGGGGGGCTTGATGCATAATTTGGAACTTGTTCTGCAATCAGCCCAATATCGTGTTAAAAGTGTGTTGCTGATCGGCGAAACACCTTCCGCATCAAATCACAACAAGGTGCTCAACTGATATGTCTTCCAAAAGGCCCGACATTGAGGCCGCAGAACTTGCCATAGATTTTGCCAAGCTGGTGGATATTCTGGTGGAGCGTCAATCGAGTCTGCCCAAACGGCTTCGTGAGTTCGCTCAATTTTGTCTGAACAATCCTGAAGATATTGCGATGTACAATATTGTGAGCCTGTCACAATTGGCAGGTGTGCCCGCCGCGACCATAACCCGCTTTGCCAAGGAAATGGGGTTTGCCGGCTTTACCGAGTTGCAGGCTGTGTTTCGCCAGCGCCTGATCGGACCACGCATGACCTATGCTGACCGTATCAAAGCCCTGGGTGATGCAAGTGCACAGCGGGACGGGGTCAATGTTGATCTTGAGCATCCACGAGCAATTTTGGATACGTTTTTTCAAACCGGAGTGGACTCGCTTTTGCGGCTGCGCGACGATGTTCAAGAACAGCCTCTGGAAGCTTTTATTGATTGTTTGGCCGGTGCTGCAGCCGTTCATATTGCCGCAGCGCGTGGTGCCTACGGGGTAGGTGCCTATTGCTTTTACGGGTTTTCCAAAACCGGAAAACGCGCGCATATGATTGATAATCTGGGCGCAATGCGCGAGCAGCAGGTTGGTGCCATCCGCAATGATGAAGTGGTATTGGTGCTGACCTTTGATGACTACTCGGCAGAAACTGTCGATGTTGCCACGATGGCGGTCCAGCAAAACAAGACCGTCATCGCCATTACCGACAATGAGCTAAGTCCGGTGGTCAAGCTGGCCAAACATGTCCTTTATGTCAAAGAGGCACGTCTGGGCCATTTCAGATCACAGGTGCCAGCGCTTGTACTTTGCCAGTCGATCATTGTCAGTGTTGGCCAGCGTCAGGATGGGGTTAATTGAGCATTCTGCCGATTACTTCATAACCATTTTGAACAGATATTTCTAAAATTCAAATAATGAAAATCGCCTTGCGTTTTGCCAAACCCCATGGAAGACTGTGTCCGCCGGGGAGCAAATTATATGGAACCATCAGGGTTTTTTGACTTTTCAAATCAAAGAGTTCTTGTCGTTGGCGCAAGTCGTGGCGGCATCGGATCGGCCATCGCCGCTGCGTTCAAGGCTGCCTCTGCCGACGTGACTATAACTGGCGTAGAGCCGGAGCCCGCACCGGCAGACCGAGGCGTCTATTCATACAGGCAATTTGATGTCACCGATGGTGCGTCGATCGATAAGATCGCAGGCGAAATCGATGCCCTGGACATTCTGGTGAATTGTGCCTCCATCACCTCGCGGGGCGAGGAGATGAACCCTGACTTTTTTTCCAAGGTCATAGAGGTTAATCTGGAGGGTACGTTTCGCGTGAGCGCCGCGCTGCTGGATCAGTTGAAAAGATCGAAGGGCAAGGTGATCAATATCTCCTCGATGTATGGTTCGTTTGGCAGTCCGATGAACCCCGCTTATGGCGCTTCCAAAGCCGCCGTCAAACAGCTCACGAAATCGCTGGCAATCGCCTGGGCTGAGCACGATATTCGTGTCAACTGCATTGCACCCGGTTTTATTATCACGGAACAATCAGCCAAAAGTCGAGCAAATCCAGCGCATGTCGAAGCGGTCAATGCGCGCACACCTATGAAGCGTTGGGGACAGCCTCAGGATTTGGCGGGTCCCACCCTGTTTCTTGCTTCACCCGCATCAGCATTCATGACAGGCACATGTTTGAACGTCGATGGAGGTTACTCAGTTGTTTAGAGATCGATATGCCATTGGCAAAATGGAGCATGTGAATGGTTAGCCCTGGGTCAATTGGTGCTGCGGTTATTGGCACAGGTTTCATCGGCACGGTCCACGTTCAGGCGCTTCGGCGGCTGGGCGTCCATGTCCTGGGCGTGTTGGGCTCAAGTGCTGCGCGGGGCGCAGAGGCTGCACAAACGATAGGTGTCCCAAAAGCATATGCTTCTCTGGAAGAATTGCTCGCGGACGCCGACGTGAAAGTTGTACATGTTACTTCGCCCAATCAGTTCCATTTCTCGCAGGTTAAGCAGATTTTGGCTGCTGGACGGCATGTAGTGTGTGAAAAACCGCTGACGATGACCTCGGCTGAGGCTATTGAACTGGTCGCACTTGCGAAAGCCAGCAATCTCATCACGGCCGTGAATTACAACATTCGTTACTATCCGTTGAACCAGCACAGTCGCGCCATGGTGGCGGCTGGCGACTTGGGTGATGTGCGTTTGATTACCGGCCACTACATGCAGGACTGGTTGTTATTCGACACAGACTGGAACTGGCGGCTGGAAGCTGACAAGGGCGGCCTTCTGCGTGCCTTTGGCGACATCGGCACCCATTGGATTGACCTCACCAGTTTTATCAGCGGCCTTAAAATCACATCTGTTATGGCAGAATTATCGACCTTCGTGAAAACCCGCCAACAGCCCGTTGGTCCAGTTGAAACATTCTCGCAAGATCGTTCGGGCGAAACCGTTGCCAGAAACATTACAACCGAAGACAGTGCGCTATTGCTGCTGCGGTATGAAAATGGTGCGCGCGGCTCTGTGGTCGTCAGCCAGGTAAGCCCGGGCAAGAAAAACTCTTTGTGCTGGCAAATCGACGGTTCAAAATCGTCAGCAGCCTGGGATTCTGAAAAACCGGATCACTTGCCCATTGGTCATCGTGACAAGCCAAATCAAACATTGCAACGTGATGCGGCTTTGATGAACGCGGCGGGTGCTGCCGCAGCCGCTTTGCCGGGTGGTCACGTCGAGGGTTTCGCAGATTCCTTTTTCGCGCTGTTTCGTGAGATCTATGGGGCGATTGAGGCAGGTCAGCCGCCAGAAAACCCCGGTTATGCCAGCTTTGCAGATGGTTGTTACGAAATGTATGTATGTGATGCCGTTTTGGAAAGCGCGCGGCTTGGGCGTTGGGTAGACCTCAAATCAGAAGCAAGTTCTTGAAACAAAGAGAGGTGACATGCAGCTTGGAATATTGACCGCACCGTTCCCCGAAACGGATTTGATGGATGTGGCAGATTGGGCCGCTTCATCAGGCTTTACGGCGCTCGAAGTGGCGTGTTGGCCTGTGGCCGATGGGCCTGTCAGGCGTTATGCGGGAACCACGCATATTGATGTGGCCAACATCACTGCGGTGCAGGGCTCTGACATTGTGGCTGAATTATCGGGCAAGGGTGTCTCTATATCGGGGCTTGGCTACTATCCAAATCCCTTGCACCCGGACGCGGCGCATCGTGACGTGGTGTTGGCGCATTTGAAGTCGGTGATTGATGGTGCGTCCAAGATGGGCGTTCAGGTGGTCAACACATTTTGCGGTGGGGATGCATCGGTTAATATTGATGAAAACTGGGCACGCGCACAGACCATTTGGCCAGATATTATCAGTTATGCCCGCGACAAGGGCGTGAAGATTGCATTTGAAAACTGTCCCATGATCTTTAGCCACGATGAATGGCCAGGCGGACACAATATTGCCTATTCACCCTATATCTGGCGGCGCATCCTGGAAGCTTGGGGTGGCGATGTCGGCATGAATTTCGATCCAAGCCATTTGGTTTGGCAAATGATAGACCAACGTCGTTTTGTGCGTGAATTTGGTGCACATATGCTTCATGTTCATGCCAAGGATTTAATGATTGACCATGATGGACTTTATGAACGCGGCATCATGTCTGGTGGAATGGGCTGGCAGGTGCCTCGGATGCCAGGTCTTGGCGATGTGAACTGGGGTCATTTTTTCGCCGATCTGTACCGTGCAGGCTATGATGGCCCTGTCATCATTGAGCATGAGGATCGTGATTTTGAAGGTGACGACGCTGGCATAAAGCGTGGCTTTTTGCTGGCCCGTGATACATTGCAGCCATACATTCATTGATGCGGTGTCTGCAATGCAATGACTGAAATACGATGACTGGAATTTGAATTCGGGGCTAACCGCCCGGAGTGGACTGGAAATGAGGAGAAATCAAAATGGGAGAAATGAATATGAGCAACAGATTATTTAAAGGCGCACTTTTGGGTGCATTCACGCTTGGCTTGATGTCAACCGCGATGGCAGCTGATTATACCATCGGCATATCCAATACAGTGCAAGGCAATGGCTGGCGTGAAGAGATGGTTTGCGCCATGAAAGCGGAAGCTCTGGCTTCCGGTAAAGTTAAATCGCTCAACATCGCGCACCGCAATACCGACGCAGCCGGACAAATTGAGGACATCAACAACCTCATTCAAGCTGGCGTGGACGCGATTGTGGTCAATCCTTCCAACCCTGATGGCATCAAATCTGCCGTGAAAGCTGCGACCGATCGTGGCATCGTGGTGGTGGCCGTTGACCAAGCGGTGAATGAAGATTCCGCGTACGTGCTGTCGAACAACCAGGAGCAATATGCCTATTTGGGCGCAAAATGGTTGTTCGAGCAAATCGACGGAAAGGGAACTGTTGTCTATATGCGCGGCGCTGCTGGCGCATCTGCTGATGATGACCGCGATAAGGGCTTCAAAAAAGCATTGGCGGAATTTCCCGATGTCAGCGTTGCGTTGGAAGTTTTCACCGGTTGGCAACAGGATCAGGGAAAACAGCAAATTCTGGATTACATCGCGACTGGAATTCCGTTTGATGGAGTTTGGACTTCGGGCATCGATAATGTGATTGTCGACGCGTTTGTTGAATCCGATACACCGCTCGTACCAATCGTCGGTGCGGATAATGCCGGTTTTGTTGGCCAGCTTAACTCCGTGGACGGACTGGTCGGTGCTGCCGTCACCAACCCAGGTTCTGTCGGTGGTGCAGGTGTAGCCCTCGCTATCCGGTTGCTGGAAGGTGAAAAACCAGCAGACCGCGTGGTCCTGGTTGATCCTGAATTGTGGGAAAATGCCACCGATGCAGGAAAAGCCAAGTTGCAAGCTGCAGCTGATCCATCGCTGGATCCGGAATGGCCCGTCTCCATCATGATCCCCGAATGGACAAACTACACCAAAGCGCAGATCATCGCTTGTAAAGGTCCTGGCGAGTAACCTTCGCCCGGCTGCGGGTCGCTGGCGTTTGTCGCCAGCGACCCGCACGCTTGTTTATGGTCTGAGGGGACTTTGACATATGGCGCTAAGCCCAATTTTGAGCGCGCGGCACGTGGCCAAAAACTATGGTGCGGTTGCTGCGCTCAAGGATGCGTCACTCGATGTCGCACCCGGTGAAGTCATTGCGCTTATGGGTGCAAATGGTGCGGGAAAATCCACTCTCGTTAAAATTCTGACCGGCGCAATCAGTCCAAGCGCCGGGGAAATCACCATCCGCGGGAACCGTTTCAAAGTCAGCTCTCCAGCGGATGCACGCCGTGCAGGACTGGTACCGGTCTACCAGGAGCCGTCCCTCATTCCTGATTTGAACATTCTGGACAATTTGAAACTTGGCGCTACGCCGGTTGAACCTTTTCGTCATTGGCTTGGCGAATTGGGTGTGCCTGATGTGGATTTGATGGAGCTGGCGCGGCATCAGCCATTGGCGGTGCAGCGCGTGATTGACCTGGCCCGCGCGCTTGCCAGCGAGCCAGCCATTTTATTGCTGGATGAAATGACAGCTGCGCTGCCAGCAAATCTTGTCGACCGCGTGCTTGATGTCGTGAAGCAGCAAAAGCCATTGGAACGCTCGGTTATATATATTTCCCACCGGTTTCCCGAAATTGCAGCGGTTTGCGACCGCGCTATGGTGCTGCGTGATGGTAAGACTGTGGGCGACCTGCCCATCACTGAGGGGGTTGAAGAGGAAATCGTGGAGTTGATGCTGGGCGATGCCATCAAAGCCCAGAAGAGGGCCTATGCAACAGCATCTGTAAGCGAAGCATTGAAACCGCGACTGGAAGTATCGCAATTAGCCGCTGGTTCAAAACTGACCGATGTCTCATTTGATCTACGTGCTGGCGAGGTGCTCGGCGTCGTCGCCCTTGAAGGACAGGGGCAAGATGAGCTGTTTGAAGTTTTAGCAGGTATGGCCCAGCCCGACGGCGGCGGGTTTTCAATCGATGGCACGCCATGCCGATTTAAACATCCGGCCGATGCAATTGCAGCAGGCCATGTCTATGTGCCGGGCGACCGCGCCGAGGCATTGCTGATGCAGCGCTCGGTGCGCGAGAATATAGCCATTCCATTCCACACCAGGCCCTCACAATGGGGCTTGATTGATATGGCAGCGGAAAAGGCAAAAGTGGACGCTGCGATTGAGCGACTGCAGATAGATACCCGGGCGCAGGGCGAAGTGCAGCGGTTGTCTGGTGGTAACCAGCAAAAAGTGACGATTGCCCGCTGGTTAGCCATGGGGTTTCAGACGATCCTGTGTTTTGACCCCACCCGCGGGATTGATGTGCGAACAAAACATCAGATTTACCCGCTGTTGCGCGAACTTGCCGAGCAAGGCTCATCGGTTTTGTTTTACACATCTGAATTGGCCGAAGTGCAGCAGGCCTGTGACCGTGTCGTTGTCATTTTCAATGGCCGGGTGGTGGACCAGATGGACGCCGAGCACGCAGATGAACCAACTTTGATGCGCGCAGCCTACGGATTAACCGCAGATGATACTCTGCCTGAGGCTGCACAGACTGCTGCGCCGGGGCCGGTTATTTGATGTTCCGTTTTTTGCGCAAACACTATTGGACTTTCGGCCTGCTGCTGATTCTGATCGCGCTGCTGATTTTCACCCGCGTGATCCAACCCAATTTTGGCACGTTCGGATTGGAAGCCCTGACACGGGCCGCATTGCCGTTTGCTTTTGCAACGGCAGCACAGGCGATTGTCGTGATTGCAGGCGGTATTGATCTGTCAATTGCATCCATGATGGCCGTTTCCAGCGTCACCGCTGCTGTCCTGATGGATGGCGCGAGCGAGCAATTCGCATTTCTTGTGATCCCCATCGTACTGCTGGTCGGCGCGACCATGGGGGCTATTAACGGGTTTTTGATCGTCATCACCCGTGTCCCGGACATTGTGGTGACGCTTGCCATGTTGTTTGTGTGGGAAGGGGTTGCCTTGATAATTTTGAATTCACCCGGTGGTGGTTCTGCCCAGTGGGTTCAAGGCATGCTGATTGGCCCGATTGTATTGGGGTTTATTCCCGATGTCGTGACGCAATGGGTTCCCAAAGCGTTCATCGTGATGGTGATATGTTTGTGTATTGTGTGGATACCGCTGCGCAGGTCGAATTTCGGCCTGTCGGTTTATGCGATCGGTTCATCTGACATGGCGGCCTTCCGGTCCGGCGTCAATGTCAACCGAACCAAGATTTCTGCCTATGCAATTTGCGGATTGTTTGCAGCGATGGGCGGTTTGGTGCTGACGGCCAGCACAGGCATCGGAGCGCCCATTCCCGGTCCTTATCTGTTGGCCAGCGTTGCAGCTGTCGTGCTGGGCGGTGTAACTTTGGGCGGCGGCGTGGGCGGTCTGCTCGGACCCATTATTGCAGTATTGATATTGCGTTTGATCCGAACGGACCTCACGCTCTTGTCGGTCGATCCCAACATTACAACCATTGTTGAAGGGACCATCATGGTGATTGTGGTGATGGCAGGCGGATTTATGGCATCCAGGCGGCAGATAAAATGACTTCTGTATCCAGCAGTTCAAATAATTGGTTGAAATCCCTGCGTACCTTTGTGCGGGACTATCCCATTATTCCGTTGATCATCCTGTTGCTAGGTCTTGTGGTTGCCCTTGAGGTGATGCGGCCCGGCATCATCAACGAACGCTGGATGGCAAACACAATCAAGTTTGCAATTCCGCTCGCCATGCTTGCCGCCTGCCAAACCTTGACGATGCTCACAGGCGGCATTGATCTGTCCGTCGGAGTGGCAGCGACTGTTAGTGCTTTTGTTGCTGCAAGCCAATTAACGGTTCTTGGGCCAACGGGGGCCATTCTTGTCGCGCTTGTTCCACCGCTGCTCATTGGCCTGGTCAATGGGGTAGGGGTTGCACTGTTTCGGGTGCATCCGTTGATCATGACCTTGGGGACAGGCCTGATAGGTACGGGTTGCTTGCTGGTTTACCAGCGCACAGTTATTGCATCCGGCTCATCAGTTCCCGATATCCTGTCCTGGCTGGGAACCGGGTTGAGTTACGGGGTTCCAAACTCGTTGATCATCTTCGTGCCTCTGGCGGTTATCATCATTGTAGGGCTACGCCGCACCGGGTTTGGACGGTTGCTTTACGCTGTGGGTGAAAACGAAGACGCAGCCCGTTTGGCCGGTGTGCGCACATGGCAAGTGCTTATCACGCTGTATGTCATTTCAGGCTTTATCGCCGGTATCACTGGCCTGCTTTATCTTGGGTTGATCAAAGCGCCATCGCTGTCGCTTGTTGAACCGCGGGTTTTGCCCTCGGTCGCTGCTGCTGTTATCGGCGGGACATCGATTTTCGGTGGCCGTGGCGGCTATTCAGGTACAATTGTCGGCGCGTTGATCCTCACCGTTTTGGCCACCATGCTCACGGTCATGCAGATACCTGAAGGCACACGTCGCATTTTCTTCGGCCTCATCATTTTGGGTGTTACCGCGATCTATGTGCGTCTGACTCAGGACCGATGATCACAGCCCAAAATGGGCGCCATGAAATGTCACAGACCGCGTATCGCCACTGACGTCCAGAAGAACAAGATGATCGGCATTGATCTGGATATCACTGATTTTCGTCCATCCACTTGGCGGCGCAATCGCACCAAATGCATAATTGATGGTGGCCACACGATCCGTTGATAATGCAAGACCCTGTGGCAGCCCATAGGGCGACCGCTCAACTGCGCTGGCGAAGACACCGTTGTTATGGCAACTGGTGGCAACTTCCTCGATGCCAAGCACATGCTTGTGCCTGCTCAGCCAAGGCGCATAGTTGCGCCCGCCATTGCTCATCCATAGCAATGTTTCCGGCAATGCCGTGGCATCCTTGATTGCAAAAAACAGAAAACCGTCCCGCTGGGCCAGGGCCGCTGTCCAGCCAAGTCGCGCAGAGGGGCGTTCTGCCATGATGACCAGATCTTCATGGTTTTCAGCAAATGGGTAATTGCAAAAGTCGACCCGTTCGCCAGATTGCATTTCCAACGGTCCAGGGCCGTCGATCTTCTGCGGGTACTTTAACAGGGACGTGCCCCTCGACGCATCAGGCTCGGGTGCCTGCGCCGGAGTTGCTGCAAACTGCTTTTCCGAAAAACTCAAACTTGCGCCGCCAGGCACACAAATCATGGCATGGTGGCCAACGGGCAAATGGCCTTCTCCGCCGCTAAACTGATGGCGTTGATAGAGCAGTGGATCGCCGGGATGAAGTTCAAATTGCTTTGTAACAACAGCGCCCTTCACCTTTTTACGCAGTTGATAGGCGGCAGATATCGCATTATCGGGCGCGCTATCAGGTGCCGGGGGCAGTGGGCTCCAATGTCCGTTGGCAGTGTTGCCATGGATCGGTTCTGCTCCACCGCCACCAAATGGCGCGCAGAAAAAATCGCCTGAAAGCTTTTGTTCGACCAAAGAGATATCGTCAAAAATCTCAACCGGGTCCAACGCCCATGGCGCCGTATGCAGCGGTTTTATCGCAGCACCTGTTGGGGATGTCATAGTGAAGTTTCTAATCATGCCGCCGTGACGGTCAAATTCAAAAGAAACAGGCGTGTTTGTCATTGCTTCATTGCTGATTGTGTCGGTCATAGCGGTATGTTTTCCGGAAAGATTGCCTGAATGGCAATGGATGGCGGTGCTGGTTGCGTGTGGCCGCGTGCCGCGGCAACCAAATGATCAACGGCGGAGCGCGCCTCCTCTTCGGCATCCTCGTTAATAATCGCATCCATGGCACCATCAATGAGATATTGCCGCGTATCATCGGTAAGGCCATGACCGATGACGGTTATGCTCTGAGCTTTATCAGTGATGTTCAGTGCATCAATGATGCCGGTTTGACCGGCCCCGATGCAATAGATGCCGTTAAGATCCGGATGGATTTTGAGCAGTTCAAGCAAAGTGTCACGCGCACAGATGTTGTCTTCAGCCACCTCATGTTCTGCCACGATTTTTACGTGCGGAAATTGATCGCGCAGAACGCTTCTGAAACCCATCTCACGCTCCTCATGGCCCAAATAGGCGCGAAGCCCCAAAATGATAGCCGTTTTGGCGCGCGGCGCGACGATCAGCTTGCCCATCAAATAGCCGGCAAGGCGGCCAGCCGCATAATTGTCTATGCCGATATAGGCGCGGCGGTTTATCTGGCGGATATCAGAGGCAAGCGTCACGACTGGGATGTTGCGTGCGTCGAGGCCGCGAAGCGCATGGCGCACTTTGGCCGTGTCCACGCCAATAATACCGACACCGTCGGACGCATCGCTTATCTTGTTTATCGCTTGTAGCACGGCCGCTTCGGTGGCGCTGGTCAGGTGGTGAGTTGTCACCGACACACCTTCAATTGAACGGCAGTAGCTCTCAATATGATGCGCCTGATCGGCCAAAAATGGGTTGCGATAATCGGGGAAAACAAAGTCGAGTTCTACAGTTTCATGAAGACCTGTCGGCGTGGTCGGATCATCGCCGTTTAGTTGACGCACAGTAGACAAAACGTGCTGCCTTGTGTGCAGCTGGACGCCGTCCCGGCCGTTGAGCACCCGGTCCACGGTAGCTTTGGACACACCGGCGCGCTTGGCGATCTCTGCGACTGTGGTTTTGGTTTGGCGGGGCCTTGTCAACATTGCTTCCTTCATACAACGTAATAAAACCTCATTTTGAGGTCTTATCAAGAAAAATTGTCAGAAAGCCTGCGATTTGGTCGAAATTTGCGCGAAAAACCCTTGACCAAGTCGTTATCTGCGCTGACGATGAGCGCAAGACACATCAATTTGATGGATTATTGTCATGACACCAACCCCACGCGATTACAGCCTTGTAGGCCGCGATTCCGAACTCGCCGAACAAAACGGCCTTGTGGCTGCCGATTGGTATTCAGTGGATATTGATCGCAAGCAAATCAAACGTCTCATGCGGAGATCGGATGGTCCGGCCATTCGTGACACCCTTATCTGGCTTGGGCTCTTGCTGGCCTCCGGTGCAGGCGGCGTGTACTTTTGGGGTACGTGGTGGTGCGTCCCGTTTTTTCTGGTCTATGGTGTTCTGTACGGCTCTTCATCAGACAGTCGCTGGCATGAATCCGGCCACGGAACCGCGTTTAAAACCCGATGGATGAACAGCGCCCTGTATTATTTTTCCAGCTTTATGATTTTGCGCGAGCCTACCATCTGGCTCTGGAGCCATACGCGCCATCATACCGATACAATCATTGTCGGGCGTGATCCTGAGATTGCAACTCCGCGACCGCCTGATATCAAGGCGCTGCTGCTGAATATCTTTGCTCTCGTCAGCACATGGAAAACCATGAAATCACTCTTCCTG
This sequence comes from Pararhizobium sp. IMCC21322, assembly GCF_030758295.1. Classification (NCBI taxonomy): domain Bacteria; kingdom Pseudomonadati; phylum Pseudomonadota; class Alphaproteobacteria; order Hyphomicrobiales; family Rhizobiaceae; genus Pararhizobium; species Pararhizobium sp. IMCC21322. The sequence goes on from NZ_CP132335.1 coordinate 2,873,598, forward strand.
CATGCGGGCGGGAAACTCACGCCCAACGAGGCGACATTTGTGCCGGAGGGCGAGCGGTCCAAAGTCTATTTGTTTGCTCGTATATATATCGCAATTTTGCTTGGTGTTGTCGTGGCGTGCATCGCTACCGGGTCAATTTTACCAGCTATGCTGGTCGGTCTGCCTACCATCTATGGCGGGTTCATGACAATTTATTTTGGTCTGACACAGCATGCTGGTCTGGCAGAGGATGTGCTCGACCACCGATTGAATTCCCGCACGGTTTATATGAACCCGGTCTTCCGCTTTTTATATTGGAACATGAACTATCATATCGAGCATCACATGTTTCCGATGGTGCCGTTTCATGCGCTGCCGCAATTGCATGAGGCCATCAAGCATGATTGTCCTGAACCTTATCCAAGTACGATCGCCGCTTACCATGAGATAATTCCGACGCTCCTGCGGCAGTTAAAAGAACCGGGTTATTTTGTGCGCCGCAGTTTGCCCAGTGGCGTTGAGGCAGTTCCACACAACCCGGGCGCTGTCTTTCAAACTTCTGCCTAACAAACGAGGACGACAGGAATGAGTGATTGGATCGATGCATGCGCGCTGGACGATATCGACGAGGAAGACGCGATTACGTTCAAGCATGATGGTGGGTATTATGCGCTTTACCGAACTGAAGATGACCAATATTTTGTGACGGACGGTCTGTGTACGCATGAGCGGGTGCCGCTTGCCAATGGTCTTGTCATGGGCAAAATTATTGAATGCCCCAAACACAATGGCCGTTTTGATTTTACCACAGGCGAAGCAAAGGGCGCACCGGTGTGCGTCAATTTGAAAACCTATGAGACCGACATTCGGGGCGACCGTTTGTTTTTCAAACTGGGTTGATGCCGACATGCGTCCAAACCAATGTTTGACGTCACTTTATCTTCTAAGCTGAAGGAATTCATATGGCCAATCTGCCCCTGAGTGTTGCAGAAATTCTAGCGTTAAATGGCGTTCGGCAACTGACCAAATTGCGCGTGGAGACAATGGACGATGCAGCGGCGGCCCAAGCCGCAGGCATTGACATGTTGTCGGTACCGCCAGAGCTTTTGCTCCTGCCTGAATTCCGGCAGATTTGCCCCAGCCCATTTGTGGTTGGTGGCCTGGAGCCCGGCCTGTTTGTGACTGAGGAAGACTATCTGCGCATTGCCTTCAAGCTGCTGAATGCGGGGGCAAATGCGGTCTATTGCGGAGCAAGTCTTCCCATTGTTCGGCGGCTGCGCGATGAGGGGATTCCGGTTGTCGGCCATGTTGGTCTCATCCCGTCACGCCGAACATGGACTGGCGGGTTCAAGGCTGTGGGCAAAACTCCTGAAAGCGCCGTTTGGATATTAGAGGAGACAAAAGCGCTGGAAGAAGCAGGCGCTTTTGCGGCCGAGATAGAAGTCGTGCCGCCAGCGGTCGCCAAAGCCATTTCAGCTCAAACCGCGATGTTGATGATTTCAATGGGGGCGGGCAGTGGATGCAATGCGCAATATCTGTTCGCATGTGATGTGCTCGGGGAACATGATGGGCATTATCCACGCCATGCCAGGCGATACGCCGATTTACAATCGGAATATCAGAAGCTTCAAGCCATGCGCATCAAGGCTTTCCAAGACTTCTCCGCTGACGTGTCTTCAGGCGCTTTTCCGGTCGCGGACGAGCTTGTTCCACTGGCCGATGATGCCCAGAAAGCAGTTTTAGAGGCGCTTGAAAAGAAATAAGATCGAAAAAAAACGGCATAAAAGGGGGAGAGTTCTATGACCAGGTTTCGGGTAACTGGTATAAATTTTGATCACATGCATATGGGTGACCTGTTGCGTTTGGTGGATGATCATCCCAACGCTGAAATTGTTGGTATCTACGATAAATCGCCGGATAAAATGGCACAGGCTATCGCCGATTTTGCCATTCCCGAAGATGCCGTATTCACGGATCTTGATGCGTGCTTAGCACAAACGAAACCGGATCTGGCGATCCTGTGTGCGGCCACCGCCGAACATGCAGATCATGTCGAAGCTCTGGCAAAGCATAATGTTCACATCCATGTGGAAAAACCCTTTGCCGCTTCTGCAGCGGAAGCAAAGCGCATGATGGCGGCAATGGCACCGACCGGAAAGCTGATGGCGATCAATTGGCCTTTGGCATGGTACCCAAGTCACAACACATGCAAGCGGTTGATCGATGATGGCGTTATTGGCGATTTGATTGAAGTTCATCACTATGGCGGCAATCGCGGACCGCTCTATCATCTGGCCGACAAGGTGGAAGTATCGGCAGAGCAAGTTGAGCAGCAAAAGTCTGATTCATGGTGGTACAAGAAAGCGTCGGGGGGCGGCAGCCTGTTGGACTACCTTGGTTATGGCGCCACACTTGGCACATGGTTCATGGACGGTCGTGCGCCGCTCGAAGTCACTTGTGTGGTGGACCAGACGGCTGGTATTGAGGTCGACCAACATTCCATCACGATCTGCCGATATGAGCAGGGTCTTTCCAAGATGGAAACACGCTGGGGCACGTTCACCGACCCCTGGGTAACGCAGCCACAGCCGCAATGCGGCTTTGTTGTTGTGGGCACTGGCGGCACAATTTCCAGCTATGATTATGATGACTTTGTAACAGTGCAGACAGAAGCCGAACCGGACCACAAGAAAGTACCGGTTGATGTGCTGAAGCCCGGACGCACAAATCCCATCGAATATATGTTGAATTGTATTGAGAACGGCACGCCCATTGAGGGACCATTGGCGCCGGATCTGTGCCTCACTGCGCAGCGCATTGTGGATACCGCCTACTTGTCTGCCCAGCAGAAAAAAACTCTGGCGCTTGTTTCATGAGTGGCGAAACACCGGATGCAGATACCTATGCGCTACGCGTTGCTGATGCGCCAATTATCGACGCGCCGTCACTAAATTACACGCCGCCCATGCCGCAATCCTATCGGCCGCGCATTGCTCTTGTTGGCGCAGGCGGAATTGCTTCCGCGCATCTTGATGCCTACCGCAAAGCGGGCTTTGATATTGCCGCCATATGCAACCGCACGCTTTCAAAAGCAGAGGCTTTGCGCGCAGAATTTTTCCCCAACGCAGCTGTCACAGACAAATATGACGACCTGCTCACCGACCCGTCCATTGCCGTCTTTGACATCACGCCGCACCCTGAAGTGCGCTTTGGTATGATGGAAAAAGCGTTGGCTGCAGGCAAGCATGTGCTGTCGCAAAAACCCTTTGTGACGGACCTTGATGCAGGAGAGGCGTTGGTGAAATTGGCCCATGACAATGGTGTGCGGCTTGCCGTCAATCAAAATGGGCGCTGGGCACCCCATATGGCCTATATGCGTGAAGCGGTTCGTACGGGACTGATCGGTGAAGTGACAAGCAGCCATGCGCACATGCACTGGGATCACAGTTGGATCGCACACACGCCCTTTAACGATATTCATGATCTGATTTTATACGATTTTGGGGTCCACTGGTTCGATTTCATGTCCAGCCTTCTGGGTGACCGGATGCAAACTGTATTTGCAACGCAGGCCCGCGCCAAAGATCAAAGCGCCAAGCCACCGCTTCTAAGCCAGGCCCTGATTCAGTTTGAAGGTGGGCAGTCGTCTCTGGTCTTTGACGGCAGTGTCAAACATGGCGCGCTGGACAGCTCTTTCATCGGTGGCACAAAAGGCAGCCTTTACAGCGTTGGAAAAGATCTGAACGCGCAGAGTGTGACCCTGACGACCGAGCGTGGCCAAGCGCACCCCGACCTTGTGGGAACATGGTTCAATGATGGGTTTGCCGGCACTATGGGCGAGCTTTTGAGCGCTATCGAACAAGACCGGGAACCAGAAAATGACGCAAAAGGAAATCTGCGAAGCCTCGCGCTCACATTCGCAGCCATGAAATCAGCTCACACTGGAACACCGATTGAGATTGGAACAGTTCGCGCCTTACCGTGATTATCGCAGATCCCAAATTTCAAGCTCCAGACCCGAGGAGTTTTTGCGATAATCAAGGCACAAGAAGCCGGGCAAAAGCGTGGCTTGGAATATAAGGCGGTATTTCTACTCTGGGTCTGGATATGGTCGGCGCGATCAATCGTGGAACGAAACTGCCGCCGCCGAAGCAATCGCGCGGCACTTCGATTAGGCGATCCTGTGGATCTTGAACCATGAGGCTGGCGATGAAATCTGACACTCATTTCTGAGGCTTCTCGCTTAGAGTAGTCAGGTGGTTCAGTCAGTCACCGATACTTGGCAATGGTGGGAACGCGCCGCTAAGGTATCAACTCAATTGGAGAGACATTGAAATGAACGAACTGGGTTGCCTGAGCAAAAAGCACGCTGTTGTCACCGGTGGCGGGACTGGACTTGGGCTTGGTGTTGCGAAAGCGATGGTCGAGGCCGGGGCGCTCGTCACCATCGTCGGCCGCCGCCGTGATGTCCTGGAGAGTGCAATCGAAGAGATCGGCGACGATGCCGGCTTTGAGGTCGCAGACATCGCGGAGCTTGCGGGTATCCAGGATCTGGTTCGACGGCTGGAATCCCGTGCGCCAATTGATATCCTGGTCAACAATGCAGGCACACATCACAAGGCGCCAACGCTGGACACCGACGACGCAGACTTCGCGCGCGTGATCGAGACCAACCTCTTCGGATCCTTTGCCCTGACGCGGGACATCGCGCGCTGTATGGCAGAGCGTGGAGAGGGCAGTATGGTGATGATCACGTCCATGGCGGCCATCCTCGGATTGCCGCAGGTTGCCTCCTACACCGCCTCAAAATCCGCCTTGCAGGGATTGACGCGGCAACTTGCGGTCGAGTTCGGTCCCCTCGGTATCCGCGTCAACGCGGTCGCACCCGGCTTTATCGAAACGGATATGAATCGGGGCATCTTCGAAAAAGACCCGGAGCGACTTCAGCGAATCCTCGCCCGAACTCCGCTCGGCGGCCTTGGCTCGTCTTCCGATGTGGCAGGGGCGGTAGTCTATCTTTCCTCGCCCACAGCACGTTTTGTCACAGGGGTTTGCCTGCCGGTGGATGGCGGACTCTCGATTGGATTCTGAGGGGCAGCATCGGCTCGCCCGTATATGCGGGGCCACCTATGCGCTTCTGTACCTGGTGGACTGATTAAAGTCCGGCCGGGAAGGTCGTTCGAACCAATTTGACGAGAGATCGCCCTGGGATGGGTTCCGGATGTGATTCTACGCGTTGATTGCCAACATCATTCAATCCATATGAAATACGGAAGGCATCATTGCCCACCATTCCCCCGGTTCTCGATGAGCCATGGGTTCCTGGCAGGGGTCGGTGACTGCGAGCCACTCTCTTGTTTTGGGGCATTCCGAAATTCTTTGCGCGGCCTCCGAATAGTTCTGGCCGTGGTACTCAAAATACCCGAACAACAGATTTTCGGGTTCCTTCAGGAAGATCGAGAAGTTTTGAACACCGTTGCGCGACAAAGTCGCCAGAACATCTGGCCAAACCGCAGCGTGCAAACGTTTATACTCGTCAATTTTGTCGGGCTTTACCCCAATGACCATTCCATAGCGTTTCATAGCATCCTCATTTGAAGTCTTGACTGCCCATCGCATCAGCCATTTTGCGAAGGTGCAACCCCCAATTCCTCTGCGCGGTGGCAAGCCACCAGATGACCTTGATCAATTGGCGCCAGGGGTGGTTGGCTTTGCGCGCACACTTCGGCAGCATGCGGACAGCGATTGCGAAACTTACACCCGGTCGTAGGCTCGTCCACGCCCACTTCGCCCTCAATCACGGCCATATCGTCACGGCGGCCAGGTTTCGGTTGCGGGGCCGAAGCGATGAGAGCACGGGAATATGGATGCCGGGGGGAAGCAAAGAATTTTTCAGCGCTGGCCTGCTCGATGATCCGGCCAAGATACATGACGCAAACATGATCGCTGATCCGGTCGACAAGACCCAAATCGTGCGAAATAAAGAAATATGCAAGGCCGAGATCGCGCTGAAGCTGCATCAAAAGGTTGATGATCTGAGCGCGAACGGACACGTCGAGAGCTGAGACTGGCTCGTCGCAAATAATGACCCGCGGACGCGTTGCGATGGCCCGGGCGATGCTAACACGCTGGCGCTGACCACCTGACAATTCATGGGGAAATCTGTCGGCCAGCGCGGATTCGAGTCCGACGCTTTCCAACAGTTCGGCGACTCGCTTCTTGATTTCCTCGCCAGATACAATCCGGTGTATACGCAATGGTTCGGCGACCAGTGTTTCGACACGGAAATGCGGCGTCAAGGACCCGTAGGGATCCTGGAAAACCATCTGGACATTACGCCGATAGACAAGAAGATCTTTGCGCCCGATCTTTTCAATGACTTTTCCATCGAACGAAACCTTGCCCGACTCAAGCGGTTCGAGCTGCATGAGGATCTTGGCGAGGGTGGATTTCCCGCAGCCTGACTCCCCGACGATGGCGATAGTTTCCCCAGCGTTCACATCAAGCGAGACATTGTCGACCGCAGTGATCTTGCGGGTCGCACCGGTGACGGTGCGCAGGCTGTAGCTTTTGACAAGGTTTTGAACCCGAAGAAGAGGAGCTTGAGCAGTATTCATGGAACCAGTACCTGTTGCTTCACCTGTCCGGCAAGCTCGCTCCAGCGATGGCACCTCACGGAGCGCCCTGCAGAGGCTTGTTCCAGCAGGGGCTGGACAGTCTGGCATTGATCGTTGTCGCCAAAGGCGCAGCGGGCAGCGAAAGCGCATCCACGACGCACATCAAAGGGCGATGGCACAGAGCCCTCAATCGACGGAAAATCCGATTTTCGGGGTGCGTTTCCTATCTCGGGCAGGGACGCCAGAAGGCCTTTTGTGTAGGGATGAAGTGGCTCTTCGAACAAATCCACAACCGGGGCCACCTCCACAATCTCTCCGGCATACATGACTGCCACCCGATGGGCCGTCTGCGCAACGACGCCCAGATCATGTGTGATCAGCAGCATCGACATTTTCTGTTTTTTCTGAAGTTTGACGAACAGATCAAGGATCTGCGCCTGAATCGTCACATCAAGGGCGGTGGTAGGTTCGTCAGCGATCAGCAGTTCGACCCTTTGGCAAATCAGGGCCATTGCAATGGCGACACGCTGTCTCAGACCGCCCGAAAGTTGGTGCGGATACTGTGCAAGCCTCTCTCGTGCGTATCGGATGCCGACGAGATCCAGCATCTCGGTTGCAAAGTCGACTTTCTCTTTGCGTCCCAGATCAGGCCTGTGGACATCAAGGACCTCTGTCAGTTGACGTCCAATGCGGATTCCCGGATTGAGGCTGGTCATCGGTTCCTGAGGTACGAAAGCTATCCGGTTACCCCGCAGCCTGCGCAGTTCGCGCGGCGAGAGCGCCTGAAGATCCTGGTTTGCAAATGTGACCCGGCCGCTGATAATGGCAGCCGTTGGCGGCAATATTCCAAGAATTGCGCGGGCCAGTATTGACTTGCCGCTGCCGGATTCCCCGACAAGCCCAACCACTTCGCTCGGCCGAATTGCAAGGTCTGCGCCGCGCACCACCCGCACGTCATCGGTGCCACCCTTGAAGGCCACGGTAAGATCTTCAACGTCTAACAGATTGTCTGCCTTCTGCTGTGAGACTGCAGGGTGTTCAACATTGCTCATCGGTCTGCTGACCTTCGTGTCCGTGGATCGAACATGTCCCGCAACCCGTCGCCAATCAGGTTAAGGCCAAGCACGGTAACTGTAATCAGAACGCCCGGCGCAATCATCAACCAGGGTGCAGATCTGATAAATTCCCGGGCGTTAGAGATCATGTTGCCCCATGTTGGGGCAGGGGGCGGCGCCCCTAATCCCAGGAAGCTGAGGCCCGCCTCGACAAGAATGGCCGAGGAAAAGCCAAGCGAAAGCTGCACCATGATTGGTCCTATTGCCCGTGGAAAAATGTGCAATGCAAGGATACGCGGGGTGCTTGCTCCGATTGAGCGCGCAGCGGCTACGAAATCTGCGTCTCTGTATTCCAACACCGACGCCCGCACAGTGCGGATAACCCTAGGCACATAAAGTACGAAAACGGCGAGAATGACATTCGCCTGGGATGGGCCGAGGGCAGCCAAAATCATGATTGCGAGAACAACTCCGGGGAAAATCAACAGAGCGTCCGAGAATTGACTGATAATGATGTCGAGTTTTGGAAATTGGCCCGCGATCATTCCCAGACCGATGCCAAATATAGCCGTCAGTAATGTTGCGGAGATCGCTATGCTGAGCGAGATATGTGTGCCGACGACCAGTCGAGACAACGCGTCACGGCCAAGAGCATCGGTGCCCATTGGATGCATGAAACTGGGCGGCTGCAATTTCTCGGTAGCGGATATCGAATAGGGATCGAGCGACATGAAGGTCGGCACCAACACTGCGAATGCAGCGACCAAAAACAAGATCACAATTCCAGAACCGAGCATTGGATTCTGGAGCATCCAACGCCAAAATCTGCCAACGACCGTGCCGCGATCCGTTTTCATCGCAGGGTCACTCGGGGATTGAAGTATGCATAAGAGATGTCCACCAAAAGGTTCACCAAAAGCGCCGCCAGCGTGAGATAGAGTATTCCGCCTTCCAGCATTGGATAGTCGCGCCTGATCGCCGCGGTTGTGATGAGTTCGCCCAATCCAGGCAGAGCGAACACCTGCTCAATGATCACAGAACCACCAAGTCCCAGCGCAAATAGCAATCCGATAGCGGTGATGATCTGAACCATGGCATTGCGCAACGCATGGCGTATAATTACGATGTATTCAGGCATGCCCTTGGCGCGCGCCATGCCGACATATTCTGCTTCTAGAACTTCGAGCATGGTCGAGCGAGTCATGCGCACGAGAAGCCCGATCTGCGACAGGCTGAGGGCAATTGTCGGCAGGATCAACCGGCTGAACCACTGCCATAACCCCATTTCAGGCGGCCGATAGCCCGAAGACGGGAGCCACTTCATCTCGACTGCGAAGATGAGGATCAACATGAAACCAAGCCAGAAGGGCGGGACTGCCATTCCAATACTGGACAGGACATTGCCGAGATAATCGAGGAAACTCCCTCGCTTGATCGCGGACAGGACGCCCAGGGGCACACCTATCAAAATTGTCAAAATCAGAGCGAAAAGCGTCAGAGACAATGTCACCGGGAAACGCTGTAGAAGAACTTCGGAAACCGACTTCTTGAAAAACATCGACTGGCCAAGGTCGCCAGTCAGGATGTTGGGCAGCCACTCAATATACTGGACAAGTATCGGCCGATCATAACCCAGTTGCCGACTGATTTCGTCCAGCGTTGCCGAATTGACGGATTGTCCGCCCAGAAGCGTAGAAACCGGGCTACCGGGAAGGGTTCTTGTAATTATGAAAATCAGGGTCAGCGTTATGAACAATGCCGGGATAAAAGCCAGGATCCGGCGCAGCGAGTAATACAGCATAAGGCCCTCTTGGTATTAGGGCCTGAATTCAACTTACGAATTGAGTTCAGACCCCAGGCATCCGCACCGTTGCTCTGACGCGGATGCAGTCGTCGTAAGAGCTCTGGATTATTCGGCCAAACCGACACCGTTGAGCGTCAGATTGCCGAGCGCGAGGTTCCCGTACGGGTCGAGGACATTCTTGCGCTTTGCCACCAGCCGATACGTGTAACCGAGATTAATCATAGCGACCTGTTCAAAGAAAGACCTTTGTAGATCGTCTCCGAGTTTCTTGCGCTCGTCGAATTCGGTTGCACCGGCAAGGCCTGCAAAAATGGTTTCAGTCTCATCGCTGATGAAGCCGACTTCCGGTGATGGAAATGTTCCATTGAACTCAGCATGCCACAACGACGGATCGACCCAGTAACCGCCAGAGGTATAGATATTTAGCGCATCCGGATCACGGCGCCGCGCAACCCAGGTGTTGAGGTCATAGGACGCAATCTCGAGGACCAACCCGGCCCGCGCCGCTTGTTCGACCAGCACGACAGCCACATTCTCTTGCAATCCATTGCCGGAGATAACCTGAATACTGATCGGCTCGCCCGCATAACCCGCTTCTTCCAGATATTTTTTCGCGGCCTCAATATCGCCGGGCGTAAAGAGGTCAGAGCCAGAATCGGTGTTGTAAGCGCTCTCAGGCGCATAAATACTTGTGTTGGCCGCCGCAAAAGCCTGGTCGGCCACTGCGATAGACGCAATTTCGATCGGATCAATGATCGATTGAAGCGCCTTTCGGATCAACTTGTTGGAAGTCGGGCCCTTCTTGTGATTGAACATCATATACATCAGGACGCCCGGACCATTCTTGATGGCGTCAACATCAGGGCTTGCATCCAGCCGCTGAAATTCTGTGTCGGGCACATCCGTAATGATATCGAATTCGCCTGATTCAAGACCAGCAATACGCGTGGTCGCTTCGGTCACGATCCAGAAGTACATTTCATCGACGTTGGCGACTTTTTTGCCGGCCTGATAGTTGGGCGCGTCGTCTCTCGCCACGTAGTCATCGAATTTTTCGAGCTTCACATACTGGTCTTCGTTGTATTCAACGAATTTGTAAGGTCCAGTGCCTACGACCTCGGTCAGTTGCCCTGGCGTGGTTGAGGCCTCAGCAATTTCCTTGGGCATAATCACGGCCTTGTTTTCGTCCGAGCCGATTAACAAAAGCAGAAAACGCCCCATTGGCGCGTTGAAATTCATGACAACGGTGTTGGCGTCTGGTGCCTCGACTGAAGTCAGCGACGAAAGGCCCTGTCCCTTTGGGCCCACCGCGCGCCAGCGTTCGAGCGACGCTTTGACATCGCCGGAATCCATCGTGTCACCATTGTGAAAAAGCACGCCTTCGCGCAGCTTAAATGTCCACTTCATGCCGTCTGGCGTGGCTTCAGCGCTTGACGCCAGTTCCGGTGCTGCGTTGAAATCTGCGCCAAATCCGAAAAGTCCCTCGAACACCGGGCCCATTACATGCGGCAGAGGGTGTGAAACGGTCGATTGCCAGTCCAATGTGCTTAAAGGGACATGCAGTCCGATGTTAAGCACGCCTCCCATTTTCGGTGCATCCTGCGCATGGGCCGCACCCATTGAACCAACATTTCCGATTAAGAGGGAAGACAACGCTGCCGCCCCTGCAAGACCACTTATAATTTGACGACGATTGAACATTCGGACCTCCTAAGTATAACGTTATACCTAAACCATAACTCCAAAATCGGTGGTGCGCAAGCTGCGATAATTGCGCGATCCGGTAAAAGCCGCCAATTTTTCGATGCAGCACGGAAATTCGATATCTGTTTATTTTAAGGGGCGGAAACTCTGGGCAAAATCGTCGTCCAGCGTCAGGCCCAGACCGACTGCTTGCCTAAGCGTGGCGACTCCGGCGGTGATATCAATGCCAGATGCGATCCCCTTTTCTGGATGAATTGGAAATTGATCCAGGCATATGGGAAAGCAATCATGTTGTGCCGAAGCCAGATGAACCACGGCAGCTGCGCCAATCATCGTGCGCGAGAATCCGCCAGCCATAGCTCCGATTGCAGCGGATTCGGCAATCGAGAGGACGCGCATCGCCTCTCGCAGCCCGCCGATACGGTCAATATTTACAATCACGCGATCCGCCGCGCGCGCCCGCACGATCTGCGCCATATGCCGGGCCGACTGCACGGATGCATCCAGGATAATTGGAATTGGCAAGCTTGAGCGCAGCGCTGTATGACCAATGAAATCGAATTCGCTCAGGGGCTGAACAAGTGCGATGTTTGATCGGAATTTTTCGGATAAAAGCCCCTCAATAAATGTCCGCGCGAGCGACGAATTGTCAAATCCACCTGAAACATCGATGTCGATTTGCATGTCAGGTGGAAGCTCATCCAGCACCATATTGAGTTCGTTTGTGCCAGCATTGCGTTCCTGCAGGTGAGTCAGCCTAATTGACGTGAAGGACTTCAGCGAGGCGGCGTCCACATCCTTGCTATCCACAGTCTGGCTCAGGCTGACAGTATCGCGATAATTACCGCCCAAGATCATGTGCACCGGTACGCCGCGCCGCTTACCGATTAAGTCATGCAGCGCAACATCAAAAGCACTTTGGACGGCGGACCCGTAAGTGGGATTGCCATCGGTCACCTGCGACACGGCGTCGAGAGTTGCGTTCAGATTTTGCACGTCCAATTGTTGCAAAATTGCTTCGCAGCCAACGAGCAAATCCAGAATATCCTGCCCGGATGTTGCGGAGGCAATCTCGCCCACTCCATACATCTCCGACTGATCCGCAATCATCAAAATGGTGGCCTGACTGCCATCCACGCCTTCGTCCGCAGTTCTCCAAAGCAGTTTCATGACCCATACCTCGGCGGCACCAAATCTGCAGTTTCTGGTTTTGATGCCGTTGGAACCACATTTCTTATCGTCAAGCCAGAGACGCGCGGCGGCGCGCAAGAGGCCCGAACGACAAGCTGTGTGCGCAGCGCAATCGGGGCAGGTGCGCGCGACATCTGCGTCTGCTCAACCGTGGTCAAAAGTGCATCGCAGGCCAGTTTGCCCATATAGTAGCGCTCTTCACGAAGTGTTGTGATTGCGGGCATATAGAAACTTGCCCAATCAGGATCATCGAATCCGACCAGGCTCATATCATCTGGTATCTTGATTGAATGTTCATGCATGCACTGCAAAACGGCCCCGGTCATTGATTCATTGCAAACCAGAAGTGCTGTCGGAGGGGCATCCCTTTTAATGAGGTCACTGGCTGCGGCATAAGCCTCATCGTGCCGATAGTTGCCATAGGTTATGAGGGACTCGTCAATCGCAAGTCCGTTTTCCCTCAACCCAAGTTTGTAGCTTTCAAGCCGAACCCGACCACTTTCGATTGCTTGATCGCCCGCGACCAGTCCAATGCGCCGATGTCCCAGTGAATGTAGATAAGCGACCGCATCTGCGCCTGCGCGCCGGTCGTCAGAGCGAACAACTGTCCCCTTTGTACTTTGGGTGTTCACGTTCACAGTGACCAGGGGGAAGCCCGAATCTGCGACTTGTTTGAAAGATTTGATGTTCGGGTCGAGCGGAGATGCAATGATGCCATCCATGCCACGCTCGCGCAGATCCTGCAAATAGGTCAGCTCACGTTTCGCGTCATCGCCGGTGTTCGCCAGGATTACACCGTAACCTGCCTGTCGCGCCGATTCCTCCACGCCCTGAACGAAAGTCGTCCAGTGATAGCTGCTTATCTGACTGACAAGCACGCCGATGGTTTTGGTGCGTTGCAACCGCAACGACCGAGCGACCCCGTTCGTGCGATAGTTCAGCTTGGCCGCTGCTGCAACTACAGCGATTTGCGACTTCTCGCTGTACGAGCCGTAATTAGCCAGCACGCGACTCGCAATGGCAACAGAAACACCGGCCTCGTTTGCCACGTGTTTCAATGTAACCCTTTGCCTGCCTTGTTGGTCCATATGGGTCCTCGTAGCCCGTCTTTGCTTTTCTGTTTCTCTAGTCACGGGATAGTCCGAGGCGGGCTCGACAGTCAATGTATATCGTTATATTAAGTTGCGTGAGCAAACAGGATTTGTCGAAAATATGAAAATTGCTGCCGTTGATTTCTTCCCGATGTACCTAGAGGCTCCATCCGATGCGGGCACCGATGGGCCACGACAATCTCAGCTCGACTTCACGCCTGAAAAGCTTGCCGCACGACGGTATAAACCGCCCGAGAGCGTGTTTGTCCGGTTGATTTCTGATGACGGGATTGAAGGCTACGGTGATGGCGCCACGCTGCCTCATTACCTGGGACATGGAATCGGCAGCATGCTTGACTGGCTCGGCCGTTTCCGTGAGGTCCTCATCGGCGAGGAACCTCGCAATATCGCGTCAATACACCAACGGATGGAGTTGGTCGCCAGCATTGGCGTGCCCGGTTGTCGACCAGCGCAGGCGGCAATCGACATGGCTGTTCATGATCTGGCCGCGAAGTCGTTTGGATGCCCTGTCTACGAACTGCTTGGTGGCAGCTATCGAGACACGCTTGAGTTGCAAACCCAGATGCATGGCCACACAGTGGAACAACTGCTTGGTGTTTGCCAACATTATATCGGGCAAGGGTTTACAGGACTTAAGCTGAAGATCGGCGCTGAACTGCGCCAACATGGATTCTCCAAGGGTCGGTTCGATGAGGACGCAGATAAGGTCGCGGGCGTCATTGCTTCCTTACCTGATCATATTCAGGTCGATGTTGATGCAAATCAGGGCATCATGAACCCAAAAATGGCGATCGCGATGTTTGAACGAATTCGACGTGAGGCGTTCCATCCGAACATGGCGATTGAACAACCACTGCACCATCTCGACCTTGAGGGACACGCCCTGATCCGAAAGATGTTGCCGTTTCCAGTGGTTCTCGATGAGGCCGTGACCTCGCCTGTTGCCGTGCTTCAGATTGCGCGCATGGGGGCTGCAGACCGTGTGGTTTTAAAACCAAACCGCGTGGGAGGGCTTTGGCCCGCCAGAAAAATAGTAGATATCTGTGAAGCCAACGGCATAGGTGTAAGCTTGGATACAATGCCGTTTTCTCTGCTAGGAGACACGATGCTCTGTCACTTGGGCGCTTCAATCAAGCGGCACTACCCGCTGGATGCGCAAGGCCACACTTTCTTCGCCGGATCGCCATTCGAAGGCGGGATTACACTTTCAGATGGTCTGGCAAGGTTAAGTGATGCACCTGGATTTGGTGTTTCCGTTAGCTCCAGTTTTATTGCCGAAGGCCTTAAATCTGTCCCCAACTAGAACAAACCGGGTGTCGTAAACAGGCCCATGATATCGGCAGGTCGCAAGAGAACCTGCGGTTCGCGCGCTATCTTGACCGGATCTACTCGAAATTCAGCTGAACGATGGTTCCCAGCGGGCGCATACACGCTACGGCCGTGCGTTGGAACCGGAAGGAAGGCGCCTCGGTTTTGCATCAATTTCAAACAACCATTCTGGACTTCAAAGTCAGCCGCACTTAACGTCTGGAAGATGATTGTTGTTCAAGTTTTACTTCGAACTTTCCAGTATCAGAATCGAGGAGATGTATGATGGAAATTGACCAATTCAAACTTGATGACGATGGCAAAGTGCCCAATCATTCCAAGTTCCCTCTGCTCATCTATCACGGGCCGTTTCTGCAGTCAGGTTCGGTTTTGTCGAGTTCGAAGGTGATCGATACCTTCACCGCGAATGGCTGGCGCGGGACGTGGGAAAACGGTATTTTCCCGTATCATCATTATCACGCGCGGTCACACGAAGTTCTTGCCAATGTCGGCGGGCCTGTCGAGGTGCAGTTTGGCGGTAGCTCCGGCCCGGTCCTGACATTTCATCCAGGTGCAGTTGTCATCATCCCAGCCGGCGTTGGCCACTGCCGCATATCTAACGATGGCGCTCTGGCTATTGTTGGCGCCTATCCAGCAGGACAGGAAAATTGCGATATCAAGAGTGCTGACAATCCTGCGCATTATGAGTTGGCAAAACAGGAAATCTTGCAGGTTGCGCTCCCTGACCAGGATCCAGTGACCGGCAAAAAAGGGCCACTGCTGGACCATTGGATTTGAGGTTTTGGTCGACCGCAACAGAACGTCTTCTTTGCCCAAGCTTTTACCATTTGCGAAAGACTGAGATTTTCCACGATTCCGATCAAATTCTCAGTATTATCATCCTCTACCCAATATCATTTTTTAGCTGCTTCACATTCAATCTATGTCTGGCCAGGCATTTCCGTCACCAAAGCTGAGGCTTTTGATCTGCTTGTCGACGACGGAAATTACCATTGTGGCAGATCAACATTTCGAATGAGTGCTTTTCCGGTAGAATCAAACAAGTGGCACTCGTTCGCCGGTATCCAGATCGGTACAGTGCATTCTTCGTTCAAGGACGCATGGGAGACGCCTGACGCGGTAACTTCCATCTCCTTCTGAGCGCCGACCGCCACACTTCCATACACATTGGTCAATGCGCCCAAATGCTCCACCAAATCCGTTTTCAGGTTTAGTTCCAGTGCATCAAAATCGGGTTTTGAAAAGGACACATTCTCCGGGCGAAATCCCAGATTCAGTTCGCCTTCGGGCGCGTCTCCAATTGGCAATGTCACCTCGAAGCCTTCCCCGACGCTAATCCGAGTGGTTGTCTTTTCGCCCGATAGAGACCGACAGGGCAGAATGTTCATCTGTGGCGCCCCGATGAAGCTGGCCACAAATTGGTTTGCGGGCCGGTAGTACAGTTCGTGAGGTGTGCCGACCTGTTCGATCCGCCCATCGCGTAACACCACGATGCGGTCAGCCATGGTCATGGCTTCGACCTGATCGTGCGTCACATAGATGATAGTATTGAGCAGCTTGCGATGCAGTTTGACGATCTCAACCCGCATCTTGATGCGCAATTCGGCGTCGAGATTTGACAGGGGCTCGTCAAACAGGAAAACTTTGGGTTCCTTCACGATCGCGCGCCCGATTGCAACCCGCTGTCTCTGTCCGCCGGATAATTCGGAAGGTTTGCGGTCAAGCAGTTCTTCGATGTGCAGTAGCTGCCCCGCTTTGGCAACACGCTGGTTGATATCTTCCATTGTCTGGCCCGCAATTTTCAATGGAAATTCAAGGTTCGCGCGACAGGACATGTGCGGAAAGAGCGCGTAATTCTGAAACACCATTGAAAGGTCACGATCCGCCGGATCGATGTTCGTCACATCCTCGCCGCCGATACACACCTTTCCGCCCGCAATCGGTTCTAACCCGGCAATGCTGCGCAGCAAGGTCGATTTGCCCGAACCAGAGGGCCCGACGAATACGATGAACTCTCTGTCCTTGATGTCCAGATTAATGCCGTGCAGGGCCGTCCAGCCACCGTATTTCTTGACCAGATCGGAAACGATGACGTCAGCCATTTAACACTCCTAAAGTCGTTTTTGCTGGCACTGGAATGGCCCCGAGATCATCAATGTCGAAATCTGGTTCAACAGAGAATGGCCCGGATTCCTGAACACCTGTTCTTACAAGTATGGTCGGCAATCCTGCGGCATGACCTGCCGCAATATCGGTCATGACCTGGTCACCGACCATAAATGTTGTTCGTGCCGGGGTTCCCAGCAAGTCCAGCGCCATAGTCACCAGATCGGGCTGTGGTTTGCCAATAATGATCGGTGGCACGCCGGAAGCCGTCTCGATTGCTTTCAGGATCGAGCCCGCACCCGGCTCAAACCCAGTGCCATGGGGAAGCATGTGATCCGGGTTCGTTCCGATGAAGATCGCGCCAGACATCAGCGCGGCCTGTGCCTTGGCAAGCTTTTCGTACGTAAAGTGCCGATCAAGACCGGCCACCACAGCGGACACGTCGCTATCGGCCAGTTCAAACCCTTGAGCGACAACTGCGTCCGACAAGGCACTGGCGCCGATCACCATAACTCGCGCGCCAGCAGGCAGAAGTTCCTTTACGCGCATCGCTGCAACGGCACAGGTCGTCACAATCCGGTCCGGCGTGGTCGGGATGCCAAAACCATTCAGTTTTTCACTGAATTCTCGAGCTGTTTTTGTGGAATTATTAGTGACAAAAGCATAGGGCAGTCCTGCCACATTCCACGCTTGGAAAGCCTTTACCGCACTTGGAATCGGATCGTCACCGCGGTAGGTGACACCATCCAGGTCACTGATGATACCTGATATTTCTGGCCAGTTTTTCATAATGTTCTCAATCGCTCATGACCATGCCGCCATTCACGTGCAAGACCTGACCGGTAATGTACGCTGCGGCATCGGATGCCAGAAAAATCGTGGCGCCAACTATATCGTCAGGTAGGCCAATCCGACCCAGTGGAATGCGGCCAGCATGACGGGCCGCGGTCTCTTCGGCCGGGCGGCCATGCATCGGCGTATGAATGATACCAGGTGCTATGGCGTTCACAGTCACGTTCTGCGGCGCGGCCTCATAGGCCAACAATTGCGTGAGATCGTGCACGATCGCCTTTGAATAACAGTAATCGGCGCCACCGGCTTGATAGTTTAACACCGCACCTCGCGAGGAAATTGATGAGCCAATATTGAGGATGCGGCCACCATGATCTTTCAGGGAGTCGGCATAGACTGCACGTGTCAGGTTCAACACGGCATCAGTGTTGACGGCCAAGGTGCGTGTAATCTTGGACCTGTCACCATCGAACAGTCGTTCCGCGGATTTGATACCAGCATTATTGACCAAAACCTCCACCGGTCCGAACCGCTCCCGGGTGGCTTTGAGCATATCTTCAATGCCCGCCTCATCGGTGACGTCAAGCGCAATACAAAGAACATTGTTTCGCGCCTCCATTGCTGCATCAACCCGCGACGGATCCAGATCTGCGGCGACGACATTTGCGCCGGCATCTGCAAAGCCCTTGACCAATGCCATACCGATGCCACCCGACGCACCCGTAATCACAACTATTTTTCCTTTGATATTAAAGATACTCACTTCAGGCGGCTCCTTCTTTTGCCAGGAATGCCCTGACCTCTTTTTCGGTTGGCATGGATTGTTGTGCGCCCTTTCGGGTTACGCTGACGCTCGCTGTTGCGACGGCAAAACTCAGTGCGTCCTCGATAGGCATGTTCCGTGTGATGGCCACCGCAAGCCCGCTGTTGAAGGCGTCCCCGGCGGCGGTCGTATCAACAACGTCCACCTGATAAGCAGATTGGTGGATGGACTTTTCTGCATCAAGATAGACGACACCCTCTCCACCAAGGGTGATTGCCACAGCCTTGATGCCGCGATCATGGAGAAGTTTCGCAGCCTCAAATGCCGTGGTGGGCGAATCGATGGTGA
The DNA here is from genome assembly GCF_030758295.1 of Pararhizobium sp. IMCC21322. Taxonomy (NCBI): domain Bacteria; kingdom Pseudomonadati; phylum Pseudomonadota; class Alphaproteobacteria; order Hyphomicrobiales; family Rhizobiaceae; genus Pararhizobium; species Pararhizobium sp. IMCC21322. The sequence goes on from NZ_CP132335.1 coordinate 2,892,398, forward strand.
TACCCGTCAGCTCTTCCGCTTCGGTTTCATTCGGTGTCAGGATATCTATGGCTTTGCAATCCGCGTCGGTCAGTTGCGCCCGCACCGGGGCGGGATTGAAGATCAGGAAGCGATCAGCCTTCATTTCAAATGCCGCGCGACAGGCTGCGACCGGCAAGCCCATTTCAACAACCATCACCGCAGTTTGAGGAATTCCATCCAGAGCCTTTTTAACGTCGTCCGGGCCGAAAAATTCGTTCGCCCCCGCGTCTATGCCAATCATGTTGGAGCCCTCGGAGCTAACAAATATGATTGACCGGCCGGAGGCCACACCCGGTTTGCGACCGAATTTGCCGGTTTGCACACCACTTGAAGCCATAAACTTGATAAGGGTTTCGGCGGCGTCATCCTCTCCCAAAAGCGTTGCGAAGTGCGGTGCCGCACCAAGACGGGCAGCTGCAACAGCCTGGTTTGCACCCTTACCGCCACCAAACTCCTCGATGGTGCCCATCAGGCTTTGGCCTACTGTTGGCAACGAATGGGAATAGAACACGATGTCCAGATTGGTCGTGCCGAGAAAGATCAATGGACGGTTCATTTCAACGCTCCAAAGGTGAGGCCACGTTCAAGGTGACGCTGCCCAAGCAGAATGAGAACGATCGGTACGATCATTGAAATCACGAGACCAGCGGACACGACAGGATAGAAGTTAACGCCGGGATTGAGCAGTTTCAGAAGCGCCACTGTGACCGGCGCGTTTTTTGCGCTGAGCATCAGACCAAGCGCGAAATTATGCCAGGCCAGCAGGAAGACCAACAACGACGCGCCCACAAGTCCAGGCTTCAGAAGCGGTATGACCACCTTGAAGATGATCTGCGGTTTTGATGCCCCGCAGATGGCTGCGGCTTCTTCAATCTCGTAAGGGATATCCTCGACATAGGACCGAGACAGCCAGATCATCATCGGCAGTGTAATCAGCTGATAGACCCATATCATGCCGATATAACTGTCGTAGAGACCTATTAACTGGAAGACCTGAAAGAGCGGTATGACCACAAGAAGCACAGGAGCGAACCGGAAGCCCAGGATGAAGAAGGCCAGATCCTCTTTTGCCCGGAATTCAAAGCGGGCCAGCGCATAGCCGGCTGGAACCCCGGCGATCAACGACAGGATAACCGCGCCAAAAGCGATGATGACGCTGTTCAGTACCGGCTTGAAGAATTCGACCTTGAGCGTGCCGTAATTCGTTGCATCCGCATCTGCGAGATCGAACAGAACCTTGTAGTTTTCCATTGTTGGGTCGAACAGAAACACCGGCGGGTATGCATTTACATCGGCAGCGACTTTGAAGGAATTCATCACGATCCAGATGATCGGGAAGGCGAGAACGGCTACGGTGACAAGCACAAGTGCGTTGAGAACCAATTTGACAACCAGCTTGTTCATGGTCAACTCACCCGTTTTCTGGTGTATTGCCACAGGCGCACGACTATGATGGCACTGATCAATACCATCAGCCAATTGACGATCATCATTGCAGCACCGCGCCCGAAATAGAGGTTCTGGAACGCGGTAAAGTAGGCCGAGACCGACAGCACGTCAGTGGCGTTGCCAGGTCCGCCTTGCGTTGTCCCGAAGATGATATCGAACTGATTGAGTGAATCGATCAGCCGAAACAGCGAGGCCAGAATGATGTAGGGCAGCACCATTGGCAGCTCGATACGCCAGAAAATATCCCACGCCTTTGCGCCATTCATACGTGCGCCTTCGATGATTTCCGGTGAGATGCCCCTGAGCCCAGCAAAGATAATGAGCGCAAAAAACGGCGTAAAGGTCCACACATCGATGAAGATGACCGCAAACATTGCTGTCTCGGCCTTTGATGTCCACGGGAAGTTTTCTATCCCGATGAAGCTGAGAAAATAGTTCAGAACGCCCGTCTCGGGGTTCATCATAGTCGACCACATTAACGCAACTGACAAGGGCGGTAGAACAAGCGGTAACAGCATCGCCGGGCGACACCATTTGGCGAGAAAGACGCCAGAATTGAAGAGTTTGGCTATGGCCAGACCGAGCAGGGCCTCGCAAGCAACTGCGGTGAGAGCGAAGGTAGCTGTCGCCTGAATGGAGTCCCAGAAGCGACCACGCTTGAACAAGTAGATGTAGTTTTTGAAGCCCTCGAAATCGACCCTGGCGCGGCCAAAGCGAAAATCCGTCAGGGACTGATAAAAGCCCCAGAAAAATAGCAACATAAATCCGCCAAGAATCAGGATTGCCGGCAATAGAGACACCATCAGAAAGAATTTGGTGTTCCGCGCCTTTTGCTTTGCGTGAGTAGACATGTCGGCACAAAACTCCTGGGAGAAAGACCGACGGCCCTAGAGCCGTCGGTAAGTTGCGGAAATCCGCGTCTGGGAGGATCTCAGTTGAGGTCTTCGCGAATTTCTTCCGCAAGCTCGGCTAGGCGCTCTTCAATATCAGCACCACCGACCATTTCCTGCATAGCGACAGCCCAGGCATTCATTGCCGTGCCAAAACCATAGCGTGGAGTGAACAGGAGTGACGTTTTTTCCTGCACCAGGTTGAAATTGTCATAGAAGTTGTTGAACTCCGGCTGGTTTGCGTAGTCGATCCACTCCTGGGCTTTCCAGGTTGATGAACGCGGTGGGTTGACCAACTTGCCGTCCGTGGCACCACGGATGTTCATCTCCTTGGATGTTGCCCACTGGATGAAGTACCATGCGGCATCTTTTTTCTCGGAGGCATTGTTAATTGCCAACGACCAAATCCAGATGTTGGACGCAAATTCCGAGTTGTCTGGAGCTGTTGGCGGTGGTGCAAAAGCAATTTTGCCCGATGCGTCCGATGCGCCTTTTATGTTGTTCCAGAAGCCGAACATGTTGGCGTCAACGGCCATTGCGGTCTTGCCGGTCGAAAGGCCGTCGACCACTTGATACCAGTTGTCGTTTGCCCAGCTGTCCGGTGCACAATTCTGGATCATGTCCACATAGTCATTGTGGAAACGGATCGATTCGGCAGAATCAAGCGCCGTGTCGAAATCATCGCCTGAACCAGTGAAATCACTGACCCCGTAAGACTGCGCGATCGAAATTGGAGCCGTATGGATCGATGACCAGAAGCGGACACCGCGGACCGCCATCGGGGTGATGTCCGGGTCCGCTGCGCGGATGACCTTACAGGCTTCTGTCAATTCGGGAAGCGTGCCGGGCACTTCAACGCCCAGTCGTTCCAGGATGTCCGTCCGGTACATCATCTGCATGTTTTCGAAAGCATGCGGAATACCCCAAACCTCGCCATTCGGGTCGGCAATTATCTTTTCTTCGCTGACATTCCAAGTCCAGGCCTCACGCAATGCCGGGAAGAAGTCTTCGTAGTCATATTCAGGGTTTGTCATCGTCGGGTCGGCGATCATGCCCTTCAGGGGCGCAAGTTGGCCGCCGGGAGTCACGTCCCAGGCGGGCTGAATGCCGGTGCCGACGACATCCCAATCCGGCGAGCCGGTGGACAACTGGATGTTCAGTTTGCCCCAGTAGGTGTCGTCAGGATAAAGCTCTGCATTCACCTTGATTCCGGTCAACTCTTCGAACTCGGGCAGATACGCCACGACAGCATCGGCATAAGGATGGATATCGTATGCCCATGTGATTTCTGTGCCTTCGAACTTGCGCCAATCAAAGTCTGCGGCGTTTGCCGTCGTACTCATCAGCGCAGCGGTTAGTAGCGCGATTGTGAGTGTTTTTTGATGTTTCACGGTTTTCTCCCTTTTCAAAATCTAATCTATTGGATTCCTCCATGTAAAATCGTGACACAGCTTGCCCTTGAATTGTGAGGCTTGTGCGCTAGAATTGGGTAATTTTGGGAAACTAGGAAGGGCCACCCCCATCCAGATTGCAGAGAAACAATGAAAACATTTCGTTTTCGCGTCGGAGCGGCCGTTGGCTCCGGCATGGCGGCACGCGCTGCCGAGAGCGCGGGTGCGGATTTTATTCTCGCTCTCGGGGCTAGCAAAATGCGATCCATGGGCGTGGCTTCGCCTGCGTCGCTGCTGCCCATCTATGATGCGGTCGACTTCACAATTGATTTTGCAATCTCTGAAATTCTGCCGAGAGTGGATTTGCCAACATATGTAGGGCTGCCACTTTTTGATCCGCGTCTTCAATGCGATGAATTGGTCTTGCGCCTGAAATCGCTGGGGATACAGGGCCTCACAAATTTTCCGGCTGTGTTTCACTTCGGCGAACGTGCGCAGATACTGGAACAGCATGGCCTGGGACGCGACCGCGAAATTGAATTCCTCCTGGCCGCTTCAAATGCGGGGCTGAACACGATTGGCTACGTGCGTAACCGCGCTGAAGCCAATGCTATGGTGGCGGCAGGAATCTCGACGATTTGCATCAATTTCAGCCTCAACCCGCCAAAACCCGAAGACACCGAAGACATTGACAAGGCCAGTCAACTTGTTCTGGCCGCCAAGGACATCGTGGAGAGCGTCCGAAGACCGAACAGAAACCTGACAATCTATCTGGGCGGCGGCCCTATTTTAGGCGGCGCCAGCATGGACAATTTTTGCCGCAATGCGGGCATAGACGGGTTCATCGGGGGGTCGGCGTTGGACCGGGCACCGCTTGAAAAATCGCTTTTAAAAAGCGTGGCATCGTTTCGGGAAATCCAGGTGCTGCGAAATCAGGTCGAACAGCTTGAACGCGAACTGAACCGCGTCAACAAACAATATGGTCTGGTCTGTCAGTCAATAGCCATGGATACGATGCTGGATCAGGTGGAGACTGCTATCGAATTGGGCACCCACATTGCGATTAGAGGTGAAGCGGAAACCGGACGCATGGATGTGGCAGACATGATTGCTCATCGCCTGCGACAAGGATCACGCCGCGAGGTGTGGAAAATTAGCGTCATTGAAGGCGCCGGCACCTTAAAGCAGCTCTATGGCAGCGCCCGCGAAAAGGGCAATCGTCGGTTGGTCGGGGTCCTCGAACTCTCGGGTCCACAAACTCCGATCATCCTGAAGGACGTTGAACAATTATCTCAAAACGAACAGGAAGATCTCGCGCGATTCCTGGTGCACGGTCAATATTGCCCTGTTGGCGACGAAACAGCCAAGCACAGCAACGCGAGATTGATCATTCTGCTTGATCCCGAAATAGGCACAGCGCGCGGCAAGCGACCACTTGCACCCTGTCTTTCCGATGCCTTGGCAGGGCACGAGATTTCGGTTCCGCCACTGCGCGACCGCATCGAGGATATTCCCTTGCTCGCGCAGCAATACGCAGCAAAATTTGGCGTTAAGAACGAGGACTTTCCATCGCTGGTAATCCGGACACTGGTTCGGCACAACTGGCCGGGCAATCTCAAGGAGTTTGAAGCGGCAATTCGCTGGCTTGCCGGAGACAAGGCATTATCTGCATCAGAAGATGAACTGATCGCGCACATTGGTGGCAATCAGACAACCATCGTGAACAACGGAACCATTTCCCGGCGAGACCGGATCATTCAGGCGCTTTTACTGAACAATCTCAGCCGAACCAAGACTGCGGAATATTTGGGCATTTCACGCAAGACGCTCTACAATCAAATCAGGAAGCACGACATTCTAAACTGATTGCGCATTGGCCTATGTGGGAGTTTTTGTGGCGTGTTCCACTGCCAGATAGGCCGCTACAATGGCCGGACCAATTGTAATTCCCGCACCTGGATAGACTCCAGCCATCATGGATGTCGCATCACTGCCGCAGGCATATAGTCCAGGAACTGCTTGTCCATCCTCTTTAAGAACCCGCGCCTGCGCGTCAGTTGAAATACCAACCGAAGTGCCCAGCGTACCCGGGACAATCTGCAACGCAATGAAGGGGCCGTTCTTGATCGGGCCGAGGGTGGGGTTCTTCAGCCCAAGGCTGGCATCGCCCAACGTCCGGTTAAACACCGATTCGCCCCGATTAAATTCAGGATCGCGGCCAATCTTTACGTTCTGATTGTGCTGTGCAACCGTGTCGGTAAGCGCCTGCGAATCGATGTCGATCTCGCGGGCCAGATCACCAAGCGTCTGTCCTTTTCGGATATATCCGCGCCGAATATGGCTGTCGAGGCTGGGCGTCCATGGCCAAGGCAGGATATCGCCCATGCCGCGCTTTTTCACAAAAGCTTCCTCACAGATGAAGAAGAACCGTTTGTCCTCGGGATAACCGTTCTCAAAAAGACCGATACAGATATCATGATAGGGGTTTGATTCATTGACAAATCTTTTACCATCGGGCGCCACGGCGATAACGCCCGGACGTCCCCGATCCAGCCAACCATAAGGAACGATCGCTGTGCTGCCATCCTTGTTTTTAAGGCGCGACACCGGCGTCCAGAATCCAGGGCTCGCGACATCCGCGTCCACCGAAGCACCAATCGATCGCGCTGCATTGATACCATCGCCCTGGACCTCAGGGGCGCAGAGCGTGACATCATGCGAATGCTTGCCACCGATCTCTTTGCGCAGCGCTGCATTTGCGGCAAAGCCGCCTGTTGCAAGAATAACGGCATCCTTTGCCGTGACCCGCAGCTCTTCGCCATTGTGGGACATCAGCGCGCCGGTTACCCGGCCATCTTCGACGACCAGGGCGGCCATTGGACATTCGGTTACAAGCTCTACGCCGAGTTTCCGCAGAGAAATAAGCGCTGCTGCCAAAAACGCGTTCCCGCCGCTGAGTTCAGTCCCGCGTGCATATTTCAACCGGTCCATGGCAAACCGTCCGACGCGCTTGATCACATGTCTGATCGCGGTCATGGACTTAAACGGATTTAGGAAGTGCTTGATCTCGCTTGACGTGATCATCATGCCACCTAGCACGACCCGAATTGGATCGCCGATCAAATCGAAATCTTTGCCAAGAAGCCGCCCGTCATAGGGCAGGGGGCTTAACGAACGGCCCTTCTCGACACCACCTTCGCGACTGGAGTGGTAGTCTGGCGTGCCTGCCAACACGAATTTGATCTCTGAATTCTGCTCGATCTCGCGCACGGCTTCCGGGCCGCGCTCAAGAAAGGTGTCGATTTTCTTCTCGTCATAATAATTGCCAAGCTCGCCACGCAGATATGTACGGGCTTTTTCCAGACTGTCCGCGATTCCAGCCGCTTTCGCCTGGTGCGAACAGGGCACCCAGATCATCGCGTTTGACAACGCTGTCGTGCCGCCAATCTTGGCAGCCTTTTCGCATAGCATCACGGACTTGCCTGCGGATGCTCCATAAATTGCAGCGCTTACCCCGGCAGCCCCGGAGCCGATGACGAGAATATCCACGTTCCTGGTATTGGTCACGTTTCTTTTCCTCTTGGAAATGGGATGGCTTTGAATTCTTCGGCAATCGATTTTACGGCGCGCTCAATCGGAATACGCTCGATTGACGAGGCTCCCACAAAGCCCACGCATCGGGTTTCCTCGTAGACCCGACGTGTGTCTTGGGGTTCGGCTATCTTGCCGCCATGACACAGAAAAAGAGGTGAATAACCTGCGTCTGCCACAGCATCGGTCATATCCGCAATCTTGCGGATCTCTTCATCCAATTTGGTGCTGGTCTCATGTCCGACCAGCCCGCCACCGGTTGCGCCGATATGAGGGACAAGGCAGTCGACGCCTTTTCCCGACATGTCCAGCGCGTCCTGTACGGTGGCGACATAAGCCATGGTAAAGAGGTCGCGTTCACGGGCGCGCTCGATCAGTTCCACTTCGCGGTTCCAGCCAAGTCCCACCTTGCCGCGGCGCTCTCGCCACGTCTCACCCATAGTCGAGATTGTAGGGTAGTTGATAATGCCCGAGAAGCCTGCGGCTTCGAAATCGTCAAGCACTTGTTCAAGGTCCATCCGTGTCGGATCCCAGGCCTCAACTCCGCCGATGACGGGCGTATCTGAGACTACATTGCGGATTTCCGAGGCCATTTCGATCGTGTTGGCATTGGAATCGCCGATCCGGCTGGTTGGCAACCCCATCAGGCGTGACCGGCCCGTGCTATATACAATCAGCACATCAGCACCGCCCAAGGCAGCACATTTGGCGACCAGGCCACAACTCGTGCCAGCACACAGAATGGGACGGCGAGCATCGATTTCGGTCTTCAGACGTTCGAGCACTTCGTGTCGTGAGAAGTTTTTCATGTTGCTACTTTTAATTGGTCGATCATCCAGTCGGCGCAAAGGTCCGCGAATGCCGGATCATTGATGTGGTAGTCGGTTTCTGTGAATGCGATATCGTGGTGGAGCGTTGCTTTCATTTCGTCCCGCCATGCGATGTTGGCAACGGGATCATGGAACGGATTGCCCGGCTTGTCGTAATCAGACACGCCCAGTCCCGGCCAGAACACAGCGACGGGTCCTGAGGCCTTGTTCAAACGCGCGGCAGTCATACGTCCGATCTCCGCAGTGTCTTTTGGGGTGGTGCGCACCAGCGTTGTCATGGGTGTGTGGCGATAGGTAACACGATCCGCAAATCGGTCAGGGACGGTTTCAGGCGCTCCGAAGTTTGCCATGTCGGTTGCACCCGGAGCAATCGCCTGCGGAATGCCCAGCCGCCCCGCTGCCGTGAGCCGTGCCTCGCCAGCGCTGGAGGTGCCACCCAACAGATGATCCGCCAGTTCTGTTGTTGTCAGGTCAATGACACCGTCAAAGGAACCCTTCTCGATCAGCGACTCCATCGTCCGACCACCAGCGCCATTTGCCGGAAAAACGATAGCTGTGATCCCGGCTTTTTCCAGTCGCGTCTTGACCGACTGAACTGCAGATGTAGTGACACCGAAGGCCGTAATTGCAACCATTGGTCCATCTTTTTCTGCAACGGGTGTCCAGTTCAGACCCGAGGCCGCTGCAATAGCGTTGTCCAATACGGCTCGGGTAAATTGATTGAGGCCGAAGAGATCGACCAGCGTCGGCATCAGGATCGTGTCTGACGTGGTCGCAATTTCAGCCAGCAAGGGTGGCCGGCCGCTCGTCACCAGAACTTTTGGAAAACCGAAAGGCAAGTCGCGCGTGATTTGATTGAAAACGCCGGCCCCTTTGCCGCCGGCAACGCCGACAATGGCGCTGATTTCATCGTTTGATACCAGTTCAGTGATAATGCCCCTTGCGCTTTCAGCCATAGCTGAAAGCGCTTCAGCCGGCCCCTGCAGCAGGGCGTCGCTGCACACCCGTGCGGCGATCTGATCGCGGCTTATTTCGCCTGCAAAGTCTGGCTCGCCTGCTGTTCCAACATCAATCACACAAACCTCGCGACCGCGGTCTTGAAGGCCGTCCCTAAGATAGCTCGCCTCGGGTCCTTTGGAATCCAGGGTCGCAACGATTGCAATCTTTCGGGCGTCAGTTTTCATATGGCTGCTTTGATTCCATTGTTTTGACCAATATCTCAGGTTGCTGGTCCACAATCTACGCAGGATCGTTGCGTCAATGTGTAACTTTGGGTAAGGATCAGCCTATGGACGGTTTTTTTGCATGCATAACCAAAGACCCGTTTGCGGAGGTGACGCAGCAGAACGCGATTTCAATTTATGCTCCGGCCTTGCAAGGCTACTCGCGTGAAATTGCACTTGCAGCTGCAATGCTTCCTCTGGGTAATCTGAACGCGGTCACATCAGAACGGATTGCATCGCTTGCCGATCAGGCCCCAAAGTCAGCTTATTGCGGAATCTTTGCACTGGACCCTTTCGTGCAATGGAAGGACTTTTTGGCACGGATAAAATTGGCCGGATTTCGAGGTGTCTGCAATTTCCCAACGCTGCCGGAATTTGGGCCAGAAGAAGAACAGGCGCTGGCAGCTTCCGGATTTTCCTTCGAGCACGAACTGGAAGTGCTTGCCAGATTTGCCGAAGAAGGAATGGATATCGCTGTGGTTTGCCCGACCCAAGAGGCCTTTGGTCTTGCGCGAGTAAAATTTCAAGGACGGGAGGTGCCACTTTGCTTATCAAAGAATGTAAATTTCAATGGCGTCTGAGCATTACGTGCCAGCCTCAGGATGCCGCCACTAGCCGATACGATGTGTTTCGAGATGGGTAATGAATTTGGCCATTCCCTCGGCCCGGAATGAGATGTGCTCTAACCGAAGGCTCTCACTGTCCTCATGCACCATGGGAGCCGGATCTGCCTCAATCAAATGAAGAACACGGACTTCACCCAGGGTAAAGCCAAGCTCCGCGGACCGGAAATTCTGGGCGCGAGCCGGATCGCAGCCCAAGAACCTCTTCGTACCAAGTGACCATATCGTCCAAATGGACCTTACGGATATTGACGTGATCCAAGGCGAAGAGGGGCATTGTTTTGTCTCCTCAGATACATGCATTGCTGCGGTGGAAGCTGGTGGCAGAATCCGCTGTGGCGAAAATCGGCCACCGGAACTGGCGCACCACAAAACCGGCAAAGTGGCTCCCATCCGTCGCTGGGACTGAAGATCAGCAGCTTGTCCGCCGGGATCGTTTTACGGACCTTGGCGTTGTTTGCTCGGTATGCGGCAATCGCGGTTTCTCGATCCAAGCCAGTATCGCCGCCCTGACCAGGGATCCTGTCGAAAAAGATAGAAGAAATTATGCAGACAATCACGAGGATCGTGATCCGCAACGCGCCACCCTCAGCACTTCAAATCATGGCGTTTTCAGCGGGCAGGTCACTATCGACAACCTGTTCGGCACAAGGGTGTAACCTATGTCTTAGGTACAATCCGTTACCTATGTCTCCGGGTCGGACAATGGGAAAAATGGTGCCGATTATGGGATTCGAACCGGCGACCCCATCATTACGAATGAAGTGCCCTACCAACTGAGCTAAAGCGGCTCTTTATAAAAAGTCATTTTTTCCCGTCCTCTGTTGTTAACAAAAAGCCCCGCATTTCAACTCAATTATGCTGGGTCACTTAATGCTAACAACCTGTCGTAGGCAGGTTTGAATACGAGCTGGTTTGCTCCAATGAGTGCAGATCTATAACACCGGCATTGATGGCCAACTGCAATCGTTCCTGCTCTTGTCGGTACAAGCCGGGTTGGTTGTTCTGATAAAAACTGCGGTGGACATCATCAATGCCGGTTTTGCCATCACCATAAAAATGGCCGTTGCGTTCCACGTGGGTGCATCCGATCAGGGAGGCTAGAGCCAGATCCTGCTGCAAAGCCAATCCCGGTTGTGTGGACAGGTCTTCAGCGGACATGAAATAGCGCTCAGCGCCTTCCTCTGCGTTCCATTTGGTCACACGCGCACGGTTCAAAAGAGCGCGGTAGACCCCTTTGCAGGACTTTGAAGAAATACCGCGATAGCCAAGGGCACGCGCTTGTACGAAGGCGTCGATGCTGTTGTCTGACTCATCAATCTCGATGGGTACGCGTGCGCCAAGTTCTCCGAGTGGTCTGGAAAGGGCTTCGCTTCTTGCGATGGGCTGCTCGATCATGTGGGTGGAAGCGACCAGCCGCGAAAGCCGCTTGTCGGCCAGCATGGCCGAGTGAAACGTGGCAAAGGCCTCGCCATCTTGATATTGCTCATTGCCATCAAGGGTGCATAGATAGGGCTCTTCGCCTCGGTCGAGCAAACTGGCAATGCGCACCAATTGCTCAAGATCCTTTGTTTGATCGCCGCCAACCTTGATCTTGAACGCTTTCAGGCCCCAGGCCTTTATGGCCGCTTCCAGGCTTTCCGGAAGGCCATCATCAACCCGTGTTGCAGAATCGATATCGCTTTCAAAGATCGCATCAACCAGACCAACCGTGTGCCTGGCGATGATTGAGGCTTGTGGGGCGAGGCGCGCCAGGAATGCGCCAAAATCAAATGCTGCAAGATCAGGAGCCGTCGCCGAGGTCAAGCCGACAGCATTGGACCGCACAAGCTTGGAGAACGAGGTATCCAGTGCAATACACAATGCGCCGATGATCGCCTTGTCAAGGATCGCATTGCCAAAACCTGCCACCAAGCCGTTGAGGTTTTCCTGAGCACAAGCCTTATGGTGCCCTGGATCGTGCCGGGCGTGCAGACCAAAGGCTGTGAGAGGGGTATCGGTGGACAGGTAAGCCTGCCTGGCAAGTTCAACAGCACGCAAAAGCTGCTCGACATTATCTTCGTTCGAAAGTTCAGGCGACTTGTCGAACCATTTTGGGGCAAGCAGTTCTGCTGCGTGACCGGTTGCCTGCCGTCCATCTTCCAACTGTATGAGCACACTCACACGCGCTTCGCGTGCCTCGCGCAGTGTCACTACGCCGTAGCGAAACGGCAGTCGCAATCCGACAGGGCGGGTGGTCACGCGAACATCCATCACACGCAGCTTGGGAGTCATCATTGCCTCATATAAAAAGTCCCCGGCGCCACAGTGAGCGCCGGGGACGGGTAAGGTTCAGGATTGCTGGCTTACATGCCGGGGTAAGCAATGCTCTCGTCAATGAAGTCATTGGTGAATTTCGTTGTCGCGTCGAATTCACCAAGATCATAGGCTTCACGCACTACGGTATAATCGGCTTTGATGCGGTCCATATTCCAGGATCCAAGCGGCAGATCATTGCCGACGCCGGGCATGACACGGGCTGCATATTCCAGCTGACGGGCCGCATCGCTCTGGCGCATGGAGACTGCTGAAGACAGTGCCTGGGAACAGGGATCGGGGGTTTCCAGGCAGAAAGCGAACGCCCGCTGCGTGGTTTGTACAAAATTGCGCACGGCTTCCTCTTTCCCTTTGATCACGCTGTCAGCCACATAGTATGCCAGCGAATAGGTGTTCATGCCGTGATCGCGTAGCAGTGCAAAACCCAGATCATCTCCGAAAATGTCTTCATAAATGAAGTGTACCGAGTAAAAATGCGTTGTCACATCCACAGCGCCGGACTGAAGAGCTGCCACTTTGCCGGTTGGTTGAAGGTTCACCCAGTTCACACTTTCGGGATCAACACCCAGCGCACGGGCAGCAGGCACCCACATCTGGCGGGTGGCGTCAAAGGCAGGCGCGCCGATGGAACGGCCGGCAATGTCTTTGATGGTTTCGATACCCGAAGAACGGCGCCAGTAAAGGCCCGCAGCGTTGTCATTGTAAGCAACCATGACCCCGGTAAACTTAGAACCGCGTGCAAGGAACTGTAGCGCTGTTGGCGTATCAATGATCGCAATCTCTGTCTGGCCGACATCCAGCGCGGTGGCGGCAGCGCCTGAGCCCGAGCCTTGGCGCACTGTCAGTTCAACACCGGCTTCATCATACCAACCTTCCTGCAAGGCGTAGTAGATTGGGGCATGGTCGCCGCCTGCCGTCCAGTTCAGTTGCAAGTTCAGCTCTTCAGCTGATGCCAGACCGGTGGAGCCAATCAGGGCTGCACCTATCACACTAAGCATAGTCTTTTTCATCGTTTTCTCCCTAGAGAATGGGCGCCGCCCGTCATGCGTTATTGCATGCCAAGCAGTTGGTAGATGCGCCGCGTGTATTCGCCGAATTTTTCGGTCGTTTTGACATCAAGCGTGCGAGGTTCAGGCAGCTCAATGTCCATATGTGCAGCCATTCGGGCCGGACTTGAGGTCATCACAGCCACTTGCGATCCAAGGAAAACCGCTTCCTGGATGCCGTGGGTGACGAAGAGGATGGTCTTGCGGCTTTCTTTCCAGATCCGCAGCAGTTCAAGGTTCATACGTTCGCGCGTCAGGGCGTCAAGCGCACCGAACGGCTCGTCCATCAAGATAAGCTTGGGATCGTGGATAAGAGCGCGGGCAATGGAGGCGCGTTGCTGCATGCCACCGGAGAGGTGTTGCGGATAGGCATTAGCGAAATCACCAATTCCAACCATGTCGAGCAGATATTTAGCCCGCTCTCGGCTTTCCTTACGGGGCAGGCCGAGTATCTCAGCTGGCAGCAACACATTGTCTGTGATCGTGCGCCATTTCAGCAGCAGCGCCTTTTGAAAAACCATGCCGATGTCGCGGCCTGGCGTGAAGGGCGAGTCTGTATTGCCAATCTCAACCGTTCCTCCGCTTGCTTCATGCAGTTCGGCCAGAATGGACAGCACGGTGGACTTGCCGCAACCAGATGGTCCAACGATGGAAACAAGTTCGCCCTCGCGCACGTTCAGCGTCACATCGCTGACTGCCAGAAAGTCCTGCTTGCCAACGGTGTAGGTCTTGCTCACGCCATCAAGACGCACGAATGGGGCTTCAGTTGTGTCGCTCATGTCGTGATCCCCTTGCGGGTGATAAAGAAATATTCCAGCAGCAGGACCATGCCGTAAAGCGCCACGCCGATGAGCGTGATGAAGACGAGGGCCATCATCATGGCAGACGTGTTAAGCGCGTTCTGCTGGGCAAGCAGGAAGTAGCCAAGGCCACGTTCCGAAGCGATGAACTCACCCACAATGGCACCGGCCACAGCCAGAACCGCAGCTACTTTCATGCCGGAAAACAGGTAGGGCAGCGAGCCGGGCAGAAGGATCTTGATGAAGATCTGCCAGCGGTTAGCCTTGATGGATTTCACCAGGTTCAAGAGCTCGGGCTCCACCTCGATGAGGCCGCGATGGGTGGTGAGGACAATGGGGAAGAAACAGATGGTGAATGCGATGATCATATTGGGCACCAGACCGAAGCCGAGCCATACAATGAATAATGGAGCCATCGCCACCTTGGGCACCATGTTGATGGTGACCAGCAGCGGCATCACGCCGGAGTTGAGCGCCGGAACCCAGACAAACAGCACGGCAAGCGTGACGCCAACGATGACAGCGAGAAAGTAGCCGCCAAAAATCTCAAGCGTTGTCGCCCAGATGTGCGTTCCCCAATTGTAGGACGGCTCCCACAATTCACGTATGGTCTCCAGTGGCGAGGGTAGAATATAGCTCGGCAGGTCGGTGACCATGGTGGCAAACTGCCAGAGCGCGATGAACGCGATATGGGCACCGATGGCGTAACCGTAGTTTTTCCAGGAGCTCAATGGTCAGAACTCCCCTGAGCGTACATTGAATTTGGATGGCTTGCCGTGGATCGGATTGTCGTTTTTGACCCAGTCCGCAACCCACTTGATCATGGCATCCATTGGCACGACGGGGTTGCCGAACATGCCATTGGCCTTGTCGCAGTTCACCATCAGACAGGTGTCCTGTTCCTGCTCCTCAAAGACAGGTTCAACGCCGAAAGCCTCGCCAAAACGATGCGCCAGATAGCGGATGGACACTGTCTCCGGCCCACCGACATTGATCGGGCTGGCAGGCGTCTCACAATGATTCAGCATGCGCAGGAACTGTGCATTCGCATCGCCCTGCCACATGATGTCTGCATGGCTGGTGGCCACGGGTACCGGCTGGCCAGCTTTCACCCAGGCCGCCACCTCCTGCATCACGCCGTAACGGGGATCGATGGCATAAACGAAGCGCATGATCCGCCCTGGTGTGTTGTGAAGTCTGGAGAAATATTGAAAGGTGCGCTCGCGCCCGACCACAGAGTTGGCGTATTCACCAGGACGTGCCAGTGGCGGGCTGCTTTCAGTGACACCGCCATGTAGTGGGTTCGACCATGGATAGACGTGGATGGTGGAAAAGGAGACGATACGTGAATCTTTGAACGCCTCTGCAGTGATCTGCGGGGCAAGTGTGTTCATCGCCCACAGAAAGTCTTCCCGACCGCTGGAGTCGAATTTCAGGCCCGCCATGTAGATGACGTTCTTCACCTTTGGCAGCGCGTTGACGGCATCCCGGTCCAGCAGGTCGCAGGCAATCGTCTCAATGCCCCAAGCATTGAGACGCTCCTGCACGCCGGCCTCGGAAAATCTGGAAACACCGATCACACGCTTGTCGGGTGCGGCCTTCTTGGCCATGCGTGCCATGGTTACGCCGATCTTACCGCCCACGCCAAGAATGATAATATCACCATCCAATGCATTCAGATCGTCGATGACGCCTTGGGTCGGGATCGACATAAAGTCTTCCAGATGGTCCACATCACGAAAGGCTTCGGGGAAGATGGCGGGTGTAAGAATTTCAGTCATTACATGTCCTTGAAAAATTGCATCCTTAAGCGTTGCTTAGCTCAGCCAGCGTTCGAGATTGGCGGCGACAAATGCATTGTCGTTCATTTCGGGATAATGTCGGATCACCCGGTCGATTTGCTCGGCTTGGCCGGGGCTCATTATTTCGTTGGAATCAAGACACCAAGTGCCTTCCACCAGCCCCTGACGGCGCAACACTTCAAGGCAGCCAGGGATACAGCCTTTCAGTTCATTGAGTGCATCGTAGATTGCAAGGTTACAGTCGGTAACCATGGAATCCAGCGCTAGCAAATCTTCTGGAATATCGGCTCCGTCGGGCAGGGCATGAATGCGTTCCAGCATTTCAACCGCAGGCTTTACCCACACACTCCAGTGACCAAGCAAACCGCCGCGGATGCGAACACGTTTTTCACGCGAACCGTCTGCATTGCGAACCACGAAGGGTTGCAGCAGGTCGAGCACGATGTGGTCATCATTACCGGTGTAAAGCGTGACCCGATCACCTGCACCTGCATCCTCCACCGCGCGGACGATTTCCAGGGTTCGGTAGCGATCAAACGGCGCCATCTTTATGGCAATGATATTCTCGATTTGTGCGAATGCGAGCCAGAAATCGTAGGAAAGGTGAAAGCCGCCAACTTCTGGAAGGAGGGCGAATCCTATCACTGGCATTTCGCTTGCGATGGTGCGGCAATGCTCCAGAATATCGTCCTCGGACACGCCTTTCAGAAAGGCAAGATTGAGCAGGACTGCGTGGTAGCCAAGAGAGCGGGCTGTACGTGTCTCTTGCAGCGCCTGCGCCGTTTTGCCGGTGACGCCAGCCACCAGTACCCTGTCCTCGCCACCCCAGTTTTTTGTGGTTTCGGCAGCCAGCTCAAGCACGGGCGCATAAAGGCCAACATTGCGAATGGCAAATTGCGTGGTGTGCACGCCAACGGCTATGCCACCGGCGCCTGCGTCCATGTAGTAGCGCGTGACGGCACGCTGGCGCACCCGGTCCAATTGCCGATCAGAGTTCAACACCAACGGGTGAGCAGGCAGACAGGCGCCTTTGCGCAGGGTCGCCATGACAGGTGATGGAATGTCCGTGGCGTTCATGCGTTGGCCTGCTTCCTGGTTTGTGCTTCAAGCGGAATAAAGTGTGCGCCGTCCATTAATGGCAGTGGGTTGGCGATACGCACCGGCGCAAAGTCCATCAGATCGAGCACATCTTTTTGCAGATCGATGCCCGGTGCAATTTCCATCAACTCCAGACCATCCGGGGCAATACGGAAAACCGCCCGTTCTGTTATGATCATGGCGTTCTGGCCGCGCTGCACAACACCCTCCTGCGCCCGATAGGTGATGGAGGTGGCTTTTTGCACAAACTTTTTTACCTTGCCCTCGGCAAGGATAACCAGGCGGCCATCGACCACATCGCAGCGCAAGCCACCGGTGGTAAAAGTACCAGCAAAGATAAGCCGTTCTGCATTTTGGGCTATGTCGATGAAGCCACCTGCGCCGGGATTGGCTGACCCGAACTTTGAAACATTCACAATGCCCTGCGCGTCGAATTCTGCGAAAGACAATGCAGTGAAAGGGCAAAGCCCGCCATCAATGGCATCAAACTGAGTTACGCCATCCAAAATCGCATCAGGGTTCAGATTTGCCGAAAATTGCCAGCCGGGCATGACGATGCCGCCATAAGCACCATGTTCAGTGGTGCCAGGGTAATCCGCCAATTGTCCATTTTCGAAAAGACCCTGTTCAGCCATGACCAGCGGCACATCTGTAGCCGCGCCAAAGCCGAAGATGCCAAGTTCGTGTTTGCGCACTTCAGGGGCAATGCGGTTGGCTATGATCCTGTCCGTGGAAAAGGGGGGTGCTTTCAGCGTGCTAATATCCACACGGTGACCGGAGAAATAGGCCGGCTCGTAAGGCACATCTGTGGTCATCATCATGTCCGGATCGACAACGACCTCATCGACATAAACGCCGGGAAGGCGGACCTGGGTTGCTGTGCGATCAGCGTTGCCTACCACGCGGCGAACCTGTGCGATCACCTTGCCACCCGAAGCTTTGGCTGCGAGCGCAAGCGCGATGTTGGCGGTCAGCAACGGCTCGTCTTCCCAGGAAAGATTGCCATGCTCATCTGCCGAAGAGGCGCGCAGGATCGCCACATCAACCGGCCAAGTGGGGTAGTAGAGCAGTTCTTCCTCATCAATGGAGATGATTCGGATCAAATCATCCTGTGCCCTGGCCGTGAACTTGCCACCGCCATGGCGCGGGTCAGCATAAGTGCCCAGCCCTACGCGGGTAATATAGCCGGGGCTTTTGCGGGCCACCTCACGCAGCCAGTGCATGCTGGCACCGATGGGCCAGGAATAGGCTTCGATCTTGTTTTCCCTGATCAACCGCATCAGTTCCGGGCGCTTGCCTGTCTTCGGATCAACCGGGTTGATGTAAGAGCCGGACACGATGCGTTTCATCAAGCCCTCTTGGGCCACATGATCCATGCCTTTGATACCCATGGCATCGCCCGTGCCGCAGGGGAAATAGAAGGTTAGATCCCGTGGGCTTTGGGTTTGCCGATAACGCTGCCCGAGCGCGCCAAGTACGCTGTCGGGCGTGACCCAGCCGATAACGCCAGCGCTGGCAACCGTGCTGCCGGGCATGATGCTGGATACGGCCTGGCTGGCAGAGACGATCTTGCGAGGGGCGGATCTGGTCATGATGGCACCGCGAATCTGGCAAGCATCGCTTTGGCTTCCTCGCCTTCGCAATCACTGGCAAACAGGCGCGAGGCTTCTGTGTCCAACTGCTCTGACGATCCGGCGATTGCTGCCTCGAAAAAACGTTTGGTTGAGCGAACAGCGACAGTGGGCAGGGCGGCGAACCTCTGGGCCATGGAACAGGCCTTTTCCAGCACCTCGCCATCGGCGGCGATGGCGTCAGCTACGCCAAGGCGCAATGCTTCTGTGCCATCCATATTTTCGGTGCCCCAAGTGATCAGGCGAGCTTTGACCGGGCCTGTACGTGCAATCAATGTCTGCAAACCCCATGGCGGTAACCAGCCATTATTCACCTCTGGCATTGCCCATTTGGTGCCGGTGCCGGTGACCACGACATCGCAGGAGGTGGCCAGAATGAATCCGCCACCCAGCGCATAGCCTTCGACAGCAGCAATAATCGGTACCGGCAGGTAAGCCATCTGACGGGCAATACGCGCGGTCAGGTCTTCATGGGCGCACATATCAGCAATGCTCAAGCCACCAAGCTCTTTCAGGTCGCTGCCGGCACAGAAAGCAGGTGGCGCGCCAGTCAGAACGATAGCGCGACAATCCTCATCTACCGCCAAATCGTGCAGCGCGGCCTGAAGCTCAGTGATGCTTTGTGTACCCAGTGCGTTGCGGCGCTGTGGCTTGTTCATAGTGACAATAGCAAAGCCATCGGGTCGTTCGATCAGGATTTGTTCGCTCATCCGTTCAGCCTCGCGCCGTCGCGGTTGAGTACATCGCGCAAATCTGCCCCGTTGATCTCTCGCGGTGCAAGATTCTCGCGCACGGCAATGCTGGCGGCATGACCGATAGCCTGTCCGTAGCTGAAGCATTGGGCCGTCACGCGGGCCGAGGCCACCGCTTCATGTTCAGCGGACAGGCACCGCCCAGCTGCCAACAATCCTTCTCCTCGCTCGGGCACGAAACAGCCATAAGGAATTTCGTAAACATCATTCAGCAGCCACTCGACCTTGGGACGCTCTCCAGAATGCAGCTCAATCGGCCAAGGCGAGCGGGCAATGCCACCGGAAAATTTTTGTCCTGCCAGAATATCGGCATTGCGAAGGGTTTGCACGCCATCAATCTGACGCGTCTGCCGCACGCCAACCTGCACGGCCATATCATTGAGGAAGGAGTTCTCACAACCAGTGAGGGTGTCGGCGAAGAAACGGGCATACTCGCGTGCCTGCTTTCGGCCCTCGATCTCTGCCTCGGCAAAGTCGCGCCAGTTCAGCGGGTTCAATTCGCGACCATCTGCGCCAATGATGCGGGTGCAGTTGCACAGTAATTCGCCTGGACGTGTTGTCGGGAATAACCAGATTTTGGCACGCGGCAAACAGTAGGTTCCGGCTTTATTGGCCGCCACTATCTTTTCAGAAACCGAAGGCGGCATGATCGTATCATCGCCATAAGTGGCCAGAAACGCTGGAACGTCTACGCCCATCAGGCGGAAGATCATGGTGGGGTTTTGCACCCGGCCATTATCACCAATGGTGTTGGGTAGGCCTGCCATTGCAATCAGATCAGCATCGCCGGATGCGTCTACCGTCAGCTTGGCGCGCACGCGTAAGGGGCCCTGCTTGGTCCAAAGCTCCACACCCTCTATTCGTTCACCGCCCTCGTTGAGAACGCGTGTTGCGACGGCATGATAGATCGTCGTGATATTGGAATCGGCCAGAAACGCATCTGCGGTTTCCCGCCAAACGATCGGATCATGTACGCGGGTAAAGGTTTTTCCATAACGTACCGGATCAGCCAGTCCGCCACGCGCTTCAAGCGCTTTGGTGAACTCGTCGGTGAAACCGAACACTGCCTGAACAGGACCGCTGCTGGGATCGTCAGAAGCTTCGTACAAGCCGCATACGGTGCCGGAGTGCCCTGCAACAGCGCCGCCGCCGCAAAATCCGTGGCGCTCTACCAGTACAACTTTCATGCCGTTGCGCGCCGCAGCCACTGCTGTCGCGACGCCTGCCGCGCCACCACCAACAATGACGATATCACAATACAGATCCGGTTGCGTGCGGGCATCTGTGGCAATGATCATGAAATATTCCTCTGATATGCGCCTGATATATCAGGTCTTGTTCTCATGCATATCTGTTGATTATCTGAGAGTCAATCAGTAAAGCTGCACGCCAAGGAGTGTGCGAAATGACTATGGTGCTGGATACGACAGGTGAGGGTGCTGCTTCATCTTCTGAGGAAGCGTATGCGAAAATTCAAAACCTGATCGTGGTCGGCGAGTTGCAAGCCTACTCGCTGATTTCGGAGTCCGATCTGACTCGGAGGACGGGATGCGGACGCACGCCGGTGCGTGATGCACTGCAGCGCCTGAAGTTTGAAGGCTTTGTGGATGTGTTGCCCCGACGGGGCATTCTGGTCACACCCATCGATATTAATCATCAACTGGAGCTGCTGGAAACGCGCCGTCCGCTCGAAGAACTGATGGTGTCACTAGCTGCGGAGCGGGCCACCGATGATCAGCGCGCGCGAATGTGCCAGTTGGCCGATAAACTTGAGGCGGCGATTTCGCATAAGGACCGTCAAGCCTATTTGGCTATCAACCGGGCGATCCATGTTCTGGAAGCCGAGGCGGCACATAATCGTTATCTGTTGCGACAGATGGAAACCATCCATTCGCTCTCGCGACGCTTCTGGTATTCGTTCATTGCCGACACCGACAGTTTTTCCAACGCCGCTGAACACCACGCCGCGACCCTGCGTTCGATTGCAGATGGTGATCCGGAAGCGGCCAGGAGCGCCTGTCACGCCTTATTGAATTTGCTGGAGACAGTTTCACGGCGTGCGATAGAGGTGCGTGTACACGGGGCCATCGAGAAAATCTAACTTGAGCCTTTCGTGTGGTGTTTAAATGTTCTTTTTTTATCGATGTTAAGAACAATAAATACCGTCTGACGCCATACCCCTAAAGCTCAGTCATTTAAGTTTCGCATCACAGAGTATCGTGTGGGTTTGAAGCCACCCTACTGTCCATGACAATTGGTATGAAACCTGATCATCAATCTTGGCACATTGCTGTTGATTTGGGCAAAAGTACAAATTTGACGTGCTTCAAAGGCCGAATTAGTGCGGCCCAGTGCAATGCTTTATGTGGGGTAATTTGTGGGGTGATCGCTAGATCTGTTGAAAGAACTATATAAAGCAGATGTATAGCGAGAAAAATGGCGGATGGGGTGGGATTCGAACCCACGGTACGCTTTCACGCACGCCGGTTTTCAAGACCGGTGCCTTCAACCGCTCGGCCACCCATCCGGCTCGTTTGCGGTACGAGGACCCCTATCTCGCAATCTGCAATGAAATGCAAGAAGAAGTGTAGGTCTTCGGCAAATGATGTGATGAAAAAACAAATCCGACCGGAAATGTGCTGCGTATTCCGTGCAGTTCAGTTCGACAAAGGGATTTGATAAACATGGTTCGGGAATTCTTCATTCGCTTCTTCATGATGACAGCTCTGGCGGTTACCGCCGTATCATTTCCGGCGCATGAGGCTGAGGCGCGACAGGAATTATCGGGGAGCCAGATCAAATCCATGATCACGGGAAAACGTATTTTTTTGAAAGTTCCTTTTGGCGGTGAATTTCCACTGCGTTATGCGTCGAACGGAACGGTGTTTGGCGATGGTACAGCTCTGGGGCTAGGGAAGCGCATGGCACCCAAAGAGGCAGGGCGCTGGTGGGTGAGGAACGGCCAGCTCTGCCAGCAGTGGAAAACATGGTATAAAGGGCAGGTCGCCTGCTTTCGGCTTTTTCAGCTTGATGGCAACGAGCTTTACTGGCAGCGCAATGATGGTCGCTCGGGCAATGCGCGCATTTCAAACTGATGCCAATTGTCATGTGAGGACAGCGACTTAGTGGGTGGGGATATTCACCCTTCGTTAACCAGGTTGGATTCAATTTAACGAAAATTTTGCTTCAATTTGAATGTTCGCTCGCATTGCGGCAAATTTTCATGCTTAAAGAATGTTACCAATGAGAGGGCATTTTTTGCAAACTTCACGGATCATGATGTGTGTAACGCGCTACAGCAAATTTGCTGCAGCAGGAGCGCTTGCCTTGGCTTTGGCCGCTTGCAGCAGCAGCAACAGCCGCATTGATCCCAAATATGGTGTGGCTGCCAGCCCGCGTGTCTCAAAAGCAGCCTACATCCCTTCCGGCGGCGGACGTTATCAGGTTGGCAAACCCTACAAAATTGCCGGCAAATGGTACAAGCCGAAAGAAGTCAAACGTTACGAGAGAACAGGTGTGGCCTCCTGGTATGGCGATGCATTTCACGGTCGCAAAACCGCGAATGGTGAAATCTACAATATGAACGCCTATAGCGCGGCGCATCCCACGCTGCCATTGCCAAGCTATGTGCGTGTTACGAATCTGGCCAACCGCAACTCAGTTGTGGTGCGTGTAAATGACCGTGGTCCGTTTGCACGTAATCGTCTCATCGACCTGTCCAAACGTGCTGCCGGCGCACTGGATTTCAGGCGGCAGGGCGTTGCCAAGGTTCATGTAAGTTACCTTGGCAGGGCACCTGTAGATGGTGGCGACGCCAAGTTCCTGGAAGCATCTGTCCACATAAAAGGTCGTGGACGTCCCGGTATTCAACGCATCGCGGGTGATTTGCCTGCGGACACAACGCCTTTGGCTTACGGCGCTGCCGCACAAATATATTCTGGCCCGTTCAACGATCTGAAAAACCCAACCGCTTCTGGCGAATAGTTCTGCATTTATCATCTTCGTGTTTTGCACCGAAGATTGCAGATTTTTGACCTGTTGAGCGTCATCGCTCTTGTCATGATTCACCAGCCGATGCATCTTGGCGCCATGCATCAGATTTCAAGCCTTTCCAAATCCATTCTGGCAGCCATTTTCTGGCTCACATTGTTGAGTGTGCCAGCTTCAGCTCAACTATATCAAAGCCGCGCACAGCAGGCCATTTTGATCGACATGGAAACGGGCAGCATTCTGTTTCAACAGGACGCTGAGCGCGCAGCACCGCCCGCCTCACTTACCAAGACAATGACAACCGCCATCGTATTCGATGCCCTGAAGAGGGGCGAAGTTACAATGGAAACAGAATTTGAGGTCAGCGAGCATGCCTGGCGAACCGGCGGCGCACCAGCGCGTGGCTCCACAATGTTTGCAGCTCTTGGGTCCAATATATCCGTGGCAGACCTGCTGCGCGGCCTGATCATTCAGTCGGGAAATGATTCAGCGATCATTCTTGCCGAAGGCCTGTCCGGATCAGAAGACGATTTTGCAAAGCGCATGAATGAGTTTGGCAAGACATTGGGCTTGCAGGATTCCAATTTTGCAAACCCAAGCGGATTGCCACATCCAGACCAGCGTGTTTCGCCGCGCGATTTTGTTCGCATTGCGCGATATATTATCGAGGAACACCCTGAATATTACAAAATCTTTGCCGAACGGGATTTTCTGTGGAACGGCATTCGCCAAAGCAACCGCAACCCGTTGCTCTCGGCCCCCATTGGTGCAGACGGCTTGAAGACCGGCTTCAGTCAGGAAGCGGGTTATGGCCTGATCGGATCGGCAGTTCAGGATGGCCGGCGCCTGATCGCTGTGCTCATGGGCTTGAGAAAAGAATCTGACAGGGCGCTTGATGGCAGGCGATTGCTTGAGTGGGGCTTCACGGCCTTTGACGCTGTGGAAGTGTTTCCAGCTGGCATGGAAGTTGGACGTGTTCGTGTCTATGGCGGCAGCGAGGGGCGTGTGGGCGCACAGACAAAGGAACCGGTTGTTGCCTTGATGCCAAAACAAAGCCGCGACGCACTGGAAGGTCGCATCGTTTATACCGGACCGATCTCTGTCCCGATCACGCAAGGTGACAAGATCGCTGATTTGCATGTCTATAGCGGTAATCGGCTGGTTGTTGTGTCGCCACTATATGCCGCCGAAACGATGGAAGCTGCAGGCGTTGTGGGGCGTGCTATTGGCGGCGTCGGTGAATTCCTCTTCGGATGGCTTTGATATGAAAAACCGTGTGCCCAAGGAACCTGGACATTTCATCACTTTTGAGGGTGGTGAAGGCAGCGGGAAATCGACGCAAATCAAGCTGCTGGCGGATCATCTGCGCAAAGCGGATTTTGATGTGTTGGAGACACGAGAGCCGGGCGGCTCTCCAAATGCCGAGGCCATCCGTCAATATCTGCTCAGCGGAATGGCAGAGGGCAAAGGTCCACGCGCGGAAGCGATGCTGTTCACAGCGGCCCGCATGGACCATGTGGAAAACACCATCAAACCCGCTTTGAACGCCGGGACCTGGGTTCTGTGTGATCGGTTTATGGATTCTACCCGAGTCTATCAGGGCATGGATCTGGATACTGAGACCGTTGATCTTCTGGAAAAGATTGCGGTTGAGAAGACCCGTCCGGATATGACAATCCTTCTGGACCTTCCAGCGAAGCAGGGACTGCAACGCGCGTTGTCTCGTGACCCTGATGGCATAAAGGATCGTTTTGAGAAAGAGGACGAGGCGCTGCATGAAGAGCGCCGTCAGGCTTTTCTGCGACTGGCACAATCTGAGCCGAAACGGATAGCGATCATAGACGCCTCCAAACCAGAGCATATCGTCGATTCACAGGTTTGGAAGGCATGCCGGAGACGGTTCGGCATCAGAACGCCAATGGGCGTTTAGCACCCGTATTTCATATCAAATTCAGCCGGGTAATTTTGCATATAGCGGCAAATCAGGGTCCATCCTTGTTGATGGAATGGCACTGTCATTGAATAAATTGGCGCCTGGCTTCACAACATCAGTCTGATCGACATGTCCTGCACGAACACCAATCCCGCCAGGACGTACAGAGTTCTTTGTGAACATCTGAGATCCGCATGTGCCGCAAAACAGTTTGGTCAGGTCACTGCCGCGATCCGATTTGTGATGATAGCTCTGCAAATCCCCGGTAATTGTCAGTTCATCTTCCATCATGAACAGCAAAGTCCCATAGGCAGCGCCGGTGATCTTGCGGCAGTCGGTGCAATGGCAATTCATCGTCATCTTAACGGTGACGTCACCAGAGTAGGAAACGGATCCGCACAGGCATGAGCCACTGATTTTTGTCATGGAATTTTCCTCGTGAACTTCAATTCTGCTCGGAAATAGTCAGACTCCACCAAACCCTGTCAACCCAATTGGGTAAACATCACGCAATCTTGTCTTCCATCGCCCGTTAATAATTCCGCCGTGCAGGGGTTTTGACCTGTGCCATGATCCCTGCGACATTGCGACAAAGCAAGACTGTCCAACATCTGCATTATGGAGACGCCCTTGGCAAATAAGATTGTGTCTGTTGAGGCGGCTACCAGCCTGATTGCAAACGGCGACACCATAACCACCTCCGGCTTTGTGGGTATTGGCGTACCCGAATATCTTCTGAAGGGCGTTGAAGAGAGATTTCTGCAAAGTGCTGAACCCAAAGATCTGACCCTGTTCTTTGCCGCAGGGCAGGGTGATGGCAAGGAACGTGGGCTGAATCATCTTGGCCATGATGGCCTGTTGCGTCGGGTTGTCGGTGGCCATTGGGGTCTCATTCCCAAAGTAGCCAAGCTGGCGGTTGAAGGTAAAATCGAGGCCTATAATCTGCCTCAGGGTGTCATCAGCCATCTTTTCAGGGACATTGCTGCCGGAAAGCCCGGAACCGTGTCTCGTGTCGGTCTTGAAACCTTTGTTGATCCACGTTCACAGGGCGGCAAAATCAACGCTGAAACAACAGAGGATCTCGTCACGACGATTGAGATCGGCGGAGAGGATTATCTGTTTTACAAGGCGTTCCCGATAAATGTGGCCCTGCTGCGCGGAACAACGGCCGATCCTGCTGGCAATATTACGATGGAACGCGAAGCGCTCGTCATCGACAATCTGGCGCAAGCCATGGCAGTCAAAAACTCCAATGGCATCGTCATTGTGCAGGTGGAACGAACAGTCGCGTACGGCTCGCTCAGTCCCAGAGACGTCGAGATACCGGGTGCACTGGTCGATGCTGTTGTGCTCGCACCTGCAGCCGATCACATGCAGACCTTTGCGACTGCTTACTCACATGCTTATGCAGGCAGGTTTCGTGTCGAGGCGGATGCAATCCCGCCGATGCCCCTTAAAGCGCGCAAGATTATTGCAAGACGTGCGGCTTTCGAATTGCCGGTCAACGGGGTTGTGAACCTTGGGATTGGCATGCCGGAAGGCGTCGCTTCTGTCGCTTCGGAGGAAAAACTGCTCAGCCATGTGACCCTGACTGCGGAGCCGGGAGTGGTCGGTGGCCAGCCGGCATCGGGGCTTGATTTTGGGGCCGCCATCAACACCGATTCCATCATCAATCAGGCCCAGCAATTTGACTTTTATGATGGTGGCGGGCTCGACCTTGCTGTTCTGGGCATGGCAGAAATCGACGCGACCGGTTCTGTCAATGTCTCGCGTTTCGGACCAAGGCTTGCCGGCGCAGGTGGCTTTATCAATATCAGCCAGAATGCGCGGTCCGTTGTTTACACCGGAACCTTCACCTCCGGCGGTGCCCGGATGTCGGTTGAAGATGGAACGCTGACCATCCAGTCAGAAGGCCACATTCGCAAATTTGTAAAGCACGTTGAACAGGTCACATTTGCCGGGCCGCGGGCGGCTCGTATGCAACAACCGGTCCTTTATGTAACCGAACGCTGCGTATTCCAACTGACACGCGATGGACTGGAACTGATGGAAATCGCGCCTGGCATTGATGTGCACCGCGATATTCTTGCGCTGATGGATTTTGAGCCAATTATGACAGAGGTCACGAAAATGGATGAGCGCATTTTCAGGTCCGCGCCAATGGACCTGCGGGTCGATCTGTTGCATCTGGATTTGAAGGATCGCATGGCGCTTGATGCAACCAAGGGGCAGCTATTCATCAATTTGGAAAAAATGCGCATCCGCAATTTGCATGATGTAACGCTGATTCGCGAGCGGGTGGAAGAAATCTGCGCCGGCTTGGGCGCGCGCGTAGACGCAATCGTGAACTATGATGGAACGTTCATAGAACCCGACATTGAAAACGACTATGCTGCAATGGTGAAGGAGTTGGAGGATCGGTTTTACAGCACGGTGACGCGCTATTCAGGATCGGCATTCATGCGCCTTAAACTTGGCACGGTCTTCCAGCGGGATACGGCACCTCACATTTTTGAAACCGCAGATGAAGCAAGGCGATTTCTGGCGCAGATGAAAGACAGCTGAGGCGTCCTTCACTACGCGGGGACAGGCGTGCCGTCCCACGCAAAGACCTGCCCACTGTGCTCTGCAGTCAGTCTGGACAAGGTTTGAACCAGATAGTTCGCTGACTGTTCGGCTGAAAATAATTTGCCATCCGGGACATTGGCTTGAAACGGTTTTGACAGCTTTGTGTCCACGGTACCTGGATGCAGTCCCACACAAATCGCTTCTGGCCGGGTTCTCGAAAGCTCGATTGATGCGGTTTTCAGGATCTGGTTCAAGGCAGATTTGGAAGCGCGGTAGCTGTACCAGCCTCCCAGTTGATTGTCGGAAATGCTCCCGACACGGGCAGATAATGCGGCAAAAATGGTGCGCCCGGATTTTGGCAAGAGCGGCAGAAAATGCTTTGCAGCGAGGGCTGGAGCAACCGTATTTGCAGCGAAAATTTCCTGCATGGAGTGGGCAGTTACGCTGCGCAAGGATTTCTCAGGTCCCGTGCCTTGCGACGTATGCAAGGACCCAACGGCGACGAGAATCAGGCGGATGGGAGCGAACTTATTTTGCTGCAGACTACCTTTGATGGTCGCAACGGTTTCAGCCAACTGTTCTTCATTCAATGCATCTGCAGTTAATGAGGTAACAGCTGGGTATTCGGATGGCTGTTTCTTACGATTGATCGCAAAGACATGCCCTGATGCATCCACTGTGTTCGCGGCGACCGCTTTGATGGCTTCTTCAAGAAGCGCATTGCCGATGCCCCCACTTGTTCCCACAAGAATTGCGCTGAAGGGCGCGTCAAAGCCGAACATTTGCGAATCCATATCAACCATTCTGACGGCTCCGTCTTCAATCTGCGTTTCGTTTTGTCGTTCGCCAAAGAATTAGAGCAGTCAGGCCGGAAAACCAGCGTGCTTGCACGCGAATTCGATACATTCGAAGAGCAGGCCACACATGTGGGGTTCAAAGACATAAAAAAAAGAGGCCACCGAAGTGACCTCTTTTCGTGAGATACAGGCAGGCTACAAGAGCCTTGACTGTGTTCTAGCGCGCTGCCAGAGGTTGCTCCGACACCATTCCGTTCAACACGGGACTCTTGGCCTGCATAAGATCTTCACTCAACATCAGATCACCTCCTTTCAATTGTTAATGATGATGGGAAGCTAGCACAGCTTCCAAAATTCCAAAGGATTTTTTCAATCAACAGCCAAAATTCTTGAAAATTTACCTCATTCGGTAAGGCTCATTGGTAATGCCTCTTTAATTCGCCGGGTGCATACCGTACATACGGCTCAACAACGAACAACAGCGCCTCGCGAATCCCATCTTGAAGGCGGCTCATGAAAAATTATAGGAATTGCAATGTACGATCCGGTTAGCCAGGCGCAGAACATGCTGATCCCCATGGTGGTCGAGCAGACCAATCGTGGAGAGCGCTCTTACGATATTTTCTCTCGCTTGCTGAAAGAGCGCATCATCTTCATCACCGGTCCGGTTGAAGATGGCATGTCGACCTTGGCCTGTGCCCAGCTTCTTTATCTGGAAGCGGACAATCCGAAAAAAGAAATTGCGCTCTACATCAACTCACCTGGTGGTGTGGTGACGTCAGGCCTGGCCATTTATGATACGATCCAGTTCATCAAACCGGCTGTATCTACCCTGTGCATCGGGCAGGCAGCATCCATGGGCTCGTTGCTTCTGGCAGCCGGCGAGAAAGGCATGCGTTTCTCCCTGCCGAACGCTCGCATCATGGTGCATCAGCCCTCTGGCGGATTTCAGGGACAGGCATCCGACATCGCCCGCCATGCAGATGACATCGTCAAACTGAAGCGGCGTTTGAATGACATCTACGTCAAGCATACCGGTCAGGATTATGACATGGTCGAGAAAACACTGGACCGCGATCATTTCATGACTGCTGAAGAAGCCAAAACCTTTGGTCTGATTGACAGTGTGGTAGAAAACCGCTCTGAGCCCGATGACGGCAAGGGTAAAGGTAAAAAATCTGATTAAGATCGAAAATGCAGCAAAAATAAACAGAATCCAACGGCGAAACCGGGATCAATATCAATCCTTTGTATCTTCGTGGTTGGATTCGTTAGTGTTTTTGTGGCAAAAACTTTCGTCAATGGCTCTGATGAGGCATTTGGTGGTTTTCAGCGCTTTACTATCGCTCCGACCATCGTATGCTTGGAAAACTGCGGGGCCAAACCTATGAGTGTGAAGGTAGACTAAATGAGCAAGATTTCCGGCGGAACTGGTAGCAGCAGTGGCAGCGGTTCGGACGCAAAGAATACGCTCTATTGTTCGTTCTGTGGCAAAAGCCAGCACGAAGTCCGCAAACTGATTGCCGGGCCGACCGTGTTCATTTGCGATGAATGCGTAGAATTGTGCATGGACATCATCCGCGAGGAAAGCAAGACATCGCTTGTAAAATCCAGCGATGGCGTGCCGTCACCTCAGGAAATTTGCACAGTCCTTGATGATTATGTGATCGGTCAGTTCCACGCCAAAAAAGTATTGTCGGTTGCTGTCCACAATCACTACAAGCGCCTGCATCACGCAGCCAAGAATGCTGATGTTGAACTGGCGAAGTCGAACATATTGCTGATTGGTCCAACGGGCTGTGGTAAAACACTCCTGGCGCAGACTCTGGCGCGCATTCTGGATGTGCCCTTTACCATGGCTGACGCGACAACCCTGACTGAAGCGGGTTATGTCGGTGAAGATGTGGAAAACATCATCCTGAAACTTCTTCAGTCGGCAGACTATAATGTGGAACGCGCACAGCGCGGCATCGTCTATATCGATGAGGTCGACAAGATTACCCGCAAGTCTGACAATCCTTCTATCACCCGGGACGTATCGGGCGAGGGCGTACAACAGGCGTTGCTGAAGATTATGGAAGGCACGGTTGCAAGTGTGCCGCCCCAGGGTGGCCGCAAGCATCCGCAGCAGGAATTCCTGCAAGTCGATACAACCAATATCCTGTTTATTTGCGGTGGCGCATTTGCTGGCCTGGACAAGATTATTGCGGATCGTGGTGACACCACATCCATCGGTTTCAGTGCAGCTGTCGCTGGCCCGGATGAACGCACCGCGGGTGAACTGTTCCAAAGTGTCGAGCCGGAAGATCTTTTGAAGTTTGGACTTATTCCTGAGTTTGTAGGTCGTTTGCCGGTACTGGCAACATTGACCGATCTCGATGAGGAAGCTCTGGTCCGGATTCTTTCTGAGCCGAAGAACGCGCTTGTGAAGCAATATCAGCGCTTGTTTGATATGGAAGAAGTCAATCTGACCTTCCATGAAGAAGCACTGAAGTCGATTTCACGCAGGGCGATCGATCGCAAGACCGGTGCGCGTGGTTTGCGCTCAATTCTTGAGTCCATTCTGCTTGAGACGATGTTCGATCTGCCGGGGCTGGAAGGCGTCGAGGAAGTCGTGATTTCCGCAGACGTTGTGGATGGTGATGCCCGTCCGCTCTATATTTATGCCGAACGCAAACAGGAAGATGCTGGAGCCTCTGCCTGATCAAAGGCGGCTTTTTCCGGGAAGCTGATGCGACGCAGGCCATCTGCCTGCGCGCAACAGATCATATGTTTGATCCGTTCCACCAGTGAATAACACACATTCACACCTTGAATTGGCTGTGCGAACACGCCATTTCTTTAACTATCCGTGCTATTCTTTTCTCTAATACGATTCTGAAATGGCATAAGGTTGTGGGTGCTTTGCCCAGACCAAAACCATATCTGGTCCGTTGCAGCGAGCGAAAGCCGGCATGATCAGTTCCTATCTGCCTCTTTGAGGGGACTGGAGCTGAGGCTAACAAAAAGGAAAATACTATGAGTGCAGATATAAGCACCACCTCAAATGACGCGGTCTACCCGGTCCTTCCGTTGAGAGATATTGTGGTTTTCCCGCATATGATTGTGCCGCTCTTTGTGGGTCGCGAAAAGTCAATCAGCGCTCTGGAAGAAGTCATGAAGAATGACAAGCAGATCATGCTTGTCACGCAAAAAGACTCCAATGACAGCGATCCCAAGCCCGAAGACATCTATGAAATCGGTACGCTCGCGACTGTGCTGCAGCTGCTGAAACTTCCAGATGGAACTGTGAAGGTTTTGGTGGAAGGTGCCAGCCGCGCCCGCGTGACCCAATTTACAGATCGCGATGATTATTTTGAGGCTCATGCCGAGATGATTCCCGAGGAATTTGGCAATGAGGTTGAAGTTGAAGCGCTCTCACGCTCGGTTGTGTCCGAGTTTGAGAACTATGTGAAGCTGAACAAGAAAATCTCGCCCGAAGTTCTGGCAGCTGTTGCCAATATCGAAGATTTTTCAAAGCTCGCTGATACAATTGCATCCCATCTGGTTATCAAGATACCTGAAAAGCAATCACTGCTTGGTGTCGTATCGGTCGGAGAGCGGATTGAAGCCATTCTGGCTCTGATGGAAAGCGAAGTTTCGGTTCTTCAGGTCGAGAAGCGCATTCGCTCGCGCGTCAAGCGGCAGATGGAAAAGACCCAGCGCGAATATTACCTGAATGAGCAAATGAAGGCGATTCAGAAGGAACTGGGTGATTCTGAAGACGGTAAGGACGAGCTTGCCGAGCTGGAAGCAAAGATTGCCAAGACCAAATTCTCCAAGGAAGCCCGTGAAAAGGCTGAAGCGGAAATGAAAAAACTGCGTCAGATGAGCCCGATGTCTGCCGAGGCGACCGTCGTGCGCAACTATCTCGACTGGCTGCTTGGTATTCCATGGGGCAAGAAATCCAAGGTCAAGATCGACCTGCAGAAAGCGCAGGAGGTTTTGGACAAGGATCATTTCGGCCTTGAGAAAGTCAAAGAGCGGATCATCGAATATCTTGCGGTGCAAAGCCGGTCCAACAAGCTGAAAGGTCCGATCCTTTGCCTTGTGGGTCCTCCCGGCGTTGGCAAGACTTCACTTGGCAAATCCATAGCCAAATCCACCGGCCGTGAGTTTGTTCGCATGTCTCTGGGTGGTGTCCGCGATGAAGCCGAGATTCGCGGCCATCGAAGGACCTATATCGGGTCAATGCCCGGCAAAGTGATTCAGTCGATGAAGAAAGCAAAGAGATCCAACCCGCTGTTCTTGCTCGATGAGATCGACAAGATGGGCATGGATTTCCGTGGCGATCCGTCATCAGCGCTGTTGGAAGTTCTGGATCCGGAGCAAAACAACAGTTTTGCGGATCACTATCTGGAAGTGGATTATGATCTTTCCAACGTGATGTTTGTGACGACATCCAATACTTTGAATATTCCTGGCCCCCTGATGGACAGGATGGAGATCATCCGCCTTGCAGGTTACACGGAAGACGAAAAACTGGAGATCGCCAAACGACATCTTTTGGGTAAGGCGGTCAAGAATCACGGTCTGCGCGACGGTGAATTCGAGATAAAGGACGATGCCCTTCTGGACGTCGTGCGTTTGTACACGAAGGAAGCCGGAGTTCGTAATCTGGAACGTGAATTGTCAAAACTGGCCCGGAAAGCTGTCACGCGACTGCTGACCGATTCCAGTCAGACCAAGATCGTGGTTACGCTGGAAAACCTTGAAGACTTCCTGGGCGTCCAGAAGTACCGCTTTGGCCAGGCAGAAGGTGAAGACCAGGTTGGTGTTGTCACCGGTTTGGCATGGACTGAAGTGGGCGGAGAATTGCTGACCATTGAAGGTGTCATGATGCCGGGTAAAGGCAAAATGACAGTGACAGGAAATCTGCGGGATGTGATGAAAGAATCCATCTCTGCCGCAGCGTCCTATGTTCGGTCACGGTCAGTGGATTTCGGCTTTAAGCCTCCGATGTTTGATAAACGGGATATTCACGTTCACGTACCTGAAGGTGCCACGCCTAAGGATGGTCCTTCTGCCGGTATCGCCATGGCAACAGCGATTGTTTCCATCATCACAGGAATTCCTGTGCGCAAGGACATCGCCATGACGGGTGAGGTGACCCTTCGTGGGCGTGCATTGCCGATTGGCGGACTTAAGGAGAAACTGCTGGCAGCGTTGCGCGGTGGTATCAAGACGGTCTTGATCCCTGAAGAGAATGCCAAAGATCTGGCCGAAATTCCGAGCAATGTGACCGACGGCATGGAGATCATTCCGGTCTCTCACATGGATGAAGTGCTCAAACATGCGCTTGTAGAAGCTCCTGTGGCGATTGAATGGTCGCCGGAAGAGTTCGATAAAGCACCTTCTGCACCCACCTCAAGTGAGTCGGAATCAAGTAGCGTTATGGTTGCACACTGACATAATAGTAACAATTCAGGCGTGTTTTCGCCCCCAACATCAACCCGGTCGGCCTTGCTGACCGGGTTTTTTTCATTTTTGCGCGGAAAAACCCCGTTTCCTGCCGTTTTGCCCTTGCCTTTCAGGTCAAGAATGAAGACTTTCTGCGAACGGAGACCAAGGGAGAATCAATGATCTCTCTGCTCCTGACATCAAAAGGAGTTCATGATGAACAAGAACGAACTTATTGCTGCTGTTGCAGAAAAATCCGGCCAGACAAAAGCAGATGCCGGAACTGCGGTAGAAGCAACATTCGAAGCAATCAGCGATGCTCTGTCCGGTGGTGACGAAGTGCGCCTGATTGGATTTGGTAATTTCTCCGTAGCGCACCGTGCTGCCACAGATGGCCGCAACCCGCGCACCGGTGAGACAATCAAAATTCCAGCATCCAAGTCACCAAAATTCAAGGCCGGCAAGGGCCTTAAGG
This sequence comes from Pararhizobium sp. IMCC21322, assembly GCF_030758295.1. Classification (NCBI taxonomy): domain Bacteria; kingdom Pseudomonadati; phylum Pseudomonadota; class Alphaproteobacteria; order Hyphomicrobiales; family Rhizobiaceae; genus Pararhizobium; species Pararhizobium sp. IMCC21322. Next base: position 2,927,063 of record NZ_CP132335.1, read on the forward strand.
ATGCTGTAAACAAGTAATTGCTTGTTTCAATATCGTAACAAATTGAACCGCCGTGGCATGGTGACATGCCAGGCGGTTTTTTTGTATGTCGTGTGATTTGGCCTCAGGAATCCGGTTTCGGTCTTCCACAAATTCAAGTCTCAGCATGAAGCTTGATAAATTACCCGAAAATTACGCAAATTCATCTTGTCATGCGCGTTGTTTCGGGCTACCACCCGCACGCTAAGCGGCGGGCGATTAGCTCAGTTGGTAGAGCGCTTCGTTTACACCGAAGATGTCGGGAGTTCGAGTCTCTCATCGCCCACCATCGCTTGGCAAACAGACAGGTGGCTACCTGTTGTTGGAAACCGCATTCGGCTCTTGACGAAAATGGTTCACCAGCGTAAGTCAGCCACCACTCATGCAGGAGAGTTGTCCTGCCACCCGCGGGGGTGTAGCTCAGTTGGTTAGAGTGCCGGCCTGTCACGCCGGAGGTCGCGAGTTCGAGTCTCGTCACTCCCGCCATTTTCATTAGTCCAACCAGATTGGATGCTATGAAAATTGGATTTAAGATTTTTCCCTATTGTAGTTATGCGCAACGTGCACGAAGACTTGCACGCAGATACTGTTAAGGTCGGGAGTGAAGTTTCGAGTGTGGAAAATCCTGTGTCCGAATCAACATTGACGCCTGAAGCCTGCCTTAAGCGCATCGCTCAACAAGACCGCGCTGCGTTCGAAACCCTTTATAACCTGATCTCCTCGAAACTTTTGGGCGTTGTATTGCGTATCATACCCCAGAGAAGTTTGGCGGAGGATGTCTTGCACGACACATTTCTGAAAATCTGGCGAGCAGCGCATCAATTCGACCCGGGTCGCGCATCTGCGATGAGTTGGGCAGCTACGATTGCCAGAAACGCAGCCATCGACCATAAGCGACGGCGCAAGGAAGTCGATCTGCCTGATGATGTGTTGAATTTCCAAATGGAAAAAGACGCGCACAGCAATCAACCACGTGGCGATGAGGCCACAAGTCTGACTTTGCAGCACTGCCTGAAAGAATTGGAAGAGACACAGCGCCAATGCGTTGTTCTGGCTTATTGTCAGGGCCTGTCACGTGAAGAGCTTTCAGAACAACTGGATGCTCCGGTTAACACCGTCAAGACATGGATACGTCGGGGCCTTTTGTCATTGCGGGAGTGCATTTCGCAATGACCGACAACACCACAGAAGAGTTTCACGAAGATTTGCGGGCTGTCGCAGGTGAATATGTGCTGGACACACTGTCAGTGCGCGAGAGAACAGCCTTTGAGGCACTGCTGGCAAAAGATGTATCTCTGATGTCACTGGTGGAGGAGTGGAAGCACATCCTGGCACCTGTTCTGGAATCAGCACCGGAGGAACAACCTGATCAGTCGGTCTGGTTGCGGGTCAATGAAAGCCTTGAGCAGACCACATCTCAGCAAAAATCTGATTCAGATCAGACTGTCGTGAGTCTGGATAAGTTTCGCAGATCACGTAATCGCTGGCGCGGCCTGAGTGCGGGACTGGTGTCCCTGGCTGCTGGACTGGCGGCTTTTGTTGTGATTGATGGCTCGCTTTTGCAACCACCATCAGTGGTGCCTGATCGCCTGGCTGTTTTGACCACGGACACTGCTGGAATGCAGTTCATCGCTACTGTCGACCCGGCGCGTCAGGGCATTCATATCCGTCCCCTGAATCAGAGCGGGCAGAGGAATCCTTTTGCTGAAGGTCCACTGGAGCTTTGGGTACAGGCGGGAGATGCGCTTAATTACCTTGGCAATGTTACATCCGCTTCCTGGCAATGGCTCAATTATGCCGATATCCTGAAGACTGAAGATTTTGATCAGGCCGTGCTTTTGCTGACACGCTCACTGGAGCCAGGCACCATAGCTCCATCTGCGCCGGGTGAGATCGTATTTCAGGGACAAATCAGCAGCCGAGCAAAATAAGGTGTGATCTCACATTTCGGCGGTCCTTCGGATGCGGTCCATCGGATTCGATCCTTCGGATTCAGCCACAAAAAAAAGGCTGCCTGTAAACAAGGCAGCCTTTTTCGGACTGTTGGTCAATTGTTACTGGACGACAATCGTCCCCTTCATACCCCGATGAATTTTACAGAAAAAAGCAAATGTACCAGCACTGTCAAACGCAATGGTCTCAGATTTGCCCTTGCGCAAGGTCGCTGTTGTAAAAGACCCGTCTGCGGCCGTTGCTGTGTGCGGCGCACCATCGCGATTGGTGAATGTGATGGTATCTCCGACCGAGACAGTGATGGTAGCAGGGCTGAAGGCCATTCCTTTAATATCGGCTTTGATGTCGGCAGCCTGAGCTATACCGGCAAGACAGATAGCGGCGCCTGCAGTGAGGAATGTTTTGAAGAACTTGGTCATATTGTTTGATCCTGTTTGTATGGGTGAAAGCCAGACGGTAGCCGTTGCGCTTTCTGGGAGGTGATACGCCACCACGCTTTAAAAAGTTTCAGACGCATGAAAACTATTTACGACAAGGCCCATTTTCGTCGTTGTTTTTGCGAATTTGGTGAGATTTAGGCACTCTGATGCGGTTTGGGGCTTGCACGAAAACATGGCCTTGGGTAAGCCTCGGACCTGAAATGGCTGCCAGAGTTTTTTGTGCGTCCTGCACAATGGAAAAGCATGTGAACTGATGCTAGCGTTGAGCGTATTCAATCAACTTGTCGCGGTCGGCAAGCGATTTGCCGCAGTGCAGCGCACTACGGCACATGTAAAGTGTGCTAAGTAATACGAAACTGAACGGATTTTGATCAATGGAACCCTTATTGAGCCAGTATCTTCCGATTGTTATTTTTATCGGAATCGCACTGTTCATAGGCTTGGCTCTGCTCGTTGCGCCGTTCATTGTCGCTTACAAGGCACCTGACAGCGAAAAACTGTCCGCCTATGAATGTGGTTTCAACGCCTTTGATGACGCCCGGATGAAGTTTGATGTCCGGTTCTATCTGGTGGCAATCCTGTTCATCATCTTTGATCTGGAAGTGGCATTCCTGTTTCCATGGGCTGTCGCCTTTGGTGAGATCGGTCTCTATGGCTATGTCTCGATGATGATTTTCCTCGGAATTTTGACCATTGGCTTCATTTATGAGTGGAAAAAAGGGGCGCTGGAATGGGATTAATGAAAGCGGGATCTGACAGATGAGCGTGAATGAGCAACATTCGACACTGATTGCACCTGCTCCCAAGGGTATCATTGACCCCAATACCGGTGAGCCTATTGGCAGCCAGGATGCATTCTTTACCGATATAAACGCGGAACTCGCTGACAAGGGTTTCATTGTCGCGGCCACTGATGATCTGATCACCTGGGCGCGCACCGGCTCGCTGATGTGGATGACATTCGGTTTGGCTTGTTGCGCTGTGGAAATGATGCAGATGTCTATGCCGCGCTATGATGCGGAACGCTTTGGCGTTGCACCGCGCGCGTCTCCGCGTCAGTCGGATGTGATGATTGTGGCTGGCACGCTGACCAACAAAATGGCACCGGCGCTGCGCAAGGTTTACGATCAGATGCCCGAGCCGAGATATGTGATTTCCATGGGCTCCTGTGCCAATGGCGGCGGCTATTACCATTATTCCTATTCAGTTGTGCGGGGATGCGACCGTGTGGTGCCTGTGGATATTTATGTCCCAGGATGTCCACCAACCGCAGAAGCGCTTCTGTACGGAATATTGCTGCTACAAAAGAAAATACGCCGCACTGGCACCATAGAACGTTGATGATTCCATTCAGTCCGGACTATTACGACCGGGTTGGAGCAGATAGAGCTTGAATATATGGGCTTAGACATAGCAGAAAACGAAGCCACCCTTAAAGATTTGGCAGAGCATATTGCTGACAATTTGGGTGCCTCTGTGCTCGAAAGTACGCAGTCGTTTGGCGAATTGACGCTGACAGTTGTCCGCGCTGACATTGAAAGTGTCTTGCGGTTCCTGCGCGATAATACATCAACCAAATTTCTCAGTTTTGTTGATCTGTGCGGTGCTGACTACCCAGCACGTGAAGAGCGTTTTGAAGTCGTCTACCATCTGCTCAGCCCTCAGCATAACACCCGAATCCGCGTGAAGCTCAGCACAACAGAAGACGATCCGGTGCCGAGTGTTGTCAGCATTTTTCCAGCTGCCGACTGGTGCGAGCGCGAAGCTTATGATCTTTACGGTATCCTGTTTTCCGGCCATCCGGATCTGCGCCGCCTGTTGACAGATTATGGCTTTGAAGGACATCCGCTGCGCAAGGATTTCCCACTCACCGGCTTTGTGGAAGTACGTTACGACGATGAGCGCAAACGCGTTGTCTACGAGCCTGTTGAACTACCACAGGAATTCCGCAACTTTGATTTCCTCTCGCCATGGGAAGGCACTGAATATGTGCTGCCCGGCGATGAAAAAGCGAATTAAGGGGCAGACCGATGAGTGAAGCACAAGTTCGCAATTTCAACATCAATTTCGGCCCACAGCATCCGGCGGCTCACGGCGTTTTGCGCCTTGTTCTGGAACTGGATGGCGAAGTCGTGGAGCGGGTAGATCCGCATATCGGACTGCTGCATCGCGGCACTGAAAAGCTGATTGAGCACAAGACATATCTCCAGGCCATTCCGTATTTCGATCGGCTGGATTACGTGGCTCCGATGAATCAGGAGCACGCCTTTGCGCTGGCTATTGAACGGCTGGCTGGAATTGAAGTGCCAAAACGTGGTCAGTTGATTCGCGTTCTGTATTCGGAAATCGGCAGAATTCTGTCTCATTTGCTGAATGTGACGACGCAGGCCATGGATGTTGGTGCGCTGACGCCGCCTCTTTGGGGCTTTGAAGAACGCGAAAAGCTGATGGTCTTTTATGAGCGTGCCTGTGGCGCAAGGCTGCATGCTGCTTACTTCCGGCCCGGCGGTGTTCATCAGGATCTCCCGGAAGATCTGATCGATGATATTGCGGATTTCTGCGACCCGTTCCTGCATGTCTGTGATGACATCGATCAGCTACTGACAAACAACCGTATTTTCAAGCAGCGCAATGTGGATATCGCAGTCGTCGATCTTGACGATGCCTGGCGCTGGGGCTTTTCCGGCGTCATGGTGCGCGGTTCCGGTGCTGCCTGGGATTTGCGCAAATCCCAACCTTATGAATGCTACGACGAGATGGAATTTGATATTCCCATCGGGAAAAATGGTGATTGTTATGATCGCTATCTCATCCGGATGGAAGAAATGCGCCAATCTGTCAGCATCATGAAACAGTGCATTCAGAAGCTGAAATCTGCGGAAGGGCGCGGGCCCATCTCCTCGCTGGATGGTAAAATGGTGCCGCCGAAACGCAGTGAAATGAAACGCTCAATGGAAGCGCTCATTCATCATTTCAAGCTGTACACCGAAGGCTACAAAGTGCCTGCCGGTGAGGTTTATGCCGCTGTGGAAGCTCCGAAAGGCGAGTTTGGCGTCTATCTGGTTTCAGATGGCTCCAACAAACCGTATCGTTGCAAGATTAAAGCACCGGGCTTTGCCCATTTGCAGGCAATGGATGACATCTGCAGAGGCCACATGCTGGCTGATGTGTCTGCCGTCATCGGATCCCTGGATATCGTATTTGGTGAGGTAGACCGGTAATGTCAGTCCGTCGTCTTCATTCAGAACAACCTGATACCTTTGTCTTTACACAAGACAATCAGGATTGGGCTGAAGGTCAGATTTCTAAGTTTCCGGAAGGCCGGGAAGCATCTGCGGTCATTCCATTGTTGTGGCGTGCTCAGGAACAGCATGAAGGCTGGTTGACAGAACCTGCCATTCGTAAGGTCGGCGAAATGCTGGATATGCCTTATATCCGCGTTCTTGAAGTTGCGACATTCTACACAATGTTTCAGCTTCAGCCTGTTGGAAAGAAAGCGCATATTCAGGTTTGCGGGACAACACCCTGCATGTTGCGCGGAGCTGGAGACATCAAGGCGGTGTGTCAGAAACGCATAGCCGCGCACGCTCATGAAATTTCCGAAGACGGTAATTTTTCCTGGGAAGAAGTTGAATGCCTTGGGGCCTGCGTAAATGCGCCCATGGTTCAGATCTGGAAAGATACTTACGAAGACCTGACCGTCGAAACGTTTGAAGCCATGCTGGATGCCATTTCAGATGGTAAGGAAATTACTCCTGGACCGCAAAACGGCAGGCATTTCTCGGTGCCATTCAGCGGTCGCACCAGTCTTGACGAATCCTCTCAGGAATATGGGCCGGAGGGCGGCGTACCGTTCGCCCATCTCGTCGATGGCGCAACAGTGGCCTCTTATACGGACGCCGGCGTCTCGATAAATGGCGGTCCGCAACCGGATGCGGCTTCAACCAAAGCAAAATCCGCTGCTGCCTCAAAGCCGAAATCTACTAAAAAGGCTGCGACAAAAAAAGCATCGGCCAAGAAATCGACCGGGACAGAGGATGAGCCAAAGGCGGAAGCGACAGCCGTTCCCAAGGACACCACCATTCGTCCGACCGACGTCAAAGACGGCGCAGACGCTGAAAAAACAACCGCTAAAAAAACCACAACTGCCAAAAAAGCCACACCCGCCAAGAAGCCAGACGCGCCGGAAACATCTGTCTCCGCAGTCAAGAAGCCTGCCGCTCTGGACAAAGCACGCAGCGGTGGCGCTGATGATCTGAAACGCATCAAGGGTGTTGGTCCAAAGATTGAGGGCATCCTGAACAGTCTGGGCATCTTCCATTTTGACCAGATTGCGGCCTGGGATCAGGCCAACAAGGACTGGGTGGACGATCATCTCAGTTTCAAAGGACGCGTCGACCGTGAAGACTGGATTCCACAGGCCGAAGCTCTTGCCAATGAAAGTAAAGGATAAGCGGTATGCTGCAGGATAAAGACCGCATATTCACCAATATATATGGCTTCCATGATTGGGGCCTGAAGGGCGCTCTCGCGCGCGGCCAATGGGATGGCACCAAGGGTTTCATCGACAAAGGTCGTGACTGGGTTATTGAGCAGGTCAAAGCCTCGGGCCTGCGTGGTCGAGGTGGCGCTGGTTTTCCGACCGGTCTGAAATGGTCTTTCATGCCAAAGGAAAGCGACGGTCGCCCGTCCTATCTGGTCATTAACGCTGACGAATCAGAGCCGGGCACATGCAAAGACCGCGAGATCATGCGGCATGACCCGCATCATTTGATTGAAGGCTGTCTGATTGCCGGTTTCGCCATGAACGCCAATGCCTGTTACATCTATATTCGCGGCGAATATATTCGCGAACGCGAGCGGCTGCAGGCAGCGATTGATCAGGCCTATGACGCCAATCTCATTGGAAAAAACAATGTTCATGGCTGGGATTATGATATTTATCTGTCTCATGGTGCCGGCGCATATATTTGCGGTGAAGAAACAGCATTACTGGAAAGCCTGGAGGGCAAAAAAGGCCAGCCGCGCCTGAAACCGCCATTTCCGGCCAATGTGGGTCTCTATGGATGCCCGACCACTGTGAACAATGTGGAATCAGTGGCCGTTGTTCCTGAAATTCTGCGCCGTGGCGCGGGTTGGTTCTCTGCTCTGGGCAAGCCGAACAACACGGGTACGAAACTGTTTTGCATTTCCGGCCACGTTGAACAGCCTTGTACAGTTGAAGAGGAAATGGGCGTTCCATTCCGTGAACTGATCGAAAAACATTGCGGCGGCGTTCGCGGTGGATGGGACAATCTTTTGGCAGTGATTCCCGGCGGATCATCCGTGCCTTGCCTGACAGCCGAAATGTGTACTGACTTGTCGATGGATTTTGACAGTTTGAAAGAACTTCGGTCCGGTCTGGGAACTGCGGCTGTGATCGTTATGGATAAATCGACCGATATTATCCGAGCCATTGCCCGTATCTCATACTTCTATAAACACGAGAGTTGTGGTCAGTGTACACCTTGCCGCGAAGGCACAGGTTGGATGTGGCGCGTACTGGAACGTATGGCTCGTGGCGAAGCGCAAAAACGCGAAATTGACATGTTGTTTGAAGTCACAAAGCAGGTCGAAGGCCACACAATTTGTGCCTTGGGTGATGCTGCCGCCTGGCCGGTTCAGGGACTGATTCGCAATTTCCGACACGTGATCGAGGAGCGGATCGATCAATATTCGGCCAAACCCAATGACGCGCCAATTATGGAAGCTGCGGAGTAAGATAATGGCTCACAAAATGCATCAGGTGACGGGTAAATTGAGTGTCAGCCAGTCTGTCATTTCAAAGTCGACTTTTGATGATGTGAACATGTCCAAAACAAGCTTCCGAAATGCGAATTTGTCAAAAGCGCTGATCGAAGGCGTGAACATGGCAAATACGGCGTTTAGCGACGTGAACCTGTCCGGGGTTCAATTTAAAAATGTGAATATGAGCAATGTTGCAATCAAAAATGCAAACCTTGCTGGAATGAAGATTAACGGCGTGGCCGTTAGCGATCTTTTTGCGGCTTATACAGCCGCGCAGAATGCTTAGGTGAATCAGATGACGAAGATCATCGTTGACGGAACCGAAATTGAAGTGCCAGCAGGATACACGCTGCTTCAGGCTGCAGAAGAAGCTGGTGCTGAAGTGCCGCGCTTTTGCTACCATGATCGGTTATCGGTAGCAGGCAATTGCCGCATGTGCCTTGTGGAAGTGAAGGGCGGACCGCCCAAACCTGCCGCGTCTTGTGCCATGTCTGTGCGTGATTTGCGCCCGGGTCCCAATGGTGAACCGCCTGAAATATTTACAAAAACGCCAATGGTCAAAAAGGCCCGTGAAGGCGTTATGGAATTTTTGCTGATCAACCATCCGCTCGATTGCCCGATCTGCGATCAGGGCGGCGAATGTGATCTTCAGGATCAGGCTATGGCCTATGGCGTGGACAGTTCACGGTTTTCCGAGAATAAGCGCGCGGTTGAAGACAAATATATCGGGCCTCTGGTCAAAACCATCATGACCCGATGCATTCACTGTACCCGCTGCGTTCGTTTCTCCACGGAGGTTGCTGGTGTCACAGATTTGGGCATGACCGGACGCGGCGAAGATGCCGAGATTACAACATACCTTGAAAGCGCGATGACATCGGAATTGCAGGGCAACGTCATTGATCTGTGTCCTGTTGGTGCGCTGACTTCCAAGCCTTACGCCTTCAAGGCACGTCCCTGGGAATTGACCAAGACCGAAGGCGTGGATGTCATGGATGCCGTGGGCTCGGCCATTCGCATTGACACACGCGGTCGCGAAGTCATGCGCATCATGCCGCGCCTCAATGAAGCGGTGAATGAAGAATGGATTTCCGACAAGACCAGGTTCATCTGGGATGGTCTCGGTTCCCAGCGCCTGGATCGCCCTTATATTCGCGAATCAGGAAAATTACGCGCTTCATCCTGGCAGGAGGCTTTTGATCTGATTGCTGAACGCGTCAAAGCCAATACGCCCGAACATGTCGGGGCAATTGGCGGAGATCTGGCCAGTGTGGAAGATCTTTATGCGTTGAAAACGCTGATGAAATCCATCGGATCGCCCAATTATGACTGCCGACAAGATGGCACAGTGCTGGACCCGAAGGACGGGCGTGCAAGCTATCTGTTCAATACCAGCATAGAGGGCATCGAGGATGCCGATGCGCTGCTGATTATTGGTTCCAATCCACGCCATGAGGCTGCCGTGCTGAACGCACGTATTCGCAAACGCTGGCGCATGAGCGAGTTCCCGATTGCACTCATCGGTGAGCAGAATGATCTGACCTATGATTACGAATATCTGGGGGCCGGTCCGGACAGCCTGAAAAGCCTTTCAGACAGCAAGTCTGGCTTTGGAAAAATATTGCGTGAAGCCGAGCGACCAATGATCCTCATTGGTCAGGGTGCTTTGACACGCAAGGACAGTGCCGGAATTTTGGGCGCCATCGCGAAACTGGCCGTTGATACCGGCGTTGTTACCGAGGGCTGGAACGGCTTTAGCGTCTTGCACACTGCAGCTGCGCGGGTTGGCGGTCTGGATATTGGGTTTGTTCCGGAAGATGGCGGTCTGAAAACGGCTGAAATGCTGTCGGCTGCAGGAAAAGGTGATTTGCTGACCCTGTTCCTTGCAGGCGCGGATGAGATTGATCTGGACGCATTGGGGTCCGCCTTTGTGGTATATGTGGGCACACATGGTGACAAGGCAGCGCATCGCGCCGACGTTATCCTGCCTGCTGCGACCTATACGGAAAAGTCTGGAACCTATGTGAATACCGAGGGACGGGTGCAATATACACCGCGCGCAGCTTTCCCGCCGGGTGATGCCCGCGAGGACTGGGCTATTTATCGCGCTTTGTCTGATGTGCTTGGCTCACCGATTGCCTTCAACTCCCTTGACCAGCTTCGTGCGCAGCTTTACAGCGAATTCAGCCATTTGGCCGCAATTGATCAAGTGGCACTTCAGGAAAGTGGGCAGATAGAAAAGCTCACAAAGAAAACCGGCTCGATCAAATCAGATGCATTTGTCAGTCCGGTTACAGATTTCTACCTGACAAACCCGATTGCGCGTGCATCAAAGGTCATGGCGGAATGTTCACAACTGGCCCTCGGTCAGCATGTTGAAGCGGCAGAATAGGGCAGGCGGCTGATGAATTCCTTCTTCGACACATATGTAGTGCCAACGGCGATCATGGTTGGCCAAAGCCTGCTTTTGCTGGTCTCGCTGCTGCTGGTTATTGCGTATCTGCTCTATGCTGACCGTAAGATCTGGGCAGCGGTTCAGCTTCGTCGCGGGCCCAATGTGGTTGGGCCATGGGGACTTCTGCAATCCTTTGCCGATCTTTTGAAGTTTGTTCTCAAAGAACCGGTTATTCCAGCTAGTGCCAATAAGGCCGTGTTCCTGCTGGCGCCTTTGGTAGCCGTTACCCTGGCGCTGACCTCATGGGCTGTTGTGCCAGTGAATGCCGGATGGGTGATCGCAAACATCAATGTTGGCATCCTGTTTGTATTCGCCATCTCCTCGCTGGAGGTTTATGGCGTGATCATGGGTGGTTGGGCCTCGAACTCCAAATATGCATTTTTGGGCGCTTTGCGATCCGCCGCACAGATGATTTCCTATGAGGTTTCAATCGGCTTCGTCATCATTACCGTATTGCTCTGTGTCGGATCATTGAACCTGACCGATGTGGTTGAAGCGCAGAGAACCGGGCTTGCCACCATGCTGGGGGTCGACTCACTTCTGATCCTGAACTGGTTCTGGTTGCCGCTGTTCCCGATGTTTGTGATCTTCTTCATCTCGGCTTTGGCGGAAACCAACCGACCACCATTTGATCTGCCTGAGGCTGAGTCTGAACTTGTGGCCGGCTTTATGGTGGAATACGGCTCCACCCCATACATGATGTTTATGCTTGGCGAATATGCAGCCATCACATTGATGTGCGCCATGGGCACGATCCTGTTTATGGGCGGATGGCTGCCACCGTTTGACTTTGCTCCGTTTACCTGGGTCCCGGGCATTGTCTGGTTCATGCTGAAGCTGTGCTTCATGTTCTTCATGTTTGCCATGGTCAAAGCCTTTGTGCCGCGCTATCGCTACGATCAGTTGATGCGTCTTGGCTGGAAGGTATTCTTGCCAATCTCGTTAGCGTCTGTGGCCATAGTGGCTGGCGTATTGCAGGTGATGGGATGGGCACCATGATTGTATTGAAATTGCGGATGAAAAAGCGAGGAATTCCTCATGCGGCTTGATCAGGCAGCAAAATCCCTGTTGTTGAAGGAATTCGTCTCGGCGTTTTTCCTGTCGGTGCGCTATATGTTCAAACCGCGCCCGACCATCAACTATCCATTTGAAAAAGGTCCTGTCAGCCCACGTTTTCGCGGGGAGCACGCCTTGCGACGCTATCCCAATGGCGAAGAGCGCTGCATTGCCTGCAAACTGTGCGAAGCCATCTGTCCGGCACAGGCCATTACCATTGAGGCCGGTCCGCGGCGCAATGACGGCACACGCCGAACCACACGCTATGACATCGATATGGTCAAATGTATCTATTGCGGCATGTGCCAGGAGGCCTGTCCCGTGGATGCCATCGTGGAAGGGCCGAATTTCGAATTTGCGACGGAAACGCGTGAAGAACTGTATTACGACAAGAACAAACTTCTGGAAAACGGATCACGCTGGGAACGCGAAATCGCTGACAATATTGCAGCCGATGCCGCCTATCGCTAAACAGCGCATAACGACTATGAACCTTGGTGCCAAAGGCGCCGCTCGGGGCTAAATATGATACTGACGAGCCTTTTCTTTTATCTCTTCGCTGGCGTCACGGTGGCGTCTGCCTTTATGGTGATTTCTTCGCGCAATCCGGTGCATTCCGTATTGTTCCTAATTCTGGCGTTCGTCAATTCTGCGGCCTTGTTTTTGATGCTTGGCGCAGAATTCCTCGCGATGATTTTGATCGTGGTTTATGTGGGCGCGGTCGCGGTCTTGTTCCTCTTCGTTGTGATGATGCTGGATGTGGACTTTGCCGAGTTGCGTCAGGGCTTTCTGCAATATCTTCCGGTCGGCGCAATCATTGGCCTGATCTTGTTGGTTGAACTGATTCTGGTTGTTGGTACCTATGTTATCGCGCCGGAAATGACGGCAAGCCCGATTGTTCCCATTCCAGACCCACTGGTCATTTCGAACACCGAGGCTCTGGGGCTGCTGATCTATACAAAATACATCTATTTCTTCCAGGCCGCAGGCATGCTGCTTCTGGTTGCCATGATTGGCGCCATTGTGCTGACGCTGCGCCACAAGGAAGGCGTTAAGCGACAAAACATTTCGGAACAGGTTGCCCGGCGACCTGAAACGTCAATCGAAGTGCGTAAAGTGGAATCAGGAAAAGGGATCTAGGGCGGCAGCCTTTGGTCTCACACGGAAAGTATTAGGTTCTCTAATGGAAATCGGCCTTTCACATTATCTGACAGTGGCAGCCATACTGTTCACTATCGGCGTATTGGGAATCTTCCTCAACAGGAAGAATGTCATCGTTATTCTAATGTCGGTGGAATTGATCCTGCTGGCCGTCAATCTCAACTTTGTAGCTTTCTCGTCTTTTCTGGGAGACATGGTAGGGCAGGTCTTTGCCTTGTTTGTGCTGACCGTTGCCGCTGCTGAGGCAGCCATCGGTCTGGCCATTCTGGTCGTCTTCTTCCGCAACCGCGGCTCCATCGCCGTGGAAGACGTCAACATGATGAAAGGCTGATCAGACATGTATTCAGCCATCGTATTCCTTCCGCTGATCGGCTTCCTCATCGCGGGGCTGTTTGGTAACAGGCTCGGCGCACGCAATGTGGAATATCTCACATCCGGCCTGGTTGTCATTTCCGCCTTGCTCTCCTGGATTGCTTTTTTCTATGTGGGCATTGGCCAGGGCGAGACGCAGACCGTGCAGATCATGTCATGGATTGAGTCCGGAACGCTCTCGGCAAACTGGGCCCTGCGTATTGATACGCTCACAGTGGTCATGCTGGTCGTTGTCAATTCGGTCTCGGCGCTCGTGCATATTTATTCCATAGGATACATGCATGAAGATCCGCATCGCGCGCGGTTCTTTGGGTATTTGTCGCTGTTTACCTTTGCCATGTTGTCACTGGTGACCGCTGACAATCTTCTGCAGATGTTCTTCGGCTGGGAAGGTGTTGGTCTGGCGTCCTATCTGCTGATTGGCTTCTGGTACCAAAAACCGGCTGCCAATGCGGCTGCTATGAAAGCGTTCATCGTCAACCGCGTTGGTGATTTTGGTTTCCTGCTCGGCATCTTTGCCCTGTTCTGGATGACCGGAACCATCAATCTGGATGCTATCTTCGCCAACGCCGCCTCACTGGAAGGACAAACCATCCAGTTTGCTGGTATGGAACTGGACGCACTGACAACCATTTGTCTGCTGCTGTTCATGGGCGCGATGGGCAAGTCGGCGCAATTCCTGCTGCACACCTGGCTGCCAGATGCGATGGAAGGTCCGACACCTGTGTCAGCCCTCATTCACGCTGCAACCATGGTAACAGCAGGGGTGTTCCTGGTGGCGCGCATGTCACCGGTGTTTGAATACGCGCCAGACGCCTTGTTGGTTGTCACCTATGTTGGTGCGATAACCGCCTTCTTTGCAGCCACTGTCGGGCTGGTTCAGACCGATATCAAACGCGTCATCGCCTATTCAACATGTTCCCAATTGGGCTACATGTTTGTGGCCTTGGGGGTTGGTGCATATTCAGCTGGCATGTTCCATCTGTTTACCCACGCCTTCTTCAAAGCGCTGCTGTTCCTCGGCGCAGGTTCGGTCATCCACGCTGTCCACCACGAGCAGGACATGCGCAAAATGGGTGGGCTGCGGAAACACATTCCGCTGACTTATGGCATGATGATCATTGGCACGATTGCGCTTACAGGGTTCCCGTTCACGGCTGGATATTATTCCAAGGATGCGATTATTGAATCAGCCTACGCCTTTGGCGGACAGGCTGGCGGCTTCGCCTACATCATGACCGTTGTGGCAGCCATCTTCACGAGCTTCTATTCGTGGCGGCTGATCTTCCTGACCTTCCACGGCAAGGCCCGCGCCTCCGCCGATGTCATGGCACATGTCCATGAGTCACCAAAGATCATGACCGTACCGTTGATTTTACTGGCCATCGGTGCCCTGTTTGCCGGCGTCTTCTTCTCGGGATCGTTCATCGGACATAACTTCGATGAGTTCTGGCGTGAATCGCTGTTCTTCGGCGAAGGCAACACCATCATGGAAGACTTCCACAATGTGCCCGGCTGGGTTGTCTGGTCGCCATTCTTTGCAATGGTGCTTGGATTTGTGGTGTCGTTCTACTTCTACATTCTGTCCCCGGATACGCCACGGCGTCTTGCTGAGGAACACGGCATTTTATACCGGTTCCTTTTGAACAAATGGTATTTCGACGAAATCTACAATGTGATTTTTGTCCGTCCTGCCAAATGGATCGGTTACTTCCTTTGGAAAAAAGGCGATGGCTGGTTCATCGATGGGCTGGGTCCAAACGGGATTGCTGCCCGCGTGTCCGACGTAACTCAAAGAGTTGTTAAATTGCAAAGTGGCTATCTGTATCACTACGCGTTCGCAATGATGATTGGCGTGGCCGCGCTCATCACCTGGATGACCTTTAGCGGAGGGGCAAACTGATGAGCAGTTGGCCAATTCTTTCAACCGTCACCTTCCTGCCACTGGTTGGTGCATTGTTGATCCTGCTGGTTCGTGGTGATGATGATATTGCCCGACGCAATATCCGCAATGTTGCCCTTTGGACCACCATTGTAACGTTTGTCGTATCGCTGTTCATCTGGATCGGGTTTGACACACAAGTTGCCGGTTTCCAGATGGTGGAAGATGCAGCACTGGCTGACGGCATCTTCAATTACAAAATGGGCGTTGACGGCATTTCCATGCTGTTTGTCATTTTGACCACATTGCTGATGCCGCTCTGTATTCTGGCAAGCTGGACTTCAATCGACAAGCGGTTGAAGGAATACATGATCGCGTTTCTGGTGTTGGAAACACTGATGATCGGCGTGTTCTGCGCGCTGGATCTGGTGTTGTTCTACATCTTCTTTGAAGCTGGTCTCATCCCGATGTTCCTGATCATCGGCGTATGGGGCGGCGCTCGCAGGGTTTATGCGTCGTTCAAATTCTTCCTCTACACTCTGCTTGGCTCAGTTCTGATGCTGATCGCCATTATGGCCATGTACTGGGAAGCCGGAACAACCGATATTCCCACATTGCTGGCCTTCCAGTTCCCCGCCGGTATGCAAACCTGGCTGTGGCTGGCCTTCTTTGCCAGTTTCGCTGTGAAAATGCCCATGTGGCCCGTTCACACCTGGTTGCCTGATGCGCATGTGGAGGCACCGACGGCAGGGTCTGTCATTTTGGCAGGTATTCTGCTGAAAATGGGTGGTTACGGGTTCTTGCGGTTCTCACTGCCCATGTTCCCATTGGCCTCGGATGATTTTGCGCCGTTGGTTTATGCACTGTCCGTTATTGCCATTATCTACACCTCGCTTGTGGCGCTGATGCAGGAAGACATAAAGAAGCTGATTGCCTATTCATCCGTTGCGCATATGGGCTTTGTAACCATCGGTATTTTCACCATGACCACACAGGGCGTGCAGGGGGGTATCTTCCAGATGCTGTCTCACGGCTTGATATCGGGCGCGCTGTTTCTGTGTGTTGGCGTAATTTATGACCGCATGCACACCCGTGAAATTGCGGCCTATGGTGGGTTGGTCAACCGTATGCCATTTTATGCCGTTGTCTTTTTGATCTTCACTATGGCCAATGTCGGCTTGCCAGGCACCAGCGGCTTCGTCGGCGAATTTCTTGTGCTGATGGGCATCTTCAAGGTGAACACCTGGGTGGCGATCTTCGCTGCAACGGGCGTCATATTGTCGGCTGCCTACGCGCTCTGGCTGTTCCGTCGGGTCGTCTTCGGGCAACTCAACAAGGAAAGCCTGAAGTCTATTCTGGACATGAGCATGCGCGAGAAAATCATTGTGGTGCCATTGTTGCTGCTCACCATCCTGTTTGGTTTCTATCCGATGCCGATACTCGATGTGACGGCAGCATCAGTAGACAACCTCATTGCCAATTATCAGGCCGCATTGGCCGCAGCCGGTGATTTGGCTGAAACCGCAACTGCCCATTAGAATTGTAAGGTTGGACGAACGAGCATGATACAGGACTTGACCTACATTTCAGATCTTGGGCCCGCATTGCCTGAAATCCTTCTGGCCATTTCAGCAATGGTTCTGTTGATGATGGGGGCGTTTGGCGGCAATCGCATGACGCCTATTATCACCGGAATTTCCGTTGCTGTTTTGATTGTTGCGGCAGTCATGCTGGTTTGGGTCGTTCCAATGGGTGAAACGTTTGGTGGCGCATTTGTGCTGGATCCGTTTGCGCGCTTCATGAAGGTGGTGACGCTGTTTGGCTCTGCGGTGGCAATTGCCATGTCCGTTGGTTTTGCCCGAGCCGAGCGCTTCGAGACTTTCGAATATCCCATTTTGATCCTGCTCGCGACGCTGGGCATGCTGATGATGATTTCAGCGACTGATATGTTGGCGCTGTATCTGGGCCTCGAATTGCAGTCTCTGGCGCTTTATGTAATCGCAGCCATCAACAGGGATTCCGTCCGCTCAACGGAAGCAGGGCTCAAATATTTTGTGCTGGGTGCTCTGTCCTCCGGCATGCTGCTATACGGCATCTCGCTGGTTTACGGCTTTACCGGACACACCGATTTTGCAGGCATAGCGGCTGTCATCGGTGAAGGTGAGCGCAACATTGGCTTCATCTTCGGAATGGTGTTCGTGTTGTCGGGCCTCGCGTTCAAGATCTCCGCAGTGCCGTTTCATATGTGGACGCCGGACGTTTACGAGGGCGCACCAACGCCCGTAACCGCCTTCTTCGCTGCAGCGCCCAAAATTGCGGCCATGGCGATGTTTATTCGCGTAACCTATGGCGCGTTCCAAACAGCCACATTCGACTGGCAACAAGTGGTTGTGTTCATTTCCATTGCCTCCATGGCTCTTGGCGCGTTCGCCGCCATTGGACAACGCAACATCAAACGGCTGATGGCCTATTCCTCCATTGGCCATATGGGCTTTGCATTGGTAGGAGTTGCTGCCGGAACTGAGGCAGGCGTCAAAGGCGTGATCATCTATCTCGCTATCTATCTGATCACGACATTGGGCGCCTTTGCCTGCATTTTGGCCATGCGTCGCAAGGACGGCATGGTGGAAGACATTGACGAACTGTCCGGCCTTTCAAAAACTAACCCGATGATGGCGTTCCTTCTGGCAATGATCATGTTCTCGCTGGCCGGTATTCCGCCTCTGGCTGGTTTCTTTGCAAAATATTATGTGTTCGTCGCTGCCGTTGAATCAGGTCTGTATGCCCTGGCAATTTTGGGCGTTCTGGCCAGTGTGGTCGGCGCTTACTATTATCTGCGCATCGTCAAGATCATGTATTTCGACGACGCAGTGGACGCCTTTGAACCAATGCCAACGGAATTGCGTTTGGTTCTGGGTGGGTCTGGTATCTTTGTCCTGGTCTTTATTGTTTTCAACGGTTTGTTGGCGGGGGCCGCTACTACGGCTGCCCAGACATTCTTTTAAAATTCAATGACGCTGTCCGCGGTCATAGAGCGTCAACATTTTTCAAGCGTCGGGTCGACCAATGACCTGGCGCTTGATGCGTTTCGTGACGGTCGCATTGATCCGCTTTGGATAACGGCTGACGAACAATTGGATGGCAAAGGACGACGAGGCCGCAATTGGGTGTCTCCACCCGGTAATTTCTATGGCTCTCTCTTGCTGGTAGATCCAGCACCCTCTGAAGCGTTGCCGCAACTGGCTTTTGTGATATCGCTGGCATTGCACAAGGCGTTGTCTCGCGCGCTTCCACCAGACGTGCAAAGGCAGCTAACGGTCAAGTGGCCGAATGATCTGTTGTATGATCGCAAGAAAATCGCCGGCATATTGATGGAAGCCACCCATTTGGCAGGACGTACCGGCATTGTCATCGGCTGCGGTATCAATTGCACCACCAGCCCCGTAAAGGCACCGTATCCGGTAACCAATTTTATTGCCGAAGGGCAGGTGATCTCTGCTGAGGCAGTTTTTGACCTGTTTAGCGCACAGGTTGCAACCGTGCTGTCTGACTGGCAGGCGGGTCATAATTTTTCCTCCATCCGGGAAGCCTGGCTTCAACGCGCCAGCGGCGTTGGCGAAGATATTACAGTTCGCTTGAACGATCGTGAACTCGAAGGACGTTTTACCGGGCTTGATGCAAAAGGCCGCCTCTTGCTTTCGCACCCCGAAAACGGCACAAGCGTCATCTCTGCGGGGGACGTATTCATGTTGCCGCTGTCAGATCAGGCGCCAGAAGGACACTAAATGAGCGAACAAAACCAATTCGTATTCCTGCCACTGGGTGGGGTTGGCGAAATCGGCATGAATCTGGGCATGTATGGCTTCGGACCGGTTGATAAGAAATCCTGGATTGTTGTCGATTTCGGACTTGGATTTGCAAGGGAAACACAACCTGGCGTCGATCTGATATTTCCGGACATACGTTTTCTGGAGTCCGAGAAAAACAACGTCCTTGGTATAATTCTGACCCATGCCCATGAAGACCATTATGGTGGGCTTGTGGATTTGTGGGAACGTGTTGGCGCGCCCGTATATGCAACGCCCTTCACGGCAGCCATGCTGGAAGCAAAGCTTGATGGAGCGCCGTGGGCCGGAAAAATTCCGATCAACACAATCAGCCAGACCGAACGTTGGAACCTGGGGCCATTTGATCTGGAAATGGTGCCTGTTTCCCATTCCATACCTGAACCAAATGCTCTTGCAATTCGCACTCCGCTCGGACTAGCCCTTCACACAGGTGACTGGAAAATCGATCCGACGCCTGTCGTTGGAGAAGCAATGGACGTGGATCGTCTGAAAGAGATTGGTGAAGAGGGTGTTCTCGCGCTCATCTGCGATTCGACCAACGCCGTGCGTGATGGGATCAGCCCCAGCGAGGCAGACATTGCAGCCGGCCTTTACGACTTCATCAAGGATGCGCCGAACCGGGTTGCTGTAACCTCTTTTGCGTCAAATGTGGCGCGCATGCGGACCGTTGCCGAAGTTGCCGAAAAAGCCGGACGTGATGTCATTCTGGTCGGACGCGCCATGCAACGCGTGTCAATCATCGCCAGAGAGCTGGGTTTTTTTGATGGGATCAAACCGTTTTTATCTGAAGATGATTTTGGTTATCTGCCCCGGAACAAGGTGCTGGTGATGTGCACAGGCAGCCAGGGTGAAGATCGCGCAGCACTTGCGCGCATTGCCAATGGCAGCCACCGCAACATCAAGCTGGTGTCCGGAGACCGTGTCATCTTCTCGTCCCGCACGATTCCAGGAAACGAAGTCCCCGTAAATACGGTCATTAACAGCCTGTGCGATCAGGGTATGGAAGTCATCACCGATCGTGATGGCCTTGTTCATGTTTCCGGCCATCCACGCCGGGGTGAGCTGGTTCAGATGTATGATTGGATGAAGCCCGAGATTGCAGTGCCTGTTCACGGAGAACCGCTTCATCTGTCCGCCCATGCCAAGTTGGCATCAGAGCAGGGCGTCAAGAATGTCGTGCAAATTCGAAATGGCGCATTGGTCAAACTGGCACCGGGCAAACCGGGCATCATTGATAATATGCAGGCTGGCCGACTCCACAAGGATGGCAAGCTCATAACCGAGCCGGAAACCGGCGGTGTGGGTGAACGTCGCAAGCTTTCTTTTGCCGGTGTGGTATCAGTGTCTCTGGTGATGTCTCGTCAGGGTGAAATTCTGGATGAACCAGCAGCCGATTTGTATGGTCTCCCGGATTTCGATAGTAAGGGCGCGGATTTTGAAGATATTATTCTGGATGCCATTGATGGTGTGCTCGACAGCATGCCTGCGAAACGCCGCAAAAACTCTGGTCAACTTGAGGAATCTGTACGCCGGGCCATTCGTGGTGAAGTGCAGCATGTCTGGGGCAAAAAGCCCGTTTGCCAGGTTCGCGTACATATCGTTTGACTCTTGAGGAGCAGACCCGATGCTGGACCGCTTGAACCATGTCGCCATTGCTGTACCCGATCTGCAAAGTGCCTCGCACCAGTACAAAACGACACTGGGAGCGACCATCTCTGAGCCCATCGAAATCCCCGACCAGGGGGTAACGGTGGTTTTCATAGAACTGCCAAACACCAAGATTGAACTGCTCGAACCATTGGGTGAGAAATCCCCAATCGCCGGGTTCCTGGAGAAAAATCCATCGGGTGGCATTCACCACCTCTGCTACGAGGTGGATGATATTCTGAAGGCCCGCGACAAATTGCAGGCAGACGGCGTGCGTGTTCTGGGTGATGGTGAGCCGAAAATTGGAGCTCATGGAAAACCGGTGCTGTTTCTGCACCCGAAGGATTTTCAGGGTACGCTCATTGAATTGGAAGAGGTTTAGAACATGTCTTTTGCAAGTGGTCTTGCAATCTATTTCATCATCTGGTGGCTGGTGCTGTTTGTGACGCTTCCATTTGGTGTTCGCTCCCAACATGAGGGCGAGGATATGGCGCTTGGAACGGATCGGGGAGCCCCGATAAAAGCGAGCATTGGCAAAAAGGCCATCGCCACCACGCTTATTTCTTTGGCCGTGTTTGGCGCGTTTTACTATGCCCGTGTTGTTGTTGGCTTTGGATTGGACGACATTCCTTTTCTGCCAACCTTTTAGCTACCTCCACCACGACAGGCCAAATGTAGAGTGTGTGTTGAAAACACTATCTCACTGTTCTTAATATCAATTTTTGAAAAAAACATAAAAAAAGAGCGGAGGATAAACCTCCGCTCTTTCCAGTTCCGCGTTCCTGTTTCCAATCCGAATTGAATAGACTTCGTTTCGAATATGCGCTGGAAAAACCGCGCAACGGAAACACTCCCTCCCAAGACTAAGACCGCGAAAGAAGGCAGCTATGCGCCGCCTTCTGAGATAAACTAGCGTCGAAAATTCGGTTTGTCACCATATTGTGACCGCTGAAGTGCTTTTTTTTGCCGGAGCAGGTTGAAGAGACCGCGATAAAGATCATGCAGGTTGTTTCCAACAAAAGGCTTGTGTTTTTCCCTGCCATACGGTTTCTCTCTCGTTGATAACAAACGATAGTTACAAACGGATTCTCGATGCGTCTTTCCCGTTACTTCCTGCCGATTCTAAAAGAAACGCCGAAAGAGGCGGAAATCGTCTCACACCGTCTGATGTTGCGCGCCGGAATGATCCGACAGCAATCCGCCGGGATTTATTCATGGCTGCCATTTGGGCATGCCGTTTTGAAAAAAGTCGATCAGATTGTACGTGAAGAACAGAATCGTGCCGGCGCGGTTGAATTGTTGATGCCAACTATTCAGCCCGCAGATTTATGGCGTGAAAGCGGGCGCTATGATGATTACGGCAAGGAAATGCTGCGCATCACAGATCGACATGGCAGGGACATGTTGTTTGGCCCGACCAATGAAGAAATGATCGCCGACATTTTTCGCGGGTCTGTAAAGTCCTACAAGGACCTGCCTTTGAATCTCTACCACATTCAATGGAAATTCCGAGACGAGGTGCGTCCCCGCTTTGGCGTGATGCGCGGTCGGGAATTTCTGATGAAGGACGCCTATTCGTTTGACCTGACCAAGGAAGATGCGCGCAAATCCTACAACCGCATGTTTGTGGCCTATCTGCGAACCTATCAGCGCCTTGGTCTGACTGCGATCCCGATGAAAGCGGACTCTGGGCCAATTGGCGGCGACATGACCCATGAATTCATTGTTTTGGCTGATACTGGCGAAAGCGAAGTGTATTGCCATCGTGATTTCCTGGACTTGCCTGTGCCGGGTGAAGATGTCGATTTCGATGGCGACTTGTCCCCATGGGTGGACAAATACACCGCTCAATATGCCGCCACCGAAGAAATGCACGATGAGGCAGCTTTTGCACAAATTCCGGAACAGGACCGGGTTTCGGCAAGGGGTATTGAAGTTGGTCATATTTTCTATTTCGGCACCAAATATTCAGACCCCATGAATGCCCGTGTTGCCGGACCGGACGGTGTAGATGTACCTGTCCATATGGGATCTTATGGCATTGGCGTGTCTCGCCTTGTGGGCGCGATTATCGAAGCAAGCCATGATGAAAACGGAATTATCTGGCCTGAAGCGGTCGCGCCTTTCCAGATTGGTTTGATCAGTTTGAAAGCTGGACACGAAGCCACAGACGCTGCTTGCGATGAGCTGTATGCGCGCCTTACTAAGGCCGGAATGTCCGTGCTTTACGATGATCGTGATATGCGCGCTGGCGGCAAGTTTGCGTCCATGGATTTGATCGGATTGCCTTGGCAATTGATCATTGGACCCAAGGGTGTCGAAAGTGGAGAAATTGAATTGAAGAATCGTCGTACCGGAGAGCGGGAAAGCCTGACACCGGATGCAGCCTTCAACAAGCTACAGGCCACGTTGGCTTCGTAACAGCCCCATCAAGAGATTCTATGACTGAACTGGCTCCAGATTTTGCAGATGCGCCTAACGGCACAAAACCATTCTCGCGGTTTGAGTGGATGTTGGCGGGTCGTTACTTGCGGGCGCGGCGCAAGGAAGCGTCCATTTCTGCAATCGCAGGCTTTTCATTTGCCGGCATCATGCTGGGGGTGGCGGCGCTTATTATCGTGATGGCCGTGATGAACGGATTTCGCACCGAACTGCTCGGCAAGATTTTGGGCATTAATGGGCACATGATTATTGAACCGATCGACGGCCCGTTAAATGATTTTGATGATGTCACGGCACGCTTGTCGAAGCTGGAATCTGTACGGGCTGCCATTCCAATCGTCGAAGGGCAGGTACTTGCCTCAGCGCGGGAAAACAGCAGGGGCGTCCTTGTACGCGGGATTCAGGAAGCAGACTTTCAAAAATTGCCAGCCGTTCTCAACAATGTGCTTCAGGGGACTTTGACAGGATTTGATGATGGCGGTGGCCTGGCCGTCGGGTCACGACTTGCAGCCAATCTGGGTCTTCAGTTGGGGGACCGGATGACGCTTGTCTCTCCCAGAGGCGCCGTGACGCCAATGGGCGTCGCGCCTCGGGTGAAGGCCTATCCGATCACAGCCATTTTCCAACTTGGCATGTCGGAATATGATTCAACCTATGTGTTCATGCAGCAGGCCGAAGCACAGCTCTATTTCAACAAGAATGACACAGTGTCCTTTATAGAGGTCTATCTGCAGGATCCGGATAATGTGGGCATTATGCGCGGCCCCATAACGGAAGCCGCTGAACGGCCTGTCTTCATCACCGATTGGCAACAACGCAACGCTACGTTCTTTTCGGCTCTTCAGGTGGAACGGAATGTGATGTTCATCATTCTTACTCTGATCGTTTTGGTCGCGGCACTGAACATCATTTCCGGGTTGATTATGCTGGTAAAGGACAAGGGCCGGGACATTGCTGTCCTGCGCACAATGGGCGCCACCCGTGGTGCGATCATGCGAATCTTTTTCATCACCGGCGCTGCCATCGGTATGTTCGGAACATTGGCCGGTTTTGTGCTGGGAACAGTGGTTTGCCTCAACATCGAAAACATCCGGCAGTTCTTGTCACGCCTGACGGAAACCGAATTGTTTTCACCGGAACTGTATTTCCTGAGCCGCTTGCCTGCGGACATGGATCCATCGGAGGTTGCTACAGTGGTCTTAATGGCACTGGTATTGTCATTTCTGGCAACATTGTATCCGGCATGGCGTGCTGCACGCCTCGACCCGGTGGACGCGCTTCGTTATGAATAATGGCGTCGCAGTACAACCAGCCATGAAACTGACTGGTATTGAGAAAACCTACGGGCATGGCGATGCAACCCTCACCGTATTGAAGGATGCAAACCTCGACCTTGCTGCCGGTGAAATGGTTGCATTGGTGGCGCCCTCAGGCACCGGTAAATCAACCTTGCTCCACATCGCAGGGCTTCTTGAAAAGCCAACAAGCGGCGAAGTTTACGTGGGAGGCGCTGCCTGTCACAAGCTTGATGACAAGGCTCTGACGCGTATGAGGCGCACCGAGATTGGGATCGTCTATCAGTTTCATCATCTGCTGCCCGAATTCACGGCAGTTGAGAATATTGCAATGCCGATGATGATTCGTGGCTTGGACAGGGCAGAAGCGCAAAAAAGGGCATTCACGCTGCTTCAGTACCTTCATATTGACCATCGAAGCAAACACCGGCCCGCAGAGTTGTCGGGCGGTGAGCAGCAGCGTGTTGCCATTGCCAGGGCTGTTGCCAACAGCCCACGCATATTGCTTGCAGATGAGCCGACTGGAAATCTCGACCCGAAAACCTCTGACTATGTATTTGACGCTCTGTCGCAGCTTGTTAAAGAGTCCGGGTTATCCGCTTTGGTAGCCACGCACAATCTGGATCTGGCCGCCCGCATGGACAGAAAGATTACCATTCAAGATCAACGGATCGTTGCCCATTAAAGCAATTTTAACTGTAAATATTCCCTGTTTGTTCTTTTTCTTGAAAAGAGAACAAAAGTAGAACAATGTAAGGCTCAAGCCACACAGGAGCCTACAATGTTCTATCAATTTCGTGACATAACCGCATTCGTAACACTGATCATGTTCTCCTTTTTTGTCGCCTTTCTGGGCGACTGGGCTGTGATTTCCGGATTTTAGGATCCTCCATTTGATCCAGACAATCCGGCTAATCCAGACAATAATGGGTGCAGCAGAGATGTGGAAACAACAGCTTCCCGCTGGACCACAATACCTGCATGAGCGACAATAGCAGAAGAACAGGTTTCAAACTGCGAGTCGCTTCATGGCAGATCCGGGCTTTATCCACCTTCGTGTACATTCGGCCTATTCGCTGCTTGAGGGCGCATTGCAAATTGGAAAGTTGCTGGAGCTTACCAAAGCTGATGCTATGCCGGCTGTTGCTATAACGGACACCGGCAATCTGTTCGGCGCGCTAGAGTTTTCCGACAAAGCCCAATCCAAGGGCATCCAGCCAATCATCGGCTGTCAGATG
This sequence comes from Pararhizobium sp. IMCC21322, assembly GCF_030758295.1. Taxonomy (NCBI): domain Bacteria; kingdom Pseudomonadati; phylum Pseudomonadota; class Alphaproteobacteria; order Hyphomicrobiales; family Rhizobiaceae; genus Pararhizobium; species Pararhizobium sp. IMCC21322. The sequence goes on from NZ_CP132335.1 coordinate 2,952,657, forward strand.
GCAATCGATTTTGCGGACATTGAAATTGATCCGCGATCAAGAGATGGTCGGAACCGGCCGGATGTTGCCTATGGCAATGTCGTGTTGCTTGCAATGAACGAAACCGGTTTCCTCAACCTTTCAAAGCTTGTCAGCCGCAGCTTTCTGGAAACGGATGCGTCGACCCGTTCCCACACCTCACTTGAACTTCTGACTGAATTGAATGACGGACTGATTTGCCTGTCCGGTGGGCTGGAAGGGGCAATTGATCAATTGATCGCGGATCGGGACGACGTCCGCGCCGCATCAAGATTGAACACATTAGCCAAAATGTTCGGTGACCGATTCTATATTGAAATACAGCGTCATGAACATCCTGCTGAAAGGTACACTGAGCGTTTTCTGGTGAACTACGCCTATGAGCATGACATTGCACTGGTTGCCACCAATGAGGTCTTCTTTCCTGATCAGAGCGACTTTGAAGCTCATGATGCGCTGATTTCCATCGCGCAGGGGCGCATGGTTGCAGAAGATGATCGACGGAAGCTGACAGCACACCATTACTTCAAGAGCCGCGCGGAAATGCGGGATCTGTTTGCAGACATTCCCGAGGCTTTGGAAAACACGGTCGAGATTGCCCAAAGATGTCAATTTCGTCCGGACAAGCATGATCCGATCCTGCCGAATTTCACAGGTGAGGGGAGCGAACCAACAGCTGAGAGCGAAGACACGGCGCAACTGCTTGAGCGGGAAGCAGCGGAGTTGCGGCAGCAGGCTCTGGATGGACTGGAGCAACGGCTTGGCCAGTTGGGGCTGGCACCGGGCGTTGATCGGGAAACCTACGATAAGCGTCTGGCCTTCGAGTTGGATGTGATCGTTGGTATGAAGTATCCCGGCTATTTTCTCATCGTTGCCGACTTCATCAAATGGGCCAAGTTGAATGATGTGCCAGTTGGCCCAGGCCGTGGCTCTGGTGCCGGGTCTTTGGTGGCCTGGTCACTGACCATTACGGACATTGATCCGCTTCGCTTTTCCCTTCTGTTCGAACGGTTTCTGAACCCCGATCGCGTATCCATGCCCGATTTCGATATCGATTTCTGTCAGGAGAAGCGCGACAAGGTTATCCGCTATGTCCAGCGCCGCTACGGTGCGGCGCAGGTGGCTCAAATCATCACATTTGGAACTCTGCAGGCCAGAGCCGTTCTGCGGGACGTGGGCCGTGTTCTGCAAATGCCATATGGGCAGGTGGATCGTCTCTGCAAAATGGTGCCCTCGACACCAGCCAATCCTATGACGCTGCAAGAGGCGATTGATACTGAGCCTCGCCTCAAGGAAGCCGGTGAAGAGGAGGAGGTGGTCGCACGTCTGTTTTCCATGGCGACGCGCCTGGAAGGGCTCTACCGCCACGCTTCAACACATGCTGCTGGCATTGTCATTGGTGACCGTCCGCTGGAACAGCTGGTGCCCCTGTATCGCGATCCGCGATCTGACATGCCGGTTACTCAATACAATATGAAGTGGGTGGAGCAGGCGGGCCTGGTCAAATTCGATTTTCTGGGGCTCAAAACGCTGACGATCCTGGAGCGCGCCATCGGTCTTATCGCTCGACGTGGAATTGATGTTGATCTGAGCACTGTTCCATTGGAAGACAAAAAAACATACGAGATGCTGGCACGCGGCGAAACGGCTGGCGTCTTTCAATTGGAAAGTCAGGGCATGCGCCGTGCTTTGGCGGGCATGAAGCCGGATAGATTTGAAGACATCATTGCGCTTGTGGCTCTCTACCGTCCGGGCCCCATGGACAACATTCCAACCTATAACCGGCGCAAACACGGGCTGGAAGAACCCGACTACATGCATCCATGCCTGGAGGAAATCCTGAAAGAAACCCATGGGGTTATCATCTATCAGGAACAGGTAATGCAGATTGCTCAGGAATTGTCTGGCTATTCCCTGGGCGAAGCGGATTTGCTGCGCCGTGCCATGGGTAAGAAAATCAAATCCGAGATGGATGTCCAGCGCGAGCGTTTCGTGGATGGCGCCGTTGAGCGCAAGATTGCGAAAGCCCAGGCCAATACAATTTTCGACCTGGTAGCCCGCTTTGCAGATTATGGATTCAACAAATCCCACGCTGCAGCCTATGCACTGGTCGCCTATCACACGGCCTATTTGAAAGCGAATTATCCAGTTGAGTTTCTGGCCGCTACCATGACACTCGATATGGGCAATACGGACAAATTGTCTGACTTTCGGCAGGAAGCCGTTCGTATGGGAGTTAATGTGCTGCCGCCGAGCGTCGCCAAATCCTGCTACGAGTTTGAAGTTGAGGATGGTCAGATTGTCTATGCTTTGGGGGCACTGAAAGGTGTTGGTCACAATGTCATCGACGAGATTGTAAAGACCCGCAGTGAAAATCCGTTTGACGATCTGTCGGATTTCGCAGAGCGGGTTGATGCCAAAGTGCTCAACAAAAGGACGCTGGATGCGCTGGTCTGCTCAGGCGCTTTTGACGTCTTTGCTGATAATCGTGCTCAATTGGACGCCGGGCTGGACCGCGTCATGGCACACGCACAACGCATTAGTGAAAACGCGCGTAGTGGGCAGGATGAACTGTTTGGCGGTGCGGGAATCCAGAAAGAAAAGATCATTCTGCCGGACGCACAACCCTGGAAGACATCCGTCCGTTTGTCCAAAGAGCACAAGGCCATTGGATTATATCTGACGGCCCATCCATTGGACGAATACAAGACGGTGCTGGAGAAATTGGAAATTCCGCGCTGGGAAGATTTTCAGGCACAGGTGCGAAAAGGCAAAAGCGCTGGCAAGCTGGCTGCAACAATCATCGGCAAGCAGGAACGAAAAACGCGCACCGGGAACCGAATGGGCATTCTGGTGCTTTCTGATCCGTCAGGACAGTACGAAGCAACGCTTTATGCAGAAAGACTGACTGAATACCGCGAGCGCCTGGAAGTGGGGCATTCTTTCATATTCACCGTGGGCGCCGATACAGATGACGACACAGATGAGGTGCGCATTCGCATTCAGTCATTGGCCCCGCTTGAAGAAATAGCAGAACACGGCTTTTCCAAACTTCAGATTTTTGCCGAACAAAGCGAACCTTTTGGCGCGATTGCGCAGCAGATGACCAAATTGATGGTGCAGGATAGCGGCAATTCCCGCGGGCGTGGACGTAAAGGTGGCAAAATCTCTTTGATATTGCTGTTGGAAGACGGGCGCCGCGAAACGGAAATCGAATTGCCGGGCAGCTACAAGCTATCTTCCGACATTGCCGGCTCCATAAAATCCATCAATGGCGTGGTTCACGTCGCTCTGAATTGAGGGAACCGGCACGTCATATACCCTTACCTTGTAAAAGCCGGTTGCATTGCAGCGTGCTTGGCGCTATGTACCGCGCCATCACACACGGAAAGCTGGGTTGGTGTACGCCAAACCGTCCGGTCGCGCTGAATTTGCCTTTATCACATGATTAGACAAACCATCGTGGACTGCTTTCCGGAGGACAAACCGGTAAAGGAGAAACAGAGTCATGGCTCTGCCCGATTTTTCTATGCGTCAATTGCTTGAAGCAGGCGTTCACTTTGGTCACCAAACACACCGCTGGAATCCCAAGATGGATAAACACATCTTCGGTGCCCGCAACAATGTTCACATCCTCGATCTGGCCCAGACTGTGCCGATGCTGTATCAGGCCCTTCAGGCTGTCAGCGACACGGTCGCAAAGGGCGGTCGCGTTCTGATCGTTGGAACAAAGCGTCAGGCTGCTGATTACGTAGCTGATTCCGCACGCCGTTCAGCGCAGTATTATGTGAATGCACGTTGGCTCGGCGGCATGCTCACAAACTGGCAGACAATGTCAAAGTCAATCAAACGCTTGCGTGCGGTTGATGAGACATTGAATGAAGGCGCACAAGGCCTGACCAAGAAAGAGCGCCTGTCCCTGACACGTGAGCGCGACAAGCTTGAACGCGCACTTGGTGGCATCAAGGACATGGGCGGCATTCCAAACCTCCTGTTCGTGATTGATACCAACAAGGAATCAATTGCCCTTCAGGAAGCACGTCGTCTCAACATTCCAATCGCGGCAATTGTTGACAGTAACAGCGATCCAGACGGAATTGATTTCCCGGTGCCTGGCAATGATGATGCTGGCCGGGCTATTAGCCTGTACTGCGATTTGATTGCGCGCGCTGCCATTGATGGGCTGTCCCGCGGACAGACCGATATGGGCATTGATCTGGGCGCGTCTGAGGAAGTTCCAGTGGAACTGGCTCTTGCAGAGCCTGCTGAAGCACCCGTCGCTGAAGCACCAGTCGCTGAAGCAGCAGTTGCCGAAGCAGCACCAGCAGCTGAAGAAGCTGTTGCGGTTGAAGAAGCGCCTGCGGTCGAAGAAGCACCAGCTGCTGAAGCCGATGCGGATGCTGCTCCAGCAGCATTGTTTGATGCGCCGGAAGGTGAGCCGGATGATCTGAAACAGATCTCTGGCGTTGGCCCCGTGCTTGAAACCAAATTGCACACGCTTGGTATCAAGAAGTTTTCTCAAGTAGCAAACTTCACGGCTGACGACATTACACGTGTCGACGATGCGCTGTCTTTCAAAGGTCGCATCGATCGTGATAACTGGGTTGAGCAGGCAACAGCTCTGGCAGCCAAGTAAATCTCACGCCTGCAAAGATTGCACGGGTGCTATGCATTGAAATAGCGCCCGTTACACACAATTTGATGAACTGAAAAGACAAGTCGTGCAGCGCCGTCGGACCCACCGGCGGCGTTTCGACGAACAAAGGGGTATGTAAGATGGCTGTAACAGCTGCAATGGTCAAGGAACTGCGCCAATCCACTGGCGCCGGCATGATGGATTGTAAGAACGCGCTTCAGGAAAATGACGGCAATATAGATGCTGCTATTGACTGGCTGCGTAAAAAGGGTCTTTCGAAGGCCGCCAAGAAATCCTCACGCGTGGCTGCTGAAGGCCTGGTTGCCGTATCGGTCGCTGGAACAGATTCTGCAATCATCGAGATGAACTCTGAAACTGACTTCGTTGGTCGCAACGAACAGTTCCAGGATCTTGTCCGCGATGTGGCGTCAATTGCGCTGAAATCTGATGGCACAGTCGCCGACATACTGGCCGCTAACTCCAGCGTCAGCGGCAAATCCGTCGAAGCAACAATCACAGACGCGGTTGCCACGATCGGTGAGAACATGACATTGCGCCGTGCGGCAAAGCTGTCTGTCTCTCAGGGTGTCGTTGCCAGCTATGTGCACAATTCAGTTGCACCAAATCTCGGCAAGATCGGTGTTCTGGTCGGCATGGAATCTTCTGGTGATGCTGAAAAATTGGCAGCACTTGGAAAACAGATTGCAATGCATATCGCTGCATCAAGCCCATTGGCTCTAGGTCCTGATGACCTTGATCCATCGGTTGTTGAGCGTGAGCGCAATGTGCTGATCGAACAGGCGAAAGCCTCCGGAAAGCCAGACGGTGTTGTGGAAAAAATGGTCGAAGGCCGTATTCGCAAGTTCTACGAAGAAGTGACCTTGTTGAAGCAGACTTTTGTTATTGATCCTGACGTGACTGTTGAAGGTGCTTTGGAGCGTCTCGCCAAGGAAATTGGTGTTGATGTGAAACTCTCATCCTTCGTTTTGTTCAAAGTCGGTGAAGGCGTTGAGAAAGAAGAATCAGATTTCGCAGCCGAAGTTGCGGCTGCCGTTAAAGGCTGATTGCTGAATTCAGCGTCTATACACGTCAAAAATGAAGGGCGTCCGTGACAAGCGGGCGCCCTTCGTGTATCCGACCCTACAGCGTGATTCACTGTGTGTTTAAAGGTCTGTACCATGTCGCTACCGTATCGCAGAATTCTCCTGAAACTTTCTGGTGAAGCTCTGATGGGAGACTTGGCCTTTGGTATAGACAATGCGGTGGTCAAGCGCATCGCCGACGAAATTGCACAAGTTGTTGCTCTGGGAGTTGAAATTGGTGTGGTCGTGGGCGGCGGAAACATTTTCCGCGGCGTCTCTCTTGCGGCCAAGGGTGCCGACCGTGTTACTGGCGATCAGATGGGCATGCTGGCTACAGTCATGAACGCTCTTGCCCTGGAAGGCGCTATCAACAACACGGGCTGCAACGCACGCGTTATGTCAGCAGTTGGCATGCCGACAATCTGCGAAACCTTTACCCACAGAAAAGCCCTGAAGCATCTTGAAAATCATCGCGTTCTGATTTTTGCAGGCGGAACCGGAAATCCATTTTTTACCACCGATAGTGGTGCCGCGCTGCGCGCAGTGGAAATGCAGTGCGATGCGTTGTTGAAGGCAACACAAGTGGATGGTATCTATACGGCTGATCCGAACAAGGACCCGGATGCCGTACGCTTCGACAGAATCAGCCATCAGGAAGTCCTGTCACGCGGATTGCAGGTCATGGACACGGCAGCGGTATCCCTTGCAAAGGACAACAACATACCGGTCGTCGTGTTTTCAATTCATGAGCCGGGCGGACTTGTAGAAGTTGCACAGGGCAGGGGCACAGCGACAATCGTGTCTTGAAGCGACAGAAAATGTTAGACGACAGAACAACAGCGATGTTGGCAGAATTACACACTGGGAGTAGCCAAAATGGATGATGAAGCACCTATCGATTTCGATGATGTGACACGTCGAATGGATAGAGCGATTGCGGCACTGTCATCCGATTTGGGTGGCCTGCGGACCGGAAGGGCTTCAGCCAGCTTGTTGGATCCAATTCATGTTGAAGCATATGGGTCGCGTATGCCGCTCAATCAGGTGGCAACAGTGTCCGTACCGGAAGCGCGGATGATCAGCGTGCAGGTCTGGGACGGAAGCATGTCGCGAGCCGTTGAAAAAGCCATTCGCGAATCTGAACTTGGCCTCAATCCTGTGGTTGAAGGAAATCTGTTCCGCATTCCAATCCCCGAATTGAACGAAGAGCGCCGCCAGGAAATGGTAAAAGTGGCTCATAAATATGCTGAGCGGACGAAAGTTTCTGTGCGCCATGTTCGCCGCGATGTCATGGACCAACTGAAAAAGATCGAAAAATCAGGTGACATCAGTCAGGATGACGCCAGGGTATTTTCAGATCAGGTTCAGAAAATGACCGATGAGGCCATTAAAAACATTGACGAGACGTTGAGTGGAAAAGAAGCGGAGATCATGCAGGTATAAGGGACTTTAAGTCCGTTGACCCTGTTCTCTTGAAGGATCAGCTATGCATGATGCGATGTCCTCTTCGCTGACACAAACGGATGAAGAGCGGCGAATCCTGCCGCGTCATGTCGCATTCATTATGGACGGCAATGGCCGCTGGGCGCAGCAACGGGGTTTGCCCCGCATCGCTGGCCATCGGGCCGGTGTGGAATCCTTGCGTAAGACAATTGGCCACGCCCTGAAACTCAAACTGGAATACCTGACACTGTTCAGCTTCAGCTCGGAGAACTGGTCGCGGCCAGCCAGCGAAGTTGACGCGATCATGGGGCTTCTGCGTCGGTTCGTCAGAAGCGATCTGGCGGAACTGAATGCAAAGAATGTGCGCATCAAAATCATCGGTTCCAGAGACAATTTGCCCGCCGACATTTTGAATTATCTGATTGAGGCTGAAAATACCACAGAAGCAAATACAGGCATGACGCTCATTGTCGCCTTTAATTATGGCGCTCGGGATGAAATCTGCCGCGCGACTCAAACAATTGCGCATAAAGTGGCCAACGGTGAGTTGAGCCCGGACGAAATTGATGAGGCATTGCTGGGCAGTGAACTTGACACAGCGGGCTTGCCGGACCCGGATCTGCTGATACGCACATCAGGTGAAAGTCGGTTGAGCAACTTTCTGTTGTGGCAAAGTGCGTATACTGAATTTGTGTTTCTGGATGTTTTCTGGCCGGATTTTGCGGAAGGTGATTTTGATCAGGCGCTGGAACATTTTGCCAAGCGAGATCGTCGCTATGGCAATGTCTGTTCCACCCAAAGTGTGGTTTAATGACAAGTCAGCAGTCGTCGCAGAAAAGCTTCTTCAACAGCAATCTCTTTACCCGAATTTGTTCCGCACTCGTGTTGGCTCCAATCGTTATCGCGGCTGAGTGGTGGGGCGGGTGGCCGTTTCTGGCTGTGGTTCTGATTATTTCACTGGCTGTCTGCTTTGAGTGGCTTCGAATTATCTCACCTCAGATGCGTTCAGTACCCATAGCGCTGGTTCTGGTCCTCATGCTCGCCAGTCTCTATTTTGTCGCAACCGAATCGATGGTGACGGCGTTCTGGCCAATATTCCTTTTATTTTGTGGCATGATGATCGCGGGTTACGCATTGGGCCAGAAATTCTGGCTGGGAGCAGGTTTCGCATATGCGTTTCTACTTGGCGCAGCGCTGCTGCTTATTCGCAATGACCCCGAACTTGGTATGGAGGCGATTGCCTTGATCGTTGCCGTGGTGTGGGCAACTGATATTTTCGCCTATGTGGTTGGCCGTACATTTGGTGGCCCCAAGCTTTGGCCCGCGATATCACCGGGAAAGACCTGGTCGGGCGCAATTGGCGGCTTGTGCGCGGGCATGCTGGCCAGTGTTGCTTTCATTGGTCTGCTCGACAATGTTTCTTTGATACGCCTCGTTGTAACGGGTCTGCTGCTCTCCATTGCCTCCCAATGCGGGGATTTGTTTGAAAGCTGGATCAAAAGACGTTTCAAGGTGAAGGACTCAAGTCATCTTATCCCGGGGCATGGCGGTGTGATGGATCGTGTGGACGGGCTTGTGTTTGCCGTCATTTTTGCCGTTTTTCTGGCTTGGGTGTTCGACGGCAGTCTGGACAGACCGGCCCAGGCTTTGTTCTTTGGCTCAGCATAAATGACCGGCAGCGAAACACCGAAAACAATCACGCTGTTGGGTGCGACAGGATCTGTGGGCGATAGTGTACTAAGCGTCATCGCTTCCCAGCCCGCCCGATTCAAGCTGCATGCCGTTGTGGCCAGAAATTCTGCCACCAAACTGGCAAGAATTGCGATTTCGGCAGGCGCAAAATCTGCGGTACTGGCGGAAGAGGGCGAATTGTCATCCCTGCGCGATGCTTTGGCCGGTACAGGCATTCAATGCGCCGCAGGACCAGAAGCGGTTGAAGCAGTGGCAACTGAGCCGGTAGATCTGGTGGTGGCAGCAATTGTGGGCGCCGCAGGCATTCGTCCCACATGGGCAGCCCTGAAAGCCGGGAACCAGATTGCGCTGGCAAATAAGGAATGCATGGTGTCTGCCGGAAACCTGTTCATGAGCGAGGCGCGCCGACAGAACAAACCGATATTGCCTGTGGACTCTGAGCACAATGCCATTTGGCAGGTGTTTGACGAAGACAACAAAACCGCAATTGAAGCGGTCACCATAACTGCATCGGGTGGGCCGTTTCGAACCTGGTCACAAAAGCAGATTGCCTCTGCCACGCCACAGCAGGCTCTGAATCACCCCATTTGGGAAATGGGGTCCAAGATCACAATCGACTCAGCCTCCCTTATGAACAAGGGACTGGAACTGATTGAAGCCAAGCATTTATTTGGCCTGGAGGTGGAGCAATTGCGTGTGCTCGTTCATCCACAATCAATCATCCACGGACTGGTTCACTACAGTGATGGCTCCGTTTTGGCCCAATTGGGATGTGCTGATATGCGCGTGCCAGTCAGCTACTGCCTGAACTGGCCGAGCCGGGGAAAGTCTCCAGCGTCAAAACTGGACTTTTCTACAATTGCTACTTTGACATTTGAACCACCGGATCTGGAGCGATTTCCCTGCCTCCAACTGGCCTATGAGGCCATGTCGGCTGGTGGTGCAGCGACATGCGCGCTGAACGCAGCTAACGAAATTGCAGTTGCAGCCTTTCTCGATGAAAAAATTCCGTTTGGCGGGATTGCGCATATTGTTGACACGGTTTTGCAACAAACAGTCAAAGAGACCGGCTCGACGGAATTTGAGAATATAGATCAGGCAATTGAGAGTGATCGCATTGCGCGGGGCCGCGCGAGCAAATATCTTCAGCAGAAGCAGTGGTAGGATTCGCAATCCTGTGACGTCATTTTAGCCCGTGGTTAGTTTGGGGCTTCACGCATTTTTGGAAAATATAATAAATGGATTTTTTGACTAGCCTTCCCAGCATGGGGTCCGGTTTCCTCGGATATGCCTTGCCCGCGTTGTTCGTTTTCACGGTTGTGGTGTTCTTTCACGAACTTGGCCATTATTGGGTCGGGCGTCTGTGTAATGTTGGCATTGAAGCATTTTCTATCGGGTTTGGCGGAGAGATGCTGGGTTATACCGACAAGCGCGGTACACGCTGGAAGCTTTGTTGGATACCACTTGGCGGCTATGTGAAATTTAGCGGCGACGAAAATGCTGCAAGTGTTCCGGATAATGCCGCGCTTGATGCAATGGCAGAAGAAGAGCGACGCCAGACATTGGCTGGTAAGCCGGTTGGGCAACGTGCAGCCGTTGTCGCTGCCGGGCCATTGGCAAGTTTCCTGCTTTCGGTGGTTATTTTTGCCGGCATGTTCGTTTTCCTGGGCAAACCCATCATCCCACCCATCGTCAGTGAAGTGATTGAAGGCAGTGCTGCTGAGGAAGCTGGACTGATGATCGATGATCGCATCCTGTCAGTTGACGGCGCGGAAGTTGAATCCTTTACCGACCTGCAGCGTATCGTGACGGCCAGTGCCGATCGCCAGATTGCTTTGCTGGTGGATCGCGATGGCAATGAGGTTGTGCTGGATGCAGTTCCAAAACGTCAGGAACTTACGGACCGCTTTGGAAACACCCAACGCGTGGGTGTTCTGGGCATACGGCAAAGCGCACAACGTGAAGACATTGTCATCAAAAGCTTCAACCCGGTAACCGGTGTCGTTGAGGGCGTGAAGGAAACAACCTTCATTGTAACTCGTACGCTCGATTATCTCTGGGGCGTCGTGACCGGCCGCGAATCTGCAGATCAGCTCGGTGGTCCGATCCGCGTTGTAAACATGTCCAGTCAGGTTGCTGCGATCAGTTTTGTGGCATTGCTCAATCTGACAGCAGTTCTGTCAGCGAGTATTGGCCTGATTAACCTGTTTCCCATCCCGATGCTGGATGGCGGGCATCTGGCCTTTTACGCTGTTGAGGCCGTCCGGGGGAAGCCATTGAGTGACCGCGCCCAAGAATATGGCTTCAGAGCAGGGCTGGCTTTGATTCTTTTACTATTCCTGTTTGTGAACTGGAATGATATCAACTTCTTAATGGGGTCTTAACTATGACGCCAAATGGTTTGAACAATGTTGCGAATGCGTGACCTGTTTGCAACGGAGTTTACAAAACAGCAAACCAATTCGCTCTATGGCTTGAACACAGACTAAAACCCTGTAAAACAAGTCACCTATGTGAAATTGAGTCCGATGGACGTGCCTCTGTGTTTTCAGGGAACCGAAAATCGGCAAAGTCAGGCAAGTGGCCGTATGTATTTTATGTTTTCGTCTCTCCGTAAAGTCGCAGTTCTTGCGGTCCTTTCGCTTTCTTTAGTCACCATTGGTGCAAGTCTTCCTGTTTTGGGAGGCGGCGGGTCTGCCTATGCGCAAACCGCGAGCCGAGTGTTGGTTGAGGGGAATCAGCGTGTCGATGACGATACAATCCTTGCTTATCTCTCGGTGCAGCCTGGTCAGCGCTACACCGAATTCGATATCAACGAGTCGTTAAAGGCTTTGTTTGCAACTGGCTTGTTTGCTGATGTTGAAATTGAACGCCGCCGTACCGTTCTTGTGGTGATTGTTGAAGAGAACCCGGTTTTGAACCGCGTCGTTTTTGAAGGCAATGATCGGTTGAAGGATGATGCGCTGGAAGCAGTTGTGCGGAGTAAGCCGCGTGGCGTCTTTACTCGCGCCAAGGTCCAGACTGATACGCAGCGTGTTTTGGAAATGTACCGCCGGTCCGGCCGCTTCGATGCGCGTGTGACACCGAAGGTGATTGACCTTCCTCAAAACCGGGTTGATCTGGTTTTCGAAATTGACGAATCTGCCAAAACATCAATCTCCCGTGTAAGCTTTATTGGTAATTACGCTTACAGCGACGGTAAGCTCCGGGAAGTTGTTGACACCAGCCAGAAGAACTTTCTGAGCTTTCTGAGCGGCAACGATATCTACGATCCAGACAAGCTGCGCGGCGATGAAGAGCGCCTGCGCAGTTTCTACTATCGTAAGGGCTATGCTGATTTCAGAATCATTTCCGCAGTGGCTGACCTTGATCGTGAGCGCAACAAATTCTTTGTGACTTTTACAATTGATGAGGGTGAGCGTTACGAATTTGGCGATATCGAAATCGACTCAGGCATTATCGGTCTGGACGGTGAATCACTGCGTCACGTGCTTCGGACCAAAAGCGGTAAAACCTATAACGCTGAATTGATTGAAAAAACTCTCGAAGACTTGACGCTTGAAACCGCGCGGATGGGCTTTCCATTCACGCAGATTCGTCCTCGCGGTGATCGTGACTACGATCAGCAGATCATCCACCTGACTTATGTTATCGACGAAGGTCCTCGTGTTTATGTTGAGCGTATCAACATCCGCGGCAACACCCGGACGCGTGACTACGTCATTCGTCGTGAGTTCGAGCTGGCCGAAGGTGATGCTTATAACAAGGTGCTGGTCGACCGTGCGGAGCGCAGATTGCGCAGGCTCGGTTACTTTAAGACCATTGATATTAGTCGCGTACCCGGCTCGTCTCCGGATCGCATGATCCTGAATGTAACAGTTGAAGATCAGCCAACCGGTGAACTGTCATTTGGTGCAGGTATCTCAACCGGCGATGGCCTGGTTGGTGACGTATCTCTGACAGAATCGAACTTCATGGGGCGCGGCTACAAGGTTAAAGCGTCCATAAGTGCCGGTGCTAGTAAACAGAATTATGATTTTGGATTTACCGACCCGTACTTCCTTGGACGCCGCATGTCGGCTGGCTTCGATGTGTATAGCCGCTTCAAGGAAAACGATGATTATGACGTCGAGAGAATTGGTGGTGGCCTGCGTTTCGGACTGCCGATCAAGGAAAATCTTGGCTTGGTCCTGCGTTACGGACTTGAGCAATCAGAATCGACGTTAACCGGTGCACTTGTAGATGTGCCGACTGGTGTGCAGGCAGATATTGCCGCTGGTGCAACCATCACGTCATCCGTTGGCTATACTTTGACCTACAACACAGTCGACAGCCAGGTGTTGCCTCGAGATGGTAAGTTCATTCGCATTACCCAGGACTTTGCCGGTGTTGGTGGTGACGTTCATTACATCCGGACCTTGGCTGATGCGCGCATCTATCGCCAACTTCATACAGACTGGGATTGGGTCGGCATGGTTGGCGTTAAAGCCGGTAACATTACCGGCCTTGGTGAAGGCGTGCGATCTTCGGATGCTTTCTTTAAAGGCGGAGAATCCATTCGTGGCTTCGAGTCATACGGCCCTTACGACAACACAACGACCGGATCGATTGGTGGTAACAATTTCTGGAACGCGACCGCCGAGGTAAACTTCCCGATCTGGGGACTACCGGAATCATTCGGAATTCGTGGTGCGGTCTTTGCTGACGCTGGCTCCCTCTGGGGTGTTGATATGCGTAAGACAGCTAGCTTCGAAGACGACTCGTCTATCCGCTCTTCTGTTGGTGCCAGTATCTTGTGGCAGAGCCCGTTTGGTCCGCTGCGTGCTGACATTGCGCAGACAGTTACCAAAGAAGACTATGACGAAGAGCAGTTCTTCCGCTTCGGTGGTGGAGCCAAGTTCTAGTCAAAATTTGCTCATCAGGGCCGCCCTGTCGGAAGACAGTGGCGGCCCTTTTTATTAGAGCGCATCTATGCGTAATAAGCGTGCCTGTTGGAACCATGTCTGGTCAGGCGGCACATAGTTCAGCCAGATAATTCAAAAGTTTATGCGTTGCCGTGAAGGGATCAGTGACTTGTCTGATACAAGGTTTTTTGCAGTACCAGCCCCGATATCACTGAAGGAGATTGCAGACCTTTTGGGAGAATCTATTCCTGAAGGCGCGGATGAATCTGTGACTATCCACAACACAAAAGCTTTGGACGATGCTGAACAGGGAGACGCCACATTTCTGGATAACGCCAAGTATGTCGACTTGCTGGCTGAGTGTGGGGCCTCATTGATCTTTTGCAAAAAACGATATGCGGACAAGGTTCCATCTACTGCCGTTGCCTGGGTAACTGCAGCTCCATATCACGCTTATGCCAAGCTCGTTTCTGCCCTCTATCCAAATGCGGCTGGCTCAGCGCCTATGGTCGCAACCGGACCAAATGATACAAAAATCATACGCGGGCGCGTGCATCAGACGGCGAAGTTGGAGTCAGATGTGGTGATTGAGCCAAATGCGACGGTCGGAGAAGAAGCAGAAATTGGAAGCGGTACCATTGTCGCCGCTGGCGCTGTCGTCGGGCGCGGTGTTAAAATTGGTCGGAATTGTTTCATTGGAGCAAATACGGTCGTGCAACATGCTTTGCTTGGCAATCGTGTTGTACTGCACTCTGGAACCTGTGTTGGCCAGGATGGTTTCGGCTATGCAATGGGGCCAACCGGCCACCTGAAGGTTCCACAGATCGGACGCGTGATCATTCAGGATGATGTGGAGATTGGTGCAAATACCTGTGTTGATAGGGGAACCAATCGCGACACAACTATAGGTGAAGGAACCAAAATCGACAATCAGGTCCAGATTGGGCACAACGTGACAATTGGACGTCATTGTGTGCTGGTTGGCCAGGTTGGGATCGCGGGGAGCGCCTCGCTTGGTGATTTTGTTGTAATTGGCGGACAAACCGGTGTCATAGGACATGTAAGAATTGGCGACGGCGCCCAGATTGCCGGTGTCAGTGCTGTTCACGGTGATGTTCCGGCGGGCGCGCGTTGGGGTGGCGTTCCGGCCAAACCGCTGCGCGAATGGTTTAAAGAAATCACGTTATTGAACCAATTGGCGAATAAAGAGATTGTCGTCGTCGAAAAGACGGGTTCAAACTCCGGAAAAGAGTGATCGTGGATATCTGCGATAGTAGGAACTGTGATGCCGGAAACTGTAATAAAGGGGGCAAAATAGCTAATGAGTGAAACCGCTACGACCGAATTGGGGTCGGCAGATATTCTCGATCTGCTGAAAGCCCTTCCGCATCGATATCCTTTCCTTCTTGTTGACAAACTCAAGGACATTGATGGAGACAATGCGTGTATTGGCGTTAAAAATGTTTCGGCAAATGAACCCCAATTCATGGGACATTTCCCCGGACAACCAGTTATGCCTGGAGTTCTTATGCTTGAGGGTATGGCCCAGACAGCCGGCGCGCTGTGCATTCTTGCCCAATCCGTAGATTCGCCACCAAGCCTGGTCTATTTGATGAGCATCGACAGGGCGAAATTTCGCAAGCCTGTGGTGCCCGGTGATCAGATCGAATATCACGTCAAGAAGATACAAAGCCGAGGCAGCGTATGGAAATTCGGCTGCATAGCAATGGTTGATGGCAAGAAGGCCTGTGAGGCCGAAATTTCTGCCATGCTGATCGATAAATAGGAAAAAAAGTGACCATTCATCCAACCGCAATCATCCATCCTGATGCCAAACTGGGAAAGGGTGTATCAATCGGCGCTTATAGCGTTATCGAACAGCACGTTGCATTGGGCGATGGTGTTATCATCCGTCCCCATGTTGTTGTTGAGGGGCGGACGACAATTGGAGACAAGACCGAAATATTTCAGTTCTCCAGTATTGGTGCTCAACCACAGGATCTGAAGTATGGTGGTGAACCCAGTCGCCTTGAAATCGGGGCGAACTGCACCATTCGGGAAAGCGTCACCATCAATACAGGCACTGAAGGTGGCGGTATGCTCACCAAAGTCGGGGATCAATGTTTGATCATGGCCGGTGCTCATATTGCGCATGATTGTATGGTTGGAAACCATGTCATATTCGTCAACAACGCGACTGTGGCAGGGCATGCGAATATCGGAGATCACGCGATCCTTGGAGGCCTCTCCGCTGTTCATCAGTTTGCTCGTATCGGCGAACATGCTTTTGTCGGGGGTATGACAGGCGTCGAGCACGATGTAATTCCTTACGGGTCGGTTATTGGAAATCGAGCGCGACTTGGGGGATTGAACCTGGTTGGGCTGCGGCGCCGCAACATTGATAAGGCCGAAATTCATGTCCTGCGCAATGCCTATGCGCAACTGTTTATTGAAGAAGGGTCTTTTCAGGAACGCGTGGATCAGGTTTCAGAAGCCTATCCGGACAGTTTACTGGTCAAGAATATGATTGATTTCATCCGCGCCGGTAACGGGCGTCGCATTTGCATGCCGCGCGAACAATCGGGCTAAACGGGCCGGTTCCAAAGGTTTGCCAATGAAGATCGTGCTTATTTGTGGTGGTGGTGTTCTGCCAAAGGACGTTGCACAGGCGTTGTTGAAGAAGCAGGCGGATTTTGCGGTTATTCGGCTGGCAGGTGAAGCTGACACTGATCTCCAATTACCCGCCTCCATTCCGCAGCTAACGGTTGCCTGGGGGCAGATCGGTCGCTTCTTCCATTATCTGGAAGAACAGAATTGCACCCATGTTATTGCTGTTGGCGGGGTTACAAAACGCCCTGATTTTTCATCACTGAAACTGGACTTTGGCGGGATAAAAGCGCTTCCAGAGGCCATTGCGACAGTCATTGGCGGTGATGACAAGGTGTTGAGCAATGTGGCAGGCATCTTTGAAAAACGTGGCTACGAGGTCATCGGGGTATTGGAAGCAACTCCTGAAATGTCTTGCCCTCACGGCCAGGTCTCCCGAAATGGGCCAAGCGAACAAGCTTTGCCTGACATTGAGCTGGCAACAAGGGCGGCTCATGCCGCAGGTTCTCTGGATATGGGGCAGGGCGCGGTTGCCGCAGACAACAGAGTGATCGCCATGGAAGGTCCAGAAGGGACCCGCGAGATGCTGCTGCGGGTCGCGACAATTCGCAAACAAAAACGCGCGCGTTGGAAGGCCGGACAGGGTGTACTGGTAAAACGCGCAAAGCCTGCGCAGGACATTCGTTTTGATGTTCCGGTCATTGGTCCGGACACTGTGCATCAGATCAAAGCAGCTGGCCTTGCGGGAATTGCAGTTGAAGCAGGCCGTGTCCTTTTGTTGGATCGCGAAGAGCTTTTGCGCGTTGCGCAGCAGGAAAATATATTCATTCACGGAATTTCACTGGACCAACCAGAGAAGTTCAAATGAGGCCGCTACGCATAGCCATCGTCGCAGGGGAAGAATCAGGCGACCAATTGGGCGCAGAGCTTCTGGCCGCTCTGCGCGCCCAATATGATGGCGAGTTGGAGATTGCCGGTGTGGGCGGCGCGCTGATGCGCAATGAAGGTTTAAACAGCCTGTTTCCACTGTCGGACATCGCAGTGATGGGTTTTAGCGCCGTTCTGGCTCAATTGCCGAAAATTATCCGACTGGCGTATCGGTTGATTGATCATATTGTGGCGTTCAAGCCTGACATTCTGGTCATCATCGACAGTCCGGATTTCACCCATCCCGTGGCCAGGCGTGTGCGCCGCAAACTCCCGAAATTGCCGGTGATTGACTATGTTTCACCTAGTGTATGGGCGTGGCGTTCCGGTCGAGCACGCAAGATGACACGCTATATCGATCATGTTCTTGGCATTCTCCCTTTTGAACCGGACGCCTATAAAAGATTAGCCGGACCGGCATGTACTTATGTGGGGCATCCGCTGGTCGACAAGATTGCCGCGATCAAAGCCCAGATAATACAGGCAGCACCGCAGAAAACGGCCTGCGCCAAGCGTCTGCTTGTCATGCCGGGTAGTCGCACTAGTGAAGTCACGCGTTTGCTGGGCCCGTTTGGGGAGGCTGTTTCTGCTTTGAAAGACACACTGCCCGACTTGCAGGTGGAAATCCCGGCTGTCGCCCATTTGAAGCAACATATTCAGCAGGAAACCTCCAATTGGGTCATTCAGCCGCAAATCGTGTCTGGAGAGGAAGCGAAGTTTGAAGCATTTGCCAAAGCGGATGCCGCACTCGTCGCGTCAGGAACTGCCACGCTGGAACTGGCCCTGTGGGGCATTCCCATGGCTGTTGGCTATAAACTGGACCCGATTGCCAAACGTCTCAAATGGCTGGGTAACGTGTCTTCAATCGTGTTGCCAAATCTCATTCTGGAAGAAAACATAGTGCCGGAATTTATTGACGAAGACTGCAGTGGGCTTGCAATGAGCGACGCCATTTTGCCATTGCTTCAGCAAAACCAGGACTACACTGCCCAGATTGAGGCATTCAAAAAATTGCAGAATCTATGCTCAGTTGCGCCGCACAGTCCTGCAGACCGCGCCGCCCAACTCGTTCTGGAATATGCTCCACCCCAATCTAATGGTGTGTAATGGTTCCTGATGGTGGCTAATGGTGAGCCAGAATTGCTTTCACCGCCGGCCGTGCCTCAACACGTGCCATATGATCCTGAATCTTTGGGAAACTGGCGACATCAACCCGATCAGACTTTAGCCAGCGCGCAATCGTATAAAGATACGGATCGCAAATGGAATAGCTCTCACCCATGACCCAGGGACCTTCAAACATGGTGTCCTCAATCATTTGCATAAGCGCGCTCATGTTTTCCGGGACTTTCTTGTTCATGTCTTCAAGCGATGACGGCTCGTCTGCCCAACGGTGGCCGCGCAGTTTGTGGGCATGAGCCACATGAACGGTTGAAGACAAATAGTTGTTGAACGCCTGAATTCTGGCGAATTCAAAAGGAATATCCAATGTTGCAAGCCCTGCATCTGGGTAGGTTTGCGCAATAAACGCCAAAATAGCCGGGGTCTCGGTTAAAGCGCCGGCATCCGATACCAGAACCGGCACCCGAGCTTTACCATTGATTGCCAGAAACTCCGGTGATTGCTGCTGCTTTTTGGAAAAATCCAGAGCAATGCCTTCATAATCAGCCCCAGCTTCTTCAAGTGCAATATGGGCAGCCATCGCACAGGTTCCAGGCGCATAATAGAGCTTTAGCATGGACAATAATCCTCATAAAAAAGCCGCCCAACATTCAGGGCGGCTCTTTGTTTGATTAAACTACAAATTAGCGTTGCGAGATCGGAACGAAATCCCGATGCGTGGCACCGGTATAGAGCTGACGAGGTCGGCCGATACGTTGACCTGGATCTTCAATCATCTCATTCCACTGACCAATCCAGCCAACCGTACGCGCCAGTGCAAACAGCACTGTGAACATGGAAGGCGGGAAGCCGAGCGCACGCAGGGTAATGCCCGAGTAGAAGTCAATATTCGGATAGAGCTTCTTCTCAATGAAATAATCGTCGGTCAGAGCTATTTGCTCCAGTTCCAGCGCAACTTCCAGCATTGGATCATCAGAGATACCCAATTCATTGAGAACCTCATGGCATGTCTTCTGCATGATTTTGGCTCTCGGATCGTAGTTCTTGTAGACCCGGTGTCCAAAGCCCATCAGACGGAATGGATCGTTCTTGTCTTTGGCCCGGGCAACATATTCTGGAATTTTGTCGACACTTCCAATCTCCGCCAGCATGTTAAGCGCTGCTTCATTGGCACCGCCATGAGCAGGGCCCCACAGGCAGGCAATGCCCGCTGCGATGCAGGCAAATGGATTTGCTCCCGAGGAACCAGCCAAACGTACTGTAGACGTGGATGCATTCTGTTCATGATCTGCATGAAGAATGAAAATCCGGTCCATCGCGCGCGCCAGAACAGGATTGGCTGTATACTCTTCACAAGGCACCGCAAAACACATCTGCAGGAAATTGGATGCATAATCCAGATCATTGCTCGGATACACCAATGGCTGGCCAATATGGTATTTATAGGCCATCGCCGCGATGGTTGGCATTTTGGCAATCATGCGCAGCGAAGCGACCATGCGCTGATGGGGATCAGAAATATCCGTTGAATCATGATAGAAGGCTGACAATGCACCAACAACGCCGCACATGATGGCCATTGGATGTGCGTCACGGCGGAAGCCGGTGAAGAAACGCGACATTTGCTCGTGCAGCATAGTGTGATAGGTGACGCGGCTGTCGAAGTCCTTCTTCTGTGCAGCCGTTGGCAGCTCACCATAAAGCAGCAGATAGCAGGTCTCCAGGAAGTCACCTTGTTCGGCCAATTGGTCGATTGGATATCCCCTGTGAAGCAGAATGCCTTCATCGCCATCAATATAGGTGATTTTGGATTCACAAGACGCTGTGGAGGTGAAACCAGGATCAAATGTGAAACGATCTGTCTGTTTATAAAGCGATGATATGTCGATAACTTCCGGACCAACAGTTCCCGGGTGAATCGGGAATTCGTAGGTCTGGTCTCCAATGGTCAGCTTTGCTGTCTTCTCGCTCATAAAAGTCCCTTTCATATTTGCCCACATCGGAGGGCACATCCGTTAGGGGGCGGCAATAAATCGCCGTCCCTGAAGAAGTTAATCTGCCAATGGGTTGAAAAACCTCAGCCTGATTGCTTCTGAGTTTTTGCCGGGGTCTGAACTCAATTAGGAAGTTGTATTGGCGCTACAGAGAAAGGCCGGATTGCTAAGAATCCAGCGGCAAACCTGCCGGTTGCCGTTCCATCTTTTGTCCAGATAGATGAGCGCTATTTCCGCTTTTCCAGAATGGCAAAAACGATGAGAACCGTTGGTTTTCTGCGCTTTCGGACCAAATTCTGAGCGTGAACACGTTCATCAATACAACCTCCCAATTGAGTTCAGCCCCAAAGTTCAGTTACCAAGTACCCGATTTGCTGCAGCGCCGCAAGAAATTGATAATTGTCTTTTGTCGTAGTCAGGCCGAGGCCGTCAGGAGATAGCCGCTGACATACGTTTCAAAGACTCCTCACGTCCCAGCACAAGCAGGACGTCATATATGCCGGGAGACATATGGCTTCCAGTCAGTGCTGCCCTGAGTGGCTGAGCAACCTTGCCAAGCTTGAGTTCACTTTCTTCAGCAAACGTCTTGACGCTGTTTTCCAGACCGTCCGCATCCCATTCTGCCTTCTCAATCCGCGGAATCAGATCGGCAATGATTTTCCGACCATCTTCGTTAAGCAGTCCAAGCGCCTTCTCGGTATAATTCAGTGGCACACTGGCTGCGATGAACTCTGCGCTTTCAATAAGCTGCACAACCGTCTTGGCGCGCTCTTTGAGGCCCGGCATTGCCAAAAGCAGCTTCTTGCGATGGTCATCTGACAATTTCTCTCCGAAAAGACTTGGTTTGGCCAGTTCGGGCAAGACCACTTCAACAGCCTCAATCAGCTTTTGATCTTCGGCAGCCCGCATGTAGATGCCATTCAGGTTCTCAAGCTTTGCAAAATCAAAACGTGAAGGAGATTTGCCAATGGCGTCCAGCGAGAACCATTCTATCATCTGTTCGATGGAAATCACTTCCTCATCGCCATGGGCCCAGCCCAGACGAACCAGATAATTGCACAAAGCTTCCGGCAGATATCCCATGGCACGATAGGCTTCTGCACCAAGAGCGCCGTGTCTCTTGGAAAGTTTGGCACCATCAGGGCCATGAATCAGGGGCACATGAGCCATGTCAGGCACCGGCCAGTCCAGGGCTTTGTATATCTGTATTTGCCGTGCTGCATTTGTCAGATGATCATCACCACGCACAATATGCGTAATACCCATATCGTGATCATCCACTACGACTGCCAGCATATAGGTGGGTGTGCCATCGCTGCGCATCAGGATGAAATCATCCAGATCGGTATTTGGAAATTCCACCACACCCTGAACATGGTCGGTCACAATTGTCGTGCCTGACTGCTCGGCTTTAATGCGAATAACCGGATCAACACCTTTCGGCGCTTCGCTTGGATCTTTGCTGCGCCAGGTCCCGTCATATTTGGGAGCCTTGTTTTCTGCGCGCGCCTTTTCTCGCATTGCATTCAGCTCTTCTGGAGAGGTGTAGCAGTAATAGGCCTTGCCTTCGCTGACCAATTGTTCAGCTATTTCAGCATGACGCTTTTGCCGGGAGAACTGCGAAATCGGTTCGCCCTGCCAGTCAATTCCCAGCCATTGCAGGCCATCCATCAGCGCTGTTACAGCCTCTGGTGATGAACGCGATCTGTCTGTGTCCTCAATTCTCAGCAACATTTTGCCGCCATTTGCTTTGGCAAACAACCAATTGAACAAAGCAGTGCGGGCTCCGCCAATATGAAGGAAACCGGTTGGTGAGGGGGCAAAACGAGTGACTATGGGAGGGGACATCAGCAGCCTGTCAAAATTTGGAATTTGTGGCGCATCGTGTAGCATGGAGACTGACAAGATCAAAACCCTGATGTGACATGACCCAAAGAGGTTCAAAACAAGATCCCAAGCCGGAACTTGGCCAACAAACGGCAGATCTGGAAGCTGAGAGTAAACTGCTATCTCAGGTGGGTTTTTTGGCGTCTGGCGGCAGCAGGGTCCCAAAAACAGCCAAAGCTCTTCGCCTGCTCGGCACAAAGTCTCGCAATGGCAGGGATGCGTTTGCTCAAATGGTCCAGAATGAGGCACGCAGCCCTGATGTCTTTTGTTGGGTACCTGTCTTCATGTCTCTGGGTATCCTTGGTTATTTCTCAATGGCACGAGAGCCGAGCGGTCTTGCTCTGGTGCTTCTTCTGACTGTTTTGATGGTCACAACCTGGTGTCTGCGCCGCACCGACTATGCACTCAGGATTGCGCTGGCCGCCACTTTACTGATTGCCGGGGTTACCCTTGCTAAATGGCAAACAGAGCGGACGGCCACGCCGCTCCTGAGTGCTGCTGGAACGTTTCAACTGAGTGGGCGGGTCGCTGACATCGTGCCGGGGGAGCAAAGAAGTCGCCTGGTCCTGCGGGACGCGACAGACTTGTCATCAGACCCGATCGCGCTTGCCGGTGTTCAACTCAGTGCATTCAATCAACACATTACCGACCTGCAAATTGGAGACCAGGTGTGGGCCCGTGCCCGACTTGAACCACTCAGCGGGCCCTTAATTCCAAACGGCTATGACTTTCGTCGGATCGGTTACTTTAACGGGCTTTCAGCACGCGGCTTCCTGCTGGGTGAAGCAATTCCCGAACTCAATTTCAACGCAGATCACAGGAAATCTGCGGCTGACTGGCTGACCGGGTTTCGTAAATCCATTTCCGAGCGCCTGAAAGACGCCTTACCCGGAGAGGCCGGCGCGCTTGCCTCGGCGCTTCTGGTCGGAATGCGCAGCGGCATAAGTGACACAACCGAGCAGGCGCTGCGTCATTCGGGTCTGGCGCATATTCTGGCCATCTCGGGATTGCACATGGCGCTTGTAACAGCGCTTTTATTCGGAACCATCAGACTGGCGGCTTCTTTCGCGCGCACGGTCTCGGCAAGATATCAGGTCAAAAAATGGGCCGCCGCTGCAGCTTTATTAGGGGCTCTTGGCTATCTGGCGTTGTCAGGTGCAGGTATTTCAGCGCAAAGAGCATTTCTGATGGCTGCTGTTTTCCTGGTGGCCATCATGTTCAACCGTGCCGCATTGACCATGCGGAACGTCGCTTTGGAGGCAATTTTCATCCTTGTTTTCCAGCCCTCAGCAGTTCTGACACCGGGCTTTCAAATGTCATTCATGGCGGTCATTGCATTGGTTGCGGTCTACCGCCGTGATGGCGTGTTTTCACGGATACAGGACAGGGCAGGAGGCATGGGCATGGTGAAATCCATGGCGACGGGAACCGCAGGTTTAGCTTTGACCTCAATTGTTGCCGGCTTTGCAACAGCACCTTTTGCAGTTCATCATTTCTACCAGTTCGCGGTCTATGGGCTCGCTGGCAATCTGGCAGCCATGCCACTGGTCGGGTTCCTGGTCATGCCGTCCGGTATTCTGGCGTTGCTGCTGTTGCCATTCGGACTGGAATGGATGCCTCTTGGCCTGATGGAACTGGGTCTTGATGGGGTTAGAACTGTCGCGCAGCATGTTTCGAGCTGGGAAGGCGCCGTCAGTATTCCGGGCCAACAACCAGCACTAAGGGCGATTCTGCTGGGCCTGGCATTGATTTGCCTGTGCCTGTTGCGCACCAAGTTGCGTTTCGTGGCTGCAGTAATGCTGGCGTTCTCAGCATTTGCGGTCAATGCAGGGACGCATCAGAGCCCGGTCCTGCTTGTTTCGCAAGATGGAAAGATGATGGCAGAAGTCACACCAGATGGACTCGAATTCCGCGGAACATCCCGCAATTCCTTTGTCGCAGGCATCTGGATGCGGGCGTTAGGAGATGGGCGGGACGTTGAAATGGTCTTGAAACAGGACCATAACGGTCAGGCATGCGACCGGACAGGATGCCTTTTCGAAATTGAAACCCATGCAGAAGAGCGGCTGCAGGTTGCTACCATCAACCGGGTTGAAGCCATGTTTGAGGCTTGCATGGGAAATGCCAGTCTGATCATCAGTTCGCTGTACACGACACCGCCATGTCCGCTTCAGCCAACGACCCAAAAAGTTATTATCGACAAATCTTTCCTGGCAGCGCGCGGTTCGGTGGTTTTGTCAGCTGTTAACCGGGCATCTGCCACCAATTACCCCATCCAGGATAGCGTTTCAAAGGGCCTGTATGAACTGGGTTTGAAAATCGAAACGAGCCTGCCAGTCAGGAAAAGGCACTGGAATTAGACAGCTTTCTGCCCTTGGAACACAACACCTCGCGAAGTCGTGACTGTTTGCAATGAGAATCATTGCTATATGTAGCTTACTCGTATTTCGGAGACTTGCATGGTTGCTGAACTGACACTTTTGACTGTCCTGCTGGCTGGATTTGTATCCTTCATCTCGCCCTGCGTTTTGCCATTGGTTCCGCCCTATCTGTGCTATCTGGCCGGTGTTTCGCTGGACCAATTGACGTCTGAGGAACTAAGTCGCGCACGCAGTCGTCAGGTGGTTTTGTCAGCTTTCAGTTTTGTTATGGGCTTCACCACGGTGTTTGTCTTGCTGGGCGCGGCCGCATCGGTTGCCGGACAATTCATAGCCCGAAATTCAGGCACTCTCAGCATTGTAGCTGGAGTTGTCATTATCATTATGGGGCTCCACTTCCTGGGTGTGTTTCGAATTGGCTTTTTGTACCGGGAGGCGCGCATCCAAATAGAGCGCAAGCAGCCTGGCTATCTGGGCGGCTATGTTATGGGGCTGGCGTTCGCCTTTGGCTGGACGCCCTGTATTGGCCCTGTGCTGGCGGCAATTCTTGCAGTTGCTGGCACCGAAGATACAGTGGCCAAGGGCGCCGGATTGCTGGCAGTCTACTCAATGGGCCTCGGTATTCCTTTCGTCCTGGCAGCTCTGTTTGCCCGACCATTTATGGGATGGATGTCAAGATTCAAGCGCCATTTGCAGACGGTTGAACGTGTTATGGGCGGATTGTTGGTGGTAACGGGCGTGTTGTTTCTGACCAACCAGATGTCTGTGTTTTCGTTTTGGATGCTGGAAATGTTCCCGGCCCTGGGCACAATTGGCTAGGGGCTGAACCTGTCCAGAAGACGCTTGGGCAGGGTTGCCAGAATGACCCCACCCAAAATCAGCGCAAGACCGGCAAAATGAAACGGTCTGAGTGTTTCTCCAAGCAACAGAACCGACAAGCCAACACCATATGGCGGCAGAAGGTAAAGGAACACGCCTGTGATGGATGGACCCACTATTTTCACGCCATACTGGTAGGCGGTGAAGGAAAACAATGAAGAAATAAACACCAGACTGGCAATCCCGATCCAGTTTGCCCCGGTCGTTGGAAAGTGGCCTGTCCAGAACACTTCAAACACTGCAAATGGCAGCAACGTAATGGCACCCGCCATACTAACAACACCAATCAGTGGCAGTGTTGGCAGGCTCGGAAATGGCTTGTTGCGCAGCAAAACTGAATAAATTGCCCAGCAAAACGATGTCAGAACAAACAGGGCATCGCCCGGATTGAACTGCAGCGACAAAAGACCCGCAAGATTTCCCTTGAAGACAATCACTACAACGCCGGCGATGGCAAGTGGCACGCCAAGAATTTCACGCCAGCCTATTTTGCGCCCTCGGAACATCCATTCCAGCAAAATGATCAGAACCGAGGAGGAGGTATAGATGAGCGTGCCATTGGAGGCGGTCGTGTGTTTCAGCGCCAGGTAAACCAGCGCGCCGCAAATCCACATGCCAAGAAAACCAATGACAAAAATCCGGCGCCAATTCTGGCGAAAAACCGGCCAATGCGCTTTCACGGCTGGAAAACTCACAGCCAGCAGAATCAGGGATGTGATAAACCACCGCAAAAACGCCAGAATAAAAGGTTCAGTGCCATCAATAATGGCGCGCCCGATTATGATGTTGGAACCGAAGAACAAAGGCATGAAGACAAGAACCAGATAGGCTTTTTTCCTGTCGTTGCTGTCAGTCTCGATTATCGGGGAATTAGCGGTCATCTAGGCTTGCTAACGGAGATATGCCGCACTGGCAATTGCAAAAAATCTGATTTTACGTTCCAGACCCTAACGACATCGCGTTCACAAACGCTCAGGATTACTGCCCCTTCAGAGCCTCGGAAATTTCAGCATCCGTAGGTGCGCGGCCCGTACCTTGCATCTTCAGCGGATATGGATCAGTCCTTGTGAGGACTCGACTTTCCGATTGAATTTCTTTCTTTTGTATCAATGTGTTACTCAAAGGCGCTGGCATTCGTTGTGAGCTTTGCACGCCAACCATTCGTCTTTGTTGGCCGGGACTGCTTGGTATCGCTGCAGTAAATTCGCCGGATTCATCTTCAACGGATTCAAGCCGAGACATCAAAATCCGGTTTTGCCTGTCGAGGCGTGTCACAGCCTCTCTCAGCACTAACAGCTCTTCCTGAAGCAGAGCGGCCTCTATCGGGTTTTCCAAGGCAGATTGTTGAGCGCGCACTGCATTTGCATCGGCCCTGTACGCCTGAACCCAATCTGCGCGCGCCAGCCAAAACGAGCCGGACAACGCAGCCACAGCGGATACGCCCCATATTGCGAGGAGGGAAATTTGAAACCAGTTGGCTTTCGACACGCGTTCGTCCTTGGGCACTAATCTTCTTCAGACCGATACTGTACTGAAACAATTCTTTAGATTTTGTTAAGTATACGGACTGGCTGATTTCTCGCTTTCTGATGAATTCAATGCTAACCACCGCTGGAAAATCAGGCTGGGGAATCGGAGAAAAGCGTGTCGAACGTAGATATTATTGTACTCGCTGCTGGCGAAGGCACGCGGATGAAATCGGCAACACCAAAAGTGCTGCATTCAGTTGGTGGCTTGCCAATGCTGGAACACGTTTTGAGATCTGCAAAGGCATTTGGTGCTGTACGCACAGCCGTCGTCATCGGTCCGAATGTTCCAGCAGTAGAAGGCTTTCTGAAAGAACATCCAGCACCCATAGATATCTTTGTGCAGACAGAGCGTCTCGGCACAGGACATGCCACCATGTCAGCCGCCAAATTTTTCGAGGACGACAAAAATGCGAACATTGTGCTGTTTGGAGATACGCCACTCATCCGACCGCAGACACTCGACCAGATCAAATCGCTTCTGGACGGCGACGCGGATTTGGTGGTTCAGGGGTTTGAGCCAGACAGCCCAACTGGTTACGGGCGGTTGCTGGTTAAAGGTGGCCAATTAACGGCCATTCGCGAGGAAAAAGACGCCACAGATACAGAGCGCAAGATTGGCTTGTGTAATGCCGGGGCCATGGGATTTGCTCCCGGTATCCTGAACAAGCTGCTGAAATTACTGACAAACGAGAACGCGCAAAGTGAGTATTATCTTACCGATTGTGTTGAACTGGCGCACGCTCAAGGTCTCTCCGTTCAGGTGGTCAAGGGTGATGCAGCGGATGCCGCAGGCATCAACAGCCGCGGGCAACTGGCGGCAGTGGAAGCCATATTTCAACAACGCATGCGCCAGCAGGCCATGGCGAACGGCGTCACCCTGTTAGCGCCGGAAACCGTACATTTTTGCTATGATACGGAGCTGGAAGCCGATGTGACAATCGAGCCAAATGTTGTGTTCGGACCAAAGGTCATTGTCAGAAGCGGAGCGATTATCAAGGCATTCTCGCATCTGGAAGGAGCGGTGATTGGCGAGGGTGCCCTCATTGGGCCTTTTGCCCGGTTGCGCCCCGGTACCGAATTGGGCGAAAAAACCAAAGTTGGCAATTTTGTTGAAATCAAAGGTGCGACCATCGAAAAGGGCAGTAAAATCAATCACCTGAGCTATATTGGTGATGCCCATATTGCACCAGGGGTGAATGTCGGGGCAGGCACAGTGACCTGCAACTACGATGGATTTGGCAAGCACCGAACCACAATTGGCGCGGACAGCTTTATCGGATCTGGCAGCCTGTTGGTGGCGCCGCTGGAGATCGGCTCAAATGCTTATGTGGCAACAGGGTCTGTGATCACTGAGAATGTTCCCTCCGACGCTTTGGCCTTTGGAAGGGCGCGGCAGACCAACAAGGATGGCAGAGGTGCCAAATTGAAAGCCGAACTGCGTGCGGCCAAGGAAAAGGCTTCAAAAGCCAAATAGGCCGAGCCTAAATGCGCTGAAAGCCGTGATTCCGGCAAGCGTTTTCCAGCCAGTGCAGGGTACTTTCCGCATAAGTGCTGAAGGCAAAAAGCCGAAATTGGTTGGTTTCCAACCTGACCAGCATCACAGGCATATGGTGAACATTCGTCTGCGCGACTTTCCCCACCAGAAAGTTTTGCGTATGCAAGTCTACCGCAATCCCTTTTGCCAGCACGGTCGTCACATCAGAGCCACTGACAGTTAGAGCCGTCAGCGCGCTGGATAAATCCGTCACCGAGCCTGTTTCGGCAGGAATTGCGCTTGCCAGACTGCTGTGTAAATCCGTTGCTGCGCTTTCCAGCCAATAGCGGCCCGCGCCAAGTGAATAGATCGACAGTTTGGTCGCCAGGTCAGCATGTCCGGATTCGGGAAACGCTTGAATGCCTTGCTTCTTCAAAGCGGTCAGCGCCTTCTTTTCCTGCCCCGGAAACAGCGAAAGCTGAACCAAAGATGTTGGTGTGGTTCGTTCAAGCGTGATCCCGGATTTCTCTGTCGTAAGCGCAGCACCATAATGTCCCGGCACCCAGACACGGTCCAGAGGGCAGGCCTGCAGGTCTTTCAAGATATCATCCATGCATACGCTCCCCATCCTTGTCGAAGAAGCAGGGGGCGACAATTTCCACAGCAACATGCAGTCCTTTTAACGGGAAAGTCGCATAAAGCTCTTTGCCGATCAGCTCACGGCCATTTTCCAGCAGCGCCAAAGCCACATATTTTTCAAGAGCAGGGCTGTAAGTGGCGGAGGTCACATTCCCCAGACTTAAACATGGTGTTTTCAATTCAGGATTTCGCACCAGATGGCTGCCTGTAAGGACGCTTTCATCTGATTTGGAAACAAGGCCGACAAGCTGGTGTCGACGTTTATCCATGAAGGCGGGCCGATCAATCATGGCGGACCCGACATAAGGTTTTTTCTTCGATGTCATGCCACCCAGACCCACCATTTCGGCTGTCGTGAGACCATTTAATTCGGAACTGACAACGTGACCCTTTTCAATGCGCAACGTACCCAGTGCTTCCATGCCGTAGCTCACAAGATCCATCGCTTTGCCAGCCGACTGCAACTCTTCCCAAACGGCAAGTCCAAAGCGGGCTGGCGTGAAAACCTCATAGGCCAGTTCCCCGGAAAACGACAGACGACACATCATGACGGGAATGCCGCGTGAGGTTTTTCCATGGCGAATGGCCATGAATGGAAAAGCCTCATTGTCGAAATCTGTTTCAGGCATAATAATTTGCAATAGCTCACGAACCTTTGGACCGGCAACGGCTGCAGCTGCCCATTGGTCCGTAACCGATGTCACATGGACTTTCAGATCAGGCCAGTGAACAGACAAATACAGCTCCAGATGTTCCAGCACGGCCGCGGCCTGAGCTGTGGTGGTAGTCATCAGAAAGTCCGTGTCACCCAAACGCCAGGTCGTACCGTCATCATAGACAATGCCGTCTTCACGCAGCATCAAGCCATATCGGGCTTTACCGGTGGGAAGCTTTGCGAAACCATTGCTGTAAACACGGTCAAGAAATTCGGCCGCATCAGGGCCCTGAACGGCGATCTTTCCGAGCGTTGAGACATCGACAATGCCGATGGATTGCCGGGTCATACGGGCTTCACGGATATAGGCCTGTTCCAGATCTTCGGTGCCACGACGATAGACCCTAGGGCGTTTCCAAAGATCGGCATCAATCATCTCCGCGCCGGCATCCAGATGCCAGTAATGCATTGCCGTGCGCCGCGTTGGTTGCAAATGACTTCCACGCGCATCTGCGGCCAATGCGCCGAAGGAGACAGGTGTGTAGGGCGGGCGAAAACGCGTGGTGCCAACAGCCGGTATACCCAAACCCCGCGCCTCAGCCATCAACGCCAGGCCATTGATATTGGATAGTTTTCCCTGATCAGTTCCCATGCCCAAAGTCGTGTAGCGTTTCAGATGCTCGACACTGAGAAACCCTTCCTGATGGGCCAGTGTAATATCGTCTGCTGTCACATCATGCTGAAAATCCACAAAGGCTTTCCCGCTGCTGCCTTTGATGCTCCACACAGGCTCCACATTCAGAACATCCAGTCGTTCGGGCAGGGTCACGGCCTTTCGCGCACGACTGAGTGACAGTTTCCGCAGCACCTGTTCGGCAGTCGTTTCCGCACTGGCTATCGTATCATCCCGGTCGAAATAGCCCGCGACTGAACCGCATACGCTCCAGGTCCCGTTGGATGTGCCGGGAAGTACGGTGTGCAGAGTGTCATCCCATTGCGGTGCGCCGCCCATCTGGCTGGTCAAATGGATGCTCGGCGTCCAGCCACCGGACATGCCGAGGCAATCACACTCAATGGAGCGCTCTTTGCCATTCATCTGGCTGGTGTAAGGGTCAAACGGGGCGATGCTGACGCGTTTGATACCGTGGTAACCGTGAACCCGTGTCACCGTATGGCCGGTAATCAGCTGCATGCCAGTCGCGGCTACTTGCGCCATCGCAATGTCAGATATGGTTGTTCTGGTATCCACGATGGCACTAATCGGCACGCCCATATCCTGCAGGGCACTCAGTTGCCTGTAGGCACCATCATGACTGGTGAAGAGCACGATGTTTTTGCCAGCCGAAACGCCAAATCTCAACGCATAGGCCCGAATTGCATCGGCGAGCATAACACCCGGACTATCGTTTCCGGGAAACACAAGTGGCCGTTCAATCGCACCGGTTGCCAAAATGGCATGGCGTACCCGCAACACGTGATAACGCTCGCAAGGCGCAAACTTTGAATCGGCGGGACTATGGCTCGTTACCCTCTCAACCAGGCCAAAGGTGCCGCCATCATACTGCCCGAAACACGTTGTGCGTGGTAAGATTGTAGCATTATCAAAGGCCTGAATGCGTTCCAGAAGTGAGGTGATAGTCTCCTGTTCTCTGGGGTCACCTCGATGATAGCCGCCGAACCCGGCATGTTCATCGACCAGGATAACCCGCGCACCTTTTTCTGCAGCCTTCAGCGCAGCCGTCAGCCCCGCAAGCCCACCACCAACAACCAGCAAATCCGCATAACTGTTGGTCTTTTCATATCTGTCCGGATCAGGTTTCAGTGCCGCTTTTCCAAGTCCAGCTGCGCGCCGGATGAACCGTTCATAAAAACGCCATGCCTTACGCGTCGGTCCCATGAAGGTTTTGTAGTAAAAGCCGGCTTGCAACATCGGCCCGGCTATCTGATTGGCCGACAACAAATCAACAGCAAGACTGGGCCAGCGGTTCTGACTGCTGGCATTCAATCCTTCAAAAACCTCCACCATTGTGGCTCGTGCATTGGGTTCATGAGTGTCCGCTCCCGTCAGTGTGACAAGTGCGTTTGGCTCTTCGCTGCCAACGCTCATCACACCTCTGGGCCGGTGATATTTGAAACTCCGTCCAAACAGGCTCCGACCATTTGCAAGTAGGGCAGAGGCGAGCGTATCTCCGGCAAAACCAGTAAGTTTCCGTCCATCAAACGTAAAGGTTTGCGTCCGGTTACGATCAATTTGCCCGCCAGAATCGAGACGAAAGCCGCTCATTTGCCAAGCCCGGTCTTATGTGGCCCGGTGGCCTTCATATCAAGGATTTCATGGGACAGAGTATCTCTAGTAATCTCCACAATCAGCCGACAGCCCCCATTGTGCTGCCACAACTCTTTATGGGGACCACGCGGATTTTGCCGGCTGTAGACAAATTTCTCCCAATTGTGAGGTTTGGCTTTCTCGGGATTGGGGCGCTTTACCGTCGCATCGCCCAGATAGGAATATTCCGACACATCACGATCACCACAATGAGGGCAGGGTATCAGCATAATTATCCGCCCTAATGCAGCTTGGCGAAGGGGCCAGCGCCACCTTCGTTAATTGTGTAACCGGAATTGAAGCGTTCCAGTGTGAAGGGCGCGTTGAGCGCGTGGGGCGCGTCATTTGCAATTGTGTGGGCGAAACACCAGCCGGAAGCTGGCGTTGCCTTGAACCCGCCATAGCACCACCCAGCGTTAAGATAGAGCCCCGGAAGCGGCCCTTTGGTAATGATTGGGCTGCCATCCAGCGACATATCCATGATGCCACCCCAATGACGCAGCATCCGCAGTTTTGCAAATTGCGGATACAGTGCCAGCATCAACGTGTGGACATCTTCAATAACTGGCAGATTGCCGCGTTGAGCATAGGAATTGTATTTGTCGATATTGCCACCGTAAACTAGGCCGCCCTTGTCGGATTGTGACATGTAGAAATGCCCGCCGCCGCCGGTGACCACGGTGTTGACCGCAGGTTTCAGGGATTCTGATACAAATGCCTGCAGCACATGGCTTTCTATAGGCAGGTTCTCGACGCCAGCCTTGCGCATCACGTCTGATGTGCTTCCAGCCACCGCCACACCAATCTTTGCAGATTTTATGTCACCGCGTGTGGTCTGCACGCCAATGACTGCATCCCCGTCTTTCAGAAACCCGGTAACTTCGCAATTCTCCAGAATATCTATGCCCAAATGATCTGCCGCACGTGCATAGCCCCATGCAATAGCATCATGACGCGCTGTGCCTGCGCGTGGCTGCAACAGTCCGCCAACAATAGGGAACCGTGTTTCCGCACTCATATCAAGCTGCGGAACAAACCGCGCCACTTCATTTCGGTCCAGAAGTTCAGCATCAATGCCATGAAGACGCAGGGCATTGCCTCTTGTTGCAAAAGCATCCAATTCTCCGGGAGAATGAGCCAGATTGAGAACGCCGCGCTGTGAGAACATCACATTGTAGTTCAGGACCTGCGACAGACCTTCCCACAGTTTCAGGCTGTGTTCGTAAAACAAAGCATTGGGGCGACGCTCATAATTGGAGCGCACGATGGTTGTGTTGCGGCCTACATTTCCGCTGCCAATCCAGCCTTTTTCAACAACAGCCACATTGTGGATGCCGTGTTCCTTCGCCAGATAGAAAGCTGTCGCCAGGCCGTGGCCTCCGCCGCCAACAATGATGACATCATAAGCGGGCTTCGGCTCCGGTTTACGCCACTGACTGTCCCAGTGCTGGTTCCCTTTCAGTGCGTTCTTTGCCAGTGCCCACGCAGAAAATCGAGCCACAGAATTCTCCCCAATAAGGGCGCGAACGAACAAAAAGCGCGCACCCAGAATTTATAGTGCAGTTCTATGCGCGGCCTGCGCAAGTGACAAAACGCCCGGTTCTGGGATATTTAGTCAATCGCGCTCGGCAAGACATATGTCGCAGGGTAAAGGTTGGCTGTCGCATTGAAGCTGGAAGCGTTTGACACCTGCAAATAGGTTGGTGGGAGTGCGTTTTATGTATGCAAAGGATCAGAGCATGGAATCTCGGGCAAAGGTGGTGGTTATTGGCGGCGGTGCGGTTGGTGTCTCGACCCTCTATCATCTGGCAAAAAAGGGCTGGTCCGACGTGGTTCTGCTGGAACGCAAGGAGCTGACATCCGGCTCCACATGGCATGCGGCCGGTCTGCTGCCATTGTTTAATCTCAGCTATTCTGTTGGCCAGATTCACAAATACTCAGTCAAGCTCTACGGCGAACTGGAAGCTGAGACCGGATTGAATGCCGGCCTCTCGCGCGTTTCCAATATCAGGCTGGCACGTAGCAAGGACCGTTGGGACGAGTATTTGTATTATGCCGGTGTTGCCAAAACCATCGGCATTGATGTCAAGCTGCTGACCCCCGAAGAGTTGAAGGAAATCTGGCCGCTCTGTGAAACCGACGGCATTCTGGGTGCCATTCAGCATCCGGAAGATGGCTACATCCAGCCCGCCGATCTGACACAGGCTTTGGCAAAGGGCGCCCGGGACAATGGCGCAAAAATCTATCGAAACACCAATGTCACCGGCGCGACCCGCAGTGAACAGGACACATGGATCGTCGAAACCGACAAAGGCAATATTGAATGCGAGCACATTGTCTGCTGTTCCGGCAATTTTGCGCGCAAGACCGGCGAGATGTTTGGCCTCGATATCCCGGTCATCCCGGTTGAGCATCAATACATCGTCACAGAAGCCCATCCTGCCATTCTGGAGCGCCGAGCCCAGGGGCTCCCCGAAATGGGTGTCCTTCGGGAAAGCGATTCCTCCTGGTATATGCGTGAAGAGGCAGGCGGCTTGCTGCTTGGGCCTTACGAAAAAGGTGCGCCTTGCTGTTATGTCGACGGCCCGGATGCGGAGAGCGAATACGAGTTGTTCCAGGAAGATCTGGACCGGTTGATGCCTCACATAGAAAGTGCCATTGAGCGCGTTCCAGCCTTTGGTGAAGTCGGCATCAAGAAGGTCTATAATGGGGCCATTGCCTACACACCTGATGGCTCGCCAATTATCGGCCCCGCCTGGGATGTTCCAAATGTCTGGCTGAATGAAGGGCATTCCTTCGGTATTACGGCAGCGGGCGGTGCCGGATGGCAGCTTGCTGAATGGATCGTCGACGGAGAACCCACCATTGACATGATGGGCGTCGATCCGCGCCGCTTTGGCCCTTATGCGACCAAGGGTTATTTGAAAGAAAAGAATGAAGAAGCCTACTCAAATGTCTTCACCATGCATTATCCCGATGAGGAGCGTGTCGCAGCGCGCCCTCTGAAGAAAACCCCGATCTATGATCGCCTGAAAGCCCGTGGCGCAGTGTTTGGGTCGGTTTATGGATGGGAGCGCGCCAACTGGTTTGCACCGCTGGATTATTCTGTGCCTGCCGAGGAACTGGAATATCCCGATCTGTTGCTGAACCACAATCACGCGCCGGCAACGGAAGATGGCCGTATTGTCGAAAAATGGTCATTCCGTCGCTCCAACTATTTTGAGTTTGTTGGGCAGGAAGTTAAAAATGTCACCGAAAATGTTGGCGTTCTCGACATGTCTGCCTTTGCCAAATTGGAAGTCACAGGGCCGGGCGCTCGTGACTGGCTGAACAGCCTGTTCGCAAACAGCATTCCAAAGAAGCAGGGCCGCATCGCGCTCTGCCATCTGCTGACGCGCTCTGGCGGTGTCTTGTCGGAATTCACTGTTTATGAATGGCATCCCGGTCGGTTTTATCTTGTGTCGGCTGGTGCTTATGAGCGTCATGATCATGACGTATTGAAAAAAGCACTGCCCAAGGATGGCTCCGTGCATCTGTCACCAATCACTGCGCAGCACGGCGTGCTGGTGCTGGCAGGACCGAAATCACGCGATGTATTGGCAAAGCTCACGGATACAGACTTGTCCAATGCAGGGTTTCCATGGCTCTCTGGCAAACCGATCAGCGTTGGCAAAGCCACCGCCCATGCATTACGGGTAAACTTTGTTGGTGAGTTGGGATGGGAATTTCATCATCCAATTGAAATGCAGTTGGAAATTTTTGATGCGCTGATGGAAGCCGGTGCCGAATTTGGCATTCAACCATTTGGCATTCGCGCCATGGATGCCATGCGGCTGGAAAAATCCTATCGATTGATCCCGCGTGAATTGTCCATTGAATACTCGGCCTATGAATCCGGCCTTGATCGCTTCATCAAGCCAGCCAAGGAATTTGTGGGGAAAGAAGCTCTCCTGAAACGCCATGAAGCGGGTGATAACTGGGCTTTTGTGACGCTGGAAGTCCATGGGATCAAAGATGCTGACGTCAGAGGATCAGAAGCCATTTTTGACGGAGAGAAGCTGATCGGACGCGCAACATCCGGCGGGTATGGTTGGCGTATCCAGAAGTCCTTGGCATTGGCCATGGTTCCACCAGCTTACGCTGAGTTGGGTTCAAAAATGCAAGTTCACATTCTGGGAGAGCCTTATGACGCAACCGTTATTGAGGAAAGCCCGTTTGATACGGAAAACCTGGTTCTACGCGCTTGATAGGGTGAAGCATATGGGATTCATTGACCGCCATTGAGGCTCATTGCTATTACAGCTTCAAAAGCGACCCTAAAAATGCCCAACTGTTCGTGGCTTGGTTGCCACGAACAACAGGGAATCAAACCGGAGTTTTCGAATGAACCTGATTAAATCCATCACCGCTGCAATTGCGATATTCGCCCTTACAGCCATGAGTCACGCCGCAAATGACGCAGATACACTGATCCTGGAGACCAAAACGGGCCAGGTAAAAATTGAGTTGATGCCAGACGCGGCTCCAAACCATGTCGAACGCATGAAATCCCTCGCCAATAGCGGCTTTTATGATGGTTTGAAATTCCATCGCGTGATTGACGGGTTCATGGCACAGACCGGCGATCCATTGGGAAATGGAACCGGTGGATCTGATCTGCCTGATTTGAAAGCTGAATTTTCAGACGTTCCATTTGAACGTGGCACACTTGGCATGGCCCGCTCCCGGAGCCCAAACAGCGCTAATTCCCAGTTTTTCATCATGTTCGATGCAGCAACTCATCTGAATGGCCAGTACACCGTATTCGGTAAGGTCACAGAGGGCATGGATCATGTTGACCAGATCAAAAAGGGCTCAAGTTCCCAAAATGGTTCTGTCAGCGATCCGGATACCATCATCAAAATGCGGACAGCAGATCAGTTCTAGACCAGGTAATTTGATACCGAAGCGTTTTTAACGCTGTTAAAATGGGTTGCACGTAAGCATGGTCAGATTGACAAGACCAGCCTGGCGCTGATCGCTAGGCGCCCGGCAAATTTTCAGCGAAGATGAACCGCAGCTGTCATCGGCTTAGAAGCGGACAGGCAGGCGTATCCCAGCCCCTCATGCGCCGGAGGGTTTGGACCTGAGAAACGTTCATCCATTGCATCAGCAGCAGGCTGAAAACGTGTGTCGCACGAGATCCGCACTTTGCCCGTCGATGTGTTGTTGTCGAATGATGCATGCGCTGTAAACATCCCGAAGACAAGACAATCGCCCGGCGCAAATGCCGTCGTGAGCAGGCGCGTTCCGTGTTCTGCCGCCATGTCGGCCGGATGATCCGACATATGGCCGGGTCTGGACGAATCACGATCCACGTCGAGACCTTCGAACCGGTCTCTCAATTCAGGCCATTTGTGCGATCCTTCAATGATGTACAATGGTCCTTCGTCCTGCGCGACGGCACCAATCGGTGTCCAGCTGGTTACCAGACGGTCGCTGCCTCGGTTCATGTATGGGTGGTCGATGTGCAGCGGACTTGCCCGACCGGCAGGCATCGCGCGTAGCCAGGCAAAAGAAAAATGCGCAGATGGCTCGCCAAACAGCCGCTCCATGACCGACGAAATTCGTGATCCGTTGATCACTTTGCGCAGTGCCTGTCCTTCGCTTACTGAACGCCAGAAAGCACCTAAATCATCATGCTGTTCAGCACGGGTCGACCGACCGCTGGCGATTCCGGCACGGGCTGGCTGTGCGATCTCATCAACCTCGGCGAGGCGGTTCAGCACCTCATTTCTGGCGGCTGATACGGCATCAGGGTCGTGCACTGCGCGCAGCAATAGATAGCCATCCTGCTCAAGTTGCGCGGAAAGATCACCGTTCATGTCGGCATCCTTAAGTGAACCGATCAGGTTTGCTGGTATTATTTTGCCATGTATTGTCATTTTATCGGTCATGAGTGTCCTCAAGTTTCAGGATCTTTTCACCGGTGCTGTAAAGCTGTTGCACCTGCGCTGGATCAAGTGGTGGAATGCAGTCATACGCAACGCCATTGTCGTTGATGCCGATCAATATTGTGGGACAAAAATTGGCCGGATCTGAAATCGATCCCTGGGCACTCAGCTTCATACGGTCTGCCAGCAATCGCTCATCACCGATCAGGATGACAAAGTCCGTACAATCTGCGCCAAAGGCACATCAAAGCGGAGTGAATTCTCAAATTGGTTATCCGGATCCTCATACAAATGTCACTGGATAATTTGCAGCACGTGTCTCCAGGCCTTCATTAGAACAAGGCCTGAATGCCGCACCCAAATTGCGGATTCAAATTATTAGCAACAGGGTCTAAAACCCTGTTGCTAAATGTTTTTAGTCGTTCAGAACGAATGTCACCTTCATGACGACCCGGTATTCGGTGATCTTGCCATTGGAGACAACGACCTTTTGATCTTTAACCCAGGCGCCTTCGACATTCTTGAGTGTCTCTGAGGCACGTTGGATTCCCTTTTCCAAGGCATCTTCAAAGCTTTTGGACGAGGAGGAGATGATTTCCGTAACGCGTGCTACTGACATGTGAACTCCATTAATTCTGTGAATGCCACAATTCATGTGGCGGGACCAAAAGCCTAACCCGCAGGTTAAGCTCAAAGCAAATGAGGGTTTGTCGCATTACAATGGCGATGATGTGTCGTCGCCGGGCGAAGTGGTTCAGGAAATCCAGCCGCCTGCTAAAGCGCTCGCCCAATCCTGCATGCCCTTGGACTGGGCCAATCTGGCCATCGTCATATGGTCATAGGACACGTGACGAAACGTAAAATCCCAACCTTGATTGCGTCTTACAACAATCGCATAGGCTGCACTGGGACTGCCGGTATGCATAACATAAGGGGTCGCTCTGGTGTCTTTGAAGCCCGGACATCCGACACTTCCTGGATTGAGCACACAACGTCCGTCAGACAGGCGCACGAGGCGCGAAACGTGTGAATGTCCACAAAGCATGACTGGAAAGTCAAAACCGAGAGCGTCGCGTTCAATATCCGCTAACGGTCGCAAATTCATCCCAATTTTTTCGTTAGGCGTATCGAGCCAATGCGAATTGTCTGACGTCGGAATGCCATGGCACAGAAACACGTCATCTTCAAAAACTGCTGTGCCGGGAAGGGTCGCGACCCACTGCAAATGGGTTTTGCTGAGTTGGGCAAATGCCGGGCCATCCCACGCACCCAACTCTGCGCGAGGAAGCTCCAGAAGAAACCGGTCGTGATTGCCTTTGATAGACAACATAGTCTTCTGCTTAGTCAGAATATCAGCGGTTTTTCCGGCTTCCAGCGGCCCACCAAAATGGTCTCCAAGATTAAGTATCTGATCGATGCCTTGCCTTGAAATGTCATCCAGAACGGCTTCAAGGGCCAGACAATTACCGTGGATGTCTGAGATGACCGCAAAACGCATAAATACCTCTTTAGATGATCAGGGCCTCGACCTTGGTTGTCTCTCCATGGTTCAGGCCCGAAAAACCGATTCAGTTTGTGCTTCACAATAGATTCGGCGATCAATATGAACTGTAAGACAATGACCTGATAAATAGGGCAAAAATCTGGGATGCTGCCAGCCCGGTCTTGCGGAAAAGCCAATGGATTCGATCTATCATTGATACCAGTGTTCATCAAATGGCCTGAACAAGGCTATCGTCGGCGATGGCCCCACATCCATTGTTCCGGTGTCTCGCGTATCCAGTCTTCAAATTGTTTGTGAAGCCGGGTCGTGGCGTCAGCAATGCGTTCATCGACAGAGGCACCCGTTCCACTGCTGATTTCGACGACCTCAATCGTGAAATGACATCCTGTTGTGCGGCGACAACAGGCAGCAATCAAAGGCACATCCAGTTTTTCGGCAATCATGGCCGGGAAGGGCGTTGACGGGGCCATATGCCCGAAAAAGGGAACCTCAATACCACGTCTTTGTCTCAGATCTCCCATCATACAAACGGTTTCGCCACCACGAACCCATTTGATAAGCGCGTTTACAGATGTATTGCGTTTGGAATGCAGCCCGCCGGGGTACAATGGTTGGCGCACCAGCCTGATATAGCGGTCGACCAAAGGGTTCGAAGCGCGCTGATAGATGCCTGCCATCGACAGGCCATTCTCCAGTGCCGGAACGGCCAATAATTCCCAATTGCCCATATGCAGCGATACAAAAACAGCACCCTTTGTGCTTTGTGCCAATTGGTCGATGAGGTCCTGTGATTCAAGGGTAATTCTATGTCTCTGCTTCAGCAGCTTGCCGATGCAAAGACCTTCGGCCATCGTCCGTCCCAGATTGTTCCAATGACGGGATGTGGTCTGTTGTATCCATGCCTCATTCTTTTCAGGAAACGCTTCCTGAAGATGTTTCTGGACCGTGGCATGGCGATGGTTAAACCGGGCCAACCTCTTCCAGACAAAACCCATAATCGCGGAAGCCGCGCCAAGCGGCAGCGCATTCATGATGCCTGCAACAGCACGAAATCCGACATATTCCAAACGATGTTGAAGCGTTGGGGTGATGGGTTTGGGCAAGGAAGCGTCACTCGATCTGTTTTGCTGCTACGCAATAACTGCATTTTGCTTTACAACGCAATCGGCCTTTGACCAAATCTTGAGCCAACAACCCACGCCTCTGGAACGTACCTAACCCATGCTGCAGGTCGCTACACTCGCTTTCCCGTTTTTCGGGCTTATCTTTCTGGGGTTTTTCGCCGGGAGAATTTTCAAGGTTCCGGCGGAAGGGCTGGCGTGGCTCAATATTTTCATCATCTATTTTGCACTGCCGGCTCTGTTCTTTCAGCTCATTTCCAAAACGCCAATTGAGGAGCTTGCGAACTGGACTTATGTTTTTTCCACAAGCTTTTCCACATATTGTGCATTCGCGCTCGCGTTCTGTATCGGGATTTACATTACCAGGGGCAATGTCGCCGTGGCGACGATTCAAGGCATGGTGGGCGGCTATGCAAATGTCGGCTATATGGGCCCGGGCCTGACA
This sequence comes from Pararhizobium sp. IMCC21322, assembly GCF_030758295.1. NCBI lineage: Bacteria > Pseudomonadati > Pseudomonadota > Alphaproteobacteria > Hyphomicrobiales > Rhizobiaceae > Pararhizobium > Pararhizobium sp. IMCC21322. The sequence continues at coordinate 2,993,852 of NZ_CP132335.1, forward strand.
CTCGCAGTTCTGGGGCCGGAGGCTGCTGTGCCGGCAGCTCTGATCTTCTGCTTTGACGTGGCTCTGGTCTTTACGTTGGCCCCATTGCTGATGGCCTTTGCCGGCACTGAAAAGCTACCACCATTTAAGCTGGCATTGCAGATATCGAGGAAGGTCTTTTTGCACCCCTTCATTATTGCAACCATTGCTGGCGTTCTGGGTGCTGCATTTCACTTTGAGCCGCCTCAGGCAGTGGATACAATTCTTACATTTCTGAGCTCTGCAGCTGCGCCTTCAGCGTTGTTTGCAATGGGGGTGACAGTGGCACTGCGCCCGTTGAAGCGGTTCCCTGTCGAACTTCCGGGTCTGCTGGCTGTAAAGCTGATTGCCCACCCACTGATCGCTTACCTCATGCTTGGCGTTGTCGGGGATTTCGATCCGGTCTGGGTGGCAACAGGCGTGCTGATGGCCTCACTGCCGCCAGCCGCCACCATCTATGTCATCGCACAGCAATACAATGTGTATATTGAACGCGCATCCACAGCGGTTTTGGTCGGCACAGGCATGTCTGTCGCGACGGTCACATTGGTGTTGTATCTGATCGCCAGCGGAGCTCTGGGATCGGACCTGGTACGTCCAATCCCCTGACAAGCCTCAAATATTTTCGAAAAAAGTCCGTTTAAACCTTTGCGCCATTGTCGGGCACAATATAGCAGCCGCTGATCTTCCAGCTCCCATCCGCCTGTTGCTCAAGCGTGTAAACCGCAAGCCAGTCCTTGCCTGCCGGACCGGTAATATAAGCTTCCTGCACGGGGCCGGTGGGGCTGCTTTTCAGCCTGCCGAATTCGAAGGATTGTGGCCGGAAAACCTGTGGGTATTGCTGGCGCACCATGCTCATAAACCGTTCGTCACTGCCAAACATGTTTTTGATTGAAGGCGCAGCGAATGAGAATGCGGTTGATGAATTGTCAGCCATGAATGCATCGACCTGCATGCGAATAATGGACTGGATTTCACTCTGATCCGCCGGCGCAACCGATTGCGCCGAGGTGACCCCGATAGTTGCACCTGTAAGTGCCATAGCACCGGCCAAAAGTCCGATCATATGTCTGGTGAGTATTGTCATGCTTGCCTCCTTCAGTTTTGATGCCCTTAGTCGATTTACGCAAAGCGGCCTTATTTGGATCGCGGGTGCCTAAATTTGAAGTCTAACTGGCCAATGCCGCGATCCGTTTTACAAGAAGACTGTCGGCATCAGTCAGTGGCTCGATCGCGGTGAAATGATTGGCTCCCGCCATCTCGATATAAGTCGTGAGTGCCGAGTTTTCGCGCCACTTCATGGCAAAACCCTCACTTTGCCTGCGAAACTCTCCCGACTCATCTGACCCAACCCAGGCATCAAAATAAATGCCCGGCTCAGGCGTTGCAAAATGCGGGCTGGATTCCAGCGCCGACTTCAAATCGAGTTTCAAATCGTCATTCATCGACAGATGAAGCATCGGTGTCAGGTCATACACGCCTGAAATGCCAAGTCCGGCGACAACCGGCACGCGAATCTGCTCCACCTTGTCTTTCTGACACATCAACGCCGCCAGATGGCCGCCAGCAGAATGACCGGTGATCATTAAAGGGCGTTTTTCAACCTGGCCAAGATACCGGCAACAGGCTTCCATTTCCGCACCAATCCCGGCAATCGTGATGTTTGGGCACAGGGTATAGCCGGGTATGGCGACATCAAAGCCCTGTGCCAAAAGTCCCTGGGCCATTTGGCTGAACATGTCTTTATCGAGCGCACGCCAATAGCCGCCATGGATAAACAGAATCAGTGGCTTTTCACTCGGTTGCAATTCGTTGCAGCGAAACACATCGACGACATTGCGCTCTGCAAATCCGTATCGCATGGTTTCAAATCTGGAGGCCGCCCGAAAGTCGGCTGCCTCTCGTGCCCAGCGCGGCAGAATTTCAACATGCTCCGGCACCAATGCCCGATTGTCATACTCTGCTTCCAGTTCTAACTCGCTTTCCATATTGCGGCTTTTCCCCTAGGGTCTGAGCACCTTGGATATAAGTGCTTTGAGAGGGATCATGCAGGCCGTTTTCGTACAAATCAAATGCCATTTGGGAAAAGCCTATGAAGTGGCAAATCAGATTGCTGATGCGGAGATTGCGTCTGAAATCTACTCAACCGCGGGCGACTTTGACCTTCTGGTCAAATTTTACGTGGGAGAGGGCGAAGACATAGGGCATTTTGTCACGCAGAAGATCCAGCACTTCACCGGAATCAAGGACACGCGCACCATCCCAACCTTCAAGGCTTTTTAACGTTTTTGCGTTATAAATGGGCCTTCGAAACATCGGTATTAACCGGTATTGGACAAAACGCATTTTAAATAAATGCGCTATTGACCCGACCGATTGCCTTGCCTATGTTCCGCCGGAATTTGGGAGCCCTTAGCTCAGTCGGTAGAGCAACTGACTTTTAATCAGTAGGTCCACGGTTCGAACCCGTGAGGGCTCACCAAATTTCCTTTTTGTTGTACGTAGTTACAAATATTCCCCCAAAAAGCGTTTGCACTCAATTCGGTTCGTTTGCGGCAATCGTTTGCAATGAATTCATGGATTGTTCTCGTTTCTGATGCGCTTTTGGGCCCGCGTAGACACTTCTAATTTGTGAATGCCATACGGTGCCGTTTCGGCAGTCAGCGCGCGTTAGGCATCAATGATTGTTCTATGCTTTTTTCGGTATGACCCGTGATTGAATAGATTTTTCTCCTAGTTGCGCTTGCCTGACCGAGTTTAGCGACCACAGTCCTGTGAAGGACGCGGCTCTGGAGGCGAGCAAAGACACCGATTGAATTGGCAATCCTGTGCCACCTGGAAGAAAAACATCGACCTTTGAGCAGCGCCCTGTTGTTGTCATAAACAATGGTAGTGGTTGGCGATAGCCAACTGTCTGAACGCTATGAAGACGCGACATGCCGGAAGCGAAACAGGACGTCATCAATCGATGTTGTTTGTAGATATCGTAGGGCCGTAAGACAGCAGCGTGGGCTGCAGGGCCATGATTTGCGCAGTCAAAGCCGCACCCTAGTGTATACGCGTCCTTGCAAACCGAAGACTTTCTTGAAAAAGAACGCCCCGAAATAATCTCGATTGGTCGTGTTTCGCACAACGTGTATGCCCCTAAAACACAACAAAGCCAGTTTAAAGTGAATACATCACGAAAACACTTGGAGATTGTATCTGGCTATAATTATCATCGTGCAAATGAAATTGCACGGAGAAGTCGGTAATGATGCCAATCAAACACATATTCTCGATGATGTTGATCTGCTTCACGCAATTTGCATCAGCCTCAGAGGGGGTTGAGATTGCAGAGGGTATATTTGTCAGCGTCAAGACGTACGATGTACCTGAAAATGAAGCACCATTCTTCAATTTTGCAGAAAAAACACCAGAAAGTTCTGCGGCTGATAAATTGTTCTTAAAAAACTTTACGACAAGTGACGAGATTCAATCTGGCTTCGACGGCGCTATAAAAAGAGGGTGGAACTATTTCTTCGAGGGAGACTATTCCACGTCAGCCAGACGATTTAACCAAGCTCACCTATTAAAGCCCGGCCATGCAGCCGTTCTGCATGGCTTTGGTGTGCTCGCGATTGTTCGGTTTAAGGACCCGGACTACGGGGAAGAACTGCTGTCGCTTGCAATTCAACAGCCGGATACGCCGGATATGGCCTATTTCGACATGGGCCTACTGCTGATGAATAATTCCCGTCCGGCCGATGCGATGCCTTTCTTTAGAACCGCAACTGAAAAAATCCCGGACTACCCTGCGGCCTGGTTTAATCTATCAGTTTCTTTGATGGAAAGCTCCGGTGACCGAGATGCCGCTTGTGAAGTCCTTAGACAAGCTCAGGTTTGGATCAAGGATAATACTTCCAAGCGATCCGCAGCTGACCTAAATCGTGCGATAGGCTGTTAAACATCACTGTGAACATGTGCCCTTGCAACTGCAAGAATTACGCCTCTCAGGTCACGTTGCAAAACCCTCCTTTATCAAAACAATCACATTGGGCGAAAACGCTTTTACCAATCTATTGGCGCAAGCTTGAGAATTGGATCACTGCTGATTGAATCGGAGACGCACCAGATCGTTTTTCCTATGTGTCAGCTGGTGTTAAATAATGTCATACGTTCAATTTTTGGTTGCTGGCAGAATACAAAAATATGTTCTTTGTTTGTTCTCATGGCATCAAAGAGAACATTTGCACACATCAAAACCATTCAGGACGTAATTGATTTGCGGCTGTGGTTGCGCGCCAGTTGCATCAATTGCGGTCGATCAACTGAAGTTCCGCATGGCATTTTGCCTGATTTGGTATCAGGTCATCTGTCCCTGTCGGCGGCCGCATCCAAATTCAAATGCGGTGGGTGCGGTGAAACGCAGGCAAAGCTGTCCGCTACTGACCCGATGGACAATTGGTAATCCTCGAAGTCATATAACCGAGCCAAATTTTGGCCCAGTTACACAGATTAACAAGTCCGTCTCTGGAAAATGATAAAAGGAATGCTATTTACAGCGACTGATCGCGTCTATATAGCACGCAATCTTGGAGCGCCCTTAGCTCAGTTGGTAGAGCAGCTGACTCTTAATCAGCGGGTCGTAGGTTCGAACCCTACAGGGCGCACCAAATTTTCTTACATTTCGCACAGAAAATTCTGGCCAACCGTCTAAACTTTGTCTGTTGCTCCAGTCACACCTCGGATCAAATTCACCGAGGTGTGTGGATGAACTGTTGATCAGGTAACTTTGACGGTGAGCGAATTCAGACCGGCAATGTTAACAACCATCACGTCGCCTTTCTGGATCGGGCCGACACCGGACGGTGTTCCGGACATGATGACGTCGCCCGGTTCCAGTTCAAAAAAGTCGGAGAGGTATGAAATCATCTCCGGTACTTTCCAGATCATCTGATTGAGATCGCCTTCCTGCTGGACTTCGTTGTTTACCAGGAGTTCGACACGACCATTATCGGGATGGCCGACCTCGGAGACCGGTTGCAATGGTCCAATTGGTCCAGAGCGCTCAAAAGCCTTGCCAATCTCCCAGGGACGCCCCTTTTTCTTTGCCTCGCTCTGAAGATCGCGACGTGTCATGTCCAGACAAGCCGCATACCCATACACATGATCGAGCGCGTCAGCCGTTGCAATATTGGTTCCACCCGTTTTAAGGGCCACGGCCATTTCGACTTCATAATGCACATCGGATGTTTGGCCCGGATAAGGAAAATCGCCGGAAGCATCTAGATTATTTGGGTTTTTTTGAAAAAAGAATGGCGGATCACGGTCCGGATCATCGCCCATTTCAATGGAATGTGCCGCATAATTGCGTCCAATGCAGTAAACACGCCTCACTGGAAATTCGCCACCTCCCTCGACAGGAATCGTTGGAATTTTTGGAGCCGGTATTACATAATCTGACATTGGAATATCCCATAAATTTCATGTTGTTCTTTTGACATATGGCAAGAACTTCAGAAAATCAATCGTGACCAATACAATATTTTAGTTGCATTTTGTGAACCAATTCATATTCTGGGATACGATTGGTTGTAAAATTTGTATATTGGTCAACCAATTTGGAGGAATGAATGCTCGCATCTGATAATATTGTAGTGACGGGTGATGCCCTGAGTGGATTGCGTCAATACATCCTGTCCAGTGGGTTGAAGCCCGGACAGCGGCTGCCCTCCGAGCGCAAATTAACCACAGAGCTTGGATATAGCCGCAATACGTTGCGCAAAGCACTGGATGCTTTGGAACGCGAGGGCACGATCTGGCGGCATGTCGGCAAGGGTACATTCGTCGCTGCGACTGTTGAAGATCTTGACAGCATGACTGCATCGCCAATTGAACTTGGCAAACAACTTACGCCGTTTCGAATGATGCGCGCCCGTCTTGCTGTGGAACCTGCAATTGCGCGCGAGGCTGCAATCAACGCCTCAGGGGAAGCACTGAGCCGGATGCGTGTTGCCATGGAGCGTGCACGCGCTGCTGAGAATTGGAAAATGTATGAAGTGCAGGATGACCACTTCCATCGCGCCATTGCCGAGGCAAGTGACAATCTTTTGCTGCTGTCAATTTTCGATCAGTTGAATCTTGTACACCGCGCCGTAGCGTGGGGCAGCGTCACACGCCAATCCATAAAGCCGCCGTCACACCACACCAGCTTCAAGGAACATGCAGATATCGCTTCTGCGATCTCCAATCGAGAACCGGCTGCCGCCTATGATGCCATGCGGGTGCATTTGAAATCGGTCTCAGGCCGATTGTTTGGAGATATTTGACACTGAGATTTTAGCTGTTGGAGGGCGGCCAAAGAAATGGGCAATAGAGGTTCAAAAATCTCAATTGTCATAAACAGGAAACAGTATTCTCTGGGAGGAAACAATGAGAAAACTACTGAAGAAAATCGCTACTTTTGCGGTTGCTGTGCCGCTTGCCGCAGGCTTGATGTTGTCCACGTCCTACGCGGAAAAGCTGAAAATTGCTCTGGCTGAGACGCCGTCTGATGAATTGGCTGCGTTCTTTGTTGCGCTTGATCGCGCCAAAGCAGCTGGACTTGACTACGAATGGACAGCTTTTTCTGATGAAGAGCTGGCAATTCAGGCCGTTCTGAGCGGCCAGATGAATATTGGATTTGGCACGCCTTACTCTGCCATGCAGCGTTCAAAAGCGCCGATCCGCATTATATTCCAACTGTCAAAACTCAAGTTTTTCCCAGTCACAAGCAAGAAATATGATGATCTGAAAGATCTTGATGGCGAGCCAATTCTGCTTCACTCCCGTGGGGGTGGTACAGACTCTATCGCCAACGTGATTGAAGATAAGATCGGCATCAAGTTCGGCAAACGGTCCTACGTCCCGGGCTCCTCAAACCGCGTGGTGGCTTTGGTCGGTGGGCAGACCGATGCAACAATCATCGATCTTTCCAATAAGAACAAGGTCGTGAAGCAGTTCCCGGATAAGTTCAACGTTTTGCCGATGTTTGAAGTTGATTCAAGCGATGAAGCACTCTTTGCCAATCTTGACTGGATCAAGGAAAACGAAGAGCAGGTCGACATCTTTGTAAAAGCACTCGCAAGTGTTTGGCAGGATATGCACAAAGATCCAACGATTATCAGCAGAGAGACAGATCCGAACGGCCCTATTGGCCAATTGCCAAAGGAACTTCTCGCCGAGTTGGATGGATTTTATACCGATGCGGTTGCAGGCGGTCTTTACGACCCCAATGGCGGCGGACGCAACGCAGCCCAGGCCGACATGGAATGGTATTCATCTGCTGGTCAGCTGGATGGTGATCCATCAACTCTGAATATCGAGGACTTTTGGTACCTCGCACCGCTTGACGCGGCAATGGCGAAATAACTTCGTCACCTGCCACCCGTTATCAATCTGACGGGTGGCGCTTTTCCAATGCCTCAGGAGAGCTAAGTTGATCCATCGTCCTCTTGCACTAAAGTTGCTCTCTGCATTTATTGTGTTCGGGGCATGGGAAATCGCCGGCCGCGTACCGGTCAGTTTTGCATTTCCCACATTCATTGAATCGATGCAGGCGCTTTTCAGACTAACCATCGAAGGCACAATTTTCACAGCCTATGCTGAAACCCTGAAGCCACTGGTGGTGGGTGTTTCAATTTCTGCGTTTTTTGGAATTGGCATCGGATTGTGGGTTGGATTGAGCCAACGGTTTGAATGGCTGTTTTCTCCCATATTCATTGTCATGCAGGCCGCGCCGCTTGCCGCGCTGATACCAATTCTGGTCATGGCCTATGGTATTGGCCTCACGTCAAAAGTATTTGTGGTCTGCATTATGGCGATGCCGGTTATCGTGCTCAATACGGCCAGCGCCGTGCGCAATACGCCAGCCTCCATCAAGGATATGGGGAAATCGTTCCTGGCAACGGATCGGGATATTGTCCTGAAAATTGTCATTCCGGCGGCTTCACCGGTCATCTTCTCCGGGTTGCGGCTTGGTATCTCTGCCGGGTTCATCGGTGCTATCCTGTCAGAGTTGAAAATTACTCCCACAGGTGTCGGGGATATTATCACCTACAGTCGTTCGATTGCTGACTACCCCTCAATGTATGCAGCCATTTTTTCCATAATCGTTTTGGCAGTGCTCTTCCTGAACCTGCTGGAGCGAATTGAAAACTTCCTATTTGAAGGGAACAATCGTGGTTATGTCTCAGACTAGCGACGCTTTAGAAAAGCCAGCAACTGTCGAAATGGAATCCGCAGTCTCAGTTCGCAATGTCTCGAAGAACTATGGAGCTGTCGAGGCTCTGCGAGATTTGTCGCTGGAGTTCCCGCGTGGCCAACTGACCTCGCTGCTGGGGCCTTCTGGCTGCGGAAAAACTACATTGCTCAAGATCATCGCGGGATTGTTGGAACCAACATCTGGCGAAATTGAAATTGAAGGCAAGAAGATCACCAGCCCCGGTCCCGATCGCGCGTTTGTTTTCCAGGATTTCGCGCTGTTGCCTTGGGCCAGCGTTATCCGCAACGTCGCATTCGGGCTGGAGCTACGCGGTGTAGCGAAGTCCGAACGCGAGGCCATTGCTGAAAAATACATCAATGATGTCGGTCTTTCAGGTTTTGAAAAGGCCTATCCACATGAGCTGTCAGGCGGCATGCGGCAGCGTGTTGGCCTGGCGCGGGCGCTTTCGGTGGATGCGCAGGTACTTTTGCTCGATGAGCCATTTTCGGCGGTGGATGAGCAAAACAGGCGTAAGTTTCAGGAAGATATGCTGGAACTGGTTCGCAATGAAAACAAGACGTTCATTTTTGTAACGCATTCGATCGAAGAAGCGGTCTACGTCTCGGATCAAATTGCAATTCTGTTGCCGCGGCCAAGCCGTGTGTCAGAGATTATTCGTCCAACAAGCTTCCGCGGCGCCGATGTTGAAAACATCCGTCGTTCTCCAGAGTATCTCGATATCGTTGATCAAATTTGGGCGTCCTTGCGCAATTATGTGGAGTAGGGTGACATGATAGTATTCGGACGCAGATTACCGGCCATGTCTTCGCTGCTGTTGTGGGCTCTTGTCTGGGAAATTGTCGGGCAAACAGGCTGGACGTTTTTTATCCCGCCTCTGTCTGAGGTCCTGGTGACATTGTACAATGTGATCGGCACACCGGCATTTTTGAAAGCCATGTATGAAACAGCTTACGCCTTTGTCAGTGGCGTTTTCTTTGCTGTTGTCATCGGCATACCGGTCGGGATTTTGATCGGCAAAAGCAGGCTGCTTGATGAGCTGATTTTGCCGTGGGTCAATATTTTCCTTAGTGCTCCACTGACAGCGCTTGTTCCTGTTCTGATGGTCCTGTTTGGTTTCGGCATGAAATCGATCATCATCACCACAACGCTTTTCGCAATCTGGATTATCATTCTGAACTCGCGGGCTGGCGTCAAGCAGATCAACAGATCACTTGTAGAAATGGCGCGCAGTTTTGGCGCATCGCCCCTTGATGCATTTTTTAAAATCTATTTCTGGGCTGCACTGCCAGAGATTTTGGGGGGAGTGCGCATTGGTGTTATCCGGGCGGTAAAGGGTGTAATTATCGGTCAGTTGTTGATCTCGATTGTCGGGTTTGGAGCGCTTTTTGAGCTGTACTCCAACAACTTCATGATGTCCCATTTCTGGGCTGTACTCATTGTTCTGTTTGCTCTTGCGTTCTCACTGTCGGAATTTTTGGCCTATCTTGAGCGCAGGGTGGCGTACTACGCCTCTTCCAGATAAGCGGATAAACCTGTCACCAGTGGATCCGCACGCTTATCTGGCGCAGCGGAATCTGCTGTTTAGGCGGCCATGAGAGACCACCTGATTTCCGTACATGGACATTTGGATTTCCTGCGCGACGCCGGAGAAAAGTGGGGCGTCAGGTCAGCCGAGCCGTGCAGATAATTGCTGCTGCAGCAGTTCCGCTTCGGCATTGTAGCGCTTTGCCAGAATAAGGTCTGTATCCAAACTATCCGTGTTGAGCGCCAGCAGTTCTGCTGCCGTCAGTTTGGCCATAGCCAGGTCGCGAAGTGACTTCAGCTCCCGCGCCTCCATACCAATATCTGCAAACTGTTTTGCAGCGGCTTCAAAATATCCAAATGATTTACGCAGCGTAACAATCTTGCCATCTATGTCTGCCTGTTTGGCCAGGCACGACCCCAATGCGTATCTAGCCTGCCCACGGGTCTCGGTTGTAACCATCGTGTCAGGCAAATCCACAATATCGCGAAGCCGGTTGGAGATTGATGACAATTCAGACGTGTCGCCCATCAAGCTGGCCAACCCGACCTCAGCGTCCAGTTGCTCCAGGACCATGTCGTAGCTGTTTTGAATTTTTCCGCTCTTCCGCAATATTTGAGCCGCCCGTGTCAACAAGTCCGAGGCCCCGCGCAGCAATTCGGTGCGTTCGTGCCTTTGTCCAAACAGGCGCATCATGTTTGCGTTGGTCCAGATAGCATCAGGTTGATCGTTCACGTCATCCAGGCCTGCCAGGTCACAATGCAGCGTCTCCGCTGCCTGCAAGGCAGTGTTCAGTTTCTCGTCATCACCAAACTCAAGAGCAAGGTCGAAATAGAATGCCATTCTGGCGCGCAAAACCTGCTGCCGGCGCTCATCACTGCCGGAAAGGTCTGCAAGGCCCAACGCGGCCTCAAATATGTCCTCGGCAATGTGATTATCCAAATCATCACCGCGGGCATCCATCAGCTTGTCCAACAGTCCGCTTGCTTCGCCGGGCTGGCCAGACATTCCCAAAAGCACGGCCCGGTCCAGCGCCAGAGTTGTCAATTGACGTTCCCGGCTTTGCACGATGGCAGGAATATTGGGGCCGGTAACCTGGCGACGCTTGAAAAGACGGCTCAGAAAGCGGGCAGGTGGCTCTGCAGGGATTTGCTCATCATCCTGTTCTGTCCCCTCGGCCGCGCCTTCTGCAGCGCTGTGCGCATTGCCAATTTCCAGCAGTAATTGATGATTGATATCAAAAGCCTGCTCAAACTGGCCAGACGAAGCCAATTGATACAATTGGTCGCGCAGCACGTTTTGTTCCTGCGACAGACTCGCATTCTCGCTGAGGCGACGCAAAAGCAGCCCAAACGCTCTTTTCTGGCGCTCTGTCGCGTTTGGTCTCATGTCAGACATATTTTTGCCTCGTCGGCTCGTTCCCCAACGTGCTGAAATCAATGATTCGCAGCACGTCGAAAGGTTAGTAGAGCAGAGCCGTTGCGGCAATACGTGTCAGATCAGTCCAAAACCTAGTTTTTCAGCCGCGCCAGCAAAGCAGATGTGTCCCAACGATTGCCACCCATCGCCTGCACTTGCGCGTAAAACTGGTCAACAAGCGCTGTGACGGGAAGGTTGGAACCATTCTCTCGCGCTTCGGCCAGAACAATGTCCAGATCCTTGCGCATCCAATCGACAGCAAATCCGTGTTCATACTCGCCCGCAATCATGGTTTTGTGACGGTTTTCCATCTGCCACGAACCGGCTGCGCCTTTGGAAATAACACCGATGACGGCCTCCATATCAAGTCCGGCATTCTGCCCAAACTGGATGCCTTCTGACAGGCCTTGCACCAAGCCTGCGATGCAAATCTGATTGACCATTTTTGTCAATTGTCCGGCCCCGGTTGGCCCCATAAGGCCAACCATCCGCGCGTAGGATTTAATCACCGGCTCGGCGCGCTCAAAAATAGCCTCGTCACCACCAACCATAACTGTCAGAACACCATTTTCCGCGCCTGCCTGGCCACCAGAGACCGGTGCATCGAGAAACCCGAAACCCTTGGCGTCAGCAGCGTCCCGTAATTCCCGGGCAACTTCAGCGGAAGCTGTGGTGTTGTCGACGAAAATAGCCCCCGATTTCATATCGGAAAAGGCCCCGTCTGTGCCGGTAGTGACTGAGCGCAAATCATCATCATTACCCACGCAGCAAAATACAAAATCACAATCTGCGGCGGCTTCACGAGGTGTTGCGGCAGACGCTCCACCGAACTCTGCTGCCCATTTCTCAGCTTTGGCAGATGTGCGGTTATAAACAGTGACGTCATGCCCGCCTTTCGTCTTCAGATGTCCGGCCATAGGGTATCCCATGACGCCAAGGCCGATAAACGCAACTTTTGCCATTGTTCAAGTCTCCAGTCTCATGAATTGAAATATCAGTGCTAAATCTAGCCCTTTCGAACCCTTGTCAAGTTCGGGTAAGGAGCTGGTTAGTTCCACAGCCAGAAATTGCACTTAGCGTGGCGTGAGCCCAAATTCTGAAAACGGAATGAAGTTGACCATTTCCCCCGGCTGCAAGCTGGTCGCGGTCTCAGCTATTTCAATGAGGCCATCTGCTTCTCGCAAGCCTGTGATAAGGCCGGAACCATCACGATCAAATTTCTTCACACCGAGCGCACCAGTTTCGGTTTGCCCCAGAATTCCGCGCAAAAACTCCCGCCGATCCGGCTTCTTCTTATCGATCCCGAAATTCGCAGAGACAGCAAAACGCACGGGCAACCGCCACGCGCTGCCCTGAAGCCGCAGAATTATCTGGCGAACATAGAGCAGAAAGCAGACAAACGCCGCAACAGGGTTTCCGGGCAGGCCAACAAAGATACAATCGCCAATTTGCCCCATGGTCATGGGACGCCCCGGCTTGATGGCAAGTTGCCAGAGATGTCGCTGCCCCAATTCATCAAGCGCCGCAATCACATGATCTTCATCGCCGCGGCTCGCACCACCTGATGTCAGGATGATATCAAAGTCAGCTGCTGCTTTTGATAGAGTGTCACGTATCAGCTCAGCGTCGTCCGCAAGCACACCGAAATCGGTTACATCCACGGGCACAGTTGCTAATAATCCTTTCAACATGAAGGAATTGGAATCAAACACCTGGCCCGGTTGAGGCAACGTACCCAGCGCGGGCCGAAGCAATTCGTCACCTGTGGAAATGAGAGCCACTTTGAGTTTTTCAAAAACCACAACCTGAGCAATACCCAAAGATGCAATGGCTGCCATATCCTGAGGGCGCAGTCTTTCTCCAGGCACCAAAACTGTTGTACCTTCCAGAACATCCTCTCCGGATTTGCGACAATTGGCCCCCGGCTTCAAACCTGGCGGAATAGCCACATAGGGGCGGTCATGTTGAATATGGGGTTCACAATCCTCCTGCATGGCAATTGTATCAACGCCTGAAGGCATGGCAGCGCCCGTGAATATGCGGGCAGCGGTTTGATTTGGCATGGGAGTGGTGCGCGCATGGCCTGCTGCAATTCTGTCAGCAACTTCAAACCAGCCGCCAACATCATCAAAATCGGCGTGTCGGAACGCATAACCATCAACAGCGGCGTTGTCTGACAAGGGCACGTTGCGCGGCGCGACAACCGGCTCTGCCAGAATACGGCCATTGGCTGCCGCCAGGGGAACCGTTTCAGAGGCGACAATCGTACCGATGCGCTTTTGAATGAGAGTGAGAACATCATCATGACGCAACCGGTCCTTGTCGTGCAAAAAGCAATCATTCAGGAGCTTGCGGGATTGGCTCATGAAACCGCGCGGTCGCTTGATTTCCGCATCGGTAAGCCGCTCTGCTTCAACGCGAAATCCGCGATACTGGTGATGTTATCGATGTCAAAAACGGGCAGGGCCTCGCCAACCAGGCTTGTATCGCAGGCAATGGCGACAATACTTGGATCATCTGGCGCGAGCGGCCGGTCTGATTTGGAACCCACACGCCGCGCTTCGATCTTGGGATGCGTCTCTCGCTTATAGCCCTCGACTATAACAAGATCGCAAGGCGAGAGCTTTGCAAGGACCTCGTCAAGCGAAGGTTCCTCATCTCCGCGCAATTCATGCATCAAGGCCCATCGACGGCCAGAGACAAGCGCCACTTCCTGTGCACCGGCCTCCCGATGGGCGTAAGAGTCACGGCCCTTTTGATCAATATCGAAATTATGGTGTGCGTGTTTCACAGTTGATACAAAGAAACCACGAGTTGTAATTTCAGCGACAAGCCTGCTGACCAATGTTGTCTTCCCGGAGTTCTTCCAACCGGTTACCCCAAAGACCGGATTCTGTTCAGGCATGTTCGGTCTCACCATTACTCAAATATTGCTCAGCCAGTTTCATATCGTCCGGCGTATTTACGTTGAAGAAGGGGTCTGCCCCATCACTTTCGTTTATGTCAAATTCCACAAGGCTCCATTGGTGCTTTTGAACAAAACGCATGATTTTACGCTCTTCGCCCTGTGTCAGAAACTCACGTAACTGAGCCAACAGCCCGACGGACCAAAGACCGAATGTCGGCTGGCGAAACCCGCCAGATCCCGCCAGCACAATATCCTGTTTCCCGACATCCGTCAGCTTTGTCACAAAGTCGGTTGGAAAGAACGGCGTATCTGCCGCCACACTGCAGACATGCTGAAAACCATTTTGTTCAGCATATTCCATGGCAGTCAGAATGCCAGCCAATGGTCCTGCATAACCCGTAACCGTATCGCTAAGCACTGGAACGCCAAGGTGGCTGAACTGGCTCATTTCCGCATTGGTGTTGACAATGGTGGCATTGACCTGTGGGCGCAATCTGTCGAGAACACGTTTCACCATGGGCACACCACAAAGCGGCATCAGTGTTTTGTCGATCGATCCCATGCGCCGGGACTGCCCGCCAGCAAGCACGACGCCAAGTATCAGCGCTTCATTTGTCATCTGTTGGTTCTTCTGACTGATCATTGTCAAAGATAACCCGGTCCTGGCCCGCCAAAACCATGAACCGCGCGCCGCGCGCCCGTCCAACCAGGGTCAGTCCTGCGCTCTTGGCCAGATCCACGCCCCAGGCAGTGAAGCCGGAGCGTGACACCAGAATGGGTATTCCCATCATCACGCATTTAATAACCATTTCTGAAGTCAGACGTCCGGTTGTGTAGAAAATCTTGTCTGTCGGATCACAGTTGTTCAGCCGCATCCAGCCGGCAATTTTATCCACAGCATTGTGGCGCCCGACATCTTCCATATAAACCAAAGGCTGATCACCCTTGGCCAGAACGCAGCCATGGATCGCGCCTGCGGTCAGATAGAGCGACGGCATTGTGTTTATTCGTTTCAGGAGCTTTTGGAGGGAAGCCGTTGAAAGCATGGCAGTATCAGAAAGCGCAGTTCCATCAAAACTATCCATGACATCACCAAACACAGTTCCCTGAGCACAACCTGATGTGCGAATTTTTTTCTTCAGCTTTTCCTCATAGTTCGTTTCCCGTTCGGTGCGCACCACGACGACGCCCAGATCATCATCATAATCGACTGTTGTAATCGGGTTGTCATCTTCCAGCATGTTCTGGTTTTCCAGATAGCCCACCGCCAATAGGTCCGGATGGTCACCAATAGTCATCATGGTGACGATTTCCTGACGGTTCAGATACAGTGTCAGCGCCCGCTCGGTGACCACACGTGTTTCGACCAAAGCGCCGGTCTGGTCATAACCGGTTACGGCGGCCGATAGTCTGGGGTCATCCGGCTGTGGAGATAGAATAAGATCGTTCATGGTTCTGATAATTGTCCGCATAGCCGGTTTTCAGGTCCCTAACATATAGGGGACAGGACCGGATGCGGGAAGAGATGGAAAAGGCTGAGGCACGCAATCTGCGTGTCCTCAGCCTGATTTTTGCGTCCTGACGGCGTGTATGAAGGGTCTATTTCGTCAATGTGACAGAGGCCAGGTCAGTTCCAACAACCACATTTCCCTCATAACCACTATCCGTGACAGACTGGGTGTATGATGCCTCGGTCAAAGGCCCGCCGGGAATTGGGTAAGGGCCTTGTCTTAGAGCCCCCATAGGCGGGATAAGATGTGTCAGCATTAAATGCGACGCGCCTGTACGCTTTGCCATGGCGCCAAGATCTGTTGCCGTGCTCTGGCGAAAGTAAATGGGCGGCGGGAAGCCGCTGTCCTTGTCTGGACCCATTGCAGGATGAATGGTGGAATGGACCACGATATCGGCGCCCATAGCCAGTTTTTCCACCTGCGCAGACGTGGAGGTGTCGCGCGGTGGCTTTGGCGTGTCATTGCCAGCATCGCCGCCAATCACCACGCTGCCGGCAGGCGTATCCACACGGTAGGATGCATGGCCTGGAACGTGGCGGGAGTTGATGGCTGATACTTTGACATCGCCGGACGACCAAACCTCAACCGGTTCGCCTTTTGCAGAAAAATTGACCACATTGATCAGATCAGCCGGTCCGCCTGGCAGCCGTTTCTTGTTCTCCGCCAATCGCTGTGCCATTTCTCCGGACTGGATAAAGGCGTCACCGATATGAGTCGCAAGTTTTCCGCAACTCAGGATGTGACCTAGTGGTGATTTTGCATCTTCGCTGCAAACCAGATCCACTTTTGGCCCGCCAGAATTGAAATGCCAGCGCAACTGCATCATGTCCGCAAGGCCTTCCGTATGGTCGGAATGGATGTGGGTCAGAAAGATCGCATTCAGCTTGCCGACAGGCAGGGATAATTTGGAGAGCTGCTGAGTGGTGCCACGACCGGTATCAAACTGCAGATTCACCGCCGAACACTTGTTCTCCTCATCGCCGAACTGAACCAGAGTGCCAGCGCCTGCCTGTCCGTTGAAAACGGGAGGGCCACCCTGCGTTCCAGTCAGCGTTACCTTCATGCAGGCTGCGGCCTGCGCCTCTGTTCCGGACATGCCGAACAGTGCACAGCCTGCAAAAAGCGTTGTTACAAATGCAATATGCTTCATCTGATCCTCCCTAAAACCGATTTATTTCGGCTTTTCGTAATAAAATCGAGATTAACGGAACCAGACAAAACGGCAAGTGATACTATCGAGATTGCTGTTATGGATTATTCAAATTGTACAATTCGCTCTCAACGCCCAGATAACGGTCCCGGGCAAACGACAATGCCGTGGGGTCCCACCAGCGCAGTTTCTGTCATCTCCCATGAACCACCAAGGCCACTGATGCCTGTTTCAATGTTTGCATCAGAAGCCGCGTGGCGAGAAATTGAAATCAGCTGCTAAATGGAACAGTGCATGGCCTTTAAAACAAAACACCCAGCGCCGCTGCACCCTGAACATTTGTCATATCATTGCCATGGGTGGTGGCGGTGGACAGATCGAGATTGAGCCTGTCGCCGATGGCGAAGCTGGCATCCAGTCCGGCAAAGATTGCGAAACTGTCTTCATAAAAGTCAGATATGTCCTGCGTTACACCCAGCATGGTAATGGTGGCATCTTCTCCCAATGAAGCACGTCCAAGTGCGCCACCCCTGGCGGTAATGAGGGCACGAGCAGTCTTGCCAAACGTCACATGTCGAGAGGCGGCAAGCTCAAGCCGGGCTTCTCCAATCGCAATCATTCGATCATCAACAGTGGCATTTGCATCGGCAGACGGGCCGGTTTCAGTGTAACCGCCAAACCATTCAGCCGCGTAACGCAGTTTTGCTGATGGCGAGAAGGTCCAGTTGGACATTGTTTTGATTTGAGTGCCGATTGCAAATTCGGGGCTGATCCAGAAACTGGTTCCAGGATCATCCGTGGAATAGCTTTCACCCAGAGCCGCCAGATTGTCATTCACAAAGCGCTTGGTTTCATTGTCCGTGCCAATACCGGCGCTCAGGCCCAGATCGACAAATATCTGGCCAAAGCTTTTGCGCCGGTAACCGGCAGCAAAGAAGCCTGAACTATCACTTTCAAATGATTTGGACCAACGGCTCGCCGCCTCTGAACTGCCATCAATATAGCCTGCCATCACGCCAAAGCGTGTGGCTTTGCCCATATTGGCATCATAGCCGACGGCCAATCCGCCAAGGGCAATATCCCGGTCCAGTGTAGCAGCGCCGCCGCCATTTTTGCTCTGGCTGGCCATGACTTGCACCCAAGCCCCGGATTTGTCGAAGTTGCCAGCCTCCGTTTCAGAGCCAGAGCCATCAGGCTTACCGCTTTGAACACCATTGATCACCAACTCCGCTGCCTCCAGCCGGCGCTGTATGGTCGCTGATACCAACGCAGTTCGGTCAGTCAGCGCTTCTACTGACGCAGTCAGAATGGAGGGATCAAATGTCGCGATCTGTTTGGTGGTGCTGTTGTAAAACCATGGCACCGTCCCATCAATAGTCGGGTCATCACCAAGCAAGTCTCCGGTACTGAAATCCCACAGGATCGAATGTGATGCGCCGGTGGAAATGTTTACAGCAGTATCAGTACCAAAACCGGTACCCAGTTCAATTTCTCCACCAATGAAGGAGGGCGCAAACAGGTTCAGTGTGTTTGCGCCAAGACCAGCACCAGAAACACGAAAATCGAAAGAGAAAGATTTGGCGGAAATGACCCGCCCGGAATTGTTGATGATATTGTTGCTGCGAATGGCTATGGCCTCGGTTCCTGTTCCGAATGCCAGAACAGAACCGCTATTCGTGATGATGTTGTCATCAACAGAATCAATGGCTTCCCCGCCATCACCTGTTAATTGAATCAAACCGGTATTGATGATTGTGTTTTCATCGCTCGTATCGATTGCTCTGCCGGATCCATTGACGATGAGTGACCCATGATTTTCCACCAGATGGCGTGCAATTGCGACGATTCCTCTTCCCTCGCTGAAGAGGTATCCGTTGTTGATGACAGACCCGTCATTGGAACTGTAGATGGCGCTTCCGGAACTATAGCTCCTGATGGACCCGTTATTTATGAAGGTATTGAAATCAGATCCGGATATTCCCTCGCTGTTGTCCCCATCTGTCGTAATCGTACCTTCATTCACGACCGTGCTGTTGTTTTGGACATCAATGCCAAAGCTCCGTATTCCTGCGGTCGATATTGTACCGATGTTGATGATTGTGTTGTTGTCATTGGCTTCAATGCCGGAACTCTGATCATTCGTGGTGGAAATTGAGCCGGTATTGAGAATGTTGTTATTATCACGGACTTCTATGCCACCGCCGTTTTGACCACTGGTGAAAATGGCACCGTGATTGTTAATCGAATTGCCGTCTCGCCCATAGATGCCGTAGCCATATTCACCTGTGGTCGTGATCGTTCCGCTGCGGCTGTTCGTTACAGTGTTGAAATCATTCTGCGCATTGATGCCAATAAAGGTATCGCCGTCGACCTCAATGTTTCCGAAATTGGTAATTCTGTTTTCATCACCGCTGGCGTTCACGCCATCAACACCGTTGACGATGATTTCACCGCTGCTGGTGATGGTCAGACTATCGTTTCCATCCAGAATATGGGCCGCAGAACCGTTCTGCACGATTGTCGGGGTATCGACGACAAAGTCCGCTGCGTGGGTGCGAGAATAGCCTGCGGACAATCCTATTGTTGCTACGCTCAAAATCAGGTGCCGCATTCTGTTTTTTTGGCCTGTAGTCGACCCAGAGGCCTTCACTGACGTGACTGTAATTTCGGGAGATCCTGATTCTATCGTCATAGTTGATCACTCCAATCAGCTCTCTGACCGCCAGGTTGCCCACAGATTGTTTATTGAATTCGGGGGCTTAATCACTATTGTGAACATGCAGGTTCTGTGAAATTGGACTCGCAGATTATATTTAGATTGTCTAGTTAGTTGTAAAACTAGATAACTTGGAGACATCACAGTGTCAATTGGTTCACAGCTGAGTCCGCAAGATTTGGTCAACTCAATTCGGGGTCTTTATGCAGAAGTCGGTCGCTTTGATGAGTATGTTGCTGACAGCATAGGGATTGATCGAACCGCATTGCGTGCCATCGACGCGCTAAAAGAGACGGAACTTCATCCAAAAGACTTTGCAGTGAAGCTGGGTATAACCACGGCTTCAGTCACTGCAATGCTGGACCGACTGGAAAAGGGTGGGCACATAAACCGGACACACTCTCCGACAGACAGACGGAGCTGGGTCATCAGTCTGACAGATGAAACCCGGAAAGAGGCTGGAAAGCGTTACAGCAATCTTGGCCTGGCTCTCAGGGATTTGTTCGCCGAGCGGACGAATGAGGAACTGTCAAACACACTTAAGGCCATTGAAGAATTGACAATGGCCTTTGAGGCGGCACGCAACAAATAGTGCTTATTCAGGCTCGATAGGCACAAGGATGACTTTCTTGCGCTGGGACAGTGCAAAGCCAAGTTTTCCTTCTTTCACCTGCAACGCCGCTTCACCGAACAACTCCCGCCGCCAACCTTTCAGCGCAGCAACGTCGGCTGTGTCACTGTTCGCGATTTTTTCCAGATCATCCACATTGGCGATGATTTTTGATGCGACACCATGTTGCTCACAGACAAGCTTCAGCAACACTTTCAGCAATTCAACCACGGCACTTGCGCCTTCAGGTCGACGAGGCGGGCGCGGCACATTTGGCAATTCGTCTTTCGGAATGGATTTTGCCAGCTTAACCGCGGCAATCACAGCATCGGCAAACTTTGACCGGTCAAAACCTTTTGGCAAAGCGCGCATACGCGCCAGCGCCTGAACATTTTCCGGTTGTTGGGAAGCCAATTCGTAGATTGCGTCATCCTTGATGATGCGGCCACGCGGTTGGTTGCGAGATTTTGCTTCTGCTTCGCGCCAGGCTGCCAGTTCCTTGGTGACAGCCAGCTCGATAGGTTTGCGAGCCCGCATTTTCAACCGCTTCCAGGCGTCTTGTGGTTCCACGATATAGGTTCCGCGACTCTCCAGTATGGCCATTTCCTCAGACAGCCATTCCGTGCGGTTTTGCTGCTCAAGGTTGGCTTCCAGAGATTTGTAGATATCGCGCAGATGGGTCACATCAGCCAGCGCGTAAGTCTGCTGCTTGGCGGTGAGTGGCCGCTGACTCCAGTCAGTAAATCGTGACGATTTGTCGATCTGGACATTGCAGATTTTTTGCACCAGATGATCGTAACTGATGCTGTCACCAAAACCGCAAACCATGGCTGCAATCTGGGTGTCGAACAGGGGCGCGGGTATCAAATCCCCAAGCTTGAGAATAATCTCAAGATCCTGACGCGCAGAGTGAAATACTTTCACCACACTGCGATCAGCCATGAGCTCAAAGAACGGCGCAAGATCCAGGCCGTCGGCCATCGGGTCAATCAGAGCCGCTTCATCATCGCTGGCAACCTGAATCAGGCACAGGATCGGCCAGTATGTGCTCTCACGTAGAAATTCTGTATCAACGGTCACGAAGGAATGTTGAGCCAGACGCGCGCACATATCAGCGAGCGTCTTCGTATCAGTTACAGTAATAATATCAGACAAGTTTCAAGCCTTGGTTTTTACGTAGGAGCCCGGTGCGTCCTCGAGGATTTTAATGCCATTCTCGCCGGGCTGTCGCGCAGAGACCTGGGTTTTGTTCAGTCCTTCAATCCAGGCGTGCCAATGCGGCCACCACGATCCGGGATGTTCTTCAGCTTTTGAGACCCATTCGTCAAAATCACCTTTTGGCTCAGGGCCGGTCCAATGTTGATATTTGTTTCTGTGAGGCGGATTGACCACACCAGCAATGTGACCTGATCCCGACATTACAAATTGCACCGGACCACCAAAACACGACGATCCCGTGAATACGGACAGGGCAGGCGCGATGTGGTCATCCTTGGTTGCCAGATTGTAAATTGGAACCTTGACCTTCGACAAATCAAGGGTCTCATCGCCTATGACCATTTTTCCACGGGACAGATTATTTTCAAGATAACAGTTCCGCATATAGAATGAATGGTTGGCGGCGGGCATGCGCGTGCTGTCGGAATTCCAGTACAAAAGATCAAACGGGAAGGGGTCCTTGCCGCGCATGTAATTGTTCACGAAATACGGCCAGACCAGATCATTGGAGCGCAGCATGTTGAATGCCTTCGACATTTTTGAGCCTTCCAGATAGCCGCGCTTTTCCATGTGTTTTTCAAGCGCGCTGATCTGCGCTTCGTCGACGAATATTTTCAGCTCGCCCGCATGGGTGAAATCCACCTGAGTGGTAAACAGGGTTGCAGAAGCAATGCGGGTATCTTTCTTTGCAGCCATATAGGCCATTGTGACAGAGAGCAACGTGCCGCCAACACAATAGCCAATGGCATTCACCTTCTTTTCGCCGGTCGCATTCTCCACCTGGCTCAAGGCTTCCAGAATGCCTTCCTTCATATAATGTTCAAAACTCTTTCCCGACTGGCGTTCGTCGGGATTGATCCATGAAATCACAAACACCGTGTGACCGCGCTCGACAGCCCAGCGAATAAAGGATTTCTCGGGATTGAGATCCAGCACATAGAATTTGTTGATCCATGGCGGAACAATCAACAATGGCCGCTTCAGAACCTTGTTTGTTATTGGCGTATATTGCAGCAACTGACAGATATCATTTTGAAAAATGACTTTGCCCGGCGTCACGGCCATGTTCTCGCCAACCTTGAATTTCTTGGTGTCAGACTGGCGCATTTTCAACTCGCCATCACCGGCAATCATGTCCTCTGCCAGCATACGCATGCCGCGCACCAGGTTTTCTCCGTCGCTTTGTACCGTCTCCTTCAGCAATTCCGGATTGGTCAGCAAGAAGTTGGAGGGAGACACCGCATTTGACAATTGCTGCACATAAAAGTCCGCTTTACTCTTGGTATGGTCATCCAGATCATCCGCGTCTTCCACCATCTGCTGCGCCCAATTCGACGTAATCAGATAGAATTGCTTCAGAAAATCGAAAAACTGGTTCTGCTCCCAGTCGTCAGCTGAAAACCTTTTGTCACCTTGAGTGGGTTTAATGGCGGGTTGAGCTTCCTGACCCTGCATGCGCTGCAGCGACGAGCTCCACAAATTCATGTAATTTGTCCACAGGGCTGTCTGGGCCTGTATCGCCCGTTCCGGATCCGACATCCAGTACTCGCCAACCTTCGACAGGGTTGTCACGATTTCGGAAATCTCGTCATTTACATCCTCTCCGTCCCGGCGACCTTCCTCTCGCGGTTTCAAGAAAGCAGCCACAGCACGGCCAGCCTCCTCAGCAGCACGCGCCAAATTGTTGGCAAATGCTTCCGGATTCTGCACGATATACTCTAGAAGATGATTGTCCCGACCGGGGTCTTTGGGTGTTTCCGTCATGGTCCCTGAAAGATGTTTTTTGTGTTTCTCCTGACTGTGTATCATCGACGCAACAGGAGCGAAAGCGCGACAATTGCCGAAGCGTTCGAATGTTTGAGCACTTTTTAGCGATTTGGGGCCTTTTCATGGCCGCACTATCGTGAAACAAATCAATTTCCCAAGTCCATGCCATCCCAAAGCGAGAGATACGATGGAAGAGTTCCACAAGGTCAAACGGCTGCCAGTCTATGTTTTTGAACACGTCAACAAAATCAAGGCGAAGGCGCGGGCGGGTGGAGCAGATATCATTGATTTGGGGATGGGCAATCCGGATTTGCCGACACCTCAGCACATTGTCGACAAGCTGGTGGAGACGGTCGCCAATCCACGAACACACCGTTACTCGACATCGCGCGGCATCCCCGGACTGCGCAAGGCCCAGGCAGGCTATTACGAGCGTCGTTTTGGCGTAAAACTCAATCCGGACACACAGATTGTCGCCACACTTGGTTCCAAGGAAGGCTTTGCCAATATGGCACAGGCCATTACCGCACCGGGCGATGTCATTTTGGTTCCAAACCCAACCTATCCAATTCACTCATTCGGCTTCATCATGTCTGGCGGTGTTATTCGCTCGATTCCCGCAGAACCCGGCCCTGAGTTTTTTCGTACGGCAGAACGTGCCATTCGGCATTCGATTCCCAAACCGCTTGCGCTCATCCTCAACTATCCGTCAAATCCGACTGCCTATCTGGCAAATCTGGACTTCTATAAAGATGTTGTCGCTTTTGCGAAAAAGCATGATTTGCTGATCCTTTCGGATCTGGCCTATTCGGAAATCTTTTTTGAGGGCACACCACCGCCATCGATTCTTGAGGTCGAAGGTGCAATGGACATCGCCGTCGAGTTTACCAGCATGTCCAAAACCTTTTCCATGCCGGGCTGGCGCATGGGTTTTGCAGTTGGAAATGAGCGATTGATTGCCGCATTGGCGCGGGTCAAATCCTATCTCGATTATGGTGCTTTTACGCCAATCCAGGTGGCAGCAGCAGCTGCATTGAATGGCAGTGAAGACTGTATTGATGAAGCGCGCAAAATTTACAAAGGTCGACGCGATGTCATGGTCGATTCGTTTGCACGCGCCGGTTGGGCTGTACCATCACCTGGCGCAACCATGTTTGCCTGGGCACCACTGCCTGAGAATTTCAAACATATGGGCTCGTTTGAGTTTTCTCGCCTTTTGATTGAAGAGGCCGATGTTGCTGTTGCTCCCGGAATTGGGTTTGGTGAGCATGGCGATGAGCATGTCCGCATCGCTCTGGTGGAAAATGAACAACGAATTCGTCAGGCTGCGCGAAACTTGCGTCGCTTCCTTGCATCTGCCCAGCAATCCATGCCAAACGTCGTGCCAATCAGCGCATAGACGCTGTGTCCTGAGCAAATTCGGAAAGATCATCGATGACAGATGCGTTGCGACTCGGCGTAGCCGGGCTTGGAACCGTTGGCTGCGCCCTGATTCAGCTTTTGGCGAAACAGAACGAAATTTTGGAGATCCGCTCCGGCAGGACACTTTCCGTAACCGGTGTAAGTGCAAGGACACGAGGGCGCGATCGGGGAATTTCGATTGATCATCTGTACTGGCATGATGATCCCGTCACCCTTGCAACTGCCGATAACATTGATGTCTTTGTCGAATTGATCGGTGGTGACAGCGGTCCAGCCGACCTGGCTGTACGCGCGGCCCTTGAAAGCGGCAAACATGTTGTGACCGCCAACAAGGCCTTGCTTGCAAAACATGGTGGAGATCTTGCCAGGCTTGCTGAAGCAAACGGCGTTTCGCTGAATTTCGAAGCAGCTGTTGCTGGCGGTATTCCCGTCATTAAAGCCATGCGGGAAAGCCTTGCGGGCAATCAGGTCAGCCGTGTCTCTGGTATCCTGAACGGAACCTGCAACTACATCCTCACACGCATGGAAGAGGACAATATATCCTTTTCTGCTTGTCTGGAGCAGGCCCAGAAGCTTGGATACGCCGAAGCTGACCCGACATTCGATGTTGAAGGATATGACACAGCGCACAAACTGTCGCTGTTGACGAGCCTGGCATTTGGAACCGAGGTCAACAGCGACGAAATCTACATTGAAGGAATTTCCTCGATAACGCCGCAGGACATTCAGGCAGCAACTGAATTGGGTTATCGAATCAGGCTTTTGGGCGTCGCCCAGAAGCTGGCAACGGGCATTGAACAACGCGTACATCCCACAATGGTGCCGTTGGAAGGCCCTTTGGCTCAGATAACCGATGTCACAAACGCAGTGTCCATTGATGCTGATGCCGTAGGAAATATCACTATGTCCGGGCCGGGCGCCGGCGGAGATGCAACAGCATCTGCTGTACTGGGTGATATTGTCGACATTGCGCGTGGCGTGATCGTCCCGACACTCGGCATCAAGGTTGCCGATCAAAAGCCCTATGTTAAAGCCAGAATGCGGGCCCATGAAGGTGGCTACTACATCAGATTGACTGTCAGCGACCGCCTGGGGGCATTTGCTTCCATCGCCGGACGTATGGCAGAGGCAGGTATTTCACTTGCCAGCATTGTGCAGAAAAACCGCGATGGTCAGCCGGAATTATCAAATGGACCTGAAACAAAGACAGTTTTGCTGATTACCCACAAGACAACTGAAAGCGCTATTCGTGAGGCGCTGGTACACATACGTTCAGATGGCCATATTGTTGGCGATCCACAACTGATACGGCTTGAAAAAGCCTGAGTTTCAACCTTAGGGTACAGGCCCTGCAATTATTTCCGCAACGCAGCCTTGGAGAGCAAGATGAACACCGAGACACTAGAAGATGTTGTGCTTGACCGTATTCTCACGCTGGAACTGGCAAGGGTAACAGAACGTGCAGCCGTTGCTGCGGCCCGCTTACGTGGACGGGGCGATGAAAAAGCCGCAGATCAGGTGGCCGTCGACGCTATGCGCAAAGAATTGAACGCGTTGCCAATTGAAGGAACAGTTGTCATTGGCGAAGGCGAGCGTGACGAAGCGCCGATGCTTTATATTGG
Source organism: Pararhizobium sp. IMCC21322 (assembly GCF_030758295.1). Lineage (NCBI taxonomy): Bacteria > Pseudomonadati > Pseudomonadota > Alphaproteobacteria > Hyphomicrobiales > Rhizobiaceae > Pararhizobium > Pararhizobium sp. IMCC21322. The sequence goes on from NZ_CP132335.1 coordinate 3,019,980, forward strand.
TGAAAAAGTCGGTCGCAAGGGTGGTGGACCCAAGGTCGATATTGCCCTTGATCCCCTGGAAGGCACCACAATTTGCGCCAAGAACCTGCCGAATTCTCTGGCTGTGGTCGCCATTGCAAATGAGGGCAACCTTCTGAATGCGCCGGATGTCTATATGGAAAAAATTGCCATTGGACCTGGCTATGAGGCGGGAACCGTCGATCTGGATTTATCGCCTGCAGAAAACATGGCACGAGTGGCTGCGGCCAAGGGTGTGTCCATTGATCAGGTTACTGCCTGTATTCTCGATCGTCCGCGCCATGCCAAGATTATTGAAGAAGTTCGTCAGACCGGCGCAGCCATCCGGTTGATTGGTGATGGCGATGTGGCCGGTGTTATTCACACAACCGATCCCGAAGAGACCGGAATCGACATCTACATGGGAATTGGCGGAGCGCCTGAGGGTGTACTTGCAGCTGCCGCGTTACGTTGTATCGGCGGTCAGATGCAGGGTCGATTGGTCATCAACACCCAGCAGCAACGCGACCGCGCTATCAAAATGGGCATTGAAGACGTGAACAAGAAGTTCGACATGCTGGAAATGGCCAAAGGTGATGTTCTGTTTGCGGCAACGGGCGTAACCGACGGCAATATGTTGGCCGGCGTTCGCTTCGGGCAGGACAGCATTACAACCCATACGGTTGTTATGCGATCCTCCAGCCACACGGTCAGATGGATCAAGGCCAGACACCGCCAGACCGACCGTTTTTCATAGGCTCTGAAACGCCTTTCAGCATTGGGAGAGTTGCTTTTGCAGCCACGCCACTTTCTTGGAGTTGAAAAGTCCCTGACCGGCAAGGCATGGGTCGAGAGCCTCGATACAAAAACGCAACCCATTGCGACCGCCATCTCGCAACGCCATCAATTGCCTGAGCTACTCGGCCGTGTGCTTGCTGCACGCGGCGTTGACATTGACAGTGCAGCTCAATTCCTGACGCCATCTCTCCGCGATATGATGCCGGATCCCAAAGCTCTCACCGACATGGAGAAAGCGGCAGAACGGCTGACAAAAGCAATCGTCGACAAACAGAAAGTTGCTATATTTGGGGATTATGATGTTGACGGCGCAACCAGTTCAGCCTTGCTGTTTCGGTTCCTGCAGCATTTCGGCATTCCCGCCGAAATCTACATCCCGGATCGAATTTTCGAAGGCTATGGACCAAATGGACCGGCCATTGACGGACTGATTGATGATGGCGCCGAATTGATTGTCACAGTCGATTGCGGGTCCACAAGCTTCGAAGCCTTGGAACACGCTGCCCGCCGGGAATGCGATGTCGTTATTCTGGATCACCATCAGCTTGGAGAACAACTGCCGCATGCTGTGGCACTGGTCAATCCAAACAGACAGGATGATCTGTCAGGGCAGGGGCACCTGGCTGCAGTCGGTGTGGTGTTTCTGACACTGGTTGCCACTTTGGCCGTTCTTAAAGCGGCCAATCACCCGCACGCCAAAAGCTGCGATCTTTTAGCATGGCTGGACCTTGTGGCGCTTGGCACTGTCTGTGATGTGGTGCCGCTAAAAGGGTTGAACCGCGCTTACATCACCAAGGGTCTGGTCGCTATACGTCACGGACGTAATGCCGGTCTGAACGCCCTGATGAAGACCGCCAGACTGACCGGACCTGCAAATGCCTACCATTTGGGGTTTCTGGTTGGCCCACGCATCAATGCGGGAGGGCGCATTGGTGATGCGTCACTCGGGGCAAAGCTGCTGACAATGGATGATCCTATAGCGGCTGAAACCATTGCGGTGCAGCTGGATGATCTGAACAAGCAGCGTCAGGCCATCGAAACAGACATGTTGGCGGAGGCCATTGCCGAGGCTGAAAGAGACATTGGTGATGGACCGGGCCCCTCGGTTCTCATCACCGGCCAGGATGGCTGGCATCCAGGCATTGTCGGTTTGCTTGCCGCCCGGTTAAAAGAGCGGTTTCAAAGACCCGCTTTCGCAATCTCCTATAATCCCAACGGGATTGGCACCGGGTCGGCACGGTCAGTTCCCGGTGTAGATGTCGGGGCGGCAGTCAGGGGCGCAGTCGATGCGGGCATTCTGACCAAGGGAGGCGGCCACGCAATGGCCGCAGGCCTTACAATTGAGCGCGCTCAGCTTGGGCGGTTTCGCGAATATCTTGAAGAACATTTGTCCCGTGCGGTTGATGCCGCGCGCGGGCAAAATCAATTGCGGATTGATGGCGCGATTACCGCCAATGGCGCAACAATTGAGTTCATGGACCTTGTCGAGCGGGCTGGTCCATACGGTGCCGGGCACTCACAGCCTGTGTTTGCATTGCCCGCGCATTTCATTGGTCCTGCAAAAATAGTTGGCTCCGGGCATGTACGCGCAAGTGTTTCCTCCGGTCAGGGCACGCGGATAAATGCCATTGCTTTTCGGGCCGCTGACAATCCCATTGGCCAGACAATGTTGAAAAACCGGGAAGGGACGTTCCATCTTGCAGGCACATTTTCGCTTGATCATTGGGGTGGTCGCCCCAGTGTTCAGTTCAGAATTCTGGACTTGGCTAAGCCATCAATCAGGCGATAAATTTAAATATGAGGCTGGTGGCGGACATTTGATATTCGCTGATACTTAACTATTAGTAGAAAATCAGTCATTCTGACTCCCCAAAATTTTCCGGTGGCTATATATGGGTTGCAAGAAGATACTCTTACTCCATTAAATTTGAAATCGTGCGGATATTGGTTGCAATGAAGTTAATTCGTTTGTCCTGTGCTGGCCTGCTTTTGGCCGGATTATGCCTTGGCATTACCGAGAATGCACTGGCGCTGGAAATTGGTTCACGCCGCGCGCCATTGGTTACAGATTTTACCAGGATGCGCGTGGAGCTGAAGGGCGCTCTGCTTGCCAAGCAGGTCGACAGTCATCTGAAACAGAACGATCTTGCATTGCTCGCTGTTGGCGACTTCCTGAGTGCTAATCCGGGCGTTTCCTCGCCGATAGCCCATTCGCGCATGAAACGCTATCAGCGCGCTGCTGCCGGGTTGCGTTCAATTCTGGCGATATCCGCTGATGGCGTTCTGTTACATGACAGCTACAATTTGCCTGCGCCCGACATAAATCTCGGGGATCGGTTGTATGTCCGGGAGGCAGTTCGTCAGGGCAGTGGTGATTTGCGAATTAATCCGCCCGTTGTTGGTCGACAGAGCGGCCTTCCGTTCATTCCCATAACGCGCGGTTTGTTTAATGTGGAAGGCGTCGCAACAGGAGTTGTCGTGGGCATTATGGGTCCGGAAACACTTTTGCCTGAGGACAGCAACTGCGCGCTTTGTATATCGGTGGTGCTGACAAGCGACATGGATGTCATGGTAAGCCGCCCATCAGGACTGCAACTTTCCAAAGACCTGGTCAGTCACATCAAAGAGTCGGTGTCTTTTACCGGCATTGAATTGATTGACATAAACGGTGGACTTACGCTTTTTACCTGGACGAAAAACAATTATGCAGGCGTCATCACAGTCGTTGGCGAACTACTACCGGATTAGAATTGATCTGACTATTTAGTGCCGCGCATACCAAACACGCCAGGATGCTGCGCGTGAAATTCAGTTTGCAAGTTTTGTATTGCGGACCAGATACTGAAAAGCTTGCAGTGTGTCCTTTTCAGAAAACTCCGAAATAGGTTTCCCGATTTCCGCCTCTACGGCCTTCAGAGTAGCTGCAGAATCAAGATTCTTGCTCTCCGCCGCCAAAACCACCATCAAACTCAACTCGGCTTGGTAACTCTCAACATTGGCCTGATTGAATACATATGCGGCAGTCAGACCCATCACCAGGCCAATCAACATTGAAACCACAATCAGAGTAAACCGTTTGCGGTTATCCTCACTGAGGTCGACCTTATGATGTTTCAGTTTTTCCTGTAGCTCAAAGTCGAGCATATTTCCCGCCAAGATAGAATTTGTTACAATAAAACCACCAAAAAGATAATTTACGAGTCGTTTGCCGATTCCTCAGATGAAGACCGGGAAGCAGATGAAAACCATTCAGGTCATTCCTGCCACCATACATGATGTTACGGAAATTGCCCGCATACATGTGGATTGTTGGCATAATTGTTATGGTTTTTTACCTTCCGAACTTGTCAGCCGGCGAAATAAAGCATTCCGCCTTGCCCAATGGAGCCAATGGATCAAAAATCCCGGTCTGGCTGAACGTCTCTACGTCATTCGTAGTGGACAGTCCGGAATCGGTTTCTGCTTTGCCAGGCCCTGTGGCGACAAAGACGCCCCATATGGGGCAGGTGAACTCCATGCAGGATATGTCCTACCAAAATGGAGAGGAACATCAGCTGGTCCCAAACTTATGCTCACCATGGCTCAATTCCTCGAAAAGCACCATAAGATTCCGCTCATAATTTGGGTGTTTCGCCAAAATCCCATGCGACTTTGGTATGCTCAATTGGGATGGAAGAAATTCATCGAGCGCTCACGCACGATTGATGGGATACAGATTGCCGAATACGGATACATAAGTCCGCCACTTCAGCAACTTTATCATCGCTTGAATGTTATGATTGAGAACTGCGACGGGCGCGGCGTTGTGCCTCGAAGGAAACGATCTTGTCGATTGGCGCATCGTCCTGATCTTGCAGATAGTGGCATAACTCCAGAAACAGATCAGCGAATTCCTTGGGATCGCCTTCCTTAATCTGCTTGTCCTTAATAATGTGAAACGCCACGTTGTAGACGACCCTGGATGAGATCCCGTTTCCGCCACTGCTGCCGCCATAAGGCATTTCCAGATAGTTCCGGATTATCTCTTCATCTTCGACAGCCAGGCGGCGTTTCCCCGACAGAATTTTACTGACAACAGACACATCGCGGCCAAGTGCCTTTGCAAGACCAATGCGAGTCTTGTCCGGTTTGTCCAGACCATCAAAAATCCAAGTCAAATCCATGAGCAGCTACCTTCCGTGAAATCAAGCCAACCGTTAACTGATATACTAATGCTTGGGCTCAAAACCGCAAGCGCGAACGGAAGTATCGAATGACATGGGAATGAAACGTGGGGTATTTGACCGTGGGATAATCAAAATGAGCGAGAACAACCAGCTTGCTGCAAGCAACTGAAGTTCTTCAGTTATGAAGTCAAACAAACGGAAGAAATAATTGCCCTATCACATCGGCATGCGTGCCACACAAGAAGGTGGCACGCCCTACGGGACTCGAACCCGTGTTTCCGCCGTGAAAGGGCGGCGTCCTAGACCGCTAGACGAAGGGCGCTTCGGGAGTGGCTTATAGAGAGGATTCTTAGGGGTAGCAACCCTCATAATCCGTCGCAGACAGTTTTTTTGAAGCCGAGCTATGCATTTCCAGAATTCCCAATTGGGGAGAGCCGGAAATCCCAAACGGAGAGGGGCTGTTTCTCCATTTGGGAACTAGGGAAAGGTGGCCGTAGAACTGGCAGGCCAAGCTTACCAGTGACCGGTATTCGGCATCGATGCCCAAGGCTCCTGAGATGGCAAAGCGTCACCTTCTTGCAACAGTTCGAACGAAATATTATCGGGAGAGCGTACGAAAGCCATATGGCCATCCCGCGGTGGGCGGTTGATGACCACGCCCATATCCATGAGCTTTTGGCACAGCGCATAGATGTCTGCGACCCGGTAGGCCAGATGCCCGAAATTGCGTCCTTCACCATAGGGTTCCGGATCCCAATTGTGGGTCAACTCAACCTGCGCAGATTCGTCGCCTGGTGCAGATAGAAAAATCAGGGTGAAGCGTCCCTTTTCATTGTCAATGCGGCGTGTTTCCTGCAATCCGAGACCATCACAGTAAAATTTTAAAGACGCGTCGACATCGGTCACACGGACCATTGTGTGTAGATATTTCATATAAAGCTCCAAATGATGCAGGCCTAAATCCTTACCCACAATATGTTTCGTTTCGCCGGGCATTCCTCGGTAATTGTCCGCTGATTATACTACCCCGCAGCTTCCACAACTACATAGGCATTGCTCCGGCAATGTGAAGAAATGATCGTCCCATAGGTCAAATCATCTTTTAAATGAGCTCGAAATTTTCATCGGCTGCCAGCAAGCTGCTTGATGAATGGGGCTGTCACAGTGTTTAATCAAGAACAGAATCAGATGATGCGCGTCGGGGCGGATTGGTCCGGGCTTTTTGATCTTATTGCATAAGCAAAAACCGCGTGGCATTTGAAGTTGTGGGGCAGTTGGTGATTCTGACAAATCACTGACGTTTGCTGGTCTTCGTAGCGCTGCATTTTTGTGCGCAAAACAGAGGCATGCAGACAAATGCTTGGTCGTAGAGGGCAGTCTAAATGGGCGCAAAACAGCCAGAAGATGCAAGTTCTGCTCAGACCGGCGCTGATAAGGCATCGGCGACCAAAACTGAGTCCAGGGCCGGTTTGGACAGCCACATCGGCACCGAAATTCCCGTTGATATTGAAGTCGTCGCCGGGTCGATCAAATGGTTCGACGTCTCCAAGGGATACGGATTTATTGTTCCCGATGATGGAACCAACGATATTCTACTCCACGTCACGACGTTGCGCCGGGACGGCTTTCTGACCGCCATGGAAGGCGCACGGATAGTCTGTGAGGTCACTCAGCAGAGCAAGGGCTTGCAGGCCTTCCGCGTCCTGTCCATGGATTACAGCACAGCCGTGCAGCCCTCGGCCTCGGAGCCAACGCGAACGCACACACAGGTTGAGCCTGAAAGCGACATGACGCTGGTTACCGTCAAATGGTTCAACCGCACCAAGGGCTTCGGCTTTGTCACCGAAAGCGAAGAGGCCCCCGATATCTTCATCCATATGGAGACCTTGCGCCAGTTTGGTTTGACCGAGTTGCGGCCCGGCCAAAAGGTGCTGGTTCGGTATGGCAAAGGCCCCAAGGGATTGATGTGCGCTGAAGTTCGCCCGGCCGATGGCCCTGGCCAGCCTGTATCACACTAAATTCTGCCAATATGATGTGACAAAGATTGCCTGCAGCTTTGCGGTGTGGTGATGCTGTCATCTCCCTTTCATAAAAAACCAAGGGCATATCGGTTCATGAGTAAAAATTTCGACCCAGCCAGATTCCGCCGCGGGCTCAGCACGATAGTCGTCGCAGTCGCTCTGCTTTTTGGAAGCGCGCACTTTCCGCTGGCCGCGCAGCAGCCCCAATCCATCGCTCCAAATCCGGTGTTTTTATCAATCGAGACGAGAACGGGCGTTCAGCGTTTCATTGTTGAGATTGCTGATGAACAAAAGGAGCGGGAAGTTGGCCTGATGTTCAGGGAAGAACTACCGCAGGACCAGGGTATGCTGTTTGATTTCGGCATAGACCGGCTGGTCTCAATGTGGATGCGCAACACGCCATTGTCACTGGATATGGTATTTATCAATCGCGCAGGGACGGTTGTTCGGGTCGCAGAAAACACCACACCATTCTCGACAAACATTATCTCATCGGGAGAGCCCATACGCTATGTATTGGAACTCAATGCCGGCGTTGCGTCAGATAATGGAATTCGATCTGGAGATAAGGTGATGCATCCATTGCTCGTCAAGAATCTCAGTTCCGACTGAGTCCGACAGCTTGCCCAAAAAGCGGATTTTCAGCTGGTCGATTCAACCTTTTTGTAATTTCCCCAAAACGGCTCTTGTCGTGGCTCAATAGTCCGTGTAAGAGGCGTGTCTCTGGCGCAGGAAACTGTTTCAGATATTGGTACGGGGTATAGCTCAGCCTGGTAGAGCACTGGTTTTGGGAACCAGGGGTCGAGAGTTCGAATCTTTCTGCCCCGACCATTTTTCACAAAAAAATCGATTGTCTTTGGCGCGTCATTCGGGCGCCCCCAAAGCACTCTGGCTGCCGCCGCGTGGTGCCGCGCAGGCGACCAGAGTGCTTTGGGGGCATTCGATAGTTGTCAGCTCGGTAAAAACCCAATTCGCTTCTTGCCACATCATGGATGGTGGCTGTATCTATGGTCACACCACTCTGCTGCAAACCCAAGAGTTCAAAATGGTCGCACGTATCTACCAGCCAACAAAAAATCCGATGCAATCAGGACGGGGTAAAACCGATAACTGGATTCTCGAATATGTTCGGGAAACGCCACGAAAGATTGAGCCTTTGATGGGATACACCTCCTCATCGGACATGAAGCAGCAGATCAAGTTGAATTTTGACAGCCAGGAAGACGCCGTTGCCTATGCTGAGAGGAATGGCATTGCCTATCAACTTGCCAATCAGAAACAGCGCAAAATCCGGCTGACATCCTACTCCGAAAATTTCAAGTTTGACCGCAAACAATCGTGGACACACTAGCTTTCACCAAAATTCAGGCCCCGTAGCTCAGCTGGATAGAGCAGCGGACTTCTAATCCGCAGGTCGTAGGTTCGAGTCCTACCGGGGTCACCATTTTTCAATAAAATGCATTATATTCCAATACGTTAATCGTCCTTGCGCCATTTTTAGTCCATGTAACGCGCATTCTGGCGGTCCTGCTCGGTCACATTATGAGCGCGTCATATTCCCAAGGTCCTTTTGGGATCGGCTTTTGCCATAGCCAGTATGAAGAAACCGCAGCACCTAGTCGCCTGTCATAGAGGCGATCATCTCGGCGGCCTTATCCCGTGCTCGTTCCATACTTCCGGCGGCAAATAATGAAATGCGAACTGGATAGGAGTTCAATTCAAAATCTTCCTGTCTTGGCAGGTAATTCAAAAATCCATTGCACACATCCAAGACGAGCACTGTGAAGTCTGGAAATTTTTCACGAAGAGAAGTCTGGACGTCACTGTAAAATTCAACTGGCGCACCGACAAGAAATGATTTTCCCAACTTCCAGACATAAATAGGCAGATCGAATTCTGCCACATCTCCAACCTTTTCGCGTAAGGCCAATCTACGCTGCGCTCTTTCTTTTTCGAATCCCTCGGGTGCGCTTTCATATTCTGCGCGGCATTCATCGATTGAAGGTAATTGGCCGACTTCAAGCTTCACGCTGCCCTTTTTAGCTTCCGCAGAATGATCAGGTTTTTGTTTTTCAAATCGCCAAAGCCCCAAAGTCGCGCCAGATTCCAGACGTTTGTCGAACACCATTCTTTCGCCGGGGCGAAAAAGCCCGGCGAGAACGGACAGCGCAGCGTATCCAAGCTCGCGCCCGTTTTGATCTGCAGCTTCAGCGTCGGCTTCAAAGCTGCGGCGCGGAGTCAATTCACCATCAGCACCGTGCAGAAACACGCAAACGGCACCGTCGGTTTCGCGTTCCACCAATTCGCGCATCGCCCCGATGTAATCCGGTGAGGTCAATCGGTTTTCGCCACCCAATGAGGTCGGATGCGCAGCATAGTGAACCAGCGTCGCCTGGATGGTTCCTGACGTATCGGAAATGCGCCCGGCGACAAGCGTGTCCTCGGCCTTGGTCAATGGATTGACACCACAGACAATTTCACCCGTCTCAGGCAAAACCAGATCGCGATTATACGCAAGCCCGCATTTGCCGGTGCCCCAGCTTAGAATTGATGGCTTCATTGAAGCCTTGGCCGAGTTGGCAATTTTTATGCAGGCTTCAACGATTTCAGAACGATATTGCGGAATGAGATCACCACCTGGCGCAGCGATCAGGGCAGGGTCCGTGAAGGGGGCAGCATGACTGTGGGACAGCTGCAATATCAGCCTCCCAGGTGAAATACCCAAGGCGGTTTCGATGGGGTTCCTTATGCTTTCTTCGTCCTCTTTTGACATCCAGACCATAAGGTCGAGAGTCATGAAGAAAAGAGGTTCGTCGTTTTCGGGCGCAGCGAATGCAAGACAAGTTGCGCGCAGGGGACGATGGAGACCCTCTGATAAATCATGTTTGGCGCTGCCCCATGTGCGGGCATACATGCCCTTGGGCGGGTTTATTTCGGTGAATGCCACGCCAATCAGACCGTCAAATTCGTTTTGTGCTAAAGCGGGAATTGAGTTTTGGTCAGGCATTGGCTGATTTCCGGTTTATGGCCAGCTGATGGAATGTCCTGCTGGCGTTGAATGCGACATCAGGATGCAATTTTCGCATCTTGATCATCTCTGAAATGGAGGTCACGCAGGAACTCGGTAAGCTCGGTGTAGGTCATGGATTTGGCTTCGCAATCCAGAACAAGTTGCCCCCGATCCAGGACAATCAGCCGATCGCAAACAGCGTGTACGTGGTGGATATTATGTTCAATATAGATGCAGGACCGGCCGTTTTCCTTGATTGAACGAATAAAATTCAGAACTTTTTCAACTTCTGAAAGCGCCAGTGCCACTGTTGGTTCATCAAGAACGATCAAATCGCTGTCAAAATGCATTGCGCGGCCAATGGCAACGCCTTGTCGTTCACCGCCGGACAATCGCCCCACCGGTGTATCGACATCTATGCCCGCGCTGCGGAAACCAATGGTCTCACGCATTATTTGTTCTGAAATGCGTTTTTGTTCGCGCACTTTTATGAAACCGAAAGCATTCGTCAAAGGGCGTCCGACAAAAAAGTTCCGCCATAACGGCTGTTTGGTGCCTAGAGAAGAGGTTTGATAAACGGTCTCAATGCGAAGCTCGTGCGCGCGCTGGACTGAATAATTTGAAAAATCGACGCGCTCGCCACGAATGAAGACCTCACCGGTGGTTGGTGTTTCGACGCCGGTCATTATCTTGATCAGTGTCGACTTTCCCGCCCCATTGTCGCCAATCAAGCCAACAATTTCGTTGCTTCCAATCTCCAGCGAAACATCCTGAAGGCTGACAACCGGCCCGTAAGCCTTGCCGACATTATTCAGGCGTACGATGGGTTGATCGGCATTGGCTTGATCTGCCATCTGGGAGGTCCAATCTGTCGTCTTGAAAGGCTGTGGATTGGCAGGGGCGATGTTGATTTTCGCCCCTGCATGCAAAGCTTATCGGAGTCCTTGGGCAACCAGGCTCTCGATCATTTCAACATTATCCTTCGTGACAACACCACCGCCGGTGTTCAAAAACAGGCCTCCAAGCCCGTATTTGACTTCCAGCACGGCTGCGACCACAGGCATGAAACCTTGAAGGTAAGGCTGCTGGTCAAGCACGAGTGTCAGATACCCACGCTTTACTTCGTCGATTGCTGCAGGCGAAATGTCGAAGCCAGCGGTAACAATTTCACCGGCTTCTTTTCCGGCATCGCGAACGACTTTTCCAAGGAATGCAGTGATGCCACCATGTCCCGGTACAATGATGCCCCGGGTGTCGGGATTGCTTTCCAGATAGCTGACAAGAACCGGCACAGCGAGTGACGCATCCTGAACAGCTTCATTGGACCACTGCAATTTGTCATAGGCAATGCCTGCTTCATCCAGAGCCGCAAGCGACCCTTCAGCAACATTGGCGCCTGGTGCGCCTTCAATAAAGGCGCCGTAGACGACAACTTTATCACCGGCAGTCAATCCGCCTTCCTGGGCAGCCAGGCGCGCGAGATTGACGCCGGCGTCGTAATTATTGAGACCGAAGTAACTGGCACCAGAACCCGGAAGGTTGTTATTGCCAACAACGACCGTTACGCCGTCGCTCTTTGCACGATTGAGGAATGCCGTCATAGCATCTGTACCCGGATGCCCCATGACGATGATTGCGTCTGGTGCTCCCGCCAGAGCCTCGTTTGCCTGCTGTAGCATCCGCTGCGGGTTCCATTGCGAGTGCTGTTCAATCAGGTTCACGTCAAGAACGCGCGCTGCATCGCGCGCGCCAAGTTCCCGCGCAAGTGTGGCGGGACCGCCAGGATTTCCACCCAGCTGCATATAGATTGTCAGGCCGCCATCAACCGGATCCCGGTCCTGGGCGGGCACTTCGCTTGTGCCTATCGTGAAGGCAGCGAGGCCAATTAGGACTGTACCTATTAAGCTTTTCATTTCTGGTGTTCCTCCTGTTTCAATTTGATTTTTTACAAGTCGTTCAGCGACTTGGCATTTTGGTCCGCAACATGCGCACCAGCGGAACCTTGTCCGGATCTTCAATGATCGCGTTGGCGGTCACTGACAGAATGAAGACAAAGCCAATAAAGAAGCGGGTCCAAAACCCCTGAATTCCTGACGCAACCAATCCAGCTTCGATAACGGTGACAATGAAAGCCGCGAAGACTGTGCCGACAACCTTGCCGGACCCGCCAAAAATGGATGTGCCGCCAATAAAAACAGCAGCAATGACCGTCAACAAATAGCCCATGCCCTGACTGGAGAAATAGGCCGTCGTTTCAAGCGTCAGCAAAACGCCACCGACAGCTGCCAGCGCACCGGACAATGTGAAGAGTTTTATTTTTTCACGCGTTGCGTTGATGCCGACCACCCGGGCGACTTCAAGATTGTCGCCGATGAACAGAAGGCTTTCACCAAACCGGTGCCGATTGAGAAGCATCCAGATAAACGCTGAAATTAACAGCGCCCAAATCATCTGAGCTGGAAAAACACCGCCAATCCGCCCAACAAACAAGCTGTGCATCGCGGTTCCGTAAATGTCGGGAATCGCGAGTTGAATACCGCCGGACAACACGGTTACCAACCCACCCCAAAGGAACAGCATGGCCAGGGTCGCGATAAGGGAAGGGATGCCAAGAAGCGTAACAACAAGGCCGTTAACAAGGCCCATGCCAGCGCCGACTGCAACGGCGCAGGCAAATGCAAACCAGGTAACATCCCATTGTTTGAACATGATGCCAAACACGAAGCTTGCAGCTGCGACCACCGACGGAAATGATAAATCCATTTCGCCAGCGACAGCCACCAGAGTCACACCAAGGGCGATTATCAACGGCGGCGGAACAGTAGCCATGAAGCTCATGTAAACCCGATAACCCAGAAACGCCCTGGGCGCTGTGATCATGAAGATCAAAATCAGAAGCACAAATACGAGCGCAATCGATGCGCCGTCTAGTTGAAAAAATCGGCGGATCAAGCCAGGTTCGGTCTTAGTGGGGGAGGGCTTACCCTGCATATTACAGCACGCCGAATTCGTTGTAGACGTCGATCAGTTTTTTGCCGGCTTTCAGCGCATTTAGCGTGTTTTTCTCAGCCATCAGTTTCTTGCGGCCGGCTTCCAGAACGTCCATTTCCAGAGCTTTTGGGATGACAATGCAGCCATCAGCATCGCCAAAAATGATATCGCCCGAGTGAACCAGCACGCCTGCACACTCGACCGGAACATCGGTTTCAACGACTTTACCTCTGCCATTGCTATCTAACGGCGCAATTCCGCCGGAATAGACCGGCAGCTTCAACTCCCGCACATGCCGGATGTCCCGCACATATCCGTCCATCACGGCACCTGTCGCGCCCCGAATGGTTGCTGCAGTGCTTAGCAGTCCGCCCCAGGGCGCGATGCGCCCGGATTTTCCGCACGCTGCAACAACGACGTCACCTGGTTTAAGGTCGTCGACGAGAGCTATCTCAAGTGCGTAATGGTTCTCGTCCGGGCCAGGTCGCGCATAAACATCCATGTAAAGCATTGTTCTGGCGCGGCCGACCAACACAAGCGTGTCATCAAGTGGCCGGATGCGTGGTTCCATCGCTTGGGACATGTGCCCCAGCTCGTCGAGCGCATCTGAGACCAGGGCACAGAAGAATGTGTCGCGCATTTCGTCGACGACAGGATCAATTGATGGCCCGGAACTGACTTCGGGAAAAATGTTAGTCATCTTATGAGTATCCCTTTATCGTTAAAGTCAGTAGACCCAGAGAGAACACATCTGTCAAGCCCGTGGAAATTTTAACCTGATATTGAACTTTGATGGTCGTTAGGCGGATTGGCCGGTAGCCAAGTTCGTCAACTGCCGCAAGAATCCGTTTTCGGGTCTCCGAGCCGCCTTCGCCTTCATGATCGTTGAGAATATTCAAGACGGTCATGGCCGTAACCCCACAGGCCTTTGCCAAATCTTTCAGCGTGGGTTGCACACTAATATCGCCGTTACAATTTTACCGAACGGTTTTTGAACATTAGCAGAGCATATTCTGTTCTGTCCTTTAATACACGATCAGTCCAACCTGCCAGGGCCTCAGGTCGGGCAGAGCCACCTGAGGCCTTTGCAGTTGAATTGGATGTACCCGGGAGACCGAGAAATGCCGAACGATGACACTGCAGATTACTACAATGATCTGGAGAACACCCTGAGCCATGCGCACGGTCTGCTACGCGGTGCTGTCGACCAGCCGGCTTCACCGCTTCGAACACCCGTTTTTGCATCGATCAAAAGGGATGCACAGGGCACGCTGTCAGCCAGCTCGCGTATGGTCGTCATGCGCGAATTTAACTCAGAGGACCGTCACTTTTCATTCTACACAGATTCGCGATCTTCAAAGGTTCAGGAGATTGAAAACCATCCGGCAGTCAGTGCAGTGTTCTATGATCCGGAAAACCGCATTCAGCTCCGCTTGTCCGGTCATTGCTCCATTCATTGCAATGATAATGAAACAGCAAAAACCTGGAGAACCCTGCCTTCACACAACAAAGCTCTCTATGGCACCAACCCGGGTCCGGGAACGCATTTGGCAGCCGGCGACGATTACGAAACAGGCAGCATCGATGCCTCGCAGCACAGTGAGTTTCACTTCTGCATTCTCAAAGTATTCTATCACCAACTGGAATGGCTCTATCTGGCGTCCCAAGGGCATCGTCGGGCACAGTATGACTGGCAAACAAACGGAACCCTGACCTCACAATGGGTAGCACCATAGGTGAATGAAACAGAGGACCTGTTATCAACTGAAAAAGCAGATATTCATCGGCTTTACGTGAGAACTTATCCTATAATTTTATCAAAGGTTTCAGGATGAGAGCCCCATTCAGCCCATGATCCATCATACAGCTTATTGTCCTCATGCCCGAGTTCTTCAAGACCAAGGGTCAAAATAGCTGCAGTGACGCCAGACCCACATGTCGTGACAATGGGGCGAGAGAGATCAAGGCCGGTGTCTTCAAAGGCCCGCCGCAATTCTGATCCTGATCCAAAAAATCCGCTTTCTCCAATAAGCTTTTGAAAGGGAAGGTTTTTCGCCCGGGGCATATGTCCGCTTTTCAGGCCTTCTCGTGGCTCTGGTGCGCGACCGCTAAACCGGTCGGCACTGCGTGCGTCAACGATTTGCCGATCGCCATTTTGAACAAAAGTTAAAATGTCTTCTCTGCTGGCGATGTATTTTTCATTCAGCCGGGCCTGATAGCTAGTGGTCATGACATCGGTTTGCTGATCTTCGATCGGACCATCGGCGCGTTTCCAGGCTGGCATTCCACCGTTCAGGACAGACACTTTCTCATGGCCGAATGCCTTGAACATCCACCAGATACGTGGCGCAGACATGAAGCCCAGCCCGTCATAAACGACGATGTGGTCCGAATTTGAGATACCCAACCCGCTCACGGCCGCAGCAAACGCATCAGCAGATGGCATCATATGTGGAAGGTCACTGCTCTTGTCGGAATGCCCATCAAGGTCAAAATAGACAGCACCGGGAATATGTCCCGCCTTGTATTCGGCAACAGCATTGCGGCCCTGTTGTGGCAAATACCACGATCCATCAATGACCTTTACGTCAGCGTCATCCAAATGTTGCAGCAGCCATTGGGCTGACACCAGATTGGTCGAATCCGACATGATATCAGTCCTCTAGAAGACGAACACGAACCCGCCGGTTCTGCTTACCCTTGTTTTCCACCTTGTAGATTTCCAGTTTGCCGATCTCTGCAGTGGATTTCACATGAGACCCTCCACAAGGCTGAAGATCCACAGCATCATCAACACCGATGGAAACAAGACGCACCTTACCGCTGCCCATGGGAGGCTTTACCGACATGGTGCGTATCAGGTCCGGCTGTGCTTCCAGAGCGCTGTCCTCAATCCACCGGTCGGAGACCGCGTGATCTTCTTCCACCAGTGCATTCAAATGTACGGTAAGCGCTTCACGATCCGGGTTATCCGGCATATTGAAATCCAGCCGGCTCTCTGTCTCGCCGATTTGCCCACCGGTAACGGGAAAGGGGATGGATGCACACATCAAATGCAGCGCCGTATGCATGCGCATCAATTTATGCCGCCGGTCCCAATCAATCTGCACAGCAACCGTATCGCCAATTTGAGGTAGTTGGTCTGCAGACGCGGGGACAAGGATTAGCTCATCCTTGTCAGTTCCACAGACTGTCGTTGCTATCTGGATGGTTGAGCCATCCTTCAGTATCATTGTTCCGGTGTCGCCCGGTTGCCCGCCACTCGTGCCGTAAAACACAGTTTGATCGAGAATGATGCCTCCGCGATCATTCACATCTACAACTGTGGCAGAACATCCCGTCAGATAGGCATCATCAAGAAACAGTTTTTTGACAGAGTGGCTCATGTTGGAACATCGGCAAACGGAGGAACTATTTCGGATTGTGGTTCAAGCCAGGCTGGAACGGGCAACTCCTTGGAACGGAGAAATTCAGCGTTGAATAATTTGGATTGATAGCGATTGCCGTAGTCACACAGGATCGTAACGATCGTATGGCCCGGTCCCAGTTCTTTGGCCAGCCGAACCGCCCCCTCAACATTGATTCCAGAGGAGCCACCAAGCACCAGCCCTTCATGTTCCAGAAGGTGGAAGACATGGTTCAACGCATCCGTATCAGATATCTGGTAGGCGACATCAATCGGCGCATCCACAAGATTAGCGGTTTCCCGACCCTGGCCAATTCCTTCGGTAATGGAGGAGCCTGTTGCTCCGAATTCACCTTGCGTATAATATTTGAAGAGAGCCGAGCCGTGCGGATCCGCGAGGCCAATTTTCACATTTGGATTTTTTGCCTTCAACGCCATTCCGACACCGGCCAGCGTGCCGCCGGACCCAACAGAGCAAATAAAGCCATCGACTTTTCCATCGGTCTGACGCCAAATTTCCGGACCTGTTGTCTCAATATGGGCCTGGCGATTGGCCACATTGTCAAACTGGTTGGCCCACACAGCCCCGTTTGGGTCAGTCGCTGCGATTTGTTCAGCCAAACGCGCAGACAGTTTTACGTAATTATTCGGGTTTTTATACGGCACTGCTGGGACTTCAACCAATTGCGCTCCCATGAGTCGCAGGGCATCTTTCTTTTCCTGCGACTGGGTTTCAGGAATGACGATTACCGATTTGAAACCCATGGCGTTGGCCACCATGGAAATCCCGATACCGGTGTTACCGGCCGTGCCTTCTACAACAGTTCCACCCGGTTTTAACGCACCGCTTGCAACGGCATCCCTGATGATAAACAGAGCCGCTCTATCTTTCACAGATTGGCCAGGGTTTAGAAACTCAGCCTTTCCAAGGATTTCACACCCTGTTTCGTCTGATACCTTGTTGAGGCGAATAAGGGGCGTATTGCCGATGGCTTCCAGAATATCTTTAAACACGAGCGAATTCTTCTATAATGAGTTGGTCATCTTTATATCGCTCTTTTGCCGTAGCGGGACAATGGCGAGAACAGGAAGCATGTGCTGTTTTTTCGAAAATTATTGGAATACAAATTTCTTCATTCATAATGAGCTTCTGCCAGTGTGATCCACTCTTGCAAAAGCATCGTAACACAATTGAGAAAAGTATATGTGCGTGGTCTAATTGGCAGTAGAATTGATTACCACCACCACAGGTAGATTTGGGATTGACTAGTGATGCTTGAACAAGCCGACGCCATTGACGCATTGATGGCGGAATTCGTTTCCGGAACATTGCCAACGCCGCTTCAGGTGTTGCTTGCGTCGCATTTGGAGATGAGCAGATCAAACAGCGAATGGGTTTCTAACCTCGAAGCTTTGGCGGGCCTCGAGCTGGCTGACATTGAGCCGGTTGCTTTGTCTGATCGAGACGCAATGCTGGCGCGTATTTTGTCCTCAAATAGCGGGTCGGAAAGCACTAGTGAAGTCACGACAGAAGATGAAACACCGGAATCATTGCGTCATTTTATTGGATCAACCGTTTCGGACATCCCCTGGAAGCGAAACCGCTTTGCCAGCATTGATGAGGTAAAGCTGGGCGAGTTTGACGGCTGCAAGGCAACCTTGTTTCGGCTACCGGCCGGGCAGGGCGTTCCGCACCATACACATGAAGGCACTGAAATAACCCTGGTGTTGAAGGGAGCGTTTAGTGATGGCACTGGCCACTACAAAAAAGGTGAGATTTCCATCGCTGATGGAACAGTAGATCACAGGCCAGTTGCCGATCAGGACGAGGATTGCATTTGCTTTGCGGTCACAGACGCGCCGCTTCGACTGACAGGGCCATTGGGACGCTTCATAGCGCCTTTCATACGCATCTAGCCCATTTCAAGCCCAACTCTACTGCACCTCTCGCTACAAAGGGCATCATGCCGCAATATATCGCTAAACCATCTGATGGTATCGCCTGGATTACCGGAGCCAGCAGTGGTCTTGGATACCATGTCGCAAAAAATCTGGCCGCTGCCGGATGGACGGTTGCAGCCACCGCACGGGGTGCTGATGATCTCGAGGCGTTGGCTTCTGAGTGCGCGTCACTGTCGGGGCAGGTGGTTCCAATGCCCGGAGATGTGACTGATCAGGAGGCAATGTCGAAGATTGCTTCTGAGCTCATCTCCAACCATGGCGGCATTGCATTGCTCATTCTCAACGCAGGCATTTATCTGCCATTGAGAGCCAGTGAGTTGAAATTGTCTGACTTCGACAAAACAATCGCCGTAAATCTGAATGGTGTCACCAATTGTCTTGTTCCATGTCTTGATCACATGCGTCAGGCGAAGCGTGGCCAGATTGCCATTGTGTCATCGGTTGCCGGTTATGGCGGATTGCCCACATCAGCGGCCTATGGGGCGACCAAGGCAGGCCTGACAAACATGGCCGAAAGCCTGAAGTTTGACCTTGATCTGTTGAACATCCACATCCAGGTCGTACATCCCGGATTTATCGATACTCCCGCGACGGAAACAAACCCGTTCCCGATGCCATTTTTAATGGAGGTGGAGGACGCGGCAGACCGGCTTGTCGATGGATTGGGGTCGAAAGGGTTTGAAATCACATTTCCCAGACGCTTTACCTGGGGTCTCAAACTGATCAATCTTTTGCCATACCCAGTGTATTTCTGGTTGGTAAACCGGGCCACTGGCTGGGGAAAAAAGGGCTGAAGCCACAATGGCCTAAGCCCAGC
Source organism: Pararhizobium sp. IMCC21322 (assembly GCF_030758295.1). Lineage (NCBI taxonomy): Bacteria > Pseudomonadati > Pseudomonadota > Alphaproteobacteria > Hyphomicrobiales > Rhizobiaceae > Pararhizobium > Pararhizobium sp. IMCC21322. The sequence goes on from NZ_CP132335.1 coordinate 3,039,148, forward strand.
AAATGGAGCTGTTCCACCGCAACAATTCATCTGGCCTCGATTTTCCGCCTCAGTTCAAACTGACGCGCTTCATCCAGCGGGAAATTCCACATCAGGCCTATTGCCAGTGCCTTCAGTAGCACAGGCAGGCCGCCATAGAGCAAAGCCAGCGTTAACAATGCAGAAGATGTATTGTCCGACTGCGCATCAAAGCCGACCCATGACAGCAACGGAAAGGCCAACCCGACACCCAGGGCGAGGGAGGCCTTCGTCGCCAGACCCCAGAATGCGAAGTAGAAACCGCTGCGTTGTTCCCCGGTCTCTGCTGTATCTATGTCAATCACGTCGGCCTGTATGGACGCAGGCAAGGTCAGATCTGCCCCAAGGGTCAGCCCGGTGAGAACGCAGATGATCGCGAACCACCATACATCGCCATCCCCCAGCAGCAGCACCAGCAGAAACACCGGGAGGGCCAGAATCATTGCGATACACCAGGTTCGGTGTTTCCCCAATTTTTTCGAAACCTTCAACCAGATCGGCACACCGGCAATACCGCACAGAAAATACAGGATGAGCAGTGGTCCTTGCACAGCTGACGCATTCAGGACGTTTCCGACAAATAGCAAAAAAAGCGTTGCTGGAAGTCCATTCGCCAAGCCATTGACAAAAAAAGATAAAAGCAACCGCATGAAGACTGTATTTGTGCGCAGAAACCGCATCCCCTCGACAAAACCGATGCTCTGGCGCGTGTGCTCCTTTGGCTCAGGAACCCGCCAGACAGTCAAAGCGGCAGCAAGGGGCAGACCCAGGCAAACGAAAACGGCAAGAGAGAACAGGCCGCTTGCGTCTATGTCCTGAGAGCCTGAAGCCAGTATTGGCAGACTGATGGCAATCAGCGTTCCGAAGACAACCAGCCCCTCACGCATACCGCTCAATCGTGAGCGCATCTGATAATCACCGCTCAATTCCGCACCCCAGGCAGCATAGGGCAACTGGACCATACTCCAGCCAATTGAAAGAAGAAGGCCCCACATCGCAAGATAGAAGATTGATGGGCTATCGCCTGGAACAAAAATCATCCAGGTGCCAAGAATGGTCAGTGGCACACCTGCAAGAAACCAGCTTCGCCGTCGTCCGAATGAAGGCCGGATACGGTCACTCATCCAGCCGATCAAGGGGTCATTAACGGCATCGAAAAGTCTGATTGCGGACAGCACAATGCCAACAAGGGCCAGATCAAGCCCCAGAGCCTTGGTGTAATAGGTCGGAACGAAAATGAAAAAGGGAAGCGTCAGGACGGAAATCGGAATCGCCGGAAGCCCGTAGACAAGAATCTGGCTCCAACGCAAGCCCTGCGTGCCTGACACCCGTTACTTGCGTGCAAAAACGAGTTGACGGACATCTATGTTTTCGGACCGAAAACCTGCTTCACAATAATGCAGATAATAACGCCACAATTGCTTGAAACGGTGATCAAAGCCAAGCGGCATGATGGTAGGCCATGCATCGTCAAACCGCTGACGCCAAATCTGCAAAGTCTTCGCATAATCATGACCGAACACGCGCTCGGAAATCATTTGCAAATCTGCCTCATCGCCCAGTGATTTCAAAATGAGAGGAGAGGGAAGCATGCCGCCGGGGAAGATATACCGACGGATAAAATCCATCTCGTTCCGATAGGACTCAAAGAAACGATCCTGAATAGTGATGATCTGTAATCCGGCTGTTCCACCCGGCTTGAGGCACGTTTTCATACGTTCAAAAAACACAGGCCAATATTCCTCACCAACAGCTTCGAACATTTCAATCGAAGCAATACGGTCATATTGGCCTTTTTCGTCCCGATAATCCTGAAATTTGATATTTACCTTATCGTTCAAGCCAGCTTTGAAAACCCGCTCTTTCGCAAACTCAAACTGCTCTTTCGAAATGGTCAACGCGGTGACATTGCAACCGATTTCCCTGGCTGCAAATTCTGCAAAACCACCCCATCCGCAGCCTATTTCAAGGACGTCGTCAGAAGGCTGAAAACCAGCTTCTGTGGCGAGCGCACGGTATTTCTGGGTCTGGGCTGTCGATAAATCTTCCTGCCCATTTTCAAAAACGGCGGATGAATACGTCATCGTAGGATCAAGCCATTGTTGATAAAATGCATTTCCCAGATCGTAATGCGCTGAAATGTTCTTGCGTGATCCGCGGCGGGTGTTGCGGTTCAGCCAACCGCGGAACTTCATAAAGAGCTTCACCCCCCGACGGTTCTCAATCGCTTGTGAAATGAGACCCTGATTAACGCAAAAAAGTTCCAGGAACTTTGTGACGTCCGGGCTGCTCCACTCCTCAGCCATAAACCCCTCTGCAACGCCGATGTCGCCCCGCTTGAAAAGGCGAGAGGCAAAATTGTAATCGTGGATGATCAGTTCTGCAGCGGGGCCGGGCTCACTTCCAACTATCTTGTAAACTTCGCCATTCGGCAATTCAAGGACCAGTGAACCAGCCTCCAATCGGGTGGCGAAACGAACAACTGCGCGCATGATACGCGGCAGCGAGCCGGTTGCTTCTTTGACATTGTCATGCGTGACCAGAATGGCTTGGCGGTCAGGTGCGGATAAGGTCATAGGGTCGTTAGTTCCTGCTGCAAATTCGCACGAAAGCTTAGCATCAAGACTGCTATAATCTCAAGCTTGCCATGATAAATGGCATCAAACATCAATCGGTTCAACATTATCGCCGTAGGAAACTGGTTGCGGACGCTTGGGGCGACGATGGAATTTCGCCCCCTTTTTCCACAATTTCAGCGCTTCCCAATGGATACCGCCGACGATTTTCAACGTTTGAAACGGGACCTGAAAGAAAGCGCGTAAAAGCATTCCACTTGTGAGCGGAAAGCGATCGCCGCTGAAGGTGGCCGACAATAATGGACCCTCATGGTCGCATTCAAGAATACGCAGGGTGAGCCTTTCATCTGGCCGGTTCAACCGAAATCGATAGCGCATTTCCATTTTGATAAAAGGCGAGACATAGAATCGCTTGTCCCGTTCCTGACGAACATGGCCATCGTGCATCTCTCCCGCCCGGATGGGAGCGACATAGGTATGGGTCTCGCCGAACGTATTGCGAACCTCATAGATAATGGCGGTCAAGACATCCACAGCATCATAGCAATAGTAAACCGACAGGGGGTTGAAGACCCAGCCCAGAATACGGGGATAACAAAGCAGCTTTATTCTGTGAGGGCGCGTTTCGCCAGCCTTTAATAGCAAACTGTCAATATGAGCCCGCAGCGACGAGCCATCTCGCGAGCCATGATCCTTGTCGAAAAAGCTCAACAAATTGAAACGGTTATGCGAAAAAACAGGGCTTTTTACCGCAGTGGCAAGATTATCGAGGTCCAACAGCATCGCGTAGACACTATACTGAAATCGGTGACCCATTGGCTTCAACCGCGCATGCATGACGGTCCCTTTGTAAAGGGCGCTGTCAGAAACTGGTGAAGCATTCAACATTATTCTGCAGCTTCAACAAAAGCATGTTCGTCATTTGCAGCAACCGGACGCCATGGGATTATCCCGCCAAGCTTTTCTGCAACACGCAATCCAGAGGACAAGCCGTCCTCATGGAAGCCGTAGCCCGTCCACGCGCCGCAGAACCATGTACGGTTAACGCCTTGAATGCGTTCCAGTTCCTTCTGTGCGGCTAAAGCGGAACTGTCATATTGTGGATGATCATATTGAAATACTTCAAAAACCAGATGCTCGGCAGGTTTTCTGACAGGGTTGAGGCTGACGAAGAGCGGTTTTTCCAAGGCAATGCCCTGCAGCTTGTTCATCCAGTAAGTCACGGAGACATCGGGATCATCAGGCTCGCCATCGCTCAGATAGTTCCAGGCAGCCCAAGCCCCTTTACGACGTGGCATAAGAGACGGGTCACGATGTAAATACACAGAATTGGGCTTGAAACGTACCCGCGACAGGATATCGGTCTCATCTGCTGAGGCGTCACCAAGGCTTTTCAGGGTCTGATCACTGTGCCCGGCCATGATCACCTGATCGTAGGTCTCGGTTGCGCCCTGACTGTCTGTAATGGCCACTCCATCGCTGTTGCGCACCACTGAGACAACTTCACAATCCAGCTTGATGTTGGATTGCAGTGGGGCAAGCAGTTTTTCGACATAGTTTCTGCTGCCACCTGTGACCGTACGCCAATTTGGCCGCTCAAAGTGCAAAAGACGATGATTGTTGAAAAAGTTTGCAAAACTCTCCACTGGAAAGGCCAGCATTTCCGCAGCTGGCGTAGACCAGATCGCAGAGCCCATAGGCACAAGATATTCATTGCGAAATCGTTGTGAGAATTTCCGTTTATCCAGATAGGACCCAAGGGACAGGCCTGATAATTTGTTCGTCGCCAGATCATCAAGGCACTGCCGGTTGAAGCGGAAAATTTCCTTCAGCATCCACAAAAAGCTTGGCGAAAACAGGTTACGCTTTTGGGCAAAGATGCCGCGAGGAATGCTTCCGCTCCATTCGGAGCCACCGCGCCTGCTGAATGAAAAGCTCATATCGCTGGCTTCAGTCGCAACGCCAAGGTGGTCGAACAATGCTGTCAGATTTGGGTAGTTCAGACCGTTGTAAACAATAAAACCGGTATCAACACTAATAGTCTCGCCATCATAGTCCACGTCAACGGTCGCACTATGGCCACCCGGCCGGCTGCGTTTCTCGTAAAGTGTCACCTGATGTTTCCGGTGGAGGGCCCAGGCGGCGGAATTGCCGGAAATCCCAGAGCCAATAACAGCGATTTTCATAGAGTTGTCCCAATCTTTCGGCATGTTGCCTATGCGTCTTCTTTTGTTTTTTTAAATGCCGAGAGGGCTTTCTCACGCGCGACTGAATGATCAACAATCGGTTTTGGATACGTTTCCCCCAACTCAACCCCAGCCCTTTTCAAAACATCTTCCGGCGCGTCCCAAGGCGCGTTCAGATACTTGTCTGGAAGGTCCTTCAACTCATTTACATATTTGCGAATATACGCGCCTTCCTGATCAAATTTGGCACCCTGTGTCATGGGGTTGAATATTCGGAAATAGGGTGCTGCGTCCGCGCCGGATCCTGCAATCCATTGCCAGCTTGCAGCATTATTTGCCGGATCCGCATCCACAAGCGTATCCCAAAACCATTCCTCACCATGCCGCCAGTCCAGAAGCAGGTGCTTCACCAGGAACGAGCCTACAATCATCCGTACCCGATTGTGCATCCAGCCAGTCTGCCATAATTGTCGCATGCCAGCATCCACCATGGGATACCCGGTTTGCCCTTTTTGCCAAGCCGGCAACAGCTCCAGGCGTTCACTCCACGGAAACGCATCAAACCTTGGCTGAAAATTCCGCTTTCGCAGGTCAGGATTGAAGTACAGCAACGTATATGAGAACTCACGCCACAGCACTTCTGACAGGAACTTCTCCTGGTCGTTCGAAGGCACATCCAAATCAGGCGCGGAGGCTGCTGCCCATATCTGATAGGGGCTTATTTCGCCAAAAGCCAGGTGAGGCGAAAGACAAGAAGTCCCGCCTTCTTTGGCGGGCAAATCCCTGTCCTTGTGGTAGTCAATTATACCACCATCGTGAAGAAAAGCGTTCAGACGGTCCCTGGCTCCGTCTTCACCGACATTCCAGGAAGCCGCTATAGGTTCCGACCAGTCAGGAGATGTTGGATGCAAACCCCAGTCCGACAACGCGTCCGAAGGTATTTGAGATTCACTTCCCCGAATGCTTTTTGGCGCGGGGTAGGGTGACCTGTCGACACCCAGAGACAGACAGGCGCGTTTGAACGGAGTATAGACTTTGTAATATCCGCCGGTTTTTTTTTCAATTTCCCAAGGCTCGAACAACACATTTGCCTTGAAGCTCTTGGCATCTAGGCCCTGTTCTTTCAGCTGCTGCTTGACGGCTTTGTCAGCCTCCACGCCCGCCTTGTCGTACCGCCGGTTCCAGAAGACGGCGCGCGCGCCTGTGTGCTCAATGATGTCTCTAAGAACGGAAAGCGGCTCACCTGTGCGCAAAACAAGCGTTCCACCAAGCTCATGTATGGATTTTGAGAGGGTCGTGAGGCTCTGGTTCAACCACCATTTGGAGGCGTCACCAATATCACGCTTGCCAGATTCAAGTATGTATACACAGATCACTGGCCCGCCACGCTCTGCTGCGGCCAGCAGGGCAGGATTGTCGGCAACGCGCAGATCGTTGCGAAACCAGACTAAGCTGGGTGCATCCGACTTTTTTGGTTTTGTTTCCACCGATTCTACGACGGTGTTTTCAGCGTTTTTCATGTGAACTGCTAACCTGGTTCTCTAAACAACTATACGCTGTTCACCATGCAACGGATCATCATCATTTTGCTGAAGTTTTGTATCACCCAATAAGACTATGTTGCTGAATCAAATGCAACTACCAGCCTTCTCGCGATCTGTCCGATTTCATCAACGTTTCGGCCAGGTTTGTAAAGGGTTCCGCCGATACCAAAATTGTGAATACCCTTGGCGCGATAAGCTGCAAATGAGTTTTCATCAACCCCGCCTACCGCAGCAATTTCAGTGTCTGTGGGAAGAACTGCTTTGACGCCGGCAATTCCGGAGGCCCCGAGCATGTCAGCTGGAAAGAACTTGAGCACCTGGGCGCCCGCGTCCAATGCAACAAAAGCTTCAGTTGCCGTAAACACACCCGGCATTGAGAACATGCCTAATGCGCGGGTGCGGCGAATGACTTCGGTGCTTGTATTTGGTGAAATCACGAGTTGTGACCCCAATTCCGAAAGGCGCTCAACAGCTTCAACCGTCAAAACCGTACCCGCTCCCACAAGTGCTCTGCCACCAGCAAGCTTGACCAGGCGGGCAATGCTGTCAAACGGATCAGGTGAATTGAGAGGCACTTCTATCAAGGTGATGCCCGATGCGATGAGTTCTTCTGCAATTGCCTCGACTTCGTCAGGTCGTATGCCGCGCAAGATCGCTACAATACCGCGATGGTTTTTCAGTTCGTTCAGCCAATTCATGAATTATTCCCTCGCGGTCAGTCCGCAGTGATCTTCTGCCTGTGTGCAAGATACCAAAGCCCCTTAGTGCTCGCATCCAGCCCAAACACGGATTTGGATTTAAGGCCGACCAGCTCGCAGGCCTTGGCATAAAGCGGCGTTAGTCCACGACCGCCAATGATGAAGCTGTCTTGTGTAACATCATCCAGCCAGCCGCCAGATATTGCTGCCGCAAACTCTGCCCCAATCATCAAGCCTGACAAGCGGGCTGCGCTATCGTCTTTCTGCGCACCGTTGAGCACATCCTGAGTCCTGATCTGAAACAGACCGGATACCAGCGGAACCCGGCCACTGGTCACATCCAGAAAACCTCCCAGAAATGCAGGGTGATCTGCCGGAATGTCAGCCTCATGGGCAGAAACGGAGTGACGTAAAATCGAAGCAGTCGCCAAAAGTGAATAAAGCTCGCCGGTCAGGAATGTCTGAAACCGCTTCACCATACCGTCTTGAATTTCCACCCATTTGCAATGGGTTCCTGGCAATATGGCAAGACCGGAAAAATCTTCCTGTCTGGCCAGCAATCCGGCAATCTGGGTTTCCTCGCCCCGCATAATATCGCTATTGTTTCTCATATCCCGATATAAAAGCCCGGGGACAATGCGCACCGATCGCCCGGAAGCTGTAGTGATTCTGGTAATCTGGCATCCAAGATCTGACAGTTTGGCCGGGCAGGAGAGATAGGGTGCTTCACGCCAGCCTTGTCTTGAACCGGCCATGCCGCAAATCCAGACCGGCAGATTGGGCCAGCCATCTACCAATCGTTCGAACACAGCTTCAAATTCAGACGATTGCAGGCCACCAGCACCTTCAGGAGCACGCCTGGTATCAAGTTCCTGGCCATCAGCTGCCAAAAGGGACGCCCTGCAATTGGTGGTACCCCAATCAATTGCAATCATGTCAGCTCGTGATTGGTCTGGCTCGCTCACATTGACTCCGACTTGTTGATTGTAAGATAGAGCCCGGTCTGTGCGTACAGAACAGGAAGCTGCAAGCCTACCTGTGTCAACACAGCCCCGGACATAACCAGATTGCCACTTGCCAACTGATTGCTGAACCCTCGATTTGCCCGATCCAGAAGATCATCAGGATCATCCATGACAACATGATACTGAACATCGGGATCAAGGCCGGGTATACGAACCAATGCTGGAACTGTGGAACGTGGTCGGTCGATTTGCACGACACAGGCCCGTGCCTGATTTTTGTCCTTCGATACAGAAGCAAAGCCGATCAATGCTGGATCAATGCTCGGCAAGCGATAGAAATTGCCGCCGTGCCAAATGTGCCGATCCGCCTTGTAGCGCTCGACGGCATGACGCAGATCAGGAAACTCGCGTTCCGTGGTGTCACCTAAATCCAACTCCAGTCCCAGATGACCAACGCCGGCAACAAGCCCACGAAACCCGGGCAGAAATCCGCGTCCTGATGTGTGGCTCCATGCCGGCCCGATATGTGCGCCCATGACTTCCGGCGGGAAGAAAAAGGAAAACCCGGACTGAATGCGCGCACGCTCCACAGGATCATTTGAATCGGACGTCCAGAAGCGATGGGTCCGCTTCAGAATTTCCATATCAATACGGCCGCCACCGGACGCACAGCTCTCTATCTCAACATGAGGAAAGGCTGCTCTGATGCGATCCAGCAGGGCGTAAAGCGCCAAAGTCTGCTTATGAGCTGCAGCACGGCCCTCGCGGTTCCCCGGCATCACAAGATCCCGGTTCATATCCCATTTCAAATAGCCAATTGCATGATCGGTAAGAAGCTTCTCCAGACAATCATACAAATACTGCGTGACATCATCATTTGTGAGGTCCAGCACCAATTGATTGCGGCTTAGTGGATTTGGATAGTCTGCCAGACCAAGCACCCAATCGGGATGTGTTCTGTAAAGATCAGAATCCGGATTGACCATTTCAGGTTCCACCCACAGCCCGAATTCCAGGCCTTTGTTCGTCACATAATCTACGAGCGGGTCCAGACCCTCGGGATATTTTTCCTCATCGGCAAACCAGTCGCCAAGTCCAGCACGATCGCTGTCCCTGTTTTTGAACCAGCCATCATCGAGAACAAATCGCTCGGCGCCAACATCAACAGCACTGTCCACAAGTTGGGTCATCTTGTCCCAATCATGATCAAAATAAAGCGCTTCCCAGGTGTTCACGGTCACCGGTCGTGGTTTTTGCGGATCGGGGAATTTCAGAATTTTGCGTCTGATTTCCTCGTGAAAGGCCTGGCTCATGGCCGACAAACCATCACTGGATGCAGTTACATAAAGCTCAGGCGTTTTAAGACTGTCGCCGGGCCTCAATAACAACTCGCCGGCGAAATGCAGCGCGCCCATTTGCAATTGCATTTCCCCGCTTGGCAGCCGTTCCAGCACCATGCGGTGATTGCCACTCCAGCCAAGGTGAGATGCCAGACACGGCCCGCTATCCTCGCTGGTGTTTTCCCCCAGAAGGACAATGCCCGGAAATCCCTCATGCGAGGTGCGTCCACGCCGGTTTTCCTTCTTTGTCAAACCAACCGGAACTGTCATCCGCTCCAACGCAAACTCGGCGCACCAGCGCCCGTGAAATGACAGATATTCAGTCAGCCGGGACGGAACCGGAACAACGGGCGCCGCAAACCAATCCACCAGCAGCGAGCGATCGCTTGAGTTCACCAATTCGTTCTGGAATGTCAGCACATTCGTTTGGGGATCCAGAGAACAAGTGGTGCATAAATCAAGGCCACGATACGGATCACGGCAATAAAAGAGAATGCCCGTATCCGTTGTGTCATAGCGGGTGAAAGTGAAACGCCCGGCCCAGGCGGACGGCGCATCTTCAGCGCGGTGAGCTATCAGACCCGGATGCCCCATAAATCCGCGCGAGAACTCGGGAAGCAAGCTGATCGGTGCTGTCTCATCAAGCGAGGCCTGCGGTGTCGGACGCATCAGAGCTGAGACCAGAATGTCCAGATCAACATCATCTGGAAGCTTTGCCCCAAGATGAACAATTACGGGAATTCCATCCGTCCAGTGAAACACCACTGTTGTGGTGCCACTGTCCAGACGAGCTGTCCCGGTCGTTCTGCTGATCGACACCGATGCATCCATACAGTCAGCCTTTCGTGGCACCAAGTGTGAGGCCCGCGATGAAGTGCTTCTGCATCAGAAAGAACATCGCAACCGGTGGAACTGCCGCCAGAAGAGACGCGGCTGAAATCAGATGCCATTGCTGCACGAATTCGCCGTTCAGAGACCGGATACCAACGGTGATCGGCAGGCGTGCATCGTCCTGAAGCATGACTGTGGCCCAGAAGAAATCATTCCAGATGAATGTGAAGATCAGGACCGCCAAAGCGGCCACAGCAGGCTTCACCAACGGCAGCACCAAGTGCCAGAAAATGCGGAATTCACCAACACCTTCAATGCGGGCGGATTCAATCAGCTCGCGGGGCAGGGCCTTGATGAAGTTGCGCATGAACAGCGTACAGAACCCGGTCTGGAAAGCTGCATGAAACATGACGAGACCTGGCACCGTGTTGTAGATCTCCATCTTGTTGGACAAATCAATGACCGGCAGCATTAGAATCTGGAATGGTACGAAATTACCGGCCACGAACAGGAAGAACATCGGCAGCGCCCATTTGAACTGATAGACCGCAAGCGCGTAGCCAGTGAGACACGCAAGTGCAATGGAGACAGCAACCGTTGGCAATGTGATCACCATCGTGTTGATGAAGTACTGCCAGGCATCAGTCTGAGCGAAGACTTGCGAATAGTTTTCTACCATTGCGAAATCGCTTGGAATGCCAAATACATTGCCGGTGTTGATGTCCGACAGCGGACGGATTGACGTCATGAAGATTGCCAGAAGCGGCAACAGCCACAGGAGCAATGCGACAGGCAGCGCCAGTTTATAAGCTAGCTGGACGCCAGCGGATGATTTTTCAACAGGAGCGGGAAACATCAGTTGCCCTCCTTCTCGTCTTGGTACATCCGCCACAGGAAGTAGCTGATGTAGATGAGCATGATAGCGAACAGAACCGTGGCGATGGCTGAGCCGTAGCCATAGCGGCCAACGCCTTCGCCAACCGCTTGGTCGAACATGTAGTAAGCCAGCACATTGGTAGAGCCGAATGGCCCGCCCTGGGTCATCGTGGCCACCATATCAAACGAGCGCAGCGCACCGATCACCGTCACCACCACAGCAATGAAGGTCGCAGGCTTCAACTGCGGCAGGATGATGTGCCACAGCATTTTCCAACCCTTGGCATTATCAAGACGGCCGGCTTCGATCTGGTCTGGCGATACATTGTTGAGACCCGTGAGATACAGGATCATGCAATAAGCGATCTGCGGCCAAAGACCGGCAGCGATAATGCCGTAAGTGGCATAATCCGGATCACCCAGAATGGAGGGCGGGTCGATTGTGCATGTCGTGGTCAGATTATCCATAATGTTGGTTGTCTGCTCACAGAAGAAGAAGCCCCAGACTTCGCTCAGCAGGCCAAATTCCGGATTATAAGTCCAGGCGAAAATCAGACCGACAACGACCTGTGAAATCACGAAGGGGAAGAAGAACAGGGATTTATAAATCCGAATGCCACCAACGGTCTGGTTCAAAAACAGCGCGATGCCAAGACCTGCGGGCACTGCCAGCATATAGAGGACCAGCCAAAGAATGTTGTTCCACAGCGATGTGTAGAAGTTTGGATCATCAAGCAACAGGGCATAGTTGCGAAGCCCCACCCACTCACCGGTCCAAATGCCATTGATGTCGTAAAGGCCATCCCACTTTGTGAAGGAGTAGGAGATGGACTGAAAAATGGGAATGATTACGTAGATCAAAAAGAACGCTGTGCCAATGAACAGGAAAATCCAAGGCGCGTAAGTCAATTTGTTACGTTTGTAGAGCGATGTGTTGGTGAAGCCGATGAAGGCTGCTCCAAGTGCGATAATGAGACACGAAAATCTCGCAAAAAAACTTGGTACGCGTGCGTCCACACGCTTTGTAAAGCCAAGATTGTCGACCATCCAACTCACATCAAATGTGAACATGCCGATCAGCGCTGCAATCAGAACAATTGCTGATAACGCGACGGTGGTGCTGGCGGTCTGGTATCTGTTTGCACGCAGGCTAGCGGTGCTCGCCATCGTATCTTCCTCCCCAGAAGCAGTCTCAGATCAAAAGCCCAAAAAAAGCTTTGAGAAACTGGTTTTCAATTCCGCAGCCGCACATGGGCGCGACGGGGCATTTTTTAAATACGCCGGTTGCGAGATCGCAACCGGCGTAATGTGTCAGTCGCCTTAGTAAACTTCAGCTTGGACTTTATCGAGATTTTCCAAAATCTCATCCAATGACTCTGGCTCCAGCATGAATTTCTGGAAGCCTTCCATGCCAGCTTTCGCCATCGCTGCGGGTGCATCCCGGTCAAAGAACTGTGCAAGACCTGACGCAGTGGACACAGTCGCAAAACCTTCAACAATGAATTTGTCATCTTCATTGATGGCAGCCGCGGAGTTAGGTGGCAGCTGGCCAATGGTTTTGTTCCACTGTGACTGGGTGTCAGCCTGTGCAACAAAAGACAGGAAGAGACGTGCGTCTTCCTTGTTCTTCGCTTTCGCAGGGATGAAGAGCGCATCAGCAGGTGCTTCTTCAGCGCGGGCCAGACCAGGTGTGATTTCCGGGAACTGGAAGAAATCGATCTGATCTTCGGTCAAATCGGCATTCTTGAAGCCATCTACTGCGAAGTTGCCCATGACATACATGGCCGCATCACCATTTGCGAATGGTGCAATGGCTTCCTGCCAGGACATAGTGGCGTGGTTCTTCACAAAGGAACAACGTTCCAGCATGGTTCCCCAATTGGCGAAAGTCGCACGGATACGATCGTCAGTGTATTTGATTTCGCCGGCGGTCAGTCCGTTGTGAACATCATAGCCGTTGGTGCGAAGGTTGAGATAATCGAATACGCCAGCAGCTGTCCATAGGAACTTGGTGCCGATGGAGAACGGTGTCACACCGTTTTCTTTCATGACATCGCAGGCACTCAGCAACTCGTCCCAGGTCTTCGGTTCATCAAGGCTCAACTTGTCAAAAATGTCTTTCCGATAGTACACGCCCCACTGGTAATAGGAGTAAGGCACGCCCCACTGCTTACCATCGCGAGTCATGGTTGGCTTGATTGCTTCAAAGTTGGTAGACAGATTTTCATCAGATGCCCACAGATCAGAAATGTCTGTGAAAAGACCTGCATCAACAAATGGTGCCATGCGGTTTCCAGGATACCAGGATGTCACATCAGGTGCATCATTGGTCAGGAAGTTACGGATAGCAGTTTTGTGCGCTTCCCGGTCCGTGTTGTTAACAATGACATTGATGTCTGGATAAGCGGCCTTAAAAGCCTCAACAGCGTCGTCAAAGCCCTTTTTGGGGCCAGGGTTCAAATCATCAAAATTGATGACAAGGTCGCGCGCGGTGGCGACAGATGTAATGAGCGCGAGTGCGCCAGCTAAACTTGCAAGCTTAGCAATAGGTTTCAACATGAAATTCCTCCCAAGAGTTTCATTTTCCGCCGACGTGGCGGGATGGTTTGTGAGGCAAAACTTCGATTCTTCGATGCTTTGCCTTCAAAATAGAATACGAGCATATGCCTGTATCCGATTATTTATGCGTTCGATCTCCTCCCGATAACCCAGTGTTTGCCCCAACAAATTGAAGCTGTGCACCTTAAAAAGGGCGTACCGGAGGAAGTCAAACCTTACTCAGCCCAAGTTCTGTTATTTGGAACAGTGTTTGACTATTTAGAATTAATTCGCTATTCCTGCCATTCTGTCAAGCTTAAAACCAATCACGATATATGGCTTGCACAGTGTTAGAGTGGCGCATTCTCTGGCGTTGGAGTTAATGTGTGCACCGCTTCAGCAGCGGATAGAATCGCCGCGCTGACTTTGAATTCTCGTTGGGAGGCGGGGCGTCTATGTCTGGCACAAATGCCGCACAAAGTACTGAAGCGAAGTTTGACGTTGATGACAACGTCGAAACCAGCGCGTCCAAACGGCCTCCTGAAGTTTCTTCCAGGAGCGGGACAGGTACGCTGGGCAAAGCGATTGATGTGGTTGCTGCAATAGCAGATTCAAAATCACCGCTCAGGTTCACCGACCTTTTGAAGCTGGTCGGCCAACCACGCGGCACCCTGCACAGAAACATTTCAAATCTGCTTGAAGAGGGTTTGATTGCAATGAACCCGGACACTTATATTTACTCTCTTGGCCCAAGACTTTTGCAATTGGCCTCACAAGCCTGGAACGAGAACGAGTTGCGCGGCATTGCAGAACCACATCTGCGCGCACTCAACGATCTCGCTGGCGAAACAGTTCACCTGGCCATATTGCAGGGTGACCAGGTTGTTTATCTCGACAAGTTCGAGGCTCAGAACAGCTTGCGCATGCATTCACAGATTGGACGATCCGCCCCCGTCTACTGCACTGGCGTTGGAAAAGCGATTCTATCAGGACTGCCGGATGAAGAATTTGAAATTCTGGCAAAAAACATTAATTTTCAAAAGTTTACTGAAAATACCATAATCAATTTTGAAGATCTTCAGCGGGACAGGCAGACAAATATCGCCCGCGGCTTCGCTGTAGACGCTGAAGAACATGAAACTGGAATACGCTGTGCAGCCGCTGCCATCAAAGATGGTTCGGGAACACTGCTCGGCGGCGTATCCGTCACGGCGCCAGCCTATCGGATCACAGAAGAAATTTACGAACAATGGACCCATTGGGTTCAAACAACTGCGAGCGATATCGGTTCGGATGCAGATATCAGAATGGGACCCCGCAGATAGGGGCAAACGGGAGGAAAACTATGGCTGGACTTGAATTACGGGGCATCGAAAAATCTTTCGGCGAGGTGAAGGTTATTCATGGTGTCGATCTGGATATCGAAGATGGCGAGTTTGTTGTTTTTGTTGGACCGTCCGGTTGTGGCAAGTCTACGCTTCTACGCCTGGTCTCCGGCCTTGAGGACACCTCTGGCGGCGTTCTGAAAATCGGTGACCGCGATGTCACACGAATGGACCCGGCTGATCGTGGCGTCGCAATGGTGTTCCAGTCATATGCCCTCTACCCACACATGACTGTAGAAGAGAATATGGGTTTCGGCCTGAAAATGACCGGGCACAGCAAGCAGGAAGTTGACGAACGTGTTGCCAAAGCCGCTGCTATCCTGAAGCTGGATCATATGTTGGACCGTAAGCCTAAAGCGATGTCCGGCGGGCAACGTCAACGTGTTGCCATCGGTCGTGCCATTGTTCGCGAGCCGGAAGTGTTCCTGTTTGATGAACCGCTTTCAAACCTTGACGCTGAACTGCGTGTCGAAATGCGTCTGGAAATTGCCAAGCTTCATCAGGATCTTGGCAATACCATGATTTACGTGACGCATGATCAGACGGAAGCAATGACGCTTGCAGACAAGATTGTTGTGCTGCGGGCCGGAATCATTGAACAGGTTGGCTCGCCAATCCACCTGTACACAGATCCGGACAATTTGTTTGTGGCTGGCTTTATTGGCTCGCCTCGCATGAATTTCTTTGAAGTTCAGGTCGATTCTGTCTCTGGCAAAGATGTTGTGGTGACGGGCGGCCCCTTCGGAACACAGAAGCTTACCGTTCAGGCGCGCGACAATGCGCCAAAAGCGGGTGATACAGTCAGCTTTGGTGTGCGTCCTGAGCATTTTGTCCCGCTTGAACAATCCGGTGGCTACATTGAAGGCAAGGTCAGTGTTGTCGAGCAGCTTGGTGGCTCGTCCTTCCTTTATGTCGACATTGGCGGCACCGGACCGCTGACGGTTGAGCAAAAGGGTATTACGAACGAGAAGGCGGGTCATGTGTCCAAAATGGGCGTTGATCCATCGACTTGCATGCTGTTCGACAAAAATGAGCGTCGGCTTTGATTCGTGTGCTGTGCATATGCAGATCGGTGCCGCTTGACTGATGAATTTTTTGTTTTTGGAGTAGGCGAATGTCAAATGGCGCCGCTGAAATTACCACCAGACGCCCGCAATTGGGCGTCTGTTACTATCCTGAACACTGGCCCGAGAGCGAGTGGACGGATCACGCACGGCAAATGGTCGAAATCGGCCTGTCCTATGTCCGCATAGGTGAGTTTGCCTGGTCCAGACTGGAACCAAATCCCGGACAATATGAGTTTGACTGGCTGGCCCGCGCAATTGATGTGCTGGGACAGGCCGGCTTGAAAGTCGTATTGGGAACGCCAACGGCAACGCCGCCCAAATGGCTGGTCGATACCATGCCGGATATGATTGCCATCGGCCCGGACGGTCACAAGCGTGGCTTCGGCTCTCGCCGCCATTATGATTTCAGCCATCATGGATATCGTGTTGAATGCGCCCGCATCATTACAAAACTTGCGGAAAAGTTTGGCGAACATCCTGCCGTTACTGTCTGGCAAACGGACAATGAATATGGCTGTCATGATACAACCTATTCCTATTCAAACGCTGCACTGACAGGCTTCAGAAGCTGGCTGAAAGATAAATACGGCACCATTGGCAATATGAACGAGGCTTGGGGCAATGTGTTCTGGTCGATGGAGTATCGCGACTTTTCAGAAATCGATTTGCCCAATCTCACTGTCACTGAAGCCAATCCATCGCATCACCTTGCGTTTCGTCGATACTCTTCAGATCAGGTTGTTACCTTTAACCGGGAGCAGGTCGAGATCCTGCGAAAACTCAGCCCTGGTCGCGACATCATCCACAATTTCATGGGCATGTTTACAGAATTTGACCATTTTGACGTCGCTGAAGATTTGGATATTTCGTCATGGGATTCCTATCCACTTGGCTTTCTGGAGCGACGAACGGATCTCAGCGACGCGCATAAGGAAAAATACCTGAATCAGGGCGATCCCGATTTCACGGCTTTCCACCATGATCTTTATCGCGGAACCGGCAATGGACGCTGGTGGGTCATGGAGCAACAGCCAGGCACGGTGAACTGGGCGGACTGGAATCCTGCACCGTTGCCCGGCATGGTCCGGCTGTGGACCTGGGAAGCCATTGCGCACGGCGCAGAAGTGGTTTCGTATTTTCGCTGGCGTCAGGCACCTTTTGCGCAGGAGCAGATGCATGCCGGGTTAAACAAACCTGATGGCACGGCAGATATCGCTGCGCATGAAGCCGCGCAAGTTGCAAGCGAACTCGATCAGCTGGACCTGACGGTCGACACGTCACAGGCAGACGTCGCACTGATTTTGGACTATCCAAGCATCTGGATGACGCAAATCCAGCCCCAGGGTAAAGATTACGATCCCATTGCGCTTCATTTCGCTTTTTACTGCGCTGCCCGAAAACTCGGACTGTCTGTGGACATAGTTGCCTCCGGCGCAGACCTGTCCGGCTATGAGCTGGTTATGGTGCCCAACCTTCTTCAGGTAACCGAGCATGCTGCAGCAGCCTTTGAAGCGACAAACGCCCAAATTGTATTTGGTCCAAGAACTGGTTCCAAAACACACGACCTCGCAATCCCGGCAAACCTGGCTCCCGGTCCTCTGGCGCAACTGCTTCAGCTCAGGGTCGATTGTGTTGAAAGTCTGCGTCCAGGAATTGTTCATCAGGCTGGCGGCGGCTCAATATCCAAATGGCGCGAGCATCTCACATTGCTGGCCACGCCGGATGATTGCTACCAAATGCCGGATGGTCACCCGGCCTATGTCCAATTCGGCAGGATTTCCTACTTGGCGGGTTGGCCAGATGAAAACCTGTTGCAGGATGTTTTAGTCAAATCCGCTGAGCGAGCAGGACTACAAGTTCAAATCATGCCGGATGGCGTCAGGGTTCGCACGATGGGTCCGCACAAGGTCTACACAAACTACGGCAGGACACCTGCAAACATCGAGAAGATCATCGGTTCCGAATCTATTGTGCAGGGCGAGGGAGGCTGTATCCAGTCTGCCAGCGTTGTTATCACCCGCATATCCTGAAAGAAAAACCCGCCGAGCGAAACGCTTCGGCGGGTTGAAATGGCTCCCCGAGTCGGACTCGAACCAACGACAAGGTGATTAACAGTCACCTGCTCTACCAACTGAGCTATCGGGGATCAGTGGTGAGCGTCTATACAAAAGGAATGGGGCGTTGCCAAGACCCGATTGCTCGTAAAAACACCTTTTCTGCTCTCTTTGTTTGATTTGGCCTTACTGTGCGCCGGTTTGATCCTTATCTGCGGGCAGGTTGCAACCAAAGCAAGATGGTCCAAAGTGCCTTCGATAAAATTTGCCGGTAAATCATTCAATCTTCCGCAATCGCAACTGGCACGCATCAGCCTGGGCGTCGTGTTTGTGCTGTTCGGCTTCGTCGGATTTTTGCCGATCGTCGGCTTCTGGATGATACCGGTTGGACTGATCATTCTGTCCTACGATGTTCCGTCTATAAGGCGCGGAACAAGACGGATTGCTGTTTGGTGGGGCAGGAAGCGCCAGGAGAGGCAGCAGAAAAGAAAATAGGCGCAATCACAACTGCGCTTGCAATACCGCGCTCGAAAAGCTTATGTGAACTCGTGTTGGTTTTGGTTCATCGTGGATGCGATGCACCGAATGAAAAGGGAACACGGATGCAGATGACCCAATCCGGGGTCTGCAAACCGGGACTGCCCCCGCAACTGTGAGCGGTGAGCCACTGTTTCAAATGCCACTGGATATGTCCGGGAAGGCGAAACAAATGGCTGCGAACCGCGAGTCAGGAGACCTGCCAGCACATTGGAATCAAACTGCCGTCGGGTCGGACGGATAGGAGATAATTATGCCTTACTGTGCTTTGGGCGGCAGAGATTCTGCCGCAACCATTCATTTCCCCCAATTGAATACCTGTCCGGAAACGGGACTATCAGCTGACAAACTGCGTCGCTGACGGCCATTTGAGGACAAATCCATGCTTTCCAATTTTTTACTCAGCACCAGGCCGCTGGCATGAGTGCCACACTCCAACCAGAACAGAACTCCGCTCTCATTTTAGGTGGTGCGCGCTCCGGTAAGAGCGCCTATGCCGAGCAGATGGTACTGGCCTGCGGTAACACCCCTCACTACGTGGCGACGTCACAAATTTTCGACGATGAAATGAAACAGCGTGTGCAACAGCATCAACACCGTCGCGGTACTCATTGGAGTGTCACGGAAGAGCCCCTGAACCTGCGTGAAGCGATAGAAGATGCACCAACCGGTAGTTCGGCCATTCTGGTCGATTGCCTGACCCTGTGGCTCTCTAACCTCATGCATCATGAGCGCAATGTAGACAATGAAACCAGTCAATTGCTTGATCTCATACCCGGCCTAAGTCGGCCAATTGTATTTGTATCCAATGAA
Organism: Pararhizobium sp. IMCC21322; assembly: GCF_030758295.1. Taxonomy (NCBI): domain Bacteria; kingdom Pseudomonadati; phylum Pseudomonadota; class Alphaproteobacteria; order Hyphomicrobiales; family Rhizobiaceae; genus Pararhizobium; species Pararhizobium sp. IMCC21322. Next base: position 3,058,576 of record NZ_CP132335.1, read on the forward strand.
GTCGGCATGGGCATCGTGCCGGAAAATGCATTGGCCCGCTCGTTTCGTGACCATCAGGGTCGCTTGAACCAGAAGCTGGCCGTAACCGTTGACCGTGTGGATTTCATTGCCGCCGGTCTTCCTCTTAATCTGAAACCCCAAAGGACAATTCAATGAGCATGGCGACAAAAATACCTGCAACTATTATTACCGGTTTTCTGGGTGCGGGAAAAACCACGCTCATTCGTCATTTGTTGCAAAATGCTGGGGGACGTCGCATCGCGCTCATCATCAATGAATTTGGTGATATGGGATTTGACGCGGACCTTCTGAAAGGCTGCAATTCAGATGCTTGTAGCGCGGACGACATTGTAGAACTGACCAATGGCTGTATCTGCTGCACCGTCGCTGATGATTTCCTGCCCACCATGGAAACACTTCTGTCGCGCAGCGAGCAACCCGACCACATCATCATCGAAACATCCGGCCTGGCACTTCCACAACCTCTGGTCCGCGCATTTTCATGGCCGAGTGTGAAATCCAAAGTCACCGTTGATGGCGTGATCACTGTTGTGGATGCAGCCGCATTGTCTGAAGGCAAAATGGTACATGATGAAGCGGCGCTTCAGGAACAGCGGACCGCTGATGAAGCATTGGACCACGAAAGTCCGATTGAAGAACTGTTTGAAGATCAGTTGAAATGCGCAGATCTCGTCATTCTGTCAAAAGCGGATCTGGTGAGCGCTGAAGGCTTGGCTAAAGCACGCGAAATTGCATCCCGTGACACGCGCGATGCTGTTCAGTTTCTGGAAGCTTCAAACGGCATCGTTTCTCCCTCAGTAGTGCTGGGTCTGACTGCACAGGCCGAAGAAGACATGGAGAACCGCAAAAGTCATCATGACGATCATGACCACGAGCATGATCATGATGATTTTGAGACATTTATTGTGGAGACCAGCAGCCATGAGAGCGTGGATACGGCAAGGGCCGCCGTTCTGGCTGCCATGAACAGTCATGGGGTTCTGCGCATAAAGGGCGCCATTTCCATACACGGGAAAAATGCGCCTTTGGCAGTGCAAGCTGTCGGTCCGCGCGTTGAAACCTGGTTTGCCACGCCAAGCGGCGGAACGCCAAAACTTGTGGTAATCGGTGAAAAGGGACTCGATCAGACTGCAATTCGCGCCACATTATCGGATGTGATTGCCGCTAAAAAGGCCAGTTGACTAGTGCATGTCCTTCAGGCCCAGACACGACGCATAGATGATGGAGAGGAAGCCGTTGACCTCGGTCAGTCGCCCGGCGACATTGTAGTTCTGACGGCAGCTGACACCGAAATTTCTGGCTTCTCCTACGCAGCACAATCATTGGAAACCGAATTCCCAAGCCTGCGCGTTGCAAGCCTGCTCGCATTGTCCCACCCATATTCCGTGGACATGTATCTGGAACAGACGTTGGCCCAGGCAAAGCTTGTTGTTGTGCGCCTGTTGGGAGGCCGTAATTACTGGCCCTATGGCCTGGAGCGTCTGGCGGAATTGGCGCGGGCCAATAATACCAAGATCATAGTCGTCCCGGGAGATGCAAATTGGGATGTCGATCTTGAGACCGCCACAACTCTCGATCCGAACCACGCAAGAACCTTCTGGCGTTACTGCGTTGAAGGCGGCGTTGAAAACCTGAAAAATGCCCTCCGGTTTCTGGCTTCACAGATAGGCTACGAAACCACTTTTGAGCCACCCAAACCGCTGCCAAAGGCGGGGCTGTATTGGCCGGGAACAGCGCAGCCCGATATTAACCTGATGCAGGATAGCCAGCACAAAAACGGTTTGGCCGCCATTGTGTTCTATCGCTCGACAGTACAGGCAAATGCGACCGCACCCATTGATGGTCTGATCAAAGCACTCAATTGCAAAGGCATGAATGTTCTGCCGATTTATGTGTCCAGCCTGAAAGATCCAGAATCGATTGCTGTGCTGGACGCCGTTTTCAAACAGGCCACGCCAGCCATTATCCTGAACGGCACCGCATTTGCGGTGTCCAAACCCGGCGGTGCCCACAAAGTCACGCCACTGGATCAGACCGGATGCATGGTGCTGCAATTTGTCATGTCCGGTACATCTCAAGAAGGATGGCAGGACAGCGACCGGGGCTTGTCAGCCAAAGATCTAACCATGCATGTTGTTCTTCCCGAGATCGATGGTCGTGTCCTGACCCAAATTATCTCGTTTAAGGAAGAGGGGGCCTTTGATCCCAAAACGGAATGCAGCCCAACCCAATTCATACCCATCGAGGATCGGATTGCACGGCTCGCCGTTCAGGCAGCCAGTTGGGCTCAATTGCGGAAGATTTCGGCAGCCGACAAGCGCGTGGCCATAATCCTCTCCAACTATCCGAACAAGGATGGGCGCATGGCAAATGGTGTTGGACTCGACACACCGGCCAGTACGATTGCCCTGCTGCAAGCATTGAAACTTGACGGCTACACAATTGAGAATGCGCCGGAAAACGGCAAAGTTCTGATGGACCGCTTTATGGCGGGCCCGACGAACGCTTTTGACCTGACACGTTTGATGCAAGCTGAGTTCAGCATATCCATCGAGAAATATCTTCAATATTACAGCACCTTATCTCAATTTCTGCAAAATCAAATCGAAGCGCGATGGGGCAACCCGGAAGACGACCCGACCTGCATCGATGGTCTGTTTCGTCTGGCAATCCACAAATTTGGCAATGTCATCATTGGTGTGCAGCCTGCACGGGGATACAACATCGATCCCAAGGACACCTATCATGATCCGGCGCTTGTGCCACCGCACAACTACCTCGCATTTTACGCCTGGCTGCGTCTGGAATTTGGTGCCGATGCGCTTGTCCATATGGGCAAGCATGGCAACACGGAATGGCTGCCCGGCAAGGCATTGGCTCTGTCGGCCAATTGCTGGCCTGACGCAATCATGCAGGGCCTCCCAATTATTTATCCCTTCATCGTCAATGATCCGGGTGAGGGAGCGCAGGCAAAGCGCCGGATGAGTTCGGTGATCATAGATCATCTGATGCCAGCCATGACCCGCGCAGAGACTTATGGACCCTTGTCGGAAATCGAAGCACTGATCGATGAGTATTTCCTCGCCTCCGGTGTGGATCAAAAAAGAGTAAGGCTCCTTGATGACCAGATTTTTGAGGCCATTGATCGCCATTCATTGGGAACAGAGTTGGGCCTGAAGCCAGGTTTCGACAAGCAGGATGCATTGCAGCGCCTTGATGGATACATCTGTGAGCTGAAAGAGTTGCAGATACGAGACGGGCTGCATATTCTGGGGCACTCACCGCAAGGCGAACAGCGGGATGACACGCTGACAGCACTGGCAAGAGTGCCGGGACCGACCGGGATGTCGCTGCACCGGGCGATTGCTGCTGATTTAAACCTGTCCAATTTTGATCCTTTGGCGTGCGATATGTCGGAACACTGGACAGGCCCAAAACCACAGTCACTTGCAGGCGTCTCCAACGATGCGTGGCGCACGAATGCCGACACGGTAGAGCGCTTGGAAGCCCTGGCAAAAGCTTTGATCAATGGCGCGACACAATGCCAAACAGATTGGACACAAACAGCAGATGTCCTGCAGAATCTTGAAACTGAGATTGCCGTCAATCTGGACGAGAGCGGTTCAAAGGAAATACATGCCTGCTTGTCAGCGCTGAATGGCAGCTTTGTGAATCCGGGACCTTCGGGGGCACCAACACGCGGGCGTCTGGACTGCCTGCCAACGGGCCGCAATTTCTACTCAGTCGATGTCCGGTCAGTGCCAACGAAAGCTGCATGGAAACTTGGGCTCCAATCTGCGGATTTGGTGGCCGAGCGGTATTTTCAGGAACAGGGTGAATGGCCACAAGCTATTGCTCTAACCGCATGGGGCACCTCAAACATGCGCACGGGCGGCGATGATATTGCGCAGGCCATGGCGCTCATCGGTGCAGAGCCGGTTTGGGAGGATTTGTCGGGCCGTGTAACCGGTTTTAAAATCATCCCGCTGGCAGAGTTGAAACGCCCCCGCATTGACGTCACGCTTCGCATATCAGGCTTCTTTCGCGATGCATTTCCGTTACAAATTGACCTGTTTGATAGCGCAGTGCGCGGCGTCGCAGCGCTGGATGAGCCAGATGATGCCAACCCGATTGCGGCACGGTTCAAGTCCGAGACCAAAACACTGATCGCGAAAGGTCTGTCAGATCAAGAGGCGGAAAAGCGCGCCGGATATCGGATCTTTGGGTCCATGCCCGGTGCCTACGGTGCAGGTCTGCAGGCCCTGATTGACGAGAACCTGTGGGAAGACCGCGCTGATTTTTCCGAAAGTTTTCTCACCTGGGGTGGTTTCGCCTATGGATCGGGTGCGGAGGGTGAGGGTGCGCGTCAACTGCTGGAGACGCGGTTGGAGCAAACACAGTTGGTGCTGCAAAATCAGGACAACAGAGAACATGATATTCTGGACAGTGATGATTATTACCAGTTTCAGGGCGGATTGACCGCAGCTGTCGCAACCTTGTCGGGCAACGAACCCGCCGTCTATCATGGCGACCATTCTCGCCCGGAAACACCAAAAATAAGGTCCCTGGAAGAAGAGCTGTCGCGCGTTGTGCGTGGCAGGGCTGCCAACCCGAAATGGATCGCCGGTGTCATGCGTCATGGCTACAAAGGCGCTTTTGAAATGGCGGCAACTCTGGATTACCTGTTTGCCTACGCAGCCACAACACGGGCAGTCAAAAGCCATCAGTTCGATCTGCTCTATGACGCCTATTTCGACGATGACACGGTTCGGGAGTTCATTGAGACACATAATCCGGCTGCCTTGGCAGAAATGGCGGACCGTTTTCTACAGGCTATCGATAAGGATTTATGGCAACCCAGACGCAACAGCATCTTTGCCAAGTTGAAAAACCTCAAAGGGGAGACCACCGCATGACCAAAAAAGACGAGATGACAGAAGAAGAGCTGAATGCCCGTCATGCGGAAAAAATGAAGAAGAAAAAGGCCGCACGGGATAAAATTATTGCGACCAAAACCATCGAGAAAGGCCTTGTCATAGTCCATACCGGTAAGGGCAAAGGCAAATCAACGGCCGCCTTCGGCCTTGTTTTCCGGTCTATTGGACATGGCCACAAAATCGGCATCGTCCAATTTGTCAAAGGCAAATGGGAAACCGGTGAGCGCACGGTCTTGGAGCGTTTCCCGGAATTGGTTTCTCACCACACAATGGGCGAGGGCTTTACCTGGGAGACGCAGGACCGCCAGCGTGACATCACCGCCGCCCGTCAGGCCTGGGAGAAAGCAAAAGAGCTGATCATGGATGATGAGCACAAGTTGGTTCTGTTGGATGAGCTGAACATTGTGCTGCGTTATGATTATATCGATGTCGAGGAAGTCGTCGAGTTTCTGAAGCAGAAACCCCATGACAAGCACGTTGTCATTACCGGACGCAATGCCAAGGAACCACTGATTGAGTTCGCCGATCTGGTCACGGAAATGACCATGATCAAGCACCCGTTCAGATCCGGCGTGAAAGCCCAAATCGGCATCGAGTTCTAAAAACTATGGCGCGCAAGCCCGCACTTATGTTGCAGGGAACCGGGTCCAATGTGGGGAAATCCGTATTGGTGGCCGGGCTAGCGCGCGCCATGAAGCACCGGGGGATAAAAGTTGCACCCTTCAAGCCGCAGAACATGTCTAACAATGCGGGCGTGGCCAATGGAGGCGAGATTGGCCGGGCACAAATGCTGCAGGCACGTGCAGCCGGTCTGGCCCCTGACATCCATATGAATCCGGTTCTGTTGAAACCGGAAAGCGAGTTGGGCGCGCAGATTATCGTGCAGGGCCGGTTTGTCGGCACAATGCGTGCCAAAGACTACGGCAAACATAAGACCACCCTCATGCCCAAAGTCATGGAAAGCTTTGAAACCCTTGAAAATCAATATGATTTGATACTGGTGGAAGGGGCTGGAAGCCCTGCGGAGATCAATTTGCGGGCAGGCGATATCGCCAATATGGGATTTGCTGAAGCTGCGGATGTGCCGGTTGTTCTGATTGGCGACATTGATCGCGGCGGTGTGATTGCCAGCCTTGTAGGTACGTATGCGGTTTTGCCAGCGGCGGAGCAAACCCGGATAAAGGGTTTTCTCATCAACAAATTTCGCGGAGATGTATCGCTGTTTGCAGATGGTGTGACAGAGATTGCCACAAGGACAGAGTGGGCACCTTTGGGCATTTTGCCGTTTTTCCAGAAGGCGCAATTGTTACCAGCCGAAGATATTCTGGATTTGAAGAATGAGACGAACCGCACTGAAAACTTTACAATTGTCGTGCCAAAGCTGCCGCGTATCGCGAATTTTGATGATCTCGATCCACTCGCGGCAGAGCCAAATGTCTCGGTAAAAATCATCGAATTGGGTCAGCCATTATCTCAAAATGCAGATTTGATTCTGCTGCCGGGGTCCAAATCCACAATCGCCGATTTGGCTGTCTTGAAATCCGAAGGATGGGATTTGGACATTGCTGCGCATCTGCGCCATGGCAAACCAATTATGGGGCTTTGTGGCGGCTATCAAATGCTGGGCAAGCAGATCTCCGATCCGCATGGCGTTGAGGGGTCCACCGAAACTGTCGACGGTCTGGGTTATCTGGATGTGGAGACGGTTCTGGACCCTTTAAAAACCACCAGACCTGCCAAGGGCACTCATTGTGAAAGCGGACTGACTGTCGAAGGCTACGAAATTCACCTCGGGCAGACCACGGGTTCCGACTGCCAACGTCCATTTGTCGAAATTGACGGCCAGTCCGATGGAGCTCAAAGCGAAGATGGCCTTGTGACAGGAACCTATATGCACGGCATTTTCTCTTCAGATGAATTCCGCAGCTACTTTCTTGAAAATCTGGGCATCACAGCTTCTGGCAACAGCTACAATCAGTCCATTGATCAGGTGTTGGATGATCTGTCCGAGCATCTGGAAGCGCATCTCGACATCAATCAAATGCTGGAAATTGCCTACGCCAGAGAAGCATAAAGGCCGAGATAGATCAGCCAGTGCAAAACCAGAGCCGCAATCATCAACCGTAATGCGCGTCGCACATCTCGCCTATCACAATCATTGCGTCCCGATGCATTGAAGAAGGGCGCATCAACCGTCTCGCTGCCATATTGCCTGGGTCCTGCCAGCGAAACACCCAGCGCATAGGCTGTTGCGGCCTCGGGCCATCCTGCATTCGGAGATTTGTGCCAATTTGCCTCACGAACAGCTCCGATCAATGACTTCAGCGGTGATCCACCAACAATCGGGGCACACAGAGCAAGCAATAATGCTGTCAGGCGCGCCGGAACAAGATTGAGCAGATCATCCAGCCGCGCCGTTGCCCACCCGAAAGCGCCATAGGTCTCATTGTGGTGCCCGATCATGGAATCAGCTGTATTGACGGTTTTGTAGACCAGCAGGCCGGGGAAACCCGCAACGGCAAACCAGAATGCCGGAGCGATTACACCATCGGAGAGATTTTCCGCTGTGGATTCAACAGCGGCGCGTGAGATAGCGTAGCGATCAAGATCATCAGGATTGCGGCCAACGATCATGGCAATCGCACGTCGTGGTGTCTGAATATCGGAATCACCAAGAGCCAGCACTACGCGCGACACATGCACATAGAGGCTTTTCTGGGCCAGCAGAATGGCCGCAAGGACAATCATGATAATTGACCCGCCCAATGATTGTGCAGACACCCAGCGCATCCCCAATCCTGCTATTCCGGCGAGTCCCGCCAGCACCAAGATTGCAAATGTTCCAGACAGGTAATTGACGATACCATTGCCCCTGAAATTCAACAGTTTGTCGGCACCGGATATGAGCGCGCCGATCCAGGAAACAGGGTGGGGCAGACGCCGCCAGATCCAGTCAGGATCGCCAAAGACGGCGTCCAGCAGCAAAGCCACTAGAAGACTTGCCAGCGTGCCAGACAGAAAAAGCGTGTAATCAAGCAACATCTCTCAGGACCCGCCGACCGGTTCATCGAATGCGGACAGGTACTGCGCAAGCCGCACAAGGTTCTCTTCGGTCTTGGGCAGGCCAAAACGCAACCAATCAGGTTCATATGAAAAGCTGCGGGTCCAGATTTTATGATCTGCCAAAAATCGGTGGAGGCCCTGCGCATTCCGATGTCGACATGTCAGAAATAAATCTGTTTTACCGACCAACTGATGCCGGTGAGATAACATATCAGCCAATTTGGCCATGTCTTTGCCAAGCCGCGTGCGCATGGCGGACTGCCACTGACTGTCATTGAATGCCGCCGCCCCGATTTTCAGGGCAGGGCCGCTAATGCACCATTCGCCAAAGCGGTCGGAGAACTTTTTCAGCAAAGCTGGATTGCCGATCACGAAGCCAAGCCGCAACCCGGCAAGGCCAAAAAACTTTCCAAATGATTTCAGCACAATGACCGGCAAGTCTGGCTGCATATGTGGGACAATACTCATCTGGGGGGTGCAATCCATGAAAGCCTCATCCACAATCAAAAACCGGTCAGATGCTAGGCTGCGGGCAGTTGCAAGCAATTCCTCCGGTGCCAGCAAATCTCCTGTCGGATTGTTTGGATTAACAACCACAAGATGGTTCTCGGCAGGCTTGGCAGGCAACGCGCCGAGCGAAGTTGCTGTTCGACCATCCGCCGCCCAGGCGGTGCGATGGCTGGAATAGGTTGGCTCAATGATATCAACCGAGCCTGGACAAAAATCTGGAAACTGGCTGATGGCCGCCTCGGTTCCCGGAACAGCTATAATTCCGATTGCATCCGGCACCTGATAGTAACGCCTTGCGGCAGACAACAGTTCATCTAGGCCGAACTGACTTGGAAGCGTTTGCCAGTCAGAAGCAGATAAGTCTGGAAGGGAATAGGGATGCGGGTTGATACCCGTGGACAGGTCAAGCCAATCCCCACGATCCGCCTTGCTGTTGTAGGGAAGATCACCGCCATGTTTCATGTCAGGCTTCGACTGGTCATATGCTGATGCCCAAATCTTGGCGCGAAAACGGCTTTGTTGGAAACTGGAGGCCTCGCCCGGAATCGAACCGGGGTTCACGGATTTGCAATCCGCTGCGTAACCACTCCGCCACGAGGCCTTCATCTGGTCGGTGTCGCTTTAGCAAACGGGATTCATTCGGACAACACAAAAACGTGAATAGACGCAAAAATCCGTGGATGACTCCGCGCAGTGTTAATCGAACCTGAATTCAACGATCCGTCAGCCGACATAAAAACGCCACATGGAAATATGTAATCAATTGTCTCAGGACCGCATTCCAGTCTTGCGTGTGTCATTCAGCAACGGTAAGGACTTAAGAAAGGAATAACAACCTTGTGGCGACCAGACGAAAGTAGTTGAACGATGATGGATTTTGCGGATTTGAGGAAGAATATGGTGGAGCACCAGATTCGCACCAATGATGTAACCTCACATGAAATTCTTGACCGTTTTGAAGAATTGCCGCGAGAGACATTTGTTCCCGCCGACAAAAAGGCTTTTGCCTACACCGACAGCGACATACGCGTCTGGAATAATGGGGCAGGCGACGAACGTTTCCTGATGGAGGCCTATCCGTTTGCACGGCTTGTGCAAGCCGCACAGATACGCCCCACTGATCTGGTTTTGGATATTGGCTGCGGAACGGGGTATTCCACGTCCATTCTTGCCGGCTTTTGCGAATCTGTGGTGGCAATTGAAAGCGCCGCGGAGCTGGTTGAAACCGCGACTGGTAATCTGCTTGATCTCAAAATCGACAATGCCGTCGTCCTGCAAAGCGATCTGCATGACGGATATGCAAAGGAAGGTCCTTACGATCTGATTGTGATCAACGGCGCGGTCGATGAAGTGCCAGCAGCCCTGTTTGATCAATTGCGTGCAGATGGTCGACTTCTGACATTTGTTGGGCATGGCCTTTCTGGCAATCTGACGATGTTCAGGAAAACCAGCATTGGAACGACCTCAGTTCCAATCATGAATGCCTGCGTACCATCACTTCCAAGCTTTGAACGCGCTGAAAGCTTCGTATTTTAGTAGCGGAACTTGTTTGGAACCGTGGTTCGACGTGACAAAACTGTTGGCGAAAAGGCGCAATCTGAGTTGCGTGCCTGTTTGGTCACACCACTGACCTTTTTTGGTAATTAGCAAATGACCTGTGGGTAAGTGCTGAGTCGGTTGTTGGAGGTCATAGGGCATAAAGGTAAGTGTTTAAGGCCCGGAAGCGTTAACTATACTGTTTGCGATCAGGGTCTGATTGTTTTGAAGGGAATGGTTGTGAGCAGAAAACGACAGGGATTTTTGACAGGAATAACCTCTGCTTTGTTACTGACCGCCATGGTTGTCAGTCCATCTGGGCCTGCATCGGCAGAAACTCTTCTCCAGGCATTGTCTGCTGCGTACAGCAATAATCCGGAACTGAATGCCGAGCGCGCAGCAACCCGTGCTGTCGACGAAGGCGTACCTCAGGCATTGTCAGGATACCGGCCAAACGTCAGCGCGTCCGGCAGCGTTACCCAGACATGGACAGACAATGACATCCGCAACGGCGGCGACACATCTTCTGATAGCGCAAGCGCTACACTGGGCCTGAATGTGACGCAAAATCTGTTTCGCGGATTCCGGACGGCGAACGGCACCAAAAAAGCTGAAGCCGCTGTTCTGGCAAGTCGTGCGGGTTTGATGAACACCGAGCAGAACATATTGTTCGATGCGGCAGAAGCGTTCATGAACGTTCTGCGTGATCAGGCACTGGTTCAACTGCGATCGCAAAATGTCAGTTTTTTGGGCGAGCAGGGACGTGCAACGCGAGATCGGTTTGAAGTTGGTGAAACCACCCGAACAGATGTTGCCCAAGCGGACGCACGTGTCAGTCTTGCATCGTCTGAGCTCAACCTTGCTCAGGCAAATCTGAACTCAAGTCGGGCTGTATATCAGCAGATCATCGGTAATGAACCGTCAAATCTGCAGCAGAATTTTTCTGCCGAACGGCTGATCCCAAACAATATGGATGCGGCTTTGGATGTTGCCCTAAGCTATCATCCAGCCATTCTGGCTGCGACCTACAATGCAGATGCCTCCTCATTCGATACCAAGGTCATAGAAGGCGAATTGTTACCAACAGTAACGATAGAGGGTGATCTGACAAGGACGTATAATTTCGACGGAGCAACCCGTTCAACTGACAGTGCCTCCATTACAGGCCGGGTCAACATTCCAATTTATCAGGGCGGCGGGGTATCTTCACGCGTCCGCCAGGCGAAGCAAAAAGAAGGTGAAGCGTTGCTTCGGCTGGATCTTGCGCGCCATCAGGTGCGCGCAGCTGTCATTTCTGCCTGGGGTCAGTTGACAGCCAGCCGTGCGGTTATCATCGCCGCAGAAGCGCAACGTAATGCAAGTCAGATTGCTCTGAGCGGCGTCATTGAAGAACAGCGTGTGGGTCAGCGTACAACACTTGATGTTCTGAACGCGCAACAGGAATTGCAGGATGCGCGTGTCAATCTCGTATCAGCCAGACGTGACCAGGTGGTGGCTGCATTTGCGCTGGCATCCGCCGTCGGCAAGTTGAACGCAGAACGACTTGGATTGGGCGTTCAAATTTACCAGGCTGAAGAGCATTACGAAAAAGTCCGCGACAAATGGTTTGGGCTGCGCACGCCCGATGGTCGTTAAACTGATCCAAAAAATCAAATTGAAGCGTTGGGTCTGACGGATAATATCTCAGCAAATCATACTTATGCACCTAAAGTTGTTTGGTGCGTTTTCATGCAGGGTTACCTTTCCGGCAACTCGTCGGATATACTGAGGTTTAGCGAATCGGCGCACACTCAACTCTTGGTGACGCCAGGCTGTTGTTCGTTGGCTTAATTTTTGGGGAAAGCACATGTCGAACTCTGCTGCAGCGCAAGAGCCTTCCATGGAGGAAATACTGGCCTCCATTCGTCGGATTATTACTGATGAAGAAGGCAACCCGACTTCCGAGCAGACATCTCAGGAAGACAGCGACTCAGCTAAAGAAATGCTCGGAAACGGCAACGCTGAAACGGAGGATAGTCTTTTGGATTCCAGCCAGCCGATGTCACCGGACGATCTTGATGCCCTGTTTGCCCCCGATGAGGACGACAGTGCAGTTGCTGCGAAAGCCGAGACTGCGAAACCTGATGCTGGTGGATCCTCAACAGAAGAAGCAGAGCCAGACGCATCGTCTGAAGATGATGATGAAGTGATGGAACTCACTGCAGCTGAAATAGAAGAAGATGAAACCGCTACTGACGATGGCGAAATGGAACTCATCGAAGGCATGGATATTATCTTCGATGAGATTGACGATGAGGCGGCGGTCCAGGAACCTGCAGTCCAGGCGGATCCGGCACCTGATCTGATGGCGGAGCCAACAGCTATAATTGAACCGAATCCAGCGCCAGTCAAGCATCCGTCGAGCCTTGAAAATCTGATCAGTCAGCAAGCCGCGACATCGGTGTCGGAATCCTTCTCGAACCTGTCCGGCCTCCTTGTTTCAAGTCAGGCCAAGACGATGGAAGATCTACTCAAGGAAATGTTGCGACCAATGTTGCAATCCTGGCTTGATGAGAACCTGCCGTCCTTGGTGGAAAAGATGGTGGCTGCCGAAATCAGACGGCTGTCCGGCTCTAAATAGCGCTCGCAAGCATCGCGTCTACCGTACGTGTATAATGAGTTTCTGAAGCTCAGGTCCCGGAATTTGACGCGAGTCGTAAGCTCACTTCATCGCTCCCAAGCCCGCCAATCATTTCGCGGATCGCGTTGGCAGGTTGTGCTCGACCGAATAGAAAACCCTGAGCCTGGTCACACCCGACAAGGCGCAGGAAATTCATCTGCTGTTCGGTCTCCACCCCCTCACACAACATTGTCAGGTCCAAGACATCGGACAGGGTTTTGGTAAATTGAACAATGGATTGACTTGCCAAGTCAGTCGTCAATGTTCGAATGAACGATTGATCTACCTTGATCATGTCAATGGAAAAACGGGAGATAAAGCCGAGTGATGCATATCCGGTCCCAAAATCATCCAGTGCAAGTGAGACGCCCAGTGACTGGATATCTCTGAGGGTGTTCATGATTTCTCCATCCCCCTCAAGGAATGACGATTCGGTAATTTCCAGCTGCAAACGACCGGGAGGCAGTCCAGATTCTTCAAGAGCAGCCTGAACGTCCTCAATTATGTCTCCTCTTGCCAGCTGTACCGGCGATACGTTTACGCTTAATTTGATGGGAGAGGACCAGCTGGCCGCTTCATGGCAAGCCGTTTTTAATATCCATTTACCGAGTGGCACAATTGTACCACTGGCTTCCGCGATGGTAATGAACTCTAAAGGTGAAATCGCTCCCAGAACCGGATGAGTCCAACGCGCCAGTGCTTCGACACCAACCAAATGACGACCGTTAACGTCGACTTGGGGCTGGTAGTGAACTTCAAAGTTTTCCCTCTCCAATGCCGGCCTCAGATCACGTTCGATTTCTCGAGCGCGTCTGTGCTTTGCGGTCGATACCGGATCGAAACCTTTAATGGCACGCGTCCCGGAGTTTCTGCATTCATCCAATGCCAGTTCCGCACAATGAAGCATTGCTTCGGCAGACTGAATAGAGTCCTCCGACCAGACATAGCTAATTCGGGCATCAATGGAGACTGAGACACCATCAAGAGAATAGGTCCCTTCGAGAAGCCTGGCGGTTTCCTCGCCTTTGGCTTTGAGCAAATACTTCTGATCTGTCGATTTCAGCAGAATAGCAAACGTGTCGCCCAGCAGCCGTGCAACACATTCAAAATCTAGATCGGAAGCTTCCAAACGGGCCACAATCGCACACAACAATTGATTTCCCACATCCCGACCAAGCGTCGCGTTGATTGTCTTGAAACGGTTTAAGTTCAGAACCAGAATCTGACAGGATTGGTCATCAGACAGCTGGGACAGTTTTTGATCGAGAACATCAGCAAAGGCGTGTCGGCGATACGCTCCAGTCAGTTCATCCCGTTTTGAGAGAAAACTCAGCGCTTCCGCCTGTTTCCTCTTGTCGGAAATGTCCCGAGCCATCACACAAGCCACAAATCTACCATCACCTTTCAAGAGGGCACGATTATCAGTATCTCTCAATTGAGAGGGTGTAATGGAGTATTCGATGACCCTGTAATCATCATCAGTACCCGTCTGCAACTCGCCCTCGCAAACTGGAATAGGTAAACTGGATTTGAGACTGGCAATCGCAATCCTGGCCTTTTTCAGAACTTCCGGGGGCAAATGGTTGGAAGACGTTTCCAAATCTACCCGGCCAAAAATCTGCCGCGATTTTGGACTTGCTTCCAGAATGTCACCATTCTCGCCGAGGATTATAATGGCTTCAGTGCTATCATCGAATACCTGCCGGAGCAGGCTGGCGGCATTGGTAGCACGTGCGTCCGCAACCAGTGTCATATAGCGCCGTATATCCATTTCCCTAATAGCCAAAAGGACGAGCATGGCGGCAGTCATGCCATGAACTGCAGCAGTTGGAAGAACAAGGGCATGTTGGGAAAACAGAACAAACCCTGCTGTTTCCGCACAAATCGAAATTGCGCCCAATGCGATCACTCGTAACGTCATCCGCCGCCGATGTAACGTTTGCAGGAAAACCACTTGCAGCACAGCGGCTAGCAGAAGTGGCCAAATTGGTAGTATCCACACCAGATCCACATCCTGGCGAAGGGTTTCGGTCGCAATAATTTGCAGCATGGATCCAGACAGTGTGCCATGAATTGGAACGGCCAGTGAATCCCGCAATTCCATAGCGTGTGCCCCCACAACTACGGTCTTTTGCGCGAATGCCGATCTGGGAAGTTCGTCATTCAGCAAGTCGATAAGCGAATAGGTCGGAACTGTGGCCGGATCAATTGCAAAATTGATATCAAAATAGGTGTCGGGAGGCCCGGTCTTGCCTGAAAGAACTGCAGGAACGGAAGGGAGCGGTTCACCACCGATGAGATGCCCGTAAGGGAATTTCCGGACAATGCCGTCGGGTTCCGGCATTACATTAACTGTCGCTATCCAGGAGTATTCCTGAAACATTGGTAGCGGGAGACTGTCTGCCATATCGTCAGCGTCAGAGGTGACAGACTCGCTTTGCGAAAATGCGGCAAGGATGACCGTCCCATCGGCCTTCCGCAACACTTCAGAAAGAATTTCATCTTCCTTTGGGATGGAGGGTGCACTGAAATCGATATCAAGAAATATCTCAAGAGCTTCATGCTCAACCAGTTGATCAACGGCTTTTGCAATAATGCTTCTTGGCCAGGGCCAGACACCGACATCGTTAAGTGTCTTTCGATCTATGGCCAAAAATACGATTTCCTGCTCGGCCGGACGATCTGAAAACCTCATTCGATTTTCGACAAACCAGTTATCAGCCGATTGCCACAAACCGGCAGACTGATAGAGCACAGCGCATAGCAACAAGGCGACGGGAACCAGACCAGTCAACAACCAGCTCGGCAGCAATAATTTGAAACGCGGGAGTTTCATAGGAAGTCCTAGTACAGCGCTCTAGGACTTGCCATTACCATTACCATTACCATTACCATTACCATTCCCGTTACCATTGCTATTTCCGTTACCGTTACCGTTACCATTTCCGTTGCTATTGCCATTCCCGTTAGATGAGTTGTTCCCATTTCCCTTGGAGGCATTGTTACCATTCCCGTTGGAGGCACCTTTTCCGTTATTTCCCGTTGCACCGGGCGCATTCCCCTTGGGAATTGCGCCTCGGCCGCGATTGCTCGCAGAAACAACCGGTTTACCGGTGCGGGCGTTTAAGATGGGGGCTTTTTTTCCTCGGCCACGCAATTGCATTTGGCTATTTTTTCTAGGGTCCAATGAAACGTTCTGTCCCTGTGCAACGTCAACCCGCTCCCCGCGTTTTGGGTCAGTGACCTCAACGAGACCACGCCGCACATTCACGCTTGACCTGCCACTTCCGACAAAAACTTCGAAGCGAGTACCTTTAACAACCACAGCAATATATGGCGTCGTGACCTTTGTGTGTTTGTATTTGCGGGTCTCCACATCCAACAGTAGCCGTCCGGATGTCTGCAGCAATTCGGTTTTTCGACCGGACCGGTTGCTCTGGATCAATCTTGCTTGTGTATTGGCACGATAGAGGATGGTTTCCTTGTTCCTGCGAAGCATTGCGCGGCCGCGCATGCCGGTTTTGATCCATGCCTTTTGATCAATGATCATGCCTCTCTTCAAAGGTTCCCAATTACTTCCATTTCCAGAAATTTCGGCAGGCTGTGTAACACGCACCACATGCCACTCCTCTGCAAATGCGGGATAAGAAACGCCAATCAACAGAATTGAAAATACTATCAGTGAATAGATTTTTTTCGCCATGAGTCACCTTTAGACATGTTTAGCGGAAATCTGCATTCGCAACCTTAAGATTTACTGAAAGGTTGCATTTGTAATTTTTTTTATTGGAAACTTGATTATTACAAGGTTTACCGTTGATGAATATTCAATTTTTTCGGGAATATTTTGTTTTTTAATCGCGAAGCCTTCACATGAGTGAGCGTCGCCACCGAATGTAAAATATACACTATAAAAAGAACGCTGAAGAATTTCAGGCGCTACTGAATCAAACGAAAGGCATTTATGAAGGAAAACAGATTTAAAAAGTGGAGGCCGAATATAGGGAGGCACCCGGTTGCCATGACAGAGTGCATTGACCGTCAGATGGTTGACACTCACCCATGCAGGGCATAACCCACCAGACAAATTCGCATACTGGATATCCGAGAGCTCAATGTTAGAAAAAACCTATCAGCCCAACGAAGTTGAACCGCGTATTTATTCCGGTTGGGAATCCGCGAATGCATTTGCCGCCGGGTCCGGCGCGAAACAGGGAGAAGACAGCTTTTGCATTGTCATCCCGCCGCCCAACGTCACCGGCTCACTGCATATGGGACATGCACTGAATAACACGTTGCAGGATATTCTGGTCCGCTGGAACCGCATGCTCGGACAAAACGTCTTGTGGCAACCAGGCATGGACCATGCTGGTATCGCGACACAAATGGTCGTTGAACGCCAGTTGATGGAAAAGAAATTGCCTGGTCGGCGTGACATGGGCCGTGAGAAATTCATTGAACGTGTCTGGGATTGGAAAGCTGAGTCCGGTGGTACAATTCTAGGCCAGCTTAAACGACTGGGTGCCTCCTGTGACTGGTCCCGCGAACGATTTACCATGGATGAGGGCCTCTCAGCGGCTGTTCTTGAAGTGTTTGTCCGCCTCTATGATGAAGGGCTGATCTACAAGGATAAGCGTCTGGTTAATTGGGACCCGAACCTTCTGACCGCAATTTCAGATCTTGAAGTTGAGCAGCGTGAGACCAATGGCAATCTGTGGCACTTCAAGTACCCAGTGGTTGGCGAAAAGGACGTGTTCATCACGGTTGCCACCACACGGCCGGAAACGATGCTTGGCGATACAGCTATCGCGGTTCATCCTGACGATGAACGATATGCGCATCTGATCGGCAAGTCCGTCGAACTCCCGTTGGTTGGACGGCATATTCCTATTGTCGCGGACGAATATGCCGACCCAGAAGCCGGTTCCGGTGCTGTTAAAATCACGCCAGCGCATGATTTCAACGATTTTGAAGTTGGCAAACGCAATGACCTTCCTGCCATCAATATTATGGCGGTCGACGCGTCCATTGCCCTCAAGGACAATGAAGATTTTCCAATTGGCGTTCCTGATGAGAACAGCGCCATGATGAAGGCTGCAATTGACGCCTATCACGGTCTAGACCGTTTCGTGGCGCGCAAGAAAATTGTTGCTGCTTTTGATGAAATGGGCCTGCTCGATAAAATTGAGGAGCACACTCACGTGGTTCCCCATGGTGATCGTGGCGGCGTTCCCATAGAACCATTCCTGACCGACCAATGGTATGTCGACGCGAAAACGCTTGCAGAACCCGCTATCGCATCTGTTCGCGAAGGGCGCACTGAATTCGTCCCCAAAAACTGGGACAAAACCTATTACGACTGGATGGAGAACATTCAGCCCTGGTGTATCTCGCGTCAGCTTTGGTGGGGGCATCAAATTCCCGCATGGTACGGGCCTGATGAAAAGGTCTTTGTCGCAAAGTCAGAAGCCGAGGCAGCTGAGAAAGCCAAAAGCCACTATGGTGAGGTTGTGGAGCTGACGCGGGACGAAGACGTACTCGATACCTGGTTCTCGTCCGCGCTATGGCCATTCTCAACTCTGGGCTGGCCAGAGACGACAGAAGAGCTGAAAACCTATTATCAGACAGACGTTTTGATCACTGGGTTTGATATCATTTTCTTCTGGGTTGCCCGGATGATGATGATGGGTCTTCACTTCATGGATGAAGAGCCGTTTCACACGGTCTACATCCATGCCCTTGTTCGCGATGAGCACGGTGCAAAAATGTCCAAGTCCAAGGGCAATGTCGTCAATCCACTGGATTTGATTGAAGAGTATGGTGCTGATGCTTTGCGCTTTACGCTTTGTGCTATGGCTGCAGCAGGCAGAGACATAAAACTGGCCACCAACCGCGTTGAAGGTTATCGGAATTTTGCCACCAAACTTTGGAATGTCGCGCGTTTCGCCGAAATGAACGAATGTTCAATACCGGCTGATTTCTCGCCTGATTCCGTCAAAAATCCGCTCAATCGGTGGATCATTACAGAATGTGGTCAAACCATTGAAGCTATCAATTCGGCCTTGAAGAGCTATCGGTTTAATGATGCAGCCAGCGTCGCTTATCAGTTTGTCTGGCATAAATTCGCTGACTGGTTCATAGAGCTTTCAAAGCCCGCATTGATGGGTGAGGACGATGCGGATAAAGCAGAAGCTAGGGCTGTTGTTGCCTGGACGCGCGACGAAATCCTGAAAATGCTTCACCCCTTCATGCCTTTCATCACGGAAGAACTCTGGGACGTGACCGGAGATGGTGCGAGAGCCGAGATGTTGGTCACAACAAACTGGCCGTCTCCCGCTTTGGCAGACCAGCAGGCAGCTGGAGATATCAACTGGCTGATTGAGGCGATTTCTTCCATTCGCTCCGTTCGTACCGAGATGAATGTACCGGCGGGTGCCAAGGCCGATATCGTCATGGTTGGTGCCAATGCCGAAACCCAGCGCAGAACCGAGGAAAACCTGTCGGCACTGATGCGCATGGCACGGTTGAACGTCGTAAGCTTTGACAAAGCCACGCCTGAAGGCAGTGCTCAGATTATCATTGGTGAAGCTGTTGCCTGCATGCCTTTGAAAGGCGTCATTGATATTGATGCGGAGAAGCAACGCCTGACCAAAGATATTGGTAAGGTCGAACAGGATATCGCAAAAATCAACGGCAAGCTTGGCAACGAAAAATTCGTTGCCCGTGCGCCAGAAGAAGTTGTGACACAAGAGCGGGCGCGCCTTCAGGAAGCCAATGAGAAACGCGACATGCTCCAGAGCGCAATAGAACGCCTGGAAGCTGCAAACTAAGACACCTCTACTTACCGTTGAATACACCGCAGGGTTGGACCAATTGAAACCGGTCCGACCCCGTACTGCAGAGTTGCATGTGCCATTCTGTGGCGTTTTGGCAACAGCCACGATGTAACATCTAGGCTACAACCAATTCAGAACCTTTTGCCCCGATACTGCCACAAAAGCTGTATCGAACAGCACTCTGCCTATTGCGTCCGACGTTGGGGTCGTAGCATTGGCAAAGACGATCGGGGGGGAAGGGTGCGGTGGAGTTGTCATCAAAAAATCGTGTCAGGTAGACACTCGGTGTGACAGCCAAATCAGCACAATCGACAAAATTGAGGCAAACAGGGAAATTGGGTTCTTAAGCATGAGCACACGCGTAATCGACAAATCAAAACTGCCAAGTCGGCATGTCACCGAAGGCCCGGCGCGAGCGCCGCATCGGTCATATTACTATGCAATGGGTTTGTCGGATACCGAGATTCACCAGCCATTCGTCGGCGTGGCAACATGCTGGAATGAGGCTGCACCCTGCAACATTTCCCTTATGCGGCAGGCGCAGGTCGTTAAGAAAGGCGTTGCCGCCAACCACGGAACGCCACGCGAATTCACAACAATCACCGTGACTGATGGCATTGCCATGGGTCATCAGGGCATGAAGGCTTCTCTGGTGTCGCGAGACGTGATTGCTGATTCCGTCGAACTGACCATGCGCGGCCATTGCTATGATGCGATCGTTGGCCTTGCCGGTTGCGATAAATCTCTTCCAGGCATGATGATGGCTATGGTGCGCCTGAATGTACCATCCGTTTTCATCTATGGCGGATCAATCCTGCCCGGTACCTTCCGTGGCAAGCCCGTTACGGTTCAGGATGTGTTTGAGGCCGTTGGTCAACATTCTGTAGGCAACATGTCCGATGCGGATTTGACTGAGCTGGAGCAGGTGGCCTGTCCGTCTGCGGGCGCTTGTGGTGCTCAGTTCACCGCAAACACAATGGCGACCGTGTCAGAGGCCATTGGCCTTGCGCTGCCATATTCTGCTGGCGCACCTGCACCCTATGAAATGCGTGATCGTTTCTGTTTTGCCGCCGGCGAAAAAGTTATGGAACTCATTCGCGACAATATCCGCCCGCGTGACATCGTCACCAGGAAAGCCTTGGAAAACGCAGCAACCGTGGTTGCAGCTTCTGGCGGGTCAACCAACGCAGCGCTGCATCTGCCTGCTATTGCCCATGAATGCGGCATTAAGTTTGATCTGTTCGACGTCGCCGAAATATTCAAGCGCACACCGTACATTGCCGATCTGAAGCCAGGCGGCAAATATGTAGCCAAAGATATGTTCGAAGCTGGCGGCATTCCACTGCTGATGAAAACCCTTCTGGATCAAGGCTTTCTGCACGGCGAATGTCTGACTGTAAGCGGACGTACAATTGCCGAGAACATGGAAAAAGTATCGTGGAACCCTGATCAGGATGTGGTGCGTCCTGCCAATGATCCGATCACTGTAACCGGTGGTGTGGTTGGCCTGAAAGGCAATCTTGCTCCGGACGGAGCCATTGTAAAAGTGGCTGGCATGGTCAATCAGAAGTTTACAGGCCCAGCCCGTTGTTTTGACTCCGAAGAAGCCTGTTTTGAAGCGGTGAAGAACAAGACCTACAAAGAAGGTGATGTTTTGGTGATCCGTTACGAAGGACCAAAAGGCGGACCCGGCATGCGGGAAATGCTTTCAACCACATCTTTGCTCTATGGGCAGGGCATGGGCGACAAGGTTGCTTTGATCACTGATGGTCGTTTTTCAGGCGCAACCCGCGGCTTTTGCATCGGCCATGTTGGCCCGGAAGCGGCCGTTGGTGGGCCAATCGGACTGCTCCAGGATGGCGACATCATTGAAATTGACGCCGTGGAAGGCTTGCTAGCCGCTCATCTGAGTGACCAGGAACTAGCCGACAGAAAAGCAAAATGGCAGCCCCGTGAAACGGATTCGACAAGTGGTGCCATATGGAAATATGCACAGACCGTCGGATCAGCCCGGTATGGTGCGATTACGCATCCAGGCGGAGAAGCTGAGAAGAACACCTATGCGGATATTTGACGGAAATTTCCAGGTCCGATTTGTTGCATGTGTGTTGCTGGGCGCTGGCCTGACAACAATGCAAACGTTGCCGGTTTCCGCATTTGACGGAGCAAAGCCGCTCATTGAGGAACAGGCATCGCCAATGGAGGCGTTTCGCTTTGGGTTCAAGGCTTACCGCGCTGGAGATAAGGAAACAGCTGTCAACGCACTGCAATTTGCAGCAAGCCAGGGCAGTGCCATGGCCCAATGGAAACTCGCGCGCATGTACGCATCGGGTGACGGCGTTGAAACCAGCCCGCTGCGCGCATTTGAATATTTCCGCGATATAGCCAATGCCCATGCAGAAGACAGTCCAAACAGCCCCGAAGCGCCTTTTGTAGCGAATGCATTTGTCGAGCTGGGCGGATTTTTCATGACCGGCATAAGCGGAACCCATGTCGGCAAAAACCCGTATCAGGCGCGCCAGATATATGGTTACGCAGCCTCATATTTTGGCGATCCGAACGCACAATACCTGCTTGCCAAAATGTATCTGGAAGGCGAGGGCGGCGACAAAAACACACGTCAGGCCGCACGTTGGCTGAAGCTTGCCGCCGAAAAGGGCCATGTGCTTGGGCAGGCAGAACTCGGGCACATGCTGTTTCATGGTGAAGGCGTTCCTCAGCGACGGGTACGTGGACTTAAATGGATCACAATCGCACTTAAGCGCGCCAGCGACTACGATGCAGAGACAGTGCGTAGTGAACATGAAACGGCTTTCATTCTGGCGTCGGAAAAAGAGCGACGCAATGCTGTGCGCCTGGCCGAGAAGTGGCTCAAGAAAAATGCACCGACAGAAATCAGTGTGTCAGCAGCGCCTGTTGTCATCAGCTCCGATACTCCGCCAGCACAGCTGGTCAATGATACGAAAACGGTGATTGTTGCGCCTTTGGAGCCACTTCAACCGATAAGTGCTGCTGCAACTTCAGGCACTGATTCAGGCATCGCCACCGCCAGCGGTAATTAAATCCCAACGCTTCAGTTCTATCTCTGACGTCCACAGCCAAACAACGCGCGGCGATGGCTGCATATATTGTATGTGTGCGGTTCCCGGCAATGGAATGCGTTCCGGAACTCAGTGAACTCCCGAGTAACCTGTTGAACAAATAAAGTTCACGAACTTACGTCAGCTACGAGATCGGCGACGCCGCCGACCACCAGCATTCCCAGCTCCGGATGTACCCTGCTTGCGTTCGGGAAGCTGCACCTTCTCAGACAGATTGGGGAAGGCATCAACTTTGTTGGGAAACGCCATGGCATTGACAAAGTGCTCCTGAAATTTCGGCTCAAGTGCAGTTTCAATCTTCTCAATACGACGAACCAGCGCCTCAATTTCGGTACGGTGCCCTCGATTGAGCAATGCCATGCGGGCGCCGGTTCCGGCGGCATTGCCAACACCTGTAACCTTGCTAAGATCACAATCTGGAATCAGGCCAATGACAATGGCATATTTCGGATCAATATAGCTGCCAAACGCACCCGCCAGTTTAACCTTGCGGATTTCGCTGATACCCAGCTTATCCATCAACAGTTTCACGCCAGCATACAAAGCGGCTTTTGCCAATTGAATGGAGCGAACGTCAGTCTGTGTAATTTTCAATTCCACAGCACCACGCCACAATATGTAGCTGAATGTGCGTCCGTCAGCGATAACGCGATCAGATTTTTCGGCCATAGCCCCCTGAATGACACCGTCTTCATCAATCAGGCCGGCAAGAAACATTTCGCCCAGAACTTCGATAATGCCGGAGCCGCATACGCCCGTAACGCCAACAGCTTCAACTTGCTCAGCAAAGCTGGGATCATCCGACCATTCATCAATACCGACGACCTTGATGCGTGATTCCAGTGTTTCAGGATCAATCCTGACCCGTTCAATCGCTCCTGGCGCTGCGCGCTGGCCACAGGAAATCTCGGCACCTTCAAAGGCAGGTCCTGTTGGAGAGGACGCCGCGACAATGCGGTCTTTGTTACCAAGAACAATCTCCGCATTGGTGCCCACATCCACAAGCAAGGTATATTCTTCTTCCTTGTGCGGAGCTTCTGCAAGTGTTGCAGCGGCTGCATCCGCGCCCACATGTCCCGCAATACAGGGAAGAATATACGTCCGCGCGCCTGGATGCAGATCCAGCTCAAGTTCACGCGCCGGAAAGTCCAACGCGCCCGAGACGGCCAGCGCAAACGGCGCACCACCAAGCTCAGTTGGGTCAATGCCTAGAAACAAATGATGCATGACCGGATTGCCGACGAATACGGAATCAAGGATGGCATGCCTGTCTATTCCAGCTTCTGAACAGACTTTTTGAATCAGACTGCGGACGGCGTCGCGCACTGATTTAGTTAATTGTTCCTCGCCACCGGGATTCATCATTACAAACGATACGCGGGACATCAGGTCCTCGCCAAACCGGATTTGCGGGTTGGAGGTGCCGGAGGAAGCAATCGTGCGTCCGCTCATCATATCAGACAGATGGCAGGCAATGGTGGTTGAGCCAATGTCAAAGGCCACCCCATAGAACTTGTCATGAAAACCGGGCCATAAACCAATCAGGGTTGAAATGCCATCAGCCGTATGTACGGCTGCGGTAACTTCCCATTTTCCCTTGCGCAGGATCGACTGAACCTTTGAATAAAGCCAGGATTCAATCTGGAGATGTTCAAGATGCCACTCCGTCTTCAATGATGTCAGCAAACGATCCAGATCGCCCAATGGCTGTTCCATGTCGGGCTCTTCCACCTGCACAAAATGCAGACGGATCGCAGGATCGCGTTCAATACGTTTATATTCTGCGCGTTTGCGCACGACCTGACGCTGCATCTGCGCATCTTGTGGAATGTCGATGACAATATCGCCGGTAACCTTGGCAGAGCAGGAAAGACGCCGGTCATCTGCCAGACTGCGCTTTGAGCGATAGCGTGCTTCTGTATCTGTAAAAGCCGCCAGATGATCTGCTGAACTGGTAATTCCGTGCTTGGCAAACTGCCCTTCAGCGACGGTTACCTGGCACCGGCCGCATATGCCGCGCCCGCCACAAACAGACTCGATGTAAACACCCAATGAGCGGGCAGCATCAAGCACCGGTGTGCCGACGGGGAAATTTCCACGTCGACCCGACGGCATAAACAATACCAACGCCTCATCTACGGCGCTGAAATCATGATTTGCATCAGTACTGGCTGGATCGCTCAAGGAAGTCGCTCCGATTTAGGCTTTAGCGAGGCGTGCGCCCCGTCCACCACGGCGACGTCCGCCGCTACCAGCTTCGACAGTTGGCGCAACCGCATTGCCGGGAACATGGTCCCGATAGGTAGAAATCCATGTCTGGCAATTCGGGTCTGTGCCCATCAGCACATTTGCAGCATGAACTGCTTCCATCTCCGCAGGGCGGCAAGGGTTCATGATCGCCGATGTCATGCCAGAAGCAATCGCCATCGGCAAAAACGCTGCATTAATGCCATGACGGTGTGGTATTCCAAACGAAACATTCGAAGCGCCGCAACTTGTATTGACCTTCAGTTCTTCACGCAAACGACGCACCAGCGCGAACACCTGCAGTCCAGCCGTACCCATGGCGCCAATGGGCATAACCAGTGGATCAACTACAATATCGTGTGGCTTGATGCCGTAATCCATTGCGTGTTCGACAATTTTCTTGGCAACAGCAAACCGGACATCCGGGTCTTCTGAAATTCCGGTTTCGTCATTCGAGATTGCAATAACCGGCACATCGTATTTTTTGCAAAGCGGCAGCACGATTTCCAGCCGGTCCTCTTCTCCGGTGACCGAATTCACCAAAGGACGGCCCTTGCAGACTGCCAGGCCAGCGGCCAAGGCGGCAGGGACGGATGAATCAATGCAAAGCGGCACATCCACAAGCGATTGAACCAGCTCTATTGTGGCCGCAAGCAGTGGAGGTTCGCTTTGATTCGGATCAATGCTCGTCACGCCAGCATTGACATCCAGCATGGTGGCACCGGCTGCAACCTGAGCCAGGGCATCTGCTTTGACAGTTTCAAAATTACCTTCAAGCATTTCTGCTGCCAGTTTTTTGCGGCCTGTCGGATTAATACGCTCACCAATCACGCAGAAAGGTTGGTCGAAGCCAATAATGGCCGTGCGCGTTTCAGACGCAACAACAGTCTGTGTCATGGGGTAATTCCAATTTGTTAGCGGTTCTGAAGTGCTTAAATCACACTTGCATCAAGATATAAAGATTTCTTTATGTCCCAACTGCCTCTGTCGTCAAGCCAATTCGCAGTTTTTTTAAGCCCGCCAAAGGGAAATACATGCACAGCTTTGATGGGGGTGAACGGATTTGAAGCCATATGATCCTCCATCGCCAACAAAATCGGGTCAGGATCAAAGCCCATTGCAAGCGCGGCAAGGGCAGATCCCCGCTTTTTCAAAAAGCTCATGGATGCACCAACGCCGCATATAGCGGCATATTTGATGAGGGTGGTCATCTTGGCTGGTCCAGCCATGCCAATGTGAACAGGCAGGCTGATACCCTGCTCAGGAAGACTGTCTGCCCAGCTGATGAAGCGCTCGGCGTCAAACCCGAATTGAGTCACAATGCGCATCTCTGCGTCTGTGTTAGCAGCATAGGCTGCTTTTTCGAGCAGACTTGATAGAACAATTCCAGCCGGAATGGTCGTGTTGCCCTCCGGATGGCCAGCCACTCCGATTTTACGGATGCCGTGCTTGCTCAGAACATCGCTGCGCAAAATGTCAATTGAAGCGGAATAGGGGCCTGCTTGCCGGTCCGCTTCACCAGCAATGACCAGCACATTGTCCACGCCCGCTTCGCTTACGAGGCGATTGATCCGTAATTCCAGAGCATCGCGGCTTGCTATGCGGCGGGCAGGAATGTGGGGCACTGGAACATAGCCGCAGGCACTCACTTTAGCCGCAGCAGCAACCATGGTCTCCAGTGGATCAACACCAACATCGGTCAGATAGACCCATGTCCCTACCGGAAACAGTCCGCTCAGCCCATCGGTCGACAACACCTGTTTGGCCGAAGCCTCAATGGACGCAGTCAATCGTCGTTTAGCTATCGCCAGTTCCATGGTCAACGCCTCCAGCATCAATCAAAGCCTTGAGCCGCGTTTTGGGATAAGCTGCAATCATGGCTTCCAATGCCTGATCCGCTTCAGCTTCCAGATCGCCTGATACCTCTTCCGGCGAACCGCGTCGCCATTCTTCCAGATAGGCATCGCTGTCTTTGGCCCCAAGCCGCATGGCACATTGGTCCACCGATTGAATGAAATATTCCGGCAATTCCCGTTTGGCAGCCTTACGTCCGGCCTTAACGATGATCTGCGTTGGGATATCTTTCCAATAGACGATGGTCTTCTGTGCCATTTCCTGCTCCTAGGGTGAGAATGTGGGTCATACCGACTTTGCGCTGCATTCCCAGCGACATGACATGGTGGGAATGCGACTGCGAACGCGATTTAGGGGCTCAAAGGATCAACAGCAAGGCTTTTCATGGAAATTTCCAAATCACCATAGCCTGTTGAACGTCGCTCATAGACAAGCCCAAGCCGCTCTGCGCAAAGGGCTGCCTTTGCATCAAGCTCGGGATTATTCGTTTGAGCCAGATAAATCAGCTTCTCATAATTGCCAAAATACATATCTCTTAATTCGGGATGCCTATCCAGCCCCATTGGCCGCCAGACAAAGGCGTCAAACTGTTTCACCAGAAAGTCGGTCAGGTAAAATGACCGCATTTCGTCATCGGCCCGTTCAGCAAATGCTTCATTTCCGTCAAAGAAGGAATAGCAATGTGGCCCTGCAATGCGTTCCACACCTTCTTCAGCACACAGAGAATCCAGATGGCCCCCGGTGCCGCAATCAGCATACAGGATGTAGATGGTTGCAAACCCATCCTCACGTCCTTTGTGAATCGCTTCGCGAACAGCAGGTGTAATCTTTTCCGGGTAAAGATGCAGCTTTGCAGGCAGACAACGCAGAACCATATGATTCCAGGAGTTTGCCGCTTTGAGTGCCAGAATTTCACGCGCCAAGGCGCCGCAACCGATCAAAAGAACGGATCCGTTCTGGCTTTCACCAAATCCTTGTTCAGTTAGAACATGATCACTTGGAAGAGACATGTTTTGGCTCCCATTGCGGGAGACAAATCACTCCCGGGCAAGTTTAGGCGCTGGCCATCTGATTGTGCTTGCGTGCCATCCACTCTTTCGCAGTCTCAACAGCAACAGCTGCGTCGCGACAATAGGCATCAGCACCGATGGCCAAACCGAATTCCTCATTCAGCGGCGCACCACCAACAAGGACGATGTGCTTATCGCGAATGCCCATTTCTTTCATCGTATCAATCACGACCTTCATATAGGGCATTGTTGTGGTCAGCAGAGCAGACATGCCGAGAATGTCCGGCTTATGCTCTTCGATCGCCGCCAGATAATCCTCTACAGGATTGTTGATGCCCAGATCGAAAACTTCAAAACCGGCACCTTCCATCATCATGCCAACAAGATTCTTGCCAATATCGTGAATGTCGCCCTTTACGGTGCCAATCACCATAGTGCCGACCTTGGGTGCGCCCGTTTCCGTCAGCAGGGGGCGCAATATACCCATGCCTTGCTTCATGGCATTGGCAGCCAGAAGAACTTCGGGAACAAACAGAATTCCATCGCGGAAATCGATACCGACGATGCGCATACCTTCAACCAGGGCTTTGGTGAGAACGTCGTAAGGTGTCCACTTCCGCTCCAGCAGAATGTTCACACCTTCAGCAATTTCTTCTTTCAGCCCGTCATACAAATCGTCATGCATTTGAAGAACGAGTTCGTCGTCATTCAACTCAGATAGAATGATGTCATCATCATCGGACATAACCAGCTCACTCTCGGACGTTGCCGCATTTAATATTCCACTGCGATACCACGCACGGAATTGCAAGAGTATTCCGCAATTGTTTAATGTTTCGTGCAACTGAAAACGACCTCCAGCGAGATAGAAACGACGAAACTTCGCCCGCAGAACAGGGTCGGGACTGGTTGACTGTCGCGAAAACCACTACTGTATGACGCAATAGGAACGCATCATCCCCGTGCCATACGGCATCTTTGCCTATGGGCAATTCTTGAGGGCAATCAACATGGCCGACAGTCATCAAAGCAGCGCAGAACCAACAAAGTCTCCACGCCGCAGGCGCAGCGGAGGTATGGATGGCCGCAGGGCTCTGCGTGCCAATCGTCGCGATCCTCAGATGCCTGCGATTTTGCGTAAAATTTCGACCGTCGAAATTCTGGACGAAGAAGGTCTGGCTTTGATTGAAGCCAATGCAGATACCATTCTGCAGGAAATAGGCATTGAATTCCGCGAAGATCCGGAAGCATTGCAGATGTGGCGCGACGCTGGCGCGGATGTCCAGGGCGAGCGTGTGCGTTTCCCAAAAGGGCTTTGTCGCAAGCTGATTGAAACAGCCCCAAGCGAATTCACACAATTTGCAAGAAATCCGGAACGCTCGGTCCAAATTGGCGGCAAAACAACCGTATTCGCACCTGTCTATGGGCCTCCATTCGTCCGAGATCTGGATGGCGGTCGTCGTTATGCGACGCTGGAGGATTTCCATAATTTTGTGAAGCTGGCCTATATGGCACCCGCGATACATCATTCCGGAGGCACTGTGTGTGAGCCGGTCGATGTACCTGTTAACAAACGCCATCTTGATATGGTGATGGCCCACATCAAATATTCGGACAAACCCTTCATGGGGTCAGTCACCGATCCAGACCGCGCCGAAGATTCAGTTGCCATGGTAAAACTGCTCTTCGGCAATGAGTTTGTTGATGAGAATTGCGTGCTGATCAACCTGATCAATGCAAATTCACCCATGGTGTTTGATTCAACAATGCTGGGCGCACTCAAAGTTTACGCAAAGGCCGGGCAGGCGACGGTCGTGTCGCCTTTCATTCTTGCCGGCGCCATGTCACCGGTCACGGTCGCCGGTACTTTGACCCAGATACTGGCCGAAGTCCTGGCCGGTGCCGCATTCTCTCAACTTTGTCGTCCCGGTGCGCCGGTTGTATTTGGAACCTTTGCAAGTTCCATCTCCATGCAATCGGGAGCGCCTACCTTTGGGACACCCGAGCCTACGTTGGTTCTCTATGGCGCTGGCCAATTGGCCAGAAGACTCGGCATTCCTTTCCGCTCTGGCGGCTCATTGTGCGGCTCCAAGGTCTGCGATGCCCAATCTGCTTATGAAAGCGCGCAAACCTTGATGCCGACCCTCATGGGCGGCGTGAATTTTGCATTACATTCGGCTGGGTGGCTCGAGGGCGGTCTGGCATCTTCCTACGAAAAATTCGTCATGGATTGCGATCAGCTCGCCATGATGCAGCGTTTCGCGGAAGGCATTGACCTGTCAGAAACCGGTCAGGCTATGAGTGCAATCCGCGAGGTTGGACCTGGAAGCCACTATCTTGGCTGCGAGCACACGCAGGAGAATTTTGAATCAGCCTTTTATCGCTCAACCATTGCGGACAATAACTCCTACGAGCAGTGGCTGGCCGATGGCGAACAAACAGCGGAACAACGGGCAAATAAGCTTTGGAAAAAAATGCTGCAGGAATATGAAGCACCTGCGCTTGATCAAGGCATCGAAGACAGCCTGAATGACTTCATTGCACGCAAGAAAGACGGAATGGAAGATGCGTTCGCGCCCAAGGACCCCAAAAAGGATGCCATGGCACGATCAATGAAAATCCGCAGCACCGCCATGCAGCAATCATTCGGTTTGAAAGACGGAAAACCCGACTAGAGTGCCTTAACGGTCGCGGCGGCGTGAGCGGCGCTGCGGTTTGTTGGCACCAGATGAAATCGGATTAACGATTGCGCCGATGGTCTCGACGATCTTGGCTTCATCCGGACGCTCACCTTTTTGATGGGCGTCCAGTGCGGCGCGCATGGCGGCCAAATGAATGGCCGAAGTGCCGCAACACCCGCCAATAATGCGTGCCCCGGCATCAATCGCAAGACGGATGTAGTCCGCCATCAAATCCGGCGTTCCGGTGTATTCCACCTGATCGCCCTTTATCTGCGGAATGCCACAATTGGCTTTGGCAACAATTACCACGTCGCCGGGCTGCTCGGACATTGACAGAACCGACATCAAAAGATCAGAGGCACCAACTCCACAATTGGCGCCAACAGCCATTGGGGGTGTTTCCAACCCATCCAGCAGGTGTGGCATGTCTGACGGCGGGAGCCCCATCATGGTCATTCCGGCTGTGTCGAAGCTGGCCGTCACCACATAGGGGAGGCCGCAAATATTGGCTGCATCAGCTGCAGCCTGCATTTCTTCCTTGGCGGACATGGTTTCAATCCATGCGACATCAGCACCGCCATCTTTCAAGCCCTTCATCTGATCCACAAATGCTTTGACTGCGCCATCATATGTCATTTCGCCAAGGGGCGCGAATAGCTCGCCAGTCGGACCGACAGATCCGGCAACCACAACCGGCCGGTCTGCATTGTCAGCCACAGCTCGGGCCAGCTTTGCCCCGGCGTAATTATACTCAAACACCCGATCCTGGACTTTATGCAGCTTCAGGCGAGGAGCGTTTGAGCCAAACGTATTGGTAAGAATGATGTCAGACCCGGCATCAACAAAAGCCTGATGAAGCTCTGTTACCTTGTCCGGTTCATCCAGATTCCAGAATTCCGGCGGATCACCTGGTCCAAGACCCAGATCGAAAAAGTTTGTTCCCGTGGCCCCATCGGCCAGTAGAACAGGTTTTTGATCCAGCAGGCTGGCAAGCGTTGTGGCGGTCATGATCAAATTCCGATGGATGTTTTCAATGCAATCGCGCCATGGAAGCAAAATGTCAATAAATGAATTGAAGACATAAAGATTTCTTTATACCAGTAATCGCTCTCAGGCCGGACCGGCATGGCCTTCGGATTCATGTAGGATTGGTTTCAGATTTAGACTTTATGAAGCATCTAAAGGAGCGGCAGTCGGACTTTAACGCGTTCTTAGAATGTTTGACTACAAGACAAACACAGATCGCATTGCAGAATTATGCTCTGAATTCAGGCCTCAACAGCAATATTTCGACATATGACTTGATTTGGCTATGGCAGAGCTTTTTGGCACATCACCAGAAATGGCAACAGGTCATTTGTTTACTCGTGTTCGTTGGGGAGCATCAGAATTATGTGTGGTATCGTAGGTATTTTGGGGACCAGGCCGGTCGCCCCGCTTCTGGTTGATGCGCTTAAGAGGCTTGAGTATCGCGGCTACGATTCAGCAGGCATTGCCACAGTTCATGACGGCATACTCGACAGACGTCGCGCCGAAGGCAAATTAGTCAATCTTGAGCAGCACGTGGCTGAAATGCCACTCGATGGCCTGTCAGGAATTGGTCATACACGATGGGCGACACACGGTGTTCCCTCTGTCCGGAATGCTCATCCACATGCCACCAGCGACGTTTCCGTTGTCCATAATGGAATTATCGAAAACTTCAGCGCCTTACGGGAAAAACTGCTGGAAGAGGGCTCTGCCTTTGAATCTGAAACCGATACGGAAGTCATCGCGCATTTGATCTCGCACGAAGTGGCAAATGGACGGTCCCCAAAGGAAGCGGTCTTTAATACGCTTAACAAGCTTCAGGGCGCATTTGCTCTGGCTGTCCTGTTCAAAAGTGATGCAGACCTTCTGATCGCAGCACGTCGCGGCAGCCCCATAGCAATCGGGCATGGCGATGGCGAAATGTATATCGGCTCCGACGCTATTGCCCTGTCTCCATTTACAGATCGCATCACCTATCTCGATGATGGCGATTGGGCCACCATCACCCGTAACAGCCTGGAGATACTCGACAGCGAAGGCAAACCTGTCGAGCGCCCCATGCAGCGCTCAAGCTCCAGCGCTTTGATGGTGGACAAGGGCAACTACAAGCATTTCATGCTGAAAGAGATTTATGAGCAGCCGGAAGTGATCAGCCACACGCTGAGCCACTATCTGGACTTTGCAGCCGGCAAGGCCAGCCAGCAGCCGGAGTTGCCATTTGACTTTGCAAAACTGTCGCGCATCAGCATGACAGCCTGCGGAACCGCATACATCGCTGGTCAGATCGCAAAGTACTGGTTTGAAAAATTGGCCCGCCTGCCAGTCGATATCGATGTTGCATCGGAGTTTCGTTATCGCGAAGCACCGCTCGATAAAAACGGTCTGTCACTGTTTATTTCCCAGTCCGGTGAAACAGCCGACACGCTGGCTTCCCTGCGTTACTGCAAGCAAAACGGCCAAACCATCGCCAGCATTGTCAACGTACCTGAAAGCACAATCGCGCGGGAATCAGATGTTGTGTTTCCTACATTGGCCGGACCGGAAATTGGTGTTGCCTCAACCAAAGCCTTTACCTGTCAATTGTCGGTCTTGGCTTCTCTTGCCGTACGGGCGGGAGTTGCACGCGGTTTCATTGATCCAGCCGCTGAGAAAGAAATCGTTGCAGCGCTTTCTGCTGCCCCCAGATTGACCTCGATGGCGCTGTCTCAGGAAGATGATGTCGAAAGTCTGGCGCGCGATCTGTCGAAAGCCAGCCACGCCCTTTATCTGGGCCGGGGAACGAACTTTCCACTGGCTCAGGAAGGTGCCCTGAAACTCAAGGAAATCTCATATATTCATGCAGAGGGATACGCAGCCGGCGAGTTGAAGCACGGTCCCATCGCGCTGGTTGACGAAGACATGCCGGTGGTGGTTATCGCCCCATATGACAATGTTTTTGAAAAAACCGTCTCCAACATGCAGGAAGTCGCAGCCAGAGGTGGGCAGATCATCCTGTTTACCAATGCAGCAGGCGCAGCAAAGGCAGAAGTTGAAACACTGAAAACCATAGTTTTACCGGATGTACACCCGGATATTGCGCCATTGGTCTACTCTATTCCGATCCAGCTTCTGGCCTATCACACAGCCGTTTTCATGGGGACCGACGTCGATCAACCGCGGAATCTCGCTAAATCTGTCACAGTGGAGTGATATTAATCGTAATTTGTCGATAGAAAGCACGCCGTGCCATTGCGCTTTCACATTTGAGAATTATGTTGTCGGAAAGCCACAGTCGTTTTTCGTGGCCAGTTGATGGAAAAAAATGGCCCCTAAACACCCTAAAACAGGCAGAAACGCACGCAAACGGCTCAGCCCGGGCCTGCGTTTGCGCAACTATTTTCTTACCGGCCTTGTTATTGCCGCGCCCGTCAGCATCACGATTTATCTCACCTGGACATTTATCCAGTGGATTGATGGCTGGGTAAAGCCGCTCATACCGTCGGTCTATAATCCGGACACGTATCTGCCATTCTCGGTGCCAGGTGGCGGCCTGCTGTTTGCATTCCTTGCGATCACACTGCTGGGCTTTTTCACCGCCGGTATCGTCGGCAAAACGATTATCCGATATGGTGAGACGCTTTTAGGCCGCATGCCACTGGTCAGGAATCTGTATCAGGGCTTGAAGCAGATTTTTGAAACCGTCCTGTCTGATAGCTCCAAATCCTTTCAGACAGCAGCACTTCTTGAATATCCTCGCCGCGGCCTCTGGGCAATTGTGTTTATCTCGACCGAAACAAAAGGCGAGGTGAAGGTCAAACTTGGCGAGTTTGTGGACGACAGCATGGTGTCGATATTTTTACCGACCACACCCAATCCAACTTCCGGATTTTTGCTGTTTGTGCCCAGCAAAGACCTGACCCCACTCGACATGTCGGTTGAACAAGCCGCCAAATTGGTCATTTCGGCTGGTCTGGTAAATCCGGATAAGTCTGGCGGTAAGGTCGTTACCAATCCCGACAATGTTGTCAGCGTTAAGGGCGATGATCCGAAAATTGCCAAGGAAATGCTTGAAAAAGCTGCCCGTGAAGTCGAGCCCGTCGAATAACCGATCTATCCCGATTTCAGATAGCGGATAGCTTCATCCAATCCGAACAGATACAACAACACCCGAAGCTTTTGGCCGCGTTCGCTTTGCATGTCCGCATCCCGTTCCAGGATAAGGCGTGATTCCTTTCTGGCCAATTCAAGCAGATCCGCATGCGCCTGCAGATCGGCAATTCGGAAGGTTGGAGCGCCACTTTGGCGAATGCCCAGAACTTCGCCTTCGCCGCGCAGCTTCAGATCTTCCTCGGCAATGCGAAATCCGTCTTCCGTATCCCTGAGAATATTCAACCGCGCTTTTGCAGTCTCGCCCAAGGGCCCTTTATACATCAGAATACAGGATGATTTTTCTGCGCCGCGGCCAACGCGTCCACGCAGCTGATGGAGCTGTGACAGGCCAAAACGCTCTGCATGTTCAATCACCATAATAGTGGCGTCAGGAACATCCACGCCGACCTCAATAACAGTTGTTGCGACCAGAATTCTGGTTTCACCTGATTTGAAGGAAGACATGGCGGCATCTTTTTCGGCAGGTGTCATGCGCCCGTGAACCAGACCGACCTGATTACCGAATACGGATTGCAGTGTCGCAAACCGTTCCTCGGCAGATGTGAGATCAAGCACCTCTGCATCTTCAACCAGAGGACAGACCCAATAGGCTTTCGTGCCAGTGCTCACGGCACGCTGCAGCCCTGAAATCACATCATCCAGCCGATCCTGTGAAACCGACCGTGTGTCAATGGGTTGGCGGCCCGCAGGCTTCTCGGTCAATTTCGAAACATCCATGTCACCAAAATAGGTCAGCACCAATGTGCGCGGAATCGGCGTTGCCGTCATGACCAGAACGTCAACCGCGACACCTTTGGCAGACAAGGCCAACCGCTGATGCACGCCAAATCTGTGCTGCTCATCGACAATGATAAGACCAAGGTCACGAAAGGCGACGCTTTCCTGAAACAAGGCATGCGTACCGACCAGAATATCGATCAATCCGGCTTCCAGATCGGCCAGGACTGCCTTGCGATGGGATTGCCGGTCCTTACCAGTCAAAATGGCAATACGCAGCCCAGCGGCTTCACAAAGCGGTTCCATGGTCTGAAAATGCTGCCGGGCAAGCAATTCCGTGGGCGCCATAAATCCCGCCTGCGACCCTGCTTCCACCCCATCAGCCATGGCAATCAGGCCGACCAGTGTTTTGCCGGACCCGACATCGCCTTGCAGCAAACGCAACATGCGCTCCGGCTTGCGCAAATCAATTTCAATCTGGCTGATGGCGGTCTGCTGCGAACCTGTGAGGGAGAAAGGCAGCGCGGACTTGATCGTTTCGCTTTTGCCTCCCGAAAAGTCTCTTGAGACGCCCTTTTGTTTTCTCATCTTTTGACGCGTAATCGACAGGGCAAGCTGTGTAGCCAGTAATTCATCATAGGCGAGGCGGTTTTGGTGTGGGCTTTCCGGTTCCAGATCGGATGGTGTTTTAGGTGCGTGCAGTTTAAACAGCGCCTGCTGAAAATCCGGCCAGTTTCTTGGTCCCATAATTGTCGGATCATGCCATTCAGGCAGGTCCGGCACCAGTTCAACAGCTGCATTCACAGCGCGCCCAAAAACCTTGCGCGACAGGCCACCAGTCATTGTGTACACCGGTTCAATCAGCGGCATGGTGGCAAAATCTTCAGCGCTCACAATGTGATCCGGGTGCACCATCTGCGGCACATTGCGGAACCATTCTACAGTCCCGCTAACATACCGAATTTCACCCTCTGGAAGTGCTTTTTCCAGATAGGATGCATGAGCGTGAAAGAACACAAGATCCAACTCACCACTGTCATCATGTCCGGTAACCCGGTAGGGCAAACGCTTGTTTCCGCGCGGTGGCGGCACATGTTGATCAATATGCAGCTTTATTGTCGCTATTTCGCCATCTCTTGCATGCGCCGCACCCGGTTGCTGCTGCCGATCAATAAGACTGTAAGGTCTGTGGAACAGCAAATCGATGACACGCGCGTCTTCATTCTCGGCACCACGGGTCAGTTTCCCCAACAAAACAGCCAGTTTTGGCCCGATTTTGGGAAGCACTTGAACAGATTGGTAAAGAGGTGTCAGAATCTCTGGGCGCATGATCATTAAATGCCGTTTTTCCAGCGCCCCCGCAAGCGACCTCTGCTCACGAATTTCAACAAGCTTATTCCAGTTGCATGGGCTGACAAACTCAAGTGGCTTGGGTATAGCAAGCCGGAAACCTTCCAGAGGCGCGTTATGACCAATACCAGTACCAGACCGGATCACAGTGGCCTGGGTTCTCGCAAAAGGCAGGCCATTTTCCGCGCCACCCATCGCGGCACCCGGGAAATGGACATTTTGCTGGGCAGCTTCGTAGAATATGAAGTCCACTCATTCTCTGATGCCGAAATGGATGATCTTGAGCATCTGATGGAAGCTCCGGATTGGGACATCTACAAATGGGTCACTGGAACGTTGTCTGTCCCAGACAATTACAACACACCGCTGTTTCAGCGCTGGGTTGCCTACCAGGCTGAAAAATCAAAAAAACAGTACCAACACATTTTGTAACAGGCGAAAGCTGACACCAGACCATGTCCATGCGACTCAAACTCAAAAATCTGTTTCAAATCACAGAACGCGTTACCTTGAGCAGTGTTGCGGACGGGGCTGAAGGCTATGTTCTGGCTGAAATGCTGGCAAACAATCCCGGCATTAAAGAATGGTGTTACGTGGCTCGCGACAGCCGGCGCGCGGAATTACTGCGGCAGTCGCTAGAGTTTTTTGCGCCATTGTCAGAAATTGTCTTTGTTCCAGCCTGGGATTGCCTGCCATACGATCGCGTTTCGCCAACCGCGCAAACCAGCGCGCAGCGCATGATGGCGCTGGCGCAGTTGCAGACAGCAACGGCCAAGGGAAAACAGCGCATCATTCTGATGACGGCGAATGCGGCCCTGCAAAAATCGCTTCCGCCATCAATTATTCCAAAACGGGTGTGGCAGGCAAAGCCGGGCAGTGTCGTATCCATGTCCGATCTTGTTGCATGGCTGGAAAGCAATGGCTTTTTACGCGTGCCAACTGTACGCGAGACCAGCGAATATGCTGTGCGTGGTGGCATCCTGGATTTATTTGCGCCAGGTGATGAAGAACCGATACGCCTCGATTTTTTTGGCGACACTTTGGAAACACTCCGGCGTTTTGACCCGGAGACGCAACGCACCACCAATGCGCTTCAGGAACTCGATCTGGTGCCCGCCAGTGAAGCCATTCTGGATGAAGACCGCATTCAGCGCTTCCGGCAGAATTATCGCGCATCGAACGGAACCGTTACAAAAGACGATCCGCTATATGAAGCCGTCAGCGAAGGTCGCCGCTATCCCGGTCTGGAGCATTGGCTTGGGTATCTGGAGCCAGAACTGGTGCCGGTCTTAAGCTTTGCGCCTGAAGCGCCGGTCATTCTGGATCATTTGCTTGAAGATGCCTTGGATGATCGCGCCACCCAGATTGAGGATCACTATCAGACCCGACTGGAACACAGCGGCGAGGGGGCGATCTACCGGCCCTCAGAACCCGATCTGCTTTATTTGAACATCGACAGCTGGAACGAATTGTTGCAGCAGCGCCGGACTGTTTCTCTGACACCATTTGATGTCATTCAGGAAACCCACGCAGGCAAGGTCATCCTGATGGGCGGTCGCCAGAGCAAAACATTTGCCGCTGAGCGCGCAGCCAATGACCAGAATGTTTTCGATGCGCTGATTGCCCATGTCGGCAATTTGGTTGCCGAAAAAAATCGGGTGCTGATTGCTGCATGGAGTGAAGGCGCACGGGATCGTTTGGCGCAAGTCCTTCAGGATCATGGGCTGGTCAAGCAAAGGTTGATCAATTCATGGACTGATGCCAAAGGTCTGCAGAATGGAACGGTCGGACTGTCTGTTCTTGAACTGGAAAACGGATTTTCCTTTGAAGGGTTCGCCCTGATCGGCGAACAGGATGTGCTGGGTGACCGCCTGGTACGCAAGGGCAAACGCAAGCGCCGCGATGCAGATGTTCTGACCGAGGCTGCAAGTCTGAACGAGGGAGACTTTGTTGTCCACGTCGAGCACGGCATCGCGCAATTTGCCGGACTGAGCACCATTATGGCGGCCGGTGCCCCCCATGATTGTCTGGAACTCGTCTATGCCGGTGGCGACAAGCTGTTTCTGCCCGTCGAAAACATTGAACTGCTCACCCGTTACGGCTCTGAAGGCAGCGAAACGTCCTTGGACAAGTTGGGTGGTGTTGCCTGGCAGGCCCGCAAATCAAGACTGAAAAAACGCATCCGCGATATGGCGGAAGCGCTTATCAAAGTTGCAGCCGCAAGAGCTTTGAAAACGGCTGCACCGCTGACCCTCGATGAAGGCATCTACGACGAGTTTGCCGCACGTTTCCCTTACGAGGAGACTGAAGATCAATTGGGCGCAATAGATGCTGTCACCGATGATCTGGCGTCAGGACGTCCTATGGACCGGCTGGTTTGCGGTGATGTCGGCTTTGGCAAAACGGAGGTAGCACTGCGCGCAGCCTTTGTGGCGTCAATGTCAGGCAGGCAAGTGGCCGTAGTGGTGCCAACCACATTGTTGGCGCGGCAACATTACAAAACTTTTGCAGACCGGTTTGCAGGACTGCCGATCAAGGTACGCCATGCATCCAGACTGGTGCCCGCAAAGGCACTGTCAGAAACCAAGTCTGGTCTTGAAACCGGCGAAGTCGACATTGTGATCGGCACCCATGCCTTGCTTGGAAAAGCCATAAAATTCCGCGATCTCGGACTACTGGTTATCGATGAAGAACAGCGGTTTGGCGTTCGGCACAAAGAGCGGCTGAAGGAACTGAAATCCGATGTTCATGTTCTGACGCTGACGGCAACGCCCATACCGCGCACACTGCAATTGGCGCTGACTGGCGTGCGCGAATTGTCACTCATCAGCACGCCACCGGTAGACCGTCTGGCCGTGCGTACCTTTGTCTCACCGGTAGATCCGGTGACAATCCGGGAAGCACTGCTGCGCGAGCATTTCCGAGGTGGCCAGAGCTTTTATGTCTGTCCAAGGGTCTCTGATCTGGCGGAAAGAAAAGCTTTTCTTGAGCAGCATGTCCCTGAAATCAAAGCCGTGGTCGCACATGGGCAAATGCCCCCCAGTGAACTCGACGATGTCATGAACGCCTTTTATGACGGGCAGTTTGACGTGCTTCTATCGACTACAATTGTGGAATCCGGTCTGGATATTCCGACAGCCAATACGCTGATCATTCACCGTGCGCACATGTTTG
Source organism: Pararhizobium sp. IMCC21322 (assembly GCF_030758295.1). Taxonomy (NCBI): domain Bacteria; kingdom Pseudomonadati; phylum Pseudomonadota; class Alphaproteobacteria; order Hyphomicrobiales; family Rhizobiaceae; genus Pararhizobium; species Pararhizobium sp. IMCC21322. Next base: position 3,098,451 of record NZ_CP132335.1, read on the forward strand.
GTCTGGCGCAAATGTACCAGCTGCGTGGCCGTGTCGGGCGCTCCAAAACACGTGCCTACGCGCTGTTCACTGTCCCCACAAACATGAAACTTACAGCCACAGCGGATCGTCGTTTACGTGTCCTTCAATCGTTGAACAGTCTGGGTGCCGGCTTTGAATTGGCCAGCCATGACATGGATATTCGTGGTGCCGGAAACCTGTTGGGTGAAGAACAATCCGGGCAAGTGCGCGAAGTCGGGTTTGAGCTTTATCAGCAAATGCTGGAAGAAGCGGTTGCCAGCATGAAAGCGGGTGATCTGGACGCTGAAATGGAAGACCAATGGTCGCCGCAAATCACGCTTGGCCTGGCTGTGATGATACCGGAAAGCTATGTGCCGGACCTGCAATTGCGTCTGTCCCTTTACAAACGCCTGTCATCGCTGGAGTCAGCGCAGGAAATCGACGATTTTGGCGCAGAACTGATCGACCGGTTCGGGTCGCTTCCAGAAGAGGTCGACCACTTGCTGAAGTTGGTTTTCGTCAAACAATTATGCCGCCAATGCAATATCGAAAAGGTCGATGCCGGCCCCAAAGGCATGGTTTTCTCGCTGCGCAAGGGTGTCTTTCCAAACCCGACAGGCTTGATTGAATACATTTCACAACAAGGGACACTTGCGAAAATCAGACCGGACCAGAAGATCGTGCTGATCCGGGATTGGCCGAAGCCGGTTCAACGCCTCAAAGGGGCCGCGGTTGCATTGGCCCAACTGGCAAAAATCGCCAGCGAGGGCGATCAGGAAGCGTCCTGATCGGCTTCTGCCGCTGTGCGGGTAATCGCTTCGGCAAGTGTTTCAGGCTCCTGAGCCCCCATAATTGCGTATTTCTGCCCCAGAATGAAACAGGGAACGCCTGTCACGCCAATCTTTTGGGCTTCTGCGATCTGTTGCTTCACAACATCTTTCGCCAGATCGGTGTGAAGCTTGTCGAGAATTTCATCGTCATCCATGCCAATATCGCCCGACAGAGCCGCCAACACCTCATCGTCGCCAATGTTCTGGCCTTCCAGAAAATAGGCCTGAAACAAGCGCTCAGCCATCTGGTTCTGAAGGTCTTCCTGCTCCGCCCAATGGATCAAACGATGGGCATCAAGCGTATTGGACGAATATTCAATCAGATCAAACGCAAAGGGAATATCCAGCGCGGCCCCGGTTTCTTCAATCTGGGTATAAGCTGTCTGCGCCCGTTCCTTTCCGCCAAATTTTTCTGACAGATACTCAGCCCTGGGTTTGCCGCTTTTTGGCAGTGTTCCATCAAGCTGGAAGGGGAGCCAATGGACATCCAACTCGATACCATCAAGCAGATTATGCGCCATCTCGAGGCGTTTTTTGCCGATGTAACACCACGGGCACATGACATCGGAAACAATTTCAACGCGGATAGATTGCATGAATTAGTCTTTCGTTATGACTGAAATCTGTAAGCCAATTTCCTACTGGGTAGCCCACCATGTGGCAGGTTGATAGCCGTAAACAGATGTTTTCTCCGGAACAGAAATACGCGTTCTCCGCGCCAGCCATTGCCCCGGTGTATGAAACAGCGGAATAAAATAAATGCCGGACATAATCATGCGATCAAATGCACGTACTGCGGTGACAAAATCCTCACGGTCACGGGCAGCAACCAGCTTGTCTATTATGGCGTCAATTGCTGGATTGCTTGCGCCCGAAAGGTTGAGACTGCCTTCTGTTGTGGCTGCAACCTGTCCCCAGCGACCATATTGCTCCGAGCCGGGAGACAGGGATGCCGTAAAAATATATTGCAGCATATCATAGTCGAACCGTTTCCAGCGCTCCCAATACTGGGCGGAATCAACCGTGCGGATGATCATTTCAACGCCAATCCGTTCCACATTGCGCTGCAACGCCAGTGCAAGTCGTTCCTGTGGCTGTGAATCGGCCATAAACTCAAATGAAAATTGCTCTCCGGTTTCGCCATCCACCATTTTTCCGTCCTTGAGGACGTAACCAGCATCGCGGAACAACTCGACAGCTTTGCGCAGGTTTTTACGATCACGTCCGGTGCCGTCACTTATTGGCGGCGTATACGTGCCATCCAGAACCTCGGGTAAGATCTGATCTATGGAACTGCCCAGCAATGCTTTTTCAGCGTCATCCACCGGACGTTGAAATGCTGACAATTCGGAATTATGGAACAGACTCGCAGTCCGTTGATAAGCACCTGAAAACAGGTTCTCGTTGACCCATTGGAAATCAAACAAATACGTGAATGCTTCCCGTATGCGTTTGTCGGCAAATTTTTCCTGTCGCGTGTTAAAAATCATGCCGCGCATGCCTGTTGGCGTGCCGGTTTCATAAGTATCCAGCACGATCTCCCCATTGCGAACCGCTGGAAAGTCATAATCACTGGCCCAGCGTGTGGGACTGTCTTCCGGGTTTGTGTCAAACAGGCCTTTGCGGAATGCTTCAAATCTGGAGCTTTCCTCGCGATAATAATCAATGTGGATCGCTTCAAAATTGTCAAACCCTGCCCGAACAGGAAGGTCACTACCCCAATAGTCCGGGTTTTTTTTCAACACGACCCGCGTGCCCGCATTAACATCAGCAACAACATAGGGGCCGGAGCCAAGGATGGGCGTTAAGCTGGAGCGGTCAAATGTATCAAAATCAATGGCATGTTTGGGCAGGATCGGAATGATACCCAGCAACAGCGGCAATTCGCGGTTTTTCCCTTCGCCCAGATTCATCCGCACACCGCGCTCACCAATCCGCTCAACGCTTTCAATGGCCTGCATCCAGCGACTATAGGGAGGGCGGCCTTTTTCGCGGAATAAATCAATGGTGAACAAAACGTCGTCGACCTTGATTGGCTCACCATCGGAAAATTTGGCTTCCGGGTGAATGGTGATCTCAAGGAATGTGCGTTCCGGGTCTGTTTTGATGGTATCCGCAATGAGGCCATACATGGTAAAGGCCTCATCCCGATTGCGCTGCATCAGGCCCTCATAGACATTTGCACCCAATACCCCGTCAAACAGGCCACGCGGCGCCACACCCCGAACGATAAACTGGTTCAGACTGTCAAATGACCCATTGAACCCATAGGTGATAAGGCCGCCTTGGGGCGCATCAGGGTTCGCATAGGGAAAGCCGGTAAAGTCAGGGGGCAGGGCCGGTTGTCCATGCATGGCCAATCCGTGAGGCGGGTTGGCGATTTCCCTTGTATATTCCACACCAACCGGTGCGTCCTGAGCCCGCTCAGCAGCAAACGAACCGCCGCCAGAGAGGGAAAACAACAAACAGGCGAGCAGACCAAATGAGGTAGGCAGGCGCTTCTTGATTGAACAAACAACCGTCTTAGGGGAAACCACAACATCCTCCAGAAATACAAAATCGCCGAAACGCGAATCATCCATTGCGTTAGGCGAAGAGTATGGCGCATCCAAGAAGTAGCATGCAATGCGGGTCAAAAATGATCGTTCTCGGCGCTTCCAACTGTGCTCGGGCCTATTTATCGCCTTATTTGTTGCCCAACCACTGTCTAACCCACTTCCGAACTCACTGTTTGTGTAACATGACAAAATTACAATTTGCGACCTTGCCGCAAATTTGCGAAACACAACACAACACTTGTCGGTGTCGACCGTCTGAACTGTTCGAACACTGACACACGGAACAACCAAGAGCCCTGACAAGCGAAGAGCAATCAACATGATCCCTCTGAAACAAAATATCCTAGCCGCCACGACAATCGCGACAGCGATGCTGGTCGGCACAATCGGAAACATCCAAGCACAGCAAGCTGCCCCGGCGCAGGCTGCATGGGTAAAAGTCTGTAATCAGGACCCGACTTCCAAAAAAGATGTCTGCCTGACCACTCAGGAGATCAGGGCAGATTCGGGCCAGTTCCTGGCGTCAGTTGCTGTGCGCGAGATCGGTGGCGAAGAAAAGCAAAGTCTGGTTATCGCCGTTCCAACGGGAATGCTGGTTCAACCCGGCCTCAGGCTTCAGGTCGACAAGAATGCGCAAAAGGAAATCAAATACGGCATTTGTTTCCCAAACGCCTGCTATGCTGAATTGCCGATAGACCCATCTGTTGTTGCCGAGATGAAACGTGGAAACGCATTGGTGCTGACCACGCTTAACCAACAGGCAAAGGCGATCAATTTCAAGCTGACCCTCGTTGGTTTTACAGCCAGCTACGATGGCGAGGCAATTGACCCGGCGCAACTGAAAGTACAACAGGAAACACTGCGCGACGAATTGCAGCAAAAGGCCGAAGCAGCACGCAAACGCCTGATTGAACAACAGCAAAACGCAACCGGCAACTAGGCCGTGGGTGATTTGACGAAACAAAATAGGAAGTCTGAGGTTCTAATGGCTTTTTCGAAGAAGCAGACACTCACTCGTTTGTTACCAGTTCTGGCACCACTTATTCTGGTGACATCACCGGACGTATCAAGCGCACAGGAAGCAGCCGAGGGTCCCAAGCCCTGGACAAAGATCTGCACGCAAAACAAACAAACCAAAAAAGAAATTTGTCTGGTTTCACAGGAAATCAGGTCTGCAAATGGTCAGTTTCTGGCGTCTGTGGCTGTTCGGGAAATTGATGGTGATGAAAATCAATCAATCCTGATTTCGGTTCCACCAGGCATGCTTTTACAGCCCGGCATCCAATTCAAGGTTGACGAGAACGAGCCACGCGCTGTCAAATACGGCATCTGCTTCCAAAAATATTGCTATTCGGAATTACCGATCAAAAAAGACGCGATCGACGAAATGAAGGGGGGCAACAATCTGACTGTCACAACCTTCAGCCAGCAAGGCAAGGCGATTGGCTTTGAGCTGACATTAACAGGTTTCACAGCCACCTATGATGGCGACCCGATTGATCCCGCCATCGTTCAGGCACAGCGCGAAAAAGCGCGGCAGGAAATGGCAGACAAAGCCCAACAGGCCAGAGATAACCTGATTAAAATGCAGCAAGAGGCCACTCAATAACAGGCTTGTACAGCGTAATTTCAGACCAGAGCGTCTGAAATTACGCTGTGTTCCGGCGGCAGTGACTGCCGGAACACAATACCAATGTAAGCGCAACGGCTAGAGCGGCACCTCCTCGGCACCACCCAATTGGGCAGGTCAGAAATGTGGACCGATCAGTGCTTTAAAATATCAAATGGCTGATAGCGCCCGTCTTTGATGTTTTCAAAGACCTCAGCAACTTGCGGATGGCGTACAGGATCGCCGCTGGTGTCGGGCAGCAGATTTTGCTCCGACACATAAGCGACGTACTCGGTTTCGTCATTCTCGGCAAAGAGATGATAGAAAGGTTGATCTTTCTTGGGGCGCACGTCTTCCGGGATTGAATCCCACCATTCATCAGTGTTGGAAAATTCCGGATCCACATCGAAAATTACGCCGCGAAACGCATAGATCCGATGTTTTACAACATCACCAATGCTGAATTTTGCGGCCCGTCCGGTCGGTGCATATCTCTTGGGCGAGTTGTCTTGTGTCTCAGTGTGGGCCATTTTTCCCGACCTTTCTTTTCCGCTACTATATAACCCCTGCGCCTCGCATTGCAATTTTGCAGTTACATTGAAGCGCTATTTTCTGAATGGAATCAGAACATCAACCGCAATTTCAGCAAAACCAGCACCCGCTAGCTTGGCATTCTCACCAGACTTGCCTACAACACCGGCTGATTTGCAGAAAATAAGTTAATCCTGAAGGGACAAACACAATGACAGCCATTGTCGATATAGTTGCGCGTGAAATTTTGGACAGCCGTGGAAATCCAACGGTCGAGGTCGATGTCATGCTGGAAGACGGATCAATGGGTCGTGCAGCTGTTCCTTCCGGCGCTTCCACAGGCGCTCATGAAGCGGTTGAATTGCGTGATGGCGGGTCTCGTTATCTCGGCAAAGGTGTGATGAAGGCAGTTGAGGCAGTCACCACTGAAATTTTCGATGCTATTGGCGGATTTGAAGTTGAGAACCAGATTCACATCGATCGCACCATGATTGCGCTGGATGGCACGCCGAATAAAGCACGACTTGGCGCAAACGCCATTCTCGGCGTATCCCTTGCTTGCGCAAAAGCTGCAGCAGATGCGAGCGGTTTGCCGCTTTACCGGTATGTCGGCGGCGCCAATGCGCGTGACCTTCCGGTGCCAATGATGAATATCATCAACGGCGGTGAACACGCTGACAATCCCATTGATGTTCAGGAATTCATGGTCATGCCAGTCGGCGCTGAGACCTTCAGCGAAGCGTTGCGCATGGGATCTGAGATCTTTCACACCCTGAAAAAGGGCTTGAGCGCTGCTGGCCACAACACCAATGTGGGCGATGAGGGTGGTTTTGCGCCTAATCTGGCATCAACTGAGGATGCACTTGGCTTTATCATGAAGTCGGTCGAAGCAGCCGGATATAAGCCAGGCGAGGATGTCTATCTGGCGCTGGATTGTGCCTCTACCGAATTCTTTGCAGGCGGCACCTACAATCTCAAAGGTGAAGACAAGAAGCTATCCTCTGATGAAATGGCCGCTTATCTGGCAGATCTGGTCGCGCGCTATCCGATTATCTCCATTGAAGACGGAATGGCCGAAGATGACTGGGCCGGTTGGAGCGCTCTGACAAAGGCTGTTGGAGACAAGTGCCAATTAGTGGGCGACGATTTGTTTGTAACCAACACAAAACGGCTGATCCGCGGTATCGAGGAACAATCGGCAAATTCCATTCTGGTGAAAGTCAACCAGATCGGCACACTGACCGAAACGCTTGAAGCCGTTGAGATGGCTCACAAGGCAGGCTTCACTGCCGTTATGTCACACCGCTCAGGAGAAACCGAAGACAGCACCATTGCAGATCTCGCGGTTGCCTTGAATTGCGGTCAGATCAAAACCGGCTCACTTGCACGGTCTGACAGGCTGGCAAAATACAATCAGCTCCTCAGGATTGAGGAAGAACTGGGTACCCAGGGTCGCTTTGCCGGGCGTGGTATTCTGAAGAACTAGTGCGGTAACAGGAATGCAAAGAGGCCCGATGATTATGTCGGGCCTTTTTTTAATCTTTTTTCGCTTGCCAGGCAGCGAAATGGATTCCCGAAAGTTTTTTTTAACCCTCAGCGCATAGTGTCGTTTTCGAGGGCGGCTTCAAGTTCCGCGTACCGCTCGATAGTTTAGGCGCGTATTGCCAATGTCTACTCGTTACAAAAAACAAAGCCTTTACGGTCGATTGTTTCTGCCTGTTTTAACAGTGCTAGTGTTGACCTATTTCACCTTCCATGCAGTCAATGGCCGCTATGGCTATCGCGCTTTGCAAACAGAGCAAATTCGTATTGTAGAGCTTCTGGAGCAACGAACAAAGTTGCTTGACGAGCGTAAAGCGATGCGCGACCGTGCAAATCTGTTGAAGCTCGCGGCAATCGATGCAGACCTGCTTGATGAGCGGGCGCGACAGCTTCTGGGTTATGTTCGTTCAGATGAAATGCTGATCTATTTCGATCGGTGAATTGCTGCTTTGCAGCAATTAACTGAAGTTCAGTTAAGACATTTTTTCCGTAATAAATCAATCGCTTGGCGCGTAGGGTAGTATCAAATTCATCTTTGATTTTCCCGGTATTGTCCTATATGTATGTAACTTACCAATCATTCTAAGGGGAGGTTCATACGTATGGCTGCCGCAAAGCAGTCGACGACGCGCGCGAAGACATCCGCTGCCAAGGCATCGGGGTCACGTGGTGCTGCGACATCTACGTCGCGCAAGACCAGAAGCAAATCCACCAAACCCGCTGTGGCGGAGTTCACCAAAGAGCAAGAACTCAAAGCCTTCCGGGACATGCTTCTTATCCGTCGGTTCGAGGAGAAAGCCGGTCAACTTTACGGAATGGGCCTCATCGGCGGTTTTTGCCATTTGTATATTGGTCAGGAAGCGGTCGTCATCGGCATGCAAATGGCCATCGACGAAGGTGATCAGGTCATCACCGGCTATCGTGACCATGGCCATATGCTGGCCTGCGGGATGGACCCAAAAGGCGTGATGGCAGAGTTGACAGGTCGCATTGGCGGCTACTCTCGCGGCAAGGGTGGTTCAATGCACATGTTCTCCAAGGAGAAGAATTTTTACGGCGGTCACGGCATTGTTGCAGGTCAGGTTTCATTGGGAACCGGGCTGGCCTTTTCAAACCACTACCGCAAAAATGACCGCGTAACGCTGACATATTTTGGCGATGGCGCTGCCAATCAGGGTCAGGTCTATGAAAGTCTGAACATGGCCGAACTCTGGAAGCTGCCGTGCATCTACATCATCGAAAACAATCGCTATGCTATGGGAACATCCGTGGCGCGGTCTTCATCACAGCCTGATTTTTACCGTCGCGGCGAAAGCTTTGGCGTCCCCGGCAAGCAGGTTGACGGCATGGATGTACGCTCCGTTAAGGCTCTGGGCGATGAAGCCGTCACCTGGTGTCGTGGCGGCAAGGGCCCGATGATCCTGGAGATGCTGACTTATCGTTACCGTGGCCATTCCATGTCCGACCCGGCAAAGTATCGGTCCAAGGAAGAAGTACAGAAAATGCGCGACGAGCAGGACCCGATTGAACAGGTCCGGAAGAGATTGCTGGAAAAAGACTGGGCCAAAGAGGACGAATTGAAGGACATCGATAAGGAAGTCCGGTCAATTGTTGCTGAGTCTGCTGAATTTGCTCAAGCCAATCCGGAACCGGATGCATCTGAGCTTTGGACCGACATTTACCGCTAAGGGGAGCGAGACATATGCCTATTGATATTTTAATGCCCGCGCTTTCCCCGACGATGGAAGAAGGCACACTTTCAAAATGGCTCAAGAAGGAAGGCGACGCCGTGTCATCCGGCGATGTCATTGCCGAGATTGAGACCGACAAGGCGACCATGGAAGTTGAATCCATTGATGAAGGTACCATTGGTAAGATCTTCGTCGCAGAAGGCACCGAGAATGTGAAGGTCAATGCGCGGATAGCGGTCATTCTGGAAGACGGCGAAAGCGCTGATTCAATTTCTGAATCGGGATCCTCCAGTTCTGGCGATTCCAGTGATTCAGCCGAGAGTGAAGAAAAGTCCGAGGAACCGGAGCAGCAAATGGAAACGGGCGCGCCCGTTCCCGCTGAGCCCAAAGCATCGAAAGTGCCATCTGATCCGGACATTCCGGACGGAACGCCTATGGTTTCAACCACAGTGCGTGAAGCCCTGCGTGATGCCATGGCCGAAGAAATGCGGCGGGATGAAGATGTCTTTGTGATGGGCGAGGAAGTCGCCGAATATCAGGGCGCTTACAAGATTACGCAGGGTCTGCTGCAGGAATTCGGTGCAGACCGCGTCATTGATACGCCCATTACCGAGCATGGCTTTGCCGGCCTCGGCGTCGGCGCTGCCATGGCTGGCTTGCGTCCGGTTGTTGAGTTCATGACCTTCAACTTTGCCATGCAAGCCATTGATCACATTATCAATTCTGCCGCCAAGACACTTTACATGTCGGGTGGTCAGATGGGTGCACCTATCGTGTTTCGTGGTCCAAATGGCGCGGCTGCGCGTGTTGGTGCTCAACACAGTCATGATTATGCGGCCTGGTATTCCAATGTCCCGGGCCTCAAAGTTGTAATGCCCTATTCAGCGGCAGACGCAAAAGGGTTGTTGAAAGCGGCCATTCGAGATCCAAACCCGATTGTCTTTTTGGAAAACGAAATCCTTTACGGGCAGTCCTTCGATGTCCCGGACATAGAAGACCTGGTGCTGCCAATCGGTAAGGCCCGCATTGCACGTACGGGAACTGACGTCACCATCGTATCCTTTGGGATTGGCATGACTTATGCGCTTAAGGCGGCGGAAGAGCTGTCAGCCATGGGCGTGGAAGCCGAGATCATTGACTTGCGCACAATTCGCCCGATGGATGTCGATACGATTATTGAATCGGTGAAGAAGACGGGTCGTTGCGTGGCGGTGGAAGAGGGCTTCCCACAATCGGGTGTCGGGTCTGAAATCGTCGCTCAATTGATGGAAAAGGCATTTGATTTCCTTGATGCACCGGTTCTGCGGATCTGTGGCAAGGATGTGCCAATGCCCTATGCAGCCAATCTGGAAAAACTCGCTTTGCCCAATGTTGGCGAAGTGATTGATGCAGTCAAAGCTGTCACCTACACCGACTGATTGGAGAAAAAAGATGCCAATTGATATTTTGATGCCGGCGCTGTCTCCAACCATGGAGGAGGGCAATCTGGTAAAATGGCTCGTTAAGGAAGGCGACAGCGTTGCTTCCGGCGATGTCCTTGCGGAAATTGAAACAGACAAAGCCACGATGGAGGTCGAGTCCATTGATGAAGGTGTCATCGGCAAGATATTCGTCGAGGCAGGCACTGAAGGCGTGAAAGTGAATGCCCGCATTGCGGTCATTCTGGAAGAGGGTGAGGACGAATCTGCGATTTCGTCCGAAGCTCCGGAGGCCAAGGCCCCAGCTGAAGCGGAAAAAGAAAAAGAAAAAGAAAAACCGGCACCAGCCAAGTCTGAAGCGGCACCGGCAAGCGCGCCTGCGCAGTCAAAGTCAGGGTCCGAAAGTAGTGGGCGCCGTGTGTTCTCCTCGCCTCTGGCACGTCGACTGGCAAAAGAAGGCGGCATCGACATTGCAGCCATAAAAGGATCAGGCCCCAGAAACCGTGTCATCAAACGTGACGTGGAAGAAGCCATTGCCAATGGCGGAACGACAGCTGCCGCGCAGACAGAACCAGCGGCAAAAACTGCCGCAGCGTCGTCTTCTGCACCATCAGGCATGTCGGATGATGCAATTTTGAAACTGTACGCAGACGATTCCTATGAGTTGGTTCCGCACGATGGCATGCGCAAAACGATTGCGGCGCGTTTGACGGAAGCCAAGCAAACGATTCCGCATTTCTACCTGACAATTGATTGCGATCTGGATGCATTGCTTGCAATGCGCAGTCAGCTGAATGCGGCTGCACCGAAGGATGCTGACGGCAAGCCTGCCTACAAGATTTCGGTCAATGATATGGTCATCAAGGCACATGCTCTGTCTCTGCGTGCCGTTCCCGAAGCGAATGTCTCGTGGAGCGCAGGCGGCATGCTGAAGCACAAGCATTCCGACATTGGAGTCGCCGTCTCTATTCCAGGCGGCCTGATCACACCCATTATTACCCGTGCAGAAGAAAAAACCCTGTCCACCATTTCCAGCGAAATGAAGGATCTGGCGAAACGGGCCAGGGACCGCAAGCTTCAGCCGCAGGAATATCAGGGCGGAACATCGGCGGTGTCAAACCTTGGCATGTTCGGCGTGAAGGACTTTGCCGCGATTGTAAATCCACCGCATGGATCAATCCTTGCTGTCGGCGCGGGCACACAGCGAGCCGTCATAAAAGATGGTGCTGTTGCTGCGGCAACAATCATGTCCGTCACGCTCTCTACCGATCACAGAGCAGTGGATGGCGCATTGGGTGCAGAACTGATGCAGGCGTTCAAGGGCTTCATTGAAAATCCAATGAGCATGCTGGTCTGACCCGGCATGTTTTGCGATATGAGAAGCCACAATTGACGCAGATCAAGGAGAGCTGAATAGGCGGTGAATAGAGTTTAGGGGACGTCATCAGGAGAAGGGACACCCCATGAGCAACACACCGCATGAACTGGCAGAAGAATTTCCGGAACACGTTAAGAAAATTCATGATCTGAAGATGAATGACGGGCATTTCTCACGCCTGTTTGATGAATATCACGATGTAAACAAATCCATTCATCGTGCAGAGACGAATATTGAACCAACCGACGACGTCCATATGGAAGATATGCGCAAAAAACGCATGCGGTTGAAAGATGAAATTTATGGGATGCTGAGCGCCTAAGAAGCCCAGCCATCCCGACGCTGCAAAAATAGCAGCGTTTATGAAGGAGATGGCGAAGTGGCAAATTCCTATGATCTAATCGTGATTGGCGGCGGGCCGGGAGGCTATGTCGCCGCCATTCGCGCAAGCCAACTGGGTTTGAAAACAGCCGTTGTGGAGCGAGAGCATCTGGGCGGCATTTGCCTGAACTGGGGCTGTATTCCAACCAAAGCGCTTCTGCGATCAGCCGAAGTCTACCACTACATGGAGCATGCCAAGGATTATGGTCTGACGGCTGACAAATTCGGTTTCGATATCGCGGCCGTAGTCAAACGATCCCGTGGCGTATCTGGCCAGCTCAATGGCGGCGTTGGGTTTTTGCTGAAGAAAAACAAAGTGGACGTAATCTGGGGCGAAGCTGAAATTACCAAACCCGGTGAAGTGAAAGTTGGAAAGCCCAAGAAGAAGGCTGTCGAGCCACAGCATCCTGCGCCAAAGGGCACCTTGGGCGAGGGCACCTATTCAGCAAAGCACATCATTGTCTCTACAGGGGCTCGCCCGCGTGCGTTGCCAGGCATAGAACCGGATGGCGATCTGATTTGGACGTATTTCGAGGCCATGGTTCCGCCGTCCATGCCCAAATCCCTCGTCGTTATGGGGTCTGGTGCAATCGGCATAGAATTCGCATCCTTCTACCGCACCATGGGTGCAGACGTGACAGTCGTGGAATTGATGCCGCAGGTCATGCCTGTGGAAGACGCGGAAATATCGGCTCTTGCCAGAAAGCGTTTCGAAAAACAGGGTATGAAAATACTCACCGAAGCCAAAGTCACGAAGGTGGCAAAGGGCAAGGGTTCGGTGACGGCCACCGTTGAAACCAAAGATGGCAAGACGCAGGAAATCACAGCTGAAAAGCTGATTTCAGCTGTCGGTGTACAGGGTAATATCGAAGGGCTTGGCCTGGAAAAACTTGGCATCAAGACCGATAGAGGCTGCGTCGTCATTGATGGCTTTGGAAACACCAATGTCCCGGGCATTTACGCCATTGGCGACGTTGCCGGACCACCCATGCTCGCCCACAAGGCCGAGCATGAAGGGGTTATCTGTGTAGAAGCCATTGCCGGCAAGAAGCCACATCCAATGGACAAGGCCATGATTCCCGGCTGTACTTATTGCAACCCGCAGGTCGCATCTGTCGGATTGACCGAAGCCAAAGCCAAAGAAGCTGGTTACAAGGTCAAAGTCGGCCGCTTCCCATTTGTGGGCAACGGCAAGGCGATAGCTCTTGGCGAACCTGATGGGCTGGTAAAAACTGTATTCGATGAGAAAACCGGCCAATTGCTGGGTGCCCATATGGTGGGAGCCGAAGTGACGGAACTCATTCAGGGCTATGTGGTCGCCATGAATCTGGAAACAACTGAAGAAGAGCTGATGCATACCGTCTTCCCGCACCCTACATTGTCAGAAATGATGCATGAAAGTGTGTTGGATGCATACGGGCGTGTGATCCACAGCTAGAGCGATTCAGATCGGAACTCAAAAGGCCGGAACAACATGGTTACTCTCATAGATAATTCCGCAGAGCGGCTTTCTGACAAGCTGGCACCGACGAACCAGGTGACAAAACAACGCCACCCGGAGAAGGCGCATAAACCGGATTCCGACATTCTGAGAAAACCTGACTGGATTCGGGTGAAAGCGCCGGGAACAGGTCGTGGCTCAGAGGTTTACAAGGAAACCAAGGCGATCGTGACTGCCAATAATCTGGTCACAGTCTGTCAGGAGGCAGGCTGTCCGAATATTGGTGAATGCTGGTCCAAAAAACACGCCACCATGATGATCATGGGCGATACCTGCACACGCGCCTGCGCTTTCTGCAATGTGCGCACGGGTATTCCGCTGCCGCTGGATCCTAATGAACCTGCCAATGTTGCCGAAGCCGTTGAAAAGCTTGGGCTGAACCATGTTGTGATCACCTCGGTTGATCGCGACGATCTGGATGATGGCGGCGCTCAGCATTTTGCTGACGTCATTCGTGCAATCCGGCAGCAAAGCCCAGACACCACAATCGAAATTCTGACACCTGACTTTCTGCGCAAAGAGGGCGCATTGGAAATTGTGGTGGAAGCAAAACCTGACGTTTTCAATCATAATCTGGAAACGGTCGCCTCCAACTATCTGACTGTGCGCCCTGGCGCGCGCTATTTCCATTCCATCCGGTTGTTGCAACGGGTCAAGGAATTGGACCCCACGATTTTCACCAAATCCGGCATCATGGTTGGCCTTGGGGAAGAGCGTAATGAGGTGTTGCAACTGATGGACGACTTGCGCTCTGCAGAAGTCGATTTTATCACCATCGGCCAGTATTTGCAGCCAACCCGCAAACACCATCGGATCGTGAAGTTTGTGACGCCAGAGGAATTTGAAGCCTTTGAGACAGTTGCCTATTCAAAAGGCTTTCTGATGGTTTCCTCCAGCCCACTGACGCGCTCGTCACATCATGCAGGCGAGGATTTTGCGCGCCTTAAAACGGCCCGGGCTTCCAAATTGAATAATGCTGCCTAGAGACCTGGTCGTTGCCAAAGTTTGAGACCACACGGATTGTCGGCCACACGGCAGAGCAGATGTTTGCACTCGTTGCTGATATTGAACGCTATCCAGAGTTTGTACCTTTGTGTCAGCGCTTGTCCGTTCGTGGGCGTGAGAAACAATCTGACGGCACGGAAATCATGATTGCGGACATGTCGGTCGCCTATGGGCCCGTCAACGAGACGTTCGTGACGCGTGTCATCCTGGATTTTCCAAACATGTTGATAAATGCCACATATCTGGACGGACCGTTTTCCCATCTGGATAATCTTTGGCAATTTGAAAACCAGCAAACCGGAGAGGCTAATATCGCCTCGGCAGTCAATTTCAAAATCGACTATGAATTCAAATCACGCACATTAGGCATGCTGATGGGTTCCATGTTTGATCGGGCTTTTCGCAAATTTGCTGAAGCATTTGAAGCCAGAGCTGACAAGATTTACGATACGTCTTCGGATAAACACGTCTGAACCAGCATAAGCGCATCGAGAACCGTCTGAATTCTGATCTCGGACCGCCCAGTATCCGGATAGCTTTGCAAAACATGTCGGGTCTTTCCGCCCCGAACGGAACACGCCATATGGACGGTACCAACTGGCTTGTCATCCGACCCGCCAGCAGGACCGGCAACTCCGGTCACAGACACCACAATATCTGCAGCACAATGCCACAAGCCGCCTTCGGCCATCGCAATCGCAACCTCTTTGCTGACCGCACCATGTGCCTGAACCAGGCTTGATGGCACACCGACCAGTTGCGACTTTGCACCGTTGGAATAGGTCACAAACCCAGCTTCTACGACAGCTGAAGACCCAGCGATTTCGGTCAGACTGGCGGCGATCAGCCCCCCGGTGCAGGATTCAACAGTTGCAAGCATTTTTCCGGCAGTTTTGCAGGCTTCCAGTGTAGCGGTTGCAGCTTCATTGAGGCGCTTTTCGGTCATCGGTTAGGACCCCTGAAACACAAGTGTTGCGGTTGCAAAGGCAGAAATACCTTCCTTGCGACCCGTGAAGCCCAGCCTCTCAGAGGTTGTGGCCTTGACGCTGATGCGCTCACGTTCCAATTCCGTAATTTCGGCAATGCGATCACGCATGATTTCCCGATGCGGACCAATTTTGGGCGTCTCACACACAAGTGTCACATCCAGATGGGTTATGGTGGCCTGCCGTTGTCCAGCCAGAGCAATTGCGTAGGCCAGAAATTGATCCGAAGACGCAGCTTTCCATTTTGGATCACTGGGCGGAAAATGCGAACCGATATCGCCATCAGCCAGCGCACCCAAAACGGCATCTGTCAGAGCGTGCAAACCGACGTCAGCGTCTGAATGGCCTTTCAAGGCGCGCTCATGGGGCAGGGTGACGCCGCACAGAATCACCTTGTCCCCGGCTTCAAAAGCGTGAACATCATAGCCATGACCAACCCGAATATCAGGCACAGAAAAGGACTTCTGTCTTGCATCCATCAATAATCTCGCAGTTTCGAAATCATCCGGCTCAGTGACTTTCCAGTTGTTACGGTCACCAGCGGCGATAACCACAGCCCCGCAATAGGTCTCGAAGATCACAGAATCATCTGAACAATCCCGGTGTCCATCATCCAAAGCCCTGCCATGGGCATCAAGGAGTTTTTTGAAGTCGAACCCCTGAGGGGTCTGAGCCTGATAAATGCCGTCGCGACGAATTGAGCCGGAAATACAGACAATGTTCTCATCCCAGTTCGAACCGCTATCGCCTTGCTTCAGGCTGTCGACAACGGGAACTGCGGCAATACACCCGCCATGGCGGGTGGCCAGATTGATAACACTTTTGATAATCCGGGTTGATACGAAAGGCCGCGCCGCATCATGCACAAGCACCACATCCCATTGCTCAGGGTATGCGGCCAGGTGATGCAGCCCGTTCAACACAGACAATTGTCGGGATGGGCCACCGATAACAGTGGAAAAACCTGTGGAATCAGTGTCGGGAGCCAGTTTTGGCAGCCAGGCACTCTCTGTGTGTTCGGGCACAACACAGGCAATATGATCGACTTCTGGCACCGCACCAAACGCATCAACCGTCCACTGAAACAAAGGTTTCCCGGCGATTGGGAAAAATTGTTTTGGGATTCCCTCGGTTTCCTCAGAAGCACGACTTCCCTTGCCCGCCCCAACAATCAAAACAGCAACCCGAACCGGTTGTTCATCACTCATATCTGCACAGTCCTGTTAACCTTGGAGAACGCGAATGAAACCATTTTTCTCCGTTTGGGCAAATTACGTTTGCCTAAATTCCATGCAGTGCTATAAACTGCTTAAAATATAGTCAGGGTCTTTCTGTTCATGATACCGCCCATTTGCATTGGACGCCATAAAATAGAGTGCCCTGTGTATCTCGCCCCCATGTCTGGTGTGTCAGATTTGCCATTTCGCCGTCTTGCGTGGCGGTACGGGGCTGGTCTGGTTGTCTCCGAAATGGTGGCCTGTGAAGCGCTGGCCAATAAAAGTCGCGAAATGGCCACCCGAGCTCGTGGTGAGGGCGTGGGCATTCACGTCGTGCAATTGGCAGGCCGCGAAGAAAAATGGATGGCTGAGGGCGCAAAAATTGCTGCTGACAATGGCGCCGACATATTGGATATCAATATGGGCTGTCCGGCACGCAAAGTAACCCATGGTTACTCAGGCTCAGCGCTCATGCAGGACCCTGATCATGCGCTCCGTCTGATTGAAGCAACTGTCAACGCAACAGAATTGCCGGTCTGTCTTAAAATGCGTTTGGGCTGGGATGAAAACAGCCTGAATGCCGATGAGATCGCACGGCGAGCCGAAAGTGCCGGAATTCAACTGGTGACAATCCACGGACGTACCAGAAATCAATTCTACAAGGGCAAGGCAGACTGGCCTGCGATTCGCCGGGTTTCGGACAGTGTGCGTATTCCTGTCATTGCCAATGGCGATATTGTTGCGTTGGATCAAATTGAAACCGTGCTGAACCTTTCTGGCGCGGACGGGATCATGATTGGTCGCGGAGCATATGGCAGACCATGGTTCCCTGGCTATGTAACGAGCCGCCTGTCCACCAACCCAAAACCGTTGCCGGAACCATCACGGGATGAAAAACACGCGCTGGCCTCCGAGCATTACGAAGCAATTCTGTCTCACTACGGCATCAAGGTTGGCATTCGCGCGGCACGCAAGCACCTTGGCTGGTATCTGGACGATGCCGGCATAGGCAATTCGGGCCTTCGCAAGGACATCCTGACAGGCACAGATCCTCAAACCGTTCTGAAGGCACTTGATGGCGCTTTCTCATCGGCACCCGAAACCGACGAGAAACTGGAAATCGCAGCATGAGCGGACTTGCAAGATCACTGCTGAATGCCGCCATTGGCAGCGATGCTCCGTCAGCAAATGCAATTTTGAACGCATTGCCGCATCCCGTGTTGTTTCTCAACCGGGCGTTGGAAATAAAGTCGATGAATCAGGAAGCTGAGACTTTTTTTCAAAGCAGCTCCACAGTTCTGAAGGGGCGGACACTGTCGTCTCTTCTGCCGTTTGGCAGCCCGATTATAGATGTTGCGCAACAAGCCATCCACAGGAACGTGCCGGTTTTTGAATACCGGGTGGCGATCGCGTTTCAGGGCAGAGCCGATGAAAGGCGAATCGACGTCAATGCCGTTCCGATATCGGAAGACGTGGAAGGTCTGGTGCTGATGTTCCTGGAGCGCACCATGACGGAAAAACTTGATCGCCAACTGACCCATCGGGGCGCAGCCAGAACTGTCACAGGCCTGGCTGCCATGCTGGCCCATGAGATCAAAAACCCACTGTTTGGCATTCGCGGTGCCGCCCAGCTTCTGGAAACCTCTGCCGATGAAAATGATCGGACGCTGACCCGTCTCATCTGCGATGAAACGGACCGCATTGTCCGGTTGGTGGACCGGATGGAGGTCTTTTCCGATGAACGGCCAGTAGAACGCGCCCCGGTGAATATTCACGTTGTTCTGGAGCGGGTTAAGTCCGTTTGCCGAACCAGTTTTGGACGCGATGTCAGGATGATTGAACACTATGATCCCTCATTGCCATTTGTCTATGCCAATCATGATCAGCTGATCCAGATCTTTCTGAACCTTGTCAAGAATGCCGCCGAAGCGCTGAAAGATGAACCTGAACCGGAAATCACTCTACGCACAGCCTTTCGGCCCGGCATTCGCTTGTCGCTGCCGGGAACCAGCGACCGGATGAGCCTTCCGCTTGAATTCAGTGTTGAAGACAATGGCCCTGGCATCCCGGAAGACCTGTTGCCGCATCTGTTTGACCCGTTCATCACAACAAAAACCAATGGCACAGGCCTTGGCCTTGCATTGGTCGCAAAGATCGTGCGTGACCATGGTGGCGTTATTGATTGCGAGAGCCGAAAAGGCAGCACAGTTTTTAAAATTTTGCTTCCCGCTTTCAAGGAAGAGAAAATCAATGAGTAAAGAAAGGGCCCCCGCTGATGGCCGGTGAAACGATCCTTGTTGCCGATGATGATGCCGCAATCCGGACAATTCTGGATCAGGCTCTCACACGTGCAGGATATCAGGTCCGCCTCACAGGAACAGCTGGAACGCTGTGGCGTTGGGCGAGCCAGAATGAGGGCGATCTGATCATCACCGATGTGGTGATGCCTGATGATAACGCCTTTAACCTGTTGCCGCGCATCAAGAATTTGCGGCCCGGATTGCCGATCCTGGTCATGAGTGCCCAGAATACGTTCATGACAGCCATTACGGCGTCTGAACGCGGTGCCTATGACTATCTGCCAAAACCATTTGATCTGCGCGAACTGGTGTCCATCGTTGAACGTGCTTTGTCAGAACGTGACGTTGGCAAGGTGGCCGATGTTTCCCACCGTGACGGCGATGATATTCCGCTGGTTGGTCGATCGTCCGCCATGCAGGAGATTTACCGGGTTCTTGCAAGGTTGATGCAGAATGACCTGACTGTGCTTATTGAAGGAGAGTCAGGCACCGGCAAGGAATTGGTTGCACGGGCACTCCATGACTACGGCAAGCGCAAGAATGGACCTTTTGTTGCCATCAACATGGCTGCGATTCCGCGCGATTTGATTGAAGCTGAGTTGTTTGGCTACGAGAAGGGCGCCTTTACCGGCGCCCATAACCGAGGAAGCGGACGCTTTGAGCAAGCTGAAGGCGGCACTCTGTTCCTCGACGAAATTGGCGATATGCCAATGGACGCCCAGACGCGATTGCTGCGTGTGCTGCAGCAGGGCGAATACATGACCGTCGGTGGCAGGAAATCCATCAAGACAGACGTCCGCATTGTGGCCGCCACAAACAAGGATTTGCATCACCTTATAGGCGAGGGACGTTTCCGTGAGGATCTGTACTACCGCCTGAATGTGATTCCCATCCGACTGCCATCACTCAGGGACCGGCTGGAAGACATTGATGATCTGGTCCGACATTTTTTTAACCAGGCGGCAAAAGAAGGGTTGGGCGCAAAACAGATAGACGGCAACGCTCTGTCGCGCATGCGAAAGCACAGTTGGCCTGGCAATGTGCGGGAGTTGGAAAATGTCGTGAGACGATTGGCAGCATTGTATCCTCAGGATGTAATCACCCATTCGATTGTCGATCATGAGCTTGGCAAGGTGAACACCATTGCCGGAGATGAGCCGGCCAACTCGCAACCTCAGGACATATCGCTGCTGATTGAATCGCTGGTGAAATCGGCTTTCTCGGAAGCGCCATCCGGTGCTCCGGAACATCTGTATCAGACCGTTCTTCATCGGATGGAAAGGCCACTTATCAGCACAACACTTGCGCATACGGGCGGGAATCAAATCAAAGCGGCCGACATTCTGGGTTTGAACCGCAACACATTGCGCAAAAAAATCAAAGAACTAGATATAAAAATTATGAAAGCGGTTTAAAGGGATACTGCAAAGCAGGAAACAGTGCTGATTCACATTCGGCTGTGCAGTCTCCACAATTAAGCCACACTATCCGTGTTTTCCATGGTATGCATTTGTTGTATATTTGCATCACATCATATGCGGACCCAAACAGCTTTCTATGACCCAACTGGATATCACCTCTAGCGGGACGACCGACGTGTCCTCAAAACGCATGTCAGATCGACCGCGTCTAATCCGGCTTATCGGGTTTGTTGCCGCCATCCTTGCGCTGATTTCCGCCAGCATTTCTTTCATGGTTCTGATGGGTTTCACATCCATCGAGCCAGATCAGGACACAGTCCAGGTTGCCGTTATCGTAAACGGCATGCTCGTCAGCGTGCTGGTTGGGGCAATCGTCTGGGAACTGGTCGGCATCTGGCTTGCACGCAAGAATCGCAGAGCAGCTGCTCGACTTCACGTTCGGGTCGTCGCCCTTTTCAGCGTGGTTGCTGCCGCACCTGCCATTCTTGTCGCCATTGTAGCGGGTGTGACGCTAGACCGGGGGCTTGATCGTTGGTTTGACACACGGACCAAGGAAATCGTCAATACATCCCGTTCCGTGGCTCAGGCCTACGTTCAGGAACACACCCGCGTTCTGGCAAATGACGTCATCACTATTGCAACAAGCCTCAATAACGCGGGCGCAAACCTGTCTTCAGATCAGAACCGGCTTCTGGGGTATCTCACCACACAGGCACGCTTGAGACGACTCACGGCCATTCTGATTCTGGACGCGGATGCCAATGTCGTTGCCCGCAGCAGCGGTGGCGCCGAGACGGAAAAACTCCCGATACCAAGCCCCAACGCACTGCGCGGTCTTACGGCAGATGAGGTAGCCCTCCAGAACAGAGGCCTGTCGAATGTAGCTGGCGCAGCAATGAAGCTTTCGTCCTTTGACCAGGACACATATTTGTATCTTGTCCGCGCGCTAAACCCTGAAGTGCTGGAATACGTCCTTTTGGTGAATGAGCGGGCCGCTGAATATCAGGAGCTTGAGAGAACGCAATTCAGCGTCCAGATTGCCTTCGGACTGCTCTATATCGGGATTGCACTCATCGTTCTCCTGTCAGCCATCTGGATGGGCATCAATTTTGCCAATCGCCTGGTATCGCCCATTCGGCGCCTTATGACCGCTGCAACCGAAATTTCATCAGGCAACCTTAGTGTCCGTGTTCCATGGGACAAAAAAGAGGGGGATCTGGGAACACTCTCGCAAACCTTCAACACCATGACAGAGCAGCTCCAAAGCCAAAGAGATGACCTCATTCTTGCCAAAGATCAGGTCGATGAACGACGCCGCTTTAGTGAAGCGGTTCTGGCCGGGGTCACAGCCGGTGTTATCGGGATTGAAGCTAATGGAACGATCAGCCTTGTCAATCGCTCGGCCTTGCGCATTCTGGAAGTCGACAAAAGCAAACTGCTGTCTGAAAACGTTGCTGACGCTATACCCGAACTTGCATCCACCGTTGCAGCTGCAGTCGCAAATCAGCGCCCGTTACATCAGGATCAGATCAGCATTCGCAGAAAGGGTGACGAGCGAACCCTGAATGTACGCATCACCATGGAACAGTCAGACGACGCAGACCACCGCTTCGTCATCACTCTGGATGAAATTACCGATCTGATTGCCGCACAAAGACGGTCCGCCTGGGCCGATGTAGCGCGTCGCATTGCGCACGAAATCAAAAATCCGCTAACGCCAATCCAACTGTCAGCGGAACGGCTCCAACGCCGCTATGGGCGCAAGCTTGAAACGGACCGGGAGGTCTTCGACCAGTGTACCGCCACAATCATCCGTCAGGTTGGCGATATCGGGCGAATGGTGGATGAATTTTCCTCCTTTGCGCGAATGCCTCAGCCTGTGATGGTAGAGCGGAACTTGTCAGACGCCATTAAGGAAGCTGTCTTTCTTCAAGAAGTCGCGCACCCGGAGATCTCATTCACAATGGATCTGCCCGAAGCGGAATTGATCGGGCGGTTCGATCACCGGCTGATCTCACAGGCACTCACCAACATCGTCAAAAACGCGACCGAAGGAATTTCCGCGGTTCCCTCCGAGTTGCAGCGGCGGGGTAAGATTATTGTAACGGCCATTCAGAACGACGACACCTTCACCATCAATGTGACAGATAATGGTGTTGGTTTGCCGAAACAAAACAGAAGTAAATTGCTGGAACCCTACATGACCACAAGGGAAAAGGGCACTGGCCTTGGTCTCGCCATAGTTAGGAAGATTTTTGAAGAGCATGGTGGAGGAATCGAACTTCTGGATGCTCCCGTAACTGCAGATGGGGAACAATTTGGAGCCATGGTCCGGCTGACCTTGCCTGTAACTGCCGTTGACATTGATGCGCAAGAAAAAGAAGTAGGCTAATGGCGTCAGACATACTGATTGTAGACGATGAAGCAGATATTCGGGACCTGGTCGCGGGAATTCTGGAAGATGATGGTTACGATGTGCGCACAGCACAGGACAGTGACAGCGCGCTGGCTGCGATAAATGACCGGCGGCCCAGTCTGGTGTTTCTTGACATATGGTTGCAAGGCAGTCGCCTGGATGGTTTGGCATTGCTGGATGTCATCAAGGAACAGCACCCGGATCTGGCAGTGGTGATCATATCTGGCCATGGCAACATTGAGACAGCTGTTTCCGCCATCAGACGCGGCGCTTATGACTACATTGAAAAGCCCTTCAAGGCTGACCGGCTGGTATTGATCGCCGAGCGTGCCCTTGAAAACGTCAAGTTGAAAAAGGAAGTCACCGAGTTGCGGCAGCGCAGCGTTGATGCTGCCGAACTGATTGGCGATTCTGCTGCAATGACACAATTGCGCAGTTCAATCGAGAAAATCGCTCCCACCAATAGCCGCGTCATGATTTTTGGTCCGTCCGGGTGCGGCAAGGAACTGGTAGCCCGAACACTGCACAAAAACTCCGCGCGGGAGGAAGGGCCCTTCATCTGTTTGAATGCAGCTGCTTTGACGCATGAAATGACCGAAATTGCATTGTTCGGAACAGAATCAGAAAATGGCGGTGGTCGTTCCGTCGGAGCCCTTGAAGAGGCTCATGGCGGCACCCTCTATCTGGACGAAGTTGCGGAAATGCCCCGCGAGACCCAGAACAAAATCCTGCGTGTTCTGGTCGAGCAGGGCTTTCAACGTGTGGGCGGCACGAAAAAAGTGAATGTTGATGTCAGGATATTGTCATCGACAGCACGCAATCTGGAAGAAGAAATTTCAAACGGGAACTTCCGCGAGGATTTGTATCACCGGCTTGCTGTCGTTCCTTTGAAAGTTCCATCTCTTGCAGAGCGCCGTGACGACATTCCCCTGCTGGTCGAACATTTCATTGAACAGATTGCTTCCACGGTGGGAATACCCGTCAGAACGCTGGAATCTGATGCCTTGGCCGTTTTGCAGGCTCATCCATGGCCCGGAAATATTCGGCAGTTGCGCAACAATCTGGAACGTCTTTTGATCCTGACACGCGGAGATCAGGAAGCCGCGTTATCGGCTGATCTGTTGCCAAAGGAAATTGGCGAATTGCTTCCTTCCACATCTGATGGAGGACGTGAATCCGAGCACTTGATGTCCATGCCCCTTCGCGAAGCCCGGGAAGTGTTCGAGCGTGAATACCTGTCAGCCCAGATTGCCCGGTTTGGCGGCAACATCTCCAAAACATCGGAATTTGTGGGCATGGAGCGCTCGGCACTGCATCGCAAGCTGAAATCGCTCAACATAGGCTAACGGGCTTTAAAAGATTTGGATTTGACGGTCTAACACTGTATGCCTGAGAACCGGACAAAAGCTAAGGCCAGTCGAATATGAAAGTTGTCATTTGCGGTGCAGGCCAGGTGGGCTACGGTATCGCAGAACGGTTGTCTTCGGAACAAAATGATGTGTCCGTCATAGACAGTTCGCCAAGGCTTGTTCAAGCCGTTCGAGATCATCTGGATGTACGTGGCATCGTCGGCCACGGAGCACACCCTGATATACTTGCTCAGGCCGGGGTTGATGAGGCGGATATGATCATCGCCGTGACCTTGTATGATGAGGTCAATATGGTGGCCTGTCAGGTGGCGCATTCCCTGTTCAATGTGCCGACCAAAGTGGCGCGCGTGCGGGCACAGAGCTACCTTAAATC
Organism: Pararhizobium sp. IMCC21322; assembly: GCF_030758295.1. Lineage (NCBI taxonomy): Bacteria > Pseudomonadati > Pseudomonadota > Alphaproteobacteria > Hyphomicrobiales > Rhizobiaceae > Pararhizobium > Pararhizobium sp. IMCC21322. The sequence goes on from NZ_CP132335.1 coordinate 3,122,978, forward strand.
CTATTATGCCGATCTGTTTTCGCGCGATCACATGCCAATCGATGTGATCATTTCGCCTGAAATCGAAGTTGGCGAAATGGTGTTACGCCGCCTCGCGCTGCCAGGTGCTTTTGACGCGGCAGAGTTTGCCAATGGTGAAGTCACCACCCTGGGCATTATCTGCGAGGATGATTGTCCAGTCATCGACACACCGTTAAAGCAACTCAGCGAATTGTTTCCAGACCTCAGCGCCGTTGTGGTGGGGATCAACAGAAACGGAACGCTGTTCGTGCCGCGTTCCCATGATTCCATGCTTCAGGGCGATCAGGTCTATGTGATTACCCAGACCAAGCGGGTCAAACGCACGCTCTCCATCTTTGGCCATGAAGAACAGGAAGCAGGCCGCATCGTTCTGGCAGGCGGCGGAAATATTGGCCTTTATGTGGCTCAAAATCTGGAGGCACGTCACTCCAAGTCCAAAGTCAAGATCATCGAAAGGTCTCGGGAACGCGCCATTGATATCGCCGATGATCTGAAGCGAGCCGTCGTTCTGCATGGTGACGCGCTGGATCAGGAAATTCTGCGCGAAGCTGAAATTCAGGATGTTGATACCATGGTCACGCTGACCAATAATGATGAGGTGAATGTACTTGCCTGCGTCATGGCCAAGCGTATGGGGTGCCGCCGCACGCTGAGCCTTTTGAACAACACCAGCTATCCGACATTCACCCAATCCCTTGGAATTGATGCCCATATCAATCCTCGCGTTGTTACCCTGTCCAAGATTCTGCAACATGTCAGGCGCGGTCGGGTGCGTGGCGTATATCCGGTGCAGGACGGGAAGGCTGAGGTCATTGAGGCTGAGGCCCTGGAAACGTCTCCGCTTGTGGGCAAGGCGTTGCGTGATCTGGATCTGCCGGATGGCGTTCGCATTGGCGCAATCATCCATGATGGTGTTTATGCACGGCCGGATGGCGATTTCAAAATTCGCGCTCATGACCGTGTCATCATTTTCGCACTGGCTGAATATGTGCGCAAAGTTGAGCAGATGTTCCGCGTCAGCCTCGACTTCTTTTAAAGATGGCAGCGGGACTGATCGTACTGGCTGCCATTTTAGGCAGTGTGGCAGCGGCTTTGGCTGCTCCCTTTCTGATTGCCCTTTACATGGACGAGTTTCAGGCTGCGCAATTGTTCGGTGCAACCGCGGCTGCCTACGCTTTCTTTGCATCCGCCATTTTTATCACGCTGCGCGGCAAGGAGCGCGGTCTGAAGCGGGTCGAAACATTCGGGCTCCTGTTGCTCGCCTGGGTACTGCTTCTGGCAAGCGGAGCGCTGCCATTGGCGCTCACAACGCAAATGTCCAGTATCGATGTAATTTTTGAAACCATGTCTGCCATCACCACCTCTAACGCGTCAGTCATCACAAGCGTTGAGGATTTGCCGCGCTCCGTGCTGTTCTGGCGCGTTCAGCTCCAATGGATGGGTGGTCTGTTGACTCTTTTGTCGATTGTTATCGTTCTGGCGCCAGCCGGGGTAGGTGGATTGCCCCGACGACAGATTGCATTGTTGGAAAGAGTGGGCATCGGCGGCGGCGGCAGGATTTTGAAAACCTGCATGAATGTCGGCGGGATATATACGCTGTTAACATTGATTTGCACTGCCGGAATTGCCTTGTCCGGCGTGTCCTTGTTTGACAGCCTTTGTCTTGCGGCTGGGACAGTGTCCACCGGTGGTTTTATGCCAACCGAAGGCGACCTGGCTTCTTACGATGCGCCACTGATGTATCCGGTTGTGTTTGTCTTTATGATTATAGGTGCAACCAGCATCCTGTGGCACCGAATGCTGTTTACCCGACGCGGCCAATTGCTGCGAGAACACCGCGAAAGCTATATGATTATAGCTGGCATTGCCGTGCTTGGTGTATTGCTGACCTTGGTGTTCTCCCAGATCCCAAGATTGCCCGAACAGTCAACATCTGCCTTCACGCCCTTCCTGGATGGTTTTTTTCTGGCTGCATCGCTGATCACGACAACCGGGTTTGAATGGAGTGGTGCGCAGCTCAAGTATGTTCAACCAATCGCAATCGGTAGTATTGTGATTGTCGGCGGCGGTGCGTTTTCAACGGCCGGCGGGCTGAAGTTTTACCGCATTGGTGGCATGTTGCTGCAGTCATTTCACGAATTGAACCGACTGGTCTTTCCGCACAGCGTTCAATCAGACAGGTTTGGCGGAAGCCAGGTGGAAATTGGCCTGCTGAAAGCTATTTGGAGCTTTCTTATTGTTGCGGTCCTTCTTGTGTGGGGATGTGCCGCCGTATTGACCCTTGATGGCATCCCGTTCGAGGCTTCCATTATTGCATCTCTGGCGGCTTTTTCGAGTATGGGCAGCGCCTACAGCCCCGAATGGAATGATCTTGGCCTGTGGCCGGAATATGTTGGTATGCCAGTATTGTCCAAATCCGCACTTGGTGTCACGATGCTGCTTGGCCGAATTGAGATTTTAGCTTTCTTCGGAGTGTTTAACCTGACTTACTGGAACTCTCGGTAAAGGCTCTTTATGTCGCGAATTGCCTATGTAAACGGACAATATCTTCCCCATCAGCATGCATCAGTTCACGTTGAAGACCGAGGCTATCAGTTTGCGGATGGTGTCTATGAGGTATGCGAGGTTTTGGGTGGCCGCCTGATAGACGAAAAACGACATATGGAAAGACTGTCCAGGTCACTCCGGGAACTCAGAATTCCGCACCCCATGACGGACAGGGCGCTTGGTGTTGTTCTGCGTGAAGTTGTCGTCCGCAACAAGGTGCGTGACGGCCTGATCTATCTGCAGGTAACCCGGGGTGTAGCACCACGAAATCACTACTTTCCACCAGACCACACCGCACCCGCTATTGTGGTCACGGCGCGCAACGCATCAGTTGCCAAATCCTCAGCTATGGCGGAACAGGGTGTGGCAGTAATCTCCTTACCGGATAATCGTTGGGACCGCGTTGATATCAAAAGCATTTCGCTTTTGCCCAACGTGTTGGCCAAACAAACAGCCAGAGAGCAGGGCGCCTTTGAGGCATGGTTTGTGGATGACGAGGGATATGTTACTGAAGGCTCGTCTACCAATGCATGGATTGTCACGAAAGACGGAACCATAGTCACGCGACCGGCCGAAGAAGGTATCTTGAAAGGCATAACCCGAGCTATTGTTCTGGAGTTAGCAGAACGCGAGGGAATGCAGTTCGAGGAGCGTTCGTTTACGATAGAAGAAGCCCAACAGGCGAGAGAGGCATTTATTACAGCAGCAACAACTCTTGTAATGCCAGTCGTCAGTGTTGATGATGTGACTGTGGCCAATGGAACTCCCGGACACATTGCCACAACACTGCGTTCACTATTTCATTCTCAGGCAGAGATAGCTGACACATAATTGAGCCACCAGACCACAGGATAAATGATGGCCGAACGAACACAAAACCTCCAAGACGCGTTTTTGAACAATGTACGCAAAAACAAAACCACCTTGACTATTTTTCTCGTAAATGGCGTCAAACTCCAGGGCATTGTTACCTGGTTCGACAATTTCTGTCTTCTCTTGAGGCGCGATGGGCATTCCCAGCTTGTCTATAAACATGCCATTTCAACAATTATGCCGGCACAGCCAATCCAGCTGTTTGAACCGGACAGTGAGGATGAATCCGATTGAGTTCTTCTACGGAAACAGACGATCATAAAAAGTCCGACTTCCATACCACGGAACGGCAAAAGACAAAATGTGCAGTCATTGTTCCGATTATATCGGCCTATGGCGCTGCTGCAGGGCAAAGGACTAATCCGCGCACTGCAGAGGCCCGACTTGAAGAAGCGGTAGGTCTTGCCAATGCCATCAGTGATCTGGAAGTCGTCTATTCCAATCACTTCAACCTGCGAAAATATCGCCCGGCAACGCTCATTGGGCAAGGCGCCTTGGATGAAGTGAAGCAGCATATAACCGAGAAGGGTATCAAACTCCTGATCGTTGATCATGCCCTCACACCCATCCAACAGCGTAATCTGGAAAAGGCACTTGAAATCAAAGTGCTGGACCGAACCGGCATCATTCTGGAGATATTTGGCGAGCGCGCCCAGACCAAAGAGGGTCGGTTGCAGGTTGAACTGGCTCATTTGAACTACCAGAAAGGGCGACTGGTCCGCAGCTGGACCCATCTGGAACGTCAACGCGGCGGTGGCGGCTTTATGGGCGGACCTGGTGAAACCCAGATCGAATCTGATCGCCGTATGTTGCAACAACGAATCAAATCTCTCGAAGCGGCGTTAGCGGATGTCAGGAAAACCCGAGATTTGCATCGCAAAAACCGCAAGCGCAAGCCACACCCGATCATCGCACTGGTTGGCTATACAAATGCCGGCAAGTCAACGCTCTTCAATCGCATTACCAATGCAAATGTGATGGCGGAGGATTTGCTGTTCGCGACGCTTGACCCAACACTGCGTGAGGTCCAGTTGCCGCACGGGGATACGGTCATTCTATCGGACACAGTGGGCTTTGTGTCCGAACTGCCTCATGATCTCGTGGCCGCATTTCGCGCCACTCTGGAAGAGGTGATTGATGCTGATCTGATCGTTCATGTGCGTGACATCGCGCATGATGACAGCGACGCACAGGCAGAAGATGTAAAACAAATTCTGTTGGACCTTAAGGTCAATACAGGCGATTCCAGCCGCGTTCTGGAGGTCTGGAACAAGATTGATCTCTTGCCGGCAGGTGACCCACGCAGAGAAAGCGGCCCCAACTTCACCGGCGATGGCGCCGGTTTCCCTGTATCGGCACAGACAGGCAAGGGTATTGCCGAACTGATTGAGCATATCGAGCGGAAAATATCGGAGAAGCGCACAGTCTTGTCAGTTCATCTGCCGATGGAAGAACTCGGCAGACTCTATTGGCTTTATGAACATGCAGAGGTTCTGAACCGAGTTGAAAACGAAACGGATGGCTCAGTTCTTCTGACGGTACGGGTTGATCCAAAAAACGGACCGGAATTCCGCAACAAATTCGGCAGTTTTGTGAAAACCGATTCAGAAGATGTGGCCAGCACAGCTGCCTGACGCGGCTTGACAACTCGGCATCCATTTTAGCCGTGTCAATTCGATGGTTTCGCAACATTGTGCGTCTGAAAACAGGACAGAATTTTGATAGACCAACCAACACTCATCACCTATGTCGCCATCGTGCTTGGTTTCGTATTTATTCCCGGTCCCGCGACTCTCCTGACAGCAGCCCGTGCGACAACATCAGGAACCAGAGTGGGAATTGCAACGGGGGCCGGCATTACCGTTGGAGACATAGTTCACACCCTTCTGGCAATCGTCGGGGTTTCCGCGATTATCGCAACGTCTGCAGTGCTTTTTAGCATCATCAAATATATGGGGGCTGCGTATCTCGTTTACCTTGGAATCAAGGCGATTATAGAAAAATCTCCAACGTCCCTTGGTGGAAAAGGGCAACTTCCCATAACCGCACCACAAGCCTTCAGACAGGCTGTTCTGGCAGAATTGCTGAACCCTAAAACAGCACTTTTCTTTCTGGCCTTCCTGCCGCAGTTTGTGAAACCCGAGAATGGCGCGGTTGTTGTTCAACTGAGTATTCTGGGTGTTCTGTTTGCTTTAATCGGGCTTTTCAGCACGATCGTTTTTGCAGTCAGCGCTGGCAGTCTCGGAAACTTCCTTCGACGCAATCCCAGGATTTTGAAATGGCAGGGCAAGATCGTTGGAAGCATCTATTGCACTTTGGGAATACGGTTAGCTTTACAGGAACGATAAGCGCCATAATTAGACATTTGCCGCTTTACCAAATCTGTTCACAATGATTATGGAATGGCGGATATCCTGATTGGTTTATGCGCGAGCACAAAATCAGCCGACCACACCTTTTGCACTTTGCCAAATCTCTTCCATTTCTTCCAACGAGGCTGTTTCAATGTCGCGCTTTTCCGCGCTCAATGTTTCCTCAATATGTTGGAAACGTCTGACAAATTTAGCGTTTGTTTGCCGCAGGGCATGTTCGGGATTAATTCCAAGATGCCGACCGAGATTCACCACTGAAAACAGGAAGTCACCAAACTCTTCCGCAATTCTTGCTGCATTGCTGGTGTCCTGTTTTTCAATTTCCGCGCCCAGTTCGTCCCATTCTTCCTCGATCTTGTCCATAACCGGCTGCAAATCCGGCCAGTCAAAGCCAACCTTGGCAGCTTTGGTCTGAAGCTTTTCAGCGCGTGTCAGCGCTGGAAGAACCCCCGGTACATTGTCCAGCATGCTCGCTGATCTTACCTCTTGACCCAGAGCCTTTCGTTCCGCAGCTTTCTCGGCCGCTTCCTCGGCTTTGATCCGTTCCCAGACATGTTTGGCTGATTTTGCTTTGCGGGCGTCTTCATCTCCGAAGACATGGGGATGGCGTCGCAACAGTTTTTGCGTAATACCCAAGACCACATCGTCGAAATCAAAAAGCCCGGCTTCTGCGGCCAATTGTGCGTGATAGACAGGTTGAAGCAGCAAATCTCCAAGTTCCTCTTTCAAATCGATCATGTCGTCGCGCTCAATGGCATCCGCCACTTCATAAGCTTCTTCAATCGTGTAGGGCGCAATAGAGGAAAAATCCTGCTCCACGTCCCAGGGACACCCGGTTTCAGGATCCCTGAGGCGTGCCATGATCTCGATCAGCCGCGAGATATCACGTGATGCTTCCATTCTATCAAATCCTTTTCAGGGGGGCTTCAAACCGACTCGTACAAGGCCATGATACTTGAAGAAACACCGGTTTGCAGCCGCCGAAACTGCCAAAGCCAGAATGGCGCGCGATGAGTGACTGAACGGCTAAAACCGGTCGATTCAACTCGCTTTGTCAAATTGAATTTCGCCATCATGCACGAAACAAGTCTTGTCAAACAGATCAAGATCAAGCGGATTTGGCATGCGCACATCTGCCATATCCGGAAGTGCCCTGGCAGACGCCTCGAAGACACGATCTATCTGCGAAATGAAGATGATGATAACGCCCGCCGTACGGGCAAATGCCTGTAACTGCGAGAGTTGCGCAGCAACGTCCGGCTTGGAGCGATCCTGATCCAGAAGCTGCAGATAATCAATGACAAGCAGAGTTCCGGCTGGAACTGCCTTTGCATCCTGCAGAATATAATCAGCACTGATTGCATCGGACGTATCAATAGAGCCTTTGAACAATTCGGGGTCTGCCCCCAGTGCCGCAATGTGGTTCATGATCTGGGTTTCTGTGTAGTCCAGACTGTAGAAAAAGCATTGTCCGCCCCCCTTGACGGTTTCCACCATCATTTCCAGTGCCATCAGCGTCTTGCCGTGTCTTGGACGCGCGCCAAGCAGCAACATCTCGCCCGGCAACAGATCGTCCAATATGCGCTGTGTGGGGCACCTGAATGTTGCGCTGCGGGCCAACAGACTCCAGCTTTCAAAACCTTCGCTTGCGGCCAGTTTGTCCAACGCTGCATGCAGCGGGATCTTGTTCTTTCGTGACAGCAGCCTTGCTTCACGCTTCAGTCGATAAATGGGAGCCGATAATTTCATGTCAAAACCTCCTGATACCGAGCAATCATCACAATCCCTCCTTATGTGAACGCTCGAACAGTCGGTTAAATCATCAGTATGGCAACCCTACATGAAGTATGCTTTCCCAAATGGAGGGGGGAGGCGCGGGCTGAGCCTGTGCCAGAAGATTAGGCGGACATTTGGAGTATTTCAAGCGTCAGGCCCCAATCATGGAGAGGTCAATTGCTGATCAATCCGATATCTGCGCAAGATATTTTCGGAGCAATTGATCCAAATCCTCTCGCTCCTTGTCGGGCAGGGAAGAAACCAGCCGTGTTTGCGTGGCAACATGCGCTGTGACAGCTTCGTCAATCACTGCTCGTCCCTTTTCCGTAAGCGCAATTTGCACACTTCGCCGATCTTCCATGCTTTTGATCCTTCTCACCAGTTGCTGTTTTTCCAGTTGATCAATCCGGTTCGTCATTGTGCCAGATGTAATCATCATCGTGGACAGCAGTTGATTGGGAGACAGCGCGTGGGGTGGCCCGGACCTGAGGAGTGTCGCCAATACGTCAAAGCTGGCGCCTGTCAGATCAAACCTGGCGAAGGTTTCAGCCATTTCCTGAGAGAGATGCTGGGTGAGGCGCATCAACCGACCGATCAACGCCATCGGATCGGTATCCAGGTCAGGCCTTTGCTGTGCCCATTGGGCCTTGATCGTATCGATTTCATCCATGGAATAATGGAAGACTGTTTTTATCTTGACGTCAACATTAATTAATCTATCTTGATATCAAGATACTTTACAGGATTCGATTATGAACCGCCTTTCTGATCTTTTGCTCACGTCTCTCGTGCCCATCATCTGGGGCAGCAGCTACATCGTCACGACCCAGCTGTTACCGAACATGGACCCTCTGTCGATTTCGCTCTTGCGCGCATTGCCAGCAGGGCTCTTGTTGCTGCTATTGGTTCGACGTCTGCCAAAAGGCATCTGGATCCCCAGAATGTTTGTGTTGGGCGCGCTCAATTTCTCAATCTTCTGGGCGTTCCTGTTCTTTTCCGCTTACCGATTGCCCGGAGGAGTTGCCGCCATACTGGGGGCGCTTCAACCGTTGATAGTGATTTTTTCAGCAAGGGCATTTCTTGGCCATCCGATAAGGCCATTGTCTCTGGTCGCAATTCTCACAGGCACCTTTGGCATTGCTCTGTTAATTCTGACGCCAGAGGCAAAACTGGATTTGCTGGGCGTCACCGCAGGGCTCCTGGGCGCAGCGTCAATGGCAATGGGGATCGTCCTCAGCCGAAAATGGCAGCCACCGGTTTCCGCGCTTACATTTACCGCGTGGCAGCTCACGGCAGGAGGCTTGCTCATTCTGCCATTCATGCCATTTGCTTCCACTGATTGGACGACCCTCAACACCACAAATGTAATTGGCCTGGCCTATCTCGGCCTGATCGGTGCAGCGCTGACCTACGTTATCTGGTTGCGCGGCATAGCAAGATTACAGCCATCATCTGTGTCCGTTCTAGGGTTTCTCAGTCCCGTCAGCGCAACCCTTCTGGGCTGGCTGATACTGAACGAAACACTTGATTGGCTGCAATTATTGGGCGCCATGATTGCCCTTGCCAGCGTCTTTGCAGCGCAATATGCACTGCGCCCCAAAACCGCCGCCAAAACCGTGGGCGTATGAGACAGGGCGTCAAGTCAAACAACTTGCTGAGTTCTAGCTGGTCTCCACAAAGGCCCGACTGCCAGCAAAAGCACCAGAGTATTAAAAAATACATTTGATGAATTGCCTGATGTGATGGACCCGAGCCCATCCAGAACAAACCAACACAGGATGCCAGCCAAAACAGTTCTGCGCACAGCTTCCGGGGCCAGATCATAGACCCAACTCGAAAGAAACCAAATCGTCACTCCCCATCCCAATAGAAAGCCGCCAGCCAAGGCGGAAAGAAAACGCGTATCTGGCGACGTGTAGGTTTGAAGCCCATCCAAAGGCCAACTTATAATGTCGAGTGTAAGACGGGCAGGCTCCGCGGTGGGCATCATGGTGCCCAGAAAGAAAACCGGACCAAAGGACCCGATGACAATAGCTGTCACCTTCAGCCAGAATTTGTGAAAAGTGTGGGACATAGTTTGCGCTCCTGTATGTTTGACAGGACATAGAACCGCTTCGGGCACAAAAACAATTACCTTGCAGGTAACAGACAAACTGCAACAAACGCCGTATATTACGGCCATGAATGACTTCTCAAGAACCGTGCAATCCTGGCGCAGAGCCAGACGGTTTAGCCAGTTGTCACTTGCCGTCGAGGCCGATGTCTCCACCCGCCATATCTCTTTTCTGGAGACGGGCAGGGCGCGCCCGAGCGTGGATATGATCAAGCGACTGGGTGACGCGCTTCAACTGCCACTGGCTGCGCGCAATCAAATGCTCACATTTGCCGGCTTTGCAGTGCAACACCACGCTCGCAGTTGGAGCGCAGAGGAAATGGCTCCTATACGCGCAGCCGTCGACTATACGCTCAACCAACACGCGCCTTATCCCGCATTGGCGATTGATCGTCTTTGGACCATTGTACAGATGAACGGTCCTGCCAGAGCGCTTTTCGGCCCAATCAACTTAAACGAGGGAGACAGCCTGCTTGATCTGATGTTGTCAGATACACTACCACCTTTGATCGAAAACTGGCCTGAAGTCGCGCATCATGCGGCCCAACGCCTGCGTACAGAAAGCACGGCTCAAGGCGGTATCATCGTGCTTGACAAGGCTGCGGAAAAGCTGGCCGAGGTGCCCAAAGGTTTCTCGCACAGCAATGGTCCGGTCATACCCACAATCTTCAGGGCAGGGTCGGTTCGCCTGTCTCTCTTCACAACCATTGCCCAATTTGGCACGCCCGAAGATCTAACGCTCGACGATTTGAGGATCGAATTATACTTTCCTGCTGACCTGGAAACAGAAGAAGCGTTGCGCGCTTTGGCTGCCTGACATCTACGCATTTGTATCAGCCACAGCTACGGTTGATACAATTGAAACACCGCACAAGCTTCAACTGAAACGTTCCAGTTCTATTGGCATTCCCACACGGGTATTCGATCACATCAGCTACGATGTTCCGGAACTCCCGTTATCGAATTCAAATGAGCCGACCAGCAATCGTAGCCAAATATGGTTCACGTTAAACGGCTTAGGTGAAAATGGAGAGGAAAAGTCCAATGAAATACCAACTTAAGCACGGCACATTTGCCCTGATCATGTTGTCTTCGCTAACCGCATTCACAGGCAGTTCGCAGGCCAAAAACAATCCGTATCTGAATTTTGATATTCACTCCAACCAGTTTTCCAAGGCCGTCATGCAATTTGACTATACAGGCGGAAAATACAAGTGGAACGGCAAGACCATTACAATGCGTTTCAGTGTCTCCGGGGATGCAGGTCGGCATAATTCCTGGCTACCAGGCCTGACACTTAGACCAATAACCATGTCTCCCAAACAGGACATGAGCGGTAAAATTCCACGTAAAAAGCGCAAATTGTCTCACGCAGACAACATCACATTCAAGACATCATTCCTGAACAGTTTCGCCCCGGGATTTGCAGATTATTGCAAACGCAACGGTGGCTCTCAGAAGCGTGTGAAAGACGGTTTTTTCATAAAATTTGATGCACTTGCAGCGAATAACAAGGGAAAATTTCTGAAAGACACAGTGCAATTGCCAATGCGGATTGTCTGCATGCCAAAGCCAAACAATCCCTCGAGAACACCTGTCGCTCTAAAGGCCACCAAGGTAAAACTCTACACAATTCCAGCAAAGCCGGTTTGCGGAAAACCGGTCAAGTTGATCACTGAAATCTGGACCAATAAACCGGGTAAGGTGGAGTTCTTTCTGACCAGAAACGATGGTGAGAAACAAAAGGCATCCGTCACGACGGGTAAGGTTGCAAATGGCAATGTCAAGCGCTGGGCAAAGACATATGAATTCAATCAATCTGTTCACAGGCGCTATCAGATCGTTCTTGCCAAACAGGCAATGACCAGCAAGTGGGCTGAAATCAAATTGAATTGCGGTGCCGGAAACGACATCAAACGCCCCAAGGCAGTGACAAACTAATCCGTTTGCCTGTCAGGCTTGCCAAGCCTTTACGGCTAGCTGATTGACCACTGCGACAAGGAAAGGGACCCGAATCCGGGTCCTTTTTTGATGATGATGCAGGCGAGGAGTATCAACACCTATCCAACTCATTGCCCACGGTCGGCATTCACTTCTTGTTTTGCTTTTTTATGGTGCGGATCATTTTTCCAAACGCCTTATCCTTCGATCTTCGTTGCACCAGACTGGAGGTGTTAAAGCGTTCTTCTGCCATCAGTTTCCTCCATCGACCCAGCCTCGCTTCATCAATATCTCCAGCTTCGACTGCCGCCAGTACTGCGCATCCCGGTTCGCTCACATGCTGACAGTCTGCAAAGCGGCATTGATTTGTAAGCGCATCAATATCTGAAAAGAGATGTGCAAGCCCGGTTTCAACGTCAGCAAGCTGAAGTTCCCGCATTCCCGGCGTGTCCAGCACTGCGCAAGCATCTGGAAGAATATGAAGCCTGCGGCTTGTCGTGGTATGGCGTCCCTTCGCGTCGTCCTCACGAATAGCCTGAGTCTGGATGGAATGGCTTTGCAACAATGCATTGGTAAGCGTTGATTTCCCCACACCGGAAGACCCCAAAAACGCAATTGTCTGCCCCGGCTTGCACCAATCCGCCAGTTTTTGCCTTGGTTCATCACCTCGTGCATCCAGAACCACAACGGGAACCAGATCAGATATGCCACTGGCCTTTGCAACATAATTATCAGGCGTTTCGCAAAGATCGCTCTTTGTCAGGACAATGACAGGAGATACGCCAGCCTCAAAAGCGACTGCGATGTAGCGTTCAAGCCGCGCAACGTTAAAATCCTGATTACAGGAGGAGACGATGAACGCGGTGTCAATATTGGCAGCGATCAATTGCACATGCCGGTCACTGCCGGGCGCACGCCGTTTGATAAGGCTTTTCCGTTCCAGAACCTCGCTGGAACCGGGGCGGGCTTCATCAAGCAACAGCCAGTCACCCACAGTTGCTTCCGGGTTTGGTGGAACAATGGTATCAATCCCGTCACCCAGGACGCGAAAACCGTTTCGTTGCACCTCAACTATGCGGACCGGCGGTGTCCTGCCCATGTCCTCGGTGCTGATTTGTTGTGCAAAAAACGGCTTCCAGCCGAGTGTTTCAAGTTTTGAAGGTATGCGTTTGGGGCTTCCATCCGTTGCAGGAGGCCGCAGGAATTTTGAATAATCCCGTTTCATTGAGGTGAACTCTCATGTTCAAACCACGAGCAAAGCTCGGGTCGCAGTGTCAGATTTTCTGAAATTACAAAGCTTCGTTCCACCAACCGCTTGTCGGTCAGTGGGTCTGGTCGCTTCTGCTTTGTACCGGGAGGACGCTTTGCCTCCCCACATGATCAGGACATGAAATCTCCGTGTTATTTTCCCATAATAACATGAATTTCCGCTGGTTCAAAGGCCACGCTGTCCAAAGGTGATGCGGAATGGCCCAAGCCTTTGTCCGGACTGAACAGGCCGCGTCCTGAAACTATTCCATCTCGCCGCGGCGGTTTCCCTTGATCAGATCAGCCGCTTTTTCAGCCAGACAATATGTGGCGGCAACCGTGTTGCCGGACACAATTTGGGGCATCACAGAGGCATCAACAACACGCAGACCAGATGTGCCATGCACGCGCATTGAGCCCGGATCAACAACCGCCATCGGGCCGGTTCCCATTGCACAGGTTCCAACCGGATGGAACAACGTCCCGACAGTTTGGCGAATGAAGCTATCAATGGCGTCGTCATCTTCTGCATCTGGCCCCGGAGACAGCTCCACATCCAGATGCGGCGCAAAGGGTGGCTGCCCCATAATTTTACGGACAATGCGCACCCCTTCGCGCAACGCCCGGGTCGTGCTTTTTCCTTGAAAAAAATTGTATTTAATCAGCGGCTTATCCAGAGGATCTGAACTCTTCAGTTTAAGGTTCCCAATGCTGTCGGGCCGCAATTGGCAAACATGCATGATAAAGCCATGTGTGCTGAAACCCTTTGCGTTCTGTGTGTTGGCCATGGCTGTGCAGAAAAACAACTGTATATCCGGGCGTTCAGAGCCCGTCGTGGACAGGAATGCACCGCCATCCGCAGTGGTCGAGGCAAACAACCCACGGCGTCTGAAAATCCAGTTCAGGACATGAAGCACATTCCTTGGAAAAGCCCGCCATGAACCACCATAAGGAACGCTGGTCTTGGCGCGGTATTCAACACTTATATCCAGATGATCCTGAAGGTTTTCACCAACACCTGGAAGGTCGTGCACCAGCGGAATTCCATGCTCTGACAATTGAGTCTTGTCACCAATGCCGGACAGCATCAAAAGGTGAGGGGACACAAAGCTGCCAGCGGACAAGATGATCTCGGAACCGCGTGTTTCTCCGCTCGCACCACTGTCGTCCTGCCAGGCAACACCTTCAGCCCGCTTCCCATCCATGATCACTTTCGTGACCCTGCGACCAGACAGAATGGTCAGGTTCGACCGATCGCGAATTGGATTGATGTAGGCGCTTTCGGCCGTTACCCGTTCGCCATTGGACTGTGTAAATGTGTAAAAACCATACCCATCCTGACGCGGGCCGTTGAAATCAGAGTTGAACCGGTGACCGGCAAGGTCCATCGCTTTCAAAAATGCATGGGTCAACGGATTGACGGTTCGGATATGCGCCAGATTTACGGCACCCGAAACACCGTGATAGTCGGGATCAATTGGCTGCGCATCACGTTCCGCACGAGCTGGTAGATGTGCATCTGAGCCACTGTCCACCAAGGGCTCAAACCGCTCCATTTTCCGGAAATAGGGCAGCAAATCATCAAAACCCCAACCGAATGCGCCAAGGTCACGCCATTCGTCATAATCTTCCCGCTGACCACGAATGAGAATTTGGCCATTTACCAGTGTACTGCCACCGGTTCCACGGCCACGGGGCAGGTCGATCCTGCGATCATCCACGCCTTCTTCGGGTTCGGTCTTGAACCATTGCATGAATTTGGGACCGCCCAAAAAGGCGAGAGCCGGTGCCATAAAGGTCACCATTGCCAAGGGCATGCGAACGATCGTCTTGCGAGAATTTCGGTCCGGTCCGCTTTCAATCAGTGCCACGCGCACATCAGGGTCTTCGGAAAGGCGATTGGCCAGCACACAGCCAGCAGCGCCGGCACCAACGATAACATAGTCAAACTTGGTCACGGATCAGATGTCCTGATTTTGCGGAAGAAGAACCAGATCGCGGACGGTCACATGGGGTGGCCGGGTCAACATGAACATCACAGCCTCCGCAACGTCTTCAGAGCGCATTCCCTCATGCGCCGCGACTTTTTCGTCAATGGCGTCAGCGTCGGCAAAACCCCAAAGCGGATTAAGCACAACGCCAGGTGCAATGGCACCAACCCGCACATTGTGGGGCGCAACCTGGCGGCGCAAACCGTGGGTGAAAGACTGGATCGCGTGTTTGGATGCGGAGTAAATTGGTTCCCAATGGATAGCCTGATGCCCTGAGACAGAGCTTGTGATGATTATTTCCCCGGATCGGCGCGCAGTCATTTGCGGCAATACCCGGTTTACTAGCCGGAAAACACTGTTCACATTGACATTGAGCAACTCATCCCATGCATCCGGATCTCCATCGACCACGTCGCCTGGAACATAAAGCCCGGCATTTGCCAGCAAGATGTCGATTTGCCCGAAATGCGCGATGGCATCAGCAGCAACGCGGTCCACTTCTGCAGGAACGGTAAGATCAGCCGATAAAACCAAAGCGTCACCGCCAAGTTCCTGATTGACCGCATCAAGCCGCTCCTCAGACCGACCAACAATGGCAACTTTTGCGCCAGCCTTGGCAACTGCGATCGCAAGCGCGCGACCAATGCCCGAACTTGCACCTGTCACCAACGCGACTTTTCCCGACACATCCCAATTCATACAATAACTCCCTGGTTTTCTGCATGTTACATGCAACCAACCCGGTGGTACAAACCAGAAATAAGGGACGCAGTGTTGATTTGTTTGGGAAAAGTCGTCCCACTTGGGCATCTTCCCGCAAATCAACCCCGCAAATAAGTCTTCTTTTGCGGTTGAGGATTTGGAGTTTCAGCTCTTCAAAGATCAGTGGGCGAGGGGAGCCACTTTATCACCTCAACCAAACTCTACGCGCCTATGCAAAGTCCTCGCGGGCGACGAGCCTTTGTGCAGCTTGTTCAAATCTGTGGCGTGTGGCGCGGCGCGCAACTTCCACATCCTGGGCTTGAATGCTCTGGAGCACGGCAAAATGCTCCGCCAGAATATCAGGACCAAATTCTGACGCGGCAGCATTTTTCAAAAATGCCGACCGCAGATTTGATTGAATATTGGATTCAATCATTCCCACCACGTCTTCATAATAACTATTGGCAGACGCTTGTGTGATCAGTCGGTAAAACAGAAGCTCTGAATCCACCCGTTTTTCCAAGGCCTGTTCTGCACCCTGTTTGTCAGCCTCGACCATTAATTGGTAAGCTTTTTCAATTGCTTCCAACTGCTCAGCTGTTCGCATTTCTGCCGCCAACGCAGATGCACCTGCCTGCACGCCGGTGCGCAGTTGCAGTAACTGGACAATTTGTTTGCGAATTTCAAAACAGGCGGGGCTGATGCGAAAGGCAGAGCGATTTTCTGTTTTGGCAATAAAAGCACCGATACCACGGCGCGAATCCAACACACCGTCGTATTTCAGCAAGGAGATCGCTTCCCTGATCACAGTTCTGGCGACACCAAACCGCTCGGACAACTCGTTTTCAGACGGTAATTTATCACCTGGCTTCAGCTGTTTGCTGTCTATCGCCTTGGAAATTGTAGCCGCCACTTCATCCGGCAGCCGACGCGGCCGTGCGATACGATCAAATTGAAGTGGACTGTTCACGGGCTTGGAACTCCTAATGTGCTGCCAGATATATAGGCGGTCATAGCACGTATGAAAATATTTGTTATGAATATATGAAAAGCAGTTGTCAGACAACTGACGTTATGTTTAATGACTTACCGAACAGAGGAATGTTTATGTCATCGACTCAAATTGGTTTCATCGGCCTTGGCGGCATGGGAATGGGCGTCGTAAAGAATATGGCGCAAAAGGGTCTATCCGTTACCGTGTCAGATTTGGACAGTGACAAAGTGGATCAAGCGGTCAGCCTTGGCGCCCATAAGGGTGGCGACATTGTTGAAATCGCAGCACAAAGCGATGTGTTTGCAGTCTGTATCACAACAGCCGAGGCCGTACAGAAACTGTCCCTGGGCCCTAATGGTGCATTGGCAAAAATGAAGCCCGGAAGCGTGTTTCTGGATCACACCACCGTATCAGCTGACCACGTCGATGCCATGTATGAAGCATGTCAGGCGCATGGAATTCTCTATGCAGAGGCGCCGATGACACGCACGCCCATTCATGCTGACCGGGGTGAAGTAAATATTCTTTTCGGAGGTGAGGAGGCTTTGCTCGAGCGTCTGCGCCCGATTTTCGACACCTATGCGGAAAACATATTCCATGTGGGCCCGGCCGGTCATGCCATCCGCCTGAAACTCATTCACAACTATATCGCATTTGCCAATGTTGCGGCCTGGTGTGAGGGCTTCGCACTCGCGGCTCATGAAGGGCTGGATATGTCCAAAGTGATCGGCATCATTTCCGCTGCAGGCGGCAAATCAGGCATGATGGATTTGTACGGAGAGGCCACATTGAAGCGTGACTTCACCCCGCTGATGTCACTCGCAAATGCTCAAAAAGACGTGCGTTATTACGCCGAATGGCTTGAGCGCGCAGGGCTGCCCGGTTTCATGGCTCAATCAGTCCACCAGACCTATGCGCTGGCTTCCATCATGGGGCACGCGGATGAAAGCTGCACGGCAGTGATCAAAGCCTACGAAGACCTGACGGGTGTTGAAGCCCGACTGGAAGAGGATTAAGTCCCGCCACCAAATGGCGGCACTCAATTAATGCAACAACATCTTGGGAGGAAAACAGATGTTTCTAAAAGCAATTATCAGCGGTGTAGCTCTGGCTGCGCTCACAACCGGCGCCATGGGAGCAGATGTCACACTACGACTCGCGCATTTTGCGGCGGAAACCCATCCCGGTCACATAGCGGCACTGCAATTTGCAAAGAATGTCGATGAGCGGACAAATGGCAGCGTAACCATAGAGCTGTTTCCCGCGAACCAACTTGGCTCGCCTCCCGAGCAATTGGAACAAACCATTCTGGGGGCGGTGGATATGAACCTGCCAACCCATGGCGGTTTGGATAAATATGAGCGTGCCTTCGGGACGGTCATGACCCCCTTCGCCTTTTCCAGCTACGAAAACGCCCACGAAATACTGGACGGCCCGTTCACAGACTGGACGGCACCATTGCTGGAAGCTCAGGGCCTCGTCATGCTGTCCCATTGGGAATACGGCTTCCGCAACATCACCAATTCACAACGGCCTATCAACTCACCTGATGATGTGAAGGGTCTGAAACTGCGCACACCGCCTGAGCTGCAGATTGTTGCCGCCATGGAAGGGCTAGGGGCATCCACCACGCAGATTGCTTTTCCTGAATTGCCCAATGCGTTGAACCAGAGCGTCGTTGACGGACAGGAAAATCCCATTGGTGTCATCTATCATTACAAACTCAACGAGTTTCAGGAGCATCTTGCTCTGACCCGCCACGTCTACAATTCCATGATCCATGTTGTGAACAAAGACGTCTGGGACGGCCTGACCGAGGAACAACAGACCATCCTGCGCGAAGAAAGCGCCAATGCCGCAAAGACCATGCGCGAGGCCGTTCAAAAGCAGGAAGCAGAAGAACTGGCCGGGTTGAAAGAGCGCGGTATGAAAATCACCGAGCCGGATCTGGCGCCATTTGCAGCATTGATGGAACCTGCCCGCAAACGGGTGGCGGAATATAGCGGTGCTGATAATATGGAGAAGTTTTTAGGCTTCTTGAAGTAACAATTCTCGGTGCCAGCAAAGTGTTTATTCAACAACAGCTGGCACCGCTGTTGACGTCTCAACCACTCCTGCCTCTCTCTGGGCAAGACCCTGTTGTCCAGCATTCAGAGCCCAATCCGCCATGACCACATTTCTTATTCTCGGTGTTTTGATCCTGTTGATCGTCATAGGCGTGCCGGTTTCGGCAGCCCTCGGTCTGACAGCGGTTGGATTTTACATATTTCTGGGTGATTTCAACATTCTGGCGATGTTGCCTCAGCGAATGTATTCAGCAACGACCGGCTTCACCTTGTTAGCCATTCCGTTTTTCATTCTGGCTGGCAATCTCATGAACACCGGCGGTATTACCCACCGCATTTTCAACTTCGCTGACGCAGTGGTGGGCCATATTCGCGGTGGCCTGGGCCAGGTCAACGTCCTTGCTTCACTGTTCTTTTCCGGCATGTCCGGCGCAGCCGTTGCCGACGCTGCAGGGCTGGGGCAGGTGGAGCTGAAAGCCATGAAAGATCGTGGCTATGACCCAGATTTTTCAGCCGCGATCACCGCTGCATCATCGACCATCGGTCCCGTGTTCCCTCCCTCCATTCCGTTTGTGCTGTACTCGTCGATAACGGGCGTTTCGGTTTCAAAACTGTTTCTTGCTGGCGTCGTCCCGGGCCTGCTGATGGCTGTTGCCTTGATGGGCTCTGTTTATGTGGTCGCGCTGAGGCATAAAATGCCGCGACGTGATCATATTGACTGGCCTGCAATCTGGCGCACTTTTCTGGATGCCGGACTGTCCATGGTCACGCCTTTGATCATCATTGCTGGTATTTTTGGCGGAATTTTCACCCCGACCGAAGCAGGGGTTGCGGCATCTGCCTATGCGCTTTTCCTGTCGATGGTCGTCTATCGCGAAGTAAAGCTAGGCGATCTGCCAAAAGTGCTCTGGGATACTTTGCTGCATACCATTCGGGTCATGTTTGTGATCGCCGCCGCCGGTTTCTTCGGCTGGCTTCTGGTGCATCAGCGGGTGCCAAATCAACTCGTTGAAGCCATGCTCACATTTTCGGACAATCCAGCAATCATCATGGCCATCATTGTATTGATTCTGTTGATACTGGGCATGTTTCTGGAGGGGATCGCCGTCATCGTCCTCACCGTCCCATTGTTCCTGCCGGTGGTCACACACATCGGTGTCGATCCGGTTCAGTTTGGCGTTATCATGATCATGTGTTCTATGGTTGGCCTTCTGACACCGCCTGTCGGCATGGTGCTTTTTGCAGTATCCTCAATTGCCAATTTAACAGTCGGACGATTGTCAAAGGCACTCATGCCATACCTTCTGGGAATTGTGCTTGTTCTGCTGGTCGTCATCGTCTTTCCGCCCGTTTCAACCTGGTTGCCGGAATTGGTGATGGGTCGATGAATTTACAGCGCTTTGATGCATTCTTAGGCAAGCTCCTACGCGGTATTTCCATAGCCTGCTTTATTGCACTGTTCTTTCTGCTGTTTATCAATGTCATTGCGCGTACATTTCAGCTGGCTGGCTTTGCTTGGTTCGACGAAATCGTGCAGGGGCTGTTTGCATGGATGGTTTTTTCGGGTGCTGCAGCACTTTGGCGCGAACGGGAACACTTCGCTGTGGACTGGCTGGAAGTCACATTGGGCCAATCTCAATACGCAATAATGCTGCGCGGACTGATCAGCCTGTTGTGCCTTTGCTTTCTGCTTGCCATGACCGTTTACGGCTATGATTTATTCCTAAGGAGCAGGGCGCTGACTCCCATTTTACAACTGCCAACGTCACTGTTTTACAGTGTCATCCCGCTCTCAGGCCTTGTAATGGTCCTCTACACTTTGCGCGATATCAACGTCGCGTTCACTGACCTGCTGTCCCACAAAAGGAAATAAGACCATGATCTATGATATGCGCACCTATGTCTGTCGCCCCGGCACAATCAAAAAGCACATGAAGCTGTATGAAGATCATGGCTGGGAAGCGCAAAGTCGCCATTTGGGATATCCCGCGATCTATGGCGCTGTCGAAACCGGCGACGTCAATTCTTACGTCCATATCTGGGTTTATGAGGATGCCGCAGACCGCACCGCCAAACGCGCTGCAATGGCCACTGATCCGGATTGGCTGAACTATCTGAAACTCAGTGCAGAGGCTGGAAATCTGGTGAGCCAGAGCAACACCATTTTGACACCCGCAGCCTTCTTCGATCCAAGCAAACGCTGATACTGAATTTTGGTGATGGATGTGGGGTCTAAATACGCCCCACATCAAATCTGAAGTCCTGTCAGAACGCACTATACAAAGCATCTGACAGCACAACGTTCCAAACAGATCAAAGAGCAGGCGCTGTTCTATCTGCCGCGGATGCGGAGCTCTTGGTCGTATTTCGACCCTGAAAAACTCACCATTTCCGGCTCTACCGACACATATATGCGGGGTGACAAAAATAATTGAGTTTCATCGGTGCAAGACCTGTGGTGTCCTCACACATTGGAACCACACAGGCGAGGGCCCAAGCGGGGGCACATGCGAAGGCAGAGGGAACATCGGTGTGAACATGCAGAATATGGAGCTATCCCAGCTCGCAGGCATTCCGGAACATGATGGGCATGCAGACGCAACAGATCGTTGAGGAAAGATAGCATCGGACATGTCTCGAATTTCTTCAAACACAGGCCTTTTTTATGATGGCAATACGGACGCTGCTGCCGTCAGCTCCAACCCAAAATGATCACGCAAAGCGGTAGGAATAAACGTTGTTCAAGTAGGCCTGATCTTCGATGCGAAAGTGGGTCTCTCCGACATGTTCAAAACCTTGCGCGAGATAAAACGCAATTGCTGGCGTGTTCTCAGCGTTGGTCGCAAGCCAAACAGACTCATCCCCGTTTGTACGGCAATGCTGGAGCGCTGCATTTAACAATCGCTTTCCAACCCCTTTGCCATGATGACGCGGCTGCACATAGAAGGTAGATATTTCGACGTTTGAACACCCCGGGACGGGCGCCGGGTTCCCGCAAGACAAGCGTATAAAGCCGTCAATACCTTCGTCATTTTCAGACACAAGAATGAACTCATTGGGATCAGATATCAGCGCCTCAGCCTTGGATGCGGTGAATTCCTCCAACACATAGTCCGCAAACAAAGCGTTGATGCCGCGCTTTAGATAGGTGCCTATCCAAACCTCAATCGACAGGGCGGCAATGCTTGAGGCATCTGATTTGTGAGCGGTTCTAAGTGTCATAGCTGTAAGGTTTTCTTTCTCAGATGAGAGTCGCATAGCATGAGTGACGGCAAATTGGATGCGAACCAGTCACATGTCCCAGCGAAGTAGCATCACTCCGAAAATGACCAAGCCGCCGGATCATTCGATGGCTGCTTTCTGGAGGAGGGGAAAGCAGTGCACCAAGCTCCATCCGTTATGAGCAATGCATATGTAGGCGCATGTAGGGGGTGCCACCATAACACAGTGGGACACCACACCCAATTATCGCATAAGATATATTATGGAATAATTATATGTCACAAAACCAGCCATCATAGGCGGGTTCCACGTATTCCGGGGTTTCCTGACGCACTGTCTCATAATCGAGATCGATGTGCATATGGGTCAATACAGCCTGCTTGGGGCCAATCTGTTCGATAGCCTCAAGCGCCTCGCGCAGTGAGAAATGACTGGGATGCGGATCGTAGCGCAGCGCGTCGACAATCCAGTGAGACAGTCCGGATAGCAGCGCGGCGCTCTCTGACGGCAATGCGCTGATGTCAGATGAATAAGCCAAGTCACCAATTCGAAAACCGAATGAGAGAATGTCACCATGTATCTGTTTAAACGGTAGAATGTCGATGATGCCGCCAGGACCATCAATGGACAGCGTCTCGCCATGTGCAATTTCATGCGCCACAAGAATGGGTGGATAAGACGAGCCTGTCGGCGTATTGAAGCAATAGTCAAATCCAGCATGCAGCCGATCCAGCGTCACGCGATCAGCATAGATATGGACGCGCTGGCGTCGGTTGATTACGAATGCGCGCAAATCATCAATGCCGTGGACGTGATCGGCATGCGCGTGCGTGTACAGCACCGCATCAGCCCAATCGATATTTTGCGACAGGCATTGTTCGCGAAAATCCGGACCCGTGTCGATGATGATGCGCGTCACGCCATCTTTGCTGCGTTTCTCCACAAGCAGACTACAGCGCCGCCGGCGGTTCTTTGGATTGTCCGGATCACATGCACCCCATTCATTTCCAATGCGTGGCACGCCGGGCGATGATCCGCTGCCCAGAATGGTAAAGCGCAGGCTCATAAGACCTTCGGCAGTTTTTTGAACAGCCGGAATGCATTGGCTCCAGTCTGCTCAATAAATTCTGACACATCCAGATTAAGCGTCTCCGCCAGTGACGCAGCTGTATCGGCCACATAGGACGGCTCATTCGTGCGGCCACGATGCGGCACCGGCGCCAGATATGGCGCATCTGTCTCAACCAGAATGCGATCAGACGGCACATCGCGTGCAATATCGCGGATATCCTGAGCGTTTTTGAAGGTCGCAATGCCCGAAAACGATACATAAAGACCCAGTTCAACGCCAATCTTGGCCAGGCCTGCGCCTGATGAAAAGCAATGCAGAACAGCCGGAAACGAACCGATTTCCGTCTCTTTCTTCAAAATGTCTATCATGTCGGCATCCGCTGACCGCGCGTGGATAACCAGAGGCAATTCGGTGATACGTGCAGCGGCAATATGCGCGATAAAGCTCTGTTTTTGAGCTTCACGGGCACTCTTGTCGTAATGGTAGTCGAGCCCCGCCTCCCCGATTGCCACCACCTTTGGATGCGCGGACAATTCAACCAGACGATCTGTGGTGATATGCAATTCTTCATCCGCATTATGCGGATGGGTCCCGACGGAACAGAACACATCGTCAAATTTCTCTGCAACAGCAAGCACTTGTTCGAATTTTTCGACACGCGTGCAGATCGTGATAATGCGCTGAACACCACGGTCCCGCGCGCGCGCGACCACATCCTCCAATTGATCTGCGAAATCGGGAAAGTCCAGGTGGCAATGACTGTCAATCAGCATTGGCTCTCTCAGCTCTCGGATGCCGCTTCAACAAATCGTGGAAACACACCTTCCGGCTTGTCGATCTGCGTACCGCTGGCCAGAATTTGATCCGGTGCCAAGGCTGCAAAGTCGCGTCCATCTTCGGGCACACACAAGACATCCAGCAGCTTGGCCGAGGATTCAGGCATAAAGGGCTGCGCCAGAATGGCAACGCGTCGCACAATCTCGGCAGTTACAAACAAAACCGTCGCCATACGTTGCGGATCGGTCTTTTTCAGTGCCCAGGGTTCCTGAGCCGCGAAATATCGGTTGGCCTCACTCACCACAGCCCAAATGGCATTGAGCGCATTGTGCGGCGCCTGCACGTCCATGGCATCCCGACACAGCGGCAGGAGAGCCCTCGCCTGCTCCAGAATGGCCGTGTCTTCGTCAGAGTATTGTGCTGGTGCTTCCAGCAACCCGTCCAAATTCTTGAACACCATGGACAAGGAGCGCTGAGCCAGATTGCCCAGATCATTGGCCAGATCAGCGTTCATCCGCGCAACAATTGCGTCATGGCTATAGCTGCCATCACGCCCGAATGGGACTTCACGCAGCAGAAAATAGCGCAAGGCATCAAGACCATAAGCTTCGACCAGAGAAATGGGATCAACCACATTGCCAACCGATTTCGACATTTTCTCCCCGCGATTAAACAGGAAGCCATGTGCATAAACCCGTTTCGGCAATGGCAGACCGGCAGACATCAGGAATGCTGGCCAGTACACCGCGTGAAAGCGAATGATATCTTTCCCAATCACATGCACATCGGCCGGCCAGAACCTGGCTCTTTCCGCGTTCTCATCCGGAAACCCGGTTGCTGTCAGATAATTGGTCAGCGCATCAACCCAGACATACATGACATGTTCAGGATCATCCGGAACCTTTACACCCCAGTCAAACGTTGTCCGTGAAATCGACAAATCCCGCAGGCCCGATTTAACAAAGCTGATGATTTCGTTGCGGCGCTCATCCGGTCCGATAAAATCCGGATTGGCCTCAAAATAGGCCAGCAGGCGGTCCTGATAGGCGGATAGTTTGAAGAAATAACTGTCTTCCTCCACCCACTCCACCGGCGTGCCCTGCCCGCCCAGCTTGACGCCGTCTTCATTTGTGGTGATTTCATCTTCACCATAATAGGCTTCATCACGAACGGAGTACCAACCGGAATAGGTGTTTTTGTAGATGTCACCAGCTGCGGCCATGCGCTTCCAAATTTCAACACTGGCCGCATGGTGCCGAGGTTCAGACGTGCGCAGATAATCGTCATTGGACGCATTCAACGCCACCGCCATCTCCTGAAAACGGGCTGTATTGCGGTCGGCAAGCTCCTGTGTGGAGATGCCCAGATCTCGCGCCGTTTTCAGCATTTTCAACCCGTGCTCATCAACGCCGGTCAGAAAAAACGTGTCGTAGCCATCAAGGCGCTTGAAGCGCGCCATGGCATCGGTCGCAATCAACTCATAGGCATGCCCGATATGGGGCGCGCCATTGGGATAGGAAATTGCTGTCGTGATGTAGAACGTCTTTTGACTCATAACTGGAACTGACCTGTCTAAGCGGGCCCTTAAGCTGGCAAAAGGGCCGCAGCATGTTTGGCTTTGTTTAGTAGCGCAAACAGGTTCAGGATCAACTGTTTCTTGTCCAGATTATAGGTCTCAGTCTCACGCTGTTGCCGATCCAGCACGTCCCAAACATCAATCCACGGGTTTGCAGCGCCCTGCCCGGCCATGGCTTTGGCACGATTATGCACAAAAAGCCGGGCGCGTTCCAAAAACTCCGCGAACAACGCATCACGCCCCCGCAGGCACAGAGCATCCGCCAGCGCATGCAGATTTTTCAGATCACCCGGAGGCTCATCAAGACGCGCTTGCATGTCGTGCCGCAGATCACCATGGTCTGTTGCCATAAGATCCATCGCATAGCGCACACGTCCATCTGCCAGCCCTTCAACCAGCGCAAATTCAGCCGCGTCGAATTCCTCCATTTGCGCTTTCACGATAGTCGCCATCTCAGTGTCGGTTGGCCGCGAGAGCATGGATTTTCGGCATCTGGACCTAATTGTTGGAAGCAGCCGTTGAATATTATCAGAAATCAATAGAAACAGACAATTAGAGGGTGGTTCCTCAAGTGATTTCAAAAGCGCATTTGCAGCAGCAGGTGCCATGTCATCCACCTTGTCGACAATGACAATGCGCCAGCCACCCTCACCTGCTGTTGACCCCAGAAACTGGGTTAACCGGCGCACATCATTCACCGGTATACCGGCTGTCATACGCTTGTTATCCGCATCCCATCGACGCGACAAAAGGAGCAGATCAGAGTGCGATCCGGCGCTGATTTTAGCCGCAGCCCGACTGTCTGGAGAAACCGATAAATCCTGAACTTTTGGCGCCGCGTCCCAGACGGCAAATTGATGGTCCAGCAAAAACTTGGCAACCTGATAGGCAAAGGTCGCCTTGCCGCAACTGTCCGGGCCGCCAATCAACCAGGCATGGTGCAATCTGCCGTGACCGAGCGCGTCCAGAAACACGCTTTGCAGCTTTTCTGCCCCGACAAGACCCTGCGTCGCGCGTGGCTGCAATATTCGATCATAATCTTCAACAACGGACATGTGCATTCCAGCGGAGAAAATCTGACCCTATTCCAGGATCATCATGGGATCAAAGTCATTCCGGGATTTTAATCGAAAACCCCGGAATGAAGTAGCTTATGTGTCTGAAGTGTCTGTATCTGAAGAACCGGCCTCTGATGTGTCAGAATCCGCAGCCTCAGCGTCAGCGCCATCGGAAGAAGCTTGTGCATCACCTGGCTCTATCACTTCAGAACCATTGCCCTCAGCATCTTCGCCATCGTCCTCATCATCGCCTTCAATCTCGCTAATACGCTCAACAGAAACAACAATTTCGTCCTTTGCGGTGTTGAACACCGTGACACCCTGAGTTGATCGGCCCGCGAGACGGATACCATCAATCGGGCAGCGAATGAGCTGACCGCCATTGGTGACGAGCATGATTTCATCACCCGCATCCACCCGGAAAGACGCAGCGAGTGCCCCGTTTCGGTCAGACATGCTCATCGCAGCAATGCCCTTACCACCGCGACCGGAAACCCGGTATTCAAAGGAAGAACTGCGCTTGCCATAGCCATTTTCAGATATGGCCAGAATAACCTGCTCAGCTTCAAGCATGGCTTCAAACTTGGCGTCGTCCAGAACCGTCTCGTCCGGACCTGTAACCGCTTCGGCCTCATCATCAGGCACTTCTGTCGAAGCCCCTTCCTCTTCAATCCCGCGCAACATACGACTTTTCTTGATAAAGGCCGTGCGTTCTGCTGGTGTTGCCTCGAAATGACGCAGGATCGACATCGCGATCACAGTATCGCCAGACGCCATGTTGATACCGCGCACCCCGACCGAGTTTCGGCCGGTAAAGACGCGCACATCTTGCACTCTAAAGCGAATACACTGCCCTTTCAGGCTGGTCAGCAGCACATCATCATCGGCAGAACAGGTTTCAACGCCGACAATGGCGTCTCCCTCATCCAGCTTCATGGCGATTTTGCCATTTCGGTTGACCTGAACAAAGTCCGACAGCTTGTTGCGACGAATTGTGCCGCGCGACGTGGCAAACATCACATCCAACTGTGCCCAGCTCTCTTCATCTTCCGGCAAAGGCATGATTGTGGTGATGGTTTCATCCTGCTGCAACGGCAGAATATTGATCAGCGCCTTACCGCGAGACTGCGGGCTGCCTATAGGCAAACGCCAGGCTTTCAGCTTGTAGACAATACCGCGTGAGGAGAAGAACAGCAGCGGTGTGTGGGTGTTGGCCACAAACAGCCGTGTCACGAAATCCTCATCTTTGGTCGACATGCCGGAACGACCCTTGCCGCCCCGTCGCTGCGCCCGATAAGTCGCCAATGGCACACGCTTGATATAGCCCGTGTGGGATACGGTGATGACCATATCCTCACGTTGGATCAGGTCTTCATCCTCAAGCTCGGCACCACCGTCCAGAATTTCTGTCCGGCGCGGCGTGGCAAACAGCTCGTGCGATTCCTGCAATTCATCCTTGATGATGGTCATGATGCGCAGGCGCGAACCGAGAATTTCAAGATATTCCTTGATCTCGTCGCCAAGCTTGTTCAGCTCGTCAGAAATCTCTTCCTGACCGATCCCTGTCAGACGCTGCAGACGCAGCTCCAGAATGGCGCGTGCCTGTTCTTCCGACAATGTATAGGTGCCATCTTCCTGAACACGGTGTCGGGGATCATCAATCAGGCGGATCAGCGGCTCAATGTCTCGTGCAGGCCAGCTTTTCTCAAGCAATTGAGCCCGCGCAGTCGCGGGATCCGGGGCAGCACGGATAAGCGCGATGACCATATCGATATTGGCAACAGCAATGGCCAGACCCACCAGAACATGAGCCCGATCGCGCGCCTTGTTCAGCAGAAACTTGGTTCTGCGGCTAACAACGACTTCGCGGAATGCCACAAATGCGCGCAACATATCCAGAAGCGTCATCTGCTCCGGCTTGCCGCCATTCAGCGCCACCATGTTACAGCCAAATGAGCCCTGCAAAGGCGAGAAACGGTAGATCTGGTTCAACACCACATCAGCAACCGCATCACGTTTCAGTTCAACAACAACCCGCATACCGTCACGATCAGATTCATCGCGTATGTCAGAAATGCCCTCGACACGCTTTTCGCGCACCAGATCAGCGATCTTTTCGATCATGGTGGCTTTGTTCACCTGATAAGGAATTTCGGTGATGATCAGCGCTTCACGGTCCTTGCGCACCATTTCGGTGGCCACCTTGCCACGCATGATGACACTGCCGCGACCGGTTTCAAATGCGGAGCGGATGCCAGCACGGCCAAGGATCATGCCGCCGGTTGGAAAATCAGGGCCCGGCATATGCTCCATAATGCCAGACAGCGTGATCTCCGGATCATCGATCAGCGCAATACAGGAATTGATCACCTCACCCAGATTATGCGGAGGGATATTGGTGGCCATGCCAACTGCAATGCCGCCGGCTCCGTTGGCCAGCAGGTTGGGGAAGCGGGACGGCATGACAACCGGTTCTCGCTCACGCCCATCATAGTTTTCCTGGAAATCAACCGTGTCTTTTTCAATGTCCGCAAGCAGATACTGGGCCGCCTTTTCCATTCGGCATTCCGTATAACGCATGGCAGCAGGTGGATCGCCATCGACAGAGCCAAAATTGCCCTGCCCGTCCACAAGTGGCAGACGCATGGAGAATTCCTGGGCCATACGCACCAGCGCGTCATAAATCGCGCTGTCACCATGGGGGTGATACTTACCCATCACCTCACCCACAACACCGGCAGATTTACGATACGGTTTGTTGTGTTCAAGACCCATTCCATGCATGGCATACAGGATGCGCCGATGCACAGGCTTCAAACCGTCACGCACATCTGGCAAGGCGCGGCTGACGATCACGCTCATTGCGTAATCGAGATAGGACCGCTTCATTTCTTCAACAATACCGATGCGTTCAATATCGGACGGCAGATCGCCGGATGGCTCGTTTCCCTGAGGGGTATTCTCGTTATCGGACAAATCTGTACTCACGGGTTAAAGGCGACGAATCGTCGCCCTGAATTGAGGTGATTCAGTATAGACTGCCAGTACCGCAAAGACCAATTTGACCATGTGAAAATGCCTGCATTTTTTTCAAACAAAACAGATAGTTACAGTTATTCTTGCCAAATTCACGATAGGCTCTGTTTTTTCTGGCGTATCAGCGCTTTGAAATTGCGCCTTGACACCCATAGGCCATCGCTGCACGGCTTGTTGTCATGGAATTTGATACGCTCATAAATGCCACTGTCACATTGCTGGTAACCATTGATCCAATTGGGCTTGCACCGTTGTTTCTGGCGCTCACGGCAGGCATGGACCGCGCCACGCGGACCCAGATTGCCCTGAGAGGCATCCTGATCAGCACAGGCCTTCTGGTGATGTTTGCTCTGGCAGGTATGACCATCCTTGATCTATTCGGCATCACCATGCCGGCGTTTCGCATTGCAGGCGGTCTGCTTCTCTTCTGGCTGGCTTTTGAAATGGTTTATGAAAAACGTCAGGAGCGAAAGCAGGAGACCACGGATCGCGCTGTCGTCAGCCATGAAGAGGCAAAGCACATCGCCGTGTTTCCTCTGGCCATACCGCTGATCGCGGGACCGGGTGCCATCTCGGCAACCGTCCTTTTGTCCACTGAAATGTCATCACCAATAGAGCGTAGTGCCCTGATTGGCGTCATTCTGGCGTTGATGGTTTTGTGTATGGTGGTCTTCATGCTTGCCGAAAGGCTGGATCACATCCTCGGCGATACAGGCCGCATGGTGCTCACTCGGCTGCTGGGCGTCATTCTTGCCGCCTTGTCAGTCCAATTCGTAGCAGATGGCATTTTGGCTTTTATGGCCGCACCAACGGCTTGAGCCCGCTATTGCGCGGGCAAGTCAATTCTAAATTCCGCGCCACCATATTCGTGAACCGAATCCTTGGCCCTGATCATTATGAAAGCCGTTTCCGGTGGAATGGCAACACCACCTAGAGAACGCGTGAACGGCTGTTCATTCACATGCGGATGCAGCAATTCCCGAACAGCAAGCACTTTGCCCTGTGGATCAAGCACCTCAAAGGCATTGGCATAATGGTCCCAGCCCTCATCGGCATGGCGGACGGTTGCCTCAACCCGCCATGTATCCCCGCCGGTAGGGGTTGCCGTGGCATTCACCACATCAGCTTCGCCGGCCAACGCCACCGTTGGCAACATCATGAACGACAAGACAAATGCCGATAAAGAAGCGAAAGATTTCAGGTTTCTAGAACGGAATCTCATCATCCATATCGTCGGCGAAATTGCTACCGCCGCCCTTCTGCATCGGGTCTGATTGCCCGAAATTATTACCGCCGCCCTGATTGCCGCCAGCCTGGTTGCCACCGGACTGATTGCTCACAGCACCACGATCATAACCGCCGCCGGCAGAATCCTGCCCGCCCTGACCGCGCGAGTCGAGCATCTGCAATTCACCGCGATAGCGTTGCAGCACGATCTCAGTCGTATAACGCTTTTGACCGGATTGATCTTCCCACTGCCGCGTTTGAAGCTGGCCCTCAAGATAGACTTTCGCGCCCTTCTTCAGATAGTTCTCAGCAACTTTGGCCAGATTATCATTGAAAATGACGACCTGGTGCCATTCGGTTTTTTCACGACGCTCACCGGAGTTTTTATCACGCCAGCTCTCACTGGTGGCAATCCGAAGATTGACGACAGGATCGCCGGAGTTCAAACGACGGATTTCCGGGTCTGCACCCAGATTTCCCACCAAGATTACTTTGTTGACACTGCCAGCCATGGCATACTCCTGACGTAAAGGTCAGCCAGCAAATGCTGGCTCTGTTGGTAAATTGCTGTTTTCGAGCCGCAATTGCAGCTATCGACGAGATAATTGTCGGTTCTTTTAACACACATCGTCGTTTTCCACGGCCTCTTCCACCATTAATGACACACTGCTGACAGTTTTCCACACATGCTGTTGCTATCACGGTCAAAAGCTGAGGTCTGAATTCAATTTAATCTCCCAATTGAGTCCAGACTCTAGGCTCATCAACGGATTCAGAGGTTTTGTTCTTTTTATGTTCCAATTGTGGGGAACATGCATTAGCCTTAAAAAAAATGCAAGATGTCTGTTGATTCCAGTTCAACTACGCCATGAATACCGGTCTGGACCTTGATTAACGACATCAAAGTGCCAAATCGAAATTGTACCGGAATAAGAATCATATTCCGTGCAGCACTATTCAGCAGCTAACACCCGGTTTAATCAGTCTCCATTCAATCTGTTTCCATCCCTATTCAGACGGTCAGTTAAGTTCTATGCCCAGCAAATCCAATTTTGGAACCAGCAGTAAATCCAAGGCTGCAAAGAATCTCACTCCGATGATTTCGGTACGCGGAGCCCGCGAACATAATCTGAAAGGCGTGGACATTGATCTGCCCCGGGACAAGCTGATTGTCATGACCGGCTTGTCCGGATCGGGCAAATCCTCACTGGCGTTTGACACTATTTATGCCGAAGGCCAGCGACGCTATGTCGAATCGCTGTCAGCCTATGCACGGCAGTTTCTGGAAATGATGCAGAAGCCTGATGTCGACCAGATTGATGGCCTGTCGCCCGCAATTTCAATTGAGCAGAAAACCACGTCACGCAACCCGCGCTCCACCGTGGGAACTGTCACCGAAATTTACGACTATATGCGGCTTCTGTTTGCCCGGGTCGGTATCCCCTACTCGCCGGCAACCGGATTACCAATTGAAAGCCAGACAATTTCCCAGATGGTGGATCGCATTCTGGATCTGCCAGAGGGAACACGGCTGTTTCTGCTGGCCCCCATTGTACGCGGCCGCAAGGGAGAATACCGCAAGGAACTGGCTGAGTTGCAGAAGAAGGGGTTTCTGCGCATCAAGATAGACGGCACCTATTACGAAATTGCAGATGCACCTGTCTTGGACAAGAAATTCAAACACGACATTGATGTGGTGGTAGACCGCATCGTCGTACGATCAGACATCGCCTCCCGTCTGGCGGATTCACTGGCAACTGCGTTGGGACTGGCAGATGGCATTGCGGTTGCCGAATATGCTGACACAGCAGAAGGTGCAGACACACCAGAACGTCTGATTTTCTCGGAGAAATTTGCCTGCCCGGTCTCCGGCTTTACCATTGCGGAAATCGAGCCACGCCTGTTTTCGTTCAACAATCCGTTTGGGGCCTGCCCGACGTGTGATGGGCTCGGGTCTGAAAAACGTGTCAGCGAAGACATGGTCATTCCCGATGCCGAACTCTCCATTGCCAAAGGCGCGGTTGCGCCTTGGTCGCGCTCAACCTCGCCCTATTACCAACAGACGCTGGCGGCAGTGGGCAAGATTTATGGCTTCGGTCTGCGAGACAAATGGTCAAAACTGTCTGCCGAGGCCCAGACTGCAGTTCTGTTTGGCACCGGGAAGAAAGAAATCACCTTCACTTATGATGATGGACTGCGCTCCTACAAAACGAAAAAACCATTTGAGGGCGTTATTCCCAATCTGGAGCGCCGCTGGCGGGAAACGGATTCCTCATGGTCCCGTGAGGAAATCGAAAAATACATGTCTTCAGCTCCCTGCCAGACATGCGACGGCTACCGGCTGAAACCCGAAGCACTTGCGGTTAAAATCGCCAGCAAGCACATTGCTCAGATCAGCGAACTCTCAATCCGCAACGCTATGGACTGGTTCCAGACACTGCCGGAAGATCTGAGCGATAAGCAGAATGAGATTGCCGGACGTATCCTGAAGGAAATTTGCGAGCGACTGGCATTTTTGAATGATGTCGGCCTGGAATATCTGACCCTGGCGCGGAATTCGGGAACCCTGTCCGGTGGTGAAAGCCAGCGCATCCGCCTGGCCTCGCAAATCGGTTCTGGCCTGACTGGCGTTCTCTATGTTTTGGATGAGCCCTCCATCGGCCTGCACCAAAGAGACAATGACCGGCTTTTGACGACGCTCAGACATCTGCGCGATCTTGGCAATACAGTGATCGTTGTGGAACATGATGAGGAAGCCATTTTGACCGCTGACCACGTGGTCGATGTCGGCCCGATGGCGGGCATTCATGGCGGTGAAATCGTTGTGGCCGGAACACCGCAGCAAGTCATGAAATGCAAGGAGTCTCTGACCGGGCAATATCTGTCCGGACGGCGATCCATTCCTCTGCCAAAAACGCGGCGCAAACCAACAAAGAACCGGAAAATTACGATCAAAGGCGCAACAGGTAACAATCTGAAAGACGTCACCACATCGATTCCGCTGGGTACATTTTGTTGCATCACCGGCGTGTCAGGTGGCGGCAAGTCGACCTTGCTGCTCGATACGCTGTACCGGGCCGTTGCCAGACATCTGAATGGTGCAAAAGCCCTGCCGTCGCCACACAAAGCCATTACCGGACTGGAGCATCTGGACAAGGTCATTGATATCGATCAATCCCCCATTGGCCGCACACCACGTTCCAACCCCGCGACCTATACCGGTGCCTTTACACCAATTCGAGAATGGTTTTCCGGCCTTCCCGAAGCAAAAATCAGAGGCTACGCACCTGGCAGGTTCTCATTCAACGTCAAAGGCGGACGGTGCGAAGCCTGTCAGGGTGATGGTGTCATCAAAATCGAGATGCACTTCCTGCCGGATGTCTATGTCACCTGCGATGTCTGCAAGGGAAAGCGCTATAATCGAGAGACCCTGGAAGTGCAGTTCAAAGGCAAATCCATTGCTGATGTGTTGAACATGACTGTTGATGAAGGCGCTGTGTTTTTCGCCGCAGTGCCTGCCGTCCGCGACAAGATGCTGACACTGCAACGGGTTGGGCTTGGCTATATCAAGGTTGGACAGCAAGCCACAACACTCTCTGGCGGTGAAGCGCAGCGGGTAAAACTGGCAAAGGAGCTGTCAAAACGCTCCACCGGCCGCACACTTTATATTCTGGATGAGCCCACAACCGGCCTGCATTTTCATGACGTCGCCAAATTATTGGAAGTTCTTCATGAACTTGTGGATCAGGGAAATTCAGTCGCCGTCATTGAACACAATCTGGAGGTCATCAAAACCGCAGATTGGGTGATCGACATCGGCCCGGAAGGCGGCGATGGCGGCGGAGAAATTGTGGCGGAAGGTACCCCTGAGCAAATCATAAAGGAAGAGCGGTCTTACACAGGAAAATTCCTGAAAGATTTGCTGGAGCGACGCCCGGAAAATGGCGACGTTATGATGGCTGCTGAATAGCCCAACAAGAGCCCACTAAAGCAGCGATTCCCGGTTAATCTGGCAGAATTCTGCCAGATTAATGCTGTCGACCTCATTTTCTGAAGACAGCTTTGTGACCAGCTTTTGGAAAATCGGGACAAATCCTTGATTCTTAAGAAAGTTTTGCACGAGACCTGCGTTTTTTGCAGGACAGATATTCCGTTTTGTCACTCCACAAATGTTGCAACGCACCCTAAATAGCAATCATCAGAGAAACGAAACAAACTCTGAATTTAAAACAAACCCAAACCGGAGACTAAAATGCAATTCTCTTCTTTCACAGAATCCTACCGCAACTGGCGCCAGTACCGCAAAACCGTTGGCGAATTGTCCCGCCTGTCCCGTCGTGAACTCGACGATCTCGGAATTGCTCCTTACGACATCCCACACGTTGCACGTCGGTCCACACGTGGCTAATATGTCATATGTTCGACCATCCAAAGAAAAGGCCCACAACATATCAATGTGTGGGCCTTTTTAGTATCAAGCGCCTGTTTGTTGGCAGGCGCTTAAATGGTGCCAGACGCTTACATCGGGTTTGACCCGTTTACATTTTTTCCGGTTGAGAAGAACAATGTCTCACCGTTGCTGTCGTCAACGCCATCATTGTCGGACACAGCATAGCCAACACCATCAACATCAATTGCAAATCCTTCAAGCTTGTCGACAACGTAGCCGCCTGTCGCTTTCAGGTCGGGCAGGAAGTCTCTTACAAGTTCCTTGCTGACAAGCGGCAATGCACTGCCCAGCTTGGCAGGTACCATGTCCGACAGGGCCACACGGTAAAGCCGCTTGACCTTTGCATTTGCACCAATCTCATTGTCACGTTCCGCGATATACGCGTTGTCACCAAAGATAGATCGGCATATTACCACCTTCTGTTGCGGAAATAATTTCGGAAGATGTTTCCGATTTTTGATCCATGTCGGATGGAATATTCTCGTTGACCGGAAAGCTCGCGATCCGGTTAAACATCATGTCTGCCATTGCTCTGGTAGAAGACAGCGCAACCAGCAAGACGGCAAGCGATGCGAATTTAGATGTCTGATTCATGGGAGCCCCCATTTGTGTTAACAACACGGGAAGCTTGGCAGGATCACATTACAGGATAGTGACATCAACGGTCTGGACCGGTGGACCTTACGATTTTAGGACTGCAGGCCTTGTGGACGTTGTTTGAACCAGACACCCAGCGGCATGATTTCAGGTGGCTCCCCATTATCGCGGGTCCAGGAATCAATTGCATAGGATTCGCTGTTGCTGATCTGAACGACAACAGCTGTTGCGTGCGGATAGCGGCCATCCAGAAAGAAGCCTCGCGCCTTTGGTCGTCCAACACGATGGTGTTTCAGGTAATTATTGTCTGCAGCCAATTTCAAAACGCTGGTTGTGTTTGTGGCTTCGTCAATGCAATCGAGTTGTCCGGGCTTGTTGACGGTTGAAAGGTCGAACCCACCGACATCATTGCCTGAGCCAACTTGCGGCGCGACGCGTTTTTCAAACCACTGCACCGCCCGTCCCATGGCACTGCGCTCTTTTTCCGGAGAGCCGGCACCTGACGCCAGAATGGATCGCAGCCGCCCCATATCAGCAGCTGAAAAGTCGACGCGCTCTTTTCTGGCGCAGCCTGTGCCATGGCAAACATAAACCGAGGTGCCTTTTGGCGCACGGCCATCCTGGCTGGCATACCAACTCATAGGGTCGCCCTCGCCGGATTGGATACAGCCGGTTAATGTCACCGCAATCAACAACACCAGAATCTGTCGCATAAACGCCCCCTCGTCAGAACTGTTCGGATAAAGCAAATTGACGGGAAAAGCCACATGCAATCAAGGACGGATGTGCTATATGCCCGACTACAGACAAAGGAGACGTTGATGACGAAGAAGGCGGTTCATATTATTGGCGGCGGGCTGGCAGGCTCTGAAGCTGCATGGCAACTGGCACGGCGCAATGTTCCGGCAGTCATCCATGAAATGCGCCCTGTCCGTGGAACCGATGCCCATAAGACCGATCACCTGGCCGAACTGGTCTGCTCCAACTCCTTCCGGTCAGACGATGCACAGAACAATGCAGTCGGCCTTCTGCACGCGGAGTTGCGGCTGGCAGATTCTCTGATCATGTCCTGTGGCGATGCAAATCAGGTTCCCGCCGGTGGTGCACTGGCAGTGGACCGTGACGGATTTTCAGCCGCCGTAACACAGAAGCTGGAAAACGAACCGCTCATCACAATTTACCGGGATGAAGTCGCAGGCCTTCCGCCGGAAGACTGGGACAATGTCATCATTGCCACCGGCCCCCTCACATCGCCAGCATTGTCTGAAGCAATTGCTACACTGACAGACACTTCCGCTTTGGCATTTTTCGATGCAATTGCACCTATCGCCTATTTTGAAAGCATCGACATGTCAGTGGCGTGGTTCCAGTCCCGCTACGACAAGGTCGGTCCCGGCGGCACGGGTGCGGACTATATCAATTGCCCAATGGACAAAGAACAATACTACAATTTCATCAATGCGTTGAATGAGGGCGAAAAAACCGAATTCAAGCAATGGGAAGGCACACCTTACTTCGAAGGCTGCATGCCGATTGAAGTCATGGCCGAACGCGGACCAGAGACCCCGCGACATGGTCCAATGAAGCCAATGGGCCTCACCAATGCCCATAATCCCGACGTAAAAGCCTATGCAGTTGTGCAACTCCGACAGGATAACGCTTTGGGAACGCTGTATAATATGGTCGGCTTCCAGACAAAGCTGAAATACGGCGCTCAGAAAGACATTTTTCGGCTCATTCCGGGCCTTGAAAACGCTGAATTCGCTCGCCTCGGTGGCCTTCATCGCAATACATTTCTCAACTCGCCTGTCCTTCTGGACGGTACATTGAGATTGAAAGCCGACACACGCCTGCGGTTTGCAGGTCAGATCACCGGCTGCGAAGGCTATGTGGAATCCGCATCAATGGGTCTTTTGGCAGGTCGTTTTGCTGCTGAAGAATGGCATGGGCTGGAGAAGTCCATCCCGCCGGTCACAACCGCATTCGGCGCCTTGTTGTCACATATTACCGGTGGACATCTGGCAACGGAAGAAGTCCCCGGCAAGCGGTCATTTCAGCCAATGAACGTCAATTTCGGCCTGTTTCCGCCTGTCCCGGCAGTCACCGAAATCGACGGTCGCAGATTGCGCGGCAAGGAAAAAACAATCGCCAAGCGTCAGTCGATCTGCAAACGTGCCCTTGTCGACTTTGAACAATGGCTCGAAGATTCCAAACCAAAAATGGCAGCTTAAAAGCAAGGCCAGCGCTTTGAGCTTCGCCAAAGCTGCCAGATAAGACGTTCGGATCCGGCCTTTCTCAATGGCAATTCCAATTGAGAAAGCTGGCAGATCTTCGCTATCTGAGATGCCATTGGGGTCGCATGCAAGAATGCCGGTCGCAATGTTGGCGGCACGGCGTCAGCGGCAGCTCGCGCCTTTTCAAGGTAGCTTTCAGCAACAATGCAAATCTCAGACATGGCGCGCTCGATATCAACCGTTTCGGACTCCAGATAAGGATTTGCCACCAAACCTGATGGGTCCCGAAATTCTGGTGGAAGGTATCGCGAGATTTTGCTGACATATTGCGATGTTAAAGGCTGATCTGAATAAAGAATTGGCTGCAAGACACGGTCCCACAGGCAAAGCACGCAAGCCAGATAGCCGGAAACCTGTGCAGCCGATGTGGACTGTCCACGGTCAAGAATAAGACAGGCAAGCTGAAGAACCGTTCCTTCCGTCTGGCCTGCATAAGCCTCAAACGCGGCGCGATCTTCAACCGCGTCATCATATAAATCGAATATTCGCCCATCGAGGTAATTTTTCCAGATCTGCGGACCTATGGAATGGCGTTGTGTGAGATCCAGCATGAGGTGCGCCAAAGGGCTGGCAGCAGCTTCTGCATCCCGCGCGCCCTGAAAAACCTCCCGCCACCATTGCAGGCGAATCTCACCAGCCACAGGTTCACGAATGGTACGGACGATCTTACGGATTTCCAGATCAAACGCATGCAATGCAAAGACATCATCACGGTGCATCGCTGGAATGAACTGACTGGCAAAGTAGCGCGCCGGGTCGGCAGATCGGACAAGGTTGTAGAGATCTATCTCAGCCGAAAGCGGCTTCATCGAACCGTCTCAACCGGCAGCAGAGCCGCCGCAACCGGCCGCCTTTCCCCCAGAATGACATTGAAGGTTCGAATGGCGGCCCCGGTCGACATGATTTCGAATCGAATGCCAGCATCCCGCAACGCCACACGGGTTTCCTTGGACGGAAAAGTGCCTGTATCGCCCATACCAAGGAACAGGAGTTCAATGGCATCAGCTTCCGCCACAACCCTGTCGAGGCGCTCAAAAGTTACATCTTCAGGAACGGATGCAGACCATCCATAAACACCCGAGGGCAAAGCCAGTAAGCCGCCGCGATGGGACATTTCGGCAAAGCGAAAGCCGCCATTGCCATAGGCATCAATGGGTGCGCGGCCCGGAAAATGTGATTCTGTTATTATAGTTCCGGGCGAACGGAGGAAATCATGCGCGTCATTGGCCGGGCCAGTCTCCGGTGTCCCGGGTGTCTCGGGCTTTGACGTCCGATCCTTCGTCATGCAGCGCTTGAGCTTTCCAGTTCCTCTTTACCCTTGGCAGCATCCGTATTGCGCAACTTCAGGAACATCAGCAAAGGAGCCGCAATGAAAATCGACGAATAGGTACCAATCACCACCCCCCAGATCATCGCAAATGTGAACGAGGCAATCACTTCACCGCCGAAAACGTACAAAGCGCCAAGTGCCAAAAGGGTTGTGATAGACGTCAGTGCAGTTCTGGACAGGGTCTTGTTAATGGCCAGATCAAGAAGTTCGACAATTGGCAGACGCTTAAATTTGCGCAGCTTCTCGCGCACCCTGTCATAAACAACCACCGTATCGTTCAGTGAATACCCCACAATCGTCAGCACAGCCGCAATACTCGCCAGATTGAACTCCAGCTGCAGCAGCGCAAACATCCCGATTGTCAAAAGCACATCGTGTAACGTGGCAACAACAGCACCAACTGCAAATTGCCACTCAAACCGTAGCCAGATGTAAATCAGAACCGCACCGAGGGATGCAACCACGGCCAGTATGCCGGTCTGTGTCAATTCACCGGAAACGGCAGGTCCGACAACTTCAACCCGTTCAAAAGATACCGTTCCAGACAAGATGCCCCGAACAAGTTCCACGACGGCCTGTTGAGCCTGTTCTCCGCCATCCTGCTGCTGAATTCGAATGAGCACATCTTGAGGAGAGCCAAACTCCTGAACCTGCACATCGCCCAAATCCAGATCGGAGAGAACATTTCTGATTTCTCCAATATTGGCCGGGCCTTCAATAGTCTTAATCTGCATCAGCGTTCCACCCCGGAAATCGATGCCGAGATTAAGGCCGTTTACGGCAAACAGAACCATAC
This sequence comes from Pararhizobium sp. IMCC21322, assembly GCF_030758295.1. NCBI lineage: Bacteria > Pseudomonadati > Pseudomonadota > Alphaproteobacteria > Hyphomicrobiales > Rhizobiaceae > Pararhizobium > Pararhizobium sp. IMCC21322. Next base: position 3,163,057 of record NZ_CP132335.1, read on the forward strand.
TGAGGACAATCAGCGCCGCAGACAGCGGAAACGCCCATTTGCGGTGCCGCATGAAGGCAATTTTTGTATCGTCCGGGACAAGTTTCAAAGTGCGCATAACGTTGCTCCAGCCTTAAATCGGCACAGTTGAGGGGCGTGTGCGACGCACCCAGAATGCCACAATCAGGCGGTTTACGGTGAAGGCGGAAAAGACGGTTGTAACGATACCAATCGCCAGAGTAATGGCAAAACCACGGATTGGACCTGACCCAAGCGAGAACAGAATAATCGCTGCAATCAGGGTCGTGATGTTGGCATCCAAAATGGTTCCAAGCGCACGTTTGTAACCCGCATCAATGGCCGCAATGGCATTTCTGCCGGCACGCGCTTCTTCCCGAATTCGCTCGTAAATCAGAACGTTCGCATCAACCGCCATACCAATGGTCAGGATAATTCCGGCGATACCTGGCAAGGTCAATGTCGCCTGTAACATGGACAGAACGCCCATGATCATGATGATGTTTATGGCCAATGCAATATTGGCAAAGACGCCGAACAAACCATAAGACAGCACCATAAAGACAAGCACTGCGATCGCAGCGATAATCCCGGCAATCTCGCCAGCTTCAATCGAATCCTGCCCCAAGCCGGGCCCAACCGTACGTTCTTCAACAATCGTCAGATCGGCAGGTAAGGCTCCAGCGCGCAACAGGATCGCAAGATCATTGGCGCTCTCAACCGTGAAGTTACCGCTGATCTGCCCGCTACCGCCCAAAATCGGCTCCCGAATAACAGGCGCGGAAATCACGACATCATCCAGAATAATCGCAAACGGTCGACCGACATTATCTGTAGAGGCGCGGCCAAAATCACGCGCACCTGAATTATTGAAACGGAACGTCACAAGCGGTTCATTGGTCTGTTGGTCAAAACCGGGTTGAGAATCAACCAGGTCTTCGCCGCTGACAATCTCGCGTCGTTCGATCACGTAAGGGATTGGCGGATCATCGGAGGAAAACATCACTTCAGCGCCAGATGGTGGTCGCCCTTGCAAAGCCTGCTCACCCGACATTTCCTGACTTACCAGATGAAAGCTCAAACGTGCGGTCTGCTTCAAAAGGTCTTTCAGGCGCTGTGGGTCACCCAGACCCGGCACCTGAACCAGCACACGGTCTTCGCCCTGCCGCTGAATGTTGGGCTCGGTGGTTCCCAGTTCATCGACACGACGACGAATAACTTCAATAGACTGATCGACAGCTGAGCTGACCCGGCGGGCAATGCCTTCAGGCGTGAAGGTCAACTGGATAAGACCGTCACCATCAACATCAAGCGTCACTTCCGTAACTGGCAAACCACCAGACAGGAGGCCTCCGGGAATCGGTTCAACGATCGGCTGCAATGCGGCACTGGCCGCATCACTTTGAGAAGCGTCACGCAAACGTGCCTGAACTGTCTCACCAACCGTGGTCAGGCCCGTATAGCCAATGCGTTCATTTCGCAAAGAGGTGCGCAAACTGTCCCGAATATCATCCAGACGGGTTTGAATCAGATCATCGCGCTCCACCTGCAACAGCAAATGCGCTCCGCCCTGCAAATCCAGCCCCAGAACCAACTGGCCGCCAGGAATCCATCCCGGCCACCTGTCTGCAACATCCTTCGGCATCAAATTGGGAAGTGCGGCGATCAGGCCGATCAAAACGGCCAGGACAATTGCAACTGTCTTGATCGGAGAAAAATAAAGCATTCAGGCACCTGTGAGAGATTTGGCCAACCATTTTCTGCTTTGGGCACCGCCCAAAGCCGCATGGGACGTTTAGCTGTCGTCTTTGGCCGGCTCGCCCTTGGCGCGCACATCGGAAACCATTGAGCGAACGATGCGGACACGCACGCCTTCGGCCAGCTCGACTTGTAACTCACCGCCATCTTCAATCACTTTGATGACTTTACCAATCAGACCACCACTGGTGACGATGGTATCCCCACGACGCACGGCGCCAATCATTTCTTCGTGCTTTTTCATCCGCTGGCGCTGTGGCCGGATAATCAAAAAATACATCACCGCGAAGATCAGTACGAATGGAAGAAGGCTGGTTATCATTCCAGCACCGCCACCGGCGGCCTGCGCATATGCGGGCGTTACGAACATCGTTCAATCCTGTCTAGTTACACCGCCGCACGCCATATCGGCATGGGCAGTTTTGCTGGTTTTTCTGTCGAAAAAGTCTCGCGGACTATACTCACGGCGCTTTGCTTTGCAAGCCTCATCCACGGGATCGCTTATAACAGCTTTGCAAATGGGGCATCTGCCCATAAATTGCCAGCGAAAACAAAGGCACATTGCCTCAAAAACATAAACTTGGACGCTTTATGACCCAGATTCCGGCCGAAGAACTCCAACTTGACCTGAAACCCGCCCTGACACGCATCGCGGATGCTTTGGAGCGTATGGCGCCAAATGCTGTGGAACCAGTGGACTTTAATGCGGCGGACGCCTTTGTATGGAATGCACGCAGTGGCGTTTTAAAGCCGGTTCCCAGGGTCAACAGGGTCGAGTTGAACCTGTTGAAGGGAATTGAACAGGTCCGCGATATCCTTCTGCAGAACACGCAACAATTTGCATCAGGCTATCCTGCAAACAACGCCCTGTTGTGGGGCGCAAGGGGCATGGGCAAAAGCTCCGTCGTCAAAGCGATCCATGCTCATGTCAACGAAACGGCCGCATCCGAGACTGAAAAGCTGAAATTTGTTGAGATTCACCGCGAGGATATTGAGTCCCTCCCCGATCTCATGGTCTTATTGGCGCAACAAGAACTTCGCTTTCTGCTGTTTTGTGATGATCTGTCCTTCGACACCGATGATACATCCTACAAAGCGCTGAAAGCTGCGCTTGATGGCGGCATTGAAGGTCGCCCGTCAAATCTGCTGCTCTATGCCACGTCAAACCGCAGGCACCTCATGCCACGCGACATGATCGAAAATGAGCGCTCGACTGCCATCAATCCAAGTGAAGCCGTTGAGGAAAAAGTATCGCTGTCAGACCGATTCGGTCTGTGGTTGGGCTTCCATAAATGCAGCCAGGATGAATATCTGCGCATGGTGTCCGGCTATATGGAGCATTTTGAACTCAATATAGACGAATCGGAGTGGCGACCTGCCGCTCTGGAATGGGCCACAACGAGGGGATACCGATCCGGCAGAACCGCATGGCAGTTCATTCAGGATATGGCGGGCAAAAAGAAAGTGGCGCTGAAGCCTTAAGCTTCAGCGCCACAACTATTGGGCGGTTATTGGTGTCTGGTCAAACGCCGCCCAAATGGTCCAAAGGATTGACCGGGGTCGATCCTTTGCGAAGTTCAAAGCGCAGTTGTGGAGAACTCACAGAGCCTGTGGCACCTGCCTGAGCAATTTCCTGACCGCGACGAACCTGATCGCCTCTGTTAACGCTCAAGGCCCGGTTGTGAGCGTAAGCCGTCACCCAACCACCCGAGTGCCGTACAAGCACAAGATTACCGTAACTTTTCAACTCGTTCCCGGAGTAAATTACAACACCGTCTTCGGCTGCTTTAACGGGTGTTCCGTCGGGTACAGCCAAGTTGATACCATCATTTCTTTCGCCATTGGTTTTGTCACCAAACGTAGAGATGACGCGCCCACGAACCGGCCAGCGAAATGACAGGCTGCCTGCACCGGCCTGTTTGGCTTGCTCCTGCTGCTCGGCCTTAGGCGGTGTGTACACAACCGGCTGAACCTGCTTCACCGGCTGAACGGCAACTGTTTTTGGCGGCTGGATTGAGCCTGTTGTCTGCACATTCCGAGGTGCCAGCTGAGCTGCTCTGTTGGGAGCAACTGTTTGCGTCGCGACCGTTGTTGTTTGGCCACGGCCAGGAATAACAAGGGTTTGGCCAATCTTGATATTGGTCGACTGACCCATATTATTCGCCGCAGAAAGCGTACCAATATTTACGTTATGGCGGCGCGCAATGCTGTAAAGCGTGTCGCCGGAAGCAACCCGATAACGGCCGCCGGCAACTGCCGCTGGTCTGGTCAAGACAGCCTGAGTTGCAGGTTTGGAAGAAGGTTGTGGCGCGCTGCCAACGGATCGAACTGCATTAACCACGGCTGCACGCGCAGCCACCCGGGGCGCAGCTTGCTGCGCAGGCCTTGAAACCTGCTGAGGGAATGCTTGCAATCGCGGTTGAGCGGTTCTGGCAGCGGCTTGTTGCGTCTGAGCCCGCACAAAGGTTGGAATTGTGAGATAACGGCCGGCGACAATATCACGTGGGCCAGACAATCCATTTGCATTGAGAATGGCTTGCTCAGGCACATTGTGACGCCGCGAAATTGCATACAGCGTGTCGCCAGGCTTGATGGTCACGGTTGCGCCACCATTGCGCGTCCAACCGGATTCATCCTGCCCCACAGCAGCGGTCGTTATCGGATCAGCTTGCCTTAGCGCAGCTTGCTGGTACTCGCCCTTTGCCATATTGGACGGCGTGGGCCTGTACGCTGGATCGGCAGCAGGTCTGGTATAGTCAACCGTCGGCTGAACAGAAGCATATGTCTGTTGAGCGGGATAAGGCTGAACAGGCCGCAGATTTTGCCGCGCAACAACATTATTGGAAGAAGATCCAGCAATGGGAACCGCAGGCATTGGTTGCCGTGTCGGCTTACCCAAAAAGTCTCGCTGGGCAGACACAGCTGCCGTATAGTCCTGATCTGAGACTCTGGAAAAATCATTACTGCAGGCCACAAGTGTGCCCGATAGAAATGAAACAAATAGGGCCTTGGAAATTACGCGGCCAGCCCGGCTCCGCGAAAACTCTATACTTTTACACATCCGGCATACTCACGCCTGTACTCAAAACACAGACGAAGTATTAACCGTGACACCCTTTATAAATGCTTAAATTGATTCAGTTTCTGCCGTAGCACACTTTGACAGTAAACTTAGTCGTCACTCACCCGCCCCGGAACGAGTGGCGGAAATTCGCCCCTGCCGATGGATTTAGAGCTGATTTCTGTACCGTTTTTACTGAACAGTGTGATGGCTTCCTCACCATGCCCCTCATCCATCGGCGCAACCAGCCTGCCGCCATCTGCCAATTGATCGAACAAGACAGGCGGCACGGTCTCACAGGCTGCGGTAAGAACGATCGCATTAAATGGGGCCTGCATTGGCCAGCCTATATGACCGTCTCCACTGTAAAGAGTGGCGTTCAGAATACCGTCTTTTTCAAGATTTTTTTCAGCTTGTCGGGTTAAGGGCCGCACCCGTTCCACGCCATAGACCCGGCGAGACAGTCTGGCCAGTAAAGCAGTCTGGTAGCCGCATCCAACACCAATGTCCAAAACCTTGTCCTGTCGCTGCAATTTCAGCGCCCCCACAACAATGGCAACCAGGCTCAGAACCCCGGCGCTTTGGCCGTAACCAATGGAATGGTCACGATCTTCCCACATCTCTTCCTTGGCAAGATCAGGGATGTAAAGTCGCCGGTCTGTCTTCTCCAACGCCTTCAACAATTGAACATCGGTCACGCCCATCTCGCGAAGACGCAACAGGAAGGCTGGTAAATGATGGCTATGCGGATCTGAAAACCCGGCCACGCGACACCTCTATTCCGCTAGATCTGAATAACGCTTCATTGCCTCATCGGCTGTCAGATCCAGCTTCAGCGGTGTAATCGAGATATAGTTCTGCTGCAGAGCATCCATATCTGTTCCGGCAATCACATTTTGCGGTTGCCTGCGATAGGTCAGCCAATAATAGGGGTTCATGCGCCCATCATCGCGCTTGTCGAGAAACAGTCCGTGGGTCAAGGCACCCTGACGCGTAATTTGCACGCCGGCAACATCGTCTGCAGCACAGCTGGGAAAGTTGATATTGATCAAAATGCCCGGCTCAATTCCTTTGTCAATCACTTTACGTACAAGGTCCGGCGCGTGAACACGTGCCACATTCCAGGGAATCTCGGCTCCCGAATCCCAGTCATAGCCCTGGCTGAGCGCAATGCTGGGTACACGCAGCATGGTGCCTTCCATGGCTGCGGCAATGGTACCGGAATACGTCACATCATCTGAAATATTGTGACCCGAATTGACGCCTGACAAAATAAGGTCTGGCGCTTCTTTCATAACTTCGCGCACACCCATGATCACGCAATCGGTTGGCGTGCCGCGCAAGGCAAAAACCCGCTCTTCAACCCGGCGCAGACGCAATGGATCATTGAGTGTCAGAGAATGGGACAATCCACTTTGATCCGTCTCGGGCGCCACGACCCAAACTTCAGAGGACAAAGCCTCTGCAATTTCCCGCAACACCACAAGACCTGGTGCGTTGATCCCGTCATCATTGGTTACCAGTATGCGCATTCGGTTTACTCCGTGGGACCCGCAATGTGACTGATCCCAGCCATATACGGTTTCAATATGTCTGGAATATCAATGCCGCCATCTTCGCGCTGATAATTTTCCATAATTGCAATCAAGGCACGACCTGTGGCCACACCGGATCCATTCAATGTGTGAACGAAGCCAAGCGACTTGTCATCGTCCATGCGGTAGCGCGCTGACATCCGCCGCGCCTGAAATTCACCGCATACCGAACAGCTTGAAATCTCGCGATAGGCATTCTGACCGGGCAACCACACTTCGATATCGTAGGTCTTGCGTGCGCCAAAGCCCATATCGCCGCTGCTCAGGGTCATGACCCGATAGGCCAATCCCAGTTTCTTCAGCACGGCCTCGGCGCATTCAAGCATACGCTCCAGTTCCGCGAGCGATTCTTCTGGCCTGGTTACACTCACCATTTCGACTTTTGAGAACTGGTGTTGGCGCAACATGCCCCTTGTATCACGACCAGCCGACCCGGCTTCCGAGCGGAAACAAGGCGTCAGCGCTGAAAAGCGCAGAGGCAGTTGATCGCCATCAAGTATGCTTTCACGCACCAGATTGGTCAAAGGCACTTCTGCAGTTGGAATAAGCCAGAAACCATCATCTGTGTGGAACAAATCTTCCTTGAATTTCGGCAATTGCGACGTGCCAAAGACAGCGTCATCCTTCACCAGCAAAGGAGGCATGATTTCCTGATAGCCGTGTTCCTGCGTGTGCAAATCCAGCATGAACTGCCCTAAAGCGCGCTCCAGTCTGGCAATCTGCGCCCGTAACACAACAAAGCGCGAGCCTGATATTTTTCCGGCAATGGAAAAATCCATCATGCCCAGTGCTTCACCCAACTCGAAGTGTTCTTTCGGCTCGAAATTGATTCGCGGCTTCTCACCCACCTCACGAAGCAGAACATTTTCCTCTTCGCCAGGCCCGATCGGAACATCTTCAAGTGGGATATTGGGGATTTCAGCAAGCCTGTCGGTCAAGGACGTGGTGAGCTTCCGCTCAACATCCTCGCCACTTTGGATAAAGGCTTTCAACTCCGAAACAGCTGCAATAGCTGCCTGAGCTGCGGCCTCATCACCGGAAGCCTTGGCTTTCCCGATTTCCTTGGATGCTGAGTTTCTGCGTTCCTGGGCTTCTTGAAGTTTCGTCACGTGAGTGCGGCGTTCATCGTCCAGCGCAATCAGATCAGCGGCGCGGTAATCGGCAAACCGCGCTTTCATCGCTGCATCAAAAGCGGCTGAGTTCTCTCTTATCCATCGGATATCATGCATGGGACAGCTCAATTATCAGGTTGTCGTTGAGTGAGATGAGCGTGGCAGTAGCGCTAATGTCAGACAGTATCAACCGCATCATCTGCCTTTTCCTGCTCCGCACGACGACGCTCTATAAACCGCACGGAGAGAATAGAGAGCTCGTAAAGCACAATAGTCGGCAAGGCCAAGCCAATTTGGCTGATGGGATCTGGCGGAGTCAGAATAGCCGCCATCGCAAAGGCGGCAACCACCGCATAACGCCGCTTGGATTTAAGACCAACCGAACTCACAACGCCGATGCGGCCCAGAAGGGTCAGCACAACAGGGAGTTGGAACACAAGACCAAACGCAAAAATCAGCGTCATGATCAGGCCAAGATATTCGCTGACCTTCGCAACCAGTTGAATGGAAGCCTGACCGTCTCCTCCAGCCTGCTCCATGCTCAGGAAGAAGCCCATAGCGAGGGGCATAATCAGGTAGTAGACAAGCGAAGCACCGATCACGAAAAGGATTGGCGTCGCGACAAGGTATGGCACGAAGGCCGATCTCTCGTTCTTGTAAAGGCCCGGAGCCACAAACATATAGATTTGCGAGGCAATAATCGGAAATGCCAAAAACAGTGCGCCAAAGAATGCCAGTTTCAATTGGGTGAAGAAATACTCCTGAGGCGCGGTGTAGATAAATTCGATATCCCGCAGATCCCCCGCCGCTTTTTCATACGGAACGGTCAGAATATTAAATATATCTGTCGCGAAAATAAAACTCACGATGAACATCAGCACCAGTCCGATAACGGCTTTAAACAGCCGTTGCCGTAACTCGATAAGATGCTCGATCAGCGGAGCGCGACTGCTGTCGACTTCGTCTTCGCTCTCGCTCACGCGTCAGTATCCTTTTTGGAAGTACCCGCATTTTTTGCGGTGGTCTTTTTAGCGGCAGGTTTTCTGGCTGCTGTGGTTTTGGCTGCTGTGGTTTTGGCTGCTGTGGTTTTGGCAGTTGTCGCTTTCGTGGCAGCGGCTTCGGCCGGTGCTGCTTTAGTAGCCGTTGCCTTGGCGGCAGATGTTTTTGCGGCAGCGGCCTTGGCTGTTGTCGCCTTTGTAGCGGCAGTTTTTACAGCAGCCGGTTTTTCCGCTGCTTTGGATTTTGCGGCGGCTCCCGGCTTTGCCGCAGTCTTGGGCTTTGCAGCAGTCTTGGGCTTTGCCGCGACCTTTGGTTTCGCAGCAGTTTTGGGTTTTGCAGCAGCAACCGCATCAGATGAGGATGTCGATTGCGTGCCCGCTTTTGACTTGGCGCCCTCGCCCGCGTTCAACAGACCCTTGTTGATATCCCTTTGGACATCCTCAGCGGCTTGCTTCACAGGATTGAGGCTGTTTTTAAGCTGCGAAACCGGATTGATGCTGTTGACGCTTTCAATGCCGGATTTGATGCCATCAAGATCGGCCTCTTTCAGCGCGTCATTCATCTGACGCTGAAAGTCACCCGCCATCCGCCGCATACTTCCAATTGTTTTGCCAATTGTGCGCAGCATTCCGGGCAGTTCCTTAGGACCCACCACAAGAATAGCCACAACAGCCACAACAATGAATTCGGTCCATCCAAGATCGAACATTCAGATCTGCCGGTTTCTCAAAAAAGGGCGCGGCACGATAAGCGTACAGCCACCATTAGAATTTATGGATTAGCTGGCTTGCTTGTCTTCAGTTTTGACAGTGGCCGCAACTTCATCAGATGACTGGTCTATCGTCTTTGTCTTGTCATCATCCTCGGCGAGCCCGGATTTGAAGCTCTTGATCCCTTTGGCGACATCGCCCATGAGATCTGAAATTTTGCCGCGACCGAACAACAGCACGACCAAAACCACAACAATGGCAATTTGCCAGAAACTTATACCCATTATGTACTCCTAAAATCTTCTTGAACCGCAAAGGCAAACCAATTGTTCGCTATCGATACAGCCCGTAAAATCGCTTGCTAATCATAGTATTACACCGCCCAACGGTGAAAAGACACCAATAATTAGTACTAGGGCGCGGACTCTTTGTGGGTGATGAAATGGCGGTTTTTTGACCGCTCGAACAGTTCGGCATCGCGAAAGATCCGCCAAACCGGCTTTTCCCTGCGTCCTTTGCCCGTCAGAACAGTCACTTCGTCACCCTTACTGAGCCACATGTTAGATGTGGGGCTATATGTGTTCTTTTTCAAACACCAAAATGTCGCGCAGATCAAAGCTGACAAAAACTTCTGTCCCGGGTATCAGTTTATCAGCATTTCTGATGCGCGCCTGCAACGGATCGTCCAGTCCCTCCACAGCCACGTCGACCAAATCCACCTCACCCAGAAAGCGCCGCCGCAAAACCCTGCCATGTTTCGCACCGGAGGGGATGCTGGTTTCCGTTTTAGGTGTTATTGCAACACCCTGGAAGCGGATGCAGATATCGGCTGTTCCATTTTGTTTACCGGTCGCGGGAAATGTGCCTACAGGGGTGATGACCAGGCCGTCAACGATCTCACCCTCCATCATATTGACCTCGGAAAAGAATGTTGCAGACGCCAGATCGACCGGTTGGAAATACAGCTCGCGTGCCGTGCCATCCTGAACGATCTGGCCGTGTTTCATCAGCAAAATGCGGTCTGCCACGCGCATTGCTTCCTCAGGATCATGGGTCACCATCAGGCAGGTCGCCCGCATTTCCCGCAAAATGGTTATGGTTTCATCGCGCACACTGTCGCGCAGCCTTTGATCAAGGCCCGAAAACGGCTCATCCATCAACAGGATACCTGGACGTGGTGCAATTGAACGGGCAAGTGCCACACGTTGCTGCTCACCACCAGAAAGATGGTGAGGATACAAATTGGCATGATCTGCAAGCCCGACACGTTCCAAAGCCAGCATAGCCTCGCTGCGCGCATTGGAGCCAGACAAGGCCGTCAGGCCAAACATGACGTTTTTCAGAACTGTCAAATGTGGAAACAGCGCAAAGTCCTGAAACATCAAGCCTATGCCGCGCTTTTCCGGCGGCACCAGACCGTCTGGCCCACCAAATTCCTTGCCATCGACCAAAAAACGCCCGGCCTGAGGTGTTTCAACACCCGCAGCAATACGCAGCAGCGTTGACTTGCCGGACCCGGACTGGCCAAGCAAACACACAATTTCTCCCGAAGCGATTGTCAGATCGATATTCCGAAGGGCCTTTGTGTCACCATAACTATGAAAGACACTCTCAAACCGCATCTCTCTGGCAATCGTGGCGCCCGTCGTGCCACGACGGCCCCAGGTCAAGGCGGTTTTCAAACCGGAAGGGCGTGTTGTTTGGTTCATGAATGTGCCATCAGGAGAATGTCAGGGTCCGCTCTCAATCGTCTTCAAGCACCACATCGGGTGCAAACAGATCATCTTCAAGGGGGTCCTCATCATGACCAAGATCCGGATCATCATTCGGCATCGGCATAGGTGCCCCCGGCGGCAGAGTGCTGTTTAGCAGGCCAGCACCTTTCAGTTCGTCCAATCCTGGCAGATCGACAATGGATTCCAGATTGAAGTGCTCCAGAAACTCTGGTGTGGTTCCGTATGTCACTGGTTGTCCGGGTGTTCTGCGCCGTCCGCGCAACCGTATCCAACCTGTTTCAAGCAAGACATCCAGAGTGCCTCTGCTCGTTGAAACGCCACGTATCTGCTCAATTTCTGCTCGCGTTGCAGGCTGATGGTAAGCCACAATCGACAGAGTTTCCAATGCCGCCCGTGACAGCCGGCGTTGCTCTGCTGTTTCTGCTTGTAGCAAAAAAGCAAGATCATCGGCGGTCCGAAAGGCCCAACCATCCGCCACTTTTTTCAAAACCACACCGCGGCCTTCATAAAGGCCTGCCAAATCCGCCAGTAACTGCTCAAAATTCGCCGTTGCCGGAAGGCGTTCTTTCAGGATTGAATCTTCCAGTGGCCGGTCAGAGGCAAACAGCATGGCTTCCAGCATTCTTAAATGCAGAGTTTCGGTATCCCTCTCACTCATGAGTGCCCCCTCCATCCTGCCTTGCCGCACGGCGAACGAACAGTGGCGTAAATGGTCCGCTCTGACGAACTTCCAGAACACCCTCGCGCACCATCTCAAGACTTGCTGTAAAGGAACTGGCGATGACGGTCGCGCGCTGATCGGGCGTTGAGAAATATTCTACCAGAAAATCATCAATCGGCGTCCAGTCCGAAACATTCCCCAGCATTCGGACCAATAAATCCTTGGCTTCCTGGAGCGACCAAACAGTTCGCTTAAGCACCCGAACCGATGTAACAGAATTGCGCTGCCGTTGACTGGCATACGCCGTCAGCAAATCATAAAGGTTGGCCACATAGCTGCTGTGCTTGATGGTGACCACGGGCTCCGGATCGCCGCGCGCAAAGATATCCTGCCCAAGGCGTGGCCGCGCCATCAACCGCGCTGCCGCATCACGCATGGCCTCCAGACGGCGTAATCGGAACGCAAGTGCTGCGGCCAGTTCTTCGCCAGTCAATTCATCCTCATCGTCCTTGATGTCCGGCAGCAGAAGGCGCGATTTCAGATAGGCAAGCCATGCCGCCATCACAAGATAGTCCGCTGCCAACTCCAGGCGCATGCGCCGGGCTTCCTGAATGAAAGAGAGATATTGCTCTGCCAATGCCAAAATCGAAATTTTCGCCAAATCCACCTTTTGTGACCGGGCCAGAGCCAGCAACAGATCAAGTGGACCTTCAAACCCGTCAACATCCACAACGAGTGATGGTTCCGAGGCATCAGGTTCGCTGGCTCGCTCTTTCTGGTTTTCCCATAAAAGCGCCTGTGTCAGCGGATCATTGGCAATCTGGTCAGATTCATCGGACAATTTCAAGCCTCCCAGTCAACCAATGAAAGCAAGGCAGAGAACTCTTTGCGCAGCTCATCTAGATCAATACCATCAGGCTCGGGTTTAGCATTCAGTGCCTTATTCGCCCGTTCCAATGCCACGCCGTCGAGCTTTGGCACATTCGCAGCAACGCTTTGCATTTCATCCATAAGGCCGTTGCAATGCAAAACCATATCACAGCCAGCGCGAATAGCGCTTGAGGTCCGGTCTGCCATATCTGTCTGTAAAGCGCCCATGGAAATGTCGTCAGACATGAGAAGGCCGTGAAAACCGATTTCGTCCCGAATGATCGTTGAGATGACGGTTGATGACAAGGTTGCCGGATTGTCAGGATCTATCGCTTCAAACACCACATGTGCGGTCATCCCAAGGGGAAAGTCTGCCAACGGTTTGAACGCCGCAAAATCGTGCGCCAATAGATCAACAAGCGAGCTGCTGACCCTTGGTAGCTCAAAATGGCTGTCGACAACCGCTCGACCGTGACCGGGGATGTGCTTGATAACCGGCAGCACGCCGCCAGACAGCATGCTATCTGCTACAGCCCGCCCCAGCGCTGCGACGCCATCAGGCGTGGTACCATAGGCTCTGTCACCAATGGCCTTTGTCGTGTTCTCTACAGGCACGTCCAAGACCGGCAGGCAATCGACTGTAATGCCAAGCGCTAGCAGATCACAGGCCATAAGACGGGCACCAATACGAGCAACCTTACGCCCCTCACCTGCACTTTGCTCTTCAAGTTGTCCGTAATAAGCTGCGGCGGGATAGGACGCCCAATGGGGTGGCCTCAAGCGTTGGACCCGTCCACCTTCCTGATCAATCAGAACCGGAGCATCTTCACGCCCCACGCAATCGCGCATGGCAGACACCAGTGCACGCACCTGATCCGGAGAATCGATATTGCGACCAAACAGAATGAACCCCCAGGGGTCAGAATCCCTGAGGAACTGTCTTTCATTGGCAGACAGAACAAGGCCTTGGCAGCCAGTGATAAAAGCAGATTGTGTCATAGAACGTGGTTAGAGTGACGTTCCGCCTTCGTCAAGCCAACACAACGGCCTCAAAACCAAGGCCAGGTGTGTCGGTGTGTGTGTCAGTGCGTCTAAGTTTAAGAGATCAACGGCGTGCAACGATGCAATCACCGCCTGCATTTTTCAGAGATTGGCAAAAATCAGCCGCCGCTACACGGGTTTCCATCGGGCCAACCCGGACCCGATAAAACACGCCTCTGGAGCCCAAGTCAGCCCGTGCAATATCCGGAGACTGGTTGCCAAGGACCGATGGGAAGCGACGTTGCAGCCCACTAAATGCTGACCGCGCGGCATCTTCGGAGCGCTGTGAAGATACCTGCACTACAAAATCACCCACTGCGGCGGGTGCTGCTGGCTGTGCGGCGGGTTGAGCCGCCGGTGCAGCTAGCGTAACATCGGTCGATGGAACACGTGCCGCCACCGAATTAGTCGATGGCTGTACTGTTGGTGCATTTTGATTGAACGCCGGCGCATTTGTTCCCACGGAAACACGGGGAGGAACGGGCAAGTCTGCCCGGCCACTGGTGCCAGTGTTGTTGGTTGCAGTGTTGTTGTTTGCAACAATACGCGGCTGGATACCGGTGGAACCGCCGGCATTGTTCGATGTTGAGGTGGAGACATCTGGCCGCGCGCGCGGCAGGGGTGTACCACCGTCAGATTCAGCAGGCGCCGCAACAACTTCACCATTTCCGGAAATTTGTTGCGTGGTAACCGTGCGCGGCTGAATGGCGTTTGAATTATTGTCAACCCTGGCCGCTGGCTCAGCAACAATACTGCCATCCGGATTTACCTTGAAAGTGCGAACACTTCTGGGAGCAATTGCGTCCGTTCCGCTGTTATTGCCATTCGCGCCAATCTGCCGGACGGTTCTGTCCGGATCAATATTCGGGTTGATCCGCGCAATCGGTGTTTCAGCTCCCGGTTGAATGACACCATTCGACAAATCGCTCTCGTTCGTCAGGGGTATATCACCTGAAGCCGCAGGATCGGCAGCCTGACCATCTGGCAGCATGCGAACAGCGTTTTTATCAGCCAGAACCAGCGGTGGAGGACTGCCATCATCACTGGAGAAAATGGCTTGATAGGCCAACAACGCCCCGCCACCAAGCAGAACAAACGCCATGACACCGGCAGCGACCATCATTCCACGGCTTGCGAACAGGCCACCGCCTTCGTCCTCATCATACTCATCATAAAGGACATCGGCATCCTCGGCCTGAGGCGCCTCAGATCGTGTGTTATCCGCAAAGGAATCAGTCGGTTCAGCGGATTGTTCGCTCTCTGAAACCCGCGCCGGAACACGCAAATCTTCGACTTCCCGCAAATACGAAAAGTCCGGCTGAGGCGTCGGTGCACTTGCCATTTCAGACGCAGCTTGCACAGCAGCAGACGCGGCCAGAGGTGCTGCGGACGCAGTCTGTGGTGCCACAGGTGCAGGAGCCGCAGGGGGCGCAGTCTGTCGCGGCGCACTTTCGCTCAATTGCCGTGGTGCATGCGTTGGTCGCGCGTCAGCAGCATTTGATCTAACGGGCTCCCGTGCCTCATTTGCGTCTACATAACGCAGAAGTTCAGCAGCGATGGGATCAGGCTGTGGCGCAATCGGTTCACTTGGAGACGTCGCCGGATTCCGGGGCGCGTCCTGCGCCCGCTGTGCTGCCACTGGCTCAGGACGCGATTCGGGTTCCGCTTGATCAGGGCTTGCGCTTCCATGCAGTCCCCCCATCTGCGAGTGATCAACCGACGCGGCTGGTCTAATTGCTCTGGGAATTCTGGATACGTCAAAATCTCTGTCGGGCAAGGGCTGGGAAGAGCCACCTGGCGCAAAGGGATCATATTGCTCATCATCTGCATGCTCGTCGTAAGACGGTGGCCTTGCTGGCGCAGGTGCATCTGCCACGAGAGTCCCGGATGACGCGTAAGGGTCATCTCTTGGCACGGATGGCTCGTCGGCAGGCATATATCCCGGATCCTGTGGCGCATGTTGATAGATTGGCTCTGGAGACTGCGCAGACTCAGCAACACTTGGTTCTGGATGATAGGCTTGGGGCGCCGGATCCTGCGACACAGAAACAGTTTCAGGTGAATAGGTATCCTGAGGGGCCGCTGCAACACTATCATTTGAGCGCTGGGCAGCAGCCTCAAAATTTCGTTCATTCTGCTCCATAAGTCGAGCAAGCTTGATCAACGGATCATCGTCATCGGAACCAGATGACGATCGCATCGACCAGTCATCGTTTTCCCATGCGCTATCAGACCCTGAACTGCGATTTTGCCCCGCAGCAGATCCTCCAGGTGAATTCATTCCGGAACCAGCGTCGCCCGAAACCGGATCGTTTCCAGCGCCGGCTCTCTGACCGGGCTTGTTTTTGTCATACTCATACTCGGACATAACAAGTCGTCTCTTTCGTTAACCAAGTTTGCTAAAGCAACAATCAAAATCGCGCTTGCAAACCATCATCAATGCTAACGCAATTCTTCCCGCGCATCCACTCCCAGCAATCCAAGACCGGAGCGCAGAACAATTTGCACCGCCAAAACAAGAGCTAAGCGCGCTCTAGTCAATTTTTCATTATCATCTTTAATAAATCGTAATTGGGGCAAATCTTTGCCTTTGTTCCAATGGCCGTGAAACGCACTTGCTAAATCATTTAGATAAAATGCAATGCGATGCGGCTCGTAGAAATTTGCCGCCGCTTCGACGATGCGCGGATACTCTGCAAGCTTGCGCATGAGAGCCAGTTCGCTGGCATCGTCCAGGATCGAAATATCCACTTTTTCCAGACCGTCTACGATTTTTTCATCAAATACTTCAATTGCTTGCGCAAATGTCGAATGTGTACGCGCATGCGCATACTGCACGTAAAATACAGGATTGTCCTTCGACTGCTCGAGCACTTTTGTGAAGTCGAAATCCAACGTGGCGTCGTTCTTACGATACAACATAATGAACCGCGTGACGTCCCTGCCAACCTCGTCAACCACATCTGCAAGTGTGACAAGATTACCCGAACGTTTTGACATTTTAACCGGTTGACCATCACGAAACAGGTTCACTAACTGACAAAAACGGATGTCCAGCGATGCATTTTCCGATGATATTGCCGTCACAGCAGCCGTCATTCGCTTCAGATAGCCCTGATGATCCGCTCCAAGAACATCTACCATGCGGTTGAATCCGCGCTTATATTTGTCGAAATGATAGGCGATGTCGGACGCGAAATAGGTATAGCTGCCATCTGATTTCAATAGCGCCCGGTCCACATCGTCACCATAGCGTGTCGATCTGAAAAGTGTCTGTTCGCGGTCTTCCCAATCATCGGGAAGCTTGCCCTTTGGTGGCGGCAATGTTCCCAGATATATCAAGTCCCGTTCGCGCAGATCGGCAATCATTTCTGCAACCCGGTCATCACCATCCGCTGTCAGGGATCGTTCTGAAAAGAAAACGTCATGCACGACACCAAGCTTGTCCAGATCTGACCGGATCAGCTCGAGCATAGCCGAAATAGCAGCTTCTTTTACA
This sequence comes from Pararhizobium sp. IMCC21322, assembly GCF_030758295.1. NCBI lineage: Bacteria > Pseudomonadati > Pseudomonadota > Alphaproteobacteria > Hyphomicrobiales > Rhizobiaceae > Pararhizobium > Pararhizobium sp. IMCC21322. The sequence continues at coordinate 3,180,096 of NZ_CP132335.1, forward strand.
ATTGGAAGCCATTCGGCTTCATCCATCTCAAGCAGAGATGATCCATGCTGGTCTTTAAGTTGTGCGCCCAGTGCCATCAGGTATTCGCCCGGGTAAAGACCCTCGGGAATAGCACCGATAACCTCACCCAGCGCCTCGCGATATCTCAGATATGCGGATTGAGCTAACACATCCACCTGAGCGCCTGCATCATTGATGTAGTATTCCCGCGTCACATCATAGCCCACATAGGACAGCAATGTTGCCAAAGCGTCTCCGAAAACCGCACCCCGGCAATGTCCTACATGCATTGGGCCGGTCGGATTGGCCGAGACGTATTCAACGTTGATCTTCTCGCCCTGCCCCAGATCGGTCCGACCGAAGTTCATTCCATTCCGCAGAACATCCTGAACAATCGATTGCCACACAACCGGCTGCAACGTGATATTGATAAAGCCCGGCCCGGCAATGCTGACCGATTGCACTTGCAGGGCATCAGAATGCTCCGTGAGCAGTTCGGTAATGGCTTCCGCTATATCGCGTGGTTTACGGCGCAGCCCTTTGGCAAGAAGCAGCGCGGCGTTCGTCGCCAGGTCACCATGGGTGGCATCTCTCGGCGGTTCCACAACGATACGGTCCAACGGGAGTGCTGCTTGTGCGTCAGCATCAAGGTCTGAAAGCAAATCAGAACCCTTGATCAAAGGAAGCATTTTTTCGGCAAAGTCTGCGTAAATGTTCATAGCTATCTGTTTTGAATGAATGCAGTTGCAAGCCGGTTTTTCATCGGCAAAACGGTCGGAAATGTGCGCTGCACCTAACGGTTTTTGGCTTTGTGGTCAAACTCCGCGCGTCGCATGGTCACCGAAAAGACGTTCATGTTCCTGATCTGCGAACAGATCTGTCATTCCGGCAATATAGTCAGCGACCAATCTGGCTGCCTTTGGCTTATTCAGTGTCGCCACCCCTTCGGTGGCTTGTTCCCGCCACCGCAGCGGGATTTCCTCGATATTTTGCAGGTAGGTCACAAACAGGTCCTTCACAACTGCTTCCGCGCTGGTCATTCTCTCCATCAATGAGGGATGGCGGTAAAGATGTTTGAACAAAAACGCTTTGACCTCCCCTTCCTGACGGCTGAACGGCTCTGAAAAACTCAAAACCGAAGCCCCCGCATTCCTGACATCATCTGCTGAGGCAGGCCGCAGCTTTGACAATCTTCGCTGTGTTTCGCCAATGACATCTTCCACCATGATGGTGATCAGCCGACGCGATAACTCATGGCGCGTCCGCTCTTCATCAAGGCCGGGAAATTCATCAGCAATGTCATCCAGCAATCCGAACAGCAAAGGCACGGTTCTCAATTGCGCCAGATTCAGCAGACCGGAGCGCAAACCGTCATCTATATCGTGTGTGTCATATGCAATGTCATCGGACAGTGCGGCAGCCTGCGCCTCAAGACTTGCATAACCATCAAGCCGCAATTGAAGTGTTGGCAACAAAGCCCGAATGCGCCCGGCTAGCGGCTCGGCAACCGGGCCATTATGTTTTGCCAGCCCCTCCAGCGTTTCCCAACTCAGATTAAGTCCATCAAAACGCGGATAACGGCGTTCCATTTTGCTGACGATCCGAAGGCTCTGCAGATTGTGATCGAACCCGCCGAATTCTGACATTGCTGAATCGAGCGCGCGTTCACCTGCATGACCAAACGGCGTGTGCCCGAAATCATGAGCCAGAGCCAATGCTTCCGTCAGATCCTCATCAAGACGGAATGCCCGGGCAATGGACCGGGCAATCTGAGCCACTTCAATGGAATGGGTCAGACGTGTGCGGTAATGATCCCCTTCATCGGAAATAAACACCTGTGTCTTGTGTTTGAGACGCCGAAACGCATTGGAATGGATGATTCTGTCCCGGTCGCGCTGGAAAGCTGTCCGGGTTGGACTTTCAGGCTCGTCGAAGACGCGACCGCGCGTGTTTTGCGGGTCTACGGCATAGGTTGCTCTATTGGTAAATCCAAATCCGATATCGGAAACGTCTAAAGCCTCGGGCAATGGTTCTGGCAAATCAACTGGGTTCATAATTTCTGCCACTGGCTCAAATCCGCTACAAAAGGGACGATGGCGTTTGACTTGCGCTGGTCGCACGCCTACCTCTTGGTTCTATAGCAGATGTGCCGCAAAAGGGTGGATCAACATGGCCAGTGCAACACAACAAACAAATTCTTCAGACGCGACGCCTCCAATCGCACAAAATTCTGTCACTGTTACAGAACGGGCTGCATTGCGAGTTGCAAAGATTCTAGCCGGTGAAGCGGATGGTAAATCACTCCGCATCAGTGTGGATGGCGGCGGATGTTCCGGCTTTTCATACAAATATGATCTGGTCGAGGACATGACCGAAGATGATCTGGTGCTCAAACGAAATGGCGCCACCATATTGATCGATCAGGTATCTTTGCCCTTCCTGGAAGGATCAGAGATCGATTTCGTCGACGATTTGATGGGGCAGTCCTTCCAGATCAACAATCCCAATGCCACAGCATCCTGCGGTTGCGGCACCTCCTTTTCGATCTGATTTCATGAAAATTGCGACCTGGAATATAAATGGCATCAAGGCGCGTCTTGAAACCCTACAGGCTTGGCTGAAAGAAGCTGAGCCTGATCTGGTCGCCTTGCAAGAAGTCAAATCGATCGATGAAAACTTCCCACGCGCTATTTTCGAAGACCTTGGCTACGAGGTTCATACACATGGTCAAAAGGGCTTCAATGGCGTTGCCCTGTTTTCCAAAACACCGATGGAAGATGTGCAACGTGGATTGCCAGGTGATGATGACGATGTGCAGGCCCGATTTATTTCGGCGCTGATATCCGTCGATGGGAAGATGGTCCGGGTGGCATCGCTCTATCTGCCAAATGGCAATCCGGTTGATACCGAGAAATTTCCCTACAAGCTGGGCTGGATGGATCGGCTGCATGCCTGGACCGAAGAACATCTGAAGAGCGAAGAAGATTTTATTCTCGCCGGGGACTACAATGTCATCCCGCAACCGATCGATTGTCACAACCCTGCAGCATGGGAAGGTGATGCGTTGTTTCGCCCGGAAACGCGATCAGCGTTTTTCAAATTGCAGAATTTGGGCATGACAGATGCCTTACGCCAGACAAATCAGGATCAGGCTTATACATTCTGGGATTATCAGGCTGGTGCCTGGCAGAAGAACAACGGTATTCGCATTGACCACTTGATGTTGTCACCGGGTGTTGCCGACAGATTGCGTCAATGCCAGGTGGACAAGCATGTCAGGGCCTGGGAAAAACCTTCAGATCACGTGCCGGTATGGGTGGAAATCTAACCGAAATTCATGCGGCGTGGCTGGTTTGACGATCAAAGGCACCTGCAGCAACAGCCTGACTGTGTTCACGAGACCACGCCAGAAGCTGTGAAACTGACAAACCCTTCGAGAAATAGAAGCCTTGCAGGATATCAATCTTGTGACGCGCAAGAAAATCAACCTCGCTCTGGGTTTCAACCCCTTCGGCAACAGTTTTGCAGCCAAGCGTTTTTGCCATGAGAACAATGCAATCCATCATTGAGGCAACACGCTCATCATCATGAGCCTGAGAGATAACCGAGCGATCAATCTTCAAAAAATCCACCCGCATCTGGCTCAGCCTGGCAATATTTGAGTAACCGGTGCCAAAGTCATCAATGGAAACCCGGAACCCTTCGGCCCGAAGACTTTCAAGCACGTCGTTGGCATGCACAAGAGAGGAGAACAATGTGTCCTCCGTGATTTCAATTTCCATATTGTTGCAGTCAAAGTTTCTCGAACGCGCCATTCGTGTAATGGAGTTCGTAAACCCCGGGCTCGAAAAGTGTCCCGCACTTATGTTCACAGCAACCGATAGATTGAGCCCTGCCCGCGTCCACTCCGCGTGATCGTCAATCGCCCGTGCAATCAACCATTCGCCAAGCTTTTCCATGACGGGAGAATGAGAAATAATCGGTATCCAGTTATCTGGAAGCAGACGTCCCAGAACCGGATGGTTCCATCTTACCAGTGCCTCAACGCCCCGAGGTTCTTTGGTTCTGGCACAGACTTTTGGTTGATATTCCAGGACAAGCTGATTGTCGTCGATTGCCTGGTCGACAGCCACACAAAGTTCCGCTGCTGTCATCATGCCCATCTGGGAGGAATACATTTCAAAGCGGTTCTTACCGGCCTTCTTGGCATGATACATCGCGATGTCAGCGCATTTGAGCAACCCATCGAGATTTGTGCTGTCTTCGGGGTAACGTGCACAGCCAATGCTGGCCGCACAAAACGGAACCTCTGACAGAACAGTCGATGGCGTGGAAAGCACTTTACGAACCTGCACCAGAAACTGTCTGATGTCATCTTCCCGGCTCAACCCGGGAAATACGATAACAAATTCATCTCCGCCAACACGTGCTGCGATGGGCGGATGTTCAACAATCTCATCTCCAAAAAAAGTTTGTTCGGCTGCTTGAACCAATTCTGTCAATTTCGCTGCGCGTTCGCGCAAGAAACGGTCACCATAGCTGTGACCATGAACGTCATTTATCTGTTTGAAATCATCAAGATCGATAAAAGCAACGATGCCCCGCGCCGCCTCCGTTTCGCAGCCCGCAAGCAATCCTCTGGTGACCTCTTCAAATCGCTTCCGATTGGCCAATCCGGTAACATCATCAGAAAATGCCATAGCTGATACTTTTTCATTTGCCTGAGCAACCCGTCCGACCATGGCATTGTAGCCCAGCTTTAACTGCCAGACCTCACGCAATGGAACCAGCCCAAGGCGGACACGCACCGGGTTGAGCTTCTTCTCTCTTGCGTTTTCCTTGATGGATTGCAGAAGCTGTTCCAACGGCCTGATCAGAGAATTGACGAACAGCAGTACAAAAACGGCCGCCATGCTCCAGCCAATTGCCAACGCCAGAACAATTGAGATGCTGTTCTCACGCACCTTCTCGTATATCTCTTCCACGGGTTGGGGAATCATGACCCCCCAGCCGGGGCCCTCCACCGACGTAAGGCCAGCAATCATATCTCCCTTAAATGCAGGAGAATAGAATTGGTCTATGCCCGTCTCTCCACTCATCATTCTGGCGACAGCGGAAATTTGAGACAGATTTCGGCGGGACTCAACCCAGTCCGGAACGGGGTGGGACAAAACGTTACCAGCATTGTCGACAATGGCTGCATGGCCATTTTTGCCAAATGAAATCTGCTCGCCAAGTTGCTTGAAATACTGCGTGGAAACAAATGCAATGGTCAAATTATCCGCATTGCTTCTGACCCCAAGCAGCACGTTTCCGTGTGTTTGTGTGCCAACAACGTGGGAGAATTTCGTCTCGCCGGGTTGAGCAATCCTCTTTGCCAATGCCAAATGCTCTTCCGTAAGCAGTTCAATGTCAGAGCCGTTTCCGGCATCCATTTGCGCGATTACTGTAACTGAGGGTTGGTCAACCAGAAACACATTGACGATATCAAGCTCCGACATCAAAGGCTGCAAGTCCGTCGTCTGGTCAGACAGCAAAGCGGAGGAAACTGTTTTCAAAGTGCCTACCAAATCAGTGTGGTAGCGCGTCAGTGCAGCACTCAAATTCTGTGCAAGCAGCAAATGACGATCTTCAACTTCCGCAAACTCCCGCTTTACAGCGTGGCTGTAGGACCACCAGCCAAAAATGGCCGTAGGGAAAATGGTAACGGTCAAAAATGCAATCAACAGAATCGTGCGAATGCGCATGTAAGAAACCCTTTGAGTTCAGGATTTCTAGCATGACCACACTGGCGTGAACTTAACGCTCGAAATATGTTGCACTAATGGTAAACGCAACCCTTACGAGAGTTATCAATTGCAGCTTATCCTGCCGGAAAAATTCTCGTCGCGGTAAAACAACATCTCTTTAACCGTCACCGGCAAAGTAACAAATCTATGAAATCACCAGCTTTTCGCCTGAACTGGGAGTATCCTCCGGCATCCCGAACAAGCGCGCTGATCGGCTGATCAGACACCATAGATAGTCGGCCATTGATGAACGCACGATCAGCCGAAAAGTCTCACTCGCCCCAGGGTCTGTGTGCAATTGCCAGACATATGCATTGGCATGACCAAATATGGAGCCCTTTATCTGACCCGCAGAAAACGAGCGTTTATGCATGTCGAGCGTGCTCAAATTCATGAGAATCTCGCGATTCTGATCACCTGCAATATCAATGCATGTGTAATAGTCCGTCACATTGGAAAGTTGAAAATGCCGTCCACTCACATCTGATTGCAGTCTGGTCTGTAAAGCCTGCTCTGTGCCCGCCTGGCTGACGATCATCCACTCATCTGGGCCAAGCCACAACACGGAAACTGTACCTGTGTCAGATACGCTGGAGTTGCAGGGCTGTGTTGGCAGAGCGGCACCTTCCAGCGCATCAAATTCCACAGTTTCTGCTTCGGTCGCGGCAAGTCGCAAAACCAGTTTCCCCAGATGGGTGGCTTCCCGCATGATGAGTCCGTCATCACCGGTCAGCGGTGATCGATGCGACAGGGCGCTCTGTCGGTCTGGTCGATCAACCTGCGTTTCCGACTTTGGATCAGATGGTGCCATCTTCACGCTCCTTCAGAAAATCCGTTCCAACCACACGGACGGCCATCGCGCTATCACCGTTGCGCGAGGCATAAAGTGTTTGGCCAACACGGCTGCGCCCGCCCTCCAGCATCGCCATTGCGATTGAACGATCCAAATTCGGGCTTAGGTAACTGGACGTAACATGCCCCAGCATGGGGACTGGAGCGGCCCCTTCCTCCTGCGTTGCGATAATCTGCGTGCCCTCCATAAGCACCCAATCCGGCTGTTCAGTCACAAGGCCAACCAATTGTTTGCGGTCATCTCTGGACGTATCCGATCGGGTAAGTGAACGCCTTCCAACAAAATCTCCGGATTTCTTCACGATCCAGTTCATGCCCAGATCAATCGGCGTGGCCGTGCCGTCAGTTTCCTGCCCGACAATGATGAAACCTTTTTCAGCACGCAGAACATGCATGGCCTCAGTGCCGTAAGGCGTGATGTCGTATCCGCCACCTTCACTTTTGGCCTGCGCAAAAATCTTTTTCCAAAGCCACAAGCCGTATGAAGCATCAATGTTGATTTCGTAAGACAACTCACCGGTAAACGATATCCGAAAAACCCGGACGGGAATGCCCTGAATATGTGCATCCCGCCAATCCATAAACTTGAAGGTCTCAGGATCAGGGTCCAGATCATCCAGCAATTCGGCCATCAGACTGTCACAACCCGGCCCGCAAATTGACGCAACAGCTGTCTGTTCCGTCGTGGTGGTCAGATAGACGTTCAGATCAGGCCATTCTGTCTGCAAATAATCTTCCAGATGCCCCAGGACATTGGCAGCTCCCCCGGTAGTCGTGGTCATATGAAAATGATCGTCAGCCAAGCAGGCTGTCACGCCATCATCCATCACCATGCCGTCTTCTTTCAGCATCAGCCCATAGCGGCATTTGCCCGGTGCCAGCTTGCTCCAGGCATTGGTGTAGATGCGGTTGAGAAATTCCCGGGCATCCGGGCCGCGAACGTCAATCTTGCCAAGGGTCGAGGCATCCAGCACACCAATGCCGGTTCGTGCCGCCTTTGTTTCACGCTGTACCGCTTGATGAAAATCCTCACCCTCTCGCAGGAACGCGCGTGGTCGCAACCAGTCGCCAACCGGTTCGAAAATCACATCCTTTTGCGCTCTGTGCCAGGGATGCATTGCTGTGGTTCGCCGCGGCATGAAATGCGCGCCCACATGCTGTCCCGCCAATGCGCCCATGGTCACGGGTTTATAGGGTTGCCGGAACGTGGTCACACCAACGTCGGGAACAGACTTTCCCAAATGGTCAGCAATGAAAGCAAACGCATTCAGATTGGCGATTTTGCCCTGATCCGTTCCCATGCCGGTCGTGGTGTAGCGCTTGATATGTTCAACCGAGTGCAACCCCTCCTGAATAGCAATCTTGATGTCCTTCGTCGTGACATCATCCTGCAAGTCAATGAAAGCACGTACTTTTTTGGCCGCTTTCGGCGAAGGTATTTGCGGCAAAATCTGCAGATCGGTCTGCAACAGTATGCTGTGAGAGGCTTTCAGCACCTTTGGAATGCGTTTTTTGAACCCTGTATCCGCCGCTGCAGCAGCACCGGCCTTTCGTCCCTCGTCAAGACAGTTCTGCAAATCATAAGATCCGTTGGCAGCCCCCACAGAACGTTCTTTTTGCCAGGAGGTACCGGGACGAAAAGCCTGCAAATCATCATCGTAATACAGTTTGCCACGAGACTGTGAAAACAGCGCCACATTCGGGGCCCAACCACAAGAACTCGCGATCAGATCACAATCAATCCAGTTGGATTTTGACGAGATGGCGCCAGCCTCTTCAATAAGGCGAATATCCGCCGCTGCAACACGGCTGCGCCCCTTCGTGCCAACAATTGCTGAACCGGCAAAAATCGGGATGCCTCGTTCTGCCGCCATTTGCAGCAACTCGCCGGAGATTTTTCGGCGAATATCAACAATGGCTGCAATCTGTGAACCAGCCTTTTGCAGATCGAAGGCGGTCGCCCAGGCCGAATCATTATTGGCAAAGATCAATGCCTTGTGACCACACAAGACGCCGTATCTGTTCAAAAAGGTGCGTACAGCCCCGGCCAGCATGATGCCAGGTCGGTCATTGCCATCAAACACCATGGGCCGCTCAAGGCTGCCAGTTGCCAAAATGACCTGTTTTGCACGCACACGCCAAATCTTCTGCCTTGGCACATGTGTGATCCGGTCCGATGGTGCCAGATGATCCGTTACACGCTCCCAAAGACCAACGAAATTATCGCCATAATACCCAAATCCCGTTGTTCTGGTCAGAACGGTCACATCAGGATTGGCTTCCAGATCAGCCGCCATCTTTTCAATGACAGCATCGCTCGGCTTTCCGCCAAGCGATACACAGCCCTCCGGTTCAGAAAGAAGCGCGCCTCCAAGAGCGTTGGTTTCTTCCGCCAGAATAACCCGTGCACCGGCATCGGCTGCAGCTTTTGCAGCGGCCAGCCCCGCTGGCCCTGCCCCGACAACCAGTACATCGGCATGCCGGTTGGTGCTGTCATACTGATCGGGGTCACGATCAGCTGGCGCAACACCAAGACCGGCAGCCTTTCGAATGATCGGTTCAAACCGCATCCAGGAGAGTGGCGGACCCATAAAGGTCTTGTAGTAGAAGCCCGCCGGAAAGAAATCCGACAAGACATCATTGGCAATACCAATATCAAAGTTCAGGCTCGGCCAGCAGTTCTGAGCCGAGGCCACAAGACCTTCATAAATTTCCTGCTCGGTAACCCGGGTGTTTGGATCAGTCTCCACAGCGTCAGGCCCAATTTGAACGATGGCCGCCGGGTCTTCAGAGCCAGCAGCAACAATCCCTCTTGGGCGATGATATTTGAAACTCCGCGCCACCATGTGCTGGCCATTTGCCAGAAGCGCTGAGGCAAGTGTATCGCCCTCAAAACCCTGATAAGCCTTGCCATCAAAGGTAAAATGGATCGGTTTGTCCCGATTGATGCGGCCACCCTGCTCGGTGCGCAATCCGGTCTTCTGTCGAGATGTCGCCATTATAATGCCTCGCCCGGCTTCATGAGCTTAACGGCATCATTCCCGGAGCCAATCGGTGCTTCGCCACTTGGTGTCACCGGTTCTTCTGTTGAAACATTGGGTGCTGTCTCACCCATCTTATAGACAGCCAAAATCTGATCCGTGGCCGTGTTGCGTAACATGTTAAACCAGCGTCGGCAGCCGGCAGCGTGGTTCCAGCGTTCCGCGTAGCGGCCCTTGGAATTTTTTCGAATGAACACAAACTGTGCCCATTCTTCATCAGTCATCTGTTCCGATCCCTCCGGGCGCGCAATATGCGCTTCACCGCCACAGCTGAATTCGGACATATCCCGTTCACCGCACCAGGGACAATCGATCACAAACATATGGCTCTCCTAATGCGCGACAGCTGCTGCGCCATGCTCGGCAACAAGATTACCGGTGACAAAACGTTCCAGACCAAAGGGTGCCGCAATCGCATTCGGTGTATCATTCGCAACCAGATCGGCAAACACGTGACCGGACCCCGGCGTCGCTTTCCAGCCGCCCGTGCCCCAGCCTGCATTGATGTAAAACCCTTTGACCTTGGTCTTTGATAAAATCGGGCTTGCGTCCGGGCTCACATCAACAATGCCGCCCCATTGCCGCATCATGCGCAATCTGGAAAAGATCGGAAACAATTCCATGAGCGACGCCATCTGATGCTCGATAATGTCAAAGCTGCCTCGCTGCGTGTAGGAGACGTAAGGGTCAATCCCGGCCCCGATTACCAACTCACCCTTGTCAGATTGACTGACATAGACGTGCACTGCATTTGACATCACCACACAAGGAATAAGCGGCTTCAATGGCTCTGACACAAGCGCCTGAAGCGGATGGCTTTCAATTGGCAGGCGCACATCCACCATATCCGCGATGATTGTCGAATGCCCGGCAGCCACTGACCCGATTTTTGGCGTCTTGATGCTGCCCTTTGTGGTCTCAAGCCCGGTAACTTCACCGGCTTTTGTGCGAATACTCGTGACTTCGCATTGCTGAATAATATCGACGCCCAGAGCATCTGCAGCGCGTGCCAGCCCCCAGACGACTGCATCATGGCGGTTGACGCCGCCCGAACGTTGCAGTGTGCCACCAATCACCGGATAACGCATATCCTCATCGATGCTGATCGGAGGACAGAATTCCTTGACTTGCTTGGCATCCAGCCATTCGGAATCCACACCGTTCAGACGGTTGGCTTCAACCCTGCGCTTCAGCGTGCGGGCCTCACCTTCATCATGTGCCAGATTGAGCACACCACGATGGCTCATCATGATGTTGTAGTTGAGATCGCGTCCAAGTGTGGTCCACAGATTCAGCGCGTGATTATAAATCGCAGCACTGGCATCATAAAGATAGTTCGACCGAATAATGGTGGTATTCCGACCCGAATTGCCGCCGCCAATCCAGCCTTTTTCCAACACCGCAATGTTCGTCATGCCGTGGTTTTTGGCAAGATAATAAGCCGTAGCAAGTCCGTGAGCACCACCGCCAATGATGACGGCATCATAGGCAGGTTTCAGCTCTGGTTCACGCCATTGCGCTTCCCAGCCCGTATGCCCTTGCAAGCCCTGACGGATCAGATTGAATACATTGTATTTCGAAGACATCGCGCAGACATCCTCCAGTTAGAGCAGCGCCACAGAAAATTTGGCCAAGCCTATTGGTTTTCATGTCTTATGCCTATCGTCAATACGCAGGCAAATTTATCTCATTGCGACATTGAAATCCGGCTGCCCCTCTTAGAAAAGTCCTTCAATCTCGCCATTGTCATTCAGAAAAATCTTTTCAGATGACGGAATTCTGGGCAGGCCTGGCATGGTCATGACCGCTCCGGTAACAACCACAACGAAACCGGCACCTGCGGATAACCGAACTTCCCGAATTGGCACCACATGTCCTGTCGGCGCACCGCGCAAATTCGGATCCGTCGAAAACGAATATTGCGTCTTGGCCATACAGACCGGAAGATCGCCATAACCCTTTGCTTCCCAGTCCCGCAATTGATCACGAACCGATTTGTCGGCAATGACTTCTTCTGCGCGGTAAATCCGCTTGGCAATGGTTTCGATCTTGTCAAAAAGCGGCATGTCGTCGGCATAAAGAGGCGCAAATTGAGACGCTCCGGATTCAGCCAATTCGACAACAGCATGCGCCAGTTCTTCAATACCTTTGGACCCGTGCGCCCAGTGTTTGCAAAGGATGGCCTTGGCGCCAAGCGAGATCACATAATCCTGAATGGCTGCAACTTCAGCATCTTTGTCAGACACGAAATGGTTGATGGCAACCACGGCTGGTACACCGAACTGCTTCACATTCTCAATATGCCGCCCCAGATTGGCGCAACCTTTTTTGACAGACTTAACATCTTCAATGCCCAGATCATCCTTGCCCACACCACCATTCATTTTCAACGCACGTACTGTGGCAACAATAACCGCCGCTGATGGTTTCAGGCCTGCCTTGCGGCACTTGATGTTGAAAAACTTCTCTGCGCCCAGATCCGCCCCGAATCCGGCTTCGGTGACGACGTAATCGGCAATCTTCAGCGCAGTTGTGGTGGCCACAACCGAATTGCAGCCATGCGCAATATTTGCAAACGGACCACCGTGGACAAAGGCAGGATTGTTCTCAAGCGTCTGCACGATGTTTGGCTGCATTGCATCCTTCAACAGCACAGCCATGGCCCCATCAGCTTTCAGGTCGCGGGCATATACTGCGCTTTTGTCGCGCCGATACCCGACAATGATAGCACCGAGGCGCTTTTCCAAATCCTTCAAATCCGTCGACAGGCACAAAATTGCCATCACTTCAGACGCGACTGTTATGTCAAATCCGGCTTCACGCGGAAAACCATTGGCAACACCGCCCAGCGAACAGACGATCTCCCGCAGCGCCCGGTCATTCATATCCATCACACGGCGCCATGCGACACGGCGCTGATCAATTTCCAGTGCATTGCCCCAGTAAATATGATTGTCGATCATCGCCGACAGCAGATTATGTGCAGATGTGATGGCGTGAAAATCACCCGTGAAGTGAAGGTTCATATCCTCCATGGGAACGACTTGGGCATATCCACCACCGGCCGCACCGCCCTTGATGCCGAAGCACGGGCCCAGTGATGCTTCCCGAATACAAATGGCGGCCTTCTTGCCGATACGATTAAGGCCGTCTCCAAGTCCCACGGTTGTGGTGGTCTTCCCTTCACCTGCTGGCGTCGGGTTGATAGCTGTTACAAGGATCAATTTACCATCTGGATTGCCCTTCACTGATTGAATGAAGTCAGCAGACACCTTTGCCTTATCGTGGCCGTAGGGCAGCAGATGCTCGGTTGGGATACCCAATTTGGCGCCGATTTCCTGAATGGGTTGTTTGGATGCGGCCCGTGCGATTTCGATGTCGGATTTATGAGCACTCATGCTGGATTCCATTCTGCCAGATTGGTGTGAGAAAGACGTTTCGGACCTGGGCCCATACTTAATTAGACTTTGCGGATTGCCTGCCTATCGCAATTCCATTGACTAACCTTAGCTTTCGACTTAACTCGATAATGCAGCAATTGCGACATTGCCTGGTCAGAAATCAGCCAAAATCAATGGTGCCAGTTTGAAAATCAGGCCACAATTGGGAGCAAGTAGTCTTTGAGACGGTTTGTGTTTTTAGCCCTGCCGAATTTTTCCATGATTGCCTTCACGACGGCAATTGAGCCACTTCGTCTTGCCAACCGCTTTCTGCTGGAAGACACATATTCCTGGCAAATCATTTCCACAGATGGCCAGCCGGTGCGTGCCAGCAACGGGCTGCAGATATCGGTTGATGGTTCGCTGGATGACATCACGGCGCAATCCAACATGGATGAACGGCCGGATATGGTTGTGGTCTGTTCCGGCATAGATGTCGATCAGCTTGAAACCAAACACACCAAAGCCATGATCAGGCGCCTGTACAGGACAGGCATCGCCATTGGCGGCCTGTGCACGGCGTCCTGGATATTGGCCGACGCCGGCCTTCTGGAAGACAAGCAATGCGCCATACACTGGGAAAACATGCCCGGCTTTATGGAAAAGTTTCCCAATGCGCATGTTCATGCAGATTTGTTTGAAGTCGATGGTCGGCTTTACACCTGTGCCGGTGGCACCGCAGCACTTGATATGATGCTTTACATCATAGCCCAGGATCATGACGAACCAATCATCAACCGGATTTGCGAGCAGTGTCTGACAGATCGGGTTCGCAGTTCGTCCGACAGGCAACGTCTGCCGCTGCGGGCAAGGCTGGGCGTCCAGAACGCGCGTCTTCTGAGCATTATCGAGATGATGGAAGCCAACATTTCCGAACCATTGCCACTGACGGAAATTGCCGGGATTTCCAATCTTTCACGCCGTCAGATCGAACGCTTGTTCCGGCAAAATCTTGGCCGGTCGCCTGCCCGTTATTATTCTGAACTGCGCCTTGATCGGGCACGTCATCTGTTGTTGCAGTCCAATCTGCCTATTGTCGATGTGGCAATCGCCAGTGGTTTCGTATCAGCGTCTCATTTTTCCAAATGCTATCGAGATCAGTTTGGCCGCTCGCCACAAGTGGAACGCCGCGAAAGGGAACGGGCTCAACGCGCAGCAACTATGGATTTGGCCTCAGAGTTCCACAGTGAAGAAAGTCTGGTTGAACCACTCTGAACGCTGGACAGGCAACCGGCAAATTGTCATAGTCCGGCGCACATCAAACGGTTCGCCGGTCACAGGATAATTGACGCATGAAAAACTTCTTCCTCCGCTTCTTCACCTGGTGGAATGGCCATACGGTTGGAACCAATTTTTATCTTTGGCGCAAAGGTGAGCGGGTCGGTGAAGACGAGTTGGGCAATGTTTACTACAGAGCCGAAAACGACAAGCGCCGCATGGTCATGTATAATGGCGAAGCAGATGCCTCAAAAATTCCTGCTGGCTGGCATGCCTGGATGCACCACCGCACAGACACGGCCCCGGTAGATCAGAATTATGTTGCCAAAGATTGGCAATTGCCGCATCAGGCCAATATGACAGGCAGCGCTCTGGCTTATCGTCCGCCGGGCTCCATCATGACAAAAGAAACCCGTCCGCAGGTCGCAGGCGATTACGAGCCCTGGACGCCCTGAAGACACCCTGAGCTTCCAGACTTTCGCCGCATTTACCCGCAATGGACACTTGGCCCTGTAAAAGGTGATTCCAAGAGCTGATGATGAAAACCGGAATGCTAGATAAACCTAAATTCTGTCGATTGATCGGGATCGCGTTGTGCGGCCTGATTGGCATTGGTGCTTTTTTTGCGTCGGCGCAAAACGCTGTTGCAGAACGCCTGAACAATCCTGTTGCGGTGTTTGCCGGTCTCGACAAGATCACCGGCCGCATCATCGCCTTCGACGTCTATATTGATGAAACCGTCCAATTCGGAGCGCTGCAGGTAACACCGCGCGTATGTTACTCACGCCCTCCTACAGAGCCACCCAACACCACATCCTTTGTGGAAGTTGATGAGGTCACACTTCACAATGAGATTCGCCGTTTGTTTGGTGGCTGGATGTTTGCATCAAGTCCCGGTCTGAAAGGTGTGGAGCACGCCGTTTATGACGTGTGGCTGACCGGCTGCAAGCAGGAGACCGACGTCGCACCGCCTGCAGATGCCGGTTAACCCCCAGAATCTACAGAATTTCCAGTCTCCTGATCATAGCGATAGAAGTCACTGTCGACCTGCAAGGCATCCTGCAAAAGCTCATTATACTCGGCGCGCGGCACTTCATGGGCACCGAATTTCCTCAGATGATCGGTCACGAACTGCGTATCCAGCAGTGTAAAGCCGCCAGAATTGAGGCGGTTTCGCAAATGAACCAGCGCGACTTTTGACGCATCCGGAATACGCGAAAACATGCTCTCGCCAAAAAAAGCGCCGCCGATGTGAATGCCATAAAGCCCCCCCATCAAAGCACCCTCTTTCCAGCATTCGACCGTGTGACAGAACCCCATATGGAACAATTCGCCATACAAATCGCGAATGGGTTGGTTTATCCAGGTTTCACGCCGCTCGGAAGTCAGTTCCGCACAGCCTGAAATGACGCCATCAAAATCCGTGTCGACACGGACCTCGAAAACACCCTTCCGAATAATTTTTGAAAGACTGCGCGGTACATGGAATGTATCAAGGGGAATGACGCCGCGCTGATCCGGTTCGATCCAATAGAGCGTCGGATCATCCGCAGATTCCGCCATCGGAAACAGACCACAGGCATAGGCTTTCAGCAGCACCTGCGGCGTAATCTTCATTTGGTCGGCGTCATACTCACTCATGTGATAAGCGGAATCCCGTTTCTAGAGATCCAGATGCTTCTCCAGCCAATGAATATCATACATGCCATTGGCAATATCCGGATTGTCGACCAGTTCTTCAAACAGCGGAATGGTTGTTTTGATTCCATCCACCACATACTCACCAAGAGCACGGCGCAAGCGCATCATGCATTCAACGCGGCTTCTGCCATGCACAATCAGCTTGCCAATCAGACTGTCATAATGCGGCGGCACCAGATAGCCCTGATAGACAGCAGAATCGACGCGTGTTCCAAGGCCACCCGGCGGGTGATAATGAGTAATGCGACCCGGTGACGGTGCAAACGTGGCCGGGTCTTCCGCGTTGATGCGGCATTCAATGGCATGACCGGAAAATTCCACATCTTCCTGTGTCATCGTCAATTTTCCGCCAGCAGCAATGCGAATTTGTTCATGCACAAGATCAATGCCGGTAATAGCTTCCGTAACCGGGTGCTCCACCTGCAGACGTGTGTTCATTTCAATGAAGTAAAATTCGCCGTCTTCATATAGAAATTCTATTGTTCCGACGCCGGAATATCCAAGATCAGCCATCGCCTTGGCAACAACGTTGCCAATTCGGTTACGTTGCTCGTCATTCAGTGCCGGTGAAGGGGCTTCTTCCCAAACCTTCTGATGCCGACGCTGAAGCGAACAATCGCGCTCTCCCAGATGGATGGCTTTGCCCTGCCCGTCTCCCAGCACCTGAATTTCGATGTGGCGTGGTTTTTCCAGATATTTTTCAAGATAGACAGTATCATCACCAAATGCCGATTTGGCTTCTGAGCGCGCGCCCTGAAGCGCGCCTTTCAGGTCGCTTGCTGTCTTCGCCAGCTTCATGCCGCGACCACCACCACCGGCAGACGCTTTTACAAGAACCGGATACCCAATGTCTTCCGCAATCTTGGCCGCTTCAGCAAAATCAGTGACACCGCCATCAGAGCCGGGAACCACGGGAATTCCGAGTTTCTTGACTGTTTCCTTGGCCGCGATCTTGTCGCCCATAACCCTGATATGCTCGGACTTTGGTCCGATAAAGGTTAGATTGTGCGCTTCCAGAATCTCGGCAAACCGTGCATTTTCGGACAAGAATCCGTAGCCGGGATGAACCGCTTCAGCGCCAGTGATTTCACAGGCAGCCAGAATTTCAGGAATATTGAGATAGCTTTGTGCCGCCGGTGGCGGGCCAATGCAAACACTCTCATCTGCAAGACGCACATGCATGGCATCCTGATCTGCTGTTGAATGAACAGCCACAGTCTGGATGCCCAATTCGCGGGCGGCGCGCAATATGCGCAGTGCAATCTCGCCGCGATTGGCGATCAGAATCTTATTGAACATGTCTTGCCTATTCGAGGGTAAGGAGAGGTTCGCCATATTCAACAGGTTGACCGCTTTCGACGAAAATTTCGGTTACCTTGCCAGCCCTGTCCGCTGAAATCTGATTCATATGTTTCATGGCCTCGACGATCAGGATCGTCTGGCCAGCAGTCACCGTATCGCCCACCTTGACAAATTCGTCTGCCCCGGGCTCTGGAGCCAGATAAGCTGTACCAACCATCGGTGACTTCACGACATGACCCTTTGATTCTGCAGCTTGAGGGGCCTCTGCAACGGCGGTTGGCGCTGCCTGCATTGCTGGCGCAGCCATGGCCGGTTGAGCCACAGGAGCTGCCACTGACATGGTGATGTTGCGGGCAACCCTGATATGCAAATCGCCCTGCTCTACCTCAATTTCAGTCAGATCCGTTTCATTCAGGATGACTGCCAACTGGCGCACGAGTTCCTGATCGATTTTGTTGTCTTTAGACATAACGCCTCATTTCAAACTACCCCGCAGGGAACAATGTGTCCCATATAACATTAATCACGCAAAGTGCGAGCAAATAGCCCTTGATAATTTCCCCGACAAGACACCTCGCGAAACGCGCAAAGGTCACCTCTCCTGCCGACCAGCGCTATAGAGCGGAGAAACCGCTCAACACCAATTGGCATATTGATATAACCTTATAGAAATAACCAATGGATAAGGAAAGATGGCGAGAAACAACGATCCCCAGATAATTGTCGAACCGATGCAGGGGATTTAGTGCAGACCACACAAATGCCATCTGATTGGCAACGCCATTTTTGATCCGCGTTTAAAGTGCCTATGCGGAACAGGAAATCGGCCCTCACCTGTTTCCCATTCGGACACGAATGAACCCGAAAAATTTCTTGCTGCACCGGTCTGATTCAATGACGGCCCTGGGCACACTCTAAAAACGCTCCCAGACTTCAAACCCGGTCTCGTCCAGCTTTGACGGTGAGCAATAGAGGGAAAGTGTCAGAACTGCCTCAAATTTGGGGGGACCTAATTGAATAAGTTCGCCCGATCTCAATTCGCTTTCGATTGAAAACTCTGGCAGCCAGGCAACGCCACCGCCCGCCAAAGCGCGGCGTTTCAATGCTTCCACCAAACCGTCAATGTAACGAATGTCGAGTGAAAGCTTGGTGTAATTGATGGTGTGATCGACGACAGTGCCCAAAAATGTGCTGGGATCATATGATAGATAAGGCACCGGTTGATCTTGAATACCCGTTAAAGCCCAACCGTTCCTGGCAGCCGCATCCCGCTCGGCAACAGGGATCAGGCGTTCTTTTGCAATATCCTTTCGCGCGAAAAGCTTCTCATCGATTTGCGGCTCTACATCCTTGTGCCGGTAAACCAACAGGAACTCGCATGCCCCTTCAGACAGCAATTGGCAGCACGACCCCAGACTGTCAGAAATCGTCCGAGCCCGCAGGTTCGTCATTGTTTTCTCAAATTCGGCAATCCTGTGAACCAGGTAATTGACAGAGATGGTGTGCAAAACTGCAAAGCGTTGAAAAGACGTTCGGCTGCTCTCCTGTTGCCGGATATATTGTCGCATCTCAGTGAGCTGAGCCACATTCTCTTTTGCTGCCTGCAGAAACTGCTCCCCCGCTTCTGAAAGCCTGACTGGATAAGTCGCCCGATCAATAAGCGGAACACCCAGCCAGTTCTCCAGAGATTTTATCCTCCGGCTGAAGGCGGATTGAGTGATGTTGCGTTCCTGCGCAGCCTTTGTGAAATTCAGCGTCCTACCAAGACAAATAAAGTCGCGAAGCCAATTCAGATCCATTCCCAGCCTCCCATTAAACTATGCAAATTCGGAATAGTTTAATGCAATGTTTGCGTTGGGCAACCTGAATTTTCAGCATTACGGTTTGAAAACAGCCATTCGGGAGTTTTCAGAAATGCATCTATCGCGATTTCCAAAACTTGAAGGCCTGATCCAACCTGTAGTGTTCCTGAATACCGTTGGATTGGCAGCGCTTAGCGCTTTTCAACCCCTGTTTTCCAGACCGCCAGGCGCACAATGACCGCATTGCGCTACAAGCAGGAAGGCAAAGGTCCAAAGCTCGTACTCGTCCACGGCTACCTTGGCGGCTCGGATATGTGGCTGGACCAGATAGAATATTTCCAATCGCTTTATGAAGTTATCGCAGTTGATCTGCCTGGGTTTGGGAATAGCAACGATATTCACGCGCGCAAGTCCATCAAAGACATAGCCTCAGACGTCCTTGGTCTTTTGACCACATTGGGAATTGACCAATTCGCTTTGCTTGGTCACTCAATGGGAGGAATGGTCGTTCAACAGATGGTGGCAATGGCCCCGACACGGATCACCAGGCTGGTCTGTTATGGCACCGGCCCTGTTGGCATACTTCCCGGCCGTTTTGAGACAATCGAGCAGTCACGCACGCGAATGCTGACTGACGGCGTGGAAAAAACTGGTCGTCAGATTGCGGCAACCTGGTTTGTCGAAGGTGAACGACATCCAAGGTTTGAGCTCTGCAAAGATCTCATCCGGCGTGTGTCCATGGAAACCGCACTCAGCAGTTTGCAAGCATGGGAAGACTGGGACGGCCGCAAAACTCTCAGCGGCATTGCCTGTGACACTTTGATCATTTGGGGTGACAGGGATCAGTCTTACGATTGGTCGCAGCCAGAAGCGCTCTGGAAATCGATTGAGAACAGCCAATTATCGGTTTTACCTGGATGCGCGCACAATGCGCATCTTGAAAAACCCGACATATTCAATGCAGTGCTCGCTGATTTTCTAAGCGCGAAAACCGGGCAGCAGACCATCCGGCTGAAAGAAAAAGCATGAATTGGAATCGATCACATCATTTTGGTGTGAGCATACAAGGAGAAGTGAAATGAAAAAGATCACAGCGACAACTCTCTTCGCGCTGGCGCTAGGCGTTTCAACGTCGGCGCTCAGTGCAGAAGAAGTTAAAATTGGTGCTCCGGCGTGGACCGGTGCACAAGCCATCGCACATCTTATCCAGGAAGTTGTTGTGTCGCGTATTGGCGGTACAGCGGAATTGGTTCCAGGTGATAATGCAGCGATTTTTGCAGCCATGGATGCCGGCAAGGGTGACATTGATGTCCATCCTGATGTGTGGTTGCCAAACCAGCAGAGTTTTACAAAAAAATACGTAGATGGCACAGGCAATGTGGCCCTGTCTGACAAGCCCTATGAAGGCAAGCAGAGTTTTTGCGTAACCAAGCAGTTTTCAGAAGCCAATGGCGTCACATCCATCTTCGATCTGGCGCGTCCGGAAATTGCATCGCTGATGGACGGCGATGGCAACGGCAAAGGCGAAATCTGGGTTGGTGCACCTGGCTGGGCGTCAGCGAATGTCAATCAGGTGAAAGTCCGAGACTATGGCCTGCTGCCGTTCA
Organism: Pararhizobium sp. IMCC21322; assembly: GCF_030758295.1. Lineage (NCBI taxonomy): Bacteria > Pseudomonadati > Pseudomonadota > Alphaproteobacteria > Hyphomicrobiales > Rhizobiaceae > Pararhizobium > Pararhizobium sp. IMCC21322. Next base: position 3,200,848 of record NZ_CP132335.1, read on the forward strand.
TGGAACCGATCCGGGCAGATCAATCCGTTATGACAGCGACTGTCGGTGATTCCATCAAGAAGGAAATCGGTTACGCATTCTACTGCTATTCACCGCACGCCATCTGGTTCCAGCATGATATTGTGCGGCTGGAAGAGCCTGAGTTCGATCCTGCGAAATACAAGGCGCTTCAGCCTGATCAGGACCCCAACTGGTATGAAAACTCCAAAGTCATGACGGAAGACGCTCTGAAAAATGTTCAGGTTGCCTACTCCAAATCACTCGGAGAGCGCTCCCCTGCAATTACGGAATTCTTGAAAAACATGCAGCTTACGGGCGAAGATGTGTCAAATTTTGCGTTCCAGATCGAAGGTGGAAAACCGGCTGACCAGGTTGCAAAAGAGTGGGTTGCTGAAAATTCAGACCGCGTTGACGGATGGCTCGGTCTCTAATTGGACTGAACAGAAGAGTGTGGTGCCCAGACTTTCAAGGCACCACACTGATCACCTTGGAGAACCCTGATGGCTGATTCAAATCCAGACCATGAATATGCGGTTGAGATTTCCGACGTATGGAAAATATTTGGCGGGCATGCAGCTGAAGCATTGGCTGATATCAAATCGACTGGATTGGGTAAAAAGGCCGCCCTTGAAAAGTACGGATGTGTTGTTGGTGTCGCAGACGCCTCCATGAAAATTCGGCCCGGCGAGATATTTTGCATAATGGGCCTTTCGGGCAGCGGAAAATCCACGCTGGTGCGCCACATCAACCGGCTGCTGGAACCGACAGCTGGACAAATTATCGTAAACGGCGAAGACATCATGGCGATGCCGTCCGACGTGCTGCGCCGATACCGCAATGAACATATTGCGATGGTGTTTCAAAACTTTGCGCTCATGCCTCACCGCTCTGTCGTCGATAATGTTGCCATGCCGCTTGAAATTCGCGGTGTCAGCAAGAATGAACGCATTGAGACCGCGGAACGCACAATCGATATGGTTGAGCTGACCGGATGGGGTCATAAGTTTGCGCATGAGCTTTCCGGAGGCATGCAGCAACGCGTCGGCCTGGCGCGGGCGCTTGCAGCTGATCCTGAAATTTTGCTTATGGACGAACCGTTCAGCGCATTGGACCCTTTGATCCGAAGACAATTGCAAAACGAGTTCATGAAGCTTGCCTCGCAGATGAACAAGACAACGGTGTTCATCACACATGATCTGGATGAAGCGGTCCGAATTGGCGATCGCATTGCCATCATGCGTGATGGGCGGGTCGTGCAAATAGGCACGCCCGAAGACATCGTAATGAAGCCCGCTGACGACTATGTCGCCGACTTTGTTGCCGGTATTTCACGGTTGAAGGTGGTGCGGGCCCATGCGGTGATGGCATCAATTTCCCAGTTTGAGGAAAAGCATGGCGGGCTGACCGATTTCAGCAACACCGTGAGTGAAGATGCGGATCTGTCCAGCCTTATCGAACATGCCATCGAACACGAAGCGCCGATCGCTGTTGCTGACGCAACGGGTAAGCGCGTTGGTGTGATCACAAGAGCGGATCTTTTGCGGACTGTCATCGAAGGAACGGAAACGTCATGAGCCAGACAGATACAGTCCTGAATGCGGAAAGCATGAGCGATTTGGCCGATACGCGCGCCGAAAGCCGCGCAGAATTGACTGCAGAGTTTGTTGAGACAAATCCAGACTATTATCAGCGGCAATTCGCAAACATCGGTTCGACATCTCAGTTCACCTGGACCTTCAATCTGATGGCCGCGCTGCTCGGTCCTATTTGGTATGGTATGCGCAGCATATGGAAGTGGGGCCTTCCCTTTGTCATCCTGGAGACATTTGCGCTCATACAAATTGCGCGCGGCCTTTTTGGCGATCTTGGTGCTGGTGTCCGCGAACGCATAACTCAGATCGAGGGAACCTTGTCATTCCGACGCGAGCAGCTTGAGGCCGCGATCAGCAAAAACGCAGACAATGTTGATGTGTTCAAGCGGGCAATTGCATCTCTTGAACAAGCCGTAGAAGATTTCAACGCAGAGGCAGTCGCCGCGCAGGAAGGGGCTGTTTGGATCGCGCTATTTGGTTTCATCGCGCTTCTGATCATAAAACTGGCTGAGGGCGTGATAGCCAACTCGGCTCTTGAAAGCCGATTTTCAGAGTGGCTTTCTGACCGCTCCATAAACTCAGGCCTGACGATACAAAGAACCTGTGTAAGCGTCGGATTTGTGCTCATCATATTCGCCGTCAGCATCATGCACTTCACCTTTCCCGGCGCTGTGCAAGGCCTTGCGGAATTCCCCACCGATGGTTCAATTCGCTTGACTGCCATTGGTTGGGTTGAAGCATTATTCGAATTTATCCGCTCTGCGGGACAAGGTATTTTTGACTTCATCAGCTACGGTATTCGCGTGGTACTTGATGGCCTGGAAGTCATATTTGTTGCCACGCCATGGCCGGTGATTGCCAGTTTCATCATATTGCTGACCTTTCTAACCGCAGGCAAAGGTGCTGCTGTGGCGGCCGCCTGTTTCCTGGCCTATATGGGTTTTTTCGGATTTTGGGAAAAAGCAATGACCACGCTTGCACTGCTTGGCACAGCAGCGTGTATCTCAATTCTCCTTGGCATACCGCTTGGATTGTTCTGCGCACGTCGGCCCAGGGTTTATGCGGTCATTCGTCCCATCATGGATTTCATGCAGACAATGCCCTCATTCGTCTTCATGATTCCCGTCATCGCCTTTTTCAGTGTCGGCAAGCCCGCAGCTGTCATCACAACCATGATTTTTGGCGGAACACCGGTCGTGCGGCTTACAGTCCTGGGCATGCGCGGCGTACCGGAAACCATCCGTGAGGCGGCAATCGCGTATGGTGCATCCAAGTGGTATCTGCTCACAAAGGTCGATTTGCCGTTGGCCGCGCCATCAATTCTGGCGGGTGTAAATCAGACCATCATGCTGAGTCTGGCAATGGTCGTTGTGGCATCGTTGATTGGGGCAAAAGGGCTTGGCGAGGATGTTCTGGAGGCGTTGCAATATTCCTCGGTTGGCCAAGGCATTCTGGCGGGTTTCGCCATATTGTTCTGTGCCATGATCCTCAATCAGATTGTCCAGGGCAAACGCGATTAGCGAAATCGGTTCATGCTCATAGTCGCATGCGCAATCGGTGATAAGCGAAATGGCTGTGAGTTTGCCCTCGGCAACCCTGGCAGACCAGGCCACAAAGAAGCGGCCTGGTCTGAGACAGAAGTCGATCAGCAGTAAGCTGGACGACGTTGGAACAGATTGAACTGACATTCGTTTGTAACAGCTCCAGTTACTGCACCGGCAGCAGCACCAATTGCTGCACCACCCGCAATTGAACCACCGGTTGCTGCCGCCAGGCCAGCGCCTGCTGCGGCACCGGCGCCGCCACCGGTCAAGGCACGTTCACCGGGCGTCGAGCCACAGGCTGCCAAAGCCAGAGTGCTTCCGATCATGATCGCCATGCCGAAATGACGGGCGACAGAGTGTTTTCTTATGCGTATGGTCATGAGAAATTTCCTTCCTTGTGCGACACATCACATGCCGTAACCTTTGCCAGATTTTACGCTGGTTGTGAAATATGAACATAAAAACAACCGTTGCCAAGGCTATAGAATGCTTCATGCCCTTACTTTGTTCCTGATTTGTCAATTGTTTGGTGAATTTTTGGTTCGTGTCACTTTTATACAATTGCCCGGACCGCTGGTCGGCATGATCCTGCTCCTGCTGGTTCTTTTCGTCTGGAGCAGATGGAAAAGCACATCTGCCACGCTAAAAAGCAAGGCTATGGATGGAACTGCCGTTGATCGCGCTGCAGATGTGATACTGGGAAATCTGTCGCTACTTTTTGTGCCGGCAGCCGTCGGCATCATCCAGCATCTCCCTTTGATTGCAGATCACACAATCTCTCTGACCCTGACGATTTTGGGGTCAACACTTCTGACACTGCTTGTCTCAGTCGGCATTTTCCGCTTGCTGAGCACAGATCGACAAGATTCCTGATATGGAAGAGATCGACAACAGCAGCCTGTTTGAAGTTTGGGTCTATCTGTCACAAACGCCATTGCTCTGGCTCACAACAACGCTCGTGGCTTACATAGTGGCAGATAGCATCTCCAAAAAGCTGGACCGTCATCCCCTCGCCAATCCGGTGATTATCGCAGCTGGCGTTCTCATCATCATCCTTGAAATCAGCGGCACAACTTTTCAGACTTACTTTGAGGGCGCTCAATTCGTTCACTTTCTGTTGGGTCCGGCCACTGTCGCGCTCGCTGTTCCTCTTTTCAAAAACCTGCCAAAGGTTACATCCCGGCTTGTGCCTGTGCTCGCAGCCCTTATTGGCGGGTCCATAACCGCAATCCTGAGTGCGCTTGCCATTGGCTGGGCTTTGAACCTGCCCTCCGACATTCTGGTATCACTCGCGCCCAAATCAGTCACAACACCAATTGCGATGGGTATTTCAGAGCAACTGGGCGGAATTCCAACACTGACGGCAGTGCTTGTCATAGCGACCGGGATCACAGGGGCTGTCATGGTCACACCGCTGATGAATGTTCTGAAAATTCAGGATTATGCAGCCAGAGGATTTGCGGTGGGCATTGCCTCCCACGGCATCGGAACGGCCAGAGCTTTTCAGATAAACCCCTTGGCCGGAACCTTTGCAGGCATTGCCATGGCACTGAATGGTGCCTTGACGGCTTTGCTGGTCCCCTTGCTTGTCAAATTATTCTGACACGCTTTGCTTCAGGCGATCAGGGATTCAGCCTTTGCTTGGTCCAGGACTGTCCGTCACCGGCCTCGCGGGAAAACACAATCCGGTCGTGTAACCGGTATGGGCGATCATGCCAGAATTCAATCTCAACCGGTTTTACCCGAAAGCCGGACCAATGCTGTGGTCGTGGAATATCCTTGCACGCATAGCGTTTGGTATAGTCTTCAACAGCACGCTCAAGATCGTCGCGGGATTGCAGGGGGCGCGACTGCTGGCTAGCCCAGGCGCCAATACGACTGCCTTCCGATCGGCTGTTATAATAGATATCAGCCTCATCATTCGACACCTGCTCAATCGGCCCACGAATGCGAACCTGTCGCCTCAGGGATTTCCAATGGAAGCAGAGCGCAGCGTGCCGATGCGCCAACAATTCCCGACCCTTGTTACTTTCAAAATTCGTGTAGAAAACAAAACCGCGTTCATCAAACCCTTTCAGAAGCAGAATACGCACATTTGGCACACCTTGCCCGTCAACAGTTGCGACCGACATGGCATTGGGATCATTCGGTTCACTCTGCTCTGCATCACCCATCCATGCTGCGAATAACTCAAACGGCGCAGACGCTGTGGGCTCTATTTCTGTGAAGTCACGGCTCATTAACCTAGATTGTGTAGTTTTATCGTCACTAGTCATGGAATTGATGACCCGCTGTATGAATGATGAAGATACTTCCACCCAGATATAGGCATGTAAGCATGAGCCGCCAATTGCGAAAATGCATTTTTGCCGCCCTATGTCTGGTTCCCATAGCGGGCTGTTCCATATCGCCAGGTCTTTTGGACGACGGTGCAGACGACATCATAACCGGCTCAATCAGCACCTCTCCCAAGCCAAACAATGTGGAAATCTCGGACTGGCTGGAGATGCGAACAGCGCTGAATGAAGCAGCCAATCAAAAAGCCGCAGGATCGCTCATTCCCTGGGAAAACGACCGCACCGGTTCCAGCGGCAGTCTCATGGCGTTTGCAGCGCCCAGTGATGAAATTGGTCGCTGCCGGAATTTTGCTGCCACATTGCAAAATATCGACGGCATCCATCGCTATAAGGGTGAAGCCTGTATTGCCGGGCAGAAAAATTGGCAGATCAACCGCTTCGAATTGGTCGATCGCAGCTGAGCAAGCATTGCTTCAGTACCTGCACAGCTCATAACCAAACTCAAATCACGTTCCCGATTGCGTTGCGGCTTCGTCTCGATAGCGGGAGGCACAACAAGAGTTCCACATTTCAGGTCAGTCAGGGATGCTTTTTTTCGACCATTTCTCTGGTTCTTGTAACTGGTCCATTGCCCAACCAACTGTAAAACCGTGCAAAATAGTCGATAGGAGAATTACCAGGCCAACCAACGACCACAATTGCGCTTCGTTGACAAACTCCATATGACTGCCAGCATAACAAAGATAATAGATTGAGCCGATCCCTCGCACGCCATAAACCGAGACCACAGCTCGGTCTCTGTGAGCCATGTTGGAACCAATCAACGCTATCCAACCCGAGAGTGGCCGGATAACCACCAGGAGCAAAATGGCCACAGCAATATGGCTCCACGACAGATACAGAAACAGAGCGGGCAAAACAGTACCCAGTGCCACCAGCAACAGCGCAGTCAATGCATGTTCTATGGATTCTGAAAAGTCATGAAGACGTCTGTGAAAATGGTGTCGGTTTTCAATACGCCTGAGTTTAAGTCCCATTATCGCCACAGCGATGAAACCATACCCTTCAACCAACTCGGTTGAGCCGTAACACAGGAACACACCTGCAAGAGCGACCACACCCGATCCGGTATTGGCCAAAAGCGCATCCTTTGGGATAACAAACAGAATTTGCCCAAGCGCCCATGCGCCGGCCCACCCCATGGCAACACCAACGACAATGCGGTAAACGACATCGCGCAAAAGCCACTCAAGCCCCCACTCGCCGGGATTGAGACCCTGGACCGCCACGATCAGCCCAAGATAAACGAAGGGAAAGGCCAGACCGTCATTAAGTCCCGCTTCGGTCGTAAGTGTAAAGCGAACCGGATGCTCCGCCCCTTCTTGCGGCGGACCAACCTGAACATCCGCTGCAAGAACCGGATCTGTGGGCGCCAGCACAGCGCCGAGCAGAATGGCACCGGCAGCGGTCAACCCGACTAAACTTGAGCCCACCAATGCCACCGCCAGAATGGTCAAAGGCATTGCAATACACAACATGCGGGCTGTGGGGGTCCATTTTCTCCACGGCCGCAGGCTATCAATACGCATGCCCGCCCCGAACAAGGCAATAATGACAGTCATCTCGCTAACGAGCTCCCAGGGCAAAGGTGACTCCCGGGGGTCGGGCATATCTGGAAAACCCGGAATAAGGAGCGCCGCGCCTGCGCCGAACAGGATCATGAGCGGAGCAGACGCCGGCTCACGCGTCGAAATTAGCCTGGGCAGCCAACGCGCCAGAATGACGACGATACCAATGACCGATAAAAGGACATGATAGGAATTGAATGAGAAGAAAGGTTCGCCGGACAAAACTGCTCCTGCTGCTGCCATAACAATCGTAATGCCTTATACGATTCGCAAACAATGTCAGAACACGCAAGTCGCAGTTTGTCGAGACGTCACAGCACTCCTTCGATAGGCTTCGGTGCTTCAGTGCTTCATTACCAGCTCTGATGTAATTTTAGAGGCAATCATCAGCTTTGCGGTTTCCAGATGTCGCGCCGCATCTGGCTCCAGCTCGGATGCTTCCGAAATCGCATATTCCAGAATAGCCATCAGAGCTTGCCGTTGCTTGTATTCATCGCTGTAACGATCAATGAAATCACGCAGATCATGGTTGGCTTCCCGCATATCAGGCCACCGCCATACGGTCTTTGAATTTGCGTTCATCCCGGACGGTAAAACTAAGTTCATGATCTGGTGCCAACAGCGTAATGGAGGGAATGGGTACCATGTCAGCCGCGGTAAATGTGCCAGACATGTTGAAGGCAGATGCAAATTGCAGCGCCACCAATTGCAGCTCGAATAAAGCAATGGCCATGCCAATGCACGCTCTGCCACCCACGCCAAATGGCATGTAGGATGGATGTGAGTAATCACGATCAAGCCTGAACTCGTCCGGCTGTTCCCAGTTGCGGGGGTCTTTATGCAAGGTCCACGGGCTGATCATCACCATATCGCCCCGACGGAAGCGCTTGCCCTCCACTTCGGCCGGTTGCAAAAACTCTCGTGAGGTCCACCATCCGGCAGGGTAAACCCGCAGGGTTTCCTTGACAAAGGACTCGCTCAAAGGCGCGCGGCGCAAAGCGCTGGAATCGCCTTTTTCCAATGCTGCCATGACACCATCTGCCTCATAGGCCAGAATATCCGCAAGCGCAGGATCACGTGCCAGTTGGTAAAGCATCCAGGCAATTGATGCGCCAGTTGTGTGATGCCCGGCGATCAGCAATCCAAGCAATTCCGCATTCACCTGATCATCACTCAAACCTGCCTCTTCCAACGCGTTCAATAAAGGCGATTTGTTGTTATTGGCACGCGCCCTGTTGATAACGGCGCCAACGATTTCCCGAGCGCCATCAATACGTTTGGACCTTTCTGCAGCTTTTCTGGGTCCGTTTGGCAAGACGCGAAACATATCATCTGCAAGCTCGGCTTCAACTGTCTGAACAGCTTCAATCAGCGCCATGCGATCTGCAGCACTCAGCACATCATGTCCAAACAAGGCAGTCGCCCCCATCTGCAGCGCAAGCGGTGCAGAAATCGAGGCCGGCCGGAAGCTTTTGTCAGATGACAGTCCTGCAATATAGCCATTTACGACAGCAATCATCTTGTCGATGTTGCCAGAAATGGCATTGCGTTGAAGATGCCTGTGAATGGCAGCTTTCGAAGCCTTGTGCGCCTCACCATTATTGGTCAGCAAGCTCTCGCCCATAATGGGACGCAAGCGCTGTACCAGGGACCCCTTATCCAGTTCCGCTGTCGGCCATTTCAAGATTGAGCGGGCCGTCATCGGTCCATTGCACAAATAGATCGGGCGCACACCGAGCGCCAGAGGCACAAAACCCTGTTCCGCTGCCTGAGCCTTGCTGTTTAACAGCGTCAGCGGGTCACGCCGAAATGCTGCGACGTCGCGGTAAGGAATATACATCGGACTCCTCCAAAGGATTGGCGTGAGACAAAAGCTGTAAAAACCGGGACCCGATTTGAGCAGCCATGGGTATTTCCCCCGAGACCACCTTGACCGGTCTGCCCGCAGCATCAATTCCGATCTGAAATGGCGGGCCATAACGTTCGGTCACAATCCCTATGCGTGATAGCAGACGCTCGTGAGACAGGTCTGAAAAGGCCACAAGACGATCAGCATTCACTGCAAAAGCAAAGCGAAACATAGAGGCATAGGTGGTCAGGGCATATGAAAAACGCCGCTCGCCCATGGCGACCACAAAACGGCTGATTTCCCAACTGCTTTCGTCTTCCGGATAGGATTTGAGAGTGGCGAGGTGACGGAATTTTTCTGCTGCAAGATAAGTCCTGTCAGCTCTGATAGCCCGGAAAGATCCAACCAGAATGTCCTTATGCCGAACCGCACAATGCACGGTGTCAGCCCGGTCGAACTCATCCCGTTCCAAACCTTGGGTAACCGTAAGATCCCAGCCAAGTGAATCAACCAGAATGCGCTTGCGAAACGCCATCACATCAAGCACATCCTGGCAGGCGTCTTCAGCAGTTCCGATGACAATTTTTATGTCTGAATCTGAATTTGAAGTACCTGTTAAAAGCAAGGTCGCCTCCCGCCAGCAGCTATGGTGAGACATAACGATTTATGCTAGCAAATAACCATCCCGATAAATGGTGAGTTTTGAAATGAAACTTGAGAAGGCAATATCTGACATCGAAAGATGTTCTTCTCAGGACCAGTTGGTGTCTGTCCTCAACACCATTGTGAATGATTTCGGATTTGCCGCATTCTGCTTTCTTGATGGTGGAATGCCCGGCGAAATTGACCCCTTCTACGTCGGAACAACGGGCAGCGGATGGGAGATCGACTACGCCTCAAACGACTTTATCCTAATTGATGAATGTCTCAAAACCGCTCGCAGAACGAATGTGCCCTTCCTGTGGGCCAGTGTGCCGCTTCCACAAAGAACCGGAAAAAGAAAACCTGGTGCCCACAGGCTCATGGAAGCCGCCATGGATTATGGATTTCAGGAAGGCCTCGTCATACCGTTCCATTTTGTCGATGACATTGGGCGCATGCGCTCCTGCGTCTGCACCTTGTTCTGGCATGAAAAGCCAGCGCGCCTGTATCAGCACATCGAAGATATGCGCCATTTCCTCCATGTCATCCTGATCTACTGGATGCAGGAGCTCATGCGCATTCGGGAGACAGGAAAAAGCAACGGCGACGTAATACCCTTCAGCCGGCGGGAACAGGCATTTCAAACAACGCGCCTTACGGATCGTGAACGCGAAGTGCTGTCATGGGCAAGCAGGGGCAAAACGGCAGCGGAAACCGCACGTATTTTATCTATTTCAACAGAGACAATTGATACCCATATAAAGAATGCTATGGAGAAGCTTCAGGCCGGTAATAAGACGCATGCTGTTGCCAGAAGCATCTTTCTTGGTTTAATCGACGTTTAGGCTGCGAATATACGGCCTGTTAAGAGAAACAACACAAATCTGGAAAATCCCAATGTCAGATCCCTACAAGATTCTGGGGGTGACGAAGGGCGCGAGTGCTGCTGATATAAAGTCTGCATTCCGCAATCTCGCCAAAAAGAACCACCCGGACCAGAACCCGGACGACCCAAAAGCAAAAGAACGCTTTTCGAGGCTCAACAATGCCTATGATGTCATAGGTGACAGTGAAAAACGTGCGCAGTTTGATCGCGGTGAGATCGACGGCGACGGTAATCCCGTTCACCCTGGTTTTGGTGGCGGCGGTGCCGGCGGCGGCGGTTTTGGCGGTTTTGGCCAAGGCGGCGGTCCACGTCCAGGCGGCGCATCGGGGCAGACATTTTCTGGCGGTGGCGCAGAAGAAATCCTCAGCGAGATATTTGGCGGACGCGGCGGCTTCGGACGTCCCGGGTCTGGGCAAAGTGGACCCGGACAAGGCGGGTTTGGACAAGGCGGATTTGGCCAGGCTGGCGCTGGACAACAGGGATTTGGTGGCGCCCGCAGAGCACAAAAAGGCGCTGATGTCGAAGGCAGGCTGGCCATCACTCTGGAAGATTTTGCGTCAGGAAAAAAAGCGTCTGTAACGCTCGGCGACGGCAGAACTGTTGCCGTAGCGGTGCCAATAGGCACAAAGGACGGCCAGACCATAAGACTGAAGGGCCAGGGCGCACCAAGCCCTACGGGTGGCGCGCCTGGAGATGCCAGGATTACAGTAAGATTTGTGCCCCACCCGCTGTTCAAAGTGGATGGTACGAATCTGCGGTACGACGCCCCCATCCATTTGCATGAAGCCTATCTTGGTGGCAAAATTCAGGTCCCGACCCTGGCTGGTCGAATTAACCTGACAGTCCCGCCAAAAAGCAACTCCGGCAGCACAATGCGAATTCCCGGCAAAGGTCTGCCGGGAAAATCAAAGTCTGGCGATCTGTTGGTGAGTCTGCAAATACAATTTCCAGATCAGCCGGAACCTGAACTGGAAGCCCTCATGAAACGCTGGGCGCAAGAAGGCCGTCCTCCACTGAAACAAAAGTGACGATGTCTCAAACAAGCAGTCACGAACACCAAGGCCTGATGCCGCAAGGTCCTGAAGCTGCAGTTGCAGCTTTAGCCCTTCTTGCGGAGGGGCAACTGGTTGGCCTGCCAACAGAAACAGTCTATGGGCTGGCAGCCGATGCCACGAGCGACCGGACCGTTGCACAAATATATGCCGCCAAAGGTCGCCCCAGCTTCAACCCGCTGATCTGCCACGTGGATGGGGTCGATATGGCTCACTCATTCGCCCATATCGATGAACGTGCGCATCAACTCATCAAAAAATTCTGGCCCGGCGGTCTTACGCTGGTATTGCCTCGCAAAGCCGGGGCGTCAGTCAGCGAGCTGGCAATTGCTGGCCTTGAAACTATAGCCCTGCGCTGCCCGGACAGCGCCTTCACCAGATCAATCATCAGCCAACTGCAACGCCCCCTCGCCGCTCCCAGCGCCAATCCCTCTGGCCTCCTGAGCCCCACACGGGCCAGTGATGTCCGGTTGGCCTTCCCGATTGACACAGTTCCGCTGGTGGTTGACGGCGGACCCTGTCCGGTGGGACTGGAATCCACAATTGTTGCCTGCTGTCCCGGAGCTCCATTGACACTCCTGCGACCTGGTGCCGTCACCCGGGAGCAATTAGAGGCTGCGTTGCACGGAGAGGTCCTTGAAGATCACCGGGCAACTGCAGATGATCAACTCTCACCATCTGCGCCAGGCATGCTCACATCCCACTACGCGCCAAGGGCAAAAGTTTGCTTGAGTTCCGGGGCCGCGTCACACGTGGGACACAATGACGCAGTCCTGACATTTGCCGGACACAGCCTTCCCGGCCAAACAGACGCAAACACCTGTCTGGACCTCAGCAGATCCGGAGACTGCGTGGAAGCAGCCGCAAATCTGTTTTCCATGCTGCGCAGATTGGATGCACTCCACCCAGACACAATTCACGTTGTAGCGCCCCCCAGGAAGGGTCTTGGCGTAGCAATTTACGACCGCTTGCAGCGTGCATCCGCGCCGCGTAACAATGACAAACACGATTTGTGATTTTTGTGATTCATTTGTGATTTAGAGGCACGGAATTTGGCTACCCAGCTATATCAGCATGACAGCTTCCTCAATCACGAGACACCGGTGGGGCATCCAGAACGACCCGACCGGATACGTGCACTGAAAGATGTCCTCGCCGATCCGCATTTTGACGCACTGGTCAAGGTGGACGCGCCGATGGGCGATATAGAGACAGTTCTGCTGGCTCACCCGGAGAGCTATCTGAACATGATACGGGATGCCATTCCCGATGCAGGCATTTCACGGATCGACAATGACACAGTGGCGTCTCCCGGTTCATGGGAAGCAGCGCTACGTGGCTTTGGCGCGGCCAATGCAGCTGTCGATGCCGTGATGACCGGCGAGGCACACAATGCCTTCTGCGCCATTCGTCCGCCCGGCCATCACGCCGAGCGAACCACAGCAATGGGATTTTGCCTTTTTAACAATGTGGTTATTGCAACACGTCACGCCCAAAAGGCCCATGGCGCGGAGCGCGTCGCAATTGTGGATTTTGATGTTCACCACGGCAATGGATGCCAGGATATCCTTTGGAATGATCCGACAGCACTATATTGCTCGACCCATCAAATGCCGCTTTACCCCGGCACCGGTTCACTGAATGAGACCGGAGACCATGACAACATTGTCAATGCGCCCTTGACCGCAGGTGATGGCGGCGCCGAGTTTCGTGAAGCCATGGAAACACGTATATTTCCGGCAATCAGCAATTTCCAACCGGACCTTATAATGATTTCAGCAGGTTTTGATGCGCATCATCGCGACCCGCTTGCGCAAATCAACCTGCAGGGTGAGGATTTCAAATGGGTCACGGAGAAACTGCTTGAACTGGCCGATACGCATGCATCCGGCCGGGTGGTTTCACTGCTGGAAGGTGGTTATGATCTGATGGGACTGGCCGAATCAGCTGCCCGTCATATAGATGAACTGATGAATGCGAGCACCTGAGGAGCAATGATGAGCGACGACAAAGCAGATCTGAAATCCATGAGTTTTGAAACTGCGCTCGCAGAATTGGAAACAATTGTCGCCCGCCTGGAAAAAGGCGACGTGCCTTTGGAAGAATCCATTTCCATCTATGAGCGTGGCGAAGCACTAAAAGCCAGATGCGACACTCTGTTGAAATCAGCGGAAGAAAAAGTCGAGAAAATCAGAACCAATGCTGATGGACAAGCAGCATCGACCGAGCCGCTCGACTGATCAATTGTTTCACAGATATTGACGGTTATTCTACAGCGTCAACCATTGGTGTGATTTCTCGACTGTGATCTAAATCTGTAATAACAGATGAGGAGATCAGACATGACCTGGCACCCCGCAGAAGACCCCGTCCCGGGTGATAAAAAAGCCTGCGACGCGATCGAGACAATCATTGTGCCCCGTGCCCGTGATCTTGGCGGGTTTGAGGTTCGCCGCGCTCTGCCATCTGCCCGGAAACAGATGATTGGGCCCTTCATATTCTTTGACCAGATGGGCCCTGCAGAATTCCTCACCGATCAGGGCATTGATGTGCGGCCCCATCCGCATATTGGTCTGTCGACGGTGACCTATCTGTTTTCCGGTGAAATCTACCATCGCGACAGCCTGGGCACTGAACTGCCAATTGCGCCAGGTGCCGTCAACTGGATGACCGCGGGCAAAGGTATCGTCCATTCCGAACGCACTTCAGATGAAACACGCAAGAAAGGTCAGAACCTGTTTGGCATTCAGACCTGGGTGGCCATGCCCAGGCAGTTTGAGGAAATCGATCCTGATTTTGAGCATCAATCAGCCAATGCCCTGCCAGTCCTCAATGATGGCGGCGCGAACACGCGGATCATCATAGGTGACATGTATGGTCAGAAATCGCCGGTAAAAACCTATTCCGACATGTTCTATGCCTCTGCGGAATTACAGGCAGGCGGCGTTTTACCGCTGGATGCGGATTACGAGGAACGCGGCGTTTACATTGTATCGGGCGAAATTGACATTGCCGGGGACCGTTTTGAAGGCGGGCGGCTTCTGGTATTCCGCCCCGGCGACCGGATCACAATCCGCGCCAACAAACCATCGCGGCTGATGTTGCTGGGCGGTGAGCCGATGGATGGACCACGTCACATCTGGTGGAACTTCGTATCATCCAGCAAAGAACGGATTGATCAGGCCAAAGAGGACTGGCGTCAGGCGCGCTTTGATACCGTTCCCGGTGATGAAGAAGAGTTTATTCCCTTGCCCGGATAGGCAACAAGGGACATATATGTGTCACAATCAATGCATAAATCGCACTGTCCAACGGCCAGATGGTCAAAGGGCCCAACCGCGAAAATCAAGAAAGCATGGCCGTGAGCACAAGACCGGAGACCCCGCTGCTGGATCAGGTGAATACTCCTGACGATTTGAAAAAAATCGCGGAGTCCGACCTGCCAAGGCTCGCCGAAGAATTGCGGGCCGAAATGCTGGATGCCGTCTCGGTAACCGGTGGCCATCTTGGAGCCGGTCTTGGTGTGGTAGAGCTGACAATAGCCCTGCATTATCTGTTTAATACGCCTGACGATCGCATTATCTGGGACGTCGGCCACCAATGCTATCCGCACAAGATCCTGACCGGCAGGCGCGACCGCATCCGCACGGTTCGTCAGGGCGGTGGCCTCTCCGGTTTCACCAAACGCAATGAGAGCATCTACGATCCATTTGGGGCCGCGCACTCCTCCACATCAATCTCAGCCGGGCTGGGAATGGCTGCTGCCCGGGATCTGGATGGCAAATCCCATAAGGTCATTTCTGTCATTGGCGATGGATCAATGTCTGCCGGCATGGCCTATGAAGCCATGAACAATGCTGGTGCCGTGGATGCCAGACAGATCGTCATTCTGAACGACAATGACATGTCTATCGCACCGCCTGTTGGGGCCATGAGTGCGTATTTGGCGCGCCTTGTATCAGGACGCACCTATATCGGCATCCGCGAAGCGGCAAAGGCCCTGACCAGTCATCTGCCGAAATTCATTCAGCGTAATGCCCGCAAAACGGAAGAATTTACGCGCAGCTTCTTTACCGGCGGAACGCTGTTCGAGGAACTCGGTTTCTTCTATGTGGGGCCTGTTGACGGGCATAATTTTGACCATTTGCTGCCGGTTCTGAAAAACATCAAAGAGGCCGAAAAAGGCCCGATTTTGCTGCATATCGTCACAAAAAAGGGTAAGGGCTACGCGCCTGCAGAGGCCTCCACTGACAAATATCATGGCGTGTCCAAATTCAACGTCATTACCGGTGAACAGGCCAAATCCATTCCCAATGCGCCATCCTACACCAGGGTCTTTGGCAGCAGCCTGGTCGATGAGGCACAGCGCGATAATAAGATTGTTGGTATCACCGCCGCCATGCCATCGGGCACCGGCATAGACCTGTTTGAAGAATCATTCCCCGAGCGAACGTTCGATGTGGGCATCGCCGAGCAACATGCCGTTACCTTTGCCGCAGGAATGGCATCGGATGGCTACAAACCATTTGTGGCCATCTATTCCACCTTCCTGCAGCGCGCCTATGATCAGGTCGTGCATGATGTGTCTATCCAGCAGCTCCCGGTCCGCTTTCCGATCGACCGTGCAGGACTTGTGGGCGCTGACGGCCCCACACATGCTGGCTCGTTCGACATTGCCTATCTCGCCTGTCTGCCAAAATTTGTTGTCATGGCTGCTGGCGACGAGGCTGAATTGCGCCACATGGTAGCCACCGCTGTAGCCTATGATGAAGGTCCGATTTCCTTCCGCTATCCGCGAGGAGAAGGTTTGGGAGTTGAATTGCCGGAGCGGGGCCAAATTCTGGAAATCGGCAAAGGCCGAATTCTGCAGGAAGGCACCAAAATCGCGCTTCTGTCCTTTGGTGGGCGATTGGGGGAAAGCCTCCAGGCCGCCGAAAGGCTCAATGCTTTGGGCCTGTCGACCACGGTTGCCGATGCTCGTTTCGCCAAACCTCTGGATACAGACATGATCGCTGATCTGGCCCGCAATCATGAAGTGCTGATTACCGTCGAAGAGGGCTCTGTTGGCGGGTTTGGCAGCCATGTGGCAAACTTCCTGACCTTGAACGGATTTTTGGACGGAGTGGTGAAATTCCGCCCCATGACTTTACCTGATATGTACATTGATCAGGATAAGCCAGACGTCATGTATGCAGCCGCTCTGCTGGATGCAGGTGCGATTGTCGACACCGCAACAAAAGCACTCGGATTGCAGAAAAGCGAACTGATACGTCGCGCCTGATACAGTGTCAGGTCAAAACCTTCACTAAGTAGAAATTTCAACGGCCATATTTTTTGTGATTGGCCTGTTTTTTTCGAGTGACTGGCATCCCAAATGTTTAAAACAATAAGCTCTATCGGCATAATTTTAGTCGCGGTAGCCATGATCCTCTTCGGTCACGGGCTACAGAGCGCTTTGGTGCCTTTGCGCGCCCAGATTGAAGGCTTCGGGACGCTTGCAATCGGCATTAGCATCTCTTCCTATTTTGGCGGATTCGTCGTTGGCTGTCTGGTAGGGCCTTTTCTCATCTTGCGGGGCGGACATATACGCGCCTATGCCGCCATGGTCTCACTGGCCTCGGCAGTGGCACTCCTGCATCCTTTGTTGATCAATGAAGTCGCATGGTCTGTCTTCCGCTTCATAACAGGCTTTTGTATCGCCGCCTTTTACGTCGTGATCGAAAGCTGGCTCAATGAACGCGCCACCAACGAAAACCGCGGCTTCATCATGTCCACTTACATCGTGATTGCACTTGCAGCCACTATGGCAGGTCAGCTCGCCACGGCCTTTACAACGGTGGAAGGGTTTACATTGTTCATTGTGGCTTCAATTGTGGTGTCAGTAGCGGTCATTCCAATTACCATGACAACCGCAACACAGCCGGCACCCATTACGCTGGTTCGGTTTCGACCCAAACAACTCTACGACACCTCCCCCGCAGCCTTTGTCTCTGCTCTGTTGATTGGCGTATCAGCAGGAACCACCTGGATGCTGGCACCGGTGTTTGCCACCGGACGCGGCTTTGACACCAGCTTTGCGGCCATTTTTTCTGCCATCATGATTGGCGGTGGCGCAGTGGCCCAATGGCCTATAGGACGGGCTTCCGATAAATTCGACCGACGTTTGGTCATTGTATTCCTTGGTATCGGATCTGCAATTTTCTGCACCCTTTTGGGGCTGATCGAAGGTGACTCCCGTTGGAGCTTTCTGGCACTTGTCTTCATGGTTGGGGTGTTCACCCACTCAACCTATGCGATTGCTGTAGCCCATGCCTTCGATCACAGCGAGCCTGATACCTATGTCGAAACCTCATCAGGCCTGCTTTTGGCATTTGGAATTGGGTCCACAATAGGCCCATTAGTCGCCTCATACCTGATGGCACAAACCGGCCCTGGCGCTTTGTTCCTGTCAGTCGCAGTGGTGCAGGTCGTGATGGTTGGTTATCTGATCTGGCGCGTTTGGGCGAACAAGGCCGCGAAACACAAAAACAGAGAAGACTTCGATCTGGCATCAACGGCGCCTGTTATTGCCATGACCTATGATGAGGCCGTAGACCTCAATACCGACCTTCTCATCCCGGATGGGATTGCCGAAGCTAACGAGTTTGAGGAAGCGCAGACAGCGGTTCAGTACAATGATTTCGGGTATTCCATGGACGAAACCGCTGAGGCAGATCAAAGCGTTGAATTTCAATCGGAAACCCGTATATAGAGGCAACAATTTCAGCTTGGTATCTGCTCTTCACAGGCGGTCGATTTGAGACGCGCCGTTAATTGTTCCATAGACCAATTGGATGTGTAATGAAGACTTTCAGAATTATCACATGGGTGTTGGTTGCCATTGTTCTCGTTGGCGTCGGTTACATGACCTGGCAGGAACAAAAACCCGGTTCAGATTCCATAACATTCGCCCAGATTGGCGGACCGTTTGCGCTTGTTGATCACAATGGTCAGCAGGTTGATCAAACCATGTTTGATAACAAGCCCTACGCCCTGTTTTTCGGCTTCACCCATTGCCCTGAAATCTGTCCGACCAGCCTTTATGAAATGGCCGGCTGGATTGAAGGATTGGGCGCAGAAGCCGACAAAATGAGATTTGCATTTGTAACAGTTGATCCAGAGCGTGACACGCCAGAAATGCTCAAGGATTATATAACGGTATTCTCCGACAAGATCACAGGCCTGACCGGCTCGGAAGAGCAGGTTCAGGCAACAGTTAAATCCTACGGCGTTGTTGCCGAGCGTGTTGCGCTTGAAGACGACGATTATACGATGAACCACACAGCAAGCGTCTTCTTGATGAACGCTGATGGCACCTTCCGGGGCACCATTGCCTATGGTGAAGATGCAGATGTCGCCCAGAAGAAACTCTCAAACCTTATCGCAGTTGGTTCTTGAGCAAAGCACGACTTGATCTTGAACTTGTGAACCGTGGCCTGCTGCCCAGCCGTGCCAGAGCACGGGATGCAATACTGCGTGGCGCGGTCACGCTCAATGGGGCAATAAGCAAAAAAGCCTCGCAAAATGTAACCGCCTCGGACACCATCGAACTCCGTGACCCGGCCAGCCAATACGTATCCCGCGCGGCGCTGAAACTGAAACACGGCCTGGCAAATTTTGAACTGTCACCTGCAGGTGAAAACTGTATTGACGTTGGTGCCAGCACGGGCGGATTCACTCAAATCTTGTTGGAAGAAGGCGCAAACGCAGTCTTTGCCTTTGACGTTGGCCATGGACAACTCCATCCCACAATTGAGGCAAATCATCGTGTCACCAGTGTCGAAGGTTTGAATGCGCGCAATCTGACTTCGGAAGATCTGCCATTCCCAGTGTCGTTTATCGTTAGTGATGTCAGCTTCATTTCTCTGACCCTTGCCCTGCCACCGATCCTGTCCCTGGCTGATCCAGGCTCTGTTGGTCTCTTCCTCATCAAACCCCAGTTTGAAGTCGGCAAAGGTCAATTGGGAAAAGGTGGAATTGTATCAGATCCGGCTGTGGCCCTTGCCAGCGCGGAAAAAATCGCCCATTGGCTGGAAGCAGACCAGCAATGCCAAATCATCGGCCTCACCGAATCCCCAATTTCAGGCGGTGACGGAAATCAGGAGTTCCTGATTGCGATCAGGACACCCGGATACAACGAAACATGATCAAGACCCTTACAATCGACCATCTGGGACGCGAAGGCGACGGCGTTGCGCGTACAGAAGACGGACCGATTTTTATCCCCTACACCCTGCCCGGCGAAACCGTGCGCGCCTATGTCGACAAGGGCCGCGGCGAAATCATAGATATTCTGGAGCCAAGCGCAGACAGGGTTGAGCCAGCCTGCCGTCACTTTGGAACCTGCGGCGGCTGCGCGTTGCAGCACATGAAGCCGGAGAGCTATCTGGAATGGAAACGCCAGCAGGTTGAAAACGTGCTGCGTAAGAATGGAATCGCGTTCACGGTGCCGGGTCCGATACCTGTCGCTCCGGGCACAAGGCGTCGCGCCGCCTTTTCATTCAAAGCTGCAAAAGACGGTGTGCATCTTGGTTTTCATGCCAGAAAATCAAACGAGATCGTGTCACCCCAGGAATGCCCAATCCTGCATCCGCTTCTGGAACAGCAGCTGGTTCCCAAACCCGGCAGCAAGAAGAGCACCGGCAATCTTGGCCGTCTGGCCGCTTTGGCCATACGTGCCAAACACGAAGACCGAATGATTGCAACGCTCGGTCAGAACGGCATTACAATCGAGTCGACAGGCCGTTCACCCGGCAACAATCGGCATCAGCTTGAAGAAATGTGGAACGCAACGTCACCATTCTGGAAAGTCACACTGAATGATGAATTGGCCAGCATGGATCAGGGCGATGATGTCATCGAAAGTGATGGCTTTGAGCTGTCATTTCCACCAGGAGCCTTCCTGCAGGCAACATCCGAGGCTGAGGCGGCACTCATCGATCACGCAGTGTCCTTTTTGAACGGCTGTAAATCCTGCGCAGATTTATTTTGTGGTATTGGAACCTTTACTCTGCCAATGGCCAGATTTGCCACGGTGTTGGCCGTCGAGACAGAACAGAGCGCTCTTGATGCGTTGAATAAAACCGCATCCAGAACAAGAAAAATCAAAAAAATCAAAACCCTGCGGCGTGATCTGTTCAAACACCCGATGTCTCATATAGAATTGAAAAAGATCGATGGCGTGTTGTTTGATCCACCGCGTGCCGGTGCCAGCGCGCAGTGTGAGCAGTTGGTGAAATCAGGCGTGGGCCGCATTGCCGCCATTTCCTGCAATCCTGTGAGTTTTGCACGAGATGCCCGAATTCTGATCGATGGGGGCTTTGAAATGAAGTCCCTGCAGCCGGTCGACCAGTTCCTCTGGTCCCCGCATATCGAATTGGCAGCCACTTTCGAGCGTTAGGAAATCGGCTGGACGGATGACAACGGTGGATACTCGGAACAAGTCCGAGTATGACGAGGCTGGGTTACGCCGACCAAGCCGAATGCCATCTGCAATGCCTAAATGCTAATTTCTGACGTTAATTGCGAAGTGCCGTCATACTCGGACTTGTTCCGAGTATCCATCAGCACCCACCTTCAAGACACCTTCTGCATCACCGCAAAATAGAACCCGTCCGTTGCCGTTGAGGCAGGTGTCAGAGTGATTGACATCATGTCCGCAGACCATGGCTGCGGCTTGTCAAAGCCGAAGACGTCCTGCCAGACCTCACCAGCTGAAACCAGCTCAAAGGCCGGGTTCTCATTCAGAAAACCAGCAACACTGTCTTCGTTCTCAGCAGCCAAAACGCTGCAGGTCATGTAAACGAGAAAGCCTTCATTGCGCACAAAGGGTGCCGCTTCTTCCAGCACAACCTGTTGCTCTTCCTGTCGCGCCAGCAATTGCTTGTCAGTCAACCGCCACTTGGCATCAGGTTTGCGCCGCCATGTACCTGACCCGGTGCATGGCGCGTCCACCACAACACGGTCGCAAGCGCCAAGCAGGCCAGCCAGGCGGCCATCATCCGGTTTCAGAACAATGGTCTGGCTTGCCCCTGCCCGTTCCAGACGCTCAAAGATACCGGCTTGCCGGTTTCGGTCATTGTCATAAGCGTAGAGCTTGCCCGTGTTCTTCATGGCAGCAGCCAATGCCAGGGTTTTGCCGCCCGCTCCGGCACAAAAGTCCAAAATAGTTTCATCAGGTTGGGCAAAGATGAGTTCAGAAGCAATCTGGCTGGCCTCATCCTGTATCTCGATCCTGCCTAATTGATAGGATTCCTCGACCTGAACATTGGGATGCCGGCGCGCCCCATCCGATGGCTGTATGCGTAATCCTGTGGAGGAAATGTCCGTCAACTCGGCACCCAGAGACTGCAAGGCGGTCAATTCCGTCCCGCGATCCGATTTCAGTGTGTTGACCCGCAAATCCAATGGCGGTCTGCCAGAAAGGGCCTGAGCTTCGGCAATCCATTCATCGGAAAAGTTGGATTGAAAATGCGGCACAAGCCATTTGGGAAGGTCGGCCTGTATCCACTCTGGCGCATCGGACAGGCGTCTGGCATCTGCCGCCTCCCGCTTCGATTTTCCAGGAAGTGGCGGTGCAAACTTGTCGCCGTCAAAAGTCGTCTCCAACTCCTGCCAGCTTTGATTCCACCGATAGACCACGGTTCCAAAGATCAGAGAGGATGCTTTATCGCTGTCCATGATCCAGCGTGTCGATGCGCGCCAACGCAGAGCATCATAGGCCAGATTGCCGATGAAGGCTCGATCACCAGATCCGGCAAACCGATGGGCTAATCCCCAATCTTTCAAAGCCTCCGAAATAGGCCGCCGCCGGTTCTGGACATCCTCCATCACCTCAATTGCTGCCTGAATGCGTCCGCCAAGTCTCATTGAAAATACTATCCACAAATTTGCTGATGACAGACGTCGCCAGCTTTAACTATCGTCAGGTGCCCTAGAGGCCGCCTGCGTAATTCGGGCTTTCCCGGGTAATCGTTACATCATGAGGGTGGCTTTCGGCGAGGCCGGCATTGGTGATACGCACAAATTTGGCCTTTTCCTCAAACGCCGGCAGATCCGGAGCGCCCACATAGCCCATGGCAGCACGCAATCCACCAGCCAATTGGTGCAGCACTGCCGATGTCGGCCCTTTATGTGGAACCTGACCTTCAATACCTTCCGGAACCAGCTTCAACTCATCGCGCACTTCGGCCTGAAAATACCGGTCCGCAGATCCGCGCGCCATGGCCCCGACGGAGCCCATTCCGCGATAAGCCTTATAGCTCCGCCCCTTATAGAGATAAACTTCGCCCGGGCTTTCATCGGTGCCCGCCAGAAGCGAGCCAATCATGGCACAGGACGCGCCTGCAGCCAGTGCTTTTGCCAGATCACCGGAATATTTGATGCCACCATCAGCAATAACCGGCACATCATGTTTTTTAGCCTCAGCAACACAATCCATGATCGCTGTCAGTTGCGGCATGCCAACACCTGCGACAATACGGGTGGTACAGATGGAGCCGGGTCCAATACCGACTTTGATGGAATCAGCGCCGGCATCGATCAGCGCTCGTGTGCCTTCGGCAGTGGCCACATTACCGGCGACAATCTGTACCCCGGTGGACAGCTTTTTGACATTGCGAACAGTCTGCAAAACCCGCTCTGAATGGCCATGGGCTGTATCCACCACAATCAGGTCAACACCAGCTGCGGCCAATGCTTCGGCGCGCGCCAGACCGTCATCTCCGGTGCTTGTGGCAGCGGCAACCCTCAAACGACCATGATCATCCTTCGTGGCGTGCGGGTTGAGCTGCGACTTCTCAATATCCTTCACCGTAATCAGACCGATACACATGTTTTCGTCATCGACAACAAGTAGCTTTTCGAGGCGGTGCTGATGCAGCAGGCGTTTGGCGTCTTCCTGCGTCGCGTTATCCTTGACCGTGACCAGATTCTTCTCGGTCATCAATTCAGAGACTTTTTGCGCCGGATCAGATGCGAAGCGCACATCACGGTTTGTCAGAATGCCAACAAGCCGCCCGATTGCGAGCCCGCCAGACCCACCATTTTGAACAACAGGAATCCCGGAAATGCCATTATCGCTCATCAACAGCAGAGCGTCGGCTAGAGTAGCGTCTGGTCCAATCACAACGGGATTGACCACCATGCCGGATTCAAACTTCTTTACCTGACGCACTGCTTCGGCCTGCTCAGTGATCGACAGGTTACGATGAACCACACCAATGCCACCGGCCTGCGCCATCGCGATCGCCATTTTGGCTTCTGTCACAGTATCCATGGCAGAGGAGAGGATGGGTAGATTAATCCAGATATCGCGTGTGATCCGACTGGCAATGTTAACTTCGGCGGGCAGCACCTCGGAATGGCCGGGCTGCAGCAGGACATCATCGAATGTAAGGGCTTCGCGTATGCTAGCGGTTTCCACAATCGTGGCCATGCCAACTCCTATCGGTAAAAATGAATCATGGGTGAGTTGGCAATGCCAGATATCACGCATCGTCTATGTTGCAAATGCGAAAAGCGTCTTTATTCCGCTTCTGTGTCGACTTTCGAGTCACGACCCCGGTAATCTCTGGCAATCAGATAGGTTTCAGCGGAGTCTTTTCGGCTGGCCGGCGGCTTGTAATGCCCCACCTTTTTGAAATCACGCTTCAATTCATTCAGCAAAGTGTGTTCCGTGCCACCCTGAAACACCTTGGCCACAAAGGCACCGCCGGGCTTGAGCACTTCACGCGCAAATTCAACAGCGACTTCGCAGAGTTGAATGATGCGCATATGGTCCGTCTGCTTGTGTCCGGTGGTTGGTGCAGCCATGTCAGACAGAACCAGATCAGCCATATGACCACCCAGCGCCTCGCGCAACTGATCGGGTGCATCATCATCCAGAAAGTCTTTCTCCAGAAGCGTCACGCCCGGCAAAGGTTCCATGGATAGATAATCAATCCCAACCACCCGAATGTCATCAATGTGACTGCCGACCCGCTCCGCTGCCACCTGAGACCAGCCACCGGGGGCCGCTCCCAGATCAACAATGCGATGTCCCTTGCGCAACAAATTATATTTCTCGTCAATTTCCAAAATCTTATAGGCGGCTCTGGAGCGCAGGCCATCAATCTTGGAGCGCTGCACATAAGGATCATTGAGATGGCGCTGCAGCCATTTGGTTGAAGAAATTTTGCGCCCACGTGCGGATTTCACACGCACCGAAAGGCCACGATAGCCGCCTGTGCCACGTTTTCCGCCAGACCCTCTGGAGTTACTATTCATCAGATGTGCCGTCCGTATTTGCGTTTGCATGTGCGTTTTGTTTGGCTTTTGATCTCGGGCGCTTGCGGCGCCATGGCGTGCTGCGATGGCCGCGTCGGGACAGACCATGCCCATCCTTGCTCATGAGTTCAACCAGTATGCCTTCCCGCAACCCGCGATCTGCTACGCGCAACTGGTCGCAGGAGAATTCCCGTCTGATGGCTTCAAAAATCGCGCAGCCCGGCAACACCAGATCAGCCCGATCGTGCCCGATGCAGGGATGCCCGATCCGCTGTTCATAGCTCAATGTCAGCAATTTATCGATCATGGATGCCGCATCATTGTTGCTCATCCACATACCATCAACACGGCGCCTGTCATAGCGACGCAACCCCAGATGCACACCTGCAAGGGTTGTTACCGTGCCTGATGTACCCAGCAGATGGTGGCGCCCACGGGACAGGGCCTGCTGCAATTCGCGGCGTTTTGGAAATGCAACCAGCATGTCCCGCACTTCATTGACCATGACCTCGAAGCTGTCGCGGGTAACATTCTTTCCATCATGACGCTCAGACAGGGTCACAACGCCGACCGGCAGAGAATCCCACGCCCGCAGCGTTCCGCCAAGGCGATTGCGCTTTCTGCGTCCACGCCGATCCAGCCAGACGACTTCTGATGAACCACCGCCAATATCAAACAGCACCACACCATCAGAGCGTGGTTCCACAAGTGAGGAGCAACCGGTTACCGCCAGACGTGCCTCTGTCTCGCGATCAATGATCTCCAGTTCAAGGCCGATTTCCTGAAAGACCCGCTGCAGAAATTCAGCGCCGTTTTCAGCAGATCGGCAGGCCTCGGTCGCAATCAGGCGCACCTTCTCGACCTTGTGGTACTTCAGTTTGTTCCAGCATACCCGCAGCGCTGAAATGGCGCGTGTCGACGCTTCGTCGCTCAGGCGATTATTCATTGATATGCCTTCACCCAAACGCACAATACGCGAAAAGGAATCGATGACGCGAAACCCTTCATCGCGCGGTTCGGCAATCAGCAATCGGCAATTATTGGTTCCAAGATCCAAAGCAGCATATTTGGCAACTTTGCCCTCGGTCGATTTCGCGATCCCGTAATTCTTGTGATGCCTGGCGCTGTTATGCCGTTTTGGCGCAGCATTTTCGAAGGCTATCTTTGCGTCAGGATTGTTATTGGTGGCGCCATCAATGCGCGCCATTCCCTGGCCGGATGCCGCGTTGTTAACGCCATCACCCTTCAGATGCTTCGCATCACGCTCAGCTTTTCCGGCATTTTGTGCCGGTTCATCCAACACGGAAACAGAATCGACCTGCTTCGATGCAACCCCGATGACTGCAAAAGCCGAGACTGACTCGGCGGATTCACGGTCGTCAAACGGTTTCGCGGAGACGTTATGCTGCTGCAAAACAGATATGGGTTCGACACCTGTGGCGTCGTCTGACATATCCCTGCGCGCAAGTTCTACGTCCTGCGAGGATGAGCCCGAATTGCCGGGAACCCCATCCTTGTTCGTCACTATACTTTCCTCGCGCCTTACGCTGGCGGATTGCCAGTGGCGCTTTTACGTTGCAGCCAGTTTAGGCACGGAAAGCACAGTTCGCAAGCATGCGCGTGATTAATGATATCTTTAGGCAAATTGCAACTTGGGGTGCGGACCCTAGCTGGCAGCCGATTTTATGTTGATCAGCGCACGCCCCTTCACCTGTCCTTTGAGGATGGCAGGCCCAAGCGCCGGTAAATCGGATAATGCATGCTCCTCAATCATCGGCTCCAGTCTGTCGAGGGGCATTTCAGTCACAAGGCGCTTCCAAGCAGCGACACGGCGCTCATAAGGGCAAGTCACGGAATCGATCCCAAGCAGGTTCACACCACGCAACAAAAACGGCACGACAGTAAAGGAAGGCACGGCAGCGCCGCCCGCAAGCCCGATTGCCGCGACCGAGCCACTGGTTTTTGTTTGTTTCAGAACGCGGGCAAGCATTTCACCGCCTACTGCATCCACAGTGCCGGCCCAGCGCTCAGACTCCAGCGGACGCTTGTTTTCCTCTGTCAGTTCCTCGCGCGGAATAATTGTGCTTGCGCCGAGACCTTTCAGATAATCTGCCGTTTCCGGGCGACCGGTCACGGCTGCAACCTCGTAACCGAGATGAGACAAAATCGAAACGGCAACAGACCCAACACCACCAGCGGCACCAGTCACCAGAACCTCACCCTTTTCAGGTGTCAAACCGTGATCTTCCAGCGCCATGATCGCGATCATGGATGTCAGACCCGCAGTACCGATTGCCATTGCATGCTGCGCTGTCATGCCATCCGGCATTGGCACTAGCCAATCCGCCTTGACGCAGGCCTTCGTCGCGTAGCCACCCCACCAAGCCTCTCCAACACGCCATCCTGTCAGGATGACTGGATCACCGGCCTTGTAGCGGCTGTCTGAGGATTGCGACACAACACCTGCAAAATCGATGCCCGGTACATGCGGAAACGTTCTCACCAGCCCCCCTTTGCCGGTAATGCAAAGGCCATCCTTGTAGTTGAGCGTGGAATAAGCCACATCGACGACCACGTCTCCATCAGGCAAACGACTGTCATCCATGGTTTGGATGGTTTGCGTGACGGTTCCCGCCTCGTCCTTATCAACAACCAAAGCTGTAAAACTCATTTGCGTCCCCATTTCCCGGAAGTAATTTATGATTTGGCGCCAAATTGACAGGAATTGACGCATACAAAAAGAGATACTTTAGGCGTTGCCAATCAGGATACCGGTTGCGAACACCAGTGCCCCACCCAGAACAACCTGAAAAGCCGCCCGAAAAAAGGGCGTATCCATATATTTTTTCTGAATCCACGCAATGGCCCACAACTCGATGAACACAATGGCAAATGCGATGTTGGTTGCTATCCAGAAATCTGGAATGAGATAGGGCAAAGCATGTCCCAAACCGCCAAGCGTGGTCATGATTCCCGATGCAAACCCGCGTTTGATTGGTGAGCCCCTGCCCGATATCTGGCCATCATCAGAGGCCGCTTCTGTGAACCCCATGGAAATCCCGGCACCAATGGATGCTGCAAGCCCTACGAGAAATGTGGTCCAGGTATCCTGCGTCGCAAAGGCGGTCGCAAAAATTGGCGCCAATGTGGAGACCGAGCCATCCATCAGTCCGGCAAGGCCCGGCTGCACCCATGTCAGCACAAATTTGCGATAGGATTCCTTGTCTTCCTGCTCCAAAGCCTCTGCATCCAGATGCTCATCCTGAAGTTCGCCGGCTTTCACCAAATGACCCGCCTCAGCCTGCGCCAGATCGCCCAGCAGCTTTCTGGTGTTGGCATCGGTTACCCGCTTTGCGGCACGCAGATAAAAATCCCGAGCGGTGTCTTCCATATTGGCAACTTCATTGCGAATCCGGTCAATGCCAAGGTTTTCAATCAGCCAGACGGGTTTGCGTGCGTAATAGCCTGCAACATGTTCCCGTCGTATCAAGGGAATCTGATTGCCAAACCGCTCTTTATGCAAATCGATCAGCTGTTGCCGGTGCAAATTTTCTTCTTCCGCCATACCGTCCAGTAGCGCAGCACTGGCAGGAAAGGTCTCACGGACCGAATGTGCATAAGTCTCATAAATCCGCGCATCATCTTCTTCTGCAGAAATGGCAAGCGCCAGTATTTCCTGTTCCGACAAATCCAGAAAACGCCGCGCATTTGAAAAACGACTGAGCATTACGGTCACCTTTTGCTGTTGGGCCAAAAGCCTGCAGAAAGCAGCGCTTTCCAACTGAAGATACAACATGCATTGCAGAAACGCCCTGACAATTACACGGCAGAATCAAGTGCGCAGCAAAGCCAGAATGTATTGACCTGCTACCAACCTCGACTGAAGATCAATTTCCTGGGCAGAATGCAACACAGAAAGAACACCAAATGGCATCAATCGGCTTTATTGGTCTTGGCAATATGGGACTGCCCATGGCATCAAATCTTCAAAAGGCAGAATACAAGGTCTCCGGTTATGATGTCTTTGACACAGCTCAACAGGCGGCGCGTTCAAGCGGCCTTGCTCTGGCAAACAGCAACACAGATGCAGCCTTGAACGCAGACGCCGTCGTTATAATGCTGCCCAATGGGGCAATAGCCATTCAAGTTGCAAAAGAAATCCTGCCCAAAATGACCCCGAGCAGCCTGCTGATCGACTGCTCGACAATTGATGTCGCTTCGGCGCATGAAGTACACAGGCTGGCGACAGTGGCAGGCATCCTGTGTCTGGACGCACCGGTTTCCGGCGGTGTGGGTGGTGCCACCGCAGGAAGTCTGACCTTCATGGTTGGTGGCACAAACGAAGCCTTTGCAACAGGTGAGCCATTGTTTGCCGTCATGGGTCAGAAAGCCGTTCATTGTGGCGATGGCGGCACCGGACAGGCCGCAAAAATCTGCAACAATATGTTGCTTGGCATCTCTATGATCGGCACCTGCGAAGCTTTTGCACTGGCGGAAAAGCTGGGCCTGTCGCAATCGGCTTTGTTTGATGTTGTATCCACCTCGTCCGGTTCATGCTGGTCCGTCAACACCTATTGCCCGGTGCCCGGCATCGGTCCGAAGAGCCCGGCTGACAACGCTTACAAGTCTGGATTTTCAGCAACCCTGATGCTGAAGGACCTCGGCCTTGCGCAACAGTCCGCCAATGACACGGATGCTGTAACACCACTTGGAAGCCACGCAAAAAACCTCTATCAGCAGATGGTGGATGCCGGATTTGGAGAGACCGATTTTTCCGGCATGATTGAGTTTCTGACAGATGCGAAGGACGGCAAAATATGAGCGATCTTGTTTTAGTGGACATACAGGACCGGATTGCAATCCTGACCCTCAACCGGCCTGAGGCTCTTAACGCGCTCAACACTGATCTGTTGGCTCAACTCAACGCGCATGCCGAAGAATTGTCACGCAATCCGGACATCGGCTGCTTGATCATCACCGGGTCGGAAAAAGCCTTTGCCGCCGGTGCAGACGTCAAGGAAATGGCCGACAAATCACAAATCGACATGCTGATGAGCGACTTTTTCGGGCGCTATAATTCCCTGTCGGGCACACGCCTGCCCGTCATTGCTGCAGTCAATGGATTTTCGCTGGGCGGTGGCTGCGAACTGGCAATGATGTGCGACATGATATTTGCCGCAGATACGGCCAAATTCGGTCAGCCGGAAATCAAGCTGGGCATCATGCCCGGCATGGGCGGTACGCAGCGCATGGCGCATGCGGTCGGCAAGGCCAAGGCGATGGATATGATTCTCACCGGGCGCATGATGGATGCCGAAGAAGCAGAACGTTGCGGCCTCGTGGCGCGGATCATTCCGGCAGCAGATCTGATGAGCGAAACCATCAAAGCTGCCAAAACCATCGCCAGCTATTCCAGGCCATCCGTCGTTACAGCCAAAGAAGCGGTCAACCGCGCCTTCGAAACAACACTGACCGAAGGATTGCACTACGAACAACGCGTGTTTTATGCCCTGTTCGCAACAGAAGACCAGAAAGAAGGCATGGCCGCCTTTGCCGAAAAGCGGAAGCCCAACTTCAAGCACAAATAGGAAAGCCCGCCAGTATCCGAATCGTGGAAAACCGCGTTAGCTGCGCAGTCTTTTGTTTTCCGGGTCCCATAAGGGCTGGTCTTCCTGAACAACGGCCTTGAAGCGCCTGCCGAAAATCTCCGCCTCAATTTCACGGCCCGCCGCGGCAAGGTCCGCGCGCAACATGCCAAGGGCAATGGATTTATCGATCCGGTGTCCCCAGCCACCTGATGTGATCTCGCCAACGACCTCATCTCCCAGCCAAAGCGTTGACATATAGGGCGCATCGCAATCATCGGCTTCAATGATCAAGGTCACAAAGCATTTGGATACGCCCTTTTGCCTTTGTGCCTCCAAAGCCGCCTTGCCAACAAAATCCGGTTTGTCCCATTTGATAAACCGCGCCATGCCGCCTTCCAGCAAGGTGTAATCAGTCGACAGATCGGTCTTCCAGGCGCGGTATCCCTTTTCCAGCCGCAATGAATTGAGCGCAAACATGCCAAATGGTTTGAGACCATGAGAGTGACCTGCGATCATGAGCGCGTCGAAAATCGCAGCTGTATCATCAATCTTGCTGTGAATTTCCCATCCCAGTTCACCAGCAAATGAGACGCGCACCAACTGGCAGTGCCGGTCAGCAATCTGCGTGGTCTGATGAGACAACCAGGAGAGCTGCAGATCCGCATCGCACAAATCCTTCAAGATGGCCCGCGCATTTGGACCCGTCAGCAGCTGACACGAAAACGCGTCGCTCACATCCTGTATCGCAATGTCCGTTCCATCAGGAAGATGGCGCTGAAGCCACTCAAAATCATGGCTCTGGGCAGGTGCCGCAGTCGTCAGGAAGAAGACATCCTGATCCAGCGCCATGATCGACATTTCCGTCAGAATGCGTCCATCCCGGTCGGAGAAATAAGCCAGTCCCATACGCCCCGGCTTCGGTGCACGACTGGTGATGAGACTGTTCAGCCAATCTCGCGCGCCTGCTCCGCTGAGCCGATATCGGGAAAAGCCCGGCAAATCCAGAATGCCCGCATGATCGCGAACCGCCAGACACTCCTCCCGCACACGCGCAAACCATGGGCCGTTACGATCCCAGCGCTGTGTGCCGGCTTCCGACACATCATCGCCATCGTGAGCAAACCAGTCAGCGCGTTCCCAGCCATTATAAGGACCGAACCGGGCCCCCATATCAGCGATTTCCTGATGTACCGGAGACAGTTTCTTGCCGCGTCCCGCAGGCCATTGGTGGTGGGGAAAATGCATTGCATATTCATGGCCGTAGACTTCCATACCTTTGGCAATGCAATAGTCCTGATCAGCAAAAGCGGTGAAGCGGCGTGGATCAACCGCCCACATATCCCATTCTGTCTGCCCTTCGGTAATCCACTCAGCCAGAACCTTGCCCGCACCGCCCGCCTGACAGATGCCAAATGTAAACACACAGGCCTCAAATGCATTGGGAACGCCTGGCATCGGACCAATCAGGGGATTGCCATCAGGGGTGTAAGGAATGGGTCCATTGATGACTTTGGAAAGGCCCGCCGTCTGCAGTATGGGCACTCGTTTTGCCGCGTCTTCCAGATACCATTCCAGCCTATCCAGATCATCCGGGAAAAGTTGAAACGAGAAATCTTCGGGCATTGGATCATCCGAACTGATCCAGTGCGCCTTGCAATTGCGTTCATACGGACCAAGGTTCAGCCCATATTTTTCCTGTCTCAGATAGTAGGAACTGTCTACATCGCGCAGCAGCGGCAGTTTCGCACCGGCTTCGCGGGACCAGGCCTCAATTTCGGGAACATCATCAAACAGCAGATACTGATGGCTCATCACCATCATCGGCACATCACGACCGAAGAATTTTCCAACTTCGCGGGCATAATACCCGGCGGCATTGACCACATAATCACAGCGAATCTCGCCCTGATCCGTCTCGACAATCCACTCATCCTTGTCGCGGCGCGCACCAGTAACTGAACAGAAGCGGATAATTTTGGCACCCATATCGCGTGCGCCCTTTGCCAGCGCCTGGGTCAGTTGCGCCGGATCGATATCACCATCAAATGGGTCGTAAAGACCGCCCTGCAAATCATGGGTTTCAATAAACGGATATTTCGCCTTGATGTCGTCGACACTCATCATGTCGATATCCATGCCCTGATACCGCCCCATACCGGCAACACGCTCAAACTCCTGCATACGTTCTGCAGAATGGCCAAGACGGACAGATCCGGAGACATGGTAATTCATCGGATAGTCCACTTCGGCACCTAAACGCCGATATAACTCCGTGGAATACCTCTGCATATTCATGATTGCCCATGAGGGCGAAAACGTAGGGATATTGCCCGCTGCGTGCCATGTAGACCCTGCTGTCAGCTCGTTTTTTTCCAGCAACACACAATCGGTCCAGCCAAGTTTTGCCAAATGATAGAGTGCAGACGCGCCAACCACGCCGCCGCCAATGATCACGACACGTGCATTTGTAGGCAATTCAGCCATTTCGACCTCCTGGAAAGCTGGGAATTCAGTGTTGTTTCGATAGGATCGGAATGCAATTCCAACGAAACGGGTTTATTAATCGAAAAAATCGATTAGGCTGAAATCTGCCATTCTTGCGCCGGGAACAATCGCTTGGACATTCAGCTACTCGAGACTTTTACCGATCTGATGGAGACCAAAAGCTTCAATCAGACCGCAGAGCGGCTGGGCATCACGCAATCCACAGTCTCGCACCGCGTTCGCACGCTGGAAACAATGTTGGGCAAGCGTCTGTTCAACCGCAGCCGGGCTGGCACACATCCCACCATTGCCGGCAACCGGTTTCTGGAACACGCAAGAGCGCTCAATCTGGAATGGCGCGAGGCTGTGCGTCATGTCTCCACAGCCCGCGCTTTCGACCGCGTTATCCGGCTGGGAATGCATCACGATATTGCCAGCGGCCAGGCTGGAACAACCATACAGCGGTTGCGCACGCAGTTTTCAGAGACATCATTTTTTCTCGGCGTGGATTTTTCCGCCAAAATCGTCGCGGATTTGTTGGATGGCAATCTCGATTTCGGCCTGATTTTGACGCCGCACTACTCCCCTGATCTTCACATCATGCCTTTGGGTGATCTGATCTATCAAATGATCAGCAATGCGGCATTCAATCTGGATCAGGTCTCAGCGGAGCATTACATCTTCCCGGACGTGTCTTCGGTGTTTGCTCAAACTCACAAACAGCTCCTGCCGCAATTCACCGACACACAAGTGTCCTGTGGGCCATCGCCTGCCATTGCCACACTTCTGCAAACCATGTCTGCAACATCATACCTGCCACAAGGCACGATGGACCCCACGGCTTCAAGGAAACGTCTGCATGTGCTGAATGACGCGCCGGACATATCACAGCCGATCTACGCAGCCGTTCATGTGCGCAACCGGCATGTGCATATCCACCTGCAAATGATGGATGTTTTTCACCAGATATTTGGCAAGAGCAACGGGTACGGACCCTAGCCTTTCCCCTTCCAGGGAATGAACACACGCTCCAGAAAACGCATAAACATTTCAATGATATAACCAATGACGCCAATGATGATGATGCCGATAACAACGGTATCTGTTTGCAGGAAATTCTTGGCGATCATGATCATGGAGCCAACGCCCTTATCGGCGGCAACCAGTTCGGCCGCGACAACGGTTCCCCAGCAAACCCCCATGGATGTACGAAGCCCGGTGAAGATTTCCGGAAGCGCATTGGGTAAAATGACATGTCTGAGAATCTGAAGCTTCGATGCGCCCAGAGAATAGGCTGCATGAACCTTCGAGATACGAACACTGGAGACGCCAGACCGCGCTGCAATGGTCATAATAAAAAGAGAGGCCAGAAACAGCAGCGCGATTTTCGCGGTTTCATCAATGCCAAACCAGAGAATAATCAACGGGATCAGCGCAAGTGGCGGGATCGGACGCATGAATTCCACTATCGGATCAAACAAGCCGCGAGCGACTGACGACAGACCCATCGAGAAGCCAAGCGGAATGCCGACCAGAGCGCCCGACAGAACACCGGCAAGTACGCGATACACGCTTATGCCAACATGTTCCCACAAGGGCACATTGCGAAATCCTTCACTCACCAGTTTGACAATCCGGTCGCCGGTTCCGCCGATTGTCGGCCAGTAAAATGGCTTAACCAGTCCGAAGACCGACGAGATAATCCAGGCCAGCAACAGAACAACTACAATGAGGATGGAATAAAACCGGCCTGAATTCACCGCACTTTCATCGCCGAACTTTACCGTCTTTTGTCGCGTGAAAGAATTGTCGGCAAGGCCCAGCCAAATCGCCAGACTGGAAGGGTTTTTCTGTTCACGCATCGCTCAGACCTCTAAATTCCATCGCCGCCACCCATAATTTCTTCTTCCATGTCCCAGATCATGGAAAGCACCTCCTCCCGCTTCGCAACAAATTCAGGAGAGGCCTTCACCTCACGGGCATTTGTCGTCAGTGCCTGTTCGGGAAATGGCAGGCTGCAATCTTCAACAATGCGTCCTGGCCTCGGCGCCATGACAATCAGACGCTCGCCCAGAAACAGCGCCTCTTCCACAGAATGGGTGATTAGAATTATGGTTTTTCCGGTTTCTTTCCAGAGCTTTAGAACCAGCCCCTGCATTTTTTCTCGCGTCAGGGCATCCAAAGCGCCCAGTGGCTCGTCCATCAAAATGACGTCGGGATCATTTGCCAGACACCGCGCAAGCGCGACACGCTGCTGCATCCCGCCGGACAATTGGTAGACCGGCTTTTCGCCAAAACCGGCAAGGCCCACAATGTTCAGGAGTTCGTCGCATTTGGCGGCGGATTCCTCTTTTGGCTTTCCGGCCATCCTGGGGCCAAATTGTATATTGTCGTTTACCGTCAGCCATTCAAACAGTGCGCCTTGCTGAAACACCATGCCACGTTCAGCGCCAGGTCCCGTGACGGTATGATTGTTAAGCCGAACTTCTCCGTCTGTGGGGGAAAGGAAACCGGCAACAATGTTCAAAAGGGTTGTCTTCCCACAGCCCGATGGCCCCAGAATCGAAACAATCTGACCTGGCTCGATATCAAGTGAAACATTGTTAAGCGCATGGACAGCTCCGCCGTCAGGCAGCGTGAACTCCATGGATATTTTGTCGATGCTTATGCCGGTCACAAAACTTTCCCAGATTGGATAACAAAAGGGTGGCAATGCAAGTCTGCCGCCCTGCTTTGACTTATTTCAAGAAGCTGTCATCGATGAATTTGGAGTAGTCATCCAGCGCTTTGTCCATGCCACCGGAAGACACCATGATGTCTGCAACACCCTTGGTCATTTCCTGGACACCACCGCCGAGCCAGTTTTCACTTATTTGATCTGCCGCACTGGGGAAACCGAAATTATTCATGGTTGAAACGGTTGCGTCCATGTCCATACCCGCAGCTTTTGAAACCGCTGCATAGGCACCTTCTGGATTGGCCTTGTAAGCCTCATTGGCTGCTTCGGTCACTTCCAGAAACTTGCGAACGAGATCCGGGTGCTCCGCTGCAAAATCATCCGTAACGGACACAATATCGAATGTATTGATGCCGATCGCCTGTTGCTCAGCCCCAGTCATAAGAGGTTTTCCGACCGTTTTCATCCGCTGCAGCGAACCACCAAATGCACAGCCCATGACCACGTCACCACGCACAAGTGCGACAGCCGCGTCAGCAGGGTTCATCTGAACCAGGTTCACCTTGTTCACATCAACGTCGAGATGCTCAAGTGTTTTCAGAAGTTTGTAATGGGTCACATTGCCGATTGGCGTCGCAACTTTCTTACCTTCCAGCTCTTTCGCATTCTCTTTGGTAATGCCCGCATCATCACGCACAATGCAAAGATCGTTTTCAGCATAGGTCACCGCCACGCCGACCATCTTCAAAGGCGCACCGTTGGAGGTACCAACGACAAACGGCACAAACCCCTGACTGTAGGCAATCTGAACATCACCGGACACCATGGCCTGGGTCATTTCATTGCCATTGCCAAATGCGCGCCATTCAACTTCCACGCCCATGGCTTCATCATAGGTTTTCTCAATCTGAGCCACCTGATTGGCCGTTGGCCATTCCAGAAAGTAAGCCACAGTAACTTTGTCGAGCGCCTGTGCACCGTTCATGCCCAGTGACGCGACCATAGCGACACCGGTAACAAGCGCGAATGCAAATTTTTTGGTAATCATGAGTAGTCCCCTGTATTGACAAAAGTGTGTTCTGAAAACCAGTTCGAACGCGCACGTCTGAAAGAAAGTTGACAGTCTTCCCGACACTGTCATAGGACGTAACGTGACGTTGCGTAAACTTATACAACTCAAGCGGTTAACTGGAATTTAAATCCGCTGCGAACCAGGCAACAGCAGGATTGTCAGCACACAACGGAATGGCCTCTCCGCCTAGTGCCAAATTGTGCGCCATGATGGCACCAGAAGTGATTTTTTAACTGTTTTCGAGACTTGGGGTATTAAAAATGGTTCCTTTTCACAGCTTTTGACCGTCACAACGCACTACATCATGCGCTTGGCGACATCTGCCAATTTGATGATACCAGGCTCAATCTGTTCGTCCGCTATGGACGAAAATCCCAGGCGAAAATAGTTTCGCGGGCCATCTGAACTTGCAAAGTGCACGTGACCGGGTTCGATCACCACGCCCTCTTCCAGAGCCTTCACCGCCAATTCATCAGTGTCCAGACCATCCGGTCCCCTCACCCAAAACGACGTGCCACCGAAA
This sequence comes from Pararhizobium sp. IMCC21322, assembly GCF_030758295.1. Lineage (NCBI taxonomy): Bacteria > Pseudomonadati > Pseudomonadota > Alphaproteobacteria > Hyphomicrobiales > Rhizobiaceae > Pararhizobium > Pararhizobium sp. IMCC21322. Next base: position 3,237,987 of record NZ_CP132335.1, read on the forward strand.
CCCGGTGTCTGAAACCAGCCCGGGAAATGGTCTGTCAGTGCCTTGCCAAGAATCTTCCAACGCTCTGCGTAAGTTCTGTGCAACCGGGCTATCAGGGCATCATGCCGACCCAAAGACAGAAAGAGCGCAACAATGCGCTGATTATTGCCTGGCGGATGACGCAGCATCAACCGACGCAGCGCGCGCACCTCGGCAATCAGATCTGCCGGCCCGACAAGGTATCCCATACGCAGCCCGGGCATGATCGATTTTGAAAGACTGCCGATGTAAAGAACCCGGCCCATACCATCCAGCGACTTAAGGGCGGGAGTTGGCTCGCCAATATAATTGGTTTCAAACTCATAATCATCTTCAATGATAAGCCCATCATTCTTGTCGGCCCACTCCAACAGGGCACGACGACGTGGCAGAGACATGGTTACATTCGTCGGGAATTGATGGCTGGGCGTCACAAACACGATTTCTGAATCGGTTAATCCATTGACATCAATGCCCTCCTCATCGACCGCAACAGGCCGCACATCATCGGACATCAGCGTGAATGTGTTGCGCATATCCGGATAGCCAGGATCTTCAATCGCGACCGCTGTGTGTGGTTTTACCAGCAGATTAGCCAGAAGATAGAGCGCGTTTTGTGCGCCCAAAGTGACGAGGATTTCATCAGACTCGGCCAAAATACCCCTGCGCGGCAGAATTCGCTGGCGGATCTGCTCAACCAACCGCGGATCATCCTCAGAATAACGATCATCAGTCCATGCATCCAGCCATTTACGGTTCATCGCCTGCCGCGTGCAGTCGCGCCACGCCGTAATCGGGAAAAGAGCCGGGTCCGATTGACCGTAGATGAAGGGAAATGGATAATCATGCCAGTTGGGCGGCTTGACAATATTTGACTGACCGCTGGGATGAAGCCGAAGCTTTTTGTTCCAGTCAACAGGATTGACCGTTTCCACTTTTTTCGGAAATGAAGACACATTGGTCGCAGCCAGCCCGGCCTGCAATTCCGGTGACACATAAAACCCCGAGCGCTCACGCGCTTCAAGATAGCCATCGGCTGCCAGTGCCTGATAGGCTAACATGACAGTGTTTCTGGAGACTTTTAGGCGCTTGGCCATAGCTCGGGTTGAAGGTATTGGCGAGGACGCAGGCAATTGCCCGGCCAGCATCGCTGTTACCAGCATCTCTCGAATTTGGGCCTGGAGCGTTGTCGCCTCCATCCGCTCAACGTGAAATAGACTATCCCGCATGACTCAGTTCTTTCTTCCGTTCTGAAACGGATGTGGCTCCATATTCAGTTCCATCTGGACCTATTATGAGACCAATTTCATCGGCACTATCAACTGGAAATTTTGAAAACCTGCATTTCAGATAAATTTCCTATGGGAAAACTGATGCGCGCACAGGAGGATGACGGCATGAACATGGTGGCCAAACCGCTTGAGAAATTTGTCACAAACTCGCTTGAACAGCATTGGATGCCCTTTTCCGCAAACCGTGACTTCAAGGAATCGCCTCGCCTGATCACAAAAAGCGAAGGCATGTATCTGTGGAACCAGAACGGCGATCGTCTGATTGATGGTTCGTCGGGCCTGTTTAATGTTGCCTGTGGTCACGGCCGCAAGGAAATTGCCGACGCTGTCTATGCGCAAATGCTGCAAAATGACTACACAGCGCCATTCCAACTGGGACAGCCGACATCTTTTGCCTTTGCTGCCAAGCTCGCCAAAATCATGCCGGAACCGTTCAACCATGTGTTCTTCACCAATTCCGGCTCTGAATCCATTGAGACGGCTCTGAAGATGATCATGGCCTACCACCGGGCACGTGGAGAATCCCAGCGCATTCGCTTTGTCTCCCGCGAACGGGCCTATCATGGCGTCAATATGGGCGGCGTGTCCCTGTCGGGCATGGTGCGCAATCGCGAAACCTTCCCGGTGGTGATGCCGAATATCGTCATGCTGCGCCACACCTGGGAAGAAGATCAGCTTTTTACACGCGGTCAGCCTGAGACGGGCGCACACCTTGCCAATGATCTGCAACGCCATTGTGAGACCTATGGCGGCTCGACCATTGCTGCGGTGTTTGTTGAACCTATTGCTGGCTCCACCGGCTCGCTTGTGCCGCCAAAAGGGTATCTTGAGCGCCTGCGTGAAATCTGTGATCAGCATGGCATTCTGCTGGTCTTCGATGAGGTGATCACAGCCTTTGGTCGTTTGGGAACGCCGTTCGCTGTGGACGCGTTCAATGTCATGCCGGACGTCATTACCATGGCAAAAGCGCTGACCAATGGTGCCATTCCCATGGGAGCTGTATCGGCCACTGACGAAATCTACGAAACCATCATGAACGCAGCGCCTGAAAATGCCATCGAGTTTTTCCACGGCTATACGTATTCCGCACACCCTGCAGCCTGCGCTGCGGGTCTCGCGACCCTTCAAATCTACGAAGATGAAGGCCTGTTTGAGCGTGCGGCAGAAATGTCGGACTACTTCCTCGATGCCGTCTGGTCGCTGAAAGAACTTCCCATTGTGAAGGATCTGCGCGGATACGGCATGATGGCCGGTATTGAGGTTTTCCCGGAAGAAGGAAAACCCGGCATTCGTGGCAATAATCTTCAAAAAGAGCTGTTCTGGAAAGGCTGCCATGCCAAATGGACCGGAGATACAGCCATTCTTGCACCATCTCTGATCGCCGAGAAAAGCCACATTGATGAAATCATCGACGCGTTCCGCAACACCTTGAAGAATATGTGACCTCATCTGCAGCGTCCCTGACGATCCGAAGGCGGGAAGTTTCGACAACCCGCCTTCGCTTTAATAATATGTTTGCATAATTGTCAAAAAAATGAAAAATATACGAATAATTTCATTTTAGACTATGGATGTGAATTGATGAAAGACGGCATGGCAAACAAATCGGCCCATCCCAATCCAAACGACCAAGCCAATAAAAATGACAGGGCGAAACAAAACGAGCAGGCCCGGTTTTTGGCAGCAGAGCGATCCGCTTCTGGCCTGATTGGCGATGACATTCGCGCCCTTCGCAAACAGAAAAACCTGACATTGACGGACCTTGCAGAAGCTCTTGGCCGTTCAATCGGCTGGTTGAGCCAGATTGAACGCAATCAGACAGATCCTTCCATCCAGGACCTCCAGAAAATCGCGAAGAAATTCGAAGTTCCCATCAGTTTCTTTTTTCGCAACAGTCAGGCTCCGGCTGAAGAACTGGGAACCATCGTCCGCAAACAGAACAGAACGGCGCTGGGCTCACGCGAAAGCGGCCTTGTCGAGGAGCTTTTATCGCCTGACATTGCGGGTGATTTTGAGATGTTGAGATCGATATTTGCCCCCGGCGCGAAGAGCGGCGACAAGCCAGCCCGGCCCGTTCAGGAAGGTGGCTTTGTCGTATCCGGACAATTGGAAATCTGGATTGGCGGACGCCACCACACGCTGCATGAAGGCGACAGCTTCCAGTTCCAAAACAAAACCTGCAGCTGGCACAATCCCGGTGATGAACCAGCTGTTGTCATCTGGGTTATTTCACCCCCCATCTATTGAGCTCAATTGGAGGCACAAAATTGGCTAATCTTCCTGAAAAGGCCCGTGTGGTTATTATTGGTGGCGGCGTATCGGGCTGCTCGGTTGCTTACCACCTGGCCAAGCTTGGCTGGACGGACATTGTGCTTCTGGAGCGCAAGCAACTGACAAGCGGAACCACCTGGCACGCGGCCGGGCTGATCGCTCAATTACGGGCAACCCACAATATGACGCGCCTGTCGAAATACAGTCAGGAACTCTACGCGACCCTGGAAGCCGAGACCGGCCTTGCCACCGGGTTTCGCCGCTGTGGGTCAATCAGCGTGGCATTGACAGAAGCGCGCCGTGAAGAATTGCTGCGCGGTGCCTCAATGGCGCGCGCATTTGGTGTTGAAGTCGAAGAAATCGGCCCTGATGACATCAAACAGCGATATCCATTTCTGGAAACAGAAGATGTCGTCAGCGGGATTTTCGTGGAAAAGGATGGTCAGGGAGATCCCTCAAACATCACACATGCGATGGCCAAAGGTGCGCGTCAGAATGGCGCGCAGATTTTTGAACAGACAAAAGTCAAAGCCATCCATTCCAGCAATGGTGCCATAACCGGTGTCACGGCTGAAAAGGACGGTGTCGAGCAACATATTGCCTGCAATCACGTGGTCAATTGCGCTGGCATGTGGGCACGGGAACTGGGTGCCATGGCAGGGGTTCCCATACCTTTGCAGGCTTGTGAGCACTTTTACATTGTCACCGAAACCATTCCCGATTTGCCGCAATTGCCGGTTTTGCGCGTTCCCGATGAATGCGCTTATTACAAGGAAGACGCTGGCAAGATTCTGCTTGGGGCGTTTGAACCTGTCGCAAAGCCTTGGGGCATGGACGGCATTCCGGAAGATTTCTGTTTTGATCAACTGCCCGAAGATTTCGATCATTTCGAACCCATTCTGGAACAGGCCATAAATCGCTTCCCGCTTTTGGCCGAAACCGGAATTCACACCTTCTTCAACGGCCCGGAAAGCTTCACGCCTGATGACCGCTACTATCTGGGCGAAACACCACAATTGAAAAATTTCTGGGTGGCCTGCGGCTACAATTCCGTCGGCATCCAATCTGCCGGTGGTGCTGGAATGGCTCTGGCACAATGGATGAATGATGGTGAGCCTCCCTTCGATTTGTGGGATGTTGACGTGCGCCGCGTACAACCGTTTCAGGCCAACCGCAGCTATCTCTACAACAGGACAAAAGAGACACTGGGTCTGCTCTATGCCGACCACTTCCCATATCGCCAAATGGAAACCGCACGCGGTGTCCGCCGCTCGCCTTTACACAATCATTTGCAGGAGCGTGGTGCTGTCTTTGGCGAATTGGCCGGTTGGGAGCGTGCCAACTGGTTTGCCAAAAAGGACCAGCCAAGGCGCTATGAATACTCGTGGAAACGTCAGAACTGGTTCGACAATCAGCGCGAGGAACACCTCGCGGTGCGTGAAACTGCTGGCCTGTTCGACATGTCTTCCTTCGGCAAAATCAGAATTGAAGGGCGCGACGCCCTGCCCTTCCTCAACCATATTTGCGGCAACCAGATGGATGTTGAACCGGGTAAAATAGTTTACACACAGATGCTCAACCGGCGTGGCGGCATTGAAAGCGACCTCACCATCACACGGCTGTCAGAAACGGCATTTCTGGCCGTAGTCCCCGCAGCCACGCTCCAGCGTGACCTTGCCTGGATGCGCCGTCATGTCGATGACTGGAATGCTGTCATTACAGATATGACCGCCAGCGAAGCTGTGCTCTGTCTGATGGGCCCGAAATCCAGAGACATCCTTCAGGCCTGTTCACCGAATGATTTTTCAAACGAACACCACCCATTTGGCCAGATGCACGAAATTGAAATCGGCATGGGTCTGGCACGTGCGCACCGGGTCACATATGTCGGAGAACTGGGCTGGGAGATTTATGCATCAAGCGATATGGCGGCCCATATATTTGAAAGCATTGAAGCTGCCGGTCACGATGCTGGCCTGAAACTATGCGGCCTTCACACGCTTGATTCCTGCCGTATCGAAAAAGCCTACCGCCATTTTGGCCATGACATTACCGACGAGGACCATGTGCTGGAGGCTGGCCTTGGCTTTGCTGTGAAAACCGCCAAACCGGAATTTGTTGGCCGCGATGCGGTCTTGCGCAGGAAGGAAAACGGCTTGTTGCGACGGTTTGTACAGTTTCAGCTCACCGACAGCACGCCAATGCTCTACCACAATGAGACAATCCTCCGGGACGGCAAAATCGTGTCTCATCTGACGTCTGGAAATTACGGCCATCATCTGGGCGCCTCCATTGGCCTTGGCTATGTGCCATGCGAGGGGGAAACCATTGCCGAGATGCTGGAGAGCAATTATGAAATCGAAGTCGCCGGAGAGCGGTTTCCGGCATTGGCATCCACACGACCGCTTTATGATCCAAAGTCGGAGCGCGTGAAGGCCTAGGGTCAGGTTTCATTGATTGATCCAGAAGATGACGCTTGCTGCGATACAGGTAACCGACAGGAATGTATGGGCACAGCGGTCATATCTGGTTGCGATACGCCGCCAGTCTTTGAGTTTTGCGAACATGTTTTCGACTTTGTAACGTTGCCTGTACAAAGATTTGGAGTAATTCCTTGGTGCAATGCGGTTTGATCGTGGCGGGATGCAGGCCCCGATCTTATGGGCATTCAGCGCATCCCGGAACTCGTCGCTGTCATAGCCTTTGTCGCCAATCAGGACTTTGGCATTCGGCATCGCCGGATAGATCAACTTCGCCCCAATATGATCGGAAAGCTGGCCTTCACTCAGGCACAGAACTAACGGTCTTCCAATACCGTTACACGGAGCATGAAAATTGGAGCTCAGGCCGCCCTTCGTTCGACCAATGCGGCGCGGAACAGCCCTCTTTTTGTCAAACTCAAACTGCAGGCAGTCCGGTGAACTTTCAAGTGTGTGGCATCGATCATGACGATGTCTGACTCTTCTCCACTACCGGCCAAGCCGCTAAAGATACATTCAAACAAGCCCATTCGTGACCAACGGACGGGCGATTGTAGAGGGTCTTGTGCGGCCCATAATCTTCTGGTTCATCCCCCCACCTCAAACCGTTTCGGATGAAGTGGATTATCCCGCTGATCACACGCCGGTCATCGACACGTGGTCTGCCATGGGAGCGCAGGAATTAAGGTTTGATGCGCTCGAGTTGGGGTTCGGTCAGCCAATAGTGATCAGACATGAGCAGGTCCTCCTGCCCACTTGAACCACATCTTAAATTAGATTTGAATCCTTGAAGTTGCAAACGTCAGGTCTGCGGACCTAGTGGCTTGGAATATTACGGAGCAATGTTTTTAACGCGACAAGCATTTGAGCATTGATAGATGCCAAAACCAGTCGTTGAAGAGTTAGAATAGAGCAACGGAAATTGAAACGAAAAATCGACCAGCAAACACTCATCGTGTGCCGAATTTGAGTTCGCCAGAGCATCAAGAGAAACAACGCGCATTTCTATCCTACTTTCGAAAGCACTGTCATGCTGCCAATCTCGGATAATGTTGGCATGCAATCCATAGCCCCAAATTCCCAGATACCTTCCTGGTTTCGTCTAACATTGCTATGATCTAAAATTCAACGAACAGGCATGGAGGCGATTGTGAATAGCATCTTTCGTAAGTTTGCGGTGGCTGTGGCCACGTGCATCACAGCAACCGTCAGCTATGGCGGGCCGCTTCACACGGCTATCCAAAAGGGTGATCTTGATCAGGTAAAGCTAGAGATCGCGAACGGCGCTGATGTTACAGAACAAGATATGTTTTTGGGAGGAGCTTTGCTCCTGGCAATCGTCCAGGGTAACGTTCAAATCATCGAGCTTCTCATAAGTCATGGTGTTTCGATCGAGGCCGCGGACGTTACCACCGGCACGGTACCACTTCATGCCGCCGCGGTTCACGGTAATCTGAGTGTCGTGAAAATCCTGATAAAGAATGGTGCAAATATTGATGCGGTAAGAGCCTCCGATGGAGAGACTGTGTTGCATGCGGCGGCTGAGGGAGGCAACGGCGAAGTCGTTGAGCTACTTATATCCTTGGGTGCTGATGTTAATGCCCGTAGCAAATATGACAATGCGCCCATCCATTCAGCGGCAGCATCGGATCACATGGAAGTAGTGAAACTCCTCCGCGCCAACGGCGCTGTTGCTCGTCCTATTGATCCGATTGCTCCTCAAATGCACTTAGCTGACTCCGATGCTGGAGCCAGCATATTCCCAGTCGTTTGTGGTAGATGCCACACCGTCGACAATGGTGGCCCGAGCGTACATGGCCCCAATCTTTGGAACATTGTTGGTAAAAAAATAGGAAGCCACCCAGGCTACAACTACTCGTCTGCGCTCATACGGCATGAAGGTGTATGGACCAACGAGGCGCTCTTCGCCTTCATTACGCGACCAACGGACTTCATACCAGGAACAAAGATGATCTCAATGGGCCGACATGGTTACAGGGGAGTGAAGGACCGTCGTCAGCGTGCAAATATAATAGCCTACCTACTGCAATTGAGCAACAATCCCACCAACCTGATATCGCCGTAGCTTGTTTGGAGAAGCTAGCAATTTTCCTACTCCACCCGTGACACGATCAAATCGGGTAAAAACGGCTCGAACCGGTCATTGCCGACCATCGGATTAATGGGTCCTGACTCTAAAACTTTACACCAGCAATTGTGCCAAATCGTCAGCGCCTGCTCTCAAGCGATCAAGATGAGCGCCCGCGTCTTTGAGGCTGAGGCGCTGGGTCGGGGCGTGGAACGACAATGTTGAGACCAGGCGTCCATGGACGTCAATAATGGGAACTGCGATGGCAATCATGCCTTCCATGAACTCTTCATTATCTTCCGAATAGCCTTGGCTGCGGGTTTTCTTGATTTCGGCCAGCAACTCATTCTGATCGGTGATCGTTTTGGGCGTCCTTCGCTCAAGATTCACCGAGGCCAGATACCGCTCAAGATGCGCCTTCTTCAATTTGCTGAGGTAGAGTTTGCCACTGGCCGTGCAATAGAACGGCACGCTGGTACCGATGGGCAATTGAATGCGTAACGGCCATTTGGTCTCCACACGATCAATATAAATCATGGAATCCCGGTCCGGCACCGAAATATTGCAGGTCTCGCCAATGTGTTCCGCCAGCGCGTTCAGCACCGACAGACGCGCCGTGCGCACCCGCAGGGAGGACAACACACCCATGGACAGATGTCGCAGACGCCGGCCTGGAGCGTATGACCGCCCGTCAATTTCGCGCTGCAAAAAGCCTTCGCTTTCAAGCGTTGAAAACAGGCGGTGAATCGTCGGCTTGGGCAGGCCAAGCTTCTGATTTATCTCAGTCGGCGTCATCGGCACGCCGGCATTTGACAATTCCTCCAAAACGAACAGCAAACGCAGATTTGTCGGGATCGTGTCGTTGGTGTCGTTCTGGTCTGTCATACCTACCAATCCGTGTGGGATATTCCTCTAACGGCTCGGCAACAGAAAGGTTGAGAGTTCCGGCACCAGGGCCACCACAAACCAGACCGCAATCAGCGCCGCCAGATACGGAACCGTATAGCGCAGCAGTCTGAAATAGGGAACACCCGTCACACCACTGGCCACATAGAGGTTCAATCCATAAGGCGGCGTAATGAAACCAATCGATGCTCCAACCAGGAAGATGACTGCAAACTGGACCGGGTCAACGCCTATGGAAGCTGCAATCGGCGCCAGGATTGGCGCAAGAATAATGGTCACGGGCAGGCTTTCCAAAATCATGCCGAAGACAAAAACAATGGCCATGGATGTGAAGAGCACTGCGTGATACCCGCCCATGCTTGTCACAAAGGCAGTGATGGTCTCTGCCGCGCCAAGACTGGACAGGATCTGTTGCATGACAACCGAGATCCCGATCAGGGGTGCCAGAATGCCGGTAATCTGGGCAGACCGCAGCGTAATCGCCGGAATTTCGGTTAGTTTGAAGCCTTGGACCACCAGCATTTCACCATAACTCTTCTCGGTATGCGGTCGGGCCTCATCCCGCGATCCCATCATTTTGTAAAGCGGCAGGGAAATAAGCCCGACAATAATGCAGAAGCCCACTGTCACACCGGCGGCTTCCGTTGGAGAGAATTTGCCGGTGTAGATGCCATACAGAACAAGCCCGATGGCGAAAAAGCCCAGCCAGGCACCAAAGGCCGTTTTCAGAACCCGGGTCAGTTGCAAGGGAATCAGATAGCCCCAGCCATTAAGACGACAAATAATCCAGCACGCGAATTGCATACCCACAACCATCAGGGTTCCGGGAATGATTCCGGCAATAAACAGGTCCGAAATCGGAAGATTCATCAAGAACCCGTAAATAATGAAAATGATGGATGGCGGAATGATGATGCCAACCGTGCCGCCGGCAGCAGCCGTAGCTGCCGAAAACCGCTCATCATAACCGCCCTTCACCATCTCCGGATGCAGCATGGACCCAATGGTGGCCGTTGTGGCGGAGTTGGAACCGGAGATCGCGGCAAACAGGCCGCAGGCAGCCAATGCAGCCATCGCCAAACCGCCGCGTAACCAGCCAAGGCATGAATAGGCAAAATCCGACAATCGCCTTGCTATCCCGGATTTGTTGATCAAATCACCCGTCAGGATGAAGAGCGGCATCGCTAACAGCGCAAAGCCGTCGGTGAAGACATCGGACAAGGCAGTCCCGATATTTATCAGGGGCAGTCCTATGACGAAGCTGCAACCCAGCACCCAATAGGCGATGACAAGAAATACCGGTACTCCCAGCATAAAAAGCAGGGTCACCCCAATTGAAATTAGCGTAATCCATGTTCCATCAGTCATGATGCTCTCCTCACTCTCCGCCAATGACAGCAGTCGAAATCAGGTCTTCACCAGACCTGAAATTGGCAATGTCTTCACTGAGGTTTTGATAGGCGCGTGCCGCCAACATCACAAAACTGATGGGCACACTAAGCAGGAACCACCACTGCATAACATCATCGGTGCCCAGCATGATCTGAAAATTGGCTGCCGAATTCACAACAACTTGCGTGGAGGTGACAACAACAACCCAGCAAATGCCAATCCATAGAACCGCATCCAACGACAGGCACAGCATCTGTCCGACACGCGGTAGATTTGTCCGAAATTCTGAAAAAGCGAGATGGGTCCGCAGCCGGACGTTATAGGCACATCCGAACCAGGTCATTATCAAAAAGAGATAAGGCGGCAGGGTCGTGGACCAGGGCACCTGTTCATTGAAAACGAACCGCCGCACGACTTCCACAAAGATGATACCGGCGATCAGCAAATAGCTCCACACCATCAACGCACGTTCAAGATGCTTTTCGATGAACGGGCTGAGCTCATAGACTTTCGCGATCAACCCGGCCCCAAGCAAGACAGTAATCAGCCCGATAAGCCAGATACCCGGTCCACCAAAGGCCTCTTTCATCCCCCAGGAATCACCTGCAAGAATTGCGGTAAAAACAGCCGCAACATCTCCAAAAATGGAGCCCATAACTGATTTCCTCCCCAGAAATCATATCGCCCTGATTGTCAGGCCCAAGCTTGCTGCCAGGTTCAAGCCTACCGACATGTCCTGGCTTGGGTGGCAACGAACCATGCTGGCGGTTTGTGTACTTCCGCAAACCGCCAGCATTTTAGTTGGATTAACCGCGCCACCAGCGACGTGGTTCAACATTTTCCGGCAACATGTCAGCAGGAACTTCACGGGCGACCTTGTGGATATCCGCGTAAGTATCGATACCGCCAGACCAGTTGTTCAGACGCTCGCGCCAAGGCGCCCATGGCTCTGGATTAAACTCCGGAGAGCACATTTCTTCCGCCATCTTGATCTGATCAGCTGGAAGGAAGGCTGGACGCACATTGTTTTTGACGAAAATTGTGTCCGGAAGCTGTGGATCGGAGAAGCCGACCGTTTTCACAAGAGCTGCTTCGTTGGCTGCCTGCACGTGGACCTGCGCCAGATAGGATGATTCCATAATGGCATCCTGCAGATGTCCGTCCATGGCATCAAACACTTTTGCCGACATGGAAGTGTGCTCGGTTCCGCAGAAGAACTTCAGATCAACCGACTGGGACACAACAGGTGACATATTGGCATAGGCCACGGCTGACGCCCATGTTTCTGCACCATCAATAAGGCCCTGCTTCAAGCCATCAAGGGTTTCTTCCCAGGCCACAGGCACAGGGTTCAGGTTCAACAACTGCATGGCGATCCGGCCAAGCTGCGTACCTGTCACACGGTTTTTGGTACCAAACAGCTCTTCCAGCTTCGTCACTGTCGGCTTGTCTTCAAATTTCAGACCCAATTGAATGCCGCGCAATTCGCAATGGCTGAACAGGAACTTCAAACCGTGGCGTTTTTCAAGCGGATCACGCAGAATCCGTTGGCTTTCAGGGCTGTAAAGGAAGTGATACTGGGACGCACGCCCCGGGAACATGTAGGCATAATCCAGCACGTTCAGATAGGGCGCACCACCGGCTGAGTTCTGTGTGGATGCAGCATAAATATCCACAATACCCAACTGGGTTTTCTCAACACACGACAATTGACCACAAATCTGGTTGTCACCGATGAACTCAACGCGAATTTCGCCTTCGGTACGCTCTTCAAGATCACGAGCGAACTCAAGCGCGCCAGCACGTTCAATCAGAAGGTTGCGAGCATTGAAGCCGGATGCGCCGAATTTCAGCGTGTGTTTGGCTTCTTTCTTGTAGCGCTTTGTATAAGTCGACTCAGCTGCCTGCGCGAGGGACGCCAGCGTAATACCGCCACCCATTGCACCGGCTGCCAGAAGCGTTGTTGTCAGGCCATATTGCCCGGATAACTTGAAAAGGTCACGACGAGATATGCCACTCAAAGCATTAGAGACTTTCATGAGTTCCTCCCAGAAACATCAATAATTAAGACTTGCAGTCTCAAAAATACATATTATTGTGCGATTAGCAAGTCAGAACTGGAACTGACATTTAATAGATGACGCCAAATGTGGCGTTTGGGGAGGATACCGTGCCATGGAGCAATTGGAGGCCGACTACGTAATCATTGGCGCCGGTTCTGCGGGCTGCGTTATCGCCAACCGGCTCAGCGCCGACCCATCCATAAAAGTAATTCTGCTGGAAGCGGGCGGCCGCGACTGGAATCCGTGGATCCATATCCCGGTCGGTTATTTCAAAACCATGCACAATCCCAGTGTGGATTGGTGCTACACCACCGAAGCCGATCCAGGGCTGAATGGCCGAAAGCTGGATTGGCCACGTGGCAAGGTCCTGGGCGGGTCTTCTTCGCTGAATGGCTTGCTCTATGTCCGCGGACAGGCACGGGATTACGACGGGTGGCGGCAGATGGGCAATGAAGGCTGGGGCTGGGATGACGTTCTTCCCCTCTTCAAACGCGCAGAAAATCAGGAACGCGGCGAAGATGATTTCCACGGCGTCGGTGGCCCGCTGGATGTGTCCAACATGCGCCTCAGCCGTCCGATCTGTGATGCCTGGGTCGCAGCGGCCCAGAACGAGGGCTACGATTATAACGACGATTATAATGGCGCGAAGCAGGAAGGCGTCGGTTACTTTCAGCTGACCACCCGCAACGGCCGCCGCTGCAGCGCAGCCGTCGCCTATCTCAATCCGGTCAGAAATCGCGAGAACCTGCAAATCATCACCCGTGCAAATGTTCAGCGGCTCGCTATTGAAGACCGGCGCGTGACTGGCGTTGTTTTCAAAAACGCGCAAGGCAAGGAACAGACGGTCAAGGCGCGAAACGAAGTTATTTTGTCGTCCGGTTCTATCGGTTCACCACAATTGTTGATGCAGTCGGGAATTGGGGAAGCCGAACAATTGCGAAGTGCCAATATTGAAATTGTCGCCGACCTGCCCGGTGTCGGCAAAAATCTGCAGGACCACCTTCAGGCGCGTCTGGTTTACAAGTGTAATGAACCCACTTTGAACGATGAAGTACGCAGTCTGTTCAATCAGGCACGCATCGGTCTGAAATACGTTTTGTTCAGAGCTGGCCCTATGACCATGGCAGCCAGCCTTGCTACAGGTTTTCTGAAAACAAGAAAAGAACTGGAAACACCCGATATACAGTTTCACATCCAGCCATGGTCTGCTGACAGCCCTGGCGAAGGCGTACATCCATTTTCTGCCTTCACCATGTCTGTCTGCCAACTCAGGCCGGAAAGCCGAGGAGAAATTCGCCTGAACACCAAAGACCCATCCGGATATCCAACAATTCATCCCAATTATCTGGCAACAGAATCCGATTGCAACACAATCATCGAAGGCGTGAAAATCGCCCAGAGGATCGCCAGGCAAAAGCCGTTGGATAGCAAAATCGCCGGTCCTCATGCGCCGAAACAGGCACTGGTTGAAGACTCTGATATTCTGGAATGGGTCCGCAATACGGCCACCACCATCTACCACCCCACAGGCACCTGCAAGATGGGATCAGATGAACAGGCTGTGGTGGATGCACGGTTGCGGGTCCATGGGATAGATGGATTGCGGATAGCGGATTGCTCCATCATGCCGGAAATTGTATCCGGCAACACGAATGCGCCGGCCATTATGATCGGTGAAAAAGCAAGTGATTTGATCTTGGAGGACAGGCGTAGCCTCTAAGACTTTCAATAATTGAATAAACACGCCGCATGTCACCCATGCGGTTCAGGGTTTGGTGAAAGGACACTGCCATGAAAATGACGACCGAAGAGGCATTTGTAAAAGTACTTCAGATGCACGGCATTGAACACGCGTTTGGCATTATCGGTTCTGCGATGATGCCTATCTCCGACTTGTTTCCCAAAGCGGGAATTAAGTTCTGGGATTGCGCCCATGAAACCAATGCTGGCATGACAGCTGACGGTTACACGCGCTCAACAGGCAAAATGAGCATGGCGATTGCTCAAAATGGTCCGGGCATCACCAATTTTGTGACCCCTGTTAAAACCGCTTTCTGGAACCACACACCGCTGCTGCTGGTCACACCTCAGGCTGCAAACAAGACAATCGGTCAGGGTGGCTTTCAGGAAATCGAACAGATGAAACTGTTTGAAGACATGGTTTGCTATCAGGAAGAAGTACGTGATCCTTCCCGCATGGCAGAAGTTCTGAACCGGGTTATCGAAAAGGCCTGGCGCGGATCAGGTCCTGCACAAATCAACGTGCCACGTGATTACTGGACACAGGTGATTGATATAGAGATGCCGCAGATCGTGCGGCTGGAACGTCCTTCTGGCGGAAAAGAAGCCATTTCACAGGCTGCAAAACTCCTGTCGGAAGCCAAATTCCCGGTCATACTCAACGGAGCCGGCGTAATACTGGCTGGCGGCATCCCCGCGTCTGCAGCTTTGGCAGAGCGTCTCAGCTCTCCTGTATGCTGCGGTTATCAGCACAATGACGCATTCCCTGGAAGCCATCCCCTGTCCGTCGGACCACTTGGTTACAACGGTTCAAAAGCAGCTATGGAACTGATTTCCAAAGCCGACGTCGTGCTGGCTCTTGGAACCCGTCTCAACCCATTCTCCACCTTGCCTGGCTACGGCATCGACTATTGGCCCAAAGATGCCAAGGTCATTCAGGTGGATATGAATTCAGACCGTATCGGCCTCACCAAAAAGGTCACTGTTGGAATTCAGGGTGATGCGAAACTGGTTGCAGAACAATTGCTGGAGCAATTGACAGAAGATGCTGGCAATCACGAGCGCAAGCAGCGAGAAGCACAGATCCATCAGATCAAGTCAGCCTGGCTGCAGCAATTGAGTTCGATGGATCACGAAGATGATGATCCAGGCACAAGCTGGAACGAGCGTTCGCGCAATCGCCAGCCAGATCATATGTCGCCACGCATGGCATGGCGGGCAATCCAGTCAGCATTGCCAAAAGACGCCATTATCTCGTCAGACATTGGCAATAACTGCGCCATCGGCAACGCCTATCCGACCTTTGAGCAGGGCCGCAAATATCTGGCACCGGGCCTCTTTGGCCCATGTGGCTATGGCTTCCCGTCCATCTTGGGTGCAAAAATTGGCTGCCCTGATGTGCCTGTTGTCGGATTTGCAGGTGATGGCGCATTCGGCATTTCCATGAATGAAATGACTGCGTGTGGCCGCAATGACTGGCCCCCGATCACCATGATCATTTTCCGCAACTACCAATGGGGCGCTGAGAAGCGCAATACCACCCTTTGGTATGAAGACAATTTTGTCGGAACTGAACTCAATCTGGGTGTGGAATACGCAAAGGTTGCAGAAGGCTGCGGCTTGAAAGGTGTTCAGGTCACCACGATGGAAGACTTGACCAACGCACTGAACACCGCTGTTAAAGAGCAGATGGAAGACGGCATAACAACTTTCATCGAAGTGGTGCTGAATCAGGAACTGGGTGAACCATTCCGCCGCGATGCTATGAAAAAACCAGTCGCTGTGGCAGGTATCGATCCAGCTGACATGCGCCCGCAGGCAGGCGCATAAATCAACGAACTGCTCTATGAAGCGGAAGAGACACAGGCCAGCGCATTCAAAAAGAATGTGCTGGCCTGATTTTTAACCAATGATACCGATTGCCAGATAACGGCCTTAAGGATTTGAATCTTTATGGAAAATCCGATGGAAGCCCTGTTGCGGGCCGCCCGTGCAAACCCGCGGCATATTGTGATGGCCGAAGGTGAAGACGACCGCATCCAGTCTGGCGCACTGCGCGCAGTCAATGACGGCATTGCACGCGTCACACTTGTGGGCGATCAGGGCCGGATTCTGAAAAGCGACAATTTTCAGGATGACTTACCAGACGGTTTGCAGATTGTTGATCCGGCAAAATCTGAGCTGATCAAGCCCTTTGCGCAAGAGTTCTATAAACTGCGCAAACATAAGGGCATTACATCGGAACAGGCTGCGCAAGCGGTGCTGAACCCGCTCGCATTTGCAGCCATGATGGTGCACGAAAACCACGGCGATGGAACAATAGCCGGTGCGATCTCAACCACTGCCGACACAGTGCGCGCCGCTTTGCAGATTATCGGCACTGCGCCAGACACAGATCTGGTCTCTAGTTTTTTCCTGATGATCCTGAACAAACCCCACCACGATAAAAAAGGCGTGTTCGCATTTGCCGACGCTGGCTTGAGCATTGCGCCGAATGTTGAAGAACTGGCGACCATCGCCCTCGCCTCTGCCGCATCTTTTCAAAGACTGATCGGAGTTGAGCCGCGCGTTGCCATGTTGAGTTTTTCAACCTTTGGAAGCGCGAAACACCCCAAAGTCGATGCCGTCTCGGCCGCGACCGCATTGGCACAATCGCGCGCACCTGCATTGAAAATCTCTGGTGAGTTGCAGTTCGACGCGGCCTTTGTTCCCTCAGTTGCTGCCGCCAAGGCTCCGAATGCTGTCATTCAGGGCGACGCGAATATCTTCGTGTTTCCCAACCTTGAAGCGGCCAATATCGGCTATAAGATTGCACAGCGTATTGGCGGCGCGGAGGCTATTGGCCCAATTCTGCAGGGACTTGCAAAACCGGCCAATGATTTGTCCCGCGGCTGCAACGCAGACGATGTCTATAATCTTATTGCAGTCACCTGCACACAGGTGACTGCCCCATAAGCCATCCTGCCGACGATCAGATGTTCTGACCGGGAGCCAGAACAATCAGACATCCAGCAATCTTCCACTGGCCATCAGCCTGTTTTGTCAGAAAATAGGAGGCCAGCCACTGAAGACCACGCTCATCCTTGATGTAAACACTCTGCA
The DNA here is from genome assembly GCF_030758295.1 of Pararhizobium sp. IMCC21322. NCBI lineage: Bacteria > Pseudomonadati > Pseudomonadota > Alphaproteobacteria > Hyphomicrobiales > Rhizobiaceae > Pararhizobium > Pararhizobium sp. IMCC21322. Next base: position 3,255,340 of record NZ_CP132335.1, read on the forward strand.
CCGGAACGCCATCGCTGATGCTTACACCATCAAATCGGACCAGGCTGCCATTCACAACAGGTCGATGGACCTTTTGCATCCGCTGCAAGAATGCGTTCGGCGTGGCGTATTTGCTAATAACTGCCTCAGCAGCTGTCAGATAGAGCAGATCCGCCTGCTTATTGGAAATTGCCCACAAATAGGAATGGACCAAAACACGCATCTCCAGAAGTTCGGATGCCTGAAACTCTTGAGTTGAAGCAGTCAGACCGACATTAACCAGATGGTCGGTCCCGACTTTGCTGGCAGATGATTCCACCTGTTCAGCAATCGCTGGAGCCACAAGCAGTCCAAGCGACACTGCAAGCATTTTGGGAAGTTTTGAAAAATGTCTCATAACGATGTCTCCTGTCTCTAAGTGCCCCGCTATAGGTGAAACGTAGGGAGTTTTGGGTCGGAAATCACCAATCTGGGCGCTCACTTCACATCAACTAATTGTTTTGCAAGGTGACCGGCATGATTCAAAAATGTAAAAATCCATTCTAAAACTCTGTATCAAAACACTTTTAAGACAGGTCAGATGCGCACTGGAAATTCCTGGGTGCCCTTGATGGACCGTAAGATAAAGCTGGTGTGCATACTGGATACGCCCGGCAGTTTTGCCAGACAATTGCGGTGAATGCCGTCGTAATCGGCCACATCGCGTGCCGCAATCCTCAGAAGATAATCCGCCTCCCCGGTGGTCAGGTGGCACTCCAGAATGTCTTCAAAGCGCAGCACCGCCTGTTCAAAGGCATCAAGCACATCCTGGCTTTGGGACGTGAGAGCAATTTCCACAAATACCATGATTTTGAGGCCGAGCTTCGCGCGGTTGATCCGGGCCGCATAGCCCTCAATCACGCCATCTTCCTCCAGTAGCTTAATCCTGCGATGACAGGCAGACGCGGATAGCCCCACGGCATCGGCGAGTTCAGAAACAGGGATTGCGGAGTCCCGCTGGAGACGCCGCAATATCCCACCATCAATGCGATCCATAGTATTTTATCCGGTTTTAAATCTATAATGTCGAATAATTACGCGAAACTCGGAGCGATTTCCATATTTTTTCGCAAAAAATATCACGTAAACCGTGAAACACTGTCAACAGATCTAGGGTCCGCACGTCAGCTTGGGAGGCAACAATGCGCATCGGCACACCAAAAGAAATCAAAAATCACGAATACCGCGTCGGTCTGACACCGGAAAGTGTCACGGAACTGGTCGCAAATCAGCACGAGGTTCTGGTCGAGACAGAAGCTGGCAGCGGCATCGGCGCTACAGATCAGGATTATGTGGATGCCGGCGCACGTATCGTTGATACGGCTGCGGAAATCTTCGCAGAATGCGATATGGTTGTGAAAGTCAAAGAACCACAGCCCGTTGAGCGGGCGCAACTGCGCGAAAGCCAGATCCTCTATACCTATCTGCATCTTGCGCCAGACCCCGACCAGACAAGAGACCTTGTTAAATCCGGCGCTGTTTGCATCGCCTATGAAACCGTCACAGACCGCCTTGGAGGGCTGCCGCTGCTCAAACCAATGAGCCAGGTTGCCGGGCGGATGTCGATTCAGGCAGGCGCCACAGCGCTCGAAAAATCTCATGGTGGTCGCGGCATCCTGCTGGGCGGTGTACCCGGCGTCGCCCCGGCAAATGTTTTGATTATCGGTGGCGGCGTTGTCGGCTACAACGCCGCGCAAATGGCCGTTGGTCTTGGTGCAGATGTCACCATACTGGACCGAAGCCCGGAAGCTCTTGAACGCCTCGATGCGCATTTTGGCTCCCGTGCCAAAACGCTCTATTCAAACCGCGCCAATCTGGCCGCCAGTGTTGCCGAGGCTGATCTTGTGATCGGCGCGGTACTGGTTCCAGGTGCCGCCGCACCAAAGCTGGTTTCCAGAGAGATGCTCAGCACCATGAAGAACGGATCTGTGCTGGTGGATGTTGCCATTGATCAGGGTGGTTGTTTTGAAACCTCAAAGGCAACGACACACGCCGAGCCAACCTATGTGGTTGATGAAATTGTGCATTATTGCGTGGCCAACATGCCAGGCGGTGTTGCAAGAACCTCCACATATGCACTCAACAACACCACACTGCCCCACGCGGTGAGGATTGCAAATCTGGGTTGGAAAGCTGCGCTGTCCAAGGATGCGCATCTGCGCAATGGTCTGAATGTATGCAATGGCAAAGTGACATGCGAACCCGTTGCTCAGTCTCTTGGCTACGATTACGTGCCCGCCGAGACGCTGTTGAACTGATGGTCATCTGAAGCATCTGATTTGATCAAACACGCTTGATGAGCCTTACAGCCCAAATGACAATTGAGCAGGCTGTAAGGCTCAAACACAATCGCTTGCATATCCGTTGCCATGGGTCCAAAGTTTGGGACCCTGCCTATGGTTTACACGGCGCATCGCCAGCGAGTTTCCCCCAAATGCAAAAAATAGACTGGTCCCGCATAATCCCGTCATCAGGACGAGAGTTCGTGAAGATGCAGGGATTGCATAATCACTTTGTAATCGTGGATGGTCGCAAAACCCATTATAATCCAACAGTCAAAGAGACTGTTCAAATCTGCGACGTGAATACCGGCATCGGCGGCGATCAGCTTTTAATCATAGAACCGCCAACCACAGATGGGGCTTCCAGCGGCGCTTATGCCTTCATGCGGATCATCAACATTGATGGGCAGGATGCTGAAGCTTGTGGCAATGCCACAAGGTGCTTTGCATGGCTGATGCTGGAAGAGACAGGACTGGATGAAATTCTGCTCGAAACGTCTGTCGGGCCCTTGCGCTGCTGGCGCCGGGGTAAGCAGCAGGTAAGTGTGGAAATGGGAAAGATTTCAAACCATTGGCAGGCAATTCCATTGGCCCGGGATGTTGACACGCTGAACATTACTTTGAGCAATGGTCCGCTGAAAAACGGCGTTGCACTCAACATTGGCAATCCGCATGTTGTCTTCTTTGTTGAAGATCTGGATGCTCTCGATGTGGCGGCATTGGCGCGGCCAATTCAGAATGATCCGCTTTTCCCGCAAAAGGTAAATGTTGGCGTTGCGCAGAAAATGAGCAATAGTCTTGTCCGGCTTTCTGTTTTTGAGCGTCCAGGCATTCTAACAAAAGCCTGCGGTTCGGGGGCATGCGTTGCTGCACGCGCCGCACAGCTACTGGGGCTGACAAACAAAAAAGAGATCGTCGTGGACATGTTAGCCGGATCGGTTAATGTGATCGTTGAGGAAAGTAGAAACGCGATTTTGACGGGCCCCGTCGAGTTTTGTTTCAGTGGCCGCCTAACCGGTCGGGAGGGACGTGCCGTATGAATGATCCAATGATTGTGATCGACAAGGTCAGCAAGACCTACTATCTGAAATCACGCCCTGAGCCGGTTCACGCATTAAATAATGTAACCAATCACATTGATCGGGGCGAAGTCGTTGTCATCATTGGTCCTTCCGGCTCCGGGAAATCAACACTCCTACGATCTATCAACCGTCTGAACGACGTCGATACCGGGACAATTACCATTGATGGTGTGAACGTTACAGACAAGAAGACCAACATCAATGCTCTGCGCGCCGAAGTCGGCATGGTCTTCCAGCACTTCAATCTGTTTCAGCATAAAACGGCCATGGAAAATATTGTCATGCCGCAGATGATCGTGGCCAAACGCAGCCGTAAGGAAGCAGAAGAAATTGCAAATGATCTGCTGGAGAAAGTTGGCATTCCTGATCGCGGTAACAATTATCCATCCATGTTGTCCGGCGGTCAGCAACAGCGTGTGGCCATTGCCCGTTCGCTGGCCATGAAGCCGAAAGTCATGCTGTTTGACGAGGCCACTTCAGCGCTGGACCCTGAAACGGTTGGCGGCGTTCTGGAACTGATGCGCGGCCTTGCCGCCGATGGCATGACCATGGCCGTTGTCACCCATGAAATGGGCTTTGCGCGCGAAGCCGCACATCGCGTGATCTTTATGGATGAAGGGGCGATCATTGAGGAAAACAATCCGGACGATTTCTTTGATAATCCGCAGACCGACCGCGCGCAGGATTTCCTGAGGCAAATTCTTTAAGAATCAAACAAGTTCGTCAGGAGAGCATGATGAGACAAACCAGCGCAAAAAAACCTGAAAAACAGCGCGTGGATCATGAACTTCAAAATCAACTGTCTAGAAACCAAAGTGGAGAACATTAGAAAATGAAACTGACATCACTCATTACAACCACCGTCAGCGCAGCCGTGCTTGCCCTGGCTTCAACTGCTTCCTGGGCCGAAACCACGATGGAAAAAATCGTGCGTACAGGTGAAATGACCATTGCTGTGCAGACACAGGGTCCCCCCGTAAGCTTCGTCAACAAAGATGGAGTTCGCACAGGCTTTGCCATTGAGCTTGCACAGATGATGGCTGATGACATGGAAGTCACACTGATCATTCAGGATTATGACTGGAAAGGTCTTATCCCTGCCCTGTCATCGGGCAAAGCGGATTTCATCGCCGCTGATATGACACCAACTGCAAAACGTCACATGCAGATTATATTCACCGAGCCTGTCTTCTTTTCGGAGACCATTGCGTTTTCTTTGAAAGACTCTGGCTACACAACATGGCAGGAGCTGAATTCAGCTGATGTGTCCGTTGGTGCTACACAGGCATCTTCCTGGGCCGAAACAGCACGTAAGGTGCTGCCAGATGCTGATTTGAAGGAATTTGCAGGTGGTACCGCTCAAGTGGTTCAGGCTGTTGTGTCTGGTCGCGCAAAAGCCGGTCTCTCTGACAAGGCAACCATTGCCGGCTTCATGAGCTCAATTGAGGAAATCAAGGTCTTGGACGGCCTGCTTGCCCAGGAGCCTCTTGGTTTTGCAACCCGTCCAGATTCCATGCATCTGCTGCTGGCGATCAACAACTACATGCGTCTGATCCGTGCCGATGGCCGTTTGGACCAGAAGCTTGAATACTGGTGGAATTCCACTGCCTGGGAAGCCGACCATAAATAAGAACTGCTTCGGGGCGCCTCAGGGCGCCCCGAACCTCTCACACCGCCCCACCCGCATTGGGCTGCGTATCAACGCCCACGGATAGATTATGGAATGGCTTCAGAACTACTTTAATTTTCGGATTGTCGGACAATATGCCGACGTCTTTGTTGCCGGTGTAGGGCAAACGCTTTGGATTTCTGCGCTTTGCCTCGTTCTGTCACTGATTATCGGGACCTTTCTCGCGCTTGCGCGGATGTCCGAAAATCCGATGATCTGGCGTCCGGTTGCCGGCTACATTCAATTTATCCGATCAACGCCGTTGCTCATTCAGATCTATATTGTTTATTATGGACTTCCAGCCCTTCTGCCCCGCGGCTATGGCGATTTTTTCGACGAGACAGAAACCGGCATTATTGCCCTGACCATCCATACAGCGCCTTATATGGGCGAGATCATTCGGGCGGGCATTGGATCTGTCAATCGCGGCCAGATCGAAGGCGCGCTGTCTGTTGGCATGACGCCACGACAAACGCTGACGAATGTCACCCTGCCGCAAGCAGTTTCAAATGTAATGCCGCCCCTGCTGGGCCAGACCGCCGTGCTGATCAAGGATACGTCCCTGTTGTCCATCATTGCCGTCTTCGAGTTGATGGGAGCCGGGCTCCAGATGTTCTCAGAGACAGTGATTGCAACCGAGAGCTATGTCACCACAGCCGTCTGTTATCTGGGTATCTACGCAATGATGCTGGTCCTGTCAGGTATCGTCCAGAAAAAATTGGGCGGTAGCGCCTGGAAAGCCAATTAAGGTATGTTGATGTGGAAATGATCGCAGAAAAAATCTCCATCGTTCAGAGCCTTTGGCCCTTCCTTTTGAAGGGACTTTGGATAACGTTTCAGATATCCATAATCTCGATCCTGCTCGGATCGCTGATCGGTTTTGCTCTGGGTATCGGAAAGACCCTTGGCATTTACGTGCTGGAAAAATTCATCAACGCCTATTTGCACGTGCTGCGCGGATCGCCCTATCTGGTGCAATTATATATCATATATTTTGTGCTGCCATCTCTGGGCATCGCATGGCTTTCCTTCGACAGCTACACAGCCGCTATCGTATCACTGTCGCTTTATACCTCCAGCTATGTGACGGAAATCGTGGCTTCGGCGATCTTCGCTGTTCCTAACGGCCAAAGCGAAGCTGCGCGCTCTGTCGGCATGTCAAAAACCCAGACCTATCGCAATGTCATTATTCCGCAGGCTCTGAAGCTGACCATACCGCCAATGGCAAGCGTCTATGTGATTGTGATCAAAAGTACAGCGGTGCTGTCAGTCATTGGCATTGCAGAACTGACCCGCCAGGGTGAAGTTGCCATCATGCGTATGCCCGGCGACATCATGTTTATCTACATGCTGATCGCCTTCTTCTATTTCCTGTATTGCTACCCGGTTCTGCGCTTCTCAAGATGGGCAGAAGGCCGCTTTGGTCAATTGGGGGACGGGCATTAGGAACTGCCGCGCAGACCAGCAAAACTGAGTATAAAGTGTCCCGCAAAACCAATCGCGGGACACAGTTTGAGGCTATTTGTTTCGGGCGTAACGGCCAACAAAACTCGTTGCCGCAATGCTGTCCAATAGCATCTGGCCAAATGCCCATAACCAGGACGCATGTTGCTTTGCATCAGAATTCGAATTTGGATTGAATGGATGTGATGGCATTGGAGGGCAGCGCGGTGATATCCTGAATGCAGCCTAATCAGATCCGGATAGATCAGATCCGCACCCAGCTGGATCCCTGCAGATTTGAGCGCACACACGCATCAATGAATTGCAGCCCGGCAAGTCCGTCTGCCGAGTCCGGAGCCATCGCTGCCGGGTCAGAAACACAATCACCATCAGCGGCGCGTATCAGCTCGGCGGCTTTCCGGTAGATGGTTGCAAACCCTTCCAGATAGCCTTCCGGATGGCCAGCGGGAATGCGCGTGACACGGCTTGCCGCCTCGCCCGCTTCAGGCGAACCACGAGTGATTTTTCGCGTGGATGCGTCCAGATCATGCACCCAAAGAATATTTGGCTCTTCCTGAGCCCACTCCAACCCACCCTTGCTGCCAAAGACGCGCAGCAGAATATGCGCGCTGCCATTCAGTTGTCGCCTGGGAACTCAATCAAGTATTTACATCATCACTCGCATATCCGTAATTTTTCTACAAAAACATGACCATTCAGATGATTTTTCCCATGAATTCCACACAACTGGCTGGATTACGCGTCAAGTCCTTAAGGGCATAAATCGCCAAAACATCCGAATTTGGTGCTTTCAAAGCCATTTGAAATTTTTCAGAAAAGCATCATTGCTCCAGTTGACAGAATGTAGAAAAAATACATATTGTTCTCCATACACGCCTTGGGAGGCCTCATGAAAACGCTGTTTATTCTATTTGATTCGCTCAACCGTCATGCATTGCAGACCTATGGTGGTGATGTCATCACACCGAATATGGAGAGGTTTGCCCAACGCTCCGTGACGTTTGACAACCATTATGTGGGTTCAATGCCGTGTATGCCAGCTCGGCGCGACATGCATTCTGGACGGGTCAATTTCCTTCATCGGTCTTGGGGACCGCTGGAACCCTATGACCCTTCCTATTCGGAAATTCTCCGCGCCAATGGCACCTACACCCATATGTTGACCGACCATTATCACTATTTTGAAGATGGCGGGTCGACGTTTCATAACCGCTTCACAACTTGGGATTTTGTGCGCGGACAAGAATGGGATGCCTGGAAAGCAGTGGTTGAGCCGCCGCTGGCCGAGTTCAAAAACAAGTATCACGATATGCAATATGAGGACGTCCGCCAGTTCTCTGGGCGTCTGCAAAACATGCTCAACCGAACCGAGATATCTGAGGAAAAAGATTTCCCGATGGTGCAGTGCTTCGACCGGATGTTCGATTTTCTCGATACTAACCGCGATTCAGACAATTGGTTTTTCCAACTTGAGTGTTTTGACCCACACGAGCCGTTTCAGGCACCACAAAGATTTCGGGATATGTACCCGACCGATTATGAAGGACCCATTCTCGATTGGCCGCGCTACCGTGAAGTGCGTGAAACCGATGAAGAAGTGCGGGAAGTGCGTGCCAACTATGCCGCTCTGCTGACGATGGTGGATGAATATTTTGGTAAATTGATCGATTACATGGACGAGCATGACATGTGGAAAGACACATGTGTGATCCTGACTACAGACCACGGAGTGATGCTGGGTGAGCATGATTGGTGGGCCAAGAACCGCCAGCCATTCTATCAGGAGATCAGCCATATTCCGCTGGTCGTTTACCACCCTGACCACGCCGACATGGCCGGAGAGCGGCGTAGCGGTTTGACACAAACTCAAGACCTGATGCCAACCATTCTGGATGTGCATGGAGTGAATGAGGTGCCAGATACTGTTCTGGGCAAATCAATTCTGCAACTCATGGATAAAGACGAAGCACACCATGACGCAGTGATCTACGGCCTGTTCGGCGCTGCGACCAATGTGACGGACGGACAGTATACCTATTTCCGATATCCAACGAATTTCTTTGATCAGGAACTTTATGAATACACGCTTCTGCCGCTGCATACGAAAAGCTTTTTCGCAGCCAACGAGTTTGAAGGCGTAGAGTTTACCTCGGAGTTTGAATTCACTGGCGACTACCCGGTCATGAAAATCCTCGCCCGAAAGGACGCAAAACGGCCTCCTGGGCAGGGCGGGCCGCCGTCAGATATGTTCAACCAGCTTTACGATGTTAAAGCCGATCCCGGTCAGGTGCAGCCTCTTGATGATCCCGATGTCGAGGCACGCATGATCGAATTGATGATTACCCAAATGCAACGCAATGAAGCCCCGCCTGAGGCCTACACACGCCTTGGCCTTGAAGTGCCAGCATAATTCGAAAACGTGAGGAGGAGACCCACAATGAAACTGAAACTGATTGCAACAGTCACCCTACTAGCGCTGCCAACACTCGCATTGGCGGACGGACATACAAATTACCCTGAAAAACGCGTAAATGTCCTGATCCCATTTAACCCCGGCGGCGGCGTTGACGCGACCGGCCGTCTGATGGCAGCAGAATTCGAAAAGTTTTTTGACGCAAACTTTGTTGTCAAGAATGTAAGCGGAGCTGGCGGCACAATTGGCGCAACACAATTGGCCCAGTCAGATGCAGATGGTTACACCATAGGTGTTCTGCCGATTGGCACTGCAACCACTCAACCGCACCGCAAAGAGCTGCCCTATAATGGCGAAAGCTGGGAGGAAGTGTGCCTGATGGTAAAAAGTCCGCTGGCCGTTCTGGTAAACAAAGAGGGCAAATATCAAAGCATAGAAGCACTGGTTGAAGCCGCCAAATCCGGCGAAACTGTTCTCGTCGGTGGCCCGCCCAAAGGTTCGGTGCCCCATATGGCACAGGCTGCTCTGGGCCAGGCCTTCGACACCGAATTCACCTTTGTTCCATTCGAGGGCGGCGCCGGTGCCTCAAAGGCCGTCCTTGGCAAAGAGGTTGATTTCACGGTGGAACCGTTCGGCTCAGGCAAAAAGCTGGGTCTGAACCCTTTGGTGGTGCTGGCTCCAGAACGTGTGGGCGACCTGCCTGACGTACCATCGATCAAGGAAATCAATGGTTCTGATCTCGATCTTGGCATCTGGTTTGGCCTGTTCGTTCCTGCCGGAACGCCCGACGGTATCGTCAGCAAGCTGGATGAAGCTTGCGCAGCCTCCGTGGCCTCAGACGATTTCAAGGCCGGAATTGCCAATGTTGGCTGGAACATCAACTATCTTGGCAGTTCTGATTTCACATCATTCTTTGCAAAGCAGTATGCGACCAATGGCGAACTGCTAAAGTCCCTTGGATTGGTGAAGTAGGCAACATCAAATTGCCGCCGTGCCTGTCAGGTGCGACGGCAATCTACGAAGGGCATCAAAATGTATAGTGATAGCCAAGGCGCGGAACGGATGAGCGATCGGATCTTTGGGTTCGCATTGCTCGGTCTTGGCGCCATTATTTTTTGGTCAACATTCAATCCCGATTGGTTTTCACTGTCTGACAAGGACGAGGCCCGCACGGTTCTGGTGCCCCGCGTTCTGTTGGTTCTGATCATTTTCATGGCAGCGCTGTTGCTGGTGCGCAGTTTTTTGACCGCTACCAAATCAGCAGGGTTTTCAGAGGCGGTCGCCTGGCAGGACCGCATGGGCTGGGTTCGCTTTGCGATGGCCACAGCTATTGTCCTAGGCGTTGCCTTCGCAATGCCCCGTCTCGGGTTCTACCTTGCGATGGTTCCTGGCATTGCAGCAATGGCCGCAGCAATGGGTCTGCGTCGATGGATCTTGTTGACAGGCGTTGCCCTGATCGCGCCTGTCATCGCCTGGTACATCATCGTTCAAATTGCCGAACTGAGCCTTCCCGAAGGCAAGGTATTTTCTGCTTTCGGGTTGGGTTAGGATATGCAGAATTTACTTGAATCCTTGTCATTGATCTTCACATTTCAGGGAATTCTCGCTCTGATCATCGGCGTCGTGATTGGCACCTTCGTGGGTGCAATGCCCGGTTTGGGTACTGTGGTCGCATTGGCCATGATGCTGCCACTGACCTTTGCGATTGACAGCGGACCGGCCATTATATTGCTCCTGTCTGTCTATGTTTCTTCAGTCTATGGCGGCAGCGTCTCTGCCATTTTGATCAATGTACCCGGCACACCACAATCCGCAGCGACAGTCCTGGATGGATATCCTATGACCAAGGCTGGTCGGGCGGATGAAGCTCTCGGGTGGGCCACAGGCGCATCGGTATTCGGTGGAATCTTCTCTGTTCTAATCCTTGTCACTGCAGCGCCGACACTGAGCAAAGTCGCTATCAATTTTGGCTCTATCGAAATCCTCGCACTCATTATCTTTTCAATGACGACGATTGCATGGGTGAGCCACGGAAATACGATCAAGGGTCTGCTTGCTGCGTTGCTGGGACTGTTCCTGTCCACAGTTGGCCAAGACAATTTTACCGGACTGTCACGCTTCGATTATGGCAATTTTTCCTTGTCGGCAGGGTTCCACGTGATCCCCATTCTGGTGGGAATTTTCGCACTGTCAGAGGTATTCCATCAAGCTTTCGCGGGTCCGGGCGCACAGGGCAAAGTTGAAGGGCGTGTCGGCTTCAAGGTTGCGGGTCTCCGCGCCTGGATGAGTCGAAGCAAACAGTTGCTGCGTGCCTCCGCAATTGGATCCTTCATTGGTGTTTTGCCAGGTGTGGGTGCCGTGACAGCGGCTTTCGTCAGCTATGCCGATGGCAAACAGTCTTCTCCCAATTCAGAGAAATTCGGAACAGGTGAGCCGGACGGCATCATTGCATCAGAAGCGTCCAATAACGCAGTCACAGGCGGCGCACTGGTCCCAACCCTTGCGCTTGGGATACCGGGAGATGGCGGCACGGCAGTATTGATCGGCGCGCTTATCATCCATGGCGTCACACCGGGCGTGCGGCTCTATGTCGACGAACCGGTGCTGGTGAATATGATGTTCCTGGCGCTGTTCTTCGCTAACATACTTTTGTTTTTTGTCGGCGCTTTCAGCGCAGGTATTTTTACTCGTCTGTTGAAACTTCCTGCTTCCGTCCTGATGCCAATTGTCATGATGCTGTCGCTCATTGGAGCTTACACAGTCCGCAGTTCGATGCTGGACGTTTATGTAGCAATCATTGCCGGGTTTTTTGGACTGTTTTTGCGATATGGCGGATTTCAACTCGCCCCCATCGTGATTGGATACGTTCTGGGACAACCCTTTGAGGAAGGTTTGCGACGTGGGTTGCTGCTGACCGGGGACCAACCGTTGCGGTTTTTCGAAAGCCCGATTTTTTGCCTGTTTATTGGTCTCACCGTCTTGGTGTTGACGTCGCCGCTATGGATGAAGCTGCTCAGGCGCAATGCAAAAGCCTAGGAATTCTCATGTCAGACAACACCCCTCTTATCCTGGTTAACCCTCCCCCTTTGGGCACGCTCGACACCCCTGGGCTGAAAAAGCTCGAGGAGGCAGGGTATCGACTGTGGCGGAATGAAACTGGCGTCACACTGACAAGTCATGAGCTTTGCAAGCGATTGCCTGAAGCTGTTGCTGTGCTTGGTGGTTTGGAGACATATTCAGATGATATTATGGCTCTTTCGCCAAATTTGAAGACCATTGCGCGCTTCGGTGTAGGCTTTGACAATGTTGATCTTGAAGCGGCGAAAACACGTGGCATCGAGGTAACGATCTCGCCCGGTGCCAACACACAATCAGTCAGCGATGTGGTCATGGCATTGATGACATCACTGGCCTGTTCAATTCTACCAAACCACGCGGAGGTCATGGCTGGTGGCTGGAAAAAAACCAAATTCCCGGGCCTTTATGGCAGCACATTGGGCATTATAGGGTTTGGACGGATTGGCCAGGCAGTGGCCAAAAGAGCCGAAGCATTCGGGATGAAAATCCTGAGTTATGACCCTTACAACACAAACGTGCCCTCTGCCACACCGATAGATCAGGTCATTGCGCAGGCCGATGTGCTTACATTGCATGTGCCTGCGGTGGACAAACCCATATTGGATGCCGCCGCCATTGCAACGATCAAACGCGGCGCAATTGTGATTAATGCTGCGCGGGGCGGATTGTTGGACGAAACCGCATTGGCGGAAGCTTTGCATGACGGACGGCTCGGTGGGGCTGGACTGGACGTGTTCGCTGAGGAGCCCCTGGGTGACAGCCCGCTGAGATCGGCACCCAATGTGATCCTGACCCCACATATCGCGGGAGTCAGTGCCAGCGCGACAGCAATAATGGCTGATATGTGTGCGGTGTCTCTGCTTGCCTGCCTGTCCGGCAATGAGGTGCCGCAAGAGCGCTTGATCGTGCCGCGCCCGACCTGATCAGCCTTTCATCATCAACTCGCATTGTCCCGAATGCGGGCAAGCGCCAATTTCCCCATTTGGTGACGCTCTGCAGTTCCTTCTGGGCGATGCGGTGCGGCGCACACCACAACGGCATCCAACGCCAGCATAAATGCCAGCGGCGTCGACAGTGGTGTGAAGGCTTCAAAATCTTCCCGGACAGAAACCCCGACAGTCACATCCGCTATTTTGGCCAGGGGTGAACCAGGGCGCGTGAAGGCAATGACCGTTGCCCCTGCGGCTCGCGCCATCTTGACCGCACTCAGATGCATCGCCGCCGTACCACTGAAAGAAATGACAACCATCACATCGCCTGCCCCCAGAATGTTGGCCATCACTGTTTGAGTGAACGAGTCACTGATGATGCTGCAGGGCAAACCCAATCGATACAGTTTGTTGTGACCTTCAACCGCGACAGAATACGCGGCACCGTTCGCGATAAATTCGACACGCCGTGCCTTGGCCATAACTTTACCGGCTCGTCCCACCTGATCAGGATCAAGCCCGTCACGCGCACCGGTGATGGCCTGGATTGCCGACTGTGAGAGTTTGTGGATGATGTCAGATGGTGCGTCCGTTTGGTCAATGTCCTGATGTGCAGCGAGAGGCTCAAGGGCAATGCTTTGAGCAAAGGAAACCTTGAAGTCGGAATAGCCATCAAAGCCGAGCTTGCGGGAAAACCTGATAACGGTTGGCTGACTGACGCCCGCACTTTCTGACAGCTTGGCCAGCCCTACGCCCGCAAATGCATCAGGAGTAGCAAGCAACAATTCGGCCACACGTCTTTCGGAGGCACCAAAAGTTTCCAGACGAGCGCGGATCATTTCCAGAACGCGGCGAACTTTAGTCATTTGAAATCATCCCATTACATAAACTTTGTATATTTTCTACACCAAGAAGGGCAACTTCGGCCAGTCGTTTTTCTACAAACAAGCTCGTAAATGACCATTTTTTGCCGCACTACCATACGATGGGATGCGCCAAGGAAGAGACTTGACCACCACCGATCAGTCCCGGACTCGGAACAAAACCCCAGTCCGTTTGACAATATTTTCCAGTGCGTAAAGCAGCGCTTTATCGCAAGCAAATTGAGGCAGAAAGCTGCACGGAGCTTTCACCGGTTTTCTTTTGCTTACCTCAGCGCTGCAATCACCGCATCAACATTGGTGACAGTTGCCACATTCGTCATGGCGTATTCAATGGAGACCCGGTGCCAGTCTGCGTTCATGGTGGAACAGGCATCTTCCGGCAGAATAATTTTATAGCCCTTGTCAGCGCCGGTCCGAGCCGTGTGTTCGATGCTCATATTGGTCCAGGCACCGGTATTGATGATGACATTGCGGCCAGCACCCTTGATGTAATTTTCCAGACGTCCGCTTTCCCAGGCGCTCATAGTCATTTTTTCCACGACCAGATCACCAGGCTTCTGCTCCAGCCCCGGCGCGGGTTGAACGCCCCACGTACCGCGAACCATCGCATTCCCGTCAATCAGACCTTCCATCAAGGGTGAGTTGCGTGCCATTGCCGGGTGGCCCGGCTCACACACAAGCCACACATGAATGACCAACACACCGGCTGCACGACAGGCCTCGGCCAGACGCGCGGAATTGGCCAACACATTTTGCTGCTTTGCGTGTTCAGGAGACCCGGTTTCCGCAAATGCGCCGCCATCCATCATAACGTCATTTTGCATGTCCTGGATAAGCAGAACCGCTTTGCTCGGATCTATTTTCAAACCGGCCCCGCCAGGCTGTGATTGTGGTTGCGTGCGGGCTTCTGGCTGCGCTGAAGTCACGTTTGTTGCTCCGCCGGTGTGAATATTGGGATTCATGAAAGGTTCATTGCGCGACCGCACTTTTGTCTTCACCGAGTAAAGCGACGTGCTGGAGGTCATGAACAGCGTGTCCCAATTGTCACCGCCCCAATGCAGATTGGCGACCATTTCAGGAACCGATACTTTACCGAGCAGCATGCCATGGAATGAGTAGACCCAGACACCGCCTGGCGCTGTCACCCAGACATTGCCTTCGATATCAGACTTCATGCCATCCGGCAGACCCGGTTTGAGGGAATCTCGTATGCCTGACGCAAAAATCCGCCCATTGGTCAATCGTCCATCATCGCCAACATCAAACATGCGGATGTTGGCCTGATCGGTATCATTGACCCACATCCACCGTTCGCAGGGCGAAAAGCACAAACCATTTGGCTGGTTGAACATATACCGATCGGACACCAGCACAGGCTCATCGCCCGGTTTATGCCCCGGCTCCAGCATGTAAACGCCCTGAAACCCTTGTTGGGTTGGCCGTGGCACGCCATAATGTTCCATCCGCCCATAGGTCGGGTCTGTGAAATAGATCCGGCCATCCGAGCGTACGCAGATATCATTGGGAGAATT
Source organism: Pararhizobium sp. IMCC21322 (assembly GCF_030758295.1). Taxonomy (NCBI): domain Bacteria; kingdom Pseudomonadati; phylum Pseudomonadota; class Alphaproteobacteria; order Hyphomicrobiales; family Rhizobiaceae; genus Pararhizobium; species Pararhizobium sp. IMCC21322. The sequence continues at coordinate 3,270,691 of NZ_CP132335.1, forward strand.
CAGCTCCCTGCCTTCAAAATGAGAACACAGAACCTCCCGCGTGCCATCCGGCAGAAAACGCGCAACAGAACTGGTGGCATGTTCGCAGGCCAACAAATTCAAATCCGCATCATAGGTCATGCCGTTGGCTTTGTTGGACGGGCGCATGACTTCTTCAATGCGTCCATCCGGTGTCCATTTGCGCCGGACATCGCCCGGCATATCAGAGAACAGCAGATGGTTCTGCACCGGATGCCAAATCGGCCCCTCTGTGAATACAAATCCCGTTCCCAACTGGGCAACAGGCGCATATTCATCAATGAGCTTGTGGAAATTCCGGTCAATCGCAGTGTGGCTCATAATGCTGTCCTCCAAGCCCCTTACGCGGGGAACCAGTCCCGGTTTGGCACAGTTTCGACCAAGGGGCCGGGAACTGTCATGCCCAAACGGCCAACCACTTTCTGGCGATCAATTTTGGCTGGGCGATCATGCACAGGCAGCAGGAATTTGTAATTGTTCAAAAGGCGTTTGATAGCGCCCTTCTCTTCCCGCTTCGAGCCGGAATGATTGCCTGTTACCCGTGGCTCCATATCCATATTGGTGTGAACATGGTTGACGATCTGGTCGTTGAAATCATAAATCACATCACCGCAGATACAGGCCAGACCTTCAGCCGTTTCAACAATCACATTCATGGAGCCTTCGGTATGTGCACCGGCAGCTTCGCACCAAACGCCGGGAATGATTTCCTCAGCTTGAGTAATTTCGAGATCAAGGAACCGCATAGCTTCCGGCTCATAAATCCGCTCCACAAGGTGCAGAATATCCGGCTTTGGATATTGCGGAAACATGATGCCGGAAACAGAGAATTCCATTTCCTTGCGGTTGATCACCACCGTCGTGTTCATCGGGAACAGATCATCCTTGCCCGCATGGTCAATATGCAGATGGGTGTGCAGCACGTAGCGCACATCGCCCATTTTGACACCGTGTTTGGCCAGTTGATTTTCAATCATATTGTCGTGGAACTGCAGCCCGCGCATTCCCAGCGATTCCATGATGGCATTGTCCCGATACCCGGTATCGACAACAATTGGATATTCGCCGCCAAGGATCAGAAAGCCGTAAACCGGAACCCGCCGCACCCGGCCACATTCATGGCCAAGCACCAGGAATGAAGTCTCCAGTTCGATGTCTCCATAGTCGAGAACATGAATTGTCAGCGCCATATGTGTTTCTCCCTTTTAAGTCCGATGGGCCAACGGCCCGTGATTGCGAATTGATGCGTCAAAGTTGGTAGACCCGCGCTGCGGTGTCGTGAAAAATCGCCTTTTGCTGGGCTTTTGGCAGATCAGAGGTGGCTTTCTGAAAGGCTGCAACCAGCTCCGCATAGGAGGTCCACAATTTCTCAATCGGAAAGTTGGAGCCGAACATGCAGCGTTTGGCCCCGAAAATCGCCACGGTTTCGGAAACCATCTCGGCGATGAATTTGGGATCATTGCGATGAATAAAGGTTCCGAATGCTGAAAGCTTCGTCACCACATTCTTGCATTTGGACAGCCGCTTCATGCCCTTGCGCCATGCAGCCCAGCCATCTTCGCTAGCATCTTCCAGCATGCCAGCATGCTGCAGAATGAAGGTCACATCCGGGCAGGCATGCGCCAGTTCGACGGCAGCTTCCATCTGACCGGAAAACAACTGCAAATCAAAAGTCCAGCCATAGTCACCCAGATGCGCAATATTGCGTTGAAGCACAGAATTGGTCGGCAGATCCGGTGTCGCAGCAAAGCGATAAAGCGGGTTTTCATGCCAGTGCAGTTGCTGGCGTACGCCGCGCATCAAGGGATATTTCTTCAGCCGGTCCAATTGGGGCCGCACATCATCGACCATAAAATCCGCATAACCGACAATGCCATGAGGCCAGCCACTTACGTCGGACACGGATTGCACCCAGGCCACCTCATCTTCAAACCAGTTCGGTGCCCAATTGGCCTGAACATAGACAGATTTGGTAATGCCAAGCCCTTTGACGTCTTTCAGATATTCATCAATCAGATAGTCGCGCTTGATATCCGCGTAAGGCCCAAATATGCGTGGTTGCTCAGGTCCCAGCAACCAGGGCAAATCCTTCTGCAGCCAGATATGGTGATGTGCGTCAATCATGCAGCCCTCGCAAGGTTCAAAACGTGGTTACAAATGGCCTGCGTATCGCTGCCATCAGACAGACTGTCGAGGTATGGGCGAATAGCGGCCAGAGCTTCAGTCTGAGGCACATAGCCCGCATCTCCGGCCAACGGTGACAGCCAGTCCACACGCCAGGCCATGCGTGACAGACGCCAGACCGCGTCAATCAACGCATTCGGCTCCCCGCGTTCCAACCCGTCAGACAGCACAATTACGGCAGACCCGCGCGCAAACCCGGCAAATCTGGGCACTGCCAAATAGGCCTGAAGCGCATCGCCAATACGTGTGCCGCCGTCAAAATCTGCAACCAGTCGGCCAGTACGTTCCAAGGCTTCCTGACTATCTTTCGGCGCAAGCGCTGGCGTGATGCGGGTCAGGCGCGTGCCAAGTGTAAAGGCCTCAAACCGGTCTGCCACCTGTGCCAGTGTATGGGCAAAGCGCAAAGTTGCGTCTGTCTGCTCTTTCATCGAGCCGGAGACATCAATCAGCAGTAACAATCGCCGTTGCCGGGTCTTTCGGCGCAGTTGCGGCAGAGTAAACACTTCCCCATCGCGCTGCACCGCTTCACGCAATGCCTTGCGCATATTCAGTCTGTCTCCGCGACGCGCGGCAGACCGCCTGTAAGACAAACGACGCGGCAAACTGCCGGGCGCACGGCGCGCAAAATCCCGCAAGGCAATTGCTTCGTCCCGCGCCCCGAAACTGCGCTGGCTCAAACTTTCAGCTACCGTCGCTTCAGCGCCGGAATCCTCTATGTCATCGCCTTCAGGCACCTCGGATTCGCCGTCACTGGCCTCAAAGGCCTCAACCTCTTCTTCATCGTCACCGGCACTGGCGGGTGCGGCGATCGTCTGCCCCATGAAAAAAGCCCGAAACAGTGCATCGAACTCCGTTTCCCGCTCTCGAGGAATTGCCAGCATCGACAATGCCGCCCGGTGGATATCATCCATATGCCGAGGACCCAGCAGCCCAATGGCTTCAATAAACCCGCTGGTTTGATCGGGAGCCACCGCAAAACCATGCGCTCGCAATACCCCAGCAAAATTGACAAAAGGTTCTATGGCGCGCGGAAGCATTATGCCGCCTCCGATGGAAGCAGCGCCTCAAGTCGCGGCTGCATATAGGTCAGATCGTCATGATCTTTCAGCGCCACGCCAATCGCCTTGCGAAACGCCTGCGGCCAAGGATTGCCTTGCGAATGCAACAATGTTGCAGCTTCCGCCCATTCAACGGTTTCAGCCACGCCCGGCGGCTTCGCCAATGGCTCTGCGCGCAATTGTGTGACAGCTGCCACGACTGCGTCAGCCGTGGCACGCACCACAGTGCTGGCGCGTGTCATAACGATTTCAGCTTCCAGCGCCGCATCTGGATAATCAATCCAATGATAGACGCAGCGCCTGCGCAGCGCTTCATGCAGATCGCGTGTGCGGTTAGATGTCAGCACGACTACCGGTGCCTGAGTGGCGCGAACCGTCCCGGTTTCCGGGATTGAAATCTGGAAGTCAGACAGGAACTCCAGCAAGAACGCTTCAAATTCATGATCGGACCGATCGATTTCATCAATCAACAGGACCGTATTTTCCGGTGACCGCAGCGCTTCCAGCATGGGACGGGCCAACAGAAATTCATCACCATAGATATTCACATATTCATCGCCAGCCTGGCGAATGGCCAGCATCTGCCGCGTATAATTCCATTCATAAAGCGCTGCCGCCGCATCAATGCCTTCAAAACATTGCAGGCGAATAACAGTGCGTCCCAGCACTGCACCAATTGCTTTGGCAGCTTCGGTTTTACCCACACCGGGCGCACCTTCCAGCAAAAGCGGTTTTCCCAGCGCCAGTGCCAGATAGGCCGACGTCGACAAGCCTTCATCCGCCAGATATTGCGCACCAACAAGCGCAGACCGCAGACCGTCCGGCGAATTTATCCCAGCAATTGAAGGACGGACTGCCACGGCTTAGAAAGTCCCCTTTGGTTGGGCTCCGCCATTGGCCTGAATGCCACGCAAAACTTTCTCCGGGGTAATCGGCAAGACATCGCAACGCACCCCAACAGCATTGTAAATCGCGTTTGCGACAGCGGGGAGCAGTGGATTGGCACACATTTCGCCCGGTCCCTTGCCGCCAAAGGGCGCATCCTCTGCCGGGCGTTCCAGCACAGCAATATTATGAGGCACCACGTCACCCGCGCCCGGCATCAGATAGGTATTGTAATCGTCAGGACCGTGAGAGCGGTCCGGATAATACGGCTCCGTGGTCTCATAAAGCGCATGGGAAATGCCCATCCATGCGCCTCCGATCAATTGCTGCTCCACCATTTTCGGGTTGAGCGCACGACCAACTTCATAAGCGGAATTCACTTGGCTGACGGTGACCTCGCCGGTTTCGTCATCAACCTCAAGATCAACTACAACCGCAGCGTGGGCAAAACAGGACACAGGCGTCATCTCGCCCGTATCAGCATCCACATCAGACGTTGGAATGAGGAAAATGCCGCGCCCCGAGAGCGTTTTTCCCTGTTTGAATTGTGCCGCAATGGCCGTATCAGCCACGGTTATGGAACGGCCTGGCGCGCCTTTGACATGAATATTGCCTTCGCCATCCGTGTCCAGATCAGCAGGATTGACCTCCAACTCATCTGCGGCAGCTTCCATCATTGCCGCACGCGCTTCAGCAGCGGCGCGAATAACCGCATTGCCCACACGGTGGGTTCCGCGTGAGGCAAATGAGCCCATATCATGAGGACCGGTATCACTATCCGCTGTGTCCACATAAACATCAGCAACAGGAACACCCAGTGTTTCAGCCGCTATCTGCCGGGTGACGGACTTCATGCCCTGCCCCAGATCAATGGCGCTCAATGAGACCATGAATTTGCCATCGGGCGTGGAATGCACCAAAGCCTGACTGGGATCACCACCCAGATTCATACCGATGGGATAGTTGATACAGGCAAAGCCGCGCCCTTTGTGAAGTGCCATCTCAACGCCTCCTTGTGCCGGATATGAACCGCGATACGCCGGGGCGTTTGATGCCCTTTTGAAACGGTTCAGTCGGCTTGTAAGGTTCAGCCGCAGCCGGTTGCACTGCTGGCGCTGGTTGTTGTGGCTGAGCGACGGGTGCTGCAGGCGGCGGAGCCGCTGTTGCCGGAGTTGGTGCCGGAGTTGGTGGCGTTGGCGGTGTGTAACGTGGCGGAGCAGTAGGGGCCGCTTGCACAGAAGGAGCCGCAGGCGATTGCTCTGCACCGGTTTTCCGGTGGCCCGTCCTGGCCGGGTCAATAATCATATCATCGCGTTGCGGGGGAACAGCAATTATTGGTGCTACTGAAGTTCCTGCAGCAACTCGGCCTTTGGCCGTTGCACCTTCTCCCGGTGCCGTTGGAATCTTGTTTCGCCGACGCTCACCAATCTTGCCAACCTGATCCGTAACAGTCTCTGGAATAGCAGCCCGCTCGCCACCACCGCCTTGCAGGCTGGTTTGTGCAGCAGCCTCAGCGCTGATTGCCCAATCGGCCTTGCTGGCAGCCACCTGGCAGCATTCAATAAGTGCGGTATTTTTGGCCAGCCGCCGATGTGCCTTCATATCGCCATCGCGATAGGCGTTGAGAATGCGCAGCTCAATCGGGTTCATCGAAACGGCTTCAGCAACCTTGTCCATATGGCATTCGATAGAAAAATCGACACCCGTAATCCCAAAGCCACGCATGGCAGTCGCCGGGGTCCGGTTGGTGTAGACACAATAGACATTAGACGCGACATTCGGAATGGAATACGGCCCTGGCAGATGGCCTGTGCCCTTGATGATGGCGTAGGAACTCAGCCGTGTATAAGCGCCGCAATCAAAGAACCCGGTAAACTGGCGCGCTACAATACGCCCGTCATTCATCACCCCGTCCTTGATGTACCAGCGCTCTGCGCCACGCGGCGCACCGACCTGCATTTCCTCCGCCCGGTCAAATATGTATTTTACGGGCGCGCCGGTCAGCTTGGAACCAAGCACCGCCAATGGCTCGTGCAGACTGTCCACCTTGCCGCCAAAGCCGCCACCAACCGTACCGCCGATGAAGTGCAGCTGGGAGGATGGCATATCCAGCAATTTCGCGGTTGTGCCCAATGAGAAGAACAAAGCCTGTGTGGATGTGTAGCAGACAAACCGGTTATTCGTTTCGGGAGCCGCGATGGCTCCACAAGTCTCAGTGGGAGCCTGCTCAATCGGTGACATCTGATAGCGGCCTTCGACAATGTGGTCGGCTTCAGCAAAGCCCTTGTCCACATCACCAAACCGCAGTTTTTGATGATCATACAGCTCGTGATAATCAAACGTATTGTTGGGATAGGTCTCGCTGACCACCGGTGCATTCGGCTCCAGCGCCTCTTCCACATCCAGCACATGCGGCAGCACTTCATAGTCGACACGCACAACAGCCACAGCATCACGTGCCTGCCGTTCCGTCTCGGCTATGATCGCGACAATCGGCTCGCCAATGTAAGCGACCTTCCTGCCCTGCAGAAGGGCTTCATCATCCTTGCCGAAATTGATCAGCGCCAAAAGTGTATTGAGATTATTCGGCACATCTTCCGGCCGTATAACGCGCCTGACGCCCGGCATGCGATCTGCTGCCGATGTATCAATGGAGCGGATACGCGCATGATGGTGCGGCGAGCGCACGCAACGCATATGCAGCAGCCCGTCAAACAGATGATCATCAAAATAGGGCGAGCGACCGGTCACATGGCCCAGAATATCCTGGCGGATTGTCGGTTTGCCAATTTCCTTCAGCGTGTCGTCACGCTCTTCGGCAAACAGGTCTTTTCTGAATTCAATCGAGGACATCAGGCAACTCTCCCACGCATTTGTCCTGCGGTCGCCAGGATTGCATCAATGATCGGCTCATACCCGGTGCAGCGGCAGATATTGCCCGAAATTGCTTCCACCACCTCTTCACGGCTGGGATTTGGATTTTTAGTGAGCAGCGCCTTGGCCGCCATCAACATGCCAGGTGTGCAATAGCCACATTGTGCTCCAAAGTTTTCCATGAATACGCGTTGCAGCGGATGCAATTCGGCTCCATTAGACAGGCCACCGGTTGTCTCGATGCTGCGCCCTTCCACAGTTTCAGCCAGCGTTAGACAGCTGAGATGGGGTTCTCCATCAATAAGCACCGTGCAGGTGCCGCAGGTTCCCTGGCCACAACCATATTTGGGAGACAGATCACCAACACCACGGCGCAAAGTGTCCAGCAGATTGGCACCGCCATCTACAAACAGTGCGGTCTCGGACCCGTTCAGGGTAAAGCGTACCGGTGTTTTAGCCATTATCGGTTCCCCTCACCTAACAGAACACGGCGCAGATGCACCGGCGCGACTTCGTTGCGATACCAGGCCGAGGCCAGTGAATCATCCATTGGACTGAGACCCGTCGTTGTAGCCGAGAGTGCCCGCTCAATTCCCTGTGCATCAAGGTTCACACCTTCCAGTGCTTGCTCGGCGGCCTTTGCTCGAAGCGGCGTTGGCCCCATCGCTCCAAAGGCAATCCGTGCCTGTGAAATACGCCCACCCTGACGCGGCAACCAGACCGCGATGCTCATGACTGACACACCTTTCGGTTTGACGCGGCTTACCTTGCGAAAGCGAAATTCATCGCCCATTGGCCGGGGAACGGAAACAGAGGCAACCAACCCGCGCATGGAAGAACGCGCAGACAGAAAACTCTCGATCGGCTGCCCTGATCCATCAGACAGGCGCACATTGGCATCAAGCGCCAGCAAGGCCGTTGTAAAATCGCCATAGGGATGCGGCGCAAACAGATTACCGCCAATCGTCGCCATATTGCGCACGGCGGGCCCGCCAACCTGTCTGGCAACGTCGGCCAGAAAGGACGTCTCGGAAGCTGCCATGACATCAGCCATCGTCGCACAAGCGCCAATGACAATTCTGCCGCTTTCGCTGCGAATTTCCCGTAAGCTGCGATCTCTCACCCGGACAATCCGCTGAAAACTCTGATCGCCATAATTGACGCCGCGCATGATCAGCGTTCCGCCGCCAAGAAAGCGACTTTCCGGTGTCATGGCACTGGCCGCCTGCGCCAAAGTGTCAAAGGTCTCAACTGTCAGCATAGTCTAGTCCCCAAGTCCCAAATGCGTGCGAATGGCGTTAAACCCGGTGGTGTAAATGCCGTCTCCGACAAGGGTCGCCATCTTGTCTTCCTCACCGCTTTTGGTGTCGAATTTGCTTTCCCATTCCCAAAATGTCTGGTCACCATCGGTCACCGGAAACAGGCGCACATGCGCCACGTAATTAAACAGCGGAATGGGCGTATCGAGCAGGCAGTAGCTGAACGTCTGTTCGATGTCAGACAGCGACAGCAATTGCTCACGCAGTTCCGAACCGTCCTCCAGCCGGAAACGCCGCACACAGCCAACCTGATCGCTGGCAATATTCCGCTCCACCTTGCTGGTGGCAACCGCCGGGTGCCAGCGATCATGACCATTAAAATCGCGCAGCACATCCCACACCGCTTCAACCGGTGCTGAAAGAACTGTACTGCGGATAACTTTGACCATGATCGCCTAACCCGTCCCGACCTATTTGAATTTCATGTCGGCAGGATCGAAAGTGGTGACCTGCGCATACATTAACCCATCATGGGTGACGTAGGCATCAGCGCCCTTATAGGGCTCTGCCAGCCAGTCCGCTTCCACGCGCCAGGAAACATTCACGGTGTTTTCAACCGTCTTGACCTTTTCCGCGATGAAGGTTGCACCCTTGAAGCCACCGTCTTCACGCGATGTGCAGAATCCAGCAAACACATCACCAATGGCGCGGCGACCTTCCACCCAGACACCATTTGGCAGAATAAACAGCACCTCTTCAGGATATTGCGCCATCAGCCGATCCCAATCGCATTTATTGAGCGCGTCAATATGCTCGAATGTCACCGTCTCAGCATTGGGCTGCATGGCAAGCGGCGGCAATGGTCTGGGTTCCTGCGCAATTGCGAATGACGAAGCACCTGCAAAGACAGCAGTTGTTAGAAGCAGTTTCAAAAGTTTCATGACGTTTCCTCCCGTCGTTTAAAAACCGACCCGTTTCATCAGGTTTCTAATTACCGAAATGTCGTTTCAGCGCGTCAAAACCGCCCTGAAAGACGTTGGTACCTACACCCGTTACCAAATCTGTTTCATTCGCCGGATCGCAGGCGAACTCCGCCGACCATTCACCAAAACAGCGCTCACCATCTGTGATAGGCGTCAGGCGCAATGTTGAAATGTAATCCGTAAGTGGCATCGGACTGTCGAGGATCGTGTAGGTGTAGAACATGTCGTAATCAGACAGACCCAGAAGCTGCTCGCGCAACGCATCGCCATTCTGGAGATGGAAACTGCGAATACAGCCCACCTTGTCCGACGGCAGCGCATCTTCAATACGGCTGTCACGGATACGTGGATGCCACTTCGGCAACCCGTTGAAATCCCGGATGTATTCCCAGACTTTTGCCGCTGGCGCATTGATGACGGAAGAGATGTAAACCCGAGCCATTATTTCTTGTCCCCGGATTTAGGCTCTTTGCCGTCATTGCCATCATCCTTGCCTTTTTGAGTGCGGTTGAGTTCGGCCTGCATCCGCGTCATGTCCGATGCTTCGCGGATCAGACCGCCCTGTTTGGAAATGTTCGCACCATCAATGCCGATATCCGACAACAGACTATCGATCATGGGCGCTTGAACCCGGTAGCGAAGGGCTGAATTGATCACCTCGTCGGTTGGGCTGCCGCCGCCACTGTTTCCACCACCAGACTCGCCGTCGACATTGCCCCAACCCATACCGTTGGTGCCGGAACCACCCAACTGCATGATTTTGATCTCGTTGATCTTCTCAAGCGGTTTGACAGACGCTGCCACGATACCTTCGACATGCTCCAGCATCTTGCGTTTGAAGAGCGAATGACGGGCGGCATCGGTGAGCACATTTTCTGCTTCATTGATAAGTTTCTGTGCTTCCGCCTCAACGGCTGCACGAATGCGCTCAGCTTCAGCAGCAATGCGTTTTTCTTCAGCCTGTTTTTCAGCCAGGACCACATCAACGGTTTTGCGTCTGGAAGCCTCCTCGGTCTCCTTGACTGTTTTGACCTTCTCGGCAGCCTGTGTTGCATGCGCTTTGGCTGCATCAGCTTCAGCTGCAGCTGCACTTTCGTCCAACGACTTTTTGTAAAGGTCAATCGCCTTGTCCATGAGTGCCTGCTCAACGGCATTCTCACGATTGATTTCAAGACGCCTGCGTTCGGTTTGATGACCAATCCGGGCATCATCCAGCCCACGTTCAGAGGCAATGCGCGCACGCTCGACTTCTTCCTGTGAGGCAATTTCGGCTTCCCGCAAGACCTGAACCCGAGCGATTTCGATCTGTTCCAGAACCTTTTTGCGTTCAAGCTTTTTGGTGTCCAGTTCCTGTTGCGCCAGGATTTTCTCGGCATCCACCGTTTTTTCCTTGGCAACACGCGCCGCCTCAATCGACTCATCTGCTGCTATCTGAGCGGCATCAAGAGCCAGGTTCCGGGCGATTTCCAGATTGCGGATATCTTCATCACGAGAAATTTTCTCTGATGTAGTTTCGCGTTCTTTTTCAATGCGAAGCTGATCGACCAGACGCCGGGAAGATATTTCTGCACTTTCGATAGCTTCGTTTTTCTCGATTTCACGAGACCGGATTTCAGCTTCCTTCTCAATCTCCGCAGCACGCGTATTGCGCTCTTCGGAAATACGGCGGCTGCTAATATCCTGCTGGGCCGCAATGCTGGCAGCATCAACGGTGCGGTTCCGGGCAATCTCGCGTTCACGCAGATCCTGCTCATAGGCTATGCGTTCTGCCGCAACCTTCTTCTCTTTGGCAATCCGGGCCGCTTCCAAAGCCTCAGCCTTGGCAAGTTCAGCCGATTCCAGAGCGCGCGCTCTGGCAACTTCACGTTCCTTGGTTTTCTCATCGCTTTCAATGCGTTGCAGCGAAAGTTTCGCTTCCTGCGCAATGCGGGCGGCCTCAACAGCTTCACGCGCAGCGACTTCCGCCTCATCCAGGGCTTGATTGCGCTCAATTTCCAGCTCACGGGTTGCTTTTTCAAAGGCGATGCGCTCGGCAGCAGTCGCCTTTTCCTGCGCTATGCGGCGCGCCTCTGTTGCTTCTTTGGCAGAGATTTCAGCAGCCTCAAGCGCTTTCTTGCGTCCCACTTCCCGTTCATCAGTTTCTTCACGGGCAGCAGTACGGTCGAACGAAAGCTGCTTCTCTTGCGCAATACGCGCTTTTTCAACGGCCTCTCGCGCCGCAATTTCTGCTTCATCCACTGCGCGATTGCGTTCAATCTCCAGTGCCCGGATGCGCTCTTCCTGCGCAATACGTGTTGTATCAGTGCTTTCACGAGAGGCAATTGTTGCCTCTTCAATGATGCGCTGACGTTCGATATCGAGCGAACGCGTTGCCTGTTCAGAGGCAATCCGATCAGCAGACAAAACCTTTTCGCGGGCAATCCGAGCCGCTTCGATGGCTTGTTGCGAAGCGATCTCCGCTTCTTCAAGCACCTTCTGGCGTTCGATCTCCAATTCCCGCGTTGCACGGTCAGACTTGATGCGCTCTGCATTCACGGTCGTTTCTTGCGCGATACGCAGCTTCTCGGATGCTTCACGAGACGCAATTTCCGCCTCTTGAACGGCAAGATTACGAGCAATCTCTTTCTCTTTTGTGCCTTGTTCCAAAGCAATGCGAGCTTCGGTAACACTGCGCTCCTGAGAAATACGTGCCTTTTCGATCATCTCGCGTGCCAGAATTTCTGCTTCGTCGACAGAACGTTGGCGTTCGATTTCCATGGACTGCGTGTCTTTGTCCTTGGCAATGCGCGCCTCGGTGACAGACCGTTCCTGAGAAATACGCGCTTTCTCGATGGCTTCCTTGGCCACAATATCTGCGGAATCCGTTTGTTGCTGGTTTTTGATCCGCTCTTCGCTCAGCACACGTTCCTGAGAAATCCGCGCCTTTTCAATGGCCTCATGGGATACAATTTCCGCTTCATCCACCGATTTCTTATGGGCAATTTCCTTCTGCCTAATCTTCTGTTCGGAATCGATGCGGGATTCAGCAATTTGCTGCTCGTTCTGAATGCGGGATGTTTCAATGGCTTCGCGGGACAGAAGCGATGCCTGTTCTGCCTCCTTCTCACGCTCGGCCCGTTCACGCACCAGATCGGTTCGTTGCTGCGCCCTGCGGAATTCGACTTCGCGTTCCTGATCCAGCCGTGCTTCTTCGCTTTCCTTTTCAATCTGCAAAGCCTGCTTTTCAGCTTCCAGATTGCGGCTGCGGATCTTGATCATCGCATCCTGCTCAATATCATTGCGCAGCTTGCGTCGTTCCTCGATGGATTTGATTACGGTGGTCAGACCCTCGGCATCAAAGCGATTGGACGGATTGAAATACTCGATATCAGACTGATCGATGTCAGTAATGGCCAGACTTTCCAGCTCCAGTCCGTTCTTTTCCAGACCGGCCTGAGCCGCTTCCAGCACGCGCGCAACATAGGTATTACGGTTTTCCAGCAATTCTTCACTGGTCATTTCCGCAGCTGTTGTCCGCAATGCGGAGACAAATTTACCAGCCAGAAGTGAATGCAGCCGTTCCGGTTCCAGAGTGCGACGGCCAAGGGTGGCGGCGGCCACACTCACCGATTTTTTGTCCTGCTGAACACGGACATAAAACTCGGCTTCAACATCCACGCGAATGCGGTCTTTGGTGATCAGCGCCTGCTCGCGGGCACGCGTCACTTCCAGTTGCAGCGTGTTCATATTGACCGGCGTAATGTCATGAACAATCGGCCAGACGAAAGCGCCGCCGTCGATCACGACGCGTTCACCCAGAAAACCCGTTCTGACAAACGCGATTTCCTTGGTGGAACGGCGATAAAGCCAATTCATCACCCAATACAGAATGAAAATGACGATGACTGCTAAAATCAGCCAAAGGATCAATTGTCCAATCAGTTGCCCGGTCATGGCATGCTCCCTCGTTACCGCTTAACTGCGGCCGATCTGTTTAAATTTTCTGGTCTGTTCTGTCAGTGCAATTTCAGTTGGCAGACGTTCCATTGAGGACGCGCCGTAAAATCCGTGACAATTCGATGTATGCTTCAACACGAAGGCAGCGTCTTCCGGCATGGCCACCGGCCCACCGTGAACCAACACAAGCACATCAGGATTCTCTGCCAGCGCTGCGGCCGCCCATTCATCGACAATCGCCGGGCATTGCTCCAGCGTCAGCGACGTCTCAGCGCCAATGGCACCACCTGTTGTCAGTCCAAGATGGCAGACAATGATATCCGCTCCCGCCTTGGCCATGGCCGTCGCATCCTCCGCAGAAAACACATAAGGCGTGGTCAGAAGGCCCTTTTTATGGGCCAGCGCAATCATATCGACTTCCAGACTGTAGGACATTCCGGTTTCTTCCAGATTGGCCCGAAAATTTCCGTCAATCAGACCGACAGTTGGAAAGTTCTGCACACCGGAAAAGCCGGTTGCTTTTACCTCATCAAGGAATTTATCCATGATCCGAAACGGATCGGAGGCGCAAACGCCAGCCAGCACCGGTGTGTGTTTTACCACCGGCAACACTTCACCTGCCATGTCCATGACAACAGCATTAGCATCGCCATAAGGCATCAGGCCAGCAAGGCTACCTCGGCCCGCCATGCGGTAACGCCCTGAATTATAGATCACAATCAGATCAATACCGCCCGCCTCTTCGCATTTCGCTGACAGGCCCGTACCGGCACCACCACCAATGATCGGCTCACCCTTGGCCACCATTTCCCGGTATCGCTTCATCAACTCATTGCGATCAATCATGCATTATTCTCCTGAGACTTTTTTGGTTCGCACCGAATGAAAGGTGCGGAAAGTTTGAACAACCAGATCAGCAAAGGCCTGGTCGTTGATATTGTGTGGAACCCGAATCAATTGACGGTTTGTGGTCTGGCGCACGGTTTCTTCCAAAGCACCAAACAGGGCGGCGTCAGCCTCGGGATCGTGAAACGCCATTCCAGGCGCATCAAGCATAGACACCCCGCCCTCTGGCAGGAAAAAGCGCACTGGCCCGGTCATCAAATTCAACTTCTCACCAATCCAGTGCCCCATTTGCCGGTTTTCATCCGGCGTGGTGCGCATCAGGGTGATCTGAGGATTGTGTTCGTAAAGGTTTCGGCCGCGATACTTCTCTGGCACTGTTTCCGGAGCAGCAAAATTCACCATATCCAGCGCGCCGCAGGACCCGATATAGGGCAGACCGGCACGGATTGAGGCACCGAAGCGATCTTCTGTGGCAGGAAATACACCACCGGCAATCATGTCGCAGATTTCAGTGGTGGTCAGGTCGAGAACAGCCGACAACATGCCGCTGTCCAGAAGCTTTTCCATGGACCGTCCGCCAACGCCGGTGGCATGAAACACCAGACAGTCATAATCATCTTCAAGCTGGGCGGTGACTTGCTGGATACAGGGTGTTGTGACCCCGAACATGGTGAGGCCTATGGCCGGTTTCTCCGAGGCTGCCACGGGAGCCTTTGCGCGACTTTTGACCATGCCGGCCAATGCCTGGGCACCGTTGGACAAAACTTCCCGAGTTATGGAGTTCAAGCCCTGAACATCTGCCACTGAATGCAGCATCATGATGTCTGCAGGGCCAACATACTGGCCCACATTGCCACTGGCGACAGTGGAAACAATGAGTTTCGGCACGCCAATCGGCAAAGCCCGCATAGCTGGCGCAACCAAGGCAGTGCCGCCTGAGCCTCCGGCAGAAATGATACCGGCAACATTGCTCTGATGGGCAATCCAGCGCTCGAATGCCAAGGTCATGCCAGCAACGGCCGTTCCCCGGTCACTGGTGAAGACGCCGGACACGCCCCTTGGATGGAACGCAGCAACCGCATGAGGCGGCACCTCTGCGCCAGACGGCTTGCCGCTGGTGGACAAATCCACCAATTGAACCCGCAATCCGTTTGCTTTCAGCAAATCGCGCATGAAGCGCAGTTCATCGCCCTTGGTATCCAGAGTGCCCGCCACCAATACATTTGTGGCAGCGCCTCGGGACAGCGCGCGCATGGGTTCGCTGGAACTGCTACCGCTCGCACGTTCCTGCGTCTGCGTTCTGGCACTACCTTCGATAACCCGGACTGGTACCGGTTGCGACCAGCGCGTAGGTACTTTCGGATTGGACATATAAATCCGAACCGGCCCCTGCTCGTGATCCTGATCCTTGCTCTCAGGCCTTTCTGCCAAATTGGCATCCGGCGTTTCGTCATGCGCATGCCTGCCAACGCCCAACAAGGCCTGTTGAAGGTCTCGATCACCAGCCAGCAACCCGGCATCCATGACCCGGTTGATCTTGCCATTGACCATGATGGCAACCTGTTCGGAAACCGCGCAGGCCACACCGATGTTCTGTTCGATCACGAGAACATCGACATCATCTTCACTGGCAAGCCGCACCAACATGTCAGCAACCTGATTGACGATGACCGGGGCCAACCCTTCGGTCGGCTCATCCATAACCAGCAATTTGGGGTTCAGCAGAAGCGCTCTGCCAATAGCCAGCATCTGCTGTTCGCCACCAGATAATTGCGCGCCACCATTGGTTTTGCGTTCCGCCAGTCTTGGGAAGGTTGAATAGATACGCTCAGGCGTCCAGGCACCGCCCTTACGCGCAACAAGCAAAAGATGCTCATCCACTGTAAGCGACCGCCACAGCCGACGTCCCTGGGGCACATAGCCAATGCCAAGCCGGGCAATCTGGGCAGGCGTCAATCCTGCAAGCGATTGCCCATTGAAACTGATGGAGCCAGCCGCCATTGGCTCCAGACCCATAATGGTCTTGCAAAGGGTTGTTTTCCCCATGCCATTTCGCCCAACCACGGACAATACGCCACGGCTTAATGTCAAATCCACGCCTTGCAAGGCATGGGATTGACCATAATAGACATTGAGGTCTCGAACCTCGAGAACAGGGCCTGATCGATCAGCCATCATCACCCCCCAGATAAAGCGCCTGAACTTCTGGATCCTCTTCAATTTCAGCAGGTTTGCCTTCTTTGAAGATGCGGCCATTGTGCATCATGGTTACGGATTCTGCGACCCGCAGAGCCACATCCATATCATGCTCAATAATGATGTAGCCCATATGCGATGGCAGCCCGGTGAGGATTTCCACCAATTCTCCGCGCTCAGTCGGCGACAGGCCCGCAGCTGGTTCATCAAACAGAATGAAGCGCGGTGCACCGGACAAGGCCATAGCAATTTCAAGCTGACGTTGCTGACCATAGGACAGGACGGAAACCGGCGTGTCTTTCGCATCTTCCAGATGCACCACCCGCACCAGGTCCTCGGCACTTGCCATCAACGCATCATTGCGACGTGGGCGAATAAACGAAAAGCGACCGCGCGATACGCCGCAGCAGGCCAGATACACATTATCCAGAACCGTCAAACCGGTGAATAGCAATGAGATTTGATACGTCCGACGCAACCCGCGCCGAATACGCTCATGAGCAGGAAACTCGGAAATATCTTCACCGAAAAACCGAATTGATCCGCCGGTCGGCAGGAAGTCACCCGTTATGCAATTGAAAAGCGTGGTCTTGCCAGCACCATTTGATCCCAGCACGGCACGACGCTCCCCCGGGCGCACTGTGATGCTTATGTCAGAAAGAGCCGCAAGAGCACCAAACAGTTTTGAAACACCGCGCAATTCCAATGCATTGGCCGTGCCGGTGGCGTTCAGCCGTTCTGCAACTGTCACGGGAGCATTCATAGTTTGCTCTTTCCGGCATCACGCAAGGGATCTTTGTTGCTTCTCTGGCGCCATTTGTTCCAAAGGCCCAAAATTCCATCTGGTGACCAGAACACGATCACAAGGAAGCTGATGCCGATGAGCAATTGAAAACGCTCACCTCCCAGACCCAGCGCCGTTAGCACATCGATCGAGAATGTTTTAAGAAGCACGTAGATGAATGCCCCGATAAAGGGGCCAATCGGGTGCCGCATACCGCCAATCACCGCAATGATCAGAATATCAATAACGGGTCCGACACCGGCAGTTCCGGGTGAAACCTGCGCAGACTGCCATGTCAGCAAGATGCCACCAATGGCTGCAATCAACGCAGCAAAAGCATAGGCGGCGACCCGATGGGCGTTCACATTGAATCCCAGCGCGGCCATCCGACGCGGATTATCGCGCACGCCCTGAAGCGCCAGACCAAAAGGCGCACGGGAGAGATAGAGGACAATCAGATAGGCAACGACTGCCCAGAACAGAGTCAGGTAGTAGAAGGCCTTGCTGCCGCGCCAGTCCACTCCAAACAGATAGGGCGGCAACACACCATTGAAACCGGAAAAGCCGTTAAAAACCACATAGTTCTGGCGTGTGAAGTAGAAAAAGGCTGACGCAATGGCCAGCGTAATCATGATCGTATAAATGCCTTCGGTGCGCACAGACAGCCAGCCCACTACCGCACCGAACAGCATGGCAACAATAAGCGCGATTGGAATGGACACATACCAGGGCCAACCCTGACTGATGCCGGTAATGGCGCTGTCGCCGAAAATCGCTATCATGTACCCCGCCAGTGCGGCAATGGTCATCTGCACAAGGCTGACCATCCCACCATAGCCCGCCAGAAACATCAGGCTGAGAGCAATCATGCCGAGAATAAAGGACCAGCCAAATATCTGATACAGCGTAAAATCACTGGCAAAGATCGGCATGATCAACAGCAGGATCGCAACGATCCAATATTGAACAGGCACCTGCTCGGCCCAGCCGACTTTGCGGCCTTCCGTATCCGCCGCTCCGCTTTCATCGATCACAGCCATATTCTAGGCTCTCCCCAACAGGCCCTGAGGCCGGAATGCAAGAACCACGACCATGATCAGGAACGTCAGCACCACCGCGTAGGTGGGAAAATAGACCGAGCCAAGCTGTTCAGCCAGACCAATAACAAGCGCGCCAATGGCTGCGCCGGGGATAGATCCCATGCCACCGACGATCACGACAACCAATGATGCCAATAAGAACCGGATATCTTCGCCGGGCGCGACAGATTGGAAGGTTCCACCAACCACCCCTGCAACACCTGCCAGACCTGCGCCAAAGGCAAACACGCCAATAAACACAATCTGAATGCGGGCACCTGTTGCGGACAGCATGTCACGATCATCGACACCAGCACGAATGAGCATCCCGATGCGGGTACGGTTCAGCAGCATCCACATGCCCAGCCCGATCACAACTGACGCGACAAAAATCACGATCCGCACAATCGGATATTTCAGATAGACCAATTCACCAGAGCTTTTCGCGCCCGTGACAAAGAAGGTCGTCAACGGACCGCTCAGCCATTGCGGTGGGGAAATATTGAAGAAATCACCGCCAAATGACCACAACATCAGATCAGCCATAACAATGGAAATACCAATGGTTACAAGCGTCTGGCGCAAATCTTCACCTTCCATCTTCTGGAAAACGAATATCTGCATAAGGATGCCAAGCAGCCCCACGACAACAAAGGCCGCTGGAAACGCCAGCAGCCAGTATCCGGTCATATCGGCCACAAAGAAGCCGATATAGCCGCCCAGAAGATACAGCGAACCATGCGCCAGATTGACGTTGCGCATCAGCCCGAAAATAAGCGTGAAACCACTGGCGACCAGAAAGTAGAGGCCGCCCAGAGTAATGCCGTTAAACAGCGCATTGAGGAAGATTTTCTTGCGGCCAATGGCGTCCACCAGCCAGTCCGGCCAAATCGCAAAAATCATCCACAGCAGGACAGCAGCTGCAATCACGATGATGCCGCTCCAAACTGGATGTCGATTGGCAAATTGTCTCATCGCATGCCCACCAGACAAGCCTGATGGTCAGGACAATTCAATCCGTCTGTCCAGATACCAGTCATGTATGGCGGCTCCTCCAAGCTCGTCCTACCCATCCAGACCATCGACGATTTGCGATACCGGACCTGCCGCCCGTTGAAGGGCCGCTCTATGAGAAACGCTAAAGGGCTTTACCCGATTTAGGCATACCCGAAAGTCTTCCCGGGTGGCATATCATAGGGAAAACGACCGATGCGGCAACGCCGGAGTCTGAACTTCGGTCCGGACTCAATTAGCAGGCTGGATTTGTGCGTGGGTTTTTGGTCAGGATAAGGAGCGAAGGTGCTGGAAACCGTTTGGTTTTCAAGCCTTTGCGTTGACATCCTGCCCAGACCTCACGCATCCCATAGGGATGCTGCCTCCCAATTGAGTTCAGACCCTAAATGATATGCGCAACCCTGCGATAATCGCTGGGTGGAATCCCGACATTGGACGTGAAGAACCGAGTGAAGCTGGCTTGCGAAGAAAAGCCCAGATCATAGCCGATATCTGTCACCGATTTGCTGGTGGTCATCAAATCTTCAATTGCCTGCTCAGAGCGCAGCGTATTGAGATATATGTTCGGCGTTATGCCCATCTGCTTCTTGAACAGCTTGAAAAAATGTGGCCGAGACAGTCCCGCCTGCCTTGCAAGCCATTCAATTTCAACATCATCGGTGAACATTTCCTGCATCAGCCGAAGAGAACGGCGAACCCGATAGTCTGTGAACTTGGTCCGCATGCCCTGCAGTGGAGTGCGGTCATTGACCCCATGCCAGGATTGATCGAAA
Organism: Pararhizobium sp. IMCC21322; assembly: GCF_030758295.1. Classification (NCBI taxonomy): domain Bacteria; kingdom Pseudomonadati; phylum Pseudomonadota; class Alphaproteobacteria; order Hyphomicrobiales; family Rhizobiaceae; genus Pararhizobium; species Pararhizobium sp. IMCC21322. The sequence goes on from NZ_CP132335.1 coordinate 3,290,580, forward strand.
CACTGGCGCGTTGCCTCATAAAGAAACCCGTCGAACAAATCTGAATTCTCTTCTTCAAGCAACAGTGCGGTCAGACGATTGACCCATTTCTTGACAGTCGGCGTCAGTTCAATACAGGGGCTGCCAAAGCTCAACGCAAACTCCGCTGAATGGCTTGTCTCCAGGAACCACATTGGCTTGATGTAAAGCACAAGACACAGGCACGCATCGCCGTTTTCCGTCAGTTCAAAGCTGTGAGGTTCCCAGGGGCCGACGGCCACCGCATAGGATTCATCAGCCGGAAAAGCCGCGTCTCCGACACTCACAGATGCCTTGGACCCGCTGAGATAAAAGATCAAATGCCCCTCACGATGGGCATGTGTAATGATCGGCTTATCCAACTGATAAAGCGCGGCGCGACCAAACGCTCCGTGGTGAACGGATATAGCTTCGCTCATGTATTCCTCCCTGGGGTCAACATCCGGCCTCTGCGTGCCTTTGGATGCAAAAGTATGAGCAGACTGCAAATCAACACAATCACTACCGGAATTTGGCAATACTCATGGGTTAAGCAAGAGACTATGAGTTATGCCAAGAGATCGCAAGTCGATCCGCAGATCAACCGGCATATTTGGCCCGGTGTCGGCTGAGAAATCAGGGGGCGGTATAAGCTGTTTTTACGATTGTGAAGAATTCTCGAGCATAGCTGCCCTGCTCTCTGGCACCATAGCTTGAAGCTTTTCGCCCGCCGAAAGGCACGTGGTAGTCGACCCCCGCCGTCGGCAGATTGACCATAACCATCCCCGCCTCCGCATGACGCTTGAAGTGGCTGGCATATTTCAGGCTCGTGGTGCAAATTCCGGACGACAGACCGAATTCCGTGTCATTGGCAACATGAAGAGCCTCGTCATAATCCTTCACACGAATGACAGAAGCCACAGGACCAAAGACCTCTTCGCGGTTGATCCGCATCGTGTTCTGCGTATCCGTGATCAAAGCCGGTTGAAAGTAGAAGCCTTGTTTCTCCCGTCGCAGCTCCTCTCCACCAACGCGCACATTCCCGCCTTGCGCACGCGCAATGGCAACGTAATCAAGGTCTTGCTGCAATTGGGTCTCGTCGACCACTGGTCCTATTTGTGTGGTTGACTTCAAAGCATCATCAACAACCAGCATCCGCACTCTGTCAATCACCGCTTCCACAAAGCGGTTGTGAATTCCTTCGGTTACAATGATTCTGGACGAAGCTGTGCAGCGTTGTCCTGTTGAGAAAAAGGCGCCATTGACCGTACACTCAACAGCTGTTTCCAGATCGGCGTCATCCAGAATGACAAAGGGATTTTTGCCACCCATTTCAAGCTGGACTTTCTTCATTTGCTTCATGCAGGCATCACCAACCCGCGCACCGGTTGCAACCGATCCGGTAAACGAAATTGCATCAACCCTGGGATTCTCCAGCATTTCCTGTCCGACAACCGACCCCGGTCCCATGACCAGATTTACAACGCCGGCAGGCGCGCCCGAACGATGCAGAATATCAGCAAGAACCCAAGCACATCCCGGAACCAGTTCGGCAGGCTTCATGACCACAGTATTGCCGTAGCAAATGGCAGGAGCCATTTTCCACGCAGGAATGGCAATTGGAAAGTTCCACGGTGCAATAATCCCAACTACGCCAACCGGTTCGCGGGTTACATCCACTTCGACACCCGGCCTTACGGACGCAAGCTTGTCACCGGTCAACCGCAACGCTTCACCGGCAAAGAAATCAAAAATCTGTGCTGCACGTGTGGTCTCCGCAACACCTTCGGCAAGGGTTTTACCCTCTTCCCGGCTTAGCAACCGGCCAATTTCATCCTTGCGCTGCAGAATTTCATTGGCCGTCCGCAACAACACATCATGTCTTTGCTGCGGCGTGCTGTGGCCCCATTTTTCGCCCGCCTGCGCAGCCGCTTGGATGGCAGCCTGAGTTTCGGCAATTCCGGCCTGCGCATAAACGTCAATCACGTCACTGATATCAGAGGGATTGATATTATCCCGTCCGTGAGACGTGGTTATCCATTCGCCATTGATCAGCAAAGGTTTCATAAGTCAGGATCCTAACGGACTGATTCCATGATTGAAAAAAGATCATTACTTTGCACAAGTCTTGGGTTTGTAACGCTGGCCAGATCATGTGCAGCCAAGGGAGCTGCAGCCGTGATCTGATCAATATCCAACCCCATTTCAGACAGGCTTTGCGGCAAAGGAAGATCACCTAAAAAAGCTTGAAGTCCATCTGCCAGCGTCTCTTTGGGCTTGATGGCAAACATCTTGCGCAAGGGTTGATACTTTTCCTTCGCTGCCTCTGCATTGAAGCGAAGAACTGCCGGCAAGATCAGGCGGCTGAGTGCGCCAGGATCAAGGGCTCGTCTGGAAACCGTCTCAAGCGCAGTATTGATCGCATTGGTAGCGCCAAGCCCTTTTTGCAGAGCAAGCGACCCATTCAGACTTGCCGCCATCAACTCCCGTCGGGATTCCAGATTGTCGCTTTTCAGAACCTTGTGCAAATGATGCACGGCGCGCGACAGTCCATCAAGCGCAATGCCATCTGCAGGCGGGTTGTAGCCGCGCGACAGATAGGCCTCAACGCATCTGGCAATGGCGTCGGCGCCAGCACTGGCCGTCATTTTATCGGTCGCCCCCAAGGTCAGGGTGGGGTCACAAATTGTCATTGTCGGGATCAGCTTGCGACACATCAGCAATTGGCGCTCACCTGCATTCATAAGGACAGAGGTATGCGCGCTGACAGCTGCACCAAAGCCGGAAATGCTGGGGACGGCGAACAAATCGGGCAGATTTGTTCCAATTCTGCGGGATCCACCCTCAGCATGTGAAAAAACAGAGAGCGGCTGATCATGCACCATGGCAATACGCGCTGCCTTGGCCAGATCAATGACATTGCTGTGGCCAAGGGCAATCACAACATCACAATTGTTTGCCTGGTAGGTTTTGGCAAGGCGCTGAACCGCGTCTTCTGTTGGAAATGAGGGCACATCGGAGAACATTTCAACCGAGGTGCGAACGGGCAGACCGGCAAAAAAACGCTCGGCAAGTTGCTCGTCAAGCTCATCGGAATTCACAACCAGCAATGGTCGCTTTTTATCATTTGCCTTGATTTCTGACCACAAGGCTTCTTCCAGAACGCCATCGGCGAAATGGATGCGTGTGACATAGGTGATAAGTGTCATATCACTACCCTGGGAATATGGGCATCACTAGCGAGCGCCATATGCGGGTGAGGAAAAAGAGGCCCGGGAGAAACGAACCCTCCCGGGCCGGGAAAGAAACCCTACTGATTAATAGGATGCCTTACATGCCGGAACTTCCCGTGAAGGAAGGCCGATAGCCGCAAACTTATCCTTATCGATACCCAGCGTCTGGTTCACATTCTCTTTCATTGCAACCAGTTGGGTTGCAAGTGTGCCGTCATCCAGCTGAATCACCTCTGATACGAAGTTGGTTCCAACAGCCTGACGGTTTTCGTCCAACGTGATTTTGCCGTTCGGAGCATCCAGTTCAATTGTCGACAGGCACTGACGGAAAGCCGCATGACCGTCTGACAAATCCCCGTTCACATCATCAAGGCAGGTCAGGACAGCTGTTGTAGCGTTGTAGTAACCGGTTCCCAAAAGTGATGGGCTCGGGAAGCGATCTTCAGGCGCGAATGCATCCTGATAGGCCTTCACATAGGTTTGCCATTTTGGATCATCCCATGTATCGGCCTGGGGTCCGGAAGATGGAGTGCCAATCAAGGCATCCTTGGCGGAGCCTTTGGAGTTGAGAACTGTTCCGTCAACCATGATGCTGCCACCAATCAGATTGGCATCACCACCAGCCTGCTGGTATTGGTTGAGGAAGTTGACTGCATCCCCGCCACCCAGGCCGAGATAGATTGCGTCCACATCATCAGGCAGTGCCGCGATGATCGAGCCGAAATCCTTGGTTCCCAAAGGCACCCAGAACCGCTCGGTGATTTCGCCACCGGCAGCACAATACTCAAGCGCGAAGCCAAAGACCTGTGTGTAGATAAAGGAATAATCTTCGCCAACTGTGGCAACAGTTTTATAGCCCTTTTCATTGAACACATAATCGCCAAGACCGGCAGACCATTGAGCTCCATCCGTGTTGAAGCGGAAGAAGTTCTCGGCAGGTGTCACATAGGTGGTTTCCTGAGCGCCAGAAATACCATTGATAAAAGTCGCCTGAGGCTGCGTTTTGGCATAGTCGCGAATGGCAATGCCTTCCGATCCGGAAAGAGGTCCAATCACCACCTCAACACCATCCTGCTCAACCAGCTTGCGTGCGCCGCGTACGGCACTTTCCGGAGATGCATCAGTGGACTGGATGACCAGCTCGATTTCTTTGCCACCGGCCATGCTTTTGAACTGGCCCATAGCGGTTTTCAAACCACGAATGCCGTCCTCCCCAAGAACGGTATATGTGCCTTCCAGCGTAGCCAGCACACCAACTTTCATTTTTTCGGAATGCGAGGCAGCATTTGCCACGCCTGCAGCAACAATAGCTGCCATGGAAATGGTAGATAGCAGTTTCAGTTTCATGAGTTCCTCCCAAGAACCTCGTTACACATTTGATTGCGGAATTGACCGCAATCTCCCGATGGAGGTTGGAGCAGTAACTCCGTTTCTCTGATCCCGGAGCGTCTATCCCGCGTAACACACAGTCTGATTTTACAACAGGAACATGCCTTTAAACCGGCCATACCCCGAAAATATCATCAAAAAAGCTCAGACTGTCAGTAACGGCACTGCTGACTAGATTTTGACACGCTCCATTTTTGGATCGTAAAGGGCGCTGGTGTGAAGCTGCGCTTTCACCCGAACCGTTGCCACTTCCAGCTCATAGTCGCCTGATTCAAGATACGCCTTATCAACGCCTTCGGGATTACGCACATAGCCATAGCCTATCGACTTGCCGACTGTGTAGCCGAAACCACCACTGGTCAGCCAGCCAACCCGCTCTCCATTTCGGTAAATTGTCTCCCGGCCAACCAGAATAATCTCCGGATCATCCACGGTGAATCCAGCCAGCATTTTGCGCACGCCATTACTCTTTTGCTGCTGCATTGCTTCACGGCCTTTGAAGTCAATGTTCTTTCTTAATTTCACGGCCCAACCAAGCCCTGCCTCGATGGGTGTGTGATCAGGGCCAATATCCGATCCCCAGGCACGATAGCCTTTCTCAAGACGCAGGCTTTCAATGGCCCGGTATCCGGCAAGCGCCAGCCCGTATTTTTCACCGATGGTTGTCAGAACAGCATAAACCTTGGTGGCGTATTCCGTTGGCAGATGCAGCTCCCACCCAAGCTCGCCCACATAAGTCACCCGCAATGCGCGCACCGGACAGCCGCCAATGCCGATAATACGAGACGTACCGAAGGCAAATGTCTCGTTGGACACATCGTCACGGGTTGCCTCTTCAAGAATTTTCCTCGCATTTGGCCCCATCAGGGACAAGACAGAATAGGCAGATGTCACATCCACCAATTGTGCGTTTAGCCCGTCAGGAATATTGCGTGAAATCCAATCAAAATCATGGGTCGCAAACCCGGTGCCCGTTACGATGTAATACTCATCTTCGGCAACACGGACCACAGTCAGATCGCATTCAATGCCGCCCTTGTCGTTGAGCATTTGCGTATAAATCAATGATCCAACGGGCTTCGCCACATCATTGGCCGCAATCCAGCTCAGTGCCGCCTCAGCATCCGGTCCCTTCAGCACGAATTTGGCAAAGGAGGTCTGGTCAAACAGAGTTGCAGCCTCACGCGCCGCTTTATGTTCCCGTCCCACCGCGTCAAACCAGTTCTGGCGACCAAAGCTGTAGACGTCTTTAGCAGTCTCACCTCCTTCCAGATCAGCAAACCAGTTTGGCCGTTCCCAGCCCAGCTTTTCGCCAAAGCAGGCCCCGGAGGATTTCAGCAATTCATAAAGCGGTGATTTGCGACAAGGCCGCCCGCTGTCATGTTCTTCATTGGGCCAGGCCATAGTGTAATGTTTGCCATAGGCTTCCATTGTCCGCGTGCGCACCCAGTCTGTATCGAAATGCGGGCGTCCAAAGCGGCGTATATCCACCGGCCACAGATCATAAGGCGGTTCGCCCTTGTCGACCCACTCGGCCAGCGCCATGCCAGCACCGCCGCCAGCGGCGATGCCATAGGCATTGAACCCCGCGCCCACATAGAAATTATCAAGCTCCGGTGCCTCGCCCAAAATGAAATTGCCATCCGGCGTAAAGCTCTCAGGTCCGTTCACCAGATCCTTGACACCGACATGTTCGAATGCCGGAACACGGCCCAGAGACAGTTCCATCAATTGTTCAAAATGATCAAAGTTGGAATCCAGCAGCGTGTAATGAAACCCGGATGGAATGCCGTCATTTGCCCAGGGTATCGGGTTGGGCTCGTAACCACCCATTACCAAACCACCAACTTCTTCCTTGTAGTAAGTCAACCGGTCCGGATCACGTAGAGTTGGCAGATTGGACGTCACGCCTTCAATCGACTCTGTGACCATATATTGATGTTCAACTGAGACCAGCGGCACATTAACACCGACACTGGCTGCCAATGTCCGGCTCCACTGCCCTGCGCAACAAATCACAACTTCGCATTCAATGCGGCCCTGATCGGTAATGACGGCTTTGATTTTGCCCTTTTCAACCTCAATAGAAGTCACTTTCGTGTCTTCGATGATCCGCGCACCGGCCATGCGCGCGCCCTTCGCCAATGATTGCGTGATATCAGACGGATTGGCCTGACCATCAGTTGGCAAAAACGCCGCGCCAACCACATCATCAATGGTCATCAACGGCCACAGCTCCAAAGCTTCTTTTGGGGTCAGCAATTGCATATCAAGACCGAATGAATGAGCTGTCGTCGCCTGACGTTTGACCTCGGTCCAACGCTCCTCATTACAGGCAAGGCGCAAACCGCCATTCATCTTCCAGCCGGTTGCCTGTCCGGTTTCCGCTTCCAGCCGATCATAAAGATCGACCGAATAACCCAGCAATTGCGTGATGTTTGCGCTGGAGCGAAGTTGCCCCACCAGACCAGCGGCATGAAATGTGGTGCCAGAGGTCAGCTTCTTGCGTTCAAGCAAAACAGTATCCGTCCAGCCAAGCTTGGCCAGATGGTAGGCCGTGGAACAGCCAACAATACCACCGCCAATAATCACGGCTTTGGCTGTTTTTGGAAAATCACTCATTCTGCCTGGTCCTCAAGACTGTCGAAATAATTCATAAGAAGCGCGAAACCCTGCCAGGTTTTCTGCGGTGTAGGCGGCGTAATCAAAGGCGAGATCTGAATGGATTTCAGACACCATGCTCCACATGGTTTCGCGCAGCAGCGAGGCGCATTTCATGGCGCTGTACCGATGCAGCAACTCCGCTGTGACGGGTTGTTCAAAATAGGTTTCCAGAAGCCAGCTTTCCTGCGCTTCTGAAAGCTGATTGTTGGAAGCAAGGCCGCCCAGATCAAACAAGGGCGAGTTGAAACCCGCATAGTCCCAATCGATCAGCCAGAGGCGGGTGCCATCATCGAGAAAATTGGCTGGCAACAGATCATTATGGCCAAAGACCAGATCAATTGGTGAGGACGCCTGCTCAAGCCTGTCAGCACATGTCAGAAGCTCGGAGAGCAGGCTGATATGGCTGGAACCGCCGTCTCGCAGGGTTGCCGCGTAATCACGAACAACATGAAACACCCAGAATGTCAGAACCGGGCCACGCAAATGCCGTGGTATGTCGCGATGGCAGGCTTTGACCAGCGGAAGGATGCGTTCCAGTGTCGCCTGATCCTGCACATGTTCAGCAGCAAGGGTGCGACTGTCCACATAGTCGAGGATCAGAACACCGGGTTCAAAGTGCCGCACCGCCGGTGAGATTCCAGCAGCATGGGCAGCTCTGCTGGCTGCCAATTCATTGAAGCGCATCACTTGATGCACAGGAATGTCACTGCCAAGCCGTGCGACATATTTCCCGTTATTATCCTGCACCAGATAATTGACGTTGGTTATGCCGCCGCTCAAATCCGTGGCTTCAATAGGTCCGGACCAGAAATCCAGCTTGCGCAGCAGTTCCAGATGGATTGCGTTCATCGCCCTCGCCTCCAAGCCATCATGCCAACCCGTAACGCTTGCGCATGGATTGTGCGCTGGCGGCAATCATTCGGTCGGCAATAATTGCAATGGCGGCAATGGCCAGTCCGGCAACTATACCGCGTCCGATATCTGCCTTGGTCAGCGCAATATAAACTTCCTGGCCCAGATCGCGTGTGCCCACCAAAGCGGTAATCACCAACATCGACAACGCCAGCATGATGGTCTGATTGATACCCAGCATGATCTCCGGCAGAGCCAGCGGCGCACGGATGCGCCACAGCAATTGCCGTTTTGTGCAGCCAGACACAATTCCGGCTTCAATGAGTTGGGGATCGACCGTCTTGATACCGTGCGCCGCATAGCGGATGGCAGGTGCGAGCGCGTAGAGCACTACAGCAATCATCGCCGAGAAATCTCCGACACGGAACAGCATCACAACCGGGATCAGATAAACGAAGCTCGGTAAGGTCTGCAAAGTATCGATTATGACGCCGACAATCCGGTCTGCCCGTTCGTTCAAGGCCGAAAACAGGCCGATCGGAATGCCGATAATCGTGGCAATAATAACTGACACACCGCACAGATAGATTGTCACCATGGCCTTGGCCCAAAGTCCGTTTGCGATCACAAAAAACGCCAGCGCCGCACACAGCAGTGACAAACGCCAACCGCCAAAATACCAACCGGCAGCCGCAATCAAAAACCAGCCCCAGGCCCATGGAATACCGCCCAAAAACCGCTTTACCGGCAGCATGAAGGTTGACAGCATGAAAGACTTCACCGCTTCCAGATCATCAAAATAATTAATGTTGATGGACTTGACCAATTCGTCCCAGAACGTCCCCGTTGTAACCTGCAGGGCTTCCGGATAGCTTTGGATGAAAGCAAAGAAATATCCGGCAGCCAGACAGGCAATACTGAGCACGACCACAAACAGGGTTCTGGGATAGCGTTTAAGAAAACTCTCGGATCGGTGCCGTTCTTCTCCAGACTGACGGGGTTGCGCAAATGCCTGGCTAAGACGGTCCAGTGCAACGGCCAACACAACAATGGCAATGCCTGCCTCAAGACCGGCTCCAATATCCAGACGGCGCAGCGATGCCAGCACATCAAATCCAAGACCACCTGCCCCGATCATGGATGCGATAATCACCATATTCAGCGACAGCATGATGACCTGATTGACACCGACCATGAGGTCCGGCTTTGCCGTTGGCACAAGCACTTTCCACATCAATTGCCGTTGGGTACAGCCCGACATCACACCGAAATCACCAATTTCGTCCGGCACTGCACGCAAGGCCAGAGTGGTGATGCGCACCATCGGCGGCATGGCATAAATGATGGTTGCCACAAGAGCCGAGACCGGCCCGAACCCGAAGAGAAACAGAATAGGCACCAGATAGGCAAACACAGGAATGGTCTGCATCAGATCAAGGATCGGCTTCAGTGCTTGATCAAACCAGTGCCAGCGATAAGCGGCAATGCCAAGCAAAAGACCGCCCGCCACACCAAAAGGCACAGCAATGATAATGGAGGCCAGCGTGACCATGGCGCTGTCCCATTGGCCAAATACTGCCAGATAGAGAAAGGCCAAACCCATCAGAAGGGCCAATTTCCGGTCTTTGGCAAAATGCCCGGCTGCGATGACAATTGCGGTGACCGCAATCCAGCTTAAGGGCGGGAGAATTTGAACCGCACCAGAACCCTGCCCCTCCATAAATCCGGAAGACAGAACTGACAGAACCAGATTATAGGGCTGCTCAATCAGCCAGGCTAAACCGCGCGTTGCCTCGCGAAATGTGAACAGGCCAAAATCGGCTTCCTCTACCAGCCACTTCATAGCGGCTGAAATGTCGTTCTTGAGCGACAGACGCCAGCCAGCCGGGAACCGCGTGATCCATTTGGCTTCAAGCGCTTTGGACATGTCACGGCTGTAAGTCGACAACAACCACGTGATCAGCAGCAGGGCAAACCAGACAACAGATGTGCGGGAGAAGAGCCGACCGGCTTTTTGGGTCATGAAATGACCTTTCGACCCACAAGCACGTCGATGATGGTTGATGGTCGGATAGACCCGACAGGCTTGCCATCCGCGTCAACAACGCTCATGGGCTTGCCAGCGGATTCCACCTTGTCTGCAATCTCTTCGATACGTGCAGAGACCGAAACAGTGTCGTTGCCCTCAATGATCTCCTTCGACATCACCGATCCGACTGTCAGGACCTTGGCTCTTGGAATATGCTTGGTAAATTCACCGACATAATCGGTCGCCGGGTTCATCACCAGTTCTTCTGGCGTAGCAATTTGAATGATTTCGCCATCTTTCATGATGGCGATGCGATCAGCCAGTCGAATGGCTTCATCAAAATCATGCGTAATGAAAACAATGGTTTTATGGAGCATCGATTGCAGGCGCAAAAATTCGTCCTGCATTTCACGCCGGATCAACGGATCAAGCGCGGAAAAAGGCTCATCCAGAAACCATAATTCAGGCTCAACAGCCAGCGAGCGGGCAATGCCCACACGTTGTTGCTGTCCACCGGACAATTCGCGCGGATAATTCAACTCCCGGCCTGAAAGGCCAACCAGATCAATCACCTGTCGGGCCTTGGCCTCACAGCTGGCCTTATCAAGACCCTGAACATCCAGAGGAAAGGCGACATTATCGAGAACGGTCAGATGGGGCAGAAGCGCGAAGTGCTGAAACACCATGCCAAGCTTATGGCGGCGGATTTCAATCAGTTCGCGTTCGGACATTTTGCGCAGATCAACGCCTTCAAACAGCAATTCACCCGCTGTCGGCTCAACCAGACGCGACAGGCAGCGCACCAATGTTGATTTGCCGGATCCGGACAGCCCCATAATGACGAAGATTTCGCCTTCCAGGACCTCGATATTCGCGTCCCGAACAGCACCAATCAGATTGGCATTCTGCAACTCCTGAAGAGATGGACCATCACCCGATTTTGCAAGAAATTCCTTGGCACCATGTCCAAACAGCTTCCAGACATGTCGGCACGACAATTTCACCGACTTTTCCATATAAACTCCCGGCGGCTCAGCGATGTTAATTTTGAAGTCAGGACTTTGCCACGGCAGATCGGTGCCGGGCAAATCAGGCCCGGCACCCTATATTTAACTGGCAGTCAGTCGAGTTGGATTCTTATTTGATCCACTCTTGCCAGCGGGACTCATTCGTCGTCATCCAGTTGGCAACGACATCGTCCAGCTTTTCGCTTTCAAGATCGACCTTGGCAACCATGTCGCCCATTTCCTGATTGTCGATATTGAATGACTTGATGATGGCATGCGCACCAGGCCATTTGTCTTCAACACCACTCCAGGCAACTTTCCAGATCGGACCACGCGGTTTACCGCAATCATAGGCCATATCAGGATTGGAGCCCCAGGCCGGGTCGCTGTAACATTCTGATGTGTAAGCCGGGAATTCTACAAACTCGCCATCGAACTTGGTTGGTGCCCAATGCGGTGCATAGACCCAAAGAACAATCGGTGCTTTACGCTGATAAGCTGATTCCAACTCGGCGAACAAAGCAGCATCGGTTCCGGCATGAACAACTTCAAAGTCCATTTCAAGCGCTTCAACACGCTCATCATCAAAGCCACCCCAGGTTACGGGTCCACCAAGATAGCGGCCCATCGGAGCTGTTTCCGCAGTCGAAAAGGCTTCTGCACAGGCGTTCAGAGCTTCCCAATCCGGAAGACCGGGGCATGTTTCTTTCATGTAACTTGGATACCACCACTCTTCGATGGCCTGCATGCCGGTTTCGCCCAAATTCTGAACGTTTCCGGTGCCAGTTGCCTCGTCCATAGCCTCGCGGCCCGTGGTTTCCCAGATTTCCATGGCAACGTGCAAATCGCCGGTTTTCAATCCGGCAAACTGAGCAATGTAATCAGCCTGGACATAATCGATATTGTATCCGGCTTTCTTCAGAACTTCGCCCATGAGGTTGGTTGTCAGGAGCTGACCTGTCCAGTCATGCAGGGTCAGTTTGATTGGATCAGTCGATTCCACTTCTGCAAGAGCGGGCATCGCTGCAAGGGAAAGCGCCCCCGCAAGGCCGCATATCAATGAGGTTTTCATTCTATTCTCCAAGCCGATAGGTTCAATTTCAGAACTGCTGGTAAATTCACCATTGAAAGCTTTGGCCAATTTGAAGGCCCCGTCAATGTTAAAGCCACAAAATTTGTTGGTTTTTGCTGTTTTATGTTGTTTTTGATGTGGGATTAATGCTTATCAACAGTCGGGAATGATCTCAGGTTGCGCAACAAATCTGAGTTGTCAGGAGATAATGATGGCCAAGGCAAATGCCACGGAACCGCTCATCAAGCATACTAATCACCGGGAACGGGAGATCCTGGAGACCCTGCAACAGCATGGCGGGTCAGGCCGAATTCACTGGTTGGCAGAAACACTGAATGTGTCGGAAGAAACCATTCGCCGGAATGTGAAAACACTGGCTAATGCTGGTGCCGTCCGCAAAGTCCATGGCGGTGTGCACATAACCGGTGGCCATGTGGAAGAGCCCTTCAACACACGTTTTTCTGAAAACTCCTTTCAGAAACAGGCAATCGCCGCGCATCTTGCGAAAATCATCTGTTCCGGCGACACACTGTTTCTCGATATCGGATCGACTACCGCCCACATAGCGGCCGCATTGCAAAACCATCGTGATCTCTTTGTCGTCACCAACTCCCTGTCAGTGGCTCAATCGCTCGCCTCCAGAAACAACAACCGCGTGTTTTTGGCCGGTGGTGAATTACGTGCCCATGATGGTGGCGCGTTTGGTCGCGAAGCACTGGAATATGTCAGACAGTTCAACGTGCAATATGCGGTTCTGTCGGTTGCCGCCATCAACGCATCTGCTGGCTTTATGCTGCATGACGTTGAAGAGGCTGAATTTTCCCGCGAGATTTCATCGCGCGCGCGAATTCGTATTGTGGCGGCGGACAGTTCCAAATTCAATCAAACCGGACCCATCATTCTGTCTGACCCGTCCGACTTCGATATGCTGATCAGCGATCAAATGCCGCCTGCTGATATCTGCGATATGTTGCATAAAAGTGAGGTAGAGCTGGTTCTGACGGACGACAATAGCCGCAATCGAGAAAGCGCATAGTTTATGAATGAAATGATGATGGCGGCGCTCAGCATTACTGCCGATGCCTGCAAGACACCCCAAAAATACTTTCGTTCCACGCTCTCGATAGACCAGAAGAGCGATGAAAGCCCGGTCACAATTGCTGACAGGGAAACAGAGGATTTTCTGCGCCGCGAATTGCTGAAACGCTTCCCGGATCACAGCATATTCGGGGAAGAATTTGGCCGCAAAGCAGGAAACAGCGACTATGAGTGGGTCATCGACCCGATAGATGGGACACGCTCTTTTATCAGCGGAAATCCCTTATACGGCATGCTTCTGGGATTGCTGAAAAATGAAGAACCTCAATTCGGCATTGTCAGAATGCCGGAACTGGATGAGGTTTATTCAGGAGACGGCAAATCCGCTTTCAAGGACGCAAATGAACCTCTAGCCACGTCCGAGACCAAAGATCTTTCAATGGCTGCCCTTTACATCAACGAGGGTGAAAAAATCGCGGCAACCCACCCGACCCTGTTTCAGCGCCTTTGCACTACCGGCCAGCTAAGGCGCTTTGCCTATGATTGCTATCCCCACATGTTACTGGCGTCCGGCCATATTGATGCGGTGATCGACTTTGATCTTCAGCCCTATGATTATCTGCCACTGGTCTGTGTCGTCAAAGGCGCAGGCGGCATAATGACCGACTGGGACGGCAATGACCTGACACTGCAATCAGATGGACGGGTGATAAGCGCTGCGAACCAGGATATTCACGCAAGTCTTCTGGAGCTGATCAAAAAACCTTAGCCAACACGGGTTTGGTCCTCACCACCCATCGGTCCTCGAAATTTATCCGAGAAAGACGGCGTGAGGTGCTGATTTCAATCAGTTCTGTCGACACGCTTCCATCGTCGCCCTCGGATTTATTCCGCGGGCCCACAAAGGGCCAATACGCTACCCAGCCCTGATTGCATTCAAATGTGCCTCAAATTCAGCGCTTCGCATCAGCGTTTTGCAGCGCTCAAAGCGGTTGACTGAATAAGCCCAGAAATCATCAGCCGGGTTTTTGTCTGCATGCTGGATGAGGCCCCACAAGGTCCACAACAGATCACACATGGCTTTGTAGACCACCATGCGTCCGAACTCTGCATCGCTGGCCTGCCCATCAAAATAGGCATCCATCATGGCTCTGTCCTGTTCTGCAGTAAATCCAGCTTCAACTGACAGATCGCCCAGATCCCACATCGGATCATTCATGCCGGAATACTCCCAGTCGACGATCCACATAAGTGTCCCGTCATCGAGGAAATTTTCACACAGAGGATCACAGTGACAGGGCGCCAAAGCGGATTCATTTTCTGAAAGAACCGTTTTAACAGGTTCGGCTGCCTCGACAATTTCAGAATATCCCTCTGGCAATTCAGCGTCTTTACCGGACAGCACCTTCAGATAATCCTCAATCATGGAAAACAACTCAAATCGAAACTGGAACTCTTCTCCGGACTGATGCAGCTTCCGAAATGCCAAAGCAGCACGTTCAGGCGCACCAGGCCGCTCCTTAAACGTTTCCGGCGTCATCGTGACGATGTTTTCAATACAGCGGCTGACCATGATGCCACTATTCGCATCGCCCCATATCACCTCTGCCGACACACCGGCTAGCGCAGCAGCATGAGCGTTGTTCAACTCAACGGCACGGTCAATATATTCCTCGGTTCCCTTTCCAGGAATTCGAACAATCAGAGTTTCATTGGCCAGGTCCACCCGGTGCACCACATTGGTCAGTCCACCCAGTCGAACCAATTGGCTGTCTACCAGCGTAACGTTGGAAAGGCGTGGCACATTGCGCAGCGCCTGCTGCACGCTTTCGGTAAATTCACTCATAGGGCTCCCTCCCGCTCAGGCCTTTAGACGTTCATTGTCAGGGTCGTAAAGCGGCGCTTTCACTTTTCTGATCATATGCAACTCACCCATCGCCTCAAGCATGAAATCCACCCGCTCGAGCAATTTGGTTGGCAAGTAACCCAGAATGATCGTCTGCTCTAGTGTCGTGCCGTAGCCAACGCTGGAGGCCAAAGACACAACCTCTCCGTCAGCCAAAATGGTTTCGCCGCCGAACAGAGGCAGTTCCGCGTCTGATACAAAGCAGCAGAGTTGCTGCTCCGTGCCTCCCGTTTTCTGTTGTTCAAGAACAGAACGCCCCAGAAACGCACCCTTTGATTTCAAATGCACACGCCCGGCCAGTCCGGCTTCGACAGGCGTGTAGTCGGGCGTAATATCTGCGCTCCAATACAAATAGGCTTTCTCCATACGCAGCGTGTCGATG
This sequence comes from Pararhizobium sp. IMCC21322, assembly GCF_030758295.1. Lineage (NCBI taxonomy): Bacteria > Pseudomonadati > Pseudomonadota > Alphaproteobacteria > Hyphomicrobiales > Rhizobiaceae > Pararhizobium > Pararhizobium sp. IMCC21322. The sequence goes on from NZ_CP132335.1 coordinate 3,306,149, forward strand.
GCCCGGTAGCCGATATCGCGAATACCAAATGGGTCTCCTGCCTGCCACAACTGATCATAGACATGCTGGGCAAATTCTGTCGGCACATGCAGTTCCCACCCCAACTCCCCGACATAGCCAATACGGATGGCGCGAACCGGCGCTGCACCAATGGTGATGGTCCGCATTTTGGCAAATGGAAACGCTTTGTTGGAAACGTCATCCTCACTGACGGCCTGCAGAACGTCTCTGGACTTTGGCCCGCACAAATTGATAACGGCCCAGCCAGACGTGACTTCCACCAACACCACAGAGCCATCAGCCGGCAGGTTACGCCTGATCCAGTCACTGTCGTGAACACCAAAACCGGCACCAGTGACGATGTAAAAATGATCTCTTCCCAACCGGGTAATCGTCACATCAGCTTCAATGCCACCGCGCTCATTGCAAAGCTGGGTGTAAATGACAGAGCCAAGCGGCTTATCCATATTAGACACAGCCATGTATTGCAGTGCGTCCAGAGCGCCCTGCCCGACCAGCTCAAATTTGGAAAAACTGCTTTGATCAACCAGCGCCACATTGTTGCGCACAGCCTTATGCTCTTCAGCCACATAGCGCTTCCAGCCCGGTTTCAGGAAATCCAGTTGATCCACCGGCTCCACACCTTCGGGCGCAAACCACAAAGGCCTTTCCCAACCATTCTTGGAACCATAGACAGCACCTTTGGCCTTAAGCCGTTCATAAAGCGGGCTTTTACGCAAATCACGCGCAACGCTGCTTTCCTGACCGGGATAGCGCATTTTGTAATGATGCGCATAATGTTCCACCGCGCGTGGATACATGTAGGATCGCGCGCCTTGATGCGGCCCAAAACGCCGCGCATCCAGTGGCCAGAGGTCAAGGCTTGGCCGTCCCTCAACCAGCCATTCAGCAATCATCTCCCCGGCACCCCCGCCTGCAGCAATGCCATAGAGGAAACCGGTTGCCAGCATCAGATTCTTGAAATCAGGCACGGGACCCAACACAAAGTCACCATCAGCCGAATAGGGAATGGGGCCGTTGATAACCTGACGAATACCCACTTCGTTTACAATCGGCGTTACTTCCGCTGCATGAACTGCCAGGGGTTCAAAACGATCCAGATTTTCTGGCAGAAGCTGACGGACAAACTCACCCGGTATCCCTTTGTCACCAAAGGGAATTGTATCATCTTCATAGCCGCCAATGACCAACCGTCCGCCTGCGTCTGGCTTGTAATAGACCAGCCTGTCCGGGTCGCGCAGTGTTGGTAGCCCTTCCGGAAATCCTGGAATTGGCTCTGTCACGATATATTGGTGTTCCACCGCACAGGCAGGAATGGAAAGACCCAGCTTCTGCCCCAGCTCGCGGCTCCACATGCCGCTGGCCAGGGTCACTGTTTCAGCTTCAAAGATGCCGTCGGTTGTTATCACTTCGATTATGCGTCCATCCTGAACCGTAAAGTCCAGAACTTTGACTCCCTGCCGCAATTGCGCGCCATGCATGCGCGCACCGGCAGCTATGGACTGACAAAGGCTCGCCGGATCCACATGGCCGTCTGAGGGAATAAAGGCTGCACCATGCAAACCATCCATGTTGATGTATGGGAACAATTCCTTCGCCTCGCCCGGCGAAATAATCTGCATTTCCAGATTAAAGCTCTTCGCCATTGTGGCAAGACGCTTGGCTTCCAGCATGCGATCCTGCGAGGCTGCCAGCCGAAGGCTTCCGACTTTCTTCCAGTCACAAGCGAGACCGGTTTCCGCTTCCAGCCGGTCGTAAAGTGCCACTGAACGCTGCAGCATCCGCGTGGTGTTGCGGCTGGAACGCAATTGCCCAACCAGCCCGGCGGCATGCCATGTTGCTCCTTCGGTGAGAGCTGCTTTTTCCAACAGCACAACATTTTTCTCGCCGAATTTTGCCAGATGATAGGCGATGGAACATCCGATGATGCCGCCTCCGATGATCAGGTGTTTTGCGGAGTGGCGGGAGGTTGGATCAGACATTGCGAGCGCGCCCTTGTTGATGATTCCTCAAAATTATGAAATCCAAAACAATAATTATCAACTTTTTTGTTGATTTGTATTGATATACCATAGCCAGCGAAAGGTATGTCAGCATGTCAAAATACGAGCAGGATGTTCGAAATGCCTTGAGCCTGCGCGGCTCAGTCGGTGTAAGCGAACTGGCCAAACTGCTGAACGTGTCTGACCAGACCATTCGCCGCGTCGTGAAACCCATGGTGGATCGTGGTGAAGTTAAGAAAATTCACGGAGCCATAGTCAGCACACAAAGCCTTGCAGACCCGCCCTTTTTGGCGCGCATGAATCGCAACAAACAGGCCAAGATCGCAATTGCCAACAAAGTCGCGCAGATGATCAAGCCAGGCGATTCCGTTGCAATCGACACCGGCTCGACCTCAGCCTTTGTGGCTCAGGCCCTGCGTCAACACCATGATCTGACAGTGGTCACCAACTCGACATTCATCGCCAGCACATTGGCCATGGTGCCCGGCAACCGCATTTACATGGCGGGCTCAGAATTGCGCAATCATGATGGCGCGGCATTTGATCGGATGGCCTACGAAACCATTGCCTCCCACCACACAAATTGGGCACTCCTGTCAGCTTCATCCGTGCATCCAAAGCGGGGCTTTCTGGTTCAGGAACAATGTGAAGCTGATATGTGCGCGGCATTGATGAGCATTGCCGACAGGCACGTCTGGGCCGTAGATGCTTCAAAATTCACAGACAAACATATGCAGATCAGCCTGCCAAAACCGATCCCGGACAGCATTCTGACAACAGACCGGCAACCCGACCCGGAATATGCGGAGCTTCTGGCCGGAATGTCGGCAGAACTGCCAACGGGTCTGGCCAACAAAGCGTCCTAACCCATACCCACAGCATATTTTGCAGTCATTTCTGCCAAAATCGCGATGCTTTTTTCAGCGTCATGTTCAAAATCTGTTCAATTTGTCAAAATAACTCTATAGGACTTGACGGGATATTTGCTGGATTATATCGTTTGTGATGAAAGTCCTATATAGGACATGGAACCGATGGTGTGATCCCGATGCAGCCAGCAAATGCCAATCAGCCAAAATCTGCGAAAGCCAAACACAAGCAGATTTCTGAAGACATTCTGAAAGCGATAGAGGACGGCAGATGGGTCCCCGGCGACCAATTGCCATCCGAAGATCAGCTGGCAACTGAGATGAGCGCAAGTCTGGGCACGATCCAGCGGGCATTGCGCAGTCTTGTCCAAATGGGCGTGGTCGAACGCAGCCATGGACGCGGTACATTCGTTTCCGGTGCGCAGGCGCAGGAAGGCCAGCTCATGCATTTCCGTTTTATGGCGGAAGGCGGCAAACAACTGCTCCCGGTCTACTTCAAAATCCTCAGTGTGAAATTGACGAGCGAAAGCGGCCCGTGGAGCACATTTTTCGGCTCCCAGGTAGAACAATATGTCCACATTCACCGCATTGTTTCGATCAATGATGAGTTTGAGGTGTTCAGCGAGATTTACCTGCCAGCCGACCGTTTTTCAGAGCTGGCGCAAATGAGCGAAGCCACGCTGAACGGCGTGTCATTCCGCGACATGCTGGCAGAGCGTTTCAACGCACCCACATTGAACACGAGGCAAATGATGGCTTGCCTGCCATTCCCACCGCGTGTGGCGCGCCAGTTGAATGTGCCCGCCGGGCAATACGGAATTGTCTGGTCCATCGGCGGAATGACTTACCGCGATACACCAATCACCTGGCAACGCATTTTCGTTCCACCCAGCGACCGCATGATTGAAATCGTACCGTTTTCGCAGAACGGCAAACCGGATTTCCGAACAGTCAAATGAAACTGCGTTCAACGAAGCGCAACAGGGAGAATGAGCTCAAAGGCTCATCATCAAGTACTCCACCGCACGTCATGTGGAGACAAACAAAACAGGAGAGCAAGCAATGCAAGTGACTCTATCCAAACAGACCAGCCTACTCGGCGGCCTTCTGCGGCATGCACGCACCGCCACAGCCGTGCTCGCAATCGGCGGAATGGCACTGACAGGAACGCTAACAAGTGCCCTCGCTCAGGATATGCCGGACATGCAACTGAAATTCGGGCATCCCTACAATGAAAGCCATCCGCTTGCCAAAGGCGCGCAAATGTTTGCCGATACAGTGGCGGAAAAGAGTGGCGGAAAAGTCAAAATCGAGGTTTTTCCAAACTCAACCATTGGTTCATCACGTGATCTTGTCGAGAGCATACAAATCGGTGTCGTCGACTTTGCGCTTGTGCCAACCACCAATGTCGCGTCGTTCTACCCACCACTGGATATTTTCTATCTGCCGTTTCTGTTCCGCGACAGCGCCCATGCCTATGCGGTTTCTGACGGACCAGTTGGCCAAGGTCTTTACGCAGACATGTTAGCAAAAACCGGCATTCGCACCATCGGCATGTATGAAAGTGGTTTCCGCACAATCACAACAGCCAAAACCAAGGTGGAAACACCTGATGACATGAAGGGCATCAAGTTTCGTGTGGTGAACAACCCCTTGAATGTCGCGACATTCACGGCACTTGGAGCCAACCCGACACCAATGGCCTTGTCGGAAGTTTTCACCGGCCTGCAACAGGGTACTGTTGATGGACAGGATAATCCTGTTGGCAATGTGAAAGCGTTTGGCTTTGACAAGGTTCAGGATTTCATCACCCTGTCCAACCATCAATGGGCGGGCATCATGTTCCTGGCCGATGATAAAATGTGGCAGCAGCTGCCGGCTGAAGTCCAGACCCTGTTCCAGGAAACAGCAACAATGACACAGGATTGGGAGCGTACTGAACTCAACTCTGTAGAGGCTCAGTATCTGGAAGAAATGGCGGCCAACGGCATGACTGTCACCCGCTTGACACCAGAGCAGACGCAAGCGTTTCAGGCTGCCATGGAGCCGGTCTGGGATGAGTATCGCGAAAAAATCGGTGAAGAGCTGATCAATTCCGCCGTCGACGCCAAGTAATACACAGATACGCCGTCAGGAGACAGACAATGGACAATGTCAAGAAAGTTTTGGACTTGTCAGAAAGCATCCTGACGGCGCTTTGTGCCGCCGCATTTGCGGTCATGCTGGCGCTGGGCGTTGCAACAGTTGTCTTCCGGTTTATCATTCAAAGCTCGCTGGCATTTCCTGATGAGTTGATCCGCTATCTGTTTGTGTGGATGATTTTCCTCGGCTCTGCAGTGGCCTATCGCCGCAAGATGCATGCTGCAATCGGCATCCTGGTGGCGAGCCTTCCAGTTCAGCCGAAACGCATTGCACTGCTGTTTTCAACGCTCGCCTGCGTGATCTTCTTCGTCACAATCTTGTGGAGCGGCTATCATCTGACAGCCCGATCCGCCCCTCAAATCTCACCCGCACTGGAAGTATCCATGGCCTGGGTCTACGCGGCCATTCCGGTCGGGATGGGATTTCTGCTGATCTATGCGCTGGAACTTTTCATCGACCAATTCAGAGCTGCCGACGACCAGCTTGTAGCGGATGATCGCTGAGCCCATCTGGAGACGAAAATAATGACCACCTTTGCCATTTTCGGGTCTCTGGTAGCCTTGATGTTGCTGCGGGTTCCCATCGCGGTTTCTCTCGGACTGGCCAGTGTTATCGGTCTTGTGATCAGCGATATCAGCCTGGAAATCGTCGTCCAGAGAATGTTTTCAACCAATAATTCATTTCCGCTGCTGGCCATTCCGTTTTTCATTCTGGCGGGTGAAATTATGTCGACAGGCGGCATGTCACGCCGGCTCGTCGGGTTTGCAAATTCACTTGTTGGCCATCTCACGGGTGGTCTGGGTGCCGTCGCGGTTCTTGGCTCAAGCTTCTTTGCAGCGCTTTCCGGCTCCAACGCCGCAACCGTTGCCGCCATTGGCGGCGTTTTGAACAAGCCCATGGCCGAAAAAGGCTATCGACCGCAATACACGGCGGCCACCATAGCTGCAGCCGGTGTGACCGGTATGATCATCCCTCCGTCAATTCTGCTGATCCTCTATGGGTTCGTAACCGGTGTTTCAATTGCTGATCTGTTTCTCGCCGGACTTTTCCCGGGCATTCTCATCTGCATTTCCTTGCTGATCATGAATCGGTATTTGAGTGGCCGCGAAGGCATTGAAAAAACAGAATTTCAGGGTCGCAGCGAAATCTGGCGCAGTTTCAAACAGGCCTTCTGGCCGCTTTTGATGCCAGTCATCATCCTGTCCGGTATTTATGGCGGCATCTTCACGCCAACCGAGGCGGCCATCGTTGCCGCTCTTTACGGCCTGATTGTCGGCTTTGCCTATCGGGAACTCACCTTTCAGGGTCTTGTCAAAGCGTTCACCCGCGCTGTTATGTCCTCTGCCGTTGTGATGTTCATCATGAATGCCGCAGGCGTCTTTGCCTGGCTCATTACAATCAATCAGATCCCTCAGAACGTATCCGCATTCCTGGCCGATATCGCGGGCAATCAGATCCTCTATCTTTTGTTCGTGAACATCTTTTTGTTGATTGTCGGCTGCATGATGAACGCCGCTGCGGCAATCGTCATTTTCACAGCAATTCTCTATCCTGCCGCTATGAGCTTTGGCATCGATCCGGTCCTGTTCGGCATCATCGTTTCGGTGAACCTCAGCATTGGGACTGTTACGCCTCCACTTGGCGTTGATCTCTTCATTGCCTCGGCCATCACGGATGTTTCCATAGAGCAGATCGTCGTCGCGATCTGGCCCTACATTCTGGTCCTGATCGTGGATTTGCTGCTAATCACTTATTTCCCGCCAATCTCGCTCTTTCTCGTCGGACTATTCGGATAGAACCAGTACCCGCAGTGGCCCGTCCCGCTCCATGCCAAGAGACCCCAATGAAATGGACCAATTGTTATGACCGATCAGTTGCCAGCCAAGAGCAATGACGACAGAAACTGGGAAGCAATGGACAGCGGTGTTATTCGCCACGCCATCAATCCTGCCCAACTGGGATCGGCAGAGATTTCGCCGTCTGGAAATTTCGAAGCGGGCAGCTATGCATGTTTCACACTGACCTACACCGCCGGAACGTTTGGCATTGATGATTCCGGTAGTCTGCGCATCTGCTTCCGCTTTGCATCAGATCAGGGCAATCCGCAATTTGACCATCCGGAAGCGGCAAATTACTGCACCGTGACCGCCTCAAACGGCGCACTGCTTCAGTTGCGCTGGGACCCGAAAGGCAATGTGCGTCCATGGGACCGGACCTTGTGGATAAAAGTCGTGAAGGGATTTCTTCAGGAAGGCGACCAGATCGTCATCAGATTTGGCGTCACGGACTTTGGCGGCCCAGGAATGCGCCTGCAGACATTTTGCGAAGATACGTTCGAATTTCGTGTGTTGGCCGACCCTGTCGCAACGTTCAACTTCCAGCCCCTGCCCGTCCAGCCAACCATAGCCATTGTGCCGGGCAAGCCGGAACGTTTCGTCGCTGTCCTGCCAACGCTCTGCCGACCCGGCGAACCATTTTCACTTAAAATCAAAGGCGAGGATAAATGGGGTAATCCATCCAATCAGTGCGATGGCACTGTGACACTGGAGCGTGAAACCGATGCGCAGATCAAAGGCCTTCCCGAAACCGCCCGTTTCACAAAAGGCGATTACGCGCTCATCATTCCCCAACTGAGCCTGTCAGAGGCCGGTCACACGTCGATACTTGTCAAAGACGCAGAAGGCACCGCAATTGCGCGGACGAACCCGCTGATCGTGGAACAGCGCGATCTGGTGCATTTCTGGGGCGATATGCATGGACAATCGGAAGAGACGATTGGCACGGGAAGCGCACGAGACTATTTCGCATTTGCCAGAGACCGCGCTTTTGTGGATACCTGCGGTCATCAGGGCAATGACTTCCAGATCAGTGACGGGTTCTGGAGCGAGTTGAACCGGATTACTGCAGAGTTCGATGCTCCCGGTTCATTTGTTGCATTGCCGGGCTACGAATGGTCTGGCAATACATCTTTGGGCGGTGATAGAAACGTCTATTTCCCCAATGAAAACCGCACCATTCGCCGCTCTTCCCATGCATTGATCGAAGATCAGACAACTGCTGACACGGATTGCACAACTGCCAAAGACCTGTTCGAGGCCTTTGCAGACAATCAGGAATTTGATGTCGTATGCTACGCCCATTGCGGCGGACGCTATGCGGATATCGGGTATGCCCATGATGGCCGTTTCGAACGGTCAGTGGAGGTTCATTCATCTTGGGGCAGCTTTGAATGGCTGCTTCAGGATGCCTTCAAACTGGGATACCGGGTTGGTGTCGTCACCAATTCAGATGGCCATAAAGGTCGCCCCGGCGCCAGTTATCCGGGCGCTGGAAAATTCGGCGCAATTGGCGGGCTGACATGTTTCATCACGCCTGAACTCTCCCGCGAGGCCCTGCTGGATTGCATGCGCATGCGCCGCCATTACGGCACCACCGGCGGCGATTCAGGCCGCATGATCATTGACGTAACAGCAACTTTCGACGCACCTGGAATCCTTTATCACGACGACCCGGCCCTCTTTGAAACCAAAGGTGTTTCGACCAATTCCGCTATGATGGGTGACATCGTCCATCTGCCCCGGGGCAATATCAACCTTGCCGTATCAGTTGCAGCCCGTTCGCCAATCACCCGCATCGATATCTTCAATGGTCTGAACCTTGTGGAAAGCTTCAGACCTTATTCCGAAGCTGATCTGGGAACGCGTCTGAGGCTGCACTGGGAGGGCGCTGAATATCGCGGGCGGTTCCGGGAAGTCATCTGGGATGGAACTGCAAAAGTAGCAGGCAACACGATCAAGAGCAGCCAGCCTGTCAACTTCCTCAACCGGGACAAGATATTGGAGCAGCAGGGTGATACGGACCTCAGTTGGCGCGCGCTGACGACCGGAAATTTTGGTGGCGTCGATATCGTGATGTCGGACCGGGACGCCGGATCCCTTTCCATCAAGACGCCATTGGTGGAGCGGGAAATCGCAATTGCTGATATCGGGTATGAAGATACAATTTTCGACGCATCAGGCGAATTACCGCGTTTCATGAAAGTCTATCGACTGCCTGATACAAACCCGCATGTGTCTTGTTCATTCGACCGCACGCTTGCGCTCAAATCGAACGGTGATAATCCATTTTACATCAGGGTTGAGCTGGAAGACGGAACCCGGGCGTGGACAAGCCCGATTTATGTATTTCGCTAAATCCGCAACCCAACGTATCAATTGTATCAATTTGCCCGCCCTCCGATACAATTGAAACGTAGCAAAACGCACTCCTGATATGTCTCCCCGCCATGTTGTCGCTATTGGCAATCCTGCCACCCCAGACATGAACGGAGATAGACATGAAAAAGATAGTCTTTGCAGCTCTTGCTGTTCTGGCAGCGGCGGCGATTTCATCAACTCTTCCAGCTGTATCCGCGGGCATGAACCGAACTGTGGAATGTGATGATGGAACCATATTCAAATTCGGCGATGACGCGATAAGCGGTGAGGTAGCCTGTGCCTATAATGGCGGCGTAAAGCCAGAATCACCAGTCAAAGCCCGGGAGGCAAAAATGGAAAACACCCCTCCTGCCCCCATCAAACCCGCGCGTGCCTCGGTGCAAAACACGACACGTGAGGGCGTACCCGATGAAACATTTGACAGTAAGAACAAAGCTGTTGCCTGGACGGCAGGTTGCTATGCAGAATTTGGGCCCGGCGCAAGCGACCCCGACGCAGCGTTGCTGGAAAAGTGCCTGGGCAATTAACCACCCGCTACTTTCCCGGTAGCAAATTATCTGAATGGGCCAGACAACCCTGTGATTGATCCGTCAATCGCGGGGTTCCCTTTTTGAGCCGGGCTTTTGTTACTCAATTCCGGCTTTTGTCACTCAATCCCGGCTTTTGTCACTCAATCAAAGACATATCCGATGCCCCGCACTGTGCGGATGGTTTCAGGCTTCTCGGGATTGGATTCAATCTTTCGCCGCAGCCTGGAAATGCGCAGATCAATAGATCGGTCAAAGGGTTCCCACCCCCGATCATGCGCTTGTTCCAGAAGCTGATCGCGATTGAGGACACGGCCCCGATTTTCAGCGAACACACGCAACAGACTGAATTCCATAGCCGTCAGCGCAATTTCACTGTCGTCTGCTGCAAAAAGTTTTGCTGCATCCAGATCAAGACGGCAGGTTCCAAAAGGAATTGTGCCTTTCATCCTTGCCCTGGCACTCTGTTCAACTGAATTGGTGTTCTGACGCCGCAGTGACGCTTTTATGCGAGCTTCCAGCTCGCGCAAGTCAACCGGCTTTCCGACATAATCATCAGCGCCCATTTCCAGCCCGACAACCCGGTCGATAACCTCGCTGGCAGCTGTCAGCATGATAACCGGAACATTGGAATCAATCCTCAATTCCCGAAGAACGGTCAGCCCATCGGCGCCCGGCATATTGACATCCAGAATAATCAAATCCGGCGCGCTTGATTGCAAAACTGTCTTCAGTTCGGCACCGTTTCCAGCTTCAGTAACAGCGTAACCTCGTTCGCCGAGATACTCCGCAACCATCTCTCGAAGATGGATTTCATCGTCACAGACGAGAATTTGTTTGCCAGCATCATTCATCAGCTTACCGAACCCTTCCCGGCGATTATTTCGTTGATTTTCCGGATCAATTCTCCTGCGACAATCGGTTTTTCAAGATACGGCTGATTGCTCTCCTCAAAGAACGCCGTGCTTTTGCTGCTCATGGAGTCTCCAGTAATGAAAAGAACGCATTTGGCCAGATGTGGCATCTGATCCGTCAACAGCCCATAAAAGCCCGCACCATCAATGCCGGGCATCTTGAAATCGCTTATGATCAGGTCGAACGGCTCGCTTTGAAGTCGCTTCAGTGCATCTTCAGCGCTAATGGTTTGCGTCGTTTCATATCCAACTTCCGCCAATATATCGTGGATAAGCTCACCAATATCCGGCTCATCGTCAACAACAAGAACACGCAGATTTTTCGACTGGTTCAAAATGGCGGGCGCTTCGATGACGACCTCCGCGTCTGACTTGAAGACGTCAAGACGCACGAAGAAAACAGTGCCGCGGCCCGGCACAGATTTCAGGTCCAGAACACCGCCATGTGTCGCGATGATCCGATGGCAAAATGCCAGGCCAACACCTGTTCCGTCTCCCACGTCTTTTGTTGTGAAAAAGGGTTCGAATATACGCGCCCGTATGTCTTTGGGTATCCCCGCGCCATTGTCGCGAATTTCGACAACCACCTGTTCTTTATCAGGGTCCTGGTAAGAGCGTATGGTCAGGTTTCCACCCTCGCCTAGTGCCGCAACAGCGTGTTCAGCATTCACAATCAGATTTGTGAAGACCTGAACAAGTTGATCTGGATCGCCTGAAACCGCTGGAAGATGCGGGTCAAGATCGATGGAAATTTTGACACCATTGGCACGCAGCCCATAGCCCGCCACTTCCAAAGCAATCGTCGCGAGTTCATTGAGCGGACAGGTCTCGATTTTTGCAGGGCGCTGCCGCGCCATTGCCAGAAATGTTTTCACAATTCTGGCGCTTCTTTCAGCAGCCTGGGCAATCCGGTCAACGCGCTTTTCCAGAACCGGATCCTTGACCTTTCCCTGAAGCATTTGGGCATAACCCACCACGATTGACAGGGGATTGTTCAATTCATGGGCGACACCCGCCAGCAGTTCACCGAGGGCGGACAGTTTTTCATTTTGATGACTGATTTCCCGTTGGCGTTCCAGTTCTTCTTCAGCACGGTGTTGTTCTGTGACATCCGTGCAAGAGACCAGAAATCCGCCAAGGCCCGTCTTGTGCGATGACGTCAGCAGAAAACGACCATCGGCCAGTGCAAGCGGAACACGCTTTGAATAATTGCGCAGCGCATGGATCATCTGCGTTTCAAATTCCTGGGCATTCATGTCATCGGGCAGCATGTAAAACCCGGCATTCATGAGACGCAGCATCAGATCATGTGCGCTTTCGCCCATATCCGGCAGGCGATTATCAGAAAAGAAAATCTCGTACCAGCGCTTGTTGGCCATCACGAATTTCAAATCGTGATCGAACAGCACAAGCGCCTCATCAAGCGATTGAATTGCATCGGTAACAGCATCCAGCGTCTTTGCTTCGGCTTCCTTGAGGCCAGTGATATCAGTCACCACAACCACACGGCCCTTATCCTGGGTATCAGCACGCTCAACCAGATAATGATGCCCATCCAGCATACTGACTTCCATGGGCCGCAACGACATGCGCTGCACTTCCAGAGCCTCCGCAAAGGCCGCCACAGCCCTGCCATTTGTCGGCTTGCCATTTACCGTCGCCATTTTGGGCGCAAGAATGTTCACCCGTTCTTCAGGTGACAGTTCCAAAAGCTCTACCGCAGAGCGCTGAAACGGCCCCGCAAATGCATCATTACAATGAGAAAAACGGCCATCTTCCCGCTCAATGGCAACACCAACCGGCAGACGTGCAACCGCATCTGCAAACAGGCGCTCGGTGCGGCGTTGTTCCGTGACATCATTCAAGGTCAACAACCGGCCACCGAACGAGGTTTCGTAAATGCTACCAACGATTTCGCTGTTGTGATTGTTGGGAACCAAAAAGCCTTTGGCTGAATCCCGGATTTGCGCATCCAGAAAATCAAGTAAATCTGTTTTTGACAGTCCGGGCATCGTTGGAAAAAGCCCGGTATCAACAGCTGCGCTGTGGATGTCCCGCATTTTTTGACCTGCCAGCAAAACGTTGTTGTTGGGGTCACCAATTTCCCGAAACTTCTGATTGGCAAAGACAAGCCGCTCGCTATCGTCAACAAGGGCCACGCCGAAATCAACCGCTTCAATAGCGTCACTCAGCATTTCACGCGCCCACGCCTCGGCAGTACGCTGATGTGTAATATCCAGAACCGTGGCAACAATTCCGCCATCAGCCAGCTTGCCCAGCGTAATTTCCCTTTGCGTCCCGTCAGCAACCTTGATCTCGACCTTCAGCGTCCTTTGTTCATCAAGCGTGGCGAGAAGGCCTTCCATACCGCCCTCGGGAGCACGGACCATGGATATGTATCCTCCGGCGAGTGCCGGCTCGATAATATCCGACATATGTGTGCCAGGTTTCAAATTCCTGCGATGGGGACCAAGCATGTCCGCATAGCGGCTATTCGACAGCACGAAACGATGTTCTTCATCATACAGAACGAACCCCTCTTCCAGCGCCTCAACCGCATCACGCAATCGGGCATTGGCCTTGTCCCGTTCGCCGCGCAATGTGAAAGCGTCAGTCAGATCGGTTGTCGAGGACACGATGACATCTTCATCCTGATAGCGGATCAAACGCGCGGAAACCTGAGACGGAAACATCTCGCCCTTCGCGTTGCGCCCCTCAACGAACATGTCGTCAACCCGCCCGTCCCGCTCCAATGAAGCGAGATAAGTTGTTCTATCAACCGGGTTGGTCCAATGGCTTTTGGCGCTAATCTGCTCGCCAAACAGATCTTTCGACGCGACAGAACGGTAAAGCACCTCTCCTGTTGCTGCCCGGGACATGAGAAAATTTGCCGGGCAGGCTTCAATAACGGTACGCAACAATTCGCCTGATCGACGTTCCGCCTCCTCCACTTTGCGACGCTCGGTTATGTCCATAACGGTGACCAGAAATCCGCCCTGATGGGTTTTTCTGGAAGAGGCAGATATCACCCGACCGTCGGCGCGCTGGAATTCAACGCCACTCTTCAGCATGCGGACGGCATCAAGCGTTGAGCCAACAACATCGTTCAATTCGGTCCCATCAGGAAACACAAATGCCCCGGAAGCGAATTGCCGACGGGCAATGGCATCGGACCCCTCGCCCTTTTTTGGAACCGCGACATCAGGCGCACAAGCAAGATAAAGATATTTTTGATTGCACAGGACGAATTGCAGCCGGGCATCAAACAGAGCAACTCCTTCTTCAAGTGCCCCAATCACCTCCTGCAGGAAGTCGAGGGAGTCCTGTGTGGTTTGTGCGCTCTGGTCCATATGATCCGCATGCGACATGCGTTTTGCCCGATTTCAACAATAACACTTCAGAATTGCTAACACCTCATAGCGATGTTTGACCATGTTCTTTGATCATGATCGGCAGCCCCGCATACAGTAAGCCCTGTTCCTGTATCCGCAGCATGGCTTCCTTTGTATCAATTGTAACAATGTAGCCCTGTATCCCGGGTGGGCTGATACAATTGAAACCATACATCCGCTTGCCTGACCAATTACCGAAACGCTGTACTGTCAAATTGCCCCCGTTTTCAACGGTAAAAAATGGGCGACAAGATGCACCGACACCTCCAGACCAGTTTCTCCAATCTGGGTCAGGAAGCCATCAGCCTGATCGTATTTCTGACGGTTTGTGCGGTGGCGCTGGCTTTTTCCGCTTTCAACAGCTGGACAATGACACCCTTGCGGCTTTTGACAATCATCAGCTCACTGGGGTTGGCGCTGACAATGGGTATGACACTGCTTCAGCAAAATGCATTTCTGAACGAACCCAAAATGCTCGTGTTCATTGCATTGGCGGTTGGTTTTGCTGTTGTCGCAACTTTTACAGGATCAGCATTGATCATATGGCTTTTGTTTGCATTCCAGTGCTTCATGGCATGGCTGTTACTGTGGTTCAGCATCGCATTCGAAAATACCGTGCTGTTCTAAGATGCTGTGCGAAGCATCAAAGTTCAGATTTGTCGAAAGAGCCATTTACGAACAAGGGTTTTCAAACGTTTTCACAACAAAAATCGCGCCGGCTCTGCAAGAGCTGGAACGCGAACGGCAAGCCATCAATAACCGGACCGGAAAATGGATCGAAATCATCCTTGCAGTGACGGTCACCCTTTCAGTTGCCGCCACAATCTATGTCCATGTCGCCTTGGCACTCTTTCCACTGTTCTGGGGCTGCGGCGTCCAGAATCAATTGAATAAAATCGAGTATCTTCAATTTGCTTATCTCGGCATTAGTTTGTTCAGGAAATACGAGAACGCCTATTTTCAGTATCACTCTGCATGATTGATGATGAATTTTGGGATGGGCACAGAGACAAAATTTTGTGGTTCTTTCATCGCCCAGGGACGCAGCGTTGGTGGGAAGAACACAGGCCTGGTTTCAGCAAATCGTTCCGCGAATACCTCGAAAGCACCTCACAAGGTGATATGATCGAACAAAAGGGCCGATACATCTGAAGGCTGCGACTCCAAGAAGAATATTGATGTTGAACAAGTGCGTCACTTAGCGCTCTGTGCCGCCAATCATTGGTGCTGGAATTAATGTGTCATGCACCCATTTTTTAACTGAACCGCCATGTTGCGAAGGCTAAAGCGGTGTTGCAAAAACGATGGTTTTTGCAACGTCATGCTGTATTCAGTGATTGAACTTTTGCTTTAATAGAAAAATAAATCGAAATAACACAGCCTTATGAATATTCATTTCCAATCTGCCCATCCTGAAGACCCTCATTATATTTCCAGAAGCGTTTGGTTGCGAGCGGCTGTTTTAGGTGCAAATGACGGCATTGTGTCCATATCTTCGCTTATAGTTGGCGTTGCGGCAGCAGAGAGCAGTTCGGGTTCAATACTGATTGCAGGGCTTGCTGGGCTTGTTGCAGGTGCGATGTCGATGGCGGCTGGTGAGTATGTCTCGGTATCATCGCAATCTGATATTGAAACCGCTGATATAGAGCGCGAAAAAGAGTTTCTCGAGACGAATAGCAAAGCCGAATTTGCCGAACTTATTGAGATTTATGAATTGCGAGGATTAACACGGACAACTGCTGAATTGGTCGCACACGAACTTACTGGTGATGACCCGTTACGAGCGCATGTTCGGGATGAGCTAGGTCTGTCGGAAATCCACGCCGCCAATCCCATTCAAGCCGCTTTTGCATCAGCTTTGACATTCAGCCTAGCTGGTTCAATTCCATTGTTGGCGGCATATCTTGCTGCCGCAGATACCATTATTGTTTCCGTTCTGATTGCGACTTTGATTGCGCTCGCTGTTTTGGGTGCGACGGGAGCCAAGTTAGGAGGCGCACCCATAATTCCTGCTTCAATTCGTGTTCTTGTTTGGGGAAGCGCTGCAATGGCTGTGACCGCAGGTGTCGGTTGGCTATTTGGAGTTGCAGTCGCATAATTGGATGTATGGAATTTGTTGCAAAAAGAATGCTTTTTGCAACGCGCTGTTATTAAGCAGTTCCGCGTGGCGCGAACAAAATAATGACGGCAGCTGACAAAGCCAGAACGACTCCAATAATATCCCATTTGTCAGGTGTTTGTCCTTCAACCCACCAAAGCCAGAACAACGACGCAGAAATATAGACTCCACCATAGGCCGCATACGCGCGCCCTGCATGGCTGCTGGGAGCAAGCGTCAAGAGCCACGCAAAAGCAATTAAAGCTCCGATGCCAGGAACAATCCACCAAATGGATTTTCCCATTTTCAGCCATGCCCAAAAAGCAAAGCAACCAGCTATTTCGGCGAAAGCTGCCGCTGCATAAATAGCTGATATGGATAAAAATTGGTTCATAAATGAAAATTACCGTAATTTTCGAATGGAAATACTGTATGAGTTTATCTGGATTAATCGCAAAAACCATCCATTTTGTAACGGCCCGATATCTGACCAGCGCTAGATACCGCCACTCGATGCTGCAGCAATTGATAGGTCCTAAACTCACGTCTTGATGCTCGATGGCCGAGTTGCGGACAAAGTTGCCTTTAGTTAAAGCAAAGCCATTTTCACGCGTCCTTTGGCAGAATTAATCCCACGCACCCTTTTTGCACCGGCTGGCGACCAATCTCCGATAGGTCGAAATGCTTCACAAAAGGCCATCAAACTTCTATGAAGAGCCTTCTTCCACCGGGTAGGAAAATGAACATGGGCATGAATGCAATTGGCGCTGGCAAGACAGCGGTCATTACCGGAGGAGCGGCTGGTATCGGTCTTGCTGCGGCGCAGCTTTTCGCCAGGAACGGAATGAATGTTGTTCTGGTTGATGTGCGCGAGCAGCTCTTTCAAGCCGCTGAGGCTTTGCTTCGTGCCGATGGTGCTCCAAACGTGATGACACGGCAAATTGACGTCTCGGATCTGGCGGCGGTCAAGACGCTTGAAGCTGAAGTCGTTGATCTTTTCGGCGGCGTGGATGTGTTGATGTGTAATGCTGGAACCCAACCGGGCAGTGATATCTTTGATAATTCGAAGACTTGGGAGCAGGTTCTATCAGTCAATCTTGGCGGCGTTGTAAATTTTTGCCAAACCATTGTGCCGGGCATGATGTCACGTGGGCAAGACGGCTTGGTTATCAACACAGGGTCGAAGCAAGGCATAACAACGCCCCCCGGCGACCCGGCTTACAATGTCTCAAAAGCAGGCGTGAAAGTCTTCACCGAAGCGCTGCAACATCACCTGAGAGAGAGCAGGTCCAAGGTGACAGCACATCTGTTGGTTCCGGGCTTTGTTTTCACTGATTTGACACGCCATGGCCGAACCGAGAAGCCAGAAAGTGCCTGGACACCGGAACAAACCGCCGATTTCATGATGGAAAGTCTGCGGAATGACGATTTCTATATCATCTGCCCCGACAATGACGTCAGCCGGGCTGCAGACGAAAAGCGGATGGCCTGGGCCATGGGTGACATCATCGAAAACCGGCCGCCGCTCTCTCGGTGGCACAAGGATTGGGCCGGTTCTTTTGACGAATTCTCCAAAAGAAACTAACTCGACTTCTCGTTATTGCGTGATGTCAAATGTCAGAAGTCCATGCCGGTGCTGAGTGTAGCACTGGCAGATTGACGGGCTACGCACACGGCCTGAGAGCGAGCGCTAAACCCGTCCTGCTGCATCCAGAGTCAATTGAACAGAGTCGAGTATCTTTCCAGCAATCTGGGGGAACCTGACCAATTGCGCCGCCTCGAAACCACGAAAATTCGTGCAAAAACAAAGGACCCCGTCGCAGCCTTTCTGGAAACTCATGTCTATACGGTCTGCGATCTGATCCAGAGGGAGTTCCGCCATCTGTCGACTGCTATCAAGCCCGAAACAGCTCCCGTAACCGACTGAAAAACCTTCACTTTCAAAATTTTGAACAATCGCATCGTGAACCTTTGGTGTGAAAGGTGTGACCAACCCCAGCGAGCCAAAATTGAGGGTTTTCAGTTCCGCCAGGGTAAGCAAAGTTGTGCTGGTCACCGCCACGCCCGTCCGTTGCTCAGCCTCTGCACACCAGAGCCGTTCCCGCTCAATACCAAGCCAAGCACCGGCGGTTCCTGCAAATATGATCTGACTGACTTGTGCTTCGAGCAATTGATCGATCGCCTGATCAACCATTTCCGCATCAAACTGTTTTTTGGAACGGTTACCTAGATCGACCGTGGTGACCGGCAGTCTGGCAATATGAATGCCAATATCCTTTCGGAAGGAACCAGCCCTGCCGTGCAGCATATCCTCGATGACCAAATTGGACGAGGGAATGATTAATCCGACACGCTTCACGCAATATCCTTTTCAACCGGGCATTCCGGGATTCAAACCACACAATCCATTGTCAGATTATGGAACTGCGCGACGCGATGCCGCCATCAATGGTGATAATTGTGCCGGATGTGTAACCGGCCCTGTCTGAAGCCAAAAACAGCATCTGATCGGTGATTTCAGCGACATGCGCTGGACGTCCTAACGGGTATTTGTCCTGAAGTTCCTTGTAGCGCCCCTCATCGCCGAGCCATTCCTTGGCGCGATGTTTGAGCAATTTGTAAATGCGGTCGGTGTCGACGGGGCCAGGATTGATCCCCACAACCCGGATATTGTCATCCAGACTTGGTCCGCCCAAAGCCCGCGTAAAGGCCATGAGACAGGCATTGCCCGATGTGCCGGCAATATAGTTCGCGTCATACCGCTCACCGGCATTGCCGATATTGTTGAGAATGACGCCGCCGCCCCTGGCTTTCATTTTGGTATAATACAAGCGGCACATATCGATATAGCCAAGAACCTTCAGCTCCCAGCCCTTGCGCCATGTTTCGCCATCAATGCTGAACAGATCCCCGCCCGGAATAACACCGGCATTGTTCACAAGAATATCAACATCGCCGACATCGGCAGCCAGCCGCTCTGCGGCTTCCGGTTCTGTCAGATCGGTCGCATGAGCAATTGCAGAAACCCCAAACTCCTCGCGAAGCCGCTTGGCCAGGGCTTCCAGCACATCGCCGCGACGCGCTGCCAGATGAAGGTTCACGCCCTCTTGCGCAAACCCAACGGCCAGGCCTTCGCCAATTCCCTGCGAGGCCCCTGTAATCAATGCGGTTCGTCCGGTTAAGTTCAGATCCATAAGATGCCCTTCTCCACAGTCTTCGTTCTGTTTGGGGTCGTCATTCTGTTTGGTTGCCTAATCCGTGAACATTTTACACATATTAAGTGCAAAACTTACGAATATCGATCAAATTCAATACCTAAATTGGTATTTTGGTATTTATCACTTGTCAATTTTAAAATTTAGGTGAACCATAACGGCGCACATAACGCTTTCAAAATATCAAAAATAAATTCAGGTATTGAGAACTCCTTGGAGAAAGAGGTTGAATATGGTCTGGCACATTGGAAGAAAATCAATTCAAACACTTTTTGCAGCGTCCTTTGCATTGGCGCTGACACCGGCTATCGCGGAAGACTTTCCCGCTGAGCCGATTACAATCATCGTAAACTGGCCCGCAGGCGGCGGTCAGGACACATCAGCAAGACTGATTGCCGAATGGGCTTCGAAGAAAGCCGACGTTCCCATTGTTGTTTCAAACGTAACGGGCGCAGGTGGTGCAAATGGCATTCGTCACGCAGCCGAAGCAGACCCCACCGGCTATACAATCGGTATTATGGGATCCAGTTTTGTCGCCCGGGGATATCTGAACGCCAATGCAACCCCTATTGGTGACGTGTCCCCGCTGGTCTTTTTCGGCCCTGACCCCGGAGCGCTTGAAGTGCGTGCCGATGCAGGGATCAGCAGCGTAGAGGAATACATCGCCAAGCTGAAAGCTGAACCCGGCAGCATCATAAACGGCAATGATGCACCTGGTGGCTCATCGCATATTGTCGCTTCGGTTTTTGAAAGCACCTTTGGCGTCGAAATGACAAAAGTTCCGTATCAGGGCTATGCGCCAACCGTCGCGGCCATCATCTCCGGCGAAGTACAGTCGGCAACATTGCCGGTTCATCAATTGGTGGATCAGCACAAAGCCGGAGACGTCAAGATATTGGCAGTGGCAGCCGAAGCCCGGCATTTCCTCGTTCCCGATGTTCCGACATTCAAGGAACTGGGCTTCGACTTCGTGGCTGGTGACTGGCGCGCACTGTTTGCACCCAATGGCGTTCCTGAAGACCGTATGGCCTATCTGGAAACGCTCTTCATGGAAACCATGTCCGATCCGGCCTTTCAGGAAGCGGCTCAAAAAGCAGGTTTCATGGTGACACCCATGCCAGCAGATGCAACCAAAGACTGGATTCTGGCGCATGACGAAGCTGTCTATCCAATTTTGCTCGAGGCCGGTCTGGTAAAAGCAAACATGAAGTAATCTGTATCTATCGGCCCGGGCGGTTTCTTTTCTCCCGGGCCGCTTCACCTGAGCGGAGCATGCATGCAAACAGATTCAGTAACGGATGAGACAACAGACACCGGCCCCCTTTTTGAGACCAGTAATTTTGCGTCCGACATTGCAGTAGCTGCATTTTTCCTCATCTGGGCCATTGTCGGCTGGACGTCGTTGTTGAGCGACGAAAACCTGTTCAGCGATCTGTATGCAGGCGCGGACCCTGGCCCCACATTACTGCCGATTATCGTGCTGTCTGTGCTGTCTCTCGGGGCAGCCGCTCTTGCAGCAGGCGCATTTTTAAGCCGCAGATCTGCGGCGAAATCATCCCATCCAGCCCAACGTCTGCCGAAAGGCTTCAAACTGGCACTGGCCCTGTTTGCCTCCATCGCCAGCTTTCCGTTTTTCATGACGCATATCGGTTATCTGCCCACCACCTTTATCTTTGTATGTGTGTGGGCCTTCGGCCTGACACATGACCCAATGCGCGCACCGTTTCGTAATGGCATGATCGCGGCATTGGCGGCAGGCCTCACAACACTGCTCATCTATGCTTGCTTCGACCTCTTGATCGGCGTGCGGTTTCCGTGATGCTTGGTGATTTCCGTGTTTGATGTCTTTTTCGCTTCGATCGCCCATATCGGCACGTCACCGGCTCTGATCGGCCTGTCGCTGACCAGCGTTCTGATCGGCATCATACTTGGCGCGTTGCCGGGTGTCAGTTCCACAATGGCGCTCGCAATATTGCTGCCCTTCAGCTACGCCATGCCGCCGGAATCTGCCATTATATTTCTCATTGGCATTTTCTCTGCCAGCGTTTTCGGTGGTTCAATTTCAGCAATCCTGATCAATATTCCAGGCACGCCCGGCGCAATTGTGACCCAGTTTGACGGATATCCGATGGCACGGTCGGGACGCGCTGGAGAAGCGCTGAGCTATGCATTGCTGGCCTCGACAATCGGCGGGCTGCTTGGCCTTTTGGTGCTGTCAGTCGTTGCCCCACTGATTGCAGCTGCTGCCATTCAGTTTCGCAGCCCCGAATTTGCCATGGCCGCCGTCTTTGGCTTGACCATGCTGGCCTATGCATCTCCCGGTTCAACATTCAAAGGTGTGCTTGTTGGCTGTATCGGTCTCCTTATTGGCATGGTCGGGTTTGACAAGCTGACAGATGCACCGCGTTTTGATTTTGGAACAAAGGTTCTGCAGAACGGCATTGATATCGTGCCGCTGACCGTTGGAATTTTCGGCTTCTCAGAAGTTCTGATCAATATTTCCGACAGAAGCAAAGGCATCGAACGGCTGCCAAGCTTCGGCCGTATCCTGCCGCCGATCGCGAAAATTCTCAGGCTCGGCACAACCATGTTCAGAGGCTCCATGATTGGTGCTTTCATCGGTGCAATTCCGGCGGCCGGATCCGCCATTGCCGTGGCGCTTGCCTACACGCAGGAGCAGCGGTTTTCCAAGGAACCGGAGACATTTGGCAAAGGCGCGCCTGCCGGTATCGTTGCGCCGGAAGCTGCCAACAATGCCTGCGTTGCCGGAGCATTGATCCCCATGATGACCCTTGGCGTACCGGGCGACACAATGACGGCGGTGTTGATGGGTGCCCTGCTGCTACACGGCATGCGGCCCGGCCCGCTTCTGTTTGCAGAACACCCGGAATTTGTCGGAACCGTTTATGGGTCCCTGTTTTTTGCCATCGGCCTGACGTTGATTTTCGGCTTTGTCGCGATTGCCCTGATTGTCCAACTCATGAAAATGCCGAGGCACATTCTCATGCTGGTGATTGCCGTGCTATGCGTCTGCGGTGCATTTGCTGTGCGCAACACCATGAGCGATGTCTATGTGATGATGTTCTTTGGCGCGGTCGGCTATTGCCTGCACATGCTGAAATTACCCGCTGCCCCCATTGCCTTTGGCCTCATACTTGGCCCATTGCTTGAAGAAAATATCCGCCGCAGTCTGATCATCAGCCGCGGTTCATGGTCAGTCTTTCTGGAGCGACCCATTTCTCTCATTTTGGTGCTGTTGTCAGCAGCAGCCCTGCTCTATCCTGTCTTCGACTGGTGGCGCAAACGCGCCAAACAATGAAGTGCGTTATCTCATGGAAACAATTTCACTTTCTGCAAAAATCGCTCAACAGCTTGAGTCAGAAGTTCTGTCGGGCCACCGCGCCCTCGGAGAACGTCTGGATGAGCGTGAGCTTGCCGAGCAGTTCAACGCTTCACGCACACCCGTGCGCGAAGCATTGCAACGCCTCGCCGCCACAGGTCTTGTTCAGATCAATGGTAGGCACGGCACACATATTGCCAGATTGACATTGACCCAATTGCTGGATGGCTTTCGCGTTATCAGCGAGCTGGAGGCCATTGCTGCCGAACAGGCCGCAGGCCGGATTACGGCAAAACAGCTGGCAACATTGTGGGAATACCAATCAAGTTGCGAATCGGCCCACGCCGACCATGATGTTGACGCCTTCTGCCGGGCCAATGATTTGCTGCATTCAGCTATACTGGATGCATCCGGAAACAGCATGTTGCAGGAACAGATGCGCGTAGGCCGAGTCCTGTCACCCTATCGACGCCACATCACCCATCAGCCTGGCCGAATTGCAACCTCCATTGAGGAGCACAGCGCCTTCCTCACAGCCATAGGCGCAGGTGATGGCACAATAGCGGCCCAACACATGCGCAGCCACGTGAACGCGCTGGCAAATGGCCTGTCAGATTTCCTGTATTTCCTCGATCAGACTGGACGCAGCCAGATCCTTGCCTAAATCAGTCTTCAATTTGGAAGGTCGGCTGGCTCTGAACCGTTAATCGGCTTGAAATGGCGAGCTAATCATTCCCAAACATCTAGTCCACCAGCGTTGAATTACGATGGACATCTTACTTCCCTTTTCAGGCACCTGATTGCAGAATGTAATGTCTCAAAAATCGATTTGGATGGAAATCAAAGATGGCCTTAATCGACAGGATAAACGCCAACGTAGAAAAACACGCGCTGGCCGCACAAGCCAGCCAATATGACCGCACTGTGGCCATCACCGCAATTGCGCGTGCACGTGCCCTCATTGAAGAAGTTGGTGCAAATTCTAACAACGGGAACTTTGGTGCCGAACTTCATTCAGCACTTGTCGAGTTGCATTCAAATTATAATGATCCAGATGGTATTTACACGAATGGCAAAGGCGTTTTAGGCAGCCTCATTGGTGATATTGAAATTGAATTGAACAACACCACGCTATGATTGATGCAATGACCTAAACCTGCCACGAAATTTCTGTGTCTTATCATCTAGTGATGACGCAGATTCCTGAATCGGGACTATTGCCGAGATGGATAAATTCCCTGGAATGCGATGCAATATAGTAGTGTGAGACTGGGCGGACCTGCGTATTTCTCTATATCGCCTTTGGCTGCATTAACGACATCAGAACCTGCGGAACTGCCTATTCTGCGAGGTGACAATCCTGGCCCTTCACCTCTGTGAATCGGAACGCGTCCCCGGAGATCTGGCAGACCGAATGTTGTGCGCCCATCTCCGCCATACATTGTCCCATATAGAGAAAACAACGCATCATTCGTTGATATAGCCACCAATTGTCCGTTTGCTTCGGCCCAACCCCGTGGGCAGAAATTGCTGCCCGTAATCATGACCTGGCCGAGGAAAGGCTCCGCTTTGGCCCCGGTACAAGAAACAAATATGGATGCCGTGATTGCACCAACCATCAATACCTTCTGGCGAAGTTTCAAAATGACCATGCCTGCACCGAATTTCCCAACCTTTGGGCGACTAAAACGCGGTCCACCTGACTTCACAGTACCAGAGTGAGCTCTGCCAATTTTCATAGTACGCTCCAACTTCAACTCCTCGATGGGAAAGTGCCCGACAAGGCAATGCAATAAGTCATTGCAAGATGCGGTGTGCCTATCTGCATTTTGTCTGCACCACGGGCAACCATACTGGTTTCATGACCGTATCTTTGCCCCAAGCTATTACGGTGTCGTAAATGCGATGGAGCCCGGCCGCGTAAATCCGGCAGGGCAAAAGTTGTCCGTCCATCGCCACCATAGTTAGTTCCATAAAGTGAAAACAGCGCAGTATTCTGAGCTATACTTATCACTTGCCCATCCGCTTGCGCCCAGCCTCTTGGACAGAAATCAAATCCCACCAATATGACCTCACCAATCTGTGGATCGAACAAATCACCTGAAAAACTGTCATCTGCTGGCAACGAAATAACAGTTTGAGCTGCAGTCGTTGGCCAGAAACCGGCAATACCAGTCGCGTCGCTAAACAGTTGCAGCTGATTAATTGCAAAAGATGCAACCGGTGCACCAATACTTTTCTGGATATCTCTGACTTGTGGAAACTGGATGCCCAAAGCAAGCAATCCGGCAAATATCATCACCGAAACAGATGCAACCCGTCCACCAATCGCTCGCGATGAAAGAAACCCCAGTTTCGATAGCAACCAAATGGAAACAAGCAAAAACAAGGCAACGCCAAGCGCAACCCCGATGAAGGCATCAGAGAGTTCAATCGCACTCTCGAAAAGACCAAACACAACACCCGGCAGAAACGCAGCAAGTACCAAAGCAAGCAAACAAAACGCAATCGTAATGATGCCCCACCCGGCTTTGCCAGAACGGGATGCACCACCGCCGGATGTATATTTTGGCTCAACAACTGAAGGGGATTCACGCCGCCTTGCCGTATCGTTTTCGCCAAATGAAGAGGTGGACTCCACCGTCATTTGAGCGACACTAAACAACTCGGTTTTGGGCTCAACCTCCTGCATCAAACTGACATGCAGATTGATGTTGCCATCTGCAGGCATCACTACATTGCGCGTGCCTGCTGGTGTCTGAACGGTAAGAACATAATCCCCGCGTTTGGCAAATATACCTTCCACATCAGGACGGATGGCGACGACATGGGCGGGGTGCAGTTTTTCATCTGCCGGCATTCTAACTGTGGTGGTTTTCTGCGGTCGACTCATTAACCAAATATGGCGGCATTTCTGAAAAAGGTCAAAGCATCTGGACCGCGGACTCCATGCTCAGCGGAACCGTCTGCACTCGGTATATGCGCAAAATATTCCGCGACTGCGACACAATCAGAATAATGAGTTGGAATGTCGATACCGTGAAGCAATTGAAGCTCCGGCAGAGTTCAATCCAAAGGCGCAATTTGCCTCGCAACCTTGCCATATCTTATGAGAGCACGTCACCAGGAGCCGGAAGCCAGATCGTCGGCAGCAATCCGATAATGGGTCTGGAAAACCTCACCGGCACACAGTGGAATACTGGTTGGCACGCCCTGTTGCGCGATGGGGTTATCGCCGGTGGCAATGGCTGCCCCGAGGTCAAAGGCTGAACAGACGGGCTCCAGACCCAGCGCAGTATGACGACCCAGCCATGGGGCTTGTTGCCGGCCACAATTGCTGTACCAAATAACAAGGCTGGGGAAATGCTCGGCATTCCAACTCAGCGTGGCGCGATAGCCACCAGCATGATTGTCGAGGGAGACGCGCCCCTCTTCAACACCGATAAGCTGAAGTAAGTCCTCTCCAGCCTCTTCAAAGGGGACGCGGCTTGCATCCATCGCGTCTCCCTTGTGAGATGGCGCATCCGTTAGGTGTGTGAAGACTGCATTGGGCGCAAAGATATCTCCTCCCGGCTCCAATGATCCGGGATAGCTGCGAATCTGCTTGGCATGCGGGGGCATGATGCTTGCTGAGCACACTATGGATGGCAAAGCGAAAGTCGGGTGCAAACCAAGCGGCAATTGACAGTTTGCACGTGGTGTAATGCGCAGGAGGAGATTTACAGCTGTTGCGTCAGGATCGGGTATGACATCACGCTCAACACGGGCGATGGGATGATCATCAGGGTAATCAAGTGAAAGGCAAAGTCGATCATCGCCCGCAGCTTGCCAATTCCATTTGCAATTGGAGCTTTCGCCATGTGGCGGAGGATTGACTGGCAACGGCACGCTCCGCCCCATGGATGCGGCCCATTCGGGCGCTAAATTCTCCGGCTCATCTGCGCCAAAAGGAACGCACGGCCATTCGCCGCGAAGACGGTGCAAAATTGGCGGTAATTCTGCCAGTTCAACATCACTGATCGTGCCATCGTCTGCCCAGGGAGCAATATGCAGTGGTTCAACGTTTCGGCCACTTGGCAGATTAAACCGAATTGGTGCGAGCATGGCACCCAAACGCTGGACCGTTAGCGATCCATGTGCCCAACGCAGTGTACGCGCTTCATCCATGAGGCGTCAGAACTTGCCAAATTCGAGATATGCATCAACTGGATCTGTGCCTGACAGAATAGCTGCACGCACCTTGTCCTCAGCGCTGATCACCTCTTCAACTTCGGTGATCACCTCCTCCACAATACCTTGCGGGATGATCACGACACCGTCAAAATCGGCAATCACAAAATCACCCCGTTCAATCAGCACATCACCGATGGTAATCGGTTGATCAATCCCGTCGGGCACCCATTTTGCAACGATATCGCGTGGGGTCCGAAACCGGCAAAACACCGGAAAGCCAATCGAGCGAATGAAACTGTTATCACGTGATCCGCCATCAACAATATAGCCCAGAACTCCCCGTACTTTCAGCGTTTCCGCTGACAATTCCCCCATCAGCGCCAGGCGCTCCGAGTTCGGTTGACAGAGCACAACATGGCCAGCTGGAGCACTGGACAGAAACTGGACCCATGGCAGCAGATAGTCGACCTTTTCATCCTGCCGATTGGCATCAAACGCAACACCCTTGAGCGTAGAAATCGGACCGGCAACACGGGTCTCGTTATCAAGCCCGACAATGGAATGGGGCAGCACGCAGTTTTCAAGCCCCCGCGCGCGCATGACATCATAGACAGCGCCGCTATAGCAGGCATTCAAACGCTCGGTCAGCTTGGCAATATCCATAATTTTTATTCCTTAAAGCTTGAAACGGTTTTCCGGCAGGCCACGCGTCTGGGTCTCGATTGCAAACAAGCTGCCGGCCAGTCGATCACTCTCGGCCTTGGCAACGCTGGCCGTCGTGACATAGAGCAAGGATAAATCAGCGCCGCCAAAGCAGCAGGTCGTGATGTTTTTCACCGGCATTTCAATCACCCGATCAACCGTACCATCCGGCGCGATCCGGACGATGCATGATCCACCAAAGCGACAGTTCCACAGGAAACCATCCACATCGATCGTCGAGCCATCGGGCAGACCACGCTCAATGCCTGCGCAATGGGGCGTACCTGCACCGATTGTGCTTGTTGCTGTGTCAAAGGGATAAGCCCGTATTTCGTTCTTCAGCGTATCGCCAAAATAAAAAGTGGAATGATCAGGCGACCAGCAAAGCGTGTTGGCAATCCCGATCCCGGCCTCAACCTCTTCCAACTCGCCACCGGCCTGATAGCGAAACAGCTTGCCCAGGCCATCGTCAATGTCCAGACTCTCGCCATTTGGCCCGACATTGTTGCCCATGGAGCCAATCCAGAACACACCGTTCGGGTCTGTGCGACCATCATTGAAACGCACGCCCGGTGCGCCGGACAAGTGCACGTCCAGATCTTCGCGAGCATCAGCCTCGACATCAAGCAGGATCAACTTTGAGCCCAGCGCGACAAGCAGAACCCCGTCACCTGTGGTCAGCGACAGGGCGACAACAGGCTCATCAAACAGATGGCTGGTTACAGCGCTGCTGGCGACATCCATACGGTGTATGAGAAACCGGTTGATATCCACCCAGTAAACGCGGTTCTCATCGGCTGACCATGTAGCCGCCTCCCCGCAGATATCCCCGGTTGGGGCAATACATTGAACCTTGCCTATCATTCATGCCTCCCAAGTTACGTCCAAACTTTAGTGTTTCACAGCC
This sequence comes from Pararhizobium sp. IMCC21322, assembly GCF_030758295.1. NCBI lineage: Bacteria > Pseudomonadati > Pseudomonadota > Alphaproteobacteria > Hyphomicrobiales > Rhizobiaceae > Pararhizobium > Pararhizobium sp. IMCC21322. The sequence goes on from NZ_CP132335.1 coordinate 3,334,669, forward strand.
GACCGGTCGAGAGCGTGGTTCAACAGAACCGCACCAATGATCAACCCGCCACGCACCACCAATTGCCAATATTCACTGACATTCAAGAGCGTCATGCCGTTGACGATGATGCCAAGGAACAAAACGCCGATCAGGGTGCCACGCACTGTGCCCTTGCCACCGAACAGGCTGGTGCCGCCGATGATGACTGCGGAGATGACATCCAACTCCCATCCACGCGCGGCGCTGGCGCTGCCCGACAGTATTTGGGATGCAATCAGCACGCCTGCCATGGCGGTGAGCACACCCGTAATACCAAGCGCCAGGGTTTTGGTTTTCCAAACATCAATGCCCGAAAGGCGCGCAGCTTCAAGGTTGCCACCCACAGCGTAGAGTGCCCGGCCGAAGCTGGTGTAATTCATCAGGAAATACACAAAGCCGAAAACAGCTGCAAAAATGTAGACAGGGAAAGGGATGCCAAAAAGGATGCCGGCCCCCAGAAAGTTGAACTGGAACGGGAAACTGGTGATCGGGAACCCATCTGTGATGAGATTGGCCGCGCCGGATAATACGGTCAGCAGACCCAGTGTCGTGATGAAAGTCGGCATGTTAAAGTGCTGACGCACTTTACCGGTCAGAACGCCGACGAGGAACAGGATTACCATTGCTGTAATGGCACCAATGGTAATGGCAGGCCACGGGCCCAGCAAATCGGTCAATGCACGCGCAACCCATGCTGTAACGCAGCCAGAAAAAGCCACCCCTGAGCCGACCGACAGATCAATCTCGCCGGAGACAATGACCATCGTCATGCCAAAAGCAATGATGCCCTGCATGGTAATGTTGCGCAACACGTTCATCTGATTGTCGAGCGTGGCAAAACCGGGCGCTGCGAACATCAAATAGGTGTACATGCAGACCAGAATGATCTCCATCGGGTAGCGGCGGAACAGCGAAAGCGCCATCAAAGGCCCTCCATGCAAGCGGTGTAAAGTTCGGTCAATGTGGTCTTGGAAGGGTCAATCTCGCCCAGAAGACGCCCCTCTTTCATGACCAGGATGCGGTCGCAGACTTCCAGCATCTCTTCCAATTCGGTGGAGACAAAAATGGACGAAAGGCCCGTGGCTGCCTGTTCCCAGATGATCTGGAAAATCTGTTGTTTTGCATGAACGTCGACACCGCGACTGGGCTCATCAAAGAACATGATTTTTGGATCGGTGTTGAGCCAGTTGCCGATGACAACCTTTTGCTGGTTACCGCCTGACAGCGAAGAAACCGGCAGCGCGGGACTATCGACCTTGATTTGCAATTGTTCGATCTGCTTGGCAACGCCAGGTGCTTCGACCGCCTTGGTTATGATGCCGCGCGGGGCGAGCTTCGACAGGCTGGCCATCGACAGATTGTTATGAATTGAATGCGCCTGCACCAGCCCGCCCTCTTTGCGGTTTTCCGGTGTGTAACCAAGGCCAAGATCAACCATGCTGCCCGGTGCGGGCGTGTCGACCACTTGACCATCCAAGATGATCTCGCCCGCATCATGCGGGTCTGCACCAAAGATGGCGCGCAGCACTTCGGTACGCCCTGCCCCCAGCATTCCTGCAAGGCCCAGAACCTCACCGCGACGCAATTCAAACGAGATATCCTCGAAAGCCGGCGCACGTGTGAGGCCCTTCACTTGCAGGATCGGGTTTTCTTTCGAAATGTCGGTATTACGTGCAGGCCGCGTGGCGCGGGCGACGTCACCAAACATCATATCTACGACAGTATCGAGCGACGATGCCGCCATCTCGATAGAGCCAATATGCTTGCCATCGCGCAGCACAGTTACCGTGTCAGCAATTTCTGCAAGCTCGGACATACGGTGAGAAATATACATCATCGTCACGCCCTGATCTTTCAGGTTACGTAACAGGCCAAACAGCATTTCCACCTCTTTGGTGGCAAGCGCGGATGTTGGCTCATCCAGCAACAAAAGTGTGGGGTTGAACGACATCGCCTTGGCAATCTCAACGGTTTGTTGCTGGCCAACGCTCAAGCGTGAAATGGTGGCCTTTGGATCTATATCCAGCCCCATGCGGGTAAACAGCTCTTCAGTCTGGCGGCGCGCCTGCCCCCAGTTAATTCTGTTAATGCCAAGGGTCCTGGTCCGTGGCAGGCGTCCAAGAAAAATATTCTCTGTGACCGAAAGATCCGGCACCAGACTAAGCTCCTGGTGAACAGTCACTATATTGGCTTCAAAAGCATCATGAGGCGATTTGAACTCAACCGGACGGCCGTTCAACATCATGGTGCCGCTGGTGGGCTGGGTAACGCCAGACAGCATTTTCACCAGTGTGGACTTGCCAGAGCCATTCTTGCCCATCAGCGCATGAATACGCGAAGGATCAAACGTATGGCTGAAATCATCAAGCGCGACGACGTTGCCATACACTTTGGTCAGGCCTTGGGTTTCTACAGTAGCGGACATGGCAATTTGTCTGGACACTTCTTGCTGGTCTGAAAAGTCACGGGGCAGCTTGCGCTGCCCCGCTTGGGTCAGGTCTCTGGGAGAAGACCTACTTCAGGGAGCGGAGATACTCCTGAAACTCTTCAACTGCGGGGCGGTCAGTACGCGAAAGGCCCAGCACTGGAACGATGACAGCTGCTTCGACAGCCTCTTTCCTGATTGCAGAAATGGCTGCTTCAACGGCCATCTGCCCCATTACATATGGCTGCTGCGCAGTGACGGCCTGCAGCACATTGTCCCCGTCCAGAAGGAAGCCTACCAGCTGCTCTGTACCGTCCACACCGAAGACAAAAATCTCGCCGGCTTTGCCCGCATTACGCACGGCCTGTACAGCACCAACGGTGCCACCTTCATTCGCCGCGTAGATGACATTGAGCTCCGGGTTGGCGGTGATGATATCGCCAGCAACCTGAATCGCTTTTTCTGCCAGCCAGGCATCCTGCTGGGAGACAATGTTCAACGTGTTGCCGACTTCGGCCTTCTCGATGAAACCATCCACACGGTCAGCGGAAATTTCCGGCAACAATGCTTTAAAGCCGAGCGTTGCAACATTAGCTTTGCCACCAAGCTCATTGGCGATGAAGTCCGCTGCGAGCATACCAGTCGAGTTGCCCAGATCGCGCTGTGCGGAATTGAGGTAGGAAACCGGGATCGACGCATCATCAACATTGGAATTGTAAGTCACAATGTGGATGCCGCGGTCACGGGCGCGCTTCAGCGCAGGAATAGACGCTACGGAGGAAACAGGCGAGATAACAATCGCATCTACGCCGCGCGCAATATATGTGTCGATCAGGCTGATTTCCTGTTGAGGCTCACTTTTGGAATTACCTTCCAGAAGCTCAATGCCGGCAGCATCTGCGGCGGCGTTCATGCCCAACTGAATGGTGCGAAAGAACTGATCCTGCTGGAACACGACTGCAGCAATGGTGATGTCTTCCTGTGCTGTTGCCGGGGCAGTTACGCCTACGGCCATCGTTGCGGCAAGAGCCAGCCCCGATAGGGTTTTCTTGAGTGTCATGAATAATCCTCCTTGTGGTGTTCTGCCCGTTTGTCGGGCGCTGTGTTGGCCTGTGGCTTTGACTGCGTCACAGGCGCGTTTATTTGGCCTTGGATCAGGCATCCGGTGCCGTCTCCTCAGTATTTTGGGCATCCACCGAACGGTCGATGAACCCAAGTCCGTGATCGAGATGATTTGACATCCAGTACTGGAAGCCGAGCCGGTCGCGTTTCTCCAGCGCATCCAAAATGCGTGTGTGCGTGTCGTAAGTGCCTTGCAGACCGTGGGATTCCTTGCCGGTTTCCATTAGCTTCACGATGATAGGTTTCATCGTCGTGTAGACATTGAGCACGGTCTGATTGTCCGCCAGTTCCAGCAATGCAGCATGGAAGCCAAAGTCCCGCTCTGCAGCTTCCACCTTGGTCGGCGCATCCAGGATCGCCTGGTTCAGTTTGCGGAAGCGGGCAATATCAGCATCGGTTACGGCCAAAAAGATCGCATCAGCTGACCCCACTTCAATAAGACGGCGAAACCCCTGAATATCCAGAAAGGTCTCGCGCGAGATCGACAGCTGAAACGAGAAAAGATCAAGCACCGCATCCATATGGCGATTGACGATGACAGCGCCGACTTTAGGGCGCACATCAACCACCCCATAGGCCTTCAGGATACGAACAGCTTCGCGCACAGTATTGCGAGCTGCAGCGAACTTTTCACCAAGCTCGCGCTCCGAGGGAAGCGTATCGCCAACCGTCAAACCGTTTGACTGGATATAGCCTTTGATTTGTTGGACCAGATTATCCACAGCGCTGCCATCGCCCGGCTCTCGATTGGGCTCATTTCCCGCTGCGCCGGGTAAAGGTGGAATCGTCTGCATCACGTCTGAAACGCCTATTTGTTGGTCCAGTTAGTAAATACTCGAAACACGGCTTGATGCAAGCCTCTTCGCAACAAAATATTTTATCGTTTAATATCATATATTTAAGCATAAATTACAACTTGTAGCCCTGAATTCTTCCACAAAAAATGGAAATCTGAAGATAAATTCCTTGATATTGTTGGACCAGATTGAAAAGATGCATCCAAACACGTTGAAAAAACGAGGGAGGCGGCAAATGCCGCGCGCCATGACAGGCATACAAACAACTACAGCCACACAACTAAGTAAGGGCAGCCAAACAAGGCCGGGCCTACATCAGACCTGGCGCTGGTATGGGCCGGATGATCCCGTATCTCTGAGCGATATCCGGCAGGCTGGAGCGCAAGGTGTGGTGACGGCTTTACATGACACCTATGACGGTCAGGCATGGACCTTTGATGCGATTGCCCAGCGCAAACAAATCATTGAAGAGGCCGGCCTCACCTGGTCAGTTGTTGAAAGCATCCCCATCCATCCATCAATCAAATTGGGTGGTGATGAAGCGGCCCATTACACCGATGCCTTCGCAACATCGATGGAACGCCTGGCCGAACAGGGCATGGCAACCATCTGTTATAATTTCATGCCGGTGGTGGACTGGACCCGAACCGACCTGCTCTACCCGCTTGACCATAGCGGGCTGACGCTGCGCTTTGATGCGGTGGAATTTGCTGCTTATGATTGCTTCATACTGGAACGCGATGGTGCCATTTCGGACTATTCATCTGAAATCGTGGAGTTGGCGCGCACGCGCGCTTCAAAGCTGAGCCCACAAGCTATCACAACGCTGGAACAAACCATCATTGCCGGCCTTCCCGGCTCTGAACTCTCGCACACGAGGGAAGGCATTCGCGCAAAAATCGCAGCCTTTGATCAAATTGACGAAGCAGCAATGCTCGAAAATCTTATCAACTTCCTGAAAATTGTTGTTCCCCGGGCAGAAGCCTGTGGTGCAAGGCTTTGCATCCATCCTGATGACCCGCCATTTCCGCTGTTTGGCTTACCGCGTGTGGTGAGCACCGCTGCAAACTATCAGACATTGATGGATGCGGTACCCTCCCCGTCCAATGGCATAACGCTTTGCGCAGGCTCGTTTGGTTCAAGACCAGACAATGATGTTCCAGCTTTGGTCGCGCAGTTTGCGGATCGTATTCATTTCGTGCACTTGCGGAATGTAAAACGTGAGGCCCAGTTTGGCGTACATGGATCGTTTTATGAATCAGACCATCTGGCTGGTGATGTTGATATGGTCGAAGTTCTCAAGAGGCTTATGGCAGAGCAGCGTCGTCGCCAGGCGGAGGGCCGAGAGGACTGGCACATTCCCATGCGACCAGACCACGGGCCATTGCTGCTGGATGATATGCACAAAACAACCAACCCTGGTTATTCTGCCATTGGCCGCCTGAAAGGTCTGGCAGAATTGCGCGGTGTGATGACCACATTAGAGCATCAACGCAGTGGCTGAAAACCGTGTTGATCTGTCAGACAAAACCATTTTTACAAATGCCGTTGCTGCGGGCATTGGCAGGGTTGTCACCCTGCATTTGCTGGCTGGCGGCATCACGATGTAACGGGATATTTCCATGAAGATTGGCCTTGGTCTTTATCGTCAAATGCTCAATGAGCGGCATTACAAATTTGCCCAGCAATTGGGCGTTACCCATATTGTGGCGCATCTGGAAGATTATTTTTCCGCCAATCCTCAGCTTGCTGATGGTGCGCATGATGCCTCACTGACCAGCGGATCATGGGGCATGGGCCAGTCTGGCGACTGGACCGAAACGATGTTTCGCACATTGATTGATGATTTGGCGCGCCACGATCTGAAACTCGCGGCAATCGAGAACTTTGCCGTTCAGCATTGGCATGATGTGCTGCTGGATGGTCCCAAACGCGCAGAGCAAATGGAACACCTCAAAAATATTGTCCGTGCTGCCGGTGCAGCTGGCGTTCCCTGTATCGGCTATAATTTCTCGGTGCCGGGCGTTTGGGGCTGGACACGTGGCCCCTATGCACGCGGAGGCGCAATGTCCGTCGGGTTCGACCTGAAAGATATTGATCCAGACAAGCCAATACCCGAAGGCATGGTGTGGAATATGGCTTATCGCGACAAGATCGGGCCAGGCCTGCAAGCGGTTGTGAGCCATGAACAGATTTGGGATCGGTACCAGCGTTTTCTTGATGAGATTCTTCCCGTCGCGGAAGAGGCAGGCGTCATTCTTGCCGCACATCCTGACGATCCGCCAGTAGAGAATTTGCGCAAGAGTGCCAAGCTGATCAACTCACATCATGCCTATCGGCGTGCCCTCGCCGCCAATACCTCTCCCAACAACCGCGCTGAATTGTGTCTGGGTTGCCTGCAGGAAATGACGGATGGTGATGTTTACGAGACCGTCGCCAAATTCGCACGGGAAAACCGCATCGGCTACATCCATTTTCGCAATGTGCGTGGCAAGGTGCCAAACTATCACGAGGTCTTCATTGATGAAGGCGACATTGATCTGGCGCGCATCATCAAGGTGCTAAAAGAGAATGATTATCAGGGTGTTCTGATCCCCGATCACACACCGGAACTTGAATGCGATGCACCCTGGCACGCTGGCAAAGCCTTTGCCGTTGGGTATATGAAGGCGCTTGTCGCCGCACACGGGTAAGGAAAGCAAGATGGAACAGGAATTTGCAGGCAAAGTAGCGCTCGTCACCGGGTCCAGCGGCATTGGGCTCGGCGCAGCGTTGCGACTGGCCAAGGGCGGCGCAAAAGTATTCGTGTGCGGCATTGATGATGCCCACAATCAGGCCGCTGAAGCGGCCGCATCAGGCCTCGATATGACTGTCTCAAAAGTGGATGTCTCTGATGAGGCTAAGGTCTCAAATTGGATTACCAACATTGGCAAGACTGAGGGCGGGATCGATATTCTCGTAAACGCTGCCGCCATCCAGACCTATGGCGACCTCACCACCACTGACAGCGCACACTGGGACAAGGTGATGTCCATCAATTTGCGCTCCTGCTTCCTCTCCTCCCACCACGCCTACCCGTTTATGAAAGCGCGTGGCGGTGGCTCCATTGTGCACGTATCATCCGTTCAGGGTCACGCCAATCAAAACGGCGTGCTGGCTTACGCCACAACCAAGGGCGCCATACACGCAATGACCCGCGCAATGGCCGTGGATTGTGCAAAGCATAAGGTGCGGGTGAACTCCGTCAGCCCGGGATCTGTCCGCACCCCCCTGCTGGAATTCGCAGCGCAAGAGGTCGTTGGCCCAGGCAATGACATCGAACCCGCAATCGCAGAATTTGGAGCTGCTCACCCCATAGGCCGTGTAGGCACCGTAGAGGAAACCAGCGAGCTGATCGCTTTCCTGGCCAGCGACCGCTCAGGCTTTTGCACTGGCGGCGACTATCTGGTTGATGGCGGATTACTGGCGCATCTGGGCGTTTGAGCGGGCGTTAGCCCGCTAGTAATTAGTTCAGCGCTAAATTCAAGCAGCCGGAATCTTGGTACGTTTAAAGGTTGAATGGGTAAATAAATTGATCATCGATTCAGCTTGTAAATTGAAGCTGTCGCTTCCTCAACATACCAGCAATTAGCCAGCAGTCCGTTCAACCGCTTAATTCGAATGTTGGTAATAGCATCAGCCCCTTTTGCAAATGCAACACGAACCAAATCATCTTCAAACGCCGCTGCATTCGGCGGCTTTTCCAAGAAATTTCTGTGGCATCGGCGAACTGACACATCACCCATCTGAGTATAACCACTCGGAACGGTTTGGAATACGCGCACGTCCTGCGCGGCTTGACGTTGACCAATCAACTGATCTGTCGTTGTCAAAGATCCTTTTTATCCTTCGTACCCACTTGTTACGAAGGCACTGATTGGTGCAATTAACAGCAATAAAAATAGTAGCTTGGCAGCCCTTCTAGATCTGGACATTTAGAGGACCCTTTCGCATTTTACTCTGCGTCCATAATTACAAGACAACACTTTCTAGTGCGGTACATTAAAAATGGAAACCTCTGCCATCTTAATTCTAGCAATGCTTCTAATTTGGTTCAGAAATACAATCGTTCGGCTAGAAAACATCAGCTATGCAAATGAATTAAACCTGTGTCCGACAATAGAAGCAGCTCGCCCTCAATCAGTCATTGGACGTAGTGAGTGTCTCGATCAGGTCAAAACTCGGTCCAACTTTTTTTGCATCTGATATATGGCCTACGGCTATTGTGATCGCAAAATGGAATTTATCGAGTTTGCTATGGCATTAGGCGTCAGCAAAATTCTTAAATTTGATCATGATTACACCCTGGTGGCATCTGAGAGTTTTTCAAATACGAAAAAAACTTGGCTGGGGAACCTGGATTCGAACCAGGACTGACGGAGTCAGAGTCCGTAGGTCTACCGTTAACCTATTCCCCATTAGACCGATGTCTGTGCTTTGCTTGAAAGCTGAGGGGCAATTAGCATCGCTGGCTTGGTATTTCAAGGCCTATCGTATGGCTTCAAGCGTTTCCTCAAGAGCAATGGACAGTTTGTCGGTGATCTCGGCTATATGGCTGTCGTCAATGATGAAGGGCGGTGCCAGCAAAATATGGTCTCCGGCCTGTCCGTCTATGGTGCCGCCCATGGGGTAGCACATCAGTCCGGCTTTCATCGCAGATGATTTGAGCCGGGCATGGACGCGCTTTGACGGGCTGAAGACGGCTTTTGTGTCCCGGTCTTCAACCAGCTCCACCCCCATAAACAGGCCCCTGCCCCTGATATCGCCCACATTGGGGTGCGCGCCGAACTTGTCGGTCAGAGAGGCTCTCAGCGCCTCACCGCGCTGGCGAACCGCTGGCAGCAAGTTTTGCGCCTCGATCTCATGCATGACAGCCAGTGCCCCGGCACAGGCCGTGGGATGGCCGAGATAGGTATGACCGTGCTGGAAGAAGCCCGTACCGGCAGCCAGCGTGTCAAAAATGCCATCAGAGACCAGAAGTGCGCCAATCGGCTGATATCCGGCACCCAGGCCTTTTGCAATGGCAATCATATCCGGTTCAACACCATCATGATTGCAGGCGAACAGATGACCGGTGCGGCCCATACCGCACATCACTTCATCCAGGATCAGCAGAACATCATATTTGTCGCAGATCGCCCGTATGCGTTTGAAATAGCCATCCACGGAAGGAACCGCGCCCATTGTGGCACCGACCACCGGCTCTGCCACGAAAGCGGCCACGGTCTGTGCACCCAATTCCAGAATTTTCTCTTCCAGCTGGTTTGCGACCCGCTGCCCGTAGTCAAACTCTGTTTCATCGTCGCGCTGACCGCGATAGGTGTAGCAGGGGTCGATGTGATGCATGGCATCGCTCAGCAGCGGCGCAAACTGTGCCCGGCGCCAGCGATTGCCGCCTGTGGCCAAAGCGCCCAGCGTATTGCCGTGATAGCTCTGCCAGCGGCCAATGATCTGTGATTTTTCCGGCTTGCCGGCCTCAACGAAATATTGCCGTGCCAGCTTGAGCGCAGATTCCATAGCCTCAGATCCGCCGGAGACGAAATAGACCCGGTTCAGATCTCCCGGCGCGCGTGTTGCCAGAAACTCGGCCAGTTCTTCCGCCGGTTCGGAGGTAAAGAAGCTGGTATGGGCATAGGCCAGGCTTCCAACCTGTTTTTGAATAGCGGCAATAACATTCGGGTTGGAATGGCCAAGGCAGGAGACCGCAGCACCGCCGCAAGCATCCAGAATGCGCGTCCCGTCCTGCGCAATCAGGTAAACACCATCTCCACCAACGGCCACCGGCAGATCAGCTGCGCAGTTACGTGGAAACACATAACGGGATTTCATTGGAGTTCTGCTCTTTTTGAGGGGCTAATTGCGGACCACCATCACACTCTGCTTTGCATGGCGTACAACCCTGGCGGCATTAGGGCCAAGCAGATAATCACTGAGTTCCGGCCGATGCGAGGCCAGCACAATCACGTCAGCGGACAGCTCTTTCGCCGCCCGCAGGATTTCAGCATAAATCGTACCGTGAAGAACATGGGGATGTACTGTTACATCCTCTGGCACGTGTTTACTCACCCACGCCGCAAGCTTGTGTCCAAAATCCGCCAGGGCTTCGTCCTCGTAGCCTTCTTTGAAATAGCTCTCGACAATCGGCATTCCAAAGTCCGGCAGCACAGCGACCACATGCAATTCTGCGTCCTTGTCGCGCATCATTTCAAGCGCGGTCGGCAGCGCCTTTGCCCAACTGGCTTCCGAGGACAGATCAATCGGCAGAAGAATAGATTTGAACATGAGACTTGCCTTTATCAAAAAGCGGGCTTGGTTTGACGGCGACGCTGCAACATCACCACGACAGCAAACAGCAACAGGGCCGGAATATAGAAGATTTCCTTCGGCCAACGATCTGCCGGACGTTGAACACTGGCAATCTGCACAGGGTCGTCTCCATAAAAGTCAAAATCAGCCAGAGACTCGCCTGCAGAGGAACCGAACGCCGGTTCATCCAGATTCACTGCATCCCCGTCTTCGATGAGCAACAGACCCAACGCATCAATGCGTGACTGCGCATCACCCTCTTCTTCAATAGTCATCAGCAGAGTGGTTTCCGCCGTGCCGCCGGTATCGATGTCCGGCCCGGCAATGCGCAGACGTAACCGGTCACCCGGCTGTGCCGCCCCCACAGCTTCTACAAATCTGCTGGCAGGTAATTCGTCAAACGGGCTTTGGAATGTATCCAGCCAGACATTTGGCAGGAAGATTGTGAGGGCCACAACCAGCAATGCGGCTGATTCATAAAGTCTGGATTTAGCCAGGAAGTAGCCTTGCGTTGCCGCCGCAAACAGCAGCATGGCAAAGGTGGCCAGCACAAATATCCAAATGGCCTGCAAAACGCCCGCAGTGGTACCAAGATCGACGCCATACAGAATAAGCGCCGGATTATAGATAAACAGAAATGGTAGCGCCACGGTTCGCATGGAATAGAAGAAGGCCGTGAAGCCTGTCTTGATGGGATCACCGCCAGAGACAGCAGCGGCGGCAAAACTTGCCAGCCCCACCGGCGGCGTCACATCGGCCATGATGCCGAAATAGAACACGAACAGATGAGCAGCAATCAATGGGACAATCAGGCCTTCCTGCGCACCCAGACTGACCACGACACTGGCCATCAATGATGACACAACAATGTAGTTGGCTGTTGTTGGCAAACCCATGCCAAGGATCAGTGAGAAAATGCCCACCAAAATCAGCATGATGATCAGAACGCCGCCGGACAATTGCTCCACAAGACCGGCCAGTTCGGTGCCGATAGGCGTCTTGGTGACCGTCGCCACAATAATACCGGCAGCGGCGGTTGCCACACCAATACCAATCATGTTTCTGGCGCCGGCAATCAGACCTTCTTTCAGATCCACAATGCCTTCAGAAATTTGCCCGCCAAAATCAGAGCCACCTCTGAACAGTGCCTTGAGTGGCTTTTGCGTGATGATGATGAACAGCATCAGCGACGTTGCAAAAAAGGCAGACTTTGCTGGTGACTGTTGTTCAACCATCAGGAACCAGACCAGCACAACGATTGGAAGAATATAATGCAGCCCGGTTGGATAGACGTCCGCCACCGTTGGAACGACAATCTCTTTCGCGTTAGGATCATCAACTTCCAGATCAGGCCGCTTTGACGCGACAAACACCAGCCCGATATAAACCGCCAGCAAACCCACCATCATAATGGTCGAGGCTGCTCCCGCCATATTGGCTTCCAGAAACCGCACCAAATAAATGAGCGCGGTAAACATGGCACCAAATACGGCAAAGCCGACAAGAAACTTTATAATCATGCCAAGGAAGCTTTTGCTTTCTCCCAGAGCCGGCATGTCTTTCTTGAGCGCTTCAAGGTGCACAATGTAAACCAGCGCGATGTAGGAAATGACCGCTGGGATGAAGGCATGTTTGATGACCTCCACATAGGGAATGCCGATAAACTCAACCATCAGAAAGGCAGCAGCGCCCATAACGGGCGGCATGAGCTGGCCATTGACAGACGAGGCGACTTCCACGGAACCGGCTTGTTCTGCCGTAAAACCAACGCGTTTCATAAGCGGAATTGTGAACGTCCCGGTGGTCACCACATTTGCAATCGAAGACCCGGAGATAAGTCCGGTCATCGCAGAGCCAACAACGGCCGCCTTGGCAGGCCCGCCCCGCAGGTGACCCAGACCGGCAAATGCCAGTTTGATGAAGTAATTGCCCGCGCCCGCCTTATCCAGCATCGAGCCGAACAGCACGAACAGAAACACAAAGGCGGTAGACACGCCAAGAGGGATGCCAAACACACCAGCGGTATCAAGCCACTGCGCATTGATTATAGCGGTGAAGGACAGCCCTTCATGGGAAATCAAATCCGGGATCAACCAGCCCTGCCCCATATAGGCATAAAGCAGAAACAGCGAACCAACGATGGTCAATGCTGGCCCAAGTGCCCTGCGGGCCGCTTCCAGCAACACCAGAATACCAATAGAACCAATGACAATCTGTGTGGTGGTTGGCAGGCCAGACCGCGCAGTGAACGCAAGAGTGCTGGAAAAGACAAAGATATACATCGTGCAGCCACCGCCAATAATGGCGAGAACCCAATCATAGATCGGAATGTGATCACGTGGCGATTTTTTAAAAGCCGGATAGGCCAGGAAGGCCAGTACAATGGCAAATGTCAGATGGATTGGACGGGTTTGCGACGCATTCAGAACCGGAAGGTACTGACCAAACCACAATTGCGGCTGGGCAATCCAAAGCTGAAACAGTGACCAGAGAAGAGCCAGTCCGGAAATAAGCCAGGCCACGTTTTGATCGATCGGTGCACGAGCGCCGGCATCAGAACTTGCGACAAGATCCTGCAGCTCTTCATCGGTGAATTGCCTGCCTGATGCTTGTTCGTCTGTTGCCTGGTTAGTTGCATGATTTTTGGAAGATTGATTGCTGTTATTCTGATCGCTCACGATGTCGCCCCGCTAAAACATAGGCAATTCGATCATCATCACCCGCACAGGTCAACAGCGAATTGTTGGTGCAGCGCAAAGTTGCGCTGCACCATCTTGTTTTAGTCGATCAGACCGGCTTCTTTATAGTAGCGCTCTGCTCCGGGATGAAGCGGTGCGGACAAGCCGTCATTTGCCATCTGTTTTGGTTCCAGATTTGCAAATGCAGGATGCAAACCGCGGAATTGGTCGATGTTTTCAAACACCGCCTTTACAACTTCGTAGACCACATCATCTGGTACGTCAGTTGAACTGATAAAGGTTGCACCAACACCAAACGTGGAAACATCGTCATCATTACCGCGATACATGCCACCTGGAATGACCGCAGAACGATAATAAGAATTGTCCGCGATCAGTTTGGCCGTTGCATCATTATCAACAGTTACAAGAACTGAATCGCATGATGTTGTGGCTTCCTGAATGGAGCCGGATGGATGACCAACCGTGTAAACCATGGCGTCAATGTTATTATCGCACAATGCTTGCGACTGCTCGGCAGCCTGAAGCTCGGAGGACAATGAAAAGTCACCCGTTGTCCAGCCCATGGCGTTCATCAGAACTTCCATAGTGCCGCGTTGTCCAGAACCTGGATTACCGATATTAACGCGTTTTCCCTTGAGGTCTTCAAACGTTTTGATGCCAGCATCTGCCCGTGCCACAACTGTGAATGGCTCGGGATGAACCGAAAACACCGCACGCAGTTCCTTATAAGGGCCCTGATCTTCAAACTGCGAAGAACCATTATAGGCGTGGAACTGCCAGTCAGACTGGGCCACACCGAATTCAAGTTCACCGCCGCGAACGGCATTGATGTTGAAGACTGATCCACCGGTGCTTTCCACACCGCAGCGGATACCATGTTCCTTGCGGTTTCTATTGACCAGACGACAAATCGCGCCGCCTGTTGGATAGTAAACGCCGGTGACGCCACCAGTACCGATGGAAACGAATTGTTGTTCCTGCGCAATCGAGGTTCCAACCAGCAGGCTTGTCGATAGCAAGGCAACTGTCATTCCTAAAAGTTTCTTTGTCATTGATATCCCTGTTGCAAATAAGAATTTCATTTCAGAAAACAGTCTGCAGTTGCAACCCTGTTTTCCAGACGACACAAGCACCCGCTTGCTCCGTTTAACAACCTTAACCTGTTGCTGCAAATTAATCCAGCCCTGACCGGAAGTGACACACGTCAAAAACCGATATTTGTTGTTATATAACAATGATCTATTCCAAATCATACAAACCAGATATTCAACTTAGGCGGGAAATTACTTTGCGGAAGTTCAATCATCAATCTACATGTCAAATGACGCAGCTCGCAAAACTGGCTTATTTGAGACCAGCAACCTCCAAATGCTACATCCATGATTGCACACCGAAAAAGGGGCGTTGGGAGGGCCCGGTTTTCCCAAGGCAAACAGACCATGCGCCAAGCGTGTTTCATGCTTATGCGACATCCTCGTGAAAATTCTGTGGTTGAAAATGTCTGAAAGACCGCGCCCTTACGCTTTCAATAACACTCGGCAACTCGCCCGCAGGTACTGGTTTGGCATAATAATATCCTTGAGCCAGGTGAAACCCCAGCTCTTTGATTTTCTCATACTGCTCGTAGGTTTCAACACCTTCTGCAACAACTTTGTAATCGAGCGATCTGCCTAACTCTATCAGGGAACTGACAATCGCCTGATCTTCAGGGTCATCAACGATGTTGCTGATAAATGTTCGTGCAATCTTGAGGAAAGTGTAAGGCAGTTCTTTCAAATGCGTGATTGAGGAATATCCGGTTCCAAAATCATCCAGGACGACCTCACACCCCATTTCACGGAGCTCATGAAGCTTGTCAAAAAGCGCCTTGGAATTTGTTCCGAAGGTGGTTTTCTCTGTCACTTCAATCGCTAACTCTTTTGGTGACAGGCCATACCGTGCAAGAGAACTTACAATATCCAGGATAAAACCGTTGCGCAGCAGATTTGCCGCATTCACGTTAAAGCCAACGCGCTCAAATGGCACATTAGCCTCTTTCCAAACGGCCATGTCTCTGGTGACCTTATTGATCATCTGGCAACCGATCAGCTCACAGATCTCCCGATCTTCAAATACGTCGGAAAAGTCGGACGCGCAGATGAGGCCTTTCTGGGGATGTTGCCACCGCACAAGCGCTTCAACACCCGCGACGCGGCCTGTACGCGTGCAAACCACCGGCTGATAGAATGGCAGAATTTGTGACGATTTGAGGCCGGCGCGAAACTCATTGAACAGCACCTGTCGTTGATAAAAGCTGGTTTTCATGTCGGGGCGGTATTCGCACGCTGTGGATTTGCCTTTATCCTTCGCATCGTAAAGTGCCAGATCTGCATTGCGCATCAATTCAGGAAGTTCATCTCCGTCCTGGGGGAAGCGCGCAATTCCCACACTGAAAGACACATCAAAGGCCTCTTCGCTGCCGTCCATGTCGACCTGAAAGGACGATGAAAAGTCGAGATCATCAAACTTGATTTCATCGTTCCCGGAATTTTGAAACGACACAATCGCAAGCTCATCCCCACCAAGACGAGCGACCATGCTCCCCGGGGAGACCTTCGCTTTCAGCATTTCTGCAATTTGCCGCAATACCTGATCGCCAACATGATGTCCGTAAAAGTCATTAATTTTCTTGAAATCATCAACATCGATGAGGAAAAGCGCACCATTGTAGCCTTCTGAAATTGCCTGCTTCAGCAGCTTCGGAACATTTTCCTGAAACGCGTTTCTGTTTGACAGCCCAGTCAAAATATCATGATGCGCCAGAAAATGTGCCTTCGCATCCGACTTGCGCCGGGCACGAAGGTTTTCAAAATGTCGAACAGCCGGATATCCAAATGAAAGAAACAGCAAAAGCAGAATGGTAGCACTGGCGACATACATTATGGCCTGATTGCGCGTGGCGATCTCATCCATGTCCACGAGCAACCTCAGGGCCAGCTTTGTTTCGTCACCGCGTTGGACGCGATGATAGATCTCCGCAACTGAATGATTGGACAAGGCTGAGCTATCCTGGGGAAGCAGGACCTTTTGCAGCTCTGCGTTCCAGACCAAATCAACAGATCGTTCATCAAGCGGCAGAAAGCTGCCCCATTGGCCCATGCCCGCATAATCATTCTGACTTCCAAACCTGGCATAGGACAGCAGATAGCGGACATCCATCAGGCTGCTGTGAAGTTCTGCTGCAAACCGGCTATCGCCTGCATGTGTGTGGGTATGTTTGCTGCGATTGATGTAAGTTCCAGTATGTCGCTGTTTGGAGGTCTGAGTGGCAGCCCCTTCATCAGTCAACTGTGCGCCGGATCCTGAATCTCCGGACCCTGTGCCTGATGTGTCGCTGTCAAAATAGGAGAGGTTTGAAAATGTGGCAACGCAGGCACAATCGGCGTCGATAAAGTCGATTTGAAAGATTTTACTGACAGCAAATAATTCGGAGACCGCATCAACCACAACACCAAGCTTGGCATTGGAAACAATCACCTCTTCTGCGTCGCCCGACAAGGTCGGCAAGTCATCGCCCAGCCGGTTATCCAGATAGTGCGACCAGTCACGGCCAATCCCGCTGGCCTGTTTCGTCAACATCAAATTGAGCGAATGATCAGCCGCCAGTTTTGCCACCAAAAGGAAGCAAAGGCCTGACGCCGCAATGACCGCAAGAGTTTTTGTTTTTATGTGCTTCATCATCCACCTTAAACGCGTGCGGATTATGATGTTAATTTCTTAAATTCGGACCAATTGATATCGCTAATAAAGCGTTGTTATTATGTGTCAAATTTGAAATAGATATCTGAACCGAAGAAAAACGCACAAATCGGAAAACCCTGGATTTTCTATGACCATAAGTATTTATATTGATGCCGATGCTTGTCCGGTCAAAGATGAAATTTACAAGGTGGCTTTTCGTTACAATGTGCCTGTTTGGGTTGTCAGCAACAGCTTCATGCGCATACCGGATCATCCACTTGTCAGCCGTATGATTGTAAGCGCTGGACCGGATGTGGCAGATGATTATATCGCCGAGCGAGCAGACGAAAATTGTGTGGTCATAACAGCGGATATATTGCTCGCCGAGCGGTGTTTGAACTCAAATGCCATTGTCATCAGCCCCAGCGGGAAACCATTCACGGAAAACTCTATAGGCAGTGCCGTGGCGACACGCGCATTAATGGAAGGCCTGCGTTCAACAGGTGATATCACCGGCGGGCCGCCACCGTTTTCAAAAGCGGACCGCTCCAGATTTTTATCCGCAATGGACCAGGCGCTGGTTCGCTTGAAACGGAAAACCTGATGGGCCGTCGGTTTAACTGCTAAGCTGTTTTACCGGCTAAAATGCCAGACGTAGCAATCCCAGTGACGCAAGGCCAATCAGCAGCCAAAGTGCCAGAGCCTTGAATGATTCCGGACTGGAGCGCACAAATTGACGACTGCCCAAAAACACGCCCATGGCCATGGGAACCAGGAAAATCACGAACCGTATCATCACATCATCGGTAATGATGCCTGATCCGAAGGTAAACGCTGTCGCATAGATATTGCCAAGCAGCAGAAATGCCACAATGGACGCGCGCGTCACGGCTGCAGAAGCCGAGTTCGCGAGCATCAGCAGCACCACCGGCAAACCGCCCACTGCGCTCACCCCGTTGACCGCACCGGATATGATTCCGGTGCCGAAAATCGACACAGCATAATTGGCCGCACGAAACACAAAACCGCGCAGCAGCGCAAAGCTGATGACCAGAATGATGACGGAAATAATGATCCTGACCAGCGCCTGATCCACATGGATCAAGGCGTATAAGCCCAGTGGAGCGCCAATCACGTAGCCCATCAGCAGCCAGACCAGAAGTCTTCGGCTGACCGAACGCCACACCGCAGGCAGCATGCCCACACTGGCAGCAATCTCCAGCATGAACACGAAGGGAATAACTTCAACCGGTGGTAGAACCAAAGTCAGGCTGGCCACCACAAGCGCGGACAATCCAAATCCACAATAGCCCCGGATCAGCCCTGCTATGAACACTGCGGCAAGGCAATAGGCCAGCATTCCCAGGCTCAAATTGCCGATGACTGTGTCCACAATACCCCCTACCCGTCAGAACAATCCAATCGGGTACACTTCTTAAGCACCGACCGCATAATCTTCCATGGGCGGGCAGGAACAAACCAGATTTCTGTCGCCGTGAACATTGTCCACGCGTGACACAGGCATCCAGTATTTTGTGGCCGTATCGACGCCTTTTGGATAGGCCGCTATTTTGCGACTATAGGGGTGGCTCCATGCATCCGCGGTCACTTCTTCTGCCGTATGTGGCGCATTGTGGAGCGGGTTATCGTCCTGCGGCCACTCACCTCCCTCAATGCATGCAGCCTCTTCGCGAATGGCAATCATGGCATCCACAAATCGGTCAATTTCTGACAAAGGTTCAGATTCTGTTGGCTCGACCATCAAGGTTCCGGCAACCGGCCAGGACATGGTCGGGGCATGAAAACCGTAATCAATCAATCGCTTGGCAACATCATCAACGGTCACGCCGGCGCTTTCTTTCAGGGGTCGCACGTCAACAATGCACTCATGGGCGACCCGGTTGTTCTTGCCGGTGAACAGGATCGGATAATGATCTTTAAGCCGCTCGGCGATGTAGTTGGCATTCAAAATTGCAATCTCGCTGGCGGTCTTCAGACCATTGCCGCCCAGCATGCGGATATACATCCACGAAATTGGCAGTATCGATGCAGAGCCCTCCGGCGCGGCTGACACAGCCCCGTTTGAGCCCAATGCTACATGACCTGGCAAATGCGGAACCAGTTGCCTTGCAACGCCGATCGGGCCAACACCTGGCCCGCCACCGCCATGGGGAATACAGAATGTCTTGTGCAAATTCATGTGGCAGACATCGGCACCCAAATCTCCAGGTCTGGCCAGTCCTACCAGGGCGTTCAAATTGGCCCCGTCCAAATAGACCTGACCACCATGTTCGTGCACCTTTGCGCAGATTTCCCGAATTTCGGCTTCGAACACACCATGCGTTGATGGATACGTAATCATCAAAGCCGCAAGATTGTCTGAATGTTGTTCAGCCTTTGCTGTGAGATCAGCAAGATCCACATCACCCTCATCGTTACAGCGCACAACAACCACACTGTAACCAGCCATTTGAGCGGATGCCGGATTGGTGCCATGGGCCGAAGATGGGATCAGGCAAATATTGCGGTGCCCCTGTCCGTTCGCCTCATGATAACCACGAATGGCGAGCAGCCCGGCAAATTCGCCCTGACTGCCGGCGTTGGGTTGCAAACTGACCTTTGCAAATCCAGTGAGCTCTGACAGCCAGCGGTCCAGATCATCAATCATGATTGCATAGCCGCGACGATGAGAGGCAGGAGACAGCGGATGGATATTTCCGGTTTTCGCCCAGGTCACCGGCATCATTTCCGCAGCCGAATTCAGCTTCATTGTGCAGGAACCCAATGGGATCATGGCCCGGTCAAGTGCCAGATCCTTGTCCATCAACTTGCGCAACAGCCGCATCATCTCGGTTTCCGACCGGCAACTGTGGAAAATATCCTGTGACAGAAACCTTTCGCTCTCGCGTTCTGCTGTTAGCGCGCTGCTTGCTGCCATGGCAACTTTGACGCCAAACAAGCCGCAGAGCGCCTCCAGATCAGCTTCTGATGACGTTTCATCAAACGCGATCGATATCGTGTCAGAATTGACTTTTCGCAGCAGATAGCCAAGCTTTTCCGCTTCATCACATAATGCTTGCGCCTTGGTGGTGCTACTGACCGTGACCGCATCAAAATAATGACTGGCACCGGTTGTATAGCCGCCCTGTTGCAAGGAACTCGTAAGCCGGTTGGCCAATGCGTGAACCCGTTTTGCAATGGCAGCCAGGCCAACCGGCCCGTGCCAAATGGCATAGGCAGCAGCCATATTGGCCAGAAGTGCCTGTGCGGTGCAAATGTTGGAAGTCGCTTTTTCACGCCGAATGTGCTGCTCCCGTGTCTGCAGCGCCAACCGATAGGCAGGGCGACCATGTGCATCAATGGACTCACCAATCAAACGGCCCGGAACAAGCCGGGTCAAAGCCGATGACGCTGCCATATAGGCTGCGTGTGGCCCTCCATTGCCCAGTGGTACGCCGAAGCGCTGCATGGCACCGACACAGATATCTGCACCCCACTGCCCCGGCGGCTGCAACAACACAAGAGACAGCGGATCAGCTGATACAATGACAAGAGCACCAACGGCCTTTGCCGCATCCACAATACTTGCCGGATCGCTCAACGCGCCTTCAGTATCGGGGAGCTGCAGAATAACGGCCGCCACATCGCCATCCATCTCACCATCATCTACGGTAAATCCGATCGTGGACGCGCGGGTGTTCAGGACATCAAGGGTCTGTGGGTGCAATTTGCTGGCGATGACAATGCGGTGCCGCTTCTGACGGTGATGGCGATACGCCATACCGGCAGCTTCTGCCACCGCGGTTGCTTCATCCAGAAGCGAAGCATTGGCAATTGGCAAGCCCGTCAATTCAGCCACAAGTGTCTGGAAATGAAACAGCATTTCCAGACGGCCTTGAGATATTTCCGGCTGATACGGCGTGTAGGATGTATACCAGCCCGGGTTTTCAAGCAGA
The DNA here is from genome assembly GCF_030758295.1 of Pararhizobium sp. IMCC21322. Classification (NCBI taxonomy): domain Bacteria; kingdom Pseudomonadati; phylum Pseudomonadota; class Alphaproteobacteria; order Hyphomicrobiales; family Rhizobiaceae; genus Pararhizobium; species Pararhizobium sp. IMCC21322. The sequence goes on from NZ_CP132335.1 coordinate 3,355,757, forward strand.
TTTCTCTGGATGACCGGTGGCACATGTGTGCCATGATAGCCCTGCCCGATCATGGATTTGGCAACGATGTTCTGCTCCATCTTGCCGAAGAGTTCTGCAAGAGCCGCTTCTTCACCAATGCCATCTGGAATATTCAGAGTGCCCTCCATCCGGATTTTGGACGGGACGGTCTGCCCGATCATCGCCTCCAAAGAAGTCATCCCCAAAGTGTTGAGCATGGAACGCTGATCCTGAATGCCAGGTCCAATATGACGCGCGAGAAACGGGCTGTCTGTCATTGTAAAATTCTCCGGGAGGGGCTGTTTGGCTAAAGGATCAGGAAATCTGGGCGGTATAGGAAGCTAAATCCAGCAATTGCTCCAACTCATCCGGTTTGGAGAGCTTCATCTTATAAAGCCAACCGCCCCCTTCAGCATCTGCATTGACCAGAGCAGCCTCATTGGCGAGTGTTTCGTTGATCTCGACAATTTCGCCCGATGCTGGCGCATAAACATCGGAAGCCGCCTTTACGGATTCCACAACCACCACATCATCACCTTGCTCCACACTTGTGCCGGTGGTCGGCAGATCTACAAACACAAGATCGCCCAACTGCTCCTGTGCGTGGTTGGTAATGCCAACAGTCGCAACGTCACCCTCGACGCGCAGCCATTCGTGCTCTTCGGTGTAGTAAGTTGTGCTCATTTTTGTGTCTTCCTTTGCAAGGTGAAATTATCGTTTGTACTGATGTGGAACAAAAGGCAGTTTTGCCCGCTGCATGGGAATTTTCTTGCCCCGAACTTCCGCAAATATGGGCTTATCGGCAGCGGAAACAGCAATAAGCCCCAAGGCCACACCGCTTTCGATTGAAGGCCCATAGCCGCCGGATGTCACAACACCAATCTCAGACCCGGCATCATCCAGAAGCAGCGCACCTGCCCGCACCGGCATGCGCCCATCCGGCACCAGCCCGACCCGCATACGTTTGCGCCCGGCGCTGATCTTCTCTGCCAGCGCCTTTGCGCCAATAAAAGTCCCCCCAGAGCGCAGTTCCTGGGGAATTGCCCAGATTAACCCGGCTTCATGAGGACTGATCGTATCGGAAAGATCCTGACCGTAAAGAGAGAGCCCCGCTTCCAGTCGCAAACTGTCGCGCGCACCCAAACCAATGGCTCTGACACGCTCATCGCTCAACAACGCACGGGCAAATGCGTCGCAATCCGCCTCTGGCATTGCAATCTCAAAACCGTCTTCGCCGGTATAGCCACTTCTGGACAGGAACCAGCCCGGTTTTGGCTCAATACCTGTCATGAAGTCCATCCGGGATACGGCAAAACCATGATCTGCCAGCACAGCTTCAGCCTGAGGTCCCTGCAACGCCAGAAAACCGCGCGGTATCACATTGACGGACACGTCAAACGCTTCCGCATGCGCTTTGATATGAGCGACATCCTTTTCCGCGCAGCCTGCATTAGCGACCACAAGATATCGCAGTTCATCCAACCGGGTGATAATCAAATCATCAACAATGCCAGCATCATCGTTCAAGAAGAACGTATAGCGGGATGCATTGATGCCCTGCTCACTGGCTACATAAGGGCATAGATGCTCGATCAGTGCGGCGGCCTGACGCCCCGCAATCTCCACATGCACCATATGAGAAATATCGAACAATCCTGCAGAAGCCCGCGTATGCAAATGCTCTTTCATCACCCCCAAGGGGTAGAACAAAGGCATATCATAGCCCGCAAACGCGCCCATTTTGGCGCCTTCGGCAATATGCAGATCATATAGAGGGGTCTGTTTCATATGGGCTCCCGACATCAAACAACAGAAATCGTCCACTGCAAGAATTGCAATGGCCGACCCCTCTGTCTAAAGCCTGAGAGACTTGCGCAACCGCTTGTTGACAATGATAAGCCGACAGACAATTGCACTTACACCTTCGGCGCGAACCAACCAGTTCGACTTTCCAGAGTGCTTTTCCGACAACGGTCCTTTTGCCTGAGAGATTATGGGCATTTTCACCTTCGGCGGCATCGATCCTGACTGGTCAAAACTGACTGGTCAGAGCTGATACCCTCTCCCGTTGTCGGCCCGGACTCGTCCGGACAGCGCAACAAGGCTAGCTCAAAAACAAATCCATGTCATCATAGGCAAAGGTTGAAAGTCAGCATCAGTAGAAATAATTTGATACCTTGGTACCAATGCATTAAAGTACCAAAATGACAAATCCAATTGAACGTGTACAAACTGGCATTCGCATCGAGAAGCGATTGCTGAAAGTCCTCAAGGGCCTTGCCGAGCAACTCGACATGACATTGGCCGATCTGCTGGAAGGGATGGCGCTGCATTGCTTTGAAGGCAAGCAGCCATTTTCACAGCAGACTTTGCTGAAAATTGAACAATTGAAGGCGGTTTACGACCTGGACCTTACCGCCTCCGACAGTCACGCAATGCAGGAGACAGACGTCCCTTAATCTTCCTGAACGGCTTTCAAATAATTCAGCAGATCAGTCAAATCATCCACAGATAACTCAAATGTCGGCATGTCAGGGTGTCCGACATAAATCCCCTCGGCAAAGGCCTCCTCGAGGTTCTCAACCGGATACAGCCGCGCAATATAGCGAAACGGCACAGCTTCGGGATGCGTGCTCGTGCCCTCCGAGCCGACTTCGTGACAGGTTGCACATCTGTCCTGTGCCAATGTCTGACCTCTGAGCACCGATTTCAACTCGTCATTGTTCAAATGAGACGCGGCGACCGCTGGCAATGCCAGACCGCTAGCAAAGAATGCCGCCAGGCAAGTCACACGTGTAGAGCTTTCAATCCATCCCATATTCTGGCCCGTCCTTTTGGTTGACATTCATTTGTTGTGGGCACCGACATCTGAATCAGAAATGCCCATAAACAAAAGACCCCGCCTTGCCGGGCGGGGCCTTGATGCAGATCAAAATGTCAGAAAAGGCCGTGAGGCAATCAGACTTTAATGGTCGTGATCATGGTCATGGTCATGATCGTGACCATCTTCATCTTCGTCAGCGTTCAGCTCTTCCTTCGTCACGGTCTTGTCCGTCACATTGGCAAGCTCAAGCAGATAATCGACAACTTTTTCTTCAAACAGTGGCGCACGCAGACTGGCCATTGCTTCAGGATTGTTCCGATAATAATCGAATGCCTGCTGTTCCTGACCCGGGAACTGGCGGATTTGCTCGATCAAAGCCCGCTGCAGCTCTTCATCCGTAATCTGAACCTTGTTGTTATCGCCAATTTCAGCCAGCACCAGACCGAGACGAACACGGCGCTCGGCAATCTTCTGATAGTCAGCCCGAGCTTCTTCTTCGGTTGTGTCTTCGTCTTCAAAGGATTTGCCATGTTGTTCAATATCATGGGTAACCTGACGCCAGATATTTTCAAATTCCTGCTCAACCAGAGTTGGCGGCAATTCAAAAGCGTGCATTTCGTCAAGTTGATCCAGAAGCTGACGCTTCACTTTCTGGCGGGTGACACCACCATACTGGCCTTCAACCTGCTGACGAACAGCTTCGCGGAGCTTTTCGATGGATTCCAGACCCAAGCGGGTTGCAAACTCATCGTCCAGCACCACGTCCCCGGGTGCTGCGACATCGCGCACAGTCACTTCAAACTCGGCATCCTGACCCTTAAGCATTTCTGCCTGATAGTCATCGGGAAACTTGACCTTGATGGTTTTTTCGTCACCGGCTTTCGCGCCGATCAGTTGTTCTTCAAAGCCGGGGATGAATTGACCTGATCCCAGCACCAGCATCGCGTTATCGTCCTGGCCGCCTTCAAACGGCTCACCATCCAGCTTGCCAAGATAGGCAATTGTCAGGCGGTCCTTGTCTTCAGCAGCACCTGTCTTGGTTTCGTAAGGCCGATTGCTCTCACCGATTTCCTGAAGGCGCTCATCGATTTCTGCTTCGGAAACTTCCACAACAGGACGCTCAATCGTCAGCTTGCCATAGTCCAGTTCTTCAATGGCCGGTACGATTTCGTAGGAAATCTTATAGGCAAGGTCAGCGTCGCCACTCAGAATTTTATCTGCAGCGCCTTCTTCTTCAGGCAGCTCGATCTTCGGCTGCATGGCGGGTTTTTCGGACCGGTCAGAAATGGCCTTTTGAGAAGACTGGTTCAGCTCTTCCTGCAAAATGTCGCTCATGATGGACTTGCCATACATCTGACGCAGATGCGCAACGGGCACCTTACCTTTGCGGAAACCTTTAAGCTGAACCTTATCTTTCAGTTCATCCAGTTTCGCTTCCATGCGATCTTTCATGTGCGACGCCGGAACCACAATGTCCAGTTCGCGCTTCAAGCCTTCGTTCAGGGTTTCACTAACCTGCATCTTTGTCGTCCTGACGTTTAATTGGCCAGCTGCCCAACTCCGGTTCAGCGGCATTATATTATTGTTTCAAACCTGGATGCTCACATGCCTAGATGATCACATGCATTGATGACCGCATAAAGCGCGTGACCACATTGAACTGGTGCGGGCGGAGGGACTTGAACCCCCACAGCTTGCGCCACAAGAACCTAAATCTTGCGTGTCTACCAATTCCACCACGCCCGCAAAAAGCAAATTCAACCGGTCAGCATCTCAAAGCGATACCAATTTGATCGCGCCTCTATATCAAGCTGTCCGATTGGGTCAACCAAAACCCGCCAAAACGGTGCTTAATTCCGGTTAATCTGCAAAGCAAACAAAGTTCACGCGTTTAAACAGGCATCTAATCCAGACGCCCCACCCGGAACATGCATAATAATTAAGCATCCGCGCGGCAATTGCGCATTATTTAATCAGTAGCTTGCACAAATATACAGCAACCAGCTGAAATAAGATCATTTCATGACACCGATCCAGCATCCAATCGACAGGATGCCGCCATTTTTCGTGACTGATTAATGATTTTTCTGCTAACAAGAAATTGGCATGGTTTTTGCTGATATCCCCAGCATCGGCACACAGTGATCCCTTCCGATCTGTGGAACACATGATATGTCATTACGCTGAGTATTGAGGAAGCGCATGAAAAAGATTGAAGCTATCATCAAGCCCTTCAAACTTGATGAGGTCAAAGAAGCTTTGCAGGAAGTCGGCCTTCAGGGGATTACGGTCTTGGAAGCCAAAGGATTTGGCCGTCAAAAAGGACATACCGAGCTTTATCGGGGCGCGGAATATGTCGTTGATTTCCTGCCCAAGGTCAAAATTGAACTGTTTGTGCCAGACGACATGCTCGAACGCGCGGTTGATGCCATTCGTGATGCCGCCCAAACAGGCAGGATCGGCGACGGCAAGATTTTCATCAGTGACGTGCAGAATGCAATCCGTATTCGCACAGGTGAAGTCGGCGACGAAGCGGTTTAAAAAAACAACTAAATTTTCTGGGGCTTTTCTGATAGAGCCCCTCCACGTCAACTATAAAGAAAGACCAAAGGAAAGCGATCTATGGCAACCGAAAATGACATTCTGAAACAGATCAAAGATGACGACATCCAATATGTCGACCTGCGTTTCACCGATCCACGGGGAAAAATGCACCACGTCACAATGGACGCATCTGTCGTTGATGAAGACATGTTCGCCGATGGCGTCATGTTCGATGGATCCTCCATCGCCGGCTGGAAAGCCATCAATGAATCTGACATGACACTGATGCCTGATGCATCAACTTCTGCCAAAGATCCGTTCTTTCAGGCGCCAACCCTGGCGATATTCTGCGATATTCTGCGATATTCTGGACCCGATCAGCGGCGAAGGCTATAATCGCGATCCACGCATGACCGCCAAGAAAGCCGAAGCCTACGTCAAATCATCCGGCACTGGCGACACTGTATATGTTGGCCCTGAGGCTGAATTTTTCGTGTTTGACGATGTGCGGTTTTCCACAGAACCTTATAACACCGGGTTCCTGCTCGACAGCTCTGAACTGCCCGTAAATTCCTACTCGGAATATGAAGGCGGCAATATGGGTCACCGGCCACGGACCAAAGGTGGCTATTTCCCGGTTCCGCCTGTGGATTCCGGACAGGACTGGCGCGGCGACATGCTGCAGAAAATGAAGGAAATGGGCGTGGTTGTTGAAAAACACCACCACGAAGTTGCTTCTGCACAGCACGAACTGGGCCTGGTCTTCCAGACATTGACAAAAATGGCCGACCACCAGCAGATCTACAAATATGTTGTCCATCAGGTAGCTCATGCATGGGGCAAAACAGCCACATTCATGCCAAAGCCCGTCTTTGGCGACAACGGCACCGGGATGCACTGCCACCAGTCCATCTGGAGAGACGGCAATCCGCTGTTTGCTGGCAATCAATATGCTGATCTGTCGGAAGAATGCCTGTTCTATATTGGCGGCATTCTGAAACACGCAAAAGCGATCAACGCATTCACAAACCCATCAACCAACTCTTACAAGCGTTTGGTTCCAGGTTATGAAGCACCGGTTCTGCTGGCCTACTCTGCACGCAACCGCTCCGCTTCCTGCCGCATTCCGTTCAGTGCATCGCCAAAAGGCAAGCGCGTTGAAATCAGGTTCCCTGATCCGACAGCCAATCCTTACCTTGCCTTCACGGCTCTGCTGATGGCTGGTCTTGATGGTATCAAGAACAAGCTGCATCCTGGCGAGGCCATGGATAAGGATCTTTATGATCTGCCACCAGCGGAACTGGCGGAAATCCCGACCGTTGCAGGCTCCCTGCGGGAAGCTCTGGAATGCCTTGACGCTGACCGCGACTTCCTGAAAGCCGGTGGCGTGATGGATGATGATCAGATCGACGCCTATGTTGAGCTGAAAATGGAAGAGAACATGCGTTACGAACAGACACCGCATCCGGTTGAGTTCGACATGTATTATTCTGTGTAAAAGCTACCAGATATCAAAAATCAAAGGCGTCCTTCGGGGCGCCTTTTTTTTTGGAACAAACCGCTCAATGCACGACACTTGTTCAGGACAACTGCAGGTGGCCGGCTCGGACCAACTTCAGTGAGTTGATGAAATCCATCAGCAGTAGAGATCTGTGACAATGGGCGCCCACAATAAAGATACAACCCGTCAAGATTTTAGATCAACGGAAATTGTGGCTGTTATGTATTACAATACATAGAATAGCAGGAAGAAGAATAAGAATGGCATACCAAAGGCAACTGGTATGAATATCCTAAATTCAATCGCTTTAAAAACTGCCTCATGTGCAGATTTATAATTAACAGCAGCTGGCGAAGCTAATACAATACTAGCTTCGCCAGCTGATGTGGACTTGTCGCCCATATGATCCTCGACACAATACCTGACCAGATCTGAAGGTAACATCGCGCATTAAGGTAAACTTTTGGTTGCCAAAACCGGATCATGAGCTTTTTTTGATTTTTTTTCCTATGGCGCGCAATTCCCTCCACTGCCCATCAGCAACACATGGTTGGCCCGGAAGCGTTCATCCGCAGAAATGCAACAAAAATTGCTCCAATTTGAACGCTCCCGCCACTTTTTGTTCTATCTTTGTCTATAGTTGTGCGACCGAATCACCATGGGACCACAACAGGATATGAGCAACGCAGAGGATCTTTTTGGCAGCGGCACGCCCTCGACTGCCCCCTCATCGACCAAGACACCATCTCAGTCCGCTCCCAGAAAGACGGCCCCGAAAGCGCGAGCAACCGGAAACTTCAGTGATCCGGAGGCCTACACTGCAGCCGACATCGAGGTGCTGGAAGGCCTGGAACCGGTCCGCAAGCGTCCCGGCATGTATATCGGCGGCACAGATGAGAAAGCGCTTCATCACCTGTTCTCAGAAGTCATTGATAACTCAATGGATGAGGCCATCGCTGGCCACGCCAATTGGATTGAAGTGAACTGTAACGCCGACGGGTCTCTCAGCGTCACCGACAATGGCCGTGGCATCCCGGTTGATCCACACCCGAAATTTAAAGACCGCTCCGCTTTGGAAGTCATCATGACCACTTTGCATGCTGGTGGTAAATTCGACTCCAAGGTCTATGAAACCTCCGGCGGTCTGCATGGCGTGGGTATATCTGTCGTCAATGCCCTGTCAGACGTATTGGAAGTCGAGGTTGCCCGAAACAGAAAGCTGTACAGGCAGACCTTCTCCCGTGGCCTTGCAACAAGCTCTCTTGAAGATTTGGGCGACATCCAGAACCGGCGTGGCACCAAAATTACATTTCACCCCGATGCCGAAATCTTTGGGCCTTCAGCCAGTTTCAAACCGGCGATCCTTTTCAAGATGGCGCGGGCAAAAGCCTATTTGTTCGGTGGTGTTGAAATCCGTTGGCGTTGCGATCCAAGCCTTCTGGGTGAAAAGGACACGACACCGGAGCAAGGCGTTTATCACTTCCCAGGTGGCCTGAAAGACTATCTGGAAGATCAGATGGATACAAAACACCGTGTAACCGATAAGATGTTTTCCGGTCAGGCCGGCCGTCGTGGTGGTCACGGATCGGTGGAATGGGCCTTGACCTGGTTTGCCGGTGACGGATTTGTACAATCCTACTGCAACACCGTACCAACGGGCGATGGCGGAACCCATGAAAGCGGATTGAGAACCGCCTTGCTGCGCGGCCTGAAGGCCTACGCCGAACTCACCGGTAATAAGCGGGCCTCTGTCATAACGTCAGATGATGTGATGACGTCCTCAGCAGCCATGCTGTCCGTGTTTGTCCGCGAGCCTGAATTTGTCGGCCAGACAAAGGACAAGCTTGCCACAGCGGAAGCGACAAAAATCGTGGAAGGCGCAATACGTGATGCCTTCGATCACTGGCTGACCGGGTCTCCTTCCCAGGCCTCCAAATTGTTGGAATGGGTGGTAGATCGTGCCGAAGAGCGCCTGCGCCGCCGCCAGGAAAAAGAAATCAACCGCAAAAGCGCCACGCGGAAATTACGCCTCCCCGGCAAATTGGCAGATTGTTCCGGCAGTGCCGCTTCGGGCTCTGAGCTCTTTATTGTAGAGGGTGACTCCGCTGGTGGGTCAGCCAAACAGGCACGAAACCGAAAGACCCAGGCGGTCCTGCCGCTGCGTGGCAAAATTCTCAATGTTGCCAATGCAGGGCGCGAAAAGCTGGCCGCCAATCAGCAATTGTCAGACCTCAGCCAGGCGCTTGGCACCGGCCTGCGCAGCAATTACCGTTCCAGCGAACTGCGCTACGATAAAATCGTGATCATGACGGATGCGGATGTCGATGGGGCTCATATCGCCGCCCTGCTGATTACGTTTTTCTATCGTGAAATGCCCGACCTTATTGAAGACGGGCACCTTTATCTCGCCGTGCCACCGCTTTACCGCATCAGCCAGGGTGGAAAGACACTTTATGCGCGTGATGATGCGCATAAGGACGAATTGCTTGATTCAGAATTCAATGCCCGTGGAAAAATCGATATTGGCCGGTTTAAGGGTCTTGGCGAAATGATGCCTGCTCAGCTAAAAGAAACAACAATGAATCCAAAAACGCGGACGATGTTGAAAGTTCGCATCGAAGACAGCGAAGTTCAAATGACAAAGGACTCAGTCGAGCAACTCATGGGCAACAAACCAGAGGCTCGATTTACCTTTATTCAGGAAAATGCTGAATTCGCCAGCGATTTGGATATATAAGCCCTGTGATCACCGATGTGAGCCGCATCCTGTGTGGCTGACTTAGTAAAAATAAATAAATTACGGCGTATTAATGAAGTTTAAAAAGACGTTTTTTGCAGCAGCATGCCTAGCCATATTGCCATTATCCTTAACGACCACACACGACGCGAGAGCGTCAGAAAGTGTCCAGCGTGCTCTGGAAAGCCTGGCACCCTCGGTTCGGTTCGTGCAATCGGCGGGCCAATGGCGCGGGCCAAACGGACAAATTGGAACACATCGCATTGTTTTGCTGGCCAATCCCGACGAAACACAATCTCTTTATATTCAATGGGTTCCACTGAATAAAGGCGGCCAAAGCACGGCACCCTATGCGTTGGAAATCGATGAGATCAGCAAGCTGAATCAGGAAATTATCGGCGTCTCCGCACAGGTCGGTGTGAGAGGGGAACTGAGTGTGTATCTGGAAGCAGAGCCCACGGATGACCCAAATGTCCCTTATGGGTATGAGCTCTTTTTGAAGGATCGCAATACCTATTCATTCGGTGGGGCAAGTAACTGATAGTTCTTAGATTTGTTGACATTTCTAACTGTTACCCTATGTTGCCGGAAACAATTGACTGACGCTATTAGCGTCGCAACAGATTGGTTCGAAACCCATCTCTGAAAAGCCCCAAATGACATTTGACGAACTTGGACTAAGCCCAAAAGTGCTCGCTGCAGTGGAGCGTGTTGGTTATACAGAACCGACACCCATTCAAGCGGGCGCGATCCCCTACGTTTTGCAAAAGCGCGACGTATTGGGAACAGCGCAGACTGGAACCGGTAAAACAGCCAGTTTTACCTTGCCAATGCTGACTCTGCTTGAAAAAGGCCGCGCGCGCGCGCGCATGCCCAGAACCCTCATTTTAGAGCCGACACGCGAATTGGCGGCACAGGTCGAAGAAAACTTCAAGATTTATGGCTCGGGTCATAAATTAAATGTTGCCCTTCTGATCGGTGGCGTTTCCTTTGACGAGCAGGAAAAAAAGCTGATGCGTGGCGCGGATGTGCTGATTGCCACGCCCGGTCGCCTGCTGGACCATTTTGAACGCGGCAAACTGCTTCTGACCGGTGTAGATATTCTGGTTATTGATGAAGCCGATCGCATGCTGGATATGGGTTTCATTCCCGATATTGAGCGTATCTGCAAATTGATTCCGTTCACACGACAGACCCTGTTCTTTTCGGCAACCATGCCGAATGAGATTCAGAAACTGGCTGACCAGTTTCTGCACAACCCGGCTCGGGTGGAAGTTGCCGCACGATCTTCGGCAGCCCTCACAGTGACACAAAACGTTGTTCATTGCGGATCAAAGCCAGCCGAAAAACGTGCAGCGCTTCGGCATTTGATTGATAATGCCGCCGATCTCCAGAACGCCATCATATTCTGCAATCGCAAACGTGACGTGGCCACTGTGGCTCGGTCGCTGGAACGCCATGGTTATAATGCTGGTGCTTTGCACGGCGATATGGATCAGCATGCACGCATGAAAATGCTCGCATCATTCAAGGATTTGAGTACAAAACTGCTCGTTGCAAGTGATGTAGCGGCCCGTGGCCTGGATATTCCAGAAGTCAGCCACGTGTTCAACTTCGATGTGCCGACACATGCGGAAGACTATGTCCATCGGATAGGTCGGACAGGCCGTGCCGGTCGCAATGGAGCGGCCTATACGCTTGTGTCCAAATCCGATCAGAAATACCTTGATGCCGTCGAAAAGCTCATCGGCAAGCCCTTGATTGAAGTGTCCGAAAAATCGGCTGGCGTGCCACACGGTGCACAAAAAGACGAAGCCGAAGCTGACAAAGAGAACCGAACAGAACAGCCGGAAAGTAGGAAGCCACGGCGCTCTGAGAGAAAGCCTCGACGAGCCGCCACAAAGCCACAACCTGAAGCTGAAAACACGAGTAAATCCACACGCGATACTGGAAAAACGACCGGTCCAGACAAATCAGAAGAGTCTCAGAAGACACGCAGTCCCAAGGGCACGAATCGTCGCAAACAGACGGCTAATGATAATGTGCCGTTTGCAGAAGCTGATCACGTACCGGCATTTCTGCTTCGCTCGGTGAGCATCAACTAGAAGGTGTGTATCTTCTTAACAGCTTTGAACAAATAGGCCTGATTAACCCCGTCTTAAGCGTATCGTCATAACAATTGGTCATGATTATTTGGACGACCGGTTAAATTATGGCTGAGCATGAAGATTTTCGTCGAACTTTGGTGCATGGCGAAGCGGCACTGAAGCAGATTAAACGCTGCGAAGTTCCCGCGTTTCCACGCCACTATGAGCTTTGGTACACCTACTCGGCTGGTTTCGACCAGAAGCTCAACACAGCCATCAACGAAATTCTGCGGACGCGCGGCAAAGTCACACTTGAAGAAACCACCTATTTATATGACACGTTTCTGTCTCCATTCCGTCTGGGAGATAAGCTCGATCAGTTCGGCAGCAACTTCAGCGATCAGATAGAAACCATGCTTGGCAGCATTGGTCAAAGCATGGAAGTGAACGACGACTATTCAACAACTCTGTCGGAACTTTCCAGCGAGCTTGGCGCGGCCAAAAATGCCGGTGCGGTCAAGAATGTTATTCATCAACTTGTGAAAGCAACTGCCGTTGTGCGTGCCTCGCACAAAGAGATGGAAGACCAGTTAAAAGAGTCCCAGTCGCAGGTTGCTGAACTGAAAGACAATCTGGAAGCGGCACGGTTTGAAAACCTTACCGATGAATTGACTGGCCTTGGCAATCGTCGCCTGTTTGACCAGACCATGACGCGCAAGGTGCAGGCCAGTTCAGGTATCGGCACAACCTTCTGCCTGATCATGCTCGACATCGACCATTTCAAACAGTTCAACGATACTTGGGGCCACCAAACAGGTGATCAGGTCCTGAGACTTGTCGGCATGACAATAAAGAACTCCATCTCGGCGCTGAACATTGCAGCCCGCTACGGTGGTGAGGAATTCGCTGTCATTATGCCTGACACCACATTGGATGAGGCAATCATGCAGGCGGATCACATCCGTGAAGCGATTAAGGACAGAAAGCTCCTGAAGCGTTCCACAGGGGAAAAGCTTGGCAATGTCACCGTATCAGCCGGCGTTGCGCGCTATGAACAGGCCGACACTGCAATGACACTGATTGAACGGGCCGATGCGGCGCTCTATTCGGCAAAACGTGCCGGGAGAAATTGCGTCATGTCCGAAAAGGGTGACTTCGACGAAGACCGAATGGTTTCCTAGAGCACTTATTCTTCATGCGGCAATCAATCCGCCACAAGTCCCATTTGCCAAAAATCGGCCTCCAGCCGCGTGGCTTGACCAAAAAGCTTTTCCAGTCTTGGGCGACGGGCCTCTGTTAGCAACTCGTTTGCGTGTTTTTCGAGCGTTGCTGCTGTTGCCTGGGCCACATCCTGATAATCCTGTCCGGAATACTCACTGATCCAGGCCGCGTATGGGTGGTCGGGAGCAATTGTTCCGTCCGCCTGGCCAAATTGGCTCAGAAGATAATTGCCAATTTCCGCATAGCCCAACATGCAAGGTGACAGAGCGACCATCAAATCAAGAATATCTCCGGCCTGACCGGCTTCCAGCACAAAACGCGTATATGCAATGGTCTGGGGCGCCTCAATGCTGTGTTCAAGGTCCGAGCGCGAAAGCCCCCAGTCAGCGCACAGTCTCACATGCAGATCCATCTCAACATCCAGGATGGCCGAAACGCCAGCTGCAGCGGCGCGCATGTCTTCCAGACTGGTAGATTTGTAGACCGCCAGAGCATGGGCCCGTGCAAACTGGATGAGAAACAGATAGTCCTGCACCAGATACGTCTGAAACGCGGCCTTTGGCAGCGTTCCAGCGCCCAGTTGCTCTACAAACGCATGACGCGTATAGGCCTGCCAATCATCGGCACGGGCTGTTTTCAACGTGTCGAAAAAAGGCACGCAGGCGCACTCACGCACCAGGCGTAGCGGCCATCAAAGTGACGGATTCGCCACAGCCACAAGCGGATGTCTGGTTTGGATTTTTAAACACAAATCCGGAGCGCAGCTTGGTCACTTCATAGTCCATTTCAGTGCCCAAAAGAAACAGAACGGCACTTGGTTCGATAAAGACCGAAGCGCCGTCAAACTCCACCTTGTCGTCCTTCGGATCCGGTTCATGCGCCAGGTCAATAGTGTACTCCATACCCGCACAGCCACCTTTTTTGATGCCCACACGAATGCCCGCAGCACCATCTGATCCTGCGGCAATCTGCCGCACTCGATCTTCGGCCGCGTCCGTCAAAGTCAAAACCTGAAATGCACCCATTGGATTTCTCTCTAGAACCAGTTCAACGCCACTTTGGCTTCTTCAGACATGCGCTCAGGTGTCCATGGCGGATCAAACACCATATTCACCTTAACCTGCCCAACACCTGGAACCGAACAGAGCGCATTTTCCACCCAGATCGGCATTTCACCAGCAACCGGACATCCAGGTGCAGTCAGTGTCATGTCCACATCCAGATCACGATCATCGGTCAGATCAACCTTGTAGATCAGGCCAAGCTCGTAAATATCTGTCGGAATTTCTGGATCGTAAACCGTCTTGAGCGCCGCAATAATGTCTTCCGTCAGACGCTCCTGCGCTTCAGTTGACAGATTAGTACCCTCTGTCGCAGCTAGTTGCGGTTGGCCCATGCCATCTTCCATCAGCTTCATATCCACTGCTGGCTTGGCTTCCGGCACGTGAAGCGGATGATCTTCCGGCAGTACCTTATCAACATCATCATTTGTCATAACAACAGCACCTTAGCTAAAGAAACTCTGCGCCTTTGTGATCGCAGCTACAAGCTTGTCGACCTCATCACGCGTATTATAGAGGCCAAACGAGGCCCGGCAAGTTGCGGTTACACCATAACGCGCCAGAAGTGGCATCGCACAATGTGTTCCCGCCCTGACAGCCACGCCTTCGCGATCCAGCACGGTTGCAACATCATGCGCATGAGCGCCTTCAACTTCGAATGAGAAAATAGCTCCTTTGTCAGGCGCATTTCCAAACACTCTTACCGAATTCATTTCACTCAACCGCTTTGCGGCGTAATCCCGCAAATCAGCTTCATGAGCCGCGATTGCGTTCAACCCTATAGACTGCATATAGGATAGAGAAGCGCCCAGCCCAATAGCCTGTACGATAGGCGGTGTGCCAGCTTCAAATCGATGTGGCGGCGGAGCGTAGGTAATGGTGTCTTCCATCACATCAAGAATCATCTCACCGCCACCCATATAAGGTGGCATGGATGCTAGCAGTTCCGACTTGCCATACAGAACGCCAATACCTGACGGACCATAGAGTTTGTGGCCAGTCATCACGAAGAAATCGCAATCAAGCGCCTGAACGTCAACAGCCATATGAACAGCAGACTGGCTGCCATCTACCAGCACGGGAATGCCGCGCTCATGAGCAATTCGGCAGATTTCCTTGATCGGGACAATCGTTCCGGTCACATTCGACATCTGCGTAATTGCCACAATTTTGGTGCGTTCGCTCAGCGCCGCCTCAAACGCCTCAAGATCAAAACTGTCATCTTCCCGGTAGGGCACCCATTTCAGCACAGCGCCGTTGTGTTCCCGGTGGAAATGCCAGGGCACGATGTTTGAATGATGCTCAAATATCGAGAGCACAATCTCATCACCCTCACCGATATGCGCGCCACCAAAAGACTGCGCCACAAGATTGATGGCTTCGGTGGTTGATCGTGTGAAAATGACATTGTCTATTGAGGGCGCATTCAAAAAACCCCGAACAGTCTCTCTGGCCGCCTCATAAAGGTCTGTGGAGGCATTGGAGAGGAAATGCAGGCCACGATGCACATTCGAATAGGTGTCAGCGTAGGCACTCTGCACAGCATCAAGCACAGCGGTCGGTTTCTGAGCCGAAGCGCCATTATCCAGATACACCAGTGGTTTGCCGTAGACTTCCCTTGCGAGAATTGGAAAATCCTTGCGGATTTTCGATACGTCATACGCAGTGTTTGCATCCTGTGGAAGCGTGTCCATTTACAAATGCCCTTTCCAGGTCGCTTTTCTCAAGGCTGTTTTCCAGGCTTAACGCCTGGAAAGCCAGTCAGCCAATATGGCCTCAAGCGCCTCAATAATCTCCGGCTGCTCCGTATCCTCAATAGCTTCGGCAACAAATGCCTGCACCATCATGGTCTCGGCAACCGGACGCGGGATCCCTCGTGACAGAAGATAAAACAACATGTCTTCATCAATATCGCCACAAGTCGCACCATGACCGCAAATCACGTCATCGGCAAAAATTTCAAGTTCCGGCTTATTGAGAAACTCTCCGTTTTCGGACAGTAACAGGCCTTGGCTCATCATTTTTGCGTCAGTTTTCTGGGCAATCTGTTTCACCATGATCTTGCCCTGAAAGACAGCTTTCGCTTCATCAGCAATGACCGACTTGAACTGCTCAATGCTGGTACAATTGGGCGATGCGTGATCAACATCCAGCGTCATGTCTGTATGCTGCTTGCCCTTCACAAGGGTTGCGCCACGAATGCCCAAATGGCTCTGTTCACCGTCAAAGGTAATCTGAACATCGGTTCGCACCAGATGCGAGCCTATCGTCATAACGAAGGGCTCGTAAATCGCCTCGCTGCCAATCCGCGCACCAATTGTGGCAAGATGCGAAGATTGAGCCCCTTCTGCAACAACACGGGCCTGCGTCAGTTTTGCACCGTCTTCGACGATCACAGACAGTCCGGCACTGGCAACATAAGCAGTGTCATCAGTGCCAGAAAACCGTTCAACCAGAATGGCTTGCGCGCCATTTTCCACTAAAATACTGTGGCGACTGGCTGCCGTTATTGCATCAGCTTTAGACACAATGTGGTCGATAAAGATGATGGGTGTAACAGTGCTTTTCTTGACTCGAATGACATATCCAGATGATGCCAGTGCGATGTTGAGATCAACATTTGCATTGGGTTTCTCGTGGAAGCCCTTGGTATCACCCAGACCAATCTCAATAGAAACGGCTTCTTTCGCCGCATCCGAGGCAGTTGCACCTGCATTCGAGATCTCCTGTGGAACACCATCCACAACAGCCAAAACGAAGTCAGCAGGAACCAAAGGCTGTCCAGCAGATGTTGAGGCAACACTCTTCCCGCTAGCCAGTTGTGGCACATCTTTCAACAATGCCCGAAGATCTGTGTACTTCCATTCCTCAACACGGCGGTGCGGAAGACCGCTTTCGTTCAGGCGATCAGCAGCTGCCTGACGTGATGGCTCCAAACCAAGAAATGCAAATTGCTGCATCAGCGAGGTTTCAGCCTGAGTTTGAATTTTCTGCGGTTGTGCAGTCATAATCTCTGTCCCTGCCCCTAAGCTGCGTTCACGTAGCCAGCATAGCCTTTTTCTTCCAACTCCAGCGCCAGTTCCTTACCACCGGATTTCACGATTTTTCCGGCTGACATCACATGCACAAAATCAGGAACAATATGGTCGAGAAGCCGCTGATAATGGGTAATGACCAGCATGCCGCGCTCTGAATTGCGCAGTGCATTCACGCCTTCAGACACGACACGCAGCGCATCAATATCAAGTCCGGAATCTGTTTCATCCATCACACAGAGTGTAGGCTCCAGAAGCGCCATCTGCATGATTTCATTGCGCTTCTTCTCGCCACCCGAAAAGCCCACATTCAAGGGGCGTTTCAACATCTCCGGAGATACGTTCAGCTCAGATGCTTTCTGCTTCACGATCTTCATGAAGTCTGGCGTGTTCAGTTCCGCTTCGCCGCGGGCTTTGCGCTGGGCGTTCATGGCCGTGCGCAAAAATGTCATGGTTGCAACACCGGGGATCTCAATCGGGTACTGAAAGGCCAGAAAGACGCCGGCAGCAGCGCGCTCATCTGGTGCCATCTCCAGAAGGTTTTCTCCCTTGAACAGGATTTCGCCTTCTGTGATTTCGTAATCATCCTTACCAGCCAGAACATAGGACAAGGTGGACTTGCCGGAACCATTAGGGCCCATAATGGCATGAACTTCGCCCTTATTGATGGTCAGGTTGATTCCACGAAGGATTTCATTGCCATCAACATTGGCGTGGAGGTTTTTAATTTCTAACATTTTTCTGTCCTGAATATCTGAATCAGCCCGCCAACAAAGTCGATCAAGCTGCTGTATTAAATAACTTAACCGACGGAGCCTTCTAAGCTGATCCCGATCAATTTCTGGGTCTCGGCCATGAATTCCATCGGCAATTGCTGAATGACGTCACGCACAAACCCGTTGACGATCAGCGCAATTGCTTCTTCGTCGGTCATACCGCGCTGCTGGCAGTAGAACATCTGGTCATCGGAAATTTTCGATGTTGTGGCCTCATGTTCAAACACTGCGGTCGAATTTTTCGATTCAATATAAGGCACGGTGTGTGCGCCACACTGATCGCCGATCAGAAGACTGTCACACTGGGTAAAGTTACGTGCACCAGACGCCTTGCGGTGGGCTGACACCAAACCGCGATAGGTGTTTTGGGAGCGCCCCGCCGAAATGCCTTTGGATATGATCCTGCTAGACGAATTCTTGCCCAGATGGATCATCTTGGTTCCGCTGTCCACCTGCTGCTTGCCATTGGAAATGGCAATTGAATAGAACTCGCCGCGTGAATTTTCACCGCGCAAAATACAGCTTGGATATTTCCAGGTAATCGCCGAGCCGGTTTCAACTTGCGTCCAGGAAATCTTGGAATTCTTTCCGCGACAATCACCACGCTTGGTGACGAAGTTATAGATGCCGCCTTTGCCTTCTGAATTACCGGGATACCAGTTCTGAACGGTGGAGTATTTGATCTCCGCATCATCATGCGCAACCAGTTCGACAACGGCAGCATGAAGCTGGTTTTCGTCACGCATAGGCGCAGTGCAGCCCTCCAGATAGGAGACGTAAGAACCTTCATCAGCGATAATAAGCGTCCGCTCAAACTGACCGGTCTTTTCTTCATTGATACGGAAATAGGTCGACAATTCCATCGGGCACCGCACGCCTTTGGGAATGTAGACAAAAGACCCGTCAGAAAATACGGCCGCGTTCAGCGTGGCGTAGAAATTGTCACTGGTTGGAACCACAGATCCCAGATATTTCTTCACCAGTTCCGGATGCTCACGAACAGCCTCGGAGATCGAGCAGAAAATGACACCCGATTTCGCCAATTCGTCCTTGAAGGTGGTGACAACGGACACGGAATCAAACACCGCATCAACAGCTACTCTTGCACCTTCGACACCGGCCAGCACAGCTTGCTCGTTCAGCGGAATACCGAGTTTCTTGTATGTTTCCAGCAACTCGGGATCAACTTCATCAAGGCTTTTCGGCCCTGGTGTCGATTTAGGAGCGGCGTAGTAGTAAAGATCTTCGAAATCTATCTTCGGATAGTCTACCCGTGCCCAGGTGGGCTCTTCCATGGTCTTCCAGCGCCGATAGGCATCCAGTCGCCATTCCAGCATCCACTCCGGCTCATCTTTCTTCGCGGAAATGAAACGAACAATATCCTCACTCAGGCCCTTGGGCGCGAGTTCCATTTCGATATCGGTGACAAATCCATATTTGTACTTGTCGACATCAATCTCTTTGACTTGTTCAATGGTCTCTTGAATTGCTGGCATGTCTTACTCCATCCTTCACAGCTTCAAAGGCTGCAGGTTGTTGCTATTCCGTTGGTATCAGGCGGCTGTTTCCCGTTGATTGGGAGATAGGGTCGCCGCCATTTTATTAAAGGCTTCAGTAAACTGTTTTATGTCTTCTTCGGTGGTATTCCAGCCAAGGCTGATACGCATCGCACCCTGCGCAATGTCAGGTTCAACGCCCATGGCGGTCAGCACATGGCTGATCCCCACTTTGCCGGACGAGCAGGCAGAGCCGGAAGAAACGGCAAATCCCTGTAAATCCAGTGATATGAGCATGGTTTCTGCAGACAGACCCGGCACAGAAATACAGCTCGTATTCGGCAAGCGCACAGCATCCGATCCAAGCACGACTACACCGTTCAGCCCCTGTTCCATCGCATCACGCAATGTCGCCAGACGCTCTGCTGAAGAGGCCTCTTCAGCAATCATTTGCGCAGCCACACCAAAACCGTGAATGGCTGCAATATTCTCGGTACCCGCGCGTCCAAAGCTCTCCTGTCCGCCACCACGGATCAAAGGCTGAAATGCGTAGGATTCCGTTCGCCGCACAATAGCACCCACACCCTGGGGACCACCCAACTTATGAGCAGATAGCGTCAGGAAATGCGCGCCAATTTCATTGATATCCACAGGCAGTTTTCCAGGACCCTGAATTGCGTCACACAAGAAATAGGAATTCGTTTCCGCAACCAATGCGCCGATTGCCTCCACGGGCTGTCTGACGCCGGTTTCATTGTTGGCCAGCATAACCGCCACAAGAACGCATTCATCATCAGACTGCGCTTTGGCAAGGCGTTCCGACAGCCAGGCCAAATCGACAACACCACTCTTGTCGACCGGAATGATTTCAATTTGCTCTAACGCAAAAGCCCCACCCTTCAGAACGGAATCATGCTCTGTGGCCGATACCAGAAGCCGATCAACTGCACGCGGCTTGCCTTTTTCCAAAAGTTTTGGCTGCAGAACGGTGGCATTGGCCTCAGAACCACCACCGGTGAAGGTAACACCGGAAGGCGTTGCTCCAACCATCTCGGCAACAGATTGCCTGGCACGTTCGATCAAACCCTTGGCCTTGCGACCTTCCTGATAGATTGACGAGCCATTTGCGGACAGATCCAGCGCCTCAATGACCGCATGCTTGACCTGCGGACGCAGGGGAGATCCGGCATTGTGGTCGAGATAAATCCGCATGACCGAAAAAAATCGCCTTCTTTGTCAAACAAGCTGTATGTCATTCTTGCCAGTTGGGTGGAAAATAGTGTTTACAAGCGCATCAAAGCCGGTGCGCCACCCAAGCTAGTTTTTAATAGTTCTAAACTACCAAGTAGGACGCACCCGAAACGCTGTCAAGAAGTACGTCGTCTGCGCAACTCGCAAACACGCTTAGGCACAAACCTGTGCACTGCCAAGTGCCCGCAAAGAGGACTGTATTATGCCTGAAGTGATTTTCAACGGACCGGAAGGCCGTCTGGAAGGCCGTTATCAGCCCTCAAAGTCCAAGACTGCTCCTATCGCGCTGATACTACATCCTCATCCCCGCTTTGGCGGCACCATGAACAATCAGATCATTTATGAGCTGTATTACATGTACGTAAAACGCGGCTTTACCGTGTTGCGCTTCAATTTTCGCGGTGTGGGCCGCAGTCAGGGCACATTTGACCACGGAGCCGGTGAATTATCAGATGCCGCAGCTGCACTGGATTGGGTGCAGACTTTCCATCCTGATTCGCGCGGTTGCTGGATCGCCGGATTTTCGTTCGGCGCCTGGATCGGTATGCAGCTATTGATGCGCCGCCCCGAAGTTGAAGGCTTCATTTCCGTTGCCCCACCGGCAAACCTGTATGATTTTTCATTCCTGGCACCCTGTCCTGCGTCCGGCCTGATGGTCCATGGAGATGCTGACAAGGTTGTGCCCATGAAGGACGTTCAGGCACTTGTCGACAAGCTGAAGGCCCAAAAGGGCATCACCATCGATCACGAGACACTGCCGGGAGCCAACCACTTCTTTGCAGATCAAACCGACACCTTGCTCGAGCTGTGCGGCAACTATGTCGACAAGCGTCTGGAAGTCCTTGGCAAGGTAGAAATGTAGACTCAGCGCCCTTTGGGTTTACTGCGCTTCACAGGCGCAGTGCCCGAACGGGTTGCGTCTGAAGACTTTCCGAAACGTGGTTTCGCTGAACCCGCGTCTTTATCTGCACCACTTCTGCCAGCTTTTCCGGCAGCTGGTTTTCCAAACTTCTTGGATTTACCATATCTCGGCTTTCCACCGACGGAATCTGTTCCGCCTCCGCCTGACCGCTCGCCGCGCTCAACAGGATTGCCCTTCTTGTTGAAAATTGGCTTGTCGCTGCGTTCCGCAGGGCCATCTGACGCCGGTGCCGGACGGTCGGATTTTGGAACAGCTGCTGCGTCCATTGGAGAATAAGCGGATTTCTTTGCAAAGCTGCGCTTGGGCTTTTCGCGCTTGTCACCACGATCATCCTTGCTCCAATTGCCGCTTTTGCCGGCTGGCTTGGATGACCGCGGACGATCAGACTCATCGGCGCGAAACCGCTCTGATTTTGCCTTTGGTGCAACTGGCTTGCTAGAAGTTGCATGCTCGTGTTGGCGTTGCCCTTCCGCTGGCGCGTCACGTTTACCTTCGAACTTTGGCTTTGAATTATCTTTAAAACCTTCAGATCGATTGGCGAAACCTTCAGACCGGTTGGGCCGGTCGCGCTTTGCGCCGCCATACGGTTTTTTCTTGTCACCAAAACTCTTCTTTTTATCGCCAAAAGACTTGCCCGCATTCGATCTGCCGCGCGGCGAGCTGGTTAGATCAGGCACGCCATCCAGCCGTCTGGCTTTAACCTTGCGGTCTTTTGGGTCCAGAATATTGTCGGGCCCGATGGCTTCCAGAAATTTATCCGCATGGCCTGCATCAAGCTGAACAAACGTTTCGTCATCCTTGATTTTGATGGCACCAATCTGCTTGTTGGTTATGTTACCGGCCTCGCACAGAACCGGTATCAGCCAGCGCGGTTCTGCATTTTGTCGATAACCGACATCAAGCGAAATCCAGACACTGGCGCCAAATTCATCGCGCTGTTTTTTCGGCGGCTCAGAGGCTGAAATTTCCTGCAACTCTTCAGGCGCTGACTGGCCAGCTCTGTAAAGGCGGACAAAGGCGGCAGCAATCTGCTCCGGCCCGTGCTTTGCCAGCAACTCATTTGCGAATGTCTGTTCATCTTCCTGTACCGGCTCACTGAGAGCTGGGTCAGCCAGAAGCCGCTCATCATCCCGCCGCATCACATCATCGGCAGATGGCGGCGATGCCCAGTTCGCAGTCAGCTTGGCACCACCCAGAAGGCGTTCAGCGCGCTTGCGGCCGTTCTTTGGAACAATAAGCGCACTGACACCCTTGCGGCCTGCCCTGCCGGTTCGGCCGCTTCTGTGCAGCAGCGTTTCCGGGTTTGTCGGCAGATCGGCATGGATGACCAGTTCCAGATTAGGAAGATCAATGCCGCGCGCAGCAACATCAGTGGCCACACAGACCCGTGCACGACCATTGCGCATGGCCTGCAAGGCGTGCGTCCGCTCATTCTGGCTCAACTCTCCAGACAAGGCGACAACCGAAAAGCCGCGATTGTTCAGCCGTGCAGTCATATGATTGACGGTGGCGCGTGTATTGCAGAACACCAACGCATTCTTTGCTTCGTAAAAACGAAGAATATTGATGATGGCATTTTCTTTTTCATTATGCGCAACTGGCAGCGCGCGATATTCAATATCCACATGCTGCTTTTGTTCTTCAGATGTGGATACTCGGATGGCATTGCGCTGATACTTCTTCGCCAAATTCGCGATCGTGCGCGGAACCGTCGCCGAAAACATCAATGTGCGGCGATCGTCGGGCGTTGAATCAAGAATGAATTCCAGATCATCGCGAAATCCCAGATCGAGCATCTCGTCTGCCTCATCCAGAACCACCGCTTTCATCTGCGATGTATCCAGAGAGTTTCGGGTGATATGGTCACGCAGACGCCCCGGCGTCCCCACAACGATATGAGCACCACGTGCTAAAGTGCGGCGTTCAGTCCGCATATCCATGCCGCCGACACAGGACGCAATAATGGCGCCAGTCGGAGCATACAGCCATTCCAGCTCGCGCTTGACCTGCAGAGCCAACTCACGCGTGGGGGCAACAGCGAGCGCCAATGGCGCTTCAGATGGCCCGAACCGTTCTTTGTTTTCCAAGAGAGTTGGCGCAATCGCAATTCCAAATGCAACAGTCTTACCAGAGCCTGTCTGGGCTGAAACAAGTGCATCTGCACCGTCCATCTGCGGTTCAAGCACCGCCTTTTGAACAGGTGTCAATTCATTATAGCCGCGCTTGTTCAGCGCCTCAGCAAGCGCCGGAACGATGCCTTCGAACTCAGTCATGATGTAACTTTCGGAACATTGGTTTCCTGCGTTTCCCGATGATTATTCCATCTTTGGAACCGCATGCCAGCATCGATTATTCGCGCTGGAAGAGAAATAAGTGCTGCTGTCTACTTTGCGGATAGGCACTTGTCCAGAGAAACCGGCTGGTTGCAGCCACTTAAATCTGTTCAGGAGCCTTGCGGATACGCGATCTCACCACCGAGCATCGGTTCCGGCACAGATGTCGTGCCGGGAAATGAAATCGGCAATCTCCGTAAATGACGCGCGGCAAGATATGCAAAGGCATTGGCTTCGATAAAAACATCATCCCAGCCCAAATCGGATGCGATCTGCAGTTTGACAGGTGTCAAAGCCTGCAAAAGCTTCATCATGACCGGATTTTTGACCCCGCCACCGGAAACGATGATTGTCTGAGGCGTATCTGGATACCAGCGCTGTGCTCTGTGAATGGCATCTGCTGTAAACGCAGTGAGCGTTGCCATGCTGTCTTCAGCCGCGCTGTCACCCAATGCGGTCAATGCGAATTCATGAAACTCCCGTCGATCCAACGATTTCGGCGGCTTGCGATCAAAGAATGGATGCGACATCAGACGATCCACAATGTCTGACGTGACACGACCGCGTCCGGCCACGGACCCGTCCAGATCCATCCGCATGCCGAAATGGGCCTGCATGAAATCATCCAGCAAGGCGTTGCCCGGCCCGGTATCGAAGGCCAGGATTTCCTGCGCCTCACCAACAAAGGTGACATTCGCAACACCGCCAATATTAAGGAAAATAGCGGGTTTCACCGAACCCAATGCCTCTATCAGCGCAGCGTGAAACACAGGAGCCAATGGCGCGCCCTCTCCGCCCTGCATAACGTCATTTTGGCGTAAATCATGCACGATCGGCAGCCCAAGTTCATTGGCAATCCTCTGTGCATCACCAATTTGAACGGTCAGCTTGCGACCAGGATCATGGAAAATCGTCTGGCCATGAAGGCCGACATGATCAACCGGATTTTCGGATTTTTGAATTTGCTCTTTGAGCGCCCTGATATGCACATCGGTGACAATCTGCTCGGCCTCTCCAATAATTCCGCTCCGGTCCCGGCGGTCTGTCATGAAAGCACCAGCGTCAAAAGCGGATTGCAAGATGGCCCGCTCAGCATCGCTATAGGGTGTGAACCCTGCATTACCCGGCGTTAGTTGCGTTTCCCCGTCAGTCGTCAGCACTGCAACATCAACGCCATCCAGCGAAGTGCCGCTCATCGTGCCGGCAATGGTATATGTGTTGTTCATGCGCAAAACCTGTTTGGGGGTGCAATTTCCGAAAATCGCTGATAGGACAGCGCCGCACCCAAAAGAACAATTTTGAAATACATTTAATCACGAGCTTGTCCCATGTCCGTCAACCTATCTCAAGTCAAGTCTGACTTCCTGCGCGTCATGATTGAACGCGGTTTTGTCCATCAGATTTCAGATCTGGAAGGACTGGATGCGCTGTTCAATGAGCAAATTGTGACGGCCTATATCGGCTTTGATCCAACGGCCAGCAGCCTGCATGCAGGCAGCCTCATTCAGATCATGATGCTGCATTGGCTGCAGAAGACCGGGCATCGCCCCATCACATTGATGGGCGGTGGTACAGGAATGGTCGGCGATCCGTCTTTCAAGGATGAAGCGCGCAAATTGATGACGCCCGACCAGATTAACGCCAATGTCGAAGCCATCAAGAAAAGTTTTTCTGCGTATATTTCCTATGACGACAGCCCCAATGGCGCAGTCATGGCCAACAATGCGGAATGGCTGCTGAAATTGAATTATCTGGAATTTCTGCGCGATGTCGGCGCGCATTTCTCAGTCAACCGGATGCTCGCCTTTGACAGCGTCAAACAGCGGCTGGAACGCGAGCAATCGCTCTCATTCCTGGAATTCAACTACATGATCCTCCAGGCCTATGATTTCGTTGAACTCAACAAACGCTTTGATTGTCGCCTGCAGATGGGCGGCTCGGATCAATGGGGCAACATTATCAACGGCATAGACCTCGGTCACAGGCTGGATGCCCCTCAACTCTACGCGCTCACCACGCCGCTGCTGACAACATCTTCGGGCGCAAAAATGGGCAAATCTGCAAGCGGCGCGGTCTGGCTCAACCCGGACTTGCTCAGCCCTTATGATTTCTGGCAATATTGGCGCAATACAGAAGACGCTGACGTAGAACGCTTTTTGAAGCTTTACACCACAATGCCTTTGGATGAAGTGGCAAAATTGGCAGCGCTGGAAGGTGCAGAGCAGAATGAGGCGAAGAAAATTCTGGCAACAGAAATCACCGCTTTGTTGCACAGACGGGACGAAGCCGAAAAAGCTCAGGAAACCGCTCGAAAGACGTTTGAAGAAGGCGCCATCTCGGCTGACCTGCCGACCGTACAACTGTCTGCAGCTGATCTGAATGACCTTGGCATTCTGTCTGCGCTGGTAACAGCGGGACTTGCAACATCGAACAGCGAAGCAAGACGGCACATCAAAGGTGGTGCAGTGAAGGTGAATGATGTTGCATTTTCAAATGAGCGCGGAACCATTGGGCCTGATGATCTGACCGGCGAAGGCGTCGTCAAAATCTCTCTCGGCAAAAAGAAGCACGTGCTTTTGAAAGTCAGCTAGAGCTGTGGGATATCAGCGGAATTCAAATATCCGTCTGAAAATCCCCGGCGCAATGGCGGAGATCGGATTGACGGTCAGCAAGGGGCTGTTCAGATTTCCTGAAACGCGAAAGGTCACGCCCAAAAGGCCCTGATTGCGGCGCCCACCGACAATGGTTCCAAAAATCGGGATGCGCGAAAACGCATTGTTCAATCCGTAAGCGGGCACATAAACTCCGTTCAGACGTAATTGGGATTCCTTCAAATTCATACTGCCATTCAGCGTAACGCCCATTGCCGGGCCACGCACCTGCGCGTCATCAATCACCAGACGTCCATTGCGCAAAGTGAAGTCCATCCGCGCCTGTTCAAAGGCTCGAACCCCCGGCGTGACGCTTGTGCGCCCGTTTTCACCCGGCACGCTTCGGGCAAGCTGATCAAGGTTTTCACTGCCACCGACACGAAACTTGCTGAGGAAAACCTGTCCAACGGTCGCTGAATCGCCCCTGCCGAGCGAGGCCGAAAGGCTGAGCGTCCCGCCCTGAACACTTTCGGTAATATCAAGGAAGGATACCAAACCACCGCCATTTTGCGCATTCATGCTGAGCCAGGAGGTTCCGTTGCCCCCTTCAATGGTGGCGTTGATGGCTGCATTCCTGCCTTGCGACCCCGAGAATCGGAGTTCTGACGGAACTCCGCCGTCTGTCTGCAACGAGAATTTCGCGTTTGTTATCTTCTGTCCACCAAATCCGGCCAGGGTTTGTACCGTTCCATCAATGGCATAGCGTATTGTGTCGCCTTCGTTATTGTCATTGGCGCTGTTCTTGACCGCTCTGACAAGGCCACGGGCGTCAAGCTGCTG
This sequence comes from Pararhizobium sp. IMCC21322, assembly GCF_030758295.1. Classification (NCBI taxonomy): domain Bacteria; kingdom Pseudomonadati; phylum Pseudomonadota; class Alphaproteobacteria; order Hyphomicrobiales; family Rhizobiaceae; genus Pararhizobium; species Pararhizobium sp. IMCC21322. The sequence continues at coordinate 3,382,976 of NZ_CP132335.1, forward strand.
ACCATTGATCGTGATGTGATAGGCATTTGCCGATGTGCGCCGAACATCCACAGAGACACGGTCCCCACGACGTAGGGAGAGGTTACTGAGTCGAAGGCGCTCAAGCCCCCGGGCGGAACTGACCGTGGCCGCACCTGCCGCAGAAAACCCGTTGCCAGTCAGCCTGATATTATCAAGCTGTTGTCCGTTAGCCGTATCTTCTATCAGGAAATCCAGCCTGCCAGGCACGCCAACGCCCTTGCTCCATCCCAAAGAGGTCAAAGATATCTGAGCATCCTTCAGATCCACGGAAACGGGTCGGCGTCCCTGAGCGTCAACCTTGCCCACCGCAACCGGCGTTGGTCCGGTCAGCATGTCGCCCAGATCAATTCCCATTTTCTTGCGCTGGCTGTCATTCAACACCAGCCTGATGTCGGTCCGTGTGCCAAGCCCATCACCATTTGGCAGAAACAGATCCACATCCGCAGCAATGCCATCAAGCTTTGCCCTGCCCTGAACAACGGTTCCACTCGCATCAATGACAACCACCACATCCCCATCAGAAATGAGCCGCCCCTGAATCGATGCCTTGCTTGAAAAGTCGGACAGTCGGACAGTGGCAACTGTCTCAACATCCGTCGCATCAATCTTACGGCTCAGGTTAAATTTCGAGGTGACTTCTGCAACCGCACTCCCGGTGATTGCCTCTGGTGGCACTCCGCGCTTTGTCATGAACCCAAGTGGCTGAACATCCGATATTGCGGCCAGATCGCGCGCCGAACCAATCATCGAAACCGTCGCTTCCGCAGCAGGATTGCGAGGCCCAAGAACCGGCAATCTGAAAATGGCGGAAGGCACATCCACTGTTTCCCCATTGGGGCTGACAGCACTTCCGTTTTCAACCGATACGGTCATGCCGGATCTGTCAAAAGTCACACGCCCTGTCTGCGCGCTTAGATCAGGTACATCACCAAACGTGCGAACCTCTGCCAGAGAGAAGTCGATATTACCGGTGATCGAGCCTTCAGGAAATATCTTGTCCGGATCACGATTGCCGACCAGCCCATCGGGAATAGCCAACGCAATATCAGCGCTATCAATGACGCCGCCCTTTACATTGCGGATGAACCAACGGCGGGCACCACCAGCCAGCGTTGGCGGCCAGATCTGCTTAAGATCTTTGGCCGGAATCGCATTGGAGGAAAAGGCCCCTGCAATAGACGGAAAGCGCGGCTGGAAATCGACATTTGCAGACCCGATGATCGTGCTGAGTTCAGTACGAAACTCGACTGTATCAAGGGTCAGGTACCGGCTGGAAATATCAAACCGCGCCTTGATGCCGATCAGTTCCACCGGCAGGGGTTGAGAGTCAGTCACATCGCGGGGTGCCAGTACGGCGCTGCGTGAGACAAGCCGAATATCCAGCTCATTCTCCGGGTTGCTCTCTGATGGCCGAGCAAATCCGGCAAATGGTAATTTTGTATTCCCGAATTGAAGGCTCGCCTCCTCAATGCTGACCGCATTTAACTCAGGCGACCAGATCAGCGAAATGATGCCCTTATCCAGAATGGCCACATCGTCACGCCCGATGCGAACGTAAGAGCTTCCAATTTCGGCGTCAAAAGAAGCGGTGGGAACCGTGTTCTCATCCACAAATTTTGAGCGCATCGAGATGGCCAATGGCGCATCGCTTCGGATTGCAAAATTCTGACGGCCAAATGCCGGCAGGATTTCGGGCAGCACAATGTCCTTCAATGCCAGCGTAACCTCGTGGCCACGGCCGTCGATCACGGGCGTCGCATCGCCCTCAAAGCGCCAGGCACCGCCACGCCCGATCCCCGAAGCGCGCACTGACAATCGGTTTCTTTCGGGACGCACCCGGACTGTCGAACCAATATTCCAGTAATCTCTTTTTTCACTGCCCTGCATTGTCAGAGCGACAGAGCCATCAATAATTGTGACCTCTTCCAACCCACGGACCCTTGCCAGCTGAATGACCCTTTCAACGGCAGTGTGCAAATCTGCAAGGCCATTACCGACGCGGGCCAATGGCGTGGCCACTGGTGCGCGGCCCTGCGTTTGCACAGACAGGTTCAATTGGCTCAGGGACCGTTGCGTTTCACTGGTCAGATGCACGGCAAATGACGGCGTATCGAATTCTACGTCGCGCACGCGCACGTGCCCAAGCAGCAAGTTGAGGGGCTCCAGTCCAAAAGACATGCTTTTCCCGGTAGCCGACAGTCTGGAATCACGGTCTTTCAATTGAGGCAGGGAGATGCGGGTCACGAGACCGCGCAAAGGATCTATGGCAATGGAAAGTGAATGAAATTCGAAGGACAAATCTTCCGGTAGCGAACCCTGAATATTTTGCGCCAACCGTTCAGACAGGAAGTCCAGGGAAACCGGACTTTCCGATAGCCGGATATAAGCGGCGAAAACCGCAATCGACATAACAATTAGAATTGCAACCGGAATGATAACACGCTTGCGCCGCCAGAATCTCCTGACAGGAGCCACTTCCGGTTCACCATTGTTCCCGGATTCCGCCAGATCCTGTTCGGATGTCTCAAACATGTGATCTTCGGACGCTAAGTCACTATGCGTGTCATCCCCCGCTCCTGATGAAGCGACGTCAGACCCACTTTTGGCTTCTTCACTTTCGACTTTTTCATGGTCCATGGTCATGAATACGTACTAAACCTGCAACCTGAGCATGGTGATTCGAAAACGCATTCTTGACCTGACCTCAAAGAGTTCCATTTGCTGTTTGAAAGCAAAGGCCTGACGAAGTTTGAGAGTGGCAGGCCCGAAACCTGGAAAAGGAAACTCTTCCTGCAAAGCAAATCGCGCAAACGATCTGTTACCTCCCGTTTATAGCTGTGTCTTAGCCCCAACACACAGCAATTTCAATTTGCATTTAAACAAGACCAAAGAAAGGCAATTTATGACCGTACAAGAAGGTGAAAAGGCTCCTGATTTTTCTTTGCCGACCAACGGCGAGGGTTCGTTCTCTCTGTCTGAGCAAAAAGGCAAGGCACTGGTGTTGTTCTTTTATCCCAAAGACGACACATCGGGCTGCACGAAAGAGGCAACTGAATTCTCCATCAGAAAACCCGATTTTGATGCGCTTAACGTCTCAATCATCGGCATGTCGCCGGACCCAGTCAAGAAACACGACAAATTCATCGACAAATACAATCTCGATGTGGCCCTTGCTTCCGATGAGGAAAAAACCACCCTGTCCGCCTATGGCGTCTGGGTGGAAAAAAGCATGTATGGACGCAAATATATGGGCGTCGAGCGGTCTACATTTCTGATCGACAAGGACGGAACCATTGTCAAGGCATGGCGCAAGGTGAAAGTTCCGGGCCATGTTGACGCGGTACTGGAAGCTGCAAGAGAACTTTGATCAAATGCGCACTCGATCCAATTTCAAAAGTGCCATTTGTCCGAGATACCAATGTTTCGGCGCGACCGACGCAAACCGCGCCGAAACATTTGGATCAAGAAAATCAGCCTTCCGTGTGAAAGCTAGGGAAGGAAAAAGCGCTTGGCAAAAATGCCAAAGGGGCAGTTATTGCCCCAAAAAGCCTAACCAAGTAGTGCAGCAATGCAATTTGCAAATGCTGCACTGTGCTTAAAACCAGCTTTTCCTTCTGAATTAACCCCTTGTTTCCATTTTGGAAAGCCGACGTTAACCTTAACCGTGTGTAATACATTCAGTTAGTGTTGCGTATGAGTGGTGTAATGTCGAAAGTAGTCAATAAGCGTAAGTCACGGCCTGCAGATCAGCGACAGGCCAAACGTGTCATCTTCAGCTTTGGCAGGAAAACGATTGTCATGGCGATTCAACCCTGGGTGCTCAGCAGTGCTGTGACGGGGCTGTTGATATTGGCATTGTTCAATGTTGCAGCTGCATTTTATCTGTTTCAACGCGATGATCTGCTGACGCGCAATGCGATTCAGGAAATCGAATTGCGTCAGTCTTATGAAGCAAAGTTTCGACGCTTCCAGACAGCCATGGAAACAATTCAGGATCAATCTGCCGAAGAGCGCATCCGCCTCGCCAATGAAATGGCACAATTGGAAGAGCGCCAGAATAAATATGCCACGCGGCATGCACGCGTTGCAGCCGTTATCGACAATGCCCGGAAAATGGGAATTCGTGTTGCGGCCGTTGCAGCCCCACTACCTGTCATAAAGCCGGGCAGCGAGCCGCTTCTTGCGGCCAGCGGTGTATCGCTTGTCGGCGACGAGACAGCCTCCGGCGGGTCTGAACAACCATTGGACAACGGGCTGAATGGCACTTTGGATGCTTTTCCGGATCGTTTTGAAGATTTCGAGCGGGAATCAAATTTGAACGATCCCTTCAGCCGCATTGATCGGTTTCAGGCCGACCTTGATGCAATGGAGGAAATAAATGCGGTGTCGGTTCAAGCTGTTGCCGCAGCCATAACAAACGAACATGCGGCCTATCGCAGCGCGCTGTCAGAACTGCCAATCAAGCTGAAACTGCCCGCCGAAGCACAAGCCATTGGCGGTCCCTTCCTGCCGGCAGATTTTGATGAAACAGCCCTCAACAATGCTTCCAAACGCATTGAAGCCCAGTTGCAGGACATTTCACGATTGCGCAAACTCTCTGTGGCTCTGCCGATTGCTGTTCCAGTAAAAAACGCCAGCAAATCCAGTAGTTTTGGACGCCGGATTGATCCTTTCCGCAAGCGTGCAGCTTTTCATTCCGGCGTCGACTTTCGCGCCTCGACCGGCACACCTGTCATAGCAACGGCTGATGGCCAGGTTCTGCGCGCAGGCCGCGCAGGCGGCTACGGAAAACTGGTCGAACTTCGTCACGCACATGGACTGACCACGCGCTACGGTCATCTGAGCAAGATCTCGGTCAAAGCCGGGCAGTCGGTAAAACGTGGCGATGTGATTGGTAAGGTCGGTAGTACAGGGCGTAGCACAGGGCCCCATCTGCATTACGAAGTGCGGAACAAAGGCAATGCCCGCAATCCACAACCTTTTATGGATGCCGGAAAACAGGTTCCGAGCCTTTAGAGCCATTCTTGTTCATACGGAATCGCAGACTATTCGATATCTTCGATATCAGCACTGGCACTGCCCTTGATGCGCTGTGCCAGTGACGCTTCCAGAAATCCGTCAATGCCGCCATCCAGAACTTTTTGCGGGTCCGTGCTTTCGTGACCAGTCCGCAAATCCTTGACCAACTGATAGGGCTGCAGCACGTAAGATCGGATCTGGTGCCCCCACCCTACGGTGGATTTGGAAGATGCTTCTTCCATGGCAGCTTCCTCCCGCTTCTTCATTTCTTCTTCATAGAGCCGCGAGCGAAGCATGCCCCAGGCTGTCGCCCGGTTCTTGTGCTGTGACCTGTCATTCTGGCACTGCACAACAACGCCGCTGGGCAGATGGGTAATGCGAACAGCAGAATCCGTTGTATTGACGTGCTGACCACCGGCACCTGAAGCGCGGTAAGTGTCGATACGTACATCTGAGTCTGGAATATCAATCTCGATGGAATCATCGATAACCGGATAGACCCAGACACTGGCAAAGCTGGTATGGCGTCTTGCGTTGCTGTCATAGGGCGAAATACGCACAAGACGATGAACGCCCGATTCGGTTTTCAACCAGCCGTAGGAATCTGCACCCTTCACAAGGATAGTTGCTGCCTTTATGCCAGCCTCTTCCCCGTCCTGAATCTCGATGACCTCAACCTTGCGCCCGTCCCGGCCACCCCAGCGCGTATACAAACGCAGCAGCATGGAGGCCCAGTCCTGGCTTTCGGTGCCACCAGCGCCCGAGTGAATTTCCACATAGCTGTCATTGCCATCGACTTCGCCAGACAGCATGGCCCGTATCTGTTGCTCGCGAACTTTTTCATTGAGCTCGGCAATGGCATTGTCAGCCTCGGCAACAATGTCATCATCGCCTTCAGCTTCGCCCATTTCAATCAGTTCAAGATTATCAGCCACTGCGCTCTGCAATCCCAGAATACCATTGATCTGGTCATCCAGGTTTTGGCGCTCACGCATGATCTTCTGCGCCTGTGTTGAATCATCCCAAAGGTTGGGATCTTCAACAAGGGCATTCAGTTCGGCAAGACGAATACGGGCATTATCCCAGTCAAAGATGCCTCCTTAGCAGGGTGAGTGCCTGCTCGATGTCATCAACCAGTTGCTGCGTTTCAGCACGCATGGGAAAAACTCCAAATTTGAAAGACAGCAAAACGAAAAATGCCAGCGCGTGGGCTTATGCATGACCCGCGCGCTGAGTTCAAGATGACAATTTCTGTGAAGCGACTAATACAGCCCGCCCGTACCGGAAATAACAGCCCGATCAGACTCAGGAGCCACCGTCAGAGGCCGCCCCTGATCATCGCTATAACCGATGATCGAATAATCATCCGGCGGCGCTGTGCCCGGCTTGAAAGCCTCCATAATGACACCTTCACTGCCGCCATTGGCACGCAGGCCGGTCTTGCGATCAATCGGAATAAGCGTCAGACCACGAGGCAACCGGAATGGCACCGCAGGCGTCTCTGCAAGCGCTTCTTTCATGAAGTCTCTGAAAATCGGAGCCGCTAATTGTCCGCCGGTTGAGCCTCGTCCCATTGAGCGTGGATTGTCATATCCAATATAAACCGCAGCAACCAGATCGGGAGAGAAGCCAACAAACCATGCATCTTTCTCGTCATTTGTGGTTCCGGTCTTGCCAGCAATCGGCTTACCAACCTCACGCACAACAGTCGCAGTGCCGCGCTGAACCACACCTTCCATCATGGATGTAACCTGATAGGCCGTCATCGGATCCAGCACCTGCAGGCGCTCATCGATCAGAATGGGCTCTTCCTGCCCGGCCCAGGAAGCTGCATCACAGCCTTCGCAAATTCGTTGGTCATGCCGGAAAATAGTCTTGCCAAAGCGGTCCTGGATTCTGTCAATCAACGTTGCTTCAATTTTGCGACCGCCATTTGCAAATACGCTGAAAGCAGCCGCCATGCGCATTGCTGTTGTTTCCCCGGCACCCAGTGACATGGACAGCACCGGCTGCAGATCATCATACACACCAAAACGCCGTGCATATTCGGAAATGAGCGGCATGCCCATATCCTGTGCCAAACGCACTGTCATGACATTGCGGGATCTCTCGATGCCGGTTCGCAAGGTCGATGGGCCCAAAAAGTTGCGGCCATAATTCTGCGGTTTCCAGAGCTGGCCACCTGATCTGATCTCAATAGGCGCATCCATCACAACCGAAGAAGGTGTGTAGCCATTGTCCAACGCCGTCGCATAGACAATCGGCTTGAAGGAAGAGCCGGGTTGGCGATTGGCCTGTGTGGCGCGGTTGAACTCGCTTGCATCATAGGAGAAACCACCCACCAAAGCGGTCACACGCCCGGTATGGGGGTCCATGACAACCATCGCACCATTGATTTCAGGAACCTGACGCAGTCGATAGGTGGCATCCGTGTCTGCCAATTGCTCGACGAAAATAACATCACCAATTGAGACAACGTCACTGACGCCCTTGATGGCGCGGCCCTTGCGGTCACCCTTGGACCATTTGGCCCACTTGACATATTGTAGTGGCAGAACGCCCGTCTTCCGATCATCGGACAAACCACGCGACCGTATTGAATCCGGCCGAATTCCGAGCGTTGCCTGCTCTGCGTTGACATCCAGCACCACCGCCAGAGACCATTCGGGAACATCCGACAGCGGATCTATTTCCCCAATCAACTTGCCCCAGTCGTCGGCAGCCGTCAGATCAAGTGTGGTCTTGGGACCACGCCAGCCACGCGCCTCATCAAATTTGATCAGCCCATTATGCAGAGCTGCACGCGCCTGCACCTGTGTTTTGGGGTTCAGGGTCGTCCTTACGGACAGACCGCCGCCATACAGCTTCTCTTCGCCATAAATATCAAAGAGTTCGCGACGGACCTCTTCGGCAAAAAAGTCTGCGGCAAATATCTGGGAGCCATACTCCCGAAGTCGCACTTGCAAGGGAAGTGCTTTGCCAGCCTCTGCCTGCTCCGGTGTGATGTATCCATTGATGTGCATCCGATCCAGAACATAGTTGCGGCGTTCAATCGCGGCTTCCGTCTGACGGAAAGGATGATAATTATTCGGTCCCTTGGGAAGCGCTGCCAGATAGGCCGCTTCTTCCAGAGTCAATTCGTGTACCGACTTGTCAAAATAGTTCAGCGAGGCGGCCGCGACACCATAAGAGCCAAGACCGAGATAAATTTCATTGAGATACAGTTCCAGAATCTTGTCTTTGGTGTAGGCCTGCTCGATACGCAGAGCGAGCATGGCCTCTTTCAACTTTCTGGTCATTGTCCGTTCGCTGGACAACAGAAAGACTTTTGCAACCTGCTGGGTAATGGTCGAGGCACCCGCAAAGCGCCGACCACTGGCCAGGGACTGCACGTTGCGCGCCATCGCAGTGGCAATGCCCACATAGTCTACGCCTTTGTGGCGATAGAAATTCTTGTCCTCTGCGCTCAAAAACGCTGCTTTGATCAGATCGGGGATGGCCGCGGCGGGCAGATAGAGCCTCCGCTCTCTTGCATATTCAGCAATCAGTACGCCATCAGATGCATGCACCCGGGTCATCACCGGTGGCTCATAGGCGCTCAGCACCTCATAATCCGGTAATTCTTCAGAATACTGCGTCAGGAAATAGGCTGCCACGCCGCCAACACCGAGCGCCGCCACTATTCCGAATGTGAACAGAAAGCCAAAAACTTTTGCAAACATTGATCGTTTCGCCCTTTTTCGACGGCGGTTGCCTGCGCCATTCATTGCACGAACATTCCTTATATCCAGGCCATCTGAAAGTCTGGTGGCCAACAAGACGCTTCCTCAAACTAAGCGTTTTGCCATGATTCCTTGAATTGCTTTAACTATACGTCTTTTCAAGTAAATTGGGCAAAAATGGGCTGTTCTAGGCTGTGAAGCCCATTTTTCGGTCAGTGTGACAGATATATTACAAATTTGTCTGTCTCGGGGGAACAGCAACGCACTTGGCGCGCCGGCAACAAAGCGCTTCATCCGGCGTTTTTGGGCATCCGACTAAAAAATATTTCAATCGAAAGTGCAAATCTGGCTGCCACTTTCTTCCGCCATGCCGGTGATTCCAGCAGCTTCTCATCACCTGAATTGGACAGATATCCCAACTCCACCAGAACGGAAGGAACATCGGGTGCCTTCAAAACCCTGAAATCTGCCGATCTGCGTGGGTTTTTGTTCAGTTTCATCTCCGGTTTTATGTCGCCCAACAATCGACGGGCAAATGCGATGGACAGGTTTTTGGTTTCGCGTCTGGCCAGATCTATCAAAATATCCGCAACGTCATCAGGCTTGTCTGTCAGCTCGACGCCGGCAATCGTATCGGATCGGTTTTCCTTGTCCGCCAACGCTTTCGACACCCCATCGGATGCCGTTTCATCCAATGTGTAGACCGTCGCCCCACGGACATAGGCTTGCGTTACCGTATCAGCGTGAAAAGACACCATCAATTGCGCACCATTTGTGCGGGCAAATTCAACGCGCTCGTCAAGAGCCACAAAAGTGTCATCATCGCGGGTCATCAGAATTTCAAAATGACCAAATGCCTTAAGCGCGTCCCGAACATCCTTGGCAAAGTTGAGGACAAGCTCCTTCTCCTTGGCACCGCCCGGGCCGATGGCACCATCATCGATGCCCCCATGCCCGGGATCCAGCACAATGACCATCTTGCCCGGACCCTTCGGGGTCGGAACGGAAGCCAGCGGCGATCTGGTTGGCAAAGTACCAACAGATTTGAGTTTGCCAACGCCTTCAAGGAATTCTTCCCGACTGGCTGGAACAAGATCAAACACGAGGCGTGCCGGTTGCCCTTCAAGCGGCTCCAGCACGAAAGATTCGTCAATATTTACAGGCTCGGTGAGATCAAGCACCATTCGGGATTTGCCTTTGGCGATCAGACCGTATCGAAACGTCCCGACCAGCCCGCGACCATCTCGGCTATTTTCATTGAGATCGGAAAAATCAAGCTCGGGAACATCGATCACAACGCGATAGGGATCGGCAAGAGTAAAGGCTGCAAACTCAACCGCCTTCTCCAAATCAATGACGAATCGCGTGCGGTCAGAATTACCAGCGGCGCGCGCATCGATTGTACGGACAGGTTCAGCACCATCCTCGGCAGCCGCACCATTGGCAAAACAACCCGTCAAAGCCGTGACCACCAGAAGCACAGCGCAAAGTTGCCGCCCCAAAAGCGGTCTCCACGATAGATCTCTGCAGTTCTGTATCATTCAGCCGTCTCAATCCCGCAATTGGTTTGCAATGAGGTCACAAGTCATGGAGTTGTATGTGAAACACCATAAATATGAACGAATTGGGTTAAATTAGTATTTGGATATCAAAAAACCAAGTCATGTCAAAAGACACTGTTTTCTAAAACAGGCGCTTGCTAAAATGCGCCGTCAAACCTATTAAGGTATCAGGGCGCACACATTCAGATGGTGGATGCATACCGGCAAGGCAATCGACCTCAGGTCGAATTTTTGTCGAAACGCAACGCCAATAGGGCGAAACGATTTTCCGGGAAGCGGACATCGTCATCTGCGAAGAGTGAGCCCACTCCTCGCACGGCCAGGTCTGGCTGTGCAAAAACATTTTAAAGGTTTCGTTTCGGGTGAGACTAAATACCGCAGATACGGCTTGCGAAGCAGGATTTAGCAGAATGCATAGCATTTTGCTTGCCATTGCTCAGGTCTTTACCTGGTCGCGCTTCGCGTTGATCGCCGGTCTGCCCTCTCCGAAACGTATTTCACGCATTTCAAGCACAACACCAGGCTTTGCCTCGCCAGCAGTTGGATCGCTTCATTGCGCCCTGCATAGCGTTTGGCATTTGGCCTGCGGAGAAAAACATCAATGGCAAATAAAATGCTTATCGATGCCTCCCAACCGGAAGAAACCCGGGTGGCAGTCGTCAAGGGCAACAAAGTTGAAGAGTTCGACTTTGAAGCTGCAAACCGGGTTCAACTAAGGGGAAATATCTATCTCGCAAAAGTAACAAGGGTAGAGCCGTCACTTCAGGCCGCCTTTGTGGACTATGGCGGCAACCGCCATGGTTTCCTTGCGTTCAGCGAGATACATCCCGACTATTATCAAATTCCGATAGCGGATCGTCAGGCACTCCTGGATGAGGAAGCTGCCGATGAGATTGAGGCCAAGGAAATTGGCGACTCAGATCTTGATGGCGTTTCCGAAGCGCAGGCGGAAGATGGTTCTGATGAAGCTGACGACAACTCAGACGAGCCAACTGGCAAAACTATCGCCGAGGCTGCAGACACGGACGACAGCGTAAGTCAGAAAGTGTCCGCCAATGACGAATTGGACACCGATGCTGGTGAAGCTTCCAGTGATGGCGATGCTGAGGATACGCCGGGAGTTGAAATAGTTGGCGCAGAGGATGCGCTGGAGGAAGTTCCCGAACGCCGCCGTCCTCGCCGCCGCCAATACAAAATTCAGGAAGTCATCAAAAGACGCCAGGTTTTGCTGGTTCAGGTCGTTAAAGAGGAACGTGGCAACAAGGGCGCCGCAATGACAACTTATTTGTCATTGGCCGGTCGCTATTCTGTTTTGATGCCGAACACAGCCCGTGGCGGCGGAATCTCCCGCAAAATCACCAATCCTGCAGATCGTAAACGTCTGAAAACAGTGGCAAATTCTCTGGAAGTCGCCAAGGGAATGGGTGTGATCCTGCGCACGGCTGGTGCAAACCGGACAAAACCGGAAATCAAGCGCGATTTTGAGTATCTTCTGCGCTTGTGGGAAAACGTCCGAACGTTGACGTTGCAATCCAGCGCGCCCTGTCTGGTCTATGAAGAAGGTAGCCTTGTCAAACGCTCTATCCGTGATCTTTACAGCAAGGATATAGACGAAATTCAGGTTGCTGGTGATGCGGGCTATCGTGAAGCCAAAGACTTCATGAAAATGTTGATGCCGAGCCACGCCAAGAACGTCAAACTCTACAAAGCCGAGAAATCCCTGTTTTCAGCTTTCGGAATTGAACCGCAACTGGATGCCATGTTCTCGCCTCAGGTAACCCTGAAATCCGGTGGGTACCTGGTTATCAATCCAACTGAAGCACTTGTGTCCGTTGACGTGAACTCGGGAAAATCCACCCGAGAGCACAACATTGAGGACACCGCAGTCCAGACCAATCTGGAAGCTGCGGAAGAAGTTGCACGTCAATTGCGGCTTCGTGATCTGGCTGGCTTGATTGTGATTGATTTCATCGACATGGATGAACGTCGCAACAACAATGCTGTTGAACGCAAGTTGAAAGACTGCCTCAAATCTGATCGAGCCCGCATTCAGGTAGGGCGCATATCGCCGTTTGGTTTGATGGAAATGTCACGCCAGCGTATTCGGACCGGCGTTCTGGAAAGTACAACCGTTGTCTGTGACCATTGTGAGGGAACTGGTTATGTCCGTTCCCCCGCCTCTATTTCTTTGCAGGTGTTACGCGGTCTGGAAGACCATTTGGCGAAGCACTCCAACAACAATGTTGCGGTAAAAGTGCGCACAGAGGTCGCGCTTTATATTCTCAACCAGAAACGCAGCAACCTTGCAGAACTTGAAATACGGTTTGGTGTGCAGGTGACTGTAGAAGCCGATAACTCCGTCACCATGCAAGGCTTTACCCTTGAAAAAGGCGAGCGTGCAGAAGCACGTGCACGGCCAGTGGACAGAGCGGCGCTTGTGAGCGTGGACAGTATCGAGCCCGTTGAAGAAGACGATGAGCTGGAAGCGGAAATAGTCGCAGAAGAACCCGATCAGGAAGAAGAACCAAAGCGCAAACGACGTCGGCGTCGGCGCAAGCGCGGCGGTAACTCTGATCAGAACGGCCAGCAGGATACATCTGCAAACGCCGATGACGCAGAATCCTCTGACGACACATCCGAAGCAAGTGATGTCAACGAAGACAGCGCTGATGATAGTGAAGACGGTGAAGATGGCGATGGCCAGCCGAGAAAACGTCGGCGTGGCAAACGCGGAGGCCGCCGCAACCGCCGCAAACGTGGTGATACGGAAGAGAACGCAGAAGCTGAGGTGCAATCAGAAGCCGGCGAAGCCAATGGTGCTGAAAAATCCGCAGAGGCTGAAGAATCTGGCGAACCTGCAGATGACGTAGCACAAGAGACGCCAGACGAAGAGGCAGTCAAAGCCGACGAAGTGGTCGAAAAACCAAAGCGCCGGAGAACCCGCAAGCCAAGGGCCAAGAAAGCTGACACAGTTGTCGATGCAGTGCCTGACGCAGCGGTTCCTGCTAACGCTGATTTTGATACCGGTGTTCCTGCTGAAGCCTCACAGGATGAAGCGACACCTGCTGCCGCAGAAGTGGCAAATGGTGCAGCTGAGCCGATTGATGAAAGCCCGGTTGAACCGGAACCAGTCGCTGCATTGGAAATGCCGACAGAGCTGGTCGCGGAAAGCAGTGCTGTACCAGCGGTCGAATTGGCACCTGAGCCACCAGCGCCTGAACCTGCTGCACCGAAACGCAGCGGATGGTGGCGTCGCAAATAATAAAAAACCCCGGCGAATTCGCCGGGGTTTTTGTATCTGCTTCAGCAATTGCAGATCAGGTTCAAATCACTGAAATGCTGTTTCAGCAAAGCTCCTTAGCTTGCGGCTATGAAGTCTTTCTGCCGGCATCTCACGCATTTTCTCAACCGCCCGAATGCCAATTTTTAAATGCTGGGCAACCTGCCGTTTATAAAAATCGCTGGCCATCCCAGGAAGCTTCAACTCACCGTGCAACGGCTTGTCTGAGACGCAAAGCAGCGTTCCATAGGGCACCCGGAATCGGAAGCCATTGGCCGCAATGGTTGCGCTTTCCATATCCAGGGCAATTGCGCGCGACTGGGAAAACCGCTGTACGGGCTCCCTGTGATCCCGCAGTTCCCAATTACGATTGTCAATGGTCGCCACTGTCCCGGTACGCATAACGCTCTTCAGCTCGTAACCGGTCAGACCAGTAACCTCTGCCACAGCCTGCTCCAGTGCCACCTGCACCTCAGCAAGCGGCGGAATTGGAACCCAGGTCGGCAGGTCCGCATCCAGAACGTGATCTTCCCGAACATAGCCATGGGCCAGAACATAATCGCCCAGACGCTGTGAGTTGCGCAATCCCGCGCAGTGTCCCAGCATCAGCCACACTGCAGGTCTCAGCACTGCAATGTGATCAGTAATGGTTTTGGCGTTGGACGGACCGACACCAATATTGACCAGGGTAACGCCACTGTGCCCCTTGCGACACAAATGATATGCTGGCATTTGCGGCAGACGCGAAGGGGCGGTCCCCTCACACGGCGCATCATCGCCCATTTTGGTGATGACGTTACCGGGTTCTACAAAACACTCGTATTCCCCCTCACCGCTTCTCATGATCTCATGGGCAAGGGCGCAAAACTCGTCAATATAGAATTGGTAGTTTGTAAACAGAACAAAGTTCTGGAAATGATTTGAACTGGTGGCCGTGTAATGCGCCAGACGATGCAGTGAATAATCGACCCGTTGCGCTGGAAAAGCCGCAAGCGGCATCGGCTCACCGGGCAGTGTTTCATACTCTCCATTCGCAATAGCATCATCGGTAACTGCCAGATCAGGCACGTCAAAAACTTCACGAAGCTGAACATCAAGCCGCTGAGACAATCCGCCTTCCACATGCATCCCTTCAGGAAAGGCAAAATGCAGAGGGATCGGTGAATCACTTTCGCCGATTTCAATTCCAACGCCATGGCTGCCAATCAGCTTGCCGAATTGCTCAATCAGGTAGCCGCGAAAAAGATCCGGCCGGCTCAGCGTGGTTTGATAGGTGCCAGGGCCGGCAACAAATCCATATGAAGAGCGAGAATCTGGCCGCGTGTAACGCGTTGTAGTCAGCCTGGCAAAAGGGTAGCAGGCCCTCACCCGACCTTGCGGCGTACCTTCCTCCAGCAACTGCCGAAAATGGGTCTGGATGAAGCTGGAATTGCGCTCATAGATTTCCACCAATCGGTCAACTGCCTCGTCAACATCCATCGTTACCATGGTGCTCATCGGCTCTGGCATCAGCAGAACGTCACTCCAGTCCATGTCCGGTCTTTCAATCATATATGCTCCAGATATTGAGGGCGCTCGGCTTCTGGCCCAGGCACTATGCCAGATCGGAATTCGCTTCAACGGCTGCCAGGGCAGATATGTTGACGATACCGCGTGATGTTACCGAAGGTGTGACGATATGGGCTGACTTCGCACAGCCCAGAAGAATGGGGCCGACATGAAGTGCATCTGTCATTGTTTTCAGCAGGTTAAGTGAAATATTTGCAGCATCAAGTGTCGGGAAAACAAGCAGATTGGCGTCCCCCTTCAACGGGCTTCCCGGCATTGCCTTCTCGCGCATTGCAGTAGACAGGGCTGCATCGCCATGCATCTCGCCATCAACCTCAAAATCAACATTCAGGTCCCGTAGAACAGTCAGCGCGTCCCGCATCTTCTTGGCGGTTGCTGTATCCCGTGATCCAAAATTGGAATGGGACAAAAGCGCTGCCTTGGGATCGATACCGAACTGCCGGATATGATGAGCAGCCAAAATAGTCATCTGGGCAATTTCTTCGGGTGATGGATCTTCGGTCACATAGGTGTCTGTCAGAAAGTATCCACCGCTGCCATTGATGAGAAGGCTGAGACTTGAGTAGTCGTGAGCCCCCTTCTTCAAGCCAATGATATTGCGAATATCTCGAACATGTTTGTCATAACGGCCTTCCAGACCACAAATCATTGCATCCACGTCACCACGTTCAAGAGCAAGCGCGGCAATAACGGTGTTATTGGTACGGACAATCGTGCGCGCCGCGTCATTGTTGACACCCTTACGGCCAACCTTGGAGAAAAACAGATCAACATAATCGCGATAGCGCGGATCATCTTCCGGGTTGATGATCTCGCAGTCCTGCCCCGGACGGAACCTCAGACCGAAGCGCTCGGCACGGCTATCCATAACGCTGGGGCGTCCGATCAGGATAGGAATTGCAATCGCATCTTCCACAAGCACCTGTGCCGCCCGAAGAATGCGCTCATCTTCGCCATCAGCAAAGATAATCCGACTCAGATTCTTTTGCGCCTCGGCAAAAATTGGCTTCATCAACAAACCCGATTTGAAAACAAACTGGCTCAGACGATCCTTATACGCCCGCATGTCATCAATCGGCCGCGTTGAAACCCCCGACTCCATGGCCGCTTTTGCGACCGCTGGCGCAATGCGAATAATCAGACGCTGATCAAATGGAGACGGAATCAGATATTGCGGGCCAAATGTGTGTGAGGTGCCGCCATAGGCCTGAGCCACAACTTCGGTTGGCTCTTCGCGTGCCAATGCGGCGATCGCGCGCACGGCCGCGTGTTTCATATCCTCATTTATGGTCGTCGCACCGACATCCAGCGCGCCCCTGAAAATATATGGGAAACACAGAACATTATTGACCTGATTGGAATAGTCGGATCGACCGGTACAGATCATTGCATCGGGGCGTGCTTCCAGAGCATCTTCCGGCATGATTTCCGGATTGGGGTTGGCAAGCGCCATAATCAGCGGTTTGGCCGCCATAAGCTTTACCATTGGCTGCTTCAGAACACGGCCTGCAGACAGCCCAAGAAAGACATCCGCTCCCTCAATCACGTCGTGTAATGTGCGAAGGTCAGTCTTCTGCGCAAAGACGCCTTTCCATTCATCCATCAGGGTCTCACGACCCTCATAGACAACACCTTCAATATCGGTGACCCAAATATTCTGTCTTTGAACGCCAAGCGAAACCAGCATATTGAGGCAAGCCAGAGCCGCCGCTCCTGCACCGGATGCAACCACCTTGATTTCATCGAGTTTCTTGCCCGCAAGCTCCATTCCATTCAGCACAGCGGCGCCGACAATAATGGCCGTGCCATGTTGATCATCGTGAAATACCGGAATGTTCATTTTCTCGCGCAAGGCACGTTCAATCTGAAAACACTCCGGCGCCTTGATATCTTCAAGGTTTATTCCGCCAAAAGTTGGCTCCAGCGCGCGCACCACATTAACGAATTGGTCAACCCCGGTTTCGTCAACTTCAATATCAAACACGTCAATTCCGGCGAACTTCTTGAACAGAACTGCCTTGCCTTCCATCACCGGTTTGGAGGCAAGTGGACCGATGGCTCCAAGGCCCAAAACAGCCGTTCCATTGGAAATGACACCAACGAGATTGCCTCTTGCGGTGTAGTTGTAAGCCAGTGCCGGATCCTGCTCGATAGCCAGACAGGGCGCTGCCACACCGGGCGAATAGGCCAGCGCTAAATCTCTTTGATTGCCGAGTGGTTTAGTAGCCCTTATTTCAAGCTTACCGGGCTTTGGAAATTCATGATAAAACAGAGCATTCTGATCAAAATCATCATTTGCGGATCGCGTATCCTTGGAGGTGTCCCCATCAGCCATTGTGTGTTCCCTATTATGCTCGTGCAATCAGGCAGAAAGTCGTGAACCTGTTATGCACCGAATTGAGGGATCGACAAAACAAATAGGCGCTGAAGCTTCCAAAACCAATGGAAAACCATATCCGCCGGCAGCGCTGTCCGCTAACGCGAACCTGCCTAGGAAACTTTAGCCAGTTGGAGCACTCCCGGCTCCTGTTCAGCCGTCGAATTGCTGGCAGGCCGCAGATCCATCGTCGGTGAAATCCGGGTCGTTTCGAACAAGGCGAATTTGTCTTCCGCAGCTTCGCTTTCCCTGACCAGTTGAATATATTTCTCAGGTGGCAGCGGCGGCGAGAAGAAATAGCCCTGTGCCGCTGAAATGCCGAGTTTGCGCAAGGAGTTCACCTGTTCCTGATTCTCGACACCTTCGGCGATAATTCCCATATCCAAACTCTTGGCCAATTCAACGATGATATCGATGATTGTCATGGTCGTGACGTCTTCACCAAAACTATCGACAAACATTTTGTCGATCTTGATCACATCAAGCCCGAGTTTCTGCAGATAGGAGAACCCGCCATGGCCAGTGCCGGCGTCATCCAACGCCACACTTGCACCCAATTCCTGAATTCCCGAAATCACCATTCTGGCCATCTCAAAATCCTGAACCGGATGACGTTCTGTCAGTTCGAAGACCAATTGCTGGAAAGACGTATGGCTTTTGCCAAACGCGTCCTGAATTTCATCGACAACCACCATGTCCTCAAAATGTTTGCCAGTCAGGTTGATGCCAATTTTCAGATGTCCAAAATCTTTTGAAAGCTGATCCAGCTCAGAAGCAACCCGTGAAAGCAGATTACGCGTAACTTCCATGATCACGCCCGTCGTTTCTGCATAAGCAATGAAGGACGCAGGTTGAATCAGTCGGCCATCCCTGGTCCTGAAACGCAGTAAAACTTCACACCCCAAAATGCTGCCATTACCCATATCGACAACAGGTTGGTAATAGGCAAGAAACTCACCGTCATCGAAAACTGTGGCTTGATCGGAGACTGATCGTCCCGAACGCCAGCCAATGATCAACAACAGTGCGAGAATGACGGCTCCAGCTGACATGCCCACAGACAGCACACCATTTCCAAGTCGATCATAAAGCACCAACAGTGCTTCCGCATCAGCTGACACGGACATCACAATGGGAAATTTTTCAGATTGCGCTGAATGGCTGAGGCGTTCTGGCAAATCACGCAGGTCGAACGCCTGTCGCGTGATCGACCCCACGCGGGTTTTGCGCATATTGGCAAATTGGACAAAAATCCATCGATCGCCACTCGCCAACATTGCATCGTAGGAAAGATATGGCCTGATGGGAGCTGAACTGATGGAGGCAGGTAAGATTGTGGGGGCAAATCGGACGACAAACCGTTGATTCAATCCCTTGTTGATGATCAGCACCAGGGGCCTGCGCTCAAGTTGAACATCTTCCAGAACAGCAAGCGTGAAAGCGGGGGTATCAAGGTCCCATGCGTGCAGAAAGCCTTCGACTGGGCGACTTGGCCGCAACGCTGAGCACTGCATGGTGCCATCAGATGAAATGAAACCGATGTCCTGAACATGATCCAGAGAGCCAACAAGAAAGCGACTGACACCAAAGAAACCAGGGGTACAGCCATCCATTTTTTCAAGGCCTGATTGCTCGACCTTGGTTATGACTTCGGTGATTTTCTGGTCAAATGTAGAGACAAGCATTTCGCTGATCGCCACCAGTTCGCGGTTCAGGTTTACTTGAGCTTTTTCCTGCAGACTTGCACTCGTTCGAGCATAGATAAACAGCGCGATTGCAGCAAAAATAGCCACAGCCGCGAGACTGATAAACAGCCGCTGTCTAATGCGCTTAAAGAATCTCAATTCGCCCAATCCGATGCTTGTTCCGAGCAATCTAACAGAATGCTCGTAAACGGATGCTTACTGGAAAGTGAGAATTACCTTTCGGACCTCAGCAAAGCGGCCTGCGCCATCAGACAATAGTAGCACAAGGGTCTGGTCACTGGGGTCTGGGCCCTAGCTAGTGGCAGGATGGTGTTTACTGACAAGTTTCAGGTACTGGGGAACCTGACGGCGCTGATTACCGTCCTTGCCGTTTGACCCAGACTTCGACAGTGCATCTTCCATAAACGCCACAAAAGCTTTAGGTGGCAACGGTTTTGAGTAGAAATAGCCTTGTGCCATATGAACACCGAGTTCTTTCAAATTGGCGACCTGATCCAGACGTTCAATGCCTTCGGCAACGACCAGAATATTCATTTCCTTGGCAAGCTTTATAAGCGCGTCCACGATGGTTCTGGAAAATCCTGAATCTGACACGCCATCAATAAACAGCTTATCGATCTTGATGATATCCACACCCAGTTCCATCAGATATTTCAATCCATTATGGCCAGTACCGACATCATCCAACGCAACCTGGGAGCCAAGCGATTGAATCTTTGCAATAACTTTCTTGGCCATTTTAGATGATTCCACCGGCAGACGCTCCGTTAACTCGAAGGTCAGTTGCTCGAACCTAATTTGGGACGGCCCAAAGACCCGTTCAATTTCTGCAACAGTTTCAGGCCGGTTCAGATGATCACTGAACAGATTGATGCCGACTTTCAGTGATGGATTGCGACCATAAAGCTCTTCCAAATCTGCGCGAATGCGTTTCATCAGAAGCACTGTCATTTCAATGGCAAGGCCCGATCCCTCGGCATCCTGGATAAAGGCATTTGGCTCAATCAAAGTTCCATCAGGCTTTCGCAGCCTGATCAAGGCCTCGCAGCCGATAAATTCTCCGGTGCTGATGTTTACTATTGGCTGATAACTGGCCACAAATTGTCGGTTTCTGAGAGCTAACTCGACCGAATTGAGTGAGGCTGGCCGCGCAAAGCTCATGTAACAAAGCCCGGTACATAGCGCAGTGCCAAATACCACAGCGCCAAAAACGGAAACCCAGAAAGGGCTGTCAGTCAATGGTTCTGACAATCGGTCATTGGACACAAAGACCTTCAATTCGAACGGATAACTGGTAAGCGGCCCCTCCAGAACCGTGAAATCATCGAGTTGCCGCGCGGTCGGTTCGGAAAGAGCCGAATGTGGGTAGCGCCCAACATCGGTGCCATCCACCAGCGACAAAAACACAAACCCATCCTGCAAAAGGGTTTTATGGCTGCGCGCGGCAACCAGAGAATTGGAAAGTACGAGCGCAGACAAGATTCGGTTCTCACTCAATGCGCGTGAAATCAGGATAGCTTCGATCTGTTCCGATTCGATTTGCACGGCTTCGACCTTGTGAATGCCGTCTGCAAGATCTTGCGATTGGGCTCGCCTGCGAATGGATTGCTGACTGCCGGACGTATTGCAGATGACTTCATTATCCCCGTCTGCAACCATCAGGTCTTTGACATAGACACTTGTATAGGCGAGCCGACGCATGATCTCTCTGGACAGGCCATCGCACGTACCAAATGCCGGGAATGCATAGGTGTCCAAAGCAGTGAAGGCGTCATCCATTACAATTTCGACCTGGGCATTCAAATCGAACCGCAGGCGTTCCATGATCTGATTGATTTCACGATCACGGGCGGTTTGGTGCAGCAAAAAAACAAGAAAAACGGGCACTGCAACACACATCGCAGCGAAGCCAACGAACAGAACTAATCGCTTTCCTTGAAGCAACAACGTCAATCCTTCGGAAATAATTTCCCGATTTTATCACGGGAAAGTTGAGTCTTGTAGGTTTATAGTTGCTAAAACTTTAGGTGAAATTGTGGTGCTTGGGCCACGCTGCCACACTTCGGCCACCGCAGTTGCTTGTTATTCTCCAAAAGACGCATTATTGGAAACCAACCGTTTGCGGGCCTGGCCCCAAACAGCGGTCACAGAAATGTGAGCATTAAACACGAACGAAACAGAGCCCAATCAACACGCTTGCGCTAAGTTGCTTTCGGTTTCGCATTACCGTTTTCGTAGCTCTATTGGTGAGGAATTTTATGAACTCTTTCAGACATGCCGTGCTCAGCGCGGCTTTAACTGCGGGCGTATTTCACGCTGGATCAGCCTTTGCTGCACCAGATCCCGTTGCTGTGGCAGACCGTTTGGTTGAGATGATCGCCGTCTCCGGATCGCAGGCATCTTATGAAAGCGCGGTTTACAACCCCGCTAATGACGTGGTCACGGTGCTGAATTTCAAAATCAGTGACGGTGACGGCACCGGTACTTTCGCCACTGTGTCCGTCAAGGGATATGACGAAGATAATACAGACGGCTTCGGTGCGGATGACATTACCGCAACTGGATTTGAGTTGGTCGATGATGATGCGCAGGTTTTCATTAGCAGCATGACAGTCACAGGCCTGTCGATCCCGTCCCTGGACGTCGACCCTGAAGATCCCAAATCATGGGAAAACGTGAAATATTCCTCCGCGGAATTCGCCAATATCAATGCCATCCCAAAAGGGTCAGTTCCCATCACCGTGGCATCGGTGAAAAGCACTGCGATTTACACCGGCGACGATGGAATCAGCGGCAAAGGCACACTGACAATTGATGATCTGTCGGTACCGGCGAGCTTCATGGAAAATGAAGCCAAAACCTTTATGGATGCCTCCGGATATGAAAGCCTCATTCTCGATGTTTCAATCGATGCGGCTTACGATGCCGCTGGCCAGACGCTTGATCTGAATAAAATGACATTTGACGCACAGGATATGGGCGTCATCAATTTTTCTGCCAATCTGGGCGGCATGGTCGATGAATTGCTGCGGGACCCCGAACAGATACAGGGACTGATGGCAACGGCCACATTGCGAAGCGCTAGTCTGAGTTTTGCAAACAACTCAATTTTTGAAAAAGGTCTGGACTTCGCAGCAAAGATGACCGGCCAGGACGCAAGCCAGCTCAAAGCTCAGGCACCCTTTGTGCTTGGATTTGCTTTGGCCCAAATCAATAATGAAGCCTTCACAAAAATGGTGACAGAGGCAGTGACCAAATTTCTGGACAGTCCAAATTCCCTGTCTGTAACAATTGCTCCGGAAAATCCGGTTCCAGTGGCTCAGATTGCCGGGGCTGCCATGAGTTCCCCTCAGGTCGTTCCGGATTTGCTGAGCGTTACGGTCGAGGCTAATCAATAAGAATACGCCAAACTGATGCTGAAAGGCCGCAATTTGTATTGCGGCCTTTTTTTCGCCAAAGCCTGAGTGCGGTCTGTTGAGTTGAACCATTTGATGATTCCACATACAAAAATAGTCCTAAGGCACTTTGCCAAAAGCAGTTAATACGACATATCGAGTCTGTTTGGACTCAGAGCATGCAACAATCCAATATCGCCAGATGACCGGAGAATCGGCCATTGGCAGAGGCAGTTAGAAAGAAGCTTCATGATCAATTTGTTCCGCACGGCATTTGCCCCCCTCTCTGTTCTGGCAATAGGGGTTCTGGCAACCGGTTTGATGCTGCCAGCAGGTCCACTCTTCGCACAATCCGATATTGCGGAAACTGTTGGGCAGACACTGGTTAAAACCATGTCAAAAGTCAGCGGGGACACGTTTGCCTACGAAACAGCACGCTTTGAAGAAGCCGACAATGTTGTTGTTTTGGAAAAAGTCACGCTGATCCGTGACAAGGCAAAACGCCCCAGTATCATCATTGATGAAACACGCATTGTTGCACCTGAAATGCTGGATGACGGCGGTTTCAAGGCTGACGAGGTCACGACAAAGGGTGTTTTGTTGCAATCCCGTACTGTCGAAGGAACGGTCGAATCCGCAAGCGCATTCAATGTAACAGTTCAGCCTGCAGAGCAAATTGTTGAAGGCGCAGTCAGCCAGTGGTTTCGCTATGAGACATCATCCATGAATGATATCCGGCTGGGCGGCGATGCCGACAACCGGCTTGTGACAATCGCGTCAATCGACACTGTTGCCGACATTAACGGGGACAACATCCCCGTTAATGGTGAAGTCGAGCTGGAAGACATTTCAATTCAGATCGCAAAATTTCCAGATTCGCGGATCAAGCAGGACATCGTTGGACTTGGCTATCAGGAGCTGAATCTGTCGCTTTCGGCAAAAGGCTCCTATCTCCCTGAAAGCGAAATTCTGACGGTGGAACGTTTTCAGCTTACCGGAGATGATACAGCTGCCTTGTCGCTCACGGCTGCCATCGGCGGCATTCCGCAAAGCTTTATGGCCTCCCCGCTGGATCCAAGAGCCATTATCGCGACCGCCAGCATCGGTCGTCTCGATCTGAATATAGACGACAATTCGCTGGCCAATCGTGTGCTGTCAGCCCAGGCTGAGAAAATGGGCGTTGAGCCAGATGCGCTTGCAGCTCAATTGTCAGGAGCCCTGCCGTTCTTTCTGGCAGTATTGGACAATGAAGCGTTTCAAAAACAGGTCGCAGATGCAGTGTCCACGTTTTTGAATGATCCGCAGACGTTCAGCATCCTCATGGCTCCTGAAAAACCAACGCCATTTATTCAGGTTTTTGCCGCGCTGACATCGGCACCCGGCACGGTTGTTGATCTGCTTGGCCTGTCAATCAGTGCCAATGAATAGCGCGCACACCAGATAAGGAAACGGGTCGGATGATCGTTTTGAGAATCGTCCTTGTTGTTGTCGCTGCTACACTTGCAGCGGGCACTTTGCCGCTTCGTGCGCAAAATCTGGATGATCTGACCTCACAGTCACTCGACAGTATATTCTCGCGGACAATCAATAACTCCCTGCAAAGCTGGGTTCGGGAGATTACCCGCTTTGGCGGCGCGAATGGCAGTGTTGGCAGCATTTCAACACGACCCGGCGATAGTGCTTTATTGGTGAATGGCCTGTTGCTGGAAGTACCCGGCCTCGATCTGAGGGTTAAAATAGGTAAAGTCATTCTGGAAAGTCCACGTCTGCGCGGTGGTGAGTTTGTCGCGCAAGCGGACAAGATCACCCTCTACGACGTCTCCTTCAGGCAAGGCCAGCTTGAATTTGCCACTGACTTGATGGTGCTTGATCAAACAGCACTGCCCCGTCTGGACATTGCACGCCTTGGTGCAGCGGACGGAGGAACTGATAAATTCGAACGTCAGCGCCAATTTTTGACACAACTGCTTGGCGTTCAGGCAGACTTGATCAGCATCCCTCGGCTGGCGGTCCGCACCTACTCTTCAAAGAAAGAGACAGAGTTGCTTGGCGAGAGCATTTATCGGCAAAATGTAATTTCTGATGTCAAAGAGCGCCAGATCGGGACTTGGGAAATTGCCGATACATTGTCATTGAGCCCGCCTTTGGAACCGATCGTCCGGGAAAGCTTCAAGGACGCCGTTTTTACCGGCTTGAACATCAACGCATTCACATCACTGCTCGATCCCAGGCTCGATTGGACGTCCAAAAGTGTGATCCTGGGAGGGCTCACTGTACGCGACTACGTGGTTTCAATTGGCGGTCTGACCTTAACCATCGATGCCATGCGCCTAGCCGGTCTGACGCTGGAAGCATTGGATGAGAGCACCAGGGAAAACCTGATCACCGTTGCAAAAAGCCCAAACGGTATTGATGCAGTGCCGAATGCCGATGTCCCGCAATTCCTGCTGAGTTTGGCGTCTGCATTTGATGTGGAGGAACTGGAGTTGGAACGGCTCAGCACCGAAGCACTGGGTATTGACTACTTCACAATTGGATCAATGGGGATGTCACAGGCATCTCTGGGTGGGTTTGCCGAGATTGATCTTCAGGAACTGCGCACCAGCCTGACTGATCTTGGAGCGCTGCAAATCAATCGCGCAACGGTTAAAAACGCAGACTTCCCTGACAAAGATATTTTGCGGGCAAAACTGGATGGTGAGGCCGTTTCTACGGCCGCATTGATACCGACATTCACATCGGTTTTTCTGGATGGATTTGAAGCAAATGTTCCTGAAATGGCATTGAACGCTGGAATTCAGTCACTGGATCTAAAAACAAAAAACAATGCCGACGGCACCCCCAACGGCCTGGCAATGACCCTGGAAAAACTGCGGATTCCAACAGCGCTCATCCCGGAAGGCAAAGGTCTGATCACGCGATTGACCAGCATCCTGCGCACAATGGACACTGAGACACTGGAACTTAATCAGTCTTTGTCACTGCAGTATGATTCTTCACAGCAAGCGTTGACGCTGGAAGAGCTGGACATCGACATTCAGGACCTTGGCCGGCTTCAAATTGTCGCCCGGATTGAAGATGTCGCGACATCGCCCTTCACAAGCCCGACACAGGCCAGCACCAGCATTCGCGGCGGCAAACTCATCGGTTCGCAGATTACATTCAGCAATTCTGGCGTCGTTGAAGCGGGATTTGATGCCCAGGCGGCAAAGCTGAACACCAAAGGTGACGTGCTCCGTGGCCAAGTGGGTGCGACCCTGCCGTTCCTGGTCGCAGTTTTGCAAAATCAGAGATTCCAGAAGGAACTTGTTACAGCGTTGCAGGCTTTCCTGCCAAATCCTGATAGCTTGATTGTCGAGCTGAAACCTGAAGCAGGCGTTGCCATAGCAGACATTGAGCGCCAGCTACGCGGTGATCCGCGCAAACTGCTGTCGCTGCTGGGTATCACCATTCAAAACATGCCCGACAGCCCACAAGAAGGCTCTGAGCCACTTCCGAACTAGAGCATTTGCCAACGGTAGCGAACCGTTGGAAAATTCAATAAACTTGGAAAAATCAGGACTTTGCAGACGGGATAACCCGCAGATGCAAATCCTGTAACTGGCTGGCAGTCGCAGGGGCCGGAGCGCCCATCAACAAGTCCTGTGCCTGTTGGTTCATCGGGAACAAAGTGACTTCCCGCAGGTTTTTAGCCCCTACCAGCAGCATCACAATACGGTCGACACCAGCCGCCATGCCGCCATGGGGAGGTGCGCCAAATTTAAAGGCGCGATAGAGACCGCCAAACTGCTCCTCAAGCACGTCTTCCGCATAGCCGGCCATGGCAAATGCCTTTGTCATGACTTCAATATCATGGTTCCGGATCGCACCGGAGGCAATTTCAAACCCGTTGCACACCATGTCATATTGATAGGCATTGATTGTGAGCGGATCCTGATTTTCCAAAGCCTCGACACCACCAATAGGCATTGAGAATGGATTGTGAGAAAAATCGACCTTCTTGTTTTCTTCATCCCACTCATACATGGGGAAATCGACAATCCAGCAAAGTGCAAACCGGTCTTCATCGATCAGGCCAAGTTCGCTACCGACGCGGGTACGAGCAGCGCCAGCGAAGGGCGCAAATTTTGATGGAACACCAGCCACAAAGAACACAGAATCGCCATCACCAAGGCCAAGCTGGTTGCGCAAAGCTGTCGTGCGCTCAGGACCAATATTCTTGGCCAAAGGTCCGGCACCAACAATCTCTTCGCCTTCCATACGGAAGAAGATATAGCCAAGTCCGGGCTGGCCTTCACCCTGCGCCCAGCTGTTCATGCGATCGCAGAACGCGCGGCTGCCGCCGGTTTTCGCTGGAATAGCCCAGACCTCAACCTTCGGATCGCGCTCAATCATGCCGGCAAAAATCTTGAAGCCGGACCCTGCAAAATGCTCGGTAACGGCTTCCATTTCAATCGGGTTGCGCAGATCAGGCTTGTCACTGCCATATTTGCGCAGAGATTCAGCATATGGAATGCGGGAAAATTCCTGGGTCACAGGCTTTCCTTCCGCGAAAGCTTCGAAAACGCCGCGGATAATCGGTTCCATGGTTGTGAGCACGTCTTCCTGTGTCACAAAACTCATTTCCAGATCGAGCTGATAAAACTCACCGGGCAAACGGTCCGCACGCGGGTCTTCGTCGCGGAAACATGGCGCAATCTGAAAATAGCGGTCAAAGCCGGAGATCATCAACAATTGCTTGAATTGCTGTGGTGCCTGAGGAAGCGCATAAAACGTTCCGTCATGCAGACGCGAGGGCACCAGAAAGTCCCGTGCTCCTTCAGGAGATGAAGCTGTGAGAATAGGCGTCTGAAATTCATTGAAGCCTTCTTCTGTCATCCGCGAGCGCATATCGGCGATAATTTTCGTTCGCGTCATGATGTTCTTATGCAGTGTCTCCCGGCGCAGATCGAGGAACCTGTTACGCAGACGCGTGTCTTCGGGATAATCCAGTTCACCAAACACAGGTACCGGCAGATCTTCAGCAGAACCCAGGATTTCCATATCCGCGCAAAACACTTCAATCTCGCCAGTATCAAGATTTGTGTTGATGGTGTCCCCATCACGTGCCTTCACCGCGCCGTCGATACGAATGCAATATTCAGAGCGCAGACTTTCAGCCATTGAAAACGCGGAAGAATCCGGATCAACAACGATTTGGGTCAATCCATAATGATCCCGCAAATCTATGAACAGCAAGCCACCATGGTCCCGCACACGGTGAACCCAGCCAGACAGCCGAACAGTCTGGTCAGCGTCAGACAAACGAAGAGCGCCACAAGTGTGGGTGCGATAACGGTGCATTTTATGTCCTGAAATTCTGTGCGGCCCTAAGGCCGGTGATAATGGGTCAAACTCTGCCGGAAAAACACATGAGACACGGCTAAAGTCAAGTGATTGTGCTGCTCAAAATACGCTATGGGAAAAGGGCAACCTGCTCCAGCCCTGTTGCTTCCGGCAGGCCAAACATCAAATTGAAGTTCTGCAGCGCCTGGCCCGCAGAGCCTTTAATCAGATTATCCAGCGCCGAAATGACGATGGCACGGCCTTGTATCCGGTCAGGAAACACAGCAATCAGAACATTGTTCGAGCCGCGCACATGCTGCGTTGCAGGCATTTCACCCTGTTTCAGCACATGCACAAAACTCTGATTGGCGTAGAACGCGGCCAGCGCCTCGCGTAAATCATCAGCCGTCTTGCCCTCGGCGCACCGCACATAATGCGTACACAGCTCGCCCCGCGACATGGGGATGAGATGTGGTGTGAAATTGACGATGACATCAGAGCCAAAAACCTTGCTGACCTCTTGCTCAATTTCCGGCGCATGCCGATGCGTACCAACAGCGTAGGGTGACATCCCCTCACCTGCTTCGCAGAACAATGTGTTTTGCTTCAAACCACGCCCGGCACCGGAGACACCGGATTTTGCATCAATGATGATCTCATTGGCATCAATCAGGCCTGCACCGGCCAAAGGTAACATGGCCGTCAAAACAGCAGTTGGATAACAACCGGGGCACGCCACAAGACGGGCTTTGGCAATATCATCCCGATAATGTTCTGTCAGGCCGTAAACAGCTTCACTCTGCAATTCAGGCGCCTGGTGCTTGATGCCATACCATTGCTGATACGTGTCCGCATCGCGCAACCGGAAATCGGCAGACATATCAATGAATTTCACATGCGGATGCGTCTTCAAGACCGTATTGGTGATCTGCTGGGTCGTGCCATGTGGCAGCCCGCAAAACACCGCGTCAACCTTTGCCCAATTTGCCTCTTCAACAGTCACCAATGCAGGCAGATTAAGCCCACGCAAATGCGGAAACACCTCTTCAATTGGCTTTCCCGCATGAGAGTTCGCTGTCAGGACGGTTACATCAACATTGGGATGTCGGACAGCAAGGCGCACCAAATCCGCACCGGTATAACCGGAGGCACCCAACACACCCACTCTGATTTTTCTGTCCGACATGGTTTTCTTCCAGGTTTTTGTAATCAATTTTCGCTGCAGATACGCTCTATAGCCACAAAACGCAAATCAGCGTTCTCACCATCAGCGCGCTTATGATCTGAACAACTCCTTTGTTCACCAATTAGAAACAGTCTTATTTCATTGGAAACCATTATAACCAAATCTCCACTCCCCAAATAAGGTGCAACACCAATTCCAAAAACGGAGTGAAATAATGCTGACAGCAACCAACAAACCAATCACCATTCGCCGCGCCGCCAACAGAGGCATCGCCGATCACGGCTGGCTTAAAAGCGCGCACAGTTTTTCGTTTGCAGGCTACAATGATCCCGACAATGTCCATTATGAGTCACTGCGCGTCATCAATGATGATCGTGTAGCGGCCGATGGTGGCTTTCCAACTCATCCCCATAAGAACTTTGAAATCTTTTCTTATGTTCTGGAAGGCGCTCTGGAGCACAAGGACACGCTCGGCAATGGCTCAGTGGTGCATGCCGGTGGCGTACAATATATGAGCACCGGAAGTGGTGTGTCGCACAGCGAGTTCAATCCATCAGCAGATGATGCGGTTCATTTCCTGCAGGTTTGGCTGATACCGGACACGCAAAATGTCACACCGCGCTACGAGGCATTGGATGCTGCGGATTTGGACAAGCGTGGCAAACTCGCGCTCATTCTGTCACCAGATGGTGCTGATGGCTCAATCCGCGTGCAGCAGGATGCGCTGGTCTATGCTGCCAATCTGGATGGCGATGAGCAGATTGAATATGCTGCACAAACGGGACGCAAATTGTGGCTGCAAATGGCTGCGGGGTCGCTGACCCTGAATGGCGAAGTGTTGCACGAAGGCGATGGAGCCGCCCTTGATGGCGGTTCGATTAGTCTGGAAGCGGGCCAAAATGCAAACTTCCTGCTGTTCGATCTGGCCCCGCTGCAGCCATAAGGCACATGGGAATACGACAAACAAAAAGGGCGGCCCAAGGCCGCCCTTTTCAAATTCAGAAAATCCGAACTTAACGTTTGGAGAACTGGAAAGACTTACGGGCTTTCGCCTTACCGTATTTCTTACGCTCAACCACACGACTATCGCGGGTCAGGAAGCCGCCCTGTTTCAGATTACCGCGCAAGGCAGGCTCGAAATAGGTCAGAGCCTTGGAAATACCGTGACGTACGGCACCAGCCTGACCGGACAGACCACCACCAGCAACTGTCGCGTTAATATCATACTGTGTGTCACGATCAGCAGCGACAAGCGGCTGACGCACAACAAGTTGCAGCACAGCGCGGGCAAAATAGCCGTCAAAAGGCTTGCCATTCACAGTGATGCGACCGGCACCAGGGCTGAGCCAGACACGAGCAACCGCATCCTTCCGTTTACCGGTGGCGTAAGCACGGCCATGTTCATCGAGTTTCTGCACATGTACAGGAGCGGCTTCAACAGCTTCGCTCTCCGCGTCCATAACATTGCCCAGATCTTCAAGAGTTTGCAATTCTTCAGCCATGATCAGGAGGCCTTCTTGTTCTTGGAGTTCATTGCCGCAACATCCAGTGTCGCAGGCTGCTGTGCTTCATGGGGATGCTCAGATCCGCCATAAACTTTCAAATTGCGCAATTGCTGACGGCCAAGTGGGCCGCGTGGCAACATGCGCTGAACAGCTTTCATGACGACACGTTCAGGAAAACGGCTTTCGATCAGCTCACGTGCTGTGCGCTGTTTGATACCGCCGGGATAACCTGTGTGCCAGTAATAAACTTTGTCTTCGTACTTCTTGCCGGTCAGTGCCACTTTGGCAGCATTCACGACAATAACATGGTCACCACAATCCATATGCGGAGTGTAAGTGACTTTATGTTTGCCGCGCAGACGCGTTGCTACAATTGCAGCAAGGCGACCAACAACAAGGTCTTCAGCGTCGATCAAAATCCAATTCTTTTCGATCTCGCTGGCTTTTGCAGAATATGTTTTCATGTGTTCAGCTCAAATCCGATGGAGACGTAACCCGGCATCAAAGCCTCAGGCTACAAAATCATAAAGCGGCCCAAACCGTGAGCCGCCATTCAATGAGCGGGATTTAGCCGAGCTGACCGCACGGGTCAAGATCACATGTTGAGATTTCGCGCTAAAAAGATGTTATTTCGCAGATATTTGCATAACCGGTATTATTCTACCACATCAACAAGGGGGTTATTATACTTGACAAACCACACTCAATAAGTGTGTTATCTCTCCCTACTATCGGGAGGACTGATCATGACGACATACGTATTCACATATGACCTCATAAAACAAAAAGACTACCCTAAGCTTTGGGATGAATTGAAACGCCTTGAAGCACATAGAGCGCTGAACTCTTTTTGGCTGATCGACGTCGACAGTACCGCGAAAGAGCTTGGCGAGCACTTGAGGGGGTTTGTAGACGATGATGATAGGACTTGGGTTTCAGAGTTAACAAATAAACGCTCATATCTTGCGAAAAATGGTACCAATGACTGGCTTAGCAGCAATCCATCCGATCGCTAGGCGGTGGAGGCGCGCCCTTTCGAACCCCATCCACTTGGAATGTCACCCTAAAAACTTTGGCTATGAAGTCGAGAATTTCTAGTCTCATCTATTTCTCCATGAAAAAGCCCGCTCAAATGGCGGGCTTGGTGTCTAGTCTCTGACGGCGGAAACTACTCGGGTTCGTCGTCTTTCGGTTTTTGCTTCGCCAGCTTTTTCAACGTTTCGTCGAACCGCTTTTCGTCGTTGTCGGTTTCGAGTTCGCGGGCAGCTTCACGGAACTTGTCGGCTTGTGATAGACTGTCATGGTTTGAGTCGTTAGAGTTTTCATCCATTGACAAATACCTTTCTATACGCCGACGAAGCTGGCTGTTTTACCTTCAAAAAGAAATCAGGGGCAAGCACCTATTTCATCCTTTGTTCAATCGTGACAGAAGATACCGACCAGTTCGCTCCCATACTGAATATTCGGCGCAATTTGCAAATTAATGGAGACCCAGGCAGAACAAAACTTCACGCTACGTCTGACGCGCAAATAATCAGGGATGAAGTCTTCGACCTGCTCAAACGCTGCACCTTCCAAGCCGATTTCACCATCTTAGAAAAATCCAAGGCGCAACCTCAAACTAGAGATTCTGACGCCACCTTTTATCGATATGCTTGGTACTACCACTTCAAGCACGTCGGTCCAAAAAGGTGCGCTAAATCCGACAAAACCCTGATAACAGCAGCGTCACTTGGCACCAAAAAAACCAAAGCATCCTTTAAGTCCGCCGTTAACAATGCCGTACAGCAGTCCCTTCCAAGAAACAAATGGGAAGTTGCCTTTCCTCAGTCATCTGAAGAACCCCTGTTATGGGTCGCCGACTATGCTGCATGGGCCGTTCAAAGAAAATGGGAACGCGGCGATGATCGTTCTTATTTACTGATAAAAGACAAGATCGCCACCGAGTATGAACTCTGGAAAAATGGCACAACCGCTTATTATTAAAATGGAAGGCCCGCACGATCCGCTATCCCGTCAAGGAGGCGCTCAGGAGCGTTTTTGCGGAGAAAGGGCCTTCCATTAAAGTTTGGCATATTCGCTCTCGACTATCAACAAAAAATACCGAAGCCGATTTTAGCGATGCTTTTCGTCAGCTCTGGTACGCAGGCCCTTCATAGGTCAGCCGCCTGCCAACAATAGACAACAATGCCCGCTTTGCGCGCTCTTTATCATCACAACCCAACTTTTCACGGTTGGAATAACGGAAGTCATACTCAGCCATGTAGCGATGCAAATGCTTCTCGCTGCAATGCTGATATACGCCTTTCATGCCACGTTTAAAGATGCTGAAAAAGCCCTCAACCGTGTTTGTCGTGATCTCGCCGCGACCGTATTCGCCTCTGGAATGGACCACAAAGGCGTGCATATATTCGCGGTCCAGCTCGCGGTAAATGCTGCTATCGTCCGTTATGACACGGGCTTCCTTATCAAGATTTTCGCGCAGGATCGGAAGCACGTTTGCCTTCGTCGCTCTATCAATAACAAAACTGCGCGCAGTGCCCTTGCGGTCTATCAGTGTCAAAACAGGAACCTTCCACCAGACGCCGCCACGCTTGTCGAGTTTTGCTCCACGGTGGGCGTCACGTTTACCAGTGAAAGTTTCGTCAATTTCAACAATGCCACCAGCACCGCCCAAGGGAGTGAAATCATCGTTGCGCATGGCCTCACGAATACGATGGGACAGGAACCAAGCGGATTTAAGCGTGATTTCCAGTGTGCGGTGAAGCTGGTTAGAAAATATGCCTTTCTTGCTGCTGCACATCAGGTGAATGGCCTGCAACCACTTGTGAAGCGGAATCGCGCTTTCTTCAAAGATCGTGCCCTTGCGGACGGTGAACTGCTTGCGACAGTCGCCACACTTTTTCAGGCCGAAGCGCTCAATGCCGTCTGGGTTTTTCTTGCTTGGCTTTGTGCGAACGCCTTCAAGCTTGTAGATCCGCTCTACACATCCACAGTGAGGGCATACAGGGCCATCAGGCCATAGAATGCTTTCCACATGTTCAAATGCGGCTTTTTCATCGTAGAAATGTGCTTTTGCGAGAACGGACATTAGATTCAACCTTATCGTGTTGAAACTTATATACGAATCTCAGTTGGGTTTGTCAAGTATAATAACCCCTCAACAAGCGACCAGATTGACTGCCAGCCCGCCTTTTGATGTTTCCTTATATTCATCCATCATATCGCGCCCGGTCTGGCGCATGGTTTCTATGCATGTATCCAGCGGTACAAAATGGTCACCACTGCCCCGCAGTGCAAGACTGGCTGCAGTCACGGCTTTCACAGCACCAAGGGCATTGCGTTCAATGCACGGCACCTGAACAAGGCCAGCAACAGGATCGCAAGTCATACCCAAATGATGTTCCAGAGCGATCTCGGCGGCATTTTCCACCTGCTTGTTGCTGCCGCCCAAAACCGCACAAAGTCCAGCGGCTGCCATGGCCGATGCGGACCCGACTTCGCCCTGGCATCCCACTTCCGCTCCAGAGATTGACGCGTTATATTTGATGATGCCGCCAATGGCCCCGGCAACCAGCAAGAAGGTCTTGACCCCTTCTTCCGTGGCTCCGATGCAATGGTCCAGATAATAGCGAATGACGGCTGGAACAACGCCGGCAGCGCCATTGGTTGGCGCAGTCACAACTTTACCACCAGCAGCATTTTCCTCATTCACGGCCATGGCGTAAACGCCTAGCCAATCCATAACCTTGTGGGGATGAAAGGAATTGCTGCCGGTTTCGGCTATCAGCTGGTCATGAATTTCCCGCGCTCTGCGCTTGACCTTCAGGCCACCAGGCAATTGCCCCTCTCCCGCAAGCCCACGATCCATACAGTCCGACATGGCCGTCCAGACCTCGATAAGCCCGCGATCCAGAACCTGCGGACTGGTGTGTGCGACCTCGTTTTCGCGCTTCATGTCCGCAATCGACAAACCGCTTGCCACGCCCATGGAAAGCATTTCATTGGCCGAACGAAATGGGTATGGCACCGGCTCAACATCATCTGCTGATGTGTTGCCATCCTTTTCGCGCGCATCTGCTTCCAATTCCGCTTCGCTCATAACGAACCCGCCGCCGACCGAAAAATAGGTGCGCTTCAGTAATTGCAGCCCATTGGCGTCAAAACCGTTGAAAATCATGCCATTGGCATGCTGCGGCAGCGCGGGCCCATAATCAAAAACCAAATCGGATTCTGGATCAAAAGAAAAGGTGCCAAACCCTTGTGGTGACACCTTTTTTGTGGACTCAATATCCGAAAGCGCAGCTTTCGCCTGCTCAGGATCCAGTGTCTTTGGCTCAAAGCCTGCCAGCCCTAATAAAATAGCGCGGTCACTGGCGTGTCCCTTACCCGTAAAACTGAGAGATCCATGCAAGCTTACGCTGATATGGCTGACCTGGGCATTGGCCGGTCGTGGCCAATCACCGTCCCGGATTTCGGTCAAAAACCGACGTGCCGCAACCATTGGCCCCATCGTATGAGATGAGGATGGCCCGACGCCAATTTTAAACAGATCAAAAACGCTCAAAAACATGTGTCAGAACCGCACCCTTGAACAACACCTTGAAAACGATACCACGTCAATTTTGTAACGTCGCGCCAAATCAGTCCAGCCGGAAACCGGATGGCCCCTGATAGTAAACGCATCGCGTCTTAAGCCTTTTTCTGCCAGCGGCCAGCTTCATTCTGCTGCCAGTAAGTCAACTCATGCTCGGTGTCCTTGAGCGCCTTCCAGTGCTGTCTAGCGCTTTGGACTGATAATTCATCCAACCCGTCGAACAACAAAACCAGCCGCTCATAATTCAGGTCTTCCGGCAAAGCAGCATCATGAATCAGAAACCGGATATGCGCTCCATTCGGATTGGTATCACCACCCGTGAGAAGGATCGGCTGTTCGCCCGCAAACTCGTTCCCGTCAAGGCCATGTGGCAGAAAACTCTCTTCCCGATATGTCCAAAGCAAAGTGTCAAGCTCTTCAAGCTGCTCGGGAGCACCGCTTTCAATGACAACCCGCCAGTTGCGCGCCAAAGAGCGCTCCAGCAACCCGGGCAGAACCTCCTCCAATGGCTGGGCCTGCAAATGATAGAACAGAACCTCCGCCACTAGCGCGCACCTCGTTTGTATTCAATCATTTGCACGACATTGAACGCACAGGCTCCAACGATCAGCTCTCATACTGATCCAACACAAGCTGGTTGAGCAAAGCCACACCAAACCCCGAACCCCATGAACGGCTGATATCTGTGCTTGGAGACCCCATTGCCGTGCCGGCAATATCCAGATGCGCCCAGTCAACATCTCGCACAAAGCGTTGCAGGAACTGCGCCGCCGTGACCGATCCAGCCCAGCGGCCACCGGTGTTCTTCATATCCGCAAACCTGCTGTTGATCAGCTTGTCATAGGGTTTGCCCAGCGGCATGCGCCAAACCAACTCTTCCGAAGCTTCTCCGGCTTTCGAAAGCTTCTCAGACAAGTCATCAGAGTTGGAGAACATCCCTGCATGGTGATGACCCAGCGCCACAATAATAGCGCCGGTCAGGGTTGCCAGATTGATCATGAATTTGGGTTTGAATTTATCTTCCGTGTACCACAGCAGGTCGCCCAGAACGAGCCGCCCTTCAGCATCTGTATTGATGATTTCGATGGTCTGTCCGGAAAGCGATGTCACAATGTCACCGGGACGTTGCGCCAAACCATCCGGCATGTTTTCCACAAGCCCGACAATGCCGACAACATTCGCTTTCGCTTTCCGTCCTGCCAGTGCTTTCATCAGGCCTGAGACTGCAGCAGCTCCGCCCATATCACCCTTCATGTCTTCCATGCCGCCAGCCGGTTTGATGGAAATGCCACCGGTATCAAACACCACGCCTTTTCCGACGAACGCCAAGGGTTGTTCCTTCGCCTTGCCGCCATTCCATCGCATAACAACAACCTTTGACGGCATGGCAGAGCCCTGCCCGACGCCCAAAAGCGCATGCATGCCGATTTTGGCCAATGCCTTCTCATCCAGAACCTGGACATCAACGCCAAGGTCCTTGAGTTCTTTCAAGCGGTCAGCAAATTCGGTCGTGGTCAAAATATTGGCAGGCTCATTTACCAGATTGCGGGCGAACAGCGTGCCTTCGGCAACCGCACGGTCATCGTTCCAAAGCTTCTTCGCAGCCAGGGCAGCATCGCCAACAAGGCCGATTTTCTGAGGTTTCGCATTGCTTTTGCTGTCGTCTTTTTTGGTTTTGTACTTGTCGAACTTATAGCTCCGCAGATAAAGCCCCTGAGCACATAGGGACATGTCTGCCGCCGCAAGGTCACCCAGAACGATGGAAGCACTGTCATCAGACAAATGCCCCATGATCTGCCCACCGAGATTGCGCCAATTCAACGCTTCTTTGTCGTCTTTGGAGCTACTGCCCAAAACAATAAGACGGTCAAACTCCGTCCCGCCTGGCGTGACGATGTTTATGGTCTTGCCAACAGTGCCATCAAACTTGGCAGCGGCAGCCGCCTTTTCAAAAAAAGCCTGCAGGTCCGCCCGACCATCGACCAGCGCTTCTGGTAATGTGAGGTCATCAGAACACACCGTCACTACAATTTTCGGCGAACCGGTTATTTTCTTGTGAAAAGTGACGTCTGACAGGTGGGACATAAAGTGGACTTCCTTGATAGATTAATGACTTACTGACCAAGACTTCAGATTCGGTGCTACCATTGCAGGTACCAAACTGAACTGTGATAAGCGGTTAACTGGAAAGTGGTACAATTGTTCAATTACGACAAGCCCTAACGGCTAAACTTTCTGGCTAAATCTTTTGGCTGATCATTGATGGTGATGGCACGGTCTGCAACACATGCTTGACCCTTTAATTCGAAGAGCACAGACGCAAATATGAATTTCGGACTTGGTGCAAAAATTGAACGTTATGTTATGTGGAAAGGCCTGTCTGCCTTTCTGCTCACAACCGTAACGTTGACCGCCATTGTCTGGATGACGCAGGCACTTCGTCAGATTGACCTGGTGACTGCCAAAGGCCAGACGCTTCAGTTATTTCTCGTCATTTCGTCACTGGCCATTCCCAGTCTGGTTGTGGTTCTGGCCCCGATCGCCCTTCTTATCGCAATTCTTTACACCATGAATACGCTTCATCAGGAAAGCGAGCTTGTCATCATTGCCGCTGCCGGCGGCTCTCCAAAGCGCGTGACACGACCCTTGTTGTGGCTCAGCCTGTTTGTGGCTCTGCTGACGGCGTTTCTCAGCATCTATGTCGCGCCTGCAGGCCTCAAACAATTGCGTGGTCATGTAACCCAGGTGCGCGCCGATCTGATCAGCAGCATCATGATCCCCGGAGCCTTCACAGACGTAGACAGCGGGCTGATGGTCCATATCAAGGAACGCAGTGTCGACGGTTTCCTGGGTGGCATCCTGATCAGCGATACGCGCAACCCTGAAATATCATTTCGATATCTGGCCGACCGGGGCGCTTTGGTAGAAACCGGCCCCAGCACATATCTGGTCATGCAAAACGGAAACATTGTGCGCCGTGAAAAAGCTGAGAACTCGTCGTCAATCATCGAGTTCGAAAGTTATGCTTTTGATTTGTCCCAATTTCGTGAACGCACAACAAATGCCGGATACCGGACCAAGGAACGCGGCACAATGGAATTGCTGGGTGATCTTTTGAGCCCCGATGCAGAGGAAAATTCGAAACGCAGCGAATTGGGCGCAGAATTGCACAGCCGCTTTGTTGCGCCGCTCTATGCGTTCTCCTTTGCCATGGTCGCCATGTTGTTCATGGCCAGCCCCCAGACCACACGATCAGGCCAGGGTATCGCCATCCTGTCTGCAACCGCCGTTGCAGTGGCCATAAGAGGGGTTGGTTTTGCCGCCGAAAGCCTGGCTGAGAGCAGCGCTGTTGGTGTTGTGCCACTTTATGCAATACCCATCGGCGCAACAATCATATGTCTGATTCTGCTTTGGCAAAATGTCAGACTTGATTTTGCGCAACGCGTAGCCGACCGTCTGGCTGACGTGTTCGAAAAACTGGTGGCAAGCCGCCGTGCTGCCAAAGCCGATCGCGAGGCATTCAACGGATGATCCTTCGTAAAACCCTGAATCTTTACTTCATGAAAGTGTTTCTGAAGTCCATTCTCAGCGTCTTCCTGATCTGTTTTGCCATCATTTTTCTGGTCGATTTGATTGAGCGCATTCGTGAATTATCAGATCATGATGGCTGGACATTCCTGTTCGGCGTTCAAATGGCGCTTTACCGGACACCCACCATCGCCGAGCAGGTTCTTCCCTTCGCCATTCTTATCGGCTCAACCGTTGCGTTCCTGACCCTGACACGCAAGCTGGAACTTGCCGTAACACGAGCATCTGGCGTGTCGGTTTGGCAGTTCATACGGCCCGCATTGTTTCTGGCAATCTTCATCGGCATTCTCACCAGCATTGCTTATAATCCACTATCTGTCTGGCTACAGGAGCAGTCGGAGCAAATCGAGATACAACAATTCAGCAACGGCCAAAACTTCCGAAAATCCGATACCGCCAGCATCTGGTTTCGGCAGGAGGGCTCCGACGGTGAGTCCATACTGTCAGCGGACCGCTCCCTCGACCGTGGCTTGACGCTCGTCAGCGTCACGGCGCTGGTGTTCAATGAAGACAGAACATTCAAGGAACAGGTGGATGCGGTATCCGCAAATTGGAAAGATGGTTACTGGCAGCTTAATGACGCGCGCGTCACGACTGCCGATTCTCCACCGGAGCTGAGAGCTGAATATCGACTCAGTACATTTTTTACCCGGGAACAAGCGCGTCAACAGGCAGAAAGCACCGGAAACCTGAGCTTTTGGCGTTTTTCCGACGCTATCGAAGCTGCTGAACGCGCCGGTTTAAACACAAATCGTATGCGCTTGGAATTCCAGACACATTTGGCCCGACCGATGCTTTTCGCAGCCATGGTTATCATTGCGGCAACCGTTTCATTAAAATTGACAAGACTTGGCGGTGCCGGTCATATGGTTTTAGGTGGAATTGGCGCAGGCTTCGTGCTTTATGTGCTTTCTGAACTGGTTGGGGATTTCGGAAGCAACGGACTTTTGGAACCGGCCCTTGCCGCTTGGCTTCCTGCGCTCATCGCTTCGGTGTTGGGCGTAACTGTTTTATTGTATCAGGAGGACGGATGAGGCAGCGTGACAACGCCCGATCCGAAGACATTTTCGGCACCCCTTACGCGTCACCCCGACGCCAAGGGAGAATTGCACCTATACGCAAATCGAGAACCGGCATCAGTTTGAAGCTGGCACTGTGTCTGTCTGTATCTGCTTTGGCCCTTCCGCTTGCTGCAGGATTTGCGCCAGACCTTCTGTCAGCCCATGCTCAATCCGCCTCTGGCCAAGTGACCGGGCCGCAGTCAGGCAGCCCAAATGCTTCTGATATACTACGCGGCAGAGCGCAAGCGAACCCCGATGCGCAAATGCTGGTCGAAGCCGACGAGCTGATCTACAATTACGATAAGGAAACCGTTACCGCCGACGGCAATGTCGAGATTGTCTATGATGGCTATACGTTGAATGCAAACCGCGTGATCTATGATCAGGGCAGCGGCCGCATGATGGCATTCGGCAATGTTCGCATCACCGAGCCAACCGGCAACGTTCTGACAGCTGATCAGGTGGATATAACCGAAGACTTCCGAGATGGTTTTGTCCAGTCTCTGCAAATTCGCACACCTGAGAACGCGACTTTTGGCGCTGTATCCGCAGAGCGCTCAGAGGGTAACAGAACCATCTTCAATCAAGGCAGTTATACAGCTTGCGAAGCGTGTGCGGATCGGCCTCATCGACCTTATTTATGGCAGATCAAAGCGGCAAAGGTCGTTCATGATCAGCAGGAGCAGATGATCTACTACGAGAACGCCTGGATGGAATTCATGGGCGTTCCGGTGGCTTATATGCCGTTCTTTTCACATGCCGACCCATCTGTGAAGCGCAAGAGCGGCTTCCTGATGCCAACCCTGAATTACAGCAGTTCAATCGGACTTGGGCTGACCACACCTTACTTCTTTAATCTGGCCCCGAATTACGATCTGACAGTTGCCCCGACTTTCTACACCGGACAAGGCGTATTGCTGGATGCAGAATGGCGTCACAAATTAATCACCGGCTCCTACCGCATTCGTGGCGCCGGCATCGCTCAATTTGACCCCGACGAGTTTGCAGGGTTGCAGGGCGATGAGACATTCCGTGGCTATGTAGAGTCCGACGGTGAATTCAATATCAACCAGCAATGGAAATGGGGTTGGGACGTCACCGCAATCAGTGACCGTACTTTTACCCGCGACTATGATCTGGAAGACTCTGATACCCAGGAAGCCATTTCGACACTCTATCTGACAGGCCAGAGCGAGCGGAACTATTTTGATCTGCGTGGATACCATTTCCGGATTTTGCGCGAGGATCTGGAAGACAGTATCGGAACCAACTTCCAGGAAGAGCAGGCAATTGTTCATCCTGTACTGGATTACAATCTGGTCTTCGGTGATCCGGTTCTGGATGGCGAATTGTCGTTCGATGTCAATTTCACCAGCCTGTCCCGCGAAAACACCGATTTCGGCAGCAGTAACGGCAGTACAACGGGCCGGGTTGTCGGTCCGAAAGGAACCTACACGCGTCTGTCTCTCGAAGCGACCTGGCAGAAAACACTGGTCGGTCCAATGGGTCAACTGTTTACACCATTTGCATCGCTGCGTGGCGACGCATTCTGGTTGGAAAACGGAGAGCCGCTGGCAAGCTTTATTGAGGAAGATGAGGCGTTTCGTGGTTTGGCTTTAGCTGGCGTTGAATGGCGCTGGCCACTCATCAGTCAGCACACCTGGGGTACACAGCGTTTCGAGCCGGTTGCTCAGATTATTTTGCGCAGCAATGAAAACCAGTTGGGCTCTCTGCCGAATGAAGACGCTCAAAGTCTGGTGTTCGACGATACCAATTTGTTCAGCGTCAATAAGTTCTCCGGTTATGACCGCATCGAAGGTGGTTCACGGGCAAATATCGGTATCATACACCGCGCGAATTTTAACAATGGCGTGTCGATCAGAACCGTACTGGGTCAGTCATTCCATCTGTTTGGAACAAACTCTTTTGCCAATCCGGATGTTGCGGCGACAGGCCTGGACAGTGGTCTGGAATCTGATCGCTCGGATTTCATCGGACGGTTCACGATTGATACGCCCAATGATCTTCGTCTCGACGCCTTTTTGCGGCTGGATTCAGACGATTTGGCTGTCAATCGCACAGAAATCACTGCCAGCGGCAAACGCGGATTTATTGCTGGCTCTGTTGGCTATGCCTATTTCAATTCGCAACCGAATTTGGGCATCGTCGATGACCGTGAGGAAATTCGAGCTTCTGCATCGCTTCAGATCAACGAAAACTGGCGCGTTTTTGGTGATATCCGATACGACATCGAGAACAATGGTGCAGTCAGTGATAGCCTTGGCATTGCGTATGACGACGAATGTTTTGCAATTTCGCTTACCTATTCAGAAACCCATGACCGCTACACCGATCTTGAGACCGATCAACAAATCTATCTGCGGGTCAATCTGAAAACTATTGGCGGTGGGCAGCTCAGTCAGGATTTGGGCGGAGACGATAGCGAAAGCTCAAGCTATTAGGACGTTTGTCCGTTAGACGGGTTGCCTCAATTTACCCTAATCTGCGTGGCAAATGTTTACGTCTGAAATCAGTTTTGGTTAATATACCCAAACGCACATGTTACTCATAAGGGCATTTTCATGTTGTCTTTCCCCTATTCCTTTCGCAGTTTTGCTTTTGCAGTGTTCGCTTGCCTGTTTGTATCTGCCGGTTTTTCAGCCCATGCACAAAGCAAGATTGTAGCACTCGTAAATGATGATCCAATCACCAGCTACGAGCTTGATCAGCGAACAAAGCTGTTAAAATTGACGACCCGCACCGGCTCGCGCTCAAAAGCTCTCAAAGAGCTGATTGAAGAAAAGCTGAAGCTGGGAGAAGCCAAGCGACGCGGCATCAATCCAACACCTCAGGAAGTCGACAGCGCTTTTGCAAGTATTGCCAGCCGAACAAAAATGAGCCCGTCTCAGTTGGGCCAGGCGCTCAGCAAGTCAGGTGTCAACGCCAATGCCCTGAAAAGCCGGCTCAGAGCCGAGTTGGCCTGGGCAAGAACTGTGCGTGCAAGGTTCCGCGGCACCGTAAATGTTGAAGAAGCGGAAGTCGTAGCTTCAGCGCGTGCCCGGGGCGACACAGAGCAGCAGGTTCGGGAATTCACTTTGAAACAGGTTATCTTCATTGTGCCCAAAGGCTCCACCGATTCCGATAGAAATGCGATTAAGAAACGTGCTGAGCGATTCAGGCCGACCATTGCGGGATGCGATGCCGTACTTGACCAGATCGCGGGTATGCGCGACGTGGTGGTCAAAACCGTTGG
Source organism: Pararhizobium sp. IMCC21322 (assembly GCF_030758295.1). Lineage (NCBI taxonomy): Bacteria > Pseudomonadati > Pseudomonadota > Alphaproteobacteria > Hyphomicrobiales > Rhizobiaceae > Pararhizobium > Pararhizobium sp. IMCC21322. The sequence goes on from NZ_CP132335.1 coordinate 3,426,142, forward strand.
TCGACGGGACGAATCTCAATTGTCCGGGCCTCTGCTTGAAAGACTCAATCCCTTGCAAATTGGCCAATCCACAGAACCAGCCGCCATTAAGGAAGGTTTTGAGATGCTTGTTATCTGTAACATTCGCGAAATTGCCAGCGATACTGCCGCTCTCGATGAAATTCGCACGGAAATGATGGACAAAGAGGGTCAATTGCTGGCGCGCCGTTATATTCGCGATCTGCGACAGGACGCTGTCATTGATATCCGCTAGCACGCAAGCTGTCAGGCTGTAATCTGTGACCAAACCGTTGGCGTTGACCATGGGGGAGCCATCAGGCATCGGGCCTGATTTGGTGCTTTCCCTATGGCAGCAGGGCGCACATTTGAACTTGCCGCCGTTCACGGTGTTTGGTTGTGCCGAAACACTTGCACTACGCGCGGCGATGTTGGGCATTGATGTGCCCATAACCCCTGTCGACAAGCATGCGATTTCGCACGCAGATTCAACCGGTATACCGGTGATCAACCTTCCAGTTGCCAAACCCGATTGCTGCGGCTCATTACAGGCCGAAAATGGAGCGGCGGTCATTGAATTCATTGATCAGGCTGTTGCCGGTGTCATAAATGGGGATTTCTCAGGATTGGTGACCTGCCCCATCCACAAGAAGAACCTCTATGAGGCTGGTTTCACTCACCCGGGTCATACCGAATATCTTGCCACATTGGCCACCCGGTATACCGGTCAATCCCACATGCCGATCATGATGATTGCATCCGACAGTCTGCGTACCGTCCCCATTACAATTCACATCCCAATTAACGAGGTGCCTGGCCAACTCAATGGTGATTTGATCAAGGCCACAATACGGATCTGTCATTCACAGATGACCGCACGGTTTGGAATCGCAAAGCCGCGCATCGCGGTTGCCGGCCTCAATCCCCATGCCGGGGAAGACGGCGCCATGGGGCATGAGGAGCAGACCATAATTTCACCGGCGCTGGACGAATTGCGCAATGAGGGCCTGGACATTCAAGGTCCGCTGCCAGCAGATACGTTGTTTCATGCCCGCGCGCGCGCCACCTATGATGTGGCAGTCTGCATGTATCATGATCAAGCGCTGATCCCGGCAAAAACACTGGCCTTTGATGAAGGCGTCAATGTCACGCTTGGCCTGCCATTCGTGCGCACATCACCCGATCACGGCACAGCGCTCGATATAGCTGGCAAAAACACGGCCCGCCCTGACAGTCTCATTAACGCCATCCGCATGGCGCATGCGATGACAGCAAAGGCCAAGCCATGAGCCATTCATTTGACGCCCTACCCCCATTGCGGGATGTCTTGACGCAACTTGATCTCAATCCCAAAAGGTCACTGGGTCAGAACTTTCTTCTGGATCTGAATTTGACAAGCCGGATTGCGCGCAGCGCAGGTCGTTTGAAAGATGCACATATATTGGAAGTCGGCCCCGGCCCCGGTGGTTTGACCAGGGCTATCCTGAAAGAGGACCCGGCAAGCGTCACCGTGATTGAAAGGGACGATCGCTGTATCCGGGCACTTGAACAGATATCTGCCCACTATCCGGGCAAATTGCGCATAATTGCTGGCGATGCCCTTCAGGATCAACCAGAGCTGCCGCCGCAGCTTCAAACGCGGATCATCGCCAATCTGCCCTACAATATTGCAACACCTTTGCTGGTCGGCTGGCTGGAAGCCGAGCCCTGGCCGCCTTTCTTCGCGTCAATGACATTGATGTTCCAGAAAGAGGTTGCAGAGCGCATTGTTGCAGCGCCCGGCAGTCGCACATATGGGCGTTTGGCAGTTCTGGCGCAGTGGCGCTGCACAACTGAGCTTCTGTTCGACATCCCGGCAAAAGCCTTCACACCACCGCCCAAGGTCACGTCCAGTGTTATCCACCTTGAACCACGCGCAGAGCCATTGCCGTGCCTTCTGAAGAGCCTCTCAAAAGTAACAGCAGCAGCTTTCGGACAACGACGGAAAATGCTGCGCCAGAGCCTGAAATCGGTCGGTGTGACAAGTGAGATATTCGAACAGACGGGAATTTCACCAATGGAACGCGCGGAGCAGATTCCGGTCACTGGATTCGTCGCTTTGGCAAATGCACTTGATGCCGCCAAAACCGCCACTTAAAGCTGGTTGATAAGCCCTTCGACAAACATGTTTATGCCCACAACCCGATCACGGCGCATTCGCTCAGCGTCCAAAATGGACTGAACCCTCGCGACCGACAGCTCCAGTTTCTCGTTGATGATGACATAGTCATATTCCGACCATTGCTCCATCTCCAAAGCAGAGTTTGCCAGCCTTTTGGCAATCACGTCTGCGCTGTCTTCTGCACGGCGTTCCAGGCGCGATTTCAATTCGTCAATCGACGGTGGCAATACAAAAATCCGAACCAGATCTTCCGGCATCCGTTCGTGCAACTGTCTTGTACCCTGCCAGTCAATATCAAACAGAACATCACGGCCTGCCGAAAGCGCTTCTTCGACCGGGTCTCTGGGCGTGCCGTAGAAATTGCCGTGGACTTCCGCCCATTCAAGCAATTCATTGCGGTCACGCATGGCCGAAAACCTCTTCTGGTCGATAAAGTGGTAATGCGTTCCTTCGATCTCGCTGGGACGCTGTGCGCGTGTCGTCACTGACACAGACAATTCAATCTCGGAATTTTTACTGAGAATTTCTCTTGCGATACTGGATTTCCCGGCACCTGACGGGGATGACAGAACAAGCATGACACCGCGCCGGTCTATTGTGCTGGCTGAACTGTTTCGCATCTGAATTCCTACTCGATGTTTTGTATCTGCTCGCGCATTTGATCGACAACCGCTTTCAGCGCAAGGCCAATCTTTGTCAAATTTGCATCATTTGATTTGGAGCAAAGCGTATTGGCTTCCCGATTGAACTCCTGCGTCAGGAAATCAAATTTTCGTCCAACGGGCTGCTCCTGATTCAACAAATCAATTGCAGCGGCAATGTGAGCTTTCAGCCGATCCAACTCTTCTTGGATGTCAGCTTTGGTCGCAATCAGCATCGCTTCCTGATGAAGCCGTTCCTCATCCAACTTGACCTGTCCACCGGACAACAGCGCAATCTGCTTCCTGATCCGCACCTGAATGGCCTCAGGCGTTCGCGCCGGATTATCGACGGCCTGTTGGGTCAGGTTAGCAATCTGCTCCACAAGACCGGAAATGACGTTATGAAGATGAGCGCCTTCTGCGCGACGTGCCTCAAGAAGAGACTGCAAAGCCTCGCGGAAGCTTTCAATGAGCGCAAGCGACAATTCCTCAATGCCAGCGGCATCGCGTTCATCAGCTGTCCGCTCCAGAACGCCAGGCATCGCCAACACCTCTGCAGCGGTCGGAGGGGTTACCTCAACGCGGTTGCCGATTGCAGAAATATGGGCAAGGGCCTGTGTCAAAGCCGCTTCATTTATGGAGAATGCTGGCCGTCCTTCACTAAATCCCATGGAGAGATTGCACTGAAGGTTCCCGCGTCCAAACACCGATTGTGCCTGTTTCCGGCAGGCCTGCTCAACGACATCATTGCCATTGGGCAATCTGAATTTCAGATCAAGGCCACGACCATTTACAGACCGCAATTCCCAATACCAGCTTCGGTCTTCAAACGTTCCTTCAGACCGGCCATAACCAGTCATGCTGCTTATCGCCATTCAGAAAGCCCCACTTCAACACGACCGAAAGACGCCGTCGCTACCAACACCGGAAACTAATTTTCTACGCTGTCCTCGTCTGTCGACTCCGCCTGAGCAGATTTATCGCGTTCGATCTCTCGCCACTTGCGCACATTGGCCTGATGCTCTGCAAATGTCTTTGCAAACGCGTGCCCACCGGATCCATCAGCAACAAAGAACAGATCATCCGTACGCGCAGGGTTGATAACGGCCTCAAGTGCTGCACGTCCCGGATTGGCAATAGGTCCGGGCGGCAGCCCATCGATAACGTAGGTATTGTAGGGGTTTTCAGCGCGCAGATCAGCGCGGGAGATAGGCCGCCCAAGGGAGCCCTCCCCGCCAACAATCCCATAGATAACAGTCGGATCGGTCTGCAAGCGCATGCCCTGCTTCAGCCTGTTGATAAACACCGATGCCACGCGTGGACGCTCATCTGCCAGAGCCGTTTCCTTTTCAACAATGCTCGCCAGAATCACCATTTCCTCCGGCGTTGAAATCGGCAAATCGGGCGAACGCCGTGACCAAACGTCAGAAACAGCACGGTCGCGGGCGGTCCGCATGCGCTCCAGTATCTGGGCGCGGTTGTCGCCACGGGTAAATTTATATGTCTCTGGCAAAAGCGTGCCCTCAGCCGGGACATCAACAATTTCACCTGTGAGCACAGAATCCCTGTTGAGAATATCGACAATCTGTTTGGACGTACGCCCTTCAGGGACGGTAACCGTATGAAGAATCGATTTGCCCTCAACCAGACGCGCAACCACGTCCTCCATGGAGACACCGTCCTCAAACAAATACTCACCGGCTTTCAACCGACCGCGTGCTTCAGTTACACGCACACTGGCAAGGAAAAGGACCTTGTTGTTGATGACATTCGTTTCATCCAGCAGATTGGCAATGGTCTGTGTATTCATCCCGCGCTCGATAAGCACGGTCTTATCGACTGTCAGAGGACCATCTGCTTCGTAAACCGACTTTCCGTAATACAAAAGCGCACCCAGTCCAACCACCAGGAATACGGCTGACATCAGCAGGAAATTTAGAAGAAAGACAATGGGATGCCGTCCGTGCTTGTGACCTGATGGCGGTGGAGCAGCAATCTCGGACTGCAAGGATTGACGCGCACTACGTGGTGTATAGCGGCGATCATTGCTGTCAAAATCAAGCCGGTCGTGCCCTGAATCCCTGGAACCACGCCTGGATCGTGTCATCAATTGGTCTCCAAATTGGGGTTGAGTTCAACCGGCTAAAACCGGTTAGTCAACATCCCGAAAAATAAGCGATGCGTTGGTGCCGCCGAATCCGAACGAGTTTGATAGTGCAACAGAAATAGGCTTTTTCTTAGCCGTTTTTGGTACAAGGTCAATTTTTGTTTCGATCGATGGATTATCAAGATTCAATGTCGGTGGAACGATATCATCCCGAATCGCCAAAAGCGAGAAAATGGCCTCAATCGCGCCTGCTGCTCCAAGCAGATGTCCGGTTGCCGATTTGGTTGCAGACATTGTTAAATTCTCTGCATTGTCCTCAACCAGACGCTCGACTGCGCGCAACTCAATCTCGTCACCAAGCGGCGTCGATGTGCCATGCGCGTTGACATAGTCCAGATCAGATGCAGTCAGATTGGCGCGTTTCAGCGCAGCCTTCATACAGCGATAAGCACCATCCCCATCACCGGCCGGTGCCGTAATGTGGTGGGCATCACCGGATAGGCCATAGCCAATCAGTTCGCCGTAAATTTTTGCACCGCGTGCCTTGGCATGCTCGTACTCTTCAAGAACCACGACGCCTGCACCTTCACCCATGACAAACCCGTCCCGGTCTTTGTCATAAGGCCGTGACGCACGGGTTGGGTCATCATTAAAGCCGGTAGAAAGAGCGCGACAAGCGGCAAATCCGGCAAGTGACAACCGGCAGACCGGCGACTCTGATCCGCCGGCAACCATCACATCAGCATCGCCAAGAGCGATAAACCGTCCGGCGTCTCCAATGGCATGAGCCCCTGTTGAACAGGCTGTAACGACAGAATGATTTGGGCCTTTCAAGCCGTGCTTGATCGACACATAGCCGGATGCAAGATTGATCAACCGACCGGGAATAAAGAACGGGCTGATACGGCGCGGGCCGCTGTCCCTCAAAATATTTGAGGCTGTTTCAATGCCTTCAAGGCCGCCGATGCCGGAACCGATCAGAACTCCCGAGGCGGTTTGATCCTCATAAGAACTTGGATGCCAGTCCGCATCGTCCAGCGCCTGCTGTGCAGCAGCCATGGCATAAACAATGAAATTATCGACCTTGCGCTGCTCCTTTGGAGCCATCCAGTCGTCGGCATTATAGGTGCCGTTAGACCCGTCACCATGGGGAATGTGACAGGCAATTTTACAAGCCAGATCATCAACCTGGAAGCGCTCCACGCGTGAAGCACCGCTTTTCCCGGCAATAAGATTTGACCATGATACGTCAACTCCGCAGCCAAGCGGATTGACCGTGCCCAGGCCAGTTACAACCACACGTCTCATAATCCACCCAACCGCTGAGCTGATAAATTCATCGGCATATGCCGGTCAACCCACAGCAAGCCCAGGAGAGCATGCTGTGGTTGCATCATTGAAACCCAAATTATGCGTCTGCCTGAGACTCAATGAATTTGACTGCATCGCCAACGGTCACAATGGATTCCGCAGCTTCATCAGGAATGGTAATTTCGAAGGCTTCTTCGAACTTCATGACCAATTCAACAGTATCGAGGCTGTCTGCGCCCAGATCTTCGATGAAGCTGGCTTCAGTTGTCACCTTGTCAGGATCGGCATCGAGATGGCCAACCACAATTTCTTTTACCTTGTCGGCAACATTGCTCATAAGTTACTTTCCTCATTCCTTCACCGCGATTCACGGTTGCTCAAATAATACTACACACCGGCAATTCCGTTACATTTGCTACGAGTGCATTCTCACGCAACTGTCCCAGAACACCGTTTGAGCGCTCTCAATGCGCCGGTGATTCTATGTTTTCCCAGCTTAATGTTTGATACACCAAAACCCAAGCAGGATTATTCAACTGTTCTTTGCTCCGGCATAACCCATACAGGAAAGAAGCAGCGTCGCCCCTTCCTGCATGACAATTCATACCATTGCCCAGTTCCCGGCAGCACGTAATACCGCATCAACGCCACGTCAACCTCAGAATGACGGGCTTGCTAACACAGTTCAATTTGAATTGCCAGAATCCCGTCAGCGAACACGCAGTGCTCAGGCCAGTCAAACCGGCGCTTAAAGCGCTATACCATTGCCATGCCACCGTTGATCTGAATGGTCTCGCCAGTGATGTAGGCAGCCTCATCGCTCGAAAGATATACGACGGCGGCTGCAATTTCGTCTGCGGTTCCAAGCCTGCCCACTGGAACATTCGCCAAAATGGTATCCCGCTGCTTGTCATTCAGCTTGTCGTTCATGGCTGAATCGATCAGTCCCGGCGCCACGCAATTTACCGTGATACCCCGGCTGCCAACCTCCTGCGCCAATGCCTTGGACATGCCAATGAGACCCGCTTTTGTGGCCGCATAATTCGTCTGCCCTGCATTCCCGACAACGCCTGCAACCGACGTAATGCCAATAATACGCCCTTGCCGCGCCTTCATCATTCCGCGCAGGCAGGCGCGGGCCAATTCAAAAGGCGCGTTGAGATTGATATCGACAACACTGTCCCAATCTTCATCTTTCATGCGCATCGCCAAGCCATCACGGGTGATGCCCGCATTGTTGACCAGAATGTCAATCTGTCCCAGCGCTTCAATAACGCCTGGCACCAGGGTCGCGCGCGCTTCACGATCAGACAAATTGCAAGGGAACACATGGGCTCTGTCTCCCAGTTCTGTTCGCAATGCCTCAAGAGCCTCTACCCGCGTTCCATGCAACGCAACAGTGGCACCATGCGCATGCAGCGCTTTGGCTATGGCTGAGCCGAGGCTCCCACTTGCACCGGTTACGAGGGCGACTTTTCCAGTCAGGTCAAACATACAAGGCTCCGCTTACTGCTAAGGGTCTGAAATTAATTAAGGGTCTGAATATCATCTGGCGTCGAAATTGACGAGGCGGCAATTCCCGGAGCAATCCGCTTGGCCAGTCCGGTCAAGACCTTGCCTGCACCAATCTCGAACGCTGCATCAACACCGTTATCTGCCATCCAAAGAACTGATTCCCGCCAACGCACCCGTCCGGTGACCTGCGCCACAAGATGCCCGCGAATCTCATCTGGATCACTGATGGGAGCAGCCAGAACATTGGCAATCAAGGGAACACTTGGCGCATTAAGAGTAACCTGCGCAAGCGCCTCGGCCATGCGATCTGCTGCCGGTTGCATGAGCGAACAATGGAAAGGTGCGCTGACCGGCAACATCAATGCCCGGCGCGCGCCGAGTGCTTTGGCCAGCTCTGCAGCTTTTTCAACGGCAGCCTTTGAGCCCGAAACAACCACTTGTCCGGGGCCATTATCATTCGCAACATCACACACACCTGCCTGTGAAGCCTCCACAGCCAGACCTTCCACCTGTGCAAGTTCCAGTCCCAGTATGGCAGCCATCGCACCCGCGCCCACCGGCACGGCATGTTGCATGGCGTCGCCACGTATCCGTAACAAACGTGCCGCATCAGCCACACTCAGACTGCCTGCAGCGGCAAGTGCGGAGTATTCACCCAGCGAATGTCCGGCAACAAAGGCAGCTGAATTGGCAACCGTGACGCCGGCTTCTTTCATCGCGGCAATCGCAGCCAGGCTGACGGCCATCAACGCAGGCTGAGCATTGGCGGTCAGCGTTAACGCATCTGCAGGACCCTCCCAGATCACCTGACTGAGAGGCTGCCCCAAAGCATCATCAACTTCAGCAAAAACCTCTCTTGCAGCAGCGGACGCATCTGCCAGTGCCTTGCCCATGCCAACGGCCTGGCTGCCCTGTCCGGGAAAGGTAAAAACTCGTGTCATGAAACTGAAGCCCTGCATTACATGTGACAATTATGTGAAATGAACGCTGAAACACCCTATTCTGCGCCCCTGTGTCAAGGAACTTTAGCTCAAATGCCCCAAAAGCGGGGCTGAGCGCCAGTTTCACCTTGCATTTACCGATTCCACGCGTATAACGCCGCAATCGCAACCAGCTCGGCTGGGGGCTGAACGAAAGGCTGTGCCTTCTCGCAGGAATTATTCTCACGGCATGTGAGAAATAACAATCGTGAGGACAACAGTAGGGCTTAGTCCCGGCTTTCGGTGTCCCCGCTCTCGATGCGTCTTCGATCAGCCTTTCCTACGGTCATCCGACCAGAGGGCTTCGATGGGGCTTTGCGCCGAGCTACTATATAAGGAAAGGCAATATGCCACTTTACGAGCACGTCGTGCTTGCACGTCAGGACTTGTCCGGCCAACAGGTCGAGACTCTGGTCGACTCCCTGAAAGAAATCGTCACCGAAAATGGTGGAACGATTCCATTTGTGGAAAGCTGGGGACTGAAGTCCCTCACCTATCGTATTCAGCGTAACCGCAAAGCACATTTTACATTTCTGAACATCGATGCCCCCCATGCGGCCGTTGCCGAAATGGAGCGTCAGATGCGCCTCAATGAAGATGTGCTGCGTTACATGACCATTCGTGTCAAAGAACACGAAGAAGGCCCAACAGCAATGATGCAAAAACGTGACCGTGATGATCGACGCCCTGGTGGCGGCGGTCGTGGTCGTGACCGGTAAGAAGGAGGATATTTTCAATGGTTGATATTGCACAACTTCCGCAACGCCGCCCGTTTCACCGTCGTCGCAAAACATGCCCATTCTCCGGAGCTAACTCCCCGAAGATTGATTATAAAGATGTAAAATTGCTGCAGCGCTACGTCTCTGAGCGCGGCAAAATCGTGCCGTCACGTATTACAGCAGTTTCCGCCAAGAAGCAGCGCGAATTGGCTCAGGCCATCAAACGCTCCCGTTTCCTTGGTCTTTTGCCTTACGTTATCAAGTAAGCAAAACTCGAACGAATAGATAATCCGGATGGCGGATGAGCCGCCTTCCGGACTTTCAGTTGAAGCCCGGCCCTAAGGCTTTCGGGTTTCTAACCGCCAGATGCGGGACAGCAACGATGACACAGATTCTTCTGATCAGTATTGGTGCCGGACTGCTGTCTGCCTTGCTATTTGCAAGCATACTGACAGGGTCTCTGATCGCCATTGTGATGCAGATATTCGCGCAACTCCCCCTGCAAACGGCAAGCCTGACCTTTGGTCCCCGCGCCAGTTACCTGGCGGCATTCGCCGCAATTGTTGCACTTCTGTTTGTCTCCGGCTTACCCAGCCAGACCATATCATTTGCTCTTAATTTTGCAGCACCAGCTCTCATTGCCAGTTATCTTGCAGGCCTGAAAAATACGGACATTCCGGAAGACGATCTGGCAGCGTGGTTTCCGCTTGGACGCATCTTGGCGGTCATCGCCGGCACCTCATTCGTCGTCTTCGTTCTTTTGAGTTTCTATTCCGGCTTTACGCCAGACGAAGCGGTTACAGCCATTGAAACCCAGGCGTTGATCCTGTTGGAACCAACCATTGAAAGTGGCCAGATCACACTGGAAACGATCAATCAGCTGGCTGTTTTCTTTGTAGCCCTTTTTCCATTTGTTGCCGCTGCCGGGTTTGTTGTGGTCACAACATTGAATCTTGTGCTCGCCATTCGCATCGCGCGGCGTTACGGCACATTCAAACGCCCGCCAAGCAACATCCAGTCTCTGGAAATTCCACGCATCGTGCATTTCATCGCCCTGGCGTCTTTGGCCATGATATGGGTCAGTGAGGCGTCGCATCCATTCCTAACCGCCATAGCAGGCGCATCTTCTACGCTGGTGATTTTTGCTGGCTTTGCAGCTCTGCATGCCCTGACCAGTCGATTGTCGGCCCAGCGCATCATTCTGTTCGCCACTTATGGCAGCATCGTTCTTTTCACATTCCCGCTTTTGCTCATCCTGATCCTTGGCTGGATCGATGGGTTTCTAAACCTGCGCGGTCGTTCATCTGATCGCGCCTCAAATCAATAAGTTTCAAACGTAAGGAAAAACCAATGAATATCATTCTTCTGGAACGTATCGCCCGCCTCGGACAGGTCGGTGATGTTGTAAAAGTAAAAGACGGCTATGCCCGCAACTACTTGCTGCCAAATGGCAAAGCATTGCGCGCCACAGTTGCAAATAAGAAAGAATTTGAAAGCCGCCGTGTTGAAATTGAAGCACGCAATCTGGAAATGCAGTCTGACGCTCAGCAGGTTGCAGAGCGCCTGGATGGTCAGTCCGTTACCATGATCCGCCGCGCTGGTCAGACTGGCCAGCTTTACGGATCAGTTAACACCCGCGACATTGCAGCTGAACTCAAAGAGGCTGGCTTTAGCGTCCTGCGTTCACAAATTCAGTTGAATGATCCAATCAAGAAAATCGGCGTTCACGAAATCACTGTTGCTCTCTTTGCGGACGTAAATGCGTCTGTCTCTGTCAACGTTGCTCGGTCAGAAGATGAAGCCGAACGTCAGGCACAGGGCGAAGATGTATCTGTCGCTGGGGATGATTTTGAAGAAGAAGAAGAAGTTGTCATCGACGAAGATGCTCCAGACCTGGAAGAAGTCTTTGAAGAAGGCGCAGGCGAGATTGCTGATGACGCTGACGCCGATGCGGAAGAAGCTTCCGAAGAAGAAAAGAGCGACTGATCCATTCAGTCGTTCGCTCTATGCAAACACCCGGTCAGTGACCGGGTGTTTTCGTTTGTGCAATTGTCTTTGAACATGTTTGTTTATACGGAACACACGGGATCAAATTTCATCTCCCGGCAGGAATGATTCAAGCTTCAATAAGCGCAATCATGCGCTCAAGGCGCTCCATGGCCAGCAGGCCGTCTTCAATGGTCGGAACATTGCGGTTCTCGCCACGAACGGTCGCTGCAACATCCGCAATCAGCGCCTTGTATCCCTTGTGGTCCTCATTGGCAGCAGCTGTGAAATTTGGCGTCCAGCTCAACGTATCAGCTGCCGGATCAAGCGTGGCTGCCGGGTCATCGGCTTTGAAAGCCGGATCACGGTACAAGGCTACATTTATGATGTTGTCGATCTCCAGCCGCACATGGTCACCCATGATGCGCAGTTCCTCCATGGGAGTACCCCGCGACTGAACAGTCCCCATAACCACATTGCCGATCACACCATTGCGAGCGCTAAACCCGACATGGAACAGGATTTTGCCGGGCGACGGGCTGATCTTGCGTACGGTCATGTCATCAAAATCCTCCCCCATCAGCCAGGGGATGAGGTCCATATAGTGAACGCAATGATGCAGATAGAATCCGGAATAATCCGGTTCACCTACAAAATAGGTCGGCGCTGTCATATAGGCGCCGGTCATGCCCAGGATCTGGCCGAAATCACCTTTTTCCAGAATATTTTTGGCAATCCGGTTTCCGGTGGAATAGCGTTTCATGAAGCCCACAATGACCGGTTGCCCTGCCGAACGTGACGCTTCTGCGACAGCGCGCGCACCAGCAGCACTTGTTGCTGGTGGCTTTTCCATGAACACAGGCAAGTCGCGCTGCACGGCTGCGATTGATGCTTTTTCATGCAAATCCGGCCCCACAGCCATACCGATAAAATCCAGCCCGGGATGGGCGACAAGATCGCGATAGTCGGAATACAGAGCCGTGACCCCATATTCCCGGCCCACAGCGGACATGGCCGCGTCATCCTTGTCACAAAGCGCGGCAATCCGAATGTCGTTGATACCAAGCTGGGGCAATAACATTTGCCGGGCATGGCGTCCGCAGCCGATCCAGCCGATATTCAAAGTCATTGATTTACCTCCGCAAGGGCAAGCGCGGAGCGGATCACTCCGAGACCAGCCTTCAGTTTGGCACTTTCATCTTCATGCGGCGCACGCCAATGTGCAATCGGCAGCGCAACACGATCGTCATCGCGGCGAAACGGTTCCAGAGACACCGGACCGCGATAGCCAATTTGCGCCAAGGCGCGCATGATTGCTGTCCAGTCAAGATGCCCGGTGCCTGGATGCCCACGGTGGTTTTCATTGGCCTGGAAATGCACAAGGCGGCTGCCTGAGGCACGAATTGCATCGGGTATGGAGCGCTCTTCCATATTCATATGAAATGTGTCCAACATGATCCCGAGCCCCGCATCATCAACCTTATCGACAACTTCAATGGCCTGACGCGTGGTTGAAATAATGTCCGTCTCAAATCTGTTAAGCGGCTCAAGCCCGAACACCACGCCTGCGCTGCGGGCAAGTGGTGCAACCTTCGCCAGCCCGTCCACCGTCCGCGCAGCACGCGCCGCGATTTCATCATCTGTGCGCGGTACGGGTGGCCTGCCGGCAAAAACCATAGGTTCACCATAAAGCGGGCCGCCAACGATAGTGGTGCCAAGCTGGTCAGCGACTTGCACACAGTGTTTGAGATAGTCCAGTCCACCCTGTCGCGCATCCGGTTCATCCGAGGCGATGGAACGTTGCGCATTTACTCTTGCCGCCAGAACAAGGCTGATCCCGCAATCATGGGCTTTTTTGCGGGCCACACTCAGATCAATTTCATCTTCTGGTTCGGGAACCAAAAGCTCCATGAAGTCAAAACCGAGCTTTGCTGCATAGTCAAAATAATGCAGGTCAGCACCGGTAAACGGGCGTATGAACTGCATTGAGATGATGCCGATTGGATTGTCCAAAAGCGTTTTCCTTTGTGGCATGGCAGGTTCAGCCTTTGACAGCACCCTGGGTCAGACCCGATATCAGGCGTTTTTGCACCAACAGAAACAGAACCGTGGCCGGCATTGCGCCCACAATGCCGCCTGCTGTCAAAAGGCCCCATTGAATTTCATACTCACCGATAAGGGTCTGAACCGCGACCGTGATCGGGCGAACATTTCTGCCACCCAGTGTCAGTGCGTAGAGATATTCATTCCAGGATGTGATGAAAATATAGATGGCAGTCGCAATTATGCCGGGGACACACAACGGAAGCACAACACGGCGCAAAGCTCCCATTCGGGTGCAGCCATCTGTCATGGCGGCTTCGTCGAGGGATCTGGGTATTCCGTTCATGTAACTGATCATCATCCATACTGAAAACGGTATTGCGATTGTTGAATTGGCAATGATCAGCGCAAGATGCGTGTCCAACAGGCCCAAAACCCGCATAAGCACAAACAGCGGCAGGATGAGCAGAACCAGCGGGAACATATTGATGAGCAGGAATTGCAGCATCAGGACACGTTTGCCCTTGAAAGAAAACCGCGAAAACGAATAGGCAGCAGTCACACTCAGAGACAGGCCCACCACCACGGTTCCGCTGGCAACAATAAAACTGTCGAGCAAATTATCGCCAAAACCCACAGTTTTGAAAAGCCGTGTGTAATTGTCGATGGTCGCACCGATGATGGATGGGCCTTCTGTAAAGAGACGGCTCTCATCGGTCACCGATGTAATGAACATCCAGATATAAGGACCAAGCGCAAACGCGAGGATCAGGAGCATGGGCAGCTCCACAATCAGCAGTCGGCGTGAAGTGGGCATTTTACCGAGCGCCATTATTGAACAGCCTTTCCGGTCCGCCTGAGATAGATCAGAACAAGGCCCATGAGAAGGAAGGTGAACAGAACGGCAAGCGCTGAGCCGTAGCCGAAATCAAGATTGGTGCGCGCCTTGATGAAAGCATAAAGCGGCAAAGTGTAAGTGGAATATCCGGGGCCGCCGCCGGTCATGACAAAAATCACGTCAAACGAATTCGCGACCCAGATAGTGCGCAACAGGACGGCTGTCACCAGAACACCGGAAATGCCCGGCAAGGTAATGTGCCAGAATTGCCGCCAGGCACTCGCACCATCCAGCGAGGCTGCCTCATAGTAGCTTTTGGGAATGGATTGCAGTCCTGCCAAAATCATGACTGCAAAGAAGGGAAAGCCCTGCCATGTCAGTGTCAGAATGATGGCTCCAAGGGCCAGGTCCGGATCAGCAAGCCAGGGAACGGCCTGCTCGACCAAGCCAAGGCGGAGCATGAAATCGTTGAGCACGCCGTAATTACTGTCGTAAATCCAGACCCACATCAGAGCGATGACAACAGAGGGCAGCGCCCAGGGAATGATGATCAATGCACGTGCCAGCGCCCGCCAGCGAAACTCCTGATTCAAAAGCAGCGCTGTGCCGAGGCCAAGAAGCATCTGCCCCGGTATTGTGACCCCAATCCAGATGATTGTGTGCTTCAGGGATATCCAGAAAACCTCGTCTTGCAGTGCTGCAACGAAATTGTCGAAACCAATAAATTTAAATTCCTTGGGCCGAAACAGAACATATTCGTGCAGGCTCATCCAAGCGGTCTGCAGCATCGGCAGAAATACGATTGTCAACGTTACCAGAACGGCAGGCGACAGCATCGCATAAGGCAGGATGCGCTTGCCCAGCCTGCGGCGCGATGGCCCGCCGGCATCGTCAGCAGATTCCGGACCGTTGTGAGTTTGCATTGCCATCAGAAAACTTGTTTTGGAGGCTTCCGGTAGTGGGAGAGATGGAACGGGAATTGAGGCGGCAAATACGCCGCCCCAATCAATGCGTAACGCTTAGTTGCCGTAAAGCTTGGCAATTTCGGCGTTCATTTCAGCGGCAGTTATTTCGCCAGTCAGCGCGCGCTGCATTGCAACCGGCCAGACCGTATTCACAAAGTCTGACGTTTCGGTACGGTTTGGCAACAAATTGGCAAATGGGAGGGAGTCAATTGTTGCCTCGACAAACCGCTGAGGATGCAATGTCCAGCTTGCGCTGTCTGTTTTGGTAACAGGAAGCTGGCCTGTTGCCTCGTTGAACTTGGCATTGTTTCCAGCGGTCGACAGGAACGAAATCCATTTCCATGCGGCATCCTTGTCTTCAGCAGAGGACAGAACAGCCGTGCTTTCATCACCAAAAGCAGTCCAGCGCCCGCCGCCACATTCAGGAACCGTCGTGGCGGAAACCTTGTCGCCAAGAGCTTCAACCATTCCGTTTGCTGAACCGATATGGTGAATGGTCATGGCCGTTTTGCCAGCTTTGAAACCGCCGATGATTTCCTGAAAACCATCATTGGGTGCAGATGGCGGGAAGGAACCGTCTTCACGGAACATATCAACCACGAACTGGCTGCCGGCAATGGCCGCTTCAGATTCGATCCCGTCCGTCAGGCTGACACCATCCCGGCCCAGCGTCAGACTGGCCCAATGGTCGTGGCCACCCTTGCTTCCGCGAAGGCCAAATCCATATACATCAGTACGGCCATCTCCGTCTGTGTCACGCGTGAGCGCTTTGGCAGCCGCACGAAACTCATCGCAGGACTTGGGAACGTCCAGCCCAAGCTCGTTGAACATGTCCGGACGATAATAAAGATAGAGCACCACATACTGCACTGGCAGGTAATATGAGCTTCCATCCTGGGCACGGGTCAACTCAAACAGGTTTTCCTGCACATCAGACTTGTCCGCCCATGCCTCAATCCGGTCACCGATAGGTTCCAAAGCACCCATTTCGATCAGCCGGGGCTGAGCAAACATTTTCACCATCGCCGCATCGGGCGCATTGCCTCCGATGATGGATGTGTAGAGCGTATCGTAATAGCTGTTCCATGGAATGTTTTCAGCTTCGATGGTAATGCCCGGATTTTGAGATTCAAAGCTTTCAACAAGCTCGTTCATCGGATTGTCGGCATTGTCGAAATGATACCAGAAGCGGACGGTGCTTTCAGCTGTCGCCATGCTGGAGCTCATAGCTAGAACGCTCGCTGCCAGGCCAAGTTTTGCAATAATATTCAATGTCTTACCTCCCTATTTTGAATGCTCGTATTGAGCGGTTTGTTGTTTGAAAAATTCACCTGCCAAATTGAACGCACTCTGCGCCTCCGGCAATTCGGAACCCATTTGCATGAAGCCGTGCACGACCCCCTGGAACAGATCAAAACGATCATCACGTCCCAGCGTGCGCAACCGGTGGATCAATGCGTCGGTGTCACTGCGCAGCGGATCCAGTTCTGCAGCATTGAGATACAGTGGTGGCAGAGCACGCAGTTGCACATCGTCGGCGCAAAGTGGCGTTACACTGGGTAAATGCCGAACGTCCTCGGGCGCGTACCAATCCCAAAACCGCTGCATTTTGCCTCGGGTCAGACCCGGACCATTGGCAAACTCCCGGTAGGATGATGTTGTGAAATCAGCGCCATACACACCATAAAAGAGCAAGGCACATGAAGGCAGGTCACCACCCTCGTCCAGCAGTCGCAACATGCCTGCAAGAGCAAGGTTTGCCCCTGCACTATCGCCAGCTATGCCCCATCGGCGCTTGCGATCTCTGGCTTGCCAGATGTCCAGCAGATCCTCCAATGCACATGGATATGGGTGCTCCGGCGCAAGGCGGTATTCGAAAGTCAGAACGGGCGCGCGGGATTGTATGGCAAGTCTGCGTGCAGCCCCCTCATGGGTTGCGACCGAACAAAAAGCCCAGCCACCACCATGAACATGCAAAATGGCGTCGGTCCCGCAATCATCATGTGGAACAATGTAGCGCGCCAGCATATCGTCAATTATCACGGTCCGGGCTTCAGCCACATCTGGCAGGGCTTCATTCCAGCGCAGATTGGTAAGATTGGCCAGGGCACGTCCCGCATCAGATGGCAGCGTGGTCGGGTCAACCAGACCTTCATCTTCAACAATCAGCCGATCCAATATGGCCTTCATGGACGCGCTCGGCTCACTCATCCTGTAGCACCGTCGGTGAGATCAGGTCCGAAATCGACAATCGTCGATATGTGATGGCTCAAAACCTTCTGCAATGACGCCAGGTCCTGCGCTTCAAGCGCTGCCAGAATCGGAGCATGACGTTCTGCCGTTTCCTCCAACTCCCGACTGGTTTGTGAATTGAGAATTTTATAACGGTGATTATGGATCAGGCAGCGCAGCAGAATGGGTGTGACCACCGGTAAGTCCGCAACTGCAAAAAGGCGTGTGTGAAAAGCACGATCATGAACGGAGAGCAGATATTCATCACCGTCACGCGCCGCATTGCGCATTGCGTTCAGGTAATTATGCAAATCTGCGTGTAATTCCGGCCCGGCCCGCTCAAGAACACGTTCAAGATACTCGCATTCTATATCACGGCGAATGGCAATCAGCGCGCGGGCGTCGGCAGATCGACAGGCAGCGACATGGGTCCCCCGATGCGGCAACCGCTTCACAAGACCTTCTTCACTCAGTTGCATCAAAGCTTCGCGAATGGTGCCCTGGCTGCATTGAAACCGCTCGGCGATCTCAAGCTCCAGCAAAACCGCTTCCGGCTTCAACTCACCCAGCACAATCTCTTTTTGCAGGGCCACATAGACATTGTGGCTGCGGCGGCTTGACTGCCGAGGCAACAGATTGGTGATGGATGGCGCCGAAAAGCTCTCTACCGCCATTGGTGGCTATACTCCCAAATACTGCTTTTTAGCAGAAAACGCTTATCATTATTGATAATATCCCTATTATCGATATTAATAACATCGCGATTATCGATATTGCAAGATATAATTTGGTCGGCAGAAACCAAGCCAGGAGGACAATTTGGCGGACATCCAACTCGAAAAAATCGTCAAGAAATATGGTTCGATCTCGGCCGTGCATGGCGTAGACCTGCAGGTGAAGGACGGCGATTTTGTTGCTTTTGTCGGCCCATCGGGCTGTGGAAAGTCGACAATTCTAAGGATGATCGCAGGACTGGAAGATATAACCGGCGGAACGTTGCGGATTGGCGGACGCATTGTAAATGAGGTTGAACCGCGCGATCGCGATGTTGCGATGGTGTTTCAGGATTATGCTCTCTACCCTCACATGACGAATGCGGAAAATATCGGTTTCGGCCTAAAAATGCGGGGCTGGAAAAAGGCTGATATTGGACCGCGTGTGAAAAGCACTGCGAAAATGCTTCAAATCGAACAGCTTCTGGAGCGTAAGCCCGGCCAGTTATCGGGTGGACAGCGGCAACGTGTTGCCATGGGCCGCGCCATCATACGTGAACCATCAGTGTTCCTGTTTGACGAGCCCCTATCAAACCTTGATGCCAAGCTGCGCGTGGAGATGCGCACGCAAATCAAGCGACTGCATGCCATGTTGGGCACCACGACAATCTATGTGACACATGATCAGACCGAAGCCATGACGCTGGCAGACAGAGTTGTCGTCATGCGTGAGGGCTACATCGTGCAGGCTGGTCCCCCAATCGAGCTTTATGAAAAACCCAATTGCAGATTCGTCGGTGAATTTATCGGCTCGCCTCAAATGAATATTTTTGAAGGCACAGTGGACCGGTCAGGCAACACGCCGCAATTGCTGCTTGGCGAGGATGCAATTGAAATCGGAGACATAGCTGTCGCAGATGGAACACGGGTAGATGTGGGCATCCGCCCGGAACATTTGCTCTGGGCAACGCAGGAAACCGCTAAACTTAGTCCTGTCGTCGAAGTGTTTGAGCCGCTGGGTTCCGACACAATGGCAATTTGTCGCTTTTGTGGGCAGGACATGACAGCCCGGCTTGAACCGTCGATCCAGTTGCGGACCAATGAAATGATCCATCTCAGTTTCGACACCGAAAACCTTCATTTCTTTGATAGTGAGACTGGTCAAAGACTTGTAACAGACCCGTAAATTCATCCACACGCTTGCGACCGGCACCGGCTGAGACAACAAAGATCAGCTCAGTCAAATGTGCTTCGAAAAATGCGCATGTGTGTAACGGGGAAAAGCACACACTCCCTTCCGCTCTGGTTACGAAAAAGTTAAAACCCGTTGGAAGCGGAGAGCAGAATGAACACAACGGCACTTACAAGCATCGACACAACAGCCAATCAGCCCAAAGCGGCGGATGAAAACTATCGGCTGGCCCCGCATAATATCGAGGCTGAGCAAGCGTTGCTGGGTGCCATTTTGGTGAATAATGAGGCTTTCTATCGGGTGTCCGATTTTCTGGAGCCGGAGCATTTTTACGAGGGTCTGCACAGTCAGATTTACGAGACCGCCGCGCAACTGATTCGTGTGGGCAAGGTCGCAACGCCGATCACTTTGAAAACTTTTTTGCCCGCTGATGAGCAGGTCGGCGAAATTACGGTCAGTCAGTATCTGGTCCGCCTGGCCACACAAGCCACAACAATCATCAATGCGGTCGATTACGGGCGTTCAATCTATGATCTTGCCATTCGTCGATCCTTGATCGGTATCGGAGAAGATCTCGTCAATGTCGCGTTTGATTCCGCGGTTGACCACGCCCCCCGTGATCAGATTGAAGATGCTGAAAAGCGGCTCTACGAACTGGCAGAACAAGGCCGCTATGATGGCGGGTTTCACAGCTTTACCGATGCGCTGAAAGACGCCATCGACATGGCCAGCGCAGCCTATCAGCGTGATGGCCATCTGTCCGGCGTGGCGACGGGATTGAGGGATCTCGACAAGCAGATGGGCGGTCTGCAATCATCAGATCTGATTGTTTTGGCGGGACGTCCGGCCATGGGTAAGACTGCGCTGGCAACCAACATCGCGTTCAACATTGCCAAGGCCTATATGGGCGAAACCCAACCCGATGGCACCACAAAGGCGTTGAATGGCGGAATTGTTGGTTTCTTCTCGCTGGAAATGTCCTCCGAGCAATTGGCAACACGTATCATTGCGGAGCAATCCGGCGTGTCGTCCTCGGAAATTCGGCGCGGGTCAATCGACGAGCGGCAATTCAATGACATCGTGATTGCCAGTCAAGAAATGCAGAGCATTCCTTTCTACATCGATCACACCGGCGGCATTTCGATATCCCAGCTTACGGCGCGCGCACGGCGGCTGAAGCGCCAGCGCGGGCTGGATATGCTCATCATTGATTACCTGCAATTGCTGCAGGGGTCTGGCAAAAAATCTGACAACAGGGTGCAGGAACTGACCGAGATTACAACTGGGCTGAAAGCGCTGGCGAAGGAGTTGAATGTGCCCATCCTTGCGCTCTCGCAATTGTCGCGTCAGGTGGAAAACCGGGATGACAAGCGGCCAAAATTGTCTGATCTGCGTGAATCCGGCTCGATTGAGCAGGACGCTGATGTGGTGATGTTTGTGTATCGTGAGGAATATTATCTGCAACGCCAAATGCCCAAGGAAGGCACTGAAGAGTTTTTTAAATGGCAGGCAGAAATGGAAGATGTAGCTGGCGTTGCCGAGGTCATCATCGGCAAGCAGCGTCACGGCCCAACGGGATCGGTCAGACTGTTGTTTGAAGGCGAATTCACAAGGTTCAGCGATCTGGCGCAGGAAGACCGACTGCCGGATCAATATGAATAGCCTGTCAGAAAATGTCGATCTGGCCGGAGGACGATTGACCATCGACCTTGGCGCACTTGCTGATAATTGGCGGCTGCTGAACCAGCTGTCCGGCGCAAGCGAATGCAGCGCAGTCGTGAAAGCAGACGCTTACGGCATTGGCATCGAACAGGCTGTCCCAACGCTTTGGAAAGCTGGCTGCCGCACCTTCTTTGTTGCTTTGCCGGGCGAAGGGGTTCGGGTGCGCAAAGCAGCACCCGACGCAATCATCTATGTCTTGGCGGGTTATCTGCCACGGACGTTCGAAATTTACAGAGACCATGCCCTGCGTCCTGTCATAAATGATGAAATCAACGCTTGGATAGAAGCATCAGGCGAGAACAATTTTCCCTATGCCATTCAATTGGAAACAGGCATGAACCGGCTCGGAATGCCGATTTCAGATTTTGAAGCCTTGCGGAAATCAGGGTTGATTGCCTCTCATCAGCCAGACCTTGTCATCAGCCATCTGGCTTGTGCCGATACGCCGGACCATCCCCTGAATGAACAGCAGAGGGCTGAGTTTCAAAAGATCGTTGATCGTTACGCTTGCAAATACACCTCTCTGGCAAATTCCGCCGGAATTTTTCTCGGACCAGATTATCACAATGATCTGGTGCGCCCTGGCATCGCACTTTATGGCGGGGCGGCGGCTGATGAGCATTTGCAGAACAATCCGATGCGTCCGGTGATTTGTGTTGAAGCCCGCATCCTGCAGGTAAAATCAGTGTTGCCCGGTGCAAGCGTTGGCTATGGCGGTGTGGAAACAATACGCCCTTCTGATCGACCGGATGGAAGAGAACGGATTCTGGCAACACTCTCGGCAGGTTACTCAGACGGATATCTGCGCTCTGCAGGCAGCAGCGATAAACAGCCAGGTGCCTGTGCCGCCTGGCGCGGCGTTCGGGTGCCTTTGATCGGTCGTGTGTCCATGGATCTTGTAACCGTAGATATGACAGACCATCCTGACATTGATCAACTGATGGGCGACAAGTGGCAGGATGAATGGATTGAGCTGATTGGCCCAACGGTCCCGCTGGATGAAGTGGCTTGCAGTGCAGGAACAATCGGATATGAATTGCTGACCAGCCTTGGCACACGCTACCACCGCACCTACATCAACGATCTTTGACAGGAGCCTCCTTGGCCAAACAGAAACTACAATATGTCTGCCAGAATTGTGGTGCGGTAACGCCCCGTTGGGGCGGTAAATGCGAGGCATGTAATGCCTGGAACACCATTATTGAGGAGAACCCCGGAGCCGGGATTGGTGGGGCGTCCAAGCGGATGGTGGGAAAAGGCCGGGTCATGGAACTGGTCCCGCTTGAAGGAGAGACGCCGGAAGCTCCCCGCATCCTATGCGGCATTGCTGAACTCGACAGAGTTACCGGTGGCGGGTTTGTGCCCGGCTCCGCCCTTCTGGTTGGTGGTGATCCCGGCATTGGAAAATCAACAATTCTGCTGCAGGCGGCTGCGCTCATGGCAAAATTGGGCCGTCGGGTTGTCTATATTTCCGGCGAGGAAGCCATTGCCCAGGTCCGCATGCGCGCCCAGCGCCTTGGGCTGGCAGATGCGCCTGTCAGCCTGGCTGCTGAAACCAGTGTCGAAGATATTCTGACCACATTGGAGGCAGATGAGCCTCCGCATTTGGTTATTCTGGATTCCATCCAGACGCTCTGGACCTCGCAGGTTGATTCGGCACCTGGCACCGTCACTCAGGTCCGCACGGCAGCACAGGCGATGATTCGCTACGCGAAAAAAACCGGCACGACCATTATTCTTGTCGGCCACGTTACCAAGGACGGCCAGATTGCCGGTCCCCGTGTTGTTGAGCATATGGTGGACGCCGTGTTTTACTTCGAAGGTGAAGGCGGCCATCAATTTCGCATTATGCGTGCTGTCAAAAACCGCTTTGGGCCAACCGATGAAATCGGTGTGTTTGAAATGACCGGCGGTGGCTTGCGCGAAGTCTCCAATCCATCTGAGCTGTTTCTGGGAGAGCGCAAAGCCAACAATCCGGGCACAGCTGTTTTCGCTGGCATGGAAGGCACGCGACCGGTCCTTGTTGAAATACAGGCTCTGGTCGCCCCCTCCTCTCTTGGCACGCCAAGACGCGCGGTCGTTGGCTGGGATAACAGCCGCCTCGCTATGGTTATTGCGGTGTTGGAGACCCATTGCGGAGTAAAAATCGGCGCAAATGATGTTTATCTGAACATTGCGGGCGGCCTGCGAATAGCCGAACCGGCAGCAGATTTGGCAGTCGCCGCAGCGCTGGTCTCGTCACTCACCGGCGCACCTTTGCCTCAAAACAGTGTCTATTTTGGCGAAGTCAGCCTGTCAGGAGCCATCCGGTCAGTCACCCATACGCAGGCACGTTTGAAAGAAGCCGAGAAGCTGGGATTCACTCTGGCAACCGCGCCTGAGGCAACACAGGACAACTCGTCTGGGTTGAAGGAAATTACAATAAACTCAACCGCCGATCTGACTGGCATGGTGGCAAGAATAGCAGCCTCGGCACCGCAAAGAGAGGCTTGATGCATACATTGCTGGAAAACCCATGGAAACATTTGGCAATGCAGCATAATCAGGTTAAGAAGCAAATCGTCACTTAAGAAAGCCAGGAGCCTGCCCTATGTCCATTACAATTCTGGACGGAGTACTGCTGGGCGTAATGCTGATTTCCGCCTTTCTGGCGATGATGCGCGGATTTATCCGCGAGGTCTTCTCCATCGGAACGTGGATTGCCGCAGCAGCCGCAGCCCTGTTTTTCCATTCACTGCTCGTGCCCTATGTCGAACCTTATGTAGGCAATGATTTATTGTCGCAGGCCCTGTCGGCTGCAGCCGTGTTTTTCGTAACGCTGATCCTTGTTTCCTTCGTCACAATTCGGATTTCCGACTTCATTCTGGACAGCGGTGTTGGACCAATAGACAGAACTTTGGGCTTTATGTTTGGCGCGTTGCGCGGCCTGCTGATTGTGGTTGTGGCCATGATGCTTTTCAACGGCCTGGTGCAGCGCGAAAAACGCCCCGCCTGGGTTACCAATGCGCTGTCGCTTCCAATTCTTATGGAAATTGGTGGGCGTATTACCGCCGCGTTGCCCGAGGACCTGCAGTCAACAATTACCGAATTCTTTGGCAGTAGTTCTGAACCGGATAATACGGTCCTGCCAAATGATGATCCGGACTCATCTGTCCCGGCACCGAACTTGTCAGGCTCCGGTGCAAGCGTGCCACGCTCATCCTCACCTGATAATTCGACATCCGGAACGTCCGGTTCAACAACACCAGCAAACCCGACCATTCAGGACAGTGAAGAACTGCCTGCACTTCAGGACGACGATACGACAAGCATTCCTCAGGACGATACCAGAAACGTAGAACGTATCATCAACGCCAGCCCGGAAACCTGACCATGCTCCCGAACGACGACAAACTTCATGAAGAATGTGGCGTCTTCGGTGTCTTTGGCCATTCAGATGCGGGTGCTATCACAACACTGGGCCTTCACGCGCTGCAACATCGCGGTCAGGAAGCTGCAGGCATTGTATCGTTTGACGGGCATCAGTTTTACACCGAACGTCATATCGGTCTGGTCGGCGATAATTTTACCAAGCCAGCTGTTATCAAACGGCTTTCCGGTGACCGGGCAATCGGCCACAACCGCTATGCAACAACCGGCGGTGCTGGCCTTCGCAATGTTCAGCCCCTGTTCGCGGAATTTGCCGGGGGCGGTTTTGCCGTTGCCCATAATGGCAATCTGACAAACGCCCACACGCTGAAACGCGAGTTGCAGATGCGCGGCTCCATCTTTCAATCGACATCCGATACCGAAGTTATCATTCATCTGATTGCCACCAGCGAAAAAGGACCGCTGGTAGACCGCATTGTGGATTCCCTCAATCAGATTGAAGGCGCATATTCACTGGTTGCCCTTTCCCGCAAAAAGATGATCGGCTGCCGCGATCCGCTTGGCGTTCGCCCGTTGGTTTTGGGCGACCTTGATGGTGCGTATATTCTGGCCTCGGAAACCTGCGCACTGGATATTATCGGCGCGCGTTTCGTGCGCGAGATTGACCCTGGTGAGATGGTTGTCATTACCCATGACGGCATTGAAAGCCTGCGTCCATTTGACCCCCAGAAGTCCCGCTCCTGCATCTTTGAACATGTCTATTTTGCACGGCCCGACTCCATTATTCAGGGCACCAGCGTTTATGACGTGCGCAAATTGATCGGCAAGGAACTGGCCACAGAGTTTCCGGCCGACGCAGACATTGTGGTTCCGGTTCCTGATTCCGGCACCCCGGCCGCCATCGGCTATGCTGAACAAAGCGGACTGCCATTCGATCTTGGCATTATTCGCAATCACTATGTGGGACGGACCTTCATTCAGCCATCCGACTCCATTCGGCATATGGGTGTTAAACTGAAACACAACGCCAACAGTTCAGTGCTCAAAGGCCGCCGTGTTGTGCTGGTCGATGATTCCATTGTCAGAGGCACTACCTCCAGCAAGATCGTCCAGATGGTGCGCGATGCAGGTGCCTCGGAGGTGCATATGCGCATTGCAAGCCCGCCGACAAAAAGCCCCTGCTACTATGGGGTTGATACTCCGGAAAAATCAAAGCTGCTCGCATCCCGCATGTCCATCGCCGAAATGGCGGACTACATAAAAGTGGATTCACTGGCATTTCTCAGCCTTGACGGCCTCTATCGCGCCGTTGGCGAAGATGCCCGTAACAACAATCAGCCGCAATATTGTGATGCCTGCTTTACCAGCGACTATCCAACGCGCCTGACCGATAAGGAAAACGAGCGCGCCAGCAGTCAGATCGCGACACTGGTTGAGGCCAGCTGATGACATCTGGGAACGGGTCTGATCAAAGTTCAAACGTCGAGCGCACGCTTGAAGGACAAGTCATCGTCGTTACCGGCGCGTCCCGTGGCATCGGCTACTTCACGGCCCTGAAACTGGCCGAACGTGGCGCGCATATCGTTGCCGTCGCCCGTACCGTAGGTGGCCTTGAGGATTTGGATGACGCCATCAATGCCAAGGGCGGTTCAGCAACGCTGGTGCCGATGGACCTGAAGGATTTTGAGGCGATCGACCGCCTTGGCGGTGCCATTTACGAACGCTGGGGGAAACTGGACGGCCTTGTCGCTAATGGCGGCATTTTGGGCATTCTGTCCCCGCTGGGTCATATCAAACCCAGTGAATGGGAAAATGTGATGGCCATCAACGTAACGGCCAATTTCCGCCTCATAAGATCACTTGATCCACTGCTGCGTCACGCCGACGCCGCCCGTGTATTGTTCCTGTCATCAGGCGCTGCCTGGAAATGCAAACCCTATTGGGGCGTCTATTCCGTTTCAAAAGCTGCGGTTGAAGCCTTGGCCAAAACCTATGCTGGCGAAACACGCCAGACTTCCATGTCCGTCAACGCCATCAATCCAGGTGCCACGCGAACTGCCATGCGCGCCAAAGCCATGCCCGGCGAAGATCCAGACACATTGCCAACGCCGGCAGAAATTGCGGAAAAAATCGTAGCGACAATGCTTCCCGGATACAGCGAAACCGGGAAACTGATCGACATACAAGAAGACGCGGTTTTTGACCTCATTCCAGGCTACGGCCAGAGCTGATACAAACTTGTTAGAATATTGCACTGATGACTCAGGTCAACAATCTGGTTCAGGTCGGCATTATCAGCACAATCGATTTTCAAAGCAGTCCATTCTGTTTCACTGTTCCAAACGTGAACTTAACTCAGTTTGGGTTCAGGACTGCGATGATTTGCATAAGTTTTTCATTTCACAATGACGCTTCTCAATGACCCAATTCATCAAATTCTTCGGCTACCGCTTTTGTGGCCAGTTGAGTTCGCGAACTGACGTCCAATTTCTCGAAGATATGGGATAGATGGATTTTGACCGTCCCTCGGGCGATGAACATGCGTTCGGCAATTTTGGGATTAGTCAGCCCTTCGGTTGCAAGAGAAACCACGCGTCGCTCAGTTGGGGTCAGACTTGCCCAGCCTGTCAGCGGTCGGGCACGTTTGCCACGCATACGCGACATCAGTTCAATAGCCTCGTCCAGGCTGGCATTTACCATTGAGGCCCTGATGTTCTCATATTCATTTTTGCCCGTGGCTTGCCGCAGTTTTTCAACCAGCACCTTGTAATCCGCCATTTCCGCAGCACCGCGCACCAAACGCATTTTGGTGTGTTCATGATCAACAACGGCCAGCACCCGTGCGGCATCATCAAACTTTTCCTTTTCAAACTGGACTTCCGCGATAGATTCCAACGTGCGCAACTGACCCGGCTTCAACCCGGCTGCGATTTGTATTGCCAGCGCTTCATGCAGGTGCATCTCGGCTTCACCGATGTCGTTTCTGGCTAAAGCGAGCCGGCCACGGATAAAGTGCGACAGACCGTTGATCAGCGGGTTATTCAAGGACGCAGCTTGTTTTTCTGATGCATCCAGATGCTCTCCTGCTTCAGTGAATTGCTTCAAAGCGACATGAGCTGCCGCTGAGACCAGGGCCAACTGTTCAGACCAAACCGGGATCCCGGCATTACGCAAATCACCCACCTGAGTGCCGATCAAATTCAAGGCTGCTTCGGGATTTCCTGCAGCAATCTCAATTGAGCCAAGCAGGAACATCGCCTCGGGCACCGCCAGGAATGTCCCGGAAATCGTCGCCGAGGCCATCAGGTTCCGCAATTCCTCACGCGCAACGTCCACCTGTCCCAGATCTGCTTTCAAAGCGGAATTCCAGGCCATCGCGAAACCACCGGTCCCCGGGTCCCCAACGAAATCGCTGTTTTCTATTGAAAGCTGCAGCGCTTGTTCAGCTTCGTCAAAATCTCCGCTGTCACGAGCGAAATACCCGGTCAGTGCTTTTGCCCAGGCAAGCAGGTAACGACTTTCGAAGTACTCGCTGCAGGTAACAAGATCGGAAATAGCAGGTTTGGCACCATCCCGATCGTGTGAGAACATGAAAGCAGCCGTCATCATTTTCTTGCCATGGGATTCTGCCCAGTCATCGCCGATTTGTTGACCAATCGCGATGCACTTCAGCAGTGACTCGCGTGCCAGAACCGGCTGCGACACAGATTGCGCAAAGCCAATGATTTCCAACGCCCGGGCTTCGGTCCACTTATCGCCCAATTCTTGCGCAAGTTCCAAGGCCCGTTGCACTTTTGGAAACGCTAAATCCATGCGCCCTCCATAGGCGCAAACATGAGAAGCCCCCCATAAAGCACGAGCCAGCAGAACGTCAGGTGCTGGATCCTTTGCTATCGCGCGGTCAAACCATCTGATCCCATGTCGAAACTGACCCCGCAATTCATAAAAGGCACTGAGCGCCGTCAACAACCGTAGTAGATTTCCGGGGTCGGCCAAGCTGTCCGCATAGGTCAATGCACTTTCCAGATTATCGAATTCCGCCTGTATTTGCGACAGAAGTTCCGGCCCCTTACCAGAGACAAGTCGCGGAGCGTGCGATTCTGCGAAGTCAACAAAATGGCAAAGGTGCCGCGCATGTGCCGCGTCAAGCGCGCTGGCATCCTCCAGCTTTTGCAGCAGGAAGTGGCGAATTGACTCAAGAAACCGGTAACGTGGCTCTTCGCCCGACCGGTCGATCTGCAACATCGACATGTTAACCAATCGCTGAAGCAGGTCTAAAATAGTGCCCCCGCTTAAACTCTTATCAGTGCCAATTGACCGGGCAGCGGCAAGCGTGAAGCCCTGAAGCACGCATAACTGCTCTGCGAGCCTCTGTTCGTCCGGCTCCATAAGGTCGTAGCTCCATGCAATTGAAGCTCTCATCGATTTGTGATGGGTCATAGCGTCCCGTGGACCACCTGTAAGAAGCGCAAAACGTTCATCAAGACCGGATAAAATCTGGGACGGGTTCATAATGGAAAGTCGTGCCGACGCCAATTCGATGGCAAGCGGGATTCCGTCAAGCCGCTTTACAATTTCCTCAATCGTGCCTTCCATCGTCCTGTCCAACGAGAGACTTGAAGAAACCTGCCTGGCGCGTTCATGAAACAGCGTGATGCCATCTTCGATGCTCAGTGGTGAAACCTGGCAGACATATTCTCCACTGACGTGAAGCGGTTCACGACTGGTTGCCAGAATCTTCGTTTTCGGAGCTGATGTTAAAAGGACTTCGACAAAATCGGCGCAACCGTCAAGAACCTGCTCGCAATTGTCCAAAACAAGCAAAATTTCCTGGTTTACCAGATGACGAGCCAGGGTTTCCGCCAACGGCACTTGGGTTTCTTCCAGCACATTCAGCAATCGTGATACGGCTCCTGCAACCCCGGCGGGGTGAGATACACCCGCAAGATCGATGAACCAAACGCCGCGTTTGAAATTTTCAAGAACAGATCTCGCCACCTCTTTTGCAAGGCGGGTTTTGCCGGCGCCACCAGTTCCGGTCAAAGTTACAAGCCGGTGTTCCCCAAGCGTGGCGCGAAATTTGGATAACTCTTTGTCCCGCCCCAGAAGCGACGACAAGTCTAGCGG
This sequence comes from Pararhizobium sp. IMCC21322, assembly GCF_030758295.1. NCBI lineage: Bacteria > Pseudomonadati > Pseudomonadota > Alphaproteobacteria > Hyphomicrobiales > Rhizobiaceae > Pararhizobium > Pararhizobium sp. IMCC21322. The sequence goes on from NZ_CP132335.1 coordinate 3,455,760, forward strand.
AAGATTTGTCTTTGGCATTTGTTGCTCCGTCCCCAATACTTCTGGCAGTGTATCCCCGAGTTAGGCTGGCAGGGATTTATTTTACCCGTATAGGCCACTTGGCAGATGTTCTGCTTTTCAGCGCTCGGTATCCTCACAATCACACGCAACGAATTGGGCTAGATCCCAACCTTACTGATGGAGACCTGCATATGACTATGGAAGCGACAGCAATGGAATTTTTTGATGCCTGCGAGAGTGGAAAAGGCTGGGACATTTGCCGACAGTGGTGCCATGAGGATGCAACTTTCGCCTGTCAGGCCGATGCACTGGCCGACACCACGACGATTGAGGACTACACCAATTGGATGACAGGATTGCTGACGCCGATCCCTGATGGGCGTTACGAACTCAAAGGGTTTGCTGCCGATGAAGGCCGCAACACTGTGCTGGCCTTTGCCGTATTTCATGGCACCCAGACGGGTGAAGGCGGACCTGTCCCACCAACCGGCAAGGCGCTGGCGGCTGACTACGTTTACTCGATGGAATTCGACGGCGGCAAACTCCGACACGTGACCAAGATCTGGAATGACGCGCAATCAATGCGGCAACTCGGCTGGGCATAAAAAGGCCCTGCCATTCGCGAACCGGCACAGCTTGGTTCTATCTCCAGGAACGAAAATGAACAGCTCTCCAGTTGGGTGCCTTGGGCTGTCTCCCTCGCAGGGCTTGCCGTTTTGTTAGGACATAGCCGCTCAATTTGGTTGGGTTTTGCAGGCGGTAAATCTGCAGCGACTGGTTTGGGAGTTTTGTTGGCGTTGTCCTGGCCTGTGGGTCTGGGTGCTGCGATTGTCTTTGGCATTGTGCTCGCAATCATTCGAATTGTGTCCCTGAGTTCAATGTTGGCAGCGCTCGCTGCTGTCGCCTTCATCTTTACCGTGGAGCAGCCGTTACCCTTCAGGCTGCTTGTGCTCGCAGGCAGCCTGTACGTGATCATACGCCATCATGCCAACATCCAGCGGCTGCGGGCGGGCACAGAGCCACGCCTGGGGCAAAGTAGCGCGTCATCGAATCCTGGAAAATAGTACGGTAACTTTCGGCTTTCAGCAGCCCTTTGCACAATTGGTAATAGTGTCGAACGGGTTTGGCTTAAATGGCGGCAGATCGGATTTTTTTGCTGTGGGTGGACTACCCATTTATTCAGAATGGTTACTCATGTGGCTTCCAATCCGGTTGTGTCCTAAACGAAGTGACATCCTCGTCAAGCTGGTCCCAATGCGGTCGGTCACGTTCAAAGATTACCACTTCAACCTTCAACCCGGTGGCGTCGTCCATCGTACCCAACGTTAGCGTCAGATGGTCGGGCGTTCGCGTATTTGTGCCATAAATCGGACTGCCACAGCTTGCACAAAATGCCTTTGTAACTTCGGATGCCTTTTCGGACATATATTTGAATTCATTCAGCTTTCCGCTCAAAACAACCGAGTCTGAAAGGAACATGGCACCGACCGTGTGACCTGTGCCACTTAATCGGCGGCATTCTTCACAATGACATTGTGCAACGATGATTGGTGGTCCGCTGGCCACGTAGGTAACTGCGCCACAAAGGCATTTTCCGGTGTATTTATTGTTCATGAGCAAATCTCTGCAGATTTGGTCGAAGTGCACAAATTTGAAACAAAGTGCGGTTTCCGACCCCTGAATTATGTTGATTTTCTAGCATGGACCGCCAGTTATTTCGGGCCTTTAGCTACACGTTACGCTGTTATCAATTGTGTAAAAGGCAGTTTCGACCGGACTTTGCAACCATTGGCTATACCAGATATTTATCGTATTCTAAAAATCACGCAGAAGGCTCAACTTGTTGGCGGAACAATGGATGCTTGGACGTTACCGCGTGAAAACTGATTGGAAAGCAACCTACCAGGATCCGATCATCTTGAAACAAGGCGAGGAAGTCTGGTTGACCGGAAAATCCGATCATTGGGACGGCCACCTGTGAGTTTGGGCCATAAACCAATTCGGAAAAGAAGGTTGGATACCAAACACATTGGTAAAAGCCGTCGCTGACAGACATTATGCGACCGCTGCGTTTTCGGCAATGGAACTGACATGCGCCATTGGCGATGAATTACTCGCCATAAACAAGACGCATGGCTGGATATGGTGTGCTGCTAAAAACGGTTCCGAAGGCTGGGTGCCTGCAAGAAATCTGGAACCGATATAGCCACAGCTATCCGTTTCGATCACGACACATTGGGCGCCAGGCAGGGTTTTTGACCTATGAAACCGGCGTGGATCGCGCCAACCGGTTTCAAAACCTCAAACGAATGAACAACCTTGTTGAAAAGCACACCTAGGATTTGCGCTTGGCACGACCTTCGTAAGGGTTTTCGCCCTTGCGGAACATAAGCCGAATTGGAATGCCCATCAGTTTGAAATCATCGCGCAACGCATTGATCAAATATCGCTCATAAGCTGCAGGCAGAGCCTCTGGCCGTGAACAGGACACGAAGAAGGTTGGTGGCCGCGTTTTGGACTGGGTCATATAACGCAGTTTGATCCGACGGCCACTGACTGCGGGGGGCGGATGATGGTTCAAAATGCCATCGAGCCAACGATTGAGTTTGGCCGTGGAGATGCGTGCATTCCAGGTTTTGTAAACGTGAAACACGGCTTTCATCAATTGATCGATGCCATTGCCCGCAAGGCCCGAAATCGGCACAACCGGAACACCGCGCATCTGCGGCAGAAGGCGTGTTGCCTCAAGCCGCAGCTCTTTGAGAGCTGCATCGGGGTCTTCAATCAAATCCCATTTATTCAGCGCAATCACACAGCCGCGCCCTTCCCGGGCAATCAACGCTGCAATCTGCAGATCCTGTTTTTCAAACGGCATTGTTGCATCCAGCATGACAACAACAATCTGGGCAAACTGGATGGCTCGCAAACTGTCTGAGACAGACAATCTTTCAAGCTTTTCCTGAACTTTTGCCTTACGGCGCATGCCGGCTGTATCGAACAAGCGGATGGGATTGTCATCCCAGATCCAATCAACAGAAATTGTGTCTCTGGTGATGCCAGCTTCCGGGCCGGTCAACATACGTTCTTCACCAAGCAGATGATTGATGAAGGTTGATTTTCCAACATTCGGCCGACCCACCACAGCGAGCTGCATTGGCCCTCTGGGTTTTTCTTCAGCAGGTGCATCGGGATCGAATGGTTCCTGTTCCTCAGGCTCGATAGCGTCCGGGGCAAATGCTTTGTCACCTTCCGGCCTATCAGCTTCGGAGATGATCCGGATCGCCTGATAAAGATCAGCCATCCCTTCGCCATGTTCTGCAGAAATCGGCACAGGCTCGCCAAAGCCAAGTCTGTAAGCCTCGTAATAGCCCGCCTCGCCCTTTTTGCCTTCTGCCTTGTTGGCAACCGGGATAATCGGTTTGGCGCTTAGGCGCAGAAAATCTGCAAAATGCTCATCGACCGGCGTGACGCCCGCACGCGCATCAATCATGAACAGGCAGATGTCAGCTTCCAGAATAGCTGCTTCAGTCTGGGCCCGCATGCGGCCTTCCAGACTTTCTATGTTTGCTTCTTCCAGGCCGGCAGTATCAATGACATTGAAGGATATGTCCCCGATTTTGCCGTCTCCGGAGCGTCGGTCACGGGTTACGCCGGGCGTATCGTCAACCAGGGCCAGCCGTTTGCCAACCAAACGATTGAACAGAGTGGACTTGCCCACATTTGGGCGTCCTATGATAGCAACAGTAAACATTTAAAGGGGTCCCGGAGATGACCGACGCACAGCGCCGAACATCCTCTTAATTGTAGGCTATCATCGTTCCATCACCAGCCAGCAAAAGAAGTCTGCCACTGGCTGCAATTGGTCTGAGATAGATATCTTTATTCACGTCTCGCGTGCCCAGCAATTTGCCGGTCTGAGCGTCAACAGAAGCAATCTGGCCGTCGCTTGAAGCAGACCACAAAGCGCCGCCGGCCAGAACAGGTCCAGCCCATGCAGTGCGTGAACGCTTTTTGCGAACAACCGGCAATTCAGTGATCCAAAGGGCTTCTCCGGTTGCGCGATCAAGCGCCACCATCCGGTCCTGAAGGTCCTGAATGAATACAGTATTCCCGGAAACGACAGGTGTGAAACTGGAACCAACGCTCCGCTCCCACAAGCGCTCACCGCTGCTCAGATTAACCGCGATTGTACGGCCCGAAACGCCTGTGGCGTAAACCGTTCCATTGGCAATGACCGGCGAGCCAGATACATCGGTCAGACCGGATACGGCAAGATTACGTCCTGACCGCACCACGGCGTCACTCCATTTGGGATCACCGCTTTCAACGTCAAAAGCAATAATTTCACCAGAAGAGTAAGGCACAACGACCGTTGAGCCGGATATTGCGGGGCTGGATGCCGCCAGAATACCGGCTGTTTCGGGAATACCGGTATAGGTCCAAAGCAAAGAGCCATCTGCGGCAGACAAAGCAATAACTTCATTGCTGGCGGTCACCACAAACACCCGTCCGCCTGAATAGGATGGCGCACCACGTGCAGGCTCTTCCAACGGATAGCGCCAGACTTCCTGGCCCGAGCGGCCAATCAAACCAACAACTTCTCTGAAACCGGTCGCTGCATACACAAAGCCACCACCGGAAGCGATGCCGCCACCTGGTGCTGGCTGTTTTTCGCCTTCAGGCCTCAGGGCCACACGCCACAAGCGCGCACCCCCAGACAGTGACGAGGCCGTTACATTGCCTTCCGGATCGTAGACATAGACCCGCCCCTCTTCCACAACCGGGCCGGATGAGGCGCGAACATTGCGGCGGCCCGGACGTTCCGCAACTTGTGCCGACCATGCGCGGTTGCCACCACCACCGGACAGAGACACGTTTCCTGGATTGTTGGCGTCATTCCCGGCAGGATTGTTCCAGTTAGACAAGGCGGCAGCAGGCGCGATGGAGGCCGTTCTGGTACCAGAAACCAACAATGGGTCGGAAGACGGCAAAGCCTCACGACGGGCGCCGGGCAGCAATTGCTCTTCTTCCGCGAACGGATTGATACTCTTTACGCTATCAGCAAGAACATCGATGCCGGCACACCCGGTCAGGGACGCCAGAACAGTTCCAAGCACTCCGAATTTGAACAAAGTGCGGCGGACTCCAGTTGGTTTCGATACTGAGTTGCACGGCTTCGCGTAAGTATTGTTCATAAATCAGCTCTTTGTCTGGCAGTGAACCCGGACTTACCCTGCGTCCGCGCCTTCAATCAACGTTTTCAGAATCTGCGCCCGCGACCGAACGCTTTGGAGCGATTCAACATCTTCCAAAATCAAATCCAATGTAGTTGTGGCGGTTTCATGGTCACCAGCCCGATAAGCTGCCAGCGCAATGTACTCTCGCGCGCTGTGTCGCCAGGAGCTGTTGGGGTTTGCAAGCACCGCAAGACGGGTTTGAACATCTTCCAAAGTACCTGTGTCCACCAACAGAAGCCCTGCCCTTAACTGGGCAAGTGATTTCAATTCGTCGCTCTTGGTCGTCTCGGCAATTCGATCGAACTCGGCAACCGCCGCATCCACATTGCCCTCATCGGCCAATTCCGCAGCAATGCGGAACCGCGCTAAAGAAGCATAGCCTTCGTGACCCCCATCAGCGATTGACTGAAATCCCTTCAGCGCCTCGGCATCCTCGCCATCTTCGGCCAGTTGCAAAGCTTCCATGAACGCATCGCCAGCACTTTGGGCCGCCTGCTCCTGATAGTAGCTCCAGCCGCGATAGCCAGCGGTCGCTGCTACAACAATGACAGCCGTAGCAATAATGAAAACGCCAAAACGGTCCCATATGTTTTTAAGAAATTCACTGCGGAGATCTTCATCGACCTCTCTTGCAAATTGATCAGACATTACTGGCCTTACTGCTAAAACGAAGGACAGCCGGTGTCGCAGAAATTTGCGCCCGGCTTGAGATTTGGTTGGACAATATCTGTTGCGTCTGTCTTAGGCAATCACGAAACGAATTAATTCCATTAAACGAGTGGTGCGACCCCAAACAACCATTCATGAGCATACAGAGCAAAAACGGCCCAAACCCCTGCCCCGATGACGATGGCGAGCAGATCATTGCGCACAGGCCCTGCCAAAAAAGCCAGGCTCATCTGCCGGTCGCGCCGCAGCGCTGCAAAAAGGACCAGCACTGACCAGACCAGAATTGAACCGAACAAGAGCACTTCGTGCGACATACCATTGATCAGCAAATGTGCGCTGGCCCAGACCAGAACACCGACAGTCATGGGGTGTCTCAGGTTTGCTTTGATGCGCCCGGGGGGCAGATAAGCCGCTGCCACGAACACAAATGCCAGCAGCGTCAGCAGCGCAGACACATGCAGCAATGCAAATGGTGGCACCCAGACAACACTCGCATTTTCTGCAGCCGGGTTGAAGCCCAAGACAATCAGGATCAGGCCTGCAACGCTGAGGATCGTGTAGATTGCCCGCCAACTGCCAGCGCCGAAAGTGTTGATGGCCCAGACCCGAACAGGTTCAAAGAAGATCCGTGTTGAATGGATTCCCAGGAACAGGATGAGCCCGATGATCAGTAGCGTCATGAATGAATGCTCCATGCTGCAAAAGGTAGAATCACCTTTTGATATAATTTAGCGCGCTCTTTTTCAATGATTTGCCGGTTAAGGCTAGCCGTCAGCGTCACAATTTTTCGTGTTTGGGCAATTGAGCCCCGCCCGATTTCTTTCTCGATTAGCAGAAGTGATCTGCTAAATGACCCTCCAGAGTGACAGGTTGGAATGTTGCGTTCGTGATACAAGAGCCTATCCTGTGATAAATTCGCTTGATTTCACTGTTGAAAGCAACTGGTGCCATGCCGCTATCCGCTCAACAAATCGCCACGTTCAAAAAGGAGTTGCTGCAGCAACGCGCGCTGCTTGAGACAGCAGCAGAGCAAACCGAAGCAGACCGGGCACCCGTCGCCCTGGATCAGCAATCTGTCGGGCGGCTGTCACGGATGGATGCCATGCAGGTTCAGGCCATGTCGCAGGCGCAACAGCGCAAGCGTGACACAGATCTGCGAAACATCATTGGCGCACTGAGCCGAATTGAAGACGGCGAATTTGGCTATTGCACAAATTGTGGTGAACAAATCGCCCTTAAGAGACTGGCGGTCGATCCGTCAGTCAGACAATGCATTGCTTGCGCCTCCACCAATGAATCATCCTGAATTTTCTATTAATCACAAAGTGTTACAGAATTTACCGAACATAAAGAAGCCGATCCTAGAGTGTGTCCAGCCGAAGTTTTCGATAAGGCTACACTATGCCGTTCTCCAGTTTTAAAAAGACCGCCATGTTACTGGCTTGCAGCCTGTTGCTCGCGTTGCCGTTAAGTATGGGCAACGCAGACGCTGCAAAAGTTGTCGCCAGAGTGGATCTTTCTGATCAAAAGATGCGCGTTTACATTAATGGTGTACCCAGACATTCCTGGAAAGTATCAACAGGCCGGAGCGGCTATCGCACACCGGTTGGCAGCTACCGCCCGACCCGCACGCACAAGATGTGGCATTCGCGCAGTTATAACATGGCGCCAATGCCCTATTCGGTGTTCTTCCATCGTGGCTATGCGGTGCACGGCACCAACCATGTCAGCCGTCTTGGCCGCCCGGCCAGCCATGGCTGTGTGCGCCTGCACACGAGCAATGCAAAGCGCCTCTACAAGCTTGTCAAAAAATATGGCCGTTCAAACGTCCAGATCAAAATCCAGCGCTAATTGCACTAATTCAAGGTAATCGAACTAAGCGAAGACCGCGAATTACTGCCAGTATCGTCGGAATCAGACGATATCGCCAGACCGACCAGCACCTCTGGTTCGGTTCCAAATGCGCGGCGATAATCTGCCGCAAGATCAACATTCTCCGAAAATGAACCAGTCCCCGCAGCGCGCTTGACGATGGTTGTTCCCCGTCCAGAGAAGTAAGGGCTCGGCACATAGCTGCCCGCGCCGTGCTGGCCGCCATGCACATAAATCAGCATGCGGCTGCTGCGTTTCGTCAAAAGGCTTTTGATGTTCGGATTGTTACCGGCACGTTTTGCGGTCTTCTGATCGGTAAAGACGAAATACAAAGCGATATTCCGGTCATCCCCACCCTTTTTCGCCAGATTTGTGGCGGGTACAGACGATTGAACCGACCAGTTCCAACTGGCTTTGGTCGCATCACGCGCGGATTCCGGGACAGGCTTGTAGATCACAGATGAACTCTTTGAGGCTTCGATCGAGAGAGTTGTGCCGCCAAATCCATATTTCGTTTTTGGTATTGACCTGAAATTGATAGATTTCCAACCGCCATCAAATTCAACCGTTTCCGCGTTCACAAACGAAACCGGCGCCACGACGAGTGAAGCGGACATGACGATGAGCGCGGCAAGACCTGAAATCCTGAAAGTCATAGAGTAAATCCTTTTTGTGACACAACGTCTTAAAGGAGTTACGGATCACGTGCGCTCATGGATGAGTCACACTATTGTGATTGACCGCATCCAGACAGAATTTGCTGCCTGACTGCAGATTTCAGGTTCCCAGCCACCTCAAAATAATTTCTATTTAAAACCGTATAAATTTCTTATGTACACGCCAGAGATTATCCCTGCCCATCATTGAAACGAAAAATGGGGGGCGGAGAAACATGGCGCATTGGGGAAATCGACTGTGCACGATCCTGAAAATCCGTGGGTTCCAGAAGTCCTATGCAATCGCCCACGCGCTGGGGGTGAATGAAAGCACGGTCAGTCGCTGGAAACAGGGAGAGCCCATTTCCATGCAGCATGGCATTGCGCTATGCCGTTTCCTCGGCGTTTCCATGGATTGGCTGTTTCTGGGCGAAAACCTGGAAGCAACATCATTTCCAACGAACAAAGTTCTCTTGACCATGGAATTGGCGCGGCTTCTGCAGAAGCATCCGCCAGCCGTAACTTCCGCGATGATCCAGCTCGTCGAGGTGATATCGACCCCTTCCGACGATTGACAATGCATCCGACGCATCATTTTGCCGCTTATCTTGCGCCCTGCGCAACACCTAGCGGGGTGATCTGCCCTCTCTTTATGCAATCCTGAATTGCGCATTTACGGAAAATATCTACCCAAAGATGCGCTTCATTTTAACAAATGTATCGCAAGAGAAGGGAGATAATCATGCCGCAAATTCATAGTGTTGTCGTCCAAAACCTCAACAACGGAATGCAGTGGGTGACACAGCATCAGGCAAGTTTTGCTGGCCCCAACTGGGTTGCCTGCAACGCCATTCCGCAAAATCCTCCGCCAGGTGGGTTTTTGAACAATCTGCATAGTTACCAGGTGAATGGCATCCGGTTGGATGGCATGGGGGGATTCATTTCCAACGCCCTCGTTGAGAGCAATTTGAGCGATCCACCTCTGGTGTTCGTCTTCACCGCCCCACCACCACCGGCTCCAATTAACAATGGCGGACCCGCAGCGGCTGCCTGAACACTTTGAGTTCAACAATGGAGAACGACCATGGATAATCAAAATCTATTCAGCCAAAGCTATGATCAAATTACCAAGCAGATCCTCGGCAGCGGCAATAACTACTTCCAGATGCTCGGCAACCCTCAGTCATTCAACTGGCCTGTGGTGGCTTCCGGTCAATTAGCGCCACAGGCGTACCAGCTTATGAGTGCCGCGCCTGTTTACAGCCCCGTCGGCACGTTTGGCGGCGTAGGGACATCCACCCTGTTTGACAATTACCGTCAGGTTTTCGGGCATGTTGGCTTTAATAACAGCCCGGAAATTGAGCAGCAAATCAATGATTTATCCGATAATGTGACGACCGCTCAGAACGAGATCACAAAAACCTGGACAAATGCAAACACTGCCTATCTCACCGCGAAACAGAATGGCGGTGTTATCTTTGAAGCGCAATATCCATCACTTGCTGATTGGATGGCCGGTCCTGGCTCCAGCTATGCAACGGAGGCCGAAACCTGGACCAAAAAGGCAGACGCAATCCTGAAGCAGATTCAGTCTCTGAATGCTGCAAACCAGCCAACGGAACTGTCGGATGCGCTGGCACTCATGGCCCGTCCAACCACTTCGCCAAGCTCCGGCGATGCACCACGTGGATGGACCAAAGTTGCCAACGGGGCTGGCGTGCTGGAATGGCAACCGAGTTTTACCATTTCAACATCAAGCCAAAGCTGGCGTCAGGAGCTGACCAAAGGCACTATCGGTGAAAAATCGGTCACACTGGATGCCTCCAAAAGCGACAGCTCCATCACCAAATCATGGGCCGGGGCAAATGTATCTTACGGCACACCGTTCTGGGGTGTTTACGCAAGCGGAAAATGGTCTGAAACAAACATCACAAAGTCAGACAATTCCGTCACCGCAACGGTGAAGATGCAATCCGCAACCAATGTGCTGATCACACCGGGTGCATGGTACATTGGTGGTTTCCTCAAACAAATGGCGAATGCCGGTACCCAGGGCACAGGCTACAGCATCCTGCAGCCCTATTCGTCGACCGGCGGCGATCACCCGCTGTTTGGTGCAAATGGCATTTGCTCCACCATGGTGACCGGGCTCGTTGTTGCTTACAAACCTTCATTCTCGATCACAATGAAAAGCAGCACCTACAAAAGCTTTGAACAATCCATCAGCGCTTCCGCAGGTTTGCGGATCGGACCGTTCAGCTTTGGCGGCTCCGGCGGCCATTACCAACATGATGTCTCAACCACAGGCAACTCCACCACTGTCACCGGCGGTTCAACGTCCGATGATCCAGTGATCCTTGGTGTGACGGTGGGCTTTCCCGGAACTGAAAAACCCTGACTTGATAAACCAATACAGGTTCGGCGCACGCGCCGAACCTGTTTGAGGAGTTGATAGGATGGATGGAATTTTTTCGACATTTCTGGACGAACTGGCACAATTTGCGAGCGCAGATGATGATGTCGAATCCGCGCCAGTCGCCAGGAAGATGAGAGTGCCAGGCGCTCCGATAATTACAATGGCGCGCCGTGCTCCACCTCCTCCTCTTTCACGGTCTGCCACACCGCTAACTGGCCGAAACCAGGTGCTGGTGCCCTCACAGAACTGGGATTGGTCAACGTCGGCCAACGGGTCAATTCCGACGAACCAGTTTTATCTGGCTGACAATCTGCCCCAATCCACCCAGAATGGTAGCGAATTTGCCAGTTCGTCCGACAGTTTCAGCAAAAACTATCGGTTGTTTCTCGATATGATCGATGTGGCGACCTTTCCTGCTTCTGTTGGCCTGCAACAGGCCAAGCAACGCATCACCGCGCCAACATCCAGTCCTGCCAGCGGAACCGCACCTCCCGGATGGACCAAAATCATGCCGGCAGGTGTGCTCAGATGGGCCCCTAACTGGGTTGCCAGTCAAACCAGTAAAAACTGGACCAATGAAGCAATTACCAAACCGCCCGGAAAGCCTCAAACGATACGGATATCGTTTAAAGCTGGAGGACAGCCAAGCGCAGTTGCCCGTGATTTGATAACAAACCACCCGACCACCCAGCCAGAACGCCTGCTGAGAACGTTCAGTGGTGTTTCCATAACCGCAAAAAATTGGGGCAAGATCACGCTTTCCCCCGGCGACTGGTTTGAATCGGGACTGCTGCAGGTCGGCCAGAGCTATATGAAGAACCCGGAGATGTTTTTCGGGTCCAGTGGCCTGCTGCGCGGACGGGTGTCAGCATTTTACGTGGGCTTTGATGTCTCGCTTAAGTTTTCAAGCGATCAGAACCTCACGCAGGCCCAACAATCCAGCATCACGCAGAACCGAGATTTGGAATTATTGGGCATTCCGCTGGCGCTGGATCAGACAAGCTCCGACTTGACCGGCAGCATGCCGACAATCGCCTACACCCAAACCCGGAAATCGCCCGAAATCATAGCAGTGGAAATTGAAACCTACCCACTCATAGGCACCTGACCCAACGTCAGTGCCCAGCCAACCAAACCCGCAATAATGCAAAAAAGAAAGGAAATCCCATGCCCACCATTACACTCGCAACGACAGGAACCAACAAAGAGAATATTCTGACAGTCACCTTGCAAGGCATTGGCCATGGCGGAGGCGCACGCTGGGGCGGCGTAAATGGCTTTCAGTTCAACGAGACTGCCAATGTGCCCGCCGGCAAGTACAAGGCCACATTCACAGTGCCGGGATACACAAATGATGAAGATATTGAGATCCGCGGAAGCGGCACGCTGACCGTGGAAGACAATGAGGATAACTACGATATTTCTTTTGCATGATGAGATCAGGGAACCCGGCAAATAAATGGTTTCAGACACTATTTACAGCGCTTCAACCTTCACTTTCCTGCCGGGAAACCCACCAAACTGTGCCGTTCTTGTCGCGGACACCGCCTCTGCGGTCGCCGTCATCTTTCACTTCCAGCTTTTGAACAAGCGTGCCACCGGCATTGATGGCCCTGACAAACACGGCTTCAACGTCAGAGACATAAAGATGGATATGCGCGTTGGACCCTCCCGGCATCTGGCCGATCATGACAACACTGTCACCTATACGAGCCTCCGCATGCATGATCTCACCATTGTCTCTCAGATGCACCCGCAGCTGCTCACCAGAAAACGCATCGCGAATAAAGTTCAGAGTTGCCTGCGCATCATCGACAATCAGATAGGGTGAAATGTCCGTATAGCCAGTTGGTTTATACATGTCTGCACCTCCTAAGCCCAGACTCTAGCAAGCAAGGCTTTTGATGTGAAGACGCCTGACTGAAAACCCGATCAATTGCCCAGGATTCCTGGCAGGCGAAGATTGTTTTCCTGTGCGCATTCAATAGCGTCTTCGTAGCCAGCATCCGCATGGCGCATCACGCCGGTGGCGGGATCGTTCCATAACACACGTTCAATCCGCCGGTCTGCATCTTCTGTACCGTCACAGCAGATCACCATGCCTGAATGCTGGGAAAAGCCCATACCAACACCGCCACCATGGTGCAAAGACACCCAAGTCGCTCCGCTGGCCGTATTCAACAAAGCATTCAAAAGTGGCCAGTCTGATACAGCATCAGACCCGTCCTTCATGGCCTCGGTCTCGCGGTTCGGAGACGCCACGGAGCCAGAATCCAGATGATCGCGTCCAATGACAATTGGTGCGGATAATTCGCCATTCCGGACCATTTCATTGAAAGCCAGGCCCAGCTTGTCCCGCACCCCAAGACCGACCCAGCAAATTCGGGCTGGCAGCCCCTGAAATGCAATGCGCTCGCGTGCCATATCCAGCCAGTTATGCAGATGTTCGTCCTGAATAAGTTCCTTCACCTTGGCATCGGTCTTGTAAATGTCTTCCGGATCGCCTGACAGCGCGCACCAGCGGAACGGGCCGATGCCCCGGCAGAACAACGGGCGAATATACGCCGGTACAAACCCCGGAAACGCAAAGGCATTTTCCAGCCCCTCATCCTTGGCCACCTGACGGATATTATTGCCATAATCCAGCGTAGGGACGCCTTTGTTCCAGAAATCCACCATCGCAGCTACCTGCACTTTCATGGAAGCACGGGCGGCTTTCTCAACTGCCTTTGGATCGCTTTCCTGTTTTTCTCGCCATTCCGCCACGGTCCAACCCTGAGGCAAATAGCCATGAACAGGATCATGCGCACTTGTCTGATCGGTCACAATATCGGGATGAACTCCGCGTTTCACCAGTTCCGGAAATACATCAGCCGCATTGCCAATCAGGGCGACAGATTTTGCTTCACCGGCTTTGGTCCAGCGCTCGATCATGGCCAGCGCTTCATCCAGTGAATTGGTCTTTTCATCGACATAGCGTGTACGAAGACGAAAATCCGCACGGGTTTCATCGCATTCCACGGCAAGGCAGCAAGCCCCGGCCATCACGGCTGCAAGCGGCTGCGCACCGCCCATGCCGCCAAGACCGCCGGTCAGTATCCATTTACCGGTGAGAGAACCACCATAATGCTGACGACCCGCCTCAACAAAGGTTTCATAAGTGCCCTGAACAATGCCCTGCGTTCCAATGTAAATCCACGATCCGGCCGTCATCTGGCCATACATCGCCAGACCTTTTTTATCCAATTCGTTGAAATGATCCCAGTTTGCCCAGTGCGGAACCAGATTGGAATTGGCAATCAGGACACGCGGCGCGTCCTTGTGAGTTTTGAATACACCAACCGGCTTACCGGACTGAACCAACAGGGTTTCATCATCTTCAAGGTCTTTCAGACTGGCAACAATCTGATCGAAATCATGCCATGTCCGTGCAGCACGACCAATGCCGCCATAGACCACCAATTCGTGCGGGTTCTCCGCGACATCCGGATGCAGGTTGTTCATCAGCATCCGCAACGGCGCTTCGGTCAGCCAGCTTTTGGCATTCAACTCAGTGCCAGTGGGCGGATAGACGTCACGAGAATTTTTACGAGGGTCATTCATCTTGTTGATTCCTGTATTCCTTGCCCGAGGGCCGTCAGAATTTCGGTCAGATAGGGACGCAATTGCGCTGCAAGATCAGGCCGGTAGGTCCAAGGCACCGCCTCATCCATGTAGGCGCGCTGCGCCAATTCCATCTGGATGGCATGCACGCCGGTTTTCGGCTGGCCATAGTGACGGGTCGTCCACCCACCCTTGAAGCGCCCATTGATCACATGGTCGTAACCCACTGCGTTCCTGCAGATATCAAGAGTGGCAGCTTCAAGCGAATTTGCACAGGTCACACCATTATTTGTGCCAATGCTGAACACCGGCAGCGTGCCTTCAAACAGAAAAGGAATATGCGAGCGAATGGAATGACAATCATAAAGAATGGCGTAGCCGTGGATGGCTTTGACACGCGCAATCTCAGCAAGAAGCGCATCATGATAGGGTTTATGAAAGGCCACCCGACGCTGCTCACATTCACTGTCGGTCGGCTCTTCACCGTCCAGCCAGATAGGATTTCCATCAAAGTCCGTGGTCGGACAAAGGCCAGTGGTATTCTGTCCGGGATAAAGCGAGTGCCCCTCAGGATCACGATTGGCATCAATGACATAGCGATGAAACGACGCCCTCACGACTGTCTGTCCAGGCAGCAAGCCTTCATATAAGCGCGTGATATGCCAATCTGTATCAGCAAGGCCTTTGCCGCGCTCGTTCAACCGTGCGTGTAGTTCCTCCGGCACATATGTGCCACCATGGGGTTGGCCGAGAACAACAGGGTTGTTGCCTTGCTCTACATCAACCGGGTTCATGCCGCCAACTCCGGCAAGTCAGTCCCGGAAGCCTGCAAAATTTCCAGCGAAGAGACCAACTGACAGGCGGCCTCCAGATCAGGTGCCATGTAACGATCTTCACCGATTGTCTCTACATCTGCACGCAGTCGCGCCAGAACGTTTTGCAAAGGTTTGCTGGTCGCCAGCGGCGCACGAAACTCAATCCCCTGTGCCGCACACAGCAATTCCACGCCCAAAATGTTGTTCAGATTGGCCGTCATCCGCAACAGACGACGCGCACCATGGGCAGCCATGGACACATGGTCTTCCTGATTGGCACTGGTCGGCGTGCTGTCTGTCACGCACGGATTGGCCAGATGTTTGTTCTCACTCATCAAAGCCGCAGTCGTAACTTCGGCGATCATCAAGCCCGAATTCAAACCCGGATTGGGTGTCAGAAAGGGTGGCAAATCATGGTTCAGCGCAGGATCGACCATCAGCGCAATACGGCGCTGCGCAATGGCCCCGATTTCGGCAATGGCCAACGCAATCATGTCAGCTGCAAAGCCAACCGGCTCGGCATGAAAATTACCGCCAGACACGATGATTTCCGGGTCCGTCAGAACCAGTGGATTATCGGTCGCCGCATTCGCTTCAATCTCAAGCGTCATGGCAGCCTGGCGCAACACATCCATCGCAGCGCCTGTCACCTGCGGCTGACAGCGAATGCAATATGGGTCCTGCACCCTTGTATCGTCCTCAATATGGCTTTCGCGGATGATGGAGCCGTCCAACAGCGCACGGATAGAGGCCGCAGCTTCGATCTGGCCGCGATGGCCCCGCAAAGCATGTATTTCGGGCTGAGTGGGAGCCGTAGAGCCCATAATGGCATCCGTAGACATGGCGGAGGTCACAAGCGCGTTCTGGGCAGCCCGCCATGCTTCAAACAGACCAGCCAGTGCAAACGCGGTTGAAAACTGGGTTCCGTTGATAAAGGCCAGACCTTCCTTGGGGCCAAGAATAACCGGTGTCAGACCGGCTTTCTCCAGAGCCTCAGCTCCGGACATCACTGTGCCCTGATACTCTGCCCGGCCTTCACCAATCACAACAGCGGTCATATGCGCCAGCGGCGCCAGATCGCCCGAAGCGCCAACGGAACCCTGTGCCGGGATGACAGGCGTTACGCCCCGCGCCAGCATCTGCTCCAGCAACTCCACGCAATCCCACCTGACGCCAGAGGCACCACGCCCGAAGGACAGCAGCTTCAAAGACATCATCAGCCGAACCATATGGCGCGGGATTGACTCACCAACACCGCAGCAATGGCTCAAAATGAGATTACGCTGCAGTGTTGCTGCATCTTCCGAAGCAATTTTGATACTGGCAAGTTTTCCAAAGCCGGTGTTCACGCCATAAATCGGCACATCACCTTGCGCGGCAATCCGTATGCGCTGGGCCGCGTTCTCAACCGCGTCCTTGCAAACCCGATCCAGCTTTACGCACGCACCATGCCAATAAACATCGCCCAATTCACTTAGTGATACCTGGCCGGGGGTCAGAACCAACTCAGTCAAACGCGCCTCCATAAATGCGCTTTTCCAGCGCGTTGAAACCGATGCGATAGGACAGCTCGGCAGGGTGCTCGACGTTCCAGATGGCCAAATCGGCACGTTGGCCAATTGCAATTGTTCCCGTGTCTGAAAGACCCAAAGCTGACGCGGCATTGCGCGTCGCGCCCGCCAAGGCTTCTTCCGGCGTCATTCGAAACAACGTGCAGGCCATATTCATGGATAGGAGCAGCGATGAAGTCGGCGACGAACCCGGATTGCAGTCAGTCGCCACAGCCATAGTCACACCGTGTTTGCGCATCAGCGAAACAGGCGGCTTTTGGGTTTCGCGAAGTGTGTAGAATGCGCCGGGCAATAACACGGCGACCGTGCCACAGCGTGCCATCGCAGCCACCCCATCTTCATCCAGATATTCCAGATGATCAGCCGAGAGAGCTTGATAGTAAGCAGCAAGCTTTGCCCCGCCCAAATTGGATAATTGCTCAGCATGAAGCTTAATCGGCAATCCAAGTTCTCGCGCCACATCAAAGACGCGTGAAATCTGATCGGGTGTAAAACCAATACCCTCGCAAAACCCGTCCACCGCATCCACCAGACCTTCGGCGTGAGCAAGACGCAGTGTCGGAATGCACACATCATCAATATAGGCATCAGGCTTGCCGCTATACTCCGGCGGAACTGCATGAGCTCCCAAAAACGTGGTTTGAATACGGACCGGGCGCAGCGTGGCAATGCGCCGTGCGACCCTCAGCATTTTTAACTCGGTTGCTTGATCAAGCCCGTAACCCGACTTGATTTCAATCAGACTGACGCCTTCTGCGATCATGGCGTCAATGCGTGGCAGCGCATCGGCCAGCAGATCGACTTCGCTGGCGGCCCGGGTAGAGCGAACGGTTGAGACAATGCCCCCACCGGCCCTGGCAACTTCCTCATAAGAGGCACCGTTCAGGCGCATCTCGAATTCCTGCGCGCGGTTGCCACCATGCACTGCATGGGTGTGGCAATCAATCAGAGAAGGCGTTACCAGGTTCTGACCAAATTCATGTCTGGAATATGCTGAAAAGCTGTCGGGCAAGTCAGCCTCTGGGCCAACCCAAACGATCATTCCATCAGCAACCGCAATGGCAGCGTTTTCCAGCAAGCCATACGCTTCGCCGCTATCAGGGCTCATCGTTGCGGCTGATCGACAGGTCAGGACATAAG
Organism: Pararhizobium sp. IMCC21322; assembly: GCF_030758295.1. Taxonomy (NCBI): domain Bacteria; kingdom Pseudomonadati; phylum Pseudomonadota; class Alphaproteobacteria; order Hyphomicrobiales; family Rhizobiaceae; genus Pararhizobium; species Pararhizobium sp. IMCC21322. The sequence continues at coordinate 3,473,739 of NZ_CP132335.1, forward strand.
GATCGTGGGTCATCGCTCTTCAATTTTGTGATTGTCAGACCCCACCATAATCCGGTAAGAATAATATGTCTATACATAAGGAATGTCAGATGAGAATCTTTTCAAATCGTGCCTGGCTCTCAACCAACTGGACTGAAAATGTGCGCGTCACCATTGATGACGGCACAATCACCGAAATTGAGAGAGTGGTAAGCGCTGATCCAGCCGACATTCAGGTAGATACGCTTTTGCCAGCACAGGCGAATTTGCACAGCCACAGCTTTCAACGCGCCATGGCCGGCATGACTGAGTACCGTGCCGCCGGACGAGACAGTTTCTGGACATGGCGGACCCTGATGTACAAGTTTCTGGACCACCTCACGCCAGAGCAGATGGAAGCCATTGCAGCCCTGGTTTTCATGGAAATGCAGGAAGCTGGATATGCATCCGTTGGAGAGTTTCACTATGTCCACCACCAGCCTGGCGGGCAATTCTATGACAATCGCTCAGAACTATCAGCGCGCATTCTTGCGGCAGCATTGAAAACCGGCATCGGGCTTACGCATCTGCCGGTGCTGTACACTTATGGCGGCGTTGAGAAAGCACCGCTGGCAGGAGGCCAGAAGCGTTTTGGCAATTCTGTCGACGAGTTCTTCCTGTTACTGGAAGAAATTGAACTGGCAATGATCGATACACCGGCAGATTACCAGCTTGGCATTGCGCCCCATTCACTACGCGCGACCTCCCCTGAAGAATTGAGCGAACTCATATCGCGCCATGACACAGGGCCAATCCACATGCACATTGCCGAACAGCCGAAGGAAGTTCTTGAAGTCTCTCAATGGCTGGGACAAAGGCCTGTAGAATGGTTGCTGGAGCATCATGATGTAACACCAAACTGGTGCCTCATTCACGCAACGCACATGACCGATGCAGAAACCAAAGCCCTTGCCCGCTCTGGCGCCGTGGTAGGCCTGTGCCCCATAACAGAAGCCAATCTGGGTGATGGGCCGTTCAATGGAGCCACATTCCTTGAGGCGGGTGGAAAATTCGGCATTGGGTCGGATTCAAATATCCGAATTTCGGTGGCGGAAGAACTGCGCACATTGGAATACAGCCAACGCATGCGCGATTTGAACCGCAACATATTGGTAAAAAAATCAGGGTCTGTCGGGCAAAACCTTTATCTCAGTGCCGCTCATGGTAGCGCTCAAGCCATCAACCGAAACGCAGGCAAGATTGAAACAGGATTTTTGGCAGATCTTGTGGCGATAGATAGCACAAGCCAATATCTGTGCGCCCTTACTCCAGAGCAATTGTTTGACGGATTTTGCTTCCCCGCAGATGACCATGTCATAACCGATCTTTGGTCCGCCGGGCGGCATATGGTTCAGGACGGCAGACACGTTAAACGCGATAAAATCCTGACGGATTACCGCAAGGCAATTCGTGATCTGACCGGAGCACTGAACACTGGGTAAATCCGAAGGATTGTGGAAAGCGGAAATCACACAAGCCGGTTTCCTCTCACCTTTAACATGTATATACTTGGGGAATGAGAGCTGCCCCGAAAGCCCCTGAAGAGTCCGGTAAAGAATCTGGCAAAGACGAGCCCAGATCGCTGCATTTGCGGATTCTGGAAGAAGTTCAGGACAACATCGTCTCTGGCAGATGGCCGCCAGGATTTCGCATTCCCTTCGAAACCGAGATGGCACGCGAATATGGCTGCTCGCGCATGACCGTGAACAAGGTTTTGACGCAACTAACCCAATCCGGGCTTTTGGTCAGAAACCGCAAATCCGGCACCTTTGTTAAAGCCCCGCAATCCTTGTCAGCAGCATTGCAGATTACAAGCATCCGCACGGAAGTGGAGCAATCCGGCAAAACCTATTCCTACACGCTTCTGGGCGATGAGGTCCGGGCTTTGAAGGCAGAGGAACAAACCCGTTTTGGATTCCAGGAATTGGATCAAGTGCGTGAAATCACGTGCCTTCATTCCGCAAATGGAGCACCATTTTGTCTGGAAGAACGCATCATCAACATGGAAGCGGTTCCTGAAATACGGCAGGTGGATTTTACAGAAGAAGCCCCCGGAAACTGGTTGCTTAAAAAGGTTCCGTGGAATTCAGCGGAACATCAGATCATGGCGGTCTCTGCCTCTGATCACGTCGCCAAAGCATTACAGATTGCAATGAGTGATGCCTGCCTTGTTGTCGAGCGGACGACGCAAAATGAAAAGGGGTATGTCACCTGGGCAAAATTGTCGTATCCAGGTGATCAGCATCGCATGTTTGCCAGTTTCACCCCAACCGGCTGACGCACTCTGCGCCATTGGACTGCAATTCCTTCACGCCTGACAGCCCCATCAATTTAAGTGTAATGGACAGTTCGACGGACAGAATATCGATTGCCTTTTCAACACCTTCACGCCCGCCAGCGGCCAGTCCAAAAGCGTAGGCACGTCCCAGCAGCACACCGCTTGCGCCCAAAGCAAGCGCAATGGCAATTTCACTGCCACGGCGAAAGCCACCATCGATCAAAACACAAAAATCCGGCCCCACCGCTTCCCGAACGGATGGCAGAACCGAAATTGTGGAACTGGCGAAATCCAGCTGACGACCACCATGATTTGAAATCACAACCGCATCTGCACCGCAGTCTTTGGCGATTTTGGCATCTTCAGCGGAAAGAATGCCTTTTACCACCAATCGTTTCTTCCATTTGCTACGCAGCCATTTGACATCATCCCAGGTCAGCGAAGCATCCAGCCGACCAGACAGGTTGGACGCCTGTTCCAGCGCGCCTTTGCCAAACTCCGGATAATCCGCCACCGCTTCCACATTGGGTGATCCGGCGCGCAGAATATCCAGACACCAGGCCGGACGCTGCATCATGGAAAATGCGAGTGCAGGCGTAATTTTGGTAAGCGCCCGAAACCCATTCCGGACATCCTTCTCCCGCACAGAGGTAACCGAGGTATCTACGGTCAGGTAAAGCACATCAATGTCGGCATCGACAGCAGATTGCAGCAGATCTTCGACGAATGATTTATCGCGATCCATGTAAAGCTGGAACTGCAGATCACCGCCAACTTTCTTGCGAAGTGTCCCGATACTGCCGATTGAGAAGGTCGACAGGCACATAGGAATGCCCTTTGCCTTTGCCGCCTGTGCCGCAAGAACTTCACCTCGGCCCCGATACAGGCCCAAAAAACCAACCGGGCCCAGCATAAAGGGAAGCGCATGCTGCGAGCCAAGATAGTCACAGCTCAGATCAGGCATTTCCTTTTGCTTCAGAACACGTTGGGTCAGGCACCAATTGGAAAAATCAGTCCGGTTGCGCCCGGCCGTGGTCTCTGAAAACGCGCCGCCATCAATATAGTCAAAGAAGATTTTTGGCAGCCGTCGCTGCGCCAAAGTCCTCAAATCGTCAATGTTGACCACTTGCTTCAAGGCGCACCTATATCTGTTTGTCAGGATCAATTGCGTTGAAGAAGTCGGTCACCACATTGTCTCCACTCACCGGTCGCGACCCCACCATGGCGGTGACGTAAAAGCCGATAGCCGATGATGTGGGATTGTGCCGCTCTACATTGCCGCGCAAATTCATCACAAGGGCCGGTGACATCGCCAATGCAGATCGCAGCGTTGCCTCCCAGTTTTCAGGCAACAGGTCCCTGCTCTTCAAATGCATCAGGAAAGGTTGCCAGAATGCTTCCGCCTTTGCGCGCAGCAAACGCTCGCGTACCGGCGTCAGCGCCCAGTCTGTATCTATGGCAAGAGCGCCCTTTTCATAGCTGACACGCGCCTTGAACCGATCTGCCGCAACCTGCGGGTCATACAGCCAGAATGGATGCGCAAAAACATTATGAAACGTTGCTTTGGCCTCGGCCAGAAGCGATGGGAAATGCTCCCCTGCAAAAGCCGGATCGAAATAGGACAGTTGTGCTTCGCCATCGCCATTTTCAAACCAGACATTGGCGTTGTGAGCATCACCATGGGCCACCACACCACCCGCATTTGCAAGATGAGCTGGATGAAGGTTTTCGAGTGCGTTATCGAAAATGTTGCCAATCGTCGAAATCATGTCCTGCCCGTTCAGCACAAGCGTGGCATCCGCCAACTCGGCCCAGGACAATGTGGCACCCGGAAACGCAAATGTTTGATCTATATAGAACTTTTTAAAGCGACCACCCGGAGCTTCCCGTGTCTTGATATCGATGAGACGTTCGTAAAACAGGCGATGGATTGGCTCATTGGCAACTTGCTCCTTGGTGACAGGGTGCAGGCTTTTCTTCGCAACAGTTAAAATTTTTTCGTTCAGCTGACGCTCAGCCAAATCTGCAATGGCAGCGCTCTTTTCATCATGTTCATCGTCCAGTTCACGCAGAACATCAGAAAATCGCCTGTCGTCCCTGCGCCGGTAAACCAATATCTGTTCACCTGGTTGGACGGATGTCAGAACAGGAAGATCAATCGGCAGATTGGCTTTGGCGATCAGATCAGCGCGGTAATATTCCCCGCTCATTTCCTCTTCGCCTTCTTCCTGATGAAACTTGAAGAAAAATCGATCCTTGCTGCCGCGAAAAAATCCGTTGAGCGAGTTGAGCGAATACTGATCATGATTGATCTGTAAATCGTGAACTTCAATGTCGAATGTCTCGACAAGAAACAGCCGGAGTTCCTTCAGCGCCGCAGCCTCATCCGATTTAGCAAGGTCGCGAATACGGGCCGTTCGGGATTGTGGTTCACGCACCGGACACCTCAATCAATGTTTTGATTGCCGGTGATGTACCGGACGAAATCACCCCATAGGCTGCAACGGTCTGGTCCAGCGTAATCCGCTCACCAATTATACCATCAAATTGGTCAGCCCTTTCATGCAGCAATGCAACCGCTTCGGGCAATTCATCTGCGAATGCATGACAGCCGACAATTGAAATTTCACGCTCCACCAGATGAACCGGATCGATGGTCAATTCACCCGATCCAATTCCGACAAGACCGATGGTGCAGCCTGACATTTTTTGCAGCAACATTTCGATGACACCAACATTGCCGGAAGTATCCAGAACATACCTGACAGGCTTTTCAGCGCTGCTGTCAGATTGCGAGAAATCCGCCAGATCAACCACGGCTGCACTAGATAATTCTGCACAACGCTCAGCTCTGATAGCATTCACGTCGCAAACGAACAGCGCGCGACTGGACTTGCAGGTCGAGGCAAGAGCGCTCAATGCGCCTATTGGGCCACACCCAATAATCAGCAATGGCTCATCATTGGGGATGTTCAACAGGTTCAAGGCATGAAGTGCGACAGCCAAAGGCTCTGCCAAAGCGGCGATATCCATCGCAGCATCTGGTTTGCATTTGAGACACAGCTTTGCAGGGACTGTTATAAAATCGGCAAACCCGCCATCAATCGCCTCACCGACAAAGCCCAGGCTTTCGCATAAATGGACCTTGCCTGATCGGCAATTTGCACACTCACTGCAATAATAGCGTGAATCTGCCGCAATCTTGTCACCGACTTCAAGGCCGCTGACATTCGATCCGACAGCTTCGATAATCCCGGAGAATTCATGCCCCGCAATGGATGGTTTTCGGCTGATCCATTGCCCGGTGTTGAAGTTATGGATGTCAGAACCACAAATGCCCGCATAAGCCACCTGAACACGCACCTCATCTGGAGCAGGATCAGGGGCCTTCGCGACGTCTTCACAGCGCAAATCCAGCTTGTCATGCAGTCGAACAGCTTTCATATCAGCGATTGCCCAGATACTTCTGACGCATGTCCGAAACCGCGTTTTCATGGGACGAAAAGCCTTCATAACGCGCCAGAACCCGCGCATGTTTGGCCATCTCCGCATAAGCAGGACGGGTGACGTAGCCAATGGATGAGCATTTGACGAAATCATGCACAGAAAGCGGGCCATAGGTCCGCGCACCTTGGCTTGTAGGCAGAACAGCGTTCGGCCCCAGCGCGAAATTGCCAATGGAAACCGGAGTATGCGGCCCCATCAAAATCTCGGAAGCCTCGGTGATGTGTCCCAGATGTTCGAACGGTTCTGTGGACAGCAGTTCAAGGTGTTCCGGTGCGTAGTCATTGATGAATTTATAGCTCTCTTCCAGCGATGATGTGAGGACGATGCCGCCATTTTCGCCGCACAGCACAGCTTTGGAAAATTCCACGCGCTGCTCTGTCATCTCGGCCCAATGATCAGGAAGCGCCGCCAAGGCTTCTTCTGCAACCCGCCGTGAGTGTGTAACGAGAAATGCGGAACTGTCGGGCCCATGCTCAGCTTCCACCAGCAGGTCAAGCGCCGCCAACCCGCCATGCACGCTTTCATCAGCAAAGATTATCGCTTCCGATGGGCCTGCCGGAAGACCTGGGTCAATCATATCAGACAGGCGCCGTTTTGCGGCCACAACCCACGGGCTGCCCGGCCCGACAATCTTGAGCGCCGGCTTGATCGTTTTCGTTCCAAACGCGGCTGCAGCTACCGCTTGGGCGCCACCACATTTATAGATGGTTTCAACCCCGGCAATACGTGCTGCGACCAGTGTTGCAGCATCGACAGACCCATCGGGCGTCGGCGGTGTGAAAATAGCCAACTCCGGCACCTCTGCCACAACGGCTGGCACCGATGTCATCATGGTCACAGACGGAAATGCACCTTTGCCACGCGGCACATAGAGCGCGACAGATTGAATGGGCGTATAGCGATCTCCGGCAAATGCGCCGGGGCGAATTTCCTTGAACCACATAGGATCAGGCTTCTGCTCTTCATGGAATGATCTGATATTGGTGATACCATATTCAATGGCCTCAATGACCTCGGCATCAACAGTGTCAAATGCCGCATCAAACTCCGCTTCGCTGACTTTCAGCGTGGCTTCCGTTAACGGCTTGGCCCCATCAAACTCACGCCCATAACGGACAAGCGCAGCATCACCTTCTGTTCTCACCGCTTCAATAATCGGCTCCACCTTCTCCATGAAAACAGACAGGTCGGATTCTGATCGCCTCAGCAGATTTTTATAGGCTTCAGAGTTCAGATTTGCGGTTTCGTAAAAAGATACAGATGACATTCTCTAACTAGCCTTCATCGAGCCCTGTCGGGCGGGTTATTTGGACTTCAGGAAAATTTCCAGGCCCACAAGCTTGTCGAGCGCGGCAATGGCAAGCATCGCGACGACAATGAACACCACGGATACGGCAGCCAGATCCGGAGTGATGATGGAGCGGATGGAATTGTAAATCTGAACCGGCAGCGTCACGATGCGTGCGTCAACCAGCAGCAGGCTCACCAAAAACTCATTCAACGACAGAATGAACATCAACAGCGATCCGGTAATGACACCCGGAGCCACAGCAGGCAGCGTTACCGAGAAAAAGGTCTGCACCGGCCCTGCCCCGCAACTCTGAGCCGCCAGCTCCAGATCCGGATCAAGACCGACAGCACTGGACGACACGGCCCAGATCATAAAGGGCAGATTAATGACGGCAGTCGCAATTCCAACGGGCCACAAACTGCCCAGAATTCCCGCATCCCCAAAGGCCAGCATCAAACCAATGCCCGACCCGATCAGCGGAATGGTGAAGGGCAGCAGCAGATAGACCTGAATGGCATTCGCACCCCTGATACGGAACTTGGACAGAGCGATACCGGCCAGCGTGCCGGTGGGCAATGACACGAGCACACAAATGGTGGCGACAATCAAAGACCGTCCAAACGCGTCCCGAAGGTTCTGCTCTCCAATGATAGCGGCGTACCATTTGAGAGAAAATCCATCCGGTGGAAACTGAATGATGTTTCCAGATGTGAATGAGGCACCCAGGACGACAAAGGTCGGTGCCGACAGGGTCAGCAATGTCAAAATGACCAGCGACCAATAAACGATTTGCTGAGAACGGGACCGTGTCATTTTCGCGATCCATCCAGTGCCAGCGTACCGGCACCAAAGACAGCGAATATGACGCCGACCAGGATAGACCCAAGCGCAATCAGCAGCAGAGCCAGTGTCGAGCCGAACCCTTGATCAGACGTGCGGAAAAACTGGTCATAAATGGCATTGGCAATGAAATCCTGCGTGCCACCTCCAAGAATGGCCGGCATGGCAAAGTCGGTCAGAGACAGCGTCAAAACCACGAGACCCGCGCCAATCAGACCGGGCTTTGCCATAGGCAAAACGATATGGGTCATCGTCTCGACCCAGCTTGCACCCAGCGAACCGGAGGCCGCTTCAATCTCTTCAGGAATGGCAGTCAGCGCTGGTGCCAGCATCAGCACTGCAAAGGGCAGCATGTACTGCACAAGGCCAAACAGAACAGCTGGATAGTTGAACAGAAGCCGCAAAGGCTCGACGCCAACAAGCCCCAACACATCATTCACGATGCCCTGATTGCCAAGGATGATCAGCCATCCATAGGCCCGGACAACCTGCCCAATGAAAAACGGCAGAAACAGTGCAATGAGAAGGAATTTGCGCACGAACGAACTGGGTGTACGGACCATGATGTAAGCATAGGGAAACGCCAGCATAAGCGTCACGATAGTGACAATCACCGCGCCCATCAAACTGCGCCAGACCACAGTGAAAATAAACGGTTCGGACAACGCACGTATATAATTATCAAGGGTCCAGTAGTCCGAAAACAGGAACGTGGATCTGTCCAGCGTCCGTAGCGAAGAATCCCCGATATAGAGCAGTCCCACAACCAGCGTCCCCACAAGGACAATGGCAGGTGTCAGCATCAGATAAGGCGTGAACTTGCCGCCGCCTTTTGGCCATACGGCCGCAAAGGCTGCCTCTAGGACATCCATGACACGCCATATAATCGGATATGAGGAAGGACTGCGTTGCATTTGGGTGCATGCTCTTTTTGGATAAAACCGGGCGGTCAAAACAACCGCCCGGAAACTCATTATTGCGGGGCTATCAGCCCTGCATGATGGTTTTGAATTTGGAGAACCATTCGCTCTCGTTTTCGACCTGTACCTGGCCGGAAACACGAATGAGACGCTCAAAGTCTTCGGGCTTTGTCGGATAGGCCGGATCGCCAGCCATGCCTGGAGGCGGTGTCAGGCCTGGTACAACACCTGGAAGACCAAGACCATCCAGCCAGATCTGCTGGGATTCTTTCGTAAGAGCGCTGTTGATATAGGCTTTTGACCAGTAGAGATCGCCTTCAGAGTGACCCTTTGGAATCCAAAGACCATCCGTGTCGAACTTCGCGCCCTCTTCCGGGACGGTCCAAGCGATATCAACGCCATTCTTTTTGGCACCCAGAGCATTGGTGGAAATGGTGCAAGCGGCATCAATTTCACCATTCTGGAACCAGGTTACAAAATCCGGATCTTCGCCAAGAAGCGGGTTCTGAGCTTTCATCTTGGTGATGAATTCCCAAGCCGGATCCATAGCATCAGGAATACCATCCAGACTTCCGCCACCAGCAACTTGTGCCGGGAAGTGGAAACCAATGCCATCATTGTAGAAAGCCAGACGACCCTTGAATTTTGGATCAAGCAAATCATGATAGGATTTTGGCGGGCCATCCGGGAACGCAGATGGACGATAGGCCAACACATAAACATAACCATATGTGTTCACGATCGGGTAGCCATCAACGCCAACAGGCTTGGCCAGATCAGTGGTTCCGGCAATGTTGGACAAATCCGACAAATCTTCACACACACCGCGCAAAGCGGATTTTGTTGCGTTTGTTGTTGTATCCCAATTGATGTGGATCGGTGGTGTCCGACCTTGAGCAACTGCCGCCCAGACTTTCGGCTGAATTTCATTGTCTTCGGTCAGATCGTGGATCACCCGAATGCCAGTTTCTGCGGTGAAGCGGTCTGAAACGCCGTTCTTCAGGGCTTCGACCCATGGGCCGCCCCATGCACGTACGATGATTTCAGACGGCTTATCCGGCTCTGCGGCACGAAGAATAGATGGTGCGGAGGCCACAAAAACACCGGCAGCACCAACGGTGGCTGTGGTCTTCAGCAGCTGCCTGCGATTGAATGTCTTGTCTATGGGCATATAAATACTCCCTGTTTCTGGTTCAGGCCCGACAGGTGTCAGAGGCCTTTAGGATGCGACAAAAATATGTAAGTCGCGGTTCATCCACCCGATGTGGACAGTCTCTCCAACATCGTGAGTAGCGAAGTCATTTTGATCATGATGAAAAATGCGCACGGGTTCATCTCCCAATTCCGGAACTGACAGCTCATAGAGCAGCCGTTCGCCTTCAAAGATTACGTCTTTTACGGTGCCCTGGAATGTAACGTCCAGCTTGCCAAGCGCATCCGGCGCTGCAGCAATTCGAATTTGCTCAGCGCGCACAGCGCAACGTATTTGTGTACCAGATACAGCAATATCAGAACTGCTGCGCAAAATGCCGGACAGGGTCAAATCACCAACACGAACCTCAGCGCCATCAGCGCTGGCCGACATCAGTTTCCCGTCAAAAAGATTGGTCACACCAATGAAATTGGCAACAAAGGGATTATGCGGGGTGCGGTACATCTGCGTTGGTGATGCATCCTGCTGGATTTCACCATTGTCCATCACAATGATCTGGTCTGAAACGACAAGGGCTTCGCGCTGATCATGGGTGACATTTATCGTTGTGACACCAAGTTCTTTCTGGATACGGCGGAATTCCAGTTGCATTTCCTCGCGCAGCTTGCGATCCAGCGCAGCCAAAGGCTCATCGAGCAACAAAAGGTCTGGTTCGAAAACCAAAGCACGCGCAATTGCCACCCGCTGTTGCTGCCCACCGGACAGCTCGTTCATACGCCGGTTTTCCAGGCCATCCAAACGTACAAGATTCAGGAATTCCAAAACCCGTGAGGGAATTTTTTTGGCATCAAATCGACGCATTTTCAGCGGAAATGCCACATTTTGCGCTGCCGTCATATGCGGAAACAGGGCAAGCTTTTGAAACACCATGCCAACCGAGCGTTTGTTGGGCGCAACGGCGTTGACTTCCTTGCCGTTTATGAAGATGTGACCTTTTGTCGGTTTCAAAAAGCCGGCGATCATGCGCAACAGCGTGGTTTTGCCAGAGCCTGAAGGCCCCAATATCGTTAGAAAACGACCATTTTCCAACTCAAAGTTCGCATCCTTGACGGCCATCAAGTCAGAAAACTGCATTGCGACACTGGATGCTGAAACTGCAGGAATTGGGGCCGGAACTGGATGTGTATTCACGTGAGAAAGGCCTTATGAACTGGTTCGTTTCTTTGGCATGACGACACCCGGTAATCTATATGTATATACATGAAAAGCGGGCCTTGCAGAAATGTCAAGTAAGGAGTGGTTATTTCCATATTTTTGCTATCCCCAATCGCGTCCAATTCCTAGATAGAGGCCAGATAGCCGCCGTCAATTCCAATGCATTGGCCCGTAACATAACCCGATGCATCGCTTGCCAGAAAAACCACGGCACCTTTCAGATCATTTGAATCACCAAAAGTTCCCAGCGGAATTTTCTCCAGCATGGCATTTTGCCAATCTTCATTCTGATAAAACTGATCCGTCAGTTCCGTGCGAAAATAACCGGGCGCAATGGCGTTGACCCGAATCCGATGTGCCGCCCATTCAGTTGAAAGCGCTCGCGTCATTCCCAGCAAACCGGATTTTGAAGACCCGTAGGGCACGGCTGTTGGCACGCCCACATAGGATGTCAAAGAGCAGACATTGATAATAGCGCCGCCGCGCCCTGTATCGACCATCATCCGGGCAGCGTTTCTGGCGCAGAAGAATGCCCCCTTCAAATTGGTATCAACCACCCTGTCCCAAACATCTTCCGAGACATCCAGAGACGGACAGACTTCTTCGTAGCCTGCATTGTTGACGAGGATATCCAGGCCACCGCTCAACTGCGCTGCCAGGTTGGACATTTGATCTGTCATACCCGACACATCACTGACATCCAGTACCAGAGGCACAGACGTGCCGCCTACCCGCTCAATTTCAGCGCTTGTGTCTTCCAAAGACGTCAGGTTTCTGGACGTAATAACAATTTTTGCTCCCGCCTCAGCCAGACCGACCGCGATTGACCGTCCAAGGCCCCGGCTTGCACCTGTAACCAGCGCCACCTTGCCTGAAAGATCAAAAATCGATTGTGCCATTTCAAGAAACCTTGTTGCGCATCATTTTATATGTCTATACATAATAATTCCAACATTCGCAACAAAATTGCAGATATTGAGGCCAGAATGAACCAGCTGGAAAAAATCCTTCGCCCGACACTCGCTCATATTCACCCCTATAATTCAGGGTTGGGCCTTGATGAAGTCAAGTCGAAATATGGTGTGACGGAAATCGCGAAACTGGCATCGAACGAGAACCCAGCCGGGCCTGCCCCTCAGGTCCTGTCTGGGCTGAAACTGGCTAGCTCTGATCTGTTTCTCTATCCTGATGCAAACTCGGTAAAATTGGCCACCACTCTGGCCGACTATCTGGATGTTGCGTCCGACAATCTGATCTTTGGAAACGGATCGGAAGAACTGATTTCCATCATTTGCCGCAGTGTCGTTCAGCCCGGTGATCGTGTCATCACACTCTATCCGTCATTCCCCCTCCATGAAGACTACGCAACACTGATGGGCGCGAAAGTGGAACGAATTAGCCTCACGGATGCGCTGGAAACCGATCTGAAGGCGCTTTTGGAAGCCGTAGCCAAGCCGGCAAAAATGCTCATTTTCGCAAATCCCATGAATCCGGTCGGGACATGGCTCAATCCACAACAGCTCAAAAAGGTCATAGCAACAAAGCATCCAGACACGTTGCTCGTGCTGGATGAGGCTTACTACGAGTATGCCATTGAAGGCGATTATGTCTCCGGACAGGCCTGCCTGATGCCGGGTGATCAAAACTGGATCATTCTCAGGACGTTTTCCAAAGCATGGGGACTGGCTGGCCTGCGGGTCGGTTTCGGGATTTGCGGATCAAAACAACTGCGTCAGGCCCTCGACCTGACCCGTACGCCCTTCAACATCAATGCAATTGCACAAATGGCCGCAACACTGGCGCTGCAGAATGATGGCCACATGAAAAGCTGCACAGCCGAAACGATCCGGCAGCGAAACCTCATGGCGCAGGAGTTGAGCTCGCGGGGTTACAGGATCGCCCCATCATTGGGGAATTTTGTTTTCTTTGACGTCAAGCGTCCATCCATGCCGGTGGCGGAAGATCTCATGAAACGCGGAACGATCATAAAGCCATGGAAACAGGAAGGATATGACACCTTCATCCGGGTTTCCATCGGATCAGAACAGGAAAACACCAAATTCCTGACCGATCTGGATGCTATTCTGCCGCCAGATCATAAGCCGCCTGTATCCGTGTGATTGTCGTTATCAGAGCGGCACGATCCGCCATCGCATTGGCCACAATCATCGCGCCCTCAAGCGCACCGACTATTTCGAGCGGATAAGGCACCTTGTCTGCCAATCCGTGGCGCACATTCAAGGCCGACAACCAGCGCACATTCATCTCAAAGAACCCACGGAGTCTGGCGTTTAATGTGTCCGGCAGACTGTTGGCTTCTGCGCTCAGAATTGCGCACAGACAGACAGATTTCCCCACCGAAAACGCGTTATCATAAAGGGCCAGAAACCTGGTCATTGCAGCACTTGGAACTGACATATCAATGGCATCAAGTTCAGCTTGAAACCGCACTGAATAGCGCTCTACCAACTGATTTCCCAGATCGGATTTCTGCGGAAAATGATAGTGAACGCTCGCGCTTTTCACGCCAACATCATTCGCAAGGTCGCGAAAACTGACGCTGTGAAACCCTCTTCCCCGCATGCGAGTTTCTGCGGCGTCCAGAATTCGGTCGCGCATGGGCAAAACATCACTATTCATATCAATTCCAATTTACCTATCTACTGATAGATAGAGGTTGACAGGCACACCAGTCAAGTCGTATCCGATCAAACGCCTGTGATTAGGCAGAGAACTTCATAGCCAACACCACGTGGAGAGAAAATGGACAAGAATTCAGATTTCAAAATCCGCGCTGTCGTTCATGCAGCAAATGAACCCTGGGTTCCCTCTCCAATGCCCGGCGTAGACCGGCGCATGCTCGACCGCATTGGCGATGAAGTGGCGCGGGCAACCTCAATCGTCCGCTATGCACCCGGCAGTGCATTTTCAGCCCACACACATACGGGCGGCGAAGAATATCTGGTTCTATCCGGCGTGTTTCAGGACGAGCATGGCGACTTTCCAGTTGGCAGTTATGTCCGCAACCCGCCCCAATCATCACACACGCCAAGTGCTGCGGAAGGCGCAACCATACTGGTGAAACTGTGGCAGTTTGATCTTGATGACCGAACCGCAGTAACACACCACACGGCGGATATGAGCCCTGAACCGGTATCAGGGCGGCCCGGTGTCAGCATCATTCCCCTGCACAAGGATGTCCGTGAAGCTGTTCGAATTGAAGTATGGGCCCCTGGCGCTGAAATCCAGATCCAGGCTCACACAGGGCTTGAAGTCTTTGTTCTGGAAGGCAGTTTCACCGAAGCAAATGAGTTGTTTGAAGTCGACTCATGGTTGCGGCTGCCGGCAGGTGAAGATTTTGCAGCTACAGCCGGGCCTGTCGGAACACGTGTCTGGATCAAATCCGACCACTTGGCCGGGCCCATAACCACTCCGATAGCTTCAAAGGAAAAAATCTGACATGGCGAGCAATGGTAAACTCGTACTGGTTGCTGGTGCTGGCAGCGGATTGGGAGACGCCTTGCTCCAGCGTTTTGCAGCCGGTGGCTATCACGCGGTGGGTCTGGCTCGCACAGAACGCATTGCACCTTCGGGGCATGTGATACAGAGCGTGGACCTGGCAGATCCCGAAGCTGTGCAGGCCATAGTCTCCCGATTGATTGCAGAGCATGGCGCACCGGCGACCGTCATTCACAACACGGCACATCTTGTGCGTGGGCCATTTCAGGAAACCGCACCAGACAGTTTCAAAGCGACCTGGAGCAATATGGTCCTCTCCGCAGTCGCACAGGCTCAGGCCGTTCTGCCAGCCATGCAGAAAGATGGCGGCGCTTTCCTTGTATCTGGCGCGACAGCCAGTCTGCGCGGCGGTTCGGGCTTCTCTGCTTTTGCTTCCGCCAAGTTTGCACTGCGCGGACTGACCCAGTCTTTGGCGCGCGAGTATCAGGCGGATGGCATACACATTGCCCACATCATTCTGGATGGCATCATAGACAGCGCCAGAAGTCGGGACCTGCACGATCTCGACCCTGCAAGAATGATGAAACCGGATCAATTGGCCGAAGCCTACTGGACCTTGGCACATCAACCAAAATCCGCTTGGACTCATGAACTGGATTTGCGCCCCATGAGTGAAAATTTCTGATGCAGACGAAAACACTGATTATCGGCGGTGGCCTTTCCGGCCTCGCTCTGGCGGATCGCCTTCACCGTGAAAATTCGGATTTTCGGCTGGTTGAAGCCTCAGACAGATTCGGTGGACGCATCAAATCCGCAATGATTGAAGGCGCCGCCTTTGATCTTGGCCCGGCGTGGTTCTGGCCCGGACAGCCACGCCTTCAATCTTTGATCGACAGGTTTGAGCTGAAGGTCTTTGAGCAACACGCTGAAGGCGAAAGCGTTGTCGAAACGGCAGACGGCAGAGTTCTGCGCGGCAAAGGTTACGCATCCATGCAGGGATCGCTGCGTCTGGCAGGCGGCCTTGGTTCGCTCATCACCGCACTTGTCAACGAACTCCCGGAAGATAAATGCCATCTGTCGGCACCTGTGACAGCCCTTACACACGCGAATGGCAAAGTGCGTGCCGACACGGGCATTGGTTCCATTTCCGCAGAGCATGTCGTGATCACGGCACCACCCCGGGTCGCAGAAGCGAGCATGATGTTCAGCCCTGCCCTTCCTGCAGGCGCCAAGAAGGCCCTACGGACCATTCCCACATGGATGGCCGGTCACGCCAAAATTCTTGCAATCTATGACACGCCGTTCTGGAGGCAAAACGGCCTCTCGGGCGATGCCATGAGCCAGCGCGGACCTCTTGTGGAAATCCACGACGCCTCAGCCACAGAAAACGGCGGATTTGCTTTATTCGGCTTTGTCGGGGTCCCGGCGGATAACCGCAGCAAGCTGGGCCAGTCACTGAAGCAGATGGCCGTGGCTCAACTGATTCGTCTGTTCAGCCCGGAGGCAGAACATCCATCTCAACTGATTTTGGAAGATTGGGCACAGAACAGCCTGATTTCCACGTCAGCAGATCATACAAATCTTGGTGCCCATCCGGTCTATGGCCGACCACCAGCCCTCACCGGCCTCTGGCAAGGAACGCTGTCCTTTGCCTCCACAGAAATGGCGGAAGGCTTTGGTGGATTTATGGAAGGAGCATTGGAAGCAGGCGAGAATTTGTCCCTACCCTGATCCTGATCCTGATCCTCATCAAAGTCCGCTTCCTGCAGAAAATTGTGGCACCTGTTGTCTCAATACATCGCTCACCGCATCATAAAATGCATCCTGCAACCACCACAGATAGCCATATTCGCCATTGCCTTTCGATGGAGCGGTAGCGTCTGCCATCCATCCTGAAGGCAGAACTGGCGTTCCATCCGCCAGTCGCCCATCATTCAGTGCAAACAGCCCGATGCGTCCATAATAACGTCCCGTTTGGTCACAGCAGGCGCATCCACCGTCTTGATCCGAACCTCGCAAGCCCAGCCTTGAATCCATCAAAGTCAGTCATCGCAGCGCAACAGCGCAGGCAAAGATGGCAATACTCTCACTATTCCACCCAAATAACCGACACAGAGGTTCCGTCAGAGCAAGTGCACGTCCATAATCCACTCTCCCTGTTGCGCTTTTAGTCGCGAGTCGAGCAACAAAGTGACTTCACGCTGACACGTTCAAACAGGGATAAAAAATATTATTTTATCTATAGACAAATAATATTTACCCTAATATGGTACGCCTTATGAAATACGAAGATGAATGGATATCAAAAACGGCTGATCGACTCTGCGCTCTCTACGACGAGGCGTTCGGTGGCAAAGTTTCTGGGAGATACAGAATCCCGGCAAAACTTCTGCGGGAATTGGCTGGAAAGCGGCGTCTTTATGAAGACGACATACTGATAATCAGCCGCGCGATGGTTGAACGCAGTTTCATACTCATCGATATGGATAGTTTTTTTGTCGTCATGAGCGCCAACACATTCGTGAACTATCGCCGCGCAAATGAGGATTTACTTTGACCAAAACTGGGACGCGGCAGGATCCGGATCCATCTGGAAAAACTGTCGGATGGCGCGAACTCGTTGGTCTGCCCGATTTGAACATCGAACGGCTGCGCGCAAAAATAGATAGTGGCGCCAGAACCTCTGCTATCCATGCTGAAAACCAGGAACGGTTTGATCGTGACGGCGTAAACTGGGTCCGCTTCAAATTGCCATCTCCAGATGGAAAGCACGTCCAGATACTTGAGGCACCTGTTTTTGATGAGCGGGAAATCAAGAACACCGGCGGCATGCCTGAATTGCGAATAATCATTCGAACAAACCTGTTGATTGGCACTCATCGCACGCGCATCGATGTGTCACTTGCGGACCGTAAAAACATGGGGTTTGATCTGATCCTCGGTCGTACGGCAATACGGCAACTGCGCCTGCTGATCCACCCGGGTCGGTCATTCCTCCTGGGCCCGCCAGTACCCAAATCAATAAAGAAATTCGCTGCAATCCAGTAGCAATTGGATGGCTTTAAGCCTGCCAATTTCAAGACTTCAACAAAGGAGAAGACTATGAAAATTGTGATGATGGCTAGAAACCCAAATCTCTATTCGCACAAACGATTGAAGGAAGCCGCTGAAACCCGTGGCCACACCCTCGATATCATCAACACGCTCCGATGCACCATGAACATCGCATCGCGCCGTCCTGACATCTACTATGAAGGACAAAAGCTCAGTGGCTACGATGCCGTTATTCCCCGCATCGGTGCTTCCGTGACATTCTACGGGCTTGCTGTCTTGCGTCAGTTCGAAATGGCCGGCGTGTACCCACTAAACGAGTCAGTCGCTATTGGACGCTCGCGTGACAAACTGCGCTCAACACAAATCCTGGCGCGTGAGGGTATCGGTCTTCCTGTTACGACCTTTGCACATGATCCGAAGCAAACCGAAGAAGTTCTGAAAATGGCTGGCGGCGCGCCTCTCGTCATCAAGCTGCTTGAAGGAACCCAGGGCCTTGGTGTTGTTTTGGCAGATACAGACCGCTCCGCGAAGTCGGTGATTGAGGCTTTCCGCAGCGCCAATGTGAACATTCTGGTTCAGGAGTTCATCAAGGAAGCCGGCGGAACAGATATTCGCGCCCTTGTGGTTGGTGGCAAAGTTGTCGCCGCAATGCAGCGCACAGGTGGAGAAGGAGAATTCCGATCAAACCTGCACCGTGGTGGCAGCGCAAAACAGATTAAGCTCTCTCCGGAAGAGCGATCTACCGCAATTCGTTCTGCAAAAGCCATGGGGCTCAATGTATGTGGCGTGGATATGCTTCGTGCAAACCATGGTCCGGTGGTTATGGAAGTAAACTCATCGCCAGGCCTGGAAGGTGTCGAAAATGCTACCGGCATCGACATTGCGGGTAAAATCATAGAGCTCCTGGAAAAACAGGCAAAGCCTGGAAAAACAAAAACCAAAGGTGAAGGTTGATGCCAGGTCGCGCGCCATTCGAAATTGGAAATTCCAAAATACCGGCTGGTGCGCGACAGACTGTTGATCTGCCTGTCAGTGTTCTATCCGATCACACACCGGTAACAATGTCCGTTCATGTTGTGCATGGAAGCCGACCCGGCCCCACACTGTTTGTGAGCGCTGCGGTGCATGGCGATGAAGTCATGGGCGTTGAGGTGGCCAGACGATTGTTGCGGCTCCCGCAGCTGGATAGAATTCGCGGCACACTGCTGGTCGTCCCGATTGTAAATGCCTTCGGATTCCTGAACCATTCGCGTTACCTGCCCGACCGTCGTGACCTGAACCGGTGCTTTCCAGGAAGCGAAAAAGGCTCACTTGCAAGCCGCCTCGCCCATCTGTTCATGCATGAAATTGTGAAACGCTCAGATGTCGGAATCGATTTGCATTCAGCTGCGATTCACCGCACCAACATGCCGCAAATACGTGTGTCCCCCTCCGCAAAAAATACAATGGAGCTGGCCGAAACCTTTGGCGCACCAGTGATCGTCACCTCTAGCCTGCGGGAAGGTTCCTTGCGCCAGAGTGCATCTGAAAGTGGCGTGGATGTCCTGCTTTATGAAGCGGGCGAAGGGCTGCGTTTCGATGAACTTTCTGCTCGGGTCGGCGTATCGGGTATTCTTCGTGTCATGCATGTACTTGGCATGGTTGGAGCCAAAGGTGTCCCCAAAGCATCTGGCACCCCTATTAAAGTCTCTTCAAGTTCGTGGGTTCGCGCACCAATTGGCGGTCTTCTGAGAGCATTCATACCGACCGGAGAGACAGTCGAAGTCGGTGATGTGCTTGGCGTTGTCGCTGATCCCTTTGGTGAAACAGAAACTGAAATTCAATCCCTTGTCAGTGGCATTGTGATTGGCCGCGCCAACCTGCCAATTGTGAATGAGGGAGATGCGCTGTTTCACATTGCGCGACCCGCAACAGTAAGCACAGACTCAGAGACGGCTGCCGCACATATCGATGCCGAACTCAATACGGATCCACTCTATGACGAGGATGAAATCATCTAGGTTTTCAAACTGCCGGGGACTGAGTAACACGACAGCAAAACGGTCTGCGTCTCATAAGATCTGACCATTCATGATGCGGCTGGCGGTGCGCTGTTTGCCATTGGTGTCGAGGCGACCAGCCTGAGGTCTGATGGCGAAATCAGCAATGTCCCTCATAAGCGCCCAGCATTCATCCTGGCTCAGCGGGCAAGTGCGGGCGCTAGAGGATTTGAAACCAAAAAATTGCAGCAGTGATTGGAGACGTGAATGAACACCCCAATTCAAGACACGACCGGGCCTGATGAGGATGATGGCCTTCTGTTTGCCTGCTGTTTGGGCGGTGACGGCACAGCACATCTCATTGGCTGGAAAGAAATTGACAGCTGGAAAGATGGTGACCCGACAATCTGGATGCATCTCGATCGAAATTCAGAGCGCGTACAAAACTGGCTGAATCACGAAAGCGGGCTTACGCCCCCAACCACTGACGCGCTGCTGGCGGAGGAAACCCGGCCACGCGTTTTCCATGGCAAGCGGGGCTTTATAACCATCTTGCGCGGGGTAAATACAAATCCGAATGCGGATGCCGAAGACATGGTAGCCATGCGGATGTGGTCAGATGGAAACCGCGTGATCACCATCCGCCAGGAGCGACTGATGACGCCCCGCGATGTGTTGTCTGAATTGCTTGAATTTGGGACCGGTCCCAAATCTGCAGGAGAGCTGTATGAACGGCTTATTCATCGCATAACGGAGCGTATGGCAGATGCGATCGAATCCTTTCAGGGAAAGCTGGATGAGATCGAGGACAATCTGGACTTCTCCCATGCCAATGTGCAGCGAAATCGACTGTCAGAATTGCGGCGCAAGACCGCAATATTAAGGCGCTATATTTCACCGCAAAAAGAGGCTTTGAGCACGCTTCTCGTTGAACCTCCGAGTTGGTTTTTGGAAGAAAGCCGAATGCGGCTCCGGGAAACGATTGATCGCCTGTTTCGCTACCTTGAAGAAATCGAAGCGGCCCGTGAAAGAGCGTCGGTGATAAGAGACGACATTGCCAATCAGATCGCAGAAGCCAGCAATAAAACGCTTTACGTTCTGGCGATAATTTCGGCGATTTTTCTGCCTCTTGCGTTCCTGACCGGGCTTCTGGGCATCAATATTGGCGGAATGCCGGGGGTCGAAAACGACAGTGCCTTCTGGATATTCTGCGGCGCTATGGTGATCCTTCTCGCAATTGAGTTGGTTATTTTCAAACGCCTGAAATGGCTTTGAGCCGTACAGTACCGACGACTAAGATTGGAAACCTGCCATGAACGACACAATACGTCTTGCTCAGACTGTGGAAACCCCTGCCGAAGCGCCAGTTGATACCGCCGCTGAGGGAGCTGTAGTTGAGGCCCCTGCTGCAGCTAACCCTGAAGCTCCGGAAACGGTTGAAGAAATGATTGAGGGCGTGTCAACAGGCGTTGAGCCAATGATGGAGTTCTTCCTCACCGGACTTCAAAGCCTTGCGAAGCAATTCTCATCAGACGAAGGATTGTTTCAACTCGGAGCCATAATTGGGCTGGGTTTGCTGACGTGGCTCATCACCCGACAGATTCGACCCGCCATTGCCAGGCAGTGGTCGATGACCGGTGATGAAGCGAGATTGGTCACAAACGCCAGAAATGTTGTTTTGAGGCTCCTGTTTGCAGCTCTTTGGGTTTTGACACTTTGGATATCAACATCCGTCTTCCAGTCATTGGGCATTGCATCCGACCTTATTCGAATAACTGCCAGCCTGGCGCAGACCTGGGTCTTAATCCGGCTGTTTTCGACTTTCGTGCACGATCCATTCTTGTCAAAAACCTTTACAATTGTGGCCTGGTTTATCGCTGCTTTGAACATCCTCCGGCTGCTCGATCCCACAATCGCACTTTTGGACAGCATGGCGCTGAACGTCGGCGACAGTCGCCTGTCCCTCTACATGATAATCAAGGGGTTATTGGCTCTCACGCTTCTGCTTTGGCTTGCGTCATTTGTATCCAAGCTTATTCAAACACGCATAAATCGTCAGGAAAATCTGACGCCATCGGCGCGAAGCCTGATCAGCCAGGCGGTTCGGATCACCTTCCTGTTTGCAGCCATTATGCTGGCCATGAACTCGATAGGCATCGACCTCACAGCATTTGCTGTGTTCTCGGGTGCCATTGGTATCGGTATTGGTTTCGGACTTCAGGCAATTTTCAGCAATCTGGTCGCCGGCATCATTTTGTTGCTCGAACGGAGCATCAAAGTCGGGGATTTTGTAGAACTTGAATCCGGAGTAACTGGTGAGGTTCGACAGATAAACACGCGCGCCACACGCATTACCACGAATGATAACGTGGATATCCTGGTTCCAAACTCTGAATTCATAAATAACCGGGTTACGAATTGGACCATGCATGACAATTTCAAACGCAGCCGCATTCCCTTTGGCGTTGCTTACGGCACAGACACAGATCTTGTCAGGAAAGCCGCCCTGGAAGCCGCAGAAACTGTTCCACATATGCTTCGGGTTGAGGGCGCCAAACCGCCGGAAGTCTGGCTGGTTTCCTTTGGGGAAAGCAGCCTCGATTTTGAGTTGGTGGTGTGGCTGCGTCCAGAGTCAGTGAAGCGGCCGGGCGCCGTCAATGCTGACTATAATTGGGCCCTGGAAAGAGCATTGAGTAAATATGGAATTGAAATCCCCTTCCCTCAACGGGATCTTCACATTCGGGGTGGACAGCTACCAGTGCAGCTTACGGACAATTCAACCTCCAAAACTCCATAAATTCAATCCGGGTCCAAGCCCTGAACCCACTTGGACTATTGAGAATCCATTGTCCGGGTTGTGCTCTCGCGGGTGATAATATCAAAACCCAAATCAACGACGGGCGTGGCTGGTTCGTCATCGTTCAGGGTCTGTAACAGCATGGTGCTGGCTTGGCGGCCCATTTCTTCGCGATAGGTTTTCACGCTTGTCACTGTTGGGTAAGCAGCCGCCATCATTTCAAGATCATTAAAGCCGCAAATGCCAATATGATTGGGCACTGCGATACCCCGCCGCTGACATTCAAACAAAGCGCCCAATGCAAGGTCATCATTATTGCACAGCACTGCGTCCGTATCAGGCGATTGCTCAAGCATCTGTGCCATTAACCGGCCACCAAGTGTCACGGTTGAAGGTTCCAGCGTGGTGACAACGCGGCTTGGATCATAAACGCCTGATTGGACCGCAATGTCCTCAAACCCAAGGCGCCGTCTTTGTGTGCGCGGGTCAATCCGCGCTGCCATAAAGCCCGGCCGCTTGTAGCCAGTGTCTAACAGGTGCTGTGTCGCCGCCTGCGCCGCTTCTCTGTGCGAAAACCCCACCATCATATCAATGGGCGTGTCGCCAAGTTCCATAATCTGCACCAACCTGCAAGGCGCATCCGCGAGCAATTGCCGCGTTACAGCCGTTTGATCAATGCCCGTGACAATCATTCCGGCCGGCCGCTGGCGCAGGAAAGTCCGGGTCACTGCCTCTTCCAATTCGGCCGAGTAGCGCGAATTGCCCAATTGCACCTGCCAGCGCGTACCTTCAATGATCGCATAGATGCCGCGCATGACATCTGCAAAAACATTGTTGGTCACAGATGGGATGATCACCGCTATGACATTGGTGCGACCGGCGGCCAGAGCCTGTGCATAGGGATCCGGCTGATAGCCTAACCGGTCCACGACTGCGGCGATCTGCTTGAGCGCTTTGGCCGATACCCGCTCAGGCTCGCGCAGCGCCCGCGACACGGTCATCGGGCTCACGCCAGCTTCGCGCGCCACATCGGCAATCGTGACCCCGGTTGATTTCATCTTTCCCCCAAACCAACCGGCTTATCCAACAACAATAAGCACAAAGTCAAATTTGCCTCTTGACAAATGATAGCGCTATCATTCTGTTGTGGGTGGGAGAAAAAATCAAGTCCATATCAGGGCGCTACTACGTTTTCGCGCATTCGCTGAAGACCGATGATGGTGCGCAAACTTTCCGCCAGACCGTGCATCGCGCGAGGTCTGGCAGGCCTGTGCAGCCCCAACTCAACGACGGGACTGCGAAACTGAAGTAACTACATGTAATGGAGGAAAACCGCATGTTAAAATCAATCTCAAAACTCGCCTTTGCCGGTCTTGTCGGCGCCGCGATGTCAGGATCTGTCAGCGCTCAGGAAATGACGCTCAAATTCCAGTCGTCTGATCCGGCAGGCAATCCCAACTTTATTCTGCAGCAGGGCTGGGCTGAAAGCGTGTCTGAAAAGACAGGCGGCAAAGTGGCCATTGAGTTGCTACCGGTTGAATCAATTGTGGCTCACAACGAAACGCAAGACGCTATCGCGGCAGGCATTTTGGACGGCCACATCACCGACACGTCCTATTTTGCCGGCAAGGACCCGGCCTTTGGCCTGATCGCCAATCCGGTGGGCGCATGGTCATCCCCGGATGAAATGTTCGCCTTTATGAATGACGGTGGCGGCAAGGAACTGATGAACGAATTGGTAGAGCCTTATGGCCTTCATTTCATCGGCGCAACAACACCGGGTCTGGAAGCTTTTGTTTCCAAAAAGCCACTTAACGGCGTTGACGATCTTAAAGGCCTTAAGATGCGTGCGCCGGAAGGTCTGGTTCAGCAGGTATTTGCAGCTGCTGGCGCAGCGCCGGTCAACCTGCCCGGCTCCGAAGTGTTCACATCACTCGATAAGGGCGTGATTGATGCGGCTGATTATTCCGTGTTCTCCACCAACCAGGCGCAAGGCATGCACGATGTAGCGCCAAATCCTGTCTATCCCGGTTTCCACTCCATGCCATTGGTCGAAATTTCAATGAACAAAGGCAAGTGGGATGGCCTGTCTGATGATGTGAAAGCCGCGCTGGAAGAAAGCGTACGCGAATTCTCACTAAGCCAGGTAGCAGCGCTTGCTGCCAGGGACCTGGAAGCTGTAGCTGCCGCCAAAGCGGGTGGCAAAGTTACCGTTTCCGATTGGCCTGCTGAAGAGCGTGCAAAATTCCGCACCATCGCCACCGGCGAATGGGCGAAAGTTGCCGAGCGCTCGGACAATGCACAAAAGGTCTATGACGTTCTGACCACATACCTCAAAGAAAACGGCCTGATGCAATAAGCATATACCAAACAGGAACCGGGCATATTGCCCGGTTCTTTGTGTTTAGGGGCCCGATTTTTTTGGGAGATTATCTTGTCAAAAACTGAAGAACCAGCGCACGTCACCGCCGACCCCGGCGCGATTGAACAAGCGGGCTGGCTGGGCCGCTGGATTGACCGTTTAGGCATTGTGTTTGCAATTGGCATTGTGCTGTCGATGCTCATTTTGATCAACGAGGTCATACTGCGTTACGTGTTCAACGCCCCTACAATCTGGGCGCATGAAACAACCATTTTCTTGTGCGGTGTGGCGTTCGTCTATGGCGGCCTGTATTGCACCGCGCGCAATCGCCACATCCGTGTCGTTCTTATTTATGACGCCATCCCGCCGCGCATCCGGCGCATCTTTGACATTGCCATTTCTATCATCTGTGCCGCGGCAAGTGCCATGTTTGCATGGGCCGCCTACACGATGGTTTTACGCGCGGCCTTCCGGCCCGACGGCAGTTTCAGGCTGGAGCGCACAGGCAGCGCCTGGGATCCTGTCTACCCCGGAGCCATCAAGATCTTTCTGCTGGTCGTTCTAACCGTGATGGCGGTCCAATTCATCATCCTTGCCTATAATTACGCAAAAGGTCGCACCTAGTGGAATTCTTCGGCTCGTTTCAGTCGCTCGGCATTGAGGGCGGCACATTTTTGATGTTCGCCATGCTGTTGTGTCTCTTGGTGACCGGCATTCCGCTGGCCTATGTCACGCTTCTTGTCGCGCTCATTTTCGCGCTTGGCTGGTTTGGCCCAATGGTGGTGCCGTTGATCACCAGCCGTGTTTACTCGTTTGTCTCCTCCTTCGTATTTGTCTCGGTGCCAATGTTCGTGTTGATGGCAGCGATCCTGGACCGATCCGGCATCGCGCGTGACTTGTTTGATGCCATGCGCCTTGTCGGCGGTCGGCTGCGCGGCGGCGTTGCCATTCAAACCATTGTCGTTGCAGTTATCCTGGCAGCGATGAGCGGCATCATCGGCGGAGAAGTTGTGCTGCTGGGCCTCGTTGCCTTGCCGCAAATGCTGCGCCTTGGATATGACAAGCATCTGGCCATTGGCGTTGTCTGCGCCGGTGGCGCGCTTGGCACCATGGTGCCGCCATCGATTGTTTTGATCATCTATGGCCTGACTGCAAATGTCTCCATTGGCGACTTGTTCACCGCTTCGTTTTTACCTGGTCTTATGCTGGCCGGATTTTATGTCGCTTACGTCCTCATCCGCGCCCATTTGAACCCGTCGCTTGCACCGGTTCCCGAGCAAGATGACGAAGTGCCCATGAGCGAAAAACTGCGCCTGCTCAAAGGTCTGTTCCTGCCACTATTGGTGGTCGCCTGTGTTCTGGGCTCAATTTATGGCGGTATCGCCAGCATCACCGAAGCATCCGCAGTCGGGGTTGCCGGTGTATTGCTATCGACTGTGATACGCGGCGAGTTTTCCATCGCCTTGCTGAAAGGCGCAGCCCTTCAAACACTGCAAACCGTTGGCATGATTGTCTGGATCGGTATTGGCGCGAGCGCACTCGTTGGCGTCTTCAACCTCATGGGCGGGATCAATTTTGTCTCAGAATTGATCACCGGTATATCCGAAGACCGGCTGTTAATCCTGCTGTTCATGATGCTCATTCTATTTGTGCTGGGCATGTTCCTGGATTGGGTGGGTATCGCGCTTTTGACCATGCCGATCTTCGTCCCCATCATCACGGACCTTGGCTATGATCCGGTCTGGTTCGGCGTGGTATTCTGCATGAATATGCAGGTCTCGTTCCTGTCGCCGCCCTTTGGGCCCGCTGCGTTTTATCTAAAAAGCGTGGCGCCGCCTGACATCTCTTTGGCCACAATCTTCAGATCGCTTCTGCCCTTCATCGGCTTGCAGATTTTGGCGCTGGCGATGCTGATCACATTCCCTGGCATCACAGGGCGCTAAGATATGAAAATCACAGCAATAAAGACGCTCCGGCTTGATGAGTTTGCCAATATCATCTGGGTGGTGGTCGAGACAGATGAAGGCCTGATCGGGCTTGGCGAGACCTTTTTTTGGGGCGTCCGCTGTGGAAGCTTACATCCACGATTGGTGCGCCCCGCGACTGCTCGGCAAAAATCCAATGCACCTTCAGGACTGTATCAATCAGCTGGGCGATTATATTGGCTGGCGCGGTGCGGGTGTTGAGACACGTGCCTATTCTGCCCTAGACATTGCGCTGTGGGATTTGTTTGCCAAAGCAATAAATCTGCCGCTGGCCGACGCGCTGGGCGGGAGGTCTCGCGATGCAATCCGCACCTACAACACCTGCGCTGGCTATAAATATGTCCGCAACCACCAAGGCCAAACGGTTGAAAATTGGAACGCCGGTGAGAGCGACGGACCATATGAGGACCTTGAGGCCTTTCTGACAGATGCTGGCACCCTAGCAAAATCACTGCTTGATGACGGCATAAAAGCCATGAAAATTTGGCCCTTCGATATCGCCGCAGAACGCTCAGGTGGCTTTGATATTACACCGCAGGAATTACGTACCGCTCTCAAACCGTTTGAACAGATACGAGACGCAGTCGGCGATGAAATGGATATCATGGTTGAATTCCACTCATTGTGGTCACTGCCCATGGCAAAGCGGCTGGCGCAAGAGTTGGTCCCTTTCAAGACCTATTGGCATGAAGATCCGTTTCGGCTGGATACGCCGGGCGACCTGGCCGAGTATGCGACAGCGTGTAAAACCTGGATTTGTGCATCTGAAACCTTGAATGGCACTGCCGCCTTTCGCGCCTTTCTGGAAACCGGTGTTGCGGGCGTTGTCATGCTGGATTTATCATGGTGTGGCGGTGTCACCGAAGCGCGCAAGATTGCCGGGATGGCCGAGGCCTACAAAGTACCTGTCGCGCCGCATGACTGCACTGGGCCTGTGGTTTACGCCGCGTCCTCCCATCTGTCGATGCACCTGAAAAACGCACTGATTCAGGAAAGCGTCCGCGCTTTTTATACTGGGTGGTATCCAGAATTGGCACAGGGCGTGCCGACCGTCGAACGAGGTATGATCAAACTGAGTGAAGCCCACGGTCACGGCATCGTATTGAAAGACGCTCTCTGGTCACGCAAAGACGCGAGCATACGCAGGACAGCATGATTGCGGTGCTCACAACATGCCTGAGCTCATTCCCACTCAATCGTGCCGGGCGGTTTTGAGGTAATATCATAAACCACACGATTGATGCCCCTCACCTCATTGATGATCCGGGTCGCGGCACGGCCCAGAAAATTCATATCATAGTGGTAAAAATCGGCGGTCATTCCGTCCACTGATGTAACCGCACGCAAGGCACAAACGGATTCATAAGTTCGGCTATCGCCCATAACGCCAACGGTCTGCACCGGAAGCAAAACGGCAAATGCCTGCCAGATCGTATCGTACAGGCCTGCTTTGCGGATTTCATCCAGATAGATCGCATCCGCCTGACGCAATATGGCCAGTTTTTCCCGTGTCACACCACCAGGGCAGCGAATGGCAAGGCCCGGACCGGGAAACGGATGGCGCCCGACAAAACTGTCCGGCAGGCCTAATTCGCGACCAAGCGCCCTCACCTCATCCTTGAACAATTCACGCAGCGGTTCGACGAGCTGCATATTCATGCGCTCTGGCAAACCGCCGACATTGTGATGCGATTTGATGGTGACCGACGGTCCGCCGCTAAACGAAACACTTTCAATCACATCGGGATAGAGCGTGCCCTGCGCCAGAAAGTCTGCCCCGCCAATAGCCTCGGCCTCTTCCTCAAATACTTCAATGAACAGGCGTCCAATGGTTTTGCGCTTCGTCTCCGGGTCTCCTTCCCCTTCCAGCGCATCAATAAAGCGGTCTGACGCATCAACAAGCTTCAAATTCAGATCATAATGCTCACCAAACATGGCCACCACATCAGCCGCCTCGTCCTTACGCATCAGACCATGGTCAACCAGAATACAATTCAGCTGATCGCCAATGGCTTCATGAATCAGCAACGCAGCAACCGATGAATCCACACCGCCTGACAACGCGCAGATCACACGCTTATCGCCCACCTGATCCCGAATGGTCTGCACCGCACGTTCGCGATAGCCGGCCATGCTCCAATTGGTTTCAAGACCAACGATCTTGTGCACAAAATTCGACAGAAGCTTGCCGCCATCCGGCGTATGCACCACTTCGGGGTGGAACATCACGCCATAATATTTCCTGGCTTCATTGGCATAAGCTGCATAGGGTGCCCCTTCGGACACGGCCAGAACCTCAAAACCTTCCGGCAATGAAATGACCCGGTCTCCATGGCTCATCCAGACCTGATGGCTGCTGCCGGTTTCCCAGACGCCATCAAACAACGGAGAAGCCTTTTTGACATCGACAAAGGCGCGACCAAACTCGCGATGATCCGACCCTTCCGCCTGACCACCAATCTGCACACACATGGTCATCTGACCATAGCAAATGCCAAGTATTGGCACGCCACTATCGAAGACAATATCAGGTGCACGGGGAGAATCGATTTCCGATGTCGATGCTGGGCCTCCTGACAAAATCACGCCTTTCGGCTGCATCCGTTCAAAGGCATCTTCTGCCGCCTGAAATGGAGCAATTTCACAATAAATACCGGCCTCGCGTACCCGCCTTGCAATAAGCTGGGTTACCTGAGAGCCGAAATCGACGATCAATATGGAATCTGGATGTGTTGTCATGACAAGCGATTACCGGATCACGCTAAACCGCGCAAGTTGCTGCGCTGCAAAAGGCTTGGTGAAAAGCGAAAAGACCGCTTTGAATGCCTTCCGAATAACTAGTCGCAAATACTGAGATTGGTTTCGATCTTTGATCGGCACTCCAGAAGAGGTTCTTTGAACCTGGAGATAAAAGTCTGATCAGGATCTGCCGAAGACGGCCACCAGATGTTAATTGCACCGATAATGACACTGCCGGCCCTGATTGCGACCGCAAAGGAGGTCTCGCCGCTACGTTCCAGAACCGGACCGGCAAAGCTGCGTTCGCGTTCAGCATATCCGCGCTCCGAGGCCTCATCAATAATGTGATCCAATGGACGCTTCAGCCAACCAATCTGGCTCTTCCATTCGCCTTCGGCTTTCAGTTCGTCATATATCGTCTGGCGTTCTTCCGGCGGCATTGCCGCAAGCAACGCCCGACCCACCGACGACAGCAGCATGGGCGCATTTCGACCAATACGGCTCCACCGCAAGTGAAACGGAGAGGATGGTCGGCTTGATTCAATCATCACCATCTGCCGTCCTTCATGGATAAACAGATCTGACGGCCAGGAAATTTTCTTCACCAGCCAATCCATCGGTTGGGACGCGGCACTGAGGAGAACTGTGGCGTAGGAGCCACTGGGTGACGCGGCGATCAACGGTGCCCCGAAAAATTTCTTGTTGGATCGGTTACGGAATACAAACCCGCTGCGTAACAACTCCGCAACGATCCTGTGGACGACAGCTTTCGACAGGCCCGTGGCCTCTACAATCGCACTGAAGGTCACACCTTCACTACGTGCGATAAAATCAAGAACACTCAGACCACGAGCGAGACTTCGCATCACCGACAATTCCCTGGCGTAATTCTAATAACTATTAAATCATAGAAAAGAGACCACCGCCCCGCCAGCAGTTTGAAACACTCAGTTAGATCCAAGTCGCCCTCTGATTTGCGCAGAATCTGCTGCATAACGATAGGCCCGGAAGACCGAATTGGACTCCCCTCCCATGAAAGAACCAAACCATGGCGCCACGAACTCCCACACAATATTGCCACTGGGAGTAACCTCGAATATGCGCCCGTTCAAACCTTCGCATATCAAAGTGTTTCCGCTCCAAAGCCTCTGAGCGCCGCTAATGTTAGGACTGAAAAAAGTGTGTGGCGGCGCGCCCTTATATGTCCAGACTTCCCGCCCGGATTCCGGATCAAATTCAACAACCCGGGAAAATGGTACGCCGCCCGGCACGTGCAATCCATTTGCAAACAGAAGAATGTTTCCGTTCTGAAGCATCGTGCAATCATGCTGCTGCCCCCAACTGTCATCCTGATGATGCCAAACCAGTTGCGAGGTCGCTTTTTCAATAATTGCAATGCAACTGTTTTTGCGAAAGCTCACCATAAAATCGCCGTCTGGCAATTCCGTCACCGCATTGGTGTGGAGGAACTCTTTTCTCGTGCTCATGGCGTGCAACGGAAACTTTTCAATTTGCATGCCGGAATGCGTGTGCCATTCCCAAACGGTCTCTCCGCCAGGCGTAACCTCGCGCAGGAAGTCTCCCCAGATAACACCCTGATCATCTTCTGTACCCGGTTCGGCACCTCGAACACGAAGCGCAGCCTCTTCAGGCATTTGTTCCCATCCCAGATAAACCGTGTTTCCGTTCGAAAGCCGTCTGAAATCATGGTGCTGGCGATCATCGGCATGTTCCCAGATAATGTCGCCTTCCCAACTGTATTCGCGCAACAGGCCACCTTTGCCGCCAACTGGCCGAGGGCCATCGGGTGTTTCGCCCGACCACAGCAAATTGCCGTTTTCCAGTAGATAGGCATAGTTTCCGGGAACGAACGGGTGTGACCAGGAATGAACTACTTCGCCCCTCATATCGACAAGATAGGTCTGTTGGGTATGAAGCGGGCTGATCAGGGTAAAGCCATCAGTCGCCCGGCTCCTGTCGTGTTCCCAAAGACCCGTCGTTCTCTGACGCATGGCTCCACTCTTTCTAGGCTACATGTGTGGGTCGGGGCGCGGTATCACCGAGGCGGATCATCTCTCGAAGCATTAACTCCATCAGTTCGGCACGGGGCTGCGCATGGGTAGGCGAATTCCAAAGGTTTTCGGTCTCATCTGGATCAAGTTCACGATCGAAAAGCTCCCCGTAATCCATGCCATCGAACAGGCTTAATCTCCATCTTCCGGTCACGAAGGTGCGCGTCCGCATGCCCTCGTTTCTGCCAAGATGGATGCCCAATTCGTCCTCTTCCACCAGCATGCCCTGACGGGATGCCAATTCGTTGGAGCCGGTTGCAGATATGATATCCATACCCTGGGATCCGTTTTGAGGTGCCAATCCTGCACGCGCCAGTATCGTTGTGCCAATATCAATGGTGCCGCCCAGTTGTTGGCTGACGCTGGCGCCCGGTTCGTCAGGCTCAGACCAGATAAAGGGGACACGCAAAACCCCATCGTAGTGAAGCCCGTGCTTCAACATCAATCCATGATCTCCCATGAAATCACCATGGTCACTGGTAAAAATTACAATTGTATTTTCATCAAGGCCGCGCGCCCGCAATCCTTCCAGAACACGCCCAATAGCATCATCAACCATGGTTATCATTCCGTAGGTCAAGGCTATGATCTGCCGGGTCGCTTCAGCGTCGGTCGTCACAAAGGGTCTGGGTCCTGCATCGTCAGCTTTGTCATTGATTGTGTCAGACCGCAACGCCGTGAGAAACGGATGCTCATCCTTTCCAACAGTCTTGAAAGTGTCAGGAAGCGGCATGTCATCGGGATCGTATAAATCAAAGTAACGTCCCGGAGGCGTGAACGGATGATGCGGATCGGGAAAGGAGCACTGAATGAAAAAAGGCTGGCTCCCATCCCCTTTTGCCAACTCATCAAGAAACGAGAGTGTTTCATCCGCCACGTAGCTGGTTGGATAAAGCTCTTCAGGTATTGCGGTGCGCCAGGCCTGCGGCGCTCGCAAACCCGGCGATTTCAGGGCTGCATCCGGGCCGCGCAAGGCTTCCGGATTGGTGTGCCTGTCCTGAAGCCAGCGGTCATAATGGCCATGCACCTGATCTCCATGCCCATTTGCAAAGCGCACATGATCAAATCCGTAATAGGGAAGACTGATCTCCCGATCCGGATTTTCAGCCCACTGCTTCATCATCTCAGCCTCATATGCCGGCCCAGTCCTCCGCTCGCGAACGGCATCACAAAGATATTCTGGTGGCTCGGCCAGATTGAACTTTTGCCGGCTGGCATCATGGCTTACGGCACGGCCCGTCATGTTCTGAAGGTGACTCTTGCCGATCAGGCCGGTCTTGTAACCTGCAGATCGCAGCAAATCGACAAATGTCACGGCTTCAAGATCAAGTGGAATACCATTATGCCGCGACCCGTTCGTACCGGGCATTCGGCCCGTCATCATGTCAATGCGGTTTGGCATACAGATTGGACATGCCACATAAAACTTGTCAAAGCGCCGCCCACGCTCTGCAATCCCGTCAATGTTGGGGGTTTGAACAATCGGATTACCATAACAACCCAAATGGTCGGCCCGATGCTGATCGGTCATGAACAGAAGAAAATTCGGTTGGCGCATGAGCTGACTTTCAGATCTGATGATATTTGAATTTCGTTATGGTTTTTTGGGCTGCCTGCCCACCTCGGTCCGGAAGTGTTTTCGGCCAATCAAGTATGTCAGGCCAATGGCAATCAGAATTGCAATGGCTGCCAGGGGGACAGGCGTCATCAATAATTCAAGCCAGTTGCCACGCGCGGTCCCTGCCGCAGTTCGCAACCGTTCTTCTGCCAACGGCGCAAGAATGAAACCGATAACAAACGGTGCGAGTGGAAACCGGAACCACGACATGAAAAGACCAAGCACACCAAAGGCAAACATAATTGCGGTGTCTTCAACCCGGTTATTTGTCGAGATAACACCTACGGTGCACATCATGAGTACAAGAGGAACCAACAGATATTTGGGCACTGAGAGAACCGAGCGAAGGTAGCGCACAGACAAAACCATCACGAACAAGGTGACAATATTAGCGACCAGATAGGTTGAAATAATCCCGTAAAACACTTCCGGATGCTCTGAAACAAGAAGCGGCCCGGGCTGGATCTGGTGCAAAATGAGTGCTGCCATCAGCAACACATCCTGACCCGATCCCGGAATACCCAATGCGATCATTGGTACAAGCGCGCCACCAACTGTTGCGTTGTTTCCGCTTTCCGAGGCCACGAGAGCCTCTTCACTGCCGTGACCAAACTCTTCACGGTTTTTGGACAGTCCTTTTGCCGCTGAATAAGCGACAATTGCACCAATATTTGCACCTATGCCTGGCATGAGCCCAATGACTGTGCCGATGAGAGACGATCTGATCAAATTGCCGAAATGGCGGAATGGTCGCCCAAGCTCGTGTAGAATTTCCGGGAGCCGCGCTGAAGCCTGCTGCACAACAGGCCGCTCATCACTTGAATCAACCAGCATCTGCCGCACTGCAAACGCGCCAATCAGAACCGCCAAAAGGTCAAAACCGTTCGACAGCGAGGGAACTCCGAACGTAAACCGGTTTGTCGCTGAAATACTGTCGAAACCAACCAGAGCCAGACTGATACCAAGAGCACCGGAAATAAGAGACTTGAGCACAGATTCCTGCCCTGCAAATGCAATCAGGATCAGGCCGAGCGCGATGAAAACGAAGTAATCAAAGCTTTGAAGTTGTGATGCCAGGCGTGCCAATGGCGCTGACAGTCCCGCCAAAACCAGCCAGGACACAATGCCCCCAAACAAAGAGGCCATAATCCCAATAGAAAGCGCTCGTGCGGCAAACCCTTTTCTTGCCATTGCGTTGCCGTCAATCGCCGTCATGACAGCTGCTGGCGTCCCCGGCACACCAATCAAAACAGCCGATGACAGGCCACCTGTAACACCACCCACATAAATGCCGATCAGCAAGACTTGGGCGAGCAGATTATCCATTGCAAAAGTTGCGGGTAGGACCAGCGCCATCAACATGCCGCCACCCAGCCCTGGAATAGCGCCGACAATAACCCCGGCAACAACGCCGATGATGCAGTAAAGCATCGGCATCGGCTCAACCATGTAGGCAAGAGAATTAAGAAGGTCGTTCATACCCACTCACTAAGGA
This sequence comes from Pararhizobium sp. IMCC21322, assembly GCF_030758295.1. Taxonomy (NCBI): domain Bacteria; kingdom Pseudomonadati; phylum Pseudomonadota; class Alphaproteobacteria; order Hyphomicrobiales; family Rhizobiaceae; genus Pararhizobium; species Pararhizobium sp. IMCC21322. The sequence continues at coordinate 3,508,521 of NZ_CP132335.1, forward strand.
AGGTTGACGAAAAGGATGCTGCGGAATGTGTAAGAGATCGCAGAAACTGCCAGCACGGCCGTCACGCCCAAAATGATGAGCGATTTGGCGCGTAAAGGAGCCAAAACGGCACCCGCGGACAGTACAAAAAAGAGCGAAGCCACCTCAAAATTTGCCAATCCTGAGATAAGAACGAACACATAGATACCCAGAAACAGGACAATGAGACTTTGACGAAAAAATTCCGGTGCCAGCAACCTATTCAGCTGATGAACGTCACCCGCAGCCTCGGTGTTCTGAAAATGCCTAAACACTGCCACACACAACAGCATGGCTGACAAAACCCCCATCATCATAACAGCAAGCTTTGGAAAAAAACCTGGCCCCAGCAAATCGTAGCCGGGATTTTCAATCAAGGTAGCGCACCAGTACATCAATGCGGAGAAGACCGTCAGCAACGCGCCTGAAACAATATCACGCATCTTTAGTTCCCCTCCTCAGCCAACCAACGCCACTCGGCCACTCGCAAGAACACATTTGTGAATGACGCTTCAAATGACCCGACATCAAAAAAATGGACCCGCCGAAAACCAGGATAGCAAGTCAGCAGGTTTAAGGCAGCAACACAGGAGGAGCCGACCGAATAGCCCCGGTCGGCTCCTCCAAGATTTTATTTTTTGACCAAGCCAAAGCGCTCAAACGCAGATCGGCGCTCATCGTTCATTTCTTTTGAGAACTTTGCGAGCTCTGCGCCTGTCAAAAGCGCTGATGGCATATTGGTTTGCTTCATCAACTCATCACGTTTTGCCGGATCGGAAAAAGCCTCGGTAAATATGCCGCTCCAATAGTCCTTGATCTCCTGAGGCATATCCTTGCGACCCCACAAATAACCGTAGGCACAGCTTGTCCGGGGGGTCTGGAACCCCTGTTCACCCATTGTGCTGAGTTCAGACAAAGACGGATGCCGTTCACTTCCGTACCAGGCCAAAGCAGTAACATCACCTGCGCGCACCTGAGAGCCGATTTCCGTTGGCGAGTTATCAATCAGATCAATTTCACCGGATATCAACGCCTGACGACTGGCCGCACCACCACCGCCAACCGATACAAGATTAAGATCAATTCCAAGTTCCTCCTCCAGTCGCAGCATATTTATGTGCGACAGCGACCCGATATTGATGGCAGCATTGATCTCATTTGGATGCTCAGTTGCGTAAGCCTGCAACTCTGTAAGGTTTGTATAAGGCGCGTCCCCGCCAGCAAACAGACCAAGACAGAACTGGGCAACGCGCGCAACTGGCTCCATCTGATCGAGAAGCTCAAATCCAAGCAACCCCATTGCGCTGGTTTGAAAAGGTGCGTCGTGAATAAAGAGAAATGTGTATCCATCTGCTGGTTGTTCGGCCACGAACCGTGTCCCCGCAACCGTTCCCGCGCCCGGCATCGTTGTTACATTGATAGGTTGTGGAATATCGCCCTGAATGATGTTCAGCGTTGACAAGGCGAGATTGTGAATGCCTCCACCAGCCTTATTCGGCGCTCGCACTTGTTGCAAACAAAACCAATGCCCCGACTAGGATGGCCATTTTCTTACGCATTTGAGTTCCTCCCATTATGGATTTCGAATTGATATTCGACTTGAGGCAACTAATGCTTATCCCCTCTTGAAACACCATCGAAATACCCGACAGTTCCGCTGGGCGGAACTTTCACCACTCGGTGCGCGCGTAACTTGGTCGTGTCCCCTGTTCCTGTTCTGCTCATGAGTTAAACAGGAAGGAGCTATCCGAAGACATAATTCAACCGTATATAGAAATCAGTAGAATCAAGGCAGATAGGAAACACAGTGAACACCCCCTTTGACCCGGCCGCCATTGCTGCCATTGGTATTTATACAGCCCTGTGTGCTTTTATCCTGATCTGGCTGGGAAACAGCACGGGGTCTTTGCGCCGAAAACATCGTATTTCGCTTGGGGATGGCGGCAACAAGCATCTGATACGCACAATGCGCGGTCATGCAAATGCCGCAGAAAACATTCCGATCACGCTGATCATGCTGGCAATTGCCGCGATGATTGGCACACCGGTGTTTGTTTTGCACATTCTTGGCATTCTATTCGTCCTAGGCCGTATCCTTCATGCGTGGCACTTCATTCAGGATGATGCACCGGGCTGGCAACGCTTTATTGGCTTTGGCCTGTCGGCACTGGTCACGCTTGTCTTGGCGTTGGGCCTGGCCGGGCACGGTGTCTGGCTTATTTTCCGTTAACCCCACATTCCAGCTTCAATTCCTGCTTTACGGTGTGGATTAAAACTGATTTTTCCTGCTTGGCGGTTTTCGCGGCAACGCTTTGTTTGCCAGCCATGGCAAAAATCCGCTATGACAGCCGCCCAGAGGATTAAACTGAGCACTAAATAAACACTGATCAACGAACCGAGGAACGTCCATGTCTGAAAACGGCCCATCATTTGACACGCTTGCAGTTCATGCAGGTGCCAAGCCCGACCCGACCACCGGTGCACGCGCAACCCCAATCTACCAGACCACAGCTTTTGTGTTTGAAGATGTCGACCATGCTGCCAGCCTGTTTGGCTTGCAGGCATTCGGAAACATCTACACACGCATCACAAACCCCACGACAGCTGTTCTGGAAGAGCGCGTTGCGGCCCTTGAAGGCGGCACTGCAGGACTTGCCGTGGCATCTGGACACTCCGCTCAATTGCTGGTGTTCCACACATTGATGCAGCCCGGCGATGAAATTGTTGCAGCCAATAAACTCTATGGTGGCTCCATCAACCAGATGAACCACTCGTTCAAGAATTTCGGCTGGAACGTCGTGTGGGCAGATTCAGATGATCTGTCGTCTTTTGAAAATGCAATTACACCAAAAACCAAAGCCATTTTCATCGAGAGCCTTGCCAATCCCGGCGGCGTGGTGACCGATATTGAAGCCATCAGCAAGATTGCGAAACGTGCAGGCGTTCCGCTGATTGTCGATAACACCATGGCAACCCCCTACCTGTGCCGCCCTTTTGAGCATGGCGCAGACATTGTTGTGCACTCGCTGACAAAATTCCTCGGTGGTCACGGCAATTCCATGGGCGGTGCCATCGTGGATGGCGGTACATTCGACTGGATGCGTGAAGGCCGCTACCCGATGCTCAGCGAGCCACGTCCTGAATACAACAACATGGTTATTGGTGAAGTTTTTGGCAATTTCGCCTTTGCAATTGCCTGCCGCGTACTTGGCCTGCGAGATTTGGGTCCCGCAATTTCGCCAACCAATTCCTTCAACATCCTGACCGGCATTGAAACCTTGAGCCTGCGCATGCAGCGCCATTGTGAAAATGCCCTGAAAGTGGCTGAATTCCTGTCGAACCACCCGAAAATTGCATGGGTCTCCTATGCAGGCCTGCCGGGTGATCGCTATCACCAGCTCCAGCAGAAATACATGCCAAAGGGCGCAGGCGCAGTGTTCACCTTCGGTGTAACCGGTGGCTATGATGCCGGCGTAGCCATGGTCGGAAAAGTCGAGCTTCTGTCTCACCTTGCCAATATTGGCGATACCAGAAGCCTGATCATTCACCCGGCTTCCACAACCCATCGCCAATTGTCCGACGAGCAGAAAAAAGCTGCGGGTGCTGGTCCCGACGTGGTGCGCGTGTCTATCGGCATCGAAGATCCGGCAGACATCATTGCAGATCTGGAACAGGCCCTCGCCTGATCTGATCTCAAGCAGTCACAAGAAGGCCGTGGCGCTGTATCCCAGCGCCACGGCCTTTTTTTAGGTAATCAAGTCTGACTGTGAATGCCGACAGGCATTAATAAGTGCTGGCGTTCTTCATAGCCATGACCAGAGCCGTATGCGCCCAGGTGCCCTTGCCGCCTCGTGCTTCAATTTCCAGAAGCTGATCACGAGCCGCATTGCGCTGGTTCTGCTGCAAATAGGCCTGACCCATATAGGAGCGCGCCAGAATGTAATCCGGGTCGCGCTTCAGCGCTTCCTTGTAATATCCCATACCGACATCCATCCGGCCCGCCTTGCGGTTTGAAAAACCAAGATAGTTCAAGATACGCGGATCATCGGAGTTGCCGGCCAGCTGCAAAAGGTCAATCGCGTTCTCATACTGGCCGTCATAAGCCAATTCCCGCGCGGCATCATAGAGTGTGTCATCATCAAACATGCCTTGCTGGGCGGATACGCAGGTTTTGGTGTCCTTGTCCCACAGCTGCCCGTTCTTGCACTTTTGCGTTGTCTCAGTCGGCTTGGGTGGCTCGGAACTATCAGATCCGACTGCATTGGCCTGACCCAGCAGCAGGCCAAGTGCCAGAAGAGGAGCGCAAGACCAGGCAAGAAAGGTCTTGCCGGCAACATTCGGGAGGCGGGATGATGAGGAAGAAAGGAACTGCGTCATAATAAGCTCTCTGTTGGTTGTTGACGTTGGAACTACAAGGTCTACGGCGGGGCTTCAAAATAAGTTTCAAAAAAAGTTTCAGCGCTTCGGCAACTAGCAACTTGCCATGGCAATTGTTGGACGAACCAACGCGCCCGGCGCTCGGAAATCCGGCTGTGACCGCAACCGGACAACAAATTTGTGAATGGCACTGAGAAAACTCTTGCACTACCGCAACGCATCGCGCTATCCCCCGCGGTGGAGAGGTGGCCGAGTGGTTGAAGGCGCGCCCCTGCTAAGGGTGTAAGCGTGAAAGCGTTTCGAGGGTTCGAATCCCTTCCTCTCCGCCATTCACCCTTTTAAATCGTTGTTATATAAACGCGTTATTAGGTGGCCCGGAATTTAGCCCACATTTGAAGTCGCACTGTGCCGCACCAACCTGGGCCCGACTGCACGTCAAATTTGCCCTTTAGCCCAAATCAGCAACAATATGCCAAGATAGATGAGCGTCTGTCTCAGCCATTGTCATAGATGGAGTTGATACGAAAGGCCGCTTGCCTCGCTATTCGACACTGTCATTGGTAATGACGAGGTCGGGAGTTCAATCCTCCCCTGCGGCACCATCATATTTTTACCGCCCTGAGTTTGGCTTAACAGCTTGAAAGGTAAGGATGTTTTTGGTGTTCTATAACCTTCAATCCGGCGATACTCCAAACGGTCTGTAAATGCCAATCTTAGGACTGTTTTCTGCAGCATCAAATTGCCGGAATTCCATAGTTTCCAAGGGTTTGACAGGAATTTCAGGGAGAGTTCTAGAATTTGCTTTTTGCTCTTCTCCGGATGCTTGCTTTTGGCGAGTTTTTCAGCGGCTAAGAGCTTCTGGCGTTCCAGAGTCGCAATCTTATTTTCGTATGCGGCAACAACGGAACTGTTTTGCGTATTTACAATCCGGTCAAGAAAACTGTTGATTTCTTTGTCGATCTTTTTGGCTTCGCTGCGCAGACTCTCAACCAACTCATTGGCCTGCGTTCTGCGGTGTTCCCATAGTTTTTCGATTATGGCCTTCACCAAACGGAACAGGTTCTCCGTCGGGGTCATGGCTTTTAGGATATCTTCAAATAGACCTTCAACTTCAGCGCGCGGCAATGATTTGCCATACTCCGCACAGGTTTTGGTTTGGCAGAGGTAATAAGGGTATTCCTTATATTTCCCTTTCGACCAACCAGCCGTCAGAGGCTTTGAGCAAGAGCCGCATGCTACAAATCCGCGTAGTGGAAAATCTTCATTGATGTCTTTTCGCGCAGGTGCGTAAGTACCCGCTTGTAGCCGATGTAAGATTTTCTCGTGCGTCTCAAAAGAGATTATTCCTTCGTGCCGCCCCGGCCGTAAAGAAACATTCCAAGCTTTGGACTCAACATAACCCGCGTAAATCGACTTTTTCAAAAGACGCGTGACGGTCATCGGGCGGAGTTTTCCATTCGCCTTGTCCTTTGGATATTTGGGCTGGCTTTCAAGGAAGCGTTGTACTTCCGCTTGCATCGCAAACCGCCCCGATGCAAACCCCTCAAGCGCTTCCCGCAAAATTGACGCCTGAGGTTCGTCAAAAACAAGTTCTTTCCCTCCGTTTGGGGATTTCACATATTTGTAACCGACAGCCGCACGATTAACCCAAAAACCTTGCTCCATCCGCGCCTTCATTTTTTGCGATACTTGGCGGGCATTTTGTTCCCGTTCAAGCGTTCCCGTCGCGGCCAATATGGTCTCTAGAAACTTTCCTTCCGGCGTGTCTTCAAATTTGAAGTTCAGGCAGATGCGAATGGCATTGCGCTTTAGCATTTCACGTCGCAAGGCCAAGTGAAATTCGGTATCACGTGCATAGCGCTTGAGGTCATCAAAGATCACCAGATAACGTTTGTGTGGGTTCGCATCCAGATGCGCCAACAAATTGACCATGCCTGAGCGCTTCATGAAGTTACCGCCACCTGTCATCGTATCAGGAAAAACGGCTTCAACAGGGCACCCCAATTGCTGTGCCTCTTGGCGGCAACGATGCTCTTGAGTGTCTAGACCTGACCCGTCGTTTTCCTGTTTTTTGCCAGAAACCCGACAATATAGGAGGGCGGCGTCGGGTATGATTATTTTTTCGCTTGTTTGACTCATGGATGACCTCCTTCGCTTTCAGGCAACCCGTCTTTGTGCGCTCTACCTTCAAATTGTTGTCTTATTGAATTTTCCGATTCTATCAGACCAGCCAAATCCAGGGCAGAAATATGCCCCAATGTGCCTTTTTGCTCACAGGCTTGCTGCACTGGATGGGTGCCAAAGCCGAGATCAACAAAGGCAGTGACAATGTTGCATAAAATCTCGATGAATTCGCGTTTTTGATCGTCTGTCAGATCGCTAACTTCAAGCAAATGAGCGAATTCCTGCCAGTCCATTATCAGGGGGGAAAACTGTACCGCGTCATTCCCCGGTGCAGAGTGTGCCTCCGGTGATTTGTCCGAGTTTGGGGGGGTGTTCTGTTTCATGTCAACATGCCTCTCGATAAGTTAGTTTACTTGTTTGATCTCCTTTTCAATTCAAACAAAAGAGAACATAATAGGAACATTGTCCTATTAAATCAAGTAAAAACGGCGTAATATTGTTGCGTTTTCAGTTAGTTATGAAAATAAACCGTGCCGGGCGCGCTCACTCAGGCTTATCAATAAGCCCTTCGCCAAATTGCTCTTTGATACTGTGAAGTTCACCGATGGCGTGCAAAAGCAGCTCCCAGCGTAGGCACTGATTCATTGGCAAGTTCCCGGCAGGAAAACGATAATTAAGACACATTGCTTCGGCGCGTCCGATGTGACCCAGATCGTGCGTTTGCTCGTGTTCTATTCGGCGTACTGTATCGTGCGCCTCATTGAGATAGTGAACGGCGCTTTGACGTATCCCGAATAACTCCAGGTGAGATTGCGTCACTGGCAGGGTCATGTTTTTTCCGTGTGGCAAATCAACCTTGGCGAAGAAAATATCTCTCATGATGGTGTCTCCCTATTGCGACTGAGTGCGCGTTCGCCTTTGGGCTTGCCCGTCTTCTTTTCTTTCTCTTCGGCTGAAGGACCGTGCTTCAGGAGTATAATGCTGCTTCTCAGTCTCCTTGGCCCACTGGTAGAAGTCTTTTCCCTCTTTGGCTTTGAATGATTCTGCGATGACGCGTTTAGCGCCCGCTTCGCTAATCCCGAGATCTTGTGCGTAATCCACAGCCGCTTTATCCAGGGCGCGGTAGAGAGGGATGTCACCGTCTTCTATCCGTATGCCGATATTAATCGCGTAAGCATGCCCTTTGCTTTTTTCGAGGTCAGTGAGCGTTGCCTCTCTGTCCTGCAGGACCTTCAACGTCGCTTTCATGGTTAGGTCGTAACGCGAGGCATAGACATCCCTGATGATAATCTCGGCTTTCATGGCGTCGAAAGGTTGATGGCGGGCGAACGTTTGGGAAAAATCGGTGAGCACGTCCTTGAACTTGCCGGAATGCAATATCTCCCGGTGCGTGATTTCCGTGAGGTTCCAAACGACCTGAAACTGTGAACCTGTCAGGCTGCGGCCAGTCTTGCTCTCCATTGCGCGTTGAAAGCCAGCCATGTCGTTTTCCGTATTGGTGATGTTCATCTTGTTCTCCTTTGGCTTTTGATTAGCGGTCGCGGCTCAGTCTGCGAGACTGCCCGCGTGGTTGATTTTCCTTTTGATCTGCTTGGCGACGATCTGCGGAACGCTTGAATTCCTGCCTGCTTTTGTCGCGCTTTTCATTGCGCTCATGGACAACATCCAAAAAGCTGCCGAGCTCGGTTTTTTCCCGACCCTCAATTGAGCTCAAACGGCGGGCGTGGTCGTGTTGAACCTCGCGGTGCGCTTGGCGTTTTAAGCTCTGCTGATTGAACCGATCCGTCCCAAACAGCTTAAGAGTATGGTCTTTGGTTTTCGCGCCCGCTTTGTCGATGAGCGTTTTAAGCCGCTTTGCAACGCGGGCGTCATATTCGCCATAGTATTTTTGTGATGTGAGGCGCGTTTCGTTTTTGTAGCGGCTGGTAATTTCATTGGCCTTGTCCCAGTCTCCGGGCTGTCGCAAAATCTGCGCCTGCCTGCGCAAGGCGCGCAGTTCAAATTGCCGTTTTATGTCGTCTGAAGTATCAGAGCACATGCGGAAATATTCCTTCTGCTGTTTTTATTGCGTTGGCGAATCCGTTTGTGGTACTCTCAAAAGGTGAGAAGTTTCAGAGATATAGATGATGTTGACGAGTGGCTGGAACCGATGGATTACAGCGGTTTCTGGTACGCAATTGCGCCGTTTGATCTGGACATCATGACCAAGGAGCATTGTGACCAGCAGATCAGGGAGACCAATGTTTCCGCCGCTGTAGTGCTGAACGTCATGAAGAATTTTGCCCGGCAAGAATTGACGGAAAAACTCGGTCTTGACCACCGCATGCCGACCCCCTGGGTGAAACTGGCAACCAGCCATTAGTCTCTCCCATCCGTTTTGAAGAATTTGATGCGCGGGCAATTGCCATTGCCGGGATGGATGGTGATTTCAGTGCGGAAATTCGTATAAGTGCAGCGCGTATAATGCCGTTCGGCAAACGGATCATTGCCACCATCACTGTAAAAATCATACGACCAGTTGAGATAAGGCGTGCCAAAAACCAGATAGATTGCGACGAGCGCTGCCGGAAAAATCAGCCACGGGAAAAAACGTAAAATGCTCATGACTGCCACCCGTCATACTGGGGCAGTACAACCTTGTAGTCGGGCGGCAATATCTTTCCGCCTTCGTTCGGATTGCCTGACAAATCAGCGGAAAGGGGGAAGAAGTTATTCTGCCGCACTTTCTTGCAATGGAGAGTGGGTTGGCCCGGAATGAATATAATTTGCTGGTCAGCCGGAAGGCTTTGGAGTTGATCAGCGGTGAACAGGCGTTCTTTGCCTAAATTGATTGTTCTTGAAACGTCGGGTTTGCCCGAACTTTCGTTGATGCTGTAACTGACATTCTCAACATCACCGATGGCTTTTGAAATGGTCTCGGCTGCCTGGTTGGTAATTTGCAGATACTGGATGGCGCAATTATCTTCCAAAGTCGCAACTATTTTTACGCCATTTTGACGTTCCAAGTCGGCTTTTGATTGGGCCAGATACAAGACCTGCAATCCGAACGATCTAAAGATCGTGACATTCTTAATGATGTCCTTGGCCGGAGTGTTTGCTACCTCATCGAAAATCAAAATCGTGCGCCCACACTCGCCGGACATTTGGGCATTCAAAAAGGCGTTGAAAGTCAGCCCATAATAAATACTGAGGTTGGCGGCATTTCTGGCATTTTGGCAGACACATACAATGTAGTTTTCTTTCAGCAATTGCTCATGGGTGATGTCCGCATCCTGTCCAATTTCGTGGAGGGGCCCGCCTTCCATGAAGATCGAGAAGGCCGAGAGCGCTGCCAAAATATGCTGGCTGTAATGCTCCGGATTATCGGCGTGCATTTGCAGTATTTGTCTGGCGCGGTTTTTGGTCAGCGGCGTGCCTTCTTCCGCTTCAATCTCGAGCGCGCTGTGCCATAGATCAGGATCAGCAATCAGGCTGGCTATTCCGCCCGGTGTGGCGTTATCGGGGCTGTGTGCCAGCAGGATTAATATCGCAACGATAACAAGCTCTCTTGGTGATTGCCGAAAATAGAAATTGCGGGGTTCGTTATCGGGCTCGTTTATAAAAACCTTGCTGACACTCTCAATTTCCAGCATCAGATTGGGCGAGTTTTCGCGGTGGGCAGCAATCAAATTGCTAAACGGATTGACGCGCACACGATGAGGATAGGCCTTGCCCATCGACCCGCTATCATCAATGACCGCAAAATTGCGCCCGTATTTCAGGCACAAATCTGCGATCTGGTAGGCCACTTCCGGCTTCACATCGTTGATGATCTGCCCCCGTGTGCTATCTGCCAGCAAAGTCAAAATCGCCGATATCGTGACACAAGTGGTCTTGCCTGATCCTGCGCCACCATAGACGAGCCAGGACAGGGTGGTGTTCGGCTCATAGATAGGTGTTTCACCCTCAAGGGTGAGGCCGATCACTCGGCGGATTTCCCGGTTTTCAGCGGCGATCTTCCGCACATCTTTGCGGGTCAGTCCAAACGGGTTTTTAAGATGTCGGAGAACATTTTTGAGGGGCTTTCGCATCACAGCATCCCCGCTTTTTCAAGATCTTCGCGGCTGGCAAGTTTGGCATTGTGGGGCGCTGGCCGGGTAAGCATGTCGTCCCGAACGGCGTCATTCTGCCGTAATTTAAGGGCTGCTGAAATTGCCTTGCCAATCAATCCGGCAGCGGAGAGAAAACAGCAGATGCTTAAAAAGCCGAACGCCCACCAGTGCGGATCAGTGGGGTACACAACGTAACCCACAAAGATCAAAAAACAGCCATAGGCAATCATCAGATTGATCTTTGCAACGTCGCGCCATGAGCTATTGAGTTCTTGCATGTGAGGCTCCTTTTTTCGCTGCGGCGATGCGCGACATGACCTCATCCCGCTTGCGATCAAGCGTCTTATAATCGCCCCAGACGACGTTTCCCTGCTTTGCTGAAATGAGCTCGCGCGAGATGAATTTCAGTTGGCCGACCTGAAATCCGGCAAAGACGGAAATTGCCGTAACGCTTGCTATTGTGATGATTTCGACGGGGTACAAGAGATCACTAAAGGCGACCACAAAACCAATCGAAGCAACCCCGAAGAAAGCAAATGCAAAGCGGAATGGCCGATCCGTATCCACGTGATCCAGGCTTGAAATGGAATAGCTTGTCCGATGCGTTTTGACGGTATCGGACCCGATGCGCACATACCCCAAAATCATTGAAACCTCCCGGCGCAAACGGGAGAGGACAAAGCCGCAAAAAGCTCTGCGTCCAGATTGCGGATTTTAGACGCAGTAATGAGCCGTGCCGAGCCGGCGTAGAGCGCCCATGGCACGCGGTCTTCCAGTTGGACGTTAACAGCGCATTTGCAGGATGATGAGGCGTGTGCCGCCGCATTTTTGAGGCGCGCGTTATATGCGTCTTTCAGTTTTTGATTTTGTTTTTCGATCTGCCCCGCCAGCGGGTTCTGAAACAGAGGTTCCATGATATTACAAAGCTGCTTGCCATCCGGCCCCGCGAAAATTCCGACAATGCTATTGCAATCCGGGGTTGGAACAGGCGTTTGTAGATCTGGTGCATCTTGCTTCGCCGCCAGAACAAGAGCTTGTTCACAGCGCGGCAAAAATCCGGACTTTTCGATTGTGCGTGCGCCAATAGTCTGTCCGCCGATAAAGAGGGCAAACACCCCATATGCAACACCCGTCAAAACCAAACCCCCGCCGCCGGGAAGTGTGTTCAGATCAAACATTTATTGCTCCTGTTTCTTTGCGCCTATTTCCACTTTGCCGAAACGACAGTGAGAAAAAGCGGCAGCACCTAAGGCATCACGCGTGACGCCAAGCGCGGTAATTTCCGATTGGGGAATGCTGGTGAGGTCGGCATAAACGGGGGTGGCAACAGAGTTCTTATTGGCAAGATCGATGCGACGCGTGACCGTTCCTGTGCCGTAATTTACGTAGCACCACTGTCTTTGAATTTTGCCATCGACGACATCATGCGCGGTGGCAAAGGATGTGCCGGTTATGATGACCAGACCGCTATCATTCCATTTTACTTTCTGAAAAAATGAAATGTCTTCTGCATGCGCCAAGGCGTCAGCAAGTTGTTCAATTTCCGGCGCAGGGCGTAATTTCTCGTCCGTCACCCAATCGCCAAACCAGGCATATTTAAATTGCTCGAATTTAAGCCGGGCCTCAAAATGCTTGGCGTCCGCAAAGATAATCACCGCAAATATAAATACGGCAAAAGCCCCAAGCCCGATAATAACGACGGACTGGCCTGCGCGTAAAAGCGCAGACCGTCCTTTCCTTGTCTGTTTCACGGAATGCTCAGCCATCACTCAGCCATCCCGTCAGGTGACAAACCATTCCCATGATCCTTGCGCGGACGCCCGGGTTTGCGCGAGGTCGGGGTATTTTTGGGGGATGTTGCAACCGGGATTGGCCTGTGAGGCGTCTGCCGCAGCGCCAGCAATTGCTCACGAAATTCGTCAACATCATCCCGGCGCTTAACAGTTGGGTTGATGCCATTTTCGGTAATGTACACATGATACAGACGCGCATATGTGATAACAAACAGCATCAAAGGCAGGCCGATTTCCGCGCCATAAACCACAGCAGCGAAAGGCCAATAATAGGCAATGTAGCTGAGCACATCAGCCAGAGAAGGACGGCTTGGAAACGGTGCAGACTGATCTGCTTTGCCCTCGATAGTTTCAAGAACCCGCTGCAATGCCTTACCATGGCCGTTTAAAACCGCATCAACATTGCGAGTGGCGATGGGGTGGCCTTGCAACTCAACAGACCCTTGAAGCTCATTGGCATAAGCCAGCAGAAGGCTTTTGGGGATGGCATTATCGAGAATTGCCCCCTCCGCCACGATCTGCGCATGGTTTTTTTGGAGAACGCTGCGCTTTTCGCGAAAACTCAATTCTTGGCTGTCTAATGTGCTCTGATACTCACCAAGCAATTTATTCATGCGTTCGAGAGATTCTTTGCGCGTAATTTCACCATCGGCCAAAATGTCGGAGATGTTTTGCGCGCGGGTGCTTTTCTCAATCAAAAGCCGAGTGACTGGCCCGGTGCCTGGCTGGCCGCTTTCGCTTAGTGATGCTGAAACGCGTTCACTTTCTGCATGTGCCGGTAAATCGCTTGTAATCGCAGATAGTACCGGGACCGTTTGTGTTGCCTGAATGGCCACTTCATTTTTGGCAGCAGCAGTAGCCGCCATACTGGCGTGATGTTCCTGAAGCTGGATTTCACCAACAGTATCCTGCACATTACCTGTGATGGTTGCCGATGAAATCGCAAAACCAATGGCGACAATCCCGACAATGCTTAAAAATTGCACTCCTTTGAAATTCAAGACACTGAGAACAGTCCCTCGCGTTATCGCAAGATGATTGATCGTATAGGCACAAACCACTGCAATGAGCGAAATAATCAGGCTCAAAAAAAGCGAGAGTGGCGTGGTGTCGCCAAGTATTTTGGACATGGCATTCCACAAAAGGGAAAATTGAAATATCCCTAGAGCTGCGAGCGATAATGTATTGAAACCAATGCCTGGCTTGTTCGGCAGTGCGAAATTTCCACCATTGTCCCCGGTTTCTGAAAAGGGATTTTCTTCTGCGTAGTCAGTCACGTTCCGTGTCATGTCTTGCTCCAGAATTCAGGACGCAAAAATTCATTGCCGCAAACCGCGCGCATGAAAGCACCGCCCCGATTGTTGAGGTTGATAGGGTTTGGTTGATTGAATTAGGTAGGCCGAGAAGTGGTTAGACCAGAGTCCAGCCGATGCCCCGGCAGCCAGGACAAATAAAATATCTCCTCCAGCAACCCCGCCCCCTGCACACAGGGCATGAAATTTGCTCAAGGGCACCCATGTCAAAATCCGCATCCACTAACGCAGTGGCAGAAATTTGGTCAAAGTCTTCCCAATCTATCGCCGGGAATACATCTGCATCAAAACTTGATACTGTTGGCCAGTATCGGGAGATATCCATGTCCATCTTAAAATGTTCCTTCATATTGGCTTTGCTGAACCCGCAGATGTTGACAAAACAATGCGGTCACCCCTCCCCATAAATTAGAAAACCGGGTATGTGAGTGGGGCGTCTTGGGGTAACGGGTAGTTGTGAGCGAAGGACGTTTTAGATAGTGAAGTCGTGGGTTATTGACTGGCAATCAGCCAATATTAGAGAACGCAAAATTCTCTATCGGTACACACGTGATCAAAAACGCAAATTACACATTGGATGGCTAGACGTCTTCCAAACCGCTTTGACGACTGCTGTCGGCAATGATTACGAAAACAATTTCCGCAAAGGGAAAATTTCCGGTGAGAGAGCGGCAGAGATATTTCAGTGGATTGCCGGACAGAGCCAGACGATTGCCGATCAAATAGAAGATGAAATTTTGCGTGCGCGAGAGAAGGATGACGAAAACGTAGAGCCGTCTGCCACATCATGGAACGAATTATTACAACAGCAAGGTCGTTTTGAGAATATCGAGGTTTATCGTCATACACCCGAACTGAACATCGTGCGTTTTGCAAACCCGCAACCACTCAGCGATTTACGCCTGCGATTGACAGACGAATTCCATTTCGAGGTCACACTTGAGGCACCAGGAACATTGGGTGTTCTACAGGGATATAAATCAGATTGGTATCTGTTACCGATCCTGCGAAATGGACATGTTTTAAAGATTACAACTGCGGGTAAAGTCACTATTCCGGAACGCGATAAGGATGGGGGTATCGACCCACTGAGCGAAGACGAAGATGAAGGCAAGCACCGCTTCGTCTTTCTCTGGAGCGCTGAAAACAATATTTTTTTACCTTGGCACAAATGGCCATTTGACAGACCCATTTTACGAAGGCAGCTGGATGAATTCGCGCGGAATTTGTTTTTTTCTCCGAACGCTGATTGGCTGATCTATCGATGCAATCTCCTGATTGGAAAATCATAATAACAACGCGTATGGATTTAGAACGTTCATGACAGGCGTATCTTTGTTTCAAACATTGTGTGATGAGGTTATCACTGACCTTAGAAATTATGCAGTGGAACTGGAAAACGAAATTAATTTTCCTGAGTCTGCACATCTCGCTGTCAATATTTCTGATTCAGATCAGGCAAGTGCCTCGGCGTCATGGAACGCAACAGACGGTTGCTACCAAATCACACTTGACCGCGCCCTTTGTGTTTGGGCATTTGATGTTGCGGTAAATTCCAGCATACACATAGACAGCGATTTCAATTCGAATGTATCACATCGGCTGAACTTATCCGATTACAGCCGAAAGTGGTCTATCGATGAGATAAACAGGAAATCTCGTTTGGCAGAACAGAGACTGCCGCCACATCAAAACGGAGTGTGTCACTATTTGTTTGGCACTGTCTGTCTCGTGATATTCTGCCATGAGCTGGCACATATTTTCAGCGGCCATGTGGACTATCTCAAATCTCGCCGGAAATCCGATTGCGTTCTAATTGACGAGTTGAACATTGCACGGCAATCAGAGAAAGCCACTGGTTTGCCATTGAGATTTTTGGAATTTGAAGCTGATTATACTGGCGCGCGCTGGCTTGTTGAATTGGCTGGCGGGAAACGGTTTTGTCCCAGACTATGGCGTGGTTACACCGTTCAACAAAATCTTGTTATGGGCCTCTGGGCCTTCGTGCTTTTCACGATTTCACTGACAGAAGCAGTCAGTCATTCCGGCTATAAACCCGGTCAATATCCAGAGCCGATGCTCCGATTCACAACAGCAGTTTCTGCAATGAACGGCATATGGAACAAACAGGTTCCAAATGCCGAGTTTCAAGAAGAAATCTTCCTGCCTGTAGCCGATTTGTTACAAGCCTTTGAATCTCTTTATCCGGCAATCGATCATGCCAGGGATTTTGCTGACGCAAATTGGGCGAATGCAATGAAATACAAAGCAGCAAAACTTGCTACCGATCACAAGCAGATGGCGCTCAAACTTGATCCTTACCGGCTCAATTTTATTTGAGTCTATTGTCTCAGCGTAAATGTGTGGCTGTCCGGGCGGGCTCTATTTCACTAGGCGCGTACCTTGCCAAGCGAATCCGAACCAGCAAAGCTGTTTCGTCCCATTCGGGTAACAATCCCTGACAGAAGAAGACCAAATAGCCAGCGCTCCAAGGGTGGTCTCGGTCCCGCGGCTTCGTGCCGCTCCTGCGGGAACACCGGGAACCTTGGCTTACCGATCGACGCGTCCCGCCACCTCAAATGTGGCTCCTGGCAGTCTTCATTTTATGGTGCCGTCGTTGACGGCGTTTCTAAGGACTGTTGGAGGCGGCATATGTGCCGCCGCTTATAGTGATGCCCGGCACACCGGACATGGAAACCCTAGGCCAGCTTACACCGACACAAAACACCTGATCCAATAGCCTAAATCCTCCGGCCCGCTCCATTCACCTCATTGCATTCGGCTCCCGTGTTGTCGGATCGGCTGGCGAGCAGCCGCCGCAAGCGGTGAGGCTTTGGGGCGTTTTGCTTTCGGCACAACCGTCCAAAGAGACGTCGTCCCCGATAAATCGGAGGCGGCTTTTTTCGTTTTTGGACGCTCGCCGCGAGCAAGGTTTCATGTTCGGGGTAGACAGAAGAAAGTCTGAAAACCTCGTTTTTGAAAACCAACAATGCGAGGATAAAATGACCCTGATATTTTATGCACAACCCTATGATATTTCTGCCGAAGGCTTTTACTTTCGATCTGTCGATGAGTATGAGCGCCAAGCGTCAATCTTACGAAACAGCCACGGCCAAAAGGTCGAGGAATTTGAAATTCAATTCATTGACGGCGAGACTATTGACTGTGAGCTTGCCAAAGTCTGGGGCTTAAACCAAACAGTGATTGAGCCGTTCATAGAGGCGGTTGATGACTGGAACACCGACCAGAAAATCCGCTTCATTATTGCGGTTGGAGAATGTGGTTATTCCCACTCTCAACTTAGCGACGATCCCGAAGATATTGAAATCGACATTTACGAACTCGATAGCCTGAAAGAGTTGGCATATCAGTTTGTAGAAGAAGGACTGTTTGGCGACATCCCTGAACGCCTCCAGCACTATCTGAATTATGACGCTATCGCTCGCGATTTGGGTGCCGATTACAGCGAAACAACAATCAACAGCACGAACTTTGTTTACAGGTGCGCGTGATGGCAAATCCATATCGAAAGTATCAAGGTTTTGGGCTTCGTGTTCATAGAGCGGAAACGGCATTTAAAAAGCTGGCACTTGACCATTTTGCAGACATTTACACACGCGGCTTCGACAATTGTTTTGAAATGTATGACGGAGATGCAGTTGTTTGGGCGCTCATGGATAAAGCATCCAAAGAACCAGACCAATATGGGCAAAACCTTCTGACCGAGGGTATTCAGCACATGTTTAACCGAACCTTGGCGGGGCAAAAATACCCTGAAGCTTGGCTGAAAATATATCGAGCAAAACCTGAACAAAATTCATTTCTGTGAGTGATTGCATCACAGGAAAGCGTGACCCCATGCGCACGCTTTCCGCTGATGCAATCACGCATCATTTTATCCATTTATTGAAAAGGAAAACTATCATGGAGTTACAACATATTGACCTAAGCCAACTTAAAACAACAAAATTGAATGTCCGTAAAATCGGCGCAAAAGAAATTGATGACCTTGTGCCAAGCATTCAATCTCTTGGCATTATTCAGCCGCTTTTGGTACGTGCTAATTGTGAGGGCTTTGAAGTTGTCGCGGGACAGCGCCGCTTTCATGCCTTGAGCAAAATTGCCGAATCCGAAGCAGTTGAACCTGTGCCCTGTATCATCATGCAGGAGGGGGACGATGCGAAGGCCATTGAGGCGTCTTTGGCGGAAAACATTGCCCGTCTGCCAATGAGAGAAATTGACCAGTACAAAGCGTTTTCTGCCCTGTCCAAAAAAGGGACAGGCGTTGAAGATATTGCCGCGCAATTTGGAATTACCGACAGGCAGGTCAAACAGCGTCTTGCCCTTGGTAATTTATACGCGCCGATTTTAACCGCCTATGAAAAACAGGAAATAGGCGTCGATACAATCCGCTCCCTAACCTTGGCAACGCCGAAGCAGCAAAAAGCATGGTGGCAATTGTTCAAGAGCGACGAATACGCGCCCCAATTTCACGCGCTGAAAGCTTGGCTTTTTGGTGGGGCGAATATCCCGCTTGAAAATGCGTTGTTTGATGTCGCGGATTATAAGGGGCAGATTGTTTCCGACCTTTTTGGGGAGGAAAGCTATTTTGATGACGCAGAGAAATTCTGGACGCTTCAAAACCAAGCCATAGCCAAGCTGAAACAGGGTTTTCTGGATGAAGGCTGGCAGGAGGTGACTATCCTTGATGTCGGAGAGTTTTATTACAGATGGGATCACGCTGAAACGGATAAAGACAACGGCGGCAGGGTCTATATTTCTGTCAGCAAGCTTGGTGAAGTCTCCCAGCATGTCGGTTATGTCACCCAAAAAGAAGCCAAGCGCAAACAGCAAGAGCTGAGCGGCGAAACGCCCGTTTCCAAAAACGGCGAACTCACCAAGTCCATGCAGAATTATCTGGCCTTGCATCGCCATAGCGCGGTGAGAACCGAACTCCTGTCACATCAGGGCATTGCCCTGCGTTTGGCAGTTGCGCAGATGATTGCGGGATCTTCGCTTTGGAGTGTTCAGGCCGACCCGCAAAAGGCCAACACAGACGCCATTGCCCAAAGCCTTGCAACCAATAAGGCGGAAAGCGTGTTTCAGGCAGAGCGCGGACGGGTGCAGAACCTGTTAGACCTGTCTGGTGACGCGGGCGAACCCATCGTACCGCGCAAAACCGATTGGGGTAAAAGTCCTGATCTTTACGCCATAGTCGCCAAGCTGATGGAACTGGACGATGCCAGCGTCAATCTGGTTTTGACCTTTGTCGTTGCCGAAACCCTGCCAAGCAATTCTGCCCTTGTTGAGATTTTGGGTGAAAAACTGTCGGTGAACATGGCCGATCACTGGCAACCGGATCAAACCTTCTTTGATCTGTTGCGCGACAAGGAAACGCTCAACACCATTGTCAAACAAGTCGCTGGAAAAAGCGCGGCAGACGCGCATGTCGCCTCGACCGCCAAAGTCCAGAAACAGATCATTCAGGACGGCTTGAGCGGCAAGCGCAAGAATGGCAAGCAGGACTGGCAACCGGGTTATATGAGTTTCCCCATGACCGCGTACACCAAAAAGGGCGGCATTGAAGCCATGGACAGCCGCAAAGCCCTCAAGAAGCTGTTTAAATAGCAGCCACCAAAACAAAAACCGCCCGTTGGTTTCGACCAACGGGCGGTTTTACCGCTTTCGCGGCAAATGTCGTTTTTTATGGATTTTTGCCCTTATTTTGAGTTACAATGGGGCATGAGCGAAATCAAAGAAACATCATCATTGGCTGAGTTGACACAGCCTTGCGATCCATCTTCCGACCCAAACTATCTGGTTTGGAAAGAAGCCAAGATACGCAAAGGTCTTGAGCAGTCAAAAGACCGATCAAACATGATTCCCGCCCATAAGGTTTGGGAGACATTCGGCTTTGAACGTTAATTTTACCCCCGAAGCCCTTTCTGACCTTAAACATATTCATACCTACATCGCTGAGTTTGACCCGTCTGCCGCTGACCGTGTCATATCGCGCATTCGTCAGGTCACGCAGATCTTTGAAAACTTCCCGCTTCTGGGGCGCGAGGGACTTGTCAAAGATACGCGGGAGTTCGCCGTAACGGGTTTGCCCTATACGATTATCTACAAGATCACATCACCAACCGACATTGATATCCTGACCGTGATCCATCAGCGAATGCAATACCCTCCAGTAGAGCAAGACGATTAAGACCAATCACTGATGAAGCGTCCGCTCCGGTGGTAAAGCCCGCATTCTGCGGGATAGCGTCCATGGGTGCACTTTCAAAGAGGCCGCCGCGTCTTTGATGGATGTATCAGAGCTACCAATCAATGCTTTTGCATGGCGCACTTGTTCATCGGTAATTTTGGGCGGTCTGCCTAACCGGCTTCCTCGCTTGCGTGCCAAGACCAGCCCTTCAATCGTGCGCTCCGATATCTTGCGCCGTTCCCATTCCGCCGCTGCCGCTCTGCTTTGATATTCGTGATTTCCATCTGCTGTGCTGGTGTCGATGTTCATGTTCATGGCCTTGAATTTGATGCCACGCCGCCGAAATTCCTTCTCATAGACAATCGCGTCATATGTTGTCCTGAAAACCCGGTCTAAATCCCAGACAAGAAACGTATCGCCGCACTGTAGCTTTTGGACGATTTCCTCAAATATTGGCCGTTTTGCCGATACAGCAGACAGCACTTCAACATAAAACGCGTCACATAAGCCTTTCAGCCCCTCAATTTGACGATCAGGCCTCTGCATTTTTGTACTGATCCGAAGATATCCATATATCATGTTTTTCAATGCGTTAGCTACATATAGTCGGTGACAAGCCAACCAACAAAATCGGTCCTTTTTGTGTGATCCTGAATTTGTGAGGAAGCGCCGGGATTGTGTCCAGCCAAGTCCTTGAAATTGCACGATTACAATTCAATTATAACAAAACCAAGGCATAAGAATCAAATTCCACAATATTGACCGATTATGTTGAATAGAAAAGTTAATATATTAAGTAAATATAAACAAGTTTTAGTCATAATGACATTAGTTTTACTTGTACTTTATAGCATGGGGTCAGCAAAGGCACAAAATTCCGGCAATTTAAATGCAGGATTTGTCTTGAATGAAATGACGTCAGATCAACAGATCAGTTATATTGGAGGCACTATAGAGGGATTGGCCTACTCGCGATGGCTGTACGGCGGCAAAGACAACGAGGGTTTTCGATGCGTCCGGAATTGGTTTTACGGAGGGGGCGAAAATAGGTGGCCGTTGATTGAAGCTTTTTTTGATCGTCATCGAGAAAAACAGGTAGCGCCGTTATTGTATATTTTGGTGAAGAAGGAATGCGGAGAATAAGTGGTTCAGTTAATTCAACATTTTGGCAGCAAAGACCATAGTCCGGCAAATGAACGGCGGCAGTGGTTTATCAAAGCGCGCCACGAAAAGCGGCTGCAAGAAGAAAGCACCGATAAACTGAACGATGGCATTTTGGCAACTGCAGCCGAGGCTGTCATGGCAACCCAAATTCAAATTGAAACGTTTCGCGCAAAACTTGATACCTATGATATGGCGACGACCACTGCCCTGATGGAAAATCAAGCTACCCTGGAGGACATTGAAAGGCGCTTGATAGAGATTGAGCAGCGGCTTGAAGGCATTTGGATTCATGCAAATGTAATGGGAGATGGGCGTCGGGTTTTCTTAAATGCTGATCGAACGCAAGCTTATGATGAACTGGGCTCAGAAATCGGCAGTGACGACTATGACTATGCCCTTTTCCCGGAAGATCATTTTGCAATTGATCCATATGTAGATCAGTTGAAGCTGCGGGGAGAATTGCATGGAATGCGCGAGGAAACCTTGGAAGCGCGCGAACGCATCCATGAATTTGACGCGTTGCAAGTTGAGGCGCGTGAGAAAGTCGCAAATGGCGAAATCTCGGAGGCCGATTTAGAAAAACTGGATGCAGACTTGTTGGACGCCATGCCACCAGAAGTTGGACAACATTTGGACGGATATCAGCCGCCGTCACCAGCGCCCGACATGACAGCCGCTTTTGCTGCCAAAGCCATGCCAGCCATGACTTCAGCAACCACAGGCGTTCAGGCTGTTTTCCAACCGGAAATGTAATAGAATTTACGCCGCGTCTTTGTTGCGTTTTTCATCCCACCGGATGATGGAGCGCACAAGGTGAAAAACGCTCTTGCGGATATTCTCGTCCGGTAATTCCATGATCTCCGCCGCCAGCAACAAGCCAACCTTATTCGTGTTCGAAGCTGCCGGATGCTGGTCAGTCTCGCCATAGAAAAAGCCGACAGGCGTATTCAGCGATGCGGCACATTTGCCGATTGCCTCCGCAGTTAAAGGGATTTCACCCGCCTCGTATCGTTGCATTGTCGGGGTTGAAACACCCAGTCTCTCGCCCAGAACCTCTTGCGACAATTTGTTGAGACTTCGTATCTGCCGGACACGAAAGCCCAAGTCGACATTGAATTTGTTTTTCTGTTTCTTTTTCATTGCGGCCCCCATCATCTGATCAGGCGGCAAACGCCTGGCACAGGGGAGTGCCAGACGTTTGCGGGGAAAGCCGACTTGAAAGGTATGACGGCTTTGACAGTGCCGTTTTAACCTTGTGGTATAAAGCGTGGTGCAGTTTCATGCTTGTCCAGTAAAGCCGGAAGATACGATTGAACTCGATCTCAAGCGTGCGCTCGGCAATATAGGCGATTTTGCTCTCTTTGCGGCTGCGGCGCATTTTTCTCAACTCTTTGGATAAGTCCTGTGCTTCCCCCCGGAACAGCTCCAGCATTTCTGTGCTGGCTTTGAAGGGCATATAGTCCGGCACAGTCGTTTCCACTGTTGCGCGTTCGATTTGATCCATTATTTCCTGGGCTACAGCCTCGCCATAGCGTTTTTCAAGCTCTGCTTTCAGCGCCTCATTGTCTTCTTTTTCAGTATTCTTATTAGTATTACTCATAATAAACCCCCGTTTGTCTTAAGTAATTAAATATGTAAATTAATAATATGTTGTACTTTCTACAGATATATGGTTAAAGAATGGTTAATATATAGTAATAATAGAAATTAAATTCCGGTATAGACAATGATTACTAAAGAACAATTACGCGCAGCAAGGGGTTTGGCGGGCTTCGAGCAAAAATTCGTCGCTGAGAATATCGGCGTAGACCCGAAAACTATTTCCAATATCGAAAATGGAAAGGGCAACGTTTCAAGCCCGCATGCTGCAAAGCTCGTCAATTTCTATGAAACGCGCGGCGTCGAATTTACCGATCACAATGGGGTTCGGCAAATCCCGTCGGGTGTTCGGGTCTATCGTGGAAACGCTGAGTTCCGTCAATTCTATGACGATATCTACGAAACAGCCCGGAAGGTCGGCGGCGAGATATGCCTTTACAACGCCGCATCGCACCTTGTCATCGGCGCTTTGGGTGCTGACTTCGTGAAGGTTCAACAAGAACGTATGCTGGCGTTGAAAGACAAGAAGCCCAATCAGTTTAGATACCGGGTCATTTTTGCGGAAGGTGATGGCACATTTTTCGGCGCGTCCTATTGCGAATATCGCTGGATAAATCCCGAACATTTCAATGATACGGCTACCTTTGTCTACGGCGACAAGGTGGGCATTGCCACGTTTGAGAACAACGACGTCATGGTTGTTGTTATCAAGAATGCCGGTTTTGCCGAGTCCCTGAAAAAGCAGTTCAGCTTGCAGTGGCAATTGACGCATGAGCCAAAGTGATGTTCGGGACAATCAAACGCACGCATTTCATGGAGACCAAGAACCAGTTTAATGCACGTGGCATTTGCGCAAAACATAGATTGGTTGAAGTCATCCCAAACCCAAAGGGGATTATTAATCGTGTGTCGCGCATACCCTGGAACTGGATCAACAAGGAACTTTATGATTCTGATGTTTTGACGGCGCGGATCAAAAAACAAAATATGCGTTTGTTTGATTTTGTTGAGGCTGGAAAACAGATTGGCTATTGCATCGCTGTACCCCCGGATCAAAATATTACCAGGACGTTTCTTGCGGCGGTAGGGCCGAAAAATCCGATTGAGATTGAGAATATCGCGCTGTTCCCCGAACATGCCGGCAATGGCAGAGGCCGTAGCGTGATAAATCTCATGATGGGTAAGTTATTTGAAGACGGTCATGATGTCGTGTGTCTGAATACCAGCGAAACAAACTATCCAACATTATCCGCATTTTATGAGCGCATCGGAATGACCAATGTGGGGCAGGATGACATTCCGGACTTCAACATCAGGACGCGTCAGCCAGCATGCATCGTGGCTTGATCTGATTGCTGTATTGCATCATGCGCAAATCCCGCGTTCAAGAGTTACGCCAGAATTTGCGTGTTGCGTAATGGTGCTACGTTGGTAACCGCGCAACACGCACAAAATGCTGCCTATGGCATGGTTTTTCTTGAGCGTTGATCCAAAGATCTGCGATTATCTTTTGATGAGCGAAACAGAAACCATCACCCAACATCACAGAACAATGCGATATTTCCCCATCGCTTGTGCAGATCGGGGGAAAGCCAGCCGAAAGCGATTTGGGGTGTGTAGGCTTTCCTCCGGTTTCATGCGCTTTTGAAGGCCTGAAATGCGACTTGTAGATCAAGATATTGAAAAGCTAATCGGGCAACGCCTAAAGAAGGCGCGCCTCGAGGCTGGTCTGACGCAAGCCGCTCTAGCTGAAAAAATTGGGATCAAATTCCAACAGCTTCAAAAGTATGAGTCCGGCAAGAACAGGATTTCATCATCCAAATTGTTGCAATCCGCTATCACCCTGGATCAGCCGGTTAGTTATTTTTTGTGTGATGCACGCGCAGTTTTGACGGGCAGGCAATTATTATCAGAGCCGCGCAGTTTAGATGATGATGAGACGATTTTTGGTTATGGCCTTATCGTTCATGAAATACGCGACCCCGCATTCAGGCGGTCGTTTATCAATCTCATTCGCCGCCACAACAAAATTGCTGAAATCACCTAAATTGGTTTCAGCCCATCCTGTTTAGCCCCGCGCGCAACAATCTTGAGGCTGTTATCAGGCAGAGGCCGCTGTAACTTAACGGCCTCGACCTACAACGACGCTTCGCCTTCAAAGGCCTGACGCGGGTTCGAAGCCAAGCAATACAAAGGTCATTTTGCCTTCTACGTTGAATTTCTGCACCGTTTCGCCAACCCGCACCGCCGTCAGGCAGCGGTAACGCCCTTTGTCTGCCGCCATGGAGACACACACCTGATTATTATCGGTAATTGCATAGGCACCGGTGCCCTTCCAGCCACCGTTTGTCAGTTCGCCCTCCAAAATGTTGCTCGGGTCATAGAAAAATCGAAACTCTTTCTCCCCAGCTTTGGCAGTTACAACTTTTCCGACAATCAGCTCGGCGATCTGGCCTGCGTTGAGCATTTCGCCACCATTGTTGATCGCGGTTTCCAAATCTGTTCCGGCGAAGGCAACGCCGCCCGCCAAGGCAAAAGCTGTCGCCGTCGCGTATGCTTTCAAATGTGTCACGTCAGTTCTCCAATGTTTCTAATGCGTTATCTGGGCGATTGCCCATGTAGCAGTGTTAGGCTGTGCAGGTTGAGTAAGCTTGATCGAAAGCTGATATTTTCTGACATCGAGGTGACAATCCCCAAAGATCATTGAGAAAAAGATCGGCGAAGGGATAGAGTGACTGATGTATTCTTTTGATGACTTTCAGTTTGACCCCGCTACCGGTGGATTATCGCAGAGTGGGAAACCCATCGCTTTGGAACCCCAAGCCATACGGCTATTGGAAGTTCTGATCCGACACCGGGATCGGATCGTCAGCAAAGAAGACCTTATCGAGGAAATCTGGGACGGGCGTGCCATCACGGACGCCGCGCTCAATACGCGGGTTCGATCTGTCCGCAAGGCCTTGGGCGATGCAGCGACCACCTCCAAATTTATCAAAACATTTCCCAAACGGGGGTTCCAGTTTGTCGCTGAGGTAACAACTGGCGTGGCTGCGACGAAGGCCCCGTCTAACCAAATAAGACGGATTATGATTGTTACTGCACTGGCTCTTGCGGTTGCTACCGTCTTTATTGCAATGACCCTGTTCACCACGAAACCCAAAGCGCTTGCGACGGAAAAACCTTCGGTGGCCGTCGTGCAGTTTGAAAACCTTGATGGGCAAAATGGCGCGCAGTATTTTGTCGATGGATTGACCGACGACCTGATTGCGCATCTTTCGCGCCATCGAGAGCTGTTTGTTGTGTCACGTGCGACGATGTTTTCTTACGCAGAAGGTTCGAACACACCTGTGGAAATCGCGCGCGATTTGGGCGTTGGATATGTGGTGCGTGGGAGCGTGCGTCGAGACGGTGGGCAAGTGCGGGTCAGTGGTGAGTTAATAGATATCGATGCCAACAAGACGATTTGGGCTGAAACCTTTGATCGCAAACTCACCGATATCTTCGCCGTTCAGGACGAAATCAGCCAAGCGATTGCGGGCCAGTTGCTCCCTGAGATTTATGCGTCTGACGCTGTCCGGGTAAGGGACGAACCAACCGACGACATGGGCGCCTGGGACCTATATTTGCGCGGGCGTAGCAGCCAGGAAATTTACTCAAAGGACGCGCAAGAAGATGCGGTGCGTTATGCGCAGCAGGCGATTGATCGTGATCCTGAATTTGCCACTGCATACAGTCTGTTGGCGCGTGCACTCGGCACTATGTTTTTCTTTCAATGGACTGAGAACCCGCATGACACGCTGGTGTCTGCGACCGAGGCTGCCAAGCGTGCCATTGAACTGGACGATCAAGATGCTCAGGCGCATGCGGCTTTGGGCTATCTTTACCGATTTACCGGTGATGCAGACCCAGCCATCGCAAATCTGGAGCGGGCTGTTGCACTTAACCCGAATGACGCCCGCATCCGCTTAGAACTGGCGCACACACTCGATTGGTTTCGGTTCCAAGACCGAGCACTTCCACAAATTGAAATGGCCCTCAAGCTCAGTCCTCGAGATCCGCTGTTGCAAAACATGTATTTCTACAAAGGCCATATTCTGTTCCATCTTGGTCGCCACGAAGAAGCGTTTGAAGCAGCGCGTCAGCTTGGAACAGTCGCGACAAGTAACACGTGGCGCGTTTTCCATCATTTGCTGCGCGCAGCCAACCTTATTGAACTGGACCGAGCTGAGGATGCGTTAGATGCGATAGAGGCAGCGCTGGCCATAAATCCAAAACTGTCTGTATTGGCGATGCGACGACAGTTCGCGGGATCTCGGAACCATCCAGAAAATCGCAGGATTTGGTTGGAGAGTTTGAAGAAAGCGGGATTACCCGATCAATGAGCGAGGGTCGGCAAGGCGGACCTTTATGCATTTCGCAGCATCGTGCAGTTTGGGCTCAAAGCTGCCCATTCCCGCACCACAGTATCCAACGAGATAATCAGAATTGCCTGATCACCTACGGCCCCGAGCAGACTTTGGTGATCTTCGCAGCGGAGGTCCGGTTCGAGCCCTTTGCAGAAGCTCTTCGATCAGGCGGAATGGCATAGATGGGTGCGAAGCGGACTGTACGCTTTTGAATTAGCAAGCGGGCAGTTTGCAGAGAACCTCCAATTAGTGTTTCTTCAACCGTGAATTAGAACTGCAATGTTGCAGGTGCCGATACTGAGGGGCGTTCATGTTTTCTGAATTCTGGAATTGGCTGCTGGGTGTGGTCATCTCTGCCGGCATGATAGGTTTTGTCGCGTATCTATTGCGCGCCACCATAGGCAAGTTTTTTGCCAAGGCTGTTGAGCATCGATTCGAAAAGAAGCTAGAGACATTCAAGGCTGGTATTCGGGACACCGAAAAAGAGTTAGACCAAATTAGGTCGTTCCTGGTCGCTGCCCGCAGAGATCGAGACTCTGCGGTTCAATCGAAGCGGCTAGAAGCAGCAGAAACACTGCTGCGCGCACGTCACGCGGTATCTCAGCTCTCGATGCTCGTGGAGTACATGAAGATTCTTAACACTGAGCAGATACTTAAGGAAGGAGACGATCCGAAAATTGCCGAATTCATGGATGCACTGGCAAAGCCGTTCAATGTCGATGAGAAGATTGCGCTGCTTGGAACAATCGACATGACAATTCCACGGCTATATCTCAGCGACCAGTCATTGAAAAATTTCGACGCATACAAAAGCATCGTCCTCCAAGCCGCAATGATGATGAAGGTCTTCAGCATACCATTGAGTGACAAAGGTGACCTCTTCACAGAAGGTGAACTAAGCAAGATGATAATCGAGCTAGCTCCCATCTCAAAGGCGTCGTTCGACAAGTGGGGCGAAGGGCATGCGTACTACTGGTCTACATATTTCCACGATGAGATCTTGCGAGCACTTCGTCACGAAGTGTCCGGCGCGGATGACAGGGCGCATGATGCGGAATCCGTTGAATGCTTGGCGCTAGATTCTCGTCGCGCGCAGATCAATATCCGCTCATCTTTAGAGCAGACAGGCCTGTCCGATAGTCTGATCAAACCGAACGAAGGCACCGCGGAAAGTTCGGTCGCTGCCAAAAAGGCATCAGAATGACAACTTCTGGATTTGGTGCCATTATCGCTAAACAACTAAAATGGGCTGAAAAAGATCATCGGCCCAATGTCAGCCCCGCTCTGTTCCCGTTCGTTGGTCCCATACGAAAGCTCGCATTCCGCCCAAACTGTCCGTGCCGGAATCGGCCCTTAGCTGCCGTTCATGTGATCTGCAGCGAAAGGCTGCAAGGAGCCCACTTTAACAGATGCTGCGCGATGCACGAAGGTCGGCTTTGGCTGACATTGCGGTGTATCAAGTTAACGTTCGTTTACTTGATACACTTCAAATTTCTGGCGAACCAAGACAAATCAAAATGAGACAATGAAAGGGTCTGTTAGGTAGAACTTGAATGTGCTGGCGGGTTCGGCGAAGGTACAGAAAAGTTTTACTCTATCTTTGGGAAAAATATGGCGCACCCTTCTGTCCTAAAAGAAATTTCACGTTGGTCAATCGAAGCTAAAGACGAGGATAACTCACGCTACTTTTTCCATTTTGATGACGTTTCCGACATCGAGGAGGGAAGAAAAAACTATGTCATTGGGCGAAAAGGAACAGGTAAAACCGCTATCGCCGAATATCTTCATAACGACAAAAATTACAATCAGTTCTCACGATTGCTTTCGTTCAAAAATTTCCCTTTCAATTCGCTGTATAGCCATGCGGATGAATCATATAATCGTCCAAACCAATATATCACTCTCTGGCTGTATGTAATTTACCATTATATTTGCTCAATGCTTGCCGAAAACGAGCAAGTTTGCAGTAGATGCAAATTCGATTTGAAGAAGTCATTCAATTTCGACGTGAAAGGTGCGCTGGCTCGTTCAATGAAAACAATTACAAGCCAAGGCTACAGCCTCAATTTAGCGGGTTTTGGTGGTGGTTTTCAGTCCGACGGAGAGACTGCTGAGTTCGATTACGTAAAAGCCAACGAAACCATGCGGGAATTTATTCTTTCGGTCATAGATGATGGTGAATACTATATTATTTTTGATGAATTGGACGAAGACTACCGAGATGTCCTAAATCCAGATCGCCGCGACTCGTACTTCGAACTTTTAATAAGCTTATTCAAGGCAGTTCAAGTAATAAGAACTGATTTTTCGAATTCTAACACTAACATAAGACCGGTCATATTTCTGAGAGATGACATCTTTGACTTGTGTAGGGATGTTGACAAAAACAAATGGTTGGATCGTGCGGTTACACTCAGCTGGACGGAATCGCAATTGCGCGAACTAGTGCACTTCAGACTTGCACGAGCAATCGAATCAAAAAGCGAAAAGGTCGATGACGCTTTGTCGTCTTGGGATGAGATATTCGCGGTTCGAAAGACGAGCATCGGTGCCAACCGACGTGGAGCAATCGACACATTCAAATATCTGACTAGCCGCACTTTTCTCCGGCCAAGAGATATCATCAGTCATGTAAGGGAGTGTGCAAAAATAGCTCTCTCCAAGAATCATGAGCAGATAAGCAACTCGGACATCAAAGATGCTGCATCGGGTCATTCTGCGTACATGCGAAGGGAAGTCGTGGATGAATTGTTCCCTGTGTTAGACGATGTCGCTGAAGTCCTTGGAGTTTTGTCAAAGATCAGAAAGCCTATATTTACGAGAAAAGAATTCAATGACCGGTATCGCGAGTTTGTTAACCAAAACCCGTCCGCGAAAAAGCCTTTGACTGAGAGTCAGGTCCTAAAGTTGCTGTTCCATTTCAATGTAATTGGAAACATCACTTCTGGGAACCACAGAGTATTTGCCTACGATAGTGACACAAAGACCATGAACATGGATGAAAACATGTGCATCCATAATGGCTTAATACACAGCTTGGACATACTATAGCTGAAGCCCTAACATTTCCACAGTATTAACATAATTTGCCTATCCGTATTTGAAGGCGCTAAATCGGGATCAATTACCGAATGCAGTCATTGGCGTAGCCGCAGCTAAATGTCGCTTTGTCCGCTCAGCTGCCGTTCGTTCAATCTGCAGCGAAAGCCCGCTTCCCGCCCAACTTCGCCGTTTGTTGCGTTGCAATAGGTATGGCCAGAGAATTTTCCCTTCTTGGTAAAGACACTTGAATTTAGAAAAGCTCTATTCCCGATTGGCTTCGCTCATATGGATTTGCAAGAAAACATTGGAGCCCCGTGAACCAAATTTGCGACGGGTCATGACTGCTACGGAAGTGGAAATGAGCCGAGAAAGAATAAATACCGCAGGCGGCAAGATGTGTGTTGTTAAACAACACTACTTGGCAAGGGGGCAAAGCCCCCGTTGCATCCCCGAGTAACGGCATATCTACAGTTGGGTCGATTGTCTCATTGAGTGATTGTAAACCTACATTTCGCGCTTTGAAGACTGCCGCCACACCGAGAGGACGCAGCAATGAACGCCCAACCTCATCCAATCGCCAGATTGTCAGAAGATCGCCAGCATCGAGGGAGCACAAAAGCTTTTTCAGTTTTGGCCACTTGAGCGATGCGCCAGACACCTTCTCTATGACAACCTTTTCGCAGCTAGCCGCCTTTAGAGCATCGCGTTGCGCGTTCGGGCTTTGGACAACTGTTTCAAAAAGGATCGCGTAGGAACGCAAGGCCTTAAAATCTTTTTAGGCCTGCTCTCTTTTACCAGCTTGGGGTGTTGGGTCATCGGGGAAAACCAATGGCCAGAGAGCGTCTAAAAAATCTTGCGAATAACCTCGACCGGTTAGAGCGTGGCGTGCTGCCTCTTGGTCATTTTTGAACCGCTGAGCTTGGTCGAATAATATCGCTTGTGCTTGGTCTGTCGGCATTGCACCCACAATCATCAAGCGCCATGCTGCTTCCACAACATTTATGTTGGAGAACATCAGATAGATACGACGTACTAGGGCTGGCTCGAGGCCTTGAAAGTTTTTTGTTCCTATTGCTCCGCGCAGGGATTCATCCCCTTCAATGACCGTTTTGTTGAAGTCATTCCACATCTGATTGATGAGTATTTTATTGTTTACGGCTAGGAGCTCGTTCTCTCTCCTTTTCAAACCATCGTTCTCTTGTTCAAAATTTCTTCTTTCTTCAATGGCTATCTTTGTTTGGCGATACATGAAGAATGCCGCAACGGCAGCGGCGATAGCAGAAACTGCGGTGAAAAACAGGGCAATTTTATCCATAAAATATTATGTTAGTAAGGCAGAATAAATTACAAGGGCAGAGCGACTATGGAATAAGGGTATTTGAGTTTGTTTGTTGCAAAAGGAAGGTTTTTGCGACGGTGTTTCGTGCCGTGTTATTTCAATGGGTTAGATGTCGCAAAATACCAGATGAATTTTGGGCCCTTATGGGTTTTCATGTGGCCCAGAACGTTTAGAAATTGAATAAATGGTTTTAGGCTCACGGTCCTTTTAGCGACCTTACCGGAATCATTGCGTATTATGAGGTGATCCACTAAAACATATATCAGTCTAGACCTTCTGTTATCATAATTGCTTGGAAGAAAATGACCGTTGTTATCTCATGTGTGAATCTGAAGGGTGGCGTAGGAAAAACCGCCATTGCCGTTAACTTCGCTGCATATTGCGGAAAAAATGGCTTTAAGACACTGCTTGTCGATCTGGACCCGCAAACTAATGCGACGTTTTCATGTATCTCCCCTGAAGAATGGTCCAAACATAGCAAGAAAAAGGGGACAGTTGCCGACCTTTTAGGTGTTCGTAACGGAGACCATGCGGAGGGTAACATTGTGAAAGCAACAGATGTGATTTTGAAAGAGGTCTTTAAGGGGGTAGATCTTGTCCCGTCAAACCTAAGCTTGTTCACGATTGACTTAGATATTGGCGCAAGAACTGCCAGAGAAAATCTCCTCAAAAAGAGCCTTATAGGTGTGATGGACGATTATGATGTCGTAGTTTGTGACTGCCCACCAAACTTGACATTACCAACACAAAATGCGCTAGCCATGAGTACACATTATGTGGTTCCGGTGTCCCCAGATTTTCTATCCAGCTTGGGAATTGCCCTTCTGCTAAGAAGGGTCAAAAAATTCGGAGATGATATGGACGTAGATATTGAGAACGCGGGTATCGTAATGTCTCGAGTAGGGCGAGCGTCGTATTTTAGAGACCAAACTACCGCCGACTTAAAGAAGCAGTTTTCTGGAAGCGTGTTGAAATCGGAGATCAAAGAGCGCTCTGTGGTGACGGAATCTACCGCGAAAAACAAATCAGTATTTCAAATGAATGATGCTAACGCAAAGCGGGAGTTCACCAACTTTTCGGTGGAGCTTCTGAAAAAAGTGGGCCTACTACCATGAAAACACATGAGCTTGCTAAGTCCTTGACTGCATTATCTAAAATATTGCGGAGTGTGCCAAATCAAGAATTGAGCGACTTTGGAAATTTGGTGTCAGCGACAAAGGACGCGCCAAGTGCAGAACGAGGAATTAGCTTGTCCACCCTCGCTGTATTCTCCACCTATGGGAAAAGTGAATGGCAAACTGTCATTGCCGATTTTGACCTTCCAATTGAAATTAGACCGCGGGATGCTGCACGTGATGTCATGGGTAAAATTCTGACTTACTTGGCGGAGAACAGTCAAGAGCGTGACAGAATAGCCCGCAAGTCGTTGAATACGCCAAAAACGACTTCAGAGCTTTCAAACGCACTAAGCTTTTTGCTCAAAAATGACTAGCATTTCAGTCGCATTGCAAGCTAACTATGCAGCGTTTTCTGAACAGCTACCAATTGATTTGCAAATCAATGCTGGTGTATTCCGCGGCAAGAAAAGTTTAGTGGAAAGTTATGCAAGAATAGCGTCCCTTAACGCTCTCAAAATTGATTTAATCGAGCCAAATTTTCCAAAGGGCGCGGCTCAGTTTTTCTTCGAAGCTCATAACGATGCTCTGTTATCCCATGTGAATGCCTGCTTTGGAAGCTGGAGGCCCGCACTTCAGTCGCTGCGAAGTTTCATGGAAAACTCCTTGGCAGCCATCTACTATTTAGATCATCCAGTTGAGTTCTCAAAATGGGAAAAAGACACTTTTCGGATTACTCCAAAAGAGTTGCGCGAGTATGCTTCTTGCCACCCAAAAGCACTAGATATTTGTAACGAACTCGGTCTGAAGGTCGCTCTCGATACTGAGTACGCGACGCTTTCAAAAGCTGTTCATGGATCAAATAGTTTATTCCGAATGACATCGGCAAATGGAAAAACTAATATAGCACAGGCGAGCATCCCTGAGCTTGGCAAGTGGTCTGCTCGTGAGCGTGCAACTGTTGATATCTGTGTAACTTTAATGATTGCAGTCCTCCACGAACATTTGGACGGAGCTAAAATGTCAGGTTTGCGAACAAGCTTGAGCGTTTCTCTGAGACAAAACAGCAGAAAAGCGCTCAAAGAACATTTGGGAATCACTATTCCTAATCCATAGCCGCGAGATATTCACCAATGATGTTTGCGCGCAGATTCAACGGAGTAAAATAGTTGGCTATTGCTCTAATTCGTGATTGCATAACCGGTTTTATGGAACTTGTTGCAAATATCATGGATTTTGCGACAGGCAGGCGTTTCTTTCAAGTTTTGCTTAGGTATGGAATAATATCGGCAATGAATGGAGCGACAGATGGAATTCAAAAAAGGCAGGCTAATAGACCACGTTCATTTGCGCGTTGCCGATTTGAAAAAGAGCGCGGTTTTTTTACAAAGCCATTGCAGAGGTGCTTGGCATTGACGCTTTCAATTCGCAGGACGGATTTTTTACCTGCGATGAGCTGTTTGTCAGTACCGCTGACGGGGAAGTCAGCAAAGTACATTTGGCATTTCAAGCTACCAACCGCGAAACGGTGAAGGCTTTTCACAAAGCCGCGCTTGCCAATGGTGGCACAGATAACGGAGCGGCAGGAGAACGGCATTACCATCCCGCCTATTTTGCTGCCTACGTCCTCGACCCAGACGGTAACAATATCGAAGTTGTTCATCATGGCCCTGCCAAACGTAGTGCCGAGGCAGTTGTTTTTACGGCAGATGACCCATGAGCGGCTTGAAGCGTGTCACGCAGACCATGCCGAAATTGGTCAAAGACGCTCTGATAAAAGAGGGTTTGGAATCGGCTTATGAAGACCGCCCTCCCTATCAGCGTAACGATTATCTTATGTGGATTAACAACGCGAAAAAGGACGACACTAAAGAACGTCGCCTCAAGAAAATGCTCGGCGAGTTGAAGCAGGGAAACGGCTACATGGGTATGAAGTGGTGCGCTTGAAAGTCGCATAATCGGATATGTGGAACTTGTTGCAGATATCATCCAGACCGTGTGGAAACTCTGGTTCTGTTCGACTTTGGTGCGGTTACCTTTGTTTCGGCGTTTCTGACACGTTTTTCCAACTGTTCTTGCCACATGCGTTGTGTAACCGATTTTGTGGCCATATTGGACAACTTTCAACGTGTTTGGCAGCACAAAGATGGCGATTCATACCTGCAGCGCCGCCATTAGTCCTGTCACACCGACAAGTGTGAGCGCCCGCCTGATGTTGTAGGCGAGTGTGGTGAGGCTGAACTCGGCTCGGACGTTTTCCAACCGCCGCATCAGGAAAGCGCCCTGGTTCATCCATTGTTTGATTGTTCCAAACGGGTGTTCAACGCTGTTGCGACGATCATCCATTAACTCTGGGCGGGCAACCAGTCGCTCAGCCATTCGATCCAGAACCGCCTCGTTTTCCAACCGCGATACCCGGCGGAAAGTCTTGGTGCAGCGCGGGCGCAAGTCGCAGGCTCGGCACGCTGCCCGGTTGCAATAGTCGATCTTGATGTTGTCGCGCGATTTGCTTTTGTAAAGCGGGGAAAGTCGTTGATCGTCGGGACAGATATAGTGATCCGCCTCAGCATCATAGCGAAACGCATCCTTGGCAAAGAAGCCTTCACGCACAGCCGGGCCACGTTGCGGTTTGGGCACATGGGGAATGATGTTGGCCGCTTCACAGGCCTCAATATCTTCGATCTTGAAGTAGCCCCGGTCGGCCACAACATCGATTGTCTCGACTTCCAGAAGCGCGCGAGCGGGCTCGGCGGTCTTGGCCAGTAAACCCAGATCACCAACCTGAGTGCATACATCCTGCTCGACAATCAGCTTGTGTTTGCAATCGACTGCGATCTGCGCGTTGTAGCTGACCCCGGCCTTGACCTTGCCCGACTGATAGCGACTGTCGGGGTCGTTCAGCGATATCTGGCTTTCGCCCGTTTCATGCATTTGTTTGAGAAGGGATTTGTGCCGATCCTGTTTGGCTTTCAGCTTCGCAATCTTGTCGGCGACATCTCCAAGGCCATCCGATCCTGCACTACCGGAGTGGCTGGTTGTGTCAGTGCTGTCGCTCTCATCCATTTGTTTTAGATAGGCGTCGAGCCGATCATCAGCTTCCTTGATGGCCTTCGTCAGGCCCGTCTTGGTGAAATTCCGGTCCTTGGCGTTGACCGCCTTGATCCGGGTTCCATCCACCGCCAGCAACTCGCGCCCGAACAGATCGAGTTTGCGGCACAATACGACGAATTCCCGAAACACTTGTTTGAAGGCAGCCCGATTGTCCCGCCGGAAATCGGCAATGGTCTTGAAGTCCGGCTTGAGATGCCGCAGCAGCCAGATCACCTCCATATTGCGACCGCACTCCACCTCCAATCGACGACTGGAACGAACCCGGTTCAGGTAGCCATAGATATAGAGCTTCAGCAGATCGGCAGGATGATAACCGGGTCGACCCGTCGCCTCAGCCTGCACCCGCCCAAACCCAACGGCTTCCAAATCCAGACCATCAACAAACGCGTCAACAAAACGAACGGGGTTGTTCACCCCAACATAATCCTCCACCCGTTCGGGCAAAAGCAACATCTGCGAGCGATCAGTTCCAGAAATATGAGCCATGGCGCAAAATACCACCACCGGCTTTCAGAGGGAATCCCGAATGGGGCGGGTTTCCACACAGTCTGCATCGGTTTTGCGACGAATTGACAGCACTGCAAAGCGCTTATGATAATCAATCGAAAGCACGTAAGAGTGCAGATAAAATGCAATAGCTAGTTATTGTCCGAAGACAACACAACACGATCAACTTGCTTCGACCTTTCCGCCCTCTCTTCCTTGTCAGCTAGCATGTGCAGGGTAAAACTGTCGTTAGCGTCAGTCGAGTCTTCTACAGCTAAGGGGCAAATTATCGCCTTGGACGTAAGACCAGTCCTCTATCGCGCTCCGGCGCACGCTCCTGCTTCATCCTTGGCATGTTGTCGCTATCGCTATAGAAACGGGCGTCATGTTTGTGGCGTGTGAGAGCGACGTAGGTCAGGTGTTTGTCCAGCGTTCGCGACGATAGGACAAATGACCTATCCACGGTTGCGCCCTGGCTTTTGTGGATGGTGGTGGCGTAGCCGTGATCTATAGAGGCGTATTGGCTTGGGAAAAACGTCAGACGACGCGGTTTGTCGCTGTTGGCACCGTCAAGGGTAACAACTATTTTGTCTTTGGTGACTTTTTCAATCGTCGCTAACGCACCATTTTTCACGCCAAGCTCGGTATCGTTTTTGGTGAAGATGATGCGGTCATTGGGGGCAAAGGCGCGCTTGCCATGAGTGGTTTTAAAATAATGCTCATCGACCAGTTCACCGCTTGATTTGCGCGCCATGCGAACAGCCTGATTGATCGCATGTACATCTTTGCGGCGATGGGCGAAGGCCAGCCGTGAGGCACTTTCGCCGCGTGTTTCGATATCAACCATATAATCCTGCACCAACGCGGCAATGGCGTCGTCTTGGCTTTTGGTGGTTTTGACCGCGCCGTGCTTTTGATAGGCATCTATCGCCTTTCCGGTATTGCCCGTTGCCAGATCAAGCGAGGCTTGGCGCTGCCAGTCTGATTTCTGGCGACGAATTTCTGTGAGTTTTGCCGCTCCAATATTTTCGGCAATATCTTTAAATGGAGTTCCGGCATTGATGGGCTGTAATTGTTCCGGGTCGCCTACCAGAACGAGCTTTGCACCATATGTCTTGGTGTGCTCGACAAAACGGCTCATTTGGCGAGTGCCAATCATTCCGGCTTCATCAATCACCAGAACATCGCCGGGTTTTAATTGATTGTATCCGTTCTTCCAGCTCATTTCCATCGAGGCCAAGGTGCGGCTGATAATGCCGGAGGCATTTTGCAGACCATCGGCAGCTTTACCGGACAATGCCGCGCCAAAAACCTGATAGCCTTGTTTTGTCCAAGCCTCATGCGCGGCGGCAAGCATTGTGCTTTTGCCGGTTCCGGCCAGGCCGACAGCGGCGCTTATTCTTTCTGGCTTGAGAATATGATTTATCGCCGCGTGTTGTTCATCGCTCAGGCTTGCCCCATGTAGCTTTTGCAATATCGCGTTTTGGCGTTTGATGGCGTCATGCGTGTGGGCAGGTTTCACGCCATGAGTCTTTTGTTTGGCCATGAATTTTGCGTCATGCGCGAGCCCGCTTTTAAGCCCCTCCATTTCCCGCGTTGAATAAATCGGTAGCGGATCACTTTTGATCTCGACCAGTTCTTTCGAGCGCAAAACCGCATCGGAGGCGGCGCGTAAAGCCAACGGATCATCGATATAATTAGCCAGCCCGCGCAGGATATCACGGCGGTTAAACTCGGACTTTTTATCGGTGATAATATCCAGAATTTTGATCGGCGATTGCCGGACTTGTTGCGCCGTATAGAGTTGGTCTTCTTCGGGCAGTAAAAGCGCTTGGTCGGGATCTGCCAGCAGATCGACACCAGGCACCTGTTCGTTAAGTTCAAAAGCATTCTCGCGATGTAGTTTCGCCAGATGCACCACGTGCTGTTCCTTGAGGGTACAAAACTGTTCCTCTAAGCCGCGTCTTTCACCGAGTTGCCTTTCAATCAGTTTTTGCATCTCCGCCTGGTCACGGATTTTATCGGCTTCTGCGGCCTGTATGTGTTCAGCACGCATAATGTCGTATTTGCCGGAAAGCCTTGCCCAGAGAGCTTTTACACCTGTCGGCAAAAGCGCGACGCGGGATTTAACGATTTTAATCCTGCGCGCCTCTTGTGCTGCCTCCAATGCAGTACGCGCTTGTCTGTGATCACCGACAAGAGCGCGGCGTTTTGATTCAACGGCATCAACTTGTTTCTGAAAGAGTGTTTCTGCTTCTGCATAGGCGGCATCAAACGGAGCGCCCACCTTATCGGCAAAGCGTTCTGTGATATGCAATTGGACAGCATCAACAGAAGGCAGCTTTTTAATATCACCAAGGCGCGCGCGTAATTCTTTGGTCTTCACGCCAAGCCAGCGCGAAAGCGAATAAACTTCGCCCTGACCATCAACCGCAACAAAGCCGCGCCTGTCACCTTTAGCGAGCGCCAAACCATGTTCAGACAAGGCGGCGGCAAAGGCGGCCTTTGAATCAGAGCCCACCCAACAATCCAGCAAAAGGCTTTTTAATTCCTTTGGGTCACGTTGAGCTCTTTTTGCTTGCTGGTGTTCGACTTGTGAGTAATTGAGCTGGTCACGTTCCTCGCTATTCATCAAGCCGCGTGGCATTTGCCAACCATGTTCAAGGAATAGCTCCCGCGACAGCTCTTGTAACTTGCGCTTATAAAGCGAGACATTCAGCGCGCGCATACGGACAATATCAATGCGTGACCACACACAATGCGCGTGCCGTCTGCCTTTCTTTTCATGAAATATGATTGCGCGGGGTTGGCCGGTTAATCCAAGTTTAGATTCAATTCCTGCAACGGCTTGCTCAAATGCTTCGACAGATACATTCTCTGTTTCCGGTGGGCTTAAGACCAGCGAGAACATGAAGTTCTTGCACTTCGTTCCCCGGCTCACCGCATAGGCTTCTGTTAAAGCCTCGGTCAGATCATCAGACACAAATCCAGAAATTTCATGCACGCGGACATGCTCATTCTCACGCGTGTTCAAAAGATGCCGTGCCAATTGCACAGCACCGCCGCGTTCATTGCCCTTTAAAATCAATGTTGCGTCTGCCCGCCAACACCGAGCGCCTGCGTCAGATCAAGCCGCATAGAGCGCACATAGGCATAGGCTTCATTGATCTGGTCTTCGCTCTGCTGATCCAGCAGCAACGTGCCGCAATTGGCTTCATAGGCAAGCTGGTTCAGATTATTGGCAATCCGCGATTGCCCCAATAATCCCAACACCCGGCCTAAAGCCTCCTGATCTTTGACAGGAGCGCGAAGTCTGATCTTGCGCGGCGCGCCATCCCCGCCAAACAGACATCTGCGAATATAGGCGCTCACCGACATTCCCGCCGATAAGTGTTTTAGCTGCTCCATTTCCTCTTCTGTCACCCGAAAACCCACGAACGGTGGTTTTGACGTTTTTGTGTCCTTCTGTGCTGAAACTCCCGGGAATTCCTTGCCAACGGCCTTGTTTTCCTGAAGCTTTTTGCTCTCCCTCATATGGACAGCCTCGGGCGTTGCACACGAGGGCGAGCCTGCTTTTTCGGCTTTGAAGATAGTTCGTCTAAATCAATATTCTCCTGCTTGAGATACTGGTTCCATTCCTCTAAAGTATCCAAAATTGTGTTCGAGGTTTGTATCTCCCCGGGCACCACTTTTCCTAATAAAAACAGTTTGTTATTCGCGGGCGTGTTGCCGCTGAAATTTGTCGAATGAAAAAAGTAAGCACACAGTAAGTGCCAAAACGGGAAGATGCGGGAATACCTTCGGCAGGTTTGTGCGTTGCGGCTTTTGCCTGTGGCTGACGCATTGCAAGGTATCGTACGGGCGAGAAGCAGACTTTCTCTGCGAATTGGATGAACGGCAGCAATGCGGGACAACATGAGCTTGATCCAATTAGATATTTTGGCTCATTGCGATGTTGAATTTACACGGATTCTATTCCATCGGTTTTCTCCAGATTGAACCTTCATAAGACAATTGAGTTGGATTGGTTAGACGACATCTGCGTGGGCATTTGAGTTTTAAAAAATCAATCAATTTGTCCTGACAGCAATAGGCGCGATGGGTGTAAAAGATTAACTGCATAACGATCAAAAGCTTGTCCTACTGTAGGCCTGTTTACCAGGAAAACAGAGAAAACGCGTTTGATTGAGCAACTTTTTGTAACGTCAGTCAGTGCATTGGACGCGAATTTATTTGAAAAATATGGTATATATTTCAGATGGATACGATATTTTTACATAACCTCCCCATTGAAAATACGAAAAATCTAAAAAAAGAATTGACCTGTTAATCGTTTAACTGTTAATCGTTTAACAGTCGGGCGGAAATTCGGAAAGGAGGAAATATGGCGAAGCAAAGAGTGTCGATTAAGCAGGTCGCAGATGCGGCCGGTGTATCGACCGCCACTGTCTCCAACGTATTTTCAGGTAAAAAACCTGTGAAGCCGGAATTGGCTGAACATGTAAGGAAAGAGGCTGAGAAACTAGGATATAGCATTAACAGAGCAGCATCCTTTCTGCGCTCGGGTGAGAGCGGTATTGTGCCAGTTCTTGTTCCTGACCTATCAGATCCCTTCTACACATCGCTCATTACTGAAATTGAGAGCCATGCACAATTGGATGGCTATGAAATTATCGTTGCCAACTCCAAGGACGATGCAGAAACAGAACGTGGTCGTATCTCTGCGCTTATGTCTTGGCAGCCCGAAGGCATGATTGTCGTGCCGGTATCAGACGATGTTCCGGAGCAACTTTTTGACCTGCGCGACAAATTTCCCATTGTTCTGGTTGACCGTGGAACCGAGGTGGAGGGGTTCGACACTATCCGCGTAGACAACGCTGAAGCAGGCGCGCAAGCTGCCGCACATCTTGCTGAACACGGGCACAGGACGGTCTTGATTGTGGCATCCGATATGCGGCTGCATGGTGTTCGAGAACGTAGTCGCGGAGTTGTCGAGACAATTGAAGCTGCTGGCGGCTCTGCAGAGATCGTCGAAGTTGGTCCTGTTCCGAAAGTGGGATCTGTTCATCTTGGCCGCTGGCTTGATGCGCATCAGATGCCGACAGCTATTTTTGCGGTTACCGACATGACAACCTTAGCTACATTGACTTGCCTTGCGGAACGCCAGTTTGAAGTCGGTAAGGATGTCTCGGTCATTGGTTTTGATGACTATCCATGGATGTCGGCACGACGAACACCGATTACGGCAATCAGACAGCCGATAGAGAAGATGGCCAGCAGCGCTTGGACAATGCTGAAGAGTCGTATGAGTAAAGATGATGAGTTTGCCGCGCCAAAACCATTGAAATGTACCATGGAAATTCGGGCTTCGACACAAGACGCTAAGCTTACGGCTGGGATGGCCTAAAACGGCCATGGAGCTGTAACAGCTGTAGACCGCAGTTCAGCACAAAGCTGGGTTCTACAACAACTAAACCGCTAACAGAATGTTCAAACACGGCTTCGGCCGCGGACGATACCGGCTTGTCAAATTCCAGGCCGGATTTCACTAGACGCTTCAACTCAGGAGGAAACAATGAAGCACTTAAAATCAATCAAAATGGGGGCATCGATGCTCACCATGACCATTGCGCTAGCCGCAAGCGGCGCTGTCGCTCAAGACTGGGGCAGTGTACTTGGCGACCATTCCGGCAAGACGCTACGCGTTCAAACCATTCAGGATCCCTTCATCGATGCCTTGAAAGTAATGGGCCCGACTTTCACAGGCCTAACCGGGGCGGAAGTGACCGTGGAGGGCTTCGGATACGACCCGTTACACGAAAAGCAAATCCTTGCCTGCTCGCAGCAGGACAATCAATATGATGTCTTGTTTATCGACGGTATCTGGGTCGGCGAGTATGTCGAAGCAGGCTGCATCGAATCCGTCGAAGAACGCGTTGCTGCCGCTGATCCGGCGAT
The DNA here is from genome assembly GCF_030758295.1 of Pararhizobium sp. IMCC21322. Classification (NCBI taxonomy): domain Bacteria; kingdom Pseudomonadati; phylum Pseudomonadota; class Alphaproteobacteria; order Hyphomicrobiales; family Rhizobiaceae; genus Pararhizobium; species Pararhizobium sp. IMCC21322. Next base: position 3,550,668 of record NZ_CP132335.1, read on the forward strand.
CATGGCAATGGACGACTATATTCCTTCCTTTGCAGGTCAGGCAAATTGGGACGGAAAGCTTCAATGTCTGCCGATAGCGGGCTATTGGCACATGCTGCATTACCGTAAGGACCTTTTCGAAGCGGCTGGCCTGAAAGTGCCAGAAACCTTTGAAGAACTCATGGCAGCCGCCAAGTACTTTGCCGAAGATGACGGTGATCCGGATGTCGCAGGCATGGCGATGAACTTCCAGCGCGGCTCTGCTGCCGGTCAGCAGTTTTTCGAGTGGATCTATTCCGCAGGTGGAAAACCTTGGGAGTCTAACTTCCCCGGCTCTGAAGATGCTTATGCCGACCAGACGCCTTTGTTCAATTCACCAGAAGCCGTCGCTATGATCCAGTTCTTCAAGGATATGGTGCAATACGGACCTCCTGGCGTGGAGCAGTTCGCATGGGATGAACGCGCGAATGCCTTCACTCAGGGTAAAGTCGCCATGATCAACAACTGGTCCGTACGGACACCTTTGTTCATGGATCCCGATATCTCAAAAGTTACCGACAAGTTTGATGTTGCGATGTTCCCTCACGCTGAAGGCGCAAAATCTGTTCCTCCTGTCGGTGGCTGGATCATGTGCATAAACGCACATTCAGAACAGAAGGATGCTGCCTGGGATTACATGCAGTGGTTTGCAAGCCCTGCAACCCACAAAGACTTCGTCAAGCTTGGTGGACCACCCAGCCGTCACTCTGCCATGCAGGATGCTGAGATCATTGCGGCCCAGCCTTGGGTACCAACTCTCTATGAATCCTCTAAAGCGGCATGGTCTGAATTGCGTCCGCGTCATGCGGCGACGTTTGAGATGATTGATGCACTCGGCCTTCAGGTGAACCGTGCCATCGTTGGCGATGCGTCGCCACAGGATGCGATGGACGAAGCTAACGCAAACATCACCAAGATACTGCAACGCGCAGGCCTTCTGGAGTGATGCAAGACTCTGTGATGCGTCCTCCCAGAACAACATAGGTGCATCACAAAATGGAGGAGCCGATCTGATCGGCTCCTCTAACACTTCAAAATCATCCTGCTATCAAGCGGACAATGGAAACACGGTGCCATGGCTGAAAACCTAGCTATCCCACTCACAAAGCCGAAGAGACGGGACGATGAGAGCAAGATCAAGCTTCTGTTCCTCGCACCGGCTGTCATTTATCTTCTGCTGCTGAGCGTCTTTCCGTTTATCTATTCGGTCTATCTCAGCCTCTATGACGCCAAATTAACGCGAATGGACCGCAAGCTATTTATTGGTTTTGAGAATTACGAAAGACTGCTGACAGACCCTCTGTTTCTGAAGGCTGTCCAGAACACAGCCGTCCTGACAGTTGCTTCTATCACGCTTGAAATTATCTTTGGCTTCATCTGCGCAAAGGTCTTCTTGAGTCTGAAGGAAATGCGAACAGGCCAGGTCCTGCGATCCATGGCAATTCTGCCCATGATGATTACCCCAATTTGTGTCGGCCTGATGTTCAGCTACATTCTGAACCCGACACTTGGCATTGCAAATTATCTCTTGTCAGGCGTTGGCGTTGAAGGTCCATCGTGGTTTGGAGACCCCACTTTTGCCCTCCCGACAGTGATCTTGATTAATGCCTGGCAGTGGACCCCATTCATGATGCTGCTGATGCTTGCTGGCTTGGTATCTGTGCCATCCTCGCTATATGAAGCGGCCGAATTGGAAGCGGCAAAATGGCATCATGTCGCACGCTGGATCGAACTTCCAGCGATCCGTGATGTCATTATGATCGGCGTTATCCTGCGCGTAATTGACAACCTCAAGCTCTTTGATCTGGTCTATGTCACCACCCGTGGCGGGCCGGGCGATGCCACTGAATTAGTGACGTTCTTTGCATACCGTCAGGACTTTCGCTTCTTCCAGGTCGGCTACGGCTCGGCAGCGGCGGTAATCATCTTGCTGATATCGATCCTGGTCACAACAATTGCAGTCGCTTACATGCGGAAGGCTCAGCGATGAAAAACGAAAACCTTAGCTGGAAACTAACGGCCGCCTTTGTGATCACCTTCGTGTTCATGGCGCCTATCGTCTGGATGATCCTCGCCGCGTTCAAGACCATTAATGACATCTATGCCATTCCGCCCGTCTGGATCCCTGATTTCTCCTATCTTGACAATTTCAAGCTGCTTCTGAGTGAGAATTGGAAGTTTCTCATGAACTCGACCATTGTGACACTCTTTGCCACATTGCTGTGCCTGGCATTTGCTTTGCCTGCGGCATTTGCCTTGGTCTATTTCAAATTCCAGAAGCAGAACTTTATTGCAGACTGGATTCTATCCACCCGAATGATGCCGCCAATCGCTGCCGCCGTGCCGCTCTATATGGTATTTAACGGGGTTGGAATGCTGGACACCCTTCCGGCACTAATCCTCGTCTATGCCGGGTTCAATCTGCCATTTGCGGTTTGGGTCGCGATGTCCTTCTTCCGCAATATTCCCAAGGAAATCATTGAGGCCGCGCGTGTGGAGGGATGCTCATGGGTGCAAACATTTCGGATTATTGCCCTGCCGCTTGCCAAATCCGGGATCGCGACAGTTGCTACCTTTGTATTCATCTTCGCATGGAATGAACTTCTGCTTTCACTGTTCCTGACGACCCGGGAAGCAAAAACATTTCCCGTCGTAATTTCTTCCTTCTCAACGGTGACAAAGACTTATTGGGAACTGATTTCTGCCGCGACCATTATCCAAATTCTGCCGCCGGTGATCTTCACAATCCTGATGCAAAAACACATCGTCTCTGGCTTGACGATGGGCGCAGTAAAAAATTGATACGAGTAAACAATTGTACAGTTCTACTTGAACAAATTCGTCAATCACACTTTGTACAACGCCTCTGTAAGGTAAATTGAAATGGGCAAAATTAGATTAGAAGGCATCCATAAATCTTTTGGAGAAGTGTCGGTATTGAAGGACATCAACCTGGAGGTTGACGATGGCGAGTTTGTTGTTTTTGTTGGCCCCTCTGGTTGCGGAAAATCGACACTCCTGCGGATGATAACTGGACTCGAAACCGTTACATCCGGGCACGTGTTGATTGACGGTGAGGATGTTACCGAAAACAAACCATCCTCTCGCGGTCTTGCGATGGTTTTCCAGTCCTATGCCTTGTTTCCGCACCTTACTGTGCGGGAAAATGTTGGCTTTGGTCTTCGTATTGCGGGGCTTGCACCTGAAGAGATTGCTAAAAAAGTTGGCCATGCCTCCAGCATCCTGGGACTCGATCCGCTATTGGACCGCAAACCAAGAGAATTGTCTGGTGGTCAACAACAGCGGGTAGCCATTGGACGAGCCATCGTGCGCGAGCCAGCTGCCTTTCTTTTTGATGAACCTCTCTCAAACCTGGATGCAGCTCTCCGGGTTCAAATGCGGATTGAATTGGTCCGCCTTCACGAGCGCCTGAAAACGACGATGATTTATGTTACCCATGATCAGGTCGAAGCCATGACAATGGCAAATCGGATTGTCGTTTTACAAGGCGGAGATGTGCAACAATTTGCGTCCCCAATCGAGCTCTATGATCGTCCGGTGAACAAATTTGTAGCCGGGTTCATTGGATCACCAAAAATGAACTTTTTGGAAGCTAAGCCTGTCGAAGGAAAGGTGATTCAGATCAAGAACGGACCGCAAATTGAAGTATCCAACATTGATCAAGACAAGATAACTGAAACGCTGACTGTGGGCATCCGCCCGGAACATATCATCTATGACCATGACAAAGGTGATCTGAAGGGTGAAATCATTGTTGAGGAACAGCTCGGCAGTGATGCGTTTCTCTATATTGAGGTTGAGAATATCGGCATGATTACGGTCCGTGCGGTCGGGGAGCGTAATTTTCACAACCATGACACTGTATTTCTGAGTTTCCCGCCGGACCGATGTCATGTTTTTGACGCACAAGACCAACGGATCAATACAAATTAAATCTGTGATTATTCGACCAGGCAACGGGCTGGATTTAGTATATCTGAGGAGAACATGATGAGCGAGAGTTTGGCGGGAAAGATCGGGGCCATTACAGGAGCGGCGTCAGGAATCGGTTTGGCGAGTGCCAGAGCTATGCTCGATGCAGGCATGATCGTCGTGCTGATTGACTACGATGCTGACAGCCTTTTGCCCGTGTGTGAAGAGCTGGGACCAAATGCACGTCCGATGGTCCTGGATCTCCTGGACGGCGCTGCTGTGTCGGCCATGCTCCCTGAAATACTGGATCTCGCCGGTGGCTTGGATGTTTTCTATGCAAATGCCGGTGCTTATGTGGGTGGTCCGGTTGCCGATGGAGATCCCGACATTTGGGATCGGGTACTCAATCTCAACAACAATTCGGTTTTCCGCTCTATTCATGCGGTATTGCCGCATATGCTTAGCCAAAAAAGCGGTGATATCATCGTCACATCATCCGTGGCAGGTGTTATTCCGGTCATCTGGGAGCCGATTTATACAGCCTCAAAATTTGCAGTGCAGGCCTTTGTTCATTCTACCCGCCGGCAGTTAATTGAACATGGTGTTCGGATGGGAGCAGTGTTGCCTGGCCCGGTGATAACGGCACTGCTGGATGACTGGCCAAAGGCCAAGATGGAAGAGGCCCTTGCAGCTAAGTCATTGATGGAGGCTTCAGAAGTGGCCGATGCCGTGATTTTCATGCTCACGCGGCGACGGAGTGTCGTCATCCGCGACATTACGATCTTGCCGCACGGACTGGATATGTAGTCCACAAATGATCAGCAATCATGCCGGTATCTCATTGGGTATTGATGTTGCGCGCTAGCTGCAGTGTAGTCGAACAATCCAGCCTAGATTGGAGCAAAGATCGAACGCATTGTCATAAGTGGCAGCGCAGGCAGGAGTGGTGTTATCCGACAGCTTCTTGCGGACACAACGGGTGTAGCAATTGTTGCACCGGACACGGAACAACCTGCCCTTCTAGGCTCAGCGAACTTGGGCAAAGCATTGCTGGCATCCGCTGTGACACCCCTCGGAAAGACCCGATGTGCGAGCTCTACAATATAATATTCGAACAAGTGCAATCGGCCCCAGACAGGCCGCAAAGCATTGAACAAACAACAATGAATAGCTCTGTGTGACCCGATGTTTCAGTAACAAAACCGGCGGTCACAGATCTCTGATTTCGTTGTTTGCACTGAGGATTCATGACTGAAAACCAAAGTAAACCGGAGGATCGAAGTCAATAGCAAGGGCTTTCAAACACAGGAAACGAATGCGCGTTGCTTCTACCAGTGGCAACGGAATTAGCTGATAAAAATACTTTTACAATTACGCTTACGGAGGAATGAAAATGGAAGGATTTGGTGTTCATACCAGCATGTGGACCATGCAATGGGATCGCGAAGGAGCAGAGCGCGCCATACAAGCTGCTGTCGACTATAATATGGATTTTTTGGAAATCGCTCTGTTGGATGCCGCTTCGGTTGACGCTGATCATACCCGCGCCCTGCTGGAAAAACATGAAATGAGAGCCGTTTGTTCACTCGGCCTTCCCCAGCCGGTGTGGCCATCGCACAATCCCGAAGGCGCGGTCGAATATCTCAAACTTGTCTTTGATACCGCAAAGGCCATGGGGGCAGAGGCGGTCTCCGGAGTGACCTATGGAGGAATTGGGGAGCGGACAGACTTGCCGCCGACTGAATCTGAACTATCAAATGTCGCCCGCGCCCTGGACGCTTCGGCCAAATATGCCAAGTCGCTCGGGCTGTTGTTCGGCATTGAGCCTGTAAACCGTTATGAGACGCATCTCATAAATACCGGATGGCAAGCCCGCGACATGATTGAACGTGTTGGATCTGACAACATCTTTATCCATCTGGACACCTATCATATGAACATCGAAGAAAAGGGTGCCGCCAATGGCATACTCGATGCACGTGATCACCTCAGATACATACATCTATCGGAAAGCGACCGTGGCACGCCCGGGGAAGGTTGTTGCGACTGGGATGAAGTCTTCGCAGCTCTGGCCGCCATTGGCTTCAAGGGCGGTCTGGCGATGGAAAGCTTCATCAACATGCCGCCAGAAATTGCCCATGGCCTGTCCGTATGGCGCCCCGTCGCACAGAATTTCCAAGAAGTCATGGATAAGGGGCTCCCATTTCTGCGGAACAAGGCAGCACAGTACCGACTGAAATAGGCGGACAAGATTTAGTTCTGAAAAAAGATATTTAAGCAATTAACAAGTCTGGCGTTCATGTCGGTGATCCCGGATATGAACGTCAACTTCGTGGTGGCTCCAAAACGACGTTGCGACTTCAGCACATATCATTTTGCGTCGATCAGTTGAATTCGCCGCAAAATGCGGTGAGACGGTTTGGGCCTGAAGTGGTCCCGTCTAATTCAGTCTACTGCATTGAATATGTGCTCCACATGCCACTGGCTTTCGGTTGCAACCCTAGTTGTCACATCAAAGTATACCCTGCTGTGACGTCACATAATCTGGCCCGACACCGTAACATCCGGGTTGACATCGACTATTTGTGACACTGTAGCCTTGGGCTTGAACCCAGAGGTGACACATGACAAAAATTGGTTACGCCCGCGTCAGCACGACCGACCAGGACCTGGACTTGCAGCAGAACAAGCTGAAAGCCGAGGGCTACGAAATCATACGGTCTGCAAAGGTCTCGGGTGCCACCCGGGCTGGTCGCGAAGAACTCCAGACGATTATCGAGTTTCTGAGAACCGGCGACGAACTGATGGTCACCCACCTCGATCACTTGGGACGTGATACACGCGCTGTCTTGAACATCATACATGACTGCGAACAACGGGGTGCGTTCGTCACCATACTCGGCCCTCACGTATCAACACGCGGTGAAATGGTCCACATGGTGCTGACAGTGCTTGGCATGGTGGCACCGATGGAGCGCAGGTTCATCAAGGTGCGCCAGAGAGAGGGCATTCAGCAGGCAAAGGCAAACTTCATCTACAAAGGCGGTATACGCCGCATAGACCGTGCGATGGTGCTGTAGATGCACAAGAAAGGCGTCAGTCCGACTAAAATCGCCGGTTCCGTTGGTTGCTCGAGAATGCAGGTACCGCATCGTGGAAGCCCAAAAGACGTAGCTCTGCCCTTCTTGTGCTGTTAGTGGGAAACACGCAAACCTATATCTCACATTCTGGAATTGTAGGGCGGGAGGACTGAGGGTTTTTCCGTTCCAGCGTGTAGGCCGTGGCGACATTGGTGGCGTCACGTGTATTCAAGCCGTCTTCGGCTAGGCGCACCTTTTGCTTTGCGGATTCGCGCGTAAACGGTGGCAATGGGGGGGGGGGCGGGTTTCCATGGAATATGTCCATTTTGGACCAGTTCTCGATGGTGATGATCGAGCGTAGAAGGCGGCTAGGGGTAGAGATCAGCAATCCTGCTGATCTTTCTTAAGAACGATGGCTCCTATTGGGTGTTCATACCAGATAGCGACGCTTTCCCAATCATCCGTCCTGTCTCAACGCGTGCATGCGCCCTTCTGATATTCACAGCTGAAATTTTGCCCATATCTTCGGTTCTCGTGTGCACCATCGTTTCGGAATCTATCATTTTTGCAACGCGTCGCAGGACGTCTCCTTGGATAGGCATCTTGTCTGTTGAATACAGGGATCGGGTGAACATCAGCTCGTAATTGATACGCACACTTTTCCCCATGAACAGGTCAAGATCGAGTTTGGCCTTGGTGCTGGCGACCAAACAAATCGCACCTTCGGGAGACACGATATCAGCCATGACCTCCCAATACGGAATGTTGTTGCTGAGATTCAAAATCAAAGGAACTGTATCATGGCCTAAGGCGACCAGTTGCTCCTTCAAGTTTTTTGAATGGTCGATGACGTGCTGCGCGCCCATTTTGAGGCACCAGTCCTTGCTCTCTTTGCGCGATGCCGTTGCAATGATTTTGCACTTGGACAGCTGGCGAGCGAGTTGAATGGCCATTGACCCAAGGCCCCCGGCACCGCCAATTATCAGGAGTACGGTATTCTCGTCTGTGACTCGGTCAATCTCCAGGCGGTCAAACAGCGCCTCCCATGCCGCAAGTGTTGTTAGCGGAACGCAGGCGGCTTCCTCCGGTGTCAGGCTTGCAGGTTTTGGACCGACAATCCGCTCATCAACGAGCTGCACTTCCGCGTAGCAACCTGGACGGTTGATCTCACCTGCATACATGACCATGTCGCCGACTTTGTATGTTTTGACGTCATCACCGACGGACAAAACTTCACCACAGGCATCCCAGCCCAAGATAAGCGGTTCAGCCAACTTGCCGACAATATCGTGCCGTTCTTTGAAATCCACAGGGTTCAGGGAAATTCCGTCAATACGCACAAGTAGATCTTTGCCTTTGGCAACAGGGATCGGCAGTTCAAAATCAAAGAAGCTTGCCTCGTTGTCGGTGGAGAGGTTTTCAAGGACGCCAACAGCTTTCATTTCATGCTTTCCAATATCTGGGCCGCAACCTTCGCGACGCTTTAGTTCGTCTAGCGCAAACCCGGCAAACTCTGTTCCCTCAAAAAACTAACTGATGAGTTAGATTTTCTAATGGTAAAATCTATTCGAAGTGACTAAATTGTCGGTAAAGAAATGTCGGGTGGGGCCCGCAGCGATACTGTAGTGATTGCCACGTGATAGCGCATTAAGGTCTGTAACATCGTCAGACCAACATCAGCTCAGGCTGTGCAGCCCCCTTCCCGCTGTTGTCAATATCGCGAATTCAACAATTACCTTTTTGGTCTAGGAGATTCATAAATGAGAAAACTGCCACCATTGAATTCGCTGCGCGCTTTTGATGCCGTGGCTCGGAATGGTGGTCTGTCAAAGGCAGCTTCAGAGCTGCGTGTAAGTCCATCTGCCGTGAGTCAGCAAATTACAAACCTGGAAGATTGGATGGGTGTGCGGTTGCTGGATCGGACTTCTAACACGACCAATTTAAATCAGAATGGCTTGCAATTTGCCAAGCATATAAGACAAACATTTGACAAGCTTGAGAACGATGTATCGAAGATTCGTGAAATCAGAAATGATGAGGAAATCAGGCTAAGTATATTGCCATCTTTGGCGTCCAGATGGCTGATACACCGACTGCCTCAGTTCCGCGCCTTGCATCCGAGCTCCCGAGTGATGGTAGAAGCCTCTTTTGATCAGGCTGTCTTCAATCAGCGCGAACTGACACTTGCAATAAGATCGGGAACCGGTTCGTACTCCGGATGCCATGCAATAAAGCTATTCGACGAATATGTGTCCCCCGCTTGCAGCCCGGACTATTGGAACAAACACGCTGTTGCCTTGAAGGACATCGGTAACCGGGCGCTTCTTGCAGATCATACTTTCGGGAGAGAAAACACCAATCTGGATTGGTGTACGTGGATGGCCCGGGAGAACATTCAGACAACTGGCACCCTAGAGCCAAGTCAATTGTTCACGGACAGCAACCTGACAATTCAGGCTGCGGTCAACGGTGAAGGGTTCATGCTTGGCAGGAGCGTTCTTATCGACGAGGAGATCACACGAGGTTCTTTGATCGAACCTTTCCCTAACAAACAGATTTCTGATTGGCCATATTTTGTGGTTTACCCTGACGTGTATCATCCACCGCGTACTGCCCTGAAATTAATCGTCAATTGGCTCCGTGAGCAGGCCGACGAAACGCCAGGAAGTATCAGGCGCAATGTCACGACGGCCTAGAGTTTTCTGGCTGGTAAATCGAACAACGCGAGCGCGCGGCAGCTTATAATATCTAACTGATTTCACTCACCTATCTGGGGGATGCATTCTTCGAGATTCTTGGAGAATCTTGGACAATCTGGAACTTCGCCGCGCGACAAACCGCTCCAGTAGGTTCGGGTAATCGGGTGCAACAGCTTCGGTGACAGATTGTCTGCCATTCAAAGCATGACGCCACCTTCCAACCTTGGAAAGCCCGGAAAGGATGCCGAAATCACCAATTCGATCAAAGGTGTCAAAATACCGGAACACCGGCCCGAACACAACATCGACAAGGCTGAACCGTTCCCCGTCGAAGTAGGCGCCGATGCCCAATTCGCTTTCCAACCGCTCGAACTTACCACGAAGGGCAGCCGTCTTGGCAACAAAGGTCTTTTCGTCCGTTGCAGAGTAGAATCCTGCAATATCGTTCAGCGTGGCCGAACCGAACTCCATCCACGCTCGATGCTGCGCGCGCTCAAGCGGGTCGTCCGGATGCAGCGGGTTCGGTTGCGTTTCTTCGAGATATTCAAGGATCACAGCAGACTCGAAAATCGGCACGTCATTCGCCACCAGAACTGGCGTCTTTCCGAGAGGTGAGATTGCAAGGAACCAATCCGGTTTGTCAGCAAGGTCGACATAGGTGCGCTTAAAAGTAACACCCTTCTCGGAGAGGGAAATCACGGCCCGCTGAACATAAGGGCAGAGATCATGGCTGATCAGATGAAGTTTCATAATGGCTTCCCCCAAACATAGACCAATTTCTCGCGTCCAAAGAACCCAAGCACGCGGGCCTCGCGCTCGGCTAGAACATCGGTCAGATTACTGATCAGCTGTTTCATTGCTTTGCCTCCTTCTGGCTGAATTCTGCGATCAAGGATGGGGATAGGGAACGATTGAGCGCGAACGCTCCATCGCCGAGCATGCCTTGCACGACGGCCAGCAGTGTCAGGTAGGCAGGATATTCCCAGCCGCCATTTTCATAGCCGAACATCCAACCATTACCGGAATGCGCCCATGTCGCCCCAGCAAGGATCGGCACGGTCGCGAGGGCCACCCATCTCGTCTGGACCCCAAGCACGAGAAGGACACCCGCCACGACTTCTGCCGAAAATACCGCGTAGGAAAGCCAGCCGGGTATTCCGATAGATTCAAAAAACTGGGCCGTCCCCGGCAGCGTGAAAACGAATAGTTTCAGGATGAGGCTGTGCGCCAGGAACATGATGCCAAGCGCTAGGCGTAGTAAGAATGTGGCAATGTCAGTGAGCTGTGCCTGTGACATGATGAGTGTCCTTATGTAAATGCAACTGCATCTACATTGACAACAGATGATTGCACTGTCAACCTTGATGCAAATGCATCTATATGGCATATTGATATTATGACTAAACCGGATCGCGCAACTCAGGCCGCATGGGCCACTCTTATGACAACCAGCCGACGGCTCTTTGAGACGGTCGAGGCGGCGCTGAAATCGGCCGGACATCCAACTCTCGCTTGGTATGATGCACTACTGGAGATCGAGAAGGCTGGCCCCGACGGCTTACGCCCTTTCGAACTCAGGGAACTTCTGTTGCTGCCGCAATACGGCACGTCGCGTCTGCTGGACCGTATGGTGAAAGCAGAACTGATCGAACGTCAGGACTGCGACGACGATGGTCGTGGGCAGATCGTGCGCATCGCTAACAAAGGACGATCTCTCAGGCATGCGATGTGGCCTGTCTATGCGCGCGTTCTGTCGGAAGAGATCGGAGCAAAGCTGACCACCGAAGACGCGGTTCAGCTTGTCAGGCTACTGTCGAAGCTTTAAATTCTGATCACGCAAAGAACCGGCTCAAATAGCAATGTAGGCTCCTCCAGGATTCCGGCTAAAACGGTCGATACTGGTGAAAAACCTTCCGATCTTTGATTTTTTGGATCGGTCAGCCAGAATTGGCAGACAAGAAGATGATTAGTGGCTGAGTGCGGTCATTTTCGGCATGGTAGTTCAAGTTGCTTGCGTCATCGAAGCAGATGCGGAGGGAGCCTGATTTGTGTCCACAGGATAGACGCTTTAACAGAGTTTGGTGCGTGCTTGGTCGCCGCAGGTATGGCCTGCCGCCGGTTCAATGCTGCCACAACGCTGTCAGCAGCCTCGATTTATGTCTGCAAAAAGATACGCGAACAAGGGCGTAAAAACTGAATTGGAGGTAAGATCATGATCGAAGGGAGTTGCTGCTGCGGAGCGGTGAAATTCGAACTGTTAGCTGAGCCATCTATGGTAGGTACTTGCCATTGTTCTAGATGCCGTAAGGTAGGTGCCAGTACTATCGCGTTTGTAAAGAAAAACGACCTAAAATGGGTTCGCGGAAAAGAGCACATTCAGCTATTTGAACCAACGTCGCCTTACATTTATGGTCGATGTTTCTGCAAGATATGCGGCAGTTCCCTTGGTGAAATCCTATCGAAAGAAGACAGCTTTCCCATCGCGGCTAACGCACTTGATGGAAACCTCAGTTTGAAAAACCAGTCTCATGAGTTTGTGAGCGAAAAACCGTCTTGGTACGAGATTTGTGACGATGCTCTGCAGAACGATGGACATCCAAATTAGTCTCGACTTCCTTGTTCCAAAGAGAATTTTTAGGGAAAGTCGAAATTGACGAGAAAGATAGCAGAATTGCTTACGTAGGGTTTTGCAGATTGGTGGCGCTGGTGGTCCGTTTTACGACCTCAACGTTCAATACCTCTCTGCTGAAGTGGGAAAGATCAGCTCGCAGGGGGCTTTTTGCTACTATTCCGCATAACTTAGTTGAGTTGTCAGCGTGGCGACCAAACGTAGTTGCTGTCGTCTGAGGGACACATTGGGATAAACATAACGCGCCGGACATCCACAGCGTTCTCCAGACCCCGCGCGAGAATTGCGGACATTTTGGGGCCATGCTACGCGACCTTCGATAGTTGCTCCCAGATTGATTGCGCAACAATTCCAACCTCTTTGTCGCGCTTGCGCATTTGAAACAAGTGAGATTGGCGTTTTTCATAGCCTTCAACATTGAGAGCCACCAAATCACCTTGAGCCAATTCACGTTCGATCATATGGGTCGGAATGCCGCCCCAACCTAGCTTCGCCAACAGAATCTCTTTTTTTGCTGCAAAGTCCGAAACGGTCCAGCGAAGGCCGCCTGGAAGCAGATCCCTGCTTTGAGCAAACTCGCCACTACTACTGTCGGCGACGACCACCTGGGTATAGCTTTGCATCTCGGTGATCGTTTTCACGTGCGAACTTCGCGCGGGCTCAAAATCTGGATGGGCCACCGGCACAATTGTGACCTGTGCAAAGGACAATGCCTCGACCTGATCTACGGGAACGCCATCCATCGCTGCGATGATAATGTCGGCGTCATTTCGTAGCAGTCGTTCAATCGGCCCCCCCATGCTTTCTCGGGACAAACGTATATGAGTGGCTGGGTACTCATTCCTGATAGTGCCGACGATCTCGAGAACTGGCTTCAGTGGAAACGTGGCGGTCACCGCCAAAAACACCTCTGGCTCCTGTTTGGCATTCAGGTTTTTTGCAACGATATTCAGCTCTTTCATTTGCTGCATTACGCGTGTTGCTTGCCGATGAAACACCTCTCCCGCTGGGGTCAGGGTTGGTCTGTATTCTTCACGCGATAGCAAAACGATATCGATATGGGTCTCTAATTTTTTGAGCATGTGGCTAATGGCAGATTGGGATTTGTTCAGCCGCTCTGCAGCGCCTCGAAAGGTCCCCTCAGTGACGATGGCGTGCAGCACAACCAATTGTTCAAATGTTATCACTCGACATGACCTTCCGATTATAATGATTAGTATTATAGATCATCATGGTGAACATTCAATATTATTAATTAGGCATATCTGTTGATACCAGTCCCTAAGTCACAAAGCGAAACCTCAGAAATGGAACCTCTCATGAAACTTCATTACAAACCCGGCGCGTGCTCAATGGCATCCCACATTATCCTGAACGAACTCGGTTTATCGTTCGAACTCGACAAAACAAACACTGAATCCGGCAAGACCGAAATAGGCGAAGATTTCCGCAAAATAAATCCAAACGGCTATGTTCCGGCGTTGATCACCGACGACGGTGAGATCATAACGGAAAATCCTGCGGTACTGCAGTATCTGGCCGATCAGTCGCCCGATGCCGGGCTTGCCCCGCCGAACGGCACGGTGGAGCGCACGCGGCTTCAAGAAGTCCTCAATTTCGTATCGTCAGAACTACATAAATCCTTCGGTCCGTTTTTCTCAGGCAAGGAACTTAGTGACGACGCAAGGCAGAAGGCCGAGGCCAATGTCGGACGCCGCGCAGCACACATCGAACGAATCCTTGCTGATGGCCGCACCTTTCTTCTCGGCGATACATTCACGGTTGCGGACGCGTACGCATTCGTGGTGCTCAATTGGGCGGGTTTTGTCGGAGTGAGCCTGGACGCGCATCCCAAAACCCAAGCTTACGTGGCACGTATCGCTGCGCGTCCCGCCTCTATCAAGGCGATGATTGCAGAGGGTCTCATGGAGCAGGCAGCATGAGCAAGTTTGCCGCCGTATCAGGCGTGCTGAAGACCTACTTTGACGGTCTTTATCACGCCGACATTGAAAGGCTGGGAATCGCGCTTCATCCGAAAGCTATCTACGCAACGGCGGACGAAACTCCTCTTCTGTATCGTACAATGGATCAATATTTCCCGGTGGTGGCGAAGCGCGTATCCCCCGCATCACGCAATGAACCCCGGTGTGATGTGATCGAGTCCATTGAGTTCGCGGGCGAAAACACCTCCTTTGCCCGAGTGCGGTGCTCCATCGGCAAGAAGGATTTTATCGACTGCCTGACCCTTGTGCGAACCGATGGTGAATGGCGAATCATGGCCAAGATTTTCCATTACACTGAACGCGAGTCCTGAAAGGAACCCATATGCCCTATGTAAACATCAAGGTGACCCGCGAGGGCGTCACCACCGATCAGAAGGCCGAGTTGATCAGCGGAGTTACTGACTTGCTGGTCCGGGTTCTCGACAAGTCTCCGGCGACGACTTTTGTCGTAATCGACGAAGTTGCACTTGAGGATTGGGGGGTTGGTGGTCTGCCCGTTGAGAAGTACCGACGCAAAGCGCCGAATTGACCAAAATGTCTATTCGCACACCACTCTGCGATCTATTTGACATCGAACATCCTGTTCTTTTGGCACCAATGGCGGATGTTAGTGGCGGCGCAATTGCCGCCGCTGTGAGCCGGGCTGGCGGTTTGGGTCTAATCGGTGGTGGCTACGGCGACGCCGATTGGCTCGCTCTCGAGTTCGACACTGCGGGCGAAACGCGGATTGGCGTGGGCTTTATCACTTGGTCTCTTACACAACAGCCGCACTTACTTGATCTGGTCCTGGATCGTGCGCCCGCCGCGCTGATGCTGTCGTTTGGTGATTTTCAACCGTTTCTTCGCAAAATTAGGGATGGAAAGACCAAACTAATCGTTCAGGTACAGACGCTGGATCAAGCGCGCGAATGTGTGGACGCTGGGGTCGATGCTATCGTGGCACAGGGCACCGAGGCAGGCGGACACGGCGGTACCAGATCCACATTGCCTTTCGTTCCTGCGGTCGTTGATGTCGCAAAGGATATACCGGTAATTGCGGCTGGTGGCATCGCCGATGGGCGTGGTCTAGCCGCGGCTTTGGCCCTTGGGGCCGCAGGCGTGTTGTGTGGAACCTGCTTTTTTGCCAGTGACGAATCCCTCGCGAGCGAAAATGCCAAACAGGCTGCCCTTTGTGGCAGCGGTGAAGATACCCAACGCAGTTCGGTCTTCGACTTGGCACGGGGCCTAGATTGGCCAGACGGCTGGAACCTCCGCACGATGCGAAATGCCTTCACCAATCAATGGAGCGAGAACATTGGAGGCCTCAGGCAAAACCTTGCCGAGGAGCAAGCCCGTTTTGCCATCGCTCGGGACTTGGATGACACAGACATCGCCCCGGTGATTATCGGTGAAGCTGCTGATCTGGTTCGGGCGATAGAACCCGCGCAAGACATACTTTACAGGATGATTTCGCAGGCTGAAGATCGTTTGCAGCGCACAAGCAGACTTGTTGAGCCAAATAACAAAGGGTTGCGACGATGAAAAAAGTCAAGGGTGGCTGCCTTTGTGGAACAGTCTCATTCGAGGTCGTCAACGCTTTTGAAAAACTGTTTATATGCAGTTGTGATCAGTGCCGCCAAATCACTGGGTCAGCTTTTGCATCTAACTTGTTCGTAAACATCGAAGGGTTTGACTGGCTCGGGGGCGCTGACGATATTTGCAATTACCAAGTGCCCGGGCGGGATATTTCCAAGTCATTCTGCCGGGTCTGTGGGTCCGGCGTTCCCTGGACAAATAGGAACGCAACAAAGATGATCGTCCCTGCTGGATCACTGAGCGCACCGGCTGTCGTTGCCGAACGGGTCAGGGTATTCACCTCAGAACAGCCTGCATGGGCGTCGGATTTGGAACAGGTCACCGCACATGCGAAGTTTCCATAGGCTCTAGTTTCAGAGCTTATCGCTCCCAAATCTCTATCGACTGAAAACAGCACAACAATCTAAACGAAGAAATCATGATAACCTGCCACGTGACCTCCAAATTTGTTCCTTCCAAAAACGCAGGCTTCGAGGTTTGTGCAAAAGTATGGATCCCTCTGTAGAGCGTTTTGGCGGCACACATCATGGATCCTTCCTGCCACACGAGGGGCTAAATGAACTAGCGTTTGCGGCATTTTCATCCCCGTTTCTGGCGGGATACGAAACCTAGCAGGTTGCTGGGCTGGCTTGCGCTGATCTTATCGAGCATTCTGATGGTGCGATTCACCTTAGTTTTTTGCTGACAAAATCTTTCACCGCTTGTTTATTGTGATCGCCTATTTCAACATCTCCATCATCAAGCAGATCCTTCAAGGTCTGGGCCCGCAATGCATCACGCCATAATTTTTCGGCGGCCAGCATGCGGCGCTTAATAAAACAATCGGCTTTGTAGGCACATGGGGCATTAGTCGTAACATCGCCGTTCTGGCGGATTTCCCGGCAGACATAAGCAGGGCCCGGCCCATCTATTGCCTCGACCACATCCAACATTGAGATTTCGTTGGCAGGGCGCATAAGCCGATAACCGCCGCGCGGGCCTGGCAGGGCTTCCGTCACAGCTGCAGCAGTTAGCGCGCGCAGGTGTTTCAAAAGGTAGCTTTCAGAAAGGCCATGCAGTGCTGCGAGATCCTTGCCAGACAAAACTTTGTTGCGGGGCAGCGCGGCAAGAATAACTGCGCAGTGCAAAGCTGCTTCAACACCATCACCTAAACGTCGCATAGAGGCTCCAATTCTTTACATTTTTTCACTTTACATCCTTGGCGTTGCAATGTCTTATCATAGATATAAATTATCCATGATTCGATTTCAACTTAAACCTGACAGTAAGGATCTCCCCATGAAAATGCGTTTCAACGTCGCAAAAGACACACCGCAACTCTACGAGGCTCTAATGTCATTGAATCGTGCGGTTGCCGAAGCGAAGATTGAATCTCGCCTCATACACCTCATCAAGATTCGCGTTTCTCAGATAAATGGCTGTGCCTTCTGTGTCGGTATGCACGTCAAAGAAGCTATCGATGATGGTGTAACGGAAAAAGAACTCCACCTGCTATCCGTATGGCGAGAATCAAGTGCATTTTTTGCGCGGGACAAATCCGCCCTTGCATGGGCCGAGACACTCACTCTGTTAGCGGGCTCTGGCGTTCCGGACGCAGATTTTGACGCTGCTCGCAGCGAATTTTCTGAAACCGAGTTGGCAGCACTCACGGTTGCTGTCGGAACCATGAACCTTTGGAACCGCATCGGTGTTGGCGCGCAGATGCCAGCGTAAGCGAATTCCACACTTAACAGGAGAATTATCATTATGTTCCATAACTGCAAAAACATGCTCCTTTCTCAAACATCCGCCGTAATGCCTGTTGCGAACGGACAGCCTGCGCACGGTATACTTGACCGTTTTCTCAAAAGACTGGCTCGGAGAGCTCTCGTCCTCGCCTTGCTAACAGCTGCTACAATCTCCTCGGCAAGCTATGCCGACACCATCGAAGCGAGCACATCAGGCGTCGAACGACAAATGCTCTATCAATCTACGTTGCCAGATTTCCCAGACCGAATGGTGACGGCGCTGACGATCGAGATTGCACCGGGTGCAGTGGTCGGTCCGCATCGCCATGGCGGATTTATTTATGTCTACATGTTGGAAGGCCGTGTACGCAGCCAAATGGAAAATGAAGAAACTGTAGAATACGTCGCCGGTCAAAGCTGGATTGAAGAAGCCGACGCACTACACATCCAAACCACCAATTCCAGCACAACTGAGTCTGCAAAGTTTCTGGCAGTCGTCTATAGCGATGTTGGTGCCCAGATTACAAAGCCCGAAATGGACAACCATTAGTCTGCTTTTAGGGGTCTCAATTTTGGAGTTGCGGAGTTCTGATTTTCGTCTTTGTTTGATCGGTAAGAAATGAGTGATGCAATTGTTCGTAAGTCCGACGCGATAGACCGGCGATTGCATAGGATCTACCTCGGTGCTTGATCCCAAAGTTTGATGGTGCAATTTTTTCTCAGGAATGGAAGGCAGCGTTATGGGACAAGTGCTGAACGGCAGGAAAGTCTGTGCTGTGTGACTTCATGCGCCGTGCAGCGAGGGGCAGTTCACCCAATATGTTCTGTAAGATGTTTAAAGCGCGCAACCTGGCCAGCTAGGCAAAACAAGGCTTGTTTGTGCCGATGTTTTTGACACTGTAGGTGTGAAGTGCAGGCATTTACAGCGCTGCATCGGCTTCAATGGCTGCATTTAGCGTCTCGTGTATGCAGCCGACTTCCATGCGATTGCACATTCTAAGGCTTACTTGTTGAAAAATTTCGCACTCTGATTGTCAAGCACTCAACACGTGGAATGCGTTTCAATGTTTCGATCCAATGCCTTCTGCTAACAGATCAAAAACCAAGCGGATACGCAGATTTGTTTTAAGCTCTCGGTGGGCCACCAACCAGGTCTCAATGCTGATAGGCTCAAACGCCAAACAGGGGTTTTCGAGTTCTGGATAAACCTCGCCGATCTCGATCGGAAGAATGCCAATCCCAAAGCCTTGCCGGACAAGTTCGAGGGTCAGCGTTGCACTCGACGTCGAAAAATTGAAATTTGCGGTCGTCAGGTTCAGCCCGCGTGACGCCATCAAGCCAAGCCGCAGTTCTGGCTGGTCGAAACCGACAAACTTCAGCCCTTCAAGATCGGCGAGCGTCTTTGGGCGGCCAACTTCGTCGAGGTACTGTTTTGATGCAAAAAGATGCGCCGTTGTGTCCCGGAGCCGTTTCGCAAAAAGGTTCTCATCTTTGGGTCGGGCATGACGGATGGCGATATCAGCTTCACGCCGCCGCAAATCGCTTAACTCATTGGATGCGATTATCTCAATCTGAAGATCCGGCGCTGTTTCACGTAGCTTCTTTAGGAATGGCGGCAGAAAATGCGTCGCCATCAGGTCTGTGGCAGAGATCAGCACATGTCCGGTCACAGCTTGGGATTGGCCGGTTGCGGCAACGGATATGCTGTTTGCCGCATCGCCCATCGTCCGAAAGTGTGCAAGCAACTCCACGCCTGATTGTGTCAGCAAAAGCGCGCGCGAAGTCCGTTCAAAGAGGGTCACACCAAGCGCCTCTTCCAGGCCCGCGACCTGCCGGCTCAGCGTTGGCTGCGTCAGCCCAAGCGCACGCGCGGCTGCGGACAGCGATCCTTCCTCAGCGGTCACGAGAAACGCCCGTGCTTGATTCCAGTCGAAAGCTGATCGTTTCCACTCCATCATTTACGTATACCAAACCAAGAACGATATGCAATTCTGTATTGGTAAATTGCATTCTATAGTTTGCCATCGACCAACTTTAGGCAGGCAAAAGATATGACGCAGCTGGAAAGCAAAAGTCTCAGGCCATCGCACTCCCCTGCGATGGAAAAGGCAATCCCCATGACCTCTCGTCGCATTGGCTCTTGGGAAGTCCTCATTAGCAGGCGACCGCTCTCCTCTGCGGACCTTGCCAGCCGTTACGACGCTGTCTCGGGTAGTTGGGAGCGGACAGCGCGTCGCTTTCAACTGGAAGCCGCGTATCAAGAACCGCTTTTGACCTCTCAGGTCGCAACAGTTCTTAAGCAGGTTGGGCCACAGGCGCGGATCCTTGATTGCGGCATCGGGAATGGAAGCCTGTCGATTGCTCTCGATAGTATTCTGACAGGTCCGGTCGAATACCACGGTATTGATACCTCTGCCGAGATGCTGGTGCAGGCCAGCTCCACGATGCAGCACGCCGGGCTACGCGCGCACCTTAAGCAAGCTGATGTCCTGTCATTGCCTTATGATGATCAGTCTTTTGACGTGGTTATGGCCGCGCATGTCCTTGAACATCTGCCGGATCCGCAACGCGCGCTCAAAGAAATGATCCGCGTTCTAAAACCGGGCGGGATGGTGTTCGTTTGCGTGACGCGGCACTCACTTTTCGGCGTACTTGTCCAATTCAGGTGGCGCACATGGGCGATCACAGAACAACAGGGCGTAGCGTGGCTGCATGATTGTCAGCTTGCCGATGTCGGATACCAACCGGTTTACCTCGGCTCCTGTGCTGGCGTCGCAAGCACGGCCTTTTGGGCGCGACGGCCCCAATGATCTCTCAAAATCGAAAAGTCCCCAAGTTACACCTCGGAAAATCCGAGTGGGTCGTTCTTGGTATAATCTTGGTCTATTCGTTCATTCCGGTTTTTGGCGGGTTGATACGGGTTTTTGAGCTTGCAGGCGGGCCGCAGATCGCACCAGAGAACCCTCGGGCATTGCTTGCTCCGCTCCCCATTACTCTCCACATCCTGAGCAGCATTCTGTTCTGCGTCCTCGGCGCTTTTCAGTTCCTCCCAAGCCTGCGACGCCAACGTCCGGCGGCGCATCGTGTCGTCGGCCGGGTGATTGCGGTGGCGGGAAGTGTTTCCGCGCTTGCGGCTTTATGGATGACGCATTTTTATGTCTTTCCCGAAGCGCTTCAGGGTGCCCCCCTTTATTGGGTGCGGATGGTCTTGGGCACAGCAATGATCGGACTCATCATCTGGGCTGTGATCGCAATCAGATCCCGCAACGTTTTCCAACACAGCGCGTCAATGGTGCGGGCCTATGCCATCGCTCAAGGCGCGTCGACCCAAACCGTTATGGGCATTGCCTGGATCATTGCTGTCGGCTCCGAAGCGATGGGACCCTTGCGCGACGGGCTGATGATCTTCGCGTGGGTGCTCAATCTGCTGGCCGCAGAAATCTTGATCCGGTCAATGCTACGGCCCGCGCAGCGACGGCAAAAGAATTCGCCACTGCCCACTATACCGCCCTCAACACTAAGAAATGAGACTTGAAATGACGTTCCAAAATGGTAATCCCCGTATCCTTTTGTCGGTCCTGTGGATCTTCATTATCCTGAATTTCTTTGCACGCGATATCCATGAGTTGATCCGCCCCGGCATGCTGGAACAGATGATGTCCGGCACAATTGACGGGGTCGTCGTAACGGAAATGTTGATGCTGTTAGGGTGGCTCATGATCGAGATCCCGATCTTGATGACAATTCTCGCGTTGCTCCTTCCACATGCGATTAATCGATGGGCAAACATCGGGGTGGGCCTTTTGACGATGGTCATGATCGTCGTGATAAACCGCGACCCTGACCTCGACAATGTCTTTTTCATGGGTATTCAGTTGATCGCCTTAATTGCCATTATTGGGATAGCATGGCGGCAGTGCGACAATGAGCCGACATACGCAACAACTTCGTAAATGCGAGACGTCTGGCTGCTTTGTCCAGAAGCACGTCTAAGCACCAATAGCTGTTATTCGTCGATCATGCAGCATCCGTCGAATTGGGCTCATAGCCACCAGCAGCCCGATGTGCGCCGTACGGGCCGTTGTGGGCCTCACATGGGATGCTGTGGCAAGGGTTTGGCCTGCAACTATTGGCATCGGGCGTAGAGTTTGTTGATCCAACCATTTTCGGGTTCATCAATAAACATGATAATTTCTTCCAACAGATCTATCGCCATATCACCGGCGATGGCGACTGATTTCTTGTTGAGCATTTCAGTTTTCCTTTCAAAAATTAGGAAAAAAAAAGAGCCCCGAAGGGCCCTTGGAAAATCGCGCTAAACAGCGCGTTGTAGTGTTGTGTTTTCAATTCGCTCGGCGTGGGTAACCCGCCCTCACCTCACTGACTCTCCTTGATAAACTAAATCATGCAATGCCCTTGGCACTGCGGTTTGCTAACACGCCAACTATATGAGATTAAACGCACTTTGTCAACGGAACGTAACTTATAACCCATTGTAACAGATGCGTTTTTCCGGTTGATAACTTTTGTTTTGATTGCCACTGCCAGATCAAATTATCGACGACAATGCTGTTGAAACATGCCCTTTATTGTTGCGTGTCCACAAAACCGTTGTGTCGGAACTTCCGACACGTTCATGAAAATTTTCTGCCTGATAGGTCTGCAAAACACTGACGAAAAGGCCCTCCAATCAGCTCCGTAAAGGTTTGGTGGCAACCGGTAATTCACTTGCCCGGTTGATGCCAATTTCCCAAAAATCCTGGAGTTCATAATGAACACACATCTGCTCATTCGAGCAAAGTCGACAATCGTGTTTTTCAGCGAAAAGACCTGTCTGAACTGGAGCACGTTGGTCGACGCCGTCGGCTTTCATAAGCAAAGGTTGGAGCCACCCGCATTTCGATCTGGCGTTCCTCAACCGGATCATCGCCACTTCGTGCAACTTTCCGGTATTTGATCGCAAGATCGCGAGCCTCTGCCAATGATACTAGTGACAGACCACCCAAGCCCATGTCTCTTCGCCGACCACGCACCATCAACCTGAGCAGCCAAAGTTTTGCTCCAGACGTATCTACCACCAGATACAGCCCATTGCCGTCGGCATACTTGCCAGGTTTGGCCACTTGTCGCACTTTCAGCGCGCTTAGTGCTTTGTCAGGGTGTCAACCAGTTCGCTTAGCCATGGGGTTTCGATAAACCGATATTACCCCACATTCATCCCCACAAAAAAGCTTGCATTGTATAGGATGTTAAAGAACGTCCTTGCACAACAACATTTTTTTATCGTACTGATTCAATTGCTTATTTGCACCCATACTCATCTGCTCGCACTCTAACTGGGCTGCCTTCCTCTCCGCCATTCACCCTTGCAAGCATTTGAGTTACATAAGATTCACATTACGCAGGGAACCGACCGTAAATTCAGCCCCGAAGAAAATCGTTTTGCAAAAGCTGTTTAATCAAACCCAAAGGCAGCAACTGATCATTTTGTTTGCCTCGAGTGGTAATTTTTCTGGATCAAAACTATTCTGATTGCAAGGCGGCCAACCATGTCAATTGTCCGCCATCAGGTGTGTGGATGAGCTGTCTCTCCATTCAAAAAATGAGAAATTGGCGTAAGTGCAAATGCTGTGGCCAGTCGAAATGCTCTGATTTATTACCAATTCAACCCATAATTGATCCTGGATGACTTTAGGTAATTCTATTGTTTCTACAATTTGAGTGTGCTGTTTGACACACACCACCTCAAGCAAAGCCCCATTTTTCACAATCCCGGATTGAATATTAACCATGTTTGCAGAGAAATACACGCATTGGTTGCATTTCAGGGCCAGCAGCAGCGAATCAGCAAGTTATCATTTGACGGCTTAGAATTTCTGCGCGAAAACAGTCAACCCTTTATTAACCAATGCGCATTTCGCGTCTACGCATTGTATCTGAGATTGATGTTGAAAGTTCTGTAGGTGGCATTGGTATGAATCTATTCAAGCTTTGTATTTTTCTGACAGCGCAATGTGTTGCGGCAAGCGCAATGGCAGCCGATCTAAGCACGTTCCAGCACTATGGCGGAGGACAGTGCTTATCCTCCTCGCATTCAAATATCATGAGCCTGCCAGAAGAAGAAATCGTGCGCGTGGTTGAAGAATACTATGATCTTGCAAGCATGGAGCTTGAGTCTTCCACAGTGATTTACTCCAGAAGCCCGGCTTTTGAATGGGCTGGTGAGGCGAAAATCGCATGTGAAACTGCGCTTGGTTATTTTGATGGCAACCATGCTGATACTCAATCCATTCAAAAATGTGATTGCTTTACGCGCAGAATGACGAGCTATCGATGAGTTGGTCTGTAGCGAAAACAGATGTTAGGAGCCTGGCAGCAAACCAGGTTGAGTAGTGTAATGCGTAAGTTTAAAAAGAAATTTCTGTTAGCAGGTGTCGCAGCGTTTGCTGTCGCAGCAACCAACTTCAGCGCGACAGCCTTGTCGCTGAATGAAGCTGTTATGATTGCTGTCGATTCCAATCCGGAAATCGGCCAGGCAATCGCAAATCGCGAAGCTGTTGAGTTTGAACTGAGACAGGCACTTGGATTGTATTTGCCCCGCGTCAGCCTTGAGGGATCGACCGGCATCAGGCGTTTGGACAATCCCAGCCGCAGATTTTCTGGAATTGAGGATGACGCGCTGTATCCCAGCCAGGTGGGTGTTGTTGTAACATATGACATCTGGGATGGCGGGTATCGGAAGTCAGAAGCCAATCGACAGGCAGCACGGGTTGACGGTGCCTCTTTCCGAGTGCTGGAGCGTAGCGAATTCATCGGTCTTGAAATCGCCCGTCAGTATTTTCAGGTCCTGCTTCAGCAAAGGGTTGTGAGAATAGCCCGCGAAAATGTCGGCTTCCATCAACAAACCAACAATAATGTGCGCGACGCAATAGCCAGTCGGCAATTGACCGCCGCAGACCGCCAACAAGCCAATGAGCGGCTTGGTCAGGCCCGCGCCCGCTTAACTGAAGCAGAGGAAGCGCTCTCCAGTGCTGACATTGCCTTTAATGCCTTGGTTGCCGTTCCGCTTACAAATGCATCCATGCCACCGCGTGTGACCGCGGGTGCTCTGCCGGGAGACTTGGCCTCGGCTATCGGCACTGCACGTGTCAACAATCCGCGCATCAAGATGGCTTCAGCAGATGTTGACGCCGCTGCCGCCGTTATCGAGCAATCCAGAAGTGGCAGAAAGCCAAAGCTCAGTTTCGAAGGCAGGGCCACCACCGGCTACGATATAAATGGAACCGATGGTGCCACTCACGATGTGGAGGCCAGGCTGGCTCTTACGTGGTCGATTTTTGATGGCGGCATTAAAAAGGCAGAAGTTCAGGAAAATATTCGGCGCGAAACGGAAACCAGACTTGCCGGGCAACAAGCTTACCGCGAAGTGGAAGAAGCGGTCCGTGTCTCATGGGATCGTATGCACCGTCAGGCTCAACTGGCCAGACAATATGGCGATCAACTGGTAGCATCCACGCAGTTGGTGAATTCCTACCGGGAACAATTCACTGTGAACCAGCGATCTTTGCTGGATGTGCTTGACGCTCAGAATACACGTTTCAATGTACAGGTTTTGTCTGAAACGGCTCATTTCAGTCAGCGTTATGCAGAGTACCGACTTTTGGCGGCCACAGGCGGCCTGCTTGCTTATCTCAGTGTTGAGGCGCCGCATCAGGCTGAGGCCTATGCGCGAAGTCAGTTGAACTCGCCTTCAGCAGATTCCTACCAACCTCGGAAAAGAACGCCGGTCAATTTTAACACTCCCGTGGATTTGACCAAGTTTGTGAACTGATCGGAACTGGTAATCCAGTATCAATGTTCACTTGGGATCAACCGGCCCCTCCCTCCTCCGTATTGATTTCTTGCGTCAATTCGCGCTCCGGACCATTTGCTGCGTCTTGGCCGCAAGTCAGCAGCAGCTGTCTTGAGATTGTTGTTAGCTGGGTAAATACAATGTTTTGTTTTCGTTCCACGAACCGGCCAGACAGAGGGTGTACGAGTTGAGTGCATTGAGAAATCCCGGCGGGAAGCTGAATCCCGGTTCAGAAAGTTCTGAGGCGGCACCAGCGGCACCCGACATTCAAAGTGTACAACGACGACAAGAAACCTCTCTCGACGCCCCTCTTGCGGATGGCCTGAATTGGCCCGCCAGTGAGCCTGCTTTTGATCACACAGCACCGGATTACGATCCGATACTGGCGGCAATTGTATTTCTGGCCCATGAAATGCGACGACCAAGCTCTCGCGATGTCATGTTGGCGGGGCTGCCACTGTCAAATGGCAAGCTGACCGCGGAACTTATTCCCCGCGTGCTGGAACGCATCGGTCTTGCCGCAACTGTCGGCAATGGCACGTTGGATGGGCTTGCAGCCTTTGATATGCCCGTGATCATGGCCGACAAAACAGGCGGAATTGTTGTCTGCGCCGGGCGCAATGCGAACGCTGAATTTGTCGGATTTGACCCCGATAAGGCACAGCGCGTCACGTTCTCCAACCGGAGATTTCCCCCCGCCAAAAAACGGGACTTCCTGCACATAAAACTGCTGGCAGAGGATGTGGAACTTCCCGGCGCAACAGACGATAACAACAATGAGGGCCGTCAAACGCACTGGTTACGGACTGCACTTGCCGGCCATGGCAAAGGCATCGCGAATGTCATTCTGGCGACTGTGCTCATCAATCTTTTTGCAATTGCCATGCCGCTGTTCACATTAAATGTCTATGATCGGGTGCTGCCCAACAAGGCCATATCGACACTTTGGGTGCTGGCCATCGGACTGGCCATCGTTCTGGTTTTTGACCTGATTCTAAAAGTTGTTCGGGGCTCCATTATCGATTTTGTCGGGCGCAACATCGATTTCAGCCTGTCCTCTGTCATGTTTGACCGTGTGCTGAATGCAACTTTGGCTGAACGCCCCACATCCACGGGAGCGTTTGCCAACAGGATTGCTCAATATGAAGTGTTGCGAGATTTTTTTACATCCAGCACCGTGGTCATGTTCATTGATATTCTATTCATGGGGCTTTTTGCATATGTGATCGGCAGTCTGATCGGCTGGATTGTCATATTTCCACTCATTGCGACGCTCATCGCGCTTCTTGTGACAACTCTGATCGGGTTTCGGGCGGGTGCAGCAGTAAAATCCGCCTTGCAGGAATCTGCCGGGAAAAACGCGGTTCTATTTGAAACACTGGCCGCGGTACAGACAGTAAAGGCCACCCGATCGGAAGGGCACTTTCTTAGCCGATGGGAAAATGCAGTTCTGAAATCCTCCGAAACTCAACACAAGATCAAATCGCTGCAATCCATCGCCTCGAATTTTACGGCAGTTGCCGGACAGCTTGCCATGATCAGCATCATTATCGGGGGCACTTACCGCTTCTCTGCGTCGGAAATCAGCATGGGCGCAATCATTGCCTCCATGATGTTGTCAAACCGCCTCATTGCGCCGGTCGCACAGATTTCATCAGCGATTTTGCGCACACGCGGCGCACTTGAGGCCTATCGGGTGCTGGGCCAGGTGATGGCGCTCCCTGACGAGCGGAACAAAGTGAAAAACTTTGTAAATCGGAAAATTCAGGCAGGAAGAATTGATTTTTCCAAAGTCCGCTTTGCCTATCCCGGTGCGAAACAATTTGTGCTGGATCAGGTCTCCTTTTCAGTTGCTCCAGGAGAGAAGGTCGGGATCGTGGGGCGCATTGGCTCCGGGAAGACAACAATCGGTCGACTTCTTGTCGGTTTCTACGAACCCGGTGAAGGCGAAATACTCGTAGATGGCGTTGCGATTGGACAATATCACCCGGCTCATTTGCGAGCACAGGTCGGGTTTGTCCTTCAGGATCCGGAGCTGTTCAACGGGACAGTCAGAGAGAATATTGTTCTGGCAGATCCGACGGCTTCGGAAGAACGGATTATTGACGTTGCAGGCCGGGCCGGCGTCGAAGATTTTGTGTCGCGCCATCCGCTGGGGTTTGACATGCCCGTGGGTGAACGCGGGAATTTGCTATCGGGCGGGCAGCGACAGGCAATTGCTCTGGCAAGAGCCATGCTGACCAATCCAAAAATTCTATTCCTGGACGAACCCTCCAGCTCCATGGACCTGGCGACAGAACGTCAGTTGATCGATCATCTGGCAAAGAGTTTGGCTCCAGATCACACAGTTCTCATTGCGACCCACAGGCACAGTCTTCTGTCACTGGTGAGCCGTCTTATCGTCATTGACAATGGGCGGATCATCGCTGATGGGCCGCGTGATGCTGTATTAGCGCAACTCAAGGCGCGCGGGTCTGCCCAATGAGCGACCCCGACACAGTTTTCGGGCGCTCCGAATATACCAGACGCGCAAGCCGCCTGCCCCGGCGCTGGTCATCGGTGATTATGTTCGTCACCTTGTTCATGATTGCCGCTGTGACATGGGCGGCACTAGCACCCATCGATGAAATCTCGCGCGCAGAGGGACGTGTCATCCCCTCTGGGAAAACCCAAGTCGTGCAAAGCGGCGTTGCCGGAGTGGTTGCTGATATATTTGTGCGCACCGGGCAGCAGGTCAAACAAGGGCAAGTGCTCGTAAGGCTGGATGATACGACAACTTCGTCCTCTGCCGGAGAAGTGGAAGCAAAAGTGCGCGCTTTGAGTGTGCAGGTGGCTCGGTTGCGGGCCGAAGTTGAAGCTGGTTCGCTGGGACGTTTCGTGTGTCCGCCCGAAGTGGCAGCATCTGCGCCGGAAATTTGCGCAAATGAAGAGAGCCTTCAGCAGACGCGCGCGCAAGGACTGCAACAGTCGAAGGATGTTCTAGAGCGCCGAATTGAACAACGGCAACGCGAGTTAAATGAAGCGCTGTCAAATCTCACGCGACTGAATAATACTTTGGTGCTTGCCTCAGAACAGCTCTCCCTGATCGAGCCGTTGGCAGCAAAACAACTGGTCGCCCAATCCGAAATTCTGGCAGCACAACGGGATGTTTCCGAACTCACCGGACAGATTGATGCGATCAACGAAACAGTCGAACGGCTGAAAGCAGCTCTCTCGGAAGCCGATTTGCAGTCCAGCATTGCAGAATCGCAATTTCGCGAACAGGCATTGACCGACCTCACACAACGCCTGGCGGAACTGACCTCGGCCCGCGAAGTCCTTCGTGGCGCTGCAGATCAGGTGACGCGAACTGAAATTCGCTCCCCGGTCAACGGCATTATCAACAATATGGGTGTAAACACGATTGGTGCGTTCATAGCACCTGGAGACAGGCTGCTCGATATTGTCCCTGTATCGGAAAAGCTTCTGGTCGAAGCGCGGCTGAAACCGTCGGACGTGGCCTTTATCCTTCCCGGCCAGTCAGCGAATATCAAGCTGACCGCCTATGATTTTTCGGTTTATGGTGGGCTCGAAGGCCATGTCGAAAATGTTTCTCCAGACAGCATAGTCGATCCAAACACGCGGGAAACCTACTACATTGTGCTGTTGTCGACGGATCAGTCCAAGCTAGATTTCGGCGGACAGGAACTGCCAATTCTACCCGGCATGGTTACGAATGTTGAAATATTGACCGGAAAGAAAACCGTCCTGCAATTCATATTAAAACCCATCAACAAAGCCCGCAACGAAGCCTTGAGGGAACGATAAGGGATGACAGGTAAAGCCAATCTTTCCCGAACTGCACTCCCGTCACTGGAGAATTTTGCGCCGCTGACTGAACCCGAATTTCATACGGTGATGGTCGATAAAAAGCGGCGGGGTATTCGCCTTGAAAGGATATTTTGGGAAACTTTGACCCTTATGGCTGGGGATCATGGCTTGAAACGGGCCGAACTTATCAACAAGATCATTCTGGACAATTCCGGCCAACCTGAAAACCTGGCCAGCCTTCTTCGCTGCTATGTTGCCTATGTATCGGAATCCAACAGAAGCACGGCTGTCGCTCAACTGCAGGAAGCTATCCGACAATTCCAACAAGCACCTGTGGCATCATTTTCAATTGATAGGCACAAGAAACTGCAACAGGTCAATCAGGATTTTGTACGGTTTTTACGTGTCATTTCCGGCAGTATGAACCGGGATATTTCGGGCGATGTCGTCAAACTTGTCCTTGACACTCCATTGGAGCAATTATTTGATCGGCTGTTGGGGACAAGCGATGCTGTGGAATGTGGCTATTCTGTACAAGTTGACGATAGAAAACGCCGAGGTGTTTCGAAAGTGACGGTCGTGTCTGCAATGCATGAGTATGCTTTGGTCGGATTTATACAAAACTGAATGGCGGCACGCATAATGGAAATTCTGATGACATTGTTAAACGCGTTCAACCGCAGCCGACATACTGCGCTCCTGTTACCAAAACTGCTTGTATCGACACTGTTTTTGTCGTTGCTGCTGCTGGGCAGTTGTTCGAACGGAACCGTTTTCACCCAGGATATTAAAGGTAGTGATCAACCCTCCGACGAAACAGTTGGCGCAGGTTCAGTTCTGGTTGGTTTGTTGGCCTATTCCGCACCTATAAATCTGAGCGATGGCTCTGCGAACGCAGTCCAGTTGGCTGGTCGGCTGGCAGCCGAGCAATTATCTGGAGGGCCCGTTACACTGGTGGTTCGCCATTCGCAGGGGGATGCTGCATCTGTTCAAAAAGCTGCAACTGACTTCATTACAGCCGGGGTAGACGTGGTGATTGGGCCACAAAGTGGTGCGTCGGCCGTTGAGCTGGCGAAATTTCTGTCTTTGCAGGAGATACCTGTCCTGTCACTGGCTCAGGCCGCAAATCCCCAAATCGGTTTATATGCAGCCGGCATGAACTATCGCGAAGAAGCTATAGCGACAGTGGCCGAAATGCTCCGTCGCGGTTATAAGACCATCTATATAATCGAAGCCGCTGCCTCTGTGTCGCAAGTCTATTCTCGCCAGCTGAATGAACAGGCAAAACGGGCGGGCTTAACAGTCAAGACGATTGTGTTTACATCCAACTCCGCGCTTCCGCAGACCGTTATTGCAGCGATATCCGCAGATATTTCCCCAACAACTGCCATTGCATTCGCCATCGGACCAAAGCGTGCAAATGACTTTCTGGCAATATTGACGCCGCCTGCCAATACAACAATCAATGTTGTCGGGAACAGCGGCTGGTCCATCCCAAGGTCAGGATTGGACCGGTTACGCGGTGCCTGGTTTCCAACTTTTTCCGGACAACAATTGGCGAGCTTTATTCAGAAATTCCAGAAATCATTTAAAGCGGTTCCAACTCTGGAAAGCATCATTGTTTATGACCTCGTGGTGCTGTCGGGTGCACTCCCGCAATTGGCCGGCGATGCTGCGTTTACCCCTGAAGTTTTGAAGAATGAGCAAGGATTTTCCGGGCAATCCGGAACCTTCGTCTTTACCCCCCTGGGGCGGGCCTCACGAGAATTCATCATCACAACAGTAAATTGAATCTGCTCCAGCGCCAATATCCAATAATTACATAATATATTATGTTTTTTTATTAGGGTTAATGAATCATCTTCGCAAAAGGCATAATATGAAATGCTTTTGATGGTTTGTAAATTTGCATCCGCTAGACCGCCCAACTATCCTTAACAACTGATTAACATTGTCGAGTTGTGTGGAGTTGCGTATGGCCGTGAATAATGATTTAGAGGGTCAATCCTCTTCTGTTGACGCCTTGAACGATGTTTCTGAAGCTGAATGGCAGATAGCTCAGGTTGAGCCTCAGACCGTCACCTCTGATGAGGCAGACGACGCACAGGACCCTGACAGTCAGTCGGCAAGCACGAATTCTGAAGCTGTCTCTGCTGACGACACGCCCCCGGCAATTGTCGAGTTTTCGATTGATGACGAGAATGCCGTACGTCTGCCTGCAGATGCGAATCTCGGCGATTTGCGCCTCAATGGCAACAATCTGGAATTGGTCCAGCCGGATGGCTCCATTTTTGTTATTCTGCAAGGCGCCATTCAGGGCCTGACTATCTATCTGGGAGACGTGCAACTCCCCTCGGAAACAGTTGCGGCCCTCTTCCAGGCCAACAACATACAACCTGCCGCTGGTCCCGATGTGGCCGCAGAACAACCCGCAGAGCAACCTTTGCCGGAAGGCCGCGGAGCCTATCAGGACAGCTCGCAAGGCTCAATTGGCGATGGCATTGGTATTACATCACTGTTGCCACCCACAGCACTTGCGTTTGTAGAACCGGAACAGGAAGAGCTGTTTGAAGGCATTCCGGAGGAAGAAAACGGCGATCCTACGGCTCCACTTTTGGAAGCAGGCGCTGGCGCATTTGTAGACGAGCAAGCACTTTTTGATGGGTCAAACCCCTCCAGCCCTCTGGAAAAGACGTCTGGGAATCTGGCAATTTCAACGGGTCCCAATACCGTCAGCACCCTGTTTATCGATGGCGTTGACGTAACCAATGGCGGCACTGTCACAACAGGTACTTATGGCACGTTGGTGGTCACCGGCTCTCCGTCCACTGGGTATTCCTGGGAATATACTCTCGACGACAACACGACAGACCACCCTGATGACACATCTACCGGATCTTCAGAAGGCATCTCTGACGAATTCACCATCGTCCTGACAGCCAGTAACGGGCTTTCCACAAGTGACACGCTGCAAGTGGATGTGCTGGATGACGGGCCAACAGCCACTGCCGATACCGGCGCGGTCAATGAAGGCGCCCTTTTAACCGTTCTGGTCGGCGATGGTGTGCTCACCAATGATGAAGGCGGCGCTGATGGCCTGGCCTCCACCGCCATTCAAGGTGTCATATCAGCGGTAGGTGTCGATCCCACGGATGATGTCTCTGGCGGTGTTGGCGCTTCTATTCTTGGAGAACACGGCACACTCATTCTGGCAGCCGATGGCTCTTATACCTATCAATCAACAGCCAATGCCATCACAGGCAATGAGACCGATGTCTTCGTCTATACAATCATTGATGGCGATGGTGATCTGTCGACCACAACACTCACCATCAATCTCACTGATGGCACTGTGGTTGCCCCCGATGACGATGATGTCACGGTCTATGAATCCGGCATGGATACAGCACAAACGGCTCCTGATATTGCTGCAAGCAGTGTCACTGGCTCCATTCCAACTGATACAACCGAGACCGATGCCACCAATCAGCTCAATGCAAGTGGCGGATTTCCAGCCATTACCTATGCCCTGCAGACCGGCGACAATGCCGTCACAGCAGGAACCTATGGCTCCATCCAGATCGCAACAAATGGCTCATATGTCTATACGCTGACAGCTCCCGTCACCTCAACGTCTGGTGATGATGGCAACAATACGGAAGTCGCCGAGAGCTTCACCTATGTGGCAACAGATGCAAACGGCAACACATCAACAGGAACCATCACCGTCAATATCGTCGATGATGTGCCAACAGCCACTGCCGATACCGGCGCGGTCAATGAAGGCGCCCTTTTAACCGTTCTGGTCGGCGATGGTGTGCTCACCAATGATGAAGGCGGCGCTGATGGCCTGGCCTCCACCGCCATTCAAGGTGTCATATCAGCGGTAGGTGTCGATCCCACGGATGATGTCTCTGGCGGTGTTGGCGCTTCTATTCTTGGAGAACACGGCACACTCATTCTGGCAGCCGATGGCTCTTATACCTATCAATCAACAGCCAATGCCATCACAGGCAATGAGACCGATGTCTTCGTCTATACAATCATTGATGGCGATGGTGATCTGTCGACCACAACACTCACCATCAATCTCACTGATGGCACTGTGGTTGCCCCCGATGACGATGATGTCACGGTCTATGAATCCGGCATGGATACAGCACAAACGGCTCCTGATATTGCTGCAAGCAGTGTCACTGGCTCCATTCCAACTGATACAACCGAGACCGATGCCACCAATCAGCTCAATGCAAGTGGCGGATTTCCAGCCATTACCTATGCCCTGCAGACCGGCGACAATGCCGTCACAGCAGGAACCTATGGCTCCATCCAGATCGCAACAAATGGCTCATATGTCTATACGCTGACAGCTCCCGTCACCTCAACGTCTGGTGATGATGGCAACAATACGGAAGTCGCCGAGAGCTTCACCTATGTGGCAACAGATGCAAACGGCAACACATCAACAGGAACCATCACCGTCAATATCGTCGATGATGTGCCAACAGCCACTGCCGATACCGGCGCGGTCAATGAAGGCGCCCTTTTAACCGTTCTGGTCGGCGATGGTGTGCTCACCAATGATGAAGGCGGCGCTGATGGCCTGGCCTCCACCGCCATTCAAGGTGTCATATCAGCGGTAGGTGTCGATCCCACGGATGATGTCTCTGGCGGTGTTGGCGCTTCTATTCTTGGAGAACACGGCACACTCATTCTGGCAGCCGATGGCTCTTATACCTATCAATCAACAGCCAATGCCATCACAGGCAATGAGACCGATGTCTTCGTCTATACAATCATTGATGGCGATGGTGATCTGTCGACCACAACACTCACCATCAATCTCACTGATGGCACTGTGGTTGCCCCCGATGACGATGATGTCACGGTCTATGAATCCGGCATGGATACAGCACAAACGGCTCCTGATATTGCTGCAAGCAGTGTCACTGGCTCCATTCCAACTGATACAACCGAGACCGATGCCACCAATCAGCTCAATGCAAGTGGCGGATTTCCAGCCATTACCTATGCCCTGCAGACCGGCGACAATGCCGTCACAGCAGGAACCTATGGCTCCATCCAGATCGCAACAAATGGCTCATATGTCTATACGCTGACAGCTCCCGTCACCTCAACGTCTGGTGATGATGGCAACAATACGGAAGTCGCCGAGAGCTTCACCTATGTGGCAACAGATGCAAACGGCAACACATCAACAGGAACCATCACCGTCAATATCGTCGATGATGTGCCAACAGCCACTGCCGATACCGGCGCGGTCAATGAAGGCGCCCTTTTAACCGTTCTGGTCGGCGATGGTGTGCTCACCAATGATGAAGGCGGCGCTGATGGCCTGGCCTCCACCGCCATTCAAGGTGTCATATCAGCGGTAGGTGTCGATCCCACGGATGATGTCTCTGGCGGTGTTGGCGCTTCTATTCTTGGAGAACACGGCACACTCATTCTGGCAGCCGATGGCTCTTATACCTATCAATCAACAGCCAATGCCATCACAGGCAATGAGACCGATGTCTTCGTCTATACAATCATTGATGGCGATGGTGATCTGTCGACCACAACACTCACCATCAATCTCACTGATGGCACTGTGGTTGCCCCCGATGACGATGATGTCACGGTCTATGAATCCGGCATGGATACAGCACAAACGGCTCCTGATATTGCTGCAAGCAGTGTCACTGGCTCCATTCCAACTGATACAACCGAGACCGATGCCACCAATCAGCTCAATGCAAGTGGCGGATTTCCAGCCATTACCTATGCCCTGCAGACCGGCGACAATGCCGTCACAGCAGGAACCTATGGCTCCATCCAGATCGCAACAAATGGCTCATATGTCTATACGCTGACAGCTCCCGTCACCTCAACGTCTGGTGATGATGGCAACAATACGGAAGTCGCCGAGAGCTTCACCTATGTGGCAACAGATGCAAACGGCAACACATCAACAGGAACCATCACCGTCAATATCGTCGATGATGTGCCAACAGCCACTGCCGATACCGGCGCGGTCAATGAAGGCGCCCTTTTAACCGTTCTGGTCGGCGATGGTGTGCTCACCAATGATGAAGGCGGCGCTGATGGCCTGGCCTCCACCGCCATTCAAGGTGTCATATCAGCGGTAGGTGTCGATCCCACGGATGATGTCTCTGGCGGTGTTGGCGCTTCTATTCTTGGAGAACACGGCACACTCATTCTGGCAGCCGATGGCTCTTATACCTATCAATCAACAGCCAATGCCATCACAGGCAATGAGACCGATGTCTTCGTCTATACAATCATTGATGGCGATGGTGATCTGTCGACCACAACACTCACCATCAATCTCACTGATGGCACTGTGGTTGCCCCCGATGACGATGATGTCACGGTCTATGAATCCGGCATGGATACAGCACAAACGGCTCCTGATATTGCTGCAAGCAGTGTCACTGGCTCCATTCCAACTGATACAACCGAGACCGATGCCACCAATCAGCTCAATGCAAGTGGCGGATTTCCAGCCATTACCTATGCCCTGCAGACCGGCGACAATGCCGTCACAGCAGGAACCTATGGCTCCATCCAGATCGCAACAAATGGCTCATATGTCTATACGCTGACAGCTCCCGTCACCTCAACGTCTGGTGATGATGGCAACAATACGGAAGTCGCCGAGAGCTTCACCTATGTGGCAACAGATGCAAACGGCAACACATCAACAGGAACCATCACCGTCAATATCGTCGATGATGTGCCAACAGCCACTGCCGATACCGGCGCGGTCAATGAAGGCGCCCTTTTAACCGTTCTGGTCGGCGATGGTGTGCTCACCAATGATGAAGGCGGCGCTGATGGCCTGGCCTCCACCGCCATTCAAGGTGTCATATCAGCGGTAGGTGTCGATCCCACGGATGATGTCTCTGGCGGTGTTGGCGCTTCTATTCTTGGAGAACACGGCACACTCATTCTGGCAGCCGATGGCTCTTATACCTATCAATCAACAGCCAATGCCATCACAGGCAATGAGACCGATGTCTTCGTCTATACAATCATTGATGGCGATGGTGATCTGTCGACCACAACACTCACCATCAATCTCACTGATGGCACTGTGGTTGCCCCCGATGACGATGATGTCACGGTCTATGAATCCGGCATGGATACAGCACAAACGGCTCCTGATATTGCTGCAAGCAGTGTCACTGGCTCCATTCCAACTGATACAACCGAGACCGATGCCACCAATCAGCTCAATGCAAGTGGCGGATTTCCAGCCATTACCTATGCCCTGCAGACCGGCGACAATGCCGTCACAGCAGGAACCTATGGCTCCATCCAGATCGCAACAAATGGCTCATATGTCTATACGCTGACAGCTCCCGTCACCTCAACGTCTGGTGATGATGGCAACAATACGGAAGTCGCCGAGAGCTTCACCTATGTGGCAACAGATGCAAACGGCAACACATCAACAGGAACCATCACCGTCAATATCGTCGATGATGTGCCAACAGCCACTGCCGATACCGGCGCGGTCAATGAAGGCGCCCTTTTAACCGTTCTGGTCGGCGATGGTGTGCTCACCAATGATGAAGGCGGCGCTGATGGCCTGGCCTCCACCGCCATTCAAGGTGTCATATCAGCGGTAGGTGTCGATCCCACGGATGATGTCTCTGGCGGTGTTGGCGCTTCTATTCTTGGAGAACACGGCACACTCATTCTGGCAGCCGATGGCTCTTATACCTATCAATCAACAGCCAATGCCATCACAGGCAATGAGACCGATGTCTTCGTCTATACAATCATTGATGGCGATGGTGATCTGTCGACCACAACACTCACCATCAATCTCACTGATGGCACTGTGGTTGCCCCCGATGACGATGATGTCACGGTCTATGAATCCGGCATGGATACAGCACAAACGGCTCCTGATATTGCTGCAAGCAGTGTCACTGGCTCCATTCCAACTGATACAACCGAGACCGATGCCACCAATCAGCTCAATGCAAGTGGCGGATTTCCAGCCATTACCTATGCCCTGCAGACCGGCGACAATGCCGTCACAGCAGGAACCTATGGCTCCATCCAGATCGCAACAAATGGCTCATATGTCTATACGCTGACAGCTCCCGTCACCTCAACGTCTGGTGATGATGGCAACAATACGGAAGTCGCCGAGAGCTTCACCTATGTGGCAACAGATGCAAACGGCAACACATCAACAGGAACCATCACCGTCAATATCGTCGATGATGTGCCAACAGCCACTGCCGATACCGGCGCGGTCAATGAAGGCGCCCTTTTAACCGTTCTGGTCGGCGATGGTGTGCTCACCAATGATGAAGGCGGCGCTGATGGCCTGGCCTCCACCGCCATTCAAGGTGTCATATCAGCGGTAGGTGTCGATCCCACGGATGATGTCTCTGGCGGTGTTGGCGCTTCTATTCTTGGAGAACACGGCACACTCATTCTGGCAGCCGATGGCTCTTATACCTATCAATCAACAGCCAATGCCATCACAGGCAATGAGACCGATGTCTTCGTCTATACAATCATTGATGGCGATGGTGATCTGTCGACCACAACACTCACCATCAATCTCACTGATGGCACTGTGGTTGCCCCCGATGACGATGATGTCACGGTCTATGAATCCGGCATGGATACAGCACAAACGGCTCCTGATATTGCTGCAAGCAGTGTCACTGGCTCCATTCCAACTGATACAACCGAGACCGATGCCACCAATCAGCTCAATGCAAGTGGCGGATTTCCAGCCATTACCTATGCCCTGCAGACCGGCGACAATGCCGTCACAGCAGGAACCTATGGCTCCATCCAGATCGCAACAAATGGCTCATATGTCTATACGCTGACAGCTCCCGTCACCTCAACGTCTGGTGATGATGGCAACAATACGGAAGTCGCCGAGAGCTTCACCTATGTGGCAACAGATGCAAACGGCAACACATCAACAGGAACCATCACCGTCAATATCGTCGATGATGTGCCAACAGCCACTGCCGATACCGGCGCGGTCAATGAAGGCGCCCTTTTAACCGTTCTGGTCGGCGATGGTGTGCTCACCAATGATGAAGGCGGCGCTGATGGCCTGGCCTCCACCGCCATTCAAGGTGTCATATCAGCGGTAGGTGTCGATCCCACGGATGATGTCTCTGGCGGTGTTGGCGCTTCTATTCTTGGAGAACACGGCACACTCATTCTGGCAGCCGATGGCTCTTATACCTATCAATCAACAGCCAATGCCATCACAGGCAATGAGACCGATGTCTTCGTCTATACAATCATTGATGGCGATGGTGATCTGTCGACCACAACACTCACCATCAATCTCACTGATGGCACTGTGGTTGCCCCCGATGACGATGATGTCACGGTCTATGAATCCGGCATGGATACAGCACAAACGGCTCCTGATATTGCTGCAAGCAGTGTCACTGGCTCCATTCCAACTGATACAACCGAGACCGATGCCACCAATCAGCTCAATGCAAGTGGCGGATTTCCAGCCATTACCTATGCCCTGCAGACCGGCGACAATGCCGTCACAGCAGGAACCTATGGCTCCATCCAGATCGCAACAAATGGCTCATATGTCTATACGCTGACAGCTCCCGTCACCTCAACGTCTGGTGATGATGGCAACAATACGGAAGTCGCCGAGAGCTTCACCTATGTGGCAACAGATGCAAACGGCAACACATCAACAGGAACCATCACCGTCAATATCGTCGATGATGTGCCAACAGCCACTGCCGATACCGGCGCGGTCAATGAAGGCGCCCTTTTAACCGTTCTGGTCGGCGATGGTGTGCTCACCAATGATGAAGGCGGCGCTGATGGCCTGGCCTCCACCGCCATTCAAGGTGTCATATCAGCGGTAGGTGTCGATCCCACGGATGATGTCTCTGGCGGTGTTGGCGCTTCTATTCTTGGAGAACACGGCACACTCATTCTGGCAGCCGATGGCTCTTATACCTATCAA
This sequence comes from Pararhizobium sp. IMCC21322, assembly GCF_030758295.1. Lineage (NCBI taxonomy): Bacteria > Pseudomonadati > Pseudomonadota > Alphaproteobacteria > Hyphomicrobiales > Rhizobiaceae > Pararhizobium > Pararhizobium sp. IMCC21322. The sequence goes on from NZ_CP132335.1 coordinate 3,590,009, forward strand.
TCAACAGCCAATGCCATCACAGGCAATGAGACCGATGTCTTCGTCTATACAATCATTGATGGCGATGGTGATCTGTCGACCACAACACTCACCATCAATCTCACTGATGGCACTGTGGTTGCCCCCGATGACGATGATGTCACGGTCTATGAATCCGGCATGGATACAGCACAAACGGCTCCTGATATTGCTGCAAGCAGTGTCACTGGCTCCATTCCAACTGATACAACCGAGACCGATGCCACCAATCAGCTCAATGCAAGTGGCGGATTTCCAGCCATTACCTATGCCCTGCAGACCGGCGACAATGCCGTCACAGCAGGAACCTATGGCTCCATCCAGATCGCAACAAATGGCTCATATGTCTATACGCTGACAGCTCCCGTCACCTCAACGTCTGGTGATGATGGCAACAATACGGAAGTCGCCGAGAGCTTCACCTATGTGGCAACAGATGCAAACGGCAACACATCAACAGGAACCATCACCGTCAATATCGTCGATGATGTGCCAACAGCCACTGCCGATACCGGCGCGGTCAATGAAGGCGCCCTTTTAACCGTTCTGGTCGGCGATGGTGTGCTCACCAATGATGAAGGCGGCGCTGATGGCCTGGCCTCCACCGCCATTCAAGGTGTCATATCAGCGGTAGGTGTCGATCCCACGGATGATGTCTCTGGCGGTGTTGGCGCTTCTATTCTTGGAGAACACGGCACACTCATTCTGGCAGCCGATGGCTCTTATACCTATCAATCAACAGCCAATGCCATCACAGGCAATGAGACCGATGTCTTCGTCTATACAATCATTGATGGCGATGGTGATCTGTCGACCACAACACTCACCATCAATCTCACTGATGGCACTGTGGTTGCCCCCGATGACGATGATGTCACGGTCTATGAATCCGGCATGGATACAGCACAAACGGCTCCTGATATTGCTGCAAGCAGTGTCACTGGCTCCATTCCAACTGATACAACCGAGACCGATGCCACCAATCAGCTCAATGCAAGTGGCGGATTTCCAGCCATTACCTATGCCCTGCAGACCGGCGACAATGCCGTCACAGCAGGAACCTATGGCTCCATCCAGATCGCAACAAATGGCTCATATGTCTATACGCTGACAGCTCCCGTCACCTCAACGTCTGGTGATGATGGCAACAATACGGAAGTCGCCGAGAGCTTCACCTATGTGGCAACAGATGCAAACGGCAACACATCAACAGGAACCATCACCGTCAATATCGTCGATGATGTGCCAACAGCCACTGCCGATACCGGCGCGGTCAATGAAGGCGCCCTTTTAACCGTTCTGGTCGGCGATGGTGTGCTCACCAATGATGAAGGCGGCGCTGATGGCCTGGCCTCCACCGCCATTCAAGGTGTCATATCAGCGGTAGGTGTCGATCCCACGGATGATGTCTCTGGCGGTGTTGGCGCTTCTATTCTTGGAGAACACGGCACACTCATTCTGGCAGCCGATGGCTCTTATACCTATCAATCAACAGCCAATGCCATCACAGGCAATGAGACCGATGTCTTCGTCTATACAATCATTGATGGCGATGGTGATCTGTCGACCACAACACTCACCATCAATCTCACTGATGGCACTGTGGTTGCCCCCGATGACGATGATGTCACGGTCTATGAATCCGGCATGGATACAGCACAAACGGCTCCTGATATTGCTGCAAGCAGTGTCACTGGCTCCATTCCAACTGATACAACCGAGACCGATGCCACCAATCAGCTCAATGCAAGTGGCGGATTTCCAGCCATTACCTATGCCCTGCAGACCGGCGACAATGCCGTCACAGCAGGAACCTATGGCTCCATCCAGATCGCAACAAATGGCTCATATGTCTATACGCTGACAGCTCCCGTCACCTCAACGTCTGGTGATGATGGCAACAATACGGAAGTCGCCGAGAGCTTCACCTATGTGGCAACAGATGCAAACGGCAACACATCAACAGGAACCATCACCGTCAATATCGTCGATGATGTGCCAACAGCCACTGCCGATACCGGCGCGGTCAATGAAGGCGCCCTTTTAACCGTTCTGGTCGGCGATGGTGTGCTCACCAATGATGAAGGCGGCGCTGATGGCCTGGCCTCCACCGCCATTCAAGGTGTCATATCAGCGGTAGGTGTCGATCCCACGGATGATGTCTCTGGCGGTGTTGGCGCTTCTATTCTTGGAGAACACGGCACACTCATTCTGGCAGCCGATGGCTCTTATACCTATCAATCAACAGCCAATGCCATCACAGGCAATGAGACCGATGTCTTCGTCTATACAATCATTGATGGCGATGGTGATCTGTCGACCACAACACTCACCATCAATCTCACTGATGGCACTGTGGTTGCCCCCGATGACGATGATGTCACGGTCTATGAATCCGGCATGGATACAGCACAAACGGCTCCTGATATTGCTGCAAGCAGTGTCACTGGCTCCATTCCAACTGATACAACCGAGACCGATGCCACCAATCAGCTCAATGCAAGTGGCGGATTTCCAGCCATTACCTATGCCCTGCAGACCGGCGACAATGCCGTCACAGCAGGAACCTATGGCTCCATCCAGATCGCAACAAATGGCTCATATGTCTATACGCTGACAGCTCCCGTCACCTCAACGTCTGGTGATGATGGCAACAATACGGAAGTCGCCGAGAGCTTCACCTATGTGGCAACAGATGCAAACGGCAACACATCAACAGGAACCATCACCGTCAATATCGTCGATGATGTGCCAACAGCCACTGCCGATACCGGCGCGGTCAATGAAGGCGCCCTTTTAACCGTTCTGGTCGGCGATGGTGTGCTCACCAATGATGAAGGCGGCGCTGATGGCCTGGCCTCCACCGCCATTCAAGGTGTCATATCAGCGGTAGGTGTCGATCCCACGGATGATGTCTCTGGCGGTGTTGGCGCTTCTATTCTTGGAGAACACGGCACACTCATTCTGGCAGCCGATGGCTCTTATACCTATCAATCAACAGCCAATGCCATCACAGGCAATGAGACCGATGTCTTCGTCTATACAATCATTGATGGCGATGGTGATCTGTCGACCACAACACTCACCATCAATCTCACTGATGGCACTGTGGTTGCCCCCGATGACGATGATGTCACGGTCTATGAATCCGGCATGGATACAGCACAAACGGCTCCTGATATTGCTGCAAGCAGTGTCACTGGCTCCATTCCAACTGATACAACCGAGACCGATGCCACCAATCAGCTCAATGCAAGTGGCGGATTTCCAGCCATTACCTATGCCCTGCAGACCGGCGACAATGCCGTCACAGCAGGAACCTATGGCTCCATCCAGATCGCAACAAATGGCTCATATGTCTATACGCTGACAGCTCCCGTCACCTCAACGTCTGGTGATGATGGCAACAATACGGAAGTCGCCGAGAGCTTCACCTATGTGGCAACAGATGCAAACGGCAACACATCAACAGGAACCATCACCGTCAATATCGTCGATGATGTGCCAACAGCCACTGCCGATACCGGCGCGGTCAATGAAGGCGCCCTTTTAACCGTTCTGGTCGGCGATGGTGTGCTCACCAATGATGAAGGCGGCGCTGATGGCCTGGCCTCCACCGCCATTCAAGGTGTCATATCAGCGGTAGGTGTCGATCCCACGGATGATGTCTCTGGCGGTGTTGGCGCTTCTATTCTTGGAGAACACGGCACACTCATTCTGGCAGCCGATGGCTCTTATACCTATCAATCAACAGCCAATGCCATCACAGGCAATGAGACCGATGTCTTCGTCTATACAATCATTGATGGCGATGGTGATCTGTCGACCACAACACTCACCATCAATCTCACTGATGGCACTGTGGTTGCCCCCGATGACGATGATGTCACGGTCTATGAATCCGGCATGGATACAGCACAAACGGCTCCTGATATTGCTGCAAGCAGTGTCACTGGCTCCATTCCAACTGATACAACCGAGACCGATGCCACCAATCAGCTCAATGCAAGTGGCGGATTTCCAGCCATTACCTATGCCCTGCAGACCGGCGACAATGCCGTCACAGCAGGAACCTATGGCTCCATCCAGATCGCAACAAATGGCTCATATGTCTATACGCTGACAGCTCCCGTCACCTCAACGTCTGGTGATGATGGCAACAATACGGAAGTCGCCGAGAGCTTCACCTATGTGGCAACAGATGCAAACGGCAACACATCAACAGGAACCATCACCGTCAATATCGTCGATGATGTGCCAACAGCCACTGCCGATACCGGCGCGGTCAATGAAGGCGCCCTTTTAACCGTTCTGGTCGGCGATGGTGTGCTCACCAATGATGAAGGCGGCGCTGATGGCCTGGCCTCCACCGCCATTCAAGGTGTCATATCAGCGGTAGGTGTCGATCCCACGGATGATGTCTCTGGCGGTGTTGGCGCTTCTATTCTTGGAGAACACGGCACACTCATTCTGGCAGCCGATGGCTCTTATACCTATCAATCAACAGCCAATGCCATCACAGGCAATGAGACCGATGTCTTCGTCTATACAATCATTGATGGCGATGGTGATCTGTCGACCACAACACTCACCATCAATCTCACTGATGGCACTGTGGTTGCCCCCGATGACGATGATGTCACGGTCTATGAATCCGGCATGGATACAGCACAAACGGCTCCTGATATTGCTGCAAGCAGTGTCACTGGCTCCATTCCAACTGATACAACCGAGACCGATGCCACCAATCAGCTCAATGCAAGTGGCGGATTTCCAGCCATTACCTATGCCCTGCAGACCGGCGACAATGCCGTCACAGCAGGAACCTATGGCTCCATCCAGATCGCAACAAATGGCTCATATGTCTATACGCTGACAGCTCCCGTCACCTCAACGTCTGGTGATGATGGCAACAATACGGAAGTCGCCGAGAGCTTCACCTATGTGGCAACAGATGCAAACGGCAACACATCAACAGGAACCATCACCGTCAATATCGTCGATGATGTGCCAACAGCCACTGCCGATACCGGCGCGGTCAATGAAGGCGCCCTTTTAACCGTTCTGGTCGGCGATGGTGTGCTCACCAATGATGAAGGCGGCGCTGATGGCCTGGCCTCCACCGCCATTCAAGGTGTCATATCAGCGGTAGGTGTCGATCCCACGGATGATGTCTCTGGCGGTGTTGGCGCTTCTATTCTTGGAGAACACGGCACACTCATTCTGGCAGCCGATGGCTCTTATACCTATCAATCAACAGCCAATGCCATCACAGGCAATGAGACCGATGTCTTCGTCTATACAATCATTGATGGCGATGGTGATCTGTCGACCACAACACTCACCATCAATCTCACTGATGGCACTGTGGTTGCCCCCGATGACGATGATGTCACGGTCTATGAATCCGGCATGGATACAGCACAAACGGCTCCTGATATTGCTGCAAGCAGTGTCACTGGCTCCATTCCAACTGATACAACCGAGACCGATGCCACCAATCAGCTCAATGCAAGTGGCGGATTTCCAGCCATTACCTATGCCCTGCAGACCGGCGACAATGCCGTCACAGCAGGAACCTATGGCTCCATCCAGATCGCAACAAATGGCTCATATGTCTATACGCTGACAGCTCCCGTCACCTCAACGTCTGGTGATGATGGCAACAATACGGAAGTCGCCGAGAGCTTCACCTATGTGGCAACAGATGCAAACGGCAACACATCAACAGGAACCATCACCGTCAATATCGTCGATGATGTGCCAACAGCCACTGCCGATACCGGCGCGGTCAATGAAGGCGCCCTTTTAACCGTTCTGGTCGGCGATGGTGTGCTCACCAATGATGAAGGCGGCGCTGATGGCCTGGCCTCCACCGCCATTCAAGGTGTCATATCAGCGGTAGGTGTCGATCCCACGGATGATGTCTCTGGCGGTGTTGGCGCTTCTATTCTTGGAGAACACGGCACACTCATTCTGGCAGCCGATGGCTCTTATACCTATCAATCAACAGCCAATGCCATCACAGGCAATGAGACCGATGTCTTCGTCTATACAATCATTGATGGCGATGGTGATCTGTCGACCACAACACTCACCATCAATCTCACTGATGGCACTGTGGTTGCCCCCGATGACGATGATGTCACGGTCTATGAATCCGGCATGGATACAGCACAAACGGCTCCTGATATTGCTGCAAGCAGTGTCACTGGCTCCATTCCAACTGATACAACCGAGACCGATGCCACCAATCAGCTCAATGCAAGTGGCGGATTTCCAGCCATTACCTATGCCCTGCAGACCGGCGACAATGCCGTCACAGCAGGAACCTATGGCTCCATCCAGATCGCAACAAATGGCTCATATGTCTATACGCTGACAGCTCCCGTCACCTCAACGTCTGGTGATGATGGCAACAATACGGAAGTCGCCGAGAGCTTCACCTATGTGGCAACAGATGCAAACGGCAACACATCAACAGGAACCATCACCGTCAATATCGTCGATGATGTGCCAACAGCCACTGCCGATACCGGCGCGGTCAATGAAGGCGCCCTTTTAACCGTTCTGGTCGGCGATGGTGTGCTCACCAATGATGAAGGCGGCGCTGATGGCCTGGCCTCCACCGCCATTCAAGGTGTCATATCAGCGGTAGGTGTCGATCCCACGGATGATGTCTCTGGCGGTGTTGGCGCTTCTATTCTTGGAGAACACGGCACACTCATTCTGGCAGCCGATGGCTCTTATACCTATCAATCAACAGCCAATGCCATCACAGGCAATGAGACCGATGTCTTCGTCTATACAATCATTGATGGCGATGGTGATCTGTCGACCACAACACTCACCATCAATCTCACAAATGGCACTGATCCAACGGTCACTGCACCCATTACCTTGGTGCTCGATGATGAACATCTGGCGGATGGCTCTGATCCAACGGCTGATGACTTTGCCCAGGACACACTGACCTTCACACCTGGATCAAACGCCATTTCATCTATTGTCTTTGCAGCAGATCTCACCAACCTCACTGGCGGACTGACCTGGACACGGGTTTCCGACACACAGATTACAGGTACCGACGGGGTTGCTGGCCCCACCATTGTCACCCTTGATCTGTCGGTCTCCGGTGATGTGGCAACCGTTACAGCTACGCTCAATGATAATTATGACAGCCATCCAACTGTCAATGTGGACGATCTGCAAGATCTGGGCAGCGTCGGTGTGGTTGCGACAGATACCGGAGCAGCATCCGTAACCGGAACCGTCAATGTCGATGTCTCCGATGATCTGCCTTCCGCGTTTGTCGCGGATTTCGTCTATGCGGATGATGTGACCGGCTTTACTACGGTTGGCAATATTAATTTTGCTGACGTGGCTGGAGCGGATGGTGTTGGCAGTATTGGGTTTGACTTTGTTGAAGGTGCCGCAGCGCTTGACTCTGATGGCAATGCAATCAAGCTGAACGGAGATCCAATCTTCCTGTATGAAGGGGCCGACAGCACAATACTGGTTGGTGCAACCGGGGCCAATGCAACAACTGGCTTGGCCTTCACCATCGATCTGGATCCGGTCGCCGGAACCTATTCCTTCACCATTGATGAAGGCACAATTGCGAATGGCGAGACATCGAGCTTTAGCGATTTGAGCGGTGTAGGTGGTGGCAATAACCCTTTCTTTGCTCTGGGGGCCAACACAGCGGGCGGGAATGACATTCTCATAACCGGAAGTGGCTCGATAAATACAAATGCCAACAATATCGGTATTGGTAGCGGTCAGGATATTGATGCGGGTGAAATCATCCGGTTCGATTTCTTGACAAATATAACTGATGTGGACCCTGTGGTCGTCGCAGGGCCATACTACTCCCTAACCAGTTTTGCTCAGGAAATTGACAAAGTCAGTGGAAATCCGAACAACACAGCTGATTTTACTATAAAACTGATTGATGCAGATGAAGATTCAGATTTCTATGGTGACACTGGAGATACATTCATAACCGACAGTTTTACTGTCAAAATTTACAATGGTAATCCAGCCACCACGGGCGTACTGCAATCAACATTCAATTCGGTGGCAGGTGTAGCTATTGTTATTGGCGTAGATGAGGGCTGGTATTATGAAATTGAGTCGACTACCGCTTTTCAAGCGGTGCAACTAGAAGGCTTAATAGGAACCGACTCCTTCAAAGTAGGCGCAATTTCCATAGAAACGATCAACGCAATTGATCCGTTCACAATGGATGTGGCGCTTACTGGTGAAGATGGCGATGGGGACACAACGACTGGCGAGTTGGAAATCAACTTCCTGCCGCCTGCCCCCACAATCATCGGAACCGAAGGCGATGACAATCCTGTATCAGGCACATCAGGTGATGATTTTCTTCTGGGCCTTGGCGGCACAGATATTCTGACAGGTCTTGCCGGAGAGGATGTTCTGATCGGTGGCTCCGGCAGCGATACGATGACGGGTGGTGCTGATGCTGATACATTCATTATTGGCGCGGATTCGCTTGATCTTGCCATCAACGACGTCATCACGGATTACAGCGAGCCTGACGGAGACGAAATTGATCTGACCGAAATCCTTGGTGGGCTGGGATTGACCAATGCCGATGATCTTGATGCTGATGGTTTTGTCTCAGTCACAGGAGGTCCTGGCACATACACCATCGCGGTGGACAAGGATGGCACTGCTGGAACCGCGTACAGCGCTACCGATGTTGCAACCGTCACAGTTGCTGATGGAACGACCATATCGATCCTGTTTGACGACAACGAAACATCACAGGATGTATTGCTTTAGATCTGAAAACAATCAGGGCAGATGGTCGCCAAATGGCCATCTGCCCTGGAAATTTAAGTCAGATATGAGTTACCTCAGCTGAAAACCCGAAAAAAGTCTTTCAGGAATTGTTTCGGCCGACCTTGCGGTTTGCTGTCTGCACAGCCTTGCTGTCAAAGCCATGAATATAGCTTTTATTGGCCGCAAAGGACATAATAGGCTTATAGTCCCTGAATGCGCCCTGTGTGGCGACCTTATCGCTCAGGCTGTCCAGAATATAAGTTCCGCCATCCAGGTGAACAGCCAGAACCGCATGCAAGACATTGCGTCGCGTGTCCTTGACCACAATGAATTGTAATTGCTCGGGGTTCAAGCCGATCGCCCGCAGCGCCCAAAGCTTGGCAATTGCGAAATCCTCACAATCACCCACGCCCAAAGCAGCAACTTCATTTGGATTGGCCCAATAATCCGCACGGCCAAAGATCTGCTGATCTGACCGATAATCAAGCGCACGGTTTACGGCGCGGTTGATCAATGAGACTCTTTTCAGCGTGGGCAATTTCCGTGATCCCGAGGCAGCCGCTGCCACACCGGTTGCGAGATCAGACCGACAGACCTTTGCAGAACCGATGCATTTTTGACGAAACAGGCCTGTATAGTCGCCTTTACTGACGCTGAGCCAGTCTTTCCGGGCTGGCAGATTTTTGATGTCAATGGCGACTGAACTCAGAACGCCATAATCCCCCGGACCTTTGGGTGTTTGCAAAGGCGCCTTGAAAGCGGGCCTTGCGAGCGGCAGCGGAACACTGGAAGTCCGCGGCAATGATACGGGAATCGGAACCATTGGGGACGGAACGTTGTCCAATGCTGCTTGGAGAACAGGTTCAGGCAATTGTGCAACGGCAGCCATCAGGCTGTATTGCAGTTCTCCAAAAGCCCATTTGATATGCGATTTAAGGGTCCCGGTCTGAACAGGCATTTGAAACTTATTGAGCAAATGCGCATTCAGATAGGAAACAGGGATTGGAAAATACTTATTCCACTGCCCGACTTCTGAGTTTCGCCCATCATCTATCTTTCCAACAGCGGATGAACCTCCCACAGATAGAAAAAGCGCTATGACAGCAGATTTCAGAATTATATTTGATGCAATATCGTTTTTATTTAACATATCAGCTCCCGTCGACACGAGATCAATATATTATATTCAATAAAAACTTAGAAAGTTTTATAACTTATCAAATATTACATGAAAATATAAAATTTTATGTAATTTATACTTCATTTCGAAATTATATGTTTCGAATAAAACTCACAAAACGCTCCTTGAGGCGAGACGGCAACGGACTACCGATTGTAATTGTTCGATCGCATGTATGAGAGAGCGCCGCGTTGAAACCATGTAATCAGATGCATCGCGGACCTTCAGGAGACCAGCACACCCCGACAAACGCTGCGGAACGGCTAGGAGCCGGGAAACAGCTATACTCTGAGGTTTACGTTAGATTTTTTAGTGTTTTGGACGCTCTCTAACGAGCCGATAGTGCATCCCGGAATGAAACCACCAAACCGAAAGTTTTCAATTCTCCTTTTTCTCACTCCTTACAAATATTCAGCACCATCTTGTCAATATTTTTGACCTGCATTGCCCGGCCGATCAATGGCTTCGCTCCGGCTTCTTTGCAACCTGACGGCAATTGATCCACCGCCCTGAGCATATGATTATCAACCCGTTCAATCACCGTCATGATTTTCGCTTCCAATAGCGCAAAATGCTCTGTGACACGCTCCGCCTTTTCAAAACCGTGGATCTCAGCCAAGGCATTCCTCCACAAACATTTCGCGTTCTACCAGTCATCAGGGTCAATTTTGGCGAACTCCCAATAGCCTTCAGTTTGAAAAATACTTGTCTCTATCAGCACTTCGTATTTGCCAGGTCTGACGTCAGACACCGCATTCCACGCTGGCATAGCGATGTTGAGCCGCGCGAAACAGTCTGGATCAGTCTGCACAGTGGCGGCGACAGCAACTCAGTAGAAGCTGGCTTGAAAATTTGTTGCTGTAAGCGAAACATGCGCGTCAAGCGGGGGGCGCAATTCAAAAGCTTTGGGCGCGCGTGAAAAATTCCACAGGCGAAGCAAACACCATTCAGTTCGCCGTTCCTCAGCCACAGCAAGCTCGTTGCGCGAGATATGGAACGGCGTTCGCTCCCACCCTTTGGTGGTCTTCACTTCGATCAGCCGTTGCTTTCCAGCCGCAGTGAAACTGGCAATATCGTACCCGGCACCATCGCCATCCTCTTGCGAGACCCACCGGACCTTACGTGCAAGATCTTGCCGCCCGGTTGCAGTGAGAACGGAACGTTCGTGCAGCAAAACGCGTTCTTCGCCTGCCTTGCCAAGGGCACGGTTGCGTTGGTCTCGCGCTGCCACGTCGAACTTACGTGCAATGTGAAGCATCTGTTCAAGTTCGTCCGGCGGTGGCTGATTGGTTAAAGTTGGCGCAGGTCCGACCCAAAGTTGAGCTTCATCAGCCATACCGTCCAAGGTCTGAGAAAGGAACGTTCGACTGCTCCATTCAGAGTTCAGCAACAACCAGCGCGCCACGGCATCGACAAGGCGGATTTGAAAGTTAAAGGCCGGTTTATAACCTGTGATCCAGTCCTCGCCGAGCCCCTTGAGCACAGCACTGATGTTTTGGTGCTTAAACTCGACTGCCCCTTCCGAACGGTTGTTCAAGAGCGGTAAAAGTCGCCTTCTATGTGCCGTTTTGTTATAAGACCGGCCAGCAATATCATCGGCCAGCATGGCGAAATAGTCCGCGATGATCAGATCGTTCTCAGTATCTGTCCACACCTGGTTGGTCATTGCGAAAGGCTATGGGAAAGTTCGGCTGTTGTCACCAAGGGTATCGTTCGTTCGCTGAATCTATTTCTGATGTTTGTCTCGTGCCATTTTAATGTCTGATATGCAGTCTTCAAAAGCTTCGCTTTGCCATTACAATCCGGGAAGCGGATGCACCCGAGGAAGGGTCCATACTTGCCCCGGCGCTCCACAAGCCAGCCATCCTCACAGCTCGGGCAGCCTTGGTGCGATGCACCGCATTCCGAGCATGCCATCACACTGCGCGCGCTCTTAGGGAGCGGTAGCCCGACACCGCAGACCGAACATGCCGACATTCGATTTCCACACAGCTTCACATGTTCGCAGCGATACCAGCCTGGCCCGCCCTGCCCGGGCATATAGAGTAGGCGCCCCCCGCATTGCAGGCAGGCGTGCGTGCGTTCAGCAGCCTCACGTGGACTGGCAAGGTCGTAATCCGGGTCATCCATCAGTTCCGTGACGAAAGCCGATGGCCGCGCCTCTGAAGCTAAGATGGTCACCGTCTGTCGGGCACGTGTCATTGCGACATACATCACCCGGCGCTCTTCCGCATTGGCGAACGGCTCAGCTTCAGGCGAGACAAGGCTTAGCAGCGGGTCGTCCACGATCATCGAGGGAAAACCCATGCGCGCGTTGTCGACCCCCAAGATGATCACATGATCGGCCTCAAGGCCTTTCGAAGCATGGATGGTTTTAAAACCAATCGAAATCGCCGGGTGCCGCTGTCGCAGACGTTTGAGATCAGGTTCGTTGAACCTGTACCGCCCAAGCAGCAGCACAGATGGTTTTTGATCGCCCACACTCCCTCTTCCCGCCAGAGATGCGAGGGTTTGGTCCAGTGTGCTTTCGGCACTGTCACGGCGGGTCCACGCAATCTGGATAGCCGGCTGGTCCGTTTCGCCAGCTGGAACCACTGTCTTTTTGATTTGGGCCGGGTTGCGCAGAACGAAGCGTCGGGCAGCGAGCGCAATCTTGTCTACGGATCTGAATGTGCGGCCAAGATTGACGCTTCGGTGGACACCGGACGCACCGGCGTAGTGTCCCCCAAATTCATGTCCGAAATTTCGCATGATGTGAATGTCGGAACCCGCAAACCGATAGATCGACTGCCAGTCGTCCCCAACCGCGAAGACCTTCGCATCCGATTGCTGGTTCTTGAGCGCCCGGATGAGGCGCGCGCGACCGGTCGAGATATCTTGGAATTCGTCGACGAGGATGTGGCGAAACGGGCTCTCGTATCGACCGCTTTCCACGTGCGACGTCGCCCGATTGACCATATCCTCGAAATCGATGCGATCACCTAGACGCGTCTGATATTCGCGGAATACCGCAGTAAAAATCTTGAGGAAGGCATCTGCCCTCTTCCCCAGCTTAAGAGAGGTCGCTTTTCTGGAGCAATCATCGACCTGATAGCCGCCATTCTTGAAATGGCGAAGGAAGGTGCCAAGCAGAGATGTGAAACTGTCAACAACCCCGATCTGCGTGACCTGATCATATATCTCTAAGTCCGACATCGGTCGTAACTCTATGTGGGGTGCAAGTTTCTCGGCCAGGGCATCAAGAAGCCGACCCTCTTCGCGCTCCCAGCTATAGGTTTCGACCAAAATCGTCTCATGCTCGGCGTGCACCTTTCGCTTCCAATCCATGCCCGCCAGATATTCATTGCGCTCAATGAACGGAGCGGTGGTTAGCCGTTCTGTACCATCCGCCTCCCGCGTCTTTCGCACCCCGAAATGCTCGATGTAAACACCGCTCTCTATCAGGCGGAAATCTGGGGTGTAGACGCGACGTCCGGTTCCGGTCAGCTTGTGCTCATAGGTCGGTTCGTATTCGTAGGCGATGCCATTCCGGTACAACCAGTTCGCTATGAGGAGTTCCTCAAAACTGCTGACCGTTTCCCCTTTCAGCGTCCGAAGATTGCGGCTTTCGACTTCGGAATACCATTCGTGAGCGGACTTGTAGTCCCAGGGTGATGAGAAGTCGTCGAAGAAGCCTGCGAACCAGCCGATCACAATCTCTGCCACGTCGCCCATGCGACTAACGATGTATCGCAGTATGTCGCGGATCAGGGACAGGAAGGCTTTGTCGTCCGTTGCCGTTTGCGCAAGCGCGGGCTTCTCACCTTCAACGTCACCTATGATCTCGTAGGCCAGCGCATGAAACGTGCGCGTGGCGATAGGCACGCCGCAGCAGGCCTCGATCCGCTCGGACATCTCGGTCGCGGCGTCCCGCGCGAAGGCCAGCAGGAGCAGCTCTCCGGGAGTTCTTATTCCGGCCTTGATCAGGTAGGCGGCTTTCGCGGTGATGACACTGGTCTTGCCTGAGCCAGCGCCTGCCAGAACCAGCGTAGCGTCTTCGTCGACAACCACGGACAGGCGTTGTTCAGGCGTCAATGGGTTGGATTCAACTGTGTCGAAGAGCTCTTTCCATCGGTCGAGTTGCGTGCCGACGAAGCGCTCAATCGCGGCTTCGCGGGTACCCACTGGATCAGCGCCGAACGAAATGATCGGGGCAATTCGGCTCATCGTATCGGCACCTACAGCCGCAGCGGGGAGTTTCGACAAGACCCGCTCAGTCAGTTCCGCGGCCTCTCTTGCCAACGGATCGACGTAGGATGCTGACGGGTATTGTTCGGGGGCGTGCAGTGCGTCCAGGAATTGAAGAAGACGCAGGATGGACCCTTCCTCTCTGGCATATGCCTCAAGGTTGAACCTCGACCAAGCCTTGCCAACTGCTGCGGCAAAGTCATTCGCGGCTGCACCGTATACGGCCGGGAGCACCACCTGCGCGCCACCATTCAGATCGAGTGCGAGAGACGACGAAAGCATCCCGCGTTTCGTGGTGGGCTTGGCGGCGATTTCTTCAAAGTCGACCCAGCTTCGCCTGCCGCCATGAGCAGCAATGCCCGTGTCTTGAAGGCTCAGCATACGCGGAAGCCGACGTAGCGGGTCTCTGAGGAACCCAAGCATAGGTCGCGAAATGAGGTCCATTGACTGTGCTTTATTACGTTTCCCTGAAGTGTAGCTGTTATGCCTCATCGCCCGGGCCCTTATGAGATGTAAGCGACTTTGCGAATAATCTCTTTACTTTCTATGGCGAAAGCCTCGGTCACCAAATTCAGCTGATCACCCATAATTTTTTCATCGGCAGCAAATAATCCCCAGCTATAAGGGATGGGTTGGGCGATGGGCCGGATGGAAACGCCTGAAATCGGCACACCAAATGCTGTGACCGGATCACAGATACCTATTCCCAATCCGGCACGCGCGGCCATGGCCGCGTTGAGAGAAGAATTCGTAACAAACTCAGACGCCGGTTTCACGTTGTGATCATCCAGGGACCGGTTTATGGCACGTCGAATCCGGTAACTATTGCCAACCGTTGCCAGCCGTTCATTGGCAAAAACTGTCATGGACAGCGGTTCCGGGATGTCGTGGGGGCCACCCTCTTGAACCAGAGCGACCAAACTTGACTCAAATCGCTCCAGGCACTCCAGACTCTCATGTTCCAGCGGAAATGCAGAAAAGCCAAGATCGGCTGTCCGTTGTCGAAGAGCATGAACAACCCGTTCAGCGCTGGTCGTTTCAACATGGATGAAATCAGGCAGAACATTCTTGATCCGGGAAAGGATGGAGGCAACCAGCCCTGCTGACATGGTCGGTGTGGCTACAATGTCGATTGCTGCAATTCTGCCATCCCGTATGGCATGAGCGCGATTGGTAAGATGTGTGAGATTGGCAATAACACGCCTGGATTCTTCAAAAAAAACCATTCCCTTCTCAGTGGGTGATATCTTCGGTCCGTTGCGTTCAAACAGATCGAAGCCAACCCGTTTCTCCAGATCCCGGATCATCCGGGTTACGGCTGGTTGGCTGATTTGAAGCATTTGCGCCGCTCCCGTCATCGAGCCACAACTCACGACAGCTGTGAAGGCTTCCAGCGTACGTATATCCGGGCGTTCATTATTCTTTATTGACATATTTGCGAAGCCAAAATTACAATGAGTCATTCTGAAGGCGATAGTATACGTAAAACGTATAGCTGACCAAGAGACCATTGATAAGGGGTAAGGACTGTGTCGATCCAGAACGCAATTGGCACAAAAAAGCACAAGCAGCAGGCCCGCCAGACAAACCGTCTGTATGCAGCATTGCCGCGTGTTCCGGAATCCAACCATCTGGTGAGTGCAGAAAACACCCCAATATCAGAGTGCTCGCCGCATAATTTTTGGTACAAAACTGGTGTCATTGATTGTGTATTGGCCAAGTTGAGTGTCATCCTAAACAGCCATTCAAGCTTTGAATTTCTGAAATCGGAAACATCTCACGCTCGGTTGACATCGACTGGCGATCGGTGTCGGGCGCTTTGACCGGCCCCCTCGCAAATCAGACATTTCGCCGTTTATTTGCGGCGCAAATTTGCTCACTGCTGGGCGTCGGGTTGCTGACAGTTGCACTTTCTTTATTGGCTTTCCGTATCGGTGGCACCACCACAGGCGGCCAGGTGCTTGGGTTCGTACTGGCGTTAAAAATGGTTGCCTATGTATTTCTGGCACCGTTGGCAGAAACATTATCAGCCGGAATACCCCGAAAACGTGTCATGGTTTCTCTTGATTTCGGCAGAATGCTATTGCTGTTGCCAATGGCCTTTGCCACCGAGGTCTGGCAAATGGTAGCGCTGACCTTTGCGTTTTTTGCATTGTCAGCAGGCTTTACGCCGCTGTTTCAATCCGTGATCCCTGAAGTGCTGCCAGAGGAAAATGACTACACTCAGGCGCTTTCCTGGTCACGCATAGCCTATACTCTGGAAGCTGTTCTAAGTCCCGTCATCGCTGCAGTTCTGCTGAATGTGGTTACCGGTGAAGCACTATTCTATGCAGCTGCGCTCGCGTTTATGGGATCGGTTTTGGCACTGGTCTGGGCAAAGATACCCAAAGTCATTTTCGCCAGCCGTAAGGGAACGCTTCTGAAACGGACGGGATACGGACTTTGGGTTCATTGGCACACACCAAGGTTGCGCGGACTGGTCCTTCTCAAATTTGCACTGTCGGTTGCAATGGCCTGGGTGCTGGTCAATTCCGTCGTCTATGCCGGAGCCCGCTTGGGCGATGCAGATAGGTTTTTCCCAATTCTCATGGCATGTTATGGTGCTGGCGCTGTTTTGGGCGCACTCATTGTCCCAAGAATGGTCCGCAAAAGCAGTGAACGCACGACAATGTTTATCGGAACGTTTGGGTTCGCGGTTGCAGGCGCGGCATTTGCGCTGTTACCACCGTTGAGCCTGCAGGCATTGGGTGTGATTTGGGTCGTATTTGGCACAGCTTCGTCTTTGACACTGACCCCTGGAGGACTTGTGATCACCAAATCCGCCACGTCGCGCGATCGGCCAGCCGTGTTTGCAGCGCAATTTTCATTGAGCCATGCCGGTTGGATGGTTGCCTATCCGTTGGCGGGATGGCTGGCGGGCTATACCTCACTGGAACTTTCTCTTCTCATATTGTCGATGATGTGTGCTTCGGTCGCGCTCGCTGCGCTTGTCGTCTGGCCCGCAAATGATCCGCAAGAACGACCACATATCCATCCAGACCTACCCAACAATCACCCTCACCTGATCACGGTGCCCGCCATGGGCGCGCAGCACCAACATGTCCATGCATTTCGCATTGACGATTTACACCCGACCTGGGGCCAGGGGTCAGCCTGATGCTGAACTTTTCCCAAATATTCTGTAGGATGGTTTGAATGCAAGATAAGGACCTTTCGCCCATTGATGCCCGTGGCCTGCCTGCTCTTGAAGCACGGATCAAAGAAGATCTGGATTTTCTGTGCTATCCGGGCACCAGTTGGGTACCGCAGACGGACGGTGTGACAGATGTCGTCATCATTGGCGGCGGCATGTGCGGGATGGTTGCATGGTTGGGGCTTTCCACCGGGGGCATAAAAAACGTTCGTGTACTGGACCGGGCGGCTAAAGGTCTTGAAGGTCCGTGGCTCAACTATGCCCGAATGGAAACGCTTCGGTCCCCAAAGGTGCTGACCGGCCCTGCATATGGGCATGGAGCCTTGACATTTCAGGCCTGGTATCGCGCACAATTTGGAACAGAGGCCTGGCAGAAACTGGACAAAATTCCGCGCGCCATGTGGATGGATTATCTTTCCTGGTACCGTGATACACTTGAGATACCCGTGGAAAATGGCATCTCGGTCGACCATGTGGAACCAGAAGGCGATGTGTTGCGCCTAACAGTTTCCGGCGCACAGACCGGGACGATCTTGACCCGAAAATTGGTGTTTGCGACAGGTCGCGACGGCACAGGCGGTCCGAACATTCCAAAGTTCATTGAAGACTTGCCGCGCCATCTTTGGGCACACAGCGCTGACGAAATTGACTTCCCAGCGCTTCGGGGCAAGCGGGTTGCAGTCATTGGCGTTGGTGCCTCAGCGGTGGATAACTCGGCGGAAGCCCTGGAACATGGAGCCGCGGAAGTGCGCCATCTGATCCGCCGCAATGAAATGCCTACGATCAATAAAATGATGGGCATTGGCAGCTTCGGGTTTACAGCAGGGTTTGCTGATCTGCCTGACGAATGGCGCTGGCGTTTCATGCAATATAGTTTTTCCACACAGACGCCCTCACCGCGCGGTTCAACGCTACGTGTGAGCCGTCATTCAAATGCTTATTTTCATTTCGGAAAGGCCACCACACGCATTGAAAAATCCGGTGATGGTGCAATCATCCATTTTGCTGACGGCACGTCTTATGAGGCTGACTTTGTGATCCTGGGCACGGGCTTTGTCATAGACCCTATGGCGCGAACCGAGTTCGGTGATGTCGCGGGTGAAATCCTTCTTTGGAAAGATGTTTATACACCGCCAGAAGATGAAGAATCGGCAGATTTGGGGCGTTTCCCCTATCTGAACTCTGATTTCACCTTCCAGGAGAGACGATCCGGCACGGTACCCTGGCTGAACAATGTCTATTGTTTCAACTACGGGGCATCAGCCAGTCTGGGCAAGGTAAGTGGTGACATCCCCGGCATCAGTACTGGCGCTGCATGGTTGTCGCGTTCAGTGGCTGCAAAGCTCTATGCTGAGGACGTGCAGACCCACTGGCAGAGAATGCAGGATTATGATTCCCCTGAATTACTGGGCGACGAATGGGACGCGACTGATTTGGCGGAAAGCGCACAGACCCGGGAAGGACAGATCGCATGAACCCCACTGACATGACTATATTAAGTAAGGCTGACCTTCTTCCCGATGGGGATGTTGCGGAAGCTGCGATGAAGCGCGCAAATATCATCAGCCTGTCTCAGGCCGCTGAGGACGCAGTGTTGCGACCAAAAGATTTTGGGGCTTTTGAACACGATTTGCGTGCTGCTCTGGCCGCGCGTGTTGCCCGCTTGTCTGCAGATGACACGCTGGCAGCGCATTATCTTTCCAGTGCTGGTGACAAGGCCATTTTTGCCGATCCTGAAGAAACAGGAAAGACGCATCAATTGGACACAGTGTTGGCATTTGTCGACAAAGTCGCAAATCATACCAGAGACATTGAAGCTGATGACGTGGCGCAGTTGCAGGCGTCGGGTGTAGCAGATGCGGATATTGTACGTCTTTGCGAACTTGTAGCCTTCCTTGCCTATCAGGTTCGGGTCATTGCCGGACTACGGCTTCTGCAAAGGAGCGCTGCATGAGCCAGGTCATACACAAATTTACCCGCAACGTGCCGCATTGGCAGCCCCGTGTTAAGCCGATCAAGCTCGAAGACGCCACCCAGGAGCAACTGGATGCACTTCAGGTTACGCCGTCCAATACGAAGGTTTCAGAATATGTGCTGACATTGGCTCACGACGTTGAAAGCCTGACCGTCAGAACGCCCCTGTTTAACGCCATCATGTATGATCCTGGCGGGATGTCACGCGCGGAGCGCGAGTTGGGTGCATTGGGCGCGTCGTTGGTCAACCGGTGTGTATATTGTGCAGCTGTGCATGCAGACAGGCATGCAAAACTGCAAAAGGATACGGCTGTGACCGACCAGCTTTTTGCTTACGGCGACAAGGCTGAATTGAGCCCCAGAGATCAGGCGATCTTTGACTTTTCCCGAAAATCCGCTGAAGCTCCTCCCGCTGCAGGACCCGAAGATATGGAGGCCTTGCGAAAAGCGGGGCTTTCGAACGAAGAAATTCTTGATCTGATCCTGTCGTCAGCGCTTTTCGGCTGGGCCAACCGGTTGATGCATGTTCTTGGCGATCCCGTGCGCCAGAAAGGCAACTCATGAGTGATGTCAAACGTATAGGCATAGCAGGTGCCGGATCTATCGCGTTTGGCACGGCTGCGCTTTTGCACCAGCAAGGGCATACACCGATGCTGTGGTCACCCTCCGGAGCCGGCACAGCAGGGCTGGAGTCAGCACCACTTTGCGTTGAGGGTGCAATCAAAACAGAATTCAAAGTTGGGATTGCGCAGTCTGCAAAAGACCTGGCGGAGCAAAACGACGCATTGATCATTGCCCTTCCCGCTTATGGCCATAAAACGGTTATGGACGCGCTGGCGCCACATGTGCGCAATGGGCAGCACATTATTATTTCATCGCACGCGTCTTTGGGCGCTGTTTACCTCACACAGGCTTTGGCAGCACGGAATGTCCGCGCGCCAATCACCGCCTGGGGCACCACGGTCATCACAGGGCGAAAGCAAAGCGACACAACGGTCAAGGTCAACACTGTGCGGAGCCTGGTCGATTTATGCACCGTGAAGGACGACGCCGCGAACGTGAATGGTCTGACCTATTGCCAGCAGCTTTTCGGTGATCGCTTCCAGGAACGCGACGGTCTGCTGGCGATTTCGCTCTCCAACCTGAATCCGCAAAACCATTTGGGAATTGCGTTGGGTAACATTACGCGCATGGAACGCGGTGAAGTTTGGAGCCAGGGACAAAACGTGACCCCAAAAGTCGGGCAATTGCTTGAGCAATTGGACCTGGAACGTCTTGCCATCGCCAATGCCCTGGATTTGAAGGTAAGAACGATTTTCGAACATTTTCATCTGAGTTTTCACGTTCCTGTCGCGTCCATTTCGGACATGAACCAGGCGATGCACGCCCAGGGCAATGGCGGCATCGGCCCAGCGACGGCTGACAGCCGCTATGTGACGGAAGATGTACCCTACGGGCTGCAATTGACTGCAGTTCTGGGACGATTGGTGGATCAACCAGCGACACTGCACGAAGCAGGAATAAAGATATTTTCTGCGATGTATGGCCGGGACTTCAGCAATGAAAACAACATATTGAATGCGCTAGAGCTCAATCGCTTCGGCCTAAATGACCTGCAACGAGCAGCCCGTACCGGCTTGCTGCAGGTGACACCTGAACAAGGTGTTCAAAGACTGAATGCTACGGAATCAACCTGACTCAATTGGGAGACATCTGATATGACCAAACTAATTCTCAACCGACGCCGCTTCCTGGGCACCGCCGCCGTGACCGGCGCCGCTCTGGCCAGCCCCGCGTATTTGCGCCGCTCCTACGCCGCAGGCGGTGAAGTGAACATCTGGACCTATAATGACTTCGTCCCGACCGCGTTCAAGGAACAGTTCGAGAGCGAAACTGGAATCAAGGTGAATGTGCGTCTGGTCGATGATCAGGGCAAACAGTTCAATTTGCTTGCTGCAGAAGCGCCTAACCCCACAGTGGACATCATGACTGTCGCGGGACACCGTTTTTTGCAGTTTATTGACAACAAGCTTCTTGCACCATTGGATACTGACCGTCTGAGTAACTGGGGCAACATCAACCCGACATTTTCCGAAAGCGACTGGTCCACAATCAATGGAAACAAATGGGGTGCTCCAATCCTGTCGGGAATGGAAGTCCTGTCTTACAACACCGACCTTGTTGATGCTGAGGAAGCCCAGAGCTGGGATGTTCTTTTTTCTGAGAAGTACAAGCAGAGAACCGCCTATATCATTCAGGATATGATGTCGATTGTCATGCTTAAGCTTGGCTATGACGGCAACATGGTCGCGTATAAGGATGACCCTGAGAAAGCGGCTGCAATTGTTGAAGAAGCCAAACAATTCCTGATCGACAAGAAACCGTTGGTTCGCAAATATTACGACGGTGGTGCAGAAATTCAGCAAATGTTCGTGAACCAGGACATCTCACTTGGTCATAGCTGGAACGGCCCGGCCGCTGCGCTGATCAATGATGGCTTCCCACTTGCGATGAGCATTCCGCGCGAAGGGTCATACGGCTTTGTTTATACTTACAACATCGCCAACAATGCCCCCAATGTGGACAATGCCTACAAGTTCCTGGATGCAATTCTGGCCTCGCCAGAGATTGGCGCATCGATGACCAAGGCGTCCGGGTTTATCTCGACTTACAAAGACTCCTCACAATATCTGACTGATCTTGAGAAGAAGTCGACATCGTTCTCGGATGAGGAGCTGGCTAATCTTCAGTTCTTCCGTGCAGAAGCGAACGATATGAAATACGGGCTTGTTGATCCGGCTGTAGAAGCAATCAAAGCAGCCTAAGCAACAATACCAAATCTGCATAAAATGTCCTTGTTCGCCAATTCTGGCGGACAAGGCGCCCTGATATATTGGCGTGAGGAATTCCCGAATGACAAATGACGCGAGCGCAAACCGCGTTGCCGTGCCACGGAGGAAGACAGACCGCACATTTTGGGGTCGTCTGGCGAGTTGGGCACCGTACCGCTCACTCGTTCGATTGGCGACAGCATCACCACGACGCCAGTTTTGGGTGCTCGCTTCTTTACCGCTTCTGTGGGTTCTGAGCCAGCATTTGGGGCCAATGCTGCAGATGGTACGTGTAAGTCTGACCGATGCCTATCCAGTTGCAGTGGGCGTTGAACAGCACTTCACATTTGACAATTACGTGCGTTTCTTCGGTGAACGTATTTTCTGGCAACCATTTTTCCGAACCCTGACCTTTGCAGGGGTTCTGACTTTCTGCACTTTGATCCTGACATACCCTGTCGCCTACTTTCTGGCGCGCCATGTCAGCCGTAAAAACCAAATGCTGATGCTGCTGCTGTTGCTGATCCCATTCTGGGTCGGCGAAATCGTACGCACATATGCGATCATGATCCTTCTGGGCAACACCGGCGCAGTGAATCAGGCGTTGAAATGGCTGGGCCTGGTCGATGAACCCATCCCGTTTATGTACACAAGTTTTTCCATGGGCATTGGCATCGTCTACCTCACCGCGCTCTATATGCTTTTGCCGCTGTATTCCGCGTTGGAAAAACTTCCCAAGAGCTATAATGAAGCGGCGGCCGATCTTGGAGCTGGCGCATGGACGCGGTTTCGCCGTGTCACATTGCCTTTAACACTCGAAGGAATTTCTTCGGGATGCACTCTGGTCTTCCTGATATCGACAGGCTTTTACGCCACACCAGTTTTACTGGGAGGGCCATCAACCACCGTGTTTTCTGAAACCATAGCAGGCTTCTTCCACAATGCCGGGGACGAATGGCCAACGGGTGCCGCCTTTGCGACCATCATGTTCGTCGCGGCAATATTCCTGACAGGAACATTCCAAAAACTAATGCAGGCTCTACGTAAGGGAGACACAAAATGAATCGCGGCAACCGAATTCTGCTGGCGTGCTCCTATTGGGCCTTTGTTCTGTATGTGTTTGTCCCGTTGCTTCTGATGATCCTGATGGGGTTCAAGGACAGCAAATTTATCGGATTCCCGATCCGGTCCTGGACCCTGGACTGGTATACGGGCGTATTTTCTGATGGCGATGTAGTCTCGACCTTAGGCTATTCTATGGCCATAGCAGTGCTGTCCACCCTGATTTCCGTCGCCGTTGGCACGTGGATTGCGGTTCTGCTTGAAGGTCGCAAATTTTTTGGACGCACGGCCGTTTTCGGGCTGACAATACTACCTGCTCTGATTCCGGGAATTATCTCTGCTATTGCATTTCGAATCTATGCGCGCTGGCTTGGGATAGAACCCGGCATGGGGGCCATTGTGTGGGCGCATGCTGTGCACAATGTTCCCTTTGTGGCACTTGTGGTCATGGCGCGGCTTTCAACATTGCCAAAAAGCCAGATCGAGGCAGCGCGCGATCTGGGCGCCGATCCGGTCATCACATTCATGCGCATCACACTGCCATATTTGGTACCGGCCATTTTGGGAGCAAGCATCTTTTGCCTCCTTCTCAGCTTTGATGATTTTGTCCGCTCGTTCTTCCTTGGCGGTTACGAGCCGACCCTGCCTGTCTTGATCTTCGCCAAACTGAGATCGGGCATGTCGCCCGAAATCAATGCAATCGCGACTGTCGCATTAGTCCTGACAGCTGCATTGGGCATCTGGGCTGAAAGATTTACGCGCCGTATGAACAAGGATTCCAAAATATGACCGGCTCATCTGCACTTGTCCGTATCGAGGGCGTTTCAAAAAACTTTGGTGATGTATTAGCGTTGGACAATCTGACCCTTGATATTGCACGCGGCGAGTTCGTGACCTTTCTTGGTCCCTCCGGCTGCGGCAAATCTACGACGTTGAGAATTCTTGGCGGCTTTGAACGTCCCTCATCAGGTCGCATCATTCTGGACGGTGAAGATGTAACCATGCAGCCGCCGGAAAAACGCCATGTAAATATGGTGTTTCAGGATTATGCATTGTTCCCTCACATGACCGTACGGCAGAATATTTCCTTCGGACTTGAACTGATGGGCATGGACCGCGCAGGCATCGGGCGCCGCCTGGACGAAATCATGGCCTTTCTCGAACTCGATACATACGGCGATCGTTATCCGGGCCAATTGTCAGGCGGGCAACGACAAAGAGTAGCCCTCGCCCGTGCGCTGGCGCCGGATCCGGCGCTGTTGCTGCTGGATGAACCTTTGGGCGCGCTTGACGCAAAGCTGCGTGGACAAGTGCAGCTGGAACTCAAATCAATCCAGCGCCGCACGAATAAAACCTTCTTCTTTGTAACCCACGATCAGGAAGAGGCACTGACGATGTCCGACCGCATTGTTGTGATGAACAATGGCCGGGTGGAGCAAGACGGCACACCGGAAGAGCTGTATTTCCATCCTGCCACCCGATTTGTTGCCGAATTCATTGGCGAAACCAATCTGTTGTCCGGCAAGATGCGTGGCAAGGATGGCGACACGGTGATGATGGACTGGTTCGGCCAGACATTGAGCGGCCGTGCACCAAGCGGCGTTCCAAATGTTGGAGACGCCATTACAGCTTCGGTGCGTCTTGAAAAACTGGGCTTTTCCCACGATCGACCCGCCTCTGCCAATGCCGTACAGGGCAAAGTCGTCGCAAAAACATTTCTCGGAAGTCGCCTGGCGGTGGATCTCGCCGTGGAAGAAGCACAAGGTGCAGTTTTGCGGGCTTTTGTTGACGCGGAAACCGGTCAGTCGATTGGCTCAGACCCTGTCTGGATAGGCTGGGACACTGACAGCATGGCGGTGCTTCGGGACTGACGGGTGTATACCAGCATAATCACCTGAATTTGTGCCTCGAACACGTGCCATTCATCGTTGCTTGCCCTGCCCTGTGATACATTGCCGCAGAAGCGCTTTGTTTGGATCGACCTTGGACGCGTTTCCGACATTGAGGCTGACATAGCTGCGCTGAGCGTTGAGGTGATAGGCATAGGTGTCACCGCCCCCGTACCCCGGCATCCTGCAATGAATTCGTTCCTCGAGTTGCGGTGCCTGTTGTTTGATGATCGCCCCCAACTCAGCCAACCGTTTCGCAACGGCGTAGCCAATCCTCTTGCATGCCCGATACGGTTCGGATTGTCGTGTCTGCATCACCGCGCCTCTGACGCGATTGTGGCCGCGAATTTCTCGGCTATCATAATCGTTGGAATGTTTGTATTGGCGCGCGGAATCCTGGGCATTACTGACGCATCCACCACCCTGAGGCCACCAACGCCGATTACCCTGGCGGTCTTTGCATCTACAACCGCTTCCGGGTCATCCGGGCGTCCCATGCGGCAGGTTCCACAAGGATGCCAGCCGCCGATTGTAAAGTCGCGGATAACTTCATCGAGCAGCGTTTCGTCTGACAATGTCTTTGCAAGATCGAACCCAGGGGCAATAAGCCCCTTCAGTATCGCACGACGCAGAGGTGCAGGCCCATCTGCCAGCAGAGCAGGTAAAGTAGTCGCGAGCCGGTTGAGAAGCGTCGGTTTGCGAACCATCGAGGCCAGCGCTCCGTGACGGGCAGCGAAGGGGTCACAGGCTGCAGCAGTTAGTGCGGGCGAAGCGTATAATTTGGCCATCTGGCGGAACAGGTACCGCATTCTGGACAGGTCCCGCGGATCGTCGAGTAGCGCAAAAAATATGTCGGGATATTCGGCAGGATCGGGCGAGATAAGCTGCAATCGACCGGTGGAAACTGGCTTGTTGATCCATCCGAACAGCGACCCGATGCGACTTCCCATCGGGTGCCAGGCCGCACGGGCGACAGCGACCATGAACATGTCAGCGGGCGAACCTTCGCCAGAACTGAAGCGCAATCCAACATGGACGTGGCGCCGAGGCGTTGCGCCCATTCGGTGACCCGGCTTCAGGAAGGCTGACAGTGCAATTGACGGATGTTCCTGCAAATTGCCTCCCACGCCTCGCAATTCAGAAACTACCGGCAGGCCAAGATCCCGTAGATGACCGCCGGGGCCGATGCCAGAACGCATGAGAATCGCTGGGCTCATCAGCGCGCCCGTGCAGATGATGATCTCGCGTCCGCGCAATTCTTCAGAGTCGGTGGCGACTCCGATCGCATCTTTTCCATCAAAGAGAATGCGGCGAACAGCGGTATCGGCGATAATAGTCAGATTGGGCCGAGCGCGAACAGTGGCGTCAAGGTACCCACGCGCGGCCGAAACACGGCGGGTCCCATCAGAGGAAACTGGCATCGGAAACCAGCCATCACCGAATGTGCCGTTTTGGTCCGAAATGGCTTGAAACCCGGCATTTGCGAATGCGTCGCGCGACGCCTTTGAGAAGCCCGGCCAATCGCCTTCAGGAACACGCGTGATTTTGATCGGGCCGCTTTTGCCATGCAAAGCTGCGTCCGGCGCCTCAATATCCGTTTCGAGATTTCGGAAATAGGGAAGGACTTCATCCCAACTCCAGCCTGTTGCTCCCAGCGCCGCCCACTCATCGTAGTCGTCAGGTGTTCCGCGGTTGGCCAGGAGGCCGTTGATTGAGGACCCGCCGCCCAGCACGCGGGCCTGCTCGTAATTTCGGGCACGATCATAGGCTTCGGGATGGGTGCCGAACCGCGCTTTGAGACCTTTCCAGTGATACGCCCGATTATAGGCGGCCTGATAAGGATACGGATCCTGGATGTCAGCAGGTTCTGCATCGGGGTCAATGTCGGCACCGGCTTCGATCAGAAGAACACGCAAATCTGGCGCGGCAGACAACCTGCTTGCCATGACCGAACCGGCTGATCCGCCACCTACCACGATGTAGTCCCAGGGATCAGAAAAGTGGGACATAGGTCAGGAAAAAATTTGCCGGTCAACCTCGGCGCGGGCCAGGAAGTCTTCGTTCAGCCTCACGCCAAGCCCTGGGCATTTGGGAACAGCCACACATCCATTGGGTTGAATCGTATCAAGTTCATCTGAATAGCCGCATTCAAAAATCGGCGGCAGCGGATTTGCCATTTTTGGATGGACAAGAGCCAGTTCGTAGAAATTGGAGTTTCGGATCGCGGCCATGCAGTGCCGGTGGGCCGGTCCACTGGAGTGTAGTTCGATATCTAAACCGAAAGCTTCAGCCAGGGCAGCCGTTTTCATGACGCCAGTGATGCCCAGATCATATTCCGGATCGGCCCGCAGAAAATCGGTTGCCATTTCGGTTATCCACGGCGTCTTGCTTTCCAGCCCGCGGACATGCTCGGTCAACAAAAGCGGTGTCCGGATCTGCTGCCTCAACATGCGGTGCACATGAGGTGCCTGACCGCAATCGGCTAGAGGGTCTTCGAGCCAATAGTAGCCGTGATCATCGCAAGCGCGTCCGATTTTCAGTGCATCGGCGTATGTGGCGATATGGCTGGCAGGGTCGGTCATTAATTCCATCTTCCCTCCCACGGCCCGAGCCACTGCAGCAATGGTCTCGATTTCCGGTTTTGGGTCCCCATCCGCCCAGCAATGCATCTTGAAACCCCGATAGCCCAATTCAAGACATTGTTCGGCAAAGTCGGCATAGGCTTCGGGAGCGGACAGGCCGCCATTCCTATCGCCGGAAATCGTGCTGGCGTAGGCGGGTAGCTCCCAGCGATAGCCTCCAAGCAGAGTAGCGATCGGCAGCCCGACTTTCTTGCCGAAAAGATCCCACAGACAGATATCAATAGCCGAGTAGCCGACACCAGCCAGATGACGGTGCCGCCGTTTGTAATCCTGGTAAAGCTGTTCCCGTGCAAGACTGTCACGACCGATGAGCGATGCCAGCAGCGGAACTGTCTGACCGGTTACAGCAGCGTGCTTGCCGGAATGCATGGGACAGTATTCACCAACTGTGCCTTCAGCATCATGGATACGGAGGACAAAGCTTTTCAGTGATGCCTGGGCATCCGGATTGTAACCCAAAACTCCGTCGTCGCTGGGGCCAAGGCCTGCAACATCGAAAGTAAAATGAATCAGTTCGACCTTATCGATGCGTGCCATTGTCAATTTCTCCTGTTTAGAATCAGCGCCGTTAGCGCGGCCTCAGCGCAAGCGAGATCACCGCTACGGTCCGCCCCACTTGCACCGACTGCACCACACAGGCTGCTGCCGATGGTCAGCGGCAGTCCACCGGGCAAAATGCCATGGCCACCCGCCTGGTGATACTGCAAGCCAAATGCTGGTTCGCCGGGCGCGACCATCTCCTGAAAAAGATGTGTCGCGCGTTGATGGATCGCTGCCATTTGCGCCTTGGCCAGCGCAAGTTCCGCAGTGATGGGACGAGCTGCATCCATGCGTTTGCCGCAAATAAGCTGACCCGCGTTATCCACCACCATAACCGCTACCGCGATGCCTCGTTCTTTTGCACAGGCCAAGGCGGCATGAATTGCCTTTTCGCTTGCCGAGAGCGACGGGCGCGGCGGCATTTCAACCCAATCCGCGTTCATCGTCGGCATCCATCAATTTGCTGGACAGAGCCGTTCAGATATGGCGGCGCGGCGGTCAGCAGATAGCAAACATGTTGCGCGATTTCGTCCGCGGACGCATAGCGCCCTAGAGCTGAGGCCGATGCGATCATCTTGCGTGCGGCTTTGGGATCCGGGAGCCCAGCTTCGGACCGATCCATAAATTGTCCCTCTATCGGACCTGGACAAAGCACGTTCACCCGGACGCCCTTCTCGCCATATTCCAACGCCACGGCGCGCGTGAGCTGAATAACTGCCGCTTTGGTTGCTGCGTAACAGCCCCGACGGGCATTTGCCCGCGTCCCCGCCTCTGACGCTGTATTCAAGAGCCAGGCATCGCCGCGTTCAGCCAGCAGAGGCAGCATGTGCTTTTGGATCAGGAAGCTGCCAAAAACATTGACTTCAAATGTGTGGCGAAAGTCGTCCAATGTGTGCTCGGCAATTGGCACTGTTGCACCATTGACGCCTGCGTTGTTGAAGACAGCATCCAAACCGTCGCCATGTTCATGAAACGTCTGTGCCAGCGCCATGACGGCTGCCTCATTCGATACGTCCAGAATCTCCTTCCGGTGACCGTTTCCAGGCAACTGTCCGAGCACTGCATCCAGACGATCGCCGTCAATGTCGACCAACACGACCCGATCACCCTGTTCTGCGAGTCGAACCGCCACTGCGGATCCCAGATCGCCAGCTGCTCCCGTTATCAATGCATGCCGCGTCATGTTGAAACATCCTCTTTCAATGGCTTTATGCGCTGTCCGCTTTTGGTGTCGAACAAATGTGCCTCGGTCCAGTCGAACCCGAGACGAACTGACTCGCCTGGCTTTTGCCGGGCATGTTTGTCGGCGCTTGCGTAAACCGACGTCCCGTCGCCAAGCCTTACGATTACCAGTGTCTGTGCACCCTGAGGCTCGACGACTTCCACTTCTCCGGCGAGCCCGCCTTCGGAAATGAAACTCAGAGCTTCCGGTCGTATGCCCAGCATGGCTTCTTTCGGCATATTGGTTGAGATTTCCGCCCCGGACACCGGTCCGCCTGCCGTGGTCAATATGCCGCCCTCAGCACGCGCTGGAATGAAATTCATCGGCGGCGAGCCCATGAACCCGGCCACGAACATGTTCACAGGCTGATCATACAACTCCATCGGCGTGCCGATCTGTTCGATCCGGCCAGCGTTCAAAACGACGATCCTGTCGGCCAGAGTCATCGCCTCGTCCTGATCGTGGGTGACATAAACCGACGTAATCCCGAGTCTTTGACGCAACGCCTTTATCTCGGTGCGCATCTGCACGCGAAGCTTGGCGTCCAGGTTGGACAGGGGTTCATCGAACAGAAAAACCTCGGGGTCGCGTACGATCGCCCGTCCCATCGCCACCCGCTGGCGCTGGCCGCCAGACAGTTCACGCGGGTAGCGTTCAGTCAGGGTTTCCAAACCAAGGAGTCCGGCTGTGTGCGCGATCTTGCTTTCGGATGTGGCTCGGTCGGTCTTCCGAATTTTCAGGCCGAAGCCGATGTTCTCGGCAACCGTCAGGTGCGGAAAAAGGGCGTAGCTTTGGAACACCATCGCCACGTTACGATCGCGCGTTGGCACTTGCGCCAGATGTCGACCGCCTAGAACGATGTCGCCCGAGGAGATCCTTTCAAGTCCCGCGATAGATCTTAACAATGTGGACTTGCCACAGCCAGAAGGCCCCACGAGCACTATGAATTCACCGTCAGCGACATCAACGGAAATGTCGGTCAGCGCTACAACTCCGCCATAAGATTTGCTGACGTTACTCAGCTTTAAGTCAGCCATGTGGTTACCCCTTGACGGCGCCGGCGGTGAGGCCGGTGACGATGTATTTCTGGACGAGAAGGACAAATATCAGAACCGGTGCGAGTTGGAGGGTAGCGGCAGCAAACAGCACGCCCCACTGAACCCCTTCCAGCGACCCTGAAATTTCTGCCAGCACCAGTGGCGCAGTCTTGGCGGCGCTGGATGTAAAAATCAGCGCGAACATGTACTCATTCCACGAAAAAACGACCACAAAGACGCAGGCAGCGACCATACCGTGGACTGAAAGCGGAAGGATGACCTTTGTCAGCCGCTGTATCAGCGACGCACCTTCGACTTCTGCGGCCTCTTCCAGTTCGCGCGGTATTTGATCGATGAAAGCCTTGAGGATCCAGGTCGAGAGGCTGACGAAGAAGGCAGCATACAGAACGATCAGAATCGCGTGTGTGTCATTGAGTTCGAGCCAGTTGATGACCGGAAACAGCGGGATGGTGACCACCAGGGGTGGCAACATCCGAACAAGGATCATAAAAAATGCCGAAGCGGTTAACAGACGCGACTGGTACCGGGAATAGGCATAACCCGCGAGAAGCGACACAATGGCCGTCAACAGCGTGGCGCCTGTCGTGACGATTAGAGAATTGAGCAGACCGTCGAGAAACTCGGGCCAAGCACGAAACAATTGACGGTAATTGTCCAGCGTCGGCGTGAACAGGAACTTTGATGGCACCGCGAAAATGTCGATATGTGTCTTGAACGATGATGAGACCACCATGAAGATCGGGAATGCCGACCAGATGACACCAAGCCCGATGATGAAAACTCGAAGCGCAATTGTCAGGTAGCGTTCAGCCATTGGCCTTCATCCCCTTGTAAAGACGATAGAGGTAGAAGGATGCCACCAGGAGCGAGAGGAACTGCATCGCAATCCCCGTCGCCGCTGCCGGTCCGAAATCGAAATAGCGGAAGGCGGAGCGGAACAGGTAGATGCCAAGCACTTCGGTTAGACGCGCTGGTCCCCCTTCAGTCAGCAGCCACGCTTCGCTGAAAAGGCGCATTGCGAAAATGTAGCGAAACATCAGCGCGATCAGCACTGCAGGTGCAATGATCCGGAATGTAACCAGCCGAAACACTTGCCGCTCGGTTGCTCCTTCAATCCGTGCCGCGCTTTTCAGATCTTCCGGGACTGTCGAAATCGCCGAGTAAAGTATGATGAGTGTGAACGGAAGATGGATCCAGATCGAAAGGATCGCGATCAGAGTCAGCCCCTGAAACGGATTGCGGGTCCAATTGAAATCTATGCCAAATAGCTGTTCAAGAAGATTATTGATTGTCCCGACATCCGGCTCGAATGCGTATTGCCACATAACAACCGCGCTGACTTCGGAAACCGCGTATGGCGCGATGAGGATCGAAAAGATCAGCCCCTTGCCAAAAAATTTGCAATTGAGCGCAAGCGCCAGAAGCATTGCTATGATGAGTTCGGAATAGACCACAACGTTGACGATGACGAAGGTGTTGATCGCGGCACGCCAAAAAATCCGGTCGCTGAAAATCTGTCGGTAATTATCAAGACCGACAAAGGTGGATTCAGCACCCAGGGTGGATTCGGTTAGTGAAAGCCAGGCCACAAAGATCGATGGAATTCCGATCATCAGGATGAGCAGCATCAAGACCGGTGAGACCATGACGACCGGCAACCATCTCCTGTCTTCAAACATATGCTAAATAACCCTGTTTCTGCGGCCGGGAGCCAGCTGTGCGTTTACCGGAACCCGGCCGTCAATCGATATCTTGTGCGTTTATTCAGGCAGCAGCGGTGTCACACGTTCCTGAACCGAATCCATGGCTTCTTGCGGCGTTTTCATACCAAGAAGAACAAGGTCCAGCTCTTCGACGAAGATATCCTGCACCCGCGCCGAGTTGTCCCAGCCCGGCAGAGGGGGACGGGCAACGGCAAGTACCGTCTGTTCGGCTTCGGCATAGGACAGACGCTCGCCCATGCGCGGATCATCATAAGCCGATGGACGCACAGGGCCATTCCCGTTCAGAGCAGCTTTGATTGTGTTCTCCGGTGACGATGCATTTCGGATGAAATCCCATGCAAGATCCTTGTCGTCGGAGTTCTTCGGGATGAACATCGCCCAGAATTCCGTACGTACCGGGGCAACCTTGAAGTCAGACAAGTTCTCTGATGCCGGAAGTGGAATAGAGATAATCTTGCCCGGGTACTGGCTTTCATCCGGATTGTTGTAATTCTTGTTGCGGCCAAATGGAGAAATTGCCATGGCACCACGTCCCTGCTGCATGAAGGTAATGACATCTTCGGTCAGGAAACTCAGATACGTTTCGGGGAGCACACCGTCATTGTAGAGGTCTTCCACGGTCTTCACGGCCGCAATCATCTCAGGGCTGTTGGCTGACAGTTGGAAATCAGACGTCAGAAATTCGCCGTTACTCTGTGCCCGTGCGATATCCGTGATGGTTGTCGGCGTCCGGTCATCAAGCATGAGACCATAGACCTTTGTCCCGTCGTCACGGCTGAATGATAAAGCGCGTGCGACTTCCAGCACTTCTTCAAAGGTTGTCGGCACCTCCAGCCCTCTTTCTTCGAGCAACGCTGTGTTGATATGAAGGGCGGCTGTCGCATGGCGATAGGGAATACCGTATAATTTTCCGTCAATCGTCAAAGCGTCCAACATGCCTTTGGGCAATTCGTCGAAACCTTCGATTGGATCTGACGCAAGATGATCGTCGAGTGGTTCGAACATCTCTGGAAACTGCGGCAAGAAGAAGCGGTTCGCGGCAAAGCCCACATCGACAGACGTCGAAGAAAGACTGGCCTCGCGATACAGACGCTCATGAACCGCAGCGGTGTTGAAAGTCAGCCATTCGATTTCAACATCCTTTTCTGCAGCCCACTCTCCGGCGAAATTACCGCCCGCATCACCGGTCATGGTCGTCTGGTGAACCTTGTGGCCGACAACCGTGAGCGGCTCGGCGCTGGCCTGCGATATGGACAAACACAGCGCGGCAATTCCTGCCAAACTTGACAAGCCTGCTAGAAGAATTTTGGACTTATTCTGCATGTGGTGTTTCCTCCCATTTGCGTAGATGCTTGCGGTAAGTTGATCCATGTTGTAATACACGTCAATGCCAATGGCGGGAAAAACGAACAGTTGTAATACAACAGCGATAACTCGAATGCGACCGCAGATATGAACCCCGAGACGCCCGAACCCGCCCCCAAAAAGAACCGTGTTGAAGTGGTTTATCACGCGCTTTCACGCCTGATCGATGGTGGAGATCTGACGGCTGCTGATCGTCTTCCAACAGAGAATGCGCTTGCCAAACAACACGGTGTTTCGAGGCCCGTTGTGCGCGAAGCCATAGCCAGGTTAGCGGCTGGTGGTCTGGTTCGGACTGTACGTGGCAAGGGTACTTTCGTGCAGCCCGGTCAGGTTATGGAACAAATGAAACTGGCCCCGATCACTTCGATCGACGATCTCCTGGCGTGGCAGGAACTCCGCGTGGCTATCGAGCAGGAAGCCGCGCGTCTAGCGGCTACGAGACGATCCGAAGAAGACCTGAATGAACTGGTTCGATTGCTTGGCGAGATGATGAATAGCCCGGAAATGGATGGTTACGGCGGCGAAGTTGATCACGCATTTCACGTGGCGATTGCTGCCGCTGCCCACAATCCGGCCATTCTCGATGCCCAAATAGCACTTGGCAGGCACATCAAGGGATGGATTTCTGCAGTCCTTAATGTGGAGCCGGCAAACCACGCGAAAAGGCAGCAATATCGGCTGAGCGAGCACGAGGCGATTGTGGACGCAATAAGCGCAAGAAATCCAGAGCGTGCAGCGCAGGCAATACGCAGCCATATTGAAAATGGCAGAACCCGATTTCTGGCGAGAATCTCACAGCTGCCAAGGGGAAATGAAGCTGGTGAAGATCGCTAGCTGAGACTTTGGGCAGAGGCTAAATCTACCTTTCGCGGTAACATGGATCGTGTTGGGGAATATTGGGCACATCGCCCGGTCTTGAGTTGCGGTACCTGTTGTTTGATGATCGCCCGGACACTCAGCAGTTTTTCGCGCCGTCCGTCGTCGTCGAGTTGGTCAAAATAGTCCGAGGGCGTGGTGGCCTCATAAAGCATCGAAAAAATTTCCCTCCAGAATCTCGGGTCTGAACTCGGGAACCGGCGAACTTGGCTCGAACTTCGCTGGGCGAAATCACTCGTTTTCCTATATCAATTTGCGTTTCGAGAGGTTCTGCATAAGGGCTCGAACCCCAAAGGTCCATTCAGCACATTTTGTTGAAAGGTTCACTGTGTTGCGAAGCGTCCCTAAATCAGCATTGCTGATGGAGACCACATCATTGAGTTTGTGGGTGAAGCCTTCGCCAACAACATCTCGATCCTTTGTCGGAGCAAAGAGTGTGCCGAGAAACAGAACCAAACCGTCCGGATATTGGTGATGTCGACCAATGGTCTGCGTCACCAGGTCTTGCGGATCACGGCTGATCTGGCTCATGGATGAAAGCCCTTCAAGTTCAAAACCGTCCTCGCCGCTTACCGTCATCTGGAGGTCCATCTGGCGGACATCATCCAGATCATATTGTTCATCGAACAATCGGATGAATGGCCCGATGGCGCATGAGGCGTTGTTGTCCTTGGCTTTTGAAAGCAATAGGGCGGACCGCCCTTCAACATCGCGCAGATTGACATCATTGCCCAATGTGGCCCCCACGATACGTGCCGCTGATGAAACCACGAGGACTGCCTCCGGCTCGGGATTGTTCCATTTGGAAATCGGGTGGAGGCCCACCTCCGCACCATAACCGACGGATGAAAGCACCTGTGCCTTCGAAAAAACTTCAGCATCGGGTCCAATGCCAACTTCCAGATACTGGCTCCAAATCCCTTCACGGATGAACGCTTCCTTGATTTGTTGCGCTTGTTCCGAACCTGCTTCCACATTGTTCAGGCTGGTGCCGATGAGGCCGGTAACACGTTCGCGAATGGCCAACGCCTTTGAAGGATCACCTGCCGCCTGCTCTTCAATCACGCGCTCGACCATGGAATTGGCAAACGTGACCCCGCAGGCTTTGACCGCCTGCAAGTCGCATGGAGCAAGCAGGTGGGATTGAGATGGATCACCCGGCGAACGCCCCAAAAAGTCCTCAAGGGACCCAAGAGTGGTGCCGGACGCGCTGCGCACATAGCCCAGCGGGTCTTCCATTTCGCAAATATCACGAACCAAAGGCGCATCGGCCGATGTTATGTCCACCAAATGATTGTCCCGCAGAGTGACAACACTGGGCCCCTTCGCATCTGCGTCCCACACACGTCCCAGAAAGGTGCCATTTTGAGGAAAATCATTCATGTCTACTCCAGTCATTTTTCATCCAGATTTGCGCTCTCTCGCCTGATATCAATACGACCTTATCAGGAACGTCGCTGCAAAAACAACGTAGCAATCAACGCTTACGCCCTCGCCTACTTGAGCTTACCAAAAAGCATCTGAACGTCCTGATGGCGGCACAGATCCGTGCCCGGCGTCATGACAGCAGCGGCCCCGGCAGCCAGACCAAGCCGGAATGCCTCGGTCACTGGCTTGCCCTGAGACACCCCCCAAATCATGGCCCCGACAAAGCTGTCACCGGCACCAACCGCCGAACGCACTTTGACTGCAGGTGACGGCAGTTGAACAACACCGTCGGCATGCGCCAGAAGCGCACCATCAGAACCAAGGCTCACAACAAGGTTCTCAACCACGCCCCTGGCAATCAAAGCGGTAGCAACCTCGCGCAGACCGGTTTCATCAAGCTTATGGCCTGCGTATAGTTCCAGTTCGTGTTTGCTTGGCTTGGCAAGATAAATGCCGCCATGCGCAAATGCTTCATGGATCGGCTCTAACGGCTCGGCACGCAGCTTTGTTCTGGTCTATGGCGGGAGTTAATTGAGAGGTTGAATTGGGTTCAGGCCCTGGTCAGAAACGGATGCGTTTCATGCTGTATCCCTGATCTCATTCTGGGAAGAATGACCAATTTGAAAGAGATAGGTCTCAAGTTTTTCCATGGGCAGCGGATGGGAGAGATAAAAACCTTGCGCAAACTCGCACTGGTTCCGAATGAGCAATTCCATCTGTTCGTTGTTTTCAACGCCTTCTGCAACAACATCGATATCAAGCGACTTGGCAAAAGCGAGTATCGAAAGAACAAGCTTTCTCTTTTTTTCATGCAATTCGGCGTCTTTGATGAAGGATCGGTCAATCTTGATGCGGTCCAGTGGAAGCTCGGCAAGCGAAGCCAGATTGGAGTAGCCTGTCCCGAAATCATCAACCGCAAGTTTGACACCAATATCGACAAGCGCCGAAAAGACCTTATCCGATGTAGCCCGGTTTCCGATGAACACACTTTCGGTAATTTCGATCTCGACACGATCCGACGACAGGCCAGTTTCATCGAGGATGGCCTTCAGGTAGGAGGGCAGCCCAGAATCCTGAAAGCTCTTACCGGACAGGTTTATGGCAAATCTCAAATCAGGTTGTATTGACAGCAGATCAACGGCGTCAGAACACGCTTTTCGCAAAACATATCGGTCGAGCCCGAGTATCAGATCACTGCGTTCTGCAAGTGGTATGAACTCAGATGGCGCAATGATGTTACCATTCACGGGATCACGCCACCTGACCAGGGCTTCCAGCCCTGTGATCTGGCCAGTCGCGAGCCTGAATTGCGGTTGCCAGACAATGAAAAGCTCATTGTTTTTCATGGCAGATTGCAAACGACTTTCCAGCTTGGAGCGCGTATTGACCTGACTTAGAATCTCACTGGAGAATCTGACAACCCTGCCGCGCCCTTTTCCTTTGGCTGCGTACACTGCGTGATCAGCATTCTTGAGCAATGTTTCAAGGTCTTGACCATCTTCTGGAAAACTGGCTGTACCAATGCTCGCGCCAATTCTAAGCCGGTGTGTCTCAACTTCGACATGCTGATTAAGCGCGTCAGACAATTCTGCAAACAGGGCGTGCGCATCATCCTTTTCTTCACATGAGACGATGATCGCAAACTCATCCCCGCCAATGCGACAGGCCCTGACATTGGGCGTCTCAGCAAACCTCAGAAGCGTGTCACCCACGGCTTCCAGAACCTGATCTCCAATGTGATGGCCATAAGTATCATTAATGCCCTTGAAGTGATCCAGATCAATCAGTGCCACGCTGACGCAATGATTGTTTCTCTGTGCTTCCTTGAGAAAAAATTGCCCGTTGAGCGACATCCAGTTCCTGTTGTGAACGCCTGTTGTCTGATCATGTGACGCAAGATATCTGACGGCAGCCAGGACTTCGTGGCGATTGACCAAAAGAAGCGCAGAACCGATTGAAACTACCGAGAGTGCCAGCAACGAGGCAATGATCTCCCACCACAATTCCCCCAATATGGATTGCAGATGGGCCAATGCTGTATTTGTGTCAGTTCCGAACGAGTAATAATACTCGTTCATTTGCTTCTCGATTTCGCTGATCTCGTTCTCAATGCGCAAAAGCGTTGGCGGATCAAATGGCAGTCCGTTGGCAAGAACCACATCTATGGCTTCGATTTGTCGTGCTATGCTGTCCACCAATTCGCCATATTCTGGAAGACTTCTGATCGTCTCATCGCGGTTCACCCGGACGAAGCGGATGTAGGCCAGGTCATTGGCTTCAGACAGCCGCTCAAAGCTCTCCTGGTTTGCGGGCGCAAGACGGGCGCCAGCAGCCGCATCTCCCAGAGCTGTGGTATCCCGCAGCATTATGTGAAGGTCACGAATGGAATAAAAACCGTAGTTCGGCAACTCGCTGCTGACCTGGCGCAGTGTTCCTGACACAACCATAATCACAAACAGGCAGGCCAAGGCTGCTCCTAAAGAAGCGCCAATTTTGGCAGCAAGCCGTCGCCTGCGTGGAACGCCGGATTTGCTGACATCTTTTGGAAATTTCTTTAAAATACGAACCTCCAACCCTTGAGAAATTTATTGCATGTGCTCAATGGACGTGATCGCCCAGACCCAGCGACGTTTGTGGACTGGCGTATCGTATTCAGGGTGATCCAAAATTGGATAGACCAGACGAACCGGCCCTTGGGTGCGAAGGGTCAAGGGCTTCCCATTCTGACGCGTTGCCAACAGCAGCGGACCGTCTGTCCAATCCGATCGCGGGATGGTTTGTGTGTAATTATCTGTTGCTCTCACCAGAACCTCTTCGGCATCATCAAGGCCGACCTTTTTCAGGAAGTCACGAAACAGAATGCCTTCAAAAACCAATTCGCCTTTTTCCCATGGCGAGACGGTTGTTACACGCATCAGACCGATTGCTTCCAATTCCGCAACTGACACATCAATTGTGCCATCGTCCCCAACCACTGTAACGGTTGTGCCCGGTAATGGAGCGCTCTCCGCGACCGCCGGTTCAATGGCGCTCACAGACCCTGGCACTGCGCAAACCGCCACAGTCATTGCAGCCAGTGTGAAAGTACAAAATGTCCTGATCGAACGCATGCGGTCTCCCTCGCAGGTTTTTTTGACGCCAGAAAGTTCACGTCTAGGGAAGACAAATACGCGCCTGTTGTTAAAGAACAGGCTCGTAAAGAGCGTTAGCAGAGACTTAATGTGAAGCCGAAAAATGCCAAGTAAATAGGCGGTTAGGACGTTCACCTGTTCCAGTTGCATGTAACTGCAAAAGCGTTTTTGAAACCGTACGTGGTGCAAGCCATAAGAGGTGTCGCACTATTGCGCACCTCCATCGTTTAACTTTATCATGTCTCATGGCCAAGAAAGTACAGCTCAAGACCCAAAAAAACGAGGCCAGCGTCCAGGCCTTTATCAGCACGATAGAGGATGCAGGTCTGCGTGCAGACAGCAAACAGCTTCTCACGCTGTTTGAGGAAATCACAGGCGTTGCCCCCAAAATGTGGGGTGGCTCCATCATCGGGTTTGGCGAATACACCTATTACCGCTCCAATGGAGATCAGGGCACTTATATGGCGACCGGCTTCAGCCCACGAAAAAGCGGACCGACCATCTACATAATGCCGGGCTATCAGAACTATGACGCCATGCTGCAAAGGCTTGGCCCATACAAGCTTGGCAAATCCTGTCTTTATCTGAAAAGCCTTGAGAGCATTGATCTGGATTGTTTGAAAGAACTAATCGAGACCGGGCTGAATGTTCTGAAAAAAGGCCACGCAACCAGCTTTGATTGAATACCGCATTTAAAAAGTCCTGATTGCGCCGACCGATCCGGTTTGATCACGCTCAACACGCGTGCCCCATACCGGACACCTGCCCCGTCAAACGATTGGCGGTTTTCAAAGCACAGGCTGTGGCTTCGCACATGTTGGGCAAGATCATCCATTCTAATGCCCAGGCGCTTCCAGAGCGTTCCTGTTCATGAACCAGCGCCTGATGCATGGCCGAAACTTGAACCGCATTGAACCGGGCCAGTGTCACAAGCGTTTCTGCTGCAATCGGATTTTGCTTGTGAGGCATGGCGGAAGAACTGCCGCCGCCCTTCAAAACCACATCATCAATGCCCTGCTGCGCCATCAGGCAGAAATCCTGCCCCATTTTGCCGAGCGTACCGGTGACCATTGAAAGCCAGTTTGCATATTCGACCAGATTATCACGTTCCGTGTGCCACTGTTTTGCAGGATTGCCGAGTTCAAGGGAAGCGGCCATGTCGTCTGCAATTGCGACCGCTTTTTCACCAAACACATGATTGGTTCCAACCGCACCGCCCAGTTGCAGAACGCAGATCGCCGAATCAATTTTTTCCAACCGGATCAGGTGCCGCTCCAACGGGGCCTGCCAAGCCCTGACGCGGTCGCTTACACTGATTGGCAGCGCTGCCTGCATGCGTGTGCGTCCCATCATGCCGTTCTGACCATAGGCGTGAATCAAACTCTGCAGAAATTCATTTAAAGCGCTGATATCAAGGGCGAATTTCTTGTTTATACCTTTAAGGCTAAGCGCCAGCGCTGTGTCTAAAAGGTCTTGGCTGGTCGCACCGAAATGAACATCTGTTTGATTCGGATCGCCAATATGGGTCTTGAGCTCACGGACAAATGCAGGAACCGCAAGGCCATCAATCACCGTCTCCGTGCGGATCTTCTGCATGTCCGGCTTGAAGGACCGACATCCGGCAATGATCGCAGAAGCGCTTTTGTTGTCTATCAGACCCTGCGCGCCAAGCGCGTCTGTCAGAGCAATTTCAAACTGGCAGAAATGCGCCAGAAAAGCTTCGCCGGAAAACGCTGTCGAAACAGCTTCATCCCCCAGTAACTCCCCGAGTAAGGCATGCTCAAACATCAAAAAACACGGTTTCCAGCGCGCCCTGAAGATGTATGTCAAACAAATAGCTGTCACCCTCCCGGCCCGCAAGCAACGTCTCTCTGCGCTTTGGGTCGGTTATGCTGGCCAGCACAGGATCAGCAGAATTCGCTTCCGGTTCATCTGCAAAGTAAAGCCGCGTCGAAAGACCCAGATTAATGCCCCGCGCAACGATCCAAAATGAGATATGGGGTGCCTGCATCCGCCCGTCAGAGGCCGGCACGGATCCCGGCCTGATGGTGTCAAAGGCAAAATATCCGGTTTCCAGATCAGTCGGCTGACGCCCCCAACCTGCAAACTCCGGGTCTGCTGTGCCACGGGTCTCCTCAGGACTGTTATAGAGACCCTCTGCATCCGCCTGCCAAGTCTCAATCAGGCCGTCTTTCACGATATCATTCGCCCCATCAAAAATCCGCCCACGGATGTGAATGCGCTCACCTTTGGTTCTGTCTGAGAGCAGACGAAGACCCGGATCTTCAGCGTAGACACCGGAAATACCGACAAAATTTGGGGTGCAGCCAATATGAACATAAGGACCGGCGGTCTGTGATGCGCTTTCCTTCAAAAGGAATGAATGTGCCATCAATTGCCCTCCATCCGGTTTTCAAACAAAGTGGATTG
The DNA here is from genome assembly GCF_030758295.1 of Pararhizobium sp. IMCC21322. Taxonomy (NCBI): domain Bacteria; kingdom Pseudomonadati; phylum Pseudomonadota; class Alphaproteobacteria; order Hyphomicrobiales; family Rhizobiaceae; genus Pararhizobium; species Pararhizobium sp. IMCC21322. The sequence goes on from NZ_CP132335.1 coordinate 3,631,610, forward strand.
GCGCCCGCGCAATATCACATCCAGTCGATAGGCTCTGATATCCATCGGCACTGTATGCTCCATATCCAGACGTGCGGTCAGTTGATCAATCGCCTTCGGATCATTGATTGCATTGACGATGGGGCACAAAACAATATGAGGATCACCCTCAAAATAAATTTGCGTAATCAGGCGCTGCGCAAAGCCACTGCCAAACAGGGAATAGTGGATATGGGCCGGTCGCCAGTCATTGCCGCCATTAGGCCATGGATAAGGCCCGGGCTTGATGGTTCTAAACGCATAATAGCCATTCTCATCTGACAACAGCCGTCCACAACCGCCAAAATTAGGGTCCAGCGGCGCCAGATAACTGTCATTCTTATGCCGATAGCGCCCGCCCGCATTCGCCTGCCAGACTTCCAGCAAAGCGCCAGGCACGCCCTGGCCATTTTCATCCAGTATGTGCCCATGCACAATAATACGCTCACCAATCGCGCTTTCACCCGGCTTGGCAAAATTCTGGATCAAATCATGATCCAGCGCCCCAAGTTCGTTCTGTCCGAAGACAGGCCCTGTGGTCTCAGACAAGGACTGCTCCAGCATCACCAGCTTTTGTTTCGGTGATCGCAAAATGGTGCTGCGGTATCCGGGTGTAAAAGCATCCGGATGCCAATGCCGGTCACGCTGGTTGAAGCCAGACAAGCCCTCCTCCCCGGATTTTGGCATGTTCAGCCCTCCTCAGCTGCCGTATCGGTCTGCTCAGCGTCCATTTCAGCGAACGTTTGTTTGACAATTTTGATAGCGCGGTTGGCCGCTGGCAGACCGGCATAAATGGCAACATGCATCAGTGCTTCGCACACATCATCCTTGCTGGCTCCGGTATTTGCGGTTGCCCGCACATGCATGGCTACTTCCTCGTCATGTCCGAGCGCCGCCAGCAAGGCAATGGTGACGATTGACCGCTCACGCGGGTTCAACTGCGGACGCGACCAGACATGCCCCCAGGCAGTCTCTGTGACCAATTCCTGAAACGGCGCATCAAGCGCCGTTTTGTCAGCCTCGGCCCGGTCCACATGGGCATCGCCCAGAACCGCACGACGAACCTGCATGCCAGTGTCGTATCGAAGTGATCCCATTTCCTGCCCTCAAACCTTTTCAATACTGTCTGCAATTCTGCAGAGTATATGGTGACACATTAGGCTCAGGGTTTCATATGATAAAGGCTGTTTATAAACAGCAGCGGCCGAACCCCACGCATTGTGCAGTTACAAAGGCGAAAAACACCAAATCATGAAAACACGGCTCACCAACAGCTGCACATATCAAGCCCCTGCAAAGCGTATTGGACCAGACGGAGCTGTTCCCAAGCGACATGCTGCCAGACATGATCGCTGATTTCCTGTCATCAGATGACAGCAATGACATTTGGATCACTTGCGAGTTGGACGGCACTCCAATCGGCTTTTGCTATGCCACCCCGGAGGCATTAACTGAAAGGACCTGGAACATGCTGGCAATTGCAGTTCTGCCTTCCAGCCAAACCCGTGGTGCGGGCAGCGCACTGACAAACCATCTCGAAAAACGGCTCCGGCAACGCGGCAACCGAATTCTCATTGCCGACAATACATGTCCCAATCCGGAAGGCCTGGTTCCTCCAATTATCGCTGCTCAAAAAACCCCGCTACCGTGCCAGCCCCACCTTTCACGTATGCGCCCGGGCGATCAAGCAAAACACATTGGCCTTCCTTGTAGTCAATAGCTTCGCATTGATCTGACTGCACGCAAATCTGCAAACAGTCCTTTGCATTCTCAGTGGTCACACGCTCAAAACTGCCATCGAGCTGGAACGACATATCCTCAAGTAAATAAGTCCTGATAGGCAGGGTCGATAAACGCATGTAGCGCTGCGAAATACGCCGAACGACCGTGTCAGCTTTGGAATTCCTCACGAGATCTCCGACGGGCCAATCCTTGAGAAAACAAACCTGGTTCCAGCGATCATAGGTTACAGCAATACAATTGGAGCCTGCAGCTTCGCACTTGTCCAAACACTCAACCATCGAAACATCATTGTGCCGCTCAAGGTCCTCACTATCATCCATCAGAAGATCAAATCCGGAGAACATACGAAACTCGCGGGCGTAGACCTCAGAGAGTGACGACATGTCTTCTTGGCCCAATGGATCAACTGATGCCAACGCCGAGTTGGCATTTACCCGCGGCAGATCATCAATCATGGTGCCAGGATGATATGCATAGATAGCCGGCAACGGGATTGTTCCTCCCCAAGCCTCATCAGATACATCAGATGGATGCTCGATTGAGTTTTCAGGATAACTTTCAACTAGTGTGGCAGCAACACCAGTGCCATACCACTCGTCGCCCTCAATTTCTTTTGAGACCGACACGATGCAATAAATCTCGTAATATTTGCTGCCAGACCAAAAAGGGCCAGACACTCCGAGAAGAGACCCATCCGTACCAATTTCAAATTCAACATCCAGTTGATCCACGAACCAATTATTTTTCAGATTCTCTTCTTTGTCGTCATCCAGATATAGGCTGCTATTTATAGTCAGTTGATAGTGTTCTGGAGCAGTAGGCGTGGTTGCATAATAGCTGTCCTTCGGAGGAAATGTGGCCAGAGTATTTGCACATATGTTGCGGATCAGGTTAGGCGCTGCCTTGCTGTTTACCTCTGGATATTGAATTCCAACTATCCTGACATCTGATAGAATTGCGTCGCCAACATGTTCAATCCAATACATGCGCTCAGCAGGGGTTTGGAGGATCATGGACAACAGGAAGTCCGGTAGAATAACCTCCCTGCGTTCCTTTATCTGATTGATACTAAACAGCTCTGCAGCAACTTGAATGGCCGAATTATAGGCTTCCACAACGACTTCCGTGCGCTGACTGCGTCCAGGTGGTAAATCGAGCGAAGGCCCATGAAAGCCTAATCGCGCCCCGGCGTGCATGTTGCGTTCCACCTGTCTTGTAAGGTCAGTCCCTTGTACATTACCACCGGCGATAAAAATGAGTGCACAAGCGGAAGCGCAACCATCGCCGGGCAAGATGGCAGTGTCGATATTGGCCGTCCAAATCATATCGAGCACTTCAAGGGCGACTGAAAGATCTCCACCTTCAGGGCTATCAAGGCATAAAGTGAGCGGTTCATATCCCGCGCCGTCAGCAAATTTTTTAAACGCTCCAAGATCCCGAGCGTCTATTTCACCCGTGAATTTGGCATCACAAGCTTCGGTATTTGGATAGGTAAGTTCACCTGCAAGTGTTGACCGCATGAATGTTAGACCACCGCATACCACCAACAATCCAATAATTATCAAGCGCAGCATCTGCTCCCCTCCTTGCTTTTCAACGTAAGCGGGTCTTATGCTAATCGTATTGCCTAAGCACGCAAGGGATTGTTATGCTCATACGACTTTTGATTGTGTCAGTAATCGCCTTGAACAACATGATAAACATCGCTGTAGCGGATGATTATTACTACATTTTGGCTGCTGAACGATGGCAATGCATAGCCAATAATGCTGAAGGTTATTTGCAGTCACAACGACGCGGTCTGATCTACATCGCTGTTGATCATTGTCCAATCATACCCGCCGATCCCATCCGGGCTGTGTCGCGAAATGAGAACCCATCGTTTGGTGTATCTGACGCTGCACAGTTTGATATGCTGCTGACATTTTCAATCGCCGAGTTCGAATGTCTGATCAACCAGGAAATTCCCCAGACCGCGAAAGCTCTGACGCTTCTCTATGACCAGTGCAAGATAACGGTTGGAAACTGAACGTGGAACTAAAAGACAAAATCGACCTTGGCTTGAAGATTTTTGCTGCTGGCATAGCTGCATTTGGCGTCTGGAAGTTTTTTGCTGACCAGGCTCTGACAAGAGACTTAAGCGCACGTGCTGAAAGTTTACGTGTCGTTCGCGATTTTTCTGGTTCTTCTATGATCGACGCGCGTGAAGAACTCACCAGGTTTTGGCGAAACTATCCGGAATTCATCTCATCGACCGATGAACACAATGTTGTTTCAAACCGCGAGTATCGCGGCTTTGTCAGATCTGCCATGAAGACCTATTCCGGTGCGGAGCAGCTATCAACCGCGTTGTTTCGCCTAAACGACTATTATGAAACATTGTATCTGTGTCGCCTTTCCAACATTTGTGACGCACAACTGTTAGACACTTTTCGCTGCGATACAGCGGTAGCCCACCAAAGATATTACGCAGACTTTTTCAACGAGTTGAATCGTGCGATTGGCGGTGATGATTTCGGGGTTTCCTTGGCAAGCTATGCGACGTCCTGTGGTGAAGAAGAAGCGAAAGACTGAGGGATTTTTTGTGTTTCAGGCCTGAACCCAAATAGAGAAATCACGTCGGACAAATGATCAAGTATTTTAGAATCTGCAGACCAAATACGGTTCCCGATAAAACCAACAAAATCCCCATACGAATCCCTCAAATATCTGAACCACCAACAGCATAAATGGCGCATGCTAAACTACGTTCAGCTTCTGCGTGACGCCCAAACGCAGCCAACAGGCGCCGCCTACCCTGCATGGTTGGAACAGACCAAATTCAGCCAGACAGTGTGGATGAATCAGGCTCGAACCACCAGATGATCAACGCCAGTTTTGCGGCAGTAGGCTTAGTCCTGCCTTTTCCTGCCGGTGATAATGGCTTAGCTCTTTACGCCCCTGACGAGAAAACAGACACCGTGCTGCAATCCGCTCCTTAAGCCCTATAATCCATGCCATCAGCTGCGACGGCCTCAAGCAGATGCCTCAACAAGTCCGGATCAGCGGATTGAATGCGGCTCCAATTTGGAATGAAGGGTGTTTCCATGGGGTTTTCCAGGAACATGTGGCCCGCTTCCACAATGTTAGCCGCGAAGAGTTCCACAGCTTCCTCTTCCTGATGGCGATCAATCGAAAGGCCGTTGATTAGCGCATCATTGTAATACATCTCGATCAGATCAAGCGCAGTCCGATAGTAGGTCGCCTTGATGGTTCGAAATGTCTCCTGATTGAACACCACGCCATCGGTTGCCAGCTTGCGGAACAGAGCTTTTGAAATATCCGTCGACATGCGCGACAGGCCGCGAGTGGCATCATCTTTGGACAAATCCTGATGCTTGTGATCATACGCGTCAGAAATATCGACCTGGCACACAGATCGGTTTGAAAGATTGCGCCAGACCTCTGACAGAACACCAATTTCCAGCCCCCAGTCGGATGGAATGCGGATGTCAGGCAATATGCTGGTTCGCATGGCAAATTCGCCCGCCAGCGGATAACGGAAACCCTTCAGATATTCGATATAATCCTGATGACCACAAACCTTTTGAATGGACAACAGCAATGGCGATACCAACAAACGGGTGACGCGGCCATTCAGCTTGCCATCGGCGATACGCGGATAGTAGCCCTTGCAGAATTGATAGGGAAAAGCAGGATTTGTGACCGGATAGATCAGCCGCGCCAGCATTTCCCGTGAATAAGTAATGATGTCGCAATCATGCAGGGCAACCACATCTGAATCCTGCGCTGCAAGCGCATAGCCGATGCAGTACCAGAAATTCCGCCCCTTACCGGCTTCCTTGGGCGCAAGACCAGCTTCGGCCAAATGATTGTGTATGGCTTTCAGACGCGGACCATCATTCCACAAGATATCGAACCGTTGCGGCAGGCGCGAAAAGTATTTCTGCGCATACCGGTATTGTTCTTCAGTGGCCTGATCAAGGCCGATTATGATGCGGTTGATGTAGTCGGCACCAGCAAGTTCATCGACAATTTTGGCAAGCGCCTCGCGTTCCAGCTCTGAAAACAGAGAAGGCAGAATGAGGGTCACTTTTCGCCGGGTTGCAAACTCCCGAAGCTGGCGTTCCATTTCCTCCAACGGCACGCGGGTCAGGTTATGAAGCGTCGCAACGCTGCCATTTTGATGAAAGTCTGCCATTTGATCTCCTGCTTATTCGTTGTTGGCAAGTAGTGTTTTTATAGTTTCATTCCAGCCGCGAGGTCCCGGCGCTACAGCACGAATGATCGATCCGCTAGCCTCTCCATCAAGGCGCGGAATACCCTTGTGGTCTGGATTTGGAATGATCACGCCAAGGTCCGCAGCTTCAAGCATGGCAATGTCATTTCCAGCGTCACCCAACGCTATGGAATAGGCCCGCTGATTTGCCCTGTGATAGCGCTTCTGTATCTCCAGCATTTGGCCGGCCTTGTTGCCACCAAATGACAGGGAAATGAAGCGCCCTCCTTGCTGGACCACCAGCCCCTTTTCCTGCAACTGATAGCTGAAGGCGTCAAACGCCTGATCATTTCCAGACCATAGACCCGGCTCTGAAAAATAGCGCTGTTTGGCCAATTCAGAATTTTGAACCGAAAGACCGGTGCGATCTGCCACTTCTTGCGCAGACCAGTCAGAAAATCCGGTAAACCCTGCCCGAACATCGTTCGGCAAATCCGAGAGTAAATCCAGAATTTGCTCATAATCGGTGGCTGCATTCCCATCCGGGTTCCCGGGTGCCAGCAAACCGGCGCCATTTTCGACGATTGCTTCACAGTGTTGGAAACCCAGCGTCTGACGTAGCGGAAATATTTCTGCCGCTGTTTTGCTGGAGGCCAGGATCAGCGGAATCCGCCGCTCCCGCAGCAATGCAAGCGCGTTGTCCGCTTCTGCATATGAATAGGTCTCATGATCCAGCAGCGTGCCGTCCAGATCACTAAAGACGATCATATTGGCGGCATTAGCGGGTTTCAAAATTTTGTGGACCGGTTCGTGATCCACCGGCATTGATAAGGTGCCAGCTCAATCACATCGCCATAGGCTTTGGTTGTTTCTCCGGACAGCAAATCTGACCATTCTTCGCCGCCAATGAGGTTTAGCGACATGGCGGGAATCGAAACCGTCTCATCCGTTACATTATGGATGGCGAACAGGCTCTGCGAGCGATCCAAGCTCTGGCGCCAGAAACCGAAAACACTTTCCCCAAGCTGCAAGGTAAACTGGGTCGCATTGGGATGAAAGGCTGGCTGTTTTGATCGTATCTGAATGATCTGTTTCATGGCGCTGAAAACGCGTGCGTGAATGCTGGATGCGTCCTCAAGCGCGTCAAGAAGATCAGGATAGTGCCAGCGGTGACGGTTGATCGCCCGGTTCACTCCTGTTTTTTCCACGCCCTCATGATCATTCGATGTCGCCAGCAATGAATGAATGTAAAACCCTGGAATACCCTCAAGACCCATTGCGATGGTCTGACTGCACAGGAACCGTTCAACATTCCACTGGTCTTCGCCCTTGACCGTGCCTTTCAGGGCATCAAAGAGAGCGATGTTGATTTCATAGGGTCGCGGACCCCGATCAGCGGTTTGCCGCATGCTGACAAGGCCGCCAAAACCCTCAACGGTTTCGATTACACTATCAATTTCAGCATCATCCAGAAGACCCTCAGCGGGACGCACGCCAATACCATCATGGGAGGCCGTAAAATTGAAATAAGTGCAGCCCATTTGCGCGGGTGGCATCGTCATCTGCCAGGCGCTGAGATGACGGGACGTGCCATTCAGCAAAGCGTGCAACAACAAGGGCGGCAGTGAAAAGTTATAGACAACATGCGCTTCGTTGCGATTGCCGAAGTAACTCAAATTTTCAAAATTCGGGACATTTGTTTCGGTGATCAGGATCAGCGAATTTTCGTTGTAATCCGCCAATAAACGCATCAGCCGAACAACTTCGTGGGTCTGATTCAAATGAATGGACGAGGTGCCGACTTCCTTCCACAAATAGGCAATGGCATCCAAACGAAGTGTCCTCACACCCTTTGAGATATGGAATCGCAGCACGCGCAAAAACTCAAACAGCACCTGCGGATTGCGGAAGTCAAAATCCACCTGATCATGGCTGAACGTGCACCAGACATGTTTTGGTCCGTTGGCTGTTTCCACTTCCCTCAGCAAAGGCTGTGCTCTCGGCCGGGTAACAGCGGATAAATCATCGTCTGGTGAGGCTTCAAAGAAGAATTTGTCATAGGGTTCATGACCCAGCAAATACTCATGAAACAGCCCGCTCTGACTGGAACAGTGATTGATGACCAGGTCAGACATGAACCGGAAATTCTGGGAAATACGTTCAATATCCTCCCACGCACCCAGCGCGCTGTTGACCGAATAATAATCCGTAATCGCAAATCCATCATCAGATGTGAAAGGGAAATACGGCAGGATGTGAACCCCGGATATGCTGTCCTTCAGGCGGCTTTCAAGGAAATCACAAAGCAGATCAAGCGGCTTGTGCTCGCCGTCTGTGAATGTGTTGCCATAGGTGATGACATAACTGTCTTGCTCACTCCAAAGCGTATTTGCTGCCATTCTGGAACGTTGCCTCGGCAAATCGCCATCAGGCCAAAAGGCCAGCAGCGCCTGATCCAGCAATGCCTGCTGGTCATGCTCGGGGTAGATTGACCCCAACAATTGCAGCAATCCCTCTCTGAGTCGCTTGGGAAACTGCTTCGACGACCCGGCAGATGAAGCTGGTGGAGTGACGTTAAAATTTTCCATAAGAATTTTTACCGCACCGCAGCATTTTTGCAAGTGGCAGAATCTGAAATCAGACTATTGAAGAGCAAACGCAGCACTTAACCGCGGACTTGAACCAGCTTGTTTCGGTCCTTGAGGCCCTTGATGATGGAGAGTGAACTTTTGGCCACTCCCATTTCCTTTGCCAACAGCTTTATGACCGCCTTGTTGGTTTTGCCATCTTCTGGAACCGTTGTGATGTAAACACGAACCAACCACGAGCCATCACCCTGTTCTTCCACCGTAATCCGGTTTGACGAAGCTTTCGGCGTCACGCGGACAGCAAACGGATTGCCGACCATCGTCGACCAATGCGGTGCGGACATGAGCGACTCAGTAATTTGCGGCAGGCTTATTCAATTCCGATTTTCTGACGCAGCAGATCATTCACAGCTTTCGGATTTGCCTTGCCACCGGTGGCTTTCATCACCTGCCCGACAAACCAGCCAAGAAGACCCGGCTTTTCCTTGGCCTGCGCAGCCTTATCCGGGTTGGCAGCAATAATGGCATCAATCTCGGCTTCAATGGCACCCAGGTCAGTAACCTGCTTCATGCCGCGGCTTTCAACGATTTCCGCCGGGTCACCGCCTTCTGTCCAGAGTATCTCAAAGACGTCCTTGGCGATTTTACCAGAAATCGTGTCATTGGAAATCAGATCAATCATGCCGCCAAGCTGTCCGCTTGAAATCGGGCTTGCGTCGATGGACTTGCCTTCTTTGTTCAGCCTGCCGAACAATTCATTGATGACCCAATTGGCTGCAATCTTGGCATCACGCCCCTTGGCAACGTCTTCAAAATAATCACAGGACTGACGCTCGACCACAAGAATATCAGCATCATATGGCGTCAAACCGTAATCATTGATGAAACGGGCCTTCTTCTCATCCGGCAATTCCGGCAGATCAACCGCCAGCGCGTCGACATAGGCCTGATCAAATTCCAGTGGCAGCAGATCGGGGTCAGGGAAATAGCGATAATCATGCGCTTCTTCCTTGGAACGCATGGAGCGTGTTTCACACTTTACGGAATCGAACAGGCGCGTTTCCTGATCAATCTTGCCGCCATCTTCCAAAATGGCAATCTGACGACGTGCCTCATATTCAATGGCCTGTCCGGCAAAGCGAATGGAGTTGACGTTTTTGATCTCGCAACGTGTGCCAAATTCCCCGCCCGGGCTGCGCACGGACACGTTCACATCGGCCCGCAGATTGCCTTTTTCCATATCCGCATCAGAGGTACCAAGATAGCGCAGGATCGAACGCAGCTTGGCGATATAGGCCTTCGCCTCATCGGAGGAGCGCAGATCAGGCTTGGAAACAATCTCCATCAGAGCAACGCCGGACCGGTTGAGATCCACATAACTCATCGATGGATGCTGATCATGCAGGCTCTTTCCCGCATCCTGCTCCAGATGCAGCCGCTCAACCCCGATTTCAACCGGGCCATCGGGCATGTCCAGATGGATGATCCCTTCGCCGACAATCGGCTGATCGAATTGCGAAATCTGATAGCCCTGCGGCAGATCGGGGTAGAAATAGTTTTTGCGCGCGAACACGGAGCGATTGTTGATCTGGGCTTTCAGACCAAGCCCGGTTCGAACGGCCTGACGCACACATTCTTCATTAATGACGGGCAGCATGCCGGGCATAGCCGCATCAACCAGGCTGACATGATCATTCTGCTCGCCGCCAAAGGCTGCGGCTGCGCCGGAAAACAGCTTTGAATTTGACAACACCTGCGCATGGACTTCCAGTCCAATAACAACCTCCCAGTCGCCGGTTGCACCGGGAATGAACTTTTTTGGGTCGGGTGTGCGTGTGTCTATCAAACTCATTTTACGTGCTCGCCTGCATCATCTCTGTGTTGGTTTCAGTTAAAGGAACCGGCTGGCAGAGACAAGTGGTCCAATAGCCGATAAGCTTAATTTATTAAGAGCGATCAATGGCTGTGTTGCTTTGAAAAAATTCTGTCACTTGCCCCACGGGCACAAAAACGGGCATGATTGCCGCAAGATGACATGTACCGGGAAGCACCTTTATGCCTGATCCAATCAACTGGGCTTTGTCCTGGCCATTCTTTCTGGCAGCACTTGCATTTGGCTATCTTCTGGGCAGCATTCCCTTTGGCTATCTCCTGACCCGGTTTGCCGGCCTTGGAGATGTCAGAAAAATCGGTTCCGGCAACATCGGCGCAACAAATGTTCTGCGCACCGGCAGCAAGAAGCTGGCGGCAATGACCGTGCTGGGCGATGCCCTGAAAGGCACGGTCGCTGTCCTGATCGCCTTTCGATTTGGCATCGATGCAGCCGTTCTGGCGGGACTAGGCGCTTTTCTGGGGCATCTTTTCCCGGTCTGGCTGAAATTCAAAGGCGGCAAAGGCGTTGCGACTTTCATTGGCATCTCGCTTGGCCTCTATTGGCCCTCAGCCCTTGTTTTCGCAGCGTCCTGGCTGATACTCGCCTTCATAACGCGCTACTCCTCGCTGTCTGCCCTCATCAGTTCCATATTGGTCATCATCTTCACTGCCTTCATGGGGCGTTGGCAATATGCTGAACTTTATGCACTGCTGACCCTGTTGTTGTGGATCAAGCATCACCAGAATATCGGTCGGTTGCTCAAGGGGACTGAAAGCCGGATTAGTGGCGCCAAGGCCACCGATAAGAAGTGAGCCTGTTCGACGACCCGTATGAACAGGGAATTGCGCTGACCGATGAACAGCGTCTGCACTGGCTGCGTCTTATTCGCAGCGAGCAGGTTGGCCCTTCTACCTTTCGCGATCTCATCAATCATTTTGGCACAGCTGAACAGGCAATCGACGCCCTGCCCGATCTGGCAAAACGCGGTGGCGCCGCAAAACGCATCCGCATTGCCGAACTCAAACACATTGAAACCGAACTTGAACAGGCTGCAAGGCTTGGCATCAAACTGATTGCCATGGGCGAACCGGACTACCCATCTTGGCTGCGTGCCATAGACGATGCACCGCCGGTGATTCTGGTGAAGGGCCATTTGTCCGCACTCGAAAAACCGATGATTGCTATCGTCGGCGCACGCAATTGCTCCATCATCGGTCGAAAAATGACCGTGAAGCTGGCACGTGATCTGGGTCAGGCGGGCTATTGTATTGCCTCAGGCCTTGCCCGTGGCATTGATGGCGTTGCCCACGAAGCAGCGCTGGAAACCGGGACAGTCGCGGTTCTGGCGGGTGGTCTGGACCGTATCTACCCATCGGAACATGAATCACTTTCAGAGCAAATCACAGCAACAGGCTGCCTTCTCAGCGAAAAGCCTCTTGGCTGGACGGCGCGCGCGCAGGATTTTCCGCGCCGCAACCGCATTGTATCCGGCCTGTCACTCGGCACAATCATTGTGGAAGCTGCAAGACGTTCGGGCTCGCTTATTACCGCAAACCTTGCCTTGAAGCAGAACCGCGAAGTCTTTGCCGTCCCCGGGTCCCCGCTCGATCCAAGAGCGGCAGGGCCGAACCAACTCATCAAACAGGGCGCCACTTTGGTAACCGAGGCAAAAGATGTGCTGGATGCCTTACGCCCGCTCCACGGCACTGCCCATCCAGCGCCACCAGCCATTGGGCTACAGGAAAGCCCGACAGAAGAAGTCCGGGACTTATCTGAGACCGACCGCAGTTTGATCATAGATGCACTGGGCATGGCACCTGTCGAAACCGATGAGCTCATTCGTGTCACGGGTATATCCGGCGGTGCGGTCTATCTGGTTTTGCTAGAGTTGGATCTTGCGGGACGATTGGCCCGTCACCCTGGAAATAAAGTCTCATTGGTCGAATAAATTGGTCCTGAAAATACGACTGCCGTGCTAGCAATCCACCACTGGTAGCAAGGACTTTTGAATCATTTTAGAAACAATCTTTGTCTGCTGTAATGTCACTTGGGACTTGACCAATCGGTTTCTTCCGACCATGTGACAAGCGAACATTCGTTCAAACAAAGGGCGTTCTCTCAGCTTCGCCTCTAAGATTTTTGCGTAACAGACAGGCACTTTCATGGATCTGGTCATCGTTGAATCGCCCGCAAAGGCGAAGACCATCAACAAATATCTCGGCTCAAATTATCAGGTACTGGCCTCTTACGGCCATGTCCGCGACTTGCCTGCGAAGGACGGTTCGGTGCTTCCTGACGAAGAATTCGCCATGAAATGGGAAATTGATGCAAAGGCCAAAAAACGCATCAGTGAGATCGCTGCCGCTGTCAAAGAGTCTGACCGTCTGATCCTCGCGACCGATCCGGATCGCGAGGGCGAGGCCATTTCCTGGCATGTTCTGCAGATCCTGAAGGACAAAAAGATCCTCAAGGACAAGCCGGTCGAGCGCGTCGTATTTAACGCCATTACCAAAAGCGCCATTCTGGAAGCCATGAAAAATCCGCGCGAGATAGATGTCGATCTGGTCGAAGCCTATCTGGCACGGCGCGCACTGGATTATCTGGTTGGCTTCACCCTGTCGCCGGTATTGTGGCGCAAACTGCCTGGTGCACGATCTGCAGGCCGTGTTCAATCTGTGGCGCTGCGCCTTGTCTGTGAACGGGAAATGCAAATTGAGGTCTTCAAACCGCAGGAATACTGGTCCATTCAGGCAGCTCTGAAAACCAGTTTCCGCGAGGATTTGAAAGCCCGTCTGGTGGAGTATGAAGGCAAGAAAATTCAGCGTCTGACGATTGACGGCGCTGATGAGGCCAACACCATCAAAGCCATGTTGGAAACAGCAAGCTTCACGATTTCAAGCGTTGAGGCAAAACCGCATAAGCGTAATCCACAGCCACCTTTCACAACGTCTACGCTGCAGCAGGAAGCCTCTCGAAAACTCGGCTTTTCCGCATCGCGCACCATGCAGGTGGCGCAACGCCTGTATGAAGGTGTGGATATTGGCGGCGAAACCACCGGTCTCATCACCTATATGCGAACAGATGGCGTGGACATGGCACCAGAGGCCGTTGCCGAAGTCAGATCGCAAATCGGTTCGGAGTTCGGCAGTAATTATGTGCCGGAAGTCCCGCGCAAATATTTTACCAAAGCCAAAAACACTCAGGAAGCGCATGAGGCGGTTCGTCCCACTGCATTGGCCCGTCACCCGGCAGAAATGTCGAAAACCCTGGAGACCGATCAGGCACGGCTTTATGAGCTGATCTGGAAGCGCACCATGGCCAGCCAGATGCTGTCTGCCGAAATGGAGCGCACCACGGTTGATATTCTGGCAAACGGATCCGGCAAAAGCGCAACAGTGCGCGCAACCGGAACGGTGATGCGTTTTGATGGCTTCCTGAAACTTTATCAGGAAGGCCGTGACGATGATGACGAGGAAGCGGAAGGCCGCCTGCCGGCTGTTAAAGTTGGCGAGGACCTGACGCGCGACAGCATCGCCGCCAGTCAGCACTTCACTGAGCCCCCCCCGCGCTACACTGAAGCCACGCTCATCCGCAAAATGGAAGAATTGGGCATTGGCCGCCCGTCGACCTATGCATCGACCCTCGCCGTACTGCGCGAGCGCGATTATGTTGAAATGGATCAAAAGCGCCTTGTTCCTCATGACAAGGGCCGCATCGTCACCGCATTCCTGGAAGGTTTCTTCAAACGCTATGTGGAGTATGACTTCACAGCGCAACTGGAAGAACAGCTTGATCGCGTGTCCGATGGAAAGCTGGACTGGCGCCAGGTCCTGAATGATTTCTGGGGACAGTTCTCAGCCAGCGTTGATGATATCAAGGAACTGCGCATTACGCAGGTTCTGGATGCGCTCAATGAACTGCTCGGACCGCACATTTTCCCGGAAAAGGAAGATGGATCTGATCCGCGCAAATGCCCGACATGTGATGATGGTCGCGTCAGCTTGAAGGTTGGTAAATTTGGCGCTTTCATCGGCTGTTCAAATTACCCGGAATGCCGTTTTACCAAGCAATTGGGCCAGGCTGGCAAGAATGATGGCGAAGCTGAAAACGCCATTATCGAGCTTGGAAAAGACCCGGAAACAGATCAGATGATCACGGCCAGAACAGGCCGTTTCGGGCCGTATGTGCAATTGGGAGAAGAAGCCAAGCCCAAACGTGCCAGCCTGCCAAAAACCTGGTCATTGCAGGCCATGGATCTGGAAAAAGGTCTGGCGCTGTTATCTCTGCCGCGCCCGGTGGGCGACCACCCGGAAACCGGTAAACCGATTGTGGCCGGCATTGGTCGTTATGGCCCCTTCGTGCTCCATGATGGTGCATACGCCAATCTGGAAAGTGTCGACGAAGTGTTCTCTGTCGGGATCAACCGGGCGGTTGCAGCGATCGCCGATAAGGCTGCCAAGGGACCTGGACGGCGGGGCGCTGCTGCTGCATTGAAGGAATTGGGTGAGCACCCGGATGGTGGCAAAATAACCGTTCATGAAGGGCGCTATGGCCCCTATGCCAAATGGGGCAAGGTCAATGCGACTTTGCCGAAGGGCAAGGAGCCGGAGGCTGTCACGCTGGAAGAAGCCATAGAGCTGGTGAATGAGCGCGCAGCCAAAGGCAAAAAGAAACCCGCCGCCAAGAAAAAACCAGCGGCCAAAAAACCTGCAGCGAAAAAAGCCGCAGCAAAAAAACCGGCAGCAAAGAAGAAAGCCGCACCCAAAAAGACAACAGCGGCCAAGGAAGACTGATCATTGGCCAAAAAGAGCAGCTCAGACTTTGATCACCTGCCAAGCAAGGATGATGTGCTGCGCTTTGTTGCCGACAATCCCGGCCGTTCCGGCAAACGGGAAATTGCCAAAGCGTTCAATATCAAGGGCGCTGCCCGAATTGGCCTGAAACGTCTTTTGTCAGAAATGGCCGAAGATGGCAGTCTGGTGCGCCGGCGCAAGAAACTCAGCCGCCCCGGCGAAGTGCCATCGGTCACGGTTCTGCATATTTACGGACGTGACGAAGACGGGGAATTGCTGGGCAAACCGGCCAGTTGGGATGAAGCCGAAGATGGCCCGCCCCCACTGGTTTTGCTGACACGCGGTTCCCGCGACAAAGGCCCCGCACCGGGCGTTGGTGACCGTGTTCTCACCAAGCTGACACCTGAAAACGATGCGGCTTCAGGCCAGCCAACCCATACCGGTAAGGTGATCCGTGTTCTGGAAAAAGAGCGTGGTCCGACCCTGGGCATTCTGGGATTTGACGGTGAAGGAAATGCGCGCCTGATCCCGATTGATAAAAAGCAGAAGGAAATAATGGTCCACGCGGACGATGCCGCCAAGGCCAAAAAGGGCGATCTGATCTCCGTCCGCATTGACAAGCCTGCTCGCCATGGACTGCCAATCGCACGCATTCTGGACGTCATTGGCGATATGACGAATGAAAAGGCGGTCAGTGCCATAGCCCTGCACGCTCATAACATTCCGCACACTTTCCCTGAACGGGTCCTGGCTGACGCGGACGCTGCAAAACCTGCGCCTTTGAAGGGCCGTGAAGACTGGCGCAAGGTTCCGCTGGTCACCATTGATCCAGCCGACGCCAAAGACCATGATGATGCGGTCTATGCCGAGACAGACACTGATCCAGCCAACAAGGACGGCTTTGTTGTAACAGTCGCCATTGCTGATGTTTCCTGGTATGTGCGCCCTGAAGCTGCGCTCGATAAAGAAGCCCTGCTGCGTGGCAATTCGGTCTATTTTCCGGACCGCGTTGTTCCCATGTTGCCAGAGCGGATTTCAAACGATTTGTGCTCCCTGCGCGAAGGCGTCGACAGGCCAGCACTTGCTGTCAAAATGATTTTTGACGCTGCGGGTCACAAAACAACACACAGCTTTCACCGCATCATGATGCGGTCCGCTGCACGCCTGTCCTACCAGCAAGCACAAAGCGCGGTTGACGGGCAGACCGATGACAAGACAGCGCCCATTATCGACACCATTTTGCAACCGCTCTGGAACGCTTACAGCACGGTTTTGAAAGGCCGGGAAAGCCGCGCGCCCCTTGAGCTGAATCTGCCAGAACGTAAAATTCTGCTGAAAGACGATGGCACTGTAGATCGGGTTCTGGTTCCTGAACGGCTGGATGCACACAAGCTCATCGAAGAATTCATGATTCAAGCCAACGTAGCGGCGGCTGAAAGTCTGGAAGCCAAAAAATCACCTCTGGTTTACCGCGTGCATGAAGCGCCATCACTGGACAAGCTGGAGACCTTGAGAGAGTTCTTACGCTCACTTGACATCAATTTGAGCAAGGGCGGCAATCTCAGGCCACACCATTTCAACGATATTCTAACGCGCGTTGCCGAAACAGAGCACGAAACCGTGGTCAATCAGGTGGTGCTGCGCTCGCAAAGTCAGGCAGCCTACAGCCCTGCAAATCTGGGCCATTTTGGCTTGAACCTGCGGCGCTATGCTCATTTCACGTCGCCCATACGGCGCTATGCGGATCTGATCGTCCATCGCGCTCTGGTCAGCGCTTTAGACCTTGGCGAAGGAGGGCTGCAGCCCGGTTTCGAAACCCGCCTTGTAGAGATTGCAGCAGATATTTCTGCCGCCGAGCGCCGCGCGATGCTGGCTGAACGCGATACGATTGACCGCTTGATTGCCGCCCATCTCTCTGGTCAGATCGGAGCCCGTTTCCACGGCCGGATTGCTGGAGTTACCAAGGTTGGCCTCTTCATCAAGCTGGATGATACCGGCGCAGACGGCTTTATCCCGATTTCAAAACTCGGCTCCGACTACTTCTTTTTCGATGAAGCCCAACACTCTCTGATTGGGGAAAAAAGCCGCGAGCGCTATCGCATTGGTGACCTGGTTGAGGTAAAGCTTGTTGAAGCCGCTCCGGTTGCAGGCGCGCTCCGATTTGAAATGCTGAGCGAAGGCACTAAGTCTGGAGGGCCAATGAACCATCGCCCCGGACGCAAGCAGAAATCCCGCCGCAAAAAGCCCAGCACAGCGCCACGACGTGGCCGTAGATAGTGGAGCAGATATGAGCAGTGTAGACATCACAACCCCGGCTCAGCCAGGTGCTGATCAAAAACGTGCTATCTGGCCTGCCATGCGCAAAGGTCTGGCGGGAAAATGCCCGAATTGCGGAACCGGAAATCTGTTCTACAAGTATCTGAAAGTGAACGACAATTGCAGCCATTGTAACGAGGAACTGCATCATCAGAGAGCCGACGATGCACCGCCCTATTTCACCATTTTTATCGTTGGCCACATCGTCGTAGCGGCCATGCTGGTATTGGAAAAGCTGTATCATCCGGCCATATGGATTCACATGTCGCTTTGGCTCCCGTTGACCATTTTGTTGTCCTTCTGGATTCTTCAGCCCATGAAGGGCATGACCATCGGCCTGCAATGGGCCAATCGCATGCATGGCTTCGGTGGTGAAGAAGAGGCTGATGGCACAATCTGGCAGGACTGACACCCCCTCTGGAGAGAGCAACGCTGCCCACTCCTACCCTGTCATAAAACCAAAACCTGCAGGTACTTTGCTGATCCTTGATGAGCAGAACGGCCGCCCACACGTTCTCATGGGGCGCCGCCATAAGGCCCATACATTCATGCCGGACGTTTTTGTCTTTCCTGGCGGTCGTGTGGATCGCCCCGACAATCATGCCCCATTCCACAGCGATTTAACCAAACCGACGCTTGAACGTCTGATGGCCTCCGGGTTGAAGAGCCTGGCGACACACAGGCGTGCCCGCGCTTTTGCTTTAGCTGCCATCCGAGAGACATTTGAAGAAGTTGGAATGTTGATTGGCAATCCAGTGACGGAAGACACCAAAGGAACAAATTCCGTTTGGGCCCCGTTTTTGAATCACAAACAGGTGCCAAATCTGGCACCCTTGCGCTATGTGGCCCGCGCAGTTACGCCTCCGGGCTTGGTACGCCGTTATGACACCCGTTTTTTTACAGCAACCCGTTCGGCAATCAGCCTGGAACTGAAGGATATCCCGACGGATGAACTGAATGAATTATCATGGATTCCATTGGATCAGACCGATGGCTATGAGATGCCCCGAATTACACAAATGGTGCTCAATGATGTGTCAGAGCGTATAACTGCCGAAGGCACAATCGCACTGCACGATGATCATGCTGTGCCGGTCTATACCGCCCGAAATGGCAAACATCGCCGCGATATGGCGTGAGTAAATCCGTATTGTTGACGTTTCAGATAGAGCGCAACCGGTTGACTGTCAAAATGCCATGCTCGGCGTCGAGCGTGGTCGGAAAGCCCATCGGAATACGCTGCGCGCCAACACCCTGCTTCCACAGAGCCATCTGCAGGATTGTAACATCACTGAAGCCCACCAGAAATTTGGAATCACGCTGCGCGCAGTCGAAATCCAGACGCTCGGCAATCCGGTAAGCCCCCTTGCCGCCACCTGTTGCAAACATCGCTCTGACCTGTGGGTCATTCAGCGCTTCGTTGAAATCAGACGAACGCTCATCATCTGTTCCGGCCGGATGGTTGAGCTTGTTATAGGCATGTCGCCCGACACTTCGACATCCTCGCGGTTTGGCGCGCTGGCCGGCGATACAAACCGGATTTTGTCACCGGGCTCTAATGAGCGCTACATCACAATTTGGTGCTGTGTGCTTCGAATCATGGGCAATGCTCCCACCTCTGGAATCTTCTGTCCGCTGCAGGCGCTGTTTTTGTGTTGATAGCGTAATCAGACCCGTTCGGACGCCATAGGAAGGTGTCTCAAAAGCGAAATTTATGACATTGCGTAATAAATGTCTGGTTTGTGCCTGACAGACCACTCGCCCGCTTGACTTTCTGTACTTTATGAGTAGTTTGCGCGCTCAAAGAGGCGGTACTGCGCCCGATAGCATTTCCAAGGAATGAGAACATGGCAAAGGCCACCACCATCAAAGTTCGTCTCGTGAGCACAGCTGAAACCGGCTATTTCTATGTCGCGAAAAAGAACTCACGCACAATGACTGAAAAGCTGACGCAGCGGAAATATGATCCCGTTGTTCGCAAACACGTTGAATTCAAAGAAGCCAAAATCAAATAGCTTCTTCTGCCTCAGGGCGGAGACCAAATCGTAAAACACCGCATGATTGTCATCCTGCGGTGTTTTTTGTTGTCCGGAATTTGTTGAATTACCTGGCTAGACCAAGACGGATACTCTAGGCCGCCTTGGAAATCACCTGATTGCGACCGGCTTCCTTCGCACGGTAAAGCGCTTCATCGGCGCGTTTCAGCATGGCGTCGGCAGAATCCTTGCGCCCCTTGAATTGGGTAATTCCAAAACTGGCCGTAACCGTAATCTGCGAGCCATCATCATTGATGATGAACGGCACGGATTCAATTTCCTTGCGCAGACGTTCAGCCGCTAAAAACGCCACATCCAGCTCAGTCTCTGCCAGAACGCAGACAAATTCCTCGCCACCAAACCGGCAGGCCAAATCCGAGCCGCGCAAGCTACGCCTGATGCGATGCGAGATTTCTTTCAACACCACATCACCAACCGCATGGCCATGAACATCATTGATGGATTTAAACTTATCAATATCCATGATCATCACCGACAGATCACGTTTGTAACGCAATGACTGGTCGATCAAAGTCGACATTTGTCGTTCTAAAAACCGTCGGTTCTGCAATCCTGTCAGCGGGTCGATGACTGCAAGCTCGAGTGTGTTTTCTACTTCCAGACGCAACTCGCGCAACATGCGGTGTCGATACACTTCACGGCGCATCCGCGCAGCAAGCTCTCGCTCTGGATATGGCGCGACAACATAATTGGTTGCCCCTAGATCAAAGCTGCGCTGCAGGCGTTTCTCATCTTCAGGCTTACCGACAACCAGTGTCGGCAAATGACGGTGTTGCAGGGGTGCCTTTAGCTGTGACAGAAACGAAAGAGGATCTGACGAACTGACACCAAGGGAAACAACAACAGCATCCCAGTCGCTGGAACTGATCGCCGCTATAGCCGCCACCTCAGTAGTGACTGTCTTGATGCCCTGTTCAAATGAGAGGCTTCTGAAGATTTTATCTGCCGATGTCTGATCATCATCAAACACCAGAACCTGACCATTGCGGCCATCATCAAAGGATTCGTCAACCTCTTCGAAATTATCGCCCTCACTGGTCGCATCAGCATCCTTGCGAAACGCATTCATGCTGTGGGTGCGCATGTCTTCAAGGGTCTGCTTCTGAGACGCCAGATTGCGAATTCGGCTGATAAGCGCCACATCATTGACCGGCTTGGACAGAAAATCATCGGCTCCCGCATTGAGCCCTTTGATACGTGAGGCCTCATCCTGCAACGCGGTCAGGAGAATAATGGGAATGTCACGCGTAAGCGGATCAGATTTCAGGGCACGGCAGGTCTCAAACCCGTCCAGACCCGGCATCACAATATCCAGCAACACCACATCAATGGGATTGTTGCGGCAATATTCAAGCGTGTCCAACCCCGCCGAAAGGGTTTTCACGGAGTAGTATTCAGCTGTAAGGCGGGCAGAGAGAAGCTTCAGATTTGCCTGAAGATCGTCAACGGCCAAAACACGTATCGACATAGTCGTATTCTGTTTCTACTTAAAAAGTGGCCACCCGGACAACACCACTAGTCGTTTTCGACTGGCAGGTGTTGGGAGACAACATCCAAAAAATTAGCGACTGAGATCGGCTTGGAAAGATATGCCTCACAGCCAGCTTCACGAATTCTGTCTTCATCCCCCTTCATCGCAAATGCGGTGACAGCAATCACCGGAATTTTGCACAACTCGTCATCTTCCTTGAGCCATTTGATGACTTCCAGTCCCGAAACCTCGGGCAACTGAATATCCATCAACACAAGATCCGGCCTATGCTCTCTGGCCAGTTCGAACGCTTCCATCCCATTGCGACTTTGCAACGTGTTGTAGCCATGGGCTTCCAGAAGATCGTTGAACAATTTCATGTTCAGCTCGTTGTCTTCTACAATAAGAATATTCTGTGTCATCAATTATCCAAATAATTCCCTAAGGTTACCTAAACAGCCCGCTGGATTATTGCGGCTTTTGCGGATCGTGCTAGACTCGGGACTCAATTCGTCAAGCCAACGACCTCTCAGATACCAGAGTTTCCACCACAACACCCGATTTTATGAAAGGTGCCTCAATCTTGCACGGCAAAGACACAGAATTTGCGGAGGCATTGGCCATTCAGGCCCTTGGACATTTGGCCCAGGATAAGGAAGTTCTGGAACGATTCCTGTCTGTGACAGGCCTTGCCCCTGAAAAGATTCGGGAAGCCGCCGCTTCGCCGGGTTTTCTTGCAGGTGTTCTGGACTATATGATGCAGAACGAAGCACTTTTGCTGACCTTTTCCGTAAACAACAACATCGATGCCGAAGCAATTATGGCGGCTCATCGCCAACTCAGCGGACCCGTTCCCCAATAGACTACTCCACAGGAGACCTGAATCATTCTACCCGAAAACACACATAAACAACTGAAAAGTATAATTTTTTCAGATCGCCCCTTGATTGTTTGCGATGTGGATGAGGTGGTGCTGCACTTTGTGCGCCCGCTGGAGGCGCATTTTGGCAGGCATGGCTATGGCTTCAAGGAAGAAAAATTTAAGCTGACGGGAAACATCCACGCCTTGGATGGCGGGGCGGATGCACCCGATGAAACCGTCTTTGCCATGATACACAGTTATTTCGAGGTCGAAGCCCACAGTCAATTGCCGATAGATGGCGCGGTCTCCGGACTGAACCGGCTTTCAGAACACGCCGACATTTTGTTTCTGACAAATATGCCCTTTCAATATCGCGATGCACGAATCAAGTGTCTTGCAGGCCACGAACTGCACTATCCCGTCGTGACAAATACCGGGCCCAAAGGCCCAGCCCTGGCACATATCGAGGAACAGTCATCTGGTCCCATCTGGTTTCTGGATGACAGTCCGGAGCACCTCCACTCAGTCGCAAAAACCGCGCCCAATGTGAATCTGGTTCATTTTGTTGCTGACCCGATATTTCTGGAATTGGCCGACAACGTTCCCTCAGTTCAACTGAGAACCCGCTTTTGGGATGATACCCACACCTTGATCACCTCATTCCTGACACGGACTGACGCACGGTAAAGGTTCAATCAGGTCTTGAGCTGAAAAATAATGCTCGGATAAACGTAATTTGGAGCTATTGTCAGAACCCTCCAATCAGGTGAGCTGCGTTCCAAAATGACCATTGCTGCACTATGTCGGACCTGTTTTGCTGTTGAGCCGGTCTCAAACGAAGGCGAAAGGCCGCGCTGCAAGGCGTGCGGCAGCCCGCGCATGGTGGCCCATACAGAATTGCTTGATCTGACCATTGCGCATGTTGATTGCGATGCCTTCTATGCCTCCGTTGAAAAGCGTGACCGCCCGGAAGTGCGTGATCAGCCGGTCATCATCGGCGGTGGTCGGCGTGGCGTTGTATCGACCTGCTGCTATATGGCTCGTACCTTCGGCGTACGATCGGCCATGCCCATGTTCAAGGCCACCAAACTGTGTCCTGACGCGGTCATCATTCGCGGCGATATGGAAAAATATGTCCGCGTCAGCCGCCAAATTCGCGCGCATATGGATGATCTCACGCCCGCCGTGCAACCCATTTCCATCGATGAGGCTTTTCTGGACCTGACCGGCACGGAAAGGCTGCACCATGCCAGCGCCGCTGAAACCCTGGCGCGCTTTGCCCGGATAATTGAACAGGATATAGGGATCACCATTTCGGTTGGTCTCAGCCACAACAAGTTTCTGGCCAAAGTTGCCTCTGATCTTGATAAGCCACGCGGCTTCGCTGTGATCGGCAAGGCTGAAACGCTGGATTTCCTGGCACGGCAGAATGTCAGTCTCATCTGGGGTGTCGGCAAGGCCATGCAGAAAAAACTGGCAGCCGATGGCATCCACACAGTCGGACAGTTGCAGACCATGGAGGAAACCGTTCTTGGCAAACGCTACGGCTCCATGGGATTGCGTTTGGCACAGCTGTCCAAAGGCAAGGATAGCCGCAAAATCGAATCGCGTGGCGGCGCAAAAAGCGTCAGTTCAGAGACAACTTTCAACGCCGATCTTGCCACGACAAATGACCTGCATCCGATTTTGCGCGGGCTTGCCGAAAAGGTCTCCGCCAGATTGAAAGAGAAGAACATTGCTGGCCGAACCCTGGTTCTTAAACTCAAAACCACCGACTTCAAGCAACGAACGCGCAACCGCGCTTTGGGTGACCCGACCCAGCTGGCCGACCGGATTTATAGCGAGGGCGTTTCTCTGCTAAAGCCTGAGCTGGACGGCACACGCTTCCGGCTGATCGGCATCGGCGTCTCGGATCTGGTCGATGGCCACTTGGCGGATCCTATGGATCTGGTCGATCACGGCGCCAAAAAGCGCCGTGCAGCAGAATTTGCCATGGACAAAATACGTGCCCGCTTCGGAAAACATGGGGTCGATCTGGGCCTGACCTTCAAGGCCAGAGAGCCAAAATCCAAAGACAGATCATAAAAATGCCCAACAAGGTGCCTCAGCCAAGGCCGGATAGCCCATCCCAAAGCAGTTTCGCACCGGCAAAGCCCAGAAACACATAGGCTATATTGGCAAAAACGCGTTGATTGACGAGACCGTGCAATCGAAAGCCCAGAAAAACGCCTGCAATCAGAAACGGAATCAGCGTAGCACTGGTCTGAAGCGTATCAGCGGTAAACTGGCCCATTGCCATATATGACAGTGTCTTCAGAAAATTCAGGGCGAAGAAGAAGACGCTGTTGGTGCCGACAAATTCTGACTTTTCCATATTCTGCCGCAACAGATAGCCCTTTACCGGCGGCCCGCCGGCATGCGCGACAAAACTGGCAAACCCCGAGACAGCACCGAGGCTGAATACCGCCACCGAACCGGTTTCCTGCCGCGCCGCGCCCCTGGTTTTTGACACAACAAATTGCGCAGCAAACAAAAGTGCCATCGCACCAACCGCGAGTTTCAGAAATGCCGGATTCATCCATTGAAAGGTAAAGGCCCCCAGCGCGAGCCCCAAAAAGGCCCCCGGCAACATGGACCACACGATTTTGCGCGACCATGAGGCGCGATACTTCCAGATATTCGCACAATCTATGATCAACAGGATCGGCATCATGATGGTCACCGCCACTTGCGGCGTATGAAACAGAGACATCATGGGGACGGCCAATACGCCCAGTCCCCCGGCAAATCCACTTTTTGAAATGCCAGTCAGCAGAACGGCTGCCGAAGCCACAAGATAGAATTCAAGGTTCATGCATCGACCAATCAACGGGAAGACAATCAGATGCTGCAATAGACCTTGTCTATAAATATTGGAAACAGTTATATATGATCATTAAAAACTGTTTTGGAGATTTTAATGGCAATTGATTTTGGCTGGCTGGAAAGCTTCGTCATCTCAGCCGAGACGTTGAATTTTTCTGAGACGGCGAAAAGACGCGGCACAGTTCAATCAGCGGTCAGCACACACATTGTCAGATTGGAAGAAACCATCGGACAACGCCTGTTTGACCGCAAACGCGGCCAATCCATGCAGCTTACGGCGGAAGGCGAAGCGTTCATTGTCTATGCAAGGCGCATCCTCAATCTGGTGGATGAAGCGGTAGACAGTCTGAAACAGGATCAGACCCGCTCAGTCATCCGTCTGGGCACCACCAGCACACTGGCTGTGTCGGTGCTGCCAAGCGTGCTGGAAGAGATTGCAGGGCAATTCCCAAAACTGCATGTGGAAGTGTCCTGTGGCAGAAGTGCAGAGACAATCGCCCGGTTTGACAATGGCGAGCTGGACATTGCCTTCATTGTCGATCAGGGCAAGCGCCCCGGTCGCCTGTTCGTCCAGAACATTGATCTGGCCTGGGTGTCGGGCCCAAATTTCAGGTTCGACCCGAATGAAAGCATCCCTCTCGCCTTTCTGACGGATGGACGCGATCTGCGCCGGTTTGCCATGAATGCGCTCGATAAAGCCGGTCAAAACTGCCACATCGCGCACACCAGTCCGGACCCGATTGGCGTTCGTGCACTGGTCGCTGCAAACCTTGCCTTAACCGTCATGCCGACCCTTGCCGCAACACCGCCCCTGAAAACCCTGTCTCTTGATGACGGTTTGCCGGATATCGGCCAATTGCCCTTGGCAGCCTATCAACGCATTGGCGTCAAACGCATAGAGGTGGAAGCCTTCGGCAACTGCCTTCAGGCCCACACAGATCGCAGCCGCAATGCGTTATAGCCGCACTTTACGTGAAATCGGCACGGCAACAAGCAACCCGGCCATGGGTTTGTCCACAGACGCTAAGGCCAGTCAGAGACGCTTTTCGCTGTCCGGATCGAAGAAATGCAGCCGCGAAAGATCAGGAACGAGGGTCACACTATCGCCAGTACCCACATCAAGTCGCGTGCTTGACGTTACGCCCATGGGAGACCCGTTGACATTGACCACCAAAAATGTCCGGTCACCGGTATTTTCCTCAGAGATGATTTGGCCTTTGAAGCCACTTGGTCCGGCTCGGCTCAGCGTAATGTGTTCCGGACGAAACCCCATCACCACAGGACCTGCTTGTAACTGGGCAGCACCAAGCTTCAAGCGCATATCTTCATAGACAAACTCTCGGACAGTTCCCCCCGCAGTAATCTCGCCCTCGACAAAATTCATCGGCGGTGACCCGATAAAAGACGCCACAAAGCGGTTGGCCGGTTTGTCGTATAGTTCAAGTGGCGCGCCAAACTGCTCCACCTTGCCATTGTTCATCACAATCACCCGGTCTGCCATGGTCATGGCTTCAATCTGATCATGGGTCACATAAACCGATGTGGTGCCCAACTGGCGCTGTAAATCGCGGATTTCGGCACGCATCTGAACCCGCAGCTTTGCGTCGAGATTCGACAGTGGTTCGTCAAACAAAAACACTTTTGGCTGACGCACAAGCGCCCTGCCCATGGCAACGCGCTGCCTTTGTCCACCGGACAATTCCCGGGGTTTGCGCGCCGCAACCGGCTGCAGGTTCAACATGGCAATCGCCTTGTCGATGGCCTCGTTAATGTCGTCCTTGCTCCAATTGGCAAGCTCCAGAGGAAAGCGGATATTCTCGGTCACCGTCATATGCGGATAAAGCGCATAGCTCTGAAACACCATCGCAATGTCCCGCTCACGAGGTGTGCGGTCACTCACCTCTTTACCATCAATCAGAATTTGTCCGCTGGTGCTGGTTTCAAGACCGGCGATGATGCGCAACAAGGTAGATTTGCCACATCCGCTTTCGCCAAGAATGGCAACAAATTCGCTGTCCTTGATGGCTGCATCAATGCCGTGAAGCACCTCCACGTCGCCAAAGGACTTTCGAATGTCTTTTAGATCAAGTGTTGCCATCTCAGATGTCCTGCCCATTAGGAATTGCCAAACGTTCAAAGGCTTCGGGCGGTGCCTTGGAAGCCTGCATGAGGTGCGCCATAATGGTTACGAGCTGTTGCTCCACATCGTCGTTCAAAATTGGTACTGTCTGGCCGGGATCAACCTTCAAATCGTAAAGCGCCGTTTTGCATTCCACCATCGCACCTGGCCCGTGAGAGCGATACCAGCCGGGGCTGTCCTGCACCTTAAAGCGCAGCACTTTCCAGCCCTGCGCGAACTCCAGATCATCAATTAATTCAGAAGCTTGCAACTCTTCCCGCGAGAAGGAATGCAACATGTGGTTTGGCATCAACGTGTATTGAAACAGCGGCTGATCCATCATGTTTTCTGGATAACGGAAATAGGTATGATGCCCATCGGTGAGATTCATCGCACCGCCAAAATAGCCAAAAATCAGAGCATCATGGTTCTTGGCACCCGCATCCGCTATCAGCGGCAGGACAGACCGACCGGTCGCACCATCAAGGCTCGGCGCTTTATGGGCTTCGCAGAAAGTCGCAGCTAAATCAGGTGTTTGCGTCAATGCGTTGCGGCGTTCACCATCACACTCCGAATGATCAGGGTGGTGAACAAACAGGGGAATATGGGCAATCTCGGAAAAACAAGGCATCTTGTTTTTTGCCCACCACTCATGCTCTCCCAAAAGGAAACCGTGATCCGTGGAAACCACCAGCATGGTGTCTTGCCACATATCATGGGCATCCATGAAATCCAGAACTCTGCCAAGTTGCTCATCGCAATGGGAAATCAGCGCCATGTAATTGCGCATCATCTCGTCATTTTCAGGCGACTGGCCCTTATAAGGCGCATAAGGCGGCCAGTCTCTTATCTTGCCGTCATAATCGGATTTGAACTTCTGCCGATGTTCCTCGGGTGCAAAAAATGGCTCATGAGGATCGAAGGTCTCAATCTGCAGGAACCAGTTATCCGCTTCCCTGTTCTTGTCCAGAAAAGCGCAGGCAGCATCGAAGCATTGGGTCGATGGGAATTGTCCCGTCTGCTCTAAATGCGCCCGGTTGGCCATATAGTGAAACGGCAGTGAATCGGACTTGGCGTCAAACTGATCGGCATGATAACGCGCTTCCCAATCTGCCACAGGAGCTGCAGCTTCCCCCTGCCACTTATCGCCTTCCTGGCCTCGGAAATGCTCATAGCTGGAATATTTGGTGTGGTAGTTGCCCGCCCCTTCCTCAAAATAGTGGTAGTGGTCGGTAATGAGGTGCGAGTAGACGCCAGCATCCTGTAATTTCTCAAACACGGATTGATCAAACGGCTCCATCGGACCCCAGCTTCGATGCATGAAGCTGAGACGTCCCGTCTGAATGTCGCGGCGCGCAGGCATGCAGGGCAGACTGCCAACATGATGCTGCTCAAATGTCACCGATTTTTCTGCCAGTCGTTTGAAGTTCGGTGTGCTGAACAATTGCGAGCCATAGCACTCAAGAAAATGCCGGTTCAGGGAATCGAACAGGATGAAAACTGTCCTCATTATGCGCTCTCACTTCGGGTCAATGCTTTCGACTTGAGCGAAATATCCAATTGATAATCGCGATGTTCGCCGGGTTTCAAAAACCCCATTTCATTCGCCGCACGCGCTTCACTGCGGCTGCGTTTTCCTGCAGTGCATGGCTCCAAACCGATGCCATAGGTGCCTTGCCCCGTCATGCGCAGCAATTGGAAGAACGGCAAAGATTCCTGTTGAAACCGGAGGGCCAGTTCAAGGCCATTTTCAGGATTTGAAACAGTGCAGATGCCAGCCGCCCGGTCTTCATCCATGGCAAAGACAGACAAGCCGTTATTCTGGTCCAATTGAGGTTCGGGAAATGCATCCAACGGATCAGTCTGCCCCCAGACATGCTGCGCATGTGGCAAATCGATTTGGCATCCTTTTGCAACCAGCGGATGGCCAATGTTGAAATGATACAGCATCATATGGCTCATCTCGGTGGGGCCGCGATTGACCACGCGGTCATGCATGGAAATCTCCGTGCTGCCCAGCGGCACTTCAATGCGTCGCCGCAGTTTCAATGTGCCGTGAAACTGCATTGTCTGAACAATTTCGCCTTCGCACCAAAGGTAAGGATGTTCTGCGTCCTCTTCAAAACCATATGAGATCAATCGGGCCGGCTGGTGCGCGCCATGTCCATGCAGCGGATAATCAATTTCCCTATTCGGATAAACGCCCTGATCTGCCAACAAGTCTGTTTCAGGCTGGCGAATATGATCGAAGCCACATGTGCTCAAAAACCCGTTATTGGCACGCAAAAACCCCTGCCCCTTGTCAGATGACGGATTCAACAGCCACGGGGCTCTGTAACCATTCGCGCAATGCCACGAGACGGTCACACCGTTGATCGCCAATCGCCCCAGATCAAATCCACGGTCCACAACAACTTCAAGCTCAAGCCCGCCACCAGAGCGAAGCTCAAGTACGCGAACACCACGTTCCGCACCATCAGACAGAGTGACCAGGCGGATATCGGCATAAGCTGCCAGGTCTGCATGATATGTGCGCAACCGTGTCAAATCCGGCGTGCTGACTGGAAACCCATCACCACTCATTTGACGGCACCGGCTGTCAGGCCCTTGACAATAAAGCGCTGGCCAAAGATGAGAGCTATCAGCGCCGGAATGGCTGACAACACAGAGGCAGCCGCCATTTGCGTGTATTTGATCTCTTCTTCCTGAACATATTTTGCAATTGCGACCGGCACAGTGGCGGTTTTGTTGTTGGTCAGGGCCAGGGCCACCGGAAACTCGTTCCAGCTGAAAATGAACACCAGAACGGCTGTGGCAACAATGCCGGGCATCATCACGGGTACGATGACCCGGCGCAGCAATGTCAAGAACTTCGCGCCATCGACAAAGGCAGCTTCTTCCAGCTCTCTCGGCACTTCGCGGAAGAACGAGATCAGAAGCCATAAGGCCAATGGCAGATTCAAAGTGGTGTGCGCCAGGGTCAGTGCGACCAGATCAATACTCACATTAACGGTTCGGAACAGCTCATACCAGGCACTGGCGAGAGAGACAGGCGGCACAAGATTGAACAACATGGCCCACACGAGAAACGCGTTGAGGACCCAACGCGGCCAGTTCATCCGCAACAACGAATATCCCGCAAGAAAGGCAATCACAATGACAAGCGTGGTGCTGACACTGGCCACAATGAGACTGTTGAGAAAATTCTGCGGATAGGTTGATCTGCGATCAAACAGCACTTCGTCAAAATTATAGGAAACCGGCGAAAACGTAATATCGCCCATCAGCAGCACGATCTGCGTCTTGAAAGCAGACAACGCAATCCACACAAAAGGCCCAAGCGTAATGATAACCGCCGCTATCATGGCCACATGCAGCAGAACCTTGTCTGTTGGCATGCGCCGTTTGGTTTGGACAATATCGCTCATCGCGTCGCCTCCCGTCGGTTCTGCAACTGCAGGGCAATCGCGATGATCAGAGCAACAGAGAATATCACAGCCACTGAGATGGCAGAGCCATAGCCGGGATTATCCTGCAGAAAGAAGCGCTGATATATGGTGAAACTGATCACTTCAGTCGCTGTCCCCGGTCCTCCCGATGTCAGCAGAAACACCTCATCAAAAACCTTGAAGGCAATGACAGCGCGGAAAATGAAAGTCATGAAGATCGCCGGCCATAGCAGCGGCAGGCTGACACGACGGAATTCCTGCCATGCGGTTGCGCCATCAACCTTGGCGGCTTCCGACACATCTTTTGGCAACCCCTCGACCGCGGCCAGCAGCAGCAGAAATGAAAACGGCGTCCAGTGCCAGATATCAACCACAATAACCGAGGCCAGCGCCAAATGCGGCGATCCCAGCCAGTCAACAGCCGGTATACCCAGTAAATCGAGCCCCTGATTGATGATCCCGAACTGGAAATTATACATCAAGCGCCATATGGCGCCGATGATGATACCCGGGATAAGAATAGGCAGAATGAAAAGCGTTCGATAGAGCCGGGAACTGTGTCCAAGCGATGAACAGGCAATCGCCAGTGCCAGTCCCAATAACACCTGACAGCTTGTCGCGACGACGACCAGAATGAGTGTATTGACAATGCCCGCCTTCAGAAGCGGATCATCCCCAAGGGCTGCGTAATTCTCCAGACCAACAAATTCCCGCTGCACAACACCGCCGGACCAGGAAATGTCCATAAAACTCAGAAAAATGAGGTTCGCAACCGGCAACACAGCCAGAGCCAGAAAGACGACAACTGCTGGAAACAATGACCCGTATTTGGGCATCCAGCCTAATTGGACAGAAGTCATAGCATTCCGGCTTTCTTGTTGAGAATTGCGTACACCATCAGGTCAAACACGCTGCTAGATCACGTGTTGCATAAGAGTGATTGCTGTACAAACGGAGAGCCCCGCTCCTGCATAAATGCAACGAACGGGGCCTCCGGGGAGGATCTGCTATTTCAGATCGGGCAGATTGCCAGTCTTGTAACCGGCGTCTGACAGAACTTTTGCCATATCTTTCGCCATGGAATTGAGCGCATCAACAACCGTGATTTCACCGGCAACCGCACGGTTCAATCCCAATTCCATAACCGCTGCAATTTCAGCACCTTCAGGAATAGTCCAGAGGCCTTTTGCCTGTGGAGAAGCTGTCCGCATGGCCATCATGTACCTGTTCTCAGGCTTTTCAGCGAAGTCGGATTCATAGGCTGCTGCACTCACAGGGGCACCGCCAAGTTCGGCATACGCAATCTGTGTTTCCGGCTTCTGGAACCATTTCAGGAACTCCAGCGCGGCCACTTTTTGAGCATCGTCCAAATTCTTTGGAATGCCGGCAAGCCAGTGACCCAAAGCAGGTGTCGAATCAAAGCCTTCAGCATGTGGCAGCGTTGCGAAATCAATCTTGCCCGGTACGATGGATTTGTTCGGATCATCCATCTGTGCCCAGGCCGCCACAGGCAGCACTGCATGCACGGCCTTTCCAGTTGCCAGGAACTGAATCAGATCGCCCTGTGTCAAACTGGCTGTGTTTTGCGGTCCAGCCTCTTTGGCAAGTTGCACATACATTTCCAGAGCTTTGCGACCAGCTTCACTGTTCAGCGTCACAAAGAAGTCGCCATTTGGTTCATCACGGAAGAAAGAACCGCCATAGCCGTTGATGTAAGGGAAAAAGTCCCAGGTAAC
The DNA here is from genome assembly GCF_030758295.1 of Pararhizobium sp. IMCC21322. Lineage (NCBI taxonomy): Bacteria > Pseudomonadati > Pseudomonadota > Alphaproteobacteria > Hyphomicrobiales > Rhizobiaceae > Pararhizobium > Pararhizobium sp. IMCC21322. The sequence continues at coordinate 3,663,719 of NZ_CP132335.1, forward strand.
GGAGACAGTTCCGCGGCTGGCACGTTGTACAATGCCGTACATTTCCGGTGGATTGTGGAACATTTTGGCATTCGCCAGCAATTCGTCAAATGTTTCCGGAGCAGACAGGCCCTTCTCGTCATACAGATCTTTGCGATAGAACATCAGGGTGATGTTGGGATTGACCGGAACAGTCAGAAGATCGCCTGTTTCCCGGTTCACAGTCTTGTTCTCAGCGTCGAACCAGGGCGTATCTCCATAGGTGTAAACCTGCGGGTCCAGTTCAAAATCCGGATCAATGTTCTTCAATGGCTCAAGAAAGCCACCATGATACATCTCGGGGTAGAAAATCCCGTTCACGATCAAAAGATCGAATTCACTTTTGTCAGAGCGAACAGCATTGCGCTGCTTTTCAAGACTGCCAGCATAGGGGTTGACGTCGAGAGACACCGTATTGCCGGTCTCGTCTTCATATTCCTCAACGATTGAGGCAAAGCCTTCAAGCCATGGCGACTGGTTGATCACCACATTGATTGGCGGTTGCGATTGTGCCGCAGCTGCCAGAACGCCCATTCCGAGCACTGCCGCTGTGGATGACGCTACGGCAAATGATTTGCCGAAAACTGATCTGATACCCATTCTTATTTCCTCCCGAAAAGAATTACAGGCCTCATCATCACACCACGAGCTAGAATAACAAGCTTCTTTATGTTTGATTTATATAACTTTCAGGAATAGGTAGGAGGCAGGGAGACCATCAGTGATACATTTACGGCAGCTCAAGCATTTCCTGACCGTGTTCGACCATGGCAGCTTTCTTCAGGCGTCCCAGAGCGCAAATATCAGCCAACCTGCTATCAGTAAAAGCATTCATTCCCTGGAGCAGCACTACGGCGTTTTGCTGTTCAAACGCTTGCCGCGTGGCGTCGAGCCCACAACATTTGCCATTGCCCTGGAGCAACATGCCAGACGCATCCTGCTGGACTTTGAGCGCTCGAATTACGAGATGTCCATTATGGCGCAAGGCTCACTTGGACTGGTGCGCATTGGTGTCGGCAGGTCTTTCATCCGCAGCGTCAATGATGCCATTTTAGACCTTCACGCCCTGCATCCGGGCATCGATTATTCGGTGATGACCGACCATGCAGATCGCCTGCATCAGGCACTTCTCAGCAATCGGATTGATCTTTATGTCGGGATGGTCAACCGGGTGATGCATGACCCGTCCTGCCTGGTTGAAAGCATTTTTTCTGATAAATATGTCGGCCTGTGCAGTGCCGATCATCCCTTTGCAGGCAAATCGGTTTCCATTGACGATCTGCTGCTTTACGACTGGATTGTCCCGGAAATTGAAGAGGCCGGTCGAACCGCGCTTGAAGCCTATTTCGCACATCGCAAAAAGCCGAAACCAACCTTCAAAATTGTCACGAACTCAAACGAAATTGTCTATCAGAGCCTGCGACAAACCCGTCTGCTCAGCGTTATGCCGGAAGGCAGCCATTATGAGACGCAGTTTGAAGATCTCGCGCGTTTTTACCCAATCGATTTCGAATTTGAGCGCAATGTCGGCATCGTGCGGCGACAGAATTTCTCATCCAGCCCGCTAATCGAAAAATACATTCACAACCTGCAGGTCAGACTGATCTCACTAAACCAACAAACGCCAGATACGCGGCAAAAAATGTCGGTTAATCCGTAATTCAGTTACACGAACTTGCGTCCAGAACGTCAAGCTGGGTCAAGTCAGCTTTCAAAACCATGTCGCCGTAATCCATAGTGATATTCCGGCTGATGCCATTGTCATGCATGTCAAAACTGGTCACATAATTCGGCAGTAATTCGCCGCTTGCACCCAGATCAAAATAGCTGATTGTGACAGGCCAGAACGGTGATTTGGCAAGTTCATCAACCGATAAGACACCCTCCTTATCAGATTCTGACAAACGGTCCTGCGCGCCAATGAGACTGGTCGCGTCAAACACCTCTTTGCCCTTCTCTGAACCATCAAAAACAAGATGCTGGACGATTTTCTCACCGTCGATAGCCGCATTGATCAGTTTTTCAAATTGCTGGCTGGGAAAGACCGCGCTGCCGGGGAATGTCATGTCTTCCTCTTCGGGAAATGTCAGATCAACCGCGATTTTATTATTTTTGCGATTGGCGACGCCCCTCACTTCATCCACCTTGTTGTTGTTCACAAAATTGGAGGATGCAAAGCTGAAGGAACTGCCATCTGCTTCTTCAAATGTCGTTACGCGAAAATCCGTGACAGCCGATGTTCCATTTTTTTCACCCAGACGTGTGACAAAGCGGTATTGCACGGCATAACCGTCACATTCAGACCCGGTCAATTCAAACACCATGCGCCCCGACACATCTGAAATTGACGTCGCATCTTCCGCTTCGATCAGGGAAATGTCGTAAACAGCACGATGGGAAACAAGCGTAACGGCTTGTGCGGGCAGGACACCTGTAACGACGATCGACAAAATGACGATCGGCTGGAAAAAATTCCGTTTCATCGCAAGAAAATCCTGTGTTGTTTCAATATTGCGGCGCGCCGAACCATCATAGTGCGAGGGACTCACCCAAGAATTAACTGTGGATCGCTTTGCCACCCTGTGACAAGTTAAAATCTGAACAGGCTAGCCGCCTGACCCGGCGACCCAACGCCCAACAATTTTAGAGAGCCACGGATTGATTTATGTCGATTGAAGACCGCCTTGCAGAAATGAACATCACTCTGCCAAACGCAGCAGCACCCGCTGCAAACTATGTCCCCTTCGTCATCAGCGGCAACTACCTTTATGTGTCCGGCCAGATACCCATTGGGCCCAATGGCATAGAATATATCGGAAAGCTTGGCGAAAATGCGAGCATTGAGGATGGCCAGGCGGCTGCGAAACTGTGCGCTATCAACATTCTGGCACAGGCAAAATCAGCACTTGGCGAACTGGAAAGAATTATCCGTCTGGTAAAACTGGTTGGATTCGTAAATTCCACATCCGATTTTGTGGATCAGCCCAAGATCATCAACGGCGCCTCTGACTTTATGGTCGCAGCCTTGGGTGACCGGGGTGCCCATGCCCGTTCAGCTGTCGGTGTCGCGGCCCTGCCCTTTGGCGTGGCCGTTGAAGTCGAAGCCATCTTCGAGATTTAGCCGACAGTGATTGACACAGCTTCCCTCTTCAAAGACCCCATCGCCCATCGCGGCCTGCATGACAAATCGCAAGGTCGGGTTGAAAACTGTGAGAGCTCTTTTCAGGCTGCAATCGAGGCAGGCTTCGCCATCGAATGTGATGTACGCCTGTCCGCAGACAATCAGGTTGTAGTCTTTCACGACGATACACTGGGCCGCGTGACACAAAACAAGGCAACGGTCCGGGATTTGTCGGTCGCCGAATTGAAAAAAATCCCGTTCAATGACGGGCCTGATCGCATTCAGACCTTGCAGGAGTTGCTTGAACAAGTGTCTGAAAAAGTTCCACTCATCATTGAGTTGAAAAGCCAGTGGGATGGCGATGAAGGCCTCCCGCTCCGGGTGTCTGAAACCATCGGAACCTATTTCGGCCCGGTGGCCACCATGTCTTTCGATCCGGCTCTGGTGAAAGGCGTACAAAACTGGCTGCCCCATGTGCCGAACGGCATTGTTTCAGAACATTATCGGGACATAGAAGAGTGGCGTTTTCTCAGCCGGTTCCAGCGGTTCAAACTATCCAAAATGCTCCACTGGCAGCAGTCCAAACCCGACTTCATCTCTTACAATATCAACGATCTGCCAAGCCGGGCGGTCTCTCTGTTTGAAAACCTGATGAGTGTTCCGGTCATCTGCTGGACGGTCCGAACGCCTGAACAGGCAGCCAAGGCGGAAAAAATTTGCGATCAAATCACATTTGAGGGTTTTGATCCCCGATCAACGCCATAGATAAGAGCTATGGATTCCAATTCTGAAAAAACCGAGCTGCCGAACAGCGTGCGCCTTCTCTCCTCCCTGTCTGATATTGACCGGTTGCAATGGGATACCTGTGCCAATCCGGGCTGGTCCAGCACCAGACCGCTTGATTCAAAACCTCAGGAGATCCCCTATAACCCTTTCCTGTCATACGATTTTCTATCGTCGCTGGAAGAGTCAGGATCGGCATCTGATAGCTCTGGTTGGTATGCACGCCATCTGGTTCTGGAGAAACCAGGCGATGCGCCCCTGGCTGTCGTCCCCGCCTATCTGAAGACCCACAGTCAGGGCGAGTATGTCTTCGATCATGGCTGGGCGGACGCATATGAGCGCGCTGGCGGCAGTTATTATCCAAAATTGCAAATGTCAGTGCCTTTCACGCCGGTCACAGGCCGCCGCCTGCTGATCGCCAATCAATCCAGTCAATCCGTGCACAAACAGATCGTAGCGCTCCTGGCCGCAGCCATTCAACAGGTGACGGTGCAGTTTGAAGCCTCATCAGCGCATCTCACATTCCTGACAGAACAGGAATGGGAGGCCTTGTCAGACATGGACTTTCTGCGCCGCACCGATCAGCAGTTTCACTGGCAAAATAATGGCTACACAACATATGATGATTTTCTGGCCGCCCTATCCTCATCAAAGCGCAAAGCATTGCGCAAGGAACGGCGGCGGGCGCTCGAAAACGACATCGAGATTGAATGGCTCACCGGATCAGACCTGAAAGAAGAGCATTGGGATGTCTTCTTTGACTTTTACCTTGATACTGGCAACCGCAAATGGGGAACACCCTATCTGACGCGGCAATTCTTCTCACTGATTGGCGAACGTATGGCCGACCGGGTGTTGCTGATCATGGCAAAACGTCAGGGCCGATATATTGCAGGGGCACTGAATTTCATTGGCTCCGACACGGTATACGGTCGCAATTGGGGCTGTCTGGAAGATCATCCATTCCTGCATTTTGAGCTCTGCTACCATCAGGCCATTGATTGGGCCATCGCCAATGGCTATCAAACAGTGGAAGCTGGCGCACAGGGCGCACACAAACTGGCCCGCGGCTATGTGCCAACAACCACCTACTCCGCGCACTGGATTCCGAATGCCGGATTCCGTGATGCCGTGGAACACTATCTGGAGCAGGAACGGCTTCATGTGAAAATGGAGCAACAGGCCCTTTCTGCGCACGCGCCATTCAAAAAGTCTGATTGAGGAATTCCACATGACCGCCTACGACCCGGACAATATTTTCGCAAAGATTCTGCGTGGCGAACTGCCCTGCCAGAAGGTCTATGAAGACGACAAGACCTTCGCCTTTATGGACATCATGCCGCGCGGCGACGGTCATGCGCTGGTTCTGCCAAAGACCGCATCGCGCAATCTGCTGGACATTGATGTAGCAGATCTGGCGGCTGTCATGGCCACGGCTCAGAAACTAGCCAAAGCCCAAAAGATAGCTTTTGCAGCAGATGGCATCACACTGCAGCAATTCTCGGAAAGCGCAGGCGGTCAGGTGGTGTTTCACACCCATGTGCATGTCATACCGCGTTTCGAAGGCGTTGCGCTGCGCCCACATACCGGCGAGATGGCAGACATGGATTTGCTGACACAACATGCCGAAAAAATCCGCGTTGCGATCTCTTAGATAAACAGAGCGGCCAGCAACACCGCTTCAGCAGCCACCACACCGGCCAGAATACTCTTACGGCACAGCCAGAACGCAGCCATGCCAATTGCTGTTGCGCCAAGGCGCAGCAGCATTGATGTCTCGCCCAATGGCCCGCTGGGGAACAGAATAAGTTTGGAAATGACGCCTGCAATCAGCGCAGATGCGACAGCTCTGACCCACAGCAACAGATCGGAATCATCGCGCAACGCGCCGCCCACAAATACACCCAGCCAACGCCACATATTTGTTGGCAAAGAGCCTGCCAGCAATATGAAAACATAGGGCCACCACCAGGCGTCCACACTGAAAAATGTCTGGTTCATCCCCGCGCTGCCCGCTTCTTGATCTGCTTGTCCACAAGGAACGCAAGCGTGCCTGCCAGCAGGCCTGAGAACAGCAGGTCCAGCTGAACGCCTGTCATGTAAATCAACGGACCGAAAATCAAACCGAACAGCAACGCAAACCGATCTGATGGCAGCTTTGCGGCCGCTGTCAAGGATGTAAGAAAGTAGATCGGCGTCAAAAACAGCAAAGCTGCCCGCCAACTATCAGATAATTCTCCGGCCACGATGAAGCTGAGGATCGTCACCAATGTGTTGCAAACAGTCAGGCTGGAAGCAAATCCAATAAAGAACGCTCCACGCCCTTCCCTCGGGATATCGGGCATACGGTTCATGGTCACAATCCAGGCGGTAATGGCCACAAATTGAGACATCAAAACCAGAGAAAGTCTGGTGCTCTGGGGGCCCCGAACCACAGGCACCCAGGCCGCCACCATGGGTGTCAAGCGCACAGATGCCAAAGCAACAGCCAGCGCAACCAGCCCAATACTGGTGCCGGCAGCCAATGCCCCGGCCAGAACCACCTGACTTGGCAGCGCCCAGATGACTGCGGTGCTGAAAGCCGCTTGCGTCACACTCAGTCCAGCTTCCTGGGCAAGCGCGCCAAAGCCGACATAGCTCATCATCAAGATGAAAGCTGGCACGGACACAATGCCTTTCAACCCTTGGCAATACCAATGAAAACGACTCAATTGGCGGGCTGAATCAGGCTTGTCGGCTGAATTTTTCTGTTCGAACGACTCCATTTTCCTGCGATAGCACGGGAACACCTGTTGCGCATAGAAAACCAGTCTGCGTTGCGCTTAAAATGCTGTGTTCAAATCAACCGTGATAATTTTTGGAAAATGGCTCGCGGAACAAAACAAACCAAAATCCCTTCAGGACCTGCTGAGCCAAAAGAAGCAAATGGTAGATTTGTTTACTCCTCCGCTGACGACCAATCACAAGGTAATATGCGGTATCAATTGATCCATCATGGTGCCTGCGTACGTTTGCTGATCCTGATTCCAACATCATTGTTCTCCTCATTTACGAAGATGCAAATTCACCACAGACACCGCTTCTCTGCTTGAAGATCCCCTTAAGAAACGCTTGTCTTTTTCCTCTGATTATCTCCAATAAGGGTTGATCTCTTGAGAACCGATGCAATCCGGCGTCTACTGAAACCATGATTTACGAATTTTCAAATTGCACGCTTGATCTGGCTCGCCATGAATTGGTTCGAAATGGAAAAATTGTTCACGTTGAGCCACAAGTATTTGATATTTTGGCTCTTTTCACCGAAAATGCAGGCAGCCTGATCACGAAAGACCACCTGATTGCAGATGTTTGGCAAGGGCTTTCAGTGTCCGATTCCACCATCAGCGCCCGGATGAATGCCGCACGCAAAGCCATTGGAGACAATGGCAAAGATCAAAGGATCATAAAAACTGTGCCAAGGCGGGGTTTCCAGTTTATCGCCGAACTGGAGCTGTCGCACAATCAATCTGCAGTACCAAAACCAGATACCGATCTGGCAGAGCAGAACATTCGATTTGTCAATTCCAGGGGCGGTGTCAAGATTGCCTATGCGCGCTCGGGACGTGGGCCGGGCCTGATCCGTGTGGGCCATTGGCTGTCACATCTGGAACTTGATTGGCAAAGCCCGGTCTGGCGCCCATTTTTGGAAGAACTTGGCAAAGCCCACACGCTATACCGCTATGATCAAAGAGGCACGGGGCTTTCCAGTCGTGAATTTGATGGGGTGGGAATTGATGAGTTTGTGGATGATCTGGCAGCGGTTGCAGATGCAAATCAGCTTGAAAAATTCCCAATATTTGCCGCATCTCAAGCCGTACCCGTTGCAATCACATATGCCGCAAAATTTCCTGAGCGCGTCAGCCATCTGATCCTGTATGGCGGCTATGCAGAAGGGCGAAGCTTTCGCCAACCTTCCCAATGCGACGTGGATGAACAGACGGTATTAAGTTTGATCAAAGCTGGATGGGGCCAGCCAGAGCATACATTCGCAAAGGCCTTTACATCGCTCTTCATGCCCGATGGCACAACGGAGCAGATTGATAGTTTCACCAGAATGCAACGTGAATCGGCCTCACCGGAAACCGCTGTGAGGCTTCGCAAGCTGGTTGACCGGTTTATGGTGCGAGATCTCCTGCCCGAAATCACGACGCCTACATTGGTTGTGCACGCTCGTGGTGATGTCATCCACCCAATCGATCAGGGACGCATTCTGGCAAGTGAAATACCCGGTGCGCGTTTCGTCATGCTGGACAGTAACAATCACATCCCCGTGCCTCAGGATCCGGAATGGAAAAAACTGATGCAGGTAATTGAACAGTTCCTCGGCGATGGTTTCCTGGGAACGTGAACGAAAAAAGCCGCATCTGAAAAACAGATGCGGCTTAAACAGATATCCTCAAAACAATCCCCGCCCCGGATTACTTTGCCGGAAGCGGCACCTTGGGAACAGACCCTGCCCCGCCGCCAGGCTTTTTACCAGTCGATTTGGCTTTCGACGCGCTGCGCTTCTTCGGCTTGGCTGGCACGGCTTCTTTTTTCGGCTTAACGGGTGCGTTCTCAACAATTTCCAAATCAAGAACAGTCTTGCCGTCATCATCAGTCTTGGTATCGACTTTGACCCGACCGCCCTTTTGCAGGCCGCCAAACAAAATTTCCTCAGCCAATGGACGCTTGATGTTTTCCTGAATGATGCGTGCCAGAGGCCTGGCCCCCATCAGCCCATCATAGCCGGCATCTGCCAGCCACGCGGTTGCGGTTTCAGACAATTCAAACGTCACGCCGCGATCTTCCAGTTGAGCTTCCAGTTGCATGACGAATTTGTCGACAACTTTGTAGACAACATCGCGCGGCAAGCTGGCAAACGGAATAATCGCATCAAGCCGATTACGGAACTCAGGTGAAAAGAGCCTGTTGATGGCCTCTTCATCATCACCTTCACGCTTGGTGGAACCAAACCCGATGGCATTTTTCGCTGCTTCCGAAGCACCTGCATTGGTAGTCATGATGATAACCACATTGCGGAAATCAATCTGTTTGCCATTGTGATCGGTCAGTTTGCCGTGATCCATGACCTGCAGCAAAATGTTGAACAGATCCGGATGGGCTTTTTCCACTTCATCAAGCAGCAACACACAATGCGGATTTTGATCCACACCATCTGTCAGCAATCCACCCTGATCAAATCCGACATATCCTGGAGGGGCACCAATCAGCCGTGAAACTGTATGGCGTTCCATGTATTCAGACATGTCAAACCGCAGCAACTCAACGCCCATAAGGGATGCCAATTGCCGCGCAGCCTCGGTTTTACCGACACCGGTTGGACCGGAGAACAGATAATTGCCAATTGGCTTTTCCGGATCACGCAATCCGGCACGGGACAGCTTGATGGCCGAGGAAAGCGCTTCCATCGCCGCATCCTGTCCGTAAACAACCCGCTTCAGATTGGTATCGAGGCTTTTCAGAGCCTCTGAATCATCCTTGGACACAGATTTCGGCGGTATCCGCGCCATTGTCGCAATCGTGTCTTCAATCTGTTTGACATTAATCGTCTTCTTACGACGGCTCCGGGGCACCAGCATTTGCGACGCACCGGTTTCGTCGATGACATCAATTGCCTTATCAGGCAGCTTGCGATCATTGATATAGCGCGCAGACAGTTCCACTGCCGCCTTCAGAGCATCATTGGTGTAGCGCACCTTATGATGATCCTCGTAACGTGACTTCAGACCTTTCAGAATGTCGATCGCGTCCGGAATGCTCGGCTCGTTGACATCGATTTTCTGGAACCGGCGCACCAAAGCGCGATCCTTCTCGAAGAATTGACGATATTCCTTATAGGTGGTCGATCCGATGCACCGCATGGCGCCAGCCGCCAGAGCCGGTTTCAGCAAATTGGACGCATCCATTGCCCCGCCAGAAGTCGCCCCGGCACCGATAACCGTATGAATTTCGTCAATGAAGAGGATTGCCCCATCATATTCTTCAATCTCTTTCATCACCTGCTTGAGGCGCTCTTCAAAATCCCCGCGATAGCGGGTGCCTGCCAGAAGCGTGCCCATATCAAGTGAGAACACGGTTGCAGCCAGTAACACTTCCGGCACATCGCCATCGACAATGCGCTTGGCAAGTCCTTCTGCAATGGCTGTCTTGCCAACACCGGGGTCGCCCACCAGCAGCGGATTGTTCTTCTGTCGGCGGCACAGCACCTGCACAACACGTTGCACTTCGCTGTCACGTCCGATCAGCGGATCAACCTTGCCATTGGCAGCCTTTTCATTGAGGTCCACACAATAGGCTGACAATGCGTCAGGCGTTTTTTTGTCTTCCGCCTCTTCAGACTCGACCGTTGTCGCATCTTCATCCTCAGCGCCGGTAACCGGGCGTGGTTCAGACATGCCAGGCCGTTTGGCAATGCCGTGACTGATATAGTTCACAGCATCATAGCGGGTCATATCCTGCTCTTGCAGGAAATAAGCCGCATGGCTTTCCCGCTCGGCAAAAATAGCCACCAGAACATTGGCCCCGGTCACTTCTTCGCGACCGGAGGATTGAACATGGATGACAGCACGCTGAATGACACGCTGGAAGCCCGATGTGGGCTTTGTATCCACATCCGCATCAGCAATAAGATTGCTGAGTTCCGTGTCGATATATTCCATCAGATTGCGGCGCAGCAGATCAAGATCCACCCCGCATGCACGCATCACAGCGGCCGCATCTGCATCATTCGTCAGCGCATGAAGCAGATGCTCCAGCGTTGCATATTCCTGACGCCGCTCATTGGCCTGAGCCAGAGCGTTGTGGAGAGCTTTTTCCAGACTTCTTGAAAAGGACGGCAAGTTAAATCCTCACTTCTTTTCCATAACACATTGCAGCGGATGCTGGTGCTTTGCTGCAAGGTCCATAACCTGCGTCACCTTGGTTTCTGCCACCTCAAAGGTGAAGACACCGCATTCGCCGACGCCATTTTGATGCACATGAAGCATGATCATTGTGGCTTCTTCCTGATTTTTATTGAAGAAACCTTGCAACACGTGCACGACGAATTCCATCGGTGTAAAATCATCGTTTAGAAGCAAAACCCTGTAAAGGCTTGGCTTTTTAACTTTCGGCTTTGTTTTTGTAACAACGACGGTACCGGAGTCATTGTCACGATCATCATCAGAGCTGCCGCGATTGGGATTGGACATAATAAAATCGCTGCTGTTTATCGTGGGTCGCACAAAATGCACTGTTTTTCGGATACGCATTGGCTTCCGGATTTCTGGTTCGCTGACAGAATACCATCGGTCAGCTTTCTTGTCTGAGTCAAAACGCATTAAATCCGTTATTCTGCTATCGAGAGCGTACATGGTTTCATGAAGGCATGCCAAGGGTCTGTCTGAGACATTTTGGCAGACGGCATCAGCCTGCTTCACAGAGCTAGTAATATAGGGGTCAGGCGTCTGATTAAAAGGACCCCGGCAACGCAAAAAGCCAACCCCTGGGGATTGGCTTTTCAAGACCAGCCCAAAGGCTGGCCAAATCGCGTTGTAAAGCGGGAGGCGCCTTACTTGTTGATACGTGCGAAAGCAGTTTCAACAGGGCTGTACATGGTTTTGGACAAATCCATGAACATTTCGCCAAGCTTGTTCATTTCGCTGACGTGAGCTTCATAGGCGTTCTTTGCGTAGTCGCCCTGAGCTTCCATGAATTTGTCAAAGCTTTTTGCGCCGAAAACTTTTTCCGCAGCCTGTGTGCCGTCTTCAAAAGACTTTTTGGTATATTCTGCTGTCTCGGTAGCAATAGCCTGGACTGATTTGGAAACGTCAGACAGATTTTCTGTCGCTTTTTCCATGTTTTCTTTTGCCTGTTTCTGGATGTCGTCAATGTTCTGCATCATGATGAATGGTCCTTCTATCGCAGTGAATGTTCGTTCCTGACCACACATATATGCAGCGCAACATAAAATGTCCAGTGGTTTTTGTGCAGCGCACAAAAATTGTTTTTCAGGCGCTTTGCACGTCAACAAATCCGCCATCTCCACGTCAGATTTCCCGATGCAATCCGCGATGAATGCAACCCGAATCAGGAAAATTTTGAAAGCTTTACGGTTTCGTAACCCTGTTTTTCTTAAATTGATGAAAATTTGAATGATCTCGCAGCGGAATAGCGTGTTGCCATGATTGGGCCATTTTGATGGGACCATCACTGGCCCGAACAAACACACAAATTTCTGACTGCCAACAAATGGGTGCAAGTCGTGCAAGTGTATATGTACTCCCGGCTAATTAACGCGACCAAGAGTCTTGGAATCACAAGTATGGGAAAAGCAATTTTCGCAGCATTTCTGATCAGTCTGACAGCCTCTCTATCGGTCACAACCACAGCAAATGCCAATGCGAAATATGCTGGAATCGTGATTGATGTGAAGTCCGGCAAGACGCTTTACGCGGACAATGCTGATAATCTTCGCTATCCTGCCTCTCTGACCAAAATCATGACCCTTTACATGTTGTTTGGAGAACTGGAAGCCGGTCGCGTCAGTCTGAACACCAGGATGAAAGTGTCGAAACGTGCTTCAGGACAGGCGCCTTCCAAGCTTGCTCTGAAACCAGGCAGCACAATCCGGGTAAAGGATGCCATCAGCGCGCTGGTCACCAAATCGGCCAATGATGTTGCGGTCGTCATTGCAGAGCACATTGGCAAAACTGAGAGCAAATTTGCAATCAAGATGACCAAGGCCGCCCGTGACATCGGCATGAAAAAGACAACCTTCAAAAACGCGTCAGGCCTGCCAAACGGCGGGCAACGCACAACGGCCCGCGATATGGCCCGCCTCGGCATGGCCATTCAGGATCGTTACCCGACATACTACAAATACTTCTCGACCCGTTCTTTCTCCTACAAGGGCAAGAAATATCGCAACCACAACCGCCTGCTTGGAACTGTTAAAGGCGTTGATGGCATCAAAACCGGCTACATCCGCGCCTCAGGCTTCAACCTGGTGACCTCCGTCAAACGCGATGGTCGTCACATCGTGGCCGTGGTCATGGGTGGGCGCACAGGCAGGTCCCGTGATGCCCATATGAAAAACCTGATCGGACGTTTTCTGAAATCGGCAACAACGGGCCGCCGCGTCACACCATTGCTGGCAAGCCGTAAAGTGCCACTGCCCCGCGCTCGTGCAGTCGCAGCAGCAGCAGCAGAGGGAAATCTCATCCCGCAAATTCGTCCTGATGAAATTGTGACGGCAAGCGTGACACGTACTGCTTCGGCTGATGAACCTGAAATTGGAAGTGCTGACGATTATAGTAAAACGGATATCACTGACGGTTGGCAAATCCAGATTGGTGCTGTTCCAAGCGAGGAAGCTGCCAACATCCTTCTGGGGAATGCCATGAATGTTGGCACCAGCTATCTGCGTGGCAAGGTAGCGTTTACGGAGCCGGTCATCAGCCGCGGACAAACTCTACACCGTGCGCGTTTCGCCGGTTTTACCAATAAGAATGCCGCGCGTAAGGCTTGCAACTATCTTGAAGCCAAGGACTTTGCCTGCCTCGCGTTACGTTAGTATTTATAGCCTTAACGGGCTCCCTTTGAGTGTATTGTGTACAGGGATTAGAAGATGCTTCTCGACGAAACCTATCCATTGGCGTCCAGTCAACCTCATGCAGCAGCGCGGTCTCTAAGCGCCGGCATCGAGAAAGTCTATGATCAGGCCACCGCACTTGAAGTGCCAAGGTTCAAACTGGCGGGGCTGAGACGCAAGCCTGGCGACATGCTGAACTTCCTGCGCAGCCACGGAGCCCGTGCAAGGCGCCACACGATGCCAGTCAAATACCTCGCTCTGGATTGTTATACCCCTGATGGGTCGATGGCGGTTGAAGTCAGTTTCGGCGACAGCAGTTCCGAATAAGGGTTCACCCTGAACCAAATGCGGCATTCCGCCCCAGAAAAGATCCCAGACCACATCAAAGCCCGGCTCCGTCCGGGCTTTTTTACATACCAATCAACCTTCCAAATTGCAGATTGAGAAAGAAAAGACTGGCGCACCAGAACGGATTTCCGTAGTGCACATTTTCTGACTGTCACGCTTTTGATGTAAGTACGCAAAGTCAACACAATCGTTCGCTGGGGGAACTTGTTCATGTCACCTTCCGGAAATTCCGGCACCACTACAGATACTAAACTGGATGGGCCACACACAATCTATGGTTTCGAGCGCTGGGGCCATGATCTGCTGACCGTGCTTGAAAATGGGGATGTAGGTCTGCGGAATCCACTCAAGCCCGACACGCCCCCCATCAGCCTGCCCTCGATCATTCGTGATCTCGACCAGCGCGGCATCCATGCGCCAATGTTGCTCAGGGTCAGTTCCTTTCTTGAAAACGAAATCCGGGGCATCAACCAATCATTCGCTGCGGCAATGGAAGACGCTGGCTACCGCGGCAAGTACCGTGGCGTTTTCCCGATCAAGGTCAATCAACAGGCTCAGGTGATCAGACAGATTGTCGACTTTGGACGGCCCTACTCCTTTGGTCTTGAAGCCGGGTCAAAGCCCGAACTGGTCATTGCTCTGGCTCAGTCGCTGGAGAATGACGCTCTTGTCGTGTGCAATGGCGTCAAGGATCTGAAATTTATCAAGCTTGCAATTCTGTCGCGCAAACTTGGGTTCAACACCGCCATCGTCCTGGAAAGCCCCAAAGAGCTGGAGCTGGTGATCAAGGCCTATGAAGAGCTTGGTGTCGAACCGCTTTTGGGCGTGCGGGTGAAACTCTTCAACCGCATCGGTGGTGACTGGGCTGAAAGCTCTGGTGATCGCTCCACATTTGGAATGAACACCGATCAACTGATGTCGGTCATCGATCGCCTGCGTGAAGTCGGCTTGCTGCATTGTCTCAAGTTTCAGCACTCACATCTGGGCAGCCAAATCCCCGATGTTAATGATGTGCGCCGTGCCGTGGTTGAAGCGTGCCGCTACTTTGTAGAACTGACAAAGGAAGGCGCACCTTTGACCCATCTGGATCTGGGCGGTGGCTTGGGTGTGGATTATACAGGCGAGAAAAGAGCCTCAAAGAGTTCGATCAACTATTCGGTCATGGAATATTGCGAAAACGTGGTCGAAGCAGTTCGATACGCAATGGATGGCGCCGGTCTGGAACACCCGACCCTGACCACTGAAAGCGGCCGCGCCATTGTGGCAACATCGTCCATGCTGATTTTCAATGTTCTGGAAGCAACATTGTATGACAGGGTCACAAACAGCGCAGCGGAGAGCACAGACCATCATTATGTGAATGATATGGCCGTGATTGAAACCTATCTGGAACCAAGGCGTCTTCAGGAATGCATCAATGATGCAAGCTTCTACCGCAATGAGCTGCGGAACCTGTTCATGCGCAATGCAGTTGATCTGCGCCAGATGGCACGCGCAGAGCGCATCTATCTGTATTTGATGTCACGCATCAAGCTAATGGCCCAGGAGGCTGATAATTCGCCCGAGATCGACGAACAACTGGACGCACTTGCAGATATTTACCACTGTAATTTCTCGCTTTTTCAGTCTCTTCCCGACGTTTGGGCTATCGACCAGATACACCCCATTGCGCCCCTTCAAAAGCTGAATGAAGAGCCGAATCGGCGCGCAATCCTGTCAGACATCACCTGTGATTCCGACGGTAAGATTGACGAATTCATCCTGGCAGACGGCCTGTCACCAGCCCTGCCGGTCCATGACTTAACCGAAGGAGAGCCGTATTATCTCGGCGTATTCTTTGTCGGAGCCTATCAGGAGACGCTGGGGGATCTGCATAATCTGTTCGGCGATACAAATGTTGCAACTATTGAGTTGCGTGAAGACGGGCATTTTGATCTGCTTCAGGAAGTCGAAGGGGATACAATTGCACAGGTTCTGTCCTATGTAGAATTTGATCCGAAAGACTGCGTTGATGATTTTCGTAAGTTGCTGGATCGGGCAACATCACAGAACCGGTTGAAAACTTCTGAGCGCAAACTGCTCATCGCCACCTACCGTGAAGCAATCAACAGCTATACTTATTTCGAGTAATTCCGGCTTGGAGACCCAGACATGAAAAACCTAACTGGCAATACCTTGGTCATTGGTGCAGGTGGCGTATCGTCCGCTGCCGTCCATAAAATGGCGATGAACCCGCAGATTTTTAAAAAAATCACATTGGCGAGCCGCCGGAAATTCAAATGCGAAGCCATCGCCGAGGCTGTCAAAAAGCGCACAGGCGTCTCGATTCACACGGCAGAAGTCGACGCGATGAATGTCTCAGCCGTGGTTGAACTGATCAAAGGCTCCGGTGCCGATCTACTGGTCAATCTGGCCCTTCCCTATCAGGATCTGAAATTGATGGATGCCTGTCTGGAAGCTGGCATCCACTACCTCGACACGGCCAATTATGAGCCGGAAGACGAGGCAAAGTTCGAATATCATTGGCAGTGGGCCTATCAGAAACGGTTTGCAGAAGCGGGCCTGACAGCCATTTTGGGATCCGGTTTTGACCCCGGTGTCACCTCCGTCTTCGCCACCTGGCTGAAGAAACACAAGCTGGATACAATCAGCCTGATTGACGTTCTGGATTGCAATGGTGGCGACAATGGCAAAGCGTTTGCGACCAACTTCAATCCCGAGATCAACATTCGCGAAGTCACAGCAGATGCCAGGCATTGGGAAAACGGCGATTGGGTCACCTCGCCTGCCATGACCCACAAAGTGGCGTTTGATTTTCCCGCTGTTGGCACACGCAATATGTATCTGATGTATCACGAAGAACTGGAAAGCCTGAAAACCCATTTTCCAGAGGTCAAGCGCGCACGCTTCTGGATGACCTTCGGTGATGCCTATATCAACCACGTCACCGTGTTGCAGAATATCGGCATGACCTCCATCGAGCCTGTTGTGCATGAAGGCGTTGAAATCGTTCCGCTTCAATTCCTCAAGACGGTGCTGCCGGACCCCTCTGATCTGGGCGAATTGACGAAGGGTAAAACCTGCATTGGCGATATTGCCACCGGACAGAAGGATGGCAAGGAACACACGTTCTACATCTACAATATCTGCGACCATGAAGAATGCTACGCGGAAGTGGGCAGCCAGGCTGTCAGCTATACAACCGGTGTACCGGCCATGATCGGGGCTGCCCAGATGATCACGGGAACCTGGTTGGAACCTGGCGTCTGGAATATGGAACAGCTTGATCCTGATGGCTTCATGGACATGCTGAACACCCAAGGCCTGCCCTGGCAGGTTCACGAGCTGGACGGTCCCGTCGACTTCTGATGGCAGATACTGTGGCCCCAATCATGCAAACGCAGGCAGGCGATCCGGGCAGTTTTGCCCGGTTCGATTTAAGCCGCGTTCCCAGCCCCTGCTTTGTGGTGGATGAGGTTGCCATTGAACGCAATCTTGCCATCCTGGCAGATGTGGCGGACCGCAGCGGCGCCAAAGTCTTCCTGGCATTAAAAGCATTCTCCATGTTTGAACTGGCACCGCTGGTTGGCAGATATCTGTCCGGCACCTGTGCCTCTGGCGTTCACGAGGCCCGTCTTGCGCATGAAAAATACGGCGGAGAAGTCGCGACTTTTTGTGCCGGCTACAAATCAGATGAATTCGACCAGATCATTGCCTATTCCGACCACATCATCTTCAATTCACCCGCACAGAAGACCCGGTTCGAAGAACAAATACACGCCAGCGGAAAACCTGTGCAAATTGGTTTGCGGATTAATCCTGAACACTCTGAAGGCGAAATCCCCAAATATGATCCCTGTGCACCCTGCTCGCGTCTGGGCACTCCTGTTTCGCAGTTGGATGAGACTGCGCTCGCCGGCATTGACGGGCTGCACATGCACACGCTCTGCGAACAGGGCTTTGAGCCATTGCAGCGCACATGGGATGCCATTGAAAACCAGCTCAGTGGCTGGTTGCCAAATTTGAAATGGATCAATTTTGGCGGCGGGCATCACATTACCCGAGCCGATTATGACCGCGAAGCGCTCATCAGTTTCATCCAGAAGATACGCACACGCTATGGCATTGATGTCTATCTGGAACCCGGCGAAGCCGTGGCGCTGGACGCCGGTATACTGGTTGGAGAAATTCTGGACCTGCCGCAAAACGGCATGAATCTGGCAATCAGTGATCTGTCCGCAACCTGCCACATGCCCGATGTCATCGAGGCCCCCTATCGACCTGCACTGCTGGGCGAAGTGGAAGCTGACGCCGGGACGAGCTACCGCATTGGTGGACCTTCATGCCTGGCGGGCGACGTGATCGGTGATTACACTCCGGCAGAACCGTTTCAGATCGGCGCTCGCATCGCTTTTCTGGATCAGGCCCATTACTCAATGGTCAAGACCAACACCTTTAACGGTGTTCCCCTGCCTTCAATCGCAGTATGGAACTCCAACAGCGATGAATTGCGGATCATTAAGCAGTTTGGTTACAATGATTTTCTGGAGCGTTTGTCTTGATTGACTTTATGGACAGTGAACTGACCGGCGAAGAGCGCGATCCGAAATCATCACGATTCACCATCATTCCCGTGCCGCTGGAACGCACGGTTTCCTATGGCTCCGGCACGAACAACGGACCAGACGCCATTCTGGAGGCCAGCAACGAACTGGAGCGTATCTGCCAGATCGGGGATATGGTTCTTGAGCCCTGCCAGCTTGGCATCGATACACAACAGCCTGTTGATTGCTCCGGTTCCATGCCGCAAATCATGGAGGCCATCAGCCAGCGCACCAGCGATGCAGTTGCTGGTAACAAGCTGCCTGTTGTTCTGGGCGGCGAGCATTCTCTTTCCTACGGCGCGGTGATGGGCGTTCAAAAGGCTCTGGGACGCCCAATTGGTCTGGTTCAGATCGATGCTCATGCTGATCTGCGCGTCGCCTATCAGGGCAATAAACACTCTCATGCATCTGTCATGCATCTGCTGGCAGAAGAAAATGTCCGCCTGGCGCAGTTTGGCGTGCGCGCGCTCTGCCGTGAAGAAATGCAAAGCCGACAGGACAACAATGTGTTCCATGTGGATGGCGAAGCACTGGTGTCAGGCAATATCCATGAGGTCAGCCTGCCGGATGATTTTCCGCAGGACATCTACATTTCATTTGATGTCGACGGTCTTGATCCTTCCCAAATGCCCGCAACCGGTACACCGGTTCCCGGTGGCCTTGGATATTATCAGGCGCTCCATTTGGTCGAACACGCGCTGGAGGGCCGCAATTGCGTGGGTCTGGACGTGGTGGAACTGGCACCTGATGGCAATCCGGCCTGGGATTTTACAGCGGCACAGATCGTTTATCGACTGATGGCCGCAACACTTTAGGCCCAGCGTCTAAAGCAGCCCCAATTCGAGAAGCTCATTGCGCATCTCATCCGGCATATCCTTCAGCGCCTGCGCATCTTCCGATAAATCCGCGGGCACATCTTCGGCACGAAAGTAACGCCACCCCTGAAAAGGCCGTTTGGGTTGCCATTGGGTTAGCCTGACAATCTGCTCCATAACCAGATCACAGCGGCTGATACCTGCTGAATCGGTAAACGGCCGCACATCCAGCAAACGCTGCCGCGCCTGCACATTGCCTTTGATCACCCAATAGAGCGATCCACCGTCCAGTAACTCATCGCGCCGTTTGGGCATCATACGGGTTGTGTGTGCATGTTCAGGCTCAATGCCGGCCTGCTTTGCAAGCATGGCCCGATGTGCAATCCAGCGATCCAGATCGTCAATGGATTCAGCGCCAACACACAGTTTGATCAGATTGAGTGGCATGCGGCTTCTAATACCCGTTCAAGTGAGGAGCGATTGGATAATCTCCGATAGACACAGCATACATGTCATCCACTCGCAACAGAACCTGTTGAAAGCCAAAACTTATCCACTGCACACTACAAACGGCGCTTAGCTCTTCTCCATATCAATCGGCAGGCCAGCTTCCGCCCAGGCCGTAAAGCCGCCACCCATGTGAGCAAGCCCTGTCATCCCCATATCCTGCAGAGTTTTCGTGGCAAGCGCGGAGCGCCATCCGGCAGCACAAAACAGCACAAAACTGTCATTCTGGCTGAAAACATCGCGATGATAGGGGCTTTCAGGGTCAGCCCAGAACTCAAGCATTCCGCGTGGTGCATGCACAGCGCCATTGATCCTGCCGGAGGCAGACAATTCTCTGACATCACGGATATCAATTAATACGGGTGGATTTTTGCCTGCTATGAGGTCCTGAACCTGTGACGGGGTCAGCGCTGTGATTTCAGCTTCCGCCTCAGCGACCAGATCAGCAACTGATTTGGTAAATATTTGCACGCGATACGGGCCTGGGTTAAATTCCTCGAGCCCAGAACCTAGTTCCTAAAGACTGATTTGATAAGAGTCTATTGTGCAGCAATAGCAGCAGGGTCAGAAACAGACTGAGTGCCATTATTACTCACAAGAAAAAACACCAGTAATACGCATGCAGAGACACCTAAGGTCCAACGTGCGGCGCCCCAACAAGACGCTCCATTCTGTTGATACATGTTTTGATCTTCTATTGAAAACAGGATCATCACGAACTCACACCAGCCCCCCAAGGACAGTGATTATTGCGATGCAGCACGTCATTTAGACTTTTTTAACTTTCGGCGCAAGGGGGATTTTTCAACACATGATTTCAAGTGTGAGTGAACAAATTATTAGGGGGCGGTTTGGCTGGAAGACAATAGACCATCTTGCAGCACACCGGAGCGCCGCGTGTTGCAACTTCCGTATTGAAGGTGCTGCAAGATGGTTTACGGGTTGATGGCAAGCCTTGATGTCTCGCCATCAAACAGACTGTTCTACTTCACCTTTTTGCGTGCGATCGTAAGATCAGGTTTTCCCGCAGTGGAATTTGCGGTAGCAGAAACTTTTGGCTTCTCCGCTTTGGGTTTTCGGCTCTCCTTGTTCCCGCGGATGTTGTTTCCTTTGCCCATATTCTGTCCTTCCAATATGCAATGATCGGGTGCCGGGATGGCGAAACGATAACTGCGGTTGTCCGCCGATTGCCTTATGAAAGGCGTGCAGCGGTTAGCGATATTGTATCCAATGGGTCAGCCTTGGTTGATGGCCTTGGCTGCGGCTTCGTCCAGGGCCAGTTGCTGTCCGCGCGAAACGGTCGTGATCGGGGATTGGAATTTGGCGTTTGCGGCGGCAAAATCTTCGGCTGTGTCAATCTCATTCCAATTTAACCCGCCAACATCAAGCGCGTGAAAAACAGTTCCCGCCGTCACCAATTGTGCATAGGCGGCCTCATAACAGTCCTGATGATGCGCCGGGATTTTCATTCTCTTAGCAAGTTCGGAAAACAGCAGCGATCCGGCCCGGGCACTGATCTTCTCTATGCCGATGGATTCACCGATAGCCGTCTTTGAATCTACAGATTTGCCAATTTCAAGCACGCGCATCTGATCGTCGGCAAGAACCTTCACCTCGTCGTTTTCCAATGCGGTATTTCGATCAATGCAAAGCACGTTTGGCAGATCACTATCCATGAGGAGGCGCAGGATTTTGACGTCAAACACTACATCGGCATCAAACTTGATGAATTCTGAGCCCCCGACTGCGGTGGATGCCAACATCAAAGAATAGGCCGTACCGGTATCTTGGTACATCTCATTGAAAACATAACTGATGCGGATGCCCCGAAAAGTCTTGCTGACGAATTGCCTGATCTGATCGTCTTGGTGCCCCAACACCAGAACAAATTGGGAAATACCGGAACTCAGGCAATTCCGGATTATCCGTTCAAGGATGGCAGACCCGCCAACAGACAGCAGGCCTTTAGGACAATCATCCGTCAGAGGGCTTAGGCGTGATCCAATGCCAGCCGCCAGAATGACAGCCTTGGGCGCGCGTTTGTTTTCTTCTGTCATTGTCGAATGTATCCCTTTGTTTGGCAGTCAATGACTGCGCTATTTCTGTGCGGGAAATTTTCGGTCGGCAGTGATAGTCATCCCCTGCTCCGCGGCCCGGTAGAGACCACAATTCAACTTGGAAAATACAGCCCCACCAGCCAGGGCTTCTGCCGCATCATTCAGAAATTGAACGCTTGTGACCAAAAACCAGGAAACGCCCCATGATGAAGATCGGTCACAAATGTTGTGACCCGCATAAGCCAGGAATTAGCGTTAAGAGGCAAGAATTAGCGTTAAGTGGAATGTCACGCTGAGCCCGATCACAATCAGAGGTCGCAAAACGGCCAAGCCCAGATTCATATATTGTGACGTTGAATTTTGACAGGTTCAATTGAGAACCAATTGAGACAATTCAAACTTCAAGATTTAAATTGAACCACAAAATCTCTGGCGCTTCACGCGTCGAATATCCTTGCAAGGGTAAGGGTCCGCCCCCTCAATAGCAAGGGCTAAGTGTTTTCGCTGCTTGTTTGCACAACCGGGAGTGGTGTGAATTAACCGCCGAGAGCAGGCCTAAACTGGAAGCTTTTTCCTTCGGTATTTCTGCTTTTGGTGTCTGGCCGCAAGGTATGTGTGTGCGGCAGTCGGGGTATGGCGCCAAATCAGTCACTTGACAGTTTCACAATTTTTACCAGTGTTCTTCTTAGCCATGACAGCTTGTACTTTGGGACACCGGGGCATCTCCGACGGATGAATTTGTTCGTGTTTTTCTACTTATGATAGTTATTGCGATTTCGTTGTTTGCTGCCGGTTGGGTTTTCTGTGCCTCTCTGCTTGATCATTCAAAGATTGCGGAATGCCGTTCACCTGTAAGCGCAGCCGTGGCTTCTCTGGCCAGAGAAAATGCAGCGAACACTTGGTGCGTATAATTTTACCGGCAAATGGGCACCAATCACGCCAAGTGACAGTTTCACACAGAATATTGCACTGCACACAAGCGAAGACAGCTTGTGTTTTGCGGCTTCGGGCGGCATCTTCGCCCGATGAACATATTGCCTCAACTCCCCTTCATGGATGTCATCGCCATCTCCTGGTTTGCAACTGCCTGGGTCGTCTATGCCTATTTGCTTGACCATTCGAAGATCGCTGAAAAAACGCTGTCTGCAGCGATGGATAAACAGCGTGAATTATGGATGAAGACAATGCTGCAACGCGAGTTGCGCATTGTGGACACGTCTATCATGGCTGGCCTGCAACAGGGCACGGCATTCTTTGCCTCGACATCCATTTTTGCCATTGGTGGCACCTTTGCCCTGCTGAATGGTGCTGAAGAGGTGCTGGCGATTTTCAGTCACCTGCCCTACGCCATTGAAATGACCCGGGCAGAATGGGAAACCAAGATACTGGGCATGCTGTTGGTCTATGCCTATGCCTTCTTCAAATTCGGCTGGGCTTACCGCCTGTTCAACTATGCCTCAATGCTGGTCGGTGCCGTACCTGCCAAGGAACACGCCGGAACAGAATATGCCAAGACGGCCGTCCAAAGCGCTGCTGAAATGACGATCCTCGCCGGCATTCACTTCAACCGCGGTTTGCGCGCCTTCTTTTTCGCCATGGGCTTCCTCGGCTGGTTCCTGGGTCCGGAAGTCTTCATAATCTCAACAACTCTTGTGCTGCTGGTTTTGTTGCGAAGGCAGTTCTATTCCGCTTCGCGCCGTGCAGCCTTCACAAGCCTTCGGGCAAGCGAGTCATTTTATGGACCAGAACAATCTGATTGACGCCAAAATTCTGGAATTGATTGAACAGCGTGGTGCCGACAAGACAATTTGCCCATCAGAAGTGGCCCGCGCATTGGCAGGCAGTGATGAAAAGAAATGGCGCTTGTTGATGAAGCCCATCAGGACCAGAGCGGTTTTGCTCGCCGAACAGCAGGAAGTTGCCATCAGGCGCAAGGGCAAGCTGGTTGATCCCCAAAATTTCAAAGGGGTTTACCGACTTGGCAACTTCTCCAAGTGACGTGCCCGTCTATTATGGCATTGCACCATACACGCCTGTCAGATTGCAGTTTGGGCGCATCTCATCATGCATGAAACAAGCTTTGATTACCCCAATAGAAAGCGTTTGATACTCAAATGCTTTCCTTGCCGATCTGGGAGATCGTCGGGCGGGCAAATACGTTCAAGGGATCACACGCCATTCGCATCCCTTGATGATCTGGTCAGCTGAGTGCCTGCCTGACATGATGCAAGCGACACGATAAATTTTGAACACAACAACCTGATCTGGTTTCTGTGCCAACATGAAAAACTCATCAATTCATACGAAAAAACCAGCGAAAAATAACCAAAACCGCTCAATTCCGGGATTTCGTAAATGCATGAAATGCATATCAGACGCCCATAAATATGCATTGGACGTCATGCAATGCATGAGTGACACTAAATTCAGGATAATAGAGGAAGTGAGATCATGAAAAGTTACAAACGATTTTCAAAATTTGGTGTGTTCCTTTGTGCCGGGGCAGCAGTTGCAGTAACAGCTGGCACTGCGTTCGCTGAGTTTCCAGAACGAAGTGTAAAAATAACTGTTGGTTTTGGGCCTGGCGGCGGCGTGGACACAATTACAAGAGCCGCTTCAGATGCTCTTTCTGAATCTCTCGGACAGTCGGTTGTCGTCGACAACCAGCCCGGTGCCGGTGGCGCACTTGCATTGACTGCTCTTCTTGCAAAACCAGCTGACGGATACGAACTGGCCGCGGCAATCACGACCACGGTTTCCTTTGATCCGCACACGACCGATCTGGCCTATGATATTGACTCGTTCGACTATATCGGAGCTTTCGGCGTATTTCCCGAGGCAATTGTTGCCCTTCCATCAAAGGGTTGGGACAGTTTCTCAGACATTATTGCTGCAGCGAAAGGAGACCCTGACGGATTGAACTACGCATCAACAACTTCGCTTGATCGCGTTATCATGGCATCCATCGCGAAACAGGAAGGTGTCACAATAAAGCCGGTTCCGACCAAGGGTGGCGCAGAAGCCGTCGCCCAAACGCTCGGTGGACATGTGGATTTTGCTTACAGTTCGGGCACCTATTATGCTCAGGCAAAAGCGGGTGATCTTGCGGTAATGGCCGGTCTTGGCCAGGATCCTATCCCCGGTTTTGAGGATGCACCGACCCTGTCAAGCCTTGGCTATGACATTTCAAGCGTCAACATGGTTGTGTATGTTGCACCAGCAGGGCTGGACGACGAGACCAAAACAATCCTTGTGAATGCATTCAAGGCGGCTGCGGAATCAGAGACAGTCCTTGAAATTCTGGCTGGCAGAAATATGGGTAGTTTTATTTTGACCGGTGACGAATTTGAAGCGCAAATCCGCGCGCAGAGCGATCAATTCAAAGCAGCGCTTGAATAGGATGAAACCTGGCAACGGTCCAGAGCGAATTGGGTCTGAACGAAAGTTCAGGCCCATTTGCGAATTTGCAATTGTTTTTTCCCTTGGCTTGATCTGCCTCACTGTCATCATCCCCGGTGGCACACAGGAAAGCGACAACTTTGGTTTGTCACCAAGAATGGTCCCCGTTGCGACCATTGTCATTATCCTCTGCTTCGCGGTGATCGGGCTGCTCATTAATCTGACTCGGCCCACAAAGTCTGCCGTACCAGCCAGTGACGGGTTGGCTGGTGTACTGCTTCTCTGCGCCGCGACACTGACAGGAGCGTGGGCAATTCATCAATTTGAGCTGTTGGCAGGAGGAACGATCCTGGTCTTTCTGACTGCGCTGGCGGTTGGGATGCGGAATGTCCTGTATCTTTCACTCATGGTCGGAGCAGCTCTGTTGTTGCTGTCTTTCATAAAATGGGCGGGACTCTGAACTTTGGAAACATTCCTTCAGGGGGCAGCTGATGCACTCCAGTTTTCATCAGTCATCGCGGTCATTGGTGGTATCTTTCTTGGCTATGTCGTGGGTGTTCTTCCCGGCCTGAGCAGGCCCGCTGCATTATCGGTTGCGGTTCCAATTACCTATGCAATGTCACCGATAGCCGCAATTGCTTTTCTTGTGGGTGTCACAAAAGCAAGCGCAGCGGGCGGTGCAACCGGTGCAATCCTGTTGAACACCCCCGGCGAACCAAGTTCAGCTGCGACAACATTCGACGGCCATCCCCTGGCCAAAAAGGGCGAAGCGACGCGCGCGTTGAAGGTCGCTCTGTATGCATCTGTTTTCGGCGATCTGGTTGCCACCGTCGTACTGATCCTCCTGGCCGCGCCACTCGCGAGTTTTGCCCTGAAGATGGGGCCAGTCGAAATGGTCTCTGTCATGATATTTGCGCTTACATTCATTGCAGCTCTGTCTGGATCATCGCTGACGCGTGGCGTCATTTCAGGTGTTTTCGGTTTGTTTCTGGCAACCATCGGACTTGATCCGGAAAGTGCGACCCCACGCATGACATTTGGAATGATCGAGCTGTTTGATGGCATTCCTCTGATCGCCGCGACAGTCGGCATGTTGGCTTTCACAGAAATGATGGTTCAAACACAAACCATGTTTGCTCAACGCAAATCTGGTGCAAGTGCCACCCGATTTGCGCCAGAGACCAACAAACGCTTGAGCCGGGCCGACATATTTCGTGTTTTTCCGGTTACCTTGCGCGCAACCGGGATTGGAATAGGTGCAGGTATTTTGCCCGGTCTGGGTCCAACCATCGGTGCATTTCTATCCTACGCCATTAACAAGCGCATGGCCAAACCGGGCGACTGCTATGGCGAAGGTGACCTGAAAGGGGTGGCAGCAACTGAAGCCGCCGACAACGCCGTCCTGCCGGCCAGCCTGATCCCCCTGTTTGCCATCGGCTTGCCCGGAAGTGTCTCTGCCGCTATTCTGGTCTCGGCATTCATGCTCCACGGCGTTCAGCCTGGGCCACTGGTGTTTGAACAACATCCCCGCCTGATCTACGGCATTTATGTCTCGATGATTGTAGCCAGCTTTGTGATGCTTATCGTTGGACGCCTTGGTCTGACCCTGTTTGCCAAAGCAACGCGCCTGCCGCTGATAGTGATCATTCCTTTCGTAATACTCTTTTGCGTTGTGGGAACCTATCTTCAGAGGGATACGATTTTCCCTGTACTCGCCATGCTGACGCTGGGCGGAGTTGGATTTGTCATGCAGCGCTATGGCTATTCGGTCATCACATTCCTGATCGGGTTCGTGATTGGGCCGCTGTTTGAACTGTCTTTGCGGCAAGCCCTGATCGTGACAAACCATTCAATTTCGCAGATTGCGCAACATCCCATCGCAATGGTGTTTCTGGCAGCATCCGTCTTCGCCGTTTTTTTCTTTATCAAACGAAAAGCTTAGCCTCCTGTTCGCAGATTTGAGCAAGTACACTCACAAATCCGCTCATGCTTTTGGGTTGATAGCGTTTTGGGTTCCAAAGAGCAGAGACTTCAGCGGAAGTATGACACAGACCGGAATGTATCGGCACGACATTCTCACCATGGAAAAAATCCCGTGCTGAAGACGAGACGATAGCTATACCATGCCCGTCACGGGCAAGCGCCCTGAGGGTGTGAGTGCTGTCGCTTTCAAGAACAATTTCAGGTCTGACCCCGTGTGCAAGAGCGGCCTGTTCAAACAGGTGCCGTGTCAGAAATCCACGCCGCATAATCAATAATGGCGTATCCGCTACATCTTCAATGGTAATTGAGGTCCGGTTCCGCAAATTATGGTCGGGTGGCAGAACCGCAAGCAATTGCGCATCAAACAAATGCTGTCCGGCAACCAGATGGTTGATGCCCAGATTGGCAACGACAAGATGGGCTGCACCATGCTCAACCATTTCGATCAGCTTGTCATTATTGCCTTCGTTCACAACAAATCTCACGCTGGGATTTTGGCCCCGAAATTGCGCCATTGCGGGCGAAAGCAACCAGGCGGTTGTCTGTGGTGATGCCCCTATGCGAAGTGTGCCACCACCCAGATCTCCCTGATTTGACGCCCGGTAGGCCAAATCAGACGCTCGTTCCAGAAGCTCTTTCGCCTGTTCAGCCAAATCAAAGCCTTCTGCAGTCAGTACCAATCGTTTTCCAACACGATGGAACAGATCGACACCCAATTTGCGCTCCAACGCCTGAATCTGCCGTGAAAGCGCTGGCTGGCTCAGGTTCACTTCGTGAGCGGCATTGGTGATGTTCAGGCGGGCGGCAACCACGACGAAATTTCGAAGTTCTCTCAGTTCAAGCATTAAACCCATCCATGCACGTGTCGCATATAAACGACGATTGTAGATGCATTGGACACACAAGCCAACGGGATAGACAATGCTGACAATGAATGCTTCAACAAAAAGACTCTGCCTTGATGCAGATATGGGTGAGAGCTTTGGTGTCTATCGCCACGGCAACGATGCAGAGCTGATTCCGCTTATAACATCGGCAAATATCGCTTGCGGGATGCATGCGGGCGACCCAAGTGTGATGGCCCGAACCGTAGAGTTGGCGATTGCCCATGGAACATGCATCGGGGCTCATCCCGGATTCAACGATATTTGGGGGTTTGGTCGCCGTGAGATGAATATGCCGACCAAAGACATCGAATACCTTGTGACCTACCAGATAGGGGCATTGCAGGCCATTGCGGGCGCAAAAGGTGCGACTGTTGACTATGTCAAGCCTCACGGGGCGCTGAACAACATGGCGCATTATGATCCGGAAATTGCCTCCGCAATAGCACGCGGCATCCGAGCTGCCGATCGAAATCTGATCTTTGTCGCGAACTGTCTTTCAGAAATGGTGACCTCTGGGCAAGATCAAGGCCTGCGAGTGATCCATGAGGCCTATTGTGACCGGCAGTATCTGCCAAATGGCTGTTTGATGCCCCGTGCCATGAAAAATGCTGTGATTAGTGATCCCGGGATTGCCGTGGAACGCACGCTTTTGATGCTGGAAAGACAGGAATTGGAAGCTTTTGACGGTACGAAACTAACCACCCCCATTGAGACATTCTGCATTCATGGGGATGAGAGTTCAGCGCTCCCAATTGCAAAAGCAATTCGCAAAAGCTGCGAGAAGAACAACATCCCGACCGCCACGATTGCGGACATGGCAAGACCATAACCAAGGCCATAGGTCCTTAATGTAGCTGCACAAATGCAAAGCGCCCAATGATGCATGTTTCGCTCACTGGGCGCGGATCAGTTCAATGCCTATTTAATATCAGCTTCAGTCTGTACGATTTGACCGGCAAGACCGTAATCAATCGCTTCCTGCGCGCTCATCCAGTAATCCCGGTCAGTGTCTTCCTCGATCTGCTCGATCTTCTGGCCGGTCGCATCCGCAAACATTTTATTGAGTCGGTCACGCATCTTGATGATTTCACGGGCCTGAATTTCAATATCACTGGCAGCACCACCGGCTCCACCGGATGGTTGATGCAGCAAAAAGCGCGTATTCGTTGTCGCGAAGCGGTTTTCTTTTGGCACTGACACATAAATCAGGGCACCGGCACTCGCGACCCAACCAGTCCCCAGGATATTCACTTTCGGTTTGATGAAGCGGATCATGTCATGGATCATGTCGCCGGACTCCACATGTCCTCCGGGCGAAGAGACAATGACGAGAATTGGATCATCTGAAGCCTGTGCCAAAGCCAGCAGGCGCGCTGAAACGTCCCGCGCCATCTCCTGTGAGACCTGGCCGGTAATCAGAACTGTGCGGGCCTCAAACAAATGTTTGTCAACAGAAGGCGACTTTTCCTTGTCATCTTCGTTCTTCGTGTCGTCATCATCCAGTCGGGCAGGTATTTTGGCGTGGGTCATCTGGCGGTTCCGTTCTAAAGGCGAGGAAATTCTTTTGTCCGATATGGCACTTGGGTGGCATGGAAACAAGTGAAAGATCGTTCAACCGTCCCGCAGGCCAACAAACCACCAACTTGTCATCATGCAGGTTACAAAACCATTGCACCCACGTTCCAGCCGTGTAGTTTTACAAAAAATGTAACGCTTAGGATGAAACAATGGATGTAAAAGCAGCTGTCGCCTTCGAAGCAGGCAAACCTTTGGAAGTCACAACGGTTCAGTTGGAAGGTCCGCGGGCCGGCGAAGTGCTGGTCGAGATCAAAGCCACCGGCATCTGCCATACAGATGAATTCACAAGATCCGGCGATGATCCAGAAGGAATTTTCCCGGCGATATTGGGGCACGAGGGCGCTGGCGTGGTGGTTGAAGTTGGTGCCGGCGTCACGTCTTTGAAGCCAGGCGACCATGTCATTCCTCTTTACACACCGGAATGTCGTGAGTGCGAGTATTGCCTTCATCCCAAGACCAATCTTTGCCAATCCATCCGCACAACACAGGGTCAGGGCCTGATGCCGGATGGAACATCGCGCTTCTCCATCGATGGCACGCCAATCATGCATTATATGGGCACCTCAACATTCGCCAATTACACGGTGGTGCCTGAAATCGCGCTGGCAAAAGTACGTGAAGACGCACCATTTGAATCCATTTGCTATATTGGCTGCGGCGTCACCACCGGTATAGGCGCTGTTATCAATACGGCCAAGGTGGAGCCAGGCTCCAATTGCGTGGTTTTCGGCCTTGGCGGCATTGGCCTGAACGTCATTCAGGGGTGCAGGCTGGCCGGTGCCAACATGATTGTTGGCGTCGATATGAACAACAGCAAGAAGGAATGGGGCGAGAAATTCGGCATGACCCATTTCGTCAATCCCAAAGAAGCCGGAGATGATCTTGTATCCCATCTGGTGGATCTGACAGGCGGCGGGGCTGACTATTCATTTGAATGCATCGGCAACACAAATGTCATGCGACAGGCCCTGGAATGCTGCCACAAGGGCTGGGGCGAATCCATCATCATCGGCGTTGCCGGTGCCGGACAGGAAATCTCAACACGGCCTTTCCAGCTAGTCACCGGACGTTCATGGAGAGGCACCGCATTCGGCGGCGCACGCGGGCGCACGGATGTGCCAAAAATTGTCGACTGGTACATGGATGGCAAAATTCAGATTGATCCAATGATCACTCATACGATGCCCCTTGAAGACATCAACAAGGGCTTTGATTTGATGCATTCTGGAGAATCCATCCGCAGCGTTGTCCTCTATTAGGAAACACCATGCCCGATATTAAACTGATTGAAGAGCGCCGCGCACACGGCGGCGCTCAGCGCGTCTACAGCCATTGGAGCGATGCGTGCCAATGCACCATGACCTTCGCAGTCTTCCTGCCACCGCAAGCGCTGGATGGCCAACCATGCCCGACCCTGACGTTTCTGTCCGGCCTCACCTGCAGCCATGCCAATGTCATGGAGAAAGGTGAATACCGGGCATCAGCAGCGCATCACGGCATTATAATCATCTGTCCGGACACCAGCCCGCGCGGTGATGATGTTCCAGATGAAGATGTCTATTATTCCGGCAAGGGTGCGAGCTACTATTTGAATGCCACACAGCCGCCCTATGCCACACACTACAATATGGAACGCTACATTACCGATGAGCTGCCGAACCTCATCTCTGAGCATTTTGCCACAAGCGATTCAAAAGACTCAATCTTCGGCCATTCAATGGGCGGACACGGCGCCCTGACGCTGGCGCTCAAGCATCCTGCGCTCTATCGGTCAGTCTCGGCATTTGCACCCATATGCAATCCCATGAACAGCCCATGGGGCACACACGCTTTTTCGGAATATCTCGGCGCGGACCGGAATTCCTGGCGTTCATCGGATACAGTCGCACTGATAGAGGATGGCCACCGTGTTGAAGACATCCTGGTTGATCAGGGTCTGGGCGATGAATTTCTGGAAAACCAGTTAAAGCCGGACGCCTTGCAAGCCGCCTGCGCATCGGCGGGAATTCCCCTCACCCTGCGACAGCATGAAGGCTATGACCACTCCTATTATTTCATTTCAAGCTTCATGAAAGACCACATTGATTGGCACGCAGAGCGGCTCACCCGCTAGGGTGTTTGTGTCTTTCCAGGCATAAAACAAAATAGATATAAAGGCCGATAAACAGGAACATATAAAGTTCCTGCACTTCGCTGTGGCGAATGCTGCCAATATGTGCCTCCAGGCTATCCAGACCAAGCCGTTCGGGTAACCGGGACACGACAACCAGAATGCTTGTTGGAAGGAACAGAACTGTTGGCGCATAGGCACGCAGCCCGGCAGGTACAAACCGCATGAAGAGGTTTGGAAAAATCGGCAGCAACAAACCACCCAAAATAATAGCCAACTCCAGAATAACCCTCGGTTTTTCGTTAAACCAGGAGCTGATATTATGCAGATTTGTCTCCTGCTGTTTGTTCACTTCCAGAAACACACCATCGGCTTCCCAGCCAAACAAATGTTGCCCGTAACTGGCTTCTTCCAGCGCAATGTAAAGACAAACGAGGGCGGAGAATATTGCGAACGCAATTCCCAGTTTGTTTTTCTGTTTCCAGAACCAGTAGAGCAGCCGCAGTGCTAATAGAAAGCCTGCAAGACCAAGGACGATATGCAGCAATTCAACAAGGCCATCTTCGCCAGTCGCAACGGCCCTGTACAATGACGGACTCGTTGCCGCAACGAACAGAATAATGAGGTATGAAACCAGCGGAATCCAGATGTAAAACAGACTGACAAACAAAGAGATTTTCAAAGGATGTGCGCGCATTGAGCCAGCCGAAACGGTAAAAAATGTATTTAACCGGCTACCCGCTCAATTGCAATAAGGTCAAGGCACCCGCCTGTCGAGCCGCGACTCTATCCCGATCTGTTCATAGTAGCGCAAAATGCGGCAAATATCAGTAGATCCTTAGTCCGCCTGACGTCAAAAAGGCGGGAGAGCTGCTTACAGCGGAATATTGTCGTGTTTTTTCCACGGATTTTCCAGTTGCTTGCCGCGCAACAGCTTTAGCGCACGGGACACGCGCCGACGCGTGGAATGCGGCATGATGACATCATCAATGTAGCCCCGTTCAGCCGCCACAAATGGCGACAGAAACCGGTCTTCATATTTACGGGTGTGCTCAGCAATACGTTCAGCATCCGCAATATCCTTGCGGAAGATGATTTCGACGGCACCCTTGGCACCCATGACGGCAATTTCGGCACTGGGCCAGGCATAATTCACGTCGCCGCGCAAATGTTTGGAGGCCATCACGTCATAAGCGCCGCCATAGGCCTTGCGCGTTATAATCGTGATTTTTGGAACCGTGGCCTCGGCATAGGCAAATAACAGCTTTGCCCCATGCTTGATCAGCCCGCCATATTCCTGAGCGGTTCCCGGCAAAAAGCCCGGCACATCAACAAAGGTAACAATGGGAATGTTGAAACAATCGCAGAACCGCACGAACCGCGCGGCCTTGCGGCTGGCATCACTGTCCAGCACACCCGCAAGAACCATGGGCTGATTGGCTACGATTCCAACAGACCGCCCTTCCATACGGGCAAATCCGACAACAATGTTGGCGGCGTGCTTTTCCTGCACCTCAAAGAAATCCGCATCATCAACTGTTTTGGTAATGAGTTCCTTCACGTCATAGGGCTTGTTCGCATTATCGGGAAGCAGCGTGTCCAGCGACAGCTCGAGCCGGTCCGGATCATCCTGCAAGGGCAATTCGGGCAATTCGGCTGTGTTGCTGGCAGGCAAAAAATCCACCAGACGCCGTATTTCCAGCAACGCCTCCACATCATTGTCAAAGGCTCCATCCGCAATGGATGATTTTGTGGTGTGAATCGATGCACCGCCCAATTGTTCTGCGCTCACGGTCTCATTGGTAACGGTTTTCACCACATCGGGACCGGTCACGAACATATAGCTGGTGTCGCGCACCATATAGATAAAATCAGTCATGGCAGGCGAATACACATCCCCGCCGGCACATGGCCCCATGATCACTGAAATTTGGGGAATGACGCCGGATGCCAGCACATTCCGCTGAAACACTTCGCCGTAGCCGGCAAGTGCCGCAACGCCTTCCTGAATGCGGGCACCACCAGCGTCAAACAGGCCGATAATAGGCGTTCTGTTTTTCAGCGCCATATCCTGAATTTTGGTGATTTTCTGCGCGTGTGTTTCCGACAGTGACCCACCGAAAACTGTAAAGTCCTTGGCAAAGACAAAAATGGGACGGCCATTGACCGTGCCCCAACCGGTCACCACGCCATCTCCGGCAATTTTGCTGTCTTCCATGCCAAAATCTGTACAGCGGTGTTGCACGAACATGTCGTACTCTTCGAAGGACCCCTCATCCAGAAGCACTTCAAGACGTTCGCGTGCTGTCAGCTTTCCTTTGGCGTGCTGTGCGTCGATGCGCCGTTGACCACCACCAAGCCGCGTAATTTCGCGACGGGCTTCCAGTTCAGCCAATACAGATGTCATGAATATCCCGCTCTCGTCTCGTCACTGCCTCAATTATCAAAAGCAATACCATGCAAGACGACAGTCAGAGAAGATAATCATTCGTCGGATAAGGCCGCTGCCGCCATATGGGCGACATCAAACTCGTTTCTGCGGTACATCCGTCTGGCCTGAGCTTCCTCGTCGGAGCCCCACTGGGAAACATTCCAGTCTTCATCCACATGAGCTGCCTGCCAGGCCGCATCAACCGAAAGAACATTTTTTGCTACAGCCAGTGCAATTAAAACCGATCCGGCAATGGATGTCATGACCTGCAAACCGGCCAGACATAATGGATCTTTTTTGTAGGCACTGATCAGCTCAGAGATGCGCGCGACGCTATCTTCTGGCTGTTCCACATACATAATCCCTTCGGCCAATAAAAACCGGGCCTGATGCCGCGTTTTGAAATGATCCAGAAGCGGGTCCCAGTGCTGGCTCTGCAACGCAACAAGCTCTTCGGGTTGCCCGGCCCTGTAGAACAGAAGATCGGTTTTCGCGAAGTTGGAAACTTCCTCGGCAACAGGATCAAGCGCAATCGCCACGCCGTCAATTGCCGAATTCGCCAATCGCGTAAACGGCATCGTAGCAGGGTTGATACTGTCTTTTTGAGCGTTCCAGTCTTTTGCCAGTCCATTGGCGAACGCTTCATTTTTGACAGCAAGCGGATTTTTGCCGGGCGTTCGCGCCGAACGGCCATCCAGCAAAAGATGATACGCTCCATCGCGCTCTGCCATTGTCGCTTCCTTGTAGAAGCGTTTCGGCAATTGTGGCGCCGAATGCACTTGAGCGCGTTTAACCGGGTCTGTCTCTATTGGATCCAAAGTATCAGCCATTTAGTCCAGTCAGCAAAAAGTTACGAAGGTCAGGAAAGCTGTCAAACAAATGACTTGCGCCAGCCTGCTTCAACGCTGGTTGATCATGATAGCCCCAGGTCACTCCCAGAGCTGTAATTGAGGCGTTTCGCGCCATTTGCATATCAAAGCTGGTATCGCCGATCAATGTGGTGACACTGGCGTCCAAACCGGTTTCATTCAAAGCCTGATGAATCATCGCCGGATTGGGTTTGGACGGTGAATTGTCAGATGTCTGTATGGTTACAAACCGGTCCTGCAGATCATGCAGCTCCAAAAGCGCATCCACGCCGCGTCGGGACTTGCCCGTTGCGATGCCAAGCAGAACATCATCTTGCGCAGCCAAAGCCTCGATACAGTCCTTGGCCCCATCGTAAAGTGGTTCGTGATAATCGGGGTTGCCACGCAATTCAAAAAAGCTCTTTCGATAGGCCGCAACCATATCTTCAATCGGATGCTCTGCATCCGTCAGATCAGCCATGGCCTCATGCAGCGAGCGACCAACGATCGACAAGGTCCGCTCACGGGACGGTGGCTGTAAATTGACGGCAGTGAAAGCGCGCTCCATGGCAGCTACAATCATGTGCTGGCTATCGACCAGAGTTCCGTCACAATCGAACAAAATCAGCCGCATGGGTTAGAATTCATCCTCTTCCAGCATTCCGTTTTGTTCATCAAATCCAAGCAGATTGAAGGTTTGCTTGATGTGTGGGGACAATGGCGCTGTGATGTCGAGGACCGGAATGCCCAAATGTGGCGCAGGGTGCGGAATGATAATGCGCTGGGCATGCAAATGAAGCCGCTTCTGAATTCCGTTCGGAAGCTCCCAATTTTCAATATCAAAATATTTCGGGTCACCAATAATGGGCGTTCCGATGTATTGCGTATGAATGCGCAACTGATGCGTTCGGCCTGTCACCGGCTTCAGTTCCAGCCAGGACAGCCGATCACCCGCCTTCTCAATCACCCGGTAATTGGTCACGGCATGATCAGCATCGGGCTCTCCGTGACGCGCAATGCGCATCCGGTCGCCATCTTCGGTCGCCTCTTTGAGCAGATGCGTGGAAATCCGCGCCTCATTTGGGCGTGGAACGCCTTTCACGATAGCCCAATAGGTTTTCTTCGTATCACGATGACGAAAGGACTCCGCCATGGCTTTGGCCGCGGCACGTGTCTTGGCAATCAGCAGCACCCCCGTCGTGTCCCTGTCGAGGCGATGCACCAGACGCGGCTTTTGTCCCTTTTTATCCCGAAACGCTTCCAGCATCCCGTCAACGTGGCGGTTGATGCCGGAACCGCCCTGCACCGCAAGGCCGAAGGGCTTGTTCAGCACCATGACGTGCTTGTCATCATGCAGAATGAGAGAGCGCAGAAACGTCGCGTCATCTTCCCGCCAGGCAGCTTTGGACTGGCCCAACGCCTGATCAGGAGCGGCTGCACCAGTAAGCGGTGGAATACGCACCATCTGACCTGCCAGAAGCCGGGTAGAGCTCTTCACCCGCCCTCCTTCGACGCGAACCTGCCCTGAGCGCAGCAATTTTTGCAACTGGCCGAAACCAACGCCTGGAAAATGCGTTTTGAACCACCGGTCGAGACGCATATCAGCCTCGTCAGCATCTACTTTTTTCATTTGAACAGCGTTCATGCAAAAGCCCTTATCAGCCTGGCGCCCGCAAGCACCGCTACGAAACACACAAGCAGCTTGCCGATCATATAAAGCGCGGCAATACCGCCCTCCCCACGTTCCCAAAGATGAAGCGTTTCAAGTGAAAATGCCGAATAGGTCGTGAAACCACCAAGCAGACCCGTCAGCAGGAACAGGCGCATTTCGTCAGAGCTGCCCTTCAGCAACAGAAAACTCGCCGCAGCCCCCATAAGAAATGAACCAACAACATTCACAAACAAGGTCGGCCACGGATAAACGCCTCCGACCATTCGGACAATCAGTAAACCGGCCCCATAGCGCAAGGACGCTCCCAATGCGCCTCCCAGCGCGACTGCAAGAAAGCCCGTCATGACGGTAAAACGCCGAAAATCCAGCCTTCCTTATGTGCTACTGGCACCTTGGGCGGGTAAGAAAACAAATCGGGATTATATGATAAGGCCCTCAGCGCCGCAGCAGAAATCACCGCATCTGCTTCGTCCTGAATGCTCATCTCTGGCGGGCTGCCGGAATGAAAATAGGCAAGTGTGTTCGCAATGGTCGCACGATCATAAGCGCGCTTCATTCCGGCCATCTGGTAGAACAGACTGGGATAAATTTCGCACAGAACCACATTCGCGTTGTCAATCGGATCAAATGGCCAGATTGCAATTCGGGGATCATTGACAGAGCGCAACGTGTGAAACATGCGCATTCCGGCAAAGGATCCAGGGCCGACCTGCTTGGCCCCCATGCAATGATAGATACTAGCCGGTTTGGGTGAGAGCTGACGCTCTGTCTCGCGAAAACGATCAAACCGGAATTCCGGACCCCGATACCGATCGCACAAAATGTAAGGCGCAAAGTCGGAGCTCAGATTGCGGATCGCGGGTCCTGCATAATAATGTGCGTCACCCGAGCAGATCGATTCAACCAGCGCCCACAACTCTTCGACCGATTCGACCTGTTGGCGATTTTCCGGCAAGGGCCCTTCATCCGGCCAGGGAACAGAAAAACAGAAATCCATTCCAACCAGAGTACGCTGGTCAGCACGTGCCAGTTTGCTCAAGAGGTTCTTGATAACCACCCGACCCCAATTCTTGGCATCTGGCAGCCGCAAAAGAACAGGCCCCGTATCTGACTGGCTATCCAGATAGGCAATCTGAATTCCACGCTGGCGCTCACCCATAGCGCCAGACCAGTCAATAGCCAAAAACCTGTCAAACCGGTTCATTCAGTCCTCGTCGTCTTCCTGTTGTGTGCGGTCCTGCCGCAGTTTGTTCCAGTAGTCCAGCCGTTTTTGAAGGTCTCTTTCAAATCCGCGCGGCACCGGTTGATAAAATTGTTCACCCTGCAATGCATCAGGAAGGTAGGCCTGCCCGGAAAAGGCATCTGGCTGATCATGATCATACAGATATCCGCCACCATAGCCCTCTTCTTTCATCAGCTTGGTGGGGGCGTTCAGAATTTGCTTGGGCGGCATCAGCGAGCCATTGGCCTTCGCCGTCTTCATGGCCAATTTAAAGGCCGTATAGACCGCATTCGACTTGGGTGCTGTCGCAAGATAGATCACGGCCTGGGCCAAGGCCAGCTCACCTTCAGGACTGCCGAGAAATTTAAACGAATCTCGCGCTGCAATGCATTGCGCCAAAGCCTGAGGATCGGCAAGCCCGATATCTTCCGATGCCATACGCACAAGCCGCCGCGCCAGAAAGAGCGGATCCTCTCCGGCATCCAGCATGCGGCACAGATAATAGAGCGATGCCTGCGGGTCAGAGCCGCGCACAGATTTATGCAGCGCCGAGATAAGGTTGTAGTGCCCGTCTTCGCTCTTGTCATAAATTGGGGCACGGCGCTGAAGCACAGTCTGCAGCATCGCCGCGTCAAACATCTCATCTGCGCCAGCCGCGCGCCAGACCTCCTCGGCAAGACTGAGAGCGGCACGGCCATCGCCATCAGCCATCCGTATCAGTGATGATCTGGCCTCTGCGTCCAGAGGCAATGTCTGATCAAGGAACCCTTCAGCGCGGATCAACATGGCACCAATGGCTGCATCATCCAGAGCTTTGAACACAAGAACCTGTGCGCGAGACAACACCGCTGAATTAAGCTCAAAAGACGGATTTTCGGTTGTCGCCCCAATGAGCGTAACCGTACCATCTTCCATAACCGGCAAGAACGCATCCTGCTGCGCCCGGTTGAAGCGATGAATCTCATCAACAAACAGAAGCGTGCCCTGACCGGTGCTCCGTTTGTGCCGAGCCGTTTCAAAAATCTTTTTCAAATCGGCAACGCCGGAAAAAATCGCCGACAACTGCACAAAGTGCAAATCCGTTTCATCTGCCAGCAAACGTGCGACGGTTGTTTTTCCGGTACCGGGAGGTCCCCAGAACACCAGCGATCCGACACGCCCGCTACGCAGCATCCGTGTCAGCGTCCCTTCAGAACCTACAATGTGGTCCTGGCCAACAACATCGCCAAGGCTGGCTGGTCTCAACCGGTCGGCAAGAGGCCTTGGTGCATCCTCTCCCATTCCGGCCGCATCAAATAAGGACGACACAGACTACCCGCCAACAGAAAAGCGAATGACTCTGCCATCGCGATCCAGCTTGAAACGCCAGACAGAACCGGCACGGCGTGCACGCCGTGCAAGTTGATCGGCACTTTTTATTTTACGATCATTCAATTCAAGGATCATATCACCCGGCCGAAACCTGTATCGCGCGGCAGGCGAGCCCCGTTTCACGGACAACACAACAACGCCGGAATTTTTGAACGAACCGATTTCCTGCGCAAGCGCCGGCGACAAATTGGCAATCGTCGCGCCGGTTAGCGGTGTGCGCCCGGTCAACAATTGTTCATCGCGCGGCACGGTTTCTGGTGGCGCTTTCATGATCAGATTAAACCGGTGACGTTTCTTGCCACGACGGGTTACGAATGAAACCTCATCGCCAAGACGCCGCGTAGCAAGGCGATATCCCAGTTCATCGGGATCTGACAACCGTTTGCCTTCCATCCGAACCAGTAAATCACCGACCCGAACGCCTGCCTTATCAAACGGCCCATCATCAACGATACCAGTAACCAATGCCCCTCTTGGCAAGTTCAGCCCCAGACTGTCGGCAATGTCTGCAGTGACGGGCTGAAACGTCGCGCCCAGCCATGGCCGCTGTACGATGTCGCCCATGTCGGACGCCGCAACGACGACATTCACCATGTTTGACGGAATTGCAAAGCCGATTCCGTTTGATCCGCCGGAGCGCGAGAAGATGGCCGTGTTAATGCCAACCAAATCACCCTCAACATCCACCAGCGCGCCGCCGGAGTTGCCGGGATTGATGGCAGCATCCGTCTGGATGAAGAATTGATAGTCAGTCACACCGACACGCGTTCGGGCCAATGCTGAAACAATACCGCTGGTTACTGTTTGACCGACCCCAAACGGATTTCCGATGGCCAACACGAGATCACCCACCTCCACAGCGTCACTGTCGGCAAATTCCAGATATGGAAAAATCTCACGGCGCCCATCAAGATCGATCCGCAAAATAGCCAGATCAGTCCGTTCATCCTTCAACATGATCTCGGCTTCAAATTCACGCTTGTCAGCCAGCACGACCTTGATGGTGCTGGCATCCTTGATCACATGATTATTGGTGACAACAATGCCGCTTGGGTCAACGATCACACCGGAACCGAGGGAACTTGTTTCCCGCTGTCTGGGCGCACGTGAGCCAGGAGCAGACTCACCAAAGAAACGCCGAAAGAACGGATCATTACCGAACGGCGACCGCGGCCGCTGGCTGATCATTCGTGTTGCATAGACATTGACCACAGCGGGCGCAGCACGTTTGACAATCGGCGCGAAGCTGAGGCGCATCTGTTCCTGGTTCTGCGGTACCGTTTGCGCAAAGGCTGGCGTGAACGGTGACACAGAAAAATGGACAACGGCCAGAACCGCAAAAGCTGAAAGACTGCTGATGAAGCGGTGATGAAGCGACATGATATTTTCCCAAACTGAGGTCAAAGAACCCTAACGAAGTGAGTCTGTCCTTTCCTGCCAGACAAGGCAAAGAAAAAGGCGGCACAAAGGCCGCCTTTACACAGTTTTGCCGAAATCAAATGCGGCTTCCGAACCTGCGTTGAGCGGCTTCGGTTTTTTATTGCGGCAGTCGCACACTTACGTCGCGCCAAGCCTGTTTTTGGTAAATCAGGGCGTTGCACCGGCGCAGAAACCGGCAGACCGTGACCTAGCCTTCGCGACCCAGCCTTCGACCCAGCCTTAATCAGGCAGCTACGGTCTCAGAAGCAACTTCTTCGCTTTCAGCGCGCGCACGATCTCCAGCACCTTTGGCGTCAACATCGCGGTCAACCAACTCGATAACACCAACCGGTGCATTGTCACCAAAGCGGAAGCCCGCCTTGAGAACGCGGGTATAGCCACCCTGACGGTCTTTGTAGCGCTCAGCCAGAGTGTCGAACAATTTGCCAACGGCACCCAAATCGCGGATCTGTGCAATTGCCTGACGACGGGCATGCAGATCGCCGCGCTTTGCAAGCGTGATCAGTTTCTCAACAACCGGGCGAAGCTCTTTCGCCTTTGGCAGAGTTGTCACGATCTGCTCATGAGTGATGAGCGACGCGGACATGTTAGCGAACATCGCCTTACGGTGGCTGGATGTACGATTGAGCTTGCGACCTGATTTGCGGTGGCGCATGGCCCTCTCCTCTTTCTAACGCCCCGGACTTGATGAGGATCCGTTGTGGATCCTCACTTGGTTTCCGGGGACTTCTTAAATTAAGCGGCTTTCACCGCATCTGGTTCTTAGTATTGATCTTCGAAGCGCTTAGCCAGATCATCAATGTTCTCAGGCGGCCAGTTTTCGACTTCCATTCCAAGATGGAGGCCCATGCCAGCAAGAACTTCTTTGATCTCGTTCAGCGACTTACGACCAAAATTCGGCGTCCGCAGCATTTCGCTCTCGGTCTTTTGAATCAGGTCGCCAATATAAACAATATTGTCGTTCTTCAGGCAGTTTGCAGACCGAACAGACAGTTCCAACTCGTCCACCTTTTTCAGCAAGGCAGGGTTGAAGGCCAGTTCCGGTGCCTGATCTTCGACAACCTCTTTCTGAGGCTCTTCGAAATTCACAAAGATAGACAGCTGATCCTGCAGGATACGAGCCGCGAATGCGACAGAATCTTCAGGCGAAATTGAACCGTCAGTCTCGACAGTCATCAACAGCTTGTCATAATCCAGAACCTGTCCCTCGCGGGTGTTCTCGACCTTGTAAGACACTTTGCGAACAGGAGAATAAAGACTGTCAACCGGGATGAGACCAATTGGTGCATCTTCAGGGCGGTTACGCTCTGCAGACACATAGCCCTTCCCGGTATTCACAGTGAATTCAATGCGGATCTCGGCATCTTCGTCCAAAGTGCAGAGAACCAGATCCGGGTTCAGAATTTCGACATCGCCAACGGTCTGAATATCCGCAGCAGTTACAGCACCAGGGCCCTGCTTGCGAACGGTCATCCGCTTGGGACCATCGCCTTCCATCTTCACGGCAATGGCTTTAACGTTCAGGACAATATCCGTAACGTCTTCGCGCACACCTGGAATTGATGAAAATTCGTGCAGCACGCCATCAATCTGGACAGCTGTAACAGCGGCACCCTGGAGGGATGACAGAAGAATGCGGCGCAGGGCGTTGCCGAGTGTCATGCCAAAGCCACGCTCAAGAGGCTCGGCTACGATAGTCGCTACACGGAGCGGCTCGTCACCGGGCTTAACTTCAAGCTTGGTCGGCTTAATCAGTTCCTGCCAATTTTTCTGGATCATATCACAATCCTTTCTCGGCCAGTTCAAAGGCCTTTTTCAGCACCGAAATAGCATCCTGTCGTCACAGGTTGGTTTCGGCAAATTTGCTTCTCGGCTACGGCATCAATTCCAACTGTGGGATTGGAACGACCGGCCAGAAAACACCAGATGGCTGCAGGGACTCGCCCAGCAGCCACAATGCGGTAAACTCTAAACGCGACGTCGTTTAGGAGGACGGCAACCATTATGCGGGATAGAAG
The DNA here is from genome assembly GCF_030758295.1 of Pararhizobium sp. IMCC21322. Lineage (NCBI taxonomy): Bacteria > Pseudomonadati > Pseudomonadota > Alphaproteobacteria > Hyphomicrobiales > Rhizobiaceae > Pararhizobium > Pararhizobium sp. IMCC21322. The sequence goes on from NZ_CP132335.1 coordinate 3,706,544, forward strand.
TTACATCCCGAATTGTGGTTACTGTAAAACCAGCAGCCTGCAGAGCACGCAAAGCTGATTCACGGCCGGAGCCAGGTCCGCGCACTTGAACCTCAAGGGTCTTCATGCCGTGTTCCTGCGCCTTTTTGGCAGCATCTTCACTGGCAACCTGCGCAGCATAAGGGGTCGATTTACGAGACCCTTTGAAACCCATTGTACCGGCAGAAGACCACGAAATTGTGTTGCCCTGTGCATCGGTAATGGTGATCATTGTGTTGTTGAACGTGGAATTGATGTGAGCCACGCCGGAGATAATGTTCTTTTTCTCGCGGCGACGCACGCGTGCTTCTTTAGCCATTTGGTAGTCCTTTCGATCTCAGCACCGCCGTAAACCAGCGGCTCCACCGAACAATCCGAAGAATGTCAGTAATTAATTATTTCTTTTTACCGGCAATTGCCTTGGCCGGACCCTTACGGGTGCGGGCATTGGTATGGGTCCGTTGACCACGTGTCGGTAATCCACGACGATGACGCAGACCGCGATAGCAGCCCAGATCCATCAGACGTTTGATATTCATAGCCCGCTCGCGGCGCAGATCACCTTCAACCATATAGTCCTGGTCGATGGATTCACGAATCTGCAGAACTTCCGAATCGGACAGTTCGTTCACCCGGCGTTCCACCGGAATGTTGACCTTGGTCACAATTTCCCGAGCTTTCGCGGCACCAATGCCGTGAATATACTGCAGGGCTATGACCACGCGTTTGTTGGTCGGAATGTTGACGCCAGCAATACGTGCCAAAACCGTCTCTCCTTAATGGATCATCAGAACTGTCGCTGATGAAGTAAATCTGCTTCCATTAGAACGAACATGACCACCTCGGCCCCGGTTTTTCCGGCCCCAATGTGGTCAGTCATTCAATGTATTTGCGGTTATCTATAGGAGTTGGGACCGAGTCGTCAACCGCCAATTCCTAATAGATGACCCGTTACGCTATCTCTTTCAAGACCGTCTCGATTGACGCCCTTACTTCGTCCATGGATTGCATACCATCGACGGAACTAAGCAATCCTGTTCCGCTATAATAATCAATCAATGGCTGTGTCTGCTCACGATACACTGACAAACGCTTGGCAAGTGCTTCAGCATTGTCATCCGCGCGCGGACCGCCTTCTGTTTCTTCAGCCCGCTTGACAATACGGTCCAGAAGAATTCCTTCGTCAACGGCAAGTTCAATCACCGTATCCAGTCTCAAACCCTTTTGCTCCAGCATTTCATCCAATGCTTCAGCCTGGGCAACTGTGCGCGGAAATCCATCAAGGATGAAACCCTTTGCACAATCCGGTTCATCAACCCTGTCCGATACAATACCGACGACAACTTCGTCGGATACCAGATCGCCACGGTCCATAATTTCCTTGGCCTGAAGGCCGATTGCTGTCTTGGCTGCAACTGCAGCCCTCAGCATGTCCCCGGTAGACAACTGGGCTATGCCGTGTTGTTCCACCATGAACTGTGCCTGGGTCCCCTTACCTGCCCCTGGAGGCCCCAGCAATATCAATCTCATCTACGTTTTCCCCCGCGCAACTTCGACTTTTTGACAAGCCCCTCATATTGGTGCGCGAGCAAATGGCCCTGCACCTGAGAAACCGTATCCATGGTTACGCTGACCACGATCAAAAGGGAAGTCCCACCAAGGTAGAAGGGAACGCCGGTAGCAGAAATCAAAAATTCAGGAAGAAGACACACAACAACCAGGAATATGGCACCGACCACAGTCACACGGGTCAGAACATAATCAATATAGGTGGCCGTGCGCTCACCCGGACGGATGCCCGGAATAAAGCCGCCATGACGCTTCAGATTATCTGCTGTATCTGCCGGATTGAACACGATGGCAGTGTAGAAGAAACAGAAGAACACGATCATGGACGCGTAGAAAATCATGTAAAGCGGCTGACCGTGGCCAAGCCAGGCAGCAACAGCGTTCAGCCATTCAGGCCCGGTTCCGCTTGCAAAGCCTGCAACAGTCGTCGGCAGCAACAGAAGCGATGACGCAAAGATCGCCGGGATCACACCCGCTGTGTTCAGTTTCAATGGCAGGTGAGACGAATCACCCTGGAACATACGATTGCCCATTTGCCGCTTGGGGTACTGAATGAGCAGACGCCGCTGCGCCCGCTCCACAAAGACGATCAGCATGATTGTGGCAATAGCCAAAACAATAATGATCAGAATGAGTAACGTTGAAATCGCACCCTGACGGCCAAGCTCCAGTGTGCCGGCAATAGCGCCTGGCAGGCCGGCAACAATGCCAGCAAAGATGATCAGCGAAATGCCATTACCAATGCCGCGCGCGGTGATCTGTTCACCCAGCCACATCAGGAACATTGTACCCCCCGTCAGGGAAATGATCGTCGACAGCTTAAAGAACCAGCCTGGATCGGTAACAATATTGGTACCGCCCTCAAGCCCGGCTGCAATACCATAGGACTGAAGCACTGCCAGAAAAACCGTGCCGTAACGGGTATACTGGTTGATCTTTTTCCGGCCCTGCTCGCCCTCTTTCTTCAATTGCTCCAGTGTTGGAACAACTGTCGTCATCAGCTGAATGATAATCGAAGCGGAGATGTAGGGCATGATGCCGAGCGCAAAAATTGCCATCCGCTCAACAGCACCACCGGAAAACATGTTGAACAGACCGATGACACCCTGCTGCGCCTGATCAAAGGCCGCGGCAAACGCATCAGGATCAATACCTGGCAATGGGATGTAGGTTCCAAGCCGAAAAACAAGCAACGCACCCAGTGTAAACCAGATGCGCTTCTTGAGTTCAGTTGCTTTGGAAAATGCGCCAAAATTGATATTTGACGCGAGTTGTTCAGCTGCTGAAGCCATTCATTTTTCTCCAAACACCGCCTAAACAATTCCGGGCTCGCGACAAGAAGAAAGAATTGCCTTCGGCCTGGCTGTCAAACGGGGTTTTATCAGGCGTCGCCACCAGTCTCTTTTGCGTCGGATTTTGTCTCAATGATTGTGACAGATCCGCCAGCTTTTTCTACCGCTGCAAGCGCCGGTTTTGAACCGCCAGCAACTGCAAGCGTAACTTTGCTTTTCAACTCGCCACCGCCAACAAGGCGAATACCGTCTTTTACACGGCGTACCACGCCTGCTGCAATAAGAGCATCCGCGTCTACAGTGTTGCCTGCTTCCAGCTTTCCAGCATCAATTGCTGTCTGAATGCGGCCCAAAGACACTTCGTTGAATTTCTTTGAGAAAATATTGTTGAAGCCACGTTTCGGCAAGCGCCTGTGAAGCGGCATCTGACCGCCCTCAAAGCCCTTGATGGATACACCACTGCGGGACTTCTGGCCCTTGACGCCACGTCCGCCGGTTTTACCCTTGCCGGAACCAATGCCACGTGCGACGCGCATCCGGTTCTTTACAGCACCATCATTGTCCTGAAGTTCATTGAGTTTCATCGTTTCAATTCCAGACTTGCCGCGACACTGACGCCTTCATATCGGCTGATATCGTGTGGCAGATATCGAGGTTCAAGCCACCAATTTCAAGGCGACCATGATTATTGTTTGCAACGTTTAGCCTACTCGACCACCCGAACCAGATGGCTGACCTTGCGGATCATGCCCCGGATAGCGGGTGTATCTTCAAGTACAGACTGGCGTTGCATCTTGTTAAGGCCAAGACCCACAAGCGTTGCGCGCTGTTCCTGAGGACGCCGCAATGGGCTTCCCGTTTGAACAACCGTAACAGTATTTTTCTTGCTATCAGCCATGATGGCCTCCACTCAATTCTATTGGGAAGCCTAAGCTTCCGCCACTTCGCCGCCTTCAGCCGGTGTACGGCGAGACTGCAATGTTGATACCTTGATCCCACGACGAGAGGCCACGCTGCGCGGGCTGTTCTCATTCTTGAGAGCTTCGAAGGTTGCCCGGATCATGTTGTAAGGATTTGACGTCCCAACAGATTTCGCAACAACATCCTGAACACCCAGGGTTTCGAAAATCGCACGCATTGGTCCGCCAGCAATAATACCGGTACCGGCAGGTGCCGACCGCATTGTCACACGTCCTGCTCCGTGACGACCGGATGCATCATGATGCAATGTCCGACCTTCGCGCAGCGGCACACGGATCATGCCGCGTTTCGCAGCTTCAGTCGCCTTGCGGATTGCCTCGGGAACTTCACGAGCCTTACCGTGACCAAAGCCAACACGACCTTTCTGATCACCGACAACCACCAAAGCGGCAAAGCCGAAGCGACGGCCACCCTTGACCACTTTGGCCACACGGTTGATGTGTACAAGCTTATCGACGAATTCGCTGTCGCGCTCTTCACGATCTCTGCCAGCCATGTTCACTCTTTCCAATTCTGTGGGAACCAGTCCCAGTTAGTATCAATCAGGCCTTAAACAGCCTTAGAATTCCAGGCCACCTGCACGGGCAGCATCTCCAAGCGCTTTCACGCGACCGTGGTAGATGAATCCACCGCGGTCAAACACAACCTGCTTGACGCCAGCAGTGGCTGCACGTTCTGCAACCAGCTTGCCAACGGCTTCAGCCGCATCCTTGTCAGCGCCGGTTTTCAGACCGGAGCGCAGCTCTTTATCCAAAGAGGAAGCCGCAGCAAGTGTCTTGCCAGCCGCATCATCAATGATCTGAGCGTAAATGTTTTTAGACGACCGGTGTACGCTCAAACGCGGACGACCAGTTGAAGTCTTGTGAAGCGAACGACGAACACGGGCGCGACGACGTTCAAAAAGTGTCATATTCTTTGCCATGATATCAGCCGCTACTTCTTCTTGCCTTCTTTGCGGAAGATGTATTCATCCGCATATTTGACGCCTTTGCCCTTATAGGGCTCAGGCGGACGATATTTGCGAATTTCAGCCGCAACCTGACCGACCTTCTGCTTGTCTATGCCAGACACACTGATTTCAGTGGGCTTTGCACAGGCAATCTGAATGCCTTCAGGAATTTCATACAGAACTTCGTGGCTGAAGCCGAGCGCCAATTGCAGGTTCTTGCCCTGCACGGCTGCACGGTAACCAACACCGTTGATCTGCAATTCTTTTTTGAAGCCCTCTGTAACCCCAATCATCAAATTCTCGATGATTGTGCGGGACATACCCCACATGGCACGCGCCTGGTTAGAACTATCAACCGGCTTCACTTCAATGCCATCATCACCCATGGATGCAAGTACCTTATCAACCAATACGGCTGACAATTCACCCTTGGGGCCTTTGACGTTGACCTGCTGGCCATCAATCGTGGCTGTTACCCCCGTAGGGACCGCCACTGCTTTTTTACCAATCCGAGACATCTGACTTACCTGTCCAATTCCCGTTAAACTTCACGACCATGCCAGTGTCTTAGAAGACGCGGCACAATACCTCACCGCCAATATTCTGGGTCCGTGCTTCATGATCGGCCATCACGCCACGCGGCGTAGACACGATAGAAACACCCAGTCCATTAGCAACCCGGGGAATACCATCTGCACCGGCGTAAACACGACGGCCAGGTTTGGATACCCGTTCGATTTTCTGAATAACAGGGTCGCCATCAAAATATTTCAGTTCGATCTGAAACTCCGATTTACCCTTGTCGTACTCAACTTCACTATAGCCACGGATGTACCCTTCAGACTGAAGCACATCCAGAACACGTGCACGCAACTTGGATGCAGGTGTTGAGCAGGAGCTCTTACCGCGCATCAGAGCGTTGCGAATACGGGTCAGCATATCGCCGAGTGGATCAGACATTGACATGACTGTTTCTCCTTACCAGCTGGACTTGACGAGGCCAGGCACTTTGCCGGCGGAACCAAGTTCACGCAGCGCGATACGCGACATTCTCAATTTACGATAGAAACCACGCGGACGTCCGGAGACTTCGCAGCGGTTACGAACACGAGTTTTAGATGAATTGCGAGGCAATTCAGCCAACTCCAAATGGGCCAGAAACCGTTCCTCAGCAGGAACACTCTCATCCCGTGTTTTCGCCTTGAGGGCAGCACGCTTCGCAGCATACTTGTCCACCAGTTTACGGCGATCATTATTCTTTTCAACAGCGCTTTTTTTAGCCATGCGTCTTAGTCCTTAGCGACTCGTTTCCAAATCCCTTACTTAGGGAATGGAAAGTTCAATGCCTTGAGCAATGCTCGTGCTTCATCATCATTATCTGCAGTTGTACAGACAATAACGTCCATGCCCCAAACCTGCTCCACCTTGTCGTATTCGATTTCGGGGAACACGATATGCTCTTTAATGCCCATGGCAAAATTGCCATTTCCATCAAAGCTCTTCGGGTTCAGACCACGAAAGTCACGAACGCGTGGCAGTGCGATTGTTACCAACCGATCCACAAATTCATACATTCTGGTCTTACGAAGGGTGACCTTCGTACCAAGGGCCATGCCATCACGAACTTTAAAGCCAGCGATAGATTTACGAGCTTTTGTAATAACAGCCCGCTGACCAGCGATCAGTGAAAGATCCTCGGCAGCTGCCCGAACCTTCTTCTGATCACCAACACCTTCGCCGATGCCCATATTGATCACGACTTTTTCAAGCGCTGGAACCTGCATTGGGTTCTTGTAACCAAACTCTTCAATCAGTTTAGCGCGAATAACGTCGTTGTAATGCCCTTTAAGCCGGGCTTGCGTTGCAACATCAGCCATCGATCATTTCTCCGGAACGCTTCGCAAAGCGAACCTTCTTGCCATCATCATTTGTCTTGAAACCAACACGGGTCGGCTTGCCATCCTTGGGGTCTTCCAATGCGAGATTGGACAACTGGATAGCTGCTTCCTTGTTGATAATACCGCCTTCAGTGTCCTGTGTCTGACGCTGATGCCGCTTCACCATATTAATACCGGTTACGAAAGCACGGCCATCTTTTGGTACGACCCGGATAATCTCGCCACTGCGACCCTTATCCTTGCCGGTCAGAACCACAACGCGGTCGCCTTTTTTCAATTTAGCAGCCATTAGAGCACCTCTGGCGCGAGCTGGATGATTTTCATGTGGTTCTTGGCGCGCAGTTCGCGTGGGATCGGACCAAAAACGCGGGTGCCAATTGGCTCCTTGTTATTGTTCACGATCACAGCTGCGTTTCCGTCGAAACGGATTACGCTGCCATCGGCACGGCGCAGATCCTTACGGGTCCGCACAACAACAGCTTTCAGCACGTCGCCTTTTTTAACACGGCCCCGTGGAATAGCCTCTTTAACGCTGACGACAATAATGTCGCCCACGGATGCATATTTGCGCTTGGAACCACCAAGCACCTTGATGCACTGCACACGACGTGCGCCGGAATTATCGGCCACCTCGAGGTTGGTTTGCATCTGAATCATAACTGGCTGCCTTTATGTTGTTGAACAGCAATTTCCGACTGCTGAACGTTCCAGTTGTTTGCTCCCGGTGAAATCAAAATCGCCTGCTTAAGCGTTTTCGACCACAATCCAGGTCTTGTCTTTCGAAATCGGCTTGGTTTCCTCAATGGATACCAGTTCACCGGTTTTGCGCTGATTAGTCTCATCATGCGCTTTATACTTTTTGGACCGACGCACAGTCTTTTTCAAAAGTGGGTGCGTAAAACGACGCTCCACTTTGACAACTACTGTTTTGTCGCTTTTGTCGCTGACAACGACGCCCTGCAAAATACGTTTTGGCATCGAGGCCTCCTTAGCCTACCGCAGCAGCGGCACGCTTTTGCGTGGCTACTGTATTAATCCGCGCGATATCCCGGCGTAACTGCCGAAACCGTGCTGTGTTCTCCAACTGTCCCGTCGCACGTTGAAAACGCAGATTGAACTGCTCTTTTTTCAACTTAACGAGCTCATCAGCGAGCTCGTCGACGGTCTTAGTTGCCAAATCATCTGCCTTCATGGCTCAAACCTTCACCAAATTCTCTAGTCTCGGCTATTCGCCGATACGCTGCACAAAACGGGTCTTGATCGGCAGTTTTGCTGCCGCCAGACGAAACGCTTCGCGCGCAACTTCCGGTGTTACACCGTCAATTTCAAACATGATCCGACCCGGCTTTACACGGGCGGCCCAATAGTCCGGCGAACCCTTACCTTTACCCATACGGACTTCGGTAGGTTTGCTGGATACTGGAACATCCGGGAAAATACGGATCCAGACACGGCCTGCACGCTTCATATGACGTGTCATTGCACGACGAGCAGCTTCGATCTGTCGCGCTGTAATACGCTCTGGTTCCAATGCTTTCAAGCCAAAAGCACCAAAATTCAGATCTGTTCCGCCTTTTGCAAGACCGTGGATACGGCCTTTATGCGCTTTGCGGAATTTTGTTCGCTTCGGTTGCAGCATAATTGCCTGCCCTCGCTCTTATTTCTGTATCTTCGACCCAGCGCTTACGCTGATGGTCGACGACGATTTGCTTCAGGACCTTCGTTCATACGACGCTCGGACGCCATGGGATCGTGTTCCATGATTTCGCCCTTGAAGACCCAAACCTTAATTCCAATGATACCGTAGGCCGTAGAGGCTTCGTAGGTTCCATAATCGATATCAGCACGCAGCGTATGAAGCGGGACCCGCCCCTCACGATACCATTCAACACGAGCGATCTCGGCACCGCCAAGACGACCGCCACAATTGATCCGGATGCCTTCAGCGCCAAGGCGCATGGCATTTTGAACAGCACGCTTCATGACACGGCGGAAAGAAGCACGACGCTCCAACTGCTGAGCAATCGACTGAGCGATCAAATTCGCATCAACCTCTGGCTTGCGCACTTCAACAATGTTGAGATGCACATCAGACGTGGTCATTGCGCCGATCTTCTTGCGCAGTTTCTCGATGTCTGCACCCTTCTTGCCAATCACAATGCCTGGACGGGCGCTGTAGATGGTGACACGGCACTTTTTGTGCGGACGCTCGATGACGATTTTTGAAACAGCAGCCTGTTTCAATTCAGCTTCCAAAAACTTGCGAATGCGCATGTCCTCATGAAGCAGAACGCCATATTCACCAGTGTTGGCGAACCAGCGTGAATCCCATGTCCGGTTGATGCCGAGGCGCAGGCCAATCGGGCTTACTTTATTTCCCATTAAGCTGTCTCCTCAACTTCACGAACAACAATCGTCAGATTTGCAAAAGGTTTTATGATGCGGCCAACCCGGCCACGAGCACGTGGCTGCCAGCGCTTCATAACGATGCTTTTACCGACATAAGCCTCAGACACAACCAGCGCATCTACATCAAGATCGTGATTGTTTTCAGCGTTTGCAATTGCGGACTCAAGCCCTGCCTTCACACTGGAAGCGATACGACGGGGCGAGAAAGAGAGTTCGGCCAAAGCCTTTTCAACCTTCTTGCCGCGGATCGTTGCCGCAACCAGGTTCAGTTTCTGGGGGCTGACGCGCAGATTGCGTACGACCGCTTTCGCCTGGCTGTCACCCAATACGCGTTCGCGTTTTGACTTACCCATGATTACTTCCTCTTCGCCTTCTTATCGGCGCCGTGACCGTAATAAGTGCGGGACGGAGCAAATTCGCCAAATTTATGGCCAATCATATCTTCCGAAACCTGCACCGGAATGTGCTTATGACCGTTGTAAACGCCAAAGGTCAGACCAACGAACTGCGGCAAGACAGTGGAGCGACGGCTCCAGATCTTGATCACGTCGTTGCGACCCGAAGCCTGAGCTTTCTCGGCCTTTTTCAACAGATATCCGTCGACAAACGGACCTTTCCAAACAGAACGTGCCACTATGAACCTCTAACGACCTTTGCGCGCATGACGCGAGCGCAGAATGAATTTATCAGTCGCTTTGTTGCGACGTGTCTTCTTGCCTTTTGTCGGCTTGCCCCAAGGCGTAACCGGATGACGACCACCCGATGTACGACCCTCACCACCACCATGTGGGTGATCGACCGGGTTCATGGCAACACCACGAACACTTGGACGACGGCCCAACCAGCGGGATCGGCCGGCTTTACCAAGGCTGATATTGCCGTGATCCGGGTTTGAAACCGCACCAACTGAAGCGATACAGGCAGATGGTACACGGCGCTGTTCGCCTGAATTCAGACGAATGACAGCATAACCGGAATCACGACCAACCAATTGCGCATAAGCACCGGCTGAGCGAGCGATCTGACCACCCTTACCAGGCTTCATTTCCACATTGTGGATAATGGTTCCAACAGGCATGGCACCCAATGGCATGGCGTTGCCAGGTTTCACGTCTGCTTTTTCGCTGGCAATAACCTTGTCACCAACCTGCAAACGCTGTGGTGCCAGAATATAGGCCTGCTCACCATCGCTATATTTGATCAGCGCGATGAAAGCGGTGCGGTTTGGATCATATTCCAGACGCTCTACAGTCGCTTCAACGTTCAGTTTCGTGCGTTTGAAATCAATCACACGATAGGTACGCTTGTGACCACCACCACGACGGCGTGATGTAATGCGACCTGTATTGTTACGACCACCGGATTTGGAAAGTCCCTCAGTCAAAGTTTTGACTGGTTTACCCTTCCAAAGGCCGGACCGATCCACAATCACCAGCTGGCGCTGGCCCGGTGTATTCGGTTTGAACTTTTTCAATGCCATTGTTCTTGCCTATTCCCTTGTCGCAACCCGGCCTAAAGACCGGTCGTTACGTCGATGGTCTCACCGTCTTTCAACGTGACGACTGCTTTTTTCACGTCAGACTGGCGACCTTTGATACCGCGAAAGCGTTTGACCTTGCCCTTACGGACAAGTGTGTTGACCTTCTCGACCTTCACACCAAACAGTTTTTCGACTGCAGATTTGATTTCTGGTTTCGTCGCTGTCGGTGCCACGTTGAAAACAACTTGATTATGCTCGGAAGCATTGGTTGATTTCTCGGTGATAACCGGGCTGACGATAACGTCATATGCGGACAGCTTGATCATTTGAAACGCTCCTCAAGTGCACCAAGTGCAGCCTTTGTCAGAACCAGAACGTCACGACGCAGAATGTCGTAAACATTAATGCCCTGTATTGGCAGCACATCGAGCTGCGCAATGTTGCCGGCAGCACGTGCGAAGTTTTCATTCACCTCTGCGCCGTCAATCACCAATGCGTTGCTCACACCCAATTCCTTCAGCTTAGCTGTCAGAACCTTTGTCTTTGCGTCGGAAAGATTTGCATCTTCCAGCACGATCAACTCGGAAGCCTTGGCTTTTGTAGACAAAGCATGTTTCAGAGCCAGCGCCCGAACCTTTTTCGGAAGATCCGTTGCATGGTCACGAACAACGGGACCAAATGCACGGCCACCAGAACGGAACTGAGGCGCCTTTTTATTGCCGTGACGCGCGCCGCCAGAGCCTTTTTGCTTAACAAATTTCCGTGTCGAGCCAACAACATCACCACGGTTCTTCACCGCATGCGTGCCAGCACGACGCTTGGCCAGCTGATAGCGGACCATACGGTGCAGAATGTCAGTGCGTGGCTCAAGACCAAACACGTCATCTGCAACAGAGACGGACCCCGCATCGGCGCCATCAAGTGTTTTAACAGCGAGTTTCATTATTCTGCACTCTCTTCGCTAGCTGGCGCTTCTGCAGGCGCTTCTTCAGCAACAGGAGCCGTAGCGGATGCGCGAATGGCAGCCGGCATTGGAGCCTCAGCAGGAAGTGTGCGCTTGATCGCGTCAGAAATCATGATCCAGCCGCCCTTGGCACCGGGAACAGAGCCCCTTACCAGGATAAGTCCACGGTCTGCGTCTGTCTTTACGACAACCAGGTTCTGGGTGGTCACACGCTCAGCACCAAGATGGCCAGCCATCCTCTTGCCTTTGAAAACCTTGCCCGGATCCTGACACTGGCCGGTAGAACCGTGTGCCCTGTGGGAGACTGATACACCGTGAGAAGCACGCATGCCGCCAAAATTGTGACGCTTCATCGCACCGGCAAAACCTTTACCGATCGATGTGCCCACAACATCCACATATTGTCCGGAGACAAAATGGTCAGCGGTGATTTCTGCACCCACATCAACCAAACTGTCTTCGCTTACGCGGAATTCAGCCACACGACGCTTCGGCTCAACATTAGAGGCAGCAAAATGCCCCCGAAGAGCTTTCGGCGTGTTTTTAACCTTGCGGGTACCAACGCCGAGCTGAAGGGCTGTATAGCCATTCGACTCCACTGTACGTTGAGCCACAACTTGGCAATTGTCCACTTTAAGGACAGTTACCGGAATGTGTTCCCCAGCGTCGCTATAGACGCGGGTCATACCCATTTTTTGTGCGATAACACCAGAGCGCCTGGTCATCTTCATTCCCCCGCCGCTTTAAAGCTTGATCTCGACGTCGACACCGGCCGCAAGGTCGAGCTTCATAAGCGCGTCCACTGTCTGCGGTGTCGGGTCGATGATGTCGAGAAGACGCTTATGTGTCCGAATTTCGAACTGTTCGCGACTTTTCTTGTCGATATGAGGTGAACGGTTCACCGTGAATTTTTCTATGCGTGTCGGCAGTGGTACTGGGCCACGCACCTGAGCACCTGTGCGCTTAGCTGTGGAGACGATTTCTTTCGTCGACACGTCTAGCACGCGGTGGTCGAACGCCTTTAGGCGAATGCGGATGTTTTGACCGTTCATGGATCTGTCCTTTGAAGACCTGCCCCTTGGCTTTAGATGCCGGGCAGGTCCGAATGGCTCTTAAGTATTATTCGATGATGCTTGCAACGATGCCGGCACCGACGGTACGTCCGCCTTCACGAATGGCGAAGCGCAGGCGCTCTTCCATTGCGATTGGCACGATCAGCTCGACATCCATTTCGATGTTGTCGCCAGGCATGACCATTTCTGTACCTTCTGGAAGCTGAACAACACCGGTCACATCCGTTGTACGGAAGTAGAACTGTGGACGGTAGTTGGTCAGGAATGGTGTGTGACGACCACCCTCTTCCTTCGTCAGAATATAAGCTTCTGCCTTGAACTTCGTGTGTGGCTTAACCGTACCAGGCTTACAAAGAACCTGACCACGCTCAACATCTTCACGCTGAACACCACGCAACAAAGCACCAATGTTGTCACCAGCCTGGCCACTGTCCAGCAGCTTGCGGAACATTTCAACACCGGTACAGATCGATTTCTGTGTGTCACGGATGCCAACGATTTCAATCTCGTCACCAACCTTGATAACGCCACGCTCAACACGGCCCGTTACAACCGTACCACGACCGGAAATCGAGAACACATCTTCAATCGGCATCAGGAACGTCAGATCAATCGGACGTTCCGGCTGAGGAATGTAATCATCCACAGTCTGCATCAAAGCGCGAATGGCATCTTCACCCATCTTCGCATCGCCGCCCTCAAGAGCAACAAGCGCAGACCCCATGGTCACTGGAATATCATCACCAGGGAATTCGTACATGGACAACAGTTCACGGATTTCCATCTCGACGAGCTCAAGAAGCTCCTCATCGTCAACCTGATCAACCTTGTTCATGAACACAACAAGAGAGGGAACACCAACCTGACGGGCAAGCAGAATGTGCTCGCGGGTCTGAGGCATTGGACCATCTGTTGCGGACACAACCAAAATGGCACCATCCATCTGAGCGGCACCAGTGATCATGTTTTTTACATAATCGGCGTGGCCGGGGCAATCAACGTGCGCATAGTGACGCGCTTCCGTTTCATACTCAACGTGAGCCGTGGAAATCGTAATGCCACGGGCCTTCTCTTCTGGCGCGCCATCAATCTCATCATAAGCCTTGAATTCACCAAAAAACTTGGTAATCGCTGCTGTCAACGTTGTCTTGCCGTGGTCAACGTGACCAATCGTGCCAATGTTCGCATGTGGCTTATTGCGTTCAAACTTTTCCTTGGCCATCGGAACTTCTCCGTATTTCGAGCCACCTTGGTGGCAATTTCTGATCTTTGTTTAAGTGAACCGCGTAAGGCTTACGCGAACTTTTCTTGCACTTCTTTAGCGACCTGCTGAGGCACTTGCTCATAATGGTCAAACTGCATGGTGTACTGAGCACGTCCCTGGCTCGATGAGCGCAGATTGTTCACGTAACCGAACATGTTTGCCAAAGGAACCATGGCACTCACGACTGTCGCAATTCCGCGACTTTCCGAGCCGGTAATCTGACCGCGGCGTGAGTTCAAATCGCCGATAATGTCACCCATGTAGTCTTCTGGGGTCACAACCTCAACGGACATGATTGGTTCCAGAAGAACTGCACCAGCTTTTACAGCACCTTCACGGAACGCAGCACGCGCTGCGATCTCGAATGCCAGAACGCTGGAGTCAACATCATGGTAAGCACCATCGATAAGTGTTGCTTTGATGTCGAGCATCGGGAAACCGGCAACCGGACCAGATGACATGACACTGCCAACACCCTTTTCAACGCCCGGGATATATTCGCGAGGAATATTACCGCCGACAATTTTACTTTCAAACACGTAACCTGATCCCGGCTCGCCTGGTTCGAAAATAATCTTGATGCGCGCAAACTGACCGGAACCGCCGGACTGTTTCTTATGGGTGTAGTCAATTTCAGCAGCGCGGGTAATAGTTTCACGATAGGCCACCTGAGGTGCACCAATATTCGCTTCAACCTTGAATTCACGCTTCATGCGATCAACGATAATGTCGAGATGCAACTCGCCCATTCCGGCGATAATTGTCTGTCCGGATTCTTCATCAAGCTTCACGCGGAAGGAAGGATCCTCAGCAGCAAGACGATGCAGGGCAGCGCCCATTTTTTCCTGGTCAGCCTTGGTTTTAGGCTCGATCGCAATTTCGATCACAGGCTCTGGGAATTCCATACGTTCCAGAATAACCGGCTTGACAGGATCGCACAGTGTATCGCCCGTTGTTGTATCCTTCAGACCAACGATGGCAACAATATCACCGGCATATGCCACTTTGATCTCTTCACGTGAATTGGAGTGCATCTGAACCATACGGCCGATACGCTCACGCTTGTTCTTCACGGAATTGAGCAGAGTTGAACCAGTTTCCAGCTTGCCGGAATAAATACGGCAGAAAGTCAAAGAGCCGTATTGATCATCCATCAGCTTGAAAGCCAGCATTGAAAGTGGAGACTCGTCGCTGGAGTTGCGTGTTATAGGCTCATCGGTCTTGGGATCAATACCAGCAATCGCAGGCACATCAACCGGACTTGGAAGATAGTCGACAACGGCATCGAGCAAAGGCTGAACACCCTTGTTTTTAAATGCCGTTCCGCAAAGGATTGGAACAAACAAATTGTGGATTGTTCCGGCCCGGATCAGGGATTTGAGCTTCGCATTGTCAGGCATATCGCCTTCCAGATAAGCTTCCATGGCTGCTTCTTCAGCTTCCACAGCAATCTCGATCAGATTGTCACGATACTCAACAGCCTGATCAAGCATGTCTTCTGGAATTTCACCATAAACATATTCGGCACCAAGCTTTTCTTCTTCCCATGTGATGCTGCGCATTTCAACAAGATCGATAA
Organism: Pararhizobium sp. IMCC21322; assembly: GCF_030758295.1. Lineage (NCBI taxonomy): Bacteria > Pseudomonadati > Pseudomonadota > Alphaproteobacteria > Hyphomicrobiales > Rhizobiaceae > Pararhizobium > Pararhizobium sp. IMCC21322. Next base: position 3,722,020 of record NZ_CP132335.1, read on the forward strand.
CACCAAGGAAATCGTTCTCAGCGCCGATTGGCAGCTGGATAGGCGCAGCAGTTGCACCAAGACGCTCTTTAACCATCTCAACGGAGCGGTAGAAGTCAGCACCGATCTTGTCCATTTTATTGACAAAGATCATGCGCGGTACATTGTATTTGTCAGCCTGACGCCAGACAGTTTCTGTCTGCGGCTCAACACCGGCATTGGCATCCAGCAATGCAACAGCACCATCAAGAACACGCAAAGAACGCTCTACTTCAATCGTGAAGTCAACGTGTCCTGGTGTATCAATAATGTTCAGAAGCTTGCCATTCCAGGAAGTGGTGGTCGCAGCTGAGGTAATCGTGATTCCACGCTCCTGCTCCTGCTCCATCCAATCCATGGTGGCCGCGCCATCATGGACTTCGCCAATTTTGTGGCTTTTACCAGAGTAATACAACACACGCTCGGTGGTAGTTGTCTTACCCGCATCAATATGGGCCATAATGCCAAAGTTGCGGTAGTCTTCAATCTTGTGACTGCGAGTCATGACGGAAAGTCTCTCAAAAATTACCAGCGATAATGGGAGAACGCTTTATTAGCGTCAGCCATTTTATGCGTGTCTTCGCGCTTCTTAACAGCAGAACCACGATTGTTAGCTGCATCCAGCAATTCGCCCGAAAGACGATCAATCATGGTTGTTTCGTTGCGCTTGCGTGCAGCAATTATCAACCAGCGAATAGCCAGCGCCTGACGGCGCTCGTTACGAACTTCAACAGGAACCTGGTAGGTAGCACCACCAACACGGCGGGAGCGAACCTCAACCTGAGGCATTACGTTCTCAAGAGCCTGATGGAAAAGAACAACAGGGTCCTGGCTCGTTTTTGCGCTCATGATATCCATGGCACCGTAAACAATGCTTTCAGCGGCGGACTTCTTGCCGTCCTGCATAACGCTGTTCATGAATTTGGAAAGAACGACATCTCCGAATTTCGGATCAGGAATGATATCGCGCTTTTCAGCTCTGTGACGACGAGACATATCTATGCCCTCTTATTTCGGACGCTTAGCGCCATATTTGGAACGGCGCTGCCTACGGTCTTTGACGCCCTGTGTATCGAGAACGCCGCGAATGACGTGGTAACGAACACCGGGCAAATCCTTCACGCGGCCGCCACGGATCAATACAACGGAGAATTCCTGGAGGTTGTGACCCTCACCTGGAATGTATCCGATGACTTCAAAACCATTGCGCAAACGAATCTTTGCAACTTTACGCAAAGCCGAGTTCGGCTTTTTTGGAGTGGTTGTGTACACGCGGGTGCATGAACCCTGTTTCTGAGGGTTTGCTTCAAGCGCTGGAACTTTGTTCCGCTTGACTGGCGCCTTGCGTGGCTTCCGGATCAACTGGTTAATCGTTGGCATGCCGTCTCTCTCAGCCGTTCGGCTTAAAATCTCTAACAGATGACTGGATATCGGATCCACGCCCCGGCTTGCGTATAAACATACACAAAAGCCCCATTCCATCCGCGAGGATGGTGGAGCCGGCTAACCAGAGGACCACAGCTAAGCCGCGGTCATGAACCCGTATTTTCAGTCGCTTATATAAGACAGTGTTTAAAACTTTATCTTTGGCGCGTCGCCGCAGACTGTGTGTTTCACGACCTGTCTTCTTATGGCGCGAAACATATGGCCATCACCGTCACGCGTCAAGTCTAATCTGGGGACTTTTTTCGACAGCCACAAAAACCCTGAAACTTGCTGAATCATGCGAAAAACAGGGCAATGATTTGCAGAAATTGCGTGGCCAAATCGAAAACTGCGATTGTCGTTCCGTTTAGTCCAGTTCCGTCCCCGATGACGCATAGATAATGGCCGCCACTTCGCCGGCAACAGCCCGTTCGAAGGCCTCTTCAACCTCCTCATCGATCATAGATTCGTCAACAATGCCGCCCTTTTGCCAATCGATTCCCTGCCAGCCTTCATTTGCCATGTACTCAGCGGCCAGTGACACTGCCATGTCCAGATCGTCGGCCTGTAGAAAGATTTGAAATTCATACTCAGGCTGGTCCTTTGGCCCGGCTTCACCAACCAGGGTTTTGTGAACTCCGCCCTCACCGACGACAACGTATATATCTTTACCCATTCCAGTTTCTTCCAAGATTTGAGATCATTTGCTGCGCTTCTAATGGCAAGGGACCCGAAACTCAACGTCGGAGTTTTTAAAAAAGGCGCCGCATTAATCAACTATTCGCACACCCAAAGCGTATTGAGCCTCATTCAATTCGGCTGCCCGACATCGACCGGGAAATAAATGCGGCATTTGTCTGATGTCTGTTGCCGGGTTTACGTCAGGGTTAAATGAAATCGCCTGGAAGCTGGCATCTGGATTGGATGTGACACGTTTCTCCTGTCAATCCTGATTGCGCTGCTGCAAACAAAAAGGCCGCCAAACAAGTTTGGCGGCCTTTTCAATCTTCGCGCGGTCTGGAAGCTGGTTAGAGACCTTCAGCAGCTGGTTCTGCAGCCGCTTCGGCAGCAGAGGCCAGAGAAGCCTTCTTACGCTCATCCAAAATCAAATCATCACGGCGACCTGCAATGATTTTCATGCGGTTCATAGCACCGCCTGTACCGGCCGGGATCAGACGACCCACGATAACGTTCTCTTTCAGGCCTTCCAGCGTATCAGCCTTGCCGTTCACAGCAGCTTCGGTCAGGACACGTGTTGTTTCCTGGAACGAGGCAGCAGAAATGAACGACTTCGTCTGCAGGCTGGCCTTGGTGATACCAAGCAGAACCGGGCTGGCCGTTGCAGGCGTTTTGCCTTCGTCAACCAGCTTTTCATTGTTGGTCTCAAACTCGATACGGTCGACCTGCTCGCCATTCAGATAGTCGGCATCATTGGCTTCAGTCACTTCGACCTTCTGCAGCATCTGACGGACAATCACCTCGATATGCTTATCGTTGATGACAACGCCCTGCAGTCGATAGACATCCTGAATCTCATTGACGAGATAGGAAGCCAGTTCCTCCACGCCCTTGATCGCCAGAATATCATGCGGTGCTGGCAGGCCATCCATGATGTAATCGCCCTTTTCAACCACATCACCATCCTGCAGATGGAATGGTTTGCCCTTCGGAATAAGGTATTCCTGTGGCTCCATGGTCTCATCAAGCGGCTCAATCACAATACGACGCTTGTTCTTGTAGTCGCGACCAAAGCGGATTGTACCGCCAATTTCGGCAATGATGGCATGATCCTTTGGACGACGCGCTTCGAACAGTTCGGCCACACGCGGCAAACCGCCGGTGATGTCCCTTGTTTTCGCACTTTCCAGCGGAATACGAGCCAAAACATCGCCGGCCTTGACCGATGAACCTGGATCAACTGACAGAACAGCATCCACAGACAATTGATAACGGGCTTCACGACCGCGGTCGAGTTTGTAGACCTCACCATTCTTGTCTTTCACAGTCATGGCTGGCTTAAGATCGCCACCCTTTGAACTGCTGCGCCAATCGGTCACAACACGCTTGGTGATGCCGGTTGCCTCATCCGCATTCTCCGACACAGACAAACCGTCGACCAGATCTTCATACTCAACCACACCACCAACTTCGGTGAGAATTGGGCGTGTATACGGATCCCATTCAGAGATACGCTGACCGGATTTGATTTTGTCGCCATCGTCAACATGGACACGAGCACCATAATTGATGCGGTGAACCGCGACTTCCGCGCCCTGCTCATCGGTGATGAGCACAGACATGTTACGACCCATGGCAATCAACTTGCCATCAGAATCGCGCACAACATTGCGGTTACGAAGGCTGATAGTGCCGTCAAAGTTACTTTCGATGAAGGAACTATCGACCACCTGTGCCGTACCACCAATGTGGAAGGTACGCATGGTCAACTGTGTGCCAGGCTCACCGATAGACTGAGCTGCGATCACGCCGACAGCTTCGCCCATATTGACGGTTGTACCACGCGCCAGATCACGTCCGTAACACGCACCACATACGCCAACTTTGTTCTTACAGGTCAGAACCGAACGGATTTTCACTGACTGGATACCAGCAGTTTCAATCATGTCCACTTCTTTTTCTTGGATCAAAGTGTTCTGCGGCACAACGGTTACGCCGTCCATGGTGATCACATCAGCAGCCGTTGTACGGCCCAATGTGCGCATGCCCAAAGTCGCTACAACCTGACCGGAATCCACCACGGCCTGAACGGTCAAACCGTCGTCGGTTCCACAATCTTCCTTGGTGATGATGCAATCCTGCGCAACATCCACGAGGCGACGGGTCAGATAACCGGAGTTGGCTGTTTTCAGTGCCGTATCCGCAAGGCCTTTACGAGCCCCGTGGGTGGAACTGAAATATTCCATCACGGTAAGGCCTTCTTTAAAGTTGGCGATGATCGGAGATTCAATGATCGAGCCATCCGGACGCGCCATCAGACCGCGCATACCAGCCAACTGCTTCATCTGCGCGGGTGAACCACGTGCACCGGAATGCGACATCATGTAGACCGAGTTCATCGGCTTCTGACGTCCGGTTTCTTCATCCATCTGAACCGATGAGATGCGTTTCATCATCTCGTCAGCAACTTTGTCGGTACATTTGGCCCAGGCATCTACGACTTTGTTGTATTTCTCGCCCTGGGTAATCAGACCGTCATTATATTGTTGCTCATATTCCTTGGTCAGCAAGCGACTTTCTTCCACGAGACCTTTTTTGGTATCGGGAATAACCATGTCATCCTTACCAAAGGAAATGCCGGCCTTGAATGCGTTGCTGAAACCAAGCTGCATGATGCGGTCACAGAAGATAACACTCTCCTTCTGACCGCAGTGGCGATACACCACATCAATCATGCCGGAGATTTCTTTCTTGGTCATCAGGCGGTTGCATGTGTCGTAAGGCACATTGTGATGCTTCGGCAGAAGATCACCAATCAACATACGGCCCGGCGATGTCTCGTGAATTCCGGAGACGACATTGCCATCTTCATCAGCTGTCAGGAAACGACCCCTGATCTTGGAGTGCAGCGTAACGACACCATTGTCCAGCGCGTGCTGAACTTCGGCAATATCGCCAAACGCCATGCCTTCACCCGGCTCATTGTCAGACTGAAGTGACAGGTAATAGAGACCCAGAACAATATCCTGTGACGGCACAATAATCGGCTGACCATTGGCAGGATGCAGAACATTGTTGGTCGACATCATCAACACGCGTGCTTCCAACTGCGCTTCCAGCGACAGCGGAACGTGAACGGCCATCTGATCGCCATCAAAGTCAGCGTTAAACGCGGCACAAACCAAGGGATGAAGCTGAATAGCCTTACCTTCAATCAGAACAGGCTCAAATGCCTGAATGCCAAGACGGTGAAGCGTTGGGGCACGGTTCAGCATGATCGGGTGTTCGCGAATAACCTCGTCCAGAATATCCCAGACTTCGGGCCGCTCTTTTTCAACCAGCTTCTTGGCCTGTTTCACCGTGGATGAATAGCCCTTTGCGTCCAACCGCGAATAGATGAACGGTTTGAACAGCTCCAGCGCCATTTTCTTCGGCAGACCACACTGATGCAACTTCAATTCCGGTCCCACCACGATGACGGAACGTCCGGAATAATCCACACGCTTGCCGAGCAAGTTCTGGCGGAAACGGCCTTGCTTGCCTTTCAGCATGTCGGAAAGGGATTTCAGTGGACGCTTGTTGGTACCCGTAATGACACGACCACGACGGCCATTATCAAACAGCGCATCAACAGCCTCCTGCAGCATCCGCTTTTCGTTTCGGATGATGATGTCCGGTGCACGCAATTCCATCAAACGCTTCAAACGGTTGTTCCGGTTGATCACGCGGCGGTAAAGATCGTTCAAATCTGATGTCGCAAAGCGGCCACCATCAAGCGGCACCAATGGACGCAGATCTGGCGGAATAACAGGGACGACAGTCATGATCATCCATTCCGGACGATTGCCGGAATCAATGAACGCTTCGATGACTTTAAGACGCTTGGCCAGCTTCTTCGGCTTCAACTCTGTGGTTGCTTCGGAAATCTCAACGCGGATTTCCTCGCTGAGACGCTGCAGATCCAGGTTCATCAGCATTTCACGAATAGCTTCAGCGCCGATCATGGCTGTGAACGCATCGGGACCATACTGATCCTGTGCTTCAACCATTTCGGTTTCAGACAGAAGCTGACGCTCTTTCAATGCGGTCAGACCAGGTTCGATCACGACGTAATTCTCAAAATAAAGAATCCGCTCGAGATCCTTCAAGGTCATGTCCATCAGCAGACCAATGCGTGATGGCAGTGATTTCAGGAACCAGATATGGGCGACCGGCGCAGCAAGCTCAATATGGCCCATACGCTCGCGTCGCACACGAGACAGCGTAACTTCAACACCACATTTCTCGCAAATAATGCCTTTATACTTCATCCGCTTATATTTGCCGCACAGGCATTCATAGTCCTTGATAGGGCCAAAAATGCGCGCGCAGAACAGGCCATCACGCTCCGGCTTGAATGTCCGGTAGTTGATGGTTTCTGGTTTTTTGATCTCGCCGAACGACCAGGAAAGAATTTTCTCCGGGCTGGCGATAGAAATCTTGATCTGGTCAAACGTCTGTGCGGGCGCCTGAGTGCCAAAAACGTTCATCACATCCTGATTCATGGATTTCTCCTTTAGAGCGGCTGATCAAGTCCATTCCAATCAGCCTAAAAAACGGTACGTACAACAAGTCCACTTCGCGCGGCGGAATTACTCCGCCGCGTCGATCTGCGGTTGTTCATCATTCTCGGCACTGAGATCTTCCAGTGTGTTTTGCAACTCCACATTCAGACCCAGTGAACGCATTTCCTTGACAAGCACGTTAAAGCTTTCCGGAATACCCGCCTCAAACGTATCGTCACCGCGTACAATGGCTTCGTAAACCTTTGTACGACCGGCCACGTCATCGGATTTGACGGTCAGCATTTCCTGCAGGGTGTAGGCAGCGCCATAGGCCTCAAGTGCCCAGACCTCCATCTCCCCGAAGCGCTGGCCACCAAACTGCGCTTTACCACCCAGCGGCTGCTGGGTCACAAGCGAGTATGGTCCAATCGAACGGGCGTGAATCTTATCATCCACAAGGTGATGAAGTTTCAACATGTAGATGTAACCCACAGTGACCTGACGATCGAACTGGGTTCCAGTACGCCCATCATACAGGGTGCTTTGTCCAGATCCGTCCAGCTTGGCTTTTTCCAGCATGGTCACCACATCGGGCTCCCGTGCACCATCGAACACTGGTGTTGCCATTGGCACACCGCGTTTCAGCGTTGTGGCCAGTTTCAGCACCGAAGCATCGTCCAGATCAACAATGTTGTCATTCTGGGCGTTCTCGCCGTAAATATCTTCCAGCATGTTGCGCAAAGGCTTGATATCGCTGGTTTTCTGGTAATCACGAACCTGTTCGCCAATCTGCAGACCAAGCCCTGCACAGGCCCAGCCAAGATGGGTTTCCAGAATCTGACCCACATTCATCCGACTTGGCACGCCAAGCGGGTTGAGCACGATATCGACCTGTGTACCATTTTCCAGATATGGCATGTCTTCGATCGGAACGATGCGGGATACAACCCCCTTATTGCCGTGACGACCGGCCATCTTGTCACCTGGCTGCAGCTTGCGCTTCACAGCCACGAAGACTTTGACCATTTTCATCACACCCGGTGGCAACTCGTCACCACGCTGCAATTTGTCAATCTTGTCGAGGAAGCGTGTTTCCAGCTCTTTGCGGCTGTCATCATACTGCTCTTTCAGAGCTTCCAACTCGCCCATGAGCTTGTCGTCTTCGACAGCCAGCAACCACCACTGAGACCGTGGATACTCATCCAGAAGCTCATCGGTGACTTCCGTGCCTTTCTTGAAGTTCTTCGGTCCGGCAACAGCAGTTTTGCCACGGATCATATCTGACAGACGGCTATAGACGTTCCGGTCTAAAATGGCCTGCTCATCATCACGATCTTTTGCAAGCGTTTCAATCTGCTCGCGTTCAATCGCCATGGCACGTTCATCTTTTTCGATGCCGTGACGGTTGAAAACACGCACTTCCACAACGGTTCCGGTCACACCTGGTGGCAAACGCAAGGATGTGTCACGCACATCAGATGCTTTCTCACCAAAGATCGCACGCAGAAGCTTTTCTTCCGGTGTCATCGGGCTTTCACCCTTTGGCGTGATCTTGCCGACCAAAATGTCGCCCGGATCCACTTCAGCACCGATATAAACGATACCTGCCTCATCAAGGTTTTTCAGCGCTTCTTCCGAGACGTTCGGAATGTCACGTGTGATTTCCTCAGGGCCAAGCTTCGTATCACGTGCCATCACTTCAAACTCTTCCAGATGAATGGAAGTGAACACATCATCACGTACGATGCGTTCGGAGATGAGAATGGAATCCTCGAAGTTGTAACCGTTCCACGGCATGAATGCGACGAGCACGTTCTTGCCAAGAGCCAGATCACCCAACTCGGTAGATGGGCCATCAGCGATGATGTCACCCTTCTTCACCTGCTCGCCAACTTCCACAAGCGGACGCTGGTTGATGCAGGTATCCTGATTGGAGCGCTGGAACTTCATCAGACGATAAATATCGACACCTGATTTCGACGGGTCCAACTCTTCTGTCGCACGGATCACGATACGGGTTGCATCCACCTGATCCACAACACCGGTACGGCGCGTGGTAATGGCAGCACCGGAATCGCGCGCAACGACAGCTTCCATGCCGGTTCCCACAAACGGAGCCTCGGCTTTCAGAAGCGGCACAGCCTGACGCATCATATTGGAGCCCATCAAGGCCCGGTTCGCATCATCGTTTTCCAGGAATGGAATAAGCGCAGCGGCAACAGACACAAGCTGCTTCGGCGACACATCCATCAATGTCACAGCGTCCGCTGGCATTGACAGCACATCGCCTGACTTGCGGCATGTAACCATTTCGTTGATGAAACTATTATCATCACTCAAAAGCGCGTTCGCCTGAGCCACAACATGCTTGGCCTCTTCCATAGCGGAGAGATAGATGACGTTGTCGGTGACCTTGCCATCTTCCACTGTGCGATATGGGCTCTCGATAAAGCCATATTTATTGACGCGCGCAAAAGTGGCCAGTGAGTTGATCAAACCAATGTTTGGCCCCTCTGGGGTCTCAATCGGGCAGATACGTCCATAATGGGTCGGATGCACATCGCGCACCTCAAAACCGGCACGCTCACGTGTCAGACCACCTGGTCCAAGCGCCGAAAGACGGCGCTTATGGGTGATTTCAGACAGAGGATTGGTCTGATCCATGAACTGGGACAATTGGGAAGACCCGAAGAACTCACGCACAGCTGCCGCAGCAGGCTTGGCATTGATGAGATCCTGAGGCATCACCGTGTCGATTTCCACAGAGGACATGCGCTCTTTAATGGCGCGTTCCATCCGCAGCAGACCAACCCGGTACTGATTTTCCATCAACTCGCCAACGGAGCGCAGGCGACGGTTGCCAAGATTGTCAATATCGTCAATCTCGCCTTTGCCATCACGCAAACCAACCAGCGTTTTGACAACTTCCAGAATGTCATCCTTGCGCAGAACACGAACCGTGTCTTCAGCATCCAGATCAAGACGCATATTCATCTTCACACGGCCAACCGCAGACAAATCATAGCGCTCTGAATCGAAGAACAGCGAGTTGAACATGGCTTCCGCGCTTTCCATGGTGGGCGGTTCGCCCGGACGCATGACGCGGTAAATATCGAACAACGCAGTCTCGCGGCTTTCATTCTTGTCAGCAGCCAGCGTGTTGCGGATGTATGGACCCGCATTCGCATAGTCGATGTCCAGAACGGGCACGTCATTGTAGCCCATCTCTTCCAACAGAACGAGGTTCTCTTCGGTGATCTCATCACCGGCTTCAATGAAGATTTCGCCGGTTTCCATAGAGACGATCTCTTCAGCAATAAACTCACCGATCAGATCTTCATTGCTAACCTTGAGCGCCTTGACGCCCTTCTCTGCCAAATCGCGTGCGGCGCGCGCAGTCAGCTTCTTGCCTGCCTCAACGATCACTTCGCCGCTATCAGCATCAATCAGATCAACAACAGCTTTGGTGCCGCGCATCTTGGAGGCGTCAAACGGCTTGCGCCATCCATCCTTGATGCGGCTGAAGGTGATGATGTTGAAGAACGTATCGAGAATTTCTTCACTATCCAGACCAAGCGCAAACAAAAGCGTCGTGGCCGGAATTTTCCGACGACGATCAATACGCGCATGCACGATATCCTTGGCATCAAACTCGATATCGAGCCAGGAGCCACGATAAGGAATAATGCGGGATGCGAACAACAGCTTGCCAGATGAATGCGTCTTGCCTTTGTCGTGGTCGAAGAACACGCCGGGTGAACGGTGCATCTGGGAGACAATCACACGCTCTGTGCCATTGACAACGAAGGTACCATTGCCGGTCATCAGCGGCATGTCGCCCATGTAGACATCCTGCTCCTTGATGTCCTTGACCGACTTTGCGCCTGTGTCTTCGTCAATATCAAACACGATAAGGCGCAAACGCACCTTCAATGGCGCAGCAAAGGTGATGCCGCGCTGACGGCACTCTTCGACGTCATATTTTGGCGCTTCAAATTCGTACTCGACAAATTCCAGAAGCGAAGAACCGGCAAAGTCAGAAATCGGGAAAACCGATTTGAAAACCGCCTGGAGCCCTTCTTCAGGTCGTTCTCCGGGCAATTTATCTGCCTGAAGAAACTGATCATACGATGCCTTCTGCACCTCGATCAGGTTTGGCATGCTTGCCACTTCGCGAATGGAACCAAAGAATTTACGAACTTGTTTGCGACCTGTATAAGTCTCAGCCATTTGGCACCTCATGTCGTTCTAAAAACATATGTCGTTTCAGACACTTGTTCAAAAATCCCGCTCAGATCAGCAACTCTGCGGGCCTTCAAAACAATTGTCTCTCTTGCACATTCATCCGCGCCTTGCGGAAGCCTGCGCCAGAGACGCGTAAAAGCGCTTTCAAAAAAAAGCGCTTTCAACAGATCAAATCCGGACCGCAAGCGGTCCGGATTCAAATATAACTTCGAACTTATTTGAGCTCGACAGTCGCGCCAGCTGCTTCCAGCTTGGCTTTGATTTCTTCAGCTTCGCCTTTGGCGGCAGCTTCTTTAACAGCCTTAGGAGCAGACTCAACGAGATCTTTTGCTTCTTTGAGGCCCAGACCAGTGATGGCACGGACTTCTTTAATCACGTTGATTTTCTTTTCGCCTGCTGACATCAGCATGACGTCAAATTCGTCTTTCTCTTCGACAGCATCTGCATCGCCACCACCTGGAGCTGCTGCAACAGCAACAGCTGCGGAAGCGGAAACGCCCCATTTTTCTTCCAGCATCTTGGACAGCTCAGCTGCTTCCAGAACACTAAGGCTCGACAGGTCTTCTACGATTTTTTCAAGATCAGCCATTTTTCAATTCTTTCAAGTTTATGTTGGTTTGAACCAAGAGAGTTAATTTGCATTCGGCCTTACGCCGCTTCGTCCTTGCTGGCATATGCTCCAAACACACGCGCCAATTGACCGGCAGGTGCGTTGATGACCTGTGCGATGCGGGTTGCAGGTGTATTGATCATACCCACAAGCTTCGCACGCAGTTCATCAAGCGACGGCATGGAAGCAAGAGCTTTCACACCAGACGCGTCCAGAGCTGTAGCTCCCATTGTGCCACCAAGAATGACAAGCTTGTCATTCGTTTTGGCAAAATCGGAGGCCACTTTCGGCGCTGCTACCGGATCTTCTGAGTAGGCAATCAGGGTTGGCCCCTGAAACAGATCCGCCATTTCGGCAGCGTCAGTACCTTTAAGAGCAAGCTTGGCAAGACGGTTCTTTGCAACTTTGACGGACGCACCCTGATCACGCATCTGATTGCGCAAGGCAGTCATCTGGGCCACGGTGAGACCGGCATAATGAGCTACAACCACGCTGCCTGATGCGTTAAACACATCACCCAGCACGGATACCATTTCGGTTTTTTCCGCTCTATCCACTGCGTCTCTTCTCCATTTGACCTCTTGGGCGAAAATCGCCAAGGGGCCGGTTACGTTTGCCACCTCAGAACCTTTTGCAAGGCACTGATGCGGCGCGATATCCTGCCCCCTTGCAATACGAAACAGGCCCGTATTACGAAGGTCCGTTGGTTCAAACCAGTCAGGTTCCAAACGGAACCGGAAAACCGGTTATTCCCTATCTGTGCGGGCGATTTTTAAACCATCACATTCTTGCAAATGATCTGGCACCAGCAGTCTCGGACAGGTTGCCATCTTTGCAGATGACCACCCCGCCAGCGAACCGGCAGGGAATTCTCAGTATCCGTTAAGCGTTGGAAACGCTTGTAGGATCAACATGAATGCCAGGCCCCATTGTGGAGGTAACGGCAAAACGCTTTACAAAAGTGCCTTTGGCGCCACTTGGACGTGATCTGGACACTGCTTCAGCCAAAGCCTGGATGTTCTGAAGGATCGCTTCTTCTGAGAAAGAGGCTTTGCCAACACCGACATGCAGGATTCCAGCTTTTTCAACGCGGAACTCAACAGCACCACCCTTGGCAGCTGCAACAGCCGCCGCAATATCCATGGTCACTGTGCCAACTTTAGGGTTTGGCATCATGCCACGTGGGCCAAGGACCTTACCCAGACGTCCAACCAGCGGCATCATGTCCGGCGTTGCGATGCAACGGTCGAAATCAATCTTGCCTTTCTGGACTTCTTCCATGAGGTCTTCGGCACCAACCACATCGGCACCGGCTTCACGAGCCTCGTCGGCTTTTGCGTCTTTCGCAAAGACACCAACCCGGACATTACGGCCCGAACCATTGGGCAGATTACAGACACCGCGAACCATCTGGTCAGCATGCCGTGGATCAACGCCAAGATTCATCGCAATCTCGATGGTCTCGTCAAACTTTGCATTTGCATGCTGTTTCAGAAGCTTTACCGCTTCTGAAAGATCATACAGTTTGTTGCGGTCAACAGCTTCACCGTTGTTGCGAACTCTTTTACCTGATTTAGCCATTGTTTCTACTCCGCAACCTTAAGACCCATTGAACGCGCAGACCCGGCAACCATTCGCATGGCGGCATCGATGTCATTTGCATTCAAATCTACCATCTTCGCTTCGGCGATTTCACGCACGGCAGCGCTCGACACAGAACCGGCAGACGACTTGCCTGGCTCTCCGGAACCTTTTTTAAGATTGGCAGCCTTCTTCAACAGAAATGAGACCGGAGGGGTCTTCATTACGAATGTGAAAGACTTATCCTGGAAAATAGTCAGGATCACCGGAATCGGCTGTCCCTTTTCCATTTCCTGTGTCTTGGCATTGAATGCCTTACAGAATTCCATGATGTTCACGCCGCGCTGACCAAGTGCCGGGCCAATAGGCGGCGACGGGTTGGCTGCGCCGGCTGGCACCTGAAGTTTCAGATACCCGGCAATTTTCTTCGCCATAGTTCACTCCATATCATGCCGGACAATCCGGCGTTGGGTGTTCGTGGTTCGGAGTAATCTGATGTGGCGCATCAGACTCGCCTTCCACGACTTCAAAAACCAGATCAGCTTAAAGCTTTTCGACCTGATTATACTCCAGCTCAACCGGCGTTGGCCGGCCAAAGATGGAAACTGCTACCTTGAGCCTTGCACGCTCTTCATCGACCTCTTCAATATGGCCGCTGAATGATGCCAAAGGCCCATCGGATACACGCACTTGCTCGCCGATTTCAAAACTGATCGACGGCTTGGGACGCTCAACACCTTCCTGAACCTGCTGCAGAATGCGCATGGCCTCTGCTTCAGGGATTGGCATTGGTTTGTTTGCAGACCCCAGAAAGCCCGTCACCTTCGGTGTGTTCTTGATCAGATGAAAGGCTTCATCCGTCAGATCAACCTTGGCAAGAATGTAACCGGGGAAGAATTTGCGCTCTGCGTCCACCTTGCGGCCGCGGCGCACTTCCACAACTTTCTCAGTCGGAACAACAATTTCTTCAAACTGCTCTTCAAGCCCGGCAGAAGCAACACGCTCCATAATGGCGGCAGCAACCTTGTTTTCAAAGTTGGAATAGGCTTGGACAATGTACCAGCGTTTTGCCATGAAATCTTTTTCCCTAGCGACCCAGAGTCAGAAGCAAACCAACGCCCCAACCCAGGACCTGATCGGCTAGAAAGAAGAAGATCGCCGCAAGGAAAACCATAATGAAAACCATCACTGTTGTAATGATGGTTTCACGGCGCGAAGGCCATGTCACTTTGGAAACCTCAGCACGGACCTGCTGAATAAATGTAAAAGGATTCGTTTTTGCCATAAAGCGCGCTCAAATAGACCAAGCGCGCTAGCATTAGGCCGGCGCGCTTATGTCATGACTAAGGTCAACGTTGATGACCGCCATATAAGACAGCGGCCTGGAAGATACAAGCGAATAATGCCACCGGGTTGCCGCAGCACGCTTCGCTTGTATCAGGTTTTGGCAGGGGCAGCAGGATTCGAACCCGCGACCTACGGTTTTGGAGACCGTCGCTCTACCAACTGAGCTATACCCCTAAGGTCGTTTTTCTAATCGATTCTTATTCGATGATGCTTGCAACGATGCCGGCACCGACGGTACGTCCGCCTTCACGAATGGCGAAGCGCAGGCGCTCTTCCATTGCGATTGGCACGATCAGCTCGACATCCATTTCGATGTTGTCGCCAGGCATGACCATTTCTGTACCTTCTGGAAGCTGAACAACACCGGTCACATCCGTTGTACGGAAGTAGAACTGTGGACGGTAGTTGGTCAGGAATGGTGTGTGACGACCACCCTCTTCCTTCGTCAGAATATAAGCTTCTGCCTTGAACTTCGTGTGTGGCTTAACCGTACCAGGCTTACAAAGAACCTGACCACGCTCAACATCTTCACGCTGAACACCACGCAACAAAGCACCAATGTTGTCACCAGCCTGGCCACTGTCCAGCAGCTTGCGGAACATTTCAACACCGGTACAGATCGATTTCTGTGTGTCACGGATGCCAACGATTTCAATCTCGTCACCAACCTTGATAACGCCACGCTCAACACGGCCCGTTACAACCGTACCACGACCGGAAATCGAGAACACATCTTCAATCGGCATCAGGAACGTCAGATCAATCGGACGTTCCGGCTGAGGAATGTAATCATCCACAGTCTGCATCAAAGCGCGAATGGCATCTTCACCCATCTTCGCATCGCCGCCCTCAAGAGCAACAAGCGCAGACCCCATGGTCACTGGAATATCATCACCAGGGAATTCGTACATGGACAACAGTTCACGGATTTCCATCTCGACGAGCTCAAGAAGCTCCTCATCGTCAACCTGATCAACCTTGTTCATGAACACAACAAGAGAGGGAACACCAACCTGACGGGCAAGCAGAATGTGCTCGCGGGTCTGAGGCATTGGACCATCTGTTGCGGACACAACCAAAATGGCACCATCCATCTGAGCGGCACCAGTGATCATGTTTTTTACATAATCGGCGTGGCCGGGGCAATCAACGTGCGCATAGTGACGCGCTTCCGTTTCATACTCAACGTGAGCCGTGGAAATCGTAATGCCACGGGCCTTCTCTTCTGGCGCGCCATCAATCTCATCATAAGCCTTGAATTCACCAAAAAACTTGGTAATCGCTGCTGTCAACGTTGTCTTGCCGTGGTCAACGTGACCAATCGTGCCAATGTTCGCATGTGGCTTATTGCGTTCAAACTTTTCCTTGGCCATCGGACCGGATTTCCTTGCAACTTTCAGGTGACACAGGCCACCGAATTCTTGTTCTAGGCTGCCTATCAGCCTGTATCTCAAACCACAACTGCAATCCTGCAATCTGGCATTTGGAGCGGGTAGCGGGAATCGAACCCGCGTCTTCAGCTTGGAAGGCTGTTGCTCTACCCCTGAGCTATACCCGCCTGTCGTTCAATATAAACTGCCGATCAGCGTTATCTGCAGTTCAGCGTCGTTTGCAGTTCAGCATTATCTGCCGACTTGATTTGATGGTGGAGGGAGCTGGATTTGAACCAGCGTAGGCATAGCCAACGGATTTACAGTCCGCCCCTTTTAACCGCTCAGGCATCCCTCCGAAATCAAACACTGTCCAGACCGGCATTCATAGTAGTTTGTCTGCGAGCCAAGACAAAAACGCCCGCAATTTCTCGCAGGTGCTTCGGTGGCCGTCGTTATGCAGATGCTGATACGACATGTCAACGCAGGATTCTGTGTGAACAACGCTTTTTTGCACTTATATGCAATCGGTCAACTGCCACGCCGAACGATCTGCTAAAGTGAACCGTCCTTGCGGTCCTTTTGCCGGCCTGAACCAGCCGGACTGCGCGCTCTGCCAGACGTGTTCTGCCAGACTTGTATTACAGACCAATAACCAAGACCATTTACAGGCTGGTTGAAATTCGCGATATGAAATCAGCGGTCTGTCTACCGGTGTCTTTCAATTGAGCCGCCATATCTGTCACACTGTCCAGACCGGTCACACACCAATGAGCAAAGCACCTGCATAAGATGAGCAAACCTTTTTATAAAAAGCCTCACAAAGGCGACCGCAAATCCAGGAGCGCCCCCAAGACCCAAAGCGACAAGTTTCGCGATATGGAGGGGCCAGTGTGGCTTTATGGATATCATGCTTGTGAAGCAGCGCTCAGAAACAGCAAAAGGCAAATCCGGCAGGCCAGCATCACAAAGAATATGGCAGACCGCCTTCAGGCAGAATCAGTGCCCTTGCCGCAGGAGTGGACGGAAGTGCGCCCGAGAGATCTGGATGGTCTGGTCGAACGCGATGCTGTGCATCAGGGCATTGTGCTCGAAACCGAACCGCTGGATCAGCCAACGCTTGAGGAAGTACGACACCATGATCTGGTCGTTGTGCTGGATCAGGTCACAGACCCGCATAATGTCGGAGCTATTATCCGCTCGGCCTGTGCCTTGGGTGCAGGTGCTGTGGTGACAACATTGCGCAATGCACCCCATGAAACAGGGCTTCTTGCAAAAACAGCATCAGGCGCTTTTGAACACGTCCCATATATTCAGGTCACCAATCTGGCTCGCGCTGTTGAGGAAATGCAGGCATTGCAGTTTTCCGCTATAGGCCTGGACAGTGAAGGACCAATGGATCTGCTTGAGACGACAAAGCGTCAGAACGCGTCCAAAATTGCATTGTTGCTGGGCGCTGAAGGGCGTGGATTGCGCCGCCTCACCCGCGACCTGTGTGACGATCTTGCCCGGCTTGATATGCCGGGGCCGATCAAAAGCCTGAACGTTTCAAATGCGGCAGCCCTGTCTCTGTTTGTCTGTCGCCAGTCACTCAACGGGCAAAAATCAGACTAGGAGCGGCGGACGAGGAGCGGCAGGCTAAGAGCAGTCCTCTAAACACGGCGCAACAGCCTGTTTTTCCAGCCTTTGGGACACAACATCCAGACGATCAGCACCAGATTGATTGCCAAGATCGTTGCGGCAATGGGGCGGTCGATAAAGAAGCTGTAGTCATTTCCGGAAATCACCAGCGAACGCCGGAAGTTACTCTCTGCAATCGGCCCCAGAACCATGCCAATCACCATCGGTGCCAGCGGATAATCATAGCGCCGCAGAACATACCCGATGGCGCCGAATGCCAGCATGACCCAAAGATGAAATGTGGAGCTTTCCAGCGAAAACACGCCGAGCACACATAGCAACGTAATAAACGGCAGCAGATACTGCTTCTTGAATTTAATGCAGGCGACAAAGAGCGGCGTCAGAAAAATGCCCGCAAAAAACAGAACGACATTGGCCGACATATAAGCCAGAAAAATTCCGCCCACGACATCCTGATGCTGTTCAAACAAATTTGGACCAGGGAAAAAACCCAATATGATCAGGGCTCCCATCAGCACAGCTGACGTAGCGTCGCCCGGAATGCCCAATGACAGGGTCGGAATAAGCGATCCACCAACTGTGGCATTGTTGGCCGATTCCGTGGCGACAATGCCGTCTTCAAACCCGGTGCCAAATTTCTCAGGCGTTTTGGAAGATGACCGGGCAATGGCATAGGCGGTAAAGGATGAAACCACGCCCCCTGCCCCCGGCAATGCTCCCAGGAACGAGCCAATGGCCGAGGAGCGGACAAGATTCACCCAGCGACTGAGGACAATCAAAGCAGAATTCAGCGATGGGCGAACCCAGGGCACATCCGGATTGCGTGAAAAGAAACCGGCCTTGATCTGAACAATCACTTCGGAGATCGCAAACAGACCAACAACCATAGCAACAATGTGAATGCCGCCGAGAAGCCCATTGACCCCAAAGGTGAAACGCAAATCATTGGCAAACTGATCATAGCCAATGGTGGAAATCAAAAGACCAAAAGCACCTGTCATGATGCCTTTCGACGTCGCTTCATTGGACACAAGCGCGATCACCAACAGCCCGGTCAGCGCCAGCGCGAATGTCTCCGGAGGTGCGAATTCCAAAGCAAACCGCGCCAGAAGCGGTGCCAGAAAGATCAGTACAATTCCGCCCAGAACACCGCCAAGCGCGGAGGCTGAGATGGCAATGCCAACCGCATCCTTGGCACGCCCTTTTTGCGCCATTGGATAGCCGTCCAGCAAAGTAGCTGCGGCCAGTGGCGTTCCGGGAATACGCACCAAAATGGCGGAAATCGCTCCGCCACAAGAGCCACCAACATAAATGGCAATGAGCAGCCCCATCCCCGCCACCGGCTCCATATGAAAGGTAATCGGCAGTAAAAGAATGATGCCCATCAAGGGGCCAAGCCCCGGCAGAACACCAATTAACAGGCCCAGCAAGGTTCCCACCAGGACTGCGAAAACCGCGTCCATCGTGAAGAATAACTGAATGCCCTGGAAAAGTGGTTCAAGCATCAGTGTCTGTTACCTGCGCTAAAACGGAGCAATTTCAAACACCCCGGCTGGAAGCACGACATTCAACAAACCGCCAAATACGTAGGCCGAAACATAGGATATGCCGACCGACAGACCCAGCAACAAAAACACATTGCGCACATTCAAAAGAGCAAACAGACTTGCCAGCAATAAGGGGGTCGCAATGTGATAGCCCAACGGGCGCATGGCAAATATGTATAAAGCCAGAAACACGAGTGCCACAAAACTGCGTAGCGCCAACCCACGCTCCATTGGCGTTTCGTCTTGTTCGCTGGCTTCGGAACCACTTGCATCCGGATTGGCGCCAGAAAGCCGGAAAGTCTGTACGATCTGGAAAACGGCCAGAACAATCAGCACGATTGCCAGAACCTCCGGCACGAAAGCAGCATTATACTGCATGCTGCCGCTTGCTATGTCCTTTTCAACCAGATCCGTGTTGGTTTGCCAGAACACAATCGCAGCAACAACCAGGAAGAATATTGGTGCAATTAAACGTCCCGGACTGATAGGAATTCTGGTCATCATGTGTCCTGTTTGGCGTGCCAGTTAAAACTTTGTTGGCCCGCCGCCCAGATTATCTGGTGCGGCGGGCCAACATTCGGGAGGAGCCATTAATTCGCGGCTTTGACAGCCTCTTCTTCCCAGGTGATGGCATCCTTGGCCGATTCCAGCTGTGCCCGGGCACTATTACAAACATCACTATACTGGTCCGGAGAATACTCGGTCAGCACAAAACCGGTTGCTTCGATTTGAGCCCGAACTTCCGGATCATTGATTGTGGCTTCCATCGCGTCACGCAGAACAGCAACACGGTCTTCTGGTGTGTCTTTACGAACCAACCACCAGTTCCAGCCCATCGGCGCAAGACCTGAAATGCCCAGATCAATTCCAAAATCCAAGGCTCTGTCAGCGCCGTCATAGGTCCGCTGCACCGACTCAAGTTCGCTGAGCGTCACAAGAATTTTCAAATTATCCTTGTTGGCATTGTAAACACCCGGATTGACGACCAGCCAATCCAGCACACCCGACCGCAGATCTTTCATGCCAAGTTCAATGTCGTCATAGGGAACCGGACGAGAGACCAGATCAAGTGTTTGCAGCACTTTGGCTGAAACCATGTGCGGCAGCGACAATCCGTTGCCATTGTAGGCTGTTTTGCCAGGGTTCGCCTTCAGATATTCTATGAAGGTCGGAAAATCGGTGAACCGCTCCTCAGTGGGGCTGATTGCAATCGCAAAGGCGTTGGACGTGGCCGACCACAAAGGTGTGAAATCATCACATCCCCAGTCTGCCCGCCCGAACATTGGTGAAATCACCAATGGCGCAACATAGCCATCAAAAATCGTATAGCCGTCTGCCGGGGCTGCCAATGCGGTGTTGAACGCTTTCACGCCGCCAGCGCCTGGTGTTGCCACCACGGGTAATGGTTGGCCAAGACGCTCTGACATGCCTTCGGCAATCATCTGGCTCACACCATGCGCAGCGGTGCCAGGTGCCCATGGAAAGATGTTCTGGATTTTACGTTCCGGAAATTCCGCAAATGCTGCGCTTCCCGCAAGTACGACTGCGGCGATGGTCGCCACACCCAGTGAGAATTTGGATTTAAGTGTCATATCTTCCTCCTTTAGATTTTCTGTCATGTCATTATTCGTTAAGCGCCAGCGGACGCCGCTGTTTCCACCCGTGCGTCAAGGCCGTACCAGCCATAGGCTTCTTGCGGTGTGTCGAGCTCTGCCAGGTGTTTCATCATCGCGGCATACAATCTGGTCTCGACAGTTTGGTCGCGAATTTTGGTTTTCTGATCTGGATCAGACGCCAGATCATAAAGGGCAAATTCCGCCTCATCGAAGCCCAGCCCGTCATTCATGGGCACGCGTTTTGCGTCTTTCTGAGCTTCTATCTTCAGAAGCGGGAGCCCCTTGGTGAAGTCAAAACCGGCAGATAATTCTGCTGTCTTCAGTTCCTTGTTCGTGAAGGGTGCCGTCATGTGCTGAGGGTTGAGCGTATATTCATACAGCCCGTCTGCTGTCGTATCCGGCGGATAGTGGAACATCACATATCGACCATCGGTCACACCAATAGCCCCGCCAAATATACCGAACAGAACTTCGCGGTCCTGTGGCGCGGAGCCCATAAGGTCCAGCAATGATGTGCCAAGCGTTTCAGGCGGCTTTTCAAGCCTGAAGCAATCCAGAATGGTCGGCATGATGTCAGGTGTCTGCGTCAGCTGACTGCACCGTGTTCCGGCCTTATCCGCATGATCTGGATGATAGAACATCATCGGGATGTGAGCGATTTCCTCATAGTAAGGCATCCGGCATTTGCCCCACCATTGATGCTCTGACAGTAGAAACCCGTGATCCGTGCTCATGATCAGGGCTGTATCCTTCCACAAATCATGCGCGTCGAAATAGTCCAGCAGTTTACCGAAATAGGCGTCACACATCCGCACCAGAGCCGCATAGCTGGCGCGTATTTCGGCTATTTCGGAATCGCTTTCATCAACCGGTGCGTATGAGGGCCAGTTCAGGACACCGCCGTCATGGTCGCTGTCTCCTGCCCGGCGATATTTTTCCGGTGCATGGAATGGCTCATGTGGATCAAAGGTTTCGATCTGCAAAAACCAGTCATCTGCGTCCCGGTTATGGTCCAGAAACTCAAATGCGGATTCAAAACATTTTGGTCCGGGAAGCTCTTCCTCTTTCTGCATGAACTCAAGATTGACCGCGTGGCGGTTCTTCCATGAGTTGCGATCAAAATTATAGTGCTTCGGGTTAAAGGTGCGCTTGAACTTGTCGGTCGGCGGATCAAGCAAAACCTTCCAGGAATCATATTCCTGCCCGCGGATCATGTCCCACGAACTGTAGCGTGTGTGGTAGCCTGCACCACCATCTTCAAAATAGTGATAGTGATCGGTGATTAACCGGGAATGCGTCCCTGATTGATCCAGCATTTGGGCAAAGGAATTGTCGTAGGGCTCAAGAGGTCCCCAACTGCGATGCATCATACTCAAACGCCCGGAGTGCAAATCCCGCCTTGCTGGCATGCATGGAAGGCTGCCAACATAGTGTTTGTCAAAGGTCACAGACCGTTTGGCAAAACGCTCGAAGTTTGGCGTGTCACTTTTTGGACCGCCATAGCTTTCCAAAGCCAGACGGTTGAGTGAATCGAACATTACGAAAACAAATTTCAAACGCTCCTGCCTCCCCTAGTCCAGAACAACGGTTTTGACCGCTTTTTTGAAAGTTAGGCGGATTTAGCAAGAACTTCCAATAGCAATAAATGCAGAAGCCATGACAAAATATCATGACTCTTCATTCCTGTGGTGGCATGGTGCCGGCATGCAGTTTCTTTTCTCCAGACGATTTCAGCATTTTCGATCCACTTATGATGCCGGCAATCTGCGAATTGCCGCAGAACAAGCTGGCGTGTCTCAACCCGCCCTTTCCAAAAGCATCAAGGATCTGGAGAATCATATGTCGGCCAGATTGTTTGAACGTACGTCTCGTGGGGTCATTCCAACCAAGGCGGGGCGAATCCTGAATCGTCACCTGCTGAATATGGAGCAGCAGGCAAGATACGCCGAAATCGAGGTGGGAGGATTGTTACAAGGGCGCGGCGGCAGCATTCGGCTTGGCGCCGGATTGGTCTGGGCTCAAAGCCTTGTGCCACATGCACTGGCCGAATTTCACCAGCAATTCCCGAATGTCCGGCTTGAGGTTTCCAATGCCATCTCAAACATACTGGTGCCGATGCTCATTCAGGGCACATTGGATCTGATTGTCTGTGAATTGACCGAAACCAAACTGCCAGATGAGTTTCAAATCGGAGCGTCATGGACCACAAGACGATGCCCGTGGGTACGGTCGGGCCATCCGCTCACCCAAAAACCCGAAATCAGTTGGCAGGAATTGGCCGAATTTGGCTGGGTCGGCCATGCGTCTGACAGGAATTTGAAGGAAAAAATTGCATCAAAGTATCGCCAGATTGGCTGCGCGCCGCCACAGATCGTCATGGAAACCTCTTCTCTCTCCTCCATGATGCAGATCATAAGCGAGACGGATCTCGTGGCGGTTCTGGCCGATCAACTGGAGGGCGACGCCCTGTCCCGTGATCTGGTACGCCTGCCAATTTCTGAAGATAGCTGGAACATGGAAAGCGCCGTCATGTTTCGATCGGAAGTGAGTGACATCAAACCATTTCGCTGGCTGATTGACGAATTAAGCCAGTAGTCCCGGATGACGCCTCGTACAGAAATCACCAGGCTTGCCATCTCCGCAGGATCTTCGTGCTTGAGAAATGCGCGAACCTGCAATGCCCCGTCGACAGATGTTTTGCGCTCGTTGCGATACATATGCAGAAAGTTTTCGAAGAATATGCTGTCAAATGGTTGTGGAGTTTCCTAAAGTCTCGCCGGTTATAAGAGCCCCCGGAGACTTAAAATGCTTGTTTCTTCCCTTGACCATGTAAACATCAGAACGGGCAAATTGCAGCCCATGATTGACTGGTACACGAAGTTCCTGGGCCTGAAAAACGGGCCTCGTCCTGATTTCGGTTTCCCCGGTGCATGGATGTATCTGGGCGACCTTCCCATTGTGCATATGGTTGTTGTGGAAGGTGATGGCGGTGCCGGATCGGAACAGGAACTGAAGCTGGAACACTTCGCGTTTCGGGGGAACTCCTGGGCGGAATTCAAAAACCTACTGGAGACCAACGGCGCGCCGTACAAGCTTGTAACGATAGAAGAAGTTGATATTCTACAGTGCAATATTTGGGATCCTGACCAGAACCACATTCATGTTGACTTTGCGCTCTCTGAATCCGGAGCCGTCACATAAGGCGCACGCAGGTAGGCTCAGACCGCCAGGACAGCGTCACAACGCTGTCTTGTTCAGGATGCTTTCAATTGTTGTGCCTTGGTGGTTGCAACAATGGTCTGTGTGATGCTGGTCAATTCTTCGCAAAGTTTTGATGCCAGACTGTCCGCGCCGGATTCCGCACCTTCACGGTGCATTGCAGCAATTGCATTGATGTGCTGCTCTATCAAAATCGGCGGAGCGCTGGCCAGGGTTTCATCATCTTCAAAAATCATGCAGAGGCTGGCCGCAACAGTCGCGACATAGGGACTGCCAAATGTTCCTGCCTGCCCTTTCAGATCGTGCGCTGCTCGAAACAGGGGCGCAGCAATTTCCGGGTCCATAAGGCCCTCAGAACCTGCCTCCTCAATGAGATCCGTCCATGCTTTCTGAAGTCGGGCAATATCCTTCGCCATCCATTCTGCGAACTGAGGCTCGAGCTTTTTCAACTCGCGCTCGGCCCGCGCGACCGGGTCTTCAATTGGCTTGCCATGCTCCTGACGCAGAGGTTTGACCTTGTCCTTAAGCTTGTTGGGTGGCTCAATAATCTCGTGAGCAGATTTTCCGGAACCCATTTGGCGGGACGGCACATTTGTATCTGTCATATTATGCTACCGATTTCTCGCTTCGGGGTTCAATTATACTGTTTACTTTAGTCACTTTATGTTCGCTTTCACCCTTGCCCCTGCGTTCTTCCGCATCCTGAGCCAAACTGCCAACAATACGTCTGCGGTCTGGACCAAAAAAAGTTCCGGTCCGAATAAAAGCTCTGGGTGAGACAACTGAGACAACGATGCGTTGATAGAGCGCATTGGCCGAAATCGGCTTACAGACAAACTCTGTGACACCAGCATCCCGTGCTTCTATGACGCGTTTTTTATCGGAATGGCCGGTGATCATGATAATCGGCGCATAAGGGTAATGGCTGGATTCAGTATCACGCATCATGCGTGTCAGTTCCACACCGTTGAAGACGGGCATAGCCCAATCAACAATAACAAAGTCCGGAGCGCTGGATTGAAACAACTCAAACCCCTCGGCACCGTCTTCTGCTTCGATAACTTCACGGACGCCAAATCCCTGAAGCAGCATCCGAACAACGCGCCGAATATGCGCGTTGTCGTCAACAATCAGGCACCGTAGCGCTGTCAGATCAACCGGTTTCATTCATAAAGGGACTTTCATTCCCCGTTGTTCAACGGAAGATAGAAATACGTCAACAGGTATTAACAGTCCGTTAGACGCGTCTGAATCTGGCGCTACAAACAGCGGATAACTTAAGGTTTTCGCATCCGATTATACAACTGCTTCAGGATAGAGCCCAGTGAAAGCGCTTTCGATTTTCTTCGTTTGACACTCATATAGCTTCGATTTATGACGAGCATAGTATGGAGAAACCGTTTCATGACTGAACAAAATACCGCCATTCTCAACGACACTACGCAAGCAACCCTGGACCAACCTTATGATGTGTTCATTGTTGGCGGGGGCATCAATGGCGTTGGAATAGCGCGGGATGCTGTTGGCAGAGGCTTTCGGGTCGGCCTTGCGGAAATGAACGATCTGGCATCGGGAACATCGTCCTGGTCGACCAAGCTGATCCATGGCGGATTGCGCTATCTGGAACACTATGAATTTCGGCTGGTTCGCGAGGCTCTGATGGAGCGCGAAACCTTGTGGGCCATGGCGCCTCATATCATCTGGCCACTCAGATTTGTGCTGCCGCACCATAAGGACACGCGACCAGCTTGGCTGATCCGTATTGGTCTGTTTCTGTATGACAATATTGGTGGCCGCAAAAAACTGCCCGGCACGAAAACACTCAACCTCAAGCAGGACCCGGCCGGACAACCGCTGAAGCCACATTTCCAGAAGGCTTTTGAATATTCCGATTGTTGGGTCAATGACGCCCGGCTGGTTGTGCTGAATGCACGCGACGCGGCGGATCGGGGAGCCGATATCAACACCGGCACCAAAGTCGTCTCACTACAGCGCGCAGATGAGCTATGGCAGATAGGTCTTGAAGACAAATTGACCGGGAAATCCTGGCAAGTTTCCGCGCGCTGCGTGGTGAACGCTGCCGGACCCTGGATTGACCACGTGCTGACGGGTGCCCTTGGCTACAATGATGCCCACAATGTGCGTCTGGTGCAGGGCAGCCACATCGTTATAAAACAGAAATTTACCGACCCACGCGCCTACTTCTTTCAAAACAATGATGGCCGCATCTTCTTTGCAATTCCCTATGAGCAGGATTTCACCCTGATCGGCACGACGGACCGGGATTATGATGGTGATCCCAAATCAGTTGCCATCACAGAGGAAGAAACCGACTATCTGCTCAGCGCGGCAGCCGAATATTTCAGCGAGCCGGTGCGCCGGGATGATATTGTATGGACCTATTCCGGTGTCAGACCGCTTTACGATGATGGCGCGTCGAAGGCACAGGAAGCCACACGGGATTATGTACTGAAAAGCGAAGGCGCTGAAAACGAACCGAAGCTGATCAATATTTTTGGTGGAAAAATAACCACTTACCGGCGGTTAGCTGAATCGATGCTTGAGAAGATTGAAGACGCGATCGGAGCTAAAGGCGCATCCTGGACGAAAGGCGCGACCCTGCCCGGCGGTGATTTTGATGCACTTTCATTTGATGATGAGTTGGCAAAATTGCAAAGGGACTTTCTTTTCCTTGAGCCAACCCACGCCTGGCGGTTGTTCCGCCTTTACGGAACGCGTGCACGCGCCATCCTGGGCAGTGCAACAAAGCTCGATGATCTGGGTCAGAATTTCGGCGCCGACCTGACGGCGGCAGAGGTGCGCTACCTGATCAGTCAAGAATGGGCGCGCAATGCTGATGATGTGTTGTGGCGGCGCACAAAACGGGGCCTGATTATTCAGGACAAAGCCGACATTGCACGGCTGAATGAGTTCATGAAACAGGAACTGTCGGGCAACACTTAAACGTTGCTGTCAGACACGCCGCAGACCAGATATGATGGCGTGCGCGCGCCGATATCTGTGACGCCGTCGATAATTGCAAGTTGCAAAGCGTGCCATAAATGGGGTCCGCCAGCCCGCATCATTGATCACTGTATCACGCCATTCTGTGCGCCCATCCCGTGGCTGAACTGATAAATTGTGGTCCCACAGTTGGATCCCAGGCGCATGCTCCCGTCATTGAAGGACACGCCCTGCCTGATCCAGAAGCTCAATATGCATGGTGTGCCCCTGACCGTGAACAGCTTCCAGAAAGTTACATCAACCACACAAGGGGATCGCGTCTTGAAGAATCTCAATAGTCCGACAGCCATCGTGACTTGCCTTTTTGAGTTGCTGCGACATCGTTTGGCAGGTTTATTCCTGTGCAAGGCCGACGCTTGACACGCAGGCGTGATGATTCCGTATAAGCAAGAAATGCTCTCTTCATCTCAGAATTGAAAACTGTCAGAAATCAGGTTGCTACACTCTTATGCTCAAAGCCCCGGCAAAAACTTTTGATCTGGAAACAGAGCGCACAATAATGCGGCCACATACATTGTCAGATTTCGACGATTGCGCAGCCATGTGGGCCGATCCGGCAGTAACGCTTCATATTACCGGGCAGCCAAGCACCCGACAGGAATCATGGGCCAGACATTTACGCAACATCGGCCATTGGTCGGCATTGGGGTTCGGCTATTGGGTGGTTCGCGAAAAATCCACCGGATTATTTTGGGGAGAAGTTGGATTTGGAGACTTCCAGCGCACAATTGAACCGCCCCTGGATGCGGTGCCGGAAATGGGATGGGTTCTTTGCACCGCCGCCCATGGCCAAGGTGTGGCAAGCGAAACCGCGACGGCGGCCTGTGCGTGGGGCGACCAGTATTTTTCAGGGGACAAAACAATATGCATTATCGCGCCGGAGCATGCAGGGTCTGTTGCTGTTGCCATAAAACAGGGCTTTGAGCACAAGCACATAACCTCTTACAGGGCAGAGCCAACGCTCATAATGGAACGCCAAAAGCCAGCATGACCTGCAAGCAAATTTAATACTGGAATTGCTCGGCCAAAATTCGCTCGTCCCAGGAATGATCCGGGTCGAACAAAATACCGCATCGGCTGGTATTGTCTTCCCAAGCCACAACACGCTTTACCGATTTGAATTCAGTATGGTCGGCCACCGCATTCACCGGACGCCGGGCCGGGTCCAGCACATCAATGGTCAGCTTCGCCCGATTCGGCAACAACGCACCACGCCACCTGCGCGGCCTGAACGGGCTTATCGGCGTCAAGGCAAGCAACGGCGCGTTGATAGGCAGAATGGGGCCATGAGCAGATAGATTATAGGCTGTACTGCCCTGCGGCGTTGCCAGCAATATTCCATCACAGATAAGCTCAGGCAGTCGAATGCGTTCATCAACCGAGATCTGCAACTTCGCCGCCTGATAGGATTGGCGCAGCAGCGAGACTTCATTCAACGCATAGGCACGCTCTACCTCGCCCCCTGGAAGCGTAACCTCCATCACAAGCGGATTGATGAAAGTCGACACGGCTTTTTCAATGCGTTCGTCCAGCTTTTCAGCGGCAAACTCATTCATCAAAAAGCCAATGCTGCCCCTGTTGAGGCCATACAGCATTTTTCCTGAATTCATGTAGGTGTGAAGTGCCTTGAGCATGCTGCCATCACCGCCCAGCACAACAATAACATCAGCCTCTTCCGGCGGGACAGATTTGTAGTGTTTCTGCAGTTCGGTCAGCGCCTCTTGCGCCCCGTCTGCATCGCTCGCTTCAAAGGCGAATTTCATGCCGCGTCCCAACTCACTCACTTACAGGATCGCGGCATGACACAAAGTGCAGCGCTATTTGTCAATTAGAGTCTTGCGAAGATCGCCTAGAGCAAAATGCTCGTCAATGCCATCACAGTCCATAGCGCAACCGCACAGCCAAATCCAAGGGCGTAGCGGCGGTCAAAGCAGGTGTCAGATTCAAGACAATTCATGGGTTAAACCTCCATTTGTTATGTCTACGACCTTACAGAGTGTTCGGATCAAGAGAAAATCAAATGGATGTGAGCGGCTGGTTACCTCATCACAGAATGACCAATTCAAAGCCAGGCGTTGAAATATTGAACCAGGCCAACACGGAAAAACATACGGAATCCGTTAACGCTCGCTTAGCCAACTCCCTCATCTTCCAGGAACGAAATTACGATGAGCACATTTACCGGTTGTATGAAATGTTTCATCAACCGACAAAGGGAATACCATGACCATTCAGAAACGTAATCACAGCATTCCTCTCCTCGCACCCTTCGCTGCAGCGATGCTTTTTGCAAGTGTCAGCAGCGGTGCCATGGCGCAATCTTTAGACGCAGACGTTTCAACCGATGACGGCGTCAGCGCCTCTGTAAGCGCCGGTGGCACAGGCGCCGACGCCTCAGCAAGCACCGGTGGCAGCAATGGCGGCACGAATGCTTCAGCCAACGTCAGCACTGGAGGTACCAATGCCGACGTGAATGCCGCAACCGGTGCGGACGGCACGAATGCAAATGTCAACATTGGCGCTGCAGGTGCAACTGGTGACGTAAATGTTGGAACAGGCGCAGATGGCACAAATGCCAACGTCTCAGTCGGCGTGGGCAACGCCACTGGCGACGTCAATGCAAGCACTGGTGGCGGATCTATAGAGGCAAATGTCTCTGTCCAACAGGCTAATGAAATCGGTTCATTATCGAATTTGAACAGCCAGCAGATCAGTGCGACCCTCACAAGGCTCGGCTCGTCGGAAACCGCTATTCTGCGCCAGAAATGCGACTCCATACTCGCCGCTCCATCCAGCTATTCTGCAGAAGCGGTGCAGGTCTGCAAAGTGATTATTGCCCTCTAAATTCCGGTACAAACCAAACACCCTATCGCTTGGGCGGCGCGGCAAACAGCTACGCCGCCCAAAGCTGTAATCGACACAGCAACGGCGACTCTCTCAAGCGACGCGTGCAACAAATTTGCATTTAGGAAAATGGTGCCGGCACCAGGATTCGAACCCGGGACCTACTGATTACAAATCAGTTGCTCTACCAGCTGAGCTATACCGGCGACACAGGCGATCAACGCCTTTAGGGAGTCACTCTGCTAGTAGAGTAACTTCGCTAACGAAGCGCTTCCTAAGGGAAAATGCTGGCTCTGTCCAGCGCACTTTTCAGCTTTCTCACACCATGATTTTTCAGCTGTCCGGGCGTGTCAGCTGAAACACCGCATCCACCACCGCATAATCCCTGTAACCAAGTCGGGCAATGGGCTTCAAAAGGGCGGTATCCAGCAGGCCGTCGACCAGGCAGGAATCATCAATATGGATGCCGACAACCTGCCCGATTACCATGGTGTAGCTGGCCTCCTGCCCGCTCCGGTCCACCAGCGGTTTGACTTCCAGGGTCTCACATTCCATCACAACCGCGGCTTCCTTGATCCTTGGCGCATCAATCAGATCGCATGGCACTGGCGTCAACCCGGCACGCTCAAACTCGCTGACACCATGTTCAAGCGGTGCTGAGGAGGCGTTCATGGCGTCTTTCAGAGCATAGGTGGCCAGATTGCAGGCAAATACGCCCGTTTCCTGCGCATTGCTGGCGCTGTCCTTCATGCCATCAGAGGAAAACATGACGATTGGCGGCCTGTCACACAGCGCATTGAAAAAACTGTAAGGCGCCAGATTGTGGCGGCCTTTGGCATCCTGCGTGGAAATCCAGCCAATGGGACGTGGTGTCACAATCGCCTTGAAGGGATCATGAGGCAGTCCGTGATTCTTCTTGATCGCGTCGTAGAACAATATCTGGGCTCCAGGTTCAAGTGTATTCAGGTCAAGTCGACCAATGGGTTGTGATGTCTGACACGTCCGGACGTGCGCGTTCTACCGGGCCTTCTTGCGGTGTGCCTATGTGAAAAAAGCCCGCAATGCGCTCTGTTCCTGTCAGCCCGAGCTTTGCGCAAACCTTTGGATCATAGGCCATCCAGGCTGACAGCCATTGTGCGGAAAAACCGAGCGCATTGCTGGCATGAAGCAGGTTCATGCCCACCGCACCTGCCGCAAGCTCCTGCTCCCAAAGCGGGATTTTGGGATGCTCAACTGCCGTTGAGACCAGAACCACGATCAGCGGCGCCTTCGTAAACGTCGTGGCGGTCTTGTCGATTTCGGCTTCGGTCAGGGTGCGTCCCTCGTCCTGCGCAATGGCTTTTTGGCGCGCAACGCAAAAATCGCTCAAGGCCTGGCGCTCGGTTCCAGTAACAAGAATAAACCGCCAAGGCGCCAACTTACCATGGTCCGGTGTGCGTGACGCCAGTGTTAAAATGTCATTGCATTGCTGTTGGTCGGGGCCAGGCCCACTCAAATGCGCAGAGGGAATCGTGCGCCGAGATGACAGATACGTCTTCAAATCCATACAAACTCCTGAAAAGACCGCTCAACTTGACTGATGAAGCACAGCTTAAAACCCGTTGCGGTGCAGAAATCAATATAAGCAGGCTGACAGGAAACCAGACGCACTTTCAAAATGCGGCTGAACACTGTATTCACAGATGAGCGGAAAAGGGCTGAACAGGTCATCAAAAGGCCAATGTGTAAAGCCATTTAGGGTTCGGACCGTCCATTGATCTGGATCGGCGAGATAACAGTATAAATTTGCAAGGGTTTCATGAAAACGCTGCCATACGTGAAATTGGTTACACTTTGTCGCATTGTGCTGGCCGCTCTCTTTATGAGCGCCACAGCCTCTGCCGCATTAGCTCAAAATGCCCCGCTTCCAAGGGCAAAACCGGGATCCGGGGCCGCTGATATCAGTCCGGGGCAAAGTCTGCTGAATGTCTTACCCCAGATTCTGGGCGCGCCGGACATGAGCAACATTCCCGAAATGCCGCCGGTGGATCTGGATGCAGGACCAGCTCAGGCCAGACTGGTTGCCAAGCTGGTGGAAGATGGCGAGCCGATTCCCTTTGGCGTGACCTGGCGCATTTACGATCAGGTGCCTGATACAGCCGGAGCCTATCCGCTGGTGGCCAGCGGAAAAGGCGGCGATTGGGCGCAAACCCTGCAACCTGGCAATTATCTGGTCCATGCGGCCTATGGCAAGGCGTCCTCAACCGCCATGCTGCGCCTTGACGGACAATCCGTCACAGAAACCGTTATTCTGAGTGCCGGTGGGCTACGTCTGCAGGCGCAGTTAACCGGAGATGTCAACATTCCAGCCGACAAGGTGCGCTTTCGCATAACCGAGCGCGATTCTGAAACCACAGATGAAAGACTCATAGTGGAAAACGCTCGTTCCGGCTTGATCCTGCCTCTGAACGCCGGAACATTTCGGGTCGAAAGCCTGTACGGAAATGCCAATGCCAATGTCAGTGCAGACATCACAGTTGAAGAAGGCAAATTAACGGATGCAACCCTTTATCACCGCGCGGCAGAAGTGACACTGAAACTTGTCAATGATTCCGGAGGCGAAGCAATTGCAAACACCAGCTGGACGCTGCTCTACCCCAATGGCGAAGTGATTGCCGAGACCGTCGGAGCCTTTCCGGAATATGTTCTGGAAGAAGGCGATTATGCAGTCGTTGCCACTCATGAGGGCACACCTTACAACCGCAACTTTTCAGTTGAGGCTGGTCGCCACCGTGATGTGGAGGTTCTGATATCAGCCGAGTGAATGCTCGGCTAACTCAGATACAGGTTACAGCAAAAGTGCATTGGCTTGGAAACATAAAATTGATGTGGATTCGCATCGCCTGTGTATGTGCCATCATGTTTGCAGCTTTTGCACATCAGCCTGTTGCAGCGGGTGAAGGCAACACGAAGGTTTCCGAATACGCCCTGCCGGATGGCACCATTCTCAGCCTTTGCATCTATATACCAGCGGGCGAAAACGGCACTGCCGGTCCGTCCTGTGAATTCTGCCGTATTGCCGATGCGGCAATCGCCGCCCCACCCTGCGGAATGTCGCTCGCAGTCGCGCGAACAATCGAAAACCAAAGGCTGAAAGTTGCGGCAACAAATCTGCCGCGCGCCATTTTCCAGCCCGCCACCCCCCTTCGCGGTCCTCCAACAGTTTCTTGAATTTTCAAGAGCTGAAAAGCTTTTCAGAACAACAAGCTGACTGCTTTCTTAAATTCTACATCTTTGGAGATTATCGTGTCTTTTATCAAAATTGCTGCGTTTGCCTTGGTGGCAACGCTTACACAAAGCCTGCCCTCCACCGCCCACAGCTTCACTATCGGTGAGCTCGTTATTGATCACCCATATGCCCGCGCCACGCCGCCAAACGCCAAGGTGGCCGGAGGTTATCTGACCATCACCAATAATGGTGATGAAGCGGACCGGATTTTTGGTGCCAGCACCGATTTTGCCGAACGCGTGGAAATCCACAAAATGGCAATCGAAAATGACGTCATGAAGATGAGCCCTGTTCCTGAAGGCGTGGAAATTCCAGCCCGTGGGTCCGTCCAGTTGATGCCTGGTTCATTCCACCTCATGTTCATGTCAATTTCTACACAGCTCAACGAAGGTGACGTGCAGAAGGTCACATTGGAATTTGAAAAAGCGGGCAAGGTGGAAGTTGAGCTGAGCGTGGAAGGCTTCAAACGCCGCAGATCGGAAGACATGCATAAAAAGAAAGGCATGTCCGACGAGAAAGCCATGAATGGCGACATGAAAATGGACCACAAGGCCGCTGAATAGCGTTCTGACATGAAAAAACCGGCGCATATCGCACTTGGCTTGCATTGGGTTCATGTGGCCGGTCCATGGTCAGGTGAGGGCCCCGTCGCCCGGAGATCCGATAATGAAACAATTAGGCCGTGGGGCTAGGAATTTCCGCCACTTCCACGGCCAAAAATACGTCAATGCCGCTGCACTGCTCCACAGTGTTGTAGAGCTCCCCATAAGCTCACGAAGCTTCAAGAGTTACAAAAACACGCTTTAGCCATTGATCGTTCCACCATCAATGTTGATGTTCTGACCTGAGACATAAGATGCGGCGTCGCTGATCAAGAACATGATAACCGAGGCAACTTCTTCCGGTTCGCCGAACCGCTTCAGCGGAATTTCCGCTCTAATTGCGTCACCCCGATCAGCCAAAACACGATCAGGCATGCCAGTCATAATAATGCCTGGACAGATGCAATTGACGGTGATGTTGGGTGCGAAACGGCGGCAAAACGCACGTGTAAGCCCTTTGAGGCCAGCCTTGGCGGCGGTGTAGGAATAGTGATCAAACGCTCCACGATTAGCGGCAAGTGAGCTTGTCATGACGATTTTGCTGGTGTGCGTTTTCGGTGCCAACTCTGCAAATGCAAGGCTCATATTTTTGGAATTGGTAAGGTTATGCGCGATAGCCCGTTCCCAGACAACCGCATCATTTGGATCCTCGATATCGGGTTCAAAAACGCCTGCAAGATTGACCAATCCGATCAACTCGCTTGGCGCGTGGGCCAAGACGTCTTTGCATGTTGCAAAATCGGAAAGCTCGCTATGTATTCCAACGACCTTCGAAGCACCTTCGCCCAACTCACGGACAAGACTGTCAATTTTGGATTGGTTCGGATCAACTATGAGAATATCGGCTTCAGCCCTAGCCAGTTGCCGCGCCAACGCAGTACCAATGCCCCCTGCTCCGCCAGTGACCACGACTGTTTTTCCTTTGAGAGTGTCAAAAAACATAATGAACCTTACTTGCTGCGTGAAATGGGGGCACAGCTATGCCCCCATCTTGCTCTAATTGGATAGCGCGTGAGACGCAGCAATTGCCGCGCTTGCATCTGCTATTGCAGCATTCAGACTATCGACCCAATCTGTGCCGTACTGATCAGAATACCAGCCAAGCATGTGGTCTTTGCCAGCTTCAAAAGTTGCCTTTTCTTCCGCAGTAGGAACATAGACGGTTCCGCCAGCGTCGATGAAAGCCTGCTGTGCAAGCCCATCTTGTTGCTTGTTGAAGTTGGTTTGAACTTCGGCCATCTGAATCACACCATCAATGACAAGCGCACGAAGATCATCTGGAAGGCTCTCAAGGAAGCCCTGATTCATCCAGTAGAAGCCAGCAAGGTATGCATGTTCATCAAGAATAGCATTTCCAAGATGTTCGTTCAGCTTGTTGGAAACAACGTCAAGAGCTGCATTCTTGGTGCCATCGACAACGCCTGTGCCAAGTGCTGTGTAAAGTTCGCCCCAGGCAACCGGTGTCGGGTTGCCACCCAGGAAACGCACAAACTCAGCCTGTAGTGGAGACGGAATGGTTCGAATTTTCACACCCGCAAGATCATCACGATCATGGATGACGGCATCAGTGGTATAAAAGGAACGCCACCGCCCGGTATTTGAAGCGGCCATCAGACGGATGGAGCCTGTTTTGGCAAGAACAGCATCGCGCATTTGACCAAGAAATGGCCCATTCAAAACCGCTTCTGCCAACCGGTCATCGGTCAACATGTAAGGCACGTCCAAAACTTGCAGTTCAGGAACGAACGGAACAATGCCGCCCAGTGATGTGTGTGTCAGCTCGATGGTCCCGAGTTGAACACCTTCCATGGCTTCTGAGAAACCACCCAGCTGACCTGCCGGATAGATTTCTACAGCAATGCGGCCATTTGAGCGGCTTTCGAGATAGCTTTTTAAAAACACGCCAGGAACATGGTCGTCTGAATTATCTGTCGCTGGGCCTACATGGGCATATTTCAGTGTGAACTCTTGTGCAGATGCAGCTGTAGCTCCCACCGCAAATGCCAATCCGCAGGCGGCAATGGTTGAAAGTAGCTTCATGATCTTCCTCCCTTTAGAAGATTTCTGGTTTATTCCACCACGCAAAGGCTTGCGTGGCTTCCCAGATGTTTGACCGATGTCGCCACCGGCTAGTAAAGTCCCAGAAGTCTTGGGACCGTTAATGCAAGTGCCGGAATAAACGTCACTGCAAGGATTACCGAAAAGTGGATTGCGTAATATGGCAGCATTTCTCTGGCGATTTTTGAGACAGGCACACCGGATATGCTGGAGCCGACAAACAGCACCAACCCAAGTGGCGGCGTTGCCAAGCCGATGGTCAGGTTGATCGACATAATGGCCGCGAGATGCAGAGGATCGACCCCAAAGTTCATCAAGGCCGGTCCCAGTAGCGGAGCCAGAATGATGATTGCAGGTCCGGAGTCTAGAAACATGCCGGTCACAAGCAGCAATACGTTCACCAGCAAAAGAATAACGATAACGTTGGAGGACACCTCAGGCAGAAACTCTGCAACCTTTACTGGCAACTGAGAGAGTGTCGTTGCATATCCAAATGCGGCTGCTGCACCCACGACGATCAATATGCTCGCTGACGTGACGCCGGTCTCGGCCAGTATCCTGGGCAGATGAGACAGCTTCAAACTGCGGGTGAAAAAGAAGCCAACGCACACCGCATAAATCACCGCAGATGCGGCGGCTTCCGTTGGCGTGAACACGCCACTGACAATGCCACCCAATATGATAACGGGCGTCATCAACGGAATAATTGCATCTTTAAAGGCGATGGATGCTTGCTTGACTGTCGCTCTGCGTTCTGCCTTTGGAAAGTTTCTTTTTTTCCCGATATATGCGGTCACGGCCATCAGCCCGAGCGCCATGGTCAAGCCCGGAACAATGCCCGCCGCAAAGAGTGCAGCCACCGACACATTCATCACATAGGCATAGACTATCATAATGATGCTTGGCGGAATGATCGGCCCGATAACCGAGGATGCCGCAGTCACAGCAACTGCAAACCGGCGTGTGTATCCGTCCCGCTCCATTGCTGGCACCAACATTGAACCAAGCGCCGATGTGTCTGCAACGGCCGACCCGGACAAACCAGCAAACAAAACACTCGACAAAATGTTCACTTGTGCCAGACCGCCGCGCAAATGGCCCACCAGCACTTTGGCGAAATCAACCAGGCGAATGGTGATCCCCCCAGTATTCATGAGATTTCCGGCGAGAATGAAAAGCGGGATGGCAAGCAGTGGAAAGGAGTCGATTCCAGAGTAAATTCTACGCGGCAATGTCTGCAGGAAAACCATTTTGTCATCGACGATGAAACCCGCGATCGGCCCACCAATCAATGCAAAGGCAACCGGCACACCAAGGCCGATGCAAATGAGCAAGACGATGCCAAATGTAGGGCTCATTCCTCACCCTCACCTTCTGCAGTGACGGTTTCATGCGACCTGGTCAGTTCGCCAAGAATGTGCTCGACAGAAATGAGAGCAAAGCCAAGCCCTGCAAACGGGACGGCGATTGTCACAAAGAACATCGGCATTTTGAAACTGGCAGCCAATTGTCCCCATGCGTTCAAGGCCAGTAGAAATCCGTAGTAAACCAGGAACCCGGAGATCAGCAGACAAATCGTCGCTATCAATACCCGCAATGCCCGCCCGGCACTTCCAGTCAGGGCATCCGGCAGAATATCGATTGCCACGAGATCACGGCGATGCAATGCGACGACCGAGCCAACGCATGCAAGCCAGATCATGAGGTAGCGTGCAACTTCCTCGGTCCACGCCAGAGAGTCGTTCAAAACGTAGCGCCAAAAGACACCGGCAGCCACAACGCCGGTCATAACGAGAACTAATGATCCGCTAGCGAATAGAAGTAGCCGCGCCAAATACCGATTGAGGCAGGCGAGCCCACCGTGCAACGCAATCATCAATTTATTCTCCATTTTGTAAACCTTTACATTTTTACTTTCGATCGGCAAGCGCGTATTTTCGGTAGGTCAAATCGATCTAACCCCCTGTTTCAAGCTGTTCCCAAGCTATTTTATTGAAATTCTTGAGTGAATCGTGCTAGCTACTGACGCAAAGACCGTGATGGGAAAAGATAATTGCGTAAACCTTTACAGTTTAAATCGACCAAACCAAACGTCAGTATTTTTGACGTGGCGGAACTGGCGGGTCTTTCAACTGCGAGCGTCTCGAGGGTTATAAATTCGCCGGACAGCACAAAAGAGAAGACGCGCATTGCGGTTCAAAACGCCGTTAGGCAGCTTGGTTATATTCCCAATGGCGCAGCCCGCGCTCTATCGAGCCGAAACAGCAAGGTTATCGGTGCCATTATTCCAACGATTGATAACTCGATCTTTGCGCAAGGTATTCAGGCCTTGCAGTCATACCTGATGGGCAAGGGATATTACCTTCTGCTTGGGTCGAGCAATTACGATCCGGATCAGGAGTTTGATCTTTGTAGGAATTTCCTCGTTCAGCAAGTTGCTGGTATCATCATGATGGGTGATACCCATCATCCAGAATGCGTCAACATGCTGGCACGTGAAGAAAC
Source organism: Pararhizobium sp. IMCC21322 (assembly GCF_030758295.1). Lineage (NCBI taxonomy): Bacteria > Pseudomonadati > Pseudomonadota > Alphaproteobacteria > Hyphomicrobiales > Rhizobiaceae > Pararhizobium > Pararhizobium sp. IMCC21322. The sequence continues at coordinate 3,760,162 of NZ_CP132335.1, forward strand.
GCCGTTTGTTAATACAGGAACCTATTCGCAAGATGGCGCTCATTGCGTGGGTTTTGACAATGCAAAGGCAGCCTCCAGGGCAACAAGATATCTGCTTGATCTGGGTCACACGGAATTTGCCATGATTGCTGGCGTGACAAAGTTTAATGACCGCGCCATCAACCGGGTGAACGGTGTCAAAGATGAGTTGGCTCGTTCCGGTGTTTCCCTGGATGAAAGCAGGATAATTGAACGACCATATGAAATCGATGCGGGTGGTTCTGCGTTAAAAGAACTCATGCGCCAGCCCGCCCCACCGACCGCAATTATTTGCGGTAACGATGTTCTGGCAACGGGGGCTATCCTGGCAGCGGCACGGGAAGGCATCAACATCCCTGACGACGTTTCCATCATCGGCTTTGATGACCTGGTCATATCTCGACATCTGTCCCCTGCCCTCACAACAATTCAAATCCCCACTGAGGAAATGTGGTGCCGGGCAGCTGACATGCTTCTGGATTTGCTGAAAGGAAAAGATGGGCCCTCTGCTGTAGAGATTGATTTCAGCTTGATCGTTCGTGAATCAACGGCTCCGCCACGGCCTTGATCTGCTCATAATTGCCATTCCCATAAATTGCCGACAAAGCTGGGCCTATATCTGACCTCGCAAGTCTGAACCCTCCGGCTTTGCCTCCGCCGCTTTGTCGGGCGTCAGCAAACGCTGATAGACCATCCCGATCAGCAACAGCACACCACCAAGCCCGATGAATGACAAAGCGCGCCAGATGCCAGTCAGGTTCGACATGTCGATTAGAAAGGCTTTGCACGTGACCAGCGCGATGATGCCACCGGACATCATCCGGCAGAAACGCCAGTTACGCAGCATGCCCAGCGCCAGCAGTGCAAGCCCGATCAAAAGCCAGACGGCCGAATAGGTGTAGAGTTCCACATCTCCGGTTGGACCGGTCGCCAGATTTTGCGGATGAAAGACCAGCCTGATGCTAAAATTCACCCACAGGAAGAACAGCACCGCACTGAGACCGAAGAGTGTGTTGATGTAGAGTTTGGGCCGCCTGCCCATGCTGCGCCAGGCCAAAACCCCATACAGGATGGCTGGCATAAGATAGGAGAACACCAGCTTGTTCCAGAAAATACTACTCCCCACCGCTGCATTGGTGAGCATCGGATTGTAGGCAAACATCAAATTGCTGATTGCAAACAAAATCCCCAGCCCGCCAAGAACGGTAGCCGATTCGCGCAATATCACGCTTTTTTCTGTGCGTTTGATCTGCAGCAAACCGAGCGCAACACCACCACCAATGAGGGTTAAAAGTGCACTTTCTTCCAGCGTATCGATGGGGCCGAAAAGATCGGAGGGATCCAGCGCATGAAGTGCAATCACTGCAATGGCAGCAGTCACCGCTGAGACAGCGCAGACCTCCATGGCATCGAGCCAATTATCGCGCTTCGTAGCGCCCAGCAGTATGGCCGCATAGACAAAGGCCGCCGCCGGAACGGCATAGCCGACCAGCAACCAGTTGAAGATTGGGGTGGTGCCCAGAGCATCGCCAACGATGAACGGGTCCCACAAAATGCGCAGCACCCACAACAGCACCATCGCCACTGCCATGGGCCGCAATGCAGGCATGGCCCGCTGGCTGTAGCACCACGCCAGAGCCGGAGCCAGCAAGGCAACGGTGACGGTCAGCACCCACCCGGACAGAAGAATCCAGATTGCAAGAATGATCGAAGCCAGCGCGGCAACAGCGTAAAAGTCCAGCACTCGGGCTCGGAACCCGGTGGTTTTGGGCAGGTTTCTAAGCAGCCATTCCATGCTTCCCAGAAAAAACACAGCCAACGCCAGCGCCAGCAAACCGAAGGACAGCGATGATGCAACCACATCAAACCTGAGATAGGACACCAGCAGCAGAACCGCTGGCGCAAAGGTTCCGGCAAAGGCAAATTGCAATTTGGACCGGGTTCCAATAATGCCGCGCAATCCGGCACCGGCAAACAGGAAAATCAGCACAGCACTGAGCAGCGCATAAAGGCGCACAGCCTCGGTTAATCGCAATTCCGGCGGCACAGACCAGACGCCCAATGTCGGATTATAGATCTGGCCAAGGGCATCCAGCGCATTGCCCGGAAGGTTCCAGCCAGCATGGCTGAAAATCGCCATGCCGCTGGCGAGATAAGCCAGAATCCGCAGCGCAGAATACTGGTAAGCGACAGCCAAGGCCAAAGCACCAAGGCCCACCAGAACAAGGGCTGAGAACCCGTCAACCGGGCTTTGCAAGATAACAAACAGGAACAGCACAAACGGTACGACCAGTGCGCCGAATGCCGCCCAGTCAACAGCCACACGCAGATCAGGCCTGGCGGCATAATGGCTGACGACAAACACAAACAGCACCAAACCAAGTGTCAAACTATCGTAAGCCGTCAGAATCCAACGCTCGCCGGCACCGGCTTCAAGCACCATTACAAGGCCGATAAAACACAGACCAGCCGTTGCTATCAGCGCAAGCCAGCGCCAGACTCTCACACGCGCGACACCGAAGGCCGCCACACCGACCGCAAGTGAATAGCCACCAAGCCCTGCAATGTTCGGCTGCTCGGCACCAATCAGAAACGGAACGGCAAAACTGGCCACAAGTCCTAATGCGGCAAGCATTGGACCATGCAGCAATGCTGCCGCCATGGTTGCCAGCGAAACCACCGCAAGCGCGACAAATGTCAGCGCCGGGGAGAAGAACCCATAGAGCTGATAAGCCGCGTAAATTGCGGCAAACATGGCAATCGTTCCGGCCGCTGTCAGCACGGCGGGAATATCTGCCGTCGGAAAACTGGACAGCGAGAAGCGGGTGCTATGCCGCCTCGCCCATTCTCCCAATGCGCATAACAGCAGCCCAAGACCTATACCAAGCGCAATACGCACTTGTGGCCCAAGCAAGCCCTGCTCAATGGAGTAGCGTGCCAGCAGCACGGTTCCAAAAGCCAGCACCCCGCCCCCAAGCCAAACAGTCCACTTGGCACCAACGGTCTGCTCCATATCAGTGTCGGCTTTGCGAATTTGCGGGCTCGGAATTGCGGCGCTGACGGTTTCAGGTTTTGGCGTGAGCTCGGAATTCGGCTCGGGCGCAGTTTCACTTGTCTGAAGGGCTTCGACCGGCGGCACGTCTTGTTGTGAAAGGGCGGCATCTTGTTTTTCGTCAGTGGCAACGCTCAAAGCTTTGTCGATGAGGTCAGGCGCTTCAACATTGCTCGTTGAAGCGCTCGCGGCTTGCGGATCTGCTTCATACCGCTGAATCCGTTTGTCCAGCGCCGTTACCAGCGTTGTCAACTCTGCCAGCTTCCGCCTCGCGTCACTGACTTTCGCCAAAGCAACGAAAGCAACAACTGCTCCAACAAACATAAAAATCAGCGTGATAACAAGAAGGAAGAGCATTTTGTGAATCCCGCCCCAGAAAGCTTTGGGGACACTGTATTAGGCGTCAGTTCAACACAAATAAAGCAATATTGTGTTTGTGAATTGGAGATTGCTGAGGATCAAGCCAACACCATCAACCGTCCAATCCAACCTAAATACACGCCAACATCACGTGCCCGGCCTCGGGCATCGGGCTACAAGACACACTCGATCATCAGCAGGTGATTTCCTGAATAATTCGGTCTTTCTGGTAAACTCTACAAATTCTCTGCGGGCACTGCGTTTGCCGTGATCGTTTTTGTGACCTCTTCTTCGAGGCTGTCGAGAATGAGCCTCTCATAGTGTACAAATTTTTCGTCGGTCACTGATCGAGGATGCGGCAGGTCAATTTCAAATACGTTTTTGATCCGCGCGGGTCTGGCTGAAAAAAGCGCGACACGGTCCGACAATAAAATGGCTTCTTCCACCGAGTGCGTCACAAACAGCGTCGTCTTGTGTGTGCTCTGGTGGATACGGGTCAGATCATTGATCATCCGGCCCCGGGTTTGGGCATCCAGCGCTCCAAAAGGTTCGTCCATCAACAGGATTTCGGGGTCGTAGGCAAGCGCACGCGCAATGGCCACGCGTTGCTTCATGCCGCCAGACAGCGATTCCGGATAGGCATTTTCAAATCCCTGGAGTCCGATCATCGAGATCAACTCCGCAACACGCCGGTCTTGTTCAGCCTTTGGAACGCCTGCAATCCGCAAGCCATACGCAATGTTCTTTGAAACCACCTGCCAGGGAAACAACAAATATTCCTGAAAAACGATCCCCCGATTGGCGCCTGGTCCCTCGATAGGAACATCATTCAAGGTCAGCGATCCCGCGGTCGCCTTTTCAAATCCTCCCACCATGAACAAAAAAGTTGATTTCCCACAGCCAGATGGTCCCAGCAGTGAAACAAACTCCCCCTCCATCACATCAAGAGTGATATCCTCAATTGCCTTAACTTCTTCTGGCGTCCCGGGATTGAAATGTTTTTCAACATTTTTGGCTGAAATCTTGATCCGGCCCATTTTATAAATCCTTTGAGGTTGCGACACCCCATTTTATGACCGTTCGACGTTCGATAAATCCGAACAGAACACGTTCCAGCGTAACGCCAATCAGGCCAACAATAATAAGGCCGGCAAACATCGCTTCTGAATCCAGGAACGTGCGCGCATCAAAGATCATAAACCCGACGCCATATGCGGTAGATGCAAATATCTCTCCGGCGATGACGGCCCGCCATGCCCGCCCTAACGCGAGTTTGTGACCTGCAATAAGATAGGGCATTGTTGCCCCCAGCAGTACAGTTGTCAGGATTTGCCAGCGTGAGGCTCCGGCGGTTTGAGCCGCCCAAATCATGCGTTGAGGAACACTTTGCACACCGGCGGCTGCCGTGTAGATGATCGGAAAGCACGCGCCGGTGACAACCACAACGATCACGGTCTTCAATCCAAGCCCCATCCACAGGATAATGACCGGTACAAAGGCAATATTCGGGATTACCATGAACATTGAAATGATCGGATTAAGCCACGCATAAATGGCCCGGTTCATCCCCATGATGAGGCCAATTGCAGATGATACCAACGCAGCCAGGAAGAAACCAACGAGCAAGGCCAGCATGGTCATTCCAACATGGCGCAGCAAAAGAAAGTCGGGCGTTGCGCCTTTACCCGGACCGGTCATTTCGACTAGCCGCACCAAAACGGCAGATGGCGCAGGCATGAGCAACGCGTTCACACCACTCAATCGCACCGCCACTTCCCAGATCGCACCAAACAGCAGAATTGCGACAAATGGTGTCCATTTGTTGCCACGTAGCAAAGCAATTACGGGGTTTTCGATTTCCACAGATGACTTGCTCATGCCGCATCAACAGGTTTGGGTGCCGGTGTTGCACTTGCGCTGCGTTTGGTCGCAACCGCCTCGCGGCCACCAAGTTGATCAATCAGGACCTGCTGATCCGCCTTGGCTGCGCGATCTGTGGCTTCTGGATCGAGTATGCCATTCAGTTGCGTCCTAAACTCGCGCAGAACACCGGAGAACTCTGGCTTCAGGGCAAGATTGGACAGCTCTTCCGGATCCTCTTCCAAATCGTAAAGCTCGGGCGCAAATCCGACATAGTGAATGTATTTGTAGCGTCCGCGCCGGATCATGTATTCTGCTGAACGAGCTGCGGTGGCGTGATACTCGCTAAAGATTGGGCGCGACATATCGTCAGGCAGGTTCGCAATCTCGATCAGTGACCGACCAGGGCGGTCCTCAGCAGGCTCAAGCCCGGCATTGTCAAGAGCAGTCGGAAAAACATCGAGCAGCTGGACTGGAGTGCGGCAAATTTCGCCTTCGGGAATGCCTGGTCCTGCGATGATCATCGGCACCTGTACGGATTCATTATACATGGTGGACTTGCCCCATTGCCCACGCGCACCCAGGCTTTCTCCATGGTCAGACAGGAATATGACGCGGGTCGTTTTATCAAGGCCGGTCTCTTCCAGCACAGACAGGATTTGCCCCACACAATCATCGATAAAGCTGACAAGCGCATAGTAAGACGCTATCGCCAGCCGCCGATGCTCATCAGAGGTAAAATAGTTGTCCCAAAGGTAGCTGTTGTTAAAATCACGCCACCAGCCGGTCTGATCCGTGCCGTCATCAGGGCGTTGTTTGGGAAGCGGCATGTCGGCAGGATCATAAAGATCGAAGAACTGTTTCGGTGCCACAAGCGGGTAATGGGGGCAGATGAAAGACACGAATGTAGCCCAGGGCTGATCCGATGATCCGGCAGCCTGCTGCTCCAGCCAGTCCTTTGCACTGTCACGAATGTCGCGATCATATTGAGTGTACTCTGTTTCGCCGGGACCAAGATTGTCAGCCATATCGCGGCATTGGGGACGCGGCGACGGGGGATCACGGACAAGACCCTGTGTGTCACCACCAGCATGGATATGCATCGGCAGAATCTGTCGATCAAATCCCGTTGACGCGCGATCATCAACATAATGCAATTTGCCAATTGATGTGGTTTCGATCCCCGCGCCCTGCAGACGATGCCCCCAGCTTTCAACATGCCCGTCATAGGCAATGCAATTGTCCCAATAGCTGGTCTGATGGGGATATTGGCCCGTCGCAAGCGCAGCGCGTGCGGGAACACAGATTGGCGAATTCGTATAGGCGCTGTCAAACCGGGTGCCGCGCTGCGCAAGCCGGTCAAGGTTTGGTGTTTTCGCAATTGGGTGGCCGTAACAACCGAGCGCATGACTGCTATGCTCATCATCCATGATGATCAGCAGATTTGGGGTATCCATGAATGCTCTCCAGTGGTCACGTCGTCAGATAGGACAGCCCGGGTGATTATGCCGGGCCGCCAAATGGATCAGTTCATTTCAGCGACGATTTCCAGTGCTCTTGCATGAACATCGGGCAAAAGTGCCGCCGCAAAATCTGGCATATCACCAGAAAGCTTGCCAGCTGCGGACAGGCTTTCAAAAACACCCTGGAACACACGAACTTTCCGTTCCGGATCAAACGATGGTGTGTAATCGAAATCGGCGAGCCCCATCTTCAGGATATCGGCCGTCAGGTCACGTCCCCGTTTTTGCATGCCAACTTCCAGAAGCGCTGCAGCCCGGTCCGGATCTTCAGCAAAAATCTGCTGAGCCTCAATTGTGGCCGCGACAAATTTTGCGACAAGCTCAGGATTCGCATTTGCAAATGCACGGTTGGAAACCCAACTTGCCTGACCTTCATTGGCGCCGGAGAAATTCATCATGATCCGTCCAAAACCTTTAGCCACGGCGATTGACGTGGTTGGCGCAAACCAGATGCCCGCTTCCACCGATCCGGCTTCTATGGCTGCCAGAATGGCACCGGGAGACGTATTCAGGATCTCAAAATCGTTGAGCGAACACCCGTTTTTCGCGCACCAATCATTCAGTGCCCGATAAGACCCTGAGCCAATTTTGGTCGCAATGCGCTTGCCTTTGAGATCGTCAATAGTTTGGATTGGCGAGTCTTTGGCCACAATAACCTGTGCATATCCGCCGTCTGTCGACACGGCTGTGCCGATCACTGCGACCAGGTCTGTCTTGCTAAGAAGCGAGGTCAAAGGGGTTTCACCAACGCTTCCAACATCAACAGATCCGCCGATCAGGGCTTCGGTTACTTCGACACCGGTTTTCATCGGTACGACTTCCAGCTCCAGCCCGTATTTTTCAGCAATTCCGCTTTCAATCAGTACAATGTCCCAATTTGACGAACGTGAGCTCATGCGGATCGTTTCCGCCCAAGCCGGTAGCGCCATTGTTGCAGTGACGGCAAGCGCCACCGCAGCCGTTAGAGCAGTGCGTATTGGATGTTGCATTTCTAGTCCTCCCAGTGGATCGATTGTTGATTTACCTTGTCAGAGTTTGTCTCCGTGCGTGCGCTTGCGGCTGATGGCGTAGAGGCTGGCGCGCAGAATGTGTTCTTTCATTGCGCGGGCTGCTGCATCTGAATCCTGACGGCAAATTGCACTCAGAATGTCCGCGTGTTCTGTTTGAGATTGCCGTCGTTCGTCCAATTGCGAGAACCGCGCGCGTTGGAAAGGAGCCGTTTGAATGCGCACGATACGTGTTGCCGCCACCAGGCTGACATTGCCGGACAGCTCACCGATTTTGTCATGGAATTCACGATTTGCAGATGAGTAGCGTTCGGGGCCGTCTGCGTTGACGGCCGCATCACATGCTTCAAACAATTCCTGAAGATCGACCATTTGCGACAGCGATGCGCGCATCGCAGCCTTACCGGCGGCCAACGCCTCTAATTCGGCGGCTGCCTCAAACGCCTGGCCTATGAGTTCAGGATCTGAAGGCACGACCACCGCGCCGCGCCTTGGTTTGATTTCCACAAGCCCGGCCGTAGCAAGCTGACGAAGCGCCTCGCGCACCGGCGTTCTTGAAACCTTGAACCTATCGGCAAGTTCTTGTTCGTCCAGCCGATGATTAATTTCGATCTCACCGGAAAAAATTTCATCGGCCAGAACACGGCGAATGGAGTCTGCGAGAGTCGCCTTGTCTCCCGAAAACCCCTCATCTGGCTCATCTTGTATTTTATATGCTTCCATGTCGCATAAATTGCATACTAAAATTACAATAGTCAACTCTTATGTATACGAAGCGGTGTCTTCTGTGACTGCACTTGGCAGGCAAAATCAGCGGCGACTCGTGTGGCCTGCACTCGTTGGAAATACGCGGCAAAATCAAACACCCGTTGAAAAGGCCGCTGTGTGTGATGCGTTGTTCAGTTGAACCCTGTGCCCATTTCAGAGAATTGAAAAAGCTCTCATTTTCAGTCCAGACTCCCAACCGCAGAGGTCGAATGTTGGCGTGCCAAAACAGCGCAGAAGGCGGACCTCCTTTAGCGTCTCTGACGATCACCTCAGCCATTGTTCGCATAACCGAACCGAAAGCTGGCTCGCTTGCGGATTCGACGCCTGGACAACAATTTATCGTGTTCGTGCGACCCTTGCGCCGTCAGAAGAAATCATCTTATCGTAAAATATTACGACGAGGATTGCGTGAACGAGATCCCTTAAAGAATTGTTATTGCAGTATATTAGGTACTTGGGATTTTAACCCAAATGCTTGATGTGTGGTCCTGCAAACAGGCCCGACAGTCACGCGCAATGTGCGTTGAATTGAAGACTTGGCAGCAAGGTATGGCAGCATGTTCGGGCGTGGCCATTGGCGGCGCCAGGGCCGAAAAAATCGGCGCGCTGGTCGTGACAACATTCAAGGCCATGGGTTTGGTGCCAGACGACCACACTCTTGGTGCGGGTGTCCTGGGAAGATCAGGCACTCCGATTGCAAGCTGGTTCATGAACGAAGCCGACGTGTTGACAGCCCTGGGAGCCAGTTTTTCAAACCACACCGGAATTGCGCTGAAGCAAAACATTATTCAGGTGGACTACGACCGAATGCAGCTTGGCAAGTTTCACGCCGTGAATGGCCGGTTTGGGAGACAGATTTGCACAATCCGTCCTTTTCAGCCCTCGCAAGACTCTGTGGCGGACATGGTGAAAAGGTCACCAAAACTGAAGACATCGGGCCTGCCATTGAGCGAGCCCTCGCAGTCAATGGCCCTGCATTGGTGGAAATCATGAAGGATGCGGAGTTGGTTTAGGCCACGACGTGTATCTGATGGATGCACTCGACCTAGGGTGCTGCCCTTTATGGGTGATCCAGAGGGAATTGAGCGCATCCTCATCAACAATCCGGCTACTCTCCATGGGTTTGATGCAAGAGAATCACGATGTCGCGAAGCCTGCGTTTCCAATTAGAAATACGGATCTCGGGAAACGACCTGTCAATATACTGATAGTTGGCGTGTTCAGCCGTGTTTACGTGTATAGCTTAACAAAGAATTTTCTCTAATTTCTGGACATCAGTTGTTCAATCAGCAATGTACCATTTTGGTTTTTGAGGAATGTATCGAAAATCGCCTCGGGGGGACTATGAACAGTAAGACGCAATTGTCATTAATTTCGATTTTATTGGTAATTTGCCAATTCTTTTTCGTAGTTTCATCCCAAGCTCAAGAGACAACTCCCTGGACGATTGCAGTGGTTGGTCCAATGTCGGGAGACAGTGCGCAATTAGGCCGAGCCATGGTGGAAGCCGCACAAATTCGGGTCGATGAAGTTAATGCCGACGGCGGTGTGAACGGACGTCTCGTTGAATTGAAAACATATGACGATGAGAACTCAGCCACCAAGGCTGTTTTGGCCGCAAAACAAATCGCATTGGATGACAATAACCTTTTGGTCATTGGGCACCGAACCAGTGGTGCATCGATAGCGGCTGGGCCCATCTATCTGGAAAATAAGATTCCGGCCATATCAGGAACAGCGACAGCAGACGCACTCACGGTTGGTAACCCCTGGTACTTCCGCGTGACCTACAACAATGGCTTTCAGGCAGATTTTATAGCGAACTACATTAACAGCGTCCTTGGCTATAAGACCGCAACACTCGTCTCAACCAACAGTGTTTATGGTCGATCGCTGGCGAAGGCTTTTGTAACGGCTACAGGGAAACTGCCGCTAGAAATCAAACGCGAATTCACGGTCGATGCGAAGAGCCCTGATATTGATCTTGATATGGCAGACATTGTTTCAGAACTGTCATTGGCACCTGACAGTGGCATGGTGTTTCTTGCGATGAATGCCGCCAATGCGGCTCACTTCGTGCGTGAAATGCGAAATTCCGGCTTCACTCTGCCTATCTTCGGTCCGGACTCCATCAATCAGCAGTTTCCAACCTATTTTGAACCAGACCCAATTCTCAAGACGCGTCCGGGAGATTTCACCGACCAGATTTACGCCACGACATCCATGATCTGGGATGTTGCCAATGAGAATGCTGTGAACTTCCGCGCCAAATTTCGAAACAAATATGGCCATAATCCGGATTCCGGCAATGCGTTATATTACGACGCCGCCAGCGTGGCTATTCACGCGATAGAAAATGCGGAGATTTCCGGGACGGATATCATTCAGGATCGTGACGCCATTCGAAGCTTTCTCACATCAATTGACAAACCTATTGAGGCGTTTGATGGGATAACCGGGAACATCTATTTCGATGACAAGGGCAACGCCATAAAATCTGTCCCTGTCGGGATATTTGAACTTGGAGAATTCATTTCGGCACCAATTCAGCTACAGCCGGTCCTAAATCCGGTTATGGTGCCAAACTTCTCCGAAAAGCTCGAATCCAAGGATATTATTCCCTACGCAGACGGGTACATGAATTCGGCCCAAATCGTCTATTTTGGGGTCGATATAAATGAAATCAGCAACCTCAACACGGCTACCGGGAACTACACATTAGATTTCTTTATCTGGTTCCGATACCGAGGCGATCTGGACTTATCGAAAATTGAATTCAGCAATGCGGTAAGCCCGATCCGCTTGATCAACCCGATCTGGTCCCGCGAACGCAACAGTATGCAAATCCAGACGTTTAAAGTCAGGGGAACATTCCACGGCGACTTCCAGTTCAAAAATTATCCATTTGATAAACAGAATATCGTTTTGGAAGTTCGGCATCGCGATCTGACCAGCGAAAGTTTGAGGTTTGTCACAGATAATCTTGGGATGAGGTTGACCGGGGAAGGCGTGACACTCCTGTCCAGACTTCACGAGGAAGACGTTTTCCGGTCTGCCAAGGGCTGGCAAATGACCAACGCCCAAATTTATCAGGATGTTGTCAAAACGGCTTCAACCCTCGGTGAAACCCGGTCATTCCAGGGAGAGACTGCGGTAAACTTCTCAAAAATGAAAATGGAAATGGAAATTTCGCGCAAGCTGACCAGCTATAGCACAACTATTATGTTACCGATGGTCATCCTGTTTGTTATCGGACTATTGCTGTTCGCTGTTCCCATTCGCGAAATCCCGCCCAGATTGAGTGGCGGCATTCTGGTTTTGGTTACCGTGTCGCTGTTGAGAGCCCGGCTATCTAACGATCTTCCAAATATCGGCTATCTCGTGGCAATTGATTATATCTTTTTTGCTTTGCAGATTGTCATGTGGTTCTCGATCGCCGTTAGTGTCCTGGTATTTTGGGTAAACGAGCGAAAATCCGAGGTTTTGGCAAGTCGTTTAAACATCATAGGTGCGTCGCTGTATCCCTTGCCGATTATCGCGGTCGGTATCTATATTTGGTGGAGCGTTTCCTTTGTAGGGTAGACCCCGGAGTAAGATCCGGGGTTCCTTTAAATGTTGTATGAAGGAACCCACAATCTCTCTACCGACTTCTGGAATCATCGTTCACGCTCTTCCGGGAAGAAGAAACGGCAAAACAGACCAGGCCTAAACCTGTGTGTTATTGAAATGGGCGAGACCTAAATTTCGGACAAAAATCCCTGAGATGTTCAATCCCGAAACCTAAAAACCCGCTTCTTTGTAATAACGTATCGCACCGGGATGCAGTGGCGCTGAAAGACCATCCTTGATCATTTCTTCTTCTTTAAGATTACCCAAAGCCGGATGTAATCTGCGGAAGCGTCGCATGTTTTCAAATACCGATTTGGTCACTGCATAGACCACATCGTCAGGCACTTTAACTGAAGTGACAAGCGTAGCGCCCACACCAAACGTCTTCGTGTCATTTGGATTTCCCTGATACATACCGCCTGGAATAATTGCGGTTCTGTAATAGGGATTTTCGCTGATCAAAGCATCAACTTCTGGGCCCCCAACCTCAACCAACACGGTATCGCATTCCGTGGTAGCTTCCTTGATCGATCCGCTGGGATGGCCGACCGTAAAGACCATTGCATCAATTTTGTTATCGCACACCGCGCGTGCCTGTTCTGATGATTTGAGTTCGGTCACAAGAGAGAAATCACTGATTTTAATTCCCTTGGCCGCCATCAAGACATCCATGGTGCCACGGGACCCTGATCCAGGATTCCCGATGTTAACGCGTTTTCCAACTAAATCTTCGAACGATTTAATTCCCGAATCTGCCCGGGCAACCAAAGTGAACGGTTCCGGATGCACTGAAAAGACAGCTCTCAGCTCTGTGTCAGGGGTATCTTCCTCAAACTTGGAAGTTCCGTTCAGGCTGTGGAATTGCCAATCTGACTGAGCGATACCAAAGTCCAGCGTAGCAGCGCGGACCGCCTTGAGATTGTAAACTGACCCACCTGTGGACTCGACCTCGCACATGACACCGTGGTCAGCGACACCGCGGTTTGTAAGCCTGCAAATTGCCCCTCCAGTTGGAAAATAAACACCGGTTTTCCCGCCGGTTCCAATCCGAATTGTCGTTTCCTGTGAAAGAACTGCTGTTGCTGATGTCAAAACTGACAAAACGCCAACAATGATACTTGATGTGATACGACGCATTTTTTTCCCAACCATTCTGCCGTTTTTTATATAATCAACGGCGCATTGTTATCATTCAGTTCAACGCGTTTTTTTGGTGTTCGTCAACTATCGAAGCTCAGGGCTATGGGTCGCTTCGCCCTTGCGCCCAAAACGTTGGCTGAATTGGGCTCATTGTAGTTAAGCGTGATGGTCTCCAATTTGAGTTCAGTCTTCTCATATGGCTCAGACTGCCGCTTTAACCTCATTGCTGAAAAATCGGCCATGCCGGAATTTGATTTTTTTCAGCCGACCATGTTCCCATTTCCATGACGCGACTTTCGTTCTTCCCGCATTGCGTTGGTTTGGATTGTTCGGACAAATTGGCGGTGAAGAGATGACTCATCAAAAAACAAACTTGTTTTGAAATTTTTGAATGACAATCTGTGAAACAGCAAACCAACCAGAACATCAGAATGCCTTTTCGGTTTCGGGTATATCTCGTTCTGTCGTTTGAGGTCCTGAGATGATGCCAAACCTGGCCCAGTCGGTCATTGGCGGAGTCTATCCGTGCCCTGTCGGCTATCCCGAATACAAATTATCAAACGCGTTGGACTGCAACTTTCCTTCTCTCAAAAGGTGTTGCACGGTATAGGCGACGGATAACGCATCGTCGCGCGCGTCATGCCCCTTTAACGGCGGATGATCGACATCAAAATAGTCGGCTAGTTTGTTACTGGGCGTCCGTGCCAAATCCTCAACCGGCATACCCGCCGCCAGCAAGAGTTTGACGGCATTGTCGAACCGGTTTGCCGGGATAGTCGGTTCAATGCCGGCCACATAGCAACTGATCGCGAGCATATTCAGCTCGTCCTTGCCCCAGGACCAGAAGCGAGCGCCTTGTGAGAATCTGTCGATGCGCGCGAGAGCTTCCGACAATGAAATACCCTCAGCATCAATATTCTCCTCAGTGATTCCGGTCAGTTTTGTGAAAAATGGATCAAGCGCATATCTGTTGCCATTGCGGTCAATCGGCACAACATAGACCATGAATGTATCCAGAATTGGGAAATCTCCCTCCAACCCCAGTTTTGCAGCACCGATCTGGGCAATAACTGGATCGGGATCGTCAGCGGCGCACCAGAACCGGCGCTGTGAACCTTCAAGACACAGAAACTCACAGTCGAAAAGAATTGCTGTTCTCATGATGTTGGTGTCCAAGGTTCATTGGCCATGTCATCCGCAATATGAGTGGAGTGCCCTGCAAGGGCAAGGCTGGTTCACTCTGCCGTCGGTGGCACTGGTTTCAAATTGGCAACATCTGCTTTGAACGCCTATTCCGTTGAAGAACTCATTGATCAAAGTTTTGTGGTTCAGGTTGTTTCCATCCGCTCGCATGCGTCCTCGGCGCGGTCACTATGCTCGGACAGGATCGCGTTGGAAGAGGTGCCGGCCTCCCAGACTCTATCCCCGGTTTTTCATCTGAGGTTCTGCCATTGGGCCGGCGCCTCGTGGACCTGGGGCTCTGGATACGCGTTCGCGACAGCGGAGGTCTGAGGGCGAGGATAAGGCCCAAGAGCAACACAGGCACGAGTGTCAGCGACGTGATGAGAGCCACTGATGAAAAGATGTTCTGAACCGCTGTCCCTGTGGCCGTCAGAGCGGGGTCGTGATCAACAATTGGATTGAGCAGATACTCACCCGCAAAGCAGCTATATATCAGCGGAATTGCTACCCAGTAAGAGCGATCCGCCACGATATCGGACCGTTCGGATGGTGGATTGTCTTTCAGCAAAATTGCGAAAGCTTGAAACATGCACCAGGTGACAAGGAACCACCCGACGTAATTGGAGACCGGAACGCCAAGATAGGCGCCGCCGTCGATCCATATCCACCGGCCTTCGACAGTGGCCCGCAACGGGTCCATGCTGAGATCCCAAAGCACCATGAGACCCGCCGCAACCAGTGGCACCTTATAGGCCGCATTGCGCGGCAGGGCGGCGGTGCGGATACCCAGCATCAAGGTTGCCATCGACCAGGACGCGTAGCCCATAAACAGATAGGCTGGCAGTACAAATACCGGGACATGGCCCAGGAATGGCGACATGATGTCAGTGTAATGGTAGCGCCCGAATGGCACGCCGGTCATCACGCTGAGCGTCTCGAATGCCCAGCCAACGACAAACACAACCGCCACAAACCGGAGAATGGCAGACCGGCCATAGCGATGCCCGCAATGCCAAACGAAGAAAACAGCCAGTGCCAGCGCCACGACCGCAGGAGAATAGGTTTTTGTGGCACCCCCGTTGCCCCCCAGCGCATAGGCCGCGTTTCCAGCCCAAGCCAGGCAACCAAGCAGGACCAAGCCTTTCGAATTTCCCCACCCCTTACGCATTGGCCTCATTCTCACAGGTCTTTCTTCTTAAAAACAAGGGACAGACTATGCAGGTCGGCACCGTGACCCTCGGGCTGCCGCCATTCGTCAACGGCAAAGCTATCCTTGCCGGTGAACGCGATAACCAGTCGTGACAGATGTGCACGGCCATCAAAATCCTGAGTGGTGCTGGACAAAAGCTCAATGGTTTTCCCGGACTGTTTCCCACGATACTGCACCGTCTCCTCCATACCGCTGGCGCGAAAACCGGCGACCACACGCCCGCCTCTCAGCCAGGTAATGCGCAGGACAAAGCGCGACCGGCGCACTGCGACGGCGCAGACACCGGCAATGTGCAGCGTCTCTGATCCGGCCTCAGGCACAACTTCCACCTGGCACCGCGTTCGGCGTTGTGGCTTGTTTGCGGCGGTTGTCAGCACACCGTTTCCTTCCCAAAGGCCCGAAAATGTGGCTGTCAGGCTTTCCGCCGCCAATGGGCCTGTCAGCCAAAATCCCAAAAACAAAATGCTGATGTGCTTCCAAATGCGTTTCATAGACGAGACCACTTCATCAGGGCGGGCAGAAAGGCGAGGTCCGCGATCAGGGCCAACAGGAACACCGCAATTGCCAGTCCTCCGAATTCTTCCACTGTTGGCAAATTCGCGCCAAATGCCCCGAAAAGACCACCCACCAGCACCATAGAGGTCACGACAACCGGGGGCGTCACGTCCTGCATCGCACGCACCAGACGCTGCGGTTCAAACGCCGAAGTCAGCCGAAAGCGGTTCATGACGTGAATGGTGTCGTCCACAGCAATTCCAAACGCGAGCGTCATTGCAATACCGGCGGCGAAGGAAACCCCCAGTCCGGTTGCTCCAAGAGCTGCACCAACCAAAGCCACGGGCAGAATATTCGCGGCTAGGGCAAGCACACCGGCTTTGACGCTCTTCAGCCACAAAGCAATGATCAGACCCACCGCGCCAATCGCGAACAGAAGGCTGAGACTGAGGGCACGGATCATGTCTTTGCTGACGAAGGCTGACATGACTTCCGGCCCTGAGACCTGCACAGAATTTGCCCCGGACGCTCTGGAGATGGTGGATAGTTCAACCTCAATCTGAGCTGTCAACGCGCGTGTTTGCGCCGAATTTTGATAATGAAAGGGAACTGTCACGATTGTCTGATCGGCCTCTATACCCTCCAGCCTTTTCCGAAGTAGCTCGGGAAGTTGCCCCGTCAATTCTGTAAGTTCCATCCCGGATGTTGCCGCCATATCAGCGATGGTCGCGATCGAAAATGGCGTCAGTTCCGGGGCCGCCGCCTCCACCCTGGCCGAGACGGTGCGTGCCATTGTAACGGGGTTTTCGCCAGCAAGATCGACAGTGATCTGCAGCGTCGAGACGGCTCCGAATGAGCTCTCGATGTCCTGCATCGTTTGCACTACGGGATCGGTTTCGCGCAGGTTTTCATAGAGAGAAAACCGGGTGTCCGCCAGGATGTAGGCAACACACGCGACCACGGTCAGAAGCAGTCCTGTCACTGCGACCGGACGATCCGCGGCAATGCCGAACCGTGCCAGCCAGAACCAATTGCAAAACCGCCGAGGCGCACCGGATGATGCCTCAGCCAGTCGCTCCCGGCCCAGGAGAAGCAAGGCAGCCGCCCCCAGTGCTGTGTTCGCCAAGAGCACACCGCAACTGGCTGCCAGAACCGCCAGAGCGCCACTTGTGCCCATCTGCGATATGGCGTCAGAGCCAGACAGCCCTAACGAAAGAAAGGCGATGGCTGTTGTGAGAGACGTCAGCAAGACGGCAGGTCCAATGCGCAACAACGTTTCTAGGATAGGACGCACTGAAGAGCTGCGAAGCATCGTGCGTTGTTCCATGCCCAAATGTACGGCGTCGGACAGACAAAGCGCCAACACCAAAACAGGAAGAGCAACAGAGATCACGTTGATTTCAGCGCCCAGCCAGCCCAGTGCGCCTACTCCCCAAAGCAAGGCGGTCCCGGCCGACAGAAGCGTTGTCACGGCAACCCACCAGCCGTTAAGCGCAATGACCGCAACCAAAATTCCGAAGATTGCCCCCACCACATTGAGGCGCACAAAATCCTGCAACAGATACGTGCTTGACCGGTCCAGCGCGACGGGAAGTCCTGTTAACCTGTGGCTTATTCCAGGTTCCGCAAGGCGCATTGTGGCCAGCGCTTCGATCCGGGCAATCGCCATGCCATCCGTGGGTCCGATAACCGTGATCAATGCGCTCTGGCGATCCAGCGTCAACACACGCGACAGATCTGGCTGCACCGCATGTGCTTCGCGCCACGTCCGGGTGGGGTCTCCCGGCAGGCCTTCCAGTGTCAGAGCACCTTGATCCGCTGTAGGAATGGGAACCGAAAAAGGAGAATAAACAGCATCAATGCCCTCCATCAGTTGCAGATCCAAAGCAAGATCGATCAGGGCTGCTGTTGACGTTGGCGCGGCCAAGTCCTCACCCTTTACCAGGATCAGAACCCCGTCTGCCGCACCATATTTTTCCAGATATGTCGAAAAGTCGTCGTAGCGTTCGCCACCGCCGCTAAAAATGCGATCCAGACCATGGTCAAACTTAAGGCGCACAACTCCGTGCGCCGCCAAAAGATCAATCAAGATGAGAACAAGCCACAGTGCGGCCACTCCTAAAATCTTGTTTTTTTTGAATGGCTTAGCTGAACGCAATAACTCTTGCTTTCCCCATGATCCATTATCATGCACGAATGAAAGATTACTGGCAAATATCCCAATTCAACGATGCCACTCTACAAGTCCTGGTGCCGGTGCCGGGCTGTTGTTGGCCAGACCTGTAGAACATCTGCAGGAGTTTGGCCGGATTGGCGTTTTTCAACGGAATAAACTCTTGGCAATAGGTCGCAAGTCAGGTGTCCAATGGTAGTTGGAGCTGGACGTTGTCTTGAACGATTTATACGCGGGTCTGATCTCATGACCGCCAGAAAGTCACAATGAAAATCAGACGGTTTTTGTGGGCCTTGCAGCGTTAGCCATATGCGCTGTCACCGGCTGGCTGGCATAAAACGACGTCACTGCTGGGCCATGGTGAACGCAATCTGGGTCCTGGGCGGAAACGGGTTTGCCTCTTGGCGCCATCGTTCTCCAACCGCCGCCGCAAAATCTGATCCATGGACGTGGTCGGGCGCGCCTGCACTGCGATTGAGCAACTGACGCGAGACGAAAGTCTCGACAATTCTGGCTGCATGCATACTTGAAGCGGAGGGCATCGTTGCTTCTTTCGCCTGATCTTCACATTGCAGCTCTTTTGGGAGGTTCAATTCATGATCTGCATGAATTTACTTGGCAGCCGCCCCGTTCTAAATTGGGGCGTAATTTCCAGTAGGTTGAGATGAAAAACCACATGAATTTTTCCAGCCTGGGTCCAGACGACCTGCCGCTACTAATGGCAATACCCGCAGGGCTTTTCGACAACCCAATGGACCCGGCGCAAGCTGCGGCGTTTCTGGCCGATCCGCTGCATGAACTGGTACTGGCCTTTGATGGAGATCTGGCCGTTGGAATGGCGTCTGGCACCGTTCTCCTCCACCCGGATAAACCGCCTGCAATGTTCGTCAACGAGGTCGGCGTGCGCGAGAGCCATCTGTGCCAGGGTATTGGGACGGCCGTCACCAAAGAACTGTTCGCTATCGCACGCGCACGCGGCTGCAAAGGTATCTGGCTGGGGACCGAGCCCGACAACGCCCCTGCCCTGGCGCTTTATCGCAAATTGGGAGGGGACGAAGTACAAGGCGTCTATTTCGGATGGGAAGGCGCACTCGACACCAATTAGGCTTCCCCTGCCTTTCCCAAGCCCAATCCGCATTGACTGTACGGTCAACCGACGAGCAACGCATTCGGCGCCTAAAAAACCCGGCTATAAACCGGGTTTTTTATCTTCAATTCATTTGGCTTTTAGTCTTGCC
The DNA here is from genome assembly GCF_030758295.1 of Pararhizobium sp. IMCC21322. Lineage (NCBI taxonomy): Bacteria > Pseudomonadati > Pseudomonadota > Alphaproteobacteria > Hyphomicrobiales > Rhizobiaceae > Pararhizobium > Pararhizobium sp. IMCC21322. The sequence continues at coordinate 3,779,797 of NZ_CP132335.1, forward strand.
AAATCCGGCGGAGTTGCTTCCTGCACAAAACTCTCTATCGCTTCTTCCAAAGTCATGACCGTTTGCTGTTTGGAGCCGATCCGACGAATGGACACGGTTCCCTGTTCAGCCTCTCGGCCACCTAGCGCGATAATGGCAGGCACTTTGCCAAGACTGTGCTCGCGAACCTTGTAGTTGATCTTCTCATTGCGCAAATCCGCATCGACGCGCAGGCCTGCGGCACGCATGGCTTCACGCACTTTCACAGCATACTCATCAGCTTCTGATGTGATGGTTGCAATCATGATCTGCAACGGCGCCAGCCACAGTGGGAAGTGACCGGCATGATGCTCGATGAGAATGCCTGTAAAGCGCTCCAACGAGCCAAAAATGGCCCGATGCAGCATGACTGGAGTGTGCTTCTCGCCATCGGAGCCGATGTAGAAGGCACCCAACCGCTCCGGCAGGTTCAAATCCACCTGCAACGTGCCGCATTGCCAGTCCCGGCCAATTGCATCACGCAAAACATATTCCAGTTTGGGGCCATAAAAGGCGCCCTCACCCGGGTTCAGCGTATAGGCATCGCCAGCCGCTTCCACGGCGGTTTTCAATGCCGCTTCCGCTTCGTCCCAAACTTCATCAGTCCCGACACGCTTTTCGGGACGATCCGAGAATTTGATGCGAATATCGGTAAACCCGAAATCGGCATAAATCGACAGCAACAGATTGTGGATCGCCAGGCATTCCTGCGTGATCTGATCATCCGTCACAAAAACATGCGCATCGTCCTGGGTGAACGAGCGAACCCGCATCAGCCCATGCAGCGCACCTGATGGCTCGTAACGATGCACCTTGCCAAATTCACTGATTTTGGCCGGCAGATCGCGATAGGATTTCAGCCCGTTCTTGAACACCTGAACATGGCCAGGACAATTCATCGGCTTCAGCGCAAACACGCGCTCATCCGGTGTTGTCGTGGTGTACATGTTCTCGCCGAATTTTTCCCAGTGACCAGAAGCTTCCCACAGGCTTCGGTCAAGCATATCCGGCGTGTTCACCTCATCATAATCAGCACCATCGTTTCGGCGACGCATATAATTGATAAGGTTCTGAAACAGGCTCCAGCCTTTTTCATGCCAGAAAACGGACCCGGGACCTTCATCCTGGAAGTGAAACAGATCCATCTCGCGGCCGAGCTTGCGATGATCGCGTTTTTCCGCTTCTTCAAGCCGTGTCAGATAGGCTTTCAGATCTTTTTCATTGTTCCAGGCGGTGCCGTAAATCCGGGTCAGCATGGCATTATCACTGTCACCGCGCCAATAGGCTCCGGCCACTTTCATCAGCTTGAACGCCTGCCCGATCTGGCCGGTAGACACCATATGCGGCCCCCGGCACATATCGTACCAGTCACCCTGATGATAAATATTGACGTCTTCGCCCTCAGGAATCGCGTCCAGCAATTCCACCTTGTAGCCCTCGCCCAAATCAGCGAATGCCTTGGCGGTATCTTCGCGGGACCAGACCTGTTTGGTGAAACGCTCATTGCGCTGGATGATCTCTTTCATCTTGGCTTCGATCTTCGGCAGATCGTCCAGCGTAAAGGGTTCATTGCGCGCAAAATCGTAAAAGAAGCCATCTTCAATGACGGGCCCGATGGTCACTTGGGTACCAGGATACAGTTCCTGCACAGCTTCGGCCATCACATGCGCCGCATCGTGGCGGATCAGATCCAGGGCACGCTCATCGTCACGGGTGACAATTTCGACAACAGCGCCATCATGCAACGGATCGGTCAGGTCTGTGAGCGTGCCATCCAGCACCATCGCAACAGATTTTTTTGCAAGGGATTTTGAGATATTTTCGGCCAGATCCAGCCCTCTGGAACCATCGTCCAAAGACCGTTCTGAGCCATCGGGTAGTTTTACGGAAATCATTATTTGTCTCCTGCTCACTCTCTGCCAACGAATGCAGGTAAGCCGTTTGTGTTAAATTACGCGGGCGGTTTAGCGCGAGCGCATGTGTGATGCAAGTATTTGCCTGCAGATCTGAAGAGACGCCGTTTCCGGCATCCGCTCAGTCCAGTCGGGTCGCCGGGTCAATATGACGGCCTGTCCAGCGCCCATAACGCCATGGCAGGTACCAGACCGCATTAGCTGGAAGTCTTTCAGGTGCCGGATCATGGCCCGATGCCCCAAACGGATTACACCTGCAAAACCGCGCCAATGTCATCCACCCGCCTGCCCACAATCCAAACCGGGAAATGGATTCAGTTCCATAGGATGAACAGGTCGGCGCGTAACGACAGGATGAACCCAACAGTGGCGAAATCACTTTCTGATAGAACGTGATCAGCCCCAGTCCCACATATCTCGGCCATTTTCGGGGGGAAAAAGTGTCAGATTTATTCATTATCAGCGGGCCTGAAGACCCGTTCCATCTTGTCTGTTGCAGAAAATCACGGCATTCTAGAGTTCAATTGATTCATCAAATGGTTCCATACGAACACAACATGCTCTGGATCCCATGACACGTCGCCAGCTTAACATACTCATCCCTGCGGTCGGCATTGCCATTATAATTGGCATTGTCTGGAACTGGCTGGCTGGCAATACCGGTAAAATGGTTTACGTCCTGACACCCGCCGATTCAGATGACTCTGCCCGCATTGAAAGACTGATCACCGAGCCAATCGAACAGAAACTGGAAGACGCGGGAGGCGTGGGGGAGATTCAGACATACAATGTGGCGGGCCTGTCAGCCATCACTGTTGAAGCCGGAGCCTTTGGAATATCCATCGATGGCCTGACCCAAAAGCTGACGGAGTTGATCCCGCCCTGGACTGTTGAAGAGTTGACCCTGCGCCCCTCGATTATTGGTCTCGACAAGAATGATGTCGTCCACGTTTTCAGAATTTACAATGATGTCTCTGATGAACGCCTGATGCAAACCGCAGCAAACCTTCTGATCGGCGAATTGAAGAATATTGATCTGAGAGTATTTGCCAATCCACTCAACACGGAATCAGCCGCAGATGAACAGACCTATGTGGCTTTGGGCGCTGTCGATGAGGAACCGTTTTCAGATATGGTAGAAAGCATCCAGAACCGCATTCCTCCAGAGGTTTATCTAAGCGCGCACTACGAAGTCTCGTCCCATTTCTGACTGCGCCTGAAGACCAACTAAGCCCGCGCCTTGATCTTTCGATCCGCTTCAATCTGGTCGAGTGCATCCACCACCGCGTCAAACACCAGCAAGGTGGAGGCATGGCGTGCGCGATAGTCTCGAACCGGCTCAAGAAACTTCAATGCCTCAAAACGCCCTTCCGGCGGTGGTGCGCCTTCTTTCATCATGGCATACATCGTGGCTTTCAAACTGCGCAATTCATCCGCGGTCGCACCAACAATATTGGCGGCGACGATTGAAGCAGATGACTGGCCGAGCGCGCAGGCCTTGACCTCTTGCGCAAAATCCGTGACCTGCCCCGCATCGACCTTCAAATCCACGGAAATGGTAGAGCCGCACAATTTGGAATGGGCTTTTGCCGAGGCATCAGGCGCGTCCAGCGTTCCAATGCGCGGAATATTTCCGGCAAATTCCAAAATCTTTGCGTTGTAGATCTCGTCAATCATCGTGAATAATGCCTATTCTCGCTGGTACGACTTCAAAATTGATGACATTGCGTGTCAGTATATAGGTTGCTTTGAGCAAATTGTCAGTCATTCAGCTTGCCTCTGTTCTGATATGCCTTATCTCCTTGCAGCAGGGTCGACTGGCTGAAACTGGCTGGAATGGCCTATATTAAGGGAAATCCAATCCCGGCTTGCCGATCAGGAGTTTAAAATGGACGCAATTCTTGGGCCACTCAAAAAGGCCACAACTGCCGAGCAACCGGCTCGTTCGCGCCCCACGCGCGAACAGGCGGAAGAAGCAGTGCGTATACTGATTGCCTGGGCCGGAGACGACCCCTCGCGCGAAGGCGTCCTCGACACGCCGAAACGCGTGGTCAAAGCCTATGAGGAATTTTACCGAGGCTATAATGAGAGCCCTCAGGACGTTCTGGCGCGCACATTTGAAGATGTCGGCGGCTATGATGATATCGTCATTGTGCGGGACATCCCGTTCTACTCCCATTGCGAGCACCATATGGTGCCATTCACCGGCAAAGCCCATATTGGCTATTATCCGGTTGAGGGCGTCGTGGGCCTGTCAAAACTGGCGCGGGTCACAGATGTATTCGCCCGCCGCATGCAAACGCAGGAAAATCTGACGGCGCAGATTACAGATGCCATCGACGACGCTTTGCAACCGCGTGGTGTCGCCGTTCTGCTGGAAGCGGAACACATGTGCATGTCCCTGCGCGGCGTACAGAAACATGGCGTTTCAACTATCACAACGCAGTTCAAAGGCGTGTTTCGGGATGACCCGAACGAGCAAACCCGCTTCCTGACACTGGTGCGCGGCAAGTCAGCCTGACCATAACTCATCCATTGCGAATGCAGGTGGATTTGCAAAGCAAATTCGCCTGCTTCATAACGGTTTCTCACTCAGGGAGAAGCCGATGCCAGTTTACGAACTTGATGGTCAATCACCGGAACACCCGGGGTCAGACGACATCTGGATTGCCCCCGATTCACACATCATCGGCAACGTAAAACTGGGTCCGAAAGTCGGCATCTGGTTCGGTGCTGTGTTGCGCGGTGACAATGAGCTCATCATCATTGGCGAGGGTACCAATATTCAGGAGCACACCATGGTGCACACTGATCCTGGGTTTCCTGCAACGATTGGAAAAAACTGCACCATCGGACATCGTGCCATCATTCATGGCTGCACGATTGACGACAATTCCCTAATTGGAATGGGGGCGATTGTTCTGAACGGCGCGCATATCGGCAAAAACTGTCTGATTGGCGCGGGGGCACTCATTCCCGAGGGCAAGAACATTCCCGACAATTCACTGGTCGTCGGCATGCCAGGCAAAGTCATCCGCACCCTCACCGATGATGATGCTTCAAAGCTGACCGCTTCAGCGCTGAATTACCAAAAAAATGCCAAACGGTTTTTGAGCGGTTTGAAGCAAGTCTAGAGTTCTGGGCTCAATCCGTACTCGCAGTTTCCGCCAGAAGATGGTCGTCGCTCCTGTCGGCAACAGAAACCCATTTGCCCGCATGTTTGCTGGATTGGCGTTTGAGATAATTGTAAGGCGTTTCTGTCCAATGCTTGATCAGCGCTTCCTGATTATCCAGAACGAAATCTCCCCGATCTGTACGCACGGTCAGGACCGCGTGGCCACCGCCGTCAATATCGCGAACAACAGTAATCAGCAGACTGCCTGCGGGCCAACCGGCCTGTATAAGGTGATGCCGCTTCAACAGGACGTAATCTTCGCAATCGCCATATTGATCCGGAAATGCCCAAACCTCTGGAACTGAATAAAGCTCAATGTCCGTAACCGGCTGAACCGATTGGTTGACCATATGGTTGATCTGAATGAGTTCGTCCCAACGCTCCTGCGTCAATGCCATAGCCCGATCCTGGCTGACCTGTGAGCGACACTCCTGCGGATTGGCGCGACAGAATTTGACGTGGCCAATTGGGGGTCGGGTTTTGCCCGTCACCGCCATAAAAGCAGAGTTTACATCTCTGGCATCAGAATGTTCAATCGCAGTGAAAGCGACGATAAAGCCAAACAATAGGGATCGTTTCAAGTATTTCATGGACTCTGACCTCAATTTCAATCAAGATCAGAATACAGTCCATGATTTTACATCACGCCAAAAATCAGATGTACTTTTAAATCTAATTTATTGATAATTTTATTTAAATTTATAACATTGTTTTAACCACAAAATATGTGGTTAGCCGTCGCGACCGCCCTCAAATACAGTAAGGTGCTGGATCCGTTTTTCCGATGTCACCAATGGAACAACATTAAAGTTGGGAACCGGAACATCAGCGACAGGTTCAAAACTGTCTGTGTAGCGCTGAGACAGGACAGGTTCGTACTGGGTGTGACGCCGCCCAAATTGTCGCTCAATCAGAGCCTGCAATTCGGCAATACCATGCGGAATATCAGGATCAGCAATGCCGCCAAGCCCATGAAACGGTTGCGCAGTGGATGGACGCAACGAGACATGGTGCGTGGAAACCGAGTGTCCGGCCAGTTCCAGCATTGCAGCTTTATTGCCTGCGCTTATGATTCTGGCGGACAGGATGCTGTTTCGTACAATCGGATCGCGTCCCAACCAAGCTGGCTCGTCAAGTGTGACGCAGGCACCAATAAGCCGCGCGCAACTGCCAGCAATTTTCTTGAGCGGCAATACAATCCATTGCTGCTCAACAGCACGGCCCTGCGCACTTGTTCCCAGAATTTCTGCTTTGAAGATGGTACCTTTTTCGGCCACCTGAGTCAGGGCGATCTGCATTTTTCGCCGATCCAGATCGGCGAAATGGGCCAACGGCCTCTGTCCTTTCAACTCCCGACGCGCATTCTGACATAACAGCGTGCCTGCAAGACGGTAGTAAAAGCGACCATTGGCGTTGCGTTCCAGCAGGAAAACCTCTGGCAAAATACCGCGAATATCGCCGGGATGAATGTCAGCACGCGCTGGAGCAGCCAACGCCCCGCGCTGTCGATCCCAATAATTGAACAAGGCGCAAATTGTCGGATGGTTCATAAAAAAGCGTTCTATCCTGAAAGTGTGCAATGGCTAACAATGTCTTAACAGGATTTCTAAAGCTGTGTGGGGGCAGATCGGCAATATGGTTAATGCGGCTCCGATCTGTGGATTACCGGTCAAAGCCCTGCCCTCATTCGGCATAGCGGGCTTTGTATTCCGCCGGTCAGAGGCTAACTATGGCCCCATGGAGAATCAACAAGACACCCCGCCCGCGGACAGCACCCGCGCCATCAATGCGCCGAATGTCATCATTGGTCTGACGGCGCTTTTCATTGGCATTCACGCTGGCATCGGCCTTTTGTCCGAGCAAAGCTACGTCAATGTACTTATCCGTTTTAGCTTCATTCCTGCCCGGTATGGCGGACTTCTGGAACTGCCCGGCTCACCCTATTCCGAGTGGATCAGCCCTTTAAGCTATGCACTGCTTCACGGCAGTTGGCTTCATGTTCTGACAAATTCCATCTGGATGTTGGCGTTTGGCAGCGCATTGGCATGGCGCTTTGGCACAAAGCGATTTTTGCTGTTCTCCGCTGTATGCGCAGTTGCAGGTGCAGGTGTGCATTTTCTGGCACATCCAGAATCATTGACACCAACCGTAGGTGCATCTGCGGCAATTTCGGGGCATATGGCAGCCGTTGGGCGCTTCGCGTTCAGCGCAGGCGGCCCTCTTGCCCGGTCTCCCTTTCAGCGCAGTAAAACCGATTTTCTGCGCCCTGCCGAGCCCTTCTCCGCTGTGCTTCGCAACCGATCCGCGCTGACCTTTATCGGGATCTGGTTTGCAATGAATCTGCTGTTCGGACTGACCGGTGGTGGCCTTGGTGATGACGGTGCGCGAATCGCATGGGAAGCCCATCTGGGTGGGTTTCTGGCTGGCCTTTTGCTGTTTCCAATCCTTGATCCCGTCGCTCGGAAAGGCTGAATTTCCTTGCGAAACACTCGGAAAGGTTGCGTGACTTGCTCATTTTGACATTTCGTCGCACAATTTGCGTCCAGCTCGCTTCTGGCGACACAAAGAGAGACGGGAGGACGACATGACAATTGCTTCTATTTTAGGTTCCAAAGGCAGAGATGTATTTACAATCACCCTGCCCCAGACACTTTTGGAGGTTTGCTCCACACTGCGCGAACACCGCATCGGTGCAATTCTGATCGTGGACGACAAGGGCAAACTGGCTGGCATCCTGTCTGAGCGCGATATTGTACGAAGGATAGCGGAACATGGACCCGATGCGCTGCAGGCCGATACGTCGGAATGCATGACATCAAACGTCGTGACCTGTTCCCTTCAGGACACCATCCAGACGGCGATGGCCCGCATGAGCGAGGGCCGCTTCCGCCACATTCCAGTTGTAGAGAATGACGAACTGGTGGGAATGGTCTCTATTGGCGATCTGGTCAAACGGCGCATTGCAGACGCTGAACGCGAAGCCGAAGATCTGAAGAATTACCTCTACGCCAGTTGAGGCCAGGATATATCAACTGATGGATTATACGCGACGGGTCAGACAACAAGACCCGTCGTGCAAATGCTTAGCGGCCCAACGAGCGCTTTTGTTCGCGCGTTTCCTGCCGCAGGATATACATGCTGGCACCAACTATGAGCGCCGCCCCTATCCACAAATTGCCGGTTGGAACAAACTGGAAAGCTAGCCAGCCAAAAAGCACGTTCAGCGGCAGCTTCAAATGATCAAAAGGTTGCACATAGGAGGCATCTGACACCGCATAGGCACGTGTCAGAGCCAATTGGGCCAGCGCTGTCAAACCACCGGCCAGCAGGATCAGCCAGAACGCCGTGCCAGTTGGCACCACAAAGCCTTCAACACCTGCGAAAACCGCATTGATCGGTGTCAGCAATACAAGCAGATAGGCGGTCACTGTATCGGGTGCTTCGGTCTTGGTAAGGCGTTTGGTCAAAAGCGAGACAAAGGCCCAGAGCGCTGCAGCTGCGAGTGGATAGAGGGCTGCAACGGTAAAACTGTCGGACCAGGGCGCAAGGATGACCATTCCGCCGGCAAATCCAATCAGTGTAGCAAGCCAGCGCTGCAGGCTGACGCTTTCTCGCAAAAACAGAGACGCGCCAATCGTGACAAAAAACGGCGAAGTCATGATAAGGGCAATTGCCTGCCAGATCGGCACAGATTTAAGGCCGAGCACCCAAAGCTGAACGCCCGCAGCGGCTGCCAGAACCCTCAGGATATGCAGCGCAATATTCTCGGTCGCAAAGCTCTTCCAACCCAGCCGCGCCAACCATGATCCGCCAAATATCAGAGCAATGGCATATTGCCAGAACGCCACGGATGAAGATGGCAATCCAAAATGCATCGCAGCGCCCTGCACTGAAATATTGACGAGCGCGAACAGAACGCCTGCAAAAATCATATAGGCCGCGCCGATGAGGGCAGGTGAAGCTCCGTTCTTGATGAGCAATTGATTCATTACGTCTTTCCCCGTTTCTGAACAGAATCAGGGCGCGCAAGAGATTCCATAAGGCACACTGCGCCCGCAATGGACGCACCGATCCTTCAATCTCCGTTCTCTTCCATCCGGACTTTAACCGTCGGCTCCGGAATCACACCGGATCTGCTGACACTTTCGATCTGGTAAAACCTGATCAGAAAGCCGCTCGCGGGCTGGTGCCGATTAAATTTCAATCTGCACATCACCGCCGGTGGGGAATTTCACCCCGCCCTGAGAACTGTCCACATTAATGCGAACAGCGCCTGTTTAGCGGAAAGTGTTGTGCGGAGCGAGTCCTTATGTACTGGTGCTGACGGCCCCTTCCTGACCAATTTGTAAATTGATCTTTCCCTGCGACAGTCTAACGTAGGGTTGTACCCGTCACTTTAGGAGGCCATCATGGTTCGCATGACAGCAAAAGACTTCGATCAGGAACTTCTTGATCTGTATGACTATTATGCCCACGGAAAAATCACAAAGCGCGAGTTCCTGGATCGTGCTGGAAAATTTGCAGCGGGCAGCGTTACTGCTGCGGCTCTGCTGACAATGCTCAGCCCACAATACGCTCTGGCTCAGCAGATTGCTCCCGATGACAGCGACATCACAGCGGAATACATCGAGTACCCTTCCCCAAGTGGCCATGGCAGCGTTCGCGGTTATCTGGTCAAACCCGCTAATGCAGAGGGTCCACTTCCGGCCGTTCTGGTTATTCATGAAAACAGAGGGTTGAACCCTTACATTGAAGATGTTGCGCGGCGGGCAGCGAAAGCGGGCTTTATGGCTCTCGCGCCCGATGGTCTGACCTCCGTCGGCGGCTATCCCGGTACTGAAGACGAAGGGCGCGAATTGCAGCGCACAGTGGACCGCGAAAAGCTGATGAATGACTTCTTCGCAGCCTATGAACATCTGGCAGGCCATGATGACAGCACTGGCAAGGTTGGCGCGGTCGGCTTTTGTTATGGCGGCGGCGTGTGCAATGCGCTTGCGGTTGCCTATCCGGAACTGTCAGCGTCTGTGCCGTTTTATGGCCGCCAGGCTGCGGCAGAAGACGTGCCAAAGATACAGGCGCCTTTGCTGCTGCAATATGCCGAATTGGACACACGCATCAATGAGGGCTGGCCAGCCTATGAAACTGCATTAAAGGAACACGGCAAAACCTACACAGCCTATATTTATGAGGGCGTAAATCACGGGTTCCACAACGACACCACACCGCGTTACGACGAAGCGGCGGCAGAACTTGCCTGGAGCCGGACAATAGAGTTCTTCAACACGCATTTAAGCTAAGCGTTAAAATGTCGTCCATCGGCCAGACTGAAAAATCCGGTCGATGGCTGACTGTCAGTCTGATTTATAGACTTCTGAAGGATCGAAGTGCCGAATTGTATCGGTCGTGACCAGACCGGCGCTTCCATCAGCTCCCAGATCTACATCCCGGTAGAAACATGAAATGCGACCGGTGTGGCAATTGGCGCCGCTTCCAGCTGTTGTGACGCTGATCAGCAAAACATCCTGATCACAATCCACCTGCATCCGCTCAACATATTGCGTATGGCCACTGGTTTCGCCCTTGACCCAGAGTTTCTGGCGGGAGCGGCTCCAATAGGTGGCAACGCGTGTCTCAATCGTTTTTGCAAGCGCATCTGCATTCATATGCGCAACCATCACGACACGGCCAACAGCATGGTCGCTGACAACACAGGTAATCAGACCATCTGAACCGAATTTGGGAGCGAATTCCCCGCCCTCTTCAAGATCGTCAATGGAATCTGGTTCGTGAAATTGTGATGAAGGCACGAATGATTACCTTTCACCCAACCCGACGAGTTAAGAGCCGGGCAAGGAAACAGCCGGAACCGGACTATTCCAGATCAATGTCCAGAATAGCCATTGAGAAATTATAGGACCGGTCACCATCCTCATCATCCAGATAGATCACGCCGAGAAACTCATCCACAAGATACAATTCCAGGGAATCAGTCTTACGTGGACGTGCGCGCACCTGAAGGCTCGGATTGGCAAATTTTGACTTGAAATAGGCGTCAAGTTTCTGAATTTCATCGGCGTTCATGACGCGGCTTCCTCTGTTTTATCAGCAGATTTTATGGCAATTTAAGTGCGCTGTTGATGGCATATAGATCAGACAAAAGAAAGGGGTCAGGCGTGCCTGTCAGTGGTTTTCAAAGTTTTTCAACACACGAATTTGAGCGATCAGACCTGTCGCTCTGCCAGGATTTGATCCATTGATCTGGAGGGCTCCGAACAGCCAGCAGCACCAACGACTTTCGCGGGAACGCCTGCCACTGTTGTGTTTGGCGGCACTTCGCTCAGCACCACCGAACCTGCCGCAATGCGCGAACAATGACCAATTTTGAAATTGCCAAGGATTTTTGCCCCGGCACCAATCAGAACACCATGTTCAATCTTGGGATGGCGATCGCCGCCTTTTTTGCCGGTCCCGCCCAGCGTGACATCCTGAAGAATAGAGACATCGTCACCAATGGTAGCCGTTTCTCCAACCACCAGCCCGGTGGCGTGATCCAGAAAAATCCCTTTGCCCATCCTGACCGCCGGATTGATATCTGTCTGGAAAACGGCTGATGCCCGACTTTGCAAATAGAGAGCAAAATCACGCCGCCCCTTCCCCAACAACCAATGGGCCAAGCGGTGGGTCTGTATGGCGTGAAATCCCTTGAAGTACAGGACAGGTTCAATAAACCGCTCACAGGCCGGGTCGCGATCATACACTGCGCCCAGATCAACCCGAATAATATCTGCCAGACCGGGTTCATCGTCCAATGCCTGCAAAAACGCTTTGCGTATCAGACCACCAGGCATCACCTGATGATCCAGACGATCCGCAATGCGCCAGATGATGGCTTCTTCCAAAGTCGCATGGTTGAGAACCGTGCTGTAGATAAATGGAGCCATATCGGGCTCATGCGCCACAATAGCCTCAGCTTCCTTGCGCAAAGTATCCCAGACAGGATCAATGCTGGGTAGCTTCTGTTTTGCTTCCGCCATGGCGTTTTCCAATACAGTGAAACAATCGGCACACCCGCACAGGGGCGCATCCTGTTCTAGCGAAAGTGGGTTACGGAAACAAGAATAACAAGGTGGACTGATCAAGTGGTCATTTTATCAATCACATTTTTCAAAATGCACGAGACATTGTTTTGAAAATTGTTCCACGGAAGACTACCGCAAAATGTAATGGAGCCGGTTGAAAAGACACTGCCGCCGCCAGGCACATCGAAATAGATCATGTCGGCGCGAATCATGCTTTGCGCAGGTGAGCCTGACCATGTTGTCAGATGTGTCAATTGTTCCTCCGGCACAAGAATGAAATCCTCGCCATGTCCGCCGGAACTGGCAAGGATCACCGCATCGTCAGGCGTGCCCAGCCTTGGTTCTGCCCGATCCAGCTCAAACCCTGCAGCACCACCGCCACTGAAACCGAAATCACCAATAATTGTGCTGTCGACCCCTTCAAAAACCCACTCATATTGAGCATCGAAACAGGCGCGCTGATAGCCGATACCGTTGAATTCACCCTGAGCGGAAAACCCGACCCCGCACAGCATTTGCGGCGGACGGCCGTTGCGCCGCCAAAGACCGCCATAGCTGCCATCAAATGCATTGTAATACTCGCCCGGTTCTGCAGCCCAGGCTCGAATTCCATCTTCGGCTCTGCGAATTTCCAGAATGCCGGAGTTTTGCTTGTGCGCTACAATGCGCCAGTAAAATCCATTGCCCCCAAGATAACAGAAATGGCCACCGTCATCGCGGTAGTTCTGCAATGCGTCAAGCGTTTCCAAAGTGTGGTATTCCGGGTGGCTGCCGGTTATCACACAATCATAATTTTCAATCGCCGCAACGCCTTCATCATGAAGTTCCTGATCAGTAATCAGATCAAAATCGATGTTTTGACTGTGCAACCAGGAAATCAAATGACTGTCGGCCTGCAAATGTCGAAGACCTGACCCCTCGCCGCTGCCAAATGTCAGATAACCCGGCCTGAGATTAAGCAATGGCCTCAAATGCGAGGCGTGGCAAATACCAGAATTGTCTGAATGGAAATTATAGGTGGAATGACCATAGGCCGGATATTCTGCCGGATTGTATGGGTAGGCCTTCCAGTCCGCGACGCGCTCCTGCCACGATGGATCATAGCCAGGCCGCGCATGATTGCCATAAATCACATAGGTGAAGGTGGACACCAGAACGCAGAGTTTTGCCGTCGGCTTTCCGAACGGAGCGCAGACGAAGAACGGCATTGCATCTTCATAAATGCCCGACTTCATGCGCATGACATAAACGCCAGACGGTAGATCATCTGGAATTGAAAAGCTGAAACTTGTATCCCACTCGAAATCGTAGATGTCCGTCTCGTGGAAATGAATGGCACCATAATGCCCCGGCGCGTGCCGCCAGCACATTTCTTCACTGTTCCAGTTTGAACCGGTCACCGCGCGTGCTGGGAAATTCCTGATGAGGCCATCAAGCTTTCTGGAGCTGGTTTCTATAATGCGGGTTGTTGATATGTCCTGCGAAAAGTCCCATTGCAGCCGTTCTTCATCACCAAATTGCAAAAACGGCGCTTCAATTTTCCCGTTGAAATGATCTGTATGGGCTTTGCCTTTCATGCAGGCAGCAATCGAGACCCTTGCGGTCATTTCCTTGGGCAGCGCGTCCACGCAAACAGAAAACGAATTTTCGTCTTTTTTCTGGCTCTTGCCGGGCGTCCACTGGGTCAGTTGAATCGTCGATGATACGGCATCAAAACGCGCTTCTACACAGACCCAGTGGTTCACCGCTATCTTGTGTGTGCTGACGAAGCGCTGTTCACCGATGCGCAGACAAAGAACACCATCATCAAGCATCAATGCCAATTGCCCAACACTGATGATGATTTGCGGGACTGACTTCATCAATGTTGGGAACAGCGTCGCACCGAGTTGAAAACCGGTTTGTGGACGACAGTCAATCGCCTGATCCGTGATTACATATGATCCGCTGGCAAACGCCTGATCGCCGGCCTCAAACGCAATGGGCTCAAAGAACGCATCCTGAGGCCATTCGACAATACCCTGACCGTCAGGGTTCGGATCCGCACTGATAGATCTGGTCAGCCATGCTCTAACCGGTTCATTGGTCTGCGATGAAATCTTGAAATCGATTGTTTCACCGGGTCGGACGGATAGCCGGTCAGTATAGCCAATCAAGGGGATGAGTTTGCGGGAATCTGACACCATCAGAGCCTTTCGCCATAGACAAGGTTCGGCAGATAGGTGACCCATTCGGAGAAGAAGACGAGAATAAAAATCATGAGAATGTATGGGATAAGAAGCGGCAGAACACCAATTGAAATTTGCTCAATTGAGACTTTTGATATGCGTGCAGCGACGAACAGATTGACGCCAATGGGCGGGGTTAAAAACCCGATCTCGCATGTCATGACAGTGAAGATGCCAAACACGATCGGGTCGATCCCGAGACTGGTGACGAGAGGAAAGAACACGGCGGTAAAAATAATGATCTGCGGAATGCTTTCCAGCCACATCCCAACAATGATGTAGAAAATACCGATCAGCAGCAGCACCAGCCATGGATGCTCCTTGATTCCCTGAAACAGGCTCAAAATACCATCGGGAATATCAAACAGCGTCACCAACTGGCCAAAGGCCTTGGTCGACCCCAGTATGAAGAGCACAGTCCCAATGACAATGGCCGTGAATTTGAAGGCCTGAAACAGCTTTTCCCAAGTCAGTCCTTTGTAAATGAACAAGCCAACGAACAGGCCATAGGCCACAGCAACCGCCGCGGCCTCTGAAGGGGTAAAGATGCCTGCGTAAATCCCGCCAAGAATGATAACAGGCGCAAACACGGCCCATTTGCCATCCCAAAGAGCCTGTAGCAATGGCCCCCAGGTAAAGCGCTCTCCGGTCCCGCCATAATCATTGCGCACAGCCACAATCACAACAACCACCATCAGCATCAGGCCCAGCAGCAGACCCGGAAGGATACCTGCCAGAAACAGGCGTGGAATGGATTCATCCGTTACCAGAGCGTAGATGATGAGAAGATTGCTGGGCGGAATCATACTGCCCAAAGCACCGGCGGCAGCGGCAATGGCACCGGCAAATCTGGGCTTGTATTTTTCTTTCGTCATGGCCGGAATGGTGATGGAACCAATCGCCGCTGTCGTGGCTGGCCCAGAGCCGGAAAGCGCTGCAAAAAACATGCAGGCAACCACGGTTACAAGTCCCAGCCCGCCCTTATAGGCACCAACCAGACGTTGGGCGATGGTCACCAGCCGCTGTGACATGCCCCCCTGCTCCATCAATTGCCCTGCCAGAACAAAAAGCGGAATTGTTACTAGTGGAAACGGCTCAAACGCTGTCCAGGCCGCCTGCGCCATCAAGGTCAGGGGAATATCGGCCATCAAGATGCCAACGACCGTTGCGATACCCGCCGCAAATGGAATGGGAACGCCAATTGCCAATGTGAATACAAAGACAAGCGCCATTAAAATAGGACCGCTCACAATGGCAATCCTTTCCAGCCGGTCTGACCCCAACGCCAATAGACCTGCGCCATTCGGAAGACCATCAGACAAAAGGCCATTGGTATCATCATCTGCACCCAGCGTTGCTCGATGCCAAGGCCCGGCGTCTGGTAGGTCACTGCAAACAGCAATTGCGTGTAGATCGTGGTTTGCACCACCATGAAAACAAGAAAGCTGAACCACAGAACATCAGCCAGAACCACGAAAGCAACCTGCGGTTTTCGTGGCAGCGCATTGATCAGCATGGTTATTCGTATGTGTGATCGGTCACGAATGGCCATGCTGGCGCCAAGATAGACCGCAAAGATCATTCCATAGACTGCAGTTTCTTCCGCCCACACGGCAGCAGTTGAAAAGAAGTAGCGCAGCACCACCTGCAGCAAAACGCTGCTGACCAGCACCACCAGACAAAGGGTGCACATCACCTCTTCAAATCGACGATCAATTTTGGAAAGCATAAAAGTCGCCCTGATAAAGTCGAGCTGCTGTGCAGAACCATCCGGAAATTTTTTAAGACGATGGCAAGATGTGATGAAAGGGGGAAGCGCGGTTTGGCCCCGCGCCTCCAATTTATACGCGTGACGCTCTAGTTCGCAGCCGCGCGAATTTCACCCAGCAATGCTTTGAAATCATCGCCTTTTTCCGACGCGTAGCGGTCCTGAACACGCAGTCCGGCGGCAATGAAGTCAGTGCGATCAAACTCGGCAGTCTGCATACCACCCTGACCTTCAGTGGTCAGGAATGTCCGTATTTCGTCAATTTGAGCGGACATTGTTTCCTTTTGAAAGATCCCGGCTTCCTTGGCGGCACGCATGACAGCATCTTTCTGCGCATCATCCAGCTTCGACATCAGCCGGTCGCTGGCTAATAAAGGCGAGAAATAGGTGAAATGCTCAAGGGCGGTGAAATGGGGCATGATTTCGTAAAATTTCTGAGACTTGATAAAGGATGTTCCATTATCAGCACCCTCAACAGTACCGGTCTGAAGCGCCGTTGGTGTATCGGCCCAAGGAAGCGGAATCGGCGCTGCACCAAATTCAGTGAACGTATCAATCATCACCTGATTTTTAGGCACCCGAACCTTCAAACCCTTCATGTCTTCCATTTTGGTGATCGGATTGCGTGAATTGTAAAAATCACGATCGCCGACAAAGCCATAGGACAACAGATGTACCTTCGTGGCCTCATAAAGCTGTTGGGCAAATTGAGAACCAACCTCACCTTCCAACACCCGATAGGCATGGTCCTTGTCCTCAAACACATAAGGCAGCACGAAGGCGTCGATCAGGGGAAAATGCGGTGAGATATTGTTGCCGGCAATGATATACATATCGACAGTGCCAAGCTGCATGGCCTTAAAGGCTTCATCTTCCGTCAACAACTGCGCACAACACCGGATTTTCACATCTATTGTGCCGCCCGAATACTCTTCTGCCAATTCCTCAAACTTGCTTGCAAGAAATCCATATGAGCTGGTTTCAGCCGTTGCGTAGCCCAAATTGATGCTGACATCAGCGGCTTGAGCGGCACCCGCAAACATTGCGACACCTGTCAGCGCTGCCAGCGTGCTCCGAAGCTTCCTGTTCAACGTCATGATAATAAGTCTCCCGGTTAAAACTGGGGAGAGTGTGGCCGATGAAAGCAATCGTGTATAATATCAATTTTGGTGTAATTGATACGGAATTGATATCATGAAATTCGGCCTTCGACACATCCGACACTTTGCTGCGGTTGCGGAGGATTTGCATTATCGCAAAGCGGCTGAACGATTGAATATAGCCCAGCCTGTCCTCACCCGATCAGTCCAGCATCTGGAAAAGGAACTGGGCGTCGTCCTGTTTGATCGCACCAACCGGTCAGTCAACCTCACCTCGGCAGGCAAGGTCTTTCTCCAGGGGTGCCAGGTAACGCTGGCAACGATGGAAGGGTTGGTCTCACAAACCCTGAAAACGCATAGCGGTGAGGCTGGCCATTTGCGCATCGGTTACACGGATTTTGCAATCAGTGGCGAGTTGCCGAAAATCCTGAAAAGTTTCCGGCAATTATATCCGGACATAAGTGTAGAGCCGCTGCATGGAGTAACATCAAGCCAGCTTGATTTAATCAAGACCGACAAGCTGGATTTTGGCTTCGTGACCGGACCGATAAACCATGAGGATCTGGAAACACAAACGGTGCAGGAAGACAAATATGTTGCTATTCTGTACGACAATCATCCGCTTGCAAAACGGTCATCACTGTTGCTGTCTGAACTGGCCGATGAGGATTTTGTCTTAGGTACGCCGAGCGCCTGGCAACATTTCCACGATCATTTGCACCGCATCTGTCGTGGAGCCGGGTTTGTTCCCAAAATGGTTCAACATGCCTACAATTCCGAGGGTATTTTTGGGCTTGTCGCCTGTGAAATGGGCATCTCCATTCACACCAGTTGTGCCGAGAACTATCTTCGCAAGGGCCTTATCTTCAAAAAAATCCGAGATGTATCGGACACAATCAAAACAATTTCCATCTGGAGAAACGACCCGGCATTTCCGGCCAGGAAAGCCTTTGCCGACTTTCTAAAGCAGTACCCGGTCAATGCGACACAGCATTAGCAACGGCGTCAGAGCGCCCGCAGCTGTTGATGGATCAGAAAAAGGCTCAGCGCTTGGGTTAAACCATTTACATTTATTGAAATGCAATTGAAACCAGTGACCTCGGCAGACCTGAACTCTGGCAGACCTGAATTCAATCATTTTAAAAAGCGATGACATGACCAAAGAAGACACTGCCCCTTGCATTGACCTCAGCGTCGCCCAACAACTAGCGACCATTCGCATCTGCAACCCTGCGCACCACAATGCGATGACATTGGACATGTGGCAGGCCCTTCCCGCGCGCATGCAGGAGGCCGATCGAAACCCGGATGTGCGCGCCATCATACTACGCGGTTCGGGCGACACCGCCTTTGTCTCGGGCGCAGATATTTCCGAATTTTCAGACCTGCGCGCAAGGGGTGCCCCGGCCCGCGCCTATGACAAGGCCAACAGCATTGCATTCGCTGCCATCAGAAACTGCAGTAAACCAACCATCGCCATGATCCAGGGCGCATGTATGGGCGGCGGTTTTGGCATAGCTGCAGCCTGCGACCTGCGCTACGCAGCGACCAATGCAACTTTCGCCTTACCGGCAGCAAAGCTCGGCATTGGATACCCGGTTGATGCCATGCAGGACATTGTGTCCGCTGTGGGAAACAGCGCTGCAAAGGAATTATTCTACACCGCGAAAACCATCAATGCAGAGGAAGCCCAAAGACTGGGATTTCTGAACCAGGTTTTTGACGAAGATGAGTTGGAACCCAACACACGATCTGTCGCCGAACGAATTGCCAATGGCGCACCCCTCACCTTGGTGGCCGCAAAGAAAGCCATCTTGGCTTCGCAAGACCCTTCAGAGCAGAAACTGAAGGAGGCCGTCCAAGCGGCTGAAGCCTGCTTTGACAGCGCCGATTATGAGGAAGGCGTGAATGCTTTCCTGAACAAGCACAAAGCGCATTTTGTTGGTGAATGAGCTTCAATCGGTTCGAGAGTTCGGGTTCAGCCGACAGCCAGCACACAGCTTTGGTTTGACATGTGAATCATGGTGTTCAAATTGGTTGATGAGGCGACGACAACCCAAGGGGCAAAAAAGCCCATAAGTTCTACATTCCAATCAAGATAATTGCGAGCAACGACCAATGCCTGTTATACGCTAAGCCATGAGTAAAAATTATGAAAGCTGCCTGATCAGCCGCCTGTCGCGGTTCGTGACACTGACTGACCATGAATGTGAGTTTATCGCTGAATTGGAGAAGGACGAACAGCCACGTTCAAAGGGCCGCCCTGTTGTCAATCTCGGCCAAGCGACTGACGGCATTATGGTTCTGAAATGGGGCTGGGCGGTTGTGAAAGCCGATAGCTCTGACGGCCGAAGCCAAATCCTGCGCGTGTATCTGCCTGGCGAAGTTATGGGCTTGGCGGAGTTAGGGTCGTCCCATGCCAATCACCGGATTGTTATGCAGACAGATGGCGCAATATGCCCTTTTCCCCGCAAAGGCCTTGCCCCTTTGCTGACCGATTATCCCCGATTGGCAGCGTTGTTAATGTCTGTCGGGAGCCTGGACCAGATTGCCTTGCGTCACCACGCAAGTTGCCTTGGTTCGATGGATGCGACCCGAAAGCTGAAATTCTTCCTGCTGCAACTGCGATCTCGTCTGGAAGTGGCAAATGCCGGACTGGGAAATCGCTTCCAGGTACCGTTCAGTCAGGTCGAAATTGGGCAAGCTGTTGGATTGACGTCGATCTATGTGAACAAGCTTCTGAAAACCTTTGTCGAAGCCGAAGAAATCGAGATTGATCGCCCATATGTCAGGCTTCTCGCCCGCGAGCAGTGGGAAAAAGACACTGAATATGTAAATGCCTTTGTCAGTATGGACACATCGTGGTTTCCACCCGCAACGCACGCCCCCGAAAGTGTCCGTGAAGGTGGTCATAAAACCGGCTCGGAAAAGAACACCGAGCCGGCATAAGCTTAAGCCATAGCGTCTTTATTGATCCCGCCGGTCGCGAGTTCGGTCATTGTACGGTCACCATCATAAGAGGCATCCAGACAGGATTTCAAAGCTGTCACATCCTCGCGCAGATCAAGACGACCTGCAAAGGCCGCAAGGCAACCATACCCGGCAATAGCGTAGTGAACGAGCCGTTGGTACTGTGTGATAATCATCGCATCCTTAGTCGCCTCATCACCGAAACTCTCATTCAGTGCATGTGCGCGCGCTTCTTTCACAAGCCCTTCCATGCCCTTGCAATGCTCTCCGGTCGCGCTTTCATCGTGACGCCCGGCAATCTTCTCCAAGGCTTCAATGCCGTCCAGAATACCAGCGGTGCCTGCCTTTAACGCCTCGGACAGGCCTTTGTCTGTTGCTGCCTCAGCCATTTCCTGTGTGACATCCAGTGCCTGTTTGTTGGCGCTGTAAATATCCTTGAGTTGTTCCAAATACAGGTCTTCTAATGTGTCAATGCTCATGTTCGATCCATTTCATAAAGAGATCTCAACTTATCGCAGACAGGTACAATCAACAGGGCTGATTGGGGTCGGGCCGCTCCATAATTGGCAAATGCTAAACCAGATTAGTGTCAGAGCGCCCCCGTCGGTCATTCCAGTCCCTAAGTTAGGCAGCGGAAGGAGCGTTCATGTTCGCTCCACTACCGAAGGAACGTCCCATGCATAGTGTCTTCTACCTAATTGGACTGATCGTCGTCATTTTGGCCGTCATCGGTCTCATATTCTAAATCTGAACTGGAGAACTAACATGTCTATCCAAAAGACACCCGAAATCGGCCAGAAAGCACCAACTGGCGGCAAAGTAAAACAGACTGCAGCGGAAATGGCTCAGCAGGCAAAAGAGTCGGTCGGCAATGCTGCCAAGGCATCTGTCGCTGATGAAGTTTCCGGCGTTGCATCCGCGTTGCGCACAGCAGCAGATGAAATGCGCAGCGGATCCCCGCAAGAGCGCACTTTTGGTCAGATCGCCGAAGGTTTGGCGGACGCTTCCGACGCGATGCGTGACAAGGATCTCAGCACCATGGTGGAAGATGTAAGCGCATTTGCCCGCAAAAACCCTCTGGTGTTTTTAGGTGGTGCAGTCCTGATCGGCTTTGCCGCATCACGGTTTGGCAAAGCGTCGGACAAGACGCAGACAGCCTCGCACCCTACCCCGACCCGCTATGAACCAACCGCTGGAGACATCTCATGAGTGACAAGAATACAAACAAGAGTGCCGGTGGCCTCCTGTCAGATGCAATGAACAATGTCAGTGGTCTGGTCCGCAACGAAGTAGATCTGGCACGGGCCGAAATCAGCGAAAATCTATCGCGCGCAGGTGTCGCAGTCGGATTGATTGCTGGTGCCGCTATCATCGCTTTAGTGGCCCTGAATGTCCTGACAGGCGCTCTGGTCGCAGCGCTGACCGAAGCCGGTCTAAACGCGGCATGGGCCGCGCTGATCGTCGGTGCCGTGTTCGGTATTATCGCCTATGTCCTGTTCGGCAAAGGCATCAATGATCTGAAACTCTCAAGCCTTGCACCCACACGGACGGTCAAAAACCTCCAGCGCGATGCAGCAGCCGTAAAGGAAGCCTACGATGACTGATACAACACGCACCCCCAAGGAAATCGAACGCGAGATTGAAGAACAGCGCTCTGACCTGTCATCCAATCTGGAGGATTTGCAGGACAAATTCTCTATAGACACTGTGGTACATCAAATCGCTGACCAGTTCCGCGAACACGGCGGCGATATGGGCCGCTCAATCTCAGAGCAGGTCAAGGCAAATCCAATTCCGCTTGCTTTGACCGGAATTGGTCTTGCATGGATGATGTTCGGCAATTCGCAAAAAACTGTATCTGACAACAGGGCATCAAGTCACGATTACGCCGGCACGGACGTCGTAGCTCCTCCTGCGCGGCTCAATCAACGGCACCCGCAATCGCCGCCGCCCGCTTACAGGTCCTCAGCACATCAGGGACCGTCCTGGTCTCACGATAATGCAAATGAGCCTTCCACATCGGATCGCTTTTCCGACACAGTCGCGACGACCAAAGACCAGATGTCCAAACAAGCGGCAGCTGTAAAAAATGAAGTATCGTCGGCCGCTTCGTCCGTTTCGGATGCAACTTCGGCAGCCGGGGACAAGATGGCCGATGTGGCGTCCTCCGCGAAATCAAAACTGGACGCAGGCGTTGACGCCGCCAAAAGGGGTGTCTCTTCGGCAGGTAACAGGATTGCAGAAGGCACAGAGGCGTTGTCCGATGAAGGTCGCCAACGGGTTATCGCCGCACGTCGGAAGGCCATCGAATTCCGCCATCAAACAGCGCGTTCGGTCAATCAAGGGGCAGATGCCGCCGCCGATTTTTACGATCGACAACCTCTTGTCATCGGAGCACTGGCACTTGCTGTTGGCGCGGCTCTGGGTGGTGCATTGCCACGGACCAAGACGGAAGACAATTTGATGGGTGCACAAAGCGATGATCTCATCAATGAAGCGGAACGGATTTTCGAGGAAGAAAAGTCGAAAGTCATGTCCGTTGCGCAAACGGTGACGGATGAAGCCAAAGATATCGCTTCAGCAACCAAAGCCGATCTTGACAGCGGTGCACCGGGACAGAAAACCGCCGGACAAGCTGTAGGCGAGAAAGCAAAATCTGCAGCCACTCGGGTAGCAGATGCAGCCAAAGCCAAGGCACAAGACGAAAACCTTGGAAAACCAAAGATCTGATGATCATCGAAAGAGGGCCAACTGGCCCTCTTTCGCGACATTCACTCCGAAAGGGCGTCCCATGGCACGCGGTCGTAATGCTGAAACACCCGTCGAAATCCCACCCACAGGCTGGAAAGACACCGCGCTCCGCGTCAAGGACCAGATTACGTCTGATAATGTGGGCTTGATCGCTGCTGGCGTCGCATTTTACGGACTGCTCGCTCTTTTTCCGGCTATCACAGCGATCATTGCAATAAGTGGTTTGCTCGTTGAGCCAAATGACATTGTGGAACAACTAGATTCTCTGTCCGGCCTCATGCCGGCGGAAGTCATTTCAATCATCACAGATCAGGCAACCGCAGTCGCGGGATCGCGCGAAGGGGGGTTGGGACTGGCTGCCGTTTTGGGCGTGTTAATTGCGCTTTATTCCGCATCAAAGGGCATGGCCAGCCTGATGCAGGGGATCAATGTAGCCTATGACGAAGCGGAAAAACGTGGCTTCATCAAGCTCAAGCTGGTGACAATCGGGCTCACCATCCTGTTGATTGCAGGTCTCCTGATTGCGCTTTCGACAACATTGGCATTGCCAGTACTTTTGGCTTTTATCGATCTGGGCCCGGTTGTCGAGGCACTCATCACCGCAGCCACCTGGGGTGGGCTTTTTGCCCTGACGATAGTGGGTCTGTCAGTGCTCTACCGATATGCGCCCTCACGAGATGAGCCCGAATGGAAATGGGCGTCCGTTGGTGCCGTTGTCGGTTGTCTGCTGTGGATCATTGCTTCCGCTGGATTTGCTTTCTATGTCAGCAATTTCGGCTCCTACAATGAGAGTTTCGGCACGCTGGCCGGGGTCATCGTATTGCTGATGTGGCTGTGGATATCCGCCTTTATCATCCTTCTTGGGGCCGAGTTGAATTCAGAATTGGAAGCTCAGACAAGAGTGGATACCACTGTCGGGGCAGATCAACCCATGGGCGAACGGGACGCAGTGAAAGCCGACAATCTCGGCGAGACGGCGAGATGAACGCCAGTGTTCGCAACAGATACTTGATGACTACGGCAATCGATCTGCATGATTTCGGTCCGTGTAACGGCCTGAAGTCGCTCAGCAGATCTCAGACACAAAGGTCAATTCACGTCCCCTTGTTTGCCTTCATCAGACTTGATGAAGCAGGAGCCTTATAGATGGCCGCAGATGTCACCCCGGATGCGGCTCAACAACATATTGCACCGAAGGCTTCGCCAAAGGTTCTGGCGGTTGGAGCACTTGGCCGTCTGGAAATCCCAATCATTGGTATCTTCTGCATCATGTTGCTTCAGACGATGGTCTGGGCCAGTGTTTTCCTGATACCTGTTACAGCGGCCTTCCTTGGATATTTCGTTCTTAACAGACCACGACGCTGGCTGGAAAATATAGGCGTTCCTCCGATTGTATCAGCGTCGCTGTTCACTGCTATTCTCACAATTCTGATCGCCATGCTGCTTGTCCAACTCAGCGCACCCGTGGCCCAGTTCATTGAAGATCTGCCTTCGCTGATGGAGGAGATAAAGGAGAAACTCTCCGCATCCGGCGGAACCCTGGAAGCAATCAACGATGCCACAGTCGCAGCAGAACAGATCATAACGGAGCAGGATGAGGAGACTGTTTCGGTCGAAGTTGTCTCAAATACTGGTTTTGTTGCGACCTTGTTCAGCATGGCTCCGGGGTTTTTGAGCCGCATTTTGTTCACGCTCATCCTACTGTTCTTCCTGGTCGCGTCAGGAGATATGTTTCTAACTAAGACTGTTCAGAGCTTTGACCGGTTTCGCGACAAACGCAGAGCTGTCGAGGTGCTTCATTCCATCGAAGACCGGTTGGGATATTATCTGGGTGGGATCACCTTCATAAATATTGGCCTTGGGGTAGCGGTCACTATCGCCATGTATTTATGGGACATGCCCAGCCCGATCGTCTTTGGGCTGATGGCTTTCGCCCTTAACTTCGTACCGTTTCTGGGGGGCTTGATGGGCGCAAGTGTCGCGGCTGCGGTTGCGTTTGTAAGCCTTGACGGGACTTGGGCAGCGATTGGTGTATTCGCAAGTTATATCGCTATGACGTCCATTGAGGGACAGTTTATTACACCGCTGCTCATTTCACGTCGAATGCGGCTAAACACGACTGTGGTATTTCTTTCGGTCGCATTTTTCGCATGGATTTGGTCAGTTATGGGGATGGTTGTAGCACTTCCGATTTTGATCGTGATCAAGATCGCTTGCGATGAGACCCAGTCCTTGCGCACACTTGGCCGATTTTTGGGCGACGTGGATGATGACGAGAAGCCGATCCGCGGATAAACGAGGCGAGACCTGACAGGCACAAAAGTGGCGCGCCTGTCAGGTCGAACTTTAAGTTCTGCTGCGGATCATCCGCACTGTGAAGATCAACAGACAAGCACCTGCTGCGGCAACTATCAGCTGCCCGATCCAACCGCCAAGCGTTGTGCCAAGCACTGCGATCAAAATCCAGTTGAGCACCACTGCGCCAAGAATACCCAGAATGATATTCATCAGCAGCCCCTGATCCGTCTTCATTATTTTTTCGGCGATCCAGCCTGCCAGAGCTCCGATGATCAACGAACCGATCCAACCTATTCCAGTCATTAATTTCATTCCTTTCGAGCCTCAAAATTTGAGGCGTGATAAAAAGCGTTTGTGAATACGCGCTATTTTGTGGATGGAAAACGCGCAGAGAGCCCAAAAGGTTGCAAAAAAACTGCCGCCAGAACTTTGGCGGCAGTTCAATTGCGTCACCTGAATGGGACAGTTCTAGCTGTCGAGAAGGTCTGAGATCAGGCTGTCGCCATCCGTCAGAATAACTTCGCTTTCATTATACTCAGGCATGCCTTCCAGCTCTGCTTCAGACGTTTTAGGCAGATAGACTGCACCATCACGCACCCGCAGACGGTCGATAGGCAGTGCGATTTCCTTTTCGCCCAGACCCAGGAAGCCGCCCATACCAATGATCACGACAACAGTTTCGCCGCGTACACCAACATAGTCGATCTCGCCGACGTCTTCGCCACCTTCACTGATCACATTCATATTGATCAGGTCAGTCGTACGCATTTGGCTGATTGGATTTGCTGTCATGTTCGCACGGTAGTTCTGACGATCTTCGTCAGTGACCATCCGGCCTTCCTTGTCAGCATTGTAATCCTGTACGTCGATCATTGCTTCACCCTGCTGCACATTCACAGCAGCTTCAGCATTCTGCGTAACGTTCACTTCGGCTTCCTGTTCTGCAGCCAGCACGTTCACATCAGCACTACCGGCTTGTTCAACATTCACATTGGCGTCAGACTGTTCAACTGAGATGTCGGCAGCCTCTGCCTGGTTGATCTGAACATCTGCTTCTGCCGCTTTGACACGGATTTGCGGCTCGGATTCCTGAATGGTGATTTTTGGCTCAGGACGCACAAAGCGCACAACAGGTGCTGGTTGGGACACATTGACCTGAGGCTCGGCACTGTCTACATCGACAACTGGCTTTGGAATGCGAACCGTAACGATCGGCTCAGGAATAACCACCGTGATGACCGGCTGGCCCTGCTCAATCGTGATGATTGGCGCGACCTGTTGAACAGTGACAGTCGGTTCTGGAACCACAACTGTGATTTCTGGCTGTGGCTGCTCAACAATGACTTCAGGCGCTGCCTGATCGACCGTTACAGTTGGCTCACCAACAGTAACGTCAACGGTTGCGTCTTCCTGCTCGATGACAATCTGGCCGCCTTCAGTTGGCACCACAGTTTCGTTTGTGTCAGTTGCTGTTTGCGCAAAGGCGCTGCCGGCTACAAATGCGCTAAACGCAACTGAGCTCAACAATGTTTTCATAGTCGTTTTCATCTTGTCTTCCTTGATGATGACCGATTCGGCCCCGCGCACGCCATGTGTTGAGCACAGCATGTAACAAATGGTCCGTCTCGGTGAGTTTACCAGCACGCGCTAACTGTCGGATGCCCGCGTATCGGACGGCCGTATATTTGCGTTTTGCGCGCCGTCACTGGGTGCCTGAATCTGCGGAAACGCCGATCCTTGTAGCTGCGAGGATCATATCAAGCTGCGACAGGCAGGTGTGGTGCACTGCACTAATCTCTGACAAGTATTGAGCAATTTTCTGGCCGCTTTTGGCTGCTTTTGGCTGCTTTTGGCTGCGCACCGCCCATCACCGGCTCAGCGCTGTGCTCTCAAGGAGAGATTTGTTGACAGGCGTGCTGGTCTGGATGCCAGAGACGCGCTTGGCGCACGGGACTATCGTTCTGGGATCACCCTATGGCCCGGTTTCGGCACAACAACCGCGTTCTGCCGGTCAGCCTTCGCGGAGCGGAACCGTTTCGGCGCTTAATGCTGCGCCAGAAACTCTAATACGCCCGCTTTGAAAACCTTGTCACCCACCGCAAGCTGATGATCGCGGCCGGGAATGTCGAGGAATGTCGAACCCGGAATCAAAGCTGACAAATCCTCACCGGAACCGGAGATGTCATCTTTCGTACCCACTGCGACCAGCGACGGTGGCCTCAATTCGGCAATTTCGGTTTCAGACACAAGCTGGCGTGTGGACACCATGCAGGCTGCCAATGCTTTGCGGTCACTTTTGGTGGAATCCGCAAACAATCGGAAACGCTTGCCCACATCATCGGTGATATCATCCGCGTTCTCGGCCAGAAGTGCGTCAACAATGGGCTGCGAAGCGCCGACGCCTGTCACCATGCCCATGCCAAGACCGCCAAAAACGGCTGAACGCACTCGCTCAGGATGCGCTAACGCCAGAAAAGCGGTGAGCCTTGCGCCCATGGAATACCCCATGACATGCGCCTGGTCGATGGACAGATGGTCCAGCAGGCCGCGAGAGTCCTCTGCCATTTTTGCAGCAAAGTAAGCGTCTGGATCATAAAGTTTTTCGCTGCCGCCGTGACCGCGATTGTCTAGCGCAATAACCCGGTATCCAGCGCCGGTCAGTGTTGTGACCCAGGATGGATAGACCCAATTGACATGCGCATTTGAGGCAAATCCATGAATCAGAAGAATGGGCGTGGCCTGAGCCCGCACATCAGGTTTTGGCGGAAGATCGAAATACGAAATCGTCACATCGGAATGATCAAACTTCGCCATTGGCATCTTGTTCAGGTTCATTTACCTAGCCCACTCTTAAATTCATCCTCTATCTCCTCCTCAATACCCATTTCCCCCTACCCTTTCCAGTCGGAACCTTTTATGGTTTGAAAAATCGATTTGGCGCACCCACACGGACGGAGCTTTGTCACTATGGCAGACGCGGTTACCCCTCACTTTCACAACACAGATGGTGTTGAAGCAATAACCATCGGCGTGAAGGAATTCATGTGCATTGGTGCCCAGCCACCGCAAGATCATCCGCACGTGTTTCTGGATATGGGAGATGATTCCGAGAAAGTCTGTCCCTATTGCTCAACGCTGTACAAACATGATCCGGACCTTGGCGCGACTGAGAGCAAGCCGACCGGTATGCTTATCAGGGTTTAGAGCCCGTTTTGAGCGAACCACTTTCTGTTCTCATCATTGGTGGGGGGATTGGTGGTCTGACAGCTGCTCTTGCGCTTTCGCAGGCAGGGTTCCGCGTTTCTGTTTTTGAGCGCGCGAAAAACTTCCAGCCCATCGGTGCAGGCTTGCAACTGTCTGCAAATGCCCTGTCGGTTCTGGAAAAAGTCGGCCTGACCATGCGCGGCAAAAATGGCATAGACATCGCCAACACAGAGGTTCGGGATGGCAGTTCCGGAAAGCTGATTTCCCGCATAGCGACGCCAGACAACAACAACACGCTCGTTATTTCACGACCCGACCTGCAAGCAACCCTGCTGCAGGCTGTCATGGCCGATGCGAACATCGAACTCAACACGAATGCAGAAGTGGTAGACATGCTGGGCGGCAAATCCGTTGCGTCGCTGACCCTGTCAAATGGCACAATGCATAGCGCAGATGTGCTGATCGGAGCTGACGGTGTCTGGTCGCAGACGCGCCGAATGGTCAACTCCGCACGCCCTGATTATTCCGGCCGTATTGCCTGGCGTGCAACCATGCCCTTGTCAAACGTCCCGAAAAATATCAGCCGCCACACTGTGACATTGTGGTTGGCAAAGGGCGCGCATCTGGTGACTTATCCAATCGCAAATGGGGCATCCTTCAACGCTGTCGGGATCATTCAGGATGGCTGGCAGGCGGAGGGCTGGACCGAGAAGGGAAATATGGCCGAACTGGCCCTGGCCTTTTCCGATTGGCATAGCCCGGTGCAACGCCTTCTCCAGTCGACAGATACCTGGCAGAAATGGGCTTTATGCACTGTTGATCCGACGATGAACTGGACCAAGGGCCGTATGGCACTTCTGGGCGATGCCGCCCATGCTATGGTGCCATTCATGGCACAAGGTGCCGGAATGAGCATTGAAGACGCATGGGTTCTTGCGCGCCAGTTAGGCAAAGCCAACCGGAACACTGTGCCGGAAGCTCTGGTGGCCTATCAGGCAGAACGTCAGGACCGGGTCACGAAAGTCTGGGAAACCTCGATGCAACAGGGCAAGATTTATCATCTCAGCGGCCCTATGCGTCTCAGCCGCAACCTTGTCATGCAAACGGGTGGAAACCTGCTGAAAAATCGTTACAATTGGATTTACGACTGGCGGGCGAAATAAACTGGCGGGCGAAATAAAGGAGTGAAGATGCATTCAATCAATCACGCCGGATCTGCCCTGCAAACAGCAACAGAGGAAAATCGTGCTGATTGCGAGACCGGAATGAGCTATCCAGCTCTGAAGCGACGTCTCCCCCTCATTGATGTGATGCGTGGCATCGCACTTATTTCCATGATCATTTACCACGCCAGTTGGAACCTTGATGCGTTTGGTTTCACGCAGTTGGGCGTTCTCAGTGCACCGGGGTGGATTGCATTCGCAAGGGCCATTGCAGGCAGTTTTATTGTGCTGACAGGCATCTCGCTCGTGCTGGCAGATGCCGCTGGCCATGGACCGCATGCAAAGCTGAAGCGCATTGGAAAGGTCGCCCTTGCCGCTGCGCTGGTCTCCATAGCAACTTATTTCGTTTTCCCTGATGCCTTTGTCTATTTCGGCATTCTGCATCACATCGCTTTGGCTGGCTTGCTGGCCTGGCCGCTGATGCGTCTGCATTGGCTGGTGATACTCGCCATCGCAGTCGGCATCGTGTTTGTAAATCAAACGATTGCTGTTGAATTTGCAGATACACGTTGGCTTGCATGGATCGGCATCAGCCAATTTGTGCCGCCTACCAATGATTATGTGCCCGTGTTCCCATGGTTCGCAGTTGTTCTGGCCGGAGTGCTGGCAGCCCGTCTGATCCTCACAACACCGGCCTTACAAAACCAGTTGGCTGCGCGACCGTCGTGGTCGTCGCCATTCATCTGGATGGGACGTCACAGTCTGCTGATTTATCTCATCCACCAGCCCATCCTGTTTGGATTGACGTCATTTGCCTACAGCCTTAAGGGGTAGACCCCAGTTGTGGTGTCCACGAAACTTGTTCAGTCGTTTTGAGCTCTTGAGACTGGTTGGTGAGGCAGCTTGTACAGGCTTTTGGAGTAGGTCCTTCTGCCCACCTGGATCATATCCTTCACCGGATTTGCAACCCTTGAATTTGCGAATGAATGAGTCGAAACCGCCGGTCAAATCCGGACATCGATCCTGAGCATTCCAATGTCCAATATGCCTCACGAGTTGACGTAAGCGTTTCCACTGCTAGCGATATTGACGCCCGATATTCAGCGCACTTCGAACAAGCTCTCAAGGATCGGGCATTCGGGAACGTCTCCTTGGCTGCATTCTGCCGCCATACCTACAAGAGCCTTTTCCAACATTCGAAGACCTTTGATTTTTTCGCGCACAGAAGCCAGATGCTCAACCGTCAAACTATGCACCTCTGCGCAGGTGAAGTCTTGCCGGTCAACCATTTCCAGCAATGCGCGTATCTCATTAATGCTGAAGCCAAGGTCCCGCGATGTCTTGATGAACGAAAGCCGCTTGAGCTGGTCATGATTGTATTGGCGGTTGCCACCTGTCGTGCGATCTGGCTTCGGCATGATGTTGATGCGCTCATAGTAGCGGACCGTTTCAATATTCACTCTTGTGCGCTTGGACATCTCGCCGATTGCGTAGCCTCGCGCGTTTGTGATGTCGGACACAATAATACCTCTTGCTTCTGTAGTTACTACAGATCGTATCTTACAGCATGAAACTTAAATTGCGAGTGGTTACATGACCGACACAACAGAACTTGTAGAGAATCAGGCAGGTGCCGACGGCAGAAAGACGCGCATGATTGCAGCCGGTGGCATCCTTGGCGCGATCGCAGCCTCGACCTGCTGTATTGTTCCGCTGATCCTGTTTAGCTTGGACGTGTCTGGAGCCTGGATTGGTAATCTGACAGCACTTGAACCGTATAAACCAATCTTCATTGCTCTCACACTTGGGTTTCTCGGCTACGGCTATTGGATGGTTTATAGCAAGCCCAAGGTCTGCGCAGACGGCAAATCCTGTGCACGGTCGCTTCCTAACCGTGTGGTCAAATCCACTCTTTGGGCATCAACCATCCTGATCGTGGTCGCAATTTTCTGGAACTGGATTGCCCCAGTCGTTGCCCCCATTCTGCTTGGTCTATGAAAGGACATCCCATGAAACTCACAACTTCCGCTCTGGCACTGATTGGCTTCATGACCGCCTCCCCTGTTTTTGCCGCTGAGCAAACAGTGACATTCTCGGTTCCCGGAATGTACTGCGCAAGTTGCCCCTTTATTGTTGAGGCCGCGATGGGTGGCGTCGAGGGGGTCATAAAAGTGACTGCGGATTCCAAATCCCGAACGGCACAAGTTGTCTTTGATGATGCCATTGCCGGCGTGGAAGATATCGGGATTGCCTCTAGCTCTGCGGGTTATGAGGCCAAGCTTCTGGGTTCGGGCTCGTAAGCTATGAACGATAAATCGCTCTTGAAAGTCGGTGTCGTCGGGACTGTTGTTGCCGCTCTTTGCTGCTTTACGCCCATTCTTGTTTTTCTGTTCGGCTTCGTCGGCCTGTCTGCGGTTGTTGGCTATCTGGACGTGGTTCTACTGCCTGCCCTAGCGGTTTTCGTCTTAATCACGCTTTACGCACTTTGGCGCAAACGCGCCCAAATAATTTGATAGTCAAAGGAAGAACTTCATGAGCGATTGCAGTGAGTCAAAAAATCGAAACAACAGCTACGACCTCGCTGTCATTGGTGCCGGCTCCGCTGGATTTTCAGCTGCGATTACCGCAGCCGAAGACGGCGCGCGGGTCGCGCTCATCGGGTACGGAACCATCGGTGGCACTTGCGTCAACGTTGGTTGCGTGCCTTCGAAAGCGATGATCCGCGCGGTAGAAATACGTCACTCAGCCAAGAGGGCTAAACGCTTCGATGGTGTGGAAGCAACAGCACAAGTGACCGACTGGGCGGCCATGGTGGCCCAGAAGCAAACCCTGGTGGATGATCTGCGCGCGGCAAAATATGTGGATGTCCTGCCAAACTATCAAGATGTGAACTATATTGAAGGCCGTGCAAGTTTTCTGAAGGATGGGTCCCTGCTTGTCGGGGACCGCACCATACGCGCGCCAAAAGTCATCATCGCAACCGGTTCGACGCCGCATGTCCCCGACATTCCTGGATTAGACGGCATAGACTGGCTGGACAGCACCTCTGCGCTCGAGCAGGAACAGCTCCCTAAATCGTTGATGGTAATGGGCGGCGGCTATATCGGCGTTGAGATCGCTCAGATTTTTGCGCGGGCAGGCGTCGATGTGACCATCGTAACGCGTCGAGGGTTGCTGCCCGATGCGGAACCGGAAGTCAGCGAGGCCCTGACGCAAGCCTTTGCCGATGAAGGCATCAAAGTGCTGGACGGCCTGTCATATACCAAGTTCGAAAAGTCGGGCGAGACTGTCGTTCTGCACGCCGCACGTAATGGCGTTGCGGTCAGGATTGAAGCCGAGAAGCTCTTGCTGGCGACGGGTCGTGTCCCAAACACCAGCTCTTTGGCTCTCGATGTCGCCGGTATCGATACAAATATGCGAGGCGGGATTGTTATCGATCCGCAAATGCGCAGCTCCCGGGACGGAGTTTATGCAACAGGCGATGTGACCGGGATTGATCAGTTCGTTTATATGGCAGCCTACGGCGCAAAGCTTGCTGCCAAGAATGCGATGAACGGAAACACACTGAGCTATGACAACAGCGTAATGCCTGCTATCGTTTTCTCTGACCCGCAGGTCGCAAGTGTCGGTCTTACCGAGACAGAAGCCAGGTCTGCTGGTCATGACGTGATCACTTCAGTGCTCGGTTTGGAACATGTGCCACGTGCGTTGGCGGCCCGCGACACGCGCGGGCTGATCAAGCTGATTGCGGATAAGGAGACCAAGAAGCTCCTGGGAGCACATATCATTGCGCCGGAAGGGGCAGATAGCATCCAGACGGCAGCAATGGCGCTTAAAATGGGTATGACCTACGACGATTTGGGCGCAATGATCTTTCCCTATCTCACGACAGTGGAGGGCTTGAAGCTGGCCGCACAGACCTTCGAGAAGGATGTTGCGAAACTCTCCTGTTGTGCTGGATAGGCTGTTTGCTTTGTAAGCGTGTGGTGAACCCGACCTTGATTGGCTTGCGACCTTCGTGAGAGTCTTCGCACGATCACCCGTATCGACGAACTTCTCCCCTGGCGTTACGCTGCTCAAGCAGCGTAACTGGCAAATCCTTCACCTCGCCAGTGCGGGTTCGCCGGACGGTCACACTGCTGAGCAGTTCTCAAACGTATCAACGGAACCCTGTCAGCGTGTTTGGCAGGGTTTCGTTGCGAATGGGCAAGTGTGCAGCTTTAACTCACGGCATCAACGACAGGGCAGTTGAAGGGGACGTTGTTAGAATTTGTTTGGCCTCCAAACAAATTGGCAATCCAGCATGCCATGCGTTTGCAACGAATAAAACGGTTGCATCAGAGAAATTTATTATCTTCTCTACAGCATCGAATTTATCGAGTTTGAAGACCAAAGTCGCGAACTCGTTTGGTATTTCAGTGGGTGCACGCCGCCCATTGAACTCTGCTACCCAAATATAGTGTTCGAAACCAACTACTCAACTTGGTGAAATTTGGTTTTTTCAAGTTGGTTGGGAATTGCGAAAAATTTTGCCCAAGTTTTTACTGACATCCAGTGGAGCCAATACACGGTCGTTATGATCGATCATCGTCATTTGTTCGCCGAGGCGAAACCGTTGAAATGTAATTCATATCAAAAATGCGCAAGGTTCTTTTGATTTGCGCGGGTGAGTTCTCAGTTGTCACAAGGAGCGGTTAAAACCGGGCGAGTAACATTTTGACTGTCGAACCGAGTGATCGGGATGAAGTTATTGATTTTACTGGTTGTGTCCAGGCAAAATAGACCTGCCCATCCGCGTACGCCATGCGCGGAAAATTGATGCTGCCGCCTGCTTGATTTTGCATCATGACTTGAGTTGCCCCACAGCCTGTTCCCGGCCAAGCCCGACATACCAGAAGAGCTTCGCCATCGTCACGCAATTCTACCCAAGACACCAACGCCGATCCATCGTCCAGCTGAACAATATCGACGCGGCCTGAAGCCTCGCCCAAGTCAACACGGCTGATACTCTCGAATTGTTGCCCAGCATCTTTCGAGAACGCCACTTGCACCATCGGAGCATCGTTGGCTGCAGTGTACCATGCCAAAGCCACCCGTTCACCGTTCGCATCGATGCTTGGACCATTGACCGGGCAACCTGCAATTTTCCAGCCATCTTCATGGATTGTCTTCGGCTTGCTCCATTTGCCATTGCTGAGCCGAACCACCGAAATATCACGAATTTCCTGAGCTGTTCGGTCACGGTAAGCGACCAAGACGGCACCGCTTTCGGTAATCGCTGCAGCCGTTTGGCAACAACTACATGTGCGAATATCCAATAAAGCGTCCTCTGATAAACTGCCATCGGATCCAATCGTTGTCGTCCGCAATTGCATGGCGTTGGTAAACGTTTCACTCTTGGACACATTTCCGTCGGTTTCATAAGCACGACCATCCAGCCAAACAGCCATTAGCAGATTTTGTTTGGTGGGCAGCAGGGTTACAAAACCATGTTGTTGCTGACTGCGATCGCTGTGGGGAACGATTGGGGCACGCCAAGAGCGTCCTTTGTCAGACGAAAGAGCAACATTAACATTATAGTCAAAGGAGGAACTGCCGTTTTCAATCAGCCAATGCACGGCCATCGTTCCGTCATTGAAGGCAGCGACCGACGGATAATCAGCCCAATTGACAAACAGTCTGTCGGTTTCAATCACAGTTACGGGTGACGACCAGCCTTTGTCGTTACCGATGGCAGTTTTCACCGCATATCCATTATCCGCAAGTTCTGTCCAACTTGCTAAAATGCGTCCGCTGCCAATGTGGAACATGGAAGGTTCTCGGGCACCCTGCGAAACTGGCAAATCGACATCTGTCACAGATGAAAACACTTTGGGTTGTTCATCTGCAGGGCCACAAGCTGAGAGAAGGATCAGGGCGGCGACTAATATTGGATTTCTCATGATTGGCCCCATTTCAGTTTGAATTCGTCAGCTCCAAGAGAATTTGGTTAGCATCGATACTAGTCTACCATAATTCGGTCAGACCGTTGCCGACTAACGGAGCAAGACTGTTGAAGCTGCCAATCAGGAACTCTCCGTTGCGGCTTCGCAAGAGTTCCTGGCTGCCTATGCGCAATTTTTCACTGATTACGATTCTGCTGGAACAGAATTAACCGTGAGCGTTCGGCGAGCCCGCCCTATCGCAGATCATCGGCGTCCGGTACGCTCAGGTCTGAGCGTACCGCCAAGGCATCAGTTCGTCCAGACGGGTGATCTTGTGGTCGGCGATGCGGCCGAGGACATCGGTCAGCCATGCTTGCGGATCAACGCCGTTCAGCTTGGCGGTTTCGATCAGGGTGTAGGCGATGGCGGCGGATCTGCCTCCGCGCTCTGACCCGGCGAAGAGCCAGTTCTTCCTGCCGATGGCTATCGCACGCATGCCTCTCGGCGGTATTGTTATCCAATTCCAGGAAGCCGTGGTCGAGATAGGGTTTGAGCCGCTTGATGCGGGTGATCGCATAGCGGATGGCCTGCGCCAACGGTGTTTTGCCGGAGATACGGACGAGTTGGACGCCGAGCCAGGTATCGAGATCATCAAGGACCGGCTTGACCTTGGCCTGTCTCAGTCGCACCCGTTCATCCGGAGGCGATCCACGCGCCTCTTTCTCGACCGCGTAAAGCTCAGCGATGCGCCGGATCGCCTCTTCGGCGATGGCGGAGCCTTGGGATTGTTGCACATCAACGAACTTGCGCCGGATATGCGCCATGCAGGCAACCTCGTGGATACGGCCTGAGCGATAAAGCTCCTCGAACCCGGCATAACCATCGGCGTGCATCCAGCCGGAATAGTCCTTGAGGTGGCGGATTGTACGTATGCCCTTGCGGTCGACGCTGAACTGATACCACGCGGCCGGGGGTGCATCTCCAACCCATGGGCGGTCATCTCTCGCGTATGTCCAGAACCGCGCGGTTTTTGTCCTGCCTGACCCCGGAGCCTGCATTTTGACTGGCGTGTCGTCGGCGAAGATCGCCTGCCCGCGCAGAACATGGCGGCCACTTGCGTCGGCCAGCGGCTCCAGCAGCGCCGCTGATTTGCCCACCCAGTCCGCAAGGGTTGAACGCTCAAGATTGATCCCCTCGCGTTCGAATATCTGTGATTGCCATACAACGGCAGATGATCGGTATATTTGTTGACCAGCACATGGGCCAGAAGACCCGAACCGGGACGACCTCGCTCAATCGGGCGCGACGGCAATGCCGCCTGTGTGATCCGCTCGCAGCACGAACAGGCCATGCGCGGACGCACGATCCGATTCACCACAAAGCGACCCGGAACATATTCCAGTTCCTCGGTGACATCCTCGCCAAGACGCTTGAGCTTGCCGCCGCAGGAGGCGCAGGCATCGCCCGCCTCCAGAACTGTCACATTTCGCGGGAGATGATCCGGCAGCGGCTTGCGCTTTGGCTGCCGCTTCTCTTCGATATCATCGGGCGAGGGCTGTGGCGCCGGCATCTCCGCCGCTCGCGCGATCTCTTCCTCTTCCAGCGTCAGCTCAAGCTGGTCGAGGCTTTCCGAGCGTGAGCCGAACTGGTGACGGCGCAGGCCAGCCAGTTGATGCTTCAGCTTCTCGATCAGAAGATCGCGGCTGCCAGCCAGACCTTCGTCTGCGCGGGATCCGGGATCATGCGCTCAGACCCCGCGCCAGCCGCCCCACCATGTCCGGATCAAAGGCGCCGCTGAGCGTCAGCCGATGGCCTGATGCAAGAGCGATCTCGATCCGGCTGTCGCTGGCGGAACAGACCGGCGCCGCCGGGACACTGACCCCAGCCGGCGCCACCTCGACCGGAAGGAACGCTGTTGCATCCCGACCAAGACCAAACCGCGGATCGCCGCGCCAAAGGAACACCATGTTCGCGTTGAGGCCATGCCGACGCGCCACTGCGGCAACCGACGCGCCCGGCTCAAGCGTCTCGGCGACAACCCGCCGCTTGAACGCCTTCGAATAACTCCGCCGCTTGCTTTTACGATGATCCGCCAAGAGTAAGTGTCCGCGTAAATTAAGCGGACACCATCGCCCGCAATCACGCGAAGATTCGCACGCCGTTCATAAGGCAATCAAGGTCGGACAGACCGGACGCTTACTTTGCTTTCCAAAGGTTAGGCGATTTGCTTTGCCCGGAAACAGGCATTCGCCAAGCCGCAGAAATCCGCAGACTCGGGTTCGGAACCTTCGTTCAACACCTTTGAAATCAATGGCCCTGATCCTACGCAGTAGCAAGATCCTGAATGGCCAGGTAATCGAGTTTTCCGGTGCCAAGCACAGGTAATGCGTCAATTACGACGAATTTCTTTGGCATCATGAGTTCTGGAACACCATTGATCTTGGCCCATTTCACAAGGCGCTTTATGTCAGGCTCAGGCATGTTTGTCACAAGCACCAACGCCTCTCCCTTGGTCTTGTGATCCACAGCCACCACTGCGTGATCATGATCCGGCCAGACCGCGCCAATATTCATTTCCACGGCACCCAGCGACACCATTTCGCCACCGATTTTGGCAAAACGTTTGGCGCGGCCCTGAATGGTCACAAAACCATTCTCATCCACCTCCACAATATCGCCCGTATCGTGCCAGCCGGCAGTCGTTGGCTCCAAAAGACCCGGTGCGTCATGGCGCATATAGCCGCGCATGATGTTTGGGCCTTTGACATGAAGACGTCCGCCGGTTTTCAAACCCGGAATAGGCTCAATGCGATACTTCATGCCGGGCATCATCCGGCCCACTGAGCCATCCTTGTGGTGTTCCGGCGTATTGGCGCAGATCACCGGGGCACATTCTGTTGCGCCATAGCCTTCCAGCAGCCACAGACCAAACTTGTCCATCCACAGCTTGCGGGTTGAATCCTTGACGCGCTCTGCACCCAGAACCACCAGTGTCAGATTGGCAAAATGCTCTTTGCTGGCCACCCGGCCCCACCCGGCCATAAACGTGTCCGTCCCCACCAGAATATCACAACCAGACGCTTTGACCTCTGCCGGTATCTGCTTGTAGTGCAATGGCGAGGGGTAAAGGTAAGTCTTCATGCCAACCACAATCGGGGCGATTAGTCCCACTGTCAGGCCAAAGGAATGGAAGGCCGGAAGCGGGCTGAAAATCGAGCGGGTCTCATCAATATTCTCAACCTTCAAAAACTGCTCGCAATTGGCCAGCAGGCTCATATGGCTAAGCGCAACGCCCTTTGGCAATCCTTCGGAGCCTGACGTAAACAGCATGACGGCTGTGTCGCTCTGCACCACGCGCCTGCGTTCAAAGCGTTTACGTGCCCATCTTGCACTCAGAACGCCCCGTATCTTGTCAAATTTCGTGATGCTGGCGCGTAGATCTTCCGTCCACAATATCTGAACATGCTCTTTCAGACCCGCGATGAGGTCTTCAAAGCCTGCCTCTTCGATGAATTTACGAGACGTGATCATCGTCTCCATCCGCGTGGTTTTGCAGGCAGCAATCAGGTTTTTCAATCCAGTGGAAAAGTTCATCATGGCTGGCACACGGCCAATGCCCTGCAGTCCGAAAAAAATCGTCGCCAAACCGGCTACATTGGGCAGCATCAGGCCAACCCGTTCGCCCGGAGCCGTATGTTTTTCAATTTTGTGGCCGATAATCGTCGCCCCAAGGATCAAGCGATCATAGCTCAAAGGCGCGCGTTCTGTATCCTCAACCACAAACCGATCACCACCAAGGCGGTCGCGCGCATCCAGCAGCGCCTCAAACAAAGTCTTGTTCCAGGCCTCCGCATTGAGCGGAACATCCACTGTCGACGGACTGTCCTTGGTCATAGGCGCAAGCGCAGATATCGCTCCCGACTGTTTCATCAACTCATCACTCGATATATCTTAAGGAATCGCATTGTGAACAGGAAGATGGTGTTTTGCCAGACAGATAGCAAGCAGAAGACTATGTCATCACGTTTGGCGCGTCCCTGCCAAGCCGTTCTTTCAGGCCCGATATTTCTTGCGCCGCATCCCTGACTGAGCGCAAGGCTTCCTGTGTGTCTTTGGCATGATCTGTTCCCTGCGGCGCATATTGCTCCAGATAAAGCCGCAGTGTCGCGCCCTCAGTCCCTGTACCAGACAGGCGGAAAACAGCGCGGGCATCACCGGCAAAGACAATCCGGATACCCTGATTGTGGCTGACCGATTGATCAACCGGATCATGGTAGGAAAACTCATCCGCGTGCTTCACGGTCTGACCGGCAAATGTCTGACCGGCAAGACCCGGGAGTTTTGCCCGCAAATCACTCATCAATTCATTGGCTGCATCTGCCGGAACTGCTTCAAAATCATGGCGTGAATAGTAATCACGACCATAGGTTTCCCAATGATCATTGAGAATTTCAGACGCTGACATCTCCCGCTCGGCCAGAATATTCAACCATAGCAAAATCGCCCAAAGACCGTCCTTCTCCCGCACATGATCTGATCCGGTTCCGGCGCTTTCCTCGCCACAGATCGTGACTTTACCAGCATCCAGAAGATTGCCGAAGAACTTCCAGCCGGTTGGTGTCTCGTAACTGCCGATCCCCAGCCTGGCGGCCACACGGTCACTGGCGGCACTGGTTGGCATCGACCGCGCGACACCCTTCAAACCCGTTTTGTACCCTGGCGCCAGATGCGCGTTGGCAGCAAGAACCGCAAGACTGTCTGAAGGGGTGACATAAGTACCGCGTGCAACAACCATATTGCGATCGCCATCGCCATCGGAAGCAGCGCCAAAATCCGGAGATGCATCGGACATCATCAAATCCATCAATGTCTTGGCCCAGACGGGATTTGGATCAGGGTGCCCGCCGCCGAAATCCTCCAGCGGAACACCGTTGATAACGGTGCCGTCCGGTGCACCAAGCTCGCCTTCCAGAATGGCTTTTGCATAAGGCCCAGTCACCGCATGCATGGCGTCAAATCGCATCGTAAATCCGGAAGCAAACATTGCGCGAATTTTGTCGAAGTCAAACAGGCTCTTCATAAGCGCCGTATAGTCCGACACCGGATCAACAATTTCAATTTCCATCGCGCCAAGTGTCTGCTTGCCGATCTGGCCGAGGACAATATCTGGTGCGCTCAGGGTTTTATAGGATTGCAGAGTCTTGGTCTGTT
Source organism: Pararhizobium sp. IMCC21322 (assembly GCF_030758295.1). Classification (NCBI taxonomy): domain Bacteria; kingdom Pseudomonadati; phylum Pseudomonadota; class Alphaproteobacteria; order Hyphomicrobiales; family Rhizobiaceae; genus Pararhizobium; species Pararhizobium sp. IMCC21322. Next base: position 3,820,599 of record NZ_CP132335.1, read on the forward strand.
CCAGCATTGCATCTGTCACACTTTCGGGTGCCGGGCCGCCATTTTGAATGTTGAATTTCAATCCAAAATCCTCATCAATCCCGCCCGGGTTATGGCTGGCCGACAGGATCAGCCCACCATCTGTCTTGTTCAGGCGGATCAGATGAGACGCGGACGGCGTGGACAGCAATCCGTTCTGTCCAACGATAGCTTTGACAGCGCCATTGGCCGCGGCCATCTTCAAAATTGTCTGGATTGCCTCGGCGTTGAAGTAACGCCCGTCACCACCAATCACAAACGTCTTGCCCTCAGCCCCCCCGATGGCATTGAAAATCGACTGGACAAAATTCTCCAGATAATGCGGCTCCATGAATATGCGAGTCTTCTTGCGAAGCCCGGAGGTGCCGGGTTTCTGGCCCTCAATCGGCTGTGTGGACACAACATCAATGGTCACTGGATCAATGGTCACTGGCATTCTCCTTCTGTGTGTTCGCCCGGCGCGCTGCGCGCACCATCTTTCATCAGTTTTGCAATTCTTAAAAGACTGTCATGCGTTTCCAGCGCTTCAACCGGAATCTTGCACCGGCGTCGCCAATTGGGATGTTCGTCAATCGTGCCGGGCAAATTTTGCGCCTCAGCTTCTCCCAGCACGTCATCCAGTTGAACGGAGATCATGGCAATTTGCGAGCCCGCAAGTGCGCTGTGCACACACGCTTTCAAATGGTCGAATGAGCGTTCATTGATGGCTTCATCGTCAGATGTACTCTGCCAGTCGCAAAGACCTGCGATTTCTTTTTGCCTTTGAGATTTTGCGTCCGACACACCGTTCGCGTCAATCCAGCCAAGCTTCTGCCACCAGTCTATATCGTGCCCTTCAAAATACCCTTTGAGGGTGGGCGTGTCGTGAGTTCCAAAACAGGCAAGACTGGCCGGGCGGAGTTTGTCGGGACGGTTGATCTGACCTGCTTGATTTTTTTCATACTGTAAAACCGAATAGCTATAGAGCCCGCGCGCGCGCATGGCCTCTCGAAAACCATCAGGCACCAGCCCCAAATCCTCGCCGATGACCACTGTGCTGGCACGCTCCGCTTCAATGGCGACCACCGCCAGCAAGGATTCAAATGGCTGTTTTATATAGCCGCCGGGACTGCCATCATCCGGTATCCAGTAGCTGCGGTTCATCCCCAGCACATGGTCAATGCGCAGCACACCGCAGTGACGCATGGTCTGCGCCAAAATATCTCGCAGCGCCTGATAATTTGTATCCGCCAGCTTGCGCGGCGCAAACCCTGCCAGATCCCATTTTTGACCGGCAGGACTCAGGAAGTCAGGCGGTGCGCCAATGGAAACACCATCGGCCACTGTGTCCGTCTCGCACCATGTTTCCGCCGCCCCGCGCCTTGGCCCTACGGCAAGATCAAGATAAAGACCAAGCGCCATGCCACTGTCTCTGGATGCGTCTTGCGCCCGCGCTAATTGCGTAAATGCGATCCATTGCAGCCACTTGTGAAACCGCTTCGCGGTTTCCGGCACGTCTGCGCCGGAACGATCCGCCTGTTGTATCTCTAAGGGCCAATCACGCCAGTCAGCACCAAGAACGTCACTCAGGGCTTCAAAGCTGGCAAACCGATCCAATGCCCTGCCCTGTTGCTGGCAAAACAGTTCAAAATCAGCTTTGGCAGAGGCCTCAGCCTCCGTCTCGAAGAGCTTGTATAATTCCTGCAACAGATTGCCATGCGCACGATAATGCTGCTGATAGTCGATAACCGGGCCGGAAGAACCTGCATTGCCAGCATTTTGCAAAACAGCCAGCGCGGCCACACAAGTCTCCAATCCGGGAATCTGATCTGCCGCAATATGCGCCGTGTTCAAAAATCCGCGGTGAGACGGTGAGTACGGACTGATCGTGTCACGCTCTGCCCAGCCGATAGAGTGAACAGGATTTATACCAAGGAACGCACCGCCCATACGGCCAATAGTAACAGCGGTACCGGCCAGATCCCGAAAATCTCCCAGCCCGCTCGTCTGGTCGGAATGAAGGCCGTAAAGGGCTGTATTAAGGCCCCAGATGCGGGACTGCCCGGTTATGGTTTCAAGAGATGGCGCCCCGCGCGGAGCCGCAATCACACGGACTTGCTCGCGTGCCTTATCTGGCCCCAATAAAAGGGTGTGAATTCCGGAAACGAGCGGCGGAAGCCGGAAATCGGTGCCGGACCGACCTTCAAATGAAATCTCTTGCGCCCCTTCAAGACGCAGGCTCCATTCAACATTTTCTGGTAACGCAAAATGCGCAGGTTCCCCTGAAACCACAATCACTTCAACGGGGTAGTTGCGCGCTGCGCGCGCCTGTCTGATATCTTTCAGCGCAGACCGGATCATCGCACCATCATCAAGTTGCAGACCATTTGCCCGCAAGAGTGCCAGCTTAGTCTCTTTTGCTGTGAATTGCTGTTGCCCGCCAAGATCGACAAATTCCGGTAGAATGCCGAACAGTCTCGCCAACTCATTCAGGGCGTCATCAGCCGTCACCAGGAGCCCTCATTGGGTTTGGCAACCAGGGCGATAACAGACCGTCCTTCGCAGGCAATGGTCCGATCCTTCGCCTGACAGTATGGAAACACATCAAGGGCTGCCGTATCTATAGCGCAGACCCAATGCTGCCCCTCTGGTGTCTCCGGCAAAGTCACTTCACTGGGCTCATCTTCGCGATTGAAAATCAGCAATACGACGTCGCCATCGCTTTCCGTAGGTGGAGCTTCCGCAGAGCATCGCAACGTCAGGCAGAATTGCGATAGTCCGGGGTCCCGCCATTGCAGCGGCGCACCATGAAAATTAGTCCACTCCACATCGGGATATCCGTCCTTGGAACGAGTGGCACCATGCAGGAAACGATTTTGCCGCAAGCATTTATGGTCACGACGAAACTGCGACAACTCACGTGCAAAATCGAGCAACTCCGTATCAGTTTTGCTCCAGTTGATCCAGCCGATCGCATTGTCCTGACAATAGGCATTGTTGTTGCCTTGCTGAGAATTTCCGATTTCATCACCCGCCAAAAGCATGGGTGTGCCCTGTGACAGAAACAGGGTTGCCAGCATATTTCTCTGCCGCTTGGCGCGCCGCTTGCGGATGAGCTCATCATCCGTTTCACCCTCGACACCACAATTATCACTCAGATTTGCATGATGGCCATCGGCGCCATCCTCGCCATTGGCAAGATTATGCCGTTCATTGTAGCGGGTGACATCGGCCAGCGTGAAACCATCATGTGACGTGACGAAATTCAGCGACGCCCATGCTCTGCGTCCATCCTTGTCAAACTCACCGGCAGAGCCAAGCAAGCGTGCACCCAGTTCCTGAGCACTGTGCTTGTCTCCACGCCAGAAACGACGGACCGTATCGCGAAAGCCGTCATTCCACTCTGAAAACTCCGAAGGGAATTGGCCAAGACGGTAACCACCGGGACCAATGTCCCAGGGCTCTGCGATCAATCGCACATCCGACAGGACCGGGTCCTGTCGCAGCGCATCAAAGAAACCGCCCCTGCGATCAAAACCATGATCCTCACGCGCCAGTGTGGTTGCCAGATCAAAGCGAAACCCGTCAACGCCCATCTGCTGAACCCAGAAACGCAGACTGTCCATCACCATGCGCAGCACAAGGGGATGCGCCACATTCACCGTGTTGCCGCAGCCGGTATCGTTGACATAATAACGCGGCTGACCGGAAATCAGCCGATAATAGGAAGCATTGTCGAGGCCGCGATAGCAAAGTGTCGGCCCACGATGATCACCTTCTGCAGTGTGGTTATAGACAACATCCAGAATGACTTTGATGCCATGGGCATGGAATTTCCGCACCATGTTGCGAAAGCCCAACAGCCCCTGAGGACCAAAATAACGTGGCTCCGGCGCAAAAAACCCGATGGTATTATAGCCCCAGTAATTGCGCAGACCCCGAGCCACCAAAAACCCGTCATCGAGGAAGGAATGAACCGGCAGCAACTCAATTGCCGTCACACCAAGCTTTTGCAAATGCTCAAGCATGGGCTCCGAGGCAAGCCCTTCATACGTGCCCTTCACGCTTTGCGGTACCGCCGGGTGCTCCTGTGTCAGACCCTTCACATGAGCCTCATAGATCAGCGCATCTTCCCAGTCACAATCAGGCCGCTCTTCAATCCGCCTGAACAATTCAGGATCTGAGACAACCGATTTTGGAACAAAAGGCGCGCTGTCATTGGCATCAAATGACAGATCCAGCTTGGGCGATTTGGGATCGTAACCCAGTGTCACGGAACTGTTGGTCCAGTCGCCCCTCAATTCGCGCGCATAGGGGTCCAGCAGAAGTTTGTTGGGATTGAACCTGTGCCCCTGCTCCGGTGCATAGGTGCCGTGCGCCCGAAACCCGTAAAGGGTGCCGGGTGACAGCCCCGGCGCATAACCATGCCACACATGACCTGTACGCTCCGGAAGCGGAACACGCGCAGTTTCGACCGCGCCACCTTCTGAAAAAATACACAAATCCATTTGCGTGGCATTGGCCGAGAACACGGCAAAGTTCGTGCCATTGCCATCATGTCGCGCACCAAGATGGTTCGGCGATCCTGCAAGAAGTTCAATCGTCATATTCAGATTTCTTTACTCAAAATCGGCAAGCTCTTTGTACAGATCATAGTAGACTGACGCAGAGCGATCCCAACCCACCGGATACTTCATTGCGGCCAGCACCATCTGTTTCCAGACCGCCTGATCTGCAAACAGATCGCAGGTTCGGTGAATGGCATCGGCCAGTTGATCCGCATTGATCGGAGAAAATACAACACCGGTCGCACGTTTTGATTTCAGATTTGCAGCATTAGCGTCCACGACTGTATCCGCTAACCCACCCGTCTTTGCGACAACCGGCAATGTACCATAGCGTACACCATATAATTGTGTCAGTCCGCAAGGTTCAAAACGCGAGGGAACCAGAATAGCATCACTGCCTCCCTGCAACACATGCGACAGTTTTTCATCATAGCCGATAATCACGCCAACAGACCCGGCATAATCTTTAGCGGCCTTGGTAAAACCGGCCTCAAGGTCCTTGTCGCCAGATCCCAGAAGAGCCAGCCGAGCGCCACGCCCAATCAGGACCGGCAACGCTTCCAGCAGCAGATCAAGACCTTTTTGCGATGTCAGGCGGCTGACCACGCAAAATAGCGGCGCCGTTGGGTTGGAAGTCAGCCCAAAGCGCCGCTCAATAGCCTCACGGTTTTTCAGGCGGCGCTTCAGACTGCGCGTGGAGTAAGGTGCCACAAGGTCGGCGTCTGTCTGTGGGTTCCAGACCTCCAGATCTATCCCGTTGAGAATACCGCACAGATCCTGCTGACGGGCCTGCAGCAAACCTTCCAGTCCCATGCCGAATTCCGGCGTCAGCAGCTCATATGCATAGGTCGGGCTCACAGTTGTGATCTTGTCACTGAGCGCAATGCCAGCTTTGAGGAAACCCAGTTTTCCATAATATTCAATGGCTTCTGAATGAAACAATTCATCCGAGAGGCCAAGATCAGAGCAGACAGACCTGTCGAAAAGGCCCTGAAACGCGATGTTGTGGATTGTCATCACGCAACGCGGCACGGTCACGCCAACACCTTCCATCTGTTCTTGTTTGAGATAGGCCGGTATCAGCCCGGCCTGCCAATCATGCGCGTTGATGACATCCGGTTTCCAGCCTTTGATACCATTCAGGCCAATTCTGGAAGCAACGAAAGACAGCGCTCCAAACCGAAAATGATTATCCGGCCAATCTATGCCTTTAGCATTGAGGTAGATACTGCCGGGACGGTCATACAGATGCGGAGCATCCAGCAGCAACATGTTGAGACCTTCGGCATGGACCGACACAATGCGTGCCGGCCCGCCAAAAAGGTCGGGATATTCCTCAACCACGTCGCCCGAAGCAAGAACTTTGGCCAGAGCCGGATAGGCCGGCAGCAGAACTCTTACATCAACCCCATGGTTCTCAAGAACCTTGGGGACAGCACCAATCACATCTGCCAGACCACCGGTCTTGACGAATGGCGCACATTCGGAGGCGACGAACAGAACATCCATATTACAGATCAAGCCTGTCAATCATTGGCTGGGTGATCAGGCAGACACCACCCTCTGAGCGGCGGAACCGTTTTGCATCAAGCTCCACGTCTTCTCCGACAACCAGTCCTTCGGGAATGGAGACACCTCGATCGACCACAACATTAGTCAGTTGTGCATTGCGACCGATATTGGCGTAAGGCAGAACAACAACACCATCCAGCCTGGAATAGGAATGAGTTTTGACCCCTGTGAACAACAGGCAGCGATTCAACTGTGAGCCGGAGACCACACAACCGCCCGACACCATGGACGAGAGTGCAAAGCCTTTGCGACCCTCTTCATTGTGAATGAATTTGGCAGAAGGCACCAGTTCTGAATACGTCCAGATCGGCCATGAATTGTCATACAAATCAAGCTCTGGCGTGAAATCCGTCAGATCAATATTGGCCTGCCAGAAAGCATCCACCGTTCCCACATCGCGCCAGTAAGGCATCGTCTGATTGGCGCTTCGCACACATGAGCGGCTGAATGGATGCGCAACCGCTTTTCCACCTTTCACGACAGATGGAATGATATCCTTGCCGAAATCATTGCTGGAGTCCGGATTTTCCGCATCCTTGCGCAGCAGATCAAACAAGAACTCTGTTTCAAAGACATAGATACCCATGCTGGCAAGCGCCATATCGGGATGTCCGGGCATTGCGGGGGGATCTTCCGGTTTTTCGACAAAATCCAGAATGACATCATTGTCATCCACATGCATGACGCCAAAGCCACGGGCTTCCATACGCGGAACTTCAATACAGCCAACCGTCACATCTGCACCGCTCTCGACATGATGTTTGACCATCAGCGAATAATCCTGCTTGTAGATGTGATCCCCTGCCAGAATGATCATGTATTTCGGCGCATAGCTCTCGATAATATCGATGTTCTGGGTCACAGCATCAGCTGTGCCCTTGTACCAGTTTTCCTGATCAAGGCGTTGAGATGCTGGCAGGATATCGAGGGATTCATTGCGCTCGGCACGAAAAAAGCTCCAGCCACGCTGCAAATGGCGGATAAGACTATGGGCCTTGTACTGGGTCGCAACGCCAAGACGCCGCATGCCCGAATTGACCGCATTGGACAATGCAAAATCGATGATACGCCCCTTGCCACCAAAATAAACAGCCGGTTTTGCCCGACGTTCCGTCAGTTCCTGCAAGCGACTGCCGCGTCCGCCTGCCAAAACAAACGCCATGGTCTGTTGCGCCAGTCTTTGGGATTCATTGTCCATTTTGTGCTCCTCCACTTTTTGATCTTCGTGTTTTCAAGGGTCTGAACCCAACTCAATCTCCCAACCGGGTTCAGACGCTAGCTTCGTTCAAGTTCAAAGAATATGGTTGTCAAAGGCGGTATCGTAATGCTGATGGAATGTGCTTGCCCGGACGTGCCAATCGGTTCGGAAACCACGCCGCCAAGATTGCCGCGATCTCCACCACCATAATGACGTGAATCCGAATTGAGCTTCTCAATCCATCGCCCTTCATTTGGAATCCCCACACGGCGCGCGCTGCGCTCGACCGGTGTGAAATTGGACACCACCAATACAGGCTGCGACGCATCCTCGCCACGGCGCACCCAGACGAACAGGGATTCTTCAGCAGCGTCGCCTTCCATCCATTCAAACCCGTCTGGTTTGCAGTCCTTCTGGTAGAGCGACGGGCTCTGAGTATAAAGCGCGTTCAGATCGCGAATGAGGTTCTGGATCCCTTGATGCCCCGGATCATCGAGAAGATGCCAATCCAGGCTGGTATTGTGGTTCCATTCCTGACTCTGGGCGAATTCATTGCCCATAAAGAGCAGCTTCTTGCCCGGATGCCCCCACATGAACCCGTAATAAGCGCGCAAATTGGCAAAACGCTCTGACAGATCCCCCGGCATTTTGGACAGAAGCGAACCCTTGCCATGCACCACTTCATCATGACTGATGGGCAGGACAAAGTTCTCGCTGAAAGCGTAGTGCAGACCAAACGTCATCTTGTGATGATGGTATTTTCGGTGGATCGGGTCTTCTGACATGTAGGTCAGCGTGTCGTTCATCCAGCCCATGTTCCATTTGAAACCAAAGCCGAGACCACCATAATTGGTGGGTGCGCTGACACCGGGAAATGCTGTCGATTCTTCCGCGATGGTCATGATTCCGGGAATTGCGCCATAAGCGGTTTCATTCATGACTTTCAGGAAATCAATCGCTTCAAGGTTTTCACGGCCGCCATGCACATTTGGCACCCATTCGCCTTCCTTGCGCGAATAATCCCGATACAGCATGGACGCAACGGCATCCACCCGCAAACCATCAATATGGTGCTCCGTCAGCCAGTAAGCTGCATTCGCTACCAGATAATTTCTGACTTCAAGCCGGCCATAATTGAACAGCAGCGTATTCCAGTCGGGGTGAAACCCTTCGCGGCGATCCGCGTGTTCGTAAAGTGCGGTTCCGTCGAACTGGCCAAGACCATGCTCATCTTCCGGGAAGTGACCGGGAACCCAATCAAGAATAATGCCGATATCCGCCGCATGGCAGGCTTCCACAAAAGCGCGGAACTCTTCCAAAGTGCCGTGGCGAACGGTAGGCGCAAAAAGACCAATCGGCTGATAGCCCCAGGATCCGTCGAATGGAAACTCGGTGATCGGCATCAGCTCAATATGGGTAAAGCCCATATCCTTGACATAATCGACCAGCTGAACGGCGTGCTCATAATAGGAAAGCGGTCTGTTTTCCTCTTCCGGCACGCGCCGCCAGGACCCCAGATGCACTTCGTAAATGGAAATTGGCTGATCTATGGAATGGCGCATCTCGCGCTTTGACATCCAGCCCTTGTCTGCCCATTCATGGCCATCAAGCGCCCGCACAATCGATGCCGTTTTCGGGGCATGTTCAGAACCAAATCCAAACGGGTCGGCTTTCTGGGGCAGAAGCTGCCCGTGACTGTCCATCAATTCAAACTTGTAGGGTTGCCCGTCGCCAATGCCGGGCACAAATATTTCCCAAACACCGCTTTGCCCGCAACGGCGCAGAACATGGGTCCTGCCGTCCCATCCATTGAAATTTCCAACCACGGACACACGGCTTGCATTGGGTGCCCAAACTCCAAAATGAGTTCCCGCCACCCCTTCATGGGTCATGACATGAGCGCCCAGCGCATCCCAAAGACGGGTGTGGCTGCCTTCATTGAAGAAATAAAGGTCCTGCTCGCCCAGGACCGGCCCGAACCTGTATGGGTCATCACTCACCCATACATGCCCGGCCTTCGTGAAACGCAGACGGTATTCAAAACGGCCTGTACGCTTCGGAACGACGCCCGAGAAAACGCCATCGGGACTGCCTTGCGGGGCCAACGCGACAAGCTTTGTAAGCCCGTCTGAATCCAGAACATCAACAGCGTCTGCACCCGGCATGAACACACGGACAACCATTTGCCCTTCATGTGAATGCAGACCAAGCACCGAAAACACATCACCATGTGTTCCAGAGGCAACTGCGCGGATTTCGTCCGGATTTATATCAATCATTTCCTGCCCTAAAGCGCGCTCTGTTCAGGGTCTTTATGACCCGGTTGCAGAATGCACATTCCATATTTCGTCAGCATAACCTGATATTGTGCGGTCTGACGAGAACCAACCCACGCGCGCCGTATTGAGAATGGATTTGCGTGTCCAGCTTTCTGTATCAACGAAGTCGACATCAATCTGTCGCTGCGTTTCAAAATAACTGTCGAAATCGCAGGTCACGAGGAAGTAGTCGTGCTCGTACATGCGCCGCACCAGAGAAGCGAACCGTTTTGGCTCTTGCGGAGAGAAAACGCCATCAGAAATCTGCCCAAGAACACGGGACAGACGCGGGCTGGCTTCAATCGCGTTGCAGGCAAAATCATGTTCGTCCCGCCGGGCCACAACTTCTGCCGCAGTCAGGCCAAACAGATAGAAATTCTCCGCCCCGACCCGTTCCCGAATTTCCACATTTGCGCCGTCCAATGTGCCGATGGTCGGCGCACCGTTGAGGGCGAACTTCATATTACCGGTGCCGGAGGCTTCTTTACCGGCGGTTGAAATCTGTTCGGACAAATCTGTCGCCGGTATCAGGAATTCCGCCATTGTGACGTTGTAGTTTTCCGGATAGACGATCTGCAGGAATTTCGACGTCACCGGATCCTTGTTGATGACCTTGGCCACATCATTGATGAGATGGATGATCTCCTTGGCCACAACATAACCCGGTGCCGCCTTGCCACCGAAAATCTTGATTCGCGGCGTCCAGTTCCCGTTCGGATTGTCCCGAATTTCATTCCACAACGCCACTGTTTCCAGCAGGTTCATCAATTGACGCTTGTATTCATGAATGCGCTTGATCTGCACATCGAACATGGCGGACGGGTCAAGTGACACGCCATCCCGAGCCTTCAACCAGTTTGAAAGACGGTCTTTATTCTGCTGTTTCGCAGTGCGAAAATCCTGCTGGAACCCAGCATCATCTGCGAATTTTGCCAAACCATCCAACTGTTCAAGATCATCCGGCCAGGTCCCGCCAATGCTGCGATTGATGAGGTTTCGCAAAGGCGGATTGCAGGAATACAGCCAGCGCCGGGGCGTAACCCCATTGGTCATATTGGTAATACGGTCGGGATAAATGGCGTGCAGGTCCGAGAACACAGTTTCCTTGACCAGTTCACTGTGCAAAGCCGAAACGCCATTGACCTTGTGAGCCATGATGAAAGCCAGTTCACCCATTTTGACAGAGCCATCTTCGATGATCCGAACGGACCCGTCTGTAGCCTTCACATGCGCGTCTTCAATCAGTTCGATGATGCGATGGTGGCGTGGCAAAACGCGTGCAAACAGCCCCTCATCCCAGCGTTCCAAAGCTTCTGGCAAAAGGGTGTGGTTGGTATATCCAAGGCATCCTCGGGCAATCTCGATTGCTTCTGCAATTGACAAACCATGCTCATCCGCCAACAGCCGCACCAATTCTGCACCAGCCACCGCCGGATGAGTGTCGTTCAATTGAATGGCGACCTTGTTGGCCAGATCACGCAAATTATGACCCTCCGACAAAAAGCGGCGCAGCAAATCCTGGATGGAAGCCGCTGTGAAGAAATATTCCTGTTTCAGGCGCAATTCCTTGCCAACAGGTGTCGTGTCATCGGGATAAAGCACGCGGGAAATGGTACGCGCCAAAGCCTCTGGTTCGGTCGCGGCCAGATAATCACCTTGATTAAAGCTTTCCAGATCAAACAGACGGGTGGGCTTTGCGGCCCAAAGACGCAACGTATTCGCCCACTTCCCTTTCCAGCCAACCACCGGCGTATCATAGGCAGACGCCAGAACGGTTTCACCGGGATGCCACTTTGCGCGGCCATCAGACTCTTTTACATAGCCGGAAAAGCCAATTGAATAGCTGACTTCTGGACGTTCAAATTCCCAGGCATGGCGCTGGGCAAGCCAGCCTTCCGCTGTTTCGACCTGACGCCCGTCTTCAAAATGCTGCTCGAACAAACCGTGTTCGTAGCGAATGCCATAGCCATAGGCTGGAATACCCAGCGTCGAAAGACTGTCCAGAAAACAGGCGGCCAGCCGCCCAAGTCCGCCATTACCCAAAGCGGCATCCGGCTCATCGGCAACAACCGTTGCATAGTTCTGCCCAAGCGATTCCATCGCTTCTTCAGCGATTTCATCAACCCTGAGATTGACGGCAACATCCTCGATCAGACGCCCGATCAGAAACTCCATGGACAAATAATAAACCCGCTTGCCCTTGGCTTCATAAGTGGTGCGTGTGCTTTCAAACCAGGGATCGACAACCAGATCACGCAGGGTCAGGGACAGCGACATGCGCCAATCATAGACCGATGCGTGGCTCTCATCCTTACCGAGGGAATATTTCAAATGGCGCAGAACTTCTGCACGAACTGTTGCCACATCAATTGGCTTTGTATCTGTGATGTTCATTCTGGTACTCTGGTGTCTGTGCCGGAAGGCTGAGGAATATTGGGGTTTGTCCAGGATCGGGTATTCGCATATCCAGTTGATCTGTCTGCTCACACTGAGCTAACCCGAAAAACGCCTGCAAAGTCCGATCAGCTACATAGCTGCTGTTGCCTCAAAAAGCTTGCAGTTTTTCAAATATTTGGGATTGCACACCTGCGACATACTGTCGAGCCGACTCACCTCCCTGCAGGAACCGAAATTGAGGAATTGCCCTTACCCTGGGCATTTGCTCAGACACTAACAGGAGAGTCCCATTTTCACAATCCCAGATTTTGAGGAAATGACTCCTGCTCCACAGCAATCCGAGCGCATTTTGCGGGAATCCGCAAAGCAGCCTGAGTCAAATTAGCTTCCGCAACACCCAAATTCACGTCAGGTACCGGTTTAAAATAGGTTTGGGATCCGGGCCTGGATGGATCGGTGGGTGCACTCATCGCACACATGCTGCAGAATATGGAGCCAATGCACAGCGAATTGCTGCAATTGCCAATGATCTGGCATCTGGCTGCACCTTGCCAGCAACCACATCTGCATAGTGCCGCGGTAGGAACTGGCTAACCAGGGGATCGGGCAAATCCATTCCTTCAAGGCAGGCCAACAGGTCTTCAACAGCCATATTGGCTGCTTTATGGGTCCAATAGTACCGAATCCTGTCCGAATAGGAAAAATGCCGCTGCATGAACTGGCTTGTTTCAGCGCCGTGATAGTAAGCATTCCAGTCATTCGGCATGGCGAGCATGACCCGCTCCATTGTGCGCGGCAGACTTCCAGCCTCATAGTCCGGTACAAGTACACCGGCGATCTGATCCAACCCGTAAAACGCCTCCCGCAATGCAAAGGTCAGACCCGGCCCAACCTTCAGAATACAGAACCCGCCATCGACAAGGTCTGCCAGGGCATCTGCTGTCTGGTAGTCGGTTGAATGCGCTTCAAAAACCACCGACCCGAACTCCTGTCGCCAGGCTGAAAGCTGTTCAGCGGCCTCCGGCACAAATGCAATCACATTCGTATGGCCAAACTCGACGCCGGGTTGCACGACCAGGCCGACAACGCGCTTGAAAGCATCATCAAGACCACGTTCTGCAAAAGCAATCCTGTGCTTTTCAATGGTATCAGCTGCATCCTGCGGACGGCTGACCTCCACTGTCTCCAATTTCTCAGAGGCCCCACCAGGAACAGGCACCTCGGTTCCAACAATATAGGCGGGACCGGGATATCCCCCGGCTTTTGCGCCCTCCTCTGCCGCCTTCGCCAATGCAGCTGCACGTTCGGCAACAATGGGAACCGGTAAGGGTACGGGATCATCTGCACAGGACATGCTGGCATCGAGGTGGATTTTCCCAAAGCCAGCTGCTGCGTATTGTCTTGTCATGACGATTGCCTTGGCCATCGCGTCTAAAGTTGGCATTTTACGCCAGGGATTGGGGCCAAGATGGTCTCCGCCCAGGACAATCCGATCAACCGGGAAACCGAGTTTCCGGGCAATAGACATTACAAAGTCATGGAAGTCTGCCGGGGTCATACCCGTATAGCCGCCATCCTGATTAACCTGATTACAGGTCGCCTCAATACAGGCAAAAGAACAGGTCTCTTTAGCCTCTATGAGAGCGGCCTCAATCACCATCGGATGCGCACTGCATACCGATGTCATACCCGCCGGTTGGCCAGCATTCGCCTGACTGTGCAAATCGAACAGATAATCCAGAGCTTTGGTCAATTTGATTCCAACATCATAGTTTTGAAAATTTACCTGGTGCAGTTGTATCGAGGTGAACTGTGAAAAATGTATATGCAATCTGAAACAAAAACACAGGCCGCCTGCTGACTTTGTAGCTACGCCTTCTTTGAAGTCTCATCCCTGCTGCGACCGAACATTATTTTCCACAAAGGTGTCTGGCTTAGAATCATAAGCACAAAGGCTGTGGTCAAAACCAGAGTGATGGGATTGGACACGAATGACCAAAAGAAATTCCCGAAATCCTGTCGTGCAGAAATCATGGCACGGCGATAGTTGGAATCCATCATCGGCCCCAGAATGACTCCCAGAATAACCGGACCGACCTGAAACCCGTAAGTCTTCATGAAATAGCCAACCACCCCGAACAAAAGCATCCAGTAAATATCGATGGGATTGTTCTGGATCGCGTATGTACCAACCGCACTCAGTATAATGATCAGTGGAATCAGAACAGCTTTTGGACATTCAACGATCTTTGTAAAAACGCGGATGCCGGTCAGGCCGAAAATCAGCAGGAAGATGTTTGCAAGCGTCAGGCTACCGACAATAAACCAGAACAGATGCGGTGTTTCGATCAGCAAAAGCGGGCCCGGCCTGAGGCCATGAATGAAAAGCGCACCAATAATGACAGCAGTCACCGCATCACCGGGAATACCAAGGGTGAGCATTGGTATATAGGCCCCGCCAACGGCGGCATTATTGGCAGCTTCCGGCGCGACCAGCCCTTCGCGGCACCCTTCACCGAATGGGCGCTCCGGGTTCTTTGTGGCTCGCTTGGCATCGTCATAGGCCAGCAGCGCGGCAATATCCCCGCCGGTCCCCGGAAGCGCGCCAATGATAGTACCTATTCCTGATGCACGCATGGCAAGCCAGAAATACTTCTTCACATCTGAGAAGCGCGGAATAATTCGGTCGATTTTCTGTTTGATGGCAGGCACGTCGAGTGTGTGCAACTGCACCAGCGCCTCGGCAACACCAAAGAAGCCAATCATTGCCGCCACATAGGGAATGCCGCCCATCAGCGTTATGGTGTTGAAGGTAAAACGTCCTTCAGCTGTCATCGGGTCAAGTCCGACCATGCCAATCAACACGCCAAGCGCTCCGGCGAAGACGCCCTTGGCAAAACTTTCACCGGACAAAGTGCCCACCAGAAGAATGCCAATCAGGCCCAGCAACAGATAATCGCGAGACTGAAACATCAGGGCGAATTCTGAAATGAGTGGCGCAAACAGCGCCAGCGCCAGAATTCCGATAAAGCCGCCAAACACCGACATGACCGTCGTCAGCCCGATCGCCTCACCGGCCTCTCCGCGCTTGGCCAGCGGATAGCCTTCAATTGCGGTAGCGATGGCTGAGGGCGCGCCTGGAATGTTCAAAAGTATTGCGGTTCGGGAGCCACCATAGACACCACCGAAAAACACGCCTGATATCAGCGCCAGCGCTTCATTGACGTCCCATTTGAATGTGAACGAAATCAGGATTGATGCTGCCATGGTCACAGACAGACCCGGAATTGCGCCAACATAGATGCCAGAAAGGGTCCCGGCTCCCGTCAGGAACAACAGCCATGGATCACTCCAGGCAATCAGAAAATACCCAAACGCCTCCGCCATATCAAAGAAGGCCCCTCAGCAGCGTTCCCTGCGGAAGAACCACCTGGAAAACTTCTCGGAAAATAACGTAGATCGTGGCCAGCGCGAGCGCGGTCAAAAGCAATGTGACAAATACATTCTTGCGCCACAGATACTGGAAAGCAGCCAAAAGAAAAATCCCGGAACTCAGCAAAAAACCGAACCAGGGCATGAGAAGCAGATAGCCCAGAACAAGTGCGATGAGAACGATGTGATGAAGCGAAACCACTTCGGTAAAAAAGCGCTTTGTGACGGAGCCATCGCTTGTATCAGGAGCGCGCGTATTGAGTGCCGAAAGCAGGATCAGCAGACCTGAAACAACAAGCGTTCCAGAGGCAAGCATGGGAAAAACACCGGGTGTCGTCTTGCCGGTAAAGCCGGAAATTTCGTAAGACTGCCAAAAGGCAGCCACCGAGAAAACCAGGATAACAAGTGCAAAAACCAGCTCACCGGGTCGACGTCGTCCGGCATCCCCGTCCACGGTTTGCGGCGCGTGATCAGTCGCCATGGAAATCCCCCCAGAAGGAGTCAGAAGGAACCAGCGCAGATGGTGAAATCTGCGCTGGTTGATCTGTTATGGACGCGGAATGCCCAATTCTTCAGGGCTGACTTTGGCAACGCCGGTGTCCTGAAGTGCCCAGGCTGTAACCTGTTGCCATTTCACGAGGAACTCAGCGGCCTCTTCGCCCGAAATATTCATGATGATATTGCCACGGTTACCCATCAGCGTTTTGAACGCTTCACTCTCGGCAGCCGTTTTGAAGGCAGCTTCAAGGGTTGCTTTCACATCATCAGGCGTATCCCCGCGCACGAAGGCACCGTAAAACGGACCCCATGGCAGGAATTTTGCCATTTCAGGGATCGCATCTGTAATCGCCGGCGCATCAGGAAGCGTGTCGACAGGCTCTGTGTTGACCACTGCCAAAGCGCGCATTTTGCCCGCTTTCACCTGTTCTGCCGCAGCTGAAATGCCTGATGGCATGAAATCAACTTCGCCGCCAAGCATTGCGGTCAGGCCGGGGCCTTCACCATCATACGGAATGGCGGTTACTTCAAATGGAGCCGAATTTGCAATCAGCGCAGCAATAGTGCTTGGCAGACCACCGGGACCGGTTGAACCCATATTCACAGCGCCGGGGTTGGCAGCAATATCTGCCATCAATTCTTGCATGGTCTGATATTTTGAATCAGCTGCAACCACAATCACAGCAACGCCGCGCCCAAGAATATTAACCGGGTGGAAGCTGGAATAGTCGAGCTTGGACACACCCATCACCGGGTGCAATTGAGGATTTTCAGCACCATAGAGGAACGTGTAACCATCGCCAGGAGCCGCGGCCACATAAGCCGTGGAAATCGCGCCCGCACCGCCGGATTTGTTCAATACAACAACTGATTTGCCAAGTGCTTCCTCGACAGCCGGATTTACAGCGCGTGCCACAGTATCAGTAGCGCCGCCTGCGCCCCACATGACAACACCCAGAAGCTCACGCTCAGGGAAATCCTGTGCGGAGGCAACTCCGCCAGCAACCATCAGCGCCGCAACAGCGCCCATCAATTTCATGCTAATTTTCATTCTGTTACTCCCTATGCAGTTCCACCGCATCAGCTTCTTTTACCAATAGCAGGTCATGCAATTTGCAACGCCTGCTACACTTATAGCTGGCAGAGTTGGCAGCAACAGGCAATGAATATTCTCTAGCTGGCAGAGTTGGCAGCAACAGGCAATGAATATTCTCGGACTTTTTTGCATTCCTCTGCAATTCGGCTGGGACCAGAATGAGAAGAATTGAGCGGATGGCGATCATATTTCGCCTGCAGGTAGAATCAGGCCGCGCACCTCCCGAAAGAATTGCAGAAACAATGTTTCCGCTCATCAAAACTTTGGGAAATGCTGCATTTCATGATGCAGATGAGCGACGCAATCCAAAACCTGAACCAAGACGCTCGACCGAGCGTCCGGCGCGTATGTGCTGCCCCATCGGAGGCGTTTGCGCAGCAAACTGTCGTGAGATAAATGAGGGTGCGGGTAAGAGAAACAAACTCGAACCTGAGCCAAGACGCTCGACCGAGCGTCCGGCGCGTATGCGCCGCCCCATCGGAGGCGTTTGCGCAGCAAACTGTCATGAGATGAATGATGGTGCGGGCGGGGGGACTTGAACCCCCACGGCCTACGGCCTCCGGATTTTAAGTCCGGTATGTCTACCATTCCATCACGCCCGCATTCTGCAAGCCGTAAACCGGCTGTCATTCGATTTCAAGCGCCTTTTGGCGCGAAATTCTGGCTCGCTTGTCGCCAGTTCATCAGCAATGGGTAGGCCGCCAGCACCAGACCACTGACAGCATTTGCATCAGCTACCAACTCCGACACCGGAAATCCGTCTAAAGCAACGCCCTTGGGTGTCCAGAACCGAACGATTGTTGTGTGCGAGCCAACGGATATTCTGCACACTCTGGATGACACAGTTTTCCCACATCAAACAGAGGATCGATTTTCAGAACAGACTTTGGAATGATCGGGATTCACTTCAAAACAAAACGTTAAAAAAATCAATTTTATTAAGTAAAACAGATATATAGAAAATTTTTAAAAATCATAATTGACTTGAATCCTTGACTCTCCGGCTCAAAGATACAACCGTAGATCATTTAGGCTGTATTTGAACTGAAGCATATTGATTTCTTGATCGTATTTGCGCCCTGAAATCATGTAGGGAGTACAGATTATGCAAGTAAGTTTATCTGGTATTGCATCAATTTTGAGTTACGAAGAAATCATCCTGACTGCTTATGATGATGGTTATGGAATACTCACCATAGGCGCCGGACATACTGGCAAGGCGGGCACTCCAAAGCCAAAAAAAGGTATGAAGATTGATTTGGTCGAAGCTTTCAATATCTTCCGCCAGGATTTAGAGAAATTTGCGAGACAAGTGCGTTCTGAGATCGACGTAGCACTGAGCCAAAATCAGTTTGATGCGCTTGTTTCCTGGCATTTCAACACCGGTAAAATTTGGGACTCAACCCTGACCAAAAGGCTGAATACCGGCGATTACAACAGCGTTTCTGAGGAAATGGCACGTTGGAAATTCGCTCAGGGCAAACTGTCAAACGGGTTGGTGAACCGTCGCAAGCACGAAATTGCTATTTTTGCTTCTGGTGATTATGGTGAACGCCCGGTGGTGGTGCGCCAGTCAAAGGGTGCAAAAGTAAAAACGCTTTCGCCAGCGGAAATCGCAGTCTTAATGGGAGATGTTCCCGATACTGACGAAGAAAAGACAATCGAGCAGTTGCTTGCAAATCCCAAATCCAAACTGTTGCCGCAATATCGTCCCCGGCAGTCTGAAGCGTTATCACGCCAGACCATGGAGCTTTATGAACATCTAATTCCGATTGAGGATCGCAATGAATCCGTAAGCGTGTTGGGCGTCCGTGGATATTATGAGAATTCCCTTGGTAAAAAGGGCGCCAATGATCGCGGACTTTACGACGACGCCATATTCATAATTGAGCCGGATGGTGTTCATAATTTCAATGCCAACACCGATCCCTCACGTTTTCGCAAGGGCATTGCCCAGCTCAAAGCGCGGCAGGCCTTACGCTACATTCCTGGGCCTCATGGCTACAATCGAAAAAACGGTCCCTATCCTGCATTCCGTCAGGATTCCGAATGCACGGTCAACCGTGATGGAACTGGTGAGGATACGGGAATTTTCTGGATCAATCTTCATCGCGGCGGCTTGACCGGTACGTCAAGCGCAGGATGCCAGACCATACCTCCGCATCAGTGGAATGAATTTCGCACATTGTTGAACACACTGCTCGAACGATATGGGCAGGAAACGTTCCAATATGTGTTGCTCGACGAGGCTGATGTTCCAGATGAAGTGCCGGGCGCTATCAGCGTGACCGCGCCGAAAACAATCCCGGTCTCATCCAAGATTCAACCAGATATGCCTACGGGAGACATTGCAATGCCGACAAAAGACACCACTGAAGTGATGAATGTTTTGCAGGAAGCACTTGAATTGGCAGCACGAATTCGATCTCTGCGAACCGGAGCTGATATCGACCGTGCAGCATTGGGCAAGGGCGCGATTGGGGATGGGAAGGTCGACCTCAATGACGCATTTGCTGTATTGGCAGCTTTGTCGGGCGATGGAAAAACCGACCCGGCAGACCTTTTGCGCGGGGCCAAAAAACTCACTCCGATCAATGGTGTGCTGGGTCAGACTGTCGGCAAATTGTTGAATGGCAAAAAGACCGGCATCGGCTTGATAGGTCTGGTAGCGACCAGCCTGGTTTCAATTTTTGCTCCCGAGCTCAATTTGGTGGGAAATGCCGCCCAAACGGCCGTTGAAGTTGCGCCGACGGTCTTTTCCAAAGCCAGCGATGCAGCCACCACGCTGTTTGGCGGCACCTTTGCCTGGGGTGTGCTGGGCAAAGTCGAGAAATGGTACCACCACTTGAAAGCTGCCCGGTAAGGCAAGTACCAGCTAGAAGGGAGATTTTATTGTGGCCACCAAAAGAAAACCCAAACAGGCAGTTGTTGTCATACACGGCATGGGTGAACAGATGCCAATGGAAATGGTCAACAGCTTTACGGATGCCGTTTGGGTTCAGGATCCCGACCTGGTTGCCCGGTCAGAGCCTGATCCAAATACTGGAGACACCCGCACCCAAAATGCAATCTGGAGCAAGCCCGATCGCCGAAATCGCAGTCATGAGCTTCACCGATTGACCACCGAGTCGGATGTGAGTGGACGTCGAACCGATTTCTTTGAGTTCTATTGGGCTCACCGGATCCATGGGACAACACTTGATCAGATTACATCCTGGGTAGTTGATCTGTTAATACGCAATCCATTCAAGCGTGTGCCAAGGGATGTCTTGAGCGTCTGGCTGCTGATGTGGTTTCTGACCCTTGTTTTCGTCGCCGGCACGATTTTGGCGGCCGCAGGTATTTTCGAGACGGTCGATGATCCAGGGACAAAAACGGTGATGTTGGCAATGCTTGGGCTGATCAGCACAGCACTTTTTGGATGGATAAAACAGACAGTCCTCATCAAAATTCTTGGTGATGTCGTTCGATACACCAAAGCGAAACCTTTGAATATTGCCCGCCGCCAGGAGATACGCGAGAAAGGCGTTGAACTTCTGGAAACTCTGATGGGTGTTGAAAATGACCCACAGGGATCGGGACGGCCCAAGAAAAAACCACCCTATGATCGCATTATTGTGGTGGCCCACTCGCTGGGAACAATCGTTGCATACGATGTTCTAAGCCTTGCGTATGCCCGGATAAACCAGCGACTGGACGCAAAGAAAGGAGCCGAAGGTCAAACGTCCATAAAAGCATTCGAGACCAAGATTTCCGGTCAGATAAGCCAAATGGAAAACGGTCAACCCGGCCAACTGGACATTGATGAATTTCAGGCAGATCAAGCACGTGCAGCTGCGGAATTAACAGCGCTCGGTTCGCCATGGGTTGTCAGCGATTTTGTAACACTCGGCTCGCCACTTACACACGCTGAATTTCTGATGTCCTATGATGAGGATGCGCTCATCAACGCCCAGACCGTGAGGCAATTGCCAACCTGCCCTCCTCAGATGGAATTTGATGTCAGGACGCAACAGAAGCATTTCACATATTTGCCGAGATACGCGAGCATAGAAGAGGACACACGCATGCCTCATCACGCGGCGCTTTTTGCTTTCACAAGATGGACCAATATCTACTCACCCCGAAAGAACTTTCTATGGGGCGATATCGTTTCGGGACCTGTAGGCCAACACTTTGGATTGAGTGTAAAAGACAAGAAAACCGGAGAAACCCAAAGACTGTCAGGTATCCGCGACATTGCAGTTTTGCCTGAACGCAAGAGCGATGGAACTCCCAAGGACGGACTGCATGTGCCGTTCATGACCCATGTGAGTTACTGGAACATGAATGCGAATGCTGGCGAAGTGTCACCCAACTCTCCAACACCGCACCACATTCAGGTCCTGAGACGCGCAATTAATCTCCTGCGGACATAAGAGTACCAGGAACAATTCTGAAGCAGGCTCTGCTCCAGCTATTCAGCACCCTTGGCGATAGGTGGCTGGAACGTGTAGCCCATATCCCACGGAAAATAGATCCAGGTGTCCTGTGATACTTCGGTGATAAATGTATCAACCAGAGGGCGGCCTGCAGGTTTGGCGTAAACGGTGGCAAAATGCGCTTTTGGCAACATGTCGCGCACCACTTGTGCGGTTTTGCCGGTATCAGTCAGATCATCGACCACAAGCACACTAGAGCCATCACCGGCTTCAAGATCAATCACAGCCTGAGATACGCCTTTGAGAACCTGCAGCTCAGACTGGTTCTTGTAGTCGTGATAGGACGCTACACAGACAGTCTCGATCATTCTGATATCAAGTTCGCGGCAGATAATGGCTGCTGGCACCAAACCGCCACGGGTGATGCAGACAATGGCCTTCCACTCTCCTTTGGCCGCCAGGCGCCACGCCAAAGCGCGTGCATCGCGGTGAAACTGGTCCCAGGAAACCGGAAACGCCTTGTCTGATTGCGGGCTGCTCATTGCTTAGGTCCTTCAGGCTTTGCCGGCATGGATGCCGACCAATATGGATTCAAGTTGTTGTGCAGCTTCCGCCAACCTGTCTGCATTGCGACTGCGCAACACCAGGCTGGTCTGAAATTTGCCATCACGTTGATAGGGGTAACTGCCAATCGACACATCGGGAAAAGCATCCTGCAAGGCAGACAGCGGCTGTGCCACTGCACCCTCCCCCATGCCTGCCTCAATCGTTTCAGAATGCACCACCTGTCCCGCTTTGAGGCGCGGCACGACATCATCCATCATGGCCTGCATGATGGAAGGCACACCCGCCATCACGAAAACATTGCCAATATTGAAACCCGGAGCCTTTGAAACCGGGTTCGCAATCAGCTCTGCACCTTCGGGAATGCGCGCCATGCGCAGGCGCGCTTCAGTGAGGTCCGACTTCTCATAGCGCTCCAGCATCGCGTCAACGGCTCGCTGGTCCACATCAATTGGCACATCAAAGGCGGCAGCCACGCTGTCCGCCGTTATGTCATCATGGGTCGGGCCAATGCCGCCTGTGGTGAACACATAGGTGTAACGGGACCGCAAAGCATTGAGGGCTGCGACAATCTCTGCCCGCTCATCGCTGACAATCCGAACCTCTTTCAGATCAATGCCGACTTCGGTCAATCGATCAGCAATATAGCCGACATTCTTATCCTTGGTCCGGCCTGACAGAATTTCGTCGCCAATGACCAGAACTGCGGCAGTGGAGATTTCACTTTCGGCCATATGGGACCTGTTCCTTTGAGGCTTTGACAATTTGTGTTTGCGCTGTCTATCTCACACGCGAATAAGGAACAAGGTATTGCAGCCCATGAAATTTGCCAGCCCATTGATAGAAGGAACTTTGATCAAGCGCTACAAGCGGTTTTTGGCTGACATCAAGCTGGATGACGGCTCTGAAATCACCGCCCATTGCGCCAATCCGGGCGCCATGCTTGGCCTGAAAGAACCCGGCCAACGTGTGTGGCTGTCAAAATCGGACAATCCCAAGCGCAAGCTGGCTTATTCGTGGGAATTGACCGAAGCGGACAACACCATCATCGGCATCAATACAGCCCGGCCAAATGCCCTTGTAGAAGAGGCCATCAACAACGGCACGATTGCTGAATTGCAAAACTACAAAACCCTGCGGCGTGAGGTAAAATACGGCACGAACAGCCGCATCGACATATTGCTGTCTGACGCGGGAAAGCCGGATTGCTATGTTGAAATCAAGAATGTTCACATGCTGCGCACTCCACGACTTTATGAATTCCCGGATTCCGTCACTGCACGCGGCGCAAAACATCTTGTGGAAATGACAGATATGGTGGCCGAGGGGCACCGTGCAGTCATGGTCTATCTGATCCAGCGGGATGATGGTGATCGGCTGAGCTTTGCCGCAGAAATCGACCCCAATTATGCAAACGCCTTGGCGAATGCACATAAGGCGGGCGTCGAAGCCATTGCCTATGTCTGCAAGCTGACGCCTGAGCGCATTGAAGCTTATCGACCCGTACCGGTTGAGATACCGAAGGGTTGATTCCCGATCAATTAATGTACATTTTGGAAGCGACCCGACAGTTCCCATTTTGCAGCCATGACGATTTCATGCCATGGAGCTGCCCACAAGCTTGAGACGAAGGCAGAGCGACGCCATGACGACCTATGTAAATGCCAATGAGGCGCCCAAGCGCAAAAGCGGACAGATCCGCCTTTATGATGAAGACGGCTTTGCAGGCATGCGCGCTGCAGGCCAACTGACGGCACAATGCCTTGATCTTGTTGGCGAACTGGTAAAGTCCGGTGTCACCACGCAAGAGCTGGATGATTTTATTTTTCAGTTCGCGCTGGATAATAATTCTGTCGCCGCCACGCTGAATTATCGCGGTTACACCCATTCAAGCTGCATCTCGCTCAATCATGTGGTCTGCCATGGCATTCCGGGCGGTAAGGCGTTGAAAGATGGGGATATTCTCAACATCGACGTCACACTGATCGTGGATGGTTGGCATGGTGATTCAAGCCGCATGTATGTGGCAGGAAACACCAAACGGGCGGCCGAGCGTTTAATTGATGTCACCTATGAATCTCTGATGCGTGGAATTTCAGCCACGGTGCCCGGTAATACCACTGGCGATATCGGCCATGCCATTCAGGCCTATGCTGAAGCACAGCGCTGCACCGTCGTTCGCGATTTTTGCGGCCATGGGCTGGGACAATTATTCCATGACGAGCCGAACATTCTGCATTATGGCCGTCGTGGCGAGGGTGTGGAATTACGACCCGGCATGTTCTTCACCATTGAGCCGATGATCAATTTGGGCCGACCCCATGTAAAAGTCCTGTCAGATGGCTGGACTGCAGTCACACGGGACCGATCTCTGAGCGCCCAGTTTGAGCATTCAGTGGGTGTGACGGAAAGCGGCTGTGAAATCTTCACCACATCACTTTCAGGTCTTCACAAGCCCAACTTCGCATAGCAAGGTGGCGGCATGAGCCAGCCGTCTGACACACCTACGCAAAGCAGTGGAACACCTGCAAAAGTGCACCATGCAGGCCATCGTGACCGATTGCGTGCCCGCTTCCGCGAGGCTGGTCCCGATGCACTGGCAGATTATGAAATACTGGAACTGCTGCTGTTCCGCTCCCTGCCCCGCCGCGACACCAAGCCGATTGCCAAAGATCTTTTGTCGGCTTTTGGCTCGCTCGCCGGTGTGTTTGGCGCCACGGAAAAACGATTGACCGAAATCGACGGCATTGGAGAGAGTGTCGCGAATGATTTGAAGGTGTTTCACACCCTCGCGACACGGCTTGGAAAACACGCATTGCAGCAAAAACCGTTGCTGTCTTCATGGAATGCGGTGCTGGATTATTGCCGCACTGCAATGGCTTATGAGGAACGCGAACAGTTCAGGGTTTTGTTTCTCGACAAGAAAAACCACCTGATCGCCGATGAAGTTCAGCAACAGGGCACCGTAGATCACACGCCGGTTTACCCGCGTGAAGTGGTCAAACGGGCTCTGGAACTCTCGGCCACAGCGTTGATCCTGGTTCACAATCACCCCTCAGGTGATCCGGCCCCATCGCAGGCCGATATTGAAATGACGGCCAAAATTGCAGAAATTCTGACGCCGCTAAATATCCTCATGCATGATCACATCATCATCGGCAAACACGGCCATGCCAGTTTCAAAGCATTGAACCTGCTGTAATCTGATCCGTTATGCACCGGTCTTTTCAAAAAAGGCAGCGGCATCAGCCTCTATCTGACTGCGCTTGCTATCATCCATCTTGCCCAATGTGGCATACATCATTGCCATACGGCGGTTGCCTTTCAGATGCGCTTGATTCTCTATCAGAAAATTCCAGTACAAATAATTGAAAGGACAGGCTTTTTCCCCATTCTTGACCGAAGGGCTAAACGCACAATTCTTGCAATAATCGCTCATCTTGTTGATGTAGGAACCGGAAGCCGCATAGGGCTTGGACCCGAGCAGTCCACCATCGGCAAACATCACCATGCCATGGGTGTTTGGCAGCTGAACCCATTCATAGGCATCCGCATAGACCGCCAGATACCATTCATTGATCTGCGCTGGTTCAACACCGTATAGCAGGGCAAAATTACCGGTGACCATGAGCCGTTGAATGTGATGTGCGTAGGCATGATCGCGCGTCTCTTCCACAACCTGTCGAACACAGTTCATCTCGGTGTCTGCAGACCAGTAGAATTCCGGCAGATCGCGCTTTGCCTTGAGAAAATTCGTCTGCGCGTAATCAGGCATTTTCAGCCAGTAGATACCGCGCACATATTCGCGCCAGCCAATAATCTGCCGAATGAAGCCTTCTACTGCGTTCAGTGGTGCCTCGCCTGCATGATGGGCTTTTTCAGCGCGCTCACAAATTTCCATCGGAAGCAGCAGACCGGCATTGAGCGCAGGTGCAATCAATGCATGGAACAAGGTCGGTTCGCCCTGTTTCATAGCGTCCTGATAATCGCCGTAAAGCGGCAATCGCTCTTTTATGAAGCGATCAAGCCCCCGCAACGCCTGTGTTCGCGTAACCGGAAGGGAGAAACCTTCAAGCCTGCCAAAATGCCCCGCGAACCGATCAGCCACCAGTTCCAGCACATCTTTTGTAATGTCATCTGCCTGCGGATTGTAGGGTGCGGGCAATTCCATATCTTTCGGCAGGCTCTTGCGGTTTTCCTTGTCGAAATTCCACTGTCCGCCAATCGGATCATCGCCTTCCATCAGAAAACCGGTTTTGCGCCGCATCTGCCGATAGAAATACTCCATCCGCAATTCCTTGCGGCCATCTGCCCAGGCCTGAAACTCGTTGTGGGAGCAGATAAAGCGGTCATCATCGCGGATTTCAACATCGATCCCCAGCTCTGTTTCCCAGTTTCTCATGGCTTCCAGAACCCGGAACTCACCAGGCTCCGTTACAACCACTTTGGAAACACCAAGCTCGTCCACAGCACGGCCCAACTCCGCACCGAAAGACCCCGCATTGTTGTCATCGTCCAGTTTTGTGTAGCGGACCGTAAATCCCCGATCCTCAAGCTCGCTGGCAAAGTGCCGCATGGCGGAAAACAGAAAAGCTATTTTCTGTTTGTGATGAGCAACATAGCCGGCCTCTTCAGCGACCTCGCACATGAGAATAATGTCATTTTGCGGATCAGCATCACGCAAGCTGGACAGTGAGGGCGTCAGTTGATCGCCCAGAACAAAACGCAGAACAGCCATAGACGAATGTTTTCCCTTTTGAATTCACTGACCTATTTAGGGTCAGAAGTTCAAAAGGAAACGAACATCCCTTGGCAAAGCAAATTCGAAAAGCCGATCTGCCCCAAAAAGACTGCGTTCATTGCGGCCGCCCGTTTCAATGGCGCAAAAAATGGGCAAGAAGCTGGCCCGAAGTGCGCTATTGTTCTGACGCCTGCCGACGCAAAACGAAGGAATTGCAGGTGTTGAAAAATTGACGGAACCGTACTATATTTAAGACGGAACCGTTAGGAGTTCATAATGCCCGCTGACACTCAATCACAAAACAAGACCAGATCGAAGGATCAGACTTCGGCTTCACCAGCAAATGGTAGCAAGCGCAAGCCGGTCAAACCACCATTGGGTGATCAGGCTGCTCTGCAGTCTTTCGGCGAAAATGTTATCTCGCTGATTTTGACGGACAGCATAGAAGCCAATGTTAATCTTGGGCAGGCCATTCGAAACGGCGTAACCAAATCCATCATTGAAGAGCGCCCTGCCCTTATCAAGAGCATGGTGGAAGGCGGCGTGCTGCCGCGCTCAACGGTGGAAGATGCAAAGAAGAGCCAGAAGGACACGCTTTCCCCGACAAACTCTGAACGAATTGTCAGAGTGCTGCGCATGCGCAAACAGGCTTCTGATGCATTGGGAGAAAACCGGGCAGACGGATGGATGGACAAGCCCAACAGAAATTTTGGCGGCAGTTCGGCCATTCAAATGGCCAAGACCGAAGCTGGCGCCCGTGCCGTTGAGCAGTTTCTGCTTCAGTTAACGCACGGTTTCAACGCTTGATCGTCTGGCGCATAGCCAACAGGAAATTCAAAACGCTCAGTGGCTTCGGTGGCCTGTATGCAGGAGGCCGATGGCACAAACAGGGAAGCCCGGTGGTTTACACGGCCGAGCATCCGGCCCTGTCAGCCATGGAAGTCCTGGTACATATGAATATGGATATGGATGATCTGCCGGATTACGTGCTTCTGGAGATTTTCATACCGGACGATCTGTCTATCGATGCGTTTCAGGTAGATCCGTCCGACACACAGATGTGTCTGGATCACGGAATTTCCTGGTTGAGCGCTGGCAAAAATGCAGTTGCTAAAGCGCCTTCAGTGCTGATGCCAAAAAGCTACAATTATCTCATTAACCCGCAGCACGAAGACGCAGCTCGCATAGCGATCCAGGGTGAGCAACCGTTTGTATTTGATGGTCGCCTCACACCTGCTACAGGATCGCTGGATTAGGCCTTAGTTCAGTAGTTCGTGAATTTTCCAGAATCGATTTCACGCTGGCGCCGTTCCAGATCGTAGATCGAAACGGAATCATTGAGATAAGCGCGAGCGGCAGATTGATGATCGAAGGGGCGAAACACTGCGCCAATTCGGGAGATTGATGATTTAAATGACATGGTTGAGTTCCTTTCCTTCCCTATATAGGGACCTGCAGGACAGACAGATGTGCAAACTTTGCATGGATGCTATGTGCAATTGAGGTGACATGCGCGGTTTCAGCTAATCGACAAATCGACCGCCCGCCTGTTTCATCTGTTCCGGCGTATCCAGATCGAATGACACTGCCCTGCCAATTTCAACCTCATGAACAAATTCAGCATATTCACCAATGAGATGACGCGCCCCGGTATCCCCCTGTATACCGGTCAAAGCATCCAGAAACCGGGCCGACCAAAGCACGGGATTCCCACGTTTTCCGGCATCCGTGGGCACGATGATGTGCCGCCCTTCTTCCGGGTCAAATGCTGCGGCGAGCTGTTTTACAATGTCTTGTGAGATGTGAGGCATGTCGCCCAACAGCACCAACACAGCGTCGGGTCGGGTTTCACGCGCCGCCAGCGCCTGTATTCCGGTTCGCAAAGACGTTGAGAGGCCCTGATCGAATTCAGGATTGAACAGGATCTCCGCAGTCACGCCCTCAAGCGCGGCAACAACTTGCTCGGGTCGCGCCCCAGTCACGACAGTCAGATCATCCCCCAACGCCCCGATGGCAGCATCTGCCACATGGCGAACAAGTGGCTTGCCTTCCACCTCCGCAATCAGCTTGTTGTTGGGCCCCATGCGCTTGCTCTGACCGGCTGCCAACAGCAAAGCAGCTATTTTTGGCGGCTTGTTCATTGGTACAGTCTCCAATTGGCGCGGTTGAGGTCGGCTGACGATCTCCATCAACAATCCGCCAACACCCATCGCTGCTATGTCTGATGCGCCCACCGGTATACCGGCCAGAATTCGGTTCAACACCCAATCAAACCCGTTCTCAACGGGTGAGCGTGCGCAACCAGGCGCACCAATCACCGGCGTGCCCTCAAACTCGCCGAGAAACAGCAGATTGCCCGGATCGACCGGCATGCCCACATAGTCAACCGAACCACCGGCAAGACGCAGCGCCTGTGGCAAGACATCCTCAGCATCGATCATGGCTGAAGCTCCAATCAGCAAGATCAGATCACAGTTGCGACCCGCCAGAGACCTGATGGCTTCTGCTACTTGCCCGACATCATGAGCCGTGCGAATTTCATCGACCAGAAAAGACGCACTCGGCTTCAATCGCGTTTCAAGAACTTTGCGGGTTTTATCAAGAACACCGTCTTTCAATGTCGGCAGACGCGTTGCCACCAGTCCCACTTTAGCGGCCCGAAACGCCGTCACAGCCAAAGCAGTGTGGGCTGCGATATCAAGACAGGCTTTCAAAGACTGACCCGGAACCGCAAAGGGAATAATCTTGACCGTACCCACCATACGCCCTGCTTCAACCGCTGTATAAGGTGGCAAGGTTGCAACGGTGAGCGATGGATCAAGACCATTGATCTGATTGATCAAATCCACATTGGGAACAAACAGCCCGGACTTGGTTGCAAACAGATTGGCGCGGCCGGTAAACGGCATATCCACACGCACATGGTCGCCGCACACCGCCTTTGCCAAAGCATGAGCAGCTTCGTCTTCATGAACATCGTCAGCATCCAGTTTTGCAACTGTCACGCTGACATGGTTCCTGGCAATCAACGCACCAATGTCAGCTTCCGTCAGCAAGCGGCCCTTCTTCAGGCGCACAGGCTTGCCATTCAGCTCACCATCCATAGAATGAGCCAGCAAAGTGCCCAAGGCGTCCGAAGGGGAAAGATCAATCAGTTTCAAAAATCATCGCCCTTGCGCAAAGCACAAATAATCTGGCCCAGAATGGCCACAGCAATTTCAGCTGGCGACGCCGCGCCGATATCAAGACCAATCGGCGCATCGATCCGCGCCAATTGAGCGTCCGAAATCCCTTTTGATTTCAACCTGTCCACTCGGGAACCATGAGTTTTGCGGCTGCCAAGGGCGCCGACATAAAAGCAGCCGCGCCTCAGGGCTGTTTCCAGGGCAAAATCATCGATCTTGGGATCATGCGTGACAGCGACCAACGCTGTGTAGCTGTCAATCATGTTGTCGGTCAGAACATCCTGTGGCCATTCAGGTAGCAATTCCACAGAAGGAAACCGATTCGGTGTGGCAAAGGCGGTGCGCGGATCAATGATCGTCAGATCAAAACCGCATTCCTGCACCATCGGCACAAGTGCCTGGGAAATATGGACAGCCCCAATCACAACAATGCGTGGTGCAGGCAAATCCACATTCAGAAAGAATTCCTGCTCGCCAATAGTCTCCCGCCCGGATTTTTCAGAACGAAACCGCGTTTTGGCGGCTGCAGCAAGTGGGTCATTCTCTTCCAGACCATCCGGGAACATCAAACGGCCCTCGCCGCTCGTCAGATTGTGCACTAGAATAACAGCACGCCTGTTGGCGCGGGCAGCGTTGATTTCAGAAAGCAGAGCTTTTTCCATGATCTAGCTCACCTGATCCACGAAAACGCGGATCTTGCCGCCACAAGACAGGCCGACCCGCCATGCAGTCTCATCAGCAACACCAAATTCGAGCATTTTGGGTGTCCCGCTTTCAATGACCTCGATGGCCTCTGAAATCACTTCACCTTCAACACATCCACCAGAGACTGAGCCCTCAAAGTTTCCTTCAGCATCAATCACCAGATGGCTGCCGGTGGGCCGGGGTGCTGAACCCCAGGTATCAACCACGGTTGCAAGCGCAATACGCCGTCCTTCCGCAACCCAGTTTTCTGCCGTTTTCAGTATATCCGCATCCATCCGGGTCTCCTATGCAGCTTTCTTAAGCCACAGTTTGGGGTTGTTTTCGGCCCGTGCCAAGGGCTGCGACAAACAATGACACAAATCTGAAACAGCATTCAGCGAATGTATGGGCCGGAACTGATCCACAAATGGCAACATGGTTCGCACGCCACTTGCTTTCGCTTCAAAACCGTCAAAGCGTAACAACGGATTCAACCAGATCAACTGACGGCAGGACTTTTGAAGCCGCTGCATTTCAAAACCAAGGTCTTCGTCACTGTCGCGTTCCAGCCCATCGGTGATGAGAAGCACTATTGCTCCCTGTCCCAACACCCGGCGGGACCAGTGCTGGTTGAAATCGTGAAGTGCAGTTGCAATACGCGTGCCGCCGGACCAGTCGGACACAAGCGCACCGCTGGCTTCCAACGCCTCATCGGAATCCTTGTGCAGCAGTGCTCGGCTGATATTCGTCAAGCGTGTTCCGAACACAAAGCTGTCCACCCGGCGCTGGCTGTCGCCAAGCGCATGAAGAAAATGCAGGAACAGACGTGAATACTGTCCCATAGAGCCCGATACATCGCACAGCGCCACGATTGGGGGCACAATTTCCCGCCTTTGCTGAAAGGTCGGTGACACCCACTCACCACCCGTGGCCAGACTGGCGCGCATCATACGGCGCATATCCAGTCGCGATCCGGAATGGCTGTTCCGAAAACGCCGCGTCTTCACTTTTGCAACCGGTAAAACCATGTCCGAAACAGCCCGCCTGGCCTCGGCCAGTTCATAAGCTGTCATTTGCGCAAAGTCTTTGGTGACCAGAACCTCTTCGCGTGACAATGTCTCGGCTAAGTCCAGTTCAACTTCGACCGGTAAGTCCACCTCACTGTGATCACCCTGCTGCATCATAGCCTGCGCAACCCGTGCCGCGGCTGCAGGGTTCTGCGGCGGCGTTTGTGCATCAGTCTTCGACACACTGTGCCACACATTGCCTTGGCTTTCTTGTGAGCGCCAGAACAACTCAAAAGCCGTTTTAAATATTGCATGATGCTCGTTTCGACTGGCAAACACACTGTGCAGGACCCAATACAAATCGTCGCGTCTGTCTGTTCCGGACACCTCAACCGCGCGCACGGCATCCACAATCCGGGATGGTCCGACAGGCAAGCCTGCCCGGCGCAACAGACGTGCAAAATGAACGATGTTGTCGGCAAAATGCCCAGTATCGGTGGCAACCCTAGCGGACATCCTTGGCATCTCCCGCCCCACTTTCAATGTCCTTCAGGATATGCGCAGCCCGCTCACCATGAACGGCTTCAATGTCGTCCTGATACTTCAAAAGCACACCCAGCGTATCCGACACCGTTTCCAGATCAAGCGCTTCCCTGTTCAGTTCAGTCAGTGCAGTGGCCCAGTCAATGGTTTCCGCGACACCGGGGTTTTTGAAGAGATCTGCGTCACGGCGCAACCGCTGAACAAAGGCGACTATCTCTCTTGAGAGCCTCTCATTAGCACCTGGAACCCTGTTGGAAATAATCTGCAATTCTCTTGCGGCATCAGGATAGCCAACCCAATGATACAGGCACCGCCGTTTCAGCGCGTCATGGATTTCCCGCGTCCGGTTCGTCGTAATGATGACGATTGGCGGATGATCGGCCTTGATGGTGCCCAATTCGGGAATGGTGATCTGAAAATCCGACAGGATTTCAAGAAGATAGGCTTCAAAGGCTTCGTCAGCGCGGTCCAATTCATCGATTAGCAATACCGGTGCAGCAGTCCCAGCGGATTCCAAAGCCTGCAAAAGCGGGCGCTTGATCAAAAACCGCTCGTCAAACACGCTTTTGGCAATTGATGACTTGTCAGTGCCACCGACAGCCTCAGCCATGCGAATTTCCAGCATCTGCGCAGCATAATTCCATTCGTAAACAGCTGCGGCAACGTCGAGACCTTCATAACATTGCAACCGTATCAGCGGTCTGCCCAATTGCGCCGAAAGAACCTTTGCAATTTCGGTTTTACCAACCCCGGCCTCACCTTCCAGAAACAAAGGGCGCTGCATTTTCAATGACAAATAGAGGACTGTTGCAAGCGACCGGTCGGCCACATAGCCGGCGCGGCCCAGAACTTCGTGGGTTTCGTCAATGGATGAGGGCATATCTTCGGTCATAAAGGAGCGTGTCCTGCGCGACGCGTCTGAATTTGTATGAGCGATGGTTATGAAGCATGATCAGCCGGACTGTAAATATCCGACAATCTTCACCTTTGGCGCTGGAACACTTATCGACGAGAGAGACAACACATCAAAGTGCGTGGTATCCCCGGTCCCGATAAATCAATCCCGGACCATCCGTACCGGAAATGATGGCGTGTACTGCGCCGAACAACACGGAATGTGTTCCCACTTCGACAAAATTTTGCAGCCGACAATCCAGCGCTGCCAGACACCCTGGCAGGACAGGCGCATCTGAAGCCGTTTTGTCTATCTTGAGCCCCTGAAACCGATCTTCATTTGGGTCCGCACTCATTCGCCCGGCAAACAAATCAGCCATCGCCTGATCCTGCGCCGACAGAATGTTGACGCAGAACCCGCCATTGCGCTTGATCGTTTCATTGCTGCGCGAAGCCCGGTTTACGCAAACCAGAACAATTGGCGGAGCATCAGACACTGCGCTGAAGGCTGTCACAGTCAGACCGGCGGTTCCCGCGTCGCCTGCTGTGGTCACAATATGCACGGCGGAACCGACACGGCTCATGGCTTCGCGAAACTGATCCTTGGAAACAGTCTCCGACACTGCGGGTTGGATGGGTGTGATTGCGGTCAAAACGGCCTCTGGGATATGATCCATTGCATGTAGGGCAAAATTATTAAGAAGACCACATTTCTGTCTGTTCGGAGATACAAATCGGGCTCGATCATGAAACGATCGAGCCCGATAACTTACTGTTAGGCCATCGCTTTTTGCAGGTTTTCATCGATCTTGTCGAGGAAACCTGTTGTCGAGAGCCATTTCTGTTCAGGCCCGACCAAAAGCGCCAGATCCTTCGTCATGAAACCGCTTTCTACTGTGTCAACGCAGACTTTTTCCAGTGTCAGGGCAAAGTCGGCAAGCGGCTGATTGTCATCCAGCTTGGCACGATGTGCCAGACCGCGTGTCCATGCAAAGATGGAAGCGATTGAGTTGGTGGATGTTTCCTTGCCCTGCTGGTGTAGGCGGTAATGGCGCGTCACGGTACCGTGCGCAGCTTCCGCCTCAACAGTTTCACCATCCGGTGACATCAACACAGATGTCATCAGGCCAAGGGAACCAAAGCCCTGGGCAACAGTATCGGACTGCACATCACCATCATAGTTCTTACAGGCCCAGACAAAACCACCGGACCATTTAAGAGCAGACGCCACCATGTCATCGATCAGACGGTGTTCATACACAATCTTCTTTTCAGCAAAGGCTTCGGCAAATTCAGCCTGAAACACTTCTTCAAACAAATCCTTGAAGCGGCCATCATAAACTTTCAGAATTGTGTTCTTTGTTGACAAATAAACCGGCCAACCGCGTTTCAGGCCATAATTCAACGAAGCACGTGCGAAGTCACGAATGGAATCGTCCAGATTATACATGCCCATAGCGATACCGGCAGACGGGAAGTCGAACACTTCATGTTCAATCACCTTGCCGTCTTCGCCTTCGAACTTCATGGTCAGCTTGCCTTTGCCAGGCACACGGAAATCGGTTGCGCGATACTGGTCACCAAATGCGTGACGGCCAATGACCATAGGCTGTGTCCAGCCCGGCACCAGACGCGGTACGTTTTCACAGATGATCGGCTCACGGAAGACAACGCCACCCAGAATGTTCCGGATTGTGCCGTTTGGTGAACGCCACATTTTCTTCAGGCCAAATTCTTCAACACGTTCTTCATCAGGTGTAATGGTGGCACATTTGATACCGACACCATATTCCCGGATCGCATTGGCTGCATCAATGGTAACCTGATCATCGGTCTCATCACGGTATTCCATACCCAGATCATAATATTTCAGATCAATATCGAGATAGGGATGAATCAGCTTGTCTTTGATGAACTGCCAGATGATACGTGTCATCTCGTCCCCATCCAGTTCAACAACCGGATTGGCAACCTTGATTTTAGCCATGTTTGATTTTCCTTAAGCTTACGGGCCCAACGCCTCGACCGCATGCAATAATTCGGTCTGGCGACATAAAATGTGTGAATACGGCGTTCCTATAGCACCGTCTTCCCTGCGCCGAAAGACCTTCGAAAGTGTAATTATTCATTCGCATCTCCTCTTGCCAAGAAAGCAGCATCGCTTTAGCAAATCCAAACTTCCACTTGCCCATATGACGGGAAACCTAATGGCCGGGACTAATTCAAAAGCAAAAATGATAACCGGCGGCCCAGCGATTATTCTGGTGGAGCCACAACTGGGTGAGAATATCGGAACGGCAGCCCGTGCGATGGCAAATTTTGGATTGTCCGAATTGCGCGTTGTCAATCCACGCGATGGCTGGCCCAGCGAAAAGGCCAAAAATGCCTCTGCGAAAGCGGATCATGTCATCGACAACGCACAGATTTTTGACACAGTCGAAGAAGCCTTGTCGGGGCTCAATTTGGTTTACGCGACAACGGCGCGCCCTCGAGACATGTTTGTGTCAGTCAGCGGACCTGAAGCCGCTATGAAAAACGCCCGCGAACACGTAGCAAGCGGCCAGAATTGTGGCATCTTGTTCGGGCGTGAGCGAACCGGCCTGACCAATGAGGAAGTGGCTCTGGCCGACGAAATTGTGACCTTTCCCGTCAATCCTGCCTTCGCCTCGCTCAACATCGCTCAGGCGGTATTGCTGATGTCTTATGAATGGATGAGGACCGGCAATGAGGCAGAACCCCTTCAATTTGAGGCGCTCACTGCGCCCCAGGCTCGCAAAGAAGATTTGATTGGGTTCTTTCAACATTTGGAAGGCGCACTGGAAGCCGCCAATTTCTTCCGCCCGCCCGAAAAGAAAGCCCACATGGTGAGCACATTACGCGCACTCTTTCAAAAAGCCCGTTACAGCGAGCGCGATGTCACCATCCTGCGCGGCGTCGTTGGTGCATTGGAAGGACGCAGAACCCGCAACACCCCGCGTCGCCAGGCTGCAGAGGCGCAAATTGCGGATGCTAAAACAGACGAACCAGAATGAGCAACACCCGCATTCTCGTTGTTGATTCAGGTCTGGGCGGACTGTCTGTTGCACATGCCATACGCCAGCAACTTCCATCTGTATCAATGACATATTGCGCGGACTACGCAGCCTTTCCCTATGGAAATTGGGAACAGAATGATCTGCGGGTTCATTTGATTAACCAGATCTCAAAATGGATTGATGATTGCCAACCGGACGCAGCGGTGATTGCCTGCAACACTGCATCCACCTTGATACTGCCTGGTCTGCGCGCCAGATTTGACATTCCCTTTGTAGGCACAGTTCCAGCCATCAAACCGGCTGCCGCCATCACAAAAACCAAAATGGTCAGCATTCTGGCCACGCCCGGAACCGTTGCACGCGATTACACCCGTTCCTTGCTGACCGAATTTGCCAACGGCATTGACGTTGCATTGATTGGCAGTCCAAATCTCGCCAGTCTGGCAGAACAATGGTATCTTGATGGTGCGTCACAACAGCTACGCGCTGCAATCAGCCATGAACTGGAACCCTGTTTCAAGCAGGCATCAGATAATGCCAGAACAGACAGTGTTGTGCTCGCCTGCACCCATTTTCCGCTCTTGAAATCTTTATTGCAGGAACTGGCCCCCTGGCCCGTTCACTGGCTTGACCCCAGCAACGCGATCGCCCGTCAGGTCAAAAAAATTCTTGGTAACAAAAGCGTTGTTGGTGACCGCGGAACCTTTGATGTTCTCAGCAGCCAACCGGGCGGCGAAACCCGTGTGCTGACAGTGTGGCAAAAGCTTTCATCACAACCGGGTTCGGCTTGACAGGCCAAGACTGAATGACTACACAACGCCTCATATGCGGGGTCTTTGGCCCCGTATTTTTGTTACGCACCTGTGGGAGAAGTGAGCGCTTCGCTTTTTCTCCCTGTCGGCAAGGCCAAAATCCTTGCAAAGGAAGGCGCGTTTCCTTGAAACACTTTGAACAGGAAACACGATGAGCAAGCGCAATTCGTCTAAATACAAAATTGATCGCCGCATGGGCGAAAATATCTGGGGTCGTCCGAAGAGCCCGGTAAACCGCCGCGACTATGGCCCAGGCCAGCATGGTCAACGCCGTAAAGGCAAACTCTCTGATTTCGGCACGCAGCTGCGTGCTAAGCAGAAGCTGAAAGGTTACTACGGTAACATCACTGAAAAGCAATTCCGTCGCATCTATGCAGAAGCGACACGAGTGCGCGGTGATACATCGGAAAACCTGATTGGTCTTCTGGAAAGCCGTCTGGATGCGATTGTCTATCGCGCCAAATTCGTACCAACTGTTTTCGCTTCACGCCAGTTCATCAACCACGGCCACATTCGGGTCAATGGTCAGCGCGTCAACATTCCTAGCTACCGCGTAAAACCGGGCGACGTCGTTGATATCCGCGAAAAGTCCCGCGAAATGGTTATGGTTCTGGAAGCAACCGATCTGGCTGAACGCGATGTGCCGGAATATCTGACCGTTGATTACGGCAAGATGGCTGCACAATACACCCGCATCCCACTTCTGGCGGACGTACCCTTCCCGGTCGTCATGGAGCCAAACTTGGTGGTCGAGTTTTACTCACGCTAAACGCCAGCTTCATAGATTTTTTAAAACCCCGTCCATTGTGGCGGGGTTTTTTGTTGGGGCATTTTCTTAAAAAAAAGCCGCAGCAGAAAACATGTCCTGCTGCGGCTCAAACTAGAATTATCTAAAAGAAATCAGGCTGTTTCGCGGATTGTTATTCCGGCAGCTTTCAAATGGTCCTGAAGCTCTTTGGCTTGGAACATTTCCCGGACAATATCGCAGCCGCCCACAAACTCGCCCTTGACGTAGAGCTGGGGAATTGTGGGCCATTGGGCATAGTCTTTGATGCCTTGGCGCAACTCGTCATTTTCCAGAACGTTGATGCCCTTGTAGTCCACACCCAGATAATCCAGAATCTGGACCAATTGGCCTGAAAAACCGCATTGCGGGAAATTGGGTGTGCCCTTCATGAACATCACCACGTCGCTGGATTTTACTTCGCTGTCAATCCAGCTGTTAATATCACTCATAGAACTGCTCCTGTTCTTTTCATTCGGGTGCGCTGGTCTGAAGAGCAAGGGCGTGCAATGCGCCGCCCATATTGCCCTGCAGCGCCTGATAAACCATCTGGTGTTGCTGAACACGCGATTTGCCACGAAAACTCTCTGACACGATTTCGGCGGCATAATGGTCGCCATCGCCCGCAAGATCGCGAATTGTAATATTCGCATCCGGAAGGGCGGCTTTAATCATGACTTCAATGTCATTGGCATTCATTGGCATATACGGCAATCCCCTTACCTTCGATGCGTGACTTTACGCCTTTGTGCCGGACATGTAACCCGGCAACCAGCTTTCATGCGTCTGTTTCAACGTTTCTACGGATATGGAGCACTTGTCAGCAAGTTTCAATTCCTGACCACCAACTATCCCGATCCGGTTGGCCGGAACTTCAGCATCCGCGGCGCTGGACAGTACAGCATCCGCTTTTTGCGGGCTGACTGTCAGCACATAGCGCGCCTGATCTTCTCCAAACAGACTTTCGGCGCTGGTGGACTGTAATCCGGCTAAATCAGCACCCTGCCCGCCTGCCATCGCCATTTCAGCAATTGCGACCAACAAACCACCATCGGAGATATCGTGACAAGCGGTCACAGAGCCATCAAGAATTTGTGAGCGAACAAAATCTCCATTGCGGCGCTCCACGGCCAGATCGACTTTGGGCGCGGGACCTGCTTCCAGACCATGAACTTCACGCAAATAGATGGATTGTCCCAGATGGGTGCCGGCCTCACCTATCAGAATGATAACATCGCCCTCATGGGCAAAAGCCAGCTTTGCCATTTGGGTCCAGTCGGCCAGAAGACCAACCCCACCAATGGTTGGTGTGGGCAATATGCCTTCCCCATTGGTTTCATTGTAAAGCGACACATTGCCTGAAACGACCGGGAATTCCAATGCACGGCAGGCTTCGCCGATACCCTCAATGGCCCGCACAAACTGGCCCATGATTTCAGGGCGCTGCGGATTGCCAAAATTGAGATTATCTGTGACAGCCAAAGGCGTTGCGCCAACAGCGGTCAGATTGCGCCAGGCTTCCGCAACCGCCTGCTTGCCGCCCTCAAATGGGTCCGCCTCACAATAGCGCGGTGTCACGTCACTCGTCATCGCCAATGCTTTTTGCGTGCCGTCCACACGTACAACACCGGCATCGCCACCGGGCAACTGCGCCGTATTGGCCTGTATGAGGCAGTCATATTGCTCGGTAATCCAGCGTTTTGATGCCATATCCGGTGAGCCGATAATCGTTTTCAACGCCTCAATCGGATCGGCTAGCAGAGGTATGTCTTCAAGCGGGGCAACAGGTTGTGGGGCAACCCAGGGGCGGTCATATTCCGGTGCTTCATCGCCAAGTTTCTTGATTGGCAAATCCGCCATCAACGCACCATGGTGATGAATCTTGAATCTCAGATCAACTGTGGTTTCGCCAACAATGGCGAAATCCAGCCCCCATTTGGTGAAAATAGCTTCGGCAACAGCCTGCTTGCTGGGCTCAAGAACCATCAACATGCGTTCCTGGCTTTCCGACAGCATCATCTCATAGGCGCTCATGCGCTCTTCGCGGCAAGGCACCTTATCCAGATCCAGCGTGATACCAAGATTCCCACTGGCGCCCATTTCCACCGCTGAGCAGGTCAGACCGGCAGCGCCCATATCCTGAATGGCAATCACAGCACCGGTGCTCATAAGTTCCAGGCAGGCTTCAAGAAGGCATTTTTCCGTAAAGGGATCGCCGACCTGAACGGTTGGGCGCTTTTCCTCGATCTGATCATCAAACTCGGCAGATGCCATAGTGGCACCGCCGACCCCATCGCGTCCGGTCTTTGCACCCAGATACACAACCGGAAGGCCAACGCCTTCTGCCTGAGAGGTGAAAATGCCATCACGGTTTGCAATCCCAAGGGCAAACGCATTGACCAGAATATTGCCATTATAGCGGGCGTGAAAATTTACCTCGCCGCCAACTGTGGGAACACCGAAACAATTGCCATAGCCGCCAACACCGGCAACCACACCGGCAACCAGATGGCGTGTCTTGGCGTGTTCCGGCGCGCCAAAGCGCAAGGCATTCATGGCGGCCACAGGCCGCGCGCCCATCGTGAAAACATCGCGCAAAATACCGCCAACACCTGTGGCAGCACCCTGATAGGGCTCAATGAATGAGGGGTGGTTGTGACTTTCCATTTTGAAGACAGCAACCTGTCCGTCTCCAATATCCACGACACCTGCATTTTCGCCAGGACCATAGACAACGCAAGGGCCGGTAACCGGCAGCGTCTTCAGCCATTTCTTTGAAGATTTGTAGGAACAGTGCTCGTTCCACATGGCTGAAAAGATGCCAAGCTCTGTAATGGTTGGCGTGCGTCCTGTCAGCTCAAGAATATGCTCATATTCTTCCGAATTAAGGCCATGGCTCTCTACCATCTCCGAAGAGATGGGGGCATTATTATCGAATGTAGGTAACATCAGCTACAGGCCTGTGATCCACTGGTCCAACGTTTCAGATCCGCATTGATACGCGCAGCTTGTGCGCCCTGCATCAACGGACCATAGGCCGATATGGTGGCCTGGGACTTATTCTTATCTGTTGCTTCAACAATCAGGAGCGGCTTGGCTTCAAGATCATTCTTCGGCACCAGAAGAATTCTGGCACGGTTAAACACCGGATTAACATCGCTCTCGGCTGCATAATCGGAAAAACCGGAAGCACCGGCTCCAAACCAGCATTTGCGAATTTGGTCACTGACAAGGTTGGCAAGTCCGTATTTCGGACCGGGGCCACGCTCATAGGTCTGGGTATCCAGACAACCGGACAGCGGCAAGGTCAGCAACAAAGCAGTAACGGAAAGCGCAACTCGGGTCATGCTGCCTCCAACAGGCTGGTGAAAACGCCGCGTCCGGAAACGCCGCCATGAAGTTCTTCAATCAGATTTTCCGGATGGGGCATCAGGCCCATCACGGTACCGGTATCATTCATAATTCCGGCAATATCGTTTAATGATCCATTGGGGTTGGTTCCATTCGCATAGCGAAACACCACACGATTATTGCTTTCCAATGTGTCCAACGTGCGCGCATCGGCAAAGTAATTGCCATCATGATGCGCAACGGGACAGG
The DNA here is from genome assembly GCF_030758295.1 of Pararhizobium sp. IMCC21322. Lineage (NCBI taxonomy): Bacteria > Pseudomonadati > Pseudomonadota > Alphaproteobacteria > Hyphomicrobiales > Rhizobiaceae > Pararhizobium > Pararhizobium sp. IMCC21322. The sequence continues at coordinate 3,861,945 of NZ_CP132335.1, forward strand.
CAAAGACTTCACCCTGTTGATACTGGCGAGAAAACAAAGTGTCCGCATTGCTGGTTTCAAGCTGAACCACCTTGCAGACAAAATTCAGACCCGCATTGCGCATCAGTGCGCCCGGCAACAATCCGGACTCCGTCAGAATCTGAAACCCGTTGCAGACGCCCAGAATTCTGGTTCCGCGCGCCGCATGTCTTTGCAAATCTTTCATGACAGGAGAGCGGGCTGCAATGGCACCGGACCGAAGGTAGTCACCGTAGGAAAAGCCGCCAGGCAGCACAATCAGGTCAACATCAGGGATGGTCGTTTCCTGATGCCAGACCAGCGCAGGCTTCTGACCGCTGATATCTTCCAGTGCCCTGATCATATCCCGATCGCGATTGGAGCCTGGGAAAACGAGAACTGCTGATTTCATAGGTTAATTTCGAAGTCCTCAATCACAGTATTGGCAAGCAGTTTTTCACAAATGGCGGTCAGTGTTTTCCGGGCTTCATCAGCGCTATCGGTGTCCAGTTCCACGTCAAAGATTTTGCCCTGACGGACTGACTGAATGCCCTGAAAAGACAGCGCATCCAATGAGCCTTCAATCGCATTGCCTTGTGGATCAAGCACACCGTTCTTCAGCGTAACGACTACACGAGCTTTCATAAATCAGACCTATTTAACCAGAACCGGGCCAGAGCCGTGGGGCCGTTCATTATCATTGAGAATTCCAAGGCGACGGGCAACTGTCTGGTAGGCTTCCAGCATTCCGCCCATGTCACGACGAAAACGATCCTTGTCCATCTTTTCCTGTGTCTTTGCATCCCAAAGACGACAGGAATCAGGCGAAATCTCATCCGCCAGAATAATGCGCATCAGATCGCCTTCCCAAAGCCGTCCAAATTCGATCTTGAAATCAATCAGCTGAATGCCTGCTCCCATAAACAAGCCAGCGAGGAAATCATTGATTCGAATAGCCATCGACATCATGTCGTCAATTTCGGGCGGAGCCGCCCAGCCGAAAGCTGTTATGTGCTCTTCGGAAACAAGCGGGTCGTTCAGTTCATCATTCTTGTAATAAAACTCGATGATGGACCGCGGTAAGGCTGTGCCCTCTTCCAGACCGAGCCGGGTTGCAATGGACCCGGCAGCCACGTTGCGCACGACCACTTCCAGCGGAATGATTTCCACTTCGCGGATCAGCTGTTCCCGCATATTCAAACGCTTGATGAAATGGGTCGGGATGCCAATGCGATTGAGGTTTTCAAAAATATGCTCGGAGATGCGATTGTTGAGAACGCCTTTGCCATCAATCACTTCGTGTTTTTTGGCGTTAAAAGCGGTCGCATCATCTTTGAAATGCTGAATAAGCGTTCCAGGTTCCGGGCCCTCATAGAGGATTTTTGCCTTGCCTTCATAAATACGGCGACGACGGTTCATATGGCTGTAACCTGTGAGGAAAAAGAGGTGGATACCATTCAGATACCCACAAAGACAACTTTGCCAAACACTAAAGGAAACACAGGCCAGTTACAATCACCCGGCAGCAAATGCCCCGACTTCACCGGCTGTATTTTCAAATTTTTCCATCATTTTCCATCTTTGTCTCTTGCGGTGGATGGTACGGCAACGATATGCACAATACGCAATCCTGAGATTGCACCGGAATTCCTGCCGCAGAGAGAATCAATATGACGACTTTTGATCGACGCAAAGACGCCTATGAGAGTAAATTTGCCCATGACGAAGAGCTTAAGTTCAAGTCAGAAGCGCGCAGAAACAAGCTTCTGGGCATGTGGGCAGCAGAAAAGCTGGGTTTTGCGGAAGAAAAAGCCACAGAATATGCTGGTGCCGTAGTTGCCTCAGATTTTGATGAGCCAGGCGACGAAGACGTTTTCCGCAAAGTGCGCGCCGATTTCGATGCGGCTGAAATCGCCGTATCTGACCAGGAATTGCGCGAGAAAATGGTGCTCCTTATGGGTGAAGCCGTTCAGCAGATCGAAGCCGCAAAAAAGTAACAACAAACCAATCTGGCTGGTGATTGCGCGATGGCACAGGATTTTGTATCCGAACTGAAATCCGGCAAGGAAATCATCGCGGGCTGGTGTGGTATTCCGAACGGGCTGATGGTTGAGGCTCTGTTGAACGCCGGATATCAGACTGTGACGCTGGATATGCAGCACGGTTTTCACGATATCTCCAGCGTTCTGACCTGTGTAGCCTCGGCCAAAATGATGGGCCAGCGCCTGATTGTCCGCATTCCTGTTGGCGAATGGGGCACCGCCAGCCGCGCGCTTGATATGGGCGCTGCAGCTGTGATTGCGCCCATGATCAACACTGTTGATGATGCACAGGCATTTGCGGCTGCCATGAAATTTCCACCTGTCGGTGGGCGCAGCTGGGGCCCAGGCAGAGCCATGCTGGTCTCAGGCCAGCGGGACCCGAACACCTATTTGTCCTCGGCCAATGATAACACGCTCGCAATTGCGATGATCGAGACCCGTGAAGCCCTCGACAATCTGGATGCCATTCTTGCAGTACCAGGGATTGATGGTATTTTCGTCGGCCCCTCGGACATGTCCGTCACCTTTTCCGACGGCGAGGAAATCAATCAATTTGGCGACCGCAGCGTTGGTGTGATTGAAGAGATTGCCACGCGCACGATCGCAGCCGGCAAAATTCCCTGCATTTTTGCGATCCTGCCGAAGCATCTCAAATTGGCGCGATCATTTGGCTACCAATTATGTGCATTGAGCACTGACAGCGGCGTGATTGCACGTGGTGCAGCGGAGCTTTTGTCAGAAATAGACGATTGAAGCGCTAAATCCGGGTCAAAAATTTGGACAGGGCCATAAGCCCTTCAGGCCATGGACCATGGCCACTTTCATCATTGATGTGCCCTTGTTCTCCTGCGTCTATCAGCAACGACCCAAGATCAAGCGCGGTTTCCTCCGCCCTTTGATAGCTGCAATAGAAATCATTCCTGCTGGCCACCATCAAAGATGGAAAAGACAGTGGCGCAGTGGAGGCTGGCAGAAAACCGTCGGTTTCCGGTATCAACTCCTGAACTGTGGTCAAATCCGGCATCGCAACAAGCATTGCGCCGACGACATTTGCATCTGACAAATGTGGTGCAGCATGGGTCAGAGCAGCCGCACCAAGACTGTGAGCAATCATAAAGACCGGCCTGTCAGCCGATTTCGCAGCAGCTACTATGTTGTTGGTCCAGGCATCCCGGTCTGGCGCCAACCAGTTTTCCTGATCAACGATCCGAGCCGTTTTCAGCTTGCTGTTCCAGCGCCGGTACCAGTGATTTTCTGTACCGCCGCCAAGACCAGGCAATATCAAAATGTCGAGTTCGCCAGTTTTCACGCAGCATCACCAAAGACGCGTTTGAAGATCGTATCCACATGTCTTGTATGCGTCGCCATATCAAACTCTTTCTCGATCTGCTCGGCGCTCAGCGCTTTGCCGACATCCTCATCCTGTTTCAGCTCCTGCATGAACTGATCCGCCGCCACCGGTTTGCGTGCCTGATAATTATCCCAGACCTTCATGGCGTTGCGCTGAACCAACCGATAGGAATCTTCACGAGACAGACCAGCCTGCGTCAGTGCCAGCAAAATGCGCTGAGAGAAAATCAGGCCACCCATAGCTTCTGCGTTGGCGAGCATGCGTTCTGGATAGACAAGCAATTTATCAATCACACCGGTAAGCCGCGCCAGCGCGAAATCCAGCGTGATTGTCGCATCCGGGCCGATCATACGTTCAACCGAAGAATGGGAGATATCCCGTTCATGCCACAACGCGACATTTTCCATGGCAGGCAGCGCGAAGCTCCGTACCATTCGGGCAAGCCCCGTCAGGTTCTCGGTCAGCACCGGGTTGCGCTTATGGGGCATGGCTGAAGAGCCCTTTTGACCAGGGGCAAAATATTCCTCTGCTTCCAGAACCTCAGTGCGCTGAAGATGGCGGATTTCTGTGGCCACACGTTCGATGGATGAGGCTACAACGCCAAGAGTGGCAAAGAACATGGCATGTCTGTCACGCGGGATGACCTGTGTCGACACAGGTTCCGGTGCCAGCCCCATGGCCTGCGCAACATGTTCTTCAACTTCCGGATCGATATGGGCAAATGTGCCGACCGCCCCGGAAATCGCGCAGGTGGCGATTTCAGCGCGCGCTGCGACCAACCGGTCACGGCAGCGCGCAAACTCAGCGTAAGCGCCGGCCAGTTTCAAGCCAAATGTCACAGGCTCTGCATGAATTGCGTGCGAGCGCCCGATGCAAACAGTCATCTTGTGTTCAAAAGCACGTTTCTTCAATGCAGCCAGCAAAGCGTCCATATCGGCCAGAAGCAGATCTGCTGAACGCGTCAATTGTACATTGAAACAGGTGTCCAAAACGTCGGAAGAAGTCATGCCCTGATGAACGAAGCGCGCATCGGGGCCGACAATTTCAGCCAGATGCGTCAGGAACGCGATGACATCGTGCTTCGTTTCACGCTCGATCTCGTCAATGCGTGCAACATCGAATTCAGCTGCACCACCCTTTTCCCAGATGGTCCGTGCAGCGCTTTCAGGAATAACACCAAGCCGCGCAAGCGCATCACAGGCATGCGCTTCAATTTCAAACCAGATGCGGAATTTTGTTTCCGGCGACCAGATTGAAACCATATCGGGTCGGGAGTAACGCGGTACCATGAATAAGTCCTGTTGTTTGAAGGGAGTCGCGCCTTCCTATCAGAGCAAGCGGTCCGCCTCAATTACCAGAACGCTTTTTATGACGATTGAATCAGTTTAGCCTTCATCCCACTCGCAATTGTCGAACGAGCTGTAATCCAGCAGACGCTCTGTAGTCCCGGCGCGGGCAAGCCGCGAGCAACCTTCCACTGCTTCCTCGCTTTCGAACACCCTGACTTTGCCGGTATCATTTGCAACCGGTGACGACGCGCACAACTGGTCCTTGTCATTCAATAAGCCCCTTACCTCAGCGCCGGCATCGGCTTCTGCTGTGACAAAAAAATTCTGACCGCTCTGATTTTCAATGCATATCTGCGAAGCGAAAATATCGCTTTCCTCTGGAGGCAACAGATATGGATAAACAGCGTAAATGAGCAGCCCGATAATGACCGCCGTGAGCGCGAGAGCAATCCAGCGCATGAGCAATACCTTTCATCCCTGCTGTGACGAAGTCAGCATGTGTCGAAAGCTCAATGACTTCAATGCAGTTGAGGCCGTAACACACGAAAGTGATTATGAGTGAATTTGCCGTGTCTCAATGAGCAGTAACGTGGTGCATGGCGTATTCCCGCCTCAGCTAGGGAGAGATGTAATGAGCCTGAAAAAAATCGGCCTCACCACAACGGCCGTCGCACTTGCATTAGGTATCGGATTTACAGCAACACTGTCTGTCGGACAGATGCCACCATTTGGCAATGAGGAAGACACAAGCTACGCAACGGCACTTTGGCAAGAAATGCTGGATGCAAATATGGCAGGAGAAGGTGCTATCCGAGCATTTCCGTATGAGGGCGTCGAGCCACATGGATTTGTTCTGGAAACTTTCTACACCAAAGCCACTATTGACGGCCACACCGGCGACCTTGTGATCAAGCGCAATTACGGTCCCGAAGGCGTATCCGTGGAAGAAGTGCAAGACGATGCCACCAAACATCTGGCTGCCATCACAGTTATGTTTAAGCGTGAAAACGGCTATGATTCAGATAACAAAGACTGGTTCTGGGCCAAATATCTGCCAGATGGATCGCTCGATAAAAACCCGGCAGGCATGGAGTTGGCCGGACGTGTAGCAAAAGGCAACGAAGAAGCCGGGTGCATTTCCTGTCACGTGGCAGAAGACGATTATCTGTTTACGACCAACCACATCAAGTAAAAACCTTTGACAATATGACCCCGTTCAATTGGGGTCATATTGTCAGCGCCTTACCAGACTGTCTCGGTGGTGAATGCCAGATAATTACCATCAGGGCCTTCAAAGCCTGGTGTATTCATGACAAGCATGATGGCCAGGGCAATTCTTCCCCCCGGCAGTCTGTGTGCATAGACCTGATCAATCCGGTAATCCAGCGGACAGCCTCTGCTGGTTGGAATTCGGGTATCTTCATGCAGAATTTTAACACTACCGGGAACAGCCAACAAAAGACGAAAGCCGTAAGTCGTCCCGAAAACGGCACAATTATCACCCGCAGACAGCTCAAAGGTATCGAGTTGAACTTCAAAGGGCGTGCCAGATGCCATTGTAGATTTGACCGGTATGAAGCGCACATTCTTGGGATCTGCCGACACTTCGCTGGAAGGATTATGGGCAACCAGCACACCATTGCTGGATTTTACCCCATATTGCGACAGCAAAGCCGATGCCTTTTGCTGGGCAGAAGCGCGCGCCTGATTGGGCGAGGATGAATCTTCTTGCAGCACAACATCAATCGGGGTTCCAGAGACCCAGGAATCTGTTTTCACATCGACAATGGTGATGCTGGCATAAGCAAAGCCCGAGCCATCCTGAATGCCGTACTGCTCGAAGGCGAAGTAAGCACCATCATCGGAAAAACCGGTCGATCCCAGTTCTGCCAGATCAGCAGCAGACGCTTCTGAAACCATCAATCCGGCAAAAACGGCGATGAGATGTTTGAAAAGTCGCGTGGAAGACATCATGAATTCAATCCTTTCCTGCAGCCTGTGCAGCAGCGCGAATGGCGCTGATATTGGCACGGTAGCCTTCGACCCCCGCCCCCTTATACACCGCTGAGCCTGCAACAAAAACATTGGCGCCCGCTTCTGCGACAAGCGGTACGGTTTCGGGCGTGATACCGCCATCGACCTGAATATCGATGTCGCGATCCCCCACCATGGACCGGATGCGGCGCACCTTGTCAGCTGTTGCCGGAATAAAAGCCTGACCACCAAAGCCCGGATTAACAGTCATGACCAGAATGAGGTCAAGCCGATCCAAAACATACTCCAGAACCGATTCCGGCGTGCCTGGATTGAGCGACACACCGGCCTTTTTGCCCAATGCTTTTATAGCCTGTAGCGACCGGTCGAGATGTGGACCAGCCTCGGCGTGCACTGTAATAATATCGGCACCGGCTGCTGCAAACTGCTCCAGATAAGGATCGCAGGGCGCGATCATGAGATGCACATCCACCACTTTTTTGGTTACAGGCCTCACGGCTTCCACCGCGATTGCTCCAAATGAAATATTTGGCACGAAATGACCATCCATCACATCTACATGAACCCAGTCACAGCCTGCTTCATCAATGGCGCGCACCTCTTCGCCAAGGCGGGAGAAATCCGCAGCCAATATGGAAGGGGCAATCAGCATGGGACGGCTCATGAGAAAATCCTGGGTTGTAGGACAAAATACTGGATAATTGGCGAGTTAGCACAGGGGACAAAAACAGACAATGTGCCGGGCCCTGTCATAGATCGAACTTTGCTTCCCAACTCGGCAGCGTATCGTCGGGCCGGCTGGTTGTGTTGTAGACCGCTATGGCGATTGCCCGGGCCATTGTGCTGGCAGCGGCTGCATTCAAAAGGATCAGGTCCGTGACTGGCCGTTCCTCTGTTGACAATCCGAACACCACATCGCCATCCATCGGCGTATGGCAGGGCCAGATAGCACGGGCATATCCGTCATGAGCGCTCATTGCCAGCCGCTTTGTCTGGCCCCGGTTCAGTTTGGCGTTTGTTGCAATGACGCCAATCGTGGTGTTTTCAACCGCAGTCAAGGCTCTGTTCTGTGGCTTCTTGACCCTGACTTTGGCCAGGCTTGGCGTGACATCAGCTGTGCCGAGACCGCCAAATTCACGATCCAGTTCAAAGGGCGCTGCCCAAAAATGCGGGCCCGTTCCCATTGTTACCTGCCCGACCGCATTGACCGCGACATAAGCGCAAACAAGCACGTCATCCGGCAGGCGCATTTCGGCATAGCCAAACCCGCCACGCAGATTGGCCGTGGTGGCACCCAGTCCGGCCCCAACCCCGCCCAACAAGAATGACTCATCAACATCGCGAATCGCTTTGCGGCCAAGGGCCGAATAGGGGGACTGGGCCTGCCAGTCTTTTCGCCCGCCATTGCCAAGATCATACAGAATAGCTGATGGAACGATTGGCACCGTCTGATCGCCCACTGGAAAGCCCCGCCCCTGTTGGCGCAGCATATCTGTCACACCACCTGCGGCATCCAGACCAAATGCTGAACCGCCAGACAGCACGATTGCATCAATATGGGTGACGGTGTTTTCCGCTGCCAGCAGATCAGTCTCGCGCGTGCCGGGTGCAGCGCCCATCACATGCACCGCAGCCAGCGTTGGACGCGCGCACAAAAGCACGGTGACCCCCGTGCGAATGTTGGCGTCATCTGCATGTCCGACAAGAATTCTATCAAGTGCTGATTTCATAACAGCAAGCATTCACAAAAATGGCCTGGATTTGCAACCGGGCCATGCAGCAAAAGTTGACCTAAACTTAGTTTATCTGCTTATAAGTCCCATCAGACCATTCGTACAAAACATAGCCTGGCAGGGAAACATCGCCTTTGCCGTCAAATGCAAGACGGCCCAGGACAGTTGCAAATTCGCCAGTATTCAAAGCCTCACGCGTTGCATCATAGTCAGTCGAACCGGCTAATTGAGCGGCTTGAGCCCAGGCCTGAATGGCAGCATATGTATAGAGCACGTAACCTTCTGATGTTTTTCCAGCGTCGTTGAGGTCTTTGACCACATTTGCAGCTTCAACATTGTCTTCCGGATTGGGAAGGAACGTCATAAGAGCCCCTTCCCCGGCTTCACCGGAAATGCCCCAGAAATCATCTGTCATCAGTGCATCGCCGGATATCAGGACAGTGTCCAATCCCTGTTCACGCATCTGCCGGACGATAAGGCCAGCTTCGGTGTGGTAGCCGCCGACATAAAGCACATCAACGGCTTCTTGCTGCAGCTTGGTGACAAGTGCGGAATAGTCCCTTTCACCTACATTGTAGGCTTCATAGAGTGCTGGTGTGCCACCGGAAGCTTCAAAAGCCGCTTTGGTTGCATCAGCCAATCCTTTGCCATAGACGGTTTTATCATGGACAAAGGCGACGTTCTTGTCAGCAAAATTTGCACTTAGATAGGCGCCGGCAGCGGCCCCCTGCTGATCGTCACGACCGCTAACGCGATAGGTGCCACCATCAGCGCTTCCTGGACGCTCATCCGTCAGTTTCGGATTGATGGAAGCTGGTGATATCTGGATGATCTTTTCTTCAAAATAGACCGCCGATGCCGGGATTGATGAGCTTGAGCAAAAATGACCTGCAACAAACACAACCCCCAAAGCGGACATCGTGTCGGCCACGGCAACTGCCTGTTTCGGGTCGCAGGCGTCATCACCAATTTCCAGAACGATTGGTTCGCCAAGCACACCACCCGACGCATTGATATCGGCAATCGCCTGTTCTGCGCCGATGCGCATTTGCTCACCAAAGGGCGTATACTGACCCGTCATTGGACCAACTATTGCAATTGAAATCTCTGCATTGGCTGGTGAGACAATTGTCAAGCTGGCCGCCAGAGTAATTGCTGCAAAAATTGTGTTCTTCATTCCGATACACCCCTTGGAACAAACAGGAAATTTTGCTTGTAATATGAACCGCTTACGCACTCGCTCCGAATATTCAATCGCAATTCTTGGACAATTGGTAGGGCTGGTTTGGAAAAACTTGGCGCGCACCAAACCACCACTGATCACAAGGAGCAGGTATCGACAAATGGCCTGTTTCTGCGTTGTAGCAGCGACAGAAGCGAGCGCTTCGTCACCAGACAAGTGACGACACACATAGCTTCCACTGAGCCAACGTCGTAAAGTCGCCACAATATGATCCAGATTGGCGACAGCGCGGCGGTGTCAGCTCAATGCAGCTTCAACTGCAGTGAGTGCCTTATCCGCATCTGCGCCATTGGGACCACCTGCCTGCGCAAGATCGGGCTTCCCGCCACCGCCCTTACCACCAAGTTCAGCTGCAACAGTCTTGACCAGATCAACCGCACTGAAACGTTCGGTCATGTCGGCAGACACACCGACCGATGCGGCCGCCTTGCCATCTTCTGCGACCGCAATCAGAACGACAACAGAGCTGCCGAGTTTCTGGCGGGCCTGATCAACCAGTCCGCGCAGGTCTTTTGGCGAGACGCCCTCAACCACCCGGCCAAGATACTTGAAGCCGTCCTTCTCTATGGCAGCATCAGACAGACCGGTCAGAGCCAGCTTGGCACGCGCATCGCCGAGCTCCTTCTCCAGCCTTTTGCGGTCAGCCAGTAAGGATTCAACGCGTGTGACAGCGTCTGCCGGTGTTGACTTCAACACGTCAGCCACATCCCGCAAGCGTTGTTCCTGCTGCTTCAGATGGTTTCTGGCAGCCACCCCGGTGAAAGCCTCAATACGCCGTATACCCGAAGCAACAGCGCCTTCAGAGGTAACAGCAACCAAGCCAATTTCACCGGTATTGCCGACATGGGTTCCACCGCACAATTCCGCTGAGTAGGTTTCGTGCTCCGCATCCGGCTCGCCATTGAGCCCCATCGAAACAACGCGGACCTCATCGCCATATTTCTCGCCAAACAGAGCCATGGCACCCGCCTCAATAGCATCATCCACAGCCATCAAACGGGTGGTCACGGGCGCACTCTGCAGAATAATATCATTGGCGATGGCTTCCACCTTGGCCATCTCCTCATCGGAGACACCTTTTTGATGGGAGAAATCAAACCGCAGACTATCCGGCGCAACGCGGGAGCCTTTTTGAGCCACATGAGGCCCAAGCACGCGGCGCAGAGCCTCATGGATCAGATGAGTTGCTGAATGGTTTTTGCGGATATCGGACCGCCGCGCATTATCGACCTGCAATGCGGCACTATCGCCAACAGAGATGGAGCCGCCCTTGCCAATTTTCCCCTTGTGAACAAACAGGCCACCAGCCTTCTTCTGCACGTCGCTGACAGAAATTCCGATTTTGCCTTCAACCAGAATAGTGCCTGTGTCGCCCACCTGCCCGCCGGATTCGGCATAAAATGGTGTCTGGTTGAACACCAGTTGCACTGTGTCGCCCGTGTCGGCCGTGTCAACTGACGCGCCATCCTTGATGATGGCCATCAACTGGCCCTCCGCCCGTTCCTGCTCATAGCCCAGAAATTCTGTGGGAGCCAACGTCTCGGACAGTTCCAACCACACGGTTTCGGTGGCTGCATCGCCGGAGCCCGCCCAATTGGCACGTGCCAGAGTTTTCTGCTCGGTCATGGCAACGTTGAAAGCGTCGGTATCAACGCCGATCTCACGGGCCCGCAAAGCGTCCTGTGTCAGATCAAGCGGGAAGCCATATGTGTCGTAAAGTGTGAACGCCGTGCGGCCATCAAATGTATCACCAGCCTTAAGGTCCAGGCTCGCCTCATCCAGCAATGTCAGACCGCGAGACAGGGTTTTGCGGAACCGGACTTCTTCCATCCGCAAAGTTTCCGTAATCATGGCTTCTGCACGCTGCAATTCCGGGAAAGCCTGTCCCATTTCACGAACCAGAGTGGGCACCAATCTGTGAATCAACGGATCTTCTGCACCCAGCAGACTGGCATGACGCATGGCACGGCGCATGATGCGGCGCAGAACATAGCCACGCCCTTCATTGGACGGCATTACGCCATCAGCCAACAAAAAGCTGGTTGCGCGCAGATGATCAGCAATAATCCTGTGACTGGACTGATGATCCGCGTCGGCTGCAACACCTGTTGCCTCTACGCTGGCAGCAATCAGAGCTTTGAAAAGATCAATGTCGTAATTGTTGTGGACGCCCTGCAGCACGGCTGCAATTCGCTCCAGTCCCATGCCTGTATCAATGGAAGGTTTTGGCAAATTAACGCGCTCATCCGGCGTTGTTTGCTCATACTGCATGAAGACCAGGTTCCAGATTTCAATAAACCGGTCACCATCTTCTTCGGGACTGCCCGGAGGTCCACCCCAGATATTCTCTCCATGATCATAAAAGATTTCAGAACAGGGGCCACACGGACCGGTATCGCCCATTGCCCAGAAATTGTCATGAGTCGCGATGCGGATGATCTTCTCATCCGGTAATCCGGCGATCTTCTTCCAAAGATCAAAGGCCTCATCATCCTCATGAAAGACTGTGACAAGCAATTTGTCTTTGGGCAGGCCGTACTCGCCGGTGATCAGCGTCCAGGCATGGTGGATCGCCTGCTCTTTGAAATAATCACCAAATGAAAAATTACCCAGCATTTCAAAGAATGTGTGGTGGCGCGCCGTATAGCCCACATTGTCCAGATCATTATGCTTGCCGCCTGCACGCACGCATTTCTGTGACGTCGCTGCGCGCGGCACTTCCGGCTTCACTGCGCCCGTGAAATAATCCTTAAACTGCACCATGCCCGCATTGGTGAACATCAAAGTCGGGTCATTCAGCGGCACAAGCGGACTGGACGGCAGAACCTTATGGCCGTTTTTCTCAAAAAAATTGAGGAATGCCGAGCGGATTTCGTTGACGCCAGCCATAGGACTACTCTCATTTGCTGCGAAGAGGCGCACAAACCCGTCGGAATTGCCTTTCGGCCCCCAACCGGATCATGCGCATCCTTCTGAAGATCAAGGATTGTTTAGATCGACGGGTGTTTTAGCGATCCGGTGAATATGTGTCCATAGGGGTATGAAAACCAGATGTTTTGCTTCAAACAAAAAAGCCGCCTGAAACAGGCGGCTTTAAAAGTCTGAACGTTTGAAAAAGCCTATGCGCTCAACGCACCATCATCTTTCTCGTCATCAGACCTTGGATCGTCTTCCAGAAGTTTCTCGGCAATCAGGCCTGCATTCTGGCGGATCGCTGTTTCAATTTCCTGAGCAAGGTCCGGGTTTTCTTTAAGAAACTGCTTTGAGTTTTCACGGCCCTGCCCCAGACGCTGACTGTCATAAGAGAACCAGGCACCGGATTTATCGACAATCCCCGCCTTCACACCCAGATCAAGCAACTCACCAGTCTTGGAAACACCTGACCCATACATGATATCGAACTCGATCTGCTTGAATGGTGGTGCAAGCTTGTTCTTGACCACTTTGATACGGGTCTGATTGCCCACAACCTCATCACCATTCTTGATCGCGCCGATACGGCGAATATCGAGGCGTACAGACGCGTAGAATTTAAGGGCATTACCACCCGTCGTGGTTTCCGGACTGCCAAACATCACACCGATCTTCATACGGATCTGGTTGATGAAAATAACCATGGTGTTTGATTTTGAAATTGAGGCTGTCAGTTTCCGCAAGGCCTGGCTCATCAAACGGGCCTGCAGGCCTGGCAATGAATCACCCATTTCGCCTTCAAGCTCCGCGCGCGGCGTAAGGGCTGCAACAGAATCGATCACCAGCACATCGACCGCGCCGGAGCGCACCAGCGTATCGGCGATTTCGAGCGCCTGCTCACCGGCATCAGGCTGTGAAATCAGAAGATCATCCAGATTAATGCCCAGTTTGCGTGCATAGATCGGATCAAGCGCATGCTCAGCATCGATAAAAGCGCACACGCCACCAATTTTTTGCGCCTCTGCAATCGTGTGCAGCGCCATGGTTGTTTTGCCCGATGATTCAGGACCGTAAATTTCAACAATACGCCCGCGTGGCAGGCCACCAACACCCAGTGCAATGTCAAGACCAAGGCAACCTGTGGAGATTGTCTCAATCTCGACCACATTGTCCTGACCCAACCGCATGATTGAACCTTTACCGAAAGCGCGCTCTATCTGCCCGAGCGCTGCATCCAATGCTTTTGTCTTATTATCCATTCCGTCTCCATCGACGACTCTGAGCGAATTGATCATTTGACCCTCTTTGTTTCATGCAGACGCTGTTGTTGCAATTGCCAATAATGTACATGTTTTGTTCCATATTGGCAATGGCGTTTTATATGATTGATTATTAAAAGCTATTTAATACATGTTCTTTTTTTGTTCGGCCTGATTTTGGCAATCAAAGGTCTCGGGAATTGTCGTTCAACATAGCGCGCATGAAGAATCAGTTCCTATCATATCCGGGCATTGCGACACTCTGTGTCAGCGCGTTGGAGCCGGTCCCGTTGAATCGCGCACAACCAGTTCCACCGGCCATACAGTTCGCTGCGGCGTCTCATGCGGCAAGCGCACATGTTGCAACAACATTTTGCTGATCTCGGTCCCTGCCTGACGGATAGAGGACCTGGTCGTTGTCAAAGCCGGATGCATCTGTTCCGCCTTCAAAAAGGGCAACACATCATCATGCGCGATCAGCGACACATCGGTTCCGATACTTTGCCCATTGCTGACAATTGCACGGGACGCACCCAGCGCCATCAAAGTACTGGAACACAGGATCGCCGTCGGCGGATCAGACAAATTCAAAAGGTCTTGCGTAAAGCTGAAACCGTTTTCCTCGCTCATATCACCATCGCACAGAAGCTCTGGATCAATCGCCACCTCGCGTTCAGCCAGTGCCTTACGATATCCAAGTTCCCTGTGGCGGGCGAACATCATGGCATTGGGGCTGTAGTTCAAAAGAGCAATGCGACGATGACCAAGATCAAGCAGATATCGGGTTGCCTTCAGAAAGGCGCCCTCATTGTCAATGTCCAGAAAGGCATAAGAACCAACTGCATCTGATCGACCGTGCAGGATGAATGGGAATTTGAGGTCCAGAAGATCCTCCACCCTGTGGTCCTGAATGCGCGGTGATGAAAGAATAATGCCGTCCACACGCCCGTCGCGGACAATACGGCGATACGCCTCGCGCTCGGTCTCCCGTTTGGTGACAGACACCAGAAGATCAATGTCTTTCGTGCCAAGATGCTCGCCAACACCGGCAAGAAACTCTACGAAATGGGGATCGAGCAGCAGATTCTGATCCGCCGTCAGCAGCATGCCGATTGTACCGGCACGGCCTGTGGCCAATCGCCTGGCGCTGGCATTCGCGCTGTAGCCAAGTTCAACGGCCGCGTTCTGCACCCGCAGTCGCGTTGCTTCCTTGACTTCCGGGTAGCCATTCAATGCCCGGCTGACGGTGGTCTGGGACAAGCCAAGATGTTCGGCCAATTCACGTAGGTTCATGATCTCAAATATTCGGTTTCGCAAAGACGTGAGACAAGATACAATTGTCATGCCTCACAAGATCGCAGCTTTACAGATTAAATTCAAAGCGCTTTCAATTCGTCAGTGGAAAAGACCAGAGGCAATTCGTCAACCGTGAAAATGTGCTGCAACGCAATAATGGCTGAATTCTGCCTGTTTAATTCGATCAACTCCGGCATCGGGTATCATTTTAAAAAAATACGCCCATCATTTTCCAATTCAAAGCGCTTTAAAACCTTCCACGATGCGATGAGGCACCATGACCCACAGTTCCCGCATTGCACTCCCAAGTCTGAGCGCTTCCCTGAATTGTTACAAATAAAGCCGCAATACAATCTCCCAATTCACCGAAGAGCATTGTATAGAAAATGCTCAATTATCTGATCCGGTGCGCAATGATTGTTCGCGCAGATACAATTCATGCTGAATGAATTGGCTGGCTTTGAGAGGAATGGTGCATGAGATTTCACAATAGATTTTTGGTAACAGCAGCTATTTTGACGTCGGCTTTTGGAACTGTCAGCGCTTCCCATGCCGTCGATCTGTCTATTGTTACGGGCTGGGAAGGCCGGGACCTGCAAATCCTGCGCGCCAATCTTGCGGTTTATGAAGACCGCACCGGCAATAAAGTCGAAATTGTCCCATTGCCACGTTACACAAATGATCAATTCGAGCGCTATTCGCTGTGGCTGACAGCCCAGAACGAAGAGATCGATCTCTACATGACGGACAGCACTTGGGCGCCGCAATTATCTGAACACTTTCTGGACATGACATTTGCTGCAGAAAACGTCATTCCCAACCACTTTCCGGTGACAATCGAGTCGCAGACTGTGGATGGAAAATTGTTGGCCCTTCCGATTTATGCCGAGGCAACAGCCCTGTATTACCGCAAGGACCTGCTGGAAAAGCATGTCGCCTTCGTACCGGCAAGCTGGTCCGAGATGGTTGACACCGCACGCAGCATTCAGGAGGCTGAACGTGCGGGAGGCAATCTGGAAATGGTGGGCTTCGTATTTCCCGGCGCACTTGGTGAAGACCTGACCGCGACGGCTCTGGAGTGGATCAAATCCCATGGTGGGGGGCAGATTGTCGAGCCAGATGGTACAATTTCCATCAACAATACCAGGGCTGCCGAAGCTTTGAAGATTGCACTGTCCTGGATTGGCGACATTGCGCCGCTTGCGGTCCTTGAATACACAGAGGAAGATGCCCGCAAAGTTTGGGATGCAGGCAATGCTGTGTTTTTCCGAGCTTCATCTGATGAATTCGCCCGCAGCAAAGCGGAAAATGCCCCGCTCAAAGATCTGTTTGAAATGACAAGCCTGCCCATCGGTCAGGGAGGGTCCAGCCCGGCTGCAACTCTGGGCGGCTGGAATGTGGCTGTATCGCGTTACACACCGCATCCCGAAGAGGCAACGGCGCTTGCGCTGTTCCTGGCCTCAAGCGATGTGCAGGAACAAAGAGCCATTCAGCAGGGGAAACTGCCAACCATCGTCGCTCTTTACAATGATATTGATGTCACAACCCAACAGCCCGGTATCAGGCGCTGGAAGGGCATCTTGGAAAATGCAGTGCAACTGCCTGCAGCTGCCACCAAACACAATTACAATGTCGTCAACAGTGAGTTCTGGACCGCGGTTCACAATACACTGTCAGCAAGCGGTTCAGCTGAAGAAAATGTCACGATCCTGGAACGGCGCTTAAAGCGTGTCAAAGGGGCCAACTGGCGCTAGCAGAAGGGTGGCTTCGGATATCGAGAAGGACCCGATTCCAGTATCTTTCTGCGTTTTTGGCGGCGCTTTGATCGATCGCATCGGCACATTTAAAACCGCGTTTCATTCAGGGCAGTCGCATCCAGGGCACTGGCAACAGACCGTTGGCGGTGTGGCCGCAAATGGTGCAAGACATCTGGCACATTTCGGAGCCAAAGTAATTTTCGCAACCGTCTTTGCCGATGATTTTGATGCCCGGACTGTGCGCAATCGCTTGCTTGATGACGGACTGATAATCGTTCCGGACTGCATCATTCCCGGCGGTGCGACCCCCACATATACCGTCATGCATGACCCGTCCGGTGATGTGATTGCGGGCCTTGCCGATATGGCGCTGCATCAGCATATGGATGAGGCCTGGGCCCGCAACGTCGCCATGGCTGGCTCAGAAAGCACTCACTGGATTGCCGATACAAATATCGCACCGGCGGCTCTTACCGAACTGGCGCAGTTAAAGGGCAACAGGAAATTGTTCCTGATGGTGGTCTCACCAGCCAAAACCGCTGGATTGATGCCCTTGTTGCGCCATTTGGACGGCATCATCTGCAATCGACAGGAAGCTGAGGCTCTGGCAGATTCAATTTTCCCTGATGCGCCCTGCGCTGCCAAGGGACTTGCTGCTCTTGGCATACCCCTTTGCATTGTCAGTGATGGTGCCAAAGCCAGTGCTCTTGCCTGCAGAACACCAGACCGCTCCTTGCAACTGACGCTGAAAACGCCTTTGCCAATTGCAGACGAGACAGAAGCTGGACCAAAGAAACAATTTCGCATGACCGGCGCTGGCGATATGTTCGCTGCAGCCTGTCTTTTTGCATTATGCACCAAGACTGCTATAGCGCCCGGAAATGTTCTCCGGCATGGGCATGCCGCTGCAAGGCTTGCCATGATGGAAGAGGATTCCTGCCCGACAATCTGTTGGCGCGCAGTAACCGACGCAGCAGACCAAGAAAGCAACAATAATGACTAAAAGCCTGTCTCAGCTCCTGCAGATATCAAAACCCGTCGCTGCGGCCCTGGCCGCTGGAAAACCGGTTGTTGCCCTTGAGTCGACTATCATCACCCATGGCATGCCATGGCCGCAAAATCTGGAAACAGCACAGGCTGTTGAACAAACGATCATGGATGAAGGCGCTGTTCCCGCGACCATCGCGGTGATGGATGGAACCATACGGGTTGGCCTTTCATCAGATGATCTGACGCGGCTGGCAAAGTTAGATGATGTTCGCAAATTATCCCGTGCGGACCTTGCCCATGCACTGGTTCTGGAACAGCCCGGCTCAACAACCGTGGCAGCCACCATGCTGTGTTCACAGCTCGCAGGTATCAAAGTCTTTGCAACCGGCGGATTGGGTGGCGTGCATCGCGGTGTCTCTGAGACAATGGATATTTCTGCAGATTTGGGTGAATTCCTGAAATCATCAGTGACTGTGGTCTGCGCCGGAGCCAAAGCCATTCTGGATGTTCCAAAAACGCTGGAGTGGCTGGAGACGCTGGGCGTTCCGGTGCTCTCATATGGCACGGATAATTTTCCAGCATTCTGGTCCCGCGACAGCGGCCTTGCCTCTCCCTTGCGACTGGATACGCCGGAACAAATTGCTGATTTTATTCGGACCCGCGCTGTTTTGGGACAGGAAGGCGGACTGGTGGTCGCCAACCCGGTTCCGGCAGAAGCAGAAATCGACAGGACAGATCTGGAGCCGCTGATTTCACAAGCGCTGGCTGAAGCCAGCGCTGCAGGCATTGGCGGCAAGGAGGTCACGCCCTATCTTCTGCAACGTATTTTTGAATTGACGGACGGGCGCAGCCTGGAGACCAATATTGCGCTGGTCAAAAACAATGCTGTATTGGCCGCAAAAATTGCAGCTGCCCTGTAATGATTATGGGCTAAGCTTCGTCCAGCACTTCCTTGACGGCCGTTGCCAGCTGTTTCAGTGAAAACGGCTTAGGCAGGAATGAGAACTTATCGCCTTCATCAAGATTCTTCGCAAAGGCGTCTTCGGCATAACCTGACACGAAAATGATTTTCAGATCCGGCTGGGTCTCGCGCAATCTCTTCAACAGGGTTGGGCCGTCCATTTCCGGCATCATGACATCGGAGATCACCAGATCAATCTGATCATCAATCTCGTCGATTAACTCCAAGGCTTCGGTGCCCGTGGAGGCCTCATGGACCTTGTATCCGCGAGATGCCAACGCGCGGGCGGCAAACGCCCGCACAGCTTCTTCGTCTTCTACCAGCATGATAGTGGCTGAACCGGTCAGGTCTGCATGTTCAGGCGCTTTCTTGACTTCTACAGGCTGCTCTTCGCCCTCTTTTTCCACATAGCGGGGCAGCATGATGCGGAATGTCGTTCCCTTGTCCACTTCACTGTCGACATAGATGAAACCATCGGTCTGTTTGATGATGCCATAAACCGTGGAAAGCCCAAGACCTGTCCCCTGCCCAACATCCTTGGTGGTGAAGAAGGGTTCAAACACCTTTGACACCACTTCCACAGGCATTCCGGTTCCGGTGTCAGACACCTCAATCAGAACAAATTCAGCGGCAGGAACTTCTGAATGGCCCAGGCGCCCAGCTTCATCTGCCAGCATATTGCGTGTGTTCACCTTGACCGTGCCGCCCTCCGGCATGGCGTCTCTGGCGTTCACAGCCAGGTTCATGATGACCTGCTCAAACTGGTTCAGATCGGCTTTAACAGGCCACAAATCACGGCCATGACGCACTTCCAGCGACACTTTCTCTCCTAACAGACGATCCAGCATGACCGACACTTCACTCATGACATCGCTCAGTTGCAGAATTTGCGGTCGCAATGTCTGGCGGCGCGAGAAGGCCAGCAACTGCCGCACAAGGCCAGCGGCCCGATTGGCATTCTGCTTGATGTTCATGATGTCCTGGAAGGACGGATCAGACGGCTTATGGCTGTTCAGCAACAAATCCGAAAAGCCGATAATGGCGGTCAGCACATTGTTGAAATCATGCGCCACACCACCGGCCAACTGGCCAATGGCCTGCATCTTCTGACTTTGTGCAAACTGCTCTTCAAGTGTGCGTTGTTCGGTGGTTTCAGAGGCAAAGATAATGGCCGCTTCATTGTCATCATTGGCTTCAACACCGCTGACATAAATCTTGGCTGAATGATCGCCCTCACCGTCCAGCGTCACTTCAATGGGCTCAATACCAGAGCGGCCATTGATCGCGGCTGTCAGTGCCGCGCGCAAATTGGGCCTGTCACGTTCAACGACGCTGTTGACGAGATCAACCTGCCGACCCTCGACAAATTCCGGGCCAAACAGCCGTACAAAGCGCGCATTGCAGCGGCCCAGACGCCTGTCGCGGGTCACCGAGGCAATGGCAATGGGGGTATTGTTGAAGAAACGTGAGAACCGCACTTCCGCCGCACGCAACGCATCAGAGGCATCACCACTTTTCGCCCGGTTGATCACGACACTGCGCGATGCGCCCAGTACGCCTTCTGCGCTTTGCGGCACATGGTGTACCAACCGTACGGGAACACTTCGACCACTGGCATCCATAAGGTCGAGGTCTATTGTTTCGCTCGCAGGTTTGATCAGCGTTCCATTGGCCGCCAACAAATGTCCCGCAGCCTGATTGTCCACCAGATCAAACAAATGCAGATCTGATGGGCGAACCTCCGCAATATCCAGTTGCAGCCACTCAGCCAGTGTCGCATTGAGATAGGCAAGCCGTCCATCTGGATTGATTGACAGAAAACCAACAGGCGCATGATCAAGATAGTCAATCGCAGTCTGAAGTTCCTGAAAGATGTTTTCCTGTGACTTGCGATTGTTGCTGATGTCCGAAACCCGCCAGACCTGTAAGGGCTGACCAGCCTCATCGGTGGGAAGCGGTCGGACCTGAACATTGTACCAGAACCCGTTTTCCGCGCGCATGGGAGCGATTTTCCCAGTCATCCCATTTGCGGCGCTCAGGGAAACAGGGAGGCGAATCTCCTCATCAGCGGCCTGATTGGACTGAATGACCTGCCCCAGCCGGAAAATCGCATCAGCCGCATCCGGATCACGGCTGAAAATGGTCTCGACACTGCGCAGAGCGGCATCATTGTCAGCACCGGTCAGTTGTTTGTATGCCGGATTAGCGTAGACGATCCGGCCAACATTATCGGTGACACAGATACCTTCGGACAATGTGTCGACAAACTGGCGGGACAATTTGTTTTCCTCAGAATCTGTGTTCTCGCCGACAACGCCAAGCGCCCACAGAAACAGGCAAAGAATGCCCAATGTAGCAAACATGCCCAGAAAGCCCATGACCAACTGGTCGGCATATTCCTGGGGAACATAGAACAGCCCGACCACACAGACGATCAACAAAACAACCACCAGCGTCAGCCGCATGATGCGTTTTTGACCGAGTTCGGTCGCACCTGCTGATCCCGCCTGGCTGTAGTGTTCAGAATTTTTGTTTGAACGAGAGTCTGTCACGACAATCCGGGCTTTGTTATTCATGCAGGCATATCAGTGGCTCATTGGCAGTTTTCAATGAATCACAACGTTATAGAGACTTATTTGCAGATGCCCGCTCTGTCACGAAATTTGTGCAGTTTGGGCGTGTTTCACCAATCTTGGATCATTTTTTGTTCAAGCGCATCACGAAGCCAATGACCTCGGCAACCGCCTTATAGTGATCCTCCGGAACCTGATCGTCGATCTCCACTGTCGCGTAAAGTGCGCGCGCCAATGGCGGATTTTCAACAATTGGCACGTCAGTACTCTCAGCCACTTCACGAATTTTGAGAGCCACCGAATCAATACCTTTGGCCACACAAATTGGCGCGTTCATGCCTTCTTCATAAGACAGAGCCACCGCATAGTGGGTCGGGTTGGTAATGATGACTGTTGCTTCCGGTACGCGCGACATCATTCGGGCTCGGCCACGTTCCATGCGTAGCTGCCGAATTTTTGCCTTGATCGCCGGATCACCTTCCGAATCCTTATGCTCATCACGCACCTCTTTGAGCGTCATCTTCTGCCGTTCAAAGAATTGATGTTTTTGCCACATGAAATCCAGACCGGCGATAACAGTCATCAGCAGCAGAGTGATCAGCAAAAGCTTGACAGCCATGTCATGAAACAGCGGCAGAATTGCCACTGCAGGGCTGATCAGCACACTTTCCAGGCGATCAAGTTCCGGCCAAAGCGCCGCCATGATGAGCACTGACACAAGGCCAAGCTTGGACATTCCCTTGGCAAAATTGACCAAAGCTTCCGGGGAGAACAAACGCTTTGCGCCAGCCAGAGGTGAAATTTTTGACCATTTTGGCTTAAGAGGATCTATCGACCAAACAAGTTTGTGCTGAACCAGATTGCCAATTGCTGCCGCAAGTACCAGAAGAAGAAACGGGACTGCAAGCGCGGTGGCAAGGTCACGCCCGGTTTGCATCCACAAGCCGGCCATGGCGCCCCGATCGAGGGAAAGAGTATGCGCATTGGACAGATAGCCACGCAGCAATCCGCCAAGGTGAGCTGCGCTGATGGGCGCCAAAAAGGCAATCATCAGCGTTACCATCAGCAGCACAAACCATGTGTTGACCTCCTGGCTCTTGGCAACTTCCCCGCGTTTGTGGGCATCTTCCAGCTTTTTGGCGGTGGGGTCTTCGGTTTTTTCTGATTTATCCGGTTGATCAGCCATAGCCCCTCCTTTCTATTGCGCCAGAAATCGGCCGAGCAGCGTGGCAAAATACTCGTGATAGACCGCCATCATTGTGCTCAGGAGAAGTGCCAGAAGCACAAATCCAAGCAGAATGGATGCGGGCATTGCGATGAAGAAAATCTGGATTGCCGGCATCAATCGGCTAAGCACGCCAACACCCACATAGAATATCAGGCCGAACACCAGAAATGGTGCCGCCATACGAACGCCCAATGAAAACGCGTCCGACATGGACATGACAGCCATCATGGCCATGTCGCTGGTCGGAGGAATGATTCCGGGTTTAAACAGGATGTAACTATCGTGAATAGCCGCTATCACCAAGTGATGCATATCAGTGACGAACACCAATGTAACTGCAAGCACGCCTAAAAAGTTGGCGAATAAAGCACCCTGAATTCCCTGTGTCGGGTCAACACTTTGTGCAAGTCCCAATCCCATCTGGTTGGCAATCGTGCTTCCGGCAACGGAGGTCGCCATAAGAATCATGCGAACGGTCAGGCCGATGAACAGACCGATCAGAACTTCCTTGATCATCGGCACCAAAGCACCAATCGGCCATGTTTCCGCAGCAAATCCCGGCAATTCCACCAAGGGCACCATGAGCAATGTCAACAACAGCGCAAAAGCAAGCCGTATGCGCGTTGGAATACCATTTTGGCCAAAGCCTGGCAGCAGCATCACCAGAACGCCGACCCGCGCGAAAACAAGCATGAAGCGATAGGCCAGATCAGGAGCAAGAGAAATATCCACCTAGGCCGAACCTTGCGAGCGCAAAATCGGTTGTTTTGAGTGATCAAAAGCGGATTCGGGTTGGCTGGCTATCATACCGGATCATCCAGACCCGGCATCACTAACGTCCAGCGACAATATGATCGGCGACCCTATCCATGAAGCTGTTAAGCGTCTGGCCCATAAACGGCATGGCGATCAGCATAGCCACAAAGATGGCAATGATTTTCGGTACGAATACCAGTGTCATTTCCTGAATTTGGGTCAACGCCTGAATGAGTGCAATAATGACCCCGACACCAAGACCAACCAGCATAACAGGTGCACTGATTGCCAACAGTGTCGTGATTCCATCACGGGCAAAATCCAGCACTTCCGGTCCGGTCATATCAGCTTCTTTCAGGTTACCAGGTCAAATGCCATTCAGATCGGCATCCGCATAATTTCTTCATATGCGGAAATGACTCGGTCCCGCACGGAAACCATAGTCTGCAGTGCAAGTTCCGTTTCTGCAACAGCCGTTACCATTTCAACCATATTGGCAGTTGGTTGACCGGTCGCAAATGCCATGCTGGCCTGTTCGCCTGCCTTGCCTGTTTCAGCAACATCTGTCGCCACCTGCGATACCATAGAGGCGAAGGAATTATCCGCCGAAGGCGTAATTTCCTGGGCCTTGGCAGGCAATTGACTGACGGACTTCGAAGCGGCGGAATAAGCGTTTACAGCCCCCAAGGCGGTGTTGATAGCCATTACAAATTAGCCCCTCAGGATATCGAGCGTACGCTGCATCATCGTGCGCGTACTTTGGATAACATTCAAATTGGCTTCATAGCTGCGCTGAGCTTGTCGCATATCCACAGTCTCAATCAGAGTGCTGACATTGGGCAGTTTTACATAGCCTTGATCATTGGCTGCCGGGTGACCAGGCTCAAACCGCGTCTTGAATTCTGAGCGATCCTGGCGAATCGGACCCATTTCCACAACTGAAACACCGGTTTCCCGATCCAATGCAGTTTTGAAACTTGGCATTTTACGCCGATAGGGATCAGCGCCTTGCGTCGTTGCCGTGCTATCGGCATTTGCAATGTTTTCAGCAATTATGCGCATACGCCCGCTTTGGGCGCGCAATCCCGATGCTGCGACTTTCATAGAGTCCAGGAAGTCCATGCAAAATTCCTTTCAAAGTTTCTCATCGACCAATGGCGATTCGGAAAAGGCCCATAGTCTTGCTGTAAAGCGATGTCGCGGCCTGATAATCGAGTTGGTTGGACGTGACTTTCATCATTTCTTCTTCCAGAACCACTTCGTTTCCCAGTGGCGTGATCTCAAATGGCGTATCGATGCCAGAGCTCATGGAGGTTTTCAGTGGTGCCATAGCTGCCGAAATATGCTCTGGATGCGTTGTCGCTGCGATCGGTGTCATCTGTGAGCCACGCTCGGATGCCGCGCTGGCCATTTGTCCAAAATCCGGCTTTTTCAAATCCCGCACGCGATAGCCTGGCGTATCAGCATTGGCTACATTTTCGGCCAACAGGCGCTGTCGGGATTCGTGCCAATGCATCTTCGATTTCAGGGCCGAAAGAATGCTTATATCACCCATTCCCATGACTGGCCCTCATGTCCAAATGCCTCGTGTGCTTCGCAAATTAGTTGATGAAGTATTAATGAGGCAGGCATGGTTAACAAAACCTTAACCCCCTTAACAATTTCCTAACTGTGTTGGCTGCATTCTGCCGCAATTAGATAGCAGGATTCTCGGCGTGGAATGGCGTTTGCGCCGTTTCGATGCTGGATTAGAAGTTAGGGGCGCATAATGCGTGAGTATTTGTTGCAGTTCATGGGCGAAGAAGCGGCCATGGGTGTGCAGTTCATAGTGGCACTTTTGGCAGTTTTGATGCTGTTTGGTGTTTTTGTTTGGTTTTTGCGCCTGATCACAGGCAAAGGCAGGCGTAAAGTCGTATCCCAGGACAGTCGCCTGGCCATTCTGGATAGAACCCAGATCGACGACACCCGCAGTCTTGTGCTGGTGCGGCGTGATGAGGTGGAACATCTTGTCATGATCGGGGGGCCCAGTGATGTGGTCGTCGAATCGAATATCGGCCAATACGCCGATGAGAACGACAGACATTCAGAACATCCTCTTCCCGGCCATGAGATTGCGCGGCGCGTGATTGCACAACGCCCTTTGCGCACAATGTCGCTCACCGGCTCTGCAGCAACTGTTGCTGAAAGCATCGGCCTTGCAGCGGCCAGCCGGCCAGAAGTTTCCCTTGCACCACCACCACCAGCGCCTGAAAACAGCACGGTTCACGAAGAACCATCCTTTGAAGCTGCTGAAGCTCAGCCGGAAATTGTGATTGAGCCTCAATCCGCAGAAGAAGCGCATCCGGTTGTGATCCCTCCCGAACCACCTCAGCCAGACGTGCCAGTTGAGCCTGAAGCACCTGCGCCGGCGCCAGTTATTGCTGCGGCTCCTGTCGCCGCGCCACCTGTAGCACCTGTTCCTATAGAACCTGCTCCTGCGGAACCTGCCCCCGCAGTTATGGCGCCCGTAGTTTCAACGCCTGCGGCAGCAGTGCCAATAACAGAAGTGCCTGTAACAGAAGTGCCCGTATCAGAAGTACTTGCACAGGTTCCCGAAATGGTGGCCCAACCTGCACCGGCACCAGAGCCCGCACCTCTGCCAGCACCCGAACCGGTACAAAACACAGAGCCAGTGCCGGCACCTCAACGGGAAGCGGCTCCCCAACCCGTTCCGCTGCCTGTCCCCGTTCCTGCAGAACCTGTGGCTGCAGTTCCTGTATCAGCTCCCGTTGCGACCCCGGTTGCTGTAGCTCCTCTGGCACCAATCCCTTCCCCCGAACCAGCAGCGATGGAGCCAGCACCAAAATACGTGCCACAACCGGCACCAGTTCTCACAGCACCACCACAGCAAGCGCAGCCCGTGCCTGCTCCTGTGCCTGCTCCAGTACCTGAGGCAAACACCAGAGACTTATCTGCAGAAATGGAAAACGCGCTCATGCAGGAGCTGGAACAGGCGCCCTCAAACCTGTCACGCGTCAACCATGTGGCCCGTCAGGAACAACCAGCCATCAGTACACCAGCTGCAAGGGAGGCGCCTGCACCAACGGTTACGCCGCCAGCAGCCAACCAGACACAGCAGGATATCGATCTGTCTGCAGGTCTTGCGGAGGCAATGGGTCTGGAACCCGAGGCACCAGCCAACCCGCAATACAGTGAAGCGCAAAGAGCACAGGACGATTTGGCGCTTGAGGATGCAATTGCTGGAATGCTCATCAATGATCAGCCGCAAAATGGCACTACTGACCCTGCAGAAAGTAGCGTATATTCGGCGTCAGAATCAGTGCCAGAAGGCCCTGAACGGCCTGTCGATACAACACGACCGGGCCGGGTTGATGACGAGATGAGCCGATTGCTTCAGGAACTGGCGATACCAAGCCGCGCATAAGCAACTTCCAATCGTTCTTTCGAGCAACCAGGGCCATTCGGCCCTGGTTGCTCGGCCTGATCGTGAGCACGGCTGCCAGCACTGCTTTTGCCCAGGACATCTCTATCGGCTTCGGTGACGGTACCGGGGTCAGCGAACGTGCGGTTCAAATTGTCGCGCTCATTACTGTTCTCAGCCTGGCACCCTCCATTCTTGTCATGGTCACCAGTTTCACCAGGATTGTGGTGGTCTTGTCCCTGTTGCGGTCCGCTATTGGCCTGCAGACCGCACCACCCAATTCAGTGATGATCAGCCTTGCGCTGTTCCTGACTGCCTTCATCATGGCTCCGGTCTTTGAGACAGCCTATAATGAGGGCGTTGAACCGCTTATTCAGGGCGAATTGGAGTTTGCGGAAGCATTCGAAGCAACATCAGCCCCATTTCGCACCTTCATGTTGTCGCATGTCCGGGAAAAGGATCTGCAATTATTCGTAGATCTGTCACAGAGTGACGAACCGGCGACGCCAGAAGACGTAAGCCTGCGCGTTCTGGTACCCTCATTCATGATAAGCGAGCTCAGGCGGGCTTTTGAAATTGGGTTTCTGATCTACCTGCCATTTATCATCATTGATCTGGTTGTTGCCTCGGTGCTGATGGCAATGGGCATGATGATGCTGCCACCCGTCGTTATCTCGCTGCCCTTCAAACTGATTTTCTTTGTGTTGGTGGATGGATGGAGCCTGCTGGCAGGTTCACTGGTGGAAAGCTTTCAGACACCAATACCCATATAAGTCGGCACAAAACGGTTTGCGCAATCACCAGACCTGCCCACGGGCCGCAACCCGTTCCTTGCGGTCGATCACATCACCGCGCATAAGAATCACATGATCAAGCATGTTTGAAACCACACAGGCATGGTTGGGGATAATTCTCACCTGTTGACCAACCTCAAGGTCAATCGGTGCGGTACTGATAATGCGGCCATGCTCTTCGCTCAACTGATCAACAACTACATCTTCATAGCCAACAACATGGCCATATCCTTCAAGCCCCAGCAGATCTGACGTCAGCACTTTGGAGCCGGCATCAATGATGGCCCGGTTCGGGGTCGGGACAGAGACGACCGTCGCAAGAACAGTAAGCGCACAATCGGAAATGTCACATGTGCCGCGCGCAACGAGCGAGCGATCATTATAGGCATAAGTTCCTATCCGATATTCCGTTGCGACAGGCATTTGATGAGCCTGCCACATGTCAGGTGAGCCACCGGATGAAATGATTCCGACCTTGAGACCACCGCCTTCAATCAGATCGATTGCCGATGAGAGCCATTCGGCAACCTGATCGGCGCGGCCAACAGGCGGATAGGTCATGAGACCGGCAAAGCACAGCCTGGGAGACGCCGCCACTGCAGCCGCCAGATCCGCTGCCTGCTCCGGGGTGGAGACACCACACCGATCCGCACCCGTGTTACATTCAATCAGCACCGGCAGGGGCTGTGGCGCATCAGCAAAGCCCGCGCTCAGACCATCAATGACCGCTTGACTGTCAGCCACGACAGATAAGGTAACGCGTTCTGAAAGCGCGCGTAATCTGGCAACTTTCTCAGCGCCCATGATGTTGTAGGTAATGAGGATATCGCCAACCGCTCCACCTGCCACCATTGCCTCTGCTTCGCTTACCTTCTGGCAGGTGAAGCCGATTGCACCCTGAGCCAGCTGATATTGCGCAAGGGCCGGCAATTTATGGGTCTTGATATGCGGCCGAAGGCGCAGATTGTGCTGATCGCAATAACGCTGAAAATCACGAATATTTTTCTCCGCGATATTCAGGTCTACCAGAACGGCTGGCGTATCAATTGGGAGCACGTTCATGTCTGTCTTCCTTCAGCCTGTTTCCACGCAGCCACAGCAGCTTTGTTGAATTACGCATGTCTTTCAGCAGCTTGCCATTCATTTTCCCAACAGTGTTGACAAAATCATTTCCCTTCGTCAACGTTATTCCACAATACAGATATTAATTCCAATATAATGGAATAACGCCAGCAAGGAGAGAAAACATGCTGAGAAGTCTGTCTAAATATGGAATCGCCGCAGCTCTGCTATGCGCATCAGGAAGCATCGCATTTGCAGATAAATTGCAGGATGTACTTGATCGCGGATATCTGATCGCCGGGTCAGGAAGCACCAACGCGCCCTGGCACTTTAAGGACGAGAACAACGATTTGGTTGGTTTTGACATCGACATGTTGCGTCTGATCGCAAAAGGTCTGTTCGATGATCCGACCAAAGTCGAGTTCGTCAATCAGTCCGGGGATGCGCGCATCCCCAATCTGGCGACTGACAAGGTGGATGTTGCCTGCCAGTTCATGACTGTCACCGCAGGTCGCGCCCAGCAGGTCGAATTCACTATTCCCTATTATCGCGAAGGTGTTGGCCTGATGCTGATGGCCAATGGCGACTATAAAAGCCACGATGAACTTCTGGCTGCGGGCGACGATGTGACCGTTTCAGTTCTGCAGAATGTATATGCCGAAGAAATGGTGCATGCAGCCCTTCCCGACGCAAATGTTGATCAATATGATAGCGTTGATCTGATGTATCAGGCGCTGAATTCAGGCCGCTCTGCAGCGGCCGCAACCGATCAATCCTCGCTGAGCTGGTTCATGGCCCAAAACCCGGATAGGTATCTGGATGCTGGCTATGGCTGGAACCCGCAAAGCTATAGCTGTGCTGTGAAGCCAGGTGACCAACGCTGGTTGAACTTTGTGAACTCTGTACTGCATGAAGCCATGACCGGTGTTGAATTCAACACCTATGCGGCATCGTTCAAACAATGGTTTGGCGCTGAATTGTCTCCGCCGCAGATCGGATTCCCGGTAGAGTTCAAGTAACAGATCAACGAATTTCGAGGGCGCTCGGTGGAGTACGATTTCAACTTTGCAGCGGTATGGCGGGACTTTGATCTGCTGATGGCAGGTCTTGGATTGGGATTGATCCTGGCCGTTATATCCATTGCAATCGGTTGTCTGATTGGTCTGCTGGCTGCCTTCGGAATGTTGTCGAGGAACCGGATCATCCGGTTCGCCTCGACGGCCTATGTATCAGCAATACGGAACACACCAATTCTCGTGCTGATCCTGTTTACCTTTTTCGCTTTGCCACAACTCGGCATCCGCTTTGGCAAAATTGAATCTTTCATTATCACGCTATCAGTCTACTCGGGCGCATATCTCACAGAGGTTTTCCGGGCCGGTCTCATAGCCCTGCCCTCCGGATTGCGCGAAGCCGGCCTGTCAATCGGGCTGACAGAGTTCCGCACCAAGCTCTACCTCATCGTGCCGGTGATGTTTCGCAATGTCCTGCCGTCACTCAGCAACAATTTCATTTCGCTGTTCAAAGACACTTCACTTGCCGCCGCAATCGCGGTGCCTGAACTGACATTCTACGCGCGCAAGATCAATGTGGAAACATTTCGGGTGATTGAGACCTGGCTGGTCGCGAGCCTTCTATATGTGGTTGCCTGCTATGTCATCGCCGCGATCCTGAGACGGATCGAAACACGACTTGCGATTCCAGGATAGGGCTTGAGCGATGGAACTCATTCAAGCATCAGAAGCCATATGGGGCGCACGCTGGCCAATCGTGGAAGGCATAGGAAACACACTCTTCATTTCACTGATTTCAATTCTGGTCGGCACCATTCTGGGCGTTGTGGTGGGGCTGCTGCTGACATATGGCAGTACATTCATTCGCTTTTTCGTGCGCCTGTATTCCGACTTTCTACGCGGAACACCCGTCTTTGTGCTGATCCTCGCCTGCTTCTACATTCTGTCTGTCATTGGCATTCAACTGACGGCCATTCAGGCAGGTATTTTTGCGCTAACACTGTTTTGCAGCTCACATGTTGGAGAAATTGTACGTGGCGCGCTGCAGGCTATCCCACGCGGACAAACCGAAGCTGCCAAATCGGTTGGACTGACGTTCCGCACAACATTCTTCTCTGTCCTGTTACCGCAGGCCCTGAGACAGATACTGCCCACATGGGTCAACACAGCCACAGAGATCGTCAAAGCGTCCACATTGCTGTCGATCATTGGCGTCGTGGAATTGCTGCTCTCCGTCCAGCAGGTGATTTCCCGAACCTATCTCAGTCTTGAACTCTATTTCTTCGCCGGTTTCATGTTCTTCCTGATCAATTTTACGATTGAGAAGATCGGGCGATTTGTAGAGCGCAAAGTCGCAATCCCCACTTAAGGTACCCTGATGTCTGCTCCGGTCCTGGAAATAACAAACCTGCACAAACGGTTTGGCGACTTGGAAGTGTTGAAAGGCATTGATCTGACGATGCACAAGGGCGATGTCGTCAGCCTGATCGGCTCCAGCGGATCAGGTAAGACCACGCTGCTGCGTTGCGTCAATCTGCTGGAACAGTATGAAGATGGAACTGTGTCAATTGGCGGAGAGCAGATTGGCTACACCGTGAAAAACGGCAAGCGCACGCTGCTGCCGGAAAAGCAGATCGCACGGCAAAGGGCCATGACCGGCATGGCCTTTCAGCATTTCAATCTGTTTCCTCATATGACCGCCATTGGCAATGTGATGCTGGGTCTTATCAAAACCCGTGGCATGGACAAGGATCAGGCATATTCCACAGCTGAGAAATGGCTGCAAAGGGTTGGAATGCATGAAAGGCGCGACCATTTCCCGGGACAGCTGTCAGGTGGTCAGCAACAACGGGTGGCCATAGCCCGGGCAATCGCAATGAACCCGCAATTGATGCTGTTCGATGAGGTCACGTCTGCGCTGGATCCCGAATTGGTGAATGAAGTTCTGTCAGTGGTCCGCGACCTTGCAAATGACGGCATGACCATGCTGCTTGTGACCCATGAAATGCAGTTTGCCCACGATGTATCAAGCAAAGTTATCTTCATGCAGGACGGAACTATCGGTGAGGAAGGTCCTCCGGAGAAACTCTTCAAACACCCAAAGTCAGAGCGACTGGCTGCGTTCCTCAAGAGCTCAAAATTCTGATAAGGAAGACAATAATGACAATCAAACGGTACGGAGTTGACGAAGCTAAGGGATCCGGGCAGCAAAAGTTGCCATTCGCCAAGGCAACGAAAGCAGACGGTTGGCTGTATGTCTCAGGACAAACACCAATGGTGGATGGCGAGATTATTGATGGCGGCATTGTTGCGCAGGCAAATCAGGCCATCCGCAATATGATAGAAATTCTTGAGACGGCTGGTTACACGACGGCAGATATTGTCCGCATTGGAGTCTGGCTGGATGATTCCAGGGATTTTTGGAGCTTTAACAAGGTCTTTGCGCAGTATTTTGGAGACCACCCCCCTGCACGCGCCTGCGTACAGTCGGCTATGGTGGTTGATTGCAAAGTCGAAGTCGATTGCATTGCTTACCGCAAGACAAGCTGAATTCTACAACCTATACTGTATGGGGCTGAATTCGATAGGGAGAACGTGTTGCCGCAGACACCAGCAACCACAACAAAGAGCCGTGCCAGAGGGCTGGAACGGGCTTTTGCCATTATTCACTATCTGCATCTGGGCAAAGAGCCCAAGCGGCCGATTGAGATTGCAGTTGGCATGGAAGCGCCGAAATCATCGGTCTATGAATTGGTTGGCATCCTGACCAGCCTGGGTGTTCTGGAACGGACAGACACTGAAGGCCGCGTGTTTCTGGGCCGCAAGCTGCACCATTGGGGATTGAGCTACATCGAGAATTTCGATCTCACCCGATTTGCCCAGCCCATGCTTGAATTCATAACAGAGAAAACCAGAGAAACCTCGCAACTATGCATGGTTGATGGTGACAAATATACGGTCGTCATGATGAATGAAGGCAGTCGGCAGTTTCGCATCAGCGCCGATGTCGGTCAGCGGATTCCCCTTCCCTGGACGGCCTCCAGCCGCCTGCTTCTGGCTCATCTGTCAGATGCAGAAATTCTGGACTTTGTTCCTGATGAGGATTTCGTTCTGCCGGATGGTTCCACACTGGAAACACAGGATTTCATCAGCAGTATCAGATCTGCGCAGAACGATAGTTTCTTCTCATTTGACAGCCTGGCCGACACATACACCCATTGCTTTGCAGCCCCCGTTTATGACGGCTCGGGCCAGTGCATGAGCACGTTATGTCTGATCGCACCAAAGCAGGATGCGACGTCGAATTTTCAGATGTATCGGGATGTACTTACACGGGCCGCAAGCGATCTGACCAACGCATTGAAATCAGGACCTGAACAGAACATTCAGGCAGCTGAATAGAATGCTGAGCGGTGCCGCTTAAACGGCGCCGTCCACTGCAAGACCTTCTTCGTTTTGCATAGTGGCGTCCCGCGACGGACCGTCCGGAGAATCCGTGCTCCGCGCTGCCAGCCTGCCATCGGGTGGTGCAATATACCGTCTGCGATAATCGCTCAGGAACGAGCGCATTGCGTCTGATGTGGTAAGCTGCTGGGAAACAGTTCGGAATTCCAATCCCTGACCTTCCAGAGGGGTTGTCACCACATCGAAGGCACCTGCATCTTCGCTATCGCCCATTTTCTCCGCAAATTTTCCGCGCAAACGTTGCTGCCCAAGACCATCTCCGGCCAGGGAGTAGCCAATTCCGGCTTTCAGGACAGCCTGTCGCTGGAGCGCAGCCAGAGGCCCTTCATCTGACCAGCTATCGGCGGCAACGCGTTCATAGGATTCAGCTGCGGCCTGCCAGTTTTGGGCGTCCCATTGGATGTCCCCAATCAGACGCTCTGCGTCATTTCCCTGCAAATTCTTGACCAGCGTCACCGCCAAATCCGGCTTCCCGGTGTCGGCAAGGGCTTTCGCTTCAAGAAGACGCCTTTGACGATCAAGCAGATTGGGGAGTTGAGCCTGCTGCGTCCGCCGTATGGCTTGAAGTGCGCGATGTGGCTCTTTGTTGAGAATATGGACGAAAGCAAGATCAGCGGCGATTTGCGCACGTGCAGTGCCACGCAGGCGGTTATCAACCTGATGAGCAAGCAGTTCGGTTGCCTGTGACAGCAGATCAACATCGATCAGACGTGCGGCCAGCTTGCGCACCATCTCGTCACCTTTGACGCCAATGGGCGTCAACTCGCGGAAATCATAGTACAGCGCCAATGCCTCTACAGGGTCCAGTGCGGAAGCACCTCCGTGAAGAAACAGATCTTCAAACCGACCGTTAATGTCATCCTGCAAGGAGCGCGTTGTCTCCGACTTCCTGTCAACCAGAACCGCTGATTTCATAGTCTGGAACGATTTACGGTACTGGGCATCATCTGCGTAAAGTCTGGAAAGAAGACGCAGGCTTTTCAACTCAATCTCGTCACCGCGCCAACGCAATGAAAGTCCGGCGAGTTCCCGCAGGACATCTTCACTGGAGATTTGACCGCTCTGATGAAGATGCTGCAACGTCAGGAAGTCAACTTCGGCGCTTTGTGGCCTTTGGCCCAGCGCCTTTGCCTGAGTCCATGACCGCATGGCGCCTTCAGTATCACCCGCCTGCATGGCAATGCGCCCACGCAACAGAAAATATCTTGCAAGATGACCGGATGTCAAAGCACCAGGATTAATCTCTGTTAAGAGCGTGTCGGCAAAGGCCCGGTCATTATACTCCAGGGAAGATTCAGCGGCGGATAGCAGGAAATTGTGTTGAACCGTTGGTGGGTAGGCGCCCAGAACCACACGCCCGCGCTTGATATTTTCGTAACTGACATCCCACTCCCGCATATCAGCTGCAGCAATGGTACGCCAGAAGGCTGCATCTGCGTTATCTTCAAGCCGTCGATGTGAGAGAATACGGCCCGCCTCATCAGAGCGTTGGGCCATTGCATTCGCAGCAGCATTCAACATCAGATTGGCAGGATCATTTTCAAACGAGGGCTGCTCGGTCATTGCCAATCGGATCATACCGATGGCTTCATGAGGCATGTTGTTGGCCAGGTAGAACCTGGCTGCTTCCAGGCGCAAAGTCGGGCGTTCACTGTGCTCGGCCAAGGCCACACGCCGAAAAATGGCGTCCGCCGCCCGGCGATAAGGCTCACCCGGTTCCGAGCGAGCACTCAGCAAAGTTCGCGCAAACGAAATCGTTTCATTGTCAGATACATTGCCGCCCAAGCGGTCCGGCGTCAGCTGAAATCCCCGACTTTGAGCCTTCGAGGAAAGTGACAAGCCGGTTTCCCGGCCAAACAGTGCGTGATCAGATGCAGAACTCACTTCAAGATCATCAATTCGCGATGTAACAGCAAGACCGTGAGTGGTGGCAAGGAAGCCCAACTCAGCAAATTGTTGTCCGCGCAACAGGCTTTGGCTTGGTCCAAAACTTGTGACGACTGTCAGGACATCACCCACTGTTTCATCATAGATCTCATGGACGCGCCCAACTGCATTGAGAGGCACTTTGATCTGCGCCAGACCTTCTTTGTCAACAATCGGATTCAGGGTCAGTGCAAGGCTGGGCTCATAAATTCTATCGCCCAGGGACATAATCCAATCTGTTCCGCTTTTCGACAGATTCGTAAATAAGGGGCGCGGCAGGTTGAGGCGAATAACAGTCATGTCGCCAGAGATAATCTGGGTCATGTTGGCGTCAAAACTGTCAGCAACAGATTTTGCCAGACCCAGTTCTATCGGCTCAATGCTGTCAAATACAATCCATAAGATGTTTGCGCGGCTGAACATTGCGGCAGCAACATCTTCCCGGTACTGGAATGCAAACGTTGCTGTGCCCTCATTTACTGTGGCATCAACGATCATGACCGATGAATCATCAACGTCATCATCCCGAAAGCTGGCTTCCGGTACAGGACGCGGAGGCGCTTGCTGGCGCTGCTGTTCGCCCTCATTGGGTTCAAGCATTGCTTCTGAAGGGTTATATGTGGCCGACTCGATAACGACTTCAGCGAGTCGCTCCTGTCTATTATTGTGGACGCCCAACGACGCCTCACGTGCCGGATCCAACTGAGTGGCGTTCACGTCCATCACGCCCTTGGATTCCGAGACCTGACTGGCTCCATCAGGTGTATTTGGAACGTCCGAGCCAACATTACCCCCGAGCAATGCTGTTTGCGGGCGACCAGCATCATCAAGCCCGGTCAGCGCTGAGCCCGCCTCCGATTTAGGTGTGGTGACATCCATCACATAGACTTCACCATCACGAAACGCCCGCACATCTGACATGTCATCCACAGTCAGAACAACGTTCAGCTTTTCGTCCAGCACAAAGCTTTCAGCATGTTCGATCCCCTTGGGCAGATTGGTCGTGATATCCGTAAGGTCCAACGGAGCCGCAGTATCGAAGTTGATGGCAACATTTTTTCCGTCGCGCACAAATGCAGCGTTGTAACCAGTATTCCAGCCAAACGACAATCTGGTGAAGCTTGGGTGTCTGCCCACGCGCATCTCCACCCGGGGGCGTAACACGCCGACAACACCGGCTTGCTCAGCTGCGCGGGCGGCCTTGAAAGCACGCTCCGCGCGCTCAGCAAGCGCACGGACCACATCCTCCGGCAGAGTTGGTGGCAAGCCAACCCATCCGCCAGGAAGGAAGTCGACAAACAGCTTCTCACCCGCTTCCTGAATGTTTATGCGCGTGCCCCGCGTCAGGGAAAATCGCAATCCCTTGCCATTGGGATCAAGCCGCGCGACGCCAACATAGTCTTGCAAAGTAACTGCGATTGAATCAATGCTGGTTTCAACATTGTCTTCAAACTCGATAACCATAACATTGTTATTGGAGGAGGATGTGTAGGATGGAACCAGGTTTTCGCCATCAAAAGTGACCACCATGCGTCCGTAGCCGGCGCTGTTTTCCGCGACAATAGAAGCCGGCATCGCAAACAATGGCGACAGGCCGGAAAGAAAAAACAGGATCACCAACGACGTTCGCCGAAGCCAGACTCTCATAAACATGCGGACACCGATCAGACTGCAACTCAGACAGACAATATCTGTCAGTAGGTCGAGTATAGCGGTTCTTCTGTTAAAGAGAGGTTACATTAACCGTCGAAACTGTAGCGTTTACGGGGCTTTAGCCGCCAATTTTGGGAAGTTGGTCAATGCCACTTGGTGTATCCCGGCGTCCCACTTTTGCCATTTCGATGGTGAGCCGTTGCGCAGCTTCCGGGTTCATACTCGCAAGAACAGACGCCATTTTTCGCGGATTCATGGCAAGTACGACATCAATCAGGACATCCATCTGAAGGCGATCGAAGATGCGGGCAGCTTCTTTGGGCTTCATGGTTTCATACATCGTCACAAGCCCGCGCAATTCCTCCTTGCGCGCGCCCAACTCAGCCTCGGTCGCGGCCTGCAGGCGTTGTTCCAAAGCCTCCAATTGCCCAATGCGGCTCTCCAAACGACCTTCCGCTGCTTCAATGAGGTTTTCGCGAAGTTGCAGTTCCTCTTCGCGCTGCATCAGCTCTTTGCGCCGACCGCGCAAGCTTTCAAGGATTGACAATTCAGTGTTACGGGCCGGCAGACCTTCTACAATGGATGCCTCCATACCCGGCACCATGGTCATATCACCAGTCGCGTCTGCCTGATCTGCCCCAGCTTCAGCTTCCTGCGCAAACACATTCGTTGTGCCAGCAAATTCTTGCCACACAGATCCTGGCAAGTTTATAAAACCCAGAAACTTAAGCGCCAGCATTGCTGAGCATGCCACCATCAGGATTGGCAACAGACGGACATCTTTCATTGCTGTGCTCTTGCAGACAGGCGGAGAGCAGATTCACGCAGATTGGCGAAAGCCGGGCTGACCGCAACAGAGGCTGTTTCCGATTTTGATCCTGTCGCAGCCAGTTGCTCAGCTTGTTCGCGTATAGTGGCTTTGGGCGCAGCCGGGATTGGAACACCGGCAGCCCCAAGACGAGAGAGCGCTGTATTGCTTCGCTCTGTTGCCTGATCAAGCCGCCCGGTCATTGTTTCTGCTTCCATCAAACGTGCCTTCAGCACAGCATCGGAAGTTTCGGCCATCGCCCGCAACTCCTTCAAGGCGCGGTCCGCCAGAGCAGAGCTGTTTATCAACTCCTGCACCGTGGCGCGCATGATGTCTTCTTCATCACGAAGACGTTTCAGACGTCTGTTCAGCACAGCAGCATAACCAATGGTAACAACCAAAAGAACGGAAACCAGGATATCAATCGCAAGGCCCATCATAGAATTTATCCAACCTCAGAATTGGTTTGTGCTGCATTCTCAAACGCTGCAAGGGACATTTTAGGACGTTTCAGACTACGTGAAATTTTCAGCGAAATAGCATCGTCAATCCGCCCCATAATACCTTTTGTCAAAGCAGCATCGCCGCATTTGATTTCAATCGGATCCTGAGGCGAAACATCAAACATGACCGTATGGCCAGGTTGCAGCGCCATGACATCGCGCAACGACATTTCCTGTTCCACCAGAACAGCGTCCACTTCGATTTCCGCAGCGTAGACCTCAGAGGCCAGATGGCCCTCCCAGATCGCATCACGCCCGAATTTCTCACCCATGAACATCTGCAGGAGCAGATCTCGGATTGGCTCAATTGTGACATAAGGCAGCAGCATCTGCACGCGGCCACCGCGGTCTTCCATATCCACCCGCAACTCAACAAGAATCGCTGCGTTGTTGGGGCGTGTGATGGCCGCAAAGCGCGGGTTCGTTTCCAACCGTTCCAAATTGAGTTTCACAGGCGTCAACGGTTGAAACGCATTTTCGGCATCGCCCAGAATAATCTCTATCAGTTTGCGAACGATGTTCATTTCAATCGTCGTGTAGGGACGCCCCTCCACGCGAACAGCCTGCATACCCCTACCACCGCCCAAAAGGGAATCTATGATCGAGTAGATCAGGTTGGAATCGACAGTGATCAGCCCAAAATTATCCCATTCCTCAGCGCGGAAGACAGACAGGATTGCTGGCAATGGAATTGAATTCAGATAGTCATCAAACCTGACCGAAGATATTGACTCCAAAGAGACTTCGACGTTATCAGACGTGAAGGTACGCATGCTTGAAGTGGTCAAACGCACCAGACGATCAAACACAATCTCCAGCATCGGAAGACGTTCATAGGACACCAGCGCGGAATTGATCAGCGCGCGTATGCCGTTTTGTTCGCCCAGCACACCGTCATCCGGCGAAAAGCCGAGAAGATTGTCTATTTCTTCCTGGTTGAGAATGCGCTCCGCGCCACGTTTGGTAGGCGCATCGTCCTCGCCCTTATCGACAAGATCGGCCCAACCGCCCTCTTCACCACCATCTGCTTCAGCGCCCTGTTCGGTCAGCGCCTCATCCCAGTCGGACATATCATCTTTTTTTTGGGCTTTTTCTTCCATAACCAGCAGACCCTATTGGATCAGAATTTCCTTAAACAGAATGTCGTTGATTTTGGCTGGGTGAATTGCCAACTCGATGCGCCTCTGCAACTCTTCTTTCAGCAAGAAGATGCCAGCAGAACCTTCAAGGTCACTTGTCCGCAACTCCCGCAGATAGACCTGAAAGGCATCAAGCACACGTGGCATGAAGGGTTCGATCGCCTGGAGAGTGGCTTTGTCGGCAACTTCCAGTGACACGGACAGTTTCAGAAACTGAGCGCGTTGCTCCACTGATGAAAGGTTAACGGTTAAGTCGGGCAAATCCAGAAAATAAACCCGCTTCGGTGGCTGAGGCGTATCCGCAGTCATCGACGATCCACCATCGAACACACCCATCATATAGGCACCGCCGCCGCCCAGCAGAAGCACAACAGGCACCGCAATCATAAGGATCTTCTTGAGTTTACCGCCCTTTGGGGGTGTTTCCTCATTACCTTCTTCTGCGTCATCAATAGCGTCGGCAGTAACGTCGCTCATCAGATCTGAGTCCCCAATTGCATCCTTTTGTTTATGCGTAAAAAATCGTTAACAAAGTCTTTATGGTAAACGTCGATCGGCAATTTTTGCCGAGCAAATATGGCAACTTGCACCATTTTGCCGGGTTAAAAAGCCAATCTAAAATCTAAGTCATTGATTTTAAACAATTATCTATTTGGCACGATTTTCGCTTAAGAAAAGGTGAACATGTGCTTGGGGGTAACAAATGGAAAACGCAGAACTCATCGGTCTGTCACGGCAAACTGCCCTGAGACGACAAATGGATGTTGTCGCCAATAATCTGGCGAATATCAGCACCAGCGGGTACAAGGCCGAGCGCTCCCTGTTCTCCGAATACATCATGCCGGTGGCCGAAGCGACCAGCTTCGGTATGGGAGATCGTGATCTGTCATATGTCTGGGATCGCGGGACAATGACTGACTTTGCATCCGGTTCTGTCAAACTCACCGGAAATCCGTTGGATGTTGCGCTGTCTGAAGATGCATTCTTCGTGATCGAAACCGAAGCTGGCCTGCGATACACGCGCAACGGAGCATTCCAGATCAACCCGGAAGGGTTTCTCACCAACAGTGAGGGCATGCCCGTCCAGGGTGAAGGCGGCCCCATCACCTTTAACAATGACGAAACTGATATCAGCATCGCAGCAGATGGAACGATCTCCTCCAGCGCGGGTGTGAAAGACAAGCTGCAGGCTGTCACATTTGACTCCCCTCAATTGCTGTCACGTGAAGGCAACAGCCTGTTCGCTGGTGAAGGCGCAAATCCCGCTCAGGCAGCATTCACGCAAGGGGCGCTTGAGGGTTCCAACATCAAGGGTGTGACCGAAATCACCGAGATGATCCAGGTCAGCCGTGCCTACCAGTCACTCGCCAACATGTTGAAACGGATTGATGACCTGCGTCAGGGCGCAGTTCAAAAGCTTGGCAGCGTTCAAGCATAAAATGATGATCTCAGGCACAAACGGTACGGTTTAGGAAAGAGTTATGAAAGCCCTCAGCATCGCAGCCACAGGAATGTTGGCCCAGGAATTGAACGTAGAAGTCATTTCCAACAACATTGCTAATATGCGCACGACCGGCTTCAAACGCAGCCGCGCCGAATTTCAGGACTTGCTATACCAGAACCTGCGTCGCCCTGGCTCCAGCACATCCGACGCTGGAACCATGGTTCCAGCGGGCGTGGAAATTGGGTCTGGTGTCAAGACCACAGCCACTCCGCGTATCATGTCTCAAGGCAGTGTCCAGGCCACCGAGCGCGAATTGGATGTTGCCATTCGTGGCGAAGGTTTTTTTACAATTACGCTTCCTGACGGTCGGACTGCCTATACCCGAGACGGTTCTTTTGAGCGGGATGCGACGGGCACCATCGTCAATGTGAATGGTTACACGGTGGGAAGTGGCATCGTCATTCCGGAAAACTCACGCGGGGTAACAATTAATTCGCAAGGTGAAGTACAGGCGTTTTTAGACAATGACGTTTCGGCAACAACGCTCGGCACAATTCAGTTGGTCAATTTCACCAATAAGGTCGGATTGGAAGCGATTGGCGACAATCTGTATTTGGAAACGGATGCCAGCGGAACAGCTCAACTTGGAAATCCGGAAGACCCCGGATACGGGAATTTGATTCAGGCGCATCTGGAAATGGCAAATGTGAACGCCGTCACCCAGATATCGGACCTCATTGCCGCTCAGCGTGCCTATGAAATGAATTCACGGGTTATCAAAGCCGCTGATGAAATGCTCTCTTCCACCGCAAACTTGCGCTAGGTTCGACATGAAAATTATCTACTGCCTCCTCAGTCTCCTTGCCGCCACCCTCGCCTCACTTGTGTCAATCAGTGTCGTGCGTGCAGAGAGCATCGCCGTTCTGAAGCCCGTCGTGACTGTTGCCTCGGAAATCGTGACATTGGGCGATCTGTTTCACGATGCTGGTCTGTATTCTGAAACCGCCGTTTTTCGGGCGCCGGATCTTGGTAAGAGCGGGACGGTGGATACCCACACAGTGACGATGGCAGCTGCCCGCGCCGGTTTGTCTGATGTGGATGTTGCAGGTATTCAGGAGGTTGAGGTTCGGCGCGAGGCGCGCATGATCACCTCGCAGGATATCAGCGTCATCCTTCAACTGGAAATCGCAAGGCGGCTCAACATCGCAAACTGGGAAGACATTTCCATGCGGTTTTCAGACGCAATCTGGTCCGTCCCCGCTGATGCCTTGTCAGCAGAGCCTGTCAGCATTGTATCCCTCAATCTGAGCAGCCCGCTAACCAGCCAGAACGGCCTCAGCCGGTTTGAAGTGCTTCTGAGCATTGATCAGGGCAACCGCCAGCAGAAACACCGGCTGCGCGGAACCGCATTGCCTATGAGTGAAGTCACCGTACTCACCCGTCCCATTGCCCGTGGTGAAGTCATTCGCCGCGGTGATCTGGAAACCCAGCGCGTGCCACGATCCCGCGCCCAGCGCATGGAGCCAGCTTTCCCTGACAATCTGATCGGCTTTGAAGCGCGCCGCGCCATGCGCCCTGGCGTTCCGATTTCCGCAAATGATGTGCGCCCTCCAACTCTGGTGGCCCGCAATGATCGGGTCGTCATCGAATTGCGCACCGGTCGCCTTGCAATTTCTGCCGATGGCCGGGCGATGGAAGCCGGTGCCGAAGGTGACACAATCAGCGTGATCAATTCCCATTCCAAACGCGTGATCGATGCCAAGGTGATTGGCCGTGGCCGCGTTGAACTGAAGCTCCGTAAACCAACAAATCTTGCAAATCTGAGAGAGGTCGCCCAATGACCCGTATTTTTCGAAACCTGGCGACGCTCGCCCTTGTCTCCACAGCCCTTGCGGCCTGCGGCACTGCGGATAGACTGGCACAAATCGGCCAGGAACCGCCATTGTCAGCCATTCAGGATCCAACAACGCAAATCGGCTATCAGCCGGTTCAAATGCCGATGCCAACGCCGACATTGGCCCAATACAGCCCCAATTCATTGTGGCAGTCAGGGCGCAGAACCTTCTTTGATGATCAGCGCGCCGGACAAATTGGCGACCTGGTTACAGTGCTGGTCAGCATTACGGATACGGCGGCTATCGCCAACAGCACCGAACGCGCACGCAATGGCAGCCAGTCGATGGGTGCATCAGGCGCTGTAGGAAGTCTGTTGAATAAAGTGTTGCCAAGCGGTTCGGAGGCTTCAGCCGCCATCGATCTGTCCGGCACTGGAAGTTCCAGCGGCAGCGGCACCGTGAACCGGTCTGAAACCCTGAGCACGCGCGTTTCTGCGGTTGTAACCCAGGTACTGCCAAACGGGAATCTGGTGATTGAGGGCAGACAGGAAGTTCGCGTCAATTTCGAAGTTCGCGAGCTTATAGTGGCCGGTGTTGTAAGGCCGCAGGATATCGCAGCGAACAACACCATACCATCAGAGAAAATCGCCGAAGCGCGCATTTCATATGGTGGCCGAGGTCAAATTACAGATGTTCAACAGCCTCGCTACGGCCAGCAGGTGCTGGACATCGTTCTTCCATTCTAGCAATAAAAGGGCGCTCTCACACAGGAGAGCGCCCTTTTATAACTGTTCTGGAAAAACAACCGGGTTAATCGTCGCGATAAACACGTTCCCGACGCTCATGGCGTTCCTGTGCCTCAACGGACATAGTTGCAATGGGACGGGCATCCAGCCGCTTCAGAGAAATACGTTCGCCGGTTTCTTCGCAATATCCATAACTGCCATCTTCGATACGCGCGAGAGCGGCATCAATTTTGGAAATCAGCTTTCGTTGACGATCACGGGCACG
This sequence comes from Pararhizobium sp. IMCC21322, assembly GCF_030758295.1. Classification (NCBI taxonomy): domain Bacteria; kingdom Pseudomonadati; phylum Pseudomonadota; class Alphaproteobacteria; order Hyphomicrobiales; family Rhizobiaceae; genus Pararhizobium; species Pararhizobium sp. IMCC21322. The sequence continues at coordinate 3,905,402 of NZ_CP132335.1, forward strand.
CAGTTCAACGGCACGATCAGTTTCCGAAGAGGCGCGATCCGCCAAATCCGGGTGGTTTGAATTTTCCTGCTGGAGAGTATCCAACGTTAACTGGCTTTCACGAAGAATATCTTCTTTCCAGTCATTCAACCTACGTTTGAAATACGCCTTTTGGCGGTCATTCATGAAGGGTTCGTCCTCAGATGGACGATAATCAATATCAGCAACTGCAGACATTCGCTTGACCTTAATTCTAGCCCCGATTGGCCGGACTATACCTATAGGTCTTTTCGGAAACAACAGGATTGACGATTACATTAACTTTAAGTTTTCACTTGTCTTAAGCCGCTGTTATTGAACGATAATTTCCAACATAAATCAAAAATTATACAACTTAAAGTCCACGTTTTGCCAATTCAACACGCACGCGTAGATCGATTTCACGCAGAATCGGATCAAGGCGATCATCGCCAGTCTTTTGTAAGTCGGGCAGTCGCTCTTTCAACTCCACAAGGCGTTCTGCAATGTCATCGCCGCCCAAAAGCGCTGCTTGCAGCTGTGACAGATCCTTCAACAGGGAATGCCCTTTTGCCGTCGCCCTACGCTCAACTGTATCCATGTCGGATGATTGGAGCGAGAGCAAAGCTCCCAGCGAGACGCCCTGTTGCGCAGCCGTGCCACCAACATCTCTGGCAGAACTGGCATCGCTTGTGTCACCAATTGAGAAGGACAAGCCACTGCTTTTGGTTTTGGCGCGCATCGGGGCGGAACCGGGTATGAGCCCATAAGCGTCAATGCGCATCGCAAATCCTAATGTTAGCAAGTTGTTAAGTATTTTTAACGATTATCCTTAACCAAGAGTTAAAGTTATTCATTGGATCGCATTTATGGCCCAAAACTGGAAAATGAGGCACAGATACTGCTCTCAAGCCATGCCGTCTTCCGGTCTGTGGCTGCGCATAGTCCTGTCCGTTGCGATGCTCAGCATCGGGATGACGCTTTTGATAGGCTCGGCTGGCGCTGTCTCGCGAATCAAGGATATTGCCGATTTCGAAGGCGTTCGCGAGAACCAGATGATCGGATATGGTCTGGTTGTCGGTCTGAATGGGACCGGAGATTCGTTAAATAACTCGCCTTTCACACGTCAAAGCCTTCAATCCATGTTGGAACGGATGGGCGTCAATACTGTTGCCGAGGAGCTTCGGACAGCAAATGTAGCGGCCGTTATGGTGACGGCAAACCTACCTTCGTTTGCAACGCCGGGCACGCGAATTGACGTCAATGTCAGCGCGCTTGGTGATTCGGCAAGTCTGCAGGGCGGAACACTCCTCGTGACCCCCATGATGGGTGCCGACGGGCAGACATACGCAATAGCCCAGGGGTCTTTGGCCATTGGTGGTTTCGCTGTGCAAGGCGATGCAGCGTCTTTGACACGCGGTGTACCAACATCAGCACGCATTTCAAACGGGGCGCTGGTGGAGCGTGAAGTCGGCTTTGAACTGGCAACACTTGAGACGCTGCGCATTGCTCTCAGAAACCCGGACTTTACCACTGCGCGACGTGTCGCTCTGGCCATCAATGATCTCATGGGGGAGCCTATTGCTGAACCCAAAGATCCGGCCACCGTTCAGCTGTATCTGCCCAAAACATTCAACGGTAATATTGTGGACCTGATTACCGACATCGAACAATTGCTCATTGAACCGGACTTGCCCGCCAAGGTCGTCATTGATGAAGACACTGGCGTCATTGTCATGGGGCGTGAGGTGCAAATTTCAACGGTTGCGGTGGCCCAGGGAAACCTGACGGTCATGGTCAGCGAATTTGCTGATGTATCACAGCCTGCGCCTTTCAGCGACGGACAAACCACGGTCATTCCGAACACAGAAATAACTGCTAACGAGGAAATAGAAGCTCAATTGGCCGTGATCAGCTCCGGTGTTTCCCTGCAGGAACTCGTGGACGGCCTGAACATGCTGGGCATCGGCCCAAGAGATATGATCTCAATTTTGCAGGCTATCAAAGCAGCAGGCGCCCTACAGGCAGAAATCGAGGTCATGTAATGGATAGTATTACTCCAACGGCTGCCCAACAGCCTCGCATTCAGACCCTTCCAGTGCCCAACAACCCAATGCGGGAAAAAGCGCAAGAGTTTGAGGCTGTCTTTTTGAATGTCATGCTGGCTTCAGCATTTGAAGGGCTGGGCGAGGACGATGAATTCTCCAGCCAGGCATCTGATACATGGCGCAGCATGCAAGTGGAGCAATTTGCCAAAGCGATTTCGGAAAGCGGCGGCATCGGCATCGCTGATCAGATTTACGCTGAACTACTGCAAATTCAGGAGCAGGCAGAGCAATGACGCCCCCCAACAATTGCGACATGACAGCTTTGATCAGTAAGCTCAGCGCTGTGCTGGATCAGGAAACCAAATTGGTAAACTCTGGAGACTTTGACGCCTCATTTGCCCTGCAGGCGGAGAAAAACCAGTTGATTGCGGACTTCCAGTCTCAGGTCGGCCAGTTGGACAAAGGAACCAAATCCGGGTTGGCCGACGCATTTAAAGACCTGAACCGCCTGCTGAGCGCCAACATGTCGGCACTAGGGATGGCACGTGATATAAGCACTGGCATCATCAAACGCGTTGCGGATGTGGTGAACGGTCCACGCGCAACCAACTCCTATGGTTCAAACGCTATGAAGCCAACAGGGCCATTGCCAGCCAGACGCGGCATTGCGGTCGACAAAGGCTTCTAGGGTCCGAATCCAGATCAAAGATTCTGATTCCTTTAGTGATGCCTGCAAAAACCGTTAAAGTTTTAAGAACATTCACGACTAAATCCTAAAACTCCCTGTGTAAGTTCACCAATGGCGGAGTGTCAGAAGCGCTCCCGTGCCATTGGAAGAAACCAACCCATGGAGGGTCCAATCATGGACATCTCATCAAGTATAGTCGGCGCACCGCCTCCCCTTGCGGTGACAACACCTGCCAAGGCTCCCGCGCGTGAAAGTGTGCCTCCGGTCGAAACAGAAACCTCACGACCCAAAAGTGTTCCGGCAGAAACGGCCGCTGACAAAGCAGGCGAGCGCCGGGATGACAAGACGGCGGCCAAGGCCGACAGAGATTCAATCGGTCAGGAAAAAAGTTTCAATTCGGAAGCAAACAGGCCGCAAGTCGATCGCTTGTTTGAAGTGGAACCGGAGACGGAGACCCTGGTCTATAAAGCCGTCGATCCCGATGATGGAGATGTTGTCCGTCAGGTGCCTGAGGATATCATCCTGAAACTGCGGGCCGCCTATAACGGTAGCCAACAGTCGCAGAATCCAGAAGATATAGCAGCGAAATTGTCCGCGCCGTTTGATCGCATCGCATAATTCCAATGCTTTAAGCTCTCGCAGGCGCTCTAAGACTGGGCCTGCAGGGCTGAGAGCAATTCATGCAATGTGGCGATTGTAGACTGATCAGCAATTCCATCTACCAATTCAGGCCGAAAATGGCGCTGAAAAGCGCGAACGACTGCGCATGTCAATTCACAAAAGCGCCCAGTTTGCGGACAGCCATACCCATAAAGCTGAAACATCGCCTGCAAAGCAGCGACTGGCTCACCTTGGTCTCCCAGCTGAAAAAAGCGTCCGTCTCCCAGAGGTTTAGGCGCTGAGAAATGGCCGATTCCATTCTCGGCAAAATAGGGCCATGGAAAAAACTCGCCCGGATCCTCCTTGCGATCAGGCGCAATATCTGAATGCGCAAGCACGTGTTCGGGACGTATGTTGTGCCGAGGGATAATTTCCTGGCAAAGACCTTTTACCGCCTCAATCTGAACATCCGGGAAGGCGTGATACCCGTAATTGTGGCCTGGATTGGCAATTTCGATACCAATTGAACACGAATTGATATCAGTTATCCCCTGCCAGCTTGCAACCCCGGCGTGCCACGCACGCTGCCATTCCGAAACCAGCTGAAGGATCTGGCCATCCTGATGAACGTAATAGTGGCAGGAAACCTGAGACGTCGGGTTTTGCAGCCATGACAGGGCCTGATCATCGTCCGGCATTCCGGTATAATGCAAAATCAGCAAATCGGCTTGTTGACCGTCCGGCCTTGGCCCGAAATTTGGCGAAGGAGCAAGCGTCGCAGATGCATATTCGGGTATGGAAAGCATCGGATCGGTCACGAGCTTCTCATCCGGCCAATCTGCTCCCATGCCAGATTGATAGCAGCCATTCTGTCATTTGCGATTGCAATGAATTCCGGCGGCACACCTCTGGCAATCATTCGATCAGGATGGCATTCAGAAACCTTGGTGCGATAGGCCTTCTTGATGTCCTGAAGATCCATGTCTGGAGACACACCAAGCACCTGGTACGGATCTGCTTTTCCCAAATCAACATGACGCAGTTCAATGGCTTCATAGGCAGAACTGTCAAAACCGAATATTTCGGCAACGTGCTGCAAAAAGGCGCGCTCCCCCTCATGCAACACACCATCGGCCTTGGCGATGTGAAACAGACCATCCATAATGTCTTCAAGGGTTTGCAGATCTTCATCATACAAGCGGGCGATGCGTGCAGCATATGCTTCAAAGCCTGCAGTATCTTGTTTAGCAAGGTCAAACAGCCGCGCAACATTCGTCCGCTCCGCCTGAGGGATCTCAAACAGATCGCGGAAGGCATGGATCTCGTCCAGTGTCACAATGCCGTCTGCTTTTGCCATTTTGGCGGACAGAGCTATCATGGCAATAGAAAACGCAGCCTGACGCCGTGCCTTGGGATCAGTCAGCCCTGATATGGCTTTGGTAATGCGGTCAAGAAACGCACCGCCGGCATCGACGCTGCTTTCCACCCACTCTTGCAGTGTTAGAAAAATACCCATACCCACCGTTTAAAGTATTTTTCCCAAAACGAAAACGACCATCCTATGCCCACGCCAATGTCCACCGAAAAAACTGGCCTGGGGCTTTTGCTCGGCCTTGTTGGCGTTGTTGTATTTGGCGGCACACTGCCATTTACCAGCTTGGCAGTCGCGGATATGTCACCCTCCTTTGTGACCTATGGTCGCGCAGTCGTGGCAGCTGGTTGTGCACTGATTCTGCTTTTGATTATGGGGCGCAGGCCATTTGTGAAGGCAGATTTCCTGCCGCTTTTCATCTCGGCCTTGTGCCTGGTCATTGGATTTCCGTTTTTTATGGCCCTTGCGATGACAAATGTGCCAGCCTCTCATGGCGGCATTGTGTTGGGGATTTTGCCAATTACGACAGCGTTGTTCTCTGCAATTTTGAACAAGGAACGGCCAAGTGTCTGGTTCTGGATACTCAGTCTGATTGGATGTGGTCTGGTTATCACCTTCGCCCTGCGCGATGGGCCAGACGGCATTGGGCCGGGAGATGGCTGGCTGCTCGCCGCGGCACTTTTTGCGTCATTTGGCTATGCAATATCCGGCCAATTGTCGCGCAGCATGCCAGGTTGGGAGGTCATTAGCCGTGGGCTGCTTCTGTGCCTGCCACTTTCAATTATTGGCAGTATTCTGAGCTTCCCAGATGCGATAGGCAGCATCTCGACATCAGCCTGGATCGGCTTTGCTTATGTCAGCCTGTTTTCCATGTTCATCGGGTTTGTTTTCTGGAATGCAGGGCTGGCTCTTGGCGGAGTTGCACTTGTGGGGCAAACCCAATTGTTGCAGATATTTGTAACTTTGGTGCTGTCTCAACTTGTGCTTGGAGAAGCTGTCGGACCCGAGGCATGGCTGGTCGCAAGCCTGATTGTCTGCATCATCTTTTTTCTGAAGAAAACGCGCTAATCATCTGAATTGAATCCTGGCTTCTTCCGGACTGAGCGTTGGAAATATCCAACTCAGCGCTACCCCGCGGGCGCTGGAAACCAGCCCGTAAGAATAATGAACATCACAGAGAATACGGCATAACACATCAGCGCATAGACCCCGTTCCAGCGCCAGGTCAGCGTGGTTGGCGGAATATTGGTAACGCTGGAAACCAACAGGGTTGCTGATGCATTTGGTGAGGCTGTCATACTCATGGCCCAACCGGCCCCCAGTGCAAACACAATGAGATTTGGATCTGCTGGCAACACCGGCAATGCGTTGATGATGGCGCTTAGAAACACCACGATCAATATCGGGGACAACGCAATTTGGCCGCCCAGACTGATCAAAACCGGTAGGGCCATCAGGAACAGCCAATCCGGCATGTCCACCCGTTCAAGAGAATGCGCAACCAAGCCCACGGGTGCCAGTTTTGCCGCAGCCTCGCCAATGAAACCCGCCGCCCCCAGCATGAACGCACTTCGGCCCATGCTGATGGAAGAATGGGACAGTATGTTCCAAACAGTTGTGATGGTCGACGTCACAACGCGTTTACCGTGTGCGTTGAACTGTTGCGCAAAAATCCAACCGACCATTAACATTGGCGCAACCAGCATCAAGGCAATTGCTGCGGACACACCGGAGATCAGAAAGACACAAAAGGTCAATCCAATCAGCAGCGCGCAGACGACCCCGAATCGGAGGGCAGATTGAACAGGTAATCCCTGCGTTTGAGCCACCGACGGCAACTGAACATTGCGCCAGCGCAGCCGATCTTCAAATCGGCCGATCAGGATCATGACAATGGCCGCCCCGATGCCGAGAGCAATTGTGGTGGATTGATCAACGGCTGGGAAAGTTGTGAAGAGCACCGCCTGGGTCAACGCAGTGGGAGACCACATGATCATCCAGGAGAAGCCTCTGAGCAGAGCGGAAATCTGCTGTTGCTCGGCGCGTCGAACCGCTTGAGGATCGTCACTGGCTTTTCTGGCGCCCCGCTGAATCAGCGGCGTCAAAAGGCTGACGGCACCGAAATTCAGCAATACACCCATTAGGTGGCCGCCAACCGCCAAGCCATAATAGCGCCGACCACGCGGCTGACGTGTTGTGTATAGACCCAATTCCAGCACTGAGCCGGAACGCTGCGCCGCCTCTTTCAACAAAGTCACCAGATAGATGAACGCACCAAAAAAGGCCGCCCTGTCCAGTGCGAGTAGAATTGCCGGCATATCGTGATTTCGCAGCACCAGCCCGACCGCCAATGCCACGGCGAGCAGTGTCAGCAACCATTCCCGCAGCTTGAAACGGGATACGATGCAAAAGCACAAAGCGAGAAACGCAAAGCGTGCAATCACAAGCCCTGTCGATGAACCCAAGAACTGATGCGCCAGCGTTGACAAGGACAGGACCGCAAGTACGATTGCTGCGATCGCGCTTTTCTCAAGCGTTTCACCATCGATCTCTGGAATTGCTGACGTCATTTTGTCATCCGGCATCGTTTATCAATATCAGCGCAATTCCTGAAACCCTGACCCTAAAAACTTGGCACTCAAAATTTGGCACTCAAAATCTAGTATTGGAATTCTGGCAATGACCAAACTGTTTATGTCTCTCTACCGGCATTCTTTTACGCCGCATGATCGGTTCGAAACGCCAGATTGTCATCAGGCAATCTGGGTGGATAGTGGCAGTGTTGATGTTAGCGGACATGCCGTTTCTGCAGGTGAAGGACATTATGTGGCTCCCAATGACATTATCAGCGCAACCAAATCCAGCAAATTCATCCGTTTGGAAATTGCGGCCTCGGAAAGCAGTTCTGCCGCTCCGGGGCCATCGGAAATGGTGTTGCGCAGTGAACTTATGCTCGACACCGGCCCTGTCTTTCTGCGGCTGGACCAGGTGACCTTTCCGGCCAAGGCCCGCGCTTACCGCCACATTCATCCCGGTCCTGGCATCAGATATCTGATTTCTGGTGCGCTTGAAATCAAATCAGACACACACACTGACATCATGCAGCCCGGTCAGGCCTGGTTTGAGGACGCCAATTCGCCGGTTCAGGCCACTGCACAGGACATGGATACATCGGCTTTTGTCCGTGCCATGGTTCTGCCGCTAGCCTATGAGGGCAAACCTACGATCAAGCGGCTGAATGCGGACGATCTGCAGAAACCTGCGCTGCAAACCAATAAGCGTTTTTTTGACCAACGCATTATTCTGTAGCCTACAAAAATCAGTTGGCTCCCTTCTCAACATCAGACAAATAGGATCGCGTCCAGTCAGGATCGATTGAAACAGGTTCTGAGGCAAAGCCAGCGCTATGGATCGCGCCGATTGCACAATATTCATCTTTCTCGGACGTATCGCCACTAATGCCCACAGCGCCAATCGTGTAGCCTTCCTCATCTTCAATCAGCACCCCACCCGGCACGGGAATGAATTTTCCGTCAGCGGCTGTTGCCAGAGCACTTTGAAAAGCAATGCGTTGTGACAATCTGTCCCTGATCAGCCGACTGGAAATACCCATGCCCAATGCCCCTGAGGCTTTGCCAAGGGCAATGCCAAAACGCAAAGTTCCAGAGCCATCGTCGCTTTTGCAGGCAATCACCTTGCCACCAACATCCAGCACCACAACTGTGAGCGGATGCATGTCTTTCTCCCTGCCGATAGCAAGGGCTTTGTCGACAATGTGTGCAGCCTTTTCCAGCGGCAGGACGGTTTTCAACTTCATGATCAGCCTCTCATCAAATCTGGCAGCCAGGTCACGATCTCCGGGAAGATCAGCAACAGGGCAATGGTAACAACATCAGCCACGAAAAACAGCGCAATCCCCCTGAACACATCGGTCAATGGGATATCGGGCCGAACCCCATTAACAACGAAACAATTCAATCCAATTGGCGGCGTAATCAGGCAGACTTCTGCCATTTTTACAACGATGATACCGAACCAGATTGAGTCAAACCCAAGCGCAATCACCGCCGGATAAACCACCGGAAGCGTCAGCAGCAGCATGCCGATTGCATCCATGAACATGCCCAGTACGGCATAGGCCAGAAGAATGCAGATCATGATCACCATAGGGGATGCATCCAGTCCGATGATCCACTCGGTAAAGGCTTCCGGAAGACCGGAGAAACCAAGAAAGCGCACAAAGATCAACACGCCCCAGATAAGCGAGAAGATCATGACCGTCAGCTTGGCCGCTTCCATCAGCGCATTTTTCATCGTGTGAATTTTGGTGCCGCGCGCCAGCGCAAGAACAAAAATCACGAAGGCACCCAGCGCCCCGGCCTCGGTTGGCGTGGCCCAGCCATTGTAGATCGCCGACATGATGATGAAGACAACAATGACAATCGGGGAAATACCTGGAAGCGTCATAACACGCTCCTTCCAGGAATAGCCTGATACCGATGGCCCCGCATCAGGTCGGTACAACGCCCAGATGATGATGATTGCAGCATAGACCAGAGCAGACACGGCACCTGGCAGGAAGCCAGCTAGCAATAATTCGCCAACAGATTCTTCCACGATGATTGCGTAAATAATCAAAATAGCGGATGGCGGAATAAGGGACGCAAGCGTGCCACCGGCAGCCACCACACCCGCTGCCAGCCGTTTGTCATAGCCGTATTTCAGCATTTCAGGGATGGCAACACGTGAGAATACTGCAGCTGTCGCGGTTGATGCGCCGGAAACGGCAGCAAAGCCGGCTGTTGCAAAAACGGTTGCAACGGCCAATCCACCAGGTACCCAACCGACCCATTTGCGGGCGGCATCAAACAATTGCTGCGTCATGCCTGCATGGAAGGCAATAAAACCAATGAAAATGAACATCGGCAACACGCTGAGCGCATAGGTGGAGGATTTGGAGTGCGGGATGGTCCCCACAATGCCTGCTGCCGGGCCCCAACCCAGCAATTCCACCAACCCTAAAAGACCGACAATGGCGGCGGCAAACACAACGCGCACGCCAATCACCACAAACAGAAACAGCAGGCCAAGACCAATCAGGCCAACCAGGAACGGGTCGTCAAAACCAATACCGATAATCATTTGTCTGACTTTCCGTCTGTCACATCCAGATCAGAAGTACCGTCGCCCAACACGTCATGAATCTCTTCACGCGCGTGTTCGGCAGCATCCATAATTTTGGCGATTCCAATCGGCTCCAGCTCCGGACGCAGGAACAGTCTGAACGATCCAGACAATTGGATCAGAAGGCGCAAAAACCAGAAAGAAAATGCGATGGGCACCAGCAATTTTGACGGCCAGACGTGATATTCGGCGTCAATGGTGGTGTCGCCAAGCTGATAGGCACGCAGGAAATGACCCCAGCTGTACCAAATCAGGACGCCGATGATGCCGAGGGCTGCCAGCGTTCCCAGAATTTCAGCAAACCAAAGGGCCCTTCCCTGCAGCTTGCCAATCAGCAACTCCATGCGGATGTGAGCGCCAAGCCGCTGACAATAGGCCGCGCCCAGAAACGCCATGCTGGCCATCGACAACTCAACGAGATCGATATAGCCCGCAATTGGCGAATTGAGCACTGAGCGTAGAAATATCTGGGCAGTGCCAAGCAGCATCAGCATGAGAATTGCAAAGGCCGCTATCAGGTTCAATGAATCTTCAAAGGGGGACAATTTGCGATCTGCGGTCGCAATTGCGATACCGGCGCTGTCCGAGGGCGTGGCGGGGGAAACGGTCACGTGCCACCTCTATGTCTGGGTTTAGATCGAACAAGGACGGCGCATAATGCGCCGTCCTGATGAATCGTAACCAGGGTAGAGACCCTGGAAATGCCTATTTGGCAGCTTCAGCTTCTTTAGCGTAGGCAAAGACAGCGTCAAAAACGCCTTGGGCGTCGAATTTGTCTTTGTTGGCTTCAATCCACTCGTCCCAAACCGGCTGACCGGCGACTTCCCGGAATTTGGCAAGCTGTTCTTCCGAGTAAACAATTTTTTCCATTGTCTCTTCAAAGATCGGAAGATTTTTTTCGTCCTGAGCTGCGTAGGATGCAAGCTCGGTGTCCATCACAAGATCACGATTATCCATCAGGAATTTCTGATATTGCGGTGGCAAAGCATCGTAGGATTTTTTATTGAACACCCAACCGCATTCAGACGTGCCTGGTGCCAGATTGCTGGTGTACCAGTCGGCTTCGTCAGAGATTTTGAAAGCCACGTGAGCGTAAGTGTACGGGAACGCCGCTGCATCCAGCGCGCCGCGCTGAAAAGCTGTCGAGGTTTCACCGGCAGGCAATGTCTGCTTTACAGCGCCCAGTTTTTCCATGGCCGTACCAAGCCCGCCTCCGGCACGCACCCGAAGACCGTCCCATCCCTCAAGGCTTGTTGGCGCAGGGCCTTTTCCAAGAATTTCGTACTGTGGAAGCAAGCCGGAGACATATGGCATGGCGTTCCATTTTTCCATGTCAGCAATAATTGCCGGATGTTCAAACATCTTTGAACGCACATATTTATCAATTTGCGGATCCCCTAGCGGCAGGAATGGCAGTGAAAACACCATCCATGCAGGGTTTTTACCCGGATGATAGAAGTTGCAGATGGCGGCGCCCTCAAAGGCATTCAGTTTGATTCCGTCCAGGTTTTCGCGATTGCTGGACAATTGTGCACCATAGAAGATTTTGATCTCAAAATTTCCATCGGTCTCTTCCATGGCTTTCTTGGCCATGGCTTCCATGCCATCGGACAACGCTCTTGGATTGCCCCACATGGAGATTTTCCAGAATACTTTTGGTCCGTCAATCATGGCTGCATTTGCAGCACTTGTGGTCACCATTGCGGCTGCAGCTGCAGCCATCAAAAATTTGGAACCTGTTCGAAAATAGCTCATAATGATCCTCCCAGTTTATCATTTTGTGCGGTTCCTGAATTGAACCCCAACAACCAATTTCAGGGACACTATGGTTGATTTCGAAATATTCAGCAATAAATAAACGGTATTTTCCTGTAATTATCAAAATTGTCGATTTTTCTTGCACCGAACTGACCGGTTCGGTTAATGCTAGAGAAACACTGGCTTTCGACAAGAGCTTCATTGCTCTTTCAATCACACTCGTGATCATCAACTGGGAGGATGAATTATGCATTTCACATCACTTATCCGGACTGCAGCGATAGCCGCTGCCATGGTCCTGACCGCAGGTTCAAGCTATGCAAATGAATTGCGCATCGGCACGGCAAGTCAGGGCGGTGCATTCTATCCGGTGGGTCAGGCAATCTCGTCGCTGGTCAATAATTATGCCGATGGTCTGACCATGGTCCCGGTCGTAACAGCTGGCTCTGTCGGCAATCCGCGCCTGATCAACAGTGGCGAGGTGGATATTGCCATTACAAACAACAATCTGTCTGTTCTGGCTAACAAGGGCGTTGGTCCTTACAAAAAAGCAGGCGCAATGAACTTGCGGGCCATTGGCTCGCTGCATTTCAGCATTCTGCATATGATGACACTGGACGGGTCTGACATCAGCACCATTGCGGATCTGAAAGGCAAACGGATTGCAGTCGGTCCTGCCGGTGGCGGAACCATTCCATTTCTGGGACAAGTGCTTGGCCTTGCGGATCTGACAATCGATGACATTACGCCGAGCTTCCTGTCTTATGGGGACGGTTTCAGCCAGTTGGCTGACGGCAATGTTGATGCAGCCTTTGCGCTGAGTGGCTACCCAGCCGGTGCTGTCATGCAGGCCCAGGCCAACAAAAAACTGAAGTTCATTCCGATTACCGAAGAACAGATGGCCACAGCCTTGGGAAAATACCCCAACTACAATGAAGTGGTCGTTCCAATGGCAACTTATGGAACAGACACTGATGGCAGAGTGCTTGGCGTCAACAACATGCTGATCGTCGATGCAGGCATGGATGAGGACGTTGCCTACAAGATCACAAAGGCAATCTACGACAATATGAATGAATTCCGGGCTGAAAATGCCTATGCGAAACAGATCGTTCCAGAAGCATCGCTGGAGCTGAAAATTCCGCTTCATCCAGGTGCAGCGAAATACTTCGCTGAATAAAAGCCCTCATCTGACCAACCAACATTTCTTGCGGATGAAAGCCTGTCTTCCATCCGCAAGAATTTATCAGGCTCCTGACGGAATGGAATGACGCCATGGACAGACTGTTCAAACACGCGATTCTGATCGTGGCATTTGTGGTCGGGCTGTTCCATCTGCTGAACGTTGCTGGCCTTCTCGTTCTGTCGACCCGGGACATCCGCGTATTTCATCTGATGATGATGCTCGTCCTGCTGTTCCTCACAAACCCCACCCTGCCAAGATTTGAAGACGCGTTTTTTGACAAGATAGTGCGCCTCGGCCTTGTGTTCCTCAGCTGCGCCACGAGCCTTTACATAATGTCGCGCTGGAAAGACATTGCCATGAGTGGCGGTGAAACCGAGGCGCTGGATGCCTGGGTTGGGCTGCTGCTGATTGTTCTGGTATTGGAGGGCGCGCGACGAGGCGTTGGCCTGGTGCTGTCAATTATCTGCCTCGCCTTTTTTACCTATCCATTCTACAGCGAATTCCTGCCCGGCGCACTGGCCAGTCGCGGCTACAGAGTCACGCGCATGTCGGAACTTCTGACCACCACCTCTCAGGGTATTTACGGCATCCCGTTGGGCGTATCAGCCACTTACATCATACTTTTCTCGATCTACGGATCATTCCTGAGCGTCTTTGGTGCTGGCGACTTCTTCTTCCGTCTTGCCAACCGGCTGACTAAAAACATGCGAGCGGCAGGCGCAAAGACCGCGGTCATCTTCAGTACATTGCTTGGCATGATTTCCGGCTCCGCCGCAGGCAATGTTGCAGTGACAGGTACCTTGACCATTCCGATGATGAAGAAGGAAGGCTACGCGCCGCATCAGGCCGGTGCCATTGAAGCTGTCGTATCGACCGGTGGACAACTCATGCCACCAGTTATGGGTGCCGCTGCTTTTATCATGGCCGAAATCGTCGGCATTCCATATTCCGACGTCATGCAAGTTGCGATTATTCCCGCATTGCTGTTTTTTACCTCACTGTTTTTCGTGGTTCATTTACGCGCTGCCAAGAGCAATATCCAGCCGCTGGAACAGCCAGAAGACGATGATGAACCGCTCTGGATGATCATCGTCAAAGGTGGCCAATACATCATTCCATTCGGCACGCTTATTGCCATGATGCTGAACGGGTTTTCGCCCTTCAAAGCGTCATTCTATTCCATTCTGGTGTTGCTGGTTTTGCATGTTGTCTGGGAGCGCCGCATTTCATTCGAGATGGTGCGCAAATCGGCAGAAGCCATTACCGAAGGGGCCAAAAGCGTTATTCCAATCGCGATTGCCTGTGCCGCTGCCGGCATCATTGCCGGCACACTTGGCACCACCGGCCTTGGTTCCAAAATCTCCGGTCTGATCATTTCAGCTTCCGGAGGATTCACATTCCTGGCCTTGGTGTTCACCATGCTGACCGCCATTATTCTGGGTATGGGTCTGCCAACCACGGCGGCCTATCTCATTCTGGCAACAGTGGTTGCCCCCGCTCTTGCGAAAATGGGCGTGCCTTTGCTGACTGCCCATTTGTTCGTATTTTTCTATGGCTGTGTGTCCACCATAACGCCTCCGGTGGCATTGGCGTCCTATGTGGCAGCGGGCATAGCTAAAGCCAACATCAACAAGGTTGGATGGACGGCCTTTGCTTATGGCATCACCTGCTACATTCTCCCCTTCATGTTCTTCTACGGCCCTGCGCTGCTGATGCAGGGACCCTGGAGCGAGATTGTATTGGCGGTTATCAGCGGCGGCTTTGGTGTTTTCTGCATTGCCGCCTTTGTGGTTGGGCAGTTCCGTGCACCGCTGATCTTGCCAATGCGTGTGCTTGTTGGCTTGGCTGGAATTGCTTTGCTGCATCAAGGAATTCTCACTGATGCTATCGGCCTTGCAGCCATAGCTGTAGTCTGGACACTCACCAAACCTGCTCAAGTTTTGAACACCTAGAAAGGAATTGTCCATGTCGCAGAAATTCAGACGCGTCGTTACCGGCCATGATGAGAACGGCGTCGCAACCGTCATTTCTGATGAGGAGGCAAGCTGCATTCTGAGCCGCCCAAACCGCCCCGGCGTCACACTGATTAATCTGTGGATGAACGACAAGACACCGGCGGCAATGGAACTGCATGGTGACCCGGTCACCGGGCCCCTCATCCTGCATCCTCCGAAAAATGGCTCCGTGTTTCGCATTGTTCAGTTCGATCCGGAAGATCCGGAAGTTTTGGCTAAACTGGATGGAAAGTCAGCCTTTGCCGAAATGGGTGCGGGCGCAAACATCGTGGAAAATGCCCGCCATCCCTTTATGCATCGCACGGATTCGCTCGACTATACGGTGGTTCTGAGCGGCGAAATTTACATGATGATGGATGAAGACGAGTATCTGCTGAAGGCAGGCGACACAGTTGTTCAACAGGGTACGAACCACGCCTGGTCCAATCGCGGCACCGTACCATGCCTGATCGCATTCATTCTGGTTGATGCTGAAAAATAGGCGAAAGCCAAGCTTACGCATACCGGTTTGGAACACACCGATCAGCGCTGCCAGACTTGCCGCTGCGCATGAAAAAGCCTAGGCCATAGACCCTGTGGGTCTGACAAAGGCAAGAGGCATCAATGAGCGGCAAGACATTTGGAAAATGGGACTTCTGGATCGATCGCGGCGGCACCTTCACCGACATCGTGGCCCGAAAACCCGATGGATCGCTGCAAGCTCACAAGCTGCTTTCCGAAAATCCCGAGCAATATCGTGATGCTGCCATACATGGCATTCGAGAGCTCATGGAAGTCGCGGCCAACGACGCCATCCCCGCCGATCAAATAGCCAATGTAAAAATGGGAACAACGGTTGCCACCAACGCGCTGCTGGAGCGCAAAGGTGAGCGCACTTTGCTGGTGATCACCAAAGGGTTTCGCGACGCATTGGAGATTGGTTACCAGGCCCGCCCTGACATTTTCGCAAGAGAAATCATCAAGCCCGAATTGCTTTATGAAGCAGTTGTGGAGGTGGATGAGCGTATTCGGGCCGATGGCGCGGTTGAAAAGGTCCTTGATCAGGCCAGCGCCCGGCAAGATCTGCAGTCTGCATTTAACAGCGGCATCCGCTCAATTGCGATTGTGCTGATGCATTCCTGGCGCGCGCCAGAGCATGAGCAGTTTTTAGCCGATATCGCCCGGGACATTGGATTTTCTCAAATATCCGTCAGCCACGATGTGTCGCCCTTGATGAAACTGGTTGGACGCGGAGATACCACAGTGGTGGACGCATATCTGTCGCCGATCCTGCGGCGTTATGTGGACCAGATTGCAAGCGAGTTGAATATTGGCGCTGGCGACACACGACTGATGTTCATGCAGTCCTCCGGTGGCCTGACAGCTGCAGACATGTTTCAGGGAAAAGATGCAATCCTGTCCGGGCCTGCTGGCGGTGTGGTTGGCGCGGTGGAAACTTCGGCGCTGGCGGGACATCACAAGGTCATTGGCTTTGACATGGGTGGCACATCAACCGACGTCTCACATTATGACGGACAGTTGGAGCGCGCTTTTGAAACTGAAGTCGCCGGCGTGCGCATGCGCGCACCGATGATGATGATCCATACGATTGCCGCAGGCGGCGGGTCCATTCTGCATTTCGACAAGGGCCGCTTTCAGGTCGGGCCTGATAGTGCCGGGGCCAATCCTGGACCGGCCTGCTATCGGCGCGGTGGTCCACTAACGGTGACCGATGCAAACGTAATGCTTGGCAAATTGCGACCAGAGTTCTTTCCAGCTATTTTTGGCGAAACAGCGGACCAGCCCTTGGATATTGAGGCCGTCCGAACAGGCTTTGAAACTCTTGCAAACGAAATCGGTGATGGTCGCTCTGGGGAGGAAATTGCGGAAGGGTTTTTGCAGATCGCCGTTGAAAACATGGCGAACGCAATTAAGAAAATTTCAGTTCAACGCGGCTATGATGTCTCGGACTACGCCTTGACCTGCTTTGGCGGGGCTGGCGGCCAGCATGCTTGCGCCATTGCCGACACGTTGGGCATGGAAACCGTGATCGTCCATCCATTCTCCGGAATTCTTTCCGCTTATGGAATGGGGCTGGCGGACATTCGTGCAAACCGTAATAAAACCATTGCCTTGGAGTTGAACCCCGACTCTGAATCAGAACTTGAAGTTGCTCAGAAATCACTTGAACAACAGGTCCGCAATGAGATGATCCGGCAAGGCGTGGAAAGCGCCGAAACCCAAATCAACAGTTTTGCCCACATCCGTTATGATGGAACGGACAGCGCCATTCCCGTTCGCTTGACAAACAGCGACCAGATGCGTTCGGAATTCGAGACAGCCCACAAAAAGCAATTCGGCTTTGTTTTTGAAAATAAAATTCTGGTTGTCGAGTCCCTTGAAATCGAAGGCGTTGGCGGCGGTGCAGAAATCGACGAAGCCGATCAACCATTGTCAGAACAATCTGCGCAGATGGACCGGCAATTCGATGTCTTTGTCGGCGGCGCGATACAAAGCACAGGTATTTATCCGCGCGCCAACCTTGCTCATGGAAACAGCATCAAAGGCCCTGCCCTTATTATCGAACCGCATCAGACCATTATGGTCGAACCGGGCTGGACGGCCCAAATCAATATCAAGAACCACGTCATTCTGAACCGCACCGACAAGCTGGATCGCGGCTTTGCCATTGGAACCGAAGCAACCGACGGCGGCGCGGATCCGGTTCTGCTGGAAATTTTCAACAATCTGTTTATGTCCATCGCCGAGCAAATGGGCGTAACGCTGCAGAACACGGCCTATTCGGTAAACATCAAAGAGCGGTTGGATTTCTCCTGTGCTGTGTTCAGTGGCGTGGGCAGCCTGATTGCCAATGCTCCACATATGCCAGTGCATCTGGGCTCAATGGACCGGTCGGTCGAGACTATTATTCGGCTCAATAAAGGTGCGATCAAACCTGGAGACGTGTTTGCACTCAACGCCCCTTACAATGGTGGCACCCACCTCCCGGATATTACGGTCTGCACACCTGTTTTCGATGAAACCAACAGCTTTGTCCGCTTTTGGGTCGCCAGCCGCGGTCACCATGCCGATGTCGGCGGGTCAGCCCCGGGTTCCATGACACCGCTTGCCACCAATGTGGATGAGGAAGGTGTCCTGTTTGATAATTTCAAACTGGTCGATCAGGGAGCGTTTCAGGAAGAGGCTCTGGTCCGCTTGATGACAGACCACCCCTACCCCGTTCGCAACATTGTCCAGAATGTTGCAGATCTGAAAGCTCAGATCGCGGCCAACGAAAAGGGCGTGCAGGAACTTGCGAGAATGGTGGATCAGTTCACGCTTCCGGTCGTGGAAGCCTATATGCGCCATGTTCAGGACAATGCAGAAGAAAGCGTGCGCCGGGTTATTGAGGTGCTGAAGGATTCCAGCTTTGAATACAAAACCGATCAGGGCGCTGTCATCAAGGTCAGGATCACGGTAGATCGGGAAAAGCGCGAAGCCACCGTTGATTTTACCGGAACAAGCCCGGTGCAGGAAACCAATTTCAATGCACCGGAACCTGTGACACGTGCCGCCGTATTATATTGTTTCCGCGTGATGGTGGATGGAGACATCCCGATGAATGCGGGCTGCCTGAAGCCCCTCAACATCATTATTCCGGATGATTGCATGCTGCGGCCAAGCTACCCCGCTGCCGTTGTGGCGGGTAATGTTGAAACCAGTCAGCATGTCACCAACGCCTTGTTTGGTGCGCTGGGTGTGATGGCCGCGTCACAAGGTTCCATGAACAACCTCACCTTTGGAAACGACATCTACCAGTATTACGAAACAATCTGCTCCGGCTCTCCTGCCGGGCGCGGCTTCAATGGCACATCCGGGGTTCATGTCCATATGACCAATTCGCGGCTGACAGACCCGGAAATTCTGGAATTCCGTTTTCCAGTCTTGCTGGAAGATTTTCATATCCGCAAGGGGTCGGGTGGAAAAGGCAAATGGACAGCGGGCGATGGCACAAAACGCACAATTCGCTTTTTGGAAGAAATGGACTGCGCCATCCTCTCCTCTCACCGAACCATTCAGCCCCATGGGCTGGAAGGCGGCGCGCCGGGAGAACTGGGAAGCACCTTTGTGAGGCGGCTTGATGGACAGATTGAAGAACTGAAAGGCTGCGACCAGACCATATTGAAAGCCGGAGAAGCGGTCACGATTATCACGCCCACGGCCGGTGGTTTTGGGGAAAGCTGATCACTACCTGCCAACTAAGGCTTGCACCCCAAATTGAAATGACCTAAAGATATAAAGATATTGTTATATCATTTGGAAAGACGATGCGGGAACCGAAAACAATTGGGTTGGATCAACTGGTGGAAGCGCTGCGCGGCGCTGGCGAAACCACACGATTGCGTCTGTTAGCCCTGCTGCAAAGCGGTGATCTGACGGTCAAGGATTTGACGCAGATTCTCGGTCAGTCCCAGCCTCGGGTGTCTCGTCATTTGAAGCTGCTGGTGGAAGCCGAATTAATCGAACGCTTCCCCGAAGGCTCCTGGGTCTATTACCGCCCGTCAAAAAGCGCTGTTGGCCTGACCACACAAACCTTGCTGGAGACGCTCAACCCTTCAGACGGTGTTCTGCAACGGGATCAGGAGCGGTTAGCCGAAGTCAAATCCCGCAATGCGGAAAGTGCGGCACGCTATTTTGCCCAAAGTGCGCAACACTGGGACAAGATCAGAAGTCATCACATATCAGAGCAAGCTGTTGAAAAAGCCTTGCTGGAGCTTGTCGGCGAAAAACCGTTTGGTACGCTTTTGGATGTGGGAACCGGCACCGGTCGTATGCTGGAACTCCTGCAAAATCATTATGCCGATGGCGTTGGCATTGATTCCAGTCTGGAAATGCTGGCCGTCGCGCGCGCCAATCTGGACGCCAGTGGCACATCCCATGCGCAGGTCCGTTTTGGCGATATTTTCAACCTGCCCGTAGCCCGCAACACATTTGATGTTGCAGTGGTCCATCAGGTTCTTCACTTCCTTGATGATCCAGGACGGGCTATAAAGGAAATTGCACAGGCATTGCGTCCGGGTGGACGCCTGCTGATTGTTGATTTCGCGCCGCATGAACTTGAATTCCTGCGCAACGAGCACGCCCACCGCAGGCTTGGGTTTGACGAAGCGCAAATCGCAAATTGGGTCGATGAGATCGGTCTTGATCTTATCTCAACGACGCATCTGGCCCCTGAAAAGCCACGTGCCGAAGCCTTGACTGTCAATATCTGGCTTGCGCAGGATCCACGTATTCTAATGGCCGGTGACACAGCCAATGCCCTATCAACCATCAATCCGGAAACAGTCTGATGTCCATTGTAGCAAACCTTCGATCCCATCAGAAACGCGCCAAACGCATTTCATTCGAGTTTTTCCCGCCCAAATCGGATGCAGGTGAAAAACAGGTCTGGTCGGCAATCAACCGGTTGAGCCTGTTTGGCCCATCCTTTGTGTCCGTCACATATGGTGCCGGTGGCAGCACCAGAGAGCGCACACACCGCACAGTTGCTGAACTCGCGAAAAACGCATCCATGCGCCCTGCTGCACATTTGACCTGTGTCGATGCGACGAGAGACGAAGTCGATGCCGTGGTGGATGGCTACGCCAAAGCTGGTGTGAAACACATTGTTGCCTTGCGCGGAGATGTACAAAACGGTGAAAGCCATTTCGTCCCCCACCCGCAAGGATACCAGAACGCGGCTGATCTGGTGGGAGGCATCTCGAAACGTGGTGATTTTGAAATTTCAGTCGCCGCCTATCCTGAACGCCACCCGGACAGCCCTAGCTGGGACCATGAGCTGGACAATCTGAAACGGAAGGTTGATGCAGGGGCTAACCGCGCCATTACGCAATTCTTCTTCGACAATGATCTGTTTGAAGCCTTTGTCGAGCGGGCGCGGGCAGCGGGAATTTCAATTCCAATCGTCCCGGGTTTGCTCCCGGTCTATAAATTCTCACAAACCCGCTCTTTTGCAGAGCGTTGCGGCGCTAACGTACCGTATTGGCTAAAACTTGCCTTCAATGGTCTGGATGATGATCTGGACACACAAAGACTGGTCTCTACCGCTATCCTTGCCGAGCAGGTTTTTGATCTGGCCGAACGCGGTTTCGAGGATGTGCATTTCTACACATTGAACCGCTCGGAAATCGTGTTTGCGGTGTGTCATTTGATGGGCCTTGGCCCGGAACTTCAGGCCGTGGAAACCGATACTCAGGCGGCCTGATATCCAATCACGTTCAAATTTGAAAACAGTGAAAATGCCCAACCGCTTTTCTGTGCTTTGATCTATTAGATCGGCAGCACTTAAGCGGCACCTCCCAATTTTCTGGCTGAAACGACAAACCTGCTTCTCATCAACTTGAGATCAGGCGCGTTTGTGCCGCCCACACCATCCGGACTGACCCATCCGGGGGATATTGCAGGACGCTGTCATGGTCCACTCTGGTTTTGGGGGAAAACCAAAAATGGAAAAGATCATGAACAAATCAAAATCCACAAGCGCCATACTGGCACTGGCGGTCGCTTTGCCAAATTTCATCACGCCAGTGATTGCAGCGCAAAACACCGGCGCAACTGTTATGCCTGTCGCGGAAAAGCGTGTAGCGCCAACGCAGAAAATGCAGACCAAGAAGGCAGAGCCTGCTGAACTCAAAAAAATGCTGAACGAGGAACTTGAGAGAATGACACCTGCTGAAAAAAAGCAGATTGGTCAGGCAAGGATCAACCAGCTCAAAGCTCTTACCGGAGATGAGATCGCACGCGGCGGATGCTTTACACAAGGTGTCGGTTGTCAGGGAACCAGTGGTTTTACCAGCGGTGTGCTCTGCTGCGTGATCATAAGGACCGGTATCTAGCCATTCCCTTTGACGATTTATGCGCCGCCGAAAGACCGCAAGCAGTTTTATTGCCGGCGCATGAAATCCTCTTGGCTCGTTGTGAGGTCAGGCGTCTTGGCGCTGGCCGGGCGAGCGTACCAAAAACCTGGACAAGAAGATGACCTCCCAAAGCAATGCTGAGAATGTGAGTTTCGCAGAATGTGAACGACACGCATCATGGGAAGTTTTTTTTGACGATGCATTTGCCAGCTCATCTGCGCAGGAACGCTATTCGCTACCTGGGGAAGGACGTGAATTCGCCCACGTTGCATGGCCGCTCATTGAGCTGTCGGCAAAACCAATCGGTCAAAAAATCACAGAACTTTGGCGACTCGAGATTATTGCCCCCGAAAACATAAGCTCCATTTACGCTGCGATGGTCGCCACCCTTTGGGAGAGTATTTTTTCCAAGGTGTCGCGTTGTATTGTCATGGAATATGCCGCCGCGCAATCCACTGGCCTGCTTGATACAGACAGCGGCAGTGACAGCTACGCGATGTTTGCTGAATGCCTTCAGGATACGGAGTTTTCTGAAGCGCTCTTGAAACGCAATCCCCACCTGTGTGAATTGACGAGTGTCATATGCCAGAATTGGCGTTCCGCTTCATTGGAGTTTCTTGAGCATCTACATGCTGATTGGGGCACTCTCAAGCACCATTTCTCCTGTGCGCCTGACGATAAAATCACGTCCATCCAATCCTCATTGGGCGATACGCACCGCCACGGACGATCTGTTAAGATTGTTGAATTCAGCAGCGGGCAGAAACTGGTCTATAAGCCACGCAGCCTGGCAGTTGAGGTGCATTACGGGCGTTTTGCATCCTGGTTCAACACCGCTGCTGGCGAAGAAATGATACGCTATGTTGATGCGTTGAATATGGAGACACGCGGCTGGTGCGAACACATTGATCATCTGCCTGTTTCAGATGCAGATGGTCTTGCAGACTACTTCAAGCGGCTTGGGGCATTAATGGCCGTAGCGCGCGTGCTGGGGCTAACCGACCTGCACAGTGAAAACCTGATTGCACAGGGCGATTGGCCCGTCATCATTGATCTTGAGACCCTGTTTCACCCGTTGGCTGGAGACCTGCGTCCGGATGACACCCAACCACCCGCCTCAAAAGCTCTGCGCAAAATCCATGACAAATCTGTTGCCGCAACAGGGCTCCTACCCATTCGCAAGGCCTTGTCGAATGCGCCTGACAAAGCAATCAATCTGGCTGGAATGTCCGACACGGCAGGCCAGAAGACACCATTTGAGGTGCCAATGTGGCACAATGCCGGATCCGATGAGATGCGGCTGGTGGAAGAGCATCAAACACTGACAGGCGACGCCAATGTCCCGGTGCTGGATGGTCAGAGAATCTCTCCCGAGCGGTATTTGGCACAGGTAATGGAGGGCTTTCGTAAAGCATATGCCATTCTTGAAGATAATCGGGAGACGCTGCTGGCAGCAACAGGCCCGCTTGCAGACTTTGGTGACGACCCGATACGCGTCGTCATTCGTGCAACCCAAACCTATTTGTTCCTGTTGGCTGACGGATCACATCCTGATCTTCTGGAAAGTCGGGAAAAGAAGGAGAGCTGGTTCAGTAATGCGCTAAAGGAAGCAAACCAGTCTCATATTCTGACAACACTGCGCCAGTCTGAAATGGCCGCCCTTTGGCGCAATGACGTTCCCTATCTTGAAACAACGGTGAACAGCCAGGATATCATGACATGCGACGGTCAGTTGATGGAACAAATTTTGCCACGGACGGGCCTGGCAATCACCCAAGAGATTATTGCCGAATTGGGTCCTGAAGATCTGCACCGCCAATGCTGGTTGACAGAAGTCGCATTGACGACGGCGGATCACCCGAAAGGGTTCCCGATTGCATCTACGAACAGCCACTCCTCCGGAAAGCTGCCTCAAAACGGCGTTCAAGAAGCTGCATTGGCGATCGCGCATCGCGCCGCAATGGATATTTGCGAGCACGCGATTATCACAGATGGACATGCAACATGGATGACTGTGCAGGAAGGGAGCGGTGGCGCTTTAACAGCCCAGTTAGCCGGTCTTGATCTGTATAGCGGCCTGCCGGGCATTGCTCTGTTTCTATCACGTGCCGGCCGCGTGCTTGATGATGCGCATATTCAGACAGTTGCGAAGGCAGCAGCATGTGAGCTTCTGTCTGCACTCTCCTTGCAAAAAAACACCGAGATGACAGTTGGCGGTTTTTCCGGAACCGGAGGCTTGTTTTTTGCGCTTCACATTTTGGCCAATGAACACCCCGAGCTTGAGTGCGCTAAAGCCAGTCAGCAGATATTGTCGAACATCACCACCGTGGGGCTTTCTGCAGCATCTTTGGAATTGGTTGACGGTCTGGCAGGGCTGCTGCTCGGAGCCGGGCATATTCAATCCAGTGGCCCACTTCAAAGATCGATCTGCTACGAGATAATAAACAGGCTTGAGCAGGCGATTGAGAACAGGGGGTCAGTTCATCAGCTATTTGCCGCCACAGGAATGGCACATGGTGTTGAAGGTTTGCAATTCGCATTGGCCCGATCAAGCCAAAATAACGACCACGAATTAAAGGTATTATGCGCTAACGCTCTTGGTCTGCTCAAGGAGCATGTACCAGCCGCGCCCGAATTTGAACTGAAAAACATCCAGGAAGCGCCAATTGCATGGTGCAACGGTCTCACCGGAAATCTGTTCGCAAATGATGTAAGCGGGCAGGAACACGCGGAAACAATCGCTCGGGAACTGACTGCAAGACTGGAAGCGCAAGACTACTCAGATGACAGCCTGTGTCACGGTGCGATGGGCGCCCTTCAGGCACTACAGCATATGGTGCCCGCTCTGCCGGACGGCAATGCAGGCGAAATCGGAAGGCTGACAGAAATCGTCCTGACACGGTTGATGAAGAATGGCGCACAATGCGGCACCATCAATGGCGTTTTTTCCCCTGGCCTGATGGACGGCATGGCAGGCATCGGCATGGCAGCGTTGGGTATTGCAAACCAGCAGCCAACATCAGTGATACCACTCATGTCATACAATTCCGCGCCAAGAGCAACCAGCCGAGCGATAAGGCCATGAGAGTATCAATCATCATGATGTTAGCGGTTTTTTGGGGCCTGGTAACCATTACAGCGGACAAACAGGCAGGGGCAGCGGCCTGCAATCCCCTCACGGTCACGAGCAGCGGCACGGCAACGTCGCAGCGTATAGCTGTACGCAATGCAAAAGTATCGTTGATGGCACAATTGGAGGATCTTTATCCAGGCGAGTTCAGATCAAGAATGATGGGACCAGTTGAATATGACTGCAAGAACCCATTATTGTGGCGGTGCGCGGCCAAGGTGAAAATCTGCAACTAGCGGATTGGCAATCCGCCACCTTGTTAAATCAGGGCCTGCACTCAATTGGGAAGCGTCTGTGACATGAGCATCCAAGCCCCCGTATTGCGGCTGAAAAGACCGTCTGAAATGCAGCCCTTCCGGTGGTCTGTTTTTCTGTTTTCACTTTGTGTGTCCGGTTCAGTCATGTTTGTGGTCGGGCTCACCATGGACAATGGGTTACGCGTGTTCGGCATCGGAATTTCGTCCTGGTTCGACTCCTTGTGGGACTCGTTTCTCGGCATTTTTTTCGCGACCTTCATTGCACCGTTATTCTGGCGCATTGGACTGGTCACATTTCCGCAATATCTGCTGGGCGCTTTTGCCTTGGCTGCGCCCATAACAATCGTATCGGTCTTGGTACTGTCGCGGTTTTATGATGTCAGAATTGAAGTGCCGGGGATTAATTCTTCAGCGTTTCCCGATCAATCATTCGCTATTTCCGCCTATGTCAGGCTTATCCGCGCCGTTGTATTTATTCCTGTTTTTCTCTGGGTGTTTTACTGGGTTTTTCACATTTGTTTTGGAATGGCGCCCAAGAGCTTCAAGCATGACTGAATACGGCAAAAAAGCAGCGTCCATACGGTTTTCTCCGCAACTTCCCAAGAAGATATTTCTTCTCAGCCAGGCAGACCGTCCTGCTGAAATTAAACTGGCGCTACTTGAATCAGCGGTTTTTGACGGTTGGATAGGTATGTTGATTAACATCAACACGGCCATATTTGTCGGGTTGATTGCCGTCACCGCAGGATTTGGCCCAATAGCTTCACTGACATTTTTGACCGTGCAAATCATATTCACGATTATCGGCACCGTCATTTTGCTGTTCCTGCAAATTCGGCAGCAATCCAATCGTGCGGTTCAATCAAATATCGCGGAGCGGCTGATCATCTTTGCAGATTTGCTTGTGATGTTCGGTTGGGGATTTTGCATATTGTTGTTCATGTCGCCGCTGATCTATGAGCGCATGCTTCTGATCATAGTCTTGACGACGGCTGCGGGCATCGGCTCAGCGACTTTGAATTCGCGGCTTCTGCCTGCATTGATTCTGGGCCGCATCATTCTTTTTCTGCCCAGCATTGCGTATTGTTTCTGGGAGCAGCCCCCGTTCTGGGGCCTTCTGATTTGCACCTTGCTGTTTGCAACAATTGTTTCGATCGGCATTGGCTACGCCATCCACATTCAGCACCTCAACGAAGCCAATCTTGCCTACAAATTGCGGGAAACCAGCGTGTTGCTTGAGCAACAATCATTCGCATTGGAGCGTTCGCTTTCCCAGGAAAATCAAGCGCAGGAGCGCGTGCTTAAGGAGACAAAACTTCGGGAAAGCTTTTTGCACTCGATCAGCCATGATCTCAGCCAGCCATTGAGTGCCCTTGGTCTCCACCTCAACAATCTGGCACATCAGCGCCTGCCAAGGGTTGCCGACGCTTCGACTGCTGCTGCCCAGCAGTGCCTGCGTTCGGCAAAGGGTCTTATTGAAAGCGTTTCGCAGTTGGCGTGGATCAAGGAAAACCTGCCTGCCCCGAAGCTTGAGAGTACAGATATTCATGCTCTGATCAGCAGGCTTGTGGACGAGTTGCGTCCGGTTGTCGAAGATGCAGGGTTGCAACTGACATATGTGCCCACATCGGTATTCGTGCGCGCTGATCCGGAGTTCCTGGAGCGGGTTCTGCGCAATCTCGCTTACAATGCGGTTCAATATACAGCCAAAGGGCGGATTTCAATTGGTGTCCGGCGACGCCCGGGAGGATTGGCTGAGATCATCGTCGCCGATACTGGACTGGGTATATCGCCCGGTGAGCAACAACACATATTCAACGCATTCTATCAAATCGATGATCTCAGGGTGCGCCAATCCGGCAATGTCGGGCTGGGGCTTTCCATCGTCAGCGACTTGGTGAGCGCAATGCATGGCCGAATAACGCTTCAAAGCCACGAGGGCAAAGGCTCCCGATTTGGCGTTGTACTGCCTCTAGCTGCAGACACATCACAACTCCAGAGACAGGAATCCGAGGGTTCAGCAGCCGTCACAAACAGCGCCAGTTTGACCAAACAGCGTATATTGCTGGTAGAAGATAGCCTGCAGTATCAAACCAGCATCGCGGCCATGATTCAAAGTCTTGGTTACAACGTCGAAATCATTGGCGATCGATCTGAGATCATGGGCGTTTCGGATGACCAGCTGAAAAACTGTGATTTTCTGATTGTGGATTTTGATTTGGGTGGGGGCCTGACAGCTTTTGATTTCCTGGCCCGGAGCTCCTCAAATCTGATGCCAAAATGTGTGATCATTTCGCAATATGCCAATCCAGACATGATACTTCACATCAAGGACCAGGGCGGGCGCTTTCTAAAGAAGCCATTTATGTCGGAAGACCTGGCAATGGCCTTGCGTGTTGTTGAAAAAAGCTGGCAACGAAACGACGACAGCACTGTCAGCTAAGCCCGTGCGAACGCGCAAAATCTATCGCTTCAATACGGTTTGCGACATCGAACCTTCGATAGATATCTCGCAGATGGGACTTTGTTGTTTCCGGTGAGATTGTCAACAGCCTTGCGACTTCCTTGTTTGACAGGCCCTTTGACACGAGAACGAGAATCTCCAGTTGCCGGGGCGTCAGTTCAAACCGTTTCGCCAACAAGGTGGTGGCAGGCGTCACATTGGCTGGAATCTTGCCGTTCAAAAGCGATGAAACAGCATCGACCAGAACGAGTGGATCCACTGCTTTGCTAAGAAAAAGATCTGCACCTGCATCCAGGGACTGACTCTCGTCAGATGGATTGATAGAGGCGCTCACAATGAGTATTTTGCAGGCTGGCAGATCGCCGGATAACTGCGCTATGAGGTCCGGCACATTGCATCCCGGAACATAGAAATCCATGATGACAAGATCGGGGCTGTTCGCAGAATCCTGCAACGCCTTCAATAACTCGCCAGCTTCATCAAAAGCCTTGCAGTCAATTTCATCGCTAATTGAGCCCAGCAAGAGCTTTAGTCCCGTCAAAAACAGCTTGTGGTCATCGAGCACAAAGACGGATTTCATAGCAGTACCTTTGGTCAAAATCGGAAAATCAAATCAAGTGTATTGCCCGTACTGGAAGTAATGCCTTCTAAACCAGGCACGGTCCAGTTGGAATGGAGCTTGAGCTTCTAGAGCATGATTTGGCAATATATAGGCAGACCATCACTTATTTCGAAGACAGTACAGACAGATTGTTTCCATTCAAGAGACAATGTGTTGCGTCGCGCAAGTATTCCAAAATGCTGGCAACAGCCCCAATTGCCTTTCATCGCAATTCACCGATGAAGGCAATAAAATGAAAAACACGATTTTGGAAGTCAACGCCTCTGCCCGCCATGAAGGATCAGTCAGCAGACAACTCGTTTCAGAGTTGGTACAGTCTTTTGGTGAAACGACTGCTACACAAATCATTCGCCGCGACGTTGCATCCGGCATCGCAATCGTAAATGATGACTGGATTGCAGCCAGCCAAACACCAAAGGAAGCGCGCACGAAGCAGCATGTTTCGGCGCTGGATATGTCAGATGCACTCATTGAGGAGATCAGGCAGGCTGATACATTGGTGATTGGTGTTCCGATATATAATTTTGGAATTCCGGCCAGTCTCAAAGCTTGGATTGATCAGATTTGCCGTGCCGGAGAGACCTTTTCCTACACCGAGAATGGGCCTGTTGGCCTGCTATACGGCAAACGCGCCTATTTGATCATAACATCAGGTGGTGTGGTCAGTGGATCTGATCTGGATTTTGCTACAAATTACATGAAGCATGTTCTTGGGTTCATTGGCATACACGATGTGGAAATCATCGCCGCAGATCGCCTGATGTTCGAGAGTGAAGAAAAAATCTCTGCTGTTCGAAAGACAATCCAAAGCATTGCCGCCTGACTTCATACCATGGCGGTGTTGGATAAAGAAAAGGCCGGGCGTTTTGCCCGACCTTTTCCGCCCAGACTATGGGAAACCCTTTATAAGGCGCCCCGATGCGGAGTAGCTATTGCTGCCTAGACGGCACCCAGCACAATAGCCCCGATAAATAGAAACGCGGCACACAGAAGAGCAAAATTGGTTGCTCTTAACGCATTTGACTTAGTCATCTTTCAATCCTCCGCTGTAAAGCGTGAGACGAAGTTTTTGCCAAATCAGCCATATTGAAAAGAAAAAAATGTGCTGCACTGCGAAGAACACAAATTGAGGCCTCGATATTTCGCCTCTACCGCGTTGCGGCCCTTGAACTTTTCCCGGTCAAATTATGCAAGATCGTCTTCTATAAGACCATCAAAAAAGGGCATCACAAAGCCCGCCAAAGATAGTCAGCCGCGCTTAATAATCTGTCTTCCTGGCCCGATTTGCCCACGAGTTGAAAACCAATCGGCAGTGCTGATTCGGTTTGATAAGCTGGCAGATGAATGCAGGGCACGCCCATCAGCGTCAAAAATCGATTGAATATGGATGTACCTGTGCTGTTCAGGGTTTCAGGCGCAACATCTGGAGCAGAGGGCGTAATGATCACATCCACTGTGTCCTGTGTTCTCGCAAGTGCCCGACGCGCGCGCTCTGCAATCTGCTGTGCCTCCAGATATGCGGTTCGGGTGACAAAACGGCCCTCACTCAAACATTCCATGAGGACCGGGCTGAGCTTGTCAGGATGCACATCCATTTCCCAGGCAAGCGCCCGGCAACCTTCGTAATCATGAATGGTCTTATGGGCATCAAATGCCTGGCTGTACAAATCCGTCCAGGCAATTGTTGTGGCGTTGACACCTTTCGAAACCCAGGCTTCGGTCGCTTTTGCAATAGCTTCTTGAGCATCAGCCGATGCCTCACCCCAAACATTTGGCTGTAAAATGCCCAGATTCAGCGGTTTATCCGGTGTTCTCAATGGCTCTGCTGACTGCATGAGCGCGGACCAGAAGAGATGCATATCAGGCACCGAAGGCGCATAAAGGCCAAGGGTATCCAGGCTCCACGAAAACGTTTTGGTGCCCACTGTTGGTAATGCATCAAAGCTTGGTTTAAAGCCGAAAGTGCCGCAATAGGCTGCAGGGCGGATAATGGAACCACCAGTTTGCGTACCAATTGCAAATGGCAACATGCCTGACGCCACTGCAGCGGCAGACCCGGAAGACGAGCCCCCGGGAGTATGATTGAGATTTTGGGGGTTACGGGTTTTGTTTGGTTGCAGAAAGGCAAATTCAGTGGTGACCGTCTTATGTGCTACCTGCCCGCCAGCGCGTTTCACAAGACGCACAATGGCCGCATCTGCACGCGGTTGATGCCCTTCATAAATGGTGGACCCATGTTGTGTTGGCAATTCTGATGTATTGATAATGTCCTTCGCACCAACCGGCAGACCCAACAAAGGCAAATCAAAATTGCGGCCCACATCGGCAAGCGGAATTTGCGAGGTAAAAGCCTTGATATCCGGGTCTTTTTCAGCAATAGAAGCCGCACCTTGTGCGATCAAATCCTGAATATCGGATTCGGTAGCACGACCATTTGAACGATGGCCGTTCAATGCAGTCAGCGAGTATGTCTGATTGGGTTGGAACTTCGTAAGCATAGTCAGATGGCTTTCTTCGCGTGATGTAAGCGGCGGACGCAATTGTCGTTAAAAAGACGCCTTTTGGCCACAAATGCAAGCCAAACGAATTATGTAAGATCGACAAGCGAAAGTGAATCACCTCGGCATGCAAAAGAAGACGGCCCTCACACGACTGCTGCTGACCGCAATCCTGCTATCCTCTGCAATCGTGATCGTGGATGAACCAGCGGCTGTCGCTCAGCAGACTGGCGAGCGCGGCAACTCTGTGATTGGCATCTTCAAACGCTTGAAGGGAGAGATCAATGGAGTCCGCGGCCAGAGGCCAAAAAGCCAACAAAAAGCCGCAGCGGCAAAAAGACCTTCAGTCAGCGCTCGCATTTCCGGTCCCGTCCCCCGTCCCCGCCCCAATCTGGGATCACGTACACGGGCTAAACTAAACGCCAATCCAAGCTCAAATTTAAGCCAGGTCTCCAAAACCAGGAAATCTGGAAACAGTCTTGGCCAACGACTTTCTGCACTTGCCTTTGCGCCCCAACGTCCGCCTCAACCTCTGACGGGGGTCAAACCAAAAGCAAAAACAGTCGCTCCGGCACCGCGCAAAAAAATTCGCAGAAAACCATTGGAAAGACTTGCGGCGGTCAGGCCCGTTCTGCCGAAAAGAACCAACAAAACAAGAGTGGCTGCACCACTGGTTTTGACAAAAGTTTCGTCATCCGCACTGCGCAGTTCTTGCCCCAAACGGCAATTGGTTGGATTAGCCGGCATCCGTGCTCCTCAAACTGTTAAGCTCTATCCTCAGGCGAATGTTCAGCGAACTGTTGGGCTGGCGACTGCAAAGTGGGTGGAGACCGTTGTTCAACCGGCAGCCAGAAAGCATTTTGGCAGTAACATTGCGCAATTGCGTGTTGCGGCCTCGTTTGCATGCCGCAGCCGCAATGGTGTGAAAGGCGCAAAACTATCCGAACATGGTTACGGCAATGCAATTGACATAAGCGTCTTCACGCTAGCCAACGGCAAAAAAATCAAAGTTGCCAGCGGTTGGAATGGAAAGCGGGCAGAACGTCGGTTCCTAAGGGAAGTCAATGCTGGCGCTTGCCAATATTTCACCACGGTTCTGGGGCCGAACGCGGATCGTTATCATCTAGACCATTTTCACCTGGACCTCGGCAAACATGGCAAATCTGGCACCTACCGACTGTGCAAGTAGGACCCCCGTCTGATCGTCATCAGGACAATTGAATATCCGGGCCGGTCAGCCAAAACTCAAACGCCCCTCACTTGATCAACAACCAAACCACAATTCGGGCTTCGACTTTTTCGACTTTGTCATAAAGAGCCTGAATCTAAATCTCAACTTTGATCAGCAAGCGCTTGAAGCGACTCAGAAAATCCGGCCGCCGCATGGGCACACAATTCGACATTCGGATTGGCCCCCCAGGGATCGTCACGCCCTCGTTTCGCATTTACGGGTCAAAATTTTACTTTGGCAACACGGCCCGATATCGACTGGATGAAAAGAGCTCGACCACCTGCTGGAAACAAATAGCCAAACTCACCTCAGAGGGGCTTGAACAGCAATTCCACATCGCCCGAATAGTAAGGCTGGTAAGTTTGGGACAGAACGGGGCTTTGGGCTGAAAACTGATAGCCAATACGGCTACACAATTTTACTGCATCCTTGTTATGCGCGAGATGCTGGATGCTCATATTTGTAACGCCGAGGCCTCGAGCCCGTTGCTCAGCGGCCACTAACAGACGACTTCCGACACCGCATCGGCGCCAGCCTGGCAACACAGCGAGTGCATCAATGTAATAGGTTCCCGCCGATTGCTGTTCGAGAGCAACAAAGGGCCACGCAAGGTCCGGCAAATTGGCTGGATCTTGGTTTATCTCCTCATCGGGTTGCTCCACAATGTATCCCAGCATCATGCCGACCACCAAACCTTCGGCCTCGGCGACCAAAGCATTGCGGTAGGAAAATCCCCCCACGTCGCGAGAAACCCTCGCCTGCCCCACATCCAGCGCCGATTGCCCGGGCTCCGCCATGTTACTCCAAAGCAGGTTTGGAATGCCCTCACCTGCAATATCTATCAGCCTGGCCATGGCGCGCGCATCCTCAAAACAGGCAGGCCGTATCGTGTATTCTTTCGCCGTATTCATTTGTGCATCTTTCGCTTGCGTCGCTGACGGTTGGCAAACATCAGGAGTAGAGATTCCAACTCAACCAGCAGACCGGGTTTTCACAACTGTTACGCGGCAGGTTTCGAATAAGGGTTCAGCAAAAGCGAAGTCTCATCAATTTAAAGAAATTGCGCTCACAGCACAGCAAGTGCAATAGCTCACCCCTTGAACCCGATATCAGGAAGATTCATGGGACCCAGCATCACAATACTCGCGCTTGGCTATGTCATGAGCCAATTTTACCGCGCGTTTCTGGCGGTCCTTGCAGATGATCTCAGCAATGATCTGGGTGCCACGCCAACGGAGCTGTCGCTGGCATCCGGCGCATGGTTTGTCATGTTTGCGCTGGCGCAGTTCCCTGTGGGAATATGGCTTGACCGGTTCGGCCCACGACGGATGACAGCGGCACTCTTCACCTTTGGCGCAGGAGGCGGCGTTCTATGGCTAGCCCTTGCCACCACACCTGAGCACCTGATTGGGGCAATGGGCCTGATTGGAATTGGGTGTTCACCGGTGCTGATGGCGCCGATCTTCATATTTGCCAAAGCATTTCCAGCCGTGCGTTTTGGTCTTTTGTCAGCTTGGTTTGTTGCATTTGGCTCCATTGGAAATGTTGCCGGTGCAAAGCCGCTGGAACTTCTGGCCACTCAGTTTGGCTGGCGGTCCGTCATGTTCGGTTTGTTTGTACTGACCATCGCAATTGGTCTTGCCATTTACCAGTTTGTCAAAGATCCGGTTCGGGAAACCACAGGCGACAATCCGTCAGATCGCGGCTCATTCCTCACGCTCTTGAAGTTGAAAGCTCTCTGGCCAATTTTTCCAATTATGGCCGTTGTCTATGCCATCCCTGCCGGGCTCAGAGGTTACTGGATCGCGCCCTATTTGTCGGATGTCTACGGTTTGGACTCAGCGGCAATCGGAACACTCACCTTGTGGATGGCACTTGCCATGATTGCCGGTAGCGTTGCATACGGTCCGCTCGATCGTTGGTCACCATCCCGCAAATGGTTGAATGTCTGCGGTGGCGCAATTGTGATTGTTTGTGTGTTTGTACTTGCAATCTGGACCGCTTCAAGCCTGTACCTGACCACCGCGATGCTTATTTTATGCGGATTTGCAGGTATGGGATATCCGGTGTTGATGGCCCATGCGCGCCAATTTTTCCCACCTCATGCGGTCGGACGTGGCGTCACGCTGCTAAATTTCTTTTCTGTCGGCGGTGTCGGTGTCATGCAATGGACGACAGCAGCCATCATTCGCGATGAAACCATTCAGAACACACCAATTCACGCATTCCAGACCTTATTCTGGTTTTATGCTATCTGCCTGACTTTGGTTCTGGCCCTCTATCTAGCCGCCAAAGAGCGGCCAGAAGACGTTGCGGTCTAGCGGGAAAATGGCTTGTATTTGATACGACGTGGATTTTCTACGGCGTCAGCTCCAAGACGACGCTTCTTATCTTCCTCATAGTCAGCGTAGTTGCCTTCAAACCACTCCACATGGCTGTCCCCTTCAAAAGCCAGCATGTGGGTCGCCAGCCGATCAAGGAACATGCGATCATGGGAAATAACCACGGCGCAACCGGCAAAATCTTCCAGCGCATCTTCAAGTGCGCCAAGGGTTTCGGTATCAAGGTCATTGGTTGGCTCATCGAGCAGCAAAACGTTTGAGCCTGATTTCAGCATCTTTGCCAAATGCACGCGGTTGCGCTGACCACCAGACAAAGACCCGACCCTTTGTTGCTGGTCACCACCTTTAAAGTTGAAAGCACCAACATAGGCACGGCTGTTCATTTCATGCTTGCCCAGTTTGATAACTTCGTCACCACCGGAAATTTCTTCCCAGACATTCTTGTCCGCGTCCAGCGTGTCGCGTGATTGGTCGACATAGCCAAGCTTGATGGTTTCTCCCAATCGCACAGTGCCAGAATCAGGCTCCTCCTGCCCGGTAAGCATACGGAACAAAGTGGTTTTACCCGCGCCATTGGGGCCAATAACACCCACAATGCCGCCCGGAGGCAGATTGAATGACAAATCATCGATCAGCAGCCGCTCACCATAGCCTTTGGAAACACCTTCCATCTCAATAACGATCTGCCCCAGTCGTTCACCGGGCGGAATGAGAATTTGGGCTTGCCCCGGCTTGCGAGCTGCACTGCGTTCCACCAACTCATCATAGGCTTTGATACGCGCCTTGGATTTGGTCTGACGTGCTTTCGGACTGGCTGCTATCCATTCCCGTTCCCGCTCCAACGCGCTGTGACGGGCTTCATCTTCACGCCCTTCCTGCGCCATACGCTTGGATTTGGCATCCAGATAGGCAGAGTAGTTGCCCTCATAGGGAATACCATTGCCACGGTCGAGTTCCAGAATCCAGCCAGTCACATTATCAAGGAAATACCGATCATGGGTGATGATCAGTACAGACCCCTTAAAGGCGACAAGATGTTTCTCCAGCCAGGCTACTGTCTCGGCGTCCAGATGGTTTGTCGGCTCATCCAGCAGCAACAAATCCGGTTCTGCCAACAGCAACTGGCAAAGAGCAACCCTGCGTTTTTCACCGCCGGAGAGATTTTCTACGGAAGAATCTCCCGGCGGGCAGCGCAGAGCTTCCATCGCCATTTCGACCTTGCTGTCCAGATCCCAAAGATCCTGGGCATCGATCATGTCCTGAAGCTTGGCGCCTTCATCAGCGGTCTCGTCAGAATAGTTCATCATCAGTTCGTTGTAGCGATCTATGATCGCCTGCTTCTCTGCAACGCCTTCCATGACATTGCCCAGAACATCCTTGGATTCATTCAGTTCCGGCTCCTGGGGCAGATAGCCAATTTTTGCACCCTCTGCTGCCCACGCCTCGCCCGTATAGTCTTTGTCCAGACCAGCCATAATGCGCAACAAGGTCGACTTACCGGAACCATTTGGTCCAAGCACACCGATTTTCGCATCCGGGTAAAACGACAAGTGAATATTGTTGAGCACCTTCTTGCCGCCGGAATAGGTCTTTGAAAGCCCGCTCATATGATAGATAAATTGCCGCGCCATAGGGCTGATCGTTCCTTCAATGTCGATTGAGATTTGAGCACCTTCTACGACAGATCGCCATGTGCTCGCAATTACTGATAGCCGGATTTGTTAAGTTTTTACAGCAGCAAAACTTATGCGAACACCATCTGTTTTGAACACCAGACAACAAAAAAAGCCGCCAGCACCGGGAGGTGCTGGCGGCTCACATTCTATTCAGTCGACTGCAGGGCGAGAGGGGGAGTTCGTCCTGAGACCGAATACAATATTACATGGTTGGGAGAAGTACTTTGTCGATCACATGAATGACGCCGTTTGAGGCTTCAATGTCTGCGGTCACGACAGTTGCATCATTGATCATGACGCCGTCCATTGCGTTCACATCAATTTCCGAACCCTGAACAGTTGCGGCCATCATTTCCTTGCCTGCAATGTCCGCGGCCATCACTTTGCCGGGCAGAACATGGTAAGTCAGGACAGCGATCAGCTTGTCCTTGTTTTCCGGCTTCAGAAGATCTTCAACGGTACCAGCTGGCAGTGCTGCAAACGCTTCATCTGTCGGTGCAAACACTGTAAACGGGCCTTCGCTTTTCAGCGTATCCACAAGATCGGCAGCCGTAACCGCGGCAACCAGAGTTTCAAACGAACCAGCATCGACGGCAGTATCGACGATATCTTTGCTGTGACCTGCAGCGTGAACGGACGCGCTGAATGCGAGTGCGAAAATGCCGGCCATTACAGTTTTAAACAGTTTCATTTGGAATGCTCCCTGAGCAATTGAGTTTCAAAATTTAACATCAAGCGCTTGATGTGGGAGTTACGCAGGTCATTCCGTTACAGATTACATTCAGTCAATTAACTATTGTTAATGTTGGGTTTTCTAAAGCTCAGTCTGCCTGCAATCGAAAGCTGAGAGAGGCCCAAAGGCTTTGCCAAACAGGGATACGGCCATTCACAGCCTCCGCAGACTGCTTTGGATCAATCGCTTCCATCTGCACTGCGCTGACAAGAAAAAACCCGCCGCTATCGATCAGGATGTCAGCAATACCATTTGCGTCGCTGCGCGTTAGACGCCTGGAAACAGACCCATCAATGTTGCGCTGAAACGTAGCGATCTGAATGTTCTCCAAAGGAAGCCCGGATCTCAACAACTGCACTTCCAAACGCTCACGACCTGGCTCAAAAGGAGAATTCATCGCAACAAGTTCAATCGGCAAACCGACCGCTTGGTCGGCGCTGGAACCGTCAGATTTGTATGGCCCAACCTGAACGAGGGATTTGGCAAACCGGGTATAGTTTTCTCTGAAATTCTTTGATGGCAAGCCGCGCTCTTTATGCGTGTCCAGCACCCAATCCAGTCCCTCATAATCCAGAAATTGCTGAAATTTTTCTGGACTTGCATAGGTCAGGCCCTCAATTTTGGACTGATATGCGATGATTTGAAGGCCAGGGTCCTCGATGCGCATTTGAAGGGCAGGATTATCGCCAACCCGGCTTTCCACTGGTTTGGTCGAACCGCCCGCAGTTATGGTGAATCGCTCAAATCTTGGCGGAAGATATGAATAGGTACTGCCTGAAAGGTCCTGCCCGACATTCAAAGTGGCAGTAAATCCCTCTCCAACTGCGATTTGTGACGTATCAGGTTCGATCCAGAATTCATGCGCTAGCGTACCCTCAATGGATGCAGTCATGATTCCAACTATCGAGAAAACACGAAGAAGACGAAATTTGATTGCAGAACGCGCTACGCAGTGCATAAGATTTTTACTCCAGAGGCACCTGGCCTCAAATTGGTTATTCCGGAACACAAAATGCTAAAATTTCGACCTGCTGCTTACACAATGACACACAAAATTAAGCTCATCCTAGCCAACAAATTCAATCCATATTCCCGACTTTATATCAATCTAGTGCCTGTAATACTGGTTCTCCTAATTACAATTGCATCATTTACGGCATTGACCGGCACTGCCCGCGCTCATGAAATTCAGCCGGCCATTGCTGATCTTGTCTTTGCTCCGGATGGTTCCGCGTTTGAGCTTGATATTGCACTTAACCTTGAAGCAGCACTTGCTGGCATCGGGTCAGAACATGAAGACACGGACCAATCGCCCCAATCGGAGCAATACAACACGCTCAGGGCGCTTTCAGCAGATGATCTGCAAGCGCGGGTCGCTGCAAATCGTGAAGCATTTCTGGGTCAAATTACAATTTCCGCCGATGAAAATCCCCTTGAGACATCAATCGACAACCTGTCGGTGCCTGACATTGGAGACCTTTCGGTACCTCGTATCTCGCGGCTTAAATTAAAGGGTGAATTGCCTGCCAATGCGCAAAACATGACAGTTTCATGGGATGAGTCGCTGGGCGCAATTGTGCTACGCGGGCCATTAAGTGACAATGGCGAAGGCTATACCGGCTACCTGCAGAATGGCGCCACCAGTGATCCCATATCAATCCGGGGCATCACCTCCCAGAGCACGTGGCAGGTAATATCTGATTATGTTGTTATCGGCTATGCCCATATCATCCCCAAAGGGCTGGATCATATTCTGTTTGTGATCGGATTGTTTCTGCTCAGCACACGCCTGTCGCCGCTGTTCTGGCAGGTCACAGCCTTCACGCTGGCTCACACCATCACTCTGGCATTGGGGATGCTTGGACTTGTCACGGTTCCTGCCAGTATCGTTGAGCCGCTGATCGCCGCTTCAATTGTCTATATCTGCGTCGAAAACCTGTTCATGAATCATCTGAGCAAGTGGAGACCCTTTGTCATTTTTGGGTTCGGCCTTCTGCATGGTCTCGGCTTCGCCAGCGTTCTGACCGAAATCGGCCTTTCCCGATCTCACTTCGTCACAGGGTTGATATCGTTCAATATCGGCGTCGAACTTGGCCAGATCAGTGTTATTCTGCTTTGCTTTCTGGCTGTTGGCTTTTGGTTCCGCAGCAAGGATTGGTACAGAGCGGTGATTGTCATTCCAGGGTCACTGATCATCGCAGCGATAGGAGCTTACTGGTTTCTGGAGCGCACAGTGTTGGCCTGAAGGACTGGCAAACCTGTCACTGAAGCAGGTGAAAAATCGCATCTGCGTGACTGGACATTTTCCGAATTGAAGCGCTTGATGCGGCGAAATGACATGAGTCACAGGCCGCAATGCCACTAGCCCTGCTCCCCCTTCTCATTGCTGCGGGCATTTTGCTCGCCGGCAACGGCCTCCAAGGCACGCTCATTACCTTGCGTGGAACCTCGGAAGGCTTTTCAGCACTTGATATCGGGCTGATTGGCGCGAGCTATTCGACCGGTTTTCTGCTGGCCTGCATCTATGCACCGCGTCTTCTTCAATCAGTCGGCCATATCCGAACTTTTGCGGCACTGGCAGCATTATCAGCGGTCTGCACCCTGTTAATGGTCCTCGCAATTGACTCCATTCTTTGGGTCGCGCTGCGATTTGTCATGGGTTTTTGCTTTTCCGGGCTGTTCACAACGGTTGAAAGCTGGATCAATTCAAAAGCAAAAAAACAAAACCGAGCCCGTGTCCTTTCGCTCTACAGGATGATTGATCTGCTTGCTGTCACCGGCAGCCAGTTTCTGATCCCGGCCTTCGGCGTCATGAGTTTCGCGATCTTCTCCGTGGCGGCCATGCTGTATTGCCTGTCCATCGTGCCAATTTCCCTGTCGGACAGATCAAGTCCTAAACCACCTGAGAATTTCAAATTTGATCTAAAGGCCATTTGGGCGATTTCGCCATTGGCATGCTTCGGCTGTTTTACCATCGGCCTTACCAATTCTGCCTTCCGAAACATCGGGCCACTTTATGCACAGGATGTCGGGTTTGATGAAACGGGCATCGCTTTGTTCATGAGTGTTGGCATTGCTGGCGGCATTTTGCTGCAATATCCGTTGGGCTGGCTGTCCGATAGGTTCAACCGCCGCATGTCTCTCATGATTGCGACCTGTGGCGCCATAGCAGCCAGTATTACCCTGTCCGCACTCGGCACCACATCGCAAACGGGTAGCCTGATCGGCATTTTTGCCTTTGGAGCATTTGCCATGCCCCTTTATGCCTTGTCCGCAGCTCATGCCAATGATCAGGCTGAAGATGACCAATATGTGCTGGTGGCTGCCGGGTTGATGTTTTTCTTTTCGGCCGGCGCTATTGGTGGCCCGTTCTTTGCAGCCGTGTTTGCCGAACAATTCGGCTCACCGGCGATATTTGTCTACACAAGCCTCATGCATGGGATGCTGGTGGTGTTTACGATTGTTCGCTCGCTTGCAAGACCCGGCCTGTCACCAAAGCCCGACAGACGGTTCGTGGCACTGATCAGAACATCCCCGCAATTCCTGCGGCTGGCCAACAAAACCGCAAAACCGCCGAAAGAACCCAAAAGCTGAATTACTCAGCTGGTTCCAACTCGCCGGATTCCTTGTCGCTGCTCCCTTTGTTGCGAAAAACCGGGAGCATATTGTTCAGCGTTTCTTGGCTCAAATGGCACAGAATCTGGTGCCCGCGCAGCTGTTCTTCATCCTTGAATACCGTTCGGACCGGCGGAACTTCCGTATCGCATAATCCATCAATCTTGTACTGGCACCGGGTTGAGAAAGGACACCCTTTTGGCGGATTAAGCGATGATGGTAATTCGCCCTGCAGCACAATTTTTCGCTTCTCGATAGACGTATCGGCCACAGGAACTGCCGACAACAATGCTTCGGTGTAAGGATGATAGGGAGGCGAAAAGATTTCATCCGTGCTCCCCTGCTCCATTATCTGCCCCAGATACATGACAATAATGTGGTCTGCGAGATATCTGACAACCGATAGATCATGACTGATAAACAACAGGGTTGTGCGATGATCACGTTGAATGTTCATCAACAACTCTGTCACTGCAGCCTGTACAGACACATCCAGGGCCGACACAGGTTCATCCGCAATTACCATAGATGGATTACCCGCAAACGCACGCGCGATGCCAACCCGTTGCTTTTGACCACCTGATAATTGCCTTGGTCGGCGTTTGGCAAAATCGCGGGGCAACTTGACAGTATCAAGGAGCTCCATGACCCGGGCTTCAACCTTCGCCGGATCCTTCTCAACGCCGAATTTTCTGATGACACGTGATATCTGGCGGCCAATCGTATGGCTGGGATTCAGCGTATCAAAAGGGTTTTGAAACACCATCTGCAGCTTCGAAATTGTGTCGGCTGTCCGATCCTGAACTGTCAAACTTCCAAGCTCCACATCCCCGAACTGGATGTTGCCGGACGTGGCATCTTCCAGCCCCATCAACACCTTTGCAAATGTCGATTTTCCACAGCCGGATTCGCCAACAATGGCAACGGTTTCGGCTTCTCTTGCATGAAAACTGATACGTTCATTGGCCTTGACAGTACTTGCCTCACCTCCAAAGAGGAACAGACCTCCCCGTTCGACCCGGTAATGTTTCTGAAGTTCATGTATGTCCAGAACCACTTCGCCTGGCAAAACGGCATCACGCACAATGACGGTCGCTTGTTCAGCCTCCCAATCAATTTCACGAAACTTCACACATCGGGCAAAGTGATTTTTGCCTTCGTCCGTTTCTTCCAGCGCAACAAGCTCCTGGTCACAACGCCCTTCCTCAAAAAAATCACAACGCGGCCCAAAATAGCAACCAGTTGGTCTTTCATGCGGCAGCGGCAACTGCCCGCGAATAGGTACAAGAGGTTTGCTTTTCTTATCAGCACCCGGCAGCGGAATAGAGTTGAAAAGACCCCGCGTATAGGGGTGGCGCATTGCGTCAAACACATCACCGATATCACCAATTTCCACAGCCTGACCGGAATACATAACTGTGAGCCGCTCACAGGTCTCCAGAATGAGTCCCAAATTGTGTGAGATGAAGACAAGAGACGTGCCGAATTCAACCGCAATATCACGAATAAGTTCCACTATGCCGGCTTCCACAGTCACATCCAAAGCAGTTGTTGGTTCATCCAACAAAAGCAGTTTCGGATTTGACAAAAGCGCCATCGCAATCACAACACGTTGCTGCTGTCCGCCAGAAATCTGGTGCGGATAGGAGTTCATGATGCGCGATGGATCGGGCAATTTCACCTTTTCCAACATTTGCAAGGCTTTCACCTTTGCATCTTCGGCGCTCATCCCGTCATGAACCATCGGCACTTCTGCCAATTGGTCTGAAATCTTCATGGCCGGGTTCAGGGAGGCCATCGGCTCCTGATACACCATCGCAATTTGCGACCCGCGAAGCTTTCGCAATTCTTCTTGGCTCATGGCAGTCATGTCACGACCATTGAAAAGAATTTTGCCGCTTTTGATGTAACCGTTAGTGCCGAGATATTGCATGATTGCAAGCGCAACCGTGGATTTACCGCAACCGGATTCACCGACGATGCCATGCGATTCATTCGGCATAAGTTTGAGATTGAAATCGATGACAGCCGGAATTTCACCAGCCCTCGTTTTATACGAAATGCACAAATCCCTGCATTCAAGAACCGGGGTAACGTTATCCATTATTCAATCCTCACCCTGTTCCTAGTCTTTTAGGCTGATTTCACGGAGACCATCAGCCAGCAAGTTAAAGCCGAGGATCAATGAGGACACGGCAAGCGCCGGCACCAGCAGCATGTATGAGAATTTCCAGAGCATCGCGACCCGCGCCGACTCTCGGATCATGAGCCCCCAATCGGGATCAGGCGGCTGCAGGCCAAGGCCGAGAAAGGTCAGTGTTGTGATGGCAACCGTTGTATAGCCAAGCCTTAGGCAGGCATCCACAATCAATGGACCGCGTACATTGGGGAGCAGTTCAACCAGCATGATGTATAATGGATGCTCGCCCCGGGTTTGCGCCGCATACACGTAATCGCGGGTCTTGATGTCCAATGTCAGTCCTCGAACAATGCGCATGATGGCAGGAGCTGATGCAAATGTGACTGCGATCACAATGTTGAAGCCGGATGGTCCCAGATAGTTCAAAACAACAATGAACAACACCATGACCGGAAAAGACAAAAATACGTTGCCAATGAACGAGATCGCTTCATCCCACCACCCTGAAAGATAGCCGGCGATCAAACCAAACACGGTGCCGATCACATACGCAACAGCCGTGGCTGACACACCCCAGATAAGAACTCTCTGGCACCCCCAAATCATGCGGGAGAGAAGGTCTCGTCCTTTAAAATCACTACCCAGAATAAAGAAGGTATCTTTCTTCTCGGTCCAGGGAGTTGCGAAAGGTGCAATGGGCTTGTTGGGATCTATCAAAGGCAGATAGGGCGCAGAAACCGCCATGATCAGCCAGAAAAATACAAGCGTAAGCCCAACAAGCGCAACCGTGGATTCACGGAAGGCCCACAGGCAAATGACATAAAGCGCAATGGTGGCCGGGATGGCAGGCAGCAGAACCACATCACCGAAACCAAACATCACGTAAAGCGTTAATGGAACCCACATGATCGCAAACAGAGCCAGCATGAGTTTTGGTTTCGCCAACCGCTCAAAAACAGAGCGTTGCGGCATTTGAAGATCTGCAACAGCCATGATTTTGTTCCTAACTGAACCGAATGCGAGGATTGAGGAACATGTAGCCGATGTCCGAGATAATCTGGGACAGGACGGCGACCATAACAGCAACCAGGGTGCAGGCCTGAACAACTTCAACATCGGGAAAGAGAGCTGCTTCAAGCAACATTTTGCCGAAACCGTCATATTCAAAGAAAACCTCCACAACAACCACACCGGATAGCAGCCAGTTAAGCTGCAGCACGATGATGGTGAATGGCGCGATCAGTGCGTTGCGCAGCGCATGTTTCATGATCACCCGCCGGTACGGCAGGCCCTTCAAAATGGCTGTCCTGATATATTGCGAGGTCATGACTTCTGCCATCGATGCCCGCGTCATCCGCGCGACATAGCCAAAATCATAAATCACAAGTGTGAGCACAGGCAGCACAAGGGCTTTCCAATCAAAGCCCGAGATCATGGCAGATTTAGCCGGAACCAACCCCAGGCCGAGTGCCAGAAAAACCGTCAGCAAAATGGCGGTGGCGATTTCCGGAATGCTTGTGAAAAATACCGAGATGAAAGAAACCGTGCGATCCTGCACAGATCCCTCTTTCATCCCAGCTAACACACCCAGAACAAGTGACAACGGGATCATCAGCGCAAACACCCAGAACGCAAGAATTCCGGTCTTTTTCAATTTGTCCCACAACAGGGGACCAACCTCCCGGTTTTTCTCTTGGGAAAACCCGAAATCACCTTTTATGACTGCACCAATCCAGTTGGAATAACGTTCATAGAAGGGAACATTGAGTCCCTTTTTTTCGAGCCAGGTTTCATAACTGGCATCGGTCAACGC
Source organism: Pararhizobium sp. IMCC21322 (assembly GCF_030758295.1). NCBI lineage: Bacteria > Pseudomonadati > Pseudomonadota > Alphaproteobacteria > Hyphomicrobiales > Rhizobiaceae > Pararhizobium > Pararhizobium sp. IMCC21322. The sequence continues at coordinate 3,949,667 of NZ_CP132335.1, forward strand.
ACTCACGGCAAAGCCACCAAGCTCTTGAACGGCAAGACGCTTTTTGAATTCGGGTGTGTCAAATATCACAAACAGGATGAATGAAGCGGTCAGCATGATGAGGATCATCTGCAGGATACGTTTCAATAATAATTTGGTCATTTTGCCTGGAAATTGCTCCAATGGCTCACGTTAAACTGGCCACGGCAGGACCATCGATTGATGCCAGGCGCTGACGACCAGCGCTGATGAAAAGAGAGGCCGTGCAGGTTTCTGCACGGCCTCTGGGCATCCAGCAACTAAGCTTTCCAAACCTTGTTGAACAAATGAAACTTCGTCGGATGCATGGCAACGCCATTTACGCTGTCATTTACAATGGAGTAGAGCGGCCGGTAAAGTGGAATACAAACGATCGCGGCATCCTGCATAATCTTCTCCACCTTTTCCATTTTGGCGCGGCGCTCCTCCACATCAAGAGTAGCTTCTGCATCATCCAGAGCTGCATCAAATTCAGCGCTTGCAAAATGGGTTTCGTTCCAGGGAACGCCGGATCTGTATCCCAATGACAAGACCATAGTTCCCAGTGGACGATGGGTCCAGGAAGTGGCCCCAAAGGGAGTCTTGTCCCAGATTTCCCAGTATTTGGACGCAGGCATTACATTGATATTGAGCTTAATTCCGGCATCTTTAACCTGATCCCTGACAGCTTCCACAACCGTCTGATGCCAGGGGCCATCGGTATTCCCGATATCAATGGTCAATTCAATCCCGTCAGCGTAACCGGCCTCTGTCAAAAGCGCCTTTGCACCTTCGACATCCCGTGCCGGAACCGGAAGATCAAAATGCTCGGGATGGATAGGCGCAACATGATAATTGGCTCCAATATCGCCTCCTTCAGAATATACCAGTGGCTTCACGGCCGCATTATCAATCGCCATCAAAAAAGCGCGACGCACACGAATATCATCAAAAGGAGCCTGATCAACCTGCATGCGCAAGGTCAGCGTTTGCGACGTACGCGCGGTCAAGATTGTGCCTTCGATTGCCTTCGCAAACTCCAGTTGCTCGACACCAAACTCAATGATCGTGTCCACGTCGCCGCCAGAAAATGCGATCAGCGAGTTCTCAGCTGAGAAGTTGTAATAGTGAATCTCGTCAAGATAGACCTTACCTCCCCAATAGTCATGATCGGCTTTCTTTTTGAGGATGCACTTTTCCCCGACCACCAATTCAACCAGTTCATAAGCACCCGTTCCAATAGGATTGTCGGAAAAAGGAGCTTTGAAACTTGGATGCACAATCGAGGTTGGATAGTTGGAAAGATCTTCCGGCACTGACAGAACAGGCTTTTGAAGATTAAACCGGATTGTATGGGAATCCAGTATCTCAACGGATCCCTCCACCATCGCTTTCTTCTCACCGACGTCTTCCAGCATTGCGGAAATGGAAGACAGGCCAATATTTGCAGAACCAAGATCCGGGTCCATCCAGCGTTCAATGTTAAACTTCACATGCTCCGCAGTAAGCTCATCTCCATTGTGCCATTTCACACCCTTGCGAATTGTGAAGGTCCAGGTTTTCAGATCATCTGAAGCTTGCCAGCCATCCGCTAACATAGGTCGGGTAATATTGTCGGTGCCGGTCAGGGTAAGAAACTCCAGGGTATGTCTTGTCTGGTTTGACATCTCCGACCAAGAGTAGGTCGCTGGATCATCCATTTTCTGGACTTCCATACCGACCTTTAATATGCCGCCTGTTTTCGCATTTGGGTCGTCAGCAGCAAATGGCATATTGCCATGCCCAGCGGCCTCTGCAGGCTGGACAAGCCCTGACATTGCATAGGCACTGCCAGCTGAAACGCCCAACAACGTGGCCACGCGCAGAAATGCGCGCCGGTCCATACGACCGTCATCCATCATCTTCTGCGCTTCTCTAACTTTTGGATGCAATTGATTACTGCTCATGGATTTCCTCTGGACTTCGTAAGAACATAAAAAAAAGCGAGGCCGCCTGTTTACGGACCCGCACTAAAATTTCTGAACCAGGATTTCAATCGAAACCTGTCATGACAGACTTCATTTCCCGATACCGGGTAACAAGCCTCATGGCTGTACAGTTCATAACAAACTCTTCTAGTGGCCCATTCGCCCCTTAGTACTATAAGTGCAACCTTGTGCAGCAAAGTCAACCGTCCAGTGTAGCCACAGGGTCGCACGAACCAAAGCGCCACATATCAATTTTTCATGCTTTTATTCAGAAGGTTAGACGTCAAATGTGAATCTCTCTATGAGGATCCAATCTATTCAAATCGCGACATAATGGGTCAATCGATGTCGTTTTTGCATAAAGCGTGTGCAATTGGGCGAGTGACTGTCCAGTCGGAATGAAATCTGCAAGACAGCCTCGCGCCGCGTCACGCCAAATCAGGAATGTTTGCAGGCGTCACGATCTGCACAGTAGAAAAGCGTCCCGCTTCGGTTTTAAATTTTGGCTTATGGAAGGTGATGAATCCGGCAAACGCCTGTCTCATATCTTTGTTAAGATCATGCACAATGACAGCGCTGATGCGTCCCTCAGATAGTAGCATACGGTTTTCTTCATCAAGATCATGCCCGATTACAACAGGTTCTGGCACATCAAGTTCATTAAACGCCTCGAGAATTGCTCTATTGCCACCTCCCGCTGAATAAAGACCGATAATCTGATCGCCTCGCTCCAAAAGCTCTGTCACCTGTTTTTTTGTAGCATTCGATTGACCGTATCCACCGCTTATTTCTACAAAATCCAAATCCGGCCGCACAAGCAATATGGATTGCCTGAAACTGGCGATACGATCAGCTTCGCCACTAAAATCGCTGTGACTTATGGTCAGGAGAATAGTGCCGCCATGAGCGGTCACGAAACGCGACATCAAGTATGAGGCAGTCTCTCCTGCGCTGATGTTATCCATTCCTGCATACGCTATGCGAGTACTGTCAGGAATGTCTGTCACCAATGTTGCTGTGGGAATATGCTGGTGCCGCAGCGCCCCGATGGCTTCACAAATTTCTGGCAGATTCTTGGCTTTGAGAAGCACACCCTTACTGCCGTTAAGGCCGATCCGTCTTAGCCGCGCAACCAACTCCGGTGTTGTCCACGTCTCCCGAAAGTGAAACCGCGGACGAACCAATGCTGGCAGAAAACTGGCAATCTCCGCCTCTACCGCATTACGTACGATCTCGGCAAATCGATCGGGTGCCTCAACCACAACATCGATCAGAAACCGCTCACCGGACAAATTCAGGCTATCCTGGAGTCGTTCCAATTCTTCAACCGCGCGCAGAACGCGCAGACGCGTCTGATGCTTCACTTGCGAACGATTGTTTAACACCCGGTCGACCGTTGCAGTGCTAACGCCTGCCTGAACCGCTACTTCCTTCACAAGAAACCTATGTGATCCCAAATCAAACCTCGATTCAAATTGATGGTTTTTTGATGGTTTTCAGGAGTGGGTGCATGAAACACAATCTGTATTCTGTAAAGAGAGTTTGGAGGAGACCAGCATGTCAGGCCCACAAAAACAAAGCTATGCCCCCCGCGCCGCTGATTGGTACACCAAACAAGGTGCCAGTCTGGAGGAGTTCCTGGAATCACTGGAAGGCAAAACTGTTAAGACCGATGCACCAAATGCGGTAACAATTGAGAGCGACATTCCAATTTACCGTTCACATGAATTGCGGGAGTTGTTCGGTGCTGCTGAGGGTCGAAGACAAGTGCTGGCAGAGCTGGGCCAGGTCTTGTTTCAGGGTGCAGGCACCTTCGTCATCCAAAATGCCTATGAGGATATGGGCGTGCTTGATGCTGCAAGCGAGATCTTCAATCAGATCATAGCGCGCGAGAAAAGCTCAGGCTCAGGAGGCGATCATTTTGCAAAAGCTGGAGCAAATGATCGCATCTGGAATTCAATGCAGAAACTCTGTGAAGCAGATCCAGCTACATTTGTAAGCTACTACGGCAATGACATGGTTGCCTTGGGGTGTGAAGCATGGCTTGGGCCTAACTATAAAATGGCATCCCAAGTGAACCTCGTCCGGCCTGGCGGTGAAGCACAAGATGCGCATCGGGATTACCATCTGGGGTTCCTGCCCGCAGAACAGGCGGCAAAATACCCACCGCATCTGCACCACATGTCGGCAGCCCTCACCTTGCAGGCTGCAATTGCCCATTGTGACATGCCAATTGAAAGCGGGCCGACAAAATTACTACCTTTCTCGCAGCGCTATGGTGCCGGCTATGTCGCCTATACCCGGAACGACTTTCGTGAGGTTTTTGAGGACCGCTGTGTCCAGCTCGCATTGAAAAAGGGCGACCTGCTATTTTTCAACCCTGCATTGTATCACGCAGCAGGCGCGAACAGGACTGCCGACATTGCAAGGATGGCAAATCTGCTGCAGGTCTCCTCAGCTTTTGGCCAACCAATGGAAACAATCGATCGGACTGGTATGTGCAAGCGTATATATCCTGTCGTGAAGGCCGCAAAAGAGACAGGCAGACTATCAGCGCACGAAATAGAAAACGCCATTACCTGCGCAGCAGATGGCTATGCATTCCCCACGAGTCTGGACAACGATCCTCCAACAGGAGGACTTGCTCCACAAACACAGAAAGCACTTACTCTGCAGGCTCTCGATGAGAATTGGGACAGTGAAAGCTACAACAAGGCGCTGCTGGACCAAGAAAGCCGGCGTCACACATAAGTTTCCAAGCCGGGCTGCTGATACAACTGCGCCCCGGACTTGAAAGTGCAATTTATGCATAGCTGCCGCGTTTAAACTGCACTGGTGAACAGCTCAGTGAGCCATTAGTTTTGTCGGAGAAATGGAGATAAGTCTATGACTTCGATAAAACCAAACTTCATGAACATATTTTTTGCTGGCGTTCGCGCCGGCCTGGCGACAAATCAAGGACGCAAAATCAACCAGCGCGACCTTGATGTCTTGGGTGTAAATCTGCCCAAAAACTAAAACGCAAAAAACCCGCGACCATATTTGGGACTTCCAAATATGGTCGCGGGTTTTTTAATGCGGTTTTCGGGGCAGGATTAGTTTTTGAACAAGACGCCAATTTTTTCCCATGCGGTGATAAGTCCGATCAAAAATGCAGCCGCTCCCAGCATGACTCCAAATGCGCCCTTCCACTTTGCTGCCTGCATCTTGATATCCGCCATGTCCGATTTTAAGGTACCAATCTCAGCCTTCATATCTGCAGTCGCAGAGCGGCTTTCATCCATCATGGTCTGCATCTGTTGAGACAGCAGCGCCAGTTGTACGTCAATCAATTGTTTGTTCATCCTGATAAATCCAACGCATCCTGAATAAAGCCGTTTCGTCTTGATCTCTAGAGACCTAGCTTTGGGAAAAACCTCTCAAAAGGTCTCATCAGGAAATAGGCACCAATCATTACCATCATGATCTCACCCAGTTCAGATGACAAAGGGTCAGTACTTCCCCAGCCGAAAACTTTGTCCCACAGCACAACCTTCCAGAGATACGCGACGAACGGGAATGCAATAGCTGGCCTGATCCAACGGGTCAGCGCTCTGCCCTGTTCTGCGATCAACAATTTTTGTTGCGCTTCCAACTGGCGAATCCGCAGATCAGCTTCAAGCTTTTGTTCATCGGATTCAGCCTGTTTCTTTGCCAGATAGGCATCCTTCAAATGGCGCCCAATTCGGTCCAGAGCTCCGCCTGCAACCCAACCTGTTATCTGCGCAATCAAAGTTTTTCACCAACTGGCGTCGTGGTGATGAACCGAAGGCCGATATTCAGTAGGCCCACCAGCAGGATGAGCCATCCCGCACTTTCGGGTGGAAGCACCGAACGCCAGTCAAATACATCCAGGAATGCCAAAAGCTCACAAACCAATGGCAGCGTGGCTACGGCAGTGTTTACAATGATAGTACGAAATCCCTTCACGGGCTTATCTCCTATAAAAAAAGCCGCCCAATGAGAGCGGCCAAACGGATTCGAATTGATTGATGCATGCCCGGTGGCGCGCTTGACGGTAACTTTGGCGGCGGCACAGCCGGAATCTCCACCATAGGCAGCGACGGGGTTGTTAGGGCCTTCAAGGCAAAGTGGAAGGCATCCCGTGTTTGTGGTCCGCTGATTCCGTCCGTTTCGAGGCCCCTGTCAGACTGAAATTGCCAGATGCCGGATGGACCGACCCGATAGCCAAGATAAGCCAGCGCAAAACCATCATAGTATCGCAACCGATCAGTGTAGCCATTCAGACCACCATTTATCAGTCGTGTGATGGCTTCAATGTTGTTCGTATCCGCATATTTGTTCAGATCGCGGGACGACCAATAATAAACCGATGCGAGAAACGCCCACGGGAAGTCTGCAATGATTTCAGGATTGGCCTCGAAATCAGGACCGTAAGCATCACGCTTGCGCATCCACCGGGTGAAAGCCTTGGTATTAGAACGCCCTGTCAACTGTATAAGGCCCCGGCCCCTGAATTTACGGCCGTCACCTTTGAATACGTTGCCAAGGTCCTTGCGCCCCTCATAATTCTCACCAGTCGCGTATTCAATTGTCGTGCGAAAGTGAGCACTTTCGTGAGCGATCTGGGCAAGGAAATGCACAGCCCGTTCCGGACGATCAAGTTCAAACTCAGCCGCGTGCTCCTGCATGCTGGATATCACGCCGTCAACGATCCTCTGGTTGGCGTTCTTGCCAACAACCTCTCGGATTTGATCACTTATCAAAAACATTGGATTTCCTTCGTTTGTAGATGATCCTGCAAAATATAGACACTGAAGCAAGACCGATTCGCCGCTACCGCTGGCTTGATGGTTTGGAGACAATAACAAAGGGCTTTGTCCGATAAGGCACTGAGAATGATAGAGATGTCACATGTTGTGTCTGAACATTGCTGTAATTGACAGTGGGGTCAGGACAGCGGGTAATCCAATGGATGCCAGTGCAATCGATTGAGATCATGACAACCTCAGTTTTCCAGGGTTACCCTCTATTCCATCTGCATTTCCGTCACCGGCGCCACTCCTATCAGAATCCTCGGAATTTGCCGGAACAGCACCAGAACCTGCGGTTGTTGATCCGCCGGAAATGTCTGCAGACAGATAACCGGAACCGCCGCCACCGCCGCCACGAGCACTTGATCCTGCCCCAGAACGGTTGGCTCCGCCACCAAAAAAACCACCACCACCACCACCACCACGCTGGCCGCTATACCCCCCCTGCAGCGCGCTACCCTCAACTCCCCCGGAATTTCCGCCAGCCTGCCCGCCCACGACCTGTGAGCCGCCTCCCGCTATTGGTGACCCTCCACTGGCATCTGCACCAGAAGTCCCTCCGCCAGCTCCCCCCAGTGATGCTCCGGTTGTGCCCGCACCTGCTCCGCCACCACCACCAGCTAGGATCTTTGCATTAGCTTGAATTTCCAAAGTTTGAAAAATGCCTGAATAGCCACCACCACCAGAGCCTGATGATGCTGCGCCGCCACCGCCACCGGGTGCAAGCGCACCAGAAACATTATATCGACCGCCACGCCCAACCACCAAAACATATTCCCTAGTGTTTAGGAAAATAAGCATACCACCAGAGAACCCGCCACCTCCCCCAAATTTTGAAGAGTTTTCACCGCCGCCACCGCCGCCACCCCAAAGTTTGAGCGAAGCCGAAAAGTTGCCGGTGGGCTTGATTATCCATGTGCCAAAAGTGTCAAGTTCAAGAGACCCGTCAACATCAAGATCCCACGTAGACTGACCAGAGTGAGAGGGTGAAATATTGAATACACGTGAACCGCCGCCGAGAGAAGAAGACAGCATTCCTTGAGCCGCAAACATCAGGTATTCCCTCCGATTATCCATGCCGCCACTTCTGTATCAGAACCAAGCCCAATGGTTGCCATTTGACTAGCTACTAATGCATGATAGTGTATGTATTCTTCTGCATTTTGCCATTTTATCGAAGCGGCAAATCGTTCTGTTGAATGTTCAATTACATTGATTGCAACGAGAACAACTAAATCTTTAAGGTATAGATACAGCGGCCCGAGACATAATTGCCTGCGCGTCAGCGGACAGTCATTCGGATCACCCGAAGCATCAGAAAGTGTGGAGAGCGAGCATTGGTAAATCTCTGTCATAATATCAGTTAGTTGCGGTGTCGTTGCCCCTGCGCCACGCTTTGAAAGCGACAAAATATCACCATTTCGCAGGTCGGCAATTTGCGTACCATCAAACGTTTTCACTGCGAGCTTAAATCCGCCAAACTTAGTCAAGATCATGTCCTGTCTAGTCTGGGCGTCTAAATATCGTGTACCCATCAGCTAAAATCCTGTCCTGGTGTGAGAATCTGAATTGAAACGCCATCGAATGAAAAGCCTGAGATAACATCAATTCCTGTAGCGGTTGCCGTGAGTGTTGGAGCTGTGCCGCCCGGCCAGTCATATGCAGAGTCCCACGCCAAAGTTCTCGATCCAGTGCCATCTTGAATGATTTTGAATAGGTAGGTTGCGCCCGCCGTGATTATAGCTGGCGCTGCCATTGTGCGGTTGCCACCAAGCGTAATTTGATGGGCATTTTTCGTTCCTGTCGGCGTAATCGTTGCGCCATCCGACAGTGTTTCAATGCTCGATGCCTGAAGGGCTGAGAACGTTTGAGCCACATCAGTTTTGGCGGTATCCGCATCGTAAGCCTGAACCGATACGTTGACAGCTGCGGATATCCGAGCATCGGAAGATGTGTTAAAGTCTGTCAGGTCAGACGCAATATGTGTGTGGACCGACGGTGTAAATGTAGCCGGCACCCCCGTCAGTCCTGCCCATGGTGCAACATCTGCGGCATCTGCCGCGTCAACCTTGCCATTATTGTTGCTGTCATAGGTGGCCTTGATCATGTCGCCGCCGCCGGGAGCAATAGTGGCAATCGCCGCCGCAATCTTCGCGGGACTGACAACACCTTCTGTGATTCCGGTACCGGCTTCCCAAATGCTGACATCCTGTGCAGAACTGGCAATTCTTGCATCAGATGCGGTGTTAAAATCATCAACGTCAGTTGCAGTGTGTGAGTGGGTTGCAGGCGTGAAACTGGCGGGAATGCCCGTCAGACCACTCCATGGTGCAATATCTGCTGTAATGGCTTCATTGACTTTGCCATCACCGTCCGTGTCGTAAGTCGCTTTGAACATATCGCTACCAGCGACGGATTGAAGCGCATAAGTATCGTCAGCAAATGCCTTGGTGACAGCATCTTGCTCAGCAACCGGATCTGCAACATTGCCAATCCTGTTCAACCGCGCATCAAACAGCCCACTGCCATCCAAGGCGCTATCCGGCAGTGTCAGAGAGCGCGACAATCTGTGCCATAGACGGTAAATCTGTCGAACTATTGCATCCAAGGCGCCTTCAAAACCTTCAGCGCGAAATGTATTGATAGTTGTGAGGTCTGTATTTTGCTCAAGAGGTTCTTCCCGAACAATTGAAATTCGTTGTCCCGCAGCAGGCGGTGTCAGGAAAGTGACGCTGGCAATCTGGGCTTCGATCCCGACGGAATAGTCGGTGGCAATCGTTTGAGTAATGTCATCCAGATAGACGGCAAGGTAGGCTTCATCCAGAAGTATCACATTTGAAAGAGTGTAGACCTCGCTCACCCCGTCCCCGACCCATTGCTGGAAATTCTTTGATACGGTTTCTGTCATTGCTTCTTTCCATAAAAAAAGCCGCCTCGCGGCAGCTGTAAAATTTAATGAATTTTGTTGGTAATGAGTGTTTCACACGGTCCCAATTGTGAACCGTTCAAGTCATGCAACGCTGAATCATGAGGTCGCAAACCCCCGTCCAAAACTCGCAGCGGATCTGATGATGGGCGAAATGAATGCCAGTCCAGCGCCCTTGGATTGGCTTCTCGCATCATACCGCCGCTGCTGGGACTGATGCTCAAGATTATTCGCCTGAATTTGTCCGCCATAACGTATGGCCTGCAGGTCCAGATCACTTTCAGCAGCAGCGCTTTCAATAAAATCCAGCGTCGATCCATCGACCTGAAATCCACTGGCAGAAGCTGAGGCCACCTGTTTTGCCGCCAGGCGTTGTGCACTTTTCTGGTGTTGAGCTCCTTCATAGGAGGTCTTGTCACGCTCAAGCAAAGCCTGGCGCTTCAACAAATCTGCATTGGCCTGCGATTGCGCCGCCATGGCCTTTTGTTGTTGATATCCCGATACGCCCTGCATGGCTCCACCAGCAAGAGTTATCGCAGCGCCAATTTCCATTGGTCCACACATTATGGTTCTCCTTCTACACCCAACAAAACCGCTCGGATGGTCGCCGGATACATTCTATTTGTTGCAAATAGGCAAGTGCCACCATTCCGCCAGCTATCCTGGCTGGGAACAGAAAAGACGCCGCTCATAAGTGGGTGCGTACTGTCTAGGTTGTCTGTCATGGCTCGCGCCGTAATTTCTTCAATGCGTGCAGCTGTTCCGGCGCTCAATCCGGCGGTTTCAAGAACATCCACAGCAACCGAATTGATTGTCTTTCTCCGCCCAAGAGCGGTCCCATCCTGGTTGCCGACCTGCGGCAGACGCAGGGTCTCACCATGCGATTCATATCGTAAACCGATGGTGATTTTTGAGGCTGATATATCTTTGGGTAACGTAACCATCCCACCAGCCACAACAATGTCTCCAAGATCAAGCCCGTCAGCTAAGACGCCTACAGACTCGCCTTCAAGGTGATTGGCACCGCTGATCGAGATGGTGGAAGAGCCGGTATATTGCAGGGCACTGTCGGCAAAAACACCATCTTCAACAGCGTTGCCATCTTCCCAATTACTGAAATACTCAATGTGGCGTACTGAATTGCCATTTATGGTTCGACGGACCACAAGCCAGGTCTGATCGGCTGTATCGCCGGCGATGGTCTCAACCGATTCCACAATGCCAACCGCATCGGCAGAACCGCCCGCAAGTTCAAAGGGGGTCATTCCGGCCACCTGCTGCGCTTTTTCAAGTGCCGTCACTGCCAATCTGCCATCTTCTGTCACGGCATACAGCAGACCTTCTGGCGAAGCTTGCCAGCTCAACTCTGTGATCTTCGCATTCAACAGGTGGTTTGAAAGGATCGATAATTCCGGCGTGCGATAGCCATTATTGTTGAAATCGTAGAAAAACTCATGAATTGACTTGCGTGAGGCTTCAACAAAGAATGCAGTTTCGCCAACAAACACCGGTTCAATGCCTGCGCATTTTTCCTGGGTTTCCCGCCGCTGTCGCTTGTTTTCATTGGTAATGGCACTGTTGCCATCATTGGCGCGAATGGTCCGCGTTGCGCCAGAAGTGCCAACCAGCAAATCAAACCCCTCGGCCACCCATTGTATCTGGTTTAACTGACCACCATTCATGGTCATGTTCAGCGCGTCGGTATCCTCAGTTGGGGAACTGATGCCCATATTATCATAATCGCCTGTCTGGCTTGACCAGAGCGTACGCGGATAGGAGGTAGAAGCAGCAAATGTAAGCCGGTCTTCAAAGAACGCAATCTGCTGTGGCCACCCCAATGCGTCCGACCATTGAGAGAGTTTCCAGCGGCTGAAGGAATCCGTATCAGGCAGGCACCTGCCATACATCCGCACCAGGATTTCCGTAGTGGACGTCACATTTGTTATCTGGCACCAACGGGTAATCCCGTCAGAGCCTGTAACCTGTAACGAACGCCCGACATCGCCCGATTGAAAGCCGGTATCATTGTTAATTCCATCGGTAGAAGAGGCGGTGATCGTAAACGGCGTTTGATCATCGCCTGCCCTGTTGATAAACCACTCAGCAAATCTTTTATCTGTTTCGTTTTCAGCTGCTGTAATCGTCAGGCGATAGTATCGAAAGGCAATCGTATTATCGAAATCAAAGTGCCGTATTTCGTGACGCCCCCAACCCGTCTCATTTGATCGACTATCCAATGCAACCCAGGTGGAGTTGTCGTTAGAACCATGAAGTTTGAATTCTGACGGCGCTTGATTTGGGACAACATCGTCCGCCTGCAAACTGTATGAATCGCTGACTTCAGCATTTCCGCCGCCAAGATTGATAGTGATTGTGGAAACAACACCGCCGCCCTGCGCCCAATCCGTTTTAGGATTGAGATCGAACAAATCTGATTCACTTGAACCACTCGATGTATAAGTGCCAGATGACAACGCGTTCCGCGCGCTTGGTGTCAGAACTGTCTGACCGTCGTGAGCATCCAGATAGGGTCCATCTTTGGAAACATAGTCCGAAAGTGTCCAGTTTGTTTCAGACAGGCGGCGCAGGATTTTTGGCGGATACCCCTCGCATACAAGATACAATTCATCCCCGGCACCGGCAGATCTGATGTTTGACAAATCTGCTTCCTGATAAGGAGTCACCACTTCAACAGGCACATCGGCAACCTCAACCCGGCCACCATTCGTCCAAAAACGAATATATTCTTCTCCAAATTCCAGAATGTAACTTTGCGATGTCGAAAACTCGAACTTGCCCAACCGCACTTGCTTGGCACTGTCCTTGACCTCGCCGGCAAACAACGTACCCACACGCCGCCGCACGCCGCCCTCCTTCATCACCTGCCAGTTCAATGCGCTCACCAGCCCCGCCTGATAATGATCAAGGTCGGTTCGCCCCTGCAATCGGGGTCCCAGTTCACCGCGCGTAAAATTGGCCTGAATAGGATAAACACTCATCAGCCGCGCACCAGAATAACGTTGTTCTGATCCAGATCTTCCTGAAATTGCTCCAGTGCATCAATCCGCCGTGCCTCCCGCAGTGTGTGTTGATATGTTTGCTCCGCAATCTGAGCGTAAGAGCTTTTTCCGGTCAGCCAATGGGCCATTTTGGCCGCCAGTTTTGCGGCAACCACATCCACAAAAAGCGTATCCCAAAGCCCGGTGGTTGTTACGCGCTTGATGTAACGCAATTTCAACGGCGCAATCGCGTCAGTCAAAATGGCCTCGCCTTCCAGCTCATAGGGTATCAAAGTGCCATTCAACGCCCCGTCTTGCCGCAGCGCCATCATGCGCAGACAATCGCCCGGCAACTCATATTTGTAGCGCCAGCGCCATGCCGGCACCTCAACACTTGCAGCAAGCTGCACCCGCACCAGCGCAAAGTTCCATGCAAATTTCCGCATTTCACTGTCCCGCGTCTGGCCAAAATTCCGGCAAAACCAAAGCCGCACACTCGTATCTTCACTGGGTGACGACACCGGCGCTTCATGAAGCATATCCAGCGCCATGTTCCAGATATCAATTTCAGCGACACTTGAAGGCATCAGCTAGTCTCCCTTCCCGGCAAGTTGGGCCTGCAATGCGCAGATTTGTGCTTGCAGAGCGGCAAACCCGGATTCTTCAGGCATGTTCGAAGTAACGGTCTCATCCACAACAGGCTTCACCGGTGGCAGTGCATCAATCAAAGCGTTCCGCTGCACCTGCAGCAAATCAGTTTTGCCGGTCAATGCTTCCAAACGCGCAGTGCCATCTATCACGCGGCGGAAATGCGCCGCACGGGCCGTATCCGTCTCACGCGCAATCAATTTCATCAGTTGAGCGGTTTTAGGCGCCAACTTTTCTGATTTAGCCATTTTGAAATCTCCAATAAAAAGGGGCCGGCAAAATGCCGACCCCATCTGGTTCAATGATCTGAAAACCGTCATTCCCAGCCAGGTAACCACGTCAAAAGCGTATCAGGCGTTGACCACCAATTGTGCCAGTCGAATGTTTTTACGGTTATAGACCCGGTCCCAATTGGTCGCGTTTTCCAACTCGGCCCAAGAGGGGGAAAGGGCTGCAACACTGCCGCTGGTGAATTTCACACCACGCGGATGCAGCAGCGCATGACGGCGCGTATGCACAGTGTCCTGACCGCCGCCATTTCCAACAGCCGGTTCCCGGTCCGTTTCAAACGCCACCAGATCAGCTCCGGCCCCGTCGGCAAAGGCAAACGCGCCCCGGCCAAACAGGTAACAAGTATAGGCCGGAGAATTGCTTCCAGCCGTCACCGGCATGCGGTCATCCACCACCACTTCCATACCCTGGAACATGGCAATTTCAGTGGCGTCAGACGGTTTGATGAATTCAATCTCATCATTATCCGCCATATTCACATACACGGCAGAATGCACAGCAATGGCTGCAAACTCATCCATATAGTCACCCATCGTCACGCGGGCGCGGCGCACCGCAGCGCCGGAAATGCGGTTGGCTGCTGTGATGGAACCAGAAACAACATCACTGTAAATCGAATAAGTCATGTCGTCGCTGTCATTGGCCGCATTGTCAGCAAACACGCCTTTGGTTGAGGCAATCAGAGCGCCCTGTTCAGCAGATTCCCACCACGTCGCCATGCGGCTCAAAATCTGCTGCACCGGGTCTTTCGCCCGGCCGGTTGCCACCATTCCGGCAACATCCATGCTCGACCAGGATTTGTGCCAGAAATGCTTCACTGCCTGGTCCTTGTCAGCAGTTACCTTGTCTGGCGTTGCACTGGTATTGGGATCATCGGACATAATGTCCGGCTCACCCCGCCCCAGATCATCCCAGAACGGCATGTTGATCACAGTGCCGCCAGCATTCATCTGGCTCTGCACATTTTCAGGCGGCGGAACCACAATTCCGGAGCGCAACAGTCGGTTTCGCTCCGGATAGTCTTCCTGCATATAGTTGAGATAGACCTCGGGTGTAATGAGGTCAGCGATTTGTGTCTGTGCCATAAATAGTGACTTTCCTTAAATCAAAGGCCCCAATTGGCCGGGTCTCTGCCCGCCGCCAAAATGAGAGACCTTGCACGTCTTGGATCGTTGCGCTGAAGTTCAGATTGCTGAGTGAGATTCTGGTCTTCTTTGGCAAAGGGATTATCAGCAGAACTGCTGCCCCCCAGTGCCAAGCCACCGGATGAACCGAACAGTTCCCGCCCCACATTGGCCATCGCCTTGGCAATGGCCGGATTGAGAATAATGCCCTGCGGCCCAATCATGCCCGCAGCTTCAAACCCGTCCAGAAGCGTGTCTCCGCCCAACTCACGAATGGCCCTGTCTGCCAGCGCCACCTGCTCATTGAATTGCGGCGTTCCCTGCTGCGCATTCCAGTCTTTTTCAAGCTGGCTTGTGGCAGCAATCGTACGCTCTTCCAACTGGGCCACATGGCCATCCAGACCGGCCTGATAACCACCAACGGTCTCATGAACATAGAAGTCATGAAGGCCCTTGGCCTGTTCAGCAGAAATGCCATATTTATGCGCGGTTTCTGCAAATTTACCTGCAAATTCCGTGTCATATGGCAGATCTTCCGGCATGTCTTCAGGTGGCGTCAGCGCGTAGCCAGACGCTTCCCTCGGACGGCCCAAACGCTCATAAAAAGCGTCATTCTCACTTTGCGTTGCATCCGGCCCTGGTTTCTGGAACGATTTTCCGATCAAACTTTCGGAATTGCGCGCCATTTTCACAAGGCTTTCAACATCTTTCACCCCGGCATTTTCAATCCATTCGCGGCTGCCTTCTGCCTGAAGACCGTCAAAAGGAGTTGCAGCACTTGCAGCGGTCGCAGATCCGTTGTCACCGCCCATGCTGTTTGGAGAACGGCCCTGCCCGGCGTGACCGGAAGCTGTTTCGTCCATCATAAATCACCCTCTTCTGTGTTGGTGAGTTGCTCTTGCCTTGCCGCATCCTCCAGCGCTTGCTGAAGTTCACGAGGCATCCGCAGATGGTGGAGAATTCGTGCCATGACGAACCTCTTACCCTCTGCAAATCTCAAATCCGCGTCCGGCGTATCCGCCGGTGAAACGCGGTAATATCCTGTGTGGTTGGCCAGATCGGTCAAAACCAGATCCCGGTCCTGCTGGGCGGCATTGCCTGCCACCAGCACACGTTTATAGGCACCGGCCAGCAACAGCCGCGCAACAGCGCTTCTGCGCAAGCCGCGTGCAAACAGCGCACGCAGTCTGAACATAGTGTTTCCTGTCAGGTTTAGGGGGTATGGCGCGCTATAAAGCCAGCACCAGACAATCCATTCACACGGCAAAAACGCCGCTGAATGGGTCCGTTATTGGGCGTGCCCTGAAGGCAGCGCCCCATTGCTGGCAGTTCGTGCCAGACTGTAAGCAATCACATCATCCGTACGTGGCCCAAAGCTTTGCTGCAGCTCAGTGTAATGTTGCTTCAACTCCGCCTCACGCGCCCGGCGATCTGTCGGCGTTCTATCGCCAGCCTGGGGCACTTCAAACCGCGCCGCCACCTGGCTTGCCCAGCGTGGCGGGATCATTTCAATGGCAGGCTCCGCAATCCCAACCTCCCGCTGCGCCGCTTCATGATAGAACAAAAACACATCCATCTCCTCTGCATCCACCGCCTCATTGGCATCAAAGGCTGCATCAAACCGTGCCTTGCGGTTGCTTAAATCAGAAGACAGCAACACCGCCTCTGACGGCTTGGTTCGGCGCATGTCCAAAATGTCTCTGGCACGCTCTGCCGCTGCTGCCAGCACCTTCGGCGTCATGAGTTCAGCAAGCTTCTCATGCGGCGCTTCAAGGGCTGTTGTGCCGTCAGCAATGCCGAACAACTCAGCATCCTGCAGCAAATGCAGTCCTGCCGTTGCATTGGAAATGATGCCGGCTTCCAACCGGTCATCCACAAAGGTCTGATAGGCCTCCTCCCCAAGCAAATCCCGCACTGCCTTGGGGTGGCCATACCGGTCCCACACAGTCGAGACTTTCCCGACCTTAACATCTTCCAGATCTTGCTTCTGTTTGCGCTGCACATCAAAGCGCGCCAGCCGCTCAGCTTCTGCCTTGTCCGCCTCCTTGCGTCCATTGAAGCCAACTATCTCAGCCGTAAGGATCAACCGCCCATCATCGGGCATATCGTTCAGATAGCCCTCTTTGATCGGATTCAGCTTTGGCCGTGGGCGCGGTACTGGCGGCTCAACGGGCGCTTGTTCATTGTTTGTTCTATATCCAACAACCGCATTTTCCATTGCTGCCGCTGCACTCAACGGTATTGACTTATTGTTTTCCCCAGATGGAAACCATCCACTCAATTTTCCACGTACGCCATCCGGCAACAATGCCATATCAACGTTCGGCAACCGAAAATCGTTATCATATGAACCCGTAAACTCACCTTCGCGGTTCAAAACATCAGTGAAGATTTCATTAATTGCTGAAGAACTGTCGGCGGCACTCGGCAGATACTCTCTCAGGTGCCCACCAATCTCATCATTACCAATGCCACCTATGTGTTGTTGGTCGCTGTTTTCTGGTTGAGGTTTGGGCATTGGTACATTTTCAAGCCTAGTGTCGACGGGCCTCGGCACCGGAATAGGAACCTCAGCTGGATCGACTGTCGGAGATGGGACATGTCCTGGCAACAAATCAAGCCCAAACCCTTTGTAATTTGGGAACCCTCCCGAAAACGTTCCGTTTTCATAAAGCTCCCGCATCCCCAACAAGACATCTTTCGGCTCTTTCCCCATAGCTTTCAAAAGTGTCGCAGCCACACTATTGCTGTTTTGAGGATTCAACCATGCCCTGTAATGCAGGTCAGCTTCATTAATTTTGGTACCCGCTTCCATTGCTTGCAGACGAAGCCTTGAAATCTCTTTGGGACTACCATTGAACAAACGCACAGGGTTCTGCGCATTGTTCCAAAAACGAGTTGGTATGTGCTGCCAGAACAAAATTCTATCGCTGGAGTCAAAAGGTGCCCCAAAAGTCTTCGTTTGTCTTGTTTTAGCATCTGTAGCAAGCCCATTCATTTCCCACATTTGTCTGCCGTGCTCGTCAAACCCGGCAATTAGAATATGTCGATAAACCGTCTGCACAGCCGCACCTGACCTGCTCTGATATAGTCGTATGGGAAGTTCAGCAATGTAAATGGAATGCTGACCGTCTGATATGGATTGAGGATAATACGGACGGATTGAATTTTCATTCATTCTGACAATTCTCCACGCAAGCATAACGTGACCGGTTTATAAAACTCACCCAAATCCGAACCGTAGTCATAAATAACAGTTCTATTTATACATGAACTTACAATTCCGTTTTGAATTTCATATTTTACTGTATAAAATAACTCCGTAAGGCTTACTACATTATAATTGTCCAAAATATGATAAACTGTTACAGAAAATTTACATTGTATATCACCAATATTTTCTCTTTGTATCATTAGATATCGGATGAATTCAGAAAAAGGCTTTCGCAAAAATTCTTTACCGCTGCCTTGATAGTATATATCAAAATTTTCGATGATATACAGCTTCAAATCATCTTCTCTTGAGCAGTTTCGTGACGTGAAGTCAGAGGCGAATGGTTCGGGCCGTTCATGAGCATAACCAAACGAACCAACACCGAATGTCGCAACAGCGAAAAGCAGTAATATTTCAAAAAATTTTGACAAGATAATCTCCTTTTATGACTATTGGTCGAATAATTCACGCAATTATCAAATATTTTTACCACGATCGACGTTTTAAACTTGCTCATAATTACGTTGAAAGTGGGTCAAAAACGACGAGAGAACTGGTAAAAAAACTCCACGCGGCCTCCTTAGATCTTAAGGCCAAATTCAATATCCACGCGGCTACAGCATCGATGCCGGTCTCACGTTTCGGTTGGCCATGATGGTGCGCTCACTTGTCTTCAAGTGTGAATAAAAGTCGAAATTGCTTGGGTCACAATTGTGCTCTCACTTGTCTTCAAGCGTGTTCAGAATTAAAATTTAGAAATTGACTGCGGAAGTTCTAAGATGCCGCCGCATCATCGTATACGTCACACTCTGCCAGAAGCTCCGCCCGCAATTTCGAATCATCCACTCCGCTATAGACACCGGTTGCAATATCTCGCACGTGGGTTTGGGCTTCAACCACTGCAGTGGTTTCGTTGCCATATCTGAACAGCAGATAATCATTGAACCACGTTAACAAGAATCTCTCCTCTGGGGCAATGTGTCCATCCACATATGGGCTGCCCCAGACCGCAACGACCTCTGGTCGGCTGACCATATCTTCCAAGATCGTCAGTACAAGGCTCAACGGAGCGAGCGGGATATCGGACGAGCGACGTCGCGAGCGATCAATTTTGGCCGTCTTCGTCAATTCATCAATATCCCGATACCACTGATACTGGTCCAACTCGGTAAACATGGTTTTGTCAGTCATAACAGCGCTCCTTGGGAAACACGCAAACAGCATCAAACAATGCGCAATTTATAGCATATGGCACCGGATACTGAGTTTCAAAGGTCAAAGCGTCCCTGTTGCGTGACCCTGCCCTGAAGGCAGCGCCCCATTGCTGGCAGTTCGTGCCAGACTGTAAGCAATCACATCATCCGTACCTGGCCCAAAGCTTTGCTGCAGCTCGGTGTAATGTTGTTTCAACTCCGCCTCACGTGCCCGCCGGTCAGTTGGGGTGCCATTGCCAGCCTGAGGCACTTCAAACCGCGCCGCCACCTGGCTTGCCCAGCGCGGCGGGATCATTTCAATGGCAGGCTCCGCAATCCCAATCTCCCGTTGCGCCGCTTCATGATAGAATAAAAACGCATCCATCTCCTCTGCATCCACAGCCTCATTGGCATCAAAGGCTGCATCAAACCGTGCCTTGCGGTTGCTCAAATCAGATGACAGCAACACAGCCTCAGACGGCTTGGTGCGGCGCATGTCCAAAATGTCTCGGGCGCGCTCTGCCGCTGCTGCCAGCACCTTAGGCGTCATCAGCTCCGTAAGCTTCTCATGCGGCGCTTCAAGGGCTGTTGTGCCGTCAGCAATGCCGAACAACTCAGCATCCTGCAGCAAATGCAATCCCGCCGTTGCATTGGAAATGAGGCCCGCTTCCAGCCGGTCATCCACAAAGGTCTGATAGGCCTCCTCCCCAAGCAAATCCCGCACTGCCTTGGGGTGGCCATACCGGTCCCACACAGTCGAGACTTTCCCGACCTTAACATCTTCCAGATCTTGCTTCTGTTTGCGCTGCACATCAAAGCGCGCCAGCCGCTCAGCTTCTGCCTTGTCCGCCTCCTTGCGTCCATTGAAGCCAACTATCTCAGCCGTAAGGATCAACCGCCCATCATCGGGCATATCCTTCAGATACCCTTCTGTAATTGGATTCAACTTTGGCCGTGGACGCGGAGTTGGAGGCTCGATGGGCAATTGTTCATTGTTTGTTCCATTTGCGCTCTCCATCTGACTTCTACGCCTGTCAAATCCTTTCCTGACTCCATGGGGCAGCAAATCAATATCCTGCCCCATGGCGGCTTCAAAACCGGCGCTTTGACCCGCTGTTGTAACAAGCGCATGCGCTTTATTGACTCGATTGAATGCAGTGCCCCCTTGCAATTCAGCCATAGTCTGGCCCGGCACCGCTTCAGCAGCGCTTTGGCGCGCGTCTACGGCCTGCCCGTAAATAGGGCCCATATTGAAAGGCTGTAATTCGCCATTCTCATCAACAAGTTCCCACGGCCCTGTCTGTGAATTAAGCCCACTTAAATCAAGCTCACTTTTAGGAATTTCAAGTCCTTCAACATCCAGATCATTCGCGTCAGAATAATCTTCAAACAGCTCAATAATGTCATCAACAACAATCGCTTTGCCATTGGCCTGTCGGGTTTGGATTTCCCGAACCATGTAAGACGTGAACTCCCGACCCGCAGCATCTCCCAGATACCCGCCAACCAAAACACTGACGATTGCCAGTGGCACACCAACCAATGCGCCAACACCTGTTGCCGAAATTGCAGCCCCAGCCGCCATACCAGCAGCCGCACCACCCGCAGCAGAACCGCCAATGCCACCAACATAGGCAAACAGCAATTGTTCCGCTTCTGGTGTTCTGTCTTGCTCAATCAGTTTTGAAGATTCTTCAACAACCTGCGTAAATTCCACAACATCGCCGATTACACCAACGGCCCGCAATACATCGCCAGGTTTGGGCGTGCCCAGCAAATTCTGGCGGCTATTGGACCCACCCTTATCATCTGCACCAATCTCGGGCTGTCCAGCTTGCGAAGCTTTCAATGCCTCTCTTTCGGCTTGAACCCGTGCACGGTTGGCATCTCTGAATGTTTTTACTTCATTGCGAGGGTCGGGGTAGTCCCCGGTTTTCCACACTTGCTTGGACTCTCTCACTTGTTGAGCAGCTTCTCCACGATCGCGGAACTCAGCAGAGATCGACTCCAGCACTCTAAAATTTTCGCGAATGCGCCCGGTGTAGGCATTATAGACTTCATTGGTCATACGACCCTCAAGCAGTTCCGTACGCAAAAAACCGAACACGCCCCGATGTGGGGCCAACATTCTCGTGCCGACACGTTTTCTCTCGGTTATGAAAAAATTTACCAATTTTTTGTCACCAGACAAAAGTTGAAACTTGCTATTCGGATGGTCCATTAGGCTGTGCTTCAAATGTAGTCTGATCGAAGCATCTCCCATCCCTTTGCCACCCCCTACCTCTTTGTAGGGGGTTTTTCTGTCGGGATCGGCTTCATTCAGTTTCTCGACGGTAATGTCGGGTTCTGAAATGTCTTGTCCATTTTTTTTCATCCATTTCTTGAAGTCTTTGCTCAGATGGGATTCTTCCATTTCCTCTCTAATTACAGAGGTTACAACTATCTTGTCCCCCTTACTGAAAACTCTGTTCCATGCTTCAACCCCACCAGCAGTGTAAAGTTGTTGAAGGAAATTAACGTCGACATACAGATAAGTGCCGTTGCCGACAATTGTGTTTCGATTGGCCATGATGATGCGCTCACTTGTCGTCAAGTGTGAAAACAAAGGGAAGTATAAAGGTGAAAGAAACCGGTCCTAAGTGGAGCCCGCTCCATCATCATAAATGCTGTCATCAGCAAGCAATGTGGCCCGAAGTTTCGGATCATCCACACCGCCATACGCACCATTTGCCAAATCTCTCATGTGGTATACTGCTTCAGACAAAGCTTGTGTTTCATTGCCATACTTGTGTTTGATGTACTCACGAAACCACATCAAAAGAAACTTTTCTTCAGGTCCGATCTGCCCATCAGCAGGCGCGCTGGCATAGGCCGCAAAAACCTCTGGTCGGCTTGTCATTTCCTCCATAATTGTCAACACGAGGCTAACGGGCGCTGGTGGAATTTCAGACAATAGGCGTTCCATACTTTTGAATTTTGAATGCTTCGCCAATTCATCAATATCCCGATACCACTGATACTGGTCCAGCTCGGTAAACATGGTTTTGTCAGTCATAACAGCGCTCCTTATGAAACACGCAAACAGCATCAGACAGTGCACAATCTATAACACGTGGCACCGTATGCTGATCTTCAAAAAAATTGTTTGTTTGTTAGAAATTGCAGGTTGAATTCCGCCTTCTGGCAGGCCAGGAATTCTCAGAATCGGGTGATCGATTAATCAGAAAAGGTCAAAGCCTTTTCGGTCACCAATATCGCATTAAAAGCATTCTCATTTGAATTGTACTTTCAATTTTCCGCTGCATTCTTTCTATAATCTTGCAAAAATCTGGCCAAATGAGGGCCGCTAGGTGTGAATTCCAAGAAGGACAAAGCAGATACTTGGCGACAGCTAATCCCTGCCAACCGGCCTCACCCGCCAGCCCGCCCCTGCAGCCATCGCCGCCAGCGCGGGCGACCCTTCAACTGCCTGCGCGCCCTCACCCACAGCTTTTGCAGCAGCGCCGCCCGCCTGCGCCATCTGCATGGCCTGCATCATCTGCTCCATTTGCGCAGCCTCCTCGCGGGCAGCCGCCAATTCCTCTTCGGTTTTAAACATGCTGGCGGGCGCACCAAACACTTTGCGCGCCGTATCCAGCATGGTATCAGCGTCAAATTTTTCCAGAATTTTCGGGTTCTGCTTCAGTTGCGCAATGGTTGCGCCAAACTCCAGCGTACGTTGCATACCGGTTACTTCGCCAGAGCGGCGCATCCGGTCCAGCGGTGTGTCCATTTGCACCGCAATATCGCCGCCCTGCATCGTGTCCGGCACCGCCAATGGCTGGTCTGGCTCAAAGGCACCCCGGTCTGCCAGATATTGCGTTTCAACATCCACCAAACGGGCAATCCCGGTATAAAGTGATGCGGCAGCAGGCCCCAGCAACTGGCCTTTTTCCTCGGCACGGATCAATGCTTCCGTCGCTGTCATGGAAGGTGAATTGATCAGCAATTGCCACAAATTGACATAAAGGCTTTCTTTGATCTGTTCACGCTTGATGTTCAAAATACTTTCGGCAAAATCCGGACGCGGGGCTGTGACAATCGGTTGCACCAGCAGCCGCCCTTCTGGCGACATCAGACCGGGATTGTTCTTGCCGGGGTTGAGGTTCACACGCCCAAACCCGTCATCAATGCTGGCGGTTGGCGGGTTCACTGCCTGTTGCGAGGCCATCAGCGCATCTTTGGAAAGAGCATTCAGGCTTTTCACCTCGGCCAAAGCCAGCGCCATCGGCCCTTCCGAATAGGCTTCATGGCCCATCTGGTTCCAGTGATACACCACATAGGGAAATGCATTGAAGCCGCCTTCATGCAGCACATGCTTGGTGCGCCGTTCAAAATAGAACTCCGCCCAGGCCGCATTGCGTCTGGAGTTTAGGCCTGATCCGCGCTCAGCCCGCGGCAAAACTGCATGCACCAGTTCAACCATCCGGTCGCGGGTTTTGGCATCCGCCGCCTTGGCACGGATATCAGCAGAGCAGCGTTCACCCCATTTGGCCACGCATTGCGCCGCCGTTTTGGTAAAGCACCGGAAATTAGTGTCCACGACCCCTTCATAATTGGTTGCCAGATAGCTCTCCGACAATTGCACATAACGATAGGACATGGGTGCATCTGCGCCCCGTTGCAGATTTTCGCTGACAAATTGAATGCCCGTGCCAAGCGCCCACATGGCCCGCAAGGCTGATTTGTGAGACACCCAAAAGCCGGTTTGCGGGTTGTTGCGCATCTTGTGCAGATAATTGGCAAACCGGTCGGACCATTCCTCGGTTTCCTGATCCACATCGTCGGTCATGGCGTCAACACTGGCAATGCCATGCCAGGTTTCCGATTGCGGCGTTATCAGTGACATAAAGCCCGCCACACCCCGGTCCACGGCCCAAAGGCTGGTTGTATCGTAAATGGCGCGCGCACGATCAGGCCCTTTCGGGCCACTCGCCCAGCCATCTATCTGGCCTGCACCATTGTTGAACAGCCGGTCAAAGCGATCCACATTCGGCAATGCATAATTGGCAACATCCAGCCAGTGTTGCTCCCATTGGGAACGGTCTTTGGCCAGCGCCGCCTGCCTGTCCAGCAGGTCTTCCACCACGCCCATCTAGGCGCTCTGTCCCAGCAGTGTTGCCCGGCTTACATTCTTGCCAAAACCTGTATCCCCCAGAGCCGATGTAAACACCGATCCGGCAGCACCCTTTGCATTGCGCGCACGGCGGCGTGCATCCTGAACCAGAGACGCCTCTTCATCGCGCTTTGGTGCCGTTGGCAGTGGTTTTGGTTTCGCAATTTTTGGTTTCGACATGCACATGTTTGAAAGTCTCCGTAAATCGGCTCAACAGGCGAAGCGTCTGCTTCAGCCGGTCGCGATGCCATGCAAATAAAATGAAAATTTCGCCGTCCCGGCCAAGGCCGGACAGCCGCCCTTCTTCCACCGCGCCAATGGCTTTCAGCCAGCGATGCGCAGTGCTGTGCTCGGCAATGGAACGCGCCTCGATGCGTGTAACGCCACTACTTAGCCAGCCGGGCAACAACGTGTCGCCCACCCAGCGGGTCAGATCGCCTATAATGTAAGGACTGTCCTTTGTGCCGAACGCCCAGGCATTCAGCGCATTGCCAGCAAGGGTAATGGCATCAAAGCCAAACACCATCACCGGCATGCCCTTCCAATAGGCCACAAAACTGGTTCCGGGCCGGGTGCAGATATAACCAATTTCCCGGGCACTGATACTGGCTGGCAACTGGCAGAAAACTTCTCGCTGATCGCCCGGTCTCAACTTGCCCGCAATATAGGAAACATCGCGCACATTGGCTGGCCCCACCTCAAATCTGTGGGGCAAGCGCAATCACCGCAGCCAGCGGATAGGCCACAAGGGTTACGTAATACAAATGGGCCGCATTTCGTCCTGCTTCTGCTGCATAACGCAGCCAGTCAGCCCCAAGCCCAGCCAGCACCAGCACAAACGCAACTGCATGGCCCCAGGCAATCGCCGCCAGCGCAATCAGCACCGCCGCAACAACCGACAGGACAGCCGAAATCGTGTCATGAAACATGAAATTATCCTTCTATCATTGTGAATTTTTAAATTTGATACGGGACAGCGCGGTCCGGCACAATCAGCAGTCAGAAAATTGATGGACTAAGGTCTGGCCAAGGTCTGGCCAAGGTCCGTGCCGACCACGCCCCTCATTGCGCGCGAGATCCGGCTGGCGCGCCATCATCAGGCCGAAACACCCGATTGCTGGCAGTTCGTGCCAGACTATAGGCAATCACATCATCCGTGCGTGGCCCAAAGCTTTGCTGCAGCTCGGTGTAATACTGCTTCAACACCGCCTCACGTGCCCGCCGGTCGGTTGGGGTGGCATTGCCAGCCTGAGGCGCTTCAAACCGCGCCGCCACCTGGCTTGCCCAGCGCGGCGGGATCATCTCAATGGCAGGCTCTGCAATCCCAATCTCTTTTTGCGCCGCTTCATGGTAGAATAAAAACGCATCCATCTCTTCAGCATCCACCGCCTCATTGGCATCAAAGGCTGCATCAAACTGTGCCTTGCGGTTGCTCAAATCAGGAGACAACAACACAGCCTCAGACGGCTTGGTGCGGCGCATGTCCAAAATGTCTCTGGCACGCTCTGCCGCTGCTGCCAGCACCTTAGGCGTCATCAGTTCCGTAAGCTTCTCATGCGGCGCTTCAAGGGCTGTTGTGCCGTCAGCAATGCCGAACAACTCAGCATCCTGCAGCAAATGCAGTCCTGCTGTTGCATTGGAAATGATGCCGGCTTCCAATCGGTCATCGACAAAATTCTGATAGGCCTCTTCCCCAAGCAAATCCCGCACAGCTTTGGGGTGTCGATACCGGTCCCACACAGTCGAGACTTTGCCGACTTTGATATCCTCCAGATCCTGCGCCATTTTTCGCTGTACATCAAACCGCGCCAGCCGCTCGGCTTCTGCCTTGTCTGTCTTCTTACGCCCATTAAAGCCAACCATCTCCGCCGCCAGGATCAACCGCCCATCCTCAGGCATATCCTTCAGGTAACCTTCTGTAATTGGGTTCAGTTTTGGCCGTGGGCGCGGAAGTGGTGACACCTCCGGCAATTGTTCATTGTTTGTTCCCTCAACCAATTGATCAGAAACCACTTTTGAACGTTGCTCCAATGCCCGTCCGACACCCGGCAAAAACTCACCAATATCAGCAGTTCCAATTCTTCTGATCATCTCGCTCTCACCGACACGATTAAGCGCTGAGTTCTGCTTCTGGTAGCTTGCAGGCTTAATCAAATCATCAATGTCGACCGGATTGCGAAAGCCCTGCCTGTCACTGGTAACAGGGGTTGAGCGTCGAATTGGCGTTTGCGGTAAAGGGATCGCTTGATTATCTTCGTCAACCATCCCTTCAACAACGGTAGCAGGAGTTGACCCGCCCCCACCATCAACTGGAAACGTCACGTCAGATGGTATCTCATCAAACAGGCGCCGACTTGGCTCAGAAAGTTGAGCTGCTACATCATCCAGCGCTTCGTGGGTTGCCTTTATACGAGCGCTGATTTCAGGTCCATCGCGGCTGTACAAGCTGCGCTCATCAACAGAGAGGAATTCCAGCTTCGTTTTCTCCGGCTCGATTCCCTGAGATGTGTCTTCTTCAGTTCCATCAATTATCAGATCAACTCTCACGCCATCTTCAATCAGCTGAAACCGTGTCGCTTCATCCAGGCTCTTAATGTATTTCCCGACATCCCTTATGTCCTCAAATTCAAAACCCGCAATTTCACGAGAAATGATGAAGGCGACCAGTTCCCAAGGATGATCATCGCTTGGAACTATTGATCTCACATAACCCAGTTTCTCTGCTCGTAATCTGTGATATTCGTCCTGATGACTGCTCAAGTCTCTGTATGAGTAATGTTTTCCAGTCGTAGCAAGCAAAAATATTTCTGCATATCTTTCAGGAGTATCAACTATTGCACCAAGAAGCGCGCCAGCCACACCACCCTTCCCGATAGGGTTTTTCCTCATACTTTTCAGTAATGACAGACCCGATGTAACGGTTTCCTTGGTGTCCACAATCCGCGATAAAACAGATTTCTCTCCTCGAATTACATTCTCAATCTCAAGCAGTGCCTTTGAAAAATTAACTTTAAATTCAATACCGAAGTTTTCCATCTAGCGCTTCCAAACAATACTGTAGTTCGGGCCGGTGACTCCGTTTAAATTGAATATCTGTCCGAAGCCAATGCATCCACAATTCGGAACTTCACATGTCTCAATCGTTTCATGTCCTCCACCATAGGAAAATAATATCTTTTCTATTTTATCTACGTCTCCTTCAAAACCAATTATATCTATTTTTCGTGATGTCATCACGTAATTCAAGTAATGCTTCAAAATATGATGGCCCACATCAAATGACGCATCGTTAATCCAACTTGGTAAAATTCCATGGACTGCAAGTTGGTTTATCTGTTCTTTTTCTGCATCAAAATCTATTATAATTGACGCGCTGGATATACGAATTATAAATCCAGATTCTGTTTTGGTTAGATACCGTACTGGATCAAATAAAAATTGATCCCCCAAATTGTCATAATCTTGAATTGGCAAGTCGATACCAAAAAAATATGGGTCTTTGCATGCAGGCTCCTCTTCAGTACCGGTTGCTTCACCATATGCCGGCGACGCGGCAATCAGCATGAAAAGCGAAATCAATTTGCTGAATCTGCGTATCATTTCTGCGGCCCTTTCATTAACAAATTCAGTTCTGATGTTTCAGCCGAATACAAGATCCTACGCTTCAGCTTTGGCTATCTGTAGGAGGGCGATGAGAAGTCACATTTAGTCGGTTTCGTTCGGCCTTGCGGCTTCCTGCTGACGCAACGTATATCTCGCAGCCAATCCAAATCGCAAACATCGGCAAGATCCATAACGCTGCCAAATAAAAATGTAACGTAATCACCCAATAGGGAGCTAGATAGTCAGCAATATTCACGCCAAGAACAAAACAGGGTTCAAAGGCATTACGATAATAATTGCATCCCCATGCCTCAGCTAAAGGCGTAGTTATAATCTCAATCAAAACAACTATTGCGGGCCAAAATACAAATAGTGATATTAATATCCTGAATTTTACGAAAATAACTCACATTTTTATGATTTTCACATCTGGAACGAAGAATTAATTCAGATACAGCGTCCAGATCACACCACCTGAAATCAGAAACAGCAACTTAAGCCACGACGGAGCATTCAAAAGCATAGTTTGT
Organism: Pararhizobium sp. IMCC21322; assembly: GCF_030758295.1. Lineage (NCBI taxonomy): Bacteria > Pseudomonadati > Pseudomonadota > Alphaproteobacteria > Hyphomicrobiales > Rhizobiaceae > Pararhizobium > Pararhizobium sp. IMCC21322. The sequence goes on from NZ_CP132335.1 coordinate 3,978,128, forward strand.
TCACCGACGGAAAAAGGCCCCACACCAACCAGATCTTACGCCATCTGGCGCACCAGAAAATTATAAATTGTCGGCGCAAGAAGACGACAGTGTGACACATCCATGCAAATCTCTGAGCATAAACCCTACGCTAGTCTAAAACCGGTTCAAGGCCAATCACCACATCGCCAAACAACCCGTTCCGCGCAGCTTTAAAACGCGATGTCTGCATCACCTCGTCAACCATCTGTGCGCGCAGATTTGCAGGCAGAGGAGCCGCTTCTGCAACCTCCAAAAGTCGCTGCACATGTGTGTCAAAGCTCTCAGGTAGAACTTCATTCAGCATTTGGTCGCGTCGGGCTTCCACCACCTGGACGCCATAATCAATCCCCTGATCGCGCTCACGCATTGCCGCCTTTTGCTCAAACAAATCAACATCTTTTGCAAGCCGTTCCTGAAACAGAACCTGCTCGTTCTCGGGAATTTGGTCCAGCAATGTACGCGCGCCCACGTCAAGCACATCATTTTTGAAGCTTTCGAAAATCCCATGGCCATTTGCCGGCGCAGCACTCGTCACTTCGTCCAATGCATTGTCCATTTGCGCATTAAACTGTTGTTGTTGTTGGTAGGCTTCTGTTTTCCCTCGCTTACGCTCCAGCTCTGCTTGCCGTTTCGCAAGATCTCCAGCCTCGCCTTTTGCGTCTTGTTCGGCTCTCTGTGTCGTGATCTTCAACGCAGTTTGCCCTGCCTCCTCAACAGCCCGGCCAAACTCTCCAAGTCGCTGCAAACGCGATGTATCAACGGAAAGCTGTTGTGCGGAGCCTGTATCCAATCCCCGCTGCGCGCGGTAATCCGGTAATCTTGCCATATCAAATCCTGTGAAAAAGTGGTTCTAAAATCTGGTTGATTGCGAATAGCCACCTGCCGACTAATCCACACGTTAGAGCGCCGCAAATACGCTTTATTGGGAGATGCCCTGCCCTGAAGGCAGCGCCCCATTGCTGGCAGTTCGTGCCAGACTGTAGGCAATCACATCATCCGTGCGTGGCCCAAAGCTTTGCTGCAGCTGGGTGTAATGCTGTTTCAGCTCCGCCTCACGTGCCCGCCGGTCAGTTGGGGTGCCATTGCCAGCCTGAGGCACTTCAAACCGCGCCGCCACCTGGCTTGCCCAGCGCGGCGGGATCATTTCAATAGCAGGTTCTGCAATGCCAATCTCCCGCTGCGCTGCTTCATGATAGAATAAAACCGCATCCATCTCCTCTGCATCCACCGCCTCATTGGCATCAAAGGCTGCATCAAACTGTGCTTTGCGGTTGCTCAAATCAGATGACAGTAACACAGCCTCAGACGGCTTGGTGCGGCGCATGTCCAAAATGTCTCTGGCACGCTCTGCCGCTGCCGCCAGCACCTTCGGCGTCATCAATTCAGCCAGCTTCTCATGAGGCGCTTCCAGCTTTGTTGTGCCGTCAGCAATGCCGAACAACTCAGCATCCTGCAGCAAGTGCAATCCTGCCGTTGCATTGGAAATGAAGCCCGCTTCCAGCCGGTCATCCACAAAGGCCTGATAGGCCTCCTCCCCAAGCAAATCCCGCACAGTTTTGGGGTGTCCATACCGGTCCCACACAGTCGAGACTTTCCCGACTTTGATATCCTCCAGATCCTGCGCCATTTTCCGCTGTACATCAAAGCGCGCCAGCCGCTCAGCTTCTGCCTTGTCCGCCTCTTTGCGCCCATTGTAGCCAACCATCTCAGCCGCAAGGATCAACCGCCCATCATCAGGCATATCCTTCAGATAACCTTCTGTAATCGGGTTCAGCTTTGGCCGTGGGCGCGGAACTGGTGGCATCTCCGACAATCGTTCATTGTTTGTTCCATTAATGATTTCAACACTTCGGTTGAGTCGTTCAAGCCCTTTTCTCACCCCGTCCGGCAACAAACCACTATCAAGACCTAGAGCTGCTTCCATTTCAGTATCCCGGCTACCAGTGGTAACAAGTGTATGCGCTCTATCGACCCGGTCAAATGCTGTTTTTCCGTGTAATCCGTCTCTTCTTTTGTCAGCCTCCTCGACCAGGGGTTGGCCGTAAAATGAACCGCTCTTTGACACTCGAAAGTTGCCATCGCCAACTTTATTATTGAAACCATACATGTCACTATTTTGAGAGGAACTCCGCTGGGAAGGAACCTCGTAAACGCCATATGGGTGTGTTGGCGTTTGTGGAATCGCGTCTATTCCAATTTTATTCGGAAGTGACCACTTTTCATACTGCCAGGCTTTCATCTTCATAACCTGCTTCATAAAATAGGGCGTGGTTTTGGTCTTATAGTTTTGATAGGTACGATCATGGGCCATGGAGTTATAGAGAGAGTAAATGTCTTCTGGATAGGGTTCATCCAACCTCTTCCTGATTTCCGACAAAAGCTTTGCGGTAAGGCGGATATTATCCCCCTTGTTGCGGATATCAGTTCCTGGGATTAGGTCTTCCCATTTTTCTAGGATGTTGCCCGGTAAAATAGTGTCTGAACCTGAGAGATTAATTCTGTCATACCACCCCCTACTCATCTCTGTATATATAATGGCACGTACCAAATCCGGCTCAATCCCAAATTCACGGGCTGCGGCTGAAATCAGACCATCATTTTCTCTAACAAATTTTCCAGCTCCAAAGTTGTCCTGCAAACTCAGATAAACTGGAATTCCGAACGGGTTTACATCAAGTCTGTTCTCGAATATTCCATTTCTAAATTCTTCGACCTCTGCAATTTCCTGATGCTGAAACTTAAATTTGTCGTTGGTGCTGTTCAGGATGGACCCAACACGTTCAGCCGCGATAACGAGATATTTTGACATTACTAATCTTTCAGCTTTTGTTGTTGAAGATTGTGCTGGATACAAAGTCACAAGCACATACCAAGCATCCGGCGGTTGCTTCGGTTTCCATTTGCGCCTTACAAGACTTGGAACAAGCGCAGCTGACCTCGCCAATCGGCTGGTCGAGAAAAATGTATTCTTACTTTACGTGGATGGAATCCAACTTAGCTAATGATTGGAAATAATCAGAAAGTTAGCCGAGCGTTAAATTCTTATCGCTAACATTAGTTCCGCTGTGACGTGCGACAAGGGAAATGCGGTGACCAACAGTGCAAAAATCAGGACAGACAAAAGGAACAAATACCCTAATTGAGAGGCCATTTGTTGCTTTTGTGCCTACCAGCATCTGAAGTCCAATCCTACAGAAAAACCTCCAGAATCAATCCTTACAAGCATGAGACTATCTACAATATCCAGATAGACATCAGCATTTGACCCATCATCCGGCTTACGCGCTGCGGCGAAAACATGGTTTTGGGCGACCAGTTTCCAATTCAATAATTGCTCCGCATTAAAGCCGCCAAAAGTCTCATACAACCGCGTCCCCGAATAAAAGCAATACTCCCCACTTCCAATGTTAGCACTGATATAACGCCCTTCCGCAATGAGCCTACTATTGGTGTTTTCCGCCAATTCATCGAAAACATGCAACTGTCGGGCAAATTTCCACAGCCGGAACTCATTCAAAACCATCGTGTACACAACCGGAACAGTTGGTAGCAACGCAATCACAAGGACAACAATCAATATCCGGGACAACACTCGTAACCAGCGAAATGACCTTTTGTCAGTTTTTTGGAGCTTAACTGCTTCGCTCATTTTTGGTCACTTCCACACATAGATATTATGACACCAAGTTTGGCTTTCCATCGAGAGGCTAAACACCCATATTGGCGGTTAAATCTGGCCAATATACGGCTGACAATGCAGTCCTGCCGTTGCATTGGAAATGAGGCCCGCTTCCAACCGGTCATCCACAAAACTCTGATAGGCCTCCTCCCCAAGCAAATCCGGCACCGCTTTGGGGTGTCCATACCGGTCCCACACAGTCGAGACTTTCCCGGCCTTAACATCCTCCAGATCCTGCGCCATTTTCCGCTGCACATCAAAGCGTGCCATCCGCTCAGCTTCTGCCTTGTCCGCTTCCTTGCGCCCATTAAAGCCAACCATCTCAACTGCCAGGATCAACCGCCCATCATCCGGCATATCTTTTAGATAGCCTTCCGTAATCGGGTTCAGCTTTGGCCGTGGGCGCGGAATTGGAGGCTCAACGGGCGATTGTTCATTGTTTGTTCTATTCTCCAGGCGAGCAGAAATCATCTTTGAACGATGAGCAATAGCTGCTCCAATACCAGGCAACACCTCAAAAATATCATTGGGTGCCAGTCCTTCGATCAATTCTCCGGCCCTTTCATTGTCAAAGTAAACCAGTCCCCAGAAGAGATTGGTCCGGCGTCTACAAAACGCGATAAGACAGAGCCGTCACCACTAATTGTCTTCTCGAGTTCCAGCAGTGCTTTGGCAAAGTCTACCTTGAACTATATACTCAGATCCGCCATCTAACGCCTCCACAAAATGCTGTACGTTGGACCCAAATGCCCGTCAAAATCATAAATTTTTGCGATACCAACACAACCGCAATTCGGCGCTTCACACGCTTCAATCTCTTCATGTCCTTAACCGTGGAATAAGGAGATTTCCTCAAATTCCATTCCGCTCATTTCGACGTCCAGAATCTGCCAACCACCTACATTCAGAAAGTAGCCAATAAAATGGGTTATTATCTCCGGGCCTACATCAATTGATGCGTCATGAACCCAATTTGGAAGAAACCCATAGCCCCCAATTGCATGATCTGCTCAGTTTCAAAATTGTAAGAAATAAACGTCGGTCCATAAACTGATCGGAGTAAAAATCCATCTTCAGTTTTAGACATACTTCGTATTGGATAGGTTCCTCCCAGGTCGGACGAAATCTCCACAGAGACTGCAATTTCCTCAAGTGGGTTATCGAGACCGAAAAAGAGTGGATTTTTGCAGAATGCGTCCTCATTACTGTATGCCGCCTTCGAATAAACAAGGGAAACTGCAAACAACATTATAAGTAGAGAAAATTTTTTCGATATTTGTTTCATTGTTTGGGATACATCTATTTCAAAATCATGTATAACTCGGTTCAATATTTGTAGAACTTATTCTGATTTATGCCATTGTTATAAATTTTGTTTTCTATTTTCTTCATCCAATTACACAATTAGAGATAACTTCTTTGAAACGCACCTCACGTCATGGTCATTCCGGAACATACTAAAATACTACAGAAATAACTTCCGATCAGACATTTCATTTTTGAAAATACCAATACTTCATTGTGCTGATATTCATGAACAATAATTATGTTCATTTTTCGCTCTCTGAAATTGCCAGTTCTATTCAAAACCCGCCTAGCGGGTCATTCAGAGGGGCATGCGAATTCTGCTCCGCATAATCTGCGGATGAAACCATCACCGGGGAAACGCGTTCGGCAAATGTCAGTGCCAGCGCGTCCCCCAGATCCGGCGACGGAATACCGCGTTTCTTCATGTCATCTTTCTTCTCAAGCTGAATGCGGTTATTCGCGTCGTAACTGTATTCAGGGCCCAGCAGGTCAAATTCCAGTTCCGGGTTGGCGGCAATCATGCCCCGGTCCTTCAACCAATCGCGCATGCGGCCCCAGCATTCAGCGCGTTTGTTGTAATAGCGCGTCTGCTCGGTGGCCCGGCCACCGGCATTCACATCCACGGCCCGCAGGCCCAATTGCCGCAAACGATCCACCACGCCGCCACCAACGCCCACCCCATCGACAAAAATCCGGTCAGGGCGCGCCCTGTCTGCAATTTCAGCCACTTTCGAAGCCGTCTGCATGGTATCCAGCCCCTGCCAGGTGATGATTTTCATCAGCTTGTCGCCATGGCGAATGGCCAGTGCAGAGCGGTCATCGCCAAAACGAGCCACATCCAGACCAAAAATCATAGGCCGCTGCGGGTCGTCCATAATCCGGCCTAGCGCCTGCTGCAAATGCTCATAGGTGATAAATTGCACCGCTTCTGCGGCTTCAAACGAGCAGTAATATTCCTGCTGTACCTTGTCTTCCGACATGCCGGACAGGCGTTCTTCCTGCATATGCTCTTTGGTCAGCACCTGCGTATCCTCCACCGTCAAACGTTCAAAAAACCAGGCCGGGTTTTTCTGTGCCATCACCGCCATCTGGAAAGCGTGGTTGCGCCCGCGCGGTGTGGTGTTGAACCAGGCCCAGCCGCCATTTTCCATCAGGATCGGACGAATGAAATCCCACGATTGCGGGTTGGTCAGCGCCCATTCGGAAAACACCACCCCAACCGGGTTGGCCCCCACCAGCGCATCGTAATTATCCGCTCCCGCCAATTGCCAGACCGAGCCGTTTTTAAACTCGATCAGCATTTCATCACTCAGCTTGCGCGCCCGCAACGCTTCGGGAAACGCCTGATCAATCATGCGGCGGCCCTGCCGGTCCACATTGTTCCACACCACCTTGCGCGCCTGGCGCTGCGAGGGCAGCAAATGCCAGTAAACACCGGGACGGCGAAACATCTCCTTGGCGGCATAGTTCAACCCGGCGGAATCCTTACCGGCACGCCGATGCCAAAGCGACATCGCCCGCTTCCCGCCCCCATCCAGATACGACATGACCGGTATCTGGTAAGCGCGCGGCGTCCAGTCATTGGGAAGGCGTATCTGGGTCATGGCTCATCTTTGCAAAATCTATAATGGCAACAGTCACACTGCTCGCCTCACTCTTGGTCGCCGGCGTCCTGCTGTCCGTCATCAGCCCCAGCAATTTGGCCTTGCCCATCGTGGCGGAAACAGCGGTATTCGCGCCCTTCTCGTCGCCCATCGCCTTCACACGGGCTTTTTCCAACTCACAGGTCAGCGCACGAATATCGGCATCCGACACGCCGTGCCCAGCCGAGGCAGCGCTCGCCACCGCAGCCCTGGCCACCCCCGCCCCATTTTCTGCAGCGGCAACCTCCTGCAACTCCATAATCCGCAAAATCACATCCTGATTGCCCAGCACAGCGCTGGCCTCATGCCAGACCACCGCATCCGAAACCGCATCCGGCACATCAAACGCCGCCCGATACGCCTCCAGCGCCCGATAGGACGCCACATAAGCCACAACAAAGGCCGCCTGCGCCTCTGTCAGCACAAGCCCACGCTCAAACAGCATGCCATTAGGCTGTGTTTCGCTCATAACAGGCCTGCTTATGTGTGATTTTTGGGAGATCGCGATTGGACATTTTAATACGCCAAAGTGAATGGATGTATCAAAATGCCAAATATAGTCTGGATGAACCGGGATTTATTCGAAAGTGGTTCGGAAAGCAGAAAAGCCAATCAAGTGTCAATTTTTTAAAAGTAACGTTAAATAGATCTGCCAATACTGGCCCCAAAAATCTGGGGCCAGTGATTGTGTTTGCTTTAGTTCACCAGGCTCGCGCGGCCTCGGCTGCAACGAATGGCACTATCGCTGTGCCAGGTTTTGTAGCGCGATGTTTTTGGAACGCCCTGTGCCATACCATTGTCGTTTGGCACGTTTCTGGCATTTGCTGGCAATGCACATTCTCTACGCACATCCTTGGAGCCAAGAACAAACGTATAGATCTGCGCATTCCGCACCATCGCCTGAGGCCTGCCAATGTTAGAAGACTGGCGGCAAAGCGCATCATAGGCGATAGTTTTGGCATTCTGCAGATTGAAGTTTAAGGCACGACCAGCAGAATTGGATCGCAATGGCGCTCCCGAACGGCAGTTGCGTGGCAGTTGCCCACCTCGAACAGCCGCATTCATGCAGCCCATTGCAGCGTCAGCCGCATGGAACCGAGCAAAGCCACGATTGTTGTTGGTGTTGCCGGCTCTGCCCTGAAACACAACATTTCCATTCGGAATTGTTATTGAGCTGATGCCCTCCGCTTTTACGCGAACCTCATACTTGCACTGCCTGTCGGCAGCATCTGCACTGGTAATTGCCGCAGTCGCGACGCTCGTAGTTGCCGCAAATAATACGGCGAGTTTTGCAAGACGTGAAATAAACAAATTTTTCTCCTTCCCAAGTGTTGCCCTTGGGGAAGTAAGCATCATCAGTTTAATTTTTGCTGAAAGCGATATTCAGGTCTGGTTCACCTTTCTTAACCCGATAAGTTAACAAGGACTTATGTAGTTGGAGCTTCAATGTCACGTTGGTCCGAAGTGAGAGCTCAAACTGCTTCACTCTCTGTTTACGGCCCGATCTGTAAAGATTTTCAAAGCCAGCATCGGCCAACTGACACCAAGCAGTTACGATGCATTCCAACCCAGAGCATTCATCTCGCACAATCAACGAATAGAACAGCTAACAGCCTCACATCGCCCGATGATCTATTTCTTGCATAAGCCGGTTCCGGCAACAAGGCACTGGAAACAAACACGAGCAGCTTTTTCCCAATTTGTTCGGAACCAAAACCTGCCTTGCCTGCAGCTCAGAAAATCCTGAATGCAAACTGAACAATGGTTTCAAAAACCATTCAGCCTGCCTGTTCTATTCATCTGTTCATCGGCGGCCAATTCAGGATCGCCAGAATCGCCAGGATCAATAACAACAGGCTGCAGCGCGCTTCAAAAGCAAAATGCCAGACAGCCCTTCACTTAGGAAACGTACCATGAAACATCTTTTTGCTCTCGCCATCATCGGATCAGTCAGCCTCACAAGCGCTGCAAACGCCAGCCCCCTGTCAGACTGCTACGATCTCGTCATCGACTCCTGTAACAAGGGCAGCCACCCCGTCCCTTGTGCCAGTAGCGGCATGGATCAGTGCGATGAAGTTCACACTGCAGTCATCATGACAACGCCAAAATTCAAACTGAAGCAGACCCGCAAAAGCGCTGAAATGGCTGTCATCGCCATCCAGCCAGCTAAGAAGCCTGCTCGCAAATAACCCTCCAAAACGCAGTACCCAATGCTGCCGCACCAATGCCCGGGATGGTTCTGCCATCCCGGGCATTCTGGTATCGTTTTGAACAAACGAGAAAACAGAAATGTGTATTGAAAACCAAAGCTTGTTGGCCAATCACCAACTCTGCTGATGCTCTATTTATTGCAGCTGCAGCGAGCTGCCGCAATAAATATCAAACCGGTGCAGCAGCTTTTTCCGGATTTTAACGCGCGGCTCTGTTAGCTCAAAGAAACAAGGAAACCATTGCCAATACGGCCGGAATTGTCTGCACATACAGCGTTTTTTTCGTAACGCTGATCGCGCCATAAAGCCCGGCAACAGCAACGCACAGCAGAAAAAACAACGCAATCATCACCTGCCATTCGGCATCGGCAATCATCAGCGACCAGATCAGACCTGCCGCCAGAAATCCATTGTAGAGCCCCTGATTGGCAGCCATTGCTTTGGTTTGCCCAAACAGCTCTTTCGGCAGGCTGGAAAACACCTTCGGCCCCCGGCTTTCCCAGGCAAACATCTCGATCCACACAATATAAAGATGGATAAGGGCAACCACACCAATAAGCACTTCGGACAAAATTGTCATAATGACCCCTGCAATTTGGTTTCAGTCGGTTAGGCCCAGCACGTCTCAGCGCCGACGCTCCACCACAAGCAAATCCGGCGCTGGCTTGCGTGAATTGATCCGTTGATACCGGTTCACCGCAAAATCATCCTCCAGATTCTGCGCAAAGGCCAGCACATTCCGCGCCTCTTCCGCACCGCCAGTATGGCCGGGATACAGCACAATCGTCATCAGGCCACCAACACTCAGCAACGCTAAAGCCTGCTGCACCGCCGCCAATGTGGTTTCAGCGCCGGTCATGACTGTCTTGTCGGCACCCGGCAGATATCCCAGATTAAACATGACAGCAGCCAGTTTGACAGTCTGGCCATCCAGATGCGCCGCCAGCGTCTCATGCCCTGCATGCACAAGCCTGACATGAGTTCGCTCACCCAAACGGGCCACGGTGTATTCCAGTGCAGCCTTTTGTACATCAAACCCGATCACCCGCCCGGACGGCCCAACCTGATCTGCCAAAAACAAGGTGTCATGCCCGTTCCCAACGGTTGCATCGACAACAACATCGCCCTCTTTCAGCCTTTGCCCCAGCAACAACTGAGCCATACAAGTCGCCCGCAGCATCAGGCTGGGTCTCCCGGCTTTGCATATTGCTGCACATCAAAGTCCGCAGGCACCGGACTTCCCGTCACCAGACAGTCGCAAAAAAGATGGGCAAACCAGGGCCCATGCAATGATCCTTTGGAACCAAGCGCGTTGAAAAAACCCAATTGCGAATGGGTGGGATGAAACCCGATCAAAGCTTTGCTTTCCCGCACAATGGGCCGCACAGCCGCCTCATGATTGATGACCTTGTAGGGCACATGAAAGAAGGATTTCAGCTTTTCTTCCAGCACCAAACCGGCAGCAGCGTCAGGCACGTCATCCAACTGCGCCCAATCATAGCTCGCCCCAAGGCGAAACACGAAAGGGTCCTCGGTCGGGGCAAGCCACATACCACGATGCAGGCTGTAAGCGGGAACGGGGGCAGCAAACCGCAACGTCAGAATGTCACCCTTGGCCGCATTAAAAGGCACGAACCCGAAATACGGGTTGGCCGCAGCCCCATAGCCCTCGCACGAGACGACATAACGCGTTGTATGCCCCAAAACGCTCACCGCATCTGCATCAAATGCCACATCTCGGTGCCAATCCACAGCGGTCTGCTCAACGGCTAGCAAACCCCTCGCAGCATCCAGAAATGCCGCCACATCCAACTGAGCCGCTTTCATGGAAAAGCCGCCAGCGGATATATCCGCAACATTTTCTGGCAACAACGCATCCACAGCCTCATCGGCCAGATGCGCACAAAATTGCGGATCAGCACGCCGCTTTTCAAAAACCGCCTGCTCCGCCTCTTTAGTGAACAACCGCACGGCCTTGCGGTCATGGAAAAAGCGGCGGTGAGACTTGTCCTCAATCTGTCTATAAAAGCTGCGCGCATAGGGCAGAAAATCATCCGCCCGCCAACTTACAGTCAATCGCTGACCGGTGATAGGCGTCATCAATCCGGCTGCTATTTTGGAGGCCGTTACCGCCTTTCCTGCATCCAGCACCAGCACGCGCTGCCCTGCCGCCTGCAGATGCAGCGCCAGATTTGTGCCGGCCAACCCCTGCCCGACAATGACCACATCAAATGCGGCCATCAGCTTGCAACTTTCTGAAGAACGTCATCGCTGCGCCGTGTGGCCAACAGCACCGCAAAAGCCGCAATAGTTCCACGAGAGGCCAGTTGAATCGCCGTCCTGAAATCATAAAAATGGGCGATCAATCCCATGGATGAACTTGCAATCAGCCCACCCAAAAACAGGCCGTTCATATAGAGTGACGTCGCCCTTGCCATCCGCCCGGCGGCAAAACTTTGCACAAAGGTAATGCCCACTCCGGCAAAGATTCCGTAATACAGCCCTTCCAGAGCAGATCCGACAATCATGGTGGTAAGGTTGGAAACGGAAGACCGCACCCAAAACGCCACAAGCCCCAGAACTGCAGCACCCAAAAGCACGTGACGCGCGCCAAAGCGAATGATCAAAACAGGCGCACTCAAAATGGCGATAATCTCCACAAAAGTCTTCACCGAAAAGGAAAGTCCTGGCGCAAAAGTCGGCAGGCCAACTTCCTGAATGTAAAACAAGGGCAGCGCATTGCTGCACAGAATATGTGCCAGCGAAAAACAGAAACACGCAGTGGCCGCATACCAGAGCGGTCGGTTAAAAGCCTCCGGTTTGGCGTCGGTAGCAACACCCGATGCGACACGAGGTTCCACAGCAAAATCCGCTGGCATCACAAAATACCACAGAATAAGCCACAACGCTGCCATCCCCAAAGCCACCTTGAAAACAGCAACATGCCCGAATTGCCCTGCCACAAAAAATGCCAGGGCCGGAGAAATCATCCACCCAAGAGATGTCATGGACCGCAAATAGGAATTATAGCGCACAATGTTCAGGCCTTCGCGCTCGGCATAGAGCCGACCGAAACTGTACATCGTGGAAAGCGCGGCTGATGCCACGCCAAAACACAGAAAAGCGACGCTCACAAGAACCCAGTAGGATTGCACAATCAATATAGAACAATTGGCAATGACAAACGCCACAATGCAGACCAGCACAAGTGGTGCAACACGCCGCCCCTGGTCAATCCATTCGCCAAATCGACGGTTTACAATCAACGCCACGACCAGCGTCATGGCAGAGTAAACGCTGATCATCCAGGGGTCTTTTCCAAGCCCCTCGACAATATAGACACCCATGAACGGAACAATGGCTGATGTGGACATGACGCCAACCAGCAACAGCACAAGCGTCCACACGGCCCTATGATTCTGAATCGCCATCATAAAGCGTGACGTATCAGAAATTGCAGTGAAACGTCAGCCCTGTCGGGGCATTTTACAACGCAGTAGACGCCTTAACGCTGTCTGCAAAAGTCAGATGCAGCCTGCCAGACAGCACCATTTCTGATCTGGTTTTCAAAACAGGTTACCGTGCCAAGGCCAGCAGGGGTGCGCCCGCAAAGCCGAGCGGCATTTTCCGGCACCCACCCCGTTTGGTAACCATTGGCACTACCACAAGTCTGGATGCGATCATCCCGGATACGATCGTCATTGTACGATTTTCGGCGAAACCATCATTTTACCCCTGCACCATACTCACCTGCCTGCAATTCGCTCAACGGAATGAGTTCCTTACTCCTTATGAAATGTTAGGCCATTTCTGAACGTAACATGAACGCGCCCTTCGCCTTTGGTTCAGGTGCTTAACCTTAACAACCTTTCAAAAGCGACAGTCAGGTTGAGTGGCAAACAGCCACCAAAGTTTGAGGGGATAACATGAAAAACTTCATCACAATCATCATGAAACAGAGCCGTCATTTGCTGGCCTCGTTTCTCTTTCTTGGCCTGGGAGCCAGCAGCGCCAGTGCCGCGTCATTGGCAGGCCAATGGCTTCAAACCGGATCCAATGCAGGCTATTGTGGTGACTGCAGCGTGACCATTGAGCGCACCTCCAGCTTTTCACCAATGCTTCAAATCACAGCAAACAACGGGTGGAGCGCCCAAGTGACACTATCCGGCTACGGAACTGAAACTGCCAACGGCTTCGGTCGTTGGGATCGCGCGGTCGCAGGACAATACGCCGGACGTGCTTTCCAGATCAGCCTTCAGACGACGGGAAGCATTCTGAAACTGAATATGCAGCATATGGATCCGGGTTTGTCTGGCGCGGTGACTGCCACTTTCAGCAAACGCCAGCAAGCAGCCACCAACAATAATCCGCAGCCTGACATCAACTATCCGTATCAGGCTTCGTCCTGGGGCGGAATTGTCCGCACAGGGCCTGGAATGCACTTCGACCGCACCGCCAGCCTGTTTGAAAAAGAAGCCATCACAATCATTGCCCGCACCAGCGAGAAGATGAATGGCTACCCTTGGATGCAAGTGAAATACAGGAATAACCAATATGGCTACCAGTGGGGCGGTATCATTTGCGCCACAGACCGCCTGCGTTCTGAACTACACGAGTTATGTTCCGCGCCGCAGCAACTGCAGAATGAACAGCAGTCAACAACTTTGCCACGCGATACCGCCCGTTACCAATGTAATGATGGAACCGTCATGGACGTTCGTCTGGACAATCGCGCCGCCGAGACACTTGCTGTTGTCGAGCGCGATGGCATTTCGGATTATCTGGTGCAAATCGTTTCCGCATCAGGTTCTCTCTATTCCAATGGCATCATTGATCTGCATACCAAGGCGGCCTCTGCCCTTTTGAGCGAAAATGCTGACACGCTTCAATGCCATGTCATCGACGATTTGGCTGACTTCACCTTTTCATCGAACCGTTAATCTTTTCGACTAAATCGAGCGTTTTAACAGCGTGTTATGTTTGACAACACACTGGCAAAACGCTTCAGTCCAGTTCAATCGACAGCTGCAACTGGCGCCCAACCCCAACGGTCAGGGTGGCGGATAGCCGGCGGAACAACACACCGGCAGCAGCAATGGCCCAAATCAGATGGATTTCGTGCTAAGGTGATTGTCCCAGCCAAGCTCTGAGGTACGGTCTCCAACAACGCCGCTGCCAGTGGAAAAGCAAAAACGGCTCTCATGGCCCTCGACACCACAAACGTCGGTCATGTGTCTCGTCTCCAGGATGCTACCGCTTTTGGCATCTAACACATGGGCAACGTGTCCACGTGGCGAGGAAATGGCAATCTGACCAGTGGTCCTGTTGGCCGCAATGGATCCCACATAACCGCGAAGGCTCGCCAGAACCGCGTCCGACAGTTCAACAGTCGAAAAAGCACCGCTGGCAAAAGAAACCCGCCCAACCAGCGGAACCAACTGCGTTTGATCACCTTCGTTCTGACAGGCAAACCAGACAGTATCTTCATCAAGCATGGTCAGATGCCTGATCGACAATTGATGAAGCTCTGCAGGCAGCCTGTATTGCGCTTTCAGATCACCTGTGGACAGGTCAATGAAACTCAGATTTGGCTGCATCGTTGGTATGTTCAGCTTGGTACGGAAAAATTCGGGATGCGTCTCAATACCGCCATTGGCCACCACAAGGGTGCGGCCATCTGGCAGGAGGTTCATGTCGTGTGGTCCCAGACCATGAGACTCCAACTCACCGTTCCGTTCAAACCCGGCAGACACATCATAAATTCCGATCGTGCCACGTGGAGCTTCATAGTCATTCTCGGTCGCATAGAGCCATCGCCCATCAGCTGAGAACACACCATGACCGTAAAAATGCCTGCCTTCCGGAGCGTGAAAGACAGTCGGAGCGCTCCTGGAGTTAACCCGAATGACCGCTCCAAACACTCCCGGTCGCCGCGCAAATGCCACCATCAAGCTGTTATCAGGGCTCCAGACTACATCATGCCCACGGGCGGGCAAATCATATCGATGAACGACATCACCACTTGCAGTAAGAGTAGCAACGCCAAAACCTCCATTCTGCGATCTGTAGGCCGACGCAAAAACCGCATCTGAAGTATTCACGGCCATCGCCGCCTTCGGTGACAGCGCAGCCAGAAATATGCCACCAGTGGATTGCAGGAAAGAGCGCCGGTCAATCAGCCTTGTTGAGCCAACATCATCCATCAATCGCCGTCCAGCGATGAAAAACCGGATGACAGTCCAAATATGGGTTTGATCATATCGCGCGTAATCGTGAGCATGCTGTCGACAACAAGTCTCACATAGGTCAACCGGTTATAAGTCTCTTTTTCGGACAGCATAATAGGAAGCGGCTTATCCAGATTAGCCACAGCGCGCTTTGCATTTCCCAGTTCAAAATTGAGACTTGAAATAATGCGTCGATCATCCCCCTCAACCCGTCGCTCAAGTTGGGCAGATTTCATGACGGCTTCAAACCCATCAAAATTGGCTTTCAAAGACGGTATTGTATTTCCAGAGCGCCAAAACAAAGCAGATTTTGGCCTTGCACTGGCCATGTCATCTCGCAAAACCGGTTCAAGACGTTGATGAGACACGATTTCAAGCCCGTCTTCCAAGATTTCCAGCACGGCCGAAAACTGCTCGGCTTCATCACGAAACAGAGCGTTTATCGGTGATGGGTTCAACCAGATATGGGAAATACTGGTGTCACCTTCCGCCTGCCACAGATTGCTCAGCTCTCCGGTCAGCTGCGCCACAGCGCTCGCTATTGCCGTTGCATAAACACAGCGATGGCTGTCTGCAGCGGCCATCTCAATCTCGGCATCATCAGAGAAAAGCGTATATTCCAAAGCCAGAAGGCCTTGAACCGCAACGCTTTTTTGCACAAGAAATTCCGGGTCCAGAACAGTTTTGTCAGCCAACCGGATGATATCACGAACCTGCTTCAGCCCCCGTCCGCGCCTGTCGGGCCAGAACAGCATCCGTTCAAGCCGGCTGTCTGCGCCAAGTGGTCCAAGCCTGATGAACTCAACCCGCCCCCAACGCGCCAAAAGTCCGTCAAAGGCTTCATGAACGTTTGAATATCCAGCTTCTGTCGGTGCTTCACAATAGGTGTTTATTTGCTGAGACATGGTTGCGGCACTCCGCTCCAGATCAGCAAAACCGGGCCGGATCACATTGGTGATCAAATCGGAAACCATATCTTTGGCATTCAGCTGCTCAATGTCTTTCCCAATTGCAATTGGCAACGGCGCTATCAACAGACAAACCGACAGAGCAAAATATCTTACAAAACAGCTGGCAAAAATCATCTCAAAGACTTTCCAAAAAGGCAATCAGCGCATCACGATCTGTTGTTTCCATCTCGGCAAAGGTGTCGCGTGCGGCTTCCGCCTCTCCGCCATGCCACAGGACGGCTTCTGTCAGATTGCGCGCCCGTCCATCATGCAGAAAAAACGTGTGGCCATTGACCATCTCGGTCAGGCCAATACCCCAAAGTGGCGGTGTGCGCCATTCACGGCCATTGGCCACGCCCACCGGCTGACCGTCTGCCAGTCCATCGCCCATATCGTGCAACAGGAAGTCTGAATAAGGCCAGATCAATTGGAAGGCATGAGAAGGATGCCTGGCATTCCGCGAGGTCACGAATTTGGGTGTATGACAGGAAACGCAGCCTGCACTGTAAAACAATTCCTTGCCTTTCAAAACCTGCTCCTCTTCAACCTGCCGTCGCGCTGGCACCGCCAGGTTTTCAGAGTAAAAGGTCACAAGGTCCAGCACGGGATCAGGCGCTTCGGTGTCACCAAGTCGGGCCTGAACACCCGTGGTGTAAGACCAGCACTCAGACTGGTTTTGCGTACAGTCTCCAAAGTGACGCGGCTCATCCGGGGACGAAATCCCGATATCGCCTGCAAAGGCAGAGGCACTCTGCTGACGCACGGTGGCATTTTCGGCCTTCCAGCCAAATCGGCCAGTCAATATCTGCCCGCTGCTCTTGTCACGCGCCAACGCCACACGTCCCGATATGCCATCCCGGTCAACGTCATGTGGGTCGGCACCTGCACGAATGTCCGCAGCTTCAATAGCTTCAATCAGACCCATACCGATCATTGGTGGCGCTATTCTGGGCGAAAGAGTGGTATCGGGATGAAGCGGTCCATAGGCAAGGTTGACCACTGAATAGACCGGCTCTCTCAGGCTGACGACGCTACCATCACCCAACACGAATCCGCGCTCGGTATAGGAAATCACCATATTTCCTTCAGCCCGAAGGCCAGGCACGGCCAGATCCTGCAATTGGCCACCATAGGTTGGGTCCTGAAGACTGCCGACAAAAAAAGCGCCGGAGTTGCGTTCCTCATCCGTAACTTCAGCGGGTCGTGCGAGCCGCAAAAACATCGATGTAGCATCCGTGTCGCCTTCCGGCGGATGCCCCCGTCCATCCTTCAAATGGCAGCTTTGGCATGCTCTGGCGTTAAACAGCGGGCCCAAACCATCAGATGCTTGTGTCGTTGCCGGTGATGACACCCACAATTTTCGAAACAACGCGTTGCCAAGCTTAAAATTCTGCTCATCCTCAAAGCTGATCGTCGCGGTAAAGTGAGAAAATGCATCCCCGTTGACAGACTTCAACGACGTTCCCGCGCCACCCTGGTTAACTTCAAAGACTTCCCCTTTTGAAAAATCAGTCGTCGGCGCAGAAACGGCAATGACCCGCTCCAGATCAAGCTCCGACAAATCGGTACGTTTGACGGTCTCTGCGGAACCGCCCTCCGCAAACAGGCCTGTCTGCAGGAATAACAAACAAGCAAGACCGGCGAGAAAACTCGCCGGTCCAACAAAACGATCAAATGCAGTCCACATCAGAATCACAAAATCCGCTTCGGGTAAAAATACTACTGAAATACCGCCGTCGGGCTATCAAGGCTGTCTGAACCTTCGATCTCGAGTGGGTTCAATTCAAGCGCAGCAACTGCACGCTCAATTGATCTTGTCTGATCGATGAGCCCGTCAATCGCAGCCTGAACAACCGCATTGCCCTCGGTATTTCCTTCGGCAATCATCTGGTCATAGGCTTCGGTCGCGTCTGCCCGTTTAGCCATGTCCTGCATACGCTCAATCGTAAATGCCAGTTTTGCCAGCAACTCACCGTCCACCGCATCGTCTTTCCCTGCAACGATCTGGGAAAGCGAGGGACCGCTCAGCGTTGTTCCATCAATGCGGGTGTAAGAGCCGATATAGACGTTCTGAATGCCAACGGCGTCATAGAGATGCGAATTGTGGGTGTTATCGGAAAAGCAATCATGCTCTTCCTCCGGGTCACCAAGCAAAAGGCCCAGCTTCATGCGCTCACCTGCAAGTTCCCCATAAGACAGTGAACCCATGCCGGTCAGAATAGTTGAAAGAGCAGCGGCCGGGTCTTCCATAATGGCCGCGCGTGCTGCGCCATCCTCGGCCCAGTTGCCTGTCATTTCTTCAAGATCTGCAATCAAAAGATCGGATGCAGCGCCCAGATAGGCCGCGCGTCGGTCACAATTGCCATTTGTACAATCATCGTCTTTTGCAAAGTCACCCCAGGGACGATTGCCAGCGCCAGGGCCTGTCCCGTTCAAATCCTGGCCCCAAAGCAAAAACTCAATAGCGTGATAGCCAGTTGCAACATTGGCTTCCACCTCACCTGCCTCATGCAATGTGGAGGACAGGAACGCAGGGGTAATATCACTGGCGTCCACACTCTCACCATTTACAACAACTGCAGCATTCGCAATGACATTGGCCGCGTAAAGTGTGTTCTCGTCGTTTTCATTGCCATAGGAGGCGTCAACATAGTCTATGAGCCCCTCATCAAGAGGCCATGCATTCACCCGGCCTTCCCAATCATCCACAATGGCATTACCAAACCGGTAGACTTCACTCTGCTGATAAGGAACCCGCGCCGCCAGCCAGGCTTCTTTGGCAGCTTGCTGCGTTTCAGCTGAAGGGGATGACACCAGCGCATCAATCGCCTTGCCCAGTGTCCTGGCAGTCGTAAGCGAATCTTCATACTTGGCTTGTGCAATATCAGCATAATGCTTGGCGACAGCATCAGCGGATGTTTCAGCGGCTGCGGGTATTGCAACCAGAGCCGTTGTTAGAAGCAAAACGCCTCCCATTCCGACGCGGCAGGCATTGCGGGTCAATTTCATTTTCGTCTCCTGTAATGAATTGCTGTAACGCGACAAAGGAAATCGTTTCGCTGCCAACATGCGTGTTGAGCGTTGCAAAAACTTCGCATAATTCAGAAACCGTTAATGATAACGGTTTTGATTTCTGCAGGTCGGGATTTCTGAAATATGTCACGGGACCGTGCTGGGTGAATTAAACTTGAGTGTGTTTGTCACCTTATCCATTGTTTTAAACATGTGTCAAATACTCAAGTTTAAATTCAACGACATTTCGACGGAATATCAGTGGGCGCAACCCAGCCGGAATCACTCAGATCGACGAGAGCGGATCCGATATCAGGACTTTCCAGGAGTTATCTGAGCAAATTAGTTTGAGAAAACGTCAGGTCGATTAACCGAAATCCGTCTGGTTTTAAGACCCGTTCATGGCTTGGGCACGAAACAGCGCATCCATTTTTTTATAGGTACTTCGATTGTCAAAGAAGTGAGTGTGAGCCCATCCAAAGCCAATTGCCATGACGCCTTTTCGGTTCATTGTATCGGTTGTGTAGGGCTGCTTGGCCAACATGCCACGCATCGCGATCAACAGCAGCAATTGGTTGTCACTGGTTGACACCTCGCCACGATCAAAGGCTTTGCGCCAATGCTCTGCATTCTGCTTTCCATCCTCGACATGTTTTGGATGAACCTGATCCCATTCCACTTGAATCCATGAAGTTGCGGCTCGATTGTAAGTCCGTTTCCACCGGTAAGATTCATTGGTTTCAGACACCAGCGCCATAAGGCTGTCCGCATATTTCAGGCCGTTTTGGGTGCGCAAGTCGAAGAAGACGGCAAACTCGTTAAACTGCGGGCCAGCGCCATCACCGCGTTGAAGTTCGGCCCATTTCAATGCCTTGTCATAAGCCTGTGTTGCAATCGCTTCCAGTCCAACTATCTGGGCATCACGGATGGTGTCATGAAGCAGGAAAGCCTTTATTTCCTTGACGAGAGTCTTGTCTGCAAAGCGGACACCATTTCGCTTGTGATCGTTGCAGGCACCTGCTGAATAATTTGGCTTCTGCCAGCCTCTGGCCTGAGAAACGGCCTCTTTAATTTCTCCGTTTTTTCCAAGCGAAATCATTTTGGCCCAGTCGTCACCATAAGTGGGCATCAGCTCCGCGCTGATCGCTTCGATGTCAGAAGCTTCAATATCCTGCAGCAACTCGAAAAAAGAGCCCGTTCCCAATGGCCAGTTCAAATAACCCAATGAGAGGCCCTGACAGTCAAAATCGCCCGTGACCGCAGAGAACTTCTCGTTCTTATCCGTACCACCGCTTTCAAACGAGCCGGAAATCTCTGAAATTGCCTCAATCCATGGCTGCGGCAGCTTGGGCTGCGCGCCGGCAATTGAAGGGCCAAGCACCAGCGAGGCAAGTAAAATGACGAAACGAATTAACATATAACGGACCACAAAGAACTGCTGAATGCACAAGCATTTAGCCAAAAAAGATTCAATTTCAACACATCGTGTTAAAACAGGTTAATTTCGTTCAGCCGTCTAACTACACATCCGGGAGCAAAATGCGTAGTCCAATTCGAGGCAAACCCCTGGGGCCGCAAAAATCCATCAGGACTGAAGCAAGCCAATCACAGAGCCATTGCCAATACAGCTTTGAACGAGTTTGTTTAAGTTGCCACAACACAAATCATATGCTGTTGCCCAACCGCAGAAGAGCGTTTGAACCGGAACCTAGGCAGTAATGTGGCACTGCAACATAGCAGCAGGATGGTGAAACTATGTTCGTTCTGCGGAAGTTTGTGTCCTCACAAAGGCGCACGGATCTCTAGGTGACAAATTTCTATCTGCCGTTGATATTTTCTTGATGACACCACAATCACCCTTGTCCCACAAACCTGTTCAAGACGCCGATAAGTGGCGTCGCTTCCCAACGCTTAGAAGCAACAGACTTGGCATTCACGAGAAACGCACCATATACGTTTCGCAGACCATGTTCAGATATGCCCGTAAACTATATCAATCCAATCAAAATCTCTGCCAGATCAAAGCGCGAGAGCATTTCGCAACCCATTAATTCCCTTAATTCAGCACGGTCGCTCCGATAAGGCAGTCTCATATTCCAATACCCTCCCCTCCAATCCGGAATCAAATCAATGACAGATAAAACTGACTACACACCGCCTAAAGTCTGGAAATGGGAAACCGAAAATGGCGGCGAGTTTGCAAAAACAAACCGTCCCATTGCCGGACCAACACATGATAAAATTCTGCCCGTTGGAAAGCATCCGTTGCAACTCTATTCGCTGGCCACACCCAACGGTGTGAAAGTTAATATCATGCTGGAAGAGCTTCTGGCATTGGGACATGAAGGTGCCGAATATGATGCGCATCTCATTCGCATCGGCGAAGGTGATCAGTTTGGAAGCGGATTTGTAGAGATCAACCCGAATTCCAAAATTCCAGCGCTTATGGATCACAGCACAGCGGAACCCACGCGGGTTTTCGAGTCCGGCTCCATCCTCCTGTACCTGGCTGAGAAATTTGGGGAATTTCTTCCGACAGATCACGCACAGAAAACTGAATGCCTGTCCTGGCTGTTCTGGCAGATGGGCAGTGCGCCCTATCTTGGCGGCGGTTTTGGCCACTTCTATGTCTATGCACCAGTGAAGATCGAGTATTGTATCGATCGCTTCACAATGGAAGTGAAGCGCCAATTGGATGTGCTGGACCGTCATCTGGCCGACAACCAATATATGTGCGGCGATACCTACACCATCGCCGACATGGCTATCTGGCCTTGGTATGGGGCATTGGTTCAAGACATTGTTTACGAAGCATCAGAATTTCTCGATGCCGCGTCCTACAAGCACGTCAACAGATGGGCCGACCAGATCGCAGACCGGGCAGCCGTTAAACGTGGCAGAATGGTAAATCGAACATTCGGTCCGCTCAATGAACAACTTCACGAGCGCCACGACGCCAGTGACTTTGAAAACAAGACCCAGGACAAACTCGAAACGGCAACGTAGCCATAACGGTCAAAGCGTTTCGATAGCTTGGACCAACCGCGACTTTGCGTTGGTAACCTTGGAAATTTAAAGCCTCCCGCAGGATCACTCCCTGCGGGAGGCTTTCTTTTATTTCGACAATTTGCGGCTTTGATTCAGCCCAATCAGCAGGCTGACACACATGGCCAGCAGCACAATTGTGAATGGGAAGCCCGTACTCACGGCCATCGCCTGAAGTGCGGTCAGCGCCCCTGCCCCGCCAACCAGCAGCAATGTAGCAGCAACGACGCCCTCAAAGGTACACCAGAACACACGTTGTGAGACAGGCGCATCTGTCTTTCCTCCTGCCGTAATCGTATCGATCACAAGCGAACCGGAATCCGATGACGTTACAAAGAACACCAGAACCAGAATAATACCCAGAAATGATGTGATACCCGACAGCGGCAAAGGCTTCAGCATTTCAAACAGCTTCAGTTCCAACGCAGCATCCTTCACAGGAGCGGCGGCATCGGCCACGACCTGAGAAATTGCTGTTCCACCGAATGCACCCATCCAGAAAACGCTTATGACAGATGGAATGACAATCACGCAGAAGATGAACTCACGCACAGTACGACCACGGGATACGCGGGCGATAAACATGCCGACAAATGGTGACCAGGAAATCCACCAGGCCCAGTAGAAGGAAGTCCAGCCCTGAGAAAAGTTCACATCTTCACGCCCGAATGGCATCGACAAAGGAATGAAGTTGGTCACATAGGCGGCGCCACCGGAAAAAATGGTTGCAAAAATATCAGCCGTAGGTCCCACCAGCAGAATAAACACCAGCAGCAGCGCGGCAAGCCCGATATTGACCTCGGACAGTATTTTCACGCCGCCATCAAGACCGCGTATAACGGAAATAAGCGCCAATCCGGTAATCGCTGCAATGAGGATCACCTTCGCACCATTGCCGGTTCCCCAGCCAAACAGATAATTCAGTCCGGCAAGCGCCTGCTCTGTTCCAAAGCCCAGAGAAGTGGCCAGGCCGAACAAAGTCGCGAAGACAGCCAGAATATCAATAGTGTGGCCCCACCAGCCCCAGATCCTCTCACCCAGCAGCGGATAGAATGCGGATCGCAATGTCAGAGGCAATCCGCGATTATAGGTGAAGAACGCAAGAGACAAGGCCACAACAGCATAGATTGCCCATGGATGGAGCGCCCAGTGAAATATGCTTGCGGCCATGCCAAGATTACGCGCTGCTTCCACATCACCGGCAGCTGCTCCCAGAGGTGCCCAATCGGTTCGCGCACCAGCCTCTCCGGCAACGCCGCCCATTGACGATGCAAAATGGGACATGGGTTCAGAGACGCCAAAGAACATCAACCCGATGCCCATTCCGGCAGCAAACAGCATGGCAAACCAGCCCACATAGCCATAATCCGGTTTGGCGTCATCTCCACCAAGGCGAATAGAGCCCAACGGGGAAATCAAAAGGTAAACGCATAGAAGTACAAAAATGTTGGCCGCACTCAGAAAGAACCAGTCAAAGGTGGAGGTGAGAAAAGGGCGAAGCCAACCAAAAAATTCGGTGGCCCCGTCCTGAAACATCAAAGTGACCAGCACAAAGACAACAATAGATAGGCCGGAAATTAAGAAAACGGGATTGTGAATATCCAACCCAAAAGGTGAAATATTGTGTTGTCCCAGCTCAAAATCTGTTTCCACAGGGTGAGGAGCCACCTCATCCTGTTTCACTGTCTCTTGTGTCATAGTTCGACCCCTCAAAATTGAATTTTTTCGCTTAACCAATGGCCGACATCAGCCACATTAGTCTTGGGTGAGGACAGGACGTTAACATGGTTACTTAATGCTTCAAAAAGAAACTGCGCCCCGCACATGTCTGATTGCGACATATTCGTGACATTTGAACTGAAAAACGACACGGAATTCAGGCTTCTGCTGCTGAACTGTCCAAAATTTTCGCAAGCACAACAATCGCCAGCGCCAGACCGCACAAGATCAAAAATGCAAAACGAATAGATGTCGCCTCCGCCGCAAAACCAATCAGGGGTGGGCCAAGCAACATGCCGCCATATCCAAGCGTTGCAACGCTTGCAATGGCTTGGCCTTGCCCATGACGAGAATCATTCGCGGCTCGGCTGAAGGCCAGTGGCATGACAACCGCATACCCGATACCCATCAGGGCGAATCCCAGCAAAACAGGCAGATATTCAGCAGAGATTACAGCCAGTGCAGAACCTGATGCCGCGACAAGTCCGGCCAACCGGGCGGCCGAAACCGGACCCAGAGCCACAATAATCCGATCACCGACCAGCCGCGTTAAGACCATGGCCAAGGAAAACAATGTATATCCAAGGGCCGCATTGGCGTCATTTGCCCTTGCCACCTCAACCAGAAATATTGCGCTCCAATCAGCCATGGCGCCTTCCCCGATTGAAGCGCAAAAGGCGATAAACCCAACAAAAAACAAGGGCCCTTTTGGCAAGGAAAAAACCGGGCTGGCTTTAATTGAGTCCGTTTTTTCCGATATCCAGCCAATAGAGGAAAACCAGAATGTCACTGCGCCAAACAGACCCGCTGCCAAAATGAAATGAAACTGCATCGATAGATTTGCCGAGGCAGCAACATAGCCGCTCGCAGCTCCCAACCCGGCACCAAAGCTGAACATGGCGTGAAAAGACGACATCAGGGGCCGCCCGCTTTTGCGCTCCACTTCCGCAGCCCACACATTCATCGCAACATCCATGGCTCCATGGGCCATACCAAACAGAAACAATGCAACGCCCAGCAGCCAGACATTCGGCATCAGGGCTATGACGATGAGAGACAGAATGTAAGCCAACGCGATATGGCGTGTGATAGCGGCGCTGCCAAGACGATCTGCTGCACGCCCGGCAAGCGGGAAAGACACAATCGCACCGGCGGCCATCAGCAGTAGAAGAACACCCAATTGGCCAGGCGCCAGATCATGCCGCGTTGCAACAGCGGGAATGCGGGAAGCCCAAATGCCAAACAGGGCTCCATTCAGGATGAACATAGCGGAGACAGCACGCCAAGGTGTGCGCCAAATCCGCTTTTTGGTTGTTAGCGCGTCAGACATGCAGCAATTCCAACCCGTCCGTTTCAAACGCGCGAACCACCTCAATGCTTGCATCAGTGACCAAAACATCAATGGTCTGACAATCAGCGACACGATGACGTGCTCTTCGGCCAAGCTTTTCTGAAGTTGTCACAACACAGACCTTGGCTGACGACGCACAAATCTGTTTTTTGACAAACGCCTCATCAAAATCATCCGCTCCCAAACCGAATTCAGCATCCAGCGCACATGCGCCCAAAAAGCAAAGATCAGCTGAAACATGACTGACAGCCTGCACGGTCTCTGCTCCGACAGCCAAACCACCCGCGACACTCAACCGGCCGCCAATCAACACAGTTGGAATGGCATTGGCCAATGTCGCCAAGGCAACGGCAGGTGACGGTGTGACGACCAGACTGTTTGGCATCATCGGCAGGTTTTGGGCCAGGCATATCAAGGTCGAGCCGCCGTCCAGCAACAGAACCATGCCATCAGCGGCCAGACCGGCAGCACGCTTCGCCAGTGCATCACGCGGCCGGTTCTGTGTTTCAAGTCGAGAAAAAACCGGATTTGGGCGTACAAGAAGCGGTACCGCTCCGCCGCGAACCCGTTGCACATAGCCGGCTTCTTCAAGGGTCAAAATGTCCCGCCGGATCGTATCAAGCGACACATCCAATTCCAATGCCAACGCACTCGCAATCAATGTATCGCCCGCTGCCACGCGGTTTCTCAATATCGTTTGTCGCATTTCGGGATTGTTCAATTCGGGAGGATTCACAACTACGCACCTGCGGTATACTGCAATATTGTGCATTAATATGCATGATCCTGCATTTTAGCGCAAGATGCCCAATGAATGGCAACAATCCTTTCAATCGCTCAACCCGATCAGACACAATTGTCTCATATGCTTCAGCGGTGGGGCGATCTAAGAGCAATAAAGCTTGTGCAGTGTTTTAAGGACTTCGCCAACTTCCCTGCCTTTGAGGGAGTAGTAAATTGTCTGTGCATCCCTGCGGGTTTGTACAATTCCTGCTGCGCGCAGCTTCTTCAAATGATGCGACATCGCCGGTTGCGACATATCAACAAGATCCGCGAGCGCCAGAACACTCTGCTCACCTTCCAGCAAAATACAAAGAATGCGGAGCCGCGTCGGTTGCGACAGCATCCCCATCAACTCGGAGGCTTCTCGTATTTTTGGCTCCAATGCGCCAACTGAATTATCCATAGAAATTTTCACTCTTGAATATATGAAGTCACTTATATAAATGTATATTGATATAACAACAAGCAAGGATGAATATCATGTTCAAAACTGCAAATGTCGGCTCTGTGGATCGCGTTATTAGGCTGGTTATCGGAGCTGTCTTCATCAGTCTGCCTTTTATCTCCTCATCACCACTTTGGTCTGGAGCACTCATGATCTGGTTGCTGCCGATCATCGGCATAATTTTGATCGCAACAGCATTCTTCCGCATCTGTCCACTCTACAAGATCCTCGGCGTCAAGACCTGCAAAGCCGTCTGACGGCAAAAGAAAGTATTTTATGACCGAATTTACTCCATGGGCATCGCTCGGTGGCGGTGTCCTCATCGGAATTGCCGCCATTCTGTTGATGGCACTCCATGGCCGTATTGCCGGAATGACGGGAATTTTGTCCGGTGTCATTCCGCCCCTTGGCACAGATTGGAGCTGGCGCCTTGCTTTTCTGGCAGGTGCCATTGCAGCCCCCCCGGTCTATCTGTTGCTCGGAGGAACCGTATCATTTGCTGTTCCTGTCAGCACGGTTGCGCTCATTATTGGCGGGCTGATCGTTGGCGCCGGTGTCTTTTTTGGCTCCGGATGCACAAGCGGACACGGTGTTTGCGGCATGGCCCGTCTGTCTCCCCGCTCCATCGTGGCAACCTGTGTGTTCATGCTTGCCACCTTCATCACCGTTTTCATCACCCGTCATATATTGGGACTGTAGCATGACACGTCTGTTATCTTCATTCGTTATCGGCGCAATATTTGGTCTCGGAATTGCAATTTCCGGCATGGCAAATCCGGCAAAGGTCCTCAATTTTTTTGATCTGTTCGGAACCTGGGATCCAAGCCTCATCTTGGTTATGGGGGGCGCGCTCATTACCACCGCCATTGGCTACCGCATTGTATTTGCCACACAGCAAAAACCCGTAATGGGACCAAGCTTTGTGGTGCCTAAAAACAGAGCCATTGATTCCCGTTTGATTGCAGGTTCGGCGACTTTTGGTGTTGGCTGGGGTCTTGCCGGGTTTTGTCCTGGAGGCGCTATCCCTGCTCTTGGTCTGGGATACTCCGAAACGTTGATTTTTGTAGCCGCAATGATCATCGGAATCATTGGCGCAAGGCAGGCCAACAAACGCTTTCAGGAAAATGCCATAATCGCCTGACGTCGCAATCCCTGCCCCGCCCAGCCAAAACAACAGATCGACCCGTTGAACAAGAAAAATCAAATATTATATTCAAAAATATGAATAGGAGAATGTGATGAGCGAATACGCCCTAAATCTGACAGTTCAGCCAGAAGTTACCGCATTTTTTGACGAGGCCACAAACACAATCAGCTATGTTGTCAAAGATCCGGCCAGCAATTCCTGTGCGGTCATCGATTCAGTCATGGACATCGACTATGCCGCTGGACGGCTTGCCTATGACCATGCAGATCGCATCAATGCCTTTATCTCTGATAACGGGCTGGCACTGGAATGGATCATTGAGACACACGTCCATGCAGACCACTTGTCCGCTGCCCCCTATATCCAGGAAAAACTGGGTGGAAAGATCGGCATCGGTGACAAAATTCTGATCGTTCAGGACACATTTGGCAAGGTCTTCAACGAAGGCACCGAGTTCCGACGCGACGGGTCCCAGTTTGATGCGTTATTCAAGGATGGTGACACCTACAGCATTGGCTCAATGCAAGCCCTTGCGATTCATACACCCGGCCACACACCTGCATGCATGGTTCACGTCATGGGGAATGTTGCCTTTGTCGGTGACACATTGTTTATGCCGGATGCCGGGTCCGCTCGTGCAGACTTCCCGGGCGGAGATGCCGGAACGCTTTATGACAGTATCCAGAAGGTTCTCACCCTGCCAGATGAGATGCGGTTGTTCATGTGCCACGATTATGGGCCCAATGGTCGCGATATCCGCTGGGAAACCAGTGTTGGCGAGGAAAAACAGCACAATATTCACGTTGGCAACGGCAAATCCCGTGAAGAATTTGTCAAGTTTCGAAGTGAACGTGATGCCACACTCGGCATGCCGACGCTCATTCTACCATCGCTTCAGGTCAATATGCGCGCAGGCGAAGTGCCACGCGATGATGACGGAAACCCAATGCTGAAAGTGCCAATCAATCAGCTGTGAAGCACCTAAGTGCGGACATCTTGCAAAGGTAAGGCTGTCCGCACCCGCGATCGGTTTACACGCGGCTTTAAACACAAGGGAATCTATCGAGATGACTTATACAACAATCAATGATGATCTTTCGGTCAGTTCGCAGATCTATACCGACGATATCGAACAGATAATCAAAAGTGGCTTTCGGTCCATCATCTGCAACAGGCCGGATGGGGAAACACCGGATCAACCGGATTTCGTCACAATCGCATCACACGCGAAACAGGCCGGATTGGAAGCCCTCTACATCCCTGTCACACCCGGCGAGATGCAGGAAAAACAAGCAGTTCAATTTGCGGCGGCCTTGCGCACACTTCCCGGCCCCATTCTGGCATACTGCCGCAGCGGTGCCCGTTCTTCTGCAATATGGAAACGGCAGAAAGAACTGGCTGAAAACAACTCCAATTAACGGCGCAGTGGCACCATACCATGTTCACACAGTCTTTCCGGAAATTGGCCAAGGTTGCGCCTCGCTATCTACCAATACTGACATGGAGCAAGTCCTATAATCGGGATATTTTCAGCAGTGACATGATGGCCGCGCTGATCGTAACAATCATGCTGATCCCGCAATCACTTGCCTATGCCTTGTTGGCAGGACTTCCAGCACAAATGGGCATCTATGCGTCCATGTTGCCGATCATTCTATACGCAATTTTTGGGACAAGTGGCACATTGGCTGTGGGGCCCGTCGCAGTCATCTCACTCATGACTGCCGCTGCAATCGGAAAAATCGCTGACCCCGGATCAGCGGAATTTGTCGTAGCCGCTCTTACGCTGGCATTCCTGTCTGGCGCTCTGCTTATGATTCTGGGCATTCTGCGGTTGGGGTTTCTCGCCAACTTTCTATCCCATCCGGTGATTTCCGGTTTCATAACCGCGTCCGGTATTTTGATTGCTACCAGCCAACTCAAACATATTCTTGGCGTGACGGCAAAGGGGCATAATCTGCCAGCGCTTCTGGCTTCGCTAGCACAAAACATCCAGTATACGAACCTCTATACCGCCGCACTCGGTATCGGGGCACTGATGCTGCTATTCTGGGCCAGAAGCGGCTTGAAACCGCTGCTCTGCCGGTGCGGCATGCCTTCTGGAGCAGCAGATATCGCCGCCAAGACGGGACCCGTCGCTGCCGTTATTGGCACCATCCTGCTTGCATGGTCACTTGATCTGGGCACCAAAGGCGTTGCGCTGGTGGGCGAAGTGCCACAAGGCCTGCCTCCCCTCACGCTTCCCTCCTTCTCAACTGCACTTTGGCGCGATCTCATCGGTTCGGCTGTTATCATCTCTGTCATCGGCTTCGTTGAATCAATCTCTGTGGCCCAGACCCTTGCTGCTAAAAAACGGCAACGCATAGACCCCGATCAGGAATTGATCGGCCTTGGGGCCGCCAATATGGGAGCGGCATTTACAGGCGGATTTCCAGTGACAGGTGGTTTTTCAAGGTCTGTCGTCAATTATGATGCTGGTGCCCGCACACCTGCAGCAGGTGCCTATACTGCGCTCGGACTTGCCTTGGCTGCACTGTTTCTCACACCGTTCATCGCTTTTCTGCCAAAGGCCACTTTGGCCGCCACCATTATCGTTGCCGTCTTGTCGCTGGTGGATTTTTCAATTCTGAAGAAAACCTGGCAATACTCCAAAGCGGACTTTTCGGCGGTCTTCACCACGCTGCTGGTAACTCTTTTATTTGGTGTGGAATGGGGTGTCATTGCGGGGGTTGTGATTTCGCTCCTGATCCATCTCCACAATTCCTCCCGCCCTCACATCGCAATTGTTGGGCAAGTCCCGCACACCCAGCACTACCGCAACATTCTGCGCCATAAGGTTATTACCCAAGAGACCATTCTATCGCTCCGGGTCGATGAAAGTCTCTATTTTGCCAATGCACGGTTTCTTGAAGATGTGATTTCACGAGAAGTGGCGGAAAGACCATCCATCAAACATCTCGTTCTATTATGCGCAGCAGTAAATCACATTGATATGAGTGCTCTTGAATCCCTTGAAGCCATCAATGAGCGCCTTCGCGATATGAAAGTAAAACTGCATCTCAGCGAGGTTAAAGGCCCAGTCATGGATCGATTGACTGGAACTGATTTTATAGAGCAACTCACGGGCAAGATATTTCTCAGCCACCATCAAGCCATAAACGAATTGTCCGGGCAGCCCGACAGCACCATCCAAACCCCTTGACAGTTTTCGCCCACACCTTCCTAGTCGCATCGCCCGTTTACTGAAACGAGCAATGATTCTGAAAGGAAAACGACATGGGAATTGAGAGCCTTCTTATATTTCTGCTTATCGGTGCAATTGCTGGCTGGCTGGCTGGCCTGATTGTCTCAGGATTCGGCTTCGGTCTGCTCGGTAACATCATCGTCGGCATTATCGGTGCCTTCGTTGCCGGCTTTGTCCTTCCAGCGCTGGGAATTCAGATCGGTGGTGGCATTCTGGGATCGATTATCCACGCGACAATAGGCGCGGTTTTGCTCCTGTTTGTCGTCAAGATTGTCAAAAAAGCCTGATAACACAAACTGATAACACAACAACCGCAAAGGTCTTTCACACCCCGACTATGGTGTGAAAGACCCTCTCAATCTGCCTGTTTAACAGCCTCAGCGGAACCGAAGATTGCCTGCATTCAGTTCGGAAACAGACTTGCACCCCATAAGCCGCATACCACGCTCAATCTCGGCACGCATCAACTCCAGCGCCCGTTCCACACCCGGCTGGCCTGCAGCTGCCAAGGGATAAAGATAGAACCGACCCCCCCCAACAGCCTTGGCGCCAAGTGACAGAGCTTTCAGAACATGGGTGCCACGCTGCACGCCACTGTCCATAATGACATCAATCTGGTCTCCCACGGCATCCACGATTTCCGCCAGTTGATCGAAGGGCGCGCGCGAGCCATCCAACTGACGCCCACCGTGATTGGACAGCACAATGCCCGTACAGCCAATCTCAACCGCGCGTTTGGCATCAGAGACGCTCATCACGCCCTTAAGGCAGAACTGGCCGTCCCATTCCTCAACCATTTTGGCGACATCGTCCCAGGTCATGGATGGGTCCAGCATTTCCGTAAAATAGCGCCCGATCGACAACGCCCCATCGCTCATATCCACATGATCATCAAGTTGCGGCAAAGCGAACTTCTCATGGGTGACATAATTGATACCCCACACCGGCTTCATGGCAAACTGAACCATGCCACCCAATGTCAGACGAAATGGAATTGAAAAGCCGGTGCGCAGATCACGCTCCCGGTTGCCGCCAGTAATGGAATCCACGGTCAGCATCATCACTTCCACACCGGCCTCTTTGGCACTCTGCATCATGGCCCGGTTGAGGCCACGATCCTTGTGGAAGTAAAACTGGTAGCATTGCGGGTTGCTGTGCTTCTTGCGCACTTCAGCAAGACTAACGGTCCCCAGGGATGACACCCCGAACATCGTGCCGTATTTTTCCGCCGCAGCGGCAACAGCCCGCTCTCCATCATGATGGAACAGGCGCTGTAACGCCGTCGGCGAGCAATAAATCGGCATGTCCAGCTTTTGCCCCATGACGGTAACGGACATGTCTACATCCTGCACACCGGACAGAACATTCGGGACCAGATCGCAATCTTCAAATGATTCCGTATTACGCTGGTAGGTCGTCTCATCATCAGCCGCACCGTCAATATAATTGAAGATAGGGCCAGGCAGACGTCTTTGAGCAAGTTCGCGAAAATCATGAAAATTGTGGCAGTGTTTCAGGCGCATAAAGACTCGCAATATCTGGAATTTCGCCGCCATCGTAACCAACTGGTCACTGGTTGCAACGGCTCAATCCGCAAGAGCAGATTACAGCGGCTCGTTTCTGCGTCAGCCAGCCATTATTTGGTTAAAAACATGACAGCGCTCGCACCGAATAAACACCGGACAAGTTCCGCAAACCATTGCGCTGCTGGCCAACAAATCTTACTGATGCCCTGTAAACAGACCGGGCTCCGGCTAATGGCCCAGTTGTTCCAGCCAAATTCTGATGTAAGGATACGCACCATGACAAATTCTCCGTCCTCAGTGGATCCTGATGGCCTGATGGAATTCTCTGTCGTTTTTACAGACCGCTCCCTCAACCACATGTCGCAGACATTTCAAAAAGTCATGAATGACATCTCCTCAATGTTGAAGGAGGTTTATAATGCTGACGCTGCGGTTGTTGTTCCAGGCGGCGGCACCTTCGCTATGGAAGCGGTTGCCCGGCAATTCGCAAGCGGCAAGAAAGCAATGGTCCTGCGCAATGGCTGGTTCTCATATCGCTGGACGCAGATTTTTGAAGCAGGCGACATCCCTTCAGAACAGAGTGTTCTGAAAGCACGCCAGAGCGGGAATGATCGTCCAGCCCCGTTTGCACCGCATCCAATTGAGGATGTGGTCAAAGCCATCCATCAGGAAAAACCCGATATTGTCTTCGCACCCCATGTGGAAACATCATCAGGTATTTTGCTGCCAGATGACTACATAAAATCAGTTACAGAAGCGGCCCACTCTGTAGGTGCATTGTTTGCACTCGATTGTATTGCGTCCGGTGCCTTGTGGGTGGACATGAAAGCCTGCGGCGTTGATGTTCTCATAAGTGCGCCCCAAAAAGGTTGGAGTTCATCGCCATCTTCTGGCCTCGTCATGCTCAGCCAGCGGGCTTTGGATGTTCTGCCAGAAACCAAAAGCTCAAGCTTTGCGGTTGATCTCGCCAAATGGCACCAGATCATGCAGGCCTATGAAAATGGTGGCCACGCCTATCACTCCACCATGCCCACCGATGCGCTGACAGGATTTCGCAACACAATGCTGGAAAGTCACGACTACGGCTTTGAAAAACTGCGCCAAGACCAGATCAGCCTTGGCCAGGGCGTTCGCAAACTACTGGCAGACCATGGCTACAAAAGTGTCGCAGCGCCTGGTTTCGAGGCCCCGGGCGTGGTGGTCAGCTACACCAGCGACCCGGATATCCAGAACGGCAAGAAATTTGCTGCCCAAGGCATGCAGATTGCAGCAGGCGTCCCGCTGATGTGCGATGAACCATCCGACTTTTCAACATTCCGCCTTGGCTTGTTTGGGCTCGACAAAATGCATGATGTGGAAACGGCCGTTGGAAAAATCGAAACCGCTCTGAAACAAATCGAGGCAAAGGGTTGAAACTCAGCCCTTGGAACAATGAGCTATTCACGCGTTTCAAGGTGGACAACCTTGTCTTGTAGAAACTCTTTTTCGAACGTGTTATTCGATAAATTGATCGCAGTCTGGAAACACGCCTTGGCCGCCATTTGATCGCCCGCACGGCTCAGCACATCTGCTTTAGCCGCAAAAAAGGGCTGGTACTGGTCCAATTGCCCATCAACAGCAACGGCGTCCAGCATGTCCAATGCAGCTTTGGTTGAGCTTGCATACGAAACAGCTACGGCCAGATTGATATAGACCACGGGTGACGGTTGCATGGCATACAGCATTTGATAAAGCGCTTCGATTTGTGGCCAATCAGTCGCGTCCCATGAAGGGCTTTGTGCATGCAGAGCACTGATGGCTGCTTGCACCTGATAAGGTCCAACACGCTGTTTTGGAAGTATGTCTTCCAGCAGCATGGCCCCTTCCTGAATTTTTGAAGCATCCCAGCGCTTCCTGTTTTGCAGCTCCAACGGCACCAGTCCACCAGTGGCATTACTGCGCGAAAAGCGACGGGAATCATGCAGCAGCATCAGTGCCAGCAAACCACCAACTTCAGGTTCATCCGGCAACAATTCTCGGATGATACGCGCCAGCCGAATGGCCTCTTCGGTCAAGTCTGACCGGATAACGGTCTCACCGGCACCGCAGGAATAACCCGCATTGAAGATCAGGTAAATCACACCAAGAACAGATGAAAGGCGTTCAGGAAGGACCAATTGATCGGGAACCTGATACGGGATTCCCGCAAGCGCTATTTTCTTCTTCGCGCGCACAAGACGCTGCGCCATCGCATCCGGCCTGTCCAGAAATGCGGCGGCAATTTCGTCGGTCGTCAGTCCGCCAAGCGTTCGCAAGGTCAAGGCAACGCGCGTCTTTTCCTCAAGTGCGGGATGGCAGCATGTGAAAATCATTTCCAGACGTTTATCGGGAATGATTTCCGGTTGATAGGCATCCTCGGCCTTATGCTCCAGATCAAGCAGATAAGAGATATCGGCCTGCTTGGACGTAAAGTTTTTGTCACGACGCAACCTGTCTATGGCTTTTCGTCTGGCGGTGGTGATGAGCCAGGCTGCGGGACTGGCAGGAAGTCCGTTCTTCTGCCAATGCTGCATCGCCGATAGTATGGCGTCCTGCAAGCTGTCTTCTGCCAGTTGAAAGTCACCCAGCGTTTTCACCAGGGCAGCCAGAATGCGCCCCCACTCCTCGCGGACTGTTTTGTCTATGGCCTGCTGAAGCGTATGAGAGGGCAGCATATTTTGCTCGGATCATGGGTACACAGGTGCGGTCATCCTCTTACCTTAGAGAATTATCACATAGGCTGTCATCAGTGCCTTCAAACAGTCAGAATTGATGCTTGCAATATTGGGGACCCGCTTTGCGCCAAGATCAGTTGAAGCACAAAGCGGGCGGCCGATAAGTCCGAATGGATCCGATTAATTGTCCCAGACCACCAAAGGCCGTACCTCAATACGCCCATATGCCGCCGTCGGGATCATCGCAGCATAGTTCAGAGCGTCGTCCAGATCGGTGCACTCCAGCAGATAATAGCCGCCTAATTGTTCTTTGGTCTCTGCAAATGGCCCATCCATTGTGTCGGTCTTGCCATTGCGAATAGACAGTGTTGTGGCTGTGGTAATGGCCTGCAAGGCATCACCGGCAACAAATTTACCGTCGGTTTTCACCTTTTCGGTGAAATCCATATAGCCCTGCATGAACGGGCCGAATTCCGGTGTGCCGGGCTGAGGACCAGAACCTTCGGCGGAGTAAATAAGAAGCATGTATTGCATTGGATCATTTCCCTGATTTGAAACAGAAGCACTGCACCCCTGTATAAACCAGACGAACGGCTCAGACAAAAATCGACATCAAATCAGGAAAAATTCAACCGTGCCGGTTTTTTCGCTACACAAATCACCAAAAAAAGCGGTGTGACCAACCGGTTTTCATCCGGTCGGCAAATGCATTTTTGTGGTTTCCAACCCTTGGCGCATATGCGTATCCAGATGGTCCTGCATCGCATCCAGACTGTTCCCAAGAGCACATTTCACATAGACCTCGTGGCCTTGGCGCAACGGACCCACTCGATTATGGGCTTTCTGATGTAGCGTGAAGTAAAATTGCAAATTGGGTTTCATCTGGCACCAGGTTTTTTGCAGCAAGGCGTGCCCTGCCAACTCATAGCACCAATCATGCAAATGAAGCTCCAGCTCAATTGCACGCTCCGTATCTTCATTGCGATCTATTTCAGACAGAAGGTCTGCGTGACGCTGCTCCAGATCAGCACGCGCTTTCGGGTCGCGTTTCGCCCAGCATTGCTGGAAGGCAAACTGCTCCAAGGCAGTCCGTAGTGAATAAAGCTCTTCCAGATCCTGTCTGGTAACACTGCGCACAAACAGGCCCTTATATGGAAGGCTTTCCACCAGACCACTGTCGACAAGGTCACGAATGGCTTCACGCAAGGGTGCACGGCTGACACCCAATTGGTCAGCCAACCGGGTTTCCGTCAATCGCTCGCCAGGTTGCACATTTCCATTCACGATCAACTGGCGCAGATGTCGGACAATCTGCCCACGTCGCGTTTCATCAACAATCGGTTTCAGCTTAACAAGGGTCGCCATAAAGCTAACGCGTCTGCTCAGCCACCAATTGCTTGTACAAATCCCGAATGCGGCGGGTCATTGGGCCGGCACCTTCAGGTGCTTCATCACCACCAATCCGTTTTCCATCGATCTCGCGCACAGGCGTTTGCGCACCAAAGGTGCCTGTTAGAAAGGCTTCATCGGCGCTGTATGCTTCATAGAGCGAATAGTTCTTTTCAAAAACAGGAATTTCATTGGCTCGGCACAGATCAATCACTTTCTGCCGCGTGACACCATTCATGCAATAATCGCCCGTCGAGGTCCAAACCTCACCTTTCCGCACAATAAAGAAGTTGCAGGCATTGGTGGTATTCACAAACCCGTGCGGGTCCAGCATCAATCCTTCATCTGCACCGGCCTGTTCCGCCTGCAAACAGGCAATCACGCAATTCAGCTTGGAATGCGAGTTGAATTTGGCATCTTGAGAATTCGGCAGACCGCGAACCTGCGGCACACTGGCCAACCGGATACCACGGTTTTGCAACCGATCCACCGGCTTTGAATGCTCAATGATAATGACTAGCGTTGGACCGGACCGGGATAATTTGGGGTGCTGGAACGGCTTTGCTTTCAGGCCACGTGTCACCATCAACCGGCAATGGGCGTCAGTGTGCATATCGTTTGCAGCCGCTGTACGGCGCAGCGCATCAGCAACGCCATCTCGGTCGAGCCCAATGTCGATTGAAACAGCTTTGCAGCTGTTGAACAGACGATCCATATGCTCTTCGAAAAACGCCCAGGTGCCGTCATAAAGCCGCATGCCTTCCCACATTCCGTCCCCAAGCATGAAGCCGGCGTCATAGACCGATACCTTCGCCTCATTACGATGGACGATCTCACCATTGACGTAAATCATGATGTCCTGATTGCGCACATCATCTTCGGCTTCATGTGTGGTTGTCGAACTCTTGTCGGCTGTTGGGGAGGCAGTTGTCATGGCTTGGTTCCATTAAGGGTGCGATAAATCACAACCATGATTGTCGATTGTCGACAATCAGTCAATACGCAGATGGACCTTCATATTTATCAAGTGAAATCAGATATTTACAGAAAATTTACCTTACTCAAAATAGAGCCCATTCCAGTTTGATCGAGATCAAGGTGCATGCACCACCGATCCATAAACTACAAGCTCACAAGAGGCGGGTAGGATTAAGTCATGGGTTTCTTTCAAAAGACTGGCGATCAACTTGAATTGCTGGAGCAGATGATCGAACGGACCAGCGGAGGTTCTGGCCTTGATATGCTGACCGCGAGCGATCAGGATGTCCGCTCTGCCATGTTCGCCTGCCTGGGGTGTAAAAACACAGGGGCTTGCAAAAAATGGATGGCGGGAGATCACACCGGCGAAGCACCACCAGCCTTCTGCCCGAATTCAGAGCGGCTGGCACGTCTTTCCAAAAGCTAGGCTCAAAGCCTGCCCTGCGCTAACGCGCCCTTAATCGACCCCGCGCAAATTCGAAATCAAGTCCGCAAGCTTCTGCTTTTGCTGACCATTTGGGTCAAAATTCTGAGGATCAAGCCAGGCAACAAAGGCTTCCTTGATGAAAGGCCATTCCCGATCCAGTATCGAAAACCAGGCTGTATCCCGGTTGCGTCCCTTATAGACCAAGGCCTGACGGAAAATCCCTTCATAACTGAAACCATACCGTTCAGCCGCTTTGCGTGAAGCTGCGTTCAAACTGTCGCATTTCCATTCATAACGACGATAGGCAAGGATCTCAAAAGCGTGCGCCATCATCAAAAACATGGCCTCAGTTGCCAGCGACGTACGCTGTAAAAGCGGCGAATAGGCAATCGTGCCCACCTCGATGGAACCCGCATCCGGCGCAATACGCATATAGCTGGCAATGCCCACCGCTTTCGCACTCGCCTGTTCAACGACCGCATAAAACAATGGATCACGCCCCTTGCTGGCCGTAGCAATCCAGTCTTTCAACTTAGCTTTGGTCGCGAAAGGACCGGAGGACATATAGGTCCAGAGCCGTCCCTCGGCATCAAGCGCAAAGGCATCTGCAAGATCATCGCCATGCTGCCCGACATCCAGCTGCTCCAGGCGGCACAACCGCCCTTCCAGCAATTCCCCGGTCGGAAATTTGCTTCCACTCCACGCGGGAACCGCCTCACCCACTGGTTGGCCAAATTCATTGTTTCGCGGATGCACATCTTCGCTCATCAGGTTCAGCCTCCAAAAGCGACTTCAGCATAGAGTTTCACAGCAATCAGCGCCAACAGTGCCAATATCAGCTTGTCGAAAACGCTACGCGGAACATAGCGTGCAATGAAAGCTCCAATTGGCATGCAGCCAATCATCGGAATAAGTGCAATGCAACTGATCCAGAAGCGCTCAGTTGTCATGAGCCCAAGTCCGACCAGAAACGGCAATTGCACAAGGGCCATGGATACAAAGAAGAACGAGACCGTCGCGATAAACTGTTCTCGTTCTGGCTTCATCGCATTCAAAAATGTCAGCGAAACCGGGGCCGAAATGCCCAGTGATCCCTGCAAGACGCCAGCAACTGTTCCCACAGGCACAACAATCCGCACAGCAGTTGCGTATTCCAGAACCCATTCAGGTCTGGCCAGTCGGAAAGCAATATAAAGCGTGACCGCAACCGCTATCATCACGGTCAACAAATCGGTTGGCAGATAGGCCAGCATGAAGGTGCCAACGATCGCGCCCATGAGTCCAGTCGCAGCAAAGCGATAGGTCAACGCTGGTGGTAATTGGTCTTTTCGATAGCTCCAGGCCTGCCACATATTCGACAACAGATTTGGAATTACAAAAATTGTGACCGCAGTTGGCACGTCATAGAACAACGCAATGATGGGTATAGCAACGATGGGTGCCCCGGCTCCGGTCGCCCCCTTTAAAATACCGCCCAGCGCAAAACTCAGAAAAATATAGAAGAATTCCATGGCTACTCGTAACGCCCAACTAAAAGTTCGACAACTGTAAAACACCACCCGATTAACAGCGACCGACCATTTGTAAATTGCGCCAATCTGAAATCGTGTTCAGGCGCTGTTATGCATCTCGATTTACCTCGTTCAAAGAACAGGAAGATAAGCGCGGCGCTTGCTTGTTACCGGTAAAGTCATTTCAAAATGCTGCTTGAAGTCCTGAAAATCTGCTGTCATGGTTCCGGTTCAACAAAACAAATGTTTTGTCGAAAATGGGAGAAAACAATGAAACTAATCAAAAAAACAGCTTTGGGCGCAGTCCTCAGTCTTGGGATGTTCTCAACAGCATATGCAGCAGAATGCATCGCTCCGGCTAATCCCGGCGGTGGTTGGGACTTCACATGCCGTCAGATCGGCAAGATCATGTACGACATCAAGGCCGTTGATTCACCTATTCAGGTTACCAACATGGCCGGTGCCGGTGGCGGTCTTGCCTACAGCACTGTGGTCAATGAGCGCAATACCGATGAAGACCTCATCATTGCTGCGTCCTCAGCCACAACAACCCGCCTTGCGCAGAATGCCTATGGCGGCGCAACCGCTGATCAGGTCCGCTTTGTCGGCGCAATTGGTGCTGACCCCGGCGTGATTGCTGTTGGTGCAGATTCTGAGTTCACAAGCCTCAGCCAACTTGTTGATGCTATCAAAGCAGATCCAGGCTCCGTGGCTTTTGCCGGTGGGTCCGCAGTGGGTGGTTTCGACCATCTGAAACCTTTGATGATCCTGCAACGTGCCGGGTTCACAGACATTACCAAAGTCAAATATATCGGCGTTGATGGTGGTGCAGACGCCATCACTCAGACAATCGGTGGCTTTACACAGGCTATGACTGGCGACATGTCGGAAATCGTTGGCTTTCTGAAATCCGGTGATATCCGGGTTCTGGCAGTCCTGACGGAAGACCGCATTCCAGGCTTCGACGACATTCCAACTGCCAAAGAGCAGGGTTTTGACGTCGTGGCAGTGAACTGGCGCGGTCTCTACATTCCAAAGGGCGTCAGCGACGAGGTCTTTGATATCTGGGCTGATCGTCTGGCCAAAGTTGCAGCATCCGATGAGTGGAAGCAGGCAATGGTCGATAATGGTCTGGCACCATTCACCAAAGTTGGTGGAGACTTCCAGAGCTATGTGGACGGCCTGGTTGCTGAAATTCAACAACTGTCGAAAGACATTGGGGTTATTCAGTAATGGCTTCTGACCGGATTTTTGGTCTGGTCATGTTCGGAGTGGCGCTCGCATATGTTGCGAGCGCCTTTCAAATTCAGTCCAGTTTTCTATCTGATCCTGTCGGCTCGAAATCATTCCCGATTCTGATCGGTGTCGTCGTCATGATCAGCTCTCTTGTACTGATCGTGAAACCCGACCCGGACCCCGACTGGCCCAAATCGCGCACCTTCCTTGTGTTGCTTGTCGCGATCATAACCCTCATTGGCTATGCTTACGCGCTCAAACCATTGGGCTTCATTCTGCCAACTTTCGTCGCAGCCTCCATCCTCAGCTATCAGATCGGGCCCCGCGTCGGACCTGCCCTGATAACCGGAGCCGGCCTCTCTGTTGGCCTCTTCATCGTATTTAAATATGCTCTGGGCCTGGGATTGATCCCCTTCCCTACGGGCATGATCGGGTAAAGTCTCATGGAAACATTTAGCAATCTGGCACTGGGTTTCAGTGTTGCCCTGACGCCCTTTACCCTGATGCTGGCCATCATTGGCTGTTTTCTTGGAACCATAATCGGCGCTTTGCCCGGTCTTGGTCCATCCAACGGCGTCGCAATTCTCATTCCCATTACCTTTACCCTTGGGCTGGATGCGACTTCTGCATTGGTCCTCATGACCAGCGTTTATTATGGCGCCATGTATGGCGGCCGTATTTCCTCCATCCTGCTGAATATTCCCGGTGATGAGCCGGCGCTTATGACCACTCTG
The DNA here is from genome assembly GCF_030758295.1 of Pararhizobium sp. IMCC21322. Classification (NCBI taxonomy): domain Bacteria; kingdom Pseudomonadati; phylum Pseudomonadota; class Alphaproteobacteria; order Hyphomicrobiales; family Rhizobiaceae; genus Pararhizobium; species Pararhizobium sp. IMCC21322. Next base: position 4,019,406 of record NZ_CP132335.1, read on the forward strand.
GATGGCTACCCGATGGCCAAACAGGGCAAGGCAGCTGACGCCCTTGTTCTATCCGGCGTTTCCTCTTTTGTTGGTGCTTTTCTGGCTACCATCGGGCTCATCATTCTGGCCCCTCTGCTTGCACGTGTGGCTTATCTGTTTGGTCCTGCCGAGTATTTTGCGCTCTATCTTCTGGCGTTTTGTACGCTTGGCGGCATGGCGTCCAACAATCAGGCGAAGTCAGCCATTGCAGCTTGTCTTGGCCTTGGCATTGCCATGATCGGCCTCGACAACACCTCTGGAATGCCGCGTTTCACCTATGGCAATCTGCACCTGATGGATGGCGTGGATTTCCTGGTTGCCATCGTTGGCTTGTTCGCCATTGCCGAAGTGTTTTTCTTCATCGAAAGCCATGGCAAGAACACAGCTCTTGGCGTGCGTCTTGAGAGGGTCACCATTCCGTTCAAAATGATCAGGGACAGTTTCTGGACCATGATCCGCTCCACATTCATTGGCTTTTTTGCAGGGGTTCTCCCCGGTGCCGGGGCATCCCTTGGCAGCTTCATGGCCTATATGGCGCAAAAGGCGATCGCGAAAGATCCTGAGACTTACGGCAAAGGCAATCCACGAGGCGTTGCAGCGCCGGAAGCTGGCAACAATGCTGCGGCAGGTGGCGCCCTTGTGCCCATGCTGACCCTTGGTGTTCCCGGCTCCGGCACAACGGCCGTGCTATTGGCATTGTTGATGACACTCAACATCACGCCCGGCCCGACACTCTTTGCCGACCGCCCCGAAGTTGTCTGGGGCCTGATTGCCTCACTGCTCATTGCCAATATTGTGCTGCTTGTCATGAATGTGCCGCTTGTGAAAATCTTTGTCTATGTCCTGCAAGTCCCACCCTGGGTGCTTTTGCCGGGCGTAACGATGATATCCTTCGTCGGCATCTACTCCTTGTCCGGCAGCTACTTCGATCTGCTTCTCATGGTCGGCTTTGGTGTGCTGGGTTATTTCCTGCGCAAACTGGATATCCCCACCGTTCCGGTAATTCTTGGCATTTTGCTCGGCAATCAGATGGAGGATTCCCTCCGCCGTGCAATGGTGCTGTCCGATGGTGACTGGGCCTTCCTGTTCTCAACACCCATAGCCATTGGTCTTTGGATTGCAGCCATTGGTGGCTTCGTTGCGCCAATGTTCCTGCGCAAAGTGTTGAAGAAACCCCAAGCGATTACGGATTGATCTCATGACAAGAGTTTTGATTCCTTCCGGCGCTTTAGGTCTTGGTTGCGATCAACTGGCCATGGACCGTGCCATTGCTGCCAAACCCGATATCATCGCAATTGATGGTGGCTCCACCGACTCCGGCCCTTCCTATCTGGGCCGGGGCGTTTCCAAATATTCCCGCGCTTCAACCAGACTGGAATGGAAAGGTCTGATGCAGGCGCGGGCCAAAGCGGGCGTTCCGCTGGTCATAGGCACTGCCGGCACATGCGGGTCCGACAGTGCTGTAGACTGGTTGCTGGATATCACTAGAGATATCGCGGAGGAACTCGATCAAACCTTGAAAATCGCTGTTCTGCGTTCGTCTCAGGCCCCGGATTACATCGCCGACGCTCTGACTGGCGGGAAATTAAGTCCCCTCAGTCCGGCACCGGACATCTCTGAAGAAGCCATAAAGCAATTCACCAACATTGTAGCACTGGCTGGGGCTGAACAGATTCAGGCCGCGATTAGCACCGGAGCTGATATCATTATAGCTGGTCGCACAACCGACACAGCCATCATCGCAGCGCTGCCCCTCATGCAAGGGTGCCACGCCGGTGCTGCCTGGCACGGGGCTAAAATCGGCGAATGCGGCGCGCTCTGCGCAACCAACCCGCAATCTGGCGTCGTGCTGATCGACTTTGATGAAAGCGGCTTTACCATCACACCAACCGCCGATGGTGCCAATGCCAGTCCACACACAGTATCCGCTCATATGCTCTATGAGAATGCGGATCCATTCATTCTCCATGAGCCCGGCGGTCATCTGGACGTCACCGACGCGCAATATGAAGCCATCGATAGCAAAAGCGTTCGTGCAACCGGCGCCAGATGGGTGCCGTCAGAGCAATACACCGTCAAACTGGAAGGCGCACGCATTGCTGGCTATCAGGTCATGGCCTTTGCCTTGCTCCGCGACAGACGCTATGTCGACCATGCACAACAATGGGCAGATGACATCACCCAAAAGGCACGGTCCAAAGCCATAGATCGTTTGGGCATATCGGGTGATGAATTCTCAATCGAACTGCGTCTCATCGGCAAAAACGCAACGTTCGGCGCTTTGGAGCCAGACAACTCCAACCACCGCCCAACCGAGATTGGCGTCATGGGGTTTGTCACAGCAAACAGCCTGGAACAGGCCCAGGAAATCGGCAAAATCCTCAATCCCTATCTGCTGCACCACCCGCTGACCCAGGAAGAAGAACAGCCAACCTTCGCCTTCCAGTTCTCGCCTGCGGAAGTGCCCGTTGGACCTGTGTATGAATTCTGCCTCAACCACGTCATGGAACTGAAAGACCCGATGGAAGCCTTCAAATTGGAAACAATTGAGGTCGGCCATGGCTGAGCTGGGGCAATTGGTAGAAAAGGTTCGCTCCAAAAATGCCGGACCATTCAAACTTACAATCGATATTTTCTGCGGTTCAAAAGATGCTTATGACACCGTCAGAGCAAGCTTGCCGACGCAGCGGATTGCCACTTTGCTGCAGGCAGATCCAGAAAAACTACAGCGGTTTGAGATCCCATCTCTGAATGTCGTAAAATTCAGTCTCGACCGCCCGCAGGTCCAGGGTTCAATCCATGACCGTGACATGCACGGCGCAAGTTGGGCCGCACTGATTGCTGAAATGAAAATCTAATTAACGCGTTCGACTTGCTACTGCGCAGGCGCAACCGGTTCCGTCACGGTTGGGGGCTTTGCCGGAATACCAGTATCATTTGAAACTGGATGCCCCCACCACGCATATCCTATAATTCCCAGAATAACGAGCAGCAGCAACAGGGCCAGAATAAATGGCAAACGCACCAGCCAACGCGCAAGTGAGGAGGCTCTGAATTCAAATGACAGCGCAAGAGCAAAAACGGAAACCAGACCGGCTGCAAATTGCCATCCAAGAAACTCACTTATGCGATTAAGGCCTCTCGTGAAGCCAAAATCTGTCGGCGCTGTGATCGAAAACGTCACAAAGGACCACAAATATAGCCCGGCCCAAAGAGCCAGCAAAATATACGTAAGCGTGCGTTTGCTCATGGTCAGCCCCCATCGCAGAGCTAGCAGCTATTCCGCCACCGCTCCAATTCAACCAAGGGGATAATAGCTAAAGAAACCGGCGTTGCAAATTGACGCAACGCGCTTTGCAGGTTGTTCGGCAATATTTCTACTGAGTGACGTCGAGCGTATCCCAGTAAGCTTGCGCTTTACGGATGGTTCCAGATGGGTCCTTGCTAAAACGCATCGCCCCTGTTGCCGTGTGAAACAAATACAGTTTTTTATTGTGAATGCGCCAGTGCTGGGGTTTGCCCTCAACCACATGCTGTTGCGACAAACCGCCAGTGCAATAGGCACCAAACTGGGGCGCAAAAGCTTCCGGGTTTGCGCGAAACTGTGCAGCTTCAGCGGCTGATCCAAATCGCCACGTAGCACCCTTCCAGCTTACAACATGGTTGCCGCGACCTGCTTCAGGGCCACCTTTTTGGAAATAGGACGTGGTATCTGTGCCGCGAATGGCAAGATGCCCTGCCCCCGTTGAATTGATCGGATCAAGCGCGGATGCTGAACCGCTCAAGACAAGAATGGCGCCAAGGCCAAATAGGAAACGTCGTAACATAATAAGTACCTGCCATTTTAAGCGAGTGTTTAATCCTGTTTACATGGCCCGCATCCAAAATGCATGTCACAGATAGGTGATCAGTGCCTGCCGCCACATCGCCGGAATCGGACATCATCATCACTTGCCCTATCGACCAGAAACCGGCCATTGGCTATTCTGTATCCATGATTGATGTTGAAACATGCGAAGCCGCACGCTACCGCCGTGATCCGGCATTTGACGGCTTGTTCTTCACTGCAGTGAAGACCACCGGCATTTATTGCCGTCCGGTCTGTCCGGTAAAACAACCACTGTCAAAAAACGTGGTTTACTACCCGTCAGCACCGGCGGCAGAACGCGCCGGCTTCCGCCCTTGTCTGCGTTGCCGACCGGAAACCGCGCCTTTTTGCCCGGCCTGGAAGGGAACCAAATCCACTGTGGAACGCGCATTGAAGCTCATTTCAGAAGGTGCGCTTGATACTGGCAGCATAGCGGACCTTGCAGATCGGCTGGGTATGGGGGCGCGGCATTTATCCCGCCTCTTCAAACAACATGTCGGGGCAAGCCCCACACAATGCGCCCGGACATTCCGGCTGCAAAAGGCCAAGCGGCTCCTGAACAACACGGACCTTTTAATGCCCGACATAGCAACCCAATCCGGCTTCAGCAGCCTCCGCCGGTTCAACGCAGCCTTCTCAGAATTATACGGCCGCCCGCCGACCGATATTCGCCGTCGCAGAGAATATGCATCATGATAATCCAAGAAAACCTTGTCTGGTGCCACATCCAAAGCCCGGTCGGGGAGTTGGTTGTTGCTGGAAATGAAAACCACCTGCACCATATCGGTTTTCCAAACGGAAGCCGCACAACAGAAATTCATCCCGGTTGGACCCATGATCCAACCCCCTTTGCGGCCCTGCGCGAACAATTAAAGGCCTATTTCGCAGGTGAATTGATTACGTTTGATCTGCAACTTCGCCCATCCGGAACCGATTTCCAAAAAGCGGTCTGGCAAGCTTTGATGGACATTCCATATGGGGAAACAACGTCTTATGGTGCACTGGCTTTAACAATTGGACGCCCTAAAGCCAGCCGCGCAGTCGGCGCGGCCAATGGCGCAAATCCCATTCCAATCATAATTCCATGCCACAGGGTCATTGGCGCTGACCGGTCCCTTACCGGTTTTGGCGGAGGCGTCGAAACAAAAGCGTTTTTACTGCAACTGGAAGGTTTTTCGGATGCAGAGCCACTGCTGCTTTAGGCCCAGAAAACACGCTCACATTTGACCGATGATCATGCTATACTACATCCATAGATTGCAAAATTCAGAGTTTATCTAGAAGCGCATCCCATGCTTTCAGCAGGAAGCCGCAGCGCAATATAAGGGAGCTTGATTTTGAAAACCCCATGGCATCTTTGGGTAATCGGAGTGGTCACCCTCCTCTGGAATGCGGTTGGCGCATTTGACTATGTCATGACTCAAACCGGCAACGCAGACTACATGGCCCAGTTTACTCCTGAACAGGTAGCTTACTTCGCAGGATTTCCAACGTGGGTAAACTCCAGTTGGGCCATCGCCGTCTGGTTTGCTGTCGCTGGGTCATTCCTGCTGTTGCTGCGACATCGGGTTGCGGCACCTGTTTTGGGCCTGTCATTGATTGCGATGATTGTAACTGCCACCCACAATTTCGTCATGGGCGATGTACAGATGCAGGATGTCGTCGGACAAGGCGCCATTTACTTCACAATTGTTCTGTTTGCCATCGCCCTGCTTTTGTGGGTCTACAGTCTCAAAATGCGTTCAAACGGCGTACTTCGCTAGAGCGGCAAGTGCAGCAAACCTACGCGTCTTTCAGGGTTTCCGGCTGTGGCACCCACACTTTCAGATCATCATCGTGAATTTCAAACTGGACTGTGTCTGGCAGCTCAACAAGTTCACCGTCTCGAAGGGCCTGCGCGCTCCCTCTTTTCTTTGGAAACCGAAGCGTAAGTTTTCGCACTTCCTCGATCAAAACTTTATCATTCTCAGCCCATCTCCCAATAATCAGATCAAGGATCAGCCTCACGGCCTCAATCGGCTTGACCCTTGGTGTACGATACACACCAAGCACATGCCCATCATAGTGGTCAGCAAAGAGATCATGACCGGTTCCAATCATGTTATTGGAGACCGATAATGCAGCAATTCTAACTGTATCAGCGCCTCTATCATCACGCGTCAATTCGACGAGCATCGAAGGCGGGTTGGTCATCACACTGAACATCGCCCGCAGAGTTGCCCAGATTTTACCAATCCGCGAGCTATAATCCATTTTGTTGCGCAGCCGAACGGCACGCGGATGGAACCCCACAGCATATTGATTGATGAATGGCGCACCATTGGCTGTAGCAATATCAGCGGTATCTGCACGGCCTTGGGCAAGTGCAGAGACCGCTTCAAACAGATCATCCGGCATATTCAGCGTTCTGGCATAAAGGTTCATGGTGCCACCCGGCAGCACGCCCAAAAAGCGACCGCTCTCCCAAGCCAGCTCAGCCATTGCAGATACGGTTCCATCGCCTCCGGCCGCAATCAGCAATTCTGTCTTCGAAGTCCGTACAAGATCTAACGCAGAATTCATGCCCACCCGATCAATCCGAACCATCTCTATGGTATGACCGGAATTTTCAAATTCAGATGAGACATGTGCTTCAAAGGCCGATAAATCAGCGGTCTTGAGTGTACCGCTATCGCCATTAATGAGGATTAGGCAATCCAACAGATCTTCTCCTGCTTCATCTCGTGAGGCTGCTGTCGAGCAACTCTATGCGATCACAAACTAACTTGCCCTGGCAGATCGGCAATCCGTTACACACTGCATTTATTGTTGAGCAACAGTTTAGCACAGATGCTTCGGCCTCTGTCTAGAAACTGTCAGACCGCACTCTTTCGCAACCAGGCTTACATGGCCTTCTGATTGACTCTCGCCGACAGAGTTTCAACACTCTCAACACGTTCAGAATAACGATCTGTAAGATAGGCAGACCGTCCGCGCGTGAGCAAAGTGAATTTCATCAATTCTTCCATGACATCCACCATACGATTGTAATATGGAGACGCTTTCATCCGGCCATCATCGTCAAATTCCAGAAAGGCTTTCGGGACAGAAGACTGGTTCGGAATAGTGATCATACGCATCCACCGCCCTAAAATACGAAGCTGATTGACTGTATTAAAGCTCTGGGAACCGCCACACACCTGCATCACAGCCAGTGTTCGCCCCTGTGTCGGCCGAATGCCGCCTATGGGTGCCAGCGGCAACCAGTCAATCTGAGTTTTCATAAGACCAGTGATTGTGCCGTGGCGCTCCGGTGAGCACCAAACCTGAGCTTCGGACCAAAGCGACAATTCCCGCAACTCCTGAACCTTTTCGGCCTCCTGTGACATCTCGTCAACAAGCGGCAGACCGGTCGGGTCAAACACTCGAACATCAGCTCCAAGGTGGCTCAGCACCCGAGCGGCTTCCTCAGTCAAAAGCCGGGAGTAAGACCGCTGTCGCAAAGAGCCATACAGCAACAATATGCGTGGTTTGTGATTTGGCCCGCCAGGCAGAACCAGCATGTCGTGATCTAGGGGACGCAGACACTCTTTATCAATCTTCAGAAAATCATCCGTCATGGAGCGACGATCACCTCGCCATCTTCTTTGGTATGGCTTGTACCTGATGGAACATCCAATAAGTCGAACACCCGTTCGGAAGGACGACAAAGCGCAACACCCTTGGCAGTGCAGACAATGGGTCTGTTGACCAACACAGGATGCTTCAGCATAGCTTCAAGAATGATATCTTCAGAGACCGTTTCATCAGTCAGACCCAGTTCTTCCGCAGGTGACTTGGAAACACGCAGAGCAGTGCGTGGAGTCAATCCGGATGCAGCGAACAAGCCTTGCAATTGCGCGCGCGTCCAACCCGTTTTCAGATACTCAACGACAATTGGCTCCTCCGCAAAGGCGCGAATAATCTCCAGCACATTGCGTGACGTTCCGCATTGCGGATTATGGTGGATGACAATGCTCATACAAGCTCTGCCCTCTCATTGGACGGGGTTAGTTGAAAGCGGCAAAACGCCCAGGCCAGAACGGCACCCAGCAATTGCGCCACAATAAACCACGGCACATCTGTCGGCCGGATACCGGCAAAGGTGTCAGAAAATCCACGGGCGATTGTCACTGCCGGGTTGGCAAAGGAGGTCGAGGCGGTGAACCAGTATGCAGCTGTAATGTAGAGACCAACGGCCATGGCGACAGCGCTTTCCCTGGCTTTCAATGTGGCCAATATGGTCACCACCAGACCAAATGCTGCAACACTTTCTGCAAACCATTGCGGCCCACCGGTACGCACAGTTTGGGAAAACTGCCACATGACTTCATCAAACATCAGATGCGCCGCCCAGACACCGACTAGCCCACCCGCAACTTGAACCAGCACATAAGCAATACTATCCCGAACGGAAATTGCGCGCTTCAGCGCAAACACCAGCGTGACCGCGGGGTTGAAATGAGCGCCTGAGATTGGTCCAAGCATTGTGATCAGCACAACAAGAATGGCACCAGTGGGAATGGTGTTTCCCAGCAGGGCAATCGCCACATTTCCGTCAGCCAGACGCTCCGCCATAATACCGGAACCAATCACGGTAGCGAGCAGGAAGGCCGTCCCGACAAATTCCGCAGATAATTTCTGCGCCGCAGAATATGCGTTCACGTTTGCCGTCCAATGTCATCAAGTTTCGGTTGCAGCGACATACGATCAATGCTCGCCAACGGAAGGGCGGTAAAAATCAAAATGCGTGTATTCAGCATTCGGTAAGCCTCTGAAAAAGCGAGAGACACCTCACTGTCAGTCCCTTCCACCGCAGCAGGGTCAGGAATACCCCAATGGGCTGAAAGCGGCTGGCCCGGCCATACGGGACAGGCCTCACTGGCCGCATCATCACAAACCGTAAACACGAAATCCATTTTAGGTGCATCAGCACGGGCAAACTCGTCACAGTTCTTGGACCGCGCAAATCCGGTATCGAAGCCCAGCCTGGCCAACAGAGCAATTGATTCTGGATGAACCTCGCCTTTGGGAAAGGATCCGGCAGAGTAGGCTTTGAAGCGCCCAGCCCCCACTTTGTTCATAATCGCTTCTGCAAGAATTGAGCGGGAAGAATTACCAGTGCACAAAAAGAGCACATTAAAAGCAGTTGATTGCATGGATTTCCCTCAACAAGCACAGGCAATTTCGTCAATTACCGGCTGGCACAAATCAGGTCGGCCTCCACAGCAATCCTCCATCAGAAAGCCCAGTAGACCGCGCATGGCATCAAAATCTGCATAATAGCGAATTGTCCTGCCCTGCCGTTCATTGCGCACCAACCCGGAATTCAAAAGAACCGCCAGATTGGCCGACATGGTGTTTTGACGCACATCCAGTCTCTCACCAATCTCACCGGACAACATGCCCTGTGCCCCGGCTTTCACCAGAAGACGAAACACATCGAGCCGGGTTGGCTGGCTGAGAGCAGCAAAAGAAATTATCGCGTCTGAGTTATCCATATATCATGATTAATTGATATATTTATGACAGACAAGTGTTTTCTGCCAGAAAGCCTTTGGCGTCTCGGCAAAGCACCACATGTCCCCCGCCCCTTCGGGCGAAGCGCGTTAATTTTTGATGGAAAGGAAAGTTCGCCAGCCCCCAGACTTTGAGATATCGCGCGCACCCGCTGTCCGCTGGCTTCGCAGATAAAACCTCACAAAGCGTCCATCGTCCAGTTTGACAGACCCCAACCCAAGAGGAGATGGAAGGCAAGCACTGCGATCATCAGCGTCAGACCAGGAAAAACCGCCAGCCACCACTCACCGGACACAATGACATTCGCACCTTCAGCAACCATAATGCCCCATTCCGCAGTCAGCGGACGCACACCGAGGCCAATGAAGGAAAGGCCTGCTGTTTTCAAATCCCGATAGGCCTGGATACCGAGCGTCAGGACTCCATTGCATGTCGTCCGGTGTCCCAGAAAGATGTGCCGGAAGTCAACTTCTGCTTGGACAAATGAAAGGCAGGGCGCTGCCAGTGATCTCATCCAGATTTGCCGATCAACTTCTCCTTGCTCTGTAACGGGGGCGCCGGAACTCACAGAGTAAGATGAGCGATAATCTAACGCAGCTCAACCATTCGCTCTGGAAACTCCAACGCGATTGCGTCCAAGGCGTCCCTAAGGTAGCGCACCATATGGCTTGGCCAGGAGCCCAGTTCGGAATCCTCAACACAAGCCATATGAATTGTATTGCTGGCGCTGGCATAAGGATGTCCGTTCTTCGATGCAGCAGCCCGCATTGCGCGTTGCAGACGGGTATAGTCGGTTTCCGCTGCTGTAACCGTTTCTGGGCGCATTTCAATATGGCTTAACCCAACGACCCGAAACAGATCAAAGGCCTGCGGGGTTGGGCGTTGATAGCCTTTCATCCGGTAGTAGAATGTAATGATATCTGCCGCCACAAGCCCTGACTGAAACTGCAATTGGCTCAATTCCCCTTTCAACATCGCACGGCCCAGCGCAAATCCCCATTCAGGCCGCAAGGCATTTGTCTTGCTTGGGCCGTGCATACGCTTTCGGGCTTCCAGAGCAACATGGCGGATACGGTCAGACTGCCCTGCCCGTGACGGCTGTCCATTCGGTTGCCGCTTGATATTGACAATGCGCTTGCGACCGGAGCGTTTCATCGACTTGGTTCTCATAAGGTGACCTTTGGTGACGGGATTAATTGGATATGTGCTGTGCGGACACAGCCGAACTGAAGCGCCATTTGTTAAAACAATCCCTTGTCCAGCCGCGCCTGATGCGTGCAGATTCCGCGGGATACCAATGCGTGGTTTTCTGTCCGCAAGAACCTGGAAATCCGTGTCACGACACTGGGTGTCTGATGCCAGGCGCGCCAGCAAAACTCATGCTTTGCCAACTTCACATAACGACTGCCTTTAACCTGACAGATTTCATCTTCTTCCAACCCATAGCGCACACAGATTTCCGTCATGATTTCAGAAAGGCTTTGGGCGGTTGCAGGGTCACCGGCGAATTGTTTCGGGGCAACTTTGGGGTGGCTTGAAATACTCACCGGGAACAGGATGGCCTTCATCTTCGGCCCTGGTTCACGATGGTAAACGCGTTTCGCCCTGATTTGCTTGGCTTTGGGTTTTTCCCTTGGTTTACAATTGCTTGGGCTTTGCGCGTTGGCCTCAAATTCAGTTTTTCGGACTTTGCGGGCATATGGCATTCCCCCCATACGCAAAAGCCTCTGTTTGTGGGCAATCTGCAATTGACGTGCATAACCCGCATCTGAACCGCCAATCATTGCACACCATCCCGGCCCGCAACACGAAGCCGCGCCAAAATATTGTAAACCAGCGCCTCCGGACAGCATAAAACATCTGCAATCTCGGCACTGTCCAGGCCAAAGGCCCAATAACAAAGAACGTTGTCTGTGAATGCGCGCGACGCGCAATGCTGCTCAACTGAAAGAACCATTTGAGCCTTCCTCTTTTCTGCGAACCTTGCCGCCTGTGTGGTTGATAAGGCCGGTGCGGGAAAAGCAAAAAACCCGCACCGGCCGCGTGGCCTGGCCTTGGAGGAAAGGGCCAGGCCGGGAGGCGCTCTAGCGCTCGGGAATTCTATCCCTGCCACAAGACCCAATGCAGCGGATGGCACTGCCAAAAGCACGGCATCCGCGCCACCGGAAAAGGTTAATTGGGGGGCTTTGCGCGGCGCTCTCCCTGCTCATGAATGCAAAGACACAGCTTGCGTACCTACCCCTGGCGGAAACAAAGCCCTCGACATGGGCGGCAAAGTGATTTAGGTGTGTCATAAGCATCCTATAGTCCAATTCCTATTATTAATAGGTATTTTCCTATAGATCACAAGTCAACCGCTGTGAAGAAAAAATATGGATAAAATCAGAAAACGCCTCTCTCGGGAAATTGAGCTGCGCCAGATGGACATGAAGCAATTGTCCCTGGCTCTTGGCAAAAACCATGCCTATGTGCAGCAATTCCTCACCAGAGGAATTCCGGCTCGCTTGAAAGAACAGGATCGGCGCAAGCTCTCCGAGTTACTGGACATTCCCGAAAACGAACTGGGCGGGCCAAAACCGGCATCTAGTTCTGCGCACGCGACACCTCAATTCAGGACCATTACTGAATATGATATCCGCGCATCAGCAGGCGACGGCGCCCTCACCTCAGAAGAAAATGTCCGCTCACAATGGCCTTTTGATCCCTCTTACTTATCTGATTTTCTTGGATTATCGACAAACGACCTTGCCATAATCGAAGTGCGCGGCGATAGCATGGAGCCCACCCTGTCCAGTGGAGACCGGGTCATGGTTCACCTTGCCGACAAACAGATATCTCAACCTGGCATTTTCATCATTTACGATGGTGGTGGAACAGTTATCAAACGGGTGGAGAAAATACCGGGGCAAGACAAGCTTGTGCTGATCTCTGACAACCCACTTCACACACGCTATGAAATTTCCGGGGACGACGTACAGATCGTCGGACGCGTTGTCTGGGCCGCGAAGAGGCTGTAACCCCACCCCACGGGAATGCATCGAAGCCCCGCGAGCAAACCAGTAAAATATGGAAATACCTATAATAGGATTAATCCTATTTACTGAAAATAGTTTTTCTCCTATCATGCTGTGTCGAAGCAGCTAGGAGGTTGAAAATGGGAATGCCTGACGCAATTGGTCACCTGGATCGAGTGTCCTTTGAAGACACAATGGTCCCTGATCTTGGAACCATGCTTTGGTTTGAGGCCGATTTCAGTGTCGAAGCCGATAGCGGGTCATACGCCTTTTTCGTACAGCGGATTTACACACAACAGGCTTCTCCTGAAGGGGCGGAAGGCTACTTCCCTGTCCCGACCAACACCGCAGCACAAATTATTCTGGAACTGGAGTTGCGCAGTTACCTGGAAACCAACCAGGGGGTTCGAGAACTGCTTTGCGAATTGGCTGACGGAGCAGGCCTGGAACACTGGCTCCATGTTGCGGCTTAAGCCGTTGCAGCCGTTATGTCTCGCAATACGGAGCTCATGAAAACAAATCCGGCCTGTCAGACAGCACACTTTGTGCACCACGCTCCAGGAAATAGCGGGCCTCAACCGGATCATTTACAGTGGCTATGGCAAATTCGATGCCGTCAGCACACAGCCGCTCCATATCCTGTTCGCCGACAAAACCGGCTTGCAAGTGGAGGATCTGGTAATCTGCGTCTTCAAGCCGCGCCTTTGAGTCCCGGGGCATTGCAGCCGTTGCAAGCCCTCTCGGTACATTTGGCAATTGCTTTGCTGCCAGACGCATACAACGTTCCGAGAAGCCGGAAAGAAAGAGCGCATTTTCGCCAATTGGACAGTGCTTTTTCACCACAGCACAAGTGGCCTCGACGAGAGGTTCTTCCAAACCGCTGATCTCTATTAATTCTAATTGAAGGTTCAGCCCCTCTTCCAGGATTGTGCTCAGATATTTCTCCAGTGTGACCGTATGAGCGCCCTCATAATCCACTGAAAACCAACTCCCGCTGTCCAAACTCATAATATCAGCGAGTTTGCTATGGATGACCAGGCCACTACCATTTGTAGTCCAGTCTTTGCAGGTCATGGCGGCAGCCATCAAAGCGCTTGTCACGCACAATGGAATCCCGCAGGAACGGGTCTCATTGGTGTTGATGTCGCAATGTCTGGCTACCGTTCAAACGGGCGTGATTGTTATGTCTGCCCACCGCCAATTTCGCAATCGTCCGTTCTGGCCCTCACACCATTGTTCGAAAACGCTTTCGGCCTTCCGGTCTGGACAGAAAACAACGCCACATCGGGTGCAATTGGTGAATCGTTGATTGGCGCTGGCTGGCTTCACAGCACATTTGCTTATCTTTCCTTCAACTTCAGCTTTTGCGGCTGAATCATAGTTGATGGCAAACCGCTTTTGGGCGGATTTGGCAATGCGAGTGAAATCAGTGTCACCTACACGGAAGAGCAGTCTGCAAGCAGACCGGCGCTGGGTGAGTTGATAAAGCGCCTCGCCAATCACGGCATTCACATCAACTATGATTGACCCGTCACTTCCGGCACGTCATCAGATTTGCGTCCCTGACGGATCGCAAACCAGATTGCACCAGCAATCAGCAGCAGATTGATGCCCAACAGTAACGCTGAAACCGGTCGATCCAGGAATATCCAGTATCCATCCTGAGAAATCAGCAGCGAGCGCCGCAGATTATTTTCTAATAATGGCCCCAGAATGATGCCAATCACCACAGGCGCTAACGGGTAAGACGCCGCCCTCAGCAAAATACCGACAAGCCCAAAACCAAGCATCACAAACAGGTCAAACACCGACGCCTGCAGCGCATAGGTTCCAATGGAACACAGCAGCAAAACCGTCGGGATCAGATAGACTTTTGGCACCCGCAAAACATAGACAAATAGTGGCGTTGCCAGAATGCCGGCAATCAACAGGAAAACATTGGAAGCCAGGTAAACCAGAAAAATACCGCCAACAATTTCAGGCTGTTGTTCAAACAAGGTTGGCCCGGGGAAATACCCCAAAATCAACAATGCTCCAATCAACACTGCGGATGACGCGTCACCGGGAATCCCCAACGCAAGAGATGGCACCAATGTGCCCCCCACGGTTGCATTGTTGGAACTTTCAGTCGCGACAACGCCGCCTTCGGCCCCTTCCCCATATTTCTCCTCCGGCTTTGCCATAGCCTTTGCCACCGCATAGGCCGTGAATGAGCTGATCACGCCACCTGCCCCCGGAAGCGCACCAAAAAAAGCACCGATGACAGATGAGCGCAGCAGGTTTTTCCAATGGCGCAGCGTTGTCAAAACGGACCGGAAACCAGGACGAGCCACCGTAATTTTGGGCTTTGCCAGCAGATCACCGCTCATGCACTGATAAGCCATCTCAGAAATGGCAAACAAACCAACCACAACTGCAACAATGTGAAACCCGTTCAGCATGTGGTGAGTACCGAAGGTAAAGCGATATCCGGTTGAAAATTCATCGGTGCCGATGGTCGCCAGCAACAAACCAAAGCCGCCGGATATCAATCCTTTTATGAGCGAGCCATCGGAAATAACGGCAATGGCGATAAGCCCTGTAATGGCCAAGGCGGTATATTCAGGCGGTGCAAAATTGCTGGCGACCCGCGCCAGTGCCGGCGCTGCAAAAATAAGCACAAGGCCGCCAAAAAGCCCGCCCAGCGCCGAGGAGGAGATTGCAATACCAATCGCATCCGACGCCCGTCCCTTTTGCGCCATCGGGTAGCCGTCAAACAGCGTGGCAGCCGCCAATGGAGTACCCGGAATACGCAACAAAATAGCGGAAATCGAGCCCCCACAGGAACCGCCAACAAAAATGGCGATAAGAAATCCCATGGCCGCAACAGGTGGCAGACCAATGGCAACAGGCAACAGCAGAATAATGCCCATCAAAGGGCCAAGGCCCGGCAAAGCGCCAACCAGAAGCCCAAACAGAACACCCAGCAAGGTCAAGCCCAGCGCCAGCGGCGTCATGAACAGACCAAAACCCGAGATGAGAGAGTCAACCAACATGGTCTAGATCACCATGGAATGTTGAGGCCATAAATGCCACCGGGCAACACGACCTTCAAATGGGCCTCAAAAAAGTAGGCCAATGTGAAGGAGATGAGAACTGCGATTACAAATATGCGCAAGGATGGGCGTGCGCCACAGACCAAAAGCAATGCAACAATCATGGGCGTTGTGGTCAAATGATAGCCCAGAACACCTAAAAGCCCCAGATAAAGCGCAAAAACCCCCAGCAGCGCCAGGGGCCGATAAGCCTGTTCAATTGGCAGCCTATCGGCATCTGTGTCAGCTGAACGTCCCTTGAACCCACTCACAGCAGCTTGAAGGATCAACAACAAGCCAATGAGAATGGCAATTGCACGCGGATACGCCGCTGCGTTGTCATAGGGACCGCCGGTTGCGATCCCCTGCTCTGTCATCGATGTATGAATCTGCTGGAAAACCACCGCAATGATGATGGCAAAGAACACGATCACCAGCCAGTTCAACTGCTTTTTGCCCAACATTGCGGTTGTTATCCTTTAACGCAGTTTCTTCAGTTCTTCTTCTTCCCAGGCCAGTGCATTGCTCATTGCACCAAGTTGCCCGGCAACAGGACCGACGATTTCTTCATATTTGGTATGGTCCCAATCCAGCGGCACAAAGCCTACGCGTGAAATCTGTTCTTTCACATCATCCCGGTTCATGGCCCGTTTCATGGCCGCCCTCAGAACATCTGCAACTTCATCTGGTGTGTCCTTGTGCACAAGCCACCATGTCCAGCCCATCGGTGCAAGCCCGGACAGGCCCAGATCAATTTTCAGGTCCGTAATGCTTGGGGCGCCATCATAAGAAGCCTTGGCACCTGGCAATTCAGACAGAACCAGCAGAATTTCAAAGCCTTCCTTGTCCTGCAGATACGCACCCACATTGACGAATGAGAAATCCAGAACGCCGGCTTTCAGATCTTTGCGTGCATCGCCATCGGTTTTGTAAGGGATGTTCTGCGCAACAACACCATAGGACTGCAATACTTTGGCAATCACCATATGCGGCAGATTATTGCGTGATCCTGATGAGTAACGCAGCTTGCCGGGATTGGCTTTGCCATAGGCCATCAACCCTTCGAAATCCGTCCACCGGGTCTCTCCTTTTCGCGCACCAATGGAAAATGCATTGGAAACTGCAGAATGCAGGGGTTTGAAATCCTCATATGTCCAATCAGCATTGCCGAGAACCGGCTGCAAAACCAATGGCGCAACGTAACCGTCAAAAATCGTGTAGCCATCTGCCGGGCGGTTCATGGCTGTAATGAAAGCCTTTGTACCTGCTGCACCCGGCGTGGAAATCACCGGCACTGATACACCCAGTTCCTCACCCATTGCCTTGGCAATCACCTGGCTTACAGACAGCGCGGTCCCTGCAGACCACGGAAAAATATTCTCCACCGTCCGCTCCGGAAATTCAGCATGGACCGGGCTGACCCCCAAAGTCATGGCCGCAAGTGCACCTGCGACGAATAGTTTTTTCAACATAAAATCCTCCCTTTAAAGTTGGCCGTTAAAACTACGACCGGTTCATCAACTAAGTCTGCACGTCACAGCGGTACGGCCATACGTGCTTCTTCCAATCCGTAGTGAGCGAATATTTCTTCCGGCGCATTGTGCAGCTTTAGATGATCAACAATGCACTGGTTGAGCCGCGCCACGGTGGCCGGATCGTCAATTGCGCTTTCCTGTTTCGGATCAGAAGCCAGATCAAACAGGCACGATCCCGCACCCCAATTGGCAACACAGCTCGCACCGGTTTCGCCAACATCAAGGTCTAGAGTATATCGCATCACTGGTGCGCCCTTGGTAAAATCAAAGGGCGGCACAAGCTCCACTGACTTCAATTCCTGCACAGAGAACAGTCGCTCCAGATGCGCTGGCATAACGGTGTAGGCCTGCAACGGTGCCTCTTGCGCCTCATCCGGGAACCGATAATAGCTGTAACGCCCATCAGTCACGCAGATTGGCCCTGCAAACATCCCAAGAATAGCTGATTCACGACCGCTAGCCTTGTCATCCAGAAGTGGCCTTAGGGAATGTGCGGTTACTTCTTTCGGGATCTCGACATCATGGAAATCCAAAATCGTCGGCATCAGATCAGTGGTTTGCGTCAGCGCATCGCAGCGACTGCCTTGCTCGCTGCCGGAATCCGGGTGCCAGATCATCAGCGGAATGTGAGAAATCTCTTCATAATAAGGCATCTTGTTCTTGGCCCACCACTCATGCTCTCCCAGCAGATAGCCATGATCTGTGGTCAGCACCAGGGCAGTATCAGACCAGGCATCTTCCCGGTCAAACCAGTCCAGAAGCTTCCCGAAATATTCATCGCACATAGCCACCAGCGCGGCATAGTTTGCGCGTATTTCAGCGACTTCTTCAGCAGAATCTGTCACTTTTTCGTAGAGCGGCCAGTCCAGAACCTTGCCTTTGTAGCCACTTTCATAGGCTTCGCGGAACCGCGCAGGCGCAGTGAATGGCTCATGTGGGTCAAAGCACTCCACCTGCAGAAACCAGTCATCAGAGGATTTGTTGTTGTCCAAAAATTCAAACGCACTTTTAAAGCATTTGGCGGTTGGATAATCCTCCTCCTCCTTCATGAACAGCGTGTTGATTGCATGCCGTGACCGGCGCCATCCGTCAGTGCCAGAGTTTCCCTTCGTCACACTGCCCGTCTTGGACAGGTCGGCCATTGGGTAATGACGGCCATCAAATTTTTCACGCAAACGCTCAACCGGCGGCTGGGACAATGCCTTGATCGTGTCATATTCCTGTCCACGAATGAAATCCCAACTGTCAAAAGCATTCACATAGCCGGTGCCGCCATTTTCAAAATAATGCAGATGGTCTGATACAATGTGGCTGTAAACACCGTTTTCGCTCAGCAGTTTGGCGAAGGAATTGTCAAAAGGCTCCAAAGGCCCCCATGGCCGGTGCATGAAATTAAGACGGCCCGTATGCATGTCACGACGCGCCGGCATACAGGGAAGCGAGCCGACATAATGCTTGTCAAACGTCTTGGAGCGTTTGGCAAAACGGTCGAAATTCGGCGTCGCAATCGCTTCGCCACCATAGGCACCAAGCGCTGCACGGTTAAGGGAATCAAACAGAACAAAAACTGTCCGCATACGCCACTCGTCCTCCCAAACGAAAATTCTTCTGGCAGAAGTTAAACAAATTTGCGAAATTCAAAAAATGAAAAGTTTTACCCTCATCCATAGAGAAATTGAATGGATCGCAATCTTCTGACATTTCTTACAATTGCTGAAACCCGAAACATCACGGCTGCGGCCGTGCAGTTGCACATCACCCAACCGACTCTCACCAAACGCCTTCAACAATTGGAAGCCCAACATAAATGCCGTTTGGTCGAAAGGCTCCCCCGCGGTGTGCAGCTCACCCCGTCAGGTCAACAGCTCTTGCCTTACGCACGTCGTATTCAGAACGAGTTTTTGCAGGCAACCGAAGCAGTTCGCTCATTTGAGTCTGGCCATCTGGATGAGTTGCGCATCGGGTCTGGCCCCCTCTTTCAGATGCGCTATCTTGCGTCCGCCTTGTGCAAGCTCATGTCCGAGTTTCCAAAAACCAGCATCACTTTGTCAACAGATCTGAACACCACAAATCTGCCAAAAATCCGCGAAGGCAATCTGGATTTGATGTTTGGAACAACTGAGCATCTGGGGGACGATGACCAGGTCACGTTCCTTCCTCTCACCACAGTTGAGCAGGGTATTTTGTTACGGGCACATCACCCGGCACTGAGCGAAACGCCGCTCCACCCACGCCACCTGGCCAACACAAAATGGATTTTCTATAGTGACGGGCTGGATAATGAAGAGATGATGCGGACCTATTTCGAGGCACAGGGATTGCCCGCTCCAAACATCATCATGCGCATCTCGACGTTCACCCTGGGGTTTCAACTGGTGGCCCAAAGCGACTATGCCATGATCCTGCCAGTCCAGCTGGAACCCATTCTCGACGCGGGCCGTGTCAGGCTGATAACCCCTGATCCGCCCATCAGTCGCAAGCTGGCCGGAGCCTATATGCGACGATCTTCCCGCCAATACCCTATCATCAACCGTCTTGTGGAAATCGTGGCAGACGCCACTCGGGAAGCTGGAGAACCCGCATAGGCTATTTGCAGATCGCATTCATAATCAAAGCTGCAATACCTTGACCAAACAACAGCGTAACGTTACGCTCTGTTAAAAACGTAACGTTACGCCGCATAGTATCAGACCCCCGGAAGTAGCAGTTGCGGTGTGTAGTCAAAAAGCGATGGAGGAAACACATGTATTCAAAACAAATCATTCGGTCCTTGAACACCAGGCCGGACCATATCTCGCAGGAGCAGAAAAACGCACTCGACGAAAATGGCTTCTACGCAGTGGAAAACGTTCTGACGCCCGAAGAATGCGCCACGATGGCGCAGGCGTTTGAAGATATTATCGCCAGCGAAAAGGACCAGGGCGGCCATGAGGTTCACATAGAACCGGGGGCAAGACGCATTTCCAATATCTTCAATAAATCAGATGCATTCGACAAATGTCTCGAAATCCCGGAAGTGCTCGCTGCGTCCAATTATCTGCTCGGTGAATTCAAGGTTCACGGCGCAAACCTGCGCGATCCCAACAAGGGTTTCGGTCATCAGGATTATCACACTGACGTCCACAAGAAATTTGCCGATGATTGGTGGGTGCTCAACGCTGTCGTCGCATTTGACGATATCACCCTGGAAAATGGTCCAACCCGGGTTGTCCCCGGCTCTCACAAATGGGTTCCAATCAACGTTCCTGTTGTAAATCAGGGGGATTGGGAACCGGATGACGTGCCAGCTGATCTGAAAAGCGACGTCCCGGAAGATCTCAGTGCCGCCCATCCTCAGGAAATCTTTGTCACTGCGAAAGCCGGTTCGGTGGTCCTTATGAATTCGTCCCTGTGGCACAGTGGAACGCTTAAACATTCCGATGCCCCGCGCCGCGTGCTGCACCTCACCTACACCCGCCGCGATCTTCCACAACAACTCACCCAGATAGATTACCTGACACCGGAACTATATGAGCGCATGTCACCGGAACATCGTTACCTTCTGGAAATCGAAGCTCAGGACAATAGCGGTCAGATTCTGCGGCAACCGAAACGTGAACAAGCCGGTTGGTGGAACTAGGATCGGACGAACTCTCTGCTTGCGCTGCTCTTTTGTGTAGCAAGCGGAGCCACTTGTCGTATATGCCAATTGAAACTCAACGAACTGCGAAACACAGGGTCCAGTCTCAATGGCAACCATGAAAGACGTCGCCCGCAGGGCCAAAGTCAGTGTCACCACTGTCTCTGCCACGCTCTCAGGGGTCACACCAGTAAGCCCCGAGTTGAAACAGCGTGTACTGACTGCAATTGAAGATCTTGGATATTACCGGAACTCAATTGCCAGCGGCTTGAAAAGTGGTCGCACGTCCCTGATCGGATTGATTGTGCCTGATATCACCAATCCCTTTTTCACTGAATTTGTTGAAGACGTTCAACGCCATGCCATTGAAAACGGCCAGACTTGCCTGTTGGGCATCAGCGATGCCGATACGAAGCGGGAGAAAAGCCTGCTGCGCCACATGCGATCCAATCAGGTCGCAGGCACAATTCTATGCCCCACCGGAGGCGCGCAGGACTACCAGACCTTGAGCGCTGATTGTGGCCCGATGAAACTTGTTGTCGCCAACAACGCCATACCTGGCATGGCATTTGATACAATCATGCTGGATAATTTTCAGGCAGCAATCATTGCCACACAGCATATTCTATCCTTTGGCCACCGGCATGTCGCAATCGTCAACGGCCCGATTGCGCAGGAGCCAGCAAAGCAACGTCAGAGAGGATTTCAACAAGCTATGGCAGGCGCTGGACTGACGATCCCCGCGAACTACATGGAGCACGGAGATTTTCGCGAACATACCGGTTATGTAGCGGGTCAAAAACTACTGGCCCTTGCCGACCGGCCGACCGCGATCTTTGTCGCAAACAACCAGATGCTGATCGGCGTCATGCGCGCAATAGCTGACAGCAACCTTGCTGTGCCGACGGATATTTCGGTTGTCAGCGTCGACGATTTTTCCTGGGCGACCGCATTCAGGCCAGCGCTTACAATTGTCCGTCAGCCCCTTGCGGCCATGGCGGCAACGGCTTTCTCAGTCTTGCAGGAGCGCATCGCTGGTAAGGGCGCAGAGCTACATCACGCAATCTTCCAGCCGGAACTGGTTATCCGCCAATCCTGCGCGTCCCCACCCTGAAATTGTGTTTCCAGCGCCCCCCTTCGTCAAGGAAGTGTAACTTGGTCCAATCGATCGAGCAGCCGGCTTAGCTCGCGCAGGGTCGTCTCATCCGGCATGCATGTCGGTGGGCGAACGATCGCAGTCTCAAACACACCTCGACGCTGCAAGATTGCCTTGTGGACGTGGTAAAACAGATCTCCGGACTGAAATCCAAGTCGACTAACCGGCAAAATACAGTTTTCAAGAAGTATCTCTGCATCATCCTCATTGCCTGCTTCCAGACAAGACCAAACAGCCATGAATTCCTTGGCCTGGCTGGCAAACGGCATGGTGCCACGCCCTCCCCGTCGATATTCTTCCACCAGTGTTCCACCACCAGCACCACCAAGCACAGACAGCCGCGTGCCCACAGCTGTGGCCATTCGCGCAGCCTGTGTGACCGTTGGTTGTGTTTCCACCTTGATCGTGTCGACCTGCGGCACCTGTTCTGCGATCGCAAGCGCGAGTGCGGGCGGGATCGGCGATTGCGGAACGTCCTGCAAAATAATTGGCAGGCTGGTTGCCGACGCAATTGTACCGATATGATTGGTGACCGCTTCAGCATCCATCGGGAAAAAGTCCGGTGGCCAGATCATGAGCCGGTCAGCACCAGCGTTCTCCGCATCCTTGGCCAGTTCTACAGCCAGCGCCGTTCCAGGTGCGGACGTGTTCATGATAACCGGCACACGCCCCGCCACCTTGTCGACAACGGCAGACAAAAGCTGGCGTTTTTCGTCTCGGTTCAGTTTGAGAATCTCACTGCCAATAGCAACGCCGATACCGTGAACACCGGCATCAAGCGTTTCTTCGATCTCACGCGCAAGGCTGTCAAAATCGATCTCATCCTCGGAGTCAAAAGGGGTTAGAAGTATAGGGACGATGCCCTGAAGGCCGCTCATCTATGTGTCCTTTCCCTGTCCAAAACGAAAACCTCACTCAACATGTCTCTAACCGGTCGGCCTTCATTGTCGCTTATCATCAACGGCTCCATCATGCGCCACCAACGCAGCATGGTTTGCGTTGGCTCAATGTCAACTCCGGGGAAAGGCGTTTTGCGTTGTTGAAAAGCAAAAACCTCCGGGCCATAGCGATAGATGGCAAAGGTTTCCACCCCGGCAGCGCGCATCTCGGCAATCAGCTCGGGCCACACCTGAGCGTGGGCCCTGTCATACGCAGCCTCGCTTCCGCCGCGTAACCTCATACGCCAGGCTTGCCGATAATCCGTCATGCCTGGAACCGGTTATCATCAATAAAGTCCCAGACAATATCATAGCCAAGGCCAGGCATGTCTGGAAGTACAATCTCGCCATTGGCATCCATGGGATCACAGTTCCGGCCCAAATAGGGATGTGGCGCATCATAATTGACACCGGGTGCCAGAAGACCCTTCTCATACCATTCACTGGTATCTTCCGATGTGGCCCCCATGACCTGAAGATTGCCCCAGCCAGCCATGTGAATCTCGCACCGTATGCCATAGGCTTCACAAACGATGGCTGTTTTCCGGCAGCCGGTGATGCCTCCCCTGCGAACATCCATACGGCTCATGTCCGAGGCCCCGCGCAAGATCCAGTCAGCGCGGGTGAAAACCCCTCCCGCAGCAATTTCAGGGGCCAGAATGGGTATCGACAATTCGCGACAAAGACGGACATAACTCTCGACCCGATATTCCGGCATCGGGTGTTCGAACCAATAAAAGTCGAGCTTTTCCAACTCGCGTCCGACTTTGATTGTCTCTTCAATGGTGTGGTAAGTGCCCCAAACGTCATACATAAGCACCATGTCCGGGCCCACGGCCTCTCGAACAAGATTCACCGTTTCGATGTCCGCGCGAATGTTCGACGGGCGCCCATTTGTCGGCTGTCCGGTATCCGGGTCCCAGAAATAATGCGGATGAATCTTATAGGCCTGATACCCCTCGGCCTGACAGGCCAAGGCATGTTCGGCATAGACTTGGGGCTTGCCGATGTTGGGATAGGTAGAGGCATAGGCCTTCACTTTGTCCCGCGCCCCACCCATGATTTTATAAACCGGTTGCCCGAAAACGCGCCCCGCCAGATCCCATAAAGCCAGATCAATGACGCTGGACGCGATCTCCGACAAATTAGCCACCCACATCCATTTCCAAACCGTTTCACGGTCAAACGGATCGGTCCCGATCAGCATATTGCGAATACGGCCCTCGATCAAAGCCTGTTCGTCACGCGTCATGCCATCCTGATCGCCATGCTTGCCACCACCGAAGAAGTAACCCGATACGCCCTCGTCTGTGTCAATGCAGGTAACGGTTTGAATGACTTCCGCATTTGGGATCAACTGGCCGTGGCCGATATCCCAACGGTCAGCATGGGTGCGAAAGCGGATAACGCGAACATCAGAAATTTTCATGGCTTGCCCTGCCCTACCAGATCGCAGCTTCGCTCTGCGTATCGAACAGGCGCAGCTTGCCCTCAGTCACGCGGATATGCACGGCATCGCCCGGCGACAGAGTTACACGGTCCCGCGTTGTCATCACAAGCGAAACGCCATCCATGCGCAGGGTCAGCTGTGTTTCCGCACCCGTGGGTTCAATCAGGCCGACTGTCGTTTCCGCCCCGCTGTCGGCCAGGACAATGTCTTCAGGCCTAATTCCTGCAGTGACAGCCGAACCGTCTGGCAGGCTATCAGGCGCAGGCCCCAAAGTGGCACCGCTTTGCGTAATGACAGTTCCATTCTGCACGGTCGCATCGATGAAGTTCATGGCGGGCGATCCGATGAACCCGGCGACAAAGACATTGACGGGCCTGTCATAAAGCTCGAGCGGCGACCCCATCTGTTCCACATGACCACCGCGCATCACGACAATTTTGTCAGCCATGGTCATGGCCTCAATCTGGTCGTGGGTAACATAGACGGTGGTCGTGCCAAGGCGCTGATGCAACTCCTTGATTTCCGACCGCATCTGCACTCTCAGCTTGGCATCAAGATTGGACAGCGGCTCATCAAACAGAAACACTTCAGGGTCCCGGACAATGGCCCGCCCCATGGCGACCCGCTGACGCTGACCGCCTGATAATTGCTTCGGGTAACGCTCCAACAGCGGCAGAAGGTCTAAAATCTCGGCGGCAGCACGGACCTTTCGATCGATCTCAGCCTTCGATTCCTTTGCCAGCCGCAATGAAAAACCCATATTCTTGGCAACCGTCATATGCGGGTAAAGCGCATAATTCTGAAACACCATCGCAATATCTCGGCGCTTGGGCGGCAGGTGATTGATAACCTGATTGTCCAGACTGATCTGACCGTCACTGATCGTCTCAAGCCCAGCAATAGCACGCAGGAGTGTTGATTTACCGCAGCCTGATGGACCGACCAGCACGGTAAACTCACCATCATCCACTTGAAGGTCGATGCCGTGCAAGACTTCCACAGCGCCATAGGATTTGCGTATATTATTGAGCGTGACGGATCCCATCTGTCGCTACCTGCCTTCCATATGTGCGCCTGCAATCACAGGCGCGAATTGATCTTCGACATCCGGTTGTGGCCGGTTGCCTGCAATATCGTTGGGAATTGTGACGCGGCCTTGGGAGAACACAGCCGGAGCCCCCATCAACCCATAAAGCTGGGATTCCGCACCCCGATCCACAAACTCCACCAGCGCATCCGCCTGTCGCGCTGCAGCCAGTGCCAAAGCCCAGGGCTGTTCGCAGGTATTGTGTAAAATCACTGGCACATTGGCAGCATCGGCCATGTCGAGAATGCGCAACGTCTCACTGATCCCGCCTGCCCAGGCGACATCGGGTTGCAGCACATCGACCAGCTTCTCTCGCAAAAGATCCGCGCAATCCCAGCGTGAAAACGCAAAATTGCCCAGAGCAAGCGAAACAGACGGGTCCATCTCGGACTTGATCCGCTTCATTCCCTCAATGTCGTAAGGCGGAATAGGATCTTCGATCCAGTGCAGGTTCAAATCATGCGCCGCATCCAGAAACCGCAATGTATAGTCAGCATCCCACGCCATGAAGGCATCAATCATGATCGGCACATCAGGGCCTGCCACATCTCGAAACTTGCGCATGTAATCGACATTGGCCTGCAAACCGGTCTGGCCGGTTTCGGGGCCAAATGGAGCTGCGGCCTTCAGGCCGCGCCAACCGGCTGCCCCATGAACTTCCGGCTGTGGCGTGGTGACATAGACCGGCAGCGTGCCCGAAAGCGTGCTTTGTGCCGTACCGCCCAACATCCCGACAAGCGATTGACCCTGCGTTTTCGCTGCCAGATCCCACAGCGCGATATCGACACCCGATACCGCCATCATCGAAAACCCCGACCTGTCGCAGGGCAGCAGAGAGAAGAACATCTGGTCCCAAAGCGATGCAATATCGCCAATCTGCTCACCCACCAAAAGACGCGACAGATGATCATTGACGATCATGGCCACGATCTCTCCGCCATTGGTGCAGGACCAGCCGGTCGTTCCGTCCTCGGTCACGACACGCACGAACACCTTCTTGGTCGGCCACATCCAACTGGAGCGCTTTTCGCCAAACCTTGGAAAACGCGACATCGGTGACGCAACGCGTGAGGTCTGCAGCACCTGTTTTTGAAAGCCACGATCTATGGCACGGGCTTCGATTGAGACAATTTTCATCCCTTCACCGCCCCAGCCAGAAGACCGCGTGTGAAATAGCGTTGGCCAAAGAAGAACACGACCATGATCGGCATTGCCACAAGCGTAGCGGCAGCACCCACCTTCTGGAATTCCAGCGTGAACAATTCAACGAAACTTGCCAGCCCGATTGTCACGGTCTTGTTTGCGCTTGATTCCAGCAGGATCGAGGCAAAAGCAAACTCAGACCACGCTCCGACAAAATGCCACATCGCCGCAGTAATCAGCGCGGGCGTTGCCAGCGGAAGCACCACCAAGAACATTGCCTGCAAGCGGCTGGCGCCATCCATCATGGCGGATTCCTCCAGCTCCACGGGAATTTCACGCAGGCTTGAGGCGATAATCCAGGTCGCAAAGGGCAGACCAAAAGCGGAGTAAAGCAAGATCAGACCAAGCAGGCTGTCCTGCAAGCCCAGGGTGTTCATCAGCCGATAGGTCGGCAGCAGCAAGGCCGCTCCCTGGAACATCCGGGACACCAGAAGACCACCCAGTATCAGGTCGCGTCCTGGAAACTTCAGCCGCGCAAAGGCATATCCGGCGAATGTTCCAAGAATGACGACGATAATGGTCGACGTCACTGCAACGGTGAAGCTGTTCGAAATCAGCGTCGGCCAATTCAGCAATTGGCTCGATTGAGATCCGCTGTCGAACAGGTCACGATAAGCTTGTAAGGTCGGCTCTTGGGGCCAGAACGCAATCGGCAACTGTGCCAGCTGGTCGGGCGTCTTGAATGACGCCAAAAACAGCCAGAAAATCGGAAACAGAACATATAAGGCGATAACGACACCGCACAGACTGATGAAAGCCCAGTAATACGGGCGCGAGGATTCGTTCATGATGCAGCTCCCGATGCCCAGGACCTGCGGTTGACGTAGAGATACAGCGCTACGATCACCATCAACATAACCAGGTTCACCACCGACATGGCTGACGCGACGCCCCAGCTGAAAAATTCAAAGCTTTGTTGATAGATATATGTGGACATGATCTGGCTTGCATTTGCCGGCCCGCCACCAGTCATGATCCAGGGCAGAGCGAATTCGGCAGTGATCCAGATCATTGAAATGACCGTCACAGCCGTCAGCGAAAACGCAATGTTCGGCATCACCACAAACCGGAAACGTTCAAAGGCGTTGGCGCCATCCATACGTGACGCCTCGATCTGTTCATTGGGAACCGCCCGGATTGCTGCACACAGGATCAGGGCCACCAGAGGCATCTTGCGCCAAATCAGCACCACCACCAATGTCCACATCACCAGATCCGGGTCACCAAGAAATGATATCTGCTGTTCGGTCAGCCCGACCGATTGCATAGTACTGCCGATCACACCAACCTGACCGTGCAGCATCCACTTCCACGCCATGGCAGTCACAACATCCGGCAACACCCAGGGCAACAGTATCAGCGCCCGAAGCCCGGTGGTCATCTTGCTGTCAATGGCCAGAAAGGCTCCCACTGCAAGTCCCGTCAGCACACATAAGACAGTGCCACCAAGTATCCAGATAGCCGTGTTCTTCAGCACCAACCCGAACATTGGATCAGCAGCCAGGGCACGAAAATTACCCAGCGTGCCGAACCCCCGCTCCTGCCCCATGACGACCTGCGTCAGGCTCAGTGTGGCAACATCCCAGGTTGGCCCAATGACAAACGCCAGAACGGCGGCAACCACCGGCAAGATCATGAAATAGGCGAGCCAGCGGTCACTTGAGCTGTTCATAAATGCCCCTCGGGATGGCGCGAAAAAGGGCTGCGCAGCGGTCAGCCGCGCAGCATGGTTAAGTTTTTACCAACCCGGCTTTAGCCGCGCAGCAAATCGATCTGCGCCTGAGCGGCAGTCGTGGCGTCATCCATGGCCTCTTGCGGGGTTTTCAGTCCCAGAACGGCCTCCTGGATCGCCGTGCCAAGCGCACTTTCGACAGCTGAAACGCCGATGAACCTTGGCATTGGTTCAGCCCCCTCAAACAGCGTACCTTCATTGAAGGACTCCACCCAATTCGGCCACGCGTCCGCCAGCCCCTGCTCACTCCAGGCGACCTTGCCTGCCGGTATGCGAGCGATTTCAGGGTTACCACCCCAGATTTTGAGCTGCTCATTCTGTGACCAGAAATCAATGTACTCGACCGCGGCTTCCGGATTTTTGGCGCGTGCCGAGACCATCAGAATGGCCGTCGGATCCATAATCGCTGCAACCGGCGGGAAAGCACCACTTGGCGTGTCCGGACGCGGGAACGGTGCACCTGTCCAATTCAGACCCTCAGGCGTGCCCCACGGTGTGTTCAGCCACGAAAGACCGATCCACATCGCCGAGCGGCCCTGTGCAAAAAGTTGGGCCGTATCGCGGAAAAATGTCTCCGTCAGCGATGTTGCCTGAGGTGTAGACCCATCTGCGATAAGATCGACATAAAGCTGCAGCGCATCGACCATGCCGGCATCGTTTAGCGTCACCTTGCCTGATTCTTCATCAAACACGCGGCCACCATTGGCATAGGCAATGCCCTGGAAAATATTGATGTCGACGGGCGCCGTTGTCGCCGGAAAGGCGATACCGGGACGGTCAGGTTTGGTCATGGCTTTGGCGTATTCACGCACTTCCGACCATGTCCGTGGCGGACGATCAAACCCGGCCTCTTTCATCATATCTACGTTGATTGCAAGGAAGCTGGCCATATCAACATAGGTCGGAAGACCATAAAGCTTGCCTTCATGCATGCCAGAAGCCAGAACCTCTGGCACGATCCGATCTTTCCATCCGGCCATACGATCGCCTGCAATATCGTCAAGCGGCTGAATCATGCCGAAACCGGCGAATTCTGGAATGTCCTGCCCGAATGCGATAACCACATCGGCCATTCGGTTGGTCTGGAACCCGGCGAGCAGTTTTTGTCGCCGTATCTGACCATTGAAATAGGAATAGTTCAGGTTGATATCGGGCTGCTCGCCTGTGAACGCTTCATTACGTTTGGCCCATTCCTCCACCTCGGCGGTGGTTCCACCAAACTTCCACACCGAAAGGTCTCCAGATGCAGCCTGTGCGGATGTCATAGGCAATAGAGCCGCAGCCCCCACGGCCGCCGATGTGCTGGCCAGAAATTTCCGTCTGCTAAGCTTGTAAGTCATTTTCACTCCTCCAATGGCACTTTCTAAAAACCACGCCCGATTGCTCGTTCGCAAGATGACACTCGTATATCATTCCCTATTGCGCGACGTTACGATCAATGATACTCGTATGTCAATGAAAAACCGTTACCCCTCTTGCCATCATTGTGCCAAACCCCAGCGAGGTCGTTTCAAAACCTCGGAAGGGTACATGACATGAGAACTGGCAAGTCCAAGGTCACCCTGAAAGACGTTTCCAAAGCCGCCGGGCTGTCGCTCATCACGGTGTCACGGGCGCTGCGTCAGCCGGACACCGTCCATCCGGATACCCGAGAAAAAATCCGCAAGACCATCGAGGACATCGGTTATGTGCCCAACCTGGTCGCGCGCGCATTGGTGTCGCAAAAGTCCGATATGGTCGGTGTGGTCGTGCCGGTCCTCTACAGTTCCCTTTTTGCCGATTTTACGCAGGGCGCAGCAGGTGTGATGCGGGCCAACGGGCTTCAGATGCTTCTCGGCGTCTCCGACCGCGCCACCAGCAATGAAGAAGAGGCTGTGCGGACTTTCATCGCCCGCCAGGCTGATGCGATCATTGTAACCGGGTTCACCCACACCGATGCGTGCCGAAAGATGCTGACCAATTTTAACGGCCCTGTTGTCGAAACCTGGAACCTGCGCGATGAAGCCATCGACATTGTCGTGGGATATGACAACTTCCGCGCTGCCGCTGAAATGACCCGCTATCTGATCGGCAAAGGCTATCGTGAGATCGTCATGGTGGGCGGCGCATTTGAAAACAACGATCAGGCAACCGACCGCCACGCCGGTTTCGTGGCCGCGATGCACGAAGCCGGGCGTGAGGTAAGGCCCGACAGTATCGTCGCCGTTCCCAACCCCACCACCATTGAAAGCGGGGCGGAGTTGATCATGTCGCTGCTGGATCGTCCCGTGAAACCTGACGCGGTTTTCATTCAGGCGGAACTGCCTGCACAAGGCGCTATGCTCGCTTGCCTCTCCCATGGCATCCGCATTCCCGAAGATGTCGCGATAGCAAGTTTTGGAGATCTTATCCTGTCCGCTTTGCTTCCGGTGCCACTGACCACAATCAAGGTACGCTCCTCCGAGATCGGCAAGCGCACAGCAGAAATGGTTCTCAAACGCCTTAAGGGCGAACACATCGAAGAAACCGTCCAGGATGTCGGATACGATCTCGTAATCAGGAAAAGTGCATGACTTTGAAAGCTGCTGTTGTTGGTGCCGGCCATTTTGCCTATCGAATGCATATACCCGTCCTTGCTGGTCGAGATGAAGTGACACTCGACAGTGTCTGCCGGCTTGGATCAAAGGAGCTTGCACTCATACGCGATGAGTTCGGCTTCGCCTTTGCCACCGAAAGCTGGCAGGATATTCTGTCCCGTGACATCGACATTGCGGTCATTTCATCACCCCACCATCTGCATTATGAGCAGGCCAAGGCCTTTCTGGAAAAGGGCTGTCACGTGCTGGTCGAAAAGCCGATGACGCTGGATCCGGCGCAGGCCTGGGATCTCGTTGCCACAGCCGAACGCGCCGGGCGTCAGTTGCTGGTCGCCTATGGCTGGAACTACAAGCCGGGGCTTGAGAGGATGCGCGACATGGTTTCCCGGATCGGGAACATTGAGCATGTGGTGTGTCACATGGCGTCGTTCACCCGCGCAATATTTACCGGCGGCGCGCTGGGACAATGGTCACATGTAGCGATCCAGCCCGAGCGGTCCACATGGGAAGCCCCCGACAGCGGCGGCGGATTTGCCCACGGCCAGTTAAGCCATGCCCTTGGCCTTCTTTACTGGCTGACAGACCTGCGCGCAGCCTCGGTGCGCTCCATCCTTGGAAACGCCCCTTCGGGAATAGACTTGCATGATGCAGCCACCGTGCGGTTCGAAGGCGGCGCGACGGGTGTTTTGTCAGGAAGCTGCGGCATACCAACAGGACACGGCTTCGAGGTTGATATCCGTATTTTCGGGTCGGAAGGCTCTGTCCTGCTGGATATCGAAACACAGCGACTGGTGCTAAAATTGCCCAACAGCAAAACCGAGACTGCAGATCCAGCGCCGGGCGCCTGGAAATATAGCTGCGAAGGGCCTGCAAGCATGCTTGTCGACATCGCACTTGGACGCGGCATGAATCATAGCCCGGGCCATGTCGGCGCAAGGGCCGTGGAAACGCTCCATGCGCTGGTTGCTTCAGGGCGAGAAAACGGCACGGAACACCAAATTACAAGCACCCATCAAAAGGCAGAAATCGCATGACAGCTTTTTCCGTTCAGATCGCAATCGTGACATCCCGCGCCCAAGGTATCGGAAAGCAAGGCATCGGAAGGGCCGTCAGTTGACACCCCTGCCCGACGAGCAGCCCGACATCATCCTGGTAATGTCGGATGAGCATTCCCCGCGCTTTTCGTCTGTCTACGGTCACCCGATCGTACGCACGCCGAATATGGAGCGGCTTGCAGAAGATGGCATGACCTTCGACGCTGCTTACTGCGCATCGCCGATCTGCGTTCCCTCCCGCATGGCATTCATGACAGGGCGCTATCCGACCCGCACGGAAACATGGGACAACGGCACGCCCCTTCGCAGCGATATTCCAACCTTTGCACATGTGATGCAGCTGGCAGGTTATGAAACTGTTCTGATCGGCAAGATGCATTTCATTGGCACTGATCAGTTGCACGGTTTCTCCAAGCGGCTGGTCGATGACAGCAGGGTCTGTGGAACATGGATCGAAACAAACGACTGGAACGAACCCGATTTGCCCCGCCCCAAAGCACGGCAAAGGCTCCTGAACGCTGGCGCGGGCCGCACTGCGCATATTGAACAGGACGAGGAGGTGTTGAGCGCCGCTCTGAATTATCTCAACACGCTTCCGCCACGCTCACAGCGGAGCCCCATTTTTCTCTGTGTTTCGTTCAATGCGCCACATTTCCCACTTCGTGCGCCAAAGCACTTCGACAGCTATTGGCCAGACAATGTGGATCTTCCGGATATCACCCAGGCCGAACTCGATAATCAGCACCCGTTTCACAAACGTCTTCGCGGATATTTCGATCTGAACAATGTTGATGCTGACAGCACAGCTCGGGCGCGCGCTTCGTTTTATGCACTCGTGACATGGTTCGACGAGTTGCTTGGTCAGCTAATCGACACCATCGACACAGCACCAGGGCTGTCCCAATCTCCTCCTCTTCTGGCCTACGTATCAGACCATGGAGATATGGCCGGAGAGCATGGGCTTTGGTGGAAATGCAATTTCTTCGAAGACTCGGTTCGTGTGCCCATGATCGTGCGATGGCCGGGACAGATCGAACCGGGGCAACGCGCGGCAACACCGGTGTCACTGATGGATTTGAGTGTGACAATCGCCCACCTCGCTGGCCCATCAAAAGAGGCGGATATCTTCTTTGATCAGGCTGATGGCTGCGACATGCGCCCATGGTTTGATGGCGGGCAAGACCCGGATCGAGCAATCATGTCAGAGTATTGTGGCCATGCCGCCGCGCTGCCAATACGAATGATCCGGCAGAGTCATTGGAAATACGTCTACTATCATGGCGAGCCAGACGAGCTTTATAATCTGGCCAGTGATCCCGGCGAGAAAAGCAATTTGGCCGAAGAGGGCAAATTCGCAGAAACAGTCAGGAGACTGAAAAAGCAGGTGCTTGATGGCTGGGACGCAGATGCCATTGACCGACGGGTGCGGATTCACCAGAAGGAACGCGCCTTGATCTCATCAGTCGAAGGTCGCGGTGTGTTCGAGTGACCGTCGATCTCTCTCAGGTTGAGATTGTTGATGCCCATCATCATCTCTGGGAATTGGGCCGTTTCCCATATCTCTGGCTTGCGCCGAACGCACCACCGGCCCGTTTCGGCGATCATACCTCGATCAAGCGGAATTACCTCCCAGCGGAATATCGAGCGGATTTTGCCGGATTTAACCTGCGGGGCAGCGTTCACGTGCAAGCGAATTGCGGGGCCAATGATCCGGTTGCTGAGACAAAATGGCTGCAATCGCTTTCCCAAAGAACCGGCACGCCGAACGCGATCGTCGCCGAAGTTGATCTTTGCAGAACTGATGCGCCTCAACTGATTGCACGCCATGCAGCATCTCCCCTGTTGCGCGGCGTGCGCGCCATGGTCGCATGGGATGCTGACGGACGCTGGCGCTTTGCAGATCGCCCCGGAATTCTGCTGGACCCAGCGTTTCGGCGTGGCACGCAGGCGCTTATCGAATGCAATCTGAGCCTCGACCTCGTGGTTGTACCCAGCCAACTAACCGAAGTTGCAGACTTGGCCTCAGCAATGCCGGATCTGCGTATTGTGATTAATCATCTGGGGCAGCCAGAATCCGGCGCAGACGAGTCCGGCCAAGCAGGCAATGAAGACATTTGGTACCGGGGTATTGAAAAACTGAAGCCTCACGAAAATGTCTTCATCAAAGCGTCTGGCCTCTGGATAATAGACAAAAGCTGGCGACCGGATCGGCTGCGCCCTTTCGTGACCCACGTCCTAGCTACTTTTGGCGCTCACCGGGTCATGTACGGCTCCAACCTGCCCGTTGAAAAGGTCAACACCCCTGCTGCAGTTCAAATCAGGATATTGGCCGAGATTCTTGCTGATTTCCCAATCGATGATCTGCAAAAAATCTTGTCAGACACGGCAAAAGAATTCTATCGGATTTAGGTGGTCACACCATCAGGGCCATGGCAGCTAGGGCAACGACTTCAAAACCTTCAGACCAAACCAGCATGAATATTTTAGATGGTTTGGCTGGTCTCCATCCACGCTATAGCTCATGACTATTATTCCAAGCGCTAACAAATGAGATGATCCATGAGCAAACGCGTTGTTTTTATTGCCACGGGCGGAACGCTCTCATGCATCGGCAAGGATTCGCACGACCTGTTGGACTACACGGAAACCGATAGAAAACTCGACGCACGGCAGATCGTTGAAAAAATTGGTTCCGTCGATCCAGATATTGAAGTCGACGCGCACGATTTTCGATCAGTGGACAGCACCGAAATCTCGCCCGGTGATTGGTTTGACTTGGCAATGCTTTGTAACGAATTCGCCGCGTCACCAAAGAATTATGATGGCATTGTTATCGGGCATGGAACCGGCAGTTTGGAAGAAACGGCCTTCGCACTCTCACTGGTTCTCGATCTCAAAATCCCGGTCATTGTCACAGGAGCCATGCGCCCATCCAATGGCATGTCGTCGGATGGGGATCGCAATGTCGCATCGTCCATTCGTGCATCTGCATCCAACACAACGCGTGGACTAGGTGTTGTCGCTCTTTTGAACGATGAAATTCATACAGCAAAAACCGTCACAAAAACTCACAGCCTGTCAGTCAACGCGTTTCAAAGCCCCGGCCAGGGTCCCATTGGTCACATGGTCGGAAACGACGTAAAGCTGCACACCGAAATCCCGGTCAGCAGAACAATATTCAACATCGATTGCCTGAAAAACTGGCCACGCATTGATATCACCTACAGCTACGCTGGTGCCGATGGAGCCGCCATCAAGGCCTATGTCGAAGCTGGAGCTGCCGGCATTATCGCTGCTGGCTTTGCACCCGGAATGGCAACGCCCGCTGAAATTCAAGCCCTCAAACAGGCAGTTTTGCAGGGAGTGACAGTCATCATGGCCCATCGCGCTGCCGCTGGACCCGCCACCAATTCCGCAGCACATCGCCGAAATGGTTTCATTCCCGGAGGACTATTTTCGCCTCTAAAAGCTCGAATTCTTCTTGGCCTCAGCCTGGCAAATGGAGATCAACCGGAAACCATTCGGCAGACCTTCAGTGTCTGATTGTACCATAGCAGTTATCGTCGATGGCTTTCAGGCTGCGAAGCAGAGCATATGGGAGGGCTAGAATTGATGACGGCTCTGGTGTTCAGGTCAACATTCTCCGAATGTTTGTATAAACTTGTGTCTAACCATCCTGCAGATCATTGAAAAAATTGGGTTTTCGTATCTGTCCGGCAACCTGATTTGAGAGGCGGTCTGGTTGCGCAGCAGTCCGCATTTTTACACGCGTCAATGATTAGGCGACTGTCGCCTTTCAGAAGGTCAGCCATTAGCGTTGTCTGTAAATTTTGGGGTGCGTAACTAGAGTTAGTCGAGCCGATCTGGATCGTAACCAAGGTTCAAAAAGTCGCTCATAAAGCAGCGCTTGACGATGCTTTGTGTGTCAGCGTTATAGAACTGGTGTAGTCGGTCAGATGCACTGGTTTTGTGATGCATTCCCTTGGCTGTAGAATCGTCAAGGCTGATCCTGTCCGCCGGCACACCAGAGCGCACCAGAAAGTCACGAATTTCGGCGTTGTAGTCTTCAAAACTGATAACAGTGTCGTAACCGTTGACCTCAAAACACATCTGCTTTTGCTGCAAATCCCAATGGCTGTTCTTTGATAGTCCGCCTTTATCCAACCAGCGCACGAACTCATGAAAACCAGCCGAGTCAAGGCTGAACTCGCGATGTCTTCTTTTGTATTTTTCTCTGGAGAACTTATCAAGGAATGCGGACAGAACCCTTGAATACGGATTGCGAACGACCACGAAATACCTGAACTCATGAAGCCTGGAAATATCCGCCCGACCAAGATCTCCGATTGACGGAACCGCTATTTTTGCCCGCTTGGCATCACGGTTGCCGCCGCTGATCTTGGCATCGCGATTGCCGCCGCTGATACTGTCCATCAAAATAACCGTGGTTGAATTGGCGTTCTTCTGGATGCGGTTGTAGCAAAGGCCAAACTCCGTATTTAAGACGAACTTGCGCAGCGCAAATTTATTGGCGACCCTGCCGTCGAGGCGCTTTATCGCCCCGCGATGCGCCGAGCGGACCTTCAGACTGTCAATGAGTTTAAGCGGGAGTTTTAACATATCCCTCTTTTACAATCCCATTTTGCAATGTCCAGACATCACCGCAACGAAACGCCGCTGAGTGATTTTTTCTTACCGCTGGAACTGAGGTCCACCTATATCGACCCGCAGCCAACTAGCTTTCATGGGCTGCGTCGATATACCGGGGACCTTCTGGATTAGTGTTGTGATTGAGCATTTCGCCAGAAGTCGAATCTACAGCGGTAGCGGAAAGCAGCCCAGTCAACCGATACTCCGGAACAGCGTCAAAGCATGTGCAGGCCTGCGCCGACTTGATGTTGCAAACCTGAAATGATCATGGGTACAGGATAGCAAAATCCCTTACCTAAAAAATAGACTCTCTCACTTTGGATTTTTATATTATATCACAATGGCTTAGAAGAATAATGGTAGGCCCGGAGGGACTCGAACCCCCAACCAAGCGGTTATGAGCCGCTGGCTCTAACCAATTGAGCTACAGGCCTACAATAAATGTCGCAACGGGCGACAAATAGTCAGGGTGCTTGGCTATCGCATCTTGGCGCATTGGGCAAGATGGTTTCGCGGCCCATGGCACTCTTTCCTCAACGACATCGCAGTTACAGCCAACTTTGGCCAATTGAGACCACAATTCGCCGGTAACGGTTTGACATAATTTGAAAGAATCGGAGACTTTCCATGCGGCTTTTCCCGGCTTTTGCCACATTGGCCATAGCAACCGTTCTGGCCATAGCGCCTTATACTCTAAGGGCAGAAGACAAAATCCCCACCTTGTCTTTGACCGGCACGGGCTCGGTTTCTGGAAGCCCGGACATGGCGATTATTACCATCGGCACAGTGAGTGAAGCAGAAGACGCTGTCGCCGCGCTGGAAAAAAACACGGCCAGTACCACAGCTTTCATCGATGCATTGAAAGCCGCCGGAATTGAAGGCAAGGATCTGCAAACCAGCAATTTTTCCGTTGAACCGAACATCGTCTACCCCAGCAGCAAATCCAGCACGCGGCCAAATCGACCTGCGATTGTCGGCTATACGGTCCGAAACATGGTTACCGTGCGCATCCGCGATCTGAAACTCATCGGCAATGTGCTGAACGAGGCAGTCACCCTTGGCGCCAATTCCATCAGCGGTCCACGCTTTGCTGTAGACGAACCGGCAGCACTGGAAGCTGAAGCCCGCCGTATGGCCATGACAGCCGCCCTCGCCAAAGCACAGGATTATGCAGATGCGGCAGGCATCGCCCTTGGTCCCATTCAAATGATCAGCGAACAGGGAGGCTTTCAACCCCGTCCCGAGGCCATGATGATGTCACGCAGCGCCGCCGACAGTTCACCGGTTCCAGTGGAGGCAGGTGAAGTCAGCTACAGCGCGACCGTGTCAGTAGAATGGGCGCTGAAGCAATAAACTTTTGCTTATCAGGAGCCGTCAAGACGGCTCCTTCTGGCGCAATAACACTGCCGCAACAACATTGCCGCAACACCAATTTCTGGATCCTCGGAACAAGTCCGAGGATGACGAATATGGGCTAACTTTCGTGGTTTACTGGATGATGGCGCTTACTTTCAAACCCGTCATCCTCGGACTTGTTCCGAGGATCCAACAAGCGCAAAATCTGAGCCAAATCTAAAGCACCGGCACTAGCCACAGTCGACATGAATCAGATTATCAAAAAGATGGCTCAAGCGCCTTTAAAGACTCAGGCTTTTCCCCAGTCATTCACATCTGCTTCCAACTCAATCAGTTGCTACCAGCTCAGGCAACGGCCGAGGCTTCCCGTCTTCGTCGATAGCGACGAACGTAAAGGTCGCATCAGTGACCTTATGGCGCTCGCCCGTAAGAAAGCGCTTTGCAAATGCCTCGACATGGATCTTCATGGAGGTTCGCCCCACCTTGTCAATGTCACAATAAACGCACAGCACATCCCCGACCTTCATTGGCTGAATGAAATTCATGCTTTCGACCGACACGGTGACCACCCGCCCCATGGCGCGTTCCACTCCCGCCATACCACCCGCCTGATCCATCCGTGACATGACCCAGCCGCCAAAAATATCTCCATTGGCGTTTGTGTCTGCGGGCATCGCCATCGTGCGCACCGTTAATGTACCGCGCGGTTCTGCAGATGTTTCGCTCATGATTTGCCCTCTCGGTTGTGGCGGCCATTAAGCCAGATGCAGCACGACCTGCCGTTGATGCGGTCGGCTGCGATGTTCAAACAGATAGATACCCTGCCAGGTTCCCAAGGCAAGCCGGCCATTCATCACAGGCACACTCAAATGCGTCTGTGTCAGCGCCGCCTTGATATGAGCAGGCATATCATCCGGTCCCTCTGCGGTGTGAATCATCCAGCGCATCGACGCATCATTCCCATCGGGAACCAACCGCTCAAAAAAGTTCTGCAAATCCACCTGCACATCCGGATCAGCATTTTCCTGGATCGTCAAAGAACAGGATGTGTGCTGACAAAACAGTGTCAAAAGGCCAGACTCAACCCCGGCATTTTGCACAAAAATTTCTGCTGCGTGAGTGAATTCATAAAGGCCAGGGCCATCGCTGGATAAGGTGAGAATGGTTTGGGTCATAAAGCCGCCAGTGAATTGTTTTGGTATAGCTTAGCTGGCCTTTTGCAACGTGGGAATATCGGAAACTCCGCCGCCAGGCTTTCACGCAGCAAAAGAAGAAGCTTGATGAGAAAGACCAGGCCAACTTGCAACTTCGAACCAAACGCCTATTGCTACGAGAATGAGCCAACACCCCGTCAGCCACCCCATCCTGTATTCCTTCCGACGCTGCCCCTATGCGATGCGCGCGCGACTGGCCATTCTGTCAGCCGGTTTCAAGGTTGAATTGCGGGAAATCCTGTTGCGGGATAAGGCGCCCGAATTCATTGCCGCTTCACCAAAGGCGACGGTGCCGGTTCTGGTCTTGCCCGATGGTACAATTATCGACGAAAGTCTCGACGTGATGCTGCACGTCCTGGGTCAATCTGATCCGGAAAGCTTGCTAACGCCCACCGAAGAAACTTTGGCAGACATGCTGGCATTGATTTCGGAAAATGACGGTTCGTTCAAACGAGCCCTTGATCGATACAAATATGCCAATCGTTACGAAGGTGCAGATCCGATATCAGAGCGCAACATAGCATCCAGCTTCCTGCATACGCTTGACAACCGATTGCGCACTAACAGCGGCGGCTTGTTCGGCGCTCGATTATCGCTGGTCGATCTCGCCATCCTGCCATTCGTGCGTCAGTTCGCAAATGTGGACAGGCCCTGGTTTGACAGCCAGGACTGGCCAGACCTGATGAAAGCGCTGGAAGCCTTCACAGCCTCAGGGCGATTTGCGTCCATAATGCTGAAATATACAAAATGGCAGTCAGGGGACGAAGTTATCTGGTTTGGTGAAGCGAAAAACTGATTTTCGCGGTGAGCGGTCATCAGACGGTCGTGTGTCAGGTCTGCGCTCAAGCGCAGACCTGACAAGGTGTTTTAGTAGAGTTTAATTTGAGCGAAGCCTACGGCAACATTAACGCCGCTGGCGCCGGAGACGCTAAGCGGCTGCAAAGCAAACGCTTCTGATGATCCGCCAACAAGCACGTTAGCACCGAGCCCAACTGCGAACGCAGCTGATGCAGTTGCACCACTATACGTACCGGCGAGCGCACGCGGGGCGTACTTTTCTTCTTCGGCAGCCACGACCGTCCACAGAATAACGGCGTCGCCGGTCACACCGATATCAATACCGTATTTATCGATCGTACCCGTGTAGACCTCGACCGGGTAGCTGTCATTGGCTGGCGTGAAGGTACAGGCAAGGTCTTTGGATGAGCCGAAAATAAAACCAATGCCCCCTTCTACGTCGCAGGCAAGTTGACCAAGTTGAATGCCGCTATCAGCATGGCCGGTAGAAGCTATAGGAGTAGCGGCCAGGAGCCCGCCAGCAGCAGCTGCAAGAAGTGTTTTTTTGAATGTCATGATGTTTCCTTTCGACTTACCTACAACGCACCAATTGATAAAGAGTTCCGTGTCCGAGGCAACAAAGAACACGCTAACAGACACACCACCTCTTCCGGTTGTGATCGTCGTCGAATTAGATGATTTGAATTAATGAGAACTCAAGCCCGTCCTTGAAGTTAAATGGCTTGCAATCAGCGGGTCTTCCCTCTCAGCCAGATAAATGAGCAAGCTGATATCCAATTTTGCACTGAGAGTCTAAGCCGCCTTAGTGCATCAGCAAAATATGGCTGGCATATGGATTTTTAGCAGGCGCAGAAGAGCGAAGCGAAAAGCTCGTCCCCAAGTAACATGTCTCGCGGCAACGGATGCGTCTCGAACTTCTTCTTAACGGCCGCGTACATAATTGCGTCTTTCACCTGTTCCCAATCGTCTCGCAGCGAAAACGCCCGTGTGCGGCCAAGGGTACTGGCGTTTTTGAGCTTGCCGCAATTCTGAATGCGGTTTTGGTACCCCGCATCCTCAAACTTCTGCGCCTGAAAATAGTGCTCTACAGTGGGCCACCATTCATCCTCGAAAGCCACGCCAAAGGGTGCAAAATTGGAGAACTCGGCGTAAGGATTTGTCTGTGCATAAAAGTAAATTGTCATAGTCTCAAAGCCGGTCATTTACTTTCATGGCATTTAAGGCCAATTTGGAAAGCAATCTTGACCATTTTACAAGTCTGAGCATTTACATATCCAGCCACTCAACCTAAAATATGTAATAAACAATCAAACAGAGTCGGTGCGCCTTCTATGATAAAACGTGAATTGCTAATCACAACCGCTTTGGTTTCGGGCGTCTTGCACAGCGCAACCGCATACAGTGCTGATCTGTATCTTGAGGGCACGCCTGCACTACCAACCATCATTCCCGCAGTTTCAGGCCTGAATGGTAAGCTTGCCCTCTCCGGCGGGCAATTCGAGGATGATGAATTCGGCGTCTTGACCGGTGCCATCAGCGTCCCGCTTGGTTTGCGCTATGGTCTCCAGGGAGATGGCATTCTCGGTGTTCGTGACGGTGAATTTGTTGGCGGCGGCGGCGCGCATCTTTTCTGGCG
Organism: Pararhizobium sp. IMCC21322; assembly: GCF_030758295.1. Taxonomy (NCBI): domain Bacteria; kingdom Pseudomonadati; phylum Pseudomonadota; class Alphaproteobacteria; order Hyphomicrobiales; family Rhizobiaceae; genus Pararhizobium; species Pararhizobium sp. IMCC21322. Next base: position 4,060,926 of record NZ_CP132335.1, read on the forward strand.
CGATCCATCGGTCGGCCTGCTGGGCCTCTATGGCTCTTACACCCACCGCGAAGATTTTGACGGCTCTGTAAGCCGCGTAGGTGTAGAAGGTGAATATTACTTCGGTCAATGGACGGCCAAAACCCTTTTGGGTGCCGAATTCATCGACGCAGGCGCAGGGTTTGCTGAGCCTGATGACGGCTTCTTTGCCTTTACAGATATCTCCTATTACGTAAACGATGATTTTCAAGTCTCGGTCGGACATCGATATACCGCTGAACGCAACGCATTGGCGTTGGGTGCAGAATATCAACTGGATCAGAATTTGTTCTCCAATGGCGTATCTCTGTTTGCTGAAGGCCGCATTGGTGAAGATGACTATCATGCTGTTTGGGGCGGAGTGCGCGTTTACTTCGGAGACGACAAAAGCCTGATCCGCCGTCATCGCGAAGATGACCCCGATGGTTATGGTGATGAAGATCTGTTCGATCTGGAAGTTGAACTGCAGGGGTTTGATTCAGGCGAAGGCCCCGGATAGAGCATTTTTATATTGGAAAGTATTTGCGAAGGTCACCCTTCGCAAGAAATTCTCTAAAGCGTTGATTTGAACTCCTCAAATTTCCCGCTTGAATCACGTGGGATGTCACAAACGAGCGTAATGTCCACGTCGACCTGCTGACGAAAAGCATCGCATATCGCCATGCGAAATGCATTGCGATCAAATGAAATATCAGTGTCAGGCAATATTAAACTTATGCTCAAATGGTCCTCGCGGTCCTGAACAATTTGCCATTGTTGGAATGGGACAATCGCCTGAAATTCTTCGATGCGAAGAGAGGGCCAGAAACTTGTCCCATTTCCAAATCGAAACAGATGTCGTTCCCGCCCCATAATCTTCGAAAGCGTCCGACTGGACCTGCCACAGGAACATGACTCAGCCGATAAAGTTGCGTAATCTCCGATGGCATAGCGGATTAATGGCATTGCGAAATTATAGAATGGTGTAACCACCACCCTGCCCGTCTGACCGGGCTGCACAGCACTGTTTTCTCCATCAAGAACTTCTATCAAACAGAATTCCTCATGAAGATGAAAGTTCTTGTATTCAGGGCAACACACAGCCATTCGTCCGCATTCTTCAGATCCATAATTATTGATCAGTATCTCGCTCAAACAAGCCCTCAAGATCGTTTCGGTATGGGGTGTCAACATCTCGCCACCCAGCATGAGTGCCTCATAGTGCGGCGGTTCCGACTGTGTGTTTTGCGCTTCGAGCACAATACCCAATGCGGTATTGGGAGAGGCTCCCAGATAATTTGTTGGGTTTCGGCGCAACCAGGCCAACTTCTGTGCGCTATCGGTTAATTTATGATCAAGCCAATAGCCGGTACCCTTGGGGGAACCTCTTTGCCATTCTTGTTGCGTCGTGCCATCGGGCAAGTCAGATGCACCGGGCACTGTAGCGGAAAAATGCGCACATGACTTATCTGGATCGACTTTGTACCAATCAAGGCTCCGAGCAGCAGCCGCCTGGTTAGCTACGCGCTGAAGTGCGCTTGTCCGATGACGCAGAGGCATTCCAGTAGAGCCGGAGGTCTGCTGCTCAAAGGATTCGCCGGCCTGATCCGGCACCTGCCTTGCATAAAATTCGTCGGCGCGGGCCTGCGCCTCCTGACGTGTCAGTACAGGAACATCGCTCCATCGCGATAAATCCGGTTGATCGTCAACTGAAAACAGCGGCGCCAGTCGCTCCCTGTAAGCAGGTGTCTGTTGCCAGGCATGTATTAGAATTCGTTGAAGCGCTTTTCTCTGAAGGGCCTCAATACGCGCCGGTTCCCACCATTGGCTGCGCGCAAGCATTTGGGTGAATTGCAAAAAGGGATCAGACATCAAGCTGTGCTTCCCACTGCAATTGAAACGCAGATGACAACGGCATCAAATTATAAGAAAACCCGCATGATAAAAACAACCATGCGGGTTTCAAAATTCCCATCAAACCGTTTTTCCAGGATTTAACTATCCAGGAAACTCCGCAATTTGCGTGAGCGGCTTGGGTGTTTCAGCTTGCGCAATGCCTTGGCTTCGATCTGGCGAATACGCTCGCGGGTCACGCTGAACTGTTGCCCGACCTCTTCCAGAGTGTGATCCGTATTCATACCAATACCAAACCGCATCCGCAGCACACGCTCTTCACGTGGTGTCAAAGACGCCAGCACACGGGTTGTTGTTTCGCGCAGGTTGGACTGGATCGCCGCATCAATTGGCAAAATAGCATTCTTGTCTTCGATGAAGTCACCAAGATGGCTGTCTTCCTCATCACCAATCGGTGTTTCAAGAGAAATCGGCTCTTTGGCGATCTTCAGAACTTTGCGCACCTTCTCAAGTGGCATCTGCAGTTTTTCAGCAAGTTCTTCCGGGGTTGGCTCACGACCAATCTCGTGCAGCATCTGGCGCGATGTGCGGACAATCTTGTTGATTGTCTCGATCATGTGAACCGGAATACGAATGGTCCGCGCCTGATCAGCAATCGAACGTGTGATCGCCTGACGAATCCACCATGTTGCATAGGTGGAGAATTTGTAGCCGCGGCGGTATTCAAATTTATCCACGGCCTTCATCAGGCCAATATTGCCTTCCTGAATGAGATCAAGGAATTGCAGACCACGATTGGTGTATTTCTTGGCGATGGAAATCACGAGCCGCAGATTGGCTTCGACCATTTCTTTCTTGGCAAGGGCAGCTTCCCGCTCGCCCTTCTGCACGCCGGACACAATGCGGCGATACTCGCCAATGTCCAAACCGGTGACCGTAGCAAGTTCCTGAATTTCGGACCGAAGACGGCCGATCGTATTTTCTTCTTTTTCCGCAAATGCCTGCCAGTTCTTGCTTTTCAATCCGGAAATGTGAGCAACCCAATTCGGATCCAGCTCACGGCCCTGATATTCGGACAAAAACTCGTCGCGTTTGACACGGTAGCTGATAGCAAGCCGCATCAACCGTCCTTCGCGAGTCATCAATTGCTTGTTAATGTCGTAAAGCTGCTCAACAAGACTTTCGATACGATTATTGTTCAGCGCCAAAGACTTAACATCTTCAATCACCGACAGAGTCAGTTCGTTGTGAGCCACATGCTCGTCATCGGAAAGCGCCTTGTCCCGCAATTGCAGATCAACTGATTTGTCATGCAGTCTGCGCATTTCCTCATAAGTGGTCGCGATCTTGTCAAACATTTCGACAACTTGAGGCTTCAGCTCTGCTTCCATGGCGGCAAGCGAAAGATTGCCCTCATCTTCCTCGTCGTCGTCTTCCTCGGCAGCCCGATCTTCAGCTTCCTTGGCTGCAGCTGCCTTGCGCTCTTCCTCAGCCTTACGTTCTTCAGGCGTCTTGGCGCTGTGATCTTCCTGCAGTTTTTTGGCATCCGGACCTGCATAAGTGGCGTCCAGATCAATGATGTCGCGCAGCAGAATGTTACCTTCTGCCAGTTCATCGCGCCAGATAATGATCGCCTGGAAAGTCAGCGGACTTTCGCACAGGCCGGAAATCATCGCTTCACGGCCAGCCTCGATGCGCTTGGCAATGGCGATCTCGCCCTCACGTGACAACAGTTCAACAGAACCCATCTCGCGCAAATACATGCGGACAGGGTCATCGGTCCGATCGGTAGGCTCTTTTGCGGTGGTCGCTTTGGCAACAGATTTATTGCTGTCATCCACTTGCGCCAGTTCGCTGCTTTCGGTCTCTTCGGCTTCTTCAGCTTCTTCCTGCTCAACCACATTAATGCCCATATCGGACAACAAGGACATGGTATCTTCAATCTGCTCGGAAGTGACTTCGGCAGATGGCAGTACGGAATTCAGTTCTTCATAGGTGACAAAGCCGCGCTTCTTGGCGAGCTTGATCATCTTTTTGACGGCGGCATTATTCAGATCCAGCAACGGGCCATCTGATCCCTCGCCGCTTGTAGCTGGCGGAGGCGTGGTTTTTTTAGGTGCTGTTTCTGCTGTTTTTCCTGCCAAGGACATGCAAACTCTCCAAACGAAACGCCGGGTTGGTGTATGCCAAAACCCGGCTGCTCGGTTACATTATAAAAGAAGCAGGCCGATCATCATAAGCCACAGCAGCGTTCACATATCGCGCCCGTGAATTATTCATGAAGCCACCTACTCCGAAAAATTGTTTACTCACACCAGATTGACCGACTATAGCGTTTAACCATTCAGATAATTTTGCTATTCCGGCTACAACTGGCAATCAAACTTACCTTTATCCAGAACCACAGATTCCGGAGTGACCGGCAGTCGATTCTGTTTTCACACCTCTGTCATAGATTTCGGAGATTAATCTCCGATTAACCCTGACATCCATTGTCGGTTTTACCGACATATTCGAGACGCTTTCGCAGCGTCTTAACAAGATAGGAACAAAGCCCGCGATTTGAAGCCTTTGCACAAGAAATTTGCCCACTTTTGCGACTCAGTTCCCCAAAACGCGTATTCTGAGGCAAGGACCAAAAAGTAACTGCAGCGAATCACGTCAAGTTTCAAGGGGAATCAGCGATTTTTGTTGATTCGGCGCATTGAACAGGTGATTCGATCAAGTGACTCTGAACATTCAACATTTTCTGCCGATGAACAGCTGGTGCAAACTACGCCCCTTGCACCTTTTCCACCAAGACCTTTATCTTCTCCAAATCCGAAGGCAGTACAAGCGCTTTTTCAGCCCGCGAAAATGCGCTTTCTGACTGGCTTTTGGCAACCTTGGTCAACTCAGCACTTTCCAATTGTGTCAGTGCAAGAAACGCTTTTTGAAGCCGGACACCAACTTCAACAATTTCAGCGCCATCCCTGGCGATCGCTGTGAACGCATCACTGAACATTTCATCACACGACAATTCGGGCACATAAACTCTATCGAACAGAATTTCCGCTTTGTCATCATCATCATCCAATGGGCGCGCCCATGACGCAAACAGGCGCACCATTGTTCCGACAATGGCAATCGCAGTGCCCGGGTCATTAATACCTGGCGACAGCGCTCTGGCTGCAATTTCGGAAAGCACAATCAGACCAAAACGGGGGTCCTCATCATAGGTACGTTGATTCCCAATCAGAAAGGCTTCTATAAGCTCCTCGCGTAATTCCGTATCAATCTCACCATCGTTTCCCTCCAGAAAAGCCAAAGGCTTGCCGGGGCCGATAAAACTACCTGGAAGGGAAGCAATTGTGATTTTCAGCCCGCTTTTCTCTGCAATATGTTGCAAGGCTTCCATCTCTAAATGCTGGATGTATCCAACCTTCGCTGTCAGCAAAGGCTTGCCGCTGCCAGCTACATCCCCGTCTGTATCCAAAGCCGACTGACCGCCCAAATTTGGACTCAGACGGCGCCTTTCAAGAGCTTCAGTTGCAGCTGCTTCAACGGTCTCGATGGTTGTGCCCATTCGTCCCAGCCTGGCAATGCTGTCAACCCAGCGAACAAACGTCACAATGACAACAGCGAAGGTCATCAAAACCATCAAAAACAGTACGAAGTGGCCTGCCTTCCCGTAATAGCCGGTGGTCACCGCAATGGTGGCCACAATGCTGAAGATGAAAGCTCCGATAAAGCTCGACAACGCCAACTGAGACGTGTCATCGGCCACCACAAGCGCAAATGCCCTTGGCGTCGCTGAGCGGCTGGCAGATGCATAGGCTGAAATCATGGACGCGACCGCAAACGTCGCAACAGCCAGCATTGTATTGGAAATGATTGAGAGCAGCGTTTTCAAAGTTTCAGTTGTGATTTCCGGAACAAAAGAAGCCAGTTTGGTAAAATCAGCAGCATGCGCCAACAGAGCGCCGATCACAGCGAGTATACAATAGGCAAGTGGCTTGACCCACAACCGCTCGCGCAATCGGCGTACCAGAAACTCAATACGGCTGGTAATCAACTGACGCTCCCAAGTGGCTTTTTAATTTCAGAAACCAAAGCCTATCAGCGAGGCACGATTTACACCAGAGACTCTATCGAGACTGGCAGCGTGCAGGAGCGAATGGCAACGCCTCTGAACTATCGATAGGTTTTGTTCACCAAATATAATTACGCTTTTTTGCCAATACCGGCTCATCATTTATTCAAACAAGACGTTCAGATTGTTGTGCTCAATTGAATGAAAGTCCTTGTCATGCACCAATTCTATAAAATTGCTCCGCTAATCGGTGCATTTTGGAGTGCCTGCTTATTGTCGGCAGATGCGGTCGAATTGAATACGCAGGTCCACGCTTTCGGTGGCCTCGTTGCGGTTGAACAGGAAAAGGAATCTCTGTCCAATATGGTTATGGGGCTTTGGGGCACCGTTACGATCACATCGGATGGCAAAGCCAACGGCAGCGGCATCATTCGCTACGAAGGCGTCGCGCCTTGCGCATGGACACCCCCGGCACCGCAGAACGGCCCTGCCCCCTATTGCAAATTAGAAAGCCTGAAGGACGGCGCATTCACGATAACCGGTGAAGTCTCGGGAGAATTGCAGACGCAGCATCTGCTTACAGGCCTTTCAGAAATGGTAACCGGAGATACAAAGGCTTCTGCGCAGGACATCATCGATACCACGCCCCCCACGCTCAAACTTCAACTGACAATGACAGATGCCCCGAAGGAATTGATAGACGTCTGGGGACTGTCCGGCGGCGGACGGGAGAAACGCGGAACCGACGTGGCAACAGGTGGTCTGCTTGTCTCAACACTTTTTGACAAACCCTTCTTCCTCTCCCCTGTACCCAACGAAGCCGGCGAACGCGATCGCTACGAATTCTCCGGCACTTATCCCGGTGACTGGCCGATCAAAGGTGCAGGTGCCGTCTATTTCCCGGATCTTCCACTGAACAAGCTACCCAATGAAACCGCGTATGAAGTCTTCATCAATGGCGGCGTTACGCCCAATGGTTCCAAACTTGGCGAAGACACGTTGAATCTCGACGTCCTAACCCCCTGGTTTGGCGGCGCTTACAATAAATACTGAAAATCCATAACCGAACTTTCTACTGACCGACTAAAGACCAAGGATACCGAACTCATGAAATCGCTCACTCTAAAAGCCCTGTCCGTCGGACTGGTAATGACCGCCAGCCTCTCTTTGCAGGCCGAAGCGGAGCCAACATCCATGTTCATTCTGGATGCTTCCGGATCCATGTGGGGCCGACTGCCCGACAATCAGATGAAAATTGTGGCTGCACGCGACGCCATGAGCGAGTTGGTGGGAGCGCTCCCGGACAGTATCTCAACCGGTCTGATTGCCTATGGCCACCGCCGCAAAGGTGATTGTGGCGATATTGAAGTCGTTCAGGAAGCAACCCTTGGGGGCAGTTCAAATATTTCAGAAATCATCGCAACGCTTCAGCCACGCGGCAAAACACCAATTTCAGATGCCTTGAAACTGGCCGGTGAAAAGCTGACGGGAATTGAAGATCAGACAACAATAGTTCTGGTCAGCGACGGCATCGAAACCTGCGAAGGTGATCCCTGTGCGGTCGCAGAAGCGCTGGCAACGTCACAGGCCAATCTCAACATTCACGTCATAGGCTATGCCGTTGATCAGCCAACCAGAACCCAGTTGCAATGTGTCGCTGACAAAGGCAATGGCCAGTATTTCACAGCAGATGATTTGAGCGGGCTAAAGAATGCTTTGGCCAAAGTGACTGAAAGCATCCGCACTGCAGAACCCATCGCAGCACCTGAGCCGATCGTCGTCGCCACACCCGAAGTGGCAGACACTGGAAATGCCATCACCATTCAGATTGCCGGTCCAGGCACCATTCGCCTCGATATGGCCGCTTGGACCCAGGCACCAAAATATTGGAAGATCCTGGATCCCGAAACGGGCGAGGAAATCGCCAAGACAAATGAGAATGAAGTCTCGGTCATGCCCGGCGATTATCAGTTGGCCTGGCGCCATCTGGAACATGGCGCAGAGGAAGTCATGCTGCCGCAAATTGTAACCGTGGAATCTGGCAAGGTAACTGATGCACCAATCAAGACCGGCCTTCAACTGGTTCCCCCTGCCGAAACCGAGCCCCCTTATTATTGGCAACTTCTGCCAGAAGGCGCAAAAGTCAAAAAGTCATTCCGTGGCCGCGATGCCGCTGCCTGGTATTGGGTGTGGGATGCAGTCCCTGTGCCTGCCGGAACATACACATTGCTCATTCGCCAAAGCGAGCATGACCACAGCGAAGCCAATCTGGGTCGCGTCGTTCTGGAAGAAGGCCAGTTGCAGCAACTTCCACTGGACCAGGGTGTCAATGTTGCCTGGAACAGCGCCTGGGGCGACGATGTCTACAACATCATCTTCACCCATGAAAATGGTGACCAGATCAAAACGGACGCCCAAGGCCCGCTCTTTCTTGCGCCCGGCAAATACAGTGTAGCCCTGCGCCTGACAGAACATGGCCACCGCGCAGCGCCGTTTGGTACTGTCGAAGTTACCGAAACAGGCTTTGCTGATGCCATGCTGACATCCGGCATCACATTTGAAACCGCCATTGAAGGCAAATTCAAACTGATCGCAACAGATCTGGATACAGGTGAAGAGGCCACAATGACCAACCGCTGGGGGCCAATGCCGCTTGGTGCCGGTCGCTACAGCTTTGACCTTCATCTGGAAGGCAACAAGCGTCAGACCATTCTCCCGGAACTTGAGATCAAGCCCGGCCAGTTCATCACCGCAAAAATGTAAGAAGCAGCGAGATCAGCGCCTCAACAACAGCTTCAAATCATGGCCCGGGTCTGCAATCAGATCCGGGTCAGCTGTTCGGCCCATCTCGATCAATTTTTTGCCCGCCATATAGGCGCGCCCGTCATTCACGGCATCTACAGCCAACAATTCGTCACCATGGAAATACCAGAAGGACGGAGCACTCCCGGTCCTGTTTCGGGTCACCACGCGGTCATACCCCATATTCAATCCGGCTATCTGCAATTTGGCATCATACTGATCTGACCAGAACCATGGCTTTGCGACGTAAGGCTCCGTTGCGCCAGTGATGCTGCCTGCCGCAGCCTCCGCCTGAGCAATGGCATTGCCAACACTCTCCAGGCGAATATGGCTGTCACCATGTGGAAAAGATGTACAATCACCTGCCGCAAATATGCTCGCATCCAAAGTTTGGCACTGCGCATCAACCACAATCCCGTTTTCCACCTCAAGGCCAGCGGCCCGGGCAAGCCCGGCATTGGCATCAACGCCAATAGCAACAACAACCACATCCACATCCAGTTCGGAACCATCAGATAATCTGGCACCACGAACCCTGTCTGTCCCGATCAGGTAATCAAGACCAACGCCCTCGCGCAGATCAACACCATGACTGTGATGCAAAGCCCGGAAAAAGGCAGACGTTTCTGTACCGGCAACCCGCTGCAAAATACGGTCTCCCATTTCAATCAGCGTGACCTGCAAACCGCGCTTGGTGGCCGAGGCAGCAGCCTCCAGGCCCAGATAGCCGCCGCCAACAATCAGAACCCGTCCGGGTTTGCCATCGGAGCGCTCCCCTGTTGCAAACAGGCTGGCTGAAATAGCGTCTACGTCCTGCGCACTGCGCAAGGTGAAGACTCCCTCAAGGGCGCCGCCAATTTCTGCAGGCAGCTTGCGCGCAGCGCTACCGGTGGTCAGTGCCAAAGCGTCGTAGCCATGGGTCGCACCATCTGAGAAATCCAGACGTTGATTGACCCGGTCGATTCCTGCGACCTGCTTGCCTGTCAGCAGATCAATGGATTGCTCTTCATAAAAACTGGCGGGCTTCAGCAGCAGGCTGTCAAAGCTTTTGTCACCCAATAGGTAATTCTTGGAAAGCGGTGGTCGTTGATAGGGCGCAACCGGTTCTTCGCCAATCAGAGTGATCGCTCCATCATGTTTCAATGCCCGCAGCCGGGTTGCCAGAGAAACACCTGCCTGTCCGGCACCAACAATTGCAATGTCCATTCCACACCTGATCAAACGAGAACATGATTTAGGTTTGCAGTGGACACGATCTCCACGGCAGACCGCTGTTTATTGCTTTTGCGCTCTATCCCGTCAACGCTGCATTTGCAGCTGATCGACCGCTTCCTGCCTCCAACCCATGCGACCGAAGCACGCGCCATCATCCATTCTCGCTTGAGGGCAAGATGGTCGCTGTCGGCCAAACTGGCCAGCACGCGGCCATTACCCCACAAATTACAGGCCGCGCCTGGATCACCGGAACCCACCAACACATGCACGATCCAGACGATCCCAGGCCACAAGGCTACCGATTGAACGATACCTGGGGTGCAGGATAAGCATTTCAGAATGCATCTGTTTCCAGCAGGATGCACGCCTTGACGGCCATTTGATTGAGGCTCAGTCTGAACCGGACTCAGAACACACCATGGCGCATAGAGGGGCAACATGATGGAATCACTACTACCGATTATTATTCAACTGGTCAGCGGAGCCATCGGCGGAAATGTCGCTGGTAAGACACTCAAAAACCTGGACCTTGGCACGCTCGGTAACTCACTTGCCGGGATCGTGGGCGGAGGTATCGGCGGCCAGTTATTGACTGCAGTTCTGGGCATGAGCAGCGGAGGCGGCCTCGATATAGGTTCGATCATAACTCAAATCGTTGGCGGCGGCGTTGGCGGCGGCGTTATGCTGGCGATTGTCGGTGTCGTAAAAGGCATGATTAAAAAATAGACACAGTCGAGCACTGAATTGCGTCATCCCGTTTGCAGCATTTCCAGAGCCCAGCTTTTCCACATGGAAATTGCAAATTTGGAAAGAAACCCACCTCTCCTCACTGGAGTAAACGGTGCCTCACTTGCACAAACATGCAATTTATGTGAAAATTCACTGAATTTGATCACTTAAGGCATCTCAGTCATTATGCAGCCAGCGGATTTCAGAGTTTCGAAACTGCCAATGTTCCACTTGAATCTGTTGGAACGGCAGCACCGGCTGAATGCAAAACGCGTCTTGCGCCGCCACGGCATTGATCATCGCATGTGGCGCATCATGGTGATGTTGCGCGAAGAGGATCACCAGTCCGTGCATGATCTGGCGGCTTTTGGCGGCTTTGATCGGTCCACCCTCAGTAAAATCGTCGATGCAACAGAGGAAAGCGGTCTGGTTGCACGCCAGGTTGATGCAATGGATCGCCGTCGGTCCACTGTTAGCCTGACCGATAAGGGCCGCGCCATGATTGACAGGGCAGCACCCGATATATTGAAATTGTTTGACGCTTACTTTGAGGACTTTTCACCAGCCGAGGTGGAACAGTTGATGGAAATGATCGTCAAGCTGAAAACGGCCGTGCAAACCCACGGTCTGGAACTCGAAAGGGGCCTTCTTAGGGAGACCGCGTAACAGCAAATGGCCCACTTGCAGGCTCGTTACGCAATGGAGGAAATTATGCGTCTAATCATCAAAACCCTGCTTCTGGCAGGTCTGTTCAGCAGTATTGCTGGCATTGCTAATGCAAACACCAGACTTCTGGTCAATTGCTTCTGGCCGCCGCAGCACTATGTCTGCCAATCGGTTTTGCCCACATGGCTTGCAGAAGTTGAAGAAGCCACGGAAGGGCGGGTTCGCGGCATCATTCCGCCGAAATCCGTCGCCGCACCACCCGAGCAGTTGAATTCCGTTGAAAAGGGCATCGCAGATGTTGCCCCGCAGTTTAACGGTCTCATCCAGGGTCGCGTCACCGGACCATTGGTGGCCATGAATCCGTTCATCGCAACAACCGATGCACCAGCTATGTCGGAAGCTTTGTGGGAAACCCGAAACAAGTTTTTCCCCGACGAATTTGATTCCGTACATCTCCTGTCCATGTGGGTTATCACGCCCGCTGAGTTGTACAGCCAGACTGACGAACCATTGAATTCGATGGATGATCTGGTCTCTCGGAAAATCTGGGCTCTGCCAGGCGCACTGGCAGCAACAATGAAAAAAATTGGCGCTGGCGTTGTATCCGGGCCCGCAGTTCAGGCGAATGAAATCATCTCGCGTGGCGTGGTGGATGCCCATATTGGCCTCAGCCCGACAGCGGTCCGCGATTTCCGTGTGATCCCCTACACAAAATCCATGACCCGCTTCAAGGATGCCATTTATTCCACCAGCTTTTCCCTGATCATCAACAAGGATAAGTGGATGGAGATTTCGGAACAAGATCGTGCGGCGATCACAGAGCTTAGTGGTGTGAAATTTGCCCGCATGGCAGCACAGCACTGGATGGAAGCGGATCAAACAGCGCTTGAAGAGTTCAAGGAAGCGGAAATCGAAATCATCGACGCCGATCCGGCATTTGAAGCTGCCCTGCGCGAAGCTTCCAGTTTCGTCGCTGAAAACTGGATTGCCAAAGCCAATGAGGCTGGCATCGATGGTCAAGGCGCATACGACTACTACGTTAAACGCGTTCAGGAACTGTCTAAGTGACCCAACGGCCAAAGTCCGGCTACAGAAAAATGGCAGCAGGAGCGCTCTCGCTCCTGCTGCCAACCATGAAATTCATGTCCGCCGCCCTGCTGTTCGCTATGATGATTCTGACCTTTGTCGACGTGGTTGGGCGTTATGTGTTCAGTGCGCCTATCTTTGGCGCTGCAGAAATGATCCAGTTTCTTCTGGCAATGACTATTTTCGCCGGTCTCGGCCTCGTCAATGCCTATGATGAGCACATTGCCGTTGAACTGCTGGAAGGCCCGCTTCAGGCCCTAATGCCAAAACTACGCCCGTTTCTCATCCAGCTCTTTTCACTGATTGGCATGGCTGTCATCGCCTGGCAATTGGCTGTGTTCGCCGAAGAATCCGCAGTAAACAATCGAATTACCGTGGTTCTGGAATGGCCCCTCGCCTATCTGGCAGCCATTATTGCCGGCCTGTCGGCCCTCAGCCTGGTGGCCCAGATTCTAGGGCTCATTGACCGCCCCAAGCCAGCTGCTGAGGCCGGTTCCGACAAGCCGATTGGACTGGGTGATCTATGACAAGCGCGCTTATTGGCTTTGCAATCTTGCTGGCCCTTTGTTTCTTCGGCTTCCGGGTCGGATACGCCACCCTGCTTGTCGGCCTGGTCGGCTTTGCCACCCAAAGGGGCTGGGAAGCGGCCTTTGCCATGACCGGACAACAGGTCATCGAAGACGCAATGAACTACAATCTGAGCGTCATTCCCCTTTTCATTCTTATGGGTGTGTTCATCTACCGCGCTGAAATCAGCCGCGATCTGTATGACGCCGCCTATGCCGGTCTTGGACGGTTTCGAGGCGGCCTGGCTTTGTCCACAGTCGTCGCCTGCGCCGGGTTTTCCGCTGTCTGCGGCTCTTCGCTGGCCACAGCCGCCACCATGACAAAAGTCGCCATGCCGCCCATGCGCAAATATGGCTATTCCGACTCCCTCGCCTCCGGCACCATCGCTGCAGGTGGGACGCTTGGCATCATGATCCCGCCCTCTGTACCACTGGTCATTTATGCCGTTGTTGCAGAGCAGGACATTGGCGAATTGTTCATTGCCGGTGTGTTGCCCGGCATCTTGCTGGTATCGCTGTTCATGGGAGCTGTTGCCATAACCGTGCGGTTCAAGCCTGAATCAGGTCCGGCAGGCGACCCACTATCCGAAGAAGACAAGAAGCGTGCTTTCAGGGCCGTCTGGCCAATCATCGGATTGTTTCTTCTGGTTCTCGGCGGCATCTACGGTCGGGTTTTCACACCGACAGAAGCCTCGGGCATTGGTGCGTTCGGTGCAGCTGTGATCGCAATCATGCGTGGGCACCTGCGCACTCCCGGAGAATGGATCGACGTGCTGGGAGAAGCCGGCAAAACCACTGCATCCCTGTTCATTGTAATATTTGGCGCACTCGTCTTTGCTCAATTCATCAATCTGTCAGGCATGCCTTATGATCTGGTTTTCTTCGTCGAAGACATGAACCTGTCGCCGCTGGGTCTGGTCATTGTCGTTGCCATTATCGCGGTTCTGATGGGAATGGTCTTTGAATCCATCGGCATTCTGCTGTTGCTCGTACCCGTCTTTCTTCCAACCCTGATTCAAGCGGACGTGGATATGGTCTGGTTCGGCATTGTGGTAGTTCTGGTCACTGAACTGGGGCTCATCACGCCGCCAATTGGCATGAATGTCTTTGTGGTCAAATCGGTGATGCCAAGCATTCGTCTTGCGGATATTTTTCGCGGCGTTACGCCCTTTATTGTTGCCGATGTGATTGCGCTCATCCTGGTCCTGCTCATCCCGGCAATTGCCACCTTCCTCCCCGGTCTCATGCGATGATGTCCGGCACTATTATCAAGGGTTAGCGACATGGCTAAAGTCAAAAATATCCTCTTCATCATGGCCGACCAATTGCGTTGGGATTATCTGTCTTGCTATGGCCATCCGTATCTGGAAACACCGAACATTGATCGCCTGGCTCAAAAGGGCGTTCGGTTTGACCGAGCCTATGTGCAGTCACCGGTCTGCGGACCATCTCGCGCTTCATGCTATACAGGCCGCACGACATTCAGCCATGGCTCCACCTGGAATCAGGTCCCTTTGCCAATTGGTGAATGGACCATGAGCGACTATCTCAAGCCGGCTGGAATGAGGACGGCCGTCGTCGGGAAAACTCACATGACTCCCGACAAGGAAGGCATGGAACGGCTAGGCCTGAAGGCGGACACAGCCATCGGCACCATCATGTCCCAGCCGGGCTTCGAACCGTTTGAACGCGATGATGGTTTACACCCGGACGCAGGATTAAGACGACGCGGTGGCAAACTGGCCTATAATGACTGGCTTCGCGAGCAAGGCTATGACGGTGAAAACCCCTGGCACACCTGGGCAAACTCAGCCGAAGGCCCGGATGGGGAAATCCTCAGCGGCTGGCATTTGCGCAACTCACATCTGCCCGCCCGCGTTGCTGAACCGCACTCCGAAACTGCTTATATGACAGACCGTGCCATGGAGTTCATTGCAGAAACCGGTGATCAGCCATGGTGCCTGCATCTGTCTTACATCAAACCGCATTGGCCCTATATTGCCCCTGCGCCCTACCACGACATGTATGATCGCAACCAGTTTTTACCGGTGCATCGCTCTCAAAAAGAGCGGGAAACCAGCCACCCGGTCATTCAGGCCTTCTATGAAGAGGCGGTTTCAAAAACCTTCTCTGACCGTGAAGCCCGCGAGCGGGTCATTACAGGGTATATGGGCCTTGTGAAGCAGATTGATGACCATCTGGGTCGCCTATTCGCACATCTGGAAGAATCTGGACGCATGAATGACACCATCATTGTGTTTACATCGGATCATGGCGATTATCTCGGCGATCACTGGATGGGCGAAAAAGAGCTGTTCCACGAAGCCAGTGTTCGGGTTCCGCTCATCATCTACGACCCATGCGAAGCTGCAGACAGCACCCGTGGACAGGTGGAGACCCGGCTTGTAGAAGCCATCGACTTGCTGCCGACATTCATCGAGACAATGGGTATGGAGCCGCCCTATCACCGGCTTGAAGGTCGCTCTCTCTCACCTCTGCTTCACGGCAAGGCACCTGATGACTGGCGTAAAGCCGCTTTCAGTGAAATTGACTATGCATTCTACAATGTCCGTGAAGCTCTCGACATCCCGGCCAGCAAGGCCCGAGCCTATATGATCCGCACGGAGCAATGGAAATACGTCTATTTCAAAGGGTTCCAACCGCAATTATTCGATCTTGAAAACGATCCCGATGAATTTGATGATTTAGGGACCTCACCCGATCATCAGGACATTCGTGCCGACATGCAGGATTTGTTGCTGGACCGTTTGACCGACCGTAAAAACCGGGTCACTCAGACCGATGAAGCTGTGCTGAAAATCAGAGCTGGCGAAGGATCTTCCGGGATTATGATCGGCGTCTGGTAGCAGATTACAAACTGCTTGCAAAACCCCACCGCCACGGCAACACTGATCAGATAATCGGTGCTGCCGACAAGGGAGAGAATGTGAGCGAAACGCAACTGAATATTGGTGTTCTGGGCTGTGGCCCGATAGCTCAGTCCGCCCATTTCGAAAGCTGCACCAAGGCAAAAAACGCTCGCCTTTATGCCATTTGCGATGTCGCCGACGACCTGCGCGAACGCATGGCATGGATTCACAATCCCGACAAAACCTTTGCCAATTATGACACTATGCTGGCTGACCCGGCACTGGACGCTGTCATCATAGCCACATCCGATGCCTTTCATGTAGATGCCTCAATTCTGGCGCTGCAGGCAGGCAAGCATGTTCTGTGCGAAAAACCGGTCGCCACAGGCCTGGAAGAGACAGAACGCCTGTCCGCCGCAGTGCGTGACAGCGGTAAAATCTTCCAGATAGGGCATATGAAACGCTATGATGCGGGGCTTCAGGCGGCGCACGAATTCATAAAGGATGAGATGGGCAGCATGGTTGCTCTGAAAGCCTGGTATTGCGACAGCACCCATCGTTACGCCATGACAGATGCAGTTCAGCCTCTCATCATCGCATCCGATCAGGCTCGTAAGCCGGATCACAACCCCAAGGCTGACCTGGAGCGGTACTACATGTTGGCTCATGGTAGCCATCTTGTTGACACTGCACGCTATTTTGGCGGTGAGATAATCTCGGTCAATGCGCGCATTTCAGACAAAAAAGGCATGTATTGCTGGTTCGTAGATGTTGAATTTGCAAACGGTACTTTGGGTCATCTTGATCTGACCGTGGCCGTGCGCATGGACTGGCATGAGGGCTTTCAGATTTACGGTGAGAATGGGTCGGTTATCGGCAAGACATTCAATCCCTGGTATTACAAAAGTTCCGAAGTCGACATTTTCCGAGAGCGGGATGGTGCCTCAACACGCGTCCTGGGCGCTGACGGGCATTTCTACCGCCGCCAGGTCGAAGGTTTTGCAGAGACAATTCTAAACAACACCCCAATGACCGGGGCTGATATCGAAGACGGTCTTGCAAGCGTGCAAGCCATGCTGGCAATCAGGGATTCAGTTCACACCGGAAAGCCGGTGCAACTATCCCAAGCAAAGGGAACACTGTGATGCAGCTTGGTATCTTTGCCAAAACCTTTCCGGCAGACAATCCGTTACAGGCGGTCAATGCCGTACAGAAGGCAGGTTTCGTCTGCACCCAATACAATATGAGCTGTTCTGGATTAGCGTCCATGCCGGATGAGATCGATGACGCAACGGCCAATGCAGTCCGGGCTGCAAGCGAAGAGACTAACATCCCGATTGTTGCCGTCTCTGCAACATTTAATATGATTCACCCAGATGTAAGTGTTCGGAAAGAAGGGCTCCGCAAGCTGGAAGTCATTGCAGCTAATGCAAAGGCAATGGGAACCGAACTGTTGACGCTTTGTACAGGCACCCGCAATTCCGATGACCAATGGCAAGGCCACCCTGATAATGACAGCATGCGGGCTTGGAGTGATCTATTGCTTGCGATGGAAAGCGCAATCAAAATAGCCGAGACCCACGATGTCCATCTCGGTATTGAACCGGAACTGGACAATGTGGTGAATTCAAGCGCGAAGGCAATCCGTCTGATCCAACAACTCAAAAGCGACAGGTTGAAAATTGTGCTGGACGCGGCAAACCTCTTCGAACAGACCAGCCTTGCAGAGCAAAAGCATCTCGTTTCGCAGGCCGTTGAAACCGTGGCGGAACATCTCGTCATGGCTCATGCAAAAGACCGTATGGCTGATGGCAGCTTCACCACTGCGGGCAAAGGCGTTCTGGATTACACCCACTATCTGCAGGCATTGTCAGATAGCGGTTTTGAGGGACCATTGGTCACCCATGGGCTGCCAGCAGAAGATGCGCCAAGAGTTGCAAAATTTCTGCGCAAAAAACTGAAGCAGTTGCGTTGATGGATAATTATTCCCCGCTGCCCCTTATGCGCAGCGGCCAAAAAATTGCAGCCTTCCGGGCCAACCAGAAAGGAGTGCCCGTGGTACTCCAGCACGGTCTGGGCGCAGACCCGCTTCAGACCGTCAATGTTGTGCCTCTCAATGGCACACACTGTCATTATCTGATGCACTGTCGCGGGCATGGCGCTTCGGAACCCGGCCCTGTTGATCAATTCTCAATCGCCACATTCGCAGATGATCTGATTGCCTTTATCGACCGGCATATTCAGGCACCTTGCATTGTCGGTGGCATTTCCATGGGTGCCGCTATCTCATTGCGCCTGGCAATCAAACGGCCTGATCTGGTTTCGGCACTCATTCTAGCGCGTCCCGCCTGGTTCACGGACCCTGCACCTGAAAACCTCAAACCTCTCGTCGAAATCGGTGACTTGCTGGCCACACAAGATATCGCTGAGGCTAAAAGACTCTTTCTCGCCTCCCCTTCGGCATCCATTTTACAGCAAGGCGCGCCGGGCAATCTGACGTCGCTGATGAATATGTTTGACCGGACACCACAAGTCGTCACAGCAGAACTGCTGCGCCGAATTGCAAATGATGGTCCAGGTGTCACGGTCGCCGAAATCACAGACATAAAGGTGCCAACCCTGATCATCGCGAATGATAAGGACTATGTTCATCCCGTCCATCTAGCCGATGATTTGGCAACCGCCATTTCAGGCGCAATACGCGTCAACATTACACCAAAAACCGTTGACGAAGGGGCGTATGTCTCTGAGTTCAGCGGTGCGCTTGATCAATTTTTGAAAGACCATTCCTGATGCCACAGCCACCAAAAGACTGGATTGAACTCCTTCCAACAGATCATTGCATAGCCGAATTCTCGATTTGGTCGGCCAATCTGATGAACCTGTCTGCTGATTTGGAGCGCATATCTCCCCATGCGGACATCCTCCATCTCGATGTGGCAGATGGCCATTTTGCACCAGCGTTGCTGATCTTCCCGGATATGGTGGGTGCATTGCGAGAACAGACCGGCCTGCCGCTTCATATCCACCTGATGGTTGCTGACAGTGTATTGCTGTCTCAGATAGAGCAATTTGCCGAGGCCGGTGCCGATCTGATCAGCTTTCATGTTGAAAACAAAGCAGTCGCTGAAGACGCCTTTGCGCTTTTGGAAAAATTGGATGTTCCTGCTGGCCTGGTGGCGCGGGTTGAAACTCCCGTAACCGCTTTTGCGCCCTTCATGGAGAATATCCGGTTTCTGACTTTGCTTGGCACAGCCATCGGCGTCAAAGGCCAGGGTCTCGATGCAGCAGCGCCTGCCAGACTGGGGGAAGCACAATCTTTGATCGCAAATCGCGAGAGCGGAAAACGGTGTGTTCTAGCAGCAGATGGCGGCATTCGTGAGCACACGGTCCCCAATCTGATTGCCGCTGGCGCAGAGACAGTTGTGCTCGGATCACTGGCATTTGGCGCCGAAGATCTGGAAGCGCGCATATCCTGGTTAGCCGGGTTGCAAGGCCCAGAATGATAAAAGCGCCGTTTGCAATCGGCGTTGATCTGGGTGGCACGAGGCTGCGCGCAGCATTAATCACAGCCGACGGCAGCATTGTGAAGCGGGCTGAAACCGCGACCCTTGCGTCCAGTGGCCCAGAAACTGTCTTGCAACAGATTGAAGCACTGGCAAAAGAAGTCGCCCAAAGCGTCGAACCGCAACAGATTTGCGGACTAGGCCTGTGCGCTCCAGGTCCACTGGATACAAAGGCCGGGCTTGCCCTCTCTACGCCAACAATTACCGGCTTCACTGACTTTCCAATTCAGGCTTTTCTGGCGCAACGCGTTCCCTGGCCGGTTTTGCTGGAAAATGATGCAATCGCAGCAACCTATGGGGAATGGAAGTTCGGGGCCGGTCAAACCTTGGAAAACCTGGTTTATGTAACAGCCAGCACCGGCATTGGTGGCGGCGCTGTGGTGGATGGCAATCTGCTTCACGGCCGTAAGGGCATGGCAGCCCATTTCGGCCATATGACCATCGCGCCAGACGGGCCACTGTGTGCCTGCGGCAATAAAGGATGCTGGGAAGCATTGGCGTCTGGGTCAGCCCTCGACAAAATGGCCAGAACAATAGGCCTATCCGATGCCCGCGCCGTATTCGCAGCCGCCACCAACGATAATAAGGAAGCAAGACTTCTTGTTGACGAAACGGCCCAATGGCTTGGCATAGGGTTAGTCAATTTAATGCATCTCTACAGCCCGGATTGCATAATACTGGGCGGCGGGCTTTCAAACGGCTTTGACCTTCTGTCCATTGGAATTTCACACCGCGTAAAAAGCGCTGCAATGCCGCCCTTTCAGAATATCCCAATCGTGAAAGCTGCGCTTGCTGACAATTCAGGTCTGGTCGGCGCTGGTGCTATGGTGTTCGATCAAAATTGAATTGTACCCTGCAATCGTGCTTGATAAGCAAACCGGACATTCAAACCCAAATATTTCAACCCAGACACTCCAACCCAGACCTTCCAAAAATGAAAATGGTCTTTCCAATGATTTCACGACTGACGATTATCCTTTGCTCAGCACTGCTGCTGGCCGCCTGTGGCGAAGATGAAAAGGATTCCAGCTCGGGACAGGAGGCCGTACGCGGCCTGAAAACTGTGTTGGTGGAGGATCAACAACAAACCACGTCGCGGCGCTTCCCAAGCGTTCTGCAACCGGCTGAAGTCACCACCTTGTCGTTTGAAACTGCTGGCAAGCTGGGGCCGGTTGATTTGAGCGTTGGGCAGACTTTCAATGAAGGTGACATTCTAGCCCAATTGGATCGGACAGCCCTTACCCTGCAATTGGATGCTTCAAAAGCTGCCGCTGAGCAGGCCCGCATCAATGCCGAAAACGCTGCATCAACTTTTGAACGCCTTAATACGCTGTTGGAACGAGGCGTGACCACAAAGGCACAAGTGGATGATGCGCGGGCTAATATGCAGGCAACGGCTGCCCAGTTTGCCCAGGCACAAAAACAGGCAGAAAGCGCAGAAGAAAACCTGTCCAAAACCGATCTGATGGCCCCATATGATGGCGTGATCAATTCAGTGGAAGTGGAATCTTTTGCCAATGTCACTCTGGGTGCTCCGGTAGCGACCATCTACAAGACTGATAGTTTCGAAGCTTCATTCTCCGTCAGTTACACCGTCTCCCAACAGCTTGTGGTTGGAAAAGCTGTGTCCGTTCGGTTAGCCGATAATCCTGATATTGTTCTGCCAGGCATCGTTAGCGAATTGGGTTCGCGGGCAGATACCGTGTCTTCTTTCCCGCTGGTCATCAGTCTTTCCGAAACGCGCCCTGAGCTGAAGGCAGGCATGGCTATCGAAGTCTCAATTGAATTTCCTGTGCCCACTGGAAACGGCTTCCTGCTGCCGCTCACTGTTCTGCCACTGAATGGCCAACTGGACCCCGATGCCGGTCCGGATAATCCGACAGGCACCACGGTTTTTGTGTTTGACGAAGCCACCAGCACGGTTAAAAAGCGCGACATAACCATAGGCGGCGTGCGCGAAAACCAACTGATTATAATTGATGGCCTTGCCATTGGTGATCGGGTTGCTTCAGCCGGAGTTTCCTTCCTGCGCGATGGACAGAAAGTCGTTCCGTTGACTGACAGCCAGTAGGAGATCAGCCATGAATTTCCTGACCGGCTTCGGCCTCAACAATTCACGTTTGACCATTTTGGTTATGATCGCACTCATCCTTCAGGGGCTGATTGTCTATTCCGGGCTTTCCAAACGTGAAGATCCTGCAATTACCATTCGTACAGCGGTGGTCACGGCCCAATTCCCCGGCATGGCACCCAAGCGCATGGAAGACCTGATCGTCACACCGATTGAGCGTAAGGCGCGTGAAATTGCCGAGATTGACGACATCAAGACCCTGATCACCACTGGCAGCGCGGTGGTCAATCTCGAGGTTTCTGACGCCGTTGCCAAGGCGGATGTAGATGCCGTGTTTCAGGACATTCGCAACAAAATGCAGAACCTGAATGATGAACTGCCTCAGGGAACCGAAGGCCCCTTCATCAACACAGACTATGGTGATGTGTCCATTGCCTCTGTCGCAGTTACAGGCGAAGGCTATTCCTATGCCGAAATCTATGACGCAGCAGACAGGCTGCGCAACCAGCTTTACACACTGGATGGCATTGGCCGCGTTACCCTCTATGGCGAACAGGAAGAACGCATCTGGCTGGAAATTGACTCTCGCAAACTGGCAGCAGTCGGCGTTCAGATTACACAGGTCCTGAATGATTTGCAGGCTCAGAATGTGATTCTGCCAGCAGGCGAAATTGATGCAGGCGGCACCACGCTTATTCTGGAAGCAAATGGCGATCTGCAGAGCGTTGAAGCCGTGGAGGACGTGCTGACAAAGGTCAGCGGCCTGAGCGGCTTTGTACGGCTGAAGGAGCTCCTCACCGTCCGCCGTGGCTATGTCGATCCAAAGGCAAAGCCGGTTTACTTTAATGGTCAACCCGCCGTCACTGTTGCGGTCGAGATGACCGATGGTGAAGATATTCAAAAACTCGGGCTCATCCTGAAAGAAGCAGTCATTGCTCATGAGCTGACCCAGCCCATCGGCATTTCTTATAATTTTGCCACCTATCAGGAAGAGAAGGTCACCAGCGCCATCAACAATGCGCTGGTCAACGTGGCCCAGACCTTCGCTGTCGTGCTGCTGGTCATGCTGGTGTTCCTGGGCTTTCGCTCCGCGTTTGTGATTGCCAGCATTGTGCCCTTTGCCGTCATGTTTTCCATGATCGGCATGCAATATCTGGGCATCGAGCTGCAACAGGTCTCCATTGCCGCCATCATCATTTCGCTGGGGCTTTTGGTCGATAATGGTCTTGTCATCGTCGAAGACATTCAAGGCAGAATAAGCAAAGGAATGGTCCCCAAAGAAGCTGCAATGGCTGCAGGCAAACAATTCTCAGTTCCGCTGGCCGTCGCCTCTGTGACAACAGTTTCAGCCTTTCTGCCGCTTCTCATTCTGGAAGGCACAGAGGGCGAATACGGTTTTTCCCTTGGCGCTGTCGTAGGCACCATGCTGGTTGGATCCTGGATTTCCGCGCTCTACATTCTGCCTGCCCTTGTTGTCTGGTTTTCCAAGCGCAACACAGTCCCTGCTGAGCCGAAGCCCAGTCGTCTGGTGCGCGTATATGGCGCTGTTCTGGAACGCACGCTAGGCCTGTCCCTCATTGTTGTGCTGGCCTCCTACCTGCTGGTTGTTTTGGCAGCGACATTGTTCGGATCAGTCAAAAGCGAAATGTTTCCGCTTGGCGCCCGCAATCAGTTTCTGATCTATCTGGACATGCCAAAGGGAACCTCCATCTCAGCCACGGAAGCTGAGGCCCTTGCTGTTGAAAAATGGTTGTCAGACGAAACAGCCAACCCGGAAGTCTCAAACACAGTTATTTATGTGGGCGATGGTGGTCCGCGCTTCTATCTCGCGCTCAATCCGGCTGATACCAACCCCGCAAGTGCTTTCCTGCTCGTCAATACAGTCGATTTTGACGGGGCAATCACCGCCTCTCAGCGTGCACAAGAGTACCTGTTGAGAAATCACCCATCCGCTCGTTTCAAAGTCAAACGGCTCGCCATGGGTGGCTCTGAATCCGGTATTGTGCAGATCAAGATCACGGGACCGGATGCGGATCGCTTGCTGTCACTCGCCGACGAGGTTGAAACTGCTTTTGCATCCGCCCCCGGCCTTGTTCAAAATGAGAATGACTGGGGCAATAAAACCCTGAAAATCATTATCAACATCGCGCAGGACAAGGCCCGCGAACTGGGCGTTACATCCGAAGATATTTCCGACATTATGGAAGCCTATTTTTCAGGTGCAAAAGTGTCCGACTTTCGAGATGGCAGCGATGCAATTCCCATTGTCGTGCGTGCTTCACCCGTCTTCCGCGACAGTCTTGAGGATTTGAGAGATCTCTCAATCACGGCAAATGGCCAGCTTGTTTCGCTGGACCGGGTAGCAACATTTTCGCCCATTCTGGAATACTCCCAGTTTCGCCGGGAAAATCAGCAAAGGTTGATTACAATTTCCGCCAAGAGCGACACTTTGAGCGCCGGTGAATTACTGGCGCACGCTCAACCCAAACTGGATGCACTGAATTTGGGTCCCGGCTACAAGTTGCGCATTGCAGGTGAAACCGCCGACAGCGCCGACGTGAATGCAAAACTCGGTGCGGGCGTTCCGGCTGCCCTTACAGTCATGTTGTTTGCACTCATGTTCCAATTCAATTCGGCCCGACGCGTGGCTTTGACCTTCATGACCATTCCACTGATTATCATTGGTGCGCCGCTCGCTTTGTTGTTTGCGGGTCAACCTCTGTCATTCTTTGCTATTTTGGGCATGATTTCTCTGGCAGGCATCATCATCAACAACGCCATTGTGCTCATCGATCAAATTGACATTGAGCGCCAGACACACGAACTGCGTACAGCAATCATTGAAGCTGCCAAAAAACGTCTTACCCCCATAATGCTGACCTCATTAACGACCGTGTTTGGTCTAATGCCCATGGCAATCGCCGGTGGTGCGCTGTTTGAACCCATGGCAACACTCATGATTGGTGGCTTGGCCGTTGCCTCCATCCTCACACTCTTTTTCGTCCCAAGCGGCTATTATCTGCTGTTTGGAGGATGGAAAAAATCAACGGATAAAGAGGCAACGAAGAACACAAAGGTGCAGACCGCGTGACATCAGGGCCGGTTGGAGCATTTACTGGCCTGACAAAGCGCCAAACCCTTCAATGAGTGCATGAATGTGTTCATTGCTTTCCAGATCATGCTGAATTTCGACCAGCCTCGCGAAATTGGCTTCTGTTGCCTCTTCATTCAGTGCCAATTCTGCCGCGCGCAACTCATCACGTAAAACCGCACCTTTTTCGTGAAGCGCGAGCGCCTGACGCCAGCCCTCCTCCGCGTCAATGGGGTCTGCCTGTTCCCGCGTCTGCCACAGCCCCACCGAAGCCAGAGTGTGTTCCAGTCGGCGCAAAAGCGTTTCATAGCCGCGCCGCACCAGCGCATCCTTGATTGCTGAAGCATTCTGTTCGGGGTCTTCTGCCAGAATACCGACTAGAACCTGATGCAGCTTGTTCAACTCGCCCTGATCAAATTGCAGCGTAGAAAAAGCATCATCATGCCGGTCCAGCAGCACCGGATGATTGATCATCGTCATCAGCAGCACCGCATTGCGTGGTGAAATGATGGAACTGCGGTTTCCAGCAGCAAAACTTGAAACCAACGGGCTCTGTGACAGGCTGCGGCTGACAGAAAACGCGGCTTTGCGCCCGCCTGCCTTGGCCTTGCCGGCAAAGCCACCAGCGCGTCTGTTAGAGCCCTTCCCGGACGAGTGACCGAAGAACGCCTGAAGCCGCTCACGAAATTCCTGCTCATAATGGCGTCGGATCGTATCATTGGTCATGATGCGCGTCAGACCGCGTATCCGGTCTTCCAGCTCGGCCCGGCGCTCTGGCGTATCAAATACACCGTTTTCGGTTTCGCGCGACCAGACCATGTCGCTGAGTGGTTTGGCGCTGCGAATAAAAGTGTCCATCGCATCACGTCCGGCACTGCGCAGCAGATCATCAGGGTCCTGTCCGTCCGGCAGCAACACAAACCGAACGGTTTTACCGGGTTTAAGATGCGTCATGGCCATATCGGCCGAACGACCGGCAGCTTTGAACCCTGCCCCATCCCCGTCAAAACACAGAACAGGGCTGTCATTCATGCGCCACAACAACTGCATCTGCTCCTCTGTCAGCGCAGTGCCCATGGGCGCGACAGCGCCATCCAGTCCATGCGCAGCACAGGCAATGACATCCATATAGCCTTCAACCACCAACAGCGGCGCGCCATGATGCACAGGCTCGCGGGCACGGTGGTGATTGTACAGAAGATAGCTTTTGGAAAAGAGCGGCGTTTCCGGAGAATTCAGATATTTGGCCGGAACGTCTGCTGAAAGCGCGCGCCCGCCAAACGCGATGCAGCGCCCTCTTGCATCCGCAATCGGAAACATAACCCTGTTGCGAAAGCGATCATAGGAAACAGAAATGTCAGGCCCGGCAATCAGCAGTCCGGCCTCCACCATATCATCCTGCGAGACATCTTTACTGGCCAGGAACTGCTTTAATGCATTGCGGCTGTCCGGCGCATAGCCGATGCCGAATTCCTGCTGGATAGCCTGCGAAAGCCCCCGATCCCTGAGGTAGCGCCGCGCTGCGGCACCATCTGCACTTTGCAGCGCCTGCTGGAAAAAGCCATTGGCCAAATCCATCACTTCATACAGCGAGCCGCGCCGCTTGGCCCGTTTCTCAGCTTCCGGGTCACGCTCGGGCAGCGACAACCCCGCGTCACCCGCCAGCCGCTCAACGGCCTCTGGAAAAGAAACCCCTTCAGTCTCGGTCAGAAAACGAAAAATATCGCCCGACTGCCCACACCCGAAACAGTGGTAACGGGCACGGCGATCATCTGCATGAAAGCTTGGTGATTTTTCATTGTGAAACGGGCAGCAGGCCCAATAATCGCCCTTGGAGGGTTGGGACTTCTTGCGATCCCAGGTCACACGTCGTCCCACCACATCTGAAATATTCAGGCGGGCGCGTATATCATCCAGAAATCTGTCATCAAAACGCATGGGCGGTTTTCGGGCTCAACAGCAAGTCAGAGGAAAGACGTCAGGTAGCATAACCCGACGCCTTGAAAAATGCTCTAGCTGTGAAAAACACTCAAAGTCCGCATGGACAGAGCCGTATTACTGCAAAAGCTCTTTCACCACACCGCTGGCCTGACAGAAATCCATCTGGCCCGGATAGCGCTTTTTCAACGTGTTGATACATTTACCCATGTCACGCAGGCTGTTGGCACCAATATCGGCCACAACATCCTTAACGGCTTTGCGCACTTCTTCAGCGGGCAATTGGGTCGGCAGGAAGGAACGAATGATTTCCATCTCCTTGCGTTCCCGCTCGGCCAAATCAAGCCGACCAGCATTTTCATACTGGCGGGAGGATTCTTCCCGCTGCGTGATCATTTTGACAAGCAGGCCCAGAACTTCGTCATCACTGACTTTGTCCTTGCCGGTACCACGCAATGCGATGTCACGGTCTTTAATGGCAGCATTGATAAGCCGCAAGGTACATACCTGCTTCTTATCCTGCGCCTTCACAGCTTCATTCAAAGCTTCAGCAATTTGTTCGCGCATGTAGATCTATGACCCTTTTTTGCACTCAATATCACGAAGGCGCTTTTTTCCCGGCAATTTGATTCTCTATGAAAACCGTGCCGGTACCGCCTCTATACCATTTTTCGACAGAATTTGAAGCAATTCTGACCATCTTCTTGACGCTTATGTGTAGATTTTGCGACCGTTTGACAAGGCTTTGTCCGTGCAAAGTGTGCATAGCAGGCTTGAATTTCCTGCAAAGACATGCGATCCGACCCTGACGTGAGGCTAGGAAATGCGCTGTGTAAGCCCCGCCTGAGCCCTCTGACAGACAAAATGACCAGACCTAAGACGATTTGCCGCGTCAAAACCCGTTTCTGAAAGCCTTTGGAGTGTTTCATGCAAGCCACCAGCCAGACCGCGCCTGACAAAAACTTGCAAGGATGGCAGGAACCAGTTCCTACGGCCGCTCTGGTCCTTGCAGACGGAACCATCCTCTATGGCATGGGTTGCGGCACTGTTGGTGAAGCCGCAGGTGAGGTTTGTTTCAACACAGCTATTACGGGATATCAGGAAATTCTGACAGACCCGTCTTACGCTGGCCAGATCATCACCTTTACCTTTCCCCATATCGGCAATGTTGGCAGCAATGACGAAGATTTGGAAAGTCTCAATCTTGCGTCAGACCATGGCGCACGCGGCTGTGTTTTGAAGGCGGATATAACCGCTCCCGCCAATTACCGCGCCGGACAGCATTTCGACCAGTGGCTGAAAGCGCGAGGCATTGTTGGCATTTGCGGCATCGATACGCGGGCACTCACATCCAAAATCCGCGAAGGCGGCATGATCAACGCACTCGTCGTTCACAGCCCCACCGGCAAATTTGATACGGCCGAACTGACAAACAGAGCGGCAGACCTGCCCTCTATGGAAGGCATTGACCTTGCGAAGGACGTATCCACCCTGCAAACCGTGCAATGGGACGAAACACCCTGGGTTTGGGGGGAAGGCTACGGCCAGCAGATCAATCCGGATTTGCACATTGTGGCAATCGACTATGGCGTGAAACGCAACATTCTGCGGCTTCTGGCCGGTCTTGGATGCAAGGTGACCATTGTTCCAGGCACCGCCACTGCAGAAACTATTCTCGGTCACAAACCGGACGGTATTTTTCTGTCAAACGGTCCGGGAGATCCGGCAGCAACCGGTTCCTATGCCGTTCCAACAATTCGCACGCTTATTGACAGCGGGCTGCCCATGTTCGGCATTTGCCTTGGTCATCAGATACTGGCTCTGGCCTTGGGCGCAAAAACCAAAAAAATGCATCAGGGACATCACGGCGCCAATCACCCAGTCATGGACCACACCACCGACAAGGTGGAAATTACCAGTATGAATCATGGCTTCGCGGTTGATGAGGCAACCCTGCCCGACGGCGTGGAACCCACACATACTTCGTTGTTTGACGGCTCCAATTGCGGACTTCAGGTCAAAGGCAAGCCGATCTTTTCCGTTCAGCACCATCCCGAAGCATCACCGGGCCCGCAAGACAGCCACTATCTGTTCCAGCGCTTTGTCGATCTGATGAAGTCTGCCTAAGCCAGACTGTGCTGGTAGGCCTCTCCGGGCCGCAAAGTAATGAATGAACTGTCTTGCAACCCGCGCTCAGCACGAGCAGCCGCGAGCCGTTCAATCGGCTCCTCAATAGGCTCGTTTGTAAGCTGAAATGTGCCCCAATGGTGGGCAATGGACACTTGAGCGTTGCACAATATGTGTCCTTCAACAGCTTCTTCGGGGTTCTGGTGCTGCGCTTCCATGAACCAGCGCGGATCATAGGCACCGATTGGCAGAATTGCTGCATCGAACCTGCCATGCTTTTCAGCGGCGGCCCTATAATTGATCCCACCGTGAAAGCCGGTATCGCCAACCACATAAACTTTGGAACCGGGCGTTTCCACCACAAAACCGGACCACAAAGCCATGCGCCGGTCACGCGCGCCCCGCGCAGACCAGTGATGAACCGGTTCAAAATGAACGTTTACCTGATCATTGACGGTGGCAATATCCCCCCAGTTACCGGTCTTGATCCGGGCATCAGCAATATCCTCGCGAATGATCGTATCATTCCCGTGGGGGGTGATGATCAGCGGGTCATGCGCATTTACCAGAGCGGTCAGAGATGACATATCCAAGTGGTCATAATGGTTATGCGACAGCAATACGCAATCAATTGGAGGTAAATCCTCCAGTGATACTCCGGGTTTTACAACGCGTTTGGGCCCGACAAAAGATACGGGGCTGGCGCGCTCCGAAAACACCGGATCGGTCAGGAAATTCAGGCCTGCGACCTGAATCAGAAGTGTTGCGTGACCAATCATGGTGATGGTCAAATCCTCACGCTTCTTTTCCGGCACAGCCCCTTCAAACGGGCTCGGATAGGCCTCAGGCCATTTCGCCTTCTCCTCTCCAAACTGCCATTTCAGAAGATCTCTCAGTCCAAGCGGCTCCTGTCCTTTTGGATTGAAGAACACACGGCCATCAAAATTGGATGCAGGTGGTCCGGAATAGTAGGCGTTCCCTGGCTTTACCGAGGCAAACCAGGATCCGCCGCCGACAGCAGCTGCGATACCGGACAATGAGAGATATTTGAAAAATTTACGACGTGTCATGAACCCCAAGATAGGGTTGAGACCACACTTTTAAAGACCGCCTATCAAGACGCAACACTGTCACATCACATTTTTTGATTTCAGCAAAAGATCGCAATGAAAAACGAACCCTGTCATTTCATCGTCCAAACCGGGCATCAATTGGCTTCTGCAGCGTATTTCATCACATGGAAAATGAAATTTTGTTCAATCGTTCCATCAAAAAGGTGTGCCCATGGGCCACGTGCATACACAGCAACGTCTTCGCCTGAATGCGTTTCTCCGGCCATAGGAATGAGCGCCTGCTGCAGATAATCAGGATCGGTCACTTCTTCCTGAGTAATTGCAGGGCGAACACCGGCATAATTCATGTCTTTGCGCAGAACAGAACTCGCGCCATTCAGGTAACCAACAACCGTGTAGGGCTGGCCGTCCTTTGCGGTCTTTGGCGTGTCCAGATGCTTGATACCGGCTTTGTCAATGCCATAGCACAGGCCGGTAATCGGCGTACCGCGACCGCAATAGCCATTGAACGCAATGGCGTGTTCATGATCCGCGGTAACAATGATTAAAGTGTCTTGCGCATTGGTCAGCTCAGCAGCTTTAGCGACCGCCTCAGCAAAGGCCACACCATCTGTCACCGCGCGATAAAGGTTGCCATCATGGAGTGCATGATCAACACGCCCGGCTTCAACTGTCAGGAAGAAACCGTTTTCATTGTTTTGCAGACCTTTAATGGATGCTTCCACCATCTCGGCAAGCGACGGCTCGCCGGTGCGGTCATGTTCAAATTTCATGTGGCTGGATTCAAACAAACCCAGCACAGAGGCATTGTCAGCCATGGGCAAAGCGGCAAATTCAGTATCATTGAAGACAATCTGCACACCGGCAGACGCTGCCTCTTCAAGCAGATTTCGACCATCCGTGCGCTGACCGGGCTCGCCTTCAGAATCAGTCACATTGCTTGGCAGGAAATGGCGGCGGCCACCACCCATGGCAATATCAACAGTGCCAGCTTTCATAGCATCGATCAGCTGATCCGCGATATCCTTGACGGAGCACCCCTCAGGCAATGAAGTATTGTCTTCAAAATCACGATCAGCAGAATGTGCATATGCGGATGCAGATGTGGCATGGGTCAGACGCGCCGTGGAAACTACGCCGACAGATTTGCCCATCTCGTCCATCACGGACACAATGGATTTGACCTTGTTGGCTTCAACCTGGCTGCAGTCGCCACGGTTCAGGCCCTCGGAAACACCGATCACCCCCGCTTTGGTTTTTACACCAGCGTGCATGGCTGTGCCGGTACCTGCTGAATCAGGGGTCTGTGCGTTCACATTGTAAGTCTTGACCAGCGCAAGGTTCGGGAAATGCTCTTGAGGAAGAACAGCTTCGTCACCAAATCCCCCATCCTTCTGACCGTAATAGAGGCGGGTCGCGTAGTTTGTGCCAACGCCATTTCCATCGGAAATCATAAGAATGATGTTTTTTGCTTTCGCAGTGTTTGGCTGTTCTGCAAGCTTTTCTGCAAGTGTAATTTGCCCGGCCTGATACCAGCTATTGCTGGCCTGCGGTACGGCATCCTGTGCCAGTGCGGCTTGAGCCAGTACCGTTGAGGCAGACAAGGCCAGCGCAAGCCCGGTCATGATTCTTGCCTTCATTGGAACGTCTCCTTAAATTTCTATTGGAAGGTCGTTCGAACGAATTAGAACAACTGTGTGAATGGCATGTTACTGGTCGATAAATATCTCTATAAATCCGGCAGCGGGCCCGACAATGTCTTCAGAAACTGCACCAGATCATTGACCTGCTCATCATTCAAATTGAGCGGTTTCAACAGCGCTTCACCATCAGCATGCAGGCGCAGGCGTTCCATATCGATATTCGAATAATGCTCCGCCACCGCGTCCAGAGCTTAAACTGCCATTGTGCATGTAAGGTGCGGTCTCCGCGACACTGCGCAGACTGGGAACCCGGAATGCGCCAAAATTGCTGTGCTGCGTGATCAAATTCCGACATTATCGTCCAATTCGCTGCATTTTGTTTGATAATCAAAGACCCTGTTACAAAATGCGATGTCGCGCCATTCTAGGAGAAATAGTGCGTGTTTATTTGAACGCAGACACAAAAAGTATGCGCGAATAATTTTCAGTATTACACAATCAGGTTACTTTGTATTTTCTGCGCTATTTCCGACATGACAATATTAATCATTCAGGTGGCTTCTTTTCACTTTGCGTCTACGGGCGCTTTTCCATGCGGGCAAAACGCTTGTCGCAAGCCCTGCTCATGGGCGGAAAAGTTCCACGGCAAAACCTCGGCATCTGGAATCAGGCACTTCCGAAAGGGAGGCAAAAAAAGCCCCGGAATGTCCGGGGCTTTTTTTAACATACGACAATCGGTTTAGTTGAAATGCCAACTTGCGCCAACACGCGCCAGCCATGTGTTCTGAATACCGCCATAGCCCGAATCGCCATTGCCGCTCTGTTCCTGATCAAACCAGTAATACATTCCTTCAGCGCGCAGGCTGAGTTTTTCTGTTGCCATCCATTCAAGACCAGCACCAGCAACTGGTCCGACAATAATCTCGGCTTTCCGATTGAGTTGCACGGTATAACCGCCATTGGCGGTTGAACTGGCAAACGCGACGCCACCGGTTGCATAAATCAGGCTGCGATCCATCTGGATACCCAACCGACCACGCAAAGATGCAATCCCAGAAAGCTGCCCAGATATAAAGTGCGTATCATTCTCGGGAACAATAGAAGCCCCCACCCAAGGGTTCAGGCCAGCGTCCGCTTCGACACCAGCAATTACCATATCAGCAACTTGCCAGTTATAGCCAGCATGAGCACTAATCATATATCCGGCAAAATTCGGCGATGCAGAGTAGTTGGCCGAAGAAGATGGATCAGCATCGCCCGCATAATTGGCAGAGCCGTAGCCAACACCGCCACCTACATAAAAACCACTGAAATCAGCTACAATTGGCTCAGCATCATCCCCAGAAGCTGGGTTGAAGTAGTAACTTGCCCCAACGCGGGCTATCCAGGTATCCTGAATTCCACCGAAGCCTGTGCCACCATTGCCACTTTGCTCTTGATCAAACCAATAATAAAGCCCCTCTGCCCGAAGTGCGACATTGTCTGAGACCATCCACTCAATACCCGCACCAGCCACAGCACCTGTAATAATCTCGGATTTTCTGTTAAACTGAACCGTATAACCGCCCGAGCCCTGTGAACTTGCAAACGCCACACCACCGGTCGCATAGATCAACGCCTGGTCTGCCTGGAAACCAAGTCGTGCCCGCAATGATGCTATGCCACTTAAATGGCCCGCTACAAATCGTGAACTTGTAGACGTACCACTAATAGCCCCATTCCATGGTGCAACTGTGATATCACCCTCAAGGCCCAGCACAAAATTTGAAGCTGTTTTCCAGTTATAACCAGCATGTCCACCAACCAGATAACCTTCATTGTCGAACGAGCGGATGGTTGGTTCAGTAGTGACCGGCCCCGCCCTGCCCTCATATTCAGCACTGCCATAGCCGGTGTGGGCACCCACATAGAATCCAGAAAAGGCATCACCGGCGACAGAATACATGTCGTCCATCGGCTTGGAGCCATCAAAGTACCAACTGGCACCAACCCGGGCAACCCAGGCATCCTGAATGCCACCATACCCGGAAAATTCATCCATATTCTGCTTTTGATCAAACCAGTAATACAAGCCCTCAGCTCGCAACGCCAAAGCAGGAGTCAGCAACCACTCGATACCGGCACCCGCAACACCACCCAAAATCAACTCGGTTTTGCTGTTGTGCTGCGCAGTGTCACCGCCACCGGCATTGGAACTCGCAAACGCCACACCACCAGTCGCATAGATCAGAGTTTCGTCGAGCACATAACCAAGTCTGGCACGAACCGATGCAATCCCGGTTAAGTGCCCGAACACAGCATATGTGCCGTCCTCGGAGTAGGACCCTTTCCAAGGCGCAACTGAGATATCGCCTTCGACACCCAGAAGCACATTCTGCATGATTTCCCAATTGTGCCCGGCGTGCAATCCAAACAACATTCCGCGATTGTCAAAACCCTCAATGGGCGACCCCGAGCTCCATCTACCCTCGTAGTCAGAACTGCCATAGCCAGTATGGCCACCAACATAAAAGCCGGTAAAGGGGGTGCCCGCCAGCGGCGCCTCACCAACCGGATCAGCCGCATTGGCCAAGCTCATCGAAGCAACGAGCAGCAATGCTGCTGGTGCCACACCACACATCATCAGTTTCTTGTTCATGTCTTTCAATGCCCCTGATCTTCAGTTCCCAACCGCAAACCAACCTTCACCGGTGGGACTGAATATTAATCATTCTAAAAATGCTCGAAATGCTCGCTCAATAAAACCAATTAGCCCTGTCCAGGTTAGACCTGTCCAAGGTCGCAGAATCGCGCAAATGCTTATGTTCTGTTTGAATTAGGTTCAGAATCGACGCAAAAGTAAACACAAAATCCACTGATCAAGTGGCAAATCGTCGCATATTGGTTTTTTTGGAAAACATGGTGCAAAAAAGTGACACAAGAATGCCACTTGCCTGATCTCTAAGTTGTGCCTAACGATCTGAAATACTATCGGTTGTTTTGTTCAAATATTCATCTGACAGTGCAGACGGATTCTTATGACCGCTTGATGACGTCTGCCGACGGAGGCGCATCTGAGTATTTGACTTGGTCTGACAGGTGCGAATAGTTTATCGCCCATAGCGCAACCAGCAACAACCCGCCCACAGTCTGGATCGGCACGAGGTCTGAATCGGCACAAGGGCAAGTGGGTTGTCAACATTCGAGACCCCATTGTGTCCCAAAAACCCTTCAAAACCGCAACTCTGCCAGGCAACGAGAAAATCACGCCATCCAATCCCTTGCAGGATGCATTCATCAGGCTGGATCAATCGGAGCGGCTGCGTCAGGCTGGCAAATTTGAAAAAGCCCGGAAAACCTGTCTGGCATTGCTTAAGGATCATCCCAATTACATGGCCGCCCTGCACACGCTCGGGCTGATTTACGCTGGCATGTCAAATTATGAGCAGGCGCTGAATTGCCTGGTCCGTGCTGCCATGCAGAACCCGCGCAGCATTGCCACTCTGACCGCATTGAGCGGCGTGTATCTGGAGTTGAAAGCGCCTGAAACCGCAGCCTATACGTTGGAACAGGCCAGAGCACTCGATCCGAAGGATGTCAATGTATTGGTCACACTCGGTGAAATCTACCGTGCCGAAATGGAATATGAGGATGCCAAACAGGTATTCGCCGAGGCTCGGACGATTGATCCTGATCTGGCACCAGCCACCGCCGGATATGGATGGGCCTGTTCATCCCTTGGGGAAAATCGAGATGCAATTGCCGCCTTCGAACGCCTGCTCACCGGTGGCGACAAACGCTTTGAACCTCTCGCTGCGCTCGCGGCCCTGCCAACCCTATTGCTGAAGGTTGATCTTCTGGACGAGCTTGATGCCTATCTGAAAGGGCCTGACCAAAGCGATTCTGACCCCACGATGATTGCCTTTATCCGTGCTGCCGCGCTGGACAAAGCCGGGCGTCACCAGGAAGCCTGGGACGCCATGATTCCGGCGAACAAGGCAATGCTGAAAATTTCAAGGGATAACGCCGAGCGCACGCGCGAACGTCAGAGCAAAACCCTGTCTCTGTTGCGCTCGAATTCAGTAAAACCCGCTACAGATGCACAGGGCGAAACCAGCCCGACAACTTTGTTCATCCTTGGTCCTTCGCGGTCGGGCAAGACATCAATGGAAACGATGGTGGCCAATCTGAAAGGTGTCAAGCGTGGTTACGAAAACCCGTGCGTAGATACGGCCATCCGCCAGGCCTTTCAGGGTGCCGGTCTGTTGACAAACCGCTATTTTGAAGTGCTGCCACCTCAGCTCTATCCCCAGTGTCGAAAAATCTATCTTGAGGAATTGAACAGGCGCGCAGGCACAGCCAAAGTGTTCACCAATACACACCCTTCACGGATCAACGATGCGGCCCTGATGTCGATTGTATTTCCCAATACAAAGTTTCTTTTTGTCAAGCGCAACGCGGATGATATCGCTTTGCGAATCTTCATGCGCCACTACCAGAACGAAAACAGTTATGCATATGATATGGACATGATCCGCGAGCACATAGACTGGTATCATCAGATGATGGATTTGATGGAGCAGAAGAACCCGGAAAATGTGCGCATCGTCCGGTATGAGGATATGGTTGAGAACCCAGCCGCCGCACTGAAGGTCGCAGCTGATCTTTGCGGACTTCCAATGCCGAAAGATCCTGTTCTGTCAGTTGGCGATGATCGGGGATGCGCCGAACCCTACAAAGACTTGATTGCTGCAGCTTGACCGGCAGTATTCTGAGAGACAGGTCGGCTGATACAAAATCAGCTTCTTTCACTTTGTGAAGTGGCAGGTCTTTTCAGTCTATCCAGCCGCGTTCAGCCGAGTGTTGTAACGCGGTGGGTAAACTCCGGTCAGACTGGCACACGTTTCAACTCCGGATTCTTTGGCTGCCTCCCGTCAGACCTGGTGATCAGCGTCAGGCTTTGCGCCTGCAATTTATTATTCTGCGCTGCCCGGCCGGACCAATGGTGGCGACGTAAATTGCAAGGAGCACGATTTATGAATGCCCACCGAGTTTTACCGAAAATTTGGTCTTTGCGCGTTCCAAAAGCCGTTTGACACGCCGTCTTGAGACCCAGGAAAACAAATCTGCTGCGGGCACCAGACTTCGGTCTTCAAGGAATTTCAAATCAAAACACATGAGCTGCGGAGAGTGGCCGGGGCGATCGAGAACCGCAAGGTTTTCAATTCCAAGGCCCACATTTGGAACATCTGTCATCACGAAAAACGCAATCAATTCATCATATTGTTCCAGGATTTGCTCTTTGGAGAGCAATTCAAGAGCGATCTTTTTTTGCTCAAGCACTTTCAAATCATAAATCTGCTCTTCGTGACCGGAGCCGAGCTTTTCAAACACCAGTCCTGGGCCAAGATTGGTCTCGATCGATCCGAAAAAAGCCGGAAAAAACCGCGAATCATACTGACCGGCATTTTTCAGCAATTCAATAGACCGCAACTCGCGCTCATTGCCGTCCATATCCAGACGCCGACCCATCGACCAGAACCGTTTTCGATTTCTGGCTCGCTCACGGCCCTTGTAATGAACGACTTTGATCAGCTTTGAGTCATCATCCGGGTGAGAATAAGTGCTGCGGTGCGCACCCCGGCCGAGTAAAAACCGGTCATCAAGGACCGCATCAAATACATTCATGTCTTTACCGGAACCAGAACAAAAAATCACGCAATTGCGCGGCAGCTGCTGCCACGATTTCCAATTGTTTATTGTCTAGTGGAAAACCGTTGGCTTCACAAACGCATAGCAAAATCAGGTGCAATAGCGCCTATATCCGCGTATCGTCAAAGGTGTTGCATTGTGACGTGTCGCCTGTATCAAAGCCTCGGCGGAACCAGTGCTGACGTTGCTCCGACGTGCCATGATTGAAGCTCTCTGGAACCACATAGCCCTGTGTTCGATTCTGGATCGCATCATCCCCAATCTGCGTTGCAGCGTTAAGGGCCTCTTCCAGATCACCGCGTTCCAGCAACCCACGCTTTTCAGCGTTAAAGCCCCATACGCCCGCAAA
This sequence comes from Pararhizobium sp. IMCC21322, assembly GCF_030758295.1. Taxonomy (NCBI): domain Bacteria; kingdom Pseudomonadati; phylum Pseudomonadota; class Alphaproteobacteria; order Hyphomicrobiales; family Rhizobiaceae; genus Pararhizobium; species Pararhizobium sp. IMCC21322. Next base: position 4,098,332 of record NZ_CP132335.1, read on the forward strand.
ACAGTCGGCCTGCAATTCCACACGCACCGACATGGCATTCGCTTCGGTCTTGCTCATGGTTCGGCGTGCCTTGTTGAACTGAGGCAGAACACCAAGAAGGTTCTGCACATGATGCCCGACTTCATGGGCCAGCACATAGGCCTGGGCAAAATCACCCGGCGCATCGAAGCGCTTGCGCAGCTCATCATAGAAGGACAAATCGATATAAATCTGCTTGTCACCGGGACAATAAAACGGACCCGAAGCAGAAGAAGCAAAACCGCAGGCAGACTGCACCTGTCCGGTAAAGAGCTGAAGACGCGGCTCTTCATATTCGCGGCCACTGGCGGTAAAGATGGCGTTCCATGTGTCTTCGGTCTCAGCCAGAACCGTGGAGATGAAGGCCTTCATCTCGTCATTCCGTTCAGTACCAGTAGATTGTTGTGTGGGCCGCGATTGCTCAAACGGGATACCGCCTCCCGAGCCACCGGACAGGCCGCCCAGCAGCTGCATCGGGTTTATGCCGAACACAAACCAGGCAACGCCAGCGACAACAACAAGCGTCAAAATTCCCTTACCGGATCGTCCACCTTTGCCCGAAGGCAAGCGCATGCGCCGGGAAGATGCGCGGCGTGTGGGCAAGCGAAAACCGCCCCCGCCCGATCCACGTCGGTCGTCAACATTTGAACTTTTGCGACGGCCTTTCCAGCGCATGGTAATTCCTTGATCTATGGCTCATTTGAACTGAAACGCGAGATTGGCCCAGAGTGGACACAGGAACAACCAATAATTCTTGGGTCTCGCCCTTCCACACCGGGTTCTAATCGCTTATAGCAGCGTCAAACATCCCTACACATCCGGCATAGGTCGCGTCCGGCCATCCGCAACCACAGACTTGCTAGAAGATCCACCATGCCAAAACGCACAGATATCAACTCCATCCTCATCATTGGTGCTGGCCCCATTATCATTGGGCAAGCCTGCGAGTTCGATTACTCGGGAACCCAGGCCTGCAAGGCGCTGAAGGAAGAAGGTTACCGGGTCATCCTGGTCAATTCCAATCCCGCGACAATCATGACTGATCCGGATTTGGCAGACGCCACTTACATTGAACCCATCACACCCGAAATCGTTGCAAAGATCATCGAAAAAGAGCGCCCCGACGCGTTGCTGCCCACCATGGGCGGACAGACTGCGTTGAACTGCTCATTGTCTCTGCGCAAAATGGGTGTTCTTGAAAAATTTGGCGTGGAAATGATCGGCGCAACTCCTGAAGCCATCGACAAGGCTGAGGATCGCGATCTCTTTCGCAAAGCCATGGATAAGATCGGTCTGGAAAGCCCCCACTCCCGCCTCGCCCACTCCATGAGCGAAGCAATGGAAGCGCTGGAAGTCATTGGATTGCCGACCATTATCCGGCCCAGCTTCACCATGGGCGGCACCGGTGGCGGGATCGCCTATAACCGCGAAGAATTTCTGACAATCGTAGAAAGCGGTCTGGATGCATCGCCAACCACGGAAATCCTCATTGAGGAATCCATTGTCGGTTGGAAAGAATATGAAATGGAAGTTGTCCGCGACAAGGACGACAATTGCATCATCATCTGCTCCATCGAAAATGTGGATCCAATGGGAGTGCATACCGGCGACAGTATCACGGTCGCCCCTGCCCTGACACTGACCGACAAGGAATACCAGATCATGCGCAACGCATCCCTTGCGGTGCTGCGTGAAATTGGTGTTGAAACCGGCGGCTCAAACGTTCAGTTCGCGGTCAATCCGGCAGACGGGCGCCTTGTGGTCATCGAGATGAACCCGCGTGTGTCGCGCTCATCAGCCCTTGCGTCAAAAGCCACAGGCTTCCCGATTGCCAAGGTCGCAGCAAAACTGGCTGTTGGCTACACGTTGGACGAGTTGGAGAACGACATTACCGGCGGTGCGACGCCAGCGGCTTTCGAGCCAACCATTGATTATGTTGTCACCAAGATACCGCGCTTTACATTTGAAAAATTTGCCGGCGCACAACCAATTCTGGGCACCGCCATGAAATCGGTTGGCGAAGTCATGGCGATTGGCCGAACCTTCCAGGAATCCCTGCAAAAGGCGCTGCGTGGCCTTGAAACCGGCTTAACAGGCCTCAATGAGGTGGAGATACCCGGCCTAGGCCTGGGAGATGACAAAAACGCCATTCGCGCAGCTCTTGGCTCGCCAACACCTGACCGGTTGCTGAAAGCTGCACAAGCTATGCGCCACGGCCTCAGCGATGACGAGATTTTTGCAGCCTGCCAGATAGACCCGTGGTTTTTAGGGCAGATGCGCGATCTGATCAATCTGGAGGAGCGCGTGCGTGCCCACGGACTGCCGCAAACCCCTGGTGCCCTGCGCAGCTTGAAAGCATGCGGTTTTTCGGACAATCGTCTGGCAGAATTGGCAGGTGTAGCGCCAAAGGATGTTCAGGAACTGCGTCACAGCCTGAATGTACGCCCGGTGTTCAAGAAGATCGACACCTGTGCCGCCGAATTCGCCTCGCCCACCCCTTACATGTACTCCACTTATGAAGTCCCCTTCGGTTCTGAACCTGTGGATGAAGCAGAGCCGACAGATGCAAAAAAGATCATCATTCTGGGCGGCGGACCCAACAGGATTGGACAGGGCATAGAATTCGATTATTGCTGCTGCCATGCCGCTTTCGCGCTGCATGATGCCGGTTATGAAACCATCATGGTCAATTGTAACCCTGAAACAGTCTCGACAGATTACGACACGTCGGACCGCTTGTATTTTGAATCCCTGACAGCCGAAGACGTTCTGGAAATTGTCCATACGGAAACCTCAAATGGCAGTTTGCATGGTGTTATCGTGCAATTAGGTGGGCAAACACCGCTGAATCTGGCCCAGGCACTGGAAGATGCAGGCGTTCCCATTCTGGGTACTCCGCCAGATGCAATTGATCTGGCCGAAGATCGTGATCGCTTCAAAGCACTGCTGGATCAGGTGAAACAGAAACAACCGGAAAACGGCATTGCCCGATCCGGTGAAGAAGCCCGCGATATTGCAGAACGGATCGGTTACCCGGTTGTCATTCGCCCATCTTATGTTTTGGGTGGCAGGGCCATGGAAATTGTCCGCGATACCGCACATCTTGAGCGTTACATCACCGAAGCCGTGGTTGTCTCTGGATCATCGCCAGTCCTGATTGACAGCTATCTGTCTGATGCCATTGAAGTAGATGTGGACGCTATTTGTGACGGCAAAGACGTCTTTGTTTGCGGAATCATGGAGCACATTGAGGAAGCTGGCATTCACTCTGGCGACAGCGCCTGTTCCTTGCCGCCATTCTCTCTGGGTCCCGACGTTCTGGAGCAATTGGAACAACAGACAAAAGCCATGGCTCTGGCCATTGGTGTCGTTGGTCTGATGAATATGCAATACGCCATCAAGGACAATGACATTTATGTCCTTGAGGTTAATCCAAGAGCCAGCCGCACAGTGCCGTTCGTCGCCAAAACCATTGGCATGCCGGTCGCAAAACTTGCCTCGCGTGTTATGGCTGGCGAACGTTTGGCGGACATGGATCTGACAAAACCTGTCTACGATCACATAGCGGTCAAGGAAGCCGTCTTCCCGTTTGCGCGCTTTCCCGGCGTCGACACGGTTCTTGGACCGGAAATGCGGTCAACCGGTGAAGTTATGGGGCTGGACAGCAGCTTTCCAATTGCTTTTGCCAAAAGCCAAATGGGCAGTGGCACCAAAGTGCCGGTCGGCGGCAAGGTATTCGTCTCTGTGCGAGACAAGGACAAAGCACGCATTTTGGACACAATTTCCAAGCTTCAGCGCCTTGGCTTCTCAGTTGTCGCAACAAGCGGAACCGCCCGTTACCTGACCGAACAGGGCATCACCTGCACCAAGGTCAATAAAGTTCTGGAAGGGCGTCCGCACATCGTCGATGCCATAAAGAACAATGAAATCGCCTTGGTATTCAACACCACCGAAGGCGCACAGGCCCTGACAGACAGCCGTTCCCTTCGTCAGGCAGCCCTGATTAACAAGGTTCCGTATTACACCACTTTGTCTGGAGCAATAGCTGCAACAGACGGAATTGAAGCCTTTGCAAGCGGGACGCTTGAAGTTCGAGCACTTCAGTCGTACTTTAGCTGATGTAAGTATCCGAGCTGGACCGCCTATTCTTACCGGAATGGGCGGTCAGCTTTTCTTTTTGTCTGGGCTTCACTGGCGCATGCGCATGCAATGCCAGTGACCCATTATTTGGAAAGGGGACATCTATGGACAAGATCCCTATGACTGCCGGCGGCAATGCAGCCCTGCAGGAAGAATTCAGACAGCGCACTCAGGAAGGGCGTCCGCGTATCATCGCAGCCATTTCGGAAGCACGCGCCCATGGCGATCTTTCGGAAAATGCCGAATATCACGCTGCAAAAGAAGCGCAGAGTCACAATGAAGGCCGCATCGCAGAGTTGGAAGACCAGCTTGCCCGCGCCGAAATCATCGACATTTCCAAACTGTCCGGCGATACGGTCAAGTTTGGTGCTACCGTAAAACTGGCTGATGAAGATACTGATGAAGAAATCACTTATCAGGTTGTTGGTGACGCCGAATCTGATGTGAAGGCGGGCAAGATATCCATTTCATCGCCTATTTCCCGCGCCTTGATTGGTAAATCTGTGGGCGATTCCATAGAAGTGTCCGCACCGGGCGGTGCGCGTGGCTATGAAATTCTGAGCGTATCCTTCATTTAGAATCAAACCCGTTTGCTTAGGGGTAAATGATCGTGCAATTGACCGATATTTTTCGTTACCCCATAAAGGGTCTTGCACCGCAGAGCTTGCCTTTCGCTGATTTGGAAGCTGGCAGACCTATGGCTGGCGACAGAAAGTTCGCGCTCGCCCATAGAGCTTCCAAATACGATCCGGCTGATCCGGTTTGGGTAAAGCGCAACAATTTTGTGGTTGTCGCTCTCACTCCAAAACTGGCAACCATCGCCACGCAATATGATGATGCAAACGGCACCATTACGGTGACCGACCATGATGGCGCAGATCATAGTTTTGATGTGTCAAAGCCAGACGATATGTCCCGCTTCGGGTCTCTGATTGAGAACTACGGCGGAGCTGCTCAACCGGCACCCTACACGCTGGCACATGTTCCCGGCGGCACCCTGGCCGATCGAGACACGCAAACCCTGTCATTGCACAACCGCGCCTCTCATGAGGCCGTATCCGCAAGCAGCAATATTGAACTGTCGAGACGCCGTTGGCGTGGCAATCTGTGGTGCGACGGCCTGCCAGCCTGGGAAGAGTTTTCCTGGATAGGGAAAGACATCAGCATCGGTTCGGTACGCTTTGCAGTTACGGAGCGCATCGAGCGCTGTGCTGCCACCAGTGCCAATACGTCAACAGGCGAACGCGATATAGATATGTTGTCTCATTTGTCCACAACCTATGGGCACCGTGATTTTGGCGTGTTGTGCAAAATTGTCTCCAGCGGCCGCATCCAGCCAGGCGACCAAATTCAGGTTCACAACTGATCCATTTGTATGAGGGAGCCGGTCAGTGGTCTTACGGATACTTGCCTATTGCGCCCTGTTGGTTCCGATCACCTTTACCGGCCTTGCAATAACAGGTCGCTGGTTTCGTCCAATGGACAGCTTTTCGCATTTTTTTCATTATTACGCTCTGGCTTTCGCTGGAATTGCCATCCTCGCTGCCCTGCTGAAACTCAAGGGACCGGCTGTGACGGCTGTCGTGTCACTCATCTGCACAACGCTGCTTCTTGGCCCCGCAAAACCCTTCGCATTTGCAATGGCAAAGCCGGAAAATGGTGTGGAAACCGGCACTTTGAAAATACTGACCTTCAATCTACTTTTTGCAAATGATCAGATCGACCGGGTCACGGAATATGTTGAGTTGCAAAATCCGGACATTGTCCTCCTGCAGGAAGTATCACCTATAAATGGTAAGGTAATTGAATTGCTGGAAGGCTACAGATTTCACCAAAGATGCCGGGTTAGCCCCGTTATGGAAACTGTAGTCTTGTCAAAAATGGAACCTACGGCTCAGGGATGTCTCCCAAACGCCGAGGCGCCATGGATGGATTTATCCCTGAATGGCAAACCAATCCGCACAATGTCCGTACATTTGAACTGGCCGTGGCCGTTCGGCCAATGGCCCAAGATTGATGACTTCAGAAATGATTTGGCAGCGTTACCCGAAGAACGGCCCATCATTTTGGGCGGCGACTTCAATGCAGTGCCCTGGAGTCAGGCAGTAAGAACGGTTGAAGGCATCACTGGGTCGACCATTGTGCCAGGATTTCGCGTTACGCTTTACGGATATAATACGCCGTTCAAAGTCCCGCTTCTGGTTCCCATTGACCAGATATTGCTGCCTGATGGTGCAACGGCCCAAAGCGCAATTGTAGGGCCTGAACTTGGGTCCGACCACCGGCCTGTGTCTGTGACATTCACTTTAAATGACTAGGGTCCAGACCCTTTAACGGGATTCCCAATTGTTTTGTTATGTGATTCAATCCCCTTTTTTGGAGGATTGCAAATGTCTGATTTGTTTTGGTTTTCCGATGCACAATGGGCTCGTATTGAACCACTATTGCCAAGCAACACACGTGGCTTGAAACGTGTTGATGATCGCCGTGTTTTGAGTGGCATTGTCCATGTCATCCGCTCCGGCGGTCGGTGGGTGGACGCTCCTGCTGATTACGGTCCCAGGAAAACCCTGTATAATCGGTTCCAACGCTGGGCAGAACGCGGCATATGGGAAGATATTTTCTCCGCACTTGCGGGGCGTGAAGATGTTCCGGACAGGCTCATGATCGATAGTACAATCGTCAAGGCGCACCGCTCTTCAAGTGGTGCAAAAGGGGGGCCTTGGCTCATGGTATCGGCTTATCAAAAGGCGGAAGAACGACCAAAATCCACTGCGTGACCGATGGACGTGGAAGGCCGTGTGTTCTGGCGATAACTCCAGGAAACACCAGTGATCACAAGGCAGCGCATCAATGTCTGGCAGCCATGCCACCTGCAACACATCTTATCGCTGACAAGGGCTATGACAGCACGGCATTTCGTGATTGGCTGACGTCCCGTGGCACTATTCCAGTCATTCCGCCACGCTCAAATCGCAAAATCCAATATCACTACGACAGGAAACTCTACCGTGAGCGAAACATCATCGAACGCACCTTCAATCGCTTCAAGGATTTCCGACGAATAGCAACCCGCTATGACCGAAAACTCAAAACCTATATGGCTGCACTGTGCCTCATCGCATCCGTGGTATGGTGGCTGTAAAGAGTCCGGACCCTAGCAACTGTATCCGTCATTGCGGTTGATGTTTCCATATCTGCCGCAATGACGGATACAGTTGCTAGAGCCTTTCGCTGCATAAATACCGCAAGCAGTGATTAGGATCGCCTGCTCTCATCGATCAGATTCAACACACTTGCTGCGCGCTCTGCCGCGTCGATCAGAGACTGTTTTGGTGTCTCGAACCATTCATCAGGATGCAACTCGCGGGTGACACGAACATGCGAAATCGCGTCGCTAAGTGTCGGAAACAACTCGGGTTTCTGGCGATGAAGGAATAGCGCAACGAGAGCCACAGACCGGCTGCGTCCGCCACGGCAATGCACGAGAACATTCCCACGCTTGCGGGTCGGATAGGATGAGCGCTCTGGCAAAGTTTGATCGAGAGAGCCTTCCAGAATGAAATAGGCACCAAGCATCATGTCGGCCGAGTTGCCGCCCCCATCTATCAGGCCGACCTTGTAAGTCCTGACAGGTGCGCTTCCCGCGCCGCGCTTTCCTGATTCTGCGGCATGTGTAAGCGTATCTGCATAGTTGATATCCAGATTCACAGCGCAATTAATAACTGTCGTAATACCATGTTCGTGCAATGCGTCGATATCACGGGCGCCTTCGGTGCCACTTATAAACAACGAGACGCCATCCGGCCCAAGCCCATCAGCAATGTGGCTGATCATTGGACGGTCAATCACAGGTGCCAATTTGCTCACGGAAACTCCTAAAGTTCAGCCGGGCAACACGTCGCATATGCGGGATGATCTCCGTTGACTGTCTGATCATTCCGGCACACTGATATCAGCAGTTCTTTGCAACCTGTCGAGTATTGCAATGCTGTGCACGCTATTCAAGAAAAATCCAACTGAACAATTGGGTTTCCGTCAAAGAATCAAAATGATCATGTTTTCAGTCGGTTGGTAGATATGGACAGAGCCAATTATTTTACCTAGGATACTTCAAGAAAGAGGCCTTCGTGGTGTCTCGGACCTGGTCTTCTGGTCAGATTTTTGCACAGCCGTGCAATACACACCGAACTCGGGTTTAAAGCGTGAAGCAGCCACAATCCAAATCTTTTGTGAACGCGCAGCAGGTTGCGGACCTTGCAGGGGTATCACGCTCCGCCGTCTCGCGAACCTTCACTGACGGCGCATCAGTTTCTTCCCAGACCCGCAAGAAGGTAATGAGCGCCGCAGAAGAACTTGGCTACCAGGTCAACCATCTTGCACGCGGGTTGATGAACAGGCGTAGCAAGATCGTGTGTATCATCTCCAGCGATATCGATGCGCCATATCAGGGAAAATTTATTGAAACATTGACCCGCCAGCTTCAGGCAACTGGCAATGTCGCGATGCTCGTCAATGCATCAGGCGACACCGGTCTGGAAAACGCCATGAACCTGACGCTTCAGTACCGTGCAGATGCCTCAATCGTATTATCAGGACAACCCAAGCAGAAGCTGATCGAGAACTGCATCAGCAACAGGCAAAGAGTGATCGTTGTGAATCGCGATCAGGCAGTTCTGGGGACCGAAAATATCGTTGTTTCAAACCGAAGCTCTGCTCGGGAGGCTTTTCACATGCTGCACCGTGTGGGATGTCGCAAACTTGCGTTTGTGACTTCCAGCCTTGGAACTCCAAGTTTGATATTGCGCGAGACTGCCTTCGTCGAAGAGGCCCGCAGCTTGGGTGTCGAGGTGTCCATCGCACGGGAAGGATCTACGACATATGCAACCGGCGCTGAGATTGCCCGAAAGCTGTTTAGTCGCCAATCCCGTCCCGATGGCGTGTTTTGCGTAACAGATATTATGGCGTGCGGTTTCATAGATGTGGCACGCACCGAGTTCGGGATTTCGATACCGGACGAACTCTGCGTCGTGGGCTTTGACAACATCGAGCAATCCGGGTGGTCTGCTTACAACCTGACGACGTTTCGGCAACCCTTGGAGGATATTTCGACCTATATTGCATCTTTGGTTGGCGATGTTCCAAGCGAATATACAAATGAACCGGTCCAGTTTTTCGCCGAGCCTGTCTGGCGCAGGTCTGTGCGCGCCAAATAGACGAGACCACCAGTCCCCTCAGTCCCGATCAAATCGTCACCGGACTGCATGTGGCTTTGCTCGATTGACCGCATCAAACGACCCTGAATATGTACTGTTCCGGGGCCAGACCTAAGCCCGGCCCCGGAATGAATGCGTCATCGTTTGTAGTGAATCCGCCAAAGGTCCTGCCAATCCTGACGCTTGTCAAAATCATCACTACCTGTGGCAGCGATATGCGGCGTCAGACGATCGGCGTAGGTAACGACGCCCGATACCTCGTCGGGATGCGGCGGCACAGCCGAATTACCGGACATCTTGCCGTCCTGCGTCATGGGCAGGACGCCCTCTTCGGTCATCATGTAATGCAGAAAGAGTTTCGCTGCATTTGGACTGTCAGAGCCGGTCGCGATCAGACCATACCCTGGCACTGCAAATCCTATGGATGGTTTCATGTCCTTGCACAGTCCCATCGCAAGACCCTCTGGACTGACATCGCGGTATTTGGCACTCGCAACAAGCCCAAAGAACGGCTTGTCCTGTCCACGGGTTCCAATTGCTTCGGCGGCACCGGAGGAGGAATCTGTCAACAGAGGCGCATTGGCCGCCAGTCGCTGGACCCAGGTAGCTGTAGCGCTTTGCTCACCTCTATCCAGCACCTTGCCAAAGTGCTCCTTATAGGCATCTGCCATTTCGTCATCAAAGTGGGTCTCCATCTGGTTAAACCAGTCACTAAAGGACGGCTTGTTCAGCGGGTCCTCCAGTGCAATGCGACGGTTCCACTCGTCTTCGGTAACTTCCCAGATGTTGCTGACCGGGCATTCGCCGCCATTCTCGTTATTGTAGGTCCAGAGCGCCGGATCACGCCAAACAACGAGCGGGTCACTGGACAATTCGCCGATTGTGTCCGCCATGTCGGGCGGGGTCCAACTTGTGACCATCCCCTCTGCCAGAAGAAGCGCCGACGCAGCTGCCGCATCAGCCGCGATGATAACATCGCCCACGACGTTACCGGCCTGAGATTCTCGCACGACGAGTTCGATTTGGGCTGGGCCCTTCGCCTTTGTCCCAATCGCCTCAATTCCATACTTCTCTGAGAAACCGGCAGCTGCCTTCTTGATCTTGCTGGTGCTGGAATAGATGGTGATACCGTCTTCCGCTTTGGCTGCTGCGATCAGCGCATCAAGGTCAAAGTCCTCGGCTATCGCAGGCACCGCGGTCAATGCGTATGCCATCGCTGCACTGGCGCAGGTGGCCCTCAGCCAACCTGTTTTGAAATTTTTTGTCGTCTTCATAGTCTTTCCTCCTTGAGTTTAGATTTCAAACGGGGTCTTCACCCCGCCCTTTTGCTTTGGTTGATTGAATTGTCGTGTAAATCGTAGCGCAACCCTTCTTGATCAAATACATGAAGGGCCTCGCCTGCCGCGCTGAATGTCAGATCTTCGCCGACGGGCCACAACGGTGCGATGTGTGTGGATGCGTGCAGCTTTTGCTCACCACAGGTCAGCTCCAGTATCCAGTTGCCGCCGGTCGGCAGGACAGCTGATAACTTGGCGTGCCCTGTCAGATCCCCGGGTGATAATGCCTCCGCGTTTTTGGACAAACGAATGCTTTCCGGACGCAGACCAATCGAACTGACGGGATCAGCACCCGCGTCATGACCAGACAGGAACATGCGCGCGCTTTCCTGGAGGTGACCGGCATGTCCCTCCCCCAGTTCGATGATGTTGATTGGCGGATTACCAACAAATTCTGCAACAAAGCGATTTGCCGGACGATCGTAGATGTCTTCCGGTGTGCCCACCTGCTGCAACGTTCCTCTGCTCATCACTGCAATTCGTGTTGCCAGCGTCATCGCTTCCCATTGGTCGTGGGTGACAAAAACAATGGTGGTACCGAACTCTGCGTGGATGCGCTTCAGTTCCGTGCGCATCTCCAGGCGCAGTCGTGCGTCGAGATTGGACAAAGGCTCATCCAGCAGCAGGACTTCGGGATTGACCGCCAGCATGCGCGCCAGCGCGACCCGCTGTTGCTGTCCGCCTGACAGTTGCGAAGGATATCGGTCCCGGTATTCTTCGATCCCAAGCGTCTTCATGACGTGCGACACGCGCTCTTCACGTTCTTTTTTGGGAACTTTGCGCAACCGCAAACCAAAGTCGGTATTGCCTTCGATAGTCATGTGCGGCCAGAGCGCGTAACTCTGAAAAACCAGTCCCATATCCCGTTTTTCAGGTGGAACAAACACGCCCTTATCGGCCGCGTCGAACACACGATCACCGACAGATATTTCTCCGGTAGTCAAATTCTCCAGACCTGCAATCATCCGCAATGTCGTTGTCTTGCCGCAACCCGATGGGCCAAGAAGACACATGAAATCTCCATCAGAGATCTCGAGATTGAGATCGGCGACTGCCATCACATCGCCCTTGTCGTACCGCTTGCATATAGATTTCAAGCCAATCGCCGGCATGTTAGCCCCCTAGTCCGTCAGCAAGGTTTGTCTTGGTTAGTTTCTGCGCGAGCAAAGTGCCAAAATAGGCAAGTGCGGAAATGATAAGTACCACCGCGTTCGCAGCCTGAGTATAGTTGTAGTCCAACAATCGCAGCGAAAAAGTTGTCAGGACATCGGTGCCGGGAACAGCAAGGATGACAAACAGGCTCAACCCGCGAATGCCCGAAATGAAGGGAAGCAGTACGCCTGCAACAAGTGCGCCCTTCTGAATGGGAATAACAATCAGCCACATGCGCTTGAACCATCCAGCGCCTGCACTTTGTGCCGCTTCTTCGGGCTCTTTGCCCAATTGCATCATCGCCGAAATGCCCGCGCGGGAGGCATAGGGCATCTGGTCTGCCATGAGTGCAAGGATCAAAATAGCAGCTGTTCCATAGAGCGCAGGAACGGGGCCGCGCTGAACGGCAAACAGCGACAGGTACCCCGCCGCAAATGCAATTCCAGGGACCAGGTAAGGGAAAAAGGTAACCTGCCGAAGGAACACCGATACGGCTTTGACATGCGACCGGACAACGACATAACCCACGAGAAGCCCCATTGTGCCGGAGCACAGGGATGCAAATCCGACGATCCTGAGCGTGTTCCACATGGCGGTCCAGAGATCGGGCGTCAGCAGAATGCCCGACGGAAATGCAACGAACTCCAGCCCGTGGCCGATCCAGTAGTCCAAAGTGAAGTTGCCCAGTGAGAAACTACCCGGCACGCGCATGACAGTCGACAATGTCAGGACCAGAAGTGGCAGGCCGACGCTGACCATAAAGATCAGTCCGGCAAACGCTGTTGCTGGCATCCGAAACGCACCAAGTGAGGATTTGCGGTCCATAGAGCCCTTGCCGCCCACGGTGACAAATCTCCGCGATTCCCGGACCAGCCGGGCATCTATCAGCAAAGAGACAATGCCCATCCCCATGATCGCCATTGCGATCACAGCCGCAACACCGGGCTGCCGGGATGAAATACTGCGATAAAGGGTTGTCGCCAGAACATCGTAGTCAACCGGCAACCCAAGCACATAAGACACGCCAAATTCGCCAAGGCATTTGGCAAATATCAATATGGTGGCTGACATCAGCGACGGCAGCATCAAAGGCAGGATTATCTTGCGAGCAACCACACTGGGGCTGGCACCGAGAATGCGCGCGCTGTCCTCCAACTGGCTGTCGAAGCGGCGCAATGCATTGCCAAACAGCAGAATGACAAACGGCGTGTAGTGCAGAGCAAGAATGATTGTGATGGGAACCTGGCCATATGCCAGCCAGTCTGGCGGCGTCAGCCCCATGCCCTCAAGCCAGCCCATCTGACCGCCGACTTCCCTGTTTTTGAAGGCAGTCCGCCAAGCCAACGCAAACGTCCAACTTGGCAACATGTAGGGCACGATTAAAGCTGTGGCGAACCAGCGGCGTGCAAACATGTCGGTACGGCTTAACAACCAGGCCAGAATACCGCCAACCGCAAGAGATACGGTGATCGCGCCCAACGAGATATTAAGTGTGTTCCAGAGCGGTTCCCAAAACAGATCCTGAGAAACTGGTGAAAAGAGTGCCCGGTTGAAATAGTAGCTTGTCAGGCCTCCAACCGGCACACCGGTACGCCGTTGATCGCCGAATTGCACCTCGATTGAGTCATAGAGCAGTGACACGATTGGCACGACGATGAGGTAGGCGAAGATCACCGTCAACAGAACCCCGATGATCGCTGTCGGCTCTCTCCAGGCTGTCATGACTTTGTAACGAAGTCTGGCGCTGAACGTCGCACTTTCGTTTTCGAGGCTATTCAGCGACTGTCGCTCCATCACACTACCCTGGAGGCTTCTGCGTTGCGGACCCGAAGTCTTCGAGGGCGCATATCAGGCAATGGATATGAAACGCGATATGCAATTTCTCTCCCAATACGCAGCACAATCCGTTCCCCGAGTGGCCGTCCGTGGTGCAGTCACTTCATAGCCAATGACCAATGCGCCCAGGACCAATTCCGATCAGCGTGAACGCTGGTCCTGCCAATGTCAATTTATTCTTGCACAGCTGTGCAATTTTAAAAATGGTAGCAGGCTCTTTGTATTTACAAACCGTTTGGAGTTATCAGATGCGCATCGGGCATCAAGTTCCGGCCTTTAGCTCAAAGGCACCGCTGGGTCATTTTTTACCCTGCCGATCGTCAGCGACGTGCGCACACTCTCGACATGAGGCGCGGCTGTCAGATCATTGACGATAAAGGACTGAAAAGCGTCCAGATCAATCGCAACACATTTCAGGATAAAATCCACATCGCCCGACAGCATGTAGCATTCACGCACAATATCCCATTTGCCAACGGCCCTTTGGAACGCCTGCAACTCCGCTTCACCTTGTGCAGACAGACCTACAAAAGCAAACGCAGTTAGCTGATAGCCCAGGCCCCGTTCGTTGAGCAGCGTCCTGTAACCTTCGATGATGCCATTCTCTTCAAGTGCTCGCACACGGCGCAGGCAAGGCGGCGCAGAAATGCCAACCCGCTTTGCCAGTTCAACGTTGGTCATACGACCATCGCATTGCAACTCGCCGAGAATTTTCCAATCAATTTCGTCCAGTCGGTCTTTCATGCCTACCATTTCGTAGCTACAAACAGGCCTGCTGGCAGCTCTGGCCAGGCACCAATCTGAGATATATTCTCTCTTTCCACTGCCCTGAAATGAAAGATTCGACAAGGGGTAGACGGCAAATCAGTCCTGCCGAACAGCGAAAAGGCACATTATGCACATTTGGGTGCTTACCGATGGCAAGGCTGGTGACCTGCAACCCTGTCTGGGAGTTGCCGGACGGCTGGCAGATATCTTCAGACTTGAGCAACAGGACGTGACAATCGAAGAGCGTGTAGTGAACCCCAAAGCACCTTGGGTTTGGTTCATGCCCCACGGCCCGGTCAATCCTTTCGCAAAACTTGATACGCAGGATAATCCGCTACGCCCGCCCTTTCCTGATGTTGCCATTGCCTCCGGCAGAAGGGCTGTTGCCTATTTGCGGAGCCTGAAGCAGCGCGCTCCAGACTGCCTGACAGTATTCCTGAAAGACCCATTGACCGGACACAAGGCAGCCGATCTCATTTGGGTGCCGGGACATGACCAGTTGCGCGGACCCAATGTTCTGGTCTCGGACACTGGACCACACCGCATCAGTCAGACAATGCTCGCGGAAAAGAGAGCAAACCCGCTTCCGCAGATCGCACATTTACCCCACCCTCGCCTGTCGATTGTGCTAGGTGGCCCCGCCCGCAAAACCATCTATTCGCCTGAAGATGTTTCAAATCTGGCAAAAGCTCTGGAGCCACTTGCAGCTCATGCAGGCAGCCTACTGATAACCGGTTCCCGAAGGACACCCAAAACCTGGCTGGAAGCGCTGACACAAATCATCAAATCCAAACCGGGAATTGTCTGGACCAGCGCGTCTGAGATGCCAAATCCCTATCTTGATTTCCTTGCCAATGCAGATGCCCTTGTTGTGACTGGCGACAGTCACAATATGATCAGCGAAGCACTGGCCACCGGCGTTCCGCTATATCTGTTTGCACCCAAACAGTTGTCACCAAAGCTCACTGCGTTTCTGAAAGCAGTTTATGCACACAAACTGGCACTGCCTTTGGACAAAACAAACAGTCAGACGCTTGAATTGAAGCAGCAGAAACCAATAGACTCCTCCGCAACAATCGCAGAAGAGATTCGCAAAAAGTTGAATGCTCGCAGCGCCAGCGCCACGAGCGAAATGAATGGAAACTGACATGGCTACCCAGCACGCAAAGCTTATCATCATCGGCTCCGGCCCAGCCGGTTATTCCGCTGCAATCTATGCAGCGCGTGCCATGCTGGAACCTGTTATGATTTCAGGCATTCAGCCCGGCGGCCAATTGACCATCACAACCGAGGTTGAAAACTACCCTGGTTTTGCTGAAACCATTCAGGGGCCTTGGCTGATGGAGCAGATGAAAGCCCAGGCCGAGCATGTCGGAACCAATGTCATCTCAGATCACATCACAGCGGTTGATCTGGCAAAGCGACCAATCGAACTGACTAGTGACAGCGGCACCCTTTACACCTGCGACGCGCTGATTCTGGCGACGGGTGCACAAGCCAAGTGGCTTGGTCTGCCTTCTGAAGAAAAGTTCATGGGCTTTGGTGTGTCCGCCTGTGCCACATGTGACGGTTTTTTCTATCGCGAAAAACACGTCCTGGTCGTTGGTGGTGGCAATACAGCCGTGGAAGAAGCTTTGTATTTGTCCAATATCGCGAAGAAGGTCACAGTCGTGCATCGGCGTGACCATTTCCGTGCAGAACAGATTTTGCAAAAGCGCTTGTTTGCAGCGCCCAACATCGATGTCATCTGGGATACCTATGTGGATGAGATCGTCGGCAAGGATGGCTTTCCGCCATCCGCGGAGGGTGTAAAGCTGAAACATATGCAGACCGGCGATGTGACAGATTTCCCGGTCGATGGTATCTTTGTGGCTATCGGACACGCGCCTGCCACCGAATTGGTGAAGACCCAGCTTAAGATGAAAGACAATGGTTATGTCTGGACCGAGCCAGACAGCACCAAAACAGATATCCCCGGTGTTTATGCTGCCGGTGACGTAACAGATGACATCTACCGTCAGGCTGTAACCGCCGCCGGAATGGGCTGCATGGCTGCGTTGGAAGCGGAAAAATACCTTGCAGAGCTTGCGCTTGTGCAGGAAGCAGCCGAATAAGACGCACACAGAACCATCATTTAGCGAAAGCAGCCCATGGATTGGGATAAACTCAGAATATTTCATGCGGTTGCTCAGGCAGGCTCTTTTACCCATGCCGGTGAAACGCTGCATCTCAGCCAGTCCGCCGCCAGTCGGCAGATCAGCGCGCTTGAGCAGGATCTGGGCATTTCGCTGTTCCACCGCCATGCCCGTGGCCTGGTATTGACCGAACAGGGCGAATTGCTGTTTCGCACGGCCCACGATGTTCTCATGAAGCTGGAGGCCGTTCAGACCCGCTTGAAGGACAGCAAGGAAAAGCCGAGCGGGACTTTGAGAGTTACGACAACAGTCGGGCTTGGTTCAACCTGGCTGGCGGCCCGAATCCGCCGTTTTGTCGAGCTCTATCCTGAAATCGAGTTGCAGATTCGCCTGGAAGACAATGATCTGAACCTCACCATGCGTGAAGCAGATGTGGCAATACGCCTGCACCGGCCCACAGAACCGGATCTGATCCAGCGCAAATTGTTCACTGTGCATTTCCACGTCTATGCGTCTGCCAAATATCTGAAGGAAAACGGACATCCCAAAGATCTTGCAGATCTCGACAACCACCAGACCATTGTCTTCGGTGAACCGGTCCCGCATTTTCTGCGCGACATAAACTGGTTACGAACAGCTGGACGCCCACCTAACAATCCACGCGTACCGACACTCACAGTCAACAGTGTAGTCGCCATCAAGGAAGCAGCAGAAAACGGTGCGGGAATAGCAATGATTCCCGATTATTTGCTGGATGAAAGCAATAAGCTGATCGATGTATTCCCTGAGGAAGATGTCCCCTCGCTCGATACATACTTTGCCTATCCGGCGGAATTACGCTCATCAGCACGGGTTCAGGCGTTCAGAGATTTCCTGATTGACCAATCCCAGCGGTGGCGCTTCTAGAAGACCTAGAGCCTTTCTTGTTTATACGGAAACGTTTGACCGGATTCGCGCGTTTGCTGGCAAGGCACAGGCCACGTGGTGGTCTTTACGACCACAAGTGGGCTGTAACGATGTCCAGCGAGCGCGCAAATCCGGCCTTCGGTGACCCAGAACAGCCCACCAGCAGCGTTAGCCAGCTTGCCCGATGCGACGCATCGCGCTGCGCTGACTGCCTTGCGGGATGAACTGTTTTGGTTCATCAAATGATTCCGTAAAAACAAGAAAGGCTCTAGCTATGCAATTAGTGCATGGCAGCCACGCAAACGCAGCGCTTGTGAATCCGTGAATTCGGCCTAAATTCTAACTGTAAGTTACGAAGTTATCGTTCTCCTCCCTCGATAACTTCCCCAAGTAACTTCCCAAAACTTCTGTTTCTACTCCTCCCCAGAAACAGACTTTTAAAAAACCGGGTCATTGCCTTTGGCGATGCCCGGTTTTATTTTGCCCAAAAACTGCAAAGAGATAGATGAAGTCGGTGCAGGGCTCAATTTAAAGCCCAAACACTTTGTCCCCGGAATTAATCCGAGGACAAGAGGGCGAGGCTAATCGCCAGATGGGCGCCAGCCCATCAAACACTGGCGCAAGACGCACGCAGCCTTTCTAATAATAAAGCTGATCTTCCGGCAAATCCTTGTAAAGGTGGGCAACTTGCTCCGCATAACCATTGAACAATTTCGTCGGCACGCGGTCTCCAGTTCCCAGAACCTCTTCTGTTGCCTGGCTCCAGCGCTTGTGTGGCACCTCAGGGTTCACATTTGCATAGAAGCCATATTCCGCAGGCAGAATTTCTTCCCAGAACGAAACAGGCCGTTCGTCAGTAAAACTCACACGCACAATCGATTTGATTGATTTGAAGCCGTACTTCCACGGGGTATGCAGACGCAGCGGCGCGCCAAATTGTTTTGCAATCGGTTTGCCGTAGGCACCTGTCGCTATAAAGGACAGATCATTGGTCGCTTCCGCCATGGTCAGCCCTTCAACATATGGCCATGGGTACCAGATCTGACGTTGCCCGGATGCAACTTTTGCATCTTTAAATGTCTCGAAACGAATGTATTTTGCCGACGATAGCGGCTTGGCGAATGCGACCAATTCTTTCAGCGCAAAACCAGACCAGGGAATAACCATGGACCATGCTTCAACACAGCGATGGCGATAGACGCGATCCTCCAATGGCATGGCACGCACCAAAGTGTCGAAATCAACTGTCATTTCCTTCTCGACCATCCCATCGAACGTGACTGTCCAAGGACGCGTCTCAAGCTTCTGTGCCTCTTTGAAGATCCGCTTATGGGACCCGAATTCATAGAAATTATTATATTGCGAGTTCAATTCTTCATCAGTGATTGGCTTGCCTGCGTCCGCGAAATCGGGGTTCATGCCTGCGGGATAAAGGTCAGCAGTTGGATCAGGTTCCGCAGCCTCCATCTGGCGATTCGGCAATGCCAAACCAGCAGCGGCACCAATACCGGCAAAACCTGCCACTTTGATGAGGTTACGACGATTGATGAAACTCGCCTCGCTTGACGCTTTATTCTCGGGGATTTCCCAACTTTTGGGGCGTTTGATAAGCATGACGTTCCCTTTTCTGCTCTTGTGCGTCTAGAATTGGGACAAAACACTGGAAAATCAAATAAACTGTTGGTGAGGTCGGCGTGTTTGATGCCGGTTGATACCACATGAGGGCCAGTCGAATTGAATCATACTTCGCTTGAAGTCACCCGTAACATGGCCAAAGCGCTGGGTCGGACGCAGTATTATACGCCGGACAGGATGCAGGCCTATCAGCGCAAATTGTTGGAACCGCTTTTACATCACGCCAGAAAGGAAGTCCCTTTCTACGCAACCCGGCTCGATCTGCTCTTTGCTGATGACGGATCAATCCGCTGGGACGCCTGGGGTGACGTTCCCACCTTCACACGCGCCGAGGCACAGGAGGCAGGCAACGCGTTGTTTGCCAAAACTGCTCCGGACCATGTCGGCGGATATACAGAAGGCCAGACATCCGGCTCGTCTGGCACACCTTTGAAGTTTCGGGTTTCAGCAACCTCCGGCGTCATAAATGCTGCTGCCGCACAGCGAATATTTGAGTGGCATGACGTTGATTTCTCGGGAAAAATGGCACTTATCATCGACCTGACAGGGCGCTTCCCGTTTCCAAGGGGTGCGACCGGTCGGAAATGGAATGTGGCAAATCCCAACGCGCCCGCCTGCCAATTGTCGTTGTCTGCAAATGTTTCCATGCAACTGGATTGGTTGCTGGCATCTGAACCTGATATTTTCGTTACCTATCCCTCTAATGCCACGGCCATCTGTGAACTGGCCGAGCAACGCGGGACCCCTGTTCCTTTTCATACCTTCGTCAGCCAGGGAGAGGTTTTCAACGAAGATTCGAAAAACTATCTTATGAAGGTTCACGGCCTCAAACTTATTGATCGATATGGAACATCGGAAACCGGAGCAATTGCCGCACAATGCCCGACCAGTAATCGCTTTCATCAGTTCTCCGAAGCGAATTTGATGGAAGTTCTCGATTTTGGTCGCAACGATCTGGTGAAGGAAGGGCGCGGAAGAATGGTCCTGACGCCGTTCTACAACTACGCCATGCCGCTCATTCGTTACGAAAATCAGGATCAGGTCGAAATTACGCAAACGCCATGCGCTTGTGGTCGTTCATTGCCTACACTTGAACGTGTACTTGGCCGGCAAAAGAACACTTTCACTTATATAGACGGCACGCGTTCCTGGCCTTTTTTGCTCAGGCATGAATATGCCCCATTTCTGCCGGCCCGTCAGTTACAAACCATTCAGAAGACAAAAACAGACATAGAAATCCGGTTTGTAAGGGATATCAGCAACACCACTCCCATCGACCGTAAGGGTCTGCAGGCATTCTTGCGTAAGAGATTGCATCCTTCTATTCAGCTTGAGATCGTTGAGACTCAGTCAATTTCAAGAGCAGCATCCGGAAAATATGAAGAATGGGTGTCGCTAGCGACCCAAATCTGATGATTTTCAGAAATTTCCAACTTTCAAAATTTTCTGGCTTTCAAAATTTCCGTCAATGAAGCGCAAGGCAAATGTGGTGCAGGAGACCGATGCGAGAGGGATAAACTGAGCCCGGCCTCACGGGTATCAACAGCAGTTTAAACACACAAAAAACTGCGCCGTAATTTTCTACAACGCAGTTTCCAGTATTGGTCTGCACAGAACTTTTACGTTCTGAGCCACTCGTCAGTTCTCACCCATCATATAGGATTGTAATCGATATCTTCCATTGTACAGGTATTATACCCTTCGCGGTCTTCATCTGGGCCAAGAAGATCGGGATCTGGAACACAGACACTTTTGCCAGAGCCAGCCGCATTGATAACCCCGAACAGATTATCTTCTTCCCATTCCGTCGGATCATCTTCACGATGACGGCGGATCAGAGATTTATCATCCCCAAGATACATCCGCACACCGGCCCAGGCACCCTGATAATCGTCTTCGCCAATTCGCCCTTCAGCAAACAGAGACACGCCGCTGGCAAACACCTGCTGATTGAGCTGATATTCGACACCCAGCGCCAAAGCATGCTTCTCGCCTGTGTAACGATGACCTACGGAGAGTTCGAGATTGTCCGTCGCGTAATAGGACAGGTCCGAGAAGGCGAACAGATTGGTTTCATTATAATTCACCGGCGCATCAATATCGATGAATTCAGCACCGATCACACTTTTGACCGTGAACTGGTTCCAGTAATATTCCCCTTCGACGCCGAGGCGCGCAATGTCGCCATCCACGGCCTCAACGGTTGTGTAAGAACCATATATTCCCAACAATGCATATGAGGGATCACGCCAGAACAGGTGACCACCGACACCACCAGTGAATTCCTCATCCAGAATGCCAACAGATCCGTCCAGCTGGAGACCGAAACGTTGGCCTAGCGGCAGGGAAACCGAGCCTTGCAGGGCGCCAAAGCCTTCTTCGTCCAGCGCACCGCCCTTAAGGGAAATTTTGCCATTCAAACCGGACACAGCGGGCAAAACAGTTGGAAGAACCGGCTCACCGGTCACATATAAATCGGCAGAAAACGCCGCACTGGATAGAATGCAACTGCCGAACAGGGCAGTTGTCGTCAGAAAGAAATTACGCCTCAACATCAACACACCTAAAATTTTGAACTTCCTGACCCTAATGTGAAACCGCATCCAACAACAAATGCCTTTTGGATCAATGAGATAAAGTAGAACAGAAAATTGGCATTCGTAGCCAAAATGACACAGAAACACGCTTAGATAGTTCCCAAATCATGGAGAATGAACATCTGTAAAAATACAACTTAAAGAAGTATTTAGTGCTGCCAATATTGGTTTAAGCAAAGTTGTTTTGGATTTTTTTAATTGGATAAGCAGGGCTCACCTTTGGTAGCGTCTTCGTATCAGGACTGTTTGGCGCGCCATACACATTGTCTTCTTCCCAATCCGCCGGATCATCTTCACGATGACGGCTCATGAGGAATGTTGTATCACTGGAATTGCTGCTTTTGTGCCCGTAGAATTGGTGCAAAATGCTGGTAAACAATCAACTGTTGGTGAGGGGGGCATATATTGCGCCACCTGGTACCGTTTGGTGACGAGTTGCACTGGGTCCAACAATGCTTGAAACCTACCGAAACAAGGCCAGCCGTGCTGGAAACGGATTAATAATGGGTGCAACCCCAAAAGACAGTGGACAAAATGTAGGCAAACTCCGGGGGTAGAGCACATGTCAAACGAACGCAGGGGTCTGTCGACTTGAACCCACAATCACTCGATATTGCCAAAAAAATGACAAAAGCGCTGTATCGGACGCAATATTATCCGCCTGATAGAATGCAGGCCTATCAGCGCAAACTGCTTGAACCCTTATTGCGTCATGCCAGGCAAGAGGTTCCATTCTATGCCCGCCGCCTCAACCCGCTTTTCGCTCAGGATGATTCAATGCGCTGGGAAGCCTGGGACGATATACCGACATTTACACGTGCGGATGCACAAGACGCAGGTGATGCCCTGTTTGCTAATTTTCTGCCGGAACATGTGGGAGGTTACGCTGAACATCAGACCTCAGGATCCACCGGCGCTCCGTTGCTATTCCATGTTTCCGCGACAGCCAGTTTGATGAATGTCGCCGCCTCCCAGCGCATATTTGAGTGGCATGAAATTGATCTGTCCGGAAAAGCGGCACTCATCGTAGACACGCAAAACAGATTTCCATATCCAAAAGGACAAATCGGTCGGCAGTGGAACGTTGCCAACCCTGAAGCGCCAGCCTGCCAATTGTCTGTCACCGAGCCAATTGCAAATCAATTGGAATGGTTGCTAAGCACGAAACCTGATATTCTTATCACCTATCCATCTATTGCCGTTGCAATATACGAATTGGCCACACAGCGCAAAGAAATTTTGTCCATTCATACATTCATTGGGCAGGGTGAAGTGTTTAACGAAGAGGCGAAGTCTTATCTTTGCGGCACACACAATCTCAAGCTCGTGGATCGTTATGGAGCGTCAGAACTCGGTGCAATTGCGGGACAATGCCCGACCGAAAACCGCCATCACCAGTTCTGCGAAGCAAACCTAATGGAGGTTCTTGATGTCAGCGGACATTCTTTGGTAGCCGAAGGGCGCGGTCGGCTTGTCCTGACGCCATTCTACAATTATGCCATGCCGCTGATCCGCTACGAAAACCAGGATTTGGTAGAAATTTCACAGACCCCATGTCCATGTGGCCGCACCCTGCCCTCGATCATGAAAATATTGGGGCGGGAAAGACATGTCTTTACTTACAGTGATGGCAGTCGATCATGGCCCTTTATGCTCAAGCATGAATATTCCGGCTTTCTGCCATCAAGACAAGTCCAGGCGATACAGAAGACGACAACGAACATTGAAATCCGGTTTGTCCGGGATCAAAGCTCCCACGTGGATATAAATATCGGAGGACTGCAGTCATTCCTGCGCAGCCGACTGCACCCCACTGTACAAATTGAGGTCGTGGAAGTTCCAGAGATTGCACGAGCAGCATCTGGCAAGTATGAAGAGTGGACATCGCTTGTTTCCTGAACCATTTGACGACATGATCCGTAGGGCATCAGTCCAATTGGGACCGATTGGGGTCTGGACACACCCACCAACACATCGATAAAATCATCTCAGTGACTTGGGAATATGGCGTCCCACGACTTTTACACCGAGTGTGGGATCAGCAACGCCACCGATGAAATCGTCGTCAAGGATACCAACAGATCAATCCAATGACGGTCTGAAGCGTTGCCCTGTCGGCTTTGTTGTTCTTAGAGAGCACCGCTCTTAAGAGAGGTTTTGCCATTCAGACCAGATACGGCGGGCAAAACAGTTGGAAGTGTAGGCTCCCCGGTGACATAGAGGTCAGCGGCCAGCGCAGTGTCAGATAAAAGTGAACCGCCAGCCAAGGCGGTCGTTGCAACACAGTCCGGCATGGCATGGCCCTTACAAACCCGGAAGGCCCACGAAGCTACCCTGCAATATTCCATCAAATCACAAGCAATTCGACCAATTTCACGGTCAGATCAGAGCTCATTCGGTGAATGGGTCCCGGTCAACTAACTAGCTTGGCTATCTTAGTTGTCGTCGATTATCAAAAACTCTGATTCTCCAGTACAGGAATTCAGGAACTCTCCGTCACCAACTTCCGATAAGGTTGGTACGCACGCGGAGTCGGAGCTATTCACGATTCCGAACAGATTATCTTCCGCCCAATCCGTCGGATCATCTTCACGATGACGGCGGATCAAGGATTTATTATCCCCCAGATACATCCGCACACCGGCCCATGCACCCTGATAGTTGTCTTCGCCGATACGACCTTCAGCAAACAGGGACACGCCGCTTGAAAAGACCTGCTGGTTCAACTGATATTCAACACCCAGGGCCAGCGCATGTTTTTCACCTGTGTAACGATGCCCGACAGACAATTCCAGATCATCCATTGCGTAATAGGACAGGTCGGAAAAAGCGAAAAAATTGGTTTCGTCATAATTGGCAGGAGCATCTACATCTATGAATTCAGCGCCGACCACGCCTTTCAGAGTAATCTGATTCCAGTAATATTCGCCTTCAACACCAATACGAGAAACCTCGCCATCGATACCGTCAATAGCCGTGAACGATCCATAAATGCCGAGCAGGCCATAGGCAGGATCACGCCAGAACAAGTGGCCACCGGCACTGCCAAAGAATTCTTCGTCAAGGGTGCCAACCGAGCCATCAATCTGAACGCCAAAACTTTGGCCAAGCGGCAGTGAGATAGAGCCGGACAAAGCGCCGAATCCTTCTTCGTCGAACAGACCGCCTTCGACAGAAATCTTGCCGTTCACCCCTGATACAGCAGGCAATACGGTTGGAATTGCTGGTGCGCCCTCAACATAAAGATCTGCGGCGAATGAAGCAGTGGATAGACCCAAGCCGCTGATCAGCGCTGTGGTCGTTAGAAAAAACTTGCGATTTGACACGTATGACTCCCGAGGCAAAGTAAGGCTTATATTTAACAAAGATATCTTGCGGGGGGAAACGCTTTGGATTTTTTTGTTGGGAATATCAGCTAGTGTGGCCCAAAGAACACTCTCTAAACCCTTCTTAATTATGTCAAAAGACACCTGATCGGACAAATTGTCACGATTTTCTTCTGGTTTGATAATAAGAAAACTGAAGATCCTCGATTGACCATTGTGTTACCTATCTGGATATCAATGAACATGTACAAATAAATGCTGTAACAACGGGGCCTGGATTATGTGTTCCGACGGTTTGAGTGGAGAGTCAGGCAATGGCTTGGGACGGTGAACTACTACAGAATGCAAGGCGGTTTACCGAGGCTCTGCAGAAAACACAAAGCTATACTGCAGACCGGATGCAATCATATCAGCGTGGCCTTCTGGAACGACTGGTGAGGCACGCCAGAGCCGAGGTTCCATTCTACGACACCCGCCTTGATCCGCTCTTTGATTCTGATGACAACATTGTCTGGGAAGCATGGAAAGACATTCCAACCTTTACCAGGACGGAGGCGCAGGATGTGGGCGCGGAACTTTTCGCCAAAACAACCCCTTCAAAAACAGGCGGCTACGGCGAGGACACAACGTCCGGCTCCACTGGAATGCCACTGCGGACCCGTTCCAGTGGGCTCATGAATTTAATGAGCGCGTCCATAAACCAGCGACTGTTCAACTGGCACAACATCAATGCTGATGACACAATAGGTTTCATTCTGGATGAGAAGAAAAAGTTCCCTTACCCGGAAGGCCGCGAAGGTGACAGCTGGAATTTGATCAATCCGCAAGCGCCCGCTTACAATTTGTCGGCTGGTTATACCATTGAACAGCAGGTCGATTGGCTCAGTCGTAAACAGCCGGATATGCTTTACACCAATCCCAAAAACGCACAGGCAATCGTAGAACTCTTCTTAAGCCAGAACCAATCCATTCCCTTTCACACAATCATGGTCCTCGGCGAGGTTTTGGAAGTGGAAACCATTGAGCTGATTGAACAGGCAGGCATACGGCTGATCAATCATTTTGGCACCACTGAAACCGGTCCAATTTCGGGCCAGTGTTCGCATGGACCCTGGCACCATCAGTACAGTGAAGTCTGCCTCATGGAGACCATCGCACCTGGCGACGGCAGTGACATCAGTTCTGGACGCGGCGAACTTGTGGTCACACCCTTCTACAACTACGCCATGCCCCTGATCCGCTACAAAAACGGAGATTTGCTGGATCGCTCTTCCGAGCCCTGCCCTTGCGGCAGAACACTGCCACGGATCGAGCGCATTCTAGGGCGCTCACGCAACATGCTCACCTTAAGTGATGGCAGCCGCATATGGCCCAACATCATGCGGTCGGAATATGATCCCTATGTATCACTCAAGCAGTTTCAGATGATCCAGCACACACCCACCCGCCTGGAAATGCGATTTGTGGTCGAAGATCCGTCACGAGCTGTAGATGTTGCGGGCCTGACATTGATGATCCAAAAAGCGCTGCATCCCGACATTACCGTCGACCTGACGCCATTGTCAGAACTGCCACGTGCCCCATCCGGAAAATTTGAAACGTGGATCAGCCATGTTAAGTGAAGAGATCTGCTCCCGATTTGGCAACAAGTTCCCTCAAGCCAATCAGCGTTTCAGTAATCGCCCAAACTCAGGGGTCAAACTCCGGCAAAATTTAGGAAATCTATGGACGACGGCTACGATCGATTTGTAAAACTGCTGGAACAAAGCCAGCACTTTCCGGCACCGCGATTGAAAGCACTTCAAGAGCGCGGGCTACGACGATTCCTGCGCCATGCATACGAAGAAGTGCCAGCCTACAAACGGCGTCTGGCACCATTGTTTTCATCCGGGCCTGAACCTGACTTGTCCAGATGGCAGGAAATACCCGTTTTGACGCGCTCACAAGCGCAAGAAGAATCAGAGGAACTTAAGGCAGCTTCTGTTCCCGAACAGGCAGGCGCAACGCAGACAAAACACACCTCCGGCTCCACCGGAACACCTCTGATTCACTATCGCAGCAAACTCCAGCAAACTGCAAATCAGGCCGTGCTGGACCGCCTGTTTCAATGGTATCAGATGGATGGCAGCAAAAGTCTGGCCCAACTGACAACTGACTACCACGACAGAGCTTCTTATCCCGATGGGTATGCAGGCCATGAATGGTTTCGTGGCCAGCCACAGGGCGATTATTTTCATCTCGACACGCTCAAGACGACCACCATGCAGCAATTGAAATGGCTCGCTCAAAAGGAAGCGGCCTATTTGAACACATTCCCCAACAATGCTCGTGGATTGATTGAGGCGGCGCAGGAAGCAAATGTTCCAATACCCCGCTTTGATGTGGTTCTGCTCAGCGGCGAAGTTCTGGAAGACGACACCCGGAAACTGATTGCTGAGACCACAGGTAGCGCTATCATAAACCTATTTGGAGCGAGTGAATCCGGGCGTCTGGCAGCAAGCTGTCCGGAACATGGTACGCTTCATATTCACGAGGAAATTTCGTTTCTGGAAGTGGTCGACGAGCAAGGCAAGCCCGTGCCTGACGGTCAGACAGGGCGTCTTGTCACAACCTCATTCTACAATTTTGCAATGCCACTCATCCGCTACGCCCTTGGAGACTACGGTGCCGTATCAGCGACCCCATGCCCCTGCGGACGCCAGGGACGAACATTAAAATTCGTCGCTGGACGTCAACGTAATCTGTTCAGATTTGTTGACGGCACGTCAAAATGGCCTGATATGAAACTACGAGAATTAAGGACAATCTACTCGTTCCGGCAAATGCAGGTGGTTCAGGATAAAATAGATCATCTGACCGTTTATATGGTCAAAAGTACCGATGGCAGCGTGCTTGATCACACAGCGTTGCAGGATGTCTTTCGACGCTCGCTGCACCCGTCTTTGAACATAACAATAAGGCTGTGCGACGAAATAGGTCGCACAGCCAGCGGTAAATTTGAAGACTTTATCTCAAATATCAGAACCCAAAGCGATCAGGGTCTGAGTTAGTCAATACCCTCAGAGCCACAGCTTTTGCTGTCGCGATCGCAAGCTGCCACATCAAACAAATCTTCGTCACCCCAGCCAACCGGGTCATCCTCACGATGACGACGCATCAGGCTCTTGTCATCGCCAAAATAGACGCGAACGCCTGCCCAGACCGCACTATAGTCATCTTCACCAATACGGCCCTCAGCAAACAGGGACACGCCATTATTGAATAGAGATTGATCGAGTTGATATTCAGCGCCCAGTGCAAGTGCATTACGGTCGGCTGTAAAGCGGTGACCAACGGAGAGCTCGAGATTCTCGTCAATGTAATAGGACACATCTGTAAAGGCGAAGAACCCATCGTCTGGCTCTACAAATGCACTACCAGCATCAATAGATTCTGCACCCAGAACAGTGCGTATCGTCCAATTATTGTAGTAATATTCGCCTTCAACGCCAAGACGCGCGACATGCCCGTCGAAATCTTCCCGGCGTGTATAGGAGCCATAGACACCTAACAGACCATAGCTTGGATCGCGCCAAAACAGATGAGCACCGCCGCCGCCGACGAAATCACCCTCACGAGCGCCCGCCATGCCATCTGCCTGCAGCCCGAAACGGGTTCCAAGCGGAACCGAAACCGACCCGGTCAAAAGACCAAACCCTTCGTCTTCAAAAGCGCCACCCTGCACGGCGATCTTGCCGTTTATTCCAGACACGGCTGGCAGAACTGTCGGCAGGGTTGGTTCGCCAACAACATATAGATCAGCGCCGAAGGCCGCGCCAGACAGAACACAACTGCTAACCAACGCAGTCGTCACAAAAAAGAAATTACGATTCAACATGGATCAGTCCTTACGATAATTCGTTGCGTCACAATGAACCGCAGATCCCGAGTCGACTAGTAGCTTTTTGGCAGTAAGTGCGAAATGCGGCAGGTCACGTTCAGAATGCGCTCAGCCGTAACCAAAAAGACACAAATTCGGCCACAATTTAGCCGTAAATTAGCCATTTTTCGACCAATTATTGCAGAATCATGAACTTTGAACTTAGGGTGCGGACTCTTTATGGGTGACGAAATGGCAGAACAAATGGCAAAGAGATGCAAGGAAATGCGCGCAGAGCGGGCTTTCTGCCCGGTCAAGCGCTTTGACGCCGCAGATCGCAGCCATTTTTCTGTCCATCAAGGATCGGGCCTGTTTGCCCGCAGCCCGCGTCGCAAAGACTTGAAAGTCTTCAGACTTCCTGCTTCTTTGCTCCTGGTCTGCAAACAAACCGATCCCGACTATTTCACCACCCATAATGGGTCCGCACCCTAGTCGCACGACGAAATTCCAGCGCAGTTCCAGAAATTCTTCACACACCATCATCTACGTAACTGGCTTAATTATAAATTACGAAGAGAACGTCATTAACTTCAAAAAATCTAGCAACTGCCTCACTGAATTCCGCGCCAACGACACAGAGAAATTTTTATTTGCCCCTTTTTCTCAAGGACGCAATTGCGCGATATACTGCGGCACAGGATTTGACGGAATCCAGCACTGGAGAATTCCCATGACAATAGATGACCTGTCCGGCAAAAAGCGACGGAATTCGTTGAAGTTCTGAAGAGTACGGAGACGCTGCCTGCAGTAAAAATGCAACTTTACGAGAGGCGATTGCAGGAACGTCTTATTCGCCATACACGGTCGAAATGCACACTTCTTCCAGACGCGAAGTCGCAAGTATCCATCGATTTCAATCAGCGTTCCAATTTGCGCATTTATATCAATGCAAATGCGACAGGCAGAAATCATCCTCATTGGGACACTCACTGACACAGGACAGGAAGCAGCATATCGGCCCTATCCAACCTGACACGCAAAAAGGCTCGCACTTATTGTGCGAGCCTTCATTCAATTCCAATCAGCAAAACGCTTTTTATGACAAACCGACAAGGATTATTAGAATATTGAGAAACTCTCGCCAGTACAGGTATTAAACCCGTCAGATGAATCCGAAATCGGTCCTTCGCCTGCCAGTTCACCCGCGTTTGGTACACAGGCTCCATTGCCATTTGCATTGACAATTCCAAACAAATTGTCTTCCGACCAGTCGGTTGGATCATCCTCGCGGTGACGGCGGATGAGAGACTTGTTGTCACCCAGATACATCCGCACCCCTGCCCAGGCACCCTGATATTCATCCTCGCCAATACGGCCTTCCGCGAAAAGCGCAACGCCGCTGGACAGTATCTGCTGGTTCAACTGATATTCAACACCCAGCGCCAGAGCATGTTTTTCGCCCGTATAGCGATGGCCCACTGACAGTTCCAGATCATCTGTTGCGTAATAGGACAAATCGGTGAAGGCAAAGAAATTGGTGTCATCATAATTCACAGGTGGATCAATATCGATGAACTCTGCACCCAGTACGGTTTTGACGGTGAACTGATTCCAGTAATATTCACCCTCGAAACCAAGCCGGGCAAGATCGGCATCCAATCCGTCAACAATCGTATAGGAGCCGTAAACACCTAGCAGACCATAGGCCGGATCGCGCCAGAACAGATGACCAGCCGCGCTGCCGAAGAACTCCTCATCCAGAACGCCGACCGAACCATCAACCTGAAATCCGAAACGTTGGCCAAGCGGCATTGATACAGAGCCTGACAAAGCGCCAAATCCGTTCTCATCCAGCGCACCGCCTTCCAGAGAGATTTTTCCGTTCAGCCCAGAGACCGCCGGCAGAACAGTTGGATATGCCGGCTCACCAACCACATAGAGATCAGCAGCCAGTGCTGCGCTGGACAGCGCAAAACTAGTGACTAATGCCGTTGTTGCCAAAAATAAATGACGATTAGTCATGTCACGACCTCACATGCTGACAATTGCTGATTTTTTCATACACCTTAAAAGCCCACAAAATGCAAATTCGTTCAATGCTGGATCACCTAAAAAAAACTCTGAGGTGCGAAAAACCAAATATGTCGCCAAAAAGCCACAGATAAACCACCCACGCTTGAAGTCTGGTATCTCAAATCATACCGGACTATCAATAACTTCCATATCTTTGTGAATGAAAGAAACATCTCATGGCGCTAAATGGTGCGGCCCTGGAAAATGCAATCCGCTTCGTGGAGGTTCTGCAAAGGACAGAGACCTATTCAGCTGCCAGAATGCAGGCCTATCAAAGAAGCCTTTTGGATCGGCTGATACGCCACGCAAAAGCCGAGGTTCCCTTTTATGCCACGCGGCTTGATCCGCTTTTCGGCCCTGATGACACCATCCGCTGGGAGGCATGGTCAGATATTCCCACATTTGCACGAACTGAGGCTCAGGAAGCTGGCGAGGCCCTTTTCGCCAGCAGCACACCGCCAGAGACAGGATCGTATAGCAACGGATTATCGTCCGGCTCTACAGGCATGCCGTTACGCACACGTACCAGCACCCTGATGAGCCTCATGTCCGCTTCTATCAACCAGCGGTTTTTCAATTGGCACGGCATCAATACAGACGAGCGCATCTGCTTCATTTTGGATACGCACAGCAACTACCCCTATCCTGATGGCAAGGAGGGCGCAGACTGGAATCTGATTAATCAAACGGCACCTGGCTTTAACTTGTCGATTGGCTATTCAGCCGAGCAACAGGTGGATTGGATCATCCGGAGGCAACCTGGTCTGCTATGTACTTTTCCCCGAAACGGCCAGGCCATCGTGGAAACTTTTTTGCAGCAGCAAATCCCGATTCCGTTTCACACCATGCTTGTCCTCGGCGAGGTGCTTGAGCCTGATACCAGGCACATAATCAATGAAGCAGGCATAAAAGTAATCGACCGTTTTGGCACCACGGAAACCGGCCCGCTTTCGGCTCAATGCACGCAAGGTCCATGGCATCATCAGTTCAGCGAAATTGCCTTGATGGAAACGTTATCACCGGATGACGGCAAGGTCGTTAACCACGGACGCGGTCAGCTTGTCGTAACGCCATTCTACAACTACGCCATGCCATTGATACGCTACAAAAATGGCGATCTGGTCGACCTGTCCGCAACTCCCTGTCCGTGTGGCCGCACACTGCCAAGGATAGAACGCATCCTGGGGCGGGAGAGAAATCTGATCACATTGAGTGACGGCAGTCGGATATGGCCGAACATGATGCGCACTGAATATGAGCCGTTTTTATCGGCAAAACAGTTTCAAGTCATTCAGCACACTCCAACCCGTCTTGAAGTCCGCTATGTAGCGGATGACGCCTCTCACGCCCCGGACCTTGAAGGCTTGACCACATTGCTGCAGAATAAACTCCACTGGGATATTACAGTGGAGTTGACGCAAGTGCCCAAACTTGCGCGTTCGGCTTCCGGAAAATTTGAAACCTGGATCAGCCATGTTAAGTGAAGAGGCGTGCGCGCCACTTGGCAACAAGTCACATACAGGCGAGCCAACGTTGCAGTAACCGCCAAATTCAACGCTTTAACTCCAGCAATATTTAGGAAATCTATGGACGATGGCTACGATCGATTTGTAAAGCTGCTGGATCAAAGCCAGCACTTTCCGGCGCAGCGATTGAAAGCACTTCAGGACCGTGGGCTGCAACGATTCCTGCGCCACGCAAACGAAGAAGTGCCAGCCAACAAGCAGCGTCTGGCACCTTTGTTTTCATCCGGGCCAGAACCTGATTTGTCCAGATGGCAGGAAATACCTATTTTAACGCGTTCACATGCGCAGGAGGAGTCACGAGAATTAAGGGCCGCTTCTGTTCCCAAACAGGCAGGGGCAACGCAGACAAAACACACCTCCGGCTCTACCGGAACACCCCTGATTCACCACCGCAGCGAGCTGCAGCAAACTGCAAATCAGGCCGTGCTGGACCGCCTGTTTCGATGGTATCAGATAGATGGCAGCAAAAGTCTGATCCAACTGACAACAGATTACGAGGATAGAGCCGCCTACCCCGAGGGTTATTCGGGGCGGGAATGGTATCGTGGTAATCCAGACGGGAAGCTTTTCCAACTCGACACGCTCAAGACGACCACAATGCAGCAATTGAAATGGCTGGACCGAACGGAAGCAGCCTATCTGACTACATTTCCCAATAATTTACGTGGACTCATTGAAGCGGCGCAGCAGGAAGACAGCCTCCCACCCCGCTTTGACGTGGTTCTGCTCAGCGGCGAAGTTCTGGAAGAAGAAACCCGGAAATTGATTGCAGACACAATAGCTGGCGCAGTCGTAAACCTATATGGGGCAAGCGAAACCGGACGTCTGGCAGCAAGCTGTCCGGAACACGGTACGCTCCATATCCACGAGGAAATCTCGTTTCTCGAAGTGGTCGACGATCACGGAACACCTGTTCCTGATGGCCAGACAGGGCGCCTTGTCACAACCTCTTTTTACAATTTTGCGATGCCACTCATCCGGTATGCTTTGGGAGACTACGGCGCTATATCAGAAACTCCTTGCCCCTGTGGACGCCAGGGACGGACTTTGAAATTTGTCGCGGGACGCAGACGTAATTTGTTCACATTCGTGGATGGCACATCAAAATGGCCCGAAATGAAAATGAAAGATTTAAGAGCAATCTACCCGTTCCGGCAAATGCAGGTTGTGCAGGATGAAATCGACCATCTCACCATTCATATGGTCAGAAGTTTCGACAACCGTGAGATTGATCACCAGGCACTGCAGGAGGTCTTTCGACGCTCGCTACACCCGTCTTTGAACATAACAATCAGACTGTGCGACGAAATACGCCGCACAGCTGGAGGTAAATTCGAAGATTTCGTTTCAAATATCACGACCGGAAGCGGTCAGAACCCGAGTTAACTAAGCACACTCAGAGCCAATACATACAATTTTTTTGTTGCTCGGCTCGGCTTCCACATCGAACAAATCTTCATCGCCCCATTGGGCCGGGTCATCCTCACGATGACGGCGCATCAGGCTCTTGTCGTCACCCAGATAGACGCGAACGCCTGCCCAGACAGCCTGATAGTCATCTTCACCAATACGGCCTTCTGCAAACAGGGATACGCCACTGTTGAACAAAGATTGGTTGAGTTGATATTCAGCGCCCAGCGCAAGTGCATTACGGTCGGCCGTAAAGCGGTGGCCAACGGAGAGCTCGAGATTCTCGTCAATGTAATAGGACACATCTGTAAAGGCGAAGAAACCATCGTCTGGCTCTACAAATGCACTACCGGCATCAATAGATTCTGCACCCAGAACAGAGCGTATTGTCCAATTATTGTAATAATATTCGCCTTCAACGCCAAGACGCGCAACATGCCCGTCGAAATCTTCCCGGCGTGTATAGGAGCCATAGACACCTAACAGACCATAGCTTGGATCGCGCCAAAACAGATGAACACCGCCGCCGCCGATGAAATCTCCCTCACGAGCACCCGCCATGCCGTCTGCTTGCAAGCCAAAACGGGTACCAAGCGGAACCGAAATCGAACCGGTCAACAGACCAAATCCTTCGTCTTCAAAAGCCCCACCCTGCACGGCAATCTTGCCATTTATTCCAGAAACAGCTGGCAGAACCGTTGGCAAGGTTGGTTCGCCGACCACATAAAGATCCGCGGAAAATGACATCGTAGAGATGAGCAGGCCGCTGATCAAAGCAGTTGAGCCGAGAAAGAGACGTTTACTTTTCATGATTTATCCATCGACCTGTTGAGTTTCGTTAACCGTGCAGCCACAGCGCCTCAGATGCAAGGGCCATTGTAAAAAATGCTTTAATTTCAGTTCGGTGTCACAAAATTACAACGTAGAAAGTGTTAACCTTCCGGCAGTGACGGCGGCATATTACCGGTATATATCGAAGCGATACTTTTTCACTTTGCTCGTGCGATCAGTTGCGCGACAATTTCCAAAACGGGTTCGAGGGGTTTGAAACATTGGCAGATACAATGACGACAGACAGCGCAGTCCGACAAAAAGCACGGAAATTTGTCGAGGTCTTGAAGACCACTGAGACATTGCTACCTGCAAAAATGCAGGCTTACCAGAGACGATTGCAGGAGCGTCTTATTCGCCATGCCAAAGAACAGGTGCCGTTCTATGAGAAAAGACTGAACCCGCTGTTTGGAACAAAAGACGCGATCAGATGGGAAGCATGGTCCGATATAGAGCCAATTTCAAGAGCGCAGGCACAAGCAGCAGGCGACACCCTGTTTGCCAGAAACACACCAACGCAGGCCGGAGACCATTCGGTTGAAACCACATCAGGTTCAACCGGAATGCCATTGAAAGTGCGCTCAAGCGGCTTGATGAGCCTTATGGCTTCGTCGGTCAATCAACGCATTTTCGACTGGCACAGCATAAACCCTGATAGTTCTGTCTGTTTCATTTTGGACGACACCGACCAGTATCCCTTCCCCGATGGGGTGCCGGGAATGAACTGGAACCTGGTGAACCCGAAGGCGCGTGCATACAATCTGTCGGTCGGTTACACCATCGCTCAACAAGCTGAATGGGTACATCGAAAACAACCGGATATTTTGTCCACATATCCCAAAAATGGTGCAGCGATTATCGAAGAATTGCAGCGACAGGGATTGGAGATCTCGTTCCACACAATGATTGTGCACGGTGAAATCCTGGAAGATGACACGCGGCACATCGCTGAGAATGCCAGTGTGAGAATAATCGATCGCTTTGGAAGTACTGAAACCGGCCCTATATCTGTGAATTGCCCGCTTGGTAACTGGCATCATCAGTTCAGCGAAGTTGCGCTGATGGAATCCAAGCCCACAGACAGCCAACCAACTGATTTCCATACACGCAGCGAGCTGATCATTACGCCATTTTATAATTATGCGATGCCATTGATCCGCTATGCAAACGGGGATCTCGTCAAGCTTGCTGAAATCCCCTGCCCGTGCGGACGCAGATTACCCAGAATTGAACGAATATGGGGACGAGAGCGAAATATGTTCACGTTTAGTGATGGCAGTCAGGTGCGACCCGACATGACACGCAGTGATTACGAACCCTTCTTATCTGCCAGGCAGTTTCAGGTCATTCAGCACACACTTACGCAGATCGAGGTCTTTTATGTGGTTGATAAGGCAGAACAACCAGTCGATTTATCCGGCCTGACACAAATTATGCGAAAAATCCTTCACGACGATATTCAGGTAAAAGCCACGGAGGTAAAACAGATCGCAAGAAGTTCGGCTGGTAAATTCGAGACATGGAAAAGCAACGTGGACACACATTCAAAAAACGCTCTCAAACGTTAATTCTGAGGGTCGCAGTAATCTAGCGTTAAATAAATAGTTCCAATAACAATTCTAACTGCCCATTTTATTGGTGTTCCATCTCCGATAAGCTGCTTAGCGCGCGTATTAAACCCGTCGCCGAGTTCGTCACCAGCCAAGCCCTTAGAATTCGGAACACATTCCGCATCAATTGTGAACAAATTTTCTGGCCTCAAGAAATCCAGATCATCCTCACGATGACGCCGGATCAGGCTTTTATCTTTTACCAAGCCAGAAACGAATTCCGCCCCAAGCACCCTGATAGTCATCCTCATCCGCAAATGACCGAGATATGTGAAGCCAAGTGAGTCAAAGCATTTTCTGGCTTCACCGACCACTTAAAAGCCATGCGAAATCTTGTTTGTTATCAGATCAACGCAAAAATTACACTGAACGATCAAATCATCAGAGAACTTCAATCACAGAACCGGCAACATCATATCACAGGTTTAGCGAACGAGTAGCTGGCCAATTTTAACCAAAATCAATCGCGCGGTTTGCCAAATCTGGTATCCTCTTTGGTGCAGGTATTAAAACCGTCACCGCTTACATTCAGCCTGTCAGCATCTGGAACGCATTCTTCGTCAATGGTGAACAAATCTTCCAGGCCCAGGAAATCTGGATCATCTTCACGATGACGCCGGATCAGGCTCTTCTCTTCACCAAGGTAGAAACGAATTCCGCCCCAGGCAGCCTGATAGTCGTCTTCACCCAAGCGTCCTTCAGCGAACAGAGACATGCCGCTGGAAAAGATAGTTTGATCCAGCTGAAACTCGACACCTAGTGCCGCTGCGTGACGCTCACCGGTGTATCTATGGCCAACAGACAACTCCAGATTGTCGGTTGCATAGTAAGACAAGTCACTGAAAACAAAGAAGTCGGTGTCGTCTTCTGAATCGTTATCGACAAATTCTGCGCCGACAAGCGCAGAAACGGTCCAGTTTTCCCAGTAATACTCGCCTTCCACACCAACGCGTGCCACATATCCATCCACACTGTCGAAATGTGTGTATGAGCCGTAAACACCCAAAAGCGCTGTGCTTGGGTCACGCCAGAACAGATGAGCACCACCACCGCCAACAAAATCACCATCACGAACACCGGCCATACCATCCAGCTGCAGGCCAAATGCATGCCCAACCGGCAAAGACAGCGCGCCTGTTACAGCCCCAAGTCCGTCTTCATCAAAAACGCCGCCATTGAGGGCAAATTTTCCATTGATCCCGGAAACCGCCGGTAAAATTGTCGGCTCTACAGGTGTACCCTCAAGATACATGTCCGCAGCCAATGAAGCTGTCGCAAAAGCTGCGCATCCGAAAAGACATGTTGAGGTCAGCAGAAACTTACGAATACACATGCAGGAATTCCTATTAAACGCTTGATTGAGGAAACAAGTTCCACACATCTGTAAATGATTCGTGAATTAGCGTCCGCGCTGAAGTCCAATAATATGAAATTATAGCAATTCCGACGGAGAAATGTGGCAATTATGTAACATTTTTATGGCATAGCCAATTTACAACGCTTGGACCAACACGGTGTCGGCAACGGTTCTGAAAGCGGCAAAACATCCATAAATATCCCGGTAGGAACTACAAACGGCTCGCACGAGATTTCGTGTGGTTTTAGGCTCACCGCAACCCGGCACAAAACCGCTGAATGCGCTGACATGCTTCGGTCAGGGCCTCGGTCGAGGTCGCATAGGAAATTCGGAACGCTGGCGAGCCACCAAACGCTTCTCCATGCACCACGGCAACACCCTCTTCTTCCAGAAGGGCCGTTGCAAAATCGCCATCGGTTTCAATCAACGTTCCACCGTCACTGGTTTTGCCAATGCAGCCGGCACAGGATGGATAAACATAAAACGCGCCTTCCGGTGTCGGGCACGACAGGCCAGTTGCCTGATTCAGCATGGACACGACAAGGTCTCTGCGGCCTTTAAACACTTCAGCCCTTTCGGGGATGAAATCCTGCGGACCATTCAGCGCTTCGACAGCCGCCCATTGTGAAATGGAGGTTGGATTGGAGGTAGACTGAGATTGTATCTTGCGCATTGCAGCCATCAGTTCCGCAGGACCGGCAGCATAGCCAATACGCCATCCCGTCATCGCATAGGCTTTGGAAACGCCGTTCATGGTCAAGGTGCGGTCTTTCAAAGACGGCTCTATCTGTACAGGCGTAACAAACTCAAAATCATCATAGACCAGATGCTCATACATATCGTCGGTCAGAATCCATACATGCGGGTGTTTGACCAGAACATCTGTCAGTTCTTTCAACTCATCGCGCGAATAGGCAGCACCTGTCGGGTTTGATGGAGAATTGAAAATGACCCATTTCGTTTTGGGTGTAATCACGGCTTCGAGTTGCGCGCCTGTGATTTTATAATTGGTGTCAGCTTTAGCCTCCACAATGACAGGTGTTCCGCCAGCCAGAAGAACAATATCCGGATAGCTGACCCAATATGGCGCGGGGATAATCACCTCATCACCGGGATTGATGGTCGCAACCATTGCATTGTAGATAATCGGCTTGCCACCTGGCGCGACAAAGCACTGGGAAGGTTCGTAGTCGATGCCATTTTCGCGCTTGAACTTTGCGGCAATCGCCTGCTTCAACTCAGGAATACCATCTACCGCGGTGTATTTGGTTTCCCCGCGATTGATCGCATCAATCGCCGCCTGCTTGATGTTATCCGGGGTATCAAAATCCGGCTCACCAGCACCCAGGCCGATAACATCACGGCCTGCAGCTCTAAGCTCCCGCGCCTTGGTGGTGACAGCGATTGTGGCAGAGGGTTGAACACGTGAAAGGGCGTCGGCGATAAAGGCCATGAGCTTGGCTCCGAGATTGCTGGCAAGTTGAAAAATCGCGGAAACATTAGTCCCGCCAATCTGTCCGCGCAAGACGCCAAACCATCAATTCGACACTCAAATTCATCATTTCCCCGGATAGGGCTTCCCTGACCTAAATCGCGTCCCTGACCGAAACCGGGTGACCAGGCGCATATGGCGTTACAGTCACCCGGTAAAATGCCCCAACTCGCAGCTCCACACTTGAATCAATCTGTGAAGCATTACTCCTCAAACTATTGAATCCAATATAATTCATCAAATGTATGGTCTGGATGGCGGTCACACGGCAACCCAGGCAATACAGCCAGCCATTATTTGTAGGATAGCGCAGTCGCCTTGCCCCGAAACACTGTGTAGGCAAACACTGTGTAGCCCAGAATAATGGGCAGCACGAACAGGGTTCCAACCAGGATGATGCCCAGACTTTCGGTAGCACTGGCCGCCTCATAAATCGTCAGCCGTTCGGGCACCACATAAGGGTAGAAGGAATAAGCCAATCCGGCAAAGCCTGTAATCATGGCCCCTGCCCCCATCACCAGCGGTGCCCAGGAAAACCGGTCCTTGGGAAACGGCATATGGCGCAGCATGAACCAGAGTCCGACAAACAAGCCCCCCGCAACCAGAGGCAGCGGTGCCAACAGCAATATTTCGGGGACAGAGAACCATTTGTCGAATATGCGGTCGCTTGCAAAAGGCGTGACCAGAGAAATGGTTCCCATGCCAAGAGCCATGACAATCAACGTGCGTTTGGCCCAGCTTACGGCCTTTTGCTGCAAGGCGTCCTCAGCCTTGTAAATCAACCACGCAGCGCCCAGAAACCCGTAAGTCGCACACAGTGCGACTGCAACACCCGTTGCAAACAGGATGGAAGGCCAGGATTGATCAAGCCCCAGCACATAAATGCCCAGCATATACCCCTGTGAAAGCGCCGTTATCAGAGAGCCGGCAAAAAAGGACAGGTTCCACCAGCGCTTTTGCTCGGGCTTCACCTTGGCCCGGAATTCAAACGCCACGCCGCGAAAGATCAACCCGATCAGCATAATCATCACGGGCAGATACAGCGTTGTCAGAATAACGCCATGCGCTGCAGGAAAGGCGACAAGCAACAGACCGACAGCCAGCACCAACCAGGTTTCATTGGCATCCCAGAACGGTCCGATGGATGCAATCATGCGGTCCTTTTCCTCCGGGGTGGCAAATGCAGTCAGCACCCCGACGCCAAGGTCGTAGCCATCCAGGACAACGTAAATCAGGATGGAAAGCCCCATCAGCCCGGCAAATATGACCGGCAAAACCTGCTCCCAGTTAATCATATCCATGATCTTACTCCGCCTTCATGGTGGGATCGACGGCCGGTAAAGGTCCACTGCCGGCAAGTCTCACCTGGCTTTTGTTCTCAGCCTCATCGCCCTTGCGCGCCAAATGAACTATGGCGCCGATGTAAGCAGTCAGCAGCAGTGCGTACACCAGCAGATAGGCCACCAGAGACGAGGCAACCATGCCGGAGCCAATCGGACCAACCGCTTCCCGTGTTGTCAGAACACCGCTCACCAACCATGGCTGACGACCGATTTCGGTCACGTACCAGCCTGCCAGGGTGGCAACCCAGCCCGAGAATGTCATCCCAACCAGAGCAATAGCCAACGGTTTGGCGATGTCGCGCCCTTTGCGCATCTGCCAAGCGCTTGTCCAGGACAGAAGCAGCATCAGCATCCCGATACCAACCATGATGCGAAAGCCGAAGAACACAGGCTTTACCGGCGGATGCAGTATCTCACCATCCGCGCTGACAAAGTCATTCAGACCCGGCACCACGCCATCCGCACTGTGCTTCAGAATTAGGCTGGCACCTGATGGAATGCCGATTTCCATATGGTTTTCGCGCGCTGCCTCATCTGGCCAGGCAAACAGCAGCAGAGGCACATTGCCCTGCGTTTCCCAATTGCCTTCCATAGCGGCAACTTTGGCCGGTTGATATTCAAGCGTGTTGAGCCCGTGCAAATCGCCAACAAAAATCTGAATGGGAATGATGACAGCAGCAACCGTCACGCCCAGTCGCAATGCAGACTTTACCGCAGGCCTTCGCTCGCCAAACAGCCACCGCAGCGCCGACACACCGGCAATCAGAAAAGCCACGGTCAGGCCGGATGCCAGCAACATGTGTATCAAACGATAGGGCAAGGAAGGATTGAAGATAATCGCCATCCAGTCCGTCGCATAGGCCACGCCGTCGCGAATCTCAAAACCCTGAGGCGTGTGCATCCAGGAATTCAGCGCAATAATCCAGAAGGCGGAAACCGTAGTGCCAAACGTCACAAGAAAGGTCGAAACCGTATGAACACGCGCTGATACCCGATTGAAGCCGAACAGCATAATGCCCAGAAAAACAGCTTCCAGAAAGAATGCCGTCAAAACCTCATAGGCCAGTAAGGGGCCTGCAATGTTACCCACGCGTTCCATGAACCCGGGCCAATTGGTGCCAAACTGGAAGCTCATGGTGATGCCGGACACCACGCCCATACCGAACGACAGAGCAAAAATCTTGACCCAGAAATGGTAGATATCCATCCACTTCATGTCGCCGCTGCGATTGTAACGCAAACGCAGATAAAACAGCACCCATCCCAATGCGATGGTGATCGTCGGAAACAGAATGTGGAACGAAATATTGGCCGCAAACTGGATGCGGGCCAGAACAAACGGATCAAGCGCACTCATGCTGTGTCCTTTCCGGCAACTTCAATTCGACCATCGGTTTTTGTCTTGTTTTTCCGGCCAGGCAGACTGGTCAAACGGTCTTTCATATCAAGTACCTTTTGAACCTTTGCGCCCAGCGTTAGCAGCGCCACCAGCCGCTCTGTGTCCAGTTTCTGGACATCTTCATACCAGCCGGTCAGCTGCTCAATCAGATCGTGCATTTCGCTCATCCGGCCCTGCGCATAAATATCCGCATCGCTGGTCGGGTTCTGCATCATGACATCACGCAACAGCGACAATGTGGGGTCCACTTCACGCTTTTTGCGCTCTTCCGCCAGATTGCGCACAATTTCCCAGATATCTTCCGGTGTCGTGAAATAGTCCCGCCTGTCGTCCGGCAGATGTTTCAGATGCACCAGGTTCCAAGCCTGCAATTCCTTTAATCCCATGGACACATTAGAGCGCGACACACCAAGTGCGGCCACTATCTGGTCAGCATTCATCGGATCTGGCGCGGCAAACAAGACAGCATAAATCTGGCCAACCGTGCGGCTTATGCCCCATCGACTGCCCATTTCACCAAAATGCAGCACAAAGGATTGTACCATCGGAGACAGGTTCATTGTAAGCTCTTATTGTAATTTCAGTAATTTCTGAAATGTATATAGGGCATTGAATCCTATCGGGAAAGAGGCACGATATTCATTTG
The DNA here is from genome assembly GCF_030758295.1 of Pararhizobium sp. IMCC21322. Lineage (NCBI taxonomy): Bacteria > Pseudomonadati > Pseudomonadota > Alphaproteobacteria > Hyphomicrobiales > Rhizobiaceae > Pararhizobium > Pararhizobium sp. IMCC21322. Next base: position 4,140,944 of record NZ_CP132335.1, read on the forward strand.
ACAAAATGCCGCGACACAGAATTTGATTTGTTCAACAGGCATCGGCAGCGCTACTAGGGTGCCGACCCTTTATGGGTGATGAAATAGCAGAACAAATGGCAAAGAGATGCAAGGAAATGCGCGCAGAGCGGGCTTTCTGCCCGGTCAAGCGCTTTGACGCCGCAGGTCGCAGCCATTTTTCTGTCCATCAAGGATCGGGCCTGTTTGCCCGCAGCCCGCGTCGCAAAGACTTGAAAGTCTTCAGACTTCCTGCTTCTTTGCTCCTGGTCTGCAAACAAACCGATCCCGACTATTTCACCACCCATAATGGGTCCGCACCCTAAGCTGCGCGCCAATTTCAGATTGCGCCACCCAGCGTGCTGGCCAAACCGACAATCAAACAGGTCACACATTTGCGGTTTCCATTGTCAGCCGCTTGCCTTAGGAAAATCAACCAACAACATCCCTATCGGAACGGAACCGGGCCCGTGAACAATTGAACAATCTGCGCGGCAGCCTTCTGATGGTCGCGGCCATGGCCGCGTTTTCGCTGGAAGATCTGTTCATTAAGTCTGCAACGACATCCCTACCCCTTGGTCAGGTGCTGATCCTGTTTGGTCTGGGAGGCATGATTGTGTTCATGATTCTGACTGCACGGCGCGGTGAGGTCTTGCTGCACCCGGCAATCCTGTCACGCCCGATTATATTGCGGTCCATTTGTGAAGTGACAGGCCGAATTTGCTTCACGCTCGCCCTTGCATTGACCCCCTTGTCGAGCGCATCTGCAATTTTGCAGGCGACCCCGCTGATCGTCATCATTGGCGCAGTCATCTTTTTTGGCGAGACCGTCGGCTGGCGGCGCTGGTTGGCAATTTTGATCGGGTTGGGCGGCGTCTTGCTGATTCTACGCCCGGGTCTGAGCGGGTTTGAACCAGCATCCCTGTTCGCAGTGCTTGGAACACTTGGCTTTGCCGGGCGGGATCTTGCCACCCGTGCCGCTCCCCAATCCATGTCAAACATGCAATTGGGCGTCTGGGGCTTTTTCATGCTTGTTGTTGCAGGATGTCTGATGCTCAACTGGACTGGTGGTATCATATGGCCAGGCGCTAACAATTTGTTGCAGATCGCGGGCGCAATTATCTTCGGCGTCATCGCCTACAACGCGCTTACAATAGCCATGCGCAGCGGAGAGATTTCAGTCGTCGCGCCCTTTCGTTACACCAGGCTGGTTTTTGCCATGGTGCTGGGCGTCGTCATATTTGCCGAAAGGCCGGATAGTCTCACCCTGCTTTGCAGTGCCATTGTTGTTGGCTGCGGCCTTTACTCGGTGTTCCGTGAAAGAAGGCTGCAACAAACCGCAACCTCCTGATGAAGTGGTAGTTCTCGGACACCGACGTTCGGAACGCCAGCTTTACATCAGCAGAACCATTCAGAGCATAGCTGTCAGAAAAATCGTAGATGATTGGCTGGTAAACGGGTGTTGCAACCCGGCAAAAAAATACCTTTTTACGTCAAAAATTTATCATATCAGCCAGTTACTTTAACCAGCGAACGACCCGACCTGCTCGTGGCATTTGACCCCAACATCATACTCAGAATGGAACTTTTGCTGATCAATTGATGAATCGCGTAGGAACTGACACCTGCGACGACAGCAATGATCACGAATTCGATGATCGGCGGCAAGTTGACCAACAGAAATAACGTTGCCAGCACAAAGATAATCGGGTGGTGAAACAGGTAGATAGTGAAAGAAGCATCCACCAGTTTACGGACCTTGGCGTTGGGTCTGTTGAAATGCTTGACGGCCAGATTTGAGATATAGCCAACGATCAGCAAAGCACCTGCGATGCCAGCAATCACATTGAGTGTATGCCCCAGTAAATCCGTATACGGGAAGACAGAAAGAACTGCCAGAACAATGCCAACGCAAGCCGCTGTCGGACCGGGCTTAACGAGTAAGTCCTGCATTTTCGAACTGTGGAACAGTATCACACCGAGGCAGAAATAGAGGATATAAGCATTGTAGTTGATGACCGCGTTTCCGTAGTACGGGCTTGCAGCTACGACCACGGATTGGACATAGGCAGTCGCAGCGCACAGACCAGCAAAACCGATGAATGATGCGATGCGATTGCGCGTGACCCAGCCCACCAGGCCATCAAGCGCTGCCCGCAGGTTAGCGCCACCCACCAGCGCATGGAGCATCGCCAAGCCTACACAATAAGCTATGAGGCTCCAAAGGAACCACAGGTGGGAAATCCAAGGTTCGCCGAACTGTGTCAGTTGGCCAGTTGTATAGGCCGATAAGTCCGCCCATGGCAGCGTTCCATTTACAGAGAGCGCTACGGATTGAACCACTATCTGAAACGGCAGAATGAGCAAAGTTGCACTGAAAAGTGGCACGCCCAGACGAAATAGCCGAGATTTCAGCCAGATCATCGGGCCCTTGCGATCCAGTAACATGATGGAGAAGAAGCCAGCCAGCAGGAAAAAACCAGGCATGCGGAATGTGTGGAGAAAACTGGACAACCAGGTCAGTACCTGACTTTTGTCGGGAGAACTCACCGCCCATTCATGGGCCAGGGAATAAATGACAGCCGCGTGAAACGGGATGCCGAGCATAAGATAGAGCGCCCAGGAGAAATCCCAGTGATGAAGGCGATCTTTATTACCACTTTGAATGTTGCTCATTGTAAGTCCCCATAGCACTTGGTGCCCTGTTTGCGTTTGCAACAAGGCCTCCATTATTAGCAAGAGAACATGAAATGATACCTATCGAACTTTGTTAAGAATTGTCTAACGAAGGAGGCAATCTCTGAAACGCCTGCCAAGGCACGCTGGGCGCACTGATAGGTCGAGGCTTCCAACGTTCCAAGAGTTCTCGGAACCACCGTTGCAGCTTTTATCCACTACAGGCCCCCGGTGGATGCTTACGATTGCTCGAATGCGCGGACAAAAATGGATAAGTGTAAATACAAAAGAAGAAAGCCCGCCGATGGGTATCGGGAGGCTTTGAAGGTGGAGCTTTTGTGGCCCGCATCACCCAACCATTGGCCATTTTATTTTTGTTATTGGCGGCTGTAAGGTCGGTGGTGTTTGTGAGCCGTTAAGCTCAGATCCCGTCACCCTGCTTAGGGGGCGCGTTAGGCGACGAGATCCTTGCCGCAACAAAGCGTATCTGTTGCGCTCTTCCAGCTATTATTTGCCGGAAAGATCTTTGGCCAGACCAGTGTAACCTGGGGTCATGGCATCAGGTGAGCTGTCATTGGCTGGGTTGTATACATTTGCAGTAGCTGCAGATGCGCCCAGTGCAATGGAGCCGAGGATCAGGATTGGTGCTGCGATTTTACGAAATGTCATTTTATTATTCCTTGTTCTTGCTTGACGTTTATTAAGTGTTCCGGTTGCCGGTCATCTCATCTGTCAGGTTGGGGTGCAGAGAGACAATCGGCATCCGGTAGAGGGCGTGTCTGGCTTATTTGCCGGACAGGTCTTTGGCCAGACCAGTGTAACCTGGGGTCATGGCATCAGGTGAGCTGTCATTGGCTGGGTTGTATACATTTGCAGAAGCTGCAGATGCGCCCAGTGCAATGGAGCCGAGGATCAGGATTGGTGCTGCGATTTTACGAAAAGTCATGTTGTTATTCCTTATTGTTGATTTTCGGTTGTCGTCTTGTTTTGTTTGTTGCGAGTGGTGTTGGCCTCTCGATGAGTTGGATTTAAGGAAGAAGTTCTGAGATTTAAACAGCGACAATTCGTTCGCGAAACATGAACATTCACAGACGCGTGAGACCGGCAGGGCCAAACCGCAGAACTCTGCGGATCGCCAAAATCGACCTCACAGAAATACAGAAACACCTCACAACCCTGTGTATCGATGTGACAAAGCTGTGTTTGAAAAATTGGGGGAATTCGCCGTGCATGGCGGAAAAATCAGTCGGGCAACACAACATCATATTGAAATTTTGGTAGCAAGCGTCCCGGAATTGACCCCGATGGCGAAGACCCAATCTGAATTGCACCCATATGCAGATAAAACGGCACCGCATTCGGATCACCATCGAGTGTAAATCTGCTGATCCCCAGGTCGCTTGCCCTCGCAACGACCCATCGGAACAAATGTTTCCCAACACCTTTCCCAATTGCGCCCGGCTCTACGAACAATTTTTCCAGAACACCCACCGGAGGCGAAACTTCCAATTGTGCCATCCCCAAGATGACGCCGTCCACTTCCGCAACAATCAATTCTGATGTTCGTAGAATTGCGTCTGTCAGCGTGAGTTCATCTTTGCAGGCTTCCATAAAAGCTGAATCATAGCCCCAATAGGCTTTTGAGCTGAGGCACAAGTCTGTCAGGCTTTGGCATTCTGAAGAAATCGGCGGGCGTAAAATCACAATACCTAAACCCCACACTGATTCAGGCCCGAGAGGCCCGTGATACGATCAGCGTCAACCCTGCAAAACATCTGCGTAATCCGGATGTCGTTTAAACTGGACCATTGCGAACGGGCAAAGCGGTATGATTTTTACACCGCGCTCCCGTGCCAATTCAACACCACGCTTTACCAGTGCGGCTGCAGCTCCGGTCCCTTCCATGAAGTCATCTACGCCCGTATGGTCAATAATCCAGGTGGTGGTGCCTGCCTTGGAGAAGGTCATCTCTCCCGATTTTATTGGCACGTCATGACCCTCCTTTGGCGCATAGAGAGAAAACAGGCCTTTTGTCTCACCTTCACTAAACAGGATTTCAAATTCGGCCATTATCAGTCTCCTTGTCACAGCTCAGCCCCACATGGCTCAAAAGTTCATCACGGGTCAGCGCAAATTGCGCTTCAATCCAGATTTGCTCCAATCGGGCAAGACTTTGGCCCAGATCCGGCCCCCGCTGTATTCCCAATTGCATCAGATCAGCAGCCTTTACAGGAAAGATTGGTGGCTGCCAGTTTTCCAGTGGCTTGGCCCAGACGCCATATTGGTGCTTTGAATTCTGCTCAAAACAGCTCAACAGATAGAGCGCGTCATCAATTACCGCGGCACCAAAGCGGTAAACTGCATGTCGCACCTGAAAAGTATCCGCCAAATCACATTGATCCAGAAAGGCGATGACCTCGTTCAGCAAATCAATACGGGCACAGTCTGCCTTGGAGAATTTCAGCTTACGAACGGCCAGTTGTAAAGCCTCTGGTCGGTGCCGCCATAGAATGAAGGCTCGCATCGACCAGTCGGACCGGTCACATTTCGCCAATGCCTGATAATCCGCACCATCTACACCAAGCTCAATGGCATCAAAAATCGCGGCCCCTGCTTTCACAGCCAGACTTAACTGATCGGCCCGCGGGGCGCTAAAGGTTTTCTTCAACTCGGTTTGAATGCGTTCGGCCGACAAATGGCTTAATAAGGAAACACCTTCATTGGCCGCGGCAAGACCCGGGCCATCCAGGGCTCCATCTCCAAAATGAGCGGAAAACCGAAAAAATCGAAAAATCCGTAACGCATCTTCGGCAATGCGATGTTGCGCATTGCCGATAAACCGCACATGGCCCTCGCGGCAATCCTCAAGACCGGATACCAGATCATGAAGCACGCCGTCCCGATCGACACAAAGCGCATTCATGGTGAAATCCCTGCGCTCCATATCGCGCTGCCAATCCGTACCAAAACGCACGACCGCGTGCCGGCCATCGGTTTCAATATCCTCGCGCAAGGTCGTCACTTCATAGTGCACGCCCTTCCCGATAATTGTCACCGTGCCATGGGCGATGCCCGTTGGCGCTGTCCTGAAGCCTGCTTTTTCTGCACGCGCAATCACCTCATCAGGGTGGTGCACACTGGCAAGGTCAATGTCGTTGACCTTTATGTGCCTCAGCGCATTACGCACAGCGCCGCCGACAACGCGCACATACTGCGCAGTGCCACCAAGCACCTGCATCAGATGCTGAAGCTGTTCATCCTGCAAAAACGAGTTTTGAAAAACGCTTCGGTGCGCCTTGTATCGTGCCACAGCCTACTCCGGACTTGGAGCGTCCGGTTCGACAATCGTACCCGGCAGCAAGCGACCATCCTCAAAGCGAGCTGGCTGGTAGACACCATCAGAGGCAAACCCGGTGAAGTTGGTCAACACCACTATCACGACAACCGTCAACCCGGCTCCCAGGACCGAAAGCCAGCCCAACGCTTTGACAGTCAGGCTTTCGCGGATAGCGCTCCGGCCCATGCTAAAATAGATATAGCTCACATACAGCACAAAAGGGACGGCGAATAGAAGAGCGTAAGTCAGATAGAATCGCGTCATGTTGGATACAGACTCTCGTAAAGCGTTTTAAGGATTCCTGCGGTTACTCCCCAGATATAGTGCGTCTTGTAAGGAATTGCATAGGCTTGTCGTTTGACCCCGTTCCGATCAAGCTCCAGCCTTTGATAATTGCTACCAGTCATCAGAAAATTTAGCGGCACTTCAAAGATGGCACTCACCTCATCTGGATTTGCAGACAGGCTTAAAGGTGGCTGTATCACACCAACCACAGGTGTGATTTCATAACCACTGCCCGTGGCGTAACGATGCATGCTGCCAAGCAATTGCACCTGATCGGACATCAACCCAATTTCCTCGCGCGCTTCGCGCAAAGCGGTCAGAGGAGAAAACGCATCACTCGCATCGACCCTTCCTCCGGGGAAAGCAATCTGCCCGGCATGGGCCGACAGGGTTGCAGTACGCTGCGTGAAAAGGACCGTTGCGCCAGCCTCATGCTGAACGACTGGAATGAGAACAGCAGCGGGTTTTAAAATCTCTGGCGGCGGGGGACGCTGTAAATCCAGCATGTGATCGCCGGTCTCGACATGCGGCATCCCCGGTCCGAAGGCAGCAGAAAACCGTTCCCGGAAACGGCTCAGCACAGGATCGGGCTGGCTGGCGTCCTGTGGTGCAATTGCATCCATCATTCCGTGTCGCTATCCATGGCCTGACCCAGATCGGCCGCCCGCATCATCGGGAAAAATCGACCGCAGCTGGTAACACCGAACCAGTCCTCACCGTCGATCAGGGCTTCACCACCATAATCAGCCAGTTGATACAGCAAAGGACGTCCAAGCCGTGCTTCCAGCCGCCCCCGGATCAGGCAGTAAGGCGTCAGGCCACCTGTCTGCGCATCAATGTGAAAACGCAAAGGATGGTCTTGCGATATCACAACCACATCATCGACATTCGTGCGCAACGTCAGAGCGTCTGTCCCGTCATCCAGCGCCACCTTGTCCAGTTCAACACCTACAAACGGCACATCATCGACCTGAAGGCCAACTTTTTCCACAGGTGTGACCAGCAAATACTGTCCATCTTCTTCGTGGCGCAGCACCGAGGCGAACAGTTTTACGAGCGGCATGCGCCCTATGGGTGTCCCCATATAAAACCAGGTGCCATCTCTCGCGATTCGCATATCAAGATCGCCGCAAAACGGTGGATTCCAGAGATGAACTGGCGGTTTGCCAGTCCTGGCATGATGGTTTGCAGCGCTAAGAATGCTGTCATAGCGCGCTTGCCGCTCACTCATATCCGGCCCGCCTTCTTCCGATCCTGCCACTTTTTCCCCGCTTATAGCATTCCAACGCCCGTTCCCGGCCCTATGTGTATCTAGGCAGACTTGAGGAAAACTGCAAAAGCAGACGACATATTTCCTGCCAATTTGTAATATTTAAGGCCTCGACGCCTGTGCTGGTTTCGCCCAAGATGCCAGCAATCAATCCGTGCAAAAGGGGATGCCATGAGTGACACAACCACTGTGAGCGATGCAGCACCAAATCAGCTCAATGAAGCTGATATTGTGGCACAGGCCGACAAGGCAGCCGAAACTCTTCTGAATGTCAAATCCGCCATAGGCAAGGTGATCTATGGCCAAACCGATGTGGTCGAGCAGGCGCTGACAACTGTTTTGGCCGGTGGCCACGGTCTGCTGGTTGGTGTTCCAGGCCTTGCCAAAACAAAGCTTGTCGACACAATGGGCGTCGTTTTGGGTCTTGATGCAAGGCGCATCCAGTTCACCCCGGATTTGATGCCCTCCGACATTCTTGGCTCCGAAGTTCTGGAACAGGGAGATGATGGCAGTCGCAACTTCCGTTTCATCAAAGGGCCCATCTTCGGTCAGTTGCTGATGGCTGATGAAATCAACCGCGCCAGCCCCCGAACCCAATCCGCCCTCTTGCAAGCCATGCAGGAATACCATGTCACTATTGCTGGTGAGAGATTTGATCTGCCCGCACCATTCCATGTTCTGGCAACCCAGAACCCGTTGGAACAGGAAGGCACATATCCATTGCCGGAAGCACAGCTTGACCGGTTCCTGATGCAGATTGACGTACTCTATCCCGAATTGGATGCAGAACGTCAGATCCTGTTGGAGACAACGGGATCACGGGATGCAATACCAAAAGCAGTGCTCACACCGGAAAGCCTCATTGAGATGCAGACCCTGGTGCGCAACATCCCGGTCGGTGAGAAAATCGTTGATGCCATTCTGGCACTTGTGCGCGCAGCGCGCCCGGAAGGCAATGATGAAGATGGTCTCACCCGTCATGTTGCCTGGGGCCCCGGTCCCCGCGCCGGCCAGGCATTGATGCTGACGTGCCGCGCCCGCGCCCTGTTGGATGGCCGACTTGCGCCCTCCATGGACGATGTGGCAGCGCTTGCCGGCCCGGTTTTGCAGCACCGCATGGCAGTGACCTTTGCAGCGCGCGCAGACGGGATTACCGTTCGCAAACTGATCTCTGACCTTGTTGGGACCCATCTTTGAGAACCCTGCTGGATCATAGAGAACGCCTGGAGCATTGGACCAATTCGGCATTGCGGGGTGCTCGCTGACTTATGGCATGGCCGACCACTTCCTCAGACAATACGAAGACTGCGCCGGTTGATTCTGACTTGCAGATTCATCAAGCACGCGAAGTGGCGGATGTGTTACCGGACATTCTGGTGGCCGCTGAACGGATTGCAAACACTGTGACGCTTGGCATGCATGGACGCCGCAAATCAGGTCCCGGCGAGGATTTCTGGCAGTACCGTCCTTACACCTATGGTGAGCCTGCAAACCGTATCGACTGGCGTCGTTCTGCCAGTCAGGAAGAATTGCAGATACGCGAGCGCGAATGGGAAGCGGCACATACCGTATGGCTTTGGCCCGATATGACCGGCTCCATGGGCTACCGTTCACATCTATCCGACACCGCAAAGCGTGATCGCGCATTGGTGTTGACCCTGTCCTTAGCCATGGTTCTGACACGCAGCGGAGAACGTGTTGGCCTGCTTGGCGCTATGCCGGCACGCGCCGATCGCAAGGCTGCAGAAGCCATTGCCGATATGCTCGGTGCTATGAAAGACCCCACCGCATTGCCGGTTGGGGCGGCACCAAAACGTTTTACCGATGTCGTGGTATTCAGTGATTTTCTGGATACAGTTGATGATGTGAACGCGGGCATTGCCCGATTGTCGGCACTTGGCGCGCGCGGTCACCTGATACAAATCAATGATCCTATTGAAGAAAGCTTTCCATTCACCGGCCGTGTGCAGTTCAGCGAAGCGGAAAGCGGCCTGAAACTTACCGCTGGACGCGCTGAGGTCTATCGGGCAGCCTATCAGGCAAGGCTTGCCGAGCGCCGCGATCGTCTTCAGGCCTTCTGTCGCAAAATGGGTTGGACCTTTGCCATCCACCATACTGACCGCTCAATCAGCGAAGCTTTGATGGCGCTCTACACACGTCTGACCGATGATGGCACCTCAGATGCCCTTCCCTCCGAACAGATAAGCGGAGCGCTATAGATGCCAATTGCGTTCGCAACCCCCTTCCTCCTGACGGCCCTTGTGCTTCTGCCTGTCATCTGGTGGCTTCTGCGCCTGACACCTCCCAAGCCACGCGATGTGCAGTTCCCGCCTACGCGTCTGCTGTTGGAGATCATTAAACCTGATGAGACACCGGCGCATAGCCCATGGTGGCTCACGGCAATCAGACTGGCGCTTGCGGCGGCAGTGATCCTGGCTTTAGCCGGGCCTTTGTGGCAACCGGATGAAAATCGCGCACCGCTGGCAGGCAATGCCCTGCTCATTGTCGACAACGGATTCGCCTCCGCGCCCGACTGGACCGCACGTATGGAAGCGGCTGATCGAATTATAGATGACGCAGCGGAGAATGATTATCTGATCGCCTTGTTGCCAGCTATTGTGGCGGTCGGCACATTTTCCGCCAATGCTGGCGTGCAACTCCCACAATTGCTGTCGCCTGCCGAGGCGCGAAGCCTCATACAAACTCTCGAGCCCCAGGCTTTACCGCTCAACCGCGCGATCCTGACAGATAATCTGCGCGCGTTTCTATCCAGCCCCGAAGGTGGACAGATCGAACAGATCGTATGGTTTTCAGATAAATTAGCCACCAAAGGCGAAAATGATCCGGAAGGCACAGCGGATCAGGCACTCATCAGCGCCTTGAACGACAGCGACTTACCGGTGATCCTGTTGCGGGACAACCAAACCCTGCTGGCGCTCAATCCTCCGGTAAATGGCGTGGCTGAAATGACGGTTTCGGCAAGCCGGCTGGATCCAACCGGGCAAGATTCAAGACTGGTCGAAGCCTATGATTTGCAAAACCGGCTCATCGCCACCTCCGAACTGACGTTTGACGAAGAAAGTTCATCCGCAGAAACGTCACTCGATCTGCCCATCGAATTGCGTAACGACATTGCGCGCATTGAAATTTCGGGTGCTGGCACTGCGGCAGGTGTCCAATTGCTGGATGACAGGTTCCGTCGCAAGGTCGTCGGCATACTGTCAGGCGAAGGCGCTGAAGCCTCACAACCATTGTTGTCACCGGCCTATTATGTGCGCCGGGCACTTGTTCCCTATGCCGATCTTCGGGTCGAAGCAGACGCCAACATTGCCACTTCCATCGAAGCCTTCATCAATGAGGGCGTGTCCGTCATTGTCATGACCGATGTTGGCACACTCCTGGGCGATGCCGGCAACCAGTTGCAAAACTTCATAAATGCTGGCGGGCTTGTCATTCGCTTTGCCGGTCCACGCCTTGCGTCAACTGAAGATACGCTCGTACCCGTTACATTACGCTCGGGTGGACGCATTCTGGGGGGCAGTCTGTCATGGGAAACACCCCAGCAACTGGCCGGCTTTTCAGATCAAGGTCCCTTTGCCGATATTGAGTTGAACGAACAGATTCAAGCTGAAACCACTGTGCGACAACAAGTTCTTGCAGAGCCGGATGCTGGCCTGTCTGACCGCACCTGGGCTTATCTTGAAGACGGTACGCCACTGGTGACGGCCCGCCAGATCGGCAATGGCTGGCTGGTTCTATTCCATGTGACAGCTGACGCGAGTTGGTCGGACCTGCCATTATCAGGCCTGTTTGTGGATATGCTTCGCGTTACACTGCCATTGGCACGCGTACAGGAAGCCAGCGGAACCGCGCAATTGTCCAACACCACGCAAAACAGCCAATTGGTGCCATTCCAGTCTCTCACAGCAACGGGTTTGCTCGCACCATCGGAAAATGCAATCAAAGCCATTCCTGCCACCGGCGCTGTTGTCGCAACGCCTGATAACCCACCCGGCTTTTATGGAGTGCCGGAACGCTATCGCGCAGTCAATGTGTTCGAAACTGACATCACGCTGACAGATCTCAACACAAACGATCTGACCACCGAGACGATTTCCAATTTTGCCCCGGCCACAACGATGGATCTGAAACCGGTTTTCTTCACCTTGGCGCTGTTGTTGCTATTGGCAGACGCCTTGGCGGTCCTGATTATGCAGGGCGTGTTTGCGCGCCTGTTCCGGGCCAGAACGCTTGCCCGCGGAACGGCAAGAACCGTCATACTTGCTTTGGCATTCAGCGGCTTTCTAGCTGTGGACCACGCGTCAGCGCAGGAAAGTAGCGCGAATGAAGATGTCACAGCGCTTCAACGGGCGCTGGAAGACGCGAATGAAACCCGCCTTGCCTATATCATCACCGGCAACCGGGAAATTGACGATATTTCGCGGCAAGGCCTATCCGGCCTGAGCCAGTTTCTGGCAAGCCGCACATCACTGGAACCGGCCTATCCGCGAGGACTGAACCCGGAAACCGATGAACTGGCTTTCTATCCGCTGATCTACTGGCCGATAGATCCGCAATCTGAACTGCCAAGCCTGGCTACCATGGCCCGGATTGATGCGTTCATGAAACAGGGTGGCTCTGTGTTGTTCGACACCCGCGATCAATTGTCAGGTTCTGGAACATCCGGGTTCGGCGCAAGTCCTGCAAGCAGCAAACTGCGCAATATGCTGGCCAGTCTGGACGTACCACCCCTGGAACCCGTGCCACCTGGCCATGTTCTCACCAAATCTTTCTTTTTGTTGTCAGTCTTTCCAGGGCGTTATCTGGAAAGTCCGCTGTGGGTTGAAGCACGCAATCAGGATGGCACCAACGAAAGTCGGGTCGCCGATGGTGTTTCGTCGATCATGATTACAGCCAATGATTTTGCAGCCGCATGGGCCGTATCAGTTGATGGTCGACCATTGTTGCCAACAGTGCCAAACAATCCGCGCCAGCGCGAACTCGCCTTCCGGACAGGTGCCAATATCGCCATGTACACTTTGACCGGCAACTACAAGGCAGATCAGGTTCACCTGCCCGCTCTGCTCGAACGGTTGGGGCAATAAAGATGACCTGGTCCCTCGCATTTGAACCTTTGATCCCGCTCTGGGCGCTTCTAGCAGCTGGCATTGCGGCCCTCGTTTTAGCGCTGCCGGGTCTGGCCTATCGATTGCGCGGAGCCCCGTTGCGCAGCCTTGCTCTGGTCGCGCTTGTTCTGGCGCTCGCCAATCCGGTCGTCGAACGTGAAGAGCGTGAGCGGCTGACGAATGTGGCCAGCATTGTTGTAGATCGAAGCGAAAGCCAAAGCCTGGACGGACGGGGGGAACAAACCGAAGCAACTCTGAAGGCTCTGAAAGAACGCCTTAGTGCTCTGGATAACGTTGAATTGCGGGTCATTGATGCAGGTGAGCGGCGCGTGGCAGACAGCGATGGCACAGCCCTGTTCTCAACCCTAACACAGGCGCTGGGCGATGTGCCGCCGGAACGTCTGGCTGGCACATTCTTCATCACAGATGGTCAGGTTCACGACATTCCGGCAGATGCAGATACAATCGGACTGTCCGGTCCAATCCACGGCCTAATCACCGGTCACGAAAACGAACGTGACATAAGGGTGGTTCTGGAAAGCGCCCCCCGCTTTGGCATTGTTGATGAAACCCAGACTGTGCGCCTGCGCATTGAAGATACAAGAGCACCAGCGGGAGCCGGGCTCCGTCCGGAAATGCCGTTGACCGTCAGCCGCGATGGAGAAATCATAGACACCTATTCCATACCGGTCGGTGTCAGCGTGCCGGTGACCATCGAGATTGCTCATGGCGGCCTGAACCTCTTCCAGTTCCAACTGGCGCCCATTCCCGGCGAACTGACCGAAATTAACAACACGGCTCTGTTACAGGTGGAGGGCATTCGCGAAAATTTGCGCGTCTTGCTGATTTCCGGCAAGCCCCATGCCGGCGAGCGCACCTGGCGTAATTTGTTGAAATCAGATGCCTCGGTTGATCTTGTGCATTTCACAATTCTGCGCCCACCGGAAAAACAGGACGGCACGCCCATCAACGAGCTATCCCTGATTGCCTTCCCGACGCGGGAATTGTTCTCCGAGCGCATTGATGAATTCGATCTCATCATTTTCGATCGTTACGAGCGGCTTGGCGTTCTGTCACATGTCTATTTCTATAATATCGCCGAATATGTAGCGCGTGGTGGCGCTGTGATGTTCGCAGCCGGTCCCGGTTATTCAAGCAGCGATTCCCTGTTCGACAGCCCGCTCTCATCCATCCTGCCAGCAGAGCCCACTGGCACAGTTCTGGAACAGCCATTCCATGCGCGCGTCAGCGATGTTGGCAAACGCCATCCGGTCACCCGTGCCCTGCCCGGTGCAGATCAGGAACCACCTGACTGGAGCCGCTGGTTCCGGTTGGTCGACGTAACCCCATCCCGGTTCGATGGCACGACAAATACCATCATGACAGGCACAGATGAGCGGCCCTTGCTGATGCTGTCTCGTTATGGCGAAGGCCGCCTGGCTCTCATGCTGTCCGATCATGCCTGGCTCTGGGCGCGCGGTTTTGAAGGCGGCGGCCCTCATGTGCAGCTTTTGCGCCGCCTTGGCCATTGGCTGATGAAAGAGCCCGATCTGGAAGAGGAGCGCCTGACCGCGACCGCTGAGGATGGCCGTCTGGTCATCCAGCGCCAGACATTGGAAGATCTGGTTGAAACCAGCCCCGATCTTACAATTCAGATCGAAACGCCGCGCGGCGAAACCCGAACCACCAATCTGACACTCCAGGAGCCCGGCATCTGGCAAAGCACAACGCCAGTCGAAGATCTTGGTCTTTACCGCGTCAGTGACGGCACGCGGGAAACACTGGTGCAGGTTGGACCGGACAACCCCCGTGAATACCGCGATGCGCTCAGCACAACACAGCCATTGACGCCGCTTTCCGCTTCAACGGGTGGTGCAATCGTCCGCGTCGCGGCCTCAGAGGGTGACGCAATCAGTGTGCCCCGTATTCTGCCCGTGCGCAGCGGAGGCGCATTATCAGGTGGTGGCTGGATGGGGCTTCAAATGAATGATGCTACCAGGCTGATTGGCATTGACCGGCTGCCTTTATTCGCGGGCCTGCTAGGCCTTGCACTGTTGCTCGGCCTGTTATCCGCAATGTGGTATCGCGAAGGCCGTTGAACCGGTTCAGAGCGGGTTAGCACCCTTAACGTCACCGGAAGCTGTAAATTCTGTCCCATCCGGCAAAACGCATACCAGCAACCGTGCAGGATCAACCGGCCCCGGCAATCTGATCTGACCATGTGGAATGGGGCGAAACCCGAACGGTCCATAATAAGGCTCATCACCCACCAGTATGATTGACTGATATCCTGCTGACCGAGCCCGCTCCACAGCCTGACGCATCAGCAATTTCCCCGCACCTTTGTTCTTGTATTCCGGTGTAACCGCCAAGGGCCCAAGCAACAGGCTTGGTGTGCCGCCAATGGTGATGTGGCTCAGAACAACGGAGCCAACAATCTTATTGCTTTGGGTACTATGCGCCACAAAGCACAACTCATCCGCTAGCGCAGCCGTTTCGCGAATGCGAAAAGCCGTACGGGCAAACCTGCCAGGACCAAATGTTTTCTCGTGAAGTGCATGTATCACAGTCTCATCGGCCGGGGTCTGCAGGGCAAGCGCGTAATCAGGAGTAGTGAGCATATTTTAAACCGCTGGAAAAAAGTTCAGATAACAGTCCTGCGGTTTGATGCCTCGTCTATACGACCGGGGCTTCGTCACAGGCAGGACGCACGATTGTGCATGCGCGCAAAACGCATGCGATCAGTCGTCGTCGGTTTCCAGCAGGGACGCAATAATATGTCATAACACTCGAATTCACCCAGAAGATGCGCGGCTATACCAGCGCCCACTCATCTACGCAAGAAAACAATCCATCAGCAAATCGTGTTTGACCCGACACCGCACCCGTGATCAATGGCGGCCATGGAACTCTGGATCATCATTTCAATCGGCGCTGCATTTTTGCAGAATCTGCGCTCTGCCCTGCAAAAGTCGCTCAAAGCAGAATTGAGCAATTGGGGCGCAACAGCCGCGCGCTTTGTCTTTGCAGCGCCCCTTGCTGCCGCGATTGTCATTGGTCTCAGCGCCCTAAGAGAAACAGCGCCACCCGTGCCAGGTACCACGTTCTTCCTCTATGGCGCGGTGGGTGCGATAGCCCAAATATCTGCCACAGCCTTGTTGCTTCACCTGTTTTCCTTCCGCAACTTTGTTGTCGGAACCATTTTCTCCAAAACTGAAACCATACAAAGCGCAATCCTTGGCTTCATTCTGCTCAGCGAAACCCTTTCAGGTCATGCTGTACTGGCAATTGCCGTCAGCATGATCGGCCTGATTCTGTTGTCCCTGCCGGAAAACGGCATCAGTCAGCGCAATTGGATTGATAAGACTGCCCTGCTCGGTCTTGCCTCTGGTGCCTGCTTCGCCATAGCGGGTGTGTCTTACCGAGCGGCATCGCTGTCATTACCAAGCGGTGACTTTCTGATTCGGGCCTCTTTAACGCTCTGTTTTGTCACCCTGTTTCAGGCCGTGCTCATGATCATCTTTCTGAAGTATCAGGAACCAGGGCAATTGCGCCGCCTTTTCATGGCCTGGCGCATCAGTGCGCTTGCCGGAATCGCGGGCGGTCTTGCCTCGTTAGGCTGGTTTGCTGCCATGACCCTGCAGCAGGCCGTATTGGTCAAAGCCGTCGGTCAGATCGAAATTATATTTTCCTTTGCAGCCAGCATTTTCTTTTTCCGCGAAAGCATTCGGGGTCGCGAAATTGCAGGTATCGCATTGATCTCTATTGGAATTCTGCTGCTGGTTCTTTTGGGTAGCTGAAACCATCCACAAAAACGTGATGTTTGGGGCAGTTGGTTGGGTTTGACTCAGTCAACGCTATTTGCTTACGTTCAATTTACTTATTTTTTGGAGCGCGTCATGCTTAAGCAGATTTTCCTTGGTTCGACATTCGCAGTGTTTGCAGTCGGCACCGGTTTTGCAGCCGATCTTCCGGCTTATCCCGCACCGGTCATGTATGATCCAGTGCCGGTTTATAATTGGACCGGCTTCTATGTGGGTGGTTTGATAGGTGGAGTGACCGCTGATTTTGAAAACGGCCCGCCAAATCCTGGCCCAACAGGCGATGCAGGCGGTTTCACG
Source organism: Pararhizobium sp. IMCC21322 (assembly GCF_030758295.1). Lineage (NCBI taxonomy): Bacteria > Pseudomonadati > Pseudomonadota > Alphaproteobacteria > Hyphomicrobiales > Rhizobiaceae > Pararhizobium > Pararhizobium sp. IMCC21322. Next base: position 4,157,756 of record NZ_CP132335.1, read on the forward strand.
ATCGGCGCGCAGGTCGGTTATAATTATCAGCTGAACTCGAGTTGGGTTGTCGGTGCTGAAGCGGACATTTCCTACCAGGATATTGAAGCCAGTTCATCAAATGGCAGTTTTGAAGAAGACTGGATGGGCACTATCCGCCTGCGAGGTGGTTACACATTCAGCCGGTACCTGGTTTATGCCACTGCCGGTGTGGCCTTCACCCATCGCGATGCAAGCGTAAGCGGATCTGGAAGCGGCGATGATACCATTGCCGGGTTCACGGGCGGTGTCGGTGTGGAAGGTAAATTCAACGACCGTTGGTCGGCGAAACTGGAATATCTTTATGTGGACGTTCCGGATGACAGCTTCTCTGCAGGAGCCTCATCCGTGGTTGGTGGATCTTCCAATCATGTTGGCCGTATTGGCCTCAACTATCATTTCTAAACAAGGGGCAACATCATGAAAGCACAGACATTCATTCTTATAGCGTCACTCAGCGTTCTGCTGGGAGCCTGTGGCTCAGGCGGTTTCGGCTGACATACAGCCCACTGCTAATATTGATTAGGGCCGATGTAACAGTAACGCCACTGAGGATTTCACGTCTTCAGCATTGCTGACGTGAATTTTAAATTGCCTGAGCAGCGGATAAGTCCGCTGCTCAGGCTTATTTGTCGTGACCGCCAGACATGCCCCGCGACAAAGTGAATCAATTTCTTACGGTCTGCGGCCAACATCCTCATAGATAATGAATATCCATCACCAGACCGGAGTTGCCACTTCATTGTTGCGCCATTCCTCTATCCGCCGCATCGTGCCGGGTGACATATCTTTCGGCAGATCGTCCATTGGGAAAAACCCGATTTCTGCAATCTCCCGGTTGGGCACGTTTGGTGTGTGTTTCTGTATCCAGTCCGGACAATGAAACAACACGACATGATCTCGCGCAGAAGCGTGTGCGTTTTGAAAGACGCTCAGAAGTCTTGGCGGACCTGATAACGCAATCCCTGCCTCTTCGGTCAACTCCCGCCCCACCGCATCAAAAGCATGCTCTCCGGGATCAATCGCACCACCGGGGAAATACCAGCCATTCACATAGGTGTGGCGCACCAAAAGCACGCGCTCACTGTCATCAACCACCAATGCCCGAACCCCCATTGTCATGCCCCGCGTAAACCGGGAGATTGTCAGGAAAGCCGTCTGCGTAAGCTTCTGACGTCTGGTGAGTTTCATGAAATTGATTCCTGTTGAAAAGCTCAGATAAAAGGCAATAGCAAACCAAAAGTGTAAGTACCAACGACAGTGAAAATGTACGATCCGAGCACTGGAGCGCGCGCCTCAAATCCCTCGCCTCAATTGACTGGATTTACAGACATTCGATTGCTAATACCATAGGATGTTTCAGCTAGCCCATTTTTCCGATCCTCATTTAGGCCCATTGCCCAAACCCTCACTTTGGCAGCTTTTGTCCAAGCGCCTGACCGGATACATCAACTGGAAGCGTAATCGGGCAAAATCCTTTTCCGACCTCTATCTGAACGCCCTCATTTCTGATCTTGCAGATCAGCAGGCCGATCACATTGCTCTCACCGGGGATCTGGTCAATCTGGCTCTGCCGGAGGAGACACGCCTGGCTGGCATTTGGCTACGACGTCTGGGCACAGCAGACCAGGTCAGTGTGGTGCCCGGCAATCACGATGCCTATACAGCCCACGGGTTGCAGAACGCCTTGCGAGAGTGGTGTCCCTACATGCTTGGCGATACGAACAGCCAGACACCAACTTTCCCCTATCTGCGCCATCGTGGCCCAATGGCAATCATCGGTTGTTCAAGCGCGATAGCCACACTGCCCTTTATGGCCACTGGCACCTTTTCCGCATCTCAGGAAGAAGCTACAGCAAGATTGCTGCAACAGACCAAAGACTGTTTTCGTGTGGTTCTGATCCATCATCCGCCCTTCCCTCATGCAACCCCGTTTCTTAAACGACTGATCGGCGCAAAGCGGTTCCGCAATATGATTGCAGAAAATGGCGCTGATCTTGTGTTGCATGGACACACACATATCCACAGCCATCAGCAGATTGCCGGACCCAAAGGGGTCGTTCCTGTTATCGGCGTTCCGTCAGCTTCTAATGGACCGGGACACAAAAAACCGGCTGGCTGCTACAATTTGTTCTCAGTCCAGGGTGAAACCGACAATTGGCAAGTCTCGTGGCAAACACGCGGCATTCTTGATGACAAGGGAACCATCGGCCCGGTCGGAGAGAGTAAGAATTTCTAAAGCGCTGCCGGGGTCTGGAACCAGGCAGCCAGAAACAACGCCACAGCTCCGACAAAAAGACCGAGTGCAAAAGCCAAAAACAGCTTTACCCAATCAGTTCTGGCCGGTGCTGGCTGAATAACAATCGGTGCAGGTACGGAAACAGGGTGTTGGCTGACCACTGCTTGATGGGCCGCAACTGGTATCTGAGTTTTAACGGGCACCACAGTCTGAGCCACCTCCGATATCTGCTCGGTGTCCGGTTGAGGCGGCTGCGGTTCTAGCTGCGGTTCAGCCTGCAGTTCGGGGCTTTCCACTGGGTCAACAATGTGACCATCTGAACGCTGTTGTACAATTCTCTCTGCCACATAATCGGTGACCGCATTGGCAGTATCCTCAAGACTGTCGCTTTCAAACAGAGTGATGCGGCCATCGCGCGTGTCCTTCATGAAATGGAAAGTCTGGCCACCGTCCGTCATCACCACAAAACTGGTCAAATCCACCCAGAAGCGGGGTGGTTTGCCCGGCAACAGAGCGAACGTAAAGGCATCCTGTCTGGCCTTTGCAACTTTGGGGATTTCTGTATAGACCGTGCGCAAACTTTGCGCCAAGGCATCCAACCGCATCTGACTGCGAATTTTATTTGCCAGCTTACCCGCAAGACTGGTCGCGGCGGGCGCAGCAGTCGGTTCCTGATCGGAGACGTCAGACAGCGTGTCCGCCAAACGTGTTTCGCGGATTAGCCGTGTCAGTTCGCGTATTTTGCCGCTGATAAGCCCGGCATCACTTTGCGCCATGGCAAGGGCTGCTTCTCTCTAAATTAGCTGTCTTTTACCAAGCCCAGCATTAAGTGTCTCAAGGTAGTTGGAAAATATGAATAAATTATCCAATTACCAGTGAATCAGACTGCGAATATTTTTCAAAAAGTCAGTGTTTTCATCTCGGCATTCGACTGAACGCACATATCCAGAACTTGCTGCAAACGCGCACCGCGCTCAAAATCCGGATCCTGCGCAAGACCCTGACCCAGAGAATCTACAAAACGGGAAAAGTTGCTCTTGACCTGCGGCGCCTCAATGCGCTCCCACGCCTGATTGTGGATATTCGATCCCCTGCAAATATCAAGATGATTCCAGCTTTGATCCAGATCGATGCGAATAGCCCCCTGATCTCCATGAATGGACAGCTTCAGGGTGTTGGCATGGCCAGTGGCAAAGCGGCTGGCATGTATCACGCCAACAGCACCATTTTTCAATTCTACATTCATCACCGTGCTGTCATTTGCTGTCAGTGGATAATCACCGATGCGATCTCCCGGTGCCTTGTTGAAGGTCTTCAGCATGCAGGAAATTGCTGCAGGATCACTATCAGCACCGTAGCTCGCCAAATCCAGAATATGAATGCCGACATCACCCAGCACACCAAGACTGCCATGCTCTTCTGACAAGCGCCAAAGCCACCGTGCTTCCGTGCGCCAATCACCCCAGTAATTGCCCACGAGCCAGCTTTGACGGTAACTCGCCTCAAAATGCCGCACGGCCCCGATCTGTCCAGACCGCACCAGATCGTGCGCATGCTGCACAGCACTGGCATTGCGAAATGTCAGATTGACCATTCCAACAAGCCCTGCCGCGCGGACCGCATCAGCCATTTCCCGGGCCAGCGGATAGGTTACAGCCAAAGGCTTTTCGCAAAACACATGCTTGCCGGCAGCAACCAATTGCATGGTCGTAGGATGATGCACAGGATCAGGTGTGACATTCGCGGCGGCATCAAATGCACCCCATTCAATGGCTGCACCCAGATCGGAAAACTGCGTCGCAATACCGAATTCTTTGCAAAAGCGCTGCAGATTTTCCGGATTGTTGTCGACGGCTGCCACAATTTCGCAGCCAGGAATGTCGGAAAAGGCTCTGGCATGAGTCCGAGCCATGTCGCCTGTGCCAAGAATGAGAAGTCGTTGCATATGGACCCTAATTTGGAACGTCGTCTAAACCTTAGCGAAAACCGGCTTCGCCATCCTTGTGCAACCTTGGGCCTTTTTCCACCAAAGGCTCCAATGCCTGCTCAACAGGGCGGTTGGTGCCATCATCTACGCCAGTCCAGGCCGGCGCATCAGAATGAGCCCAGTGGACAGCATTCTTCAACACCTGTTTGACATCTTCATTGTGATAAATCGGGTAGGTCTCGTGGCCTGGTCGGAAATAGAAAATCTTGCCTGCGCCGCGCTGATAGGTCAGACCGGAGCGAAACACTTCCCCACCTTCAAACCAACTTACGAGCACAGTTTCCATCGGCTCGGGGACCGTAAACGGTTCGCCATACATCTCTGCATTGGGCAAGTCGATATAAGCACCAAGCCCCTGCACAATCGGATGCGCCGGGTTGATCACCCACAAGCGCTCGCGCTCACCCGCCTCACGCCAGGTCAAAGAACAGGGTGTGCCCATGAGCCGTCGGAATATCTTGGAAAAATGCGCCGAATGCAGCGCGATCAGGCCCATGCCCTCCCAGACCCGTTGCTGTACCCGGTCGACGATATCATCAGCCACATCACCGTGGGCAGCATGTCCCCACCAAATCAGAACATCGGTCTCCGCCAGCCGCTCCACAGTCAGGCCGTGCTCAGAATCCTGGAGCACCGCCGTACTGGCAGACAGGCTATCATCTTCATTCAACCCATCCGCAATTGCAGTGTGCATGCCGTCTGGATAAATAGTCTGGACGACCTGACTGCTCTGATCGTGGACGTTCTCGCCCCACACAAGTGTCCGAATGGCCATGGTCAGTTGCCTCAGTGCAAAATGAACTAGTGGAAGGCTTTACCCTTACAGAACAACAACTTCTGCGCCAACATTGACTCGACTATAGAGGTCCACAATATCCTGATTGAACAGACGGATGCAGCCGGAAGAAACCGCTTTGCCAATGCTCCACGGCTCATTTGTTCCATGAATACGATACAGCGTGTCACGGCCATCTTCATACAGATACAAAGCGCGCGCGCCCAGCGGATTTTGCAAGCCTGGCTCCATACCGCGGCGATACTGTTCCAACTCGGGTTGGCGATCAATCATTTCGCTGGGCGGTGTCCAGGTCGGCCAATGCTTCTTGGCACCAATCTTTGCACGGCCACTCCAGGAAAATCCCTGCCGACCTACGCCGATACCGTAGCGCACGGCCTGGCCATCGCCACGAACCAGGTACAAATGGCGGTTCTGTGGATCGATAACGACTGTTCCCGCAGGCTCCGCACCGCGATAATTGACGAGTTGTCGCTGATACTGTCGTGGCACACGCTTTGTGTCCACTGCCGGAATTGGAAAAGGTTCATTCGGCAACGGCCCATAGGCACTGCGATAGGAACTGCTTTCCTGGATCTGGGACCATCGGTCTGAAGAACCGGAACATCCAGCCAGCCCAAGCGCTGCTGCACCCAGCAAAAACGCCCTGCGGGTTGCTCCATGTTTCCCGCTCTCAACGCCAGCGAGTTGTGATGCCTGTTTACTCAACGCTCGGTCCTTCCCAGAACTATACTTTGTTAACAAGTTTTACCGTAACACAGTACCAATAAAGATTTCGTTAGCTATACGGATTCGCGGAAAAACAGATGAAAAGGGGTTGATGGCCCCTTTGCCGTTCCATTCCATCGCCCAAACTGCTCGGCCAACAACTCCATCGCAACCAGTATTTCCCCTTCCGGGTCCTGATCGATAATCACGTCAATAACGCCCCGCTGCAGAAGGGCTTTTCGTTCCGGCGTAATTTCATGGGCAATAAAGGTCACCTCATGCTCGCAGGACTGCATGATAAGCGCCTTTGCAATGCCCTGATTGCCAGCAGATACGCTATAAATGCCCCGAATACCGGGATTATCTCTTAGCAACACCGCCACTTCCGTCGCCAGAGATTCGATTTTTTCCTGAGTCTGTATCTCTTCTATAATGCGGCAGGCCGGATATCGTTCCTTCAAAAGCTCATAAAAGCCGTTTCGCCTTGCATGATGGTCCATCAGCTGATAGCTGCCCGCAACGATAACAATGTCACCGCCTTCAGGCCCCAAAAAGCGCCCCATCAAATCACCGGCCACACGACCAGTCTTGAAATTATCCGGACCGACATAGGCCCGGCGGTCGCTCGTTGAAATATCACTGACGAAACTGAGAACCGGAATAGCAGAGGCTGCCGCGTCAACAGCTTCTTTCACCTGCGGATGCTCATTCACTGAAATCAGCAAAGCGTCGGCCTGCCCACTCATCCGGCGAATAAGTGCTGCGGTTTTATCCGGCGTAAGAATATCGAAGTAATGCAGTGACAGTTGAATATTGTGTACGGAAAATACCTGGTTGGCGCGCAATACGCCTTGGCGTACCCGTTCAAAGAAAGGGTTGCTGGGATGCTGGGTCACCACAGCCACGCGTAAAATGCGGGTCGGACGTCGATCCAGATTGCGGTCCAGTTTCAGCTTGCGTGCCCATTCCATGACCACGCGTTCCTTTTCAGGATTAACGCCGCCACGATGGTTCAACACCCGGTCGACCGTTGCAATACTCAACCCGCAGGCTTCAGCTACCTGCTGCAGGGTTGGCTTTTGTCCCATAGTCCATGCGCTCCCAACTGCGCCCGTCTGCACACTTCGTTGGCTCAGGCTTGATGGGTTTCCATCAACTTCACCCGATCTGTCAATGCCCTTCTCGCCTAAGCTTTGGCCAAAATGCAGTCAAAACTCAATTTCGGGAGAAAAATACCGATTATGACCCTGGATTTTCACATTTCTAACCTCCCTTCACGACTTCCAAGGGTTCAACCATGACCGGGATTGCGCTTCTGGGTGCTGGTCGTATCGGACAAGTTCATGCCAAGGCCATTGCCGAGGCCGGTGCGACCCTCGTCAGTGTCTATGATGTCATGCCCGAGGCCGCCAAAACATTTGCAGATAGGTCCGGCGCAACGGTCTGTGACAGCGCCGACGCCGCCATTCAGCATCCTGGTGTAGACGGCGTTTTGGTTGCGACATCCACCGACACGCATGTCGATCTTATTCTGGCTTCTGCCGATGCTGGCAAGGCTGTGATGTGCGAAAAACCCATCGGGCCCAGCCTCACTGAAGCACGGCGCTGTATTAACGCATTGGGCGAAAGGGCGGACAGGGTGTTCATCGGTTTTAACCGGCGTTTTGACCCCGGACACGCCAAGGTCAATGCCGCTGTCCTGGGCGGCGAAATTGGCACCCTGGAGCAACTGACCCTTACCAGCCGCGACCCCTATCCGCCCCCCTTGGAATACATTCCTGTATCTGGCGGGCTTTTCCGCGACATGATGATCCATGATTTCGACATTGCCCGCTGGATGCTGGGTGAAGAAATTGTCAGGATTTCAGCTGAAGGCAGTGTCGCCGTGGACCCGGAAATCGGCAAGCTGGATGATGTCGACACGGCCATTGTGTCAATGGTCAGTGAAAGCGGCAAACAGATCGTCATTCTAAACTCACGTCGCGCCGTTTATGGTTACGACCAGCGTATTGAAGCGTTTGGCGCAAAAGGCATGCTGATTTCCGACAATCCGTCTGACACCAGCGTCAAGAAGTTTGGCCCCGAGCACTTTGCTGCACCTGACGCCTACGCGACCTTCTTTATGGATCGATACACTGTCAGCTACCGACGGGAAATTGAGGCTTTTGTCCATATGATTCAGACCGGTGGAAAAGCGCCGGTCACGGCGAAAGATGGATTTATGGCCAGCTACCTGGCCGAAGCAGCCACCCTGTCCAGCAAATGGGGACGCTCTATAGAGCTGGACATTGAAGGTCAGGCGACTTGGGGCAATCGCTCCCCATGATGGCAAGCCGGAACGATGGAACAAAAGCGCTGATCACCGGCGGAACGCAAGGTCTTGGCTTGGCGATTGCGCGCCGCTTGATTGAGGAAGGAGCCACCAGCCTCGTCATCAGCGGCCGTGACATGGCACGCGGCGAACAGTCAGCGGCTGAACTGAATGCGCTGGGTGCAAACTGCACCTTCATTCCGGCAGATGTGTCAAAGCTGGATGATTGCAGCAAACTCGTCGCCCGCAGTATAGCGGCCCTTGGTCAGGTGAATGCACTGGTCAATTCAGCAGCTGACACTGGCCGTGGTTCCATCACCGACACCACGCCCGACGTGTTTGAAAACCACTTCAACACCAATGTGCGCGGGCCGTTTTTCATCATGCAAGGTGTCATCAAACACCTTCTGGCAGAGAAAAGTCCCGGCAGCATTGTCAATATTCTGTCCATGTCAGCCCATGCGGGTCAAAGCTTCATGGCGCCCTATTCGGCGTCAAAGGCAGCTCTTTCCACCCTTACAAAAAATGTTGCCAACGCCCACCGATCAGACCGCATTCGCTGCAACGGCATAAATGCAGGCTGGATGGACACACCCGGCGAAGCAAACATTCAAAAGATCTGGCACGATGCCGACGAAGACTGGTTGAAAAAGGCCGAAGCCGCCATGCCAATGGGCCAATTGGTGAAGCCAGACCAACTGGCCGCACTCATCGCCTATATGCTAAGCCCGGAAGCAGGTGTAATGACCGGTTCCATCGTTGATTACGACCAGAACATCGCAGGCGCTTTTCCTGAATAGGAGGCCATAAATTTGCCCAGGTAATCTCCACACAGGTTCCATGCGACCCGCCAGAAAGATTCTCAGGTCCGATACGCAACCTATATTTCAATTGTAGGGCACATCCGCTATCTTCCATCAATCAATGGTAAAAAATTTCCGGTATCTGCAATGACTTCACGATCTCTCTTCAGCAAATTCTGTATCACCGCATTTCTCACCGCATTGCTGGTTCAAACATCGTTTTTGACAGGTACTGCCGGCGCGCAACAAAGCGATGCCCAGCAAGACATCAGATCGGAATGGGCTCAGGGAATTGTAAATTTGTTCGGCAGCGAAGTGTCATGGCCACTGCCCGAATGGCAAACAGGTCCTGACCCAAAAAAAGACAGCGAGATTTACTAAAACAACAGCGACGATCGCTTTCTATGGGAATTCATTCCCAAGGGTGAAAATTTTTCGAGCTGGAACCAACTCTTTGCAATTCTGGCACAGCGCAATTCCGGGTTAACCTTTGATCAGGCATTCCAAAGCCAAATCAGCGTGTATATGAACACATGCACCCGGCAAAATCTTGACATTCAAGAGCTTGAACGACGTCAACGACATATAATTTTTGTATTCCTCTGTTACGACAGTCCCCTTGGACCCAAGGAAATGGGCTATGGACCGGGAATCGGCGAAATAGGTCTATTTTGGATCGGGGAAGATGATGGTGTGATCATCAAGATATACCAACAATGGCGAGGCAATAGCTTCGTACTTGAAGATCCCTCCACCTGGCCAGCGAGTCAGCAAACTGTCCAGCAGACAATCGGGAAATTCGGCAAAATTGAAGTGAAATAGATTTCCTGAACTCCATCGCCAGGACCGCGCAAACACCTGATCGACAGGTCTTCAAAAACGATGAGATCGTGACCCAGGGAAAAACTGCGCCAGCTGCCCCAATAATTATTTGTAGCAGGCAAACCCGCAGGCGTCTTTACAAATTGGCTTCCAGCGCATTATGCGGTCTTACATATTTTAATTAATACTATCAGATATTTACGTGAAATAAACTCATCTACTAAGAATTTAGTTGACAATTCTTCCCCGCTTCCGCGATGGTTGCGCAATGCCAGCACAAGGTTGGTATAACGCAACTTTGGGAGGAAAAAGATGCGGAATATATTACTAAGCGCAGTGGCGGCGTCAGCCGTAATTGCTGCCTCATCACAGGCATTCGCCGATTCGGCTGCGGCCAAAAAATGGATCGATTCCGAATTCCAGCCATCAGCCTTGTCGAAGGCTGATCAGATGAGTGAAATGGATTGGTTTATCGGCGCGGCCGAGCCATTCAAAGGCATGGAAATCAACGTTCTTTCCGAAGGCATTCCAACACATTCATACGAGTCGGAAGTTCTGACCAAAGCCTTTCTGGAAATCACCGGTATCAAGGTGAATCACCAGATTTTGGGTGAAGGTGAAGTTGTTCAGGCCGTTCAAACGCAAATGCAGACCGAACGAAATCTGTATGATGCCTATGTGAACGATTCCGATCTGATCGGCACCCATTCCCGTCTTCAGTTGGCTTACAATCTGACAGACTGGATGGCCGGTGAAGGCAGCGACGTGACCAACCCCGGTCTCGATCTCGACGACTTCATGGGCACACAATTCACCACAGGCCCTGATGGCGATCTCTATCAGTTGCCCGATCAGCAATTTGCAAACCTTTACTGGTTCCGCAAAGACTGGTTCGACCGTCAGGAATACAAAGACGCGTTCATGGCCAAATATGGCTACGAGCTTGGTGTTCCTGTAAACTGGTCGGCCTATGAAGACATTGCAGAGTTCTTCTCAAAAGATGTGAAGACCATCGATGGTGTCGAAATCTTCGGCCACATGGATTACGGCAAACGCGCACCCGATCTGGGCTGGCGCATGACTGATGCATGGTTGTCGATGGCTGGTGCCGGATCAAAAGGCGAGCCAAATGGCGTGCCGATTGATGAATGGGGCATTCGCATGGAAGCCGGTTCTTGTAACCCGGCCGGTGCTTCTGTTTCCCGTGGTGGTGCAGCAAACGGCCCGGCGGCCGTTTATGCGATCCGCAAATGGGATGAGTGGCTGCGCAACTTTGCACCTCCTGGTGCTGCAAGCTTCGACTTTTATCAGTCCTTGCCTGCTCTCAGCCAGGGCAATGTCGCTCAGCAGATCTTCTGGTACACAGCTTTCACTGCAGACATGGTGAAGCCGAAATCCGAAGGCAACAACACAGTTGATGATGCTGGCAAGCCATTGTGGCGCATGGCACCATCTCCTCATGGCCCCTATTGGGAAGAAGGCCAGAAAGTTGGTTATCAGGATGTGGGATCATGGACGATCCTGAAATCCACACCTGTTGATCGCGCAAAAGCTGCATGGCTCTACGCTCAGTTCGTTGTTTCCAAAACTGTCGATGTGAAGAAGTCCCATGTGGGCCTGACCTTCATCCGTGACAGTTCGGTCAACCACGAATCCTTCTCCGAACGCGCGCCAAACCTTGGCGGCCTGGTAGAGTTCTATCGCTCTCCCGATCGCGTTGCCTGGTCTCCAACTGGTATCAACGTACCTGATTATCCAAAACTGGCACAGATCTGGTGGCAGCAAATTGGTGATGTGAACTCAGGTGCATTCACGCCGCAGGAAGCTATGAACCGTCTTGCCGAAGAGATGGATATCACCATGGCACGGATGGAGCGCGCTGATGTGGCCGCCAATGTCTACGGTGGCTGTGGTCCTCGTCTGAACGAGCCAAAGGATGAATCCGAATGGCTTGGTAAGGGTGGAGCAAAAGCGAAACTCGACAATGAAAAACCTGACGGCATAACCGTCAATTACGACGAACTCGTTGCTCGCTGGGCAAGCAACTAAGTCTCGCCTTCAACAACAAGACCAGCCGGAGCACATGTTCCGGCTGGTGCTCGGCGAGCCACACAAATTCCATCGCTCTCATTGGCTGATCTGTTCTTATGACATTACAAACCAAAGACATCGTCAAGAAAGTCGCCGGTGTCACACACATCAAGCCAACCAGCCTTGTTCTGGAACCCGGCCACTTTAATGTGCTTCTGGGAGAAACAGGATCCGGTAAAACATCACTCATCAAAATGATGGCAGGTCTTGATCCCATCGCATCCGGCACTGTTCTCATGAACGGTCAGGATGTGACAAAACTGACAACCCAAAAACGTAAGATCAGTCTGGTGCACCAGTTCTTCGTGAACTATCCGCACATGACGGTCTACGACAACATTGCCTCCCCCTTGCGGGTTGCAGGCATGAACAAAACAGAAATCGCCGATCGCGTTGAAGAAGCTGCCACCATTCTGCAGTTGAAGCCCATGCTGCAACGACGTCCGCATGAATTATCCGGCGGGCAGCAACAACGTACGGCTCTGGCCCGCGCGATTGCCAAGGACAGCACAGCCGTTTTCCTGGACGAACCGCTGGCCAATCTGGATTACAAGCTGCGCGAAGAACTGCGCGATCAACTGCCGGAACTGTTTGCTGGCCGTGGGGCGGTCGTGGTCTATGCCACATCCGAGCCTGAAGAGGCTTTGCTTCTTGGCGGCTACACCGGCCTTATGCATGATGGTCAGGTCACCCAATTTGGCAAGACTGCTGACATCTATCGCAATCCAAGCAATCTGAGATCCGCCCAGGTCTTTTCCGATCCGCCGATTAACACTGCGCAGATCACCAAAGAGGGCAGCCTTGCGAGACTGGATGCTGATACGTCCTGGCCGTTGCAGGGTGCTGCTGCTGATATGGCCGATGGAACTTACACCGTTGCCATTCGCCCGATTCATGTTCTGCCCTATCAGGATGTACGCCATAGCGTCCCATTGAACGGCACAGTTCAAATTACCGAACTCAGTGGCTCAGACTCCAGCGCCCATTTCAATATGCGGTCCAACAGTTGGGTGTCACTGGCATCCGGCGTTCATGATTTCCAGATCGGTGAAGAGCATCTTTTCTTCATGGACCCTTCGCATTGCTTCTATTTTGTGCCTGATGGCACGCTCGTGGCTTGAGAGAACAGACCATGGCACGCATCACACTTTCAAAACTTCGTCATTCCTACATGGCAAACCCGCAGGGACCAGAGGATTTTGCACTAAAGGAAATCGATCTCAGTTGGGAAGATGGCGGCGCCTATGCATTGCTCGGCCCCTCCGGTTGCGGCAAATCTACTTTGCTCAACATCATGTCCGGACTTGCCAGACCCTCGCATGGACGCGTTCTGTTTGATGATAAGGATGTGACTGATCTTCCACCGGACGCGCGCAATATTGCCCAGGTATTCCAGTTTCCCGTCATCTACGACACTATGACGGTCTATGACAATTTTGCCTTTCCCTTGCGCAATCGCGGCGTGAATGAAGGCACTATCAAAACCCGCGTCCATGCCATTGCCGAGATGCTGGAGGTCGTGCCGTTGCTCTCCACTCGAGCAGCCGGCCTGTCGCCTGACAACAAGCAGAAAATCTCAATGGGCCGCGGCCTCGTGCGCGAAGATGTGAATGTGGTGATGTTTGATGAACCACTGACGGTGATTGATCCGCATTTGAAATGGAAGCTGCGCTCGAAGCTGAAGGAACTGCACCATAAAGTGCGGGCTACCATGATTTACGTCACGCACGACCAGACAGAGGCACTGACCTTTGCCGACAAGGTTGTGGTCATGCAGGATGGCGAAGTCGTGCAGATCGGGACACCGGTCAATTTGTTTGAACGGCCCGAACACACGTTTGTCGGTCACTTTATCGGCTCACCCGGCATGAATGTGCTGCCATGCAAAGTGGATGGTCAGGCCGCTACTTTCGCCGGGCTCCCAATTCCGCTTGAAGGCGGTTTCGACGCTCCCAAAAGCGACAGCACACAAATTGGGGTGCGCCCTGAATATGTCTCCATCACACCGACCGGAATTCCGGCAATTGTGCGCAAAGTTGCAGATATCGGTCGCCACATTGTTGTTGAAGCGGTGGCTGCCGAGACGCACATCCGCGCTGTCATACATGACAGTGCACCTGAGACTGGCGAGACAATCCATCTGAGCTTCCAACCAGCGCAGACACGACTTTATTGCAATGACTGGCTGATCTCGCGCCCGGAATTTTCAGGCAGCAGTCCGGGCACTGCCGGATCAGAAAACCTAGCGGGAGCCGCCTGATGAAAACTCAAAACCAGAAAGCCTGGTTCTTTGTCCTTCCGGTTCTGATACTGGTCGCCTTCAATGCGCTCATTCCAATGATGACCGTGGTCAATTACTCGGTTCAGGAAACCTTTGGTAACAATGTATTTTTCTGGCAGGGGCTGGACTGGTTCCAGCAATTGCTGCGCTCTGACCGGTTTCACGCGGCCCTTGGCCGGCAGTTTATGTTTACCGGTATCATCCTGCTGATCGAAATCCCGCTCGGCGTTATCATTGCGCTGTCAATGCCGCGCAATGGATTTTGGGTGCCCGTCTGCCTTGTGACAATGGCGTTGCCCATGTTGATCCCCTGGAACGTAGTCGGTGCCATGTGGAACATCTTCACACTGCCTGATATCGGCCTGCTCGGTTATTTCATGAACAACACGCTGGGCATCGATTACAATATGACGCGCAGCCCGTTCGCAGCCTGGGCCACCATCATCACGATGGATGTCTGGCACTGGACCTCCCTTGTGGTGCTGCTCAGCTATGCCGGTCTGGTGTCCATTCCCGATGCCTATTATCAGGCTGCCAAGATTGACGGTGCTTCCAACTGGGCCGTCTTCCGCTTCATCCAACTGCCGAAAATGAAGCAGGTTCTGACCATCGCCATTTTGCTGCGCTTCATGGACAGTTTCAATATCTACACAGAACCATTTGTTTTGACCGGTGGTGGACCGGGCAACTCCACAACGCTTCTATCGATTGATCTGGTGAAAATCGCCCTTGGCCAGTTTGACCTTGGACCAGCGGCAGCCATGTCGCTGATCTACTTCGCAATCACGCTTCTTGTGTCATGGCTGTTCTACACGCTGATGACCAAAGATGATGCCAAATAAGGATAAATGAGATGAGCAAACGATACATCATTCCAATTCTCTATATCCTGTTCCTGTTGCTACCAATCTATTGGCTGGTAGCGATGAGCTTCAAAACGACCGGGGAAATTCTCTCTGGCTTCTCATTGTTTCCGCAAACATGGACCTTCGACAATTATAAGGTCATCTTCACCGATCCGACCTGGTATTGGGGCTACATTAACTCCATCACCTATGTGACTCTGAATTCAATCATTTCGGTCGCCGTTGCTCTGCCCGCGGCCTACGCATTTTCGCGCTACCGCTTTCTGGGCGACAAACAATTGTTCTTCTGGTTGCTGACAAACCGCATGGCTCCGGCAGCGGTGTTTGCCCTTCCCTTCTTCCAGCTCTATTCAGCCGTTGGTCTGTTCGACACCCACCTTGCCGTGGCGCTGGCACACTGTCTGTTCAATATTCCCCTGGCGGTCTGGATTCTGGAAGGCTTCATGAGCGGCGTCCCGAAAGAGCTTGATGAAACAGCCTATGTGGATGGCTATTCCTTTCCGCGCTTTTTCATATCCATATTCCTGCCTGCCATCAAAGCGGGCGTGGGCGTAACAGGCTTCTTCTGCTTCATGTTCTCATGGGTGGAATTGCTGTTGGCCAAAACCCTGACCGCAGTTGCTGCAAAGCCAATTGCTGCCACCATGACCAAGACAGCCTCAAGCGCCGGCTATGAACTGGGCCTGCTTGCTGCGGCAGGAACCCTGACAATCATTCCAGGTGCCATCGTAATTTACTTTGTTCGAAACTACATCGCCAAGGGCTTTGCCCTTGGGCGGGTTTAGGAGGGCACGACCATGCTCAGTTGGATGGCCTGGACCTGGCCGACCGCCTTTGTCTTCATCGGCATTTTTTCTGCAATGGGTGTGCTCACCGCCATTGAAATCCGCAGCCCCGGCGGTGCCGAACGCAAAGGCGTTCTGGGGTTGGTAACAACACGCGGCGACCGTCTTTTCATATCGCTGCTGGGATCGGTCTACATCATGCTGGCATGGTTGGGCTTCCTTGGCATGCCGCTTTGGTGGCCGCTGGGCATATGTATTGCCTGGATCATTTTTTGCTTCTGGAAAGTATAGACTCCACGGAAGAACCGGCAAATTAGGAAATTTCATCAATGTAGGGTAGGGCGTGTGACAGGATACAATGTCGGTTAACAAAATGAGAAGACGCAAGACCCACGAATTCCTGACGGAAGTGGAATTGGAATTTATGACGTTGCTGTGGGAACACGGCGACGGGTCTGTGCGTGACGTTTTGGCCAATATGGAACCTGGACGCGATCTTGCTTATACGTCCGCCGCGACGATTTTGCGCATTCTTGAGCAAAAGAATTTTGTTACCAGCGAGAAAATGGGCAAGATACTCATTTACAAGCCCATTTTGACAAAAGATGTCTATCAATCGCGCCTTTTGAAAGATCTCTCAGCCAAATTATTTGATAATACGCCAGCTGCATTGGTCGCGCGACTTGTCGACGACGACGATTTGTCACAAGATGCACTGGAAGAAATTCGAGCACTTCTGGGGAGGAGGCTTGGGGATGACGCTAATTGAAGCGGTCTTAAGCACATATTTCGATATCAATGTGTTGTTGATGGCGACGGCAGGCCTATGGCTTTTCGCGCGTTTTCTGATGAAGCGTTTTTCGTTTCGATACGCATTCACTTCTCAGGCAAGCCTGCTCAAATTTATCATTCTGGCTGCAATTTCGCTGCCAATCCTGTTTTCGATTTGCGTCAACCAGGCATTGTTGTCCGAAAGCGTGCCAATTAATCTGTCAGATTTCGTGGTGTCCCAATACATCAAGGGCAATCTGCACATGAGCCCATTGTCGTTGGAGGCGGTCCTGACAGCGCGGCAAACCCTGACTGCGGAAATCACCTCGCTTGACCATCCCATTACAATTTCAATTCTTGTGGGCATGTTGCTGTGCGCGCTTTACATGGGCCTTCGCTCAATCCTCACAGCTGTTAAACTGCACACTTCACTTCAGTCTGCCTATCCATGGCGCCGCTTTGGAAATGTGTACTTTCTGGTCAGTGATATGGTGCGTGTACCCTATTCAACCCGCACATTCGGCAAACGGTATATCGTGCTACCCTCGTCCATGCTGGCTCGGTCCACTGATTTGAAAGTCGCCGTCGCCCACGAATTACAACATTTGCGCCAGCGCGATGTAGAATGGGAAATCAGTGCAGCCTTGTTAACGCCCATATTCTTCTGGAACCCGGCGTTCCATTTCCTCAAACATCAGATTGAGGAATTGCGCGAATTGTCATGTGATCAGCAGGTCCTGCGCCGTGCCGGCCTGTCCGCACGCGACTATTGCGACTGTCTGCTTCGGGTCTGCGCCAATCGCTTCGAACGCCCCTCGGTCTTTGCTTTGCAAATCCCTAAGGTGTCGCTGGTTGAAACTCAAAGCCGCTTGCTGCGCAAAAAACCGGCGCGCCTGCTTGCCAACCGTGTGCTCTGTGCATTGGATTGCAATGCCAAACGCCAGTCCCGCACAACAGTGACAATTGTCGCGGCCCTGCTCTTGTCCCTGTCAGGCCTGATGGCATTCGCTATTCAAAAGCCCAATGATTGGAGCCACGACCGTTTGATGCTGTCCACAATTGTCAATCTGGACAGGCTGGAACAACGCAATTCAACTATCTTGGGACCGCAATTCTAGCGGTACCCAGCACCTTCGACAACACGATACCACCATCAGCGACGACTGAAATCATATCGGCAAGCGCATCCATATCCAGCTCATCTCGAGGTGGATATTGAGTAGCTATGGCATCCAATTTGGTTCGAAATCTAAGACACCAGTCAAGCATGACCTGACGATTGAAGCGCAGCACTTTATCATCAAACAAACGCTCGCTAAAACAAATACTAGCCATCATTCAACCTGGATGTCCGTTGGACAGATCGTCCAGCATCTCCGCAAAAAGCTTCAGTCCAATAAGCAATTAATGCAAAGGATCATCATCAAGTTCGATCGCTCTGTCGAAGATTGTATCAATGATGGCAGCTTCAGTGTCCGCGTAGCGTTGCAGCAAAGCCAGGGCGAGTTCGTTTTTATCCTTGAAGTGATAGAAGAATCCGCTTTTTGTGATCTCGGCTTCTGCAAAGATCTCATCAATGGAAGTTGCTCCAAACCCTTTGGTCAACACGCCGGTCTCTGCAATGTTCAGCAACCGCTCCCGCGTTAACTGTCCTTTCCGCATTTTTACCACCTCCCGATTTCATTGTACCAAGGGTCAAGTTTTTAAGCTAACACGCCAGGCAAAAGCATCCAGATCTGATTAACTATCTGATTTATTTAAATAATATAAAAATATAAACTTTACCGCAAAGATTCTATTCTTCCGAAAGTTGAAAGTCCATGTTCCCGCCAAGAGTTCCAGACCGATGACGCCTACCAGAAACTGCAACTCGATGTGTTCACAATCTTTTGTCTAAGGAGAGAAAAAATGATTACCGACAAACAAGGAAACACACTCTCTGGTGCCAGCACCGGTTCAGCTGAGTTATTTGACCGTTCCGTTGCGGCGTTCAACATTTACCGTGGTGACCCGGTGGCTCTGCTGGATGAGGCCATTGAACAGACGCCAGAATGCGCCATGGCGCATATCACCAAAGCGCATCTGTATGCGTTGGCAACCGAACCTGATGCCACCGCAGAAGCGAAACGGATAGTCGATACCGCCAGGACACTTGGTATGAATGATCGGGAAAAGTCTCATATCAAAGCCCTCGATTTACTGCTCGCCGGTAACTGGACCGCCGCCGCCATCGCCCTTGATCACCACAACAACACTTACCCACACGATCTGGTCGCTCTTCAATGCGGACATCTGATGGATTTTTATCGGGCCAACGGTCGCAATCTGCGTGACCGGATTGGTCGTGTACTGCCCAAATGGTCAAGCGACATGCCAGGCTATTCGATCCTGCTTGGAATGCACGCATTCGGCCTTGAGGAAACTGGCGATTATGCCCGTGCCGAAGACATCGGGCGCAAGGCAATCGACCTGCAACCCCTGGACTGCTGGGCGCATCATGCAGTGGCGCATGTAATGGAGATGCAGGGTCGCGCGGAAGACGGCATTGGCTGGATGATCGCCCGCGAGCCTCATTGGACAGGCGAAGATAACTTTTTCAAGGTTCACAATTGGTGGCACCGGTCCCTGTTCCATCTTGAACTGGAGCAGAATGACGAAGCCCTGCGTCTCTACGATACAGAGATTGGACGGCACCAAAGCGCTGTAGCCCTTGATCTGGTAGATGCTTCCGCCCTGTTGTGGCGACTTCACCTTACAGGTCATGATGTTGGCAATCGCTGACAATCTGTTGCCGCCGCCTGGGATGCTTATGCCTATGGCAACAGCAACGGCAACGGCTACCCCTTCAACGATTGGCACGCAGTGATGGCCTATCTGGGTGCGGGGCGGCAGGACCGCGTCGACCAGATACTGACCGGCTATCGCAACAGTCCCGATAATGGATCAGAAGTCAGCAAATGGGGAAAACAAACCGTAGTTTCGCTGGTCGAGGGCTTTGCCGCATTCTGGCAGGCAGACTATGAAACCACTGTTGATCGGCTTCACGGCGCCCGCTTTATCGCCAACAGTTTTGGCGGCAGCCACGCGCAACGCGACATCATCGACTGGACGCTGACCGAAGCTGCCATTCGCGGCCAGATGAAGGGCGCTTCCGAGGCACTGGCCAATGAACGCATTGACCTCAAGCCACACAGTCCGGTGAATCGCAATTTTCTGGCAAGAGCCAGCTCAGGTTCAGGCAGCGTAAACGAAGCGGCCTGACAAAAACTTTGAGCATGAGCATTTTTTCCAAAATGCTCATGCTTGTCGTCGCACGCTCACACAAGAGCAGGCAATTTTAACAACCCTGATAAACCGGTTTTCTGCGCTCTTTCCACGCCTGCAAACCTTCATGCACGTCCTTGGTTGCGGCCATGCGTGCAAACTGCTCGCGTTCAATGTTCAACCCCTCATCAATGCTTGTATTGATCCCTCTTGTCATCGCGCCAATAATCCGCGCCACCGCCAGAGGTGAGTGTTGCAACACCCGGTCAGCCAGTTCAAAAGCCGACGACATCAGTTGATCATGCGGAACGATTTTGTTGATCAATCCCAGCTCATAAGCGCGCCGGGGAGAAAATGCCTGGCCCGTCAGCAGAAGTTCCAATGCCCTTTTCCGGCCTGCCAGCCTTGGAAGCCGCTGGGTGCCACCAAAAGTTGGCGGAATGCCTATATTGATTTCCGGTTTGGCAAACATCGCCCTGTCACTGGCAACAGCAAGGTGAACGGCTTCGGTCATTTCGCATCCGCCCCCATAAGCCAGGCCGTTGACCGCTGCAATCATCGGCTTTGGAAAACTCTCCAGCCGAGCTGTCATTATCTGTCCGCGTTTGCAAAAGTCCCGAACCGCGATTTCAACACCTGATTTGATGCTCTCCGAAAACTCATAAATATCTCCACCGGCACAAAAAGCGCGCTCCCCTGCTCCGGTCAGGATGACCGCGCCCACAGCATCATCCTTTTCTATCAGGTCGAGATGCTCCATCAGATTGTCGATGGTCGCATAATTCAACGCATTCAGTTTCTCCGGGCGGTTCAATGTCAAAATGGCAATACGGCCACGGGTTTCATATTGAATATGCTGGGACATTCATTTCTCCTTCATCGCTACGGGAAGGATAGGCTCGAAAACAATTGTATTACACTCACTGGTTAGTATACTTCGTGAAGCAGCATGGAGATATGGGCTATGAAACAACCAGCCAAAGAACGTATTATTGATGCCGCAAATCGCCTGTTTTATGCCGAAGGCATTCGGGCCGTCAGTGTAGATGCCGTTGCGGAAAAGGCAGGCATCACCAAGAAAACGCTCTACTATCATTTCCGCAGCAAGGACAATCTCATCGAGGCTTATCTAACCGCTCGGGATCAGCCAAATCTGGTGCTTTACGAAAAGTGGTTTGATGAGGCCGACGGAACGGTGGCGGACAAGATAGAAGCCATTTTCTTGCAGCTGGCGCAATCTGCACGGCATCCGAAGTGGAAAGGATGTGGCTTTCTGCGAACCGCCGCCGAACTTGCAAACAAGCCCGGTCACCCGGCCATGAAAGTCGGTGCTGCCCACAAAAAGAAACTTGAAACACTGCTGGCGGACAAAATTAGGCAGGCAGGGATTGTGGATGCGGCCGCTTTGGCACGCCATGTCGTATTGCTGCTGGACGGCGCGTTCTCGACAGTGCTGATACATCGGGATCCCGAATACATTGAGGCAGCGGGTAGTGCCGCAAAGTCGCTTGTATTGGCCGCAAATTCCAGCCAGGTTTGATAAACCTCAGGACCAAATAAAATTGGTATCCGGGAGCCAAGGGTTCTTAAACGAAGGATGGAATTGTACTGATGGAAGCACACAACTCACGCATCCGCAAAGCCACGCTTGCAGACGCGGAGGCGGTCGCGACATGTATTGACGCAGCCTATGCACGCTATTCAGATCGTATAACTGACCTGCCGCCTGTGTCTGATGGTTGCGCTGACGAGATCAAACAGGATCGCGTTTGGGTTGCCATTCAGGACAATGAAATTGCAGGCGCATTGTTTCTGGTGCCCCAAGACGGCTTTATGAAACTGGCCAATCTGGCGGTGCACCCAGAACATGGCGGCAAGGGCTTGGGAACAGAGTTGATCGCCTTTGCAGAGCAAGAGGCAATCAGGCGAGGATACACTGAAATGCGCCTCAACACACATACACTCATGCCAGAGAATGTAACGCTTTATAAAAAGCTGGGCTGGGTCGAATTTTCAAGAAATGGCAATACAGTCTCTTTGAAAAAGCGGCTGCCGGCAGGCTGAAAGCATTACCTCAACCGTCTTGTCTAAACGCTTGATTTGACTCTCACATCAATCATGCGTTCTGCCGACAAACTTGCACGAAGACCGGCATCACTGCCAGCGCGCACCCTGCCGTGTCAACTCCGCCTGAATGGCGCTCACAGGCAAGTCTGTCAAAGCGCAAGCCTGCTTCACTGACAGCGCAGCTGCGATGCCAGCGCCCTGCCCGCCCACGGCGCAACAGGCCATGTTACGGGTCGCCGCATGGCTGATGCGGTCACCGCCTGTGCAGCGTCCCGCAATCAGAAGGTTCTGCACGCGTTTGGGCAAAAGATTGCGATAAGGCATGTGGAAATAGCGCCCCGTGGTCGGCAGGATCAGAAGCCCGTAACCGTCGATGAATTCCGGGAAAATGCCAATACTGTCTTGAAACCGGGCTTCCTCGCGCACATCCTGCTCGGTCATGTTGTAAAGGCAATCAACCTTGCGCGTGTCACGAATGCCGATGGACATGCCAAAATTGCGCAGGCGAATGCCATCACAGCCAGGAGAAAAGGCGCGCAAGGCTTCAATCGCCATCATCGCCTGCTTGCGTCCCTCAATCTCCCAGCGCGTCAGCGATTGAGGGTCTGTGCCATCCACACCATCCAGATGCACCAGGTTCATATAAGTCATTTCGCCGGTGTCGTGCACCGCGCCCCAGGTGCCCGCAATAGTGGTCAGATGGGGCGGTATCATTCCTGCCTTGATCGCCTGATCAAATGGCTTTTTCAGGAACGGGGAAAACAGGGCATCTTCCTTGCCGGAGGTTTCCAGTTCCCACTCACCGCCACCGGCCCAGTCCGCATAGGTTTGCGGATTGGCCTTCACGCCTTCCAGAAATTTCTTCTTGTCAACGCCAGCGACATGAAACATCACGGATGCCGCCATCAGTTCTTCAACCAGTGGCTTTGTTGTTGGCGCGCCCGCACGAGCTGCCACATCAGCATCCCCTGTCGCATCAATCACCCGCTCAGCCAATATGGCCTCACGGCCCGCCTTGCTTTCGGTAATGATCCCGACAATGCGCTCCCCTTCCATGATGGGAGCTACAAACTGGCGATGCAGCATGGGGTGAATGCCAGCCTCTTCCACCATCCGGTCGGCGACAAGTTTAAAACCTTCACTATCAATTTCGTAGCTGAGAGACTGGCTTTCCGGCACTGCCGCGCCATGCGCCTTGGCGCTGTCTTCAAACTCGCGGACAATACCATTGCTTTCCACAGTCTGCTCATGGCGATACCAATGCATGCCTTCAACACCGACGACGGTGATGTTGCCACCAAAACAACCAAACCGCTCAACGAGAGTTGTGTCTACTCCGGCACGGGCAGATGCCAATGCAGCCGACAACCCACCTGGCCCTGATCCGACCACGAGAACGTCCGTTTTATGCACCACGTCGATCTGGCGTTCCGGCTCGGTTATGGTCTGCATGCTCTGGCCCTCAACGATTGGCGGTTACCGCACAATCTGTTGCAAAATCAGACGCCTTTTTCCATGAAAAAATGAGTAGCCGCTAACGTAGGTCATCTGCTTCAGGCGGATACCAGTATTGCACAACGTCAGACCCCTTTTCGATGACGACGAAATTATTGGCAAACACCCGGTAAGGTGCGCTCCATTCGCCATCCGGCCATTTAATACGGATTTCCGCCCGCTCGGCAACGCCGGTCCCCACATGAATGAAACCCAGATGTCCGGAGGCATGACCGCCACCAACTTGCACTTTTCGCACCCGCGTATCATTGCCGGATTTAACATTGATGGTCGCACCAACAGCATCACGGTTAGCACCACGCTGGCGCAATTCGATTTGCAGCCAGTTCCCCATGGGTCGGGGTCCGAACTCTGTATGTGCGCCACGGTTCTGAAACAGGCTCACCGGCGCTTCGCGATTGACCACAACCAGATCCAGCATCCCGTCCATGTTCAGATCAACCACCGCACCACCCCGGCCACGCCGGTTAAGCGCGATGCCAGACAAGGCACCCGCTTCAACAAAGTTGCCATCAAATGTGCCAAGCAGTAGATTGTCCGGATCATAGGCCGCAAAATCCGGCATGGTTTCCACATTCCCCTTGGCAATGAACAAATCCTGCCGACCATCATTGTTGATGTCGTCAAACTCGGCATGCCAGCCGGTGGACGGCTTCAAATCTTCGCCCGTGTAAGGCCTGTGCGCGGTTGCACCCCTTTCATAAGCCACATCCCGATAGACAGGACTGGCTTCATCGGCTTCATCGTCCAAAACTTGCAGTTTGGTGTCGCCCATCGATGTCAGTGCATATTCTGGCAGGCCATCAGCATCCAGATCGGCCTCCGCAATGCCCATGCCCCAGATGCGAACAGTCTTCCAACCATCCGCCCGGCGATAGGCGCGGGCCGGACGTCCTGGGCTGACCCGCCAAAGCTGCTCTTCTCCATCGCGGTAATATTGCCGGTCATTTGTCATGCGCAAGGCGGGTTCACCGGACCGGTTCCAATCCGTGAAGATCATCGACAACGTACAAAAGCCCGGCGTCAGCATTTGCGGCTCTGCATAAGTTGGAACATCCCCGGTTCCAGGCCTGATCAGAACATTGTCATGGCAGGTTCCCCAGGGGGAGCCAGCAGCCGAGCGATCCACATAATTACCGAAAGCCAAAGTCGGAAACTGCTGTTCCATCTCAAAAGTCGCGGCGAAAGCCGTTGACCAGGCCCGTCCCCCATCAAAGGCCAAAGCACGATTGGCGCGGGTAAAACGGCAATCCGGACCTCCCTTTAAAATCACATTCTCACCAACGCGCAAGGCGATCAGATCCGTATGATCATCATTGTCGATGTTCAGCGGGTAGAAACCGGTTACGCCCGTCAGGCTACCATCCGGCAATCCACCTTCAACGGCTTCAAAGGCCAATGGTCCCCCTGCGCTGGATTTGTTAGCAAACAATTGCGCTTCACTGGTGCCGCCCGCTATTGCCATATCAGGCAGGCGGTCTCCATTGCAGTCAAATGTAGCAACGCCGCCACCGACAAAATACTCCCACGGACCGGTATACCGGTGCTCAACGCCCGCCTTCGCCGCCACTTCTTCCAAAACCGGCACATCCATCGTCAGCGCTTCCGTTTCGGCAACAACGGCCTCCTGCGCAAACGAATGGGTCAGAAATGCAGCAGATATCACCAGCATCAACCCTGTCTTGTACGTCCTCATCATTGTTCAATCACCAATGTTTTGAGATAGGCAATAAGGGCTGATCGCTCCGCATCCCCAAGATCGAGATAGGCGTCACGCGCATCGCGCCCGGCCCCGCCATGCGCCTGGATCACCTCATCGAAAGTTGTCATATCACCGCGATGACCGTAAGGGGCGGTCGACCCGACACCCCACAATTCGGTTGTCTGAAAAACATCCCGCTCCACAAAACGCTGTGACAGCAACTCATTGCCAAAGGCCGAAATCTGACGATCCGTCATCTTGTGGCGCTTCAAATCACCAAACAACGGCACCATGATCTGGCCCTGCTCATTTTTGGGTAAGCTCTGCGCCCAGTTCAGCAGGCTCAAATCATAAACCGCGCCGCTTTGCGTTTCATCACTGCGCAATGTGCCCGCAGCATCCAACGGACCCGGGTCTTGAAACTCCAGACTGTTCAACGGGAGCGCTGGCACGTGGCAGGACGCGCATCCGATGGTCTGAAACATTTCTGCCCCCTGCTTTGCAGCAGTCTGCCAATCGAGGCTTGTCGGCACCATCTCGCCCGGTGGTGGCAGGGTCGCCTGCCAGGCCACCAATGCAGACACATCGCCGAAGGTCAGCTCGTCACTCTTACTGTCCTCGTCAAAATCCACCTCGCCGGTCCAACGCGCACCAAAACGCTCCACCGACTGCATGCCATGGTGATGGTTCAGGGCATTGACCGTAAACTGCCGCAGGGAGGTCATGACACCCTTTTGGCTGAAGGGCCGGATCACCAGATCCGTATCCACCCCATCAATTTCCTTCAGCTCAAGCAGGCCATCGGGCTTTGCCGTTATCCAGCCAAATCGAACACCCTTCGAAACAAGGGTCGCGCGCTGCGCCTCACCGCTCTTCCGAGCCAGCGCCAGAGCTTTCCGACGAATGAGCTGAAGATCAACCGACATCTCGCGCGCCAAAAGCTCAACCAGACCGGCACCAAATAAGTGATTGGTGTTGCGCTCATTGGAAAATTGCGGATCGGTTGTGTCAAAATCAGCGTTGTTGAACCCTTCGGACACAAACACATTAACGGTGAAGTCTCCCGCACCACCCATCACCGGGTCATTGTGACAACTGGCGCAGGAATTACCATCCAAACCGGCCATGCGCTGGAATGTGGCAGGTGCCGCCCGTTTGCGCTTGGTTGGAATAATGGCCTGCGTCGCCATGGGTCGGCCGGCACCATCAAGCGTGGTGAATCGGGCAGCAAAAAGCGTTTCACCGAAGGCAATCAGCGCATCCAGCTCTGATTTGCTCAGAACACCGGCAAACCGGGTCTGATCCACATGCTCAAAAACAGCACGCTCCGACCATGGGGCGGGCGTTTCGCCATAGGCCAACTGCGGTAACGTGATCGACAGGGAAGCAGCCGCCAAGATTGCGAGTCGACTAAATGACTGCTGCATCAGCAATCTCCTCATCCAGAACCACCAGCGCGGTCAGGGCACACCCTTCAGCCACAAGAGGTTTTTCATCGGCAAAACAGTGAATGTCAATGCTGGTTCCCTCGCCGGCAACCGCTCCCTGCAACGCCTTTCGAATAGACGCTTCCATTTGGTCGAACACAATTGTTCCCTGCCCGATCAAAGCTACCGGGAACGCGTCAACCAATGCGAAAAGACTGACCAGACCAGTGCCGATAGCCCGTCCGGCCTCTTCAATGGCATGTACGGCCTTCGGATCGCCAGCATGCGCCAGATCAGCAATTTGTTTGATATCGATATGCGTGGACGGCGCTGGCGGCAGCGCATCCTCGGGACGTCCGAGCGCCGCCCGCTGAATTGCGTAGTCCCCGGCATAGGCTTCAATGCAACCGCGTCGTCCGCAGCGGCACAAGGCACCTCCCGGTTGAAACACCATATGTCCAAATTCAGTACCGGACGTGTTCAGCCCATTGATGATGTTGCCCCGTAGAAACAGCCCCATGCCCACACCATAAGACAGCATGATGCTGGCAAAACTGGTGCCGTAGCGTTCCGGTTCGCGCCGGTTAAGCGCGCGGGCCATCAAATCGCAATCATTGGAAACAGAGGCCGGCACACTGAATGCCTGGCGCATCCAGCCCGCCAGAGGCAAATCGCGATGATCCGTAATAGGTGACCACAGCAGATATTTCCCGGACACATCCGTGACGCCCTGTATGCTCACAGCGATGCGCATCAACAGTCTTTCATTCTGGCCGGATGAATTCAGAGCTTCCCGCAAGCAGCCAACCAGCGCATCACGGATCGATTCCCGCGACAAATCAGCGCTGGACAGCTCATGCGTGGTTTCCGAGATTGTCGCTCCGGAATAGTCAACAACCGCAGCAGACACCCCGTTCAGCTGGAAAATGACCACACCAATCAGCGCCGCCATGGGGTTGACCGAAAGAGCAACCTTGGGTCTTCCACGACCGGAACTGGATGACGCCTGATTTGCATCAGCTGGCTGAATCAAAAACCCATCGGCAATCAGATCGGACGTGATCGCCGACACAGTTGCCGCACTTAAACCGGTTTTCCGGCCAATATCAGTGCGCGACACAAGGCCACCCATCCGCACAGATGATAGAATCAGCCCCCTATTCCCGCGCCGCACCTCATTGGAGCGTATGACAACAGTCACAATCCCTATTCCATCCCTGATTTAAACTTGGAATTGCAGCCTCCCGAATTGCAGCAACCCATTTAATACTGCGGCGAATTTTGATTTTTCTTTGAAATTTGCACCGCTTGAATTTTCAAGTTGACACAGCTTGGTGTTTAAGTCACTATTTTTTTCGACCCTCGAATTAAATAGGGTTAGGCTCGCTATGGGAAGCGTTCCGGTTAAATTTGTGCCCCACCCTGCAATCAGGGAGGCACGTGGAGGAGAATATCATGAAGAAACTTACAGCCGCCCTCATGGGCGCTGTCTTTGTTGCTGGCTTTGCCGGTAGCGCAATGGCAGAAGGCAAAACAATTGGCGTGTCCTGGAAAATCTTCCAGGAAGAACGCTGGAAGCGCGATGAAGCTGTGATCAAAGGCATCGTCGAAGCAAATGGCGATACATATATCTCTGCGGATGCGCAGGGTTCAGCAGGCAAACAATTGACGGACGTTGAGTCGCTCATTTCTCAGGGTGCTGACGTTTTGCTGATCGTACCATTTGACAGTGAAGCTATTTTGCCAGCTGTTCAAAACGCTGCAGATGAAGGCATTCCGCTGATCGCCTATGACGTTCAGATCGAGCATCCTGATTCACTTTACATTACCTTTGACAATGTCGGCGTCGGCCGCCTGATGGCTCAGGAAATGCTGAAAGTAAAAGATGAAGGCAATTTTGCATTCATCAAGGGTGACCAGGGCGATCCAAATGCGACCTTCCTGTTTGAAGGCATTATGGAAGTGCTGAAGCCAAACATCGATGCAGGCAAAATCAAGAATGTTGGTGAAGCTTTCACGGATGGCTGGAAGCCTGAAAATGCGCAGCGCAACATGGAACAGATGCTGACTGCAAATGACAACAACATCGATGCAGTTGTTTCTGAAAATGACGGCATGGCTGGCGGCGTTGTTGCAGCTCTGGCTGCACAGGGTCTTGCAGGTTCCGTACCTGTAACCGGCCAGGATGGCGATCTTGCTGCCATCAACCGCGTTGCTCTTGGCACACAGCTTGTATCCGTTTGGAAAGATTCCCGTGCGCTTGGCAAAGTAGCTGCAGAAGCTGCTCTGATGCTGGCCGAAGGAAAATCCATGGCAGACATTCCGAATGTTGCCCCGTTCTCCGGTGGCAAACGCGGCGTGGAAGTCAATTCCATCCTGCTTGCACCGACAGCAATCACCAAAGACAACCTCAGCGTCGTGATTGATGCTGGTTGGATCGACAAGGAAACTGCTTGTAACGGCGTCACAATGGGTTCCGTTGACGGCTGTTAATCAGCACACAGATCTCATTTGATCTGACTGAAAACGGGCCGCACTTCCACCTGGATGGTGCGGCCTTTTTCAAAACACGCAGAATTCTGCTATTTTAAAACCCTTTACTACCGGCTTGGCTGACATCAGCCATTGCGGGCCTGTTCAACGCAGACTTGGGGGGAACCATGTCCGACAACACAATAACGACCCAGAGCGGAGCCGACCAGAAGGATGGCGCGATAGTGCGTTTCTTACGCGCCACTGAGGTTGATACAAGAATGCTTGGAATGGTCGGCGCGCTTTTGCTGATCTGGATTGGCTTTCATCTGTATGGCCAGATCTTCAACGGTTTCGGCGCTTTTCTGACGTCACGAAATCTCTGGAACCTCTCGGTTCAGACATCATCCATTGCCGTAATGGCAACCGGTATGGTGCTGATCATCGTCACGCGACATATTGATTTGTCCGCTGGCTCGCTACTGGGCGTGACAGCTATGGTCATGGGTGTGGTGCAGGTGTGGGTTTTGCCGGAGATGCTGGGCCTCAACAATCCCATGATCTGGATCATCACCGTTCTTGTCGGCATTGCGTTCGGCGCCGCCATTGGCGCGCTGCATGGCTTTCTCATCGCCTATATGGGCATACCAGCCTTCATCGTCACCCTTGGCGGTCTTTTGATCTGGCGCGGGTCTGCCTGGTGGGTAGCACGCGGCGAAACAATTGCGCCTGTGGACAGCACATTCGCCCTCCTTGGGGGTGGCCCCTTCGGAACCATTGGCGCAACAGGAAGCTGGATTGTGGGCGCGCTCGCCATTGTTGGCATTGCCGCCCTGTTGCTCATGGGGCGCAGACAGCGCATCCGTTTTGGATTTCCACTGCGTCCGGTTTGGGCAGAATGGACACTTGGTCTTGTCGGTTCAGGCCTGGTCCTGGGTTCGGTTCTGGTCATGAATTCATATCTTTGGCCAAAAGGCGTTGTCAGACGCTACGCTGAAGCCAACAACATCACTGTCCCGGAGGGCGGCCTCGATATCTCTCACGGCTTTGCCATTCCGGTTCTGATTGCCATTACAGTCGGCATCTTCATGACATTCCTGGTCACACGCACACGCTTTGGCCGCTACGTGTTTGCAATTGGTGGCAACCCTGAAGCTGCAGAGCTGGCCGGCATCAATACAAAACGCATGACCCTGATGATTTTCTCTCTGATGGGCGGCCTTGTTGGAATATCAGCTGTTATCGCAAGCGCTCGCTTGAATGCAGCGACCAACTCTCTGGGGCAACTGGACGAGTTGTACGTGATCGCGGCGGCGGTTATCGGCGGGACCTCCTTCGCAGGTGGCATCGGGACAATCTACGGTGCGATGCTGGGGGCATTGGTCATGCAATCACTGCAATCGGGCATGGTTCTGGTCGGCTTCGATTCTGCTGTCCAGCAAATGGTTGTCGGGGGCGTTCTGATCTTTGCCGTCTGGCTCGATACCATCTATCGCAAAAACTCGGTTTAAGGGAGGAAGCGACATGACAGATACAGCAACACAAGTTGAAGCCGTGGATGGCTCCGCTACACCATTGATCGAAATGAAGGATATCTCGATTGCTTTCGGCGGCATCAAGGCGGTGGATCATGCATCTATCGACTTGTATCCGGGAGAAGTTGTCGGGCTGCTTGGCCACAATGGCGCCGGGAAATCCACCCTGATCAAAATTCTCTCCGGGGCCTATGGGCGCGACACCGGTCAGATATTTGTGCGTGGTGAAGAAGCCACAATCACCAACCCACGCCATGCCAAGGATTATGGCATTGAAACCATCTACCAGACCCTTGCGCTGGCGGATAATGTGGATGCGGCGGCAAACCTGTTCCTGGGCCGAGAATTGCTGACCCGCTGGGGCACACTCGATGATGCTGCCATGGAAGATGAGACCCGCAGAGTGATGGGTCGGCTCAACCCGAACTTTAAAAAGTTCAAGGAGCCGGTCAAATTACTCTCCGGTGGTCAACGCCAGTCAGTGGCCATTGCCCGTGCCATTCACTTCAATGCGCGCATTCTCATCATGGATGAGCCAACGGCGGCTCTAGGTCCGCAGGAAACCGAGCAGGTTGGCCAGCTCATCAAGCAGCTCAAGAAAGATGGCATCGGCATCTTTCTCATCAGCCATGATATCCACGATGTATTTGATCTGGCAGACAGGGTATCGGTCATGAAAAACGGCCAGGTTGTTGGCTCCGCGTCAACCAAGGATGTCACCAAGGATGAGGTGCTTGGTATGATCATTCTCGGCAAATGCCCTCCAGGTGCGACACCCGGTCCAGGTGCATCCAGCGACTGATAGTCATGAAAAAGCCGGGCAGAAAATCTCTGCCCGGCCATCACTAATTTTCAGAAAGCCGACTTTTATTCGCCGGGAGGCGGTCCGCGCCTGTCGCTGATGATAGACGCATCACACATCTGATCCGGATCTGTAAGGCTGCAACCAGTCTCGGCAACAAAGCAGCCAATCGTCTGGTTCGCTCCAATTTCATTGACATGATAGTGATAGCCAAGCCCATCCGTAAGGTGGCCTCGGCAAGCATCCAGATCGGATGGCTCAGCGCCATCGGCATCTGCCCGCGCTGTCATTGGGTAACCATCCAGCGCAATACCAATAATAGCGGCGTGTCCGGACACACTGCTTGTTTCCGGGCTGCAGCCCCCTGCTGCATGATAGTGATAACCCGCATTCGGGTTCACATGTCCTCCACAATCATCGAAAGGCGCTAGCGTGTGTGCGGCAAGAATTGCATCCACAGGAGCTGGCGCGTCAAATTTGACACCGTTAAAGGCCAGACCAATTCCACCCAAGCCATTCACGCGACCTGGCGTTTCCTGATCCACAGGATGAAGCGGCAACACATATGTGGTCAACACTTCCTCATCCATATAGGATGTCAGGCATTCAACGCAGTAATTATTGTAAGCAGCATCGACATCAGGTCTTGCAGCAGCCTCACAAGCCGCTTTGCTGTCCGTTACCCGGATATTCCCATTGGCAGGATCAAACAATTGCCAATCAGTGTCACCGTAGAATGCCGCCAGATTTTCAACAAAGCCACCATCTGCATCATAGCGTTTGCCTTCGTGGAGCCAGATCCCTGCTTCGTCAGGACCATCTGAGATGTTGCGTGGACACCATGGGCCCATATCATTCTCTGTCAGATTGGATTTCACGGTGATGCTGAGACAGCTTGTTTTGGTGCCGCCGGACAAGGTGCAATCAACGATTTTGGGTTCGCCAACAATAACGCCGTCATCGAACATGGCGATCATGCTGTCGACAGCCGCGCTGTCTTCATGAGCAAAACCGGAAGTCAGACTTGCTGCCAACAGCAACAGTGAAACAGACAGGGCACTCGCAATTCTCATGGTCATGGCTCTCTTTCTTCCAAGATGCACCCGGCGCCTTCAAGTACAGGTCCCTTCAGGTGCAGGCGATTGTCACCAAATATTGCGGGCGCAATACAATTCTAGCACGAACGATGGCTAAATTAGGAACACGTTCAATCTAACATTTAGATCGATAGCCCTTCACAAACTTCGGAGCAAGCTGCAAGAAAAGCCGGGCAAAGGGAGAGACTTTGCCCGGAAGTTTGCACCCCGCTTTTAGTCTGGCTTAGCGGCTGCCACCGCGTTTGCCACCACGACCAGCCTGATATTCTTCAGGTGAAATCTGGCCGTCTCCATTGGCATCAAGCTCGGTAAACCGGGCTTCCTGGCGTTCCAGGACGCGGTTTGCGCGTGCCGCGATATTGTCAGTGAAGACTGAAATCGCGGTCTTGAACTCTTCTTCAGACACATTGCCATTATCGTCAGCATCTGCGCGCTGGAACATACGTTCCATGCCGCGTTCACCACGTTCGCCACCACGACGCTCTTGTCGGTCTGCATGGCGCTTTCCGCGCATCTCTGACCGGTCACCCGCTTCTTTCCGACCTTCGGGACGGTCTGCTGCATGGGCTTCGCGCATCAATTCATGGGCAGCTTTCAATTCTTCCAGCGTAACGGCACTGTCATCATTTGCATCAACGGTTGCAAACATCGCGAGCAGATGGGTTTCCACTTCCGCTTCGGTCACGGTTCCGTTGCTGTCCTGATCCATACCCTGCATCATCTCTTGGGCAAATCCACCCATGCGGCCATGTCCGCCACGGTCTCCGCCGCCCTTGCCACCAAAGGCCTCTGCGCCAGCGGTCAGGCCAATAGCGCCGATCAGTGCAACAGTGGTTGCTGCAATGCTTGTTTTCAGGATTCTTTTATTTGTTGTCTTGGTCATTTTGTACTCCGATTAAGTTGGGGTGTATCCGTCACGTCTCGTTGTGACTGCCTCAACATGGGGAGCATTTGTCGCAGAACTATCCTTCAAAACACCCCGGTTTGCATCAAATTGTGTATGTTCTTCACAGTGATACAATTTGCGACAACTAAAGATTTCGCATAACGCAAAACCGGTCTAAAACTTCATCATGGAAGAACAGGCACCACATATTCTTGTTGTCGACGACCATCGCGACATTCGCGATCCACTGGCACAATATCTGAAGAAAAACGGCTTTCGGGCGATGACAGCCGACGGCGGTGCAGCCTTGCGTCAAACGGTCAAATCCCAAGCCTTCGATCTGATCATCCTGGATATTATGATGCCTGGAGAAGACGGGCTGACCCTGTGCCGTTTCCTGCGCGAAACCACAAACACGCCCATTATTCTGCTCACAGCGGTCATCGAGGAAACAGACAAGATCATTGGCCTGGAAATGGGAGCCGATGACTATGTCACCAAGCCGTTCAACCCGCGAGAATTACTGGCCCGCATCAAGGCTGTATTACGCCGCTCTCAAAGCCTGCCTCCACAGCGCGAACCACGCGACGGCAAGCATTATCATTTCAATGGTTGGGTTTTTGACACGACAACAAGGCAATTATGCAAGGATGGCGGCCCTGATGTCGGCTTGAGCACGGGTGAGTTTTCCCTGCTTTCCATTTTTGTTGATCGCCCGAACATGGTGCTGACCCGTGATCAGCTGATTGACCTGACGCGCGGTCGCAACGCTGGTCCATTTGATCGTGCCATCGACAATCAGGTCAGCCGCCTGCGCAAGAAAATAGAAGAGGACCCCAAAAGTCCAATGCTCATCCAAACCGTTTGGGGCGGCGGCTACAAATTTGCCGGCACCGTGGAACAAGCATGAGCGCGACCTCCCGCAAATCCTGGCGGCGTTTTATCTGGCCACGCGGACTGACCGGACAGATCATCATTCTGATCATACTGACAATTCTGATTTCTCAAATCATCAACATCATTCTGGTGGCAGGAGAACGCGCTGACGCATTCCGGCGCGGCGCAGCGGGCCCGCTCATCGGCCAGATCATCATTGCTGCAGAGCTGTTGCAAAATACTGATGAGGCTACCGAACAACGATTATTGGCAGCGCTTAGCAGTTCAGAAAGACGCCTTACCATTGATGCGCAACCGCTGGCGCGCGAAACAAATGGCTCCACACTCACAAAGCGGCTCGAAACAAGACTGCAACGGGAATCCGGCCTGACGGCACGTATCGAGGCCCGTTTTGTCGAAAAGAGGTTTCAACGCGACAGCGAAGAGAGGGAGGCCAGAAGTGAAGCCAGACGTGAAGTCTGGCGCGAGATCAGACGACAGCACAGAAACGAAAGATCACGGCCTGACAACCAAAACCGGTTACGACCATTGCAGGTTGACAGGTTCATCGTATCGCTGGAGTTATCCAAAGACCGCTGGCTGAATACGGTTTTGCGCCTTCCTGGACGCGATCTGGAATGGCTGCGCACCAGCCTGTTTTACAACATCGCTTTGGCATTGATCCTGTGCGGCATTGCCATTTGGTTCCTGCGCCGTGTCACGCGGCCCATGAAAGATCTGACCGTTGCGGCCGATGCGCTGGGACGCGGTGAAGATGTTCCCTTGCTGCCAGAAACCGGCCCACTGGAAATCCGCCGCGCAACATCTGCCTTCAACGCCATGCAGGATAGACTGACCCGCTTCGTCAAGGACCGCACACAGATGCTGGCGGCAATCTCCCATGATCTGCGCACGCCGATCACAAGCCTGCGGCTGCGTGCTGAATTGCTGGATGATGAAACGGCCAGAGACAACATGATCCGCACCCTTGATGAAATGCAGACGATGACAGAAAGTGTGCAGGCCTTTGCTCGCGACGATGCGGCCAGCGAACCCATTTCAGATGTTGATATTCTTGCGCTTCTGGAGGAATGCGCGTCAATTTTCAGAGCACAGGGCGGGCAGATTGACCTCACGGTCAATGCAGCACCAATACCGCTTTTGCGGGGCCGCCCCATGTCATTGAAGCGAGCCATCAATAACCTTTTGGAAAACGCAATTGTTTACGGCAAACGCGCTGAAATCACTATCGACTGCAACCCAAAATCAATGATTGTACAGATTCGCGACTTTGGCCCGGGAATACCACAGGACCGCATGGAGGAGATGTTCAAACCCTTTGCGCGGCTGGAGAGTTCCCGTAGCCGGGAAACCGGTGGTACCGGGCTGGGCCTTTCCATAGCGCGCTCAATCATTCACGCACATGGCGGCGAAATCAGCTTGCAAAACGCCAGCGAAGGCGGTCTCATTGTCACGATTGACCTGCCATCAGCACAGTAGAGTTTCGTGCCTGTTTCCTTAGCCACACCATTTTTGATCATTGCCCGCAACGCCCAATGGGTTCTGGTGGCCGGCCTTGTTGGTGGCATCGCGTTTCCGGCAGCTGCAGGCGTTCTGCGCCCCCATATTCCGGAAATGGTGGCTATCATTCTGTTTGTCTCCGCACTGCGCATAGAAGTCAGCGCCTTGCATGTAAACAGACGTCAGGCGCTGGCAGATGTTGCCGTCGTCCTGACGCTGCAGCTGATTACACCGCTGCTTGTCTTTGCAATCCTCACGGCCCTGCCCGTGCCGGAACTGTGGCGGGATATTCTGACCGTGGTTTATGCGGGCGCCTCAATTTCAGGCGCGCCAGCCTTTGCCATGCTGATGGGGCTGGATGGTGCCAGGGCCATGCGCCTTCTCATCATCGGTACGACTTTGCTGCCTTTGACCTCCTTCCCGATTTTTTCCCTGTTGCCGAATGTGGCAACGGAAACATCGCTTTGGTTGGTCTCGCTTAAATTGCTTGGCCTTATAGGGATCGCCGGCATTGCCGCCCTGCTGCTAAGACGCCCGGTCACCAAAGCGCTCGGGGAACGGGCACCACAAATTCTGAACGGCATAAACACCCTTGCACTGGCCATCTTTGTGTTGGCCCTGATGGACGCCATTCAACCGGTATTGCTCACCAATCCGCTGCGCGTCTTGTGGGTTCTTGTGATTTCCTGCATCGCCAATCTTGGTGCTCAAATTCTACACGCCACCATCATCACAATGCGGGCACGCGCCAAAGGCAGATCACCAACGGCTTCCGAGCTAACTCCTGCCGTGCCGTCGGGCAACCGCAATCTGGCGCTGTTTCTGGCAGCGCTTCCGGTTGGTGTCACGGCTCCATGGCTGCTGTTTATCGGTTGTTTTCAGGTGCCGATGTATCTCACCCCGCTTGTGATGCGGCCTCTTTTGCGATGGCTTCAGGGGAACGAGGCCAAAGCGACGCCAGAATCCTGACCACAATCAGCGTAAACACCACCCGGCCCACCAGAATGACCCAGATATTGGCACCCAAGGCCAGCATGATGCCGGTATCCTCAATCAATCCGTGAGACAGGGACAGCCAGCACAGTGCCAGTGTCTTCGCACGCAGCGAAAAATTCTTCTCACGGGATTCGCCGATAATCAGCCCACCACCATACATCAGCCCAAGCAGAACACCGATAGTGGTTAAAGGCGCAATCTCGCGGTTAAGGCCTGACAAGCGGATCAGTGGAATAGAGGCTCTGGTGAAGAGGTCGGTAAACCCGGTCTTCTCGCTGATATCAAGCGCAACAAACAGCACGACAATAATCACGAGAACCACCAGCATGGTTTTTGCGGACGCGACCGCATATTGCCAATGGCTGATATCCTCACTGCCCCCGGCCGTAAACAGCGACAGATCAACCGGGCCCTGCAGAATGGACAACCAGTCACAAATCCAGAACACCATGACACCATAGACAATGGCCCCGAAAAACCGCAGCAAAACGGTTCCGATAAAGGTCACGCCGGTACGTTTGACGATGGCCTGTTCAATGGGCAGCGCGTGGGCAATCAGCATGATGGATGCCAGAATACTGAGCTGTGCCATGTTCATCTCAACACCGGCCAGCACTGGCAGAGCGCCAAAGCCTGCATAAATGCCAACCAGCAATGCACTGCCCCAGACAATACCGGTTTCGGCAGGCAGGCCCATCAGACCCATCACTGGCTCAAGTGCGGGTCCCATGGCATCAATCAATCCATAGACCTCAGCAATTCGAACCAGAATAAGCACCGGAATCATGACCTTGCAAAGATCAACAAAGGTAAGCCAGCTCTTATCAAACAGTCTTTTGAAATAATTGGACATAAATGCGCCTGTTGTGGACAAGTGCTTTTAGACGAAAAGCACAATCAGGCCCAACACTAAAGCGACAAGACGCCACAGAAAAAAACGTGGTGCAATCGCAGCAAAGGATAGAGCCACAAGTGCCACCAAAACCTTGGCAGCCGCAAACAAAGCGATCAGCGGTTCAGACCCAAGCCCGATCAATCCCGGATTGGCAATCATGCCAAGGGGAATGAAATAAAGACCCAACCCCAGCGCCATAGCGGTTAGCGCGACTTTCAGCCAGTTCTCTTCCACCATTCCCGCAGCAATAAACACGGCACCACAGACGGGCGGCGTGATGGTTGACAGCAGAGCAAACCAGAACACAAACAAATGCGCCTGCAATGGCTCAAGACCCAAATCGATCAAGGCAGGTCCAGCCACCGATATACAGATCACATAGGCCGCCGTTGTCGGCACCTCCATGCCGAGAATCAGACAGGCGAAAGCCGTCAGCAGCAAGGCAGGCCACAACATGCCGCCGGAGCCGGACAGGATCAGCGATGTGATTTTCACACCGAGGCCCGTCATGCCCAGAACTCCGATAATGATGGAGGCACACAGAATAATGGATGCAATCAGAGCCACCTGACGTCCGGCATTCATGAGCACCGCTTCCACACGCGCCAATGTGCGCCGCCAATCAAACGACAAATTGCTGTCCACCAGCAGCAAGACGGCCCCGGCGATCATCGCCAGACTGGCGGCATATTGTGGTGTCACTTTAGCGCCGAACATGCCCCAAAGCAGCACGCCAAAGGGCACCAGGAAGAACGCCGATGTAATAGCCACCTGCCGCAATGAGGGCTGGTCTTCTTTGGGCACACCGCGCAGGGGAAAGCGCAGGAAAAACATATCAATGCCCACCCAGACAGCGGCAAAATACAACAGCGCGGGTAACAGTGCCGCCAGAATGATCTGCTCGTAAGGCGTGCCGGTCAGCTCCACCATGACAAACGCCCCGGCCCCCATCAGCGGCGGCATGATCTGCCCGCCGGAAGATGCCACGGCCTCAACGGCTGCCGCCAATCGTTTGGGATAACCAAGCCGCGTCATGGCAGGCAATGTAATGGCACCCGTGGACGCCACATTGGCAGAGGCCGAACCGGAGATGGAGCCGAACAACGCAGAAGACAGAACGGACACTTTGGCAGCGCCGCCGCGCAACCGTCCCGCCGCAGCCGAGGCCACATTCATGAAGCCCTGCCCCGCTTCACCGGCATTCAAAATGGCCCCGAAAATCACGAAGATCGCAACAATGCTGACCGAAACGCCCGTCAACTTGCCCCAGATCCCACCCTCGGCAATTGTCAGTGTTCCCAGAAAGCTTTGCAGCGGTATACCGGCGTAGCCAAACTCGCCGGGAATGTGCTGGCCAAACAGCCCGTAGGCCAGCGCCAGCGCGGCAACCGTCGGCAGCGGCCAACTGATGGCACGTCGTGCCATTTCAAGCGTGACCCCCAACAGAACAACAGCCACACCCAGTTGAAAATCACCGGACAGAGTACCGTATTGGTCACCCAGCATATCCTCATTCAGCGCAATCCAGATGCAGTCAGCCACGCCCAGCACACACAACACTGTGCCACTGATGCGCTGACGTTGCGTCTTGGCCATGAAGATAAGCACCCATGGCAATGCCAGCGCCATATGCAAGGGACGGCTGAGAAGATTGGGCACAAGTCCGGAGAAAATCAGCCAGATATGAAACCCGATGGACATGGCTCCAAGCGCGCACCAAAAGAGGCGCGCTGTCCCAGACAGCGCGCCTTCATCAGAAGCAATTGAGAGTGACTTAGTTGTCACGCCTGTAAATTACCTGTGTGCGTTACTTCTGCGCGTCGGAAAGTGGAAAATCCATTTCCGTGTAATAGCGCAGCGCGCCGGGATGAATGGCGCTGGTGATGGTGCCCATCAAGTTTTGATCCACGCCATTCCACCAGGCAGCATCTTCACCCATTTTGGTCTTTTGGTCCCAATAGGTCTTGGTCAGTTGGTAGGCCGTATCATCATCCATATTGGTGGTGGTATAGGCCACAACCGGCAGTGATGTGGTTACGATGTCAGCCTCCTGCCCGGCATATGTGCCAGCGGGAATCACCAGCCGCGTACGTTTGGTGGCGGCAATCTGCTCATCATCCAGAGATAGAACCTTTACGCCAACACTGGCTGCAGCCTCGATGACATTTGGCGCAGGCCAGGAACCAGCCGTGACAAATCCGTCAATCTGACCGTTCTTCAGCGCCGGTACAGCATTGGACAATTCCACATCCGGCAGATTGACCTTTGTTTCCAGACCAAACAGGCCCAGATATTTCGCGCCCTCACGCGCACCGAAAGAACCCTTGCCAATCAATATGGTCTTGCCTTCCATATCGGCGAAAGAATTGATGCCCGCATCTTCGCGTACGACAAAATGCATGGTCAGCGATGGAATCGGGAACAGCGCTCTGATCTCATCAAATTTCGGGTTGCTCTTGCCTTCAAACATGGCCTTGCCACCCTGCGCCAGACCAACAAGTGCTGGCGGCGTAGTGAACACATAATTGCCTGGCCGGGCAGCGGCTTCCATGACGTTCTGAACCGAACCCTGGCTTTCCTCAACGGTGACAATCACATCGCCATTTGTTCCTGCCTTCATGGCCTCGGCAATCTGCACCGCCATCTGATAATAGGACGAACTGGATGATGCAGACTTGTAGGTCACACGCGTCTCTGCATGGCTTGCAAAGCCCGTTGCAGCAAGCAATCCTGATGCCAGAGCCAAGCTCTTGAAAAGTTTCATAAAATTTCCTCCAGAAGTGTTTTGTCGGTTTGTAGTCATTGCATGCTGACAGCCTATGACATATATCCGCGTCAAAACAAGCCTCCTCACATCCTCTCAGGCGTATTGCGCCAAGACCAAAGTCTGGGTTCAACTCCATGCTCGATTCCGCACTTCCACTCATTTCAGTCAAGAACCTTGAAAAAACCTATGATGGCGGGTTTCAAGCCTTGAAAGATGTCTCTCTGGACATCGAACAAGGGGAAATTCTGGCGCTGCTCGGCCCCAATGGCGCTGGCAAAACCACCTTGATTTCCGCCATCTGCGGCATTGTGACGCCGACCGGCGGCACAGTCACCGTCGCAGGCCACGACATCATCAAGGACTATCGCAAAACCCGCGCCATGATCGGCCTTGTGCCACAGGAACTGACCACAGATGCCTTCGAAACTGTATTTGCAACGGTCAGCTTTTCACGCGGTCTGTTCGGTAAAAAGCGCGATGATGCTTTTGTCGAAAAAACCCTGAAAAGCCTGTCGCTCTGGGACAAGAAGGACAACAAGATCATCCAATTGTCCGGCGGCATGAAACGCCGTGTGCTGATTGCCAAAGCCCTGTCTCACGAACCTGAAATTCTTTTCCTTGATGAACCAACTGCCGGGGTGGATGTGGAGTTGCGCAAAGACATGTGGCAGGTCGTGCGCGAATTGCGCGAAAGCGGCGTCACCATCATCCTCACCACCCATTATATTGAAGAAGCCGAGGAAATCGCCGACCGCGTTGGCGTTATTGCCCATGGCGAAATCATTCTGGTCGAAGACAAGGCAGAATTGATGGCAAAGCTTGGTAAGAAAATGCTGATGCTGGACCTGCATGAGCCGCTCAAAGCGCTGCCGGATGCCCTCAACCG
This sequence comes from Pararhizobium sp. IMCC21322, assembly GCF_030758295.1. NCBI lineage: Bacteria > Pseudomonadati > Pseudomonadota > Alphaproteobacteria > Hyphomicrobiales > Rhizobiaceae > Pararhizobium > Pararhizobium sp. IMCC21322. Next base: position 4,198,942 of record NZ_CP132335.1, read on the forward strand.
CCACGGTCTGAAACTGGCAGAAACTGGCGAGCAAATCATCTACACCTACAACACACAGGGCGAGCGCACAGGCATAACCTCCCTGCTGCAGGACCTCTCCGATGCGGGTATCCGCTTTAAAGATCTCAACACCAAGCAAAGCTCGCTTGAGGAAATCTTTGTCACGCTGGTTCACGAGGATTCAGCGCAATCAAATTCAAAAGCCGAGACAAAGGCCAAAGACCCGGCGGAGGCCACATAAATCATGAATCTCACTGCTGTCAGAGCCATCTATGCATTCGAAATGAACCGCATGTGGCGCACCCTGTTTCAAAGCCTCATCTCGCCGATTTTATCGACCTCGCTCTATTTCGTGGTGTTCGGATCGGCCATCGGCTCGCGCATTCCGGAAATTGAGGGCGTGAGCTACGGCTCCTTCATCGTGCCGGGCCTTATCATGCTGTCCCTGCTCACCCAGTCGCTGTCCAATGCCGCCTTTGGTATCTACTTCCCCAAATTCACGGGCACGATTTACGAATTGCTGTCAGCGCCCATTTCGTCGTTTGAAATTGTACTGGGTTATGTGGGAGCCGCCGCGACCAAATCGCTCATTCTCGGCGCGATTATTCTGGCAACAGCCAGCCTGTTCGTGGAACTGCAAATTGCGCACCCGTTCATCATGCTGCTGTTTCTGGTGCTGACCGCGCTGACCTTCAGCCTGCTCGGCTTTATCATTGGCATCTGGGCCGATAGTTTTGAAAAACTGCAGATCGTACCACTGCTGGTCATCACACCCTTGGTGTTTCTGGGCGGCAGCTTCTATTCGGTCAACATGTTGCCCCCCATCTGGCAGACGGTGACGTTCTTCAACCCGGTGCTCTACCTTGTCAGCGGCTTTCGCTGGAGCTTTTATGAAGTTGCCGACGTTGATGTGACCATCAGCCTCGCTGTCATCACCCTGTTTCTGGTGAGCTGCATTTCCATCGTCTGGTGGATTTTCAAGACGGGCTATCAGGTCAAGCAATAGGCTGCACAAACAAAAATCCCGGCTCCAGAGGAACCGGGATTTTGAATCTTGTTTCAGGCCGTTAGGCCAATCTGTTGAATCAGATCATCAGGCGGCGGATGTGTGCAAACGTCCATAGAACAATGGGGTGGATGAAACCGACCGCAATGTTTTTGCGCCGTACAGAACGGCCAGATCAGCCAGCGGCTCAACCAGAACAACCAGCATGTAGGCGGCTGCGAAAGAGGCAACGGAACTCAGGCTTTCTGCGCCAAAACCCTGACCGTAAAACGCCCAGAATGCGACCCAGGCAACCACACCACCCTGATAGGCGGTTGAGAGCGTCAGTGCCTGTTTGTAGGACAGATCCACATAGGCCGTCTTTGGTGCAATGATGCGTTTTGCCAGCGCGCTGATAGCCCACAATGGCAGCAGCAGCGTTGTAACATTCATGCCGTATTGCGGCAGATCAATCGGTGCGAAGAACACTCCCTGTGCCAGCAGGCCAAGCGCCAGACCAATGGCCGCCGCGCCGCCGCCAAACAGCAGATACAGTGTGGACCCCAGAATGAAGTGAACTTCCGATACGCCAACCGGATAATGCGGCAATACCTGAAAGAACACGAAAACAATCATTGTGGCCGCAACACTGCGCATGGCCAGAGCGGACACGCCGCCATCATTGCGAATCGTATCCCAGGCCATTTTGCCAACCAGCGCGGCAGCACCGGCTGATGTGGCATAGCTCAGGGCAATTTTAGCGCCGTCAACGACGCCAGGTTCAATATGCATTTTAGTCTCCTTTGCGCACCCGCCGTGCGCCTCGTGTGAATTGGTCTTGCGACCGGTTTGGATGGCAGGTTTCCTGGCTTGTGCCTTGCGCCTCACTCACCTTCCCGGCGTTCGCCAGTGGCATATCGAGTTTGGCAGTCACATACAGTTGCGGGGGCAGCCACGGATTTAATCCCGATTTGGGTAGCTCGAACCGTGTTCCCTTATCTCATCCCGCCCGCCTGTGGCGTTCGGGAACCATCGACCACTGTCTTGGCGCAAGATGGTTTGTGAGTAAAGCGGGAAGGTCAGATTGATGCCAGGGTCATCATCAGGCGTTCACGCCGGGAAATCATGTCATCGGCCCGGACTGTTCCCCATGCGCTATATCTGCAATCAGTGCCCGGAAAGGCGCATAAAAATCCGACTTTGTGGTTTCAGAAGAGCCTGAAACACGCGGCCGAATTTCTGCACCTCACACAGCCCGCAATTTCAAAGACTCTTAAAGAACTTGAGGAAATTGCAGGCGTTACCCTGCTTGAACGCGGTCGCGGCGGCGTGTTGATAACTCCCGAGGGCGAGGTTTTCTTAAGGCACGCCGCCACCAGCCTCAACGCGCTGGATCAGGCCTTGAACAGCGTATCTGCACTGCAAAAGGGGGAACAGGGTTCCCTTGCAGTCGGCGCACTACCCAGCGTTGCAGCACGGCTGATGCCATTGGCAACACAAATTTTCAAACAGGATTTCCCCCACATCACCCTTCTGCTTGAAGGGGGCCAACACAGTTTTCTGGTGGATCGTCTGCGCCGGAACGATTGATCTGCTGATCGGTCGGCTTGGCAAGCCCGACCAGATGAAAGGCATATCCTTCACTCAGCTCTATATGGAAGATGTTGTCGTGGTCTGCTCGCCGGATCATCCACTGACCAGGTCCAGTCGGCTCGCCGATATCTCATCCTATCAAATCATCTACCCCACACCAGAGTCAGCCATTCGCCCGCTGGTGGACCTGATGATGATTGCCAATAATATCAATACCTTCTCCAATCGTATTGAATCAGTTTCTGCGACATTCGGACACGGCCTGACCCTGACCAGCAACGCCTTATGGATCATCTCAAGCGGCGTAGTCGCCACAGACATCGCCAACGGAAGACTGGTCGCACTACCAATCGATATGCGCCTCACCAACGGCCCCATAGGCATCATGACCCGCGCCGAAGAGGACTTGTCACCGCTCGCCCAAGTGTCTCGCCAAGCGGCGATAAAAGCGGTTGAGGAATTGCGGTTGCGTTGAAGGATGTGTTGAATGTTCGAAGATTAGGTTGCAGCTTACATGGACGGGAGGCGGTCATTCGCTGCGGCTGTTTAGCAATTCCAAACGGTCGGGCAAGCAGACGATCAACTCCCCGTATTACTCAGACAACACTGCGTTGATGAACGGCAGCATAAAACTTCTCACTGATTCATATTGGTCTGCTTGAAGTAACTGTTCCTTGGTTTCAGGGTTTACTTCACGCCCGTCCAATTTTACGCCATGCAGACTACCCGTCGCAAGAACCAGCTGGCTTCCAGATGGTCTTTCATTAAGCGCAAAATTAATCATGCGTTTCGAATTTTCTGGGTCAGGATCTTGTTGGAGCGGTGTATCAATTACGATTGGACAAAAACAAGAAGTAGAAAATTTGTCTATCGTATGCAAAATAGCATAATTGTAAGCGAGGATAAGTCGTGGCGCTTTGTTGCCCGTCTCTCGAATTGTCGGTCTGATGTTATCCCACATGTTGCTTGGAACATTATCAACACGAAGTTTTTTGCAGAACATACGAAGCTTATCAGCATAAAATTTGACGATTTTTTCTCTGTTCTCCTTTTTGTCAAACGAGCCCATTTCCTTTTTTGCAGCGGCAATTTTTTCGTTTAGCGCGCCAATATCACCGTCGATTGAGCGTTCCTCCCGCTCAAAGGTATGGTCCAGAATGCGCTCACTTTCATCGCGCAACATGTCGCCTAACTTGATCTGTCCTCTAGTCTCCTCAAGGATTGATTGAATGCGATCTATGCTAACTTGCATTGATGGCACACTCTTTAAACGCAGAACAATTTCAGCATTCAGCTTGTCGACCTTCGCTCGCGCTTCTAGAAGTATAATGCGGCATGCGTCCGCGTCATTGTGCAAACCAAACCTGTTAGCAAAATCGTTTTCATGCACTGTGCTGCAAACTGGGCAAACGATCTCTGCATCACTTAGCTTTTTTGAGAACTTTATGTCAGCCTCTAGTTCTGACAGCACCCTAGCAGCAATTTCGACCTCTTCTCGTGAAGCTGTCCTTCGAGCCTGCAGTTGTGAAATCTCAATTCGAACCTCATCATAAGATTTCTGCAATACGTTTTGCTCTTTCAACAGAGCGTTAATCCTGTCTCCAAAGGCTCCTACATCCAATGCGATCCCAACTCGCTTGCGCTTGTCATTAAAGCGTTGTTTAGCTTTAGACAGCGCAGTTCTTTCTTGAGCCAGTTCTCCTCTGGCTGCAGTTGCTTCATCCCTTGCGGCCTTCAACCGATAGTACTCTTTGGGACGAATTCCAGTGTGATAGCGGGCTATGTCGTTCTTGTAAGCGCTAATCATTTCAAGACCAGAGAACGAAGACCACGTGTCTACCCAACCCTTTTCTTGATCAAGGTAAAATGGAAGAAAGCAGAAAGCAGGTGGAGGAACGGCATTTCCCCCCCCTTGAGCTTCGCAGTTATCTCAAAGTCCAGTAGCTCTGCAATTTTTGGCGCTAGATCCTTAACTACTGAATTTCCGGTCCATGTTAGTGTTCTAACCTCATCAAACAACGCAAAACGCCCTGCTTGTCGGAGCATAAAGAACGCACTACCGTCAATTTCGAACTCAAGCAGTGTTTCGACTTTTGCATTCTTCCAGGGTTCTGGCGTTCTAGACGGGTCAGCGCCCAGCGTCGCGTACAATGATTTTACGAGGCTCGACTTGCCAAAATCATTGTCGGCAACGACCGTAGTTGTCAGGCTGCTAAAATCCTCAACTCTTGCTTTCTTTTCTTGATTTGATAGCAACCAGAGTTTTCTGAATTTCAGCCTTTTCATGCCGCTTTGTCCTCAAGTTTCTAATAAGAGTTTTGTAATTTTCTAGCTTAGTCGATTGAATACGCTTCATATAAGATCATCGCCTCTATTCGTTCGTCCGATGCGGTCATCAACTCAGCACGAGCTTCCACCGCCACAGCGGTAAAGACGAGGCTCAGCAAGTCGTTTAAGCTCAAACCTTCAAAGTCGTTATCTTTGATAAAGCTGGAAATTCTACGCCTTATTTTTCGCACTGCTTCATTTGGGTTGAGAACTGCAACACGGTATGAGTTCCACTCGCGTCGCAAACGTATTTTTTTTGGCGCAGGTAAGTGTATATCAGCTGAAATCTCTTCCCATTTTGGACAATTCACGGTTGATGAAACGGCTTGTAGCCAGCCGTTTGCGTCAAGCCGAGTTATCCCACGACGCGACACCACCTCATCGAAATCGCTAAGGTCCACGTTTGTCGCACGGGACTTTCTGTCACATTCATCAGAAATGGCCTTGAACACTGCTGACAACGAAAATTCAGCTTCGCCGAGATTTTCAACGACAAAAGCGTCTAACTTACCTTTTGCGTGTGCATCTGCATCATCCAGACTCAAGTCTGTTCGTGAAACCCAGAGAAGCTCGCTTTTGATCGTACTTTCGCCTGAGAATTCTTCTTCCAGCTTTTTAGTAATCTCTGCCAGTTTGCCTTCGTCACACTCAGTCAAACAGAACTTGTTCTTACTGGATGGAGCAAAGTTTGTGGGCGCATTCGACAAAAAGGTAGCCGACTCCACACTGTCACCAAATGCAACTGCATTTTCATACATCTTCCCCAAAAAAGAACGGGTATCTTTGTCTTTCTTTTTGTCGCGTTTAGTCAACGCCGCGGGTGTCCAGTTACCGCTCTTCTTTGATTTTACTTGATAAAACTGCACGTTCTGAGGAGCACATTGATCGTCAAAAATTGCAATTGGCCTGCTGCCGGTTCCGTGGACAGGCACTTAAGCTAACATTGCCACCTCCTCGAACTCAACGGGGCTGAGATATCCGATCGTCGAATGCCTCCGTTTTGGATTGTAGAAGCGTTCGATGTAGTCGAACACATCTGCCTTGGCGTCGTCGCGCGTCCGGTAGACCTTTCGGGCCGTGCGTTCCGTTTTCAGCGAGGAGAAGAAGCTCTCCATCGCGGCGTTGTCCCAGACATTTCCTGAGCGGCTCATCGAGCATGTGATGCCATGATCGGCCATCAGCCGCTGGAACTGCTCGCTGGTATACTGACTACCCTGATCGGAGTGGTGCAACAGGCTGTCGGGCTCGCCTCTTCGCCAGATCGCCATGATCAGCGCATCGGTCACGAACTGCGCGCTCATGCTGGCACTCATCGACCATCCCACGACCCGGCGCGAGAACAGGTCGATGACGACGGCAACGTAGAGCCACCCCTGCGCAGTCCAGATGTAGGTGAAGTCGGCTACCCACTTCTGGTTTGGCGCTGGCGCATCAAAGGCCCGATCAAGGATGTTTTGCGACACCGGCGCCATCCTTTCGCCCGCATCCTTCGGCAGCCCGCGCCGACGAGGCCGGGCTCGCAGCCCGCTTTCGCGCATCAGCCGCTCAATGCGATGGAGCCCGCATGACAGGCCTTCGGCCAGAACGTCGTGCCAGACCCGGCGTGCGCCATAGGTGCGGTCACTGCTCTTGAAGCTCCGGTCGATAACGGTGAGGAGTTCCTCGTCGCGCCGGGATCTCACGCTCGGGCTCCGGTTGAGCCAGGCGTGGAAACCCGAACGTGATACATCCACAGCGGCGCACAGCCATGCCACCGGCCAGATGCCCCGGTGCTTCGCGATGAAGGCGAACTTCATGTCACTTCTTTCGCGAAGAAGGCCGTGGCCTTTTTTAGGATGTCACGCTCCGCCTTCAGCTTTCTCACTTCGCGTCGAAGCCGCTCGATCTCAAGCTGCTCGGGCCTCATCTGGCAATGGCCGGGAAACGCATATTGCGGATCAGCCGAAAATTCCTTGATCCATTTGCGCAGCACATTCTCGTGCAATTCGAGATCCCGCGCCGCCTGGGCGGCCGACACACCACGTTCCCTGACAAGCCTCACCGCTTCAAGCTTGAACTCGCGACTGAACTTTCTTCTCTGCATTGGATAACTCCGATTCCATCAAAACACCTTAACTCGGTGTCCACGGAACCGGCAGCAGGCCAAATATCGTCGTGATATTCAAACACAAGCGCATAGTCGCCACCCAACTTGTGCCTTTCTAAGACGAGAACCAATCCACAAAGAGCTTGGTAGTGGTATCGACTATTTGTGTGCGCTCCACTATCTTCGCGTTGCGGCGTGGAAGTCAGCTTTTTTTTCAGTTCAGTCAAACGCAGATCTCGCAATAAAACAACTCTGAGATGAAACCTCACCTAAATTGACTTTTCATGCAAGAGGCGCAGCTAATATCCATCGGAGACGACGTTTGCGACCAATACTTCACCGGTCATCGCGGCCTATTGTGCCAAAGCACTTGATTTTAGTGGGATGCTGTATCTGATCATCGTTGCTTCACCCTCCAAAATGTTTCGCTCTGGCGGAATGGCGGATTTGTCGAGCCGCGTTGCAGCATCCTCTTGCCCCGTCGAAGGTCGGGTTTCAGCCGAAATCACTTACCTCATTATCGCCCCCAAACCACAAGAACCTGCAATCAGGTCCTTCCAATCATTCACCTGAGCCGTAAAACTTCTCAGTTCGTGACGACCTAGCGGATAATGCAATCACAAATGCTAGCAACCGTCGCACCGTCAACATCCCCACCGCTCAAACACCTATAAGCGTCTCAATCATCGCGCCCGCATCTTTGGGCAGACCATCGCCGCGCCATGCGACATGCCCGTCGGGGCGGACCAGCACCAATTTCGTTTCGTAAAGCGAGGCTATTTCCGCATCGTCCACGAATTCTGTCTTCAACGGGACGTTCCGCACCGATGCAGCCTCCACAAGGGGTGCTAGGTCCAAACCTTCTTCAAAACAAAGCAGCATAAATCCGGGTCCAAACAAATCCAGGGTCGAGCGGCCATCTGCCAGCCAGGCGTGGGGCGCGCGGTGTCCGGGTCGCGCAGTTGGCGTATAGGTCATGACGTCAAAAGGCGGCTCTGGCGTGCCGTCTGGCACAATGATGGGTGATCCCTCATAGCGGTAGCCCAGCGGCACGCCTTCCATGTCGTATTCACGGTCAAAGTTCTCAGCGTAGATTGTATCGCCGATGGCTTGCCGGAGTGCAGCACCTGCTTCGGTGTCCTCGTCGGCACCCTCGCCTTTCGGCAATCTGCTGAACTGGTTGTAGTTGCGCGCAGCTTCATCAACGATGTTTTGGGCCACTGGCCGCCGCTCGATATCGTAGGTCTCAACCAGTTTGCTGCCGCCCCACCCCTGCAACACGGCAGCCACTTTCCAGGCTGCATCGACCGCCTCCTGAATACCGGTGTTCATGCCAAAACCACCGGTGGGCGACATCTGGTGCACCGCATCACCGCAAAGAAGCACGCGCCCTGCCTGAAAACGCTCGGCGACAACCCGGCGACGTTCCCACGGTAGAATGGAGAAAATCTCAAACGCGAAGTCGCGCCCGACGGCGCGGCGCAAATGCTGGCCCATTTCCGCGATAGACGGGATGTGACCATTCTCCAGCCGCATCAGCGAGAACCGCCAAAGATCATCGCCGTTGATTGAAACGATATCGCCCCAGATACCCTGACCGTCGGTCAGCCATTGCATGACCGCTCGTCCGTTCTTGAACAAGGCATCATGATCTGTAGACCGGAAGAAGGCGTTGACGTTGAAATTCAACGACATGTCACCCTCAAGACCAATCCCCAGAAGGTCGCGGACAGTGCTGTCGGCCCCGTCACAGGCAATCATGTAATCAGCCCGAACGCTTATGGTTTTGCCATCTTTCAGGGAGCTGATCTTGGCCGTTATCCCATCATCATCCTGCTCAAAGGATTGAAGATCGTGAGAATATGAGAAAATTGCCCTGCCGAGGCTTTTTGCGTGATCGCGCAGGATGGGATCAAAGAATATCTGGGAGCAACGTTGAATGGCCTCGGGTGAATTGACGCATGTCTCGTCCTTGCGTGCCGGAAAATCATAATGGGCCATTTGATAGCCGGTGGTCGCAGTAACAAAGCGGATGGACCGTGGAAAATCCTCTGGAACCGAGCTGTCCTTGACCTTCTGCGATATGCCCCAGCGGCGGCAAAACTCGACGGTCCGGACGCCGACCTGGTTCATCTTTGGATGATTGATGGTGCCGTCGCGGCGCTCGATCACCAGACATTCAATGCCGCGCCAGGCAAGCTCAATGGCGCAGGCGAGCCCCACCGGGCCAGCGCCGACGATCAATACCGGAACCCGAATTTCGACGTCCAAATTCTCTGCCATATCAATTTCCCCCTACGCTTAAATGAACCCAAATTGTTAGCCGTCCGGCAAAGCAGTATGAATCGGCTCAAATTGTGGAAGCCTTTGATGAATGCAAGGCTGATTATGTTCAGTCACCCGTTTCCGGCACCCATTTCAGGCACTCATATCAGGCACCCGGTAGACAAGCGGCGCATGTGGCTCTGGCGGAAGCTCAATGTCGATCGCATCACCCGGTCGCACAAGGCCGCCCTGCAGAACGATGCTCATAACCCCGGTCTTGCGCACCACCCCATTGGGCGTGACTTCCTTGCAATGTTTCAGAAGGCCGGATTGGAAACTGTCGATTTGATGGCATGGATTACGCAGACCGGTCAGCTCGATCACAGCCTCCGATCCAAGCTTGAGACGCGTACCCGTTGGCAGGCCGAGAAGATCAACATGCCGTGTGGCGATATTCTCACCCAGATCACCGGGACGAACAGCGTGCCCATGCTCGGAAACGGCGTCGAAAAGCTCGGTTTGAATCAAATGAACCTGCCTGAGATTAGGCTGTTCCCCAAACCGTTTGATGTGAAAAAGATGCTGATCCGTCGCACCGGCATGAGCGTCGCCTTCAACGCCGAAACCCTCGATCAGAGTAATGGCGTCTTTCGGAGATTTGCTAAAATCATGTTGGCCGCCCAACTGCACGCTAACAACATGAGGAGCATCAGAATTTTTGGCGTTGTTTGGTGTGTAGGAGCGTTTTTCCTGCATGTTTCATCTCAAATCTGAACATGCGTTGGTTGACGTTAACGCCTACGGAGCCTCTTTCGAAGCTCAATGAATTTTTAGCTGATATGGCAAAAGAGAACAAGACGAAGTGCCTGGCAATCAAGACACAAGCCCACAAAAAAGCCGGCGATCAGGTTACCCCAATCGCCGGCTCAATCATTTACCTAAGCGGCAAAACCCTCAGTTCGTAGCAACCTGGCTGATGCGGCCATCCTTGAACGGTGCGTATGGCAGGTTTTCGACCAGATAATCGGCCAGAACCTGATCCAGGCCGGGGCCGAAATCATAGGCGTTCATGCCTTCTGTTTCGAACACCTTGTAGCCATCGCCGCCGCTGCGCATGAAGTTGTTAGACACAACACCATAGGTTTTGGCAGGGTCGATGGCGGTCCAATATCCATCTTCCATGACTTCCACAGATTTGATGCGGCCTTCATTCGGGGCAACGCTTGGGTCCCAGCTGAATTTCACACCCGATACCTGCGGGAAGCGACCTTTCACTTCTTCCACCTGGCTGACACCGTTTTCCAGCGCGGCAATCACATCCGAGCCTTTCAGCTGAAATGTGGAAAGCGTGTTCTGGAACGGCAGCACAGTCAGCACTTCGCCCATGGTCACAGGGCCTGCATCGATGGATGAGCGCAGACCACCAGAGTTGGTAATGGCGATCTGGATGCCCTGATCGGCGACGCGGGTGAGCATGGCATCGGCCACCAGATTGCCCATTTCGCATTCTTCGACACGGCACACGGCGCGGTCGCCCTGAATGAGGCCAGCGGATTCAGACACCACCTTGTTGCGGATTTCATCCAACGGACCAGCGAGTTCGGAAATACGCTCCTTGGTGCCGCCATCTTCAACCACTTCACCATCCATGATGATCGGCTCGCCCTTGGCGTCCGTCACAACGCCATTATCATCAAAGGTTACATCCAGCGCGCCCAGGAATTTGCCGTAAGCATAGGCCTGCACGATGGCGGTTGGTGTGCCGTCCGGTCCGTCCACCATGGTGGGATACGGGCCAGCAGCCCTGTCGGAAATATTGGACAGGAATGTGTTGGAGTGACCGCCCACAATCACATCAATGCCGCCCACTTCGCGGGCCACTTTCTGATCCACGAAATAGCCTGAGTGAGACAGGACGATGATCTTGTTGACGCCAGCCGCTTCCATAGCCGCCACTTCGCGGGCCACAGCTTCGGATGGATCGGAGAACACAACGTTCTTGCCCGATGAGGACAATTCGCCGGTGTCTTGCGGGGTCAGGCCGATCAGGCCGATTTTTTCGCCGCCACGCTCAATAATGGTCGATGGCATCAACTTGCCAGCCAGAGCAGGCTCGGCGGACACATTGGCATTGGACATCAGCACTGGAAAATCCACCGCATCCATGAAACCGGCCAGCACTTCCGGACCGTCATCAAATTCATGATTGCCAACGGTCATGCCGTCATAGCCAAGCTTGTTCATCATCTCGGCGGCAACTTTGCCCTTGTAATAGGTGTAGAACAGCGAGCCCTGGAACTGATCGCCGCCATCCACCAGAATGCTGTTATTGCCCATGCCGCGGGCTTTTTCCACGCCGGTGACAAGGCGGGCATAGCCACCAAAGCATTCGCCCGCTGTGTTGTCTTCCGCGCTGCAGGGAGAATCATATTTGCTGATTGGCTCCACGCGGGAGTGGAAATCATTGGTGTGCAGCACGGTCAGCGAATAATCCGCCTGTGCTATGCCGCCAAGCGCCACAACGCTGGCGGCTGTGAGACTGAGTAGGGTTTTCATGAAAATGCTCCTTCAATTGAACTGAACGTCCATCGCGGCAAGATGTGCAGCGATCTTCATAGATGATCGACTAGGTTCGGCAGCCTTTGTGCCACAGCATCTGCAAGGCTTTATGACAAAAGCATAGTCCACAAATCCAAAGCCTGTGAAGAGACTTCTTTGGCGCTCACCAACATTCATGTGGGCGAGCGCGCAGCGGCCCTTGCGATTGACGCGCAAACAACGTCAATATGAGCCAATGCAAGCTCATGCGGGGGCATATGGCTGAGACGAAACACCCAATAAGGCGTCTGCTGGATGGCCTTTATACCGGGGCCGGAATGCTGGCTGCTATATGCCTGTTCATGATTCTGGTTATCATCGTTGGGCAAATGGTGGCACGCTGGATGGGCACCCCCTTCCCCGGCTCGGCGGAATATGCCGGCTATTTCATGGCGGCCTCGTCGTTTCTGGCCTTTGCCTATGCGCTCAACAAGGGCGCGCATATTCGGGTCAGCCTGTTTCTCAGCGCGCTGGGGCGTTACCGCCATTGGGGCGAAGTGTGGTGCATGGCCATTGCCACTGCGGCCACCTGCTATCTGGCCTGGTACGCCATTCGCGGCGTCAGCCTGTCGATCAAATTCAACGATATCAGTCAGGGGCAGGACGCAACGCCCCTATGGATCCCGCAAAGTGTTGTCGCCTTTGGCGCCGTGCTGCTGGCAATCTGCTTCATTGATAATCTGGTCACCCTGCTGATCAGCCGCCGCGATAACATTCGCGCCGACGCATTGGCGGGGGACTAGAGCCCATCTTGTTTATATGGAACCATTTGATGCACCAGATCAGTTCATCCGGCAAGGCAGGCAGTGAAGCGCGATGCGGCGCATCGGGCGAACTGGCTAACGCGGCCGGTGGGCTGTTCTGGTTCACCGAAGGCCTGCTTTGCGCGCTCGCCGGACATCGTTACACCCCACTTATGGTCGTGATGACCACTGCGTGGCGCGTGCCTCGCCGGCAAACGCGCAAAGCAGGTCAAATGCTTCCATATAAACAAGAGGGGCTCTAACCTTGGAATTTGCTGCCACCGGCGTTTTTCTGTTCGTTCTGTTTCTGCTTTTAGGCTCCGGCGTCTGGGTGGGGCTTGCTCTTCTGGGCGTTGCTTTTGTCGGCATGGAACTGTTCACCACCCGCCCGGCAGGCGATGCCATGATGACCACCATCTGGTCCGCCTCCTCATCCTGGACACTGACAGCTCTGCCGATGTTCATATGGATGGGTGAAATATTGTTTCGAACGCGCCTGTCGGAAGATATGTTCAAGGGCCTGTCGCCCTGGATGGCCAAACTGCCCGGCGGTTTGCTGCACACCAATATTGTTGGCTGCACCGTCTTTGCCGCCGTCTCCGGCTCCTCTGCCGCAACCTTGACCACGGTCGGCAAAATGTCGATCCCGGAACTGCGCGCGCGCAAATACCCCGAGAAAATGATCATCGGCACATTGGCCGGGGCTGCCACATTAGGGTTGATGATCCCACCCTCTTTGACCCTCATCGTCTATGGGGTGACGATCAATGAATCCATCACAAAACTGTTCATTGCAGGCATCATTCCGGGCCTCATTCTGGCGCTGATGTTCATGGCCTATGCCAGCCTTTATGGCGTCTTTTCCAAGGATTATGATCCAACGCCCGAGCCGGATATGACCTTTATAGAGCGGGTCAAGAACTCACGGTTTCTGATACCGGTCATCCTGCTCATTCTGCTGGTGATCGGTTCCATGTATCTGGGCTATGCCACCGCCACCGAGGCCGCAGCCTTCGGCGTGCTTGGCTCCATGGCGCTGGCAACATTACAGGGCTCGCTCAACTGGACCAGTTTTAGCCAGAGCCTTTTGGGTGCCACCCGCACATCGGCCATGATTGCGCTTATTCTGGCAGGCGCGGCCTTCCTGTCATTGTCCATGGGCTTTACCGGCCTGCCGCGCGCGCTCGCCACCTTCATTGCATCTTTGGAGCTGTCACGCTTTGAACTGCTGATGGCGCTGCTGCTGTTCTACATTGTCATTGGCTGTTTTCTGGATGGCATTTCCAGCGTGGTGCTGACCATTGCCGTGGTGGAACCGATGATCCGTCAGGCCGGAATTGATGTCATCTGGTTCGGCATCTTCATTGTCGTGGTCGTGGAAATGGCGCAGATCACCCCGCCCATCGGCTTCAATTTATTCGTGCTGCAAGGCATGACCAACCACGAGATGAACTACATAGCCAAAGCCGCCCTGCCCATGTTCGGAATTATGGTGGTGATGGTGTTCATACTGATCCTGTTTCCCGACATTGCCACATGGCTGCCGGAAAACATGCGTCAGCGTTAGCAAGTCACCTCAGGCGGGGCGTGATTTCGCCCCGTCCGAAAACAGGCTCTTGCCGTTCTGTTCAATAATCTGGCGGCCCTTTTGCAGGGTAAACTTCACTGCATCATCTTCACTGTTGAATGTATCGGCCCGCACAAAGGGACGCTCTAGCGTTTCGCCGTCAATCTCTTTGGTAATGGTGCCGGCAACCCGCCATGTGCCACCTGAACTTTGCGGAGATGGAATAATCAGGCAATCCTCAAACGGTTCGGCCTCGTGCTTGCTGCCGCCACCGGACCCGCCGCCATCGCCGCCGCCAAACAATTTCTTCAAAAATCCTGCCATGCCCGTTTCATCCCTTATCTGCTTAAGTTCAATCAGCGCTTTTCAATCGCCATTGCCATGATAGAAAGGCATATCAAACCGCTTGTGAATCCTACTATGCCAGAAAAACATATTATTGCCATGTGGTCCGGCCCGCGCAATCTGTCAACGGCCATGATGCGAAGCTTTGAAAATCGCCCCGACACAATCGTCTGGGACGAGCCATTCTATGCCGCCTATCTGCAAGACACCAATCTGCCCCACCCCATGGCAACCGATATCATTGCCCATGGTGACCCGGATTGGCGCTCCGTCGTGGAAGCGTGCCGCCAGCCAGCGCCAAAGGCGGAGATATTCTACCAAAAGCAGATGACGCACCACATGCTGCCAGCCTATGACCGCACATGGATTGCCGGTCTGTCCAATGCATTCCTCATTCGTGATCCGGCCCGTGTGGTTGCCAGCTACGGCCAGAAACACGACGCTGTTTCGCTGGCCGATATCGGCTTTACAGAACAGGCCGCCCTGTTCGACCTGATCTGTGATCTGACCGGTAAAGCCCCACCGGTCATCGACGCCACTGACATACGCAACAACCCGGAGGCTGCGCTCAAAGCGCTTTGCCCGGCGCTTGGCATTCAATTCTCAGCGCAGATGTTATCCTGGCCCACTGGGCAACGCAGAAGTGACGGTGTCTGGGCAGCGCATTGGTATGACAGTGTGGTCAAATCCACCGGCTTTGCCCCGCCTGACCGGACGCAGCCAAATGTGCCGGACCAGCACAAAAGCATTGTCGAGGAAGCAATGCCGATTTACGAACATATGAAGCAGCATGCGCTGTCGTTCTGATTGCAGGACTGTCTGAATGAGCATGACCATCCGCCCGACCATTCTGGCCGACAAAGAGGCCATTGAACCCATTCTCGAAGCGACTTACAGCACATTACTGCAAGGCTTCTATGATGCCGACATTCTCACGCGCGCCGTGCCCATGATGTCGAGGGCGCAACCAGCGCTCCTCACCAGCGGCACCTATTACGCCCGCAACCATTGACGACCAAATCGTCGCCTGTGGCGGCTGGACCCTTGCGGTTCCGGGCAGCACGAAAGTGCAGGATGCCAACATTGCTCATATCCGCCATGTTGCAACCCACCCGGATCATGTGAGAAAGGGATTGGCCAAAGCCATTATGGCCCACTGCTTTGAAGAAGCGCGGGCAATCGGCGTGACCCAATTCAGCTGTTTCTCCAGCCTTGCCGCCGTCACCTTTTACGAAAGTGTGGGTTTTATCGCTGGCGAACAGCAGACCGTTTCCTTTGCGCCCGACCTGCCATTTCCAATGATCGTCATGACGCTGGAATTCTGATAGCGGCTTACCGGTTGGCCAGATGATGTGAGATCATCAAATCCAGATGCGCACCACCGCCATTTTTGAACAGGGTGATATCCGCATCGGAAACGCGCCCCTCAGCACCGGCTACAAGCGCATATAAATCCGCCAGCACATCCTCGCGCTGAATAATGCCGCTTTGCAGTGGGATTTTATATTCGCCAATGTGATCCAGCGTCGTGTCAAAGCTGTCAGCAAACAAACGCGCTCGTGTCAGTGCCACATCATCCGCCTCGCGCATGGCAGGCGCAAAGGCTCCCACAAGGTCCAGATGCGTTCCTTCTGACAGCAAAGCCCCTTTGATAATGGGCTCTTCGCTCATCGTCGCGCTGCAGATAATATCCGCTTCGGGAAGAGCCGCGTCCAGATCGGAAACGGATTCCACGGCGATACCAGTCCGGCTTTGCAACTCTGTTGCAAGCGTTGTGGCCCGCTGTATTGTTCGGTTCCAGATCAGCACTTTTTCCAGCGCAGGTCGCGCCGCTAAATGCGCTTCAATCAACGGCCCTGCCATATTGCCAGCGCCCACCATGAGCAGGGTTTTGGAGTTCTCACGTGACAGCAATGTGCTACCAAGCGCGCTGTCAGCGGCAGTTTTCAGGCGTGTCTCTGCCGGGCCATCAATCAGCCCAATAGGTGCGCCGGTTGCCTCATCAAACATGATAACTTGTCCCTGCACCGATGGCAGAGCCGAGCTTTGCGACGGATTATCGGGGTAGATTGTAACCGCTTTGGTACAGGCTCCCAGCCCCTCAATCCACGCAGAACGCACCAGATATTTCCGGCCGGCCTGTTCCAGAAGCGTATCATCCACCAGCGCTTTTGGCAGTGTATGGCCATGACGCAATGCAGCGATCAATGATGGCCAGTCGATGGAAGCTTCCAGCATATCTGCGGTGAGGATTTGCATGAATGGGTCCGAGATTCTTAGGTGTTGAATTCAGTGTGGTATCATGGATTCTCGGAACAAGTCCGAGAATGACGGGGATAGAATGTCGCGCATAGTCTCTCCCCCTAGAATTTTCCAAACACCATCGTGTTCATGCGCTGCATCAAGGCCCCTCGGCGTCATTCTCGGACTTGTTCCGAGAATCCACCAGCACCAACCCCAGATCTTCAGCATTCAAAACAAAAGCCTTGCCGAAACCACCATTGAGATAGGCATTTTCCACGGCGAACCGGAACAGAAAAAAATCTCCGAAATCGATATAAAGCGCCGCTTTGGGATGCTGTTTCAGATATTGCGCCCGTGTCTGCGCATGATCCTCGGACGCCTTGTCCAATCGTGTGGCTTTCGCCTGCAAGGTGATGCGTGGATGCGCAAGCGGATCGCCCTTGCCCGGCTCGCCCACCAGCACAGAACAGGATGCATTCTCGATCAACGCTTTTGTGTGATAGGCCAGCGTCGACATCAGCGAAATTGGCCGACCATCAACATCCAGAGCAAACGCAATGCGACTGGCCAAAGGGCAACCGGTACCCGGCTCCAGCGTTGCCAGCGCAGCAAAGCTGGCCTCGGCCAACAAACGCCTGCCCAGTGCGCGCGCCTCATCATCAGTTTCCCGGATAGGGCTTTTTGGCTCAGCCATTATCATGCTCAAATTTGTCGGGTCCACATCCAATTAGAAAAGTGAGCCCCCGGCGTGGCCGGGAGCCCTCAGCACAATCAGCCTGTGCAGCTACATGGCTTTGTAAGCGTCGACGGCGGCTTTACCGGCATCACCCGCTGAATCCAGCCATTCTTGGGTCATGGTTTCACCAAAACCCAGCAATTCCGCCTTCAGTGCGTCACCAGGTGCGGCAACTTCCATGCCGTTTTCAGCCAGACCATCCAGATAGAACTGCGTAAGTTCTTTGGCTTTTGCCAGACCAGCGGCTTCTGCTTGGGCACCGCACTCGGTAACAGCAGCCTTATTGGCATCGCTCAAAGCATCCCATGCATCCTTGTTAACGAACACAGTATTGCGTGGAAGCCAGGCCTGCACATCGTAAAAATGGGTAAGTTGCTCCCAGACCTTTCGGTCATAGCCGGTGGAACCTGAGGAAACGAACGCTTCGGCCACGCCCGTTGCCAGAGCTTGTGACAGTTCCGCCGCTTCAATCTGGACTGGCACCATGCCCGCAAGCTCAGCAATCCGGGCTGTCGCGGCATTGTAAGCGCGGAATTTGACGCCTTCCAGATCACTGACTGCAGTCACTTCCTTTTTGGCGTAAAGGCCCTGAGGTGGCCATGGCACAGCATAAACATATTCAAGGTTCTGCTTTGCAAGCGCTTCTTTTACAGCGCCGGAAGCTGCTTTCCAAAGTGCAACGGAATCGTCAAAAGACGTTGCCAGAAACGGAATGGAATCAACGCCAAACAGCGGGTCCTCATTGGCATGAGCCGACAGCAGCCGCTCGCCTATCGGAGCCTGCCCGGTCTGTACTGCACGTTTGATTTCACCGCCCTTATAGAGCGAGCCACCAGGATGGGTGACAATCTCAAGATCTCCACCTGTCGCTTCGGTTACACAAGCAGCAAATACTGCGCCATTTTCCGAGTGATAATTGGATGCGGCATAGGCCATCGGCATATCCCACTTCTCAGCATAGGCCCCAGCTGTGGAGGCACCGACAAGCGCGATTGCAGCCGCGCTGAGGGTTAAAGTTGTTTTCAAGCTCATAGCTTTTGTCCCCTGTTTTGATTCATGATTCCCGAATAGACATTCAGGCAATCGACGAAGAGATCGACCAGTGTCGGCACGCCCGACAAGCAATCTGAGGCGATGCGACCAGTTTTTGCGCTGGCTGTCAATCCGACATTGGGCGTGCTCGGAGGCACCACTTTATTGCTCCCTCGCAATCGGCTTGCATCAATCATCTAACATCGCATCCTGCGTCATTTCATGTCAGACTGATGATCAATCTCAGCCGTTTGGGTATGTAAGCATGACACAGAACACGGGGGCACAAATTGGCCTGCTTATGCTGGAAAGTCGCTTCCCCCGGTTCAAGGGAGATATCGGCCACCCGGACACGTTCGATCCGCCCGCTTTGGTGGCAACCATTCGCAATGCAACACCCAGGCGCGTGGTTGAGGATCAGGCTACTGGTCTGGTCCAGAACTTTGCCAATGCCGCAATCAAACTGGAACAGGCCGGTGCAAGCCTCATTACAACCAGCTGCGGTTTTCTTGTGCTCCACCAGAAAACACTGGAAGCCGCCGTCACCGTGCCACTTGTCAGTTCCGCGCTGCTGGCCGTTCCCATTGCCGCTGAGCAACTCCGTCCAAATGGTTTGCGACCGGCCATTTTGACAATTTCGTCTGAAAACCTGACCGACGCACATCTGCAGGCGGCTGGTTGTCCATTGGAAACGCCCATTGGAGCCCCGGATCCGAAGGGGCATTTCTGCACGCGAATTCTGGGCAATCATGAAACCATGGATAAAGACATCGCCAGACAGGAAGTCATCACCGCCGCGACACATCTCATGAACAGGCACACAGGCATCGGCGCGTTGGTGCTGGAATGCACCAATATGCCGCCTTATGCGGCAGATCTGGCACGGCTGCTCAAAATACCCATCCTGTCCCTATCCGGCCTGTTACCGCTCTGCCAGACCGGGTTGAGCTTCGAAGCCGCAACGCGCAAAGCGCTGGCGATGTAACAACCGACATGTTATATTCATAAAAACATATATGTTGGGAGTATTTCATGACCTTGGATCGCCGCAAATTTCTCGCCGGAGCCAGCCTGATGGGTGCAGCCGCCACATTGGGTCTTAACCGCCCGGCCTTTGCCGCCAGCGAAAAAATGTTGGGCAATGGCAAAATTACCATTCTCAGCGATGGCCATATGAGCTTCCCAACCGACTTCATGTATCCCGACGTGGCCGATGACGCCATGAACGCGCTTCTGACCGATCACAATTTGCCCACAGACCGGCTGGAACCGCCCTGCAATCTAACGCTCTATCAAACCGGTGACCGCACCATCTTGTTCGATGTCGGCGGCGGCAGTCAGTTTCTGCCGACCACCGGCCAATTGCCGGATGCTCTGGATGCCATTGGCCTCAGTCCTGAAGACATAACAGATGTCATTTTCACCCATGCCCACCCTGATCATCTTTGGGGATTGCTGGATGATTTTGACGATCTGCTTTTCCCGGAGGCCAACTACTACATATCGGAGCCGGAATGGGCTTTCTGGACTGATCCGGAAACTGTCAATAATGTGCGCGAGGACCAGCAGGGATTGGCCGTCGGCTCCAAGCGCCGTTTGGAAATCTTGTCGGATCAAATCACTCTGTTCAAGCCGGAAAGCGAGATGCTCAGTGGCATTTACGCACACGACACATCCGGTCATACACCCGGCCATTGCTCTTTCGAAATCCGGAACGGATCAGACCAATTACTGGTGCTGGGCGATGCGCTGGCCCATCCATTCATTTCCTTTGAGCACCCCGAATGGCCGTTCGGACAGGATATCAGCACTGAGCGCAGCATCATTACAAGAAAGCGCCTGCTGGATTTCCTGGCGACACGGCAAATGGAATTGATCGGTTACCACTTGCCCCACCCGGGCTTTGGTCGGGCAGAGCGGCACGACTCTGCCTATCGTTTCGTGGCGACATGAGGCTTTAACCCTGCATAATTGCGCTGCTTGCCTCTCTGGCAGTCAAATATTTCCTTTTAAGCGACCCTTTCGCAAACCATTGCCTCTGCCAAACCAATCGCAGGGTGTACCACACTGCCCTGTTTGGATTTGGGGCCTTGTATGTTCGACCTTTTGGAAAATTTGCGTGAAACCTATGAGACGGCAACACTGGTGGTGTTTGCCGCTTTTGGGCTTGGCATTCTGTTTGGTATCATTGCGGAAATCAGCAAATACTGCATGCGTGCGGCAGTTGCTGAATGGGCAACACCATCACAAGACAATAAGCCAGCCAGATATAGCACAGGCTTGATCGGATTTGCCGTTCTCGCGGCGCTCATCGGCACACAGGCCATGCATTACACCGGCCTTATCGACTTGTCGCAAAGCATTTACTGGTCTGTCCCCATCCGCCCATTGTCCCTCATCGTTGGCGGCCTGCTGTTCGGCATTGGCATGGTGCTCACAGGTGGCTGTGTCAGCCGCCTTCTGGTACTGGCAGCTTCTGGAAATGCCCGCGCTGTCGTGACGCTTCTGGTTACCGGCATTGCGGCCTACGCAACCTTGCGCGGCATTTTGGCTTTGCCAAGAATTGAACTGGAAAACCTCATCGCAAGTGAGGTCACTCCATCTGCCCTGTTTGCAGATAATGAAAGCCTCATCACTGTATTTTTCGGCCTCGTAATGGCGCTGGCAATTGGTGTCATTCTCAGCACCAGAGGGCGCGGCTTTGGACGCGCAGCGCTGCCAGGCATTGCCATTGGTCTGCTGGTGGTTCTGGGATGGTTCATTACAGGTGTTGTGGGGCTGGACGATTTTGAACCGACCCAACTGACATCACTCAGCTTTGTCGCGCCAATTGCGGAAAGCGTGCAATATCTGATGATCTTCACCGGCGACACAATACGCTTTTCAATTGCATTGGTTGGTGGCGTTTTGGTAGGTGCTTTTGTCAGCGCGGCCATATCCGGCCGCTTCCGCTTTCAGGGCTTTGTCAATGAGCGCTCCGTGTTGCGCTACCTCAGCGGTGCGGTGCTGATGGGTTTCGGCGGAGTGACTGCGCTGGGCTGCACAGTTGGCCAAGGCGTAACAGGCCTTTCAACCGTCGCACCATCATCGCTGATTTCACTTGCTGCCATTCTGGTGGGAAGCTTTGCCACGATGAAACTGCAGGCTTCGCGCCGCCCGCAGGGCGACGCGCTTTCAAAGCTTATTCCGGCGGAGTAGCTTTAGACTTCAGGACCTATCCGAACAAATCATCGGTCATCGCTTCATACCAGCTTTCAGATTCCTCATAAGTTGTCCTGCGAAGCTCATCACTTTCACCGGTTTGTGAGATAAAGCTTTCAACACTTTCAATTGATTCAGCTCCTGCCTGATACCGCGCACCAACCTTCACGCCATCATTGGGCGCAATCAGGCTCCAGCATGTATTGGCAAAACGGGCTTCAAACATACGGCTGTCGGTAAGCTCTGCCCGAATATGATTGGCTGCCACCTTGGCCTGACTGTTGGCGGAGAAACCCGATTTCGGCATGGCAGATGCAACAGACGCATCCCCAAGAACATAAATCGCCTCATCGGCTTTCGTTTGCATCGATGCCGGCACAATCGGTGCCCAGTCACCATCCGTCACACCAGCATGCATGGCAATCGCGCCAGCCTTTTGCCCCGGAATCACACTCATTGCATCTGCTTCAAACGTGTCAAAATCGGTCTCGACAGACATGTTCTCGGTATCAACATTTAGGATACCACCATGAATATCTGACCCAATCCACTCCACCATCCCCGGATAGTGTTTCTCCCACCCTTCAGAAAACAGGCCCTGCTTTGAAAACTTCTCTTTGGGATCCAGTACAATGATTTTTGCAGTCGGGTTTGTCTGTTTGAGAATATGGGCGATCATGGAGACGCGCTCATAAGGACCGGGAGGGCATCGATAGGGATTTGGTGGCGGCACCATGATGTAGGTTCCACCCTCAGGCAATGCCTCAACCTGCGCTTTGATGATTTGAACCTGGGTCCCCGATTTCCAGCCATGAGGCACGCGGCTTTGCGCCTCAACCGAATAACCCGGAACGCTGTCATATTTCATGTCGATACCGGGCGACAGCACCAGTCTGTCATAGCCAATACTGGCTCCGGACCCCAGCGCTACGGTTTTCGCAGCACCATCCACCCCTACAGCCCAGTCATGCACGACATTGATGCCATGTTCGGTCACCAGCCTGTCATAGCCATGCCCGGTGGAGGCAAAATCACGAAAGCCGCCCAGATAAAGATTTGAAAAGAAGCATGTGTAATAGCGTTTGTTGGGCTCAACCAGCGTCACGTCAATCTCACCGTTTGAATCCTTGGCAATATAGCGTGCGGCCGTCGCACCACCGGCACCGCCACCAACAACCACCACTTTGGGCTTTGCTCCGAAGGCAATGTTCGGCGTGGCCAGAGTGCTCAATGACGCTGCTCCCAAAAGCGTATTAAACTTCCGCCTGGAAAGTTTTGATGAAATGGACATGCGTTTCCTCCTCATTCAGTTGGTAAAGTCGCAAAATAAGCAGCAAGCGCCGCCAGTTGTTCCTCATCCAGGCCGCTTGCAATTGTCTGCATGGCAATATTTTCCAGGGTTTTCGATTTATAGCCCTGCATCACCGCCATGAAGGTTTCTTCCTCAAGGCCCGCAATGGATGGAATTTGCCGCCCGTCATCACTGCCAGCAATGCCAGCACTGTGGCAGGACGCACATTCCGCCGCAAGATACGCGCCATATTCCACATCACCGGCAGAAGAAGCGTGAACAAAACCAAACAGCAACAAGCCCGAAACTGAAATGTATCGGGCCATATTCAGATATCTCATTGACGGTTCCCCAACGGCCAGACCTGTTTCAAAGGCTCAAGCGCGGAGCCATGAACCAGCGCATGCAGGCCAATCCACGCGCCCAGATACATCCCCACCAAGGCTATCGGTGCGGAATAGGCCAATGCTGACGCTGCTGAAAGGCCCTGCCCCACTGTGCAGCCCAGCGCGGTAACGCCACCAAACCCCATGAGAACACCACCCAACATTTGCCGACGCATTTCACGGGCGTCATCGCACACTTCCCAGCGAAAATGCCGTTGGATGAGGGTAGTAATTGCAGCTCCGACAACGACACCAGCAACGGCACCGATGCCAAATTTCAAACTCGCGCCCGTCATTGTCATCACATAGATCAGAGTTTCGCCCAATGGCGCAGAAAACGTAAATGATTCAAGAGGGTAAGCTTCAAACGGATCATACGCCAATACGCCTGTGGCAAACCAGCCAAAGGCAATGGTCAGCCCCACCAGCGCAGCCGTGAAAAGCACCCTGACATTCTGCCGCAGCGCTTTGGAAGACAGACAAAACCCGGCGAGCAAGACGGCCAGAAAAATGCCAGAAATGCTGGCTGGAACGCCAATGAATTGTTCAATTGCAAATGCAAAACCGGCATTGCTCGGGTCAACATTTCTGGCAGGCACACCAAGACCGATCCGCAGATAGGCCGCCGCGCCACCTATCGTGGCATAGGCGGTAATGCCCATCACAAGAAAAGTAACAATTGACTTCAAATCTCCGCCGCCAATGCGGGCCAGAGTTCCAAATCCACATGTCCCGACAAGTGACATGCCAAAGCCGAAAATCAGACTTCCCACAAGGGTGGCAACCAAAGTCGTCGGTGATGCAAGATAGAATGTCCGGGAAATATCAATCAGGCCACTGCCATGCAGCCCATAGGTCGCAAGTGCGCCAATGGCAATTGCAAGGCCCCACATACGCAAGCGCAGACCGTTTCCGGCAAGCACTTTGTCTTCAATGGCCCCAAGCGTGCAAAACCGTCCCCAACGCGCCGCAAAGCCAAGGACCGCACCGCCTGCCAGCCCGCAAAGAGCTGCAGTCGTGCCCGGCGACAGCTCCTCCATGCTGCAGACCTCCCGACATATTAGTTTTTTTGAATATATACGATATCAACCTGATTTGCAATCAGAGGGTAGGCAACTGCTCAGCAATTATCCTCACAGAACAGGTCATAGACCAGCCCGATCATCCGCTCCACGCGCTCATCAGCCAGCGAATAATACATCACTTTCCCCTCGCGGCGGGTTTTGACCAGACCTTCCAGCCTGAGGCGTGCAAGCTGCTGCGAAACCGCAGCTTGGCGGGCGGACAACAACTCTTCCATTTCGGTCACCGAGCATTCGCCCTCGACAAGACGACACAGGATCATCAATCGCCCTTCATGACCAAGCGCCTTGAGAAAATCGGTTGCCTCTTTGGCGCTGTCCATCATGGCATCCATGGATTTACCATCGCGCAGAACCGGCACAGCATTGGAGGATTGAGAACGGCTATCAGTTACAGACATGTCGAGCACACCAGTCAGGTTTTTGTGGCGCTGCCCAACGCCAGTGGGTCCGAAGTCGGCGCCGCAGAATCAAGCGGAGGAACAGATCCTGGGGAGGAGGCAGGTAGCTTTTTTATGAGATCAGATAACATCCACCAAAACAACTCGTCACCGGGATATCCACGAATGCGGCCCAGTTCAACACCATCTTCAACCAGCACAAAGCTGGGCGTGAAGCGTTCAATCCGGATGCCGCGCAGATCGTCAGGCATAGGTTCGTGAATATCGACACTGCGCAACGGCGCCCGTTTGCCCTCATCTGTTTTGGGATAAATCGGACCAATTTCCGCATGCCAGCGTTCGCACCATTGGCAGGCTTTTTGCTCCATCATAATCAGCTCCGCAGCTTTCGCCGGAACAACCCAGAAACAGGTCATCAAGCCCAACGCCAGCAGCGTGTGAATGGGTTTTCCGAATCTCAACAGCAGGCCTTTCTGAAATAGTCTTTTACGCATTTCATAACTTTATAGCAGCTTTCGCGATTGCTGAAAACAAAAACAAATTGTAATATCTGAATATGAACTGTGCCGCACGGCGTATTTGAGACGGCTCAGACAGGGTGGAACAAGCAGCATGGACCTTACTGTATCATTGAGCGGCGCACTGGCGGCCGGGCTGTTGTCCTTCGCCTCCCCGTGCGTGCTGCCACTTGTCCCTCCCTATCTGTGTTTTCTGGCTGGCGTCAGTCTCGACGAACTGACCGATGACGAACGGCCGCCAGTGCTGATGGGCCGGGTTGTTATGGCATCTTTGTTCTTTGTGCTGGGCTTTGCCACAGTGTTTGTTGCCCTGGGGGCAAGTGCTTCCCTGGTTGGATCTTTTGTCACCCAGCACCTGACCACACTCAGCTATGTTGCAGGTGTCATCATAATCATTCTTGGCCTGCATTTTTTAGGCGTTCTGCGCATCGGCCTGTTGTTTCGCGAAGCCCGGTTTCAAGTGCGCAACAAGCCTATTGGCCTGCTGGGAGCCTATGTGGTCGGGCTGGCGTTCGCATTCGGCTGGACACCTTGCGTCGGCCCGGTCCTGGCCACCATATTGCTGGTTGCAAGCACAAGTGGCGATCCTTTGAATGGAGCCATCTTGCTGTTTACCTACGCCCTTGGCATTGGCATCCCGTTCATTTTGGCGGCTTTCTTCGCCGGGCCATTCATGCGCTTTATGGGCCGCTTTCGCAGACACATGGCCATGGTTGAAAAAATCATGGGCGGCCTGCTGGTCGTGACCGGAATTCTGTTTCTGACCGGATCCATGCAAACTCTATCCTATCTCATGCTCGAGTGGTTTCCAGCCCTCGGCCAGATCGGTTAGATCGGTTAGATCGGTTAAAACTGAAATAAACCTTTGGAGGATAAGATGAAATCTCTGTTTGCAATTCTAACGGTTGCTTTTCTGGGTCTTGGCACCCCTGCCCTTGGCGCTCAGATCGGCGATGATGGGCTTCACAAACAACCATGGTTCAGCACGACATTCCGGGATATTGCCGAAGATATTGAAACGGCAGAGGCCGAAGGAAAGCGGCTGGCGATGATCTTCGAGCAGCGCGGCTGCATCTATTGCGAACGCCTTCATGAAACCGTGTTGTCAGACCCCGAGGTCGCCGCCTACATTCAGGAGCATTTTATTGTCGTCCAGTACAACATGTTCGGCGATGAGGAAGTCATCGATCTTGATGGCCGCGAGTTGACCGAAAAGACTGCAGCACGCGCCTGGAGCGTTGTCTTCACACCAACCATCATGTTCTTGCCAGAGACCGTGCCTGAGACCGTGCCAGAGGGCATGACAGCCGCGCAGGCCGCTGTCGCCACCATGCCCGGTGCGTTTGGTAAATGGACGTCCCTCCACATGTTCCAATGGGTTGTTGAAAAAGGTTATGAGACGGACGAGCACTTCCAGAAATACCATGCAAGAAAACTGGAAGAAGCCCGCGCCAGCGGAGCTTTGGTCGAATGACTGAAACGGCCAACCGCGAAAAATATGCTCCATATCTGCTGCAATGCAGCACAAGAACCTATTCATAAGTTTGAATTTGTGATTGCCTTTTGCAGGTGGTTATTGCATCCTCACGGCAGCAGTTAAGGCTGCTTAGGGGAGAAAATTATGAGATATGGAAAACTGCGCGCAGGTGCCACGACACTCGCTGCCGCCGGTCTGGGCGCCGGTCTGGGTGTTGCATTGTTCGGAAGTGCTATGGCCGCTGAGATAGCGCCAAAGCAGGTGGTTTACGATGAAGGCAAGGTGTCAGCATCTCTGTCCGGCATGCCGGGTGATGTCGAGGCTGGTCGCAAAGTGATGACAACACGTGGTCAGGGCAATTGCATTGCCTGCCACGAGGTGACTGCGCTTAATGAAGTGCCCTTTCACGGCGAAGTTGGCCCACCACTTGATGGCGCTGGCGAACGTTGGACTGAAGCGGAATTGCGCGGCATTGTCGCCAACTCCAAGATGACCTTCGAAGGTTCAATGATGCCATCCTTCTATAAGGTCAGTGGCTATATTCGACCCGGAAACGCCTTTACGGGAAAAGCTGCGAAAACAGCGGAATTACCACCTCTTCTGACAGCTCAGCAGATCGAAGACGTGGTGGCATATCTTCTGACACTGAAAGAATAATCCAGCGTCAGAATTGCCTTTAAGATAGGAGACAGATCGATGGAACTCACAAGACGCAAGGCCTTGATGCTGGGAGCCGGTGCAACCGCTCTTGCATTCATGCCGTTTACACCTGCCACAGCTGCCGTTGAAGATGCGATAGCTGAATTTACCGGCGGCGCAGATGTAAGCGAAGGTGATATTACCCTGACAACGCCGGAAATTGCAGAGAACGGCAATACTGTGCCGATTTCAGTTGACGCGCCGGGTGCGGTGTCAATTGCCATTTTTGCCGCTGGCAACCCCAGCCCTGACGTGGTGACCTTCAATTTCGGTCCATTGGCAGCCTCGCACAGTGCGTCCACCAGAATGCGTCTGGCTGGCACACAGGATGTGATTGCGATTGCCAAGATGTCGGACGGATCATTCGTGCGTGCAGCGAACCAGGTTAAAGTAACAATCGGCGGCTGCGGCGGTTAAGATAAGGAGACGGGCTCATGGCCAAAGGTGTAAAACCACGTGTGAAAGTTCCAAAGTCGGTATCGGCTGGCGAAACGATCACCATCAAGACCCTGATCAGCCACAAAATGGAATCAGGCCAACGCAAAGACAAAGAAGGCAATCTCATTCCGCGTTCGATCATCAACCGTTTCACGTGTGAGTTTAACGGTGAAACAGTAATCGACGTGAATCTGGAACCTGCTATCTCGACCAATCCGTATTTTGAATTCGAAGCCAAGGTTCCCGAAGCTGGTGATTTCAAATTCACCTGGTACGACGATGACGGCTCAGTCTACGAAGAAACAAAATCCATCGCGGTGAATTGACGCGACCGACTGAATAATGGGGAGGAAACACATGCGATCGATCTCACTGAGGATTTTGGCCTCTGTTACCGCGCTTGCGGTAATGGGAAGTCTGAGCGCAATGGCCGAGGAACTGCCGGAACTGGTCATTAATGAAGACATTGAAATGGTGACCCGGACCAAGGCTCCGGCTCATCTGGAGAATCTCGACGAGGTTCGTTCCGGATGGACATTTCGCACGAAGGAAACCCAGGCATTCCAGATGGATGATTTCGATAATCCCGGAATGATCTTTGTCGATCAGGCTCTGGACACTTGGGAAACCGTTGACGGGGCAGCAGGCAAATCCTGTGCCTCCTGTCACGAAGGCCCTGAAAGCATGGCAGGCATGCGGGCATCCATGCCGAAGTGGAACGAAGACGCTGGCGCCGTCTGGACCATGGAAATGTACATCAATGACTGCCGCGAAAACCGCATGCAGGCAGACGCATGGGGCTGGAAGTCGCAGCCGATGCTGAACATGAATGCACTCATTTCCCTGCAATCCCGCGGAATGCCGGTGGACGTCAAGATTGACGGCCCTGCCCAATCCACATGGGAAAAGGGCAAGGAAATGTATTACACGCGGTATGGTCAGCTGGAGCTGTCCTGCGCCAATTGTCATGAAGAGAATTATGACAATTACATTCGGGCTGATCATCTGTCCCAGGGCCAGATCAATGGCTTTCCGGTCTACCGCCTGAAGCAGGCCAATCTGATCACGTCCCATAATCGGTTCAAAGGCTGCATCCGCGACACCCGCGCAGAAACCTTCAGCGAAGGTTCTCCGGAGTTTGTTGCGCTTGAGCTTTATGTCAGCTCACGGGGCAATGGCCTGTCTGTTGAAGCACCATCTGTGCGCAACTGATTTGATCGCCACACCATAAACCCTGGCCGCTTTGAACATATCCCAAAGCGGCCAGCAGTCGGCAGCCGGCAAGCTATGGAAAACAGATCACGTTTCGTGCCGCTGTTCAGATGTGCGGCACCCCATTTACACGGTCAAACCGTGCTGAATTTTTGATCCTAAAATTTCCACCCAAGACCAATTGAGGTGACATTGTCATGATTTCCCGCCGTCATTTTCTTCAGGCCGGCATGGCCGCTTCCGCACTGTTGGGTCCATCCAGCTTTGGGCAATGGTCTGCGCTGGCTGCGACGCAGGCGCTGACCCAGCAACAGCTCCTCGATTTTGACGATTTCGGCAATGTGACACTGGTCCACATTACCGATATTCACGCTCAGGCAATGCCGATCTTCTTCCGCGAGCCATCCATCAATATTGGCGTAGGCGCTGTCGAAGGCCTGCCACCACACATTACCGGTGACGACTTTCTGAAAAGCTTTGGCATTGAGGCTGGCAGTCCGGCTGCCTATGCCCTGACATCTGTGGATTTCACCGCGCTTGCCAAAACCTATGGACGCATGGGCGGTCTTGACCGTGTTGCAACCGTGGTGAATTCGATCCGCGCTGACAGAGACGCCAACATGCTGCTGCTGGATGGCGGTGATACCTGGCAGGGCTCATACGTCTCCAACCAGACCAATGGTCAGGATATGGTGGACATCATGAATGTCCTCAAACCTGACGCCATGACAGCCCATTGGGAATTCACCTATGGCGAAGATCGGGTAGCGGAGATTGTTGAAAGCCTGCCCTTCCCTTTGCTCGGCTCCAACATTTTCGACAAGGAATGGGACGAACCAGCCTATGAGCATACAAAATTCTTTGACCGTGGCGGCGTCAAAATTGCGGTCGTTGGACAGGCCTTTCCTTATTTGCCAATTGCCAATCCGGGCTGGATGTTCCCATCGCTCTCCTTTGGCATTCGTGAAAAAGTTCTGCAGGAAAATGTCGATGCCGCACGGGCTGAAGGCGCTGAACTGGTCGTGCTGCTCTCGCATAATGGTTTTGATGTCGACCGAAAGCTGGCGGGCCGTGTGACCGGTATTGACGTTATTCTGACCGGCCACACCCATGATGCACTGCCTGAGCCAGTGCTGGTCGGTCAGACATTGCTTCTGGCCTCTGGCTCAAACGGTAAATTTGTGTCCCGACTCGATCTTGATGTGCAGGATGGAGCCGTCAAGGGATTCAAATACCGGCTCATCCCGATTTTCTCCGATGTGCTGGAGGCCGATGAAACCATGGCTGCCAAAATCGCGGAAACGCGCGCGCCCTTCGACGGTGAATTGTCTCGAATTGTTGGCAACACCAAATCCCTGCTCTACCGACGCGGCAACTTCAACGGTACGTTTGATGACCTTATCTGTCAGGCGCTGTTGGAAGAGCGCGAAGCCGACATCGCCCTGTCACCCGGCTTCCGCTGGGGACCAAGCCTGCTGCCAGGTCAGGACATCACCATAGAAGACATCCATAATGGAACAGCCATGAGCTATCCAGCGGCCTATCGCAGTGAAATGGATGGCAAGCTGATCAAGGATATTCTGGAGGATGTTGCAGATAATCTGTTCAACCCGGACCCTTACTACCAGCAGGGCGGCGATATGGTCCGCGTCGGTGGCATGGGCTACACCATAGATATCGACAAGCCCATTGGCAGTCGCATTTCAGACATGACAGTGCTGAAGACAGGCGAAGCTGTAGACCCGTCGCAAACATATATTGTTTCAGGTTGGGCCAGCGTCAATGAAGCGACACAAGGTCCTGCCATCTGGGATGTGGTGGAAAACTACCTTGCCCGTGAGCAGACAGTCGACATTGCAGAAAACCGTTCCGTCATCCTGCGTCGGAGCTAGGGCCTTTCTTGTTTATACGAACTCAATCGGGAGCTCAAATTGAGTCCAGACCCTGGCGCAATCACTGTTTGACCTGATTGAAAAAATGCAGATAGTCGGTCTCTAAAGCTTTCATCGGAGACCAGACCTTTATGGCTGACCCTGAAGTTATTCACCTTGCGCCTGGAAAAATTGCCAACGTAGTCACCTATCTGGAGATGACAGAAAAGCCCGAATGGGCAAACACCCATATCAGTCATCCAGGCCTGAACCTGCGACAAGACCGCGCGTTTGATCTGATCCGATATCGTGCCTTGTTCCGCGCAGTGGGAGAAGAATGGCTTTGGAGTTCCAGGCTTGCTTGTGACGATACAAAACTCGCCAGCCACCTTCATGCTGAGAATGTTGATTTATTCGAAGTGATGTTTCAAGGCAGTGTGGCCGGAATGGTGGAGCTGTGTCGCCACAGCCCGGAAGATATTGAGGTGTCTTTCTTTGGCTTGAAGTCCGATTTTACCGGTCAGGGTCTTGGCCGCGACCTGATGCAATTGGCGCTGAACCAGGCGTGGACAGCTGAGGCGCAAAAGCTGTGGCTCCACACCTGCACTTACGATCACCCGGCAGCCTTGAAATTCTATCAAAGCTGTGGCTTCACCCCGACAGGCTTTGCTGTGGAAATCATGGACGACCCGCGTTTGCTTGGCCTCTTGCCCGAAACAGCGGGCTTGCATGTGCCATTGCTGAAACCATCTAGAGTTTAAGGAGACGTCATGAGAACAGCGCTTGTAACTGGAGGAGCGAAAGGTATTGGTGAAGCCATCGCAAAATCTTTGGCAAACGACCACGGCATGCAGCTTGTACTTTGGGGCCGCGATGAGCGCGCCCTCGTGAAAGCCTGCGATGCACACGCGGCCAATGGAACATCGGCCAGCTACGCTGTCGTCGATATGGGCGATATGGTTTCCATCCAGACCGGGCTGGATCAGTTGGCAGCTCAGAAAATCGCTATTGATGTTCTGATCAACAATGCCGGAATTCTGACGGACGAGCCATTATTGCAAATGGCGGATACCAACATTGTTGCCCACATTGCAATCAATGCGCTTGGTCCACTGCGACTGATCGGCGCGCTTGCTCCCGATATGGCCAAGCGTGGCTATGGCCGGATTGTGAATGTATCCTCTGGCTGGGGGTCTTTTGATGAGGGGCTGGGACCGGGTGCATACGGAATTTCAAAGGCACTTCTGAATGCAATCACCGTAAAGACCGCCGCAGAGCTTCCGGCTCATGTCGCGGTCAATGCGGCCTGCCCTGGATGGGTGCGAACGCAAATGGGCGGTGCCGGGGCAAATCGCAGCGTCGAGGAAGGCGCCGACACGCCGGTTTGGCTGGCAACCCTGGAGGAGCCGGCACCAACCGGGCAATTCTTCCGCAGCCGCAAGCCAATCAAGTGGTAACGGGAGTGGCCGATCGTTTGATAAGCGCCGCAGATGCGGCGCTTGCAAGCACTGCATAAGCGTAAAACCAAAGCCCGAGCTGCGTGGTTGCTGTCGCAAACCCACTCGTCTTTGCAGCAAAGATAACGATGGCGACAAGCAGGACATCCATCATCGACCAGCGACCAACCATGGAAATGTGCCGGAAAGCAATGGATGCCTGTCCATTTTGCGAATAGCGACCAATGGCTTCAAGAAACAACACAAACAGTTTTGCGACAGGGAAAATCAGAGAGAAGGCCCCCACCACAAGTGACAGGAACACGTCACCATTTTGCCAAAGTCCTGCAACGATTTGCAGAAGCGATGGTGTTTCGGTGAAAAAATAGAGCTTTTCCAGCACCAGAAGCGGCAACAGGATACCTGCTGTAAAAGACAGCGCTCCCGACATCAGAAAAAAGGCAAGCAACCAAACAAACATCGGTTGCAAATGCGCCTTTACGGCGCAAGATTCAAGTGTTTTTACAGACGTCCGGCCCGCCTTCAGGAATAGCTAACCTGGCGGGTCAGAAATTCGGCGACACGATAATCAGCCGTTGCGGTGCCGCTGATTGGCAATCTCGTCCATATCTTCCTGTTCAGCCCAATCGGCTTCCAGTTTGGACTTGGCCATGTCCCGCTCTGCCAGCAATTCGACCTTCTTCAGATCCTCAACCGCTTCTGAGAGGGCATCGTGAGCAACTGTGCGTTGCTTGTCGAGATCCTCAATCGAGGTGATCAGGTTTTCGCGGCGCTGGGCAGCTGCCTTGGCAAAAGTCGAGTAGGCATAATGGCCTATATCCTCAATTCCGGTGCGCTTTTGTTCGGAAACAATTTGCGCATCCAGCTCATCTGCCATGACCTGAAAATCGGCAATCATGCTCTCAATCTGAGTCAGCTGCCGACGCTTTTCATCTACCTGAAATCGCTTTAACTTAATCAAGCTTTCCCGAGACTTCATACTCAATACCCCTTAAAAGTCTCACGACACATTACACGGTCGCGCTTTCTTCTGCCGTACCTGTTCCGGGTGCATCCAACTCGGCAGCACTAACCGGCGCGTGGGACAAAATCTCCCGTAGCATGGCAAAACTCTCGTCAATAGAAGTGGCATCATGCTGGCTTTGACTTAAGAATTTCTCAATTTGAGGTATAATTTTGAGTGCTTCGTCGGTTAATGCGTCACTGCCTGTCCGATAGGCCCCCAATCGGATCAGTTCCTCCATATCACGGTAGCGTGCCATAAGACGCCGTGCCTGACCCACCAGTTCCTGATTTTCAGGGCTGAGCGCCTCTGTGAACGTCCGGGAAACCGAGGACAACACATCTATGGCCGGGAAGCGCCCACGCTCGGCAATCTCGCGGGACAGCACCACATGGCCATCCAGAATACCCCGCACCGTATCAGATACGGGTTCATTGGTATTATCGCCTTCGACAAGCACCGCGAACAGGCCAGTAATATTGCCCTGCCCCTGCTTGCCGGGGCCTGCACGTTCCAGCAGACGCGGTAACTCGCTGAAGACGCTGGGCGGATATCCTTTCGTTGTCGGAGGCTCACCGGCCGACAGGCCGATCTCTCGCTGTGCCTGGGCAAAACGCGTCAGATTATCCATCAGACACAAGACTTCACGGCCCCTTGCACTGAAATATTGTGCCAGCGCCAAGGTGGTGTGTGCTGCCTGGCGCCGCATAAGTGCAGGCGCATCAGATGTTGCAACCACCAGAACAGAGTTCTTCAGTCCTACACTGCCAAGCGTCTTCACCAGAAAATCCTGAACCTCGCGGCCACGTTCACCAATAAGGCCAATGACCGCCACATCCGCACTGCCGTTTCTGGCCAGCATGGACATCAACATGGACTTGCCGACGCCGGAGCCAGCAAAAATCCCCATTCGTTGACCGGAACAACATGGAAGAAAAGTATTGAAAGCACGTATTCCCAAATCCAGCGGCACTTCCACGAGACTACGCTCATGCGGCGGCGGCGGCGGCTCCGAAAGGTTTTGCGCAATAGCGCCTGTCTGCAGGGGCCCCTTGCCGTCTATCGGGTTTCCCAAACCATCAACCACGCGGCCAATCCAGGCATCGCATGGATGAAGAACCGGTTCGGGTTCCAGAAACTCCGCTACATCCCCGGGTTTAATGCCGGTCAACGGCCCATAAGCGAGGCAAATAGCAAGTCTGTCCCGGAACCCAACCACTTCGCAAATCAGGTTTGGCTGTTTCGACCTTTTCAGCGCAATCGATAGTTGCGCACCAATTGCAAGATGGCCAATGGGTCCGGACACTTCGACAACCAAACCACGAATGGCCGAAACCCGACCATAAGCGCGGATCATTTTCAGTTTGGACGTCTGTTGAATTAACGATTTCAAGCCAGTGCAATTCCAATTTGTTGCAAATTGCAAGAAGACGAAATGAAAAGTACCTTAACAAACAATTTCGAAAAAACGCTGTTGGTAACGAATCATTTACGAAAAAGCTTAACAATAGGGGCAATCAAATCATTTGCCGGTGTAATTGACCAGAGCGTTTTTCACATCGACATTTTTGGCAGAAGCCCTGGGGAAATTCAGGCAAAGTGGATTCAAATGAATCTCTTAAACAGGTTTCTTAAAGTAATTTATTAATTAATTTTGTGTCAAAAAAACGTTAAAAATCAATATGGTTAGAGTTTATTTGATAAGTTTTTCGGAACGGGGTTGCGTCAGAGAATCAGATTCTGTTAACCATTGTAAATTAGGATGATGATTAACAGTCGAGCAGCGACCAGATCCAACGCAAAAGGCCATTGCCATGCGTTAACAGGTTAGATGCTGACGATGTGGAATGAGTGGAAACACTTGTTCGGGCGATACGTCCAGAAGGACTAATTGGCTTAGGACGAGAAACGATACATTGAACGGCCAGCGGCAATAACAGCGGTTCAATGTTCCTAGAAGGGATAGACGATGCGGGTTCTGTTAATTGAAGACGATAGCTCTACGGCGCAAAGCATCGAGTTGATGCTGAAGTCGGAAAGCTTCAATGTGTATACAACCGATCTTGGGGAAGAAGGCATCGACCTTGGGAAGCTGTATGATTACGATCTGATCATGCTCGACCTGAACCTTCCTGACATGAGCGGCTATGAAGTGCTTCGAACACTCCGCGTCTCGAAAGTCAAAACGCCGATCCTGATCCTGTCCGGCCTTGCCGGCATTGAAGATAAGGTTCGTGGCCTCGGCTTTGGTGCTGATGATTACATGACCAAACCCTTCCACAAGGATGAATTGGTCGCACGCATCCATGCAATTATCCGTCGGTCCAAAGGCCACGCACAATCGGTCATCACGACAGGCGAATTGAAGGTCAATCTGGACACCAAAACAGTGGAAGCTGGCGGACAGCGTGTTCACCTGACCGGCAAAGAATATCAGATGCTTGAGCTGCTTTCGCTGCGCAAGGGAACAACCCTGACCAAGGAAATGTTCCTCAATCATCTGTATGGCGGCATGGACGAGCCAGAGCTGAAAATCATTGATGTCTTTATATGTAAGTTGCGCAAGAAACTGTCTGTAGCCACCGGCGGCGCCAACTACATCGAAACCGTTTGGGGACGTGGCTATGTGCTGCGCGAACCAGATGTTGAAGAATTGCGCGAAAGCGCCTGATCTCCAAAATTCTGACACAGTCGTCAAACCGAAACCCCCTTCATCGGGGGTTTTTGCTTTTGTAGTCTGAAGCGGACTGATGATGTGCAGTGGGTCGAATGTCAGGCAACCAGTTTCAAGCGGCAACCTTGAGCCGGTAGGTTATTTGGTTGAGACAGGACCGCAAAGCACTGCGGTCGAACTTTGCAAGACAATGATCAAACCCGGCCTCCAATGCTCTGTCTTTCGATAATGACGATACGAGTGATGACACGGCGACCAATGGAATGCCGGCCCAGTCCGGGTTTTCCTTCACCCTTTTGGCAAGCAGAAATCCGCTTTTGTCCGGCGCATCCAGATCGCAGACAATGGCGAGAAATGGCGCGTCAGCCTGTAGGCTTTCCAATGCTTCTGAAACACTCTCAACAACGGTAACATCGTATCCACCAGCTTCAATAGCAGGCGTCAGCATTGATTTGAAAAACGGGTTTTCTTCCAAAAACAGGACTTTTGTATCTGGGCCTGGAAGTGAAGCTGGTTTCTGTTGGGACGCTGCGTCAGTCAAGACAGGCGAAGGAGACGACAGCTCTGCGAACCCGTTTTTGGCCCTGTTGAGCACGATCTTTTCATCATCTCTGGTTTTTGCCAGAATCAATGATGAAATTTGAGCCGGAGTGACAGGAATTCTGATGACGAAGACCGTACCTTCTCCCGGTACGGAATAAACCCTGATAGAGCCGCCAATTGTCTCGATGGAATTGCACGCAACATCCAGACCGACGCCACGACCGGAGAGCCGCGTCACGGTCTCGCATGTCGACAATCCCGGTTCGAAAATCAACTGCGCGGCGTCCGCTTCATCCATGTTTGAATATTCAGCATCATTTATGAGACCCAGAGCGAGTGCCTTTTGTTTGATCTTGTTTGTATTCAGCCCCTGACCATCATCAAGCACCTCAATAACAATATCACTGCCATGCCGAACAGCCGTAACCCCTATAGTCCCCTGTGCCGGTTTCCCCAAAGCAAGACGTGCGTCAGGCGCTTCAAGACCATGATCTGCGGAATTCCGAACCATATGTGCCAAAGGCGCTTTGATCAGATCAATGATCTGGCGGTCGACCTCAATTGCCTCGCCATCCAGAACCAGCGCGATGTCCTTGTTTAGTCTGACAGCAAGATTCTGTGTCATCGGAAGCAATTGACGCCACGCGCTGCCAATAGGTTGAACCCGTGTATCAACAACG
Source organism: Pararhizobium sp. IMCC21322 (assembly GCF_030758295.1). Classification (NCBI taxonomy): domain Bacteria; kingdom Pseudomonadati; phylum Pseudomonadota; class Alphaproteobacteria; order Hyphomicrobiales; family Rhizobiaceae; genus Pararhizobium; species Pararhizobium sp. IMCC21322. The sequence goes on from NZ_CP132335.1 coordinate 4,236,397, forward strand.
ATTTTTTGTAGATGTGATGCAATGTCAGCCAGGCGGTTGACCGCTGTTTTCAACTCGTAATCATCAGATCGACGCGCAATTTCCAACAAATGAGCACGTGTCGTAATCAGATCAGTAACGGTTGATACAAGCTGCTCCAGAGACTCAACTTTGACACGCAGCATTTGTCGCGATGCGGTTGCCTCACCTGCTTTTGAAATCGAAGAAGACGGCAGAGCCGGTTCAACTGGCACAACGACCTCTGACGCCTCGTCAAACAACCGGTCCAGATCGGACTGTGACAGGTTTCTTTGGCCCGGCGGCACCACGGAAGCACCGGCCGAACCGGAATGCCCGCCAGCCATTTCTTCCAGTTCCGCAATAAGCAGACTGTCATCACCGGCTGGCTCGACGCCCTCGTGGACTTCGATTTGGCTCAGCAAATGCTTGATGCTTTCCAATGACTTGAAAACCAAAGTCACCCCATCAGGTGAGATGGTGGTGGCATCCAGACGGAACCGGTAAATCATCGATTCTGCAGCATGGGACAGAGCTTCCAGCCGCGGAAGATTGAGGAAGCCACACGTTCCCTTCATTGTATGAACCAGACGGAATACTGTGTGCAGCAAATCCACATTGTCGGGATCCTGTCTGAAATTAGCCAACCCGACATCTATAAGATCGAGGCACTCATGGCTTTCCGTCAAAAAGTCTTTGAGGACTTCGTCCATACCAATTTCCCCGGCAAACGCCTTTGGAACACAGGTGTAAGTAACGACAAACTTCTTAATATCCGCTGAAATCCAACAGTAAAATCGGCAGAACTACACCGACCTGCAAAACAGAGTGCGAGGATATCAAAGTGGGAGAAGCTCAAAGTCGGACGAGTGTCCCAGCGAACCAGACATAGCGAATAGCCACATGCGAGTGTCTGGTTAAAGAAGGATCAGTTGGCAACAATAGTCACTTGTTCGCCATCCAGATCAAACCGCACACGCATATCGCAGGCATCAGCCAACAGCGCTGCATAAATCGGTTGAACAGCATGCGCATCCACACCTTCCAGCGTTTCAGGCAAGGTCTCAAACCAGTCAGCATGGCCGGGAAGGCGTGCAGTCCGTCCAGCACAAACAAGTTTCAATCCCTTGTCCCCTTCGGCTGTGACGGTCATATCGCCTCCACGCGGAATGGCTGACAGACCCACCAGAATGAGATTGAGCAGAAGTTTGACTTCGTTCTTTGGTCGAATAGCCCGTGGCATTTCCCAGATCAGATTTGCTTTTTCAAACCCCATCATCAATTCCGCTTTGTCACGCGCATCATCAAGGTCAATTTCGGCACCTGCAGAACCTGCTGCGCCGAAGGCAATACGGGAAAAGGTCAGTTTGGCCGACGCCTGTGCGGCGCTTTTGCGGACCAGATCGCCGGCAATCTCACGCATCTCAGCGTCTTTTTCCTCATCCAGGACTTCCAGGCCATTGGCTATGGCTCCCACTGAGCCAACAACGTCATGGCATACACGGCTGCAAAGCAAAGCTGCCAGATCAAGAGCTGAAAGATTGGACATAAAGAAACCCGCTGGTTGTAAAGACTGTTCTGCGTCCTGATTCGGTACATGTCAGACACGATATTTGTATAAGCTGCGCCGGGCGACAATCCAACCCTGACAAAAACTGCCCAAGCTTGGCCAACCCTGACCAAAACTGTGTATCAGCTTATGGCACGAGTTTCTTGATAAGAAACGGCCACTGAGCTTGGGCTTTCTCCATCAATTCAACAGGATTTTGCTGCCATGCAATCCGGTTCGCATGGCTGTGAAACAGAAGCACCCTGTCATCCTGCAACAACCAGATTTGGGGGCGTCCCTCTGCCAGACCGCTTCTGGCAACAGCCATGGCACCATAACCGCCAAATTGCGGTTTGTAGATTTCAGGAGCATCTTCAAATGCCGCCCTGTTACCGATGTTTGAGAACCACCATAGGGCACCTGAATGGGTGAGATCGTGCTCGGGTTTGCCCAATTCAGGCTGACCGTTAACGAAATAACTCAACGGATCGACACCGCCCAGTGCCAGGCCTGTAAATTGATCTTTGACAATCGTGTCAGACAGAAATCCAGATGGCGCAAAATCACGGCTGAGGCCGGACGGCAAGGTTTCCTGAGCCATGGACACACCAATCCATGCCAGCAGAAAACAAATCTGCACCGCCATCACAATACCCAGCAGGTACCCCTTCGGAATTGTTACAAATTGCCCATACTTCATCATGAGAAAAACCTATCGAAAGACAGATAACATCCTGTTAATGCAGGTAAACTAATAGGCGTTGAAAGAGCGACCGAAAAAGATTGGTGCAGGTCGCGAGCAGTTCTTTTGGGCAGAAACCCGTTCGCCCCATGCTTGCCACATGCACGAGATAACGTTGCGAATCAAAACTGGGCTAACGGCACCGTTACAGTTCGAAAGTTTCGCACAGAGACTGGCTGCATTGGGCTATCGCAAGCCACCTAATGCCTTTATAAATGCATAATGAACATCGGAGACCAATTTATGAAATCGCGCTTTCACTTCCCGTCATGGCCATCGGTCCAAGTGGCTCAGGCGGCCCGAGCGGCCATAATTGCAGTCTTCATGAGCCTGTCTGTCTTTTATCTGCTGCCTCAGGCAATCGGCATTTCACCAGCGCATGCGCAAAACAACACACCCTTGTCTGAAACCTATTCATCCAACGAAATTCTGAACGCCGGACATCAGTTCTTTGGCGATGTTTCAGGTGGTCTGGCAAGTGTTGTAGAGCGCGCATTTCAGAGCTACGGCCTGCCCAACGCCTATATTTTGGGAGAAGAAGGCTCCGGTGCCATCATCGGTGGCCTCGTTTATGGCGAAGGTTTGATGTACACAAAAGGTGCAGGCGACCATAAGATTTTCTTCCAGGGGCCCTCAATTGGCTGGGACTTTGGCGGCAACGCTTCACGTGTGATGATGTTGGTGTATAATTTGCCCACGGTTGACCACGCCTATCAGCGCTTTGCAGGCGTCAATGGTTCGGCCTATATCGTGGGAGGTGTCGGCATGACTGTCATGGCGAACAACAACATTATCATGGTGCCGGTAAGAGCTGGCATAGGCGCACGGCTTGGCTTGAATGTCGGCTATTTGAAATTTACACCACGGGCGACATGGAATCCGTTCTAACAACCAAACCCGTTCGATTAGGATCACAACATGATTGAGGCAGCACTGTATTTCGCATTGGGTGCTCTCAGCGTAAGCCTGCTTCTGTTCGTTATTTTGCCGATCGTTTCCGGCCGGGCGCGGCGTTTGGCCATTCACGAACTGGAGCGTCAGGCACCTGTTTCCTTGTCTGAAATTACTGCCCAGAAAGATCAGATGCGCGCACGGTTCGCTGTCGAGTTAAACCGTCAGGAAAAGCGCGCAGACCAATTGCAGGTGGAATCCCAACAGCACCTCGTAACCGCTGAAAAATGGCGCATATTTGCCGAGCGTGTCGAACAGGAATTTGAAAAACTCAAAAATGAATATGCAGGCCTGAAAAAGAAAATCAGCACTGCGGAAGTCACCCTGGAAAAGCAGAAAGAAATCGCGAAATCTGCTCTGAAGACCATGACAGGCCAGGAAAAGAAACGGCTTTTTGAGCTTGAGGAAGAAGTTGAAGAACTCCGCTCGGAAAAGAGTGCTGCCAATGTGCGTATTGTTTCCATGCAGACGGAGCTTAACAACGCACAGTCCAGGGTCGCTGAAATGGAGCGGCATATGCCGTCTCTGGAAGAGTTGAATCTGAGAAAAGAGCTCAAGGCCCTTGCCGAAGATGTTAGTGCCTTCGTTAAAAGCACGCCTCCCCCCGCGCCAATTGCGCAACCGGCACCTGTTGTTGCCGCGAAACCTGCACCTGCCATTGTTGCCAAACCTTCAGTTGTTGAGCCCCCCCTTGCTGTGAAGCAGGCTCCCGCCGTAATCGCGGCACTTGATAAGCCAAAAGCAGATACGCCAACCCCAGTTGTTCCAACGTCAGATGTTCCGAAGGCAGATGCGCCAAAGTCAGACAGGCTGACGCCAGATAAGCCAGCGCCAGAACCGAAGACCCCAGCAAATCAGATTGAAAAGGCCGCTGCATCTATGGCCGTCATTCCAGCATTTCTGAAGCCAGCCGCTGAAAGGCAATACCCCAATCCAAGCCCGATCAATCACAAGCCTGAAACCGCTGCGCCAGCTTCGCAGGCCACCGACACCGCCAGTCCCAAAATCGCGACTTTTCAATTTGGTAGATCAAACGCCAAATTGACATCCGCAGAGCCACAGAAAACCAGTGCCTTCGCAGCCGATACAACACCTCCGAAACCGCAGGATACATCTGTGGAAACAGTGCCAAAAAACACTGTTGTAACCTCAGAAAAGCCCATCGAAGCGCCTGCTGTCTCAATGGCGATCAATGGCAAGGCAAGCCTCTTGAAAGAAGAGGTAACAGCAAACAGTCCGGGTATCACAGCCGCTAAAACCGGCGATCAGGAAGTCACGAACACAGCGATTGTTTCAGGCAGGCGGCTTAAACAGGATAAGCCGTTCAAAACCAAGAAGTCCGGTTTTGCAGGTGTTATTGCAGCGGTTTCCAGGAACAACAAAGGCGCTATGTCTTCCGGAGCCAATGGCAAGGTGAAACCTAGCCCGTTGCACTATAATGGCAAAATGAGCGGTAAGCAGATGGCAGCTAAACCTGCCACGCTGGCGAGGCCTGCCGATAGTACCGGTGCCGAAGCGATTGGAGCCAAGCCAGAAAGCGCTGCTCAAAATGTGGCCGAGGCCACACCGAAAGACAGCATCGCGGCCAAAAATCGCAAAAAGATCATGAAATTTGGAAAGAAGGTTCGCCGCATAAAAACGGCAACTGCATCTTCCTGAGAATCAGGTGCTGATCGTTTCACACCGAACTCATTCCAGACGTGTCACAGCTTCACGTTTGGCGGCTCTTACAACCTCTTTTATGGCATTGGTGTTTGCGGCGGCAACAGTATCACCCGCACTAGCTGACCAAAAAACCATCGCAAACCTGCCAACACCGGTAACCGAAAACCTTTATCATCCCTATGATGAAAATCGCGCCCTGCTGGGGCAAAAGCTGTTCTTTGATCCGCTTTTATCCGGAAACCAAAATATCTCCTGTGCGACTTGCCATCATCCTGATCTTGCGAGCGGGGACGGCCTCCCCCTTGGCATTGGAGAAGGCGGTGCGGGAATCGGAAAGAACCGAACGATTGGGTCCGGCCGGGATTTGATCCGGCGGCGGGTGCCTCGAAACTCACCGGCGCTTTTCAATCTGGGCGCTCTAGAATTCTCGTCTTTGTTCCATGACGGACGTGTGGAGATCGATGAGAAAGACCCCTCCGGTTTCGACACACCAGCCGATGAGGACACGCCAACCGGCCTGATGACCATACTGGCAGCGCAGGCGCTTTTCCCGTTGACATCTGGGATTGAAATGGCGGGTCAGGGCACTGAAAATGACATTGGCCAGGCTCTTGAGGATATTTACGGTAATCCCTGGAAGGGTGTTTGGGCCAAGGTGGAACAGCGCTTGCGCCAGAGCGAACCTTATCTGCCATTGTTTCAGGACGCTTTCCCCGAAATCCAGTCAGCCAAAGACATCACAATTGTCCATTACGCAAATGCCGTTGGCGACTTTGTCAACGCAGAGTGGCGCAGTTCCCAAAGCCCGTTCGATCGCTACATGGCGGGTGAACAGCAGGCTCTGACGGAACAGCAGAAAATCGGCCTGGACCTGTTTTACGGCAGAGCAAACTGCGCATCCTGCCACAGTGGCCCGTTTTTGACTGATCAGAAATTCCACGCCATAGCCATGCCGCAAATCGGGCCCGGCCGGGTGGCACGGCTCGAGGCTATACGCCATGATCGTGGCCGCGCCGGCGCAACCAATCTGATTGAAGACCGGTACAAGTTCCGCACTCCGAGCCTGCGCAATGTCGCCCTGACAGAGCCTTACGGCCATTCTGGCGCCTATGCGACGCTGGAGGGCGTGGTGCGCCACCATTTGGACCCTGTCTCAAGCTTTGAGCGTTTCTCCCTGCGTTCGGTCGCGCTTCCCCAGCATCCCAGGCTTTCAAATGAAGACGGGTTCATCATGCAGGACCGACGCGAGCGCCGCCGCATCCTGGCGGCCAATGTGTTGAAACCAATATCTCTCAAGGATGAAGAGGTCGATGCGTTGATTGCCTTTTTGCAAGCACTCACGGACACCAGTGCCACGTCCGGAAGGCTCGGCATTCCCGTTTCAGTTCCAAGCGGTCTGCCAATCGACTGAACAACAATCCCGCTCAACAGGCGATCAGCATTTTCACCCTAAACTGCAGCACGAAACTGCAACCCGGAACTGCAGCATGTAACAGCAGATTGTCCGGACCTGTCGTGCCCGGACAATCCTGTATGTTTGGGAGCGAGCACATGCGAGGGATCGCATGAGAATACTAGCTCGCTTGTGTCTCGCTCAAAGTTTCGAGCAATTCGTCGATCAGGCTGGATTCAGTGTCATCTGTATCCTCAACTGCGGAAAGCAGTTCGCTAAGCGGATCGGACCCTTCAATACCACCAGGCGGTGGTGGAGGCGGCCCCTTTCCAGATTGCTCCTGAATACCCAGCAACGCCATAAATGACTCTGGAGAAAACTGTCCTCCAGGCGGCCCGGATTTCTCCCGGTCCGCTGCTGTCAATTCACCATCGCCATCCGCATCCAACAGGGAAAATAATTCCTCTGGATCGCCAGAATCGGCAGAACTTGCCGTCCCTGCCGCGCGTTCAGCTTGGCTTACCTTGAACTCTTCAAATGAGATGCCACCGCTTTTATCTGTGTCGGTTGCCTCAAACTTGGCATCCATCCGTTCCTTCATTTCGGCACGCATGGCCGAAAAATCAAAGCCGGATGAAGATGCACCACCAATCATCACAATGATTCTCCTTTCAAAAAGAGTTTCAGATGATCAGGACTTCACGAGCGAAGCCCGTAAAGTAAACTGCAAAGAATATGCCAGTTTTAGAACACGTTCAGAAAAAGGTTTTATGGAGCGCCCCGGCGCATTTCATAACGCTCAACGACAGATCCGTCGGCCCGGTTTATTACCAGAACGGTGTAACTTTCCGGGCCATTTTCAAAGCTTGCGACCAATTGGCCACGGGACAGGCTGACATCAATCAGAACACCAAGATCAGATGGTAAGGACAGCGTCGCCGCAATTTCAGGCAAAACCATATTATTCGTGGCCGCCGCGGCATCATCGCTTTCGCTTGTCTGCGTGATGCGGTAGTACAACGCTCCAAACACCGCGATAAAGCCGAGCACCATGATGAGACTGGAGCCCATCAGCAATCGCCTCAGCTTTATCCGCACCCGCTCAACAGCCGGGTCGAGCGGTTTTTCTTCGTCATCAAGAGGGTCGATCTGAGCCATGGCTGAAAATGTGTCCAATGCGCCGGCAGAGCGGCTTGAGTTTATAGTTGACGCGGTTGAAACCGGGCAAAGGCTGGATGCAATCATTGCTGCGAAAGCGGGACGTCTGTCCCGCAGCCGCTTCAAGACGCTTATCAAGCAAGGCTGCGTGCGCGTGAGCGGGGAAGTGGTAGACGCGCCGAATGCCCGTGTCAACGCGGGCGATGTATTGTCCGTGGACATGCCGGAAGCGGAAGATCCGGAACCGAAGGGAGAAGACATTCCCCTGACCATTCTGTTTGAAGATGAACATCTGGTTGTCATTGATAAACCTGCCGGTCTGGTCGTACATCCAGGCCCCGGAAACTGGACCGGAACTCTTGTCAACGCGCTCATTCATCATTGCGGGGACAGCCTGTCCGGCATTGGTGGCGTACGCAGACCGGGCATTGTTCACCGCCTCGACAAAGACACAAGCGGGGTTATGGTTGTTGCCAAAACAGATGATGCCCATCTGGGCCTGACGCAGCAATTTGCCGATCATGGCCGGACAAACAATCTTGAGCGTGCCTATCAGGCCTTGGTCTGGGGCGCATTGGAGCCGGCCAAGGGCACAATTAACGCGCCAATTGCCCGCTCGGACAACAACCGTTTGAAAATGGGTGTGGTGAAACGCCGGGATGAAGACGACGAACGCGGCAAGGACGCCATCACTCACTTTAAGGTTCTGAAACGCTATTTTACAAAAGAAGGCGCACCAACAGCGTGCCTGGTAGAGTGCCGACTTGAAACCGGACGAACACACCAGATCAGGGTTCACATGTCTCACGCAGGTCACCCTTTGGTGGGCGATGATGTCTATGGATCAGGCTTCAAAACCAAATCGACTATTCTGGGAGATCAAGCAGAAAAGACGGTCAACAAGTTCCGCAGGCAGGCGCTTTTTGCCGCCATGTTACAGTTTGAGCACCCGATAAATGGTGAAATCATGCGCTTTGAAGCCGATATTCCAAAAGATATGGCAGCGCTGATCAACGCATTTACCTAATATTTACAGTGGCTTAACAGAAAAAAATTACTTTATCGTAATATACCGATGACTCATCTATCATCTGCCACAATTGAACCTATATAGTGATGTGGGAGCGTTGCGCCGAGGGTTGGTCCCCAGGGCAGCGCTAAAAGTCTTGCCGCGAGTCGGAAGACATTTAAACAAGGGGGTGCTTTATGGCCCGAGCTGTTGTTGCGACCGGAAATGTTCCATCTGTTCCGTCATCGGAAGGTGGATTATCAAGATATCTGGCAGATATTCGCAAATATCCGATGCTGGAACCCAATCAGGAATACATGCTGGCCAAACGCTTTTTGGAGCACGAGGATCGTGGTGCTGCTGAAGAATTGGTTACAAGCCATTTGCGCCTCGTCGCAAAAATCGCCATGGGATATCGTGGCTATGGCCTGCCCATCGGCGAAGTCATCTCGGAAGGCAATGTCGGCCTTATGCAAGCGGTCAAGAAGTTTGACCCGGAACGCGGCTTCCGGCTTGCAACCTATGCAATGTGGTGGATCAAGGCATCGATCCAGGAATACGTCCTGCGCTCATGGTCCCTTGTCAAGATGGGTACCACCGCGAACCAAAAGCGCCTGTTCTTTAACCTGCGCAAGATGAAGAGCCAGATTCAGGCATTGGAAGATGGTGATCTCAACCATGAGCAGGTCGAGAAAATCGCCACCAAGCTCGGCGTTTCGGTTGAGGAAGTCCATTCCATGAATCGTCGTCTTTCCGGCGATGCGTCCTTGAATTCGCCTTTGAAGGCGGATGATGGAACCGGCGAATGGCAGGATTGGCTGGTTGATGAAAGCGAAAGTCAGGAATCCATTGTTGCCAATCAACAAGAGCTGGATCAGCGCCGTATCATGCTGAAATCTGCTATGGAAACCCTGAATGAACGCGAGCAGCGCATTTTCCAGGCACGTCGCCTTTCGGAAGATCCAATCACGCTGGAAGATTTGTCGGGAGAATTCGGCGTCAGCCGGGAACGTGTCCGGCAGATCGAAGTTCGAGCGTTCGAAAAGGTGCAAAAATCCATGCAGACAGCTGCGTTGGAAGCTGCACGTGGACGTACCGCTCAGTTGGAAGCCCATACAAGCTAAAACATAGACTAGCTGGATCATAAAATTGCGCGTTTGCCGCTCACGGTTTTGAAAAGAGCCGAATTGACGTCAGGCAAACGCGCAGACTGCAACCAGTTGCCCGTTCTTCACTTCAATGCGAAGTGAAAAACAAGCCAAACGCGAAGCACATTGTAAAGACGCTTATCCGCTGTCCCCAGTGGAAAGTGATCCAGCCCGGACAGCAGAACCAAATCCTTTGGCAGATTTGCGTGCTGAAAGACTTCCAGCGTGGAGTCCGTTGGTGTCACAGCATCAGTCGCTGCATGCATCAACAGCAATGGTCGGGGTGCAAGTTTGCCAACAAAGTTGATCGGCATGAAACTGCAGATGCTCTCTGCTGTATCGACAGGAAACTCCATGATGGCATCATCAGGAAGTTGATCGCGCATGTGCGTCGGGATCGGTACAATATCAAACCGTTGAACCTTCATGGACTCGCCGGTTTTCGCCTTGTGCTCACGCCCACGCTTCAACATGTCCTCATACTTCTCCCAGGCGCCCTCTCCCGCATGCTGCAGCTTTGACTTTTCCAGGCCCTTGCCCCAGCCAGTCAATCGCATTGCCCAGATCATTGACCTGATTCATGCAGATAACCCGGCCACGCTCACCACCACTCTCTCCGCAGCCGCGGCTGTCGAAACGAATAGCGATATAGCCCCAATCACATAGGATTGGACAAACCGTTGCCATTGATCCGTCGATTTTCGAGCCGCCAAAGCCATGACTCGCGATGACAAGTGGACGCTTTTCACCAGGTTTCAAATCGTCAGGCTGGTGCATGACACCGACGATATCGACCTCATCCGACTTGAACGAAATATTGGTTTCCATCAACGAAACCCTCCCAGGAAAGACGACCAATGCGCTAGGATCACGCACTCAATTTCCCGAAATTTAGTCCGCTGGTCTGCGAAGGTTCAATATCGTTCCGAGGGAGCGTCATAACAATGAGTTATGTATAGTGGTGTGAATTTGGGGCTGGCCCCAATAGGTCCCTAAGAAATATTCGTTTTAAATATGAGCCGGTTCCAGCCAGAAGCCATCGCCCCTCGGCACAACATACCCAACGCCAGGATGGGCCAAATGCATACCGGCTATTCGAAGCCGCTCCTTGCTTGCCCGTTCAAACATGGCAATCCGGGTCGCTGCGGCTGTCTGCGAGTCAACATCAAAGGCAATACACGCCTTTGGTTGCGGCATCTGGAAGGCCTGAACGTGCACAATATCGCCCCATATCAACAACCCGTTCTCAACATCGCCGATCTGGAAGCCACTATGGCCGGGCGTGTGGCCCGGAAGCGGCACGGAATTCACGCCGGAAACGACTTCAGTCTCCCCGATAAAAGTGGAAGTACGGTCTTGGTATGCATTCAGGACAGCACCAGCCAGATCGAAAAAAACTTTAAAGTCTTCCGGAGTTTTCTCACGGTTTTCCGCGTTGAGCCAGAATTCCCGATCAGTGTCATGGATTTTAAGCTCAGCGTTTGTAAACACAGCTTCCCCCTCGTCAATGAGGCCGCCAATATGGTCTGGATGCAAATGGGTACACAGCACCATATCAATATCGTGCGGCGCGATGCCCGCCAGTTTCATGCCGTCGAGCAATTGTCCGGTGCCCGGAATGGCGGCTTTCCCACCTGAATCAATCAGGATCGTCTTATCGCCGTCTTGATAAATATAGGCGTTCAGGCTACCAGACACGGGCCCTTCCGTTAGACCGATATTGGCAAGACATTTCGTGACTTCCGCATCGGATATGCCGGAAAACATTTCAGGGCCAAGCAGCAACTCGCCATCGTAAATTGATGTGATTGTGCCATTTCCGGCAGCAAATTTCTTAATACTCGGCATGATGTCCTCGCGAATTGAAATGGTGTCGCTAAAGGACTTCAAACAACAAACATTTGTCAAGTTGACGCAAACAAAATTCAGGATTTCAATGTGCCTAAGCTGACACTCTTTGATCTGGACGGCACCCTTGTGGACAGTGAAATACTGTCGAACCAGGTGCTTGTGGATGTTCTGGCGGAACAGGGCATGAATTTTTCACTGGATGAGGCCGTCAAGCGGTTTCGTGGTGGTAAAATGGCTGAGAGCCTTGCCGATGTTGAAACCCATTTCGACCGCAAGCTGCCGGATGATTTTGTCCTCCATTTACGGCAAAGAACAGCTCAGGCATTCGAAGAAAAGCTGCAGCCCATCGATGGTGCTTTGGACTTGGTTAGTTCCATCAATTCGCAAATCTGCATCGCCTCTAACGGTCCGCCGGAAAAAATCAGATTAAGCCTGACCATAACCGGCCTCCTGCCCTTTTTCGGTGACCGTCTGTTCAGCGCCTATGAGATTCAGGCCTGGAAACCCGATCCGGAATTATTTCTGAGTGCAGCCAGAAAGCTTGGCTTTGCGGCCTCTGACTGCGCCGTTGTTGAAGATAGCCTGCCTGGCATTCATGGCGGACTGGCAGCCGGAATGAAAGTCTTTGCTTACTTCCCCGACACAATACCAACATCTTTGCCGGATGACGTGTTGGTGGTCAGACACCTATCAGAGTTGAAAGCGCATCTGTAAGCTGTCAACAGCAAGGCAAAACTTACACCGGCGGGCTCCACAGCCCTTGATGTTGTCAATTCTGGCGCTACATTTTTGGCAACACAAAGGAGAACTAAATGAAACAATCACGTCGTGAATTTCTGTCAACTTCGGCAATAATTGTCGCGGGCATTACCCTGCTGCCATACGCAGCCAACGCCGCTGGCCATGCCAGCGACATGTTTACAACTGGCGCAGGAGACATCAAAGTCCATCCTGTCAGTCACGCCTCCTTTGTCATGGAAACACCCATTGGCACGATCTATGTTGATCCCGTCGGCGAAGCATCTGCCTATGCCGGTTTCCCGGCAGCCGATCTGGTGCTCGTGACCCATGAACATGGTGATCACTTCAATCTGGAAACACTGGCGGCAGTCACTGGCGAGAACACACAGATCATCACCAATCCGGCCGTCTATGGCAAACTTGCAGATGATCTGAAAGCCAAGGCATTCCAGATCGCCAATGGTGAATCCACCACATATGAAAGCCTGAGCATTGACGCCATTCCGGCTTATAACACCACGGAAGAACGTTTGAATTTCCATCCCAAAGGCCGCGACAATGGCTATGTACTGGGATTTGATGGCTTCCGCGTTTACATTTCCGGCGACACGGAAGACATTCCTGAAATGCGCGCCTTGGAAAACATTGACCTGGCCTTTGTCTGTATGAACCTGCCATTCACAATGGATGTGGCTGCAGCCGCTTCAGCAGTTGCTGAGTTCAAGCCGAAATATGTCTATCCCTACCACTATCGTGGTCGTGACAATGGCACGCAGGACCCGGCAGAGTTTGCCACACTTGTGGGTGAAGCCGCCGAAGTCAGAATGGGCGGCTGGTACGGCTGACATTGACAGCAAGACCGAGGAGACGGGTTATCACCCGCTTCTTTTGGAACGACACATTGGTTGACAAATAACGCGACCAACAGTAGTGAGCGGCAAGGGAAAAGGTCCCTGCCGCTCGCTGGCTCTGCCACGGTGAAACCTTTGAAACTCTCCCATCTCCCGATTTCAGTTTGCGGAGCAATGGCAATGCGAGCACCCTGCAAGACCGCATCCAAACGCTGAAAGAGGTTTGCGATGAATGGGTTAAATACACGCCCCCCGCTGGACGAGTTGAAAGCACAGGCAAAACGTCTGCGCACAACTCTGCAAGCGCAGGGAACAATAATCAGCCACAGCAAAGCGCTGGAACTTCTGTCTCATCAACATGGCTACAAAGACTGGAACACCATGCATGCAGCTATTGGTAACCAGCCACCGCCAGACCGATTAAACCTTGGAGACAGGGTGCACGGTCATTACCTTGGCCAACCCTTCAAAGGGGAAGTTCTGGGTGTACAGACAGGTGCAACACCGGAGCGTCTACGGGTTACATTTCTGTTTGATTAACCGGTGGATGTTGTAAAATTTGACAGTTTCTCGGCCTTCCGGAAACGTGTCAGTTGCACCATTGGTCGATCAGGTGCGACAGCTGAAACAACCTCGGACGGTTGTCCTCAGCTAAGCCTGTGGACTTGACCAGACGGCAACAATTTGTCGGGCGCGCCACATCAGGCGGGCCCGATTTACTGTCAGCTTGAATTCCGCGCCTGCAAGCCACACATTGGTCCAACACAGGTAACAACAGGACACAGTGCCATGCTGCTCGACACACCCATTTGCGATTTTGGCTGGAAAGCGCCCGACTTTGAACTGTCAGATTCAGATGGCGTCAGCCACTCGCTGAACAAATCCATGGGCGAAAACGGGCTCTTGATCACCTTCATCTGCAACCACTGCCCTTATGTTCATGCTGTCATAGAACGGCTTGTGGCCGATGCAAAAACCCTGCAGCAAGAGGGCATCGGTGTGCTGGCCATCATGTCGAACGACTACCGCAATGTGCCTGCCGACAGCCCTGCTCAAATGAAACTGTTTGCCAGACAACACGGATTCACGTTCCCCTATCTGGTTGATGAAAATCAGAGCGTCGGGCGTACTTATGGGGCAGTCTGCACGCCCGATTTCTTTGGGTTCAACAACAAGGCAGAATTGCAATATCGAGGTCGCCTTGACGATGCGGGCATGAAAGACGCTGCAAATCGAACTCCTGAATTGCTGAATGCCATGCGCCAGATTGCCAAAACGGGTAACGGCCCCCGGCAACAGACCGCTTCCATGGGGTGTTCCATCAAATGGCGCTAGCAGCACCGAAGCCAGAACTATGGTAGAAATCCGGTAAACCATTGGAGGGAACACCATGGCTATTGAGGCATGGACGGGCGTTGTCGGGGCGCTCGTGGGCGGTTTGGCTGCCATTTCAGGTACATGGCTCACACACATCCTGCAAAGCCGCAAACAATCGCGCATCGATCTGGCCAGAAAAAAACTTTTGACAACCACATTGAAGGGAGCCGAAGGCGCAGGCTGGATGAGCATTCAAACCCTTGCACAGATTGTTGGCGCTAATCTGGATGTTACCAGGGCGCTTTTGATCGAGATTGAAGCGCGTGGCTCGATGAAGACCAACAAGGAGATGTGGTCTCTCCTCTCCCGCAATCCCTTGCCCAGATCGTCCGAAGATTAGGGTCTGAACTCACTCTTCCGATTGGCCCAGACCCTAAGCCGGACTCAGTTCAAAGGTCTTGCGATACGCGCCATATCAGGCACTTCATCAATCAGGCCGCGTTCCTTCATGAACGCAGCAAAACGCTTGTAGCGCGCTGCATCAAAGGCGAACGGACGTTTGGCGAACCTTGGAATCGTGTCAAACCATGCACGACGGTTCAACTCATCGTTCAAATCAGGATGCGCTTTGACAAACAACTCCAAAGCTTCCTCGGGGTGGTTTGTCAGATAGATTGTGGCTGTTTCAACAGCGCTCAGAAATTTGGCAAAACGCGCATCATCTGTCTTGTCCATATGGGCAATCAGGATCAACTCATCATACACAGGAACACCATGTTCTTCCGGGTAAAACGCCCGTCCGGGGCGCTCAACAATATCCATCTGGTTAAGCTCAAAATTGCGGAAGGCACCAATTACTGCATCAACATTGCCAGTGATCAGTGAAGGCGAAAGTGAGAAATTGACGTTCACCAGCTCCACATCATCAAGACTGAGACCTACACCCTGCAGCATGGCACCCAGCAGAGCATCTTCAAAGCCACCAACTGAAAACCCGACCTTCTTTCCCTTCAGATCCGCGATGGACTGAATGGGGCTGTCTTCCAGAACCACCAGGGAATTAAGCGGTGTTTCCACAAGCGTTCCAATCCAGGCAACCGGGAGGCCTTCCTTGATCTGAAGATGCAGGCTTGGCTGATAGGAAATTGCAATATCACCCTGGCCGGCTGCCACAAGCCGTGGTGGCGCAGATGGATCGGCAGGGGCAATCAGTTCGACCTCCAGGCCTGCTTGCTCAAACAGGCCCAGTTCCTGCGCCACAATAAGCGGTGCATGATCGGGATTGACAAACCAGTCCAGCAAAACGGTCAGTTTTTCCTGAGCATGAGCCCCCGACAAACTGGAAATTAGAAAGAGAACACTGAAGAAGTAACGCATGTAAGAAATCCTGTTTATGTGGCGTTGATTGATTGTGGCTGGTGTTCCGGCATCCAGAACACCAGTCGGCGCGTCAGTCGGTCGGTCCCGAAGCGCAACAGCACCACGAACACCGCTAGAATAAAAAGTGAAGCGAACATCAAATCTGTCTGCATTCGGCCATTGGCATGCAGCATTACAAAGCCAAGCCCGGCAGAAGACCCGACCCATTCCCCCACGACGGCGCCAATGGGCGCAAGGCTGGCACCAACCCGCAGTCCCGATGACAAGGACGGCAATGCGGATGGCAAACGTAGGTGGAGCAGACTTTGCAAAGGGCTGGCCCCGGCAATACGCCCCAGATCCAGCAAATCCGGGTCTGTGCGCCGCAAACCATCAAAAAAGGCCGATGTGATGGGAAAATAGATAATCAGCGTCGCCATGATAACCTTCGACGCAAGCCCGAAACCGAACCAAAGCACCAGCAGCGGTGCAATGGCAAAGACCGGCAGGGCCTGTGTCGCCAGAACCACCGGAAACACCATCCGCTCTGCCGATGGTGACATCGCCATGAAAAGCCCTGTCGCAACGCCCAGCACGAGGCCCAGCAACAAGCCAAGCAGAATTTCGCTTGCGGTGATGGCCGCATGACCCAACAGATAGGAAAAATTATTGGCCAGGCTGGCAGCGACCCGAAAGGGTCCCGGCAGCATAAAGGGTGGCAGATCAAATAGAACGACAACCGCCTGCCAGACAGCAATCAGCAAGGCGCAAACAACCAATGCGCGCAAAAGCACGCCAGTAATTCGTCTGTGTGTTGTGGTCGTGTTCACGCTGTGTGTCACGCGAGTGGAGCCCTCAAAAACAGAGGACCATGCGGAAAGGTACGCAAACGGAGAATACAGGTCTTCGTCCCTTCGCCGGCATGATCCGGATCAGGTTCAAAGGGTCCGGAAACGCGCGGTCCAAATCCGATATCGGATCATGAACCTGCTTCCATCTCAGCCCCGTTAACGCCGGGACACCCCTCGAAACAACTTTAGCTTAGTCAGATTTTCTTTGCGCTTCAAGCGCCAGATCAGTTTCCTCGGCTCCAGGCTTCCAAAGCCTGTGCAAACACGACTTCACCTTCGCGCCCTTTTTCAAGTGTGACGATAGCGCGCTTGTCGTTTTTGTAACGAACTGGCAAATCAAACCAACTGCCTTCACGGAGCAGCTTCAGATTATTCACCTCATTCTCAGGTGTCGCGGAAAGCGCCAGCCAGAACAGCGTGTCAGAGACTTTGACGCCAGCCGATGCCAGCAATTCGCCTTGTGCTTCCTCACTGCCTTTCAGCAGCAATGCAGGAATATCTTCAATTCCACCGCCCACAAATCGCGGCGGCGCCTGATAGGATATTTCTACCAGGTGACTGGCGGAGGCAAGGGAATCATCTTCATTTTTGCGAATAATGATATCGAAGAACAAGCGGCGCTGGGGGATTTCCACCCGCCCAATAATGATTGGAGATCCATTGTCGTCTCCAAGGCTCCAGGATGTGCCACCGGCAACAGCTCTTGAATCCTCGGCTGTAGCACCTTCTTCGTACAAAATGGCACGTTGCGGCAACACGCCTTCGCCGACGGCGGATCCATCATCACCCTGTTCGACGTCAGGGTTCATTTGTCCTGAATCATCGATGATGCGACCATCATTTTTCGAAGACTCAGCATCTTCGTTGGCGTTGATCCGCCTTGGGCCATCGCCAGCAGCAGCGCCTTCGCCGATAGCAGGTTGCAATGGACTGACATCGCTCGATCCATAATCAAGCCAGTTTTCAAAGGTTGTCATCACCTTTTCCTGGTTCTGGAATGCCCACCAGCCGCCGCCACCAAGTGCAACGAGAATCAGAAGTATGAGAATCCAGGGCCAGATGCGGCGTCTTGGACGTTCGCCGGGATAAGGCTGACGATCATCATAATATGTATCGGAGTTACCCCTGCCGCCACCGCGTCCTCCGCGTTGGTCACGCTCAGCGCGCGGGTCAGGTCGATCAGATACTAATTCGGGCTCATCATAATAGTCATCCTGCTCGTCAGCTGCATCATCCATATACGGATCATCCAGCGCCGGCGCGTCGTAGTAGTCTTCCCGACCACGACGTCGCGACAATCCTTCGCGTTTGTTGCGCGGCGCTGCAGGTTCCGGATCAGGCGCCCGTGAACGCACAGGCTCGCGCTGGGTTGGTGCAGCTCTCAGCGGCGGTTCGTCAAGACTGGGTTCGTTCAGGGAACGGGCTGATGCAACGGCAGCATCAAACGCCGCCACAGATGGTTCTTCCCTCTCAGCAGGTTCGGGCCTGCGCGGCTGGGGTTGTGGCGGGACGGGCGCCGGAGCAGCCTCGGGCGGCGCAGTTCTGCGCATATCTTCAGCTTCGTCCTGAACCTGACGGGAGGAACGTTGTGCCCTGAACTGGGCTTCCTCTTCTTCCAGTTGCGCAAGGCGCGCAGCATTTTCGCGCTCGGAATCGGTTATGATCTTGCCAGACACATAATCTTCCTCGACAGAGCGAATACTGTCTTCCAGCTCCAGCCTTTGCCGCGAAACCTCTGAAGGCGGCAATGGTGGGTTCATGGCATCAAGCTGTCTGCTGATTGCAGTGCGTGCGCGGTCATAAACGGACCGTCGCGCCTGTCCCGTTGCCACAGGAAGAGCCTCGATTGTTTTTCTCAAAACCTTATAGAAATCAGCCATACGCTTACACTTTATCCATTAGTCTTCAGCCGATGCTTGGGCTGCCCGCCCCGGGTTTCCGATCGGGTGATCAAAACCCTAACATAACCTTAATCATGAAACGGATCATGCACAAGAATTGTGTGATCCCGTTCTGGGCTGGTTGATAACATGGCAACCGGCGCGCCGATTAATTCTTCGATCCGGCGCACATATTTTATTGCCTGTGCAGGCAGTTCAGCCCAGCTTGTTGCACCGGCAGTGGTGGCATTCCACCCTTCAAAACTTTCATAAATCGGCTCAACGCGACGCTGCCCGCCTTGTGAGGCAGGAAGATGATCGATCAATTCGCCATCAAGCCTGTAGCCGGTACAGATCTTGATTTCCTCAAGCCCGTCCAGAACATCAAGTTTGGTCAATGCAATGCCTGTCATCCCGTTGGTGCGAACGGTTTGGCGTACCAGCACCGCGTCAAACCAGCCACAGCGCCGTTTACGACCTGTAACGGTGCCCCATTCATTGCCGTGCTCACCCAGATACTCGCCGGTATCATTCAGCTGTTCCGTCGGAAAAGGCCCCTCACCAACCCGCGTCGTGTAGGCCTTGGTAATACCCAGAACGTAGCCGATCGCGCCAGGCCCAAGGCCAGACCCTGTGGCTGCTTGTCCCGCTGTCGTGTTGGAGGATGTGACGAACGGATACGTTCCGTGGTCGATGTCCAGCAACGCGCCCTGCGCGCCCTCAAACAGGATGCGCTTTCCGGCCCTGCGCTCGTCGTCGAGCAATTTCCACACAGTATCCATGTAAGGCAGAACTTCATCCGCGACCGATTCTAACTCGTCAAACAGGCTTTGTGGATCAATCTCGTCATAGCCAAGTCCGCGCCGAAGCGGATTATGATGGCTCAACAGACGGTCAATCTTGTCGGGCAATGTTTTCAGATTGGCCAGATCCATCACCCGGATTGCGCGCCGCCCAACCTTGTCTTCATATGCAGGCCCGATGCCGCGCTTGGTTGTACCTATTTTGGTACCGGTGTTTGAATTCTCGCGCACCGCATCCAGCTCGCGGTGCAAGGACAGGATCAGCGTTGCATTATCAGCAATACGCAAAACGCTGCGATCAATGATGATATCCTGCGCGCGCAGCCGTGCGATTTCTGCAACCAGCGCATGCGGGTCAATGACGACGCCATTGCCAATGACCGATAGCTTGCCGCGCACCAGACCTGATGGCAGCAGGCTCAGCTTGTAGCTGACCCCATCAATGACCAATGTATGTCCGGCGTTGTGCCCTCCCTGAAACCGAACCACGATATCCGCGCGTTCGGACAACCAGTCCACAATCTTACCCTTGCCTTCGTCGCCCCATTGCGAGCCGACGACAACCACATTGGCCATGTTGAAAGCCTCATATTAAAAAATTGAAATTCCCGGACTTTGCATCCAGCGCCCATGCGCATACGCAATTCCGAGCGCCTTGGCAAATCTGCAGGCAAGGAAAGTCCCGGTTTTAAACAAATTCATCCAAATTTTTCACAGCTTCCCTAAGGTTGGTTCATTCAGAGCGCTCAAACGGGATTTTGAGGCTCACCAACCTCAACAATATGACCATCGGGATCATAAAACCGGAACACCCTTTGTCCCCATGCTTGTTGCTGTATGTCGTGTATCACATTGAGCCGATCAGCAATTCGGTCAAATGTGGCGTCCAGTTCATCATCTTCAAAATACAAAACCAGATTCCCCCGGCCATAAAACCGCGCGTTTTTAGAATCTCCAGTTTCAGCATCCCCAGCTTCAGTATCCCCTGTTTCGGTATCATGGCCATAGATGATGCGGTGAAGGGACATACCTTCATGCAGCACAAACCCATTGTCAAATTGTACGAAATTGCCGTGGTCGTGCAAAATATTCAGTCCAAGCACATCTCTGTAAAAGGCTTTTGCGCGCGCCAGATCTGCCACGAAAGGAATTGGATTGATAAATTTCACGGCAGTTGTTCGTCCCATGGTCACGCGAAGCGATTATGGTATAGAAAGACCTCAAATCCCACCGGTCCGATAGTCCGGTCCTGGGCCTGTAATTCACATCTGGTGTCAAATCCGATTTGGGTCGACTATTTTGCATTCCTCTCCGCTGAAAAATGCCTTCCTGTGGTTGTTCAATCAACCCTATCTGCTGCTGGCAACCACAATGCTGTGCTGGTCAGGGAACGTGGTTCTTGCCAGAGCTGTCGCGGGTGAAATACCGCCGATCATGCTGGCTCAAATTCGCTGGATCGGGGCAAGCCTGCTGCTGATGCCATTTGCATGGCGCTATGTCAGACATGACTGGCCTGTTATCCGCAAGCATTTGCCCCTTATGCTGCTTTTAGCTTTCACCGGCATAACCAGCTACAACACGCTCGCCTATCTGGGTTTGCAACACACCACAGCTTTGAACGGTCTGCTGCTTCAGTCAGCAGCCCCCCTGGTTATCGGGTTCTGGTCTCTCGCCCTGTTTGGCGATGCGATGACGCCGCGTCAACTGGCAGGAACGCTCATTTCGTTGTTTGGCGTTTTGATTATCCTGACGGGCGGTCAGCCTGAAATTCTACTGTCGCTGGACTTCAATACAGGTGACATTCTGTTCTTCTGTGCCTTGCTGTTTTACGGAATTTACTCCTCCGTCCTGCGCAAGAAACCAAGGATGCACTGGGTCAGTTTTCTGTGGGTCACAGTGGTGTTCGGCGCCATTATGTTGCTGCCTGCGTTCTTCTGGGAACTGGAAACCGGCACACCAACCGAACTGTCCTGGCGCAGTTTTGCTGCCTTTGCCTATGTCATTCTGTTCGCAAGTCTGTTGGCGTATGGTTGCTTCAACCGCGGCGTAGAGTTGATTGGCGCCAACAGGGCTGGCCCCTTTTTCCACCTTATGCCGTTATTCGGATCATTGATGGCAATTCTGTTTCTGGGAGAACAACCCGCTTTGTTTCATGCAGCCGGATATGGGCTTATTCTGCTGGGTGTCATATTGGCGCAACGCAAAAGTCGATCAGCTTTGCAGTGAAAGACATGGGTGCAGTGAGACACGTAGGTGCTATGAAATACATGAGTGCAGTCACGCATCTGCATAAAGCTGATGCCTGACGCATTTTTTTAAGAAGATGATTTCTGGATCAGACCGCTGCATCACCGGTTTCGCCCGTCCGAATACGAACAGCACTTTCAAGTGGCAGCACAAAAATCTTGCCGTCTCCAATATTGCCTGTCCGTGCCTCATTGCTCAGCACTTCCATGACCCGCTCGCTATAATCATCAGAAACCGCAATCTCCAACTTTACCTTCGGCAGATAGTGGATAGCATATTCGGCACCGCGATAGATTTCTGTGTGCCCCTTCTGGCGTCCATAACCCTTAACCTCTGTCACGGTCAGACCACTGACCCCGACTTCCGATAAGGCTTCACGAACAGGATCCAGTCTGTGCGGCTGAATAATGGCAATTATATATTTCATAAATAACTCCTGATCTTGTTCGCTTACAACCTGTATCCACTCTCACCATGGGTGGAAAAGTCAAGTCCTTCAAGCTCTTCGTCTTCATTGACCCGCAGGCCTACCAGCGCTTTGGTGATCCACACAATAATGATGGTCGCAATAACCGACCAGGCAAGTACCGATCCAACGCCCAGCAGCTGAACCGCGAATTGACCACCAATGGTGGTGCCGTCCAGACCCGTTCCGCCTGGCAATCCTGCAAGGAACGCGGTCAGAAGTGTACCCAGCGCACCGCCGATACCGTGGACAGCCAGCACGTCCAGAGAATCATCTACTCTCCATCTGTGCTTCACCAGATCGACCGCAATGTAGCAGACTACGCCGCCCGCCAATCCAAGCATCATGCCGGCCATTGGGCCAACGAAACCCGAGGCGGGTGTGACAGTGGCAAGTCCGGCAATTGTGCCGGTCACCATGCCGACGAGGGAGGGTTTTCCAAACCGCACCCACTCAATCACAACCCAGACAAGCGATGCGGTCGCAGCCGACATATGCGTTACAAGCATTGCCATTCCGGCATCGCCATTGGCACCAAGCGCACTGCCCGCATTAAACCCGAACCAGCCGACCCACAACAAAGACGCGCCAACCATAACCATCCAGGGCGCGTGTGGCGGTTGCACCGTTTTGGGAAAGCCACTGCGAGCACCAAGCATGACGGCAATCACCGCCGCCGAGGCACCGGCCGTTACATGAACCACGATGCCCCCGGCAAAGTCCATCACACCTCGTTCGGCCAACCAGCCGCCACCCCAGACCCAATGGGTCACAGGTGCGTAAACAAGGAGCAGCCAGGCTGCACTTATAATGAGCACCGCAGAAAACTTGATGCGTTCCACAAAAGCGCCCACCATCAAAGCAGGCGTGATGATCGCAAATGTCATCTGGAACGTGAAAAACACCGTCTCTGGCAGCGTGGTTCCATCATAGACTGTGTCTCGTCCCACACCGTTCAGAAAGGCTTTCTGCAGCCCTCCAATCCAGGCCGAGCCCTCAGAAAAAGCCAGGGAGTAGCCGACAACCAGCCACAAAACAGAAGCAAGGCAAGCAATTGCCATGCAATGCATCAGCACTGACAGGATGTTTCTGGATTGCACCAGCCCGCCATAAAACAGGGCAAGCCCCGGCAATGTCATTAAAAGCACCAAGGCAGTGCTCGTTAGAATCCAGGCTGTATCTGCAGCGTCCATTATTCCCCCCACGGCTAATATTTAGGCAGTTGCCAGTTCAATATTGCGCCGGGCCGGGACAGTCAATGACCGCTGCAGGATATGTTTGGTTCAGCGCCCTTTTTAAAGCGTGAAGTTCAGCGGCTTGACCTGCTGAACGTTTTCCAGCGCGTTGATTGTTGCCATGACTTCAGCGTTGACTTCCTGATCAACAGCCACAAGCGCAATGGCATTTCCGCCTTCAGAATCCCGGCCAAACTGCATATGCGCAATATTGACGCCAGCTTCACCCAGCACGGTTCCGATACTGCCAATAAATCCGGGACGATCATCATTGGTGACATACAGCATGCGGGGCTTCAATTCGGCTTCCATATTGATGCCCTTGATCTGAATGATCCGCGGCTTGCCATCTGCAAACACCGTACCGGCAACAGACCGTTCCTGACGTTCGGTGATCACGGTCAGGCGAATATAATTTTCATAAACGCCCTCCTGGGAGCGGCGCACCTCTTCCACCCTGATGCCACGTTCCTTGGCAATAGCAGGCGCAGACACCATATTGACCGTCTGCAATTGTGGCTGCAGAACGCCCGTCAAAGCTGCAGCGGTCAGTGCCCGTACATTCATCTCGGCCACATCTCCTTCATATTCAATCCGAATACCCGAGATGCCGGATTCAGTCAGTTGACCGGCAAACGAGCCAAGCAAATCAGCCAGTTTGACAAATGGCGCCAGAAGCGGTGCTTCTTCAGCCGAAATTGAAGGCATGTTCAGCGCATTGGTAACCGCACCATTCAGCAAATAATCAGACATTTGCTCAGCCACCTGAATAGCCACATTTTCCTGTGCCTCTGTAGTCGCCGCCCCCAGATGCGGGGTGCAGACAACATTTGGCAAGTTGAACAAGACACTGTCGGTCGCAGGCTCCGTTGCAAACACGTCAATAGCTGCGCCACCAACCTTGCCGGACTTCAAGCCATCAGCCAGCGCATCCTCATCAATCAGCCCACCGCGTGCGCAATTGATAATCCGAACACCCTTCTTCATCTTTTCAATGGCCGCAGCATCAATAATGTTGCGGGTCTTGTCTGTCAGCGGCGTATGCAGCGTAATGAAATCCGACCGCTTTAACAACTCATCCAGATCAACCTTTTCCACGCCGATTTCCATTGCACGTTCCGGTGACAGGAAGGGATCGAAGGCAATGACTTTCATTTTCAGGCCAATGCCGCGTTCCGCAGCGATAGATCCAATATTACCGCAGCCGATCACACCAAGGGTTTTTGCGGTCAGCTCAACGCCCATGAATTTGGACTTTTCCCATTTTCCGGCATGGGTCGAGGCATTTGCTTCCGGCAGTTGACGCGCAACCGCAAACATCATGGCAATGGCATGTTCAGCCGTTGTGATGGAATTTCCAAAAGGCGTATTCATGACAATGATACCCTTTTGCGTCGCCGCCGGAATATCAACATTGTCAACGCCAATGCCAGCCCGGCCAATGACTTTCAGATTGTCAGCAGCAGCGATAATTTTTGCGGTGGCTTTCGTCGCGGAGCGGATGGCAAGACCATCATAATTGCCAATAATCTCGGCAAGCTTGTCTTTGTCTTTTCCAAGATCAGGCTGGAAATCAACATCAAGACCCCGGTCTTTGAATATCTGAACAGCCGTGGCTGACAGTTTATCGGAAATCAGAACGCGTGGCATTTTTTTAGTCATAAGTCTCTCCATAAAGCCGCTTCGGTTCCAAAAGGCAGGACCGGGGCCAGAATCAATCTGAATTGGTCTGAATTAGTTTAGGAAATTTGGGGAATCAGGCGGCTTGTGACAGCGCAGTTTTCTGCGCCGCAAATGCCCAGTCGAGCCAAGGCAAAAGTGCTGCCAGATCGGACTGTTCAACGGTTGCACCGGCCCATATACGCAAGCCCGGAGGGGCATCGCGATAGGCACCGATGTCATACGCCACGCCTTCCTTATCCAGCGCAGAAACCATAGCTTTTGCAAACGCAGACTGATCATCTTCAGACAAAGCGGTGACTGCCGGTTCCACGATTTTCAAACACACAGATGTGTTGGATTGAGTGGCGGGGTCAACGGCCAGAAAATCAATCCAGGGCGTTTCAGCAACCCAATCGGCAATGGTTTTTGCATTGGCATCAGCACGGCCACGCAGGCCATCCAGACCACCGACGGACTGCGCCCATTCCAGCGCGTCCAGATAATCTTCCACACACAGCATGGAAGGCGTGTTGATGGTCTCTCCATCAAAAATGCCCTTAATAATTTTGCCACCCTTGGTCAGGCGAAAAATCTTCGGAAGCGGCCAGGCCGGCGTGTAGCTTTCCAGCCGTTCGACGGCCCGCGGCGACAGGATCAGCATGCCATGAGCAGCTTCTCCGCCTAGCACTTTCTGCCAGGAATAGGTCACAGCATCCAGCTTGTCCCAGGCCAAATCCTGCGCAAAAGCAGCAGACGTGGCATCACAAAGGGTCAGACCTTCACGGTCAGCAGGTATCCAGTCACCATTTGGCACACGCACACCGGAGGTTGTACCGTTCCAGGTGAACACCACATCATTAGCAAAATCCACAGATGCCAGATCCGGCAATAGACCGTAGTCCGCAGTCAATGTGCGCTGGTTGTCGAGTTTCAGTTGTTTGACAGCATCTGTTACCCAGCCGGAGCCAAAGCTTTCCCAGGCCAGAAGATCAACACCACGAGCGCCCAGAAGCGACCACATGGCCATTTCAAAAGCGCCCGTGTCGGAGGCAGGCACGATCCCGATAAGATAATCATCAGGCACCTGCAGAACGGAGCGGGTCAGGTCAATCGCCTGCTTCAGCTTGGCCTTGCCTACTTTGGCACGGTGCGACCGCCCAAGAGCGGCATCAGCAAGCCCATCCAGCGACCAGTCAGGTCGTTTGGCACAGGGACCGGATGAAAAATGGGGATTATTAGGACGCAACTCAGGTGTGCGATGCCCGGCCGTCTGGCCAGTATTTGCATGTGTCATGCTACCCTCTCAGATAGATAGCCTCTCGGTGGGGAGAGGTGGCCCACCGCCGGGGATAATGGAAAGCCCGGATTTCCGCAATAGGGAAAGTGATCTGACCTGTCGATTCATTTTGAACGTTGCAGGAACATATCGCTAATTTGCAACCAGCCCATACTGCGAGATCGGGTTCTGGGTCCATTCTCCAAATTCCAAATCATTGACGGTCGCCACTCAACTTCAAGTTAAGGAATGATTCAATCTGTTTGATGTAAGTATCTTTAGAGATTTGCTGTTAAGTCAGATCTTCGAAAGGTTTACTAATGTTCAAAGAAATTCTGATCGGTCTGGTGCAAGCACTTGCGATCATGACATTGCTCTCATTTTTTTATGGAGCCGCACAACGGTCAATCTCTAATCTGCCAATGAGAAGAATTGCGACCGGATTTATTTTAGGTCTTGGAGCATTGTTCGCGATGGCCGCACCTACAACCTTTGCGGACGGTGTTATCGTCGACGGACGAACCGTGTTCGTGGGTGTGGCGGCGGCTTTCGGTGGCGTGTTGTCAGCCTTGGTTGTTGTTGTGATGGCAGGCTCGTACAGACTTTACATCGGAGGATTGGGCGCATATGCCGGATTTGCCGGCATAGTGATCGCAGCTCTCATCGGATTGGCCTGGCACTTCGCTACAAAAGAAGGGAATCAGGGAAAACTCAGAAATCTCTTTTTCCTTGGAGCTGCCATACCTTTGAGTGTTATCGCGGTTTTCATACTACCGATTGATCTTGCATTACGACTCTCATCAACTATTTTGCCTATCTTGATCCCTTACTCGATTATGAGCACGCTCATTTTCGGCATCCTTTTGCAAAGGGAGCAAAAGCTTGTTTTCACAGAGAAGAAATTACGTGAAGCGGCAGATAACGACTTTCTGACCGGACTGCTTAACCGCAGAGCATTTACCACCCGCGTCCAGGACACGTCGTCCACCGATACATCAATATCGACTTTGGTCATTCTGGACCTGGATCACTTCAAGAACATCAATGACGAATTTGGTCACAGTGCTGGAGACCAGGCGCTGATACATTTCGGCGATCTGCTGACCCAGATATGCAGAGGATCTGACACCGTCGCCAGAATTGGCGGTGAAGAATTCGCCGTGTTCATGAACAGAACCAATGCCGAACAGGCAAAAATCGCTTTAGACCGCATTCTCAATGCCACAAGACAACAATCAATCGACGTCTCAGGCAGGACAATCTCTTTCACGACAAGTGCAGGTGCAGTCGAGTTTGCTCCGTCCCAGGTTGGGTTCGAAGATGCATTTATAGCGGCTGACAACGCGCTGTACCAAGCAAAGAAGCAGGGTCGAGATCGACTGGTGTTCGATACACTGGCCAAGAAAGTTGCTTAGCAAGCCTTCATTTGGCTGTAATAAAGCTCACAGCCTGCCGACGGCATCAACTCTTTACGTCAGATGCCGACACGCAATGATGAACGGCAATTTCAGTCTGTTTTCCACCGCCACACCCGTGGCAGCGAACTCAAAACGCGATCATGCATAGATCAGAAAAACCGACGAGCCGTTCAAACGGCTCGTCGGAAAATAGACAATAATCCATATATCAATTCGCCGTCTGGCAGCCCTTCAATGAATTGTCGATGGCGAGACAGAAGCAGCCCGCCAAGCGTTCTGTGTACTCGATATGCGAGTTGTCCGGATTGCTCATGCATTCGTCGATTTCATCACCGGACCCACCTGCCTGCGACATGAATTTTTTATCATGCTTCTGAGAGCGCACAATTCGCTGCAGTTTTAGCGGGATTTTTGTCGATTCCATTTTCACGGATTTAGCAAGCAATGGTGCTGGTGATACCGATGTCAGCACGATGGCCAGCACGGCAACCAATGGAACAGTTGCACATATTTTTAATGATGGGGTTTTCATGGTCTCGTTTCCTCTCAATTGTTCTTGAATGTCTGCGTTTTGGTAGAGCGGGCTTCAAATTGGACCACCTCCCCCGTTATACGATTGGGGAAGTGAACCAAATTGGAAGGCGACCTATTTGCAGGCTTTGGCGGTTGCTGTGCAGTTCCAAAGGTCTTTTGCGCCTTTGCTGCAGGAGAATTTGGGGTTTTGGGCTTTGCCCCAATGAGCAAATGACTGGCCGTAGGTAGAGGCGGCCTTCAAACCCCAGCGATAGGTCGCAGATTCCTGAGCTTTGCTCTTCTTGAAGTAGAACATACCCTTGGCGGATAATTTGCCTTCGCAGACTTTTACCTCTTTTGCAGGCTTGGCAGATGCGCGGCAGCGCCAGGCTTCGGCATTTGGTTTTCCGGGTACATCAACCCAGCTACATTTCATTGTTTTCTGTTTGGCTTTGCCCCAATGAGCCCATGAGCTGCCATGCTCTTCAGCAGCGGCCAGTCCCCAGCGATAAACGGCGGAGTCTTTAGCCTTGTCCTTGTTTTTATAATATTTGGAATAGCCATTCACCAATGGCTTGGTCATTGTCTTTGCCTCGGCGCTATCGGCGGTAAAGGTCGACATTGCGGCGACGGTACAGATCGTAAGAACAGCGGCCTGCACAGATGTGGTAAGTGATTTGATTGAAGTGGTCATGGTCTTGGTCCTTTCTGTTGGTTGCAGAAACATCATTAGTTGCGTTTGCTTGAAGAAGTTCT
The DNA here is from genome assembly GCF_030758295.1 of Pararhizobium sp. IMCC21322. Lineage (NCBI taxonomy): Bacteria > Pseudomonadati > Pseudomonadota > Alphaproteobacteria > Hyphomicrobiales > Rhizobiaceae > Pararhizobium > Pararhizobium sp. IMCC21322. The sequence goes on from NZ_CP132335.1 coordinate 4,265,235, forward strand.
GAACCATTCGTTCAGACTGTATTCATTTTCAGGTTGAGTAAAGCGCACCCAGAGGATGCAGGGCCAATTTCCAAAAAACCGCGTCGAAAAACAAAAAACCCGCAGCAGTGCCAATCAGCACCATTGCGGGTTTGAAGGTTTGCGAAGCACGCGGCTTCGCAATTCGTTTTGTTTAGTTGAAGGTGTAGCGTCCACCCAGGCGGAACTCATGAAAATCTACATCTTCGTAGGTCACTTTTCCAGTCAGGCCTGGTGTATCAGACTCGCCACCTTCCACATCACCTACCCACAGATAGCGGTAGTTGGCGTCAATTGCGAAGTTCTGGGAAACTTCATATGTCACACCAGCCATGGCCGCTGCTGCAAAGTTCCAGGCACCATCAGCTTGGAAGCTCGAGAAAGATGTCCCGCCAACGTTCAGACCATATTGCCGTCCCACATCAATATAGGCAAGGCCAATACCACCGCCGATATACGGCGTGAAGGATGAGCTGTTTTCCCAATCAAAGTAAATATTGGCAAGCAATGTGTACATGGAGCCGGAGCCATATTCGTCGTTCAAATCCACGCCAGCGGCACAAATGGGGGCCGCGCCCTGACATTCCGTATTACCTTCAAAGTCCCACGTAGCACGATAATCCAGCGTCAAATCTGCACGGAAAAAGTGGTTGAATTTGTAACCGACACCTACGCCAATAAGCCACGTATCGCTGAAGTCTTCGTTCAGGAACTCCTGATAGCCTGCCGATCCATTGTAGCTGACCTCGTAATCGCGGGTGGCAACATAACCAATGTCGCCGCGCAAATACCAGGCCCCTGCCTTGTCATAAGTCGGTTCTTCATACACATATGTTGGCAGGTCAGCAGCAAATGCTGGACCTGCAAGAATGGTCGCAAGCGCGGTTACCGCGCCTAAAGCCCTAACAACCCTGTTGCCTGTCATAATCATGTCAATACTCACTTTAGAAATCCAATACGCAGGTTCTATCTTGATTAAAACCTGATGTAATATTGAATTGTTAAGGTTAAAAACTAATTAAATTCATAATTTTATGTGTTAATTTTACGTTTACTTAAGGTTAACAAATAGTAAAAGCGAAAATTGAAATGCAAGAACAATCGGTTACTGCTCTACTAGATAGAACAGCCAGACATTGGTACATTCTGGTGATTCTCGTTACCCTTTGGGGCACCTCGTTTGCTTCCAGTAAGATCGCCGTTGAAACCATTCCACCGGTCTGGGTAACCGCTTTGCGCATTGCCATCGGTGCGGGTCTGATGTTGATTTATCTGATCGTGCGGCGGGAACGTCTCAGCAGACGGCCACATGATTGGCTGTGGTTTCTCTGGCTTGCCTTGTTGGGAACAGTTATCCCATTTCTGTTGATCTCCTGGGGCGTCCAGTACGTCCCGTCCAGCGTTGCTGGAATCCTGATGGCCACCGTGCCATTGGCCGTCATTATATTGGCGCAAACGCTGTTACCAGACGAACCCCTGACACGGCGCAAAATGGCCGGTTTTCTGATCGGCTTTATCGGTGTGGTCTTTCTGGTTGGCATAGGTGGCACCAAATCTTTGCAAAATGGGCCGCTCCAATTATGGGCTCTGTTGGGCATTACCACGGCAGCCTTGTGCTACGCCCTGAATGGAACAACGGCGCGCCTGATGCCGGTTATGAGCAGCGCCTCCAAAACGGCTGGTGTGCTGCTCGCCGGCACATTGGTCGCCGTACCCTTGGCGATGATTGTGTCGCCAGATGGATTGAACCAAGCCAGCATGGCCAGCCTTTGGGCGGTGCTGGCGCTTGGTATCTTCCCCACGGCCCTGGCAACCATATTATTGTTCGTCATACTGCAGGAAGCGGGCGCGTCCTTTGTCGCCCTGTCAAACTACCTTGTGCCAGTCTTTGCAGTTATGGTTGGCGTCGCTCTATTGGATGAAGTTCTGCAATGGAGCGACTGGGTTGGACTGTTCCTGGTGCTTTGTGGAATCTTTATCACGGAACGTTTCAAAAGCAGGAAAGTCAAAGTGGCACCATCCTCCACTTGATTTATGACACTTAAAGAAATTTTACCGGGGTCAGCCATTGGCGTTTCGTTGGGTTTCTCATATTGTCGCCGCATCACAAAACGGATCTCAAATGACCGATTATCAGAAACAGGATCAGCAAAGCTCCAGTTGCTGCACCCCTTCAAACGGAACCTCCACTGAGCCTGAAAAACAATTGGGATCAGCCGTCAGCAGTATCGACCAGTCAGTTGGCGCGATTTCCATTCCAGGTGGCTCCAGCCTTTTAGGGACAAACCGGCCAGAAGTGCAGAATGACGGCGAAGAACCGCTCAGAAAATCAAAACTCACCCCCTTCAGGGTAGCCGTGACAGCGGTCACCAATCAGGATTTTGAAAAATTTGTGTCAGAGACAGGCCATGTCACCGAAGCAGAACAATTCGGCTGGTCGTTTGTTTTCTGGGCACAGGTTCCAGACAGTATCGGCGCAACGCAAGGGGTCGCCGGGGTCGAATGGTGGCGGCGTGTTGACGGCGCAAACTGGCGCGAGGTGAACGGGCCAGGCACCGCTGCAACGGCGTGGCACCCTGACCATCCGGTGGTGCATGTGTCCTGGAATGATGCGCGCGCCTATGCAGCCTGGGCAGGTGGCCGCTTGCCAACGGAAGCTGAGTGGGAGCATGCCGCACGCGGCGGCCTTGGCGATGTGCGCTTCCCCTGGGGCGACAAGGAACCAAATGAGATAGACTATTTCCCTTGCAACGTCTGGCAGGGGAAATTTCCGGATACCAATATGGAACTGGATGGTTACGCCACCACCGCCCCGGCAAAATCCTTCGAGCCGAATGGTTACGGGCTTTACAATATGGTCGGAAATGTCTGGGAATGGACATCCGAGCCGATGAGCATCAAATCGTTGAAAAAACAGGCCCGCATCAAAATGGCGGGCATGAAGGGATATAAATTGTCCAAAGGTGGTTCATTCCTGTGCCACCCCAGCTATTGCTACCGCTACCGGATCGCCGCCCGCTCCGGCACATCGCCCGATAGTACGACAACCCATATCGGTTTCCGGGTGGTTTGGCCGGAAACAAATAGCGATTAAGCAGCAGGCCGCCCGATGAGATCCACAAGATCATCCACAAGCTTGTTGACCTGCACAGGATCGTCGGATTCAGCCATGACACGGATAACCGGCTCTGTGCCTGAAGGCCTGATCAGCAGACGCCCGCTATTACCCAGCATCGCCTCTGCATCCAGAATTGCCCCTTTGACATCTGGTCTGTCCAAAGGGGACTTTCCGGAGAAACGAACATTTTTGAGCAATTGGGGCACAGGCTCAAACCGGTTGCAGACGTCACTAACCGGTTTCCCCTCCTGCTTCACAACAGCCAGAATCTGCAAGGCTGCAATCAGCCCGTCACCGGTCGTCGTGTAGTCAGACAGCACAAGATGGCCTGATTGTTCACCGCCAACATTATAGCCATGAGCACGCATGTGTTCGACCACATAGCGGTCACCAACATTCGTGCGCGCCAATGTCAGATCCTGATCTGCCAAAAATCGCTCGAGGCCAAGATTGGACATGACAGTCGCCACAATACCAGGAGCTGACAGGCGATCCTGCTGCTTCCAGGATTGCGCTACGACAGCCATCAACTGGTCACCGTCAATAATAGTGCCCTTTTCATCCACCATCAGAACGCGGTCAGCATCACCATCAAGGGCAATGCCCACATCAGCGCGGACTTCACGCACCTTGTCGACCAGTTGTTGCGGCGCAGTTGAGCCACAGCCCCGATTGATGTTGAACCCATCGGGCTCCACACCAATGCGCACCACGTCAGCGCCCAACTCCCACAACGCCTCAGGTGCTGCCTTGTAGGCCGCTCCATTCGCGCCATCGACAACAATACGCAGGCCTTCCAGCGTCATGCTGCGTGGCAGGGTTCGCTTTGCGGTTTCAATATAGCGATCCAGAACACCATCCACGCGTTTGGCGCGGCCAAGTGCATCTGGTTTTGCAAGATTTCCGGACAAGTCTGCATCAAGCAGAGCTTCAATTTCCTGCTCTTTTTCATCAGAAAGCTTATAGCCGTCGGGTCCAAACAGCTTGATACCATTGTCATGATAAGGGTTGTGACTGGCAGAAATCATAACCCCGATATCTGCACGCAGGGACCGTGTCAGCAGGGCCACGGCCGGTGTTGGCACCGGACCGGTCAAAAACACATCCATACCAACCGATGTAAAGCCGGCCACCAACGCGGTTTCGATCATGTAACCGGACAATCGCGTATCCTTGCCGATAACAACCCGGTGCCGATGATTGCCTCTCATAAAGGTTAGTCCGGCAGCCATGCCGGTCTTCATGGCGATGTCAGGCGTCATCGGAAATTGATTTGACTTGCCACGAATTCCATCCGTGCCAAAATAACGTCGGCCCATGCTCTTGTTCCCCACATTCATGTCAGGTCTGGTGTTTTAAACCGATTGCCTCAAGAAAGATTAAACAGGCTGTGCCTGATCGACACCAGCTGCCGGACAATACTGGTTTAAAGCGAAAGTTGGGAGACACAATTCATTGCAGATCAATACGCTCGCATCAAAGCAAGGCTATGCGTTCCAGCAATAATTTATAAAACGCGTTTGCATCTACGTCGCGCACATAGGTGACATTCGGTTCATTGCCAGAAACCCGCCACCAGTCCGCAACCGTCATTCCCAAAGTAAGCTGTGACTCTGTCTCCACCTCGACATTGATAAAGCGAGAGCTGTAGATGTCCGGTTGCAGAAGATAGGCAATCACGTTGGGATCATGCAGAGGACCCCCGTCCGTGCCATATTTATCTTCATCAAAACGTTCAAAAAACTCCAACCATCCGGCACAAGCATCACCAACACGACTGCCCAGTGCACGAAACGCTGCAATCCGCGCCTGACTGGTGAGGGCCTGATGCGTGCAATCCAGCGGAAACATGGTGATCGGAATGCCACTTTCAAAAACAATTTTTGCGGCGTCCGGATCAACAAAAATGTTGAACTCCGCTGCTGGCGTAATGTTACCACCCGCAAAAAAACCTCCGCCCATCATAACAATTTCTTGAATGCGAGGGGCAATACGCGGCTCTTTTTGCAACGCCAGCGCCAAATTGGTCAGAGGACCAAGCATACACAAGGTAACGCTGTTCTCAGGTCGGTTCAGCACGGTTTCAATCAGAAAATCCACGCCGTGCTGGCTCTGCAGTTCCATGCTCGGTTCTGGAAGAACAGCCCCATCCAGTCCGGTCGATCCGTGGACATGCTCTGCGGTGACCAAAGCTCTTTTCAATGGCCGGTTGGCACCCGCATATACAGGAACATCTGTCCGGCCAGCCAATTCACAGACGACGCGAATGTTACGGGTGGTCAGATCAAGTGGCACATTCCCGGCAACGCCAATGAAACCCAAAACATCCAGCTCCGGGCTGGCAAGCGCAAGTAAGATGGCCAGAGCATCATCCTGCCCCGGATCAGTATCAACAATGACGGAACGTGCTGGTGATGTCATGATGCCTCTCGTACAATTTCCTGCGCCCAACATGCCGGTTTTTCGGCGACCGAACAGACGCTATGCCAGGGTCGGCCTATCAATAACACTTTGCATGGACATATGAAATCAGGCTGCTGACCCTATGAAACCATTGCTGCCTTCATCTTTCCCGAATTCGAACTTCTGGACCTGTTTGGCCCACTGGAAATTTTTGGCATGCACGAAAAACAATTCCGGATCAAACTCATAGCCGAAACCGCAGGTCCGATTGCCAGCCAACAAGGCCCCCGGTCCGTGGTCGACACGGTCATATCGGACAACCCCCCTTTTGATATCCTACTCATTCCCGGCGAACCGGAACACGGACGCAGGTCAATAACGACCTTCTCCTGCAATGGTTGCGAACAGCTGCCGACAGATCGGAGCTTGTCTTAAGTGTGCACCGGCAGCTTACTTCTTGCACGATCCGGGTGTCTGGACGGCAAGCGTGCAACCAGCAACAAGGCAGCCTCTCAAATGGGTCTAGAGCCAGGGACCCAATGTCCTGTGGCAGAGGCAAGCCAGATGGGTAGAAGATGATCGTTTCATGACCTCATCCGGTGTTTCCGCTTGGATCGATATGAGCCTTGCTGTCATTGAAAAAATACATGGAAAAAAGCGGGCACAAAGAGTGGCCGGGTGGGCTGAATATGACTGGCATCAAAACCCGGAATGGGACCCGTTTGCAGGCCTGAACGGGCTGGTCTGAGCAAACCGCATACCAGAACCTGAACCCAGTTCATGGATGGAACTGACGCGAGGCCTTGGATAAACAAAAACCCGGCACGAAGGCCGGGTTTTTCGGGTTCAGACCCGTATTGCTTAAAAAGACGCTTTCAAGCTCACCAAATCTGGTGATGCAAGATAGTGTCAGCCGCCAAATTTGACCTTCACCGCAGCTTCAATGCTGTGAGTACCGAATGAGTCAATGGAAACAGGATCGGGTGCTTCATCCGCATAATCAGTTGATGCGATATGCAGATAGCGATATCTGGCACCCAGCGACACAGTATCAGTCAAGCTGTAATCAAGCCCCACAAAGGCCTGGCCTGCAAATGCCCAATCATTGTCATGGAGATTATTTGGTAAAGCGGGTATTGTAATGTCCAAATCAACGCGCGCCGCACCTGCGCCAACACCGACATAGGGACGCCAGCGATCATATTGCTGTCCGACGATCACATTGCCCATAAGGGTCAGAACACTTGCATCACCACTTGTAGGAGCTGTTACGCCCCCCGGCGCCGGCCCGGCGACAGAAATTGAGTCAACATCCATTTCAAAATAGCTTACTTCAGCCTCAATGCCTATCATGCTGTTGAAATCATAGCCAAGGGCTCCACCAAAGCGATAACCATCTTCAACATCAACACTAATATTGCGCGTGGAAGGTGCTGCGGGAAACACAATCTCGCCGTCCACATCACCCGGCATCACGTAGCCAGCATGAAGACTGGCGTAAAATCCAGCAGGCGGAAGCGGAGCTGGCTCGATTGGCTCAACATATACTGTCTGAGGTAAATCAGCAGCCAGTGCCAATCCGCCAGACAACAGAAGCGCCGACCCTACAAAACCCATTTTTCTGAAAAACATTATTGCCATTCCTTGTTCAATACTTATTTCCGCGAATTTGCTGTCCTGAGACTGCTAAAACTGAAATTTTGCGCTTTTGATTTTGGCGCATTCGGAGGCATCCGATAACGACATCTTCGATTCATAGTTGCATAATTCAACTACACCATCAAATGCTATAGTGCTCTGAGATTCCAATAAATTTTAAGTGTGTTCATTGTGCAACTGTTCATATTCGGGAAAATAAAACCACCGGATGAGTAACCAGAATTGAGTTGCGTTCCGAAAACCCAGAATCGAAGGAAAGCAGAACAAGAAAAAAGCATGTTTCCCCATAACTACCCAGTATTAAACCCTTGCAAACAAAAGATTTTCCGCCTTGGCAGCGCACTGACGAACATCTGATGTCAACTGAAAGTTTGGCGAATAGCAAGAGGGCTAAAATTCAACCTTTAATTGAATTTGGAAATATGATTTCTTTCAGGATTTAAGAACAATGGCGCTGGAAATCGTCAGGCATTCGAGCCGTTGCGATGACGTGCTATTCAACAATTCCCCCATCCCGCGGGGCTTGTGCTTAGAAAAGGGCGATTCCGGATGCCAATGTATCGCGGCAACACCATGCAAAAAGCCCGGCACAGGGCCGGGCTTTTAGATAATTGCTTGAAATTCAGACAGCCATCAGGATGGCTGTGGCTCCATGCCGGGATCTGGCTCCGACGGTTTGGGTTTGGGAGCACCAGCACTTGGCACTGCCGAGCCACGCGGCGTTGATGGTGTATCATCATCCTCACGCACCGGTGGATTGCCCTTCAGCAACTCGGTGATCTCATCGCCACTGAGTGTTTCATACTCCAGCAATCCCTGAGCAAGAGCTTCCAGATCGTGCTTCTTATCAGTCAGGATTTGCTCAGCTTCCTGAAACCCTTCATCGACAATCCGGCGCACTTCCGCATCGATGATCTGAGCTGTGTCTTCAGAAACATTCTGCGTCCGGGCAACCGAATGGCCCAGGAACACTTCTTCCTGATTGTCGCCATAGGCGACTTTGCCAAGCTTGTCCGAGAAACCCCAGCGGGTCACCATGGCGCGTGCAAGACGCGTAGCCTGCTCAATGTCAGAGGACGCACCAGAGGTAACATTCTCCGCACCAAAGACCTGCTCTTCCGCAACCCGTCCGCCCATCATGATCGCCATACGGCTGGTCATCTGGGTAAGGCTCATGGAAATCTGGTCGCGTTCTGGCAATTGCATCACCATACCCAGCGCACGTCCACGTGGGATGATTGTCGCCTTGTGAACCGGATCTGTTTTAGCAACATTGATCGCCACAATAGCGTGACCAGCTTCATGATAGGCCGTCAGCTTTTTCTCGTCCTCGGTCATGACCAATGTGCGCCGCTCTGCGCCCATCATCACCTTATCCTTGGCATCTTCAAACTCTGACATGGTGACAATCCGTTTGGAGCGCCGGGCCGCCAGCAAGGCAGCCTCATTGACCAAATTCATCAAATCCGCACCGGAGAAGCCGGGCGTACCACGAGCAACCACCTTCAGATTGACATCAGGCGCCAGAGGCACATTGCGTGAGTGAACTTTGAGGATTTTTTCACGACCCGTAACATCGGGATTTGGGACAACCACTTCGCGGTCAAAACGACCCGGGCGCAGCAACGCAGGATCCAGAACATCAGGACGGTTGGTTGCAGCTATGATGATGACACCTTCATTAGGCGCAAAACCATCCATCTCGACCAGCAACTGGTTCAATGTCTGCTCACGTTCATCATTACCACCGCCAAGACCGGCACCACGATGCCGCCCGACCGCGTCAATCTCATCGATGAAGATGATACAGGGCGCGCTTTTCTTGGCCTGCTCGAACATATCACGCACACGGCTTGCACCAACGCCCACGAACATTTCCACAAAGTCAGAACCGGAAATCGTAAAGAACGGGACCGCGGCTTCACCGGCTACAGAACGTGCCAGAAGGGTTTTACCGGTACCTGGAGGTCCAACCAGCAAGACGCCACGTGGAATACGCCCGCCCAAGCGCTGGAATTTCTGTGGGTCGCGCAAAAACTCGACAATCTCTTCCAGATCTTCCTTGGCTTCATCAACACCAGCCACATCGTCAAAAGTCACCCGGCCATGCTCTTCCGTCAGAAGCTTGGCCTTAGACTTGCCAAAGCCCATGGCACCACCGCGACCACCGCCCTGCATCTGGCGCATGAAGAAAATCCATACACCCAGAATAAGGATCATCGGCAGCCAGGAGATCAGCAGTCCGATAAGACTGAAGCCCTCGGAACTTGGTGGCTCGACGGTTACGGCAACACCGCGCTCTGTCAGCTTGTCGACAAAGTCGGTATTATCGGGCGCGCGGGAGACGAAGCGGCCATTGTTGTTGTAAACACCAGTGATATCAGTGCCGGCAATCGTAACGCTACGAACCGTGCCCTGTTCTACTTCACTGATAAACTGCGAATAGGGGATCGAGTCACCGCGACTGGTCTCACCTGGATTCTGAAACAGGTTAAACAGCGCGATCAGCAAAAGGCCGATAATGATCCAAAGCGCAAAATTGCGGAAATTTCCGTTCATTCTATGTCCTTAAAGGTCGCCTCGGCCCAACGACGGACCCCAAAACGCGCGACTGAAATTGTGTATGCCATCAAAATAGGGAGATGGAGGGCATATGCCAAGGCGCATTCCGGCAAGAAATAAGCTTTCTTGCAAAAAGGTGAACGCAAAATCAGGCAAAACGATGCTGTTGCGGCGGATTCAGCGGTTTATCGGACCAGCAGTCCTTCAAAAGATTTAAAGACCGGCTCGTCAAAACTTGCGACCGGACCGTCAAGAACACGCGGTCGGAAGATAATTTTGTGAGGGAACGTCTCCGGCTGGACGATAGGACTGCCTGGAATAGGCCCGCCGATAGCTGGCCTGATCTCGCCCGCACTTGGTGCTTCAATTCCCAGTTGAACGATAAAACGCCCATCCCATGGAACCGACTGTCCAGCCTCCACCGATGTGACCGGCAAGTCCCGCTGAGCCCGTGAGATCGTCCAAATCTCGCTTTTCCCCGGGGACAGGACGCATCGCCCGGTTGAGAAGGCCTTTCTGTCTCCGTCGTCTGCAATAAGTCTTCTGACCGCTTCTTTTGCCTGGGAAAAATCGACCATATAGGCGTCGCCACCGACAAAGCGAACCAGCTCACGCAGTGTTTCAACGGCAATTATGTGCGGGATTGGCCGCAGCACATCTGCATGCAAATGCACATCTGCATCAACGCGTTTGCAACCGGCATCAATGACAGTGGCAATGTGCCGCGCCATAACAGCCCGCCAACGCCCCATCAGTGAAGCATATGCGGCAACTCTTTCCGTCTTGAAGTCACCCAAATCCAAACATTGCAGTTTTTGTCGTGCGCGTGGGCGCTCAAACTGCATATTCTCATTGGTCGGATCATCAATCCATTGAATGCCGGAGCGGCGAAGCACTGTGCGCAATTGATCACGGCGAAGCGATAAAAAGGGGCGCAGCACACGCAAGCCGGGATACCGCGTTTCAGGCGCAATGCCCGCATGCCCCCGCAAGCCACCACGCCGCACACGCATCAAAAGCGTCTCAGCCACATCATCCAATGTGTGTCCAAGCAATAATTGTCGCACGCCGCGTGTCCTGCACGCTGACAGTAGCAAATCGCGGCGCATCACGCGGGCACGTTCAGCAACAGCCGACGAAGGTTTTGCTCCGCTCCAGGTCAATACGGCATGGTGGACATCGTGGCGATTGCAAAAGTCAGCCACAAATACGGCGTCGCCGGCCGAGCCACTGCGCAAACCATGATCCACCGTCAGAACATGCAAAGGGGCTGTCAGCGCATCACGCAGACGCAAGTGCAGAACACTTGCGAGCAACGCCATACTGTCCCCGCCCCCGGACACCGCAATGGCGACCGGCGAACGCCAGTCTACCGATTTCAAATGTGGTAAAAACGGCGAAAATTCAGAGGAGAGCCTGGTGGGAGAATTATCCGTTAAATGCATTTCGCAGATTTGCGTTCATCACGCACACGCTGCTTGACCGGCGACGAAGCGGCCGGATATTTGCGCACAAGTTCGGCATAGGTTGCACAGGCAGCTTCTGTTTCGCCGAGTTCATACAACGACAGGCCAAGCTTCAGCAGACTGTCAGGCGCTTTCGCACTTTGCGGAAACTTGGAATAGGATTCCAGAAACTCATTGGCAGCATCACGATATGCGCCTCTGACGAAAAGGCTTTCTCCAAGCCAGAAACGAGCATCACTCACCAATGGATCAGTTGGATGTTCGCTCAAAAACTGCCGCAAGGACCCTTCAGCCGTCTGATAGTCACCCCGCAGGATATGACCATAGGCCAATTCATATTCAGCGCGTGGAGATGCGCCGGGAACCGACGCTGCAAGAGGCGCAGAGGACGGTGCTATCGGGTCTACGCCCAAACCGCCACTGGCACCAATAAGGGCTGATAAATCCAGTGGCCCGCCTTCGCCATTGACCACCGCTCCGCCGGACAATGTGCCAAGATTTGCCGGTGGAGCGCCAAGGCCGTTATTTGCAGGCACGGGCTGAGCTGCCGATCCCAAAGGTGCTGAGCCAAGCGGTGCAGATGGTTGGCCGCCACCATTATTCTGTCCACCATTATTCTGTAAAGCGAAACTCAGCCGTTCGATTTGACCGGTGAGGTCACGAATCTGCGCCTCCAGACGATCAACCCGCATGGTCAGTTCAGCGGCTTCCCTGGACGACTGCGCATGCGCAGGCAAAGCCAGCAACAGCGTTGCGAGAATGACAATCAGAAAATTCTTGACCAGCAGCATTTTAAAAGTCCCGGTTTCGGCAATTCACAACCATTATTTCGCCTTTTAACTGCGACGAAAATAAGACGATGCAAATCCGAATTGCAGATGCAAAAAAGGCCCGAACCACGGTTCGGACCTTTGTTTCCAGTAAGGCGTCAACTAGCTGCCAGCGCCTTTCAGCGTCGTAACAGCGCGGCGGTTCTGAGACCAGCAGGAGATATCGTTACAAACAGCAACCGGTCGTTCCTTACCGTAGGAGATTGTGCTCATACGGCCAGCATTGATACCGCGTGCAATAAGGTAGGCACGTGCAGCAGACGCACGACGTGCACCAAGAGCAATATTGTACTCACGGGTGCCGCGCTCATCCGCGTGGCCTTCAATGACAAAGTTGTATTTTGGATATCTGGCCAGCCATTGTGCTTGCAAATCAAGAGTTGATTTCGCGCGGGCGGTCAAATCAGTGCTGTCCGTTTCGAAGAAGACACGATCCCCAACATTCACGGCAAAGTCCTGAGCTGAACCAGGTTTTGCGTTGGCCCCACCAGACGCGTTCACATCATACTTGTTGCCGCCGGCACAGCCAGCCACAGTAAGGCCCAGCAGCAGGACTGCAAGGATTTTTACAGCGCCACCGACAGGGAAAATTCTTGCCAATGGACGAAGGACTTGTTGTGCAAACATGTCCGGTAACTCCTAAATTCAAATTCTTATGATGGCTCAAGGCGATTCATCCGCCTGAGCCTCTGATTCCGCCCGCACACTGTCTTCAATCAGATTGCGACTGAATTACGGACAAATTGAACATTTCTATTAAAAGCCAATCTATTCCATCCATGGTTAAATCAGTGTTCGCAAGCATGGTAAACCAACGGTTAATTTAATGACACTGCCCTTTTGTTTTTGCGACGCGCTTTCCATCAGTTCAGCAGCGGAGACCAGGCCGGGTCCGACGCAAAATTCGGTGTTAAGACCTGCCGCTCATTATACCCTGTCAAATCAATAGACCACAATTGCGGACCAGAATTTCCACCCTGGGGTTCCCGGAAAAACATAAGGACGCGGCCGTTAGGTGCCCATGTCGGCCCCTCATTGTGAAAGCCGGATGTCAAAGTGCGCTCACCTGAACCGTCTGTGCTCATGACACCGATCAGAAACTGGCCTTGAGAGCGTTTTGTAAATGCAATCAAATCTCCACGTGGCGACCAGACAGGCGTGGAATAGGATCCTTCGCCAAAGCTGATACGCGTGGCTTCACCGCCATTGCCGCCCATGACATAAAGCTGTTGTGAGCCACCGCGGTCAGATTCAAACACAATGCGCGACCCGTCCGGCGAAAATGAAGGGGATGTGTCAATGGAAGCGGAATTCGTCAGGCGGGTGGTCCGTTTGGACCGTAAATCCATTGTGTAGATGTTTGCATTGCCATCCTGTTGCAGGCTCATCACAACCCGTTGCCCATCAGGCGAGAATCTGGGTGCGAAGGTCATGCCGGGAAAATTACCAACCACTTCGCGCTGCCCGGTATCAATGTTCAACAGGAACACCTGTGGCTTGCCAGTGGCGTAGGACATGTAGGTGATTTCCTGACGGCTTGGGCTGAAACGCGGGGTTAGCACCAGATCACCACCACTGGTCAGATACTGCACGGACGCGCCATCCTGATCCATGATTGCCAGGCGTTTGGTGCGATTGTCCTTGGGACCGGTCTCATCAACAAACACAACGCGCGTGTCAAAATAGCCCTTTTCTCCGGTCAGCCGTTCATAAATTGCATCTGCAATAATATGCGCAACCCGCCGCCAGTTATCTGGTTGGGTGAAGAAACGCTGTCCGGCGATCTGTTTGCCGCCAAACACGTCCCACAAACGGAATTCAGCCCGAATACGACCATCCGCTTCCTGGACAATACGTCCCACCGCCAATGCCTGTGCGCTCAGCACCCGCCAGTCTGGAAAGCGTGGCATGGCATCTGGATTGGCATTTTGATCGATATAGGTTGCAGGATCGATGGCCCGAAACAGGGCAGACCGTTCCAGATCATTGATGATCACCTGCGTCACATCCTGGCTCAGCTGGTCCACCTGCCCGGTGCTGCCAATAAAACTGGGTATAGCAATCGGCAATGCCTGAATGTTTCCCCTGGTAATATCCAACTGCAATTGCGCAGATGCCGAGGTTGGCACAAATCCGGCCAGCACAAATGCCAGCACTAATGTGGCATTACGCAGCATGGACACCCAGTGGCTGGTAGCTCTGTTCAAATGGCGCATACACATCATCCCTGAAACATTTTTGAAGGGTCGAAATTAAACTCGATCACACTCCAAGTGTCGTATTTTTCCTGTGGCATATAAGAATATGGTGCACAGGCCTGCACGGCTCGCAATGCGCGCTCCGAGGCAATCTGAAATGAAACTCCCGCGCCGGAATTCAAGACCCTTGGAGGCCCTGCAATGGTGCCGTCAATATTGAGAACCATTTCGACGCGTACTGCAATACTTTCTGCAGCCTCCATACCCGCTTGCAAGCTCCAGCACTGTTCCAACTGACGACGCAGAAAATCAATTTCATTCTGGCTGAGCTGATTCGAATTGTCACCATTTTGAACGCCCAATTGCTGCTGCTCGGGTTGCGGCGCCGCACCCTGCGGTTTCTGCTGGTTTAAAAGCGCAGCGATTTTGTCGCTGTTGAAATCTTCCTGCGTTGGCGTTTCCGGTCGCGCAGGCAGCGTTGGCCGCGCGCGGGGTGGCGGCGCCTTTGAGAAATCAAGCTTTGGCTCAGGCGCAACCTCCGGCTCCTTCGCCTCTTCAGGCTCAGGGGGTGCAGGCTCGGGTTCAACCGGGTCCGGAATTGGCTCTGGGGGCGGTGGCTCCGGCGCTGGCGGCGGCGGCGTTGCCTCAACAACTTTTGGGGCCGGCTCTTCCCGGGGTTCTTCAACCGGGGTTTCGGTCTCAACGGGTGTCGGCGGTGTTGGTTCAGGCTCGGGCGGCGGCGGGGTATCCGGCTCAGCCTTCAAATCCCCGACCCGCTTTTGCGACAATTCTTCAAATGGAACAATTTCAATCGGCAGCGCATCTATTTCGGGTGCTTCCAGACGTGCAGGCTCTGGCAGAGCAAGCACGCCCCACGTCATGATGGCCATATGGGCAACGCTGGAAAGGATTAAACCGGTCTTCATCAGAGTTTGTAAACAATCCTAATTGTTGGATGACCGGTCAGTTGTGACCAGCCCAAGCCGGGTAAACCCAGCCGCGCTGATGGTTCCCATCAGCTGCATAATTGTTCCGTAATCTGTGTTGCGATCACCACGCACATAAATGCGTTCTTCATACCCATTTTCAGCAATAGCAGTCAGTTTCGGAACCACCTCATCAATGGGGATTTCCGTTTCCTGCAAAAACACAACGCCGTCCGCATTGATGGAAATGCTGATGGGCTCTGTATCACCGCTCAATTGCCGTGCTGAAGTTTCCGGCAGATCAATTGGCACACCAACGGTCAAAAGAGGTGCTGCCACCATGAAGATGATCAGCAGGACCAGCATCACATCGACCATTGGCGTCACATTGATCTCGCTCATGGGTGGCTGATGCCCGCGTCCGCCTCTGCGTCGCCCACCAGATCGTCTGCCACTGCCAACATTCACTGCCATGGATCAGGCCCTTTCATCCATCTGGCGTGAAAGAATGGCTGAAAACTCATCAGCGAACCCTTCAAGCCGTGTGGTCAAACGACCCAACTGACTGCTGAATTTATTATAGGCAATAACAGCTGGAATGGCTGCCAGCAGGCCAAGCGCGGTTGCCAGCAAAGCCTCGGCAATGCCGGGAGCAACAACAGCGAGATTGGTTGTCTGGGCAGCCGCAATAGCCTGGAAACTGGTCATGATGCCCCATACTGTTCCAAACAGGCCGATAAAAGGACCTGCCGAGCCAACAGTCGCCAATATCAAAAGGCGCCGTTCCCAGCGTTCGACCTGCTGAGAAATGGCCACATCCATGACTTTATCAAGGCGCATCTGCAGCCCGCCCACAGACCGTGCGCCACCTTCATAAGTTCGTTTCCACTCACGCATCGCAGTGACAAACAGGGCGGCGGACCCGGTGTTGTTGCGCTGCGACAAACTGCGATACAGCTCTTCCAGCGACTGGCCGGACCAGAACACCTGTTCAAAGCGGTCCATCTGCGCTTTGGCGCGTCGATAAAGAATGGATTTGTCAATCACAATGGCCCAGCACCACACAGATGCCAGCACCAATCCAATCATGACAGTTTTCACAATCAGATGCGCTTGCAGAAACAGGGACCAGAGCGAAATATTTGCTCCCCCATTCAGCGCTGCCTGGCCGAGATCTTCCATAATTATGTATTCCTTCAATGCGTGCTCAAGAAGCCGTTTCAGCCATGCAGACAGATGCAGTTTCTGCATCGGATATGCATAGCCAGCGTGTGTCTTCAAAAACTATGTCAATATAAGGGCGTCAACACCGCCAGAACCCTTGAATTATCCAATTGGAACGCGGCAGAATCCCGCATCCGTTCCAAAGCGATTAAGACTTTATCATGGTTAATTTATCGTAAGTACGCTCAGTTAAACTGAAATGCACCCGATCAGCTGGATTTGGAAATATCTCGGAAGAGGGTCTGCATATCAGCGGGCAGACGCTGTGGCTTGCCATCCTTGATGAGAGCAACGGTGACTGTTGCAATTACAAGAGGTATGCTCTGGCGCTGAACCACCTGCTCAAAAACCAGCCGAACACCGGAGCTTTGGATAAGTTTCGTTCTGACACTCAACAGATCATCAATCCCGGCGCCAGCCAAAAACCGGATATCCATATGTGCTACGCCAAAAGCCATGCCCTTGTCGGAAAGAACCGCATGGCTGAGTTTCAGGCAGCGCAGGAAATCGCTGCGACCCCGTTCCATGAATTTCAGATAGGCCGCGTGATACACCACGCCTGAAAAGTCTGTGTCCTCAAAATAAATCCGCACCGGGCGCTCATGCACTCCGTCTGAAAGCCTGCCATCAATTGGATAATGACCTTCAGCCACGCGCTCTACGAATCCTCTTCAAACAGGCTGGCCTGTTGTTCTCTGAAACTCTTTGGCGCAGCCATGCCCATATGATTGAAGGCCCTGGGTGTCAGCATACGCCCGCGCGGCGTGCGCTGAATATACCCCTGTTGAATAAGATAGGGCTCAATGATCTCCTCAATGGCATCACGCGGCTCTGACAGGGAAGCGGCAATAGTCTCGATACCTACAGGGCCACCGCCAAAGTTCTGCGCGATCGTCCCGATGTAGCGCCGATCCAGCGCATCCATTCCCGCTGCATCCACTTCCAACTGCAGCAATGCTGCATCTGCCACCTGCCGGGTAATCTCGCCACCCGATTGCACGATTGCAAAATCCCGCACCCGGCGCAGCAGACGTCCGGCAATCCGGGGTGTTCCTCGGGAACGACGTGCAATTTCCTCAGCGCCATCTTTTGAAATACCAACCTGCATCAACCTTGCACCGCGCGTGACGATGTATTCCAGCTCTTCATTTGTGTAGAAATTGAGCCGGATCGGAATGCCAAACCGATCACGTAACGGTGTGGTCAACAAACCAATCCGTGTTGTCGCAGCCACCAGTGTAAAGCGCGCCAGATCAATGCGAACCGACCGTGCCGCCGGCCCTTCCCCGATGATCAGATCAAGCTGAAAATCCTCCATTGCCGGATACAGGATTTCCTCAACAGCCGGGCTGAGGCGATGAATTTCGTCAATAAACAAGACATCGCGCTCTTCCAGATTGGTCAAAAGCGCGGCCAGATCACCCGCTTTGGTAATCACCGGGCCAGATGTGGCCCGGAAATTCACCCCCAATTCCTTGGAGACAATCTGCGCAAGAGTTGTTTTGCCCAAACCCGGAGGGCCTACAAACAAAACATGGTCCAATGGCTCGTTGCGGGTTTTTGCAGCTTCAATGAAGACCTGCATGTTCGAGCGCGCTTGCGCCTGCCCCACGAAATCCGTCAGTCTTTGCGGACGCAATGTGGAATCCGCATCGTCAACGCCTTGCGTATCGGGTGCTACTACTCGGTCGGATGAAGTGGAATCGCTCATAATCTGCTTTTAGAGCACATTTTCTCAATGTTGAACCATTTGATGGTCAAGGGTCTGGGTGGTCTGAAATCTGGCCCTAGCCGCCACTGAGTTCCTTCAGTCCAAGACGTATCAGGGTCTGAGCGTCCGGCGCCTCCCCATCACGTGCAATAATGCGTGCCAATGCGCCGCTTGCCTGAGCCTGCGCATAGCCAAGATTGACCAGCGCGGAAACGGCATCAGCCACCGGAGCAGACGCAACGCCAGATCCCAAATCGCCCTGCAGGCTTAATTCTGCAGACACGGCACCGGTCAGCGCCGGCGATTTGTCTTTCAACTCCGTGACAATGCGCTGTGCAACCTTTGGACCCACTCCTGGCGCTCGGGACACCATGGCCTTGTCCTGAAGGGCAATGGCTGAGGCAAGATCGCTGGAACTCAATGTGCTCAAGATTGCCAGAGCAACTTTGGCACCCACGCCCTGCACAGTCATCAACAGCCGGAACCATTCGCGCTCCGCGCCACTGGCAAACCCGAACAACTTGATTTCCGTCTCGCGCACATGGGTCTCAATAGACAACACCGCCGCCTCCCCGACTTGCGGCAGCGCCTGCAAGGTGGTTGTCGAGGCATGAACCTGATAGCCGACACCGTGAACATCGACGATGACCCAGTCATCGCCATAGGAATCAATTGTGCCTTTTAGTTTGCCGATCATAAGACTTCCCGGATTTGGCGTTGTGACGCCTGTTATGAGGCAATCTGTGATTCGGAGCAACGCAGGCACAAGGACCAGCTCAAAAGAGACGTTTCAGGATTTAAAAAATGCTTCTGCGGCAGCGATAGAACCGCTTTTGCCTTCAATGGCCGCTTCCATTCGGGAGATTTCCTCCCTCAACATCAAAATACCCTCTTGCAGTTCTTCAACAGAGAGATCAGACAAATCTGCTCCAATTGCATGGGCGGATGTTTCAATCTTGCGACCTTCTTCATCATAACGCGGCACATCATTCTCCTGCTTGACCAAGCCAGTATCGCTTTGACACTGTACCACAATGTAAAATGCGGAGTTTTCAAATGTCATCCCCCCTTCCCGATTCAATGCAGGTCATCGCCATTCAAGAACCCGGTGGCCCGGACGTTCTGAAACTACAGGAACGCCGGATTGCCGTTCCCTATGAAGGTGAAGTGCTGATCAAGGTCTCGGCTGCCGGGGTCAATCGACCGGATATCCTTCAACGCCAGGGTGCTTACCCACCACCCAAAGGCGCATCTGATCTGCCCGGACTGGAAGTTGCCGGAACCATCGTCAAGCTGGGCCGCAACACCAGCCGCTATAAAATTGGTGACACCGTATGCGCGCTTTGCCCCGGCGGCGGTTATGCGCAATATGCTGCGGTTCCCGAGGGCCATGCCCTGCCAATCCCGGATGGTCTGGATTTCACGCAGGCCGCAGCCCTGCCTGAAACCTTCTTCACTGTGTGGACAAATGTCTTCCAGCGCGGTGCTTTGCAAAGTGGCGAGACGCTGCTC
Source organism: Pararhizobium sp. IMCC21322 (assembly GCF_030758295.1). NCBI lineage: Bacteria > Pseudomonadati > Pseudomonadota > Alphaproteobacteria > Hyphomicrobiales > Rhizobiaceae > Pararhizobium > Pararhizobium sp. IMCC21322. The sequence goes on from NZ_CP132335.1 coordinate 4,284,862, forward strand.
ATCCACGGTGGCAGTTCCGGGATCGGGACGACGGCCATTCAAATTGCAAAAGCGCGTGGTGCAATTGTAATCGCAACCGCAGGCTCAGATGAAAAATGTGCAGCCTGTAAATCCCTGGGCGCAGATCACACCATCAACTATCAAACCACTGATTACGTCGATGCTGTCAAAGACATCACCGGCGGCGCAGGAGCCAATGTCATTTTGGACATGGTGGGCGGTGACTATATTGAACGCAATTACAGGGCAGCAGCCATTGAAGGCCGCATCATCCAGATCGCCTTCCTGAACGGAGCTATAGCCGAGGTGGACTTTACGCGGCTGATGATCAAACGCTTGACCCACACCGGCTCAACCCTGCGTCCCCAATCCGTGGCAGCAAAGGCCAAAATTGCACAGGAACTGGAGGCCGAAATCTGGCCGCTCATTGCCAACGGCACAATAGCGCCCAGGATCGATAAGGTTTTCAGGTTTGAAAATGCTGCCGAAGCCCACACCTATATGGAAACGGGCACCCATATCGGCAAAATTGTCCTGACATTAGATTGAGATGTTTAAGCAAAACAATTGCCAGGCCACAAGACTGGGGGCAGGCCCCGTTAAATTGACATGCGCCGAACGGCAGGATTGCGAACAATTTGATCCTATGCCTGCTCTTAAATCCGGCGTAGTCGGTTCAAGATTTGATAAATGGACATTATCGACACGCGAAGTTCGACATTCAGACGAATGCCACATATTGGTTAAATGGAGACCATCCCATTCTCGGACCGGGGTCTACAAGCACGCTATTCTAACTGTGGGTTGGCGGTTTTGATTCAGGTCAACGCGCGTGACAGCGGGAAGATTATTGTGAATCAAAATGGAGATTGAAAATGTATAAAAATATTCTTGTTCCCATCGCCTTGGACCATGAACGTGACACCGAATCTGCACTTGATCTGGCCCACAAACTCTTGGAAAATGGCGGCAAGATCACAGCCTTGCATGTATTGGAGCATGTCGCCGGATATACCCAACAATATCTGCCCAAGGATCAACTCGCAAAACGGCACATCGAAGCTGAAGCCAATTTGGTCAAAGAGATAGAAGGTCAGAAGCAAATTGAGCCAGTCGTGATCACCGGGCATTCAGGCCGCTCGATTGTTGATTATGCAGAAAGTAACGGGGTGGATTGCATCATCATCGCTTCGCATCGGCCAGGCTTGCAGGACTATTTCCTCGGATCGACAGCCGCACGGGTCGTTCGTCACGCCCACTGCGCTGTGCACGTGATCAGATAGGCGGGTTTCGACGCTCAGCTAAGCGCTCGAAGTTGCCGATTGCTGCTGAATAAATTGATGACCGCCATGCGGACGAGCTGCCGTCTTCAATCTGGATAATTGTCTGGCCCGCGACCATCAATCCTTATGAAATCAGAGGAAAGATGAAGCTGTCGCACCTTTTTTACGGCCCGTTGTTTCAGTCGTGCACACCAATAATACGTCTTTGTCGAGATAGGTATCGGCTGATTTCGATGAAAAAGTCCGTCTTGAAGTAGTCGGTATCAGCTGATTCCAGCCCTTCGCCCTCTTAAATAATAAGTATCCGTCCTGCCTCACCTGACGGCGGTTGATATCGGAAACTGGCGAACAGAAGAACAGGGGATGATACAATCTGAACGCTGCGTGAATGTCCCGTTCAGATTTCATCAATCATGTATGAACCAGGGTCTGGACTCAATTGTTATTTTGAGGGTCAATAAACGACATCAGGAGAAGTAACGATCATTCGCAATCCACACCAAGGAAAGGAACTGGGAATATGAAACATTTAGTTCAAGGTATTGCCATAGCGGTCGCCGCACTCATGCTCTCGTCCACTGTTGGCTTCACTCAGTCATCGAAAGTTGAAAAGAGAGACAATATCAGCATCGAAGCCGTTAAGCGGGTGGATGTTCGAGGACCAAAGCAATTCAAAAGAGTGCTTTCAGGCCGGGTAAAAGGTGAAGGCGGCGGTATCGTCGAATGTCAGCCGATCAACAGTAAGTGGTGCAACGTCGGCTTTACGAAATTCTGTGCGGAAAGTAATGGAATTGGCTCGTCCGATCCCGACGGCGGTCTTATCTGCACATATCCGGGTGCTGACTAGAGTCCGAACTCTGAAAGGCTTTTACAAATTGTCCAAAAGGTTTGTTTTCATCACTGGATGCTGAGACTGCAATTAGCGAGTTGTCCTTGCATTCAATTGAGAAGCTGATCCAGCGTGAAATGCGTCTCGAAGTTGGTGAACCCCATGTTGGGAGAAGAAATCAGACTGTCCCGGAAAAGCTCATTGATTGGGGAACAACTTAAAGCCACCGGTGTTGAGCCGACTTTTCGCAAAATTGGTCGAGCCATGAATGTTTCACCGAGTACTGAACTACGATGGTTCGAACCGGAGGAAGTCGAGCGAGAGGTGGATTTTTGGGCCGGGCATTTTGATGAGGACGGGTCGTTCAAAGGTTTGACCGGCAAAGATAATCTGTTGCGGACAAACTAACTTGTGCAACGCCCGGGCAAGATGGTTGAATATGCAGAAAGTAACGGGGTGGATTGCATTATCATCGCTTCGCATCGGCCGGGCTTGCAGGACTATTTCCTCGGATCGACAGCCGCACGGGTCGTTCGTCACGCCCACTGCGCTGTGCACGTGATCAGATAGGCGGGTTCTAGCGCTTCCTCTAACGGCTCGAGGTTGCCGTTAGCTGCTGAATGGACTGATGGCCGCAATGCGGACGAAGTGAGCTTTCGCTGCGTTCTCACCAATGGCCGCAATGAACACATTCCGACTTCACAATTTGTTGGAACGGACTAACGGCAGACCAATCTGTCAGGATTGATCTGAACTGGAAGCAAGTGCGGCGAGGTTATCGAGCGCCGCAGACCAACCATTGCTGTAATCTTTGAAAAGATCCGGCCCAGCGAGGCTGGCGATTTGCAAAGTGACACGCAGAGCGCTGCCTGTTTCATTCTTCGATATTTCGTGGCTGCAAAGCGAGATCGACATGGTCTGCCCCCCGACGACAAGTGTTTCCGTGAAAGACAAGAACTCCGGTGTGACCACGTGGAAAAGACCAACAGTGTTGAACTCAGGTGCTTCTTTCGGACCGCAGCGGGTTTTTTCATGACCTCCGGCGCGGCAATCATACTCGTCAATGATTACTACGCTGTCGTCATTTGGTGCGCTCCACTTCTGTCGTGTGTCACGGTTGGTTATCACGTAGAACAGACGGTCAGGGGAACAGGCGATGTCGCGTTCTAGAATCAGGGTTTCAAAGTCAGCCATCATTACTTTCCTTCTCAAGATGTTCGGCAAGAGCGGATAGGCGATCAAGTCGACCTTTCCAGATATTGCGCTGCCGGTTCAGCCAATCTTCGGCCGCCGCAATCGGAGCGGCTTCTATATGGACCGTGCGGACGCGGCCGATCTTTTTGGAACGGATTATCCCCGCGGATTCTAGCTTGCCCAAATGCTTCAGGAAGGAGGGCATAGCCATGTCATGAGGCGCGTGCAGTTCCGACACCGGGGCAGGGCCAGTGATAAGGCGTTCGATCACAGCGCGCCGGGTCGGGTCGGCAAGGGCGGAAAAGACGTTATTCAAATTGTTATCCATATGGCTAAGTAATCGGCCCCGCCAGGCACGTCAAGAAAAAAAGGTAGCCGATCGGATAAGTATTTTGGAGGTAACACCTCCATACCAACGATTTGTTGGAGGGCAGCTTAGGCAACGGTGAGATTGAGTAACGGCAGCTTTGCACGCTTCTTACTAGTTCAGGCACCGCGCAGCACCCGTCACTGTGGGCTCCAAACAGTTATTCAAAGTTTTGGATTTAATGGGCCGTGAACCTCGGGCCTGACCCTAATACATAAAATCCGGTCGATTGGCAGTCACACATTGCGCCAACAGCGAAAGCGCCGTATATAGGGTCAAATTCCCATCAACACATTTGTTCGGTGCGGCGCTCCAGCTTAAGAAAAATGGCTGGCGGCAGACGGAGGATTTTGTCTGCTGTACCGTACAGGAATGCGAGGATAAGACATGGCCGCTACTCTTTTGATGCCCAAGGCAACTGCCGTCTGGCTGGTTGACAATACTGGACTGTCATTTGACCAGATTTCCGCTTTCTGCAAATTGCATCCGCTGGAAGTCAAATCCATCGCTGATGGCGAGTTCGCGCAAGGCATCAAGGGCCTCGACCCTATTCAGACCGGTCAGCTGACCCGTGAGGAAATTGACAAAGCGCAGAACGATCCCGCCTATCGCCTCACCCTCTCACCGCCAAAAGTGCGGGTTCCGGAAACCAAGCGCCGTGCCCCGCGCTATACACCTGTCTCACGTCGTCAGGATCGGCCAAATGCCATTTTGTGGCTGGTACGCAATCATCCGGAGTTGAAGGATTCCCAGATCATTCGCCTTGTCGGCACCACCAAACCGACCATTGCAGCCATTCGCGAACGCACCCATTGGAATTCGGCTAATCTGACACCGATGGATCCGGTGACACTTGGTCTTGCCAGCCAGATTAATCTGGATATGGAAGTTACCAAATCCGCCAAGGATGCACCTGCCAAACCGGCTGAAGATGAAGGCGTTACCTTACTGTCGCCGGAAGAGACCACATCTTTGGATGCTTTGGAGCGCGCAAGTGCGGCCCTGTTTGGCGGCGCTGAAATGCCAAGCAAATCCGATATGGAAAATGAAGAAGAACTTGACGCGGATGCTGTTTTTGCAAAATTGAAAAATTTGAAAAGCGACGACACCAGCGATGATACGGAAGTTCAGGAATAATCACTTCGCCTCATCAACTGGTCGCTTGCTTTATGCAAAAGGCAAGCGACCAGACTGAAAAAATCTACGCTTTCAAAGCCTTTTGAATTTCCTTGAAAAGAGTTTGCACTTCCTCAATTGCAAGCTTGTTTCCGCCCTGTTCAAGCACCGAACTGCCCTGCCCCATGGCCGAGGCGTAGGCTGTGCGATTTCCCAACGTAGCCTTGGCCACTGTCGGTCCGTATTTCTGCAGGGCTTCCAGAACTTCGCCCGTCAGTTTTGCCCGGGGTGGCACGCGGTTCAGAACCACCAGCGCAGGCACATCCTCTTTTGCCGCCAGATCCAGTGTCAGCTGCGTTGCCCACAAATCAACCGGTGAGGGCTGCATGGGTATCAGCACAAGATTGGCAGCTTCTATGGCCGGTTGCGCCTCCCGATCAGATTTCGGCGGCGTATCTGCAAATACAAAATCATGATCACGGGCCATGGCGCGGGCCTCACGACGTGCCCCCCAACCACTTGCGGTTCGAAAACTGAAGCCGGCGGCTTCTTCACCCAGGAATTCTTCACGGGCTTCAAACCATTCCCCCAAACTGCCCTGGGGGTCCACATCCAGCAAAGCAACGGATGCACCTTTTTTGGACAGCAGGGCCGCAGCAGCCATGTGGGCTGTCAATGTGGTTTTTCCTGACCCACCCTTTTGCTGAGCTATGGTAATAATGGTTCCGGTCATGGCGACAGCCTTTTCAAAAATGAACAGGTATCATGACATATTGCACTGCACAATCGCAAGTGATCTAAACAACGGGCCTCTTCGCGCGCTGCAAAAACCGTCAAGTTTCCCCGACAGGTACCGTATAATTCAACGCGAGACGCCCGCCATCAGCATAAATCGTCTGTCCAGTGATGTAGCTGGCATCATCCGATGCCAGAAATGCGGCAATGGAAGCAATCTCGGACGCTTCGCCAATACGCCCCATCGGCGTACGTGACAGAATTCGATTCTTGGCTTCCGGGTCATTATTTACCGCAGCCAGAATATCTGTGTTGATGGAACCGGGTCCAATCGCGTTAACGCGAATGCCCCGGCTTGCCAGCGAAAGTGCCATAACCTTGGTCAATTGCTGAACACCACCTTTTGAGATGGAGTACGGCACCTGAGTTGGAATTGCGACCTGTGCATTGATGCTGGACATGTTGATGATTGATCCGGGCGCTCGTCCCTCTTCAATCTGATCCACCATTTGCCGTGCAGCGGCCTGGCCACACAGAAATGCGCCCTTCAGATTGACCTGCATGACCCGGTCAAAATCCTCCTCGGAGATATCCAGAAAATCATCACTGTGAATAATACCTGCATTGTTGATCAGAACATCCAGCGAGTTGAAGCTGTCGAGCGTGGCGGCCATCAGGTTGCGAACTGAAAGCCGGTCCCCCACATCGCAATGGACAAAACGCACATCACCCGATTCCTTAAGAGACTTTTCGGCTTTATTGCCCGCTTTCTCATCCACATCAGCAATAATGACTTGCGCTCCCTGTTCCAGAAAGCGACGCGCGCATGCAAGGCCAATACCCTTAGCACCACCCGTTACGACGGCGGTCTTGTCATCCAATGTCATGAAAAATCCATTGCTTGTGTCACTGACCCGACCATGCCGTTTTCAGCCATCAAGTTCAAGCACAAGGAAGACGCAGCCAAAGGTCTTTTGCTTCAGCCAGCTTCCAGCACGGCGGCAATCTCGTCCAGAATGGCAGGATCATCAATTGTTGCTGGCACGGGATAAGGTTCCTTATTGGCAATTTTCTGCATGGTCGCCCGCAAAATCTTGCCGGATCGTGTTTTTGGCAGACGCAAGACAGTCGCGACACGCTTGAATGCGGCAACAGGTCCAATGGTTTCACGCACCAGTTTGATGACTTCCGCCTCGATTGTTGCATCGGCGCGGTCAACACCGGAATTGAGGATCAGAAATCCCATAGGAAGCTGACCTTTCACCGCGTCATTCACGCCCACAACAGCGCATTCGGCAACATCTGGATGATTGGCAATTGCCTCCTCAATGGCGCCGGTGGAAAGGCGGTGGCCAGCTACATTAATGATGTCATCGGTACGGGACATGATGAACAGATAGCCGTCATCATCGATATATCCGGCATCGCCGGTTTTGTAGAAGCCCGGAAACTCTGCAAGATAGGCTTCTTTAAATCGCTCATCATCTTTCCACAATGTGGGCAGGCACGATGGCGGCAATGGCAATTTCACAACAATATTGCCCAATGTTCCCGCTGCCGCAGCATGCCCTTCATCATCAAGCACCTGAACATCATAACCGGGCATGGGGACCGAGGGAGATCCCTTCTTGATGGGCAATGTGCCCAATCCAACCGGATTTCCAGCAATTGCCCAACCGGTTTCGGTCTGCCACCAATGGTCAATCACCGGCACCCCAAGTCGATCCTCGGCCCAGGAAATTGTATCGGGATCAGCACGTTCTCCAGCCAGGAACAGCGTTCGCAGACTGGAAATATCGTAATTTTCCAGATACTTGCCTTTTGGGTCTTCTTTCTTGATAGCGCGAAAGGCTGTGGGCGCTGTGAACAACGCCGCGACCTTATGCTCTTCAATGATCCGCCAGAACGTACCCGGGTCCGGCGTTCCAACGGGTTTGCCTTCAAACAGAAGCGTGGTGCAGCCCCGAAGCAATGGCGCATAGACAATATAGGAGTGGCCAACCACCCAGCCCACATCAGATGCTGCCCAGAAAACATCTCCCGGTTCCATGTCATAGACGGCAGACATCGACCAATTCAAGGCAACCATGTGGCCGCCAACATCACGCACCACACCTTTGGGCTGACCGGTCGTGCCTGATGTGTAGAGAATGTAAAGCGGGTCTGTTGCCTTCAGGGGTACACAGTCACTCGTCCGACCCTGCGCTTTTGCTTCTGAGAGTTCTTTTCCATAGTCGAAATCCCGCCCGTCAATCATCGTGGCAGACGCCTGTTCTCGTTGAACGATAAGGCACGCACCTGGCTTGTGAACGGCAATCTCGATCGCTTCATCCAGCAACGGCTTGTATTCGACAATCCGGTTGGGCTCGATACCGCAGGAAGCGCTGATGATTAGTTTGGGCCGGCAGGCATTGATACGTTTTGCCAGCTCATTGGCGGCAAACCCGCCAAACACAACAGAATGGACAGCGCCGATGCGGGCGCAAGCCAGCATTGCAACCACGGCTTCGGGAACCATCGGCATGTAAATGACCACTCGGTCGCCAGCGCTCACACCGTGGCTGAGCAAAATTGCGCCGAGTGCCGAGACGTCCTGCTTCAATTCAGCAAAGGAAATGCTGCGTTTTGTCCCGGTAACCGCGCTGTCATAGATGATGGCTGCCTGCCCGGGCCGGTCTCGATCAGCATGCCGGTCGACACAATTGTAGCATGTGTTCCCTACGGCATCGGGAAACCAGCGACCATAAACCCCGAGATCGGCATCGAAAGCCCTGCTTGGTGGCGTCGACCAGTCAATCTCTCTGGAAGCCTGCATCCAGAATGATTCAGGATCATTTTTCCAGCTGTCATAAATATCAAAATAACGGCTCGTCACAGGCAACACCCTCCCCGGTATCCGCACGTGATTGTTTTATGAACCCTAAGAGAGCCTATGACATCTGTCTACTGAACCTTGGTGGTAAAGCCAGCGTTTTGGCAGGTCTCCGGAAAGACAAAATGAGCGTTGATCTGCGCATAATTAATGAACACGCATCAACAACGTCGAAAATAACAGATGAACTGAAAAGCTCAGAGCACAAATTTAAAATCAATATTTCATTATAAATTTCAATATGATAAATAAATTAACTTGAATTAAATTAATAATTCAATTTCAAGCCTGATTTAGACATTTAACTTGATTTCCATTAATGATCATTGTCGCCAACACCGAGCAGTCAAATGCCAACCCTCTGCGCAGATATGGCTACACAGAAAACGGCCCGCGTCCAAAACAGCCGACTGAAAACCCTCAATACGGATCACGCCACAAGATTGAGGGCATACAGGTGCTTCTGCTACCATGGCGGGAGAAAAAATCGATATTTTGGCTGCTTTGGAGACAAAAAGACTTGCGCAGCATTGAGTGTAAAGGCATTTAGGGCGCATGATTACAGACCCATACTTCTATCTGGCCGCAATCCCTGCAGTTTTGTTCGTTGGAATTTCAAAAGGCGGTCTTGGGGCGATTGCCCTGTTTGGCGTGCCAATTATGGCCTTGGTTATTTCGCCGGTTCAGGCAGCTGCCATCATGCTTCCTATACTTCTTATAATGGATGTTGTGGCAATCAAATCCTATTGGGGTGTGTTTGACCGGCAGATGTTGAAAGACATGCTTCCGGCCGGAACCGCTGGAATTGCGTTTGGATGGGCGACTGCAGTTTATGTGGATGATGTCATGCTCAGGCTTCTGCTGGGCATCATGACACTGCTGTTTACGTTGAAGCACTTTTTCTGGAGAGACACCGGTCCAGCCAAGCCAAGGAATGCGGTCAAGGCCGCAGCAGCCGGGTTTGGAGCGGGATATACAAGCTTCGTCAGCCACGCCGGGGCGCCGCCATATCAACTCTATTCACTGCCATTGAAAATGGACCGGCGTATATTTGCAGGCACTTCGGTGATTTTCTTTGCCGCCATGAATGCCATCAAGATGATCCCCTATTTTGCACTCGGGCAGTTGGATACAACAAACCTCACGACATCAGCCGTTCTGATGCCGCTGGCCTTTGTCTCAACGCTTATTGGCATCTGGCTGGTCAAAATTGTCAGCCAGACTGCTTTCTACCGCATTATGTACAGTGCCCTCTTTCTGGTATCCCTGAAACTGATCTGGGATGGCCTGGTGGGATATCACCTTGTCTAGAGTCTGAACCCGGTTGGGAGACTGATTTGTGTTTAGACCCCGGGAATTAGACCCCTGGAAAAAGCACCACTTATTGTAACCTTCATGCCTTTTAAACGTTATGGTAGCAAAGCGTTAAACATCCCACCAGAACTGCGACTTAATTAAGGTGCGTTAACCGGTCGTTAGAACCTTTCTTGGCAATTTGCATCAGCGCCCCAGAAGCGGGCTGCGAGTTTTTAGTTCCAAGAAAGGACAACTACCATGGGTTCCGATATTACACTTTCCAAAGCCGTCCGCGGCAATCTGCTTTCCCTGCAGAGCACTTCCGATTTGCTTACGAAGACACAGGAGCGCCTCTCTACCGGCCTCAAAGTGAATTCAGCTTTGGATAATCCAACCAACTTTTTCACAGCTTCTTCATTGAACAGCCGCGCGAGCGATTTGAGCCGCCTGCTGGACTCTGTTGGCAACGCCACACAGACATTGGAAGCTGCCGACAATGGCATCTCCGCCATCACCGACCTTGTTGAAGCCGCTCAGGCGACAGCCCGTCAGGCCCTGCAGACATCTTCAGGCATCACAGGTGGTACAACGACCATCGCATCCGCAACCGGTACAGGCGCAGCAATCGGAGCTGACACAGCCGCAGCGCTCGAAGGATCGGCAACAAACGACCTTGCTGGAACAACTTCCGCCGCTGTTCTGGAAGGTGGCGCACTGACTGGAACCGACGCTGCTTCCACCCTTGGCGCAGCAGCTGACAGCTTCGAGCTTTCGATTGGTGGCGACACATATACATTCGATCTGTTTGACAGTGGCACTGCCGCTTATGCAGGGGCCAATGTCGGCATCGACATTGCAGCCGGTGAGACAATTGCTGATGCGATTACCGCTATCAATGGTGCTCTGGCAGCTGATGGCAATAGCGCTGCCATCAACGGCTCCGGCAATTTTGAAATCACTGCAGGCGATACCGCTGATACAATCACAATTGATCCGAACACCAATTCGACAGCAGGGTTCCTGACTGCGCTGGGTGTTTCATCAGGCGGGACAGCGGCTCCAACAACTGATTTATCAGCTTCACAGATCGCAGCTGATGGTGATTCATTTGAGTTGTCCGTTGGATCCAACACATATTCATTCGATTTCTTTGACAGTGGTACAGCTGCCTATGCCGGCGCCAATATCGGCATCGACATTGCAGCCGGTGAAGAAATCGCCGATGTCATTGCTGCCATTGATTCTGCTCTTTCTGCTGACGGCAACGGCGCTTCCATCAACGGCTCTGGAAACCTGGAAGTCACTGCAGGTGCAACTGGCGAAACCGTCACAATCGATCCGAATGCGACCTCCACAGCTGGCGTGTTGACTTCACTTGGTCTGACGTCCGGTGATACTGCTGATACAACAAATGCTGATCTTGCAGCATTGGCTGGTAGCGACCTGACAGCTGATGTAGGTAGTGCAAGCTTCTCCTACAGCTTCACAGCAGCCAGCACCAAAGCGGATCTGGATGCACAATTGGCAACCTTCGCCACTGACAACGCTGAAGTGGCCGTTGCATCAACAGACGCAAGTGGTAACCTGACAATCACTGCCGCAGAGGAAACAGACAGCGTTACTCTTGGCGGTACGGCTCTGACCAGCTTCGGTACAAACCTCACGACAACAGCAATCGACCCAGTAACAACTGGCGGTACGAACCGTCGTGAAGACCTGGAAACCGATTTCAATGAGCTTCTGGTCCAGATTGACGAATTGAAAAATGATGCTGGTTTCAACGGCAAGAACCTGCTTGATGGTGATGATCTGAAAGTGACCTTCAACGAAGATGGTAGCAGTTCACTGACCATCGGCGGCGTAGACTTTGACAGTGCGGGCCTTGGGTTGAGTTCAGTAACTGCCGGTGACTTTGATACAGATGCAAACATTGAGGCAACTCTTGCTACGCTGGATACGGCAACCTCAACTTTGCGGTCGCAGGCATCAAAATTCGGTTCCAACCTGTCCGTTGTGGAAACTCGTGAGAGCTTCACCAAGGAAACAATCAACACTCTGGAAACAGGTGCTGCCAACCTGACACTTGCTGATCTCAACGAAGAAGGCGCGAACCTGCTGTCGCTCCAGACACGTCAGTCCTTGTCTTCCACAGCACTCTCTCTGGCTTCTCAGGCCGATCAGAACGTGCTGCGGTTGCTCTAAGCTCCGTCAAAAAATTGAATTAAGAAGGCAGGTGCCCTGGCACCTGCCTTTTTTATTAGCTGACGGTTCTGCTATAACCCAATGTGAAAGGATTAATCCATGTCACTGCGCGTTGAACTGAAGCCAAATGAAAAAATGATCGTCGGCCAAACCGTCATTACGAATGGCGATCAACGAACGAAGCTGACAATTGACGGAAACACGCCAATACTTCGCGCAAAGGACATATTGCTGCCCGAGCAGGCCGATACGCCTGCCAAATGCGTCGCACTGGTTGTTCAAACGATGTACCTGTCAGACACTCCGGAACAGCATCACTCTGATTATTTCAAATTAATCAATGAGATAGTCGCAGCTGCCCCCAGCACCATCGTTCATATTGAGGCAATAAATAACCTGATATTAACCAATGAATTGTACAAAGCATTGAGAGCGACAAAGGCTCTGATAGCATATGAAGGGGAGTTGCTAGCACATGCAACAGGCGGCGCAAATTTATCAGAAGACACAACAGACAACAACTAGCCCACGGCAGTTGGAAGCTCGGCTTTTACTGAAGGCCGCTCACCGGCTGGAAGACGTCAACAAAGATGAAGCGCTGGACCGTGACGCAATGCGCGACGCCCTTGCTTACAACAAGAAAATCTGGACGTTGTTTGTAACTGCCGTCACAGAAGAAGACAGTCCCTTGCCGACAAACATTCGCGAAAACATTGCCAATCTCGGCATCTTTGTTTTCAAACAAACCCGCATGGCTGAAGGCCGTATGGACAAGAGCGTTCTGGGCTCCCTGATTTCGATCAATCGCGAAATTGCTGGCGGTCTGCGCGGCTAAGCCCCAAAATGCGTCAGCAGAGTTTTTCTGCTGACGACGACAATCTGAAATGACCAGTATTTCAGCGCATTTGGATCAGACAAACACAGCGTCTGAACCACTGAAAATCACCCCGACAAGACAAATTTTAGATGTAATTCACCAGCGACATGTCGAACAGGATCGACGTAGCGCGATAACTTGCTTCCAGTCGGGTCTGCAAAGTCAGAAGGTTGACTGAAACTTCATTCAGATCGGCACTTTCGATGCCGTCGACCAACGTCTTCAGCGTTCCGGTTTTCACATTATGGCGCGTATTTGCGTTATTGGCGGCACTGCGTGCTGCACTCAACTCGCCGGCAATCTGCTCCAGTTTCTGGACACCTGCAGGATAAGAAATATTCTGCAGTGTTTTATCGGCAAGAAGACCGTAACGTATCTCGTCATTCTGGTTGTCTTCGGTGAACGTACTGCTGGAGAAAACAGCAAGATTTTGCACCAGAACCCGAAAGGCTTCCTCATTTGCACGCGCGCCATAGGAAACGGTCAGATTGTCATCAATTCGGGCCGTGGCCGTACTGCGCGCGGAATCCGTACTGTTATCACCCGTGTACCAGAACACCGTATCGCTCTCGGTGCCATCTCGCAGACCGGTTGCGCTGTCAAAAGGTGGGCCGTCAATCCTCTGTGGCACGCCGCCGCCATCATAGTCAAAAAAATCTGCGCCTGCCGCCATGGCAGATGCTGCGCGCACATCAACGGCAGTCAGTTGCTCAAGCGTATCAGTCAGAGCCGCCGCAAGGTTTGAAGCCGTAGCATCCGGTGTTGCACCAATTTCGAAGGCATTGTCGCTGCCTTGTCCGGCTGCGGCGGCAACCAGTTCAATATTTTGTGTCGTGCCGTCGGGCAATGTGACACTCACTGACAGCGTTTCACCCGCTATCGGTTGCCCGGTAAACTCCACATCAAATGTCGCAGGCGCAGCAGTGGGTCCGGTCAGCACCGTGTTTGTCAAACCGTTGGAAACGCCTTCAATTTTCACGCCGAAGGGGTGCACACCGTCTTCGGCCATTTGAACTTGCGTCGTTGAGGGTTGAGTGACATCAACCCGTCCGGTTCCCGAAGCACCTGTGTCCGCCAACAGCCGTTCATCGCGATGCTGTACAAAGCCGGCGCGGTTGCCTTCACCATCCATGACGGCATTGACTGTCTCGACCGGCTTATTGGAAACATCCTGACCCGCGAACAGATAACGGCCTCCCGCCTCAGAATTCAGCATAGAGAGCGTTTCGCCCAGGAGATTGTGCGATGTGACCTGGCCTTGTGACCTGCCGTCACCAAGCAGTTGGTAGATATTGGGGTCCATACTGCCGCGCGCTTCAGTTGCCACGCCATCCATACGCGTCAGCACCTGATCGGAAATACTCAGCCGCAGTTCAATCAGCGTAATGCTGGACTGATAGGATTCCAGTCGGGACACGTCACTGCGAAAGGCAATTGAAAGGCTGCGTTCACTGCCAATACCCGCATAGGTCTCTGACTTTCGCCCGGTCGCAAGCTGTTGCTCAAGACCCGACATGGACTGGCGCAATTGCACAAGATCGCGAACGATTGAAGTAGAGCGGGAACCGACAAGAGCATCAACCATTCTATATCCTTATGATGGTTTCAAGCAGTTCCTGGACCACCTGCATAACCCGTGCATTGGCGGCATAGGCTGTCTGTAGCTCAACCAGACGGGCCATCTCTCGGTCAATCGAAACCTCGGTGCTCTCTGAAAAGCGATTTTGCAGAATATCGATGACATTGCTTTGGCTGTTCGCGCTGTTTGCCGCCTGCTCTGCCTCTGCACCGCGCACCGATATGATCTGCGATACAAGATCGTCGACAGTGCCGGAGAAAGGTGCTGATACTGTACCAATACCGCTTTCCGACGCGTAGGAGTTAACTGTTCCGGTCAGGGCATCGAACAAAAACAACGGCCGGGCGGAATCGCCATCCAGAGTTTCCGGGCTGGTCTCATAAATCACAAGACGGGAATTATCTTCAATCAGATTGCTGTTCACTGCGATCCGGCTTGAGAAGCCCTGAAGCTGAGAGGTTCCATCCTGAGAGTTGGAAAATGATGTGCCCCCGACATCAACAAAAAACGGCAGCGCCACGCCTTCACCAGTCAGCGAAGTTGAGGTGATCTGCGCATCAAAGCTGACAATTTCAACAGCGTTGACGACACCATCATCCAGAATTCGAATCGTATCACCACCTTCATCAGACACCTGAAAGCTGCCGCCCAGCGCTGATTGAATTTGGGAAATCACCGAACTCGTGCCACCAGAAAAATCGATACCGATAACGGTATCATCTGATCGTCCGGTCACACTGTCAGACAGCGGCAGGGACTCCGGGTCATCAACACGCACAAAACTGATCGTGCTCTCTTGACCGCTCGACACATTTGAAACGGTGAAGCTTATGGGATTGCCAGCCTGCAGACCGGTCAGATTCAGATCAAACCCATCCTGCGTGCCTGAAGTAACCGCAGTTCCTTCTTCGGTTCGGTTGCCAAGCGCTGATGCCATGGCCGCGGCGAACTGATCCAACTGCCCCTGCGCCTCCACCAGAATGTCATCTCTGAGATCGCGTGCAGCCGCAACGGAGCCATTGCGCAGCAAGCCTGGCTGCAGCAGGTCCACCTTCGAACCGCTGGTAGTCACCAGATTGATGGTTCCAACGCTTCTGTCGTCAGACTTGAAATCATAGGCCGTTTCCGTGGTGACCTGACCACGGCTGTCAAATTCAAGAACAGCGGCTGTACCATCGAACAATGAGGCACCGCCGGCGGTGCTGATGCGAACACCTCCCTTGTTATCCTTGGAAATCTGCACGTCCAGATACTGGGCCAGTTGATCAACATAGATATCGCGTTGATCTTCAAGATCAGCAGTCCCGCTGGAACTGCTGGAATTGGCCAGGATCCGGTCATTGAGGCGTTGTATGTTCTGAAGCGCCGCGTTCATTTCTCTGACGCTGTCACGCAGGAACGTTTCGTTTTCCTGCCGCATGGTTTGAACGTCGTCACTCAGGGAGTTCAGCTGACCTGCAAGCACCTGACCGGATGTAATCGCCTCTGAACGGGTGGCATAACTCTCCGGTGTGGTCGCCAAGCCTTCCAGCGCACTTGTAAAACTGCTGAAAAGGACATCCAGCCCATTGGTGCCACCAGGTGTGCCGAACAATTCATCAAGGCGTGACTGATAGGAATCAATCCGTTCAGCATAACGGCCGCTGGCACTTTCGGTGCGGAGTTGCGTTTGAATGGCTTCGTCAAGCGAGCGCTGAATGCGGGTCGAGTCAAGACCAATGACCCGGCCATCTTCCACCAGCGAAGTCTGATCAATCGTTTTTGCTGTGTATCCGGGCGTGTCAGCATTCGCGATATTCGTCGCGGTCAACTGAAGCCCGCGCTGATTTGCGTTCAGTCCGGACAGTGCCATGGATAGCGCGGATGTCAGGCCCATTTCAGTGCCTCCTGAAGCAGATCACAGACAAGGGATCAGAACCCTGCCCCATATTTATCGGACCATGTTGAGTGCTTCTTGCAGCATTTCATCTGCGGTAGAAACAATCCGGGAATTGGCGGAATAGGCTTGCTGCGTCACAATGAGTTTGGAAAACTCGTCCGCAATGTCTGTGTTGGAGTTTTCAATTGATTGTCCGACAATCGCACCGGTGGAATCCAGAATGGCCTGACCGGATTCCGAGGTGGCCTCAAAGGCACCGCCATCAAGTCGCAACAGACCATTGTCCGCATTGAAGGACACCAGCGGGATATCCACGATATTCAGGCTCAGACCATTGGAGTAGTTGGCAACGATGGTTCCACCATCGGCCACCTGAACCCCGACAAGCTCGCCGGATGCCAATCCATCCTGAGAAAAATCATTGACCTGAACATTGCCATTCGGATCATCATATTGGGTCAGGCCACCTGACCCGTGAATGAGATTGATGTCACCAAGGTTTGCGCCGTCCACCACAATTCCGCTAAGCGTAATCTGGCTGACAACCGGATCAAGCGTTCCATCGCTACCAAATGTATAGGTCTGTCCGATGTTACGCCACATGGTGTCGGTCCCGACTGCATCAGGATTTTCCAGATAGAACATATTCCAGGTGTCGGTCCCGCCATTGTCGTCACTGTCAACCTTGGCCCAGCGAAACTGGATATTCACCGGGGACCCGTTTTCATCATACACTGTGATCGCGCCACCGCTGACCGAGCTGCTGATGAAAGCTGTGTTGTCATTGGCAACAACCACACCTGCTGCAGGCAGATAATCACCTGCCGTGATGCCAAAAACATCCTCGTCAACAGTTCCGGCAACAGTCAGACTGGCCGTTGCAGAGGTCGCCTCAATCGAGATGTCGCCTGTGCTTGCATTCACACTCGCTGTCACACCAGCCAGACCAGCAAGAGCGGTGTTCAATTCCGCCAGTGTGGAAATTTCACCGACTCCGGTGCCAAATGTGATGGTCTGAGCACCGCCAGAGGCCACATCAACAGTTAATGTTTCACCCTGAGCAACGGCCCCTTGTGAGATCAGGTTTGTGGCTCCTGTGGTTCCGCTGATGAGACCGAGTTCCGTCAAAAGAGAGGTCGTTGATCCGGAGTCGACATCAATATTCGTATCCGCATCAGCGGATTCCAGTATCAATTCATTGGAGGTGCCAAGGCTGGCGCTTATGCCGGTCGTACCTGTTTCCAGATTGATGGCAGCAAGGGTCGCGGTTGCATCATCCGCTGCATTTATGGTTATGCTGGTCCCGTTCAGTATCAGCGTCCCACCTGCAGAAGACAGACCGGACAGATCCGTCGTTCCGGAATCAGTTGCAATTGCATCCACAGCCAGCGTTGCGCCAGTGCCTGTAATCGTTGCCGAAGCTGTTGACGAGGCTATGGGATTTGCAGAAAAGTTGATCGGATTCAACAATTCGCTGTTTGCTTCATCCGGATCTGCATTGGCTGTCAGAGGATAGCTTGCAAGATTGGCCCGATAATCAATTTCCTGGGTCGCCTGCGCTGGCAGAAAATCATTCGAGAGCTGAATGAGGTCAGGTACGCTGCCAACCGGATTTCCCGTTGTCGGATCCAGTTCCAGCCCTTTCAGGTAATAGCCCGACCCGTTGACCAGATAGCCTTCAGCATCGATCGTAAAGTCGCCACGCCGAGTGTAAACATCGGTGCCGGAGAAGATCGCGCGGTTATCACTGGTGCTGACTTTTTCCTGCACGATAAAATAACCATCCCCGGAAACCGCCATATGGGTGTTGATAGAGGAGGATGAAATATCCCCCTGCACCGTTGCCGTGGAGCGCGAGAACATGGAGACCGAACCGGCGGTTTGATACTGGGCGCTGTTTGAGCCGCCCGTCACCAGATCGGAAAATGTGGTGTCCTGGCGTTTAAACGCCGTTGTCTGCGAATTCGCGATATTCCCCGAAATATTTTCCAGTGCGAATGACTGCGCCCGCAATCCGCTTACCGCAGTATTCAATGCCCCAAAAATACCCATGACAGTTCCTCTACTTTACACCAATCTACGACAGCCAGGCAGGCAGCCGATGCTCAATTCTGTGTTTCAAGTGTCGTGCCAGATTTTTAACTGTTTAATTTCAGATACTTAGATAGAATTAAACAAAACTAGGAAAAAATCACCCTGCAGATTTTGCACGCAGCCCTGCAGTTTTTGCCGCATTTGAGGCTGCTAAATAGCAATTATCGGCCACTTTTTTCCTGCCAGCGATCTTTCAACTGCATACCCCAATACACCAGTTGCGTGCCTGCACGCCCAAAGGCGCCGCCACTCCAACGCGCGCCAAAGGGCTGAAACATTCGCCAGCGATCATCACCCTGTAATAGTGCATCCGCGACAATGTCTGCGCCCATTGCCGTTGTGCTCAACCCATACCCTCCAAAAGCGGTGCAGGACCAAAGGCCGGGTTCCAATTCGCCAATAATTGGCATTTTGTGAACCGCATACCCCATCAGGCCGGACCAGGCATGACGGATGCGAAGATCGTGTAGCTGCGGGTAAATCTCTACAATCTGTCGTTTGAGCAAGTTTGCCAAAAAGCGTGGCTCCGATCTTTGGGTGGTAATGCGGCCGCCCCACAAAAGTTGATCCCCCTCAACCCTGCGATAATAATCACCGGCAAGCCGCGTATCAGCAATCGCGCCGCGAAACCGGATCGCATCGTCAAGCGAAGATCCCAGACCATCCGTGCTGACGACATAAGTTGCAATCGGCAGAACCGCACCTGCGAGCGGACGATAGAGTTGACCAAGATAAGCAGACCCCGTCAGAACAACATTGCGGGCTTTCACCCTGCCCTGCGCTGTTGCTATCTGCCAACTGGCCCCCTGCTTTTGCAAACTGACGGCAGGTGTTCTTTCATACAAACTCACCAATCCAGTTGCCAGAACCTGCTCTTTCAAACCTTGCACATATGCCAGCGGATCAATCGTGAAGGTGTGTGGATCATGGATCGCATGGTGGTAGGTGTTGCTGCTTAACTGTGCAGCCAAAGCGTCCGGCGACAATATTTTCAAGCGTTGATCGTGAACCGCATTCATATGATGAACAATACGCTGAAGCGCGCCGGGAGCATTGTAGCGCAACAGTTTAAGCTGCCCGTCTCCCTGAATCACGCCGCCCATAGCGGTTGCGCGCAGTCGAACAAATTCAGCACCCTTGACCGTTTCTGCAAACAGGGTTTTGGCAGTGTCGACGCCGAGATTCTTTTCAAGCAACTCGACCGACTGCGCAAATCCGGGTGAAACAAAACCACCATTGCGTCCGGACGCGCCAAACCCAACCTGCTCTGCCTCTAAAAGCACACAGCTTCGTCCCTGCTCCGCCAGCCTCAGGGCCAGTGTCAGCCCGGCCAGACCACCACCAACAATACAGATATCTGCATCCACTGCACCTGACAGAAAAGGCTGGGATTCCGGTTTTGGCTGCAGCCGTTCAGAATAGTAAGTTTGCGGATAAGACATGAAATTAGCCAAGATGCACAAAATTTAAGGACAACTCGCCACGATTTAGGCTTAATCTCAAGAGCGAATGATTTTGAACGGGATAAATGAGGCAAAAATGGCGAAAGCTCTGCGCAATGGCGTGTCCGCACTGGAAGCCACGACCAAGGTAACCTTGGCCATTCTGGCGCTGGCCAGTGGCATCTACACCTATCTGGGTGTTCGGGGCTTGTTGGACGGCACCGCCAATCTGGTGTTTTTCGGCGCTGTCATCTATTCCGTCGCCGTCTCCGTGGGGATTTACGCGTTCTGGTCTTATCTGATCCGGTTTGCCCCCCATTTGCGCTCGGCATCCGGCCGCGGTCTTCTGTTCATGGCAATCGGCCTTGGTAGTGTCATGATTATTGCCATGTCGTCCTGGTTGAATGCAGCAGCATTGGCTGGCAGCGCCGCATTGGAGCAGCACCTGGCCGTTACCATTGAAGATTACCAGCAGGATCTCAGCGAAGCCCACAACAATGCACTGGCGGCCCAAAGCCTGCTGCCAGATATTCAACTGGCCGCTGACCGTTTCCAGCGACTGTCCCGCGAAGAGGAAGCATCAGGCGCACTGACAGGCACATCCGGTTCGGGCACCGTGGTTCAGTTACTGCGGCAAATGTCCACCCAATTGGATGGACTGGCGCGAGAAGTGGAAGCCTCCCGCACGCAGGTCAAACAATTGTTTGAAGAGGGCGGCGAACAGCTTAACCGCATGCGGCGACTGGTATCAGCCTCCGGCCCAATTGCGCCGCGCAGCGATGCCTTTTCCGAAGAAGCTGTCACGCTGACAGGCGTTATTTCAGCTCTGCAGGAAACCTCCATCGCGCCTTCTGTAAAACGTGCGGCAGATGATCTGACCCGCAGCTTCATCGCCCCGGTGGCCGACGGCAGCACCCAGGATTTGGCGTCGCGCCAGAACGCCATGGTTGAGCGCGTCCGTGATGCCGTCGGAGGACAAGGCGAGGCATTGTCTGAAGCAGCCAATGAAATCCTCAGCCGCGAAGAGGTTAAGCCGAAACGCTTTGTGCCCATATCCGCGCCTGAAGCTGTGCTGCGCTACGCCAATGATTTTTTGCCCAGCTGGGCCGGTGCAATTTCCATCGATCTTATGCCAGCAGTGCTGATTTTCATTCTTTGTATCGTCCATGCCGCCATCCGCCGCGAAGAAGACCCGGACGCGTTTGAAAACACCATGACAGCCGCAGATATGGTGCAGGCACTTTCACTCTTTGATCGTTTGCAGGACCATCGCCGCGACCGCTACCGCACTGAGTTTGACCGTGGTCGCAGCAAAGACGAACCGGACCGGACAGACCCAGTGCCCGATGAGATGCATCCCGACGACCCAAAAATTGCACAAATAAAGCCCGTCGATGAGCGTGAACCAAGGCGGCGCTGATACATGAGTTCCGTAGAGATTGACCCGCTCGAAGAAGAGCACGTCAAGACACTGTCCGACCACTTTCAGGACGCGATGCTCTGGCTTGTCTTTCTGGCCATGATTTCCATTGCTGGCTACGTGCTGATGCTCGACTACCGTCATCTGCAATATGAAGACCGTCTGGCTGGCATCGAAGATACCGGCGAGCCGGTGCCCATGAGACCGGTCAGCCCGAGCGATCAGATACGGCCCTATGTGCCAAGTTCACGGCCTGTTGGCCCGGGTCGTGGCGCACCTGATCTTACCCCCTTCGACATTGAAACGGACTTGCAGGAAAAAAGCGCCATGGTCTTCAAGACCGATGGAAAAGGCGCTCTGTTGGGCTTTGGCACCATTACACAGGGCACCGCCGAAGTATTTGAACGCGCCCTTTTGGCACGGGAAGAAGATATCACGGAAATCGTCTTGCATTCCCCTGGTGGTTCCGTACAGGACGCCCTGACAATGGCCCAGCTCATTCGCGACAGCGACATGAACACGCGGATTGTTGCCAATGGTTATTGCGCCAGTTCCTGCCCGCTCGTGTTTGCAGGCGGTGTGGAGCGCGAAGTTCACGCATCAGCCTGGGTTGGTGTCCACCAGGTTTACACACCGCCGAGCAGCTTCGGCAGCATACAGCAGGGCATGGACCAGGCCCAACGCATCAGTGCCCAATGCCAGCAGGCACTAGTGGATTACGGCGTCGACCCCGCACTCTGGATCAAAGCCATGGAAACCCCCAAGGACCAGCTTTACGTCCTGACTGTGGAAGAGCTGGAGGAACTTAAACTGGCTACCAAGGTCGAGGTACCGGAAGCGTAATTTCCCGTCCGACACTCTAATACGCCACTTCATGGAACTGTCGTTTGTACCGCGCTATAAGATTATATGACCCGTTTGATTCTCTTGCGCCATGCAAAATCGTCTTGGAGTGATCCGGCATTGCCAGATCATGACCGGCCTTTGAACGCACGTGGCCGACAGGCCGCAAAGCAAATGGCAGACGCGCTGGTCAGTCGAAACTATCTCCCCGACACCATTATTTGTTCGACAGCGTTGCGAGCGCGCAGGACACTTGCGCCCCTGTTGTACCTTTTGGATGGCACCGTGCAATTGACCATCACCCGAGCTTTGTATGACGCTCAGGCTGAGCATTACCCTGAAATCATTGCGGCCGCGGCGCGCAAAGCAGGCACACCCAAAACCATGCTGCTTATCGGGCATAATTTTGCAATTCAGGATGCAGCTTTGGTTTTTGCCAATGGCGACGACACGAAGAGCTTCAAGGCCCTGAAAAACAAGTTTCCCTCCGGCGCCGCAGCTGTTCTGGAATTTGAAACAAATCTGACCGAAGTCAGCGCCAATAGCGCTCGGCTGGTTGATTATCTGCGCCCACGCGATCTTTAGAAAACAACTTTTTGCAACTGCTCCTTTGTGTGCCTACATGCGTTAAGTTGAGGGCTCATGCCCGCACAGGAGAATCAAGCTTGAGCCTTTTGGATATTCTCGACGAAGCTGCCCGCGCAACGCGCGATCAGGCTGAGACGCTGAAGAATGACTACACAACACCCACAGTGCGTGTGGGTGTCACCGGCCTGTCCCGCGCCGGAAAGACAGTCTTCATCACAGCATTACTGCACAATCTGCTGGAGGGCGGGCGGCTGGCATTGTTCGATGCTCAGGCGCGTGGCCGTATTGCCAGCGCCTCATTGCGCCCGCAACCGGATGATGGCGTTCCAACCTTTGACTACCGCGCTCATGTGCGCGATCTGGTCAGCAAACGCCAATGGCCAAGTTCCACCCGTCAGATCAGCGAAATACGGCTCACCCTCAGCTTTGAATCCGAAAGCGTGTGGACCCGCATCTTCAAGGCAAGCCAGATCCATCTTGATATTGTTGATTATCCCGGCGAATGGCTGCTCGATCTGACTTTGATCGACAAGGATTTTGCCACATGGTCTGAATCCGCGCTGCGCCTTGCGCAAAAGCCGGACAGGCAGGATTTGGCGCAAGATTGGTTGGGGTTTCTCAAGACGCTCACAAAGGAGCCGGAAGACGCTGAAATCAGCGCGCAGGCCGGCGCAAAGCATTTCACCAAATATCTGGCTGACTGCCGGTCAGAAGACCGTGCCCTATCCATGCTGCCACCCGGTCGCTTTCTGATGCCGGGCGATATGGCTGGCTCTCCGGCCCTGACATTCTGTCCCTTGCCACCCGAGATACAAATCGATGCACCGCAGCTCTATGCGCTGCTGGAGCGTCGCTATGAGGCTTACAAAAGCCTTGTCGTCAAACCGTTCTTCAAAGAACATTTTGCCAAACTGGATCGCCAGATTGTGCTGGTGGATGTTCTGAATGCGCTCAATGCCGGGCCGGATTCCATTCATGATCTGGAAGAAACCCTGGCAGATGTCCTCAGTGCTTTCCGGCCGGGACGCAATTCATGGCTGGCAGGGATTCTGGGCAAGAAAATCGACAGGGTTCTCTTCGCGGCCACCAAGGCAGACCATCTGCATCACAGCGATCATGACCGCTTGGAAGCCATCCTTGACCATCTGCTACAGGACGCCGCCAAGCGGGTAAAATTCTCCGGTGCGGATACCGAAACCATAGCCATTTCCGCCGTTCGGGCAACACGTGAGGCGCATCTGGAGATCGAAGGCGATCGTGTACCAGCCATACTGGGAACACCCCTTGCCGGAGAAACAGCCCATGGCGAAACCTATGACGGAACTCAGGAAATCGCTCTGTTTCCCGGTGATCTGCCCAACGACCCAAAGATGATCTATGCCGAGCGCACCAGCAAGGATGAAGACCCGCTGCGCTATCTGCGCTTCAAACCGCCCAAACTGGAAGAAACCGCTGAGGGTATAAGCCTCTCCTTGCCCCATATCCGGCTCGACCGGGCGTTGGAATTTCTGCTGGGAGACAAGCTGGCATGACCCAAAACCCAACAAAACCACGCCGGCCAAGTGCCCAATTGCTTAGCGATGCCCGCCTTGTGGACGCCCCGGACCCATTACCCGTCATCACGGAACCTGAAATCCCGCAGCCAACAGCAAAACCGCCGCGGCGCAGATTTTCTTTCGCGCGGCTTTTTTGGGCCAGTTTCACCGGCCTTGCCGGTCTGGCATTCGGGCTGTGGCTGGATAGCCTGATCGTCGATCTGTTTGCCCGATCCGAATGGCTTGGTTACAGCGCTCTGGCCCTGACGCTTTTGCTATGCCTTGCGTTGCTGGCCATGGCTATCCGCGAACTCAGCGCTCTGGCACGCCTGAAATCAGTTCATCTCTTACAGGCACGCGCTTCCAGAGTTTTTGCAGGCAATGATCTGCAATCAGCCCGATCTTTGGTCAAGGATGTCCTGACCCTTTATGAGGGTCGTCCAGAAACCGCACAAGCCCGAACCCAGCTCAATGCCCAGCTTGGCAATGTTATGGATGGGCGAGATTTGCTGGGCCTTGCGGAGCGCGATTTGCTGAGCGGCATGGACGCAAAGGCCAATGCAATCCTTCTCAACTCAGCCAAGCGCACCAGCATCGTCACCGCTATCAGCCCGCGCGCACTAATAGATGTGCTGTTTGTCGTCGTTGAAAATATGCGGTTGATCCGCCGCTTGTCCCAGCTTTATGGGGGACGTCCGGGGTTTTTCAGCTCCTGGCGTTTGACCCGTGAGGTCATCGGACATCTGGCACTCACCGGAGGGATTTCAGCTGGCGACAGTATGATCCAGGATGCATTGGGCCATGGACTTGCAGCCAAAGTATCAGCCCGTCTTGGTGAGGGCGTGATCAATGGCATGCTGACAGCGCGCGTTGGCCGTGCCGCCATGGCGGTCTGCCGTCCTCTGCCGTTCCTCACCAGCAAACCACCCAGCCTGAAAAGCATCGTTGGTGAATTGACAAAAGGCGCGACCGACAAACAAAGTGAAAGCGAATAAATCACCCTGGGAATCGGCTCATGCGCCATGTCACGCTGCTAACATCGGTCAATACCTGGGAGTGCGATGAGAACGCGCATATGAATGTGCAGTTCTATTTCGCAAAATTCGATGATGCCAATCGCATCTTCTGCGCAAAGTTCCCACTATCCTCCCTGACCAGAGACAATCGTCTGACACGACATGTGCGCTATCATCGTGAAGCGGGCGCGGCGGCCATGATAGAAATTTGCTCTGCCCTTGTCATGCATGAAGGGCGGCCTGCTGGCATATGCCACTTCATGAACAACGCTGCAGACAAAGCGCTCATGGCAACCGCACTGGATACCTATCAGCCGGACGCCTTGGAGCAGATTTCAGCAAGTCCGGACATACCGCTCACCAATTGGTCCGAA
This sequence comes from Pararhizobium sp. IMCC21322, assembly GCF_030758295.1. Lineage (NCBI taxonomy): Bacteria > Pseudomonadati > Pseudomonadota > Alphaproteobacteria > Hyphomicrobiales > Rhizobiaceae > Pararhizobium > Pararhizobium sp. IMCC21322. Next base: position 4,310,403 of record NZ_CP132335.1, read on the forward strand.
ATCAGCGAAGCTCATCCGCGTGGACTGAATGTATCACCAGCCACCCAATCAGCAACGGGACACCACAAGACACCCACCTATAGCGGCATACTGCATCCACGAGACTTTGCTGCTGATGGCACCCTGCTGGACCGGGCTTACATTTCCTGCTTCACCGATGGCGCGCCTCACAGCTGGTCGGCTGGCGGCATTACCCCAGCCTTTCTCAACAGCAACAATTTTGGCCGGGTTGCTGTGGAACTGAAGCTAACCTATGGCGCAAACGCCCAGCCCGGCGCTATCGTCGACATGACAACTGCATTTCAAAATGTCGGCAAAACCACTTTCACGGTTCGCCATACGCTCACCAGCGATGGCAAAATTATTGCCTATGGTGATTTGGTCAGTCTGATGATGGACCTTGAATTGCGCAAAGCCGTTGCACTTCCGGTGGAGGCTGACCGGATGAGACAATTGGCAACCATACAATAAGCCTTACTCCCGTGTCAGACAGGCTCTGAATGGCCGCTTCTGGCAAGAAGAACGAGAATGATCCCGGCTGTTCCTGCAAGCAGAAAAGCACCTGCCAAAGGATACACTGTCAGATCGTAAAACCGCCCAAAAGTCACAGCAATCACCACAGCAACCAAGCTGGATAGCGATGACACAAGTGAGGTTCCCAGACCGGCAACACGACCAAGAGATTGCATGGCCATAGAGTTGAGGTTGTTGAAAAGCGCCGAAAAGCAGAACAACAGCGCTCCAACGAATATCATGAACCAAACGAAGGGTGGTTGCCCGTCATACAGGAGGCACATAACCAGCAGAGCGGCACCCAGAACACTCATGCCGCTCAGCGCGACAAGCGACAAACGCTCCATGCCAAAACGCATCACCAATTGGCTATTGGAAAACGAGGCGATACCAACGCCAAGAGCCAGCGTCGCGAAATAGAGGGGAAATTTCGTGCCGACCCCATATATGTCCTGAAATATGGATTGCGCAATACTCAGATAAAGCAGTAATCCGCCAAAGGCCAAACCAATGGCGAGGATATATGCCATGACCTTGCGACTGTTGACCACGAGCCATGTGTTGGGCACCAATGTGCCAAAGGACAACGGAATTCGATGTGCAACAACCAGCGTTTCTTCCTGGCGCAGCATCAGCCAGACAGAAACAATCAGACCCATAAGCAGATAGGCAAAGAAGATCGCCCGCCAGCTGGCCACCGAAATGATGAATTGGCCGGCAGCAGGTGCCAACATCGGAACAAGAATGAACGCCATGTAGATATAGGAGATCATGCGCGCCATCGCGTCGCCTGAAAACTTGTCGCGGATAAGCGCCCTTGAGCCGATTTTGGGGCCCGAGACCCCAATTCCCTGAATGACACGTCCCAGCAACATCATTTCAATAGACTGGGCTGTCATGGCCAGAATTGACCCAGCACAGAATATGGCCAAACCCAATAGAATGGCTTTTCGGCGGCCAATCGCGTCTGACAATGGGCCAAACAGAAACTCGCCAAACACCATGCCAAACACAAACAGGGTAATGACCAATTGTGTGTTTCTTGGATCAGCGACATTCAGCTCAACACCAATGACGCCCAATGCGGGCAACATGCCATCGATCGCAGCAGCGGTCAGCGACGTGATTAACGAGAATAGGGCAACGAATTCAACGGTGCTAAGTGGTTTTCGCGAGCCGGCCTGACCAGTACTGACTGTCATCAAAAGCGCCTATTTGTCGTGCAGCGGCGGTGCAAAGCGCTGCACAGCGCGGACAAACTCGTGCCTTTCGCCGAGGGTACGATGCGGCCAGATACGGTAACCCTTCAACTTGCCGAAAGGGGCTGGTTGATTCTTGAACAGCATGGCCCAGGGGTGCACGCCAACCTGTTTTGCGACCTCATCTACCAGCCCGACACCCAGAAACGGCATCGCCGTCTGAGCCTCGATCTTGTACCACAGCATGGCATCCCAGGGTATGATCTGACGCGAGATGCGTCGGTCATAAACACCGTGCTGGTTCACAATCAAAACAGGGTTTTTATCGAAAACATGCAAAGCAAGGACGGCACCAACGGCGACAAAAGCAATCAGCAAAAACCAGTCAATCCCGCTACCAACACCTGATATAAGCGCCAACGCTTCCAGAAGTATGACCAGGCAGGTTGCAGCCAGCCAGATGCCCATGACCTTGCGGTTCAAATAAGCACTAAATTCCCCAGCGGAGGCCGAACCGGCCTCAACACTGTCAGCTTCCGGCCCTTCTGTGTCCATTTGATACGCTCTTTAACTCATCATGTTGCAACAACCGATCTTGTCGCGTCTGGCGCGCAAACAATCAAGCAAAAGATGAAGCTGCACACGAAGCACATCACAAACCGTAGAACTTGCATTGTTTCATATTTGGGATAAATTCTCATAAATGAAAACCAGTGAAACGCCATGAATGCGGGTGAAAACCTTGCCGCGCGGCTGAAAGGACTGCGCCTCAAACAGGGGTGGTCACTGGATCAACTGTCCGAGCAGTGCAAGCTGAGCCGAGCCACCCTGTCTCGCATTGAAAACGGTGACGTCAGTCCAACAGCTCAGGCGCTTGGCAGATTATGCGCAACCTACAGAATTACACTGTCTCGCTTGATGCTGATGGTCGAAACCAACGATACCCCTTTATTGCGCCGGGAAGACCAACCTGTTTGGGAGGATAAGAAAACCGGCTTTGTCCGCCGCTCAATCTCGCCGCCTTCTGACAGTCTGATGTGCGAAGTGCTGGAATGCACCCTCGCCCCCGGTGCAGAAATAACCTATCCGCAACCACCAAAAGCTGGAATGGAACATCACCTCGTGCTGCTGAGCGGTGAGTTGTTACTTGAAGTGGAAGGCACCAGCTATGAATTGGTGCCGGGGGATTGCCTGCGATACCGGCTGTCTGGCTACAGCACATTTAAAGCCCATAAATCCAGGGGCGCCAGATACCACTTCATCATTCTGTAAAGAGCCATGCACAAAACAGACCTCACCACTCGATGCCTGGATCTGCAACAATTCGATCAAGCAGTGCCGATACTGACAGACCTGCTGCACTGCTGTGTCCATCAGGGAGCCAGCATCGGCTTTGTGTTACCCTTCAGCATTCAGGACGGTGAAGCGTTCTGGCAGCAGCGTGTGCGGCCATCCCTTGCAACAAACCGCCGGGTGGTCATCGTCGCGGAAGTAGATGGAAAAATTGCCGGGTCGGTCCAGTTGGATTGCGACCTGATGCCCAACCAGAAGCACAGAGCGGACGTTTCCAAACTGCTGGTCCACCCATCATGCAGGCGTCAGGGAATTGCTCGAACTCTGATGGCGGAATTGGAGCGACAAGCTCTGAAACGCCAGCTCACCCTTCTGGTGCTCGACACAAGAACATGTGATGCCGCGCAAGCTCTCTACGCCTCAATAGGGTTTGAAGTTGCCGGAACTGTACCCGGATTTGCATTAGACCCATTTTCCAGGAAATTCGATGCCACAACCTATATGTTCAAAAAGCTAAGGACCTGATTCTGGAAAGTCAAATGGCATCAAAACCACCACTTCGAATCCACAACCGCGACGCACGCCGCCTTTGGCTGGCAGCGCAGGGGCTGGCGACACCGCCAACAGGGCCATTGGATACGATGGACATCATCCGCAAGCTTGGCTTTGTCCAACTGGACACGATCCGCGTTGTCTCACGCGCGCATCATCATATCATCTGGAACCGCAACCAGCATTATCGCGAACCTATGCTCAACAAACTGATGGCGCAGCACCGTCAATTGTTTGAACATTTCACCCATGACGCCTCCGTTCTGCCCATTGAGTTTTATCCCATGTGGCAGCGCCAGTTCCGCCGCATGAAACAGCGCTACGACCGTGCTGGATATTTCACCTCCATGCCGAATGAAGAGGGTCGCGAAGCCATCAAACGCCGCATTGCCCAGGAAGGCCCGCTCTCCACCCACGCCTTCGACACGAAAGTTAAAGGCCCAAAGGAAATGTGGGCCCGACCTCCGCACAAACTGGCACTGGACTACATGTGGTTCTGCGGCGAGCTGACCACTTCACACCGCGAGAATTTCAAGAAGTTCTACGATCTGGCCCACAATGTCATCCCGGTGGATTTGCACAGTCAGGACCATGGTGACGAAGCACAGATCGACTGGCTCTGCGATGCCGCTCTTCAACGCATCGGCTTTGGCACGCTGGGTGAAATCCAAAGGTTCTGGGGAGCAACCGACGCCAGCGAAGTGAAGGACTGGGCCAACCGAAACAGTGCAAACCTGATTGAGGTGGAACTGCAGGCAGCTGATGGCAGCTGGAGCACGGCAATTGCGCCACCGGATATCGAAACGCGTCTTGCCAATACACCGCCCCCAACCTCACGCTTGCGCATTCTCAATCCGTTTGACCCGGTCATTCGAGATCGAAACCGCCTCAAACGTCTTTTTGGCTTTGACTACCGCATTGAGATTTTCGTTCCCGCTGCCAAGCGACAATGGGGATATTATGTATTTCCGATTTTGGAAGGTGACCGGTTGGTCGGGCGCATTGAGGCCAAAGCTGACCGGGCGAAGGGACATTTGAATGTTCTGAATCTATGGTCAGAACCCAAAGTCAAATGGACCAACGCGCGTGCCGAAAAATTAGCCGCCGAACTGGACCGCTTTGCAAGGTTTGTGTCTTTGCAGGAAATCAACTGGCATTGCGGCACTCAACCAGAATATTGGCAACCGGAATAGATGTGTCAGCGGCGCAGCAATCGAATTTGGAGCCGGGGTGACAGAAACACCACCCCGGCTCCAAAAAATCAATCGAGGGTTTTGACGATGTTCTCAACCATCTTCTTGGCGTCAGACAACAGCATCATCGTGTTGTCCTTGTAGAACAACGTATTGTCGATGCCAGCATAACCGGACCCAAGCGAACGCTTGATGAAGAGGCAGGTGCCAGCCTTATCCACATCAAGGATCGGCATTCCATAAATGGGCGATGTCTTATCATCGCGTGCCGCTGGATTGGTCACATCATTCGCCCCGATCACAAACGCCACATCGGCCTGCGCAAATTCGGAATTGATGTCATCCAGTTCAAACACGTCATCATATGGCACATTGGCTTCAGCCAGCAGCACATTCATGTGCCCCGGCATACGGCCAGCCACCGGATGAATGGCGTATTTCACTTCCACGCCTTCTGCCTTCAGCTTGTCACCCATTTCCCGCAAAGCATGCTGCGCCTGGGCAACAGCCATGCCGTAGCCTGGCACGATAATGACCTTGGAAGCATTTTTCATGATGAAGGCTGCATCCTCGGCAGACCCCTGCTTCACCGTCCGCTCAATCCCATCATCACCGGTGGGAACCGCAGCAGCATCGCCGCCAAAGCCACCAAGGATCACAGAGATAAAGGAGCGGTTCATACCCTTACACATGATGTAGGACAGGATTGCACCGGAAGAACCAACCAAAGCCCCAACAATAATCAAAGCCAGATTGCCAAGGGTAAAGCCGATACCGGCAGCAGCCCAACCTGAGTAGGAGTTCAGCATGGACACCACGACGGGCATATCCGCGCCGCCGATAGGTACGATGATCAGGCCACCCAGTATGAGGGCCAGCAGAACAATCATCCAGAAGACGAAATGGCTTTCAGTGCCAATCAGGATCATCAGAAGGATGACGATACCGGCAGCAAGCGCAATATTGATCGCATGACGCCCAGGCAGAATGATCGGCGTGCCGCTCATGCGGCCATCCAGTTTCAAAAACGCTATAACCGAGCCTGTAAACGTGATCGCACCAATGGCGACACCAATGCTCATTTCAATAAGGGCAGCGGCCGGAATTTCACCAACAGCACCAATGCCAAAGGCAGTCGGTGCATAAAGCGCAGCAGCAGCCACAAACACGGCGGCAAGACCAACCAGTGAGTGAAACGCTGCCACAAGCTGCGGCATGGCCGTCATCGGTATGCGTTTTGCAATGACGGCTCCAATGCCACCACCGATACCAATGCCAAGTACGGTCAGAACAATACTGCCAACCGACGTGCCTGACAGAAACAGTGTGGTGATTATGGCAATTGCCATACCAATCATGCCGAAACGGTTACCCTGTCGGGCTGTTTCAGGGTTGGAAAGACCACGCAGCGCCAGAATAAACAGAACGGCTGCGACGAGATAAAGAAGTGCGGAAAAACTTGCTGACATGTGTTCGGGCCCCTACCGCTGCTTCTTTTTGTACATCGCCAGCATGCGCTGGGTCACAAGAAAGCCGCCAAATATGTTAACGCTGGCCAAAATCAGCCCGATGAATCCGAATGTCCGTGCGACACCGCCACTATCACCGGAGGTGAGATCCACCCCAACGGCCAACAATGCACCAACAACGATCACCGATGAAATCGCATTGGTGACCGACATCAGCGGCGTGTGCAAAGCCGGTGTCACCGACCAGACGACATAATAGCCTACGAAGATCGCAAGCACGAAGACCGCCAGACGAAACACGAAGGGATCAACCGCCCCACCTGTTGCGCTATGGACGGCAGCACCGACCGCGTCACCAGCCTGTTCCAGCGCGGAAAGGGCTGCCTGCGCGGCCCTGTCTGCTTCATTTGCAGCAGACCGTGCAGCTTCTGCTGCTGCCTTAGCCTGTTCTGCCAGTTGTTCAACATTCGTTGCCATATCAGACCTCGCTCAAGCTCAGGCTTTTTCAGAGAAATTTGGATGAACGACAGCGCCATCGCGTGTCAGTAGTGTGGCTGTCACCAGTTCGTCTTCCCAATCGACAGCAAGCTCACCGCTTTCCTTGTCCATCATGGTTTCCAGAAACGACGCCAGATTTTTTGCGTAAAGCTCGGAGGCAGTTGCAGCGATGCGCCCGGGCACGTTTTTGTGGCCGACAATTTTCTTGCCCCCAACATCTACCGTTGCACCGGCTTTGGAACCTTCAACATTACCGCCGCGCTCAACCGCCAAATCAACCAGAACCGAACCGGGCCGCATGGCCGAAATCATCGCTTTGGTAATGAGGCGGGGCGCAGGACGCCCTGGAATAAGGGCCGTTGTAATCACGATATCCTGTTTGGCCATATGTGCTGTCACAAGCTCGGCTTGCTGCTTTTTGTAATCGTCAGACATTTCCTTGGCATAACCGCCAGCAGTTTCAGCCTGCTTGAACTCGTCATTCTCGACCGCAACAAATTTGCCGCCGAGCGATTCAACCTGTTCTTTGGCAGCCGGGCGTACATCCGTTGCCGACACAACAGCCCCAAGCCGCCGCGCCGTCGCAATGGCCTGAAGGCCGGCAACCCCGGCACCCATGACAAACACACGCGCAGCTGGGATGGTTCCTGCCGCCGTCATCATCATGGGCAGGGCCCGATCAAATTCTGAGGCTGCATCAATGACAGCCTGATACCCTGCCAAATTTGCCTGAGATGACAATACATCCATCACCTGCGCCCGTGTGATACGGGGCATCAGCTCCATGGAGAATGCTGAAACACCGGCTTTCGCCATGGCGTCCAGATCCGACTTGTCGCCATAAGGCTCAAGCATCCCAATCAGAAGCGCCCCCTTGGGTACGCTCTTTAGTTGCGTAGCATTGGGGCGGCGTACACACAGCACCACATCGCTGCCTTTCAGCGTCGCAGGCGCAGTCTTGCCGATAGTGGCACCAGCTTCAACGAATAAAGCATCGGGAACACGTGAACCTTCACCTGCTCCTGCTTGCACCATCACACTGGCACCGCGATCAACAAAGCGTTTTATCATGGCAGGAGAGACGGCAACACGGGCTTCATCAGCGCTGGCTTCGCTCAACACGGCAATTTTCATGGATTGTACCCCCTCATCGAAGCGTTTCCACTTCTCGTATCATTCGAAGCGCACTGGCTTCCGGTCCGGCTGGTTGCCACACCTTAATTACAGCAGAAAAATAGCCATCAGGATCAGGATCACGCTAACCGCAATCGTGCCGTATTTGCTCATCGCAAGAAACAGCTCATACGTGCTTTCATGCTCTGGATAGTCCATGGCGTTTTCTGTTTCGTCGGACATTCAAAGCCCCCTGTTATTATTTGTGTGTTCGTCTGAAAGACACCTGACACTTCGGCAATGCAGGCAATTTTGTGACCAGTGTTACAACACGGCTTTCGCCACCGCAATGGCACCTTTCACCTGATTGGTGCTGCTAAGGCGTTTTATGCACTTGTTCAGCTATCAGCTTCAAGGTCTTCCAGTTCAATAATCAATCCTTCAATCACTGACACACCTTTTTGCCAGAAGGCGGGATCGCTGGCGTCCAAACCAAATGGTTTCAACAATTCGCTGTGATGCTTGGTGCCACCGGCACGCAACATATCAAAATACGTTTCCTGGAAACCGTCAGCGCCATTCTGGTAAACCGCGTAAAGCGAATTCACCAGACAATCGCCAAAGGCATAGGCATATACATAAAATGGTGAATGGATGAAATGGGGGATGTAAGTCCAATAGGTTTCATACCCTTCCCCAATCCGGATGGCAGGCCCAAGACTGTCTGCCTGAACACTCATCCAGATGTCGCATAATTGGTCAGATGTCAGTTCGCCATCCTTGCGCGCCAAATGCACTTTGCGCTCAAAGGAGTAAAATGCGATCTGCCGAACCACCGTGTTGAGCATGTCCTCAACTTTGCCGGCCAGCAGAATTTTGCGTTCCGATTTGGTTTCGGTCCGCTCCAGCAAAGACCGGAAAGTCAACATTTCACCAAACACACTGGCTGTTTCCGCCAACGTCAACGGCGTCGGAGCCATCAGCGCCCCCTGCTCTGCCGCAAGCACTTGATGTACGCCGTGACCAAGCTCATGAGCCAATGTCATGACATCGCGGGTTTTACCCTGATAGTTCAACAACACATAAGGATGCGCGCTTGGCACTGTGGGATGTGCAAAGGCACCGGGTGCCTTACCTGGACGGGTCGGCGCGTCAATCCAGTTTTTGTCAAAAAAGTCCTGAGCAATATCAGACATTTTCGGTGAAAACCCTGAATAGGCATCAAGCACAATCTTACGCGCATCCGCCCAGATGATCGGGTCCGCAGTACTGTCCGGCAGAGGTGCATTGCGGTCCCAGTGATCCAGCACATCGGTGCCAAACCATTTGGCTTTCAAAGCGTAATAGCGGTGAGACAGGCGTGGATATGCCGCCTGAACAGTATCGACCAGCGCATCCACAACTTCGCGCTCAACCCTGTTCGCCAGATGCCGACTGTCGGCGACATCTTCAAACCCGCGCCACCGATCAGAAATTTCCTTGTCTTTGGCCAGCGTGTTGGTAATCAGCGTAAAGGTTCGGATGTTTTCCTTGAACGTTGCAGCCAGAGCTTCTGACGCTGCTTTTCGCACCGCGCCATCACGATCCACTAGCTTGTTGAGGGTTGGCTCCAGTGGCAGGGAATCGCCTTCTACATCAAAACGCAGCCCTGCCATTGTCTCATCAAACAGTCGGTTCCAGGCGCCGCGTCCCGTGATGGATTTTTCGTGGAACAACTCTTCCACGCGGTCTTCAAGCTGATAGGGCTTGTCTTTACGCAAATCTTCCAGCCATGGCAGGTAATGAGCCACAGCGGGCGCAGCCAGCAGGGCTGCAAAGTCTGTCTCGTCAATCTTGTTCAGCTCAAGCCCGAAAAACAGCAATTGCGTGCTGGCATTGGTAATTTTTTCCTGGATGTCACCATAAAATTTGGCGCGCTTCGGGTCTGTGGTATCCCCGGCATAGATCAATCCGGCGAACGAGATGATCCGGCCCAACAGGTCTTCAATTTTCTCAAATTCAACAAGACAGGAAGCCAGTGCTTCAGGGTTTGATTTCGCAAGCTCTGCCAGTTTGCTTTTGTAGGTTTCTGAAAAGACCCGGCATATTGAGTCTGCTTTTTCAAGATCGGCCGCAAGGTCATCGCCTTCCATACCACTGTAAAGATCAAGGAGATTCCATTCAGGCAGATCACCGAGTGCCTCACCAGACCCGTGATCATTTTTTGCATCGAATAAAATGTGATGGGTTGGAGCCATAGCTGCGCAAATCCTGATCATTGGAAGTCCTGTCGAAGAGCTGAAAAACTACTGATAGAAGGCTTTCCCATTATCGATCAAGGTCTGTTTCAGAACCACCGCTGGTTTTTATAGCTAACACCTTGTTAACGCCTGCCAACACAAAGTTGCAAAACATGGGGACCGGCGCGTGATTCGCGCACAAATTAGAAAGTTTCAGACCAGCGTGCTTGTTCTAGTTGTCGATAGTGATGCCGATACGCGGACCGGATTATCTCAATCCATTCGCAATCTGGGACATAATTGCCAGGCCGTTGCGTCAGCTGCGTCTGTTCGGTCCCACCTGCAAAGTAGTTTTCCAGACCTCGTGTTGATGGATCTGCTGTTGCCCGACAGCGATGCGCGACAATTGATCCAATTAATCAGACAGGGCGCGCCACACGCCCGGATTGTTGTCATGGTTCGTCCCGGATCAGACGCATCAATTCGCGAAGCCCTCTCCTGGGGTGCCAGTGATTTCCTTGAAAAGCCGGTTCATGAATTGCGCTTGGCCTGCCTTCTCGGTCATCTGCAATCGGGCATGATCCAGACAGCAACCAACGCGCAGAACGCAGCTTGCCTGCCAAATGTGTTTTTCAACGATGACACCGCCGCGTATCAGATCGCCAAAAGCCGCTTCCAAAAAGCATCGGATATGCACATACCGCTCTTGATTGAAGGCGGTCCGGGCACGGGGAAAACCACGCTCGCCCGTCATTTTTCAAGCATCAATGCCCCAGCCCGGACAGTGCTTCAATGGAATGCTGCAACAGACGATTTTGAAGCATTCCGGCAAAGCCTGGCGCTGCAACATGACGCTGGCCCTGGCAGGACACATATTCTTCTGTTCAAGCATGTAGAAGCCGCCAGCTTGATCACTCAAAGAATTGTGGCCGACTATATCAGATCCTCTGCCCATACCATCATCGCAACCACGCGCGGTCGACTTTTGGATCATGCCAAGAACGGATTCGTCGATGCAACATTATATAATGTCCTGAGCCCTCTCCCCATTTGGCTTGCACCCTTGCAGCAACGATCCAGGGCTTATGATGATCTGAGCCGGCAGTCTTTGGCACAGGCAAATGCGTGTTTCGGCTCCAGTATTCAAAAGCTTCAATACACATCGATCCCGGATCACACGGCTCGATTCGCCGATAATATTTCCGGCCTGAAGCGCGCCGTTTTCAAAGCAGTCGCAGACCATACATCACCAATCTCTCCGGCCATCATACAAGCTCCCAATACTGATAATTATGGCATTTCAATCAAACTGGGCAAAGCTGAAACAGTCGACCAACAAGCAGACGGGCAGCAGAACTTTGCCATGGTTCCGCTATTGGACAACAAAGGGAAGTTGCGCACATTGAAAGCTTTGGAACAGGACGCTCTGTTGTTTGCTTACAAACATCAGAATGCGCGCGTTGGAAAAATTGCGAAAGCTTTGAAACTTGGGCGTACGACATTGTATCGAAAGTTACTGGAAATGGGCCTGGTCAATGGAACCGGCGCACAGAATCTGGAAGAAAACAAAATTATTATTCAACCGAATCAACTCCTTGAAGTTGAGAGCGCCGAGAAATATGCGGCATAAAATCGCGCTTAGCGGGATGAAAATGTCACATCGTTCAAAAATGGAACCGTTTGCGGCAAGCATTCGTTGGATATTAACCGTTCCTCTGCTACATCATGAGCATAGAAAATACAGTTAAGTTACGAGTAATGTTGCAAAATCGGAGATCAATCCCCGTGAAATACGCTGAAAAATCAAATTGGTCCGACACCATCCGCAAACGATGCCTGCTGTCGGCAGTCGTGCTGCCTGCGCTGTTGGTGTCGTCTTTTGCCGTCGCACAAACGGCGTCTGAAGATGAAAAAGTCGAGTTGGCTTCCGTCGATGCATCTGTTGTGCCACAGACTGACGAAGCTGCGGCCGCAAGAGAGACTTCAGCACCGACCTTGGACGTGGCACCGCCAGTCATGGATGAGGCGACAAAAGCGCGTGCAGAAGCGGTTACGTCATTTGCGAAATCCTCCAGCGACAAGCTTGATGCAGCAGACCGTGCCGGCATCGCTGCGCTGTATGAAGATCGAGGTTACAAATCAATCTGGATGGTTGACGGTGCTTTGAAACCGACAGCAAAAGCGCTCATCGCCGAAATCAGCCAGGCTGATAAAATCGGTCTTGCTCCGGATGATTACACGCTGCCTGAGGCTGGCATCGGCGTAGATCTGGTACTTCCTGATGCGGATGTCTTCAACGCAGAACTTCAGATGAGCCTAGCCGCAGTGCGCTATGTCCGTCATCTTGCTTCAGGGCGTCTGGAACCACTCTCGGTCAGCGCATCCCTGGATATCAAGCCGGAACGCCCGGACCCCAAATCAGTCCTCGCGGATTTGAGCATTGCCGATGATCCGCTTGCCAAGGCGAACGATTATCATCCTAAGCATCCGGCCTATCGCGCATTGTTGAAAGAATTAGTGGCTTTGGACGGCAAAAAGGTTGAAAAACCAATTTTGATCGACGCTGGCAAGATGCTGCGCCCTGGAACGCAGGACCCGCGCATACCTCAGTTGCGTGCGCGCCTGAAAGTTGATCTGCCGAAAGCAGAGCCTGTTGATACCGACATCGCATCCGTTGAAACGCCTGCAGAAACTCCCGCAGAGATCGATGAGACGCTTTACGACGAAATTCTGGTTGCAGCTGTCAAAGAGTTTCAGAAAAACAACCGGCTGACGCAGGACGGTATTGTCGGACCATCGACGTTGAGGATGCTCAACGGGGATAGCAATATTGATCGCAAGTCCCAGTTGATCGTGAATCTGGAACGCTGGCGCTGGGCACCCAAAAATCTTGGTGACTTCCATATCATCGCTAACATCCCGGAATATCGGGTCTATGTGAAAAAAGATGGCGCAGTCACGCACACCACGCGCGTTGTGGTCGGTAAGTCCAAACACAAAACGGTTGCATTCTCTGATGAGATGGAAACTTTTGTGGTCAACCCGTCCTGGGGCGTTCCACAATCCATCATCAAGAACGAAATGTTACCGTCTGCACGGTCCAATCCGGGGTATTTCTCACGCAAAGGCTATCAGGTCTTCGCGAAAATCCGTGGACGCACCCGCCAGGTTGATCCGAATCGGGTCAATTGGAGGCGTGTAAGTGCTTCGCAAATCTCGGTGCGCCAGCCGCCAGGGGCACAAAATGCACTTGGGCGGATCAAGTTCCTGTTCCCGAACAAGCACGCGATCTACATGCACGACACGCCATCCAAAAGCCTGTTCCAGCGTGATGCACGAGCGTTCAGCCATGGGTGCGTACGCATTCACAATCCAATGGAATTTGCGGACGCTATTCTGGAGCAGCAGAAAGACTGGAATTCAACCCGCATCAAAAAACTGGTCGGCGGTCGTGAAGCAACCGTGAAGTTGGATAAGCATATCCCGGTTCACCTGGTTTACTTCACCTCGATTTTGAAGGAAGACGGCACAATCGGTTATGTATCAGATGTTTATGGCCACGACAGCAAAATGGCTAAAATTCTGAAACTCTGATCCGGTCATTTCTGGGTTTTTTTCGAAGCCGTCCCGCCACAAGCAGCGGGGCGGCTTTTTTGCGACACAATTTGGCGACATCAATCTCCGAACGAAATTTTCAGATGGGATCAGATGAGATTCAAAAAAAATTAACCCATTTTCGCAAGATCATCTTAACCTAGACTAGTTAAACTTTTAATCGTGACTGCTTGATCGCTCGGCCGGACTTCTCTAAAAGAGGTTGGGGTAACGGGCAAAGTGACGGGTACAGTGCGCTGACGCCACAAAGTAAACCTTTTGTATTCAAATCGGGGGATGGCCCAACGCGGCCAGCTAGCTGGATAAGTGCGCGAGTTTTTCGGAAATTGAAAATGAACTTAAATCCGCGCACATTGCCGCGGAAGGTTACAGCAATTCTGACAGCGTTCATGATGCTGCTCTCCATGGCGCTGCCAGCGCAGGCCGCTGAAGAGCGCCGCCTGAAGTTCTACTTTACCCACACCAAAGAGCGCATCGACATTGTCTACAAGCGCAATGGCCGCTACGTTCCGTCAGCACTCAAGAAAATCAATCGTTTCTTGCGCGACTGGCGTCAAAATAAATCAACCAAAATGGATCCGCGCCTTCTGGATCTGTTGTGGTCCGTCTATGTTCAGATGGATACCAGAGAACCCATCCATGTGGTTTCAGCCTACCGGAATCCTAAAACCAACACGATGTTGCGCAGCCGCAGTCGCGGTGTTGCCAAGAATAGCCAGCACACCCTAGGCAAAGCCATGGATTTCTTTATACCCGGTGTGAAGTTGGCCGAACTGCGCGCGGCAGGCCTGCGCATGGAAGTCGGCGGTGTGGGGTACTATCCACGGTCCGGCTCACCTTTTGTGCACATGGATACCGGCAATGTGCGCCATTGGCCGCGCATGACAGATTCACAATTGGCGAAGATTTTTCCGCGTGGTGACACAACGCAAATTCCAAGCAGCGGTAAAAAGCAGAAGCGGCATTCAGAAGCTTTGGCACGTCAAAAACGTATTGCAGCCGCAGAAATCTCTCCACCCAACAATCGTCGTGGCGGCATCTTTGCCCGGGTCTTTAACCGCAATAAGGAACCGGCAACCATCCCCACGACCGGACAGTCTTTGTCCAGCGGCGACAGCTCAACCACAGTTGCAAGCGCCCCTGTCCTCAATGTTGTTCCACGCGTGAAGCCAGGTGGTGTGCCCACTGAACTTTTGCCAGTTGCAGACAGCGCGATCCAACTCGCTCTTGCTGCAGCGCCAGCACCGCGCGCCATGCCATCCGAATTGGTGGCACAGCGTGAACTTGCACAGAAGCAAGCCGAATTCACCGTTGCAGAATTGCGCAATAACACCAGCACACCAGCTGGCAATCAACGTTCTGTCGAGAACGCCTGGGCACAAGTTGGCGACAGTAAATCAACAGACGTATCCCAGATTGTGGCCGCCCGGACAACGAATGAGGCTGCGCAATCTGCTGGCGCGCCGGAAGTTGCGAGCGCAGTCATGGCCGCGCTTAGCACAACGAGGAGGCAGACAGGGCCCGCCCCAAGCGATACCAGTGCATTGGATGGGCCGGAAGGAACATCTGCCGCTGCCAGCATAGCCGCCGCGATTCTGGCGCCGGAAGGCGGTATTCCCGGACGAAACCGGAACGATAGCTTTAATGGTGGTGTGGTAACTGCCTATGCGCCATCTGCACCCACTCCAAATTCAAGGCCGGTCTTCAATGCCGCGCTTGGGTTTGGTAATGATCAGATAAATGATCAGATCGACGAGCGCGTACTGAAGAGACCAACAGTGACAGCGGCAGAAGAGCTTCCACCGGCGCGGGCTTTGCTAAGTCCGGAGAATACTCAGAACGCTCTGAGTTCTGAGCAGGAACGCGCCCAGGCATTCTTGAAAATGACCGAGGAAGAGCAGTCATCTGACGCAACACCGGAACAGGCTCCGATTGAAGACAGAATCGCGGAAGCGCTGAGCATACCGGGTATTCCGCCACGCATTCGGCCGGAGAACGAGCAATTGGCGGCCCTCACAGAGCGCACGACACCTGCAGACACAAACCCGGCCAGATCAGCCAGTACAGCCAGAACAACCGGTCGGGCCTCGCTCAGTGGTCACGTTCCTGCCAGCGCAACCCAGCCATCAAATTCAGGACTTGAATTTCATGGCGGAGAACCAGCAGTTCTTGCCAGCATGACCACGCCGGACACAACAAGATCAGAAACGTTCGTTCGCCTTTCCATGCCAAATCCATATGCCATGCAAGGTGTCTTCCAGATGCCGCTCAGCGTTGTGGATAATGGGTTCTCATCCAGCAACACATCACTGAGAACCGACAAGTTCTCAGGCCGCGCCATCGTGGCTACAAAAGTAGCGCAACTGGCACAACGCTGAGAACTGTCGGGCTGAGACCCGTCAGGGCTGAAAACCCATCAAATAAGTGTAAACTTTCAATCGGATTGAAGACGCAGTCTGAGATCAGTCTGCTGTTGGCTCAATCGCCATACCAAGCGCATGCAGATACAAATCAAGCATGGCTTCCTGCTCGGCACGCTCTTCACGGTCCTGCTTGCGCAACCGCACAACCTGCCGAAGTGTCTTGACATCAAATCCGTTGCCTTTGGCTTCGCCATAGACTTCCTTGATATCGTCGGCAATCGTCTTCTTTTCTTCCTCCAGCCGCTCAATGCGTTCGATAATCGAACGCAACTGATCTCTGGCAATGCTTGTGGTCGCGCTGGAAACGTCGTCGCTCATGAAGTGTCTTCCTAAAGAATGTTGAATGTTGGAGTTTGCAGTCTATTTGCTGCCAGATGCTGTCCGGTGATCAATGATCAGGTTTGGAGGCGTCGAAGCTGGCTTTCTGTTCGGGGGTTGCCTCGGTCTGGTAGCGGGACCGCCACTCCTCATAAGGCATTCCATAAATTATTTCACGGCTTTGTTCCTTTGAAAGGGCAATTTCCTGCTCTTCAGCCGCGTCACGATACCAGTTGGACAGGCAATTGCGGCAAAAGCCGGACAAATTCATCATGTCGATGTTTTGAACATCAGTGCGGTTGCGAAGATGGGAAACCAGCCGACGAAACGCTGCGGCCTCAAGAGCTTCGCGCGTGTCTTCCGGCACCAGTTCATCCGCATTCGGTTTCGAATTCATTCTATCCTCCATAGCTGATCAGCGTTTGTGGGGTGGGAGCACATCGCAAATGCCCTCTTCGGTCAAAAGGCGTTCAAGGATCGGAGCCAACCGGGCCGCCCAGTGTTCAACGCCAGCGGGTTCAGTTACCAGATCCTGCCGCACTTCAAGGAGACCATGGCTGATGCCCCGACTGGTGCCATGACGATGCATTGTGTCTCCGGTCAATCCAACGGTATAGGGTTCATTTTCTCCGACAATCAGATCACTATCTTCTTTGAGCGCTGCAATAAGCGGCTCGGCGACACGGTTGTCACGATCCCAGAGAACACCAGCATGCCATGGTCGCACGAAGCCGCGCCAGACCGGTGTAAAACTGTGTAGCGAGATTAGCATGGGGGACTGCCCGCTTGCCATCATGTGCTCGATCGAAGCTGAAATAGCGTTGTGATAAGGTCGATGATAACGGCTTAAACGGCGTTCCTTTTCCGCATGATCCGCATATCGGTTACCAGGCACGATTGCGCCATCGGACAGTCGCATCAAAACCGTTGGGTCATCTTCTCCCCGATTGGGGTCAATCAGAAGCCGCGAGAAAGTCGACAGAATGGCTGGTACCCCCAGAATGCCAGCCAACTGGCGCGTCAACGCTTCCATGCCAATGTCATAAGCAATATGGCGCGCCAATTCCGAATCAGACAGTCCAAGATTGTCATAATGAGGTGGCACGAAGTTTCTCGCGTGATCACAAAGCAGAAGGAGCCCACCGGTCCAATTGCCCTCGACAATGTCAAACGCCACCTGCTCTCCATCCGGCAAATCAGGAACTCTCTGGAAATTTGTTGCAGCTTCTGAGGGGCTCATGAGTATCTTGGATGTCTCTGTCTGGGGATTTCAGCGAATGAAATGAAACATAGTGCGCTCGTGCCTACGATACCATAGCCATGTAATTGCAATTCGACATTCCCACACTCAGAAGAAAATGCCTTGCGTGGCTGTAACGGATCAATGTCTTACGGATGTCATATGAACTCCTCCAACCAGGAATTGTAGAACGGTACAGCAAATTAACTGATTCGAATTTGAAACGTGCGGTCGCACTTCAAAAACACCCTGTTGATTTCTCTAGAAACACGTTTATAAGCCACTGTAGTTGCGCAAAAATAGTGCTATTTCAGAAGCGTTTGATTGACAAAACGCCCACGATTGCGCAAAACATTTATTAACGATTTTTTTTCGGTTCGCCGATAAACTCGCGTACACTCAGGTTTGATGCGTTCTTTCACCATGGGCAGAAAAAGCAAAACACAGACAATTCGACCTTCTGTCGCATCCACCGGCAGATCGTGTTCTAACGCAAGGCGCATCTTGGGTTTGTCATTTTTAACAAGACCACTTTCGACAATAAGCAGACCACTATGTGCGTTGAGCGCGGCTTCGGCAATTGCCTTGAAAGCTGCAGCCTTCGTTGCCACGACAGTCTCTCTCTATGGCGGCCTCAGCATGGTCAGTGGAGATCAGGCGCTTGCTGATCTGCGCATTTGCAACAAGAGTGAAAGCCGTGTGGGGATTTCCATTGGCTATCGCAGTGACCGCGGTTGGACTACAGAGGGCTGGTGGAATCTGGAACCGACCTCCTGCGAAGTTATTTTGCCTGGTGATCTGAAGTCACAATACTACTATATGTTCGCGGTAGACTACGACGAAGGTGGTGAATGGGCAGGAAGTGCCTATATGTGCACTGCTGATAAAATCTACACTATTCATGGCATTAAAGATTGCTTGGCCCGTGGTTTTCAACGTACGGGCTTTTTTGAAATCGATACAGGCACACAGACCAGTTGGACTGTCCAATTGACTGAGCCGACACAACGAGGAACCGGTGGTAAATGAGGCGTAATCGCAAAGTAAAAATTCTTGCCACCCTAGGTCCAGCCTCCTCCAACTCCGAAATGATCAAAAAGCTCCATACGGCTGGAGCTGATAGTTTTCGTATCAACATGAGCCATGCCCCGCATGATCACATGCGTGATTTGGTGAAGGCGATACGTGGAGTGGAAGCGGACGTCGGGCGACCCATTGCTATTCTGGTTGACCTGCAGGGGCCAAAATTGCGTGTCGGTACCTTTGAAAATGATGCTGTTACATTGACTGAAGGACAGAGCTTTACTCTGGACAGCGATCCGACACCTGGAAATGAAAACCGCGTTCAGCTGCCGCATCCCGAAATTCTGGAAGCCCTTAAGCCCGGCCATGCAATTTTGCTGGATGACGGACGCTTGCGGCTGGAAACCATTTCGGTCGATGGCAAAAGCGCTGTAACCAAGGTCATCTCCGGAACAAAATTGTCGAACAAAAAGGGTGTCAGCCTGCCTGATACGCTGATTGCGTCCAGTGCTTTGACACCGAAAGACAGATTAGATCTGGATGCCGCCCTCAAAGAAGATATTGACTGGATTGCCCTGTCCTTTGTTCAGCGTCCGGAAGATATTGCTGAAGTGCGCAAAATTGCACGCGGCAAGGTTGGCATCATGGCCAAGATTGAAAAGCCGCAGGCACTGGAACACATCGCTGAAATCATTGAATTGTCTGACGCCATCATGGTGGCGCGCGGAGATCTGGGTGTTGAACTCCCAGTTCAGAAAGTGCCGGGCATTCAAAAGCAACTCATCCGTGCCGGTCGCCGCGCTGGCAAGCCAGTAGTCGTCGCAACGCAAATGCTGGAATCCATGATTACAGCGCCCGTTCCGACACGCGCAGAAGTCTCTGATGTAGCAACAGCCGTCTTTGAGGGTGCCGACGCCGTCATGCTGTCCGCAGAATCAGCTGCCGGTGATTATCCGGTCGAAGCTGTTGCCACCATGGACAGTATTGCTGAAGAAGTAGAGCGGGATCCGAACTACGCCAAGATATTATACGCCCAGCGTACCGAGCCGCAGCCAACTGGTTCCGATGCCATTTCCGCCGCAGCGCGCCAGATTGCAGAAACTCTCGATCTCTCAGTCATTGTCTGTTTCACATCATCAGGTGCCACTGGCATCCGGGCATCAAGAGAACGGCCTGAGACACCCATTATAGCCTTGTCACCGATCAAGGAGACTGCGCGCAGGCTGGCGATCGTCTGGGGTCTTCATTGCGTCGTCAGCGATGATGTGAAGGATGAAGACAATATGGTCGACAGGGCCTGTCAGATTGCACATGAAGAAGGTTTTGCCAAGCCGGGTGAACGGCTCATTATTTCCGCGGGCGTTCCTTTTGGAACTCCCGGCGCCACCAATTTATTGCGCATTGCCTTTGTTGGAAGCGATGGCGTGAGCGGCCTCTAAGACGCCTTCTATCTTTCATTCACTTGCCCCAGTTAGTCCGCCCGCAAAGGCCTGTATGGCCGCCACAGTCTCGCTGTTGCGACTGTGGTGCGGCATATGTCCGCAATTCTCAAATTCAATGAGTTTCGCATCCGGCAAATCCCGCATCAGGCCATGCGCATGCAAATGCGGCCACACCACATCATCCTGTGTACCAGTGATAATGAGTGCTGATGCGGCAATGGCCGCATAATCCCTGGACATTGCCTGAACGTGTTGATGCAGGTCGACAATATCGGCAGCATTCGCCAGAAACTGATATGGTCGTAGAGACAATTCCGCCCCCACAGTTTCAGGATAATCCGGCGGCATCCTGTCTGGCGCAAAAACGGCTGCGGCAGCGCAATTTATCCGAGGCGGGCCCACAAAGGTTGCAACACACCATGCAAACACACGGCCAATAATCGGCAAATTCGCAGCTTTGTAATACCAAAGCACTCCGCCGGGCCAAGGATGGGTCGCCGGTGCCAAAAACACCAGCCCTTTTACCATTTCTCCATGCTGCAAACCCATCGCCGCCGCCACGGCACCACCCAATGAGTGCCCAACCACTATGGCATTGTCGACGTGCAGCCTCGACAACAGTTTCGCTATGAGATCCGCCTGTCTGCGCGGATCAGACTGCAGGGCCAAATGACGGGTGCTGTAACCATGTCCGGGACGGTCCACAAAAATCAGACGACGCGTGCCACCTAACGGTTTCTCAAATGCCAGAACCGCGTCTTGCAGATTGCTGCTGGCGCCATGAATGAACACCAATGGTGGTCTGTCTGCAGGAGCAGCGCGCTGCGTAGCTGCCGTGTCATAATAATGCAGCGTGACATCATCGACACCCATGAGATTGCCGATGGGCGGATGTCTCTGGCTGTAGATGTGCGCTTTATAGCGCGCTACTCCAAAGACTAGAACAAGCGCTAAGACACATAAAATCGTCAGCCAGAAAATCATGCTGACAGTATGCTGTCATTAGGAACGGGCATTGTTGCATCCTGGCTGAAGGCCACCTGATCAGAAGCTTAAGGCGCGGCTTCCGATTTTACCATGCTCAATGATGCCACACGGACACACACTGGAGAAAACCTATGTCTCGGGAAAAACTGAAAGAAATTGCGGACCAGCTGGTCGAAAACTGCCGCACCGGAAATGAAAAACAAGGCTTGTCGGACCTCTACGATCCAGATGCAATATCTGTTGAGGCTATTGTCGGCCCTGGCGCTTCAAGCCGCGAAACCGTCGGTGTGGAAGCCATTCAAGGCAAACATGACTGGTGGGCCAATACATTCGAGGTCCATTCCGGCGATGCGGAAGGCCCGTTTTTCCATGGTGATGATCGGTTTTCTGTCATATTCAACTTCGAAGTCACGAACCGGGAAACATCAGAACGCACCGCTATGAAAGAAGTAGCGATTTACACCGTTTCCAACGGCAAAATTATCCGCGAAGAATTTTACTACTAAGCACCTGCAGAACGTCAGAAAAGAAGCCGTGTTTCGGCGATCAGATCTCAAATCTTCGTCGAGGCACGGTTAAATTGGCTGGCCCAGAGCGCTGCGTTCCAGCGATTCAAGTTCCAACCGGACCTCTTCCTGAAATGGGTTCAGTTCCAGAGCGCGTTTCAAAGCCGCATAGGCGCGCTTGTCTTCGCCCAAATCTTCGAGCATCAGACCAAGACCGGTCAAGGCACCAAAATGCCTTGGTTCCAATGTCAGGGTAACGGCGATATCAGCCAAAGACGGCCCGTATTCATTCTTTAGAAAATACACGGTTGCGCGGCGGTTCCAGGCTTCAGCAAAATCCGGCTCCAGCGCGATAAGTTGATCCAGAACATCCAGCGCCAATGGAAAATTTTCATCGGCAATCGCATCATCGGCACGGGTCAACAGCAATCGGGCAGTCTCGCCACGCGCTCCGCGCCACAGATTGTCTATCTGAGCTGCAACACGTTTTGCTTCCATTTCACTTTCGGAAGACTGAAGTTCTGTGAATAACCGATCCAGTCGGTCGGACAGCGGAACTTCTTCTGCAAATGAAGAAGCACTGAATGCTAACAGCAGCGCACCAGACATCAATACAACTAACATTGCAGCCACCATACCGGCAAGCCGAGCGCTACGTAGAATATTTCCAAAACACAACATGAGGAAAGTCTAGCGCTGTAATCCGAAAATGCAAATGACAAAAGAATAATATATCAACACAAAAAGGCCCGTGAATATCTTCACGTGCCTCAATCCGCATTCATAAGTGCCAAGCCGCTGCCAGGCACGTTGAATCAGCCCTGACGAGCCTTAAAGCGGCGTTTAACCTTGTTGATCACATAAACCCGGCCCTTACGGCGCACGAGAACATTGTCGCGGTCGCGGGATTTAAGGGAACGCAGTGAATTCTTGATTTTCATCTGTTTACTCTAAGAGTTCGAAATTAAGTTCTGTTTCGCATCAAAATCCGGTCTACCGTGAAACAATGGTGGGCACGACTGGGATTGAACCAGTGACCCCTACAATGTCAATGTAGTGCTCTACCGCTGAGCTACGCGCCCCGCTGTTTCACAATCGTCACAGATCTGACGTGAGAAGATGAAGCGATATACAAAAGCCAGCCCTCGGGCGCAAGGCCTGATCGCAGGAAAAACGCACCATAAGCAGCTTATGCGGCCAAAAGGCGGTCCACTTCACCCACCAGATCGCGCAGATGAAACGGTTTGGACAAAACCTTGGCATTTTTAGGCGCATTGGAATCAGGATTAAGTGCAACGGCTGCAAAACCGGTAATGAACATGACTTTCAGGTCCGGGTCGAGTTCTGTCGCCTTTCTGGCCAGTTCAATACCGTCCATTTCGGGCATGACAATATCTGTCAGAAGCACGGTAAAGGGCTCCTCACGCATGCGCTCGTAAGCGCTTTTTCCATTGTCAAAATCAACAACGGTATGGCCGGCCGTCTGCAGTGCCTT
The DNA here is from genome assembly GCF_030758295.1 of Pararhizobium sp. IMCC21322. NCBI lineage: Bacteria > Pseudomonadati > Pseudomonadota > Alphaproteobacteria > Hyphomicrobiales > Rhizobiaceae > Pararhizobium > Pararhizobium sp. IMCC21322. The sequence continues at coordinate 4,333,501 of NZ_CP132335.1, forward strand.
TGTCAGGAAGCGGCGCATATCATCATCATCTTCAGCCAGCAAAATGTGGGCCATATACTTGTCTTCCTTTTTGCCGGACTGCACCGGTCTTTGCTCATTACCAATCGTGTGACCGATGCTCATCCAATGAAAGCGTGACGATCACCAGACAGCGCTCTGATGCCATATATCAGATGTAGCACAAGCTTACTGGGCCAAAAAACCTAGGATATGGTAAATGTTTGAATCAAAATTTTTCCATCGTCTGAACAGAAAAGTGGCATAAATACGGATTTTTGGAACCCAAAAGCTGCCCCAACTGCCACTGTTTCCACGCAGAGACGTCATGGATCAGGCACTGGCAGCAGCCCAGAGGCTATGATTGGACGAAACAAAAAATTCCTGCCACCATGGTAGCAATGACAGAGCAAGCAGACCCACAAACTGAACCCGGCGAAACAGAAAACGTGACTGTTTTGTCGGCGCACGATTCGTTCAATGATTTTGCGACCACGCCCTCATTCGAGGTTCTGGGTGAAGAAAACCAGACCAAACCGATAATCTTTAACTCCCCCCACAGTGGCGCGATATATCCAAAGCGTTTCCTTAACCTGTCGAGACTGGACCCGCATACCATACGAGCCTCCGAGGACATGGACGTCCACGAGCTTTTCAAGGCCGTGCCGGAGCTGGGTGCTGTCTTGCAGCAGGCAAATTTCCCCCGTGCCTATCTGGATGTCAATCGTGAGCCGTATGAGCTGGATGCGCGCATGTTCTTCGCGCCTTTGCCCCCTTATGCAAATACCGGGTCCATACGCGTCAGCGGCGGCCTGGGAACCATTGCGCGGATCGTTGCTGAGAACCGCGACATCTATATCAGTAAACTGGATCCGGGAGACGCTCTTGCCCGCATCGAGCTGATATACCGACCCTATCATGACAGTCTGCGACATTTGCTGGCGCGCTCCCACGCAAGGTTTGGCCACGCCCTTTTGATCGACTGCCACTCAATGCCCTCGCAACAGAACGGCAAAGTCGACGACGGTGACGCAGACAAGCGCCCTGACATGATTTTAGGGGATCGGTATGGGACAAGTTGTCGAGGCGACCTGATTGATTATGCGGTGGCATTGCTCAGGCAAGCTGGTTTCACTGTTGCCAAGAATCGCCCTTATGCAGGCGGATTTATCACCGAGCATTATGGCCGACCTCAGCGTGGTCTGAATGCGTTCCAGATAGAGATTAACCGCCGACTTTATATGGACGAAGTAACATTGCAGCGCCACACAGGCTTTAGCGATCTGCAAAAAGCCCTTGGCCTGTTTGCACAGACATTGATGGAGCACCCCTGCTTTAAGTCCAGCGATGCCGGGCTTGCCAAACCACTGGCAGCAGAGTAACCGCCAGTTTTTTGCCCCCAACAAAATCACAAAAAAAAGCCGCAGCAAGAAGCTGCGGCCTTAAGTCTAGGGAGGAAACGCCCACGAGGGGCGGAAGCAACACTCGGGAGGAGTGAATGTTGCTATGCAGCGAAGATGTGGTTGCGACGCACAAAAGTCAAGGTTGGAACGCAGATTTTTACATGACACACTCGTGTTTTATCGACAAAAATCATAGTTTGAGACGTTCAAGTGAAAGATCTGAATTTCAATCAGTAAAAATTAATGTTTTTTGTCAACAACTTAAGCGCGATGGCCAACAGCTACACGCACGATTTCACCAAGGATATGCAGGAGACGCATAACAGCCATGCACAATGAGTTTTCCACACAGGATGGCGTTCCCCAAATCATTCGGGAAATGGCAGACGTCGCAGCAGCAGAAACACTGCCGCATTTTCGTCAACCACTAGAAGTCGAAAACAAGTTGGAGAATGCCTCGGAAGGCGATTCAGGCGCTTTTGATCCAGTTACAATTGCAGATAAAAATGCTGAAGCAGCGCTCAGAAGGCTGATCAATCAGCGATTTCCTGACCATGGAATTTTAGGCGAGGAATATGGCGCAGAGAACATTCAGGCGGAATTTGTCTGGGTCCTGGACCCGATTGATGGCACCAGACTATTCGTGTCAGGCCTCCCCCTTTGGGGCACGCTCATAGCTTTGTGCCATAATGGCGAGCCAATCCTTGGTGCCATGATACAACCGGTTTTGGGAGAAATTTTTGTCGGTGCAGGCGGTCATGCCTGGCTTGCAGACATGAAATCGAAAGCCGCGCCGAAAGTATTGGCCACCAGGCAACATAAAACACTGGGCCAAGCGACCTTGTTTACCACAGACCCAGCACTTTTGATCGGCACCGAACGCACTCGTTATGACCAACTGGAACAAAAATGCCAATTATATCGCTATGGAGCCGACTGTTATGGCTATGCGATGGTCGCATCGGGGTTTGCTGATCTCGATGTAGAGGCCGGACTTCAAATCTACGATATTGCAGCTCTCATTCCGATCATTGAAGCTGCAGGCGGCAAGGTCACGACTTGGCAGGGTAATCCTGTTCGGGGGCTGGAAAAACAGGAGCGGCTGCAGGTACTGGCAACGGCGAATGAAGCGTTACACGCCCAAGCACTTGCGATACTCGACAGATAACGAAAAGACGAAGTGTCTAAATCTCAGTTCCGGGAATAAAGGCGTCGAACGCTGCCCAGAACTGATCTCGAAACGAATCCCGTTCCTGCATGATTTCATGGCGCGCACCGGGCACGACAATATGCCAGATCGAACGCATGGAATGCGCCAGTTTCTCAATGGCAGCCAAAGACACGACGTCATCATTTCCCGATGCAATCATCAGCACAGGCGTGCGGTTGTTAAACCCGAATTCAGGGTCCTGAAAGCCGTCCATGGCCTGACACGCTGAATGAACCCATCCAACTGTCGGCTCGCTGATTTTGAGATATGGCGCCTTGCGCAGTGTCCGGGTTGCATTCTGGAGTCGATCCGGATCGCTTGTCAGAATATTCTTGTCCATATTCATGGTTTCAAAGGGAGTTTGTCGGGAGAACGGCATTCGTCTCTCACCCAGCCCAAACCCGTTTAAGAACCGGACAATCTTTGCCAGAGTTTTTTGCCGCGGCCGCTTGCGCGCCAGCCCTATCATGGGCGCTGTCAAAACGATTCGATCAAAAACCAACCGCCCGTTTTCCAGACTGTGCAGCATAACGGCCCCACCCATGGAATGGGCAAGAGCGTAAAATGGAGCTGGACACTCAGGCAGAAGAACCTCGGACATCACCGTTTCAAGATCAGCAACATAATCTGAGAAATGGTCCACATGGCCGCGTTCCTGCTGTTGCAACAGGCGGTCTGAGCCACCCTGCCCGCGAAAATCGAACGTCAGCACAGCAAATCCCCGACTGCGCAAATCAGAGATCACCTCATAATATTTTTCAATGTATTCGCTACGGCCCTGAACCAGGCAAACTGTTCCGCGCACCTGCCGAACAGAGGCAGGCCAACGCACACAGCGCAATTTGACCCCTCCACTATCCAGCCATTGCAGGATGCCACCTTCCGGAGCCGGATTGTCGGCAACAGAAACAAGTCCGGGACGCAAATCTTCTGCCTCGGCTTCTGTACTGGTTTCTGTTCCGTCCAAAACGAGTGCCTGGCTCACACGAATATCCTCATCAAGTTGGCAGAAGATACACTATCCTGAGCCCAGGACCCGTTTTTAAGCGCTCTTCAAGTTTCCATAAAAGCCTTCGCATGGAAGAAATCAACCTTCTTAGCGGCAACAGGTCCTACATTACGGTTGATTTCCACCTTTCAAACTCATTGGGCAAACTCATCGAGTAAAAAACGAAAGCGTATCTGTTCAGCGGTCGCGCACCACAATTAAAAAAACCGGCGACGCTAATGCGTCGCCGGCTTTGCAGGGCTAGGTGTGGAAACTATTAACAGGTACCACAGCCATCGGGGGGTGCCGTTGAACGACCCTGCAAACTTTATGGGCTTCAGCCGACGCGCTTGCGGCGCTCGATACGACCGGTATACGCGTTCACCCGGAGGCGAACCAACTGGCCTCTGCGTGCCTCGGCAACCACAATGTAGTCACCACCGCGACGTCTAATCTTGCGAAAATCGCGGAAGCCACGCTGACGCAAATGCCTGCGTATCTGATTCCGGGTCATGGCGCGATGTACGGTACGTGGCTGCACATAGCGTGGTTTACGGTGATCACTGTGGATACCAAAACCACCACCATTGCCGTAAAATCCAAAATAGAAGCCATCAGCCTTAGCCGGGGCAGTTGCAAGAGTGACCATTGTCAGGGCCGAAGCTGCGATCAGTGTTTTTTTCAACATCTTGTTTCTCCTTAACTGGTGCCCGGACTGAATATCATTTCAGATATAAATCTGGTGGACCGGACTTTGATGAAGCGAAGATGCCAAAATCATGCTGAACGAAACCGGAAAGCTCCGTTCAGTTTCAGTTCATGTTGGAGAATGACAGTTTTAACGCTGGTTTTCTGCCGTTTCAGGCCGATAAAAATTATCTTGAAACGCAAAAAAGCACACCTATTTCTTAGAAGCAGGCGCCAATACAGGGTCTGCACAGCGGAACGAACGCCACAAGATAAACGACGTAAATGTCTGCATCAGGGTTCAATTTGCTGAAACATAAATCGTAACTGTTGCTCAATGGAGAATAGATATGCGTACATTCGACGTAAGCCCACTTTACCGATCCACTGTTGGTTTCGACCGCCTGTTCAAATTGCTGGACGGCATGGCGACCGCTGACACGCCGGGATCATCCTATCCCCCTTATAATATTGAACGCACTGGCGAAAACGCCTATCGAATCAGCATGGCAGTTGCCGGGTTCAGCGATGGAGAACTCAGCATCGAGAGCCGTGAAAACGCTCTCACTGTAAAAGGCGATAAATCCGAAAATGACGATGACAAATCAGACGTTCTGTATCGCGGCATTGCCGGCAGAAGTTTTGAGCGCCGTTTCCAACTGGCTGATTACGTGAACGTTGTCGGTGCCAAGATGGAAAACGGTCTGTTGCACATCGATCTTGTTCGTGAGCTTCCCGAAGCCATGAAGCCCCGCAAAATCGAAATCGCGAACAGCAATGCAGAGTCAAAACAGATCGAAGCAAACGCGGCCTGAAACGGCCAATTCTGACAATTAGATAATATGTCTGGCCACCTTTAAGGTGGCCAGACTATCACAGTGGAATAACCAGCTCTGCCCGTAACCCGCCACGCGGGCTGTCCTGCAGGCTGATGTCTCCGCCATGCGCCAAAGCAATATCCCGCGCTATAGACAGACCAAGGCCAGTTCCGCTTTCATCCTGATTACGCGCTTCATCCAGGCGGAAAAACGGCTTGAACACGTCCTCATGCGCCTCTTCGGGTATGCCCGGTCCATCATCATCCACCGTAATTGACAGCACATCATCTTTTCGAACAGCGCTGATCTCGACAGATGTGCCATATCTGCAGGCATTGCTGACCAGATTGCTCAGACATCGTTTGAAGGCATTTGGCCTGACGTCTATCAGCATCTCACCATCAATGAAGTGGCTGCAAGGCACGTTCTGAAGTTCAGCGTGTTCGCACAATGAACGCAGCATTTCTTCCAGATCCACAACAGCCGTCGGCTCCTGGGCGTTGTCGCTGGCAAAGGCCATATAGTCATTCAACATGCCTTCCATGTCATCGACGTCATCGCGAAGTGCACGGCTGTCCTCTGAAACTTCCATCATGGCCAATTGCAGTCGAAACCGTGTCAAAATCGTACGTAGATCATGGCTGACGCCAGCCAGCATGGTGGTGCGTTGCTCAACTTGCCGCTCAATCCGCTCGCTCATTTCCACCAGCGCGTGGGAAGCTTGCCGCACTTCCCGCGCACCTGAGTGACCAAGTTCAGCGATCGAGTGCCCCCGTCCAAACCGTTCGGCAGCTTCTGCCAAACGTTGAATCGGGCGTATCTGATTGCGTAGAAAAATCACCGCAATGAACAGCAGTACCAAGGACGTGCCCACCATCCAGACCAGAAAGATGTGAGAATTCGTCGCATAGGCCTGGCTGCGCCGCGCAAATATGCGCACCACCTTGTCCTCCAGCAGTATACGCGCCTCAATGACAGTCGTATCGCCGACCGTATCGATCCAGAAAGGTTTGCCAACTGCCGAATTGATTTCACGCGCCAAAGTTCGGTCAAGCAAATTGAAAAACGGCTGGCTGGAGCGGGGAGGCAAAGTCGCTTCCGGCAAAACTGACACACGCAATCCAAGTTGGCTTGATGCAATATCAATAATCGATTGAATTTCGGCATCCTGTGGGTGTGCCTCAAGCAACGCAACAACGGCGGCCATTTCCCGCGCCACTGCCTCTGACATGCGTTGTGTCACCAACTCCCAGTGCCGCTCCAGAAAGACAAAAGCCAAAACAGATTGCAGCAATACCATGGGTGCAACCACAATAATCAGGGAGCGGCCGAACAGACTGGTCGGCAGGAGCCGTTTGATACGGCCAGATACGCGCGAGCGTTTCGACACCCCGACACCGGGGTGCGACACGGTCAGGTCGCGTTTTATGGCTCTATCCGTCAATGCAGTTCAGATCCTGTTCCAGAACAGAAGTTGGTCGCACTCTATTCTGACATGAGCCGATAGCCAACACCACGAACTGTTTGCAGGAACAGGGGATTTGATGGGTCTGTCTCGATCTTGCGCCGCAGCCGGTTGATCTGAACATCAACGGTGCGCTCGCTGGCATCGGCCTCTTCACCAAGAAGTTCATGACGCGGCACTGTCTGGCCGGCACGCTCGGAAAAGCTGCGCAGCATTTCTTTTTCACGATCAGTCAGTCTGATGATCGTATCACCGCGCTTCAATTCCCCCCTTGCCAGGTGAAAAGTATAGGGTCCGAAGCAGACAAACTCGACCAAAGGTACAGCGGGAACAGAACTGCGCCGTAAAATGCTGTTCACGCGCAGAAGCAACTCGGTCGGATCAAACGGCTTTGCCAGATAGTCATCAACACCGGCGCTCAAACCTGAAATTCTATGATCTGTTTCCGCACGGGCCGTGAGCATCAAAATTGCTATATTGTTGTCTTCACGCAGGGATTCTGTCAGCTCAATGCCGCTCTCGCCGGGCATCATGACATCCAGAATCATCAGATCGAAATGAAAGTTCTGGAGGTAGTTTCGTGCCGATTTAGCATTTTCGGCAAGGGTCACCCGAAACCCCTTATCCGTCAGGAAGCGCGACAACAATGACCGTATGCGACTGTCATCATCGACGATTAGAAGGTGAGGCGCATCGTCTTCAAGCATGGCCCCACTGGCTGCGTTGCCTGCCTGGGGTGTTTGAACAGCTTCTGTAACACTCATTGCGCTAATTCCAACCGGCTCCCGGCTGTCCCTTTTGATTTTCGTGGCCTTCAATTCGAAGGCAAATGCATCAAAGCCCTGGCCCTAACGATCAACTGCATTGGATAGGCGCAACGCCATAGAGCGTTCATCCTCGTTAATAAGATAGGATAAAAATCGCTCCGCCCCTGCGCGATCACGGGCATCAAGTCCACTTAATGCATTTTTGATGCGGCGAGACTGTGGCTCTCGCAACTTATCGAACAGCGCCTCGCCCTTCTCGGTCGTAAACAACAGCCTTTGTCGCCGATCCTGCGCACCCTGTTGCTGCTGAACGAAACCCGTTTCCACCAATTGCTTCAACACCCGAGCCAGACTTTGCTTGGTGATCTGGAGTATATCCAGCAATTCAGCCACCGAAATCCCCGGATTGCGCGCCACGAAGTGAACCACACGATGATGGGCACGCCCAAAACCATATTCCTGCAGCAATGCATCAGGATCACTCACAAAGTCGCGATAAGCGAAGAACAGCAATTCGATAAATACAGTTTCATCCGATGCTGAGTCAGCAAGGTCAGCGCCTCGCAATTCGTCAGCATCACTTTTTGAAATTTCACTCATAGATTATGTCAGCCTTGTTGACATATTTCTTTCCATTTGTTACCCAATTCGCGCATCACAGGACCGATTGATGCGTATCATCCCGCGAAAACAAAACGATACTGCGAAATATCAGATCACAAAAGCCGGATCACAAAAGTCTGTGCGGTAGGACGAGCCTTTCGCAAATGCTTTATACGGCCTCTTTCAGGTGTTTCGCAAATGGTGGATCATTTTGTATAGGCGATGCATAGTAACGAGCCGGCAGAAAAAAACAGGCAGACCAAAAGAGGAAAAATCGATGGCTGGAGTTCCGTTTGACCAAATGAAAGGTGATATTTGGTACAATGGCAAATTTGTCCCCTGGGCAGATGCGCAACTGCATGTCCTGACCCACGGTTTGCATTACGCAAGTTCAGTATTTGAGGGAGAGCGCGCCTATTCGGGGAAGATCTTCAAACTGGAAGAACACACCCAACGGCTACATAAATCCGCTGAGATCCTCGGATTTGAGATTCCCTTCAGCGCCGATGCGCTGAACGAAGCAACACTGGAACTACTGAAACGTCAGAACCTCGTAGACGCCTATATTCGCCCCATTGCATGGCGCGGCAGCGAAATGATGGGCGTCTCGGCACAACGCAATACCATTAATGTGGCCATTGCGGCCTGGGCATGGCCATCCTATTTCGACCCGGAAGAGCGTTTGAAGGGGATTCGTCTGGATATGGCGCAGTATCGCCGGCCAGACCCAAGAACAGCCCCCTGCAACTCAAAGGCCGCAGGGCTATACATGATCTGCACCCTGTCCAAACACGCAGCAGAGAAAAACGGCTATGCCGATGCCTTGATGCTGGACTGGCGCGGTCAGGTTGCCGAAGCAACCGGGGCCAACATTTTCTTCATTAAAGATGGTGTCATTCATACGCCAATTCCAGACTGTTTTCTGGACGGCATTACACGCCGCACTGCCATAGATCTGGCAAAACGCCGTGGATTTGAAGTGATTGAAAGAGTTATTCTTCCAGAGGAAATGGCCGAATTCGAGCAATGTTTCCTCACCGGAACCGCAACTGAAGTAACACCAGTATCAGAGATTGGGCCATACAGTTTCTCTGTTGGCGAGATGGTCCGCACTTTGATGCAGGACTATGACAGGCTCGTTAACGGCCAACTCGCTCAAACCGCAGCAGCCGAATAGATCGCACGAGCGACAGAAAGTCGCAGTACACTGGGGATTTCTGGAGGCCCGCCCCATTAGATGAGGCGGGCTGAAATGTTGAAGGGGTTAACCTTCCATTTGCAGGTCAACGGCCTTAGGGCCTTTGCCGCGTTTATCCGGTTCTGTTTCAAAAGACACACGCATATTGTCCTGCAATTCCGGCAGGCCTGACGCCTGCACTGCTGAAATATGGACAAAAACGTCGGTACTGCCATCATCTGGAGTGATGAAGCCGAACCCTTTGGAGCCGTTGAAAAACTTTACCGTGCCACTTTGGCGCATGGGAGAAATCCTTTTCCCTTAGTCTGACTTTGCGGGCACCAGTCAGGCACACGCGTTAACGCTCAATCAGCAGCATGAATACAAAGGGAACTGGATCATCTTATTATTGTTAAACGGCGAATTTACCAGGTTCTGCTCCACCCACAGAGTTCCTGGCACAAGTATAGATACCACGCCGTCCTGTATTATTATCCCGAGGCTATTTGCCTGGTCGTCTCTATTATCCCTCGGGCATAGCTGCCACCCGAGCTTCTTTACTATGGGTCCGGGAATTTCGAATCGCAAGTAAAACTTGGATTACCAATTTGTCAGAAAGCTCAGCTCGACAAATCTGCCGGAGAGAAAAGCACACCAAATTGCTCGCACCAGATCACAACTGAGAGATATTCGGAGATGTCAGTTCCTTCAGGGATAATGTAGGTTTGATCGCCAATGTTACCCTTGAGCTGACCCAATGAGAGCCAATCGCTACCCTTCACATCCGCTGATGACTGTATATCGGAAGCCTTGACCAGCCAAACTTCCAGATCAGGCCCATTCGTCGTTTCAAAATCAGTCAGATGCAAAACATTTGAACCGGTCGCAATCTCAAAAATGGTCGCATTGCCTTTGCCCTTATGCGAGCTGTCAGCGTCGCGGAAGCTGCCCTGTGCCACCTGATTGGTCTGCAGCGCGGCCGGCAGCTCTTCGGAAACAACATTGTCGATCCACAAGGGCGAGGCAAGATACCAGAAGGCATTCCCGGCAACAAAGCCGATGGCGCCAGCAACAAAAGCGGTTAGTAGAATTTTCTTCATGTCATGCATCCGGTTTTTCAACGATGGTTGGAGTATTGCGGCTGGGCGCATGACAAGCAAGAAACCATTGCGTGATGACATTCACATGTCGTGATCACGAATGCGTTAGATAATCCAAAGCCTGCGAAATGCCAGTGTCAGTATCAATCGCTAAGTGAAGCGGCGCTGCGGCTCTTGTTCAGATCCATTGCAATGACAGGAATGGTCCGACCGCGTTCTGAGTCGGTTACAGAAATGATCACCCGCATCAGGTCATTTTTCTGCAGCAGCAAATCCATGCTGCCCTGCGTTGTTCCACGGCTCAGGCGAAGCTTCAGGGCATTGCCCTGACGATCACCATAAATGTCCATACCATTTCCTTTGGCACCACCCATAAAGCGACCGATATATTTCTGAGCGCCAGCAGAATACTTGATGCTCGCCCCCATGCGCGCGGACAGGCGACCAATCGAGCACTTCCCATCCATGGAGATTTTCACACCAGTTCGGCTGGGTTTGCCGTTCAGAGCGCATTTAAAATCCGTGCCTTTATCAGGGCCGGCCAATACGCGCCCGGTGCCGCTCCACTTGCCTTTAAACTGGGCCAGAAAATCAGTTTCCGGATCAGCTGCATGACCCGAAGCAACGCTCATACCAAGCGCCACAATCAAGAATGCAAGACATTTTGTGCCTTTGGCCAAGCCTTCGAAAAGACCGTTAAAAAGACGGGACAGCAATGGAGTAAACACGCTCAACACAACAAATTTCCTTCGTTTTGCTTAACAGCAACAGCGAGATTTTATCACACGGCATCTGGAATAGCCTAATGGTAACCATATGCAAACCAAGAATAGCAAGCAATCGTTAACCAAAACCAAACAGGGTCCAGGTTGGACCACATCTCTGGATACCTCACCCAAATAGTGTGGATGAAGCGGCAACCGGCAGCTGAACGAGCGCTAGGGCTTGAACCCAGGTGGCAAGGGAGGCTTCTCAGCCATCAACAGAATACTGACCCGCCGATTTGCGGCCAGAAACGGGTCATTCGGGAACAAGGGTTCCTGATCAGATTTGCCTGTCACCGAATGAAAACGGTCATTGCGGATGCCGTTTTCACTGAGCAGACCACGCACCGCATTGGCGCGGTCAGCGGAAAGTTCCCAAGTCGTGTAGTAGGATGTCGCCAGGGAACTGGAGGCTGTCGTATGCCCGGTAATGGAGACACGATTTGGCATGTCGCGAATCACGGGGGCCATTGCCTTGATGAGCTTTCGGGCCGTCTCTTCAGGAAACTTCGACCCTTCGGCAAACATCGCCTGACCATCCTGATCGACCAACTGAATGTTCAGCCCTTCTTCGGTTTCTGTCATGATGATGTTTTTTGACAATTCGGCAATCTCTGGCATTTCCTGCCAGGCCTGACGCAGAGATGCCGCTGCAGTGGCAAACTGGCGAGGCACTTCAATTTCAGCTTTTTCAATATCGTGTGTGTTGGCTTCGGGACCCTGATTGCGCTTCTCATCGTGGCGCACATCCGAGTAATCCGTATCTGTATCGCGCTCAACAGCAGCAACGCGCCGTGCATAATCCCGCACGGGCGTACCTTCAATTTCAATCATCCCGGCCTTGCGAGAATCAGAGCGCACACCAAAGGCCTCACGCATGGACCCGGCAACAACCTGCAGCTTTTCCTTATCCTGAATGGAAAATGAGATAATCAGAACGAAGAAACACACAAGCAAAGACATGAGATCGGCAAAGGTCACGAGCCAGTCCGGGGCACCGTTCCCGCCGCCACCGCGGGCCTTGCGAGGCATTTAAGCTGCCTCGCTCGCCTGAATTCCCGTCCTGGCGCTTTCTGGCAGGTATGAAATCAGGGCTTCCTTTACGGCATCCGGGCTTTTATTACCCCGAAGCTGCATCACGCCATCGATAATCAGGCTCTGGTTCAGTTCTTCAGTCTTGAATTTTGATCCCAACTTATCGGCAACCGGCATACAGATCACGTTTGCGATAAGAGCTCCGTAAAGTGTCGTCAGCAACGCGATCGCCATGGATGGGCCAATAGCGGATGGATCATCCATGTTGGCCAGCATCTGCACAAGACCAACCAGGGTCCCGATCATCCCAAAGGCCGGGGCAGAATCACCAAGCGCCTTGAAAACGCGCTGCCCTTCTTCAAGACGTTCCAGAAAAAGGTCCCGCTCCCGCTCCATCGCATCACGGATGAAAGCCGCTTCGTACCCATCGGTAACGTATTGAACGCCCTTTGCCAGGGTTGGGTCGCTTACCACAACTTCCTCAAGGCCCAATGGTCCGCTGCGTCGAACAACGTCCGCCAGCTCTGCAATTTTCTCGATCAGGCTGCGTGCATCTGACTTTTTATGCTTGAACGCCACTCTGCTGCCGGTTGCAAAAGCGCCCATCAGCCCCGACAGGGGAAATCGGATCAGTGTTGCGGCCAGACCGCCGCCGATCACAATAAGCATAGAGGGAACATCCACAAACTGTGAAAGATTGCCGCCCAGAAAAATCGCTACAACGACAACAGAAAAACTGATGACTATGCCAAGAATGGAAGCCAGATCCATATGATTGCCGCCCCGGTCTAATGTTTACACAAACTCAAAGACCTTGATTAGCGGAATGAAGCTAAAAAACTGATAATATATGAGGAAGAGCGTTACGCCGCACCAATGCGCAGCAAATCGTGAAGATGCAGAATGCCGACAGCCTTGTCATCCTTGACGACAAACACCGCTGTGATCTGCGAGGAATGAAGCACCTCCAGTGCTTTTGCTGCCAGCATGTCCTCGGAAATTGATTTGGGATCCCGCGTCATCACGTCATCAACCGAGAGCGCCAACAGATCGCCCTCCAGATGCCGCCGCAAATCGCCATCAGTGATAATACCGATCAAACGCTCTGCGCCATCAACAATGCCAAGTGCGCCAAAGCCTTTCGCCGTCATCAGGACAATAGCTTCCTTCATAGAAGTCTGACTGGAAACCAGCGGCAGAGATTCACCGCGATGCATGATGTCGCGCACATACCGCAACGTCGCGCCGAGTTTACCGCCCGGATGAAACACACCAAAATCATTGGCACTGAAGCCTCTTGCCTCCAGCAGGGCAACCGCCAATGCGTCACCCAAGGCCAGTTGCAACAGTGTCGACGTTGTCGGTGCAAGACCATGTGGGCAGGCTTCCTTGATCTTCGGCAAAGCCAGAACCACGTCTGACGCTCTTGCAAGGGCACTGTCTGCACCACACGTAATTGCGATCAACGGCACATTGTAGCGTCTGGAATATTGGATCAGATTGCTCAATTCCGGTGTCTCGCCAGACCAGGACAAGGCCAGAACCGCATCATGTTCTGTAATCATTCCCAGATCGCCATGGCTGGCTTCAGCGGGATGGACAAAAAATGATGGTGTTCCAGTGGAGGCAAACGTTGCAGCAAGCTTTCCCGCGACATGACCACTTTTACCCATACCAGTCACAATCACCCGCCCCTTGATGCCGAGCATTATATCGATCGCATCAGCAATGGCCTGCGAGAGCGGTCCCTCCAGCGCCGAGAGCACAGCTTCCACGCCCAGAATTCCGGTCTGCAAACTTGTGCGCACGGAAACAGTTGTGTCGGGCAGGTCAGAAGCAACAGAAGTCAGTCGGGTCACGGCAAACTCGTCATAGCAAAGGATGATGAGCCGCTTGTAACATGTTTTCACAACCAGAAAAGTCCCCATTGAATCCACTCAAATGGCAGCTGGTAAGGGCTTATTAACCATAAAAACGCAAAACATATGTATCTGTGTAGGATTTGAAACGTGGCGCGACAGCTGACCCGAGCGATCTTCAATGCAATCATGTTCAGTCTGTGTCTGGTGTCTTTGGCATCTGCGCAGGAGCAAGGGGTATTTGATGCGGACAATCTTGAGTTCAGGGACACAGAAGTGCAGCCGCAAGATACCGAGACCGGGCTGCGGCTGGGAAGCTTTCAGGTCAACTCTCAGGTCGAAGTAGGTCTTTCCCATCAACGAACCGAAACGACACAGGACAGCAACGAGACAACACAAACCTTCAGCGCGGAAACTCAGATCCAGTCCCAGTGGTCCCGACATGAGTTGCGCTTGGAAACCCGTTTGGAGGCTGCAAGCCGTCGCGGCCTCAGGGTTCAGGACTGGACTGTTGGGATCGTTGCAAGTGGCAGACGTGACATCTCCGGCAGACTGTCCGCAAATGCTGAATTACGTCTGTCTCATGATGCCTCGGAAGACGATCAGAACCAAACCAATTACGGCGCAACCGCAGGACTGCGGATTGCCCCGGGTCCGCTTGAGATGAATCTACGTGGTTCTGTCGATTTACGCAGAGTTGGCGATCCGGTTGCAGGCTCCGAAAACGGAAATGATTTCCGGGATCTGGAAGCTGAAGTGCGGGTCGCCTACAATCGTGGTGCCATCCTCGCCCCGTTTGTGGAAACACGCGTAACGCATCGCCGCACTGGAATGATCGACGGATTTGATGGTGACGCGACCCGGTGGGAATTGCGCACCGGTCTTCAGATCGACCGAGGAGAAAAGCTGACAGGTGAGGTGTCCGTCGGGATCGGCCATATCAGACCAAAAGATTCTGGGCGTGACCAGCTCAATGCCCTGCTGTGGGCCGCATCACTGACCTGGTCACCGGTTCGCCTCACCACGGTAACGGCGACAGCATCCACTGGCCTGGAATTCAGTCAAACAACAGATCTGACCGCCAGCACTATGACAAGTGGCATCCGTTCCACCGACATCGCCCTGCGCGTTGAGCGCAGTTTCAACCATCGTCTCAATGGCTTCGCAGCCGCCGACTATAATTACAGCTCCTACAGCGATATCGACCGCAGCGATGAAACCATGCTGTTTTCGACCGGCCTGACATATACGCTCACACCAGACAGCAGTCTGTTTGCCAGCTTCACGCATGAACGCACCCAAAGCAGTGGCAGCGATCAGGCAGAAGACGATGAGATAAACAATGGCTTGGCGGTCAGGCTACAGATTCGGCACTAGAGGCCGCAGCCTAAAGCCCCAGAATAACATCCAATTCAGCCCGGAAGCCACTTTCGATGTCTTCGCGGTCCAGAGCAAACGCAACATTAGCCGCCAAAAATCCGATTTTTGAGCCGCAATCAAATGTCTGCCCATGGAATTCCTGCCCGAAGAAAGACTGATCCGACATCAATTCAACCATCGCATCGGTGATCTGAATCTCATTGCCCGCGCCCGCTTTCTGACGCGACAGGATGTCAAAGATTTCAGGCTGCAAAATGTAGCGTCCATTGATGAACAGATTGGACGGCGCTACGCTTGGATCTGGCTTTTCAACCATCTCTGAAATCTTGAAGGCACTGCCCGCGCCATCCGGCACATCATCGCCGACGCCCACAATACCGTATCGGTGGGTCAATTCCGGCTCACATTGCTCCACCGACAGAATATTGCCGCCAGTGCGCTCGTATAAGCTGCACATATTAGCCAGGCACGGTGTTTCCGCCTTCATGACCATATCCGGCAACAGCAAAGCGAATGGTTCATTTCCAACAAGTTCTCGTGCGCACCACACTGCATGGCCCAGCCCGAGCGGCGCTTGCTGGCGGGTAAAACTGGAAGAGCCCGCTGCAGGCAAATCCCTGCGCAACTCTGCCAAGGCCTCGGTTTTACCACGTTCTTCCAGGGTTGCTTCCAATTCGACCTGAACATCGAAATGGTCTTCAATAACGCCCTTGTTCCGGCCAGTGACAAAAATAAAATGCTCAATACCCGCAGCACGCGCTTCATCCACCGCATATTGAATCACTGGACGGTCCACGACCGTCAGCATTTCTTTTGGCATGGCTTTGGTGGCCGGGAGAAAACGGGTACCCAGGCCCGCCACAGGGAAAACTGCCTTACGTATGCGCTGCGACATTATATTGCCAAACTCCTATAGCACTTGATTCTTTGAGTATAATCGCATGATGATCGAACCTGCGTTAACGATTTATTGGTAACAAAGCATTAACTATATGATTCTGTTGATACAGTTTAATAACAACGGTTTTAGCTTATGAAGAATTTTATGACGAAAGTTCATCTGCGTTTCCTATCGGCGCTCTTCGCTGTCGCATTTCTTTTCCCTGCAAATGCTTATGCAGACGCGTTTGACAATTGGGTTCGCGATTTCTGGCCAACCGCTCGCGCCGCAGGCGTCTCTGCAAACACTTATAATGCGGCTTTCGCCGGTGTTCGCCCTGACGAGACAATTCTGAAAAGTGCCAGCAATCAGGCCGAATTTGTGCGCCCGATCTGGAGTTATCTTGACAGCGCCATTTCGGAAAAGAGACTGTCGAATGGCAAACAGAAACTGATTGAATATCGCTCAACTCTGGATGCCATTGAGGCGCGTTACGGCGTTGACCGACATATTGTTGTTGCCGTGTGGGGCATGGAATCTTCCTATGGGGCCGTGCTGGACAATCCAAAAATTGTCAAAAGCGTAATCCGCTCCCTTGCCACGCTTGCGTATGCAGATCGCAGGCGCAAAAAATTCGGACGCACGCAATTGGTAGCAGCGCTCAAGATTCTTGAACGCGGCGACATCGATCCCGCCGGCATGACCGGGTCCTGGGCAGGCGCCATGGGCCACACTCAGTTCATCCCGACAACGTATCAGGCCTATGCGGTTGATTTCGATGGTGATGGCCGTCGAAACATCTGGACCTCCATTCCCGACGCATTGGGTTCTACGGCTGCCTATCTGAAGAAGATGGGCTGGCGCACTGGTGAAACATGGGGTTACGAAGTCGTCCTTCCCAGCAACTTCAATTATGAACTTGCTGATGAAAAGACGCAGCGAACCCTGGCAGAGTGGAACCGGCTTGGTGTTGGCCGCACCGGCTCCAGAGCATTCCCAAGGCCGACCGACAAAGCCGGGCTTTTCATGCCAAGCGGTGCAAGAGGCCCTGCGTTTCTGCTGCTGAAAAACTTTCGGGTGATCAAGCGCTACAATAACGCCAATTCCTATGCTCTTGCTGTTGGCCATCTGGGAGACCGGTTGCGCGGCGGCGACACATTTGCAAAAAGCTGGCCCAGGGACGCCAAGCCCCTCACCCGTTCAGACAAAAAGGCATTGCAGCAATTGCTGCAGGCCAAAGGTCTCTATAATGGTGCAATCGACGGTAAGATCGGGGTCAGATCTCGCGCAGCCATTCGCCAGTACCAGAATAAAATAGGCCACATTCCGGACGGTTACGCTTCGACCGATATTCTCGGTAAGCTCAAGGGTAGCTAAACGCCCCACCACATAATTGAACATATACGAGCCGGATCTTTAACAAGGTCTGGCTCGTTTTTTTGACACGAGGATAAATCGTGGTCCGGGCCTTTTGGCTTGGGCAGGCAGGTGTTATAAAAACAAAATCAAATCCAGCCCATATATGAATGAGTGCCATATAATGCGTAATCGGACCTGGAACTTCGGATCAAAGCAGCTGTCCCGCGTTGTCCTGATCGGCATCTGCCTGACAATTTTGAGTCTGGTAGCAGAGCCAGCCACCGCAGCGCCCGTGATCAAGCCATCCCTGCCCGCTTCGGCAGGTCTGCCAGTGATTCAGGTGCAGGAAGGTGGATTTCTGAAACGCCTTTTCCGCGGCAGACGCGCCAAGCGTGAGCCGCAAAGAGCGCAGCCAAAAGCGAACAGACCTCGGGTCAAACGTTCCCAGCCACGCCCGCCAGCCCAAGTCATACAAAGTGCGCCTGAGATTAAACAGGTCGACAAAAACCCCGATGCACGCCGGATTCTTGTGCTGGGGGATTTCTTTGGGGCCAGCCTTGCGCTGGGCCTTGCCGAGAGTTTTGCACAGGACAGAACTGTCGCCATTGATTCTTCAACAAACGGCACGTCCGGCTTTGTACGCTACGACACATTCAACTGGGACGCTCATCTGAGAACCGTTCTGAGCGATCCCGACTTGGGCGGCAAGGCTGATTTGATTGTCGTCATGATGGGTGGCAATGACCGCCAGTTCTTCCGCTCTCCGCAGCGCATCAGCCTGGACACGAACGCGTGGCGCGAACAATATGAAGCCAATGTAGATGCCTTCGCTGAAAGACTTGAAGCGACCGAACTCCCCGTTATCTGGGTTGGTATGCCGCCGGTACGAGGGCCCAAAACCTCAGCGCATCTGGCCAATCTGACAACCACTTTCAAATCGGAAGCAGAGGAAATCGGCGCGCGCTATGTCGATATCTGGGATGCCTTTGCCAATGAAGCAGGTGTCTATGATGACAATGGGCCCGACATCAATGGCCAGCAAGCACAGTTGCGGCGCAGCGATGGATTTGGTCTCAGTACAGCCGGACGTGAAAAGCTCACCTTCTTCGTCAAACGTCAGGTGGATCGATATCTCAGCGGCAGTGGTGCTGTTGCTGGCACACCAGGCGGGGTTGTCTTTACCGAAGATGGCCCGGTCATTCCGCTCTCCGGTTTTGCCCTGGAAGATGCCATTTCTTTGAAGGGTGGCGTACCGCTGGTCGGCCCGCCGATGGACCCGGGCAAGCCATGGGAAGAGGTTTCCAACGCGTATAA
This sequence comes from Pararhizobium sp. IMCC21322, assembly GCF_030758295.1. Taxonomy (NCBI): domain Bacteria; kingdom Pseudomonadati; phylum Pseudomonadota; class Alphaproteobacteria; order Hyphomicrobiales; family Rhizobiaceae; genus Pararhizobium; species Pararhizobium sp. IMCC21322. The sequence continues at coordinate 4,352,307 of NZ_CP132335.1, forward strand.
CGTGCTGATCCGGGGCGTCGCTCTGAATGCGCCAACCACCCGCGCAGACAATTTCTCGTGGCCGCCGCAAATAGAATAAGCGGCGAACACGAGCATTGGGTTCAGGCCCTGAATATGACTACCTGGGAAGAACGGTCTGGCCCATCAAATCCTTGTCAATGGAATGTGCAGCCTGTCGGCCTTCGCGAATAGCCCATACCACAAGGGACTGACCACGGCGGATATCACCAGCGGCATACACCTTGTCGATTGATGTTTTGTAGGATTTTTCATCTGCCAGAATGTTGGCGCGCCTGTCACGGTCAAGCGCATCACCAGCTTCAGCCAACAGGCCTTCTTCCTTCGGACCTGAAAATCCAATGGCGATGAAGGCAAGGTCCGCCCTGATGAAAAACTCTTCACCGGGAATCGGCTGACGCGCGTCATCCACCCGCACACATTTCACATGGGTCAGCACACCATCTTCTTCGACAAAGCCCAGTGTTGCCGCCTGAAATTCACGTTCCGCGCCTTCCGCCTGTGAGGAGGAAGTCCGGAACTTGGTCGGCCAGTAAGGCCAGACCAACATCTTGTCTTCTCTGATCGGCGGCACAACGCGAATATCAAGCTGAGTAACCGCAAGGGCTCCTTGCCGGAATGCTGTTCCAACGCAGTCAGACGCTGTATCACCGCCTCCCACGACAACGACATGCTTGCCGCCAGCCCAGATCTCCTCTTCGTCACCGAGGCTCTCACCACCAACACGCCGGTTCTGCTGCACCAGATATGGCATGGCATAGTGCACACCTTCCATATCAAGCCCTTCCAGACCCGGGTCTCTCGGGGTTTCGGCTCCGCCAGTCAACAGAACAGCATCAAATTCGGATTGCAGATCTGCAAATGGCTTGGTGCCACCAATATCGGTGTTGAAATGGAAAATCACACCTTCTGCTTCCATCTGTTCGACACGTCGATCGATGAAATGCTTTTCCATTTTGAAATCAGGAATGCCGTAGCGCAGCAAGCCGCCAGCATGGGCGTAACGTTCAAACAGATGGACATCATGTCCCACACGGGCCAATTGCTGAGCGGCAGCCATTCCAGCCGGGCCGGAGCCGACAACCGCGATTTTCTTGCCGGTTTTCTCTTCGCAGATTTCCGGTGCGATCATACCCAGATCATAGGCCTTGTCGGCAATGGCCTGCTCAATCGTCTTGATGCTGACAGGTGCATCTTCCAGATTGAGCGTACAGGCTTCCTCACAAGGTGCTGGGCAAATGCGTCCGGTAAACTCAGGAAAATTGTTGGTAGAATGCAGATTACGTGCGGCCTCTGCCCAATCGCCACTGTAGACCAGATCATTCCAGTCCGGGATCTGATTGTTGACGGGGCAACCGGTTGGCCCATGACAATAGGGCACACCGCAATCCATGCACCGTGCAGCCTGACGTGCCACTTCCTGATCAGGCAGCGGAATGGTGAATTCCCCGAAATGCCTGATTCTGTCCGACGCAGGCTGAAACTTTGCCTGTTGCCGATCAATTTCCAGAAAGCCTGTTACTTTTCCCATTACGTCACCATTCCTAATTTCCGGCTTGTTATCCGGCTCCGGCGGACCAGTTGACGGTACCGCGCAGACTTATAGTGTTTCTTCACAAGACCGCAAAGCCAAGCAGTAATCTGCTCGCCTCACGCGCCCCCTAAACGGATGTGCGCGAAAGGCCGCTATTGCGTTTCTGTTCCATTTCCTGCAACGCGCGACGGTAATCAACCGGCATCACTTTAACGAATTTCGGCCGGAACTCATCCCACTTTGCCAGTATGTTCTGAGCAAGACTGGAATCCGTATAGTGCACGTGGCTCGATATCAGCGTGTATAGCCGTTCTTCATCGTGGCTTGTCATGTTTGAGGACACATCCACGCGGCCATGATGCTCGATATCACCGCCATGATGATGCAATTGCTCCATCAGATCGTCTTCTTCCGGTACCGGCTCCAGATCAACCATCGACAGATTGCACCGTTCGGCAAATGTACCGTCTTCATCCAGCACATAGGCAACACCGCCCGACATGCCGGCTGCAAAATTGCGCCCGGTTGGACCAAGCACCGCCACGACGCCACCGGTCATGTATTCGCAACCGTGATCGCCAACCCCTTCGACAACGGCAACGGCACCCGAGTTCCGAACGGCAAACCGCTCCCCGGCAACCCCCCGGAAATAGGCTTCCCCCTCGACAGCACCGTAAAGCACAGTGTTGCCAACAATCATCGAGTGTTCCGGCACGATCTTTGTGTCTGCTGGCGGGCGCACAACCAAGCGTCCCCCACACAGGCCCTTGCCAACATAGTCATTGGCATCACCCTGCAGATCGATCGATACACCACGTGTCACAAAGGCGCCGAAAGACTGACCCGCCGTTCCGGTCAACCGAATGGAAATCGTGTCGTCAGGCAAGCCTTTCATGCCATAGCGTTTGGCAACTTCACCACTCAGCATGGCACCGGCGGAGCGATTGCGATTCTGGATTTCCGAAACAATTGTCACCGGTGTTTTGTGTTCCAAAGCCGGCATTGCCTCAGCAATGAACTTGCGGTCCAGAACATCCTGAATCGGATGGTTCTGCAGCTGCGTATGACGGATTTCGTCAGGCCCGGCATCCGGTTTGAAGAACAGGCCAGAAAACTCAAGCCCCTCGCTTTTACCCTGGGCAATGACGCGGTCCTGCTGCAACAGCTGTGACTGGCCGACAAGATCTTCAAACTTCCGGATCCCCATGGTCGCCATGAGCTGACGCACTTCTTCTGCAACATAGAAGAAGTAATTGACAACATGCTCTGGTGTCCCGTGGAAACGCTTGCGCAGAACTGGATCCTGCGTGGCAATTCCGACAGGGCAGGTATTCAGATGGCATTTGCGCATCATCAGGCAGCCCGCCGCAATCAAAGGGGCAGTCGAAAACCCAAACTCGTCTGCGCCAAGCAATGCACCAATCACAACATCACGGCCCGTTTTCAGGCCGCCATCCACTTGCAGGGCAATACGCGAGCGCAAGCCGTTCAGCACAAGTGTCTGATGTGTTTCAGCAAGACCCAGCTCCCAAGGGCTACCCGCATGTTTCAGGGATGTCAGCGGAGAGGCCCCGGTGCCGCCTTCAAAGCCGGAGATGGTAATGTGATCCGCCCGTGCCTTCGCAACACCTGCTGCAACCGTTCCAACACCAACCTCGGACACCAGCTTTACCGATACATCCGCCGTTGGGTTGACGTTCTTCAGATCATAAATGAGCTGAGCCAAATCCTCGATGGAGTAGATATCATGATGCGGTGGCGGAGAAATCAGCCCGACACCCGGTGTGGAATGACGCACTTTAGCAATCACTGCATCCACCTTGTGACCAGGCAGTTGCCCGCCCTCGCCTGGCTTGGCACCCTGCGCCACCTTGATCTGCATCATGTCAGAATTGACCAGATATTCTGTGGTCACGCCAAAGCGACCAGACGCAATCTGTTTGATGGCGGAACGTTTCGGGTTTGGTCGACCATCCGGCAGTGGCTGGAACCGTTCAGGCTGTTCGCCACCTTCCCCTGTATTGGACTTGCCGCCAATACGGTTCATCGCAATCGCCAGGGTCGAATGCGCTTCCATGCTGATGGAGCCAAAAGACATGGCGCCGGTTGAAAAGCGCTTCACAATATCGGTGGCGGATTCCACCTCATCAATCGGGATGGCTTCATCTGCCAACTCAATGTCAAACAGGCCCCGCAGTGTCATCAACACTTCGGACTGATCGTTTATCGTCTCGGCATACTCCTGATAATCCGCCCAGCTTTCACCGCGCACAGCATGCTGCAGTTTGGCAACGGCATCCGGTGTCCAGGCATGGGCTTCGCCGCGCACGCGGTACATGTACTCGCCGCCTACATCCAACGCAGTGCGCAACACAGGATCATCGCCAAAAGCCCCGTCATGCCGGGTCAGCGTTTCTTCCGAAACTTCCTTCAGGCCGATGCCTTCAATTTGTGTCGCCGTTCCGAAAAAGAAGCGTTTTATAAAATCCGATTTCAGACCAACTGCATCAAAAATCTGCGCGCCGCAATAAGATTGATAAGTCGAGATGCCCATTTTGGACATCACTTTCAAGATCCCCTTATCAATGGCTTTGATATAGCGCTGCACCACTTCCTGCGCATCCACAACATCCGGGAAATCGCCCCGCGTATGCATATCAGACAGGGTTTCAAATGCCAGATAAGGGTTTATCGCTTCCGCCCCATAGCCGGCCAGAACACAGAAGTGATGCACTTCACGTGCCTCACCTGTCTCTACCACAAGACCAACGGAGGTTCGAAGACCTTTACGGATCAAATGATGATGAACGGCAGCGGTTGCCAGCAAGGCCGGGATTGCAATTCTTTTCTTGCCGATCAGCCTGTCTGACAGAATGATGATGTTGTAGCCGCTCTGCACGGCGCGTTCTGAACGCTCACAAAGTCGGTCAAGAGCCGCCTCCATGCCAGCGGCACCAGTGTCGGCACTGTAGGTAATATCCAGCGTTTGCGTCTGGAATTGATTGTCACCAATGTCGCTGATCAACCGGATTTTTTCCAGATCATCATTGCTTAGTATCGGTTGACGCACTTCAAGGCGCTTACGTTCTGACTGCCCTTCCAGATCGAACAGATTTGGCCTTGGGCCAATAAACGACACCAGGCTCATCACAATCTCTTCGCGGATCGGATCAATCGGCGGATTCGTGACCTGGGCAAAATTCTGCTTGAAATAGGTATAGAGCAGCTTGGATTTTTGACTCAGCGCCGAAATCGGCGTGTCCGTGCCCATCGAGCCCAGGGCTTCCTGACCCGTTGTCGCCATGGGTGCCATCAAGATTTTCAGATCTTCCTGACTGTAGCCGAAAGCCTGTTGCCGATCGAGCAGACTTGCACGGGAATGCGGCGCTCTTGCCCCAACAGGCGGCAGGTCCTCAAGTACGATCTGAGTTCGGGCCAACCATTCCTTATAGGGGTTCGCATTGGCAATCCGGGCCTTCAATTCATCATCAGCGATGATGCGGCCTTCTTCCAGATCAATCAGCAGCATTTTGCCTGGCTGCAGACGCCATTTTTTCACGATACGGGATTCGTCAATCGGCAACACGCCCACTTCGGATGCCATGATCACGCAGCCATCATCTGTCTGTATATAGCGCGCAGGACGCAGCCCATTACGATCCAGCGTCGCCGCTATCTGGCGGCCATCGGTAAAGGCAATCGCGGCAGGACCGTCCCACGGCTCCATCATCGCCGCGTGATAAGCATAAAAGGCGCGACGATCTTCACCCATCAGCGGGTTTCCTGCCCAGGCTTCCGGCACGAGCATCATGGCTGCATGTGACAGCTCATATCCGCCCATTGTGAGGAATTCCAGAGCGTTGTCGAAGCAGGCTGTGTCTGATTGCCCTTCATAGGAAATTGGCCACAACTTTGGCATCGAATCACCGAACAAGGGAGATTTTACCGACGCCTGGCGCGCTGCCATCCAGTTGACATTGCCGCGAAGTGTATTGATTTCACCATTATGGGCCACCATCCGATAGGGATGAGCCAGTTTCCAGGACGGAAATGTATTGGTTGAAAAACGCTGATGCACAAGTGCCAGAGCAGATTTGAACAGGGGGTTTTTCAAATCTACATAATAAGGTCCGAGCTGATCGGCCAGGAACATGCCTTTATAGACAATTGTGCGCGATGACAGAGACACAACATAAAAGTCTGTGTCTTCAGCGCCATTATTGGCATCATAAATCCGGTTGGAAATCATTTTGCGCAACAGGAACAGCTTGCGTTCAAACGCGTCCTGATCTTCGATCTCCGACCCACGGCCAATAAACACCTGCCGGGAATAAGGCTCGGCTGCCAAAACCAGCTTTGACAGGCCGGCATTGTTGACAGGCACGTCTCGCCAGCCGAGCACAACCTGATTGCAGCTGGTCACAACTTCTTCGACAATACGCTCAAAATCAGCACGCGTGGCCGCATCCTGAGGCATGAACAGAAAACCGACAGCATAATGGCCAGGTTCCGGAAGGTCGAATTCGCAGACATCCTTGAACAGGCCGTGTGGCATTTGGCTCAGCAGGCCAGCGCCATCGCCCATCAACGGGTCAGCACCAACAGCACCGCGATGCTCCAGGTTTTCAAGAATCTGGATACCGTCCTGAATGATCTTGTGGGTCGCACCACTCTTCATATTGGCGATAAAACCAACACCGCAGGCATCATGTTCATTGGCTGGGTTATAAAGACCCTGTGCAGCCGGCGCACCATTATGGTGTTGTGCACCCGGTTGACGCTCGGTGGGTTGGTGTTTGGGTGCAGGATTCCGCACGGTCATATCAGCCGGTCCAACTGTGTTGAGCAGAGAAACTCTCTTTTGCGTCATTTCCAACACTCCAAACGTTTGGGCCACAAACATCTGTGCCCCGTCATTGTCATTCACTCCCGAATTTGGCGACACGCCTTCATTCGGGTCGCGCTTTCCTGAATTTCAGGAACGCGGCTCGGGCGAGCGGGCCGGCAAATGCCGATGCTCATGTTTTGGGTCACACGGCCGTCATAGCCGCTTGTGGCATACGAGACCACCCGAGGGTGCTTTTTGCACCGACAGGCAAGGAATTCGCTACCGAACTCCGCATAGAGCACACGGAAGAACACTTGTGTCATTCCGTGTGCTCTATGCAGAAGTGCAGATGATATCGCTTTATGAAGGATATCACCAGTAATTTAGGACAGCATTGCTGTCCAATTATGCGCTGAAAATGCCAGATATGGCAGCAAAGAGCAAGCCCATAATCACATGCGAGATGCTTCCAAGCCCCGTTTCCCCTTGCGTTCTTGAAAGATAAGATCGTTTTTGCGGCACTTTTTTTATAAATATTCCAGCAATGCGCGGCTAAACGCCTCTCACAGCTCCGTGATGGAAAGGTGAGCCCTCGTCACATCTGTTTGATTTTCAATTGATTTCGAACTCGGTCATTGTTCCTCTTGTCAGACGCAACGGCGAAACAACCTGCGGTCTGGACACAACAATATGAACCGGTCAATACACGGAGAACTCAATGTCCGCTTTCACTAAAACTACTCTTTCAGCCGTACTTGTTGCAGGCGCAATGGCAACAGCACTTTCTTCAGTTTCTATTTCCACAAATGCTGAAGCCGCAGGCGACGAAAAATGCTTCGGCGTTGCTCTCGCTGGCAAGAACGATTGTGCAGCCGGCCCCGGCACAACATGTGCAGGCACCTCCAAAGTTGATTTTCAGGGCAATGCATGGAAACTCGTCCCGGCTGGCTCTTGCGAAACCATGGAATTTGATGGTGATCGCAAAGGCTCATTGGCCGCTCTGGAACGTGACATCCCCGCATAATTTTTCGCATGCAACACTTTCGGCCCGGAACGTGATACAACGTATCGGGCCGAATACCCTTTAGTTCGTCAGACCCTGAGACCTGATATGTTCCAGACCACGCCTCCCGCTTCCTCCGAAAAACGTGTCGATGCGCGTATTCCGGATCGGGCCGGTGTCGGGCTGAAAGCGGAACATTACTCAGACATACTTAATCTGAAACCCGATCTTGGCTGGTTTGAGGTTCACCCCGAAAACTATATGGGCGCTGGTGGCCCGCCACATCATTTTCTTGAAAGCATCCGCGAGCATTATCCGCTTTCCTTGCATGGGGTGGGACTATCCATTGGCGGAGAAGGCGCTTTAAACCAGGAACATCTTGGTCGCCTTAAAGACCTCAACGAACGTTATCAGCCCGGATTGTTTTCCGAGCATCTGGCCTGGTCCAGCCATGAGACCCATTTTCTCAACGATCTGCTGCCTGTTCCTTATACTGAACAGACCCTTGCGCGCGTCATAGATCATATCGACGAAGTACAGCAGTTCATTGGACGGCAAATGCTGCTGGAAAACCCCTCGCTCTATGTGGCTTTCGATCAGTCTTCCATGAGCGAAATAGAATTTCTCACCCGCATCACCGATCAAACCGGCTGTGGGCTGCTGCTGGATGTGAACAACGTCTATGTAAGCGCCACGAATCAGCAATATGATCCACAAAAATACATCGCCCAGTTCCCCTTACATATAGTCGGCGAAATTCATCTGGGCGGCCATGCCCCGGATAAGGATGAAACCGGTGCGCCATTGCTGATCGACGCTCATGACCGAGCCGTTGATGAAGCCGTCTGGGCCTTGTATGAACGAACCATTGTTCTTGGTGGGCCACGCCCGACCTTGATTGAATGGGATAATGATGTGCCTGATTTTGCGACACTTCTGGATCAGGCCAAACAGGCTGAGCTGATAATGGAGCGTAATCCGCTGCTTGGCCGGCGTCATGGCTAGCGAAAGCCTGCGCCCATTTGCTGAAGCGCTTTTACAGCCTGGCAGCCCCGTGCCTGATGGCGTCACAAACCCCGATGGCGTTCCGGCAACAAAGCGGTTTGATGTCTATCGCAATAATGTCATTGTCAGTCTCATTGATGCGCTTGCGAGCCGTTTTCCGGTGGTTCAAACCCTTGTAGGTGAAGAGTTTTTTCAGGCTGCAGCAAGAGAATTCGCAATCAATCACCCGCCAGCATCTCCGGTCATGTTGCATTACGGGACCGGGTTTCCCGACTTTCTGGACGGGTTCCCACCCGCAGCCTCCGTGCCTTATCTGGGCGATGTGGCGCGGCTGGAAAGCGCGCGACGGGCTGCCTACCATGCAGAAAATGCGCAACCGCTGGACCCGGCTCAGCTTGAACAGATCGCACCTGACCAGTTTGAGGTTCTTACATTTCAAACACACCCATCCCTGTCTTTGATTGAGTCTGACTACGCCATTTTATCAATCTGGCAGGCTAACAGTCAGGGCAGCGCGTTGGATGTTCCAATCGCTACACCGCAATCAATTCTGATCTGTCGCCCCATGCTGGAGGTCGAAGTTCGCGGCCTGCCTCAAGGCGCATATGCTTTTCTATCCGCCTTGCAACAAGGCGGTACACTTGGTGCAGCAGCCCAGGCAGGGCTTCTGTCCAATCCTGCCTTCGATCTGGCAAGCACATTAACCGGTGCCCTGTCAGCGGGCGTCTTCACTGATTTTAAAATAACAAAAATATAGTTTGGGGACTTCCATGAACGGCATAATCGATTCACTCACATGGCTGCATGACCGGGTATTTGGCGCGCTGGAAATTGAGACACAGGACTGGTTCCTGGGCCTGGCTGCCAGATTTGTCTTTGCAGCAACTCTGCTGATCTATTTTTGGAAGTCAGCGGCAACGAAACTCGGTGACGGAATTCTTGGTTTCATAACGCCATCCAGCGGAGCCTACATTCAGATTTTCCCCAAAGCCTTTGAAGCTGCCGGGTATGACAGTTCTGCCCTTGCTCTGCATTATCATCTGATTGTCATTCTTGGCACATGGGCCGAATTTATTTTGCCCGCCCTCATTGTCATTGGCTTGTTTACCCGTCTTGCGAGCCTGGCCTTCATTGGCTTTATTGCGGTGATGACCATTGTCGACATTACCGGTCATGGAGCTGATGCAACAACCATTGGTGCATGGTTCGATGGTGATCCGGCATCTCTCATCATGGATCAACGGGCCTTCTGGATTTTTGTGCTTCTGGTGCTGGTCATTAAAGGCGGTGGCAAATTATCGGTGGATTTCCTTCTTGGGCGATCCAGAGGCTACTGATTAACACCTGTCTTGAAATGAATGACGCAAGCCGTTACGGCTTGCGTCATGATGTTTGCAAGTGACAATTGGGCCGGTGCCTGCCCGCAGGTTCAAAAAGCTTTGGCTGATCTCGGGCCGGATGTTGCACCCGCCTATGGTGGTGATGCGTTAAGTGCGTCGGTCAATGCCAGACTTTCCGAAATTTTTGAAGCGCCTGTTGAGAGCCTTATGGTGGCAACCGGCTCCGCCGCCAATGCATTGGCCCTGGCTCATTTTGCCAAACCCGGCGGCATTACCCTTGCCCATAAAAACGCTCATGTGATGGTCGATGAATATAACGGGCCGGAGCGTGTCAGCCCCGGCCTGAAAATTCTCGGCCTTTCAGGACACGCAGGCAAGCTCACCACTGATGGTCTCTGCGATGTGCTGCAACAGTTCCCTGATGGCGTATCACGTCAGGGACGTCTGACCTGCCTGTCGCTCACCCAGGCAACTGAACTCGGCCAGTCTTACACGCCAACGGACATTTCCGCTCTCGCGAATCTGGCAAAGCAAATCGGTCTGGGCGTTCATATGGATGGAGCACGCTTTGCAAATGCCATCGCTCACCTGAATTGTTCGCCCGCTGATCTAACCTGGCGGGCCGGTGTCGATTGCCTGTCACTTGGTTTCACCAAAAACGGGGCCTGGGCCGCAGATTTGCTGATCTTCTTTGACGGGCAGTCAAGCGTCGAAGCCGGTTACATACGAAAACAAATGGGCCAGAACTTTTCCAAGCCCCGTTTCATGGCCGCCCAGATTCTTGCCATGCTGGAAAACGATACCTGGTTGAAAAATGCTGGACACGCCAACCAGCAAGCAACCAATCTAGCCAACGGCCTTGCTGCCAGCGACAAATGTTCCGTGCCCTTGATGCCTCAATCCAATGAAGTCTTTGCCTATTTCGAAGCCCGAGACATTGAGAGATTGCAAACAGCAGGTGCCAGTTTCTATCCCTGGCCGGACGAAGACATCCCTGACGATCTGAAGCAAGCAGACAAAACCCTGATGCGTCTTGTCTGCAGCTTTGCCACCAGTTCAAAAGATGTCGAGGCTTTCCTGACCCAACTTGGCTAGAGCCCTCACATCAAAGGCTGGCCATTGGGAACGTCCTGATCAATGGCGGCCAGAACAACAGCCCCTGCCTCATCTTCAAAGCCCAATGTCAGAACTTCAGACATGAATTTGCCGATCTGGCGCGGCGGGAAATTGACCACCGCCATTACCTTACGCCCGACAAGCATTTCTGGTGTGTAGTGAACTGTAATCTGAGCCGATGATTTCTTGATGCCAATGGCATCACCAAAATCTATCTTCATCTTGATGGAAGGTTTGCGCGCCTCTGGGTAAGGCTCCGCTTCCAGAATAGTGCCGATGCGAATGTCGACTTTCAGGAAATCATCGAAAGTGATCTCATTTTTTCGCTGCATTGTCTGTCGTCCGTTTTCGATGTGCGGTGAACTGAAAATCGGGTTCAGTCGATCACCTTGCCCAACTCAATTGCACGCTTATGCGCGGCCCGAACTGTTTTTTCTATCAATGGAGGCAGACCGTCTGACGCCATCAACACTTCCAGTCCGGCAGCAGTGGTGCCGTTCGGCGACGTCACATTCACACGGAGCGTCTCGGCGGTATCGGGAGACTGATTGAGCAATTCGCCCGCCCCTGAAACAGTTTCGCGAGCCAGTATCATTGCCACATCTTCCGGTAAGCCCAGCGCCACGCCCGCCTGTGCCATGGCTTCCACCAGATGGAACACATAGGCAGGACCACTTCCCGATACGGCTGTCACAGCATTGATGGCTTCTTCGCTGTCGACCCACACGGCCTTGCCAATCGCTGCCAGCAATTCGGCGATGAATTCCTTCTGCGGTGGTGTCATCTCCTGGGATGGAAACAACCCCGTCACGCCACGTCCTACCAAAGCAGGTGTGTTCGGCATGGACCGGATAACCAGAGCCTCATCGCCGAATGTTTTGCTTAAAGTTGCAATCGTAATGCCTGCGACCACCGACAGTACAATCATGCCAGTCGCATCTGAGCGGTCAGAAAAACCTGCCAGGCCCGGCAGCACTTTTTCCATCATCTGGGGTTTGACTGCCAGTATCAGCAGACCCGGCGTCGGCACATCATCTGCACTGTCATGAACGACAACACCCTGAGCCTGCAACTCTGCCCGTTGGCTGTCGTTGAGGCCGGGGTCGATCACATGCACAGCGCCTTCGGCCAATCCCTTGGACAGCCAGCCCTGCAACATCGCACCGCCCATCTTGCCTGCGCCAACAAGCACGAGTGGTCGTTCTTTGTCTATGCCAACGCTCATAGCGGATCAGGCCTCGCCGATGGTTTCAAACAAGGTACCAGCCAAGGCGTCCGGTGCTGATTTTCCGGCCCAGAGAATAAACTGAAACGCTTGGTAGTAACGTTCGCACGCTTCAACGGACCCGGACAAAAGCGCTTCCAGCTGCTGATGTGTTGGCTCCACACCGCCTGACAACAGCAGAGACTGACGAAACATCACCACGCCTTCTTCGGCCCATAAATCAAAATGGCCCATCCAGAGCTGCTCATTCACCAGAGCAAGCAGACGAATAATTTCTCCGCGATGTTTGTCAGTAACCTTGGCATCAAAGGCACAGGCCAGATGCAATGCCTCCACCTCTTCCATCCATGAAAAAGAGACATGATAGTCGCACCAGCTGCCAACCACGGTAATGGTTATTTCGTCTTCACCCGAGCGCTCAAATACCCAATCATTCAGACCAGCTAATTGCTCTATGAAATCGACAGGGTTTGCATCACGCTCAAATTCGACGTCGAGCATACTCATGGGAAACTCCCGCTGCTGCCTCGTTACGTAAGGGTTAGAATCAACCCTTAGCCCACTATATAGTGTGGCAAGTATGTGACGATACTATTTATACGCTGGCAGAGCGTTTCCTGTGGACGAATCGGGATAACACTCCGCCCGTTTTGCGGCTCGGGCAAAGGCCGTTTGTCAGGTTGGTTTTTTGGCCGCAGGTTTACGGCTGGTTGTGCGTTTGGCAGCTTTCAGACTGCCGATTTCGTCGCGCAATGCCTGCAAATCGGCCCGCAATGTATCATTTTCATCGCGTGCCATTGCAGCCATATCCCGTACGGCCTCAAACTCTTCCCGTTGCACCAGATCCATATCCGACAGCAATCGTTCCAACTGACTTTTCACCGCTGTTTCAGCTTCCCGGCGCACGCCCTGGGCAACACCAGCGGCATCAGTTGCCAGTTTTGCGATCTCATCGAGTAGACGACCTGAATTTCGTGCCATAATAAAAATCCCTTGTTGTGCAGCTTATATGCGTCTTTCTGCGTCTAATCTCAAGGTTCAGCGACAAAACACCTGACAGGATGCAAACGTCAGATTAGAAGCAATGACATTCGCAATAGATTTGGTTGATTTGTGTCCACATTCGTTTTGCCCTTCCCGATGATAGATCCGGTGTTGATTGAGTTCGGCCCGCTTGCCATTCGCTGGTATGCCCTTGGCTATATTGCCGGCATCCTTATTGGCTGGTGGTACGCGCGCCGTCTGGTTTCAAACGAACATTTGTGGGCCCCGGCCCAGCCAGCCATGTCCCGCCAAGCCGTTGATGACTTCCTGCTTTGGATGACGCTTGGCGTCATTCTGGGTGGTCGCATCGGCTATGTGCTATTTTATAATTTCGACGTCTATCTCAACAATCCATTGGAGGCGCTGAAACTGTGGCAGGGCGGAATGTCCTTCCATGGCGGCTTCATTGGCTCAATTCTGGCGATCATTCTGTTTGCGCGCAGTCGGGGTGTACGTCTTTGGTCCTTGCTTGATATTTGCGCCATCTGCACGCCATTTGGCCTGTTCTTTGGCCGTCTGGCAAATTTCATCAATGCGGAACTCTGGGGCCGTCCCTCATCTGCACCATGGGCGATGGTGTTCCCCAGTGCCGGCCCAGAACCACGCCACCCCAGCCAATTATATGAAGCCGCGTTGGAGGGGATAATCCTGTTTGCCGTGTTGTGGGGTCTGGCGCATCTGTTTGGTGCCTTCAAGAAGCCGGGTCTGATTGCTGGCACTTTTACGGCTGGCTATGGCCTGTCACGGTTCATCGTAGAGTTTTTTCGCGAGCCGGACGCGCATATCGGCTTTCTCAGCGGATGGCTCACCATGGGCATGCTGCTTTCCCTGCCAATGATCGCGCTCGGGCTTTGGGGCATCATTGGGTCCCGCAAGAGAACCCTTTAAACCGGGGCCATAATGGCTGATCTGAAGACCCGCATCCTGGAAGATATTGCACTGACCGGGCCCATGCCCCTGTCACGTTACATGAATCTGTGTCTGGGGGACCCCGTTTCCGGCTACTACATGACCCGCGATCCGTTCGGTCATGGGGGCGATTTCACCACGGCTCCGGAAGTCAGCCAGATGTTCGGCGAACTCGTTGGTGCCTGGCTTGTCGCCGCTTGGCAAGCTCTGGGCCGCCCATCGCGAACACGTTTGGCAGAGTTGGGGCCTGGGCGCGGCACCTTGATGGCCGATTGTCTGCGCAGCCTGGCTCTGGAACCTGATCTTATGCGTGGTCTGGAAATCGACATGGTGGACATGAGCCCCACACTTATAGCCGCCCAGCAAGAAAAACTGTCAAAGGTCCCCTGCCCGGTTCGTTGGCATGGCACCTTGCCCGACAGCGATCTTCCGACTTTGTTGATTGCCAATGAATTCTTTGACGCTCTGCCAGTTCATATTCTCGTAAAAACGGAAAAGGGCATCGCAGAACGCCACATTACTGCATCGCAGGAGGGCAAGCTTGGTTTCGCTGATCTTCCGACCAAACTGCAAATCAGCCAGGGCCAAATCGATGCAATCCCCACCGGGACCGTGTTTGAACTATCCCCGGAGCGCTGTGATGTTGCCAAGAATATCGCTGCCGGGATCAAAGCAAATGGCGGCGCCGCTCTCCTGATCGATTATGGCTATGTCCAGCCTAAAACCGGCGCAACCTTCCAGGCCCTTACAAATCACCAAATGGTGGACCCGCTGGATCAACCGGGGGAGGCCGACCTGACCGCCCTTGTTGATTTCACATCCTTGGAAAAATGCTTCAAATCAATGGATATCCACGTGTCCGAACCGGTCAGCCAGATGGACTTTTTGCTGAATCTGGGACTTCTGGAAAGGGCCGGGCAATTGGGCTCAGGTCAATCGCAGGAGATGCAAACCGGCCTTCAGCAGGCTGTGACCCGTCTCGTATCCCCGGACGAAATGGGGACCCTCTTCAAGGTTCTGGCAGCGGCAAGTTTCGATGATCCGATGCCCGGCTTCCAGAAATCATCTTGATTTTACCCCATCAATCCGGTCACCTGTGCCAATGATAAAAACCTTTGTCCCTGCCCCGTTCACGACTCACCCAGCCCTTGAAGGCGGTGGAATCCTGCACGGCTTCTTCGGCCGTCAGGGCGGCATCTCAAAAGGAATTTATGACAATCTGAACTGCGGCGTCGGGTCAGATGATCTGCAGGCCCATGTCCTGCACAATCGACAGGTGCTGACACAAACGCTCGTTGGAGCAGACCGACCACTGATTACACCCTACCAGATTCACAGCCCCAAATGTCTGGTTGTCACAGGCCCTTGGCCAAATGGGGAATCAGAACAATGCGACGCCTTGGCAACGACAACGCCCGATATTGTTCTGGCGGTCGGCTCAGCAGATTGCGGTCCGGTCCTGTTTGCCGATGCGGACAACCGTGTCGTGGGAGCGGCTCATTCCGGCTGGAAAGGGGCCATTGGCGGCGTATTGGAAAGTACGATTGCACAAATGGAGGCTCTTGGTGCAAAGCGTGATCGCATCAGTGCGGTTCTCGGGCCTACCATTTCGCAGAAGTCCTATGAGGTTGGCGCAGAATTCCGCGAGACATTCCTTCAGCATGACGCCAGGAATTCAGTCTACTTCGCCGAAGGGGCCAAGGAAGGGCACTTTCAATTTGGTCTGCCGTCCTACATTGTTGACAGATTAAATGCCTGCGGACTTGCCAAGGCGGAATGGACCGGTCAATGTACCTACCTTGAGGAAACGGCGTTTTTCAGCTATCGCCGCACCACACACCGACAAGAGCCAGATTATGGCCGCCAACTAGCTGCAATTTCAATCACCTGATCAAATGCGAGAAAGCTCATGACCCTGCATTTTTCCCGCGAGGAATATGATCATCGACGCGAGCGTTTGCTTGCCGTCATGGAAGAGAATAATTTGGACGCAATGCTGCTGTTTTCTCAGGAAAGCATGTATTGGCTAACCGGATTTGACTCTTTCGGCTTCTGCTTTTTCCAATGCCTGATCGTTCGCTCCAATGGCGACATGTCTTTGCTGACCCGCATGCCGGATCTGCGCCAGGCCCGACACACATCCACCATTGAAGACATCCATGTCTGGATGGATTGGGGTGAAGCCGGGCCGGTCAATCAGCTGCGTGATCTGATGGACAATCTGGATATGCTTGGCGAAAACATCGGTGTGGAATACGACACTGCGGGACTGACCGCCTATTATGGCCGTCAGGTGGACGACAAGCTGAAAAGCTTCGGCAATCTCAAAGATGCATCGACCCTCATTCCAGCCTTGCGTGTGCAGAAAAGCTTCGCCGAAATAGTCTATATCAGGGAAGCTGCGGAAATGGCTGACAATGCCTTTGACGCAGGCCTTGCGATCATCAAGCCCGGCGCCAATGACGCCGATATTCTAGCCGCCATGCAAGGCTCGGTATTAGCAGCCGGCGGCAGTTATCCTGGCAATGGATTTATCGTGGGCTCCGGCAAGGATGCATTGCTGTGCCGGACCAAGTCGGGCCGCCGCACCTTGGAAGAACAGGATCAGGTAACACTTGAATTTGCAGGCGTATCAAAGAATTATCACAGCGCGCTGATGCGAACAGTGGTTGTGGGCGAGCCCACGCCCCGACACGTTGAGCTGTTTGACGCGGCTGTAATCGCCTTGAAGGCCTGTGAAGAACAGATGGTGCCAGGCAAGACCTTTGGCGATGTGTTCGAAGCTCATGCCAGCGTTCTCGACGAACGAGGGCTGCATCCGCATCGCATAAACGCCTGTGGCTATTCACTGGGCGCGCGTTTCGCACCCTCCTGGATAGACACGCCCATGTTCTATCGTAAAAATCCGTTTGTGATCCGCAAGAATATGAGTCTCTTCCTTCATATCATCATTATGGACAGCGAAACTGAGACTGCAATGACACTGGGGCGCACGTATCTGACCACAGACACTGTGCCCG
This sequence comes from Pararhizobium sp. IMCC21322, assembly GCF_030758295.1. NCBI lineage: Bacteria > Pseudomonadati > Pseudomonadota > Alphaproteobacteria > Hyphomicrobiales > Rhizobiaceae > Pararhizobium > Pararhizobium sp. IMCC21322. The sequence goes on from NZ_CP132335.1 coordinate 4,369,349, forward strand.
AACCATTGTCACGTTTGCCAATTGAACTTGTAGCGGTGAAGGGCTAGAGCACATTCCATGAATGTATTGTTTGTGTCATGTCGCATCTGCCTGATTTTTATTATGTGCGTTTTCCTCAGCGCATGCCTTGGCACGATTGAGGAAAATCTACAGAAGGCGGAAACAGAGGCACAGGGTGAGGTTTATGCGCCCACTGTCACCTCTGAAGAGATAGCGCCTATTGATGCGGCTCCAAAAATTCGCGCCTCCGGTCCGGCCTCTTTGGCACGGCTTGGTTTTGCGCCAATTGAGGGCATTCCAAATAATGTGGAAAACCGCCTGTCTGAATCACTGCGGCGCTCGGCGTTTCGGCGTAACATGTTTCTGGTACCCAATGGCGATGCCACGCAAAGCCATCTGGTGAGAGGCTATCTGTCTTTGGCTTCAAATTCCCTGGGAACCGTCATCGTCTACATCTGGGATATAAACGCCAACAATGGCTCCTCCCCTCACCGCGTCAGTGGACAGATTCTGGCAACCAATGCCACCGCAAACTGGAACAGCATTGGTTCAGAATCGCTGGATTTGCTGGCTGTGCAGTCAATGGAGGCGATCATCGCATGGCTCAATACAGAGCTGGGCGCGGCCAAAGTGGACAAGCGGGATATTGTTCCCTTCCAATAACAGACCCAATTCTGAGCAAATTGACCCGGGTGAACCGGTAAGATCAAATGAAAGGCCGCTACACAGTGTGTTTTGTTGATCAAATGAATTTGCATGAACAAAACATGCTCTACCAGCTTTACACCAAGCGCCGCAGCTTGTTAGAAGCAGCACCATACGCGATCTTGGCCATGCCTCAGGACTGTTCCCAATGAAACTTATCGCCGGCAATTCAAATCCCGCCCTCGCAAAGTCGGTGGCGGAGTATTTGGACATTCCCCTTGCGCATTGCTCCGTACGACGCTTCGCCGATCAGGAAATATTCGTCGAGATACAGGAAAACATCAGGGGCGAGGACGTCTTCGTTCTGCAATCCACCAGTTATCCGGCTAATGATCATCTGATGGAATTGCTGATTCTGATGGACGCGGCACGCCGATCCTCAGCCAAGCGCATCACTGCGGTCATCCCCTATTTTGGCTACGCCCGGCAGGATCGAAAACATGCCGCTCGCACGCCGATTTCAGCGAAGCTGGTGTCCAATCTCATTACCGAGGCTGGCGCTGACCGGGTGCTGACCTTGGATTTGCATGCAGGCCAGATTCAGGGCTTCTTTGATATTCCGACGGACAATCTGTTTTCAGCCCCCCTGTTTGCACGCGACATCAAATCCCGCATGCCTGACGGCAAAGTCATGGTGGTTTCCCCCGATGTGGGTGGCGTGGTCCGCGCCCGCGCAGTGGCCAAACGTATTGATGCACCCCTGTCCATCGTCGATAAACGTCGTGACAGCCCAGGTGAATCAGAAGTCATGAACATCATTGGTGATGTTGAAGGCTATGACTGCATTCTGGTTGATGACATCGTGGATTCCGGTGGCACATTATGCAATGCCGCTGATGCTTTGCAGGAGCAGGGTGCCACGTCGGTTCGCGCCTACATTACCCATGGGGTCCTGTCCGGCGGGGCCGTTGCCAGAGTAACCGCATCCAAGCTTAAAGAGCTTGTCATCACGGACTCCATACAGCCGACCGGCGCCGTGGAATCTGCCTCAAACATTCGGGCGATTCCCATTTCAACGCTGATCGGTGAAGCGATCTCCAGAACCAGCCTGGAAAAATCCGTATCGAGCCTGTTTGACTGAACCAATCCTGCGATAGTCAACCACGTCAAATTCCCTATAAAACCCTTGCGTTTCGAAAGCCTCTCGCCTAAAAGCCTCTCCACGCGGTCACACCCTTGGAGGGACCGCATAATCTGGGCAGTGGCTTGACGAAAAATCAGGGTTGCTGTCCTCACCAAACAAATCGGAGTGCTTCCTATGAGTGATGAACTCAAAGCGGTGGCGCGGGAACGAGTTGGCAAGGGGGCTGCTCGAGCTACGCGTCGTGAAGGTCTTGTACCTGGCGTCATTTATGGCGACAAAAAACCACCCCTTTCAATTGCCCTGCCTGCCAAAGAAACAGCTATTGCTGCAAACGACAGTAGCTTTATGGCTCGCGTGATCGACCTTGACGTTGATGGTAAAACCCATTCGGTTATTGCCAAAGATGTGCAGCGTGATCCTGTCAAAGACTTTGTGACCCACATAGATTTTCTGCGCGTTGGCAAAGGCAGCACATTGACCGTCAATGTTCCTGTGCACTTTATCAATGAAGAAGCGGCACCTGGTCTTGAACGCGGCGGCGTACTCAACATTGTCCGTCACGAAGTCGAATGCGAAGTGCCTGGCAATGCTGTACCGGAATCCCTTGAAGCGGATCTGACCGGCCTTGATATCGGCGATGGAATACACATTTCTGCTGTTAAGTTGCCGGAAGGCGTCGTTCCGACCATTTCGGATCGTGACTTCACCATTGCAACAATTGCCGCACCTGCCGCTCTCAAGAGTGAGGACGACGATGCGGATGCAGAAGATGCAACTGATGAAGATGCAGAAGCTGAAGCTGAAGACGGCGAAAGCACCGAAGAGTAAACTGAACAAAGCCGAGCGGACGACCCATGAAACTTCTCGTTGGACTGGGAAATCCTGGAGCACAATACTCCGGAAACCGTCACAATATTGGCTTTCATGCAGTGGACGAAATACACACCCGCCACGGTTTCACACCGTGGCGGGATCGTTTTCAGGGCTCGATGGCAACGGGCACAGTCGACGGCGAAAAAGTCACCCTGCTCAAACCACAAACCTTTATGAACCTGTCCGGCCAATCTGTCGGTGAGGCCGTTCGCTACTTCAAGATTCCCGTGGAAGACATCATTGTCTTTTATGATGAACTCGACCTTGTACCGGGTAAAATCCGCGTCAAGACAGGCGGCGGTTCCGGCGGCCACAATGGTATTCGCTCGATGGATGCCCATGTGGGCAAAGACTATCAGCGGGTCCGCATCGGCATCGGCCACCCGGGCCATAAAGACCTTGTAAGCCGTTACGTATTATCTGATTTCGCCAAGGCCGATGGGGAGTGGCTGGAACCGCTGTTAAGCGATATGGCCAAAGCTGTCCCAACCCTGTTAAACGAGGGCGCTGCCAGCTTCATGAACAAATTTGCCCTGTTGCAGAACAGGGCTGGCAACGCACGCGATAACACTAAATCTGAAAAGCCAGCCCCCAGGCGGGACAAGGCTGACACCAAAACACCACAAGAAAAATCAATTGGGCCAATGGCGGCTGCTTTAAAAGCGCTCCTGCCCAAAACCAAAAAGGACTGACCCGATGGGTTTCAAATGCGGCATCGTTGGCCTGCCTAATGTTGGCAAATCCACACTGTTCAATGCGCTGACCAAAACAGCGGCAGCACAGGCTGCCAATTATCCATTTTGTACTATTGAACCGAACACCGGCGACGTCGCAGTTCCCGACCCAAGGCTCGCCAAGCTGGCTGCGGCTGGGAAGTCTGCCAACATAATCGCAACGCGTCTGACATTTGTGGATATTGCCGGTCTTGTGCGCGGCGCGTCCAAGGGTGAAGGCTTGGGCAACCAGTTTCTGGCAAACATTCGCGAAGTGGATGCAATCGCCCATGTTGTGCGTTGCTTCGAGGACGAAGACATCACTCATGTGGATGGACGCATCGACCCGGTCGCAGACGCGGAAACCGTTGAAACCGAGTTGATGCTGGCAGATCTGGAAAGTTTGGAAAAACGCGTGGTCAATCTGCGCAAACGCGCCACTGGCAACGACAAGGAAGCCAAACAATTATTGCCTCTCGTGGACGCAACCATTGCTCTGCTGACCGACGGCAAACCAGCCAGAATTCTGGATGTCGACCATGAGGATGAAAAAGCCTTCAAAGGCCTGCAGCTTCTCACATCAAAGCCGGTTCTCTATGTTTGCAACGTAATGGAAGACGACGCCGACAAGGGCAATGCCTACTCGGATTCTGTCGCTGAAATGGCGCAGCGCGAGGGGGCTCAATCGGTGGTTATATCTGCCAATATCGAAGCAGAAATTGCTCAGTTGGATGCAGAAGAAGCTGCAGAATATCTGGAAAGCATGGGCCTTGAAGAGCCCGGTCTTGATCGCCTCATCCGGGCCGGGTATCAACTGCTCGACCTCATTACCTTTTTCACGGTCGGCCCGAAAGAAACGCGTGCATGGACCATCACCAGAGGTACCAAGGCGCCACAGGCTGCAGGCGTTATCCATACGGATTTTGAGCGCGGCTTCATCCGGGCACAGACCATCGCCTATGATGATTATGTTGGACTTGGTGGGGAAAACCCTGCAAAGGAAGCTGGCAAAGCACGCGATGAAGGCAAGGAATATGTTGCCCATGATGGCGATGTAATGCTCTTCAAATTCAACACCTGAGGCAACTGGAATGACTGGGCATCGGTCAACCGAAGCAGAATTTGGCAAGAAAATTCTGTTTCTGATGGCAGCGCCTGCCGAATATGGTGAGGCCCTGAAAGCCCGCATAGAACCAGTCTTTATCGGTGTTGGTCCTGTGGAAGCTGCCATCAACACCGCACGCGCCCTGGCAGGCCTGAAGGCTGACAAGGCACTGCCGGACCTTGTCATCTCGCTCGGCTCCGCTGGCTCAGCCAGCTTGGAGCAAACAGAAATCTATCAGGTCAGTTCCGTCTCTTACCGGGACATGGATGCGTCCCCACTTGGGTTTAAAAAGGGCGTCACGCCATTCGTCGATCATGAAGTCGACATAGCATTGCACCCACGGATTCAGGGTGTGCCCGAGGCACGCTTGTCGACCGGCGCCAGCGTCATCTCCGGTGCAGCTTATGACCCCATTGATGCAGATATGGTGGATATGGAAACGTTTGCCGTGCTGCGAGCTTGCCAGATGTTTGGCATTCCTCTGCTCGGCCTGCGCGGCATTTCAGACGGGCGCGAAGATCTGCATCACTATGATGACTGGACACGCTATCTGCAGGATGTGGACAGAAAACTGGCCGTTGTTCTCGACACATTGAAAGAGAATTTGGTGATGAATTCCTGAAAGGCTCTAGTGCCCCGGATAGGACACCAGAACCTGAACGGGAACACCGAGGTCCCGAATTTTGTCAGCACCGCCAAGGTCCGGCAAATCGACAATGAAACAGGCAGAAACCACATTGGCCCCTAGTCCCTGCAGCAGCTTGATGGCCCCTTCCGCAGTACCGCCCGTGGCGATCAGATCATCAACAAGGACGACCTTCTCACCGGCCTTTACGGCATCCTTGTGAATTTCCATTTCATCAATGCCGTATTCCAGCGAATAGGCAATGCTGGCCGTGGCATGAGGGAGCTTGCCCTTTTTGCGGATCGGCACGAAGCCGGAGGACAATTGATGCGCAACTGCGCCGCCCAGAATGAAGCCGCGCGCTTCAATACCAGCCACCTGCTCTATTTTTTCCCCGGCAAAGGGCTGTACCAGTTCATCGATGGCCTTCCGGAACGCGCGCGCATTTGACAACAATGTTGTGATGTCGCGAAACAGAATCCCCGGTTTCGGATAATCGGGAATGGTCCGGATAGCGGCCAGCAATTCAGGATGACCCGTTGCAGTATCAGACATGGTAACTAGCGCCCCCAGAGTGCCGGTAAACAGGAACCGGAAATGAAAAGAGCCCCGGGAGGGACTCTTTTATATTGCGTCGTGTAATCAGAGCCTAATGCCTGACGCTGGCGAAAACCTTGCGTTTCGTCAGGTAAAGCAATCCGGCAAAAATCAGCAAGAAAATCAGAACCCGGAAGCCCATCGCTTTTCGATCCATCAAATGCGGCTCCGCCGCCCACATCATGAACGCGGTAACATCACGCGCATACTGGTCCAAAGTCTGTGGCGATCCGTCAGAATACTCATGCTGATCATCACTCAACGGTGCAGCCATCGCAATCTGAACACCTGACAGGAAGTTCGTATTGTAATGCAGGCCGTCCAGCATCTGGACATCATCAGGTACATCTTCACTGTAGCCGGTCAGCAGACCATAGATATAATCCGGCCCGGATTCTTGATACTGCGTGAAGATATCAAACACGAAAGTCGGGAATCCACGTGTCGCTGCACGCGCCTTTGCCAGCAACGAAAAGTCTGGTGGATAAGCACCATTATTGGAGGCCCGCGCTTGTTCTTCATTGGCCCAAGGCGATGGAAAGCGATCCGACAGCCTGCCGGGACGGTCAAACAGTTCACCGTCTCCATCCGGGCCATCCAGTACAGAGACATCCGCCGCAATGGCGCGAACTTCAGCTTCAGAGAAACCTGGCCCACCAGGCTCCATCAGATTGCGAAACGAGACAAGGCTCAGACTGTGGCAAGCTGAACAGTTTTCCGTGTAAATCTGAAATCCACGCTGTAATTGTGCCTGATCAAACTTGCCGAAGGGTCCGGAAAAGCTCCAGTCCTGTTCCTCAACATGCACTTTTTCGGCAGCTATTGCCGCGCCCGAAAATGCCATCCCGAAGATGAGTGTGGCAGTGGCGACGGTTTTAGTAAGGAAAGTCGTCATTGTGTTGTCCTTGAACCTCATTACCTGACCCCAATCAACCCTTGGTCTCGGGAGATGCAGCAGCGCCTGACGGCATGGCAGAGCCACCTTTGCTGTCGCTGTCACCCAGCACAGACTCTGTGATGGAGTTTGGCAGCGGTTTCGTTTTCTCAAAGATGCCCAATAGCGGTAGCAGAATGAGGAAATGTGCAAAGTAGTATGCAGTGAAAATACGTGATGCAATCACATAGCCGCCTTCGGCAGGCTTTGATCCAAGCCAGCCCAAGATAATGGCAACCACCACGAAGACCCAGAAAAACACGCGGTAGGTTGGACGGAACGAAGCCGACCGCACTTTTGATGTGTCCAGCCATGGCAGCACAAACAGCACCGCAATGGAGCCAAACATCAGCACAACGCCGCCCAGCTTATCAGGCACCGCGCGCAGGATGGCGTAGAACGGCAGGAAGTACCATTCAGGCACTATGTGTGCAGGCGTAACCAGCGGATTGGCAGGAATATAATTGTCGGCATGGCCCAGATAGTTCGGCAGATAAAACACGAACCAGGCGTAGACAACGAAAAACACAACCAGCGCAAACGCATCTTTGATGGTCGCATACGGCGTGAAAGGCAGTGTGTCGCTCTTCTGTTTGACTTCAACGCCTGTCGGGTTCGTCTGGCCCGTCACGTGGAGTGCCCAGACGTGGAGAATGACAACGCCGGCAATCATGAAGGGAAGCAGGTAATGCAGCGAGAAGAAGCGGTTCAACGTCGGTTGGTCGACTGAAAAGCCACCCCACAGCCAGGTCACAATGCTCTCACCGAACAATGGAATGGCAGAGAACAGATTGGTGATAACAGTTGCACCCCAGAAGGACATTTGTCCCCATGGCAGCACATAGCCCATAAAGGCTGTGGCCATCATCAACAGGAAAATAACAACGCCGAGAATCCACAGGACCTCACGTGGCTCCTTATAGGAACCATAATAAAGGCCGCGGAAAATATGCACATACACCGCAATGAAGAACATCGAAGCGCCATTTGTGTGAACGTAGCGCAGCAGCCAGCCATAATTCACATCACGCATGATGTGCTCAACCGAGTTGAAGGCAACATCGGCGCTGGCAACGTAATGCATGGCCAGAACAACACCGGTGATAATCTGAATAACCAGCATGATCGACAGCATACCGCCGAATGTGTAGGCGTAGTTCAGATTACGTGGCACCGGATAAGACACGAAGGAATCGTGCATCAGACGCGGAAGCGGCAGACGTTTGTCAAGCCACTTCATCGCACCGTTCTGGGGATCGTAGGAGGAGGAATGTCCACTCATTGCGAGGTCTCCGAGTTTCTCAAAAGCCGATGAAAGCGCTTAGCCAATGCGGAGCTTCGTTTCGGACATGAATTCATAAGGCGGGATAACAAGGTTCAGCGGTGCCGGACCTCTGCGAATGCGGCCAGACGTGTCGTAGTGCGAGCCATGGCAAGGGCAGAACCAACCACCAAAATCACCGGCATCACCAAGCGGAACACAGCCCAGATGCGTGCAGATACCAACCATAATAAGAAGATTCTCACGGCCTTCGACAGCGCGTTCCACATCCTCTTGAGGATCGATCAGCTCATCCATAGGAACGGATTTGGCGGCCTCAACCTCAGCATCTGTACGATTGCGAATGAAAACGGGTTTTCCGCGCCACTTGATTGTGATGCTTTGACCAGATTCAACAGCGCTGATGTCCACTTCCGTGGAGGCCAGCGCCAATGCTGATGCATCCGGGTTCATCTGGTCAACAAGCGGCCAAACTATGCCGGCAACGCCGACAACAGCGAATGCGCCCGTTGTTACATAAAGAAAATCCCGCCGGGTTCCATTTTCCCCGGAAGCCGAAGTTCCATTTTCAAGAGCCGTATCCGACAAGGCTGTATCCTTTTGCAGCAAAGCCGCCCCATTGCGTTTGCCTTGGCATCAGCGGTGGAGCGTCGATTCACATCTTTATAAGCGATTTGCATTTCGTTTGAAACAACAGCACGCAAGAGCACCTATTGAGTGGTTATATCCCGCAGCCGCGCCAAAACGTCAACGCCCGAGACCAGGAGATTCGACTAATTGCGACGATTCACCCACCAAAACTCGTTCATGATGCCACCTTCGGGCCGCAAAGCAACATTTTAACAGAAATCAAAACGCAGAATTTAGTTTTGAAAGAATGCTAGTAACCAATTGCCAGACCATCTTTTCGCGGATCTGAACCGCCGATGAGCAACCCGCGTTCCTGGTCGATGGCAATAATTTGTCCGCCTCCAATTGCCTTCCCGGACCGCACCACATTGTGGCCCTTCTGAAGCAGAATCTCATCAATCTGAGGAGACCAGCCATCTTCCAGTTCCAAATTGCCTGCTTCGTCCCAGAAAGCGCGCGGAAAATCGAGCGCCGCTTGCGGGTCAAAGCCATAGACCAGCATATTCTGTAAAACATGGGCGTGGCCGCAGGCCTGATACTGACCGCCCATGACGCCGAAACTGATGGACGGTTTGCCGTCTTTCAGAACCATGCCCGGAATAATCGTGTGAAGAGGCAGTTTTGACGGGCCAACCGCATTGGGGTGCCCTTCCTCCAACGAGAAGCATCGCCCGCGACTTTGCAGCATGATACCCGTTTTCTCAGTCAGAATACCGGTTCCAAAGCCATCAAACAGGGAATTGATAAACGAACAGGCCATCCCGTCCCTGTCCACAACACTCAGATACACCGTGTCTGCATTGGGCACATGTGGCGCAGGCTTGTCCAAAACGCTGGTCGTGTTGATTCGCTCAGACAATTTTTGGCCATAGGCAGGATCAATCAGATCAGACATGGAAACGGACATCGCAACCGGATCAGAAATAAAAGCATCGCGCACGCCGTAGCCAAGCTTGGCAGCCTCAATCTGCTTATGCAGCCGTTCGGCCGACATGGGGTCAGCAATACGTCGTTGTGCCGTGAGAATATTCAGGATCACCAAAGCAGCAATGCCCTGCCCGTTTGGCGGCAGCTCAAAAATGTCGTGTCCCTGATAGGAGGTTGAAACCGGATCGGTGAAAAAGCCCCGATGAGCCGCCAGATCAGCTTCACCAAGAACGCCGCCAAGCGCTTGAATTGATGCCGAAATATCAGCTGCAATTTCGCCTTCATAAAAGGCGCGCGCACCTTTGGCAGCAATAGCCTCAAGCGTTTCTGCCAAAGCTGGAGACAGAATGCGATCACCCAAAGCATAAGCAGCACCGGACTTCAGATAGACCGCCGCTGCCGCTTCGTTTTGCTGCAATTTACCGGTAAGGGCTGCTATGTCGTGAGCAACACGCGGCGCCACAAAAAACCCGTTACGTGCATAGTTGATCGCCTGAAACAGGGCTGCATCCAGTCCCTTTCGTCCGGACCGTGACAAAAGCTGTTCCCAGGCATCAATGGCTCCAGGAACTGTTATGGCATGGGGAGAGGTTTCCGGGATCTCAGTCCACCCCTGCCCCCGGTATCGGTCCAACTCAGCACCGGCGGCACTGCGCCCAGAACCGTTGAAGCCGTGCAGCGTTCCATCTGGCTCACTAACAATTGCGAAACAGTCGCCGCCAATCCCGGTCATATGCGGTTCGACCACTGCAAGCACGGCAGAGGCACAGACAGCGGCATCAACAGCATTTCCGCCGGATTTCAGCATATCCAGGGCGGCGGCACTGGCCAGTGGATGGGATGTGGCAACCATGCCATTTTCCGCATAGACCGGAGAGCGCCCCGGCTGACTGAAGTTGCGCATAAGTGAGAAACCTTCAGAAAATTTGAGTGGCAAATTTGATGCCCTGTGTTGACAGAACCGGCCCTTTGGCACAAGTCCCGAAACATGAGTTCAGTCGGATGATCCGGAAAACCTACAGGAGACTTTATGACAAAGATCACGATGCAACAGGCCAGCACAATCATCGATGCCGCCTTTGCCAAAGGCGCAGAACTTGGCCTGAAGCCTCTTGGTGTATCTGTTCTGGATGCAGGCGGCCACTTGCGGGCGTATCTGGCACAGGATGGCACGTCGATGCTGCGTCCTCAGATTTCCGCAGGCAAAGCCTATGGCGCGCTGGCGGTAGGAGCCGGATCAAGATGGCTCAACGCACAGGCGGCAGAGCGCCCGCATTTCCTGGAGGGTCTGAATGGCGTGGCAGGCGGACGCATAGTTCCTGTACCCGGCGGCGTTCTGGTGCGCGATGGTGACGGCGATATCATTGGCGCTGTCGGAATTTCCGGCGACACATCAGACAATGATGAAGCATGCGCGATTGCTGGCATTGAAGCTGCCGGTTTTGCAGCTGATCCCGGCTAACTCATACAAATCAGGAAAACTGGCGGCGCTGCGGATTACTGGTGAAAAGCCAAAATACAGCGCTGCCTTTTAAAAAAGCAGAGTTTTAATAGCCGCCAACGGCCACATCCCGCGTTGCTGACCGGATGGAAATGGCAAACCCGGCCACAACATCAATCAAGGCAATCACCATCAGAGTGAAGAATAAGGTCGTTGCGGCCTCGCGCACCAGCAAAAACTCCACCAGAAAAACGATAAACACAACCATCGACAACATGTGATCAACAATGGTCAGATTGCCTATTCGTGTGGCTTTCAGGACTTCGATACACAGCAGAACAAGCGCTGAAAAAACAAATAGATCGGACAGGGAGAAGTTGAAAATTGCGCCTGAAATCATAGTTACACTGAACAGCACAGCATCCCATCTGGCCGTCATGTAAGTTGTCAGAAGATCAAATGCGAAAAGGTTGTACACCACCAAAGGCACCAACATCAGCGGAAAATTCAACACACCAGTTCTCCTCAAACCCATTATGTTTTGGCGAAAACTCGTTGAGATCGAGAGCCAGCCATTGTCCCGAAGCAAACAATCGGTCCAGACTTATAATACGGTTCGGAAATATAAAAAAGGCCGGTCAAAACCGGCCTTCATTCATTCACCTGCAACAAACGCAAAATACGTCTGTTTAAGCGTTGTCTTTTGCTTCCAGAATCTGACGACCACGATACATGCCGGTCTTCAGATCAATATGGTGCGGACGGCGCAATTCGCCAGAATCCTTGTCTTCCACATATGCATTTGCTTTCAAAGCATCCGTAGAACGGCGAAAGCCGCGTTTCATGCGGGATATCTTACTTTTTGGAACAGCCATGGGCCAAACCTTCCATTATTCAGTCAACGCGCCAGCCGGCTGATGCGCGACTGATCATTTGGATCTTTGTTTACAAACACCATGATCGGATCGCCGGGAAACCCCAACCGAGCCGCTGATGTCAGCAAATTCGGGAATTAGAGCGGCCTTATACAGTCAAGCCATCGGTTTGACCAGAGGTTTGCAAGAAAAAAATACCTGCTTGAACCACCGGCCCCTCACCTGGAACGACCAGCACCTGTAAGCTCAGTCCTTCTTCGTGGAAAGGGCTTCCACTTTGCGCTGCATATCGGCAATCTGGTCCTTCAGGGCTGACAGATCATCCGAGCTTGGCGCAGCAGCAGTCGGCGCAACTGAGGAATCAGCAAGATCTGATACATCTGTCGGTGCTTTCGTCGGCACGCCGAACGGGTTGAACATCTTCATAGCCTGCTCAAACATTTCCATATTGCGGCGGGTATGTTCTTCCACGGCGTCAAAGCCGGGCACACCAATAGATGATATCTGCTCGCGGAATTTATCCTGATCGCGCGTCAGAGAGGAAATCGATGCATCCAGAAAGCTGGGAACAACGGCCTGCATCTGGTCTCCATAAAACCGGATCAGCTGGCGCAGGAAAGAAATAGGCAACAAATTGATGCCCTTGTTCTCTTCATCAAAAATAATCTGTGTCAGAACCGAGCGGGTGATATCCTGGCCGGATTTGGCGTCCACCACGACAAAATCGTCTTCCTTCTTCACCATCACAGACAGATCTTCCAGCGTAACGTAAGTCGACGTGCCGGTATTATAGAGGCGTCGATTTGCGTATTTCTTGATGGTTATCGGCTCGTCAGTTTTAGCCATGGCAGACCCGTCCTGTTTTCAGTCCCGAACCGGTCGCTGCAGTGCAACGACCAGCCTTCTGGTTCTTTATTCTGTCACCCTATGGAATTTTGCAGCGCACATCCATCTTTTTTGCACTGCCACGTAACACCACATTGCGCACGAACTGATGGCATTAGGGCAATCAGGGCCATTCTTTGCGGAAATTCTTGTATTTGCAGCACAAAGGACCATGTGCAACTGCGTAAAATCATGCAACTTATTCACCGGACTAAAGTCATAAGCTGCGTATTATCTGCAGTTCTGCAATGCGAAATTTGAATAAGATAACTTTGCAGAAAAGCGCTATTGTGCAAATGACACCGAAGATTTGAAGTTAATAAAGGGAGCCTCCATGTCCAATTCAGAAGATATCGTCATTGTTGCCGCTGGCCGTACACCGGTCGGATCGTTCACCGGTTCATTCGTTAACACGCCAGCCCATGATCTTGGCGCGGCAGTGATACAGGGTCTGCTGTCTCGTGCCGGTGTTGAAGCATCAGACGTTAGCGAAGTTATTCTTGGGCAGGTTCTGACCGCCGCACAAGGTCAGAACCCGGCACGCCAGGCAGCTATTAATGCTGGCCTTCCAACCGACACAACTGCCTGGGGTCTTAATCAGGTTTGTGGTTCCGGCCTGCGCGCAGTCTCGCTTGGCGCACAACAGATCAAATCCGGCGAAGCAAGCGTCGTGATTGCCGGCGGTCAGGAAAATATGTCCCTCTCGCCACACGCACAGCTTTTGCGCAACGGCGTTAAGATGGGCGACTACACAATGATCGACACTATGATCAAGGACGGCCTGTGGGATGCATTCAATGGCTACCACATGGGCACGACAGCTGAAAATGTTGCCGAGAAATGGCAGATCAGCCGCGATCAGCAGGACAATTTTGCAGTTGCCTCCCAGAACAAGGCGGAAGCCGCGCAGAAGGCTGGCAAATTCAAGGATGAAATCATCCCCTTCACTGTCAAAACCCGTAAGGGAGAGACAGTGGTTGAAGATGATGAATACATCCGCCACGGCGCAACGCTGGAAAGTGTCACCAAAGTGCGTCCTGCTTTCCAGAAAGATGGCACGGTCACAGCTGCCAACGCTTCCGGCCTGAATGATGGCGCTGCTGCCGTCATGTTGATGAGCGCAGCCGAAGCTGAAAAACGCGGCCTGACACCATTGGCCCGCATTGCAAGCTCCGCCACTGCCGGTGTTGATCCTGCGATCATGGGCAGCGGCCCAATCCCTGCATCCCGCAAGGCACTGGACCGGGCCGGCTGGTCTGTCGCTGATCTGGACCTTGTAGAAGCCAATGAGGCGTTTGCCGCTCAGGCTTGCGCCGTCAACAAGGAAATGGGCTGGGCTCCCGAGATCGTGAATGTGAATGGTGGCGCAATCGCCATCGGCCACCCGATTGGTGCATCCGGCTGCCGTGTGCTTGTCACACTGCTTCATGAAATGCAGAAGCGTGATGCCAAAAAGGGTCTTGCCACCCTGTGCATCGGCGGCGGCATGGGCGTTGCACTTACAGTCGAGCGTTCATAAGACTGCGCGGGAGCCGGGGGAAATTTCCCCGGTTCCAAAATCAAGAGAAACTGCGCAAAAAGTGCAGTCAAACCAAATTAGATGAGGGAAGAAAGCATGGGTAAAACAGCATTGGTCACCGGAGGAAGCCGAGGCATCGGCGCCGCAATTTCCACAGCCCTGAAAGAGGCAGGCTATACAGTAGCCGCAAGCTACGCAGGCAATGATGAAGCTGCTGGCAAGTTCAAGGAAGAAACCGGCATACCGGTCTACAAATGGGATGTATCGGACTATGATTCCTGCGTCGAAGGCATCGCCAAAGTAGAGGCCGATATCGGGCCAATCGATATTCTGGTCAACAATGCTGGCATCACGCGCGATGGCATGTTCCACAAAATGACCATTGATCAGTGGCAGGCCGTCATCAACACCAATCTCAATGGCCTCTTCAACATGACCCGCCCCATCTGGGAAGGCATGCGTACACGCGGTTTTGGGCGTGTTATCAACATCTCCTCGATCAACGGCCAAAAAGGCCAGATGGGCCAGACCAATTATTCTGCTGCCAAAGCAGGCGATATCGGTTTCACCCGCGCTTTGGCTCAGGAAGGTGCTGCCAAGGGCATCACAGTCAACGCCATCTGCCCCGGCTATATCGGAACAGAAATGGTCCGCGCGATCCCGCAGGAAGTGCTCGACAAACGCATCATCCCGCAGATCCCCGTTGGCCGTCTCGGCGAACCGGAAGAAATCGCAAGATGTGTGGTCTTTCTGGCGAGCGACGATGCCGGATTTATCACCGGCTCAACAATCTCGGCCAATGGTGGGCAGTTCTTCTCGTAAGGGCCCATGACTCCCGAATAGCCGAAGCCCGGAGAGTTGCAAACTGTCCGGGCTTTTCTTTCCTTTGGATGTCCCACCACACCATGTCGAGACCGTTACAAAAGGCGCTCTAGGCTGCATCCGGCTGCTGGTCCAGTCCATGGGTCAATTGCCCTCGTTGCGCCGAGACAACACGGTTTCGCCCGGCATCCTTGGCCGCATAAAGCGCCACGTCAGCATATCTGATAAAATCCTCAGGTGTCATCATGTCCGACAGCTGGCTGGCACAACCAATACTGACAGTCACACCGATGTCCTCATCGATACCACAATCGATATTGGCAGCTTCAATATTGAAGCGCAGTCGCTCTGCCATGGCCATGGCGCTGGCCTCATCCGTATCAGGAAGAATAATCGCAAACTCTTCGCCCCCATAGCGGGCCACGATATCTCCCGGTCTTGTCGCCTCCTCCAATAATTGGGCAACAACCTGCAAAGCCTCGTCACCAGCCTGATGCCCGTGAATGTCATTCACGCGTTTGAAGAAGTCTATATCAACCAGCAAAAGCGCAAGTCCCCGACCCGTTCGTTTGGTATTCTCACATTCAGCGGCCAACCGCTCGTCGAATCCGGCACGGTTCAGAATATCGGTCAGGTTGTCATGGGTCGAACGTCTTTCAAGCTCCCGGTACAATCGTTGCAAAGCCGTGGCCGCTAGGTTGAACGCTTTTCCAAGTTGCCCCAACTCATCACTGGTGTTGCGAAGCATGACTCTATGCGAAAAATCCTTCTTACCCAGTTTACCTGCAGCTCGGTGGAGTTCTGCGATGGGATGGAGTACCGAACGCCCCACAAATACACCCAGAACAATCAAAAGCGCACCCCCGGCAACAATGCCGCCGAACATCGCGAAAAGTGCATTTACGCCGACCCTTTGCGCGGCCTCAAGATGCCGATACACATCCTGAAGTGAAGAGTGATGGAACTCGGAAAACGCATCATTAGCCGAATCAGTCACCGCTTGCACGCGCCGCAGCGCTTCGATAGCTTCCGGTGTCCCAGGCGTGTGCTGAAATACAGATCGGGCAGCGGCTTTTGTGTTTTCCCACGTTGGTGCAAATATCGACAGCGCAATGTTGGAATGGATGTGATGATCCGATGCGCGCCCTGCCTCGGCCTTTGTCGCGTGTTCAATTTGCCCGTCCACCGCCTCGCTGATTTCTTCAAAACGCTCGGGTGCTGATTGATCACCATCGATCGCGTGTAGAAACGCCAGACGGTTCGCGTCTCTCAATGAACCTTGGAAGCGTTCCATAGACATCATCTCAACGCGCATTTCCTGCACGCTGTTTTCATAGGTGGTCAACAGGGTGCGGCTTGAGATGAATGCAATCGCAGCCATCAGAACGAGACCCATTACAGCGATGGCAAACACATAGCGAAATCTGACATGGATTGATTTGTGGAAAGGGGCCACAGTGGCTAACCAGAGCCTGCGAAACCGGTTGGCCAGCTTCCGTCGGCCAGTTGAAGGATGTGGAGCCTTCGGGCGCGGCGCGCCGTCAGAGCCGCTGCCAGAAAGTTCATTGCTAAACGAGTGTTTCAATTGTGTTCCGATGCACTTTATACCTGTTAGAGAGAGACTGGCATGAAATGTTTCGACTTATCACAAACTCAAATTGGCAAATTTGAATAAAATTTTATGTATTTGCCGCTTTGGGTTGCTGACTGAAGTTGAATGGCTTGCCAAACGCATCATCCCGCAGATCCACTTTGGCGCTCCCGGCGACCCGGAAGAAATCGCAAGATGTGTGGTTTTCCTCGCCAGCGACGATGCCGGATTTATCGCCGGCTCAACAATCTCGGCCAATGGCAGGCAGTTCTCGTAACAACGCCTGATCGCTGCATGAAAGAAAGCCCGGTCACATGCCGGGCCTTTTTTAGCGATTGATCCAGGGTCCGAACGCAACAGAAGTCACACTCTGGAAATCGGCTTAACTCTCTTGCTGGTCTTCGATATTTTTTCTCAGCGCCTTCAACCTGTCAGCAGCCCCCTCAGAGCCTGAACGAACAAGTTCGACCTCAGATTCCTGGAAAAAACCCGTTTCGACAGCATTTGCAAAGGCCTGTGCCAAGCCCTCCAGATGCGACCGGTCCCGGACCCTGTAGGCATAATTTCTGTAGTCATTTTCCTGCCTGAGCCGTTTCTTTTCGTCTTCGAGACGCGCATCCAGTTCATTCTCGCCATCGTTAAACAGGAAGTATTGATCCCCCTGCTGACGCAGAACGAGATGATGAAATTCTCCACTCTCCGCCGAGTAGCCTGACAAAACCATAAACTGCGAAGAGAGTTGATTGATGAAGACTGATGAATAACCGTCATCAACGCCAAACATCTCGTAAGAATTGTCCTGATCATTTTTGACGAGCAGAAATCCCTCTTCAGGATCATCCGCATTCAGCGTGAAGAACCCGAACTCATCTCCAAAATCAAGGCCGTCACTGAACAGCTGTTCTTGCGATGCGATGCACCCCGGCAGAGCCAGAATGAGCACCAGGAACACGAGTTTGCGGAGCATCGTCGTCGCCTTTCATGGTGTGCTTCTGGCAACTCTAAGAGCAAGCATCACCCTTTGTACAGATGCACCCCGCCACAACTAACCGTGATTCGCCGGAGAAGAACGACCCCGTCAAACAAAAAGCCCGGAGCAAATCTCCGGGCTTTTTCGTATCAGTATATGTCTCAGTGTTTGTGTCAGGCCGCCATTTGGGTGGGCGGTTCTTTCGCTCCGGTCATAAACGCCACAGCATCAGACATCGTGTAATCCTTGGGATCAATGACGCACAGGCGTTGGCCAAGTCGGTGAATATGGATGCGATCTGCAAGCTCAAAAACATGCGGCATGTTGTGACTGATCAGAATGATTGGCAATCCTTTGGAGCGCACATCCTGAATGAGTTCCAGAACACGGCGACTTTCCTTAACGCCAAGCGCCGCCGTTGGCTCATCCATGATAATCACGCGGCTGCCAAAGGCTGCAGCGCGTGCCACCGCGACACCCTGACGTTGCCCGCCGGACAATGTTTCCACAGCCTGGCCGATATTCTGAATGGTCATCAGGCCAAGCTCGCTTAACTTGTCACGCGCTAATTGCTCCATCTTGGCACGGTCAAGTTTACGGAAGACCGAACCCAGCAAACCGGGCTTTCTGATTTCCCGACCCAGGAACATATTGTCAGCAATTGACAGCGCCGGAGATAAAGCCAGGTTTTGGTACACGGTCTCGATACCCGCTTCCCGCGCCTGCTGTGGTGAGCTGAAACTGATCGGCTTTCCGTCCATCAGAATACTGCCTTCATCAGGACGCACGGCTCCCGACAAGGCTTTGATCAAGGTTGATTTCCCCGCGCCATTATCGCCGATGACAGCCAGGATTTCTCCGGGATAAAGTTCAAAATCGCAATGGTCCAGCGCCGTCACACGGCCATATCGCTTAACCAGGCCCGTTGCCTGCAGGATTGGAGAACTCATGACGCAACCTTTCTGATCCACTGGTCAACTGCAACGGCCCCGATAATAAGGGCGCCAATCAGCAAATAGGTCCATTGCGCATCTGCCCCCAGCAAGCGAAGGCCCAATGTGAAGACCCCCACGATCAAAGCGCCGAACAGCATGCCGGCAATCGAGCCGCGGCCGCCGAACAGCGAAATTCCACCGATCACAACGGCCGTAATACTCTCAATATTTGCCAATTGTCCGGATGTCGGAGAAACCGAGCCGATACGGCCAATCAGCGCCCAGCCGGCGAACGCACAGATAAGGCCTGACAGCATATAAACCGAAATGAGTGTGCGTTTGACCTGCACACCGGACAGTTCAGCCGCCTCCGGATCATCGCCGACGGCATAAACATGGCGGCCCCATGCGGTTTGCTTCAGCACATAAGCCAGCACGCAAATCAGCACGACCATGAAGATCACGCCAATCGTAAAATTGGCGCCGCCGCGCCCGGCCTCGTCCGCACCGACCTTGAATGTCCAGCCGAACAATTGCAGCAACGGGGCTTCAGTGGCGATTTCCTGGCTGCGGATTGTTTCATTCGCCGAATAAAGAAAATTGGTGGCCAATACGATCTGCCACATGCCCAGAGTGACGATAAAGGGCGGCAGCTTCATAACGGCAATGAGCCAACCGTTGATATAGCCGCAAAATGTCCCAACCAGCAGACCACATCCAATTGCCACTTCAACCGGCAGGCCGTATCGGAAGGTGAATTGCCCCATTACCACGGATGAAAGCACCATGATGGCGCCCACCGACAAATCAATTCCAGCGGTCAGAATAACCAGAGACTGGGCTGCGCCGACAATACCAACAATGGCCACTTGCTGAAGAATCAGGGTCAGGGCAAAGGGGGAAAAAAACTTCGAGCCAAGCAGAATGCCGAACACGGCCAGCGAAATCATCAGAACAACAAGGGGTACCAATGCCGGAGTTTGATGGAGTGCGTGTTGTATTCTTTCGAATAGACCGTGCTTTTCCTCAGAAAATTCGGCCACACTTTGAGGGCTGCTCACCGCAGCTGCTTCAAAATCCTGCGTGTTCTGTTTTGACATTTCAGTATCTCCCTCACCCGGCATAGATCACCTAGAAAAATAGGGCGGTTTCCATCACCGCCCTATCATATTTCAAAGATTTACGTCAGAAATTAACCCCAGCAGAGGGCCTTGCCTTCTTCAACACTGATGGACTCAACGCCATCAACCGGGGTGTCTGTTACCAAAGCAACACCGGTATCAAAGAATTCCTTACCAGGAGTAGTCGCAGGCTTCGTGCCGTCTTTGGCCCAGGCTGCAATAGCCTCAATGCCTTTGGATGCCATCAACAGCGGGTATTGCTGAGACGTTGCACCAATAACGCCATCGGCAATGTTCTGAACACCCGGGCAACCGCCATCAACAGATACGATCAGCACATCACGTTCGCGGCCAATTGCTTTCAGCGCTTCATAAGCACCGGCTGCAGCAGGCTCATTGATGGTGTAAACCACATTCACTTCAGGGTCTTTGACCAGAAGGTTTTCCATAGCCTTGCGGCCACCTTCTTCATTACCTGCGGTTATATCGTTGCCAACGATACGGGGATCTGTTTCGTCGCCCCATTTGGTGGGATCGCCAAGCTCAATGCCAAAACCCTGCAGGAAGCCCTGATCGCGCAATACGCCAACGGAAGGCTGGCTGACAGCAAGGTCAAGCATGGCAATCTTTGCATTTGCAGCTTCATCACCCAATTTGGCAGCGGCCCATTTGCCGATCAGTTCACCAGCAAGGAAATTGTCCGTTGCAAATGTCGCATCAGCAGAATCAATTGGCTCCAGCGGTGTATCAAGGGCAATCACGACAAGACCTGCGTCCCGTGCCTGCTGAACAGATGATACGATGGAAGATGTATCGGAAGCTGTCAGCAAAATGCCTTTGGCACCATCAGCGATGCAAGTCTCGATTGCGGCAACCTGAGTTTCATGATCACCGTCGACTTTACCGGCAAATGTCTTCAGATCGATGCCAAGCTCTTCTGCTTTGGCGGCCGCGCCCTCTTTCATCTTTACGAAAAAAGGATTGGTGTCCGTTTTTGTAATCAAGCAAGCCGTAATGCTGTGGCTGGCTGCCAGTGCAGGAGCCACCATTGCTGTCGTGGATACAAGTGCAGCGGCGCACGTTGCGATCAAAATCTTCTTCATATTTCCCTCCGAATGGCAGTCAGGTCTGCCCAAAAAATTAAACGTCACCTCCAGCGACGTTGGCCTAGAAAAATATCATCTGGGCTACTTTGTCAATAAATAAATAAACTTGATTTATTAATTAACCAATGCATCTTTCTATCGATCATTTTTGAGGGTAAAGGTAGCGCGATGAGTGTTCCTAAGATCAGATCGCTGAGCGGAGGGGTGAATCAAAGCGGTCTTCGGGACTACAATGAACGCCTTCTTCTCTCCATGCTTCTCAGAAGCGGCCCGATGCCAGGCAGTGACCTGGCGCGTCATACTGGCCTGTCACCACAGACCGTCTCCGTCATCCTGCGCAAACTTCAACAGGATGGGCTTTTGGAACGCGGCGAACCTCAGCGCGGGCGCGTCGGCAAGCCATCCGTCCCCATGGGCCTGGCACCCGGCGGTGTCCTGTCCTATGGCCTGAAAATCGGGCGGCGCAGCGCTGATCTTGTGCTGATCGGGTTCACCGGCGGCATCAGACATCAGATCAACACCACCTATGACTACCCGATGCCTGACAACATCTTTTCCTTCCTGGAAGACGGCATTGCGACGATTTCCGCAAAACTGACATCGAACGAACAAAGCCGGATCTGCGGTATTGGATTTGCCGCGCCGTTTGAATTGTGGAACTGGTATGATCTGGCCGGCGCACCTGCTGAAGAATTCATATCCTGGAAGAACGTCAATTTTCAGGAACGCGTTGCCCGGTTCAGTGCGCTACCGGCCCGGGTGGTCAATGATGCCACCGCCGCATGCAAGGCAGAGCATGTTTATGGCAGAGGCAAGGAATTTCGCGATTACGCCTATTTCTTCATTTCAGCCTTTGTCGGGGGCGGTGTGGTTCTCAACCATTCCGTATTTGAGGGCCACCAGGGCAACGCAGGCGCGCTTGGCTCGCTGCGAAGTATCGGGCCCAATGGAGAAAGCCGTCAGCTTATCGATATCGCATCCATCAATCTATTGGAACGCCGATTACATCAGGTTGAAATCGACCCGCAAATCCTGTGGCAACAACCGCAGGATTGGAGCGAGATCTCGCGCTATGTTGAACATTGGGTCGGCCAGACCGCGCAGGAGCTTGCAAAAGCTGCCCTGTCAACGTGCTCGGTCATCGACTTTGAAGCCATCATGATCGATGGCTCATTTCCGGAAAATGTGCGCCACGAATTGGTGGAACGAACACAACGCTACCTCATCAATCAGGACACCAGAGGATTGATCCCGCCAAAGATCGAAGCAGGCAGCATTGGCGGCAATGCCAGAGCAATTGGCGCCGCCAGCGGCCCCATTTTCTCTCAATTCCTGCTCAACACAAATGTTGGATTGGCCGCAGTCTGAGCAAGAGATGCTTCAAAGTCAGGCCTTTGGCTTTTTGCGCGACGGATGCTCCTGCCACGCCTCCGCGTCACCAAACTCGGTAAAGTCAGAATAATGCGAATGGGGCTGCGCAATTTGGCTTGCGTGCTTGATCGGGCACCAGAACTGCTCGGTGCGTGCCGCGATTTCCTGTGCGAATGCAAACATGCCATTGGCGTAGCCACAATAAACGCAATTCAGTTTTTCAATGCCATTCAGATAGGCAAGGTGATGCCGGTCAATCACAACGTAATCTCCCCGCCGGACGCGCGCGACCTTCCAAAGCCGAAAACACACCGCCTGATAAATGAACAGGCAGATGTCCAGAAAAGCGATCGGAAAAACCATCCCGTAAACAAACGGAGCCGACAGATGAGCGCCAATTGGCAGATTCAGAATATAGGGAATTGTGGGCGAACGCTGGGCCGTGTGTTGCGCCACAGTGGCATCGTCAAAAAACATCCTGTCGAGATCTTGTTCTGACGTTTGCGGTGCCTCTCCGCTATTCTCCAAAACACGCAACTTATCCTGTAGTTCGGCAATTTCAGTACGCAGGCGCACAATCTTGCTATCCATAAGGCCCTCCCCTTTTCCTTCGCACCTTGCTGACAAATCGACTTGAACACAATACGGAACCCTTGGTTTCATGAGATAGCGGATGGAGGTTTCAGCTTGAAGCACCGGTGTGAGGATGGGCAAAAGTGAGAGCGGGGGTCAACCAGGGCCACCCGAGTCTGAACAATCTGGCCTCAGTGTTAAACCACTCACGTTCCAAAGCAGACATGCGTTCAATTTATTCTTCCGGTCGCTTTGGGAGACCGCGATACAGAACAAAATTGACATCTTTTAGCCGGCACATTGCACTTCGACTCTGCGGTTCAGGGATCGGCCTGCTTCATCGTCATTGCTTGCAATAGGTTCATCTTCACCGTGTCCGGTTGCTGAGATTTGTGTGGGATCGATCCCCAGTGCCACCAGAGCCGACACAACTGATTGGGAGCGGCGTTGCGATAAGTCGCGGTTATAATCTTCCTCACCTTCGCTGGACGAATGTCCGATGATCTGGATACCCTTACCGCCATCCTGCAGCAGCCCGTCGTAAAGGTCCGCTATAATAATCCGGGATGTTGGTCTGATGACATCACTGTCAAAGTCGAACCCGATCCCATGGACAATTGAGCCACAGCCGAGTTTTGGCGGCTCCTGTTCCAGGCAGGCGGGCGCCTTGTCCGATTGGTCTCCATCATACTGTCTAAAGGGCGCGCCATTTGTTGATCGAAGACCCTGGATCGAACCGTTTTCAGCGGCAATCAGGATGAACTGCGAGGGTATGCCCGCCGAATCCGCGCCAAGTGCGCGCAAAACACTGCCTTGAACTGTCCCTGAAAGCGTGGAGTTTCCATCATAGCAACCGGTCACGGTTGCGCCATTCTGTGCCAATTCCAATTTGACACCGCGTCCCTTCCAAACACCGGAATACCTGTCCGAAAACTCCTGATCTCGCTGTGTGCCATTTGCTATGAGTTCTGAAAACTCAAAAAAGCTCTTGTCCTTTTGAACGTCGATACCATCCTGCAAACGCAACCGAACCCAAAGCACCTCCGGCTGATTGTCTGACAGGGTTAACTCCGTGAACTGACCACTGTCTTCATGAACCTCCAATTCACCTTGCCCGAGGAGGACGAATGGGCCGTCGGCTGATACAGCGGACCCCAGCACAGCGATCTTCTTGAAAAATGTCTGGTAGGGGCTAGGGGTTTCCGTGACATTGGGGATGGCAAATCGCTCAAATCGAGTTAACGCCGGCAATGAATAGGTAATTTCCACAATATCTGTGGTCAGCCCCGGTTTGGGCGTTGCAACATAGCCCCGCGCATTGCCGTCGATCGCGGCAATAGCCTGTTCCATGACAATGCGGAGATCAGCATCTCCGCTGGAGATTGAAACAGGTAATGTGCCCAGCGCGAATGACATCAGGTCAATGGTCGGTGGTTCGCTGGCAAGCGTTGGCTGACCGGGGTAAACAGCGCTAAAGAAGCCAAGTGCGATCAAAAGTCTGGACAGAGAATTCTTCAAAACGAATTCCTTTCCTGGTTACGCCGACGGGCGCGATCCGAAACGCGCTTGTCACTGCGGCATGTATGTCGATACTCATACTCTATTTGCAAACCCGGAAATTGCAAACACAGGTTCCGTACTTAAAGAACGAAATTTAACCTTGAATGCGAAAGCTAAGTAATCAAGCACGGGGTTCTTGATCGCCATCCTGTGACAAAGCGGCAGTATGGGCTCATACTTACCAATGTTTGTACTGAATCGTCTTTCAGGAACACCAGAACTGTCTGATCGTTGTCTGATCGTTGTCTGGGCATTCCTACCATTCATTAGCAAGTCCGCCTGTTGCAGCGAACTTTCAGACAACAGCCATTCATCTCAGCACCGCCGTGTTTAGCGCCAAAAAGCGCGCTGCGGGCGGCCAAGGTTCACGGAATGCTGATGCAATCGTGATTTGCGGCCCGCTGAGTTGAGGGCATACCTAATACCCAGAGGCGCGCGCAGTTTCTCGTTCGTGACAAGGTATCTGTATAGCGCTGCGGATTGCACAGGCATAATCTTTGATGGCTTGTGTGAACCAGGATGAAACATGCACGCGAAAGGCCCTTTCATGGCATCGGTAACCAGCCTTCAATCCCGCATCTTCCTCATTACGTCGTTGGTAATGCTCTCCCTGTTTTGGCCCCATACCCTGCGGGCGCAAAATGCAGCGCCCCTGCCAGACTATGTGATTGAGAAATTCGGAAAACCTCCGGCCATACCGCAAGGCCCGCTGTCCCAGGATCTGCAGTCAGCTGTGCAGGTCGCTTTTGTCGATCTTGTCAGTCAAGGAGGTTGGGGGAACGAGCAGACATTGGCTCTGGTCGAAATCGCCGCTTCAAAGGATCCGCGCATTGCCTGGCTCATCAGCGATTTGATGCGTTTCTCCAATGGCCCCCAGATGAACCAGCTTCTTGCAGGAGTTGCGTCTGAATTGCTGGGTAAGAATTTTCAAAGTCAAAATCCGTGGGGTGCTGTTACCGATCATCTCATTGCGTGGAGAGTCCCGGCTCCCCCTGAATATTTGAAGGTGAAGCGTGCCATTTTCACCGGCATTGTGCCTGGCTGGGATAGAATTTTTGTTGAAGGGGATATCGACTGGAGGCTGGTTTCCTGGGGTGGAGTGCTGATCGACGATCGCGCATATGACACCACAGATGAGCCGTGCAACTGCATCCCCGCCGCAGACAATCCCGAAGTGAGCAGTGCAGAAGATGCCACCTGGCTCAAAGACGATGATATTGTCTTTGGCATTGGGGTGGAAGGCGCGTATCGGGCTTATCCGCGACGCATTATGGAAGTTCGCGAGATGGTCAACGATACGCTGGGCGGACGGCATCTTGGAATACCGTACTGTACGTTATGCGGCTCAGCGCAAGCCTATTACACCGATCAACTGCCTGACGGCATCGAGCGGCCGGTCCTGCGCACGTCGGGACTTCTCATTCGCTCAAATAAAGTGATGTACGACATCAATACATATTCGGTGTTTGATACATTTCTGGGCAATGCGGTGACAGGACCTCTTGCGGAAAAGAAGCTGAAACTGAAGCAAGCCAGTGTCGTGACAACTGATTGGGGTACCTGGAAGCAGGCTCACCCCGAGACAACGGTCCTGGTTGAATCCCTGGCGCTTGGCCGTGACCCGGATTTCCGCAACGGCCGGGATGCCGATGGTCCTATTTTTCCAGTTGGTGATGTCGATCCCCGTTTGCCCGTTCATGAGGACGTCATTGGTGTTGTCACAGCGTCCGGCAAGCCGGTGGCGTTTCAGCGGAGCATGGCGGTTTTGGCGCTGAAAGATGGCAATGAGATCGTCTTTGAGAATATTCGCCTGGAATTGAATGCCGGCGGAATTCAAGCTGTAGATGTGGATGGATCTGATCTGGGGAGCCATCAGGCATTCTGGTTTGCCTGGTCCCAATTCCATCCTCAAACCGCACTCTGGCCCGGTTAAGGCGACCTTTGGGGCGCTTTATCAACCAGATCGGTTCTGCATCAATCGCATGTCTGCGCAACGCAAAGGCTTCATGTGGCAGTATGACACTTTTGGATCGCGGTGCGGGCGCAGCAATTTCTGCCGATAGCGGTCGTTCGGTGTTTCGATAACATTACAATTTGATTTCCAACAAGCAGACCAATCGGGCTTTCAATTCAAGTGCTTTTGTAACGACGTGTATCCACCGCTTTCCAAGAAATGGCAGCCCGATGAAACTGCTACCTGGCACCCGAAAATGAGCGCCACCCGCATTTGTCAGAGGTTACTCTGCCCTATACCGACTCGCGCTCTATGAT
This sequence comes from Pararhizobium sp. IMCC21322, assembly GCF_030758295.1. Lineage (NCBI taxonomy): Bacteria > Pseudomonadati > Pseudomonadota > Alphaproteobacteria > Hyphomicrobiales > Rhizobiaceae > Pararhizobium > Pararhizobium sp. IMCC21322. Next base: position 4,395,864 of record NZ_CP132335.1, read on the forward strand.
CTGGCACTCGACCTTCAATTGGTCGTGGCTGCTTTTCAATCCACCCGCGATATCATGGATGATTTCCACGGCCATCCCGCCCATCTGAAAGAGCGGCAGATGCAGGGTTGTCAGAGGGGGGCGGATGAACTGTGCTATGTCGCGATTGTCAAACCCGATGACCGATACATCTCCGGGAATGGACAGGTTTCGCTCTTTGAGAGCCTCCACGCAGCCCAACGCCATCAGATCGTTAGCGCAGAAAATGGCATCGGGTGGATCTGCCAGATCCATCAATGCGTGCGTTTCTGAATAGCCGGACGATGGCTCCCAGTTTCCGTAGCGCACCAATTCAGAATCAAACGCAAAGTCATTGCTCGCCAAGGCCTGCTTGTATCCGCGCAATCTGTCGCGTGGATTATCCAGGCCATCCTGACCATTGATCAATCCAATTCTGCGACGTCCCGCACTGATCAGCCGTTCTGTAGCAGTACGACCGCCGACAACATCACCCGGCACAATCGAAGGGAGGCGTCTTTCATGATCATAACAATTGACAAGCACAGAGGGCACAGAAAAAAGCGCGGCTGGCGACTCGATCTTACGGGTCAGGATTGTGCCGAAAATATACCCCAGCAATGGCTGTTGCTGATACAGCGAAAACACATTCTCGTTGGGGTCTTCTGCAGAGCGGAATATGCCAAGGGTAACGATGACCCCCAGTTCCAGCGCTTTTTCGCGCGCACCTTCAAAGGCCAGCGCCATCCACGGGTCTGTCGTCAACTCATCAGTTACAAACGCTATGACCTTCTTGCCCGCCGTGTCGCTGGCTGGTGATCGACCAGGTAGCTGGTAGCCAAGTTCCTTGACTGCATCCATCACCTTCTTGCGCGTCGCCTCACTGAACCGCGCACCTGAACTTCCGTTGAGAATCAGAGAAACTGTTGCCTGTGACACGCCGGCATCCGCCGCCACGTCCATCATAGTAGGTTTCAAGCTGTCTTCCTTCTTGAGAGCCATGACAGCCCAAACTCCGGCTATCTTCCGACGTTTCGGAACCGGTCAAATGCCACAGCAACTATAATAAAGGTACCTATGAACGTTCCCTGCCAGAAAGTCGAGATGCCCAACAAGATCAATGAATTACGAATCACTTCTATTAACAATGCTCCAACAACAGCACCCAAAACATTCCCCTCTCCACCAGCAAGATTGGCACCGCCAATGACGGCAGCGGCAATGACTGTGAGTTCCATGGCCTGTCCAAGGTTTGTTGTAACACTTCCAAGCCAGCCGGCCATCAAGATGCCAGTCAGGCCAGCTGTGAAAGCCGACAGCATGTAGATGCTTACCTTTAACGGTTTCACTGGAATGCCTGTCAGCGTTGCCGCGTTCTCATTACCTCCTATGGCGAAAAGATATTGACCCCACCGGGTCCATCGGAACACGAGAGACATTACTGTTGCCAAGCCAACAAGAGCAAATAGCGGGTGAGGCAGGCCAAATGTCGAACCGCCGCCTACCCAGAGCAGAATATCGTGGTCTGGCCCAAACTCCCAGATCATCTTGTTATCCGAGAGAACCATGGCAAGAGAGCGCGCGCCGGACAGCGTCCCGAGCGTGACGACAAATGCCGGCATGCCGGCATAGGCAATGAGAATTCCATTGAAGAACCCAACCATAAGTGCTGCGCCAAGTGCAAGAATAGCGGATAGCCAGAAGGGCAGCCCACTGGACATTGCGACACTGATGACCATGGCGCTTAGCACGACCGACGAACCGACTGACAGGTCAATGCCACCAGATGCGATTACAGCCGTCATACCAATGGCGATAATGGCGACGAATGTGAAATTGCGTGCCACATTGAATAGATTCCGTTCGCTCGCGAAGGTATCTGTCAACAAGGTAAGAGCCAGACATGCGAGGATGGCAGCGGAGAAAACCCAGAAGACTTGATGTCCCCTCAACTGGGCAAACCAGCTTTTGTACTGCGGTCCATCAATGAATTCGTCTGATGATATCATTGTTATTTCCTTTTTACGCGACGTCGATAGCGCCCGTGATGAGACCGGTAACTTCCTCAGGAGACGATTCCGTCATTGCCTTATGCGCAACAATTCGACCGCGGCGCAGCACGGCAATCCTATCGGATACGGTAAAGACGTCAGGCATTCTGTGGCTGATGAGAATAACGCTGATGCCGCGATCTCTCAGGCGGCGGATCAGATCCAGCACTTCTGCGACTTGGCGGACCGAAATGGCAGCTGTGGGCTCATCCATCATAACGATCTTGGGCTCCGAAAGGAGCGTACGGGCAATTGCGACCGCCTGGCGCTGACCGCCGGACATCCGCCTTACAAGATCGCGCGGGCGGGTTTCTGATTTGAGTAGCTTGAACAGTTCAGCCGAAACCGAGTTCATGCGGGAAAAGTTGATATACTTTATCGGACCAAAGCCACGCCTTGGCTCCCTGCCAAGGAATACATTCGACGCGGCAGACAAATTGTCGCAAAGCGCCAGGTCCTGATAAACCATCTCTATGCCTTCGCGCTGGGCATCGATGGGCTGGTGGAAGATCATCGGCTTCCCGTCAATTCCAATTTCTCCCGCTGAGGGACGAAAATTTCCGGCAATAATTTTGACGAGTGTGGATTTGCCCGCGCCATTGTCTCCCATCAATCCCAGGACCTCTCCCGGCTCGATTGTGAGCGACACATCCGATAGCGCCTGAATCGCTCCGAAATTCTTTGATATTGCCGACAAAACCAGTCGCGTCATGTTTCCCCTCGCTTTGCTTGTCCGTTGATGGATTGCAGTAACAGCTCCCTACCAAGCCGATTCATCCCTCATTTCGGTGGGCGGATGAATTCGTTCTTGACTAATATTACCTATTTAATATTATTAGTAAATAAACATCCTCTGATAATTACGCAATCTGATGGAGAAACGCATGAAGCTGTTGGTGACAGGTGTTACGGGAAAAGTCGGGCAGGTATTCCTTCCCGCATTCCTGTCTGCACGCCGCTTCTCAGAATGGGATGTTGTTGTGCTGTGCAACAATCGGGTCATTGAATCATCAGAGCGCGTTTCCGTAATTTCCGGATCGATGTCTGATGAGGCAGTTGTCGCAGATGCACTTTGTGATGTGACTCATGTTGTCCACATGGCATCCGTCAAGGAATCGCCGGATTTGATCTTTGACGTGGCTCTGAAGGGGCTATTCGTGTTGCTGGAGGAATACCGTAAATCGGATCAGGCAAAGCAGTTTGTCCTGCTCAGTGGCGACTGTGTCGTCGGCCATATATTCCACGAATACGCCGCCCCGATTACCGAGGCATCTGCGCCCAGGGCCTATTCTGGTTGCTACGCGCTGACCAAGGTTCTGGAAGAGGCTATGCTGGAGCAATTCGGCAATCAATATGGCGTGAATTGGTCCACGCTTCGCGCGCCATGGATAATGGACAAAGATGACTTCCGTTACGCGCTTGAGTTTGGTGAGGGGCAGTTCGGAGGACCTCCCTGGACGGATATGGTCGACGCGCAATTGCTCCAGCGCTACAGCAATGGTCAGTTTGTTCCGGTCCTGAGAGACGCAGGCGGTCAACACCTGAAACGAAGTTTCCTGCATGTCGACGATTTGGTCTCCGCTATTCTGGCGACAATCGACAATCCGCAGGCGGATAGACAATTATTCAACATAGCAATGAATGAACCCGTTGATTACGGCGCGATTGGTGAGCTTCTCCACGCAAAAAAAGGGCTTGAGCCCGTGGTGATCGACACCCCATTTCACAGCAATTGGCTCGATAATTCCAAGGCGCGGATGATGCTTGGCTGGAGACCCGAAATAAGTCTTGAACAGCTGATTGACCGTGCCTGGAAATATAAGCGCGAGGAGAATGATCCGCGCGTGGTTTGGTATCCCGGATGAGGCAGGAGGCCGCAGACGGTGTAAATGGAGGAGGAAAAAACATGAATATAAAGAAAGTGGCCATAACGGCATTATGCCTATCATCATTGGTGGCCGGATCGGCTGTCGCCCAGGATAAAAAAACTCTGGCGATTGTCGTCAAAGGACTCGACAATCCGTTTTTCGAACAAATCAATCTTGGCTGTAAAAAGTGGATGTCCGAGAATGCGGACAGCGCGTATGAATGCCTTTACACCGGACCGGCGTCGTCTTCCGATGAGGCTGGCGAAGTGCAGATCGTCGATGACCTTCTGGTTCGGGGCGTTGCCGCTATAGCAATCTCACCATCGAACGCCCCCGCTATGGCGAACCGCATTCGCGCCATCGCGCCAACTATTCCGGTGATGACATTGGATGCGGATTTCCTTGAGCAGGATCGCGATCTGCGAAAAACCTACCTTGGAACCGACAACTACCTGATGGGCGTAAAAATGGCCGAGCAGGCAAGCAAACTCAAGTCGAATGGCGGTACAGTCTGCCTTCAACTCGGCAATGTCGCTGCGGACAACATCAACGCCCGTGCACAAGGCTTCCGCGATACTATTGCCGGCTCAATGAAAGTTGATCGCCTGACCGGTCAGAATGGCTGGACCGAGATCGCGGGCTGTCCGCTTTACACCAATGATCAGGCTGACATTGCGAACCAGCAAATGTCAGACGTGTTCACAGCAAATCAGGATCTGGATGCATTCATCCTGATCGGTGGATGGGCACAATTTGCGCCACAGGCCTATGCGCAAGTGACTGATCAGGTGATGGACAAGCTCAACAGCAAAGAACTGATCATCATTGCTGGTGACACTTTGCCACCTCAAACCAAGGCCTTCCGGGAAGGTCGCAGCCATTCACAGGTTGGACAGCGCCCATTTGAAATGGGTTATCGGGCGCCAGATGTGATGATCCAACTCATCAATGGCGAAAAAGTAGATGACCCTTTGTATACCGGTCTTGATATCTGCACTGCAGAAGATGCCGGATTTTGTGCCGCTAAATAACCAGTCCCCCAAGGGAGAGGGGTTGGCATAAATGCCGCCCCTCAGCCCTGCTTTCAACGCCAATTATTAATAATGATATTAATTAATTGGATAAATCCTGCACATTTGAGTGCAGCGCAGCCTTTGAGGGAAAGGGCTGCAAGGAGGAAAAATATGAAATATCTCAAATCGATTGTTATGGCCGCAAGCGTAGCGCTTGTTGCAAGCCATTCTTTTGCACAGGAAAAACCTGCAATGGCGTTTGTCGTCAACGCCGCATCTGATTTCTGGAAACTTGCTGAGGCTGGCGTTAAAGCGGCCCAGGCAGAGTTGCCGGGCTATGATCTGCAGTTCCGCTACCCCGCTCAGGGCACTGCTGCACTCCAGAATGCTCTCATGGACGATCTTGTTGTTGCCGGGGCTGATGCGATCATGATTTCATCGGCCGATCCGAAAAATTCTATTGATGCCTTCAACCGAATTGCGGCCCAGGTGCCGCTCTTCACGACCGACAGTGATGCACCCGATAGCGAGCGTATTGCGTATCTTGGTTCATCCAACTCAGATGCCGGCGTTCAGGCAGGTGAGATTGCAGTTGAAGCAATGCCACAGGGTGGCAAATGCATGGGCTTTGTCGGGTTTCTGGGCGCCGACAACGCAGTTGAACGTATTGCTGGCTTTCGCAGTGCAGTTGAGGGCTCAGGGATAGAGCTTGTCGACGTACGCGGAGATGATGTGGATTTCGCGCGTGCACGTTCCAATGTTGATGATGTGTTGGCTGCCAATCCGGACATTGATTGCATGGTCGGATTCTATTCCTACAATCCACCAAAAATATATGAAGCTCTGCAAGCTGCTGGCAAGCTGGGACAGGTGACTGTGATCGCTTTTGATGAGGATCCGATCACACTTGGTGCCGTGCGTGAAGGCAGTTTCGCGGGAACCGTGGTACAAGACCCTTATCAATGGGGCTACCAGGGCATGAAGCTCATGGCAGCCTATCTGGAAGGTGACAAGTCGGAAGTCCCGGCAGATGGACTTATAATTGTTCCAACCAAGATTATCACCAAATCCAATGTTGATGCATTTGAAGCAGAGCTGAAAGCGCGCGTAGGCGGATAGCAATATTAGCATAATACAAACCCGGGCTGCACGAACTCTGCTGGTTTGTGCAGCCCGGACATTTTCTCTGACGAGCGGTGTCTTTGATGTCTGAATACAGAAACAAGCCCATATCGCTGGAACTCGTTGGAATCACTAAAGTCTATCCCGGTGCGATTGCGTTGGATAATGTTTCGCTGAACATAAGTGGCGGAGAAGTCGTTGGTCTGATCGGTGAAAACGGCGCAGGAAAGTCGACGTTGATGAAGGTACTCAGTGGCGCCATCGCTCCAGATGAGGGCAAGATCTTTATCGATGCAAAGGAGGCCGGTTCTTTGACGCCTGCTGGTGTCAATAAGTGCGGCATCGCATTTGTACATCAGGAACTGAACCCGTTTTCCAATCTTGACGTTACGGCCAATGTGCTTCTGGGACGCGAAATACGGCACGGATTTTTCGGTTTTGTAGATCGTCCGTCCATGGAGAAAAAGGTTGCTCCAATTCTCAAAATGCTTGGGACGCGTTTTGGTCCCCGTGACGCTGTTTCCGAACTGTCTCTGGCCGACCAGCAATTGCTTGAAATCGCACGCGCGCTGTCAATCGACCTGCGATTGTTGATCCTGGATGAACCAACCTCGAGCCTTACGATATCAGAGACCAATCGGCTGCTCGCTGTCATTCGGCAGTTGAGCGCTGAAGGTGTGGCAGTGCTTTTCATCACCCACCGGCTGGCGGAGATCGAGAAGGTGGCAAGCCGTGTTGTGGCGCTTCGCGATGGCTGTAATGCCGGAGAATTGAAACGCGATGATATCAACAAAGACCAGATGGTTCACATGATGATTGGTCGTGACGTGACCCAGTTTTACGAGAAAACCGATCACGTTCCCGGAAAGCCTGTGCTGAAAGCGACTGCTCTACGCACGAAAGTCAATCCGCACCATTCAATTGACCTTTGTCTGCGCGCTGGTGAAATACATTGCATGACCGGACTGGTCGGTGCCGGACGCAGTGAACTTGCACGAGCGTTATTCTGTATTGACCCGATTGAGGGCGGCTGCATTGAAGTAGAAGGGAAACCTCTTTCGAGGCATTCCGTTCCTGAAGCGATTGCAGCCGGTATTTGCCTGGTACCAGAAGACCGCAAGGCTGAAGGCCTCTTCCTTGATTTCACGATCCTTGAAAATATTGCAATGCCCAGCCACGGAGCGCTTTCAAAATATGGATTTGTCAATTCGACCTTGGAAACGGCGTTGGCAAATGCTTCAAAACAGAAACTTCAGATCAAAATGGCCAGTCTCAGCAATGCTGTTGCAGAGCTTTCGGGCGGGAACCAGCAGAAGGTGGTTCTTGCAAAATGGCTGGCCATGAAACCCAAAGTGATCATCCTTGATGAACCCACTCGTGGAATTGATATCGGTGCCAAGGCTGAAGTCTATCGCCTGATGCAGAGCCTTGCAGCCCAAGGCGTAGCTTTGCTGATCATTTCATCAGACATGGAAGAGGTGATCGGCATCGCTGATAAGGTCACCGTTATGTGCCGTGGCCATATCTCTGGTGTCCTCGCCCGCGATGAATTGACAGAGGAAAATATTCTTCGCCTCGCAGTTGAATAGAAAGAAAACAGCATGCAGAAAAAAGATATTGGATTAGGCGTTCTTGTGATCACCGTTGGTGTGCTCGTCGCTCTCGTCAATCCACGCTTTCTGTCGCCGATAAATCTTGCCAATACGGCCAATCTCATTGGCCTTTTCGGGTTATTCTCGATTGCGGGTGCTTTTGTCATCGTAACGGCTGGCATTGATCTATCTGTGGGGTCGGTGATTGCATTGATGGGTGTCATTTTTATAGACCTCACCGCAAGCGGGAATGTTGCCTGGCCGCTGGCACTGGTAGTCGTCATTTTGCTGTCGATTTGTATTGGGTTTTTGCACGGCTGGCTGATAACCAGGCTGAAACTCCAGCCTTTCGTCGTCACGTTATGCGGATTGTTGATCTATCGCGGTATTGCTCGGTTTTACACCAAAGATGGCACGGCCGGGTTTAGCTTTGGATCGGATTTTCCAATGCTGGAATTCCTGGTGGCAGGACGAAGCGCCGGAGTGCCGCATTCCGCAATTGCATTTGGGGTGGTGGCGATTATGGCATGGTTTCTGCTACACCGAACGGTATTCGGTCGCCATCTTTTCGCGGTCGGCAAGAATGAACAAGCGGCCCGCTATTCGGGTATAAAAACGGAACGGGTCATTATTCTGGCCTATGTGCTTTGTACTTTCCTGACAGGCATCGCCGCAGTTTTCTTTGCTATGTATACCCGCTCGGTTCAGCCGTCCTCCCATGGCAATTTTTACGAACTTTACGGCATCGCAGCGGCGGTCCTTGGTGGCTTTTCACTGCGCGGAGGCGAAGGCTCGATCATCGGCGTGGTGTTGGGCGTGATCCTGTTGCAGGAACTACAAAATCTCGTAAATCTTCTTGGCATTCCCTCTTCACTGAATTTCGCTGTGATGGGAAGCGTCATTCTCGCTGGTGTTATTGCCGATACTCAATTTTCCCGCTACCGCGATGCTCGCCGCCAGTCAATTGCGATGGCAGCGCTGGAGGACAGTGCAAAACGCCAAACGAACTGAATGGAAGCAGCGCACAACATCCGCTCTGGGCGCGACACGACAGATTGAACAATACGCCAACGTCAGGCCGCGCGAGTGGCTTATTTCATGGGCTCAAACCAGCAGTTTGTCATTTACGGTTGTTGGCGTGTCGATGTCTGCTCTGACGAGATCACACGATCCTGAAACCAAGTTGAGCAAGCGTCCGCTTCCCGTCCTCACCTGCCCTACGGACAGCCCTTTCGCAGTGTAACACAGACGTCATTCAGAAACATTCGTTCCCATCTTATAGAGCGCCATTCTGGCTCCGTAACTCTCGAGCCCAAAGCAATCACAACGACGAAATTCACAAAACCAATTCGGCACTGCAAACTACATGGCTGCAGTTCAACAGCCACACGCGCGCTCCCGTCCACCAGCGCGCCATCAAACCTCCATGTCCACTCTTGACTGAGTACTCAGTATGTACTTAATTGCATCTCAACGAGAGACCCGCATGACTGAACCTTTAAGAACCATGGCCTATGCCCGATTCCGGGAAAGCCTTTTTGACCGGCGCCTCAAGCCCGGCCAGTTTGTGTCCCAGCGCGAACTGAGCGAATTGCTTGATGTGCCTATGGGGGCCATTCGTGAAGCGCTTAAGCGCTTGGAAGCGGATGGCCTCATCAGTCTTATTGCGCAGCGTGGCGTTCAGATTGCTGATGTGAATGTGGCTTTTATCAACGACGCCTTCGAATTCAGGATTATGATTGAATCAGAAGCTGTGCGGCGCAGTGCCGAGACGCCAGATGTTGAGCGACTCACCGATCTGAGGTCCAGAACACAGCAAATCATTGAAGAGACCAACGCTACCCCGTCAGATGATCTGATGCAGGCCGGATTACAAATCGATCTGGAGCTTCACGAGTTTCTGGTGTCCGCGTTCACCAACAGTCTGATCCGCCAATCCTATCAGCAATTGGAAGACAAGGTGCGACTGATCCGACTGAACGGGACATATACCGTTGATCGTCTGCGCGCTGCGATGCATGAGCATCTTGAGATCATCGATGCGCTTCTGGCGGGTGATGAGCAGGCTGCTGTGGCCAGTCTCAACGCCCATCTGACGACGTCCTGGCGTCGCTCGTTAGGACTGCCCCCGGATCTGCGCTCAAGACAAAGCAGTGAACCGCAATGACAATCCGCAATGTCCTGTTTCTGTTTTCTGACCAGCACAACCAGAAAGTCGCCGGTTGCTATGGCGATAGCGTGGTGCAAACCCCCAATATCGATAAATTGGCGCAGGATGGCGTGCGGTTTGACAATGCCTACTGTCCCTCCCCCATCTGCGTTCCCAGCCGGATGGCCAGCCTCACAGCGCGCTGGCCGCATCGGCAGGAATGCTGGACGAATGACGATATATTGCGCTCCGATCTGCCAAGCTGGCTGCATGCGGCAGGCGCTGCGGGTTATGCGCCGGTTCTGATCGGGCGGCTCCATGCCATCGGGCCGGATCAGATGCATGGCTATGCGGAACGACAGGGCGGAGATCACAGCCCCAACTGGCAGGGCGCGCCGCGCCAGTCCATGGGCGTGTTGAGTGAAACCAATGATCCAACACCGGCATCGCTGCAAAAATCCGGTCCCGGATACAGCGCCTATCAGCAAAAGGACGCCGATATTACCGAGGCGGCCATTGACTGGTTGACCCATCAGGCCCCGGCCTTGAATGCGGACGGCAAACCCTTCTGCCTGACCGTGGGGCTGATGCTGCCACACCCGCCTTATGTGGTGGATGATGAGGCTTATGATCTTTACGCAGGCAAGGTGCCACCGCCTGAATTGGGGCCGGACGCCGCCGATCATGCCTTTCACCGCTGGTGGCGTGACAATCGTGGTGTCACAGATCTGACATCGGAAGAGGCGGACCGGGCAAGAACAGCCTATTGGGGTCTGGTTCACCGCATGGATGAGATGATCGGCCGGGTTCTTGAGGCGCTTGAAGCTGCCGGGCTGATGGAGAACACGCTGATCATCTACGCCTCAGATCATGGCGAACATCTGGGCGAGCGTGGCCTTTGGTGGAAACACACATTCTATGAGGAATCGGTCAAGGTTCCGCTCATTATGCGCCTGCCGGGTGTACTGCCTGCAGGAGAGGTCCGCGATCAGGTGGTCAACCTTGTCGACCTCAGCCAAACCATGCTTGAGGCGATGGGTGCAGACCAATTGCCCCATGCTGATGGACGCAGTTTCTGGAGCCTGGCACAGAATGCCACGGCAAGCTGGAGCAACGAAACCTTTTCCGAATATTGCACGGACATCGTTCCGGCATGGACCGGAGGACGGGCGGTGCAGCAGCGCATGATCCGCTCCGATCAGTGGAAACTGATCATCTACAATGATGAAGCGCCGCAGCTTTTTGATCTCAACGCCGATCCATCTGAACAGCACAATCTGGCAGATGATCCGGAGTATCGCCAAACCCAGCACGGCTTGATGGCACGCCTCACGCAGAATTGGGACCCGACAGCAATTGCAAAACGGATGCTGGAGCGCCGCGTTGAAAAGGACATCGTGCTGAAATGGGCGCAGCAAACCAACCCAGCCAGCACCCATATCTGGGATTTCTCACCCGATATCAACAAACTGAGCGGCGGTCAGTCAGACGGCTGAGAACGATCAATTTTTCAAACAAAACGAAGGAGGAAAGAATGAAAAACTTTACACGCAGGACCCTTACAATGGCCGCCTTTGGCCTGACCGCTGCATTGGCTTTGCCCATGGCAGGACACGCGCAAGCCTATCCGGAAAAAGCTGTGCAGATCACCGTGCCATTTGGCGCTGGCGGTGGCACCGATACCTTTGTGCGCACCATACAGCCCTTTGTGGAAAAGCAGCTTGGGGCCGATCTTGTGGTGCTGAATGTGCCGGGCGCTGGGTCCGTAACCGGAAGCCGCGGTGTCATCAGCAAAGACCCGGATGGCTATTCAGTTCTGGTCAATCACGCCACGCTGTTGACCAATATGGCAATCGGGAAGGCAGACTTTGATGTCTCGTCTTTTGAGCTTGCAGCTTCCACCACATCCATTCCGCTTGTTGTTGCAGTTCCGGCCTCTTCAGCTGCCAATTCGCTGGACGAATTGAAAGCGCTCTTGTCAGGTGGAGATCCGGTCATTGCGGGCGTCAATATTGGTGCAGTCAATCACTTCGCCATGCTGATGCTGGAAGCTGAGCTTGGCGCTGGCAAATTCCGCTATGTGCAAACCGGTGGTGGTGCCAAGACCATTGCAGCCTTGCTGGGCGAGCAAATCGCGGTTGGCGTATTAAGTGGTGCAGAAGCCAAACCTTTGCTGGAAGCTGGCGAAGTCAAAGTCATTGCAGCCCTGTCTGGTGACCGCATTCCCTATCTGGCTGATGTAGCAACGGCTGCCGAACAGGGTGCCGATGTCGACTTTTCCATCGAGCACAGCTGGTACTTCCCCAAGGGTACACCGGCTGACACCATCGCTGCATTCTCTGCGGCACTGGAAAAAGCCATTGGCGATGCGGAATTGCAGGCCATCCTTGATGAGCGCGGCATTACACCAACCTATTATGGGCCTGATGCAGCGCCCGCCCGTGTCGCAGCCACACTGGCTCAGCTGAAAAGCGCAGCAGACCTGATTGAGAACTAGGTTCGCCAACCACTTTCTGGAAGGCCAGACCCAGCTAGGATATGGCCTCCAGCCCTTACTGTGACCGGGAAAAACCACAATGTTTGAAGTGCTGAGCCTTGGCACAACCCTGTTCATTGGGTTGGGCGTCTTGCTGGGTATTGTCGTCGGTGCAATTCCGGGACTGACAGCAACCATGCTCATTGCATTGTCGCTGCCATTCACCTTTTCCATGGACCCGATCCCAGCCATTTCCATGCTGGTTGGCATGTATGTGGGCGGTGTGTCCGGCTCGCTGATTACGGCCATCATCCTGCGCATGCCCGGAACCCCGGCTTCGGTCATCACCACGCTGGACGGCTATCCAATGGCGCAAAGAGGTGAAGCCGGCAAAGCTTTGGCCCTTGCCATCTGGGCCAGTTTCTTTGGCGGTCTCATATCCTGGGTTTTTCTGGTTCTGCTGTCAGAGCCGCTCAGCCGTATGGCCGTTCGCTTCTCAAAATTCGACTATTTCGCGCTGGTCGCCATGGCACTTTTGCTGATTGTATTTCTCAGCAAGGGCAACATGTTGCGCGGGCTGATTTCCGGGGCATTGGGCATTTTGGCAGCAACTCCCGGTTCCGACCCGATCAGCGGTTCCTTCCGGTTTACATTTGGAATTCAGTGGCTGGAAAACGGTTTCCCATTGCTGGCTGTGCTGATTGGCCTGTTCGCTGGAAATCAAATCCTTCAAGAGGTACAGGGCCTGTCCGGGCAGGCTAAAGAACGCCCAAACACGGATGCAAAAATGTCTCTGAACCCGCGCGCGCTGATACGGCACTGGATCAACATCCTGCGCTCCTCGGTTCTGGGCACATGGATTGGCGTATTGCCGGGCGTCGGTGCCAATGTGGGCTCGGCTTTTGCCTATTCCGTTGCGCGCAGCTTTTCGCGAAAGCCGGATGATTTCGGCAAAGGCAGCGAAGAAGGGTTGGTCGCATCGGAATCCGCCAACAACGCTACGGTTGGCGGCGCCTTGGTGCCGCTTGTGGCGCTTGGAATTCCCGGCAGTGTGGTCGATGCCATTCTGCTCGGCGGCCTTGTCATTCACGGCGTCCAGCCTGGACCGTTTCTGTTCCGCAATGATCCCGGCATGGTCTATGCCATCTTCAATGCGGCCTTTATCGGCAATGTCATAATGCTGTTGGCGATGCTGGTCCTGACCCGGCACATTGCCAAAATTGCCATGATCCCCAAAGAATATCTGCTGCCGCCCCTGGTCATCATGTGTGTCGTGGGAACCTTTGCCATTTCAAACGCATGGTCGACCGTCTTCGTCATGCTGTTGTTTTCTTTTGTGGGCTTTGGGCTGGAGCGCAGCGGTTATGCACTGGCCCCCTTCGTCATCGGCTTTATTCTGGCGCCCATCGCCGAGGAAAACCTGCGCTCGGCAACCATGTTCACAGATGGGGCCATCATGCCTCTCCTGCTCACCCCGGTGCCCATTGCAGTTATCATCATCAGTACAATCATGTTTTTGCTGAACAGACGTTTTTCCTGAAGGACACAATATGAGCCTGCGCATTTTTGATTTTTTGCTGCTGTTTATCGGAGCGGCCTTTACCTATCAGGCCATCCAGACACCACCGGAAAACTACGACGTCATGGGCCCGTCGCTTTGGCCTCTCTCTGTCGCGATATCGCTGTTGGTCTTGCTGGTCCTGTCTTCGGTCTTTTCCAGACGATCAAGCGAAAATCGGCAGGCACCACTCAGCATTCGGTTTTGGCTCATGTGCCTTGCCATGATCGCATTTGTTGGCGTGCAACTCTTGGCGATCATGCCGTTTTTCCTGTCCGCTGCCGCTTTTTGTTTTTGCGCATTCCTGCTGATGACACATCACCGCGATGCCAGAAGCCTCTTGCAGGCTGGTGGGGCTGCACTGTTATTCTGCTTTGTGATCCAATACATCTTTACGCAATTCATAAGTCTGGATCTGAAAACCGCCTTTTAACGCCCAAGACTATCTTCAAGCCTTAGGGCCATTTCACCTCTGGCGGCATGGAAGACAGGATTGAGGCAACATTGCCACCAGTTTTCAGGCCAAAGATCGTACCCCGGTCATAAAGCAGATTGAATTCCACATAGCGCCCGCGGCGGATCAGTTGCTCATCACGAGCGGCAGCATCCCAGTCCTGTTCCATATTGGCGCGCACCAATTGCGGATAAATATCCCGAAAGGCACGGCCCACATCCTGTGTGAAGGCAAAATCTGCATCCCACTCACCGGAATTCAGATAATCGTAGAAAATACCGCCGACGCCGCGTGTTTCCTTGCGGTGCGGTAGATAGAAATAAGTGTCACACCAGTCCTTGTAACGCGGATAATCAGCCACTTCATGGGCTTCGCAGGGCGCGCGCATGGCCGCATGAAAGGCCTGCGTGTCCGCATCATCCTGTGTGCGCCGTGCATCCAGAACCGGCGTCAAATCCGCGCCACCGCCAAACCACTGGCGGGACGTCACAACCATTCTGGTGTTCATGTGAACGGCAGGCACATTGGGATTTTGCGGATGAGCAATCAGCGAAATTCCGCTGGCCCAAAAGGACGGGTCCTCGTTCGCGCCCGGTATCTGACCGCGAAATTCCGGCGCAAACTCGCCATGAACCGCTGAGATGTGAACACCCACTTTTTCAAACACCCGCCCGCGCATAAGCGACATTTCGCCGCCGCCGCCCTTGGCACCACTGTGGTCCGTGCGCTGCCATTTTGTCCGTTCAAACCGACTTGGAGCGCGATCGGACAAAGGCCCGGCCAAGGCATCTTCAAGAACTTCGAAGGAAGCACAAATCTCATCCCGTAATTGACGGAACCAATTGGACGCAATCTGTTTCTTGTCTTCAATCCCCTCGGGCACGGGGCCGGGAACTGGTTTTGACGGCGCATCTTTCTGATCGGTCACGGGCTTATCCATCATATGCTGTTTTGTCTGCCACTTGTCTTTCAGACTTTACGCTTCAAATCCAGACCCTAAAGCGCCATTTGCCTCAACGCTTCGCCCAGGACCATGGCCCCGGAAATCGCCACATTCAGTGAGCGGGCATCGCCATGCATAGGTATCAGAATGCGCGCATCCGCGGCCTCATGTACATGGTCCGGCACACCTGCAGATTCCCGGCCCAGCATCAGCACATCATTTTCCTGATACCGAAAATCTGTATAGATCTCAGCCGCTTTTGTTGAGAGCAGCACAATGCGGCGCTTTTCGTCACGGCAAAAGGCCTGAAATGCAGCCCAGTCAGCGTGTTGCACCAGGACTGCCTTCTCCAGATAATCCATCCCGGCACGGCGGAAATTCCGGTCACTCAGCACAAAGCCCGCAGGCAGAATAATATGCACCGGAACATTCAGGCAGGCCCCGGTGCGCAGCAGCGTTGCTGTATTTTGTGGTATGTCAGGCTGGTAAAGTGCAAGTGAGAGCGCCATTTAGTTGCCATGCTCCAAATTCAGTTTCAAATTCAATTCCAATTTCCAAATGCTCCGGCGTCAGAAAGACCTGCCTCATGTTAAAGCGAATTCTGCGCCCGTTTGAACGCATCATAGATCCGCTGGCCCCCTCTCCAACCAAAGACCTGCCAAGCGACAGCGTGACCGGTTTCATATGGTACTTTGCACGACAGGCCAAATGGCCTTTCATTCTGTTTTTGCTGTCCGGAATTCTGGTTGCAGGCGTCGAGGTGTTGCTGTTCCAGTATATCGGCCAGATCATCGATCTGCTGAACGATCCTGCTGTGCAGGCCAGCCGCGAAACCCTGCTCACCGATTATCTGGGAACGTTCCTGATGATGGCGGCAGTGGTGGTGATTGGCCGCTTTGCCATTCTCATGCTGGCAGCAGTGCTTGAGCAACAGGTCATTGTGCCCAGTTTTTTCAATCTGGTGCGCTGGCAGGCCCACCGCTCGGTCATTCGCCAGTCCCTGACCTATTTCCAGAATGATTTTGCAGGTCGCATCGCCACCAAAGTGCTGCAATCAGGTCAGGCCGTTGGTGATTTCCTCATCAACATCATGCAGGGCATCTGGTTTTTCATCATCATTGGTGTCTCCACCATCGGTGTCTTTTCCGGATTGGACTGGCGGCTGGCCGGCGTCGTTGTTGTCTGGTTTGCCTGCTATTTTGGACTGGCTGCCTTTCTGGTGCCGTCGATCCGTCACGCTGCCAAAAAATCAACCGATATGCGCTCTGTTTTCAATGGCCGTATCGTTGATGCCTATTCGAACATCCATACAATCAAACTGTTTGACACGCGCGGCCAGGAAGACGCCTTTGCTGAAGAGGGTCTGCTATGGATGCTGACCAGCGTCCGCACCTTGACCCGCGCCATCACCCGCGTGCGTTTCAGCCTTGCTTTGCTGAACGGCTTCTTCATGGCCACCACCGGTTACATATGCCTTATCATGTGGCAGGCTGACGGCATTACAGCTGGCGGCATCGCAATTGCCCTGGGTCTGGTGCTTAGGCTTAATACAATGTCGGGCTGGATGATGTTCCAGATTTCAAGCCTGTTTCGAGATTTGGGAACCATTCAGGATTCCATGGAAACCGTATCCCAGGTCCCGGCTCTGCTGGACGCCCCGTCTGCCCCGGCCCTGCCCAAGGTTGATGGCGCCATTGCCTTTGACCATGTTGGCTTTCACTACGGAAAACTGGATAACCCAGGCGTTAAACCTGCCAAGGGTGTGCTGCATGACATTACGCTCGATATTGCACCGGGTGAGAAAATCGGTCTGGTCGGGCGCTCCGGTGCCGGTAAATCCACCTTGGTGAACCTGCTGCTGCGGCTCTATGATGTGGAAAGCGGACGCATCACCATTGATGGCCACAATATCGCAAAAGTCACCCAGAACTCCCTGCGCGGTCAGATTTCCATGGTGACGCAGGATACCTCCCTGCTGCACCGCTCGGTGCGGGAAAACATTCTCTATGGCCGGCCCGATGCCAGTGAAGCTGATATGATTCAGGCCGCTACTCAGGCGGAGGCCATGGAGTTCATTGCTGATCTGGTGGATCCCAAAGGTCGACAGGGCTTTGATGCCCATGTGGGCGAGCGCGGGGTTAAACTCTCCGGCGGTCAGCGCCAGCGCATCGCGATTGCACGGGTTTTGCTGAAGGATGCCCCGATCCTCATTCTGGATGAGGCGACGTCGGCGCTGGATTCAGAAGTTGAGGCTGCCATTCAGGAGCAATTGTTCAATCTGATGAAAGGCAAGACCGTGATTGCCATTGCCCACCGTCTGTCGACCATTGCAACAATAGATCGTCTGGTTGTGATGGATGGCGGACACATTGCAGAAACCGGCACCCATGAGGCGCTGATTGCCAATGACGGGCTTTATGCCAGCCTGTGGCACCGCCAGTCCGGTGGCTTTCTGGGCGACATCAACCAGACTGAGGCCGCCCAATAGTCAAATGGCTATCAGCGGCAATCAGCCGCTTGAAAGTTCTGCCAGAACATCGTCCAGAACCGCGTAACCTTTGCCCCAACCACTGTCCATTCCGGACATGGCCTGAGCGAAACAGGCAATCTCTTCCTCTGTCGATTCAAATGGTATCTGTGTCAAAGTGACTTTTGTCTTTGCTCCAAGGTCTTCGAAAACCACCGTCGTCAGCAAAGTTCTTGGCCAGTCAGGCATCATCGGATTGGAGGCAATATTCCAATCTGAATCGGTGGAAGAATGGTGCCAAATCAGTTTCTCCTGCGGCACAACATCCTGAAATACCATCTTGCTGAGATTGGAATTTTCACCCCATTTCATCTCGTTCCGCCATTGGCCGCCAGGTTTCAGGTCAAACTCATGGATGATGGTTTCAACGCCGGGCCCATACCACCGGGAAAGCAATTCCGGATCAGTCCAGCTGCGCCAGACCATGGCGCGTGGCGCGTTGAAAACCCGTTCCAATCGATATTCCGCGATCTCACTCATAATCAGTTTTCCCTCCATCGGATTGTTTCATCTCTACCAGTAGATCATCCAGCTGATTGAAGCTCTTGCCCCAAAAGGCTTTGAATTCCGCCAGCCAATCAACCGCAGCCGTCATGGTTTCGGCCTTGAGCCTTGCCGGTCGTCTTTGCTCTTCAACATCGCGCTCAATCAATCCCGCGCGCTCGAGCACTTTCAAATGCCGCGAAACCGCTGGTTGGCTAATGTTGAAAGGTTCGGCAATCTCATTCACCGACGCCTGACCATCTGCCAGCCGAGACAGTATGGCGCGCCGTGTCGGGTCTGACAGCGCGGCAAAAATTGCATCGAGATTTGGTGGTGTTTGCGTATAACCAATTTGTTCCATAACAACATAGTTATATAAAAATCAAATGGTGTCAACCATCTGGAAAACACCTTGAGAACTTCAGAAGTAGAGGATGCGTCTAACAGATCACTTCGATGAGATAGGGGTCAGTGGTGGCCAATCCCTTGCGCAAGGCCGCAACAAATTCATCCATATCAGTCACACGCGCTGCGGCAACACCATGCCCTTTGGCCAGAGCAACCCAGTCCAGCGACGGATCTTCCACGTCAAACATGCGAGCGGCATTCCGCCCCGCTTGTTTGACCCCGACATTGGCCAGTTCATTATGTAAAATCTGATAGCCACGATTGGCAAAGACGATGGTCACGACATCCAGATTTTCACGCGCCATTGTCCAGAGGGATTGCAGCGTATACATGGCCGAGCCGTCACCGGTCAGGCAGACGATTTTCTGATCCGGGCAAGCCAGTGCAGCACCAGTTGCACAGGGCAGTCCAAGCCCGATGGCGCCTCCGGTAACATGCAGCCAGTTCTGCCGCCGGGCTGTATTCGTTGCAGCCAGCAACGGCTCGCTGCTGGTAACCGATTCATCGACAACAATTGCATTTTCCGGCAGAAGCGCCGCCAAAGCAGCGCCTGTTTTTTCAAGGGTTAAACTGCCGGTTGGAATCTCGGGCAGATCAAGCGACACAAGGGCCGGTCGGTCTGCCGGTCCAACACCCAGCTCATCCGCAATGGCCTGCAACGTCCAGCCATAATCCATATCAGAAGGGCATAAGTCTGTAATCCGGCAATCCTCAGGCTCGGGAGTGCCGGGCTTGTTCGGATAGGCAAAGAAAGCCACAGGTCGGTTGGAACCACACAGTACCAGATGCTGAACATGCCGCATCAAAGCGACGTTTTCATCAATGGGATATTTCAACCGGGTCAAATCAACAGCACCGGAGCCGCGTTCAATTCTCGGCACCAGAAAATCGGCCATCAATTCACAGCCGGATTTGGCAGCAATTTGGCCGGCCAGTTGTGAAAGGCTGCCGTGAAGAGCGCCCTGCCCCACAAACAGCGCCGCGCCAGGCTCGCATAAGGCACGCGCCGCACTGACAATCTGCGCGTTGGAAGGCCGTTCCAATTGCGTGCCCGCAATTGGTTCAGCAGGACCATTTGCCTCATCCCAAGCCGTATTGGCTGGCAGGATAAGCGTGGCAATCTGACCACCGCCGGACCGCGCCGCTTGCACAGCTGCCGCACCGTCGCTGGCCACAGACGCCGCGTTCTCCGCGCGCCGGGTCCAATGCGAAATAGCGCCGCTAATGCCATCCAGATCGCCTCTCAAGGGGCTGTCATATTTCAAATGATAGTCCGCGTGATCGCCGACGATATTCACGATGCCACTACGCGCCTTGCCAGCATTATGCAGATTGGCGACACCATTCCCCAGCCCCGGCCCCAAATGCAGCAAGGTGGCAGCGACCTCCTGCTTCATCCGGAAATAACCGTCCGCCGCACCTGTCGCACCGCCTTCAAACAGGCACAGAATGCAACGCATTTCCGGGTGCTGGTCCAGGGCTGCAACAAAGTGCATTTCCGACGTGCCGGGGTTTGCAAAACAGACATCCACGCCACTTTTCAACAGGGTCTTAACCAGTGTTTCTGCGCCGTTCATAAGTTCCTCGATTTGGTCCAGCGCGCATGGACATCAGATTTTGCTCCCCTGTCAAGGTGCGCATTGCCCCGCCCGCCTTGCGCATCAGCATCTCACCAAGTAGAGACCTGTCATGAATTATCTCCATGCCTATCACGCCGGAAACTTTGCCGATGTGGTG
This sequence comes from Pararhizobium sp. IMCC21322, assembly GCF_030758295.1. Lineage (NCBI taxonomy): Bacteria > Pseudomonadati > Pseudomonadota > Alphaproteobacteria > Hyphomicrobiales > Rhizobiaceae > Pararhizobium > Pararhizobium sp. IMCC21322. The sequence goes on from NZ_CP132335.1 coordinate 4,416,242, forward strand.
AAACACCTCACGATGGTGGCCATTATTGGCTATCTGCAGCGCAAGGAAGCCCCCATCCGTGTCATAGACATGCATGCAGGCTCCGGACGTTACACGCTCAAGGGTAAGGAGGCGCGCGCCACTGGCGAAGCCGCCTCTGGCATTGCACGATTGCTTGAAAACGGGGACCCAAAGCAGCTAATCTCTCTGGGTCCCGATGTCGAGCAATTCGCTAAACCCTATATGGATGTGATCAGCCGACTGAACCCTGGCACGGAACTGGAAATCTATCCCGGATCACCGCTGCTGATACGGCATTTGCTGCGCGCCGACGATCGCCTGACAGCGTGCGAACTGCGCGATTTCGAATTTGCAAAGCTACAGAAACTGTTTGCCGGAGACCCGCAGGTCCTAACGCGCAACGTAGATAGCTGGAAAAATCTGAAAGGCTTTCTGCCTCCTGATTTGAAGCGCGCCCTAATCCTCATGGACCCACCTTTTGAAAAGCCCCATGAAATGGAACGCGCACTGGATGCAATCAGCATGGGCGTGCGGCGCTTCCCTATGGGCATTTATATGCTTTGGTATCCCATCAAGGCCCGGTATCAAGCAGAAATCTGGGCCAAATCCCTGGCAAAGCGCAAGCCGGAACTGGGTGTAGAAACCATCCTGCGTGCAGAACTCTATGTCAGAGCACCGGACAATGAAGACCAGTTGAACGGGACCGGCTTGTTCATCATAAACCCGCCCTACACACTACAGAAAATGCTCGAAGACGCGCTGCCTGTGCTTCAAAGACATCTGCAACAAGCGCCACAATCAGATCGTTTTCTCAAAACATGCGTTGAGACTCTGTAAAGTCTGGGTCTGAGTCTGGGTCTGGACTCAGGTCAAAAGCACTTGCCTATGTCCACTTGCTACCCCAAACTGTCGCTGCTTCGTTGAGATTAAGGATTCGCATTCCATGACCAATGGCCGTTCCTGCATTCGCATGGTATTCACGCTTCTGCTGCTGTTGCCATTCATCTCCGGGTTTGGCCCGCTTCAGACAAGCGGGGCCTTTGCTCATGACACCCATTTGAGAATGGGCAGCGACCCGCGCGACAGGATTTTTGGCCGTGGGGCCATTCCCAATTGCAACGATCCACGCGTCCTGCGCCGGATCACATCCAAGTTTTCATGGGCAGATCGCAACACCTGGTCAAAGATTGAGAATCGTAACCAAACGATTGGCATTCAGGACATTCGCCACATCAAGCAGCGCTATCGGTTGGACCAGACCAAATCCATGATTTCCCACCGGCACTGCAATGGCAGGGCCACCCTGTCCAATGGCAAACACCCGAAAGTTTATTACATGATTCAGGAGCGCATGGGCTTTGCCAGCCTGTCGTGGAAAGTACAGTTCTGTGTCTCGGGATATGATCGTTGGCGCGTCTATGGGGCCAATTGTCGGTCCTTGCGCTAAAGCGGGGTCCCATGTCCTTTTCCAAATGGCTTGCAGCCGCCTGCATCAGCATATTGGCCTTCACCTTTGTTTCCGCCTCATTTGCACGGGAAATTCGCGGGGGCCGACCGGGCGAATTTGATTTCTATGTGCTGTCGCTGTCTTGGTCTCCCAGCTTTTGTGAAGATGAAAAAACGGCTTCTGACAATCGTCAGCAATGCGGCACCGGCAAATCATTCGGCTTCATCGTCCACGGCCTGTGGCCTCAATTCAAAGGCGGCGACTGGCCTGCTTTTTGCAACAGCAACGAACCGCAACGTGTTCCCGATGATCTTGCCCGCGATACGCTTGATATCATGCCGGGATACGGCCTCATCGGCCATCAATGGCGCAAACATGGTGTTTGCTCAGGCCTCAACCAGCAGGCTTATTTTGATCTGGCAAGACAGGCACGGAATAAAATCGTCATTCCTCCGGTCCTGCGCAAACTGGACCGCAAGGTGGCTGTGGACCCCCTGGCACTGGAAGCGGCGTTTTCCAAATTCAATCCGGGTCTGGACCCGGAGGAAATGGGTGTATCTTGCGAGAACAACAGATTTCTGGAAATGCGTCTTTGCCTCACCCAATCATTGGAATTTCGCGACTGCCCCAGCGTTGATTTGAAAGGCTGTAAGCGCGGCCGATTGGTGATGCCACCGATACGTTAGACTTGACGTTTGGTAATTTCGACATACTTGCCTGCTCTCGATAGTCCGATGCCGCTGACACAAGCAGATCTGCATTATGTTAAAGACCGTTCTGATTTTGGGCAGCGCCGTGGATGCGGTGCGTGCACGGGCTTTCGACGCCACATCCTTCCACGCAATTGTTGCTATCAACAATGCCTGGCGCATTCGCGATGACTGGACGCATCTGGTCTATGCTGGCGATTTCCCCGACGAGCGCAGGCCCACGCCCACGCCTAGTCAGGTCTGCCTGTCTCATGAAACCTATGTCCCTGCCAACAATGCCTTTGGCGGCATTGTCTATGCCGGCGGCACCATGGCGTTCTCGACAGCCTATTGGGCACTTCATGCCTTACAGCCGGATGTATTGGCTTTTTGCGGTTGCGACATGATTTACGATCAGAAAAACGGCCAATCACATTTTTATGGTGCAGGCACCGCAGACCCCCTGCGGCAGGACCCGACACTGCAATCGCTGGAGGCGAAATCAAACCGGTTGATGATTTTGGCGGCTGAGCAGAATTGTCTCTGCGTCAATACGTCTACGCTGGAAAAGAGCCGTCTCACATTCCCCCGCATGAGCGCTGATAACCTTGCCTTGGCGCACGCTCAGATCCATGCAGACATCCTGTCAGACATACGCCGAAACTCCGACGCCCTGACCATTTCGGACGCCAAAAACCTGGAAGGAGATCACAAGCAATTTGTGCCTTCGGGTGACTATTGGAACCACAAAACGCAGCTCGATCCTGCCCAATTGCGGGGCATCGATCAGCAGTGGCTGACAGCGCATAGGGCCAAAGAACCGGCAATGCCTGTTGCCGCCAAAACCTCTTAACCTCATTCCTCTGTAACAATGGACAGCGCTTTTAGGATGGGCGTTTCCTGCCGAACTGAGTTTCAGCTAAGCTAGGTTCCTTGAGAGATATCTGAAGGTGTGATTGACAAATGCCAAGGGAAACATTTGGTCAGAAACCTGTTCATTGATTTTGTCTACACAACAAAAATCTTGTCATATTGGTTAGTTGTAAAAGCAATTATATAAAAGATGCTTGCGTGGTATGATCAAGAGAGCAACAGCTCATTCGAATTATAAAAATGAAAATTAATTTTATTATTGCTGCCACACTTCTCTTGGCTTCATGCAATCCATGGGAGCAAGATGGGATCTATACCCTCTATCGCGGGTCTGTGATTGGAGACGATCTGCGCATTCACATAGCAACATTCAATTCCATGAATGGCAACGATTACAATCAAGAAAATTGCCGCATTGCTGCTGATCTCTTTCAAAGGCAACCTGGTGTGGCAGTCAGGTATTGGTGTGAAAAAGGCTCTTACCGAAAGTAAGTTTGGCGCGGACAATCGGGACGCGTCCCAGAGATTTCAATGTGTCAGGATCCAGTCGACATCGACCAGATGAAAAACGCTGGAACCAGAAGATAGGATACCAAAGCAAGCCCCACCGCGACACGCACCCATAGCTGCTTGAACCGACGCAACAGGATAATTGAAGCGACAATTCCTATCAGCCCCTCGAACAGGCGAACATATTCCCCAAAATGGCGGCTGTCCCAGTAAGACAGCGGTGAAAAGAACCGCCAATCCGTGATAGGCCAGAAATGCCGGTGTGCATCATCTGCGTGAACCGGAAAATCAAACGCCAGATGCAGCAAGGCAGACAGGCCAAGTCCTGCCAGAAATACGCTGGCAAATTCGACAGCCGGGGTTTTGGCAAATCGTTGCAACACAAGGCCGATAACGAAAATACTCAGAAAAAGCGGAACCGAATTGGAAACGGCGCTGAAAAACTGCCAGGGTTCCTGCCAGTAAATCTCATCCCAGATACGGCGCTGCTCGACCCCCTGAAACCGCATGATGCCAAGCATCACATAGATCGAAGCATCGGGAAGAACAGCCCCCAGAAGGGCCGCACTGTTGCGAAGCGGCGCGCCGGGTTTGGTGAACGCAGCAGCACTCAGCAAAACATGGGTCTGGCTCATCATGCGAGAAAATGTCCTGTTGCGGAAAGTCCAGAGTCTGAGGTCACCAGGATCTTAAGTCAATTGCGCGACTTTAGGACATTATCAGACCAATCAGGATGACAAAACTGTGAGCACAGCTTCATAAACGACGCAGCGTCATTCATCGAAAAATTGAATTGGAAACAAATTGAGTGTCCGGCCTATCGTGCCCTCAAAACAAGGAGACTAAGTCATGATGATTCTGCGCACCTCCCCTTCATCCCCCTTTGGCCGCCAGATTCAGGTGGCAGCAGACATTCTGCAACTGTCTGACCGCATACGCGTTGTAGATGTCGATCTTAACGATCCTCATGACACTGTGCGGCAACAGAACCCGTTGGGGAAAATACCCGTCCTGATAAATGAAGACGGCATGGCCATTTACGACAGCCGTGTCATTCTGGAATATCTGGATTTCATTGCAGGTGGCGCAAAGCTGGTCCCCCAAGGTGAAGCAAAGTTCCCTGCCCTGACCCTCCATGCGCTTGCAAATGGCATCACCGATGCGGCGGTTACAAACGTCTACGAAACACGCTTCAGGCCAGCAGAACAACAATCAGCTGAACGCATGACCTATCAGGCACACAAGATTGCCCGTGGCCTGAAAACCCTGGAAGCTGCACCACCAGTTTTGAATACGGTGGACGACATTCAATTAGGTCATGTCGCACTGGCTTGCGCTTTGAGCTATCTGGATTTGCGGTTTGAAGGCAAGTGGCGCGAACCGCACCCGGCTCTGGTGGCATGGCTCGACAGCTTTGAGGCTCTGGTGCCTGCTTTTGAAGCGACCAAAGTGACGAATTAGAACGCAAATTCAAGGAAATACCCATGGTTCTGGAATGCAGTTTGGGGCGGGAAGCGGATTTTTGCTGCACGCGCCGGTTTGACGGGTGTGTATCCTGAAAGCAGACATGCAACTGGCGGTGAAAACGGGAATAATGCCTGGCGTCACTGGCGCCGACGCGACAACAGGACGACCGACCATCATCGGTCCTTATGCTTTAGCTCAATTTCGCCCGATAGCTTCAGCCAGTGGCTCAAGTATGTCTTCGTCTGAATGTCTTTTCCAAGCCATCCACATGACCTCTCTTGAGATCAGGGTCCAAGTTTTCAGGGAAAGAGATTTCAGTACAATCAAAGATTGCCAGTCTCTTGGACAATAGACTATTAAGTCGACGCATATGGAGGCCACGATGTTGATTCCGTGGCGACAATAAAATGACAAAAAAAGCTCAATCCGGCCGCGAGGCTGGCTCCGACCGGATATTTCGCCGGACAGCCACAGTGGATCCCCAGGCAGGTCTTGGTGCCATCGCCCGCATCACGCGGATGGCGTTTCGCTACCCTGTCAGCGCAGGGTTGGCATTGGCGGCAACCGTGGCCGCAGTTCTCATGCAGCTGTCGATCCCTGTTATCCTCGGACGCGCTGTGGATCAGACCCAGGCAGTGGCTGCAGCAAAGGCAGAACCCGAAACGCTTTACCCGATTGCATTGCTTTTGTTCGCTGCAAGCGTCGCACGTGGGATATTCACCCTTATCCAGAACTACACTGCGGAAGCCGTCGGGCATTCATTGGCGCGCGACATCAGAAATGCCGTCTATGGAAAAATCCAAAGCCTGCCCTTTTCGTTTCATGACCGGACTCATTCGGGTGACCTGATCACGGTCGGCATGCTTGATCTGGAAGGCGTGCGGATGTTTTTCTCGACCGCTCTGGTACGCACCGTTCTTCTGGGCCTGTTGATCGGGCTTGGTGCAACGCTGCTGCTATCAACCAATCTGACTCTCGGCCTTCTGGCACTGTCATTCGTGCCTTTCGCGGGATGGCGCAGCACGGTCATGCGGCTGGCTCTGCGCCGGACCTGGCTCATCTTGCAGGAACGGCTGGGCGTTCTCAGTCAGGTGATGGAGGAAAACCTTGCCGGAATTCGCGTGGTTCGGGCGTTTACCTCGTCAGAATACGAAATGGAAAAATTTGAGGTCGCATCCAAATCAGCGCTGGAACTCAGCCATGAACGGATCGAGACCCGGGTCAGGAACACCTCAGCGATGACGCTGGCATTCTTTGCTTCTATGGGACTGGTCCTCTATTTCGGCGGACGCCAGGTGGCATCAGGAGACATCACGCTGGGCACTCTGGCCACGTTCCTGACCTTCATGACCATTCTGCAGATGCCAGTGCGTCAGTTGGGCATGATGGTGAATGGGTACGCGCGCGCATCAACTTGTGGCGCCCGCCTGTTCGCCCTGATTGATCACGAGGCCGAAATTGAAAACGCGCCGGGCGCGCAGGATCTGAAGATCACCAACGGCACGTTAAAGCTTGAAAATGTCAGCTTTGCATATTCCGGAAACACCGATCGACGGACCGTGTCAGGCATCAGCTTTGAGGCGCATAAGGGCGAGACTGTCGGTATTGTCGGCCCGCCCGGCTCCGGAAAAACAACTTTGATGCACCTGATCCCGCGTTTCTACGATCCCACACATGGATCCATCAGCATCGACGGGCAGGACATTCGCGACGCAACCTTGTCGTCAGTTCGTAAGGCTGTAGCTGTGGTTCAGCAGGATAGTTTCCTGTTCACCACGTCAATCGAGAACAACATCGCCTATGCCGATCCCTTCACTGAAACGCGCGAAATTCGCGGCGTCGCAGAGTCCGCGCAACTGCATGATTATATTCTTGGTTTGCCCGGCAAGTATGGCACCATCGTTGGCGAACGTGGTGTGTCATTGTCCGGTGGTCAGCGCCAGCGCCTATCAATCGCGCGTACGCTTATGATGAAACCGACGGTCTTGATCTTTGACGATTCGACAGCTGCCATTGATGCTGGAACAGAAAACCGTATCCGCACAGCACTGAAGGAATATGCCAAAAATTGCGTGACCCTGATCGTGGCCCATCGATTGGCCAGCCTGATGCACGCCGATAGAATCCTGTTTCTGGAAGAGGGCCGGATCATTGAACAGGGCAGTCATGAAGAATTGCTGAAACTGGGAGGGCGCTACAGCGATTTGCATGAATTGCAGATGCGCCCCAATGCCGAAATGCTGGCCGAGAAGGTGGATATACAATGAGCCAGACAAAACCCGGTGAACCACTTGACCTACACGAGCCGAACGACCCAAACGAGGATGAAAACCCGCGCATGCGCGCTGTTGTCGGATCGGACCGCATTGAAGAAGAGATTTTCGGACGTGTGTTCGACGGCAAGGTCACGCAACGGGTCTGGCAGTTTGTCCGCCCTTACAAGCGCAATGTGGTGATTTCCGTTGCCGCCGTGGTAACATTCACGATCTCTCAGCTGACAATCCCGCTCTTGATCCGCTATGCGATCGACAATGGAATGGCACCTGATGCGCCGCCAACGATATTGCTTGGAATCGTGGCACTATTTGCCATCATCATTGCCATCAATTTTTTTGCCTCGCGTGTGCAGGAACTCGTGACCGGCAGAATGGCCGAGGACGTTCTGTTCGATATTCGGCGCGCCATGTTCAGCCATTTGCAACGCGTGTCCCTCTCCTTCATGGACAAAACCGAGGTAGGCCGGCTGATGTCGCGCTTGCAGGGCGATGTGAACTCCATGCAGGAATTCCTTGAAACCTCGGTGCTCGCCATAGGCGATCTGCTGCTTTTGTTCGGGATCGTAGCGGTTATGCTGTGGCTCGACTGGCAACTGGCATTGATGGTCCTGACAGTTATTCCGATCCTGTTCGGGGTTCGCATCTTGTGGCTGACCCGCGCCCGCGCCGCTTTCATGGCTGCCCATGAGGCCAATTCAATCACCAATGGTGCTTTGGCCGAGGCGATTCACGGCGTCCGTGCCGTTCAGGCCATGGACCGCGCCAACTTGAATGCCGAACTCTATGAGGAACTCGTCGATAACACTTACAAGGCCCAATTGCGGGCCTCAAAACTATCTCAGATCATGATCCCGATTGTCGATACTCTGACAGGCAGCGCGATGGCAGTCGTCGCCGTGGCCGGTGGCCTGATGGTGGTGTCGGGGCGGATCGAGGTTGGCGTCATGGTGGCGTTTCTGTTCTACATCCAGCGGTTCTTTGACCCAATCCGGTCGCTGACAATGCAATATTCGGTGATGCAGCGCGCTATGGCCTCCGGTCACCGGCTGACAGAGGTTCTGGACGTTGATGTCGATGTCAAAGACGCATTGAATGCCACGCCACTTGGGGATAGCGACGATGGTTCGGTCGAATTTCGCAATGTGACCTTCGGCTATGATCCGGAGCATCCGGTGCTTAAAGAAGTCAATTTCCGCGTGAATTCTGGTGAGACGGTGGCGTTAATCGGCCCGACCGGTTCCGGAAAATCAAGCTCGATGGCGCTGATACACCGGTTTTACGACGTGCAGGACGGCGCGGTTTTGGTGGGCGGGCGCGATGTGCGAGACGTCACGCAGAAGAGCCTTGGGCGTCATATCGCGATGGTGCTGCAAGAGCCCTATTTGTTCACTGGTACAGTGCGGGACAACATCCGCTATGCCACGGACTGGGCTGATGACGAGGCTGTGGTTGAAGCCGCAATAGCCGTCGGCGCCCATGAGTTTATCGAGGCCCTGCCACAGGGTTATGACACGATGCTGGCAGAGCGTGGCAGCAATTTGAGCCTTGGGCAACGCCAGCTTTTGAGTTTTGCCCGTGCGCTGGTGACGGACGCAAAAATTCTGATAATGGACGAGGCGACCGCCAACATCGATAGCTACACGGAAATGCAAATTCAGAAAGCGCTACAGCGGTTGCTGGAAGGGCGTACCGGGTTGGTCATTGCGCATCGTCTTGCCACTATCCGCAATGCTGACCGCATCCTTGTGCTGCAGCAGGGTCGGCTGATAGAGGAAGGCGACCACGATACACTCATCGAGCACGGTGGCCTCTACGCGCAACTCTATCAACTCAACTATGCCAGCTTCGATGATCTCCCTGATCAGTTATCCGACGAAGACCGCACACTTGCCACCTGAATCGGTACACATTTCGTAGTCAGACCATTTCCTTATGGGCAAGGGAAACAAAGGGCCGGTTTCTCAGCGGGCATACAGCTGAAACAAAAGTCTATTTGTAGTGGGCGCGCCGGTTCCCGAAGTCGCGCACACGCTTCCGCCAGGTTTTGTAGCTTCCCGTCTTGAGTGTATCACGCATCACGGCTTTTACGTCCTTCTCGCGAATCCCGTATTCGCGTTCGATATCAGCGAAGCTGACATGATCCGACAATGCCATTTGCACAATCTCGCTGAGATGGTCCGGAGGAAGGTTTTTTGCTTTGCTCATAGCGGTGGAAATAGCGGACCACGTCTTCAAGGCAAGACGACTAATCGCGATAGAGGCAAATGCCTGCAACTGCCAGTTCTGCCTGAAACGCGCGGCCTATGGCAAGAACGCCAATCCGCCTGAGCTGTGAGGGATCGAAGATGGCGTCGGTTTTGTGTGAAACAAACGCAGCAAACGGGATCCGCTCTGTCCGCCATTCGGATGCGGCTGTGAAGTCTGTCCGGAAGGATTGCCACGGGCGGCTCAGTTGGTCTGTCCGCAGGCGGATGTCATACAGCTCGTGATTGCCGCAATTGATCAACTCAATGCCATCCCAATCACTTGCATTGAAGCCCGTTCCATCCGGGCGAAGATCAAAGGCAATCTGGACAAAACCACCATTGTTTTCCAGCGAAACCGCGCCGCGCAAAACGGTGGCCATACGGCCCCGATACATCTCTTGCTGCATGCCGCCTTCAGACACGCCACCCATGACAGTATCTGACACATATTCCCACTCTGGCTCGATCTTCATGTTTGCAGTCTCTCCCAATTGCTGCCCGATCATAGGGACGCGCGGAAAAAAAGCACTTCCGATTTGATGTGATGGATGCAGAACATCCAAAAATATTCAATGATCTGCCTCGCTCCCTCTTATTGTGTCAGTCCCCGATTTTAACTAGGCTCCGGTCGGGGCCGACATCAGCAATCTGAGGAGGATTGAACTCGAGCCTCTCATTGGGGTTTTGAATTGATGCTGCCGGACCGCATTTACTTTCTTGAGCATGAAATCAGGCCAGCCATTCGGCAATTGCTGTTCGATGGCAGCCCAATTACTTTAGGCGCGCGCGCCTTCGACCTTCTGTTGTATCTGATCCAGCACCGAGATCGGATTGTGAGCAGAGCTGAACTGATGGAACAGGTCTGGTCCGGCATCACGGTCGGTGACAACAATCTGAACGTTCAGGTTTCGATTTTGCGCAAATTGCTGGGATCCCAGGTGATTGTCACCCTGCCTGGCCGTGGCTTGCGCTTTGGATTGGAAGTGAGCGTGACGCCCCTGATCGAAGGCAAACCAGATCTTCCCCTGCCTGCCAAACCATCCGTTGTGGTATTGCCCTTTACGGATTTGGGTGTGGACCCGAGCTTGAGCTGGCTGCCGGATTCCATTGTTGAAGACATCACCACCGAATTGTCCCGGTTTCGAAATTTGTTCGTGGTCGCGCGCAACTCGGCTTTTACCTACCGCGAACAGCCAATAGATGTGCGTCAGGTCTCCCGGCAATTGGGCGTGCGTTATGTTGTAGAGGGCAGTGTTCGAACAGCCCCCGGTCGCGTCCGTGTCACTGCGCAGTTGATCGATGCTAAAATGGGCGGTCATGTCTGGGCGGAAAAATTTGAGGGACCGCTGGATCATCACTTCGATCTGCAGGCCAGAATTGTCGGAGCTGTTGTGACGGCACTGGCGCCACAAATTGACGCGGCAGAAAACGCGCATAATCGAACCATTCAGCCAGTTGACCTGAACGCTCATGGCTTTGCTCAAAGGGCATGGTCTGCAATTTCTGCAGGCGAGATGAAATATGCCCCGGCTCCAAGGGACGACGCATTGATGCTCGCTGAAAGAGCGCTGGCCATCAATCCCAATTCCAGTCTGGCATGGCGCGCGATCGGCTGGGTTCAATGGTGGCACGCCTATCATGGCACAACCAACTCCAGAGAGGACACCTTGAAGGCGGGCATTGCAGCGGCCAGCCGCGCGATAGCAATTGATGGCAGTGACCATCATGCATGGCGCATAAAAGCACTTCTGGATTTCATGAATGCTAACCCAGATCAAGGACTTGCCGGATTGCGTCAGGCTCAGGAGATCAACCCGAATTGCGCCACCACTTTGGCCTGGCTGGGGATGTATGAGGCAACTCATGGCAACGTGGCCAAAGGCGTGCCTCACGTGCAATCTGCACTGCGGCTCAGCCCGCGCGATCCGTCACGGGCATCTTTTCTGGTAGCGCTTGGGTTCGCGCAATTCGCCAGTCGTGATTATGAGACAGCTGCACAAACCTCAGACGCTGCCCGCCTGGAAGCCCCGGACAGTGCAACCCCAATGTTGCTCGGCACAATTTGCTGGGTCGGCGTTGGCCAGATTGAAAAAGCTCAAACCTTGTTCAAACAATTGGAGGGAATTGCACCCAAATTGGTCGAAGCCCGTTTGGCAGGGCGCTGGCTATCAACAAATCCAGGCTATCTGAAAAGAGCGCAAACATTTCTTCAGATTGCAGCCGGACTGATCAACGAAACAGCCGCACAGACCCTGCGCTAGATCACTGCACGGACCGTCCGCAAACTGCACAAATTTATAACAATTTAGCGCGATCTTTGAGTGTGAGGATCTAGACTGTGTCCCACGCAGTGTTTGCAGTTGGACGCAGTCGGAGACCTTTGAAAATGAAACCCAAAGAAAATGGGTCCGGCCTTGTTCGCAAAGCACCACAAAAACCCAATCCCAATTTGCATTATCCAAGTCATTTCAGTGGCAATTATCTGGCTGAAATTATTGGTTTATCGGATCAAATCACAATCTGGAACGTTGTTGCAAGTCGCAAGAAAAAACAGCAAGACTAGGGGCTGTACTCAATTGGGGTGGGCAATCGTTGGGAAAATTCGAGGGCCATGCGAAAACTTTGAACGAAAGCAAATATAGACAATGAATTCTGGCAACGATCCATTCATCCATCACCCGGAATTGCGCGACAAGATCAAAGATCCGCTGCAATCCTTCTTCCGTGATTTCGACCCCGTTAATCTTCTGAAAAAATGGCCGGAACTCCATTGGGTAATAGAAGAGCTTCATTCGGAATCCTATCGGGAAAAATCGCGACGGGAAACACTTGCGAAACATGACGATGGTGACCTTTGGATATTTGCCTACGGATCATTGATGTGGGACCCCGCTTTTGAATTTACCGAAGTTCGGCGCGCCAGAGTGTCAGACCATGCGCGCCGATTTATCCTGAAAGATATCTGGGGTGGACGCGGAACACTTGAGATGCCCGGCCTGATGGCGGCTCTGGATAAGGGCGACGGCTGCGAAGGTCTGATCTACAGGCTTTCCTGTGACAAAATCGAGGCGGAAACCAGAAATCTGTGGCGGCGAGAAATGATCGGACCTGGTTATGTACCAAGTGTCGTGCGCACGATGGTTGGCGATAACATTATTCCTGCTCTGACCTTCGTTGCCGATTACGAAGCTGAAGGCATCCATCCTGATCTGCCACGCAGCAAACAAGTTGAGTTCATCACCCATGGCTCAGGTGTCCTGGGCACAAGCGTGGAATATCTGGAAAACATCGTCAGCCAGTTCGCGGCACTTGGCATTGTCGATGAAGACTGTTCGAGCTTACTTCAGGATGTGCGAGCCAATGCCAAAACACATCAATCGGGTCTGGCTGGAGCCAACCAGTGACAGAACCCATTTCCTTTTTCGACGGGCACAATGACTTTCTTCTGCGATTGATGTTCACACAGGAAGCACGAGAGGAAACATGGCTCGGCAATACGGGCAAAGGTCATCTTGATCTGCAGCGCATGAAGCAAGCCGGGTTTGCCGGTGGTTTGTTTGCCATATTCGTACCGCCAATTTCCAGCGGCCCACCACCCGATTTCGCGGCCCTGATGGCCAACCCACCCTATGATCTACCGATACCGCCCGAGATGACGCATACGCAGGCGCAGCCAATGGCCATGACCATGGCAGGTCTGCTGCACTGGATGGAACGCTCCGCACCGCAAGACTTCAAAGTATGTCGGTCTGCATCTGAAGTTCGAACTGCGATTTCAAATGATGTCATCGCCGGTGTCATGCATATGGAAGGCGCGGAAGCCATTGGCCCGGACCTTGATGCGCTTTATCTGTTTCACGATATGGGATTGCGTTCCCTCGGCCCGGTCTGGAGCCGTCCGACCATATTCGGCCATGGTGTACCGATGAAGTTTCCCGGCACGCCAGACATCGGGCCGGGTCTGACTGAAAAAGGTAAAGACCTGATCCGCCTTTGCAATGAACTAGGTATCCTGATTGATCTGTCACACATGAACGAAGCGGGCTTTAACGATGTCGCTTCAATCAGCAAGGCCCCCTTGGTGGCAACTCATTCCAACGCATTTGCCCCGTGTGAATCGCCGCGGAATTTGACAGACTGGCAATTGGCGCAAATTCGCGAAACCGGTGGAATGGTTGGCTTCAACTACGCAACATTCTACCTGCGCGAAGATGGCACGGCGGCAGCCGATATGGACTGGGACCCATTGTTGCGGCACATGGATCACCTGTTCACGCATCTGGGCGAAGACCATGTCGGGCTTGGATCGGATTTTGATGGCTGTATTGTCCCCGAACTCATCGGTGATGTAACCGGCGTACAACATCTGTTGGCGGCGCTGGGAAAACATGGTTATGGCGATACACTGATCAACAAGCTGTCACGTGACAACTGGCTTGCCTGCCTTGCGCGCGGTTTGACCTGAATGGCTAAGGCACTGCAAAATTCCAAAATAAGCATCCTTCAGATTGAAACACCGCAACAGATCGATGATGCACGGGCACTTATCCGGGCCTTTTTTGATTACGCACTGTCCATCGACAAGGACGCGTCCGCGGCCGCAACCTTTCAGGGTCTGGACGATGAGCTGAATGCCCTGCCCGGTGACTATGGCCCGCCAGACGGTTGCCTTCTTGTTGCCTATTTGGATGGTTTGCCGGCTGGCTGTGTCGGATTTCGCCGACATGATGATGAGACCGCCGAAGTGAAACGCATGTTCGTCAGTCCAGAATTTCGTGGTCACGGGACCGGCGTGTTGCTTGTCAGTCAGTTGATCGAAACTGCACGCCGTATGAACTACCGTCGGATCATTCTGGGCACCCATCCATCATTGAAAGCAGCGCAAAAGATTTACCGCAGTATCGGTTTTGTAGATGTAAGCACACCAATCAATTGGCCAAAACATCATCCAAAAGAGGTGCTTATGGAGATGTCCCTCACTTAAGAGCGTAGAGGCTTAGGGGCTGAACCCCACTTTGCACCCGACTGTCATCCACCAAACAACCAGACCGGAAACCAGAGGCAAACATGTCAAATCTTAAACTTACCTACTTCGATTTCGCTGGCAGCAGAGGCGAGGAAATACGGCTGGCATTTGCCATCGCCGGTGTGGAATTTGACGATAATCGCCTGTCATTTGAGGCTTTCAGCAAGCTCAAATCAGACCTTCCATTCGGTTCGATGCCGGTTCTGGAAGTGAAAGATCATGGTGTGATCAGCCAGACCAACGCCATATTGCGCCTTGTCGGTCGCCAGCACGGGCTTCACCCCAAAAACCTGTTTGAAGCGGTCCGGCATGATGAACTGATGGAGGCGGTGGAAGAATTGCGGCAACGCATATCAGCAACGATGCGGATTGAAGACGCGGCGGTGAAGAAGGCTGCCAGACAGAAGCTTGCAACAGATTACATTGCGCATTGGGGGGCAGGCGTGGAGCAGCTGATCGGAGCAGGCCCTTTTCTTGCCGGCGAACAGCCAAGCGTTGCTGACATCAAATTATACATGGCCCACAAATGGATCAGCAGTGGTGGCATCGATGATATCCCAACAGACATTTTTGATCCTTTCACCAAGTTCAAAACCCTCGCAGATGGCATGCGAAACCATCCAGCAGTTTTAAAATGGTACTCCTCCGAAACCTGATACGCATGATCAAAATTCAGTGGGAAGTGCCAATGAGTGGTCTGCTGAAACTGACGTAGGAACCGGTAAACCGCCTTCCGCAGTGGCTGAAGAGACTGCCTTGAATGAACCACCGGCTGGCATTTGGCTTTAAGCTTTGCAAAATCAGATTATGTAGCCAGCAACTACAAAAAAAGGCCCCGCACTGAGTGCGAGGCCTTTCATCTCAAATTCAATTCTGCGGTATCTTAGAAATGATACCCCAAACCGGCACGGATGGCGTGGGAATTGGCGTCAGCTTCAAATGCGCCATAATCTTTTTCGCCATAGCCGGAGTAGAGATACTCCGCCCTGGCGCTGAATGAACTGTTGACCATGCTTTCAAAGCCCGCGCCGGCCACAAGACCCACATGGGTGTTCTCGTCACTGGCACCACCAAGGTCCACATCGGCGCTGAGGAACCCAAGGCCTGCCGTGCCATAGATCATGTGGCGGTCCCAAGCGTAGCCCAGACGGCCCCGAATGCTTCCAGTCCAGTCGGCGTCACCATCGGTGCCGCCTTCACTGCCATCCATGCTGGTAATCGCCAAATCCGCTTCACCACCAAAGACCAGAGACCCTGCCTGAAAATTGTACCCGGCAAAACCACCCAGCAGAATACCATCCACATCTACTTCCGCGCCGGAATCGGGATCAATATTGCCCCAGATATAACCAAGCATCGGGCCCATATAAAGGCCGGTCCAATCTGCGGGAGGATTGCCATTGTAGGTCGGCTGCTGATAGCCACCGCCATTGTCGTAAAGATCAGCCGCAAAACCAGCGTTCAACGACAAAATAAGCGCCCCGGCAGAAGCCGTCGCAATAAGAGAGGTACGCAAAATCATAGTTTCCACTCCTGATAAATTAATACATCCGGTTAAATCCGGTCTGTTTTGTTTATCTCTTGGAAACCACAATCAACCTTTAAGAGAGATGGTTAATAAATTGAAATCAATCACTTTTTTCACTTTAATTGCAAAAGCCGGAGCAATGTCACATTGCCCCGGCCTGCAGAAATGTTCGACCTGAAGGTCACGTCACAGGGAGATCAGAACTTGTATCCAAGTCCGGCCCGGATCGTATGCGACGTCAGATCGGCATCAACATCTGTCGTCAGCTCATAGGTCTCTTCACCAAAATCAGTGTAAAGATATTCAACGCGAGCCAGAATGTTATCAGTCATCGCCGCTTCAACGCCGGCGCCCACAACGTAACCGCTGTGCCAGTTATCATCGCTGACTGTGCCATCATCTGCTGTGACGTTGGCAAAGGCGACACCGCCCGTACCGTAGGCAAGAACGCGGTCAAAGGCGTAACCGACACGGCCCCGTACGCTGCCAATCATATCGGTTTCAAGACTTGTTGCGCCGGATGACTCATCAAGTCCAACGGCGGCAAAATCGCCTTCAACACCAAAGACAAGGCTTCCGGACTGGAAGTTGAATCCGGTGTAGGCACCAGCCACATAGCCATTGTCATCAATATCATTCAAGCCTTCTACATTGTATTCCGCCCAGGTATAGCCAAGCATGGCACCCAGATAGACACCCGACCAATCGTAGGATGTGGGCTGAACCGGGAGGGGTTCATACACTTCAACTTGGGGCTCAACTGGAAGGTCTGCAGCCCTTGCCACCATAGTCAGGGCCAATACCGCAACAGCGGCTGCACCGGTTGTCTTCAGAACAGATTTTTGATTTGGCAGATAAGAATTTACGGACATTTTTTTATCCTCAGATTACTCGTTACAGGTTCAAGCGTACCGCAATGCTCAAGCTATCTCTTGTAGGAAGCTGTCACGGCGGTTGAGGGTATAATCATTGCAAAATGCGGCTTCGCATGGGGCAAATTCGGTTGATTCTGTGATGAATTGTGCTCATTTTACGACGAAAATCGGGCCATCCTGCCGCTGTTGCATAGCTGGCTACAGACCATGTCTGAATTCATGATCAACGCTTCAATTCCTGAATTCGGTCCCTATATAGGGACAATGCCTGTGGGGGGTGTTGGCTGATGGAACCCCTGCGCCCGAAGCCTGTGTCACCTTCATTTGTCTGCTGCAAACCAAGGACCTTCCCTCGCAATGATTACCTATCTGGCACTTCTCGCCGGTCTTATTATCTTGGTTTTTGCTGGCGATCTGCTGGTCCGTGGTGCTGTAGGCGTGGCCGAGCGCCTGGGCATTCCTGCACTCATAATCGGCCTTACAATTGTCGCCTTTGGTACTTCAGCGCCAGAGTTGGTGATTTCCATGAAGGCTGCAGCTTCCGGCGCACCGGGTCTGGCCATCGGCAATGTGGTTGGTTCCAACATCGCCAACATTCTGCTGGTTCTGGGCGCGCCTTCATTGATTTTTGCCACAGCGTGCAGCGGGCCCGGTACACGGCGCAATGCGCTGTTCATGGTGACCATCACGCTTGGCTTTGTTGCGCTGGCAAGCGATGGAATGTTGAGCCGACTGGACGCAGTGGTGATGCTGTCCCTGCTGGGCGTCTTTCTCTACGATAATTATCGAAGCGCAAGACGACACCGCAAACAGGCGCAGGATGCCCTGCAAGACGAGTTTGGTGACATTGGTACCAAACCGGCCTGGATGCTGAGCGGGTTCCTGCTGGTCGGCCTTATCGGCCTGCCCATAGGTGCCAGCTTCACAATTTTTGGTGCTACAGAAATTGCACGCAACTGGGGCGTATCGGAAACCTCCATTGGCCTGACAGTTGTTGCGATCGGCACCTCACTGCCAGAACTTGTGGCCGCTGTCATGGCTGCCTTTCATCGGCAAAGCGCCGTTGCCATCGGCAACGTCATCGGCTCCAACATATTTAATCTGCTCGCGATCATGGGCACTACAGCCGCAGTGTTTCCGCTTCCGGTTCCAGGCGATGTATTTGTACCGGACATGTGGATCATGGTGCTGACATCTATGTGTCTGCTGCCCTTTATATTCCTGTCCAAATCCATTACCCGTCCTGTAGGGGTAATCATGGTTCTGCTTTATGTCGCCTATGTGATTTCGGCATTGCACCCCCATGGCTTCTTATAGGTTTGGACCGGCAATATAGCGAGTTGATATGAGCGAACATGCATTGGTAACCGGCGCAGCAAAGCGCATCGGCAAAGCACTGGCCCTGCATCTGGCTGATCAGGGCTATTGTGTCAGCGTACATTACAACACTTCCAGGGCCGACGCGCAGAAGGTTGTATCCGACATTCAGTCTCGCGGCGGCAAGGCGGTGGCCATACAGGCCGATTTGGCGGACATGGGCTCGGTCATCCAACTGGAAGCTCAGGCTGCAGCAGAATTCGGACCTGTGACGCTGCTGGTCAACAATGCCTCCACTTTTGTGTCTGATGAAATCGGTTCAATCACTCCCGAAAGCTGGGACCACCATTTACAGCCCAACCTTCAGGCCCCGGTCTTTCTGGCACAGGCGATGGCAGACCGCTTGCCAAAGGCGGAAAAGGGCTTGATCATCAACATGATTGACCAGCGTGTTTGGGCCCTGACCCCGCGCTACATGTCCTACACATTGTCAAAAGCCGCTCTTTGGAGTGCAACACAGACACTGGCGCAGGCACTTGCACCCAATATCCGCGTCAACGGCATAGGGCCCGGCCCAACACTGTCCAACGCGCGCCAGTCAGATGCTGATTTTCAGGCGCAGATCAACGCAACAATTTTGCAGGTCCAACCGCAATTATCCGAAATCACAGCGGCGATTGATTTCATTCGCAAAGCGCCATCCATGACAGGACAGATGATTGCCCTGGATAGCGGTCAGCATCTGGCATGGGAAACACCGGATGTGGTAGGCTGCTTTGAATGAGCGAGCAATCCACTGAACCCCCAGTACCAGAGGCACCGAGTAAGGCCGATGACGAGCACGCGAGTGAAGGCCAGCCGGATGTAAAAACCGGTCCGCAGATCATTCTGGCCTTCGCTAAAAAACTGCCGAACAACCCCGGCGTCTATCGCATGTATGGCGCTAAGGGCGACGTGCTTTATGTGGGCAAGGCGCGCAGTCTTAAAAAGCGGGTCACCAACTATACCCGCATGATGGGCCAGACCAACCGCATCGCCCGCATGATCAGCCAAACGGCGGGCATGGAGTTTGTCAGCACGCGCACTGAAACCGAAGCGCTGCTGCTGGAAGCCAATCTCATCAAGCGGTTCCGGCCCAAATACAATGTTCTGCTGCGCGATGATAAGAGCTTTCCCTATATCCACATAGCTGAAGACCATGATGCCCCTCAGCTTTTAAAGCATCGTGGCGCGCGCAAGGGTAAGGGCAGTTACTTTGGTCCTTTTGCCTCTGCCGGTTCCGTCAACCGAACCATTACGGCGCTGCAAAAAGCCTTCCTGCTGCGCAATTGCAGCGATTCCTATTACGAAAACCGCACCCGCCCCTGCCTGCAATTTCAGATCAAACGCTGTTCAGGCCCCTGCACCGGTGAAATTTCCAAGGAGAACTACGCCGAACTGGTGGACGAAGCCAAAGGGTTCCTGTCAGGCAAAAGCCAGAAGGTGCAGCAGGAACTGGCAGGAAAAATGGAAGCCGCTTCCGGTGATCTTGATTTTGAGACCGCAGCCATTTACCGAGACCGGCTGGCGGCGCTGTCACACATTCAATCGCAACAGGGCATCAATCCGCACACGGTCAAGGAAGCAGATGTGTTCGCCCTTCATCAACAGGATGGCCAGACCTGCATTCAGGTCTTCTTCTTCCGCACGGGCCAGAATTGGGGCAACCGGGCCTATTTCCCCAAAGCCGACGAAACCCTTGATCCAGGTTTTGTACTGGAAGCTTTCCTGACCCAGTTTTACGATGATAAGCCAACGCCCTCTCACATTCTTGTCTCCCACCTGGGAGAAGAGCATGAATTGCTGTCAGAAGCCCTCACTGAACGCATGGGGCACAAGGTGCACCTGTCCAAACCGTTGCGCGGCGAAAAGCGGGATCTCATCGCTCATGCCATGACCAATGCCCGCGAAGCGCTGGGGCGCAAACAGGCTGAAACCAGCTCGCAACAAAAATTGCTGCGCGGTCTGCAGGAGGTGTTTGAACTGTCAGATATGCCACGGCGCATTGAGGTCTATGACAACAGCCACATTATGGGCACCAATGCGGTCGGTGGCATGATTGTGGCTGGCGTCGATGGCTTTTTGAAAAACCAGTACCGTAAGTTCAATATCAAATCCAAGGACATCACGCCCGGTGATGATTACGGCATGATGCGTGAAGTGCTCACCCGGCGTTTTTCACGTCTCATGAAAGAGACTGATGGCCCCAAGCACGCCACTGAGGAGGACACAATTGATGCAGGCACCTGGCCTGACCTGTTGCTAATCGATGGCGGCATCGGCCAAATCAATGCTGTAAAGGGCGTTCTGAAAGAGTTGGGTGTTACTGACATGCCGATTGCCGGCATCGCCAAGGGCCCGGACCGTGATGCAGGCCGGGAAAAATTCATCGTGCCAGGCCGCGCGCCGTTTATGCTGCCTGAGCGTGACCCTGTTCTCTATTTCATCCAGCGCATGCGCGATGAAGCCCACCGCTTCGCCATCGGTTCCCACCGCGCGCGGCGCAAGCGGGACATTACCAAAAACCCACTGGACGAGATACCGGGCATCGGCCCGACCCGCAAACGCGCCATCCTGCACCATTTCGGCACAGCCAAAGCCACCAGCAAGGCGGGATTGACAGATTTGGAAAAAGTGCCGGGCGTCTCCGCCCAAATGGCGCAAATCATTTTCGATTTTTTCCATGATACAGGAAAAAACGAAACGGATTAACTCACAGTTTTTTTGACTAAAATAACGCTAACTGGTCAACAATAGGCGGGTGGAACGTACCTATAATTACATATGGGTTCGGTGCACTCATGTGCCATCGTCTCGTTGTGCCAAGAAATAAGTACAAGTCTTTTTTGTTGGCAAAATCATCGAGATACTTTTCACGAACCTTTTTTGCTGCTTCCCTAGGTGTCGAACCTTTTAGGCAGTTCCAGTATAACTGTCCAATTTCCCAATCCTCTATCATCATGTTGCTGACTTTACCTGCATCATCAGCAAAGCGATATTTGAACTTAAATGGCAGTTTGGGCATTAAATTGAAGTCGGGATTTTTGCTCTCGTCGAACAATGAACCTTGATCTAGGTTCAGGACCCATTAAAATTTGGGATTCCCATCGGCAGTGATTTGTGATTCCTTCCAATCGAGGAGGATCACAGATGAGCACTTTGTTTTGGCTTTCCGAAGAGCAACTTGAGCGGATGAAACCACATTTTCCACTTTCGCACGGCATCCCGCGTGTCGATGACCGTCGTGTACTGAGTGGCATCATCCACGTTATCAGAAACGGCCTTCGATGGTGCGATGCGCCAGTTGATTATGGGCCGCATAAGACGCTGTACAATCGGTTTGTGCGGTGGAGCGGACTGGGCGTTTTTGATCGTATATTCAGCAGTTTGGTGGCCGAGGAAGGTCCGCCAGATACATTGATCATTGATGCCACACACCTGAAGGCTCATCGCACTGCGGCAAGCCTTCAAAAAAAGGGGTTCTTCCCCGTCGCATCGGTCGCACCAAAGGCGGGTTAAATTCCAAGCTTCACGCTGTCACCGATGGCAAGGGACGGCCCATCATGATGGCCTTGAGCGAAGGGCAAATGTCGGATCATCTGGGTGCCAAGCTGCTGTACCCAGCCATGCCAAGCGCCCAAACGCTGATCGGGGACAAAGGATACGATAGCGACGAGTTCCGCGCAGCATTGAAAGCAAAAGGCATCAAGCCCTGCATTCCGCCAAGATCAGGCAGGAATAATCCGGCCACATATTCAAAGGCATTGTACAAACAGCGCAATCTGATCGAACGCATGTTTGGCAAACTCAAGGACTGGCGCCGTATCGCGACCCGCTACGACCGATGCGCCCATACCTACTTCTCAGCAATCTGCATCGCCGCAACAGTGATCTTCTGGATCAATCAATGAGTCCTGACCCTAAAGCAGCCCTCGCAGCTTCCAATTTTCCAATCTCCCAATCAGATTCTGTTGCCTCCACAATGAAATCCAGGATTCTGGCTGCTTTGAAGATCACCAAAGAGAACTTGTTTGATTTGGCTCCCGCAATGATAGTTTCGAGATTTTCGTAAATTTTATTTGAACTGAAGATAAGTTCCTTTCGGCTTGCCCAACCATGTTCAGTCCCGACTAACTTGCCAAGCGTAATATCATCTATGTTTACGGGACTATAGCTCTCAGGCCGAGGGTCTCTCGCATTCTTTGCAAGTTCGAGTTCAATCCATTGATATTTTCTATAACGTTGGCTGTCGGTCAAAAAGCGAAATGGTGATGGATAAATTCTGATCCAACTTCCATCCTGTTTAAAACCAGCAGTACAGACCAATTCTGCATATTTCTGCGAAAGCGTTGGGTAGGTTTTTACAGCAATTAAGACGCGCTCTTTTGCCATGCAAATCCTAAATATGAGATATTGAGCAGTTCCAGCGAGGACGCTTCATCATTGCGTTTGCAACTCGCCCACGATGACACATACAGTGCTCTGCTTCAAAACAAGTTATAGCAACGCGATGTTTTTCTGTAAAAATGCCTGCCAATTGATCAAGTGCTCGCTCATTTTGCTTCAGCGTTGTAGACTCATATTCATTAAATAAACGATTGTAATCAGCTTGGGAATTCAATTCACGTCGTTTATCCGAAACAATACCCAAGTCAGGTATATGAACGTATTCAATATCTAATTTTTCCAATGTACTGGAAAGTGTTTTTTTAGAAAAACCATATTTTCGACTCAACGGATTTTTTCGAACATCACAAAGCACGCGAACGTTATTTTTAATTAGCCTATTTAGGTAATTCTCAAATGATTTTCCTTCGTATCCAATAGTAAAGAAAGCATCTTCGGATTGAGTTGGGTTTGCCTCATTGATCACTTTGAGCTCCTCTTCGCTCATCAGACTTTCCGCAACTTCCGACCGTGTGGCAAAGTAAGGAAAACGACGATAAACTTCTCTTATCAAATCATCGCCATTGATTGATTTGAACTGTCCAAAGAACAATTCCATTTTCTTTTTGTCCGCATCGTCCAGCATGGACAAATAGTCCATTTGGGTTGACAGCAACTTCCACTGCTCCGAGTCAGCCAAAATATTAAATTCAATCAATTTACGCCGGTCTGCATAAGATTGAAATGAGAAACAACCGAAACGGTATGGAACAAACTCATAGCTCTTTTGCTGTTGGCATGTCTCGGTGAACAAAAAGAGATATTTCTGCATATTGACGCCACCCAAACTTCCGCCAAACTTTTGCAAGAGTGCCAAAAGGACTTTCTGTCGAGAGTACAACGCTGGGAAGGCTAATTGATTCATAGACTCAAGTTACAACACTTTCGATTCTTGAAAAGAGGTTTCTCAGTTTGAGATTTGTAGATTTATTCAGCGCATCTAAATGGCAGAAACCAAAAAAGGAGCGACGCCCACCGGTGGATGAAGCTTCGCTGTACAGCTAGAGTTTGGACGTAGCCAACCCGAGGCCCAACCGATCTCTCATTACGAAGCGCGCCATCAGCAGAATAGCGGCCACTGCCAGACCAAGCGCCAGTCCTGTCCACACACCCACGCCACCAAGACCGAGCGGAAATGCCAGCACATATCCGCTGCCAAGCCCGACAATCCAATAGCTGATGATGGCAATAACCATAGGCATGCGTGTATCCTGCATGCCGCGCAAGGCACCGGCCGCAACTGCCTGTGTCCCGTCAACGAGCTGAAACAAAGCGGCCAGAAACAAATAAGGGATGGCAAGTGCAACAACTGCCTCAGTATCTTCTCGGGCTGCGTTCAGAAATAAGGAAATCAGCGGAGTCGGTATGGCCAGAAAAACCAACGCAGCAGCGCCACTGAAACCAACCGCAAGAATGATTGTTGCATAAGCTGCCCGTTGCAAATCCTCCGCGTTGCGACGTCCATAAGCCAGCGCCACACGTGTCGTCGCGACATTGGACAATCCAAGTGGTACCATGAAGGACAGGCTGGCCAATTGCATGACAATGCCATGCGCTGCAAGCTCCAGCGTCCCGATGCGTCCAACCAAAATGGTGGCGGCAGCGAACAAGCCGACTTCAGCCAACAGGGTCATGCCAATCGGGAAACCAAGACGAATAATCCGGCGCAAAATTTCAGTGTCAACGCGCCAGAACCGCCCATAAATCTCAAAATTCTTCATACGTTTGTCGTACAACGACAACAAAACCATGCCTGCCAGTGTCAAAGTAGCAGTGCCCAGTGTTGCAACAGCGGCCCCCTCAACACCCAATTCCGGAGCGCCCCAATTGCCAAATATGAACATGTAGTTCAGTGCGATATTGGCCACAACACCCAGAATGTTGATGGCAAACATTATGTTTGCGCAATCGAGCACAGTGTAAAATGCCCGCAAATTCATGAACATCAGCATGGGCAACAAAGCCCATTTCGCAATGCCAATATAACCGCTGGCAAAACGGACCGTTTCAGGCGTCTGCCCTGCAAACAGCAAAATTGCTTCCGTATTGAACAGAATCGCAATTGCCAAAATCGTGTACCCGCTGGCCACCCAGAACCCCATGCGAATGGTTCTGCGCAGCATAATCGGGTCTTCAGCCCCCTGCGCCTCTGCTGCCAGTGGCAACACAGCCTGGGTCAGTCCCAGACCGACAATAAACAGCGTGAAGAAAAAGGCAGTCGCCAACGCCAGTGCCGCCAGCTCGGCTGCGCCGAGCCGCCCAACCATCAACGTATCTGTAATCCCGATAGCCGCCTGTGCCAGCTGAATGCCGACCAAAGGCACAGACAGGCTGAGTGTCTGTGCAAAGTGGGTGCGCCAGGATTTAATCGGCAGGGTCACGAATTGTCATTCTTCTTGGGATCGGGATAGCACCCCTATCTCGCCCAAGCGAAACACTCAAATGATCTTTTGTGAAGGCCAGATCAACTCTGATGATGAGGAACGCCGCCAGAGCGATCATCCCATGCTTAACCACCCATCACTTTAGCGCGACAATTCATCGGTTTAGCATTGACGCACACATGGCCCCGTGTTGCATTGCAAAAATGACCATCGAACCAGCCACACATAAAAAAGACGGGCGTAGCATCGTTTTCAGCCTGCCCAATATTCTGACATATGGGCGTATTCTGGCAGTGCCCGCCATTGTCGGCACTGCCTTTGTAGAGGGGGATTTCGGTCGCTGGCTCGGCCTGGGCATTTTTATTGTTGCCAGCATTACAGATTTTTTCGACGGCTATCTGGCGCGTGCCTGGCACCAGCAGTCTGCCTTGGGCCGCATGCTGGACCCGATTGCGGATAAATTGCTGATATCAGCCTGTCTTATTATTCTATGCGCCAATCAGGTTGTGTCAGGCATTTCGCTTTGGGCAGCAGCCATTATTCTGATGCGGGAAATCTCGGTTTCAGGACTGCGCGAATTTCTGGCAGAATTACAGGTCAGCGTACCCGTTACCAAACTGGCAAAATGGAAAACCACATTTCAGATGGTGTCCCTTGGCTTTCTGCTGGCCGCACCCGCAGGCGACAAGGTACTGCCATTTAACACTGAAATTGGAATAGGCCTGTTATGGGTCGCCGCACTCTTGACCCTGTATACCGGTTACGACTATTTTCGTGCCGGCCTCCGCCACCTGATCGACAGTGATCGCTAACGTCACGGATTTGCTATGACGAAGCTGCTCTATTTTTCATGGGTTCGCGAACGTATTGGCGTCGCCAGCGAAGAACGCGACATTCCGGCCGATATTATGTCAGTGGAGCAGTTTCTGAACTGGCTGTCACAACAGGGCGATCAATATGAAAACGCCCTGACTGACGCCGCATCACTGCGCGTTGCCCTTGACCAGACTCACGTCACTGCGGATACCCCATTGGATGGAGCGCGGGAAATTGCAATTTTCCCACCCATGACCGGCGGGTAGACCATGTCAGACCAACCTGTAAAAATTGCCATTCAGCAGGAACAGTTTGATACGCAGGCTGAGACTGAGTTTCTGGTGAAAAACTCCCCCAATGCTGGAGCGCTGGTGTCTTTTTCAGGCATTTGTCGGGCAGATGACACGCTGAGCGCTCTGGAGCTTGAGCATTATCCGGGCATGGCCGAAACGCAAATTCAGAAAATCGTGGAAGAAGCCCTGGGCAAATGGCCCATACAAGGGGCGCTGGTCATTCACCGGGTCGGTAAAATCGCAGTCGGTGAGACAATCGTTCTTGTAGCAGTCACCAGCACGCACCGTCATGCGGCCTTTGACGGCGCAAATTTCATCATGGACTTTCTGAAATCCCGTGCCCCTTTCTGGAAAAAGGAGCATCTGGCTAAAGGCGGTGAAGGCAGCTGGATCGACGCCAAGGAAAGCGACGAAGATGCCTTGTCCCGCTGGGGTCAGGACGCAGATACTCCCGGCGCCTGACAGCAATTACAAGCTTTTTGCAGCCAGCAGGATCAGCTGGTCTGACGTGCCTGATTAAGCGCTTCACGCGCATTCGGCAGTGAAGGATTGAGTGTCAAAGCCTTCTGGAAAGCAGCGGCGGCTTCCTTGTCCCGGTTCAGCCTTTGCAGTGCAACGCCCTGATTATACCAGGCTTGCGCACTGCCGCGGTCACGGCTGACGGCGGCGTTGAAGTCTTCCAATGCTGATTGCGCATCGCCAGTGACCAGATAGCTTTCGCCGCGCGCATTGTAGGGCGGTGCCGCTTGAGGTGACAGACCAATGGCAGTCGTAAAGTCTTCCAGCGCAAAATTATGCAGCTTTTGAGCCTGATAGACGAGCCCGCGATTGTGGAATGCTTCCGGGTCGGTCCGGTCTATCTGGATCGCCCGATTATAATCTTCAAGTGCCAGAGCCAGCTGGTTTTGGCGGCGATAGACGTTGCCGCGCCGGACATAGGCATTGGCATATTGTGGATCGACCTGCAAAGCGCGGTTGTAATCTTCCACCGCTTTGGCATCCTCGCCTTTCAGGCGGTAGACAAGACCACGGTTTGCGTAGGCCTGGGCAAAACGCGGGTTGATCTGAAGGGCGCGGTTAAAATCCGCAATGGCATCGTCATATCGGCCAGCTTTGCCGAGTGCAGCACCACGAATATTGTAAGCGTTGGGATCATTCGGGCTGCGATCCACAACGGCCGACAAACTGTCAAGATTGGCGGCTGATCCGGCCTGCGCATTCTGACCGCTCAAGGATGCGTTCTGCAAGCTCGTGCCCTGGCAAGCTGCCAAAAGCCCGGCAAACACTACAATACCCGTGAATCGAACGATACGAGCGAGCCGAAAAATTCGGGTGCCTGAAGAGATGTTGTAGACAGAATGCGAAAACGTCATGGTGCCACTCAACCCTCTTAGCCCAAAGTCCCTGCCCCTATTATCCAATAAATGAGGCATTTAAAAGAACTGTGGACGCTTGGTAAAACGCAAAAAAAGCGGTTCCGGCAGCAGCCGACCGCTTCTTAAACTCTTAATTCAGAACGCCATCCGATGAAACGGAAGCGCAAAGCACTTAGCGGCGAGCCTTCTTGGGAAGGATGCCTTCGCGCTGTGCACGCTTGCGAGCCAGTTTGCGGGATCTGCGAACAGCCTCAGCTTTTTCACGAGCACGCTTCTCTGAAGGTTTTTCAAAGTGGCTGCGCAGTTTCATTTCACGAAACACGCCTTCGCGCTGCAGCTTTTTCTTCAGCGCTTTAAGCGCCTGATCAACATTATTGTCACGAACGGATACTAGCACGTAGCTCGTCTCTCTTTCTGGTTACAGTGTGGCCCTGGATCAATTTGAGCCGCTTATAGTCTGGTGAACGTCCATCGTAAACCCGCATTTGGTCCAAGCTGCGACCTGACTTTTGGCCGAGCACCCAATGGCAAATTCCGAGACTGTTCAGAATGAACCGGCTCCATAGCAGACCAACCCAATATTGTCCACACTACAGCCACAGGTTTTCGAGTCCAAAACTGCCCGGGTCACAAGTTCCGGCAAGCATCTTAACGCGTTGCAGAAACCGTGTTCACATGCCCCATTTTCCGGCCCGGCCGGGTCTCGCCTTTGCCATATAGATGCACCCGACTGAAAGGATCTGCCGCAAAACCCTGCCAGGCGTTCATATCGTCGCCAATGAGATTGGTCATAACGACATTGCTGTGATGTTTGCCATCGCCCAGCGGCCAGCCTGCAACAGCTCTGATATGCTGCTCGAACTGATCAATGACAGCGCCGTCCTGCGTCCAATGCCCCGAATTATGCACCCTTGGTGCAATCTCATTGACCAGAAGTGCCGGCTGTTCTGAAGTCCCCGATACAAAAAACTCAATCCCCATCACGCCCACATAATCGAGCTGACTGAGAATCGCTTCTGCGGCGGAGGTGGCTTCCGCCAGAATTTGAGGCGGAAGACCGGATGGCAAAGTGGTGGTTTTCAGAATGTGGTTTTCGTGATGGTTAAGCGCCATTTCATAAGAGGCCACCTGACCATCAAGGCCTCTGGCGGCAATTACAGACGTTTCTGCAAAGAATGGCACAAAGGCTTCCAGCACACAGGGCTTGCCGCCCAGGATTTCAAACGCAGTGGAAACGTCCGAAGCGCTCCGAAGGATGACCTGCCCTTTTCCATCATAGCCAAAGCGTCTGGTTTTCAACACGCAAGGCAAACCAAGCTCGTGAACAGCTGCAGCCAGATCATCTGATGAATCCACGGCGCGGAATTGCGCCAAAGGCACACCTACATTTTGCAGAAAACGTTTTTCGATCAGGCGATCCTGCGCTGTTTTCAGCGCAGAAATTCCGGGCCGAATTGGCACAAGCTTTTCAATGTGCAGCAACGGCTCAATCGGAACATTCTCAAATTCATAGCTCAGCACATCAACTGATTCTGCAAAGCGGGCCAGAGCCTCCAGATCCTCATAAGGCTTGCACGTGCTAAGCCCGGTGCGCTGAAACGCCGGACTATTGTTCTCCGGTGCATAAATATGTGGCTGAAAGCCCATTTCACTGGCGGCACCGGCCAGCATTGCGCCAAGTTGCCCTCCGCCCAAAATGCCAATTCGACTGCCAGGTGCTAAGGGGGCCTTCATATCAGTCTCGGATCCTTGAAATCAGACAGTATCGGTGGGTTCGTGCTGTACACTTGCCGTTTGTGCCGTGCGCCAATCGTCAAGACGCGCAGCAAGACTATCGTCCGACAGCGCCAGAATGGCGGCTGCCAGAAGTGCCGCATTTTTTGCACCAGCGTCACCAATGGCAAGGGTACCAACAGGAATGCCTGCTGGCATCTGCACAATGGACAAAAGGCTGTCTTGCCCGGACATGGTAATGGATTTTACAGGAACGCCCAGAACCGGTAGCGGTGTCATGGAAGCACACATCCCAGGCAAATGGGCGGCCCCGCCTGCACCAGCAATAATGACCTTAAATCCGTTCTCACGCGCCGATTTAGAAAAACTGACCAGGCGATCCGGTGTCCGATGGGCAGACACTATCTGGGTCTTGAAGCCAATACCCAGTTTTGACAGGATATCAGCTGCCCCCTTCATGGTTGGCCAGTCCGATTGACTGCCCATAATGACCGCAACTGGACATTCGTCCGGCCCGCGCCCATCCACATCACTATTTTGTGGCTCTTGAGAAGAGACAGCCATTACACATCTTCCATCGATTTGCAGTGGTCAGGGTCGTGCCCCGGAAAGCAAGCTGCCTACGCGGCAAACGTCGAAAATGCAAGGTTCACATCTACGAAACTGTCGAGTTTGACACCAATCAGGCAATTATATCAGGTAGTAATGCATCTTCCAGTTCTGCAATCTTGTCTTTCAGAAGCAGTTTCTTTTTCTTCAGACGCTGGAGTTGAAGCGCATCAGACAGGCCGCTTTGCAACAAGGCGGCAATGGCCGCATCCAGATCCCTGTGCTCCTGTCGAAGAATGGCAAGCCTGCCGCGCTGCTCCAACTGCGGAATTTCTTCAAGATCATGCTGTTCGTCACTCATCGCCCAATAGACCTGTTGTCAGGTAAACAAGCCCTATCTTACCTGATTGAAGGCTGTCGTGGCGAGGTCAAATAGGGCAAAATCAAATGGAAATATCGGATCTTTCCATTTTGCAGTGCACACAAACTCATATTCGACAGATTCATCGGAATATGAGAGAATACACGTGTTGATAGAAAACCAAGGAGATTGACTATGAGCATGGATGTACATTTGTCCAAATTGCAAGAACGTCATGCAACCCTCGAACAACAAATTTCCAAGGCAAACCAGCATCCTTCCATTGATTCTCTTGAGCTTTCAGAGATGAAAAGACGAAAACTTCTCCTGAAAGAAGAGATTGAGCGCCTCCGAACGGAGCCGCTGCTCAATTAGCGAAAGACCAATAAAAACGCCGGGTGTCACCACCCGGCGTCTTTGTTAAGTGATTCGTTTTCCAATCGGACTTTCCAGACAGCGCCAATTAAATCTGCCAATTGAGACCAGACACTGGCCTCCTGACACCGTAATAAAAAAAATCAGGCCTTGTCTTTGGCGTCCCGCAGAAAACCAAAAACACTCTCTGCGCTGGCATCGGGCATACCAATGGCCTGTTTCAAATCCGCTTCATCCGCGCGCAGAAACGGGTTGGTCTGGCGCTCCAGCCCTATGGTGCTGGGTAAGGTTGGCAGATCATCCCTGCGCAACCGCGCAACCTCTTCGGCCCGCGCCTTGAGTTTTGCGTTATCCGGATCAACCGACAACGCAAAGCGCGCGTTTGCCAATGTATACTCATGGCCACAATAGAGCCGCGTTGCATCTGGCAAAGCACCCAGTTTTTCGAGCGATTCCCACATCATGGCGTAGTCGCCCTCAAACACCCGGCCACAGCCAAGGGCAAACAATGTATCTCCGGCGAAGACAATTTTGTCATCGCTGAACCAATAGCTCACATGGTCAAGCGTGTGTCCTGGCGTTTCAAGCACGTTGATGTCCCGCCCGGACCACTCGATCACATTGCCCTGCGAAACCGGCAAATCAATGCCGCTCACTTTTTCCATGGAACGCTTGGGGCCGATCAGGCGCGGCTGAAACCGGTCATGCAGGGCTGGCAGGCCTGCGGTATGATCAGCATGATGATGGGTCAGGAACACATGGCTGAGCTTCCAGCCCTTGCGGTCCAGCGCGTCCAGAATGGGTTGTCCATCCGGCGCATCAATGGCCGCGGTCAGACCGGTATCCGGATCATGCACCAGAACGCCGAAATTGTCGCTTCGGCACATGAATTGTTCAATGACCAGTTCGGACATAATTTTCCTCATTCCTTTTCCCAAGCGGCACAGTGTGGGATATACGTAGCCAATGCAATTGGATGTTGTCGATCTACTGGAATTTTATCGCACCCCGCTGGGCCGGGTTGCAGCTGGCATATTGTCACGAAAACTCACGGAGTTCTGGCCTGATACCAAACAGGATCGTGTCCTGGGGCTTGGATTTCCAACACCCTATCTTGGCGCATTTGTTGAAGGCAGCGAGCGGGTTTTTGCTTTTATGCCCGCAGGGCAAGGCATTTTTGCCTGGCCAAAAGAAGGAAACCGTTCGGCTGTGCTGGTGGATGAAACAGCCCTTCCTTTGCCCGATTCCTCAATTGACCGACTGCTGATGGTCCACACGCTGGAAATGGTCAATGATCCACTGGCTACTCTCCAGGAGGCCTGGCGCGTCATGGCACCTGGTGGACGCATTATCATTATTGTTCCTTCACGTGGTGGCCTGTGGTCGCGGCTGGAAGCATCACCCTTCGGCTTCGGTAGGCCATTCAGCCGAGGCCAATTGCAGAAACTTTTGCGAAATGCCCTGTTCTCACCGGAAAGATGGGATGGTGCGCTGTATCTGCCGCCCTCCACTTCACGCATGATGCTGCGATCAGCCAATGCCATTGAAAAGGCCGGCCAGAAATTCTGGCCCGCTTTGTCAGGTGTCATTGTGGCAGAGGCCACCAAACGTCTGTATCAGGGGCTTCCCGTTGCAAACAAGGCCAAATCATCCAGACAGTTGCGGCCCACACTCGTCCCCGCATCGACCCGGCAGAACCACAATCCTGTCACGCCCGACGATGCTAAAAATTCATTTTTCTGTTGTCACCGACATCGGGCTGTTGGTCAGTGAAGTAACCCTTTGCCATCTCATATGCTGTCCTGATTTTACCGCTGGTGTTATCCCAATATTCCGCCTGCTCCGGCCTTACGGAAATTACGGCAACGTCCGCTGTGTCTGCATCGCCGTCAAACCAGATTTCACAGTAGGGTCCCCACAATTTTTTGATCAATGCGCGGTCTCTGGAGACCACTCCGCGGCCCGAGACTGAAGCGAAGCGATAATCTGACGGATCTGAAAAGTTCAGCGCAAGATCACTGTCGTGATGTAACTCATCCAGTTTCGGAGTGCCGTTTTCCGTCAGAAAATGTATGACGCCCGCTTCACGTTCTACGCGTGGGGCCATGGGGCGAGACCGCAGCTTACCGCCATCATTTGTGGTTACCATGCAGATATTGTGATCTTCAATCAGGTCCCAGAAATTCTCGTGAGTCTCAGTCATACAACGCTCCATAAAAAACATATCTTGTTGTCACATCATCACTCGGTGACGACTTGGGTTAACAACACCACAGGGCTGTTTAGGTTCCATCATCCGGGCCTGAATCTGGGCCAGACCACCCAAAAAATATGCCCACTATGTCAATTGCTAAAGACACATTGCAAAATAGAACATATAGTGAACATATGAAGCAGAAAACCCTGAAACAAAAGCTGGCCATTCTCAGTGATGCGGCAAAATATGATGCATCCTGTGCCTCCAGCGGCACTTCCAGTCGCAATTCCCGCAATGGCAGCGGGCTGGGATCGACCACCGGCTCCGGTATTTGCCATGCCTATGCGCCGGACGGCCGCTGCATATCACTGCTCAAGATATTGATGACCAATTTTTGCATTTTCGATTGCGTCTATTGCATCAACAGGGCCTCCAGCAATGTGGAACGTGCAAGATTCAGTGTGGAGGAGATTGTCTGGCTCACGATGGAATTCTATCGCCGCAATTACATCGAAGGCCTGTTTCTGTCCTCCGGGATTATTCGCTCCAGCGACAATACGATGGAACAGATGGTGCAGGTTGCAAAGACCCTGCGTGACGACCATCAGTTTCGCGGTTACATCCACCTGAAAACCATCCCGGATGCCTCCCCGAAACTTCTGGAAGAGGCAGGACTGTATGCTGATCGTCTGTCGATCAATGTGGAACTGCCAACTGATGCAAGCGTCTCCAGACTGGCACCAGAAAAAAAGCCACACCAAATCCGAAAGACCATGGCGGATGTCCGTCTCCAGATTGAGGAAAACAAGGACGCAACACATACCGGTCGCCGCAAACCCAAATTTGCTCCGGCGGGCCAAAGCACACAGATGATTGTGGGCGCTGACGCCTCCAACGACACTGATATTTTGAACAGCAGCGCAAGACTCTATTCCAGTTACAATCTGAAGCGGGTTTACTATTCCGGCTTCAGCCCCATTCCCGATGCATCCAGCACACTGCCGTTGATAAAACCGCCTTTGTTGCGGGAGCACCGACTGTATCAGGCTGACTGGTTGCTGCGGTTTTATGATTTTCAGGTTTCTGACATCCTGCAACCCGACGCTGGCGGGATGCTGGACCTGGATATCGATCCAAAGCTTGCCTGGGCCCTTGCCAACCGCGCCCTTTTCCCCGTCTGCATCAATACGGCTGACAAACGCAGTCTCATGCGCGTACCCGGGTTCGGGTCAAAAACGGTGGGGCGCATTTTGCAGACACGCCGACACAAGACTTTGCGCTATGATGACATGCTGCGCATGGGTGCAATCATGTCCAAGGCCAAACCCTTTGTGACCCTGCTGGACTGGTCACCTGGCGGATTGACTGACAGTGAAAATCTGCGCGCACGTTTTGCACCGCCACCGGAACAATTGGTGCTGCTTTGATATCTGCAGCAGAGGTAACAGTGACACTGCCCCTGATGGGGTTTGAAAAAGCCTTTCGCGAAAAAGCCCGGTTAGCCGTTCTTGAGCAATTACCGCCCGATCAATTGTTGTGGCGCAGCGACAGTGAAACAGAGGCAGATTTGTTTGGCCATAACCGACGCGACCTGCGGAAATCAAAAGGCAGCGTGCCGGAAGACAGCATCAGCGTTCCCAAAGCCTATATCGAATTGATGAAAGCTGTCCTTTGCCATTCCGATCCGGAGCGATTTCATCTGCTCTATCATGCCTTGTGGCGTTTACAGGCCGAGCGCCATCTTCTGCAGGACCGCTCATCCAGACTGATATCCAGGCTGCAGAACATGGCAAAATCCGTACGCCGCGACTGCCACAAAATGACGGCTTTCGTGCGCTTTCGCGAAATATCCAATGCTCAAACAGGGCCGCGGGCGTTCCATGCATGGTTTGAACCTGATCACTGGATCATCGAACGCGCTGGCCCATTCTTCGCAAACCGCTTCGGAGATATGGATTGGATAATCGAGACGCCCAAGGGCTGTGCCCAATTGCACGATGGCGCTTTGTCATTTTCAAAAGACGTGCCCCAACCGCACGTACCAGAAGACGAAACCGGCGAATTGTGGAACACCTATTATCTGAACATCTTCAACCCAGCGCGCCTCAAAGTGAAGGCCATGCAGTCGGAAATGCCCAAGAAGTACTGGCGCAACATGCCCGAAACCGCTTTGATTCCTGAAATGATCGCCACCGCGCAAAGCCGCTCGGAAGCCATGCAGAGGGAAGCTGCAACACAGCCACCATTTCGCGCAGAACGACTTCGGTCCATGATGCAGCAGCGCGAAGAGCTTGAGAATGCAAAAGCAAATCAGCAGATCGCTGCCGGTGGCCTGGATGACTTGAAGCTTCGGGCATCAGGCTGCACACGCTGTCCGTTACATTGCAATGCGACACAAACAGTCTTTGGTGAAGGACCAGCCGATGCGGAGTTGATGCTGGTTGGAGAACAACCGGGCGACCGGGAGGATTTGGCCGGCCGACCATTCGTCGGTCCTGCAGGTCAGCTTCTGGATAGACTGATGCAAGAAGCCGGAATTGATCGCGAGCGAGCCTATCTCACCAACGCGGTGAAACATTTCAAATTTGAACCAAGAGGCAAGCGGCGCATCCATAAAAACCCCAGCAAAGCGGAAATCACGCACTGCAAATGGTGGCTTGAGGCGGAACGCGCCGTCATTCGCCCAAAAGCAATCGTCGCACTGGGCGGGTCAGCCGCGCTGGCACTGACAGGACGCGGCGATGGAATTTTGAAACGCAGGGGAACAGTGGAAAGACTGCCGGATGGAACACCGGTTTTAATCACGTTTCATCCATCTGCCATTTTGCGCATGACCGGCGCAGCGTCTCAAACCGCACAGCAGGATATGCTTTCAGATTTACGCAGCGCCTTGCGCGTTCTGACCGCGCCAGCTTCTGCCTGAAAGGATCATTGCGTAGTTTCGATAAGCGGGGCAAAGTTCGGCCCTGTGTACAAGGCGACACCCGTGCTGCGGATTTTATCTGCAATATCGGCATCAAGATCATCCATCGGGCCTGCATGGCGCAGGCAGACCTCAGCAATAACCGTCTTGTGACGCTCAATTGCCTCCAGATAAACCTGCCCGTCATGTTGCCCTGTATCTCCGATCAGAACAAATCTGAGGCCGGGATTGGCTGAAATGATCGTGTCAATCGCATCACCCTTGTGGGAGCCATGAGAACTCTTGATGAATTGCGTTTTACTGATGCCAAGATCACGCAGAAATTTAGGGCCAAAGGGCACATCATTTCGTTGAAAAACAGCGCTCAAAAAACTGTGCAGATTCCATGGAGATGAACTGACAAAGAAAACCGGGTTCTTGCTGGCCTGACGCGTCCGTATGAGGGCAACCGTATCAGGGAAAATCTTCCGGCTTTCCACAGAGCCGGTCAGGGTTGTCCAAAGATTGCACGCCAGATTGAAAGCACCGGTCTGCATGATCGTGTCGTCAATATCGGAAATAATCCCAAACTGGGCATCCGGGTCGGGGATGACAATCGGCGCCTGACATTCATAGCCATGGGCGGGAAGCGTGACAGTCAGATACGCTGTCTGTTTATGAGGGACAGGGACACACACCTTGAAGTAGCCTTCCTCTCCACTGCGGGTCTTAATACCTGCAACCTCGACCTCCACATCACCAACTTCCCGTGTCACGAAATGCGACGCCATGGCGCGCATATTCCTCAGCAGACCGGGCTCCTTTGATACCGCTTCTGCCTGCCGGCGGCTGAGGACACGCCCGTGCACAACCACGCCCTCTGGCGTTCCATATCCTATAAAGGGATCAATCGTGAGGTTGTCTCTCGATCTGGCAGGACGAAATCGATCGATGAGGTTTTCAATGCCATAAGCGAGTTTCGCCAGCCTGTTTCTGCCTGATCCTGACAATTTGCTCTTCTCCGCTTTCAACTGAGGTCTGCAATCCTGCATGCAACCAAAAGATTGAAGCATGCATAGCAAAAATCATCACGCAACAGAGAACCGCCCATCTGATGCAGCAAAAAAAAATGCAATATGCAGTAAATTTTGCGTATATTTGGGAAGTTGCAGCAAGATAGTTTGGCGGCGTGCTGGCACGCATGCCCTAGCGAAGAGAGCAATTTCAATTTTCTGGAACCATGCTTGCTGGACGGGTTCCCAATAAAAAACGGCAGAGCCATGCTCTGCCGTTTTTTAACAATTTGATTGACGGTTTTGCGGCTCGGATAGAGCCAAACGCTAATCAGAGAAGTTCAATTTTACCAACTGATACTTTACCACTGCGGGCGTCATCCTGAGTGTCGAATGAAACCTTCTGGCCTTCGGAGAGTCCGCTGATTCCGGCGCTTTCGAGTGCTGTTGCATGAACAAACACGTCTTTTGCACCATCTTCCGGCTCAATGAATCCAAAGCCCTTTTGGCTGTTATAAAATTTTACGGTTCCCGTTTTCATGAGAATTTCCTTTCAATAATAAATGCACAAATGAATGGGTCACAGAAATCTGCGTCCATTCCCTTATCTCGATTTATGTAGAATCGCCTGAAAAGTGCGCAGTCATCAAAGACAGGCATAGAAGACAAGAAGTCCAGTACATATCGATTTACGTGCGCTATACCCCAATTGAGGTAATAGCAAGGCTTGATTTAAGCGAGCTCGAACAAAATTTTGCTTTCAAGCGTGCCATATCTTGAGTACCGGACTGACATGTCTTCGCTCGTTCTTGACACAATGCTCCAATTCATCGTGTTTTCTGAATGTCTGCATTCCACCCCCTGTCCTGGTCACCAGGCGAGAATATCTCTGTGACCTCCAGCCGGGTCTGAACTCAATTGGGGGGTCGAATTGGCGCGGTCTGAATAGAAAAAACAGAGCATCCAACATACGCGATGCTGCATGAAGTGTACCCTGTCGCGATGAACACACAGCCGTTCTTTACTTGACGCATGAGCACAGCGATTCAATTCCGCTTTTCGGAGTATACGAATGGATCACCCATGATAGGATGGCCCAAGTGTAGAACTCAATCACCTGCCAATCCATGTTAGAGAACCCGCCACATGCTCGATTTGCAATCGCTGCTGAATGACATCAGCCAGACGCTTTCGAACCAAACTGATCGCGGCAAAGTGGCCGATTACATTCCAGAACTCGCCAAACAGGACAACCAGCATTTCGGAATGGCCATAGCAACCATTGACGGGCAGTTGTTTTCCACCGGTGATGCATTCGAGCCGTTCTCGATCCAAAGCATATCCAAGGTCTTCACGCTGACGATGGCGCTCGGAAAGATTGGGGACAAATTATGGGAAAGGGTTGGCAGAGAGCCTTCAGGGACAGCGTTCAATTCCATTGTGCAGCTTGAGCAGGAAAGAGGCGTTCCAAGGAATCCGTTCATAAATGCCGGTGCCATTGTCGTCTCTGATGTTGTGCTTGCAGATCACCAACCCAAAGAGACTATCGGCGAGATAGTGCGCTTTATCAGATGCCTGGCAGATGACGATTCCATTATGATCGATGAGGATGTGGCGCAATCGGAAGGTGATACCGGTTTCCGCAATGCGGCGCTGGCCAACTACATGCGGGCTTTTGGCAATCTGCATCATCCGGTTGAGGAAACGCTGGACGTGTATTTTCACCAATGCGCCATAGCCATGACCTGCGTCCAGCTTGCACGCTCCGGTCTTTATCTGGCAAATGGCGGTATGAACCCATTGACCGCTTCGAAAGTGGTTCCCCGACACCGGGTACGACGCATCAATGCCATCATGATGACCTGCGGCCATTATGACGGGTCCGGTGAATTTGCGTTCTGTGTCGGCTTGCCAGGAAAAAGCGGCGTCGGCGGGGGGATTCTCGTAATTGTTCCTGACAAGGCAGCGATTGCGGTTTGGTCACCCGGATTGGATCCGAATGGCAACTCAAAACTCGGGACAATGGCGCTGGAAATGCTTGTGGCAAAGACCGGGTGGAATGTGTTTGGCGCATAGGCAAACTTCTTGTGAGCCAGACGGCATTGAATCAAACCATCATGATCCAAATTTCCAGCCACCCTCACTATGCAGTGCCCGCTAGCCTTACTGTGCAGTGCCCGCTACCCTTACTCTGCGTTAAATGGCGGACCCTTGATGGATTGTTGCTGCGCCTCAATCAGATCATGAACAAATTTCAGCTTTTCCGATATCCGCGGTGACAGGACAAATGGGTAATAATCGCTGATACCCATAGATCTGTTCATTGCATTCATTGCAACAGTCAGCGGAATCCAGTGCTGGATCAGTTGCAGGTGATCAGACACATGGTAAGGGTCCTCCAACTGCGCCAGAACGGGCGCTGCGGGGTGCGAAGGTTGCGGGTTCAGGCCATAGGCGCGCGCTGTCTCTAATCCACCCACGATGTGAAAATAGTGCGCCCATGTTTCAGCAAAATCCTCCCAGGGATGGGCGCTTGCATATCCACTGACATAGGATTGCTGCCAGTCAGAAACCGGGCCATTGATGTAATACGCCTTCAGCGCTTCGGCGTAATTCTGGCGTTCATCCCCGAAACAGGCGCGACAGGCGCTGATGACATCTTTTCCCGCGATCAGTCTGTCCCAATAATAATGCGCCACTTCGTGCCGAAAATGGCCAATCAGCGTTCGATAAGGCTCACCCAGAGTCGTCCGTTTTTTTTCGCGAATGGCGTCATCAGCCTCATCAATGTTGATCGTTATCCGGCCATTGTAGTGGCCCGTCATTACGCGCTTTTCATTGCCGTTCGGATGGGATTCATCGCCCAGCAACTCGAAATGCAGGGCCCCTTCGGACTTGTCGCGTTCTACCGCCAGAGGCAGTCCGAATTTGATCAGTGCATAAAACAACCGCCTTTTGGCACGCTCCAGTCGCCCCCATCGTTGTCGCCGTTCGTCATCAGATGTGTCTGGAATTTTCGTCGTGTGCAGGCAACTCAAACAAAACTTGCTCTGAGCGTCACGCGCGCACAACCAGTTACAACCGATAAGATCGCGGTTTGCACAGGGGCGCGGAGTGCCGCCCGACCCAGCAGATTCAACGTTCAGAACTACCAGTTGATCCTGCAGAGGCATATAGGCAAGACCAGAACCACAGCTGACACATTGGGTGTTCTCGAAATGAATCTGATTGTTGCAATTTGGGCAGAGAAATCGGCGCATATCTATCCTGTTTTCTAAAGTGAGCTACCTCTCTCATGATTGGGGCCGTTCTGAAATACATTTCTGCGCGATGTGATCCAGAATGCACGTGAAATCTGGACCCACGGATACCCACCAGCAAGGCCTTCCCCACTTTGAAACGGACAGCGATGCTCGTGATTTATCAAGGTCATTCCCGTGACTGCCGTATCGAGGTTCGTGAGGAAGATACAGAGCAGGCCGACCTTTCCCTGCACGCAAAAAGCGGTCAATCAGGGACGGTCTTCGAATAGCGACTTAAACCTCAGCGCCCATGAAATGTAGCAGCCATTTTACAATTTCGTTTACAGCGCCCCAATTGGCCGATTTTTCTGACATTCAGCTATACATATCCAGCAATTAGCCACCCCGATTATCCCGTTCACAGGGTCTTTCCGACCCAAA
This sequence comes from Pararhizobium sp. IMCC21322, assembly GCF_030758295.1. Classification (NCBI taxonomy): domain Bacteria; kingdom Pseudomonadati; phylum Pseudomonadota; class Alphaproteobacteria; order Hyphomicrobiales; family Rhizobiaceae; genus Pararhizobium; species Pararhizobium sp. IMCC21322. The sequence continues at coordinate 4,456,664 of NZ_CP132335.1, forward strand.
TTAACACGCCCCCAAAGTGACTTTTCTTCTCCATTTCAAGCATTTACACATTCTCAAAAAATTCCTAATTGACAAATTCACAAAATTACTTTTATTTGTGAAGTAAGAATTATTGGAGGAAGCGGTGCCACATCAGAGATTTGCGACAAGGCTTAACTCGTTTGCCTCCAGGGCGCACGAATACTGGCCTGATCTGACCGGCAAGCCCTCTCCCATGCAGATGGCCGAGCGCGCCTCAACTGCTGAAGGTCTGACTGATGTCGATCTGAATTTCCCCGATCATGTGGAAAAAGATGTGCTGGCGCAAACCCGGCGGCTGAATGATCTGGGCCTTCAGATCAACGGTCTGGCGATGCGCTATTACACCAATCCCGGCTTCAAACTGGGCGCCTTTACAAACCCGGATGCAGCCACTCGCCGTGAGGCCATTGACCTGACCAAAAGAGGCATTGATGCGGCCCGGGCGACCGGCTCGGACCTGATGACCATCTGGCTTGGACAGGACGGTTTTGATTACAGCTTTCAGGCCGACTACGCGAAGATGTGGCAGGACGAGGTGGATGCCATCCGCGAAGTGGCTGACCACGATAAAGACTGCGCTGTCAGCATTGAATACAAGCCCAACGAGCCCCGCGCCTTTGCCCTGTTGCCAGATATGGCAACCACGCTTCTGGCCATTAAGGAAGCCGGCTCTGACAATCTTGGCGTGACCCTGGATTTTGCCCACGTTCTTTACGCCGATGAAGTTCCTGCCTTTGCAGCGGCCATGATTGCGCGCCATTCAAAGCTGCTCGGCGTTCACTTGAACGACGGCTATGGCAAGCGCGATGACGGGCTGATGGTCGGATCGGTGAACACCAAGGCAACCCTTGAACTGCTGTGGCAGATCAAAAAGGACGGCTACGAAGGTGCCATCTATTTCGACACATTCCCGGATGCCAGCGGACTGGACCCGGTGAAAGAATGTGAAGCCAACATCGCAACAGTCAACGGCTTGATGGCAGCCATCGGCCGCCTGGAAGCCGACAATCGCTTGAGCGATGCCATTGCCAGACAAGATGCTGTCTCATCCCAGACGATTGTCAATCAAGCCATTCTGGGAGCCTGAAACAGCCCAAATCCATCCACTATCCAAAGCAACCAAACATGTTCAACGGGAGGATACCATGAACAACAAATTCTTACTCACACTGGCAGCTGGCGCGCTTGCACTGAATTTCAGCACCGCATCCGCACAGGAGATGACGCCGCTTAACTCCGACAGCGAGCCAGACCGCATGGACTGGTCCGAGCTGGAAGCCAAATTTGGCGCTTTTCCAACTGTTCCAGATGGCACGCGGGTCGGTGGCGTTTCCAAAACCCTGACCAATGAATACTGGCGCACACTTGGCGAAGGCTATGCAAACATCGCCAAAGCCAACGACATTGAGTTTGTCTATCAGGCAGCCGCCAATGAAGGCGACCAGTTGGGCCAGCTGTCCATTGCGGAAACACTGATTACACAGGGCTTCGACGCGCTTCTGTTCTCGCCGCAAACAGATGCCAATTTGATGCCTGCCTATGAAGCTGCGATTGCTGCAAACATTCCAGTTCTCAACGTCAATGACGCTGTCATTCCAACGGTTTCCCACTATGTCGGCAATGTGCAGAAGGACAATGGCGTCCGCGTTGCAAAGTGGTTTGTTGATAACACCAGTGGCGGCAAGGTTGCTGTCATTGAAGGCCAGCCGGGCGTATTTGCTGCCGGTCAGCGAACAGCCGGTTTCACTGAAACCATTGAAGCTGCAGATGGCCTGGATGTGGTCGCCAGCGTGCCCGCAAACTGGAGCCGGGAACTTGCGTTCAATGCAGCTGCAAACATTCTGCAGCAGCACCCGGACCTGATCGGTTTCTATGCCAATAATGATGGCATGGCACTTGGTGTGGTGGAGGCTGTCAAAGCCGCTGGTCTGCAAGAGCAGGTCGCTGTGTTCGGCACTGACGGTGTTTCCGATGCCTATGCCTCAATCCGGTCAGGCGACCTGACGGGTACCGTGGACAGTTTTCCGGCTCTGACCGGCGAAATTGCCATGGAAGTTGTGCTCCGCCTTCTGGATGGCCAGGACCTGCCGCGTGTTGTGGCAACACCACAGGCCCTCATTACCAAAGACAATGTCGAAGATTATGCGACAACAGATATGGCTGCATTGCGCAAAATTCTGATGGCTGAATAAGGGTTCTCCCCCCAGGTCTGGCTCGCGGCTGATTGGCTGCGGGCCAGCTAAACTGAACAAAGCCCCATTTCGGATGAGGAATTTCCGTGTCATCGCCCGAGTACCGCCTCAGTCTCAAAAACGTCACAAAGACCTATCCAGGCATTGTCGCGCTTGATGACATCACCTTCAATGTGAAGGCTGGCGAAGTGCACGGCCTGCTTGGCGAAAATGGTGCCGGTAAATCAACCATGCTGAACATCCTGTCCGGAGTGCGCCCCGGCGATCAGGGTCAGATTGAAATCGACGGCAAGCCCGTCGAAATCCACAATCCGATTGCTGCCCGCGAAGCTGGCATAGCCATGATTCACCAGGAATTGCAGCACGTGCCGGAATTATCTGTTGCACAAAACATGTTTCTGGGACGGCCTCTGACAAGTGCTGGCCGCCTGTTTGTACGCACCCGCGCACAGGAACAGCGCGCCAGAGATGTTCTGGCTGATCTTGACCCTACCATAGACCCCGCTGCCCCGATCAAAACCCTGAAAGTGGCACAGCAACAGATTGTCGAAATCGGGCGCGCCCTGTTGGAGCAAGCCAGCATCATTGCAATGGACGAGCCGACCTCAAGCCTGACACCCAGCGAGTTTGAGCGTCTTGCCGAACTGATCAAAACCCTGTCTGAAAAGGGCGTTTCAATCATCTATGTATCCCACAAGATGGATGAGGTGTTTCAGGTCTGTCAGCGGGCCACCATTTTGCGCGATGGCAAACATGTTGCTGTTGTCGATATTGCGGATGAAACCGAAAATAGCATCGTTTCAAAAATGGTTGGGCGTGAAGTTCTGCATGCTGCCCACACAAGCTATGCAACAGCCGAAGAAATTCTGGCGGTAGACGGGCTTGGCCGTGGCAAAGCTGTGATTGATGCCGATTTCACACTGCATCGCGGCGAGGTTTTGGGCATTTCCGGTCTGGTTGGCTCCGGCCGAACAGAACTGTTACGGCTGATCGCCGGTCTTGACCAACCTTCAAGCGGCAATATCCGCGTCATGGGAAAACCGGTCAGGGCGCATGACCCCCGCGCCGCAATCCGGGCGGGCATAGGGCTGGTGCCGGAAGAGCGCAAACGCGAAGGCATTATCCATGCCCGCTCTGTCGCTTCCAATATGGCATTGCCGTCAATGGGTCAGTTCACCAGATCAGGCTTGTTACGTCATGGCTTGATGCACAAGAAGGCTGAGCAGGTGATGTCTGATCTGAGGCTGCGCCCGCCCAATGTACGACAGGCCATCGGAACATTCAGCGGCGGAAACCAGCAAAAGGCCATTATTGGCCGCTGGTTGGCCGCTTCCACCGAAATTTTCCTGTTTGATGAGCCCACACGCGGCATCGATGTCGGCGCAAAATCAGAGATTTATAATCTGATCGAAGAACTCGCCAAAGCGGGTAAGGCCATCATCGTCGTGTCATCCGAAATGCCAGAAATCATCCGCCTATCCGACCGCGTCCTCGTCATGCAGGAAGGCAGGCTCGTTGCCAATCTGCAAAAAAACGACATCACGGAAGACAGGATCGCCCACTACGCGATTCCCCGAAAAGATCAGGCTGTCGCATGACACAAGATCATTGCCATCCAGAGAAATTGAAATGACACAAACACCCGGTGCTGATGCACCCTCCCAAGGCCTCAATTTTTTCCGACTTAATGTAAGCCTGCGCGATGCTGGCACAATTTTGGGTCTTTTGATAATCGTCGTCGTCTTTTCTCTGCTGACACCTGTGTTTCTGACAGCGCCCAATCTCATCAACATTCTTCAGCAATCATCGCTTAACGCTGTCATTGCCCTTGGCATGACGCTGGTGATCATCAGCGGTGGAATTGACTTGTCCGTAGGGCCCACCGCTGCATTATCTGCCGTTATTGGCGCAACGTTAATGGTCGCTGGTGTTCCCATCTATCTGGCAATTCTGGCAGCTCTTGGCGTTGGAATTCTGTGCGGCCTGTTCAATGGTGTGCTGGTTGCCTATGCAGGTTTGCAGCCCTTCATCGTGACCCTGGGTGGCCTGTCGCTCTATCGTGCGCTTGCCTTGATCTACACCGGGGGCAACCCGGTATTTGGCATTCCGCCAGAGTTTCGGGCGATCACAAACGGCACATTATTGGGCATTCCCAATCCTGTCATCATCGTTGCAGCCATTGCCTTGCTGCTCTGGATTCTCCTCAATAAAACGCCATTGGGCGAATATATTCTGGCCGTTGGCGGCAATGAGGAAGCGGCACGTATTGCGGGCGTGCCAGTGGCCAAAACCAAAGTTGCGACATTTGTCATCTCCGGATCACTTGCATCAATTGCAGCCATGATACTGGTTGGACGCCTTGGCGCTGCAGAGCCAACCATCGGCAACCTTTGGGAACTGGATGCAATTGCGGCAGCTGCCATTGGCGGCGCATCACTGATGGGCGGAAAAGGCAGTATTGTCGGCACTCTGATTGGCGCAATCATACTCGGCGCATTGCGCAATGGCTTGACACTGATGAATGTACAGGCCTTCTACCAATTGCTGGCAACCGGAATAATCATCATTGCTGCCATGCTTATTGATAGAGCAACAAGAGGCAAGTAGCCAAAATGAACATTGAAGATCCTCGGGCGATTGGCGCGCAAATCCGCATGCGACTGCCACAACTGACACCGCTGGAACTTCGGGTCGTGGACGCAATTACGGCGCGCAAGGACCTGACGGAGGCCACGCCACTCAAGGAAATCGCGCAACAATCCTCTGTCTCTGAGGCCATGATTGTCAAAATTGCCAAGAAGCTCGGTTTTACCGGGTTTCGGGAAATGCGGATTGGACTGGTTGAATACAACCAATCGGATGCCGCCAATCTGTACCGCGAGATTTCACCCGATGATTCATCGGCAAGCGTCATCCAGAAAGTGTTTCACACATCCATGCAGGCCTTGGAGGAGACAATTGCCATACTGGATGTTGAAGCCTTCGACCGCGCAGCAGACATTCTGCACCGTGCCACCCATCGGGACTTTTATGGCATTGGCGGATCTGCGCAAATCGCAAGAGATGTTGCGCATAAATTCCTGCGTATTGGGCTGCGGGCTGCCATTTATGACGATTCGCACATGATGCTCATGTCAGCCTCAATTCTAAAACCGGATGACGCAGTCGTGGTCTTCAGTCATTCAGGCACAACGACTGCCGTTCTGGAAGCCACGAAGCTTGCCCGAAAATCCGGCGCGCGGACGATCGCTGTTACAAATTACAGCGATTCTCCCATCGCAGAAGCTGCTGATGTCGTGCTGTGTTCAACCGCCCAGGGCTCTCCATTACTGGGTGAAAATGCAGCGGCCAGGATTGCGCAGCTCAACATTCTGGATGCGCTGTTCGTGGCCATTGCGCAGCGCGATTTTGCAGCTGCGGAACGCAATTTGAACAAGACCATGAAAGCCGTCTCCGCGAAACGCGAAAAATAGGATTGAGAATGACCGAACCGAAAGCCGGCGTGGTTGTTGTGGGCAGCCTGCATTACGACCTGATGGTTGATGCACCCGACAGACCACGCAAAGGTGAAACGGTCACCGGAACCAGATGGTATCCAAAGTTTGGCGGAAAAGGCGGCAATCAGGCAGTGGCCGCCCATCATGCCGGTGCGGATACACGTTTCGTCGGCGCGCTTGGAATTGACAATTTTGCAGACTTCATGCTGGAGGCCCTCAAAGCCCACGGTCTGGACACCCAATGGATCACCACAACCAATGCCTGCGGATCTGGAATGAGTGTCGCGATCATGGATGCCGGGGGCGATTATGGCGCGGTCATTGTAACGGGTGCCAATGCCATTCTTGGGACAGATCATCTGAGCGATGAAAGCATCTGGTCCGGTGCCAGGACATTGATCCTGCAAAACGAAATCCCCGAAAGCGCCAACCTACATGCGGCCCGGGCCGCAAAGAACCATGGCATGCTGGTCGGCCTGAATGCGGCCCCATCCCGCCCCCTGTCAGACGAATTTCTGAATTTGGTCGATGTGCTTGTCGTCAATGCAATTGAGGCGCAGGATTTGTGTGATGTGGCAGTGAACGATCTTGCCTGCGCCCTGTCAGCCGCCAGCGCTCTGGCAAACCGCGTGCCCCATGCCATCGTCACTGCAGGCGGTGACGGTGTGGCCTATGCCTCTAATGATCACGAAGCTTTTTCAATAGAGGCCGATACCGTCGAATTGGTCAGTACCCATGGTGCAGGTGACGTATTTGTTGGCACCTTGTTTGCCGCATTGGCCCGGGGAACAGATATGAAGACAGCAATGACCCAAAGCAATTATGCTGCTGCCCTTCACGTGTCCCGAAAGCCGTAAATTTGCGGTGCAACATATGGCGTTGATCGGACCGGCCTTTTGATTGTCGATGCGCACAGTCTCAAGACTGCGTTATCCAATCCGCGCTTCGCCGCATTTACTGTTGAAACCCCTGCTGCTAGCTTCATGACAGGTAGGTTGGCAGTGTGGGACAATGCAGCAAACGGACATCCCTGAAAAACTGTTGTCTTTAGTCTATGCCACACAGACTGACCCGTCCATGTGGCAGGCTTTTTGCGACGAATTGAACTTCGTCTCCACTGTGCCCGTCATGATGTTCGGCCACAATCTCACATCCAACGAAAGTTTGGGATTGCTGGGAGGCGGTCTGGATCCGGCAGAACTTGAAACCTATCACGCGCATTTTGCCGACAAAAATCCATGGATGCAGATGAACGCAGTCATGCCGACCGGAACGGTGGGCGTTTCAGATCAGGCTTTGGAACGACGCGATTTGTTCAAAACCGATAATTAAAATGATCGATTTCTCGTCCATAAATATCTGATATTATATTTCTAGTCTCTGAATCGTAATAATCCCGATACTGTCGGATTTTCTTTGTGGAATTCAATTTTGACTGCGGCAGCCAACCGTCCCAGTCAATTCCGATCTCTTTGATAACATCGTTCAGTCCATTGTTGAGATCTTCAAATCTAATTATCCTGTCAACACAGATTTTGTCATCAATTGCACACATATCCCAATTCGAATTATGAAGCGGGACTATCTTTACCGATGGGTCGCCGCTCGAGAGCGCTTTCACAAAATCAGAAAAACTTGGTGGGTCCTGCACGCCTTTTGATTTCCAATAATAATCGCTTAACGTTTTGCACCACGGATTTCTGACAACGCAGAATTTGGTAAATTCAGCCCATTCAGCCTCATATGCTTGGCTCACCATTTTAGCTGGTGCATGTTGGGGAACTTCACCTAGAATACCTGAGTAATAACTTTTATTGCTCGACGAAACAAAATTCCAGACCTCCCCCACAATAAGCTTTTTGTAAATTGCCGAGAATTTGGGATGACGGAGTGCTTCCATCAACATCCTCCGCGGCGGGCGAACGCCCTGTCTAATGCAGTCTGTTATCGAACCCAAGACTATATCAGACTGCCCCAGATACCTGGTCAAAGATACAGTTATAGAACTGCCGGCAGTTTTTCTGCAGTGAAGGAATATAAATTTGTTCTTGTAACTTACGATCATGAAGCCATAGCAAATTGATATTTGAACTTAATACTCTTCTTCCGGGTGCGCATCGCAGTTGTAACCTTATGATGGATCTAATGGGTCATGAGCCTGGTGTCTTTTAAACGAGGCAAAAACTGAAGTATTTTTAGGTCTTCACATGTTGAAATTTTATACTGGTTCAGCCGGTTATCTACAAAATCTGAAACCTTTGCTCCCTTACTCGAGACTCGTCCTTTTTGACGTTTTTTCTCAAGCTCTTGCTCCGATCGTGTGAAATAATGATTCAGCTGAAAATGCTCGGATACAGCAAATTTAACATCTTCAAACTGATGCTGCTGCATCGTTTCGCCCCGTTCATTTATCAGCATTGGCCCTACATCAATGAAATGAAAGCAATGGGTTCCGGCAGCCAACACCTTTGTAGGGTCGAGGATTGTTTTATAGCGCAGCAGTGACCTTTGTTCGGGGACAGGAGGGAATGCACCCTTTTCGGTATAGTTTTCTATCACCAGGCCTTCCGGTTTTGACTTATGGCCATTTGGCCCAAAATTTTGCCAGGGTATGGAGACACATATCTGATCGCAAACCTTCTCCAGAGCCTCAGTTAGCGTTTCCGAAGTGGGCGAAAATAGAAATTCATCAACATCAAAAAATGCAACCCATCGGTAGGGCGTACAGAAATTTGCTATTGCATGAGCATTCGCCGCCTTCTGCGGATGCAAAACCTGCGAAAAATTGCACCATGGTATCACGGTCACAACGCCACGCTGTTGATATTTAGCAAGAATATCAAGTGTGTTGTCGGTCGATCCATTATCGTAGATGAAGAAATGGTCAAATCCCATCATCAGATGAAATTCAATCCACTCATCAAGGTAATCTTCTTCGTTTTTCAGAATTGTGACGCACGCCAATCCCTCACTGGATCTAGCCAATGGCTTTGTTCGGGGAATTCGATAGTTGCCTGTTTCCGAGCCCCGGCGGCGCTTCGATTTCAACAGTTTGCGAAACTGTCTGAGGCCGCTTCTTACCCTTGCGTCAATTGCCACCGAATTCTACCGCTCAACATCCAAACGAAAGCTCGCCCGCGAACTTTTCCTTGAGAAAATCAAATAACTTGTCGCCTGGGATTATCCAAACTAAAAACGCAAACGTCTCATATTTTTAGCAGCGATAGATGTATCATCCAACGGTTTTAAGCCATAGATGATGCCCCGCTTGGACGATAAGGCAGCGCCCCAAAAATGAAAGTTTCAAGCATCGACAGTGATATCAAGTCACAATCAGTCTCTTGGCTGGCGGCGCGTTGGCGCCGTTGGTTCGGCGGCGGTCGCGTCAATTTTGATGGGATATATCTGAATGTTGATAATAAGATGCCCCAAGGGTTACGGCGAGCGTTGTGGCGGGCAGATTATGAAAGCGCTGAGAGGGCGATTGTAAAACGCGCTCTGAAGCCAACCGACCGGGTGCTGGAGGGAGGCGGTGGTCTCGGCCTAGTATCCATGGAGATTGCCAGGATTGTAGGCAATGAAAACCTGTTGGTTTATGAGGCTTCTCCCAGCTCTCACGCATTACTGTCAAAACATGTGGCTGCAAACGGCTTTTCGTTTGAGATTCGAAACAAAGCGCTCTCCGACAAAGAAGGAAGCTTACAGTTTTTTGTCCATGACAATGTCCTGTCATCCAGCAGCATTGCACGGAACGAAACAAAGGAAATTAGCATTCCGTGCGATGATATTCGTTCAATCGTAAATTCGTTTCAGCCAAATGTTCTTGTTTTAGATGTGGAAGGCGCTGAAGTAGACACATTGAAACGTGCGCCGTTGAATTCAATCGACAAGATCATTGTAGAAATTCACCCGCATCTGGTCGGCGATGCTGCCCTGACAGGGCTTTACCAGCACCTCTATCAAGAGGGGTTTGTGCTGAATCATGACAATTGTTGGCAAAAGGTCTTGAGTTTCAACAGATCTGCGGCAAATTCGGCTAATGGTAGTTAAGGTCTAAAGCCGCTGAACTGGTCAACTCACCTTCCCGTCCGCGACAGCAGAAAGACCGCTTGCTCGCCCAATATATTCTTGGCCGCCAGCGGCCAGGCGTTTGGTAGCGAATTTCGGCCGCCACTGAGAGCGATGAATTTGTCGATTTTGGCGTCTGCCTTTTCGCACAGATCAAAAAAATCGCGGATCGTGCAAAAATGAATGTTGGGGCTGTCATACCAGGTGTAGGGCAGATCTTCGGTCACCGGCATTTCGCCCTTGAGCAGCAAATGGGCGCGCATGCGCCAGAAGCCAAAATTCGGGAAAGACACAATGGCGTGCCGGCCGATGCGCAGCAATTCCCGCAAAACGGTCTCCGGGCTGCGGGTCGCCTGAATGGTCTGCGACAGAACCACATAGTCAAAACCATTATCCGGATAGTGGAAAAGATCCTTATCCGCGTCACCTTGCACCACCGAAATACCCTTCGAAACCGCCAGACTGACACCCTTCTGGCTGATTTCGATGCCGCGGGCATCGATGTTCTTTTCATGCTTCAAAAGTGCAATCAGCGCGCCATCACCACTGCCGACATCCAGAACTTTTGCGCCGTTGGGAATCATTTCAGAAATGACGCGATAGTCGGCCCGATTCGGGTCCGCCGTCATCGTCAGATCAATGGTTGGGCCGCTGGTGAAATCGCTCATACTGTCTCCGCCAGACCCAACTCATCGGCTGCTGCGCGGACAAAACCGCCGACCGTGTCGAAAAGCTCAGGAATTTCCAGCAGGAAGGCATCGTGGCCCTTATCCGTGTCCACTTCCAAAAACGACACATTCGCGCCAGCCGCATTCAAAGCATGAACAATGGCCCTGTTTTCCGAGGTCGGAAATAACCAGTCGCTGGAAAATGAGACGCAGCAGAAACGGGTGCTGGTCTGATCAAATGCATGAGCAAGCTTTCCGCCAAACTCGCGTGCCAGATCAAAATAATCCATCGCCCGGGTCATGTAGAGATAGCTGTTTGCGTCAAACCGATCCACAAAGCTCATACCCTGATGACGCAGATAGGATTCGATCTGAAAATCGGCTTCGAACCCAAATGTTATGTCATCCCGCTCTTGCAGATTACGGCCAAATTTCCGGTGCAGGGCCCCTTCCGACAGATAGGTGATGTGTGCAGCCATACGCGCCACAGCCAGACCCTTGGTGGGCCGTATGCCGAAACTGTAGTAATCACCGCCATGCCAGTCAGGATCGGCCATCACCGCCTGACGGCCAACTTCGTGAAAGGCGATGTTCTGTGATGTATGGCGCGCGGCTGTTGCGATGGGCACGGCCGCATAAACCCGTTCCGGATAGCTGACAGCCCATTGCAGAACCTGCATGCCACCCATGGACCCGCCTATGACGGCGAACAATCTATCGATGCCAAGATGATCGACAAGTTTGGCCTGCGCATTGACCATATCCTTGATGGTGACAACCGGAAATCCCAATCCATATGGAACCCCATCCGGTGTTTCATTGGCAGGGCCGCTGGACCCCATGCATCCGCCAACAACATTGCTGCAAATAACGAAAAATCGGTTTGTGTCGACAGGCTTGCCCGGCCCCACCATGGATTCCCACCAGCCGGGCTTTCCTGTTATTGGGTTATTCGTGGCCACGTGCTGGTCGCCTGTCAGCGCATGACACACCAGAACGGCGTTGGATTTGTCAGAATTCAGTGTGCCATAGGTCTGATAGCCGATCTGCAAAGGTGCCAGCCTGGCTCCGGCTGCCATATCCAACCCATCATCTGGACCAAACCGCACAACCAGACCGCTGGGTTGACGTGCTTCTTTCAGGGAAGCTGTCAAAGGGTCGTTGGAGATTGTAGATTGCGACATGGGTTGGCTGGTGCTCACATTTTGCTGAAATCGGCGGATAGCTACGGTCAGGGCTTGTTGACTGTCAATGTTTTCTTTGATTTTCCGCTTTACGACGCATATGAAGACGCGACGTTTAAACCTAGATAAAGCCAACAACAACAGCTGTCCGTGCCCAACAGGAAACGACTATGACCGACACATCCCCCAAAGGCCCGGTTCCGCGCGCCTCGGTGCTGAAGATTGCACCATATATTCCAGGCAAAAGTCAGGCCAGCGGTGTTGATCCGAAAAGCGGAAAAGTTTTCAAACTGTCGTCCAATGAAAATCCGCTTGGCACCAGCCCACAGGCCATTGCGGCCCTTCAGGCATCAACCCATCTGGAAGACTACCCGGATGGCAGCTCGTCGCGCCTGCGCCATGCAATTGCCGATGCCCATGGCCTGAACCCCGACCGAATTGTCTGTGGTTCCGGTTCAGATGAAATTCTGTCGCTGCTATCTTATGCCTATCTGGAAGACGGGGATGAGGCTATTTACACCGAGCATGGCTTCCTGGTTTACAAAATTGCCATTCTGGCTGCTGGCGCAGAGCCGATAGTGGTGCCCGAACATCATCACACAGCGAATGTGGACAGCATTCTGGCAGCCATTACCGAACGCACAAAGATGGTCTTTCTGGCCAACCCCAACAACCCGACGGGAACGTATGTTCCGTTTGATGAGGTAAAGCGACTGCATTCGGGTTTACGGCCCGACATCATTCTGGTTCTGGATGGCGCCTATGCGGAATATGTGCGTCGCAACGACTATGAGTCCGGTATCGAACTCGTGGCCAATTCCGCCAATGTTGTCATGACCCGCACGTTCTCCAAAATTTACGGCCTCGCCAATTTGCGCCTGGGCTGGTGTTTTGGCCCCGAGGGTGTGATTGACGCCATCAACCGCATTCGCGGTCCGTTCAACGTCAATGGCGCAGCTCTGGCAGCTGGCGAAGCCGCTCTTGCAGACAGCAACCACATTGCCCGTTCGGTCGATCACAATGAAACCTGGTTGAAGCAGATGAGCGATGGCTGTCAGGCATTGGGTCTGGATGTAACGCCGAGTGTGGGGAATTTCATATTGGTGCATTTTTCCAGTGATGGCGATCATTCAGCAGAACGGGCGGATGCCTTTTTGCAGGACCGTGGTGTTGTGGTACGGCGGGTTACAGCCTATGGACTGCCGGATGCTTTGCGTATCACCATAGGGACCGAAGAAGCCAATCTTGCGGTTCTTGCCGCATTGAAAGCGTTTTTAGGCAGGTAAGTGACAGTTGAGATGACGCAATCCCCCACGCCTCCAGCTTTAGATGAGCCTGTCTTTGGCAAGCTGACCCTGATCGGAATTGGCCTGATCGGATCCTCGATTGCGCGCGTGGCCCGCGCCAGAAACATTGCCGGACATATTGCGGTCTCCTCAAGACGTGCTGAAACACTGACACGGGCCAAAGAACTGCAACTTGGCAACAGCTACACGCAGGACGCAGCAGAGGCGGTCAAGGATGCGGATTGCGTTATTGTGTGTGTGCCCGTGGGCGCAAGCGAGCAAACAGCGAAAGCCATCGCCCCTCACTTGAAGCCCGGTGCAATTGTCTCGGATGTGGGGTCGGTCAAGCGGTCCGTCATTGACCAAATGCAACCGCATCTGCCCTCAAATGTGCATTTTATCCCGGCCCACCCCGTTGCTGGTACGGAAAAGTCCGGCCCTGATGCCGGGTTTGAAACCCTGTTTGACAATCGCTGGTGCATACTGACGCCACTGCCGGACACAGATCAAAACGCGCTTGATCGCCTCAATCGCTTCTGGGCAGCTTGTGGTGCCAATATGGAACAGATGGATGCAGATCACCACGATCTGGTTCTGGCCATTACCAGCCACCTGCCGCATCTGATCGCCTATAATATTGTGGGAACGGCGAATGATCTTGAAACAGTGACTGAGTCGGAAGTCATGAAATACTCCGCTGGTGGTTTCCGTGATTTTACGCGGCTTGCAGCATCTGATCCCACCATGTGGCGCGATGTCTGCCTGCATAACAAGGATGCCCTGCTTGAAATGCTGGCACGGTTTTCAGAGGATTTATCTGCCCTTCAACGCGCTATCCGCTGGAGCAAGGGTGACGAATTGTTTGAGCTGTTCACCCACACGCGCGGCATTCGGCGCGCAATTATTGATGCCGGTCAGGAAGTCGACCTGCCGGATTTCGGGCGTCAGGCAGGCTTGCAGCAAAGCGACGACGACAATTCATCAAAATAGATTTGGTATCCGGCCAATTGGCAGTATTCCTGCGCTGACAATCCCGTTCCGTAATGTCAGAGCAATGATGACCTTTCCATCTGGATTGTTTCCGGCGAGGCCGGAAAAGGTCGCCGCAATCTGTTCCGCGTTCTGGCGAAACCGGGGCGCAATGGCTGCAACAAGATCCGGAAGCTTGTCCATACCGGTGATTTCAAGTTTCACCTGACCGGATACCAGCCCATCTTGTGAAATGGTCACCGGGCCCGACGCATTTGCGGCGAAACCCAAACTGTTGAAACTCAGCTTTTCCAAATCCAGCGCACCGCCACTGTTGAGCCAGTTGGCAAGCAAAAGGTCTGGATCAAATCCCAGGGCTTCTCCTACATTTTTGGCTGTCGCCAGAAGACCCAAATCCATTTCCGGCAATGCCTTGCCAGAGCGGGTGGTCAGAATGTCACTCAGTGTCAGAGCAACGTCAAAGTCCGTCTGCGAATCGGGGTTGGGGCGAACATGCAATTGTGCCCCCTGCACGGTCATCTGCTCAAGGCCGCCAAGGCTACCAAGTCCATCAAGTCCATCAGGGCCATCAAGGTTGGCAGGGCCGGATAGCGCATTGGCAATGACGTCAATTTCCTCGGCAACCAGAGATGCCCGTTTCAAGCCGGACAGGCCTGCAGACACGCTGGAACGCGCGCTCTTCCAGCGCCCGACCAATTCGCCACTCAATCCGGCAGCCGGCGACAGTTTTACCGTCAGCGGACCATCTGCCTCGGCAATCACATGACCGGGCTTGTAGAGCAACGCAACGCTGCGCACGGAATCAATATCGGCTTCTATGCCGCGGTCCTGAGCATCCAGCACTGCTTGCCCACAGGAAACTTCAAGATGAAACGGATAACCGGAGACAGTTCTCTCATTGCAACTGACATCGCGACCCATTCGAACGCTTTGCTGCTCGACCCGGTCAATTACCTTTCCTGTTGCCACGCTTGCGCCATACCAAAGCACGGACCACAGGAGCACCAGACCGACGATGATACTCATCAGCCACTTCACTTTACGAGCCATAGAACCTTCCATTTGGAACACTTGCATCTGGTTGCGTCCATCCTGTACCGTCGGCCCCAAAGATGTTCGCCAGTGTCAGCCGCAATGTCAGTATTGCTTCATCAAGCTGTTGCATCGGGTATCAGGAAACGCGGAGTGCATATGCGTCATTTTTGGGTGTTTGGCTACGGTTCATTGATGTGGCGGCCCGGTTTTTCATATGTACGGCGCGAAACCGCGTTGTTGTATGGCGCCCACCGCAGCCTGTGCGTGTATTCACACGTTCATCGCGGCACGCCGGAAAAACCAGGGCTTGTTTTGGGGCTTGATCGTGGCGGCACTTGCAAAGGCATCGCATTTGCAGTCGAACCAGACGCTTGGCAATCGACACTGGATTATCTGCGCGAACGGGAGCAGGTCACCATGGTGTATAAGGAAGTCACACGGACCATCCGCCTTGCCAGTGGCGAATCAGTTCCTGCGGTAAGCTATATGGTTGACCGCGAGCACCAGCAATATGCCGGTAAACTGGCCTTGGATGACCAATTATCCTTCGTCAAATCCAGCCATGGAAAATCCGGCCCCAATGCCGACTATGTCATCAACACGCAGGCCCATCTTGCCGAAACTGGTGCTGGCGACCCGGCGCTTGCCTGGCTGACCAGACAATTGGAACTGACGCCTGAGAAATGACACCAGAGCCAGCGATCAGGCCGCCCATCGCTCGTCATAAGAACCTGATGCATCGGCAAACCTGCTGACAGTTAAGGCTGGCCGCAAATCCTCGACCGCCTGAGGGTCGGACCCCGACAGAAAGTGCAGAAACCAACGCACTGGCTTTCGAGCCGAACCGTATGGGTGGTCCTGCGAAGCCCGCGCTTGCGGCCCAATGAACTCGGCATCCGGCTGCCAACCCTCGCAGGCAAGCCAGACACCGGCAATCCGCTCCCTTACCACCGCAATGGCTACGCAATCATGATAGGCATTCAAAAGAGACGCTGAAACTTCAGTCACAATATAACTGCGCCCGGACCGGCCACACACTTTTGCAAAACGCGAACTGATGCCGCCGCTTTTGAGACTTACAAATCGAGGTGTTGAATCTTGAATCATCATAAGAACAAAAATAGAACAAAACGCAGATTTGTCAACTCACATGCTGGACTCATTCGCTTTTTGCGATGCTCTGGCCTCTTCCAGCAATTTGTCTGAAGCCGTTTCAATCCGCTCAATCAGCGTTTTGTTGAACACATCATCACTCAATCCAGGCTCAATTGGCGGCAGGATTTCCATCACAATAGTGCCAGGATAACGCAAAAACGTGCGCCGCGGCCAAAACACCCCGGCATTGAGGGCGACAGGCACCACTGGCACCTTCAGGATGCGATAAAGGGCCGTCACACCATATTTATAGGATGGCGAGTCACCGGGTGTCCTGCGCGTGCCTTCGGGAAAGATGACCACATCGCGCCCGTCTTTCACCGCTGCCCTGGCCTGCGGAATCAAGGATTTCAATGCACTGGAGCCACGCGCCCTATTGACGGATATCTGCCGGAACCGGGACAGGTACCAA
Source organism: Pararhizobium sp. IMCC21322 (assembly GCF_030758295.1). Taxonomy (NCBI): domain Bacteria; kingdom Pseudomonadati; phylum Pseudomonadota; class Alphaproteobacteria; order Hyphomicrobiales; family Rhizobiaceae; genus Pararhizobium; species Pararhizobium sp. IMCC21322. The sequence goes on from NZ_CP132335.1 coordinate 4,473,172, forward strand.
CCAAAAAACGGAATCTTGAACAATTCCCGCTTAGCCAGATAAGCAGGGCGTTCTGCCACAAATAACAGCACGAAAGTTTCCCAGGTTGACTGGTGCTTGGAAGCAATCAGCACACCACCTTCCGGCTTGTTCTCCATGCCTCTTAACTCAAACTTGACACCTGCAAGAACACGAAGCATCCACAGCGACGTGCGCGCCCATGTGGTCGGCATCCACCACACCCATTTCCATGGCAGCAGAAAAATCGGCAGGGCGAATAGCATCAGCAAAAATAGAAATGTGTAGAAGGCCAGATTAAAAATCACAGATCGAATGTAGATCACGGAAAATCCTTCGCAGGTCTACTGCACTGTCGCCAGATAGCGTTCCACAGTCATCCGCGTGGTCGCAGCCGTCAAGGCACTGACAAGGATCAGCACAAACACAAAGCCGGTAAAGACCAAAGGTGTCAGTGAAAATCCGCCGAACAGGGCCTGAAACGGACTTCCACCGGATGGCCCTTCAAGAAACCCCAAAAGACCACCCCCGACAACAAAGAAGGTTGCGGCAGCGATGCAGCCAATCAGCCCGCCTTTCAGGCCGATAAACAGGAACCGCCCCTGAAACTCTCTGGCGATGTAGCGGTTAAGTGCGCCGACAAAATGCAGCACCGAAATGACAACCTGGTTGCCAGCCATAGCACCACGCGTGGCAAACACCACGCTGAGGCAGGTCGCTGCAAGAACCAGCAGAAAGATGCCGATGCCCGTTGCTATGGTGACATTGGCGATGCGCTTCAGCTGATCGATCCAGATACCGTGATCGTCCACGCTGACACCCGTGATGCTGTCAGATAAATTGGCACGCAGACGACCCACATCCAGCGTGGCGGGATTGTCAATATCCACGATGATCAGCCTTGGAACCGGAAGTTCCGAAAGGTCAAGTCCGGCACCAAGCCAAGGCTCCAGCAAGGCTGCCCCGTCTGCTTCTTCCATGGCCCGCACCCGGCCAATGCCCGGCTCACGCTCGGTAATGCGAATGGCGCGCTCAATTTCGAACTCAATATCCACTCCATCAGTGGGGCGTATCTGGACGGTCAGTTCACTGCTGACATCGCTTTCCCATAATTGCGCCTGCTCAAACACCATGGTCACTGCAGCCAATGTCAGACAGGCGAGAAAGCTCATGATAGCAATAACAGCGACCAGCGCAGTCCCGGCGACAGATTGCGGGGGAACAATGGGCGTTTGTCGAACATCGCGATGGCCGGCCAACCAACGGGCTGCATAACGAACTGGTGCAAACGCAACACGCAAGCCGGTGCGCGCGGTGCCTTTTGCCCCACTTTCAGTTCTGAATTGCGGATATGAGTTCTGATCAGTCATAAATCTGCAGCCGCCCATCCTTCAAAACAAAGCGCCTTGTATCAAATTGGTCGATCAGCGCCAGATCATGGGTGGCAATTACCACCGTGGTGCCAAGCTTGTTCAATTCAATAAACAGCCGCAAAAGCCTGCGCGCCAATGGCGGGTCCACATTACCCGTTGGCTCATCAGCCAGCAAAATATCCGGGCGGCCAATGAGTGCCCGGGCAATCGCCGCTCTTTGTTTCTCCCCACCGGAGAGAATCGGCGGAAGCACGTGCATACGCTCGCCAAGCCCCACCCAATCCAGCAATTCAACAACATCAGATCTGTAACGTGTTTCGTCCATCCCCTGAACCCGAAGCGGGAGAGCAACATTTTCATAGGTGGTCATATGATCCAGCAGACGAAAATCCTGAAATACGATGCCAATACGTCGCCGGATTTCCGGCAATTCATCATTGCCGATCTTGACAGCATCCTTGCCGAAAATCGAAATCAGGCCACGCGAAGGGCGCATGGACAGAAACAAAAGCCGCAACAGGGATGTTTTACCGGCACCCGAAGGCCCGGTCAGAAACTGAAACGAACGCGGCGCGATCTGGAAACTGATGTCGCGCAGGACTTCAGGCCCCATTCCATAGCGCAAGCCAACATTTTCAAACCGGATCAATTGAGCGCCTCATCACTTCCCGGGTCTGCCTGTTACGATTTCAGCATCTCAGACCTGGCTTTTTCACTTCATTAACGTTGTTTGCGATTGAGCGCAAAAATTCATTCAAGACGGGCCTGAATCAAGGCCACATTGTCACACCGTTAACATCCTTGGCGCAAAAAGGAATAGATACAACTGAACATATTTGGGTCAGGACCCATTAAGCCAACATGAAAATCGCTTGCCCCAATTGTGATACCAAATATGCGCTCAATGCAGACGCCTTGGGAACCCATGGGCGCAAAATGAAATGTGCAAAATGTGCACATGTCTGGAATGCCCAGCCAGTTGATGCAAGCCAAATGGCTTTAGAAATTTCCAAAAACGAAGCAAATCAGGTTGTCGAAGACACACCAGACCAGGTTACTGGAGACCAGAATACTCGAGACCAGATTAGCGGGTTTCCCGCGCATTCACAGAACTCCTCCGTTGAGGTCGCTGCTGAAACTGCGCCGGACATAGAAACAATCGCCGCCAAAACCGATGATGAAGATCGTTGGCACGAAGACATGAAAGAGGAACGCGCAGCTGAAAAGGCCCGCACGCCCAGACAACCTGCATCAGTCGAAACCCTTCAAACTTTGTCAAACAAAAGCAATTCACACGGACATGGCCGGCTGCGCAGTATCGTGGCTGGCTTGCAATCAGCCGTTACAAACGGTTGGCAACACGTCGTTTACTTCTTCAAATGGGCTCTGGGTCTCAGCCTTGCGCATCAAATCGCTGTCCTGATCGCATTTATAATGCCAGCCATTTTGATCTATGGTCTTTTTGCTGGCCGTCAGGTCATGGTCCAGCAATTTCCTGATCTGGCAAGTTTTTATGCCGCGCTTGGAGTTGATGTAAATCTGTATGGTCTGGAATTTGAGAACGTGCGCACTGTGAGACGTCCTGAAGACGGCATGGCTGTATTGATTGTTGAAGGTAGTGTCCGCAACATCACGAACAGTACCAAAACAATTCCGCGCCTTCATTTCATTCTAAGTGGTCGAAATCGGGAAGTGTATACTTGGCAGGATGATGCATCATCTCACCCATTACCAGCAGGCGAAACCATTCAGTTTCGCACCGTGCTTGCCTCACCACCAGATGTGGCAGATGAATTACACGTTCGCTTCCTGAGCAACGATCCCCGATTGAACCGACTTTAGAGAGATTAACAGTGGCACTGATCCGAGACCGAAATATTGATGTTTTGTTTGACGCGGAAACGCTGGCAGCGCGCAATGACGCATTGGCCATCGACATCGCGAAGAACGGCCACGACAATCTGCTGGTTATTGCAGTGTTGAAGGGAAGCTTTATTTTCGCCGCCGACCTGGTGCGCTCCATGCACAAGGCTGGCATGTCACCGGAAATCGAGTTTATCACCCTGTCCAGCTATGGTGCTGACACGACATCCAGCGGCACTGTGCGTGTTGTGCGCGATATTGAGACAGATGTCGCAGGTCGGAACGTACTGCTCATTGATGACATTCTGGAATCCGGGCGGACCATTTCATTCGCCAAAAACCTGATGTTGGAGCGTGGCGCAGCCAGTGCCGAGATTGCGATTCTGCTGGACAAGACCGGCAAACGCGTCGCCGACATCACTGCTGAATATGTGGGCTTTGAATGCCCTGATTATTTCGTCGTGGGCTATGGCATGGACGTCGCCCACGCCTTTCGTGAATTGCCTTTTGTCGGTGTTGTTGCCGAAGATTGACTGCCCTATGGCCGGGCCTGAGTGCCCGGTGATTTAATGTTTCTTATGTATTGCGTTTGGAGAAGCAACCATGGCCCGAATACTAATCACTGAAGATGACGCAGCCGTGCGCACCTTTGTCAGCCGAGCCCTGCAACTGGACGGCCATGATATTGTGACCGCTGAAGATGGCGAAGAAGCCTTGCTCACTCTGAGGGATGAGGATGGCGGTTTTGACCTGTTGCTGACCGATGTGAAAATGCCAATTATGGACGGCATTGCACTGACCCATCACGCCGCACGTGACTGGCCTGCTCTGCCAATTTTGATCATGACGGGATACGCCGACCAGCGCGAACGGGCCAAGGGTCTTGAGAAAATCGTGCGCAGTGTTGTGACAAAACCATTCTCTCTGGCAGACATCCGTACCGCTGTGAACGGTGCCCTGTCCGATAAGATCGCGGCCTAGAAATGTCTCACCCTTAAGGGGCAGGTCACAACAGCCTATTGCGGCAACAGACGCTCCAGATAATCCAGCTCCAGATCTGGGCGTTCCATGTCCCCCAGCCTTTTGCGAATCGCGTCCAGGATTTCCCGGGCGCGCTGAATGTCGATCTCACCGGGAACTTTGACACTGTTGCCATCATCAGCTCCCTGGCTGCGCTGTGGCCGTCCCAGAGGGTCCATTCCATTCTGCGTGCCGCCGGGGCGTCCCATTTGCTGGCCCTGCTGGCCGGGGCCGAAGGGAGGTCCGCCAGGTTGGCCTGGTTGGCCCTGCTGACCGGGTTGCCCTTGCTGAACCTGTTGGGCGAATTGCTGCATCATCTCCTGTGCGCCATCACGCAAGGCCTGCAAGGCCTGTGACTGAGACCCGAGCGCCTGCCCGCTCTTACCCTGCCCCAGAGACTGTTCAGCGTCTCCCATAGCTCCATCCGCCTCACCCATCTGGCCACCGGGCTGCATACCATTTTGTTGCATCTGGTCCATGAGTTCCTGCAACTGCTCCTGCAAGTCAGCCTGACCCTGCTGCAGCTCTTCCAATGCGCGTTGCCGGTCTGCCTCGGACGGGGCCCCCTGCTGGCCTTCCAACTGTTGTTGGCGCTGCTGTTGCTGCTGCTGCTGGAATGTCTGATCCATGAGGCTTTGCTGCCGCTCGATCATCTCGCCAAGATCGCGCATCATTTGCTGCATCTGCTGTTGTTGCTGCGACATTTGCGGCTGGCCATTTTGCAGGCTTTCCAGCATTTGCTGCATCTGTGACAACATCTCGCGTGCAGCATCGCGCGAGCCGCTGCGTGCCAGATCTTCTATCTGATCAAGCATCTGATCCAGATCCTGCGGCGTTACCATTTGTGTATTCTGATCGAATGGCATTTGCTGCTGGGCGGTCGGGTTGCGCTGCATCTCACGCGCAAGCGCTTGCAGATACTCATTCATTGCCTCACGCAACTCTTCGGTCAGACGAGCAATTTCCTCATCTGAAGCGCCGTTTTCCAGCGCATCACGCAGCGCCTCCTGTGCAGCTCTCAATTCCCGCTCAACATCGGAAAGATCACCATCTTCAATAGCCAGCGCAATTTCCCACAAAAGATCAGCGACACCCCTCAGCGCATCGTGATCCGCCGCAGCCAAAAGACGCCGTCGAGCCGTATTCATGGCCAGATACACCGATACATTGTCGATAAAGGTCTCAGGCGCGAACAACAACGCATCCAGCGCCACGCTGACCTTGTGCGCCTGATTTGCGTCCAATGCCAGATTCTGGCGCTGTTCCACCAGGGCCCGGGACAAGGGCTCGCGGAAGGGACGGATGGGCAAGACCATATCCAAGGACGGGGAAACACCCGTCTGCTCCGCTTCATCAATTGCGGTCAACACCATCGTCACGTCAATTCCGGCCCAGGGATGATCGGTCAAATTCTTGATTGTGCTACCAACGCCTTCGCGCACACGCGATCGCGGCAGTGACAGGTTCATCTCAGGCGCTTCATAAAGAGGCTCCGCATCTGCGGACTGCTCCTTTGCTGGCACGATTTCAGCATTCGCTGAAACAATTCCATAATCATCTTTCAGCGTATAACTCAGTTCCAAAGCGCCGCTGCGCGCCACTTCCGGCTGCCCGTTCAGGGCAATCTCGGGAACCTCATCCGGGATAATTGAAAACTGCCAGCTTCGTGTCTCACCAAATCCACTGGAGACCGAAATCTCGGCGTCAGCATCCAGCGTCGCCTGAAACTGGTTCAGGGCAAGGGCCGAACCACCTATTTCAGCAACTGATTCATCTTCGCCAGCGGTCAATGGCTGTGCGATGCCATTTTGAACCAGCGTAACGTCAAGCGCTTCGGCAGAATCGCTTTGCAGAGAAAACACGCTGCCAGTTGGCACTTTCACCCTATCGGTGATCGCCAATTCGGCCGCGCGTGTCAGGAAAATCGGCGCACGCCGCGTGTAATCCGGTGGTGTGATCCAGGCATCAATCCGGGCCAGAGCCGGGGTGGCCTCTATTGAGGCGTCTGTAAGTGCAGCCAGACGACGGGTTTTGTCAGAACCGGCATAGGCAAAGGCGACGACCAGAAGCAGCGCCACGAGCGCCCGCAATTGAAACGGGTCCAACCGCTCTGTGGCAGGACGCGGCAATCCGGTGCGTAATGATTTCAGTGCAGCAATGTTTCTCGCCTGATGCGTCTGCCACAAACGTTGGCCCTGCGCATCATCTGCGGCCAGCGCCGCCGGCTGATCATCGAAACTTGAAAGAGGGCGGTGGTGGGTTCCAGATACCTGCTCGATCCGCTTCAGAGCCGCGTCTTTACCTGGAAGGGACAGACGTAACAGCGGCCACAACGCAACCAGTGCGGCAAGTACGAACAAAACCATGCCGATTGTGCGCCAGATAGGCGGCACAACAAGCCAGATACCAAACCAGGACAGAATGAGAAAAAGTGAAATGACGCCGAGAAGCGGCAGAACTGCGGGCCAGAAATCTTCCCAGAATAAAACGGCCCGTCCCCGGGTCACCAGAGAGGCAATCTGCCGCGCCAAACCGCCCGACGACAAGTCGGTTGCACTGCTCAGTTTCCGATTCCGCTCGTCCGGCATGTATCCACAACCCTTTCAAGAACGAGCAAGGCGAACATAAGCCTTTGAAAATTCGAATATATTTCCTAAAGTTTGGTGCAGAAACTGACCGAACCATACCTTGCTCATTAAAGTTTAGCACAGCGCACACGGTTGACCAGTGCTGAGGCGATCACACTGCATGACAATTTGGAAAGGTCATTCTGTCGCCTATCAATGCATTAGCCAGCGTTCTGACAACCCATTGAGGCTTCATCCCAGCGTTTCAGTCCAGCCAGTCGGGCACACTGTCCAGCGCCAGCAAAGCGTCGTAGCTGAGCCGTGGCCGAACGACATGAAACTTGTCACCGTGAACCAGGACTTCAGGCACAAGAAGCCTTGAATTATAGGTTCCAGCTTGCACGGCGCCATAGGCACCGGCCGACAAAAGTGCCAGCAAATCCCCCGGTTCCGGCTTCGGCAGTTTTCTGTCCAGGCCCAGATAATCCCCTGTTTCGCAGACCGGCCCAACCACGTCAGCGACAATTTCAACGGCATCATCAGCCATTTTCACCACAGGCCAGATTTCATGATAGGCTTCATAAAGTGTGGGACGGATCAGATCATTCATTGCTGCATCAGCGATAATGAAATTCTTCGCGTCGCCTTCTTTCACATAAATCACTTCGGTGACCAGAATTCCGGCATTGCCTGCAATCAGGCGGCCAGGCTCAAAAATGATCCGACAATCCAGCCCACTGACATGTTTCTTGACCACTTCGGCATAAGCATCCGGTAAAGGTGGTGGGTTGTTATCATTGCGATAGGGAATACCAAGGCCACCACCAAGATCGATATGTTCGATTATGTGACCATCTTCTCGCAAAATAGCAATCAACTCCGAAAGCCGTGCAAACGCCGCATCAAACGGAGCAAGGTCGGTAATCTGGGACCCGATATGCATATCGATACCGGTCGCCTTGATGCCCGGCATTGCACCGGCTCTGCGATAAACTTCCCGCGCGCGCTGCCAGGCGATCCCGAATTTGTTTTCAGCCTTGCCGGTGGAAATCTTGGCGTGCGTACCGGCATCCACATCCGGGTTGATGCGCAGCGAGACAGGCGCAATCATGCCAAGAGACAGTGCAACTTCGTTGAGCCGCTCCAACTCTGGCTCACTTTCCACATTGAAGCATAAAATACCGGCTTCCAGAGCAAAGCGCATTTCGCCAGCCGTCTTGCCGACGCCAGAAAACATGATTTTTTGGGCTGGAATGCCTGCAGCCAAAGCGCGGCGTAGCTCACCCTCCGACACCACATCAGCGCCGGACCCGGCCTTGGCCAAGGTGGTCAGCACGGCCTGATTGGAATTGGCCTTCGTGGCGTAGCACACCAAAGGGTCCAGCGTGCCAAATGCGTCGCTGAACACCTTCAAATGCCGCGTTAAAGTCGCTGTGGAATAAACATAAAAAGGTGTGCCGACGGCAGCAGCAATGTCCGCCACAGACACATCTTCAGCGTGGAGAACGCCGCCCTTATAGGCAAAATGATGCAAGACCGGCTCTCCTCAAGCCTGCATTAAGCGGCAGGCATAGCATTTTGAAGCTTAGATAAGGCGGTCGAGAATGAATTTCCGGTCAGGTTTCTCGGCATCATATCCGATAACCGCATCTTCCAGAGATCCGCTGCCACTACCACGATAGGTGGGATCCGGGTTTTCCAAAGCACCACGACGGCCACATGCACCAAGCGCAAGAGTCAAAGTCAATACGCCAATCAAACTGGCAGCGGTCATCTTTTTACGTGTCACGGAAGGCTCCTTTTTGCGGAAATTACGGTTTTTCAATTTACACAAATACAATTAACAGTCTTTTGTCGTAAATCGACCCGGATTTCAAGAGGCCGAATTCACAAGCCGTATTTCCAAGCTGCTAGTCGGTTGGTTTCTAACGCTCCAGTGCACGAATCCAGCGCTTGGCCTGTTTGCGTACATTGGCAGGTGCTGTGCCGCCATAGCTGACACGGCTCATGACGGATTTGCGCACGCTCAATACACCCAGCACATCCTTTGTGATCTTTGGCTCAATTGCCTGCATGTCGGCCAGCGGCACCCGATGCAGATCGCAGTTCAGTTCCTCGGCAAGGGCAACGATGCGTCCCGTCACATGATGCGCGTCGCGGAACGGCAGGTCGAGCACACGAACCAGCCAGTCAGCCAGATCTGTTGCTGTGGCAAACCCGCTGCCGGCAGCTTTCGCCAGAGTTTTTTCATTGGGTTCCAGATCAGCCACCATTCCAGAGGTCGCCGCAATTACAAGTGAAAAGGCGTTAAACGCATCAAAGGCCTGCTCCTTGTCTTCCTGCATGTCCTTGGAATAGGCCAAGGGCAGGCCTTTCATGACAATCACAAGCGCCTGATAAGCCCCTGCAATGCGTCCAATTTTGGCGCGCACCAGTTCAGCTGCATCCGGATTGCGCTTTTGCGGCATGATGGACGAACCAGTGGTAAATTTGTCCGACAGATGAACAAACCGGAACTGAGCCGAGGACCAGATCACAAGCTCCTCAGCAAAGCGTGACAAATGCATGGCGCTAATCGTTGCAGCGGACAGGGCCTCCAGCACGAAGTCACGATCTGAAACACTGTCCAGCGAATTGGCGGTAGGTCGATCAAAGCCAAGGGCCTTGGCTGTCATATCCCGATCAATGGGAAATGACGTGCCAGCAAGGGCAGCTGCCCCCAATGGGCTTTCATTGAGACGCTTGCGGGCATCGGCAAAGCGGCCCCTGTCCCGGCCCAGCATTTCAACATAGGCCATGAGATGGTGACCAAATGTCACAGGCTGCGCGGATTGCAGATGCGTAAAGCCCGGCATGAATACGGCCGCATGCTCAAGAGCCTTTTCGGCAAGGGTTTTCTGCAGGCCGGCAAGAGCTGCATCCAGCGCATCAATTGTGTCGCGCACCCAGAGTTTGAAATCGGTCGCAACCTGATCATTACGGGACCGTCCGGTGTGCAGACGACCGGCTGCATCACCGATCAGTTCCCGCAGCCGCGCCTCCACATTCATATGGATATCTTCCAGCTGTCTGGAGAACGTAAACTGTCCGGTTTCGATTTCTCGCAAAATCGTGTCTAGACCGTGAACGATTTTTGCCACATCTTCATGAGACAGAATGCCTTGGGCCTCAAGCATCGCAGCGTGGGCCTTGGAACCTGCTATATCCTGGCGAAACATTGCCTTGTCGAAATCGATCGAGGCATTAATTTCTTCCATGATGGCATCAGGTGCCGAGGAGAAACGACCACCCCACATCGTATTGGACGAAGTTGTGTTGGATAAAATGGCGTTTGATGTGCCGTCAATCTGTTCCGATGCGCCTTGCGGCTTATTTGGACCTTTGGACATAAATGACCTTCGTGAATTCTGCGCAAGTCCCAATTCAGGGCTGCACGGGCTTATGCGAACAAACAACAGGATGTTGTCATGAAAGTGCTGCTACTGGCTGCCATTGCAGGCGTGATCGCAGGATCGCTGCTCCTATACGGGAAACTGGGTAGCGATGTCCATGATAGTGCTACAGTTGTGGCAAATACGGGCGCGGCATGTTCTGCAGTACCTGACGTTGCCTCATCGCTTGATCCGTTCATTCAAGGGGAAATGGCAGCGGTACAATTGGCGGATGTGCCAGACTATCTTGGCGATCTCCAGTTCAAATCTCCCGAAGGTGACGACATCACTTTGGCTGACTGGAAAGGCAAGGCAGTTGTTTTCAACCTTTGGGCCACCTGGTGCGCTCCATGTCGCGCAGAAATGCCGGCATTGTCCAATCTGCAAACCGCGTTAAGTGGCGAAGATTTTGAAGTCGTTGCTGTGAATATCGACACCAGCGGCGCTGAACGTCCCCTCGCCTTTCTGGACGAGATTGATGTCTCCAACCTGCCGCTTTACGCAGACCAAACAACCGAAATATTCAACAGTCTGAAGAAAAAAGGCCTTGCGTTCGGCATGCCAACCACGCTGATTGTCGACAAGGATGGCTGCCGGGTTGCGCATTTGTCCGGCCCGGCACATTGGGACAGTGAAGACGCAAAAGCGCTGGTCAGTGCCATCATCGGCAAAAAAATGACTGACGATAAGTCCAGTTAGAACGTGAGTGCCAGGGCAACCAAATAAAATCCGGAGCAGCTTCTAATTGCCAGAATTGATAGATTCTTGCGGTTTTGGCTCATTGTTCTTCTGAAACCCACAACCGTTAGTATACTTAAAGGCGCAGCGGCGCAGATACACCACCGCATTTACACCATCTTAACGCGCTCTGATCACTATGCGTGTTCTGTTTGATAACGCTGGTGTACCATTTGAAAAACCCTGTGAGATATGATCAGTTCGATCCTGAAGACCTTCCATCTGAAACGATGGAAGTAAAACCGGAATTGCTGGTCCAGTTGATGCTTCAGGCTGAGGCATTCGGCTTCTGGCGTATCGATGTCAGCACCGGCAACGCATGGTGGTCGGAAAACGTGTACCGCATTCATGGTATGCAGCCGCGCAAGGGCACGGTCAATGTCAGCAAGGCGGTTGCGCTTTATCATCCCGAAGACGCCAAAACAGTCGAGTTTCTGGTAGGCGACGCCATCACCAATAAAAACGGGTTCGACTTTGTTCTGAGGCTGAAACGGGTAGATGGCAAAATGCGCTTTGTACAGTCCGTGGCGTCCGTCGAGCTGGATACGGATAAAAGCGTCAAAGCGGTTTACGGTATTTTCCGGGATGTCACTCAGAGCATCTCTGACAAGAACATCTCCAAAACCCGCGCGCAATTGGTCAGTTCAATCATTGCTAATTCTCCCTCACCCATCGCTATTCTGGATCGCAAGATGTGTTATTTGCAGATCAGCCCCGCCTGGGCAGAATTTCACGGTTTGCAAGAGCCGCATTCGTATGTGGGCAAATCCCACTACGACGTTCTGCCGGAGGTTCCAAAGGAATGGCGCGCAGAACATCAACGCGTCTTGAAGGGCGAAACTGTCCATCGCTCTCAGGCCCTAGAAAATGGCGAAACGCGGGTGGCATCCTCCGCATCTGGCGCATCCATTTTCCCTTGGCATTCAGCCCTGGGCGAAATCGGCGGCCTTATTATTATGGTGACACCTGCAGGCAATTCTGAAACGAAGCAGAACAAGACCGCGGCTCAAATTGCCCGACTTATGGAGCAGGCTGACCATAGACCACAGCGGTTTGGCGAAATCAGGTAATCAGCTTCATACCTGCCTGTTAACTGACAACGGGTATGTCGTCGACAATCCGCCCTTCTTCCAAAGTGATGATTCGGTCTGCCATTTCCAGTATACGATTATCGTGCGTCACCATCACTGTGGTCGTTCCACGTTGTGTGCCCAATTGCTTGAGCAGGCGCACAACATTGGTGCCGGATTCCTTGTCCAGCGCTGCTGTCGGCTCGTCAGCAAAAACGACACGCGGATTGCCCACAAGAGCACGCGCAATGGCAACACGCTGCTTTTGGCCACCGGACAAGTTTCCGGGCAGGTAATGTAACCTGTCCTCCAGCCCCAGAAGACCAAGCAGATGTGCAGATGCGGCTTCAAACTGGCTTCGCTTGCCAGACAGGGACGCGCCATGCACCTCAAGGCCTACACGCACATTTTGCAGCGCAGTCAGACTTTCATGTAAATTATGGGCTTGAAAAATGAACCCGAGCTTCCTGCGTGCCAAAACCAGATCAGCTTCAAGTGCACCACGCAGTTCCTGCCCCAACAGGTGAACACTGCCATCCTGGACATCACGCAAGCAGCCAATGAGCGTCAGCAATGTGGTTTTCCCAGACCCTGACGGCCCCATCAGGACGGTCAGCTTACCGGCCTCAATCGACAAATTTATATCAAAAATAGCCTGTTTGCGTGCCTCCCCAACCCCGAACCAATGGTTCAGGCCCTTTGTCACAATCGGGAAAGCTTCACCGCTCACAACTGCGCCCTAAAACAAATCTGCAGGATCGGCACTGGCCAGCCTGCGCGTGGCAATCGCACCGGAAATGGAACAGCTTGCAATCGTGCCCAAAAACACGGCAATGGGACGGGCCATATCCATCATCACCGGAAGACCGGTTGCAGAATTCAAAAGCTGATAGAGGATGCTGGAAATGATCAATCCTGGCACAAATCCGAAAATCGCCAATATCAGAGCTTCCTCAAAAATGATCCCCATGAAGAAAGACTGGCCGTAGCCCATTGCCTTGAAGGTCGCGTATTCTTTCAGATGGTCTGCAACATCGGTTGACAGAAGCTGATACACAATGACCAGACCAACAATCACCCCCATCACCACCCCAAACCCGAAAATCAGCCCCGTTGGCCGTTCGGTTGTCTGATAAATCTGGTCAGCTTTTGCTGCATCGGCCAAGGTGCGCACCTTCACCTTGTTGTCCGGCAGCAAAAGACGCAGCTCATCAATAACAGCATCGACGTTAAATCCAGGTTTGGTTTTGAGCAGAATGTGATTCGGCGCACCGGCAATGCGGCTGCTGAAAAGACGCAGAAACGTCTGGTCAGATGTCACCATGTAACCATCTGAGCTAAATCCACCGCCAATACTGATGGTTCCAGGCACCTTCAGCGTGCGACCCCGCGTTTCAAAAATCAACGGATTGTCCGGTGATATCAAAGATAACCGGTCTGTATCCGCGCCTCGTGTCAAACGATCAATCAGGGCTGTATCAATCAAAAGCAGATTGGCAATCTTGTTGCGAATCTCGGGAATGACATAGGCACCCTGGGAAGGATCCAGCGCCAGAACCTGAAGGTTGGTCACGTTGCCATCATCGCGTGTCCAGTCCACATTGCCAATGAACAGCGGTAAAGCACTTGCGACACCTGGCACTGACATGGACTCAAAACCGCGCTGACGCGGGACATTACTGCCATCTGTCAACGTATTTGCATCTGCCGAGGAAATGATGATGTCGGCATCAAACAACGTATATGGCAACAGGATCGTCGTATTCAGCGCAAACATCACCCCCAGCTGGACGAACACAAGAATGTTCGCAAAGGCAATACCGGCCACCGCCGCCGCCAAACGGGTTTTATTGTGCAAAAGCTGCAGCCAGCCAATCGGCATTCGCCCAAGCAGCCGCGCCAAAATTGCCGTCAATTCTCCGACCCCACCACGATGCGGGCTACAATTTCCAGATTGGTGAACCGGGCCGCAATATCCGATGAAGCCGGATCCAGCTGGACAATGATTTCGACGACGCGCGCATCTGTATTGGCTGCCGGGTCATCAGCGGTAACGGTCTGCCGCTCCACTTCAAGTCCGATCTCCGTCACCACACCTGTCAGGCTTTGCTGAAAAGCATCGGCCACAATCTGGACGCTCTGTCCCAACTGAACCAGCCCGATCTGGTTCTGAAATATCTCTACCTCCGCCGTCATGTTTTCAACATCACCAATATCAGCGACACCATCAGCACCGGACTTTTCGCCCGCACGCACATGAACATCCAGAACTGTGCCATTCATTGGCGCAATGACCATTGCCTTTGACAAATCGTTTTTGGAACGGCGTAATTCTGCTTTTGCAGAATCAAGATTACGTGCCGCCACAACCACATCAACCTGTGCGTCCAAACCATCGCTGGTATAGCGCGACAACGTTGCAGAATTGCGCTCGACCTCCCGCTCGGCCTGCACCATCACCGACCGCGCCAGATCCAATGCCGCCTGTGAGGAAACGCCACGATCCGAGAGCGATTTGGTACGCTCAAAATCCTGCCGGGCAACATCCGATGCCGCCTGACTTCTCTGCAGAGATGCTTCCGCTTCGGCAATACTGGCACGCACCGTGTCACGCGTCTGGTCAAGCGTAGCACGATGCACAGCAACATTCGCTTCCGCCGTTTCCACCAGCGCCTCAAGTTGGCCCAGACTATCCAGAACAGCAATCGTATCGCCCTTCCTGACCTTGTCTCCGGCACGCACAAGAACGTCGCTGATCCGCGCATCCCCTGCCCCGAAGGGCAGTGCAACGGTCACCACATCCCCGTTGGGGATCAAGCGACCAAGCCCGGCAACCAATTTTGGTTTTGCGGCTTCAGGATCAGACGTTTGAGCGCTTGGTACCGGCACTGCAATCGGGGTATTGCTGCCACCACCGGGCTGCAAACCAACCAGTTGGAAAAAGGCTTTCAGGCCGGGAGGCTGAAAATAAAGACCCACAATCCCTCCGGCAAATAATGTAACCAGAAAAAGCGGTATGAGTATGAGCCGTGAGGGCAAGCGAAAACGAGAGCGACGCACCGGACCAGATGATGCAACAGGCGACATCTCAGTATGATCCATAACCATCATCGGCAGGTCATCAGAATGATCCGGGGGCTGCTGCAAACCTGCATTCCTGTTAAAAAATCACGGTTTTCTTTGACACCTTGTCCAAAACTGGAAGACAAAGGCAGTCAGGCTGAACCTGTTAAAACAGATAATGACTCAAAAGTCATTAAAATTCCAACCCTGTCAATGACCGTCCTATGACCAAAATTGAAGCTGATTCACAAAAACCAAAACGCAGGAAGGCCGCGCGCCCCGGCGAAATTTTGCAGGCTGGTCTTGAAGAGTTCGCAATCAGCGGATTGGCCGCAACGCGCCTTGAGGATATTGCGCAACGTGCAGGGATCGCGAAAGGCACGATCTACCGTTACTTCGACAGCAAGGAAGACTTGTTCATGGCTGTGGTCCGCTCACGCCTGGTTCTCTCATTGGACCAGTTTGAGGAAATGGTCACAAACTATCCCGGACCAACCGATGCCTTGCTGAGGCTGGTGCTGACCGGCATCTACAGGCAATTCGTTGGCAGCGACATTTCAGGGGTTATCCGAATATTGATTTCCGAAGGGCCACGGTTTCCCGGTCTTGTCGATCTCTACCACAAGGAAGTCATTTCCAAAGGCGTCACCCTGTTAACGCACATCATCACACGCGGCATTGAGCGGGGTGAAATTCGGGATGGGCCAGCTGCAAGGGAGCCAAGGCTGATCATGGCACCCACGATTTTGGCGGTGCTCTGGGATCTGACTTTCAAGGCTCAGGACCCGATCGATATCGAAGAATACCTGAACGCACATATCGACATCATTCTGCATGGCCTGAGCGCCTGAACAAAACGCAACAGCCAAGCATGTCTCAAAATTATTCTAGTTTGGAAGAATGGATATTTACGGAATTAAGCTGAAAAATCCAGATTTGTTCCGACACCGCTTGCCAGATTTGCTGCAATTTTTTCCAGATTTTCGCTGCTTTCCTGCATGGCAGTAATCAGCGTCTGCGCTGCATCCTGGTCCATCTGAATCATGCGTGCAGCCACCGCGCCAGTAATTTTTGCTTGCGTGGAGGCCGTCATCAATGCTGCTGCGACTGTTGGTTCCATGGGATAAACCTAGAATTGAAACCTTTACAATTCGTTTACGGGGCAATTGCCTGTGCCAAAGCAAAACGGGCCAGCTTGCCGCTGGCGGTCTTTGGCAGGCCGTCCACTTCAACCCATTTCTTCGGCCGCTTATAATCAACCAGCAGCGGCGCCAGATTGCGGTTCAACTCGTTCGGGGCAAGCTTCGCGCCGGGTTGCGGCACCACATAAGCCACAAGCCCTGTTCCGCGACCGGGCACCACCCCTTCGGCAACAGCAACTTCCTTGATATCGGGAAGCGACAGAATAATGGTTTCAATTTCCTCAGGATTAGCCCGATATCCCTCGACATTGACGAGGTAATCAAGCCGTCCTTCATACTGGATATAACCATCCTGATCCCGCAGCCCCAGATCCCCGGTCATGAACCACGCCCCGCGAACCGAAGCCTTGGTGGTCTCGGCATCGTTCCAGTACCCAAGCATCAAGGCTGGGTCGGAACGGTGGGTCGCGATGACGCCAATCTGATTGACGCCAACATTTTTCAAGCCCGCATCAGGAGCCAAAATCGACAGTTTGCTGCCAGGGGCAGGCCTGCCAATTTTCCCAGGTTTTACCGGGCAGTCCGGCCCACTGAAAATCGGGCAGGCAATCTCTGCCAGTTCATAGCCATCATAGATCGGATGACCCGTCACAGCCTGCCACTCTTCAGCAACATGGGCTGGCAGAATTGCGCCGGTGGAAATGGCTCTGGTGAGGGTGGGCATTGCCCCTTCCGTGACCGTGCCACTTTTCAGCGCCGTGTTGTATTGCCCTGGCATCGCCACAACAATGGTGGCACCGCTCAGTTCCACCAGAAGCGGCAAAGCTTTGTCAAAAACGCCGCGTAGATCGGGCGGAGACAGCAGAACAATCGCAGCGCCGCAGCACAAGGGATCCATAAGACCATACCCGATACTGCGCGCCCAGTTATCTGCACCCGTATGCAGCATCCGGTCCTTCTGGGTCAGACCGAGCCAGGGCTTATGATGACGCAAGCGGCCCCAAAGCGCGCGATGCGCATGTAACACCCCGCGAGGTGGGCCGGACGTGCCATCAGTGTAAATCAGATAGGCGGGATCATAGGAAAATGTGCGGGCATACAGCCCAAGCGGACTTTGCGACAGAAAGTGCAAATCATCCGGGCCAAAAATCTTTGCATCGGTTTGCTCCGAAGGCAGCGACGTTGCGCCATCATGAGCGATGATCACTGGCTTGCAGTCGTTCGCTATATGATCAAGGTCGCGCTGGCTGATCCGGTCAGAGGTTGCGACAGGAACAAACCCGCCTGCCAGACAGGCAAAATACATGATTGGAAACCAGACACTGTTGCCCATACGCAGCAACACGCGATCTCCCATTTTGATGCCAAGAGACTGCAGCCCGTTTCTGGTGCGCAGAACGGCGTCTTCCAATGAAGCATAGGTCCACACATCAGATGGCTCATGTGTGGTGCCGTCAAACACCATCAGCGCAATATTATCCGGTTTGCTAGCCGCCATACGGCCAAGCGCATAGGCAGCTATGTTCAACCGTTCGGGAGTTTCGTCAGTTGGCTCCAAGAAACGCTCCAAAACACTCAACGGCGCTTCATATGCACCAATGCCGGAACAACAAGCCGGGCCTCGGCATTGATGTCAAGCCGGGACTGAAAACCTAGCGGGTGGGAACCGGCTCGTCTCCGCGATAATCATAAAAGCCGCGATTGGTTTTCCGGCCCAGCCAACCGGCCTCGACATATTTCACCAAGAGCGGACAAGGGCGATATTTACTGTCAGCCAGACCCTCATAGAGCACCTGCATGATTGACAGGCAGGTATCAAGGCCAATGAAATCTGCCAGTTGCAGCGGGCCCATCGGGTGATTCGCGCCAAGTTTCAAAGCCGTATCAATTGCTTCAACCGAACCAACACCTTCATAAAGCGTATAAATCGCCTCATTGATCATTGGCATCAAAATACGGTTGACGATGAAGGCCGGGAAATCCTCTGCCACAGTGATGGTTTTATCCATCTTCTGAACATAGACTTTTGCCGCGTCAAACGTTTCATCTTCCGTGGCAATGCCACGCACCAGCTCCACAAGCTTCATGATAGGAACAGGGTTCATGAAATGGATGCCCATAAACCGTTCCGGGCGGTCTGTGGTCGCTGCCAACCGGGTTATCGAAATGGAAGATGTGTTGGAAGCAATCATGGCTTCGGGCTTCAGAACCGGACACAAGGCTGCAAAAATCTTGCGCTTGACGGTTTCGTCTTCCGTTGCCGCCTCGATTGCAAGATCCACGTCTGCCAGCGCTTCAATGCCATTTGCTGCATGCAGTTTTGACACTGCGGCGTCGCGCTCAGCTTCGGTGATCTGGCCCTTGCTCATCTGCCGACCGAGATTCCCGGTAATCGTGGCAAGGCCCTCTTCTATCCGGTCTTCGGAAATATCGTATAGATATACATCATAGCCGGACAACGCGCTCACATGGGCAATTCCTGAGCCCATCTGGCCTGCGCCGATGACGCCTACGGATTTAATTTCGGTCATTGTTCATTCCGGTCAAAATCTTGAGGGAGTCAGACTGTGTTGCACTGCAACAGAATTTGCAATCTGTTTTTCTATTGTGCGTTAAAAGGATGGTAGCCTAATTTTTCATCAGGCTAAAGTCCCGCACAATAATCTCTACCTCAATTTTTTGACTTCAATTCAGGACGCCTTGTCGAGTTCGGCCTCCAACTGAGGGAGAACCTCGAACAAATCGGCCACAAGACCATAATCAGCAACCTGAAAAATTGGTGCTTCATCATCCTTGTTGATGGCAACTATGACCTTGCTGTCCTTCATGCCCGCCAGATGCTGAATAGCTCCGGAAATGCCGCACGCAATGTAAAGCTCCGGTGCAACCACCTTTCCGGTCTGACCAACCTGCCAGTCATTTGGCGCATATCCGGCATCAACAGCTGCGCGTGAAGCACCAACAGCCGCGCCAAGCTTGTCAGCCACCGGCATAATGACCTCCTGGAATTTTTCCGACGAGCCAAGCGCACGGCCACCTGAAATGATGATCTTGGCCGAAGTCAGTTCAGGGCGTTCAGATTTGGAAACATCCTCACCGACATAGGAGGACAGTGATGGCCCTTCGTCACCGGACACAGTTTCCACAGCAGCGGACCCACCTTCTTCAGCTACGGCAAAGGCTGCTGTCCGGATGGTGATGACCTTGGTGGCATCATTCGACTGAACCGTCTGAATGGCGTTACCGGCATAGATCGGGCGCTCAAACGTGTCAGCGCTGATAATGGCTGTAATATCGGATACCTGCATGACATCCAGCAAAGCTGCCACACGCGGCATGATGTTTTTGCCATTGGTCGTATTGGGTGCCACCAGTGCGGTGTAATCACCGGCAAGTGAGACAATCAGCGCAGCCATCGGCTCTGCAAGAAGATGGTCATAGGCAGCAGCTTCCGCATGCAGAACCTTTTCAACGCCAGCAATCTTTGCGGCGTGGGCGGCCACATCTGCACTGCCGCTTCCTGCGACAAGAACATGGACCGCTGCACCAAGATCGGCTGCAGCGCTGATGGCGCGTAAGGTCGAGTCGTTCAAAGCAAGATTATCGTGATCCGCTATCAATAAAGTCGTCATCGCTTATACCTTCCTTAAAGAACGCCAGCTTCGTTGCGCAGCTTGTCCACCAGTTCAGCAACATTTGCCACTTTGACACCAGCTTCGCGCTTTTCAGGCTCAACGGTTTTCAAAACTGTGAGGCGCGGTGTCATATCAACACCAAAGTCAGCTGGTGTTTTCATCTCAATCGGTTTCTTCTTTGCCTTCATGATGTTGGGAAGCGAGGCATAGCGCGGCTCGTTAAGCCGCAGATCTGTTGTCACGACAGCTGGCAATTTAAGCTTTACAGTCTGCAAACCACCATCCACTTCCCGCGTGACATCCATTTCACCATCGCCCACTGACAACACAGAGGCGAATGTGCCCTGAGACCAGCCCAGCAAAGCGGCAAGCATCTGGCCGGTCTGATTGCAATCATCGTCAATCGCCTGTTTTCCGGCAATCACCAGATCAGGTTTTTCCTCATCAACAATTTTCTGCAGAATTTTGGCGACAGCAAGCGGCTCGACCAACTCATCATGTTGTACCAGAATACCCCGGTCTGCACCCATGGCCAGACCTGTGCGAATGGTTTCCTGAGCCTGTTGCGGCCCAACTGAAACAACAATGACTTCGCTGGCTGTGCCAGCTTCACGCAGGCGCAGAGCTTCCTCAACAGAAATCTCGTCAAACGGGTTCATGGCCATTTTGACATTGGCCAGTTCAACACCCGACCCGTCCGCTCTGACGCGGATTTTCACATTATAGTCCACCACCCGTTTTACGGGCACCAGTATTTTCATGATTGTCTCCAGAATGCGCGCAACATGTGCCGAATTTGTAGCGAACCTATCGGTGCCCCCTTACCCTGTCAACGACACCAAACAACAGATTTTCGTCGTGTGATCAGGCGTCAGGGGATGGTCAGGTCCCGGTCGAATAAAGCCACCCCGCGCCGCTTCAGCAGAAGAACCAAAGCGGCACCGCAGATGAGTCCACCGATATGCGCTATCCAGGCAACTTCACTGTCCGCTGCAGCAAACACATTATAGAATTGCATCAAGACCCATGCCCCCAGAACCCACATGGCAGAAAGCCGAAGCGGTATGCGCCCAAGGGCCAGAATCCAGATCTTTACACGCGGATGGAGTATCAGATAGGCAGCAACGACCCCCGCAACAGCACCTGAAGCGCCGATCAGTGGCGCATCGGAAGTCGGCTGAAAAAGGGCATGTGCGTAGCCCCCGCCAGCTGCGCACAAAAGATAGAAAAACAGATATTTTACATGGCCCAGCGCATCTTCAATATTGTCTCCGAACACCCACAGAAACAGCATATTTCCCAGCAAATGCATCCAACCGCCGTGAAAGAAGGCGTATGAAACCAAAGTCCAGTCCGCAGGTATGAACTTCAGATCGGGTGGCAGCGCCCGGGTTTCAAACAGAACCGACGGGATAACGCCGAATGACGCCGGAAAAATCTCCGAGTAACCCGGCGCAATTGGTGTTTGAAAAAACACAAATACGGCAATGGTAATGGCAATCAGGGCCCAGTTTACATAGGGACGTTTGACATAAATGAGTGGATTGCTGTCATGAAGTGGAAGAAACATAGCGAATCAGGCCCTGGAGCATATTTTGTCTATAGAGAAACAGGCTCTAACGGTTTTTGCCTGGAACCCAAAGCACATCCGCTTCTCCCTTGTCGTTCACCCATCGGGCAGCGACAAACAGAAAGTCTGACAGACGATTGAGATATTGAATGCAATAGGGGTTGACTGGCTCAGCCGCGTCACTGTCCAACTCCACCGTCAACCGCTCGGCTCGTCTGGCAACAGTACGTGCAACATGAAGATGCGCAGATGCCGGGCATCCGGCTGGCAGAACAAATGAACGCAAAGGCTGAAGCTCAGCATTCAGCGTATCAATGTCGCTCTCCAGACGCTGAACCTGAGATTCAATAATCCGCAACGGCTCATAGCCCAGATCCTCACCCTTGTCCGGGGTCGCCAGATCAGCTCCCAGATCAAAGCAATCATTCTGAATGCGGTTCAGCATGTCATCCAGGTCTGGAAAACCATGTTGTGTATGCAGCCGCGCCACGCCAATTACGGCATTTGCCTCATCAACTGTCCCATAGGATGTGACACGCAGATCAAATTTTGCACGCCGCTCCCCGTTGCCGAGCGCAGTTGTGCCCTTGTCCCCGGTTTTTGTGTAAATTTTGTTCAATATAACCATGACAAATCCTGCCTAACGCGACGTGAAGTAAAGCAGCGTCATCATGATCACAACAGCCACGAATTGAAGGACAACACGCCAACGCATGAGCTTTTGGGACAAATTGGAATCGCCGCCACGCATCATATTATAAAGACCGAGCAACAGCACGATTGCAACGGCGGCCAGAGCCACGCCAATGAGCCCTTTGGACAAGAATTCCATTGTTCACCTAGTTCAGTAAGAAAATCGAAAAATTGAGAACTGTCGCAAAACAGACCCATAACACATATGGCACAAACAGTGCGCCCGACAGCTTGTCCAATCTGAAAAACAGGACAATGGTCGTAACGATAGCTGCCAGCAGGCAGATGATCACAATCAGAGCAAAACCGGGACTTTGCAGAAAAAAGAACGCGCCAGACCAGCAAAGGTTTAGCAAAAGCTGAACCGCAAATGCCCAATATGCTTTTGCCCGGTCCGCTTTCGGTTTGCCCGCTTTCGGCCCGCCCTCTTTCGGTCCGCCCGATTTCGGCCCCCCAGCTTTCAGCAGTGACGGATGCGGGTCCGACGACCAGATGCGCCATACGGCATAGGCCATCAGGACATAAAGCGTGGACCAGACCGGACCAAAAATCCAGCTTGGCGGATTGAAACCGGGTTTTTGCAGCCCCGCATACCACGGCTCAAGACCCGGCGCTGTCAGAAGTGCACCCAACCCGCCCACGACCAGACACAGAGCCACAAACCCTGCCAGAGCCAGCGCAGATTTAGCGGATCGTGGAAGCAGAGATATGGTGTTTGCCATCATTCAGGTTTCTTGATCCGCACGCTTGGCCAGAAAACGGCTGAGAGCGCGGTGACTCAGAACACGTTTCAAAACCCCCATCACATAAGTCGGAGTTGTGACGTAGTATCTGGGGCGCGGGCTCGGACTTTCCAGTGCACGGACCAGGCGTTTTTGCACCGCATCAGGGCCAAGTTTAAACGTTGACGCACCGCCGCGCTTCATCCGCGCAAGGCGTTTGGCATAAATCTCCTTGTGGGGAGATGTTTCAACATTAATCTCCCGATGAAACGCTTCCATGGAATGTTCAACAAATCGGCTTTCTATGGGACCAGGTTCAATCAGACTGACATGAACTCCTGTGCCCATCAGCTCCATGCGCATCGTATCAGACAGAGCTTCGACAGCGTGTTTTGAAGCAGAATATGCCCCGCGATACTTCATCGAAATGAAACCCAACACTGAAGAACATTGTACAATTCGGCCAGCACCATTGCGGCGCATTGACGGGATCAGCAGACGCGTCAATTCATGCCATCCAAAAACATTTGCTTCAAACTGGGCGCGCAGCGCCTCAACCGACAAGTCTTCAACCGCACCCGACTGTCCATACGCACCATTGTTGAAAAGGGCGTCCAGCCTGTCATCTGTTTGTGCCAACACATCACTGGCGCATTTGGTGATGCTATTCTGGTCGGTGTAGTCCAACAGCAGCACCGACAGCCCCTCGGACTGCAAACGTTGCAAATCGCTTTCAGTGCGTACCGTTGCAAAGACGCGCCAGCCGCGCTTCTTCATGGCATGCGCACAATGATAGCCAATCCCGGAGGAACATCCTGTAATAAGAATCGTCTTTTGTCTCTCGTCCACTTTTGCTACCCACCAAGCCCTTCAACAGATTTCATCCGGCGTTTTACGGACACAAGATAAACACCGAACACAGTCAGAAGCATACCAGTCAGTTCCGGCACACTTAAACGTTCCCCGAACAGAAAATAGGCCTGCACTGCAATTGTCAGAGGAATGAGATAGATCAGGACCGCGGCACGGGACACTTCACCCTCGCGGATCAGAATGACGAGAAGGCCAATCGCCCCAAGCGACAATCCGAAGACCGACCAGGCCAGCGCCCCAAAGAGTTGCGGCGTCCAGGAAAACTCGAAGTTTTCCAGCAACAGGGCTGCGGGCAACGTGGCCAGAAACGCACCCAGATATTGCAGAGTTGTTATGGTTCGCAAATCTCCGGTCTGCAGATACTTCTTTTGGTAAAACGTACCGATGACAACCGAGATCATGGATATGAAATTAATTCCGATGAGAAGCGTCCAACTGGCCTCAGTGCCCACTGTGTCTGCCAGGTCAGCAGCCAATCTGGGAGTCAGGGCAATCATCAACCCGCCAAAACCAATTGCAAAGCCCAGCCATTGTCTGCGCGATATCTGTTCCCCAACAATTGTCCCGGCCAGAAATGCGGTCATCAGCGGTTGCAGTGCTGCCATCATCCCTGAAAGGGTCGATGGCATCTGACGATCCAGAACCCACCAGATTCCGCCTAGATAGATTGCATGCAAAAATACACCGGAAAACACGGCATGGAGCATCAATTGGCGCCCCGGCCAGCTTGCCTTGAAAGCAAAGCAAAACGCCGCCAGCAACAGGCCGGCCAGCGCGTAGCGCAAGGTCAGAAAACTAAGGGGTTCGACAAACGGGCTGGCATATTTGGCCACAATCCAGCCGGTAGACCAGATGAGCACAAAAAGCGCGGGAAAAAGGAACAGAAATCGGGCGCGCGCCAAAAGAACACATCACCTGTTGAATGGATCAGCCTGTTGAAGTGAAGCAGGGATGCTTCTAGCTCCAGCCACCATTGTAGGTTTTATAGAAAATATGACGGCCGATTTTAGTAATACGCTTCATTTTCTTGGCCCATTTCGGGCTGACATAAGTCGCATGATAATGGGTTGAGGAACCGATTTTGCGGGACCAAGATTTACCCGAAGTTACGTTTTTTGCAACTTTCTGTGCCTGCGCGTAGGATTTCTTGTCAGTCACCTTGTCACGGATGCCGTCACAGGCGAATGAGAACTGGCAACGATTACGCCATTTCTTGTTCTGATAAACCACACCGCAAACCGTAGATGGATAGGAAGGCGCCTTAACCCGGTTCAGCACCACTTGCGCAACAGCTGCCTGTCCTGGAACAGGCTCGCCACGGGCTTCAAAATACACGGCAGCAGCCAGACAGCGCTGTTCCCGGCGCGAGAACGCAGCACGCGGAACTTTATTCTTCGACCACCAATGATCTTTACCGCCAAGCTTCGGCCGCACAACAGCAACTTTCGCAATGCCGCTGCTTTTTGGGATGGCAGAAATATCGGGTTTGATCATCGGAATGCGCCCGGCGATCGTTATTTTCGGTTTGGTATCCGTCACCCGTGATTTTGGCGTGGCAAGAGAGACCAAAGAGGCAGATTGGACAGGGCTTGTTGCAGTCAAAACCGGTGCAGTAACAACTGTCACAATCGGCTCATCGACTTTCGCAATCGCCTGATGTTCTTGCGGCACATTCAAAACAGCAGCGAATGGCGATTTAAACTCTTCCATACTGTCAACCGGCGCATAAGCCAGGGCAACTCGTACGGTGTCTTCGCCAGCTTCCCGAGTAACAACGGGTGGCGAAACTTGACGCGCATCAGCGACCATAGTGCGGGACCGCTCACGAAGAATGCCCGGTGCATTGAAATGGCTGGTCGCCAGAGCAATCTGGTCTTTGCTTGGCCAGCCAGGGGCTGCCAGCACGGTGCGTGGTAAAGTCTCTTCATCAACAGATGAGAACAGATCACGCAGTTCAAAAAGATTACCTGAATGCGGCAAATCATTATTTGGCTCAACCACTGCCGGGCGGATGCGGGTTATCTCCAGGTCTTCCTTGACCACACGATTAACCGTTTCCTTCAGCTTGACCGTATCATTCTTTGCAGCAGCTTTTGGTTCTGACCCGGGCGCAACGCTTGCCGTCAGAACACCGGACGATTTAACCGGGTCTACATATTGCACACGCGCCGAATGGACCGCTGTGCGCTTCATGGGTGTGAGCAGAATATAAGAGTCTGCATCTGACAGCTCGGTGAATTCGGGAAGGCTCGACGAGGAAGGTGTCGCACACAGCAACAACGCGCCCAATGCGGTGGATACGGCCAAACCTGCCAGCCGGGCCTGACGCCGGGCCGCCACGGCACGTTCTTCAGCACGGGCGCGGGCCAAAATCATTGCACTCCGCTGCCTGTTGGCACGCTTCTTTGCGGACGGCGATAAACTGCCTTCTTCCATACGCAATGCAGGCACGGGTAACCCGTCAGCAACATGCTCAGCTTTACGTGACACAACCATCCAAAGGGTACTCCAACGCGACGCGAGTCCAGTTGCATCATGATCCTGTCTATCAGCGTCCTTACCATCGATTAGGAAATCTGATGGTTCAAGCGCGTCGTCCGGCTCATCGCCAGAAGACAGGACCGATACCTGATGCAAACTTTTTGGCCACAAGGACCGATCAATGACCATTTGGACTGATTAACCTTGAGTTTCGGTTAACGTTTCGCGAAAATGTTGCAGTAATTTGTTTGTATTTGGTTAACCATAATATTTTTTCTGAAAATTCGTCCTAAGACAAATTCGTCAGACCCACCTTCCTTGACATTTGCAGTCAGCCCAGATTTTCTGACAAACCCTTTGCCGCCAGAATTCAGAACCGCTCCACACATCAAGTCCAAATGTCAGCTTCGACGCCAGTTATGAGCAATCTCAAACTCGCGCTGATAAACATTTAAAATGTGGCTATGAAAAGATTTGCCCCAGAAAAATATGAATGTTCAACCATACCCGTAATGGGCCTGAGTTTAATCAGAAATTCCGTCCTGTCGCAACCCTAAGACAACCCTTTTTTCATAGTGTTACAGACGGGCAACACGGCTTTTTTGGCTTACTTTCTATGCATCAAAGCAGCCTGAGCAGCAGCCAGTCTGGCAATCGGAACCCGGTAGGGCGAGCACGATACATAGTCGAGACCGACGGACTGGCAAAAAATGATGGAGGCTGGATCACCGCCATGCTCACCACAGATACCAAGCTTGATGTCAGCACGCGTTGCTCGTCCGCGCTCCGCGCCCATGCGAACCAACTCTCCCACTCCATCCTGATCAAGGCTCACAAACGGGTCCTGTTCAATCAGGCCCTGCGCCGCATATGGCCCCAAAAATGACGCGGCATCGTCACGGCTGATACCGAAGGTTGTTTGTGTTAAATCATTGGTTCCAAAAGAGAAAAACTCAGCTGTCTCGGCAATTCTATGCGCTTGCAACGCAGCGCGCGGCAATTCAACCATAGTTCCGACCTGATATTTGATCTCAACATCGCGCTCTTTCATTACCAGCGCGGCAACCGCATCAATACGCCCCTTGATGAGATCAAATTCCGGTTTGACCGACACAAGCGGCACCATGATTTCCGGCGTTACCGGCGCGCCGGTTTTCTGCGCGGCTTCCACAGCAGCTTCAAAAATGGCGCGTGCCTGCATGTCAGCGATTTCCGGATAGGACACGGCCAGCCGGCATCCACGGTGTCCAAGCATGGGATTAAACTCATGCAACGTCCGCGTGCGTTGACGGACCTTATCAATCGAAAGGTTGAGAGCTTTTGCCACATCTTCCATATCTGATTCGGATTGGGGCAGAAACTCATGAAGCGGCGGATCAAGCAGCCGAATGGTCACCGGCTTGCCGCGCATGATGTCGAACAGATCCGTAAAGTCCGCGGTTTGCATAGGCAGCAGCTTATCCAATGCAGCACGCCTTCCCGCCGCATCCTCAGCTAGGATCATTTCCCGCATCGCCATGATGCGGTCGCCATCAAAGAACATGTGCTCTGTCCGGCAGAGCCCGATGCCTTCTGCACCAAAACTCAAGGCCATACGCGCATCTGCCGGTGTTTCCGCATTCGTGCGCACAGCCATGGTCCGGGCAGCATCCGCCCACTGCATCAAGGTTGCAAAATCTTCCGACAATTCCGGTTGCAACATGGCAATCTCGCCTTCGAGCACCTGACCGCTGGTGCCATCTACCGTTATGATATCGCCGCGCTGATAGGTTTTGTCGCCCACGCTGAGCGTTTCATTGCGCAAATCAATCCGAATTCCGCTGGCGCCGGAAACGCACGGCTTGCCCATGCCCCGTGCCACAACTGCAGCGTGGCTGGTCATGCCCCCGCGCGCCGTTAAAATGCCTTCAGCGGCATGCATGCCGTGAATATCTTCCGGGCTGGTCTCCACCCGGACCAGAACAACACTCCGGCCTTGTGCCTTGGCGTCCTGGGCCTCTTCAGATGTGAAGACGATCTCACCACTGGCGGCACCGGGAGACGCCGGCAAACCCTTGGCAATGACATTCCGCTTGGCTGCCGGATCGATGGTCGGGTGCAGCAACTGATCAAGCGCGGCTGGGTCAATGCGCAACACAGCCTCTTCCTTGCTGATCAATCCCTCTGCCGCCAAATCCGTCGCAATCTTCAGCGCAGCCTTAGTGGTGCGCTTACCGGAGCGCGTCTGCAACATCCAAAGCTTGCCTTCCTGGATGGTGAATTCCAGATCCTGCATATCGCTGTAATGCGCTTCCAGCTGGTCGCAGATCTTGGAAAACTCCGCGAAAGCTTCCGGCATTTTGGCTTCCAGAGACGGCTCATCACTGCCAGCTTCAATGCGCGCAGCTTCCGTCAAATTTTGCGGCGTGCGAATGCCCGCAACAACATCCTCGCCCTGCGCATTGATTAAAAACTCGCCATACAGCGCTTTTTCGCCGGTGGAGGGATTGCGCGTAAAGGCAACGCCAGTTGCAGAATCCTCGCCCATATTGCCGAACACCATGGATTGCACATTAACGGCAGTGCCCCAATTTGCCGGAATATTATTGATCGCCCGATACGTGATCGCTCGCGGCGCCATCCATGACTGGAAAACAGCGCCAATTCCGCCCCAGAGCTGATCTTGCGGATCTTGCGGAAAGGGCGTTTCCAACTCGTTCTCGACCAGTTTCTTGTACTCGACAACAATGTTTTTCCAGTCATCAGCCGTCAGATCGGTATCCAGAACGTAACCGGCACGGTGTTTGAAGGATTCCAGAATGTCTTCAAAAGCATGATGGTCGAGCCCCATCACCACATCGCTATACATCTGGATAAAGCGCCGGTAGCTGTCATAGGCAAACCGCGCATCGCCCGATTGATCAGCTATGGTCTCAACCGATTTGTCATTCAGACCCAGATTGAGAACCGTATCCATCATGCCCGGCATGGAACTGCGGGCACCTGAACGCACAGACATCAAAAGCGGATTATCATCATCCCCGAACCGACGCCCGCTCAATTGGGCAATCGTTGCCAGTGCCGTTTCAACCTGCTCGGTCAGCAGGGCCGGGAAGGATTTATCATTGTCATAATAGTAGGTGCAGACTTCGGTGGTCACAGTAAATCCTGGTGGTACAGGCAGCCCCAGCGAAGACATTTCCGCCAGATTTGCACCTTTGCCACCCAGCAAATTGCGCATTTCAGCCGAACCTTCGGCCCGACCATCACCAAATTCATAGACCCACTTGTCCACAACGCACTCCTCCGACTGCACAGGGATTCCCACATTGGATATGTGGAATTCACTCCCGGCATTCCCAAACGGCACCTAGCCCTACCGCGCAGATTGCTGCAGCGCAACAAGGAAAATTCCAATATCCGGAAAAAGTGAGACTCCTTGACAAATTTAGATTGAGAACGTTTGGCAATGATAATGAGGAAGAGGAAGATTCTGGCACGTGCAAAGCTCAGAACGTCGCTCTGCTATGCCAGAGAGATCAAAGCTCTTGCAGAAATCGTAAATACTGATCGACGATGGCGGATTTTGAAAAGCCGGTTTTCCATTTCTCAAACGCAGCATCAGCGACCCTATTGCGCAGGGCATCATCCTTCACAAAGCGCGTAATCTCCCGACTTAGCGCCTCATGATCATCAATCGGAAAAAGCGTCCCGAAGGTACCTGCATCGCCTATGAGCCAGCTTGGTCCTTCCGATGCAGAAGCCACAACAGGAACTTTCTTCGACCACGCTTCGATCACTACATTTGACAAAGGTTCGTGCCGTGAAGGCACCACACAAACATCCGCTTGATCCAGCAATGAAGACTGATCATGCCGCCATCCCAAGAAGCGGATACGGCTTGCAAGGTTCAATTGGTCTGCAAGACTGTGCAAAGCAGCTTCTTCTTCCCCGGCCCCCGCCAGCCACAACACTGCATGCGGCCACACATCCTGCATAGCACGGATTAAAGTATCAAACCCTTTTGATGGATGAAGACGGCCGCATGCCAAAATCACAAATGCATTTTCCGCAGTATCAAAATCAGCGCGCCTCACTGGTGGCATGTTCGGCAATTCACCAAAATTAGAAATCGTTCTGACCTTCTTGTTATCCCATCCTTTACTTACGCAAAACCGTTCCAAATCAGGAGTATTGCATATGATGTGATCAAAACCGGAATAGTATTTGAGTGGGTAGTAGCCGCCAAATCTTGCCACACGTTTATAATTACCGGCTGGAATTCGGCGTGCGGCACGGTTCATCCATGCCATGACAACATTTGCATCTTCCGCCATCAGAGCCCTCTGGAATGCTTTGGTAGCCAGCCAACCCTTAGGTCCCCTGTCAAAAGTGAATTGTTGAACCGGCAGGCCTGCATCGGACAGTTCCTCAAAACGATCTTTGTCATGTCCGATAAACAAGGATTGCCGCAACCCTGCCGCAGACAGGGCAATTGCCAGCTTGACAAAGAAACGTTCAGCGCCACCTTGAGCCTCTCCCACCATTACCTGAGCAAATTTTATATTCTCGGCAAGCTTCATCAGGCGGGACTCACAGGTTTGATTGTGCAAAGAAGATCATCTGAAAGGGAATTGAGGCCTATGATAATGCAGTCACTGAACGGCGTCGAGGCTCTATTGTTGATTGGCGGCCCGGCTGGATGTGGTAAAACAACAATTGCCGAAAGAATTGTAAAATCACCTGAATGCTTTGACTTGCCAATTCAATGCCCGACACCACTGCATCGGACCGACTGGAAATCTCTTACAACAAAACAATTTCACGAAGGCACGGTCATCATCGAATTTGCCACGAACAGGCTATCTGATCCGGCGCAACTGCAAACCTATAATGACTTTATCAACGCCCTTGAAAAAGCAGCACCAATCCGAGCAGGATATACAGGGCAGATAGACAGAAAAACCTTGCGTATGCGCTATTTACAACGCATGAAGCCGAGCCATTTTATGCATTTAGGTAAATGGAAATCGCTGATCCGGTACTTATTTGCTATGAAATCTGATGATTTCGGTATTGCCATATGGAATGAACTTTTGGACAAAAAATCTATCAACCGGCTCACATGGCCCGTTCCCCCACGCACCGCCGATGAGCTGCCAAACCAACACGCCTAGCGAATCGCTACATCAAGCCCCAAATCCAACACTGGTGCAGAATGTGTGATCCAGCCTGTGGAGATGTAGTCCACACCGGCTTCCGCCTTCTCAGCTATCGTCTCAAGCTTTACCCCACCGGACGCCTCTGTTCTGGTC
Organism: Pararhizobium sp. IMCC21322; assembly: GCF_030758295.1. Lineage (NCBI taxonomy): Bacteria > Pseudomonadati > Pseudomonadota > Alphaproteobacteria > Hyphomicrobiales > Rhizobiaceae > Pararhizobium > Pararhizobium sp. IMCC21322. The sequence continues at coordinate 4,504,704 of NZ_CP132335.1, forward strand.
GCAGGGTTTAGCTCTTTTACCATTGCAACGGCCTTCTTCAAGGTAGCTGCATTCATATTGTCCAGCAAAACCACATCCGGGTTGGCCGACAGAGCTTCAGCCAATTGTTCGAGCGTATCGACTTCAACTTCAATTTTTACCAGATGGCCGATGTAAGCCCGCGCCGCCTCAATGGTGGCGGTTACACTACCGACCACGCCAATGTGGTTGTCTTTGATCAAGATTGCGTCATCGAGGCCAAAGCGATGGTTGGCACCGCCGCCGCAGCGTACGGCGTATTTTTCAAAGGCGCGCAGGCCGGGTGTAGTTTTGCGGGTGCAGACCACCCTGGCCTTCGTGTGGGCAATTTTTTTGGCAAACTGGGCGGTGGCTGTTGCAATGCCGCTTAAATGGCCGAGATAATTCAGGGCAACGCGCTCAGCTGACAGCACATCCCGTGCCCGGCCTTTGATCCTGGCGACAATATCGCCGGGTGCTAGCGCCTCGCCATCATCAATCAGCGTTTCAAACTGGATGTCCGGATTTATGGCTCGAAAGGCTGCGCGGGCCAAAGGCATGCCAGCAAGCACTCCGTCTTCACGCGAGGCAATAACGACATCAGCCATTGCACCGGGAGGAATCGTGGCAAGTGTGGTGATGTCACCTGCCCGGCCTAGATCTTCCCGCAGCGCGGCACGCACCGCATCGTCAACCATGACGCTTGGCAATTCAGGTTTGTAGGAATGCGGTTCGGTCATAACGCTCCGTCAAGCTGCCTGTGGCAGCGCCGATGCGACAATCTGGTCAACATCTTCAAGGGTTAGAAATGTGCGGTGATGCCAGGCGCCTTCCGTATCAGGAAAATCAAGGCGCATATGTCCGCCCCTGCTCTCTTCCCGCGCGTAAGCGGCAGCAGCGATACAGCGGGCCACAGACGCCATATTGGCGATACGTGGCATCAGTGGCTTTCTGTACAAATCATCGAAAACCCGAAGCGCCTTCTTGAGGCCTTCACCGTCACGGGCAACGCCCACATGATCCGACATGGTCTTGCGAATCAAAGCGACAAGCTCTTCATCCATCTCGGAACGATCTGTGACTTCCGGCATGCCTTCATCCGGCCAGCGATGGCGCTGTGGCGAAGGCAATGTACCCTGAATATCCTGCGCAATACGTGTGGCAAACACCACAGCTTCCAGCAATGAATTCGATGCCAGCCTGTTGGCACCGTGTGCCCCGGTGGCAGCAGCCTCGCCGCAGGCCCAAAGCCCATCAACAGATGTCCGGCCCCGTACATCCACATGAACGCCGCCCATATGGTAATGCTCTGCCGGAACCACCGGAATAGGGTCTGTCACCGGGTCGATGCCAGCAGACATGCAGGACGCATAAACGGTTGGGAAGTTCTCCGGGAATTTTTCGCCGACGCTCTTCCGGCAATCCAGAAAGGCGCCTTTACCGCTTTGCACCTGTGTGTGAATGGCGCGGGCGACAATATCGCGTGGTGCCAATTCGGCATCTTCATGAATATCCAGCATGAAACGGTGGCCATCATTGTCAATCAGATGAGCGCCCTCGCCGCGCAAGGCTTCTGTGGCCAGCGGTGCCGGGTCACGTCCGATATTGATGGCCGTTGGATGAAACTGGACAAACTCCAGATCAGACAGGATGGCCCCAGCCTGCGCTGCCATGGCGATACCACCACCACGGGCCTGTTGCGGGTTTGTGGTAACAGCATAAAGGCCACCCACACCGCCCGAACACATGACTATTGCCCGCGCAGGCAGCAAAATACGATTGGTCAGGCCACCACGCAGGTCCTGCGCAATGATGCCGCTGATCTGCTTGCCTTTCATACGCAATTGCTCGCCGACAAACCCTTCCAGCACGCGAATGGACGGTGTTTTGCGAACCTCGGCAACCAGTGCGCTCATAATAGCTGCACCGGCCATATCACCACGCACACGCACAATCCGGCGTTCCGAATGTGCAGCCTCACGCGACAATTTCAAATGGCCTTCCAGATCCTTGTCAAAAGGCACGCCATAGGCCAGCAGATCATGAATGCGGTCAGAGGCTTCCGAGGCCATGACGCGAGCAATTTTCTCATCCACCAGCCCGGCCCCGGCAGCAACCGTGTCGGCCACATGAGACTCGGCACTGTCACCGGGAGACATGGCCGCGGCAATGCCACCCTGCGCCCATGCCGAAGATGCCCCTTCGCCAATCGGCGCAGACGTCAGCACGGTAACGGGTCTTGGTGCAAGTTTCAGGGCGCAGAACAAGCCTGCAAGCCCACCACCAACGATGACCACATCATCTATGCCCTCATTTGACTGGGGCGTCAGAACCTCAACCATGATGCAATCAATTCTTCCAGTTGATCATGCGCTCAACGGAATTGCGCGCCCGTTCTGCCACCGAAGGATCAATCAGAACTTCCTCTTCCATGGTCAGCAGGCAATCAAGAATATTGGCAAGCGTGATGCGCTTCATATGCGGGCACAGATTACAGGGTTTGATGAAATTCACCTCTGGCACTTCAGCCGCAACATTACTGGCCATAGAGCACTCGGTCACCATCACAACCTTGTCCGGACGATGGTCTTTCACCCAGTTTATCATATGAGCGGTTGAGCCTGTAAAGTCAGCCTCGGCCACCACGTCAGGCTGGCATTCGGGATGTGCGATAATCTTGATGGAGGGATCATCTTCGCGGTAACGGCGCAATTCCTCGCCTGTGAAACGCTCATGCACTTCGCAGGCGCCCTTCCAGGAAATGATTTCCACGTCCGTCTGGCTGGCCACGAAACTCGCCAGATACTGATCGGGCAGGAAAATGACTTTTGGCACACCCAGACTTTCAACAATCTGCACAGCGTTGGATGACGTGCAGCAAATATCAACTTCGGCTTTAACATCAGCCGTGGTGTTGACATAGGCTACAACTGGCACACCGGGATAGGCCTCGCGCAACAAGCGCACATCGGCACCATTGATTGAGGAAGCCAGGGAACACCCGGCCCGGCTGTCAGGGATCAAAACGGTTTTTTGCGGGCTCAGCATTTTGGACGTTTCCGCCATGAAATGCACACCGCACTGAACAATAATGTCCTCGTCAAGATTGCTGGCCTCAATGGCCAGTTGCAAACTGTCACCAACAAAATCCGCAACGCCATGAAAGATTTCCGGCGTCTGGTAATTATGCGCCAAAATCACAGCATTGCGTTGTTTCTTGATTTTATTGATGTGGTAAATCAATGGCGCAAAAACCGGCCATTCAATGGCAGGAATCTGCTCTTTGACCTTTTCATAGATGGGCGCAGTCGCAGCCGCGATCTCGTCTGTGTAAGTCAAATCTGGCATTGGCAGCGTGCCGAAACGCGATGCGGCACTTTCTTGCGCAATTGCAGAACCAGCCAGAGCGGCCGTTTGGCCAGCAGCACTGTTATCGATGGCAATTGTTGATGTTGTGGACATATCGCCCTCCACTGTTCACTTGCGTCAAAACCGCAGCAGACTGCCTGCCTTGCGCGAATTAACTTCGATCCTACTTATACTCAATCTGAGTATATATATGAAGATGACTGTATTTTGCAAGTCTCAAAACCGTAAAGCCACAGATTCCACCTGCGGTGGTTTAGACACGCAATCCAGGCGCAGGACGTTCCAGCAGCACCTCCCGGCGAAACCGGAACAATTGTGCGGGTCGGCCACCGGTTTGCACACTGCTTGTCCCTGTTGGTTCTACCAAAGCATTGGCTTCCACCAGGCGGCGAAAATTTTGCTTGTGAAGATGGCGTCCGGCCAGTGCTTCAACAGTTTTCTGCAAATCTGTCAGGGTGAATTCATCGCCCATCAACTCAAAGACCAGTGGGCGGTATTTCAGCTTGGCACGCAACCGGGAGATTGCAGTTGCCAGAATGCGGCGGTGATCATATCTCATCGGACGGCCTGTATGGGCAAACATCTCGCTGACAAGCCTCGTATCGCGCCCGTCAACCGCAACCTCCCGGACCAGCCCGGCCTCATAAAGCAATTCATAGCGGTCCAGCACGCGTTCATCATCCCAAACAAGACCATCGAGCGCAAAGGCCAGCTTCAATCGTTCGGCTTTGGTTGCATCACCATGAGAGGCCCATCCCGAAAGCGCCGGCAGCAAATACTGATCCAGAATCTCCGGACGGCCCGCGCGCCAGTCTTCCCAGGGAAAATAGACATACCAGGGCTGAAACGAAGCTCCAGACAGTTTCAACGCCTCGGCGCTGACCGCATCCTCCGGTGCAGCACCTCGGCTCAGCGCCAGATAGCCAACTGAGACCACATGATAGGCCTTGTCACCGGGCTGGGCATGGCGGCCTCTGTCTCCGAATGTATAAAGCTGCTCCACGTGGCCAATTTGAAGGCCGGCCTGCGCTTCCACAAACGCCCGCAGCCCCAGCTCAAAAGTCCGATGCCGCAAGGGATCAAACGGACCGAAGGGCAACATATCCTGCCCATCACCTTTGTCCTCGGCGCAAATTGTCAGAATCAAAGGCGTCTGATCCTTCAGGCCAACAACTGCTGCGCTGAGACCAATAGCAATATTTTTTCCGTCAAAGCGTTCCATCGTCCACACCGGATATGCTCAGATGAAAAACACTGCCTTCAAAACAGTCTATACCCCGGCCAATATCTTCGACCGCCGCCAGCATGCGCCCTTCCCGCCCCAATACATAATCAGCCAAAGCCACAAGCCGCTTATTGGGAGTCGCTTCGGGTGAACGTGCGCGAATGGTTGCCGCAACCAGTTTTTCATCAAGGTCTGGCCGCAAAAGACAGGTGGCAATCATTGCCCCGGCTGTGGATCGGCTGACTCCGGCCCAGCAATGCACAATCAGTGGTGCTGCCTGATCCCAGTTTTCAACAAAGCGGACAAATTCTCTCACATGCTGTTCGCCGGGCAACAGCATGCCTTCTAGCGGCTCATTGATGTCATTAAAACCAAGAAACAAATGATTCTCAGGCTCGATGGTGGGTGGGCGCGCGACAATTGTATCTGCATTGATCAGCGTTGCCATATGGCTGGCCTGGCTGTCACTGGCAGTCTTTTCAAGCCTGTCGAGGGAGCAAACGTAAATTGCGCTCATCCAAATTCCTTATGCCTTTGTGTTCAGACGAAGTGTCAGTTGCTGAAACGCTTCCAGAAAGACTTTTTGTGCCTGATGAGCAGGCAACGGGTCCAGCAAATCTGACACATCATCACCGGTAACGCCACGCGGGCGGCTGAAAAAACGATCGGCTTCCTCACTTGCAAAGCCCGCAAGCCACGTTGCTTCAAAGTAGGCAGCCATCCGATCACAGGATTTTATCGCTCGCAACTCTGTCTTGGAAAGCTCTGGCGGCAGCGAAAAACGCAGATGAATAGCTGTCTGCAATCGATTTTCTACGCTCTTGTAATCGCCACCCATGACAGCTTTGAATGGCGAGATCATATCCCCCACCACATATTCCGGCGCATCATGCAGCAACAATGCCAGATACCAATAGGGCTTGGCCTCAGAAAACAGTTTTTCACCAATTCGCGCCACCAACAGGGAATGCTGCGCCACAGAAAAAGCGTGTTCACCGACGGTCTGCCCATTCCAGCGGGCAACCCGTGCCAACCCGTGTGCAATGTCCTCAATTTCAATATCAAGCGGTGACGGATCAAGCAGGTCCAATCGGCGTCCGGAGAGCATTCGTTGCCAGGCGCGTGTCGGCCTGTCCGCCTTCTGTGCCACGCCTAAACCCACCGGAACGATACCCAATCCGGTAAAGCCAATGTCAGTTGCGCCGGCCCGGCTTTGATGAAATGCCCCGCTTCCATCGCATCATTGACCCGGTCAAGCCGCACGGCCGCCAACCCCAGATGCGTGCTGACGCTGCCAAGTGTTCCGATGGTTTTTTTCTCCACCGTAATCTCAGTGCCAGGTTCGGGCAGTTCGTCGGTCGAGGAGACCAGCACTATCCGCCGTCTTGCAGTGCCTCTGTGCTTCATGCGCGACACAACTTCCTGACCGACAAAGCATCCTTTTTCAAACCCGATTGCATTCATCTGGTCCAGATTGATGTCATGGGGAAACACATCGCCATAAGCATAATCGAGCGGGGCTTCAGGAACACCCAGTTCAATACGCTTCGCCAGATAAGAATCCGTCTCGTCAATCACCAAAGCAGCATCCGCCAACGCAGCTCCTATGACGGCCTCGGATATATAGGCCCGATTGCCAAGCCCGATATGGCGCGGATCCGTCACCACAGTGCCCGGCAATGTCGGCTCGTCGCCCTCGTCAGAGGAAGGCAGCAACGCTAGGACGCTGACATCATCAGAAATATCAGAAACGGAGACATTGGCCCGCAATTTATACATGGAGAGCCGTTTCATGAGATCGGCCCCGGCGTCCGCCAGCGTATCCAGCAGATAGCCATCATTCATGGGAACCACGAAAAAGTCGAAAAGAAGCTTGCCCTGCGGTGTCAGCAAGGCGCCAAACCCGCTTGCGCGGTCTTTCAAACGATCCATATCAAAGGTGATGAGGCCTTGCAGAAAAATCTCTGCATCAGAACCACCAATATACAAAAGAGCGCGGTTTGTAAGGCGTATCGCAGAAACAGACATAATAACGAACCACTTTATAAGGAATACAGGCGCAACACTTGCCATGCCATGAGCTTGCGGACTAGGGTCTGCACCCGATCGGGAGATTGAATTGGCGCTGTCTGGAAAGCCCAATTGTTATGAGCAGATTGCTGATAAGGCTGGTTGCCTTTTCAAAATCTGCGAAGCGGCAGTTGGGCTTTCCAGACAGCGTCCCTACGGGATGAATGGGCTTTAGAGCAGGATATCGACGCAAAGGCTTGAAAACCAGACGGTTTCCTGTGCCTTCGCTCCTAACCCTGACCAAAAGCCCATTCACCAATCCAACCTCCCAATTGAGTCCAGACCCTAGGTAAGCACAACTTGCATATTGGGCAAGCGCACAAACTTGCACGGTCAAAAAATAAAGAATAGAAGATTATGAGCCTCGCTGAAACATCCGCCGCAACCGGCCCTGAATATCTGCGCCGCAGAACCTTTGCCATCATCTCGCACCCGGATGCGGGTAAAACGACGCTGACGGAAAAACTGCTGCTGTGCGGCGGCGCTATCCGTATGGCCGGTCAGGTACGTGCGCGCGGCGAGCGGCGACGGACACGGTCTGACTGGATGAAAATCGAGCAGGATCGCGGCATTTCAGTTTCCTCAACTGTCATGACCTTTGAACGCGGCGAGATGACATTCAATCTGCTCGATACGCCGGGCCATGAAGATTTCTCGGAAGATACCTATCGCACACTGACTGCGGTGGACGCCGCTGTCATGGTGATTGACACGGCCAAGGGTATCGAGCCGCAAACCCGCAAATTGTTCGAAGTCTGTCGCCTGCGCGACATTCCCATTCTGACCTTCATGAACAAGATCGACCGCGAAGCCCGCGATCCTTTTGAACTGATTGATGAGGTGCAGGAAGAACTTGCCCTCGACGCCTCGCCCGTCATGTGGCCCCTTGGCTCCGGCTCAACCTTTCAGGGCTGTATTCACCTGAAAACCGGCATGTTTCTGCACAATGCCGGGCCCGGGAAACCAGCAGAACGCATTCAGACCACCGGTATCATGGATGAAAAGCTCGATGCCCTGGTGGACCCGAATGTGCTGGCCGAAGCGCGTGATAATGTGGAACTGGCCGCTGGCGGCTATACGGAATTTGACCATGAAAGCTTTCTGGAAGGGCATTTAAGCCCCGTGATATTTGGCAGCGCCCTACGCGGTTTTGGCGTGGAAGAATTGCTGGACGTCATTGCCGAATTTGCGCCACCGCCACAACCACTGACCATTGAAGGCGGTGAAATCGGCCCGGAAGACAAAGCGGTTTCCGGGTTTGTTTTCAAGGTCCAGGCCAATATGGACCCCAATCACCGTGACCGAATTGCCTTTCTGCGGCTCGTCTCCGGACACTTCAAACGCGGCATGAAACTGAAACATGGCCGCTCCAACAAGGCGATCAACATTCACTCGCCGCTGATGTTCTTTGCCCAGGACCGTCAGGTGGCAGATGATGCGTTTCCGGGCGACGTAATCGGCATTCCCAATCATGGCACGTTGCGCGTGGGCGATACGCTCAGCGAAAAGGACGGCGTGCGCTTTACCGGCCTACCCGCCTTTGCCCCGGAAATTCTGCGCCGTGTCAGATTGTCCAATACCAGCAAGATCAAACAATTGCGTCAGGGCCTGCGGGATCTGGCCGAAGAAGGCCTGGCCCAGGTGTTCATTCCTTTTTTGGGGTCCCAATGGATTGTCGGCGTCGTTGGCATTTTGCAGCTGGACGTCATGGTTGATCGTATCGGCGGTGAGTATGGTGCCGAGATCAGCTTTGAACCGGCCCCCTTTGTCACCGCGCGGTGGGTCACCAGCGACGATAAATCCACTTTGGAAGATTTCCGCAACATCAACCAGACCGCCTTCGCCGAAGACCGCGATGGCGCACCGGTCTATCTCGCCAGAAGCCAGTGGGAACTGGATCGTGTGGTGAAGGAATACCCCGAGATTTCGTTCAAGAAAACGCGGGAATTATAGCCCACCGCAGCCGGTCCACGACCGTGATTTCCAGGCTATAATGGACCTGCACCTTAGCGAGCTGAAAGATCACCGCGCTTGATTGGCTTCCCATCAACAATCACTATAGCGATGTCGTTATAGGCAGAAACATCCTGCAGTGGATTTCTATTGAGAAGCAGAAGATCTGCCTGTTTGCCCGGCTCGACACTTCCCAATTCGTTGTCGATCTGAAATCCCTTCGCATTGCCCAGCGTCACAGACCAGAAAATACGATCCAGTGGAATGCCGGCCTTTGCCCATCCAAGCATCTCCAGATAACCGTTCAGGCCAGGAAGGTTCCCAATGCCGTCCTGGGCCGGTGTATCACTGCCCATCAACAACACACCGCCTGAACGGTGAAACCGCTCCATACTTTTCATGGCGCGCTCTATCGAAACGTCGATAAGCGTTTCTGGCGTGGTATCAGCAAAAGGATTGTGTTGTTCATAGAGCTCCAGAAGAACGCGCTGGCTCCAGCGCCCTTTGGCTGATTGCAAATAATCTGAGAGTTCACGAGGCAAGAGCGGCAGTGTCCGTGGATCTTGCAGCAAAGCCCCGGTCAGTGTTGCCTTTTCACCAACAACAACCTGCACTGTTGGCTGTACGGCCACGCCTGCAGCCACAGCATTCTGGATCGCCACCAACGCAGCGTCGGTCAGTTCCGCCCCGCGCCGATCACCATCCCAATGCCACATCCCGTGTGCAATGACATCTGCCCCGGCGTCGACAGACATTTGCCATGCCTGCGCGCTGTTGGCATGGACCACAAATACAAGGCCGTTTTCCTGCGCTGCCTTGGCCAATGCAGACAGCGTTTCCGCGCTTGGCGATGCCCACTCAAACACCCCGCCAAACCCGGTTTCTACATAGGTCTTCAGGCAGACCGCGCCAGAGCGGACGACCCGTTCCACCGCAGCATCGACTGTATAAAGCTCAGGATCCATTCCATCGGGCCAAAAAGCCTTGTGCTGTGGCTCATAGACCAGATTGGGAAAAACACGTTCGACAAATTGCGGCGGCACAAATGCAGGACCATAGCCACCAGCAAACCGCACGCCACGCCCACAATGATGAACATCCGGGACAAGCTCACTTTCAGCCAGCCAGCCATTTCTCTCTGGCGCATAATCAAGATCAATAACAGTGGTAAAGCCGTGATACAGCAAGCTGCGCGGCAATTGCAGCCTGTAGGCATGGTTAAGCGCCTCGAAGACCGGCGCATCGTCCCGGTTGACTATCGGATTGTGACCAAGATGCACATGGCTGTCGATTAATCCTGGCGTCAAAAATTTCCCGCTGCCATCAATGATAGTCTCAGAGGGCGGGTTCGTTCCTGTTTCCAGAATGCGCTCAATCCTTCCACCCTCAAGCAACACATCCATATGATGTTGCGGCTGACCCTGATGAGCCGACAGAATGGTGACATCTTCAATCAGAACTGTGCCAGACAATTGCGGTTCAGCAGTCATCGCCACCTTGACCGACAAAACAAGGCAGATGAGTATCGACAAAGAAAGCGTTTTCATAACAGGGTCCCGGGTTGTTTCTGCCGAAATCCGTAAAGTGAGCTGTGGCCTTTTTCGTCCTGAAACGCGATTAAGGACGCGAAAAACTGTAAACCAAACCAAATGCTGAACTTTGAGAGAGGCTGCCTATTGTGACTGTTGTTCTGCTGATTGGCACGGCAACGCTGGGTGTGGTGATGTCAGCCTATCTGTTCGGGTTGATCCGCCAGCAACGCTTTGTTCTGGCCAGCAGCTTTCTGGCAGCGGCTTTTGCCCTGATATCGGTTTCAGCGGCGCTTCTGGCGCTGCATCTTGCCTATGATATTCCGGCTCTTACACAAATCCGCGCGACTTTGGCGCTTCTGGCCGTCCCATGCCTCTATCTCTATTTTTCTGCAATCGCGACAGATAGCAAAAAGCTGTCACACCGACACATCATCCATCTCGTTCCGCTCTTCGCTGGAGCACTTGTTCTGACACGTAACACACCATGGTTGTTGGATTTTGTCCTGTTGGCGACATACCTGGCCTATGCCTTGGCGCTGACGGTCATGTTGCGAAAACGCGACGATAGATTTGCCGCATTGGGAGAAGACGCTGCTCAGACAATCCTGTGGTTGAAGATCGTCATTCTGTTTCTGGCAGCGACCTTCATTCTGGATTTGATCATCTTTGTTGATCTTACCGATGGCGGTTTGCTGAAACAGTCAGCGCCTCTGCTGGTCTCGATATTATCAATCGCAGCGCTTGTGTCCTTTGCGCTGATCGGTGCTCTTGGTCGCCCGTCCCTGTTCGAGCATGTCTATAATTATACTTCGGAAGTGAGCGCACACAGACAACGGCAAGCAGCAGACCCAACCCCGGACCAGCAGGCATTGGCCGGTCGGGTGACATCTTTATTGCAACAACCGACCATTTTGTCGGATGAAAACCTCACAATCACACGCGTGGCGCGCAGGATGGCGGTTCCAACCCGTAAAGTATCACAAGCCATCAACATGGTTGCGAAATGCAGCTTCTCTGATGTGTTGAACGACCACAGAATAGACTACAGCAAAACACTCATGCAGCAGGAGCCGGACAAGTCACTCCTGGAAATCATGCTGGACGCTGGATATGCAACAAAGTCCAATTTTTACAATCAGTTCTCAAAACGAACAGGCATCACCCCTGCGGCCTATCGTGAACGATTGAAAGAAACCACCCAGACCAGTTAGCCCTTTTCGACCCGTCAGGCTGACCGGTTCAGCCGTCGAGAGACTGTCGAAAACACCAGTGCCGACAGCCACATAACAAGTTTTTCCAGGCCAAACAGGCCGGAGCGGATTTCAAATTCCTCATAGGCAAACCGCCGGGAGGCAAGACCGTGGGACACCAGATCACGTTTGAGGCTGTCACGCATCGATGCCGGCCCGCAAAATGAAACTCTTGCCTTGTTGAAATTGCCGCCAACCGCGCTCTTCATGTCTTGCGCATTCAACCGGAAGCCAAACCCACTTTCGACAAGGTGCAGGGTAAAGTCACCACGTGTTTTGCAATGCGTCTCCAACGCATCCAGATGAGCCGCTGTGGAGCGTGTTTTGACGCAGTAGAAAAGATGCACGGGTGCATCAAGATCCTCTGGTTTGTTGGCCAGTTCCTGACTGAGCGCCACAAATGGCGTAATTCCGATCCCTCCGGCAATCCAGATGCGCATGCCCTTGCGTCCAGCATTGCCAAAATGGCCATATGCCCCTTGCACCCTTGCACCCGCACCGGCTTTCAATTGACGGGCAAGTCGGCTTGTATGAGCGCCCATAGGTTTGATGGTAAACCGCAAACTGCCAGATACATCGGGCGCTTTGCTGATTGTGTAAGGATGAGCTTCTTCAAGCCCTGGCATATCAAAACTGACAAATGCAAACTGACCAGGACGATAAGATACAGCTCGCTTGTCAGGCGTCATGGTGACGGCAAGCGCATCGCCCGTGCTTTCTATCAGACTGATTGTATAGGGTCTTTTGCTGCGCTGAAAGCGTTCCGGCAACAGCGTATAGATATAGGCTGCGATACCAAGCACACAGAACCCAAGCACATAAAGGCCAACCGGGTCAGTATTGGCAAATGGCTTCATGATAAAGAAAAAGTGGAATGCCGACAGAGCGAAAAACCCGCCCATCAGCTTATGAGTCCAGCGCCACAAATGGTATGGGATAAAGGTAATCAAGGTGATCGCAACGAGGATCAACAATCCATAATAACTGAATTCACCAAGCGATTCTGCAAGGTCAGCCAATGCGGTTTCTCGGCCAAGACCGCGCATTTCCGGATCAATCGTATCGTGGAGAAACACCGCTACCAGAGCACTGATGCCAAGCCATTTGTGCTGAACATAAATACGATCCAACCCACCAAACACCAGTTCCAGCCAACCAAATCGTGTGGCGAACAATTGGGTGATGCCCATGGCGATAAGTGCAAAACTTCCGACGTACTGGCTGAAGACGGCCGATGGATCGCGCTCTGCTACCATTGGAATAAACCAGATGAGTGGCAAAAAAAGCGCAGCAGCGGTCAAGGCCAGGCCGAATATTCTCATAACGGGTCCAGTTCAATTTTTGTATTTAAGATAATTCTTCAAAACGGATTGTGGCTTCGAAAGTCGTACGTGCGCCGACCATTGTCGTGCGCAGCCTAAGCGAGCCGTCACACTGCTTCATAACCGAGCGCACAATGGACAGGCCCAGACCGGTCCCTTCTGCAGTCGTAGTGCCGCGCTGAAACGGCTCACCAAGTTGTTCCAGCCTTTCCTCAGAAATAGGGCCAGCTTCATTCATGACAGTCAGGCTGAGTGGCGATGTCACATCAATTGTAACTGTTCCATCGGCAACGCCATGTTTGAAGGCGTTTTGTATGAGATTGCGCAGCACAATCGCGAAAGCATCTTTCGTGATGTTCCCCGTCAGTTTCTGATCATCAGTGTTTGTCACAACAAGGCGATCATGAATGACTGAGTCAGCCTGAAAATCCCGCACTATGATCGCAAGCGTTTCCGACAAATCCGTCATTTCACCAGAGCGGGCAAAGCCAGCGTCCAGACGGGAGAGCTGCAGCAATTGTTCAGACAAATTGGACAGATGCCGCAGGGAAAAATCAATTTCCTGCAAGCGTTCACTGCCTTTTTTTCCCTGCATTTCAATGGAGAGCCGTTGGACCTGCGCCAGCGCGCCAGCCAGCGGTGTCCGCAATTCGTGGGCGCTATTGGCAGCAAAGGTCCGTTCCGCTTCCAATGCCAGACGCAGACGTTCCATCAAGGCGGCAATAGCGTCCTTGATTGCCGAAAGCTCTTCCGGGTATTCGCTGACACTCAGGGGCGATAGATCACGGCTGTCGCGCTGTTCAATTTCGGCCCGCAAATGATCAAGCGGTTTGAGCGAACGGCGAATGGCAATCCAGATGCCAATGGCGGCAAGGGGAACCAGTGCGCCCAGCGGCAGAAGAAGACTGAACACACTTTCCAACAGAGCTTCTCCGCGGTGGCCCGTGCTCTCAATCACCACAATTCGGAAACCCGTTTCAGCGTCGGCTATTGAGAAAAGCCGTCTGTCATCAACCGTCGTAAAGCCAGAAACCAAATCGTCAAAATCAACACCTAGCGCGGTCTCACCCGATCGAATGACAGGAATGCTACTGGAATTGAGAATGACGTAGGTGAATGCCGCATCCAGATCATCATCATCCTCGATGGAATATTCTTCAATCTGTTCGTCATTTTTTGTCAGGTCATGAACGGCAAGCGGCAGCAGCCTGATAGCAGCCTGCTGTAATGCCTCATCGAACCCTTCATCCAATTCATGACGAAGCTGATAGCCGCCAATGGCGACAGCCAGAATACAGAAAAGAACCAAGCCTCCAGTCAGACCAAAGGCCAGATTGCGGGCAATAGAGGATCGTTTGGTGGGACGGTCTCTCACGCTCGTGCACCAATTTGATAGCCGATGCCACGAACGGTGTGCACAAACTCGGCACCAAGCTTCTTGCGCAGACGGCTTACATACACCTCCACAGCATTGCTCTCAATTTCAGCCCCGAATTCATAAAGGGAATCCTCAATATCGCTTTTCGCAACAATGGCACCCTGATGACGCACAAGTTTTTCAAGCACCGCCCATTCCCGTGCGGTCAGTTGTAACGCCTTGTCACTGCGCAGAACTGTCTTGCGGCCAAGATCAATTGCAACTGCACCAATTTGAATGGATGGCAAGGGGATTGCGGCGGACCGGCGGGCGACCGCTGCCAACCGTGCGGACAATTCAAACAGATCGAATGGCTTGACCAGATAGTCATCAGCGCCGGAGTTGAGGCCTTCAATGCGCATCTCAATCTGGTCCTGCGCAGTGGCGATGATAACAGGTACGGAATTCCCGGCTTTTCTCAATTCGCTCAGCAAATCCAGCCCGCGTCCGTCCGGCAGGCCCAGATCCAGCAGGATCAGCTCATAAGCAACCGTGTCCAGCGCAAGCCGCGCTTCGTCAATGCGCTTGATCCAGTCGACACTGTGACCTTCTGCCAGAATGTGATCACGCACAGCCTGGCCAAGCACTCTGTCATCTTCAACGAATAATATTCTCACCGCGTCGTCACTCTCATTGCACCTGTCCATCAGGTCTGCCAAGTCTGTCTCCAAAGACACCACAAAGCTGACAGCAAGCTGAACAACAAACGACAATCCCGGCAATTCACTCTTATCAGCTAAAAACATGCCGCCAAAACCGTTCCCAAAATCATTGCCAAAAACTTTGCCAAAAACTTTGATTGACTCATCGGGTGGGACGGTTCTTAAAATCCAGCAACGTTTTGGCGACCACGAAGGAACTTTGGATGTGGGCCAAAATCCAAATATAATTCGGAGAAAACAATGACAAACCTCGTATCCAGAAGAACAACACTGGGGCTAATCAGCCTGTTGGGCGCAGCAATTGTGTCCATGCCCACCGCTTTGTCGAGCTATGCAGCCGACACAAAAATCAATGTTGGTGCGCTGCGGTTCACCAGCCATGCGGCAAGCTTTGTTGCCTTCGAACGGGGTTACTTCAAGGATGAAGGGTTGGACGTTGAGTTCAAATTCTTCCAGGCGGCTCAGCCCATGGCAGTCGCGGTCGCTTCCAAGGATGTTGATTATGCCGTTACCGCAATTTCAGGCGGCCTGATTTCCCTTGCCGAAAAAGGGGCGGCCAAAGTGATTGGCGGCGCATTGATGGAAGATCCAGCCATCGATGGTCAGAAAATTCTGGTCTCCGATGCAGCCTTCAAGGATGGCGTTACCGAGCCCTCCAAGCTGGATGGCCGAAGCTTTGCCATGACCCAGTCGGGCTCTTCTTTTCACTATATGGGCGCAAAAATTGCGGCCAAGGAAGGCATCACAGTCTCCTTCAAACCATTGCAGAAAGTCGGCGCGATTATCGGTGCCCTGAAATCCGGTCAGGTGGATGCATGGTCCATTGTGCCGCACATTGCCAAACCTTTGGATGGCTCCGGAGCGGTACACATCATCGGCAATGTCGCAGATTATATTCCAGACTATCAGGTGACAGTCGTCTTCACCTCAGCTGACAAAGCCGCCAATGACCGTGACACCAGCATGTCCTTTTTACGGGCATTTTCCAAAGGCGCGGATGATTTCAACGCAGCACTGGTCGATAAAACGGCAGGTGATGAAGCCGCCGAAGAGATGGTGAAGCTGGTTCACAAATATGTCTACACAGACCGGCCTTATGAAAAAGCGGCTCCAAGCATCCGCAATGGTGCCATGCGGATCAGCCCGAATGCAGCCCTGAACACCGCATCCGTGCAGGATCAGCTGGACTGGTTCAAATCTGAAAAGCTGGTCAAGGATAGTGTGACCATGGATACATTGGTAGATTCATCCTACGTAAACTAGGGTCTCGACCATTAAAGCGCGATCACCAGAAGGGCGAGCGGATTAAGCGCTCGTCCTTTTCTTTTTGCAATGACACGGAAAGCAATATGGACCTTCGATTAGAAGCTGTTGGCCATCAATATGGTGACCTGGAGGTCTTGAGTAAGCTTGATTTGGCTATTCCAGCTGGAAAAATTATCTGCATTGTCGGCCCGTCCGGCTGCGGCAAGTCTACGCTTTTACGCCTGATCGGCGGGTTGGAGCAGCCCACCACCGGCCACATTGTCCAGATCGGCACGCCGCCCCCTGACAGCATCAATCCTCTGACCTATGTGTTCCAGGATTTTGCCCTGCTGCCGTGGCGCACCGTCGAGGGCAATATCAGCCTGGTGCTGGAAGATCACCGATTGTCATCTGCCCGCATGACAGAAATTATCGCCGATGTGTTGGCACGCACCAAGCTGACGGAATTTGCAAAAGCCTATCCCAAACAATTATCAGGCGGCATGAAGCAGCGGGTTGCCATTGCACGGGCACTGGCCGTGAAACCCGCCATTCTGCTCATGGATGAGCCATTATCAGCGCTGGACAGCCAGACACGGGAACTTCTGATGGATGATCTTGTCGGCCTGTGGACACGAGACCCCTTCACCTCAGTCTACGTCACCCACAATCTCAATGAAGCTGTCCGATTGGGCCACTCGATTGTGGTGCTGTCACGCAGGCCCGGCCGCATACGGGAAATTGTGGATGTCACAATCCCCCTTGGCGAACGCGAATTGGGCGACCCGGAACTGGAACGGCAACAAAAGCACCTTTGGAACCTGATGCGCGATGAGGCCCTTGCCGCCGACAAGGAGTTGCTCAATGTCTGAATTAAGGGAAACCACCACCCGCAAGACAGTCGATTTCCGTGGCGGTGGATTTGCCCCACAATCCAGAAAATGGGTGGGTATCGTTGTTTTTATTGTGTTGATCGGCTTTGTCGAATTCGGCACCAGAACCGGTTTCATAACAAACCTGACTTTACCAATACCGTCAGATGTCTTCGCCACCTTTGTTGATCTCTGGCAAAGCGGGCTTCTGTGGAAACATATGGTCCCCTCCATCATGCGCCTGATTGTTGGCGCGAGCATTGGTGTGTCCCTTGGCATAGGCATTGGAATTCTGATTGGCCTGTTTTCGCTGATCCGTGCTGGTCTGGTGCCATTGGTCGCCGCCATTTTCCCGATCCCGAAAATCGCGCTCCTGCCGCTGTTTGTCATCTGGTTTGGCATTGATGAAACATCTAAATACGCCCTGATCGCCTTTGGCACATTCACACCGACAGTCGTCGCCACCTATGGCGCTGTCGACAATGTCGACCGCTCCCTCATTCGTATGGGCCAAAGCTTTTCCCTGTCCTGGTTTTCCATAGTCAGGAAGATTGTACTTCCCGGCGCCATGCCGGGCATTTTGTCCGGACTGCGCATCAGCCTGGCGATTGCCATCATATTGCTCGTGGCGGCTGAAATGCTGGGCGCTGAATTCGGCATTGGTGCCTACATATTGGAGGCCGGATCGCTTTATGATCTGGAACGCCTGTTCGTCGGCGTTGCAATCCTGTCGATCCTTGGTGTGTTTGTCAGCCTGGGAATCGGCGCGATTGAAAAACGGCTGCTGAACTGGCGGGTTTAGATCAGTTGGTAGATCCGCGATAGGGTGGTCCGTGCTGGTGTGTCACTGATAGACTTCTGACACTCAGCGGTAGAAATCCTTGGGCTTCAGGAGCTCTTGGAACGCTTTCCACGGCAACGGGTCGTCCTGACCCCGAAAGATTAAAGTCATTCTGGAATTAGACAGCGCCCGTTCACACATTTTTTGCGCCAAAACCGGCTTGGTTCAATAGGGCGAAATCAAACGATGGTTTGGACGTTCAACTCTGCACGTCGCGCCTCAAACAACACAACCCCGGTCGACACTGCCAGATTGAGACTATCGGCCTGACCGGCCATCGGAATCAGTGCCAACTGATTGCAGGCGGCTGCCAGATTATCGGTCAGCCCCTGCTGCTCGTTGCCCATCAGAACCACGTTCACACCAGAATAATCGACCGTCCGATAATCGACAGCACCCGCCAGATGGGTTCCGACAACGGAAGCCGAGCTGCGCTCTTTCCATTGCAGAAACTCGCCTTCAGAAGCCTTCACCAATGGCATGTGAAAAATCGACCCCATAGAGGCACGAACTGCTTCTATCGAATAGGGGTCTGTGCAATCGCCCACAAGAATGACACCCTTTGCGCCAACGCAATCTGCAGTGCGCAAAATTGTTCCCAGATTGCCGGGATCACGGACACGATCCAGCGCAACCCAAAGCTGGCCGTCTTTCGGGCGCACATACTGCAATGCTTCGAACTTTTGTTCAAAAACACCCAGCACCATTTGCGGATTATCTTTTCTGGAGATCTTCTCCAGCACCTGATTGGAAACCTCCAGGACGGACCCGCCGGCAGCACGCACTTTGGCCGCAGCCTGTGCAATGGCATCCTGATCGGAAAATGATTTCCCGTAGATAATATCTTCAATACGCCATTTTTTCTGCAACGCATCGGTGACCAGTTTCAGCCCCTCGCCCAGAAACAGGTTTGATTTATTGCGATTCTTGCGCAGAGCCAGTCCGCGAATGTCTTTGACAATCGGGTTGGACACGCTGCTAATTTGCTTCACCTGCCCTGAAATACGTTTTTCAGGGCTGCCGCGTTCGTCGGAATTTCTGTCGTGAACCATTTTCAGGCCTCCCAGCGGCTATACATGGATGTTGAAAGCCTGCGTGTGTCCTGCGCTTGCGCGCTTTCAGGTGTCTGTTCTGTCAGTACCAGTTCGCCACTGGTCAAAGTACCGCCCATATCGCCCACCCTGTCGCGCATCAATTCATGCGCCATGAAGAAACTGGCGCGGATTGCATATGCTGTCAGGATCATGAAATCGGCTTTGGGTGCAAGGATTGCCCGGCAATCATCCATTAAGCCAGGTAAATCTTCCATCACCTGCCAGACTTCGCCTTTTGGGCCGCGCCCATATTTGGGCGGATCAAGGATAATGCCATCATAGGTATTGCCCCGTCGCCCTTCGCGGGCAACGAATTTGGCCGCATCATCGCAAATCCATCGGATCGGTTTTTTGTCCAATCCGGAAAGCGCCTGATTTTCGCGCGCCCAGGCAATCGCCTTCTTGGACGCATCCACATGGGTCACCTCGGCACCACTTGCAGCGGCAACCAGAGATGCGACGCCGGTATAGCCAAACAGATTGAGGATTTTCAGCGTACGACCAGCCGCCTTTGCGCGTGATATGCGCTCTGCAAACCAGGCCCAATGGGCAGCCTGTTCCGGAAACACGCCCACATGGCGAAAAGCAGAAAAACGGCAAATGAAGCGCACATCCTGAAATGACATGCTCCATTCATCATCCAGACTCGGCGCCCGCTTCCAGCGCCCCGCGCCCTCTTCATCCTTATCGGCAGAGAAAACAGCCTGAGCCTCATCCCACAGTGCGGGGCTTGAGCGCTTCCAGATAGCTTGCGCGTCCGGGCGGTCGACAATCACTGAACCATAGCGTTCCAGCTTGCGTCCCTCGCCGCTGTCCAGCAGGACATAATCTTCCCAGCCGGCCGTTTCCAGCATTTTTACGTCATTGATCATCTTGGCTCCGCAGTATCTCTGCCGCGCTATAGCAAATCCCCATTGTCGACCCAAGCGATGATTGAAAAGAGTTTACACGCCAACCACTTGCTGAATAGCAGCCCATAGTGCATTTTCAGGAAAAACCGGGTCTGAACCGAATTGGAAGTCTAAGTCATGGATATGTCTGGCGAATACCGCATCCCCGCGCCGCGCGAAACTGTTTGGGAGGCCATCAACGATCCTGATGTTCTCAAAGAGTGCATTCCAGGGTGCGAAAGCCTGGAAAAAACATCTGATACGGAAATGGCAGCCCAGGTAACGGCGAAAGTCGGTCCCATCAAGGCAAAGTTCAAGGGAACGGTGACCCTGTCTGATCTTGATCCCCCAAAGAGCTATAAGATAATCGGTGAAGGCAAGGGTGGTGCTGTGGGCTTTGCCAAGGGCGGTGCTGATATTTTTCTGGCTGAGGAGGGTAACGAAACCATCCTTACCTATACCGCTGAAGCACAGGTTGGTGGCAAACTGGCCCAGCTCGGCTCACGCCTGGTGGATGGCGCTGCCAAAAAAATGGCGGATGAATTCTTCGGTAATCTGGCGGCAAAACTTGGGAGCGTCCCGAGCAAGGAAGCAGATCAGCCGTCTGACCCGGATATCGGCCATGGCGATAACATCACAGATGTAGCACGGGAAATTGGTGAAGCGGTTCAGGACGCGGAAGAGGCTCTGGAAGTGGAAGCTGGCAAGGGGACACTGGGCGGACCCATGATGTGGGGGCTGATTACGCTTGCTGTTCTGATAGCCGTTGTGCTGGTCCTGTCCTGACTGCCAGGCACCGATTGATGCCAAATGAATTGTGAGGATTCATATGAACGAAGTATCCATGACGGTAAACGGCGAAACCGTCTCCCACACTGTTGAAGCCCGGACCCTGCTGGTCACCTATATCCGGGATCATCTCAAGCTGACCGGCACTCACATCGGCTGCGACACTTCCCAATGCGGAGCCTGTGTGGTCAGCTTCAATGGTAAAGCTGTCAAAAGCTGCACCATGCTTGCCATGCAGGCAGATGGTGCCGAGATCACAACGATTGAGGGTCTTGCCGATGGCGATCAACTGCATCCGGTGCAAGCTGCCTTCAAAGAGCATCACGGTCTGCAATGCGGGTTTTGTACGCCCGGTATGATCATCGCGGCAATCGACATGATTAACCGATATGGCAACTCGCTGGATGAGACCACAATTCGCGCGGAGCTGGAGGGCAATATTTGCCGCTGCACGGGTTACCAGAATATTGTGAAATCCATAAAAGCAGCAGCCGATGAGATGACCGGATCCGGCACGCCTGACCAGTCATCAACTTCAAGCGCTGCATAGTCTGGAAGAACCCATGTTTCACCTCACCTACCATCGCCCAACCAGTGTGGAAGACGCGATCCACTTTTTCACAAACTCTGAAGATGCCCAGTTTCTGGCTGGCGGTCAGACCCTGTTGCCCACCATGAAACAGAGGCTGGCGGCACCGTCAGATGTCATTGATTTGCGGCACATTGCAGCACTGACGGGCATCGGTTCGACCGAAGAACAGCTCACCATAGGTGCGGCAGTAACCCATGCGGAAATGGCAGCGTCACAACAGGTGAAAGAGACACTCCCCGCACTGGCGGAACTTGCCGCCCACATCGGAGACCCGCATGTACGCCATATGGGCACATTGGGCGGATCGATTGCCAATAATGATCCGGCAGCGGACTATCCGGCAGCGACGCTGGCGCTGACTGCCACCATTCACACCAACAGCCGCACGATTGCTGCAGAAGACTTTTTCACCGGCCTGTTTGAAACCGCCCTTCAGGAAGGTGAATTGATCACAAAAGTAGATTTTAAAATCCCAGCGAAAGCCGCCTATGCCAAATTCGCAAACCCGGCTTCCCGCTACGCAATGGCCGGCGTGTTTATTGCGCGATATGCAGATGGCCAGGTCATTCTGGCTGTTACCGGTGCAGGTTCAGACGGGGTCTTTCGCCATCGGGACATGGAATCAGCTCTATCAGACAATTGGTCTGCAGATTCCCTGAACCATATGTCCGTCGATGAAAGCGATCTGCTATCAGACATTCACGGCTCTGCCGCTTACCGCGCCAATCTCGTCAAAGTCATGGCACAAAGAGCCTTGAAAACAATGCTTTGACTAAAATGCGATTGAATTGGTGTTGTATGAAAAGGCTGCACCGGGTTTCCACAGTCCTGGAAAAGAATGGGTAGCGAGAGTCGGATTGCTTTTTTTATTCACGATATTATTCAGTATATACCATCAAAATTTGCACGCATCCTCCCACCATGCTTCATACAATAGGCGGAGCGCGGTGATGAAGAACGTGCGAACGCGCTTGTTTGATCCAGGAAGTGTAGCCAGCGGTGCGGTTGAATGGGCTTTAATGCCGATTAAAGGCAGGCTACAAGCGACTCACGACCTGACAATGAGATTCGACATCGCCGACCAGATTTTATGTGATGTGATTGGACGGATTTAAGCTATGAAGAATTCCAGTTTCCTGCGTGTTCTGCTTCTCTCGGCTGCGATGGCATTTTATGCTGACGCCCGTCCCGCCAGCGCACAACAGGCCACCGACGATGTAGCGCCTGAATCAGGCACCTCAGCACCAGCAGAACCTCCGGTTGAGATCGATCTTGTCGGAGAAAGTGTGCGGGGGATCAGATCCAAAAACTGGATGATCGCCACCGCAAACCCGCTTGCCAGCGAAGCTGGTGGAGCCGTATTGCGCAACGGTGGCAACGCCATTGACGCCATGGTGGCAGTGCAATTGATGCTGGGTCTTGTGGAACCTCAATCATCTGGATTGGGTGGCGGCGCATTTCTGGTTTATTGGGATGCAACAAACGAACGATTGACCACCTTTGACGGTCGCGAGACAGCACCAAACGCCGCAACGCCAACCCTCTTCCATGATGAAAATGGCGAGCCGCTGAAGTTCTTTGATGCCGTCGTGGGCGGTCGTTCGGTTGGTGTGCCTGGCACACCTTTACTGTTGGAAGCCGTCCACGGTCGCTATGGCTCCATGCCCTGGGCAACCTTGTTCGACAGCGCGATCAATTTGGCAGATGGCGGTTTTGAGGTGTCCCCGAGGCTCGCCAGTTCCATCGCCAACGATCAGGACCGGCTCTCACGTTTCAAGGACACCAAAGCCTATTTCTTCCGGGAAGATGGCACACCGCTTCAGGCGGGCGACAAACGCGTAAATGCAGACTACGCAAACACATTGCGGATGCTGTCTCAACAAGGCACTGACGCATTTTACAAAGGTGATATTGCGCAGGAGATTGTCAAAACCGTACAATCCACTCCGGGAAATCCCGGTGTTTTGGCAATGGATGATCTGGCCGCTTATCGGATCAAGGAGCGCGCGCCAATCTGTGTGGACTATCGTGGATTCGATGTCTGCGGCATGGGCCCCCCGTCCTCGGGAGCGCTGACAGTCGGGCAGATTCTGGGAACCTTGCGCGCTTATGATCTGAAAGGGCTGGGTCCTAACAGTGCTCAGGCCTGGCGTCTTATTGGCGATGCCTCACGTCTGGCGTTCGCTGACCGTGGCCGCTACATGGCAGACAGCGACTTTGTACCCATGCCGACAAAAGGCCTGATTGCTGATGGATATCTCGCCAATCGCGGGGTTCTGATGCGCGAAAACCGGCTTGAAACAGTCACACCTGGCGAGCCGGAATTCGATCACGCGCTGTATCAGTCAGATGATGAATCCATAGAACTGCCCTCGACCAGCCATTTCGTCATACGTGACAAAGCTGGAAACGTCGTCTCCATGACAACGACCATTGAAAACGGCTTTGGATCACGTTTGATGACCGGCGGGTTCCTGCTGAATAACGAACTCACTGATTTTTCGTTTCGCAGCCATTCCAATGGCTACCCGATTGCAAATCGGGTTGAACCCGGCAAGCGACCACGGTCATCCATGGCACCGACCATCGTGATGCGGGATGGCCTGCCCTATATGGCCGTTGGAAGCCCTGGCGGAAGCCGCATCATCGGCTATGTCGCCAAGACTCTGATCGCTCATATCGACTGGGGCCTCAGCCTGCAATCTGCCATTAATATGCCTCATTTGATCAACCGCTTCGGGCCGTACGATCTGGAAGCTGGCACCCCGGCAGAAAACCTTGGCCCGGCATTGGAAGCGCTTGGCTACGAGGTCTCGGTGCGCGATTTGAATTCCGGACTACATGGCATTGTCATGGATGATGACAGGCTGACCGGCGGAGCAGACACGCGCCGCGAAGGCACAGTCATCGGGGAATAGGCTCATTTTTCAACGGTGGGCCTACCCGGTCGCACAGGTTTTCATTCGCGATATATGCAGGCACGACCATTCCAGCCTATCGGCTGACATGTTTGTGTGCGCAATCAAAACACAGGCTTGGCGAAACTCCGGAAAGCCCAATTTGGACTGTGTCGCGTTTTCCGGCAGTAGCCATCACTGTTTTTCCGCCGCTTTGTAATATCCATAGCTTTTGAGTATACCGATGTAACGTCCTGTCAGTGTCAGTTTCGGGGGAATGTGCATTGGATATTCGTCAAATCAGCTACTTTTTGCGCGTGGTGGAGGAAGGCAGTGTCACCCGAGCCGCCGAGAGGCTGAACATTGCGCAACCGACCCTTTCGAAGAGTATCAAATATCTTGAACATCAGCTGGGTGTGGAACTGTTTGAGCGGTTGCCTCGCGGCGTCAAACTGACCGTCTATGGCGAGAAGCTGCTGGATCATGCCCGGCATGTCGAAGTCCAGGTGGGAGCCGCCATAAAAGATCTCAGCGGGATCAAGTCCGGCAATGTCGGCAAAGTCCGCATCGGCGCAGGCCCGTCCTGGTTGCGACGGCTACTCCCGCAAGCCATTGCTGAGGTTCTCGACGAGCGACCGGACATAAATGTCAGCGTAACCGGTGGCTTCGATGAGGCGCTCCTGACCGATCTGTCAGCAGGAGATCTGGACTTCGTCATTGCAGAATTACCTCTTCGAGGACAAGAGCAGGACTTCTGCCTTGAGGCCCTCACAGAAGATCGCCTTTGCATTTGTGCACGCGCCGGCCATGCCTTGCAGCAGGAAAAAGATATTCCACTCGCTGCGCTTCAAAACCTGCAATGGGTTCTTCCTTCAGGCGCGACTTTAGCGCGGAAGAAACTGGATGCAATCATGCTATCGCACGGTTTGCAATTGCCCAAGCGTGTAACCGAATCGGATTCAATGAGCTTCATCCTGTCATTGGTGCGCGAGTCTGATGCCGTAACTTATACGATCACATCAGCGTTGGAATCCCAGGATGGGCAGGGCATCATCATTTTGGATGTGCCATCGGTGGAAGCCATTCGCAGAGCCGGGCTGATTTTCAGAAATCCGGTGCTTTTATCTCCAGCGGTCAGCTTCGTGGTGGAAACAGTCAGAAAAATTGCAGGCAACAACCCAAGAAACTGAAGCGATCCAACCGATGCTTTCAACAGCCTGTTGAACGAACAACCCTGCCCGGCTGCTTATGTCGCCGCTTGAAAAACCTCACGCATTTGACGCCTGAAAAACAGCGGACCGACCATCTGTGCCCGTAAGCCGCAAACAACTGACATAGCTCAAAGCTATGAATTCCTATAAAAAAATTATTTGTGGAATAGCAATTTGGGTGACCTTATGTCGTCACTCGACGCCTACAGTGCTGAGGAGGCACCCGTCGGGTTCAGAAAATCAGCACCCTAACGGGGAGGAGAACATAATGAATTTCCGACACAGGCCGGCCGGATTTACGCGTCGCGTGCTTATGGCAACAGCGATGTCAGCCCTTGCCATGGCGACCGTAGGTACAACCAGCGCTTCAGCACAAGAAGCACCGATCACCATCGTCATCAATCAGTCACCCTGGTTTCCCGGGTTCAAGGCGGTTGTTGATAAATATGTTGCAGAAACCGGAAACCCGGTCGAATTTGATGTGAACCCATTCGCAGGCAGCTTGGAAAAGCAGCGGACAGCGGTTCGTACTGATGAAAGTCCGTTCGACATACTCATCATGAACGCAGGTTTTTTTGTTGAGTTCTACACGGGTGGATTTATCGAGCCACTGACGAACATTGACAGCTCGTTTGAATTGAGCCCGGACATCTACACGTTCGACGACTCGCCCTATTGGGACTCTGAGACCAAACGTATTGACCGCGAAAACGGTGAGTTGCTCACAGTACCGATCAATCCATTCATTCCCATCCTTCACTACCGGTCAGATCTTTATGCAGAAAAAGGTCTGTCTGTTCCCACGACATGGGATGAACTATATGCCAATGCCGAAGCCCTCAACAATCCCCCGCAGATGTACGGCATCTCGCAACGCGGGCAACGTGGTGCTTTTGACGTAACTTTTGACGTCTTTCCATACATTCTAAGTCATGGTGGCGGCGTTTTCGCAAATCAGAAAGCTGGTGATTACACAATTACCATAAACAGTCCTGGCACACTGGCAGGTATGGAAACCTATCTGAAATTTGCAAATAATGTGGGTCATCCATCGACCGCAGGTCAGACCCAGACCAACGTCATTCAGAATATGTCGACGGGCCGGGCTGGTCACATTATGGGCGTGCCAGCCCCCGCACTGTTTGATGATCCTACAAAATCTGCCGTTGTCGGTGATGTTGGCTACGCGGCTCCCCCCGGAACCGCAGACTACCCATCCTCACCTGGATTGGGGCATTGGCTTGGCGGTGTTCCAAAGAACATTCCAGCCGACCGCAAGGCTGCAGCCGTCGCGTTCTTCAAATGGTTCCAGACAGATGAAGCTCAGCGCGCATATGCAGAAGCGGGTTCACCACCTGTCTCGAAATCGGTGATGACCTCGGAAATGGCCGACATGCCGGAATTCCGTTACATGAAGGCGCTTGCTGATGCACTGCCAACAGCGCAGTTGACCTTCATCATCCCGGAAGCATCTCAAATTCTGGCGATTACGGAATTGCGCTTCAATCAGGCGATTTCCGGAGAGCTGGAATTGAAAGAAGCGCTCAATATGGCTGCGGAAGAAATCAAAAAAGTGATGGACGCCGCTGGCTACGACGCTCCAGTCCTGGAAAACCTCAAGTAAACGCGTTCTCCCAAAGGAAGGAGTAAAATCACTCCTCCCAGAACCACTGCCCGGCTCAGGCCGGGCAGTGCCTTCCCTGAAAAAGTGAAAGCAGAGGCGCGATGTCATCCGATAAACTGTGGCGATATGTTACGCTAGCCCCCGCCGTCATACTTTTCCTGGCACTGACGATCATTCCCATGATCAATCTGCTGGCGCTGAGTTTCCATGAGGTTGAATGGGTTGATCGCACTGCAATTTGGGAATTTGTGGGTCTGCACAACTATCTCAAGCTTGCTGACGATACCCTTTTTCACGCTGGCATCCGGAACACGATTGTCTTCTCAGTCACGGCAGTCGCAATCCAGATGATACTGGGCCTCGGGCTGGCTCTTTTAACCACCCAGGTCACACGCGGTCGATTGCTTTACCGGACGATTTTCATTCTGCCAATTCTCGTTCCAGGCATCATTATCGGCGCAATCTGGAAGCTGTTATACAGCTTCGATTTTGGCGTCTTCAACCAAATTCTCATGGTGTTCGGGCTGACACCGCAGGACTGGCTCGGCAGTTCGGATCTCGCGCTTGCCTCGGTTATTGTCGTTGATATCTGGCACTGGACACCTTTCTGCTTCCTGCTGCTTCTCGCTGGTCTGGAAAGCTTGCCGGAGGATATCTACGAGGCCGCCAAAATTGACGGAGCGACGGCCTGGCAGACTCTGCGCAGCATCACTTTGCCGCTGATGATTCCGACGCTTGTTGTGACTTTTATCTTCCGCATGATCTTGGCCTTCAAGGTGTTTGACGAAATCTACCTTCTGACCGGCGGTGGGCCGGGCACATCGACAGAAGTGATAAGTTTTACGATCTACCGACGCTTCTTCACAGAGGATCAGGCTGGCTATGGATCGGCTGTATCCGTGGCCACTTTCACCGTCATTGCATTGCTCATTGCGATTGCGGCGCGCTTTGCCCGCAAAAGGGGGGAAGCAGCATGAAACTCCGGATTAATCAAAGCACGATTGTCAGCCATACCTTGCTGATCCTGTTCTCGATAATCGTATTGTTCCCCTTTCTTTGGATTATCTCGGCAAGCATAAAAACCCAGATTGATCTGCTGCTGGGAAAGTTCTTTTTTATTCCCAACCTTCAGGGATATGTCGACGTATTGTTCTCCGGAACGTCCGACTTCATTCGTAATTTCTCAAACTCATTGATTGTTGGATCGATCAGTACAGTGCTTGTGATGGTTGTTGCCACACTCGCTGCCTACTCACTGTACCGAATGCGATGGCCCACATGGGTCCTGCACTCTCTGCTTGGCTGGTCGGTCATATTCCACATGGTCCCACCCATCACGCTGGCAGGTGCCTGGTTCACAATGTTCAGAACAGTTGGCCTTGATAACACCCATCTTGGCATCATCCTGGCGCATACAACACTCAATCTCCCGATGGCTTTGTGGATGATGGGCGTGTTTGTCCGTGATGTTCCAAAAGAGATGATTGAGGCTGCGGAAATAGACGGTGCCAGGACACCTGAAATTCTATGGCATGTGATTATTCCAATTGTGCGGCCCGGATTGGCCGCAACCGGTATCCTCAGCTTTATTTTCAGTTGGAACGAGTTTGCTGTTGCCCTGACACTTACCCAGCGCAAGACAGCGACCGTTCCCCTCGGCATCGGGAAATATGCTCAGGAAAACACCATCGCATTTACAGAAATGGCGGCGGCCTCAACACTTTCAATCATTCCAGCAATCCTGCTTCTCTTGTTCGCGCAGCGCTTCATCGTCCGTGGACTGACCTCCGGCGCAGTAAAATAGGAACGGATCATGAAAACAGTTTTCGTCCTCTTCGACAGTCTCAACCGTCACCTCTTGTCGCCTTACGGCGGTACGCGGTTTCCCACACCCAACTTTGATCGGCTGGCCAAAAAATCCGTGACCTTCGACAAACACTATGTCGGCTCGTTGCCCTGCATGCCGGCGCGGCGTGATATGCTGACAGGGCGGCTGAATTTCTTGCATCGCAGCTGGGGTCCCATGGAACCGTTTGATAATGCGTTCCCCGAGATCATTTCCCGTGAGAGCGACACATACACGCATCTGATCACAGACCATTTTCACTATTGGGAAGATGGCGGCGCCACCTACCACAATCGCTACAACAGTTACGATTTTATCCGGGGTCAGGAAGGAGACCCATGGAAGGCTTTGGTGCAGCCACATTGGGAAAGGCTGCGCGAGAAATATCATGAGCACAATTTTTCGACCGACCGAGGCAGCTATAAAGCTCAGAACGTCATCAATCGTGAATTCATTCGTGAGGAAGCTGATTTCCCGTCTGTTCAGGTTTTTGACGCAGGTCTTGAGTTCATCGATCAGAATTGGCGCGATGATAATTGGTTTCTGCAGATTGAAACATTTGATCCTCACGAGCCGTTTCATGCACCCAGCAGATTCAAGGATCAGTTCAAGACCGACTATCAGGGCCCGGTTCTGGATTGGCCACGCTATGGCCGTGTCGATGAACTGCCTGAAGAATGCGAGGAATTACGTGCAAATTACTACGCAACTGTTGCGTTATGCGATGATTTGCTTGGGCGCCTGCTGGACGAATTTGATGCCAAAAACATGTGGGAGGACACCGCTCTCGTGGTGACAACCGATCATGGCTTTTTGCTCGGAGAACATGATTTCTGGGCAAAGAACAGAATGAATATCTATGAGGAAATCGCTCATATTCCTTTGTTTGTTCATGACCCAAGACGCTCGGCCAAAGATGGGTCCCGTTGCGGGAAAATCACGCAAACCGCTGATCTTGCGGCAACTTTCATCGACTTGAATGGCGCGTCAAAACCCAAGGAAATGCAAGCGAATTCGCTGCTGCCATTGATAGATGGCGAGGCATCGCAGCGCCATGCTGCGCTATACGGGTATTTTGGCGGTGCGGTGAACGTTACTGATGGCCGTTACACATATCATCGATATCCACCTGACTTAAGCAAGCAGACCCTCAATCAATACACATTGATGCCAACACACATTTTCGATTTTTTCTCCCCTGCAGAATTGGCAGACGCAAAACTGGAGCCGGCCCTGTCCTTCACCAAAGGCGCGCCATTATTGAAGGTGCCTGTTACAAACCGTTCGCCAATGTATGACGTTTACGGCCCTGGCGCTCTTCTTGAAAACACAACACGCCTTTATGATTTGGAGACAGATCCCGGCCAGCAAAACCCTCTGGACGATGACCAGCTTGAAGTACAGCTTGCAAATTTGATGTCACAACTCATGCACCAGGCAGACGCGCCTTCTGAGGCATTCGAGCGCCTCAGTCTGGACATGGTTCCAGATGCAGTTGGTGAGACGGTCGCGGAATGAACATGTCGACACCCAACCGGGCGATGTTTCCGCGCTCCCTGACCGGAGATCCTCGACAAGTTGCCTCGGTGCGCAGGGTTACACTTGATGACGGTGTTGAACGCGGCAACCGCGCATTGGTCTTTTCAACAGGTGGCGGCCTGGATTTTTGGATTCTGAGTGATCGCTCTTTGGATATTGGGCCGCTTTGGTTTCGCGGCATGCCGGTGGCCTGGCAACATCCAAGTGGTTATATGGCACCTGCGCTGCACCAGCGTCATGGCGATGAACAAACGGGGCTCGAACGCGCATTATCCGGGTTTTTGGTGACCTGCGGCGCAGAACACACCCGTCAGCCGGCTGACGGAAACGTTCTGCACGGAAATCTGCCACTCACCCCGGCAAGGGTCACCCAGTATGGAGAGAACTGGCAGCATGACAGCCCCATACTGTTTTGTGAGGGCGAAGTAACGATCGCCCATTTGGCAAAATCTTCATATCGCCTGATTCGAAGGATCGAGGCGCCCATCGGCGGCACCAGCTTGAAAATAAAGGATACATTCGAAAATATCGGTCTGGAAGCCTTCGAATTGTCCCTGCTCTACCATTTCAATTTTGGCTTCCCGGCGCTCGGCGATGCCACAACCATCGACGTAAATGGCGAAAACTGGTTGAGGAGGTCTCTACCAACGACATCCGGACCGGCTCTCGAACCGACTTTCGACTGCCGCCGTGTAGAAGAACACGGTGACATAAATGTCATTGTCAGACGTCCGCAGTCCGAACACTGGCCGGGGTTTCAAGCCAGGTTTGAGACAAGCGCACAACAGCTGCCATTCATGCAGATTTGGTCTGATCCAAGACCAAATCGAAACATCATTGCAGTTGAGCCCGCAAACAGCGAGCGCCGTGCCGATGGCACAAGCGGAACCGGTGCCACGCTTGAAACCGGCGGAACCTGGACAAACCAAATCGAGATCGAGTTTTCCGACCCTGCCTGATTCACCAAGGCATTCGGACCAAGTGGAGAACGAAGATGGCAAATGTGAGCCTGAAAAACGTTAGAAAATTGTTTGGATCGGTAACTGTAATCCCCGACATCTCTCTTGATATTAACGACGGAGAATTTGTCGTTCTGGTGGGACCGTCCGGATGTGGCAAGTCAACTCTGCTGCGCATGATTGCCGGGTTGGAGCCAATCTCGTCAGGGGAAGTTTCCATTGGAGGAAAGGTCGTGAATGACGCGCCTGCGCGGGACCGGGGTATTTCCATGGTCTTCCAATCCTATGCGCTTTACCCGCACATGACTTCCGAGGAGAACATGAATTTCTCACTGCGTCTGAAAGGCGAGCACAGTGACGGGCAGAAACAAAAGGTCGGGCGGGCATCAGATGTGCTGGGCCTGTCTAAACTACTTGATCGCTTTCCACGCCAATTGTCCGGCGGTCAGCGCCAACGGGTCGCAATGGGCAGAGCGATTGTGCGTGAGCCGGAGGTTTTCCTGTTTGATGAGCCATTGTCCAACCTCGATGCAACCCTGAGGGTGAAGATGCGAGCCGAAATCAAGGAACTGCATCAGCGGCTGGCAACCACCACCATTTACGTCACCCACGATCAGATTGAAGCCATGACATTGGCTGACAGGATTGTCGTCCTCAGGGACGGCCATATTGAACAAATCGGATCACCCTTGGAACTCTATGATAATCCGGTGAACCAGTTTGTCGGCTCCTTTCTTGGGTCCCCTGCGATGAACTTTCTTGACGCAAACAGGCAAGCCTCAGCAACCGACCCATTGCACTTTTCAGACGGCGACACCCTGATGGTCGACGATTTGAGCCATGTGGCACCAGGGCCCTTGCAGTTGGGCATCCGTCCAGAGAGCTTCTCGATCGTGTCCGAGCCCAGCGATCACAGCATTCATGCCGAGATTGTGGTTGTGGAGCCGACCGGCGCTCAAACGCAACTGGTCATGCGAAAGGGCGGAAATGAGCTCACCGCAACCTTTGGAGATCGGTTGAACGTCAAGCCGGGCGAGTCAATTCATCTGCAAGTCAATCAGAATCGTCTGCATATGTTTGATCACGCGACAGGCAGCAGGCTCTCCTGAAATAGTCTGGTATCTATTCACCTGCATTCAGCCTCTGCCGGTTCAGCTCTCTCCTGTCACACAGGAAAACAGACCGGCAGCCTTGCGCGCTCTGGCATCCACAGTTCTGGCAAGCCGTTGGTGCCCATCGCTGGGGCTGCGCGGATTGCGCGCCAGCGGATTTGGCAAGGCCGTCGCCAGAAGACTGGCTTCACGCATCGTCAAGCGCCCTGCGGTTTTGCCGAAATAACGCCGCGAAGCTGCTTCGGCGCCATATAGCCCCGGGCCCCATTCCACCATATTCAGATAGATCTCGGCGACCCGCTCCTTGGACCAGAAGAAATCTGCATAGATTGCCAGCGGCACTTCCAGCGTTTTGCGCACATAGGAACGGCTGGGCCACAAAAACAGGTTTTTGACCGTCTGCATGGTAACCGTGCTTGCACCGCGCGGTGTGCCACCATCGATCAGATCATCAATCACAATTTCAACCGCCTGCCAGTCCACGCCGTGATGCAGGCAAAACCGGCCATCTTCGCTGGAAAGCACAGCATTTATGAGATTTGGCGACAATTGCTCAACCGGTGTCCAGCTTCGAGTCACTCCATGACCTTGTGCCAGACGCCAAAGCATGAGGTTGGAAACCGGCGGTGTCACCCACACATAGGCAGGTATCAGCAGAAGTGGCGAGACGACGATAAGCAACACGGCAAGAAGGGACCAGCGGACCCATTTTCGCAATGAGGTTCGAGCGCGCCGGACCGGGCCACCGGATTTCTTTTTTGCTGATTTGTTGCCCCGTGCCAATGTCCTACCCGCTGCTGTCCCTGAAAAGCTGTCTCAATCCGGTTACCCTTACAACATGGTAGCGTTGCAGGAATCATTTTTTCCATCAGCCGTCAATCACAGTGTTTATGGTATCCGGCATGTGACTGTTTGTTCAAGATGCGGACTCTTGGCTTGCTCTCAATCGCGCCGCTGTGGTTCAAGGGCGTGTTAGTCACAGATCGGACCGGCATCCTTGCCTGATTTTACCCTATAAATGTCAAACACTTTGAACGAAAAATTATTGCACCATGGGCAGATCATCAGCGATGTGTTGAAATCTGCAATTGAGGCCGAAGCTGGCACCGGCGCACCGCAACGGCTGCTGGATGCCATGTGCTACGCCACATTGAATGGCGGCAAACGCCTGCGCCCGTTTTTGCTGGTGGAGACCGCCGCGCTGTTTGGCCGCAATGATAGAGGCGTCCTGCGCGCAGCCGCAGCCCTTGAATGCATTCACAGCTACAGTCTGGTACATGATGATTTACCGGCACTGGATAATGATGATCTGCGGCGTGGCAAGAAAACCACCCACATCGCGTTTGATGAAGAGACAGCAATTCTGGTCGGCGACGCGTTGCAGACCCTGGCGTTTGATCTTTTGACAGATGAACATGTGCACACTGATCCGGCAATCCGTCTGAAACTGGTCGCCGGTCTGGCCAAAGCCGCTGGTGCGTCCGGTATGGTCGGCGGACAGGTGTTGGACATCGCAGCTGAAGGTCGACGCGGAGAAGCATCACCGCCGCAAAGCGAGACCAGCATTAAATCCATGCAGGCCATGAAGACAGGTGCCCTGCTGCGCTTTGCCTGCACAGCGGGTGTGATCCTGGCTGGCGGCTCACCAGATGATGAGATGCGATTTGAAAAATTTGGCAGCACCATCGGTCTGGCTTTTCAACTGGCAGACGATATTCTTGACCGGACAAGTGATGCCGCCGCGCTCGGCAAAGAAGCAGGCAAGGATGCCGCAGCGGGTAAAGCAACGCTTGTGGACTTTATGGGGCTGAAAACAGCGAAAGCCCACCTCACCGCCCAAATCAATGAAGCCCATGATTTGCTCAAGCCATATGGTCCGGCCGCAGACACGCTGAGGCAAACAGCCAGCTTCATCGCCAACCGAACGTCATGAGCGCCCAAGGGCTGGACTCAATTGGAAGGTTGAATTGGTGAGTGTGATTTTGGTCAGGTTTAGAAGTAAAGACGCCGGAAACCGTCTGGTTTTCCAGCCTTTGCGCCGACATCCTACCAAAAACCACGCTCATCCCGAAGGGAAATTGTGTAGAAAGCCCAACTGCCGCTTCACAGATTTTGAAAAGGCAACCAGCCTTACCTGCAATCTGTTCATAGCATTTGGGCTTTCTATACAACGCCAATTTAATCTCCCAATGGAGTCCAGACCCTAGATGCCAGAGACATTTTTTACGTCTGACACCCATTTTGGCCATGAGTCGATCATTCACCTGTCCAAGCGCCCCTTCGAAACCGTCAGCGAGATGAATGAAACGCTGATCGCCAATTGGAATGCCGTCGTTCGTCCCGAGGACACGGTCTGGCATCTGGGCGATTTTTCAATGGGGTTTGATCAACCAGCCAGCGTCTTCGCCAGTCGACTGAACGGAAGCATTCATCTCATCGAAGGCAATCATGACCATAAAACGGTGCGTGACTGCGCTGGCAGCTTCGCTTCCATTGATTTGATGAAAACCATTTCGCTCGACAGCCAGCGTCTCATTCTGTGTCACTATCCGATGCGTGAATGGAACAAGGCCTGGCGCGGCTCCTGGCATTTATTCGGCCACGTTCACGGCAGACTGGATAGCGAGCCCTTCTCAAAGAGCATGGATGTGGGCGTTGATAGCAATCATTTTCGCCCACTGGCCTTTGAGGAAATCCGCACATTTATGCAAGATGAGGAAGACTATCCGCACTTTGCTGGCGGAGAAGTGCGGGTTTGGAAAAAATAACCGCTCGTCCGTTTCAGCGTCAGCCGCCGGCCCCGAAACGCTTCTCGATATAGTCACCGACCATGATTTGAAAATCATCCGCAATCGTGGCGCCACGCAAGGTCGCGGACTTTTTGCCATCAATAAAAACGGGGGCGGCAGGGGTTTCACCTGTGCCTGGCAGGGAAATGCCGATATCGGCATGTTTGCTCTCGCCAGGTCCATTCACGATGCAGCCCATGACAGCCACTTTCAAGGCTTCCACGCCGGGGTATTTTTCCCGCCAGACCGGCATACTGTCGCGCAGATCGCTTTGGATCCGTTCCGCCAATTCCTGAAACACGGTCGATGTGGTGCGTCCGCACCCCGGACAGGCAGCGACAATTGGTACAAAGGACCGGAAACCCATGGTCTGCAGCAATTCCTGTGCGACCTGTACTTCCCGTGTGCGGTCGCCACCCGGTGCCGGAGTCAGTGAAATTCGGATCGTATCGCCAATGCCCTGCTGCAACAGAATTCCCAGCGCCGCAGAGGAGGCAACAATGCCCTTGGAGCCCATGCCAGCTTCCGTCAGCCCAAGATGCAGCGCATAGTCGCAACGCTGTGCAAGGCTGGTGTAGACCGCAATCAGATCCTGCACCTGGCTGACCTTGGCCGACAGAATAATCTTGTCTTTCGGCAGCCCGATATCCTCTGCCAACCGGCCTGAAATCAGTCCAGACTGAATAATCGCCTCATGCATCACCTCGGTCGCGGAAAGCGGTTTTTCTGATTTGGCATTTTCGTCCATCAGCCGGGTCAATAATTCCTGATCAAGCGATCCCCAATTGACACCGATACGCACTGGCTTGTCGCGCTCAATCGCGGTTTCGATAATCTGCGCGAACTGCCGGTCCTTTTTG
Source organism: Pararhizobium sp. IMCC21322 (assembly GCF_030758295.1). Classification (NCBI taxonomy): domain Bacteria; kingdom Pseudomonadati; phylum Pseudomonadota; class Alphaproteobacteria; order Hyphomicrobiales; family Rhizobiaceae; genus Pararhizobium; species Pararhizobium sp. IMCC21322. The sequence continues at coordinate 4,540,661 of NZ_CP132335.1, forward strand.
TTGCCAAACCCGACATTCCCCGGATTGATGCGGTACTTTGCCAAAGCGTCTGCGCAGGCGGGGTGGTCTGCCAGTAACGTATGTCCGATATAGTGAAAATCACCAATCAACGGCACATCAATGCCAAGAATATCCAGCCGTTCGCGAATGACTGGAACAGCTGCTGCGGCCTCATCCCGGTCAACGGTAATGCGCACCAACTCCGATCCGGCACGAGACAGGGCCGCAACCTGTTTGACCGTCGCATCAATATCAGCAGTGTCGGTATTGGTCATCGATTGCACAACAACAGGCGTGCTGCCACCAACACGCACACCGCCAACATCAACGCCAACACTGTCGCGCCGCGACATGACTTTGGAAAGATACTCCATCCGGCAATTCCATCTCTGGCAACGCAATCTCCATCTGCTCACTTCGGGCCATACCGACGCCATACTCAGATTGTGCGTTGCAAAATAATTTATGCGGACCCTATATAAGGATTAATCGTACGAAACACACCAAATTCCTGTACCAGCCCCAAAATTCGAAACAGAGGATCAATTCATGTTGCAAGGCAAGAACGCTATCATCACCGGTTCAACCTCCGGAATTGGTCTCGGCATCGCTCGTCAGCTTGCAAAGACTGGCATCAATGTCGCCATCAATTCCTACACAGACAGCCAGGAAGACCACAAGCTGGCAGAAGACATAACCCAAGAATTCGGCGTGAAGGCCGCGTTCTTTTCCGCTGACATGTCGAAGGCCGATGCCTGCGTCTCTTTGGTGGAACAGGCGACCGAATCGCTGGGTCCGATCTCCATTCTTGTCAACAATGCCGGCATTCAGTTTGTAGCCCCAGTGGAGGAGTTTCCGCCGCAAAAATGGGATGCCATCCTGGCCATTAATCTGTCTTCGGTGTTTCACACAACCAGAGCCGCAGTTCCAGGCATGAAGGCCTTCGGTTGGGGCCGTATAATCAACATCTCATCGGCCCATGGTCTTACCGCTTCACCTTTCAAATCCGCCTATGTCGCGGCCAAACACGGTGTTGTCGGCTTCACAAAATCTGTTGCTCTGGAACTGGCCGAAAAGAACATCACCTGCAACGCAGTATGCCCCGGCTATGTGATGACACCTCTTGTCGAATCGCAAATTCCGGAGCAGATGAAGGCGCATAACATGGACCGCGAGACAGTTATTCGCGAGGTTATGCTGGCGCGCCAGCCAACCAAGGATTTTGCCACCACAGAACAGATTGGCGATATCGTTGCGTTTCTGTGCAGTGACGCGGCGGCCCAGATCACCGGAACGCCTCTATCAGTCGACGGTGGCTGGACGGCTCTGTAGTCATGCCAAACCCACAAGGAATGCTTATTAATCTGGCCCTTCAGGGCGGCGGTTCCCATGGCGCGTTCACCTGGGGCGTGCTTGATGCGCTGCTGGAGCGCGGCACACTGGATATTGAGGGCATTTCCGGCACCAGCGCTGGCGCAATGAATGCGGTCGTGCTGGCAGATGGCTTTGAAGAAAACGGTGCAGAAGGCGCGCGCGAACACCTGCATCGTTTCTGGAAGGCTGTCAGCGACGCTTCCAACTTTTCGCCGGTTCAGCGCACCCTTTTGGACATGATGTTCGGAAACTGGTCAATGGATATGTCTCCGGGCTATCTGATAGGCGATGTCATGACCCGCTTCTATTCGCCCTATGATTACAACCCGCTCAACCTCAATCCTCTACGCGACATTCTGGAAGAACTCGTGGATTTCGAACGGGTACGCCGTTGCAAGGGTGTGAAGCTGTTTCTGGGCGCCACCAATGTGTACAATGGCAAAGTTCGGGTGTTTGAAACAAGCGAGATTACCGCTGATTCCGTACTGGCTTCTGCCTGCCTGCCCTCCATGTTTCAGGCCGTGGAAATTGACGGAATTCCCTATTGGGATGGCGGTTTTATGGGCAATCCGGTGCTGTTTCCCTTTTTCCACGGCACCAAAACGGATGACATTCTGCTGGTCCAGATCAATCCGATTTCTCGAAAGGAAATACCCAGATCGGCCCGCGATATCCACAATCGTGTCAATGAAATTACGTTCAACGCATCTTTGCTGCGGGAATTGCGCGCCATTGAATTTGTCTCGCGCAAGCTGAAAGAGGGCGTTCTGTCACCCGATGAGTATTCAGATGTCCGTATGCATCGGATTGCGCTGGTCGACACGGACGCGCCCCTGTCGGCATCATCCAAGGTTAATGCCGAGTGGAAATTTCTGACCTATCTGCGCGATCTCGGTCGTGAAGCAGCATTAGAATGGTGCCGTGAGAACGAGCAACATGTCGGCAAGAAGCCGACAATCCGCCTCGAAGAGGAAATTGCCTACACAATGCAGGGCGAACTCACCGGATATTAGACCGCGGCGTTAAGCCTCCGAATTTTATTCGGAAGCTTCGACCACGACCAGAAGATCCTTGGCATCGATCTGATCACCGGCTTTCACCAGGACTTCGGTCACCTTGCCATCGCTTTCGGCATGAATCGCCGTTTCCATTTTCATGGCCTCAATGGACAGCAACACATCGCCTGCAGTGACGTCCTGACCTGACTTGACGTTGATTTGCGAAATAACGCCCGGCATCGGTGCAGCGACGTGTGCATCATTACCGGCATCCGCCTTTTGCCGCGCAACAACCGCATCGGCCCGGTTACGGTCCGGCACCTTGATGATGCGTGGCTGGCCGTTCAGCTCAAAGAACACCCGCACCATGCCATCTTCATCCGGCTCGCCAATAGCCTGACAGCGCACAACAAGGGTTTTGCCTTTTTCCAGCGTCACCAAAATCTCCTCGCCGGATTCCAGACCATAGAAATAGACCGGCGTCGGCAGTACACTAACCGGGCCATACACAGCCTGCGCGCGCGCAAAATCCGTGAAGACCTTCGGATACATCAGATAGGACGCCAGCTCGTAATCGCTGACCGGGCGTTCAATCGCCTCTTCAATGGTCGCACGCTCCTGATCCAGATCTGCCGGCGGTAACAGAGATCCTGGAACAACAAGAATCGGCTCCTCGCCTTTCAGGACCTTTTTCTGCAGATCAACTGGCCAGCCATTGGGCGGTTGTCCCAGATCACCATGCATTAGTTGAACAACTGACTCAGGAAATGCGATGTCTTTGTTCGGATCTTCAACATCAGCGACCGACAGGCCTGACGAGACCATCATCAAGGCCATATCGCCGACGACTTTGGAAGATGGTGTCACCTTCACGATATCACCGAACATCTGATTCACATCAGCATAGGTCTGAGCCACTTCGTGCCAGCGGCTCTCCAGGCCCAGTGACCGGGCCTGCTCTTTCAGATTGGTGAACTGACCGCCCGGCATCTCGTGAAGATAAACTTCAGAGGCACCGGCTTTCAGATCAGGCTCGAAGGCCGCATATTTGTTGCGCACGGCTTCCCAGTAAAACGAGATTCGGCGAATGGCTTTGGGATCAAGTCCGGTATCCCGCTCAGACCCTTTCAAGGCTTCGACAATCGAGCCAAGGCATGGCTGGGACGTGAGGCCGGAGAATGCATCCATGGCCGCGTCCACCGCATCAACGCCGGAATCCACCGCAGCCAGAACGGTCGCAGCGGAAATACCTGATGTGTCATGGGTGTGGAAGTGGATTGGCAATTCGGTCTCTTCGCGTAGAGCCTTGATCAAAACCCTGGCCGCATTTGGCTTCAAGAGGCCCGCCATATCCTTCAGGCCGATAATATGAGCGCCTGCTGCTTCCAGTTCCTTGGCCAGTTTGACGTAGTAGTTCAGGCTGTATTTGGCCCTGTCCGGGTCCATGATATCGCCGGTGTAACAGATCACGCCTTCACACAGTTTCTCGGCTTCACACACAGCGTCCATCGAGACGCGCATATTTTCCACCCAGTTGAGGCAGTCAAAGACGCGGAACAGATCAATGCCGCCCGATGCTGCCTTGGCAACAAAATCCTTCACCACATTGTCAGGGTAATTGGTATAGCCAACGCCGTTGGAGCCACGCAAAAGCATTTGCAAAAGCAGATTAGGCACGCCTTCGCGAATTTTCTCGAGGCGCTCCCACGGATCTTCCTGCAGGAAGCGCATGGCCACATCAAACGTCGCACCGCCCCAGCATTCCAGTGACAGCAGATTTGGCAGCGCTGTGGCATAGGCATCGGCCACATTGACCATGTCGTAAGTCCGCATCCGTGTTGCCAGAAGGCTCTGATGCCCATCACGCATGGTGGTATCTGTAATCAGCGCCCGTTTTTCGGCGCGCATCCATTTGGCAAATTCTGCCGGTCCATCCATGTCGAGGCGTTGTTTTGTACCTGGAGACGGAGTTCCCTCAAAAATCGGCACCACCGGCTTCGCAGCTTCCGGATCCGGTCGACGACGGTCCTTGGCTTCCGGGTGGCCGTTCACGGTCACATCGGCAATATAGGTCAAAAGCTTGGTCGCCCGATCCTTGCGGGTCGATGTGGCAAACAGCTCTGGTGTCGTGTCAATGAAGCGGGTTGTGTAGCGGTTTTCCTGAAAATCCGGATGGGAAATGATGTTTTCAAGAAACAGGAGATTGGTCGCGACACCGCGAATACGGAATTCCCGTAACGCACGATGAATCCGCAGAATGGCTTCCATCGGCGTGGGCGCCCAGGCTGTAACTTTTTCCAGCAATGGATCGTAAAAACGCGTAATCACAGCGCCCGAATAGGCCGTGCCGCCATCAAGGCGAATACCAAAACCGGTTGCCCCGCGATAGGCAGTGATACGGCCATAATCGGGAATGAAATTCTGTTCCGGATCTTCAGTGGTAATACGGCACTGGATCGCATGGCCGTTGAGGCGCATGTCTTCCTGTTTGGGCACACCGGAGGCTTCTTCGCCAATCACGGCACCCTCGGCAATGTGAATCTGCGCCTTTACAATATCAACGCCAGTGACCTCTTCAGTCACCGTATGCTCCACCTGAACCCTGGGGTTCACTTCAATGAAATAAAACTTGCCGGTATCGACATCCATCAGGAATTCAACGGTTCCGGCACCCCGATAAGAGGCAGTCTTGCCAATTTTCAGCGCGTAGTCGGACAGTTCATCGCGCTGTTCCTGCGACAGATAAGGCGCCGGGGCCCGCTCCACCACTTTCTGATTGCGCCGCTGCACCGAACAGTCACGTTCAAACAAATGCACCAGATTGCCGTGGGAATCTCCCAGCAGCTGCACTTCAACATGGCGTGCGCGCTCGACAAGCTTTTCCAGATAGACCTCATCCTTGCCAAACGCAGCGCGCGCCTCGCGTTTGCCTTCCAGCACTTCACGGGACAGATCATCGGCTGAGCGAATGGACCGCATACCACGGCCGCCGCCGCCCCAGGACGCTTTCAGCATCACCGGATAGCCAACCTCCTCGGCCAGACGATGCACTTCATCCATATCGTCGGGAAGCGGTTCAGTGGCCGGCACAACCGGCACACCGGCTTCAACGGCAAGGTTACGCGCTGACACTTTGTTGCCAAGCGAACGCATTGTATCAGCAGTTGGCCCGATAAAGGTGACGCCGGCTTTTGTGCAGGCATCTACAAATTCGGGGCTTTCAGACAGAAAGCCATATCCGGGATGAATGGCATCGGCGCCAGATTCCTTGGCGACCCGCAGAATTTCCTCAATCGAGAGATAGGCTTCAATTGGCCCCATCTGCTCTTTCAGATGCGGCCCCTTGCCAATCTGATAAGCTTCATCAGATTTGAAACGATGTAGCGCAAGCTTGTCTTCTTCGGCAAAAACCGCAACAGTTTTCAAGCCCAGCTCATTGGCAGCGCGAAACACGCGAATAGCAATTTCAGAACGGTTTGCGACAAGAATTTTGGAAATGGCCATAGATTGGAAAACCCTGATAGTGAACGTATTCGAATGCAGTGAATTGTCTTTTACCTTGCAGCGCACAATTTCGCAAAGCTTCGTTTGCGAGAAGTCCATCGAGAGCTTGTTTTATGAGAGTAAGACATTGCCAGGCCGCTTGCGGAATCTGTCATCAACGCCGCACAACGTCGTGTTCAAAGACTGAACAAACGCCGTAGCCATACGGCTGCATCGCCAACGATAGAAACCCGCACAGCTTCAGGTTTTGGTGGTTGGACCACCATGATGACCGGAAGGCCCATCCAACTGGCCGCCTCGATTTTGGCATAGCCGGGACCACCGGAATTCTTCGCAACAACACAATTGATGCGGTTGTCCGACATCAGCGCGCATTCTTCATCCGCATTGTCCCGCGGCCGTTCCACCAGAACCTTTCCCGGTGGGACCAGCGTATCAGGTGGCTCCATCATTCGGGTCAGGAACCAGCAATCCATGCGTTTTGAAAAGGCTGGTGCTTCTTGTCGGCCCACGGCCAGCAGCACCCTTGCACGCCTGGGGATGCTGTCGACCGCCGTCGCAATATCCGGCACATCGATCCATTGATCCTGGTCCGTTTTCTCCCAGGGAGAACGGCTCAGAAGCAACAGCGGAATACCGGTGCGCTGTGCTGCATAAATGGCATGATCCGTCATGGTTGCAGCAAATGGATGGGTCGCGTCGATCACAGCCTGAATGCGCTCACTGACGATAAATTCAGCCAGACCATCGCCGCCACCAAACCCGCCAACCCGCAGACGGCCCGCTGGTTGCCGTGGAGAACTGGTTCGGCCTGCAAGCGACGTGATGATGTCAGTCCCCGGATCATTGGCGAACATCTGGGCCAGGCGAAAAGCCTCAGTCGTGCCGCCAAGCAACAGAACCGACCGCGCGCCTTCCATTGGCGCAACGCCCTCAATCATTGGTGTCGGCACTGTTTCCACGCCTGCCAGTTCCTATCACGCTTCAGGGTTCAAACCCAATCCTGAGGCCGTATTGGCCAATACTTCGCCTTCTCGTCCAACAACCAGTATATCCACAGAAACGGCGCTGCTAACGCCCCCTCTATCCAGGGCAGTCTGTGCCGTCCGTTCTGCGGCGCGCGCCACATCCAGTGTCAGGGCTTCTGCCAACTCACGCGTATCTTCTTGAGCTAATGAAAGCACTTCCGCAGCGGTGTTGGCAATGCGGGAATTTTCAACCAGTTCCTGCGAACCACCCAAAGCCTCAATTCGCCCTGCAAGCCAGTTGAAATCAACTTGTGATCGGCCCGAATGCAGATCAAGCGCGCCCTGTGCCAGTTTGACCAGCTTTGCAAAACCACCAGCGATTGTCAGTCGTGAAACCGGATGGGTGCGAACATATTTCAAAAGCCCTCCGGCAAAATCCCCCATATCCATAAGCGCAATATCGGGAAGATCGTAGAGAGCCTGAACAGCGGTTTCAGACGTCGAGCCAGTGGACCCGGCAATGTGTTTCAATCCCGCCGCCCTTGAAACATCAACTCCCCGATGAATGGAGTGAATCCAGGCCGCACAGGAAAAGGGATGAACAATTCCTGTCGTGCCAAGGATGGACAACCCGCCTACAATGCCCAAACGTGGATTCCAGGTTTTCAAAGCCAGCTCGGCGCCGTCAGCGACAGAAATTTCGATGGTAATATCTGTCGGCTGATCAAATTCAACACAAAGAGCCTCGACCACTTCGCGCATCAGCTTTCGCGGAACAGGATTGATGGCGGGTTCACCGGGCGCAATCGGCAAACCTGCCTTTGTCACCATGCCAACACCTGGTCCGGCTTTGAAACTGATACCCGAGCCGGGCAAACCCCTGTAGACAGTAACAATCACTTCAGCGCCGTGGGTCACATCAGGATCATCACCGGCATCCTTGATGATACTGGCCATAGACCTGTCGCCATCCAGATGCTCGCGACACAAGGGAAACAAAGGCATTTCGCCCTTTGGTAGTGTAATTTGAACAGGGTCTGGAAACGAGCCTGTAAACAGTGCGGACAGCGCCGCTTTCGTAGCAGCGGTCGCGCAGGCACCTGTTGTCCAGCCTCTGCGCAACGCCCGATCTGTTGGTTTTCGCGTATTCATATCATAGCTCTAAGGGTCCGCCGCGCGATTGCAAAGATGAATGTCGCAGTTCCGCTTTCAAAGCGGCGCACTTCGCGCTAATTTGCGCCCATGAACAAGAAGAAGTCTCCAGAACCATTTTTCAACCTGCCGCGGTTTGAGCCCGGCTGGGTTTGGCTTGTTGGCGCAGGGCCGGGCGACCCCGGCTTGCTGACACTGCACGCCGTTAACGCGCTGCAACAGGCAGATGTCATTATCTATGATGCCTTGGTCGGTGAAGAGGTTCTGGCGCACGCGAACCCGTCTGCGATTCGCGAATATGCCGGCAAGCGCGGCGGCAAACCGTCCCCCAAGCAACGCGATATCTCGCTGCGGCTGATTGAACTGGCAAATGAGGGCAAGCGGGTCTGTCGGCTGAAGGGAGGAGACCCCTTTGTCTTCGGGCGCGGTGGTGAAGAAGCTTTGTCACTTGTGGATGCTGGAATACATTTCCGCATTATTCCAGGTATTTCAGCGGGCATTGGCGGACTGGCCTATGCCGGTATACCGGTCACGCACAGGGACATTAACCAGGCAGTAACCTTCCTGACAGGTCATGACCAGACAGGGCTGACACCAACCGCCATAGACTGGCATGGCGTTGCTAAAGGTGCCCCGGTGATCGTCATGTATATGGCCATGAAACACCTAGGATCGATCACCAGGAATCTAATCGACGCCGGACGTTCACCCAGCGAGCCGATGGCTATCATCTGCAACGCATCCCTACCCAATCAAAGCATTCTGGAAACCACATTGGGTGAAGCGGTCAGCGCTGCCGAGGCGCAGAAAATGGAACCACCTGCCATGGTGGTTCTGGGAGAAGTTGTTCGACTTCGCTCCGCACTGGATTGGCTGGGCGCGCTGGAGGGGCGCGTACTGGAAAAAGATCCGCTCAACAATCGCACCCAAAGCAAAGCTGGATGACACCACAAAAAAGGACACGGCCCAAGGCCCCACATGGTCTGGTCCTGTCAGCGCCCGGGTCAAATTCCGGCAAGACACTTATTACACTCGCCCTGCTGCGCGCCCTGAAAAATCAAGGTATCTCGGTTGCCGGCGCCAAAAGCGGCCCCGATTACATCGATCCGCGCTTTCATGAAGCTGCCTGTGGGCAAAATTCGTTTAATCTTGATGGTTTCGCCATGTCACAACAATGCCTGCAGCACTGGGCGGCAACAGCCACAAGCGCGGCCGATCTGCTGCTGGTTGAAGGTGCCATGGGCCTGTTTGATGGTGCTGCCAATGGCCATGGGTCAACCGCCGACATCGCAGACAGTCTGGGCCTTCCCATCGTGTTGATCATTGATTGCAAGGGCATCGGCCAATCAGCGGCAGCCATTGCAAAGGGCTTTGCCGAATTTCGCAAATCAACACGCATCGCCGGCGTTATTCTTAACCGCGTCAACTCACAGCGCCATTTCGACATTCTGCAAAGTGGTTTCCAGGACACAGATATTTCTGTTCTGGGCCATGTCAGAACAAGTCCGAATCTCTCGCTGCCCGCACGCCATCTTGGTCTGGTTCAGGCAGAAGAACACGCTGAACTCGGCAAATTCCTCAATATGGCAGCCAACTTCGTCACAAGCCATATTGACCTGTCAGCACTTATCGATGCCGCTGCCCCTTTGCAAACACAGCTGGCACAGCGCCCGACAAGCAAACCGCTCGCCCAGACCATTGCCATTGCCCGCGATGAAGCCTTTGCTTTTTGCTATCCGCATCAACTGGCGAACTGGCAATCCGCAGGTGCCAGTCTGAGTTTCTTTTCCCCATTGAATGACGAAGCCCCGGCCTTGGACTCAGACGCCGTTTTTCTGCCTGGCGGCTACCCTGAACTACATGCCGGTCGGCTCGCCCACGCAGAAAATTTCCGCGACGGCATGAATGCAGCGAAAGCCAGAAACGCCCTGATCTACGGCGAATGTGGAGGCTATATGATTTTAGGCGAATGGCTGGTCTGCAACGAAAAACACAGCCACAAAATGTTGGGATTATTGCCTCTTGAGACCAGTTTTGCTGAACGCAAATTGCATCTGGGCTATCGCAAGCTGAAACCGCTCCAGACCGCGCCATTCACATCAACTCTATTCGGTCATGAATTTCACTACGCAAGCACAATGCGCACTGGCACCGCAGATGCACTGTTCGATGCAGAGGATGCGTCCGGCGTCGCAATCGGACCCATTGGCTTGCGCCGCGACAAAATTATGGGGTCATTTGCCCACGTGATTTAGGACCATGCGCTGCAAGACTGCATCAATCGCCGAATCTGAAGTCCGGCAGGCTGACAAAAGCTTCCCGCAAAGCATCACTCCAATTGTCAGAAATGGCTTTATAGTGCGGATTGGTATCGGTAATCCGAACCTGCCGACCGACCTGCAAAGTATCTGTCTGATAAGTCTGCACATCAAACGGAAGAGCCACCGACAGGTTTGATTTGACCGTGCTGTCGAACGAGACCAGCAAAAGTTTCACCGCTTCTTCAAACCCCATTTCCGGATCATAGGCCCGCACCAAAATTGGCTTGCCGTATTTGGCCTCACCAATTTGAAAAAAGGGTGTATCTTCAGTGGCTTCGACAAAGTTTCCTTCCGGGTAGACCAGAAAAAGCCGCGGGTCCATGCCCTTGATTTGTCCGCCTATGATCACCGTTGCGCTGAAGGAACTATCACCCTTCTGGCCAACATTTGCATTGGCCTGGATAATGTCTTTCAACGCCTCGCCAACAATGGCAGCAATCCGGAACATGGACGGCGCTTCAAGCACCGACGGGTTGCGATCTTCCAGCGCCTTGCTGCGTTCGTCCAGCGTGCTGATCACAGCCTGTGTGGTGGCCAGATTTCCTGCAGTCAAAAGTGTGATGACGCGATCACCTGGAACTTCCCAAGTGTGCATTTTTTTAAATGTTGAAACATTGTCGACGCCCGCATTGGTGCGGGTGTCCGACATAAAAACAAGGCCTTTTTTAAGCTTAAGACCAACGCAATAGGTCATTTGCGCGACACTCTTTCCATGGGGGTACGAATCACATGTCCGTACCTATCGCCAGACACTTACTTCTCTACACGAATCGAGACAACCAGAGTTTCATCCAGAGTTCCGCCCTGAGAGCCAAACCGGACACCTCGAATTGGCGCCACGTCACGATAGTCAAGACCTGTGGCCACCCGAACATAGCGTTCATCGGGAGAAATGCCGTTAGAGACGTCAAAACCAACCCAGCCCAGCGAAGGCAGATGAGCTTCAGCCCATGCGTGGCTGGCCACTTGATCAGTCTGCCCGTCCATCAGCAGATAACCGCTGACATAGCGCGCCGGAATTCCCGCAAGTCGACACACCGATATAAAAATATGCGTGTGATCCTGGCAGACACCGGTCCCAATTTCCATGGCTTGTTCAGCCGTAGTCGCAGAATGCGTGGTGTCTGTTACGTAATCGACATTGCCCAGAATGACAGCCGACAGAGCGTGCATGCCCTCCACAGTTTCATCCGGTTTGAAGTCCCGCGCCAATTTGCGGATATGTGGCCCCGGCGCGGTCAAATCAGTGCTGCGTTCAAACATCCACAAAGGCGCAAAACCGCCATGCGAGCCGATAATACCGGATGTGTCGCTGGTTTCCACCTGTCCGTTGGAACGGATTTCAACCCGGCTGACATCCGGTTCGATCTCGACAAGGTCGACACGATTATTATTGTGATCCTCATAGGACAGATTCACAGTCCCACCGGAAATTTGCGTATTCCAGTCTTTAACGGTCTGTCCTGCACGCGATTTGGGCGTCAACCGCAATTGCTGAAGCGCGTACGAAACCGGGTTGCTGTACAGATATTCAGTCACATGAGAAATGGTAAGCAGCATGATCTTCTAACTGTTGGTTGCCATCAGTGCCCAAAATTGGGCATCAACTATTGAAACGATATGCTTCATCTATAAGCAGACCGAGGCGATTATTGTCGCGAACAAAATCCCGAATGAACTGATGAAGGCCCTGGTCGAATATATCCTCAACCACCTTGCCTTTCAGACGCGCCCGAATGGCATCTGCATGATCATGGCAGGCATGACGAGCACCATAGTCAGCTTCAAGATAGCCAAGATTTGACACGATTTTATTGTAGCAGAACGCCAAGGATCGAGGCATGCGCGAATTCAGGATCATGAAATCCGCAATGGTCGCAGCCTGATAGTCATCATCATAGGCCCAACGATAGGAACGATGCGCGGACACTGACCGCAAAATCGATTCCCATTGCACATTATCGAGTGAAGAACCCACATAGGACACTGATGGCAGCAGCACGTAATATTTCACATCGAGAATACGGGCTGTTGCATCCGCGCGTTCAACGAATGTGCCCAACCGACAGAAATTATACATGTCATTGCGCAGCATTGTCCCATGCAGGGCACCGCGCATACGCGCGCTCTGCTGGCGAATGGCTTCCAGAAGTGCAGGCAATTCGCGTGGCTTTATCGCTGGTTTCAAGGCTGCGTCGAGTTCCATCCACGCTTCGTTGACAGTTTCCCAAACCTCTCGGGTCAAGGCGGTGCGTACCGTGCGGGCGTTGTTACGCGCGCGCTCCAGCACTGAAATCACACTGGCAGGGTTGGTTTTATCACGCAGCAGAAAGTCAACCACGCCGTCAGCAGACACCGCATCATGCGTCCGCTTATAGCTGCTCAGCGCTCCGGCAGTTGCCAGAACCGACACCCACTCTTCCTCGTCACCAGACGAGCGTGTCAAGGCAATGCGTAGGCCGGTATCCACCAGTCTTGCCGTGTTCTCAGTGCGCTCAATATTACGGAAAAGCCAGAACAGGCCATTTGCGGTTTTGCCCAGCATAGTCCTATTCCTCCAGCACCCAAGTGTCCTTGGTGCCGCCTCCCTGACTTGAATTCACAACCAGAGAACCTTTTTTCAGCGCAACGCGCGTAAGGCCACCTGGAATAATGTCGATCTTGTTCTTCGAAACCAGCACATAAGGACGCAAGTCCACATGACGCGGCGCGAGCCCTTTTTTGGTCAGGATCGGAACCGTCGACAGTGACAGGGTTGGTTGCGCAATGTAATTGGACGGCCTTGCCCGCAACTTGGTTCTGAATTCGGCCAGTTCTCTCTTGCTGGCAGCAGGGCCAACCAGCATGCCATACCCGCCGGAGCCGTGAACTTCTTTCACCACAAGCTCTGAAAGATGCTCCAGCACGTATTGCAGGGAGTCATCCTCGGAGCAACGCCAGGTTGGCACATTCTTCAAAATGGCACTCTCTCCGGTGTAGAACTCAACAATTTCAGGCATATAGGAATAGATTGCTTTGTCATCACAAACGCCAGTGCCGGGCGCATTGGCGATGGTAATATTGCCAGCACGGTAAACATCCATAATGCCCGGAACACCCAGCATGGAATCGGGTCGGAAGGACAAAGGATCAAGGTAATCATCATCAATCCGCCGGTAGATCACATCAAGCGTCTTGTAGCCGCTCGTCGTGCGCATTTTTACCTTGCCATCAATGACGCGCAGATCATGGCCTTCCACCAGTTCCGCTCCCATATGGTCAGCCAGAAAGGAGTGTTCGAAATAGGCAGAATTAAAAATACCGGGAGTCAGCACCCCAACGGTCGGTTTACCATCGCAACCCGGTGGCGCAACACTGGAAAGACTGCGGCGCAAAAGCCTTGGATAGTCGCCAACTGTCCGCACCTTGTTGAGTGAAAACAGTTCCGGAAACATCTGCATCATCGTTTCGCGATTTTCCAGCATGTACGACACACCCGACGGCGTGCGTGCATTGTCTTCCAGTACAAAAAATTCATTGGGACCGGTGCGCACAATGTCTGTTCCCACGATATGGGTATAGACATTGCCCGGAGGAGACATGCCGATCATGCTCGGTTCAAACGCGACATTCTGCGCTATCAGATGTTCGGGCACACGGCCAGCTTTCAGAATTTCCTGGCGGTGATAAATGTCATGCAGAAACGCATTGATGGCACGAACGCGCTGTTCAATGCCGCGCGCCAATCGGTTCCACTCGGGGGCCGCAATGATTCGCGGGATAATATCAAACGGGATAAGGCGCTCAGCAGCTGCCTTTTCGCCATATACATTAAAGGTAATACCTGTCCTGCGGAATATGGATTCCGCTTCGGTTGCCTTGGCATTGAGGCGTTTCATATCCTCGTCGCCAAACCAGGCATTGAAGGTTTCATAAGGCGCACGACAGGACGTGTCAGTTGGATCTGTAATTGTAGCGGGACCGTTTTCCATAGGGCGGTCGCCGTACATCTCATCAAAGGCGGTTTTACTATTGCTCATTCCAATTAGCTTAGAGAAGCTAACCAGCATTGCAAGGCTCTTTGCTGCGCTGCATCAGCACGGACATTCTGCAAAGACCATTTTCTCAGACCTTTTTGTCAGCAACCTCACGTTTCTGCGTTTCAAGTCCTTGATGCTGCTGCCATTGCGCCGTATGTATTTTCCATGTTTGCTAAAATCAAAACCTTTATTGACACCCTCACCGGCGAGGATGAGCCGCACTTTGCGGAGACAGACCCACGTCTGGCTGCTGCTGCACTCCTGGTCCATACCATCTCCATCGATGGCGTTATTACCGAGGAAGAAAAAAGCCAGTTGCATGCCGTTCTTCAGACTAAATATGAGCTCACTCTGGAACAGGCAGATGAGTTGATTGAAGATGCCAGCGCGGCAGACAAGGAAGCGGTTGATCTTTACGGCTTCACCAGCGTCCTGAAACGCAATCTCAGTGAAGAAGAGCGTCTCGATATTCTCGCGATGATCTGGGATATGGTCTACGCAGACGGCGTTGTGCACGAATTTGAAGACAATCTCGTTTGGCGAATTGCGGAATTGCTGGGCGTGTCGTCACGGGATCGAATGATCCTGAAGAAACGTGCCGGGAAACTCGCCGAATGAATCTGAAGCCGCTTCAGGCATCCGGCCAAATATCTGATCAGACATCGGATCAGGCCTCAGGCCTCCCGGCCCAACACGCAAGCAAAACAATTGCGGTTGTCCTCCATCAGGCAGGCTCCAGCCCGGGCCGCGTGGGCCAGTGGCTTGAAAGCCAAGGCTACCAGTTGGATATCCGCAAACCACCCTTGGGCGATCCGCTTCCGATTGACCTGACCCATTATGCAGGTGCTGTGGTGTTCGGTGGCCCGATGAGCGCCAATGATGACGATGTCTATGTGCATGACGAGATCAACTGGTGCGGGCACTGCCTGAAACAGGAGATACCATTTCTCGGCATCTGCCTTGGCGCGCAAATGCTGGTTCGCGCACTGGGTGGCAGCGTAACAGCACACCCGGAAGAACATGCCGAAATCGGCTATTATCCGCTTCATCCCACCGAAGCTGGAAACAGCTTGCTGCCTGACTGGCCAGGCATGATTTATCAGTGGCACAGAGAAGGCTTTGAATTGCCCACTGGTGGCACATTGCTGGCAACTGCGGATCTGTTCCGGGAGCAGGCTTTTCAGGTCGGTCCTTCTGCTTTTGGGGTGCAGTTTCACACGGAACTCACGGAAGCCATGATGCGGCGTTGGTTGGTCCGCGGGCGGGACAGGCTCGAACTGCCAAGCGCTCAGCAAAGACATGCCCATATCGAAGGCCGGATGATGTATGACGGGCTAACCCGGGATTGGCTGGGCCGGTTTCTGACCGTTTGGCTGGCCAGCGATACACGCGGGAATGCCGAAATCCAACAACACAGAACGGCCTGACCGGCGGCTCTTGCAATTTGCAGTTTACTCGCCGAATGCAATGCAATTTGCACGGATTAGGACTTAATTAATCGTAAATATATCAACATCTTGAGCAATGAGGCGCGCCCGCGTCTACATCTCGCATTTCCGCAAACTGGCAAGCCCCTTGCAAGGGTACTGGCAGGTTGGCATCAAGTATTGCGTTCCAACCAAATCATGATCACGCCCGCGCGGTGTTTGCGTTGCGGGCGTGTTTCTTTTTTGCTTTTACGCTTGCGAGCCAGCGGTTCCGACGCTACATCCCATCTAACGATAACAGGCAATGGGCAGAGCAATGCGGGCTATTCTTGATGTAATCCTTGTGGTGCTGCAACTCTATGTGTGGGTGCTGATCATATCGGCGGTGTTTTCCTGGCTCTACGCGTTCAACGTGATCAATAGCAGCAATCAGGTTGTAGCCACGATTGGCAACATGCTCCATCAATTTACTGAACCGGTTTTGTCACGTGTAAGGCGCTTCGTACCCGCTTTTGGCACAATTGACATTTCTCCGATCATTGTGATTCTTGGCATTTTCCTGCTGCAGAACATCATCCGATATTATATTTATCCGAACGTTTTTTAGCGCGTGAACAAACGCGCCGGCACAGCAAGACGAAACAAAAGGCCGTTTCATAACGGCCTTTTGCTTATGGTTCTGGCGATCGTCGGCGTTTGCCCGAACCTTCTATCCGCCAATGATGCAATCATATCCAGCTACGCGCCCAATGAAGACTGCACCATTGTTGAAGAGACAGACGCCATTATCGATTATCGCTGTCCGGGCGTGTTTGATGTAGATGTCTGGTTCTCCATCGGCGATGCACGTTGGACAGTCTCATTCCACAAGAAACGCCCCACCGGACTTGTGCTCAATCAGGGGTTTAGCCGGGCCCATCATCCCGATTTACAAGTCGAGTGGCGCTTTGATGGCAATCGCCCTATGGCTGCACTGCAGCTATGGCGCTTCTATGATGACGCCGGAGATTTGGATGATGGGGCGTGGGTCATCACCAAAATTGACGGCGACGAGGTCTGCCATATGGGCTTTGTCGACAGCCTGGAAAATGAAGACCCTTTGGCCCTGGCGCGTCAATTTGCCGATGCCAACGCCCGGACCTATTCCTGCGCAGATAATCCGGTTTGGATCGGCAATGCGCCCCAAACATCAGGCCACACACACCACACAGCGCGCTGACAGGTCGCGGCCGCACCTTTGATACGTCGCACATGTCAATTGACGTGGATGCCCACTGCAGGTACTCAACCCCTTCATGAAATGCGTCCTGGCAGGGGCTGAAAGTGATCGTCGGCGCGGTTGACCCAAATGCGGAACCAAAACCGGACATTTCAATCAGATGACGACCATATTGCATGGTTGCGCAAACCTGCCATGACACCACAGAAGGCAGGATGATGAGCGAAACAAATCCCGGTAGCCCAGAGAAATTCGGCGTGATGGTCTGCGGACATGGCAGCCGTAATCGCAACGCGGTCGGCCAGTTTTCCGTTTTGGCGGAACGCCTGCGCCCCCATTTCCCCGATTGGCCGGTTGAATATGGCTATCTGGAGTTTGCAAACCCGATCATCGGCGATGGCCTGGACAAGTTACGTGATCAGGGCTGCACTCGCATATTGGCTGTTCCCGGTATGCTGTTTGCTGCAGGGCACGCCAAAAATGACATCCCATCGGTCCTGAACACCTATCAGGCGAAAAACCCGGACGTCAAAATTGAGTATGGCCGGGAATTGGGCATCGATCCCAAAATGTTGAAGGCTGCGAGTGACCGCATTCAGGAGTGTATTGATAGCGCACCAAACACTGCTGAAATCCATGAAACCCTGCTGATGGTCGTCGGGCGCGGCGCATCTGATCCGGATGCCAATTCCAACATCGCAAAAGTCATGCGCCTGCTTTGGGAAGGCTTTGGCTTTGGTTGGGGCGAAGTCGCCTATTCCGGTGTCACCTTTCCCCTTGTGGAGCCTGCTCTGCAGAACATCTCCAAAATGGGCTTCAAGCGCGTCATCGTGTTTCCATACTTCCTGTTCACTGGCGTTCTTGTGCGCCGGATTTATGATGGTGTGGATACTGTGGCAGCAGATCAGCCTGAAACAGAGTTTCTGAAAGCCGGTTTTCTGAATGACCACCCACTGGTCATCGAAACCTTTGCCGAGCGTGTTCGCGAAATCATAGCCGGCGAAAACCTGATGAATTGCCAGATGTGCAAATACCGCACACAGGTGCTTGGCTTTGAAGATCAGGTCGGCCTTGCTCAGGAAAGCCATCATCATCATGTGGAAGGCAAGAACGAGCCGTGCAGCCTGTGCAAGCCAAATGGTGACTGCACGGGTGCCTGCGAAACCGAGATTCGCGCGAATATGCATCAGCACCACCATCACGACCATGATCATACGCACGATGACGGGCACAGCCATGATGATGGACACAGCCATCACCCTTATCCTCATGCGGACCATCCCATGGGGCCGAAAACATTGTTGGATGAATGAGCTGCAATGAGCCAGTTTGACTACATCAAGGACCCGGCAGAAATCTATCGGCGGTCTTTCGAGATCATTGCCGAAGAAGTGGATTTCTCGGCACTGCCTGCAGCGATGCACGCCGTGGCGCGGCGTCTGGTGCATACGGGCGGTATGATTGATGTGTTGGACAATCTTGAATTTTCCGATGGTGCCGCCGAAACCGGTGCAAAAGCGCTTGCCAACAAAGCGCCAATCATCTGCGATGTGACCATGGTGGAAGCCGGGATTACAAAACGGCTTCTGCCTGCCGCCAATAGAACACTCTGCGCGCTGGATGACACCCAAACCAACATCATTGCCGCCAAAGAACTGACAACACGCTCTGCCGCTGCAATGGATGTCCTTGCCGACCGCTTTGAGGGTGCCATCATTGCCATCGGCAATGCGCCAACCGCATTGTTTCGGGTTCTGGAACTGGTCGCAGCAGGCGCTCCGATGCCTGCCCTGGTGCTAGGTTTTCCCGTCGGTTTTGTTGGCGCTGCGGAATCCAAACAGGCCCTTGTTGAAAACACACTGAACCTGCCCTTCATCGCACTGACCGGCAGACGCGGCGGCTCAGCCTATGCAGCTGCAACAGTCAATGCATTGGCGCTGGGAGAAGCAACCCATGGCTGAACAGACACCAAATGGACGCTGGCTGTCGGTCATCGGCATGGGAGCGGACGGGCTGGACAGTCTTTCCGCCAAATCCCGAACAGCATTGGACGCCGCCGAAATTCTTGTGTCTTCACCACGCCTTTTCGCTCTGATCCCGCAAGATGACCGCCCACACATTGAATGGAGCAACCCGTTCTCAGCCACATTGCCAGACATCGAAGCCTGTCGGTCTCAAAAAGTCGCCATCATCGCAACCGGTGATCCGCTGTGCTATGGTGTCGGCAACTGGCTACTGACGAAATTTTCCATCGAGGAAATGACCATTTATCCGGGCATTTCCGCGTTTGCACTGACCTGTTCCCGCATGGGCTGGCCACAACACAAAACAATCTTGCACACACTGCATGGCCGCGATGACAGCACCATTCGGGATGCCATCGCGCCCGGTGCAAAACTGGTTGTTCTGTCAGCAGATGCAAAGACACCGAAATCCATCTGCACACATCTGGTGAAGCTTGGATATGAAAACGCAACAATCAGCGTTCTGTCCCACATTGATGGCAGCAAGGAAAACAGAATTGACGGCGTTGCGAAAGACGGCGAAACCCTTTTCGATGCGGCCTTTGAAGCCAATCCGGATAATGATCTGAACACGGTCGCAATTCATTGCATTGCCGGGGCAAACGCCCGCATTCTGTCGCGCGCACCCGGCCTGTCAGAACACCATTTTTCCGAATTCAGAAAAATGACCAAGAGCGAATTGCGCAGTCTTGCACTTTCGAAGCTCGCTCCACAGCCCGGCGATATCATGTGGGATGTGGGTGCTGGATCAGCATCCGTAGCCGTTGAGTTTTTGCGTCTTGCGCCGGGCGGTGCTGCCTACACATTCGACATTGATGAGGACGCAAAAGTCCATCAGCGCGAAAATGCCCAGCGGTTCGGCCTGCCCAATCTGCACATTGCCCCGCACACAGAATTACCGCTGCAGAATGATGATCTGAACTGCCCGAAGCCCGATGCGATATTCATGGGCGGGGGCATTTCCAAAGATCGAATTGAAGCGGCCCTGCACTTTCTAAAACCCGGCGGTCGATTTGTCTGCAATTCAGTCACACTCGAATCCGAGGCTGACCTGTTGTCAGCCTATGGCAAACATGGCGGTGAATTATCCCGCCTCAGCATAGCCCGAGCGGAGCCCATGGGTGCCGTCCATGGGTTCAAACCAGCAATGCCAATCACACAATGGTTTTGGCAGAAGGAATATGAAGCATGAGCGGAACTCTTTATGGCGTGGGCGTCGGTCCGGGAGATCCGGAATTGATGACCTTGAAAGCTGCCCGGCTGATTTCAAATGCTGATGTCATCGCCTATCCCGCACCGGAAAGCGGAGAGAGTTTCGCCCGAAGCATCGCTGTCGCTCACTTCACACAAGGCGTAGAAGAGCTCCCCATCGAGGTGCCCATGCTGCCAGATCGGTTTCCTCATGAGATCTATGAAGGCGCGGCAAACAACATCGCACGGCATTTGAGTGCCGGACGCGATGTGGTTGTGCTGTGTGAAGGCGATCCGTTTTTCTACGGATCCTTCATGTATCTGTACGATCTGTTGGAGAAAGAGCATTCCTGCATTGTCGTACCGGGCGTCTCATCGCTGACAGCATGCGCCGCCGCAGCCGGTCATCCGCTGGCAGGCCGGAATAGCATTTTAACGGTCCTTCCAGGGCCCCTCGAAGATGCAGAAATCGCAACCCAATTGCGCAACTGTGAAGCTGCTGCCATCATAAAAGTCGGCCGCCACATGGGTCGCCTGAGCAAACTTATCGAAGCTGAAGGACTAACTTCGGCAGCGACTTATGTCGAGCGTGCCACATTGGAACAGGAACGCGTTGCACCCCTGGCGGATATTCCAGAGAACCGTGCGCCCTATTTCTCCATGATCCTGATCGATAAGGGCAGCCGCCCGGGACAGGCATCCTCCTCATGAACGCGCAACCCGTCATCATTGTCCTGACCCAGGCGGCGCTGCCGCTGGCACAAAAGCTGGCGAAAACTCTGCAGGCGGATATTCACGGTTCCCAAAAACGCCTTGATGGTGACCCGTCGATCAATGTCCTGTTCAATGATGCAATCTCACATATCGGTGCGCTTTTTACAGCTGGCCGACCCATCATCGGCTTGTGCGCCTCCGGCATTCTGATCCGCGCTGTTGCGCCGCACCTCGGTGACAAACACAGCGAGCCACCGGTGCTTGCAATCAATGAGAGTGGTCAATCCATTGTGCCACTTTTGGGCGGGCATAACGGGGCCAATACTCTGGCTCGAAAAATTGCAGATGATCTTGCTGGCCACGCAGCCATCACCACCGCCGGAGATGCACACTTTGGCGTCGCGCTGGACGAACCACCAAAAGGTTGGACACTCGCCAACAAGGCAGACGCAAAACGCTTCATGGCAGCGTTGCTGAACGGCGGAAAGGTCAAAATCCGGGGCACTTTGCCATTTAATACTGAGAATTTGCCTCAGTCGGAAAACGCAGATCTAGTGCTGGAAAGCACTGTGAATCACAAAACAGGCTCAGCCACCCATCTGGTCTATCATTCCAAAAACCTTGTCATGGGGTTGGGTGCCATTCGCAACGCCGATCCGGCGCGGATGATCGCATTGGCAGAACAGGTTTTGGCAGATGCCAATCTCAGCCCATCGGCGCTAAGTTGTATCTGTTCTCACACGGTCAAGGCAGATGAAGCTGCAATCCATGCAGTAGCCAAACATTTTGGGATCCCTGCCCGTTTTCTGAGCGCCGAGACACTTGAGGCAGAAACACCGCGTCTCAAAAACCCGTCGGATATCGTCTTTGCGGAAGTTGGTTGCCACGGAGTGGCTGAAGCAGGAGCACTGGCTGGCGTTGGCGCAACCGGACATCTGATTGTTGAAAAGCAGAAGATTGATCAAGGCACCTGCGCAATCGCAGAAGCAACCAATATCATTGATCCGCAGACCATTGGCCGCGCCCGCGGTCGGCTTGCTGTTGTGGGTCTTGGACCGGGCCAGCCCGACTGGCAAACGCCAGAAGTGAGCCGGCTGGTCGCGGATGCAGATCATCTGGTTGGCTATTCGCTGTATCTTGATTTGCTGGGCGCGCAGGCAAATGGCAAGACGCGCCACGATTTTCCATTGGGCGCAGAAGAAGACCGCGTGCGCCATGCCTTGGTGATGGCAGGCGAAGGAAAGTCGGTTGCGCTTGTGTGCTCAGGCGACCCTGGAATCTACGCAATGGCAACATTGGTCTGGGAATGTCTTGATCAGACCAAATTGCCCGATGGCGCAAAACGGGTGGAGATCATTACCACACCCGGCATTTCAGCGCTTCAGGCGGCCTCGGCACGCGCTGGCGCGATCCTTGGTCATGATTTTTGCACGATCTCCCTGTCCGATCTTTTGACACCGTGGGACGCCATTCAGACCAGAATAGAGGCCGCAGCCAAAGGCGACTTTGTCATCGCGTTTTATAACCCGGTTTCCAAACGCCGCCGCACGCAACTGGCCTACGCCAAGGAAATCCTGCTGCAACACAGACCGGCAGATACGCCCGTCATTCTGGGCACAAATCTTGGCCGCACAGAAGAGCAATTGCGCATTGTTGATCTGGGCGATTTGAATGTCGACGATGTGGATATGCTGACGGTGGTGCTGGTCGGTTCCAGTGCGTCGCGCAGGCTTGCCTTTGATGGCGGAACAAAGGTCTACACACCACGCGGCTACGCCAGGAAACGCGAAACAATCACCAAGGAGGCTGCCGAATGACCGTGCATTTTATCGGGGCTGGACCCGGTGACCCTGAACTTATCACTGTGCGCGGCCTCCGCATCATCAAATCCTGTCAATTGTGCCTTTATGCCGGATCACTGGTTCCCGAGGCCGTTGTGGCCGAGGCGCCGGGAACTGTAACAGATACGGCATCCATGACGCTGGACCAGATCATGGTAGAAATCGAGGCCGCGCATGCGCGCGGCGAAGATGTGGCCCGCGTTCACTCAGGCGACCCGTCACTCTATGGCGCCATTGCCGAGCAGATCCGTCGCTTGCAGGCAGCTGGCATCCCGTATGAAATCACCCCCGGTGTGCCAGCCTATGCAGCAGCCGCAGCTAAATTGGGTCGTGAGTTGACCGTTCCTGAAATCAACCAGACAGTCATCCTCACCCGCACAGCCATGAAATCCTCCTCCATGCCGCCGGGAGAAGATCTGGAAATTCTGGGCCAGTCCGGTGCCACACTGGCCATTCATCTGTCAGTGCGCAATCTGCGCGACATTGAGCGCAAACTGATCCCACTTTATGGCGCGGATTGTCCGGCCATCATCGCCTACCGTGTCGGCTGGCCAGATGAAGCATTTCTCCACGGCACGCTAAGTACAATCCGCGAAAAAGCCCGGCTCGCAAAAATCACCCGCACGGCACTTATCTTTGTTGGTAAGGCTCTGGCAGAGCAGGACGAATTCCGTGACAGCGCGCTGTATGACGGCGCTCATGCGCATATTCTAAGGCCAAAACGCAGTGCCTGATAACGGGTGGTTGCCTGGACCCTCGGAACAAGTCCGAGGGTGACGGAGAAGGAATGGGTATTCAGCCTACCGGTTTTGCTTGACCTCTAAACCTGTCATCCTCGGACTTGTTCCGAGGATCCAGGCATTGACAGAGCAGGATGAATTTCGTGACCGCGCGCTTTGTGACAGCACACATGTGCATATTTTAAGAGCGGAACGCAGCGCCTGATAACGGGCGGTTGCCCGGACCCTCGGAACAAGTCCGAGGGTGACGGATTTGGATGTCAACCAAATCCGCAGGCGGAATATCCACCTCCCCTTCGTCATCCTCGGACTTGTTCCGAGGATCCACAGCGCTCACTCCGTCAAACGCACACTCACCTGATCCGTCCGCCCCTTGGCGTCAATCACGGTCAGGGTGGAAAACCCGGGACCCGATGGCCGAAACGAGCTTTCCCTGCGCAAGGCACGGCTGGCAACAGGCCGCCCGTCAGCCAGCCACGTAAAGGGTGCCGAGCCACCGCGAACCTTCAGCGCAACCTCGCCATCCGCACGCACTTGTAAACTCGCATCTGCTGGCGGGAAGGCAATGACGGGCCTGGCAGGCGCAACCGCATTCCCCGTGCCATTGTCCTGCCCAAACCGTTTCAAATGCGCTGGCAAATCCACATTGGCCAAAAGCGCATCACCGTTCAGTGCCGGATGCGGGTGGCTTTCAAGACGTGCAAACACATCCATGAAGATCGGCAACGCTGCGGTGGCACCGGTAATATGTCCTGCAGGTGCATTGTCAGGCCGCCCGACCCAAACGCCCACCACGTGACGGCCATCAAAACCAATTGTCCATGCATCGCGGTAACCGTAAGACGTACCAGTTTTGTAAACCGGGCCGGCAAGACCACTTTGTTTGTGTTGTGAGGTTTGCAGCATCGATTTGACGAGCAGATCAGTCGCCGAGGCACTCAGTACACGAGCCGTAGAAGAAGGTATCTCCGCATCAGGGCGAATTTTTAGCTCCAGCGCAGACCCCTGCCGCGCAAGCGCGCCATACAGGCGTACAAGCTCTTCCAGTGTCAATCCAACGCCGCCCAGCCCCATCGCTAATCCCGGCCTGGCACTATCCGGAAAGCGCGGGGCCGCTCCGGCACGGCGCAGGCGGCTGGCCAGCCGATGCGGATCAACCTTGTCCAAGACAGCGATAGCCGGAATGTTGAGAGAAAGCTGAAGCGCCTCCGAAATGGTCATCGTGCCATGAAACCCAGTGTTGAAATTTTCAGGCACGTAATCTGCAAAAGCGGCAGGCCGATCATCAATCAATGTATTGGGATGAGCCATTCCAACCTCAAATCCAAGGCCGTAAATCAGAGGTTTCAATGTTGACCCCGGTGACCGCACAGCGCGGATCATGTTCAAATGCGCGGCTGCATTGCCTGACAGCAGGCCCGGACCACCCACGGATGCGCGTATTGCCCCGGTTTGATGGTCCACCACCAAAGCGGCAATTGAAAAGCCTTTGCCCAGTCCGGCACTGCGCTGCGTGATGTGTTTTTCAAGCGAGGCCTGCAACGCATAATCAATGGTGGTTTCGATGACCTGATCAGGCGCATGCGCCGCCTGCAATTCTTGCGCGATATGAGGCGCAAGCATGGGGAAACGTTTACGCTGATGGGGAACCGGCGCTGCCGCCGCACGTTTCGCATCTTCATTGGAAATCAGCCCTGCCGTTTCCAGCCGTTGAAGAACACGTTTCCGGGCCAGCATTGCGGTGTCAGTAAACCGATCCGGGCGCCGGGATTCAGGCGCCTGTGGCAGGGCAATCAACAGGGCAATTTCGGCAAGGTTAAGCCACGCAGGCTCCTTGCCGAAATAAGCCCAACTGGCTGCCCGCACACCTTCCAGATTGCCACCATAGGGCGCGTGATTGAGATAAAGCGTCAGAATTTCCTGCTTGCTGAGCCGCTCTTCCAGCCGTTTTGCCTGAACGATCTGCTGTATCTTTCCAGCCAGTGTTCTGGTTGTTTCATCACTCAACAGGCGGGCCACCTGCATCGACAGGGTGGATGCACCTGATATCACCCGGGCATTCGTGACCAATTGAAAAGCCGCACGCAACATGGCACGCCGGTCAATCCCGTCATGATCGAAGAAACGGCGATCCTCATAGGCCAGAAGAAATGTGATCAGCCTCGGGTCAACCGCTTCCAGTTCAACTGGAATACGCCAATAGCCACCTTCAGTGGTAAACGGGCGCAGCAGATCGCCATTGGATGCAACCACTGTCACCGATTGAGGTTGCTCCAGATGCACCGGCGGCGTGCCTCTGACAATCTGATGCACAGATTGCAGGGCTATAAGTCCACCGGACAGCATTGCCAGTCCCAGCAGAGCTGGAACCAGCAACCACAAACGATGTCTGAGGCTCAGGGCCATGCCTGTTCTCCGCTCTACCGCAGCGGCCCCACAATACTGATGCTTGTTCCCTCGTTTGTTCCATGGATTTGCGGCCAGTACATGTCTTCAACATGAGTCGGCGGCAGGGTGAACTCGCCTGGAGAAATTGCCCGAACCTGATAGGCAAAAGTCCAGACATTCGACCCGTCCGTCACCGGCATTTCCTCAAATGCCTTGCCGTCAAAACCGACCACAAACCGGTCATCCAGAAACGCAGAATGCTCAGGAGGCGTCGAATTGGGAAGCCAATTCAGCCCACTGCTGGCACTTTGCAGCAGACTTGGATTGTCAATTTCAAAACCGGCAGGCAAAGGATCAACCAACAGCAGCTTGTCTGTCCGATTGACCATCTGGCGCACGGTCAGAACAACAACCAACCGGTCATTCTGTGACAGGGTCTCCAAATCAGCTGGCGTACCATCCCGATTGAAAAACTCTCGGATAACAATGAATCCATTTTCCCGAGGCCCCAAAGCGGTATTGGGTACGCCACTTGTTTCAACCCGCAAAGGCACGCTGCGCTGCAGATTATTGCGGACCACAACATTGCCTTCCGCCATTTCCTCTTCATCAAAGCTGAATGAGATCACACCACTGCCATCACCAGCAGCATCTTTTTCCAATTGAATGCCCGCATGGCTGACATCCACATCAAGTATGTCATTGGCTTTGGCCAGAGAGCCTGATGCCATCAGCAACCAGGCCATTTCCTGAGTGCTCAGATACCGGTCCCGCTGACGATCCGCTGTGACGGCCTCAGCAAGTTCAGCTGTCTCGATCTGGTTCAGACCACTTTCTGCAATCAGCGACATGATCGCCGCCCCGTCTCGCATATTCGTTCCATAGTCACGCGGACCGGAGCGAAAAGGTCTTATCTTACGGCGGTCCAGATAGACGGTTTTAGCCGCTTCAAACGCCTTGGTTGCCCGCGCCTTTTCACCATAGAGCGCCAGACCTCCAGCCAGTTGTGCCTTGGCTATGGGTGTCGAAAACGCATCAAATTTGGCGTCTACAAAGTAACGCAGATCGCCAAGCGTGGCAGACCCGTTGCGCGCCAGCACATAAAGCGCATAGGCCATCGGATTGGCGTCCGCATCAATATTGGTGTTGAACGACAATGTGTTTTTCAAATTGTTGATCGCCTGCTCATAAGCCACCTCTGGCACATCAAAACCGGCTTCACGAGCTCTGGTCAGGAAATCACTGACATAAGCATCCAACCACAAATCCCGGCTGGCAGATGAGCCCCACAGGCCAAACGACCCGGCACTGGTCTGATAGCTGACCAGGCGCGTAATCGCATCTTCAATTGTCTTGCGATCAGATGCAGAACTGATGGGACGTGACAGCAATGGCAGTGCCCGGCTGGTCGTCTGCTCCGAGCATCGATAGCCATAATTGTCCAGCTGGTTGTACAAAGCTGCCGGATTAAGCCCGGCACCAGCACCGAGCGCAATGGACACAGTTCCGGTTCCGGGCACATAGGCATCCAGTACAGAAGGGCTGATTGTGAAGGAATTTCCATCGGCACTGGCCGGTTTCAACACAACGGAATTTGCATCATGCAGAGGCCGTGTGTTGGCCCGCATTGGCAACACCAGATCTTTCAAAATAGTCTGGTCATCCGGTCCGGTTAGGCTGATTTGCAAGTTGGCATTGCCAACCGCACTTGCTGTCAACGGAACCAGAACCCGCGCATTACCGCCTTCATCCAGCGTAACAACACCTTCCGCGGTTTCACCAAGATCCAGCCCGGTGGAGGCGGTAATCGCCAGATCGTAATCGCCAGCCGGACCGTCCGTATTGTCAAACTGAACCAGCAGACGAGATTGATCTCCCGGTGCCAGAAAACGTGGCAATGTGGTGGTCATAACCACCGGATCACGAACGATCACCTCAGCATTGGCGCTGCCAAGCTTCCGCTCACTCCACGCCACGGCCATCAGTTTTAGTGTGCCGTTGAACTGCGGCACATCAAACGAAATCGTTGCGGCGCCATTTTCATCCAGATCAACAATGCCGGAATAAAGCGAAACGGGTTTTTCCGCTGGCGGATTGCCTTCCATGGCAAGACCGGCAGTTGCCGCATCCCCGCCAACACGAAGCCGCCCTTGTGTCCCGGACAGACCATTGATCAACCGACCATACAAGTCCCGAAGCGTTGCCCCCAATTGGCGTTTGGCAAAGTACCATTTTTCAGGTTCCGGAGGTGCGTAGCGGGTCAAATTCAAAATGCCCAGATCAACAGCCGCAACAACAATATGAGCGCTGCCGTCAACCATGCCGGAAACAGTCACAGGCACCGTTAATGTGGTGCGCGGTTTGATTTTTTCGGGAAGATCCATCGCCACGGAAAGCGTGCGAGGCGCAGGATCGACGCCCAGCCATTCCACCCCGATAGACCGGGTTGGCAACTGACCATTGGCCGCACCCATCGGGTGATGGAGTGTCGCCAGAACATAAGCACCAGCGCCCCAGTTGTCGCCAACGGGTACATCAAAACTCTGCTCGCCCTCAATCACATCAAACTGGTAGCTTGCCAGTAATTCTTCATTGGCAACAAGCAATTGCAGCTTGCCGGGCCGATCAGCACTCAGCCGAATTTTTGCCACGTCACCGACGGCGTAGAGCGCGCGATCAACACCAACCTGAAGCGCATCCGGCGTATCAAAAGCGGATTTTTCAACATACCAGCCTGCATAAAAATCATAGCTGGCAACGGTTTCACCGGAGATCACTTCAAGACGATACGACCCCCACTCCACCGTTAAATCAAGCCGCGCAAACTGGTCCTGCATCAAATCGAGTGAACCTGTTGCGACACGGTCTGTCCGCGTGATCGGCTCCCAGCCCCAGCGACCATTTGACTTGCGATACCATTGATAGGATCGGCTGATCCGATTCAGCTCATAGCTTGCCTCTTTTGCCGCGATCTGCGTGCCATCTTCATCAAGGGCCACCAGTTGAAAACCTGCTGATCCCCCTTCAGGCGCAGAGCCATCAAACAGCGGGCGGATACCGATTGAGGGACCGGTTGCTGCCAGAGGAATGTCGATCTGGCGCTCAACCGGACGCCCGCCACCATCACTCATGGTGACCGAGATTTTAGCAGCCAAAGGCAATGTGGTTTCAGGGACTGACGGAACGGCCAGATCAAACTGAACACGGCCTTCGGCATCCGTTCTTACGCCCGGCGTGAACCGGTCATTTACCGGTGTGAAATTTTCATCCGACAAGCCAAATACAAAGCCTCGAAATGGTCCATCGACCGGCTGCCTTGCCACAATGCTGATGCCGCCTTCAATCGGTAGCCCTACTGCAGGTGCGCCAAACAGATAACGTGCAGCCACGTTCATTGTGGCAACCTCCCCCGCCCGAAGTTCCGCGTCATTCAGGGTCAGATCAAAATCAATCCGCTCGGGCAGAAAATCTTCAACAAGAAACCGTTTGGTTGCCACCGGGGCAGCATCGGGATCCGTGTAAATCTGCATGTCCCAGTTGCCGCGCAAAGCGCTTGCTGGAAGCGTAAAGGAGGCAGAATGACCACCGGTACTGTCATTCGTCGAGACTTTGCGGATTTGCTCAACACCATCCGGGCGCTTCATCACAAAGGTAGTCGGCAATCCGGGCAGCGCTTCGGCATCTGCATCACGCAGCAATGCAGTGGCATGAACCTCGGCACCGGGGCGATACACTCCCCGCTCTGTGTATAAAAACACATCCACAGCGCCGGGTGATGTGCGTCCATCGACACCGCGATCGGTCAGGTCAAACCCGGTTTGCTCCAGATCCAGCAGAGCATAATCCGGCGCATCGGTTTCCGCCACAAGCGTGGCTGCCTGCAAAGCGCCTTCGCCGCGCAACAGGCCGGGCGCAAATTGCACATAGCCATCTGCATCGGTTTCGCCCCGGCCCAGAATCTCGCTGCTGCGCGCAATCAGCTTGACCGCAACACCAGGCAATGGCGTCGATGTTTCAAGCGAACGGGCAAACACATGCAGGCCATCATCAGCAGACAGACTGGACAGACCCAGATCACTGACGACAAACCATTGTGTCGCCTTGGGTTGCCAGTAGCTTTCATTGGTTTTCGGACCGTCAGCAACCATCACATAGGCCCCGGGCTGCAGATCACCGATAACACGGAACACAGGCATTAAGGTGGTCGTATCAGCGTTCAACTCGCCATCAGTTTCCAGAACGCCGGACCAGACCGGCGTTGCCAGATCAGAGCCGAGCCCACTCAGGGAATCATTGTTCAGGGGCTTATTGAACCGGCCGTCACGCAGCAGTTCTGCAACGGCTGCATCACCCACACGGTGCAAGCTGATATCCACAGCATCCATATTGACAGTAACAAGCGGAATGCCTTTGGCATGGCTGCGGGACAGCACATAGGCCGATCCGGTAAAGCGCACATTTGGTGAACGATCGCGCACATAGATATCCAGCGAGACAACAGTATCAATCCGCTCACCGATGTCAGTTGGAAGACCAGCGCGTAAATCCAGACGATAGCGCTCGCCATGGGTCAGACCACCGACGCAGATTTCCTTGTTGGCAACCCGCACATCTGCCGGCTCCGCTCCATCCAGACGCAAATAGTCCGTATATTCTGTACCATCTGCATCCAGGCGCTCTGAAAACTGTACGCATGCACTTGGATTGGCCGCATCACTGTCGACCGAATAGTCGAGCATTCGGAAGCCATGCTCGGCATCCAAGGTCTCATAAGCTGTCCGAACTCCTGGATTTTCCAACAGTTCCAGACTCACCTTGTAGGCTTCCAGGGCGGGCCTGTAACGGTCCGAGAGCACAAGTGTACGCGCCAGAAAACCCAAAGCCGCGGCTTTGTCTGCATTACCCTGAGCCAGTCGATAGGCTTCAAGTGCACCGCTGATGGCAAAACTGCGATAGTCTCGTGTTTCCTGCCATTTTTTGGATCGACTGCGCCAATATGTTTCGGCAAAAGCACGCCAGGCGGCGATGTTCAGCGGGTCAACAATTACCCAATTTCTCGCCAATTGACGCATGGATGAAAAGTCGCTGACAAGGGCGGCGGCAGAATAACGACCAGGCAGATTATCGGTCTCACCCCGAGGGGAACTGACAGCAAATGAAGCGCGCAGCGCCTCCTGCGCCCGCACCAGATCTTTCGTCAGAAACAGCAGTTCAGCAGGATTGTTGAATGAATCCGGTGCCCTAACCGTCTTTTCCACAATCCGTCCTGCAACGGCTCCTTCTGCGCTTTGCAGTTCCCCGGACTGATCTTTTAGAAAGCACCAGCCCGCTGCCTGATTGTAAGTAAAAACCTTGCATTGCTGATCTGATACACAGGCCTGTGCACACTGCTTTTCGGACACATCTTTAACCGTCCGGTAATCAAACCCGAAATAATCGGCATTTTCAGTGGTTTGAACAATGCGTTGGGTTTCCTGCGCTTCAGCTTCCAGGCCGAAAACGGACGCGCTCAGCGAAACCGCCAGCGCAAAAGCAATTCGCGATGCATTCCTTACGGAAAATGGAACCAGAAATCTCATTTTATCTCCCTAGTGCACCCCAAGAAGCATGCGCTTCCAATTCTTATCTTATCCCATAAGTTGAAGATGCCCAAATGACAGGATCAAGGCAAAAAAGAGTTGAAGACAAATCCATATTGCAGTGCAAAAGTTGCCCCGAAGCCGGTTTTGCGTATAAGTCACTTTCAAAATCAACTTTTGCAAACACGATGTGAAATGGGGCCTTATGAGCAGCCAAATTATTCCGGTGGAAGAATTCGATCTGATCGTTTTCGGTGGAACCGGAGATCTTGCCCAACGCAAGATTATTCCAGCTCTTTATCACAGACATCAGGATGGTCAGATTGTTGGTGACAGCCGCATTATTGCCGTCTCTCGCCGCCCCTTGTCTCAGGAAGAATATCTGACCAAAGCGAATGATGCTCTGGAAGAGTTTCTACCCGAGGAAGAACGCGATCCCGATACGGTCAAAGCGTTTCTCAAGCGCCTGTCCTATGTGTCAGTTGATGTCACAGATGATGCTGGCTGGCAGGAATTGAAGGCCAGGCTTGATCCGTTTCCGGACCGGGTGCGGGCATTCTATCTGGCCGTTGCGCCGGGTCTGTTCGGTCAGATTTGCGAGTATATCGGCAGCACCGGTCTGATCACGGAGAAAACCCGTGTGGTGATTGAAAAACCAATCGGCAAGGATCTTGCTTCAGCCAAAGAGCTGAACGACGCCATTGGCAAAGTCTTCCGTGAAGAACAGATTTTTCGGATCGATCACTATCTGGGCAAGGAAACCGTTCAGAACCTGATGGCATTGCGCTTTGCCAATGCTCTGTTTGAGCCAATCTGGAATGCGGCCCATGTGGACCATATTCAGATCACCGTGGCGGAATCCATCGGTGTCGGCACACGTGGCCCATACTACGATACATCCGGCGCCATGCGCGACATGGTGCAGAACCATATTCTACAGCTTTTGTGTCTGGTGGCCATGGAACCGCCAATGTCCATGAATGCCGACGCGGTGCGCGATGAAAAGCTCAAAGTTTTACGGTCACTGCAGCCAATCACCGGTGAGACAGCTGAAAAACTGACCGTTCGTGGCCAATATACCAGCGGTGCCGGACCGGAAGGCGCGGTTCCGGGCTATCTGGAAGAATTGGAAGACGACACCAGCAAGACCGCCACTTTTGTGGCTATTAGAGCATCTGTTGAAAACTGGCGCTGGGCTGGTGTGCCATTTTACCTGCGGACCGGAAAACGCATGCAACAGCGGTCCTCGGAAATCGTAGTTGCGTTCCGGCCCATCCCCCATTCAATCTTTGACACGGGCGCGGGCGGCGTTGCGGAGAACCGTTTGGTTATCCGCCTGCAGCCGGATGAAGGCGTAAAGCTGTGGCTGATGATCAAGGATCCCGGCCCAGGTGGCATGCGTCTGCGCCATGTCCCGCTGGATATGAGCTTTGCTGATGCCTTCGAAGTGCGCAGCCCGGATGCATATGAACGTTTGATCATGGATGTCATTCGTGGCAACGCAACCCTGTTTATGCGCCGTGATGAAGTTGAAGCAGCCTGGGAGTGGGTCGACCCCATCCTGCAGGCCTGGGACAATTCCTCCGACACACCCAAAAAATACACAGCTGGTACGTGGGGTCCTGCAGCATCGGTCGCACTGATCGAGCGCGAAGGCCGCACATGGCACGATGATGATTGATATGATGAGTGGAACCGACAAAAATATATTGGCTGACAAGGAAAGCCTCGCCGAAGAGCTAGCAGCTCAAATTGCTGCGGTTCTGGACCAGGAGCTTCAGGCCAACGGCAGGGCGTTGCTGGCCGTATCCGGCGGATCTACGCCAAAGCTGTTTTTTCAGAAGCTGAGCGAGAAAGACATTGATTGGGCCGGCGTCACCGTCACGCTTGTCGATGAGCGCTGGGTCGATGAAACCAGCGAGCGATCCAATGCGGCTCTGGTGAAAGCCAATCTGCTGACCGGCAAAGCCGCTGCAGCAAACTTCTTTCCGCTTTACACAGGCGATGAAACGCCAGTGGCAGGGCTGAAAACACTGGAAGACCAGTTTAGCACCCTTGGCATTCCAATCACTGCCGCCATTCTCGGCATGGGCGGCGATGGACACACTGCATCCTTTTTCCCGCAAGGGAACAAATTGTCTGCAGCGCTTGATCTGGACAATCAGAATACCTTTATTGAGATGCATGCACCGGGTGCGGGCGAGCCACGCATCACCTTCACCCTGCCTGCCTTGCTGAAAGCCGACTTTCTGGCCCTTCACATCGAGGGCGAAGAGAAACAGCAGGTTTTGGCAACCGCTCTGAGTGATGGGCCCGTCGAGGACATGCCAATTCGAGCCGTCCTGCGTCAGAGCGAAAAAGAATTGACAATTTTCTGGTGCCCGTAGCGCACCACTTGTTTTTTTGGAGACAATCACATGACCGACGTGCAACCACGTATTGCCGAGGTTACAGAACGCCTGATCGAAAGAAGTCAGCCGACACGGTCGGCCTATCTTGAACGCATCCGCAAGGCCGGTCAGGACGGACCCATACGCACGCAGCTGTCCTGCGGCAATCTCGCCCACGGTTTTGCGGCCTGCAGCCCGCATGACAAGGAAGCACTGGCAGGGGACCGTCTTGCCAATATAGGCATCATCACTTCCTATAATGACATGCTGTCGGCACATCAGCCGTTCGAACAATTTCCAAACCTTATCAAGCATGCCGCCCATCAAGCCGGCGGTGTGGCACAGGTCGCTGGCGGCGTTCCAGCCATGTGCGATGGGGTGACGCAAGGGCAACCCGGCATGGAATTGTCGCTGTTCTCCCGCGATGTCATTGCAATGGCTGCCGGCGTAGGCCTGTCTCACAACATGTTTGACGCGGCAGTTTTCCTGGGCGTCTGTGACAAGATCATACCGGGTCTTCTGATTGCATCCCTCACCTTTGGCCATTTGCCGGCCGTGTTTATTCCGGCAGGTCCCATGCCAACCGGATTGCCCAATGGTGAAAAAGCCCGGATACGGCAACTTTTTGCAGAAGGCAAAGTTGGCCGCGCAGAATTGCTGGATGCAGAATCCAAATCCTATCACGGCCCCGGCACCTGCACATTCTACGGCACTGCAAACTCCAATCAGATGCTGATGGAAATCATGGGCCTGCATCTGCCAGGAGCCAGTTTTGTCAATCCGAACACACCCTTGCGCGATGCGCTGACCAGGGCGGCAACGGAACGCGCGCTTTCCATCACGGCGCTTGGCAATGGTTACACACCTGTGGGCGAAGTGATTGATGAACGTGCCATCATCAATGGCGTTGTTGGCCTGCATGCCACCGGCGGGTCTACAAACCACACCATGCATCTGGTTGCCATGGCAGCTGCAGCAGGCATCAAGCTGACTTGGGATGACATATCCGATCTGTCAGACGCAGTGCCGCTTCTGTCCCGTATTTACCCCAACGGCCTGGCCGATGTGAACCATTTCCACGCGGCTGGCGGCATGGGCTATCTGATCAGCCAACTATTGGATGGAGGCTTGATACATGAAGATGTTCGCACCATTTGGGGCACCGGCATGAACGGCTATCGCACGGAACCCAGGCTAACCGAAAAGGGCGGCGTGAACTGGGTGCCTGTGGCAGAAAAAAGCCATGATGAAAATGTTCTGCGCCCTTTCGGCACGCCATTCCAGAGCGATGGCGGGCTGAAAATGCTGTCAGGTAATCTTGGCCGCAGCGTCATCAAAATTTCTGCCGTCAAATCGGAACATCGCCTGGTGGAAGCGCCAGCCATCGTATTCCATGACCAAAATGATGTTCTGGAAGCGTTCAAGGAAGGCAAACTGAACCGCGACTTCATTGCAGTCGTGCGGTTTCAGGGCCCCCGTGCCAACGGCATGCCGGAATTGCATAAGCTGACACCAACACTTGGTGTGTTGCAGGAGCGCGGTCTCAAAGTTGCGCTGGTAACCGATGGACGCATGTCTGGCGCATCCGGTAAGGTTCCCGCAGCAATCCACGTCACGCCGGAAGCGGCTTGTGGTGGCATCATCGGTAAAATCCGCGACGGGGACATGATGCGTCTGGACGCGGAAGCAGGCACTATGGAACTATTGGTCGATGCTGATGAGCTGGCAAAACGTGATTTGGCAGTGGCTGATCTGACCGCCAATGATTTCGGCATGGGCCGCGAAATGTTTGCGACCTTCCGCGCCGTCGCCGGCACTGCAGATACCGGTGCCTCCACATTGTATGGAGTAGCATGATGACAGACCAGAACCGCTTCAAGCCGCTAAAGGCCCTGCGCGCCTCAGAAGCGGATATTCAGATCAAATCATTGTTTGACTATGATCCGGACAGGTTTGCCAGTTTTTCGGCTGAAGCTGTGGGCATTCTGTTGGACTATTCAAAAACCCACATGTCGCAAAAAGCCAAGGATATGCTGCTCGATCTGGCCTCCAATTGCGAAGTCGCGGAACGTCGCGACGCAATGCTGTCCGGAGAGAAAATCAACACCACCGAAGATCGCGCTGTGCTGCACACAGCACTTCGTGCCCCGCTGGATGCAGACATTGAAACCGACGGCGAAGATGTGGTTGGCCCGGTCCATGGTGTCCTGGCTGCCATGCGCGTTTTCGCCGATGGCGTGCGCAGTGGCACCATCAACGGAGCCACCGGCAAGCATTTCACCGATGTCGTGAATATCGGCATTGGCGGTTCAGACCTAGGACCAGCCATGGCGACACTGGCGCTGAAACCCTACCACGATGGGCCAAGGCTGCATTACGTCTCCAATGTTGACGGCGCGCATATGGCCGACACGCTGGACGAGCTGGATCCGGAAACGACGCTTTTCATCATCGCGTCCAAAACATTTACCACCATCGAAACCATGACAAATGCCCGCTCCGCACGGGCATGGCTGTCAGCCAATCTGGATGACGCGGCTGTGCCGCATCATTTTGCAGCCATTTCCACCAATCTGGAGCGTGTTGAACAGTTTGGCATTCCCGAAGAGCGGGTATTTGGCTTCTGGGATTGGGTTGGTGGCCGCTATTCTCTTTGGTCGGCGATCGGCCTGCCCATCATGATCGCCATTGGCCCTGAAAATTTCGACGAATTTCTGGCCGGCGGCCATGCCATGGACCGGCACTTCGCCAACGCACCTCTCCATGAAAATCTTCCGGTTCTGCTCGCACTGACCGGTGTCTGGCATCGCTCCATCTGCGATTTTCCAAGCCGCGCAGTGCTGCCCTATGATCAGCGCCTGTCCCGGTTCCCCGCCTATCTCCAGCAACTGGATATGGAATCCAACGGTAAACAGACGACGCTCGACGGCAAGGCTGCCATCGGCGCAACAGGCCCGATTGTATGGGGAGAGCCCGGCACTAACGGTCAGCATGCGTTCTATCAATTGATCCATCAGGGAACGACCGTTGTTCCCTGTGAATTCCTCGTTGCCGCCAATGCCCATGAGGAAGCTGGAACACTTGGCGTTCATCATGATCTGTTGCTGTCAAATTGCCTGGCTCAGGGCCAGGCACTGATGGTCGGCAAATCTCGCGATGAAGTGGAAGCTGAATTGCGCAAAGCCGGTATGCCGGACAGCGAAATTGCAGCGCTCGCTCCGCACAAGGTATTTCCCGGCAACCGCCCGTCGGTCACCATGGTCTACAGCAAGCTGACACCGGACATGCTTGGCAAGCTGATTGCGCTTTATGAGCACCGTGTCTTTGTTGAAGGTGTCATCTGGAATATCAACTCATTCGATCAATGGGGTGTTGAACTGGGCAAGGTGCTCGCCAATGGCCTGCTGCCGCTGGTTCAGGGTGAAACCAGCAGCAAACCTATCGATGGCTCAACAGCCGGCCTGTTGAAGCAACTGCACAAGCTACGCGATAAGGACTGACATTAAAGACATCTGATACGAAAAAGGGGCCTGACTGCGTCAGACCCCTTTCAAATTTCATTGTCGTATCAGATCAGTTGCCAGCACGGGCGACCGCTTCAATCAGCATTTTCTTGGCAGTTGCGGAATCTTCCCAGCCAACAATTTTTACCCATTTGTTGGGCTCCAGATCCTTGTAGTGGGTGAAGAAATGCTCAATCTGCTTCAAGGTGATCTCCGGCAAATCAGTATGATCTTTCACATGATCATAGCGCTGGGTCAGCTTGCGTGACGGAACAGCAAGAATTTTCTCGTCGCCACCAGACTCATCTTCCATCACCAGCACACCAATCGGCCGGCAATTGATAACGGATCCAGGCATCAAGGGGCGGGTATTGGCAATAATCACGTCTGCCGGGTCGCCATCTTCAGAAAGCGTATGGGGCACAAATCCGTAATTGCCGGGATAACGCATCGGCGTGAACAGGAACCGGTCGACAAACAAAGCACCGGATTCCTTGTCCAGCTCATATTTAATCGGTTCATCACCAATCGGGACTTCAATAATAACATTGATGTCTTCAGGCGGGTTTTTGCCAATAGCAATTTTATCCAGATTCATCTGCAGCAGCCTCATATGTTTGAGCAGTCTTTGCGGCGGTCATGCCGCAAGCTGCACCATCTTTCAAGATAAAGCCGCGAAAATAGCGCTGAACTTTCATTTTACGTGGAATTTCGGGGGGTTCGATCGTTTTGCGCTGCTTCATGAGTTGAGGTGCGGCTGCAAATTATGGCACAGCCTCCTGGCATGAAAACGCCTGCCTCTAAATCCAGCGAAACCCGATGGTTGGTGCCTGTGTGCCGCCAAACATTTCGTGAGACCGCACAAAGGACTCTCCGCCAAGCGACGTATAAAAACCGATCGCCTGATCATTTGCCTCCAGTGCCCAGACAATCAGCGGTCCATGTTCCATGTCTTTCAACTCTGCACGCACACGGTCAAACAGCATCCGACCAAATCCAAGGCCCTGATACTCCGGCAGCAGATAGAGTTCAAAAATCTCGCCCCAGCGTGAAATTGCGTAAGGTGGGTAATTGCGGCGACCGGTGCCGAAATTGGCATACCCGGCAACGCTGCCATCAAATTCAAGCACCAGAAGCCGGGATTGCCGCAGCCTTGCGCCGCCGCCGCTCATACGCCCGCCGATGGAAGCCGGTTCCGCATTCAGTTTTTCAACCGCCGAAAGCCACCAGTGTTTGTTGCGTCGTGCGATGGATTCGCGCAGCGCAGTCCCGTTCAAAATACCATGATAGGCATTGAACCAGGACGCCCGATGCACCTGTGACAAAACAGCGGCGTCGCCAATTTCAGCGGCTCGGATATGTATCGTTGAACGGTCCATGGTGTGAATGATTCGTTAACAATTGGGCAGGATCGTGGCTAACGCAAACTATCCCTGATCTTGCTGTTTCCCTGATGTCGCGATTTTCAGTGTTGCAACCCGCAATGTCATAACCACCAAAGCAAACACCAAAAGGTGGCCGCAAGTCTCCAGAGTTTCCTCCAGATTATGACGCCAGACGGCAAAATCGGGCAGAAATGCCAGATAGCCCCGGTCAACAATTTTCGAGAGCAGGTAGATCAGGAATGCACCACTCAGAAAAAATCGGATCACGCGGCATTGCAGAAATTCATTGATTTGGTTTCGACTCAGCCAACCCCAGATAGTGATGGCCACCAATGCGATGTAAAACCCGTTATTGGTTCCCCAAAAATGCAACTCTCTGAAAAACAAAGCCCAGACAAAACAGGCAAGGAGAAGAGAGAATCTCGCACCGACCCAACGATGAACCGCCAGCACCAATACAGCGGTCATTCCGATGACAACCGGCGCTACGATTTCCTGAACCGGCTTTTCAGTCATCCACCCCATTGGCGTTTTTGTTATCGCCCAAATAATCACAGACAGAATAATTGGTAGCAACCAGACAAAAACAGGGATGGATTTAAGAACAATCACCGCCGTTTTCGATAGGGATACAAAGAGCTCTGTGAGCCGTTCCCTCACTGTTGTGGCAGTCTTGGCAGTCATATTCCATCCAGTTCAGCACAAATTTGCGTTGACCCAATTGATAGCACAAAACTTTCTTAGCCAGCCAATCTTATCAGAGCGGAATCCGCTTCTTCAGGCCTGGCGCTCACTGCCGTCATGACAGTTTTTTGTCATACCGGACAAAGTCGCTCAAAGTTCCAATCCGGTCATACAAGTGCCGCGCAGTTTGGTTTCCTGTGTCGGTGAAC
Source organism: Pararhizobium sp. IMCC21322 (assembly GCF_030758295.1). Lineage (NCBI taxonomy): Bacteria > Pseudomonadati > Pseudomonadota > Alphaproteobacteria > Hyphomicrobiales > Rhizobiaceae > Pararhizobium > Pararhizobium sp. IMCC21322. The sequence continues at coordinate 4,580,291 of NZ_CP132335.1, forward strand.
CAATAGAGATGATTGGAACCAAGGCGTCTGGCTTCTGCGGAAGCAGCTTCGATCAAGGCGCGACCAACGCCGCCACCACGTTCCGATCTGGCAACATATAAATCCTCAAGATAGCAGCGCAGTTCAATATCCCAGGTGTTGAGATGCATCAGACAATGGGCAAAGCCAACGACGACACCATCTTTACCTTCCGCCACAAGCGCAAAAAAGCTGTCCTGCCCGCCGGTAATACGTGACCAGGTGCTTTCGGTGATGGCGTCACTTAAATCCACTTCGTAGAAAGCAAGATAGCCATCCCATAAACCTTGCCAGGCCTCTCTGTCTTCCGGCTCGATAGCGCGGATAATCACAGCAGCTTCAAATCCCGAACCACCAGGCTGCAAGCCCGAGAAACGCGAAAAAACCGACAACATCTGTGACCGTGGTCACAAACACACCCGACGCAATGGCCGGGTCGACCTTCAGCTTGTCGAGCACAATCGGGATCAGGATGCCTGCCAGGCCAGCGGAAAACATATTTATGATCATGGCCAGCGCAATGATTATGGACAGCGCCGCATTGCCAAACCACATGGCGGTAACCAGGCCGATGACGATCGCAAACAGAAACCCGTTAATCAGGCCCACGGTGCTTTCACGCAGAATAATGCGGCGCACATTGTAGGAATCCAGTTCTCGTGTCGCCAAAGCGCGCACAGCAACGGTCATGGTCTGGGTAGCCGCATTGCCGCCCATGCTGGCCACGATGGGCATCAGTACCGCCAAAGCCACCATCTGCTGGATGGTGGCATCAAAGAGCCCGATAATAACAGAAGCCAGCACAGCGGTACCAAGATTGACCATCAACCAGATAAAGCGACTGCGCACAGCATTGAAGACATTATCTGAAATCTCCTCATCGCCCACACCGGCCATGCGTTTGAAATCTTCTTCATGCTCTTCCTGAATGACATCCACAATGTCATCAATAGTCAGCACACCAACCAGGCGCTCCGATTCATCGACAACGGCGGCGGACACCAGATTGTAACGCTCAAAGGTTCGGGCAACTTCTTCCTGATCTTCTTCGGCCTTCACGGTATGGGCAGTTTCACCCATAATATCAGAGACAGAAACGGGGCGCTTGGTGCGCAACAGACGATCCAGCGCCACAGTTCCCAAAAGCCGATAAGTCGGATCAACCACGAACAATTCATAGAAGCTCTCGGGCAGATCTTCCGTATCACGCATGTAGTCAATCGCCTGACCGACCGTCCAGAACGGTGGAACGGCAATATACTCGGTCTGCATCCGCCGCCCGGCGGATTCTTCGGGATAATTCAAGGACCGCTGAAGAACGACCCTTTCCAGAGCCGGAAGTTGATCCAGAATTTCCGCCTGATCTTCAGCAGTCAGATCTTCCAGAATGAAAACGGCATCATCACTGTCGAGTTCCGACAGCCCTTCCGCAACCGTATCAACCGGTAGATTCTCCAAAAGGCTCAGACGAACGCCTTCATCAAGCTCGGTCAGGGCCGTAAAATCAAAGTCAGACCCCAGCAGCGCAATCAGCCGCGAGCGATCCGGTGCCGGCAGAGCCTCAATCAAATCCGCCAAATCTGCTTCATGCAGATCAGCGGTTAATTGACGCGCCAGAGCTTTGTCGCTGCCCTCAATCGCGAGTTGAACCGCATCAACAAAGATGGTCGCCATGCCGCCGGTTTCCGGATCATGGATCATCCATTCCGGCGCAGCGGCATCCTGTCCGTCTAGCGGATCACTTTCGTCATTCGAGGAAGTGTTTTGCACCATGATTGTGAGCTTCTGAAGGTCAGGGTTTTCACATCCATAGCGCCTTATTGGCCAACATCCAATGCAAACAACGATGGTCCGAAAGATTTCAGGAAATCATCCCGTCAATTTGCGGAACCATGACTTTCAGCAAATCAGCAATTTCAGTTTTGGTTTTGGAAAACCGATAGGAGGGCACAGGAATCGAAAGGGCATAGATTTGGCCCGCAGGGTCGCGAAATCCGTAGCCAACCGCTGAAATGCCCTCAGTATGCTCATCAAAATCCCAGGCAAGGCCAGTGGCGCGAATGCCCTCAAGCTCAGCAATAAGCGTAGACAAAGCCTTACCCGACTGGCTGGCTTTCAACTCCCGCGCGGCAAGGGTTGCCGCTATTTCATCATCAAGCAAAGCCAGCGCGGCTTTGCCATTTGCAGTGGAGATCAAAGGGAAGTTTTCACCCACAGCGGAAACAGTTCTCACCCGGTGTGTGCCAACAACCTGATCGACGAACACCAGATGATCGTCACGCAGTACAGCCAGATCGACAGTCTCACCCGTACGCTCAGCTATTGTCGACATGATAGGCCGCAGCAATTCAGCCGCATCTACGCGCCCAGCCGCTGCCAGTGACTGGATTTCGGGCCCCAGGCGCAACCCGCCTTCAGCGGCGGTGTTCATGATCAGCTTTTCTGCCAGCAGCGCATTGACGATGCGCTGGACAGTCGAGCGCGGCAGACCCACCCGATCTGAAATCTGCCCCAGACTGAGACCGCCATTGTCCTGCTTCAACACGCGGAGAATCTCTGCCGCACGGGCAATAACTTGCACGCCCTGATGTTGCGCAGATTTGCGCGTGACAGCTTGCTCCATTGGATGTGTCGAACCTAACGAATCGGTTTCTGCAGATGTCATTCCTACATCCTTTCGTCAAAGAAATGGATTGTTGGAGAAATAATCCAAAAACTCTTGACCGCATTATGGTACATATGTATCGTAATGCAATACATTTGATCAATTTGCTGAACTTTGGGAGGAGTGAGCATGAGCATCACAGTCCGCGGCATAGAATTTCAAGACAATCTGAATAACGACATGGGGGTTGAGTTTTACAACCTCTCCCACCGTTTTGGCTTCCAGTGCCCCAACTGGCCATATTTTCGGGATGTTCAGATAGAACGCAAGCATTATATGGCGAAATCCGGCGTATTGAGCCAGACCATCACCACTACAATGCACGTCACCACACACATTGACGCTCCTGCCCACGTGGTCCCGGGCACACCCTTTATCGACGAGGTTCCGCTGCCGCATTTCTTCGGCTCTGGCCTCGTTGTGTCCATTCCAAAAAAGAAATGGGAGCAGATAACAGCTGACGATCTGGAAAAAGCCTGTGGCCATGCCATTCGCAAGAATGACGTTCTGATCATCAATACTGGCTGGCACAAGGAATACGAGGATGGCGATTATTTTGCCTATTGCCCGGGCCTCGTTCCTTCCGCCGCCGAGTGGATGGTGGAAAAAGGTATCAAGGTTGTTGGTCATGATACACAGGCAAACGACCACCCTCTGGCAACAGCCATCGGACCGCAGCGCAACGGTCCAATCCTGCCGCATCTGGAAGCGGAATATAAAGAATGGTCCGGCGGCGCTGACTGGAAAGATGCATTCCCCGAGTGGGAACCGGTCCACAACATACTTTTCTCAAATGGCATTCTGGGCATTGAAAACGTGGGCGGCGATCTGGATGCGATCACTGGCAAACGCTGTACCTTTGCCTTTTTCCCATGGAATTGGGACCGCGGTGATGGCTGCATCATCCGTCTGGTTGCCATGATCGACAAAAGCCAGCAATACCGCATTGAAGCCGGCGAGTCCTTCTGATGCATGTCAAACGCTTCGCTGATACGGAATCTTACGAGGCTCCCAATCATCGGGGCGTCGTAGGGCTTCGCCTTCAGGGCTTTGAAGATGGCGGTCCTGAAAACCAGTGGATTGGTTATTCCCAGTTCCTGCCGGGTGGTGGCGCCGGACCCGATGCCACACCGTTTGAAAAAGTCTATGTGGTTCTGTCCGGTGAAATGACCGTCATTATCGATGGTGAGGAAACCGTTCTTGGCGCAATGGATTCATGCACAATTGCACCCAATGAAATGCGCGAAATCGTAAACCGGTCCAAACACACCTGCAACATGCTTGTTGTGATCCCCTATCCGGACGGCAAGCGGCCAGGAGCAGCCTGATGAGTTTTGAAAATCCACTCGACATGTTCAATGTCAAAGGCAAGGTTGCACTGATTACCGGCGCTTCCGGCGCCTTTGGTGCAGTCGCCGCAAAAGCGCTTGCGGGCGCCGGTTGCAAACTGGTGCTGGCTGCAGGCAAAGCTGATGCATTGGCCGAGATCGAGGCCGAATGCAAAGCTGCCGGTGCCGAAGTTGAAGCGTTGAACACGCGCCCGGATAATGAAGCCAATTGCAGTGCCATGGTTGAGGCGGCTGTCAAACGCTTTGGCCAGCTCGATATTCTTGTTGTGGCCTCTGGCATGAACAAGGTTGCCAAAATCAAGGACATGCCGGTTGAAACCTTCACAGCTGTGATGGATGCAAATGTCACACAGTCCTGGATGTTGGCAAAAGTTGCAAGCGTCCAGATGACAGCACAGATTGATGCTGGCACAACGGATACCGGGAAAATTGTTCTGGTCTCCTCTGCCCGTGGTCTGCTCGGTCATCCCGCAGGCTACAGTGCATATTGTGCCTCAAAGTCTGCCGTCGATGGCATTACAAAAGCGCTGGGCTGCGAATTGGGCCCGACCGGCATCACGGTCAATGCCATCGCGCCAACCGTATTCCGCTCTCCTCTCACCGCCTGGATGTTTGGCGATACGGATGAAGCCAGGGCTGTGCGTGCCGGCTTCCTGGCACGCGTACCAAAAGGAAGGCTTGGCGAACCGGAAGATCTGGTCGGCCCGCTGCTGTTCCTGGCCTCAAAAGCCTCTGACTTTTATACAGGGCACATCCTGTATGCAGATGGCGGATATACGGCGGGTTAAATGTCCTCAGAAAGCTTGCGCAATATAGCGATCATCGGTGCGGGTCTTATGGGTAATGGCATCGCCCTGACCTTTGCCCGCGCTGGGTATGCTGTTCGTGTCTATGATCCGGTCGCAGACAGTCTGGAAACCCTGAAGGCGCGCATTTCTGACAGTTTGATCGCTCTGGGCGTGCATGCTGATGATGTGCCCGCCATCATAACTAACGTTACACCCTGCACTGATTTGTCTGATGCTGTCCGCGCCGCCGATCTTGTGGTCGAGGCTGCGCCGGAAAAACTGGCGCTGAAACAGCAGATTTTCGCGGATGTGGAAGCCCATGCGCCGGCCCATTGCCTGCTGGCGTCCAACACATCTGTCATTCCGATTACCAGCATCATGGAAAATCTCAACGACCGCAGCCGCGCTTTGGGAACCCATTGGTGGAACCCGCCGCATATGATCCCTCTGGTCGAAGTCATTCGAACCGAATGGACCACGGATGTGGCCATGGAGCAGATGGTCGCCATTCTGTCAGAAATCGGCAAGACTCCGGTTCGGGTGGAAAAGGACGTCCCCGGTTTCATTGGCAACCGCCTTCAGCACGCTTTGTGGCGTGAGGCTGTCAGCCTGGTTGAAAATGGTGTTTGCTCTGCAGAGGCTGTCGACAGCGTTATCAAATCCAGTTTCGGCCGCCGTCTGGCTGTGCTTGGGCCACTGGAAAATGCCGATCTTGTTGGCACCGATCTGACCCTTGATATTCATAAAAACGTATTGGCCGATCTGGAGGCAAGCGGCGCGCCGTCGCCCTATCTGGAGCGCCTTGTATCTGAGGGTAAACTGGGCATGAAATCCGGTGAGGGCTTTCGCAACTGGACATCAGAGACAGCCGAAGCAACCCGCAACCGTGTCACGACGCATCTGAGGAAACTCGATACAATACTGGAATAAATCACCCGCCTTTTGTGGAGGACGGGAATTCAGGAGGAAGACTATGACAAGAAAAACCAATCATGCCAGCGTCACACGCCGAACCGTTCTCACCGGTCTGGGCGCGACTATTGCAGCACCTGCCATTCTGCGTCACAGCCGTGCCTATGCAGCCAATCCCGTTATCAAAATTGGCCATGTCAGCCCGCGCACCGGCCCGATTGCCGCTTTTACCGAGGCGGATGATTTTGTCCTGGCTGGTATTCAGAAAGCCTTTGCTGGCGGCCTGATGAACAATGGCAAAACATATGATGTTGAAATCATCTCAAAAGATTCCCAATCCAACCCCAACCGGGCATCGGAAGTCGCGGCCGAGTTGATCCTCAGCGACGAGGTTGACCTCATTGTTGCAGCATCCACACCGGAAACAACCAATCCGGTCGCTGATCAAGCTGAAATCAACGACGTGCCCTGCATCACCACCGATTGCCCATGGCAGCCTTACTTCTTTGGCCGCAACGGCAACCCTGCAGAAGGGTTCCGGAGCACTTACCATTTCTTCTGGGGTCTTGAGGATGTAATTGGCGCATTCCTCGACATGTGGAGCGAAAGTGGCGTTGCAAAGAACGTTGCCGGCCTCTTCCCCAATGATGCGGATGGAAATGCCTGGGGCGATCCCGAGCTTGGTCTGCCAAAGCCGCTGGCCGCTGCTGGATACAATCTTGTTGATCCGGGCCGCTATCAGCCATTGTCTGACGATTTCTCATCACAGATTTCAGCTTTCAAGGAAGCTGGCTGTGAGATCGTCACCGGCAACATGATCCCGCCTGACTTTGCCAATTTCTGGTCGCAGGCAGCACAACAGGGTTTCAATCCAAAGATTGTCACCATTGGTAAAGCGCTTCTGTTCCCGTCGGTTGTCAATTCATTCGGTGAGCGGGCCAATGGTCTGTCATCTGAAATCTGGTGGTCTCCAAATCATCCGTTCTCATCCAGTCTGACACAGGCATCAGCGAAAGATCTGGCAGACAGCTATGTAGCTGATACTGGCCGAGCCTGGACGCAACCAATCGGCTTTAAACATGCCCTGTTTGAAGTGGCAGCAGATGTGATCACACGGGCAGCGGATTTGGATGATCCAGAAGCCATTGTTGAAGCCATTGCCGCAACAAATCTCAACACGATCGTTGGCCCTGTTGACTGGTCAAAAGGTCCGGTCAAGAACGTCACCAAGACACCGCTGGTTGCAGGCCAGTGGCAGAAACAGGGTGACGCATTGGAGTTGGTCATTACAGCAAACAAGCTCGCACCGGAAATTCCGGTTGGTGGCGAATTGCAGCTGATCGGCTGATCTGATCCAACGCACCTCATATCCGCCTCATCGGTCTTGGGACCGGTGAGGCAATTTTGGAAACACCATGTCAACTGTTCTGAAACTGCAGGATGTCTCCAAGGCATTCGGTGCTATCACAGTATCCGATGAGCTGAGCTATGAGTTGCAAAGCGGCGAAGCTCTGGGCGTCATTGGGCCCAATGGCGCTGGCAAAACATCCATGTTCAATCTGATCACAGGTGCTTTGACGCCTGATGCTGGCAGCATCTGGTTCAACGGTACCAATGTGACAGGTATGAGCGCTGCGAAGCGCTGCCGCAGTGGTATTGCACGCTCCTTCCAGATCCCGCAGCCCTTTGGCGCGATGAGCGTTTTTGAAAACGCTCTTGTGGCAGCAACCCATGGCGCCGGACTCGCTAAATCAGAGGCAAATGAGCAATGCCTCAGCGCGCTTGAACAAACCGGCCTTTTGCCGAAAGCAAACATACTGGCTGGAAATTTGACGCTGCTGGAACGCAAGCGCCTTGAATTGACCCGCGCGCTCTGCGCCAGGCCCAAACTGCTGTTACTGGATGAAATTGCTGGTGGCCTGACCGAAAAAGAATGTCATTCGCTTGTGGAAACGATCAAGGACATTCGCTCGACCGGAATTTCCATCATCTGGATCGAACACATTGTGCATGCCTTGCTGGCTGTCGTTGATCGCCTTGTCGTGATTGACTTTGGCCGCAAGATTGCCGAGGGCGAACCGAAAGCCATCATGGACAGCAAGCAGGTCAAGGAAATCTATATGGGGATTGAAGTCGATGGCTGATCCGATCCTCAAAATACAAAACCTCGAAGCCTATTACGGTGACTTCCAGGCCCTGTTCGGCATCAATTGCGAAGTCAATAAGGGCGAGATCATTGCCATTATCGGTGCCAATGGCGCAGGCAAAACCACACTCATGCGCGCCATCACCGGGCTGCTGAAAAGTGAACCGGATATGGTGCAGTGGCAGGGCAGCCCCATTGGTGCTTTGCGGGCAGATCAAGTGGCCGGGCTTGGCATCGCCATGGTGCCGGAAGGCCGCCAGTTATTTCCCTCGCTCTCCGTTGAGGAAAATCTGAAAATCGGCGGTCAGGTTGGCCGCAGCGGTGCCTGGAACCTGGAAGCGGTGTTCGAGCTGTTTCCAATTCTCAAGGAACGCCGCAATGTGCCTTCAACAGCCCTGTCCGGTGGGCAGCAGCAAATGGTCGCCATTGGCCGCGCATTGATGTCCAATCCCGACTTGATTCTGTTCGACGAAATCAGCCTTGGCCTCGCGCCAATCATCATCAAAACCATTTACGACGCGCTTCCAAATATTGTTGGTGATGGCATGACCAGCATCATCGTTGAGCAGGACATTGCAAAAGCCTTGTCTGTCTCTGACCGTGTCTATTGTCTGCAGGAAGGACGCGTTTCGCTGGAAGGCGACGTCAAATCCATCTCACGAGAGGAAATCAGCAATGCCTATTTCGGAGTGTGATTCATGGATTGGGTAAATGCAGTTCTTCAAGGTGTCCTGCTGGGCGGGCTCTACGCCCTGTTCGCAGCTGGCCTATCGCTGATTTTCGGCGTCATGCGGTTGGTCAATATTGCCCATGGTGATTTCATTGTGCTGGCCGCTTTTCTTGGCCTCGTTGTGACAACAACATTGGGTCTGCATTCAATGGTCGCCCTGCTCATTGTCGTGCCCTTCATGGCGCTGCTTGGTTATCTGCTGCAGCGCTGCATACTGAACCAGACACTTGGCAAAGACATTCTGCCGCCGCTGCTGGTCACATTCGGCCTCTCGGTCATCATTCAAAATGGCCTTCTGGAGGTCTTTACCGCAAACCCGCAAAAGCTCAGCGCCGGTGCGTTGGAAACTGCCAGTATACCGCTTGGCGCTGGACTGAATGCTGGCGTTCTGCCGGTTCTGACCTTTGCTGCGGCTGTCGTGATCATTGCGCTGCTGCAGTGGATTTTCTACCGCACCGCTCTTGGCCGTGCCTTTCGCGCTGTGTCCGATAATCAGGACATCGCTCAATTGATGGGCCTGAACAAATCCCACATTTTCGGCCTTGCCATGGCCTTGTCCATGGCTGTCATTGCCATTGCCGGCATCTTCCTGGCTGTCCGCACCAGCTTCGACCCTTCCGTTGGCCCTGCCCGTCTGATCTTCGGCTTCGAAGCCGTTATCATTGGAGGCCTTGGTAATTTGTGGGGCACGCTGATTGGCGGCATCATTCTGGGCGTCAGCCAGAACATAGGCGCACAGATCAATCCCGGCTGGCAGCTTTTGGCAGGCCATATTGCCTTTCTCGTCGTGCTGGCTGTGCGTCCGCGTGGCCTGTTCCCGAGGGTAGATGGATGAGCGCTGCAACAGAACATATTATTGTCCAATCCTCCCGGACCAGCCGGGCAGCCTCCATTGTGGCTTTGCTTTTGCTTGCCACTCTTGTGGCAGCTCCCTGGTGGGCGGGTCGGGCCGATTTACGCCTCTTCGGTGAAATCTATCTTTATGTGGCTTTGGCCTGTCTGTGGAATTTTCTTGCAGGCTATGCTGGTCTTGTCTCGGTAGGACAGCAGGCCTTTGTTGGGTTTGGCGGTTATTGCCTGTTTGCACTGGCAATTTTTCTGGGCGTGCACCCCATGGCGGCTGTCCCATTGATTTTCATTCTGGGAACGTTGATTTCCATTCCCGTCGCAGTGCTGATCTTCCGTCTTCGTGGCGCCTATTTTGCCATTGGCACCTGGGTCATCGCCGAAGTATTCCGCCTTTCCGCCGCGCAGATTTCAGCGCTTGGCGGAGGTTCGGGGACCAGTATACCGGTTGACATTGTCCGGTCCATTGCCTCGTCCAGATCAGGCCGCGAACATGCCGCCTATTGGGCAGCTTTGGCTATTGCGATCCTTGTCATCGCCAGCGTCTATCTGTTCCTGCGCTCCCGGCAGGGACTGGCCCTGCAAGCGATCCGCGATAATGAAACAGCGGCACAGGCAATGGGCATCGATATCTGGCGCACCAAGTTCTTTGTCTACATCGTAACGGCAGGCCTGACGTCGGCCGTTGGCGCGCTGATTTTCCTGCAAAAGCTGCGCATTTCACCAGATGCCGCTTTCAGCGTGAATGACTGGACAGCCTTCGTAATTTTCATTGTGGTGATTGGCGGCATTGGCACGATTGAAGGCCCCATTATCGGAACCATCGTGTTCTTCCTGCTCCGCGAAACGCTGGCGGATCTGGGGTCCGTTTACCTGCTCATTCTTGGGTTCGTCGCCATTGTCGTCATGCTGCGCGCTCCCAGCGGGCTATGGGGTTTTGTCAAAAGCCGCACAGGCATTGAATTGTTCCCGACCACCAGACGGGTTGAACCGAAGCGTAATTGAAGGAGGCCATAATGGCTCGAAAGCAGAAAAAGACCATCATCACTTGCGCCATAACAGGTGCAATTCACACACCCACAATGTCTGATGCGCTGCCCTTTACGCCCGAAGATATTGCCGATCAGGCCATCGCCGCATCAGAAGCTGGCGCGGCCATTTTGCATCTTCATGCACGCCGACCTGATGATGGCGGTGTATCAATTGATCCGGAGAATTTCAGGCGCTTCCTGCCGGTCATCAAACAGGCAACCGACGCGGTGATCAACGTCTCCACCGGCGGCAGCATTCTCAACACCATGGAAGAACGCATTGCGCCTGCCAAATGGGCATCACCGGAAATGTGCTCGCTGAATATGGGGTCCATGAACTTCTCTTTCCACCCGCTGGCTGACCGCTACAAAGAGTGGAAATTCGATTGGGAAGAAGAATATGTCCGCAATTCAGATACCTATATCTTCCGCAATACGTTTTCAGACATTGGCTATGTCGCCAAGGAACTGGGCGAAGGTCACAACGTTAAATTCGAACACGAATGCTATGATGTCGGCCATTTGTACAATATGAAATTCTGCATGGATACCGGCATGTTCAAGGCTCCGGTTTTCATCCAGTTCATCTTCGGCATTCTTGGCGGTATTGGCCCGGACATCGACAATCTGATTTTCATGAAGCGCACAGCAGACCGCTTGTTTGGCGATGATTATCAATGGTCGGTACTGGGCGCTGGCGGCGCACAGATGCCCTTTGCCGCCACAGCCTCTCAGATGGGTGGTAATGTGCGGGTTGGACTGGAAGATTCCCTTTTCGTTTCCAGAGGCAAACTGGCCGAATCCAACGCTGAACAAGTCACCAAAATCCGCCGCATCGTCGAAGACCTTGGCTGTCAGGTCGCAACCCCGGATGAAGCCCGCGAGATGCTGGATTTGAAGGGTGCTGACCGCACCGCATTTTAGCAGCGAGTGATTGCCTCCGCTGGTTTTTGGATTCTCGGAACAAGGTCGAGAATGAGGATAGATCGACGCCTGCCCGTTTTCTCAGAAAAGAGACGGAGAACACCGTCACCCTCGGACTTGCTCCGAGGGTTCATAACGACACACATCATTCACTGCAAAGTTGCTGTCACAATACGGTTTGGCATTGGCACAACCACAATTTCGCCCTGCCGAAAAGTCTCAACGCCCTCACGCAACAGAGCTTCAATCCGTCTCTGCACGTCTTCTGGCTGAGCTTTCATGACAAAGGTAGCCCGTACAGTGGCTGCCTTCAGGAAGGCCACAAAATCATCCGGCGCGCAGGTAATTTCAGATGGGAAAGTCTCAATGGTGACATCGCCAAATCCAGCGGATTCCAAAACCTGTTTTGCAACAGCTTCATCCGCCAAACGAAATGCATCAGGCGCAGCCGGGATTGTGACCGCCTGATCGACATTTCCAAGAATTGTCTCGAAAATCAACCGGAATCCCTCTGATGCATCCGGGCCAACCCATGTGGTAAATCCATAGCGCCCGCCGGGTTTCAAAACCCGCGCAGCTTCCATTATGGCCTTGTCCGGGTCAGGTAGATGATAATGTCCGAAATTGGTAAGGACGGCATCAAACGTTGCATCTTCAAACGGTAGGTTTTGTGCATTCCCCGTTACAAATCGAGCTGAGGGCACAGACAGTTTAGCCTGTTCAATCATATCTGGCGCAAAATCGATGCCGCTGACATTTGCGCCACTTGGAAACAAGTGTTTGGCAACAGCGCCCGTCCCACAACACACATCCAGAATATGATCTGTTGCCCGCGGTTTTATCAATTCAATCAATCTGGGGATCGTCGACCCCGTCATCTTCAAAGTAGTCCTGTCATAGCGGGCCGCACGTTCCTGCCAGCCAATCCATTCCAGCTTTTCAAATTTGCTGTAAATACTCATGCCCTGATGTCCTCTTCCCTGTTTGATGAGACGGACACTAGATCGACAAATGTTGCAACAGATAGTCCATGGGCTGTAGTGTTGAACTACATAAAGTGGAGTAACCCGCTTTTCACCGTGGAGAATGACATGGAATACGGCCAGTTCTGCCCCATTGCGAAGGCATCGGAAGTCATCGGTGAGAAATGGACGGTCCTGATCATTCGTGAAATCCTGATGGGTGGCAGGCGCTTTTCAGAGCTGCAACGCGGCCTTGGAACCATATCGCCAACCCTGCTGACCAAACGCCTCGCAGATCTGGAGAGCAACGGTCTGATCTATCGGAAAACCGTAAGCGGACAGCGCAACCATGAATATTTTCCGACAGAAGCCTGCAAGGAGCTACAACCAGTGCTCATGTCCATCGGCAATTGGGGAATGCGCTGGGCTCATGAAAATCTTCGGACACATGAATATGACGTGGAACTGCTGATCATCTATCTGCAACGCAGCATTCAACCGGAAAAACTGCCGCCGTCACAAACCATCATCCAATTCACATTTTCCGATATGGTCGATAAAGCCCATTGGTGGCTGATCTGTGATGCCGGCGAGATCGAGGCCTGTGACAAGAATCCGGGTAAAGATATCGACGTCTATTTCAACACCACCGTCAAAACCATGACGGATATCTGGATGCAAAAGCGCTCCTACCGGGACGCAAGGCGCGCAAAGGAAATAGCCGTTACCGGCAATAATTATCTGGTGGATAATGTGTGGTCATGGATGTCCCACAGTCCGTTTGAAGCCCTGCCACCCGCCGAGAATATTCTCTGATTTTGGCCGGAACAGCCCTGCTGCTCCAGCGCTTCAGGCCGCGTGATTATCAACGTCATGCGCCATGTCAGCACCGAATTCCCAGGGGCGATACAGCTTGAACCGCTGCTTCAGAAATTCCACAAACGCCCGCAGATTGGGTGCCATGCTCCGATGCGGCATGAACACCACGTTGAAATCAACAGACGGCCCGCGATAGTCGGGAAGAACCGGCACGAGACGACCGGCGCGCACATGCTCATGCGTCATCCATGCGGGAAGCAATGCAACGCCAATACCGCTGAGGGTCATTGACAGCATGGCCTCATGATCCCGCACCGACAGGCGTGGCGTCACACGGATGGTTACATTGTCAGTGCCGCGCTTCAGCGCCAGATCGGCAGGACCATAGGTAATCGCACTGGAAATATAAGAGTGATCTGGCAGATCATCGGGATGCTCAAGCGGATCGGCAGATGCAAGATATTCCGGGCTTGCATAGAGCATTTGCGTAGACGACCCCAAGGGGATCGCACACAAGGACTCATCATCGATTTCGCCTTTGCGCACAGCCAGATCACAGCGTTCTTCACTTAAATCCACCTTGCGGCTGGTAATCGTCAGATTCAGGCGGATGTCGGGATAGGCCTTCATGAACTCCGGCAACACAGGCAGAATGAAATTGCGCCCCAAAGTCTCCGGCACGCTCACATTCAACAATCCGCTTGGCGTGGAATGCATCAAACGAATGGCGTAATCTGCATCGCGGGCCTCACTCACCAGGCGTGCGCAATGCTCGTAATAAACCCGCCCGCTTTCGGTCAGGCCAAGCTTGCGGGTCGTGCGGTGCATCAATTTGACATCAAGCCGGTCTTCCAGCGCAGCAACACGGCGGCTGACATTTGATTTTGAGATTTGCAGCACATTGGCTGCGGCTGAAAAGCTGTTCTGCTCAACAACCGCCGCAAATGTCGCCATATCCGTCAAAAGTTCTGCGTCCATCGATTGTCCCACATATGTAACAATGTATCCATATTATGATTATTGTCATCTATATGAAAAAATGTCAGCATGCAATGAGAGCTGTGGAGGACTGTGTGCAGACGATGCATTCACTAAAGGTTCAGCTTGAAAAAGGGCCAAAGGCCCGGCATGGGCGCGCAAAGCGCAATGCACAGAATATCGGAGGAATTTGAGTATGAAAACATTCACATCCAAAATCAAAAAGGCAGCAGCGTCGACCGCAATGATTGCCGGGCTGGGGGTTGCCGGGCTGGGGATTGCCGCAACACCCGCCGCAGCGGTGGAATTGCCATGCGACACTGCACAACTCATCGTGCCCTGGGGTCCAGGTGGCGGAACAAGTGTCATTTTCGGCATTTTTGAGCAGGCCATCCAAAATTCAGATGCTGCAACAAAAATCAAAGTGGTCACAATGCCTGGTCAGGGCGGTGCGCTGGGCGCAAAAGAAGCTCATGCTGCCAAGCCGGATGGCTGCACATTGTTTGCCATTCACCAGCATTTGCCGGTGAACTACATCAACGGTGTAACCGACTTCAACTGGGACGGTTTTGAACCCGTTGCCATGCTGACGGACACACCGGAAATCATCGGTGCTGGTGGCCATGTCGCCTATGATGATCTGGAAGGTATGCTTGCTGCCGCCAAAGCTGATCCCGGCAAAATTCCGACCGGCGTTTCCATGGGCGCGACCAGTCACTTCCTCTGGATTATTCTTGGCTCCAAAACCGGTACAGATTTTGCTTATGTTCCGTTTCAGGGCGGCACTGCCGAACGTGTGACAGGCCTTCTGAATGGCACCATCGATCTTGGTGGCATCAACATGGCTGCAGCCCGCACCCAGCGTGGCGACGGCAATTTGAAAGCATTTGCCATTGCTGCAAACGAGCGCAGTGATCTCATTCCCGATGTGCCCACGCTGAAAGAACTCGGCGTCGACATGACCTTCTCTCTGACACGCGGTGTGATGCTGCCAAAAGGCACATCCAGGGAAATCGTCGATTATTGGGCAGAGATTTTCAAAGGTCCGACCGAAAACGCGGATTTTGTTGCAGAACAAGCGGCCAAGGGAACGTCCGTGGTCTACCTTGGACCAGATGACTACACCAAATGGTGGGAAGCAACGTCAGCGGATTTCGTCAACGCTGCCACAGAACTGAAAATGGGCCGTTTCCAGTAAACAGTCCTTGCGGGGTCCCCATGGACCCCGCATTTCATTACGCACTGAATTCAGTAGCGCGGCGTTGACCGCAACATTCAGCGCTCAAGGGATAGTACAATGCAACTGAACCGCGATACGGCCATCGCCATTGTTTCATTGCTGATCTGCGGTGCTTTGTTGATCAGCACATTTCAAATGCCTGATCCGATGTTCAATCAGATGCCCGCAACCTTGTGGCCACGCATGATCATTGGACCGCTGGTCATTTTGTCCCTGATCCTGCTCGTCAGGGCGCAAATGGCAGACGCTGATACAAGTACACCCATCAGAAGCCTGCCGGACTGGTTCTCTTA
The DNA here is from genome assembly GCF_030758295.1 of Pararhizobium sp. IMCC21322. Classification (NCBI taxonomy): domain Bacteria; kingdom Pseudomonadati; phylum Pseudomonadota; class Alphaproteobacteria; order Hyphomicrobiales; family Rhizobiaceae; genus Pararhizobium; species Pararhizobium sp. IMCC21322. The sequence goes on from NZ_CP132335.1 coordinate 4,595,992, forward strand.
CTACAAGAACCCGATCATCTGCTTTGTCCTGTTCTTCCTGTTTCTCGTCTCCATGCCGGTGCTGGGCATGCTCATCGGAGGTCTTCTCTACGTCTTCATCACGCTCAGCGTGCTGGGCGGCTGGTCACCACAATTGATGTTGCGCCACGGATTGGTATCCGTGTTTTTCGTCGTTGGCATGTGGGCCATTTTCACGCAATTGCTCGGGGTCTTCCTGCCCGAAGGCATCTTGCTGAGAGTCTATTAGACCATGGACCTGTTCACCAATCTGGGCCTTGCAAGCGCTGAGCTGTTCTCGATCACCACGATGGCGCTGATGATGCTCGGCACCCTGGTCGGTCTGCTGGCCGGTGCCATTCCCGGATTTACAATCGCCATGGCCGTTGTTCTGGTGCTGCCCTTCACATTTGCCATGTCGCCCGTGCAAGGCCTTGCCACCATGATCGCGGTCTATGTCGGCGGCCTGTCCGGTGGGTTGATGTCCGGCATTCTCACCGGCATTCCCGGCACGCCTTCGTCTGTTGCCACAACATTTGACGGCTACCCCATGGCCAAGGCTGGCAAGCCTGGTCTGGCGCTCGGCATTGGAGTCTGGTCATCCTTCTTCGGCGGCGTCATTGCCTCAATTATCCTGATGCTGATTGCGCCGCAGCTGGCCCTCATCGGATTGGAATTTCAGCCCGTAGACTTCTTTGCGCTGGTTATATTTGCACTGACTGTCACAGCCAGTCTTGCTGGCAATGAGATGCTCAAAGGTTTGATCGGCGCTCTGTTTGGCCTGTTGATTGCCACCATCGGCAGCGATGTTGTCTTTGGCCTGCCGCGCTTTACCTTCGGCATTGACGAAGTTTCAAAAGGCTTTGCATTCCTGCCGGTGCTTGTCGGCCTGTTTGCCTTCAGCCGATTGCTGAACGATATCCGCGATCCGTCCTCGGCCTCCAAACGCCTTGGCGGAGATCAATCGGCCAATGTTGTCCAAATTGACTACATTGCGTCCGCCAAGGTGGTTCTGTCGCGCTGGACCAATGTTCTGCGCTCTTCACTGCTCGGCGTTTTCGTCGGGGTGCTGCCCGCTGCCGGCAGCACGATTTCCAACATTCTGGCTTATGATCAGGCCAAGAAAGCCTCTAGGGAACCGGAGACATTTGGCAAAGGTGCTGTCGACGGGATCATCGCACCGGAATCCGCTAACAACGCCACCGCTGGCGGCGCGCTGATTGTCATGATGGCGCTGGGACTGCCGGGCGATATCATGACCGCCATTATGCTGGGCGCCTTGCTGATCCATGATGTGATCCCAAGTCCGTCCTTCATCACCGACGAGCCAACAATCGCCTATTCGATTTTCCTGGCCTTCTTCATCGCGAATTTCATGATGTTGTTCCTGCAATCATTCACCCTGCGCGGCTTTGTGCTGGTGACAAAGGTCAAGATGTACATGCTGACGGCGGTCATCCTGTTCTATTGCGCAGTGGGCATATTTGCGCTCAACAACATCGCCTATGACATGTGGACATTGTTCATATTCGGTGTTCTGGGCTTCGTCATGCGTGCCCTTGGTTTTCCCATTGTACCAATCGTGCTGGGCGTCGTGCTGGGACAGATTGCTGAAACTCGGCTCAGCCAGGTCTTTGCACGCGGCGATGGGCTGGACGTCTTCTTCACACGTCCATGGGCACTGTTCTTCATTCTGCTGAGCGGTTTTTCCATCATGTTTCCGTCCTATCAGAAGCATATCGGCAAAAAACAATGGACCCGTTTCTTCCTGCCGGTATTGCTGATCGTGATGTCCCTACCGGTCTTCATGATGCCGGGTTACATAAGGCCGGTCATTGCCGGTCTCATGCTGGCAACCGGCATAGTTCAATTGGTCCTGCGGCTGAGAAAACCTGCTCCCAAGCTCGATCAAACACCAACAATCTGACACCACCCTTATTTGGAGAACTGCTATGGATTTGGGCCTCAAAAGCAAAACAGCGCTTATTCTGGGCGCATCCCAGGGATTGGGCCACGCGATTGCTGAGAAATTGGCAGCCGAAGGTGCAAACCTCATTCTGTCTTCGCGCCGTCTGGAGGCACTTGAGACAGTGGCCAGGGATCTGTCCTCAAAATATGGCGTAGACGTTCAGTGTGCGGCCATTGATCTGACGGACGCCACGCAACTGGAGGCGTTTTGTGCGCGTATTCGCAATGAGTTCAAGCCTGATATACTGCTTAACAATGCTGGCGGCCCACCACCCTCGCCTTCCACCGGCGTTGCTCCCGATGTCTGGAAATCAGCAGCGCAAGGACTTTTGTTCAGCCTCATTCAGGTGACAGAAGCAGCTGTTGAGGTGATGCGTGCAAAAAAATGGGGTCGCATTGTCGCCATTGGCTCGTCAGGTGTTGTCCAACCCATTCCAAATCTTGCAGTGTCCAACACAATCCGGGGCGCCATGGCCGGATTCTGCAAGACGCTTGCCGCCGAAGTTGCCGGTGATGGCATCACAGTCAACATGATCCTGCCCGGCAAAATCGATACGGCCCGTGTCGGACAATTGGACACGGCGCGCGCCAAGCGGGAAGACAAAACGTTGGAGCAGGTTCGCACGGAAATCGCCGCTTCCCTGCCCGCCAAGCGTTATGGCAGACCAGAAGAATTCGCCAGTGTTGCAGTTTTTCTCATGAGCGAACCAGCGGGCTATGTCACCGGTCAGATGACACGGGTTGATGGCGGAATGATCCGCAGTATCTAAAACAGTATCTAAAGCAGCTAAAACAGGAACGTCGGACATGCCTCTTTCTCAAAAAAATACAGCACCTGCTGCGGTTGAACGGCCCGGCGGCCATATTCTGGCCGACCAGTTGAAAATACTGGGTGTCGATACAGTATTCTGCGTACCGGGAGAAAGCTTTCTTGACCTGCTGGACGGGCTTTACGACCACACAGACACCATCAAAACCGTGGTGTGCCGCCACGAAAGCGGTGCCGCCAATATGGCCGACGCCTATGCCAAAATGACCGGAAAACCGGGCATATGCGCAGTGACGCGCGGCCCGGGCGCGACCAACGCATCCAACGGAATCCACACCGCCTTTCAGGATTCCACTCCCATGATTGTCCTGATCGGTCAGGTTGGACGCGGAATGGTGGACCGCGAAGCGTTTCAGGAAATGGATTATCGGCAGGTCTTTGGCCAGATGTCCAAATGGGTGGCGCAAATTGAAGATGCCAGCCGTATCCCTGAATATCTGTCCCGTGCCTGGAAGACCGCCATGTCTGGACGCCCCGGACCGGTCGTCCTTGCCTTGCCTGAGGACATGCTGTCCGAAATGGCATTAGCCCAGGATTTGCAGCCCGGTATTATCACACAGCCCGCCCCTGCGCCTGAAGCCATTTCCAAGTTGGACAACTTACTGAAAAGCGCGCAAAAGCCGATGCTGCTGCTGGGTGGTCCTGGTTGGGACGAAAAATGTGGCCCCAAGGCACTGGCGTTCGCAGAGCGCATGGGCCTGCCGGTTACCACGAGCTTTCGGTGTCAGGATTATGTCGATAATGATCACCCCAATTATGTCGGCGTGGTTGGAATTGCGCCCGTGCCAAAGCTGCGCAAACGCATAGCCGAGGAAGTGGATTTGTTGATAGTGGTCGGCTCTCGTCTGGGAGAAATGACGACGCAGGGCTATTCTCTCATCAATATACCTGACCCGCAAATGACCTTTGTCCATGTGCATCCCGGTGCCGAGGAACTTGGCCATGTCTATAATCCCGATCTTGGCATCGTGTCGTCTGCTGCTGAGTTCCTGGACGCATTGCAAACAATTGAAACCGGTGATGGTAAACAGCGCTGGGGCAAGTGGGTCGCCGAACAACGTGCAGATTATCTGGACTTTCTGGAGCCAACCGAGGTTCCGGGCAATGTGAACATGTCGAAAATCATTCGCCATTTATCAGCTGAAATGCCCAAAGACACCGTGCTGACCAATGGCGCGGGCAATTATACGGTCTGGGGCCACCGGTTCCACAAACACCGTGTCTATCGCACCCAATTGGCGCCCACCAGCGGGTCCATGGGCTATGGAGTTCCTGCGGCCATTGCCGCAAAAATCGCATCACCCGATCAGCCTGTGGTCTGCCTTGCCGGCGATGGGTGTTTCCTGATGACGGCTCAGGAGCTGGCAACCGCAAAACAATACAATCTCGATATCATCTATCTGGTCGTCAACAACTCCATGCTTGGCACAATCCGGATGCATCAGGAACGCCATCATCCGGGCCGCACCATAGCCACCGACCTGCAGAACCCGGATTTTGTTGCTTACGCACAATCTTTTGGCATTTCTGGAGAGAAAGTTGAGCGAACAGAAGACTTTGCCGCAGCCCTTGATCGCGCAAAATCCGCCAAGGGAGGCTATCTGATTGAACTGATTGTTGATCAACAGGCGTTGACACCGGTGCAGACACTGGCAGACGTCACCCAACAGGGCCTCAGCGGACAAAAAAGCTGACATACGGAGAAAATCATGATCGTCGAACAACGAACTTACACGTTGCAAATTGGTGCAGCGCCAAAATATCTTGAGCTCTATGAAGCAGAGGGTCTGGCCATTCAGCGCGCTATTTTAGGCCGCATGGTGGGATATTTTTCAAGCGATATTGGTGCATTACATCAAATCGTACATATGTGGGCCTATAGGGATTACGCAGAACGCCAAGAACGTCGCACGAAACTGGGTGCGGACCCGCGTTGGAAAGCCTATATCCCCAAAGTCCGCGAGCTTCAGATTGCGCAGGAAAATAAAATTCTGATCCCGGCCTCGTTCAGTCCATGGGGACAGGATGATCCTTCGCTCGATATGGCAACAACGAACAGCTAAACTAAGGATACAAAGATGATCGACTTTTATACCTGGACCACTCCCAATGGCCGCAAAGTTTCAATTCTGCTGGAAGAGTTGGGAGTGCCGTATAATGTCCACGCCATCAATATCGGTCAGGGCGATCAGAAAACGCCAGAGTTTCTGAAAATCGGCCCGAATAACAAGATCCCTGTCATCGTTGACAGTGATACAGGCGTTTCCATCATGGAGACCGGGGCCATCATGATTTATCTGGCTGAGAAGCATGGGAAATTCCTGCCGACAGACCCGCTGAAAAAGATCGAAGTCATCGAATGGCTGATGTGGCAAATGGGTGGGCTTGGCCCAATGCTTGGTCAGGCGCATCATTTCCTGCACTTCAATCCAGGCAAAGCTCCCTATGCCGAAGAACGGTTTGCAACTGAAGTGAAACGCCTCTATGGCGTACTCAACACACGCCTTGAAGGCCGTGAGTTCATTTGCGATGAATATTCGATTGCCGATATGGCTTGCTGGCCGTGGATTTCGCGCTACGAGTGGCAGGGCATCGATCTGGCGGACTATCCAAATGTCCGCGCTTGGTATCAGCGTCTGCTGGCGCGTGAAGCCGTACAAAAGGGCTATCACGTCCCGAAAGTCATGGGTGAAATCCCTGCTGGCTGAACCAAATTTTTTAATCTGATCTTCGGGGGCCGTTTCTCGGCCTTCATCCACACTTATTTCTATACAAAGGACACACAGACACATGTTAATGGGAAAACACCTCATCGCTGGCAACTGGGTTGGCGGAGACGCAGAGTTTCAGAACATGCCGGTTTCCGGCAGCGCCGATAGTTTTGCGGTCGGCACACCCGATCATATTGATCAGGCCGCCCGCGCCGCAGAAGATGCATTCTGGTCCTATGGATATTCCTCACGGGCCGAGCGCGCCAAATTCCTGCGCAGCATCGCCGATCAAATTGATGCACGCGGCGATGACATCACAGCAATGGGCGTGAAGGAAACCGGCCTGTCGGAAGGTCGCTTTGCTGGCGAACGCGGCCGCACCGTGGGCCAATTGCGCCTGTTTGCAGATCATATTGAAGCCGGCAACTATCTGGATCGCCTCCACGATGAAGCCTTGCCAGACCGCGCACCTTTACCACGCCCGGATTTGAAAATGGTTCAGCGCCCCATCGGCCCTGTTGCCGTCTTTGGTGCATCGAATTTTCCTTTGGCATTCTCCACCGCCGGAGGGGACACCGCTGCGGCCCTCGCAGCAGGTTGTCCAGTTGTCGTCAAAGGCCATTCGGCGCATCCCGGTGTCGGCGATATTGTCGCTCAGGCAATACTGGCGGCGATTAAGGAATGCGGAGTGCATCCAGGTGTGTTCAGCCAGGTCCAGGGTGGCAACCGCGCCGTTGGCCAGGCCATTGTGCAACACCCATTGATCAAAGCCGTTGGCTTTACCGGCTCGTTGACAGGTGGTCGCGCCTTGTTCGACCTGTGCGCCGCACGCCCCGAACCCATTCCATTCTTTGGCGAATTGGGCTCCATCAACCCGATGTTCATTCTCGATACCGCGCTGGAACAACGTGGATCGGCGATTGCAGAAGGCTGGGCCGGATCACTGACCATGGGCGCAGGCCAGTTCTGCACAAACCCCGGCATTGCTGTGATTACAGAAGGCAAACAGGCAGAAGCCTTTGGCGAGGCTGCTACAAAAGCACTGTCCGCTGTCGGACCACAAACAATGCTCACCGACGGCATTGCAGACGCCTATCATCAGGGGCGTGACCGTGTTGCAGCCCATGAAGGTGTTCGTGATTTGCTGACAACCTCATGCGACCAGCGCAATGCAACACCATATCTTTATGCAACAACCGCCGAAAAGTGGCTTGCCAATGAAGAGCTGGGCGAAGAGGTCTTCGGTCCGCTTGGCATGATCGTCACGGTCAAGAATGCAGAAGAGCGGCAGACCGTCGCAAAAGCCCTTCAGGGTCAGCTGACCTGCACCATTCATATGGATGATGGTGATACGAAAGATGGCCAGGCTCTGATGCCAGTGCTTGAACGCAAGGCTGGTCGCCTGCTGATCAATGGCTTCCCGACCGGTGTGGAAGTCAGCGATACGATGGTTCATGGCGGCCCTTATCCCGCTTCGACCAATTTCGGCGCAACTTCGGTTGGCACCCTTTCCATCCGCCGCTTCCTGCGCCCGGTCTGTTATCAGAACATGCCGGATGCTTTGCTGCCAAAAGATCTGGTGTAAAGCACATGCAATTTGTCACGCTTGGCAAAACGGGATTGAACGTCAGCAGCGCAGGTTTGGGCTGCGGCGGTCACTCACGGCTTGGCCAGGCCTATGGCAACAGCACAGCCCAATCCATCGCCATAATTCATGCGGCGATGGATATGGGCGTCAACTTTATCGATACGGCCACCGCCTATGGCACTGAACCAATTGTTGGGGAAGCCATAAAGGGCCGACGCGACGAAGTGATCATTTCTACAAAGCGCACGATTTTCCAGCAGGGCACATCGCCAACCGGAAATGAACTCCTGACCGGCGCTGAGTTCATCACCGGCGTGGATGACAATCTGAAACTGCTGGATACAGACCACATCGATATTCTGCATCTGCATGGTGTTTTCGCAAACCAGTATGATCATTGCGTCCAGGAACTGGTACCCGCCCTTCACACACTGCAAGAGCAGGGAAAAATACGGTATCTCGGTGTGACGGAGCGCTTTATCCGTGACACCGACCACACGATGCTGTCACGGGCACTGAAAGATGATTTTTGGGATGTGGTGATGACCGGGTTCAACATGATCAACCCGTCAGCCAGACACACCGTCCTGCCCAAAACACAAGAGAAGAATACTGGCACACTCATCATGTTTGCCGTCAGGCGCGCCCTGAGCGACCCGCAAGCCACCGCCGAAATCATTAATGAACTGATCTCAGCCGGCTTGATTGAGCCCTCTGATCTGGATCCTGAAAACCCTTTCAGCTTCCTGCTGGCCCCCGACATTGCAGGCAGCGTAACGGAAGCTGCCTACCGGTTTTGCCGCCATGAACCCGGCGCCCATGTGGTTCTCACCGGCACGGGCTCATTGGATCATCTGAAAGAAAATCTGGAAGTGCTGCAAATGCCGGCATTACCAACCGAGGCGCAGGACAAATTGCGGAATGTTTTTGGCAATGTGGACTCGGTGTCAGGAAACTGACTGCCGTAGTCATTTGGCAGCCTCTCGGAGCCACGGCTCACATGCTGGCTAAAGAAGAATGTGCCGTTCCAGCACTTGCAGCACCATTTCAGGCGACGCCCAAAGACGCGTCAATGTTTTACGATCCCCGTTGAAATCAGACGCTAATATCAGGCGCTGATAAAGGCGGCAAGAACTGGAAAACAACCCTATATAACCTCAACCGGACAATCAGGAAAGAAGGCCCGAATGTATATTGCAATGAATAGATTCCAGATCAATGACGGACAGGAAACGGCCTTTGAGGATATTTGGCGCAATCAGAATTCAAGCCTGAAACAAGTGCCGGGCTTCAGAGAATTTCATCTGCTCAAGGGGCCTGTTGATAAGGCGACAAAAGCGACGCTTTATGCATCCCACACAATCTGGGAAAGCCACGACGCCTTCGTGGACTGGACCAAATCCCAGAATTTCCGGGATGCTCATAAAAATGCCGGAACCAATAAAGGCATTTATGCCGGGCATCCGGTGTTTGAAGGGTTTGAAGCTGTTCTGGATGAATAACGGCTTTCAAGCCGCCTGATGGCTTAAAAGCATTTCCTGAAACTCGCGTGCAATGGTGCCCACTTGGAACCGCGAACTAGAATATTTTAAATTCCGTGTTCCGCCAAAAACCGGTTCGTCTCATCCAGACAAGTCGTCCAAGCTGGTTCGTGTCCCAAAAGAATGTGATTTTTACTTTCAAGCGGCACGAACCGAGCACCTGGAATGCCAGCGGCAACTTCTCTGCCTTGAGCCAGGGAAATACGCTGATCATCCTTTGAATGAAACACGATGGTTGGCACTTTGACCTGGGGCAGAAGATGCCGCACATCTATATCGGCAAAAGCCTGCTGAAAGCGAACCGCATTTTCCGGTGACGTTGTTTGGCGTTGAAACTCGTCGAACCAATCCAACTCTTCAGGTTTTGCATCCGGCATGAAGGTTTGCGAGAAGATATGTCGATAGGCCGGGTTGTTGGTGCCCCATCCATGCTTTGTCAGGGTCATCACGGCTTCGCGGCGTTCCTGCTCTTCCGCTGTCGCGCCAATACGCCACCCGCTGGCATATCCCGAAATCAGAATCAGCGCAGATACCCGTTCAGGATGACGCACAGCATATTCGATGGACACGGCACAGCCTTGAGAAATCCCAAGCAGTGGGAATTTTTTCAACTTCAGCGCATCGACAACTGTTTCCAGGTCACTGACAAAGGCGCCTTGGCTGATGTCATCAACATCCCAATCAGACAATCCATTGCCACGTTCATCATAACGGATGAACGTTCGACCATCGGCGCAGGCCTGGAAAATATCGCCCCAAATCGGGCTGTCCCAATCGAGTTCCAAATGGTTCAGCCAGTTGGCAGCTTTTACAATCGACGGCCCCTCACCGACTGTCGCATAAGCGATGCGGACATTGTCACCGGTGCGGCAAAACCCGATATTCTGATTGAGCAGTAACGTTCGTTTTGGCGCGGCTTTCGGCTCATTCTGGGGCTGGGCAACCGGGCGCGTTTCAAAGTCGGCGCTGGTCTCCAAACCAGCTTCACGCATCTCGGTGGTAAATACATGGATAAACTGTGTTGCTTCAGCGTTTTGTCCGGTTTGGCGAAGGAGCGAAACATAGACCTCAGCTGATTCTGAGCTAAACGGATCGGCCTCGGCCCACCGTCTGGCCCAACTGACCGCTTCTGTCATACTGATGTCTGGATGCAGGGCCAGTCGTCTCAGGACATTCAATTTCAGCAAATTTACATCTTCGCGCTCGGCCACCAACCAACTGGCAAACGCATCCTGACTGCCATAGCCAAGCCCATCAAGCAGCGCATTGCCAAGTGTCGCAGCCATGTCCCGCAATTCTTCCGGCGGCATGAATGGCGGATCATCAAAGAGACGTTTTCGAATGATGACGAAATCAACTGAGATATCTGACGTATCTATTTGAACCCGTTCCCGATCCGCAATTATGCGCTCGGTTCCCTCGCTATTCAGCACGCCGCGCAATTTACTAAGCGACCACCGAAGTGCGCCACGCGGGTCATCCGGAACATTCCAGAACAGTTCACAGAGACGTTCGCGGCGGTGAGGCCGCGCAGTGACAGCAAGATAGGCCAGTAGCGCACGCGTCTTGCGCGAAGAAGGCAGCTTTATTTCGGCACCGTCTCTCTCTACCGACAGGTGTCCCAGGGTCTTGATGAAGATTTTATTGCTCATCGGAAACCGCACTCCAGATCTGTTTAACACGCTTTCGGACGCAAATTTAAACGGTTTTTACCACGGTCATGCACACGCAAACAACTGATTGATGTTTTCAGACAACGGCATCGGTCGGGGTCCCACTCAAACGGGAGAAAATACATGTTTGGAAATATTGTTATGAAGACGCTCGGCGCTGTACTGCTCACAGTGATGCTCGCCGGTAACGCACTTGCCGCAGAGCATACCGTGCGTATCAAAGGAATGAAGTTTCAACCAGCGAATTTATCAGTCGCAGCGGGTGATACAGTCACGTTCATTAATAATGACAATGCACCCCATACCGCAACGGCAAAAGATGGCAGTTTCAGCACGCCACGCCTGGGCAAAGGTAACAGTGCCAAAATCAAAATCTCCAAATCCGGAGCCTTCGACTATTTCTGCGCGGTTCACCCCCGCATGAAGGGAAAAATCGTTTCAAATTGACAGCTGCTACCGGTGGGCGGTTAAGCGCCCTTCTTCGTCCACCGTTAGACATGTCATGAATGAGGAAAACTGATTATGAACGCGCTTGCAAAACTCACAGACAAAAATCATCCAGTATTTCTCACTGACGCTGGTCTCGAGACCTGGCTGGTCTTTCATCGTGGCATTGAATTGCGTGATTTTGCCGCGTTCGAACTTATCCATTCGGAAGCAGGCAAAGCTGCGCTCGTGGAATACTGGACCGAATTTCTGGCATTGGCGCAGAGCCAAAACAGGGGATTCATTTTGGATACACCGACTTGGCGCGCCAGTCCTGACTGGTGTCAAAAACTGGGTTTTGACCTCCACGAAATGGAGGAGATCAACCGGGATGCGACCGCTTTCATGCGCCGCTTCAAAGAGAAAAGCCCGATCAACGCTCCGCTGGTCATCAACGGCATTATAGGCCCTCGCGGCGATGGCTATGTACCCGGCCGGCTGATGAGTATTGCTGCAGCTCGCGCCTATCACAGCGCGCAGATTACTGCACTGGCAAAGGCTGGTGTTGACATGATTTCGGCTCTGACAATGAACAATGTTGCTGAGGCTGTTGGCATTGCCATGGCCGCGAAAAACGAAAACATTCCATGCGTCATAAGCTTTACCGTCGAGACCGATGGACGCCTGCCGACAGAACAATCGCTTGCCGACGCCATCCATGAGGTTGACGCAGCCACAGATAATTATCCGCTGTATTTTATGGTCAATTGCGCCCATCCCGATCATTTCCGGGACGCTGTGCGCGAAGATGCCAAATGGTTGCAGCGCATTTGCGGTATTCGCGCCAACGCTTCGCGCATGAGTCATGCCGAATTGGACAAGGCTGAAGAGCTGGATGAAGGCAATCCGCAAGAATTGGGCAGCCTTCATAAAGAGCTGTTTCGCCTGCTCCCGAACATTCGCGCACTTGGTGGGTGCTGCGGCACCGATCACCGGCATGTGGCCTGTATCGCCAATCATATTCCCCGGTATCAACATACCTGATGCGATGAAACAGCACTGCAGAGACATTGGAGCCTGAGAATCCCCGCCGTAATCAAACTCGGTCTGCAGCCAGCATATTTGATGAGATTTCAGAATGAAACTGACCCGAATTGATCACGAGAGCCATGGTGAATCGTATTTTTCAGATCACGCCTGGGAGCTTGAGAGCGGAAGCTTTACCCCGCCATCGCCGGCGGGGTACTTCACGACCCCACAATTGGCAACAGATAGCGTTTTGATGATGCATCACCCTGCTGGCTATGTGGATGACTGGCACACGGCACCGGCGCCCGTTCTTGGAACTGTTCTGAACGGGCAAGTCTGCATTCAGACCAGTGATATGGAAACCCGAATTCTGCAGCCGGGCGAGCAGTTTCTTGCTTGTGATCTGTCGGGCAAAGGGCACCGGATGTCTGAAGTCAATGATGGTGCCTATGATCTTGCACTGGTTGTTCTGAAATCAATTCCGACCACAAAACCGATCACCGGGTGAACCTGTATGTCTTTCCCGGCGCTTGTTCGCTCGCAATCAACATTGCGCTGCGGGAAGCGAACATTCCGTTCCATCTGATCGAGGTGGACTATGAAACGCGAAGCCTTGTTGATGGGACCGACTTTCGCACCATCTCTCCGAAAGGGTGTGTTCCAGCTTTGCAATTGGACAATGCGACCTGCCTGACGGAAAGCATCGCGATATTTGACCACATTGATTTTTGTGCACCCGAAATTCGCTTGCTGGGGAACCGCGGAACCCCGCAACGTCAAGCGGCCCTGGAATGGTTAAGCTTCATCGCAACCGAAATTCACAAAAGCTTCAGCCCGTTATTTCGACCCGATACGCCAGCGGAATTCTCAAAACTGGGGCGACGCCACTTGGAAAAAAGACTGTCTGTGGTTGAAGATGAGCTTTCAAAACATCCATATGTCGCCGGACACCACCCATCAGCTGCAGATTTTTACCTTTTTACACTGTGTCGATGGATGAGTGATTTGGGGCTTTGTCTCAAGGACTGGCCCGGTATTTCAGCACATTCCGACCTGATCAGATCGCGCGAAACTGTTCAGCTGGCCCTGAAATCAGAAAACCTTTGCACCGACTAAAAATCGTGCAGACGTAACGCGCAGAATGAGATTGAACTCCGCTCACAGCGGATTTATGCACCTGAATTGCAGCCTTGTTTTGAGTTTGCGGCCCTAGGTGTGGTTTCCAGAACCGTGAACAACCTCTTTGGAAACCACACCTAGACATCTCCGTATCATTCGAATATCAAATATATAGAATAGGATAGTTTCGAAAGTCAGAAACCTTGATTAGAAACTTTGATATAGACGCGTTGAGATCAATGGTTGTGGGTGTGGAGCTTGGTAGCTTCACGCGCGCCGCCTCCGAGCTGGGTCGTTCACAATCGGCTATCAGTATGCACATCAAGAAATTGGAGGATCGAGCTGGCAAACCGCTGTTTACGCGACAAGGTCGGGGGCTGGTCCCAACAGAGTCTGGTGAACAACTTTTATCCTATGCTAGAAAGATCATTGCTCTGAATGATGAAGCTGCGGTTGCATTGAGTGTAGGTGAATCGGAAAGCTATATAAAACTCGGCTTGCCACAGGATTTCTTTGACGCAATCCTGCCAAAAACAATCAAAGAATTCACCTCTGTGGTCGAGAACGTTCATGTGGATGTTCGTGCAGGTCGCAATTTTGCTTTAGAAGAAGATGTTTATTCTGGCCGCCTTGACGCAGCGATTGCATTTTTCCCTGTTGGTTCAAAAGGGCATGGAGAACTGCTCTTTCAGATGCCCACCTATTGGTTTGCCGGGCGTGGACATGGGCAGAGGCAAGCCACCCTCAAGAGACTTCCGCTTGTTCTCTTCGATCATCCCTGTCTCTTTCGCACCAATGCACTGAGAGCACTGGAACAAGACCAACGCCGCTGGCGGGTTGCTCTAACAACTCCAAGTCTCTCAGGTATCTGGTCAGCGGTCCAAGCAAATCAGGGACTAACCTCCAGAACCCCCTATCGTGTACCTCAAGAACTCGAACGCTTACCTGTGGGTCTTGGTCTTCCAGCCACAGAGCCAATCGAGGTCAGGTTACTTGTTTCAGAACGTGCGTCTCCCGCATCTTTGGCACTTTGCAAAGTTCTTCGTAAGGTAGCGTTGCGAGAGCTTTCGCAGCATGAGCTTGAGGCCGTGGTCGCCTGATCACTCAAAGATCTTGATAATGATCTAGAGCCCAACTCTGTGTCGTTTCCGCTAGAAAACACCGTTAACTGGAGGTCCCGATGAAACTGGGTATCGCCAAATTGTTGGCAGCAGCCCGTTTTGGCTGTCGATCCCATTGGGCAGGGCATCCAGCGCAAACATATAAACTCACTTCAAGAATTCGAAAGTGACTTATCAGAATAACCCGTGATACGAAAGTGATGAACTTTGTTAAAGTAAGTTGGTAATGCAGAGCAGAGAGGCGCACAAACGATGGAAACCCGAACCGTTGGCCCTTTGTTTAACCCTGTTCTGATAGCCGGATGCATTATCATTCTGGTGAGTTTTGCGGTACGAGCGTCTTTCGGGGTTTTCCAGATTCCAATTGCAGAAGACTTCAATTGGATGCGGTCGGAGTTTTCCTTCGCGATCGCGATTCAAAACCTGTTCTGGGGTATAGGGCAGCCAATTTTTGGCGCCTTTGCCGAGAAATTCGGGGATAGAAAAGCTATCGTCGCGGGTGCCGTTTTTTACTCTGCCGGATTGCTTTTGTCTTCATACGCGATCACGCCAGGCCAACACCAAATCCTGGAAATTTTGGTTGGCTTCGGAATTGCAGGGACTGGTTTTGGAGTAATCCTGGCGGTCGTTGGGCGCGCAGCGTCCGATGAAAATCGCTCGCTGGCTTTAGGAATCGCAACCGCAGCTGGTTCGGCTGGGCAGATTTTCGGTCCGCCACTTGCTGAGGCCTTGCTACAACAAATGCCATGGTCGTCAGTTTTTGTCGTCTTCGCTTTCATCATTTTGTTATCGTTGCTTGCGCTTTTATATATGGGCGAGGTTCCTCTGCTCAAACCCCAACTGCGCGATGAAAGTCTGCGCAGGACGATAGGTCGAGCGATTAAAGACCCTACTTTTGCTATGATATTTGTAGGTTTCTTTTCTTGTGGGTATCAACTTGCATTCATCACAGCTCACTTTCCTGCATTCATTACAGAAATGTGCGGAGCCATATCACCTGGCAGTTTGATAAGTTCTATAGGAATTACAACTACTTCAGCACTGGGCGCGTTGGCGATCGCCCTAATCGGCGTGTCGAATATCGGAGGAACAATTCTGGCGGGTTGGCTTGGTAACAAGGTTTCGAGAAAGTATCTTTTGGTTGGCATTTACATCGCACGAACTCTCGTCGCCGCAATGTTTATTTTGACTCCGATGACCCCTGAATCTGTGGTCTTGTTTTCCATTGTAATGGGCTCGCTATGGCTGGCAACAGTCCCTTTGACCTCCGGTCTTGTCGCCCAAATTTATGGACTGCGCTACATGGGGACGCTGTACGGATTGGTGTTCTTTTCACATCAGTTAGGCGGATTTCTGGGTGTTTGGCTGGGCGGTCGAATGTACGATATGTATGGCGACTATACCTTGGTTTGGTGGATAGGAATCGGTGTGGGTGCCCTATCAGCTCTCATTCACATCCCGATTGACGAACGTCCAATTGATCAACGCTCAGATGTTGCTATCGCGTAGAGGAGTGAGGTCACGAGCAATCGTCGGCATTAATTCCACATGCGTCTGAGAAAAATCTCAAACGTGCAAGCCGCAGACCCAACTTAACTGAAGATGTTTATAGAGAACGCCCGTGTCTTCCGTTTCCAGCGATCATACAGCGTCTTGGGTGGACCATACCAAGAGGGTGCGTCAGACCAGCGAACCCATTGCGATTGATGAAGATTATGCCACTCAGAAGACGCTCGACTGAGCATCCGGCGCATCTGCTCCGCCCCATCGGAGGCGTTTGCGCAGCAAACTGACATGAGATCGATAATAGTGCACCTCGGAGGAGAAACTTCGAACATCCTGTTTCAAACTTTGGAGGAATGGAGCACCTATCTCAACGCAGAGGAAGTTGATCTTTCAGAGCCATCCGCAGAGGCACAGAAGAAGCCTGTTGAGAGCCGCGCCCAGCACTTGAAACTCTCATTATGAGGAAGGATGGCAAATTTCAGGGTGATAAGGCTGTTGGTGCGGTGTTTGCGGACGCTGTCAAGTCTCAGCGCAACAATCAGCGAAACCGCCTCGCGTAACCGACGAAGAAATGGCGACTTTAAAACATCTATCTGCTGGATTGAAGATAGCAAAATCTCGGCGTCAGCGTTTGTAAAATGGGGTCTGTTGCATTAACGTCCATGAAACTGCAATCTGATCCCGCAATTGTTATCTATGCGGCGATCGCCATCACTTCGGTTTTTGGGTTTCAGCGGCTATATCTCTCAAGATGGATCGCACCGGCTCCAACATGAGCAGCCGATTTCAATAACAATAGAGGTTGAGATGACGGCAGCAATTTTGAATACGAAAGCCTGGTGGGTCCGCCATCTGATTGTGATTGTCCTGGCTGTGATCGGAACGGCGCTGTTCCTGTACAGCCGCGCCGAATGGTCGCCTATGCATCGCTGGAACCGGGCGGTCGGGGACATGTCGTTGGTGCTTGTCGCTCTGGCGATGGCGCTCGGCCCAATGTCGCGATTGTGGCGTAGCTTTGTTCGTTGGGTGCCCTATCGCCGCGAACTGGGGATCTATGCGGTCATGCTGGCGCTGGTCCATTTCACGATCATCCTGTTCGGCTGGGTCGAACTGGACCTGATGCGTCTTGTCGGATTTGAGTTTCATCCGAGTCTGCAGCGGTACGTCATGGTGCAGCACGGCTTCGGGCTGGCCAACCTGGTGGGCGTGCTTGCGTTGCTTTACGGAGCAATCCTGGCGGCAACATCGAATGATCGCAGCCTTCGCTGGCTTGGCAGTTCGGTCTGGAAATTCGTCCAGCAGGGGACTTATGTTTTATGGTGGCTGTCGGTCATTCATACTGGCTACTTCCTGTTCATGCATTTCCTCGATTTCCACCGACAAACGCCTGAGCCGAACTGGTTCCAGTGGCCTTTTGTCGGGCTGGTCACAATCGTGCTAGTGCTTCAGATCGCGGCGTCTTTGACGACCTGGCGCAATGGACGCAATCGTGCCATGGCGTAACCGTTTTAGATGGGTCTGTTGCATTAACTCGGTTGAGACGGAACTTTGCCGGTTTTCCTGACTTGGTCAGAAGGTTTGAGCGAAGAGCCGCTCAATGAAACAGATTTCGCCTGCGACACCAGGAGCCTTGTTGCGAACATGGCCATTCTTAACGCTGCGAAAGATCTCGATACCTTTCAACGCATCTTTGGCGGCGCTCAGTGATTTGAACCCGCGCATTGGCGTAATTAGCTTTTTCAATGCGGCATGATCTGATTCAATGCGATTATTCTTCCACTTCCGATCAATGTGCACGATTTCCTCACCTGGGAACGACCATTCATTCATCTTTGAGACTACCTTGGCGTAGCTGTGAGCCTTGTCCGAAATCATCGTCATCGGTTGATAAAACCGGGCATTTTCTCGCGCTTGACGGAAGAAAGCCCGTGCTGCTTTCGCATCTCGCTTCGCGGTCAGCCGAAAGTCGATTAACTGGCCGTTTTGATCGACAGCGCGCCAGCGATATCGCCATCTACCGCCGACACGAACGTATGTTTCATCAACATGCCACGCGAGGCCGCGACAAGTCCTATGATGGAATGATCGTTTGGATATCTCCGGGCCGAATTTGCGGACCCAGCGGTATATGGTTGCCGCATCCACACTAACTCCCCGTTCTTCAAGCAGATCTCGGACATCGCGGTATGAAAGTGCAAAGCGACAGTACCAGCGTACGGCTGTCAGAATGACATCGCGGGAAAACCGGTGCCGTTTGAAAGGTTCGTGCGTTTCATATTCATGCTCCAGATCACAAAACGCAAATATCAGTCAGTTTTATCAGTTAATGCAACAGACCCCGCAAAAGACATATTTCTAAATGGGTTAAGCCGGACTTCTTCGCCTATGTATTTAAAATACTCGGTGAATAATTTGCGCATGTTGCCTAAATCACGGTTGGCGGACGATGCAGAAAATCCCTTCAATTGATCCTTCGTAGAAACCCTATCAAGCCACCACTTATAAAACTTTCGGGCGTCTTCCCGGCTTATGTCCTCAAGCGGAATGTCACCCACAACTTTGTTGAAATTGTTGACCGCCCGCTGTTTCACCTTTTTCCAAGACGCACTTTGCGATTGTGATTTGCCGGTCAATTCACTGGCGGCAATTTCATCGACGTATATATCAAAGGCTTCAGTCAGTTTCAGCTTCGGACGAGAGACCCTCCCCAACAGCGCCTCTGTGGTTGGAACATCTTGCTCGCTTTTGATGGTCTCAATACGGTCGAGTAACTCACCCACGCTGGCTGTACGGGCAAGCTCTCCCGCCGGAGCGTAAGTGAAACCCAGCAGGCTGGCGCGTTCCAAAGCTGCCTGGTACCGCTGCAACGCGGACACCCCACTCTTGCCCGTAACGAGGGCAGACCAAAAAAGCTCGTCGGCGCGCTCCAATTCATCACGCTTGTCTCGTGCAATAGCGATGTTGTCAGTATTGAGCGCGAACCGAATGACACCTCGCGAATCCACGTGTGCGAGTTTCCGCGGCACGCGGCGTGCGTAGTAGTATCGAAAATTTCGTTGCTTGAGGTGTCGATCACGGTCGCGCATGAGCCATCCGAATTCAAATTGTAGCTCAATTCAACGCGACTTGGGTGCACCAAACCATCGCCATCCCATATAACGCAATTAAATCAATGATGCAGGGGGAATAAAAATTCTAATGATGGTGCGGTCGAGAAGACTCGAACTTCCACGGGTTTTACCCCACAGCGACCTCAACGCTGCGCGTCTACCAATTCCGCCACGACCGCACTGTACACGAAACCGGGCACCAAGTGTGCCCTGCAACCGCTCATCTATCAAACCTTTGACCGGTTCACAAGAGGCTTGTTCGTCCTGACTGATTTATGCAGCTTCCGCCGGGCTTTCTTTATGAGAGCGACCATGAACATGCTTGATTTCAATGGCAACCTTATCGCCTTGCAGAACCACCTGCACATCGGCAACCGGCATCCCGTTGGCAAACAGGACCAGGTCCTGGTCCGCATCGGTGTTCAGCGCAATGACGGCACCGCGGCCCATCCGCAACAATTGATGGACCGGCATATGAGTGTGGCCAAGGCCAACGGCAAGGTCTACATCAATGACGTCGAGGGTCGCCATAAGAGGGCTCCATCTGATAAGGACTTATCGGCCAAGACCGATTGCAAAGCAGTATGCTCATACCTGTTTTGCGGAATTTAAGGTAAACAAATGATTAACGAACGGGCAGAGATCGCACTGGACTTGAAACGAATTGCGCAGCAACCCCCAATTTCAGGGGTTGAGCACGTTGAATGGGCCATCAGCAATCATCCGGTCCCTTATGAAGAAGCGCTGCAACGCATGGAATCACGTGCTGCAGACATCGCTTCCCATCAAACACCGGAACTGGTCTGGCTGCTTGAGCATCCGCCCCTTTACACCGCAGGCACAAGCGCGCAGTCGGAAGATCTGCTGCTGCCCGATCGCTTCCCGGTTTTTCAAACCGGACGCGGCGGACAATACACTTATCACGGGCCTGGGCAGCGCATCGCCTATGTCATGCTCGACCTGGGAAGCCGCACGCAGGATGTGCGCCGCTTTGTGGCCGTTCTGGAACAATGGGTCATCAACACGCTCGGCACGTTTGGCATTACCGGTGAGCGCCGGGAAGACCGGGTCGGGGTCTGGGTTCGGCGACCGGAAAAATCACCTTTGCCCGATGGCACTATGCGGGAAGACAAGATTGCCGCCATTGGCATTCGCCTGCGTAAATGGGTCAGCTTTCACGGTATCAGCATTAATGTGGAGCCGGACCTGACGCATTTCGATGGTATTGTGCCCTGCGGCGTAGCAGGGCATGGCGTCACCAGCCTTTTTGATCTGGGCGTGACGGCAACCATGGAAGATGTCGATGTCGCGCTACAGCAGGAATTCAAGCGTCTGTTCTAAGCCGGCTCAGCTTTCAAATTCCATGATAATGGCATCCACAGCCAGACTGTCCCCGGCAACGGCATGAATGGCTGACACGGTTGCATCGCGTTCAGCACGCAACACATTTTCCATTTTCATGGCTTCAACAACGGCCAGGGTCTCCCCGGCTTTGACCGGTTGGCCCACTTCCACCGAAACAGACACCACCAAGCCCGGCATGGGACACAACAGCAGATTGGATGTATCCGGTGCTTCCTTGACAGGCATCAGTGCATTCAGCCGCGCCTGCGCGGCGGGCAAAACCCGCGCAGTGGAACCAATTCCGCGCCAGTTGAGAGCCATACCACCTGGCGCATTGGCAATCTGCACCAGCAACGGTTCATCATTCACCATCCCGCGCCACAACGCAGCTCCGGCACGCCAGGACGCTGTAATCTGATAGGGTTCAGAGCTGTCGGAAAACACCAGTTGAAGCGACGATGTCTCGCCCGCAACAAATCGCGTCACATCCATCTGGAAAGCGTAGTCCCCAAGCGCAACAGACCAGCCTTTGGGCACAGCGCCTGTATGGGGTCGAAGGCGGCCTGTCATGTGATCCAACCGGTCCTTGCGCACCAGCTCCAGTGACAGCGCGGCGCAAGCAAGTTTGCGCGCCGTCTCTTCAGACAAATCCGCGCCTTCAAAGCCTTCTGGATATTCCTCGGCAATAAAGCCCGTAGACAGCTCTGCTGCTTGCCAACGCGGATGATCAAAGAGAGCCGCCAGAAACGGAATATTGTGGCCAATTCCTTCAACGAC
Source organism: Pararhizobium sp. IMCC21322 (assembly GCF_030758295.1). Taxonomy (NCBI): domain Bacteria; kingdom Pseudomonadati; phylum Pseudomonadota; class Alphaproteobacteria; order Hyphomicrobiales; family Rhizobiaceae; genus Pararhizobium; species Pararhizobium sp. IMCC21322. Next base: position 4,616,731 of record NZ_CP132335.1, read on the forward strand.
AAATGCGTCAAGCGCACCAGCCATGGCTTGATTGGCCAGGTCACGCGTGGCCCCATGACTGCACAATTTGGCAATCATCGGATCGTAAAACATGGAAATCTCGCTGCCTTCAACCACCCCGGTATCCACGCGAATAGTGGAAACCCCGTCGAATGTCTCGGCTGGCGGCTGAAAACGCACCAGACGGCCAATCGAGGGTAGAAAATTGCGATAGGGGTCTTCCGCGTAAATGCGGCTTTCCATCGCCCAGCCATTGATGCCGATATCGCTCTGCTGCAAGGACAATGTCTCGCCAGCGGCCACACGGATCATCTGCTCGACCAGATCGACATCCGTGATCAGCTCAGTCACAGGGTGCTCCACCTGCAGCCGAGTGTTCATTTCAAGAAAGTAAAAACTTTTATCCTGCCCGACAACGAATTCCACAGTGCCCGCTGTGTCATAGCCAACAGCGTGCGCCAGCGCACAAGCCTCCTCGCCCATCCGTGCTCTGGTCTCCGGGTCCAGCAGAGGCGACGGCGCCTCCTCAATCACTTTCTGATTGCGGCGTTGAATCGAGCATTCACGCTCGTTCAGATGGATGACATTGCCGTGCTTGTCACCCAGCACCTGAATTTCGATATGGCGTGGGTTCTCAATGAATTTTTCTATGAAGATGCGGTCATCCCCAAAGGACGATGCCGCCTCGGAGCGGGCCCGCTCAAAGCCCTCCAACGCTTCATCATGGTTCCAGGCAATCCGCATGCCTTTACCGCCACCACCTGCGGAGGCTTTGATCATCACCGGAAATCCGATTTGGGCGGAAATGCGCGCAGCGTGTTCTGCATCCCTGATCGTATCAGGCGCGCCCGGCACGGTCGAAATACCAGCCTCGGCGGCAACAATTTTGGACCGGATCTTGTCACCCATATCTTCAATGGCCCTGCGGTTTGGGCCAATAAAGACAATGCCGGCTTCGTCAAGCGCCTCTGCAAAGGCTGCATTTTCTGACAGGAACCCATAGCCCGGATGCACAGCTTCCGCACCGGTCTGGCGACAGGCCTCTATGATCCGATCAATCCGAAGATAGGATTCAGCGGCAGGCGGCGGGCCGATATGGACAGCTTCGTCTGCCATCTGCACATGCAGCGCATTCCGGTCCGCATCAGAATAGACAGCCACAGTTGCAATGCCCATGTGTTGGGCCGTGCGCATGACGCGACAGGCAATTTCACCACGATTGGCAATCAGGATTTTCTTAAACATGGGCGCAATACTGCTGGGCTGCTGGGTTTTTGTTCAGTACAGAGTAAATGCCCAAAGGTTGGCGAGCAAGCGCCAGCCTATTGAACTTTCGATTGGGTCACTTCGTCTAAGAATTACTGGCGGCGACAGGGACAACAATCAATGTTGCACTGTCTGTCTGGCTGATCTCAATCTGCGTTCCGGCTGTCAGGTTTGGCCCCCGGACACGCCACAGCGTATCGCCAATGCGCACACGCCCTTCCCCACCCACAATTGGTTCAGTCAGCGTAAACTGTCGTCCAATCAGCGCCTGACCGCGTTCATTCAAATGGGGTCGATCGGATGTCGTTTGCTCGGCAGAAAACAGTCTGCGGCCCACCAGCAGAAAAACAAGTGCAAGCGCCGCAAAACCAATCCAGGCCACCTGCCATGACAAATCAACAACCAAGGACGCAATGCCGACCACCAGCGCAGCCAGACCAAGCCAGATCAGAAAACTGCCCGGCATGGCCAATTCCAGCGCCAGCAAAACAATGCCGCCAATCAACCAAGCCCAGGGCCCAAGGTCTGAAGCCAGTTGCACGATGTAGGAGCCATTATTTTCCATCAGCGCAGTCTCACTGTCCTGTGTCAGGCTGGCGCGAACCGCCCTTGCGTGTGGAATTTTTACTATCACCAAAAGCTTCGCGTGCGATTTCGGCAACGCCGCCAATAGATCCGATCACGGCAGCGGCTTCCACCGGAAGCATCAACACTTTCTGGTTCGGCGCACTGGCAATAGCCTGCAGCGCGTCGACATATTTTCCGGCAACAAAATAATTGATCGCCTGAATATCACCGGCAGCAATGGCATCGGAAACAACTGTAGTAGCTCGGGCTTCCGCTTCGGCCTCACGCTCACGCGCCTCTGAATCCCGGAAAGCGGCTTCACGGCGGCCTTCAGATTCCAGAATCTGGGATTGCTTTTCGCCTTCAGCGCGCAGAATGGCCGACTGGCGCATGCCCTCCGCTTCCAGAATGGAGGCACGTTTTTCCCGTTCCGCCTTCATCTGGCGGCCCATGGCCTCAACCAGATCGCGCGGTGGGTTGATGTCCTTGATTTCAATACGTGTGATTTTCAGGCCCCAGGGCGAAACCGCCTGATCGACCACCGACAACAATCGGGCATTGATCTCGTCACGATTGGACAGCAATTGATCCAGGTCCATAGACCCCATCACTGTCCTGATATTGGTCATGGTCAGGTTCAGAACCGCATTCTCAAGTCCGGAGACCTCATAGGCCGCCTGTGCTGCATCCAGCACTTGATAGAAGGTCACACCATCGGCAGTGATGGAGGCATTATCCTTGGTGATAACTTCCTGGGACGGCACGTCCAGCACCTGCTCCATCATATTCAGCCGAGCACCAATCCGGTCAATGAAAGGTACAAGAATGTTGAGGCCGGGCTTCATGGTACGGGTGTAACGACCAAACCGTTCTACGGTATAATTGAAGCCCTGCGGCACCTGTTTGAGTGTAAAAAACAGGACGACGACAAGCAGAACGACCAAACTCAATACAAATACGTCAAAACCGAACATCAAAGTTCCCCATACCAGATACCAGGCAGCCAAAACCCGCCTGCTTTCACCATTATTCTCATTGGTAATATATGGGGCTTTTATGAGACTTGTACAATCCCGCCGATTGTCAGGCCACTGGCGTTCCGGTTAGCGAGGCCGCTCAGATCCAGCCGGAAAGTTCGCGGCGCACCATGGTTTCAATCACGGCCATGCCTTCCGGCGTGTCATTCAGGCAGGGAATATGGGCAAAATGTTCGCCGCCATGTTCCTCAAATATCTCGCCAGCCTCTCCGGCAATTTCTTCCAGCGTTTCAAGACAATCCGAAACAAAGCCAGGGTTGAAAACGGCCACGCTTTTGACCCCCTCCTTAGCCAGTTTCTCGACGGTCTTGTCCGTGTAGGGCTGCAGCCATTCTTCCGGTCCGAAACGCGACTGAAAGCAGGTCATCAAACGGCCCTTGTTTGGCCCGCTGTCCCAGCCAAGGCGCTCTTCCAGAAGCCGGGAGGTTTTCATGCAATGACAATGATAAGGATCGCCCTTTTTGAAGTAGCTTTGTGGAATACCGTGATAGGAAGCAATCACCTTTTCCGGTTCAAAATCAAGCTTGCCCAGACAGGTCTCGATGCTGGCCGCCAGTGCGTCGATATAGGCCGGATCATCATGGTAGGGCGGCACTGTGCGCAAGGCTGGTTGCCAGCGCATCTGCATCAGCGCTTCAAATGTCTTGTCGTTGACTGTGGCCGTTGTGGCAGCTGCATATTGCGGATAGAGCGGGAACACCAGAATCCGCTCACAACCAGCTGCCTGCAAAGCTTCAATGCGTTCCTTGATGGGCGGCTTGCCATACCGCATGGCCCAGTCCACCACCACATTTTCATGACCGGCGAGAATTTCAGCCAGTTGATCACCCTGGCTGCGGGTAAACGTTCGCAACGGAGATTCATTCAGCTCGTAATTCCAGATTTCCGCATAAGCAGCCCCGCTCTTTTTTGGGCGGACGTTCAGCACAATGCCAAACAGAATTGGAAACCACAGCGCGCGCGGCCATTCGATCACCCGTTTATCCATCAGAAATTCTTTGAGGTAACGGCGCATCGGCTTCTTTTCGGTGCCGTCAGGCGTGCCAAGATTTACCAGCAGAACACCAATTTTGCCCGCCTTTACCGGCGGATGATCGCCAGGCAATTGGACCTGCTTCATCCGCAGATACCGCTCATCCAGAGCAACTGATACGGTCGGGGCATTCTTATCGGTGATATCTTTAAGCATGAATGCCCTCGCTGGTGTTTACGTCTCATTGGTCGCTTGTGACATGAGAGTAGCTAGAGCGTTTTCAGAGTATTTCCAAGGTAGGCTTCAAAAATTCTATCGCAGCAAACGCAAAAGCCGCCAAAGATTGAACACACCCGCCAGTGATTGGGCCACATAAGTCAGTGAAGCGGCCCGTAAAACCGAACGTGTAGCCGGTAAATCTGATTGATCGAGATAGTCACCGCCCGACAAGATGGGAAGCGCCTTGCCGAAACTGGCGTCAAATTCCACTGGCAGTGTGACAAGATGAATGACCAGTTGCAGAACAAGCACCAGAATACCCAGCAGAAAAAACATCAGGCTGAAACTGGGGGCGCGGGCGATCATCGCAATCATCGGGCCGACAATCAGCAAAGCACCGGCGATCTTGTTGATCGGCTGAATGGATTTTGCCAGCGCCATGCGCAAATGGAAGAGCTTTTCATTGCGTGCATGTTGCAGGGCGTGCCCAACTTCATGCGCTGCAACCGCAACCGCGGAGATAGACTTTCCGCGGTAAAATGACCGGCTGAGACGGATCGTCCGGGTTTCGGGATCATAATGATCTCCGCCCTCATCAATCGGCTCTACACCAACACCACGCAGCCCTGCGCGCTTAATCAGATGCAAAGCCAGTTCACCGCCGGTTCCGGGAAAATCGGGCCTGGGGCGTGCATGCTTCTTAAGCTGTCGCCGCACCCAGAAAGAGGGTCCGAAAATCAACAGGATGAACAAAATGGCAAAGATCAAAAAAATGGGCATGCTCTCCATGTTGGGCGCAACAGCCGGACTGTCAATCGCCCGAATGGCAGAAAGCGCCGCTGAAGGTCATTCAACGGCGCTTTTCTATACAATTGAGGTTTTTGAAATCCGATCCTACGGGCCGTAAACCACTTTCGGCAACCAGGTTGCCAGCGATGGCAGGTACCACAAAACCACCAGGGCAATCATCTGGATAAAAACAAAGGGAATGGCCCCAAGATAGATATCCGATGTCTTGACGCTGGGCGGTGCGACACCGCGCAGATAGAACAGGGCAAAGCCAAATGGCGGCGTCAGAAAGGATGTCTGCAGATTGACAGCCATCATGATACCCAGCCAGACCGGACTGATCGGATCTCCATTCGGCATTTCAAGCTGCAGAAGGATGGGAGCGACCAGCGGAACCACCACAAACACAATTTCCAGAAAGTCCAGAAAGAAGCCCAGAACGAACATCAGCAACATAACGGTCAGGACAACACCAATGGTGCCGCCCGGTATGTCCCGCAGCATTTCATGAACCAGCTCTTCACCGCCCAGCCCACGGAAAACCAGCGAGAAAATGGACGCACCGATCAGAATGACAAACACCATGGTCGTCACATGGGTGGTACCTTCCACCACCTTGGTCAGAACACCCTCACGGAAAACACGCAGCAGGGCCACACCGATACCTATGGCAACGATCAGACAACACACAGCAGCAGCGTAAATTGCATATTGATCGAATTGCGAGATTTCATTACGCGCAACCCGCAGATCAAGATTGACCGTCATAAACAGAACCACGACCAGCGCAATTGCCGCCAGATAGATGGGCCACGGACTGCCATTGCCGACACGCAAACCTGCAAGGAAAATTGAGCCGACGGCACCCACGGCAGCTGCTTCCGTTGGTGTTGCGATGCCGCCAAGAATGGAGCCCAGCACCGAGATAATCAGCACAATGGGAGGCACAAGGGCATGAAACACTTTGCCAATACTGACCCGTTGACCGGATTCAGGCGGCATTGCGGGCGAGCTTTCCGGGCTCAAAATGGCCATGCCGATCTGATACAGCATATACATGCCAACCAGCATCAATCCCGGCAGCAGAGCTCCAGCAAACAGATCGCCTACAGACACAGTATCCGGTGAGAAATTACCCATATCCAACTGAGCCTTTTGATAGGCGTTGGATATCTGATCGCCCAAGATCACCAGAACAATCGAGGGCGGAATGATCTGCCCCAATGTTCCCGATGCGGCAATTGACCCGCAGGCAAGTCGTTTGGAATAGCCGCGTTCCAGCATAGTCGGCAAAGACAGCAGACCCATAGTGACAACGGTGGCACCCACAATCCCGGTCGATGCGGCCAGCAAAGCGCCCACGATGGTAACCGACAGGCCCAGACCACCCCTTAAAGTCCCAAACAGCTGGCCCATCGTTTCCAGCAATTCTTCGGCAACCTTGGAGCGCTCCAGCATGACCCCCATGAAAACAAACAGCGGCACGGCAATGAGAACCTCATTGGTCATAATGCCGAACAGGCGTTGCGGAGTGGCAAGCAGGAAGGAGGGGTCGAAAACACCGACCACATAGCCGATCAGACCAAAGGCCAGCCCTGTTCCAGCCAGCGTAAACGCCACCGGAAAACCCATCAACAGCACCACGCAAACCGTGGCAAACATCAAAAGGTCGAGCGATTGTCCAATAGAGACGTCCATTATGTCTGCCCCCCGGCGCGTGTTTTTTCAGTTCGCTGCTCACGCAGTTCCGGCAATTCCTGGCTCATCCGCAATCGATCGATTTCTATTTCGTCACCACCCAGTGCCAGCAATGACCGAATGGCCATGGAAACACCTTGCAGCGCCATCATTGCAGCAAACGCCAGAATGGCGGTTTTGTGAATGTAACGTGCCTGAATACCGCTGGTTTCCGGTGACCCTTCCAGTGCCGCCCAGGATGCAATGACGTAAGGAAATGACGTCCAGAAAATCAGCACACAGACCGGGATCATGAGAAGGAAGGCACCGACCAGATTGACCATCGCCTTTTTGCGCGGACGGGCATCGCGGTAGAAAATATCAACGCGCACGTGACCATCAGTCAGAAGCGTATAGGCTGCCGCCAGCATAAACAGAAAGCCATGCAGATAGGTGATGCTTTCCTGCGCAAAAATTGAGCCGACGCCAAAGACATAGCGCATCACCACAACAACAAACTGAATAAGGACAATGAACAGGGCGAACCACATGACGGTTCTGCCGATAGATTTATTGACCCGATCAATCAGATCAGCCAGCGCACGCATGATATGGCCCCCGAGGCATGAGAGAAATTAAGTTAAAGCAAAAAACCTCCCGCACTTTCGTGCGGGAGGTTTTTTCAGATTGGTTTATCCGAGATATTTGTTGCGACGCTGCACATATGGCAGCTCCTGCACATTCAGCCAGCCACCAAGATCTGTACGGGCTTTGCGGAAGCTGTCCACAATTCTGCGACCCAGATCATCTTCAGCCACTTCCGAAACAACTTCCTCGGATGCCTTGGCAAACGCTTCAAAGATCTCGTCGGAGAAGTCTCTGCGCTGCACGCCATGCACATTGACAAGTTCAGCCAATGCAGCGCCATTGCGGAAATTGATCTCGGAATACATCTGATTGTTTTCAGCGTAAGCACAAGCCGAAATCAATTCCTGATCAGCTTCTGACATGGAATCCCAGATGCCCTTGTTGATACCCAGTGACAAGGTTGTGCCGGGCTCATGGAAACCAGGACCGTAATAGAATTTGGCCACTTTGTAGAAGCCGAATGTCAGATCAAGCCACGGGCCAACCCACTCGGTTGCATCAATGGTGCCAGCCTGCAGGGCCGGGAACACTTCGCCGCCGGGCAACGCCACGGCAGTCATGCCAACACGGCGCAGAACTTCTCCACCAAGGCCGGGCATGCGCATTTTGATGCCCTTCAAATCTTCAACAGTGTTGACTTCATTGCGGAACCAGCCACCCATCTGGGCACCCGTATTACCGGCAGGCAACGCCTTGACGCCGAAGCCTGCGGACAACTCATCCCACAATTCCTGACCACCGCCAAATTGCATCCAGGCATCATTTTCTGCAGCTGTGAGACCCATTGGAACAGCAGCGAAGAAATTAAACGCCTTGTTTTTGCCCTGCCAGTAATACTCAGCACCGTGATACATATCAGCGGTACCGCTCTGTACCGCATCGTGGCTCTCAAATGGAGGAACCAACTCGCCGGCAGCAAACAGTTTAACGGAGATACGCCCATCCGAGGCTTTCGTAATACGGTCGGCAAGACGCTGCGCGCCCGTGCCCAGACCCGGCAGATTTTTGCCCCAGGTCGTGACCATTTTCAGCTCACGTGTATCCTGAGCCAATGCTGGCGTCGCCAATGTGGTCGCAACAGCGCCACCAGCGGTCACCAGACCAGCGGATTTGATAAAGGATCGACGATCCAGTTTTGAATTAGTCATGTGCAGATTTCCTCCCTTGCACAAAGTCATGCGAAACTCTTACCACGCGCATAGCCGCGGCGACCATTACAAATGGTGCAGGCGTCTGTCTAGGCAATCACTATCGACATGGCTATTGCGTTAACTGCGGAAAAAATGCGTAGTACTACTGAGTTTGGGTGTCAGGGGGAGGCAAACAATGATCAGAACAATCAATAACCCGTCCGTGCATGCACTGGGGAGCCAATTATGAGGTCCAACAGACTGCCTCGGCTGACCTTCAGGACCCGGCTGCTGCTGATAACAATCCTGCCATTGCTCGCCGTATCGGCGCTCAGTTGGCTGGTGATCTCCTTTCAGGCAGATCGGCTTATACGTGCAGAACTGGCCACCGTGGAAAAACGCATATTGGCAGCCCGGCAGGCCGAAATCCGCAATTACATTTCACTGGCACAAACATCAATCCGACACCTATATGATGCCGAGCCAGCCGGTCAGGAAGCGGCGCAGGCGGAAGTCATGCAGATATTGCACGACATGACCTTTGGCGATGATGGCTATTTCTTTGTCTATGATAATGACGGCAACAGCCTGGTTCATCCGCGTCTGCCAGAGCTGGTTGGCGAAAACTGGTGGGATCTGCAGGACCCCAATGGCGATTACGTCATCCGCAACCTCATCAAAGCGGCGCAGGATGGCGGCGGTTTCCACCGCTATATCTGGAACAAGCCCACCACTGGCCAGGCCGCCGAAAAGCTGGGCTATGCGGATTACCTACCAAAATGGGGCTGGATGTTCGGCACCGGCCTGTATCTTGATGACATTGAGAACGAGATCAGCATTCTGCGCGCCCAGACCGAAGAAAACGTCAACCAGACAGCGATCATCCTGTTTGCATTGACCTTTGTGGCGGTGCTGATGGTCAGCGCAATGTTGTTTGCCATCCGCCTGTCTGAAGAACGGTTTGCTGACAGCAAGCTGAAAGACCTGACGCGGCGCATCGTCAATGTGCAGGAGGACGAGCGCAAACGCGTCTCCACAGAATTGCATGACGGCATCAGCCAGTTGCTGGTCGGCGCGCGCTATTCGCTGGATTTGGCCCATGCGCAGGCCCCGGCAGACGCTCCCGCCCATACAATGGAAAAAAACAATGAAAAGCCGGAAGCCACCACAACCAGCAGTCCCCGCGCGCTGATCGCCAAATCCATGCACGTTCTGGACAATGCCATCAGTGAAGTGCGCCGCATTTCCAAGGATCTGCGCCCAAGCGTGCTGGATGATCTGGGCCTTGCCGCAGCCATTCAGAACCTGTGCAATGATTTTGCCGATCAGACCCGGCTTCATGTGGAGGTGACGGCAACGCCGGTCGGGCCAAGCTTGCCGGACGGGGCCAAAACGGCGCTTTACCGGGTGCTTCAGGAAAGCCTCACGAATATTGCCAAACACGCCGAGGCCAGTCGTGTCAGTGTCGAACTGAAACGGCAGGACGGCATGCTCGTCATGCGCATTCGCGACAATGGCAAGGGCCTGCCGTCCAAAGTGCGCAATGGTGGCTCTGGCAGTCCCGCTTCAACATCCACTGACACCGGCCTTGGTATTCGCAACATGATGGAACGAGTGGAAAGTCACGGCGGTAAACTGGTTATCAGGCCTGCAGAATTCGACGGCATCACTTGCGGCACCGAAATCTACATCACCATGCCTCTCGATCTCACCCGCGAAGACCCAAGCGCAGAAACCAATCTGCAATCGACCACGCCACAAATTCGGGAGGCGGCATAATGTCCTCGAACATCTCGATCATCATAGCTGATGATCACGAAGTGGTCCGCGATGGCATCCGCGCCCGGCTGCTGGGCACGTCCGATCTGAAAATCCTGGCAGAAGCCAAAAACGGCGCTGAGGCCGTAGATCTTGTGCAACGCCACAGCCCTGACGTGGTCATGCTGGATATTTCAATGCCGGTGATGAACGGTCTGGAGGCTGCGCGCAAAATCCGCGAAAACAAGCATGATTGCAAAATCCTGATGCTGTCGATCTATGATGCCACTGAATATGTGCAAGGCGCGGTCAAAGCCGGCGCCAATGGCTATCTGCTGAAAGAAGCCGATGCCCGGGAAATGCTATCCGCCATCCGCTCGGTTGCAGCTGGCGGTCTCTATTTTTCCGCAAAGGTCGCACCATCCCTCATGCCCGCGTCCTTCGCCCCCGCAATTGATGAGGAGCAAAGCCGTCAACACAGCAACCGCATCAACGGTTCTGTCAGTGCCACACCCCCGCCCGCCGACCCCAGCCGCATCTGCGCCTATGGCCTGTCCGGCCGCGAACGCCAAGTGCTGCAAGGCATCGCCGGTGGTCTTGCCAACAAGGAAATCGCCGAAAAACTCTCCATCAGCGTGCGCACGGTAGAAAGCCATCGCCTCAACATCCGCGAAAAAACCAATGGCGGCAACACCGCCCACCTGACACGCATCGCCACAGAACTGAACCTTATCTGACCCTATTTGCGCCCTTGAAAGGCCGGTTTCCGCCCTTTGATGGAAGGATCAAAAAAGACTTACAAAAAACGTCACATATACCTTTCATTCCCCAAAGAGGAGTGCTACATGCTGCCTGTCGCTGAGGAACTCAGCACGTTTTTGGCGCGGGGTGGAGCAGCCCGGTAGCTCGTCAGGCTCATAACCTGAAGGTCGTAGGTTCAAATCCTACCCCCGCAACCAACGCGGCTTGCTGTTGAGGTTTATACCAAGACAGTTGCCGTTCGAGGCTACTTCTGTCCATCTGAGTTGAGATAGACAGGATTCCTGCCAAGTCTCCGTGAAGGTCAACGCTTAGGCGGGCTTCACCTGATACCGGCTTCAATACTATTTTCTCTAACAAGCCTCGAAGTGTTTCTGCTGATTCAGCGCGATGCTGAGGCTTATTCAGCGTTTCGACCAAATTTCGAATAGCTGTATGATAGCGACCGGATAAGCTCGGGTGAAAAATGACCTTGTCTTCTTGCATTCCATCCAAAGTGGCGAGGATCGTTTTTTTGCGCTCATCAAGCTCATTTAAATGCAATTTAAGAGCTTCGTTGGCAAATCCATCAAAAATAGCCTGAATGCCTTTCTTTTCTTCCCGTTCAATCTTGGACAGCTCTTTCTTCATCTGATGAAGGGCACCATTTTTTTCCTTACGCAGCGCGTTCAAATGGCTAGTGTATTGCTCGCAAAAGATTTTGCAGAGTTCCTCGTCCATCAAATGGGTTTGAAGCGCTCCGATAACTGCCTGTTCCAAAGTTTCTCGCTTCATTGTTAGGCGATTATCACAGGTTCCCTTGTTCCGGGCTGTTGAACAGCCCAGGTGGGTCGCCGAAACCATCGAAAAACCACCGTCACAACAGCCGCATTTAAGGATTTGAGAAAGAAGATATTTTGGGCGATTGTTCTTCCAGAGTTTCCCTTTGTTTTTATCAAGTGATTTTTGTCTGGCTTTCGCTCCATCCCAAAGATCGTGATCAACAATTCTGTGTTCAGGCAGCTCTTTGATAATCCATTCTGATTCTGGATTTAAGCGGGAAACCCGTTTTCCAGTGTCCGGGTCTTTAATATATTTTACCTTGTTCCAAACAAGCCGCCCTATATAAAGCTCATTGTTTAGAATACCGGTTCCTCGCCTTCTATTGCCATTGATGGTCGATTGCCCCCACCCCTTTCCAGACGGGCTGGGAACACCTTCTTTGTTCAATTCTAACGCTATGCTCTTCGGTGACTTTCCGACGCAGTAGTCACGGAAGATTCGTAGAATGACTGACTTCTCTTGTGTGTTTATTTTACGGTCGCCTCGAATGGGCTCACCACTTGCGTCGTACTTTTTAACAACGTCGTATCCGTAGGAGTTACCACCGCCTGATTTCCCTTTTTCCACGCGCCCCCTCAATCCGCGACGGACTTTATGGCGTAAATCCTCAAGGAAAAGAGAGTTCATTGTGCCTTTCAAACCAATATGAATTGAGCTTATTTCGCCCTCTGACAGTGTGAACATGCTGGCACCAGCAAATTCAACCCGCTTGAACAAGTGTGCAATGTCCTCTTGATCCCTGGAAAAACGATCCAATGCTTCACCAACAATAATAGAGAATTGTCCGCTTGCAGTGGCTTTCATGAGTGCTTGAATTCCCGGGCGAATGAGGGATGCTCCCGATATTGCGTGATCACAATATACTTCGGCAACTTGCCAGCCTTCGCTTTCAGCTCGTTCTCTGCAAACGCGGATTTGATCCTCGATGCTAGTTTGTTTTTGAAGGTCGCTGGAATAGCGTGCGTATATCGCAATCTTTTTCATATCAGGTTTTTCCTCTAGTTGTATTTTCCCTTAGGTGCTTCTTCGTCAATAAAATCCTCTTCAGCCGCGACACGCGCTATTAGCTTTACAAGGGCCGTAACCTCCTTTGGAGGCCAATGACGATAACCGCCCGGTTGGCCTGCATGCGGATTGTTCTTTGTTGGTTTTTCAATCATATCACTATACCTCCTTTCCGTTTGAACAAAAAGAGAACAATATAGGTTTATATTCCTGTATGTTCAAGTAAAAACGGCGTAATATTGTTGCGTTTTCAGTTAGTTATGAAAATAAACCGTGCCGGGCGCGCTCACTCAGGCTTATCAATAAGCCCTTCGCCAAATTGCTCTTTGATGCTGTGAAGTTCACCGATGGCCTGCAAAAGCAGCTCCCAGCGCAGGCATTGATTCATTGGCAATCGCCCGGCAGGACAATGATAATCAAGACACATTGCTTCGGCGCGTCCGATGTGACCCAAATCGTGCGTTTGCTCGTGTTCTATTCGGCGTACTGTATCGTGCGCCTCATTGAGATAGTGAACGGCGCTTTGACGTATCCCGAATAACTCCAGGTGAGATTGCGTCACTGGCTGGGTCATGTTTTTTCCGTGTGGCAAATCAACCTTGGCGAAGAAAATATCTCTCATGATGGTGTCTCCCTATTGCGACTGAGTGCGCGTTCGCCTTTGGGCTTGCCCGTCTTCTTTTCTTTCTCTTCGGCTGAAGGACCGTGCTTCAGGGGTATAATATTGCTTCTCAGTCTCTTTGGCCCACTGGTAGAAGTCTTTTCCCTCTTTGGCTTTGAATGATTCTGCGATGACGCGTTTAGCGCCCGCTTCGCTAATCCCGAGATCTTGTGCGTAATCCACAGCCGCTTTATCCAGGGCGCGGTAGAGAGGGATGTCACCGTCTTCTATCCGTATGCCGATATTAATCGCGTAAGCATGCCCTTTGCTTTTTTCGAGGTCAGTCAGCGTTGCCTCTCTGTCCTGCAGGACCTTCAGAGTCGCTTTCATGGTTAGGTCGTAACGCGAGGCGTAGACATCCCTGATGATAATCTCGGCTTTCATGGCGTCGAAAGGTTGATGGCGGGCGAACGTTTGGGAAAAATCGGTAAGCACGTCCTTGAACTTGCCGGAATGCAGTATCTCCCGGTGCGTGATTTCCGTGAGGTTCCAAACGAACTGGAACTGTGAACCTGTCAGGCTGCGGCCAGTCTTGCTCTCCATTGCGCGTTGAAAGCCAGCCATGTCGTTTTCCGTATTGGTGATGTTCATCTTGTTCTCCTTTGGCTTTTGATTAGCGGTCGCGGCTCAGTCTGCGAGACTGCCCGCGCGGTTGATTTTCCGTTTGATCTGCTTGGCGACGATCTGCGGAACGTTTGAATTCCTGCCTGCTTTTGTCGCGCTTTTCATTGCGCTCATGGACAACATCCAAAAAACTGCCGAGCTCGGTTTTTTCCCGGCCGTCAATTGAGCTCAAACGGCGGGCGTGGTCGTGTTGAACCTCCCGGTGCGCCTGGCGTTTTAAGCTCTGCTGATTGAACCGATCCGTACCAAAGAGCTTGAGAGTATGGTCTTTGGTTTTCGCGCCCGCTTTGTCGATGAGCGTTTTAAGCCGCTTTGCAACGCGGGCGTCATATTCGCCATAGTATTTTTGTGATGTGAGGCGTGTTTCATTTTTGTAGCGGCTGGTAATTTCATTGGCCTTGTCCCAGTCACCGGGTTGTCGCAAAATCTGCGCCTGCCTGCGCAAGGCGCGCAGTTCAAATTGCCGTTTTATGTCGTCTGAAGTATCAGAGCACATGAGGAAATATTCCTTCTGCTGTTTTTATTGCGTTGGCGAATCCGTTTGTGGTATTCTCAAAAGGTGAGAAGTTTCAGCGATATAGATGATGTTGACGAGTGGCTGGAACCGATGGATTACAGCGGTTTCTGGTACGCAATTGCGCCGTTTGATCTGGACATCATGACCAAGGAGCATTGTGACCAGCAGATCAGGGAGACCAATGTTTCCGCCGCTGTAGTGCTGAACGTCATGAAGAACTTTGCCCGGCAAGAATTGACGGAAAAACTCGATCTTGACCACCGCATGCCGACCCCCTGGGTGAAACTGGCAACCAGCCATTAGCCCCTCTCGCTTTGTTGCTTGAAGAATTTGAAGCGCGGGCAATTGCCATCACCGGGATGAATGGTGATTTCAGTGCGGAAATTCGTATAGGTGCAGCGCGTATATTGCCGTTCGGCAAACGGATCATTGCCGCCATCACTGTAAAAATCATACGACCAGTTGAGATAAGGCGTGCCAAAAACCAGATAGATTGCGACGAGCGCTGCCGGAAAAATCAGCCACGGGAAAAAACGCAAAATCCTCATGCCTGCCACCCGTCATAGTTGGGCAGTACCACCTTGTAGTCGGGCGGTAATATCTTTCCGCCTTCGTTCGGATTGCCTGACAAATCAGCGGAGAGGGGGAAGAAGTTATTCTGCCGCACTTTCTTGCAATGGAGAGTGGGTTGGCCCGGGATGAATATAATTTGCTGGTCAGCCGGGAGGCTTTGGAGTTGATCAGCGGTGAACAGGCGTTCTTTGCCTAAATTGATTGTTCTTGAAACGTCGGGTTTGCCCGAGCTTTCATTGATGCTGTAACTGACATTCTCAACATCACCGATGGCTTTTGAAATGGTCTCGGCTGCCTGGTTGGTAATTTGCAGATACTGGATGGCGCAATTATCTTCCAAGGTCGCAACTATTTTCACGCCGTTTTGACGTTCCAAGTCGGCTTTTGATTGGGCCAGATACAAGACCTGCAATCCGAACGATCTAAAGATCGTGACATTCTTAATGATGTCCTTGGCCGGAGTGTTTGCTACCTCATCGAAAATCAAAATCGTGCGCCCACACTCGCCGGACATCTGGGCATTCAGAAAGGCGTTGAAAGTCAGCCCATAATAAATACTGAGGTTGGCGGCATTTCTGGCATTTTGGCAGACACATACAATGTAGTTTTCTTTCAGCAATTGCTCATGGGTGATGTCCTCATTCTGTCCAACTTCGTGAAGGGGCCCGCCTTCCATGAAGATCGAGAAGGCCGAGAGCGCTGCCAAAATATGCTGGCTGTAATGCTCGGGATTATCGGCGTGCATTTGCAGTATTTGTCTGGCGCGGTTTTTGGTCAGCGGCGTGCCTTCTTCCGCTTCAATCTCGAGCGCGCTGTGCCATAGATCAGGATCAGCAATCAGGCTGGCTATTCCGCCCGGTGTGGCGTTATCGGGGCTGTGCGCCAGCAGGATTAATATCGCAACGATAACAAGCTCTCTTGGTGATTGCCGAAAATAGAAATTGCGGGGTTCGTTGTCGGGCTCATTTATAAAAACCTTGCTGACACTCTCAATTTCCAGCATCAGATTGGGCGAGTTTTCGCGGTGGGCAGCAATCAAATTGCTAAACGGATTGACGCGCACACGATGAGGATAGGCCTTGCCCATCGACCCGCTATCATCGATGACCGCAAAATTGCGCCCAGCCTTGAGGCACATTTCGGCAATCTGGTGGGCCACTTCCGGCTTCACATCGTTGATGATCTGCCCCCGTGTGCTATCTGCCAGCAACGACAAAATCGCCGATATCGTGACACAAGTGGTCTTGCCTGATCCTGCACCACCATAGACGAGCCAGGACAGGGTGGTGTTCGGCTCATAGATAGGCGTTTCATCCTCAAGAGTGAGGCCGATCACCCGGCGGATTTCCCGGTGTTCAGCAGCGATCTTCCGCACATCTTTGCGGGTCAGTCCAAACGGCTTTTTAAGATGTCGGAGAATGTTTTTGAGACGTTTTCGCATCACAACATCCCCGCTTTTACAAGATCTTCGCGGTTGGCAAGTTTGGCATTGTGGGGCGCTGGCCGGGTGAGCATGTCCTCCCGAACGGCGGCATTCTGCCGTAGTTTAAGGGCTGCTGAAATTGCTTTGCCAATCAATCCGGCAGCGGCGAGATAACAGCAGATGCTTAAAAAGCCGAACGCCCACCAGTGCGGATGAGTGGGGTACACAACGTAACCTGCCAAGATCAAAAAACAGCCATAGGCAATCATCAGATTGATCTTTGCAACGTCACCCCATGCACTATTGAGTTTTTGCATGTGAAGCTCCTTTTTTCGACGCGGCAATGCGCGGCGTGATCTCGTCCCGGAGCCGATCAAGCGTCTTGTGATGACCCCAGATCACATTCCCCTGCTTTGCTGAAATGAGCTCGCGCGAGATGAATTTCAGTTGGCCGACCTGAAATCCGGCAAAGACGGAAATTGCCGTAACGCTCGCTATTGTGATGATTTCGACGGGGTACAAGAGATCACTAAAGGCGACCACAAAACCAATCGCAGCAACCCCGAAGAAAGCAAATGCAAAGCGGAATGGTCGATCCGTATCCACGTGATCCAGGCTTGAAATGGAATAGCTTGTCCGATGCGTTTTGACGGTATCGGACCCGATGCGCACATACCCCAAAATCATTGAAACCTCCCGGCGCAAACGGGGGAGGACAAAGCCGCAAAAAGCTCTGCGTCCAGATTGCGGATTTTAGACGGGGTGATGAGCCGTGCCGAGCCGGCGTAGAGCGCCCAAGGCATGCGGTCTTCCAGTTGGACGTTAACAGCGCATTTGCAGGATGATGAGGCGTGTGCCGCCGCATTTTTGAGGCGCGCATTATATGCGTCTTTCAGTTCTTGATTTTGTTTTTCAATCTGTCCCGCCAGCGGGTTCTGAAACAATGGCCCCACGATATTACAAAGCTGCTTGCCTTCCGGCCCGGCAAACATACCCATGATGCTATTGCAATCCGGGGTTGGAACAGGCGTTTGGAAAGTTGGCGCATCTTGCTTCGCCGCCAGAACAAGAGCTTGTTCACAGCGCGGCATCCAATTCGACTTCTCAATGACTCGAGTGCCGATCACTTGACCGGAAACCAGAGCGGAGAACGCCGCATAAGCCGCTCCTGTAAGAAACAGTCCGGTGCCAATTGGCGGTATGATCTGGTCAAAGGGCATGCTTGCTCTCCTTTTCTTTAGCGTGGGTTTTCAATGTCGAAGATGCCGAAGCGGCAATTGGCTTTTGCGATGGAGGCAAGGCGCTCTGTGCTTATGCCAAGCTCAGACAAGACATCTGGCGGCACGGTCTGTAGATCGCTGTAAATTGGCCGGGACGCCCCGGCCTGCTTGCCAAGATCAATATGTCTGGTAGCAACACCTTTGCCGAAGCCGACATAGCACCACTGTTTCGCCGCACGTTTTTCAATGACGTCTTCAGCGGAGGCAAAGCTTGCTCCAGTCACGACGACGCCAAGCCCGCCGACAGTAACCCGCTTGAAGAAACTTATTTCGTCAACACCTGCCAGCAAGTCGGTTTGTTGGCTTGTGTTTTCAGTCAGCTCGGATGGTTGCCACTCACCAAACATTGCCAGTTTGAAATTCTCCCATTTGTCGCGGAAGACAAAGAAATCAGCATCCCACGCAATGAAAATCGTCATGGCAACGAGGACAGCGCCGCCCAGCATCGTGAAGCCGATAGTGCGCGCGAGGCGGTTGGCCCCGCGCACATATCGTTTGCCCTGTGGGGTCGCAGGGGCGTTCATTCGAGCGCATCCCCATCCAGAGGCGTCGTCTTGCCGTTCTTATAGGCTTGCGGAGGAGTAGCGTTGCCGGAGCCACTATTTTTTGCCGTATTCTGTGATTTGTATTTTTGCTGCTTGAGCGCCTGCTCAATGATCCAGACTTCCTTGAGATAAGCCATGATCCAGACGGAGATCGGCAGTACGCCATCTATCGCGATGATCAGCAAAAACAGTGGCAAGAAATCCATGGCATGGGTCACCGCCTCACCAACCCCGGGACGCGCCGGAAAGATCGGACGCATGACTGCGGTACCGCCGCTACTCTCCAGGATTGCTTCAAGATTCTTGCCATGTTCCGACAAAATGGCATTGATACGCTGTGCGACATCTGCCCGTCCTGACAGCTTAATGCCGTTCGACAATTCCTCCGCATATCGTTCGATAAGATGCAGCGGTACGGCATTGGACAGTTTTGCCGTTGCCTGGTGCAGCAGGTTGTCGGTCTGTTTCAGTGTGTTGCGGCGCTCCCAAATGCTGATCTCTGTCTGCCCAACAATGCGCTGATAGTCAGCAAAGTGATCGTTGATTTCTTCCAGCGCATGTTCACGCGCGGCTTCGCCCTGTTCATATTGCTGTTGAATGGCTTCTGCCTGTTCCGCCAGACCTTCTAGGACTACTGTGATAGACCCACGCCCCGTAGCGGCTGCTTTGCTTAAGCAAGACTGTGATTGCTCGCAGGCGGCCCAGCCATGCAAATCCGATGCTATGACCCCGAGGGTCGCGCCACTTCTGCTGGCCTCAGTCGCGACTTGATTAACTTGCGAAATCTCTTGCGCTAGCTTGGTACCGTGATCCTGCATTCGAAGAGCAGCAACATCGGGTAAAATGTTCCCGGAAAATGTTGCCAAGGCGAAACCCGCGCCGACAAACATTATCCCAACTATGCTGGCGATCGCCGCCAACCTAAAGCGTTTGGCGGCATAAGGCGCACCAAAGCTAACAGCAAGGTGCATGACACCAAAACTCACTATCCCTGCACCAAGGGTCAGGGATGCAATCTTCAAATTGTGAAAACCGCCTGATCCTGTGATGATGTTTGGCAGGCCAAGCGCCAGTGTCAGTGTTTGGGTTCCGACAAGAAGGGGTGGGACCCAATCCATCAATGGGCGGCTCGGCGGGCGTTCATGAACCTGTAAGTCATTGTCAAAAGTATCGTCGTGAACGTTCATATTAATCTCCGGTTTTGGATGACAGCGACGAACGGGCCATGATTGCGGGCGTGCGGAAACAGCCGCGCAAAATCTGTCCGGTGGTTCGGTGTCGATATATTTTGAAACTTTGACGGCTACGGACGTGCCGAAGCCGTCAGGGTTTTTTGTCTGTGCGGTTCCCTAGATGGGAAATGATCCGCGACCACGACAGCTCCGGCAAAAGAAGGAATGCCGCGTCATGCCCCATCCCCTGCAAACTGGGCAGGACGTATCTTCAAAAATATTGGCAATTTGCCCGTCAGTGGACATTGGTGAATATTCGAGATCGATAATTGACCCGAAATCACCGAGCCGTGATAAGATCGTCTTCATCTTAAATCCTCCATGCAAGTGGGCTTTGGATGTGTCAGGTGTTCGGGACGCGCCAACTTCCCGAACACCCCTTGGCCTATTTCCCGGTCATGTGGCCAGAGGAATAGAGCCCGATCTGATTGGCCGCCGAGCCGGTGACAACACCTATTTGACCGAGCCAGAGATTAAGAATGGGACTGTTTTTCATTTGAGATTCTCCTGATTTATTCAGCCGGGTTTGTTCGGCCTAACTACACGCTAATGCAGCTTTGAATATACCTTGGGAGAGTTTAGGGAGAATTAGCCCAATATGTAGGCAGTGCTTTGTTTATAAAGCTTTTTTATTCTTGGCGAGTTCGTAGGTGGCTCATTTACGGGCTGGTCTCCGGCCACAATTGGCAAGGCGTTCAGCGTTCAATGAATTTATCTACGGAAATAACATTCTCGCGGAACGGCGAACAGACTTTTCTAACCTCAGCCGACTCGTCGCCATCGACGGCTTGTTCGATAATCGCGTTGGTTTCATCCTTACTGTACGCACTCATACCCATGTTCCGAAGCTGTTTAAGGGCTTCACCCGCCGTAGCAAAATCTCGTTGCTCTTTGCTGTAAAGGGTTTCGTAGGCAAGGCCACACAAGGCCGCCACATTGCCCTTTGCAGCAAGATCGGAAATCCGTGCGTATGACATTTGTCGGTTATCTACTGCCAACAAGCTCGACAACCTTATATGATTTTCCTCCCCGTTTTTGTTGCCCGCCTCCATAGCCTGCCGGTAATAGTCAAGCGCCGTCTGAGAATCGAATTTGTGAAGAGCGCCAATTTCGTAGGACACACCCAACAGATTTATTGCGCACGTATTTCCTTCCGTCGCAGAGAATTCAAGCGCATTGCGCGCATCAGTCTCGGTGATCTCGACTTTACTGTCTTCGAACATACATGAGTACCCATCCGAATGGAGATAGGTTTCAGCGACCATGTAGGCTCCCATTGCATGGCCCTGTTTCCAGGATAGAAGTAAGCGCTCAACTCCGCGCGCCTCTCCAACAGTACGCGGGTCCGACATTCTAATAAGAGTCTTCCCTACCATAGCTGACGCTTTCCCGTCCCCCTCGTCAGAAGCCTGTGAAATCAGATTGAACGCTTCTTCCCATTCCGGCGTTTCGCGTTCAAACCGCCCTGTCAGATTTACTACCAGTGGATAGAGCGCGGGTTTGTGGCCCTGTTCCAGCGCCTTTCGGTACCAACCTTCTGCGATGGCCGCATTGTTCTCGCTGTCTTCTACGCCCCGGTTGTTTTCATACATCAATGCAAGATTGAACTGAGCACTTGGCAATCCCAGTTCAGCGGCTTGGCTGTACCACGATACGGCTATTGAATCATTGTCGGAACTTGGCGGAACACCTCGATCAACCTCATACATCCAACCTAGATTTTTTTGCGCCAAAGCGAATCCTTGCTCTGCCGCTTTTCGCAACCAATCTACAGCAGTCTCATCATTGCGGCCTTCCTTCGCCACACCCTCATCTTCCACGTACATCATTGCCAGATTGTTTTGCGCCGCTGCCAAACCCTGCTCTGCCGCCAATTTGTACCAACGCACGGCCTCTTCATCATCTAACGCGACACCGCGCCCCATGTCGTATGACCAACCCAAATCAAGTTGTCCGCGCGAGTTTCCTGTTGACGCGGCCTTTCGGAACAATTCCAGCGCTGCGCGGTCATTTTCATTCGAGACCTCAGATCCTCTGCCATCCCTCAGCATACTTCCCAAGTCCACCTGAGCATCCGTCACACCTTTGTTGGCAGCCTCCCTGAAATGTTCGACAGCGATCTTGTCGTTTTCGGGATCGGCCTGCACCCCCCGGTTTCTTGCATACATGACGCCAAGTTTCCATGTAGCGCGAGGGTGATCATGGTTGGCCGCGTGAGTTAGTAGTTCGACCGCTGCCACTAGCCGGTCTTTTGGATCTTTGCCTCCCTCCGGGCAAAGACCGCGATCATAGTAGACAGCTTCCAGGAAATAACCATCAAACTCTTCTGCCTGCCTGGCAGCAATTGCAAAACCCAACCCGTCGCAATCATCATTTGCAGATTTATTGTTTAGATATAGCTCAGCAAGATGGACCCCAGCGCGGCTGCTACCATGGCTGGCGGCCGCAAGGAGAAAATCAACACCTTTGCCGAGGTCCTTCTCAATGCCAACGCCCCGAAGAAGGATGAAGCCATAAGCATTTTGAGCCTCTACATCGCCCGATCTTGCAAGAGACGGCAGGCCGCGCTCTATCGCAGTTTCGATGTATCGTTCGCCCAGCCCTTCATTCTTGAGGGTGCGCTCACCAAGCAAGTAGCTTACACCAAGTCTCGCCGCCGCAACCGGATAGCCTTGTTCATTTGACCGGCGGAGGTCAGCGAGAAACCCATCAAAATCGCCTTCTCGCCCATGATCCATGGCTTCATTGTAAGCAGAATTGCCAAGTGCTTCGGATTCTACTGGTTGTGAAGGATTTGCGAGAAACAGGTACGCGCCACCCACCACGAGCGCGATGCAGGTTGCCGCGAGACCGGCGCCCACAAATATTTGCTTCTCCTTGCGTGCCTTGGATATTCTCTCTTCTTCGAGAACGCGATCATAAAGCGCTTTTGCCACCGACATTGTGTGCGGTACTGGTTTATTAAAGGCCTTCTCAAATGAACTGCCAAGGATATCGTGATCAACAGCGGACACCGCCGAGGCAAACCCGTCGCCGGCCATTGTGTGCGCCCAAAAATAGGCCAACAGAGGAACGAGCTTGTGGGATTTCGTCGTGGTCGGTGCCCATTTGTCGAGGAGATTTTCCTGAATGTCCCGCAATTCCGGTTCCCCCGTAAATTGACGTGGAATCTTGCCGGGAAAATCCTTCTTGAGATCGTTCAGAAAACGCGACCAGGCTATTGGAACCGGCGCAGAGCCAGCGTTGTCCGAATATTTCTCCTGTAACGGATTACGAAAATGCTCCTTGACCGTCCACGCGATCTCGTTGACAGGAGCCTCTCTCTTGAAAAATAGTCGCTTCGCCTGCGCGGCGCGCTTCGCGTGTTTTAGGCGAACTATCTTGCAAAAGTACTCGAAAGCCTCGACATCAGGGATGACCATTTTTTCGCTCGACATTCCAAAGTCCCCGCACACGTTTTGCGAGAAACAATAATGTCGAACTACTCAAAGGTCTAGGTGGGTTTTGGTGGCGGGGCTTTCGGTATGCTTTGATCCCCGTGTTCGTGAACGTAATTCTCGGTGCGTCTTACAGCCCCCGTCTTGGCGTCCCTGACAATATAAGCCGGCCCATCGATTCGGTGACGGTTGCCTGAATCGAACCATTCTTCTCCGATGATCACATCGGTATCCGGATCAATCACCTCAACCGCCGGAACGTGCAATCCGTGCCGCCTGCCGTGGAACCATCTTTCGAGCTTTACCGGTTTTCCGGAGACCGGATCATACTCGATTATCGCAGGCATGTTGACCCCTCCGTGAAGCTTGCCGTTTTCGTCCCGGCAGGTCTTGGTGATCACCTGATCGGTTTGCAGGTCTCGTTCAATCTCAATTTGAAATGTTTCTGTATAGGTCCTTCTCACAAAATCATTCTATCAAAGATTCTACAAAATAACCATAAAAAACAACATGTTATATGGGAAATATCAGCATGGGTTCAGGCATATGTCAGGCATATATCTGCTGACAAGTACCGGCAGGTTTCAGCATTATCCCGGTGTCGACCAAGCCCGGGGTAACCCAGGAGAGCTCTCCGCAGCGTCACGGAGAATAAAATGACGCAGATTTATACAGGGGATCTGTATTCCCTCTCGACCGCCGCTTTGCGGCATCCTCACATGGCAGGTAAAATTGCCCGCTACTGGAATTTCGGTGGCATGTCCGGAGAACTGATTCTGGACACTATCATGGATGAGCTGAACCTGAACCACGAAGGACGTCTTTTCCAATACAACCAGCGGGCTCTTGACAACAAGCGGGCTCTTGATCTGGTGGCGCTTAGGCCGAAAGAACTATGGGGCGAGCAAGCACTGAGTACGATGAAGTCGCTTTCAAAATTCCGCGATCAACATATGATCGAAGTTACGGATTTATTCGGCGAAGACGGGCGGCGTGCTATCAATGCTATTCGGACTTTGGCCTCGATTCCCCCCAAAAAAGCACTTTGTCGGTCAGTCGTACCGCGCTTTATGATGCTCGATTTCGCGCGCCGGATTCGCGAAGCTCGGTTGGCACCAGCGATGGCCTAACAGGATCGGCTAATAATAGTGCTTGCCTTGCTGTCCGGGCGGGCTCTATTTCACTAGGCGCGTGCCTTGCCAAGTGAAACCGAACCAATGAGGCATTGTTTCGGCGCATTCGCGTAACGATCCCTGACAAAGAAAAGCCAAGCGGCCGGTACTCCAAGGGTGCTCTCGATCCCACGGCGTTGGCCGCTCCTGCGGGAACACCGGGAACCTTGGCTTACCGATCGACGCGTCCCGCCACCTCAAATGTGGCTCCTGGCAGTCTTCATTTTATGGTGTCGTCGTTGACGGCGTTTTTAAGGACTGTCGGAGACGGCACAATCAGGATTGTGCCGCCGCTTATAGTGATGCCCGGCACACCGGACATGGAAACCCTAGGCCAGCTTACACCGACACAAAACACCTGATCCAATAGCCAAAATCCTCCGGCCCGCTCCATTCCCCTCATTGCATTCGGCTCCCGTGTTGTCGGATCGGCTGGCAAGCAGCCGCCGCAAGCGGTGAGGCTTTGGGGCGTTTTGCTTTCGGCACAACCGTCCAAAGAGACGTCGCCTCCGATAAATCGGGGGCGGCTTTTTTCGTTTTTGGACGCTCGCCGCGAGCAAGGTTTCATGTGCGGGGTAGACAGAAGAAAGTCTGAAAACCTCGTTTTTGAAAACCAACAATGCGAGGAAAAAATGACCAAGCGAGATATTTACCAAGAGATAACCGACAAGATTATAGCCGTTCTGGATCAGGTGAATCTGGACGACTACCAAGCCCCATTCGCTGGATTGGCGGCGCAGGGATTACCAGCGAACCCCACAACAGACCACCAATATCAAGGCATCAATATTCCGTCCCTTTGGGTAGACCAGCAGGTGAATGGGTTTGAGTCCAACCAATGGGCAACCTTCAAACAATGGAAGGACAAGGGCGCACAGGTTCGCAAAGGCGAAAAGGGAAGCCCGATTATCTTTTTCAAAACGCTTCAAAAGACCGCAGAAAACACCGCAGGCGAGCCGGAAGAATTTAACATACCAATGACGCGGTTCTATACCGTCTTTAATGCCAGTCAGGTCGATGGTTACGACCATCAGGATGGCGGCGCAGAGCCAAAAATTGATCTTGTCACACGCATTGACCATGCAGACCGATATTGCACCCAGACGGGCGCAGACATCCGTCATGGCGGGTTAAGTGCCTTCTATCGACGCAGCGGCGACTTTATCAATCTGCCCGACACTGCCGCCTTTGTGGATACATCACAGGCCACCGCCACAGAAAACTATTATGCGACTTTGTTCCATGAACTGACCCACTGGACAGGCGCGCCCAAACGCCTTGACCGTGACAAGGCAAAAAACCGCCAAGACCGCGAAAAATACGCCTTTGAGGAATTGATTGCAGAACTTGGCGCGGCATTTTTGTGTTCCAAACTCGCAATCGTACAGACCCCGCGCAACGATCACGCGCTTTACATCAAGAGTTGGCTGGCGGCGCTCAAAAACAACAAGAAATTCATATTCAAGGCATCGGCACAAGCCGCCCGTGCCGTGGCGTTTCTCGACGGGTTTCAGGAATAGGGATTGCAGCACAGAGGCCAATCGCTGGTTGGCCTCGATGGTGCAATTCCGCGCCTTTTAAAAACCTAACCACCCAAGGAGAAGACCATGGAACTACAACATATTGAATTGAAAGATTTAAAAACAACAAAACTGAATGTCCGCAAAATCGGTGCCAAGAACACCGCCGATCTTGAGGCCAGCATTCAATCGCTTGGCATTATCCAGCCATTGCTGGTACGTGCCAACTGTGAGGGCTTTGAAGTTGTCGCAGGACAGCGGCGCTTTCATGCTTTGAGCAAATTGGCGCAACAAGGCGAGATTGAGCCTGTGCCGTGCATTGTCATGCAAGAGGGCGATGATGCCAAAGCGATAGAGGCGTCCTTGGCGGAAAACATTGCCCGTCTGCCGATGGATGAAATTGACCAGTACAAGGCTTTTTCAGCGCTGGCAAAACAAGGGACAAGCATTGAAGATATTGCCCTGCAATTCGGCATTACCGACAGGCAGGTCAAACAGCGCCTTGCCCTTGGCAATCTATATGCACCGATATTGAGCGCGTACCGCAAGGCTGAGATTAACGCAGGAACACTTCGCGCATTGACACTGGCAACCACCAAACAACAAAAACTGTGGTGGGATTTGTTCAAGAGCGAAGATCAACACGCCCCGCAAGGTCACAGCCTTAAAAGCTGGTTGTTTGGCGGCGCGAATATTCCACTGGAAAATGCGCTGTTTGATGTCGCAAATTACAAAGGCGCAAGCGTGTCTGATCTGTTTGAAGACGCCAGCTATTTTGATGATGCAACGAATTTCTGGACATTGCAAAATCAAGCCATTGCCGCCGCGAAGGAAACCTATCTTGCCAATGGTTGGCAGGAGGTTATCATTCTGGATATCGGTGAGTATTGGAGCGATTGGGAATATGCGAAAGCCACCAAGAAGGATGGCGGCAGAATCTATGTCCAGATTGCCACCAATGGCGAAGTGACATTCCATGAGGGGTATCTGACGAGACAGGAAACAAAGCGCCAGAAGAAAGTTGAAGCTGGCGAAGTTGTGGCAGACATACAAAAGGCCGAGATTACCAAAGCCATGCAGAATTATCTTGCGCTTCATCGTCATAGCGCAGTGAGAACAGATTTACTCTCACATCAAGGCATTGCCCTGCGTTTGGCAGTGGCGCAGATGATTGCGGGATCTTCGCTTTGGAGTGTTCAGGCCGACCCGCAAATGGCCAATACGGACGCAATTGCCCAAAGCCTTGCAACCAATAAGGCAGAAAGCGTGTTTCAGGCAGAGCGCGAACGGGTGCAGAACCTGTTAGGCCTGTCTGGTGAAGAGGGCGAAACCATCGTACCGCGCAAAACCGATTGGGGTAAAAGTCCTGATCTTTACGCCATAGTCGCCAAGCTGATGGAACTGGACGATGCCAGCGTCACTATGATTTTGACCTTTGTCGTTGCCGAAACCCTGCCGAGCGGTTCTGCGCTTGTTGAGGTGTTGGGCGAAAAACTGGGTGTCGATATGGCGAAGCACTGGCAACCGGATCAAACCTTCTTTGATCTGTTGCGCGACAAGGAAACGCTCAACACCATTGTCAAACAAGTCGCTGGAAAGAGCACGGCAGACGCGCATGTCGCCTCGACCGCCAAAGTCCAGAAACAGATTATTCAGGACGGATTAAGCGGCAAGCGCAAGAATGGCAAAAAGGACTGGCAACCGGGCTATATGAGTTTCCCCATGATCGCCTACACCAAAAAGGGCGGCATTGAAGCCATGGACAGCCGCAAAGCCCTCAAGAAGCTGTTTAAATAGCACTCACCAAAACAAAAACCGCCCGTTGGTTTCGACCAACGGGCGGTTTTACCGCTTTCGCGGCAATTGTCGTTTTTTATGGATTTTTGCCCTTATTTTGCGTTACAATGGGGCATGAGCGAAATCAAAGAAACATCATCATTGGCTGAGTTGACACAGCCTTGCGAACCGTCTTCCGACCCAAACTATCTGGCTTGGAAAGAGGCCAAGATACGCAAAGGCCTTGAGCAGTCAAAAGACCGATCAAACATGATTCCCGCCCATAAGGTCTGGGAGACATTCGGCTTTGAACGTTAATTTTACCCCCGAAGCCCTTTCTGACCTTAAACATATTCATACCTACATCGCTGAGTTTGACCCGTCTGCCGCTGACCGCGTGATATCGCGCATTCGTCAGGTCACGCAGATTTTTGAAAACTTCCCGCTTCTGGGGCGTGAGGGACTTGTCAAAGATACGCGGGAGTTCGCCGTAACGGGTTTGCCCTATACGATCATCTACAAGATCACATCACCAACCGACATTGATATCCTGACCGTGATCCATCAGCGAAGGCAATACCCTCCGGAAGAGCAGGATGAATAGGCACGACCTATTTTATGGTTGTCGCCAATGATTTCAAAAACGGCATCGAGTTCATGCAGATATTTATCTGCCTGCCCTTTGCCAAACGATTTAAATGTGTGCGTGTAAATATCTTTGAGGTCGCGTTCTGCCCGCCGGGATAGTCTATGCGCCATCCCTGATATCGGCTTTTGCCTCTGCAATGATATCACTCATCGCCTTGTCGCTGACACCGCTTGAAAAACCCTCTTCAATGGCGTCCTCCAGAGCCTGGCGCTTTTCTTCGGTTGAAAGCCTATCAAAGGCGCGTTTTTGCGCTTCCGTCGGCACAGCCCACGGATAAACGTTAATCTGAATTGTCTCTAGAACATCGTCTTTCATAATGTAATTATCGCTGAAACCAACCCGATTTGCCAGAATTTTGATGACTTTTGGTGCGGCCTGGGAGCGAACACTGTCATTCTGCATCTGACAGTGGATTTCGACAGGCATCTTGACGATTAAGACCAATCCCTAATGGAGTGTCCGCTCCGACGGCAAAGCCCGCATTCTGCGCGATAGCGTCCATGGGTGCACTTTCAAAGAGGCCGCCGCATCTTTGATGGTTGTATCGGAGCTATCAATCAATGCTTTTGCGCCACGCACTTGTTCATCGGTAATTTTGGGCGGTCTGCCTAACCGGCTTCCCCGCTTGCGTGCCATGAGCAGCCCTTCAATCGTACGCTCCGATATCTTGCGCCGTTCCCATTCCGCCGCTGCCGCTCTGCTTTGATATTCGTGATTTCCATCTGCTGTGCTGGTGTCGATGTTCATGTTCATGGCCTTGAATTTGATGCCACGCCGCCGAAATTCCTTCTCATAGACAATCGCGTCATATGTTGTCCTGAAAACCCGATCCAAATCCCAGACAAGAAACGTATCGCCGCACTGTAGCTTTTGGACGATTTCCTCAAATATTGGCCGTTTTGCCGATACAGCAGACAGCACTTCAACATAAAACGCGTCACATAAGCCTTTCAGCCCCTCAATTTGACGATCAGGCCTCTGCATTTTTGTACTGATCCGAAGATATCCATATATCATGTTTTTCAATGCGTTAGCTACATATAGTCGGTGACAAGCCAACCAACAAAATCGGTCCTTTTCGTGTGATCCTGAATTTGTGAGGAAGCGCCGGGATTGTGTCCAGCCAAGCCCTTGAAATTGCACGATTACAATTCAATTATAACAAAACCAAGGCATGAGAATCAAATTCCACAATATTGACCGATTATGTTGAATAGAAAAGTTAATATATTAAGTAAATATAAACAAATATCTGCAATAATACTTCTATGTATATTTGGAAACACTGCCAGGGCGCAGGAAGACGTGATAAATGCCGGGTTTGTGTTGCATAAAATGGCGGTTGCAGAGCAGTTCGCTTATGTTTCAGGGGTCGTGGAAGGCTTGGCCTACGCACGGTTTTTGCGGGATAAGCCAAATGAGGATGGGATGAAGTGTATTTATGACTGGTATTATGCGGATAGTGACCGACAGTGGGCGCGAATTGAAACGGTTTTTGGCGCACACTTGGAAAAACCAGTTGGAGTGTTGCTCCACGTCCTAATCAAAAAAAAGTGTGGTGCGTAGATGATTGAATTGGTGAGCCATTTTGCAAGCAAGGAACGAAGTCGCAATTTAGAGCCACTTCGCCAAAAGCAATGGTTCATCAAGGCAAAACAGGAAGCCAAACAACGCACGGACGTTGAAGATAGACTTGAAGGCGATGTTCTGGCGTTTGCAGCCGAAACCATCACCGCTACACAAATTCAGATTGAAGCATTTGAAGCCCGTCTTGATAGCTACGGTTCACAGCTTGATAAGAACGAAGCACAGCTGCTTGCATATGACACAGCTATTGTTGAGGCGTTGATGGAAAATCGACGACGTTTAGATCAAATTGGAGACGAACTGAACGAAGTTGACGCTGAACTGGAAAGCTTGCTTGAACAAGCCCATGTCCATGAAGACGGACGCCGCCTTTTTAAATCGCGAGATGGCTTGTCTGTCATTGATGAAACTGGTGAGAACGTCTCACTTGATGAGATTGATGTAGATTCTGTTTTTAGTCCTGCCTCTGAATTATATACGGATGGACTTGCTCGAAGGCGCGATTTACAGGGACAACAGTTGCTTGCCGAACAAGAACGCAGTGAACTTCTAGACGCACAGGAAGATATTGCCGTTGAACTTGAAGGGATTTCTGAATCCCGCGAAAATCTTGGTCAGGCGCGGGAACGCGCCGCTTCCGGCGACATGACAGTCAAAGAGATGGAAGAATTCGACGCCGAGCTTGAGGACGCCATGTCCCTGCCAATGCCAAAGATTCCAGCTTCTGCCATGAAACATATCACTGGAATTGAAAGCGCGATTGACACGCCAAATGCCACAACCGCCTTTACCAGCAATGCCGATCCAGCCGCAGCATTGCAGTCTCCAAATCATAATCCAGCCTTTCAACCTGGCTAGATGCAAAGAAGTTTTACGCCGCGTCTTTGCTGCGCTTTTCGTCCCACCGGATGATGGAGCGCACAAGATGAAAAACGCTTTTGCGGATATTCTCGTCCGGCAACTCCATGATCTCAGCCGCCAGCAACAAGCCGACTTTGTTCGTGTTCGAAGCTGCCGGATGCTGGTCAGTCTCGCCATAGAAAAAGCCGACAGGCGTATTCAGCGATGCGGCGCATTTGCCGATTGCCTCCGCAGTCAAAGGGATTTCACCCGCTTCATAGCGTTGCATTGTCGGGGTTGAAACACCCAGTCTCTCGCCCAGAACCTCTTGCGACCACTTGTTGAGACTTCGTATCTGCCGGACACGAAAGCCCAGCTCGACATTGAATTTGTTTTTCTGTTTCTTTTTCATTGCGACCCCCATCATCTGATCAGGCAGCAAACGCCTGGCACAGGGGAGTGCCAGACGTTTGCGGGGAAAGCCGCCTTGAAAGGTATGACGGCTTTGACAGTGCCGTTTTAACCTTGTGGTATAATGCGTGGTGCAGTTTCATGCTTGTCCAGTAGAGCCGGAAGACACGGTTGAACTCGATCTCAAGCGTGCGCTCGGCAATGTAGGCGATTTTACCCTCTTTGCGGCTTCGGCGCATTTTTCTCAACTCTTTGGATAAGTCCTGCGCTTCCCCACGGAACAGCTCCAGCATTTCAGTGCTGGCTTTGAAGGGCATATAGTCCGGCACTGTCGTTTCCGCCGTTGCGCGTTCGATTTGATCCATGATTTCCTGGGCTACAGCCTCGCCATAGCGTTTTTCGAGCTCTGCTCTGAGCGCCTCATTGTCTTCTTTTTCAGTATTCTTATTAGTATTACTCATAATAAACCCCCGTGTGTCTCAACTAATTAAATATGTAAATTAATAATATGTTGTACTTTCTACAGATATATGGTTAAAGAATGGTTAATATATAGTAATAATAGAAATTAAATTCCGGTATAGACAATGATTACTAAAGAACAATTACGCGCAGCAAGAGGTTTGGCGGGCTTCGAGCAAAAATTCGTTGCTGAGAATATCGGCGTAGACCCGAAAACTATTTCCAATATCGAAAATGGAAAGGGCAATGTTTCAAGCCCCCATGCTGCAAAGCTCGTCAATTTCTATGAAACCCGCGGCGTCGAATTTACCGATCACAATGGGGTCCGGCAAATCCCTTCGGGTGTTCGGGTCTATCGTGGAAACGCTGAGTTCCGCCAATTCTATGACGATATCTACGAAACAGCCCGGAAGGTCGGCGGCGAGATATGCCTTTACAATGCCGCATCACACCTTGTCATCGGCGCTTTGGGTGCTGACTTCGTGAAGGTTCAACAAGAACGTATGCTGGCGTTGAAAGACAAGAAGCCCAATCAGTTTAGATACCGGGTCATTTTTGCGGAAGGTGACGGCACATTTTTTGGCGCGTCCTATTGCGAATATCGCTGGATAAATCCCGAACATTTCAATGATACGGCTACCTTTGTCTACGGCGACAAGGTGGGCATTGCCACGTTTGAGAACAACGACGTCATGGTTGTTGTTATCAAGAATGCCGGTTTTGCCGAGTCCCTGAAAAAGCAGTTCAGCTTGCAGTGGCAATTGACGCATGAGCCAAAGTGATGCTCGGGACAATCAAACGCACGCATTTCTTGAAGACCAGGGATCAGTTCAATGCGCGTGGCGTTTGCGCGAAACACAGATTGGTTGAAGTCACTCCTAATCCGAAGAATATTGTTGACCGTGTGTCGCGCATACCGTGGAATTGGATCAACAAGGAACTTTACGATGTTGATGTTTTAACCGCGCGGATCAAAAATCAAAATATGCGCTTGTTTGATTTTGTTGAGGCTGGAAAACAGATTGGCTATTGTATCGCTGTACCCCCGGATCAAAATATTGCCAGGACGTTTCTTACGGCGGTAAGGCCGAAAAACCCGATTGAGATTGAGAATATCGCCCTGTTCCCCGAACATGCTGGCAATGGCAGAGGCCGTAGCGTGGTAAATCTCATGATGGGTAAGTTGTTTGAAGACGGTCATGATGTCGTGTGTCTGAATACCAGCGAAACAAATTATCCAACATTATCCGCATTCTATGAGCGCATCGGAATGACCAATGTGGGGCAGGATGAAATACCGGACTTCAACATCAGGACGCGTCAGCCAGCATGCATCGTGGCTTGATCTGATTGCTGCATTGCGTCCTGCGCAAATCCCACGTTCAAGAGCTACGCAAGAATTTGCGTGTTGCGTAATGGTGCTACGTTGGCAACCGCGCCACACGCACAAAATGCTGCCTATGGCATGGTTTCTCTTGAGCGTTGATCCAAAGATCTGCGATTATCTTTTGATGAGCGAAACAAAAACCATCACCCAACATCACAGAACAATGCGATATTTCCCCATCGCTTGTGCAGATCGGGGGAAAGCCAGCCGAAAGCGATTTGGGGTGTGTAGGCTTTCCTCCGGTTTCATGCGCTTTTGAAAGCCTGAAATGCGCCTGGTAGATCAAGATATTGAAAAACTAATCGGGCAACGCCTAAAGAAGGCACGGCTTGAGGCAGGTCTGACGCAAGCCGCTCTAGCTGAAAAAATTGGGGTCAAATTCCAACAACTTCAAAAATATGAGTCCGGCAAGAACAGGATTTCATCATCCAAATTGTTGCAATCCGCTATCATCCTGGATCAACCAGTGAGTTATTTTTTGTGTGATGCGCGTGCCGTTTTGACGGGCAGGCAACTATTATCAGAGCCGCGAAGCTTAGATGATGATGA
Source organism: Pararhizobium sp. IMCC21322 (assembly GCF_030758295.1). Classification (NCBI taxonomy): domain Bacteria; kingdom Pseudomonadati; phylum Pseudomonadota; class Alphaproteobacteria; order Hyphomicrobiales; family Rhizobiaceae; genus Pararhizobium; species Pararhizobium sp. IMCC21322. The sequence continues at coordinate 4,650,026 of NZ_CP132335.1, forward strand.
AACGATTTTTAGCTATGGCCTTATCGTTCATCAAATACGCGACCCAGCATTCAGGCGATCTTTTATCAATCTCATTCGCCGCCACAACAAAATTGCTGAAATCACCTAAATTGGTTTCAGCCCATCCTGTTTAGCCCCGCGCGCAACAATCTTGAGGCTGCTATCTGGCAGAGGCCGCTGTAATGTAACGGCTTCATCCCGTTGAAGCCACCGGACAATGCCGCTATTTGAGAGCTGCCAGAAAAGAAAATTGAAAAGTGTTAAACATTTCCAGAGTGTTGCCGTTGAGGGAGAATCAAAGTGGCAATGTGTGGATATCGAACTGGCGTGATATGGGACCCGACGCGCCCGAACTGGCAAAACAATGGCGAACGCCCAATTGCATGGTCAGCGTGGTATCCCACAGATGACATAGGCAGCGTCCAAATACCTTCCGGGCATTTCTTTGAATTGGGCGATGTGATCCAGAATGCCGCTCTTACCTCGCAGAAAAGGTTGCCAGTTGTATTGCTCTCCCATGGCACTGGCGGAACGGCAGAGAGCGTGAGTTGGCTTGCATGGGCACTCGCTTGCGAAGGCTATGTGGTTACTGGAGCAAATCACCACGGCAACACGGGCTTGGAACCATACCTTGCAGAAGGCTTCCTATGTTGGTGGGAGCGCGCACCAGACCTTTCGATGTTGCTTACATCACTAGGGGCAACCGGTTTTTTCGCGGACCAACTGGAAACTTCTAAAAACCTCGCCTGGTCCCTCATTTTTTGATTCACTATCCCAAATCGCTGATTTGGAGATTGATTGTGTCAGGACAGGCTGGGTTTTGGGATGTTGATGATCGCTATGAGCTGCTGAGCCGGTCGGGAGACCCGCTGGAAAGTCTTGAGCGGATCGTGCCATGGGATGTTTTTCGCAAGCCGTTGGCCAAGGCGCTGAAGCGTTCGGACGGTGCGAAGGGCGGCAGACCGCCGTTTGACAGCGTGATGATGTTCAAGGTTCTTGTTCTGCAGACGCTGTATAATCTGGGCGATGACCAGACCGAATTCATGATCAACGACCGGTTGTCCTTCATGCGGTTTCTGGGGTTGAGACTCGGTGACAAAGTGCCGGATGCCAAGACGATCTGGCTGTTTCGCGAGCACCTCACGCAGGCCAGCGCCGTGGATAATCTGTTTGCCCGGTTCGACAAGCACCTTGCAAAGAACGGTTATCTGGCGATGGGCGGTCAGCTTGTCGATGCCACCATTGTAGCCGCTCCCAAGCAGCGCATCACCAAGGACGAAAAGGCCGCCATCAAGGCGGGCAAGACCGTCGATGAGATCTGGCCGGATGAGCCCAACAAGGCGGCGCAGAAAGATGTGAGCGCTCGCTGGACGGTCAAATATTCCAAGGCCAAGGCTGTACCCGATGGTCAAAAGCTACAGCGTGATATCGCCATCCCTTCGTTTGGTTACAAAAATCACATTGCCATCGACCGGGAGCTTGGTCTGATCCGTTCGTGGAAAGTGACCGATGCGGCCCGCTACGACGGGGCGCAGCTTGCCGATCTGGCGACCCGCAACAACACCGCGTCTGGCGTGTGGGCAGACACGGCCTATTGCTCGAAGAAGAACAAGGCATGGCTCGCCAAAAACGGTTTTCACTCGCACATACACACCAAAAAGCCGAAGGGGCGTGACATGTCTGGCCGAGCGCGCGAGGCCAACATCAGGCGCTCCCGAATTCGTTCCTTTGTCGAGCATCCGTTTGCCCGTATCAAAAATGTGATGGGATTATTCATCCGCACTATCGGCATCAAGCGGGCAACCACAAAGATCGGATTGGCCAATCTGGTCTACAATTTCCAGAGGATGATGTGGATCAACAGGAAACGTGCGCCTGCATGAGGCGAAAACACCCTGCAAAGGAATATCCAACCCAAAAGCCGCAGCCAGCAACGTCAAATCGACGGCGCTTAAACACCCATCAGGACATCACCTTGGGACACAGCTATGCCATACGCAGAAATAGGTGGTTTTTAGAGGTGTCCAATTGGGTGGAAAGGGAAATTAAATTTTGACATTGAAGAAATCGCTCCATTCAATCACAAAGTCAGTTATTAAATAATAGGATATTAGAATATAGAGGTTACACGATGAAAACAAATTTACCGTTATTGACAACTATGTTCATTCTAGGTTTTTTGAATATAGTATACGCCAATTCTCATGAACGCGAAAGAATTTCTGAACAAGATGAATATTGTCGAGGGGATGTGGCGCTTGTTAAGACCGGTGAGATTGTCTTTAAACAGTGCCGCTCTTGCCATCAATTTGGCCCTGCAGCGAAACACGGTGTTGGCCCCGTCTTAAATGATGTGCTTAACTCTGCTGCCGGTAGCAAAATAGAGTACAAATACTCAGATGCTTTTAAAAAGGTTTCGGCTCGCGGATTGCGCTGGGATATTCTAAATATCAATGAATTTTTGATCCATCCAGGGAAGTTCATCCCTGGAACTGCTATGAAATTTCGCGGATTGAGCTATGAAGGTGACAGACAAGCTGTGATCGCATTTTTGGCCTGCTCCAAATGAATCTAAACTCCTGCAGACATTTGGGAATAGCCTAAACGACGGCGCCGAAACAGCGCCATCGCGTTCTAAATATTCTATCTGATTATAAAATTTGATCTTTCAGAGAACATAGGCTGTAGTTTTTCAATTACAGAACTTTCCCCAATCCAATAGTATTGGAGCATGGGAAGCTTCACTGCGACTTCGTAATTTTCGACTGGATTGTCGCGAACGTTAAGAAGGGACATCTTACTCATTTCGAGAATGGGACTTAAATCCGAAATGCGATTATTTTCCAACTCCAATATTTCAATATTTCTAAGACCAGACAACGCCGAAATGTCCGAGATTTGGTTGTGATCCAACTCCAACTCTATTAGATTGGTTAGTCCGGCGAACGCGCTCACATCGCTCAGCAAATTATTTTCCATCTGCACGCGTTCAAGCGATGTTATTCTAGAGACAGCTGAGATGTCCACCAGGTCATTGTCACACATCCAAAGTTTCTTCAGATTCTGCAATTCAGCTAGAGGCGCTAAATCTTGAATACGGTTGAAATCAAGCTCGACCTCTTCTAAATTTACGGCATACTCAAGTCCCTTGGCACTAGTTATTCCTAGGCTCACAGCGGACAAGACCGTGAGTTTCTCCATGTCTGCGGACGTCGGATCGGATACACCTAGTGTTTCCTCAACCGCAGCTTTGAGGTTTGGGTCGCCAAACTCAACGGACTGTGAATAGCCTGACGTTGAAATCGTCAATAAGAGAGCCGCAGAAATTACAGTTCTTTTGAATAACATAGTCTCACCCCTTGTGAAATTTTCATCACTTACGCGTCAGCGCGCGTGTATAGTATGACGTTAAAGGTGCAGTAAATCAATATTTCGTGTAAAAGGTGCATTGCTGTCGATAAAAAGATATTTGTAAATATCACTCTAAGCTTAGGGTGTGGCCTCAATTGGCCCAGCATCTAAATGCAAAGAGTTGGACCAATTGACGTGCTCCCCTGAAACCTCACTGATTTGAAGTTAGTCCTTCTCGGCATTTGCTTCGCACTGAACCGCCCCGGGATTGTCGGAGGCTGTTTGGTTTAAGTCATGCTGCCACGGGTAGTTTGTCCTGCATTGCGTAATATTGTTCCTCGGCTTCAATTGGCGGGATGTTGCCGATGGGTTCGAGTAGGCGGCGGTTGTTGAACCAGTCGACCCATTCAAGCGTGGCGAATTCGACAGCTTCGAAGCTGCGCCATGGGCCACGTCGGTGGATCACTTCAGCCTTGTAAAGTCCGTTGATGGTTTCTGCCAGAGCATTGTCGTAGGAATCTCCAACACTCCCGACCGATGGTTCAATACCCGCTTGTGCCAGGCGTTCGGTGTACTTTATCGATACATATTGACTTCCTCTGTCGCTGTGGTGGATGAGTCCGCCGCGATGAATTGGACGACGGTCATGCAAAGCCTGTTCGAGAGCATCCAGGACAAAGCCTGCATGCGCTGTGCGTGAGACACGAACCCACGATGTATCGAGCGTAAACGTCGATCACGAAGGCGACATAGACGAAGCCTTTCCAAGTGGCCAATGGAGTAAGAAGCGCTTTCGCGCTTCTCAGACTGCTGACAAACCCCGTCATTTTTGGCGGGGTTTTATTTTTTGGTGTGATTATTGTCGGTTCAGTTCTGGCAGGATGAGGCCATTGTCTCATGCGGGCTTTGTTTGTGGTCTTTGTGCCATTGTATTTGCGATTTTTTTGATATTCTGTGCGGTGGCTGCCAGCAGGCATTGACAAGCAACCCTGGTCAAACTTCGGAACCGTGCATAGCGATGGCCGTGGAGTTGTTTGGCATCGGCGAAGGAACGCTCGACGGTCTCTTTCCGTCGCTTGTAGATGGCCTTGCCCCAGGGCTGTAGACGGTGGCTATCGGTACGCTCGCGGCTGTCCGCCCACACATGGCGGGCTATGGTGCGTTGCGCCTTGGTATTTGTGGTGCAGGAAGCCAGTAGTGGACAGGTTTTGCAGATGGCTGGGTCGGATGTGTAATGGCGATAGCCATTGCGGCCGGTGGTGGCATAGCTTAGCATCTGGCCTTGCGGACAACGATAGCCATCGTGCTGCGGCTCATAGATGAACTTGCTCTTGCGCATCATGCCAGGTCTGGGCGGCGTCGGATTGCGGTAGCCCGTCACACCAAGAACATCTCTGTCTTCAAGTCCCTTGGCAATGCCGGTTGTGGCATAACCGGCATCAAGGCCTACGGCTTTTGGGTCAAAGCCAAAGCGGGCTTGCTGCCGGTCGAGGCGCTCCAGATAGACAATGCTGTCATGCACATTGGCCGGCGTCGCATGGGTGTCGGTAATGATGGCAAGTTTCCCGTCTACGGTGCGGTGATCGAGATAAAAGAAACCCTTGGGCTTGCCATCGCGCACCATATAGCCAGCCTCAGGATCGGTGCGCGAGATTTTGGTTTCCTTTTCCACCGGTTTGCGCTCGCGTTTCTTCAACGGCTTTTTGCCGCGGACCACACGGTCTTCATTGATGGCCGTATCCAGATCATCCCAATAATCGGAGCGTGATTTGACAACGACTGCCTTATCGTACCGGTTCTTGTTGGCATTGGCCTTCAGATGCGTACTGTCGGTGTAAAGCACGGTGCCATCGACCAGTCCATGAGCAATGGCCTGTTCAACTATTTGATCGAATATCGCCTGAGCCACCCTCGTGTCGCGATAGCGCCGTCGGCGGTTCTGCGACAATGTCGAAGCATCGAACACCCGATCGGTCAACTTCAGTCCCAAAAACCAGCGATAGGCCACATTAACCTCAATCTCGCGGGCAAGCTGGCGTTCCGAGCGGATGCCGAAAAGATAACCAATGAACAAAGCCTTGAACATCAAAACAGGATCAAGCGCCGGGCGGCCATTGTCCGGACAATACAAATCCGCAACCAGATCGTGGATAAACGAAAAATCAATCACCGCATCAATGCGACGGAGCAAATGATCCATGGGAACAAGCGAATCGAGCGTTACCATCTCGATCGCCGTTTGCTGGGATGGGGGTTTTTTCAACATAACACACTGAATCAAAAACCTCCGGCAAAAGCCAGAGGTTTGTCAGCAGTCTGAGAAGCGCTTTCGCGCTTCTCCTCCCCGAACCGTACGTGCACCTCTCAGCGCATACGGCTCTCCGTTCAAGCTTGGCCCAAGGCCATAGCAACATCACGATAGCGGGAAGTGACGGTGGAGCGGGTTTCCTCACGAAAGATGTAGGGATTGCGCTCCGGGGTCCGCCACTTGAACTGCGCTTTCGGGCTTGTGACCAGTCTGCGCAGTGCTTTGCCGATATGCACCCCACGTTGGTTCGTGTCGAAGACAAGCCAGGTCTTTGCCTTGCCCGCCTCCGGCACCCGGAACCATTTGCGCATCAAGGGTTTGATGCGTGTCCGGTATTTCCGGGCCAACCAGTGCGCCACTTTCCAGAACACGACATGGTCGATGCGCCGGAATGTAGTCGCAGTGAAGTCGGTGAACTTGTAGAATGCCGCCCATCCCGCCAATTGGCGGTTCAGACGGTCGATCATATCGACTTTCCCAACGTCGTGATTGCCGGAAAGGGCCTCGGACAGTTTGCAGACAAACGCCTTGGCCTTTTCCTTGGGTATCGTCGTCACGACGTTCCTACGTCCCCGTGACCCTCGCTTGCGAATGATCCGGTGCCCTAGAAAGACAAAACCGTCATTGACGTGGGTGATATGGGTTTTCTCCATATTCAACGTCAGTTTCAGTCTGCCTTCCAGAAACGACCGGCATTCCTCACGGATGGTTTCGGCATGAGCCTTGTTCCCTTTGACGATGACAACGAAGTCATCGGCGTAGCGGCAGTAGGCGACAGCAGGTTTCCACTGCCGGTTCTCCTTCACCGCTATGGGACGGCCCTTTTGTATGCCGAAGTTCCATGCCCAGCGATCCTTACGGGCTTTCTTGTTCAGGTATTTCGCCTCCAGCCACGCATCAAACTCATGGAGCATGATGTTGGACAGGAGTGGTGAGAGAAACCCACCTTGCGGAACACCCTCGCTTGAAGCCCTGAACAGACCACGATCAATGTGGCCTGCCTTCAGGATGCACCAAAGTAGATCAACGAACCGTGTGTCCCGAACCCGCCGCCGCACACATTTGAGAAGCAGCCGGTGATGCACCGTATCAAAGTAACTCGCCAGATCACCTTCGATGATCCAGCGGCCACGTTGATGGGTGCTATCCTGTAGCTGTATCTTCACGGTGCGCACAGCATGATGCACACTGCGTTCTGGCCGGAAGCCATAGGATAGGCGATGGAAGTTGCTTTCCCAGATAGGCTCCATGGCCATCAGCATTGCGCGTTGGACAATGCGATCCGTCAGGGTTGGGATACCCAACGGGCGAAGCTTGCCATTCGACTTTGGAATGTAGATCCGTTTCACCGGCTGCGGGCGATACCTGCCCGTCAGAAGTTCAACCCGCAATTGATCCAGATGGTTATCCAGAATGCCTTGCAGGCGTTGCTTATCCATCCCGTCAATGCCCGGGGTTCTCGCGCCTGACGACGACAGAACGATCCGGGCGGCCTCAGTAAGCCATTGCCCATTGGCGATGAGCCGTAAAAGCCGATCAAACCGGCGGGTCTGATCACTCTCGGCCCATGTTGCGAGCTTGTGTTGCATTTCGCTGATTATCAAAGGTCTTCACCTCATTTGGTCAGGTAATCCGCACCTCAAGCGGCTTGAACTGTTCCCCTTCGCCAGCCCGCCACTATGGCGAGCAAAGTGACAGGCTTTCCCTGCCGCAGACTACTACGGGAACTCTGCCAGCATGGCGGACATTGGGGTCAACTCCCTTGTCGTATCATCCTACCGGATGGGCATTCCACCATGCCTTCCCTCGTTCATATGCTGGACTTAAATCGTATCGGTGAGGCTGCCGGTCGCAGTCTTTGTCCTTGCTTGCTGCAAGTCGATGCCGATGCGATGGCATGGCTGCATTCGCTCCATCGCTCCCCGCAGGACAGCTACATGTAGCCCTGCGTTCGGACGGTTCCGACATACATGTCCGGAACCATCATCGCCATTGCGCCTGTTAAACCGTGTAGGCGCAGGTGACATTTCAACCCTCAGATGCGGGTGAACCGGTTCGTGTTCCTCAACCTTCCAATACTCAGCCTGGGGGACCATCTCAGCGTAACGGTTTCGCCTCAAGCCCCTTTTCCCAAGGGCTACGTCACCCTGCCAGTCGACAGCAGGTCACCTCCGCTTCGGCTCATGTTCCCTCGCAGCAGGGAACAGGCATTCCATAATCCTCCTTTCTCAAAGCATTCCAGACATACGCCACCCCGGATAGTCCGGGTCGAGGCGCACAATACGTAAAATCAGACACCCAAAGCCTGTTGGGCGCAGGTGCATGGAATTGCCGATTGACGTGATCAAGCGGACATGGTGCAGCCTTGTTGCTGACCGTGGTTCGCACGGGTTTGCCCCGGATAACCCCTTGCAATCCCATGCCTCTCATCAGCCGTACGACCGTACAACGGGCGACATCAAAGCCTTCCTGTTGCATTTGCCGCCAGACTTTCCGTACGCCATAAACACCAAAATTGTCTGCAAACACACGCGCTATCTCCGGCTTCAGCGCCAGATCCCGCTTTGCCCGCAAGGACAATTTGGCTGGATCAACTCGCTTGGCTGCATGGAGATGATAGGTGGAGGGGGCAATCGGCAGAACCCTGCAAATTGGCTCGACCCCGTGGTCCTCCCGGTGATCGTCGATGAACGCGATCATTTCTTGAATGGGCGGTCGAGCTCCGCCTGGCAAAATATGCGGACGCCTTGCGCAATATCTCATTGGCTTGGCGAAGCTCACGGTTCTCCCGTTCCAGGGCCTTCATCTTCTCACTCATCTCGGAGGGAACACCGGCGCGTTGGCCACTGTCCACTTCGACCTTCTTAACCCATTCATTGAGAGTTTGGGGCACACAACCGATCTTGTCCAATATCGACACAATCGCAGCCCAGCGGGAGTTGTGTTCGCCTTCATGCTCCAGAACCATCCGCACCGCACGGGCGCGAACTTCAGCGGAAAACTTGTTCGTTGTTTTGTTTGTCATAGCTCAATCCTCTCAGGAGTTTGAGCCTCCGACAATCCCGGGGCGGTTCAGTTCACAATTGCCTGCAGGGCAATGGATGAGACTTTTTACAAATGGCGCTCCAAATTTGGCGGCATGGAAGTTTCGGATGCCAAAAGGTTGAAGACGCTTGAGGAAGAAAACAGGAAACTGAAGAAGCTTCTGGCAGAGCAGATGTTGGATGTTGCGACATTGAAGGAAATGCTGGGAAAAAACTTCTTAAGTCCAGTTCGTAGAAACGAGGTGTGAGCTGGGTTATAAAGATCAAAAACTACTCCTTACGCAAAGCGTGTGAACTGGTGGGCATTGCTCCTCGGGTCTAATCGCTATCGATTGACGCGTAGTGACGGCAATGAAGTGAGCAAGCGGCTTGTGGAGATGTCTGCGGAGCGGCGACGGTTTGGCTATCGGCGGCTACACATCTTGCTGAAGCGGGAAGGCTGGGAACTGAATTGGAAGAAGCTGTACAGGCTTTACAAGGAAGAACGGCTCACTGTGCGCAAACGTGGTGGCCGAAGCGTGCCTTGGGCACCAGAGCACCCATGACGACCCTGCAGAGCCGCAATCAGCGTTGGAGCTTGGATTTTGTGTCTGACACATTGGTAGATGGACGCAGGTTCCGCATCCTGTGTGTGATTGACAACTTCAGTCGGGCATGTTTGGCAACCATTGTCGACAGCTCTCTGTCAGGAACGCGTGTTGTGCGTGAACTGGACCTCATCGCTGAACGCCGGGGCTATTCGAAATGATACAGACCAAGTTGCCATTCCGCGCAGGTGCGCTTCTGCGTTGGTTAAAAGGGTATAGTTAGAAAAGTGTTGGTAATTGCTCAGGCGATAGCCGGTTCTTTTGCGATGATAATATACTGAATTGGTACAACGGCTTGCATTAGCTGGTTTACACTAGCATAAATTGAATTTAACCGAACTAATAGTGCAAGCCGCGCATGCGGCGAGTTTGCAGGGGATAGCATGACCGAGACCACTAGTTTGCCACTTACAAACCCACCCGACGCTGCACGGCTGATATATGGACTCCGTGATACGGGCTACAGCTTCAATACCGCTGCGGCGGATGTCATTGATAATTCAATCGCGGCGAATGCAGTTGAAGTACACATCAAAATCGCGATGAACGAGGACGGACGCAAGGTTGTCACGATCGGCGACAATGGAGACGGCATGAACGAGAAGAACCTGTTTGGCGCAATGAAATACGGCGCCCAAGCACGGCAGAGCCTCGCTAGCCTCGGGAAGTTCGGGCTCGGTCTGAAAACGGCATCGAGTTCGGTTTGCCTTCGATTTACCGTCATATCGCGAGATGCCGCGGACGGATCGCTAGCGAAACTCACTTGGGACCTCGAGCACGTCCAAAAGGCCGACAAATGGGAGATGTTGCAGACGGAGGTTTCAGCAGATGAATACGACACGTTCGAGGAAATGTGCGGTGAGCGCGGTACTCTGGTCGTATGGGAGAACTGCGACCGGATCCTTTCCAAGGAATATGCTAATCCGGGCGGTGCACACGAGCAGGCCGCGCTCAATAAACTTGAGCATAAGCTGATCGAGCACGCCTCTCTGATCTACTACCGGTTTCTAGACAAAAACGACGGGCGCGAACGCGATGTGACCATCACTGTAAACGGCACGGCGGTCGACGCATGGAACCCGTTCTTCACCGAGAAGTCGGACCAAGTTCTGGAGACGGTGGCCCAGAAGATCGAGATAGTGCGGGAAGACGGCACAGACGGCGAGGCCACGATCAAGGCGTGGATTCTGCCCCCCCGGAGCCTTCTGACGAAAGAGGAAGAGGACCGCGCAAAGATCGCGAACCACCGGCAGGGGTTCTACATCCACCGCGAAGGACGCCTGATCCAGCAGGGCGGCTGGCTTGGTGTCTTCGGAACACTCGAACCTCACATGTCCCTATTGCGGGTAGAGTTCGACTTCAATCACGAGCTAGACGAAGCATTCAAGGTCGATGTGAAAAAGTCCCGAATTCACTTCGATCCCGCACTTGAGGCTCATCTCAAGGAGAGGCTTACGCCTGTCAGGCGCGAGGCGCAGAACCGCTATCGGCGAAAGAACAAAGAAGACACGGCCAACAATGAAATCAATCACTCAGGGTCGAACAACAACATCGCCGGCACTCAATCGACGAAGAAGCCGGGGGTCACATCGGTCGATGTGGATGGCGGTACTGGGATCGTCAGCAATAACCATGGCACCGGCATCACTATCAAATCGCCGGTTCAGAACAACGTCGACCCCAAGAGCATCCATGTTGAGGCGGTTGACGATATAAACTCTGGCGAGCTTTATGAGCCTACCTTGCGCAGCACCGGAAACAGTGGGCACGTTCCCGCCGTGCGGATCAACAAGCACCACGACTTCTACCAAAAGATCTACCAACGAGCGGCTGGCGGAGGGTTCGCGGTGCAGGGCATGGACCTGCTTCTGTGGGCGTTCGCCGTCGCGGAACAGAACAACACGAACGAAGACCTCGACGCCGTGTTTGAGGACCTGCGCGACGAGGTGTCCGGCAATCTGAAGAAGCTCCTGCGAAACGTAGAAATGCCCGAAGCGGACGAGTTGGATAACGGTACGGACAATGAGGACGATGATTGATACCAAGGCAGGGCTGATCGGCCAGACAATCGCGAAACGAACGGGAGCAGATATCGCCATCGATGCAGCGCCGGAGGGATTGCAGAAAGGCCTCAGCATCCGGTTCGCCGACCTGAACAAGAATGGGGGGCCTCTCATCACGCTCAGGCCGAGTGGGCTTCACCGTCATAAGGTATCCTTGGGATTTGGCAGTTACTCGGGCTCGGTTGTTTCGTGCATTGCCCAAGCTAATCCCGAACAGATTACGCTCGCACGTGCCCTTGTGCGCTCGATCGACGTCGCAGCTACCTTGGCGTTCCCCTCATCCATGGACGTCGATAGCTGGGTAATCGACAGCCCGGCATTCTCCATGAGCGCTGAGCGCAAGGTTCGCGGGAACCGCCAGTCGGACGAGCAGATTATCGAGACCTGTGAAATTGTGGTTGTGCCAATCATGGCGGCGCTCGCGGAGCTGATCGGCTACGAGGATAAACAGCCGGCGACCGACGACGAGGTGGACGGTGAGCTGGAAGGCGCAGTGGCGGTTTCAACTGTTCAGCGCCGCGAACGAAACCCCCGCAACCGCCTTCTATGCCTTCTTGTCCATGGATACGCCTGTGCGACCTGCAGAACCGATCCCCGCAAGAAGTACGGTCCGAACGGCGCTGTGCTGGAGATCCACCACCTTCAGCCTCTTTCGCAGATCAAAGCGCCCCGTGCCTACGACCCTCGGACCGACCTCGTTCCCCTTTGCCCCACCTGCCACCGTGTCGTGCATTCCAGAAGACCTGTACCGTGGAGCCCGGCCGAGGTCGGAGAGATGATAAATGAGTGATGATCCGGACGCATTATCTTGGTCTGTGCAGTACCGCGATCTGGCCTCGGTCCCTCCTGAAGGCTATGCCATATCGGAGCGGGTGCTTCCACCGCGCCTCGTAGTCCGCCGGACCAATAACGGGTTCGAGGTCGTTCTCTGTGGCGTCAGAATGATCCGCACGGAAGAGCGTGTGCTGGATGCCTTCAGCACGGCGCACAACTGGGTTCTGGACGGAACCACGATCCGGCCGCTTCCCCGTGATGTCGCCGAAGCCCTTACGACCGCCTTTACCGGCTCGGACCTGAAGCAACCCAGTTTCAGCGAGGTGCTGGCGATCGCGCGACATACTCAGGATGTCGTTCCTGTTTCCGTCGACCCAGACGTTTTTGCCGCAGCCAAGGGTATTGCCACTGGCATGGGCGAAGGGTTCAAGGTCCCGGGCCTGCAGGCGACCCCTTTCCCTTACCAGACAGACGGTATCGCATGGATGCACCGGACACTCGCCGCCACGGGTGGGCTGGTCCTTGCTGATGAAATGGGGCTGGGAAAGACCATCCAGATCATCGCGCTCCTTCTTCTGGAACCACCGGATACCGAAGCCCCTGCCCTCGTCATTTGCCCGACGAGCCTGATCACCAACTGGCAGCGGGAGATCGAGAGGTTTGGACCATCCCTGTCCATCCTTCAGCATCGAGGGGCATACCGGACCGGCATCGTGAGCGGGCTTCGCAAGGCACAGGTGGTCATCGCCACCTACGACACCGTGGTCAATGATATTGCCCTGTTCTCTGGTACGCGTTGGTCGTGGGTGATCGCGGATGAGGCGCAGGCTATCAAAAACCCTAGCGCGAGTAGGCGTCGGGCGCTCGCTTCCATTCCGCGGGACCGAACAATTCCGATGACCGGAACACCAGTCGAGAACAGTCTGATGGACCTGTGGTCCCTTGCCGACTTCGCGATCCCCGGCCTTCTGGGAACGCGAGAAGAGTTCGGACGGCTCTATCCGGATGGCACGGAGGCGGCGCAAGAGATCTCAGACATGACATCTCCAATCGTGTTGCGGAGACGGGTCGCGGACGTGGCCGACGACCTCCCCCAACGCACGGACGTCGATGTGCCTCTTTCACTTGGGGACGACCTCGCGCGGGAATATAAAATGCTTCTGGCCGAAACGCTGGAGGAATACCCTGTAGCGGGTGCCTTGGTGGCGACCGGTCGTCTCCAAATGTTCTGCGCGCACCCAATGTTGAGGTCACGTCAGGGGCACGATGGCGAGGATCCCGATAGTGACGCGATAGCGGACGTGGAGGCCGGGCGGATCATGCCGACGCCGAAGCTGGAGCGCACCGTCGACCTAGTTCATGAAGCCTTCGCGAATGATCGCAGGGTACTTATTTTCTCCACGTTCAACCGAATCGGAGACATTCTGCAGAGTTTGCTTGGCAACACGCCCGGCATGTTTTGGGGAACGATCAACGGGTCGACGCCAGCGGATGAGCGGCAGCCTTTGGTTGACCGTTTCTCAGAGCACGCAGGCCCTGCCTGCATGGTGTTGAATCCGAAAGCCGCAGGTGCCGGCCTCAACATAACGGCCGCAACAGTCGTGATTCACTACACGCAGGTCTGGAACCCGGCTCTGGAGGCTCAGGCGAGCGCAAGAGCGCACCGTCGAGGGCAGAAGCATCCTGTCACGATCTACCGCCTGTTTTACGAAGGGACGGTCGAGGAGGTGATGATCGACCGCTCCGCGTGGAAGCGCAAGCTTGGCAACGAGGCAGTGCCCGTATCGACACGCGACGCAGGTGACCTTTCGAGGGCGCTCTCCATTACGCCCAGAGGGACATCATGACCAGACAGACCTTCAAGAAAACCCTATCGGCGAACGATACTGGTGAGTCCGGGGGGCATCAGGCTGGTATTCTCGTGCCGAAGGGGGATGCAGACTTCCTTTCGTTCCTGCCGGAGTTGGGGAACGCGGAGAAGAACCCGCGCGCATGGATCGAGTGCAAGGACCCGGATGGTCGGACGTGGGACTTCTGCTTCATCTACTACAACAACAAGCACCATGATCCTGGTGGTACCCGCGACGAATACCGCATCACGCATATGACAAAGTTCCTCAAGTCTTTCGGAGCAACCAAGCGCGATGAGTTTGTGATAACCGGTGAACCGGGAAGCAGTAGCTACTTAATCGCCGTCGAGAAATCGCCCGTCACCGAGAACAAGGTTGCCCGCATCGTTCTGAAGGGTTGGCGCAGAGTTCACTGATCCGTCTGCTGGAATGGATTGACCGGCGACCAGTTCGCTACTCGCCGTATTGTTGCGAAACGCTCGGCCGAATTGGCCCTTGCTATCAATCGTCCGTCAAACGGGCTTGGTCAAAGCATCAGCGCACTGCCTTCGCATACCATGGCAGCATGCGCCCATGCCCGGCATTCTCTATGAGAATGCATTCAATGAGGATCTCTTTCAAGAGGTTGAGTGAGAGACTGATTATTTGAATTAGTCTCGATGTGATCTGACACCGCCCCCTTCCCAGCAAGCTGGAATGGGGACGGCACATCTCTTGAAGGAGATGATGGTTATCCGTTTTGATGGTGGTGCAAACCCAACCACAAAACGAGGAAACCACGATGTTGAATACTACCGACAAGATCATCAAACACAAAACCGGATTGCTGAACCTGGCCGAGGAACTGGGCAACGTGTCGAAAGCTTGTCAAGTGATGGGCATGTCGCGCGACACGTTCTACCGCTACAAATCGGCGGTCGAGGACGGCGGCGTTGAGGCCCTGTTCGAACGGACCCGGCGCAAGCCCAATCTGGCGAACCGGGTCGATCAGGCGACCGAGGACGCGGTGATCAAATCCGCCACGGACTTCCCGGCCTACGGCCAGGCACGCACATCGAACGAGCTGCGCAAGCTGGGGGTCTTTGTCTCGCCCTCGGGCGTGCGGTCGATCTGGCTGCGGCACGACTTGGCAAACTTCAAAAACCGGCTCAAGGCGCTGGAAGCCAAGGTTGCCGAAGGCGGTGGCATTCTGACTGAAGCGCAGGTGCAGGCGCTTGAAAAGAAGAAACACGATGACGAGGCTTGTGGTGAGATCGAGACGGCCCACCCGGGCTATCTGGGCTCACAGGACACGTTCTACGTCGGCACCCTCAAGGGCGTCGGACGCGTCTATCAGCAGACCTATGTCGACACCTACAGCAAGGTGGCCCATGCCAAGCTTTACACCACCAAGACGCCTATCACGGCGGCTGATTTGCTCAACGACAGGGTGCTGCCGTTCCATGAGGAAAACGATCTACCGGTGCTGCGAATTCTGACGGATCGCGGCACGGAATATTGTGGCCGCGTCGACAAGCACGACTTCCAGCTCTTCTTGGCAATCAACGATATCGATCACACAAAAACCAAGGTGAAATCACCGCAGACAAATGGCATTTGCGAGCGGTTCCACAAAACGATCCTGCAGGAGTTTTACCAGATCACGTTCCGCAAAAAGGTCTACCAATCCATCGAGGAATTGCAGGCCGATCTGGATGAATGGCTGGATCACTACAACCACGAACGCACGCATCAGGGCAAAATGTGTTGCGGCAGAACGCCCATCGAAACTATGATCGAGGGCAAAGAAATCTGGAAGGATAAGTTCGTGAACTGAACTTCGCCTGACAGACGCCGCCCGAAAAACGGCCAACTGTCAGATCACATCTGAACCACTACAGATTATTGGATTATGTCGTTCGCAACTTCGACTATTACGACAGAGTCCTTTCACGCTGGCGGACCCGACGGGCGCAATTGCCGTGAATCTAGAACAAAACATGCACAAATGCGACAAGCAGGGTTCCCAAACGTGCTGGGACAGATTATGACATGTTGTCAATAACTGACACAGAAACAGGGGCAGTCACATGAACGCACATCCACCGACAGAATTTTCGGAATTGTTGGAGCGTGCAGGCCTCAGTATAGAGACTGCGGCAGAGCTGCTGGACGTAAGCGAGCGCACAATTCGCCGCAACATCAACGGTGAAGGCAAGCGGATCGACCAGCTCAGGCTGGCCAAGCTGCGCGAAGCCGCAGACTCCCGCTGCACCGGAGAGCGGCCTGAAGGTTTCCGGTTTATCGATCTGTTCGCCGGGATCGGGGGGCTGCGCCGTCCCTTCGAGACTATTGGCGGGCGATGCGTGTTTACTGCCGAGTGGGATCGCTTTAGCCGCGAGACCTATAACGCAAACTTTCCCGAACCTGCCTACAGCGATCATGTCTTCGCGGAGGATGTGCGACCATTTGCCGACGCACCGGACCAGATTCCGGCGCATGATGTCCTTCTGGCCGGTTTTCCATGCCAGCCGTTCTCTATTGCGGGTGTCAGCAAGAAGAACGCACTGGGCCGACCTCACGGCTTTCTGTGCGATACGCAGGGAACACTGTTCTACGATCTGGCGAAAATCATTGCCCACCATCGCCCGCCTGCCTTCCTGCTGGAAAACGTGAAGAACCTGCAACGCCATGACGGCGGCAAGACCTTTGCAACGATTATGCACGTCCTTCAGAAGGAGCTGGGATACAACGTCAGTCACCAAGTGGTCAGTTCGACGCCTTGGGTTCCGCAGAAGCGCGAACGGATTTTTATTGTCGGTTTCCGCGACGATGCCAGCTTTGACTTTGATGATCTGGCAGTCCCTGAAGGCGATGGCCCGAAACTTGGCCGCATACTCGACAAAGATGTAGACCCGAAATACACCCTGACAGAGCATATGTGGAAATACCTTCAGGGCTATAAGGAGAAGCACCGCAAAGCAGGGAATGGTTTTGGGTTCTCCCTGTTCGGTCCCAATGACGTCGCCCGTACCCTGTCAGCCCGTTACTACAAGGACGGCTCCGAAATCCTGATCGAGCAGAAGGGCAACCGGCCCCGCCGTCTGACCCCGCGTGAGTGCGCGAGGCTTATGGGGTTCGAAAAACCCGGAGAGACCAAATTTCGTATCCCCGTATCCGACACACAGGCATACCGGCAGTTCGGCAACGCGGTTGTCGTGCCTGCGGTGCAGGCTGTGGCCAATCTGATGGAGCCGCACATAGCAGAGGCGCTTGAGCGTGATGGACGCGCCGTGCCCTCTCTGCAACAGCGCAAGCTACTTTTGCCTGAGCAGGGCGTTGCGGCCTGAACCATGTGTGCCGACCATGTGACGCCAACCGTTCGCAGCCGGATGATGGCTGGTATCAAGGGCAAGAACACCAAGCCTGAAATGATAATCCGATCCGCGCTTCACCGGCGCGGAATCCGTTTTCGGCTCCACCGGAAAAACCTTCCCGGAAAACCCGATCTTGTCTTTAACGGACGCAACGCCGTGATTTTCGTTCATGGGTGTTTTTGGCACGGCCACAACTGTCATTTGTTCCGCTGGCCAAAGAGCCGCCAGGATTTCTGGCGGGAGAAGATCAGAAAGAATACCGAGCGTGACCGGAGGCAGTATCTGGCCCTTGCCGATAATGGCTGGCGCATTGGCACGGTTTGGGAATGCGCCCTGAAGGGCAAGACCCGTCTTTCTATTGAGGATATTGCCGATCAGTGTGCCATATGGTTGAAATCGGATATAAAATCACTGGAGGTAAGCGGAAATGAAGCGGGGGCAACTGTCTGACTATTTTGAAGGTGTCGGGATTAAACGTTTGTCCGCCGTCGATGCTGAACCGAAAACATCCAACCAGCACGAAGTTGGCACAACCAAGAAGATGCGGGATGATTTTCTGGGTGAGACACACCAGCAGAAATTCCCTGCGATCTACATCTGGCTTGGTGGTGATCAAGAAGGCATCACTGAAGAAAGCTGGGCGACGCATTACGATTCCCGCTTCAATAAGCCACGCGCCGCTGAATGGCGGCTTTACTACCCCTCCAATCCTGTCACCGAGGCCATGGGCGAGGGTGACACCCTGTTCCTTGCCAAAGACCAGAGTGGCCTTCTGTGGTTCATCGTAGCCCCTGAAAGCTCCACCAGCGAACAGCAGCTCTTCTGGCTGTTTGGCCTGCGTCCAGAGGGAAAGTCCTTTGTATCGCGCGAGTTCTCAGTCGAAGAACCAGAGCTGGACTTCGCGGCCCGTTTCATCCTGGATGAGATAGGTGTCGAGTTTGAGGAACCGGAGGCGGACAAGCTGGACGCCATCATCTACAAGTTCGGGACCACATTTCCGAAGACGGCCGAGTTCTCCGATCTTGCCCGCCTCACATTGCCCGAGGTCAGAGCCGAGGATGACCCTGACGCCGCGCTGATCGCGTGGCTGGACCACGAGGAGGCGCTGTTCAGGCGTCTGGAGCGCCGGGTTGTGTCATCAAGGATCGAGGCAGGATTTGTCAATAGCGACGGCACCGATGTTGATGGCTTCATCAGTTTTTCGCTGAGCGTTCAAAATCGCCGGAAATCGCGCATGGGCCATTCATTGGAACATCATTTGGCGGCAGTTCTAAGGTCGCATGACGTTCAGCACGTCCGTGGCGCCGTTACAGAACACAATCACAAGCCTGACTTTCTATTCCCTGACCTCGCCACTTATCAAACCGCTCCGCCAGAAGGCGATGTGAGGTTGACCATGTTAGGGGCAAAGTCCACCTGCAAAGACCGCTGGCGGCAGGTCTTGGCAGAAGCGGAAAAGATCAGTCGAAAACATCTTGTGACTCTAGAGCCGGGAATTTCCGAGCCGCAAACGCACCAGATGGAAGCATCGAGCCTTCAATTAGTCGTACCTAAGCCAGTTCAGGCTAGCTACACAGTAGCGCAGCAGGGATGGCTTTGGTCTGTTGCGGACTTCATTGGGGCGGTCAGATTAAAGCAGACCTGAATACGCTAAGGTGCACATTCCAAGTTTGCTCTACCCGCAATCCTAGTTATTCTGCGATCTCTGCGACGAAGGTCTGCTTCTAATTTGGGTGACCATTGAACTCACACCCCCAACTTCGCCGTTTGTGGCACCGCAATAGGCTTGGCCAAGGAATTTGCCTTCATGCGACAGGCACTTGCATTTAGAAAAGCCTCAGTCCCAATTGGCGTCGCACATGTGAATTTTCAATAGTACATTGGAGCTCCGTGAAGCAAATTTGCGACGGGTCATGACCGCAATGAAAGTGGAAATGAGCCGAGGAAGAAGAAATACCGGAGGCGGCAAGATGTGTGTTGTTAAACAACACCACTTGGCAAGGGGGCAAAGCCCCCGTTGCATCCCCGAGTAACGGCATATCTACAGTTGGGTCGATTGTCTCATTGAGTGATTGAAAACCTACATTTCGCGCTTTGAAGACTGCCACCACACCGAGAAGATGCGGCAATGAACGCCCAACCTTATCCAATCGCCAGACTGTCAGAACATCGCCAGCATCGAGGGAGCGCAAAAGCTTTTCCAGTTTTGGCCGCTTGAGCGATGCGCCAGACACTTTCTCTGTGACAACCTTTTCACAGCTAGCCGCCTTTAGAGCATCATGTTTGTAGATATGTCGTTACTCGCGGGACATTTCCATTAACCTCCCAGAATTGGGATGAAGGAGATGTTTATGAACAAGGATCAACGCGAGGTTCTGCGCAAACTACGCATTTTACGATACGCTGACGAAATGGGGCATGTTGCCAAGACCTGCCGGTTTTTTGGTATTGGCAGGACGAGCTTTTATCGATGGCGAGACGCCTATGCCAAACGCGGCGAAGACGGGCTGATAAACCGACCGTCCATTCCCAAGCAGCATTACAATAGAACACCTGTTGAGATCGAAGAGAAAGTCCTTCATCTACGGCGTAAATACCATCTGGGACCGATCAGGATCGTTTGGTATCTGGAGCGCTATCACGACATTAAAATGTCCGATTCTACGGTCTCCCGGATACTTAAACGAAACTGCATGAACCGCCTTCCTCGCGGCACCCGTATCCGCAAAGTCCATACCAAACGCTACAACAAACAGGTGCCGGGTCACCATATTCAGATGGATGTTAAGTTCCTTACATTCAAAGGGAAACAAGGTGAGAAGGTCCGTCGCTTTCAATATACAGCCATCGATGACGCAACCCGGGTCAGAGCCCTCAAAGTCTATGAGAAACACACCCAGGCAAACGCTATCGACTTTGTCGATCACGTCATCGAAAAATTCCCTTTCCGCATCAAGGAAATCAGAACGGATAACGGACATGAGTTCCAGGCCAAATTCCATTGGCATGTCGAAGATCTCGGCATCAGGCACGCATATATAAAACGTGGAACGCCTCAGTTGAATGGAAAAGTTGAACGTTCACACCGGTCCGACGGTCAGGAATTCTATCAGTTGCTCAGTTACAAAGGCGACGTTGATCTCGAGGCCAAACTCGAGGAATGGGAGCGCTTTTACAACTTCCACAGGCCGCACGGTGCCCACAATGGAAAGACACCTTACGAAGCGCTCCGGGAGAAGCTATAATCAACAAACAAGATGTCCCACGAGAAACCGCACCTTACATTACGCTGCCCAGACAGCATAATGCCATTTCCAATTCTAGAAACGTGGCGCGCGCCGGACGCTCACTTCGTTGTTTTGTTTGTCATTGCTCAATCCTACTCAGGAGTTTGAGCCTCCGACAATCCCGGGGCGGTTCACCCCGCTCAAAAGGGTCCATCTGTATAACTCCGTTTAATTATCCCACCAACCGCACTCGGCCAAAGATTAAAGTTCCAATTTGTTGATCCACGTGACTCGCAAACCCCCTAACATTTCACGAACATCGGATTGCGGAACAAATGTACAACACTCTGAATTAGTCATATTGGACAGATCCTTTTTGACTTCTTCTTCCGTTTCACTTTTGGTGATGACGTAAGAAAGCTGTGCCGCTTTAAATATGGGCACATCAGATATCGTGTCTCCAAACGACAGGGCGACTTTTTTGCCTTGCTTCATTAGTCTATCAACTATGATCTGCTTGCTAGAGCTGATCGCGAGATTCATAGCTACCGATCCATCGTACGACCCATTGCTGTCGAAACCTAATTCCAAACCAAAGCAATCATCTATATCAATCCGCTCTGCAATGTGTTCGACTACTACCATCGGTGCCCCTGAGACCAAAACAGGTGAGATCCCGAGTTCTCGGATAGTTTCAATTAGCGGTATGGCGAAGTCATTAAGCCTCGCGTTTGTTGACCAAAACTCGTGCACTAAATTGCTCAAGTTGGCCGGGTGCAATCCTTGCATTGCTTCCGCGTAGGTATTGACCACGTCCCATGCCATACTTTCATATGAAGATTTTTTCTGCTGAAATTGGTTTAAGCTGGTCAACATCTTGGTTTCGTGACGAATAGGAACGACCCCTGTCCGTACCAGGAACTTCAACCAATCAAAAATGACGAACCCTTCTCGAAGCGTCCCGTCCCAATCTAACAAGCAAATATATTTCTTGACTGGTTCCAGGACAGACTTCCCCTATTTTGATTGGCTATCGCAATGTGCCTACAGGGTTCCAATCCTGAGTTCAGTTTTTCTCAATTATCAACCGAGCAGGTAGGCTCCAGCACTACCACCACCATAGTTCGATTCAACTTCTCTGGTATGAGACTTTGATTTCAGTTTCTAATATGCGTTTTCGCTTAAGATAAGAAGTGGTGAGCAGCCCCGAGGTCCGGGGCTGCTCGAGGTTCAGAGGCTCTTCTTGCACAGAGACCTAATTACTCTTATCAAAGAGCTACGTTATCGAGCGACGAAGTATCGCTTTTTAATCGACTCGCGGACCGGAACCGAGCGGCTTTTCCCACTCGTTCCCACTGGCTTGCGCCTGTTCTAGGCGCTCTTGAGCCTGTTCGGGGCTGCCTCCCTCACCGTGATGACCTTCGCCATCCGATGCAACGTAGTGGTTATCACCAGGGAAACATGACTTGTCTTCCATTTTCGTATCCATAATAGTTCTCCGTGACTGCATCACCAGCTGATCCTACGCAACGGATTTGCTGTTCCGTCAAGGCCAACCCAGACGTTAAGTATGGTACCGTTCAGGTACTGGTGCGCCGCGATGGTGCAGTCTGGATGGAGTGCTGTACCGCGCACCTTCCCTGAGCCCTTCTACTAAAGGGCTCAGGGATTCTTTTTGTCAGGCGGACTGATTTTTCGAAAAATCAGGAGCATAAGCGTGGAATCCGCAACCCGCTTTTGCCTGCACATATTTATTCTTTTTCTTCTAACTATTTCGACTCTGGGTTTCGTGCATATAATCTGTGGCCGACCGGGTATTATTGCATCTGGTTTATTTTCCGCTTGGTTGATAACTTTACGTAATTTTCGAAAAATAGGCTTCAGAGGGAATTGGTCATGCAAGGAAAGTTGGAACACCACCGCCGCTTGGTCGCTGCTTTAACGCTGATACGAAAAAACCTAAAATCAACATCCACCAGGAGATTAGCGTCGGTCTCGGACTTGCTATCTGCGCTGAACGCTAAGAAGGAAGAAGCGGTCTTCTCTCGTCCGGCTTTGGACGAACGCATGAAAACACACGCTTTTTCGCACGAAGAAGAAACTGCCATTGTCGCTCTGACTAAAACGGAGTTGGGCATCTCAGATCTACGGATGCTTGATCCGATGATCGATGAGGATCCCACACTAGTACCTGACGTTCTTCTTGAATCAGAAAGCTTGTTGTCAGGCGAGTCGTTTTCGACAGAGAAGTCCTTTGTGGAGGGGCATTGGCAAATAGCAATTGTTTACCCAGAAACAAAAACTGCTAAGTTCCAGGCACGCGTCCTGACTATGGTTCTTTCAACGCTCAACCGGGATCCAGGCCGGATGGAGTGCCTGATTTTATCTCAGAGCAATACCTGGTTTGGAAACGCCTTTGGTGAACGCCAATGTCTATCCGCACTGGTCCGTTCAAAAATAACCAACGAAGCTGCTTACTGTGCCTGCAACGTGCCGTTTCGGGAAGAACCAATCGCGGGCATTTTTACTGTGTTGGAACGAGACAATTCTTCTCGGAGGCGTGGGTTAGTATCATTCTATTTTTGTGGCGAAAAGGTTCAGAATCCTACAAAGGAACTCGGAGGCGATCGTACAGCCAAGGAATTGCTGCTTGATGACAAGATGCGTGAAAAAATCCGCTCTTCGGTTCCAGGATCTCTTTTGAGCACGGCTGAGGCGAAAAGCAAGTTGCCGAAAGCCTGGGCATTCGCAAAGGAATGTGGAATTGATCTCTCAAGAGAAAAACATTCCGAAGGGCTAAAAATTGAGTGGCCCTAGTCTGCTATAACTTCCAAAATGTTTGTTTCAGCTAAAGCAGCATCTATTTTTTTGATCACTGCAAACGATCTTTTAAAACCCACAAGGACAAGCTCATCTGCTGTCTGGATATGTGGGTAACCCGTTCGACAATGACCTCATCGCATCTAGCTTGGGTTAGTGCCTTCTTTTGCTGATCAATTATTTCGGGGTCGTTCCCATTATCTCTTATGTATCCTGCTTTTCTCATAAATGATGTCCCCAAGCTCTGAATTATTTGTGTAAACTGTTGTAATATATACACTAATTGTAACATGCTTTTGGTTGATCACAAAGAATTTCGTATGACGAAAACTCAGCCCAATCTACCTCTCCCGGCGCAGCTTGTTTGACCTTGTTGGTGCAGGCACACGCTCCCGCTTCATTCCTGGCATGTTGTCGCTGTCGCTATAGAAGCGGGCGTCATGTTTGTGGCGTGTGAGAGCGACGTAGGTCAGGTGTTTGTCCAGCGTTCGCGACGATAGGACAAATGATCTATCCACCGTTGCGCCCTGGCTTTTGTGGATGGTGGTGGCGTAGCCATGATCAATGGAGGCGTATTGGCTTGGGGAGAAGGTCAGGCGGCGCGGGCTGCCGTTATTGGCACCATCAAGGGTAACGAATATGTTGTCTTTGGTGATTTTTTCAATCGTCGCTAAAGCACCATTCTTAACGCCAAGCTCGGTATCGTTTTTGGTGAAGATTATGCGGTCATTGGGGGCGAAGGCACGCTTGCCATGAGTGGTTTTGAAATAATGCTCATCGACCAGTTCACCGCTTGATTTGCGAGCCATGCGAACAGCCTGATTGATAGCATGGACATCTTTGCGGCGATGGGCGAAGGCCAGCCGTGAGGCGCTGTTGCCGCGTGTTTCGATATCAACCATATAATCCTGTACCAAGGCGGCAATGGCGTCATCCTGGCTTTTGGTGGTTTTGACCGCGCCGTGCTTTTGATAGGCATCTATCGCCTTTCCGGTATTGCCCGTCGCCAGATCAAGCGAGGCTTGGCGCTGCCAGTCTGATTTTTGGCGACGAATTTCTGTGAGTTTTGCCGCGCCAATATTTTCAGCAATATCTTTAAACGGCGTTCCCGCATTGATGGGCTGTAATTGTTCTGGGTCGCCGACAAGAACGAGCTTTGCACCATATTTCTTGGTGTGCTCGACAATACGGTTCAATTGGCGTGTGCCAATCATTCCGGCTTCATCAATCACCAGAACATCGCCGGGTTTTAATTGGTTGTAGCCGTTCTTCCAGCTCATTTCCATCGAGGCCAAAGTGCGACTGATAATGCCGGAGGCGCTTTGCAGACCATCGGCAGCTTTACCGGACAATGCCGCACCAAAAACCTGATAGCCTTGTTTTGTCCAAGCCTCATGCGCGGCGGCAAGCATAGTGCTTTTACCGGTCCCGGCCAAGCCGATAACGGCGCTTATTCGTTCTGGATTTAGAATATGATTTATCGCCGCTTGTTGCTCATCGCTCAGGCTTGCCCCATGCAATTTTTGCAATATCGCGTTTTGACGTTTGATGGCGTCATGCGTATGGGTAGATTTCACGCCATGAGTGTTTTGATCGACCATGATTTTTGCGTCATGGGTGAGCCCGCTTTTAAGCCCCTCCATTTCCCGCGTTGAATAAATCGGTAGCGGATCACTTTTGATCTCGACCAGTTCTTTCGAGCGCAAAACCGCATCGGAGGCGGCGCGTAAGGCCAACGGATCATCGATATAATTAGCCAGCCCGTGTAGAATATCACGGCGGTTAAACTCGGACTTTTTATCGGTGATAATATCCAGAATTTTAACCGGCGATTGCCGGACTTGTTGCGCCGTATAGAGTTGGTCTTCTTCGGGCAGTAAAAGCGCTTGGTCGGGATCTGCCAACAGATCGACACCAAGCAGCTGTTCGTTAAGGTCAAAAGCATTCTCGCGATGCAGTTTCGCCAGATGCACCGCGTGTTGTTCTTTGAGGGCGCAAAATTCTTCCTCTAAGCCGCGTCTTTCACCGAGCTGCCTTTCAATCAGTTTTTGCAGCTCCACCTGGTCACGGATTTTATCTGCTTCTGCGGCCTGTGTGTGTTCAGCACGCAAAACGTCGTATCTGCCGGAAAGCCGCGCCCAGAGTGCTTTCACTCCTATCGGTAAAAGCGCGACGCGGGATTTAACGACTTCAATCCGGCGCGTCTCTTGTGCTGCCTCCAATGCTGCACGTGTTTGTCTGTGATCACCGACAAGAGCGCGGCGTTTTGATTCAAGGGCATCAATTTGATTCTGAAAAAGTGTTTCAGCTTCTGCAAAGGCGGCATCAAACGGAGCGCCCACCTTATCGGCAAAGCGTTCTGTGATACGCAATTGGACATCATCAACAGAAGGCAGCTTTTCAATATCACCAAGGCGCGCGCGTAAGTCTTTGGTCTTCACGCCAAGCCAGCGCGAAAGCGAATAAACTTCGCCCTGACCATCAACCGCAACAAAGCCGCGTCTGTCACCCTTGGCGAGTGTCAAACCATGTTCAGACAGAGCGGCGGCAAAGGCGGCC
The DNA here is from genome assembly GCF_030758295.1 of Pararhizobium sp. IMCC21322. Classification (NCBI taxonomy): domain Bacteria; kingdom Pseudomonadati; phylum Pseudomonadota; class Alphaproteobacteria; order Hyphomicrobiales; family Rhizobiaceae; genus Pararhizobium; species Pararhizobium sp. IMCC21322. The sequence goes on from NZ_CP132335.1 coordinate 4,675,965, forward strand.
TTTGAATCAGAGCCCGCCCAGCAACCCAGCAAAAGGCTTTTTAATTCCTTTGGGTCACGTCGAACCCTTTTTGCTTGCTGGTGTTCAGCTTGGGAGTAATTGAGTTGGTCTCGTTCCTCGCTGTTCATCAAACCGCGTGGCATTTGCCAACCATGTTCAAGGAATAGCTCCCGCGATAGTTCTTGTAGCTTGCGCTTGTAAAGTGAGACATTCAGCGCACGCATGCGGACAATATCAATGCGTGACCACACACAGTGGGCGTGACGTCTGCCTTTCTTCTCGTGAAAGATAATTGCGCGGGGTTGGCCGGTTAATCCAAGTTTTGCTTCAATTCCGGCAATGGCTTGTTCATATGCTTCGACAGAAACACTCTCCATTTCCGGCGGACTTAAGACCAGCGAGAACATGAAGTTCCTGCACTTCGTTCCCCGGCTCACCGCATAGGCTTCTGTTAAAGCCTCGGTCAGATCATCAGATACAAATCCAGAAATTTCATGCACGCGGACATGCTCATTCTCACGCGTGTTCAAAAGATGCCGCGCCAATTGCGCAGCACCACCGCGTTCATTGCCCTTTAAAATCAATGTTGCGTCTGCCCGCCAATACCGAGCGCCTGCGTCAGATCGAGCCGCATTGAGCGCACATAGGCATAGGCTTCGTTGATCTGGTCTTCGCTCTGCTGATCCAGTAATAGCGTGCCGCAATTGGCGTCATAGGCAAGCTGGTTCAGATTATTGGCAATCCGCGATTGCCCCAATAATCCCAACACCCGTCCCAAAGCTTCTTGATCTTTGACAGGAGCGCGAAGCCTTATCTTGCGCGGCGCACTATCACCGCCAAACAGACACTTACGAATATAGGCACTCACCGACATTCCCGCCGATAAGTGTTTTAGCTGCGCCAGTTCCTCATCTGTCACCCGAAAACCCACGAACGGCGGCTTGGCTGGCTTGATTGCTCCATTGGTGACGGCATCCGCAAACACAGCGCCAACAGCCTTACGGCCCTGAAACCCGCCGTCCTTCCTCATAGCGATGGCCCCCGAGGGCGAGTACTGCGCGCCGCCAGCGTTCGTTTTGCTTCTGGTGATGTTATGTCTGTTGCATGATACAGCAAGTTAAGTTGTGGGCGCACTCCCGCAACCAATGCCTCTTGGTTTTTCATAAAGTCGCGTTTAGGGTCAGCCCCCGCAACCAAAATTTTCCTTATTAATCAATATGTTAGACCTAGTCGAGATTTTGCGTTGTTTCGCGATTTTCGAATTAATAAGGCTATAATAAGGTGGCGGAATAGCAATCAGTAGGAAAGCAGGGTGATTGCTGCTCTGAATTGCGGCGCAAATCAAAGATATCCATGTTCAATTTCGCGACGCAAATCATCTGCGCAACCGCTGAAACTTGGTTCACTTAGAAATCTGAATAGCAACTGCTTCATGCGTCTCAATATACTGCATTATGCAGTGGTGACAGATCGATAATCCGCTCTCACGATACAATGAAGCCATCATCGGATGATGATATTCTGGCGGAATTGGTAATTATTTTGATCTCAACCCATGATCTGATTCGTGTTTCGATGTAAAAATGGGCGGGCGGCAGACTTTCGTTTCAGTTCACATAAACGGTCGCTATGCGGACAAAGCGCACGCTTGGAACCATGACTTGAATGTCAATTTAAATGCATCCCGATCTGGATGTTATCAGCTGCGGATGCCGAGGCGACTGATCGCTTTGAACGCAACAGTTCGGCTGCGATGACCATGATAATTCTGCTGTTTTTGAATTTGAGTCTCTAACGAATTTGTTCCGTTGCCCTCCTTGTGCTTTTAACCAATTACGGCCAAAAGTGATTATGGAACATAGCGGTACAAACATTGAATTGATCGTTCTGGGCATTCTGGTTTGTACCATCGCCTATTCTTTGCTGACCAAGGTAGTTTCTAAAACAATATTGACACTCCCGATTATCTTTGTGGGAATTGGCTATCTTTGTGCGCCTGTGACCCAATCCCTCGGCACGACAGTGGAACTCCGCGAGTCAGCACGTTTTCTAGCCGAGTTGACACTGGTTCTCATTCTTTTCGCCGATGCCAGCCATGTTCGCTTTTCAGGATTGAAAATAACCTTCGCAATTCCGTTACGCATGCTGATTATTGGATTGCCTGGATCAATCGCATTGGGAACTCTGGTGGTGTTTTACGTTTTTCCGGCAGGAGGTCTGGCCCTGGCACTGCTAACGGCTGCGTTGTTGGCTCCAACAGATGCCGCAATTGGGCAAGCCGTTGTATCGAGTGCCAGGGTTCCCGAGCGTTTGAGTCAATCAATGAATGTGGAAGGCGGCCTGAATGACGGGCTGGTTCTTCCCTTTGTCCTTTTGGGAGCAATTTTAGCCTCGACCAACATGACAGAAACGGATGGGTTGGCGCTTTTTGCAGTCACGCAGGTTGTCCTGGGACCGATAGTTGGCCTTGCAATAGGCTGGATCAGCGCAAAAGCTCTCGACTATGTGCAGCAGCGCGATTGGATTGTTGGAAGCGCCCAAGGCATCGTCTTTCTGTCCACTGCCTTTGTGAGTTTCATTGCAGCTGTGCTTGTCGGGGGAAACGGGTTTATTGCAGCATTTGTTGCCGGTGCCGTTTTTGGCAACACATACCGAAATGACATCCACTTCATTAAGGAGTTTATGGATGGTGCCGGACAGCTTTTGACCATGGCAGCGTTTCTGGTCTTTGGCGCATTAATGCTGCCCGATGGCTTAGCCCATATCTCTTGGTCTACAGTCTTAGTCGCCATTTCATTCCTGACAGTCATACGGATGCTGCCTATCCTTGTGTCGCTTGCAGGTACAGGCCTTGCAATGCGGGAAAAGCTGTTTCTTGGGTGGTTTGGTCCGCGTGGTCTCGCATCCATCCTGTTTACGCTGATCATTATGGATGAGTTTGAGTTCCCAAATGAAGAAGAGCTGTTAGCTTGTGTCTCACTGACCGTCGCACTTTCGGTATTGCTGCACGGGGTCAGTGCATCTCCGTTGGCAAAGCGCATTGGAATCAGCACGGAAACTTGAGGTCACGCCGCTACATTTGGTTTTTATGCGAAATTTGCTAACTGGATTGCAGTCGCACTCCGATTGAATGTCACGTGTTCCGCTGAAGACTCCCTGATTTGAAGTTGAGGTCAAACCCCATTGATAGGATTGATTTTAATTAGCAAATCAGACTCAAGGATTCCAATCAATGATTTGGAGGCTTTGATGGGATATCTGTTTTGGCTGTCTGAGCTGCTGCGGCAGTCGCTCCGCGAAGTGATAGCCCTATTGGCAGCGCCCGCACTCCACCATTCGCCAACATCAGGCACTCAACATGCGTCCAACAGTCCCGGAAAATCTGTCATAAAATGGCTCATGACGTTAGACCGGACGCGGGAACGGGTTTTGTGTTGGGCTGGGTTCACTCTGGTGTCAAAACATCCAAACCCAGGTGATTCAGATACGTTGCCAATTCGGTCGTTGGTTGAATGTCTGTGGCTAGAAAGGCAGCCTGGTCAGCACGTCTCAATCGAACAGATGCCGATTTGTCAAATTTTTCATGCCCCGCCACAAAAAGCGGCGTCGTCGCTGCGGCAATCATAGCATCGCGCATCTTTGCGACGTCGCGATCATAATCTGTGAAACCGTGCTCTGCGCTTAGTCCGCCAACACCGATGAGCGCAAAGTCGGCGCGATAGTTCGACAGCATTTCCAATGTGTCATGCCCTCGTGTCGAGTATTCCGACCGGCCCAGTTTTCCACCAAGAACTTGAACCTCAGCAGCCGTCGCTACCATGATCAATGCCACGGTCAGGTCATTGGTATAGATGGTGAGGTCGTTTTTCCCTGTCAGTGCGCGGGCCGCCATCAATGTGGTGGAGCCGGAATCAATGATGACAGATGCGCCATCCGGAATCATGCCGGCAACAATCTGTCCGATCTTTTGTTTGCCTGCGTGATTGATATTCTGACGCTCGCTCATCGCCGCCTCGGTCTTTTCGATGCGTGTTGCGCCGCCCCGAACCTGTTGCAACAAATTCTGCTTTGCCAAATGCGATATGTCACTTCTGATCGTTTCACGGCTCACATTCAAGCGATCGCCCAATTCGATGATTGAGACAAATTTGTGCGCCTCGATTGCGCTCAAGATAATCGAATGACGTTCTTCAGGAAGAGGGATCACGACACGGCTCCGGGCAAATTGCAAACAATTTTCTTGCAAAATTTCGCATATATTGGCAAATTTTTGCAAATACCTGTCTTGCCCGTTTATAGGATGCTCATTGTGCCGTCAAACACTCTCCCCTCAGCCGCTCAAATTGTCATCATCGGAGGTGGCATTGTCGGCTGTTCCGTTGCCTACCACCTCACAAAGCTGGGCCGGAAAGATATTGTCCTGTTGGAACAGGGGCAATTGAGTTCAGGTACAACTTGGCATGCTGCCGGGCTTGTCGGACAATTGCGCGGTCATGCAAGCATGACGGGCCTCATTCAATACTCCACCAAATTGTATGCAGAACTTGAGGCAGAAACCGGACTGGCAACCGGCTGGAAAAGCTGCGGCTCGCTTTCGGTTGCACGCACAGGCGAGCGCATGACCCAATTGAAGCGCACAGCGGCGTCTGCCCGGGCGCAGGGCGTGGAAGTCGAAATGGTGACGGCAAGTGAAGCCGGCGATCTGTGGCCGGTGATGGCAATTGATGATCTACAAGGCGGTATTTGGTTACCGAGCGATGGCAAAGCCAATCCGACAGATCTGACGCAGTCCTTGGCGAAGGGCGCACGAAATGGCGGCGCGAAAATTATCGAGGGCATTCATGTAGCTGACATATCAACACGCGATGGTGTCGTTACCGGGGTTCGCACGGACCATGGTGATGTTAAAGCGGAGATCGTCGTTAATTGTGCTGGGCAGTGGGCAAGAAAAATTGGCAAGATGTGCGGCGTGTCGGTGCCACTGCATTCAGCAGAGCATATGTATATCGTGACCGGCAAAATTGGAGGTGTTCACACGGATCTTCCCGTGATGCGGGATCCTGATGGTTACATATATTTCAAAGAAGAAGTTGGTGGTCTGGCCATGGGCGGATTTGAACCGGAAGCCAAACCGTGGGGCATGGACGGCATTCCCGATGATTTTGAGTTTTCATTATTGCCGGATGATTGGGACCAGTTTGAGATACTTATGGAAAACGCGTTGATGCGCGTGCCTCAGTTGGAACATGCCGAAGTCCGAAAATTCTACAATGGTCCGGAAAGTTTTACACCGGACAATAACTTCCTGTTGGGCGAAGCGCCGGAATTGAAAAATTTCTTTGTGGGCGCAGGTTTCAACTCCATGGGCATTGCCAGTGCTGGCGGCGCCGGAAAATCTTTGGCCGAATGGATCGTCAACGGTGCGCCGACAATTGATTTGTGGCCAGTGGATATTCGCCGGTTTGCAGGCTTCAACAACAATCCCAAATGGCTTCACGATAGAATTAAAGAAACGCTGGGGCTGCATTACGCCATGCCGTGGCCAAACCGCGAGCTGGACACAGCACGCCCCTTCCGCCGTTCGCCACTTTACGACCGGCTTGAGGCAAAAAATGCTGTCTTCGGATCAAAAATGGGTTGGGAGCGGGTAAATTATTTCGCGGGTGTCGGTGAAAAACCCGGAATTGAATACTCATTTGGCAGGCAGAACTGGCACGAAGCAGTCAAACGTGAGCATGACGCTGTGCGCAATGAAGTTGGGATATTCGATCAAACATCGTTCTCCAAGCTGATGGTCGAGGGCAAGGATGCGTGCAATGTTCTCAACGAAATCTGCGCCGCCAATATTGATCGGCCCATCGGCAGTTCAGTTTATACAGGTCTGCTGAATGACCGCGGCGGCTATGAAAGCGACCTGACGGTTTTGCGGTTGGGAGAGCAAAAGTTTCTCATCATCACCGGTTCAGCTCAAACGGTTCACGATGCCGATTGGATAAGAAAGAACATGCCAACTGATGCACATTGCCATATCAGCGACGTCACGGGTGCCTGGTCGGTATTGGCAATCATGGGCCCCAACGCTCGCACCCTGCTTGAGCGGGTCTCGAAAGCTGATTTCACCAACGCTGCATTTCCGTTCGCAACGGTTCAGGAAATCGACATTGGTTACGCTACCGTATTCGCCAATCGTATGACCTATGTCGGTGAATTGGGTTGGGAGCTGATCCTGCCAACCGAATTTACAGTTGGGGTGTACGAATTATTGCACGAGGTTGGCGGTGATCTGGGTCTGATAGATGCAGGCTACTACGCGCTTGAGGGCCTGCGCATCGAAAAGGGATTTCGAGCCTGGAGCCGGGAGTTGACGCCCGAAATCAATCCTTACGAGGCAGGTTTATCCTTTGCGGTAGACATGGAAAAGCCAGGGGGGTTTATTGGCAAGCAAGCATTGCTAGAGCACAGGGAAGCCGCAAAATTGACCAAGCGTATTGTGCAATTTACGCTTGATGATGCTGACGCACAATTGTGGGGTGGGGAGCTTGTCCTGCGAAATGGAACGCCTGTTGGTGAAGTTCGTTCCGCTGCCTATGGTCACACGTTAAAGTCTAGTGTTGTATTGGCGTTGCTGCAGGATAATGCCGGAATCGACAAAGCCTATATCAAATCGGGTGTTTTTCAAATTGATCTGGCCAGTGAGTTGTTGTCGGCGCAGGCGCATTTAAGAAGCCCTTATGATCCCAAATCAGAACGGGTGAAAGTAGGCTGAAATTCATCCGAGCCCAGAGCGCCCTAACGGCTTGTTGAAGGCTTATCAAATCAGCCATCCATCATTAAAATCAATTTACCCATCAGAATTATCGATTTTAGCTATGCAATGCAAAAGGCAATGTTGATAATATGTAAGCTGAAGGACCTGCTTGGACTGTGTAAAAATGATAATATCGCATGGTCTTGTCGATACCGAGGCCAAGTTTTTAACTATCAAAACCGGGAGAATTTTATGATCAAAAAGACCCTCAAGACCCTTTCGATGGGTGTCGCGTTGGGAACTGTCGCATTTGCATATGCAAATGCTGCCGAACTCACCGTGTACACAGCTGTCGAGGCTGAAGATCTGGCCCGCTATGCGGCTGAATTCAATAAGGATCACCCTGATATTAAGATCAACTGGGTTCGTGATTCAACGGGAATTGTGACCGCCAAACTGTTGGCAGAAAAAGACAATCCTCAAGCAGATGTGGTCTGGGGTTTGGCTGCAACATCTTTGCTGTTGATGAAATCCGAAGGCATGCTGGAAGGATATGCGCCAGCAGGTGTTGAAAACCTCGATCCCAAATTTGTCGACAAGAGCACTCCGCCAACATGGACTGGTATGGACGCTTGGGTCGCCGCTGTTTGCTACAATACTGTTGAATCCGAAAAACTGGGTCTAACACCGCCTAAAACATGGAAAGATCTCACGAAGGTCGAATATAAAGGCCACGTGATTATGCCAAACCCGAATTCGTCCGGCACAGGCTTTCTGGATGTTTCCAGTTGGCTCCAGATGTTCGGTGAAGTTGAAGGCTGGGCATACATGGATGCGCTGCATGAAAACATTGCGCGTTACACTCATTCTGGCTCCAAGCCCTGCAAGCTGGCAGCAGCGGGTGAGATTCCAATCGGTATTTCCTTCGCTTTCCGCGGTGCCAAGTCTAAAGAAGACGGCGCGCCGCTTGAAATCATCGTGCCGGAAGAAGGCGTTGGTTGGGACATGGAAGCGACAGCCATCATCGCCGGTACAGATGCTCTGGAAGCCGCAAAAACTCTGGTCGATTGGACTGTGACCAAGAAGGCCAATGAAATGTACAACACTGGTTATGCGGTTGTAGCTTATCCAGGTGTCGCAAAACCCGTCAAACATTTCCCAGCAAATCTGGCTGAGAAAATGATCGATAATGATTTCGAATTTGCCGCGAATAACCGCGCAGCAATCTTGAAAGAATGGCAGAGCCGCTACGACTCAAAATCTGAGGCTAAATAAATCAAAAACCAAAGTGGCGCTTCATAATGAAGCGCCATTTTTGTATCCGGCGGTCTATACAGCAGCCACGCCACCTTATTAAGTTGAACAATAATTGACTGCCGTTCCGGGAGGTTGGTGTGACCATTGAGATGACTGATTCAACAACAAGGGACGCCGCCCAGCAGGACCAGTCCTTCCTGACTATCGAGGGCCTATGGAAGGCTTTCGGCAATTTTGTTGCGCTCAAAGACATTTCACTGGAAATCCAACAAGGCGAATTCATTTGTTTTCTCGGCCCGTCAGGCTGCGGGAAAACGACATTGCTCAGAGCTATTGCCGGGCTGGACATTCAATCGCGCGGGTCAGTTGCACAAGATGGCAAAGATATTTCCAGTCTGCCCCCGGCTGAGCGCGATTTTGGGATCGTATTTCAATCTTACGCGCTGTTTCCAAACCTGACGATTGAAAAGAATATTGCATTTGGCCTCGAGAATATTGGCATGCCCAAGGACGCAATTGCCGCGAGGGTGGCAGAACTTTTGGAACTGGTGGGTCTGCCCGAGCAAGGCAAAAAATATCCGGCACAACTTTCTGGCGGACAGCAGCAACGTATCGCTTTGGCGCGCGCCATCGCTTCTAAACCTGGGCTGCTTTTGCTGGATGAACCACTTTCAGCGCTGGATGCGAAAGTACGCGTATCACTGCGCCACGAAATCAAGGAGCTCCAAAGAAAACTGGGCGTCACGACCATCATGGTGACCCACGATCAGGAGGAAGGTCTTGCGATGGGCGATCGCATTGTCGTTATGAACCATGGTGTTGTGGAGCAGATTGGGACACCAACCGAAATTTACAGAGATCCGGAGAGCCTGTTTGTTGCCGACTTCATTGGTGAGATGAACCAAGTAAAAGCCAGCTCAACGGGCAATGATGGCGTGATGATCGGCAAAACGTCTTTCAAATGTATCGCGCACAACTTTCCATCAGGCACAGCTGTCATTGCAGCCATACGCCCTGAAGACATCATTCCACATGGAGAAGGCGCTCGTTCCCCCGGCGCAATAGACGTTGTTGAAACGCCTGAAAACATGATTGATGTTGAGATTGTTGATATGGAATTTCTCGGCTCCTTCTGGCGTGCGGAATTGAGTGGTGCACAATCGGATGGCCTGACGCTGGTGGTGAATTTTTCAGTCAACGCCATCCGCAGGATGGAATTGGGTGTTGGTAAAAAACTGTCGATTGAAATTCCCCTTGATCGACTGAAGGTATTTCCACTGGACAATGCGACATGACCGACGTGTCTCACGCATCGCTGCCGGCGGGCAAAAATGTCAAGCCCAAGCTCGGCGTTGATGATTGGATCATGCGTGGTTTTATCGCTATGATTGCCGTCTATTTGGTCATCGCTCTGGCCCTACCGCTCTATTCCATGTTGTCGAAAGCTTTCGCCACCTATCAATTTAATCTGACACAATTTGAGTTTCAGGTCAGCGACGATACCGGAAATTTCGACGGTACAATATTCACCGCGCAATCGCTGAATGAGGAAACGGGCACGTATGGACCAGATGATCTGGCTGCTGGATCAAACGGCCGTCTGAATGTCACGGCCTGGTTTCCAGACTTTTCTTTCCGAAGCCCTGTTCGCTACAAGATACGCGGAACCACTGATAGTGCTGTTTATCTGTTCGGATCAGAGCGCCGCAGCGGAATTGATTGGAACGAGTTTGATTCCAATCAATTCCGTAAAGTTGTGTTGCGACCTGAGGCAGATAATGGCCTGAGCAATTTCATACGCTATTTTTCCACGCCATCTCTGGTACGTTCGATAAGCAACTCACTGCTGATTTCCGCCATAAGCACGGTGATTACCGTATCGCTGGCTTTTGGGTTCGCCTATTCGCTTGCCAGAAGCCGAATGCGCTTCAAGGGTGTTTTTAGGTTAATCGCGATGGCGCCAATTTTGGTGCCTTCGCTCTTGCCCGGCATCGCACTGGTCTATCTGTTCGGAAATCAAGGCATGCTGAAATCATTTATGATGGGCGAGTCGATCTATGGCCCTTACGGCATTATCATTGGGTCAGTCTTCTTCACATTTCCCCATGCCATGCTGATCATCACCACCGCTTTGGCAATTTCGGACGCGCGTCTTTACGAGGCCGCAGTTACTCTTAGGGCCAGCAGCTGGCGGACGTTCTGGACCGTGACCATCCCCAGCGCACGGTATGGTTTGATTTCCGCAGCATTTGTTGTGTTCAATCTGGTCATCACCGATTTCGGTCTGCCCAAAGTTATCGGTGGGCAATTCAACATGCTGGCTGTGGACATCTACAAACAGGTGATTGGCCAGCAAAATTTTGAAATGGGTGCCGTTGTTTCAGTGGTACTGCTCATTCCGGCGATGTTTGCATTTGCAATCGATCGGATTATCCAGCGTAAGCAGGTTGCCTCCCTGTCAGCCCGTTCTGTCGTTTACCAACCCAAAGTCAGTCCCCGTTTTGACTGGATGTGCTTCGCATATTGTTCTGCAATTGCGATTTTTATCGCCGGTATTCTGCTCGTCTGCCAGTATGCGGCACTGGTCAAATTCTGGCCCTATGATCTGAGCCTCAGCCTGAAGAATTACGCCTTCGATCTGATGGATGGCGGCGGTTGGAGCGCCTATAAGAATTCCATCAAGCTGGCGCTACTGACCGCTTTTTTCGGTACCATCGTGGTGTTTATCGGCGCTTACATGGTTGAAAAAACGCAAGGCTTCAAAACCGGACGCACATTGTTCCAGTTTTTGGCTATGCTGCCGATGGCAATTCCCGGGATGGTTTTGGGCTTGGCCTACATTTTCTTTTTCAACAATCCTGACAATCCGCTTCACGTTATCTACGCGACAATGACCATTCTCGTTCTTTGTACCGTCACTCACTTTTACACAGTGTCACACCTGACGGCTGCAACAGCACTCAAGCAAATGGACAATGAATTTGAGGCAGTTTCGTCATCGCTCAAACAGCCATTCTATAAATTATTTGCCAGAGTAAGTGTTCCGGTTTGTTTGCCGGCCATCCTGGACATATCGATTTATCTTTTTGTGAACGCCATGACGACGGTTTCGGCTGTGGTGTTCCTTTATTCATCAGGGACGGCGCTCGCCTCCGTCGCGGTATTGAACATGGATGATGCGGGTGATGTCGCCCCCGCAGCCGCGATGGGCATGATGATTCTCTATACAAATGTGGCTGCGCGAACGATCCACGCATTGGTGTCAAAAGGACTGCTCGCGCGAACCCAAACATGGCGATATCGATGAACAATAAGCGCCACGCAGTGGATTGGGTGGAGAGAAAGCGCGTCAGGCATTTCCTTTAAAGTTCAAAGTTGTGCCATTCGCTGGTTCCCAATATGCGAATGGCGCAGAGAAGAACAATTGAGGAAGCATGGCGATATGTCGGCAAGCTTGTGGAAGACATAAGCCCCGCCGAATGCGCCAAATTGCTGCGTGTGGATCATGCGGGCGACATTGATGCCTGAGAGGCTTGTCCCGCTTTTCCAGACTCAATGACACGAGGACGAGAAAACATTGCCGAGTTGGGAAATATCGTTCAGGATCATATCAGCAAGAGGGCTTAAATCCGCATGAGTGCCATTGCCACTCAACACGCCAATGCTCATTCCTGCCTTCCCCGTCCTGGCCATTTGCAGATCTTGAGGATTATCGCCGATCATCGCAACCCGCTCCGGGCTTAATTCTATAGTTCTGCAAAAGGCATCGAACATGCCCGTATCAGGCTTGTGGCCGAAACCGGAATCATACCCTGAAACAAAACTGAAATGGCTCGCCAGCCCCATCTGCTGGAGAAATACCCGAATGGCATTCTCACTGTCGCTGCTGGCAACGCCTAACTGATATCCGCGTTGACGCAGTTGACTTATGATCTGGACCAAGCCGTTAACCGGCACTGCATTCTGCATAGCTTTTGAAAACTCTGAATCCAACATGCTGATGAGTTCAGTCTTTAAAAACAGAGCGCCATTTTGACTCCAGATCTCTGCAATTTCTTCGGTACTTCCGGCGCCAAGAAGACTACCAGCCTGAACCGCACCGGACTTTGGATCGAAACCGGTCGAGACCAGAAGATGGAGAGCAATAATTTCATCGCCCCGTGCTGCCAGCCGCGCTGCTTTCATATTTATAGGTACCCAAGTCTCGTTGTATTTGAGAAGAGTACCGTCCTTGTCAAAAAGCACAGCTTTTATCTTTGAAGAACCCATTTAGCGACCTTATAAAAATTACGTATTGCTCCCATAAACCAGAGACCAAACCGAACGTACAATAGCATACCAAGTCTATTGTCGGGGGTGTAAGGCTAATGTGGGCCAGTCTTTGAACGGTCAGAAGCGCGTTCCGACAAGCCAAAAACAACAATGCCTTTTTTATCAAAATCGGCTCTAAGGTATCAATGAGTTGAAAGTGGAATTGCTGCGATAATGCTGTCATCGAGGCTTTTTTTTCAAAATCACCGAGGCTGAACTCATTCGGCGTCACAAATGGAAAACACAGCATTAGAGTCTTTCACGTTTAGACGGAAGCATATCCTGCGTTTTTGAGACATTTGGCGCATTCGGCGGGGCTTATGTCTCCCACGAGCTTGCCGACATATCGCCATGCTTCCTCGATTGTTCTCTTCTGCGCCATTCGCATCCAGTGCTTGATCTTGGCAAAGGTCTGCTCAATGGGATTTAGATCGGGTGAATATGGTTGCAAAAACCACAGGCGCGCTCCGGCGGCCTTTATGGTGTCTCGAATGACCTTTGCCTTGTGGCTGCCAAGGTTGTCCATCATGACGATGTCACCAGGCTTCAAGGTTGCGATGAGGATTTGCTCCACATAGGCGCGGAACGAAATCCCATTGATGGGTCCGTCAAAGACGCAGGGAGCCGTCAGCCCATTACAGCGCAGGGCAGCGATGAAGGTCATGGTGTTCCAGTGCCATGTGGCGCATAGCCTCTCAGGCGCTTGCCCTTTGTACCCCAACCCCGAATGGGCGCCATGTTGGTCTTTATCCATGTCTCATCCATTGCCGGCAGGCAATTGCAAAGCAAATGCCGAGAGGGATGAACACCAATCGTCGTGGATCAAGCTGGCCCATGAAGCTCTTCCAACGCCGCCTGCGCCGCACCACATCAGCGCGACCCTGTTCAAGGCCGAACAGTGTTTTTTTTAAAGCTTAATCCCTCACGGCGCAGGAAATGCCACACCGCATTGTGAGAAACTGGGGTGCCTCGCTTGGCCAGAAGGGCCCTCAGGCCATGAAGGGTCAGATGTGGTGTATGCTTGATCTGATCCAGAATAAAGTCACGATGCGGGTCGAGAACAGATTTACGATAGCCGCCAATCTGACCAGGTTCGACACTACCCGTTTGCCGGTAACGTTGATGCCACTTGACGACGCTCGAAACCGCAACGCCAAAGCGCTCCGCTACGACCCTTGTCGTTTCCCCCGAAACAACGGCATTTACCGCGCGCTCGCGCAGATCATTGGAATAAGGTTTCGCCATATGTGCTGGCCTCCTTGCTCCAGCACACATCTTGAATCAGAAAAATAACCAAAAGGGAATCATTTTGATTCAGTCAATCCGTGAAACGCTCTAGGTCACCGACGCCCTGTTCCAATATATCGGCGGCTTCTACAACTCGTGCCGAAAACCCTCAGAAACAGCAGAAATATCTCCGTCAAATTTGAACGAAAATCAGCCTAAATTGGAATTGGATGCGGAATTAATACGTGACGCGTCCATGCACCGCATGCTCCGCAATTCGGCGGCGGAATATCTCCGCACCCGAGTGTATATGGTCCACTATCGCATCAATTGCCCAATGTTTCTCACGAATATCGTCTCCAATTACGCGTGAACGGATCGTCCCAAACGTGCCAATCTTTTGATGATAAATCTTCGCCAATCCGGGATACCCCATGGGTTCAGCGCAGGCTGAGAGAGCTAGGAAATTCACCAAATCTCTGACCAGAGGTGCGTCAGAATTCATATTTTTATAAAGCCAAGCGTAGAGGTCTGGATGAAAGTTTGTGAAGACGCCGGCAAAGCCCTTTGAACCTGCCCGCATGGCGTCGAAGGCGATGGCGGCATTGGCATTGATGATCGAAAATTCACTGCCCTTTACAATTTCCAAACGTCGCTCAACGATTTCCAGGTCGCACGAAACATCTTTCAGAACCACAAACCGACCGGTATCCAGACAAAATTTCAATTCATCATCACTTATGAGCCGTCGAAAGGGAGCTGGGCATTCATAAAGGCCAAGCGGCATGTCCGATGGAATTGAACTCATGATCTTTTGAAGGTTTTGACGGAACACCGGCAGACCTTCATTGTTCTCCGCCAGCCTGTTTGTTACCAGTACCAGTGCATCAATACCCGTTTCGCACATGGCGGCCAATTCGGTGCATTGGTCTTCAATAAGAGTTCCAATATGTCCCGATGCAACAATAGGTATCCGACCGGCGGTTTTTTTGACGACAAATTTTGCCAGGCTGAGCCGTTCTTTCAGTGCAAGTTTCTGCATCTCGCTCGATTGGCAAACAGCAAACAGGGCCCCGCAGTCCTGTGCCAAATACCAATCGATTAATCTGTCCAGGCTGGCCTCGTCAACGAAGTTCTCGCTGGAAAACGGAGTCAGCATGACCGGCACAACGCCATTAATTTTTATCATACTTGTCATATTAAACGCCTTCACCCTGAGCATACAAATCGCTCATAACAATATCAATTGAATTCCGCATAAAGGAATGATATTCCATTAGCAACGATGTTTCGTATATGAGGCCGAAAGTTGAGCGTAAAACGATGGGAAGATGATGCAATCGTCTGGGATGGACCGCACTATGCGGATGAGGCCATTGCTTACGATGACAGTGTCGAAGTTGGCTTCCTGTCCGGTCGCATCATAACCTGTGTTGATGTCGTCGATTGGTATGGTTCTGGTTCTAAGGATGTTCTGTTATCCAGTTGGGACCCTTGTTATGACGGTCAGGTCTACCTTCGGCGTCAGATTGACACAAAGTCAGATGGAACGCCTGTTTTAGGACCAGAGGAACTGGTTGAGGGTATCCGCGGCTATGTGACCTCCTTCTCTGATGGTGACACCTTTCATCTCGTATCTGCATCAAGGCTGCGCAAAACCATTAACGTATACATAAATACGGGCGATGCAGGGCACCCTAAATTCGGCGAACCGATTATTCTGGAATTGGATGCCGACTGGGTAAAGGGAAATGAATTTTACCATTGCGCACGCTTTGCAGATATCGACGGAGATGGGCAGCTTGAACTGATAGTTGGGACGGATTGTTGGGACGATTATTGGCCAAATGGGCTGGAATGGAGCGATCCGGGCTACAAGGCTTACGATGCCGCCGATCGTTGGCTGGGAGGTCCGTTACGCGGTTTTCTCTATGCTTTCAAAAACACCGGCACGCCTACCAATCCAGTCTTGTCAAAGGGTAAGCCTGTTTTTTCCGGCGAAACTCCCATGCAGGTCTACGGACAGTTAGCCCTCGCATTTGGCGACTTTACCAAAAGTGGTAACTGCGATGTTGTGTGCGGCGAGTTCTGGAATATTCTGCATATTGGCAAATCGGACGGCTCAGGCAGATATCAGGAGCTTGAGCTCATTCAAGGGGCAGATGCGCAACCGATTGAGCTTGATCATTGTATTCACTTTCCGTGCGCAGTTGACTGGAATAATGACGGCAATCTGGATTTACTTGTCGGATCGGAAGATGGATATGTCAGCTTCCTGAAAAATACAGGTGTGCTCAGAAACGGCCAACCCGTCTTTGAAAAGATGGGCCGCATTGAAACCACAAAGCCCATTATCCACGCAAGCGTGCTTCCATCACCGGCTGCGTTCCAGCAACCCGGACGTGACCGACCCGATCTGGTCGTTGGAAATTGTTCCGGCGAACTGCTGTTCTATCAGTCGTCCGGATCCGCCTCAAACCCCACATTACTGCGTGAAATCAACATAACGTCTGGCGGCGAACCTATCTGTGTGAGTGCCGGACTCACTGGTTCGATTCAGGGACCTTCCGAGAAAATGTTTGGCTATACCTGTCCTGTTGTATGTGACTGGACAGACAATGGTTTTCCAGACGTGCTGATGAGTGATGTGACGGGACACCATACTTTGTTTGAGAACAAAACCGGCGCTTACCCTCCGGCTCTGGAAGCGGCGCAATTTCTGCATTTTGAAGGCCGCCCGCTTAAGACAGTTTGGCGGGTCAAGCCTAGCGTGGTGGATTGGCTCGGAAACGGTCAACAGCATTACATCACTCTGGATGAAAAAGGGTTTCTGTCAGACTACAAAAGGCATTCCAAAACAGAGCTTCACCAAAAGACCCACCTTAAATGGGAAAATGGTGAGAGAATGTCTTTTACACAGGATGTTGGTGGTGGACAGGGACGCGTTAAATTCTGCATATGCGATTGGACAGGGAACGGCGTGTTCGACATCGTTGTAGGTACACATTGCAAAGCTTCCATCCCGCCTGGCCCTAAAGGTCAACCGCGCCATACGACAAAGCAGGCTGGCATCTTTTTACTTGAGAACACTGGATCAAATGCTGTCCCGGTTTTCGCTCAACCAAGAGCTTTCACCTTCAGGGGTGAAGTTATTCAGATGGCCATGCATGTCGCATCGCCCGAAGTTGTGGACTGGACCGGAGCTGGAGCTCCTGGCCTTGTTGTTGGCGTTGAAGATGGTAGCCTGGTTTGGTTGGACCGACAGCAGCTTGGGCTTGCGGAGGATTTAAACTGATTTTCGAACCAGAAACAGCATTATCGAATAAAGTTTCGCAACGGGAAATTGATGGCGATACTTTTTTAATGGGTGTTCTGGGGGATCCGATATCTCAAATAAAAACGCCCCAAGCCATCAATCTGATCTTCGAAAAACTCGGTGCAAATGTTATTTGCATCCCCTTGCACATTTCTGCGGTCGATTTACAGATAGCCTGGGCGGGATTGAAGGCCCTCCGGAATTTAATCGGATTTGGTGTCACGCTCCCCCACAAGCTTGAGGTCTTTCGCCTCTGCGACAGCGTGGACGAGGTTGCACAACGGGTCGGAGCTGTGAATGTTGTGCGCCGTGAGCAAGATGGCACTTTTCGCGGTTACCAATTTGATGGATTGGGCTTTGCAAGAGGGCTCGAGGCACAAGGGCATAACATCAAAGGACGTGACTGTCTTTTGCTTGGCGCCGGAGGGGCCGCGTCGGCCATTGCCCATGAATTGATTGACCGCGGTGCATCTTCATTGGCAATTGCAAACAGAACACGTTCCAAAGCTGAGAAATTAGCTTCCTGCATCAATGACCGGGCTGGCCGGTCTGTTGCATATGCGGCAGACCCAAACCCAGTAAGCGGGCAATTGATCATCAATTCCACATCGCTTGGCATGAACCTCAGCGACCACATGCCGGTTGATCCAAACTGTCTTGACGCCAGCATGCTAGTCGCCGAAGTGATTGCAAAACCAGAAAAAACAGCTCTGCTGATTGAGGCTGAACAACGTGGCGCGAAAATCCATTCAGGAATTCATATGGTGAATAATCAGGTTGACGAAATCGCGAAGCATTTATCGGAAAACTTACCAAAAGCCTTGTGAAGCGTTTCAGGAATCGACGAAACGCATAAGAACGTCAAAACCATTTAATCGTCGAACCGCTTGTTGCAAACTGGGCAGCATGTCGATGAGTTTTTCCTTCTGCAATCTGGAGTGCGGCCCGGCGATGGAAACAGTTCCAACAATTTCTGCTTTGGGGCTGCTGCCGGGTATTCCAATGGCAATTGCAGCAATCCCGGGATCCGCCTCTTCGATGGCCAGTCCGTAACCGCGCTTGCTGGTGGCAATCAACTCTGCTTGAAGCTCTTCAATAGTCTGAACAACCAATGGGCCGTGATCTTCACGCGTTCCAAAGCCATCGCGAAGCACATAGCGCAGCGCGGTCTCTGTCGTCAGAGAAGCAAGCCATACCTTGCCTGTAGCCGTCGCATGAAGTGCAACCTTTTGCCCCATAACCGGATCTATCATCAGGCTGTTCTTCGCGCCCTGCGCTTTTGCTATCCAAACAAGGTTGGAATTACTGACCAGGCACATTCGGACCAGTTCACCAACCTCCGCCGCCAAATCATCAAGAACTTGCTGACACTCGTCCATAATATGGGTCGTAGACAGAAATCGCAGCCCCAGTGATGGGAGAGACAGGCTGAGCCTGTAGTTTTTCGACCCAAGCTGTGTCACGTAACCAGCACTACAAAGCGAGGTCAGCATCCTGTGGGTTGCACTTTTGGGTATGTCTGCCTTTTGGGCAATTTCACCCAATGACAGCCCCTGACCATTGTCACACAGGATTTCCAACACCTGAAAGCAGCGGTCGATGTTCATGGAGGGCATGGGCAATTCCAATTGAAACATTATTCTAATTGGAACACTTAACGTAAAATGACAGCAACCTTCAATCTGAATATCTTGTGATGCTCAGTCCATGTCTCCAGATCAAAGTCGGGTGCACCACCTTGCGCACGTAAATCTGCGGTTGCACCTGTCTCAAAATCGACGACATTCCAACCAATCAATCGCATTCAGCAGCTTTGGGCGGCAGGGCCGTCAGGTTGCGGAATTGCATGCAGAATGGCGGTTGAACGCCAGTTAAGACTGGAAACCAGCGAACAAATGGTTGACATCAACGCTTCACAGAAGTAGTGGAATACTATTCCGTTTTTCGGAATTTAAATGATTTTTACGTGTTCTGTTAGGTCGGCTGGAAGTTGATGAAGCCGATGAGGAGTTAAATGTTGCGCAAGATAATTGGCTACGCCCCTCAGAGGAACAACGACGCCACTATTGATCAAGATCCGCTTGAACCAGTTTCAAAAAGTCTCCGGAGCTGAACCGTGCAATTCCTCGCAAAACTAAACAGGTTTTACGAACCGTTCCTGTGGTTTGCGGGACTCTTGTTGTTATGGGAGATAACGGTTCGCGCAGCAGATGTATCGGCGCAGGTTTTGCCGCCCCCATCTGCATTTCTGGCACGGATATACGAAATTCGTGGTGAGCTGTTTTATCACAGTCTGATGACCACCAAGATCGTTCTATACGGCTTTTTCTGGGGGGCTGTCCCGGGCATTTTTCTCGGCTATCTGATTGCGAATTACAAGCTTGCCGAAAAGCTCATTTATCCGATGGTCGTGTTTATCCAGGGATTGCCCAAAATTACTTTGGCGCCCTTGATGTTAGTGTGGTTCGGCTTCACAGATTTCCCAAAGGTACTTCTCACCGCGCTCGTTACCTTCTTCCCCATTCTGGTAGACAGTGTTGTAGGCTTCAAATCGGTTGATTATCGCCATTACTACCTAAGTAAGTCGACTGGCTCAACTTGGTGGCAGACATTTTGGAAGTTCCAGCTACCTTCCGCACTCCCAAGCATATTTTCAGGTTTCAAAATAACAATCGTCATAGCGGTCACGGTTGTCATCGTTGTCGAGTGGCTCAATTCGAAGAACGGCATTGGTTATTTTGTTCTGCGGGCGATGAAAGCATTCGACGTCACTTCCGTGTTTGCCGCTCTTGTCGTCGGATCACTTATTGGCGTCCTGTTGAGCTACCTCATCGTGATGATCGAGAATTACGTAATACCCTGGCGGAGAAGATAAATGCCGACCACGAAACCCATGACCAGGCACCTGGTCTGGTAAAAATAATTTTGGCAGGCCGATAACCGACCCGCTGGAAACAGTTTTAACAAGGAGGAAAAAATGAAACATATATTTTGCAAATCGGGTCTGTTGGCCATTGCAGCCATAGCATCAGTGGCGATCCTGCCTCTTAATGCTACTGCGGACGATAAGATCAAAATGACAATGAACTGGACCGCGGATACGGCCCATTTCGGCTTCGCGATGGCACATAAAAACGGCTACTATAATGACGCCGGGCTTGATGTGGAATTTGAAGAAGGTCGCGGGTCTGCGATTGCGGCACAGCTCGTGGCAACTGGTCAGGCAGACCTTGGTCTTGCTGACGCGGGAGCTGCCCTGAATGTCGCTTCGAAAGGCGCTCCCATCAAGGTGATCTCCACTATTTGGAAAGCGGGCCAGTTTGGAATCCAGTATCTTGAGTCATCAGATATTACCGAGCCAAAAGATCTGGTTGGTAAAAAGCTGGCTGTTCCACCAGGGTCTGCGATGGTTCCGTTGGTTCCTGCTTTTCTTAAGGCAAACGGAATTGCTGAATCCGATGTGGAAATTATCTCTGTTGCTCAAAACGCCATTTTGGGACTGCTTGTCTCCGGTGGGATTGACGCAGTGGCAGAAGTCCCGGCTAACACCGTCGTGCCGCTTGCCGAACAGGGTCACAAGGCTGGCAACATGTATTTTTACAACAATGGTGTTCCGCTGGTCAGCCTCAGCCTGATCGCCCGCGAAGACAAACTTGCCGCCAATCCGGACGTCTACAAGAAGTTCATCGAGGCTTCTGCTCGCGGTTGGCAAGACGCTATTAACGACCCCGAAGCCAGCGTTGATGCTCTGCTAGCGCTCTTCCCTGATACTCAGAAATCAAAAGAAACGTTACTGGCAGGTGCCAAATATATGTATGCATCAGTATGTCCAGGCGGAGCCGGCGACGTCATCGGTGCAACCGATGCTGCAACCTGGGACAGCATCTATGGTGTGATGACAACGGCAATGGAGTTCCCCACCTCGAAGCCAGTGACTGACTATTATTCACTGGACTATCTGCCAACTACGCCTGTGCTCTGCCCCTGATAGCCTCTTCTAGCCTTTGGGGAACAAACCAGACGATTTTCCGAACGGTCAAAAATGGGTGGGCGATATTCAAATATCGCCCACACTATCTGCAAAAATAGCCTTGGCATTTTCAGACACTAGTTTCAGCATATTCGGGTGGGCAGAGCCCGAAATCAAATTCAGGACGAATTTGTGACAACCAAAGACCATACAAAACCAACCACCAGCACGACTGGCGATGAAGCCGGGCATTCGTCTGGCCGCATATTTTCAGGCCTTCAGCTGTTCAATCAAAAATGGATTTCTGCTCTTATCTATCCGGTCATATCTGTGTTGTTTCTACTGGGTCTGTGGCAGTCGCTGATCAGTGTTTTTGGTGTGCCGCTCTGGTTACTGCCCGGACCGTTCGACTTTCTTGCCCGATTTTTCAGCGACTTCGAATTAATTTTTCACCACGCACTGGCAACATCAAAGAACCTGTTATTGGGTTTTATGGTGGGGGTCATTGTTGCTGTTCCACTAGCCTTGATAATCGTTTCGGTCAAAACGTTCGAACGTGGTCTTTATCCCGTGATCGTATTCCTGAATGTTATGCCCAAGACAATTATCGCCCCGATATTGGTTCTTTGGTTTGGTGTCGGCCCCGTAATTTCGGTCGTCGTGGTGTTCCTGATGTGCTTTTTTCCGATACTCGTCGACAGCATGACTGGATTCAAAGCTGTTGATCCCAGGCTCTATTACATCACCCGCTCAATGGGAGCCAGTTCGCTTCAAACACTCATTAAAGTAAAGCTGCCCGCATCCATGGGTCATATTTTTTCGGGTATGAAGATCGGCATAGTGAAGGCCGCCGAAGGCGTCATCATTGCCGAATTCATAGCCTCAAATGAGGGTCTGGGCTTCATGATGATGCGCGCTTCCGGATTCATGGACATGACGCTTATGTTTTCTGGTCTTATTGCCGCGGCACTTGTTGCACTCATCTTCAATGGCCTCATGAGCGGTGCGGAAAAATTATTGACGCCTTGGGCGCGAGACCATCATGCGTGACGTGCACTTTGCTGATGATACATGGACAATCAGTCGAAACCATTCGCTGGCGCGCTGCCTGCACAAAACAAAATATTGCCCAAGGAAATTGATATGAGCGCAGGCGCCTCGATTTTGGCAAGAGATTTAACGAAGACATATGGAACAGGTCCAACTGCATTTCATGCTCTCGGTCCGATTGATCTGGACATAAAACCGGGAGAGTTTGTCAGCATTATTGGCCCGTCCGGCTGCGGTAAAAGTACCACCATGCTAATGGTCTCAGGCTTGGAGCCCTTTTCCTCCGGTACGGTTGAGATCGACGGCGAGCCTCTTACCAAACCAATATCTGAGGTCGGCATAGTATTTCAGGACCACCTTCTGCTTGAGTTTCGCACCGCGATGAAGAATGTGATGTTGCAACAGGAGATTAGAGGTCTTGATAAGGCGGAAATTCAGGATCGCGCCAACACGCTGTTTGAGCGCCTCAAACTAACCGGATCAGAAAACCGCTATCCATGGCAGCTTTCGGGCGGCATGCGGCAGCGCGTTTCAATCGCCAGAGCGCTGGTGCACGAACCTTCAATGTTGCTCATGGACGAGCCGTTTGGCGCCCTCGATGCGATTACACGGACTCAGATCCGCCATGATCTGGAGATGCTCTGGCTCGAAACACGCAAGACGGTCATTTTTATTACACACTCGATTGAAGAAGCCGTTGGTTTGTCAGACCGAGTGCTTGTGATGTCCCATAGCCCAGGGACAATTGTGGAAGAAATAAAGATAGACCTGCCACGCCCACGCCCGTTTCACCTGGGTGACTATCCCGAATTTGCCCAGTATGCGCACCGCATCTATGCAATCTTCGAAAAGATGGGCGTCTACAGTTTTAAATAAAACGACCCCAACGCCAATTTACAATGGACATAAATCTTTCCGCTCTGCCAGAGCAATAAAAATTTGGACCCGGGCGAAATAGCCGAAAGAGCAAGTAAGATGGACGCAGAGTACATATTGAATTCAGCAACATTCAGAGAGCGTTGGGGGTTGTTGGATTTTCTAGAGGCGTGCCGTGCACGCGGTGTACAAAAAGCCGGGCTCTGGGGCGACGACATCAAGAAAGTCGGCGTCGCTAAAGCCGCCTCACTAATGGCAGATTATGAGGTTGAGGCGTTCGGCTATAATCGGGCTGGCCCACTTCTTACCTCAGATGCATCTGATCGGCGCAAGCTCCTGTCTATGGCAAAAAACGAGATAGACGATGCCGTCGCGGTGGGTGCCGATCATATATTGGTGTTTCCCGGTGGGCTTGAACCGGATTCCAAAGATCTGGCAAGCGCGCGCTTCCAGACTGTGGACGCTATCGGTATTCTGCATGAGCATGCCCAAAAGGTGGGGATGAATTTGGCACTGGAACCGTTACATCCCATGCTCTGTGGTGATCGAACATGCATCACAACGCTGCGCCATGCCAATGACATTTGCGCCCAGTTTGCTGGTAAAAATATTGGTGTGGTCGTTGATACCTATCACGTGTGGTGGGATGAAACCATTGAGAGCGAGATCGCAAGATCTGCGCTCGAAAACTCTATTCTCAGCTTTCATGTCAATGATTGGCTTGTCCCGACAACACACCTGCTTACAGACCGTGGAATGATGGGTGATGGCATCATCGATCTGCACGGGATTTGGAAATGTGTGAAAGCCACCGGCTATAATGGCCCCGTCGAAGTAGAAATTTTCTCGGAACGCTGGTGGAATGAAGATCCGGATATGGTCTTCGATATGGCTCTGGAGCGCTGTCGCCAGATTTTTGGTTAGGGAAAACTCACCAATGGAACCCATTCAGAATTTGGACGGTAATTCTCGCATCTACGCAGTGTTCGGCGACCCGATTTCACAAGTTCAAACGCCACATCTGATAAATCCACTCTTCGCGAAAAATGGCGAAAATTGTTTTGCCGTGCCTTTTCACGTGACGCCCCCCATGCTTGGCAAAACCTGGTCCGTGTTTCGTGAATTCTCCAATCTAGCTGGCATTGGTGTCACCGTTCCACACAAGGTTGCTGCCTTTCACTTGTGCGATGAAGTGTCTCCTGCCGCACAGGCAGTTGGCGCTGTAAACAGCATCCAGAGAACGTTGGACGGCAGAATGATTGGCG
This sequence comes from Pararhizobium sp. IMCC21322, assembly GCF_030758295.1. NCBI lineage: Bacteria > Pseudomonadati > Pseudomonadota > Alphaproteobacteria > Hyphomicrobiales > Rhizobiaceae > Pararhizobium > Pararhizobium sp. IMCC21322. Next base: position 4,699,985 of record NZ_CP132335.1, read on the forward strand.
CTTTGTTCGACGGTGTCGGTTTTGTCAACGGGCTAGGCAAACGTCGTTCACGGCTTCATGGAGCTCGGGTCCTTCTGTTTGGTGGTGGTGGAGCAGGTCGGGCAATTGCACACGCTCTTGTCGATGAGGGTATCGCAGCGCTGAGTATTGTCGATTTGGATAGTGATGCGACAAACTTCACGTCTGCCTTGGTCAACAGAGCGACGGGATGCCAGTTGGCTGGTCCAGCCGAGGCGGTTTATGAAATGCATGACGTGATTATTAACGCGACGCCTGTCGGGATAAAGTCGGACATGCGGCTTCCTATCAACCTTGAATCACTCAATCCCTCGACGCTGATAGCAGATATCGCTGCGCTTGAGGGGCAAACCGATTTGCTAAAAGCGGCTCAAGCCAAAGGGTGCATGACCAGTGACGGAAATGATATGTTGCGAGCCCAGATCAAATTGATCGCGGGATTCGCAACTGGCGCTCCGGCTGGAACCGAGATTTCCGAATAGCAAAAATTGCCTGAAGAATGACCCTGACTTTATCGTCCCAACAAGCTCAGATTTAATAGTGCTGCAATGAAGGTCGCCCATGTACTCGACAGTCAAGAAACAGGACGCCTGAAATCGCTCCTCGTCAATCTCGCCCGAAGATGACTTTTGATGTGGGATCGCATTCTGGATTAGTGAACTGTGACGTAATGGGACGAATTGCCTTCGCTGCGGACTGCAGCTTTTGCTTCATTGACTTGTGAAATCAGAACACCATTAGTTGGAGATGCCTGTACTTTGGCCTGCTGCCGGTTCCGTGGACAGGCACTTAAGCTAACATTGCCACCTCCTCGAACTCAACGGGGCTGAGATATCCGATCGTCGAATGCCTCCGTTTTGGATTGTAGAAGCGTTCGATGTAGTCGAACACATCTGCCTTGGCGTCGTCGCGCGTCCGGTAGACCTTTCGGGCCGTGCGTTCCGTTTTCAGCGAGGAGAAGAAGCTCTCCATCGCGGCGTTGTCCCAGACATTTCCTGAGCGGCTCATCGAGCATGTGATGCCATGATCGGCCATCAGCCGCTGGAACTGCTCGCTGGTATACTGACTACCCTGATCGGAGTGGTGCAACAGGCTGTCGGGCTCGCCTCTTCGCCAGATCGCCATGATCAGCGCATCGGTCACGAACTGCGCGCTCATGCTGGCACTCATCGACCATCCCACGACCCGGCGCGAGAACAGGTCGATGACGACGGCAACGTAGAGCCACCCCTGCGCAGTCCAGATGTAGGTGAAGTCGGCTACCCACTTCTGGTTTGGCGCTGGCGCATCAAAGGCCCGATCAAGGATGTTTTGCGACACCGGCGCCATCCTTTCGCCCGCATCCTTCGGCAGCCCGCGCCGACGAGGCCGGGCTCGCAGCCCGCTTTCGCGCATCAGCCGCTCAATGCGATGGAGCCCGCATGACAGGCCTTCGGCCAGAACGTCGTGCCAGACCCGGCGTGCGCCATAGGTGCGGTCACTGCTCTTGAAGCTCCGGTCGATAACGGTGAGGAGTTCCTCGTCGCGCCGGGATCTCACGCTCGGGCTCCGGTTGAGCCAGGCGTGGAAACCCGAACGTGATACATCCACAGCGGCGCACAGCCATGCCACCGGCCAGATGCCCCGGTGCTTCGCGATGAAGGCGAACTTCATGTCACTTCTTTCGCGAAGAAGGCCGTGGCCTTTTTTAGGATGTCACGCTCCGCCTTCAGCTTTCTCACTTCGCGTCGAAGCCGCTCGATCTCAAGCTGCTCGGGCCTCATCTGGCAATGGCCGGGAAACGCATATTGCGGATCAGCCGAAAATTCCTTGATCCATTTGCGCAGCACATTCTCGTGCAATTCGAGATCCCGCGCCGCCTGGGCGGCCGACACACCACGTTCCCTGACAAGCCTCACCGCTTCAAGCTTGAACTCGCGACTGAACTTTCTTCTCTGCATTGGATAACTCCGATTCCATCAAAACACCTTAACTCGGTGTCCACGGAACCGGCAGCAGGCCAAACTGCTTCAGTGGCTACGGCAGTACCCTTCCGTGTTACTTTGGGTGAAGGGTAAACTCGGTCAAGGATATTCTGGTTGGCAGCCGTATGCGGCTTGGAGCAATCCCCCAAGGGATACCGATGATACGCTAATTTTGGCCTCTGGCGTCGTAGTCACACTTCCTTCTGGCAAAGGCGACAAGCTTAGCATTGATGATGCCATCGGACCTATGCGTGATCTCATTCGCACGACCAACAAGGCGGTTCGTATCACGGGGCTATCAGGTGGGGGAAAGACAAGGATTGTGCAAAGTCTCTTCGATGAGACAATTGGAACTCATCCATTGGACAGAACTGCTGCCGTTTACGTTGATACTGGAACGGGGCCGGATCCATCAGCCACCGCAATGTTAGACAGGTTATTGGCCGAAGGCAGGCGCGCAATCATGGTCCTCGACAACTGCCCTTCAGATCTGCACTCCGCACTAGCAGGCAAGGTTTCAGCCTCAAAGGCAGAAATTTCATTAATTATTGTCGAGTACGATATTCGGGACGACAAGCCCCAAACAACGGAAGTCATCCATATTGAAGCAAACGGCTCCGATGTATCCGATCAGCTTCTTATCCGTCGATTCCCAGGCATCGGCCAAACGAACGCACGTAAGATTGCTGAATTTGCCGACGGCAACGCCAGGGTCTCATTAGCTGTCGCTGAGCGAGTTGAAGAAGGAGAATCCTTAGCCCAATTGTCAGATAGCCAGTTGTTTGATCGGATCTTCGAGCAGCGCAATCAACCCGACGAAAACCTTCGTGAACACGCAGAAATACTCTCCCTTGTCTATTCCTTCTCAGTAACGAAGCCGGAAGTTGGACTGGACGAGCTAGGCTCAGGCCCTGTTGGTTAACGGCTTTTCATAAATGAGCGAATCAGATTCAATGTGTCAAACGACGGAGGTTTGTCATGTCTGATTTGTTTTGGTTGTCTGATCATCAACTCGCTCGGATGCGCCCTTATTTCCCCCTGGCTCACGGAGCACCACGTGTGGATGACCGGCGGGTGATTTCGGGGATTATCTTTGTCCTCAAAAATGGCCTTCGGTGGCGCGATGCGCCAACCGAATATGGACCACACAAGACGCTATATAACCGCTTTGTCCGGTGGAGCCGATTGGGTGTTTTTGACCGTATCTACAGTGGCTTATCTGGTGAAGACGGAGGACCTGAAACATTGATGATTGATGCGACCCACCTGAAAGCACACCGCACAGCTTGCAGCCTTTTAAAAAAAGGGATGTACCCCGTCATATCGGGCGCACAAAAGGCGGCTTGAATTCCAAACTTCATGCTGTTGTCAATGGTGAGGGCAAGCCCATCATCATGGCACTAACTGCCGGTCAGGTATCCGATCACATCGGAGCCAAGATCACCTACCCAGAACTACCTGAAGCCAAAATTATGATTGCTGACAAGGGATACGACAGTGACGAATATCGTGCAGCACTCAAGGCCAAACGTATTTCTTCATGTATCCCGCCACGCAAAGGCCGAAACAATCCTGCAACATTCTGCAAACGCCAATATAAACAGCGCCATAAGGTCGAAAACATGTTCGGCAGGCTCAAAGACTGGCGGCGCATTGCAACCCGTTATGATAGATGCGCAGACATATTCATTGCTGCAATAACAATTGCAGCAATCATGATATGGTGGATTTAATGAGTCCTGACCCTAGGGTCAGGACCTATTAATCGACTGGATTCCCATTTTAACTGAATTGTGATTCATCATGAGTGACTTGTTTTGGCTTTCGCAGGATCAGTTGGCGAAGATCGAGCCGTATTTTCCCTTGGCCCATGGTGAGCCGCGTGTGGATGATCGTCGGGTGGTGGTGTCAGGGATTATCTTTGTGATCAAGAATGGGCTTCGCCTCTCGATTGCGCTTTGCTTGTCTGCCGGCCAACGGCTGGCGCGATGCACCATCGGATCATGGGCCGCATAAGACGCTATACAATCGCTTCATCCGATGGAGCCACCTGGTGTTTTTGATAGCATCTTCAGTGCGTTAGTCAGCGACGCGGGCAGTCCTGATACGCTTATGATTGATGCCACCCACCTGAAAGCCCACCGAACTGCCTGCAGTTTGCTAAAAAAGGCGATGTTCCCCGCCATATTGGCCGCACAAAAGGTGGATTGAACTCCAAACTGCATGCGGTCTGTGATGGCAAGGGACGTCCGATCATCATGGGCGTGAGTGAGGGCCAGTTAAGCGATCACATCGGCGCCAAACTGCTTTGTCCCGCGTTTCCTGAGAAAGCATCCCACCTGATCGGCGACAAAGGGTATGACAGCGATGAGTTTAAGGCTGCGCTGAAAGCCAAGGGAATAACGCCCTGCATTCCACCGCGAAAGGGTCGCAACCTTCCTGCCGGTTTTAGCAAAACCCTCTACAAGGAACGCCACAAGGTGGAAAACATGTTCGGCAGACTTAAAGACCGGCGACGCGTAGCAACTCGATACCACAGATGCGCACACACATTCTTTTCAAGCATATGCATTGCAGCTATCGTCATATGGTGGATTTAATGAGTCCTGAGCCTAGATGAAATTAGTTTAATATTATAATTTTGATAGCATCGGCTTGATAGTTTCAAATATATATTCAGAAACAATCTTATCACCTTTTGGCAAAAGGTGAGTTCCATCTTTTTTATATACATTCATGTAATCATTAAGAATATCTGTAGAATTATACATATAATCGTATTTGTCTGCCAACTTAGTAATATTCTTATACAACAAATTTACATCATTAATATATTTTTTTCTGTTTTTTCCGAATTCAGAAAATTCTTTTGCTTCCACATCAAAATCATTCCTATAATATTTGTATGGCTGTATAAATGAAACAAAGTCTGCACCAAATGTTCCTGAAACAGATTTCATAATTTGAATATTCTTTTCAAATTGTTCAGGAAGGGATTTTTCACTTTCAACCCCCAATGTTAAACTCAATTTATTAACCTTTCTATTTTCGCTAAAAGAAGATATTAAGGCCACAAAACTTGGCATTATTATGGGAAGTTGTTTATTTACTATTTTTCCAAACATCTTACGTTGAAATTTATGTGTCATTGGCTGTGGCAATTCACTATATCTACCTCGGTCATTTATTCCACTGTATGAAATAACAATATCGGGGTGAAATTCCAGACCATCTCGTATCAACTTTAAGAGCTCTTGATTAGTAGAATATCCTCCAGTCCCTCCATTTATTACAGTACCCTTTATCTCCAATGATTTTAAATTCTTTGCCAACTCCTCTGGCCAACTATGCCCATAGCTGATTCCATCGGTCGTCGACCCGCCAAGCGTTAAAATTATGGGTCGTTCTATTTCATCAATCCTGAGAATTGGGTCTTCCAATTTTTTATAAATAACAAATCCATGATGCCATGTATAATTTTCATTTAGATTTATAACGCCATCTTCATTATATCCATGCGCATAACCTAAAAGAGGGTCCAAGGCATTTAATACATCATCTCCCTCTCCATTAATACTACCAATATTTAGAAAAAACGGTTTTTTATCACCAATGTACCTCATATAAACATGCGATGAAGCCTCAATAATAAGTAATAATATCAAACTGTTGATAGCTATAATTATGAACTGTGATCTAATTTTCATATTTGAAAATCCTCAGCGACGGAAATATTAATCTAGATCGTATTGGGTTTTATAATCTCTTATTATGTCTTGGCTCTGCTGATTTTTGTATAGAATACAATTTCCGACGACAAGTATTTCAAGATCAGTTCCCATAAAGCACCGAAAGGCATCTTCTGGTGTAGCGACAATGGGCTCACCGCGTACATTGAAAGATGTGTTCACAAGAACTGGGCACCCCGTCTTGGCTTTAAATCGCTTTATCAAACGATGATATTTGGGGTTTGTCTCTTCGTGGACAGTCTGAATGCGGGCACTGTAATCTACATGGGTAACAGCCGGAATCTCAGATCGAGGCACATTTAGCTTTTCAATTCCAAATAGATTTTTCTCTGCCGCACTCATTTCGCGACGCTTGTCTTCTTTTACTTCTGCCACCAACAACATGTAAGGTGAATCACCATCTATGTCGAACCATTCCTGAACGTCCTCGCGTAACACACTCGGCGCAAAAGGACGAAACGATTCGCGATACTTTACTTTCAGATTTAGCAGTTTTTGCATTTTCGGTGAGCGCGCATCCGCAATAATGCTGCGTCCGCCCAGAGCACGGGGACCGAACTCCATGCGACCGTTCATCCAACCAACAGCCTTGCCATCGGCCAAAGACTGCGCTGTATGCTCAATTAAGGCATCATCATCCAAAATCTTATATACGGCCCCACAGTTATCCAACTCTACACGGATTTCAGACTCAGTGAACTCTGGCCCCAAATAGGATCCACGCATGTGATCCATCTTATCGCCAATATTTGCGCGCGGTTGATCCAGCATAATATGATAGGCCGCCATTGCCGCCCCTAATGAGCCCCCAGCATCGCCGGCGGCGGGCTGAATCCAAATATTTTCGAAAATCCCTTCACGTAGCAAAATCCCGTTGGCCACACAATTTAAGGCCACACCGCCCGCCAAACACAAATTCTTGGCCCCTGTTTCCTTTTGGATACCCTTGGCCAATTTCACAACGATGTCTTCCGTAACCGCCTGCACTGACGCTGCGAGGTCCATTTCTCGCTGGTTTAAATCGGTTTCCGAAGTTCGGGCGGGGCCACCAAAAAGCTCCGCAAACTTTTTGTTGGTCATGGTTAAACCGGTGCAGTAATCAAAATACGACATATCCAACTGAAAGGACCCATCATCCGCAACATGAATCAAATGTTCGGTGATTAAATCCGCATACCGGGGCTCCCCATAGGGAGCTAACCCCATAACTTTGTATTCCCCGGAATTGACCTTAAACCCGGTGTAATAAGTGAAGGCGGAATACAATAATCCCAAAGAATGCGGGAAATGGATTTCCTTTTGCACCGATAAGGTATGGCCTGACCCAATCGCCATTGAAGTTGTGGCCCATTCGCCAACACCGTCCATAGTCAAGACGGCAGCCTCCTCAAATGGAGAGGGAAAAAAAGCACTGGCGGCATGACTGAGGTGATGCTCACTAAAAAGCAATCTATCCCGCCACGCTATTTCGGAGCCAAGACCGGCCTCAAGCGCCTCAACCAACACAGATTTCTGAAACAGTTTGTCTTTTAGCCACACAGGCATTGATGTTGCAAAGCTTTTGAACCCTCTTGGCGCGAATGCAAGATATGTTTCCAATAGGCGTTCAAATTTCATGAAAGGCTTATCGTAGAACACCACATGGTCAATATCTGCAGCCTGAATATTGGCTGTTGTCATACAATAAAGAATGGCATTTTCAGGAAAGCTGGCATCATGTTTCTGACGCGTAAAACGTTCCTCCTGGGCAGCCGCAACAATTTCTCCATCGACCAAAAGGCAGGCAGCGCTATCATGATAAAAGGCTGATAGACCAAGAATAATCATTCATGTAATCGCTTAAAACAACGTGTATATAAAGGGGGCAACAACTGACCCTTGGGCCAAAATCAGCAAACCACCCAAGACGACCATTACGATGATGATTGGGGCCATCCAGAGTTTCTTACGAACCTTTAGAAAGCTCCACAATTCGCTGATAAAATCCATCTATATTCCTAAAACTGGTTTTTAAATGAGCCCGCATCCGGGCCTGGTGGATCACGAACCAACCAGTAACTTTGTGAAGGGCCAAACTTTAAGCGTAGCTCGTCACGCCCCGTAATAAAACGAAACAGTGATACCGGCGTTATGAGGCCAAAAAAAATGATCCCCATAACAATTGGGCTAACGATCCGCCCCAAAACGTACCCAATAAACATCCAGCCCTTATTCAAGGGCGCCAGCACACCCGGCTTAACAAAAGAAAGTAAGATAAAAACAGCCGCTAACCCCAGCAAGACTAATGCCAGATAACTAGCCGCCAGCCAAAAAAAATATAGCCCGGACAGCGCAAAAATGACTGCGAAAAACAATCCAAACTTCTGATCGGAAGGGCGCTCAATATCTGAGAATTTCATAGATTACGTGATCCTTGGATAACACATTGATGCTAGAGGGCTTTCAGATCTTATTGCGCATACAATATGATCCAACTGGCATCTGTTTATATATTCTCAATGTCATTGAATGTAAATCCAGCTCCTGTGCCTACAGTGATGCCGTGCTTGGAGAGAATAACGCGGATCTGTTGGGTCGTTGCCACACGTCATGACACCAATCGTGAGAGACACCGCAATTGTGCCAAAAGATCATGCTGGCCCTGCGGCCGCTAACCCACGCAGCGCAGATTTGCCGCAGTGATGCGTCAGCAATGGCCTCAGCATCATTGCAGTCGCTCTTCTGCCCCTGACGAAAGCCTTGGTGTAGTTTGCCGGAATAATCTCTGGTTCAAATCCAAGCATATGCAGCGAGCGGCTATCGAATTGAGCGCTCAACTCTTTAGGGTCAATAATTCATAGGTCCTTTTGCGGGATAGTGCCTGACATAGTGTCTCTGTTACACGGTCGGCAACTCGCAGTGCCAGGTCGTTGGTCACGTGAGCGCAGATTACTGTTGAACGCGAATTTTTTGTTGCCCAGTAACGCATTAGCCATAGCCAAAGAGACACCTGCTGATACCGAAGCGCTACTAACGGTGTGTCTAGTGGCACTACATTGCTCCGGGAAATCCCCGCCTCTCGGCGGCGCTTCGCTTGCCTGCCGGGCAATGATGCAGAATGGCTTCGTCGAAAGCTTCAATGGGCGTTTGAGAGATGAAGGCCTGAACGCGCACCTGTTCTCAAACTTACCAACAGCACGAAATATGATCAGGGAATGGAGAATTGACTACAACACTCAAAGACCACACACGAGCCTCAAAGGGCACACACCCTATGAATTTGTAAACCGGTCAAAAGACCAAAACTGGAACAGAACTAGCTAAAAAACGGGTACAATCTGGGGAGCAGGTCAGTTGCTACCCAATTACCTGTGGGGCAATGGATGCAACCTTCTACAAATGGCGTTCCAAATATAGCAGGATGGAAGTGTCCGAAGCGAAGCGGCTAAAGCCTCTTGAGGAAGAGAATCGTAAGCTGAAGAAACTGTTGGCGGAACAGATGTTGGATGTTGTGACATTGAAGGAGATGCTGGGAAAAAACTTCTGAAGCCTGGTTCGAAGAGGAGAGCTGCGAACCAGGCTATGAAGTTCAAAAACTATTCCCAACGCAAGGCGTGTGAACTGGTGAGCATCGCTCCTCGGGTTTATCGCTATCAATCAACGCCATCTGATGATGCAGAGTTACGCAAACGACTTGTGGAGCTGTCTGCGGAACGGCGACGGTTTGGCTATCGGCGACTGCACATCCTGTTGAAGCGAGAGGGTTGGGAACACGTGCTCCTATGGCTGTGGCTATTCCACAAGATCGCAATCAACGTTGGTCGTTGGATTTTGTATCTGACACCCTTTGTTGATGGTCGCCGTTTCCGCATTTTGTGTTTCATTGATGACTTTAGCCGTGAATGCCTGGCGTTCGTGGCCGATACATCGTTGTCAGGTTTGCGCATGACGCGTGAGTTGGATGCCAAGGCTAAACGACGAGGAAAGTCCCACACGATTGTCAGTGATAAAGGCACTGAGATGACAAATATTGCGCGCCCTCTACCGTTCGCTCGAATCGTGCTCAAACAACTTGATGTCGACAGCGTATTCTCGACGGCCACCTCGTTTCAGCACAACCATCTCATCGATATCGCGCGCTTCCCGTCGGGACATTGCGCGCGTTGTGCATGGTTCTAAACCGATCCCGTAAAGGCCGGGGCTGGTCATTCTGAGCAGCTGCAGATAGGGGAGCGTTGCGGTATCAAATTTGAATTCCATTCCGCAGCCGCAGCAATCGCTGGTAATCACTGCTTTTGCCGTACTGCCATCGAGTTTGAATACGGAGATATCGTTTGCTCGTAATTCTAGCGGTTCGGGAAAAGAGGAAATTGGGTCGTGAGGCCTCGATTTCCAGATCTCAGTTCCGCTTTCGATGCTTAGTCGAGTTCCCGGCGCAACTAGAGGGTAGCCAATATTGAAGTGGTATAACATCATGTGGCTCACCGAACTGTGTCCCACATTGACCACTTCGTCTCGTATTGAGATCGAGCTGCCCCATATCGGAGCGCGAAACTTTCGGCGAAGGCGCAACGCGCCCCGCATTGACATGGATTCGATGCGCTCTACTTCGCACCACAGATAAGGTTCTGCCGTGTCGTCATTCAGTCCATAGCCGATCAAACGGGTCGGATCGAAAGTGCTTGTTCCGTGGAGCGGATAGTCTGCTTCGTTCGACGGAGACACAGTGGCATCGTCCAGAGTGTCACGTTCTGGTTGTCTAATATGATCAAGTCCACATGTGTTCAAAAAGCCATTGAACCCGCGCAAAAATCCGCGACCACCGTCATTTGCTGAATCCAGCAGCCACGGTGCTCGCAATCCATGTGGCGCATGCCACGACAGTGTTTTCCCATTCAGCGCAAGCCGGCCGATATCACCGCCGCGGTCAATGGTAATATCGGCATCGAGGCCTCCAGCAGTCCGAAACTCCACCACACGCACGCCACGTTCTACGCCGTCGCCGAGCGTAACAAAGCGAGCACTGGCGTAGGCATCCGGGCTGGAATAGACAGAACCGAGAAACTCTGGGTCTCGTCGCTGGTCGGGCACTTTGTCCAATTAAGAACTCCTGCTGGCGTTCGGAAAAATCAATCGCGCTTGATGATTGCAACCAAGATGGCCACCGAAGCACTCGTATTTTCCAAGAAAAAGGATTGCAATCTTCATTTTATTCAACTCATGCAACTATAAATTACTTCTTTTGGGAGCTTTGCAGACTAATGGAACTGTCCCAATATGCTCAACTCTAAAATCTTCTACTCGCTGCGCGGTTCCAATTCATTATCGAAAGCAGGAGGAAACAATCCAACACCAAACGACACCACAGTGCTTTGGGGTTCAGCTCTAGGCTCCGGACGCCTTCGTCCCGGTGGACCAGTCGTCGGAAAACATGACTTGATATGTTGCTGCACAAACAATGCCGATTGTGATACCTGCGGGTCGAAGCCAGATACACACCAGAGAAACGGTCGAGAATGATGCAACTTTCAATCCGCAAACCCTCGCGAGATGTGTCACGCAACATTGCAAAAATCTCGATCATGCCATCTCGTGAAAAAAGAGAAAGAAGGTGGACACGCAATTTTCTCACCTCAAGCGAATGTTCGGACTTAGCCGCCTCCTGCCCCTGGGGATAGTGCTGGGTCACTGACCAATTCCCTTTTTCAATCTCACGCCAAGGCCAGGAGTGACCCCAGTGCGAAAAGAGTCCCCGTTAATATCAGGCGCAGGATCGGTGATCTCGAAAAACAATTCGCTCTCGCGCCATTGCACTTCCAATCTCTCATCACTGCCAATAGCGGCTGCGCAATGGGTACTGGCCATGTGAGAGACCGGCCCGGTCGGATTGTGCAGCGAAACTGCAACGCCAAGAGCGCCGGCGCGGGTGGCAATGTCGGTGATCGCGGTCAGGCACCCAACATGTTTCACATCCGGCATGACGACGTCATACGCTCCGCCCTGCACAAACGGTGCGATTTGATCCCAGCCCCCATGGGTCTCAAGCCCACACAACCTGATGCCTTGGGCATTTGCCACGCGACGCAGGTCACACAAATCGTCAATCCGGTCATCGGTTTCCGGATAGGGACATTCGAGCCATACAACGCCAATTTCAGCCAGTCTAGGTAGAATTGCGTGAGCTGTTTTTTTGTCCAACCGCCAATGGCAATCTACCATAATTTCGGCGTCCGGCGCGGCCTCGGCAATTGATACCAGTCGCGCCAGTCCCATCTCGATTAGCGGCTTCCCGTTTGGCATGCTGCAAAGTTCGGGGGTCAAGTTGTCGAAAGCGGCAATCTTCACAGCCGTGAACCCCTCACTTATGGCTTGCGCTGCGTGTGCAGCAAATCCTTCAGGGGAGCGATCCAAAGTCGCCCGGTTGATGTTGGCATAAAGTCGACCCGACCCGGTTGCCACTTCCGCATTCAAGTAGGTGCAAAGCGGAACGTCCGCGGCTTGTGCCGCAAGGTCATGGACTGCCTGATCCAGCGCAGCGTGAATAGTGCGTTGGCTCAGATCTTTTTCCAACAGAAAAGCAATAGGCTCTAATGTTTCCGTCCCCAGCGTTCGCCCCTCAACCGCTCCGGCTGCCGCCCGCAAACCGGCGTCAAAGGAGGCTGTCATCCGGTCAAGACTGGCCTCGCCAAACCCGGCAAGCCCCGAGTCGGTTTCCAGAACAACATGCCTCCAGACCGTCTTTTCGCTAACAATCACATTTTTGACAGAAGCTTTGGTAATGCGGTGTTTAATCACCCTGCTTTTCTCCTAAAATCTGGTCAGCTACGGTTCTTCTAGCCGTCTTCTTGTGGTGCGCGCTCCGGTTTTCTCAAGCGCTCAAACAAAGTGGGTGCCAACGCAAACACTATCGAAAAGAGCAGAATGGCCAAGGCCAGGGGCCGGTCAAGATAAGATAGAAGGTTGCCATTGGCCTCCATCATGCTGGCGCGAAACTTCTCTTCAAACAGCGGCGTCAGAACAAAGCCGATCATAAAGGGTGCCGAGGGTAGCCCGGCAATCCGCATGAACAGGCCCACAATCCCAAAGCCCAGCATCACCCACACATCGAAAAACAGGTTGTTCAACGAATACGTGCCCGCAATGGCAAGGATGAAGATCGCAGGTACCAGAATCCCGCGCGGCACACCGATTACACGGGCGATCCAGACTGCAAGAGACATTAAGAACAGAAATGCCAGCACCGAGGCAAACAGATAGGTGGCAATGATGCCGTAGAAAGCCTCAGGATGCTCTAGGACCAGCAAGGGGCCAGGCTGGATATTATGAAACAAAAGCGCCGCCATCAGGATTACATCCGCACCGCTGCCCGGTATTCCCATCGAGATCATCGGGATCAATGCTCCGCCTACGGTGGCGTTATTGCCAGATTCCGAGGCTACGATGCCCTCTTCGCGACCTGTGCCAAAGCTTTCGGGGTCGCGGTCGATATTGCGGGCGACGAAATATGCAACAACCGAGCCGATATTGGCCCCGATTCCCGGCAGGATGCCTATCCATACGCCGATCAGGCTCGACCGAATCAGGTTGACCCAATGGCGCATGATGCCTCCGACCGAACGCCAGATTTCCACCGTCCGGACTGACACCTGACTGGCCGCCGTATCGCGTGTGCTGATGTCGTGCAGCAAATGACCAATGGCAAAAATACCAACCAGGACGGCCTCGATCCGAAAGCCGCTGTCGAAGCTCTCTATGCCAAATGTGAAGCGCGGCACCTGGCTGACGGGGTCCAACCCGACCAGCGCGCAAAGCATACCCAAAAGCCCCGCTGCGAGCCCCATTGCGAAATTCTTTCCCGAACAGGTGGCGATGATCAGCAACCCGCCAAAAACCAATGCTGCATATTCGAAACTGCCGAAATTGCGCAGAGAAAAGCGCGCGATGGGTTCCGAGATCAGGGCGAGGCATACCCAGGAAATCAACCCACCGATCAGCGATGCGGTGACTCCAAGGGACAGGGCGCGTGCTGCCTGTCCCTTGCGGGCCATGGCATGGCCGTCAAACGTAGTCATGATCGCGGCAGGCGACCCAGGAATGCCCAGTGTGACCCCTGTCACCATCGCACCACTGACCCCGCCGACATACATCCCAATCAACAGAACTTGGGCAGAATAGCTGTCCATATGGAATGTCAGCGGCAAGGTCAGCGCCATGATGACGCCCTGATTGAGCCCCGGAATTGCACCAAAAATTATTCCAACGGCTACTCCTGCAATCGAGAAAAGAAGCGGCGTAAATGCAAGATGCTCAAGAAGGGCAGTGCCTAATTCCATGGGTTCGACTCTGGTGAGATTTTGGCGCGCAGCATATCGGCGTGGGCGCGTACAATACCGGGGTGTTCGGGCAGATTGGCCGCAATTGAGATTGCGGTATCAAAAAGGTTGAATCCGTCCCCGCAAGAGGCCAGCATCGCACGCAACTCAGCCATGTCCTTGAAGTTGATTGGAGTCGGCGGCTGTGGCACGGACGTAGTAAGGGCGCGGGCTGCATGACGTTCGAACACCACAGACATGCCAGCTCCACCTGCCTGGATCACCGCGCTGACAAAGGCAGCAGGATCGACCCCCAAAGCTTCGGCGGCGACAATCGCTTCGGTAAAGGCAAACATCGTAGCAACGCCGATGGCGTTGTTCAGAGTCTTGACCGTTGCAGCGCTACCGATGGGACCAAGATGCGCGAAGGCGCGGCCTGTAACAGTCAGGAAAGGCTGTGCTTTCGCCACCTCTTTTGCTGTGCCTCCCACAAGGTAAAACAGGCGCGCAGCTCGAGCATCTTCGGGCAGGCCAATCATTCCGGCCTCAAGATGTAGTCTGCCCGAGCCGTGCGAAATCGCGGCCAGTTCTTTGGCCTTCCGCGGTGCAACGGTCGAAGTTTCGATTATCATCTGCGGGAACTGGGCCGAAGTGGCCGCAATGAGGTCATAGGTATTGGCAAGCGCGCTCATCGACGCCAGCGAGATTACGATTGTGTCTGAATTGGCCAGCAGGAAAGCTAGGTCAGTGTACGCCGTTACACCATTTTGCGCAGCACGATCCCGCATCTCTTGCGCCGGATCGACGCCACAGACACGCATACCTGCCTGCGCAAGCACGGCCGCCATGCCACTTCCCATGTCTCCGAGGCCAATAAAGCCAAATTCAAACTGGGTCATTTGTTCCACTTTCCTATTTTGCAATATCGACATAGAGAAGCGTCGAGAAGCTCCACGCGATGCCACCCGACAACACAAGTGCGGTCAAGACCAACCAGGCAATTATGGTAGAACGAGGCGACGCGGTGATGAGGCTTGCAGAAAGTCCGGCCAGCACGGCTGAGAACCCGATATAAAGCCATTTGTCGAGCCCCAGGGACAAGAGTGCGGCGTAGATCAGAAGTAACCCATACAGCACTGCGGGCCCAATGATTGCGGACTTCGCGCTGGGATTGGCGGCTTTCTGAATGGAAGCGCCACGACGCAAATCCTGCACCAATAGTACAAGCCCAAGTACGCCAAGCCCGATTGGGATCGCCATTGCTATGACCCGTGCACCAACTGGCTCGAACTGTGGTGGAGGTAACTGTGAAGCCACCGTCGTCAGCCCTGTCATCGACAAGATGAATATCAGGCCGAGCCAGCCTTGCCGGCTCAGCCTTGAGACGAAATTGACCACGGTCCAGCGCCTACTCGTTTGTATCGGTGGCAAGACCAAACTTCTCGACCACGGCGACAGTGTTAGCATATTGCGAATCCACCTCGGCCTGTAACTCAATGCCTCGCGCAAAGCGCAGGTCAATGATACGCTGACCCAGTTCGGCTTGAAGCTCGGGATCAGCCATCACTTGCTCGATCTTGTCGGCCCAATATGTGCGGATTTCCTCCGGCACTTCGCGGTGTGCCCAAAAATAGTTGGTCACGCTGCCAACATCGGAAATTTGGGGAACCCCAGCTTCAGCGGCGGTGGGCAGGTCTTCAAGCCCGGGTACGTCAACCGAGCGGAAGACAAACAAGGGTTTGATATCGCCGCTTTCAAGGTACTTCTGGGCGTCCGAGACCGTGGTAATACCAATGTCGATCTGATGCCCCACCAGCGCGGCGCGGATCGGGCCACCACCGCCAGGAATGTTGATCATATTCAACTTGACCCCAAGAGCGTCCATCACTTTGAGCGCAACCATATGGCTGTGCGCCCGTAGGAATACGCCAACGCGAACCGCATCGGGATTGGCCTTAGCATAGTCGATTAGCTCGGGCAGATTGTTGAAGGGTGCCTCTTTGGCGGCGGCATACATAATGTCGATTGACCCGGCGCGAGCTACAGGTGTCATATCAGCGAATTTGCGGCCTAGTATGCCTTGGGCGGCGGTGCCCATAAATGCCTGATGGAAAAACAGCAGCGTATAACCATCCTTGGGTGCGTCATAGGCGACCCGTGTGCCGGTAGCGGTAGCTCCGCCTTTGATGTTTTTGACTACAAGTCGGGCTGGAACGATTTTCTCCAGATGTTTCAGGATGATGCGGAGATTGATGTCAGCAGCCCCCCCGCGCCATTCGGCAGCACAAAAGTTACAGGCTTTTCCGGGTACTCAGCTTTGGCGGCGGTCCCGGTAAATGCCAGAGTTGCGATTGCAACCGTGGCCAGTGCTTTGCGAACGATACTAAATTTCATTCTTCTTCTCCCTAATCGAAGTTGATGCGGCCAATGTAGACACGGAAACATGCGATAGCTACTATGTGTTCATCTTAATCTATTCCTGAGGGGAATATGGAACTTCGAGCCTTAAAACTCTTCTTGACGGTCTATGAATGCCGCAACATCTCGGCCGCGGCAGATCGGTTAGGGATGAACCAGCCTGCTGTGTCCAAAGCGGTGCAGCGGATCGAGGTCGAGTTGGGTGTTTCGTTGTTCGAGCGTGAGCCGCGTGGCGTCGCTCCAACTCTGTTTGCCAATATGCTGTTTGATGCCGCGCGCGAAGTTGATAGCAACTTGAACGCGGTTATCCGCAGGATATCCGCGATGCGAGATGGCTCTGTGGGCGAGGTTGTCGTTGGGGCCGGCGGCACTTGGCAAGAGGTCTTGTTACCCAAGGCTGTCGCACGTCTGACCCAGCGCAGTCCCCGGGCGCGCATCCGCATTGTCCCGGCGTCAGTTGAAGAACTGGTAGCGGGGTTGATTCGTGGTGAAATTGATCTGGCGTTGGCTCCAATTGACATTCCCGGTGCGATGACCAGCAAAGTCTGCGCCGAACCGCTTCTGGTCAGCGAATTGGCCGTGATCGCACGGGGTGATCATCCACTCAGGACCGACGAACCACTGACTCTGGCCAAATTGGCCTGCCAGCGCTGGATTTTACCGCCAGGACCATTGATCCGAGACCGGTTCGAACGCGGCTTTCGGATTCAGAATATTGAGCCACCACTGCCGGTGATTGAGTGTTTCGACAGCAGTTGCCTGCTTCAAATTGTCGAAAGCACTGACTTACTGACCTATCTGGCGGATTTGCGACTTAGGCCTCGATTGCACATGAACCTTGCGCGTTTGCCTGCCAACCCGTTGAATATCCATCGGAACACTGGCCTAATCTTGCGCCGATCTAGCTATGTGCCTCCGCTGGCCAAGGAATTGATTGCGGAAGTCCGCGCGGTCTGCGCTGAGGCAGGTTTCAGCCCTGACCTCAAAGGCGCTTGACGTCAATCAGCGGCTTTGATCATCGCGACGGCCATGTCATGTACGGCCTTTGCCGCAGCCCAGTCATAAGACCAGCGGCACGGAAAACTCCATCCATGATGCGCTGTGTGAAGCGTAAATGTCACTGGTGCGGAACTATCGCCGGCCGAGTCTTTCAGAGTGGCGCAATGGGCGTCGGGGCAAGTCGGATCGTCGGCGGCGAATGCAAAGTGAAATGGCACTTTGATACGCGGCACTAAGAGGTGCGGCGACTGGGTGTCCGGAGTGACAAGGCGTCCGCCATGCGCCGAGATGCCTCCGATGAACTCATCTGGAAACGCTTCGCATGCGGCTAAGGCATGGCGCCCGCCCATGCAATAGCCCAACGCAAAGAACCGAGGCGGGATACTAAATCCATGGCTCATCCCCAGCGTTGTGGTTAGCGCTTTGGTATAGGCAACCGTCATCTCCAATTCGGTGGACATGTTGGCCTCTTTGGCTTCAACTGCAAGCGGCCCGCCTTCGTCATTTACCGGCGTGAACCGACTGACAGGCAGGCGAT
The DNA here is from genome assembly GCF_030758295.1 of Pararhizobium sp. IMCC21322. Classification (NCBI taxonomy): domain Bacteria; kingdom Pseudomonadati; phylum Pseudomonadota; class Alphaproteobacteria; order Hyphomicrobiales; family Rhizobiaceae; genus Pararhizobium; species Pararhizobium sp. IMCC21322. The sequence goes on from NZ_CP132335.1 coordinate 4,717,962, forward strand.
GAAATAAGTCGGGCACTACAGCAGTAATGCCCCTGCGCGCATATTCGCGCGCCAACTCGAAAAGCTCTTCGCGCAAACCAAACACGTCCATATAGAGAATAGCACAAGTGGGGGAAGGACCTCTCGGGCGTGCAATGAAAGTTTGCATCGTCCCATGGTGCGTAGGAATATCGATGAATTCTTCGATTGGGGTCCCAGTCATTCTGTTCTCAACGCCTCTTGCTTTGTGCCGGGTGGTGGAGACGCCCCCATCGAACCCTTGGTCAGTATCCTTTCACGGCCGCCATGTCTGTTGACGAGCTCAAGCTGGCGAGCCTTGATGTCCGCGTCAACCGCAACCGGGTCGAGCCGTGCTAGCAGCATCTTTCGAAAACCTTCGATTCGCCCGGCCTGCGCGGAGGCAGTGGCAAGGTTGTGCATCTCTTCTTGGTCGTCGTCCAAATTGAACAACTGTTCAGGCATGTTGGCGAAGTGCACGTATTTCCAAGGTCCTTGCCGCAGCATGAATACACCATTCACGGCCCCTGCGCCGTGGTACTCGCCAAACACGACGCGCGTGTCATCGTCGGGAGCGTCGGCTAATCGGAACAAACTTTCGGCGTCCTCGTTCACCGGAGATGTGCCATCGCCCAGTCCGACTGAATCAAGCACGGTTGGATAAATGTCGACCAGCGACACCGGTGTATTCCGAGTCTCACCCGCGGCCACATCCGGCCCGGTCAAAATCATCGGCACATGCGCAGATTCTTGATAGAAATTGCTTTTCTGCCAAAGCCCACGCACCCCTAAATTGTCGCCGTGATCGGAAGTGTAGAGCAGGTTAGTATTGTTTCCGAAACTGCTCTGCCCCACCGCTTCCACGACCTGACCAATTAGCGAATCCACAAAGGAGCACAAACCAAAATAGGCTGCAGTCGCCTCACGCCGCAAGTCGTCATCAAAGAACGTGTCGGTAATGTAAGAGGCACGGAATGCCTCGAACCAAGGGTGGTCTGGCCAATCCTCGGGGCGGCAGGCTTTGGGCAGCGGGATCATCTCTTTGTCGTACATGTCGTAGAATTGGTCTGGCGCGATCAGTGGGAAGTGTGGACAAACAAAGCTGACAAACAAAACCCAGGGCTCAGAAAGGGCGGGGGCTGTGTTGGTCAGCCAGTCCAACGTTTCCGACAGGATTGTGCGATCATATGTGGTGTAAGTCGATTCGCCCCGCCCGACTTGTTCCGCGACCAGCCGCACACCGTGGCGAACGGGCAATGGCTGGGTTTGGCGTAGCGCACCAAACAAATCTCCGGTCGCGTTGACCGCGTGCATGGGAACGATCGATTCCGAGAACCCAGAGGACACACCGGCGTCGCGGTAGTGCAGTTTGCCGATCGAGGTAACGGGAATACCAGCGTTTGTCAGGTGATGCGGCCAGCCTAGAACTGTGCCGTCGTAAGGCGTGGCGTTGCAGACATAGCCTGTGTCATGGGGGTAGCGCCCAGTGGCAAATGCGGCGCGCGACGGCATACATATCGGGCTGTTGCAATAAGCGTTTTTGAACACTGTGCCAGAGGCTGCCAGCCGATCAAGGTTAGGCGTCTTGACGATGGGGTGGCCTGCAAACCCGGTGTATTTCCCAGCGTGTTCGTCAGCCATGAGAATGACGAGGTTTCTAGGTCTCATTTGATGCTCCTTGCAAATTTTGACCACCATAATGCCGCCGATTTAGCATTGATGGGAGGCAGGTAGCTGTCTTCTTATATTCCCGGAGGGAATAGTATTGCCGCCAGAGCTGCTTATATCGAACCAACCAGCGCTTGGAAGAATGGCTACATTGAAAGCTTCAACGTTCGCTTTGGGGATGAGCTTCTCAACGGAGAGATCTTCTATTCATTGAAAGAGGCTGAAATTGTCATCGACAAGCTGGCGCCGCTACTACAATACCAAACCACCCCACAGTGCTTTAGGCTACCGTCCACCGGCTCCAGAAACCATCGTGTCGATGGCATCCAACCCAATCATGCACTAACATTCACACTGGACCACTCAGGTGGGGCTGATCAGGCATTGCCCAGAGCCAGTATTACAGCTGATTAAAGGAATTCATGATGAGTTTGGACGTTAAATCGCTGATACAAATTAATAAGGTTATAACAAGGTGGAGAGGGTAATTGAGAGTAATCAGAAGGAAAGCAAGGTGAATGCGCCTCTGAATTGCAGCGCTTGTGAAGGAAATCCGTGTTCATCTTCGCAATTTCTGAAACCTGGTTCACTTGGAAATACGAATAGCAACGGCGTCATGCGTCTTGACCAGCCGAGACCGCGACCAAAATGCATGACGTGATTATAAACGCGACGCCTGTCGGGATGAAGTGGGACGTGCGGCTTCCTATCAATCTTGAAGCATTCAATTTCTCGACGCTGGTAGCTTATATCGCTGTCCTCGACCTGCAGACCGAATTGCTGAAAGCGGCTCAAGCCAAAGTGTGCATGACCACTGCCGGAAACGACATGTTGCGCGCCCGGATTAAATTGATCACGGGATTTGCAACAGGTGCGCCAGTTGGAACCGAAATTTCCGGATGCCAATAGGAGCTTAACACCATACCGATGTTGCAGACCGCACAATGAAAGACAGTCGCGCGGGTCTCCTAAAATCGTTTTCTCAAATCAGTCGTAAGCCGCTATTTCACAATGTAAATTGCACTAATTCAGCAAAAATCATCGAATTTCAATACCCATAGCATCGGGCAAATTGACGTGACTATTTGTGAATTGCGATATCGAAGGCATCAAGCACACTTTCATGCATGGCTTCGGAAAGCGTGGGGTGTGGATAGACAATTTTCATGAGATGCTCTTCGGTGGTTTCATGCCCGATGGCTGTGACGAAGCCTTGAATAAGTTCGGTAACCTCCGGCCCAACCAGGTGCGCGCCCAGCAATTCTCCGGATTGTTTGTCGAATATTGTCTTGACCAATCCGACGGTTTCACCGACCGCCAGTGCTTTCCCATTTGCAGCAAAAGGAAAGCGACCAACGCGCAACGTGTAGCCTGCCTGTTTTGCAGCCTCTTCAGTCAGCCCAACTGACGCAACCTGAGGCTGGCAATAGGTACACCCTGGAATGCGCAATGGATCAAGTGAATGCGCATGACCATTGACGATAGCTTCAACACAGTTGACGGCTTCATGCTCGGCTTTATGGGCCAGCATTGGGGCACCCGTTACATCGCCAATCGCATAGACCCCGGAAACAGAGGTTGCACTGGCGCTATTGGTGGAGATCCCTTGCGGTCCAATGTCAATTCCAAGGCGCTCAAGACCCAAATCTTCGACATTTGGCACAACGCCGATTGCCGAAATAACTTTTTCGAACTTTTCGACGCTTTGCTTTCCGTCTTTGTCGCTCAAAGTTACGTGAGCTATGCCGTTCTTTCGTTCCAGCTTGTCAGCGCGGGTCTTTGTCAGGATGCGTATGCCGCGTTTTTCGAATTCCTTCCTGACTACTTTTGAAATTTCCTCATCTTCCTGGGGCAAAACTTCGGGCAAAAGCTCCACGATTGTAATCTTGGTTCCAAGAGCATGATAAAATGAAGCAAACTCCATACCGATTGCGCCGGAGCCCATAACCAGCAGTGATTTTGGGGCCTCTTTTGGTTTCATCGCTTCGAAATACGTCAGAACAATTTCGCCGTCAGCTTCGAACCCCTTCAAGACACGGGGGCGCGCACCTGTTGCGACAATAATATGCTTGGCATGATAGGTTCCCACGCCCTTGGTGGCTCGCGGCACTGGATGCGCGGGCTCAACTGCAGGCTTTTTGGAAACGGAAACGTCGACCTTGCCGCCCCCGGTGAGTTTGGCTTCACCCCAAATCACATCCACTTTGTTCTTCTGCAGAAGATGTGCCACACCGCCATTCAATTTCGCGGATATTTCGCGAGAGCGCGCAACCATCGCCGGAACATTGGCCACTGCTGGTTCAGCATCAATTCCGAATTTCTTTGCGTCTGAAAACTGATCCAGTATTTCGGCTGACCGCAGCAGAGCCTTTGTTGGAATGCAGCCCCAGTTCAAACAGATGCCGCCGAGATGTTCACGCTCGACAATTGCGGTTTTCTGGCCAAGCTGTGCCGCGCGAATTGCAGCGACATATCCACCCGGGCCTGCGCCAACAACGATTACATCATAAGCGTCCTGTGCCATGATCTTTAGCCCCTTACGTGTTTTTGATCTGAGCCCTGGCGGCTGTTACGACAGCCTGCGCCGTGATCCCAAAATGAGTGTATAATTCCGGAGCAGGGCCAGATGCGCCAAAGCCGGTCATCCCGATAAAGCCGCCATCGCTGCCGATGTATTTGTGCCAACCCAACTCACCGGCCGCTTCAATTGCAATGCGCGGCGCTGTACCCAGAACCTCAGCCCTGTATGCAGCATCCTGTCGTTCAAACGCTTCCCAACAAGGAAGAGAGACAATTGCCGCGCTGATTCCGTCTGCGGCCAGAAGCGCTTGTGCCTCGACAGCCAGCGACACCTCAGAGCCAGTTGCGATCAATGTCACGTCACGAGCGGTCCCGTCAGCTTCGCTTAATACGTCCCTTCCCCGGTCTCCCCGGCCATCAAGCGAACCGTCAGTTCGTAGCGCGGGCAAACCCTGGCGCGAAAGAACGATCGCAGTCGGGCCGTCAACACGTTTCAGGGCATGTGCCCAGCTTTCTGCGACCTCGACAGCGTCAGCCGGGCGAATGACATCCAGGTTTGGTGTTGCACGTAACATCGCCAGCGTTTCAACCGGTTGGTGGGTTGGTCCGTCTTCACCAAGACCAATGGAATCATGCGTCAGCACATAAATAACCTGCAGTCCCATCAGTGCAGACAGACGTATGGAAGCGTGCATGTAGTTGGCAAAGACCAGAAACGTCCCTGAATAGGGGATGGTCCCGCCATGCAAAGCCATCCCATTCATGATGGCTCCCATGGCATGTTCTCGCACGCCATAATGGACATAGCGGTTTTGCATGGCGGATGCGGTCATCAGCAAGGTAACAGGTGTCTTCGTATTCACCGATCCGGTTAAGTCCGCAGATCCGCCCACCAAATTCGGGATTAACGGGGTCAGAACATCCAACGCCTTACCTGATGATTGCCGAGTTGCCATTTTCGGGGCTTCATCGGCCATCTTCTGTGCATGTTGTGCCAGCGCTTGCTCCCACTCTTTGGGCAAGTCGCCCGAGATATGGGCTTTGAATGCCTCTGCGGTTTTAGGTTCAGCTGAAGCCACGCGCTCTTGCCATTGGACGTTTTGCTGAGCGCCCTTCAGACCGATTTCCTGCCAGGCTGCTGCAATATGTTCCGGAATATCAAATGGCGCATGCGGCCAGTTCAAACTGGCGCGAGCGGCGGCAATTTCTTCAGCGCCAAGAGGCGAGCCGTGGGCCGCGGAAGTCCCTGATTTTTTATCGGCTCCGAACCCGATCACCGTCTTGCAGGCAATCATTGAGGGTAGAGAGCTTTCCTTGGCCTTTTGAATGGCCTCAGCAATCTCATCAACATCATGACCATCGATCTTTTGGCAATGCCATCCGCACGCCTCAAATCTCTTGACCTGATCGTCACTACAAGTCAGCCCGACCTGACCGTCAATGGAGATTTCATTGTCGTCAAAAAGAACGACGAGCTTTGAAAGTTTCAAATGTCCCGCAAAAGAAATTGCTTCATGGGAGATGCCTTCCATCAGGCAACCATCGCCGGCAATCACATAGGTGTGGTGGTCGACCAGATCATCGCCAAATTGTGCGTTGTCTCGCGCTTCACCGACAGCAAGCCCGACAGCTGTTGCCAGCCCCTGCCCCAATGGGCCTGTCGTGGTCTCAATGCCGGATCCATGGCCATATTCAGGATGCCCCGCCGCATTTGAACCAAGCTGACGGAATTTTTTGAGCGTGTTGATGTCCCAGTCAGCATAGCCAGACAGGTGCAACAGGCTGTAGAGCAGCATGGAGCCATGGCCGGCTGATAGGACAAACCGATCCCGGTCCACCCAATAAGGCGCAGAACTGTCAAATTTCAGAAACTGGTCAAACAGCACAGTGGCCACATCCGCCATGCCCATTGGCATTCCAGGATGGCCGGATTTTGCCGCTTCAACGGCATCCATGGAAAGCGCCCTGACAGCATTAGCCAGTTCGAACTGGCGTGAAGGTTGGTTCATGGCGCTTCACTCATGTCTATTGAAATGGTTTATGAAAACTCGTTGTAGGTTTCGATTGTCTTGCACAATGACTGCAGAAAACGTGCGCCGTAAGCGCCATCAACAGCCCTGTGATCGACCGCCAGAGAAAACGACATGATGTCACGTCCCTGAATACCACCACGATGCTCTCGCACCTTGCGTTTGATAGGACCTACCCCAAGAATTCCAGCTTCTGGCGGATTGATAATCGGCAGGACCTCAACGTCGTACATTCCAAGGTTGGATATGGAAAATGTACTTTTCGCCTGAGATTTGTTGATCCCCCTGCGCGCAGCAGCGGCATATTCGCGGATCAACTCAGATATCTCGGAAATGTTTTTATGAGGCGCGTTTGCAATCGCCGGGACCATAAGTCCATCGTCAACCGAAACGGCCACTCCGATATTGATCTCGGCCTTTTTCAAAACGCCATTGCTGGACACAAAGGCATTGAGTTCAGAGAACTCCAGCAATGTTAATGCGGTGGCATGCACAATCACATCGTTAAGCGATAGTTTCTCGCCAGTGATGTCAAAATGCGCCTTGCGACGTATCTGCAGATCTGACACATCCGCCTCGGCCATCAGATAGAAATGCGGAATAGTCCTTTTGGACAGTGCCAGTCGTTCAGCAATAACCTGACGCATCCGGTTAAACGGCAGTTCAACGTCATCTTCGCTGCTTGGCAATGGCAGCGTTGTCGGAGCCGGCTCGGCTGCGGCAACGGTCGATTGTGAAGTTGCAGCAGGCGCTGTTGCTGACACTTGCGCTGCGGCCTCAATATCCCGCTTCACGACAGAACCCTTTGGCCCTGACCCCTCAATCTTCGAGATATCCAAACCTTTTTGGGCGGCAAGTCTTCTGGCAAGCGGAGAGGAAGAGTTGGCCTTTTGGCCAACTGGAGCTGAAGTTTTGGCAGAAATGGTTTCTGATTTTGCGGGCGGGGCGTCAGCGACAGAGCCAGGCGTTTTGGCCTTTTTATCCAAAGTCTCTCCCGGTTCCGACAGCGTCAGCAACGGTGCCAGAACAGTGGCGGACCCACCAGCTTCACAGAAAAGCTCCAAGACGGTGCCTTCTTCATAAGCCTCGACTTCAAAGCTGGCCTTTTCAGACTCAACCAGAGCAACAACGTCACCCTTTTTGACCTCGTCGCCTACTTTTACGAACCATTCAATGAGCGTTCCCTCGGTTAGGTCCTGCCCAACTTGCGGCATCACAATCGGCTTTGCCATCTGTCTTATCCCCTCAGGCTGCTTGTTGTTTGGCGTCAGCGTAAATGCGCGCGACGAAATCAATGGTTTTTCTGGTGGCGATCGCAAATTCAGACGCTGTTGTTATGAACGCGCCAAACTGGCTGAACTCTTCATGAGTCATCCCATCAAAATTGTAGGCCTGACGATAATATGGAAGCTTGAGCAGCTTGCTCAGAGTCTCTTCCGAGATGTCCTCATTCACTGCGTGCTTATCAAAGTCGCCGAGACGAGCCTCTTGCTGCATCAGTTCAGCGATGTAGCCGGGTGGGCAGGTATAAACGAAGTCTCCCCCCGCCAATTTCTGGATATGCCAGCTAGAGGCCTCATCCGTTGCGTCATCATGTTTGACGCGCATTGAACACATCAGCATTTTGGAGGGATGGTTCTTCTCCTGAAGCAGCCGATACGCCCGTTTGATGACGGCCAATTCACCAAGCAGGATTTCTTCAGGTGTAATCTCAATTCCGCGCTCTTCAGCTTGCCAGGCCAGGTCGCCAACATTGCCCAAACGGGCAGACATATGGGTGATGACCGAGCGCCATTTTGACAAATCAACGCCATTGGCTTTTGCAGTTTCAAGGCCAGACGATACGGCGTCCATGCAGGCTACGTACTGTGGGACCGTAAACGACGCGGTATTGTTGGTAGACACGCCTTGCGCGGTCAACTCTTCAATGAGTTGATACCCTTCCCTGGTGCCGGGCACCTTGACCATGACATTAGGTGCGACAGCCATCAGATCGGCCGCGTTATCCCGCATCCTGCCCAGGTCAGACACAAACCGTGGATCGACCTGACCGGAAAGCCAGCCGTATTTGCCCCCGCTTTTTTCAAACAACGGGCGCATCATCTCGGCACCGCGCCGGACAGTTTCAAGGTAGGCTTTCCAATAGATCTGCTCAGCGTTGTCCATTGGGTTTTCTGCAATGATCCGCCTGATCACGCCCGTCCAGTATTCCGGGTCAGACAAGATGGCCTGAAGGCTGAGCGACGGGTTTGTGGTTACCCCCCTGAAGCCCATTGTGGCTTTCGTCCCTACATTTGCGGGATCATACAAACGTTTCAGTTGCTCGGCCCAGATGTCCTTCTTGTCCTTCGGGGCTTCGGAAATGGTCTTCAGTGCCCACTGTTGGTAGACAATTGGAGAGCTATCCCACCATATTTCGCAATCTGGATTTGTTTGCGCAAGCTTCTCAAGCACATGCAAATTCATCTCAATACTCCCTCTTAGAAGGTGTCGACGTGCAAAACGCTCTGAACCGCTGCTATGACATCATCCTTTTGCGGAACAGACGCCTGCTCCAACACCAGATTGAACGGAATAGGCGTGTTTAATCCGGCAACGATTTTTACAGGTGCATCAAGATCGTAAAACGCTTCTTCCTGGATGATGGAAGAGATGTCCGAAGCAACTCCACCGCGCCGCACAGCTTCCTGTACGATTACGCAACGGTTTGTTTTTGCAACAGATTTAAGGATTGCTTCCCGATCAAGCGGAACGAGTGTTCGCGGATCAAGGACTTCGGCTGAGATACCCATTTTTGCAAGCTCTTCAGCGGCTTCAAGCGTACGTGGAACCATGTTGGACCATGCGATCAAAGTTACATCTGTTCCCTCACGTTTGATGTCTGCCTGACCAAACTCAATGATCAACTCACCTTCAGGAACGTGCCCCTTGTTCATATAAAGATGCTTGTGCTCGATGAACATCACCGGATCATCCTGACGCAGGGCATATTTAAGCAACCCTTTGGCATCTGCCGGCGTGGACGGCATGACCACGCGCAAGCCGGGAATGTGATAGAACAGCGCCTCCAGGCTTTGTGAGTGCTGGGCAGCGACCCCGCCGCCTGTACCGCCTTGGGTACGCAGTATGAATGGAACGCGCCCCTTCCCTCCGGTCATCAACCGGAACTTGGCCGCCTGGTTCACAATCATGTCCATGCCAAGCATGGCAAAATCAACATACAGGATTTCGACAATCGGACGACTGCCTGCAATCGCAGCACCAACACCAACGCCAATCATGCCGGCCTCGGATATTGGGGTGTCGCGAACACGCCCAGCCCCAAATCTATCCAGCAGGCCTTCCGTTACCTTGTAGGATCCACCGCGCTCGGCAATCCCCTCGCCAATGATGAAAACCTCGTCATTCAGTTCCATCTCTTCAAACAAGGCTTCGCGCAAAGCTTCCCTGTACATCAGTTCACGATCTGACATCGTGTTTCTCCCTTATGCGGATCTCTTCAACACGCTCTGTGGCGATTAATAGTCGGCAACGAACTCTCGGAATTCCTCGACAGTCACTTCGCCTGCGGCCTTGGCTGCATCAACGGCGGCCTCGAACTCGGCTTTGATATCAGCCTCAATTGCCTCCACCTCCGCAGCGTCGGCTTTACCCATACTGATAAAATTGTCGCGGGCGCGATCGACGGGATCTCGCTCTTTGTAGTAGGCGAGTTTCTCTTCCGGCATATACTTGCCAGGATCATTCACGTGGTGACCGCTGTGGCGGAACGTGACCGCCTCAATCAGAATTGGACCAAGCCCGGCCCGGCATTTTTTGACTGCATCCGCAACGGTTTCATAAACCAACAACGGGTCATTTCCATCAATACGGTGGCTTTCAACACCAATCGCTTCACCGCGCTTATAAAGCTCAGTTTCTCGTGTCGCTTCTTCCAGCTTCGTGGACACCGCATATTGGTTATTTTCTACGATCAGTATGAAATTCAAGTTCCATATCGCCGCAAGATTAAGGGATTCAAGGAAAGTACCGTTGTTTGACGCCCCATCTGTGGAAAAGGCCACCGTCACAGCATCAGAACCACGGACCTGGCTTGCCATGGCCGCGCCAACACCCAGCGGCGTACTTGCGCCAACAATCCCGTTTGCACCCAGATTGTTCCGGCTGATGTCAGCAATGTGCATAGAGCCACCATAGCCTTTGCAATAGCCTGTCTCTTTCTGCAAAAGCTCGGCAACCATACCGCCAACCTCCGCGCCTTGAGCAATGCAATGACCATGTCCACGGTGGGTGGATGCGATGTAGTCACGATCCTCTAAAGCCGCACAAGCGCCAGTGGCGATTCCTTCCTGCCCGAGATAGGGGTGGAAATAGCCACGCACCAATCCCTGTCGGTACAGCTTGATCCCCTCAGACTCGAAGTTTCTAATTCGAAAGGCTGTGGTGAAAAGTTTCTCCAAAAGCTCTTTTGATGGCGTGTTAGGCCTTGCTGTCTTCGCCATATCAACGGTTTCCTCCCCGGTCTGGCAACAATTTCACGGCTATTAAGCCGAAATTAGCACGCCAAAAAGAGATTAGTAAAGAAATTTTCACCAAAATTTGTTCCGACTTCATTTCTGGCCCAGCTTCTGGCAATGAACGTGGTCACCGCTTAACGTTTGTCTGCGCTGAAGCGGCCTATGGCGAAGTGGAGAAAAATTTCATAATATGCAATTTAGAATAAACAATGCTATTCTTTGACGCGAAGCTTATCGTGAACCGAATTGTTTGATACCGTCTAATTGCTCCTGACTTCTCCGCTGCTTCCTATGGGAAGCTTGGAATTCCCAACTAATTCTACAAGGCCGCAAAAGAAGGAATATTGACGAATGGAGAAGGGGATAGCGCTACGAATTCAAGAGAAATACGGCCAGCTTCGCAAATCTGAACGACTTGTTGCTGACTACCTCAGAGATCATGCCTCTGTCAGACTTGAAATGTCGATTACGGAATTCGCGAACACCCTGAACATCAGCGAAGCAACGATCAGCAGGTTCACGCGCGCCTTGGGCTACAAGGGGTTTGCCGACATGAAACTAGCCCTCGCATCTGAAAGCAAGCCTAGCCAGCAATTTGTTAATTTGCCTGCGGAAATGAAGGAAACTGATACACTTACGGACATTAGTTTCAAATTACTTGGCTCGCTCGGCTCAGCCATGAACGAGACACAAAAACACATAAATTACGAGGATATTCAATCTGTTGTGACCAGCGTGCTGGCATCAAGGCAAATAGTTTTCCTCGGCGTTGGCGGTGCGGTATCGGTCTGTGAAGAAGCGGTACACCTGTTCCTTAAGGCCGGAATTCAGGCCACATCTCACCGGGATGGCTACACCCAACAGGTTGTTGCAGCCACAGCAACAGAGCAGTCAACGGTCTTTGGGATATCTCACACAGGAACAACCGAGGATGTCGCAAGCGCTCTGAATGTGGCCCGTAAGAACGGCGCGCGAACAGTTGCTGTGACAAGCAATCTCGATTCTGCCGTTGCCAAAGCTGCAGACACTGCCATTTGGACATGGACACCAAATACCCCGCAAATCCCTCTTTATGGAGACTTTCTGGAAGGCCGGGTATGCCAAATCTATATAATATATTTGATCTATTTGGGTGTACTTTTTCAATCAAATGGCAAGGTACCTGAAGCGCTTGGCGTCACGGCCGACACTCTGAAGAGCTACTACCAAAAAAGATAATTTCCCTTTCGTTTAATACACATAGCAGTCTTTTGAGCTGGAAATTGTGCGGATTTAATCCGACTGGCCAGCCCTGCTCCGCGCCAGGCTTGTAGATTTCTTACGGGCACACCCGATTCATTTTTGATTTCAATAACTTAATTGCCTTCACCTATGAGAGCGCAAAAAAACCAATCACCACTTTCGAGAATAAACTGGCGAAAATTTTCACCAAACGCTTGCTTTTAGTCCAAATTTGGAAAATAATTTGCAGTGAAGGCACGTATTGGGGAGGACCAGCACGGAGTCAAAGTCAAAAACAAATGACTGACCGCAAACGGTCGGCTCGATCCGTATATCATAAGGAGGAATAAATGTTCTACGTACCAAAGAAAGCAATCTACAAGGCTGTTTCGAGGCGAAAGTTTCTGGAATTGGGCGGCGGTGGCATTGCGTCACTCGGCGTCGGATCACTTGTAGTAGGGTTGAGCACAGTTATCACCCGTCGGCCTGTACAGGCAGCTTCATCAGATGATGCGAAATGGCGGCAATACGAAGGCTCAAAACTGGTCTTCATGTCGGAAAATACGCCACCATCATTTGCGATCCGGGACAAGATTAAAGACTTTTACGATCTGACCGGTATTGAAATCGAAATTATCACCGACGGCTTGCCATCCGTGCAACAAAAGGTCGGCATCGATCTGCAAAGCGGAAACTCCGATTTCCCGATCAGTTATGTTCAGGATAAGCCAATCGGCGCACCCTTCGCAGATTACTATGCTGATCTGACACCGATGATAGGTGACGACACATTGCCTCAGGACCCAGAGGGTTATGGCGATGGCGTCTGGTTTGAAAACTTTCTCGATGCATGTGGTCGTTTCTATGATCGAGACAGGCTTATTGCGCTGCCATATGATGCTGCTGTGGCCTGCACATTCTATCGTCAGGACATCTACGAAGAGAACACCAAAGATTTCGAAGCCGAATATGGCTACCGAATGGAATTCGATGAGGATTCCACCTGGAAAACCGTCTATGACTTCGCTGAATTCCTGAAGAAGAAACGCGATGGTGGTGCGGATGTACCGTATGGGTATGCGCAACACCAAGGCTCATTTGCCTGGACAACTCAGCTTGACGTGCAGCGGATGTTCTTTGCTCACGGTCGTTGGCTTGATTGGGAAATCGACGATAAACTCGGCAGCAAATCGCCACCGCCATCAAACTGGGGTGATGAACAATCCGTTCTGCTGATGCAAAAATACAAAGAGCAGGCAGATGTCAGCCATCCTGACAACCTTGCCAATGGCACGCTGGAACTGAACACAGTCTATCAGTCCGGTAGCATTGCCATGCAGGTTCAATACCATGAGTTTGCAGCCTCAATTGAGGACGCAACAACATCGAAAGCAGCCGGTGGTAAAACAGCATATGCGCCTTGTCCTAAGGGCGAGCCAAGCTGGATCACCAATGGCGGTCCATCTGTAAATGGCACGAATTGTGGCATCGGTGGCGTTGGCATTAATGGCAATGCCTCTGAAGATGTTAAGCGGGCAGCTTATATCTTCTGTGTCTATGCCACGACCGGCAAGCTGCAGTATGATGTTCTGACTGGTTTGGGTGGAACGCCTACTCGTAAATCCGTCATGGATATGCCTGGTGTTGCAGAAGCCCGTCAGCGTCCATCCGAGATGCCAAATGCACTGACCTTCGATGCGGTTTATGACATCGGCATCAAGGATCCAAACTTCGTGCTGGGACCCAAAGTGCCCGAGGCCAACGAATATCACAATATTCTGGCGGCTGAGACCCAGAGGTGTTTGTCGGAAGATACCACCCCTGAAGAGGCCTGCAACAGCATCAAGAGCCAGATAGACAACCTGCACTAGGGTTATCATCAACAAACAATCGGAAGAGCGTTGATCTCAGCGCTCTTCCCATAAAATAATGCGCATTGGATTAAGTCCGCAGGCAATCCAATGCAAAGTAGCAAAAGTTCTTCCCATTACCGCAAAAGCGAAACGGGTGGACAATTTGGTGCGCTGAGAAGTTTGGAGATATCATGACAATTGGCTCTGAAAAGAATATCCACCCCGCCTTGTCTGATCAGGACTGGGGCTACGCGACAATCAGTCAGAAGCCTGCATCTCTTAATCCAAATCCCAAGAAATGGTTTTACTTCTATCTGGCCGCGCCGGCTATCATACTGTTGGCTGCCATCACAATTTACCCGTTCTTCTGGCTCATCTATATGAGCTTTCATAAGGTCGGATTTGGTGCCGTCTCAGATGTCTTCGTAGGGCTCAAAAATTTTTCGCGCCTGTTCTCAGATGCCAAATTTATTGCAGGCTGGGGTCTGCTGCTGAAATACAGTGCCATTTGCCTCACCATCCAGGTTCTAGTCGGAGTAGCGCTTGCAGTTGTGCTCAACAATTCGCGCTATGAAAAACCACTAATAACAATGTTTCTAATGCCAATGATGGTGTCACCGGTCGTGGCAGGTCTGCTGTTTTATTACCTGTATAACGGCACATTTGGTTGGTATCACTGGATTTTCCAAAGCCTAGGCATTCTTGGTGAAACCTCGATCCTCGGCAGTTCCAACACCGCGCTTTACGGCATTATTCTTGTGGATGTGTGGCAATGGACACCGCTGATCACCTTGATCACGCTGGCCGGGCTCAAGCGTGTGCCACAAGATCAGCTTGAAGCGAATATGGTCGATGGTGCAGGCTCTATCAGTAACTTTTTCCACATTAGCCTGCCGAACATCTATCCATTCCTGCTGATTGCCATCTTGCTACGCTTTATGGATAATTTCCGCTTCATCGACGCCATTCTGGTGCTCACGGGCGGAGGTCCGGGCAATTCAACACGATTGCTCCCGGTCTATCTTTTCGACGTATCCTTCCAATTCTTCAAACTGGGACGAGGAGCCGCGATCGCGATCTCACTGCTCATTGTCACAATTATTCTCGGTATGATCCTGGTGCGCGTGCTCGAAGACCCAGCACGCAAAAGTACACTCGCTGGCGATAGCGACAGTTAACCAGAAAGGAAAGCAAGACCTATGGCCTCTCGCGAACTCATTTCCTATGACACGGGTGCAACTGTTAAGATTCTTAAGTGGGTCAGCCCGGTTTTTCTGGGCGCCTATCTGATCTGGGCACTTCTGCCGCTTTTCATTATGCTGATGGCATCTTTCAAAGATCTGCTCGACGCGTTTACATTGCCAAAACCTGGTCAATGGGGCGATGTGGGTGTCTTTTTTGATTTCTCGCCGACTGTCACGCACTACATTGCATTGTTTGCTGAAAACAATTTCGGCACGTATCTATTCAATAGCCTTGTCGCCTCGATTGGGTCCGCAATGATTGCGGTCACGCTCGGTTCAATGTGTGCCTACAGCCTGTCACGAACAGAATTTCGAGGAAAGAAAGACCTTCTTTTCTGGATCATTTCGACACGTATGGCACCAATTGTTGCGGTCATTGTTCCGCTCTATGCGATCTTCCGGTCAGCCGATCTGGTTGGCACTCTCCCAGGATTGATTCTGGCCTTCACAACGTTCAATTTGCCGTTCGCAATCTGGATGCTCAAAGGCTTTTTTGACGGTGTGCCTTACGCCATCGAAGAAGCGGCGCAAGTAGACGGGAACAACCGTTTTCAGGCATTCCTGATGATCCTGCCACTCGTAGCGCCAGGCATCGGGGCCTTTGTGATCCTTTGTATCTTGTTCGCCTGGAACGATTTCCTGTTCGCAACCATCATCGGCAGTGGTGGTGCTAAAACGCTGCCTGCCGCGACAAAAGAACTGGTTCAACCACAAAACATCGATTGGGGAAAAATCATGGCGGCCGGGGTTGTCACAACCGCGCCAATGATCCCGCTCGGCCTACTCGTCAGACGTTACTTGGTGGCAGGTCTCACCATGGGCGCCGTAAAAGAATAAGCATTAACAAGGATTCTTAAGAATGGTTGCTGTATCTTTCAACAACGTCTGGAAAGACTACGGAGACTCTGTAGCTGTCCGGGACCTGAATATGAACATCAAAGATGGAGAGTTTGTTTCTCTGTTGGGTCCATCGGGTTGCGGTAAATCCACATCGCTTAGAATGCTTGCGGGTCTGGAGCACATCACTTCAGGTGAGATCGTTTTTGGTGACAAGGTTGTAAATCAACTGCCCCCCAAAGACCGCGATATTGCAATGGTTTTTGAAAACTATGCGCTTTATCCCCACAAAACCATATTCGATAACATTGCCAACCCACTTAAGCGGGCCAAGATATCACCGGCTGAAATTACGCGCCGGGTAAACGAAGCGGCTAAACTCCTGGAAATTGACCATCTGTTGGAACGCCGCCCACAGGAACTCAGCGGTGGTCAGAAACAGAGAACAGCAATTGGCCGGGCTATCGTCCGGCAACCGCAGGTGTATCTGTTCGACGAACCAATTGCCCATCTGGACGCAAAGCTGCGGGCCCGGATGCGGAGCGAACTGAAACACATGCAATTTAATCTGGGTGTTACCACCATCTACGTAACGCATGACCAGCTTGAAGCACTCACAATGGCAGACCGAATTGCAGTCATGAATGACGGCGTGTTGCAACAATTCGGAACGCCGCAGGAAATCTATGAGAATCCGGTCAACTCCTGGGTCGCGACCTTTGTTGGAGAACCGCAGATGTCCTTGATGGAAATGTCAATGACAGGTGAAAAGGGCGACGCTGCCCTGAGCTTTCTCGGCAACATAATTTCTCTTGACGACGCAAGTTCTTCACGACTGAACAAAGCCGGAATTGCCGATCTGCTGGTCGGTGTGCGACCAGACAAGGCATCCGTCTCGCTTCAAGAAACGCCCGGCGCTATCAAGGCAGAAGTGTATTCCCGCCAGCTCCTGGGAGCGGATGTTTTGGTGGAGGTCGCGATAGGCAAGACGCGCGTTCGGGCCAAAGCTGACACGTCATTCATGGGCAATGTGGGTGAGCCTTGCTATCTGAGTTTCAGTTCCGAAAACCTCTATTATTTCAATGCTGAAGATGGAAAGGTCGTTGAGAGATAATGGATCAGACCGATGATCAATATGCGCATTTGCTGACGAGCTTTATGGATCGGCATGGCTTGCATGAAAACGCGACCACAGTCGAGGTTTACCATGCAGTGCGTAATGTTGCCTATGGTCGCGTTGGCGGACGCAGTGCCGAGGCTGTGATCCGGCACAATATGGGATCGTGCTCAGGTAAACATATACTTTTACGCGACGTTTTACGTCATCTGAACCAAAGCGCTGACGTGGAGACGGTGAGAGGCGACTTTGCCGCTGCAATACCACCGCATCCTACAATGCCTGAGGAATTGCGGGCGTTCTGCCGGGAGGGCGGTATTACCGACTTTCATAATTACGTGGTCTGGAAAAGTCCTGATGGCGAAATCAAGCTGGATGCGACCTGGCCCGACGGGCTCATAGCAATGGGGTTTCCCGGCAATCGCGATTGGGACGGAAACGGTGACACCATATTGGCGTTGGAACCAGAAAACGTCCTGGACCGAGTTGAAGAAATTCCCAGTTACAAGGCATTTCTGTTGGGTCAGCTTGGCAGAGATCAGATTTATGAGCGGGAAAAATTCCTGACCCTTTTAACGGATTGGGTTGCGACAACAGAAAGTGGAGGAGGAGTCTGATGAAAGCTACCAAGGCATTTGTCGGGATAGACGCCGGTACAACTGGCTGCGCCGTCATGATTTTTGATGAGCATGGCAAAACCTTGGGCCAGGGCTATCAGGAATACCCCTGTATCACGCCGCACCCGGGGTGGAGTGAGCAAGACCTTAATGCCGTTTGGCAAGGTATCTGCGCCGCCAGTAAGCAAGCAACATCCGCCGCGAATCTGCCGGCAGACTCATATCGCTCCGTAGGATTATCAAGCCAGCGTGGCACCATTGCCATGCTGGATGAAAACAAAGAGCCGCTGTGTTCCAGTTATGTCTGGAATTGCACCCGCGCTGCCGATTATGCGGACAAGTTTGCCGAACATATTTCACCTGAAGAACACCAAAAACTGACCGGAATGCAGCTGAGCCCGTTATGGTCAGCTGCCAAGATTGCATGGTTTCGCGACAATGAACCTGCACTTTTTGACCGCACCCGCTGGTTTGCAAATGGCCAGGAGTATTTTCTGCACAAGCTAGGCGCTGAGGAGTGGGTCACCGATCCAGCCTCCCTCACCCTCAATGGGATGATGGATATCGCCAAACTTGATTGGAGCGATGAAATTCTGGAGCTTTGTGGCATCACGCGCTCGCAACTGCCGGTCGTTGGAATACCATCCGGCGTTTCGGGTAAAATGTCCAAGGAAGCCGCAGACCTTACCGGCATTCCAGCCGGCACGCCTCTTTGTCGTGGCGCAGGCGATCAGCAATGTGCAGCGATCGGCGCAGGCGTCATTAAGCAGGGTATGGCTGAATTCACCATCGGCACCTCCGGTGTCATGGTTGGTCATCTGGATTCTCTGGATCGTATCAAGGGCAACAACCTTTGGTGGGGCGGACATGCCGTGCCCGGCGCGTGGGACATTGAGGGAGCAGCCTTCAGCCTTGGCGCCTGTTTGAAGTGGTGGCGCGACAATATGGGTCGACGCGAGATTGAAGCGGGCAACGCATTGGGACGCAGCCCATTTGCTCTCATGGTGGATGGGGCTTCAGCCTCGCCTCCGGGCGCAAAAGGCCTTTTGTTCCACTCTTTTCTAAGCAGTCAGGTCACGCCTTATTATGATGCTGCATCGCGCGGTGCATTTTTGGGCATAGGGCTTTACCACAACCGTCACGATATGATCCGCGCTCTGCTCGAAGGCTGCGCCAATGAAATGAAGATGGTTGTTGATGCGTTTCAATCAGATGTTGAAGGCGGCATCACAGAGCTTCGTTTAACGGGCGGCGGCACAAAAAGTGCCGGGTTTGTACAGATCATGACCGACATCATTGGTATGCCCACACGCGTTACAACAGAGCGCGAATGCACCGTATTGGGCGCTGCTATCCTGGGTGCGTTTGGGTCTGGAAACTTCTCAACCATCGATGATGCAGTGGAGCAGATGGTTGAAGTCGAATCCGAGTTTATTCCCAACACCCGCTTAAGCGGACTGTACGGTGAACAACATGAAATCTGGCGTGGCATGTACGAAGCAATTGCCAAGGGCGGACAATACCAGAAATTGGCCGACTTCTCGGCAAAACATTTCTAGCCAGCTGAACTGATAAATCAAAGCGAGAAGGAGAACAAAATGCCGATACCAGGAATGCGTGGGATGGAACATGTTGGTTTCACCGTACCCGATATAAACGAGGCCTGTGATTTTTTCGAAAAAATTCTGGGCGGCGTGACACTTTATACCGCTGCGACGGACTTTCGTGTAGATGACAGTGACTGGATGACCGAACATCTCAGGGTACATCCCCGTTCTGTGATTACAGAATTCCGGTACATGCGGCTTGGAAATGGAACCAATCTGGAGATTTTTGAGTATGTCTCTCCTGACCAGAACGCCACACCGCCAAAGAACAGTGACATTGGTGGCCACCATTTTGCTTTCTATGTGGACGACATGGATAGCGCCATCGCGTTCCTGAAGGAAAACGATGTTGTCGTGCTTGGCGAACCAACTTCCTATGAAGAAGGCCCGAATATCGGTCTGACCTGGTGCTACTTCATGGCACCTTGGGGGCTGCAGCTTGAAATCGTTTCTGCACCAAATGGCACTGATTTTGACAATGCTGCCAAAGCAAAAGGTGAAATGCGATTGTTCAATCCGGCAAACATCAAAGAGACATTGATCTAAAACTCTGCGGCAGCCGGGGGCAATATTCCTGGCTGCCGCATTATTTCTAATCGCCCTCCCCTTTGCGGCCTGCCTTACGGAGTAAAAAAATGTCCATTGCTTACATGAAGCCAATGTTAAAAACCGCGCAGAACGAAAGCTACGGCGTCGCGGCCTTCAACATGATCGACTACAATAGTGCACGTGCTGTGGTAGACGGCGCACAAGAGATGAATGCACCGGTCATTATTCAACTGTCCGTAAAGACGATTAGGCATTGGGGCTTCAAACCCATTGGAGACTGGGTACGCAGCCTGTCAAATGATGTTGATGTTCCAGTCGCTCTTCATCTTGATCATTGCACTGATCTGGACGTAATCCGAAATTGTATTGATGCAGGCTGGACATCGGTGATGTTCGACGGGTCTGCATTGCCATTTGAAGAAAACATCCGACAGACGAAACTGGCATATGATGTGGCGACATCCGGGGGTATTGGCCTTGAGGCAGAAATCGGCGCAATTGGCGGCACAGAGGATGACAAATTCGTGTCCGAAGACGATGCGATATTGGCAAACGTAGATGAGTGTATCGAGTTCTGTAAAAACTTCCCGGAGCTGGCCGTATTTGCCCCGGCCATCGGAACGGCACACGGAGTTTACAAAGGCGAACCCAAAATTGCCTATGATCGACTGAAGGAAATCACAAATGTTGTTGATATCCCAATCGCGCTACATGGCGGAACAGGCCTGACCAGTGATCAGTTCAGCCGCTGCATCTCTTCTGGCTGTGCGAAGGTAAACATCTCCACCATGCACAAGCTGCAATTTATCGAAGGCTTTACCGCGCTGAAGGTTGAAAAACCAACCTTGGGCGAACCTATTCCATTTATCAGCGCGCAGTATGATTTGATGAAAAAAGGAGTCAGGGAAATGATTTCTCTATTTGGCTCCGAAGGCAAAGCAAACAAGGTTTAAGGGCGGGATATGCAAGCACTTATATTCGATTGCGATGGTGTCTTGGTTGATACCGAGCGAGATGGACACCGCGTAGCTTTCAACAAGGCATTTGCTGCCAAAGGTCTTGCCGACAATTGGTCAGTTGACCGTTATCATGATCTGCTCCTGACCGCCGGTGGCAAGGAGCGCATGAAACGTCATTTTGATGAAACGGATTGGCCTGTCCCGAATGAGGAACGCGAAGACTTCATCAAGGACCTTCACCGCCTGAAGACTGACATTTTCATGGAACTTATCGAAGAGGGGCAATTGCCACTTCGACCCGGGATTTCCCGCATTATGAACGAGGCGATAGATGCCGAGGTGACCCTGGCGGTCTGTTCAACATCCAACGAGCGCGCCGTGCAGGCAATTGTCGACAGACTGTTGGGAGACAGGGTTTCCGCAAATATTACGGTTTTTGCCGGTGACATGGTCAAAGCCAAAAAACCGGATCCCGCCATCTATCTGTTGGCATTGAGCCAACTAAGTCTTGATCGGGACAAATGCGTCGTGGTGGAGGACAGCAATATCGGTCTGACAGCGGCACGTGCAGCGGGCATCCGCTGCCTGGTGACAAAGTCCTCTTATACCGAAAATGAAGACTTTTCAGATGCGCAGGCAATCGTTCCAAATATGGATGATGACAATGGTCAAGCCGTATCAATAGGCACACTAAGCGCACTTTTAACCTGAAACAATGTGGAAGCCCTGCGGGGCTGGGGGTCCGGTCAACAATTATGAGAGTTGGGATAATCGGATTGGGCACGATGGGGGAACCAATGGCGCGCCGCCTGGCTGCCGCTGGGCACGAAATTTCGGTCTATGATGTAAACTCCAAAGCTCTCGCCGCGTTCCAAAACCTTGAAAACGCTCGGGTGGCAATCTCCCCTGCGGATGCCGCCGAGAACGTCAACATCCTGATCACCATGCTCCCTGAATCAAGCCATGTCAGAGATGCACTTTTAGGCCAGGACGGCGCCGCCACGCGAATGAAGCCAGGCGGGATTGTGCTGGAAATGAGTACCGGGGACGTTCAGGCCCTGTCGTCCCTGTCTCGGGACTTGGCCGAATTTGAATTGCGTTTGATAGACGCGCCCGTCGGCCGCACTCCGCTGGATGCAGAGCGCGGCACACTTTTGATCATGGTCGGTGCCAACGAAGACGATCTCAGGACGGTCAGCCCGATCCTTGAAGCCCTGGGCGATGAAATCGTACATGTCGGACCGTTCGGCAGCGGACTAAAGCTGAAATTGGTCAATAATTACATGAGCATGATTGGCATGGTCATGACCGCCGAAGCCCTGAACGTGGCGCAAATGCTGGGACTGGATCTGGAGCAGACGGTGCATGTACTGCAAAGCACCACAGCTGGGCGCGGCCAGATCAATGTGAATTTTCCAAACAAGGTTTTGCGGGGAGATATAAGTCCGGATTTTCCCCTTCGCCTGAGACTGAAGGATATCAGTCTTGGCGTGAAGCTGGCCCAATCCGCAGGGGCGCCGACTCCTTTGGGCGCGGCGGCTCAACAGATGTTTGCCATGGCAGAACCCTAGGGCAGATCTGAACAGGATTGCACGGCGATGTTGCACCTTATGAAAGATATGGCCGGCCCGCCCACGGGCGATGCCAAAAAGGAAAAAATATAACAGACGGGGAGATTGAAAATGTCGGATACAAATGAAAGCTCAACGGTGCGGGCGATACTTGCTCAATTTCAAGACGCTCTTTCTACAGGTGATGTTGATCGAGCCGCCGAGTGTTTTCTTGAGACGGGCTATTGGCGTGATCTGCTGAGCTTCACGTGGAATATCAAAACGATGGAAGGGCGAACCGCCATTGTTGATATGCTTAATGCCCAGCTGAAATCTGTTAAGCCAAGCCAATTCAGGATCGATGACACAGAGCAGGTGACCGAAGAAGACGGCGTCATCTCAGCGTGGTTCAACTTCGAAACATCTGTTGGACGTGGCCGCGGTCACCTCAGACTTAAAGACAAAAAGATATGGACCCTGTTGACCTCCTTAAGCGAATTAAAGGGACACGAAGAACAATCAGGCCATAACCGCCCGTTGGGCGCGCAACCTGGTGTGAACAAAAATCGCACGAACTGGAAAGAAGATCGCGAACACGAACTGGCTGATCTGGGATACGGCACCCAACCCTATACAATTATCATTGGCGGTGGTCAGGGCGGCATAGCCATGGGCGCGCGGCTGCGGCAGCTGGGTGTGCCCACAATAATTCTTGATAAGAACAAACGGCCCGGTGACAGCTGGCGCAACCGTTACAAGTCGCTTTGCCTGCATGATCCGGTTTGGTACGATCATCTGCCCTATCTGCCGTTCCCCAAAACCTGGCCAGTGTTCACACCCAAAGACAAGATTGGTGACTGGCTGGAGATGTATACCAAAGTGATGGAGCTGAACTACTGGACCAGCTCAGTCTGCAAATCTGCGGCCTATGACGAAGCGTCAAAGGAATGGTCTATAGAAGTTGACCGTGATGGAGAGAAAGTCAGTTTGAAGGCCAAACAACTGGTGCTGGCCACAGGCATGTCGGGTAAACCGAACATCCCCGAATTCCCAGGCGCAGACCAATTCAAGGGTGATCAACACCATTCCTCAAAACATCCAGGTCCCGACGCATATAAGGGTAAGAAGGCATTGGTCATAGGATCCAATAACTCGGCCCACGACATCTGCGCCGCGCTTTGGGAAAATGATGTTGATGTGACAATGATTCAACGTTCAACGACCCATATTGTCCGCTCTGAATCCCTGATTGAACACGGTTTGAGGCCACTTTATTCAGAAAAAGCAGCGGATGAAGGAATGACCACTGAAAAGGCTGATTTAACTTTTGCTTCAATACCTTATGGTCTGCTGCCTGAATTCCAGAAACCCGTCTACGATACGATCAGAGAACACGACAAAGACTTTTACACCAGTTTGGAAAAAGCCGGTTTCAAACTGGATTATGGCGTGGGTGATACCGGTCTGTTTTTAAAATATCTGAGACGCGGATCAGGCTATTACATTGATGTAGGAGCCAGCCAACTGGTCATCGATGGCCAAATCAAATTGGCTCAAGGACAGGTACAGGAAATCGTCGAAGACGGCGTCTTGCTGGCAGATGGGACCAAGCTTGAGGCTGACCTGATTGTGTATGCCACGGGTTACAATTCCATGAGTGGATGGGTGGCCGATCTGATCGGGCAGGATGTAGCTGACAAGGTTGGCATATGCTGGGGACTGGGATCTGAAACGCCCAAAGACCCCGGCCCGTGGCAAGGCGAATTACGCAATATGTGGAAGCCGACGCAACAGGCCGCTATGTGGTTCCACGGCGGTAATTTGCATCAATCGCGGCACTATTCACAATACCTTGCCTTACAGATCAAGGCTCGCATGGAAGACATTCCAACGCCTGTCTATGGTCTTCCCGAAACCCACAACATCGACCATGGTTGAAAGTCGCAATTGATGGAAAAAGGGTCACTGAACCTGAGGCGCAAATTATTGCCGAAGCAGGGTTCACAATGGCCGTCTTGCAAAACATCTGATCTGAGACCCGGGATCTGGGTCTCAGATCAGATGCTCCAAGATCACAGCGCTTAAAAAGACATGGGTGGGCTTAACCGAGGAATTGATTGGAAATTGAGATATCTGACCAAAGTCTGCATTTCGGGAATTTACAAAAAATGCACTCTCTTTTTTGCTCTTTCCACGGCCTTGTTAAATCCCCTCTTTGGATTTGAGACCGCCGCAAGGCGAGCAACCAACCCATGAATTTGCGCGGCATATTCTGCCAGTTCATATTCCCGCTCAATTGATTTCATCTGATCCTTGGTCAAGCCGCAGCTCTCGCTGAGTGGCGGCAGTTTGGATCACCCCGCTACTGGCGCAATCAGGTACAAGGAGACCGGTTCGCATTCGACAGACAGCAGCCACCCAGACGCTGACTATCGCAAATGAACGACGTCAATGATCCAGCTGTTCGACATTTCTCAACAATGTGCCGGAAAGGCCTTTTCGGCAAATCAGGTGTTTAGGACACGCCAAGATCTTTTGCGGCAACGTCAAGAAGTGCGGCCATCGCGGATTTCGCCCGGAGCGGATCTTTCATGCGGATGGCATCAAGCACCTCGCCATGGGACTGCATCGTCTTGGCATAGGACTCGGACATCGTGGTGGAGAGCGTAAATGCTGCGCGCAGTGCTGCGTCGATCACAATCTCGAACTCTTCCAGTATGGGATTGCCCGCAGCGTTCAGAACCGCCCGATGAAAGGCCAGATCGGCCTCAACGCTTTTTGCCGGGCTTTCGGGCCAGGCATCGTTCATCTCCCCAAGAGCCTTCTCGATCGCCGCGAGATCGGCATTTGTCGCGCGTTGTGCTGCGTACTCCGCAGCCGCCGGTTCGAAAATTCTGCGCGCTTCGATCAGCTGGAAGAGAAAATCCTTGTCCGGCCCGGCAGCCAGCAGCCAGCCCACCACATCCGGGTCCAGCCGCCGCCAGAGCTTCTTGTCGGTAACGCGGGCACCGGTCCGGGGGCGGACTTCGATCATCCCCTTGTCAGAAAGGACACGCATCGCCTCGCGGATCGACGAACGACCAACACCCAATTGTGCGCCAAGATCCACTTCGTTGGGCAAAGCGTCGCCAGATTTGTACTGCCCGTTGAGAATATCCATAGCTACACGTTCGACCACGGAGCGATGAATGCTGCCGCGCCGCCCCCGAACCGGGGTTATTTTCGTGTTGGTCTTGCGGGCGGTTCTGGTCTTGCGAGCGGTAATGGTCTTCATCAGTTAGCGGTCAAACCGTGTCTCGGGTAGACCGCAAACACCAACGTCGACTGCCAGGAGCGACCCCGCCCAGGGTTGCTCCGCAAGCGCCGCGTCGGAAAGGTCCCAAATGGCCGTTGTTATATATAGGGTTTCCAGGTTTTTGCCTCCGAAAATCACGCTTGTGGGTTTTTGTACCGGCAACTCGACAATCCGGTCCACAGATCCATCTGGCGCATATCTGACCAAGCGCCAGCCATCCCATTGCGCATTCCACAGGAAGCCCTCACTGTCAATGGTGGCACCGTCTGGGTTGCCGGGCTGGTCCCGCGTATGGACAAACAGGCGCCGCTGGGAAATCATGCCCGTTTCTGCGGCATAGTCATACTGCCAGATTTCCTGTTGCATCGTGTCTGCGAAATAGAATTTGCTATTGTCAGGACTCCAGCAAAGCGCATTGGAAATTCCAATTCCGGTTTCCATGCAATGCACTGACAGGTCAGGATCAAGCCGATAAAGCGCGCCGGTGCGCTCCGATAATTTGTCGTCCATTGTTCCCGCCCAAAACCGACCGTTCCGGTCCACCTTGCCATCATTGAAACGGTTCCGTGGCGTGTCGGCTTCGGGTCGGGCGATCCAATCTGTCTCACCTGTTTCCAGATCGTAGAAGGCAAACCCGCTGGCAAACGCACAGATGATCCCGCCAGTGCGGCACAAGGCGAAGCTTCCAACACGTTCAGGCATCGTCCATTGCGTCACCACACCTGAAGGATGATGCAGTTGCTGCAGAAGTTTGCCTTCAATGTCGATCCACCAAAGCGATTGGCTCTCGACATCCCAGACCGGAACCTCGCCGAGTATGTTGGCCGCTTTCGCGGCAAGCCGTATCTGAGACATCTTCATCGACTCCGTTTTGACGTTCCCTTGCTGAAATGAAGCAATCGGGCACCTGCTCGGCGCATGACAGCGCGTCGTTCCTGCGTTCGCAATCCATGGAACCCGACCGCCATGAGGGTCAGTATGCCGGTCCAGATATATTGCCAATAGGCGGATACTTGCAGCTGATTCAGCACATTCTGCATCAGGATAATCAGGATCGCACCGAACAGCGTGCCAACAGCTGTTCCAACCCCGCCGAACACAGATGTGCCACCCACAACGACGGCTGTGACTGTTGCCAGCGTAAACGTGGTGCCGGCCTGTGGGTCGCCCGAGCCAATCCGCGCGGCGATGATCAACCCGGCAATCGCAGCCATCACGCCAGAGAACATATAGGCACCGGCGCGCAGTCGGCGTGTTCGAATTCCGGCAGCCTCTGCAGCGTCGGCGCTTGAACCTGCAGCATAAAACCGGGCGCCAATGCGGCCACGCAACAGCAGCAGTTCAACCGCAATATATGTGGCGATAACCAGGGCAAAGACGACAGGAACCAACATGAAGCGTTCGGTAATCGCCTGGGCAATTTCCGGGTCAACACGCCCTCCGGGAGAGGGTCGGACAATCAGTGCCGCGCCCTGAACGATTGAAAATGTCGCCAGCGTTGCCACCAGATCAGGTATCCGCAACACCGCCACAAGCACAGCATTCATTATACCGACAGCGAGCCCGGCAAGCAGGCAAATCGCAATGCCGACGATGGCCGGCAGTGTGTTTTCAGGCGCAAGCACATAAGAGGCAATCGTTGTTACCAGACTGATCGTAGGGCCAATCGAAAGATCAATGCCGCCCAGAAGGATGGTGGCCATCTGTCCCAACGCAGCAAAGGCAAGCGGTGCGATCTGGCCCGCCATGGACGAGAAGTTCCGAGCCGTCAGGAAATAGGGAGCAAGCACACTTGCAATCACCGTTATGCCGATAAGCAACGCCAGCAACATGAGCGCTGGAAGATAGCGAGCCATAACAGGATTGCCAGCTCGCGCACGGGTCCTGGACCCGGATGAATCCGATTGCGTAGCATCCTGCATTCCACTGAAGGCATGGCTGATCACGCTTTCCTCCGTCGCCTCGGCAGATGCAATGTCAGCTGCAATGCGACCGTCGGAAAAAACCAGAATTCGGTCAGTCAGGCCGATCAGTTCAGGCAGGTCAGATGACACCACCAGGATCGCAGCCCCGGCATCGGCCAATTCACGGATAACGCCGTAGATCTCGAGTTTGGTCGCAACATCGACACCTTGGGTGGGTTCGTCAAAAATATAGACTTCAGCATCTCCGATGAACCAGCGCGCGAACACCACTTTTTGCTGATTGCCGCCCGAGAGGGAGGAGACCGGAGTTTCAAGACCCGGAGCTTTGATGCTGAGGCGGTCGAATTCGGCCTGAACATCAGATTTTTCAGCCTTTTGGCTTAAAAGGCCCCCTTGCACCCAGCGTGCAAGTTGCGGAAGGGCTATGTTTTCACGGATCGAATGAACCTCAAACAGACCTTCCTTGCGCCTATCTGCCGGCACATAGACGATTGAATGCGCGATCGCTTCCGAAGGGGAATTCAGTTGAATTTCCTGGCCATTCAGGCGCAATGTGCCACCGGACTTTCCAAGGCCGAACAAAGCGCGGGCGCAGTCCTGCTGACCCGATCCCTGTATGCCACCAAGCCCCAGGATTTCGCCGGATTTCACCGAAAAGCTTGCACCATTGACAATGCCGCCGGACAGGTTCTCGACATCCAGGGCCACAGCACCCGGTGGTGATTTTGACTGCGGGTATTCAAGGCCCATAGATCGCCCGACCATCAACGAAACAAGCTGTGCTTCAGATGTTTCTTTCGCATCGACTGTTCCGGTTACTTCGCCATCGCGCATCACCGTAATCCGGTCGGCAATGTCCAGCACCTCGGGCAAACGATGGGAAATGAAAATAATGGCCGTTCCGCCTGCCTTCAACTCTGAAAGCACCTTGAACATCCCGGATGTCTCAGCAGGCGTCAGCGCGGACGTTGGTTCATCCAGTATCAGAACCCGCGCATCCCGGGACAGGGCGCGCGCAATCTCGACTTGCTGCATCTGCGCTCTGGACAGTGTGCTGGCCTGCGCCAGTGGATCGACCGTGGAACCAATGCGCGCCAGAGCGCGCCTTGCTGTGGCGATCATGCTGGCACGGTCAACCAGAACGCGCCCTCCGGTCTCGTGGCCCAATGAAATGTTCCAGGCGACGTCGAGCGTCGGTGCCAGGCGGGTATCCTGCCAGACCATTGCGATTCCGCGTTGAAAGGCGTTTTGAGGCGACGTTAGTGTAACTTCGTCCCCACCGATCATGACAGCGCCTCCTTCGGGCGCATAAACGCCCGACAGAACCCGCATCAATGTCGACTTTCCAGCGCCATTCTCGCCGACAACGGCATGCACTTCGCCGGGCCGGATATCAAACGAGACGGCACGCAAAGCGTGCACCCCCGGAAACCGCTTGTCCACACTGCGAACAGCCAGAACCGGGATTTCCGGGGGCACCATTGCCAGGTCACCCTTTTGGGTGTCAGGCATTAAAGATCTCACGCAATTCCTCGTTGGTCAGCGACGTATCGGTAAAGACGCCGTCCGGAAGATCGGGGCGGATGTAGTCCTTGTAATTGTCCTTGGTGATGATCTGGGGCACCAGGATTTGCTGCTTGGGAACTTCCTCACCTTTCAGCAGACTGACTGCGGCACGCATCGCGAAGATACCCTGCCAAGTCGGCTCGCTCATCAGGCCAATGTCGAAACCGGCATGCGCATCCTTCTGTGCATCATAGAGCTTGAGCATGCCATTATAATCATCGCCAGTGACCGGCACGAGGGGCCGGCCAGCATCCAGCAGCGCTTTTGTTGCTCCGGCACCAACTTGCGCACCATCACACCAAATGCCGTCGATTTCCGGATATGCGGCAATGAGATCGGCCATGATAACCTTGGCGCGATCTTCCTCCCAGTAAGCATCTCGAAATGTAAGGACTTCGATGCCGTCTGCCATTGCGTCCTGAGCACCAGCCCATCCAGCAGCGGTGTAGGAGTTTCCTGGAAGTCCACCCAGCGCCACAATCTTGCCAGAGCCACCCAGAGCATCCGAAAGCCACTTGCCCAAGGCCGCGCCCTTCTTCTGCGGATCTGTTCCGACATAGGTAGACCAGTTTTCTCCCTCAACCGGCAGATTGAACGGTGCTGTAACAATGCCCTCGTCTGTTGCTTCCTTCAGGATCGGCGCCACTGCCGAGCCGGAATTTGGAATGGTCAGGATTGCGTCAAACTGCTGATTTATCAGGCCCTCAATGTCGTTGACCTGCTTGTTGATGTCGCCCTGTCCGTCGACGACGACGAATTCAGCAATGTCTGGTGTCGCCGCAGCTTCAGCTTCGAGGGCTGCTATGGCCATGGCACGCCATGAGTTTCCTGAAAAACCGTTTGAGAAGGCAATTCGGTAAGGGCCTTTCTTGGCAGTGCCCTTCACCATCTCACCAACGGGCGACAGCATGGCACCTGCCTGCGCATTTGCCTGGCCAATAAAGGCGGGGGCTATAGCCGCCAACGTTGCGAACCCCGCACTGGTTTGCAGGAACTTGCGTCTGGTTGTCCTGTTTGAGTGTTTCATATTTTTCTCCTCTCCTTGATGGTAGATAACTGCGCTTTGTCCGGTCTTTGCCGGGCTCTATCGTGGCGCGCCGGACAGCCGGCGGTAGACCAGAACGGACAAGATGATGATGCCGCCCTGGATTACGAATTGGGTCCCCGAAGTGACCCTTACGATGTTGGTAAAACTGGTTAACTCGGTGATGAAGATAGCGCCGCCAACCGTGGCCAGAATGCCACCGACGCCGCCCGTCAATGCGGTGCCGCCAACCACCACGGCGGCCACAGACGTCAATAAAAACTGATTACCGATCCCCAGCGACGGTGACCCGACATAGGCGGTCAATAGCAGCCCGCCAAAGGCCGCGAGAATTGAGGAAAACACATAGGCTCCAACAGTGACACGCTCCACCGGAACGCCCATCAGCGCTGCGGCATCGGGATTGGCCCCTGTCGCATAAAGCCAGCGCCCGAAAACCGACATGCGCGTCAGGGCGAAGAGCGCCACAGCCACCACCAGCCAGATCAGGGCGGGTGCCGGCAAGCCAAGTACATCTCCTGTGCCAAGAACTTCAAAGGCCGGAGCCACATCGCCGCGCGGAGCCCCCCCGGTGTAGACAAGCGCGGCACCAAACAGGATTGAATTCATCCCCAATGTTGCGACCAGTGGCGTAATACCGACGATGATCACCAAAAGACCGTTCAGCAGGCCAATCACCAGCGCCAGCGCCAGGCAGGCAATAAGAGCAATGGCGATATTCTCGGACTGACCCAACATCAGACTGGTTGCCACAATATTGATTAGTGTAATCGTTCCGGCCTGGCTCAGATCAATGCCGCCAACCAGAATGACCATCGTCTGGCCAAGTGCAATCACCCCCAGAAAGGCTGCAACTTGTAAAATGTTCATGACTTGGCTGGTTTGATACATGGCCGGGGACACAAGACCGGAGACGATGTAAAGCAGGATCACTGCGATCCATACGGCACCCGCTGACCTCAAGAACCTGTTGAACGTGTCAATCCGCTTCATCGCAGCTACCAGTCCACTATTGTGCCGTCATCCAAGACGGCGTTCGTCGCATGTTGCACTTCCGGTTCAAACGGGTGCGCGGCGCAGATGTTTTCGTTCACTTCGACACCAAGCCCCGGTTTTTCTGGAATAAGCCAATGGCTGCCAACGCGCTGCACCGGACCATCGACAACGTCGTCATACCAGGGCACAGCACCGCTCATCTCTTCCTGAATGACGAAGTTCGGGGTCGCCACGTCAAAATGAAGAGCCGCCGCCGATGCGATAGGCCCCAATGGGTTGTGCGGGGCAATGCCAATTCCGGCAGTTTCGCAGATGGCCGCGATCTTGCGCGCCTCAGCAAGACCGCCCGTGTGACATATGTCCGGTTGGGCGATGTGAAAAGCCCGTTGCACGATATGAGGCATGAATTCGCCGCGCCCGATCAACCGTTCGCCTGCAGCAATCGGAACCGGTGAGCGTGCCGTGACTTCGCGCAGGAAGCCGGCATCGCCTGGCTGGACCGGTTCTTCGACAAACATCGGTCGCCCATCGGCGATGGCCTGAATATAATCCAATGCAGCAGCGGTGGACCCCGGACGCCCGTGAAAATCAATCATGATCTCCACGTCTGGACCGACCGCTTTCCGAAGAGCCGACATCAGCGTTCCGACATGATCCACAGCCTTGCTGGGCGCGAGGATATGCGTGTACGGAATGAAAACGACCTTGAGCGCGTTATAGCCCAATGCCACCACTTCTGCGCCGCGGGCTGCAAGCTCGTCCGGATGCATGGTCTCATAAACCGAGCGCATGTCACCCAGACCAAGGTGGGTGTACACCTTGACATGGTCGCGCACCTTGCCGCCCAGCAAACGCCAGACCGGCTGGCCGAGTTCCTTTCCAAGGATGTCCCACAGGGCAATTTCGATAGCCGAGATGGCGCTTGCCCCGACCACGCCCATGCGCCAGAAGCCATGCTTGTTCATGACCCGAACCGATTGTTCGATGTCGCGGGGATCGCGGCCGATCAGCAACGGAGCAATGTCCTCAACTGCCCCGGTTACGGCGCGCGTTTTCCATTCAAGCGTGCCCTCACCCCAACCGTAAAGTCCGGGCTGATCGGTTTCTACGCGGACGAAAACCCAGTTGCGCATCTGAGCATTGACGACCCTGGTATCGATGGATGTTATTTTCATCTGGCTCAAATTGCATTTGTGTAAATGGCTGTCATTAAGCAGACTATTGATGCTATTTTATCATGTCAACGAAATTTTATTGAATTAAGTAAGCATGTTACGCTAAATCTTATTTGAATTGAAAATCCCACCCGACAAAAAATTGGCCGACGACCACTGGTTCAGGTGATATTCTGGAGGAGGTAAAGCGACCGCTTTTGATGGGCCTTACGCACGGCCAGACATGTTCTGAAGTTCAGAACTGCTGGGACGAATTTGCTCTTCTGGCCTTGTGATCTGCCCGTCCAAATCGCTGCGGCGATATCAGGTTGCTCCCTCTCCACGAAATGAAGGTGCTAATGGCAAACAATCAGTGTTCTCCGTCCCGGAAAGGAAACCAGCAATTCGGGAATGGTGCGTAAAATAAATGTCTCAACAACAATCAAAGCAGATTATATTTTATGAGATTTCACGTCTCAAATGATCGCATAATTGTCTTGCGCTTTCGAATGCGGCCTCGACACGCCCACCAAGCATACCATCACCAATAGCAAACAGGCGCTGATCGTGACTGGCGAGATAGGCGGTTCCAAAGGGCTTGTCCACCAACGCATAACGCCACCGGTGCGCTTCGGCATAAATCGGCTTGAGAGTCTGGTCTGCCATTGTCTCAAGCGCGTCTTTCATAGCCGCAAGCGCCTGAGCCTTGTCCATCTCAAGATTGTCTTTGCTCCATTGCGCACCTGCTTGCGCGCATAGTGTTTCAATGCCAATGGACTGCGGTTTGGAACTGTTTCGTGCCAGCCACGATAGGCTCTCTGTGTGCGCGCCTCGATAGTGATCGGGCAATGTCTCAATTGGCTCACTGAACGCAAACATGCTGGTCCAGCATGGCATGTAAACAATGGTGTTCAACACGCCGAATACCGGATCGACCGGTGACAAAAGCGTGTAGGCTTGCGGTGAAGGTGTGGCCACAATCACTCTGTCGAAGCGATCAGCATTGCCGTCTTCATCGGTGCATACAATCTCATCATCTTTACGAGTGATATCGACGATGCGCGTCCGCTTTTTGACTTCAAATCCGATAAGAAGTGGTTTGACCAGGCCACTCATACCGGGTGTGCCAACATGCCATTCATTATCGCTGGTTTTGCCAACTGGTTCCCACAAGGCAACAGCACCGGCATTTGACAATCCCGTCATCATGGCTCGGAAAGGTGCACTCCTGGCTGTGATGTATTGCGCGCCATGGTCGAAATTTCCATAATCTGTGCGCCGCGTGGAGAGCCGCCCACCGGTGCCTCCTGACTTTTCAAAAACTGTAATTTTGTGCCCGGCATCGGTCAGCTTACGCGCTGCGGTGATGCCAGCCATGCCCGCACCAATAATCCCAATTTTCTCAGCCATAGTTTTCGCCTTTTTGTCCTACTGCTCTAATTAGCTTGCTGAAGCCAAACATAAAGAGCAGCGGCGCATTTCTTTCCCATGACCGACCTATTAACCCGCACAATCAAGTTCGACGCGACCCGCAAAGCAGGTCTGGACCGGTTGGACTCGTTTGTGCCTTTTGCGGCTACAACATATCGCACAGAGCGTAATTTTGATTATGGGCCGGCCAATCGGTCGAACGTTTCAGCGCTGTCTCCCTGGGTTCGTCATCGTCTCCTTACAGAGCAGGAAATTTGCGCCCGAGTGATGCAGGATTTCGCATTGTCATCGACTGAGAAATTCATTCAGGAGGTTTTCTGGCGGACCTATTGGAAAGGCTGGTTGGAGATGCGTCCATCGGTTTGGTCTGTTTATGAGACAGTCAGGATGAAGGCGCTGAAGCGTACCCAAACAAATGGCAATATGCGCAGCGGTTACAACGCTGCCATTGAGGGCAACACCGGCATTGATTGCTTTGATGCCTGGGCAAAAGAATTGGTAGAAACAGGCTATTTGCATAATCACGCACGCATGTGGTTTGCATCAATCTGGATATTCACCCTGCGCCTCGATTGGACACTCGGCGCTGATTTCTTTTTACGTCATTTAATGGATGCTGACGCGGCATCCAACACATTGTCATGGCGCTGGGTTGGCGGCTTGCAAACCAAGGGAAAGCATTATCTGGCGCGTGCATCCAACATACACAAATTCACGGACGGAAGGTTCAATCCGCAGGGCCTGAACGAAAAGGCCGGCCCGTTGGAAGATGACTTTGCTTTTGACCAACCAGTGCCGCCCAAACCACACACGCCTCTGCCCTTGGGCAAAAAAGCGATGCTGCTGATCACCGAAGATGATTGTACATTTGAGCAGTTGAGCTTTGGAACCAATGAAATCTGTTCCATCGCCACCTGGAATCTGAGTGATGGGCGGTCTCCGCTCAAAATTGGCAATGCAGCATCAGACTTCACCAGAGGTGCTCTTACCAACGCCGCCAACCGTGCCTGCGAAAAATTCGGTGGAAACACGACATCTTTTACAGGCAATAATGCAATCGAAAACATGGCAACGGAAGCATATGATGCAGGCGCGGAATGCGTCATGGCACCCTTTACTGCACAAGGTTGGGCACGAGCCCCGATGAGCCAACTGGCCGCCAAATGCACGGAGCGAGGTATCGTCTTTTGTGAAATTCCGCGCGATTGGGACACACAGGCTTGGTCCCATGCCACTAAAGGCTTTTTCCCATTCAAGAAACAAATTCCTCAACTCATGCTCAATGCAGGTTTTGATATCAAAGGCAAAAGATAGAACTCTTGTCGATGCCCCATCAAAGGCAATGAAGGTTTCCCTTATCACCGAGGTTTGCAGCCTTCAAAAAAGCAACTCGACTTCCGGTCGATGTCCAATATTATTGATATAATCCCTGATACTTTGACAATTGATGTGGGAAAAATGTTTAGAGCACTGTTTCGCATATTTTTTAGATCTACCCGAACAAAAATTCATCGTAAGCGTGGGAGGAGACAGCAGAAGCCGAAGAGTGTCGCCTCAACAAATATTCTGGGGGGTAAATGCCATGTAATAGATGGCGATACGATCATTGTCCGCGGCACCAAGATCAGATTGGCAGGAATTGATGCTCCTGAACTTGAACACCCATGGGGCAAGAAAGCCAAATTTACCCTGATAGGTTTATGTAAAGGCAGGGTCGTTACCGCCATTATCAAGGACGAAATTTCTTATGATCGTATTGTAGCAAAATGCTACCTGCCTGACGGAACTGATATTGCCGGTGAGCTGGTAAAACAGGGTCTGGCGCTTGATTGGCGTAAGTTCTCTGGGGGCGAGTACCGACATCTTGAACCAACGGACGCAAGAAAAAAATTGTGGCGGGCTGCGGCCAAACAACAGGGCCGCCTTAGGGACTTTAAATCGTAAGAATTAGACCGGATCCGGCATGCCAGTACGCTCTCCAGGAGTTGTGGAGAACTGACCAACCATTGAAAAAACTCATATTATTTTGTCCAATATTTTGTGGCTTGAGGTTTCAGTTCCAATTGGGGGGCTGGACTGGCGCTCTTACATTTGGATAGAATGTTATACTTTGGAGCACAGCTGATGACCATTGCAGATACGATCAAAGGATTTGTCGCACTTATCGGCCTGGCCGGGTTCGTGTTCGGTGTGGTCAAATTTTTGGAGGTTCAGGCTGTTGAAGCCGAGAGGCCGTACCTTGAGAAAAAGTTGGCATGGTGTGAAGAAGCTGTTGAAACAACGTCGCGAATTGCCACGTCGGCGCAGCCTTCTCAGAAAGACATAGAACGATTTCGGCAGATGTATTGGGGTGTAATGGGCCTTATTGAGAAGGCCTCAATAACGACTGCCATGGTGGAATTCGGGAAATCTCTTGATTCCCTACCCTCACCTGCAGAAGGCTCAAAAGACCTGACAGAACATCTCGCTGGCACGCGGGGCAAATCATTGGCACTTGCTCATGCTTGCCGAAAAGAGCTGTCCGCAGAGTGGTCACCAAGCTGGTCTATCAGCCGATAGCCATCCGCGGTTGCGTTTCAAATGGATAATGCCACACACTTTGAACCAAAAGAACCGAGCTGCTGCCAGTTTCGTGGAAGGCAGAGAAGCAAAGGTCATTTCGTGTGCAAAATGTCAGCGGCTCACGTAGCTGGTGGCTCGCACCTCAGACTTTAATCGTTTTCAAAATCAAAACAGCAGCCCAGCCTGTAGCCGCAAAATCACCCAGGTGGCGAGGGAATATCATCTGGAAGAAGGTTCTCATTGCGTAAATCAGACCAAAAAGCGTCTGGGATCTTGATATCCAGATAATTGACGTTTTGTTCGACTTCTTTTGAACTGACTGCGCCAAAAACCACCGAGGCAACTTCCGGGGCGGCCAGCGGAAATTGCAGCGCAGCCGCAGCCAGTGGCACATTATGAGCATTGGCGACGCGCGTAAGTTGTTTGACCCGCTCAATGACATTCTCGGGCGCTTTGCCATACTCGTATTTCGCGTCATCGGTCACGCCTGTGGCCAGAATACCTGAATTGAATGCACCGCCAATCACCATAGACGCCCCATGATCGCCGGCTCTCACAATCTCGTCGCGGTAGATGTCGTGTTCAAGAAGCGTGTATCGGGACGCGACCAGGAAAACGTCAAGGTCGGCACCATCCAGAAACCTGTTGATCATGCCGCGCTCATTAATCCCGGCGCCAATGGCCTTGACCTCACCGGATCTTTTCAGCTCTTCGAGGGCTTTATAGCCACCCTTGTCCAATTCATTGAATTTGGCATCCAGATCACTTTCGTCTGCAAAGTAACCATGGTCCAGATCATGGATGAACAGAGCATCGACCTGATTGATGCCCAACCGTTGAAGACTGTCTTCATAAGAGCGCATGATCGCATCATATGTAAACTCGTGTTGCACATCGAATTGCAACGGTGCTTCCCAGGCCGGTGGTTGGTAGCTTGCCCGATCTTGGGGCGCGCGCAGGACACGGCCAACCTTCGTTGTTAATATGTAGTCCTGTCTTGGGCGGTCATATAAACTGCGACCGGTGCGGTGTTCGGCCTGACCCAAGCCATACCATGGCGCTGTATCGTAGAACCTTAGTCCAGCGTTCCAGGACGCCTCAAATGTGTCGCGCGCACTCGTTTCGTCAATGGCCGCATAAACGCCACCAAGCGGGCATGTTCCCAGTCCCAGAACGGGCAGCTTTAAATCTGTTTTGCCGACGGTGCGAAGGTCATCGGGCCGCATATCAATCCACTTTCTCAAGGGACGATATTTCGATCAGTTTGCCGGTATCTGCGGACTGATAGGCTGCCTCTGCCAGACTATATGTCTGCAGGCTGTCTTCGGACGATGTCTCAAATGCTTGACCCGAGCGCAGCGCGTCAATGAAATGTTGCTGGGTTTTGGGCACTGAATCTTGAATTTGAATCCAGGGCTCTGATGTCCATCTGCGGCCATCATCCTCAATCTTCTCTTCGCGCGTTGTTCCATTTGCATGAATACGCAGCACTTCTCCTTCAAGAATTTGCACTGTGCCAAGTCGGCCTTCGATTTCGCCCAGCGTTTGTGGAAACAGGCTCGGAGTGCGATGTGAGGCGTAACTTACGTCAATAATTGATGTTGCAGCATTGTGGTGGCGCAACAGCATTGTTGCGGCGTCTTCACCTGCAATGCCTTCTTTGACGG
This sequence comes from Pararhizobium sp. IMCC21322, assembly GCF_030758295.1. Lineage (NCBI taxonomy): Bacteria > Pseudomonadati > Pseudomonadota > Alphaproteobacteria > Hyphomicrobiales > Rhizobiaceae > Pararhizobium > Pararhizobium sp. IMCC21322. Next base: position 4,755,889 of record NZ_CP132335.1, read on the forward strand.
ATTGGTTGATGCAAGTGATCGCATCCGCATTGCCCATCAGGAACCGCGCCAGATCAATCATATGAATTCCAACGTCCATGATCATGAAGCGCTTCGTTTTGGTCAGATATGGCTGGTTTGTGTAAACATCGATATCATTTCGCCAGGAAAGTCGAGCGAATGTGGTTTCACCGATTTCTCCGCTATCCAGAATTTCACGCAAGCGGCGGAAGACATTCTGAAAACGAAAATTCTCGTGAAGCATGACACGCACATTGGCAGATTCAGCATTGGCCTGAATGCGCCGACACGTTTCAATATCAGGTGCAAATGGCTTCTGAACGATCACCGGCACGCCTGCCTCCACAGCAAGCGCTACCAGATCTTCATGCGTATCCATTGTTGTACAGATATCAACGAAATCAAACGCGCCTGATTTCAAAATCGACGCGTCCGTATAGAATTCCGGAATTGAATATTCCTGCGCATAGGCCTCTGCGCGCGCTGGATCAAGATCACAGACAGCACCGATCTGTGCCCCTTCAACATCCGCCCAGGCGTGCAAATGATTGCGTGAAAAGAAACCGCATCCTATCAGAAGTCCATTGAGTGGTTTGTTCACTGGCCCCCTCCTTCGCGCACAAACATCACGGCATAAGCATCCAGTTCGTCGAAGTCTGCAATTGAGGTCGACGGTGCTGGTTTTAGATCACCTGATAAAGTGGCAAGGCTTGAGGCATCAAGCACAATGGCATTCGCATCAGCTATATCCATCTTTGGGATGGGTCGTGGCGTCGTAGCCAAATTTGCCATCAGCGCAAACCGGCTCCCGTCGCGCTCCCACAACAGCTGCGCCACATTATTTTGTGTAGACGCGCCCAATATAGTACCGCCGCCAGCAGCGTTTATCCAACGCGCCACATGATAGAGCGGATACGCCGCGCCAGCCGGTTGGTCATCCCAGTAAGCGCGTGCAAATTTCTGAGGGGTGGACATTAGCCCGAAGGGGCCAACCGGCGCACCGAAAGCAAATCGGTCCAGTCCAAAGGGTGCACTACGTGCCAGATAGCCAACAATCCAGGCTGCAGCGAAAAGGCCACGTTGCCTTGGGTCTTGTGCGGCCATGCCTTCACGGTCATCCGGATCATTATCTGATGGCGCCGGGCCATAAGGGTTCAACCGGGCGCCGATGCCAGTTGGCCCCACTGAAATTGGCAACCCGCCTGCAAGGGCAACCGCCGAGCCCAATATGTGCGGCAGCGATTGCAGTGTTTCCATGACGGACGCATCATCTGCGGCGTGAACCACCGGTGTGGTTGCAAAGGTGACACCATGCCAAAATGATGGATCAGGTCTCTTCCGATTAAACTCAGTGAAGAATGCTGGCGTGCCGCCAATGCGCTTGGCTTCTGGAAATTGGTCCGCGAGATGCGCCGCGATGGCTTTTTCCAATGGATGCGGAGGGCGCTCCTCACCAGGCTGAAAGCTCTGCTCATCGACTTTTGCAAATGCGGAGACATGTGACACGGTTACGCCAGCCGCTTTCAAGCGATTGCCTATCGATGAAAGCTCGACGCCAGCGGCCTCATCATCGGTCGCTTCAAGAACAATCTGCAGCTCCAGCGCTGCGCCGGTGATTTCCAATAATTTAGTCAGGTCTGAAAACGCGACATCTGTTTTTTCCACCGTACTATCGAACCGCAGCATGATGCGGTCTGGTGCCAGCGCACGCATCGCGTCAGACTGTTCAAGCGCTTTTGCCGCCTGAGAAACAGTGTCCAAAGGCAGGGCATAGGACGGCATTTTCTGATCTGCAATTACCGGTGTGGCCACGGCAGATTTCGCCTGTGAAGACGCGCCATCATCGGTAATCTTGATGTGCACAGCCTGCTCGACCGGCTCATCAGGCAAAAGTTTATAAGGATAGGGCAAGCCAATTGGACGACTATAGGTTTTGAAAGATGCATCGGACCAATTTCTGTGGTCCTCCATTTCAAAGATGTCGCCCTCAAATCGTGTTTCAACTGTCAGCCCTGAAACCGGCTTGTGAGTGATGGCTTTCATATCCATTACCGGTTGGCCGGGAGAGATTTGCGCAGGCATCTCAAGGGTCCGCGCTGGATCGCTTGCATGATCCACATTGACCTGCGTGCCAGCAAACCCGTCCAATTGGTGCAGTATCACAAAGCCGCTTCTGTTTGTGTCAAAGGGAACTTCAGAGCGTATGGTTGATGTTGCAGACAAAGATCCAGCTGCGCTTCCTTCCAGGAGCACCTGCACAACAACGCCGCCATTCTTTTCGCCATAATGCGCATCATATGAGACGGAAAAACTATCCGTGTCCTGCTCAATGGCCAATTTGGAAATATCTGCCGGTGGCGTTCCCCATCCAGGCGTACGCACGAGAAACATGATCGCGCGCAATACTTCCAAACCGTCCCATTTGATCCAGCGCAACGCGCCCGCATCATACACAGCCTCCAGCTTTCCAGCCTTCAGGGCCTGTGTTTTGGGTTCCTGATTTGCAGTCCCTGTTAAAAAGATATTTCGTGTCATCGGCTTTGCTTCTTAATAAATGCGTCGAAGGCGACAGCAGCAATAATGATAAGTCCAATCATGACTTGTTGTGTGTAGGGCGACACATTCAGGATGACGAGGCCGTTCATCAAAACGCCTGTCAGCAGCGCGCCGATGACCGTACCCACAACGCCGCCTGTTCCGCCATACAAACTCGTCCCCCCGATGACCACCGCAGCAATCGCCGTCAGCTCATACCCCGTGCCAGCGACCGCTTCGGCGGAATTGAGACGTGCGGCCAGAACGAATCCAGCCATGCCCGAACAAAAACCAATCACACCATATGTGGCTATGGTGACAAGGTTCACATTGATACCTGAAAGCCTTGCGGCATCAGGATTTGACCCGACGGCATAAACGGCACGACCAAACCGGGTTTGCGTGAGCACAAGATAAGCGACCAAAGCAACGACTGCGAATATGATAACCGGGACAGGAATAGGCCCCACCAGGCCACGGCCCCACCAACCGAACTCCGCACTAAACCCCGAAACCGGGCCACCATTGCTTATGGCAAGCGCTATTCCCCTGAATATTGTAAGACCACCAAGCGTGACGACAAACGCTGGCACCCCCAGCCAGGCAATAGCCATTCCCTGTAAGACACCAGCCACCGTTCCTGCTGCAAGCGCAGCCACGGCCGCAAAAGCCCAGTGAAAACCAGTGCCATCTGCGGTCAACGAGAAATTTCCTTCGACACCGCCTTTGGCAACGACAGCGGCGCATAGTCCGGTCACCGCGACCAAAGAACCAACAGACAGATCAATGCCGCGGATGAGAATAACAAAGGTCATACCGACCGCGATGATACCAAAAATTGAGACCTGTCTTAAGATGTTAAAGATGTTCAACGACATCAAAAAACGCGGCTGCAGAATGGCAAAAATGAGCACCAATAGAAGAAGGAAGATCAGCGGAGCCAGTTTGCCCAGCAGAGCATATCGGCGAGCACGGGCCATCGCTGCATTAGGATCTTCAGTCATAAACATTCACCTGGGTCACGAAATTTTTGAATTTTAATCATGCTTTGTCATCTTCATCATCAGGGTTTCAGCGGTGGCAGAAGTGGCCTCGACTTCGCTGGTCACATTGCCTTCCAAAAGGGTGATTATGCGGTCTGACAGGGCAAGGATTTCAGGCAAATCCGATGAGATCAACAAGACCGCGACACCTTGCGCCGAAATTTTGCGAATGAGCTCGTGGACATCCTCTTTGGCACCCACATCAACGCCTCGCGTGGGTTCATCCACAATCAGGACACGCGGATGCCGCGCAATCCACCGTGCCAGAATGACCTTTTGTTGATTGCCCCCCGACAATGTCGCGATTGGTGATTTTATACTGGCCGCGCGGATGTCGAGTGTTTCAATGAACTGTTCCAACAGTTTTGCTTCACCCGCCTTGTCATTCCGTCCAAAGAGCTTGGGTGGCACAACGCCTGTGAGAGCGAAATTCTCCGCCACCGATCTTTGCGGTAAAATTGACAAAGCTTTTCGGTCTTCGGAAACATAACCGATGCCGGCTTTCATGGCGGCAGCAGGGGAAGATGGCGCAAATGGCTCTCCTTCCAAGAGGACTTCACCGCTTCCAATCGGGTCCAGACCAAACAGCATCCGCGCTGTTTCAGTCCTCCCGGCTCCCACGATGCCAGCCAGACCAAGGATCTCGTTTTCGTGCAGTGTGAAAGAGACATCGCGCACACGCTGCGCAACCCGGCCATGGGAACGCGATGCAAGATTGCGAACCTCAAGAACAGCTTTGCCAGCACTTCTTGCCGTGCCGGAGCGACCAATTTCCACATCGCGGCCAGCCATATCGCGAATAAGCAATGGTATGGTGGTGTCCTTGACATTGCCCTCGGAAATGGCCTTGCCATCCCGTAAAACCGTATAGGTTGAACAAAACGCCCGCACTTCATCAAGACGGTGACTCACATAAAGGACAGCGACCCCATCGCGCGACAGCTGAGCGATAATCTCCCCCAGATTTGCAACCTCTTTTGGAGATAGTGACGCTGTCGGTTCGTCCATGATAACGATTCGTGATTCACGGGTCAGCGCACGGGCAATTTCCACCATTTGCTGCTCTGCGACCGAGAGGCTGTCGACCGGGGCGCGGACATCAACATCAAGGTCAAGACGCCCCAGAGCTTTCTGGGTCGCATCGCGCACATATTTCCAGTCTATCCGACCGAATTTGGTTGTTGGCAGGTGACCTGCAAATACGGCTTCAGCGACCGACAGGTCAGGAAATAAGGATAGCTCTTGCCGAATTACGCTGATACCTGCGTGATCAGCATCTATTGGCTGCATGAACCTCACGGGCTCACCATCCAGAAAAATTTCGCCGCCATCAGGCTGAAACACGCCGGACAGCAGATTGATCATGGTTGATTTTCCGGCGCCATTCTCACCCAAAAGCGCGCGCACTTCCCCCGGCTCCAGGGACATGGAAATACCATCCAGAACGGTAACGCCGAAGAAGCGCTTAACAAGGCCGCGTGCTTCCAAAAGTATATTGCCAGGGCGCTGCGCGCGCCCTGGCAATTCAGTTTTCACCGGATCCATGTCCAGCGACTGATTCATTCGCCGATAAGCCCTACACGCTCAGCGCTATCAAGGTTCTCTTTGGTGATAGCAATCGGGGCGATCAGGATATTATCGCTTTCAGGCTTTGCGCCTGTCCGGATATTTTCCACCAAGGTACGCACTGCAATGCGGCCCTGCAGACCAGGGAACTGATCAATCGTTCCAGCCAGGATACCATCGCGCACGCCGCGCAGAGCATCTTTCGAACCATCATAGCCATAGATGGCGACCTTGCCAGCCAAGCCGCGAGCCTCAACAGCCTGCGCAGCACCCAGAGCCATATCATCATTGGCTGCGATGATAACTTGTGGCGTTTCAACTAGGCCAGTCAGCACATTTTCAGTAACGGACAAGCCTTTATCACGTGAGAAATCAGCAGCTTGTTCCGAAACAAACACGTATGTATCACCTGCGGCATCAAGGACCTTATGAGCACCACCATTACGGTCATTTGCTGTTTTGTCGCCTGGAATACCCTGAAGATTGACGATGGTTGCGCCATCCGGAAACGCAGCAACAACGGCCGCGCCCTGTGCTTCTGCACCAGCAAAATTGTCTGCTGCCACGTTAGCAAGAACAGTGGGCACACCATTTACCGGGCGATCGACTGTTACGACAGGAATGCCATTGTCGATAGCCTGTTTTACTGGTGCTGCAAGTGCATCCGCATCGGCAGGGGCAATGATGATCCCGTCAACACCTTGTACGATGGCTGATTCAATATCTGCCAATTGCTTGGGCGCGGAAAGCTGGCCATCGGCAACAACAAGCGTAACGCCGCCCAATTTTTTGGCTTCATCTTCCATTTGTTCGTACATGAAAACGAAATGTGGGAACGCAAAACTGAGTGGCGAAACAAAGATTTTAATCTCTTTCGCGTCCGACTGCGCGACACTCGGCAGCGCTGTGGCTCCAAGAAGCAGCGCCGCAGATGCGACAGCAAGAAATGTACGTTTAAGCATAGTAATAATTCCTCCCGTTGAACTCGGATAGACTGTATCCGTACTGCCTACATATTGAAAACAAAAAATACAGTTTTCAAGGAAAATATAGCAGATTTGCGCAAAACACACGTAAATCATGGGTTTTTGAATGAAAACAGTATACAGAATTCGAAAATATAGCTACAAACTGGCATGCAATCATCGTTAAGGTTGAGAATAAGGGACAAGTGAAAATCCGTTGGTTGTCGCTCCATTAATTGCGACGCTGTGGTATGAACATTGTCAGAGAAAATTCCGGGGTCTGAACCCAATCAAGAGATTGATTTGGGTTCAGACCCCAATCAGGTATGCGAAATAACACCCGCCAAAAGCAGGCTGTTGTCGCCCCATTTGGAAATCAGGAGTGAACCATGTCAGATTATCTATCTTCCCTCTATTCACTGGAAGGTAAAACCGCCCTGGTCGCAGGTGGCGCGGGTGCCATTGGTTCGGTGATTTCAGAGGCTTTCGCAAAAGCTGGTGCCACTGTCATCGTTCATGATCTTTCCCAGGAGAGGCTCGATCTTGTTGAAAGTCATTTTAACAAGGAAGGCCTGAAATTTACCGGCATCCAGGCAGATCTCTCCACACGTGAGGCCACGCTGTCTTTGGCAGAGCAAGCAAGCAAGGTAACCGGGCAAATCGATATTCTGGTCAACCTTCAGGGTGCAAACAGACGAAAACCGATTTCAGAAGTGACTGACGAGGATTTTGACCTCATTACATCCGTCAATTTCAAATCGGTTTATTTTCTGTCTCAGGCAGTTCATCCCATAATGAAGAAACAGGGCGGCGGCAGCATCCTGCATTTCAGCTCGCTCTCAGCCAATGTTTCATTCGATACCATCTCCGTTTACGCAGCCACAAAAGCCGCAGTAACATCGCTCACGCGCTCGCAGGCGCATGAATGGGCTGACGATAATATCAGCGTCAACGCCATCGAACCCGGATTTGTCCAAACCGAGTTCACCCGCCCGCTGTGGGATGACGACTACAGGGCCGAATGGTTCGCAAATTACATTCCAATGGCACGTCTGGCAGTGCCTGAAGACCTTATTACAACGGCGCTCTATCTGGTGGCGCCCTCTACCAACTACGTGACCGGGCAAAATCTCGTCATTGATGGTGGTGTTATGACCGGCAATAGTTGGGTAGAGAAGCCACGCCGCAAAGGCATCGAACGCTGAAGAGGAACAAGCTATGAGCAAATGGTTGATCGAGACGGATGAACTGGCGCAGCAAATGGTCTCCGGGTCACAGGCTGACAGGACCATCGTGGATTGTTCGTGGTATTTACCGGACGCTGGAAAACATGCGATTGACGATTTTCGCCAGGGCCATATTCCCGGCGCGCAATTTCTCGATTTGACCGAAATTTCGGACCCAAAATCGGACTATGTGAACATGCTTCCCGAAGCCGCGCTCTTCGCTGAAGTTGTTGGCAGGCTCGGCATCGGCTCGCAGACGGAAGTCATAATCTATGACGCGGGATACGTGTCTGCACGCATCTGGTGGATGTTCAGAACCTTTGGGCACGACAATGTTCGGATTCTCAACGGCGGATTGCGCAAGTGGAAAGCCGAAGACCGGGAACTGGAAACGGGGGATGCGAAACCGGTAACATCAAAATCATTTCCAGCCAAAGTCACCGAAGGCCGGGTGGCATCCATTTCTGATGTTCGCGCCGTCGTCGAAAATGGGCAAACGCCTTTGATTGATGCCCGCACAGCAGCACGTTTTGATGGCCATGAAGGCTCTGGATACCCGGGGGTCGCCTCAGGCTTTATGCCCGGTGCAATCAACACGCCCTGGCAGCTGTTTTTCGAGCCTGCACCATCCCATCGCTTTGTGTCACCGCAAAAAGCAAAAGAGATTTTTGAAGAACGCGGTGTCGATACTTCAGGTGAAATCATCACAACCTGCGGCTCAGGTGTAACGGCCTCAATTCTGGGATTTATGCTTGAAGAGATTGGCCACTCCAATTGGCGGCTTTATGATGGTTCGTGGCACGAATGGGGGCAGCAAGAAGATACCCCCAAAGAAATCAAACCATCATAGTACGTCGCCCAGGCTTTCTTTCGCCCCTTTAAAGCCATTTGCACTTCCAATTAGCCCAAGCTCTTAGACCTGCTTGGGCTTTTGGATCATCTCGACAATCAATCCCTCTTCCGGCGTGCGTAAGTAAATAATGCGCGAGCCATTATTGGGACCGGCATCGATTTGAACCTCTTTGCCAACCACATCCAGCGGCCAGGCGAGTGCCTTTTCGAGCATGGCATCCATGTCTTCAACATTCACAGCGATATGCAGAGATCCAAGGTCGCAGGGGCGCGGACGATAGTCTTCTCGCTCTTCGGGCTTGGAGTAACATAGCAGTTCAAAACTGACTGCCCCGTTGCGAACATAGGCAACTTCGATTTCCGCACCTTCCACACCAGTTACGCCAGATATGATTGCGGGGTCACGCGGTGCCCGCGAGAAGACTTCAAAATCAAACAGCTCGCGAAACATCGCAATCGATCTATCGAGATCGTGAACTGTGATGCCTGTATGGTTGACGGTAACTGACATAAATAACCTTTCAAAAAATCACATCAAGGCCCGCATTTTGCGGCCTGTTTTTTAAACTCATCTGCCGCCGCTGACGGAGATAAAAGTGCCCGTCACGTAGCTGGCGGCGTCTGACAGCAACCAGATAATAGCTTCTGCAGTTTCCGCTGCAGTCCCGGCGCGCCCAAGCGGTACACCGCCAGCCAGACGCTCGACACGCGCGGCATCGCCAGCGCTTCCGTGAATATCCGTATCAATCAATCCGGGGCGAACACCGTTTACCCGTATGCCGTCAGGACCAAGCTCTTTGGAAAGTCCGATTGTCAATGTATCAACGGCACCTTTGGACGCACCATAATCGACGAATTCGTGTGCAGCTCCCAGAACAGCCGCCATTGACGACACATTGACGATTGATCCGCCATGGCCCCCATGACGCGGTGACATCAAGTGAACAGCTTGACGACAACACAAGAAAGTACCGGTGGTATTGACAGCAAACGTCTTGTTCCAACGCGCAAGATCAAAATCTTCAAGGCGCCCTACTTCGGGCAAGATCCCGGCATTGTTGACAAGCCCGTCAAGTTGACCAAACGTCTCCTTGCACATGTTAAAGACCGAAATCACATCGGCCTCGACCGACACGTCACTGGCCACCGCGCGAGCCTGACCGCCAAGGGTTTCGATTTTTTCTGCAATTTGGGCCGCCGCCCTGGCATCCGAGCGATATGTCAGAACAACATTCCAGCCTAGACTGCCGGCTGCAATTGCCGTCGCGGCACCAATCCCGCGTGATCCGCCAGTGATGAGAATTGTCTTTGTCATGCAAGCCTCCTCAATGACTGATACGCTGTACAGAGAGTGGGCAAGACCCATCAGCAGCGCGCACGTGCCACCATACGGTCTGTCCGGTCACTTTGATCGCCCCGCGGCGCAGCAGGCCGCTTTCGCCCAATGCCTGCATCACAACTTGCGTGCCGCCCGCTTCATAGAAGCCGAACGTCACCTTCTCAGTTTTACTCATTTGGTCTCACTGGCAAGGTCGATCGCAACATCGACGATCATATCTTCCTGACCGCCAACCATTTTGCGTTTTCCCAATTCCACGAGGAGCGACCGTACATCCACGCCGTAGCGTTCCGATGCATTTTGTGAATGTCGCAGAAAACTGGAATAGACCCCGGCATAGCCTAAAGACAGTGTATCCCGATCAACCCGCACGGGTCGGTCCATGAGTGGGCGAACCAAATCTTCACCAGCATCCTGAAGCGCGAATAAATCAGCACCATGATGATACCCTTCACGCTCTAAAACGGCGACCAGCGGTTCAATTGGCGTGTTGCCTGCCCCGGCACCCATTCCGCAAAGCGAAGCGTCAACGCGATAAGCGCCCTCATTGATAGCAACAATGGAATTGGCGACAGCAACAGACAGGTTCTGATGGGCGTGGATGCCAATCTGAGTTTTCTCGTCCAGAATATCGCGATAGGCACGAATGCGGTCGATGGTGCCTTTCATGGTCAGCGCACCACCGGAATCAGTGACATAAACGCAATGCGCTCCATAACTTTCCATGAGCTTGGCTTGCTGCGCCAACATGTCTGCAGGCGCCATATGAGACATCATTAGAAAGCCGGATACATCAAGATCCAACTCGCGAGCGGCCTCGATGTGCTGGCGGGATATATCAGCCTCAGTACAGTGGGTCGCAATTCGAACCGAGCTTACACCAAGCGCGGCCGCTTTTCGCAAATGCTCAATTGTTCCGATGCCTGGCAACAACAATGTTGTCAGACGCGCGCGCTTGCAGTTTTCCGCTGCAGCCTCAATCCAGCTGTGGTCGCTATTTGAACCAAACCCATAATTGAGCGATGAGCCGGCAAGGCCATCGCCATGCGCAACTTCAATTGCGTCAACTCCGGCAGCATCAAGTGCGGCTACAATTTCGCCAACACGTATGGGATCCACCTTGTGCCCGATGGCATGCATGCCATCTCTCAAGGTCACATCCTGCAAATAAATATCGGCCATCACGCACGCCCTCCGGCTATCATTTTTTCCGCCGTTCGCATGGCTGCGGACGTCATAATGTCGAGGTTTCCAGCATAGGAAGGCAGGTAATGCGCAGCTCCTTCCACCTCCAGAAACACCGATACTTTCAACCCTGAAAAACGGTCATCGAAATCAGCAAGCACAATTGGATCATTCGCGGATATTTCTTCAATCTGCACTTCGTGTTTCAATCGATAGCCGGGTACGTACTGGCTCACTTCCGCGACCATCTCATTCACTGATGCGCGAATAGCGTCATGATCGCTGTCTTCGCACAGGCATAAAACTGTATCGCGCATGGTCAGCGGCGGTTCAGCGGGGTTCAAAACAATGATGGCCTTGCCATGCTTTGCGTTGCCGATTTTTTCAATGGCGCGCGAGGTCGTTTCGGTGAACTCATCAATATTCGCACGCGTGCCAGGCCCCGCCGACTTGGAGGCAATTGCGGCAATAATCTCGGCATACCGAACGGGCGTCACTTTAGAGATCGCTGCTACGATCGGTATTGTTGCCTGCCCACCACATGTCACCATGTTGACGTTTGGTGCGCTGATATGTTCGTCAATATTGACCGAAGGCACAACAAATGGACCAATGGCAGCTGGCGTCAAATCCACGACGGGAATGCCACGCGCGCTTAACATCTTGTCGTGCTTGACATGGGCACCTGCGCTGGTGGCATCGAAGACCAGACCGATCTCTTCGGCTTCCGGCAATTCCAGAAAACCTTCAAGCCCGGTTTCGCAAGCTGCAACACCCATGCGTTTGGCCCGCGCCAGCCCATCCGATTGAGCATCGATACCGATCATGCAGCCCATTTCCAGTACGTCGGAAATCCGCAAAACCTTGATCATTAAATCGGTTCCGATGTTGCCTGAACCAATGATCGCAATCTTATTACGTTTCACGATTGGTCTCCGTATTTTGAGTTATTTGAGCAGTAGCCTGATTGCGCTACCTGGTTTGAAATCATCATTTTGAAGGTATTCGGATATCGCTGGTTCCGAATTAAATTGCTCGCATTTGGCTTGCGATGCTGGCATCAACTTTTGCTTTTCGAGACGGCCCGCTTTGGCCTTCAAGCGCAATGCGAACAGCCGACCGAACAAGCCGTGGCTCGAACTGCGGTTCAATCTGGGCAATAATCGTAAGCGCGATGCGTGCATAGTGTTCAGCCAAAAGTGCGGCGACCAACTCCCCGTCCCGAGCTTCGCAGGCTTCAAAAATGGCCTCGTGCTCGCTCTTTGATTGCTGATACGAACTGGCTTGAACGATGTACATTCGGCGGTATCGCTCAGCATGCTCGTTCAACTGCGCTGAATAAGTAATATGCCGCGGGCCAGCGGCCCGGATCGCGATCATGTGAAAGTTGCGGTGAGCCGCATCAAATTTTTCAAAATCTTCTGCAGACGAATTATTGTCCATTTTATCGAGACAGTCGCGCATCTCAACAAGATCGTCGTCTGTCAGATTTGGTACACACAAACGGACCGTTGCACTGTCGAGCTTGATGCGAAGCGCATACAATTCATCAAGATCCGCCATGGAAGTTGATGAAATTACAACCTGCCGCCCGCGTTGAGAAGTTATCAAGCCGTCCCGTTCAATGAGCCGCAACGCTTCCCGAACAGGGGTGCGGCTCAGGCCCAGCCTTTCAGCAATTTTGACCTGAGACAGTCTGGCGCCTGGTGAGAAGGTTCCGCGGAGAATTGCGTTCTTGATACGATCATAGGCATCCGCCATCAGGGCGCCCGGCGCACTGGAATCAACTTCCGCACCATCAACCTCTTCGTCAAGGACTGGTTTCGCCAAGAACTTTACCCCGAAATATCTTATTCCAACACCAAAATCTGTATCCTGAAATGAAATATTGGTCAAGTTTCTGTATTCAATTTCAAACCGTTTCAATATCCAAAACCAAGTAAACGGCTCGTTTTTGCGCGCAAATTGGGAATTCTTTAATTTCACAATCGCACCAGTTTTTGAATGTCTCTTGCTAACTGCACACAATTTTTAAGTTTTCGTGGTTTCAGAAAATCACTCGGTGTTTTCAAATTTTCGGCAAGAAACCCAAAGCCAGCCTAGAAATTCATCTTGAATTCGATGGTACGGACAGAGCTTTCAAAGAGACCTGCGCTTCAATTTGCGCGCGCAGTGGCACTGGACTTTATGCAACAAAACAAGGGCCGAACCTGATGCAAAATGCAGAAGGGTATTGGCGCCTTCTGAGGAAGGTGTTTTTGGCACGAATGCTCCAGAAAAGACGGACCTGTTCTGATCTTCTCAACCAGCTTTTATTTGCGGGCAGCCCTGGAGCTTTTTCTGAAACCATTATAGCCCTCGGTCGCAACCAAGTTGGATGATGGTGTCAATGCGTTGCACCACCCCTCTTTAATCAGTCCATTGATACTCTTGGTTGAAGTGTCGGGGCTATGACACACAGCATTTCAAAAATCAGTGACGCACCCAAATATGCGGTGCCCCCTGAAGCATCAAACGGCGGGGACACTTCGACCAGATCTGCCCCAACAATATTCACACCTTTCAGATGGCGTACAACCTCGATGGCCTGAAAGCTGTTGGGACCACCAATCTCAGGCGTTCCGGTTCCAGGAGCAAAGGCAGGATCAACGAAATCAATGTCATACGAAACATAAGTGTTTCCGGAACCAGCGATCTCTCGTGCTTCCAACATCACATCTTTGACGCCTCGGGCATGGAATTCCTCAATCGAAATGACACGAATCCCGACGCTGTCGGCAAAGTCGCGGTCTTCATTATCGTATGTGGTTCCCCGAATACCGATCATGCAAACACGATGAGGGTCGAGCAACCCTTCTTCAACAGCCCTGCGGAATGGTGTTCCGTGGGTATATTTCGACCCGTTGAAATAGTCTTTGAACAAATCTGTGTGGCTATCGAAATGGATCATGCCGACGGGGTGTTTTTCCGCCACAGCCCTGAGAATGGGCAGCGTCGACAAATGGTCGCCCCCCGCAGTCATCGGAAAAATGCCTGCCTTCAGAACCGTTTGGTAGAACGATGTGATCCTGTTCATGCTGTCCATGAGATCGACCGGATTAGGCGGCACATCTCCAAGGTCAGCACAATTGACTTCTTCAAACGGACGGATACCAGTAGCGCCGTTCTGAGCCCGTATCATCGTAGACATATCGCGCAATTGGCGCGGGCCGTGGCGAGGCCCGGGGCGGTTTGTTGTGCCACTGTCCCAGGGCACACCTATCAAGCCAATATCAACGTCCGACAGGCGGGCATCATCCAAGGTCACGTGCGGCAAGCGCATGAAGGTCGGAATACCGGCGAAACGGGGTAAATCGAACCCGGAGGGTGGATGAAAAAACTGATCGCTCATGTGTTCCTCTTCTGACTGTCTGGTCGGCACCAATCAGTGCTCGTCCCTTGCACCCTGTTCCTGCATCAAACGCATGATTTCCTTTTCCAGGATTCCGTAGCCTTCCAGACCAATAACCTCTTCTTTGCTCTGATAGCGCTTGCCTTGCTTCAACTCGGGAACGATGATCTTGTGGACGCGCCCGGGATGGCTGGACATGAAAACAATCTTATCCCCCAGATAAATGGCCTCTTCAATGTCATGCGTAACCATCACCATTGTCGTGTTCGCAGTCTCAGCAATACCGACCAGCAATTCTTGCATATGCCAACGCGTCTCTGCATCAAGCGCACCGAATGGCTCGTCCATCAGCAAGAGTGCGGGATCGTTTGCCAGCGTGCGGGCGATGGCCACTCTCTGTTTCATCCCACCAGACAATTGTGACGGAAAGGCATCTTCGAAACCACCCAGATGAACAAGATCGATGAATTCCTGTGTGCGTTCGCGGCGTTCTTTTTTAGGGACACCATTGATACGCATGCCGTATTCGACGTTCCCCCGAACCGTCAGCCAATCAAACGAGGTGTAGGCCTGAAACACCATGCCGCGTTCCCGGTCGGGGCCGGTAATGGCGCTGCCGTCAAGACGCAATTCGCCCGTAGTGGGCGTTTCCAGCCCTGCCATCATCCGAAGAATTGTTGACTTGCCACATCCGGAAGATCCCAGGATTGTGCAGATCTCGTTTTCTTCGACGATGAATGACGCCTCCGCGATGGCCTGGACCTCACGACCCTTTCCCAAAGAGAACCGTTTCGTAACGCCGTCCACAACCAATTTGGCCGAAGTGGTAGCCATCGTATTTGTGTGATGAAGTTCGGACAAATCAATTCCTCCGATCTTGGATATAGGGGAAGAACCAACGGTGCGCCCTGCGGAACAGGATGTCGAAACACAATCCCAAAACTCCAATGACAATAATACCGGCCATGATTTCATCAGTATGCAGGAACCGCCGCGCCCGCATCATCATCGCGCCGACACCGGTGGTCGAGGCGACAATCTCGGCAATTACAAGGTAGGTCCAGGTCACAGCAAGCATCTGACGCATCGCCGTCAAAACATGTGGCAAAACCGCCGGCAGAATAATTGTACGAACAATGGTCCAGCGCTTTGCGCCCAATGTCAGCCCTGTTTCAACCAGTTCGGTTCGCACTTCGCGCGTGTGATCCATGATGATTGTAATCAGGAAGAAAACCACCCCAATGACCAAAAGTACGAGTTTGGGCGTCTCACCGGTTCCAAACCACATCAGCAAAATGGGAATGAACGATGGTGCGGGCAGATAACGCCAGGCGGATACAAACGGGTTGAACACCGCCTCTATGGCCGGGAATGCCCCCATAGCGACACCCAGGGGAATAGCTACAGCACAGGCGATACTAAAACTGAAAACGACGCGCCAAACGCTGATCAATATATCTGAAACCAAACCTCTGTTTATCAGCATGTCCACCAATGTCGTGAGAACGGTATGAGGCGCTGGAACCAGCAGATCATTGACCAGACCTGCCAGTGAAACACCTTCCCAAACAGCGAAGAACAGCGTCCAGATGAAGATCGCTGAGAGAATAGATTGCTTTGAAGACACCTGTTTGCGCAACCCAAGCCAGGGCGCCCGCGCCGCTCCATTCGAGGATTTGTTCATTATAATCGCCTGTTGTCAGGTTTCCCGAAAAGCAGGAGGCCGCACATGGTCGGCCTCCTGAATGGACCGCTGTTTACTTGCGTGCTTCGAACGATTGGCGATAGCCCTGGCCGACCAGTTCAGCCATGAGTGAACAATCCACACCAGCTGCAGGATCGTGGACCTCAGTCATCAGGCCAAAACGCACCCAATATTCATTGATCGTCTTGATGACGGTTGTGATGGACCCGTTTTCAAGGCCAAAAGGAGGCTCGCCTTCCAGAACGCCGCATACTTTGGCGGATTCATCAAAATCATACATGTAAATTCCACCATCCAGAAATTTCCCGTTGGTGCCAATGACAGACTCAATGTCAGCGAGCGGCCATTGCAGGTAATCAGACATCAGCTGATTTCCCTCATCAGTGTTGTCATGCCACCAGCCAACTGCATCAAAGCGTGCCTTCAGCATATCAAGCGCAGCGCCCCGGTGGTTTTTTATGAAATCTCCATTCATATAAATCACATCCGTGAAGATGCCGGTTTTAAGCATCCAATCTTCGCTGGTATCTGCAGCCGAGGTAGATCCGGGAAGGTTCTCCATGACTTTGGAAATCCAGGGTTCATACAGATATGCAGCTGCCAGATCGCCCGAAAGCATCGGTCCGACGGCCTCGTCTGCCAGAAGATTGACCCAATTGACATCATCCAGAGGGATGTTCTCACCATCCAGCCACACGCCCATCAAAAGCTGACCGATATAGGCCTGCGGGGCACCGATGCGCTTTCCCTTGATGTTTGACACATCAACGCCCGGCGAAAGAATAACATGGTCCACGCCAAAAGAAGGATTGGCAAATGCGACGGTTACAACTCCGGTACCGCGGTCGATCGCCAAAGGCGTGTAATCCCCGGTGCATTCATAAATATCGATCTGACCGGCGGCCAATGCAGCCTGCCCACCCAGTGGGTCATCGAATATGACTGTGTTGATTTCGTAACCTTCAGCCAGACCTTTTTGTTTGGCGATCTCAAGCATGGCGTAGCCCGGCCATGAGACACACAGCCCGACGTTGATTTCTTCGGCCGATGCAGCGCCCGCCACAAACGTCAAAGCTACGGCGCCAGCAGCTAATGCGGTTCCCATCTTTCTCATTACATCGTCTCCATCTGATATTTATTTGTATTGACTATTAAAGTTTAGTCACTAAAATTCTTGTGTGTCTAGACGTTTTTTCAAACTCACTCTAGAGTTGCTCCGAAGCAAAGTTACCGACAGCAAAGTCTGGAAGGGCGCAAATGGTAAAAGTCTGGGAGGACGACATGGCAGTTTTGAGCTTGCGGAAGCGCCAAAAACTGGACCGGTCGAAACGCATTCTGGAAGTGGCGAGAACCCGGTTCCAGAACGAAGGCTACGGCAAAGTCACGATTGAAAGCATCGCCGCAGAGGCGGATGTATCAGCGGTAACCGTTTATAATTACTATGAAACCAAGGCCAATCTGCTGTTGGCTTTGGTCAAGGAAAGCGACGTTCGACTGATTTCTCAGTTGAACTGCCTGATCGATGAACTGCCCATCGACATCCAGGATGCCGTCGCAAATTTTGGTCAGATCATGCGCAGGCACGCGATAACCTATCTTACCAAAAGCACTTGGCGTGAAGTGCTTGCTGCCAGCATTCTGGAAGGTGGCAAGCAATTTGGCCATACATACCGCGATCTGGATCGGACCCTGATCGAGTTGATGTCGGTCTTGGTAAAAGCATACCAGCGCCGTGGCACCCTGTCCGGGCACATTGACACCCATACATTGGCTGACACCTTGTTTGCGGTGCAGAATATCCGCTTTTTTCTGTTTATCTCGGACGAAAACCAAACCGAAGAAGATGCGAACACACTTTTTCAACGGGATATTTTCGTGATTTTCGCTGACAAGCTCAAACCGAACTTGAAAGACGTTACATGACACAAAACCAATATGAATCAGGTCGGCTTGATCTTCCTTTTGTTGGCATAGCAACGTTTGGCAAGAACCCCTATGTGGCAGATTGGGACAATATAGAAGCCGATTTTGCCATTCTTGGTGCGCCATATGATTTTGGAACCCAATGGCGGCCCGGCGCCCGCTTTGGTCCACGCTCGATCCGCGAGGCCTCTACCTTGTTTTCCTTTGGGCATGGTGGCGCTTACGACCATGAGGACGACGTAACATATTTGCCGGCTGGCCAGGTCAAGATCGTTGATCTTGGCGATGCGGATATCGTCCACACTGATACAATCAAAAGCCATGAGAACATCGAATTTGGGGTTCGCAAAATTCTGGACGCAGGCGCCATCCCCATCACTTTGGGCGGCGATCATTCGATTAATATCCCCTGTGTAAATGCCTTCTCGGATCAAGAACCTATCCACCTCGTGCAGATTGATGCGCATCTTGATTTTGTAGATGAACGGCACGGCGTGCGCTTTGGTCACGGAAACCCCATGCGCCGCGCAGCTGAAAAGCCTTATGTGACCGGCCTGTCACAAATTGGTATTCGCAATGTCTCTTCCACCGCCAAAGAAGGCTATGATGACGCGCGCGCGATGGGCTCAGACATCCTTTCGGTGCGCCAATTCCGCAAATTGGGCGTTGACCAGGTACTTGGCCGCATACCCGAAGGGGTGCGCTATTATGTGACCATTGATATTGACGGGTTCGACCCCTCAATTGCAGCGGGAACAGGCACGCCATCGCATGGCGGTTTTCTCTATTATGAAATCCTTGAATTCCTCGACGGGCTGACAAAGCGCGGCCAGATTGTTGGTCTGGATCTGGTCGAGGTTGCACCGGATTACGACCACTCCGGAACTACAGCCATTCTTGCTGCGCAGATCCTGATGAACACGATAGGTCGCATCTCTCACAACCGCCCACCACGAACCACATCAGAGTAAAACATGGGCAAAGTGACATATGATTTTTCTGGCAAGACCGTTCTGGTGACCGGCGGAAGCCGTGGCATCGGATACGGGGTTGCAAAAGGATTTGGGCAGGCTGGTGCCGATTTGTCCATTCTCGCCGACGACGAGACCGTCTTTGATGCCGCTGAAAACCTGTCCGACGAGATCGGACAAACAGTTAAAGGCATTCGCTGCGACATTACCGATGTGGATCAGATCAAACAGATTATGAGCCAATTTGCCCGGCTTGACATTCTCATCAATAATGCGGGCTTAGAGCGCACAACGCCAATAACCGACCCCGACGACGCCGTTGAAGCCACCTTTCGCCGGATCATCGACATCAACATTATGGGGACATTCCTGATGACGCGGCATGCTGTTCGCAAGATGGACAAAGGTGGCCGTATCATTTTGACAGCCTCCATCTGGGGCCGCACAGCGGTTGCTGATTATTCAGCGTACTGCGCATCAAAACACGCCAATATCGGCTTCATGCGTTCAATGGCGCACGAACTGGCCCCGCTTGGCATCAATGTAAACGCGGTTTGCCCCGGCTGGGTCAAAACCGAAGCGTCCATGCTGACCCTTGCGAAAATGTCAAAAAGCTCTGGGCGTTCAGAAGATGAATTGCTCAAAGAAATCATCGCAGGTCAGGTCCTGGGGGGATTGCTGGAGCCCGACGATATGGCTTCGATCTATCTTTATCTGGCATCCGATGGGGCGCGTGACATCACCGGACAAGCCTATCATCTGGACCGTGGGGAGGTCATGGCATGACCCAGGGCTATGAAGGCATGAACGTTTTGGTGACAGGCGCTTACCGTGGCATCGGAGCAGCCTGTGCAAAAGTATTTGCAAGGGCAGGTGCGCACGTTTTATGCGCCGATCTGAACGATCCTGTCGAAACAGTCGATACCATTCGCGCAGCAGACGGCTCGGCTGAAGGCATCATCTGCGATGTAACCGATGAGGCGTCAATCCTGGAGCTGTTCCAGCACGTCAACACCCACTTTTCCCCACTGAATGCTGTGGTCAATTGTGCCGGCATTATCCACGAACGCGGCCTTCTGGAAACCACAACCTCCGAGTTTGATCAGGTGATGGCCGTAAATCTGCGCGGCTCATTCATCATTGGTCGTGAGGCCATTCGTGCCATGCAGGGCAGCAAGGGACGCGTGATCATGATCGCATCGGATCTTTCCTATTACGGGCGCGAATCCTATGCGCCCTATGTGTCGTCCAAACACGGCGTTCTGGGCCTCGTTCGATGCTGGGCAAAGGAATTCGCGCCCCACATCCTGGTGAATGCACTTTGCCCGGGGCCAATCGACACAGAGATGCTGGCAGCCGAAAACATGAGCCCCGAATGGCGTGCCAAAGAGCTTGAAATTCCGTTGGCCAGATTTGGACAACCAGAAGAGATTGCAGAGATGGCACTCTTTCTTGCAGGGCCAAACGCAGCATACATCACCGGCCAGGGGATCGGTGTAAATGGTGGGAGTATAATGCCATGATAAAAAACCCGGTGCCTTGGCCCAATGGGGCAAAATGCGCGGCCTGCGTGACGTTCGACATGGATGCAGATAGCCTGGTCCATATCAATCATCCAAAGGAAAGCCACCGAAAGTCAGCGACTACATCAATGCTGCAATATGGCCCGGAAATCGCCATTCCCCGCATTGTGGAAACCTATCGCCGCCTCGACATAAAGCAGACCTTCTTCATCCCGGCGTGGTGTGTTGAACGCTATCCACGGGCCGTCGACACAATTTTGGAGGGCGGTCATGAAATAGGCCATCACGGCTATATTCATGAGCATCCGAATGAATTGACGCCAGACGAAGAGGCCCATTGGCTCGACGTTGGTATCGACATTCTCAAACGCGCAACTGGCAATGCCCCACGTGGATGGCGCGCCCCGCTTTACAATATGTCAGACGTTTCATGCGATCTGCTCGCTGAGCGCAATTTCAGTTATGATGCATCCCTGATGGGCGACGATCAGCCCTATATGCTGGACACTGCCAAAGGTAGTCTGGTGGAATTGCCAACCCATTGGGGCCTTGATGACTGGCCGCAATTCGTCCAGTCAGAAGATCTGGGCTATTTCGGTAATATCATGGCTCCGACCATGGGCTTTGAGCCCTACATTCAGGAATTCAACACGATCAAGAAATATGGCGGGCTTTGGGTCGCAGTTGTTCACCCGTTTGCCACCGGCCGGCTGGCGCGTTGGGAGGTTGTCGCCAACTTCCTGGAAAAAGCTCTGGAGTCCGAGGATGTATGGTTTGCACCCATGGAGGAAATTGCAGCCCATGTCCGAAAGGTCACAGACTCCGGGGAATACACGCCGCGCCGGGTTGAGATGCCGGTTTATAATTCCCCCGTTTATGACAACGCTATAGAAAAATACCGGCAAAATAAGTCTAGCTGAAACTCAGTTGAACTTTCATGGCTTTTGACCGGTCACCAGCCAAAGCGAAAGCCTCGACCGCCTTATCAATCGGATAGATCTGGGTGATCATTGGTTTCAAATCAATGCCACCTGTGTTGATGAGCTCTACAGCTTCAGCGAATTCGGTATGATGCGGGTTCCAACCAAAGGACGAGCCTGAAAATTGTTGGGTCAAATCCTGGCTATGCAAGCGCACAATGCCTCAGATAACCCTGTCATTGCCCCCGTCGACCGGCATTTGTGCGCCTGTCGTACGGCTCAAGGTGCCATCAACAAAAGCCGCCACGGCAAGTCCGACGTCTCGGGACGTTACCTCACACCCAAGTAGGTTTCGGGTCTTGTATTGATCTATCGACAATCCGTAACGATCTGCCGATTTCTTGAGTGCTTCCGGCGTCCACAAATTTGTGTCGAATACGGCATCGGGGTGGACTGCATTTACGGTTATCCCCTCTCCCGCCAATTCGAGCGCAAGAACGCGCATCAATTGGGTGAGACCGGCTTTCGAGACAGAATAGGCCGAAGCACCGCCCCCAGGCGCTGCGACATTGCGCGACCCAATAAACACAATGGCAGGGTCGATACCATGGCGCAAAAAGGGAACCGCATGTTTGATCAGCATCCGGTGCGACGTCAGATTTACGGCCAGCGCAGCATCCCAGACGGCATTTTCCATTGTCTCGACTGTCTGACCGGTCTCGAAAATCCCGGCATTGGACACGACAATGTCCAGCCCGCCAAAGCTCTCGACCACATGTTCAAGGGCAGCGGTAACCTGAACCTCTTCCGTCAGGTCCACGACGATGCCCTGAAAGTCAGCCTGGCTCATTGAGGACAGAATATTCGGGTTAATGTCCAGCCCGACAACGACTGCGCCGCGTTCACGCAGCACATGCGCACATGCATGCCCAATGCCTGTCGCCGCGCCGCTGACGATAGCTATTTTCCCAGCCAGATCGGCGTCAGGCTTCTGTCTTTTTAACTTGTCCTGCTCCAGTTCCCAATATTCCAGATCACGCAGATTTTCAGATGAAAGCCCTTGCCAGTTGCCCAGTTCGGCGGCACAGCGCAGCGCCTCTGTGGTCGCCTCGGAGACGTCGCGTGAGATCGTCGCGCGTTTGAAGTTTAGGCCAAAGCTGCGCACATGGCCGGACTCAAACAGCGCCCAGTGCGGAGCGGCAGGCATCATTGTCAGATGCGGATTGTTGTGCAGATCGACATAGCTTTCATACGCGCTGGCAAACGTCGCGATGGCTTCTGCAGGCCTCTCGCCAATGACCGCCGGAAAAGGTTTGTTGTGAATGACGTGCTCAGGCGTCAGCGTCCCGTGCCGTGCCTGTTCCGCCATCGCGTGTACCTGGCCGGGTTCCACACTTCCCGCTGGAAGCGACAGAACCGCTTTTCCAAAAGCATCGGAGACAGCTTTCCTCGCACGTGCAATTTCAACCGAATTCTGCGCGGCAAGGACAGGCCGCACCGCAGCCCCAACCCTAACGGCAAGCGCAGCCTCTGCTCGCTCCACCACGTCGATCATCCGATCATAAGCAGTGCGCGCATTCTCAGCGTAGGTGAACACGCCATGATGCTGCAATATGATGGCGGTATATTGCTCCAGCAAGCCGCGTTCTACAACGTCGCGGAACTGCAGCGCCAGATCAAACCCCGGTTTGACATAGGGCAGCACAAGAACATCATCGCCATAGATTTCCTTGAACATGGCGGGTGCGCTGTTCGAAATTGTCAGTACGGCATTGGCATGGGTGTGATCGACAAATTTGTAGGGAATGACCGCATGCACAATCGCTTCGATAGACGGATTGGCCGCATTGGAATCAAATCGGGCGCAATTCACGTCATTGACCATGTCCGGGTCAGACAATTGATCAAGCTGCGCCAGTTGCAGGAGCGGGTTCAGTTGCAGTCCCGTAAACCCTTCGGTCCACATCTGGCCCAGATCATAACCACTTGCTTTGACCCAGATCGCCTCATGTTCCACACCGAACCGATCCAGATGCACTGATTTTACCGATGTATTGCCACCACCATGCAGAACCAGATCAGTGTCCATACCAATCAGGCGGGAGGTATAGGCACGCAGTTCCAGATCTGACGTATGGATCGCCGCGTCGCCATCATTCCATCGATTCTGCATTGGGTGTCCTCACTCATTCTGCGGTCCGCCCGACACCCGGGCGGACAATTTCGTGGGAAAATCAAGCGACTTTCAGGGGCGTTGCGTCCTGGAACAGGGCATAGGCCTCCTCGCCGGTCATGTCGTGATGTACGACCTGTTCCAGCGCCTGAAGCATGCCAACCGGGTTTGAGGATTGAAACACATTGCGCCCCATATCCACGCCAGCAGCGCCTTGGTTGATGGCGCGATAGGCCATCTCAAGTGCATCACGTTCGGGTAATTTTTTTCCGCCAGCGATGACAATCGGAACCGGGCAACCCAGCACGATCTTCTCAAAACCATCCTCGACATAATAAGATTTGACCAACTGCGATCCGATCTCTGCAGCGATACGCGTTGCCAGCCCGAAATACCGTGCATCGCGCACCATATCCGCGCCTACACCCGTCACTGCCATTGTCGGAATGCCATAGCGCGTTCCGATATCAATCAGCTTGACGACATTGGCGATGGATTTGTGCTCATATTCGGCACCAATATAGACCTGCGCTGCCATGGCAGATGCACCCAAGCGGATCGCATCATCGATCTCGACGCTGATCAGTTCATTTGACAACTCCGTCAGGATGCTGTTGCCGGCAGAGCAGCGCAGCACAACGGGCTTTTTTGTCTCTGGCCGGATGACCGTCCGTAAAGCACCGCGCGTACACATCAGCACATCTGTATAGGGCGCAAGCGGCGCAATGCTGAGATCGAGACGTTCCAAACCGGTGGTCGGGCCCTGGAAATATCCATGATCAAAAGCCAGCATGACCGTTCTTCCGCTTTCCGGCCGGAAAATATTGGAAAGACGGGCTTTCATTCCCCAATCGTAATGTTCGCTGCCCTTCAGAAAGAAGCGGCTGACGTCCACCGGGCTGTCCTCGCCCCAGTCCTTGCCGTCCTTGATATCGTCAAGATCTGCCATGTGTTGTCTCCTTTTTCGATTTGGATGGTGTCAGAGCGATGCAGCGTAGGACTTCATTGCGCCGAGGATAATCGACACCGAAATCGCACCCGGGTCGGGATGCCCGATGGAGCGCTCACCCAATGAACGTGCCTTGCCTGTTGTTGCAATCATCGCCTTGCTGGCCTCGACGCCATCAAGCGCACCGCGTTCAGCTGCTGTGAAAACCGCCACCAAATCATCCGATGCTTCCGCTTCGACAGCACGCGCGGCAGGCATGACAGCATCCACCATTGTCTTGGCACCCTCTTCCACGCCACCACGCTTCGACACGGCTTGCGCTGATTGAGCAAGGAAATCCGCAAACCGCGCAGCATCAAGCGTTTTTGCATCCGCAAACGCTCCAGCGCCGCCGCGAAAAAACGTGCCAAATACCGCACCTGCTGCGCCGCCGGTCTTCGACATGATTGCCATACCGGTTTTCTTGAACGCGTCCTGCACCGAGAGGCCGGGAACCAAACCTTCAAGCGCCGCTTCACAGCCTCTACGCATACCGATTCCGTGATCTCCGTCCCCGGTTGCCAAATCGGCGTCCGTCAGCACATCTGTCTTGTCAATCACCGCTTTTGATACTTCCCTGAGCATCTCCACGACCTGGTTTTCAGTCAGTTCCTTCATCGTCTGTGTCCTTACATGTTCGATAGGCCAACCGAGCGCGCAGGCAGGTCCAGATAATGTTTCAACTCGTCATCAAGCTTCATCACCGTTATCGAAAAGCCCGCCATTTCCTGCACAGTCAGATATGTTCCAACATCGGTGCGATGCACGATGATTCCCCGATCCGCAAGAATCTGGCGCACACGGCGGTTCACGATCAGCATTTCCATCATGGTCGTTGCACCAAGATTGTTGATCATCAGCGCAATTTCATCACCTTCGCCCAGCGGTATATCCGCCAGAATCCGTTCCATGAGCTGATCAGCAACCTCATCCGCGGAGGTCATCTTTTGTTTTGCGATGCCTGCCTCACCATGCGCGCCCATGCCAATCTCGATCTCATCGTCGGCAAGTTGGAATGTCAGCTTGCCGGTCTCGGGTATGGAACCTGCCGCAACAGCGACCCCCATCGACCGCAGATTATCGACAGCCTTGCGCGCAATGCGCTCAACTTCATCCAGCGTGTCACATTCACCGGCAGCCCCGCCTGCGACCTTGATGGCATAGATGTCACCTGCAATTCCCCGCCTGTCATCGGCACGCTTCGGCGGAGCGGCGGCCACATCGTCATTGACGCGCACAGTGCGCACGTCGATGCCCTCTTCCTCCAGCAGCTCTGCGGCAATGTCGAAATTCATATTGTCGCCAGCGTAATTGCCGTACAGAAACAGAACGCCCTTACCGCGATGCGCGGCCATGGCAGCGTCCATAATTGTGTCGGGTGAAGGGGCTGCAAAGACTTGCCCGCAGGCCGCAGCATCACCCATATTCTTGCCGACAAAGCCGTGGAAAATTGGCTCGTGCCCGCTGCCCCCGCCAATAAGCAACGTCACTTTGCTGTCGGGAAGGTCGGTGCGGATTAAAATGTCCTTGCCGTCCAACCGTTCCAAGCGCCCGTCATTCGCCAATGCCAAACCATCAAGCATCTCGGTGACAACATTTCGCGGATCGTTCAGGATTTTCTTGGGTAGTTTCGCCATTTATATGTCCTCCTCAGTGACGGGTTTTTCCGGAATATGATCCAGGATCATAAACAGGATCACGCCAATCAACAGTACTGGAAACCCAAACGAAAACAGAAACAAGGAAACCGGCTGGCATAGCATCACGAAGCCGGCCACAATCATGAGCGTTGCTACCCGATAGGCAGTACTGAGCATCTTGTTGAAACCCATCACAAACCTCCCTCGCCCTGATGTGATACCCGCGCACCGCTGGTTTTTTCAAACAGGAAACCGGCTCCGTCCGCAACGCGAAAACCACAGGTCTCGCCTTGCTTGAGAAGCTGTCCCTCGTCCAGCACCTTGCGGAAAAGGCCTGCGCCATAGTCGATCTGGGCAGCGCATTCAAAGCCACGATTATCCACCGCATAAACCGACGCGGAATTGGCCGCAGACCCGGCTTCTGTAATGCGGATGTCCTCAGGCC
Source organism: Pararhizobium sp. IMCC21322 (assembly GCF_030758295.1). Lineage (NCBI taxonomy): Bacteria > Pseudomonadati > Pseudomonadota > Alphaproteobacteria > Hyphomicrobiales > Rhizobiaceae > Pararhizobium > Pararhizobium sp. IMCC21322. The sequence continues at coordinate 4,782,279 of NZ_CP132335.1, forward strand.
ATACGCCCAGTTCAAATTCGCCCCTGGCCGCTGATTCAAGCCCAAACTGACCCGCTGGCAAGGTCTGCTCGCAGCCTTTGATCTTGATTTCATCACCGTCCAGTGCAGCATCAAAAAACGCCATGGCCGGGCTGCCAATCAGCCTGCCTACAAATGCGTTTGCCGGGCGTTCGAAAATTTCTTCAATCGTGCCAGACTGCAGGATGCGGCCATGATTGATGACCCCAATGCGGTCCGCGATTGATATGGCCCCGTGATAATCATGGGTCGCGTAGAGCATGGTTGAATTCTGTTCACGATGGATCTGACGCAGCTCGGACCGCAGGCCCTCGCGCAGTTTCAGATCAAGTGCGGAGAGCGGCTCGTCCAACAGGAACATCAATGGTTGACGCACGAGCGCACGCGCAATCGCGACCCTCTGCTTTTCACCCCCCGACAATGTATTCACATCCCGATCAAGATGCTGCGCAATGCGTAACAATTCAGCCGTGTGCTGCACCCGTTTACGGATCTCACCCTCATCCTCACGATAGGCAGGAGACCGCAATGCAAAGGCAATATTGTCAAAAACATTCAACACCGGCAGCAGGTTGAAGCCCTCGAACACAATCGATAAATCACGGCCGGCGGGATCGATGTCTGTCACATCACGTCCATCGAGAACAACCTGTCCCGCTTCCAGATCCAGCAGGCCTGCAGTGGCCTGAACCGTGCTGCTTTTACCTGCGCCAGTCGGTCCCAGCAGCGCGAATATCTCGTTCGGGCGCACATCCAGATCGATGCCGCGCAAGGCAGGTTTCCCACGGTAGGATTTTTTAAGGCCCTTAAGTTCGAGCAATGCATCACTCATGCTGCAACCTCATCTGTTGCAATTCGGTGGCCGGTCTGTGCGTCAAAGAATTTCAGCCCTTCAAGGCGCAGTCCGATACTCGTTGCAGCACCCTGCGCTTCGGCCCGCACATCCACGCCCTGGGCAATGCCATCTCCTATTTCGAAGGTGAAGTAACGCTCCCGTCCAACAGAAAATATGTCCTGCACCGGCAGCTTGATCTCAATCGGCGCTGCACCATCAACCAGTTGCACGTCTCGAGGACGCACGCCCATGCGGATAGGCCGCTTTGTGTTACGGACATGTTCGGGAACTGCCTCTGCCGGCAAAATGGCCTGACTGTCACCCAGACGAAACCCCGGACCCACAGGTATCAGATCAACAAAATTCATACTGGGCGATCCGATGAATTGACCGGAGAATTCGGAGTTGGGTTCAAAGAACATGCTCTGCGGATCTGCGACCTGCACAATCTTACTGTCATTCATCAGCACGATCCGGTCGGCCAGCGACATCGCTTCACGCTGATCATGAGTGACATAGATTGTGGTTACGCCCAATTCACGTTGGAGGTGTCCCAGTTCCCAACGCATTTCCTCGCGGAACTGTTCGTCAATGGCCGATAGCGGCTCATCAAGCAGCAACACTGCAGGGTCGCGTACGACAGCACGCGCAAGGGCAACCTTTTGTGTTGTGCCAGGCGGCAGTGCACCGGGGTAACGTTTCAGCTCATCGCCCAGTTTGAAAATATCAACAACCCAGTCAAGCTTGCGGGCGATCTCGGCCTTGGCAACACCGCGTGCCTTCAATGGAAAGATGATATTTTCCCTGATATTCAGGTTCGGATAAAGCGAGACGAACTGAAACACCATCGCAATGTTACGCTGGCTCGGACTTTGGTCATTGACCCTTTGCCCATCAAAAAGAATATCGCCTCGGGTGGCGTCCTGCAGCCCCGCAACCGCGCGCAGTGTCGTAGTCTTGCCGCACCCGGAGGGACCAAGATAGACAGCAAACTCGCCATCTTCGACCGTCAGGTTCACATCATCGACCGCTTTGAACGCGCCAAATTCAATGGACAGGTTTTTCAGCTCGACCTTTGCCATGATCAGTACTTCTCCCCCATTTTATTCAGGTGGCGGACAAGGATCATCGACAGACCGATTATGATGAACAGAAGGATCACCGCCAGTGCCGAAGCTTCGCCTGTGTAGAAATAATTGAACGCTGTTTTCGCGACGGCGAAAGAGACAGTCTCGGTACTCGAGCCCGGACCACCACCCGTGAGAGCAAAGAAAAGATCATATTGCTTGAAGCTGTCGATAAGCCGCAGGATCAGTGCGATGAACAGCACGGGCGCAGACATGGGAAGGGTCAACCGGAAGAACTTGTAAGCCGGGCTTGCGCCATCCACGTCGGCCGCTTCATATATGGTTTCCGGGATGCCCCGAAAGGCGGCGGTGGCAAGCAGTATGATAAATGGCGTCCACATCCATGTATCAGCGGCGGCGGCGGCAAAAAGTGCTGGCGTGGTCTGGCTGAGCCAAAGAACTTTGTCCAGTCCCAGGCTGGAAATCAGATAATTCACGACTCCCCATTCAGAGTTCAGCATGTAACGCCACAGGAACCCCACAACCACCGGAGACAGCATCATAGGCATCATCAACAAGGTGAAGATCACATCCCGGCCTTTGAACTTTTTCTGAAGCTGATAGCCCACGAAAATGCCAATAACCATCTGCAGGCTGACGCAGACAAATACGAATTTGCCCGTGAAAATGAACCGTTGCCACAGGGCCTTGTCACTCAACAGATAAGTGTAATTGCCCAATCCGACCCATTTGTATCCCTCGTGCGGGTTCAGAGCGGAGAAGTTGTAAAAGCTGTAGCTGATCAACGAGATGATCGGATACGCCACCATGAAAATGAGGATCAACAGCGTCGGCGACAAAAATCCGAAGATCATCATACGGCCGCTGGATTTCTTCTTGCCAGTGGCTGGCAAGCTGTGTCTCGTCGATGCCGGGTTCTGGGATTGATCGGTTATGGTCATGGTTCAGCTCCGTCCCAGCACACCGAAAGTCATGCCCATAAGAAGGTGCTTTCGGATGAGATAAAAGAAGATCAGAACCGGGATGATCAATACGACACCTGCCGACATGATTTGAGTCCATTCGATACCCGTCGCGCCAGAGGCAGCGGAAATCTTGACCGGCAGTGTCTTGGCTTTCGTGGTCGTCAGGATCGAAGCAAACGCGAATTCGTTCCATGCGAAAATAAAACAGAAGCCAGCTGTGGCGGCGATGCCGCCCCGCACCATAGGCAGAACCAGATGGATAAAGGCATACATCCGACTGTATCCGCTGACCTGGGCAATCTGCTCGACTTCCTTGGGAACTCCATCGAAAAAGCCCTTCATTATCCAGGTGGCCAGACCGACATTTGCAAAGATGGCCACCAGGACCAATCCAATACGTGTGTCGGCAAGACCAAGGCGCGCGAACATCAGGTGATAGAAAACAAGTACGGCCACCGGCGGCAACATACGGGTTGAAAGGACGAAAAACAGAAAGTCGCCTTTGCCTCTGAAGTCGTAGCGGGAACAGACATAACCTGCGAGCGTGCCCAGAAAGACGGCCAGTACCGTGCCGCTGGTGGACACAATGACCGAGTTGATCAAAGCGTCGACAACACCATATGCCGAAGCAGTTCCGGCTGCAGCGCCAACACCAAAAACACTCTCATAACCTGATGTGTTGATGTCGAAAACCCAGACGGGTGGCATTGCGAAAAGGTCTGCCCGGCCTTTAAAGGAAGAAATCAGAAGCCATAGGATCGGCCCGAGATTGTAAAATGTGTACACCGCAAGCAGCACCAGAATAAACCATCTGGTTATGTTTGCTGATCTCGGTTGAGTAATCGCCGCCATGTTTTCCGACCCTTTGTCAAAATTCATTAATCGGCCGCACTGGGGCGGCTCGTAACAAAGTTTGCGGGCCGGAAACCGGGGAGGACCGGTCCGGCCCGCAAGGAAGATACCGCGAAGGGGTTAGTTCACTGCAATGATTTCTTTGGTACCGACAGGCGTAATTTCCTGATCCGGCACTTCAGGCGTGCTGTCACTGCGCGTGATCTCATAGCCTGCACGCTCCAATGTACGCTCATGGCGCTTGGCAGCATCTGTCAGTGCTTCTTCAACCGACTTGGTGCCTGTGATTGCATTGGAGATTTCTTCCTGCAACTGGTCGAGCAGAACAGGATATTGCGGCAGATGCCAATAGTCGTTGAGGTACTGCAACGCGGTAGAGAATTGTGCATTGTAGCTGTTAAGCCCCTGCCAGTCGTCGCTTTCCAGAACCGCCTTCAGACCAGTCTGACAGACAGCTGCGTAGCGTTTCTGCTGTTCCGGTTGGAAATACCATTCCATGAAAGCTGTCAGCTCAGGCAGTTTTTTGGAATATTTGTTAATTCCCATGCCTTGCCCACCAACAGAGAATTGGCGACGGAACATGCCATCGCGCCCAACGGCCCCTGGCAGAATTCCAAACGCGGTGCCCTCGGCATATTTGTTGACGCTGGGATCAGCGTTGGAGCCATTGAAGTAGAACCATTGCATGGCCATGGCGAGTTGCCCCTGCTGAAACGCAGCATTGACCTCGTCAAAACCCCAACTGCCCGAACCTGGGGGCGCGAATTTGAACATGTCGACATAGGCCTGAACACCATCAATGGAGGCTGGTGAATTCAGATAGCCCTGCACTTCATAAGTTTCGGGATTGTAAAGCTCTCCGCCAAAAGACCACAGGAAAGAGTTGGATGCTGTTGTTGCAAAATCATATTCGCGACCACCCATCTGGCCCCAGCCATAAAGCCCCTCATCAGGACGTGTGAAGAACTCAGCAACTTCTTTGGCTTCCTGATACGTTTGCGGCACGGCCAGCTCGCGGCCATATTTCTCCTGAAACGCTGCCATCTCCGCAGGATCTTCAAACAGATCCCGACGATACATCATTCCATAGGCATCCTGATTCATCGGCAAACCATAGAAATTGCCGGAATTGTCAGGATACTCACCATATTGCGAGATAGAGGCTGCAGGAAACAGTTCCGCTGACAAAGCCTCAGAGCTTGCAAAGACATCGTTGAGTTTGACCGCATGGCCACCGCCAGCAAATTCTGCCGTTGATTGGCTGTCCCACATGGCAAAGTCAAACCCGTCGCCCTGAATTGCAAATTCAGATGCAATCTTGTTGTGCCACTCAGGCCCGTAAGGCACGAGTGCAGGTACAAGCTTCACAGATTTATCTGGATAATCCTTGGCAATTTCGACCAGCGCATCAGCGCAGGTACCCGCATGCCAGACAAAGGTAAGCTCGGTTTCGGCCTGCGCAGACGTGCCCAAGAGGACCGCTGCAATCACCGATACCGATGTGGTTGAGAGTAAACGTATTGAATTTTTCATTTCTTCCTCCTCGTTGGTCCGGAGCCGACGTCCTCTCGCCGTTCCGCACTTCAACTCTAAACATTTTTTATGTTATATCTACCATTTTTTTGATATTTTTGCTGCATTCATTATTTTTCGTTTGTTATCAGAAACTTAAAATGGATTTTGCTGGGATACCTTTGATAAAAACACGCAAATCCGGGTAAAACATGGTGAATAGATTCAAAATTTGTTGGAAATGCTTGTGTTTTTGAGATTTTTAAGGTCATTTCGGGTCGAAAATATCATAATCAACTTAGAATGTGTTATATGAACAAGCGTGTATCAAAGAGCGACGCGCGCCGAGCGCGGATTCTGGACCTGCTCCTGGGCGGGCAGGAAGTACCAATCAAGGACATTGCCCTTAAGCTGGATGTCAGCCTGATGACAATCCACCGCGATTTGGTGGAGCTGGAGCAGAATGGCGCAATCACACGCGTGCGCGGGGCCGTTTCAGCCGAGAAATCCGTGCTGTTCGAAAGCAGCTACCTCTTCAGAAGCCAAAAACAGATCGAAGAAAAAAAACGTCTTGCCAAGGCGGCAATCAAGTTCATCGAACCGGGAAGCGCTTTGGCCTTTGACGACAGTACAACTGTCTACCAGATTGCCGAATACATTCAGGAAATTACGCCTGTGACCGTTCTGACCAATGGTCTTCCAATGGTCAATCGCCTGTCCACTGAACCAGGAGTTGAGGTGATTGCTCTTGGGGGCAAATACCACCGCGGCTTCAGTGGGTTTTTCGGACTCCAGTGTGAGCAAGTCGCATCGCGCTACATCGTGGATGTGGCTGTCATGTCTTCAACCACTATCCAGGGTGCCTCTCTTTTCACGCAGGAGGAACAGGTGGTGCGCATGAAGCGCATCATGCTCAAAATTGCGAAAAAGAGCGTGCTGCTCGTGGACTCCAGCAAATTCACCTATTCAGCACTGAACCATATTGCGGATTTATCGGACTTCGACCATGTGATCGTCTCAAAGGACACGGAGGCCGACACACTCAAGTCTTTACGCTCAGCGGGGATTGCATTTGAACTGGCCTGACCTCAGGTTGGAAACAAGACCCAGCGCCATTTCCGCGTGCCTGCACTCGCTTCTTTGGAACCCGCAACGATCCACGTCAAATGTGAAATGCACCTCTGGGATTTGTCATCGTGTGGTGTATCCACCATCAATCACGAGAATATCGCCAGTCACGTAGCTTGAGGCGGGTGAGGCCAGAAAAAGCGCAGCCATGGCCACTTCGTCCGGTTGGCCAACGCGCTGCATTGGTGTCATCTCTCTCCAGATCGGGAACATCTCGGGGTCGTCGATCCCACCTTGCGCCATATCGGTTTGAATGTATCCGGGCGCGAGCGCATTAACGCGGATATTATCCAGTGCAAGTTCGCTGGCAAGGCTTTTGGTCATCATGTGAACGGCAGCCTTCGAGGTGTTATAGGCAACCTGATTTTGCGGGATGTTGGAGGCGATACCGGACATGGATCCGACATTGACAATCGTTCCGCCGCCCTGCGCCCGCATGGCTGGAATGACCGAACGGCAGCACCGAAAGACCGCATCGACATTTAGCGCCATCAACCTTTGCAAGTCCTCATCCGTAAACTCGGGCGTATCACCATGAATCGCGACACCGGCATTATTCACCAGAATGTCGAGGTGTCCGGACTGGTCAATCACGTCTGCAATGAGGGCAGCAGGTGCTTTGGGATCGGTCAGATCGGCGGCAATAAATGTAACCTCATAGCCCAAATCGCGTAGCATCTTTTCTCCTTCTGCGCTGCCACTGCGGGCGCTGATGAAAAGCCGCGCACCTGCCTCTCCAAGGACCCTGGCTATGGCAAGGCCGATACCGCGGGTCCCACCGGTGATGAGAGCAACCTTGCCATCAAGCCTGAAGCGATCCAGCAGATTTTCGGTTTTCATCATATCAAATTCCCATTCTCTTCTGATACTTTTTTGCCGCCCTAAACGCGTGTTAAGAGGCTCAGACTGATATCCATGCAAAATTCGGATACATCTGTCTTCCTCCTATACCCGGCCACTCCCTCACGGATGGATTAAGCAACCAACGCGCAGTTCTGTAGGCCCCACATTAGCAACCAGCGAACGACCGCGCTACTGCAGAACAGATGAGAGGTCGGGATTTTGCAAAGTAAGCGCACTGGTTTGCGTGTTTTGGACTGTTTGCAAATCAAAATTAAGGGATAATAATGCATGGGAATTGGGGTGGGGACGACGACGGATGACGTGGTGTATCTTGATATACAAGCGACCTGATTAGCGACATAAATTCGTTATGACACCAAACGGCTTTCCGGTGCTCCCAAATCCAATGTTTGGGAGCGCCAGTCATTTCGGAAAGCTTCGAACGAAGGCGCGCCTACAGCGCAAACTCGGTTACGAATTTTGTTCTTTGGTAGGCTTCAAGACCTTCAATGCCGCTTTCAGAACCAAAGCCGGAGGCATTAACGCCGCCAAACGGTGTTTCAGGGGTCGAGACCATCATGTGATTGACCCCCACCATGCCCGCATCCAGACGCGCCTCGGTTTTCATGGCCAGTGATGAACTGCTGGTGAAACAGAAGGATGCAAGGCCGTATGGCAATGCATTGGCCCTCTCGATCACCTCGTCAAAACCGGAGAACGGCATGATGGAGGCGATAGGACCGAAAGGTTCTTCAGACAAGATGCGAGCCGATTCAGGCACATCGGCCAGCACGGTTGGGCTGAAGAAATACCCGGGGCCTTCCATACGACTGCCGCCAAGCTTCAGACTGGCACCCTTGTCCACAGCATCACTAATCAGATCATCAAGTGCATCAAGACGGCGCGGTGCGATCATGGGGCCCATTTGGGTGCCCTCATCCAGACCATTGCCGATTTTCAGCTTGCTTGCCCGCTCCACGAAACCAGTCACGAATGCATCATAGAGGCTTTCATGAATGAAAAAACGCGTCGGCGATGTGCAGACCTGACCCGCATTTCTGTACTTGAAAGTCACGAGCATATTCATGGCGTGCTCCAGATCAGCATCCGCATGCACGATGACAGGCGCATGGCCACCAAGCTCCATTGTGCTGCGCATAATGGTTTCAGATGCACGCTTTTGCAGAAGCCGACCAACTTCGGTAGAGCCGGTCAAAGACATCTTCTTGAAAACCGGAGACGCCAGCAGTGTTTTGGAGATATGATCCGGAGTTCCAAACACCATGTTGATAACACCATCCGGCACACCGGCATCCTGGAAACAGCGGGCAAGGGCCACCGCTGTACCCGGCGTTTCTTCAGATGGCTTGACCACCACCGAACAGCCAGCACCCAGCGCACCGGCAATTTTGCGAATGACATTGCCCGACGGAAAGTTCCAGGCGGCAAAAGCAGCAACCGGACCAACCGGTTCCTTATAGACCATCTGACGCACATTGGCCTGGCGCGCAGGCACAATGCGGCCATAGGCGCGCTTGCCCTCTTCCGCATACCAGCGCGTGACTTCCGCAGCGAACTGAACTTCCGGCACGCCCTCGGCAAGTGACTTGCCGTTTTCCATGGTTAGGTGACGGCCAATTCTGTCCTTGCGCTCTTCGATCAGATCAGCTGCTTTGGACATGATCGCATAGCGCTCAATGGCCGTCTTGTTCTTCCAGATTTGAAAGCCACGATCTGCAGCGTCCGCAGCTTCGGCAAGATCTGCATCTGTGCACACAGGCACGGTTGCCAAAACTTCTTCGGTTGCGGGATTTATCAAATCGGTTGTTTTGTTATCGCCGGACTGGCGCCATTTACCATCGATCAGAAGTTCAATCTTCTCGTCATACATCGCATAAACCTTTCAAAATCTATCTGCCTGTCTGTCTGTTGTCAGTCTGTCAGTTGCACAGAAAACCGTCCGCGAGCGGATCGTCCTGGCTACCGATAAAGGTGTGGGTGCCGGTAATGTGGGCAAGGCCTTCAATCACCGGGTCGTAGTGTGTTTTGGCGCAGTCACCGGCGTCAGAAACGGGCGTGGCCGACGCCATGAAATCGACATCCAGAATATTGCGCGAGACAATGCGTTCCCCGGGCTGGATTTCACCGGCTTCAATCAATTGGGCCAAACGCGCTGATGTGCCGGTTCCGCAAGGTGAGCGATCAAATTTGTTGGGTGCAAGGACAACAAGTTGGCGGTTGATGAATTGGCCGTCCACACGGCTTCCCTGATGAAACAGCACGCTGTGAATACGCTCGGCCATGTGCGGAATGTCGCCTGCGTCGATATGCGCGTTAATCGCCATCTTGACGAAAGAGCCAACATCCATCGCATGTCGGACGCCATTCGGCGTTAAATCCACACTAGCTGAACGGGCCTCGATCAGCGCGTACCAATTCCCGCCATAAGCCAGATCGAACGTCGCCGGAATATCCGGGAACACCAAATCTGCTGCAATCATAAAGGCTGCAACGTTCTTGAAGCCGACCGAAATGATTTGCTCGTTTTCATAGCGGACCCTTACGGAAATAACGCCCGCAGGAACTTCCAGATTGAATTGAAGGCTGTCGCGCCCTTTGGGTTGGATCAACCCAAGATGATCCAGTGTTACCGCCAACCCAATCGTCGCATGGCCGCACATGGGCAGGTAATTGTAGGAGCCCAGAAAAAACACCCCGAAATCAGCCTGCGTGCTTTCTGTGAGGACAGCACCAACCATGGCCGCGTGACCGCGCGGTTCATGGAGCAGAAAGGTGCGCAAATGATCATGGTGCTGCGCAAAGTCGTCCATTTTGTCTGCAACGGTTTCGCCCTGCAATTCCGGCAATCCACCCGTTACAACACGCGTCGGGTGACCGGCGGTATGGCTGTCAACGGTGGTGATGTTTGGAGTGTCCGGCATGATTAGCGCCGATGCCTTTCCTTGATGCTGTCTGCTATTTTCTCAGCAGCCATGATCGTCGTCAGCATGGTATTGCCGCTGATCACAGACGGCATGATAGATGCATCCACAACCCGTAAACCGTCCACACCAATAACCCTTCCCTCAGCATCAACGACCGCCATCGGGTCCTGCGTATCTCCAATTTTGCAAGTGCCGCTGGCGTGCCAACTGCCGCAGGCATTGTCGATGATCCAAGAGCGCAGAACATTGGATGAGCTTCGAAGGGCACCCACATCAATATCTGGCACAATTGCGTTTTCAATCATGAGTTTGCGCGCCAGAGGACCACATTCCATGACCCCCGCCGCAAGCGACGTCAGGAACCAGTTCTTATGGCTGACCGCTCCAAGTTTGCGGACACGTTCGGAGAAGGTGGCAGGAAATATCTCACCAATGGCTGATGACAGCGCCGGATCGTCGACCATTGAGAAAAGCCGGTGCATGCCATCCTCAAGCCGCTTGAGGTCCCGTTCATCGGACAATTGCTTGAAATTGACATCCGGGCCGTGCGTTGGATCGGCATGTCGAAGTTTGACCTCACCGGTTGAATAAGGACGGTTTACGCAAACAATGAGGGAGGCAAGACGCTTGCCAAGTGGGTGCCAGGCCGCGCGGTTTGACGGCAGAATAAACATATCACCTGGATGGGTGTCTGGCAGTTCCGAGCTGTATCGATACCCCATCTGAATATGACGGCGCATACTCTGCGGAAGCCGCGATTTGCGAGGCAGAAAACCAGCCAGGGCAACCATGGGATGATCCTGCAAATTCTGCCCCACACCCTTGCGATCAGCACGCACTTCTATGCCCATCTGTTTCAAATGGTCGGCAGGCCCAATACCTGAGCGCATCAAGATTGCAGGAGACTGTAACGCACCGGCTGAAATAATAACTTCCTGGCCTTTAAGCTGCTTGCTGCCAGTGCCATTGGTAACCTCAATGCCACTGGCTCGGTTCCCGTCGAACACTATGCTGTTCATCTCGGTCGACGCCAGAATCTTCAAATTGGGACGTTTGCGCACCTCCCGGTTGAGATACGCAATGGCAGCCGAAACGCGCTTGCCATCAACATTGTTGATCGTCATCGGGAAGTAACCGTCTCGAAAAATACCGTTGTGATCCTCGATATTTTCAACACCGCGCTTGTCCAGCACGCTGGCAGTCGCTTTGGCGATGGGAGACCAGTCTTCCTTCGGAATGCGGCGCAGTGGCAAGGGACCGCTGTCACCATGCAGTTCCGACGCGCCATAATCCAAATCAGTCTCAAGCTTGCGAAAGTATGGCAAGACGCCATTCCAGTCCCATCCGCTGGCGCCGCCCTGCGCCCATTCATCGTAATCCCAGGGTAGCCCGCGAAAGGCGAATTGTCCGTTGATAGACGTGCCGCCGCCCATCACCTTCGCCTGCTCATAAGTTCTGGGCTGCACGTCTGGTGATATTGGATTGTTCAGATGAACCTTGATATTCTGCCAATGGTAAGAGCTGTTGAAATAGGCAACGATTGGATAGGAATCGAGAATGTCTTCAGGAACATTTTCCGGAGGCGTATCAGGACCGGCTTCAACCAAAACGACCTGTAGATTTGGGTCTTCAGACAAGCGGCTTGCGAGCACAGCACCCGCTGCACCACCACCCACGACAATGTAATCAAATGCGGTTTCGCCGAGCCGCTCAGCCATGGTGGAGCCATACATTTTTGAACCGCAGGAAACTTTCAAGTCCGCTGCGACCCATCTCCTTGCCAAAGCCGGAACCGTTGAAACCACCTTGAGGGGTTGCATAGTCGGGCTGTCGACCATGGGCATTTACCCAGACAGTCCCGGCCTCGATTTGAGAGGGAAGGCGCATCGCCTTGTTGAAATCATCCGTATAGACACTGGCCGCCAAAGCGTAGCTCGGATGATTGGTCATGGCTATGCCGTCCGCCTCATCCTCATACTCATAGACAGACAGGATTGGACCGAAAAACTCGTCGCGAAACCCGGTTGAAGTTTCGGGAACATTCCGCAGAATGGTTGGTTGGTAATAAGCGCCGGAATTCATGCTGGCATCACGACCACCACCACAGATGATTTCAGCGCCATCTGCCAGCGTCTGCGCCAGCATGTCGTCAATGCGTTTGGCCTGCTTTTCAGAAATGATCGGCGGCAGCGTGCAATCAGATTTCCATGTTGGCGCAGCCTTGCGCCCTGCTGCGATTTTCATAACCCGTTCCAGCAGGTCTTCCGATTTACTGCTTGGTACAATCAGACGTGTTCCCGCCGTGCAGACCTGACCGGAATTGGCAAGGAAACCATTGGCAACATTTGTCGCCACCGCATCCATATCAGTGACATCTTTCAGCACCAGTTGCGGCGACTTGCCGCCCAGTTCCAGTGTCACTGGCTTTGTACCAGTCGCAGCAGCATCTGCCATCACACGTGCACCTGTCGCAGAAGACCCAGTGAAGGTTATCTTCCTGACAAGGGGATGACGCACCAGATGAGAGCCAGACGGGCCAGCGCCCTGCATGACGTTCAACACGCCTTTTGGCAGTCCTGCCTCAAGCGCCAGTTCCGCGAAAACCAGTGCTGAATAAGGTGTGAGTTCCGATGGTTTGAGCACCACAGAATTGCCAACGGCCAAGGCGGGTGCCGATTTCCAGATCGCATTGATGGCGGGGAAATTGAAAGGCGCAATTCCCGCGATGACGCCATAAGGCTCAGGACGAACCATCGACGTCGCGCTGTTGTTTCCGGCAATAATCTTGCCTTCAATTTTGTCAGCCCATTCAGCAAAGAACCGCAACGCACCAGATGCACGAACCAGATCACGGTTGATGAGATCAGCAACTGGCCTGGTTGTTGATGCCGCTTCAATACGGGCAATCCGCTCGCGATTTTCGTCAATCAGGGCAGCCCAACGATGCAGAACCGCAGCGCGATCCAATGGGGACGCGTTGCGCCACTCTCCAGTCGTGAACGCGCGATGAGCTGACGTCACAGCCCGGTCAACAATCTCTTCATTAGCAATGGGAATCGGCGCTGTTTCAAATCCGTCAGACGGACGGAACACAGGCAGTTTTTCGCCATCGAAGACGCGCGCTCCATCAATCAAATGCGCTGCGACGAGTTCTATAAAATTGGGATCGAAATCATATGTCATTGAAACTTCCGCCTTGAAATCAAACGCCGGTGAGCCTGAACCCTTCCGGGAATGGATCTCTCGGGTCCACGAAGAAATTAAACGAGCCGGTCAAATAGGCCGAGCCCGTTACGGTGCAGGATATGGCCGGCAGGTCACCGACTTGGGTAGCGCCCGTCACTTTGCCTGTAAACACCGTGTCGAGAATACCCGCATGGCGGAAACTATCACCGGCTTTCAGCTCACCTTTTGCCGCCAACATGGCCATGCGTGACGCTGTGCCAGTGCCGCAGGGCGACCGATCGATCACTGTCGGAGGGCATACGACAACATTCTTGGCATCGTAATTTTCACCATCACCATCGGCGATAATCTCAATCTGATAGATTTCATTGACATGCTTCATTGTCGGGTGCTGCACCGGATGCTCGACCAGAGCATCGCGCAACTCGGCGGCTGCAGTCACCACTTTCCAGGCATAGTCCGGCGTCAGTTCAAGACCCAGATCACTGGCCTTCACCAACAGATAAAAGTCCCCACCAAAAGCAATATCGGCGCGCACATCGCCATAATTTCTGGTTTTGACCGTAATATCTTCGCGGTAGAGAAAGCTGGACGGCATTTCCAGCGTCACGTCCAGCGCCACGCCGTTTTCAACCCGCACCCGGGCCGGCACAACGCCAGCCGGTGTGTCCAGGCGAACCAGTGTCTCACCTTCCACCACATCCACATATCCAGCTTCCACCGCGATGGTTGCCACTGCCATGGCGCAGTGACCACACATGGGCGGATACGTGTCGGGCTCAAGAATAAGCATGCCGATATCAGCATCTGCCGAACACGCTTCGGTAAGAACAGCTGCGGGCATGTTGAAGCTGCCGCGCGGCTCAAACAGAACCAGTTTTCGCAGCCAGTCACGCGTCATCAGATCAGCGCGTTTTTCAACCATGGTCGAGCCGCGAATGGGGCCAAAACCGGAGGTGACCAAACGCAGGGGACAGCCGGCTGTGTGGGAATCTATTCCCTGAATTATTCTGGAACTGCGCATCAAGCCTGCTCTTCAAGGGAAGCGACAAGGCCGGCAACATTGTTGTCCGAAAGTATCTTCTCTACCTTCGACATCTGCTCATCGCTGAATGGAAGAAGAGGTTTGCGTGGTTTGCCAACGGGCTGATCCAGACTGTTCATCACAGCTTTGATGCCAGCATAATAGCTGCCCTGCTTGAAGCACGAGTAGATGGCAAAGAGCGCAGGTTCGAGCTTGTCAATCACGTCTGTATTGTTGGCTGCACAGGCATCAAAATAGCGACGAACCATAGTGCCCGACAGTTGATGTGCCATTGCAACGACACCAACCGCCCCCACCGCAAGCGCAGGGCGGATCATGGTTTCATAGCCGACAAAGACGTTGATTTTATCGCCCAGTTTGCGCACCAGTTCGGTGACCTGAATGATGTCCCCGGAGCTGTCTTTGATCGCGACGACTGTCGGCAGTTCCGCCAGTTCTGAAACAATCCCGATATCAAGCGCCACTCCGGCCCTCTTCGGTGAATTATAGAGCATGACCGGAAGCTGCGTTGCGCCGCAAAGGTCTTTGAAATACTGAATAATCTCCCGACGATCAGGGGCGGCATAGATGGGCGGCATGGCCAGAATGCCATCGAGACCGGCCTTCTCAGCCTCATGCGCCAATCGAATTGCATTTGCAGGCAAGAGATCTGAAACACCGGCAATCACGGGCACACTGCTTTTTGCCGCAGTCCGGGTGCATTTGAAAAGCTCGATCCGCTCTTCCATTGTCATGGCGTAAAACTCGCCTGTGCTGCCACAGACGATCACAGCATCTGCACCATTTGAAATATTGGCTTCGACCAGCTCGCTGTAGCGTTTGAAATCTATATTGCCGCTATCGTCGAATGGTGTGACCAGAACACTTTGAATTCCAGACCAGTTGGGGTTGGGCATGTGTGCTTCCTGTTATTATTATTCAGACTTTTATGAAGGGCTTCATCATCTCTGCGGTTTGATGAAAGCGGTTTACGAACCCCTTAACGCGCTCGTTTGGTGGGTTCATGAGAATATCAGATGGCAGTCCATCAGCGCAGACGGTTCCCTGATCGAGAAACACAACCCGTTTTGCAACCTCCAGCGCAAAGCCAAGCTCATGGGTCACAACAATCATGGTCATGCCTTCTTTGGCCAATTCAATCATCGTGCCCAGAACCTCGCCAACGAGTTCCGGGTCCAGCGCCGATGTCGGCTCATCAAACAGCATGACTTCAGGCTCCATGTTCAATGCACGGGCAATGGAAACGCGCTGTTTCTGACCGCCAGAAAGGCTTGACGGAGACCGGTCGGCAAAGTCGGCCATACCGACCTTCTCCAGATAGCTCATTGCCCGATCACGATTGGTGTTGTGAGCCTCACCTTTGACCGTCTTCGGGCCTTCCATGACATTGGCCAGAACTTTCATGTGTGGAAACAGATTGAACTGCTGGAACACCATGCCGATGCGGCTTCGGATGGCGTTGGTTTGCGCGGCTGAAAGCCCAAGCTCATCCTTGCCATTGTCAAAATGAAAGAATGGGTCGCCACTCAATGAAATCTTGCCATGGCTTGGCTTGGCCAAAAGGTTCAAACAACGCAGGAGCGTGGTTTTACCGGAACCACTGGACCCGATCAGCGCCACCACGTCACCGCGATTGACCGTTAGATCAACGCCGGAAAGAACCTCCACAGCCCCATAAGATAACCGGATATCTTCGACCGAAATGGCAGGCATGGCTGAGGAAGCTTGCGGTTCGGAACTCATGACTTCACCTCACCCTGTTCGAGGCGACGGGCGATGTAGGTCAGCGGAACCAAAATAGCCAGGAAGACCAGCGCAATGGTTGTGTAGACTTCCAGCGGACGATACGTGAAGGACGCAATATACTCGGCCTGATACAGCAGATCAGGCACCGTGATAACGGCAAGAAGCGTCGTGTTTTTCAATTGAATGATCATCTGGCCAGCGAGTGGCGGAATCATGCGGCGCAGGGCCTGTGGCAGGATGACCCGGACATTCATTTGTCGATAGGACATGCCAAGCGCCACCGCAGCGTCGCTTTGTCCTGAATCGATGGACTGAATTCCGGCTCTGAAAATCTCGGCAAAATAGGCGGCGCCATAAAGGCTCAACGCCAGGATGCCAGCTGCTTCCTTGGAGATGTTGATGCCCATGAAGATGGGCAGAGCGTAATAGGCCCAAAGCAACCAGACCAGCAGCGGAATATTTCGGAAAAACTCAACAAACAGTCGACCGATCAACACGACGATCTTGTTGGTTGTCAATTGCATCAGGGCAACGATCAAACCAATCACCAGGCCGATCACCGACGTGATGAGGGTGTATTCAAGAGTGATCAGAACACCCGACCAAATCAGGTGCGAATTCTGTGTTATGGCCGACCAGTCAAACATGATGGGTTCCAGATCCTGTTAGAAGTGTCGGCCCCGTAACCGGGGCCGACTGTCGAAGATTAGAAGCTGAAGTCGCCTGGTAGAACAGACAGATCCAGTCCGGCTTCTTCAAAGGACTTTGCAAGCTTGCCCTGGGCCAGACCCAGCGAGCGTTGCTGCGACGTCCAGTTTTCAAGCCAGTTCAGCCAACCCGCATTGCCAGCTTCCCTGCGCACACCGATCACAGCGGTGTTTACGAGTGCAGGGCTTGGAACAAAGACTTCGCCATTGATTTCCGGCGCAACCTGCACAGCATCAAAACTGGCAAGCAGCATGGCATCAGCACGATTGGAGTTGATTTCCAGAACGCCCAATGAGCGTGTGCCAACCACAATGATCTCTGCCTTCGGTGTCAGAGCTTCGGCAACCACTTGCATGGTGCTGCCTTTTTGAACGGCAAGACGAACCGATGGGTCGTTCAACTCTGCCCAGCTTTTCTTGTCGAAACCGGCTTTGGAGACGACGGTCCATGGACCATAGAAGAGCGGAATAGACGTGTAATCGACCACAAGGCCACGCTGTGGATTGGGGTTCAAGCCGATAGCAATATCGACCTTGCGTGCCTGAAAGTCAGCCGCAAGATTGCCCCATGTTGTTTCAACAAACTCGAGCTCGACACCCAGAATGGCGGCAATTTCCTGTCCCCATTCAACGTAGAAGCCACTCCATTCACCTGTACCAGGATCCTTGATGTAGCTGGGCTCTTCGCCAATGATGACCGGGAATTTCAGAACGCCGGAGCTTCTGATGTTGTTCAGAACCAGCGACGGATCGTCGGCCTGAGCTGGCTGCGTAAACGCACCAACTGTCATGAACAGAGCTGCAAATGCGCAGATCCAGGTTTTAAACTTTCTAAAAGCCATTTTATTACCTCCTGTTGATAGTCAAAAAATTAAGAGCCGAGGAAGCCGCACTGCAATGGATCATCAGGCTCGAGCACGAGCGTGGAAATTCCATTGAGATGCGCACGTCCCGAAATTTTGGGGACGCATACGAGGCGTCCCTCGGGCGCCTTCGCAATACTGATAATTTGTCCAGAGAGCTGACCGCCAAAGATGCTGTCTGCATGGAAAGTCTGTCCGGCAGCCAATTGGCCTGCGACAACCTTTTGCACCATCCGCGCCGCAAGTGCGGTCACACCGGGGGATCGATCGTATCGGTTGCGGTCAATAGACAGGAAAAGGCGTTCTGAGTTTTTTGAAACCGTTTGAAACAGCAGCACAGATTCGATCAATTTGGTCTCGGGCCGGTCAAGCTCCGCAATCGCACTGCGCAACTCGTCTGCGGCCAGCAAAATCTCCTGCAGTGCATGATCGTTCAGGTCAAGTCCCAGCAAAGCTGCGTCAATAACGGCATGCGTGTTTCCGCCATATACTATTGACAGCTCGACCGTTCGGCCACGAAATGGCACTGAAATATCATCGGCGGTCACATAAGCCTGCGGCAACGCTACATCAATCTGATCACTGTCCGGATGCACCGTAACGCCGACAGTCGCGCGCGGCATCTCGATGGTGAATTCGGTTCGGTCGTTCAACCGGCCCATGGATTTCAACGCTTTGGCATAACCAAATACGGCATGACCACAAAGTTCGGGATAACCGTATGAAGTAATGAAAAACGCACCGAAGTCCGCCGTTTTGGAAGCAAACGGAACCAGGCCGAAAGAGCCACTATGCCCGCGAGGCTCTTGCAGCAGGAGCGTTCGCAGATGGTCGTGATTTTTCTCGAAGGACCGAGCCTTTTCGGTGGCTGTGTTGCCTTCAAGTCCTGGGAGGGACTCAATCAGAATGCGTGTTGGGTGACCGGCAGTGTGCGTTTCCAGAACCCTGAAGGTTTCTGCGCCTTCCGGGAGCTGCACGTCCAACGTACCCTCGCCCAAACCGGAACCATGCGAAACACCCAGGCCAAAACGATTGCGCGGCTGATCAAACTGCATGGCTGAAACGCGTGCTGCATCGGTGTTGACCCAAAGCACTTTTACGGGGTCAGAGCCGAGATTTCGCCAGCGGTGCTCCAGGGAGCTGTTGAAGTAGGCACTGTCTCCAGGCTGCAAAATTGCGGGAGAGCGGCCAGCCAGCGTAATCTCGAATTCACCCGACAGAATGTAAATCAGCTCCTCACCATCGTGAGAATAATAGCCATCGCTTTCAGCGCCAGGTTCAATGGTCCAAACTTCGACGTCCATCAGTTTTTCAGCAACTGTTAGCTGCTCGACCGAGACCCCCGGTCCGAACGTTCCAACAACACGGCCGGTTCCTTGGCGCACGATTGGAACATGGTCGTGATGCGTTCCACCCAGCAACTCTGCAAGAGAGCGCCCGAATGCCAGAGCGACACTGTTCAATCTGGCGGGAGACAAAAATGCCGTGCCACGCTCAAACATGCTCAGATGCGAGACACCAATATCGGTTTTTTCCGAAAGAGCCCGCAGCGACAAACCACTCTCTTTGCGCATGGTGCGAATGCGTGCGCCGATTTTGCTGAAATCGACTGTGGTGCGCTCAATACCTGAATCGTGAGTGATCGGTTTTTGCTCATCCGGTTCGCTATCGATCAGTTCCTTGATCTTTGTCAGGCTGTGACCCGATAATTTGCGCATCTGTTCAATAGTGCGAATGCGATCCATGTCGTCAGACGAAAATGAACGATGGCCGCTGGCGGATTTGAACGGATTTATCAACCCCGCATTTTCCCATGAGCGAAGCGTCGAAACGGACACGCCGATTACCTTGGCCACGTGACCAATCGAATACGGATTTTTGTCGTTTTGTGGCTTCAACATATAGATATTTTCTTCATATATAGGTTTATTGAATTTTTCTGAGCGTAAGTTGATATTTTGAATATGTCAACGATCATTAGGCGCAATTTGGAAATACAACCGATAGTTGCGCCCCGGAATGAGGGTGGAGCCGGCATGTCTATAATGACAGCGAAGAGCTTTCTTGCCCGGTGCAAGCCTCAAACAGGAAAGCGATAGGAACTGCCCCCCGTCAGAGCCTGTTTCCGTAGTCGCAATCATTGGCGCGGTTGTCATACCTGACGTAAATGGCCTGGAGCAGTGTCAGTTTATCGCTGTCTACGATGGCGAAAAAACACTGTATGGCGCCATACACATTCATTCGCCCTGCAGCATTAGCCCTGCAGCATTAGCCCTGCAGCATTAGCAGTATATGGCAGCACCCGACTGGCGCGAGCGGACGCCTCCACTTCAGATTGCTCCACAAAGATGCGTTCTCCGGGGTCTGGACAAATAGCTCAGCCGGTCCGTTGGGCGCACAGGCAGACAATTGGTTTGGCTCACGATAATGCGCCCAGCGCCACACAATGATGTTGCCCAGAACTTGAACCCGAACCTGAACCCGATTGGGAGCTGAAATTGGGTTCAGTCCCAAGAATTCTGCAGCCCCGAATAAGTCCCATGTAGAGGCGCGGCCGCTTGTAATATGCAAACAACAACCCAGAAAAAGTTGCATCAAAATTAGTCACAGCCTGTGGCTTGGAACCTTTGGCGCGACTCGCCAGTAGATTGATGTTGCCAAATAAAAATCTGTGTGCCTAAATTCCGTTCAGTGACAATCCAACTCCTCGGGAGTTCAATCTGACGCAAGATACTTCAGGCGATGCCTTCGTCGAATTCGACCGGGTCCAGAAAAGCTATGATGGCGAAGTGCTGGTCGTAAAAAATCTGAACCTTTCCATGCCAAAGGGTGAGTTTCTCACAATGCTTGGTCCGTCAGGGTCAGGCAAGACAACCTGTCTGATGATGCTGGCGGGGTTTGAAACCGCAACCCGCGGTGAAATTCGATTGGATGGCGCTGAAATCAACAACATTCCTCCGCACAAACGCGGCATTGGTATGGTGTTTCAGAACTATGCCTTGTTCCCTCATATGACTGTTGGTGAAAACCTGGCTTTTCCGCTGGAAGTGCGCGGCATGGGCAAGGCCGAGAGAGACGCCAAGGTGATCCGTGCGCTGGATATGGTTCAGATGGGGGAATTTGGGTCCCGTCGCCCGGCGCAATTGTCAGGCGGCCAGCAACAAAGGGTTGCATTGGCGCGTGCCCTGGTTTTCGACCCAAGTCTGGTGCTGATGGATGAGCCCCTCGGAGCCCTCGACAAGCAGCTCCGCGAGCACATGCAATATGAAATCAAGCATCTGCATGAAAGCCTCGGCATTACGGTTGTTTATGTGACACATGATCAATCAGAGGCGCTGACGATGTCTGATCGCGTTGCCGTATTTAATGATGGTGAAATCCAGCAGCTTGCACCACCGGCAGACTTGTATGAATGCCCGGACAATAGTTTTGTGGCGCAGTTTATTGGTGAGAACAATAAATTGAACGGCACTGTCAGCGAACGGTCCGGAGATGAAGTTTCTGTGAAACTGGAAAATGGTGCACAGTGCAAAGCATTGGCTGTGAATTGCGGTGGCGTGGGAGAAGAAACGCTCATTTCAATTCGCCCCGAGCGGGTTGCCATCGGTGGAAGTGTCGGTGATAATTCGACAGAGGCCCTTGTTAAGGAACTGATTTATCTCGGCGATCACATTCGCTGTCGGTTGAATGTTCATGGAAATGACCAGTTTATTGTCAAAGTCTCAAACTCAGCTGGTCACAAACATCTGGTAGTAGGTGAAAAGACTCAGATCAACTGGGCGGTTCAGGATGCGCGTGCCTTGAACCCTCTGTAAGCATTATATGTGTTGGGGAAATGCCGAAAAATAAACAATTTGGGCAAAAATATCGGTCCAATTTTATCTAAAACGCAACATCCATATGGAGAAAACCAATGAGAAAAACTCTACTTATTGCAACAGCCATAACCGGTTTTGCTTTCGCGGCGCAAGCTGCCGAAGTGACGGTCCTTGGTTGGGGTGGCGCATACACCAAAAGCCAGTCCGAAGCCTACCATAAGCCATTCACAGCTGAGACCGGTATCACCGTGAACTCTGTTGATGCCGATAACCCTGCAACGCCTATCAAAGCGCAGGTTGAGGCAGGCAATGTGACGATTGATGTCGCCAGTGTTGAATTTGCGGATGGTATTCGTCTCTGCGATGAAGGCCTGCTCGAAGAAATTGATCACTCAATTCTGCCAGCAGCACCGGACGGCACTCCGGCTACCGAAGATTTCCTGCCCGGCTCATTGACAGAGTGCATTATCGGCACAGATGTATATGCCACCGTATTTGCCTATAATTCCAGCAAGTTTGATGGCAACGCACCAACGTCGATTGCGGACTTTTTTGATACAGCAGCGTTTCCTGGCAAACGCGGTATGCGCAAAACCGCAAAGGCAAATCTTGAAATGGCTCTGATGGCGGACGGTGTACCGGCTGCTGAAGTGTACGATCTGCTTGGAACCGATGAAGGCGTTGATCGTGCATTCGCCAAATTGGACCTGATTAAAGATTTGGTCGTCTGGTGGGAAGCTGGCGCTCAGCCACCACAACTTCTGGCAGATGGTGAAGTTGACATGTCAACTGCCTATAATGGCCGGATTTTCAATGCGGTCATCGGTGAAGATCAGCCATTTGAAATCATCTGGGATGGCCAGGTATACGAGTTTGAAGGCTACGTGATTCCAAAAGGTGCGCCAAATATGGAAGAAGCGAAAGCGTTTGTGGCATTTGCTGCGCGCACGGAAGCTTTGGCCAAAGCTGCGGAATGGATCAGCTATGGTCCGCCCCGGGTTTCCTCTGGTCCATTGGTCGGCAAATATTTTGACGGATCAATCGAGATGGGTCCAAATCTGCCAACAACGGCTGCCAACCTGACAAACGCCCTGGCATCCTCTAACGATTTCTGGGCTGACAAGGATACCGAGCTGAACGAACGCTTTAACGCGTGGCTCGCGAACTGAAACTTGAACGGGGGCACCTTGTGTGCCCCCACTTCATTTGCAGGATTATTCTGAAATAACGCAAGTCTGACAGTCGTTTCTGGCAGTCGTTAAGGTGGGCAAACGGATGGCTGATACAGCAAACAGTTTTGACAACAGGCCCACGCAAGCAGAACTCGACCTCACAACGGTCGACGGAACACCGTTGAAAGTCGCACTGGCCAACGCTCAGAAGCGCGCACGACAGCGTGCCCTGTTTCTGGTTTTGCCCCTGTTGCTGTTCGTGCTGATAACGTTTCTTGCCCCGATTGGGCAAATGCTGTTCCGCTCGGTCCACAATCCAAGTTTTTCCGATCATATTCCAAATCTGAGCGTGTGGTTTGACGAAAACCCCGCTGGTACCGAGCCGGGTGAAGCTGCCTTTGAAGCGCTGGTTCTGGATCTGCGCAGCATGCGCGCGGACAAAACCATGGGCATCGCCGGAACCCGTATAAATTATGACCTGCCCGGAAGCCGGTCCCTGTTTACCGGTACCGCACGCAAAGCCGGGGCGATGGAGCCTTCGTTTCAGGAAGCTATCCTGGCGGCCGACCAAAAATGGGCTGATCCGAAGCTTTGGCAAGTCATGCGCGGCGCATCCTCAGCCTACACGGCTGATTTTTACCTGGCCGCACTGGATCGCACGCGGGATGTGAACGGTGATATCGTTGCGGTCGATGATGATCGAAAAATCTATGCGGCTAATTTTCTAAAAACGTTGTTTTTGGCAGGATTGATTACATTTTGTTGCCTGATCCTGGCCTTTCCGGTCGCCCATCTGCTGGCCACATTGCCGCTGCGCCAATCAAATTTACTGATGATTTTTGTATTGCTTCCATTCTGGACGTCATTGCTGGTCCGCACGACCAGCTGGATTGTGCTGCTGCAATCGCAAGGCGTGGTCAATGACACCTTGGTTGCGACCGGCATCGTAGCTGACGAAAGCCGGATACAGATGATCTACAATCAAACCGGAACGATTGTAGCCATGATCCACATTCTGCTGCCCTTTATGATCCTGCCGCTTTATTCTGTCATGCGGCCAATCAACCCGAGCTATGTTCGCGCGGCCCGATCTTTGGGCGCGACAAGCTGGACTGCTTTTCGCCGGATATACCTGCCACAAACCATCCCGGGCATGGGCGCTGGAGGACTATTGGTTTTCATTCTTGGCGTTGGCTATTACATCACCCCGGCGCTGGTGGGTGGAGCGAGCGGTCAGTTGATCTCTAATTTTATTGCCTTTCACATGCAAAAATCATTGAACTGGTCGCTTGCAGCCGCGCTGGCAACCCTGCTGCTTTTGATGGTTTTGCTGTTGTACTGGCTTTATGACCGCCTCGTTGGCATCGACAATTTGAAGTTAGGGTAGCGCTATGGCTCTTCCAAAACACGCATCAACCCTGGAACGGGTTTGGCACTACACCTATCTGGTGATTTGCGGGCTGATCTTCTTGTTTCTGATCGCGCCGATTCTCATCGTCATTCCATTGAGTTTCAATGCCGAGCCCTATTTCACATTCACCCAGAAAATGATGTCCTTCGACCCTGAGGGCTTTTCGACGCGCTGGTATGATCTGCTTCTGACATTCGGCATGTCTGCGCCGGATGTGGCGCGAGACGGCAGCTGGTGGGCGGATGTCTGGCAGAATTCAGCCTGGGTACAAGCGGCAAAAAACTCGGTCATAGTGGGTGTGTTCGCAACCATTTTTGCAACTGTTCTGGGAACCATTGCGGCCTTGGGATTAAGCCGACCGGAAATGCCGTACAGGCGTTTAATCATGGCAGTTCTGATTTCGCCAATGATTGTCCCGATCATCATCACCGCAACCGGATTGTTCTTTTTCTATTCATCCATCCAGATTGCAAAGTGGGAGCTGTTTGGATGGCAAATCCCATATCTCGGGATTATCCTGGCCCATGCGACTTTGGGCATTCCATTTGTCATCATCACCGTCACCGCAACCCTGGTGGGATTTGATCATTCTTTGACGCGTGCTGCCGCCTCGCTCGGCGCTAATCCAAGAACAACGTTTTTCAAAGTCACAATGCCACTCATACTTCCTGGTGTGATTTCCGGAGCGCTTTTTGCTTTTGTCACATCCTTTGATGAGGTGGTTGCCGTGCTGTTTATTGGCGCCTTTGACGAGCAGACAATCCCGCGCCAGATGTGGAATGGCATCCGTGAACAGATCAGCCCTGCCATCCTCAGCGTGGCAACTATTCTGGTGGTTATCTCCGTCTTGTTGTTGACGGTGCTGGAACTCCTGCGTCGACGCTCCGAACGCCTCAGAGGTCTGTCGCCCGGATAGCAGGCAAATCAAAATCGCTGATTGGAGCCTTCGGAGTATCTGACACAAATGGCGATTTGGGTGCACAAGAACCCAACCCATTCGAAAATCACGGTGGTGTTCCGAAATTCCATTGATTGTCAGTCCACAAGATCGCGCAAAAGCGGACAGGTCATTCCATGCCCGCCACCTCGGCTGCGGCCAAGTTCAGCCCCATCAATTGTGATGACCTCAACACCGGCATCCTGCAGCCTTGTATTGGTACAAACATTGCGTGCATAGGCTATGACAACGCCGGGTTCCAACGCGACAACAGTGTTGCCATCCTCCACTTGTTCCCGCTCGGCTGCATAGTAATCACCGCCGGTTGAGACGACGCGCAGCTTCTTCAAACCAAGAAGCGCAGCGACAGCGTCTGTGAAGCCGACATCAAGGCGCTTGCATGTCAAATTGCGGCTCCCTGAACCCGGCGTAATGCGATAGCTGACAAGAGCATCAATAACGGGCGAATAGGCGGTCACCAGATCGCGGTCGCAGAAGGAGAACACAGTATCCAGATGCAGAATCCTGGGGGTGCGGGGCATCACTGCAACAAGAATTTCATCAGCAATGCCACGGGCAAACAGCTGCATCGCCAAATCCGTTACTGCCTGCGGGGTGGTGCGCTCGCTCATGCCAATGATGATCTTGCCATCGCCAACCGGCATGACATCTCCGCCTTCAAGAGAAGTGCTGTAGCTATCGCGCTCATCGCAGGTCCACAAAATATCAAAGACCTGCTGCTCGAAGGTGGGGTGGAAATGGTAGATCGCAGCAATATTGGCTGTCTCCTCGCGGCGCGCTGGCGAATGCATCGGATTCAGCACGACTCCGGAATAGATCCATGCCGAACTATCTCGGGTAAAAAGCTGGTTGGGCAACGGTGGAATGACAAATTCATGGGGTTTCAGCACAGAAGTGACAAATGAGCTGGATTTGAATGGCAGCTTTGCCAACGGCAAACCACCAATCAAAATACGGGCAAGGTCTCTGGCTGGCATGTCATCGAACCATTGCTTCAGATCACAGGCAAGATCAGCACCCATCTTTCTTGGATGAATGCGCCGCTCCAGCAGCCATTCCCGGGCATCACCAAACTCCAGAGTTTCCTCCAGAAGCTTGGCAACCTGAAAAACCTCAACGCCGCGGCCACGCATGATAGCGGTAAAAGCATCATGCTCCTGCTTGGCTTTTTTCACCCAAAGGACATTATCAAACAGCAACTGATTGCAGTTTGATGGTGTCAGATATTCCAAACTCAATTCCGGCCTGTGAACCAGAACTTTACGCAGTTTTCCAATTTCCGAATGGACACCGAATGCAGCCATAGCTATCTCACCACGGTTTGATGATATCGGTTTCTGCAGGGCTTCCATGCGCCACCATGCGTCTTCCAAAATTCATCTTTTCCACGAATTTGATAAGAGGATGCGCGCTCAAAACGACTATGGCATTGATGGCCATCAAGAAAGTGTCAGGCCTTTACACCGGATAGTCTTCCAGCCATTCCTCATGGTTTGCGATTTTTGCAAGACGCCCGGGACTGGTAATTTGGAATGTGTTGCCATCAACAATTTTCAGGATGTTTGCTTTGGACATGGACTGAATTTGCCGCGAGATCGTTTCAATGGTGGTGCCCAGAAACAGGGCTATGTTTTTCCGGTTGATTGGAAACCGGATAGTCGGGTTGGGAGGCAGGTCTTCTTTCGGACATCCCGTCTGCAGAGAGCGCCTCAACAACATCAGCAGAAAGCTGGCTATCCGCTCCCGTGCATTTTGACAGCCAAGCAGAACCATCCACTCACGCGTCGCATCAAGTTCGGTCAGCACTTTTAAAAGCAACTCATGCTGCATTTCAGGGTTGTTCTGAACCAACGTCTCGAACGCCTTGCGATCGAAAACGCAGATTTCAACATCGCTTGCTGCCTCATACGCAAAGCGGCTGTGATCGGAGAATATGTGGCCCATGAAGTCTGACGGAAAGAGCAGACCCACAATCTGCTGCCGCCCATCCTCCAGGGTCTTGGACAGCTTCACAACGCCCGAGACAACATTGCCCACAAAGTCCAGCGAATCCTGTTCGGTGACAATAGTCTGCCCGGCTGAAATTCGCCGTGTTCGGCTGATCATCGCCAGTTCTCTGGCGGCTTCGTCTCCCGCAAATGCGCACATTGTCCGATTGTGAATTGGGCAAGTATCACATTTGGATTGAAGAGAATTTTGATTGATCTGCACTACTCGATCTCCAAAATCAAATTCTGCCACTGCTTAGACCATATATAGGGAACGACAACCAGAAGTTCCTGATCGGGATTTTCGTCTTCAATGCATCAATTGGAAGCTATCGCAGTCTTCTGTTCAGGACGGTCTTGCAAGACAAATCCGCACGTTCACTCATGTCGAACACTGTCTGGACAGCGCCGACAAACTGATCGGTTATATCGATACCGCCGCAACGAAAACCATAGATCGCAATGACTGGCCAAACGGCCCTTTCGGAGGTCGCCATCAAGCCGGATGAGGCGATATGTGTGGCACCCGATCCGCCTTTGGGCAAAATGTTTGAGAAATTGTCCTCCAATAGCAAACGCAAGGTTCTCGTTGTGATGGTCCAAAACTGTTGGGCGTTATCACCCTGTCAGATGTCTTGAATTAACTCACCGTGCAACAGGATATCGGAGAGATGATGATGTTGAAAATACCCACCACGCATCTTCATCAAAGCAGCAGAACCTCATCAAAATGAGAGGCCATTTCTGCCGGCGGGGTGTTGACGAGATTTTTCTGTACGGTTGCTCTGACAGTCCCTCCCAGCATCGGCTCAACAGAGTTGACCAACGCAGACAGCATTTTGGGTCCTGCGCATAAGACAAGTTGATCGAAGTTGCCACCCTTGTGAGCAGCAGCAAGTTTTGCCGCAATCTTTGTTGCAAACATTTCCTCTTCAGCCTGGCTGTTGACATGTGGTACCAGCGCACTTCGAGCGGAACCAAAGCTGGCAAAACTACGGCCAGGTTGATCACTCGCACCCGATGAAACATCCGCCTTCCATTGGGCTTCTTTGACAGCTTTCAAGCCACTGCCGGGACCCTCATGTACCATCACGAAAGCGCGGCTCCGATCGGCAATGATTATCCATGTCGTTTTGGCTTTCATTTTTCAGGCTCCTTATGCAGACCTGAGTGAAAATATGCATGACATCCCCAATTGGCAGACCACTTTGATCTTACCCAAAGTCAATCAGAGGTGCTTTTTCCGACCAGAGCCCGTTCGGCTTCCGCGACCTGTGTCTTTACGGCCAGGAAGCTGTCCGGGGTCACTGAAATACTGTCAATTCCGGCATTGACTAGGAATTGCGCATAGGACGGGTCATTACTTGGCGCCTGACCACAAAGCCCTACCTTGATGCCGCTCTCATGGGCACGATCTATTATCGTCTCAACCATCCACAACACGGCCGGATCGCTTTCCTCAAACAGGTCAGCAAGCTCCTCATTGTCACGGTCGATTCCAAGTGTCAGCTGGGTCAGCTCATTTGAGCCAATTGAGAAACCGTCAAAGCGTTCAGCAAATTCACTTGCGCGAATTGCATTGGATGGAATCTCACTCATGACATAAATCTCAAGCCCGTTCTCACCGCGCTGCAATCCGTTTTCCGCCATCACCTCGAGCACCCGATCAGCTTCCTCGGGCGAGCGGCAAAACGGCACCATCAAAATGACGTTCGAAAATCCCATGACTTCGCGCAAATGGTGCATGGCCCTGCACTCAAGGGCAAAACCATCGCGATACATGTCGGAATAATAGCGTGAGGCACCGCGCAGTCCGATCATCGGGTTTTCTTCTTGCGGTTCAAACTGTGCGCCACCCAGAAGTTTGGCGTATTCATTTGTTTTGAAGTCGCTCATGCGTACAATGACCGGTTTGGGGTAAACTGCAGCTGCAATGCGCGACAGGCCGCGCGAAAGCGTCTCTACAAAGTAATCGCCTTTCTCGGCATAGCTCTCGGTCAGCAGACCGATTGCATCCTTGTCTGCCTTGTTCTCCAGCGCGTCGAAATGGGCGAGCGCCATAGGGTGGGCTTTCACTGCGGAATTGACCACAAATTCCATACGCGCCAGACCAACGCCATCACTTGGCAACCGCCACCACCGGAACGCCGCCGCAGGATTGGCCAGATTGAGCATGATTTTTGTGTTGGTTTTCGGAATGTGATCCAGCTGGATTTCTTCAATTTCAAAATCGAGCAAGCCAGCATAAACCTCACCTTGCTCGCCCGAGGCACATGACACGGTGATGTCCTGGTTGTCGTGGAGCAATTGCGTTGCCCTGCCCGTGCCGACGATCGCCGGAATTCCCAGTTCGCGACTGACAATCGCGGCATGGGATGTGCGGCCGCCATGATCGGTAATAATTGCGGCTGCGCGCTTCATGATGGGCACCCAGTCCGGATCAGTCGTGGTTGTCACTAGCACGGCACCATCGACAAAATTCTCAATATCGGCGACATCTTCGATCAGGCAAACCGCGCCCTTGGCAATGGCGCTTCCGACACTGAGCCCCGACAGAACAGGCTCCGCAGATGCGGTCAACCGGTAGGATTTCATGGCATGAACGTCGATACGTGATTGCACCGTTTCGGGCCGAGCCTGCACGATGTAGAGCATCCCGTTTTCACCATCCTTGGCCCATTCCATATCCATGGGCTGTCCGTAATGCTGTTCAATGGTGACCGCCTGGCGCGCCAAAACAAGAATATCGGCGTCATTCAAAACGAATGATTGGCGCTCATGTTTCGATGTGGGAACGTTCTTGGTTTCACCACCGGACTGGCCTGCGTAAATCATCTTCTGTTCTTTTTCACCGCAGCGCTTTTCAAGAATCGGCACAAGTTCCAAATCCTCTAGAAATGGTTTGAAAACCTGATATTCATCCGGGTTGACCGTGCCCTGAACTACGTTTTCGCCCAGCCCCCATGCCCCGTTGATCAAGACGACCTTGTCGAAGCCCGTTTCCGTATCGATGGAAAACATGACGCCGGAAGCACCAATATCAGATCGCACCATTTTCTGAACGCCGATGGAGAGCGCCACTTTGCTGTGATCAAAACCTTTCAATTGACGATAGGTGATTGCGCGATCAGTGAAGAGCGAGGCAAAGCAGCGTCGACATGTCTCAAGCAGGGCTCGTTCGCCGCGCACATTCAGAAAGGTTTCCTGCTGACCGGCAAAACTTGCATCCGGCAGATCTTCAGCAGTGGCACTGGAGCGCACGGCCACCGACAGATCATCGGAACCGGTGCGTGCGCCCAATTCCGCAAAGCAAGTCAGAATGTCATGCTTGATATCGGGTGGCCAATCGCCAGCCGTGAAGGCTCTTCGTATTTCAGCTCCGGCTTCCGCAAGGGTGACTTTATTATTCTCCAGGTCACCCAAAACCCGATCGAGCACGCGATCCAGTTGATTGAATTCCACATAGGCGCGGCATGCATCTGCAGTGGTGGCAAAGCCGGGCGGCACCTTGATGTCGACTTGTGACAGCTCTCTCACCATCTCGCCAAGCGATGCATTTTTGCCGCCGACAAGGCTCACATCACCGCGCGACAAATCCTCGAACCACATTACATTTCTGGTTTTTGTTGTCATACTGGCCATCCTGAATGTGAAGGTATTGGACCCAGCTTCGCGCCTTTTTCACAAGCGTCCATTGATGCACATCAACGCAGGACACAGTGCAATGGCAGACCATATTTACAAGGCTTGCAACGGGTGAGGATGTGATGAATACCAAAGCACTGGCAAATGTCGTCAATCAGGTCAGACAGGCGAAAGTTCTCGATACCGAGTTATTGGCGCAAGCCATTGGTGCGATGGAACAGGCTTTCCCGGACGAGAACTTTGCTGATGCAAAACAGCTTGTCGATTTCGAACCCACAGAAGCTGTGCTGCATTTGATTGAGGCGCATTTACCGGAATGGGCCATCACACTGAAAGGGCGCGCGGATGAAGTGGACGGAAGCTGGACATGCGCCCTGCGCAAAACTGATGCAAGCGACGACGACGCATTTATCGGCATCGGATCAGGCCCGACGCTGCCTTTGGCGCTGCTGACGGCTGTTCTGAGAGCAAGCATTGTGCGCACCGCACGATGAAGTTCAGACTCTGGTGACACATGCGCGGAGCCTGTTGAAACATGAACGTGTTGATGTTCACCAATACGTTTACCCCGCATGTCGGCGGTGTTGCCCGAAGTGTGAGTGAATTGGCACACCAATTGCGCCAGGCGGGTGACAGCGTGCTGATTGTTGCGCCGGAATTTGAAGGAATGCCCTCGCAGGAAGACGGCGTGGTACGCATCCCCGCGTTGCAGAATTTTGGCGGCAGCGATTTTTCAGTACCGATACCACTCACCACGAATCTGTCGGACATCATCGAGGATTTTCAACCTGATATCGTTCACAGCCATCATCCGTTCTTATTGGGTGACAGTGCCCTGCGGGCAGCCAGTTCCACGGAAACTCCGGTCATCTTCACCTATCACACGCGCTATGAATTATATGGTCACTATGTCGCCCAGGATTCTGATCTTCTGAAACGGCTGGCACAGAGCCTGTCGATTGGCTATTGCGATCTTTGCGACGGCGTTATTGCGCCCAGCGACAGCATTGAACGTTTTCTGCGCGCGCATTCGGTTAAAACCGAAATTGCAACCATTCCAACAGGTGTTGATACTGCAGTGTTCTGCAACGGCGTAGGCGCACACACGCGTCAGATATTTTCAATTCCCACCAAGGCCCCGCTTGTGGGCCATGTGGGCCGTCTGGCCCCTGAAAAGAACCTTGGCTTTTTGGCCGCCTCACTGGCGCTCTTTCTCAATCAGAACGCGGAAGCCCATGTTCTGATCGTGGGTGACGGGCCGTCACGCTCTCATATGTTGGAGATTTTTCGGTCGGTGAATGTTGACGACCGTGTCCGATTTTCCGGCGTGTTACAGGGACCGGCATTGGTCGATGCTTACGCATCAATGGATGTCTTTGCCTTCACCTCCTGCTCAGAAACGCAAGGCCTCGTCTTGGCCGAAGCAATGGCTGCCAGCGTACCGGTTGTCGCCCTTGATGCACCCGGTGTCCGCGAAATGGTGCGCGACCGCATCAATGGCAGACTGCTATCTGCAACGGCGGAAGAAACAGAGTTTGCGTCCGCCGTTGCGGGTCAGTTCAGCTGCAACATCGAGGCGCGCAAACAACAACAGGAAGTCGCCCGCCAGACGGCCGCGCGCTTTTCCATTTCATCCACCACCGACCAGATGCGGTCCTTTTACAACAAAATCGAATCCGGGCATAAGCACACGGAATACAAGCATGACAATCTTTGGACATGGTCAAAACGTGCCGTCTCGAATGAACTTGATATTATAGGCAATATTGCCCACGCTGCGAGCAATGCATTATTCTCCCCACCAGCAAAATCCGATGAACAACAATAGTGGCTCAAACGCCGTTGAGCGGCTGCTTGCCCGGATCATTGCCCTGCCAATCTGCCTGCTGATGTCTGCATGGTGCATGACATTGAACAGGCAAGTGCAGGACCTAACGAAACTCGATCAGATGACAAAAGACGGCCACCGGGTTCTGGCAATGTTCTGGCACGGGGAATATCTGCCGCTGTTTGCCCTGGCCAAGGGCAGAAATGTCGTCGTGGTGACCACGAGTTCATTCCGCGGCAATGTCATTGCAAACATTTGCCATTGGTTCGGCTATCAACCGGTCAGGCTGCCGGTAAAGGGTCGCGGAATGCACGTTCTTGCAAAGCATTTTGACCAAAACTATGGGCTCTATGCGGTCGCCCTGGACGGTCCTTTGGGACCCTATCATCGCATCAAGCATGGCGCTTTGCAGCTGGCCATCGAACAGGGGGTTCAACTTGTCCCTATCGGGATTCAGAGCAAACGAAAAATAGTGCTTGCATCACGTTGGGACAAACAGGAAATTCCGCTGCCATTTTCACGAGTGTCCATCACTGTTGGCGATATGATTGACGGCAAGGATACTTCACCGGGACCCGACCATGCGCTGCTCGATCAAAAAATCGCGACCGCAATGGAGGAGCAAAGCCGCCTTGCCGGCGACCTGCTGTGAAATGCATTTCATCAAATTGATGAGGGTCTGAATTGATCAGCTATTGACCGTCATCAATCGAAGTTCTCCCACCTGCGCAGCTTTCTATCATAGGTGCGTCGATACAATGCAAAACTCAGGCTGCAACAATCGGACATTCGTTGGGCAGAGGCTGCAGGTCCAGGTCATTTCAGATCGGCTGCGAAATACATCCGTTTCAGATTGAAATCAGCGTAGCTGCGCTTGTCAGCAGGCTTTTTTGCCCAATCAATCTCAATCAGTTTCAGAAGTTTGCGACGCCTTCACCTTTGACAGTGCAATCTGAGTGAACAAGGGCCCAACCAGTTCAAAAATAACGGTGGTTCCGATGGCAATGGCCAAAATGGATCCGGCGCGGTCCGGAAATGCGCTGGCAGCAACCAGTGCCATGCCCATGGCCACACCGGCCTGCGGCATTAGTGCGACACCGATCCAGCGGCTCTCAAGTCGGTCCATACCGCTGACACGTCCCCCGGCCCAGCCGCCAACAACACGCCCAAGGGCGCGCAACAGCACATAGGCAAGGCCAATCAGGCCGATTTCCAAAATGGCTGAAAATTCAAGTGAAGCCCCGGCGAGAATGAAGAACAGCACCATGAACGGCCATTCAATACTCTCGATTTCGTGAAACGGACGCGTATGATGGCGCGCGATATTGGCAATCACCACACCACATATCATTGTTGACAGCAGAAAAGACGCACCAAGCTCAAGCGCGAGCCCGCCACACAAAAACACAACACCAAGGGCTTCAATCATGGAAGGTTCGCCCGGTTTCAGACGCCCCGTCAGATAGGCTGCCGGCATTCCAATCGCGGCCCCTAAAAGAAATGCGCCACCAATCTCCAGTGTAATGTGCCCCACCACCTGAGTGGCATCACCGCCCCCGAGAGCATAACTAGCAGCTAGCATGAGGCTGAACACAATCAGAGCCCATGCATCATCTATGGCAACTGTACCCCGCAGAATTCGTGGGAAAGCCCCTTCAAGACCTGAACTACGCACAACATCTTCAGTTGCAGCCGGATCGGTAGCGCAGGCAATGCCGGCAAAGACAAGGCACAGAACCGGATCAATTCCAAGCGCCCACAGGCCCAGCCCGACAAACATGGATGTCAGAAAAACGACCCCCAGCGATACGCCCAGAATATGTCGCCCGTCCCGTGTGATAACAGATCGCGTCAGATGGCCACCCAGCAGAAAAGCAACCATCACCAGCGCAAATTTGGCGATCAGGGGATACCAGTCATTGGCAGCAACAGGAATGAGATTCAGAACTGATGGACCAGCCAGTATTCCAAACGTCACAAGCAATGTAACCCTTGGAAGCCGTGTCCGCCTGCCCAGAGCATCCAATGCCAAACCTGCCAGCAGCAGCATACCGAGCGTGATCAGAATTCTGGAATGTTCCATAACTTCATCTTTCGCAACGATTTTGGTCTGACGACCTGTGCAGTCTTTGGCAATGATTTTACGCTTCGAGCGGCACTGTATTCAGGACTCTCAACGCATTCAGGATCACCGCCACATCAATCACTTCCTGCAGAACAGCGCCCTGCACCGGTGCGAGATAGCCCAGTGCGGCGGCAATCATTCCGACAAATGACAAACCGATCCCGATGCCGACACTTTCCAGAGCTATGCGACGTGATCTGCGTGCAATTTCCAATCCGGGCAGCAATCGATCCAGTTGATCAACCAGCAGCACGACATCTGCAGCTTCTGCCGACGCCGCCGTGCCGCGTGCGCCCATGGCCACCCCAACATCAGCAGCGGCCAATGCCGGCGCATCATTCACACCATCGCCGACCATCATGACAGGGCCGTTCTTTCGCTCACTCAGAACCAGCAGCACCTTTTGGTCAGGCGTCAGCTCGGCACGCAAACCATCAAGATCAAGTCCGTCAGTCACGGCCTCGGCGACAGAGAGACGGTCACCGGTCGCAAGCAGAATACGTTTCATGCCAATCCGGCGCAGACCCTTCAGAAAAGCAATTGTGCCGCTGCGCAGCGCATCTGCCATTTCGATGTGCCCAACCAATTGGCCATCCACTGCCAACGCGACAATAACCGCGCCGTTCGACCGGGCCGGGTGATCCATCCGGGCACATTCTGCAAGACCCATGACAAAATCCTCGCCGCCAACAACAACATCATGCCCGTCAATCCTGCCGGTGATGCCCTCACCGGGGGTTTCCACAAGATCGGTTGGGACCGGAAGATGCATGCCCCTTTGCTGCGCCGACGCCACAATGGCCTGTGCAACAGGATGCTTTGACCCTTGGTCAAGCCCGGCTGCAAAGAACAGCATCTCATCAGGTGTCAGATCAGATAGTGCGTCGATTGACACGATTTTGGGCCGCCCTTCTGTCAGCGTGCCAGTCTTGTCAACGATCATGGTCTCAATCCGCGCCAAAGCCTCAAGCGGCTTTGCGCCCTTGATCAGCACACCGTAATGCGCAGCCCGTGACAGCCCTGCCACCAGAGCAACCGGAACGGCCAGAATAAGCGGACAGGGCGTTGCAACCACAAGCACAGCGACCGCTCTGATAGGATCGCCACTAAACCACCAGGCCAGAGTTGCCATGGCAATTGTGACGGCCAGGAACAGAAGGGAATACCGATCCGCCAACCGCACCATTGGTGCTTTTGACTTTTGTGCCGCCTCCACCAGCCGCACAATTCCAGCATAGGTGCTGTTGGCTGCCAGATGCGTTGCACGCAGATCAAACGTTTCGCCCGCATTGGTGGATCCGCTCATCACGGCCTGGCCTTGTTCCAGCCGGACTGGCATCGATTCACCGGTCAGCGCCGATTGATCCAGCAGCGCCCGACCGCTCTCTACCGCGCCATCCACAGGCGCAATGTCGCCCTGGCGTATCAACAGCAGATCACCGGGCGCCACATCATCCAGCGGAACTTCTTCCAATTTGCCGTTGTGATGAATTGTTGCTGTCCGAGGCACGCGCGAAAGCAGATCGCTCATCTCCCGGCGGGCCCGCACCTCTGCAAAGCTTTCAAGAAGGGTGCCGCCGGAATACATCAGGGCCACAACGGCCGCAGCCAATGTTTCCCCAAAAAACAGCGCGGCAGACATTGAAAGCGCTGCCACAATATCGAGCCCTAAATCACCCTGCCTCAGGCTTCGGATGATCTCGACAATGAGGGCCGCCAGAATCGGAATGACGCCGCCAGCCCAGACATAATCCGCCAGACCCGAATACCCAGCTGCCCAAAGGCCTATACCAGACACAAGTCCGATAAGCGCAATGGCCAGCAGAGCTACATTCCAACGATCTGGAGACAGCAATTTCATGTTATGCGCAGCGAACTTTCATTGATCACAAACCAGCAAGCCCATAATGAACGTTGGCTGGGTATCTCGACACAAACGGAACTGCAGATCATCGGTCTGCATTATGTTTCGATTGTCAGGATAAAGTTCAGAACTGTCATTGATTTTGATCAAGAGGGACCGAATGGCGCTGAGCCGCTTTAAGCCCGGTATAGTTAGGCTTAGGATCTTTTTCCTTAGCGGGAAGCTGTCAAATACAGGATGTAGCCATAGGCCGCGGCCGAAGCCAAAAGGGCCATTACCAATAAAATAGCGACAACCCAGCCCAGTCCGGTAAGCAGTTTTCGTCTGGGCGTACCCTCCGTGCAAAAAGGCATGATGTTGAACACCAGACCACCACAGATAACCCCAAGGCACCCGATGGAAAACAGGGTCAGGGAAAATGGCTGGAACACGAAGATCAATGACAGGATGCAAAGCCCGAGAATGGCAAAACGATAATTACGGGCTTCGCGCGCGCCCATCAGCGCTGGATTGTCACTCACACTGTGTCTCCAATCCTGTTGCCATCGGCATGAAACAATCTGTAACTGCCCTGCGCAAACCGAACGTGAATGGTTCCGCCTTCATTCAAACCCTGTCGGTCAGTCACGATAGCCCTGATCTGGCCTGCCGGATGCGCAATGCGCAGCAGCGTTTCAGCGCCCATCGGCTCAATCAATTCGCAAGTGCCGGACAGAATCCTCGGCCCGCTTTCACTCTCCAGGCTTGCGCTTCTTGGACGCATTCCCAATGTCACGGCATCACCAAGCTTAAGATAATGTCCGGGTTGCGCCAGTTCCCCGGTCAACTCGATTACATCCTGTCCAATTGAAACAGCTATTGCTCCACCAATTCCGGAGATGATGCCGCTCACAAGGTTCATCTGCGGGGTGCCGATAAAACCGGCGACGAACGTATTCGCAGGATTGTTGAACACATCCTGCGGCGCGCCAATCTGCTCAACTTTGCCGTCCCGCATGACCGCAATTCTGTCTCCCATGGTCATGGCTTCCAGTTGATCATGCGTGACAATCACTGTGGGACGCGACAGACCAGAAAGGACTTTTTTGATGTCGCTGCGCATCTCCTCGCGCAATTGCACATCCAGACGACTGAGCGGTTCATCAAACAGAAAGCAGTTTGGACGGCGAATGATGCAGCGCCCGACCGAAACCCGCTGTTTTTCACCTTCCGAAAGCTGATGGGGAAAGCGGTCCAGCACATGATCCATTTGCAGCACTTGCGCAATGTCACGCAACTTCGCCGCAATATCCGCAGAGCTGTCGCCTTCGGCATGCAGCGGATAAGCCAGATTATCGCTCACCGTCAAGTTCGGATAAAGCGCGTAGAACTGAAAGGCCATCGCTACATTGCGCGCGCGCGCAGGCAAATGGGTCATGTCCTGACCACTCAGATAGATCTCACCATCTGTTGCGTTTTCAAGGCCGGCAATCATCCGCAAAGTTGTGGTTTTACCGCACCCGGATGGCCCCAGCAGGCACAGCACTTCATCATCGGCAACATCAAATGTGACAGCATCCACTGCCGTCAGATCACCAAACTGCTTGGTTATGTTTTTCAGCGAAATTCCACTCATTTGCGGATGGTCCCGAATGTAACGCCGCGCAGCAATTGTTTTTGCAGGACAAAGGTGACGATGAAAACAGGTATCAAGAACAGGCTGACAATGGCAGACAGCAGGCCCCAGTCGACGCCAATTTCACCCCCGATTGTGTTGGCCATGGCCACGGGAACCGTGCGGGTGTCAGAGCCGGTCAACAACAGGGCAAACAGGAATTCATTCCAGGTGAGAATAAGCGCAAACACTGCCGTTGCGGCCAGCCCGGCCAGAACCTGGGGCAGGCAAATCCGGAAAAAGACTTTCCAGTCGTTTGATCCATCCAATCGTGCGCTGTCCTCGATCTCCGGATTGAGATCATCAAAAAAGCTTTTCATCATCCAGATGGAGAACGGCAGATTGAACGCCGTATAAAGCAGAATAATACCAATATAACTGCCCGACAGACCGGTAACACGGAACATCAGAAAGATCGGGATGATGACCACAATCGGCGGCAACATCCGTGTCGTCAGAATGATGAACATGTAAGTGTCATTGCCCTTGAGCGGATAGCGCGAAAAAGCATAGGCAGCCAGTGTGCCGATGATAAGTGCCAGGATCACGCTGCTTCCGCCGATAAAGGCTGAATTGACAAAATATTGAACAAAGCCCGTGGCAACGGCGTCGCCCGCCTGGGTATCGCGGAAAAACACGGATTTGAAATTATCAAATGTCGGTGTGAAAAACAGCTTTGGCGGAATGGCCAGCGCATCGGAGCGCGTCTTGAACGCAGTCAGGATCATCCACAGGACCGGAAAGAAGTAGATCAGCGCAATGACACCCGTCACCAGACTATAGAGCCAACCGGCTTGGCCCGGCTTGCGGAAAGGAGCTTTGCGATATGCCATGATCAGCCCTCCTCATTGCGCCGGTTGACGATGTAGAGATAAATGCTCGTCAGCACGATCACGACAAACAGGATCAGATAGGCCAATGCGGATGCCTGACTGGTTCTGAAGAACTGAAAGCCCAACCGGTAAGCATAAATTGCAACCGTTTCAGTTGACGCGCCGGGACCACCTCCGGTGATCAAAAAAGACAGGTCAAACAGCTTGAAGGTTTCAATCGTCCGAAACAAAAGCGCCAACAGTAAAAGGCTCTTGATGTAAGGGAATGTGATTGTTCGAAAGCGCCGCCACGGCGATGCCCGGTCAATTTCGGCAGCTTCATAAAGATATGTCGGCACCGACACCAAACCGGCCAGCACCAGCAACATGACAAACGGTGACCACATCCATGCATCTGCGATTACGATGGCTGCAATGGAACCTGCCGGTGTGGCCAACAGAATAAACGGCTCGCCGGTGAAAAGCCCAATGGCCCAACTCAACAATCCCAGCGTGGGATCATAAAACAGTTTGAAAAAGATCGCGACGGATACGAAAGACAGCATCATTGGCGCCAGCACAAGCATCAGCAAAATGCGACGTAACGGAAATGTCTTGGCAAACAGCAATGCCAGCAAAAATCCAAAGATCAGTTGCAGCGTTACGGAAGCACCGACGATGATACCCGTCGTTTGAAAGCGTTCCCAGACCACAGGGTCGGTTAGCACCTTCTCGTAATTATCGAGCCCCTTGAAGGAAGGGACGGTCAGCCGATTGGCCCGGTAGTTGAAAAAGCTCAATCCGAAAGACCACAGAAGCGGAAAAATATTCATCACGAACAATGTGATAAGAGCAGGCGCGACCAATAAAGGGCCGCGCCGCTCAGGCGCGTTCAACCAGGCTAACAAGCCACCAGATCTGGATGGGTTGAGATCAACCATGGCAGAACGCTCCTTCGTCATTTCAGATCAATCTTCGATCCGACCGGCGTCACGCAGCAACTCATCCTGGAATGCAGCTACATTATCCAGAGCTTCCTGTGCGGAAATCTGACCGGTGATGGCTTTGTCAAACTCCTCCTGCTGCTGTGTCAGCAACTCAAAGAATTCAGGCACGTGCCACAGATCTTTCTGCCACTCCAGCATCGCCTTGTGCTGTGCATTCCAGGGTGCCCAGCTCTCATAGTCCGGGTTGTTCAGCACGCTGACCAGGCCCGATTGTCCGCCAGCTTTGACCGCAGCAATCTGGGTCTCTTCCGACAACCACCATTTCACCACATCAAGCGCTTCCTTGATGATTTCATCATCATTCCACGTGGTCAGAACAAAAGGTTGTCCGCCCAGATTACCGGTCCGATCCATCTTGCCATCGCGCATATTGCCTGGTGGCACCGCAAAAGCGGCACGGTCATGAACCTTGGATGTGGCCGAATCGATAACAGGGGCTCCCAAAGCAACCCAGTCAACAATGGCTGCGATTTTGCCCTGCATGAACAGATCCTGGATTTCAAAAATACCCATCTGACCTGTTTTGGCGATTGGCGGTGCATATTCCAGCAAATCAAGGAAGCGTTGGAACCCTTCCACATTCTCAGCTGAGTTTACAACGCCCAGTGCCGGGGAATTCGGCTGCGTAGTTTCATCCCAGATGCCACCACCAAATTGCCAGAAAAACGCATTGATCTGCATGGTTGAGAAATCAAGCGGTTTGGCTGCCTGATAAGCGATCCCATAGAAGTCACCATCGGCAGTCCCACTGCCAAGCTTCTCGCCGCTTTTGCGGGCAAAATGCTTTCCGAAATTCTCCCAATCATCCCAGGTAATGCTTTCCCAATCATCGGGATTACAAGGCAGATCGCTTCCATAAGCAGCCTTGAAAGTGGCATGCTCACCTTCATCACAGAACAGATCAGTTCGGTAATAGGTCACATAAGTGTCAGGGAATTGCGGGAAGCCATAGTAATTCGCATCCGGATGCGGATAGCCGGTTTTCTCAATTTCAGCGGCAGCGACATTCGGATAAGTCGAGTAGCCAGAGACCAAAGCCGGGTGCAGATTGTTCATGATGGCCTGCAATCCCG
Source organism: Pararhizobium sp. IMCC21322 (assembly GCF_030758295.1). NCBI lineage: Bacteria > Pseudomonadati > Pseudomonadota > Alphaproteobacteria > Hyphomicrobiales > Rhizobiaceae > Pararhizobium > Pararhizobium sp. IMCC21322. The sequence continues at coordinate 4,823,367 of NZ_CP132335.1, forward strand.
GATCGGCTGCAATCAGATCATTGAGCTTCAGGAAGTGGCCACTTTCAATGAACGTTCCCAGCCACTGACTGTCAGAGACAATCATCTGGTATTTCTGCTCGCCGGAATTGAGCGATGCATTCACCCGGTCAAAAAAGTTCGGCCATGGAATGAAATCAATTTCGAGCTGAACATTGTTGCCAGACGGTGCCTTGTAAGTCGCATTTGCATGCTCCTGCATAAAGCGCGTTGGGCCCCAGTCAGGTGCAGCCATGCGGATTGTAATATCCTTGGCCCAGGCACTTTCGGCAACCAGAAACGGGGCTGCAGTCAGCGCCAGAACCGACAGGGTTCTCTTCAGTGTCATTCGCTTGTGTTCCATCATATCCTCCCTAAGTTGATGGCAGTCAGTTTTGAACGGGCGGCATATCAAGGCGCAACCCGGTCGTGGTGTCGAAGTACAAAAGGCGATCGGCGTCGAAATTCAGCGGTAGAAGATCGCCAGGCTTTGCCTGACCGACGTGTGCCCCTCTAAGGGCAACCTTCAGTTCATTTCCCGAAGTTTCGACATCGACAATTTCCAGATCACCAAGGGGTTCGGTCACAATGACCTTTCCGTGCAGAAGTGCGGTCTCGGCACTCTCTGCAACCTGAATATCAAAGGGCCTCAACCCCAATGTGAGTGCACCCTGGGCGCGATGATCAGACGGGATTTTTGCAAATCCCAGATCAAGTTCCACGCCGCTGCCTGTCGCCTCGATGAGGTTGATCGGCGGAGAGCCGACCAAACGCGCAACGCCAATGGAACCGGGCGTTGCATAAAGCGCATCAGGCGTGCCAATTTCACTGATCTGACCATTTTGCAAAACACCAATCGTGTCGGCCATGGTCATGGCTTCCAGCTGATCCGGCGTTGCGTAGACCATGGTGATGCCAAGATCCCGGTGCAGCCGTTTGAACTCAGCGCGCATCTCGTCACGCAGCTTTGCGTCCAGATTGGTCAATGGCTCATCCAGCAACAGCAGTTTGGGCTGTCGGATTAACGCCCTGCCAATGGCAACACGCTGTTGCTCTCCACCGGATAATTGTGTGGTCTTTCGACCCAGCGCATGGCTGATGCGCAGCAGCTCTCCCATTTCCCCCACGCGAGATTTAATCTCCGCAGATGGCAGTCCGGCTTCACGCAGCGGATAGGCAAGATTCTGTTCGGTCGACAAATGCGGATAAAGGGCAAAGGATTGAAAAACCATCGCCAGATCGCGCCCCTGAACCGGTGCCTGTGTCACGTCCTGCCCATCGACAAATACGGTGCCGCGATCCGGTCTTTCCAAGCCACAGATCGTTCGCAAACAAGTTGTCTTGCCAGCCGCACTCGGCCCCAGAAGCGCAAAAAACGCACCCTCCGGAACATCAAAGCTCAGGCCATCAAGCGCTGTTACGCGGCCAAAGTTTTTCTCAAGTGATTGGCAAGACAGTTTCACCTCATGCCTCCTGCCTGGTCGCAATCAGGGCAAGCAAGGCATCCACAGCCTGATCGACAAAAACCGTGTCTTCTGCACCCGCATCAATCTCGGTCACCTCATGGGAAACATGCTTGTGCAAAGCGGCAATCAAGCGCGCATCAGCCTCTTTGTCTTCCAGGGGGCCACCTGGAACGGAATAACTGGACAGACCCCTGGTCGGCACCAGAACGCGCGTCGGCCCTTTTGCGCCGCGCAAGCGGTCGCCAATCGTCTTGGCCAATTGCTCCAACTCTTCACCAGATGTGCGCGGCACCAGAATGACCGGGTTATGAAATGTCACTTTCCGGTCTGCATACTTCTCCGGAATACTGTTCGGCTCATCTACCAGTATGCCCAGATGATCGGTGCCACCTGGCACAACCACCTGCGGCAGACCCAAGGCGCCCGCAACCGTCAATCGGTCCTTATCAGCTGCACGGATACCGCCGCCGATCTCATCCATCAAATCCCCGAGAGCGAAATCAAAAACGGCTTGAATAATGCCATCACGCATCAATTGCTCCATGGCACGACCGCCAGAGCCAACAGCGTGAAACACCATGGTTTCAAAGCCCTGATCAGACAGGCGCTTCATGGCGTGGATAGTGCCCTGTGTCAGAACCCCAAGATTGGTCATCCCGATGACCGGTTTGCCGGGCGTAAAGCTGATTGGCTTGGTTGCGTCAGCCATGCCAACAATGGCACCGGCAGCATTGGATAAAATTGTCCGGAAGAAAGGGTTCAAACCCAGAATATCACTGACCGAGAACATCATGGTGATGTCTTTGATGCCGACATAACCGGATGTGTCACCGGACGCCATGGTCGACAGCATCAGTTTCGGAAATCCATATGGCAGAGCTTGCATGACTTGCGTGCAATTGCCTGTGCCCTGTGTCCCGCCAAGGCTGATGACACCATCCACGTCGCCTGATCCGATAAGCCCAAGCATTTTGGCAATTGCACCCCGGACCATCACCTCGGAAGCCACTTCCCGGGAAGGCGCGACGCGCAGACTGGTCAAAGACGTGCCGCCCGCATCAGCCACTTCGGCAGCGCTGATATCGGCCGTCAGATCAGCATCACCCACCACACTTATGTCAATCAGATAGGGCGTGGCCCCAAGGCGGGTGATCTCATCCCTCAGATAGGCGCATTCATCGCCCTTGGTATCCAGTGTCGCAAGAATGGCAATTGTCTTGGTCATTGGTCTTCTCACGAATTGAATGTCAGAGAGGTGAATTCAGCGGCGGCAGCAGTGACCGCGCGTTCAATGGGAAGACGCTCGGTCGAGGACCCGGTCCAGAACCCATCGCCTGATGTATGATCAAGCATGTATTGCGCGTCTTCCGGTGTCTCCATGGCCGCGCCATGACCAACCAGAATGATGTTTGGATCAATCTTGCGAATGGCCTGATAGACGTCTTCAGTTTCGCGCGCTGTTTCGGCAATGGTGACACCATTGTCGTAACCGGTGCGGCCGCCCTTCGTGGTTCCGGCGTGGTAGCAGAATATGTGGGGCCGTGCGCCTTCGACCAGTTCCAGCGCGTCATCCTTGGTGAAGGTCAGGCCAATCGTCACCATGCCCATTTCTTCACGGGCCAGTTTCAACATGTCTATTTCGTTCTGAAGCGTGATGCCGGCACTGGTCAGGACATTGAAGATCTCGCTATCCTTGTCGACATAGCTGATGGAAGGGCCGATGTTGGAGACAGAATTCACCCCCATCGCCAGGCAATCATTCAGCACCATGCGCATATCGCGCAACGGGTCATTGGCATTCAGGCAGGCGCAGACAAAGGACTGACCCTTCAAGGCAGGCATGATGTCCTCTCGGGTATACGTCAGGGTCTGATGATTGCTGTCCAGGATCGGCCACATCATTGACATGGTGCCCATTCCATTGGCCCGAAGCCGCGCGCCGGAAAAAGTATTGATGCAATCAACACCGGATTCTTCAAGGATTTTCGCCACAAGGCCACTCCCCGCACTGGCGATCATGATGGGTTTTTTTGCAGCCCGTTTTGCTTGCAGTTTTTCAAGAATGGCCTCAGTGGAAATACGTTTGGTAATCATGACGAACCTCTTCAGGATGAATGAGCCAGCGCAGTGCTGTGCGCTGAAAGAAAGGAATGAAAATGCGTCAGCAGCGCCGCACCGTGAGCCTCAGCTTCCAGATAGCGCGGTGGCAAATGGGCATAACGACCCTTTGGCAATGAGCCTGCGATAATACGTGCAATGCGGGGCGGATGAAGCGGGTCTGCATTGTTGCCAAGAACAAGCGCCGGACAGTTGATACCCGCCAAATCCTCAAGTCTGCCAAACGGTTGATCATCGACGAGTTCGGACAGAACATTGGGATTTTCGCTAATCTGTCGATGCTTTGCAGCATTCAACACAGAATCTGCAGCAGAGGGAATACCGGAAAACAACTCTTGAAATTCAGCATCACCGGCCAAAGCTTTGGCGGCTTTTTCCGGTGTTGTCTCGCCCAGAAGCCTGCCCAGTTGCGCAATCACATTCAAATGCGGTCTGGCAGGTTGCGCCAACCATGCAGGCCGAACCAGGAACAGCCCAAGAGCGCGCTTTGGTTGCGCCAAAGCCATATGCAGCGCAATTCCAGAACCCATGGAAATGCCGCCCAGAATGGCCCGGTCAATGTTGAGGTGGTTCAGGAGGGAGAGCGCGATCCGGCTGTAAATTTCAAAGCCTGTCAGGTCACTGGAAGGACCACCCGCATTTGCATGGGTCTCACCATGGCCGGGCATATCAAGCGTGATCAGTTGATTGTTGTTTTCGGAGGCGAGCGTTTGTTGAGCCTGGCCGCGCTCAGCAGCCAGACCGTGCATAAACAGCACTGCAGGACCTTCTCCGGACACATCATAATGCACGGATAGGCCTTCAAATATGAAAACCGGCATATCGTCCTCCCAATCCGATCTCCGCCGGATTATGGGATTAGCCTAGCGGCACATCGCAGGAGAATGATTTTGCTATTCGAGCCTTTTTTATAACTTATCGCTCATTAGCGCCAGATTGCCATACCTGCCGATACCGTCGTGGCGGCATGCCAAAAAAGCCACGAAACTGCTTTGTGAAGTAGCTCTGATCGCAATAGCCACACTTCAGAGCGATGCGTACAAGCGGCATATCAGTAGAAGACAGGAGCTTTGCAGCCCGTTGCAACCGGGCTCGCAGAATGAATTCCTGCGGCGAAAGTCGAAAAAGAGCGCGAAACCGTTTCCGAAACTGGCTCTCGGAAAGGCATGATATTCGCGATAAGTCACTGATACTTATCGTACTATCAATACCGTCCTGAATATGTTGCATGACAGCCTGAAACGGTTGATAGGCTTGCGGTAAATCATCCAACCGGTGCAAGACCTGCGTGGTTCCAACCAACCCGGCAACGCAATTATCTTTCCCAACAAGTGGCGTCTTGCTGGTCGAAACCCAGGTTAACAAACCCGCCTCGTCCACAATCAACTCTGTACGGTTTATAATTTTACGATTATTGCGGATAACGTCCAGATCATCGGCACGGATTGCATCAGCAATGATCTTGGGGAAAAAATCATGCTCCACCGCTCCGTAGACTTCTGAAACACTTGCAAAGTTGAGCAGTCGCAAACTGGCCTGGTTACAGGTGATCCAGCGCGAATTGGCATCTTTGATATAGAATAAGATGTCCGGCAGATTATCAAAGACATCCATGACCCACGGTTGCTCGTGCAACTGGGAAAAGAATTTCGAGACGGCCTTTGACATGAGCATCGGCATTTTCACCTCCACAAGCACTCTGTCGAAACAGGTCTGATGAGTGTGACAGATTTCGACAGAACGCCAAAGGGGTCAAGAAGATCTATGATGTGCGTCAACACCATCCTTGGTCTTTGCCAGTTCCGGCCCAGTTACACGTGCGCCGCGCCTGTTCCCGGGACTTTATTCTTGGCTCCCTGTATGACTTCAGATTTTCAAATCAGCAGCGCCCGTATCGATGTGAGGCGCCCAAAAGGCGACAGATTCTGCAATGTGGGGCACGACTTCGCGATCATTGGGTTCCCTTTCCTTGAATGACAGTTCCAGACAGATTTCATTATCGGTCGCACCGCCTTCGGCAAACGCAGCCAGCAATGGTTCCGGTTGAATCCGGCCCTTGGCATTAAACTCCGCAATGAACGGGCGGTGCCCACCCTTATCCATCAGGGATTGCTTGATATGAATGATCGGAGATATCTGCGGCACAGCCCGAGCCCAGGCATATGGATCAAAATCATCCGGATTGGCACTGGTGACATCGCCATGATCAATATCGGCCATCATCCACATCGGGATTGCCATCTCCGCCTTGGTCAGTTGATCCTGCAATGCCAACGATGCTGAAATGGTCTCACCGAATTCTCGCCCGACGGACATCGGCTCCCAGAACAGGAACGAAAGGCCGGCGCGCTTGGCGTGTTCGGCCACCTCCGCCCAACATTCAATGGCAATTTGAATCAAGTCTTCCCGGCGCTTTAACTCATCAAAATCCTTGAAGGTAAAGATCGCGAACTGCGTGCCAAGCGATGTGCCACCCAGATCCCCAATGATATCTGCGAAGGTTTTGAACCAATCGATATAATAGCGGCGCACATCCGCATCCGGGTGGCCAAAATGATTCAGCCGCCCGTAAGGTCCGGTCATTCCACTGGTCACCCGCGCACCAGTGCGTTGCAAGGCCCCGTCCATTTGCTTTGTCAGCCGGTTGATGACAAGCGCAGACCAGCTAGGATTGATGAACTCATGGGTGAGCTGGATATCCCGCAACTTGATGTCACGGGCAATTGTCTCAACCAGATCATCGGGTTCCGCAAACCGATTTACCAGCGGGTTCGTGTTGAGTGAAAGCGTCAATCCCATAGGTCTGGTCCTGTCAGAATGCGAAGCGGGACAGTAGAAAGTCAGGTCGGGCTTTGTGCCAGACGCAAATGGCTTGAAGGCCTGCAATCGTTTCGCCCTCATGAATGCCAGTGCGAACAAGGGCTGTGGCACAGCCTGCATCCCGGCCACCCCGAATATCGTGTTCAGGACTGTCCCCGATGCACAGCACTTTGGAGGGCAGTGGCTTGCCAAGCTTTTTAAGGGCAATCTGATAAATCGGCGGATGCGGCTTGCCGAACCACGCGACCTGACCGCCCAGCTCCTCATAGAGCTTTGCTATGCGCCCTGCCCCATACATTGGGCCGGCTTTTGTCAGCATGGTCTTGTCCGGATTGGTGCACCAGCACGGCACCAATCGGTCCGCTGCAATTTTGAGCAGAGCTTCATAGTGCTCCAGCTTGTATTGCTCCGCCTCGCTGCCGGCAATCAGCAACAAATCAGCTTCATCGATTTGATCGGTCAGCAACAGATCGAGCCCGTCAATGGCCGAGCGGTCTCCATCGCGTGCAATGAGAAAAACTCTGGCACCATGGGGCAGCGTCTTGCCAACGGCCTCCTGCAAGGCAAAATGCGCAGCTTCGCCTGAGGACAGAACGCCCAAAAATGCATCCCGCGCAAAACCCCGTTGAGCCAGCCTGTGTTCATTTGGGGTTGAGCGCTTGCCCGAATTGGAGAGCAGCAAAATAGGTTTGCCAAGCCCTGCCAATTTCGCCAGGGCTTCAGGTGCACCGGGGTAGACAACGGGCCCGTTGAGAAGCACGCCAAACTGGTCAATCAGAAAGGCATCAAAATTCTCTGCCACATCTTTCAAATCCACTTCACGAAATGCCATAAGCACCTCGCCTGGCCAGAAGCGCTGTACCAAAAGCAGCTTCCAGGCTTTTGGCAGCCAGAAACCGAACGCTCAATCGGCGTTCCCGAATTCGGCGCCACACAGCATTCTGTGCCCCGCCACCAACGCTGCGCAAACTGCGAAGCGCAGGTCCACCAAGCTCGGTCAAGCGCGAAAACCCTAGGGCCTCAATCGCAGATATGCCTTCAAGCATTCCTTGCAGGAAATTAGCATCATTTGCAGGACGAGGCGTCAATCTGGGAGGGAGTGACGGATCGGAAATGGGAAAGCGTTCCCCGGCTTTGCTGAGCGGGTAATAATCAAGATCGATTGAAATCTCAGGGTTAATCTCAGCGCTTAAATCCATAATTTGCTGCGGTGTGAAAAAACCCAGAAGCACATTGCCACCGCTGTTGGAAGCGCCACCAGCAAGCCATTGATCGCCCAACCGATGGCTGTAGATGCCATATTCAGGTGCAAAAATCGGTTTGTCCGAGAGTATCTTGAGGGTGAGCGTCGTGCCGAGTGCGGTCACACCATCGCCAACGACTGCAGCACCGGTTGCCAGAAAAGACGCGCAGCCATCTGTTGTGCCCGTGATAATTTGACAGGAACCTGGCAGGGAAAAACGAGCAGAAATATCTTCGGATATCGGACCAACCAGCGTGCCCGCTGGCAAGACATCTGGAAGCAATGACACTGGCAAGCCGGTCTCACCCACCCAGTCTGGCCAACACCGTTCAACCGGATCGTAACCGGTTTTCAGAGCGTTGTTTTCATCGCTGACAAACTGTCCGGACAATCGGAATGATATCCAGTCTGCCTGGTGGAGAATTTTGTAGGCTTCATGATCCTGCGCCAGTTGCAGAGCCCGCGCAAGGCCACTGGAAGCACCATGAACCGCGCTGGTCTCAGGCGCGAGCTGCCCAATGCGTTTGAGCAATTCCTGATCCGTGCATGGATCATTATACATCAGCGCATCAGCCAAAGGCACACCATCTGGATTGACAGCAAGAAGCGTTCCCGACGTTCCGTCAATCGCAAGTCCTGCAACGCATGAGGGATCGATCTGAGCCAGTGCATTGTCCAGGGTCAATTGAAATGCGCGCCACCAGATGTGCGGATCACGGCCATTAGCGCCGATAGAAGCAAAGGCTGTTTTAGCGTGGGCCTGCTCCACCCCCCGCGCATCAATGATGCTGACGCGTACTCCAGATGTGCCGAAATCAACTCCGATAAACAGAGCTTTTTCTTCAGGCATTCATCTGTTGCCGGTAGGTTTCAGCATCCCAATCCAGCAATTCATAATCCTGCGCTTGGGTGAAATAATTCAGCTTGGCAGTTGCTGGAACCCGGACCATAACGTCCGACAGGCACCGGGTCATGGTGCGCCCGTTTTCAGTAATATCCTTGCGCCATAAAACGCCTGCATCAGGCACAATCAGGAAATGAGGTTTTGTTTCGGCTCGGACACAATAAGCATCGGCTGTTTCACCCGGACGGGTTGCATGGGCGCCAATACCACAAAAAATCACATGATCCGGGTAGAGCGTTCCACCAATCGCCTGCTCGATACGCGCGCTTGTCATGGCAAGTTGATGAACCTGGTCATCCGGCTCGGCCGGTTCAAAATATGCGCCAGCCGCATCCTGCAACCGCGCCAGATCTACAGGCTGTTCCGGCGCGGCATCGGCGTGAAGCGCAGAACTGACCTGTTCAATTAACCCGGCAGCTTCTTCAACAGTATCACCCGCCACAAGCAAACCGTGATTGCCAAGAATAATTACCTCAACCGTTTCGTTCAGCGCCTTACGAACCAGCTTCGCCAATTGCGCACCCGGCTTTGCATAATCCACATAGGCCCAGTTGAAAGCCGTCAGTCTCGTGCTCAGTTCGGTAACAGCATCTGTCCTGATCGCCAGCGCAATAGTGTTGACACAGTGGACATGCAAAACGACACGCTTGGGAAAAGCCGCATGCAGGCAGGTCTCAATTGAAGGCTTCAGACCGCCAGCCTGCAGCAGATAACGCTGTGGCTCATCGGCGCGCTCGGGATGCGCTGCAGTTTCTTCAATCATGGTGGTCAGATCGACCGGGACAAATATGTCTTTATCCAATGCTTCGGAAAGCTGGGTGCCGGACGCCTTGATCCACATCACACCATCTTCCTTGATCGACGTATTGCCGCCAGCCCCCTGAACCATCAGCGGGTTACTGCCAAATTTACGCGACCATGTCCTCAACAAGGGCAGGTCATGGGGGTCAGCACGTGTCATGTCGCTCCATGTTTTCCAGCCGGCAGCTTGCTTGCCCAGCTCGTTGAGGCTGTGCTCAGCTTTTCAATTTTATCTGTATTTTCACATCAGTCGGGCGCGCCTCGACAGCCCGGTCAAATGCCTCAACACTGTTTTTAAACGCGAATGTTTCTGAAATCAGCGGCTTGAGGTCAACCTTGCCCGATGCGATCAGATTGATGGCACGATCATAAATATTGCCATAGCGAAACACCGTCTCGATGCGAATTTCTTTCGCCTGTGCCGACACGATGTCAAACGGCACCGGATCAACCGGCATCCCCACAAGCACCAGACAACCGCCAGGACGAATAGCGGCCAATGCGGTCTTGTAGGCAGGCCCTGCACCGGAACACTCCAGCACAACATCGACACCCCAATTCGCTGTCTCCTTTGCGATAACCGAGGCAACATCCTGCTTGGCTGCATTGATCGGTTCAATTCCGTCATATTGAGCGGCCACGCCCAGTTTTTCGTCCACGAGATCTGAAATGAAAACTTTGGCACAGCCCCCGGCCAATGCTGCCAAAGCAGTCATGATGCCGATGGGTCCTGCACCAATAACCAATGCAATATCGCCGGGTTTGATGGCAGCTTTCGCTGCGGACTGCATACCAATTGCAAACGGTTCCACCATGGCACCTTCAGCCATGCTGACGTGATCTGGCAATTTGTAGGTAAAGGCTGCGGGATGAACCACTTCGGGCGTCAGGCAGCCATGAATGGGCGGCGTTGCCCAAAACGTAACAGCAGGGTCCACATTATAAAGCCCCAGCTTTGATGCCCGTGATGATGGATCGGGAATTCCAGGTTCCATACAGACACGATCACCGACAGCAAGGTTTGATACCGACGATCCGGTCTCAATCACCGTTCCGGCTGCTTCATGCCCCAGAACCATTGGTTCCTTCACAATGAAGGGGCCGATCTTTCCATGGGTATAATAGTGAACGTCGCTTCCGCAAACACCGACCGTATCAATGGCAATCCGCACATCCTGTGCGCCCATTGCCTGGTCCAGATCAATATCACGAATCTGAATTCGGTTTTTTTCTTCCAGAACAAGAGCTTTTGGCATGATTACATCTTTCGTTTAATGGCCTGGTCTGTTTGTGCGTCAAAAACGTGGACATAATCAACAATTGGTTCCAACGAAACAACTTCATCAGCTTTCCAATTCATGCGTTCACGTGAGATCGCGCAAACATCGTGGCCTGACAAATGACAGAACAGATGTGTTTCCGGTCCGGTCGGCTCAACAACACTGATGGTCGCCTTCAAGCCGGTCTCGGACGGGATCAAATGTTCGGGTCGAATTCCGTAAAGAACTGTCTGACCCACGGTTACATCCAATTGGTCCGGGAGCGGAAGATGCAACTCGTTAACCCGGCAAACCATCTTGCCGCCCTCTTCAATAATCTTGCCCTTCAGCAAGTTCATCCCGGGCGAGCCGATGAATTCGGCAACAAACAGATTGGATGGATTGTCATAAATCTCCATCGGCGTACCCATTTGCTCAATGTGGCCATCGCGCATGATCACCACTATATCAGCCATCGTCATGGCTTCAATCTGATCATGAGTTACATAGACGGTCGTTGTCTTCAGTCGCTGGTGCAGCTCTTTGATTTCGGTGCGCATCTGCACACGCAGCTTGGCATCCAGATTGGACAAGGGTTCGTCAAACAGAAACACATCAGGATCGCGCACAATCGCGCGGCCCATGGCGACACGTTGGCGCTGACCACCGGAAAGTTCTTTTGGATAGCGGTCGAGATAAGGTTCCAGGCTCAGAATGGAAGCTGCCCAGTTCACACGCTCTTCAATGCGCGCCTTTGGCGTTTTGCTGAGCTGCATGGAGAACGCCATATTGTCGCGGACTTTCATATGGGCGTAGAGCGCATAATTCTGAAATACCATGGCAATATTGCGGTCTTTGGGATGCACGCCATTGACCCGGCGGTCACCAATGGAAATATCGCCTGAAGTGGATGATTCCAAACCGGCAATTGTCCGCAAAAGTGTGGATTTTCCACAACCGGACGGTCCAAGAAGAACGACGAACTGCCCATCTTCCACATCGAGATCGATGCTGTGCAGAACTTCCAGATCTCCGTATTTCTTGACCAGTTTTTCTACTATTACCGATGCCATTTGTAGCCTCTGCGATATCCGCCATTTGCGGTCTTGATTGCCCTTTAAATCAAGGGCCTTTTGTAGAAGTCACCCGGCCATCAGGCCGGGTGACAGTTTTCGACAGAAGGATCTAGCGCCTAAAGAAGATCGGCGTCTTTTACTTTCTGATCAACCAGTTTGGCGATCTGGTCCATACAGGCTTGCGCATTGCCATCGTAATCCTGACCGGTCAGCAATTTGCCAAGCTCGGTTGGGATTTCATTGTTGGCAACACCGGCCCAGATGGCAACATCCGGCTCGGATGCCATCACATTGTCGATGGTCCATTTCACTGTATCAAGGTGACGTGTTGTGCCTGAACCGACGCGGTCCTTGCGTTCCACGATCCGTGGATCTGTGTAGGAGGAGTTACGCATTGGCGCAAAGCCGCCTGCAAGGGTGCATCGTGTCATGATGTCCTTGGAGCAGGCCCATTGCAGGAACAGCCATGCTGCATCCTGGTTTTTGGAATAGCGGGACAGCGCAATGCTGGAACCACCCTGGTGACCCCAGTTTGGAATCTCGCCAAATCCAGCCATGTCACGACCCCGCAAAGTTGAGGGTCCCTGCAATGGCCGGGTCATTTCCCAAAGGCCCTTCACTTCAGAATCATCGGCATTCCAGCCTGGGAAGAATTCTGCCCAGCTCTGTACCATTGCAACCTGACCGGATGCACCCATCTGCCACTGTCCATCCCATGTGGATGCGACAGAGTTGGCCGGTGCATTGTTCAGCATCCGCATGTACCACTCCAGGCCTTCAACGCCTGCAGAATCATTGCCGGAGAACTTCTTGTCGGCACCGAAGATAGAACCGCCATGTCCCCAAACTGCCTGGCTCCAGTCACACTCGAGAGAATAGTGACCAGACTTGGCCTGTAGACCTGTACCGAAGATACCATTTTCTTTTTCGGCAGCAGTGATGAGTTCAACAGCAGCTGTGAATTCCTCATAGGTTGTTGGCACTGCAATACCGTGTTTTTCAAGCAGATCCTTACGATACATCAATGTGAAGATCGGAATGTCAAAGGGCAGGCCGATCCACTTATTGTCATAAAGAGAGATGCCTTCGACCAGAGGCGCCGAGAAATCATCAAAGTCGAAGTCAGGCATCGCAAGGTCTGGTTTGGACTCGTACAATTCACGCGGATCAACCGTGTCCCGCGCAAATGTCGCAGTCCAGGCCTGATCAAGATAGTAGATGTCATAGGTACCAAGTTCGCCCTGAACATCCTGTGTGGCTTTTGCCAACACCTGCTCAAGTGGGACAATCTCGATTTCGACATTGATACCGGTCAGTTCGGTGAACTCACTTTTCAGCTGATTCAGCACAACTGTCGGCGGTGTTGATTCAGACGTATAGCGAATGGTCGTACCGGCAAATGGCTTGCCAGCTTCACGCAGGAAATTGGCAACATCTTCCGGTGTGCCGCCATGTGCTGCTGCATGGGCCATATTGCCGTGAAACGGCCGTGAACCACCCATAACACCTGTTGCAAAAGCGGACATGCCGATACCGGCCATCCCCATATTGCGCAGGAAGTCTCGTTTGGACATCTTTCGGTTTGTAAAGGCGTTGGCAGTATCAATTATGAATTTCTGCCTGTCGTGGTTTTTGAAGCTCATGGTATCCTCCAATGTTAGAGCCGTCATCCTGCACACCGCTTGGCATGCAGCTAGTCTTTGATTGCACCCATAGTCAGACCGCGAACCAAATGGTTCTGGACCAACAGAATGAATATAAATCCTGGAATAATGGCCGATGTGCCAAGCGCGGAAATATAGCCCCACTCAGACCCGGTAGACGTTACGAACGTTGTGATTTTGACCGGAATTGTGCGGATCGAGCTGGTCAGGAACAGTGACAGCAGGAACTCCGTCCAGGAGAAGATGAAACAGAGCACCGCTGTCGCCGCCATGCCGCCCTTGGCCATCGGCATGATGACTTTCCAGAAAACCTGCAAGCGCGTGGCACCGTCAATCATCGCTGCTTCATCAATGTCACGCGGAATATCATCTATGAATGATTTCATCAGCAAGACGGCAATCGGCACATTGATCAAGGTATGGGCGATGATCAGCCCCAGATGCGTATCCCGCAAACCAAGATCCCGGAAAATGAACACCATCGGAATGATAATGGCGATTGGCGGCAGAAACCGCTGAGATAAAATCCAGTGCAACATGCCCTGAGACCCGCGGAACCGAAGTCGGGACAGTCCATACGCGGCCAGAATGCCAATCCCGGTTGCCAGAATCGTCGACCCGATCGCAACAATAAGCGACGATATGATGGAGCCTCGTCCATCATAGGAATTGCCACCGCTTGTGCCGAAGTCCGACCGGGAATTTTCGCTCACATCAATGGATTGCTGGCCAAACAACGTAACCTGATAGTTCTCGTAAGTCGGCACGAAGTCGAAGACGACAACACCGTCCTTGTCAAAGATCGCGGAAATCGGCTTGATGGACGTCAGCGCAAACCAGGCAATCGGGAACACGAACAGTGCGACAATCACAATGGCGAGGGAGTAGCGCGCAAAAATGCTGAAACGTGAGCTTTCCATCAGAATCGCACCTTGAAAATCTTGATAAACACATTGGCAATAATCAGGACCGTCAGAAGCGTGAAGATCGCCACTGTCGATGCATAGGGAAAGTCAGCGCTTTTGAAATAAACCGTGCCGGTATAAGCCGTCAGTGTTTCAGTTGCGGTGCCCGGCCCGCTATCGGTCATCACTTTCACATAGTCATAAATACGGAACAGATCGATGCCGCGGATCAGTACCGCCAGCGCAATAATTTTTGACATCATCGGCAGGGTCAGGCGGAAAAACGCCTGAACATCTGTGGCACCATCAATGGCCGCCGCCTCAAAAGGGTCCTTAGGCAATGCGCGCAGACCTGCAAGCATGATCAGCACCATAAAGGGCGTCCATTGCCAAACATCTACGATGATGACGGACATCAATGCAGTTGAACCGGTCGCCAGAAGAGGCGCATTGGGAGAGATGATCCCCAGATCATAGAGAACGTGGCTGATGACGCCAAATGAGCCGTCATACATCAACAGGAACATCATCCCGGTAACAGCAGGCGGAACCACAAGCGGCAAGGTCATCAAAGCCCGTAAAACACCAAATCCGCGCCGGTCACTGTCCAGCAACAATGCGATCAGCATTCCAAGGGCAAGCTGAATTATGAGCGCAACCGACGTGTATGTCAGGGTGACAACTACAGCATCCCAGACCCGATCATCCTCAATTAACTTGGACCAGTTCCAGGATGGCTGAAACTTTTCGACCCGCGTGGCCGGGTTACGTTTGAAAAACGACAGCCACAAGGAATAGAGAACCGGATAGATACCGAAGACAACCAGCATGGCCGTTGCAGGAAAAAGCCAGGGGAACGGATGCTCAGATGTCAGCCACTGTGGAAATGCCAGCAGCTTTCGACCGCCGCGCCTGTCCTGTTGATTGATCTTTGCTTCGCTCACTTAGAAATCACTCATGGCGCGCTGGTGTCAGCAGGTTTAACCCAACCAACCACAAAGGGCAGCCACCTCCAATTTTTCCTCTCCGAGAAAATTAGCAAACAGTTCGGCCTCTTACAATAGCGTCTCTCAATTCTGATGAAAAAATATGACAATTCTATAAGATGCTGATTTTAAGTGTTTTAATGCTGTATTTTCCGCAAAATTTCAGTTTTATCGATCAAAAAAATCACATATCGATTGATTTTAGAAATATACAAATGCAATTTCGCTTTTGAAATTGTATGATACATGGGCATGAAAAAGCGAAATTGCGCTGACCGTCGCGACCTGCAAATATGCGATTCACGCCTTCACTTTTTCACCGAATTAAATGGGAGATATTGTCATGACCAAAAAACCACTTATTGCTGTGACCGGTGCGAGCTCCGGTATCGGCGCTGCAACCGCCGAAGCGTTTTCAAAGGCTGGACATCCTGTCCTGATGATGGCGCGGCGCACAGCGCCCATGGAAGAAATGGGCCTGCCCAACTCGGTTATTGCCGAAGTTGACGTACGCGATCGCAAGCAGCTTGCAGCGGCCGTCGCCAAAGGCGAAGCGGCGCACGGCCCGATTGATATGATGTTTGTGAATGCCGGGATTGCCCGTCTTGCCGATATCGGACGTCAGCCGCCCGAAGAATGGGACGAGATGATCGATATCAACACCAAGGGGGTGATGAACACTGTCCATGCTGTCATGAACGGCATGATGGAACGGCGCACGGGTACTCTGGTTATGATGAGCTCAATTGCCGGGCGTAAAGTCTATGCGGACCATACTGTGTATTGCGGCACCAAATATTTCGTCCATGCCGTGTCGGAATCGCTGCGCGAATATCTGTCGGATTACAATGTTCGTGTCATCGTCCTCTCGCCGGGCGTCATCGAAACCGATGTCCTGTCCGGCGTTCTGGATGAGCAGACTTTAGCGTCCTATAAGGAGAACAAGGCGAAGATGGGTGGCGGCATTGGCGCAGACATCGTGGCCGATCTCATTCTCAACGCCTATCAATTGCCGCAGCAGGCCCTTGTTCAGGAAATCTGCCTGACGCCTACACGTCAAAAGTTTTAACTCACTCAGGAAAGCACTCACATCATGAAGTCACGCTGGTCAGATGCCGACGCGAAATCCCTTGTCGACCAATACAGGTCTGACGGGATCAACGAAGACATTGCCATTCGCACCTACACAACCAGAATTCTGGGTCAGGAACCGCGCCTTGTGCTGCATGGCGGCGGCAATACATCCGTCAAGACTACGGTCACCGATCCGCTTGGTGACACATATGAAGTGCTGTGCGTCAAAGGCTCCGGCTGGGATATGGGAGTCATCGAACCTGCTGGCCTCCCCGCCGTCCAATTGGCACCACTGGCAGCTTTGGCCGACCTGGAAAGCCTGAGCGATGAAAACCTAGTCGCCGCCCAAAGACGCATGCTGATCGATCCCTATGCACCCAACCCGTCAATTGAGGCTGTGTTGCACGCCATAGTGCCGCATAAACACGTGGACCACACCCACGCCGATGCCATCATCGCGCTATCCAATCAGCCCGATGGCGATGCGATCATTCGTGATCTATTTCCAGATACAACAATCATTCCATATGTGATGCCAGGGTTCATCCTGTCCAAAGTCTGCCGCCAAGCTTTGCTCAAAGAGCCAGACTCCAAACATATGATCCTGATGAACCACGGCATCTTCACGTATAATGATGATCCCCGTCAGGCCTATGACGACATGATCAACATGGTGGACATGGCTGAAAAACGCCTGGAGAAAGGAAACTCCAGACCCTTCACCGGTATCGACCTGCCAGCCAAATTGGCAGCACAAGCCGAGATTGCGCCCATCATTCGCGGGTTGCTGGCACAAGAGGGCAAGATTGAAGGCAAGCCTGATCGATGGATTCTCGATCACCGCGCAAGTGACCAGATCCTGCATTTCGTAAACGGAAAAAATGCATCTGATTATGCCATGCGTGGCAATGCAGCCCCTGACCACTCGATCCGCATCAAGCGTTTCGGGGCGGTGCTTCCCGCCCCGATTACCGGAGAACTGAGCGCCTTTCGTGAGGGCGCAGAAGCGGCGCTTGCAAGCTTTGCCGATGACTACAAAGCCTATTTTGACCGCAACAACAGCCGCCACGGTGGCAGCCTGACCATGCTCGACCCGGCACCACGCATTATCTATGTGCCAGGTATTGGTCTGTTCGGCGTCGGCAAAACGGCCAAGGAGGCAGCCATCTGTGCTGACATTGCAGAGGCAACGGTGAATGTGATCACCATGGCCGAAGGCATCGGCAAATTCGTCGCCTTGCCTGAAAACGATCTGTTCGACATTGAATACTGGTCCCTAGAGCAGGCAAAGCTGGCCAAATCCGTCGAAAAGCCGCTGACACGTCAGGTCGCGATTGTGACCGGCGCAGGCAGCGGTCTCGGTCTGGAAGTTGCCAGAACATTGGCCAGAGAAGGCGCAGCCGTTGCGGTTTTTGACATTAACGAAAAGGCTGCACAGGCTGCTGCCAAAAGCATTGGTGGTCTGGCTGTCACATGTGACGTCACCAATGAGGCAGCGGTCCACGATGCCGTCAACTCTGTGGTTGATGTCTTTGGTGGGGTCGATGTGTTGATTTCCAATGCCGGTGCAGCCTTCCAGGGACGCATGGTGGAAGTCGATCAGGCTCTGTTTGAAAAAGCCTTTGCCCTGAATTTCTGGGGGCATCATTTCATGGCAAAAGCCTGTGTCAAGGTGATGGAGGCCCAGCGCAGTGGCGGCGCACTTGTCTTCAATGTCACAAAACAGGTTCTCAATCCCGGGCCTGATTTCGGACCTTATGGCACATCAAAATCAGCCCTTATGGCGTTGATGCGTCAATATGCCATTGAACATGGCGCTTCCGGCATCACCGCCAATGCAGTTAATGCGGATCGCATTCGCACTAATCTGCTGACCGACGATTTCATCGCCGAGCGTGCCAATGCACGAGGCATCACACCTCACGAATATATGCGCGGCAATCTGCTCAAGCGTGAAGTAACAACGCAGGATGTGGCTGATGCATTCCTCCATCTGGTCAAGGCCACCAAAACCAGTGGTGCGGTGCTGACCGTTGACGGTGGCAATGTGGCGGCAATGGTACGTTAGCCCGCAACCGTCAATTCACGTAATCGGCCCCACAATGTGGGGTCGGTTTTTTTGCAAGATCGCCCACATGAGAAGGATATCAGGACAGTGTCTCATTGTGGCAGCAAAACGCGTTGAATGTCTGCTGGCGTTCCAGAAGCACTTTCCACTCTTTGTGGGCAACAGGGTCCGGATGATAGGTTTCGCCTGTTGCGCTCATGGCTTGTGACGCTTCGTCAAAACTCTCAAACCAACCAGTTCCCACAGCCGCAATCATGGCGGCACCAAGAGACGAAGCCTCCAGTGACTTGCTTAAGGTCAGCGGAATACCCGTTGCATCCACCAGCATCTGTCGCCACAGCGGTGAATTTGCACCGCCCCCCACACCGATTATCTCGGTTACTTTCAGGCCCTGATCGCGCATATCAAAAATGGTGCGGGCAACCTCCCCGGTTAGCCCCTCCATCGATGCGCGATAGAGATAGGATGTGTCATGTGCTGGACTGATGCCGTAAATCGCAGCTTTGGCATTCGCGTCCCAAAAAGGGTTCATGCAACCCGATAGATAGGGACAGACCATAAGACCGTCAGACCCGACAGGCAGCTCCAATGCTTTTGCATGCAAGGCTTCGTGAGCAGCATTGCCCTCATCGGGTGCAATGTAATGCTTCACCATCCAGTCGAGGAAATAGGTACCCCCGCGCATAACACCTTCCAGAAAATAGCCATCCCCGGTGGGTGATAACATGGTGCGCCATGAATTCGATATATTTGGCGTCTTCGACCATAGCCCGGTGACAACAGCTGTGCCCAGATTCAGATAAACCCGCCCTTCTTTGGCCGCATCCACGCCCAGTCCGGCACATTGCCCATCCCCTGCGCCTGCAAAGATCGGAGTGCCCGCCTTCAGACCCGTTGCCTCTGCAGCAGCGTCCGTAAGCCCGCCAACTAGCGTGCCCGGGGGGACCGGTTTGGCAAACTGATCTCGTGTGACACCGACAACCGCCAGGATTTCATCGGACCATTCCTTGCGCTCGATATCAAACATCCCGGACGGGTCGGCACTGGCCCAACTCACCGCATTCACGCCTGCAAGATGCCAATGCAGATAGCTTCCAACTTCGCGCACCTGGCTCGCAGCGTTGAAAACGTCCGGGCGGTTTTTTCGCACCCACATGACGCTGGAATTGCTGGGGATGATGTCTTTTGGTTTTCCGCTGATGGTGTGCAGACGCTCACGGCCAACGCGTTCGGACAACTCGTCAGCCTCCAGGCCGGAACGGCTGTCGAGCCATACCATGGCCGGGTGTACAGAATTCAGCTCCGCATCAAAAAAGCCGATGGTTTCGCGTTGGTTTGAAATTGCCAACCCATCAACCAGCGACACGTCAATCTGCTGCGCCAATTGGTTCAGCGCCGTAACGGTGGTATCCCACCAATCATTCGGGTCCTGCTCACAATAGTCCTTCTGAGATGTCTGCATGGGGATGTCGGCGCGTCCCTCCGCCACGATCTCACCCGACTTCGTCCATGCAATTGCCTTGGTAGATTGGGTCGAACTGTCGAGACCGATAATCAATCTTTCCGCCATATATTCCTCCACAGAATCCGGTCTTATTTTTTTGCCTTCAACAAGCGCTTGGCTGTCTGCTCGTCGGTCACCAGATGGGTTGCAAAGCCGCCGCGCAGGGCAGCAGCAGCAGCTTCAATCTTATCCTTCCCGCCACAAACAGCCAGACGTATGGGAATAGACCGGGCTGTCTTCAGATCGATGGCAACAGTTCTGTTCAGCAACGGGCCATCAATTTCATTCCCCTCAGCGTCGATAAAGCGTCCCATAACCACACTGGCAGCGCCAAGCTTCATGTAGTGGTCACGCAGATCATCATTGTAGAAGTACTCTTCGTTGAGATAAAACCGCGTATGTTTGTTCAACTCTCCGATACCAAAAATCATCAAATCGGTTTCGTTGAACAGTCTGAACTGTCGCTGCAGAGTGGGTTCTGCCAGCAAGTCCCTGGCTAGGGATTCGGTGGACAAATAGGCTGGCGCAAACAAATTCACGCATTCAGCCGATAGTTTGCCTGCGATGAGTGACGCACAGGCTTCCGGCGAGGTATCGGACCCGCCAAGTGAACATCCAGCGACTTGCACCACCGTCGTTTTTGGCTGGTTGGAACTGGGCATCAGCATGCCAACGCGAAATATGGTTCGCCCGAAAGCAACGCCAATCGTGTCACCATTGCGCACAAGGCTGTTAAGCACCTGCCCACCGGCGTGGCCCAACCGCTTGAACAACTGGCTCTCGGATTTTGGCGTTGGCACAATATGAACAGCTTCAAGGCCATACAATTCGGCCAATGCGGTGGCGGAGGTCTGTCGCGACAGAATATCGGGCCGTAACTCGACCCGAACCATGTCTTTCGCGACGGCTTCATTCAGGTAATTTGCAACTGTCTGGCGGCTGACTTCCAATTCTTCAGCGATATCGTTTTGAGTGAGCCCCTCTACATGATAGAGCCACGCAGTCCACAAAAGCAGATCACCCGCAAAACCGGCTGGCACACGTTTCGCCATTTTAAAAATCCTCGCCAGACCCTAACTAAACGCCACTTTTCAACCAAATAGCACGTTGAAACGAATCCTCCAACCTTGACAAATGCTAATCACATATTGAAAATGTAAAAACATGATGATGGATTTTACATGACCATAATGCCAAATATAATACCCGGCGAAAAAGGCTGGACCCACCTGATTGATGACATTTGCGACGGGCGCTGGATCAGCCCTCTCAATGGCAAACAATACCCTGCTGCGCCCTATGACAAGATCGTCATGGAGCCATCCTTGAAAGGTAAGGAAGCTGAACTGGTTACCAGTTTGGGCTTTGAGCCACCCTTTGCTGTGGTGTGTGATGCCAGCACCCATAAGGCCATGGGAGAACGCGTTGCCCGGGCACTGGCTGAAATTGGTCCCGTGACCGAAATCATTCTCGATAACCCTCATGCCGACATGGCAGGTGTCCGCGATCTGACGGAAAAGCTGAAGGACTTTAAATCGGCGGTCGCCGTTGGGTCGGGAACCATCAATGATCTGACGAAATACGCCACATTTCAGAACAACCGCAGCTACACCGTTTTTGCAACAGCCGGTTCAATGAACGGCTACACATCTTCTACGGCGTCCATAACGCTGGACAGCGGATTAAAGGTGTCATTGCCAGCTCAGGTGCCAGCAGGCTTCTTTGTTGATTTGGAAGTGTGCGCAGCAGCCCCCACCTATCTTAACGCTGCCGGCTTTGGCGATTGCCTGTGCCGTCCGGTTGCGCAGATCGACTGGTGGATGTCGCACCGGCTTTTGGGCACCGTCTATTATCACGATCCCTATGTCATCGAAATTCCGGATGAAATACAGCTGATGCAACGTGCCAAGGGCATTGCAGAGGGTGATCTGGAGGCCGTTGGCTATCTCTTCCGTGTTCTCACCTTGTGTGGCCTTGGCATCTCTTTCACCAAGATTTCCAATCACGGTTCAATGGGCGAGCATCAGATTTCCCACTATATCGACTGCTTTGCCGGTGATCGCCATCCAGGCTCCTTGCACGGGCAGCAGGTTGGTGTGGCAACGCTGACCATGGCACGCATCCAGTCGGCTCTGTTGTCCTCCGACAGCGCGCCGGAAATGGCACCCACCAAAATCGACTTTGACAGCATGGTGGCGCGCATGGGTACAGATGTCGCGACCCAATGTCTGGACGAGTTGAACAAGAAAGCATTTGACGCTCAGGCCGTGGATGCGGTGAACACGAAACTGGAGCAAATATGGCCGGAGTTGCGGCAGCAATGTCTGGATATCGCCGTTCCCGTCGAAACCCTGCAAAACCTGCTCGCGATGTCCAGCGCACCAACCACTGCCAAAGAGCTTGGTCTGGATGTGGATTTCTATCGCGAGGCTGTGTGCCATGCCCATGAAATGCGCAATCGCTTTTCATTCACTGACATTGCTGATCACACTGGCCAGCTTCAAACCATAGCTGCCAGAGAGACCTGAACCATGAAAAATATTGGCGCGATGCCAGACCATGTTGCAGCCAAGATACAGGTTGTGCTGGCGGATATTGACGACACCATCACAACAGAGGGGCGTTTGACAGCCCGCGCCTATGGCGCTTTGGAAGCGCTGAAAAATATTGGCATCAAAGTCGCCCCGGTAACCGGACGTCCCGCCGGCTGGTGCGATATGATCGCTCGCTTCTGGCCCGTTGACGGGGTCATTGGCGAAAATGGTGCATTTTACTATTCCTATGATGCGAATACCCGTCAGATGATCCGCAAATATCATCCGGCAATGGAAGAACACATCAACAATCCGGCCCGCTTTGACCGCATCAGGGAGCGCCTGAAAACAGAAGTCCCCGGCGCGGATATTTCAGCCGACCAGCCTTTCCGCATGGCTGATCTTGCTGTGGATTTTTGCGAAGATGTCCCGGCCCTGAATGAGGCTGACGTCAAGCGCATCAAAGAAATCTTTGAAGAAGAGGGTGGTGTTGCCAAAATCTCGTCCATTCATGTGAATGGCTGGTTCGGAAATTACGACAAAATGTCCATGTCGCGCGCCTTTGTGAAGGACCGGCTTGGTATGGATATCGACACCCAGAACGACGCCTTCGTATTTGTCGGGGACAGCCCGAATGATGCCCCCATGTTTGCCGCTTTCAACCAGTCTTGCGGCGTCGCAAATGTCATGGATTTCAATGGAGCCCTGCCCGCTGAGCCGACATGGGTTGCCAGCCACAAGGGCGGCGAAGGATTTGTTGAGATTGCCGAAAAAATCATCGCTGCCAGAAGAGCCGCTTGACCGGATTGACTAGGTTTCGAAGTGGCGCGAGGGATCATTTTTGATCAGCGTAAAACAGCCGACAGATACAGTTACTTCACAACCCTGATCGCGGGCATTGGCACTGCATCTTTAAGCGTCTCACGCAAAAGACGCTTCCAATAATCGGTGATTGAATCGAAATATTGACTGTCTGACCGCACAATCGTCTGCACACCCATGCCACGCATCAAACACAGCGTCGTATTGAGCAACAACTCAATCTCGGCAGGCTGGCTGCCCTTGATGGCGAAAAATTGCGACCAGATTTCATTCAGGGATTTATGGAAACCCAGACTGTGCGGCAAAATTGCTTCTCTCAAAGCAGGATCTGTGCGCGCAGAAGACAGGAAGTCAATCGTGATCATGAACAGACGTCCCGAAAACCGCTCCCAGAGAAAATCAACAAAGTCATCAATGGTGAGTTCATGATTGTGATAGGCGCCCGCCTTTTCACGCACCAACGCGATTTCCTCCTCCAGCAGCAATTCGACCGATGCCGCAATCAGAGATTCTTTGGTTGGAAAGTGATGTAACAAAGCACCGCGGGAAATTTTGGCGTGGCGCACCACAACATTGGTGGATACATTCTGAAACCCATAATTGTGAATGCAGTCCAAAGTAGCCGTCAGGATTCTCTCCTGCATACGGGCGGATCGTTCAGCCTGACTTTTGCGCCCTGTCGCGGTCGACATCTTACGTCCCTTTCCCGTTCCGGGCCCGGACTCAATTGAAACTTGCTCTAATTGCGACAAGTAAGCCTCCTGTGTGATTATTCCTGACTGCGGCAGGCAGACAGGACACGCCGGTTGATTCACCCCATATACTGCAAACCAGCATTATCAAAGCGCTTGCTGCAACCAATCAGTGCTGCAGGGGCCATCAAAGTGACCAAAACGAACGGGATTTCGAAGTGTTAGGTCGCTATGGCTCGCATATTCACAGATAATGGTGGCTCGTAACGATTTTTGTTACAGCCGCTCTTTGAACAGGTTTCCGCCCTTCATGACCAGATCGAGATAACGATCCGGGTCCTGAAGTATTTCAATGTCTTCCAGCGGATTGCCCTGAAGCGCGATCAGATCGGCATGGGCATCAACGGCCACGACGCCAACCTCACCGGTCATCTGAAACAAGTCAGCTGCCGTGGTCGTGGCCGAGCGAATAACTTCCGCCGGGGTTTGAAATTCGCTGCGGATCTTGAATTCAAGCAATTGATGGCGATGCATTGGCCCCAGCAGATCGGTGCCAAACACCATTTTCACGCCGCGCGAATGAGCGTGCGCATGAGTAATGCGGCCAGCATCGACAATCTCATGAACCTTGTCACACATTTGTTGCGGCATTCCGCCGGCGACGCCTTCGGTGGCAAGCACCGCGTGGGTGGACATGGTAGGCACCAGAAACGCGTCTTTTTCCAGCAGCAAGTCGATGGTGCTGTCGTCAATCAGATTGCCATGTTCAATGGAACGCACACCGCATTCCAGAACGCGGTTAGCAGCACGCGCCGTATAGACATGGGCAGCAACATATGTCTCTGCAGCCTCGGCCTCTTCGACAGCTGCTGTCACTTCATCCAGAGCAAATTGTGTGCTTGAAATGCGATCGGTCGGTGATGCAACACCGCCCGATGCCATGATCTTGATGAAGTCCGCACCCTTGCGAATTTCTTCACGGCAGGCCCGCCGCACTTCCGGCACGCCGTCTGCAATCCGGCCTAGGCCCGCACAACAGGTACAGCTGTCAACGTCCTCGTTTTTGTCTCGCATGTCACCATGGCCGCCGGTCTGTGAAATGGCGTGGCCCGCAAAAAGGACGCGTGGACCGATCAGATATCCTTCCGCAACAGCCTGCGCAATTCCAAAGTCCGCCCCGCCGCAGTCGCGCACTGTGGTAAATCCACGCGACAGCATGCCAGACAGAATCTGACCCGCCCGCGCTGTTACATACATCGGCGACCAGCGCATCAGGTCAGGAAAGCTTGCGGTGGCAGCCACAACATGCACATGGCCATCGCACAGGCCCGGCATCAATGTACGCCCTTTCAGCTCCAGAACCTTGTCACCTTCGGTCACCGGCCCGGTTGAGATTTCCCGGATGAAACCACCTTCGATGAAAACATTGTGCTCGCCGAGCAACGCACCCGCTGCCGCGTCCAGAATGTTTGCGTTTTTAAGGGTTACTGTTTGCATGTTCTGCGTCATTCAAAAATGCCTCGATTCAATGAAAGTGATTACTCGAGAAGAAGTGCCGGGCTGAGAAGACCAGCTATGACCTGCCCCAGTTCCAGATGTGATTGTGTGTAGTGACCGGGTCCAGCGGTGAGGTTCAGTGTGATCAGCGTTTTACCGGCGCTTACCATCGGTAAATTGATGGCCGTCTCAAACCCCATGCCAATCAGAATCTCATGGTCAAAATAGGCCCACCGGATAGCATCCGCATCTTGCCCCAGCCATGGCTGCCCTCTGGTCAGAACCAGATCACCCCAAGGGGTTTCCCCCATCGGTTTCCGCCCGCCCACCGGATACGCATCGGGACGATTTGAATAAAGCCGCGCCACTTCGCCACTCGCCGGAACATGCTCCAGCACAGTGAACATCAACTGACCCAGCATCTGGGAAAACGCCTCATCGGCGATTTGCCAGACATGGTTCGCAGTTGGTGCAACAGCTACGGCAAGGGTCAGCGAGCGCAATTTTTCAAATGTGTCAGTGGATGTTTGAACCATGGTCACCTCCCCGACAAATGTTGGGGCAGCCATAGAGCGATCTGAGGAAACGCCGTCAGCAGTACCACGCCGATGCACATCAATACGAAGAATGGAGCTGACACTTTTGCAACCTGACCAATGGAATGATTGGTCAGTCCCTGAAGGACAAACAAATTGAAGCCAACTGGTGGCGTGATCGTGGCAAGTTCGACCATGAGGATCAGAAAAATCCCGAACCACAATGGATCGAACCCGGCCTGAACAATCAAAGGCAACGTGATTGGAAGGGTCATGACCGTAATCGATATGCCCTCAAGGAACATGCCCAGCAGAATGTAGAAAGCGGCCAGAGCAACGATCAAACCATATGGCGATAATTCCAGACCCGCGATAAAGCCGGCAACGCTCTGCGGCAATTGCAGATAGCCCATCGTGGTCGACAGAAGTGCTGCCGCCAGAACCAGCGTGACAACCATGGCCGACATGCGCACTGCGCTTTGCAAGGAATCCATGGCAATCCGAAACGAAAACTGACCAATACAGATCGTAACGATCAAAGTTGCAACAACACCAATGGCAGCAGCTTCTGACGGAGTTGCAATGCCGGAATAGATAGCGCCCAGAACAATGCCGATCAGTATGAAGACCGGCAGCAAATCAACAAAACACCGCCATGTGACCGGCGGTATGGGGTTGTCAGGATCGTGAACTCCGGTCAATTCCGGGTTCATGGTGGCCCGCACAGCAATGTAAGTGGAATAAAGCCCGGCAATCATCAAGCCGGGCAGAATACCGGCCGCAAAGATCGCAATAATCGAAACTTCGGCCAGAATGCCATAAACGATCATCACAATCGATGGCGGGATCAACAGCCCAAGACTGCCCGCCCCGGCCAGTGACCCGACTGAAATGCCCCTGTTGTAGCCACGGGCCTCGAGCTCACCGAGTGAGATTTTTCCAACAGTGATTGTGGTCGCTGTACTGGATCCGCTCACGGCGGCAAACAATGTGCAGCCGATCACATTGGTATGCAGCAATCTGCCCGGGATCTTGTTGACGATTGGCGCCAGCCCGTTGAACAGACGTTGGGAAATATCTGTTCGAAAAATCATATCCCCCATCCAGATGAACATGGGAATGGCTGAAAGCTCCCAGGAATTGGCGCTGCGTAACAAAATACGCGCTGCGATGGTGCCGATCTTGTCGAGCGGAAACCCCGACAGGAAGAATTGCGACGTGACGGAGACCAGCAACAGACCGACAAACACCCAGATGCCCATCCCCAGAAAGAGAAAGACCAGAAGCAGAATAATGATCCCGGCAGTAAGTGCGGTCATGCCATTGGCCTACAATTCCTTCTGGATGTGGACGATGGGAGCGCCGCGCAAATAGCTGATGCTGAGCGTCGCGAATTGCAGGACAAAAATTATCAGCCCGACAGCCATAACCGCCTCGGGAATCCAGAGCGGAACCTCTGCAATCGAGTTACTGACGGTGCCGCGCGAAAAGTCACGCGCTACGATTTTCAAAAAATAGAAAGTCAGGAAACTGAACAGCAGAACGCCGGCCAGATGCGAAGCAACCTCCACCACCCTGCGTGGTCCTTCGGGGAGGTTTGCCAGCAACAGATTCACGCGAATGAACACCTGAGATTTCAAGGCGGATCCCAGGGACAAAAACGTCATGCTGGCAACGCCATAGCCAACAAATTCATCAAGCACGAAAGTCGAGGTATCAAGCACGGTGCGCATGAATATCTCGACACAGATCAACCCGGCCATCGCGACCAGAATGATACAGGCCGCCAATGCCGCCAATCGGGACAGATGATCTGAAATCGCTGCGATCATGCAGAATGTCCTTTGGCTAAAATGGCGGTGAATAGGGGTGCCGCTTCGCCCGAGGGCAAAGCGGCTGGGAGGAGGAGAGGCTGTCTGTTCGGCTTACATCTTGCCAAAGGCTTCAATAACGGCAGTTCCGCGCTCGCCCGATTTGCCAAGCCACTCTTCAAGGACACCATCGCCAGCGGTACCAAGTTCGGCCAGAAATGTATCACTCAGTTCCGTGATGATCGTGCCGCCATCGGCACCAAGCGCATCGTAGTTTTTCTGTGTGCGTGCAACGACTTCTTTCCAGTTGCGGTCTGATGCCTCAGCGGCAGCGTCCATAACTGCCTTCTGCATCTCAGGTGTCAGGCCGTCATAGAGATCCTTGTTCATATGAACAAAGTTGAGCGGCAGCGCATAATTGATCTCGGTAAAATAGGGGGTGTGCTCGACAAAACTCTGCGTCACACCACCTTCAGCAGAGGTCAAAACCGCCGCAATGCCACCTGTTGCAAGTTGAGGAACAACGTCAGCCCAGGCCAGTTGAATGGGCGACGCTCCAATAGCCTGAAAGGCTCTGGTGCTGCTGGAATCGAATGTTCTTATTTTGACGCTGGCAAGATCACTGGCGGATTTCACGGGTGTTTTGGCCCATATGCCAGACGCTGGCCACGGTGAGGCGTAGAGCACAATCTGACCGTTGCTTTCAAAAATCTTCTCATATTCCGGCATCGCTACTTCCATCAGATCACGGGCCTGATCAACCGTATTGGCCAGGAATGGAAGGGCCGATAAAAGCAGGAAGGAATCAATACCGCCAAGGAAATTACCCGGTGTATCCGCAATTTCCACAGCCCCATCAGCAACCGCGTCAAAGTGGTCACCGGAGGCATAGCCAAGCGCGCCACCTGGATGCAGTGTCACAGTAATTTCGCCGCCACTGTTCCGCGCCAGCGCCTCGGCAAAGACAACATTGCCTTCGCCGTGAATGCTGTTTGCTGCGTAGGCATTCGACAGGTTCCAGTTTTCAGCTGCATTTGCAACGGTGACAGACGACACGGCCAGGGCAGCCGAGGCCAGCACGAATGAGAAGCGACTAAGCAGTTGCGGGGCCGAAAAATTCTTGGGGAAATTCATGACAGTCTCCATGGTTGGACCATCGAAAGCTAACAGGCCAAATTACAAACAGTCAATACTGTTTGTAATTTGGCCTGTGCAAGTTTGGCCCATATCATGTTGTTTTCATGAACTTATACAAAGAGTATTATAAAAATAAGCGAATGAAAACACACACTTCAGCACGACTTGTCGCATCGATCGCTGCCACCTTATTGCAATGTCGGCGGTTGAAAATGAAAGCGTAACCAGAGCGCAAAATGCGGGTATGCAATGCCGCAGAGCGCTCGGTATTTTTAGCAAATATAATTATTGCATTCCTTTTGTCGGCAAGCTCCTAATCCAAATCCCGTTGGGGTGATCAGCTGGTTTGACGGCATGATGCCCATGAAGATTACGGCAGCTGACTGGGTCGACTTGAAGCCTACAGCTACAATTTGTATGTATTTCAACTACAAGGGAGTGCACCATGACTGCTGCGACGACACCAAAACAAAACCGTCGCAAACGCGGATCAGGGGCCACTCTGGTTTACCAGGAATTGCGTGATGAGATCATTGATCTGGTTCTGCCTCCCGGCAGCGCCATTGATGAGATACAGCTGGCGGCACGCTTTGACATGTCACGCACACCCATTCGCGAGGCGTTGGTCCGGCTTGCTGCTGAGGGGCTGGTAACAACACTTCCCAACCGGTCCTCTGTTGTGTCGAACATTGATTTTCTGAACCTTAATGCGCTGTCATTGATGCACCGGGTCACCACACGGCTGGCCGCCCAATACAGAACCGACGACGATTTGGAAGATATAAGGGCGAAGCAGGCAATCTTCGCGCAGGCCGTCGAAACGCGGGATGTGCTGGCCATGATTGCGACAAACAGGGATTTTCATGCAGCTATCGCTGCCGCAGCCCGCAACACCTATTTCGAAACTCTCTTCAACCGTGTTCTGGATGAAGGCCGCCGCATCATGCGCCTGTATTACTCATCATTCGATGATTGCTTACCCGAGCAATATCTGAAAGAGCATGACCTTATGATCGAAGCAATTGCAGCCGGAGATGTTGAAACTGCGGATCAGGTCGCAAGCGCACACGCCGACCAGATCGTAAAACAGATCCAGCAATTAATCGCCAGCGACAGACGACAGAAAATCCCGCTATAGCCTTCTGTAGCCCGCTTTAGCCTTTTGTAGAATGCATCCTGTCATCAAACAGGGTTCAAATTTGATTGGAAAAGACATGCCTCTGATTTCCGTCGGAATGCCGGTTCTCAATGCGGAAAAAACAATCGGCGTGGCAATCCAAAACCTGTTGGCGCAAACCTTCCAGAATTTCGAGCTCGTCATATGCGACAACGCCAGCGAAGACGGCACACCCAAAATTGTTGAGGCTTTTGCCAAACAGGATTCCCGTGTGCGCCTCGTCAGATTTGACGAACGCGTCGACATTCGTTTGAGCTTCAAAAGGGCTTTTGAGAACACCTCAGCGCCCTACTTTATGTTCGCCCCTGCGGATGACCGTTGGTACCCTGAATTCATGGAAGAGACGCTGGTAATCCTGCAAGCAAACACGGACATTGCAGCCAGCACCGGCAAGGTTGCATTTTTTGAGGACGGCCAATTCAGTCACATGTCCAAGGGCACGGCACCTTTGATGGACGACAACGACAAGAATCTGGTGCGTTATCTGACCGATCCGGTGGAAAACGCGAGGGCTTTCTCGCTGATGCGCCGTGAAGCTTTGATCAACGCATTTCCGGACGTGACCTATCCCGGCTGGGACTTCCAGCTGATTGCGCGCACCATGGAGCATGGCAAATATTTCGAGATCGATAAAGTGCTGGCCGAACGGGATGTAACGCCACTTGAGGCTTATATTGTCCAGGCTGAAAACACTCAAAAATACGCATTGCAGAAAGCGTTTCGGCTGTATCGCCTGCTGACCGAAATTCTAAAAGACAAACAAATACCCCGAGTGCCTGGTCTCTACTGGGCATTGGTCAAATTAGTCTGGCGCTCTCATGTCAACTACGCCGCCTATCGGATGCCGCGCTGGTTCAAGGTCATTACGTTTTACCAATCCGTATTTTCTACCAAACCTGATCTCTGGCCTGTAAGGAACGCAGACCCAGTATCGAAAGATGGCTGAGGCCTGCGCAACATCTTACATCCCAATCTTACGTCCCGTTGGAAATCCGGAATTGCGGCAATGGCACAATGAATTGTCCACCAGCCAGAGCATAGTCTTTTTGCTGGCCCACGATCTCATCCGCCAGATTCCACGGCAGAATAATCAGATAGTCCGGTGGATCACTTTGCAGAACATCCGGTGATACAATCGGAATGCGCATACCGGGCATCAGTCTGCCCTGCTTCTCGGTGTTTTTATCGACGACATAGTCGAGCACAGTGCCATCAAGTTGTGCCGCATTCAGCAGCATCGCACCTTTCGCAGCAGCGCCATATCCGGAGATAGAAGCGCCATCCGACTTTAGTTGCCGCAGACAGGCTGATATCTGTGACACCAGTTGTGTGACCCGGTCGGAAAAGTCACTCAACAACCGCCCATCAGCGACACCCAACGTGCTCTCATAGAGCAGCCGGTCCTGAATCATCTGGGAATGCGCTGCGGAAGAAGCGCTTTGATGCCGAGCAAACACGCGTAATGAGCCGCCCTGCGCCGAAATGCTCTCACAGTCAAATATCTCCAGCCCGTTACGCTCGAACAAGCGGACCAGTGCCGTCAGACTGAAGTAACAATGATGCTCATGATAGATCGTATCAAATGCCAGCTTTTCAACCAGATCAATCAGATAGCCCACATCGAAAGACGCGATACCCTTGGGTTTCAACAGACGCCTGATACCTGCAACAAACCCGTTCAGATCAGGCACGTGAGCCAAAACATTATTGGCAATTACCAAATCCGCACGGTTGCCTTCATCAACAAGTGACTGCGCCAATTCCTCAGAAAAGAACGCCTGCAATGTGTTGACGCCAACACTGCGGGCCAGAGCAGCCGCCTTCGGCGTTGGCTCAATTCCAAGGGCCGGAATTCCCATGCGCACAAAATTCTGAAGCAGATAGCCATCATTGCTGGCAATCTCGATGACCTGCGACGTCTCCGACAGGTCGAGTTGCGCACCAATCTCGTCCGCAAAATCCCGCGATGCTTCCATCAGAGTCTGTGAGAGCGATGAAAAATACGGATAATTCTCATCAAACATCAGCGCGGCTGGCGGCGTTTCACGAAGCTGCACCAAGGTGCAATCAGCGCAACTGACCAAGTCCAGTTCAAACAGCATCTCGGTGTCAACCGGATCAGACGGCTTTGGGAAATGGGCGGTTAAAGGCACTTTGCCAAAGCTGATAACATCGTGCAGCGCTGGCGAGCCGCAGGAACGGCACATGTGTTGCCCCTGTTTCAAGCTGTGTGGTCTCTTGAAAGAGCGTGGCGCAATTCCGATGTCAGTTCACCATTCGAGACTCGGGATTTCAGATGCGCGAGGCGCTGAAACCTGGTCCCTTCAAACTCATCTGGCCGAACCTTTGTCGTCGTGAGAGCAGCATGGAGCTCAGCAATACCGTCTTCCAGACTGTGTTGTGTCCAGTCCGGACCTAATATGGTTTCAAGCTTTTTACCGCTGACCCGATAATTTCTGTTGTCGCTGCTGGCAGCAGTTTCAAACACAATATTGGAATTCGGTATCTGGCTCTGGATCTTGGCCGCTATATCGCGAATTTGATAGTTTTCGCTGTCAACCGCAACATTGAATGCCTGCAAATGCACATGCTGACGATCGACTTCCAGCATGGCCACAAAAGCTTTTGCCACATCGCGAAGATGAATGATCGGACGCCAGGCAAGCCCATCACTCTTGAGGAAAATCTCTCCGGTATCGACAGTCCATGCCATAAGATTGTTGACAACAAGATCAAAACGCATGCGCGGCGACAACCCGTAAACAGTCCCGCTGCGCATGAAAACCGGTGAGAACACATCATCCGCAAGCGCTGCAATATCCTGCTCCATTTTCAGTTTGGACCAGGCATAGGCAGTGACCGGAGCGAATTCCGATTGCTCATCCAAAATGGCGTCGTCACTGGCGCCATAGACTGAACAGGAGGAGGCAAGTATGAGACGGCTTATGCCAGTTTGCCGACATAGCTCTGCAAGGCGAACAGACGCTTCATGATTGATTTCATAAGTTAATTTTGGATCGAATTCACCCAGTGGATCATTCGACAAGCCGGCAAGATGAATAACGGCATCCTGCCCCGCAATGTGTTCAGCGCGAACATCGCGCAAATCCATCGCCAATTCGGCAATTGTCAGACGAGCGTTTGCATCACGGTCATACTCGTAAACACAGCGTTCAAAAAGGTCGGTATCCAGTCCGGTGACTTCATGTCCTTTTGACAGCAATTCGTCTGTGACAGCGGCCCCCAGATAGCCCTTATGTCCCGTCACCAGTACCCGCATTTACAGTTAGTCCTTTTTTGATGTCTGCAACCATGGTGCATGTCCATCTTCCCAAATTTCGTTCAGCAATTCCGCGTCTTTCAATGTGTCCATCGATTGCCAGAAACCGCGATGCTTATAGACCATCAATTCATTGCTGCCAGCTAGAAGAGGTAAAGTTTCTAGCTCCCAACTTGTGTCATCACCGGTCAGATGGCCAAAGACATCCGGTTCCAGCACAAAGATACCCGCACTCACCCACAAATCTTCGAGCATCGGCTTTTCAATCATGCTGGTGACCTGGTCTCCGTTCAGGCCAAGCAGTCCGTAAGATAAACGCGGCTGGACAGCAACAATTGTCGCAGTCCGCTTATGGGATCTATGAAACCGAAGCAGATTGGATAAATCCACATCCCAAACGGCGTCGCTATAGGCCAGAATGAACGGGTCTTGCTCCAATATGGATTTCAGCCGGAGAACACGGCCACCCGTATCAGTATCCTCGCCCGTATCAACCGGCTCAATCCTGACATTTGATTGCTCCCCGGAAAAAAACGCACGCATGGCCCCTTTGTAGTGGCCAAGCGCAACAACAACATCCGTAAAACCCTGCCTGGCAAAGCCATCGATGATATGAGCGATAATGGGATTCTCACCGATTGGTGTCAGGGGCTTTGGTGGGCTGTCTCCCTGTTTTATCCGGCTCCCCTTCCCCCCAGCCAGCAACACTATCTTCTCACGACCGCTCATGCTGGCAGCTCTTGATCAGTGTCCGGCTGCGAGCAACCCAGCACAAGGATTTTGGCAACCACGGAAAGATCAGCCAGGACATCCTTGATTTCAGAGACATAGGCCGGGTTCATGATAATGATAAATTCGGCAGAAAGATCGACTAGTTCAGATGGTGGCACCACAGGATGCCCTGTTCCTGCAAGAAATGAATTTTGCTTATCCGGGTTGATGTCCACAACAGCCGCGACCTGACTGTTCAGCCCTAGTGATGTTAAAAAGGCCACCGCTTTCGATCCACTGCCCCAAAGAACAACTGACCGGGGTAACCGTCGTTCAAACCAGTGCCGCCACATGTTGCGCTGCTTATTCAGATTAGTGGCCAGGCGAGAAGTCAGCAACGTCACCTCCTGTGGCCGCGGATCTGTTCCATCAGCAGGCTTAACACCTGCATGAGTCTCCAGCAGATAAGCCGTTGCACAGACATATTGTCCATCAAATTCAGTATGGATATCTTCGGTTTTAAATCCGTTCAAGCGCAACACATTCTGCAGGCTGTCAGGTGTGAAATAGTGGCAATGTTCGTAATACACGTCCCAGAAAGCACCTTCATCCGCGATCCGTGTTGCATCAGGCACATCCACATAAAAGGGTATATCGGTGCGCCCCTGCATCAACCCCGAGACGTGCTGCAAAATCTCCTCAAGCTCACCAATGTGCTCAAGCGTGTGCCGACAAATGATCAAATCCGGTTCCAGCCCGTAATGCTGCTCTCCCAGGCGTTCTGCCAAAAACCGTATAGTCCCGTCAGCGCTGGCGCTCTGCAAAAGGCTGGGGTCTATACCGGTTCCGCGGGCACCTGAAATCTTGCACAAACCGTTCAGAAAGGTCCCATCCCCACAACCGATCTCGACAACATGCTTGCCACGCAGATCATGCTTTTCTCCCAGTCGTTTGGACAGATCCGCCGCATAGCGCCCAAAATGTGCCGAACTGTGTTGTGACCCGTTATAATTGCTGGAAAAACTCTGCGTCGAACTGGCAAACGCCGCGTTGGAAATCAGGCCCGTGACCTTGTTGTGCAAGAGCCGGATGTCACCGCGCGCCACCGCGCAGGCGATGGCCTGTTCCCCAAAAATCTCGCAACAGCTAACTGGAACATTTTTCTGAAGATAGATATCCGCAGAATCTGGCTCCGTTAGGAGACCTGAACGATGCATGCTTCGTGCCTCCGGTGCTGTGACAATCGTGTGATAGAGACCCAACGATGCGTCTGCATTTGCAGTGTGCTGCTCAATATAACAGTTGCCAAGCTGTTACAATCATCCTTCTTGATGCGTCGCCACCCATTCCGAACAACGGATTTTCGTTGCTTTTTAGCAACAGTTCGGATGGTTAATGGCCTGAAAGGGAGCTACGATCACTGGTCGCTTGTCGCTTTGGCAATGCTGCAGTAACATTTCAATGAATCAATGTTTCTAAATATGACGTCATTAGGTTGGGGCTGAAATGAGCAAAAAATCCATAGAGTTTACGTCCGAGATGAAATCTCGCTTGGCACAGGCTTGCGCGGCATCTGCTGCACGCAGTCACTTGGTGACAGCAAAACGCGACGCATTTGGCCGCACAATTGTGACAGCCCACACTGTTAAATCAGTGGCATCCCGCAAGGATAACAAGGCATTGCTTGCCGAGTTGAAAGCAAGCGGTCTGAATGCAACAGTCAAAGTCCGGTCTCATGCAGACCGCAAGATTGCCAGCGCAACGTCCTTGCAGAGCCTGCTTGCACGCTATGAAGGCTCAGACTTCCTCCATGATCCAACAGGCGCATTTGGTCGCTCCGCAGAGTTGGTGGATTTCGCACAGAACATCCGCGCCTCCTTGAGTGATAAGGTTGCAGGCATCTATTGGAACACACAGCTGCGCACAGCTTTTGTAGTTCTGAACCACACAAAATTCTTCGCCGACAAAAAGGTCAAAATTGCTGATCTTGCGGAAACTGAAAACGCAGTCAGAAATGCCTATCGCTCAGTCATGCCGGACAATTCTTCCTTGTTCGTACATGCCTTGCGCATTGGCTTTGAAATCCCGGCAATGAGCCTTGTTCCGGTTGATGCAGCCTCCGTCGTGGCATCAGATTCATTCCTCTCCGGCCTCTCAAAATTCGCCAAGGCACCTGCATTCGCTGCAATGGTCGGCCTCGGCGGAGCGATGGTCGCGGGCCAAGCCGTTGCTGCTGATCCAGCATCCGAAAATCCTATGATGGGCAGCTACCCGGCTGTTTCCGGTCTTAACTTTAAAATCGGCATCGCCGCTGGCCTCCAGGACGGCGGTACGTTCTTCAATAGTGATGAGACTGACAGAGATACAAGCCAAACCTTTGTTGGCACAGCCTCTGTAACGACGCCAATCCTGCACTCCTTTGGTTTCCAGCTGGATGGTTTGCTCGGGTACATTAACCGCGATGACGATATTTCAGGCATCAATGGTTTTGGATCCAGCGATGAAGTAGATGGCGAATTTGTGTATGGTGTCGGCGGACATTTGTTCTGGCGCGATCCGATGAAAGGTCTTTTCGGCGTCACGGCGTCCTACGTTGAGTTGGAAGGCGATGATGATGCTTTCGAAAGCTTTCCCAATCTGGAGTTCGCTCCGGGACTGTCTATCACCCGCGTTGGCGCTGAAGGTGAGTTATACTTGGACCAGTTTACGCTGGCTGCAGGCGCCGGCTATCAGTTCATCAACTTCACTGGCGATTTTGAGCCATCTCCGTTTTCTGATTTCGAAGAAGACGGTCTGTATGCTCAGCTGGATCTGTCGTGGTATGCGACCGACAATCTCGTCCTGTCAATTGGCGCTGCAACCGATCCGAACACTGACATACTCGGGACAGCAGGCGTAGAGTGGGCCCCTGCAATTGAATCCTTTAACGGATTGTCCCTGTTTGCGGACGGCGTTGTAGGCGAAGACGATTATGTCAGCGCTTCGCTTGGCGTAAGGTTCTACTTCGGCGAAGGAACGACTTTGAAAACGCGTCATCGCTTCGACGATCCGGTTGACAATCTTCCTGGAAGCGCTCTTGCAACTGCTGGTGGCGGTGGCCTGGGATACTAAAACAAACAGACGCGGCGCAGATCAAATACAAGCGATCTGACAAGCACACTATAGCGGCACCTTGTTTCTGGGTTGGAAACTGGTGCCGCAACTATTTTTGATTGATACCATGTCATGAAAAAAATACTTTTTGTATCGGAACTCGGCGGCGGACTGGGCCATTTCGCGCCCCTCAAAGCGGTAGCGGATCGTGTGCTGGCACAACAATCCGGTGCCGAGCAATATGAGTGCATTTTCTCGGTCAAGGACTGTGTCGGCGCGCATCAGGCATTCACCGGTGCTGCCTTTCCAATACTTCCCGCACCTGTATCAGAACCATCCCAGACGGCCATAACCAGAACGTCCAGCTATTCTGAAGTTCTGGAACAAATCGGCTATCTGAAAAAAGAGCGCCTGACTTCAATTCTGTCTGCCTGGGATGATGTGCTCACTCTGCTCAAGCCTGATCTGATCGTCGCAGATCACAGCCCAAGCCTTTGTCTTGCAGCACGTGGCAGAATTTCGGTTGCCCTTATCGGAAGCGCTCACACAATGCCACCGGTTAACATGCCAAGATATCCGACTTTGCGCGCCGGTGTGGAACCTGCCCAGTATCAGGAAGCGATGCTTCGCAACATCAATACCGTACTGGCAGAGCGAGGCCAGCCAACGCTCTCGGCACTGCCTGAATTACTGAACACAGAAAAGCGGTTTGTATTCTCGTTACCGCAAGCAGACCCCTATGCCGGTCTTCGGAATGAAGAATTGCTGGGTTCGTACAATGAAGGACTCCGCAGGACAGACTTGCCGGATGAACCACATCTCTTTCTCTATGCCGGTGCAGTGCCGGAATATCTGGATCCGATCATTCAGGCTGTCTCTCAAACAAAAGCGAAAATCTCTGCCTATCTTGGAAATACAAATACAGCGGCTGCCCAGTTTCTAAAGCTTCGTGGGGGGCACATTTATTCAAAACCACCAGAACTCTCTGAAGTCTTACCCACGGTAACGGCCGTCATGTCACATGGCGGCGCCGGGCTTTCTCAAGCGGCACTGATTTCTGGCCGGCCACAAA
Organism: Pararhizobium sp. IMCC21322; assembly: GCF_030758295.1. Lineage (NCBI taxonomy): Bacteria > Pseudomonadati > Pseudomonadota > Alphaproteobacteria > Hyphomicrobiales > Rhizobiaceae > Pararhizobium > Pararhizobium sp. IMCC21322. Next base: position 4,861,614 of record NZ_CP132335.1, read on the forward strand.
TCATTGTGCCCATCCATTTTGAGTCAGAAGCAACAGCGGGTCGGTTGGAAAGTCTGGGTGTCGGCAAGGGAATCCGATCTGCCAACGTAGATGATCTGAAGAATGCGATATCAGCCGTGCTGGAGGTCCGCCGCTTCGGAGAAAACGCACAGGCTGTGGCCAGGTCGATTGCTGACATGAACTTACCAGCTAGCGCAACCCAATTGGTTGCGAAGGGTGTGGTGGAGCTTCTTGAGAGCACCTAGGGGGCGACTAGACCGACCTTCGTTCTGAGAATCCCGGGCTCACACGCCCAAAGCGTGTTGCTGCGCGCGCTCATCCAAAAAATCGACGGCCACTTTTGCCATATCAGGTTGCTGCGGAAGGTCACATCCATAGGCTTTCGAAAATTTTTGCAAGCCATTTTTCCATCCACGTTCAAACTGAACCGATTTCAAAACACTGATCGCGGTAAATCCAAACGTCATCACCCAGGATTGACCCTGTTCGCGACACTCAGCCCATTGGGTCCCAACCTTGCGCCTGATTGTTTTAAGCCCTCCGCTAAAAGTGCCATCCGAACACATCTCCGCCACCACCCAATCCTGCTCCAGCAGAGTATATTGGACGGATCCAAAGCCATAGTTGAACGCACGCTTGGCAATCTCTCGAAGGTTTGTCTTTGCCTTGTGACCAATCAACCAGTTCCATGCGACCAGATGCCGACCACCAGACTTGATTGCACGCTGGGTCAAGCAGCAATCCTCTGCAGCAACACTCAACTCCTGCTCATAACCGCCAATTCGTTCAAATAAGGTTCGCCGGAAGGCAGCATTGGCCCCAACTGCCGTTAACAAACCATGATCAGAGACGACTGGCCCTGGATAATTACTCCGCGCAGCTATGAGCGTTGCAAACACACTTGGCTTGCTGTGCCATACCGGTTCTATGTTTCCCGCAATCACATCAATTTCCGGATCGGCGAGGACAATCGCTTCCAGATAGTCCAGCCAGTTCGGCCCAGGAATGCAGTCATCATCGGTCATGACCAGGAAATCCTCCTCAGCACCAGAAAAAGCCTCCTGCCGCGCCATTGCAGGGCCGGCATTTTGCGGCATGATGCGATACTCAAACAATCCATCATGCTGCTCGACCAGCTTCTGATAGGCATCATCATGGCTGGCATCATTGACGATCACGAGACGAACATTCGGCTTGCCAAGCAATTGGGCCTTGATGGCAACAAGAAACCGTTGAAGGTCATCCGCACGCTTGTAGGTTGGGACCCCTATGCAAAAGGTTGGTTCAGCCATCAAGGACATCCAATTCCAAAAAGCCTCTCAGACAGTCCCGCGGGCAGGTCTGTTATGGGCAATATTGAATTTCATACCGTCCAGCAATTCATTCAGTTCTGGACGCGCGGCAGGCCCGTTGGAGATGCAGACCACCTGAATAATGCCATCTGGACGAACACAGAAAATACCAGGCTCTGCAAATCTGCGATCTGTCTCATCAGGTGATAACGGGTCCGAAATATAAACACCAAGGCCAAGCATCTGCTCTTCACTCAGATCGTAGCCGATATCAAAACTCCAGCCGAATTCGTCGACATCCGCCTTTGCCTTTTCCCTCGGATCGGCTGACACAACAACCAGATCAAACCCGGCCTCTTCCCAGTCGGATTTCAATCCTTCAAGCATAGCCAGGTATTTCTTGCAACGTCCGCAATGTTTTCCGCGATAGACGACCAACAGCGTGTGACGTTCAGTGGCACCGCCAATGCTGAGCGTGCCCCCACCAAGCTTCGGGAAACTCATGTGCGGCAAAGCCCCGCCTGCTTCTGGTTTGGTGTTCATCATAGACGAATGCCTTTCTGCTTGTGTATGGAACCCGCCCTCATCGGGGAATGGGTCTGCTTGAAGTTTGATAGGACGCTTAACTAATCTGATATCGGCCCGGCAATGCGTATTATGTGTTTTTCTAGTCTAAAAGTGATTTCCAATCATCACATATCTTTGGCAATTCTTACATCCATATGCGGAAGTTTCGGGAGTGAGTATGCTGAAATCATTTGGACATGATATTTGGATTGCTGATGGATCGATGGCGGTTGCAGTCGCAGGTTTCCATTACCCGACACGAATGGCTGTCATAAGATTACCCAATGACGCTCTTTTTGTCTGGTCGCCGATACCACTGACGGACGAACTCCGGGAACAGGTGACGGCGCTGGGAAGCGTTGAGCACCTGACTGCACCGAAGATGGCCATGCATTCCTCAAGCGTGCATTTGACGGGCACAACAGCAGCCATCGCAGCAACAGGCCTGTCTGGTGCAGCATCGGCGGTGGGCAACCCTACCAACTCGAGGGTGAGTTCACTGAAGTCGTCCCGCCACACAAGCTCTCCCACACCTGGAGAGCGGTCGGATCGCCAAGTGGCACAGCTTTTGTGACCTATCATCTGACCTCTCACCCGTTTGGCGTTCTATTAACATTGCGGCATACGGGTATTTTGAATCCGGAAATTTGTGAAAAAACGCGTGCAGGTTGGGAGGCAAGTCTTTTGCGGCTTCAGGAGATTATCGCCGCAGAAAAGAAACCGACCCCCACATGAGCTATTATGCTGTCTCAACATCAAGGAGATTAAAGATCTTTGGCAAATCCCGCCACCCTGTCGTTCCAGTGGCTACCGGTTTCTCAGCATGGGTTTAACGACGCGCAGATGCAGGATAACGATTGCTGTCGCCAAAAGCACACCGATACATAGGAGCACCTTGGACAGATGACCCATCGCACCTTCAATCATCCATGCATGCACAACGCTTGATACCACCACGACCACCGCCAAACTGTTGTGAATGATCCGCCAGATCCCGTAACGAACACCTATCCGCAACCGGACCGCAACAAGCACAGCAGTCAGCACGAGGCTCCAAAGTCCGACCACCCCATACACCGAAAACAGGGTTGGAGAGACCAGAAGAAGCGCATCAATCGTGTCTTGTGGACTGGTGATGTAAAGGCCGACCACATGCAGCAACACGGCGATAAAGATGCCGCTGCCAAGCCAACGGTGCCATCGTCGCTCCTGCATCATACGCAGGCCGGGCAGATATCCTGCGGCCAACAGCGGTTGCAAAAGCAGCAGGGCCAGAGCCGTAACACCGGCAATGCCTGAAACCAGGTAGGCAGCGTCGCGACCGACCAGCACAGGGCTGGTTGCGGCAATTGCAACAGGTCCGATAACTGCAGCGGCCAGAACAAGCCAGATCAACAAAGTGAGCGGACGCCCGGCATCAAGTCGGTGCCCACTGCGCGCAACTGGGGGCGACATGCGGTTAAGCTGGTGTCAGAACGAAATTGGCCTGAAGGCTGGTGTCATTCTTACTGTCCATGACAGGGCGCAGGAACACTGTTTCAAAGTCCGCATCATCATAAGCCAGATGGCCATGAGCCTGACCGAAATGAGGCACAATCTGCGACATTTCCAGTTGGTATGTGCCGTCTGCTGCGGTCATCACGCTGCCATGATTGCTCGGCTCACGTTCACCGCCGCGCGGCGTCGCCGCCCAGATTTGAATGCGGACATTCGACAATGGTTCACCCGTACCGGCTTTCAGAACCGTACCGGACATCAGAAAGCCTGTGCCAAGATTTGCCACAAGCGGCGCATTGGGGCTGTAATTATTAGAGCCACCGCGCATGGTCTGGGTCGGCGCGTAATCGGTTTTGGCCTGCGCCGGCACCAACAGGCCAGTAGTTCCGGTCACCAAAGCAGCGCCGGAAACACCGGCACCAATCAGAAGGGAACGACGGTTAAAAGCGGGGCGGTTCATATCAATCTCTCCTATTCGAGCATTGGCAACTTCGCGTATGTTTCAATGGTTCTCATTCAGTATCTGTCAGCGCAGGCTGATACCTGCTTCTGAAACCACATACTGCATACATAGGCAGCATATCCAATCTGGCAATCTCAGGCGGATTTTGACATGATTTGGGCCGGAGCACGCGCTTATGCTGATCGCAACAGAATTATACTTCGCTTGAAGCATACAACGGAACCGAGCGGTACGGTGCTTAAATTTTGGCAATATGAGTTCCACGGCTGCTGTGCCCGGAAAGGGTAGCAGCTAAAAACTCAGAGCGTGGCCGCCGCCCAGCACAGCCTGACCGTTAGACGTCACAATCAAGCAACGGTCAGCAACCACTTAATGGTCGAGAATTTTGGACAAAAAGTCCTTGGCACGGTCACTTTCAGGATTTGAGAAGAAGCTCTGCGTTTCCCGATCTTCGACAATGGCACCCTCGTCCATGAATATAACCCGGTCTGCGACTTTTCTGGCAAACCCCATTTCATGGGTCACCACCATCATGGTCATGCCCTCCTTGGCCAGCCCCACCATGACATCAAGCACTTCATTGATCATTTCCGGATCCAGCGCCGAGGTCGGCTCATCGAACAGCATCGCAATAGGATCCATAGCCAGAGAACGGGCTATGGCGACCCGTTGCTGCTGGCCTCCGGATAACTGGCTTGGAAACTTTGTCAGGTGCTCGGACAGACCAACACGGTCAATCAATTGCTCGGCACGGCTGACGGCCTCATCACGAGAGCGCTTCAGCACCTTTTCCTGTGCCAGACACAAATTCTCCAGAACCGACATATGCGGGTACAGCTCAAAATGCTGGAACACCATACCGATTCGAGAGCGCAATTTGGTCAGATTGGTGGATTTTGCAGTAACTTCCTGCCCCTCAACGCTGATACGCCCCTGCTGAACCGGCTCCAGCCCGTTGACGCATTTGATCAAGGTGGATTTGCCAGAACCCGATGGCCCGCAAACGACTACCACCTCGCCTTTGTTTACGGCTGTCGTGCAATCGGTCAGAACACGAAAACTGCCGTACCATTTGCTTATATTATCAATTTCAATCATGTGGCCATCCGGCTTTTCAGTCGTCTTACATAAAGGGAACCTGCAAAGCAGATCACGAAATACACAACAGCGGCAAACAGATACATTTCCACAAGGCGCCCTTCCGTTCGGGCAACAATCGAAGAAGCCGTCATGAAGTCACGCAGGCTGACCACAAAGACCAGCGATGTATCCTGAAACAGGATAATACCTTGCGTCACCAAAATCGGGATCATGTTGCGAAATGCCTGTGGCAGAACAACAAACCGCTGAATTTGCCAATAGTTCAGCCCGGTTGCTTTACCTGCAAAGACCTGGCCTTGGCGCACGCTTTGAATGCCAGCGCGCATGATCTCCGAATAATAGGCTGCCTCAAACAAAACAAACGCTATGAGTGCCGAGTAGAAACCGCCAATCGGACGTCCCAAAAGCAGCGGAACCAGAAAGTAGAACCAGAAGATTACCAGGATCAGGGGTACAGACCGAATGAGATTCACATAGCCAGCTGCCAAAAGCGACAGGGGTAGAATGCCGGAGAGCCGTGCCAGCGCCAACAGCGTACCAAGCACAATCCCGCCGACGATTGCCAGGAAAGTCAGCCACAGGCTGAGTTGCAATCCTTCCCAAAGAAACGGAAGCGACTGGATGATAACGCCAAAATCAAAATCGTCCATCTTAAGCCTCCTTTCCTACAAATCCTGGAATGGCAGTGTAGCGTTCCAGAGACTGGCTGATCACGGTGGCAACGAGCGCAATACAGACATAAATCACGGTTGCTGCCGTAAAGGCTTCGAAACCCTGAAATGTGTATTCAGCAATCTGCTGGCTTTGCGCTGTCAGTTCCAGAAGCCCAATCGTCAGAGCCAATGATGAGTTCTTGAAAACCGTTAGAAATTCGGAAGTCAGCGGCGGCACAATAAGCCGGAAGGAAATAGGCAACAGAACATGTCTGTATGTCTGTGCAACACTCAGCCCGTGGGCTTTTGCTGCAGCGTTAAGACCGACTGGAACAGTTTCAATCCCGGCACGCACCTGTTCGGCAATTCGCGAGGCAGTGTAGAGTGCCAGTGCAATCACCGCAGTGGTAAATTCCGGATTGGGCATATCGCGTTTCATCCAGCGTCCCCAATCATCGGGCACCAGTTCCGGTATCGCAAAATACCAGATAAACATTTGCACCAGCAGGGGAATGTTTCGAAACAGCTCAACATAGGAGCCGCAAATAATTCGGATGAAACGGTTGGGTACCGTGCGGCCGATTCCGACAAGAGAGCCAACGACAATGGCAATGCACCAGGCACAAAGAGCAACAGCAATCGTCCACCAGAACCCACTGATGAGCCAGCCGAGATACTCTTCTTCAAACAGAACGCCCCAATTCCAATTATAATCCATCAGCTTGCCTGCAAATTGCCCCAGAAAAACGGGCCACTATACCGATTTTGGACAGTGGCCCGAATGATGATCGGATTAGTTTGGCAAGCCGCCAAGTGTGAAGGCAGCTTTCAACAAATCATCTGCCGGAACACCAAGTGGATCGAACCATTTTCCGTAGATGTCATTGATTTCACCTGAACGGAAAACCTCTGCCAACGCCTTTTTGCCTACCAGCTCAAAGGCACTGTCATTCCTGCGCACCATCAGGGCATAGGGATCAAACGAAAGGAAATCGCCAACAACGACAAAATCGTCAGGATTCTTCGATTTGGAGATCAGACCAAACAGCAGAATGTGATCGGAAGAGTAAGCGTCAACACGATCGGTTTCGAGCGACAGCATGCCTTCAGCAAGATCACGCACAGGCAGGATTTTCACATCCATGCCAGCAGCTTCAACGGCTGCCTTCACGGCGCGCTCATTGGTTGTGCCCTGTGCAATGGCAATGGACTTGCCATCCAGGTCAGCAACAGAACTAATGCCGCTATCTTTGCGCACGAGCAGTTTTGTGCCTGTCACAAATGTGGTCGGCAGATATTCGACCTGTTGCTGACGGGTCAGATTGTTTGTGGTTGAACCACATTCCATATCAATCGTGCCATTGGCCAGCAACGCAATACGGGTTTTGGGATTGATTGCCACGTATCTGACTGCAACATCCATTTCCAGTTCGGCAGAAACGGCTTCAACAATTTTCATGCACAGATCAATCGAGTAACCAACCGGCTGTTGGCTGTCATCAAGATAGGCAAATGGAACCGATGATTCACGGTGACCGATAACAATCTCGCCGCTCGACTTGATTTTTTCAAGTGTGCCGCCATCTTGCGAAAACGCGGTGGATGCGCCACCAAATGCAAGTCCCAGCCCAACACAGGCCGTGATCAGTTTGGATTTCAATGTAGTCATTCTAGGCTCCTTCAGGGTTTTCAATTTACGTATTCTGGAAGATCGAACGTTTCGGGATAACCGAACAGTGCAGCGCTGCCGCCCGTATGCAAAAAGACGATATTCTCCATACCGTCGAAATGTCCCTTGCGGATCAAATCAATCAGGCCGTCCAGCCCTTTGCCGGAATAGACCGGATCAAACAGCAGGCCTTCTGTCTCGGCCAGCATCCTCACCGCTTTGCGCATGCCATCTGTCGGCAGGCCGTATCCCGGGCCTACATAATCGCAAATCGCGCGCACATCGCTGCGCTCAATCGTGACGCCGGCATCAAGATGTTTTGCAGTCTGGACAGCCAGATCAAAGACCATTTGTTCCTGCTTTTCACGCGGCGCGCGCACACCAATACCCAGCAAATGAATATCGCTCTTGATCGCTGTCAGACCCGTTACCAGACCTGCTTGCGTGCCAGAACTACCCGTCGCATGAACCAGAGCATCAATCTTGAGCCCCATATCTGCGGCCTGTTCGACCAACTCACGTGCGCAATTCACATAGCCTAGCGCACCAATAGGATTGGAGCCACCTCCGGGAATTATGTAAGGCGTGGCGCCATCTGCACTTAACTTGTCGGCAAAGGTCACCATCTCCGCAGCCATATCCGTACCACCGGGGCGCTTGGAAACGGTCGCACCATGCAATCGGTCCAACAACACATTTCCGTTCAGATTATATTGCGGATCATTCGAACCGGTACGGTCTTCAAGCAAAATGTGGCACGCCAATCCCAGCTTTGCAGCAGCCGCCGCCGTCTGACGGGCATGATTGGATTGGGTCGCACCCTGCGTAATAATGGTGTCGGCACCCTTTTGCTGAGCATCTGCCATCAGATACTCAAGCTTGCGGGTTTTGTTTCCGCCAGATGACAATCCGGTGCAATCATCGCGCTTAACCCACAACCGAGGGCCGCCGAGAAGCTCCGACAGACGATCCATCGGTTCCAATGGTGTCGGCAAATGCCCAAGTCGGGTGCGCGGAAACGCAGAAAGCGCAATGGACAAATCCTTGCACAGCTTCAATTCCAAAGCCGAAGAACTTGAGTTGAGAGCTTGTTCGTCGTCATTCTTATCTTTTTGCAAATCCACTACGACTCCTGTTAGCCAAACTTTTTCTTATCATTGAGCAGGATTTACGTGCTGAAAAGTGCCAATATGTCTGCCTAGCCAAATAAAAAGTATGTCTGGGGGCGTTTTAAAATGGATTTACGATGGTTTGAGGATGTTCTGGTTCTGCTGGAAGAGCAGAATATGACAAGAGCGGCAGAACGGCGAAACATCACACAACCCGCCTTCTCCCGCCGCATCAGATCGTTTGAAGATTGGATGGGTGTGTCGCTTCTCCAGCGCAAGGCCAACCGTGTTATCCTGAGCCCGTCACTGCTGGCCAATGAAGATGAAATACGGTCAATGATTCTTCGCGTTCAGGAACTGCGCAACAAAATAAGCACGTTCAAACCAGAGCGATCTGTCATCACAATTGCCACCCAGCATGCCCTGATCACCTCATCTTTCCCCGATATTGCAGCCATCACGCGCGAACATATGCCGTCACTCGGCTTTCGCCTGCGGGCGGGTAATCGGGGCGAGTGTATATCGGTGTTTCTACGCGGTGATGCCTCCATCCTGCTGTGCTATGAGGATGAAACCGCCAAACCGATGCCCTTTGACAGTTCTATCCAGCATGATGAATGGGGCACCGACCGCCTGGTGCCTCTGGTCGGTGGAAAATTCCGTTACAATCGCGCCAATGACGGAAGTGTGGACGATCACACGCCCGCAATCGTGTATCCGGAACAAAGCTATTTCGGGGAGTTGCTGGCCGGAAAACAAAAACAGTTTTCAACACCCAGCAAAGCGGCCAACGCTGTTTATCAAACGGCTTTTTCAGCAGGTATCAAAGAAATGGCGATCAACGGATTGGGCATCGCCTGGCTGCCTGTCAGCATGGTCTACCGTGAATTCGAAAACGGCCAATTGGTTGATCTCAGTGCAAACTATGGCAGTCTGGCGCTACGAATTGCGCTTTACACAAACCTTGAGAACGAAGCCGCGACGACAGCACAAGCCTCATGGCATGCAAATCGCAAATAAGACCTTTAGAACCCAGAACGGTGGAGCAGACGGCAAACGCAGCGCCAATGCCAATCATCATCATTTGGTGAATATTGCCGGAAGCAAGCTAATAGCGCAGCTCATAATTTTGAGTTGAGACCGGGGACACCATGCCTTTACTGAAAGAACGGCCCTCAGCCTTTGACCCGTCATCCACCTTCTTCAAAGCATCAGCTTCGTTCGGGTGAACCTGCTCGCCATTACCATTCAGATCCCTGGAGAATGGCATTACGATATGCACCTTGGTGCCAAATCTGATTGTCGCGGCCAAGGGCTGCCCCGCCAACATATGATCACCATCCAGATCGCCTGTGATCCCACGATCCAGCAAAGCTTTCCAATTGGCCTCCGGCTCCAATGTGACAAACAGGGCTTGATTTGTAACTACAGTATCTGTCGGATCGGATGCGACCAGCCAAAAACGAAAAAAGTCGCCAAACCGGCCGATCTGCGGGAGGGAGCAGAACGGTTGGTTTGGCGACTTTGCCTGAGGATCCCGTCATTGGATCCCTGCGAGCCATGAGAAGCTGTTTTTTAATTGCACGGACCGTGCCAGTTTAACAAAAATATTTTAATCCTTATTTTTCAAATACCTATGGATTCACATGATGTTTTAAAAGCGGTATGATTGATCACCGATTGTGCAAAGCTACCCACTTTTGAGCTTAAAAAATGTGCAGCGCAATAATTCGCCGGCAGTTTATTCAAGCTGCCTGGGGACGGGTGTAATGATCATCATGATGCGGGTCGGGCAACCGATCATAAAAAAGCCCGTCTGGGTCAGGCAACAAGGATTGCAAACAGGCCTCAACGACAATTGTCTCGCTCGGAATGCTCTCAACTTTTGAATTGCTGAGGGTTCGGAACCGGCAATGGGTACAATGGCCGCCCGGTAAATAGTTGTGCAACGCTCAATTTCATATATTCACAACCCTTGCCGGGCAACTTCTGGACCAACCGGCCAAAATCAACCGGCCTGTCCAGAAGTATTATTCGGTCTTACCCAACACTGGCTGGTTCGAATGTCAGGCTTACGCCATTCAAGCAGTGACGTTTGCCAGTTGGTTTTGGACCATCATTGAAAATATGGCCAAGGTGACTGCCACATCTGCGGCAATGCACTTCAGTACGCTTTGAGAAGAAGGTGTTGTCCGCCTTGGTGCGTACCGCATCAGGCAGCGATTCATAGAAGCTCGGCCAGCCTGTTCCGCTTTCATATTTGGTCTTTGATTCATAGAGCGCCAGTTCACAGCCCTTGCAATGGAAAACGCCATCGCGCTTTTCAGCATTCAAGGGGCTGGTATGGGCCCGTTCCGTAGCTTCTTCCCGCATGACCGAGAATTCGAAATCTGTCAGCAGCGCCCGCCATTCGGCCTTTGTCCGGGTAACTTCAAATTGTCCTTCGGAAGCAAAACCTGTAGCTGGTATCAGCGTCAGTGCGGCACTCATCTTCAAAAAATCTCTGCGTTTCACTGTTTTTTCCTCGGGCTTCATTAATATCTGAACACAACCTATCCGGTTGGCCTCTTGTCTAACAATTGGGAGAAATCTGCACAGAAGCAAGGTGTGATTGCCCCATCCACGATGATGTGATCGCCCGTGTTTTTTGTGTGAAGCGAAATTCCGACCAACATGGCTGGCTTTTGCCAGGATTCTCAATAAGATTTCAGCGGGAGAATATCATGAGCATGATCAACTATCTGACACGCATTCACTTCGGCACCGGCCTGCTGGAAGAGGCTCTGCGCACTGAATGCGCCAGGCTTGCCATCACCCGCGCCCTGATTGTCACCGACAAGGGCCTGGTCGCAACAGGACTACCGGACAAGGTATCCGCTCTTTTGGCACAAATTGGATCCAGCGTGGTGTTTGATGAAACACCACAGAACCCGACAGAGGCGGCAACCCTTGCTGGACGCCAGTTCTATATGGCTGAAAAGTGCAATGGCGTGATCGCCGTTGGAGGCGGGTCAGCAATTGATCTGGCAAAAGCGATTGCCCTTACATCCACCCATGATGGTCCGCTGGCAAACTATGCGGTTATCAATGGCGGAATTGATAAAATCACGGACACACTGCCACCGCTGATAGCAATCCCGACAACGGCAGGAACAGGCTCGGAAGTTGGGCGTGGCGCAATCATTGTCCTCAATGATCATCGCAAGCTCGGATTCATCAGCCCATACCTCATTCCAGACGCGGCCATTTGCGACCCGCAGCTAACCACCACTCTACCGCCTCACCTGACCGCGGCCACCGGAATGGATGCGTTGACCCATTGTGTCGAGACTTATATTGCCACCGCGTTCAATCCACCTGCAGATGGCATTGCCATTGATGGTTTGAAGCGCGCATCGGCCAACATAAGACAAGCCACCCAAAACGGCCTGGATCTGGAAGCGCGAACCCAAATGATGGCAGCGGCTATGAACGGGGCATTGGCCTTTCAAAAGGGACTGGGGGCCGTCCATGCCATGAGCCATGCACTCGGTGGACTACCGGGGCGCAGCCTGCATCATGGAATGCTGAATGCGGTGTTATTGCCGCATGTCCTGCATTTCAATGAGCCTGTTGTCGGCCACCGCTATGGGGAGGTGAAACAGGCCATGGGGCTTCCTGCGACTGCAGATTTACCCAAAGCAATTGCCGATCTGACATCAGAACTTGGGCTGCCCACAACACTTGGCCAAATGGGCGTAACGCAATTGGATTTGGATAAGGCTGCACCATTGGCAGAGCAAGATCACACCAATGGCACCAATCCACGCAAAGCCAGCGCAGCGGATTACGCTTCGCTGCTATCGCAGGCGTTCTAAGCTTTACATACCCCAACGCAATCCGGGCGTATGCACCGGCGCATCCCACCAGGACAGGGACTTATCGTCCATTCCCACAAGCGTAATGGAACATCCCGCCATATCGAGCGACGTGACATAGGAGCCAACCAGAGAGCGGGCTATTGTAATACCGTGGCGCTCAAATATCCGCCGCGCGGCATGATACATCAGATACAGCTCCATCGATGGCGTCCCGACAAAGCCATTTACATACAGCAAGGCCGGTGTGTCGCTAGCCGGACCCAGATCATCCAGAATAGCCGTGCAGATTTCTTCCGCAATCTCATCTGCCGGCTTCAGCGCATCGCGTCTGCGGCCTGGGACGCCATGAATGCCTACACCGAATTCCATTTCCTGTTCACCCAGATCAAAGGTCGGCTTTCCCGCTTCCGGAACCGTGCAACTGGTCAGTGCCACGCCAAAGGAGCGCGCATTGCCATTAACGCATCCCCAAGGTCCTTCAGGGCTTGCAGGCCCATTCCCTCTTCCGTTGCCGCGCCCAGAATTTTCTCAACAACCATCGTCCCGGCGACGCCCCGTTGTATAAGTGCTGTCTTCAACCGCAATGTCGTCATTGGTGACAACCTGCAGCACATCGCCAGCAGCCATTTCCGCGCCCATGTCGAAATTCATCACATCGCCTTCGTAATTCTTGACGATGAACAGTGCACCTCCGACAGTCATGACAAGCTTCATGCCGGCAGCTGTCAAAGCATCTGGAAACGGTTTTTCTGAAATCACGTCGGCCTCTGCGCGCAACGCTTCAAAGCCGCGTTTCATATTGTACCCATGATCCCCGTCACCAATGGCACTGTCGAGTTCTGTCAGTTCATCGGTGTGCGCTTCAACCACCGCAGCGCAAGTGTTTATGAGATCCATCATGTCGTCTTTTTCAAGCATTGGCCAAAACCCTTTCACCGGCGGCATCAAAGAACAACGGGTTCTTCAATTGCAGATCAACTTCAGCGCCAGATTTGAACGGCGCTATGGGATCGGCCTTGATCTTTCCATCAGGCGCTGATGAGAACCATCGGAAGATCAGACGTCAAAACTGAACCGCCTCCACACCGCATGTGTTTGCGCAGAGGCAGCACAGGCAGCCGGTTCTGGCTCAGTAGGTTTTTAGCCCGGTGATTTAACCCTGCAGGTGCTCAAACAAACGCGCCACCGCTTCCGCTCCTGGGTCGGCATGGCCTTCAAGTTGCTGGGCATTGATATAGGTCGCCCGACCTGCATTGGCTTTGACCAACGTTGCCGTATGATCTGCTCCCGCGCGCGCTGCATTTGCGGCCATATCCCAACCATCATTCAATGCATCCAGGGCCGGAAGAAGTGCGTCGACCATTGTTCGATCGCCAAGTTTTGCGCCTCCGACTTCTTGCATTCTCACCAGACCTGCTTTCAAGGAGCTGGTCATGGACAGACCGCTTGAGGCAGCATCACCGGCTGCCGCGAAAAAGATAGCAAGTAAAACGCCTGAAGACCCGCCCATCGCCTGGCTTAGTTCTTGGCCGATCGCGCGATAGAGTTGCGTGTGATCGGCCAGTGGAAGTGTGTCCATCGTGGAGATCAGAGCGCGCGAGGCGCCTGCCAAAGTTGATCCTGTATCACCATCTCCTGATTTTGCATCAAGTGCGTTGAGGTCACTTTCTGATGCAATCAAAACTTCGCAACATTTTATCAGAAAATCGCGCGTTTCCTGATGCTCTGATGGAAGCGGCTTTATACGGGCCAGGCCATCAGGCAGGTTCAGAACAGTCACAGGAGTGATTTCAGAAACGCCTGGCCAAGCAGACAGCGATGTTGGGTGTGAGAGTGTCTCAAGATCCTCATCATCTGAAGCATAGACGGAAACCGAGAACCCGCGCATATCCAAAGACGTGACCATAGAAGCCGGGCCAATCAGCCATTTCAGTTTACCGGCGATATCTGAATTTGCCAGTTCGTTGGTCAGAATGGCCATTTCGAGTACAGAAGCACCGCCCAGATTGTTTAGTAAGGCCACATGATTGCCGTCACCCATATGGTTGGCAAGCTTGGCTACAACAGCGCCCATTGCCTGTTTGGCATTTGTATACTGAATTTGCTCCACACCGGCTTCACCATGAATGCCAAGGCCCAGTTCCGCCATACCTTTGGGAATTCGCATTTCCTTTGGAGAGCCAGGAACTGTGCATGTATCGAGCGACATGCCAATGGTTTTGGTTCCTGAAATCACCTTTTCAACGCGTTTGGCAATTTCTTTGAGAGAAACACCGCGGTCCGCCAATGCACCAGCGATCTTGTGCACGAACAAGGTTCCTGCAACGCCACGCGCTTGTGGTAGATCGGGCAATGCAACATCATCATCAACAACCACCATGCTGACATCGAGACCAAATGCTTTGGCTCGCTCTGCGGCAAGGCCAAAGTTCAGCCGATCACCTGTGTAGTTCTTAACGATGAGCAGACAACCCGCCGGGCCGGTAACCGCCAGAATACCTGCCAGCACCGCATCAACTGAAGGCGAAGCAAACACGTCTCCGCAAACCGCAGCCGTTAGCATCCCCTCGCCCACAAATCCTGCATGGGCAGGTTCGTGGCCGGACCCTCCGCCAGATACCAACGCGACTTTGGACTTGTCCCAATCGTTACGAACCACGACACGAATGTGGGGGTAGCCATCCAGTCGGGCAAGCTTGCCGCCGGAAGCCGCGATGATACCATCAACTGCGTCTGTGACGATATCTTCTTTTTTGTTCATAAACTGAGTCATTAAGACCTCCTCCTAAGCAGTTCGTGCGCCGTCAGCATCGAAGTAAAACGGTTTCTCTGGTCGAATTTTAACAATGTCACCTTCGTTCAATCGGGTGTGCGCATCGGTCACAGTAATCAAGTCATGGCTCTTGAATGAAAGATGCAAACGCGTCTGGTCACCCAGATGCTCAATCCGTGTCACAAGACTGTCTTCGCCCTCGCCTTGCACAATTTGCTCCGGCCGAAGGCCAATTTTGGCAGCATTGTCCGGTGCGCCCGCAAAAATGGTGGCGGGCAAAATATTTACTCTTGGCTGGCCAAGGCGGCTGGCGGAATAGATGCTCACCGGATTTTCATAAATTTCTCGCGGGCTACCAAATTGCACCAGTTTTCCACGATCAAGAACGCCAACATGCGTGGCCATCGTCATGGCTTCAATCTGGTCGTGGGTTACATAGAGAAGTGTCGCGCCAGATTTTGACTGAATGCGCTTCAGTTCAATGCGCAAATCGGCGCGAAGCTTGGCATCCAGTGAGCTTAGTGGCTCATCCATAAGATAGATCGAGGGGTTTCTGACCAATGCCCGACCAATGGAAACACGCTGCATCTCACCGCCTGATAGTGCCGTCGCCTTGTTATCCAGCTTGTGCGAAATTTGCAGGACCTCGGCGACCTCATGGATTTTGCTGGCGATTTCATCTGCTGGCGTTTTGAGAAGCGGTGATTTGAGTGGAAATTCCAAATTTTCGCGGACAGTCAGGTGCGGATACAAGGAATACTGCTGAAAAACCATGGCAACATTTCTCTGCGCCGGCGTCAGGCCAGTCATCGAATGTCCACCAATAAAAATTTCCCCGGAATCTGGCTTATCAAGACCTGATATCATCCGCAGACTTGTGGTCTTCCCAGCCCCTGTGGGGCCAAGCAGAACCACGAAGGAACCATCCGCAATGGTCATGCTGAAATTGTCGAGAGCTATGTCCGAGTCGAATTTTTTGGTCACATTTTTAAAAATGACTTCAGCCATGTTTTAAGACCTCCTGATTGGCCAGTGACAGCAGCGCTTTACCCGTATCGACGTTGAAAATCGTAATGGTGCGCGGGTCGAACTGAAGTCCAACGTGATCACCTACCTGAATTGATTGAACGGCATTAACCCGCGATTTTATCTCGCCATTGGCTGTGGCGACGGTCACGATCTGCGTCGTACCGAGATACTCTGTCGCGAGCACTTCACCTTTGTATGCGCTTGAATCGGAGAACTGCACATGCTCCGGCCGAACACCAAAAGCCAGTTTGCCGCGTGCACCTTCCAGCGATTCTGGTATTGCGAAATCGACACCATTCATCTCAATAGTGCGTTGATTGTTCCCAATCATTCCTTCGAACGTCAAAAAGTTCATCGAAGGAGACCCCAGAAAGCTGGCGACAAACATTGTCGATGGCCAATCATATATTTCCTGCGGTCGTCCGAATTGTTCAACAACACCATGGTTCATCACCACAATCTTGTCGCCCATCTGCATGGCTTCCAGCTGGTCATGGGTCACGTAAACCGTGGTAGCCCCCATGCGATCATGCAGTGCACGAAGTTCTGCCGACATGTGTTCGCGAAACTCGGCATCAAGCGCGCCCAGCGGTTCATCCATAAAAAAGGCTTTGGGGTCACGAACAATTGCACGCCCCAGCGCCACACGCTGACGGTCGCCACCTGACAATCCACCTACCGGGCGATTGAGAATATCGGTAATACCGAGGATCTCGGCAACTTCACCAACCTTCTTCTTTATCTGGGCCTTTGGCATGCCTTGGCTGCGCAACGGGTAGGAAATGTTTTTGCCGACATTCATATGTGGATAGAGCGCAAACATTTGAAAAACAAATGCAATGTCGCGCTTGCTGGCAGGCTTCATACCCACCTCTTCACCTTCAATGTAGATTTCACCGCTGGTCGGGAGTTCAAGGCCCGCCATCATTCGCAAAGTCGTGGTTTTGCCGCAACCTGATGGGCCGAGGAGCATGAAAAATTCGCCATCTTCAATGGTGAAAGTCGAGGACTTTACAGCATTGAATGAACCGAAATCCTTGCGCACATTTTTGATCATTATCTGCGCCATGGTTTACTCCGGGAAGTGGCTGACAATGATGAACATGACTGTGCCAATCAAAGTTATGATGAAGGAATAAGTGAACAACGACAGCACAAAAGGCTGCATGAGCATGACGACACCCAGCGCAATCAGGATCGACGCCAACATTTCCCAAGAACCGCGCCTGAAGCGCAGCAAACCATCGAAGAAATTTGTCATTTGCGAACAGCTCCGAATGTAATGCCGCGTAAAAGATGTTTGCGCAGGAGAATTGTGAACACCATCACAGGCACCAGGAAGATCGTTGCTCCTGCGGCGACAGCTGGCCAATCCTGCCCGCCGACACCAATGATGGTCGGAATGAATGGCGGAGCTGTTTGGGCCGTGCCGGAGGTCAGAAGAACAGCCAGAGCGTATTCATTCCACGCGAAAATCAGGCAGAAGATAGCGGTCGAAGCGATGCCGGTTGCAGCCTGTGGCAGAACGACTTTGTAGAAGGCCTGAAACCGGGTGTATCCATCAATCAGGGCAGCCTCTTCATATTCGATCGGAATTTCGTCGATGAACCCGTTGATAAGCCAAACCGCAAGCGACAGATTTATCGCCGTGTAAAGCAGGATCATACCGGCATGCGTGTCATTGAGACCCAAATTCCTGAACATCAGGAAGATCGGAATAGCGACCGCAATGGGCGGCATCATGCGGGTTGAAAGAATGAAAAACAGCAGATCATCTTTCAGTGGCACTTTGAACCTTGAGAACGCATAAGCGGCAGCGGTTCCCAATACGATTGCAAAAAACGTTGAACCAAAGCCGATGATGACAGAATTCAAAAACCGTTCGGAATATCGGGAAACACCGACAATCGTGTTGCCCTTGTTGCGTGCCAGTTGTTCATACCAGGGCAGGTCATCACGGGGCTGTTCGGCCAGTTCTGCGCTCAAACGCGTCTGCGTTGTGAACACATTGACATAACCTTCGACCGTTGGTTGGAACAGGATTTTGGGCGGGTATGCAATTGAGTCTGTTGATGACTTAAACCCCGTCGCCACGATCCAGAGCAATGGCAGCATGGTAATCAGAGCATAGAAGATCACCAGACTACCAGCGATCCATTTCTGCCGAACTGACGGCTCAGTGACTGAAAAGCTCATCTTTGTTTCACCTTGTTAAGCGCCTTCACATAGATGGATGCAAGCCCGAACACCGTCACAAAGAGAATTACCGCGTAGGCGGAAGAATAACCCGTGCGCCACTTTTCAAACGCCTCACGCTTGAGATCGATTGATGTCAGTGTGGTTGTGTTGCCGGGGCCACCGCCGGTCAATTGCACGACCAGATCGAACATCTTGAAGTTCTCGATTCCGCGAAACAGCACTGCCAACATCAGGAATGGGAGGATCATGGGAATTGTGATCGTCCAGAATTGTCGCCACTTGCTGGCTCGGTCGCATTCGGCAGCTTCATAAATGCTGTCCGGAATGGACCGAAGGCCCGCAAGGCAGATCAGCATGACAAAGGGTGTCCACATCCAGGTGTCAACAATTACGATCGCCCAAGGCGCAAGCGACACTTCGCCGATCATGGAAAAACTGGACGGATCAGCACCCGTCAGAAATCCAATAACATAATTGAACAGTCCGATTTGAGGCTGATACAGAAAGGTCCAGAAATTACCGACCACTGCGGGAGAAAGCATCATCGGGAACACGATTATTGTGGTCCAGAGGTCGTTTCCACGAAATTTCTTGTTGATCAGATAGGCAAGCGTAAAGCCAATCAGGACCTGACAGATAATCGTCCAAATCAGGAAATGCGCTGTCGCCTGCATGGTAATCCAGATATCAGCGTCACCCAGAATACGTTCATAGTTTCGCAATCCGACCCACTCGACAGCATTATTAGGACGATTCACCCGGAAATTCGTAAAACTCAGATAGATGGTCCAGATCAGCGGAAAAATATTGATCGCGAGCAAAATGAAGATTGTTGGAGCGACAAATATCCAGGCAATCGCTCTGTCTGAAAGCCCTCTTACCTTTGTTGCCATAGCATTCGGTGTAGCCCGAGCTGCGCGGTCTATGACTGAGTTTGACATGGTTTTTACCTGGTTCTGATATGAGGGGCCGGAATTTGTGTTCCGGCCCCACTATCTATTGGGAGAAGCCAAAGACTAAGGCTTATTTTTTGCCTTCGTCTTCAAAGACTTCATCCCATTCTTTAACCAGGCCATCCAACGCTTCTTTGGCCGTGCCGCCTCCTGCAACAACGTAGTTATGGATACGCTCCTGCATAGGTAGAAGCAGAGAGGCATAAGACGGTTCAGCCCAGAAGTCCTTCACGATTGCCATTGAGTCGAGGAAGGTTTGTGCATAAGGCTGGCTGCTTGCAAAGTCCGGTGCTTCTACAACAGCCCGCATGGCAGATGCGCCACCGACATCCCACCATTTCTGCTGGACATCGGGTTGCGCGAACCACTTGATGTACTCCAGCGCTGCATCCTTGTTGTCAGAGTTCGCGACAACGGAGATACCCTGACCGCCGAGTTGGGCGAACTGGCCAGCAGGACCAGCCGGATTGGCAAAGTAGCCTGATTTACCGCCGCCAACATTCGGATCAGCCTCAACACCAGGCCAGATGAACGCGAAGTTCATTTGCATGGCGACCTGACCGGATTTGTAGGCATCAATGTTCTGGGACATATAGGCGTCAGAAGCGCCCGGAGGCGTACAGCAATCATACATGGCCTTGTAGTATTCAAGACCCTCCACAGCGCCCTCTGAATTCACAAACCCCTCAAGCTCATAGGGTTTATCAGGGTTTTCGTACTGGAAGCCATAATTGTAGAGTGCGTTGGTAACTCCCATGGTGATGCCTTCAGAGCCGCGCTCTGTGTAGATTGCAGCGCCGTAGACTTTCTTGCCATCAATTTCACGACCCTGGAAAAATTCGCCAACCTGCTTGAGCTCTTCAAGCGTTGCAGGAACATCCAGATCGCGACCATATTTCTCTTTGAATTCAGCCTGAATTTCTGGGCGTGAGAACCAGTCCTTGCGGTAGGTCCACCCGACGACGTCGGCATAGGCTGGCAAGGCATAGTAGTTTGGCGTATTTTTCGGCCACTCAGCATAACCGGTAACGGTCGCTGGCAGAAAATCTTCCATTTTGATTCCTTCGCTATCGAAGAAATCATTCAATTTGACGTACTGGCCATTTTCAGCCGCGCCGCCAATCCATTGACTGTCGCCAATCAGAAGATCGCAAAGCTTACCGCCTGAGTTCAATTCATTGAGCATGCGATCGGCAAAATTTGGCCATGGCACAAATTCGAAGCTCATATTATGGCCGGATTGGGCTTCAAATTCCTTGCTCATTTCAACAAGTGCATTTGCTGGATCCCAAGCAGCCCAGCAGAGCGTCAGTTCCGCGGCTTGGGCAGAGCTGGTGCTTGCAGTTGTAGCGACAACGGCTCCCCAAAAAAGCAAGCCGATAGCTGCGGCAGAATTCATCAGTTTGGTTTTCATAATAGATATTCCTCCCGTTTCATAATCCTACAATCATGGCAGGATCACTTGTTATCACCATAATGAGGTACGCACCTCATTGCAAGTTAATTTTGAGGTGCGCACCTCAAAAGTTGATTTACTGTCGGTTTTGTTGAACAATTCAGCCCAAAAGCAAAAGGGCGTATCCCGGCGATGAGGAATATTTTAGGTAGATGAGACCAACAGCAAAAGACTTGGCGGTTGAGGCAGGGGTAAGCCTCGCGACCATTGATCGTGTACTAAACGGTCGTTCAGGCGTTAAGGCACGTACAGTGGCCAAGGTGAACGAGGCGATTGATAGAATTGGCTTTGTGCGCAATCTTTCTGCGGTCAATCTTGCCCGGAAAAAAATCTACCAGTTTCGATTTCTGCTTCCCGAACATGGGGATCAGTTTCTGGGTGTTTTGGTGAAACACATAGACGAAGCCAAAAAAGCATTCGCTACTGAAATGGCTGATGTTGCTGCTATTCGCTTTCCTGTTGATGATCCCTATAAACTGGCAGACTATCTGGCTGGATTAGATGCTGATCTCACTGATGGGATTGCCATCATGGCACCGGAATCCCCGCAGGCCCGCGATGCAATCAATCGTCTTTTGGAACGCGGTGGGGAAGTTGTCCATTTTCTCGCAGGTCAGCCAAAGGCGGACAGTATTGATTTTGTTGGCATCAATAACCACGCCGCAGGTGCGACTGCAGGGCAATTGATCGGTCGCTTTTTGGGGGGGCAAAAAGGCAAAATTCTCATCGTCTCGGAAACCATGCAATCACGTGACAGCATCGAGCGCAGATTGGGGTTTGATGATGTTATCAATCGCGAATACCCCCAACTTCAAACTTTGCCAACCGTTGAATCCTATGGAGATACGGAAAGAACCAGGCGAATTTTTAAGAATGTCTTTGCGAACCACCCCGGCATTTCCGCCGTGTATGTCCTGAGCGCCGAGGCGCGAATACCGATTGAAGAAATATCAAAATTCGCGACACAGCCTCTGGTGAAAGTCGTTCATGAACGAACGCCGTTTACAGAAGCTGCGCTGCAGAGCGGAAAGATTGATGCCGTCATTGCACAAAATCCGGGGCATCTGGTGAGAAGTGCTATCCGAATTCTCAAAGCCCGAGTGGATAAGCGTGAGCCTTTGGCCTCACAGGAAAAAATACGCATCGAGATCCTTCTCAAAGAGAACCTTTAAATTCATTCGTCCATCTATGTTGCGAAACATTCGAACCCTTCGGGGAGACTTCCAAGACCCGGGGAGACTTCCAAGACAATGACGCAATTGGCATTGGGTGGCAGGTCATTTTGAATTCACTAACAAATCGATGCGTTGCAGCAAAACGGATGTCATGTAGAGCCCAGCCACAATTGCCGCCCGCATTCAGATACATATGAGGGTCAGGCGTCGCTCTGCAATTCTTCGATCTAACGAAGCGCAACAGCCCTTGATTGCGCGGCTGACAGCGCGAGAAGCCCACCGGCAATGGCCCAGTTTTTAACGAAAATGGACATTTGCCAGCCATCAGATGGAATGAAGTGAAACGCGCTTGTGATAACACAATAGGCGGCAAGGGTTCTGGCAACAGGCACCACGTTTCGACCTATCGCCAGAAAAAACCCGGCGACCAGATTGAAGGCGGCAGCGGGCCATACAAGAAAGCCAGAGAGCCCGAAGCCTTCAAGCAGCATCATGGCGGGTGTCGGATCTACGATTTTCTGTACGCCACCTGCAAAAAACAAAGCCGATAGCAACAGGCGCCCGACTATCAACTCTGTTTGCCACACAGGTGGCTTTTCGCGGTCAGTCATGGGTTTTAGGCAGCTTTTGCCGGCTTGAAGGACAAGCTGACGCCATTCAGACAGTGACGTTTGCCGGTCGGTTCTGGACCATCATTAAAAATGTGTCCCAGATGGCTGCCACAACGGCGACAATGCACCTCGGTACGCGTGGTAAAGAACGTGTTGTCCGGCTTGGTGCCAACCGCATCCGGCAGCGATTCATAGAAGCTTGGCCACCCGGTTTTGCTGTCATATTTGGTGCTTGATTCATAAAGCGGCAGATCGCAGCCTTTGCAATGGAAAACACCGACACGCATCTCAAGATTCAGTGGGCTGGTATTAGGCCGCTCTGTCTCTTCTTCGCGCATCACAAGATACTCGGTTTCAGTCAGCAAGGCCTTCCATTCCGCTTTGGTGCGGGTTACTTCAAACGGTCCATCTGAAGCAAAACCGGTAACGGGTACCAGTGAAAAAGCAGCACTTATTTTCAAAAAATCTCTGCGTTTCATCATCATATCCTTCGCAAGAGTGGTGTTGGGTACAGAACCATCCCGGTGACCATAACCGGGATGGTTCGTCCGCTCCCAAATAAAAGGGCGAACTTATTTGGGAAGCAGAACCTTGTCGACAACATGGATGATGCCATTGGACTGGTTCACATCTGCAATTGTGACCAATGAGGCATTGCCGCTTTCGTCATAAATATAGACTTTACGACCGCGCATCTGCGCGGACAACGCATCACCGGATACGGCCTGGAAGTGGTAGAAGCCATCCTTGGACTGCTTGATTTTGCTTACGAGATCTGCAGCCGAAACTTTTCCAGCAACAACGTGCCCAGTCAGCACTTTTGTCAACGTGTCTTTGTTTTCGGGTTTCAGAAGCGTATCCACAGTGCCTGCAGGAAGCGCGTCAAATGCCGCATTGACCGGGGCAAAAACTGTAAACGGACCAGCACTTTGCAAGGTGTCCACAAGATCGGCAGCTTTCACGGCAGCAACCAGTGTTGTGTGGTCAGCGGAATTCACTGCATTTTCAACAATGTTCTTGTTCTCGAACATGGCAGCGCCACCAACATCAGGGTTAGCTGCAAACACAGCTGTTGTCATGAGAGCGGCAGCAGCGGCGATGGAAAGTTTCGACAGAATTTTCATGTGTATCTCCGATGTTGAACCAAATTATTTTGGTACTGCATGAACACACGCAGACCCGTGGAGTTAAGTTTCAAAATTTTTTGGATTTTTTTAAAGACCCACGAAGACAACGCGGCACCTTACTTGCGATTGGCTTTCAAAAAGCAATCGGGTCCCGACTCAATTGGAAGGTTGAGCCAGATCACGGATAACTTAAATCCGTGAAATTTGAGCTGCAGCAACAGGCTCACTGCTTGGGGCCCCGGTTGGTGAACCACCAGCCGGTTCATCGGTAATAGCCAGTGTCAGCCCGTCAAGCCCGGTTTCAAGACCTGTTGGCAGCGTAAATGTACCATTTGCCGTTTGCGGCAAGACGCCAATCGACACTGGATTTTCACCTTCAAGGATTCCCCATAGTTCCAGATCGCGCCCAGCGGCTGGCCCGCCATTTGTGCGACTGACCTGGAGTTCTTTTGTTGCATCATTATAGACAGCAAGAACCCGTAAGGCGTCGTTTTCCGATGCCAGTTCGGTCACATACAAAGTGCCTGGCTCCGGATCGGGCAAGTTCACAAGCGTAAACGCCAGGAACGCAGCCACAGCAATGGAAGCCACGCTGACGGTCTGCCACAATCCGGCAAAATTCCAGAACGACCGCTTTTGCGGTTTACCAAACAGGCGCGCTTCAAGAGCGTGTTTTGTCTCACTTAAAGGCGGCACCGGCTCGACACTTTCTGCCATCGCAGCCATGTTTTCCTGCCAATCCGCGACCTGACGCGCAAACACCGGGTCCGTCAGCAAGCGGCCACGCGCCGCAAGGTGCTCTTCGCCCTCCAGCAGCCCGAGGGCGAATTCGGCAGCCAGACCAGAATCATCATCTCTTTCAGGGAAATCTGTCATCGGTCCATGCACTCCCGCAGAGAAAACAGTCCCCGGCGTAGCCATGTGCGCATCGTATTGAGTGGCACTTTGTGGCGTGCTGAAAGATCAGCATAGGTCTCCCCATCCAGATACGCCCCTCGTATGGCCGCACTGCGGTCTTCAGGAAGCTCCTCAAGACACTTTGTAACGCGCGCCATATCGGATGAGCGAACAGCGCTGTTTTCCGGAGACGGCAGGGATGACGCCAAACTATCTGAGTAGTCATTGATATCTGAAGTCGGTTTTTGGGCCCGCAGACGATCAATGGCTGTATTGCGCGCGATCGTAATCAGCCAGGTCATCGGGCTTAACCCGTTGCTGGCATAACGATCCGCATTCTTCCAAACCTTGATAAATGTATCTTGCATTGCTTCCTCGGCGCTGGCCCTTTCACTCAAGACACGAAGGCAGACGCCAAGAAGTTTCGCTGACGTTGCATCATAGAGTGCAGAAAAGGCTTCGCGGTCCCCAAGCGACATCCGAGAAATCAAATTCTCAATATCTTGAACTGTCCGCAACAAGCCGTCTCCTCCAGAAAGCATCCTTAAACTTGCATTTATGTGCGCAAATTCAAAGCGGGGAATTTGCGATTTTCGAATTTGATGAATAATCGAGAGAATATTTTGTGCAAAAGAAGCCTCAGAAAAATAGTTTGAAACTCTCATGCCAGTTGCGTCGTGACTTTATCTATCGGCAGGCAAATGCCAGCCGGATTATCAAATGGAGAGAAACATGAAAAATATCATTACAGCGGCCGCACTGAGCATGATGGCAACAGCCGCCTTTGCAGCCAGCCATTCAATGGCGCCAATGGTTGAAGCCTCCGCTCAATCCGTCGAGAACGGTGTTGTCAGCGCCGAAAAAGTTGTCGCTGGCGAAAATGGTTGGCTCGTAATTCACCGCACTGGTGCCGACATGAAACCAGGCGTCGTTGTAGGCCATGCACCACTGCGCATGGGTGAAAACATGGATGTTGCTGCAATTTTGACCGAAGATGTCAAATCCGGCGATATGCTGATGCTGATGGTTCACTCAGAATCTGCTGGCATGAAGACAGGCACTTTTGAATACACACTTGGTGCCAAGGAAGACGGCCCGGTCAAAATGGACGACAAGCTGGTTATGTCAGTTATCACTGTTCAGTAGGGCCTTACCGGCAAAGCCGGAAAACCAATAAGAACAAGATTTGCTTTGTCGCACCTGCCGTCCCGAAATCGGGGCGGCTTTTTAGGATCCGGACCCAATCGGGAAATTGAGTTTGTGCAAAACCGGTTCCAGCAGATCAAACCTCCTCCGGTATTTCTTCAATTGCACAGCAGTAGATATGCCAGGTTGCATGACCCAGAACCGGTAAAACGACAATGAGACCCAAAAAAGCTGGCACCATTGCCAAAAAGACCAGCACTCCAATCGTCATACCCCAACCCAACATCACAGCTGGGTTTGTACGAACTGTATTGATGCTGAGCAGCATGGCAGTTATGAAATCGATCTTCCGATCCAGCAATAGCGGCATGGACACGGTGGTAATGCAAAACAGGATAAACGCCAGCACCGCACCAACAATCGTACCAATACCCATAAACAGCAAACCATTGGCGGTTCCGGTAATCACCTGAACAAACCCTTCCAGGGATGAAAAGGCCTGCAGCCCCAGAAAAACCGCCAGCAACAGCCGCACCTGATAAATCCAGACCCAGAATACAAACAGAACCACAAACGCCATCCAGCCGTATTCGCGGCCCGGCTGTCGGGACACAACCAGATAGATGTCGCGCCAGGCGAAGGGCGTGCCCGCAGCCAGTCTTCGGCTCATTTCATAAAGTCCGGCAGCGGCAAACGGGGCAATCAGCGGAAAGCCAAGCGCAACCGGGATCGCCATCCAGATCTGATTGTAATAAAACAGGCTGGCGACCACAAACAGCCCGCCCAGAGCGAACACAATGCCAAAAGAACTGCTCAAAAACGGCCTTGCCAGATAGTCCGACAGGCCCGCCCGCAATGCGGCTTTGACATCGTCATGCGTCATCTTGCGTACGCGCAGCCGATCAATGGGCTGTGGCCCAACATAATGAGATGGATTTGTCTCGCTCATTCAATCCCCCCTGATTGCCTGCATAAAGATGACTGCATTCACACATATGATTGCAGAACAGGGAGGTGCATTCCTTGATTCGGATCAATAAGCGACGCTTTGCGATTCAGCCCTTCAATGAGGGCGGACGGGCATCAACCCAGACCCCATCGGCCTTCGCGGATTTCACAGATGCAAAGACTGCGGCCATGGAGCGCAATCCATCAACAGCGCTTGGAAAATGCGTCGCTGCAGGGTCTGCGGCCCGGCCTTCCTTGTCAGCGCGAATGACTTCCGCCAGATCTGAATAAATATTCGCAAACGCCAAAGGCATCCCTTCCGCGTGACCGATTGTCACCCGGGACGCCCGATCAGCTTCAGGCGAAAGGCCAGGTCCACCCCGTTCCAGAACCCGTGTCACAGGTTCGCTGATTGGCGTGTAATAGACCTGATTTGGCTGCTCCTGTGCCCAGCGCAGACCGCCTGTTTCGCCAAACACCTGCAAGGTCAAACCGTGCATCCGCCCAACAGCAATCGAGCTGGTCCAAAGACGGCCAGCGGCACCGCCATCCATCCGGAAATTGACCATTGCATCATCTTCAAGCTGACGACTGGCAATCGTGCTGACAAAATCAGCGGACAGTTTTTCAACTTCCTGACCGGTTACAAAACTCGCCAAGTGCATGGCATGAATGCCGCAATCGGCAAATTGTGCAGAAACGCCAATCTGCGCAGGATCATAGCGCCAGCGCACACGGGGATTATCCGCATCCGCAGCATCCGCATGGAAGCCATGGGCAAATTCAGCCTTTACCATCCGCACTTTGCCGATGTCGCCGCGCGCAACCATGGCCCGCATATGGCGCACCATCGGATAGCCCGAATAGCCGTAATTCACTGCGCAGATTTTTCCACTGGCGTTAGCCGCCGCAACCACCTGTTCCGCTTCTTCAACGGTCATGGTCATGGGTTTTTCACACAAGACGTGAAATCCGGCTTCCAAAAACGCTTTGGTGATTTCAAAATGTGTCGAATTGGGCGTCGCCACTGTGACCAGATCCAAGCGGCCTTCCTCAGACGAGCGTGCGCTTTCTGCCGCCAGCATATCCTGCCATGTGCCATAAGCACGGCTGGCATCAACATCCAGTGTAGCACCAAAATCCCGGCTTTTGTCCGGGTCGATATCAAAC
Source organism: Pararhizobium sp. IMCC21322 (assembly GCF_030758295.1). Classification (NCBI taxonomy): domain Bacteria; kingdom Pseudomonadati; phylum Pseudomonadota; class Alphaproteobacteria; order Hyphomicrobiales; family Rhizobiaceae; genus Pararhizobium; species Pararhizobium sp. IMCC21322. Next base: position 4,889,309 of record NZ_CP132335.1, read on the forward strand.
GCGCCTGCGCTCAAATTAAAGAACCCGTCCAGACCTGCGCCAAGGCGATGCGCCGGGCCAATCTGACTGCCCGCACCGCCACCGATAAGACCCCAATTCAATCGTGCCATAACACCCTCCAAATTTTGCGTGAACTAATGCGCAGTGCGTGGTCCGGTCAAGTGAGCCAACCGGGGGAAGTTGATGGAACACCATCAAGAAAGCTATTGTTGCCCTGCCCGGATCGCAGTGGAGGACAAATCAGATCGTGGTCCATGTAAAAATGTCCAGGCAGGTGCCTTCATGGACGACAGAACCCCGGCGTCCCCCTCCTTCACCCGAAATTGCGCCAACGCCTGTGCGGCCACCGAAGATCGCGTGGCCAGAGATGAGCCCGGCCGGTCAATGACCGCAATCGGCATCAGTTGCGCAATCTCTTTCCAGCCCTGCCAGCGATGGAATTGTGCCAGATTATCAGCACCCATAAGCCAGACAAATCGTGTGGCTGGAAAACGCTGTGTCAGCACCCTCAGCGTGTCATAAGTAAAGCGGGTTTGAATGCCGGCTTCAAGACCGGAAACCGTGATGGCCGGATGATCGGCCAATTGCTCGGCATAGGCTGCACGCGCATCCAATGGCGGCAGTCCATCATTGGCTTTCATCGGATTGCCCGGCGTCACCATCCACCACACTTTTTGCAGGCGCAGCCGCTGTAGCGCCATCAGCGAAATATGGCGATGGCCATAATGCGCTGGATTGAAGGTGCCGCCCAGAATGCCAATACGCTGCATGGGTAGAGCTGGCGGGATTTTGGTCCAGTCGCGCAAACTGCAACCGGCCTTACGGACGCGCCTGGCCGGTGCCACGCACGCGGTAATTGAAACTCGTCAGCTGCTCCAGACCAACAGGGCCGCGGGCATGCATCTTTCCTGTGGCAATGCCAATCTCCCCGCCCATGCCAAACTCGCCGCCATCGGCATATTGCGTGGAGGCATTGTGCAGCAAAATCGCACTGTCGACCTCATTGAAAAAGCGCTCAACGGCTGCCTCATCCTCGGCAATAATCGCCTCGGTATGATTGGAGGAGTAAGTCTTGATATGGCTCAAAGCCGCATCCAGATCATCAACCACACGCACCGCCAATATGGAATCCAGATATTCGGTGCGCCAGTCTTCTTCGCTGGCCGGATCTGCCCAGTCAACCAGCCTGCAAACCGTCTCATCGCCGCGCACAGCACAGCCGGCAGCTTTCAGATCATCCAGAATTGGCAACAAATGTGTATCGACCACAGCCCGGTCCACAAGCAGCGTTTCAAGCGCACCACAAATACCGGTGCGGCGCATTTTTGCGTTCACCACCAGCTTGCGTGCCATGTCCACATCAGCCGATTTATCGATAATCATATGGCAAATGCCCTCTAGATGCGCGAACACGGGCACACGGGCCTCTTCTTCCACCCGCGCCACAAGGCTCTTGCCGCCACGCGGTACAATCACGTTGATTGCACCATCAAGACCCGACAGCATAGCTCCGACGGCGGCGCGATCGATTGTTGGCACCAACTGTATGGATGTTTCGGGCAGTCCTGCAGCTTTCAGGCCCTTCACAAGACAAGCGTGAATGGCACCAGAGGACAGATAACTGTCAGAACCACCGCGCAGAATAGCAGCATTGCCGGATTTGAAGCACAGCGCACCCGCATCTGCCGTCACATTAGGACGGCTTTCAAAAATGACCCCGATGACGCCCAATGGGGTGCGTACCCGCGAAATTTTCAACCCGTTTGGCCGTTCCCAATCTGCAATCACGGTGCCAACAGGGTCCGGCAGATCGGCAATGGCTTCCAGCCCGGATGCAATCGCGTCCACACGATCCTCATCAAGCGTCAGCCGGTCGATGAAGGAAGCGGCAGCCCCCTTCTCCACCATGGCAGCAACATCCCTGGCATTGGCCACCAGAATGTCCGGCGTGGCAGCGCGCAGTGCTTTGGAAGCTTCTAGCAGCGCTTTATCCTTTTGCGCGCGCGGCGCGATCGCCAGAACAGACGCTGCCGCTTTCGCCGCAGCCCCCAGCGCATCCATCATGGCTTTCGTATCCTGAATGTCCGCACCTGCCAGATCGGCAGTTTTAACCTGCGTATTCATGTCCGTTTTCCCTAACTATCAACGGATTGCGCATCCGGCATGCGCTTATCCGTCCCCGCCACGACCATTGCCATATTGTCCCGGTGGATCATTGTGTCCCGACCAGCATAGCCCAGTCGCGCCTCTATGTCTTTGCTGTGGCAGCCAATCAACCGCCCGGCGTCATCACTGTCATAGGTAATCAGCCCACGCGCCAGATGCACGCCATCGGGTGCTGTAATCCAGACACAGTCTCCGCGCTGAAACTGTCCTGATACGGCTGTAACGCCCGCAGGCAGCAGGCTTTTACCACGCTGAAGCGCTGCCACGGCACCACCATCAACGGTGATGGAACCCTTGGGTTCCAGACTTCCGGCAATCCAGCTTTTGCGGGCTGCCGTTGGATTGGTTGCCGCAGAAAACCATGTTTTGCGTGTATCCGCCCGGTCAATCGATGCAAGCGGATGCAAGGTTTTGCCAGACGCAATCACCATCTGCGCCCCGGCATGGGTTGCAATTTTACCGGCCTCGATTTTGGTTTTCATGCCGCCGCGCGACAATTCCGATCCGGCACTGCCAGCCATGGCCTCAATGGCCGGCGTAATGGTGTGAACAACCGGAATATGCTCGGCGGATGAATCCTGTCCTGGCGGCGCAGTGTACAGCCCGTCAATATCCGACAACAGAACCAGACAATCCGCACTGGCCATAGAGGCGACCCGCGCCGCCAGCCGGTCATTATCGCCATAGCGAATTTCCGATGTGGCAACCGTATCATTTTCATTGATGATAGGGATGGCCCCAAGCCGCAGCAGCGTGTCCAGTGTGGAGCGCGCATTCAAATAGCGCCGCCGCTCTTCTGTATCACTCAAGGTCAGCAAAATCTGTCCGGTCTGATAACCATGTGCCGCCAGCACCCGGTTCCAGGCAGGCCCCAGCTCAATTTGACCAACAGCCGCCGCCGCCTGACTTTCTTCCAGCTTCAGCGGGCCTGAGGGCAGCTTCAGCAATTGGCGCCCAAGAGCAATGGCGCCAGACGACACGACCAGCACTTCGACCCCCGCCTTCTTCAATTGTGCCAGATCATCCGCCAGCGAAGCCAGCCAATCAGCCCTGACTTGACCAATGGCAGCATCCACCAGCAAAGCGGAGCCAACTTTGACAACAATGCGTTTGAAAGAGGAAAGTTTGCCAGCGTTCATATCAAGTCACACCAGGCCGCGTTTACGCGACCGGGCTCCAGTCAGCCTCCGGCTCGTCAACGGCTTGCTCTGCTGCACGGTCTTGTTCAATCATCGCGAACACAGCACGCAGCACATTCTCAACACCCTCGCCTGTTGCACCGGACATCAACATCACATCACTACCGCTGGCTTCGCTCAGCTCTGCAGTTCGTTGCTGGATATCTTCATCGCTCATGGCATCAATTTTATTGAGCACCACATAAGTTGTCTTTTCGGCCAGACCACCGCCATACGCCGCCAGTTCAGCACAGACGGTCTTGTAGTCCAGAACCACATTCTCGCTGGTGCCATCGACCAGATGCAACAACACACGGCAGCGCTCTACATGGCCCAAAAACCGCACACCAATACCAGCGCCTTCATGGGCACCCTCAATCAGGCCCGGAATATCCGCAAGCACACATTCCCGTGCATCCTGCCGCACAACACCCAGATTGGGGTGAATGGTGGTAAAAGGATAATCCGCAATTTTTGGCTTTGCCGCAGTAACACTGGCCAGAAAACTGGACTTGCCTGCATTCGGAAGGCCCACCAGACCAGCATCGGCAATCAGCTTCAGCCGCAGCCAAACAGATTTTTCAACACCGTCTTCGCCCGGGTTTGCCCGGCGCGGCGATTGATTGGTCGATGATTTGAAACGCGCATTGCCAAACCCGCCATTGCCGCCCTTGGCGATCAGCACCCGCTGGCCAATTTCGGTCAGATCCGCAATCAGCGTTTCATTATCCTCTTCCAGCACCTGAGTGCCAACCGGCACCTTCATCACCACATCGGCACCATGCGCACCAGTGCGGTTTTTACCCATGCCGTGCACGCCCGTCTTGGCCCTGAAATGCTGCTGGTAGCGATAGTCAATAAGCGTATTCAGACCATTGACGCATTCCACCCAGACATCGCCGCCCTTACCGCCATCGCCGCCATCGGGACCGCCAAACTGAATGTACTTCTCGCGCCGAAATGAAACGGCACCCGCACCGCCATTGCCGGAGCGAATAAAAACACGGGCCTGATCAAGAAATTTCATGGTCTCATACTCTTTCGGGAATAATTTTCCCAGGGTCTGAACTCAATTGAGTCCAGACCCTAGTAATCCATCGCATAGGAATTGCCACGCGTCCGAGCCCGTTTGCGTCCGCCATCAGCTTCTGTGCCGATGCCAAAATAGGCCTCACGCGTCAGTTCCATGTCTCTATGATCCACATCCTCACCTCTGGCAAGACTGTGAACCCTGCTATTGCCGGTTTCCCTGAACCCCAGAAAGCTGAGCACCTTACCAGAACGTAGATTATCGACAAAATGACCGGAGTAGATAACCGGCTCATCACTGATGGCAAACACATGGTCAAGCAGCGCCGCAGCGGCTTCCTTCATAATGCCTTTGCTCCAATAGGCTTTCGCCAGCCAATAGCCGATTTCCGGATGTGGATGGCCGCTGCGCAGCCCGATCAGGCCCAGAAAAACACCTGTTTTCCAGTCACTGATTGCAAGACACATCTCACCGCACACACTGTTTTTTGAAAACTCTTCAAGAAAAGCGTCAAAATGGTCCGCTGTATAGGGAAAGGGAACCTGTGCCAGATTTCGCGCAACGTCCTCGTCCGACAGGGCAGCCACCACCGCATCACGGTGTTCCGGCCCGACCGGAGAAAGACGCAGGCGATCTGTCACAATATCCACATGTCCCGCTTCCAGATCAGGCGGCGTAACATCTTCCAACTGTTTTCTAAACATCGTCTCTTCCCCACGCTTTCAGGCTTTCCCAGCTTCGTCGGTCAAGCACATAACGTTCCACCGGTTGCATGCCCCCCAGCGCCACAGAATGCACCATGGCGTTTTCACGGAATTGGAACCCGCATTTTTCAATGACCCGCCTGCCGCGCGCATTGGTCACCCGGCAAGTTGCCCAGACTGAACAGGCCAGAGTTCGGCCAAAAATATGGTCGATCAAAGCATGACAGGCTTCGGCCGCATGGCCCTGGCCCCAATGGGCTTCGCCCAGCCAGTAACCGATCTCAAATCCCTCATACCCGGCGGAAGGCTTGCCATAGCTGCAGGCACCAATGACCTGATCTTTGCTTTCATCCTGTCCACTGCTATCTGAGTCAGATTTCAGAACGATGACATAGGCGCAGCGGGTTTCATGACTTTCATTGGCAGCCGCTATCCAGTCCACAGCATCAGCACTGCTGTAAGGATGCGGCATATTTGAGGTCTGGGTTGCCACATTTGGATTATTTGCAAGCTCGGCAATCTGCAATGTGTCCGACGCGTTGGGCGCCCGCAGCAAAAGCCGTTTAAAACTAACCGGCGTGCAGCATGGACGCAGGCAGGTATCTGCCACCGCTTCCAGACAGTCCTGCACCTGGCGATCTATATCGCCGCTTTGTAAATCTTCACCGTCGTTCTCATCCGTCATGACCTTGAATCCCGAAGTAAAAGAAAAGGGGAGATGGTTACCCCATCTCCCCTTTGAAAATTCGGAATTTTGAATTCCACCGGGTCCATGAGACACCGGCGGTTTTAAAGAGTTGCCGGTTACTCTGCTGCTTCCATCATGGGAAGTACGGATACGTAGGTTCGGCCATTTGCTTTGGCTTGGAACTGAACGTTACCCATGTCTTTCGCAAAAATAGTGTGATCTTTGCCCATGCCAACGCCTGTGCCCGGATGCCACTTAGTGCCCCGCTGACGCAGAATAATGTTGCCTGGAATCACAGCCTCGCCGCCAAATTTTTTCACACCAAGACGACGGCCTGCTGAATCGCGACCATTGCGTGAAGAACCGCCTGCTTTTTTATGTGCCATGCTATTCGTCCTAATTTCTTAACTGCGGGGTTTCCAGAATCCGGAAATCAAGCCCACAAGATATTCAAATTCAAATTTCTTCTATCAGCCGTTTCAGCCTTCGGCAAGCACCTTGGCCTGACCGATCCAGTCTTCACGACCGATGCGACCTTTAAACGACAATGCATCATCAACCCGAGTCACATCGTCTTCACTGAAAGCTGCAACCTGCGCGTATTTGGTAATACCCAAACCATGCAGTTTCTTTTCAAGCACCGGGCCTACACCGGAAATCTTTTTCAGATCATCCGGCTCACCTTCAGGGGCTGTGAACAAAACTGCAGGCGCAGCATCTGCTGCTTTTTCTGCTTTTGGAGCAGCTTTGGGCTCTTCAGCCTTCGGCGCTTCTTCTTCCTTCGGAGCAGCCTTCTTGGCTTTCTTCGGTGCAGACTTTCCGTCTGTCAGAATATCTGTCACGCGCACAATCGTCAGATCCTGACGGTGCCCGTTACGACGACGTGAGTTCTGGCGGCGACGTTTCTTGAAGATGATGATCTTGTCGCCACGTGCCTGACGCACGATCTCGGCTACAACACTGGCACCATCAACTGTTGGCGCGCCAATCAGCGGCGCATCTGCACCACCAACCATCAGAACTTCTTTGAATTCGATCGTTTCACCAGCTTCACCGGCCAAACGCTCAATCGTAATCTCATCATCGGCGGCAACGCGATATTGCTTTCCGCCTGTTTTGATGACTGCGAACATATTTTTTCTCCATGCTCCGCTTAACTGTACTCTTGGATCTCAGAATTGAGACATGCCAGAGTCAGCCAACTTTTTTCAGTCAGCACCCTTTGATAAAAAGATGCAGGTTTAAATGTGTACTTTAAATGTGAGGACAGCTTCTTGTGAGCCGATATCTCATCGTACAACAACAAAAGGCGGCCAAAAGCCACCCTTCGCGCTGCTATAGATGGGAAACCGGCACTTTTGTCAAGATGTGATGCATCAAAGCCTCTGCAAAAACGCAATTTACAGGGGATTACCCCCCTTGTCTGCACACTATGCCCTGTGTATGGTCCGCCCGCTTTGACGACCACAATGAATTGGCCCTTTCGGGCTAGATGTCAAACAACTCGCGGAGAGATGCCGGAGTGGTCGAACGGGGCGGTCTCGAAAACCGTTGTGCGCGCGAGCGTACCCAGGGTTCGAATCCCTGTCTCTCCGCCATTTATCTTTGTAAGCAATTGAATTACAAAAATCTTATGAAGAACATGGTATGCGACCCTAAAATCTACCCTATAGAAAAACATATTTCTGTAGATGGTCAATTGAACTTAATGGCAGGTGCTGAGCATCCAAATTTCCAATGCTGGCAATTTTGCTGAACCAAACGACTTAATTTCATAAACTGGTGGTCTGACTCCGACGCTTCGAACCCACACCCAAGCAATGTTCGAATGACCGTAATGCGGGGCAAAGTGACCAAAACATCGGTCTTGGTCGACGGCAAAATGGGCTGGAAGCGGAAGTTCGCTGCAAGAGCGAGGTGAGGTCGATTCCACAGCGAGAACTGTCATTCAAGCAGTATGCAGCAAATCAGAAGCCATTAATACACACTACGCGGACGGAAAGCACCAATTCGCCGCGGGCCCACCAAAGGCCGGTTCCGGCGCATAAAGTGTGATATTTCACTGCAAATGCACCAATGGCCGCTTAGTCAGAGGCAGCATAATGTCAGCGTGCATTCGCACCGAGCGGCGTACACTCCCGCGTTGCTCAGCGTCGAAGAAGTCCCGGATCTTCTGCCGATCGCCCCTGGTCCGGGGGTCACATATCGCGTGGCACTCAGCATTTCGAGTAAATGGATGTCTGTTGCACTTCAAAATTGAGACCGCCTCTCTACATAAATGTATTATGTCTCCTGCGTTGATCTATATGATTGAGGGCTCCATCGGAATTTTGATGCTTTTGGCTATTCCAATTGTCATTTTCGAAAATATAGCAGTGTTGCCCTACATAATATTGAACCAGGGGTCGATTGTCGGAAATTTTTTGTCGTAGCCGAAAATTATAATGAACTGCAGCAACGTTCTACATTGTGTGTCTGACGTAAGCGCCCCTTGATGATTCTGATCGCTTTGTCTAATCGCACTTAATTCTCCTTTTCCTGATTTCGATTGAATTAGTGCATATGGTCCGGCCCTCGCTGTCTTGTGTTGCCCCGCCATTTACGCTGAGAAATCTTAGTCGAAAACGAAGCGGAATGTGACCCCAAAGAACTACTTTGGTGGCTCTTTCGCTTCCATCGGCAGCGTGACGTGAGCAAGCGGGGTTTCACTCCACGTAATATAGGGACCACCAACAAAGGGGTTTCGCGGAAGGTCTGCAAGAACGGCCATGTCAGGAAAAAGCATCATGACATGCGGCCCCTCCTGCCTCCACACGCCGCCATCGTTCGGGTCGGTCGCCATCGGGTTGTCGTTGTTCATCATCGGATCACCGGCCAGCATGTAGGCAACGCCAATAACATCGGTTGTGAAAGCGGAACCCGAAGCGGCGGCCGCCATCCATTTCATCCAAACGATGTCATTGCACATCGGGTGCTGATCACCCGGAATGAGCCCGACACCCGGCAAACAAACCCACCCGTTTGTTCCAGCGCGTAAAATGGCTCCATCGACGTCCATAATCGTGGCCTCGTTCGTGATATCCGATGGGGCTGCGGTGATGGCGCGTGCAATTTTGGCCTCTGCGGTTTCGGCGTTGGAAACTGTGGCAGCGCTTAGCAGCACAACCGATATTATCGCAGTGATGAAACGCCTTTGAGAGCGGGTTATTGTGTTCAACATGTTGGTATCTCCATTCCTGTGTTGTCAAATTTGCGTAGGTCGGTTTATCGAAGCGGCCCCACTGTTCGTGGCGACGTTTTTTTTGCTTTTAGCGTGCGCCTTTGCTGCGTCGCAGAATGGTCATGCGTAAATGCTGGCTCAACGGCAGTAGAGAACCCACAGTTCCTTTTTTACATTGTTTCCAATGTCTGTTCGTTGAGCGATTCCAAGTCTGAAACATTGACGCTTTGATTTGTGAGTTCGATTGCAATTGATGCAGATACTACAGCTTGCTCCGTGGCCTGTAGAAGTCGCGCCAAGCCTGCTGATCAAGAACACCTGACATATCACCGTCCAGAAAAGGTCGCAGGAAATGTCTGTCGTACCGCAGGATGCACTTGGTACTGAAGGCAAAATCATATGCCGCATTACGGTCTGAATCGGCTGCGCTTCAGGTCCGATAGACCTCATAAGCGGCCAGAGACGGGAATGAAAATGCCGCAAAGGCCAGGTCATACGGCCCTTCTTGTGGGAGGAACTATCCATGATGTGTGCCTCCAAAACCGGTCTACAAGAGGAATCCATGCTTTTGCATAGACCTCGAAGTTCGTGATTTTGGCAGGGTCAATTTTGTAGGTGACGTTACAGGTCATCATGATTTCTCCGGTCTGATTATTGTGCTGTTCTCCGTCGGCAGGGGCTTTGCGCCCATAACCTTTGATACCAGTGGCCCTGGGAATTCCGCGTGTATGGTGACATGCTCCAGATCCGACGCCCAAGCAGGTTGCTCTGAGGCAAATATCCTGACCCGCTCTATAACATTCACCGGTTCGCTCAGAGATCCAGCCGGAACGATCATCTTTGTTCCGTCGCCACTTACCCAAGGCACGCCGGACCCGCAGACCCGGCAGAATGACTTGGAGATGTCGCGCCCAGACACTTGGTAATTGACAATATTGCCAGCACCCCCAAGCCAGTCGAACCCTTCGATGCCCACGAACAAGTTTGATGCGAAAGCCGATCCGGTGATCTGGCGACACTGATTACAGCTGCACAGAAACAGTTTCTCGAACGCGTTGGCGACCTCGAAGGACACGGCCCCGCAAAGGCAGCCACCTCTATTTTTTTGGAGGGATGGGGCGTCTTGTTGGGTCATCAATTGCGCCTTTTATAATGCATCACGCCGCATGTTTTCGCGTGCTATCCAGCCGCTGCGATCAACTCGATGGTGTATCCATCGGGATCCTCGAGAAACGCGATGACTTCTTTTTCATTGGTCTCAAAGGGCGCGAATTTCATAGGGCCAGCGGGCCTCGTCACCTTAACGCCCATGTTCGTCAGACGCGCGCAGGCCGCGTAGATATCCTGCACTTCAAGCGCGATATGACCATAGCCAGTGCCGTGCTGATAGCTGGTTTCGTCCCAGTTCCACGTCAATTCCACCGCGGGGGCCAACGGATTGTTGCCATATCCCATGAACACCAGGGTGAAGCGGGCATCGGCGAATGTCTCGCGCCGCATCTCGCGCATGCCCAAAGCGTCTGCGTAAAAGGCGATAGAGCGATCGAGATTGCCCACGCGGAGCATCGTGTACAGGATGCGTGTGGGAAAGCTGGTCTGGTCGGTCATTCGAATTATCCTTGCGAAGGGGCCGACACGCCATATCGCGGGCGTATCGGCGGAAGATGTCAGCTGGCGTTTATTGGCAGACTTCGCCGCTGTAGCGGACTAGCCCTTGCATGTTGTTAGTGTCGCGCAAATCAACGAGGCCATAGCTGTTGAAAGACCCGTTGGCGCCTATCATGGTGCCGCGTGCACTGCCCTCTTGGATGTCATAAGTGATCTCGATCATGAAACGACCGGGTTTGCCCGGCACAGCTGTTAAAATGCCTAGGTCTTTGGTCTGGAACGCACCGCCATCGCTGCGGCCAAAATAATGCTCCATATCCATCTCGAGGCCCGTAGCTGTTTCGCGCTGAGCGGTGATTTTGCCTGCGGCGTTTTGCACGCTGCCCGTCAATGTGGCGGAGATGATGATGGGGTTGCCTTCACCTTCTGCGAAAAAATTTGGGATTGCGACGCCACCGATAGGTGAACAGCTACCGGAAGCGGCGGAAGCGCTTGTGGTGCCTGAAAGGGAGATACTGGACGCGAGAGCCAGTGCGACGAGTGAAAGTCGGATCATGTTATTTTCCTTTGAGTAGGTTGGGTTGGGACGTAAGTGTTTTTTTAGGATGCACGCACCCCAGCGCTGGCCCGCATTTGAGGGCCAACGGATTGTTCCAATTGCAGTCGCTTTGTGGATCAGGCGGCGTTGATATCCATCGCGTTTTGGATGTCACCAAGACGCAAGACCTGTCCCGCCCCAGCCCAGCCACCGTCGGTGACCTCATAAAGCATGGCCCAGTGGTTGAGCCTGCCATCATGGGGCCCGACGATATCATCGATGATACGACCGATGTCGGCGACCAGGCACTTTCGAGTCTCATCGTTCAGGGCACCTTGGGGCGTTGTCACGGCGATGCGAAACGGAGGTTTCTGTTGCGCTGCGCCGCCGACATAAAATGTGCCTTGAGGCTTTTCATTAAAATGCGCCCAGACCAAAGACTGCGCGCCTGCACTTTCTAGTGGGGCACCTTCGGCCTTGAGGACGGCATTCGAGAGCTGCGACATCAGTGCGTCTTGTTGCGTTTTATCCAGATCACCCCGTGGGGCGTCTACTTGAATGAGGGGCACGGATATTTCCAATCTTGTCTTAGGTTAAGTGTAATGGAGGGTAAGGCCACGGCTGGCGGTCTAGGAGACGCTTGCGTCCAACACACGGGTATAGAAGGCCGCAATGATTTTGGGTCGGCTGATCCCCGTCTCGACCTGCGACTTTGTCTGGTGCTTCATCTGGCTATCCTTTGTGACGAGAGCGCCCGGTTTGATCGGTTGCTTCGCAATAGATTTTTGTATATAACGATCGATATATAACGATCCCTATATCGTCAAGTAAAAAATAGCGATCGCTATAAAAATTCGAAAGGACAGCTGATGACCCAGTCACCCACTAAGAAAGAACAAACCCGCGCGCGCATTCTGGACGCTGCTAGCAAAAGCTTCAGAAGTAGTGGCTATGCGGGTACCGGAGTAGACGGCATTGCAAAGGCCGCCGGTGTTACCTCAGGCGCATTCTACGCTCATTTCGGATCGAAAGATGGTGCGTTTGACGCAGTGCTGGCGGCTGGGATGGACGAGGTGATTGAGAGCATTCCGGGATTTCAGACAGAGTTTGGATCTGATTGGGTTGCTGCCTTTGCCAATTATTATCTGGGTGAGGCGCATCGTAATGACCTTGCCTGCGGCTGCGCAATGACAACACTGTCACCTGAAGTCGCACGGGCAGATCTCGATATGCACACGGCGTATGAAACGAAGATGAACAGAATTGTGGGGCTGATTGCCGATGGTTTGGATGGCGGCTCAGAGGATGCGCGCAATGCCCGGGCCTGGGCGATGATAAGCACCCTGATCGGTGGGTTGACGCTATCACGGGCCGTTGCAAATCCGGATATCGCAAACGGGATCGCTGCAGCGGCCCGCACTGCAGCTGTGGCCGCCTCCGAGGCCTGACGATCCGACATGATTTAGCACCCCAAAAGGACATCTTCCCATGGAAACCCTCTCACCGCTGCCGCCCCTCACACGTGAATCCGCGATCCAAAAGGTGCGCCTCGCGGAAGATGGCTGGAACACCCGCGATGCAGCCAAAGTCGCCACGGCCAACACGCTCGATACAAAATGGCTTCGCGAGATCGATTATCGCCTGATCAAAGAACTCTGGGCCTTTACCGACAACCGCATCGCAGTCCGCTACGCCTATGAATGGCTTGATGACACCCACAACTGGTTTCGGTCATACGGGAATGAAAACTGTGAGTTTGCCGGAAACGGGCTGATGCAAGACCGTTTCGCAAGCATCAACGACCTGCCTATCGCTGAAGCTGACCGCAAGTTTCGACAGGTCGGGAGCAGAATCATGAGCCAGGTAAAAGCACAACTTTTAGACGCCGTTGAACGTTTGAAGGAAGACAATTTCAAAACGGGTCCAAACTGGAATTCATGCCATGATCTTTGCCAATCCAACGAGGGAAGTCCGGACTTAGACTGGGTACATGGTTTGGTTCATCTGATCGAAGGCGATAAGTCTAACGCCTCCTACTGGTATCGCAGAGCAGGGAAAACACAAGCAAGCCAAGAATTTGAAGGCGAATGGCTGAGCATTCCCAATGAGCTCAAAGGCGCGCCCAATCCCGAATGATTCCGTATAATTAAGAAGGGCTCTAGACGCGGTCATTTAGCCTGCGAAAACCCTCGGGCGGTTCACGAATGGACGATACCCATCATTTCGGGCTATATGCTGGCAATATTCAGATGCGCGAAATTTCCATGGTCAGAGAAGCACAATGATAAAGCCCAGTTGGACGGGAACCAAGCAAAAGCGCAGCGCTACGCTGAAAGAGATCGCTCTGGAAGCCGGTGTAACCCCGATGACGGTCTCGAATGTGCTCAACCACCGCGACAGTGAAGTCAGCGAGAAGACACGCGAACGCGTTCAAACGGTGATAGATCGTCATCGCTACCGTCCACAGGCAGCAGCCTTGCAGTTGCGGTCGCAACATACACACGCTCTGGGCATGTTCATTCTCGATGATGTGCCACAGTTCCTGAACGACCCCTTTACGACCCAGGTAGTCGCCGGCTTGTCCAACATTGCCTCGGAAAAGCACTACAGCGTGGTACTTCAGGGTGTGCGCTCCGACACGCTGCTGGAGGCCCCGCTTCTGGCCCGCCTGCAGACGGATGGCGTCTGCGCGATTCTATCGGGCAGTGATGCAGCGCGCCAGGCCGTGACCGAGCGCCTTCTCAGCCTGAATGTTCCGGTAGTTCTCATCCAGGAAGCCGTGAGTAATCCCGGCGTCTGCTGCGTGCGCCAGGATGATTACGACGGCGCCTGTCAGATCGCACGGTATCTGGTCGAACGCGGTGTCCGCGATATGATGTTCCTGACGCCCGGTGAGGATTGGCCGGCCATCAGACACAGATATAATGGTCTTCAATCCGTCTGCGGTGCTGTCGGCGCACGCCTGCGGGTCGTACGCTGCGGTGACGAATCTCTTGTCTCGACCCAAAATGCAGTGGCTGCAGCAATCGAGGCAGACGTCATGCCTGCGGCTATCGTCGGTGGGAATGACCGCATGGCCATGGCCGCAATGGAGTATCTGCGCCAGCGCGGCTTGCAGGTGCCAGAGGATATCCGCGTTACCGGGTTCAACAGTTTCGATGTGTCGGCATTCGCCAACCCAAGTCTCGTCACCATCCGTTCAGACGCATACGAATTGGGGCGCCGGGCCGGACAGGAATTGTTGACCAAGATCGAAACCGGCGCGTTCACTGCCGAGGACATTGTTCTGCCTGTCGATTTTGTCGCCGGCCAATCAGCCTGAAGCCTTGCGCGTTCCTTTACGGGGATCGGGAGGGAAAGACACCCAGTTTGCTCCTGCCCTGTGGATGCCAAGGCGTCAGAGCTTCAGGGCGTCAGATCAGGCTGGTGATCATCTCTGTCGCCTTGTCCAGGGTCTTTTCCAAACCGCCCGCTGCGAACATTGCCACTCTGACCGGATAGACATCTGTTTCATAAGCCTCCTGCGACGGCAGATAACTCAAACCGCCATTGCAAAGGTTCATGACCACGATGCTGAGCTCCGGGAACCGCGCCCGTAATTTGATCTGGAATGCGCTGTAAAGTTCGATAGGTGCTCCCACAACGATCGAAGGCCCGAGACGCCAGACATATAATGGCATGTCGAATGTTGGCCCGTCACCGATCTTCTCGCGCTTCGCCAGTTTGCGTTCCAGCCGCTCCTTCATGAAACCCTTGGGAGTGCTGGCCAGTTCTGCCTTGATTTCGTCCATCGTTTTTTGCGGCACCATGTCCAGTGCAACCCAATCGCACAGACTGGCAAATGCAGTACACGGAGGGTTCGGTTCATACCCCCAGCGTGCCAAATCCGCGCCAGAATCCTCCTTGTGCGAAAAAGACAGCATATGTCCGCTTGGCGACATGCTTTCCAGGGCTTGCAACACGGCATAAGCCACTTCGCGGCCGTTCTGGTCCGCCGCTTCCACATCATCTTCAAAGCTTCGGCGCGGTGTCAGTTCGCCCGACGCGCCGTTCAGGAACAGGCATATCCCACCCCCTACAGTTTTCTCGACGGTTTCCCGTAATGCGCCAACATAATCAGACGAGATCAACTTGTTGGCCCCACCCACGGAAGTCGGGTGGCAGGCATAGTTTACAATGGTCGCGATCGGTGTTCCGTCCTTGCCGTTAACCCGCCCCACCAACAAGGTGTCGTCCGCATTACCGGCCGGGTTCAGACCGCAAATAAGCATATCGCTTCCTGTCAGCGGCAGTTCACGATTATAGGCCAGACGGCAAACGCCGTTCGTCCATGTCAGCACCGCCGGTTCCAGATTGGCCCGCGCCTCGGCAATCACCTGTTTGCAGGCCGCGCCGACCTTGTCACGGAAGGGTTGAATAAGTTCGCCACCGGGGGAATCTGCGTGACAGAGGTCGGTGAAGGGCGCGCCGTGGGTATGGGCCAGCGTCATCAGAAATTCATCCGCAGCAAAGCCGAATTCCGCGATCAGCGGTTGGCGCAACCCATCTTCATCTGCTTTCGACATGAAGGACATCAAATCAAGTGACAACAGGAAAACGGGGCGCGACGCCCCTTCCGCTTGCAATGCCAGACAGGTCGCATAAAGCGGCCTGTGCACCCCTTCGGCGATATCATGGGTGGAACTGCCCCATGTCCGGGCATACATGCCTTCAGGTGGGGTGATATCAGCTCGAGCGATCCCAACACTGCCCGCGAATTCATTCTGGGTTAGTGGATCTATGCCGTCTTTTGTCATGTCTGCTCCATTCTACCAATCGCCCACAGAGCCGTCATCATAGAACACCCGCTGCGGGGCCTCCTGCCGGAACGGGTGTTTGGAGATTTCATCGAGATTTAGTTCAATACCCAACCCCGGCTTTTCGCCCGGTAAAGCTGTCCGCGTCTTGGGGTCTATATCGTGTGATTGTGTAGCGATGTCGTTACGCCATGGCACGTCTTTGCTAACTGTTTCGCAAATCACATAGTCCGGTTGTGAAAAGCCAAACTCCAGCGATGCAGCTGTGCTGATCGGGCCTTGCGGATTGTGCGGAGCAAGTGCGATGCGGTGCACCTCGGCCAATGCAGCGATCTTGCGCGCTACGGACAGGCCGCCGATATGAGTAATATCGGGCTGAACCACATCGCAGGCACCAGCCGCAAACAGAGCGTTGAACTGCCCGATATGGGTAAGCCGTTCCCCCGTCGCAATCGGGGTGTTCACACTGCTGCGGATTTCCGCAAGGCCTGCGATGTTTTCAGGCCAACACGGCTCTTCAAAGAAATACAAGCTGTATGGGTCCAGCGCCCGCGCGAATTGCCCCCCCATGGTGGGGGATTGTCGGGCGTGACAATCAACCATGATATCGATGTCGGGGCCGACAGCTTCGCGCATTGCTTCAACAGCCTGGACGGCAGCGGCAACGCCCTTGCCACCTTCCAGTACCTTGGTTGGTGGTACGGCCATGGACTTGAAAGCAGAATAACCATCTTCGACCGCCGCCTTTGCCAATTCGCCAAACCGAGCTGCGTTACTCACAGGTGTCTCATAGAATTGCTTCATGTCACCGCCACCAAGGTGGCAGTATAGCCGGATATTGTCGCGCACGGTTCCGCCCCAAAGCCGATGGCAAGGGGTGTTGTAATGCTTGCCCGCAATATCCCACAGCGCCAGATCTATGCCGGATATCGCTGTTGAGCGAACGATCCCGCTTCCGTGCCAGAAGTGTTGACGGAACATCATCTGCCACAAATGTTCAATCCGCAGCGGGTCTTCGCCGATCAGCAAATCGGCCATGTCCTCAACCGCACCGACGACAGAGCGTGTGTGCCACTCCAGCGTTGCCTCGCCCCAGCCATACAACCCGGGCTGATCCGTCTCGACCCGTACGAATATCCAGTTCCGCATATTCGCGTTGCAAACGAACGTTTTGATACCAGTGATTTTCACGGGCCAGTGTCCCCTTGTGTTACTTTGCTGCAGTTGCCCTCCCGGGCAGATCTTCCGCGAAATGGCAGCTTGCCTGATGCTCGTCGCCCATCTGTCGCAATTGCGGAGTTTCAGACCGGCAGATGTCTTGAGCAAATGGACAACGCGAGTGGAAATGGCAGCCTTGCGGCGGCGACAAGGGGCTGGGCAGTTCGCCCCGCACACGGTCGCGTTTATGGCGCAACCGTGGATGAGCCACCGGGATTGCCGCCATCAGGGCCTGCGTGTAGGGGTGCATCGGACGACTGAATAATTCATCACGCCGGGCGATTTCTACAATTCGGCCCAGATACATGACTGCAATGCGGTCAGAGATATGCCGCACAACGGCCAGATCATGCCCTATGAAAAGATAGCTCATGCCCATCTTTTCCTTCAGGTCCTGCATCAGATTGATCACCTGCGCCTGCACTGACACATCCAGCGCCGAAACTGCTTCGTCGCATACCACCAGTTTGGGTTTTGGCGCTATGGCGCGCGCAATACCAATTCTTTGGCGCTGGCCACCGGAAAACTGGTGGGGATGACGGTTGCGGAAACGTGCGGGCAACCCCACCATTTCCAATAACTCTGCCGCATAAGCACGCAGTTCGGGTGTTCGCTTGTGACCTTGCGCATAAAGCGGTTCGAGGATGATCTCTTCCACCGTCATGCGCGGGTTTAGGGAGGCATGAGGGTCCTGAAATATGATCTGGAGGTCTTCCCGAACACGGCGCATGCTGGCAGGATCCATCGAAAGAATGTCGCGGCCATCAAAATTGACTGCACCCGACGTGGCAGACAACAGATTCAGGATCAGCCGTCCGACCGTCGACTTCCCGCAGCCGCTTTCACCGACAAGACCGAGCGTTTCGCCCTCACCCACTGTGAAAGATACACCATCAACGGCTCGCACCACAGGTTTTTCGCGGACAAACGGGTTCGACGTAGCCAGTGTGAAATGTTTCACAAGATTGTCTACGCGGATTAAAACTTTACTCAATTGGCGCTCTCCCCCAACAACATTTCGGCACGAATACACGCCGAACTGTGGTTGCCGGACAGATTCACCTGAGCGGGGTGCCCCTCATTACAGGCGTCAATCGCCTTGTCACAGCGCGGGGCAAACAGACAACCCGGCGGTGCGGCAGCGGGGTTTGGCATAGACCCCGGAATAGTGTTCAGCTGCGTCCGCGTTTCAGTCAGCTTCGGTGTGCTGTTCATCAGCCCGGTGGTATAGGGATGTGCCGGATGGTCGAAAATCTGCATCACCTCAGCCTGTTCGGCAACGCAGCCCGCATACATCACAGTGACCCGGTCGGCGACTTCGGCAACAACACCCATATTATGGGTTATCAACATGATGGCAGTGCCAGTCTCGAAGCGCAGGTCGTTCAACAGATCCAGAAGCTGCCCTTGAATGGTCACATCAAGCGCTGTGGTCGGCTCATCCGCGATCAACAACCGTGGAGAACAGATCAAAGCCATGGCGATCATCACCCGTTGTCGCATGCCACCTGACATTTGATGCGGAAAATCATCCAGACGGGACCTAGGTGATGGAATACCGACCATGTCCAGCAGTTCCACCGCCCTGTCACGAGCCGCTCTTGCACTGACACGCCCGTGGTATCGAATGGTTTCAACAAGCTGGCGACCGATTGTAAACACCGGGTTCAGCGATGTCATGGGTTCCTGAAAGATCATGCCGATTTGGCGCCCGCGTATCTTTTGCCACTCCCGCCGCGACAGCCGGGTAATATCGCGCCCCTCAAACAGGATGGTACCGGAAATCGCCGTTTCGGCAGCAAGCAAACCCATGATTGCCAGCGCCGTCACGCTTTTGCCCGATCCACTTTCGCCAACAACACACATCATCTCGCCGGCCGTCACATCAAAGCTGACATTGCTGACCGCTGGCAATCGACCGGATTTGGGTGCAAAATCTACGGTCAGATCCCTGATCGAAAGAATTGGCGGATCACTGCTCATCCCTCCTCCACCTTCATCCGCGGATCCAGCACATCGCGCAATCCGTCCCCAAGCAGGTTCAAGCCCAAGGCCGTAATGGCAATGGCAATACCGGGAACTACAGTGAGCCAGGCAGCTTCGCGCATATAGGCCCGTCCTTCCGATATCAGTATGCCCCAGCTTGGCACTGTGGGCGGTGCACCCAGCCCCATGAAACTCAGAACCGCTTCGGACAGCACTGAATAGGCGAAAACAAAACTCAATTGCACGATCATCGGTGCCATGGAATTGGGCAGCACGTGCTTCATGATAATTCGAAAATCGGTTGCGCCGGACGCCCGTGCAGCCATCACGAAATCCAGTTCTTTGACCACCAGAACCGAAGATCTCACCACCCGTGCTGTCCGCGGTACATAGACCACAGACAGTGCTATGATCGCCGTCATCGACGAGGGGCCAAGCGCCGCTGCAATGCCGATTGCAAGCAACACGGCTGGAAAGGCCATCAACGCATCTGCAATCCGCATCAATATGTTATCAAGCCGTGCATAAAACCCTGCCAACGCGCCCAGCATAACGCCGAAAATTGCATTCAGAACGACAACGCTGGTTCCGATCATCAAGCTCAGCTGCGCACCATAAATGACCCGGGAGAACATATCGCGACCAAGGTTGTCAGTGCCCAGTAGATTATCAAAAGAGGGTGGTTGAAAGCGGTTTCGCATTGATAGTGCATTCGGCGAAATGTCCGTCAACAATGGTCCCAGAATGGTTAAAAGCACCACCGATCCAAACAGAATCGCGCCGATCGCGAAGGAACGATTGCGCATGAAACGGCGCATCGTGGCAAGAAAACGAGCCAGACCGGTCGGCTCATCCTCGATAGCATCAATTTCGATATGACTTTGCATCTGGTCAGTCTCGACCTTTGACGCGAATGCGTGGATCAAGCCAGAAATAAAGAACATCCACCACGATGTTCAAAAACAGCAAAGAGGCCGCAATGGAAATCAGCCCACCCTGCACAAGTGGAAAATCTCGACTGAGAATGGCATTACCCATCAGCGAACCGAGGCCGGGAATACCAAAAATCACCTCAATCACGATGGAGCCGGATAACAGCACTGACAGGATAAGCCCCAGCACCGTTACAACGGGCATCATCACATTCGCCAGCGCGTGCTGGCCGACCACAATCCATTCGCTCAGTCCTTTGGCGCGGGCCGTTCGGATGTAGTCCTGACTGAGAACTTCCAGCATCGTCGACCGCGTGATGCGGGTTAGCAGCCCTGCCTGTAGCAACGCCAGAGTCACGGCCGGCATCGTTGTGGTTTTCAGCCAACCCATCGGGCTTTCGCTGAAGGCAACGTATCCTCCCGTAGGAAACCATCCCAGATGCACGGAAAACATCACGATGAAAATAAGAGCCAGCCAGAAATTCGGCAGCGAAATCCCGATCAAGGCGAACAGTGTTGCGATTTGGTCCAGCAGCTTATTGTGGTTGAGTGCCGCGACAATCCCCGTGACCAGTCCGAAAATGATGGTAATCAAAAGCGAGTAAATCGAAATTCCCAACGTGATCGGAGTGCGGTCGATGATAGCATCCAGAACGGGTGTCCCAAGCATCAGGGATTTGCCCAGATCCCCCTGAAACAGGTTGGTATAGAAACTTGTAATCTGGAGAAAAAATGGCTCGTTCAGTCCCATATTCTGGCGAATCTCTTCCAGATCTGCCGCAGAAGCCTCCGGACCGCCAATGACGGTCGCCGCATCGCCCGGGATCAGATAGATCATACCAAACGCAAACAGACTGACTAGGAAGAGGATCGGAATTGCCTGTAACAGTCGGCTGACGGTGTAGCCAATCATGCGGACCCTCCCCTGGAACATTTGCCGGGGTCGCTAAATTGCGACCCCGGTCATTACATGCCTACTCTTCGATCCAGATGTTTGAAACCTGAACATTCGTGAAGGATTTAAAGCCCTTGACCTCACTGCGAAGGCCTTCGGTGGATTTCAGCACGCCGAAAGGAATGCCAAGCACGTTTTCCAGTGCGTATTTCTGGCCCTCTCCGAATGCAGCAACCCGTTCTTCCAAAGTTGCACTGTTCTCGACGCGGTCAAAAATTTCGTTCATCTCTGCCGGTCCCTTGTTGTTGGGCGGCGTGAAGACGTTGTTCGGGTCGGCAAACCCACGCAACGCGATCGGTCCGCCCTGCTGTACCGTTGAGGTCCACACTGTAAAGAAGAAGTTCCACGCACCCTCAGCATCACGACTCGTCGCCAGCGCAGTTGGCCAATCCAGAACGCTGAGTTCCACATTGAAACCTGCGGCTTTCAACTGTTCACTCATCACCAGAGCAGAGTTGTAAGACCACTGGAATTGCTGCGTCGCCAGCAAGATAACCGGTTCGTTATTGTACCCGGCCTCCTTCAGCAATGCCCGCGCCTTTTCCGGGTTAGCCTGATTATACATATCGAGGCCGGCTTCCGAATAATAGGCCTGAGTGGGATACTGAAAGGCACCCTGAAGCTGGAATTCACCGTCACTTCCTGCATCGGCGATTTCTTCCGCGTTGACTGCCGCAGCCATAGCCTGGCGGACTTTCAGATTATCCGTAGGCGGGTTGGAAAAGTTGGGGTAGCCCATGGAAAGCCCCTGGAGACGGCTTGCAAGCTCCACACCATCCAGTGCAGCAAGCCGTTTTTTGGAAATGGCTGGCACAGAAGTGGCAATATGCACTTCGCCGGTTTCCAATGCGGCCATGCGCGCTCCGGTTTCCGTGATCATGCGAAACCGCACAGTATCAACGCAAGCCTGCTTGTAACCACCAAAGCCACTGTTAGTTTCCATCACTGCCGTGGGCACATAATCATCAAAGCGCTCCAACAAAACGTGGCTGTCTGGAACAAACTCGACATATTTGAAGGGACCGGTGCCGATGATATCGATTTCACCAACCCCTTTGGCCGCTTCTTCGGACGGCATGATCACGATTGGCACTGTATAGGTCGACAGATTTTCAATGAACGTAGCTTGCGGGTGTTCCAACACCAATACAAAAGTATTGTCATCAGGCATTTCCCATTTTTCAACCGCATCAAGGTTGGACCGGTTGCCGCCTATCTCGCGATAACGCTGGAAAGAAGCAGCAACGTCGGCAGACGTCATCGGCTTGCCGTTATGAAAGGTCACGCCTTCACGCAAATGGAACGTGTACCGCAATCCATCGTCGCTCACCTCAAACGAGGTTGCAAGGTCGGGAACAGGGTTCATGTCCGCGTCGCGGGTGATCAGGGCTTCAAAGACATTCATAGCAACATTGCGTGTTGCGCCAGCCGAAGTCGTATGTTGGTCCAGTGTCGGAATTCCTGACTCGACCGCGACGATCAACTCGCCACCGACGACAGGGCACTCGAACTGGCCTTCGGCAGCCGCGCTTCCCGCTGCTAATATAAGGCCAGCGGCAATCGACGAGCGAAGGATTAATCTTGCATTCGGGTGTTTCATGGTTGTCTCCTTTGTTGGGTAAAGGGGGTTTGATATCCAGCATTCGCTTGCACGACGTGCCGCAAGGCGATTCCAATATGATCCCTCGGCGGGCGACATTTCCGGCAGCGGGCGCCTCCCCATCCGCACCGTGTCTCCGACCAGGAAATGCCATCCAGATTGCTTATCGCAAACATTTTGACTTTCCCAAGAGTGAGGTCATCCCTGTTACTTTAACCTTAAAGTTAGCTAACATTTCAACCCCGTTTCGTCAATCCCATTGAACAGACAAGCTGAAATACTACCGAAGGTTACGCCCCTGAATTTGCTCTTCCATCAACTTATCAGGCGGTCATTTTTCACATACAGCATCACAAAACAGGCCTGCTGCCTGGGGACGATGCCTTCCTCGGATTGGGGGTCGATACGTCATTGTCTGGAAGCGGTGCACCCGATGAAGTCGAGTGATGTGACCAACCCGCTAGAATTGGCGTTATAGGTTTCGGGCTGTGGCCAGATGGTCATTCAACATAAGCCATTTTTACTTTCAGACAGCGGCGCAGATCGGTTCGGCTCACAGAACCTGGATCATGTTCGCGGTGCACCTTGGATTCCAAAGCCCTAACGTTAGATAGACCGATTGCACCAGCCCCTGAAGAACTGCTTCCTGCCAGGCGATCTTGAGGCGCATATTGAAGCCATCGTCGAACACTAGTATCACCAGCATTATCACGGGGGCCTAAACAACGTCTTGCCGTCTGATGTTTACTTCGGTTGCGCTCAAGCCATTCTAAACAAAAGGAAAGGGACAAATGCAAAACGCTCGAAACCCGGCGCTTGCAACATCGCAAACTCCCCGCATAATACTACCAACCAGATGAGCCAGATACTCGCTTATTTTACGCAGCCTTTGGCACCAAAAACTCTGATGACGAACACTTCCGAATGTCAGGCCGTCAGAGGTGGCAAGTGATAGTCCCCTGTATTCCAGAAATAGTATTCAAACTGTCTGGCTTTTATTTTTGTTCGCACAATTTTCCTGAACGCGCTGCGGCTCTGTTCGCTGTATGCTTGCAATGCGTCTGATGCCGCAAAGTGATTTTCATCTTGCCCGGTAGTTGTCGGGGGGCGCGCCAAAGTCGATCAAGGCACAAGAATAAACTGCCGTTTCGTCAAAAGGATAGCGCGCTTCCATTTCTGGCGTCAGTGTCAGGCCGAGGCCAGGTGCCGTTGGACGGATCAGGTGTCCGTCAACGATGCGTCCCTGAAGGCGAAGGCTTCCACGTTCTCGAATGCCGACTGAGGTAGTGTGTAAAGCGCAGCCTCATAGGGCAGGTTGTAAACGGTGTATTCCGTCTCCATCGGTACAGAATCCCAGTCATCATAAGTTTCAAATGTCAGAATGTGGCGTTTGTCATCAAATTGCCATTCAGCTTAATTGCTTACGATGTAGCAGCGACTTAAGAGCAATGGTCGCATCGCCGAGCTGAGCTTTGTCCACTAAAGTTCCTGCTTCAATCATCTTCGAGGCAAAACGAATGTCCTTGGCAACCTTCGTGCTTGGCGCTATGCCGCTCGCAAATGCAAGCGTATCATCCTCATTAATGCCAAAGCTAACATGATGATCGTCGGCGTAAACACGCTCGACACTTTCGGTTGTCGTATCGGTTAGGCCAGAAACTTGTAACACGTGATCATATTGCTCTGACCAGAACCAGGGAATGAGAGCGCAGCTGATTCGCTGATGGTTCAACATATTACGGCCGACCAATGCGCCTTGCTCGCCCGCAGCCTGCCAAGATTCCAGTCGTGCCATGACTCCGTCCTCACCATAAAGCGGGAAAGAGCAGCAGTCGCCAGCGGCAAAAATGTCGGGATCTGTGGTTTGAAGGTGAGTGTTGACCTTGATTCCATTTTCTAAAGCAAGGCCAGCGTCCTGGGCCAATTTCGTATTCGGTGTGGAGCCTACGCCGGCGATAATCAGGTCGGCAGAAAGCGATCGACCATCATCCAATATTACCGCGCCAGAGGTGAGTGATTTCAATTTGATGCCGAAGTAAAACTTTACACCATGATTCTCATGCAAAGTTTGCACAAGAGCCGCCACCGGCTCGGTCACAGCACGCGCCAGCAAGCGGTTCGCTGACTCCAACACCTGCACCTCGACCCCCATACCGCGTAGGCTGGCTGCTAGCTCGAGCCCAAGGAAACCTCCGCCAATGATGATCGCTGAAGCCGCTCTATCAGCAGTTTTTCTAATTCGGACCGCATCATTTAAGTTTCGTAAATAGTGAATTGGCGCGCCTTTGGTCAGGCCTGTATCAAGACGGCGTGCAGATGCGCCGGTCGCCAGTAACAGGCGTGAGTATGGCTGGCTTGTACCGTCGTCAATTATAACCTCATGCGCCTCTCGGTTTATTGAAGAAACGCTCGCATTGATTCGATTGATACCTGCATCCTCAAAATGATGATCGGGAGCAATCGGCCGAACAAGACTTCTTTCTGGAGACCATTTGGACAAAAGAGGCCTTTCATAGGGCAAATCAATACCTTCGTTCGCAATCATTGTTAGAGGCCCTTCATGGCCCGCCTCTCGTGCAGACAATGCGGCGCGCACTCCTGCATGGCCAGCACCGATGATAACAATTCTAGAAGAACTCACGTCTTTTGTGCCTTCACGCGAGCTGTATGTACTTCACGGAAATGAGCGTCTGCTTCTGGAGTACCGTCATGCAGACTACCGAACCACTTGTCTAAGGGCACATTACTTTCTCCGAAATTCACATTGTGAAAACGATGATGCAGGTAATGCATATAGCGATCATTTTTGACCGCCATCTCGTCGCCGAAAACAATCTCGTCAAATCCGGAATGGCTCACCGCAGGACCGAGGCCTGTTTGAAATGCATTGAACATCATATGCAAAGGGTGGCTCGGCACGACAAGATGAATAAGAATGGAACTGAAGTAGAAGAGATGTTCAACAGGGTGCATCGCCATTCCAGACCACGGTCCGACATTGACGTTTTTGTGGTGCAAATAGTGAACCCAATCGTAAAGCGGTTTCCAGTGGATCAGCCGGTGAATCCAGTAAAAGTGGAAGTTGCGCCAGAATGGAACGGCAAGCATTAACAGGCAAAAATAGATCGGACTGGTTTCAAAACTGATGAACGGCAGCATGTTGTTTGCATAGAGCATCCACATGCCGCATTCATATGCGCTCCAAAACAAAACCCCAACATAGCCCCAAAAGACGTTGTCATACACCTGATCGTTGAAGAGGAATGTCGGATTGTTTTTCGACATCCAATTGCCGTTGTATTTTTTCTTCCGACCCTGCATTTGGTACTTAATAAACCACAGGTGGAAGGCGCCATACCAGAGAGTCGCGATTACGACGTTGCGAACGAAAATTTCTGCAACCCAGCCCCAAGCAAAGGCTTTCATCACCTCAAATTCTGGGGTGAAGAAAGCGTATGATATGCCTATTACGAACATATAAATTGCAAACCACGGGTAGAGCATACCCGGAAATCCGAACATCCAGCGCAGCAACCCTTTCAAATCCCATGGGCGATCTAGAAGCGGTTCCAAAAACACAGGGCGCCCAGAACGCCATTCGCCGCGGCGATCACGTATCTGACCATGTTCATCTATCGTCGTCTTCGGTTTGGCCATGCCTCTGTCCTCAGCGCGTAAAGTGGTGAAGCTGCAAAAGTATCAGTGCAAAGCAAAGAGTCAATAACTTTCGAAAATAAATAACACATTTGATTATAAGATAATATTCGATTATTCTTGAAATCTCAAATCATGCTGGTACTCTGCCCTCGATTTCCCGAAAGGCTTTCCTCGTATAATGACAAATGACGCGACCAATCCTTATGAAGCATTACGTTCCGGATTGATCTGGGGGCGTTGGAAGTCAGGTGAACGCTTAATCCCCCAACATCTGAAAGAGGAATTCGGCTGCACCAGTTCTGTATTGCGCGAAACTATGCTGAGGTTGGCAGGCGAGGGTTTCGTTGTCTCAGAGAAAAACCTGGGTTTCCGAGCTGTCGTCCACAGTGACGAGACTTTTCGTGAAGCGGCACACCTTCGTTTGGTCCTTGAGCGTGAAGCGGTGCTTCTATCGCTTCGCAACGGCGACTTTGATTGGGAAGTATCACTAAGCGCTGCCTATCAGAAGCTCGCTTATGTTGAGAAACAGATGATGGCGACTAAAGATGCCAAGAAGTACGTGCGCCACTGGTCGCTGCAAGACTGGGAATTTCATTTTACTGTGATGTCCGCATGCGGCTCCAATTTGCTGATGCAAGCTTACAAGACAGCGTTTGACACATTCCGAATGTATGCGGTCTCCACTTTTCCAAACTACGGATTCAGCCAAGAGGTCACTGCGAAAGAGCACCTCGATATTTATGAGGCCGCAATCGAACGGGATGCCGAAAGGTGCATCAAGGCCATCGAGACACATCTTACGCTTTACAAAGACGGAAACAGGACCCGCGAGCCGTTGCCACCGAAAGAAAATCGACCATAACTGACGATCTGGGAGGGTGAAAATAATGAAAAGAATTGCATTAATTACAGGTGGAGGCTCCGGCATTGGACGTGCCTGCGGCCTGATGCTTGGCGCGAACGGGTATCATGTTGTGGTCACCGGTCGGCGTTTAGATGCATTGGAAGAAAGCGCAGAGCTAATTGGCAACAATGCCTCCGCGATATCCGCTGACATCACAGATGCCGAAGAAGTCGACACGCTTTATGCGAAAATTGAAACGGACCATGGGCGTCTAGATGTTTTGTTCAACAATGCCGGTAACAATGTATCGGCTGCACCTATTGGTGATGTTTCAGTTGAAGATTTCAAGAAAGTGATCAATGTGAATCTTGTGGGCGCATTTATTGCGGCGCGGGGAGCGTTCAACTTGATGCGTAGACAAGATCCACAGGGAGGCCGGATCATTAACAATGGCTCAATCTCTGCATCGGTGCCGCGTCCCGGGTCCACACCATATACGTCATCCAAACATGCGATCACAGGAATGACCCGCACAATTTCCTTGGATGGTAGGCCGTACAATATTGCCTGCGGTCAAATAGACATCGGTAACGCCGCTTCACAGATGACCGCCAAAATGGGCGGTGGTGTACCTCAGGCTGATTTATCCATCAAGCCAGAACCAGTGATGGATGTGCAACATGTAGCCGACAGCGTATTACATATGGCGAATCTACCGCTTTCTGCAAACATTCAATTTTTGACAGTGATGGCAACTGCCATGCCGTTTATTGGACGCGGCTAAAGGATTCTCTACATGAAAAATATCTACACTTTTGCGGCTCAACCCGCACAGAGAACTGTAACCATTCCGTGTATGCGTCAGGCAAAAAAGGAAGGGCGAAAGCTCATTCAAACGACTGCAAACACAGCGGAAGAAGCCCGCGCTGTCGAGACCGCAGGTTTTGACATGATGATCTGTGATGCGGCCAATGCGCAAATCGTTCGGGAGGCGAATAAGACGACGTTCTGTACGGCAGCAATCAAGATCACCGAACATGTGACAGTCGATGACGTCATGCGTGAGGCGTTTCGGGTGCTGCAGTTAGGTGTTGATGCGATCATCACACCACGCAGTTTTTCCACGGTCGAAAAGCTCACTCGTGAAGGCATTCCCGTGATGGGGCATCTGGGCCTGGTTCCACGCAAGTCAATTTCGATTGGCGGACTGCGTGCAGTTGGTAAAACTGCGGATGAAGCGCTGGAACTCTATAAGGACTACAAGCGCCTGGAGGATGCCGGCGCGTTTTCAGCTGAATCTGAAGTTATCGCCGGCCCGATCATGACGGAAATTGCCAAGCGTACAAGTATCATATGCGTATCTCTTGGTTCTGGTAGTGGCGGTGACGTCTCTTTCCTTTTCATGAATGATCTATGCGGTGAAACCGAAAACCCGCCGCGACACGCACGAGCGTTTGGCAATCTGCGCGAGAAATACAAGGAGCTTCATCAGGAGCGAATTTCTGCGTTGAGCGCATTCAAAGCCGCCTCCTTGGAGGGAAGTTTCCCGACCGCAAGGGAGACACCTGGTTTGCCAGAAGCAGAATTTCACGCGTTCAAAAACGCTCTGGAAAAGATCTAAATACAAAAAAGGGATGACAGGATGACTGAGACTATTCGAGCTTGCAGTACCACCGATATCGACGAAGAAGACGTGATGCGCTTTGATCATGGGGACAAAACATACGCAATTTTTCATGCACCCGATGGTAAATATTACGCCACTGAGGGCTATTGCACCCATGAAAAAGCACACCTCGGCGAAGGTATTGTCGATGAATTCGAAATCGAGTGCCCGTTGCATTTCGGCTCTTTTGACTATCGCACTGGCGACCCAACAGTTGCACCAGCTTGCGTTAAGTTGAAAACCTATCCTGTTAAAATTGAAGGCAATGACATTCTGATCACCGTTGGCTGATCCATCTTTCATATCCCTTAAGCAATCAGCTCAATTAATTCCATGAGCGCTGACGGGGAACAGACCCGGCTACGGTACCCAGGACCGATCCAAGTTTTGAACCTATGGTCCTTGAACAATAAGACCTTAAATTTTGATAATCCCAAGCCCAATTGCAACCGCTACTGCCTGTTCGCGCGTCCGTGTTTTCAGTTTGTGTCTTGCGTTTCTCAGGTGAAATTCAACCGTTGAATTTGAAATTTTCAACCTCTCAGCGATTTTATCGTTCAACATCCCGCTCGCGAGCCAGGTCAGGCACTCACTTTCGCGTTTGGTAAGGTTCACCTCGGTTTGAGCATCCCTTGTGGCAATCTGAACAAGCTTCGCATCAAGGTGCATAGCCATCAAAAGAAAATCATGTTTGTGGGTGACCAGAAAACCATGCGGATCAGGTTCATCTGCAGGAATATCACCAATAAACATGCCACCAAATCCATCGTTTTTGGCCAATCTCAATGGCACAATAAAACCGTTATTGATGCCAAAGTTTCCAATATCATTCACCTCTTCAAAAAGTAGAGAATCTTCTTTTATTTTAGAGTCGAATTGAAGGCCATCAATCTGAATGACGCTGGTACTCGTTGCAACGTGTTGCGCATAAAGATCGTACCGATATGCGCCCCGCTGATAGTAGATGTTTTTCCAGGGTTCCGGATAATTGTTACGCAAAGTGAGTGGCGCATCATCCGGTTTACCATCTGCATATCCATGGCATAACGAAGCGATGCCGCATTTTGAAAATTCTCTCAGAGAGAATTCCCAAACAGATTTAGCGCTACTAAGTTCGTGAATTTTACCAATGAAATCGACAACGCTCATGTCAGAAAAATCCTGATTGAGCCCCCGCAATTCATCTTACATGATTTCGAAATACTGTAAAATGCAACGCGTCAACCTGTGGATATCAACAGTAGTCAGCGTCAGTCTTACTCCGATATTTTGCGAGGATTGCAAAATAATCCGGAGGAAGTGATGCTTAGGATCATCCCATTAAATGTAATCGTGGCTGTCTCGATGATTGGTTCTGCTGCGGCCCAGCAGAGTGACATAGGCAGCACCAGTCAACCGCTGTTAGCGGGTACCGATGATATCGGAAATCCAGCGAGTAATTCAGTTGTCCAGGTTGGCGGATGCACTGGAACTCTCATCGCCAGCGATATCGTGCTTACATCCGGTCATTGTATCGGAAACAGAGAAAAGCCCGAAAATGTTGTCGCACAAGATGACGGCTGCGGAAATTGGCAGCGATTTGATCGGTTCTACGACTTCAAGCCTGCGACCAATATCCCAATTCGATTTGGCCACGATAGCGAAAATATCTCTTATACGGCCCAGGCCGACAAGTATTCCATCATCGGCTGTGTCGATATCATAATGTTGAAATTAACGTCGCCCGTACCGCGCTCAGTTGCGATACCGGCAGTTGTTGCCACACGGCCTCTGCAATCGACAATATTGGAGGATTCCGATCTGCAAATTGTTGGCTGGGGAACAAGTGGTCTGGAAGATTTGTGGAAGCGGGTCGCAGATGCAAACGGCCGCACTTGGTCGTTGATTGGCCATGCAAATCTGGTAACCGGAATGGCTCAAACCGGCGGCAACCTCTTTGCAGCGACCGAAGGCAATACGTTATGGATGCGTCCTGCCAACGGCAGAAACCAAAAATGGAGGAAAATAGGACACGCCAATAACGTCGTTGCCATGACAGCTCACAACAACAACTTATTTGCAGCAACGAGAGACAACAAACTCTGGGTTCGCAACGCGATAGCGAATGAGGTTAATTGGCGTTACATCGGGCACGCGAACAATGCCAGAGCAATGGCCAGCCTCAACGGCAAGCTCTTTGCTTCAACCACAGACAACAAGCTTTGGGCTCGTGATCCCGTATTAAGCGATGTGTCCTGGACCCATATTGGACATGCTAACGGAATTATCGCGATGGCGGCATCGAATGGCAGGTTGTTTGGCGCCACCTCTACCAACAATCTGTGGTCACGCTCCCCGGATTTAAGCGATGTTGACTGGCAATTGGTGGGCAGCGCTGATCGGCTTCGAGCTATGGCTGGGACCGACACGGACCTGTTCGCTTCAAACAGGCCTGCGGAAGGCAGCTTTCCAAGTAATACCACCAGATTTCGGCAAATTGGAACCAGCCGTTTTTCTTCGTATCCGTGCGATGACGAAAAGCACTTATGCGCTCAAAGCAGCGGTGGGGCTTTGGTTAGGCCAGGCGATTCCGGAGGAGCTCTTTTTCTCCTACGTCCCGGACAGCCAAGAGTTCTGATTGGCGTCACGCGTCAGACGCGAAGCGAGGGCGGTAAATTTGTTGCGACTTTCTATTCAAGAACAAATAACGGCATTCAGAATCAGAACACGGGAATCTGGATCGAACAAATGGCGAGCCCCGCTACACCGAAAAGAAACCTGATGCTGAGACCTCCGGCTTCGCAATAGCTGCAACAGCCGTCCTCGATGATCGTTCTACCTTTGATTTAGAGATTTTACATCAAAGGCAGGATGGTCTGGTTGGGCAAATAGTGAGGCATCGATTCAGGCGACCGCGTCCGTAGGCGGAAGATGCTTGCGCTACCGTTACCCACAAACAGAAGCCTCAGCGTGGAATGTTTTGTAGCGATCAATGGCCTCTGGCAATGTCTCGATCCCCAAACCAGGGGCGGGGTCGAGTTTCATCGTCCCGGCTTGCACCGAAGGTATGGGAAAAGCATCTCGCAATGGATTTACATTGACATCGGCCTCCAGAGTGCCTTGCCCGCCAGCCGCCGCCAGAAGGTTGGCGGAAGCCAGCAGCCCGATTCCGCCTCCCAGAAAATGGGGGCAGTAGGTCAGGCCGGCTTCGACAGTCATCCGGGCGACATGGAAGCACCCGCTTACACCACCCCATTTAGCGACGTCCGGCTGTATGAAATCCAATATCCGTGTCTCAATCGCAGAACGAAAAGCGGCCAGTCCCACGATATTTTCGCCCCCGGCCAGCGAAATATTGCCGAACTTGCGCAATTCTGACCAGCTCGCTTCAGGCGCATCTGCCCTTATCGGTTCTTCAAGCCAACCAATCGGAATGTCATTGATACCAGCCAGAAAAGATTTGGCCTGATCGACCGACCAGGCCTGATTGGCATCAAGATAGAGGGTTTCAGTGTGACGAAGTCCTGAAGCATGACCGGCGACGCGATCAGCATCTTGAGCATCGAAACCAACTTTCAATTTGAAGGCAAGGTGGCCATCATTTCGGGAAGACTCGATGGCCTCTTCGGCCGTGCGGCAGTCGATCCCGCTGGCATAGGTCCGGATGGTATCAGCCGCCTTGTCGTTCAAAAGGCGACGCAATGGCTTGCCTTCCGCGCGCGCGCGCAAATCCCACAGCGCGCAGTCAATTCCGGCGATAGCCTGCGCAAAAGGTCCAAATTCCCCACATTGCAGAGCCCTGATGTGGGTCTTTCGGGTTAAGTCCTGAAAAATATCTTCTGGTTTTCGCGCATCCGTACCAAGCAGCAATTGGGATATGTCTTCCAGCACCAGACGCGCACGATGTTCGGCACCGGCTGCAGGCCAGTTGGCAAATATTTCTCCCCAGCCAAAGACACCCTGATCGTCCTCAATCCGAATGAAAACAGCGGGCCTGTCCCGCATGGTTCCAAATGACGTCTCAACCGGTCGGGAAAGAGGGACTCTGTAAGCCCAGGTTTCTATCCGGGCGATGGTCGGGATTGTCACAGATTCATACCTTGTTCAAAACGTCGAAAATCATAACACAGCGCAGCCACCCGGAACCGTCGACGACAAAAATGAGCGTTCGCTGGATTCCGCGTTCATTGGCGGCCGGTCAAGCGGTGCAGAAAATGGGCCCAATTGAGCAAAGGCAACAGCTGGCTCACTTTTTTTCAAAACCGCAATCACGTCACAATGCTGATCGACTGGTTGGCACAATTAACTGACCTTCTTGCCATTTTTCTGCGCAAGTCATCGCGCCTCCGATCGTTGTTTCAATGAAGTTTTCAATGGAATTTGCCCCGTCATCATAGGTATGAGCGCCCGAAATAATACCGGACACGTCTACATCAATGCCATCGGCCCAATCGGATAAAGTGTTTGGGTTGCCGCAGATTTTGATGGTAGGCGCAAGCGGAACACCGGACGGATTGAACACCCCCATCGCGAACAGTGTGATCTGGGCTCCACCCAGCACCATGCCGGTCATGGAGGTGGGGCTGAAAAACGGCGTGTCCATGAAAAACAGACCATTGCCCGGCGGACGTTGACCAAAGGTCAGCGCACCGGCAAAACGGCTACTACCAATCTTGCAAAGCGCACCCATTGTTTTTTCAGTCAGCGTGCTCAGGCCGGCTTCAATATTTTCCTGCGTTGGATTGACGCCCCGATAATCGCTGCCATCCTCTTTCATCATTGCTTCTTCGTTGGCCATACAGGCCAGAATGGCTTCTGCAATTTTCGGGCTGTTCGATTGCGAGCGAACCACATCCTCGCCGCCCAGAAACTCCGCTGTTTCAGAGACGATGGCAGTTCCGCCTGCGGCAATCAGACGATCCACAAACCGACCAATTGTCGGATTCGCGCAAAGCGCTGATGTCGCATCCGATCCACCGCATTCCAGCGCAATTGTTAGGTCACTGAAAGTCATCTGCTCTTGTGGTGCCTGGCTTGCCAATTCCTGCAGGTCCTGCAACTTGGCGGTCAGTTCGTTCAGCGCCGTTTGTATGCCCTTGCACCCCATCAGTGCCACAACAACGACCGGCTTTCCTGCACTGGCAAAACTCTGTTCCAGCGCCAGAGCAGATGCACGGTCGTGGGTCACCACAAGGGCCGCGCCGACATTGGGATGCACTACAATCGCCTTTATCATGGCCGTCTGAAGGTCCGCATCGGCGCCACGTAGTCCGCGCAAAAATCCAGGTGTAATCGGCAGAACGCCATCGGCTTGTGCAGCGGCCAGAGCTGTCACCCTGTCAGTGAGTGCAACAGTGGAAAGAGCTATGACATGATTGCGCACACCAAAACGTCCATCTGACCGCAGCCACCCCCGGCCCAGGACATCAGACGATGTTGTGGACATGGACATGCTCTCCTTGCGCAATCAGGCATGTTGCACGCCCAATGACCACGCCATATTTGATCACGTCCCTTCCGCACGCGATGTCGCACAGCGCAATTTTGTGACCGAAGGGAATGCCTTTATCAATCACCAAACCGCCCGCGATCAGGCAACGATCCAGTTCGCTGTCCAGAACCGTGACGACATTGTCTTCAGAGCTAACTTTCAGGGTAAGACGCGTTCCCTCTTCATGGTCGGGGCGTGCCTTGCTCACGCCTTACCTTTCCGGAAAACAGTATGTTCCTGCGTATAAAAGTGAAGCGTTGAGGGGCCGTTAGAACCGCCAACACCAAGCGAAGAGTTCTTCACGCCAACGAAGGGTGCGTGGTCTTCAGGAAAGCTTCCACAATTCACATGGATCATGCCGCTTTCCACTTCCGCAATAAAGCGATCCACCAGCGGTGTCTGTTCGGAATACAGACAGGCTGCAAGGCCAAATTCAATGTCGTTACAAATATGCATCGCTTCATCGATATCGTCATAGGCGATGACCGCAAGCACAGGACCGAAGACTTCTTCCCGCGCGACTTCCATATTGGCGGTCACGTCTGACAATATCGTAGCGGCATAAAAATACCCGCCATTTTGATCAATCCGCTCTCCCCCAGCTGCTACATTGGCGCCTGCCGCCCGCGCACGGTCAACAAAGCCTGCAACATCATCAAGGGCGGTTTTGCCCATTAACGGACTGAGCGTGGTGGCGGCATCCATTCCGTCGCCCGGATTTGCCGCACGGGCACGTTTCGCCAGACCGTCAACAACAGCCGCTTCGAGCTCCCGGCGGACGATGACACGGCTGATGGCTGTACAGCGCTGACCACACACCGCAAAGGCGGCCGCGTAAATCTGATCGAGAGCTGCATCCAGATCTGTCGCATCGTTGAGAATCACCGGATTCTTGCCACCCAATTCAAGGCTGATCTCGGTCAGATTTGCCGCTGCGGCCTGCGCCACAATACGGCCCGTGCCGACAGAGCCGGTAAAACTGATCGCATCAACACCCTGCGCGCCGGTCAGCGCCGTGCCGAGGCCGCCTGACCCGTAGGCTATCTGGAAAAGGCCTTTCGGTAGCGTGGCATCAGCAACCTCCTGCATGATGAAAGCAGCGCCGGGCGTACTGACCGATGGTTTCAGCACAATTGCATTGCCGAACAGCAGCGCAGGGATCGTCTTGCGAATGGGCGTGCTGAACGGAAAATTCCAGGGGTTAATTCCAACGATGACACCGCGTGGTCGACGCGTTGAATAAACCACGGTATCGGGTTTCTGGGAGGGAAGCACTTCGCCAATCGGGGCAGATGACCGTCGCACCATGGCTCGCCCCTCGCCCAAAGCCTTGTTCACCTCGCCTTTGGACTCCCCCAAAAGTTTCCCCATTTCGCGGGTGATGGAGGTTGCGATGTCATCGAGTCTCGCCTCAAGTCCGTTAAGAAAAGCATCAAGCTGTTTGCCCCGTTCCGGCTGCGGTACTTTCGCCCACGCCACCTGCGCTTTACGGGCCGTCTCCATCATTTTTGAAACGTCGCCTTCAGGGGTCGTGGGAAATGAGCCCACGATCTGGGATGGATTGGCGGGATTTCGTATTTCAACTTTATTCTTATCGGACACAGGTCTTTACCTCAGGCTTCTCAAGGTTTCGGGTAACCACAGACTGAGCTGTGGGAAGAAGATGACGATGAGCATCGCCAGCATAAGAGTGGCGACAAATGGCAGGATTGCAATGGCAACCTTTTCAAACTTGATGTTTGCGATTTGACTGGCGACAAACAGGTTCACACCCAGAGGCGGTGTGAGAAACGCAATCTCAATCGTCACAATCAGAATGATGCCGAAATGCACCGGATTGACGCCGTAGCTGACCACCAGCGGCACAAGTATGGGTGCCAAAATGATAATGGCGCTGATGGTTTCCATGAATGTGCCAATCACGATCAGCAACGCACAGATGATCAGAATAATCACGATCGGGCTATCGGTCAGCCCGCTGAAGGTCGCAACCACATCCTGGGGAATGCGCTCCAGAGTAATGACCGTGGCAAAAAGAGTGGAGCATGCGACAATGATCATCAGCGCACCGCCCAGCTTTATAGCACCTTCAAATGCCGTCGATAGTCCAGCCCATGTCAGTTGCCGATAGACGACAACGCTGACAATCAGCGCGTAAACCACCGCGCAGACCGAAGCTTCGACCGGCGTGAAAATACCGGAATAAATACCACCAAGAATGAGCACCGGCAGGAAGAGTGCAAACTTCGCCTTCCATAATAATAACCAGATGCTGCCGCGCGGCGCGTTCTCGTCCTTCGTCATGACCGCACCGGCTCTGCGCGCCAGAAGATAGGCGACAAATGCCAGCATCAAAGCAGTCAAAATGCCCGGAACCATCCCGGCTGCGAACAGATCTGCAATCGAAACATTGGCGATGATGCCATAGATAATCAGCGGGTTGCTTGGCGGGATCATGACCCCGAGGGTGCCGCCGGTTGCAGACACGCTGGCCGCATATGAGGCCGGATAGCCATATTTAATCATGGCCGGGATCATGATCGCGCCGATGGCAGCAACTGTTCCCGGACCGGAGCCGGATATGGCGGCAAAGAACATGCAGGAGAAGATTGTCACCAGCCCCAGACTGCCGGTTATGTGACCGAAAGCATGGCGGAAAATACTGATAATGTCTTCTGTAATACCGCCCTTTTCCATGATGTTGCCAGCCAGTATGAAGGCCGGAATAGCGAGCAATGGAAACTGATCAAGACCGTTCAGTACATTCTGGGTGGCGAACACCAGCGGCGCATCTGTAACGTAGCTGATGGTCAGTCCGACAATTCCAAGACCAACATAGATTGGCACACCAAGGAGCAACAACAAGGGAAACAACACGCATAGGATAAGAATGACATCATTCATTGAGTGAGCCTCCCCGGAGCAGGACAATCAGGTCACTCAAATGCAACAGAAAAATGATGATGAAGCCCCCGCACATCGCGACAAACAGATTGTTTTGATTGAAGCCCAGCGCCGGAGATGTGTTGGGATATTGCAGCCCGTCAATGAAATTCAGGGCAGAAAACACCACCATAACCGCTGCAAATCCGAGTATGATGATGGTGTGCAGAAACCATATGGGCCGGGGACCGAACTTTTGAGCAGCTGCATCTGAAAACACGGAAACGCTGAGATGTGAGCGTGTCAGCGTACCGTAGGCAGCAGCGATGAAAACCATGGTGATGAAACTGAAGCGTCCGGTTTCTTCTGTCCAATCCACCGCCCAGCGAAACTCGCGTGCGATAACCTGCAAAAACAACGATCCGACCATGAAGGCCAGAAAGATTGATGCCAGTAGCAACAGGGTTTTTTTCAAAAACACGGTCATGCGGCCTCCGATGATGAAATGCCCCTCGCGACATTCAAGTCGCGAGGGGAGCTTGTATTATTTGTCGCCGGGATATGTCGCCAGAACTTCAAGCGCCTTGTTGACGACCGCTTCGCCGTCCGTTCCGATGGCATCGTAATAGTCGGGCCAGATGGCACGCGCCTTTTCAATCCATTCGGATTCGTCTTCAATCGCGGTGATTTCGACGCCGGCCTCTCTTGCCTTTTCCCACCATGCAGCTTCATCCAGCGGCTGCCACCAGCGGATGTAGTCCGTAGCTTCTTTGCCGGACCGCAATATGGCCGCCTGATGCTCTTCACTCAGACCCTGGAACCAACGCTCTGACACCACAATCGGGTGTGTGAGGATCGTATAGTGGAAAGTCGTCATGCGGTTGATGACTTCATTAAACTTCATGCCGATCACATCGGTCACAGGGTTGTCCCCGCCTTCGACAACACCTTGCTGCAAGGCAGAGTATAGTTCAGACCATGCGATAGGTGTCGGGTTCCCGCCCCAAGCCTCGTAAGAAGCGATCATGATCGGGTTCGGTGGCACACGCATTTTAAGATCTGCAAGATCTGCAGGCTTTTCGATGGCCTTGTCGGACTTGTAGAAAAACGCACGCCAGCCGGAATTTTCCCATCCGACAATCCGCACACCGGCTTCCTTGATCACGCGTGGCACAAGGTAGGGCGTCAGTTCATCCTGCAGATAGTTAACCTGTTCTGTCGAAGTTGCCAGATAAGGCAGGATGAAGACGTTGAGCGACGGTGCCAATGCTGCCAGATTGTTGGTCGCTGGCAATGTGACTTGCAGAGCACCCTGTCGGGCCTGCTGTACCATTTCACGCTCGCCACCCAATTGCGCACCCGGGAACAGTTCAGGCCGGATTTCATTATTGGTATAGATCGACACGAGTTCCGCGAAACGCTTCAGTGTTGCCGTATGCGATGACCATTCCATGTTCACGGAATGGCCAATTTTCATGACAATCTGGCCGCTTTTTTCCGGAACCGATTCCCATCCATACGGATTGGCATTCTGAGCCAGAGCGCTTCCTCCTGACAGCAGCAGGCTGCTGACAGCAATAGCTTTCAATACTTGTTTCATTTTAGTTTCCTCCTGTTAGAGATCGTTGAACGTGAGTCACTGTTTCGCTGCTTGGACCATCGCGGCTCCTTTCTCGGCAATCATGTAAGCGGCGGCATTGGTGTTGGCTGAAGGGATTGTCGGCATTACGGACGCGTCTATGACCCGCAGGCTGTCAATGCCGTTCACACGCAATTGGGGGTCCACGACGGCTTTCTGGTCCGAACCCATGCGGCAGGTTCCAACAAGATGGTAGACAGTGCCCGCACTCTGGCGGATTGCGGTGAGTATCTCATCATCGCTCTGATGTGCAGCGCCCGGTATGACCTCCCGTTTCCAGCGGCTTTTGAACGCTGGTTGCTGATAGATATCCCGAACCATCTTGAGGCCTTCAACCATAATTTTGCAGTCGTGCTCAGCGGACAGGTAGTTGGGTTGAATCGCCGGGTCGTCATTTGGGTTGCTGGAACGAATATGGATGCTGCCACGACTTTGCGGATGGCACTGCCAAAACGACGTGGTGAAACCGGAATAGCGGTGCAATGGCGTTCCAGGCTTATCCACCGACAGCGGCATGACGAAGAGCTGTAAATCGGGACGGCCGTTTTGCGCGTATTTGCTGCAGACCGCGCCACCAACCTGGCCGGCACCGACCGTCAGCGGCCCTTTGGAGTGCAGCAGCCAATCCAGGCCCATCTTGGCTAATTTCAGCGGGTTGCGCACATGATCGTTTAAGGATGAGCGCGTATCTGAAAGCTCAATGATCGTCCGCATCTGCAAATGGTCCTGGAGGTTTTCGCCAACCTCCGGCGCATCCACCAATGGGGTGATCCCCATGGACGACAACAAGTCAGCTGGTCCGATCCCGGACAATTGAAGCAATTGCGGTGTCTGTACCGCGCCCCCGCAAAGTATCACTTCAGAAGCGGCATAAGCCCGTTTGAGCTCGCCAGCTTGCAGATACTCGATGCCGACAGCCCTGCCCTTTTCAATAATCAGGCGGGTTACCTGTGCTCCAGTGGACAATGTCAGATTGCTGCGATCCAGAGCCGGTTTGAGAAAAGCTGTGGCAGCACTTTCGCGCCAGCGGCCTTTCAAAGTCAGTTGATATGAGCCAATGCCATAAGTGCTTTCACCGTTAAAATCTTCATTGGCTGGCAGGCCTGTACTGATTGCCGCTTTCATCCAGTCGTCACAGGCGTCATTTTGATTGCGCAGGTCTGACACTGACAACTCACCATAGGCACCGCGAAACTGCGACGGTTTACCCTGGTAATTCTCGAATTTGCGAAAGTGCGGCAAAACCTGATTGTAATTCCAGCCTTCAGCACCCGAAGCCTCCCAATCATTGTAGTCTTCCTGCTGTCCCCGGATGAAGATCAGTCCGTTGATCGAACTGGACCCCCCAACGACCCGGCCACGCGGACAATCTATCTGGCGACCGGATACGCCCTCTCCCGGTTCACTTTTATACAGATGGGAAAAACGTTCATTGTAGATGGATTTGAAATACCCGACCGGCAAACGAAGCCAGAAACCCCGATCCGGCCCGCCCGCTTCAACAACAAGAACCCGCGCCGCAGAATCTTCGCTCAGGCGACTGGCGACGAGCGAGCCGGCACTTCCTGACCCAACGACGATATAGTCGTACATGTCAGTGTCATTACTGCTAGAAGCCAACCGAACATCTCCTCCAAAAGTTCTATTAGTAGACATAATAAAAACGATTGCGGAGAGTCAATCTAAAAGTTCTATAGATAGACATTTAACTTTTTGCTAGTATCCGCATCCTCGGGGAATTAGGATCAGACATGCCTGTTAAAAAACTTAGCTCCAGCCGCTCCCCCCTCTATGTGCAGGTCTCAGAAACTCTGCGCCAGCGCATCGATCGTGGAAGATGGAAAGAGGGCGATCTGTTACCAACGCTGGACGCACTTGCCGCAGAGTTCGGCGTTGGCAAAATAACAGTCCGCCAGGCCATGCGAATTTTGCAGGACGAGGGCCTTGTCGTATCAAGCAGAGGCCGCGGCACAACGGTCATGCCCCAGGAAACTGCGGCGCGTCCTCTTAATGTTGAAACATCGCTCGCCGCCTTGGTGAATATGTATCGTGGCGACAAACCCGATTTAAGAAATCTCGACGAAGGTCAAACAACGCTCCCTGACAATTTTGAAATGGGGAAACCTTTCGATTGCTATCAGATGATCAAGCGAACCCATGCGCGAAACGGAAATCCGTACTGTGTCATCACCCTGTATATTGCCTCACATATATTCGAGCGGCACAAATTGCGTTTTCGCAATGAAATTGCGTTGCCCATCCTATTTGAGGACAAGACCCTGTGCATCAAACAAGCACGTCAGAGTATGTCGATTTCAAAATGTGATCTGGAGACCGCGAACGTCCTGAACCTTCCCATAGGCGAACCCATGGCGGACGTCCGGCGTATCATGTGTGACAGCGCTGACCGGATCATCTATTTGGCGGATGTGGTCTATCGGGGCGACTTCATTCAATTGGATATGGATTTGCTTTCCAACTAAAAGCTGTTCTTGAAGCGGCAAGCTATTGCCAAGCTGTTTGGTCAGCATTTGCACATTGCACAACCACTCCAAGCCATTTCAAACCATGGCTCCGAGGCCGGACCATCGGGCACATAAGCGGAGCGCCCATCCGCAAAGCCCGTTTTTCATAAACGAACATTACGCAACCGCCTGTCGTCTGTGATTAATTGTCTCATATACAGGACTAAACACACAGCTTTGGCATTGTCTGTTGGTCTAACTTCCAAAATAATAGTGCTCAAGGGGACAAGCTGCCGGCAACGGTATTGGGGAGAGACTATGCGGGTCAGCATCAATTTGCTGTGCCTTACCGGACATATTGAGGCAGCGCATTTGCCGCAAATCCGGCGGCTAAAAGAACTTGGCTATGATGGCGTTGAGATTCCGGTCTTGACCGGCGATCCGTCCCATTACGCCTGGCTTGCAAAAGAGTTGGACGCCATCGGTTTGCGTCGAACCTCCACGTCTATAATCCCCGACCCTTCTGCCAACCCGCTGAGCACCGACCCGGAAGTCCGCGCACGCGGCAAAAATCACCTCGACTGGATCATGGATTGTGCGGAAGCGCTTGGATCTGAAAGCATCGGCGGCCCATTCCACGCGCCCATCGGGCATTTCACCGGTTCGGGCCCATCTGTTGATGAAATCCGGTTTGGGGCGGAAGCGCATCATGCCATGGCTGAGCGTGCGCAGGAAAACGGGTACATACTCTGCCTTGAACATCTCAATCGTTTCGAAACACACTTCCTGAACACGATGGATCAGGCTGCGGAATATGTAAAAACAGTCGACCATCCTGCCTTCAAAATAATGTACGATACGTTCCACGCCAACATCGAGGAAAAGAGCCAGACTGAAGCCGTGGCAAAAATAGGCAGGCATATGGGCATCTTGCACGTTTCAGAAAACGACCGGGGAATCCCCGGCACCGGGCACATTGATTTCGCTGAGATTTTTTCAGCCGCCAAACGACAGGGTTATGATGGCTGGTTGATTGTTGAGGCTTTTGGTGCAGGACTACCGGAACTGGCAGCCGCGACCCGCGTTTGGCGCCCGTTGTTTCCTGACCATGAAACACTGTTTTCGCAATCAATTGGTTTTATCCGCACCCAGTGGGAGGCCGCTGAATGAACGAAATGAGTGCCGCGCCCGTCATCGAAATGCGAGGTATATCCAAAAGCTTTCCGGGTGTTCGGGCACTCAATGATGTCAGTTTTTCTGTTCACCCCGGCGAAGTGCACGCTCTGGTGGGTGAAAATGGCGCCGGGAAATCTACTCTGATCAAAATACTGTCGGGGGTCTATCAGCCCGATGAAGGTCAGATACGTCTTAATGGCACGACCAAAATCTTCTCCCACCCGGTTCAGTCTTTGCAGGGCGGCATTTCCGTCATCTATCAGGAATTCTCTCTACTTCCAGAGCGCACTGTTGCGCAGAACATTTTTCTCGGACGCGAACCCACTCGGCGTGGCATAATCGACTATGCAGCAATGCGCGCAGAGACGCGACGGGTGCTGGATCTTTTCGGGGCCGGAACCCGGGTCGATCCGAACGCCACCGTTGCAGAACTCGACGTCGCCACCCAACAAATGGTCGAAATCGCCAAAGCCATTTCCCTCAACGCAAAAGTGGTCGTCATGGACGAACCAACAGCGGCGTTGAATGAGGCCGAGTGCGACGTGTTGTTCGAAACTGTTGACCGGCTGCGGGAGCGCGGCACAGCGATCATCTACATCACCCACCGGATGCGTGAGGTCACCCGATTGGCCAACCGCGTCACCGTCCTCAAAGACGGTGAAGTCGCAGCGCAATTCGATAAAGTCCCACAACCTGGTGACATCGTCCGCGCCATGGTGGGCCGCGACATCGCTGATTTTTATGCGCCTTTTGCCACCGAACAGGAAATTGGCGATACGGTTTTATCCGTTCGTAATGGCCGGAATGATCGCGTTTCGAACATCAACTTTGACTTGGCAGCAGGTGAAATTTTAGGCTTCGCGGGCATTCAGGGCGCCGGGCGCGTGGCTTTGGCAATGGCACTTTTCGGACAGCACCCGTTTACCTCGGGAGACGTGAAGCTGAAAGGCAAAAAAGTGGAATTCACCAATCCGCGCGACGCAATTCAGGCGGGCATCGGCCTTTTGCCGGGGGACCGCAAAGGCGAAGGATTGGTTTTGATGCAGTCAGTGCGTGATAACGGCATGTTGACCGCTCGCGCCTTTGACAATCTGGCTTCCAGCCATCAGGCCAATAAGCATGCCGATCTCGCTTCCATGGACGGATTGCTCGACGCCATGGAGGTCAAGGCCCCCTCATACGATCAGGACATCGGTTTCCTGTCCGGTGGCAATCAGCAAAAAGCCATTGTCGCGCGCTGGTTGACACTCAAGCCCAAGGTGCTGATTTTCATCGAACCGACCCGTGGAATCGACGTGAACGCCAAGGCAGGCATTTATCATCTCATGCGCGACCTGGCGCGGGAGGGTGCCGCCGTGATGATGATCTCTTCGGATCTGCCGGAAGTGATCGGCGCAGCCGACCGGGTGCTGGTCATGCGTGCCGGCACAATTGTTGACGAGTTTGGCCACGGCGCGAGCGAACACGATATCATGCTGGCTGCAACTGGCGAATCCGGGGTGGCGGCATGAGCGAGGCGGCCATGATTTCCTCCCCCAAAACCGGCTTTCGCTTCGAGGTCTGGGCCCCTGCCATTCTGTTGCTGACCGCATTGGCGATCTACGTTGTCATTGCTGTCAGCACGGGCCAGACGCAATATCTGACGACTTCCAATCTGGTATCAATTCTGGGTCGGTCGATTGCCCTGGGTATCACCGCCATTGGTCAGACATTTGCAATTCTTGTCGCCTCCATCGACCTTTCGGTTGCCAGCCTGATTTCGGCGACAGCCGTATTGGCCTCGGTGATCATGAATGGTGATCCGGCGATGATCCTGCCCGCCATCCTGGCAGCTTTAGCCCTTGGCGTCGTGGTCGGTCTGATCAACGGGCTTGTCATCGCCAAGCTTGAGGTTAATCCACTGATTGCCACTTTGGGCATGAGCCTGATCATTCAAGGCTGCCTGTCGGCCCTTGTCTCGAATTTTGCCGGGTCGGTGCCAGTTGAATTCCAGCTTTTTGCT
The DNA here is from genome assembly GCF_030758295.1 of Pararhizobium sp. IMCC21322. Classification (NCBI taxonomy): domain Bacteria; kingdom Pseudomonadati; phylum Pseudomonadota; class Alphaproteobacteria; order Hyphomicrobiales; family Rhizobiaceae; genus Pararhizobium; species Pararhizobium sp. IMCC21322. The sequence continues at coordinate 4,933,730 of NZ_CP132335.1, forward strand.
TACGGCGAAATTGCGGGCCTGCCTGCCAGTCTGCTCTTTCTTCTGCTGTTGGCCATTGCGGCCTGGGCGGTATTGCGCTTCACGAAGTTTGGCTCGAACATCTATTCAGTTGGCGGCAATAAGGACGCGGCGCGATTTGCCGGCATCCAGACCGACCGGGTGGTCGTTTACGCCCATATTATTTGCTCGGTTTTGGCAGCTGTTGCCGGCCTCTATCTGGCCAGCCGTCTGCGCTCCGGCGCACCATGGATCGGCTCGGACGGCGTCTATGATCTTGAATCCATTGCTGTGGTCGTCATTGGTGGCACGGTGCTGGCTGGCGGACGCGGCGGGATCTGGGGCACGATGGCAGGCATGATGATCTTCTCGCTTATCGACTCCATCTTCAATGTTGCCGGAGTGGACGCCTTTGCCAAACAGGTGATGCGCGGCGTCATCATTGTTGCCGCAGTGGCTTTCTATGCGGTCCGGTCCAAGAGGATGGTGGCATGACCGATCAACCTCTCAGTTCAGCCGAAGCGCCCAAAAAGCGCGCTCTGCCGCAAATCAATCCGGTCTACTTTCTGCTGGCAGCTTTGATTGCCGCAATTCTTCTGCAAAACCCGAATTTTGCCGAGCCCACCGGCTATATGAATTTCCTGAAACGGGCGGCACCTCTGGCAATCCTTGCTGCCGGTCAGGTCTATGTTCTGGTCTCCGGTGGCTTTGATCTTTCCGTTGGGTCCCTCATCACGCTCGTCGTGGTTGGGTCCTCAATGCTCACCAACAATGATCCGGATGCAACGCTTTGGGTGATCCCGGTCATGCTGTGCATAGGCGTAGCGGTGGGCGTCATCAACGGCTTGGTGGTGTGCTACCTCAAAGTGCCATCGCTGATCGCCACGCTTGGCATGATGATCACGCTCACCGGCGTTTCATTCCTATGGTCCGGCGGTTCCCCGCGGGGTTATTTGCCCGACACGTTCAGATTCTTCGGGCGTGTCAGTATAATGGACATACCGGTCATCCGCATGCTGCCGGTTGCACTGATCGTTCTGCTTGTGGTCGGTTTTGCGCTTTACTGGCTGATGCATCGCACCAATCTTGGGCGCATGATCCACGCCATCGGCGACAATCCGCTGGCGGCGCGCCTTGCAGGTGTACCGGTCAATCGCGTGCGCGTTCTTGCATTCGTCGTTTCCTCGATCAGCGCGGTGATAACAGGAATCCTGCTCGGTGGATTTGCCGGCGTATCGACAGATGTCGGGAACGGCTACGAATTGCAGGCGATCACTGCCGCCGTCCTTGGTGGCGCACAATTGCTGGGTGGGCGTGGGTCTGTACCAGCCGCCATTGCCGGAGCACTGAGCCTGCAGGCGATATTCACGTTGTTGAACTTTCTCGGGCTGCCGCAGCCCGTACGCCAGGTGGTGCAGGGCTTAATCTTGATCATCGCGGTGGCGCTGGCAATGTACCGGCGCAAACGGACAGGGCGTTAGGCTCTGAAACCAAATTTTGCGGCGTATCAATCGTTGCGAAGTGACTGAAGTAAACCAAACGGGAGGACCGTAATATGAAGAAAATAGTGGGACTGGCTTTGGCTGCGGGGTTGGCGTTTTCCGCCAACACGCTGGCGCAAGCCCAAAACTTTAACGATCCGGCGGAGTTTGCCAAACAGCAGGAACAGCTGGCCGCAACCCCGATGGGCCCCGAAGGCATGCCTTGGGTGCAGTATCTTGATGACAACATGGTCGACACGTCGTCCATGGCTGTCGAAGGTCAGCACACAATCTGCTTCTCGAATGCAGGCGTAAACAATCCCTGGCGTGTGGTTGGCTACACCAACATGACCGAAGAAGTTGCGGCCACACCGAGCATCGGCGAATTCATTCATGTCGATGCTGAAGGCTCCGACGACAAGCAGATCGCCGATATTGATGATTTGCTGGCAGGCGGCAATTGCGATCTCCTGATCGTTTCGCCGAATACAACCGCAGCCCTCACGCCTGCAGTGGAAAAAGCCTGCGCCCAGTTGCCGGTCATTGTGTTTGACCGCGGCGTCAATACAGACTGCCCTGTAACCTTTGTGCACCCGGTGGGTGGCTATGGTTTCGGCATTCAGGGCGCTGAATTCATCGTGGATAACGTTGAAGAAGGCGACAATGTTCTGATGCTTCGAATTCTGCCCGGCGTGGATGTTCTGGAGACCCGTTATTCTGCGGGCCGCCAGATTCTTGAAGGCGCTGGTTTGAACATTGTTGGTGCCGAATTCACTGACGGCGACAATGCAAAGACCAAATCGATTGTGGAAGACTATCTGCAGCGCGGCAGCATTGACGCAGTGTGGATGGATGCTGGTGCAACGGCTGTTGCAGCTATCGAAGCTTTCGAAGATGGTGGTTATGATATCCCCGTATTCGTCGGCGAAGACCAGCAGGACTTCCTGCGTAAATGGCAGGATTTGGGCCTGACGGCGATTGCGCCAACATACCCGAATTATCAGTGGCGCACGGCAATCATCGCTGCAGAGCGTGTGTTAAATGGCGAATCTTTGCCAGGGCCAGAATGGATCCTGCCACAGCCGGCTATCACTCAGGATACTTTGGACAGCATGATCAATCCCGCAATGCCGCCACTGCATTATGCAATGTGCGGCTGTGAAGATATGGCCAACTATCCAGCAGCCTGGGGCGGTCAGTAAGACGCCTTGACTGAATGAGCCTAAACGGGCGTCTTCGGGCGCCCGTTTTCGTTACGAGTTGGCCACAACATCTGCAAGAATCCGGCCCGCTTCTGATGTCGGATCGCCCATTTCCAGAATGATCGACATGTGATCCAGCCCGGGCAATGTCCGCAAAGTGTGCTGTGAGCCCGGCAGAATTGCCCGAAGCTCCTCTGCCTGCGTATGAAACGGTTTGGTCTCCTCGCCGCCCACCAGGATAATCCGTTCCACATCAGGCGCATGGTCCGCATTAATCGGCGACCAGTGTTCAACCTCGCTCAAAGTCAGTGCAATCTCCGCCTGAAGGAAGCTTTTCGGGATCGGGGCCAGATCATAAATGCCACTGACGAGGATCAGCTTTTTGACATTTGGCACCGATCGGTCCTCGTGGGGCGCACTGGCAGCCAGATAGCTGGCAAGATGCGCGCCTGCTGAATGCCCGCTTACCGTGATCCGTTCCGCCTCGCCGCCAAAGTCACCGATGTTTTGTTTCACCCATTCCATCGCCCGCCGGATCTGAGCCACCAGATCAGGCATACGCGCTTGCGGCATCAGCGAATAATCAGCGAGCACGGCAATGCCGCCTGCCGCCACAATTGGTTCGGCGATAAATGAATAATCAGCCTTTGAACCGGCGCGCCAATACCCGCCGTGAATGAACATATGGACCGGCGCGCCGCGCGTCTGGGTTTTTGGCAAAATCAGGTCGAGCCGTTCGGTTTCAAGTTCACCGTAGGGGATATCGAGTTGATGAGTTTGCTGATCCAGCGTTTTCGCGCTGAGTTCAGCATAGCGAAGCGATATCTCGGCAAAATCAGCAACATGATCACTGATTTTGAACGGGTCTTTGGTCGGCATCAATTCTGATCTCCTGGCGTCTGCAAATAGGTTTCGAGGGTTTGTGCTGCTCTTTCACAGCACGCAAGCGCATGGGCGCGGTCGGCGCGTGTTGCACCTTTCTGGCATTTCAGTTGCACCAATACGACCGACCTGCCCTGTCCATCGCAAGCCGGCAATTCAATGTCATATTCAAATTCCTTGTCGGGGATGCTCACGAGCCGTTTGCCGGGTTGGCCGACCGTCAACAAAGCCACCTCCCCTCCCGTTTCATTTCGCAGCCACGCCATCGTCGCTTCAGCAGGTCCGGCCAATATTGCCAATTTCGCCCGGGCGTAACCAAGACGCACCGCTTGCGGCCCCAGCGTTAACCGGCCTTTGCCATGCCGGGTCAAAAGCCCCGCAGACACCAATTTGCTGACAACCTGAAAGGCCGTTGAACGCGGTATTCCATGCTCGGCGCACAGATCAGCAACTGTTTTTTGATCCTGATCGGCCAATGTCGCCAATATGGTTGCGACAGCGCGCACCCCTGCAGTGCCCGTGACACTCATAATTGCACGGCCTTGGCCAGTTGCGCCGCCGATCGGTTGTAGCTGTTGCCGGGATAGTTGATCCGAAAGGAACCCGGGCTGTAGCTCTCGCCAATACCTGCATGCAGGATGAGATCGTCCGGCAGGTCCCATCGCACATGCTCTTCAGCCCATAGCGTGGGTTTGACTGATGCCGTTGCATGACCTTTTGTCAGAATGATATCTGATGGCACATCAATGCGCTTGGGCACCCATTGCCCGCTCAACGCGGCATGCAGCGTCTCCACAGCCACCAACCCCATCGAAGGCGGGTAGTCGACAGCGCCGAGCGGAACCTTGTGGCGCACCGCCATTTTATAGGCTCTGTTCAGATCGCCGCCAGTGTGGGGCGGAATGTCGCCAGCCGCAAATCCGGCGTCTTGAAATGCGAGCAATGAGCCAATGCCGTGTTGGCCGCTGTCACACCAGACACCATCAATCCGGCTCTTGCCGATCCACTCAGTGCTGATCTGTCTGGCCCGGACATCGCACCAATTGGTCCATCCGATGTCAATGATCTCGAGCATCGGGAAATTTGCAAAGACTTTCAACGCTGCGGCCAGCCGCAATTTGGCTGGCTCCGCATTGGGTTCCCCAGGCAAGAGCAACAGCTTGCCTTGACCCTTCAGCGTTTCCGCCAACCAGAGAGCGGTCATTTGCCCAATGATTGCGTCTGAACTGGTGACGAAACTGCTCGCTCCAACATCCGACACCGGACCGCGGTCGACAAACACAACGGTGATGCCTTGTTCGGTGGCCGCTTTGATGGATTGGTCGACCTGCCGGGTACCCGCGGCGCTGACAATCAATCCGTCCACACCTTCACTCAGCAATTCCTCAATATGCAGGCATTGCTGTACTGCATCATCACCGGCATGGCGCACTGACAGCCGCTCCACCGCCTTGCCCAATCTGGCGGCCCCATATTCGATGGAATGAACAAGCGCGATCCGCCAGGGATTGCTCAAAGAGGCATTGGAAAACCCGATCCTCAAGGGACGGCTGCTTGAACGCACATGTGGCGCGGACAGAATGACCGGTCCCGGAGCATCCTGAATTCCCGCCTGAAGCGAAGGGCGCGAAGCCCGTTTGTTGCCGCGCGCAGATATGCGCCGCAGATGCTCCTTGTCAAATTGATGCCGCCGACGGTCGACAAATCGGTCAGCTGCCGACCCCACAGAGATTTCACCATGGGAAAGATCGAGCAAGCCTTCGTTGGCCAGAATTTTGCTGATCCGATGAAGGCTCGGGCGGGGGATATCGAGAGAGGTTGTAAGATCAGCCGTTCGCGCCCGACCTCCCGCGTCAGTCAGGGACTTCAGCAGGTCAATGGCCATGTCGACGCCATTGCGGTTTTTGTCACCCATGGGCACCTCCACGCACTCAAACCCAGCATGACAGGGTTGCTGCAGAGTTCAAGTCGTATGTCTCATATACCGGATTGCGCAACCCATTTCATTCTGGCCAGTTGTCACCAGCAATCCTATGATTTCAGCTAGTAGCCAGCCTGGCATTCACAGAAATGCTGCAGGCAAAATGGCCAGTGGGAGGAAATAATGGGTTCATATTTGATCAAGAATGTCACCATTTTTGACTCAATCGACGACACGCCATTCGCAGGCGAAGTTTTGATTGAGGACAATCGAATTGTCACGGTAGCCCGTGGCGAAAATCAAATCAGCGAGGAAAATGCCGGCGACGTCGTCGACGGCCAGGGCAAGTTCCTGATGGCGGGTTTGGTCGAAGGACATTGCCATCTCAGTTTCTGCGGGCCAGCTCGAAACCAGGATCTCGGCGAAATTCCTCCCGAAGAGCACATTTTGATGACCTGCCGTGCGGCCCGTTTGTTGCTCGACTACGGGTTCACCTCGGCCTATTCGGCAGCAGCCTCAAAAATGCGCCTTGATGTGGTGTTGCGTGAGGAAATCGCCAACGGTTATGTCGCCGGACCGCGATACCGCGCCGCCGGTCCCGAAATCACCACCACGGGCGGCCTCGGTGACGAGCGAAAATTGCACATGCCTGCGGAAAGCTTCGGCTGGATTGCCGACGGTAAAAAGGAAATCGCACAGGCTGTACGCCTGTGCTGTCGAGAGAATGTGGACAACGTCAAATTCAACGTGTCCGGCGATGAGTTCGTCAGCCATGCGCGCGCGGAAATCATCTCGATGACCGAAGAAGAGTTGACCCTGGGCGTCGCTATCGCCCACGACTGGGGAAAGCGCGTGGCCTGCCATTCCCGCGCGGCGGAATCAGTCAAACGCGCTGTTCGCGCCAAGGTCGATTGCATTTATCATTGCGATTTTGCCGATGAGGAAGCCCTCGACATGCTGGAATCCGTCAAGGATCGGGTCATCGTCGGGCCGGCATTCGGCCTCGTGCACAATTCGGTTTTCGAAGGCGACGTGGTCGGCATGACCAAGGATGTGGTTGAAGCCATGGGCCTGCCGCGCAAGCTTGAGCACACCTGCGCCACCTATCATGAAATGCGCAAGCGCAATATGCGCGTGGTTGTTGGCGGCGACTACGGATTCACCATCACGCCGATGGGGCAAAACGCGCGCGACATTGGTCATTTCGTCAAGTTTTTTGGCTATTCGCCCGCCGAAGCCCTAAAATGCGCCACAGAAGTGGGCGGCGATCTGATGGGTCACAAGGGCGAACTGGGCATTATCAAAGAGGGTGCGCTTGCTGACATCCTGCTGGTCGACGGCAACCCATTGGAGGATCAATCGATCCTGGTCGGGCCTGACCATTTCCACATGATCATGAAGGACGGCAAGATGCACAAGGATTGGCGTCGCCCCAATTTCCAGACCGAGCTGGTAACAAAAATCTGGTAGGATTTACCGAAGCGGAGCCAATTATTTTGGCAGGCCGCAAACCGTGGTTCAAGCAGTCATGCCGGACGCGGGCCAAAACGGATACCCCAGACGTCAGTCGCGGTTGAGGCATCGCTCACATCCAAGGTTTTGTGCCGCAGCGCAATGATCACAAATGACCTTCATTGGCGCGATCCACCTGCCGAATATGGACCACACAAGGCGCTGTATAATCGCTTTGCTTGATGGGCCCGAATGCGTATTTAACGGTCTCTTCAGTGGCATGTCGGTCGAAGAGGGAGAACCGGAAGGGTTCCGGAGCAAAACATCAAATTTTCTGGATTAGTATAAGCCGTTGCGCCATATGCATGGGCGACTCTTGGGCTCACCAAATTTAAAAGTGCGACAAATTTTGACGTCCGCTATGCAGGTTTTTATGCCGTTCGCAGGACCTGCACCAACGACAGCCTCGGAGCTCAAGCCATCTTGCCATAGATCCAACCAAACCACCATCCACATTGATTAGCTCCGTCTGAGGAACCGCAAAACTCTGAAGGCAGCTTTATCAGATCTCAATTTAGTGCAAAGCTTCCAGTTAGGCTAATTCGATTCAATGTTTTTTAGCGATTGGAAGAACCGCGACCACCAGCGCGAGATTGGTTCAGAATGAGCGCCTTCGACTTCTACGCCTAGACTGTCGATAAAATTGGCATATGCGATATGGCCAGATAATTTTGGTATATCGACTTTGCTGATTTTGCCATTGTCAATCAAGTGGCGGAATGCTCTTATCTTGTTCCGGTAACCTTTGGTTAGACGAACTTCATTGCCATGCACCAAGAGGCCATGAACTTTCAGTCGCTTAGGTAATTTTGTAACTTGAAACTTTCCTTCTGAAATTGACCAGCCGTCTTTCACAATAATCGCTTTGACAGACGCATCAAGGTCATTGGGCATGTCAGACTTTCCAGAAAAGACGATGTCATCAGCATATCGAGTATACACAACTTCGAGCTCTTCCGCTAAGGCCTGCAACGCACTGTCCAAAGCGTCCAAAACTATATTAGACAAAATCGGGCTGGTCGGCGCGCCCTGCGTCAACGCTCCATCTAAGCAGACAAGCTTGCTAAGAATATCTAAACTGGCCTCGTCGTCGTACCCTAATTTTTCAAGCGCCTGCTTTACACGATCCGATTTTACGGACGGAAAAAAATCAACAATATCAGCAGATATAGTCCATTGTGCGTTTCAGTGGGCTTTTGCAGCTAAGACGTGCGACTTTCCTGCCACGAAGCCATATACACATTCGGGTGGCTGCCACACCAAGCTCCAATGAAAATTTAACCAGCGTTGTATCAGCTTTAATCCAACCCTTGGGGCGGAAATCCTGCGTTCGCCTTTGCCCTTCGATATTGGAAAAACTCTATAGTGCTTACTTGTCTTTTTCAGAAGGGACCAAACAAATCCTGGATTATAGCCAAACATGGTTGAAATGGCTTCTACTGAGCAAGTCGGTGGTAAACCAAGAGCGCAATAGCGCCTGATCAGTTCCGCTTCTACTTCCCCACAATCCGCGCCCATCAGTTTGATAAGTACATCGGGTCCGTCGGAAAGAAAGCAAATTTTTTGTAGATCAGGGTGTGGAAACCTCATTTAGCAAAGTTACCTTTCAAGAGTATCGCCTTATCACTTAGGCGATTCGAAGGAGCGCCTAAGTGATAAGGCGAAACCTTCTAAGTCCGATCTTGGCATATAAGTGTGATGCACACTCGCGCCTGAGGTCTCCACTACCGACATATACTAAGCAAGACGTCCAATCGCAAGTGCTCGCGAAATGTCTGGGCTAGTCCTGTTTCTCCTTGTTCCCACGTGCTTGAGGCCCGCCAAGGTCAATATAAAACGCTTGTCTGTTCGTCTGTGTAAGAAGCCATCTTTACGCCAACGATCTAGGGTACTATTCAGCCATGTCGCTGAGGGCTTTGCAAAACCTGCATCGACCAACTTTTGCGTAAGGTCTTCGGCTGTAATCGGTGCGTGCTTACGAACCATCCCAATACATGCTGTGACAGTTGACAACGGCAAAGGTGTCGAAAAAATAAATTCCAATTTTTCGACACCTAAGAAACCCAAAAACTCCCTGATTGTCTGTTCAATGGTCACAGTATCTGTATCTAAGGCCTGATCTGAAAGGTCAATTGATACCAAACCCTCACCATTTTCTAATGAAACAATAGAGTTTACAACTGCTTCAGGGAATTTACTCGATAGCATTGCGGTAACCGCAGCATCTAGTTCCAAGGCCTTTTCATCCAGAAAAGTTATAATAAGGGTGATATTTTCCCTCTCAAAGTTTCCGACAATGGAAGAAATTAATCGCTTTGATAAATGTGGCCGACCGTCATTATCGTAACTCGTACGCAGGAAGACGAGAAACGAATTTTCCTTATCAGGATTTTCGACGACTCTGCCAACAGGCTTAAGCCCCTTAGAAATCAGCTCATTGAATACATCCGTACTATTAAACATTTAACTGCTTCCAAGCTCTTGACACCGTACGACAATGCGTTTCGACTTTGGTCGTCCACGCGTGAGCATCTGTTACGTCAATACTTCGAAGTGAAAAACGGCCTTCTGCTAAGAATTCCACGCCTTCTTCTGGTTCGTAGTCTGCAACTACACGGGTGGCATTCGCAGCAACTATTATTTTTTTCAGCTCTGCTATTGAACGGCAAGCGTGATCAATAACCTTTACTAATTCTCCATCTTCCCTCTTTACAGCCTTCTTTCGCTCATTTATGAAGTCTTTCCTTATCTTCCCACTTAGAGTTTTAGGATAGTCAGCATGGGGAAGAGAGGACCAAGCAGGGTTTATTTCCCTCATCATTTCACGAGCCTGCAAGAAAACAGAATAGTAATAGCGATTATAGGCCGACCTAGCGAATGAATCACGTTCTTTTGGCGAAACTGCAACAGCTCTCTGTTGTAAATGATGCGCAACTCGATGCATGTCTTCACTCACAGCCATTGGCCCAAAACATCCTAAAAAATTCAACTAGCAACGATATCAACGGCCAACGCTCAGGAAGAATACGGATATGTAGTTTTCCAAATTTGTCAATTGCCCGTCTCGCCGGCCAAGCGGCTAATGTACGAGGTAAGGTTCAGAAATCACTATTCACGATTCCATAGCAAAGCTTCCATAATTATTATCACGTTTTTTGGCGGCGTATGTCGATACCGGTCATTTTTTTCTTCGTAAAAACCTTATAGTTTAGGCTCATTCCCGACCTTCATCTCGGCCCGTATGACCCAAGCAGTGGGGGCGATCGCAACCCGATCGCCCCCTTTTTGGTATTACAAAAGGCTCAGCAGTTTGCGCGCGGCTTCTTCGGACGAGGCCGGGTTCTGGCCGGTCACCAGCTTGCCGTCGGTGACCACGAATGAGGCCCAATCGTCGCCTTTGTGGTAGTCGCCTCCGTTGGCAGTCAGCATATCCTCGACCAGAAAGGGCACGACATCCGTCAGGCCCACGCCCTCTTCCTCGGTATTGGTGAAGCCGGTCACCTTTTTGCCTGATACGAGGGGTTTGCCGTCCGTGCCCTTGGGATGCTTGAACACAGCCGGGGCATGGCACACTGCGCCAATGGGACGATCACTTGCGGCGAATGTCTCAATCAGTATCGTGCTGTCGCCATCTTCTGCCAGATCCCAGAGTGGGCCGTGGCCCCCGGGGTAGAAGATCGCGTCAAAACCGTCAGCCGAAACCTTGGATAGCACGGCCGTGTTTGCCAGTTCCTTCTGAGCTGCTTCATCGCCTTTGAAGCGCTTGGTGGCTTCGGTCTGGGCGTCATCAGAATCGCTTGACGGATCGAGTGGTGGCTGGCCGCCCTTGGGCGAAGCGAGCGTAATTTCAGCGCCGGCGTCTTTGAACACATAGTAGGGTGCCGCGAATTCCTCGAGCCAGAAGCCGGTTTTTTTACCAGTGTCGCCCAGTTGGTCGTGGGAGGTGAGAACCATGAGAATTTTCATCAGAATATGTCCTGTTATTGTTGTTGTTGTTGATTAGTCGTTCAGCTTGATGACGCGCTTGCCGAAAGCATCGCCTTTCAGAAGGCCAATGAATGCCTCTGGCGCGCGTTCCAGACCCGTGATCATTTCTTCGCAATATTGAACTTTTCCTTGCGTCACCCACGCGCCCATCTGCTTTGCGAATTCTGGATAAAGATGGCCGAAATCGTCGAAAACAATGAAGCCACGCATGGTCATCCGTTTGCGCAGGATCGTGCCCAGCAACAGGTTCATCCGGTCCGGGCCGTCCGGCAGCGACGTCGCATTGTATTGCGAGATGAGACCGCAGACCGGGATACGGGCCGACGCGTTAAGCAAAGGCAGGACCGCATCGAACACCGCGCCACCGACATTCTCGTAATAGATGTCGATGCCTTCAGGCACGGCAGCTTTCAGGGCCTCTGGAAAGCCATCGGCCTTGTAGTCGATACAGGCATCAAACCCCAGAGTGTCCACGACATGGGCACATTTTTCAGCCCCGCCAGCGATGCCGACGACGCGCAGCCCGAGGATCTTCCCGACCTGACCGACAGTCGCACCCACGGGGCCGCTGGCACCGGCCACCACAAGGGTCTCACCGGCTTTCGGCTGACCGATCTGGATCAGGCCTGCCCAGGCTGTCAGGCCCGGCATGCCCAACACGCCAAGCGCCCAGGACGGGTTCTCGGGGTCCTGTCCCATGTTGATCACGCCCTCGCCATCGGACACCGCGTAATCCTGCCAACCTCCAAAAGCCACAACCCAGTCGCCCTTTGCAAAGCCGTCCACATCCGAGCTTATGACTTTCGCGACCGTGCCGCCGATCATGACGGCACCGATATCCACCGGGGCTGCATAAGAAGGCGCGTCACTTATCCGTCCCCGCATGTAAGGATCGAGCGAAAGATATTCGTTGCGCAGCAGCATCTGGCCCTTGCCGGGGGTCGGTAGATCCACGGTTTCCAGACGTAGAGTCTTGTCGTCAGGTTCGCCTTCTGGGCGCTCGGCCAAAACAAACCGGCGGTTTTTGGAGCTAGATTGCGTCATGGTTGAAGTCTCTTTCTGATCAGGCCGATGGCCTGACAGTTGCTGTTAAAAACGACGCCACCATGCGCCGCTGGGCGCATCGGGCAGCGTCAAATATTTTGGGATCAGGCGCAGGCACCAGGGTGCCTGCTTGACACGTACTTAAGAGCGCAGAACTCAATTGCAATGCCTTGCTGCACAGCACGAAGGCAGGGTGTTCACCCCTGTTTGAATAATCGCCACATCTCAGAAAGTGGCCAATGCAGGCTCATTCCGGACCTTTGCACTGTTACCAATAGTGTTAAATAGGCTGGGACCGAACGCTGGTTCCTCGGGCAAAGCCATTTTTTCTTGAGCGCGGCATATAGCACGGGTAGGCTCAACGAACCGCAAAGTGAATGGAGCCTCAATGCCACAACACCCCAGAACGTTTTCCCACATCGGTCTTTCCGTGCCAGATGTGGCATCAGCCGTGAAATTCTATTCTGAGGTGCTTGGATTTTACGTCATCATGCCACCCACTGACGTGACAGAAGATGATAGTGACATCGGCATTATGTGCACGGATGTTTTTGGCCCAAACTGGAAAAAACTTCGCATAGCGCATCTTGCAACAGCAGACAGGGTGGGCTTCGAACTCTTTGAGTTCGATGGCAATTACGCCCCTGAGAACAACATCGATTTCCGCAGAAACGGCACGTTCCATTTCTGCATTCAGGACCCGGATGTCGAGGGGCTTGTTGAGAAAATTGTCGCCGCTGGTGGTAAGCAAAGGATGCCGATACGGTATTATTATCCAGACGAAAAACCATATCGCATGGTTTATGTGGAGGATCCCTTTGGCATTGTCTTCGAAATCTACAGTCATTCTTATGAGTTGACCTATTCGTCTGGGGCCTACACCTGATGCGTTCACCACAGGCTTGCCTCCGCAAGGGACAGTGGGCGCGACAGGTCAACCCAACACATTCAGCGAATTTTTAGGCCGGCGTTTTTTATTGCAAGGTCGTGGGGGGGCGTCTTTTGTTCGCCTGTTCAACGGAAGGTGCCAGGCTCATCAATCCGGCAACCTTCCGGGTATGCCCGGCAGGGAATCTGAGTCAGGTGGCGAGGCTTGCGGCGCGTAGGGAGAAGTCTCACGATGCCAGCCCGTATGCGCAGCGTTGCCGTGAGCAAGCCGCGTATCCTGCAGGGTGTTAAGCCATCAATAACAGCTTTTTATCGGCAGACTGGCAAATGCTTCGCTGCTCAGCGAGCCGAACAAATGATCTTACGCTCCTATCCGTCTGCATTTGTTCTTTAAATTAGAACTATTCAATCTAATTTTTCATTCTTGTTCTTTAAAATGGAACGTTCATGATGTCTTTCCCGATAACCGATCAAAGGAATATGTTATGAAAAACCTTGTATTGAACACACTTGCAATCAGTCTGATCACCGGTGCCGCTTTCGCGCAGGAACCGGTTTGGGACGGCAATACCGTAAATTTGGAAACGCAGGAACTTGCCGAAGGCATCTTTGCAGTTATCCCGACTGGAGCCGATGAGATGGCTGCTGGCGGGTACCCGATTGCGACAACGGGCGGATTCATTGTTGGTGGCAATGGTGTGCTGGTTATTGAGTCGATGCTGAACGAACGACTGAATCGTCAACTCTTCGACCTGATTGCCGCCGAGACGGACAAGCCCGTCCGCTACCTTGTGAACACAAGCCATCACGGTGACCACTCTTACGGGAATTTCTACGTTCCCGAAGATGTCGATATCATCCAACACGTCAATACGTCTGCGTTCATTGCGGATCATTTCGAGGCAGACACAGCCTTCATGATCCAGAATTTCGGCGCAGGTCGAGGGATCGAAGAGGTCGAGGCCACGGCTGCTGATATTCTCGTCGGTGATGGCAGCAGTCTGGCCATTGATCTTGGTGGTGTCGTGGTCGATATCCGCGATTTCGGCTTTGCCCAGACAGGCGGCGATCTGTTCGTCAGCGTGCCCGATGCGAACGTCGTTTGGACCGGCAACGCTATCGTCGCTCAAGCCCCTGCATTGCCCTGGTTGCTGGACGGCCATCTGCTTGAAACACGCGACACATTGCAAGCCGTCTATGAGGCGTTTGACGCAGACACGAAAGTCGTCCCGGGTCATGGTCCAGTGACCGATATCGCGTCAATCAAATGGGGTGTCGATTACCTGACCGCTGTGGAAACAGAAGTGAAGGCAGCGCACGCTGAAGGTCTGAGCCTTGAAGCGACCGTGGCAGCCGTGCAATTGCCCGATTTTCAGGGCTACGCCCTGTTTGGCTGGGTACATCCGGGCATGAATGTGCCTGCGGCTTACACCGACCTTCAATAATCAATGAGATGGCTGTTCCAAGCGGCGTACGTTTGTGAGGCATCAATCGCCAATCACACGACTGGACAAGAGCAAACTGAAAAACCGGTTGGATTAGAGGAACACGTCAGATTTATTGTTAAGGTGATTCAGACGTAAAAAAGGCGCCCGTTGGGGCGCCTTTTTCCAAATTTACAGGACCATTTAGTTCGACAAGGTAAATGGTGCTGAGTAGTTGGCTACGTTTTCAGGCGTGATCAGCAGGCAATCAAAGAGCTGCTTTTCTTCGCTCATTTTCGCTGATCCGTTTTTGATATAGTAGTCAGCTTGGATGACCGCTTCGCGGGAGAAGACCGCAACAGGCTGAAGCACAGTGTATGCCATCTCGCCGTTTTTGATGGCTTCAACCGCATCAGGTGATCCGTCAAAACCGCCGACAATAACGCCGTCCAGCTTGCTGGATTCCTTCAGGGCGGCAATTGCGCCCAGCGCCATTTCATCATTACCGGCGATGAGTGCATCGATCACCGGATTTGCCTGAATGATCGACTGCATCTTGGTGTAGCCTTGCGTACGATCCCAATTGGCAACTTCCTCGGCAACTTTCTCAAGCCCAGGATATTGTGACAATACGGTGTTGTAACCGTTAGAGCGTGTCGCTGCGTTGTTGTCAGATGGGTTGCCGAAGAACTCTACGTATTTAGCTTCATCGCCGACCAGTCCCTGCCATGTAACGGCTCCCAGGGCTGCGCCCTGAGCATTGTTGGACACCAGCTGTGCAACCGCAATGCCGCTTTCATTGATCTCGGCGTTGACCAGAAAGACGGGAATGCCCGCCTGGGTCGCTTTGCGCACGACAGCAATCGAACCATCGGCATTTGCCGGATCCAGAATGATTGCCTTGGCACCATTTGTGATGGCCGCGTCGATGAGGTTGGATTCAGCGTTGGTGTCGCCCTTGTGTGCAGACACTGTTGCTTCGTAACCCAGTTCCTCGGCTGTAGCTTTGGCCACTTCGCCTTCCGTGAACCAGTACGGGTTTGCCGGGTCATTGACGATGATTGTGATCAATCCCTCGGCCCAGGCAGATCCTGCCATGAGCGGCAGCGATACCGCCGCTGCAAGCACTGCGCGTTTAGTAAACTTAATCATTATAATAGTCTCCCTTGGTTGATTTTTTGCCGGAGCCCGGCATTTTCCGCGCCAGGTCCACAGGACCTGTGCAGTCGCGAATATTTTGGATCAAAGGCTAGCCTGGCTTGCCTTTTTTTCCGTATTGAATTGAGTTCAGCATGACGGCGAGCACGATAACTGCACCGGTAAACACAGTTTGCCAGTAAGACGACACGCCGGTGATAACCAGGCCCGCTCCCAGGAACACGATCACGAAAGCGCCCAGCAATGTGCCGCGCACCGTCCCGCGTCCGCCCATCAGGGATGCGCCCCCAACGACAACGGCTGCAATGGCTGTCAGTTCGTAAGTGGTACCGGCAGTCGGGCCGGCGGAGGTGAGCTGAGAGCTCAGCACAACACCTGCAATCGCAGCGCACACACCGGACAGCACATAGACCCAGATCTGAACCTTCTTGACGGGCACGCCTGAAAGCTCCGCTGCATTGGCGTTGCCGCCCGTGGAATAGAGCCACCGGCCGAAAGGCGTTCTTGTCAGCAAAAGATGCACAGCGACAGCGACAGCAGTCAGCACGAAAATGCTGATCGGGACGCCCCATAGCCGATTGAAGCCCAGCCATTCAAAGCCGGTATTGCTGAACGACGGGTCGCCCGACAAATTGTTGAATGTCAGCCCGTTGGTCATGAGCAGTGCCACACCGCGCGCTACATAAAGCGTTCCAAGCGTTGCAACAAAAGCAGGTACTTTGAAATAGGCGACCAGAACACCGTTGAGGATGCCAACCAGTGCCCCCATGCACAGCGTCAGGATGAAGACAGCCCAGACAGGGAGGTACAAAATGACGCCCAAAGCTTCCAGCTCGATCCCCTGCATCAGGAACCCCGCGAAAACACCACATAAAGCCAGCGTTGAACCCACTGACAAATCAATGCCGCCGGACAGAATGACGAGCAACATGCCAATGGCCAGAAGGCCGAAAATCGCCACCTGCGACGTCATGATCAGAAAGTTCGGGACGGAAAAGTAATTCGCCGACAGAACCGAAAAGATTGCAATGATGACGATCAGAGCAAAAAATGCCCGCCCCTCAAGCAACAGATGCACAAGGTTTAAGTCGCCAGCCTTCTTGGGCTTGGTTTCTACCGAAGCCGATCTCACATCTGACATTTTGCGGTCTCCCTGCGTATCGGTCATGCAGCCAGGCTTTCGCCGGAGGCTGCCATGATTGCTTCTTTGGTTATGTCCTGAGTGAATTCTGCGACAATCCGGCCGCGCCGCATGACAATGACACGATGCGCGATGGCCAGGCATTCGGTCACTTCAGAGGTTGTGTAGATAACCGCCATGCCGTTTTTGGCGCGGTCCGCCAAAATCCGGAAGACCTCACCCTTGGCACCGATGTCGATACCGCGGCTGGGCTCGTCGAGCAGGATCACTGAAGGTTTGGTCGCCAGCATTTTGCCAATCACGACCTTCTGTTGATTGCCGCCGGACAATGATCCGATGGGCGCATCGGGGCCTTCCGTTTTGACAGTCACTTCCTTGATGGATCGGTCGATGATCGCGTCTTCGTCGTTGGTGTTTGTGAACAGGCTCTTGGTAAAGTTCCCAATCGAAGCGAGCGACAGGTTGCGCCCGACACTCATGGTCTGCACCAGCCCGTCGCGCTGCCGGTCTTCCGGGACAAGAACCAGCCCTGCAGCAATCCGTTGTGAAATCGTCAGTTTCGAAATGTCGTGTCCGTGCAGCAGGATATTGCCGGAACTCGGCGCCAGACGGCCAGCGACGCATTCCATCATCTCGGTACGACCCGCGCCCATCAAGCCATAGATGCAGACGACCTCACCCGCCGCGACCGTCAGATCCAGACGGTCGACAGCCTTTCCAGCGCCTGAGGCCATGGGAACGCAAAGCGCTTCCAACTGCAGCGCCGGTGCGCCAAGCTTGCTCTCGGGCGGTGATCCAAGGTCAAAATTATCACCCACCATATTGCGGACGATCCACTCAAGATCGATGTCTGCACGGGGGCCTTTGGCGGTCATGATCCCGTCCCGCAAAACGACTGCATGGTCGGTAATGGTCAGCGCCTCTTCAAGGTGGTGCGAGATGTAGACAATGCTTACGCCACGCGCCTTTAGGTCGTGGATCACCTTGAAAAGCACCTCGACTTCCGTTGCGGACAGGGCCGATGTTGGCTCATCCATGATGAGAATGCGTGAATTGACTGAAAGCGCACGGGCAATTTCCACAATCTGCTGCTGGCCAAGACGCAGGTCTTCAACCAATGTCAGCGGATCGATGTCCTCCTCCAGATCGCGCATCAAGGCGCGGGTCTGGTCTTCCTGCTCGGCATAATCGACACCGAAGGACCCCATTATTTCGCGCCCCATGAAGATGTTGTCCCGCACATTCATGTTCGGGGCCAGCGACAGCTCCTGGTGGATGATTGAAATGCCCAGTTCGCGGGCCGCGACGGTTGACGTGATCACGACCGGCTTTCCGTCCAGTATCAGCTCACCCTCGGTCGGAAGGTGGACGCCAGACAGGACCTTCATCAAGGTGGATTTGCCTGCACCATTCTCGCCAAAAAGCGTCGTGACCTGCCCACGATGGACGTCGAAATTTACACCTTTAAGGGCCTGAACCGCCCCAAAACTCTTGGCGACATTGCGTGCGGCCAACACAATTTCGGCAGTGTCAGATGCGGCCTGAGGTGCATCTTCCAGGGCATTGGCCGCCATCACTTGACCTCCAGCAACACTGGCGTAACAAGCCAGTTTTTCGGATTGATCATGGTGAAGGCGCCAGTCACTGAAATCGTCTTTCCGGTCAGCGTCTCGCGATCCAGATCAGCCAAAACCTCGGCGGCCATCGCACGATTGATGCCCGCGCCGGAATCCTGATATTCGATTTGATTGGTGAAGGCCCCGAAATCAATGTCGCCCGGTATGTCACGCAGTTCGGTTCCGTTGATGGCAGGTCCGGTTTGGACACGTATCTTCGTGCCCTCCGGCAATCCATCAACGTCAACGGCGAATATACCCGATTTCCCGTCGCCGACCGTGCCTGTAAAACTCACGGCAATAACGGGAAACGTTCCGGCCGAAGTGCCATATGCTGCAATGGCTGCATTTTTGTCAGTCGCCAGTTCCTCGGCGAGCGTCGCCGCTTCTGCCGCGCGCTCTGCGACAATATCGCGGATACGCGGGAACTCTGTCTGTCCAAAGCGATCAGGATCAAAGGCTTGCTGGCGAAGGTCAGCATCAGACCCGATTTGCACCACTGTCGTATCAACGGCCATTGCAACTGCAAGCGCGGCTGCCGCAACCACAACAACAATCCTGCGTCGTGATGTTTTGGTGCCGGTGGCTATTGTGGTGCCAGTCGTGGTCATAACGGTACCCCCTCGTCTTTTTCCGAACCGCGGTCGTTACCCGGGTATTCTTGCCGGTCTTTTGCCAGCACTCGTAAAGGGATTACAGCATTGTAAGTTCGCACAAAACCTCTTTCCCCTGTTGCCGCTCGCGGAACTCCTCAATTCCGTATGCCGACCGGCGCATTGGCACATATAATGATCGCCAACAGATATAACTCTATTTGAAAAAAATTACGTTGTCTGCAAAAAAATTCACACTAGTTTAAATTCTCGTGATAGCCTCATTGGCAGAATTATATCCCGCTCCGATCTGGCCGTTCTTCAGCGCGCGCTGAAAAATGGGCGGTGGCGTTGAACGAAAAGGCAGTGCGCGATGCTTGGAAAGACCCGAAATGGTTCCTAGGGGGTGCCAATGAGTGAGCAGGCAAACCTGATCATCGGTGTTGATGCCGGAACCTCTGTCATCAAGGCAGTCGCTTTTGACCTGTCGGGTCGTCAGATTGCAATTTCCTCGGTGCGCAACACCTACGTCATGGGTGCAAATGGTGCAGCCACACAAAGCCTGTCGCGCACCTGGCAGGACTGCACAACAGCCATTCGTGGCCTTTCCGACAAGATAGATGATCTGGCCAAACGAACGGCAGCCGTCGCGCTCACCGGACAGGGAGATGGCACCTGGCTGGTCGGCGCAGGCAACGAGCCTGTAACCGACGCATGGCTTTGGCTGGATGCGCGCGCAGCACCTACTGTTTCGCGAATTGCCTCCGGTCCCACAGAGCGCGCGCGGTTTGAGGCAACAGGCACCGGGCTCAACACTTGCCAGCAAGGCAGCCAGCTGGCGCATATGCAAGCCAACCATCCTGAATTTCTGGATCGGGCCGAGGTCGCACTTCATTGCAAGGACTGGCTGTTTCTCAATCTTACAGGTGTTCGTGCAACGGATCCTTCAGAGGCCAGTTTCACCTTCGGAGATTTTCGAAACCGCCAATACAGCAGTACTGTGATCGACGCTCTCGGCCTTACCAATCATCGCCACCTGCTGCCAGACATCATTGACGGCACACAGGAAACAAGTCCCCTGACGGCAGAGGCCGCCCGGGCCACAGGTCTGCGTGAAGGGACACCCATATCGCTGGGCTACGTGGATATGGTGATGACGGCGCTCGGCGCAGGTGTTCACACCGGCGATGAAGGGGCAGCCTGTTCAACCATCGGCTCGACCGGCGTTCATATGCGGGCAGTGAAATCCGACAAGGTCTATCTGAATGTCGAAGGCACGGGCTACGTCATCTGTTTGCCAGTGCCAGACATGGTCACACAGGTGCAGACCAATATGGCCGCCACGCTGAACATCGACTGGGCCTTGTCGCTTGCCAGCGACCTGCTTGCAGAACATGGTGCCGCGCCCAGTCATTCAGATCTCGTGAACCGCATGGATCACTGGCTTGAAAATGCGGAACCTGGCGCGCTGGTGTACCACCCCTACATCTCCGAAGCTGGCGAGCGTGGACCTTTTGTCGACGCGAGTGCAAGGGCCAGCCTGATCGGCTTGAACAGCACACACCGCTTCCCGAACCTAATCCGTGCGATTGTGGAGGGGCTCGGCATGGCCACACGCGATTGCTATGGCGCGATGGGTGAGATGCCTTCCGAATTACGCCTGACCGGAGGTGCCGCACGCTCGGCGGCTTTGCGCAAAGTGTTGGCAAGCTCTCTGAATATTCCGGTGCGCGTGTCCGCACGCGATGAAGCAGGCGCTGCCGGATGCGCCATGATGGCTGCAGTTGCCATCGGCGTGTATCCGAACATGGACGCCTGCGTTGCGGAATGGACCACCCCGCTTCTGGGAGAACACGAGCCAGCAGATCAGAGCCTGGTGCCGGTCTACGACGGGCTTTTCACGACCTACCGCGCCGCGCGCGAGGCATTGCCCCCAATCTGGGACAGTCTTGCTGCGCAGCGAGCCGTTCAAGGAGTAAATTCATGACAGAAATTCCGAAGGTCGATCTTTTCGTGATCGGAGGCGGCATCAATGGGGCGGGATTTGCGCGTGATGCCGCTGGCCGTGGTTTGAGCGTTGTACTGTGTGAGAAAGACGATCTGGCCGAGGGCACGTCGTCCCGGTCTGGAAAGCTGGTTCATGGCGGCTTGCGATATCTTGAATATTATGAATTCCGGTTGGTGCGCGAAGCTCTTATTGAACGCGAAATCCTGATGAATAACGCGCCGCACATCATCTGGCCCATGCGGTTTGTTCTGCCACACAGCCCGCAGGATCGCCCCGCATGGCTCGTGCGTCTCGGGTTGTTTCTTTACGACAACCTTGGCGGGCGCAAAAAACTGCCCGGCACGCGGACACTCAATCTGCACCGCGATCCTGAGGGCGCGCCAATCAAGGACAGCTACACCAAAGGCTTTGAATATTCCGATTGCTGGGTGGATGATGCGCGCCTGGTGGTGTTGAATGCGGTCGACGCCGCCGAGCGCGGCGCGGTCGTTCTGACCCGCAGCCCCTGCACCTCTGCACGCCGCGAAGACGGTGTTTGGCGCGTCACGACAAGCAACAAGCTGACCGGCCAGACACAGGACTTTGAGGCCAGGGTTTTGGTGAATGCGGCTGGTCCATGGGTCACAGATGTTCTCACCCGCGTTGCCGGGTCGAATTCGACGCGCAACGTCCGTCTGGTCAAGGGCAGCCACATTATTGTGCCAAAATTTTGGAAGGGTGAGCAGGCCTACCTGGTTCAGAACCACGACAAACGCGTCATCTTCATCAATCCTTATGAGCGCGACAAGGCACTGATCGGCACAACCGACATGGCCTATGAGGGCCGCGCGGAAGACGTGACAGCGGGCGAAGATGAAATCCAGTATCTGATTGATGCAGTGAACCGCTATTTCAAGGAAACGCTGACGCGGGAAGACGTGCAAACCACCTTCTCTGGTGTGCGCCCATTATTCGATGACGGTCAGGGCAACCCATCTGCGGTAACGCGTGATTATGTGTTCGACCTTGAAGAGACCGGGGGTGCGCCGATGCTGAATATTTTCGGCGGCAAGATCACGACTTTCCGCGAACTGGCTGAACGCGGGATGCACAAGATCAAGAAATTCTTCCCCGAAATGGGCACCGACTGGACAGATTCAGCGCCCCTGCCCGGTGGAGATATGGCGAATGCCGACTACGAGGCTTTCCGGGACACAATGAAGGCAGATTTTCCCTGGATGCCACGCGATTTGCGCCGCCATTTCGGCAGGCTTTACGGCACGCGAATTACCAAAATCGTTGGTGATGCGTCATCCCTTGACGGACTTGGGCGGCATTTCGGCGGGACCCTTTATGAGGCTGAAGTGAATTACCTCGTCAAGCATGAGTGGGCGCAGACAGCCGAAGATATTCTGTGGCGACGCACGAAGCACCGGCTGCATCTGAGCGAGGGTGAGCAGCAGGCATTCACGGATTGGTTCAACAATGCCCACGCCAAGGCCGCATGATATGGCGCTGACGCTCTCACTGAATACGAACCCTTTGGTGAATCGCTTCGCTGAACCGGACGATCTGATAGATGCCATCGCACATGATATTCGTATTCGTGACATCCAGCTGACGCATGAATTTATCAATCCAGGTTGGCCGGCCCCGATCCTACGGCGTCTGACGCGAGACATGGGGCGTGCGCTGGAACGCACTGGCGCGCGAGTCACGTCCGGCATGACAGGGCCTTACGGTCGGCTCAATCACTTCGGCCATCCGGATGCTGACATACGCCGCTATTACGTGGATTGGTTCAAAACCTTTGCCGATATCGTGGGTGATCTGGGGGCAAGCTCGGTTGGCACGCAATTCGCAATCTTTACCTACAAGGATTACGACGATCCCGCTCGCCGGGAAGACCTGATCCAGACTGCGATCGACTGCTGGGCCGAAGTCGCGGAGCACGCCAAATCTGCCGGGTTGAGCTATGTGTTCTGGGAGCCCATGAGTGTGGGCCGCGAATTCGGTGAAACGATTGCCCAAAGTATGAAACTGCAGGATCGGCTGACAGCTGCAAAGATGGCAGTGCCGATGTGGATGATGGCTGACATCGACCATGGCGACGTTACCTCAACCAACGCGGAGGACACCGACCCTTACGCGTGGGCGCGGGCCGTGCCGAGGGTCAGCCCGATCATCCACATCAAACAGGCGATGAAAGACAAATCCGGCCACCGGCCCTTCACGGCTGCTTTCAACGCCAAGGGAGCAATTCAGCCCGAGCCTCTTCTGAAGGCCTTTGCCGATGGTGGTGCCAAAGACAATGAAATCTGCCTTGAATTGTCGTTCAAGGAGCGCGAACCCAATGATCGGCATGTGATCCCTCACATTGCAGAAAGCGTTGCATTCTGGGCACCCCATATTGACAGCGGGGTTCAGGACCTGAATGTCTAGTTCACCCTTTTTCTCTGATCATCAACCGCCTGATATGCAAGCTCGACAGCACTTGCTTCGCAGACCAGGTAAAGCGCTTATATAGAAGCGCCGACCAATGGGCTGGAAGCACAGTATTTGTGCGCCAAATGCCTGAACAAGGAGGCACCTCAATGGCCAAGGATCGTTTGTCAGGAGATGAAGAATACTCTTTGGCAATACGTGCGGCATGGTTGCACTATGTCGGCGGTTTGCGACAAGCCGAGGTTGCCAAGCGCATCGGTGTTCCATCGGTCAAGGCACATCGCCTGATTGCGCGCGCAGTTGCAGAAGGCGCTGTCAAAGTCAGCATCGAAGGCGAAATCATCGAATGCATCGAGCTTGAGGGAGCCATGTGCGAGCGCTTTGGATTGGACACGTGTGAGATTGCGCCTGATTTGGAAGAGGAAGGGCTGCCGCTGCGTACGCTTGGTCTGGCAGGGGCTGCGCGCTTGCGGCGATGGCTCGAAAGCGGAGAAGAATTGACGATTGGCATCGGCCATGGACGCACCCTGGCCGAAGCGGTCCGCGCCATGCCACGCTTTAAAACCAGCGGCCTCAGTTTCGTCTCGCTTCTTGGCGGGCTGACACGCAATTTCGCAGCAAACCCGCATGATGTGATACATATGCTCGCGGAGAAAACCGGCGCTCGAGCCTATGTGATGCCGGTGCCATTCTTTGCCAACACCACTGAGGATCGCGAGGTTCTGCTGGCGCAGCACGGCGTCAAGGAAGTGTTCCAGCTGGCGAAGAACGCACCCCTCAAGATCGTGGGCATCGGGACGGTTGAAGCCGAAACCCAGCTTGTAACTTCCGGGATGATCGAGCCCTCGGAAATCGAAGCGATTTCACGCGCTGGCGGTGTCGCCGAAATGCTTGGCCATTTCTTTGATGGTGATGGTCAGGCTTTGGAAACGCCCCTTACATCGCGGACACTCGCAGTGTCACTCAGCGAAGGTCAAAAGGATCGCATCATCGCAGTTGCGGGTGGGCCAGAAAAAATCGAACCTCTTCGGGCCATCCTCAAAAGCGGTCAGTTGTCAGGTCTTGTCACTGATGAGCGCACGGCCAAGGCTCTTTTGTCAAAGTGAGTCCCTGATCAAAGGCCGAGGCAGCTCGCTCTCCCGAAATAATCAACCCCATGGCAACCCAATCTTTGGCGGAGGGCAACGTTTGACATGAGGGACTCTATTTGTCGGATTGTGTGAGATAGTCGTGAAGCTTGGAGACTTCGGCTCTCGCGCCGAAAAACAGCGGAACCCGTTCGTGTGGAGTGTTCGGAATCAGGTCGAGTATCGGGCGTGAACCATTGGTTGCGGCACCGCCTGCCTGCTCAATCAGATAGGCAATCGGAAACGCTTCATAGGCCAGACGCAGAAAACCGTTCTCACGTCCCGGGCGGCTGTCACCAGGATACATGAAGAATCCACCACGTCTCAGAATGCGGTGCAGATCCCCCACGGCGGCTGCAATCCAGCGCATGTTGAAATCAAGCTCTCTCGGTCCATCCTCGCCCAGCAGCAGATCATCGACATACCGCCTGAGATCAGGTGCCCAGCGCCTATGGTTTGATGCGTTGAAAGCGATGGACGTGCAGGTATCCTCGATGGTGACGCCGTCTTCGTCCAGGATGAATGCGTCCGAGTCCGGGTCGAATGTCGCAATCGCTACACCGGATCCGACACTGCAGCCAAAATCAACACTATGGCCAAAGGAAACATACCCCGCTGCGATAATATCCCGGCCCTGACGCAGGAAGCTTTCACCTGCGGGAAAGACGCAAAACAGGACACCCAGCGGCGCGCCAATCCCGATATTGCCGGAACCGTCGATAGGATCAATCGCCACATCAAAATGGCCTTCAGGGTCAAGACCAATGACCTCTTCAGCCTCTTCGGACAGAATATTGGCTACCGACAAGGTGCACAGGGCGTCCAAAAAGTGGTCATGGGCCGCAACATCAAGTGCCTTTTGCCTGTCGCCAGACTGGTTGGTCCCAATGACAGCGCTGGGATCGCCGGTCAGTTGGCCTTGGGCCAGGCGAGCCGCCAATGGGATGCTTGCTTCCGCGATCCCGCCCACAAGAGCCGCAAGCGCTTGCCGGTTACCATCCACACCAGCCCAGGCAGTCAGATGTGCCGCGAGCGTGGGTCCGCGCACGACGTCGTCTGATGAAAGGTGTAAAACGTCCATGTCAGCCATTGCACAGAATAACCCTGTCACCATCCGGCGTGCCAGCGTCGCCGGAATTTGCAGTCTCCACAGCATCCATACGCGGCGCGCAGATGCCATTGGCGAGCGCGAAGGTCGGCGCGTCAGTGGGTGTGTCTCTGGATGCGTCTTTGGGCGCGTCTCTGGGCGCGCCGGGGAAATGCCTTCCAGAAGGGGCTTGGAGCTGCGGTTCGCTTGGCATCACGTCCTCTTTGGTTGCGACAATACTACCCCCTGTGCCAAAATATAACAACAATAAATCACAATATCACATTATTGACGTAACATTTGTGATGTGTAATGTTACTTTTAGGAGGCGGCTCTGTGAAACGGGATGAACGGCAACAAGCAATCATGGACCTGTTAGTGGCCCAGGGAGAGGTGGAACTTGACCGCCTTGCCATGCATTTCGATGTCTCCAAAATGACGATCCATCGTGATCTGGATGAGCTCGAAAGTGCCGGGCTTTTGCGCAAAGTGCGCGGTGGTGCGACGATTCAGTCAGGCAACCAGTTTGAAAGTGATTATCGGTTTCGCGAGCGTCAGGGCGCTGAGGTAAAATCCTCAATCGCCGAGGCCGCTCTGGACCTGATCGAACCGGGAATGACTGTCATGATAAATGACGGCTCCATGGCAGCTGTCCTTGGGCAAAAAACCGTGGCAAAGCGGCCATTGACCGTGATCACCAACAATGCTGCCGTGATCGATATCCTGCGCGGCGAGGTCGGGATAACGATGATAGCACTTGGCGGTGTGTATTCGGCCAAGTTCAATGCCTATTTGGGAAAAGTCACTGAGGACGCACTGGCGGGCCTGCGAGCGGATTTGGCCTTCATCTCTTCGCCCGCCGTGTCCGGTCTTGAAGTCTTTCATATGGATGACAGTGTTATGCGCGCCAAACGCGCCATGATGGCGCAGGCGACAACCCGCTGCCTTCTCGTCAATCATACACGTTTCGGACAGGCAGCGCTGCATAGACTGGCCGCCCTCTCCGAATTTGAACACATCATCACAGACCGATCTCCCGGACCCGAAGCCTGCGCCGCTTTGAGCCAAGAGGGGATCGTCCTGACTATTTCAAACACGCAGGAGACAGACATATGAACCAGGCCAAATTATGGATCGGCACCAGCTGGAAAATGAACAAGACACTGGCCGAAGCTCAGCTTTTTGCCCGCGAGTTGGCCAAGGCAGACGCCGCGCATGATGCGCGCATTCAGCGTTTTGTCATCCCGCCCTTCACCGCCGTGCGGGACGTGCAGAAAATCCTCTCCGATACGTCCGTCAAGGTTGGTGCGCAGAACATGCATTGGGCCGATCAGGGTGCCTGGACCGGCGAAATTTCCCCGCTGATGCTAAAAGATTGCGGCTTGGATCTCGTGGAACTTGGGCACTCTGAAAGACGTGAACACTTTGGAGAAACCGACGAAGCCGTCGGATTGAAAACCGAAGCCGCCGTGCGGCATGGATTGATCCCGCTGATCTGTATCGGAGAGACATTACCACAGCGCGAAGCAGGCCGGGCACGTGAGGTCCTCGAGGCACAGGTGCGTGGCGCGCTTGGCAAGCTGAGTGCCGAGCAAAAAACCTTCCCCATTCTGCTCGCCTACGAACCGGTCTGGGCGATTGGGGTCAACGGCATTCCCGCCACGTCGGATTATGCCGACGCACGACAAGCCGAAATCATCGCGGTCGCGCAGGACATACTGGGCCGCAAAATTCCCTGCCTTTACGGCGGGTCAGTGAACCCGGCTAATTGCGAAGAACTGATCCAATGCCCGCATATTGACGGACTCTTTATCGGGCGCTCTGCATGGGAAGTCGAAGGCTATCTCGACATTCTCACGAAATGCGCCGCATCCATCTAACCGCGAAAGGACACGACATGAAAATTGCAATCGCAGGAGACAGCGCAGGTGAAGGATTGGCCCAAATTCTGGCCGAGCACCTGAAAGACAAATACGAGGTCACGGAAGTATCCCGTGTTCACGGCAAACCAGACCCGTTTTATGCAAATTTGGCCGACCGGGTCGCATCTGCGGTGATTGCAGGCGACTATGACCGCGCCATTCTGGTGTGCGGAACCGGGATTGGTGTACAAATCTCCGCCAACAAGGTTGCTGGCATCCGGGCCGCCCAATGTCACGACACCTATTCAGCCGGCAAAGCAGCCACATCAAACAACGCACAGATCATCACAATGGGCGCGCGCGTGATAGGAACGGAACTGGCCAAGGACATTGCCGATGCCTTCCTCTCTGCTGAGTTCGATCCGCAGGGCCGGTCTGCCGGAAACGTCGATGCAATCAGTGATGTAGCCGCGAAATACACCAAAGACTGATCAAAGCCGGCAAGTGCCGCGCAAGGCAGGCCACTTTGAAACAGCATAGTCAGAGCTCTCCCTCTCAAGGCTCTGGCTAGGCTACCAACACAAGCAACAGGACTGGCGCATGAGCCGTATTCTGGCAATTGACAGTGGTCTGACTGTCACCAAGGCCGTCGTCTTCGACACGAACGGGCGACAATTAGGCGTGGCGCGTCGAAACGTGCGCCAGTTGATGCCCGGGCCGCGCCGGGTTGAACGGGACATGATGGACTTATGGCATCAGACCGCTTCGGCGATCCGCGATGTGATGGTGGCGACTGCAACCGACGCAAGCGATGTTCTGGCCGTTGCTGCCACCGCGCATGGGGATGGGCTTTACCTTCTGGACAATGAGGCGCTGCCGCTGGGAAACGGAATATTGTCCCTCGACAGCCGTGCAACGGAAATCATCAATAACTGGCAAATATCCGGTATCGACCGGCAAAGCCTCGCCATGACGGGGCAGATGCCCCATGTCTCTGCACCGTCGGCGCTGCTGGCGTGGATGCAGCAGGAAGAGCCTGACCGTTTTGCGAAAATCGGCCACGTGATTGCCTGCAAGGATTGGCTGCGGTTTTGCCTGACGAACGCCCTTGGAACGGACCGGACCGAGGCAAGCACATCCTTCACCGATGTGCACAGTCAGAACTACTCAGACGACGCCCTTGCCCTTTTTGGTCTCAGTGCGCTGGCGCAGGCGCTTCCAGAAGTGAGCCATTCCGCAGAAATCATCGGCACAATCTCCAACGACGCCAGCAGGTTGACCGGTCTTAATCCGGGCACACCAGTGGCCGCAGGCCTGCATGATGTGACAGCCTCAGCACTTGGCATTGGCGCGCATGAGCCCGGCATTGTCGGGATTGTCGCCGGGACATACTCGATCAATGAATGCGTCTCAACCACCCCGCTTACAGATGAGAATTGGTTCTGCAGAAACGCGGTTGATCCAGGATACTGGAACAACATGGCGATCTCTCCGGCGTCGACAACCAATTACGACTGGTTTCTGGACACGTTCTGTGCGGCGGATCGCAAACTCGCCGAAGCAAGCGGCGAGACAATTCATGCAGCCCTTGCACCGGAGATAGACGCGGCACTGGAACGCGCTTCGTCGGCTCTCTATCACCCATATCTTTTCGGATCCCCCTTCGGAGCAGCCCCAAGTGCAAGCTTTTTTGGCCTGCGCGGCTGGCACAATCGCGGCGACGTTCTGGCAGCTTTGCTGGAAGGAATTGCCTTCAACCACCGCCAGCATATCGATGCACTGCGCGGCACATTTCCCGCTACACAAGCGCGCCTGACAGGCGGGGCATCCCGCAATGTAACGGTCGCACAGCTTTTTGCCGATGTACTGGCAATACCGATGACAGTAACCGATACCGACGAAGCCGCCGCATGGGGGGCAGCACTTTGCGCCGGGGCCGCTGTTGGCGTGTTCGAACGCTTTGATGCAGACCCTCGGGATCTGGCTGCAACATCGAAGACCTATCATCCGCGCCCCGAACGGGTTTCACACTATGAAGAACGTTACGCCGCCTATCTGAACCTTGCTGAAACCTTGCCGGATGCATGGCAACAACTGAATGCGCTGGAGGCACTTGGTGGCAGGGGATCGCATGACTGACACTGCCCCACATGACTATGACGTTCTGATTATCGGCGCCGGAATCAACGGTGCGGGATTGTTTCGGGATCTCTGCGAGCAAGGGTTGCGCTGTCTGATCGTCGACAAGGGCGACTTTGGATCAGGCACCAGTGCAGCACCATCACGTTTGATCCACGGTGGTCTCAAATATCTGGAAACCGGAGAATTCAGGCTGGTTGCAGAATCGACTTACGAACGAAACCTCTTGCTGCGCAACGCGCCACATCTGGTTACGCCCTTGCCGACGATCATTCCGATCTATTCCTGGACCAATGGCATATGGCCCGCCATCCGCACCTTCTTCGGTTCCAAAACCGCACCGCGAAGCCGGGGCGCTGTTCTCATCAAAATCGGATTGAAGCTTTATGATTTTTATGGATCCCGTGCACGCCAGATGCCCCGTCACAAAATGCTCAGCCGCAAACGTGCGCTTTCCGAAATTCCCGCCCTGAACCCCGACATAGTCGCGGTAGGAACCTATCACGATGCTGCTGTTTCAGCTCCGGAACGGCTGGTTCTTGAACTTGTTCAGGACGGTGTGGCCGCCAATGACAGCTCAGCAGCGCTGAACTGGACCAGTGTTGAAAGCCAGGTTGGCGGCGTCGTGCACTTGTCAGGACCTGAAGGCACGCGAATGGCCATTCGGCCGAAAATTGTGGTGAATGCCGCAGGACCCTGGATAGACCGGGTCAATGCCAGTCTGGGCATGAACACGTCGCTGATCGGCGGCACCAAAGGATCTCATATTCTTATTGATCATCCCGAGCTGTTGAAACAGCTCCAGGGGCGCATGATCTATTTTGAAAGCAATGACGGTCGTATCCTGCTTGTCTTTCCCTATCTGGGCAAAGCGCTGGTCGGGTCAACAGACATTCCGGACAGCGATCCGGACAATGCTGTCTGCAGCGATGATGAGACCAGCTATTTTCTGCGCAGCCTGGCTGAACTGCTGCCCGGCCTCGCATTTGACCGCGATCAGATCGTCTATTCCTATGCCGGAATCCGCCCGCTGCCAAACTCAGAGGGCGTTGCTCCGGGCCTTATCAGTCGGGATCATTCGGCACCCTTTGAGGCTGCAGGGCCAGGCAGGCCCTTCCCGGTCATATCGCTTGTCGGCGGAAAATGGACAACCTTCCGAGCCTTTGCGGCAGATGTTGCCAATACAATCCTTGGTCATTTGGAGCATTCCCGGCGGATACAGACTGATGCACTGCCCATCGGCGGCGGGCGCGACATGCCTCAAGCCGCTGACGACCGCGCGGTATGGGTCGCCGGGCTGGCGCAACAATCCGGCGCACGCCCCGAACGGACCGCTGAATTGCTGGAGCGATACGGAACAACTGCGCTCCAGATTGGTCTTCAGGAAGGCACAGCACCTGTATTTATCGGCGCAACGACTTTCAGTGAAGCCGAGATCGGCTGGATCGCACGTAACGAAAAGGTCCAGCATCTGGAGGATGTACTTCTGCGCAGAACGCAACTCGCAATCACGGGTCAGTTAACCGAAGAGATTATCGAGCATATCTGCAAGGTCACCGGGAATGCATTGGAATGGAGCGACGCACGCCGCCAAAGCGAATTGAATTCGGCCCGCAAGACATTGGCCGAAAAGCACGGCATTGAGCTTCTGCAGAAGTAAGGGCAGCGCTCTCTGCCTGCATGCGTGTAATCCGTCACGGCTTTTCAGACAGCCTGACTGTCAAAAGCAACAAGCACTATGCCCGCTGTTGTCCGCTCGCTGCCACCAACAGTCGATGACCTTCCCTATGCATAATTTTTTACATTCCACTTTCACCAGCCCCTGTTGTTCCCACGAACTTGGAAGCCGTGTCAGGTCCGCAGTTTCCCAATGAAAGATTCTCGGTTCATTGAAGTTGACCGGCATCAATTCCTCGCAGGTGGCTGCAGGATATCCTGCAACGAGACATGAAGAAGAGATTTATGATCGGTGACAGGCCGTCCATCCATGTCAGGGGCGCTTGATAGAGAGGGAGAACATGTAAAATGGCCACAACAAACTCCAGCAGCCGTGCCTTGAAGATCACCGCAGGCGTGGCAATCCTGTTCGGTGCGCTGAGCGTTTTCTCAGGTGGCCGTGTTCTGTTCGGCAGTGACGAAGCGCGCGCGGCGGTGGGCGATGCGGTGCTGTTCGTGCTTTGGTTCAATTTTCTGGCCGGGTTTGCCTATATCGTGGCTGGCATCGGGCTGTTTTTGCAGCACCGCCCGGCTATTTGGGTTTCTTTCGGCATTCTGGCTGCTACTACACTGGCGTTTTTAGCCTTCGGCAACCATGTTCTGCAAGGCGGCGCCTATGAAATGCGCACCGTCGGCGCGATGATCCTGCGCATAGGTATCTGGGCAATCATATCAGTTGTGGCCTGGCGGCATATCGGGCAGACGCCAAGACCCTGATGCGATCAACCCTCGATCCTCTTGCTCGCCATCCGGCAGATCACGGGAACGCCTCCAAGAAAAGATCATCCAGAAGATTCGAACTCTGTCCCGGCAGGTCTCCAATTTGCATTTCATAGCTGGAAATCGGCGCAAAAACGCAGGAAGGAGCCGTCTCTATTCAATCACTTTCGAGGTAACTTATCTGTTGACCAGATTTTAACGATGATTTGTTCTGCCCACCGCACGTCTCTGGTTGCCTTTGTTCCTGTGTACACTGGACTCTGGCGCGCCAATTCGGCAACACTCGCATTTGAACAATCAGTCCAGATAAGGAGAGCAAAATGTCGTCATTTCAGCTGAAGGCTTTTGGGTTTGGTACCGTGCTGGCAGCAATTGCGGCCCTAAGCACACCAACCTATGCGATGGAAACCTGCGCAACCGGCAAAACAATTACGGAAGGCAAGCTGACAATTGCGACCGGAAACCCGGCTTACTATCCTTGGGTGCATGATGATACGCCGGAAAGCGGCAAAGGGTTTGAGGCAGCTGTCGGCTATGCCGTGGCTGACAAAATGGGCTTTGCCAAAGATGATGTAATTTGGGTGCGCACATCCTTTGACGAAGCAATTCAGCCCGGCGCGAAAAGTTTCGACTTCAATATGCAGCAATATTCAATCACAGAAGAGCGCGAGAGAGTTGTTGATTTTTCCGCCCCCTATTATGCAGCGCCCGCCGCGATTTTAGTTCGTCAGAAGACCGTTGATGCCGGTTTGAAGCCAGAAATGGCGGCACTCAAAGCTCTTAAATGGGGTGTCGCGCAAGCAACAACAGCCTTGCCGGTTGTCACACAAACCATCCAGCCGGAAAGCGATCCTCTGTTTTACGATGATACGGCCAATGCGGTTGCTGCCATGCAAGCAGACCAGATTGATGCTGCAATCTTCGATTTGCCGACAGCGCTCTATCTGTCTGCCGTTGTCCTGGAAGACGGTGTGGTGCTGGGCCAGTTTCCCGCAGCGCAGTCGGACAATCCTGACCAGTTCGGCATGTTGATGGCTGATGGCAACCCGATCAAGGAATGCGTTAATGAAGCACTGGCGGAACTGAAAACAGATGGCTCTCTGACCGCAATTGAGGCGGAATGGTTGCAGGCTGCGACCAATGTCCCACTCGTTAAATAGCAGCTGCCATTTTGAACAGACGTGAAGCATATGAGGCCCGCCAAAAGAAGCGGGCCTTAATAATTGCGACAATCAGCACGCTGCTTGTCGTCGCAATTGTCGTTATTTTTGTGCCCATGGCGCCGGGCTGGGAGCAGGTCAAGAAGAGTTTCTTTTCCGGCGAGATTTTTGTCCGTAGCTTTCCAAAAATGGCGAATGCATTTTTGCTGAATATTGCAATCTTTGCATGGTCGGCGCCATTGGTTGCTATCGTTGGCTTGCTCATCGCCCTTGCGCGATCAGTGCGGTCCCCTGCTTTGTTCCCATTGCGCATATTTGGTGCAGCCTATGTGGATATCTTCCGCGGGCTTCCGGTCGTCCTTGTCATTTATCTGATCGGATTTGGCATTCCTGGCCTTGGCCTCCCGCGTCCCTATAACAGTCCTTACATCTGGGGCACGGTGGCGCTGGTGCTGACCTATTCAGCCTATGTCGCGGAGATATTGCGCTCTGGCATTGAAAGTGTGCACGCAAGCCAACGGGCAGCAGGCCTTTCCTTAGGGATGAGCGAGCGCGCCGTCATGCGCGATATCGTGTTG
Source organism: Pararhizobium sp. IMCC21322 (assembly GCF_030758295.1). Lineage (NCBI taxonomy): Bacteria > Pseudomonadati > Pseudomonadota > Alphaproteobacteria > Hyphomicrobiales > Rhizobiaceae > Pararhizobium > Pararhizobium sp. IMCC21322. The sequence goes on from NZ_CP132335.1 coordinate 4,967,397, forward strand.
CCACAGGCGATCCGCCGCGTCGTCCCCGCCAATATGAATATGCTGATCGCAATGCAAAAAGACGTGGCGCTGCTCAGCTTTATCGGACCCGTGGAAATTTTGCGCCAAGCCGGTATTTTCAAAAGCCTGTTTGCCAATTTCACGCCCTATGTGGTTGCAGCGGCAATTTTTCTGGTCGTAACAATCCCGGCAACGCGTTACGCGGATTACTTGATGAACAGGCAGCGTGATGCTCGAAGCTAAACCGAAATTACGCATGCGGGGTGTGGTCAAGAACTTTGGCGAACATGCGGTGTTACGTGGCATCGATCTGACTGTCGGTGAGGGCGAGATGGTGTGCCTGATTGGCGCATCGGGTTCCGGAAAATCTACCCTGTTGCGTTGTCTCAACGGCTTGGAACCGGTGGATGATGGCGAGATTTTCCTGGATAGTCTCGACATTGCAGAACCCGGCCTTGATCTTGGTCCGGTGCGTCAACGCATCGGCATTGTGTTTCAAAGCTTCAATCTGTTTCCGCATATGAACGCACTGGAAAATGTGCTGCTCGCCCCGCGCCGCGTACTTGGCAAAACCAAAGACCAGATGATGGGTGAAGCGGAAGCGCTGTTTACACGCTTCGGCTTGGCTGCACATATGCACAAATACCCCGATCAGCTTTCCGGCGGTCAACAGCAACGGGTGGCAATCATCCGCGCGCTGGCAATGAAGCCGGAAGTCATGCTGTTTGATGAAGTCACCTCAGCGCTCGACCCGGAACTGGTGGGCGAGGTTCTGGATGTCCTGCGCACCCTGCAAGCGGAGGGCATGACAATGATTTTAGCAACCCACGAAATGCGCTTTGCCCGCGATGTCGCTGATCGAATTTGCTTTATGGATGCCGGCATAATGCTGGAAGAAGGCACGCCCGACATCATTTTCTCCGCACCCAAAAACGAGCGCACAAAAGCATTTCTGAAGAGTATATTGGTTTAGAATTTGTGGCGGCTTTGCGAATGAATTTGCCCTGAGCGAAGGTCAATTTTGCTTGTAATCACGAGACCTTTTCACAAGAGCATTGAGTGTGTCGTTTGACGAATGATGACAGGAGACAAGCATTTGAGCTTTGAAGCAATTGGGAAACCCGCTCACGCGCGGATGATTGATTATTTCGCAATTTGGGTGCGCTCTACATTCCTCCAGGGACCAAGCAGGAGAACTTACACGCTCGTCGGTGGCGCAGTTGTGCTCTGGGCAAGTTGGCCTGCGCTCGCCACAATCGCCTTTCCAGCACCACCATTTCTGGTTTTGGGTTGTTCGGCTTTGGTTGGTTTCATTTTTTCATATCTTTTGGCTGTCCGGCAAAACCAGACGAAGACATTCTTTTCTGTTCGTCTCAGAACGATGGTGTTTGTTGCGGTTGGATTAATGGGGAACAATGCGTTCTATCTTGCTGCAATATCGCGAATAGGCCCTGCCGAAGCGAATGTCGTGCACTACCTTTGGCCAGTCTTCCTTGTTGCATTGGCCTCCATTCTCCACCGCCGCTCTCCGTCTCTGCTTCAGACCATCGGAATTGCGCTGGGATTTTGCGGTGTTGCGGTTGCTCTGTCTCCACAAATGGGCACCAGCCTTGATCTTCTTGGGGTCCTCCTCGGTGCATCGGGCGCGCTTACATTCGCGGTCTATTCTGTCGGAAGATCGTTCGCACGTGTTGAGACCAATGTAGTGGGACCTTCACTTGCTTTAGCCGGGATGGGTGCGTTGATTGCTCACGCCGTATTCGAGCCGCTTTATTGGCCAACGAGTGGTCAATGGGCTGCAATTGTACTTATGGGCATTGGGCCTTTCACCGTAGCAAACATTTTCTGGGACAAGGCCACCCGCGCGGGATCGGCCGCAACAATATCAAGTCTGGCTTTTCTGACGCCTCTGGTGGCGATAACACTGCTTGCGGTCTTGGGACTGGGCGCAGTCACAGCGGCGACCGTTGCGGGTGCGCTTCTTGCTATCATTGGAGCCTTTTTGAGCTCCCGTTCTTAGGAACGAGCATTGAAAAGAATTGCCCTGCTGAATGTCGCCCGCAGCCCCACGTTCCCATCATTGGGAACGCGGGACAGACAGTATGAACGCGGAAGGCATCAGAACTGGAAAGGCGCGACCGTCTTCCGCTTCCCGAGCGCACAGGCATCACAGACGTGGATCATTGGTGCCAGATCAACATCACTTTGGCCTGTTTCAAGCAACTTGGTCATACGGTTGTAAAGATTTGCATATTCGTGGTCCGAGCCTTCCACAACCATCTGCCCATCGATAGAAACCTGCGCACCACCAGCTGAAAGCTTCATGGAACCGTCATTTGTTTCTATGTCGATATCCCAAGTCTGAGGCCCCTCCTGCCGCCAGTCAAACACTGCATTCATCGGCGCAGCATCCGGATTTGCAAAATTCAAATCAGCAGCAATTGGTGTGTCCCGATTGTCCGGATATTCCAAAACAGCATCTGCCAGATGCACCTGATAAGGTAGAATTTCCGTCATGATCGACAGGGCGTTGATACCAGGGTCAAACACGCCCAGACCGCCCGGCTCCCAAATCCATTCCTGCCCCGGGTGCCAGCGTCTGACATCCTCTTTCCAGGTGATTTGAAAACGCTTTATAGTGCGCTTAGCAAGCCACGTCTTGGCCGCTGGCACACCATCGGCATAGCGCGAATGCCAAGTGGCAAACAGCGTGACGCCATTCTGCCTGGCGAGACGCTCAAGCGTGTAGCATTCAGCAAGGCTCTGTCCGGGCGGCTTTTCCAGCATCACATGACGGCCTGCTTCCAGCGCCTTGCGTGCGTAATCAAAACGTGGCTGCGGCGGGATTGAAAGCGAGATAACCTCTATGTCAGGCCGCTTGGCCAGCAACTCATCAATGGTCGAAAAGTGCTCCACACCATCAACGGATGCATTTCGGCTGACAGTGGCAGCCAGTTCCCACGCATCATCAGCTGCTATGGACGGAATATGCTGGTCTCGGGCAATTTTCCCGATTCCAACAAGAGCTACTTTGCGGCTCATCAGTGAGAATCCTTTCCAACTGCAGATCCACGACATCCTTTCAGGAAGTCAAAATCCGCGCCGGTATCTGCGCCTTCCACGTGGTCATGAAACAGTTTTGCATATCCACTTTCCGGCAATTCGTGATTGGGTGTCCATGAAGCCAGACGTTCCGTCAACTCGTCATCACTGATATCTAGGTGAATGCGGCGGGCAGCCACATCAAGTTCAATCATGTCTCCATTGCGAACAATGGCCAGCGGCCCACCAGCGGCGGCTTCCGGTGCTGTATGAAGCACAACTGTGCCATAGGCTGTGCCAGACATGCGCGCATCGGAAATGCGCACCATATCCGTGATGCCTTTTTTCAGAACCTTGGGCGGCAAGCCCATATTGCCAACCTCGGACATGCCGGGATAGCCTTTCGGTCCGCAATTCTTCAACACCATGATGCAGGTCTCATCGATGTCGAGTTGATCATCGTCGATCTTCGCCTTGTAATCATCAATGTCTTCAAAAACGACGGCCCGCCCCCGATGCTTCAGCAAAGAAGGTGTCGCGGCAGATGGTTTCAGAACAGCGCCATTTGGTGCCAGATTGCCACGCAGGACAGCAATGCCGCCCTGATCGGTCAGCGCCTGTTCAACCGGGCGAATAACGTCCTCGTCCCAGTTTCTGGCGCCATTGACTTCATCCCAAACGGTTTCGCCCGAAACGGTCAGTGCATCCTTGTGCAGCTTTCCGCCCTCACCCAGCATTTTCAGGACAACCGGCAGGCCGCCTGCATAGAAGAACTCCTCCATCAGATATTTGCCCGATGGCATGAGATTGACTATCGTCGGAATATCCTTGCCGCAACGGTCCCAGTCATCAAGGGTCAGATCAATACCGACCCGCCCGGCAAGCGCCAGCAGATGCACCACAGCATTGGTTGACCCGCCGATGGCACCATTGGTGCGAATGGCATTTTCAAAGGCTTCTTTGGTCATGATGTCAGACGGTTTCAAATCATCCTTGACCATTTGAACGATGCGCCGTCCCGTGATTTGCGCCATCACACGACGGCGGGAATCCACAGCCGGAATGGCTGCATTGCCTGAAAGCGCCATGCCAAGCGCCTCCGCCATGGAGGCCATCGTCGAAGCTGTTCCCATTGTATTGCAGGTGCCCGATGAGCGAGACATGGATTGCTCGGCTTCCAGAAATTCCTCCTGGTTCATCTCACCGGCCTTCACCGCTTCGGAGAATTTCCAGAGATGTGTGCCTGACCCCACACGCTCGCCACGGAACCAGCCATTCAGCATCGGGCCACCAGTGACGACAATTGAGGGAATATCTGTCGAGGCTGCGCCCATCAAAAGGGAAGGCGTGGTCTTGTCACAACCAACAAGCAGCACCGCGCCATCAATTGGCTGGCCACGCATGGCCTCCTCAACCGCCATAGCGGCCAGATTTCGATACATCATGGCTGTTGGGCGAAACGTATTTTCAGACGCTGAGAACACAGGGACTTCAAGCGGAAATCCGCCTGCTTCCCAGACACCCGCCTTCACCTTCTCGGCCAGTTCGCGCAAATGGCCGTTGCAAGGCGTCAGATCGGACCATGTGTTCATGATGCCAATAATCGGTCGGCCATCGAACAGATCATGTGGATAGCCCTGGTTCTTCAACCAGCCACGATGGTAGATCGTGTCACGAGACGTGCCACCATACCATTTCTGGGAACGCAATTGACGGGGCCATTTGGCGGGTTTGAATGTCATGAGCCTAAAGTGCTTTCACTTGGAATGCTGCATCGCTTTTGTCAGCAACAGCGAGCGGGTTACGTAATGGCAGGCCAAAACCCGGAGCCTTGATCTCGAATTCATCACCCGCTTCACAGCGGATATTGTCGGCAAAGGACAGGGTTGCCGTGCCGAACATGTGAACGTGAATATCGCCGGGATGGCGGAAGAGTTCGTATTTGAAATGATGGTGCTCAAGGTTCGCAATGGTGTGGGACATGTTGCCCTCTCCAGACAGGAATGGCTTGGACCACATGACCTCGCCATTGCGCAAAATGGAACTGGTGCCCCGAATATCATTCGGCAGATCATCGACCAGTATTTCAGGACCGAAAGAGGCATCCCGCAGTTTGGAATGGGCAAGGTAAAGGTAATTGACCCGCTCCATCACATGATCTGAAAATTCATTGGAAAGCGCAAAACCGACCCGGTAGGGCATTCCGGTATCGCCGACAACATAGATGCCGGCGATCTCGGGCTCTTCGCCACCATCATCAGCAAACGGAAGCGCCTTCAGCGCTCCACCCGGTGCAATCGCCGTGGTGCCGTTCCCCTTGTAGAACCATTCCGGTTGCACACCTGCCTGTCCGGCTTCCGGCTTTCCAGCTTCCAGACCCATTTTGAACATCTTCATGGAATCGGTCACCTTTTCCGCTTCCACGGAATTGGCTGCATGCATGGCATCGCGTGTCGAGGCTGACCCAAGATGCGTCAGGCCGGTTCCCGTCAAAATCATATGAGCCGGATCGTCATGATGGATCGGCAACAACACTCTGCCTTCTGCCGCCAGCGCCTCAAGATCAACGGACGATCCCAAAGAGTGCGCGCGAACACAATTGGAAAGCGACAGGCCTTCCCGGATCGCCTTTTGAGCCAGCTCATATGTGCTGGCCACATTTTCAACAATCGACGCCTCTGTGCCATTTCGCACAACAACACTGACGCCGCCTGAACTGTTTTGAATCTGTGAAAGAAGCATGCGTCACCCTTGCTTGTTTTTATTGTAAACGTCGAAAATAACCGCAGCGAGCAACACCAGGCCTTTGATCATCTGCTGAAAATCTATACCGATTCCCATGATGGACATGCCGTTGTTCAGAACGCCCATCAAAAACGCGCCGACAACTGCGCCAATGATTGTGCCAACACCACCGGACATGGAAGCACCGCCAATAAAGACCGCAGCAATCACATCAAGTTCCAGAGCAAAGCCCGCCTTGGGTGTTGCGGTGTTCAGTCGCGCGGCAAAAACCAGACCGGCGGCGGCGGCCAGAAAGCCCATATTCATGAACGCCAGAAACGTGAGGCGCTCGGTTTTGATACCGGACAGTTTGGCAGCTTTCACATTGCCACCAAGAGCGTAAATCCTGCGGCCGATAACCGTGCTTTCTGTCAGGAAGGTGTAAATTACGGTCAGTACGCCCATGGTCAGAAGAACATTTGGCAGACCGCGAAATTGAGCCAGCTTGTAGGTGACGAAAACAAGGGCAGCGGCCACAATAAAGGTACGGGCAACAAAGATGATTTGCGGTTCTTCATTCATGCCATAGGACTGGTTCAGCGCACGCGTGCGAACTCCCATCCAGACAATCAACGCTGCCGCGACAACACCGGAGGCAACCGCCAATGTATTGATCTGGCGGACGTCAAAGAACTCGGCAATGCTTGTACCGATACCGGCAGGAAAGATATCAGGCAGAAAGCCTGTGGCAATAATCTGAAATTCACGCGGAAACGGACCAACTGATTGCCCTTCCAGAAGCCATAGAGAAAGCCCCCTGAACACCAGCATGCCCGCAAGGGTCACAATGAAGGACGGTATCCGCCAATAGGCAACCCAATAGCCCTGAGCAGCGCCAATGGCTGCCCCGGTGGCAAGACAGATCACCGTCGTCAAATAGATATTGACGTCATAATTGACGATCAAAACAGCCGCAAGAGCCCCGACAAATCCCATCACCGAGCCGACTGACAGATCGATATGGCCGGCCACAATGACAATCAACATGCCAAGCGCCATGATGATAATGTAGGAATTCTGCAGCAGCAGATTGGTGACATTGATCGCACGCAGCAACGTGCCTTCTGTGACGATCTGGAAAAACACCATCACGGCAATCAGCGCCAGCAACAAACCATACTGCCTCAGATTGGCAGACAGATAATGGCTGATGCTTTTTTCATTTGCAGAAGAGGGTGCGGTTGGCTCGCTATTTGCCACGTTCATCCTGGGTCTTTCTATTCGTTGACAATGAGCGACATGATGCGCTCCTGGCTTGCTTCTGCGGCAGACAATTGGCCGACAAGTTCGCCCTCATTCATGACGTAAATCCTGTCGCACATACCAAGCAGTTCCGGCATTTCCGATGAAATCATCACAACGCCTTTTCCCTGCTCCGCCAATTCGTTGATAATCGTGTAAATTTCGTATTTTGCGCCCACATCAATACCGCGCGTTGGCTCATCCAGAATCAGCACTTCAGGTTCGGTGAAAAGCCATTTTGCCAGGACAACTTTCTGCTGGTTGCCGCCAGACAGATTCACCGTTTTCTGGAACACCGAAGGTGTCCGGATTGCAAGCGCCTCGCGGTACTTCTCGGCGACTTTCGTTTCTTCATTCTTTTTCAGAATTGACCCCACCGCAACGGCTTCAAGGTTTGCCAGCGTCGTGTTGAACTGAATGCTCTCATCCAGCACAAGACCAAGCGATTTACGGTCTTCGGTGACGTAGGAGATACCGGCAGAAATGGCGCGGTCCACGGAGCTGACGTCGACTTCCGCCCCGTTCAGTTTGACACTGCCCGAAATTTTTCTTCCATAGGATCGGCCGAAGATGGACATGGCAAGTTCGGTGCGGCCCGACCCCATTAATCCGGCAATACCGACAACTTCTCCGGCTCTGACATTGAAAGCAGTGTTCTTGATGACTTGCCGCTCAAGGTGCTCGGGATGCCAGACGTCCCAGTTTTCCACTTCCAGAAGCATTTTTCCAGGAGAGCGTTTATGCTGGGGAAACCGGTGTGTCATATCCCGGCCGACCATATCGCGCACGATATCGTCTTCACTGAAACCGGCTTTTGCGTTGAGTTTGGAAACCGTCGTTCCATCACGAATGACGGTCACAGTGTCGGCCACGTAGCGCACTTCGCCCAGTTTGTGGGAAATGATAATGCTGGTGACGCCCTGGGTCTTCAACTCCAGCATCAGGTCCAGAAGCTTACGGCTGTCATTTTCCTGCAAGGCTGCTGTTGGCTCATCCAGAATGAGCAGCTTCACATCCTTGGACAGCGCCTTTGCAATCTCCACAAGCTGCTGCTTGCCAACGCCAATACCATCTACTTTGGTTGTCGGCGCTTCAACAAGGCCAACCTTGGCCAGAAGCTCTTCGGTGCGTCTGTTTGTTTCGTGCCAGTTTATGACACCGTGTTTTGCGCGCTCATTGCCCAGAAAAATGTTTTCGGCAATTGAGAGCTGAGGAACCAGGGCAAGTTCCTGATGAATGATGATAATGCCGTGATTTTCTGAATCGCTTATATCCCGAAACCGGGCCGGCTTGCCATCATAGATGATCTCGCCCTCATACTGTCCGTGCGGATAGACACCGGACAGCACTTTCATCAAGGTGGACTTACCCGCACCATTCTCGCCAACAACAGCGTGAATTTCGCCTTGTGACACCGTCAGATTGACCTGATCCAGCGCCTTAACGCCCGGAAACGTCTTGGTAATGTCACGCATTTCAAGAAGCGAAGACATGGGCGGCCTACATGTTTTGTTGAAAGCGGAGATACGCCCGACCACGATTAACGCAGCCGGGCGCAGGGAGGAAACAGATTACTTGATCTGGTCCATTGTGTAGTAACCGCTGCCAATCAGGATTTCTTCCCAATTGGAACCATCGACTGAAACAGGCTCCAGCAGATAGGACGGGATAACTTTCACACCATTATCGTATGTGGAGGTGTTGTTAATCTCAGGCTCGCCACCACCAAGCAGGGCATCAACCATACCAACAGTGACACGGGCAAGTTCACGGGTATCTTTGAAAACCGTTGAATATTGCTCGCCTGCAAGGATTGATTTGACGGAAGGCACTTCAGCATCCTGACCGGATACGATTGGCATCTTCTGATCGCCAGAGCCGTAACCGACACCTTTCAAAGACGACAGAATACCAATGGAAAGACCGTCATACGGGGACAATACTCCATGGATTTCCTTGTCGGTGTAATGGGCAGACAGAAGGTTATCCATCCGTGCCTGAGCAACAGCGCCATCCCAACGCAGTGTACCAACTGTATCCATACCCATCTGGCCGGATACGACGTTGACAGTACCCGCATCAATCAGGGGCTGGAGCACGCTCATGCCACCATCATAGAAGAAATAGGCGTTGTTATCATCCGGCGATCCGCCGAACAGTTCAACATTGTATGGTCCGTCGCCAAAACGTGCTTTCAGACCATCGACCAGTGATGTCGCCTGCTGAACGCCAACCTTGAAATTATCGAACGTCGCGTAATAATCAACATTTCCGCTGTCACGGATCAGGCGATCATAGGCAATGACCTTGATGCCGGCAGCTGCAGCGTTTTCAAGCGCATTTGAAAGGGTCGTGCCGTCAATAGCTGCGATCACAAGCACGTCGGCGCCCTTGGTGATCATGTTTTCAATTTGAGCCAGCTGATTTGGAATATCATCTTCTGCATATTGAAGGTCGGTTTCGTAACCGGCTGCCTCAAACTGCTCGACCATGGAATTGCCGTCGGAAATCCAACGCGCTGAAGACTTGGTGGGCATCGCAATGCCGATTGTGCCTTTGTCCTGAGCAAATGCTGATCCGACTACAGGTCCGGAAACAGCAGTTGCCACGGCGGCGACAGCCACCAGGCTTTTTGTAAATAGGTTCATTTTTTCCTCCAGTGGTCAGCGCAACGCGACCACATAATTGCAAATTACAGCATCTGGCAACGCTCTGCGGCGTGTCCCGATGGGCAGAGAGTGAACGCGCTTTACATACCGGTCAAATCATTTAAGGCTATGTATATATACCGAAAAAGAAATGTGAGAGTGCTGCAATTGCCGATAGATTTGCTGCGACAAGGCTTGAAGCTGTCACATCTGCGTTTAGCGGCCGCTTTGGGTGAAGGTGTCGGCATTTCAGTTGCGGCCAACAAATTGGGCATCACACAACCTGCCGCATCCAGGCTTGCCTCTGAGCTGGAGCGCCTGTGCGGCACAAATATCTACACCCGCACCGGTCGCGGGATTGAGCTGACCGAAGCTGGTAGAAATTTTGCCCATCGCAGTGCGCGCGTCCTGCGCGAAATTGGAGATGCGGGCCGGGAGATCAACGAAATCGGTCAGGGCCTGAGCGGACAAGTCACATTTGGCTCCGTCACCGGTCCGTCAATTGACTACGCGATCCCCTCAATTCGCCGCCTCAGGCTGAGCTACCCCAACATCTCAATCGGGATTGAGGTCGCTGCCAGCGATGTCCTGATCTCTCTGTTACAGGAAGGCCGTCTTGATTTTGCCCTGTGCCGCATTCCACCCAATGTGGATGCCAGTCGTTTCCGGCAGATACCCAAACTGGAAGAACCGATCAGTTTTGTCGCCCGTAAAGGACATCCATTGGCCAAGCCGGATTTTGTGGCCTCAACCGACGCATTGCTTCTATACGACTGGATTATACCAAAACCGGGAACCATATTGCGAACCACGGTGGAGCGCGCATTGCGTCATAAAAACAAGGACCTGCCCCAGCGCACTCTGACCACGTCATCCTATCTGTTTACGCTGGCGCTGGTGCGCCAGACAAACGGAATTGCACCCATTGCTAGCAGCGTGGCCCGAAGCTTTGCCAGTGACGTTGGAAACCAGTCTGACATCGTCATTCTGACAACCGAATTTTCTGTATCCGTGGAACCATACGCGCTTGTTATGAGCGCAGACACTGAGCTGACGCCAGCGGCTGAAACCGTCCTTGGCGAAATCAACCGAACATTTGAAAATGAACAGAAATCTGTGGCCTGATCAGATTTTTATCGACGGTTCCCGAAAGTCGAGAAAATTCTTTCAACAAGAGCCCTGATGATTGCGCATCAAGGCTCTTGATGTCGGTTTTACAAAGACAAGCGTAACGCCGTCATGAGGTCAAATATGGAAAAGATGCGCTCGCAGGCAATCAGCAAAATGTCTACTTTATAAATTCAGCAATTGTCTCAATGACGACCTTGTGAAGTTTGGCGCGATCAGTGCCGGCAGGATCACTGCAAATCGGATCTTCACTTTCAGCTTTCAGCAGTTTTTCGGCATCCGGCTTGCACTCGGCCAGAAATGAGAAATGACTTCCCTGCTCGATTTCAACATAGGTGGCGTTTGCAAGTTTTTCTCCCAGGTTACTGCCATTCGGGCCCATATCAATTGCTTTCCAGCGACTGTCGTTGTCGCCGAAATTGATCAATTGTATGGGCAGCTGGTTGCCTTCAACCGTCTCTTTTTGAAAGGCATAACTCATCCCCGGTTCAATCGCTATGGCAGCAGAAACGCGGTCGTCGCGCAGTACTGAATTGAAGTCGGCCTGCGGAAGTGCCTCGAAATCAACACCACCCTTTTTAAAGAAAAGACAGTCTTGTGCCGCCTCGCCAAACCTGTCGCAATAATTGACATAAGCCTGCTTGTCCGTGCGCAGACCGGCAAGATGAAGGGCGGTCAAACCACCAAGCGAAAAACCCATGGAATAAATGCGATCCCGATCAACGTTTTTTGCAAGCGGGTCATTTGCCAGAAAAGCATCAAGCAAGGCCGTCAGGTCCCTGGCCCGCTCCCATACTTTGATCGAGCGGCGCGGCGAGCTGTCGCCCGAAGTGCTGCCTGGGTGATTCACCGCCAAAATCATCATGCCTTTTTGCGCAAGGCCGGACGAAAGCCAGCTGATCGTATCCATATTGCCGCCCGACCCGTGTGACAGGATCAAAAGCGGATAATTTCCTTCAGCAATCGCAGCGCCAATATAGGCCCTGCTGCCTTTGAAAATTGCATTGTCGCCCACCAGGCCCTGATAGGTTTTGCGGCCCGCAGGATACCAGATTGAAGCAGAGATTTTTTCAGCGCGGTGCGGTGCCTCAAATGTGAATTTGTCATATCCGGCCAAGTCTGCCGTTGTGCCAGTCGAAGCGGATAAGACAAGGCCGAGCGCTGCAGTGATGAGAGTTTTCATGGCGTTTCCTTTCAATGGGTCATGTGCCGCCCTGAAATTGAAACTGCTCAAAGGAAAATACGTCCTCTATCCGGATTTAGGTCGAGTAAAACCGGTTTTCGGTCTATGCGTGACCGGAAACTTTTGGAGATTCTATGCCCGTTCTGCCGATCCCGCTTGTGGTAGCTCTCATACTGGGGTTTCTCTTCGTCCGTGCTTTGTTCGTGCGTGACAAATCATGGTTGTTTTTGGCCCTGATCGTAAGCTGTGCCATCCAAAGTGTGGTGATTTCCCTAAACCAGCATTACGGCTTCACGGTTTTCCACTTTGTTCAACCAGTCACGGCAAGCCTGGTGCCGCCACTTGCTTATCTTGCGTTCAAAAGCTCCGCTTTGAAGCAGCTTAGTTGGTCAACCGACTTAGTTCATTTGCTTGGACCAGCCTTTATCGCCTTTTGCGTCTGGCTGGCCCCTGTGGCGCTGGACGTCGCAGTATCGGCTATGTTTATCGGCTACGGCGGATACATGATCTGGCGCATGTGGAATGGCCGCGACAGCCTGCTGCTGACCAAACTGGATGCAGACCAGACACCGCTGATCATATGGCGCGCAATTGCAGTTGCGCTGATGCTCTCGGCATTCAGTGACATCTTGATTATTGCCGATCAGATATTTGGCAGCGGCACTTTAAGACCATGGATTGTATCCGTGTTCTCTTCCCTGACATTGCTGGTTCTTGGCCTGCTTAGCCTGTCAAAAGGCATTGAAGGCGTAAGCGACAGCCATGTTCCGGATGTGAAGGAGCCAACAGAAATCCGCGCAGAAGATGTCGCAATTGCAAACAGACTTCAGGATTTGATAATGCGGGAAAAACTGTTTCTTGATCCGGATCTGACCATCGGTCGGTTGTCACGCAGGCTAGGCATTCCCTCAAAGCAGCTCTCTGCTGCGATCAACAAATCAACCGGCGAAAACATTTCCCGGTATATAAACCGGTTTCGCATTGATTACGCCTGCAGCCAGATGGTTGATGGCAAGCCTGTAACAACCGCAATGTATGACAGCGGTTTTAATACCAAGTCCAATTTCAATCGGGAGTTCTTGCGCATCAAGGGCTGTGCGCCAAGAGACTATATCAGTTTGAATTCCTGAAAAGACACTCTGAGCACTCCGTCGCTGTAAAGCGGGCATTATTCGCCAGGACCAGTTCATCTGCCGCGACATCAAAGTCTTTGATGATGTCACGGCCAAACCGTCCCTTGCAGACACGTTTGTCTGCACCCTGCCCATCAAGCAACGCTCATAGCAGGCACCACGCCGGAAACTCTATCTGGCAAAAGTGCTAATAACGGGTCAGAGTTGACATTTAGCCGTATATGCAACCTAAAATGAGAAACAGTGTCGGGTTTCTTTAACGGCAGCCAGAGAAATCCGCAGGCACTCATGAGACCGGCCTGAGTTTGGGAGATGGAAAATGAGCGTGTTGGAAAGACTGACCAAGCTTGCAAAAGACATTCTCCAAAACATTCTGGGCATAGTGTCGGAGACGGTCAAATTCGTATTGAGCATCTTTTTCCAATTTGTTCCGTTGACCAGTCTGGCGCTGTGGTTCAAATCTAAATTCCCGAAGGCATGGGCCTATTTGATCTCCATTGATCTCATCAAAAAATCGATCAGCAGAGCCGCATTCCGACGATTTGGACGTAATACGGCACCCCGACCCCATGCCTTCACAATGGCTGCGGATTACACATCGTGGAATGGGTTGATAGACCGCAGGTTCACTGCCCGCCACCTGGGTGTCGACCCGGAATATGGACACCGAAAACAGCCCGATGCCGATCGTATTGTTGACATGTTTATGCGCGGGCCGGATGCGGATAATCCGGGCACACAAATTGACGATTTGCGTTCAACGCTTCTATTCGCATCGTTCGCCCAATGGTTCACTGACAGCTTTTTGCGCACATCCCACGCTTTCAAATTCAAGAAATCGGATGGCACCGTCATAAGAGCAAAAGACGGATCTCTGATGCGTCTGGCAGACCGAGAGAAAAAGAACGATTCAAATCATGAAATTGATCTCTGTCAGATTTACGGCATGAATGAAGACCAGACACACCTTCTGCGTTCCCACAAGGATGGGTGTCTGAAATCACAGAAAGGCAAAGATGGCGAATATCCGGCATTCCTTCTTGCGCGCGCTCCAGGATCAAAAAGTGAGAAGCTTTCAATACACGAGGAGTTCAAGGACCTTCACCCTGATGAGCGAATTCTGCGCTCCATCTTCCTGAAAGCCGGCGGCAATGACGGTGGTTATGAGACATTGTTCGCAGCGGGACTGGAACACTCCAATGCAACTATCGGCAATTCATTGATGAATGTGATTTTCCTGCGAGAACACAATCGAATTGCACGCGAGATAGCAAAAAAACACCCGGAATTTGAAGATGAAGAGGTCTTCCAGAAAACACGCAATACAATGATTGTCATATTGTTGAAGATCGTGATTTCAGATTACATCCGTCACATTTCACCGCTGGACCTGCCATTGGAATTCCAGCCGGGGTTGGCCGAAAAGGAAACATGGTATCGAACCAATCGCATCCATATGGAATTCAATATTCTGTATCGGTGGCATGGTCTTGTGCCGACGCGTTTTCCCTTCATGGAAGAGCCGGATAATCCGGCAGCCTTTCGCCACAACAACAAATGGTTGATGGATCAGGGCGTTGCCGCTGCCGTCACACATATGTCGAATGAAAAAGCCGGAAAAATGATCATCGGCAACACGCCCTGGTTTCTGCGTGGCGTGAAACAGGACACAATGAAGCTGATGCGGGCAGCACGGCTGATGCCTTACAACGCCTATCGAAAACGCTTCGACCTTTCGGAAGCCAAATCATTTGAGGATATCAACGATGATCCGGAAATAGCCGCAAAGCTGAAAGACTTGTATGAAGGCGAGATCGAGGATGTGGAATGGTATGTGGGCATGTGTGCGGAAAAGCACGGCCCCAACCAGATTATGGGTGATCTCATGCTGCAAATGGTCGCTCATGACGCGTTCACACACGCCTTGACCAACCCGCTACTGTCGAATGCTGTGTTTACCGAAAAAACCTTCAGCCCTGCCGGATGGGACATCCTGAACAACACCCGGTCTCTGCGGCAAATCATTGAACGTGTTGTGCCCGCCAACACCGAGTTGCGCTGCAGTTTTTCCAGCTCTCAATAGAGGCAGATTTCAGGCCTGGCTTTCAGCGCCAACTGAGCCGTACGACACAGCGCAGCGGCAGCAAAAGGCGGGGCACTTGAATGCTAATTATCGTCAGTTGGAACCCAATTTCCGAACCAGGCAAAGTTCAATGCCTCCAGTTGAAACTGACAGGCCAGCTTTATGTTTTCAACCATCGGCCCATTATGTCGGCTGCAGATATTGTAGAGCTTCCAGAATTTCATCTTGTTGATATGGGAAAGCGTTTCAAAAAACTCATCAGAGCCTTTGCCAAGCGTTGGCCGTACATGTTTTCTGAAATTGTTGACCGGAATCATCGGATCAGCACGGTCTCCAAGCAGCAGAAACGATATATCTACTTTCGAGCCGGTTTGACTGATTTGAGGCACACTTGATTTGTCATCGGTAAGGTTGGTCTCATGTGTTGCATTCCTGACATTGATCGTGCGCGCACCATCACGTGTCGTGACGCTGTAAAGATCGCTGAATGCGCGCCTTTCCCGGCATGGGAAACCATAATTGACAAACCGCGTCCAGGCGTCGCTTGCATTATAGGAAGCCAGTATTTCTGACTGACTTGATCCCTTCAGCAAAACCCCCTTGTCAGTGCTCTTGAATGAGAAACCCTTGGGGTGGTGATTCAGCAGCTCAAAAAACGCAAATGAAACATTCCGTCCATTGTGTTGATAATGACGGCTGGAAATGAATTGAGCCAGGATTTGGGCATCCGTCGGCTTTTCAAAAATGTTCCTGAAGTAAAATTTGTCTTTCAGAAGGTTTCGGAGTTCATCGGGTAATTTGTAAAGGCCAACCAGAAAATTTTCGGCCTCTGCCCTGCCACCCTTCCAGGAAATACGCGCGTTATAATCATCAATAAATGCGCGGACCTTCGGCAAAACATCAGCCGTCTTAGCCAGAACCAATTGAGAACCTCGTAACTCAAATTGGTCAGAATCCACGAGCACTGTATCGGGAACAAACAGCTTGAACGGCTGGTCTGGTACTATTGGAAAAAGCCCACGCCGCCCATTTTCCACACGCAAAACAACATTGTCGGCAATACCGCCAACCGCCCTGAAAGATGACAGGATGTCGTACCAATCTGTATCAACGGTCAATCCGACAAGACCTTTCAAAAGAAATGTGCAATCGCGCGCTTTGCATGAAAATAACCGACACCCCAAGCGTCCAACCATGTCAGTTGCACACGATTAGACGATTCAGTGCTTTTAGTTATCAACAAAAGGGCATTTGCAATAGATTACGCATCTGACTGAATGACCGGTTCAAACGATCAGTAATCGTCGCCGTGTTTTCCCATTCTGAACACCAATGAGCCGCGAACGCTGTGGGAATCCATATCGTCGAGGTCTTCAACATCGCCATAATCTTCGTAGCGATACTCCAGCTTGGCAGCGACATTGTCCGAAAACGCTTTCTCAACACCTGCGCCCAGGAAATAACCTGCTTCCCAGGTTTCATTGATATCGTCGGAACCGCCCTTCGGGCATTTGCTGATGCAGTCTCCCGAAATTTCAGCCTGATTAAATCCGCCAACACCATACAGGAGCAGCGAATGCATTGGCTTGATGCCGGCTCTTACACCGATACCCCAGGAGTTACCAATTCTGTAATCGTATCTTCTGCTGTGATTTTCTTCGATGCTGCCAAGGTCAATGTTGCCGACAACACCAACCACAAATTCACTATTCGGAACAGAAAAATCATAACCAAGTTCAGCAAAACCATAGGCTTCAGGACTGCTCTCACCGCGCGCAAACTTACCTGCCCCACCAAGCGCGAAATAGGGCCCACCCCAGACATCCAGATTATCTATCGCATGCGCGGGAAAACTCAATGCCCCGATTATCGCAACTAATGACACGGTTGAAAAAAAGCTTGTCTTACTGGCGTTCATGATGTCCCCAAACTACTATTTCTTGAGGCGTAGCACGAAACAGCTACGATCCCAACAACCAGTTAAGCAGTATGTGTGTGTTTCAACCGCCATTCTGTCTGCATAGATTGCAGCATGCGTTGTTCCCACCCTGCAGTATCCGTTGGTCCGGTTATTCAGAAATCACAGCCACCAATTGTCAGGCGACTTTTCGCAAACTACGTTCAATTTCAATGCATCTGTTTGCCAGTTCATCGCCAGAAACCGCCTCACTGAACAAAAAGCCCTGGACCTGATCACAGCCTTGGGACATCAGCCAATTGAGTTGTTCGTGTGTTTCAACCCCCTCAGCAACAGTGGTTGCACCAATCTGATTGGCAAGAGCGAGAATGAGTTTCAGCAGCGGCCCCGTCATGGGCAGCTTTTGAACAAAGCTCTTATCCATTTTGATGCATTTCAACGGAAACCGGGAAATATGAACCAGATTGGAGTATCCGGTGCCAAAATCATCAAGGGCGAGGCGAAATCCAAGCTCGTTGATACGGCGGACTTTTTCAGAAACTTCGGCATCATCACCAAACAAGGACGTTTCGGTAATTTCCAGTTCCAGACGACTGGTTGGAAAGTCAATTTCCGCTGCCATGTTCTCAAACAAGGACACAAAATCCGGGTCCTCAAACTGCTTTGGAGACACATTCACGGAAAGGTCAATGTCAAACCCTTGGCGATGCCATACCCCCAATTGTCTGCAGGCACGCTTGAGCACAAAAGCACCAAGCTCATCGATGACGCCCATTTCTTCGCAAACCGGAATGAATTGATCAGGCGGAATAAAACCACGCTCTGCATGGTCCCAGCGCAACAGGGTTTCTGCGGAGAGAACCTTCCCCTTTTTAATATCAAGGCGCGGCTGAAAGTGGAGTGTGAACGTCTTTTTCTCGATGGCTTTCTTAATTTCAACTTCCAGCCAACTGCGCTCAAGCACTTCAGCACCCAATTCCTTGCCGAAAATCGTATAGCGATTTCTGCCGGACCGCTTGGAGTGATAAAGCGCAATGTCAGCCTGCTTCATTGTTTCGGACCAATTTCCCTCGGCACCGCTATCAAACATTGCGACCCCGATACTTGCCGTCACATTCAATTGAATGGACCCACAATCGACAGGCCTGAGCAATTCTGAACGGATCGCATCAAGTGTGTCATGAAGCGAGTTCTGGTCTTTCATATCCTTGATCAGTACGACAAATTCATCACCACCCATGCGGGCCAGAATATCGGTTTGCCTGATTTGCGTTTGCATGCGCAGAGCAAACGTCTGAAGGATTTTGTCCCCGACTTCATGCCCGAAGGAATCATTGACCAGCTTGAACCTGTCAACATCCAGAAACAACAGCGCATGGCTTGCACCATTTGCCTCTGAATTTGCGCTGATTTTCTCCTGCTCCAGCTGCATGAATGAGCGGTTATAGCATCCGGTAAGCTGGTCGCGACTTGCAAGATACCGCGCCTTGTCTCTTGCAGTCTTCAGCTCGCTCACATCAACAGCAGTCACCAGAAGCGCGCTGTCACCGGTCGCCGCATCAAGGCAGCGCTTGACGCTGAGATTAAACCATTTTGTCCCAAATGAGGTGCTCATTCTTGCAACACGTTGGCTCGCGCCACGCGCTTCCCAGTCAGCCTGCATATGCAAAAAGTCTTCAAACTGACAAAAAAGGTCACCGAACCCGGACACATTGGCAGGTAATGCATTGCGTGCCGCAGGGTTCATATAAAGCGGAGCACCCTCAATCGAATATAGCGTAATCATGACGTCGGTATGCAAAAGGGCTTCCGTGCTACGCAAGGTTTCTGGTTCTTCCTCGCGTTCCCCGGTAACCTCGCACATCATGGCCATGCGGCCATCTGGCAGGACATAGCCTGTATATTGAATCTTGACTGTAACTGGCTCGCCATTGGGATAGATTGTCCAGAACTCCGAGAACTCGGCATCGCTTTCATGAAAGTCAGCCTGATATTGT
The DNA here is from genome assembly GCF_030758295.1 of Pararhizobium sp. IMCC21322. Taxonomy (NCBI): domain Bacteria; kingdom Pseudomonadati; phylum Pseudomonadota; class Alphaproteobacteria; order Hyphomicrobiales; family Rhizobiaceae; genus Pararhizobium; species Pararhizobium sp. IMCC21322. The sequence goes on from NZ_CP132335.1 coordinate 4,986,555, forward strand.
CGGAGGCGTTTGGCGACAGTTAAAGACATGCCATCAGCCAGATTACGCGCCTTCAGCTCTGCCTCATTTTCAGCCTTCCAGATCGCACAGCCGGCTTCATTTGCGAACGCAATACTATTATTATCTGTATCGTAAACCCAGACAGGTGTTTTCAACCGCCTCGCCAAAGCGAACGGATCCATTGTATTGGGCAATTGGTGAGGGTGCTTATAAGTCATCATTGCACTTGAGCTTGCTGACATGCCAGGCAGACCCAGCCGACCAAACCGGGCAGGCTAAAGACCCAACGACAATCTGGTCGCGCTCCGCATGGGATGCAAAAGTGATCTGGCAGGTTTGCCAAAGGCCCTGCACATGCAACGTTTAATGGTCATAAGTATGTTTCCCCAACAGTTGTGGCGGAGTATGTGTTGGGTGCGTTAAGCAACTGTAACACCTCAAACCAACACTTCTGTTTAAAGCTATCAATTGGTTAAACTGAAGTGTTGGTTTGAAACGGTCCGAAAAACAAACCTTCCATGCTCATTCGCGCCTGATCCTATACCGGGCTCGTCATTTTGGCGCGCCAATATGAGGAATATCATGCAGAAGCTCAAGCGCTGCTGAAGCGAGCCAAAGAGGCAGAGACCGCTGGTTTAATCAAGGTCAGGATAAGAAAAGGTCTGGAGGAATTGACCGCATAAGGCACGCACTGTGAATTTCCCAAAATGACTTCGGCGCGACACATCACCAATTCCACCGCTCTTGGAGCCACGCACGCCCTATGTTAATTTGCTCAAAACAATGAGGGAAAGCGCGATGGATAATGAGGCCAAATTTGGAAGCGAGGATGCCCGTGGCAATTGGGCACCGGACAAACCCGTCAGCTATGGTCCGGCTTTCACTTGGCCGCCACAGCCAAAAGTTTTGCTGAAATGGTTTTTTGGCTTTCCCGGTTATCTGTTTCCCTGGAATGTGTTCTACGCCATCGCGGCCATTCTTATCTGGATGTTCCTGACACCGCCCCTTGAAACCATGAAGACCTTTTCATTTGGCTGGGCAGCTTTGATCCTTGCCCGCAATTATGTGCTGGCGCTAGCGGTTTATGGCGCCTGGCACCTGTGGCTTTATGTGTGGCGCAAGCAGAATACGACCTTCAAATATAACCGTAACTGGCCAAAGGAAGATTCCGCGGTCTTCCTGTTCAAAAATCAGACACTCGACAATATGTTCTGGTCGCTTGCCAGTGGTGTTCCAATCTGGACGGCCTATGAAGTGCTGCTGCTATGGGCCTATGCAAATGGCATGATCCCGTTTGTCAGCTTTGGCGATCACCCTGTCGGCTTTATCGCGCTCTTCTTTCTGGTGCCTCTTATTCACGAGGTCGGGTTCTATTTCGCCCACCGTCTGCTGCATTGGCCACCGCTTTACCGCATTGCTCACAAGCTGCACCACCGCAACACCAATCCCGGGCCATGGTCCGGCCTTTCCATGCACCCCCTTGAGCATGTGTTGTATTTTTCCACGATTCTGCTGTTCTTTTTCATCCCGACCCACCCGATTCATATGATCAATCTGGCATCGCGCCTGGGTGTCGCCCCGGCACAGGGACACACCGGGTTTGATCGCATTGTGGTCTCGGACGACGGGGCAAGTGTAGATGCGTCCTACTATGCACACTATCTGCATCACAAATATTTCGAGGTGAATTACTCAGATGGAATGGTGCCATTGGACAAATGGTTCGGATCATTCCACGACGGCACTCCGGAAGCCAATGAAGCCATGAAAGCCCGCCGCTTGCGACGCGGCGTCTAAAAGTTCCGGGCTTGCGACGCGGCGTCTAAAAGTTCCGGGCTTGCGGCGCGGCGTCTAAAAAGTCCGGGCTTGCGGCACGGCGTCCAATGCATTGCGATCCTAAGGCACCAAAATGATCTTGGGCGCGGCGGCCTGCCCGGACTTGATCTCGTCGAAGGCTGCAGGACCATCACTGAGGGGTCTTGTATCAGGCCAGTCGAGAGATCCCAGATCACCGTCGAAAATTGCGTGCGCCGTATCCCGGAAATCCTGCTGGGTATAGGTATAGGTACCAATAAAGGTAATTTCCTGAAGCGTCGCGCGTCGCACATCCACCCCGCCACTGGCGGAGCCAAGGCCAATATGGCTGATGACGCCCCCCGGCTTCACTTTGGCAAATGCGGCTTTGCGGGTCGCTTCAAAGCCAACACCATCCACCACAAGATCAACCGCATCCGGTCCGGGCTCAGAGATCGGATCATAGACTTTGAATGGGCCGCTTTGCGCAACAATCGCGCGCCGCGCCGCATTCGTTTCCGCAACCCAAATATCAGGCGCGCCCTTGGCAGCCAGCACCAATGCGGCACCAAGACCAATCGCGCCGCCACCAAGAACCAGACAACTGGCGTCTGATAACGGTCCGTCAAGAACGCGGCCTGCCAAACGCACAGCATGCCAGCCACAGGCCAAAGGTTCGGCAAGTGATGCTTTTTGGGTCGAGAACCCGTCTGGAATGACCACCAGGTTAGTTGTCGGCATGGTCAGTAATTCAGCAAAAGCGCCCTGTCGCGGCGGCATGGAAATGATCTCGCGCTGGGCACAAAGATTTTCCCGTCCACTTTTACAAGCAGAACAAGCGCCGCACGACACAAGCGGATTCACCGTGACGCGCTGACCTTTCAAAGGCCCTTCAATGACAAGACCTGCCGCTTCATGCCCCAGAATAAGCGGCGCAGGGCGGCGTTCATCGTGGCCTGCCCAGGCATGCATATCCGATCCGCAAATGCCGACATGCTCAATTTGGATGAGGCAATCATCATCTGCACGAAGGGGATCGGGCATGTCCTGCAAAGCCAGTTGTTCCGGCCCGTTGTAAACCAGTGCCTTCATTTGGCGGTAAAGCCTCCATCCACGAACAAAATCTGGCCTGTCACATAAGCGCTTGCATCAGAGCTAAGGAACAGGGTTGGCCCAACCAGATCGGCCATTGTTCCATTGCGGCCTATGCAGGTCTGCGCCGCATTGCGCGCTGCCAGTTCCGGGTTATCAAACACCGGCCCCGTCAGCTCTGTCGGGAAGAAACCCGGTGCCAGCGCATTGGTGGTTATGCCGCAGGACGACCAGGCCTCGGCCATTGCACGGGTCATCTGGCCAACGCCGCCCTTGGAGGCTCCATAGGCAATGCCGCCTGGAAAGGCCCGTTCAGTTTGCAGCGATGCAAAGTTGATAATGCGGCCCCAGCCCTTTGCCCGCATGGCAGGCACCAAAGCCTTTGCCAGAAAAAACGGTGTCGACAGATTGAGATCAAGCGTTTTTTGCCAGCCATCCAGTGTGACATCATCTGCAGGCTGTCTTGTATTGATACCGGCAGCATTGATCAGAATATCGGGCGCACCAAAGGGTTGACTGGCTTGTTCTGCCACATCCGCCATGCGCGCCGGATCAGACAGATCGCAAGGCACAATGGCGGTATTTCCGGATGTTTCCGACTGCCAGTCTCGCAGCGCGTCTTCGCGCCGGGCGAGCCCGACCACATTGGCACCCGCATCACTCAACGCACTCGCCAGCGCCCTGCCGATACCGGAGCTGGCCCCGGTCACGCAGGCAATCTTACCTTCAACATTGAAAATATCAGGCATATGGTCAGCCTGCCGTCAGGTCGAATTTCTCACCGGGAAAATACTTCTCCAGACGAATATCAGCCGTACGCGCGTGACCTTCCATACCTTCCAGCCGTGAAATCCGGGCCGTGGATTCTGCAACAGCCTTGGAGCCCTCACGCGTTACTTTCTGCCATGTCACCAGCTTCATATATTTATGAACCGAGAGACCGCCTGTATAGCGTGCAGCACCGGAAGTTGGCAGAACATGGTTTGGCCCTGCGGCCTTATCGCCAAAGGCAACCGTGGTCTCTTCGCCCAAGAAAAGCGAACCGTAACATTGCAGTCGACCCAGGAACCAATCTGTGTCTGCCGTCTGCACGTGAAGGTGTTCTGGTGCAATTGAATCAGCAACCTGAGCCAGGCCCTCACGGTCCGGCACGACCATGACTTCTGCCATGTCACGCCAGGCCGCAGCTGCATTCTGGGCGTTCAAATCAGGTAGCTCACTTATGTATTTCGGCACCAATTCCATGACTTTTTCAGCCAGCGCCCTGTGTGTCGTCGCCAGCCAAACCGGTGAATTGTAGCCATGCTCCGCCTGCCCGACCAGATCCCACGCCACGATATGCGGATCAGCGGTTTCATCCGCCAGGATCAAGCTGTCTGTTGGGCCGGCAAACATATCAATCCCGACCCGGCCAAACAGAATCCGCTTGGCTTCGGCAACAAACTGATTGCCCGGTCCGACCAGAATATCCGCCTTTGGCAGACCAAACAGCCCAAACGCCATGGCAGCAATTCCCTGAACGCCGCCAAGCGCCAGAATGCTGTCAGCACCGCACAGATCCGCAGTGTAAATAATCGCAGGGGCAATGCCTTTCTCCGGCCGTGGCGGTGAGCAGGCAGTGATGTGCCCGCAACCGGCAACCTTGGCCGTTGTCACAGTCATCAGCGCCGAAGCTATGTGGCTGTAGCGACCACCCGGTGCGTAGCACCCGGCTGCCTGACACGGAATGGCCTTTTGTCCGGCAATCAGGCCGGGGCGCAATTCAACTTGTGTGTCCTTGATCGTCTCTTTCTGAGCTTCGGCAAAAATCCGCACATTATCCCACGCGAACCGGATGTCATCTTTCAGCTGCTGCGAGACCTTCGCCGAAGCTGCATCAATTTCATCACGGGTCAGCACGACATTGCCGTCATACTTGTCGAACTTGGCAGCATATCGCCGTGCCGCCTCATCGCCGCCAGCCTCAATATCATCGAGAATAGCTTTCACTGTGGCGTTCACATCGCCAGCATCGTCTGTGGATTTCCGGTCGGCTCTCTTTAGATAATCAATTGTCATATTGGGTCTCACTTATAAATATCGGGCAGCATCATAGTGGACACGGCAGGAACATATGCGATCAGTAGCACCACCAGGAGCATGAAGAATACGAAGGGAATTGCACGTGCTGCAATCTTCAAAATCGACTCCCCTGTAAGTCCAGATACTACAAACAGGTTTAGCCCCAATGGCGGTGTAATGAAACCAACACCCAGTGCCGTGATCATCATAATGCAGAACTGAATTTCGTTCATGCCAATCTGATCAGCCAAAGGCTTCAGGATGGGGGCCAAAATCACGATGTTCGGCGTTGTCTCCATAACACAGCCGGCAGCAATCAGAATGCCGATCATCAGCAGGATCAATACATAGGGGTTTTCGGTGATTGATGTCACTGCAAACACAAATCCCTGCGGGACACCCAGTGCCGCCATAGCCTGCGCCAATGGCAGGGACATGGCCACAATTGGCAGGATAATTCCATTCACCTTGGCTGAACTCACCATCATCTTGGGAAAGTCAGACAGTTTCAAAGTGCCCAGGATAAAGCCGAGAATAATGGTGACCATCACCGCGGTTGCGCCAGCCTCAGTGGGCGTCAAACGCCCGGAGAAAATCCCCCAGAAAATTACGCCGGGGACAAGAAAGGCATACCAGCCGCGCGCCAGCGCGCTTCCGACATTGGTCAACCATTCGTTGAACGTGATCATGCCGCCGCCTTCGTAAGCGTATTTCCGATTGACCACGATGTTTGTGATCAAAATGGAGAGCAGGATGAGGATGCCGGGAATGAGAGCCGCCTGGAACAAGGTAGAGGCAGAAATACCCAGCACCAGACCGATAACAATATAGGCAATGGAGGGTGGGATTAAAATTCCGGTACAGGCCCCGGCGGCAACAAGTGCGCAGGCATAGGGACGTGGATAACCGGACTCCACCAGTCGCGCAATCGTCATACGCCCGACCGCTGCAGCACCGGCTGCATCCGATCCGGAAATGGCGGAGAACATGCCGCAGACCAGCACCGTCGCCGATCCAAAGCCGCCACGCGCCCAACACGTCAGAGCTTCCGCAACATCCAGAAACTTTCGACTGAGTTTGGTGCGTACGAGCACATCACCCGTGAGAATAAAAAGCGGTACCGCTGTCAGTGCAAAATGGTCAATACCGTCAAACAGGCTTTCGCCCAGAAGTGACAAGGGCAGGACTTCCGAGAAGACCAGCATGGTCACGGCACCCGCACCAATGGAAGCCCAGACAGGCACGCCAAGCGCGATCAAAGCTACAAAGATAAGGATCGGACCATAAAAGTCCCAGCCAATGACAGTTGCTTCCTGTTGAATTTGGTTCCAGAGCATAATTTTTTCTCCTAATCGAACAGGCGTTCGCCCTCATAAACGGGACGTCCTGACCGCAGGTCAGCAACATCTCGAATGAGGGATTGAACAAGGCGCAACATCATGAGGCCGAAGCCCAGTGGTACAGCCATCAGGAACCAGACCATGGACACCCGAAGGCCATGGCTGACGGAGCCGAATTTCCAGGAGACCGCGACAGTTTCAAACGACCAGTAGAAAGCCAGAATTGCGATAGCCAGCATCACCAGATCGCCAAAAATGTAGAGCAGGCTCTTCATGCGTGGAGACACGTAATTGAAAATCACATCGATACGGATATGACCCCGGTCACGCACGGCAGCCGAAGCTCCGATCCAGGCGAGATAAATGAAGGAATAGCGAACGATTTCCTCACCCCAGATCGACGAGTAGGAAAACACTTCCCGGCGTATGACCTCCACGGCCATCGTCACTACAAGCAATGTGTAGAATACGAGCAGAGCCCATCGCTCTGCATTTTTGTCCAAAGCTTTCAGCATGTCATCCTCCCCCTGGGCATTCACCCAGCACAGCAAACCGTCAGTACAAATTTAAAGGGCGGAGCAATAATTGCCCCGCCCGGTTTTTCATCGTCCCGACTAGGCGTCGTGGACGTAGTTTCTTCCTTGGGTTCCAGCCGCTTCGACCATACTGTCGAAGGCACCCATTGAACCGGCCAGTTCGGTTTTGAAGCCGTCCCATTCGCTGCGCTGATAGCCACCGGCAGCTTCCCATTGCGCCAACTCATCAGACGTTGGAGAATAGAATTCCACGCCGGATTTTCTGAGTTCCGCCATGGCGAAGTTGCGTGCTGCAGGCACTTTGGCAAGGTTCTGCTGAGATGTGATTTCAGAGGCAAATTCAATGCCTTCCTGAACATCTGCAGGCAATGCATTGAACCATTCAGCATTACAGGAATAGACCTGACTGTCAGGTACGGCACGTGTAAAGGTCACGTGGCTCAAAATGTCCTTGAAGCCGAAGACATACAGCGCACCAACCGATGGATCGAGTGCATCTGCCACACCCTGCTTGATCGCAGACGGTGTTTCACCCCAGGCAACCGGCGTTGGATTTGCGCCAACCATGCGGTAATATTGCTGAAGCATTTTGGAGCCAGGCACGCGGAACTTCACACCTTCAAGATCTGATGGTGTTTTGACGGGGCCTTTGCCGCCTTTGCGTACAGCCACAACCCGTGGATCAATCACCACATAGTAAAGTGGCTTAAAGCCTTTGGCTTCGACCAGTGGATTCACAGTGGTCTTCCAGTGATCGGAGTTCACCAGATTTACAAAGCGCTGATTTGAGCCACACAAATAAGGCATGTTGATCAAATCAACCACTGGCGCGAATGGTACAAAGTTGGACAGGGAATGCTGAGCCGCTTGAATGGTACCGCCCTGTACTTTTTGCACCAAGGCACCGCCGGCACCAAGCTGACCACCTGGGGCCAGTTTGACGTAGACTTTTCCGTTGGTGGCGTTCTGGATGTTTTCCTTGAAATCAAGCTGCATGATCGGATAGCTGCGATCAGCAGTCATCACGTAAGCAGTCGCGATTGTCATAACGTGGTCTGCAGCGCGCTCGCGATCAGACTCTTCTTTTGCGGTCTGCGCAATAGCTTCAGAGGACCACATGGTCCCTGCAGCACCAACAACCGCCGCAACTGTGAAACTGCCAACAGCGGCCAGTTTCATGAAGTTACGTCGCTCAAGCGACTCAATCTCGTTGAGTGGTTTTCTCAATTTCATACTAATCCTCCCGGTTAATTTTTTTCGCCGTCAACGTTTTCGACAGCGTTGGCCTGTGCTTCGCATTGCAAAATGCCAAGCACAAACAGACATACGGATGCGAGTAGAAGCAGCATCTGTGGGACATCCCCCAGAAACTCGCCGCGACCCGCAGCTCCAAACCCTACATTTGTAAAAAAGATCACAAACAGAACGAGCGACGAGATAAGCATTTGCTTGGCAAAATTTTTCATCGTTTGAACGCCCTCCCAAGCGTGCAATCTTCTGCAGTTCAAAAAGTGTAAGCGCTTACATTTAAAAATGCAAGCGCTTACATTATTAATGTGGAAATGCTAAAGCTTCAGCTCTGGTCTCAATGAGGAAGAAATGGTGTGTCACATCCTGTTTTCTGGAGAACTGCCGGGCCTTTGGCGCAGGAATGAACGAGTATCGTCGGCAATCCGCCTTCACTTGTTCGGTAAGCAAGGTTAGAGTCTGATCATATGAACGCCAGTAATCTGCCAACGCTTGATGATGTCGCCCGCCTAGCCGGCGTATCGACTGCAACAGTATCCCGTTGCCTGAATTTGCCGGATCAGGTCCGCCACACAACAAAAACGCGTGTGCAGGCGGCCATCGCAGAACTGGGCTACACGCCGCATTTTGGCGGCATGGCCCTGGCGTCCAACCGCACAAATACGGTGGGCGCCATCATTCCAACCATGGAAAATGCGATTTTTGCGCGAGGCCTGCAGGTTCTTCAGGAAGAACTGTCTCTGTCCGGCATCACGTTACTGGTCGCAACATCCCTTTATGACCCCGAAAAAGAAGCCGAACAGATCAGAGCCTTGTTAGCGCGCGGCGTGGACGGCTTGATACTGATTGGTCATGAACGCCCACAGGAAACCTACCAGTTCCTGACAGACAGACGCGTTCCCTTTCTTCTAATGTGGACCTCAATGACCGATTCTCCATACTGCAATGTGGGTTTTGACAATCACCGGGCGGCCTATGATATGGCGATGCATGTCATCATGCGCGGCCATCGACAAATCGCCATGATTGGCGGTGAGACCAAAGGCAATGACCGGGCACGCGAACGCATCAAGGGCGTGTCCAATGCCATGAAACAAAACGGTCTGACATTGCAGCCGCCTTATCTGGTCGAGACTGAATATACAATTGATGAAGGCAGGGCCGCAGCAAAAACGCTTCTTGCGCTGGACACGCCGCCAACCGCCATCATCTGTGGCAATGATGTACAGGCGGCAGGTGCCCTGAAAGCGGTGCATCAGGCCGGACTGAAAGTTCCTGATGATGTATCGGTCGTCGGCTTTGACGATATTGATCTGGCCGAAGCTGTTGAACCAGGCCTGACCACCGTCCACGTGCCGCACCGCCGCATGGGACGGGAAGCGGCGCGGTTAATCATGCAAATGGCGCGGAACAGAGCACCGGTTGAAAGCATCCGCATTGACACAAGTATTGTAGAACGGTCATCACTGCGTGATATTTCCTGACGATCCAAGTTGGTTTCGGACAACTCTCACCTTATGTAGTTGGTTCTGATGAAACCATTTTATAATCCTGGAGGGGAATTTCCATGAAAACTGCAAAAGACTATCTTGAAGCTGCAAACAGTTCCGTCACCCGCGTCAACGCCGAAGAAGGCATCGCAATCCACAAGGCCGGCGACACTGTTTTTGTTGATGTGCGCGATTCCAGTGACATCGAAAGCAGCGGAACCATAGCGGGTGCCTTGCGCATTTCGCGCGGATTTATTGAATTTGCCGCCGATCCGGAAACGCAATTCCACAATAAGGCAATGCAGAAAGATGCCAAAATCGCACTTGTCTGTGGCGCAGGCGGCCAGGCGGCCCTTGCAGGCAAAACCCTGCAGGATATGGGTTACACATCCGTTGTGAATGTGGGCGGCATTGGTGACTGGAAAGATGCTGGCGGCCCAATGGAAAGCTGATAACTTTCCTGCTGGTTTGGGTGAAATCTCAGACCAGCGGGATACGTAAAAGAAAAGCGGGGCGTTGATTATTTCAACGCACCCGCTTTTGAATGTTCTGATCTATCGGCTGAGTGCCGACGGCGATACGGCTCAAACGGATCATTCAAACTGGCTTACCATCCGAACTGAAAAGTTGCGCCTGTTTCGCCATTGCCGTTCTGGGCAACATGGCCATCGGTGTTTTCACCAAACTGGAACAAGCCGTGAGCATTGTTGTTGCCATTCTGCTGAACTGTTCCATTGTGGCCGTTACCTTCCTGATGAACAATGCCCAGATTTCCGCTGCCATTCTGGCCAAGTCCAGCCGTATTGCCATTTCCGTTCTGGCCGATATGGCCGCCATTCTTGATGCCATTGACAATGCCGAAGATCGTCAGGCCGGCACGCATGGCCTTTTCCTGTTCCGCATCTTGCGGTGTCAACGATACGGAGATTGAACCACCGGCGATGGATGGTGTTGCTGTCAGAGCAGCGGCGGTTGCAATTGTCAGGGCTGCGAGTGTGGTTTTCAGTGTTGCGCGGGTCATGGGTCTGTTTCCTCTTTGCATCTGGTTTTATCTGTTTCAAAACCGCTTCATTGCGTTTCGATAAAGACAACATGCCCTGCCGTGCATGAACCATTTTGGAACCCGCCATTCATATTGCGTTCAGTCCGTGCGGGAGGAGAAAATCCGCAGGACGAGCAAGAGCGGCACTGTGGATCGGCGAGGAAAGCTTATCTACGATTACACAGAATGGAGGGCACATTCATGACTCAACTGGACGCACAGCCTTGTTACAACTCAACACTGCGCACCTCTTCGGTACGATGAATATCAACATGGGTGACCTGCCATAAGGGTGCAGACCAGGCCCCGTTTGGAGGCAGAACACCGCACAATCATATCGGCGTTGCCCTGTTTGACCTTGATCTCGGGTCAGGCGCAGGTAGCATGACACCATCAACGCGGCGCCTTATCCCCTTCATCCCGTCACCCTCTTAACGCCAGACCAGGAATATTTATGACATCACACCCCAAAATTAAGCCAATCACCAACGGCCCTCTCATGGTTACAGACCTACCCAATCTGCGCGATGCTGACGGTCTCCCAATGGAGGCTGGTGACAAGATGGCGCTGTGCCGGTGCGGCTTGTCGGCGAATAAACCATTCTGCGACGGCTCTCACAATGGTGGGGAATTTTCCAGCGCCTCCGATACAGCAAATATCCGCAACACGCCGGTAACTTATGAAGGCGCTGTTGAAGGCACGGACGTGACGGTACACTACACGCCGGTGCTGTGTTCTCATGCCGCTGAATGCGTAAAGGCGTCCGAAGCGATCTTTGACCCGACCCGCAAACCATGGGTGAAACCCGAGCAGGGCAAAATGGCCGACCTTCTGGCTGCTGTGTCCAATTGTCCATCTGGCGCATTACGCCTTGAAGTTCTCAAAACTGACCCGCAGCATATGGTGAATGGCGATGTTGAAGTTGCTGTCGAACGCAACGGCCCATACCGCGTTAAAAACGTGGCCCTTGATGCCGTGTTCAACGGCTCAGGTGCAAGCCAGACAAAGTTTGTGCTGTGTCGCTGCGGACACTCGAAAAACAAACCGTTTTGTGACGGATCACACCGCGATGCGGCATGGGATGACGGGTCTGGCACCTAACCCATCTGCGCCTCACTCTTCTGTCAAAAAAGGGCTCCCTTTGGCGGGAGCCCCTCCGTGAATTCCTGATCAGCGTGTCAGGTGGCTTTACACCCGAACGTGATCTGCTGCCCCGCTGCTGCCCAGCATCTTTACCTGTTTTACGAAGTGCCGCCAGGCTCGAAGCCTGGCCATGAAACACCACAACCAATCACCATTGTTGCCCATTTGACATAAGTGATTTCGAAAATCGGATCATAATCTTGGTGATGGCGCAATACTATCTGCAAGACGATCAATTCATAAAAGAACAGGTGCACAATGAAAGCCGCATTAATCCAAGACTATTCTGCTCCGGTCGTAATTGCCCAGATTGCAAAGCCGGATCTGAAAGACGACACGGTTCTGATTGAAGTGCACGCCGCCAGCGTAAACCCGATCGATAATATCTTGCGAGCGGGCTATCTGAAAGATCTCATGCCACTGACCTTCCTCCATGTGATGGGTTATGATGTATCGGGCGAGGTGGTCGAGATCGGCAAGAATGTTCAAAGCGTCAAAATTGGCGATGCTGTCTTTGCACGTCCAAATCAGGATGACGCTGGCGCGATTGCCGAATTTGCACGCGTGAAAGAAAGCGAACTGGCGATCAAACCAGCGAATCTAAGCCATACAGACGCCGCCTCTGTCCCGTTAGCAGGTCTGACTGCATGGCAGGCGCTGATAACCAAGGGCAATCTCAAAAAAGGCCAGAAGGTCCTGATCCATGCAGGTTCCGGCGGGGTTGGCACGTATGCCATCCAGATCGCCAAGCATTTTGGTGCCTATGTCGCCACGACCACAAGTGCGAAGAACGCAGACCTTGTTCAAAGCCTGGGCGCCGATCTGGTCATCGACTACAAGACCTGAAAATTCGAAGACGAACTGTCTGATTACGATCTCGTGTTGGATATGTTGGGCGGCGAGACGATGGCAAACTCGTTCAAGGTGCTCAAGAAGGGCGGCACTCTGGTGTCGATCAAGGGCGAGGACACGGAAGGACTTGCTGCTAAATACGGCGTCCGGTTCGAGTGGTTTTTCATGTCACCCGACGGGGAAATGTTGACAAAACTTGGTGCGTTAATCAGCGACGGTATCGTCAAGCCCGTCATTGATAGTGTCTTTCCAATGGATCAGGCCGCCGTGGCATATGATCAATTGGCCACCAGGCGCACCGTTGGCAAGATCGTGATTGCTGTCAAATAAAACGGTTCAGACCGAAATGCATCGAGCCCTCCGTTAAAGCCCTAGCCAAGGGCATCTCCTCTCGGGCATTCTCCCTTGAGGAAATTCCAAAGTAGCGGTCTAGTCCAAAAAATAGGGGCCCTCTTCAAGAGGAGCCCTTACATGGAAGGACTTGGAGGACAAAAGCCGCATAGCCGACGCCCCAATCAATTGTAAAAATGTTTTGCTGGCTTCAAGGCCGTAACAATCCTGTCTCATTCAAACTGCCCACAAGCGGACACCTTAATTATACAATATGTTCATTTATTTCTGAACATATTGATTATCTTGGTTTTGAATGCTATTTACCGCCCGTGAATTCAATTGGATCCAATACAAATGGTTAAGCTTGCAGATATCCGAACCGACTTCATTGAAAAAGTTGGACAGATCGCCCAGGGCGAAGCACTGCCCAAAATCGCTGGACGCGTGTTCGGCCTTCTGATGTTCGATGGCAAACCTGTATCCTTTGGCGACATGGCAAAGGAACTCCAGGTGAGCCGAGGCAGCATCAGTTCCAGCGTCAGGCTTCTGGAAGACCGTGGCGTGATCAAACGTATGGGAATGCCAGGGGAACGGCAGGATTATTTTCAACTCGCCGAGCAGCCCTTTGTCGGGCTTTTGGAGAACGCACAGAAACGCATTGAACGTGCAAGGCAGGATATTGAAACAACAGTTGCGGATTTGCCGGCCGAGGCCAACGCTGTTCGAAGTCGTCTCGAAACCTATGCCGATTTTTACCGGACGCTCGGCAAAGGGCTTGGCCACGCTCTTGCCGACCAGTCTGATAACGACGGGGCATGAAACACCCTGTGTATGCGGAGACCAGCATGACTGAAGATAAAGAACAAAAACAAGAGCGTCAGACGCTGACATTTGAAAGCGACGAGGGTGCATCACGCTCCATCTGGATTGCGGCGGTCATTCTGATCGCCATCGTCGCATGGATGGGCAGCGGCTTTCTCCTGCCATCGAAAGTTCAGACCGGGGATCAGGCAAAGACATCAGAGCCACAACCGGTTGCCGTTACCGTTCGCACATCAATCGCAGAATCCGTCACGCTTTATTTCCAGGCTGAAGGGCAGGCTCAACCGGATCGCGACACCGCCCTTCGTGCCGAATCGTCAGGCGACGTGGCAGAAGTTCTGGTGAACAAGGGGGATGATGTGTTGCAGGGCGACATCATCGCCCGTCTGACCACCAACCGGGTGCAGGCGGACCTTCGCCGCGAGATTGAGGCAAGGGATAGTGCCCAACGTGAATTCGACAACGCCAATGAACTGCGAGACCGTGGCGTTGCCACAGTTGATCGCGTGACCGAGGCACGGGCGGCTCTTGCGGCAGCAGAAGCTGACGTTGCAGCGGCGCAGGAAGCACTTGAGAGCACAAATATCGTAGCGCCGTTTACCGGGCGCATCGAGACGCTTTCATTGGATGAGGGTGAATATATATCCGCCGGAAGCGACGTGGGGCGGATCGTGGACAATCAGCCGCTAACTGTCGCCTTGCAGGTTCCGCAACAGGCGCTCAATCGCATCAGGAACGGCCAGACAGCTGAAGTCAACTTCATCACCGGAGAGGAACGGGAAGGTAGTGTCACCTTCGTCAGCACATCCGCATCCGCCGAAACCCGCACCTTCCTGGCAGAAATCGAAGTGCCAAACTCGGATGGCGCAATCCCGGCAGGTATTTCTGCGGAAATCAGCATTCCGACAGGCACTGAGAAAGCGCATTTCGTAACGCCCTCGGTGGTCTCACTAAGCCCCGACGGGGTCACCGGGGTGAAATCCGTTGAAGACAATAAAGTCGTCTTCTACGAAATACAGGTCGTGCGCGCCGAAGTTGATGGCATCTGGGTTACAGGCCTGCCCGATACAGCACAGATCATTATCATCGGGCAGGGTTTCGTGCGCGAAGGCGAGGCCATCAAGGCTCAGCCGGAGAGAGCCGAAAGCCCGGCACAGGAACTGGCGCGGGAGGCCGGCGAATGAACGCCATCATCGACGGAGCTTTTTCGCGAACGCGCGTTGTGATCATGGCCTTGATCATGACCCTGATCGTTGGTGCTTACGCCTATGTCTCGATCCCCAAAGAGGCAAACCCGGAAGTCCCACTGCCGCTGGTCTACGTCTCCTCCGGTCTTGACGGGATCAGCCCGACGGATGCGGAACGGCTATTGCTTGAGCCAATGGAGAGCGAATTCGGTGCGATCGAAGATTTGCAAAAAATGTCGAGCGAGGCCTCTGAGGGGTTTGCGAGCGTTCAACTGGAATTTTCAGCTGGCGGCGACATTGACGAGGCTCTCGACAAGGTGCGCGAGGCCGCCGACAGGGTGGAAGGCGAATTACCGGAAGATGCCTATGATCTGACGATTACCGAGATCAACACCGCCCTCTTCCCGATCATCACAATTGTCCTGTCAGGCCCGGTGCCGGAACGCACACTCAATATGCTTGCTGACGACATGCAGGAGAAGCTTGAAGGTCTTGCTGGTGTCCTGGAGGTCGATGTTGGTGGTCAGCGGACCGAGTTTATGGAGGTGCTGATAGACCCGACCGTTTTCCAGACCTACAATCTGAGCTTTGAGGAGGTCATCAGCCAGCTCCAGCGCAACAACCGCCTGATCGCAGCCGGTGCCATCGAGACAGGCGGCGGACGTATTGTTTTGAAAGTGCCGGGCCTGATCGAGGATATCGAAGATGTCATGGACATGCCAATCAAGGTACGCGGCAACGCAGTCGTGACGTTTGGCGATGTCGCAACAGTGCGCAGAACCTATGATGACCCCACAAGTTTCGCCCGGATTGACGGGCAGCCAGCAATTTCGCTGGAGGTCAAGAAGCGGTCAGGTGCCAATATTATTGACACCGTTGCCGAGGCGAAGGCGCTGATCGTCGAATTGCGGGCAGACTGGCCGGAAAGCCTGCAGGTGACGTATCTTCAGGACCAGAGTAAGCAGGTCAAGACCCTCCTGTCCGACCTGGAAGCCAACGTCATAGCCGCCATAATTCTGGTGATGATCGTCATCGTCTTCGCTCTGGGTCTGCGATCTGCCATCCTGGTCGGCCTTGCAATCCCCGGTGCCTTCCTTGCAGGCGTTACGGCGCTGTGGGTCATGGGCTACACGATGAACATTGTGGTCCTGTTCTCGCTCATTCTTGTGGTCGGCATGCTGGTTGATGGAGCCATTGTTACCGTCGAACTGGCCGACCGCCGACTGCAGGAAGGCGCAGACAGGAAAGAAGCCTATGCCTACGCCGCAAAGCGTATGTCGTGGCCGATCATAGCGTCGACAGCAACCACGCTTTCCGTCTTCTTTCCCCTGTTATTCTGGACGGGCCTTGTCGGCCAGTTCATGAAATTTCTGCCAATCACAGTGATTTTGACATTGTTCGCCTCGCTGTTCATGGCCCTCATCATCATTCCGGTCGTGGGTGGTGTGATTGGCAAGCGGCAGCGCCAAAGCGCGAATGCCAAAGCAGCATTACACGCCGCGGAGCTGGGAGACCCGCGCGTCATCAAGGGCGCGACAGGAGCGTATGTGCGTCTCCTGGAACGAGCGATCCTGCGCCCCGGCACCACGCTTTTACTGGCCATAGCCCTGCTCCTGGGTGGCTTTGCGCTTTACGGACAATTCGGCCGGGGTATCAGCTTCTTCCCTTCGGTTGAGCCGGAATTTATGCAGGTACAGGTCCGCGCCCGGGATAATTTCTCGATCTGGGAACGCGACGTTCTGGTGCGTGAAGTTGAAAACCGGCTTTTGGAATATGATGGAGTTGCAAGCGTTTATGCCCGCTCGACCATGAGCGCAGGCCAGGGCGACGAAGAGACCATCGGCACGATCCAGCTCGATCTTGTGGATTGGGATAAACGCGCCACCGCTGCACAAATCGGCGAAACCATCCGCAGCGACGTCGCCGATATTGCGGGAATTGACGTTCAGGTCCAAACCGAAAGCGGAGGGCCGACTTCCGGCAAGCCGGTGAACCTGCAGATTCAGGCCCGCGACCCTGAAAAACAGGGCGCTGCCGTCGAGAACGTGCTGGAGATCATGCAAAGGATTGGCGGCTTCACGGATGTAACGGATACGCGGCCTTTGCCGGGTGTGGAAGTCTCAATTCTGGTGGACCGGGAAGAAGCTGCACGCTACGGCGCTGATGTCAGCCTGCTGGGGCAGGCCATTCAGCTCCTCACACAGGGCATAACGGTCGCAGATTACCGGCCGGAGGATGCTGACGGGGCGCTGGATATTCGTGTTCGTTTTCCGCGTGAGGAACGCTCGCTCTCCGAGCTTGGCAATTTGCGGGTACCAACATCAGTTGGTCTGGTGCCGATTTCGAACTTCGTCACTTTCGCGCCCACCGAGCGGGTTGGAACCCTGCGCAGGGTGGATGAAAAGCGTGTGGTGACCATCGAAGCGAATGTGGCCTCGGACGTCCTGGTGAACGATCAGATCGTGGCGCTGCAAAGCGCACTTGATGCAGCCGAGTTGCCGGGAGGCGTCAGCTATTCCTTTGCTGGTGAGGCAGAGGACCAGCAGGAAGCCATGATTTTTCTTGCCGGAGCATTCATCACGGCGCTGTTTCTGATGGTTTTGATACTCGTGCTTCAGTTCAACAATTTCTACCAGGCGATGGTGGTGATGAGTGCCATCGTCTTCTCCGTTGCAGGCGTATTGCTCGGTCTCGTCATTACTGGCCGTCCATTCGGCGTGGTCATGGGTGGGATCGGTGTCATCGCGCTGGCGGGTATTGTGGTGAACAACAACATCGTCCTGATCGATACCTACAACGATCTGAAACGCAGCGGACAATCCCCTCTGGAAGCGGCTTTGCGCACGGGAGCACAGCGGCTGCGCCCGGTCGTGCTGACCTCAGTCACGACTGCACTCGGCCTGATGCCAATGGTGATTGGCGTGAACCTGAATTTCTTCACCCGCGACGTCGTCTATGGCGCACCTTCCACTCAATGGTGGACAGAACTCTCCAGCGCCATAGCAGGCGGGCTGATCATCGCGACAATTCTCACACTCATCGTGACGCCTGCAATGCTGATGTTGGGAGAAAAACGCAAAGAGCGGCATCTCTCTTCGGAAGGCGCGGTGTAGCAACGATTGGGCAGTGCAAAACAGTCAATCCGGCTTCTCACTCCTGTCATAATCCAAAAAGTAAGGGCCCCTCTTAAAGAGGAGCCCTTAAATGGGAAGACTTGGAGGTCATGGAGTTCCCGGTCGTCAGGTGGCACCACCGATGCGCTCTGCGCAGTTGAAGGTCACACCGCTGACAGTGACTTCCAGACTGGCATCATAGACAGAACCGGAAGACAGCATCATACGGCCCAATTGGAGCGGCTCTCCGGCGTCTGCCCGGAAATTGCTGCCCTGTGACAGATTGGTACTGCCGGAACGCCCGGCGCTTTTGACCTTGAAGCGATACTGACCATTGATGGATGTATCACTGTGGATCATGGTTTCCAGCGTGATCATGCCACGGTTTTCTGTGGCTTTGATTTCACAGCTGATCGGATCATCCGAGGCATTGTCTGTGTTGGTTCCGGCCAGTGCGACGCCAGTCAGGCTGAGTGCCAGAAGTGCGGCAGAGCCGGAAACCATGTGTTTGCTAAAACGGGTCATCATATTGTCCTTTCTTTGGAAAAGCAGGATGGCCAGGGATCAAAAATCGCCCGGCGCATCTAACTGTTTCAAGTGATCTACCGTGGCTTATGGGCAGGCTTGAACAAAAGCTGCGACATTGCCGCTACCGGTCTGGTCGACATTTGCGTTGCAGTTGTTTCCAACCTGAACACCGGCTGCGATATTGCCATTGCCGTCCTGTGTCAGAACTGAATTGTGGTTGTTGCCGAACTGGCCAACACCGGCCTGATTGCCATTGCCATTTTGAACTGTGTCAGCTGCATTGTTGATGCCGCTCTGGCCGGTTGCAGCGACATTGCCATTGCCGAACTGTTCAGTAATGGAGTTGTTGAAAAGACCGTCCTGGAAAACACCGATCTGGTTTCCAAAACCAACCTGGCCACCACCGGCTGCATTGCCGAAGCCGAATTGTTCAATGTTGATGCCATTGGCCAGTGCAGGGGCCGAAAAGTTGGTGAAGAGTGCGACTGCTGTTGCGATAAGGGTAAGGCGTTTCATGGTTTCTCTCCCGAGTGTCTGGTTTGGTTTGGTCTGCTTCAAAACCGCTTGATTGCGTTTCGATGAAGACACCATGCCCCGCCGCGCCTGAACCATTTTGGAACCGATCGTTCATATTGCGTTCACAGGATTTGGAAGGAAAAAAGATGCCAGAGACAGAGCCGACATCTGTCAGGCAGGGATGCAGTCAGGCGGTCAGGCAGCCCGGCAATCAGGAAACAAACCTATTCAATTGCCGTGTTGAGATCAGGATTACCGGCGTGACGATTTAAGTGTTCAGACTGGCCATTAACTGGTGGAACTTCTCACCCTGTACAGCAACATGGCGCCGTAAAGCGTCAGACGCTTTTTCCGCATCGCCATCTTGCAACGCTGTTACAATTGCAACGTGCTCTGCCATTGATTGAGCCAACCGGCCACGAAATCGAAGCTGTATTTTGCGATAGGGTTTCAGGCGGTTTTGAAGCTGCAACGCTTGCTTTTCCAGATAGCCATTTGCCGAAGCTTTATAAATGGCCTGATGGAACACTTCGTTTTCAGCATAATAACGCCCGTGGTCCTGCGCTTCGATGGCCTGCTGGCAATTATGGTTGGCATCAACGAGTTGCTGCAAACCTGCATCCGTTATCCGTGAAGCTGCAAAGCGACCGCAAGCCGCTTCCAGTTCGGCCATGGTCTCAAACATTTCCATGAGTTCAACAGGGCCCGGCTGCCGGACAAACACGCCGCGCCGCGGAATCTGCTCCGCCATGCCGGAAGAGACCAGGACCTGAAGCGCCTCTCGAATGGGCGTGCGCGACACGCGGAAATACTCGGCGAGCTTATGTTCATCCAACCGCTCGCCGTTCTGGTATTCCCCCGCAAACACCAGCTGTTCCAGCGTTTCGGCAATCTTGTCTGCACGTCTGAGTTCCATAAAAAATGCATAGCACAGCGCGCATATTAAATGCAATATTAGTAAGATTGTATACAATAAAGTTGACGTAGGATGCAAAATATGAAAGGAGCGGTAGATAGAGCCGGAGAAAATCTGGTCACACTTACGGAGGAAACTATGAAAACGAAATTTCTGACGACAGCAGCCCTTGTGGCCTGCTTTGGATTCGGAACAGCCGCAAGCGCTGAAACGCTTCGTCTGTCGCATCAATGGTCAAACAAGGACATTCGCCACGAAGTGGCTCAAATTGTCGCCGACGAAGTAGCTGGCGCCGGGGTTGATCTTGAGATTCAAATCTTTGGATCAAAATCATTGTTCAAGCCGCGCGAGCAGTATCGCCCGCTCAGCCGTGGCCAACTTGATATGGCCGTCTTGCCGCTGAGCTATGCAGGCGGACAACAGCCTGCATTCAATCTGACGCTGATGCCTGGCCTGGTCAAAAACCACGATCACGCAGCCCGTCTGAGCGCATCGCCTTTCATGGCCGCTCTTGAGGAAAAAATGGCCGATGATGACGTCATGGTTCTTGTTCATGGCTATCTGGCTGGTGGTTTTGTCGGCAAAGACAAATGCATCACGGCACCGGAAGACGTAAAGGGCTTGCAGACCCGCGCGGCTGGCAAGGCATTTGAACAAATGCTGGCTGGTGCCGGTGCGTCCATCGCATCCATGGCCTCCTCGGAAATCTACAATGCCATGCAGACAGGTGTTCTGAATGCAGCAAACACCTCATCATCCTCGTTTGTGTCTTATCGGATTTACGAACAGGTAAGCTGCTACACGCCTGCCGGTGATGTTGCGCTGTGGTTCATGTATCAGCCACTGCTGATGAACAAATCAGCCTTTGAAGGCCTGAATGCTGAACAGCAAGCCGCATTGACAGCCGCTGCAGCAAAAGCTGAGGCCTATTATCTGGCGGAAGCCAAAAAGCAGGATGCTGCATCCGAGCAGGTCTTCCGTGATGCTGGTGTCGAAATTGCACAAATGTCTGCGGAAGACTTTGCCGCATGGCGCGCATTAGCGCAGGAAACATCCTATAAGGCCTTCGTAGAAGAAGTGCCGGATGGTCAGGCGCTTCTCGATATGGCTTTGTCTGTCGAGTAATCCTTATCTGGAAGGCCGCCTTAGGGCGGCCTTTCGAATACACGCCCTAAAATTTGAAGGAAACCCGCTATGGCTGGCCAAAGCGCGGCCGTCGCATCGCGTACGGGCAATAACCCGTTCCTGCGGATTGTGGCTGCACTCTCTACGATTGCCGGATGGTGTTCAGCAGCGATGATTGTCGCTGCGGTAGGAATTACCTGCCAGATGATTTTCATCCGCTTCGTACTGAATGGCTCTACCATTTGGCAAACGGAGGCGGTCATTTACCTCGCTATTGCCGCGACCTTGATTGGATTGCCTTACGTCCAGCATTTGAGAGGACATGTAAATGTGGATCTCATTCCACTGTCACTTGGCAAACGCGCACGTTTCATCATGGCGCTGTTTACCCTGACACTCTCCATCACGATGGTGGCAATCATGCTTTGGTATGGCTTCGAGTTCTGGCATCTGGCCTTTGAGAAAAACTGGAAGTCTGACACCATCTGGGGCGTTCGCCTTTGGATACCCTATGCAGCACTGCCAATCGGATTTGCCCTGTTCCTGCTGCAGTTAATTGCCGACCTCATCGCTGTT
The DNA here is from genome assembly GCF_030758295.1 of Pararhizobium sp. IMCC21322. Taxonomy (NCBI): domain Bacteria; kingdom Pseudomonadati; phylum Pseudomonadota; class Alphaproteobacteria; order Hyphomicrobiales; family Rhizobiaceae; genus Pararhizobium; species Pararhizobium sp. IMCC21322. The sequence continues at coordinate 5,008,270 of NZ_CP132335.1, forward strand.
GTCACAAAGATTGACACCCCTTTTGGTTTGGAGGAGGCGTAATGGATCCGCTCGCATTAGGCGCAGTTGTCGCCGTTTCCACCATTTTCGTACTCTTCTCAGGCGTTTCGGTCGCCCTTGGACTGCTCATCGTTTCCACCGGATTCCTGATGATTTTTGACGGCATGCGGTCTTTGGAGCTGCTGCCTGAAATCCTGTTCGGCAAACTTGATAATTTCGCGCTTTTGTCAATTCCGATGTTCATCATTATGGGCTCGTCCATCGCATCAACCCGCGCCGGGGCTGACTTGTATGAAGCTCTGGAACGTTGGCTGACCCGCGTTCCCGGCGGCCTTGTCATCTCGAATCTGGGTGCCTGCGCCTTGTTCGCGGCCATGTCCGGATCCAGTCCGGCAACCTGCGCTGCCATTGGTAAAATGGGCATCCCGGAAATGCGCAAACGCGGCTATCCGGACGGCGTGGCAGCCGGGTCAATTGCCGCTGGTGGTACATTGGGAATTCTCATCCCGCCGTCAGTGACGATGATCGTTTATGGTATTGCCACAGAGACATCAATTGGCCGTCTCTTTCTGGCCGGCGTCATTCCCGGCTTGCTGCTGGTTACACTGTTTATGGCCTGGTCGCTTTATTCCACCTGGAAGTCCGGTGACAGGGCATTGCTCGCGTCCGGAAGCTATACCTGGAAAGAAAAATTTGAAATTCTTCCCCGCGTTATTCCGTTCCTCCTGATCATTCTTGGCGTTCTCTATGCCATGTATGGCGGTGTCGCCACGCCATCTGAAACAGCCGCCGTGGGCGCCCTGCTCTGCCTCCTGATCGCAATGCTGATCTATAAATTGTGGAACCCGAAAGACCTTTGGGTGGTGTTGCGGGACAGCACCAGGGAAAGCGTGATGATCCTGTTCATCATTGCAGCAGCTGGTGTGTTCTCATACATGCTGTCGAGCCTGTTCATCACGCAATCAATCGCCGCATGGATTGGAACACTGGACGTGAACCCATGGGTGCTGATGGGCGCCGTGAATGTCTTCCTGCTGATTGCCGGCTTCTTTCTGCCACCTGTTGCCGTGATCCTGATGGCAGCCCCCATTCTGTTGCCAATCATCACCACAGCCGGTTTCGATCCGATCTGGTTCGCAGTTATTCTGACGATCAATATGGAAATCGGATTGATCTCTCCGCCGGTCGGTCTCAACCTTTATGTCATCAACGGCATAGCTCCGGATATCTCGCTAAAGACAATCCTGACTGGATCACTTCCCTTTGTGGCCTGTATGGTTTTGGCAATCATCCTGCTTTGCATCTTTCCGGGACTGGCCACCTGGTTGCCAGATGCGGTCATGGGAACTGCGATATGAGTAGATTTGGTGACTTTCGAACGGCCTATGCCCGCACGCTCTATGCGTTGACTGAATATTGAAAGCAGGAGCTTGATGATGGCTAATCCTCTCTACGACACCCTTTTTGGACAGCATCACGGCAAACACACACCGTTCCTGCTCCTGCAGGACGGCGAAATCATAACTCATGCGGCCTTCCTTAAAATGGCTGCACGATACGCCCATTTGCTGACACAGATTGGCCTCAAGCCGGGAGACCGGGCCGCTGTTCAAATTGAAAAATCACCACAGGCTCTGGCTGTCTATGCCGCCTGTGCGCAGACGGGTATCGTGTTTCTTCCGTTGAACACGGCCTATACCGCTGATGAAGTGACATACTTTGTTGAAGACAGCGGCGCGCGCATTTTGCTGTGCGATCAAAAGAATGCGGAAGGGTTAGCGCCTGTCGCCAAAGCATGTGGCGCTGTTCTGGAAACCATAAATGAAGATGGTTCGGGTACGTTTCCTGCTAAGGCAGAGGCAATGCCCGAAATCTTCGAAACCGTGGCACGGACTGAAGACGATCTGGCTGCCTTTCTTTATACATCAGGCACAACGGGCCGGTCCAAAGGCGCGATGCTGACACAGGACAATTTGCTGTCTAATGCGCGGGCACTGGTTTCAGAATGGCAATTCAGCGCAAAAGATGTGTTGCTGCATGCGCTCCCTATTTTTCACACGCACGGGCTGTTTGTTGCATCGAACATCACTCTGCTGGCGGGAGGTCAGATGATCTTCCTGCCCAAATTCAATTTGGACGCCATCGTTGCCCACCTCCCCCGCGCAACAACAATGATGGGCGTGCCCACATTTTACACACGGCTTCTGGGCGACAGCCGCTTCACAAAAGAGCTTGCCAGTCACATGCGGTTATTCGTGTCGGGCAGCGCCCCGCTTCTGGCCGAAACCCATATCGAGTTTGAAAAGCGAACCGGCCATAAAATTCTCGAACGCTACGGCATGACCGAGACAAACATGAACACGTCCAACTCCTATTTTGGCGAACGACGCGCCGGTACGGTCGGGTTCCCATTGCCGGGGGTTGAGTTGAAAATCACTGACAGCCAAACCGGTGCAACACTGCCGCAAGGTGACATCGGCGAAATTGAAATTCGCGGGCCGAATGTGTTCAAGGGCTATTGGCAAATGCCCGAAAAAACGGCTGAGGAATTGCGCGCAGACGGGTTCTTCATCACCGGAGATCTTGGGCAGATTGACAGCGATGGCTATCTGCAAATCGTAGGTCGCAACAAGGATCTCATCATCTCGGGCGGATACAACATCTATCCCAAAGAGATCGAGTTGCTGCTGGATCAGGAGGATGGAGTCCTGGAAAGCGCCGTCATCGGCGTGCCACACCCCGATTTTGGTGAATCTGTTGTCGGCATCATTGTTGCCAATGGCAGCGCTGAACCTGACCTTGCCGCCATCACTTCCAATATCAGCAAATCTCTGGCACGCTTCAAGCAACCACAAAAACTGATCATCTTGCCCGAACTACCACGCAACACGATGGGCAAAGTGCAGAAGAAAGCACTGCGGGATCAGTTTGCTGGGCTGTTTTCAGCCTAGAGGGCCCTGGTTCAAGAAAATCTCTAGCCAATGGCCGCCGGGGTCACTTTGCGCAACATTCCACGGACAAAAAACAGGTACGATCGCCGTTAGCACCCGTGCATCCCAGATCGTTGTACATGCATTGGGTCAGCCCGGCATTCATCATTTCGGCCCGGGGACGACCCAACGTACTATGGGCTGCGCTCCGTGCGCTCCCGTTGGTAGCACCTTTGCCTTCTGCAATCTCGGAGCGCTGACATTGAGAGGGCTGAGCATTGTCACTCTCCACAACTTCCGCTGGCTCCACAACTTCCGCCGGCTCCACAACCTGCGCCGGTCGGCATTTGGCCAATTGCGCTTCGCGAATTGCGGTTTCGCCGGATGCCGTCCCCTCACCCACCAACCGGCAGAACCCGGCATGACCAGCCGCATCGCTATGCCAGCGCAAGCCGGAAAATCCGCAACCCAGCGCAGTATTCTCATTCTGTTGCGCCACTGCAGCAGAACCATAATCAGCACAATTCGCAAGAGCCACACCGGAAGAGACGCTGAACAACAAAATTGCCAGCGCCTGCAGCAACAAACGGGTCATTTGATTTCTACCATCAAGCCCAAAAGACTGGCTTCTATTTGTTTCACCAACTTGGGCGCCCGATCATCAGCATCTCCCGATGTCGACCAGCTTTTAAGGGTCGCCATGAAGGTCACGACATCCTTGTTTCCTGCGCGTTTTGCGATGCCCTCAATGATTTGTGCGTTGGTGCTGATAGCATTCAACGCAGCATCGCGCCCTTTTGATTCACCGTCGACACCGTCAAATTTCAAAAGTGTGATCAGCGCATTATGCAACGCCTTCTGCGCCATCTGGAATTGCGATAGATCGGCCTTGCCAACAACAAGTCGCTGATCGTCCGGAAATCCAATATTCTGGATGGCTGCAGCCGGGTTTAACAGGGTGATGCCAAGCAGCATGCAGGCCAAAATAAGATTTCGGGGAAAGCACGAAAGGGTCATGAAATGTCTCCTTATGTGCAATTACCTTGCATGAATATGGTTAAATCAGCAAGTTTTGGGGCGATGGAAGTAATGTGTCGGCTAAAGCGGCTTTTGAAATCCCCTTTTATGAGAAGGGAAAGTAGTTGGCAAAAACAGAATGGCCGGGGATCAAAAATCTCCCGGCACATCTAATTGTTTCAATTGATTTACAGTGGCTTATGGGCAGGCTTGAACAAAGGCTGCAACATTGCCGCTGCCGGCCTGGCCAACATTTGCGTTGCAGTTGTTTCCAACCTGAACACCGGCTGCGATGTTGCCATTGCCGTCCTGTGTCAGGACTGAATTGTGGTTGTTACCAAACTGGCCAACACCGGCCTGATTGCCATTGCCGATCTGAACTGTATCAGCGGCATTGTTGAAGCCGCTCTGGCCGGTTGCAGCCACATTGCCATTGCCGAACTGTTCGGAAACGGAGTTGTTGAAAGCGCCGTCCTGGAACACACCGATCAGATTACCGGCGCCAACCTGGCCACCGCCGGCTGCATTGCCGAAGCCGAATTGTTCGATGTTGATGCCGTTGGCCAGTGCAGGGGCCGAAAAGCCGGTGACGAGTGCGACTGCTGTGACGATAAGGGTAAGGCGTTTCATGGGTCTGTTTCCTCAAAATTTGGTTTTATTTGCTTCAAAACCGCTTGATTGCGTTTCGATGAAGACACCATGACCCGCATCACCTGAACCATTTTGGAACCGGTCATTCATATTGCGTTCACAGGTTTTCGACGTACGAAGATTTGCAGAAATCACTTGCCGCGACAGCTGACTCATAGCGCGGGCATCTGTTGTGTTGCGCAATGAATGCCGCCACCAACTTCACCCAGGGCATCCACATTAAGTGTCACAATTTCGCGGTCAGGATAATGCCGTTTCAAAGCATTGACCGCCATTTGATCCGTTTCCCGGTCGCCAAACTGCGCAGCGATAACGCCGCCATTGCAGACGTAATAATTGGCGTAGGAAGCAACAAAGTCGATGCTCTTGACCCGTTTGCGGTCTGGTTCGGGAATAGTTTCCACATCCAATCCGGCAGCAACCAGATTGTCATGAGTATCAAGAGCCGCCAGATGAAACGGGTCATTCATGTCAGGACGATCCGGAAGATTAATCAGCACACGCCCCGGGCCGGTAAACCGGGCCAGACTGTCAATGTGATAATCAGTAATATCCTCGCCCCAAACCCCGGGCGACCAGATCATGCGGTCCGCGCCATAGGCGGCCAACAATCGCGTTTCGATCTGGCTTCGTGACAGTCCCGGATTGCGGTTTTCATTCACCCAGGAACTTTCATGAGCCATCAACAGGCCATGCCCGTCATGCTCAACCCCGCTAGCTTCGCCTTTCAGGCCACTGGCGATCAACGGCAGGCCAAGACGTTCAGCCACGTGCTGCGCAATGCGCCCATCACGCTTGTGAACCTGTTTTCCGCCCCATCCATTGAACCGAATATGGCTGACAGCAAGCTTGCCATTGGGCTGCCTGGCAAATAGCGGCCCGGAATCCCGGCACCATAAATCCTCAGTGGGAATATCCCAAAGCTCCACTTTGTCGGATAAAGCCCTGCGAACCTGCGCATGATCGCTCTCGTGTGCCAGCATCACCACCGGCTCAAACGCGACAATTGAATTGGCAATGTCAGCAATGGTTTGCTGAAGAATCTCAAGAAACTCAGCATCGGGGTGGACCTCACGGTTCACCGGCCATTGCATGAAGGTACGCTCGTGGAAATCTTCCTCTGGCGGCACGATTAGATTGTGTGATGTGTTGGACATTACAGCTCCCCCCGCAGCGCGCGCTATAGAGCTTGCAACGCAAAACGCAGCACTCCCGACCAATAAACCTCTCCGCTTCACTGTGCATCTCCGGTTTCGGCAAGAAAGCGTGCCTGCCAATTTCGGTTGGTCGAATCTGCCAGTTTGCCGACGCCAGGGTTAATTCCCTTGGCAGCTTCAGGGTCCAACTCCAAAGCCTCCAATAAGCGGGCCAGCTCATTTGCGGGATCAGCCGAAAGCGCATCATAGCTGATACGAAACGGGTCTATTTTCTCGCTTGCAAACCAGTTTTTCCAATCGTCATCAAGGGCAATGAAATTCGCAAGATGCCGCGCGATTTCATCTGCATCGTAAACCGGCTCTTTCGGTGATGAGACGCGCTCCAGTTCTGTCCCATCAGGCGCTTTATGCCAAAGCCCTGTCTGGGTTGCCTTAACGAAGGAAATCGCCTGTTCAAGCTTGTTGCAGCGCGTCAGATAAATGAAAAGTGTGTGTCCAAACGCAGCCTCAAACCGCTCCGCATCACTGTTAAGTCCCGGATGCAAAACGTTCATTTTCTGAATGAGAAAATCAAAACTTTTCCTTTGCACACGCAGGCCAAAGATTCCTGTGTGGTCAGTGCCGCGCGCGCGAACTGCATCAAATACGGCGTCCAGTACATCCCGTTCCGCGATGTCTTGATCCAGGGATAAATCCAAACTCCGCGCCCAGTCCTGTATCGAAGGATTGTGGAAATAGGAATTCGGATTTCCCGATATGCGCGTCGCAGCCAGAAGCTTACAAAGCAAGGTGCTCCCACTTCGCGGGCTCGTACAGATCACATAAGACTGATATTTCGCCATAATAAATGGATTACGCGGATGCTCCGCCCTCCTGAAACTGGCAACCTGCCTACGCATGGACGTCGTAAGTTTCAATGAAAAACACAATCTGATCCACTGTCGCGCCGGGATAAGGAGCAGATTTTTCTAATGCGTTGCCTGATCGGCACATGAATTCAATTGGCGAGAGTGGTCAATCAATTTCCTGGCGGCGCCCTTCCCGATTGGCATTGTGCTGGGAAAAACTTTGTTCGTTGAGACTCTGAATACGGGCGACATGATCTGTATCGGACTGGTCATGATATTTGTAACTGCAGCACATTGGCTCAGGCGCTGGTTGAGGCATTTATTCAGCAATTGAGCAGCGCGTTGAACCGTACCAGCGGACAGAACGGAACGAAAACAAATATGTTCCACAATGGACAACAGGTGTTCGCAAAAATTTGATGCTTTCATTTTTCCACCAACTTGACGTTCCCGTTGCTGGATAGTTTACGGTGTGAATGGCTCGGGAGAGTATATGGAATTTACAACACTTGAACTTGTCTTGTTGCCAATCGGTTTGGGTCTTTTGGGATTTATCGAGCCATGCACCATCGGCGGACATCTGCTCTTTCTTGAAACTCAGGCTAATCGAACCCGCCGTGAAAAATTTAACGCTGTACTGACATTCGTTGCTACACGCTCGCTCGTGTCTGGATTGTTTGGAGCGGTGATCGCATTTCTTGGCCAAGCAATTATCAGCGTACAGACCGGTTTTTGGCTAGTATTCGGAGTGATTTATCTCACCATCGGGATGGCGTTCTTGATTGGCAGAACGGGTCTCATCAAGCAAAAAATCAGTTTCGCGCCCGCCGCCTGGAAACGCGCTCAGAATCCACTCGTTCTCGGGCTGGCATTCGGACTCAACATTCCGGCATGCGCGGCACCAATTGTGTTCGGTTTGCTTGGACTTGCCGCTACTGCGGGAACGGTAACAACCGGTTTCGTGATGATGTTTCTCTTTGGTCTGTTTCTGTCGTCACCACTCGCGTTGTTTGCTGCCGTCCCCAAACTTGCCTCGTGGCTCGAAACACTGGGGCAGAAAATGAAGCGGATGCGATGGCTCATCGGTGTTGTTTTTGCCTTGCTTGGTCTCTGGTCAATCTGGTTCGGGCTGTATGTTGACCCCATAAACTGGTCAGGACAATGAGCAAGAAGAACCGTTTTGCAGGTGTAGCGGCGGCTGGAATTATCTTTCAGGCAGGATCAGCAGCGATTGATTCAGCAACCATCATGTCGTCACTGGTTTACCAGCTAACAGGCAGTCCGATTGCTGTAGGTGCGGTTACAGCAATCTTGAGATTCGGATGGTTGTTCCCGCAATTGATTGTTGGCTTCCTCGCTCAGCGTGGTGGCTCCAGCATGCGCTTTTATGTCATTGGCGCATTTGGTCGTGCAAGCTGTATGGCTTTGCTGGCGCTCATCCTCACCTTTGGAGCGGGTATATCCACTCTAACACTATCAGTTCTGGTATTGGTGATTTGGACAGCCTATTCCTTCATAAGCGGAATTGTAGCAGTTCCCTATAATGACATTGTAGCTCGTTCTGTTCCCTCGGAACTCCGAAGCCGATTGCTGGCTACACGCTTTTTTGGTGGTGGTGTTCTCGCTTTGGGAGTGGTGGCAATTGCAGACCGTTTGGCCAGTACGCTTATTTTTCCTTTGTCTTATGCAGCAATCATCGCAATGGCGTCTGGGTTGATGTATTTATCGTCCGTGGTTTTCACAGCAATGGGAGAACCAGAATCGACCACCAGAACGCCCCAAAAACCAACGTTTTTTCAATATCTGAAAGACGGCGTTGCAGTGTTTCGTACCAATCTGAAATTCAGAAAATTTGTCTTTGCGCAATGGTGTGGTGGTGGTGTTCTCATGGCCACGCCTTTTTATATCGTGCAGGCTGATGTCAACGGGATAAATCTAATAAACGTGGCACTGTTGCTGGGAGCACAAACTGCAGGAGCATTGATTTCAAATGCTCTGTGGGGGTGGTGGGGAGACCATTTCGGCAAGGCCAGTCTCCTGAAGGGCATTGCTGTTGGAAGAATTTTACCGCCTGCTGTGATTTTGCTTCTCACGTTCACCAATTTTTTTGATGGCAGCCAAATATTTTATGTATTTGTCGGGATATTCTTCATTCTCGGCGCTCTTGCCAATGGTCTGACAATCGCCGTGATTGGCTTCCTGATGGAAATATCGCCGGACAATCTGCGTCCTGCCTATAGCGGTTATTTCAACGCGATTACAGCTCCTGCATTCCTGCTCCCATTGTTGGCGGGAATTGTTGCCACAGTATTCGGGCTGACACTGGTTTTTGCCATTTCAATGCTTGCGGCAATTCTACAAACTTTCTTCCTGATACGTATTGAAGCAAATCCGTGAGCTGAGCAAAGATGCATGCCATTGCAAAAAGGATCGATTTTGCAGCGTGAGCACAGGTCGATAGCCTTGTAGATTGCTGTTTTTATTTTGTCTGCATTCATCAGACCTAACCTTAGAGGAAGACGTTTTAACCGAAAACCGTCGATTGGAAGAGAGTCTATGGCAAGCTGAATCTCGCTTTGACGACACTCTCATGGACAAAATATTTGCCCCAGATTTTTTTGAGTTCGGTCGTTCAGGGCACACCTATTGAATAATAGTGGTGCAAAAAGGGCTCCCTGTGACAGGAGCCCTTAAGTTGGAATGTTGGAGGCCAGAGATCTCATAATCAGGTGGCACCACCGATGCGCTCTGCGCAGTTGAAGGTCACACCGCTGACAGTGACTTCCAGACTGGCATCATAGACAGAACCGGAAGACAGCATCATACGGCCCAATTGGAGCGGCTCTCCGGCGTCTGCCCGGAAATTGCTGCCCTGTGACAGATTGGTACTGCCGGAACGCCCGGCGCTTTTGACCTTGAAGCGATACTGACCATTGATGGATGTATCACTGTGGATCATGGTTTCCAGCGTGATCATGCCACGGTTTTCTGTGGCTTTGATTTCACAGCTGATCGGATCATCCGAGGCATTGTCTGTGTTGGTTCCGGCCAGTGCGACGCCAGTCAGGCTGAGTGCCAGAAGTGCGGCAGAGCCGGAAACCATGTGTTTGCTAAAACGGGTCATCATATTGTCCTTTCTTTGGAAAAGCAGGATGGCCAGGGATCAAAAATCGCCCGGCGCATCTAACTGTTTCAAGTGATCTACCGTGGCTTATGGGCAGGCTTGAACAAAAGCTGCGACATTGCCGCTACCGGTCTGGTCGACATTTGCGTTGCAGTTGTTTCCAACCTGAACACCGGCTGCGATATTGCCATTGCCGTCCTGTGTCAGAACTGAATTGTGGTTGTTGCCGAACTGGCCAACACCAGCCTGATTGCCATTGCCATTTTGAACTGTGTCAGCTGCATTGTTGATGCCGCTCTGGCCGGTTGCGGCGACATTGCCATTGCCGAACTGTTCAGTAATGGAGTTGTTGAAAAGACCGTCCTGGAAAACACCGATCTGGTTTCCAACACCAACCTGGCCACCACCGGCTGCATTGCCGAAGCCGAATTGTTCGATGTTGATGCCATTGGCCAGTGCAGGGGCCGAAAAGTTGGTGAAAAGTGCGACTGCTGTTGCGATAAGGGTAAGGCGTTTCATGGTTTCTCTCCTAGAGTTAAAGTTGTTATCAACGTCGGCTACTTGACGTTGAATAAGGTTTAGGAGAGTGCGCCCGAACCATCCCTGAACCGCCCGTTCAGAAATCGTTCATCTGAGAAAAAATCGACCTTTGTAAGCTCAAATAGCCGTAAAATCCGCCGAAATGCTGGGTTTTCTGAATGTTGATTATTTACACACAGCTTGCGCCTTTAAGGCGAATGGGTCTGCCCGAGGCCTTTGGCACCCGGACAAACGATAATTCGATTGGCAGAATTCTAACGTTTATTCTGCGGCAGATGTGCAGCGTCTTTGCCGCGGGAGTGACGAACCACCCGCAACAGCACCAGCGCAAAACCACCGGCAAGGCCGGCCAGCACCAGATGAAACGGCGACTGGGCAATATGCTGCAGGGCGGACAGCACACCAAACTCTCCATGATAGCCGCTATGAGCCAAAGCCGGTTGCGCAATAATGGCCGCTGCAGTGGACAGGGTGATGGCGGAAAAAAATCTCTTAATGGTCATGATGGTGATGTCCTTTTTCTAGAATGTCGGATCGCTCGGAGAGTAGTGTTAAAAGATCAATGTCAGCCCGTTCGGTCAAAGACACATAGACAAAATTCATTGTCTCCCGTGCATCAACCATGGGGCCTGGAAATGGCAGGTAAGCCAGTTCCCGCGAACCGAAGGCAGGACAGGCTGTCCCGATCTGCCAGTTGGAAATGATGGTCGCATCCACCAGATTGAGCGTCAGCCCATCTGCGCCGGAACGCTGAAACGGAATTCCGGACAGGCGCAGATAGCTTGTCTTGTCTTCGGCCGTGCGAAAGCCTTCCACAAAACTGCTCGACAGAACTTTTAGCTGATCTGCATGAGCCGCATCGCTTTGGCCATGCACATGGGAATGCAGATGGTCCGCATGGGCGTGATTGTGCCCGACCCCGCCCATATCCTGAGCGTGATCATGGTCGTGGTGATGGGTGTGGTCCGTATGTGAATGATGTTTGCTCATATCACACCACATCCGGTCCGGCTGGAATGCTGACAGGCTTGTCGATGATATGCTTATGCGATCCCATTTTGCCATGGGAGACAAGCGTGCCAAGCACATCCACAATCACACGGGTTGCCAGCAGCGCAGTGATATCAGAGCAATCATAGGGCGGAGAAACCTCAACCACTTCCAGACCGCAAATGCCCTCCTTCGCCACCAAAGACACAAGTTCCAGCGCTTCACGGGGCAAAAACCCACCCGGTTCCGGCCAGCCCGTACCAGGCACAAAGCCGCAATCCACACTGTCGATATCGAACGAGATATAGACCGCATCGGCGTCTTTCCACGCCAGCTCCAGCGCCCGTGCTGCGGTTTCTGCCAAGCCCATTTCTTCCACATCGCGCATGGTAAAAATATTGGTGTTGCGCTTGCGTGCTTCCGTGACGCCTTCACGCGGCACCTGCCAGCCACCAATACCCACCTGCACCAGATTGACCGCAGGCACATTCACCAGATCCGTTGCATGGAACCATGGTGTGGTGTGCATCCGTTCATCCAGATCCTTCTCCTGAATATCAATGTGACGATCAAAATGGACAATGCCGATGCGCTTGGAGGTACATTGCGCAATGCCGCGTACACAAGGAAAGCCAATGGAATGGTCGCCACCAATCATGATCGGCAGCGCACCGGACGACGCCACATGGCTGACAGCCCGCGTAATCTGATCGAATGTTTTTTCGATGTTGGCTGGAATGGTGAACACATCGCCCACATCACACAGGGTCATCTGTTCACGCAGATCAACACCCATCTCATAATTGTATGGGGTATAAAGCGCCGAAATTTTGCGCAAACTCTGAGGACCAAACCGTGTGCCGGGCCGATAGGTGGTGCCACCATCAAACGGAATACCCATGACAGCTGCATCATAGGCGCCAACGGCTGTAACATCTTCAATGTAAGGTGCCTTCAGGAATGTATTGATGCCCGCATAATGCGGCAGTTCACCACGCGCAAAAGTGGGAATGGATTTGTCTTCCAGACAATCCGCACCGGTCAGCCCCATACGCAATGCCCATTGTTTTTCTTTCTCCCAGGCAGCCGAGGGCAATTCAGCTTCCTTTTCCGCAGCCTTCCAGCCACGCATTTGCAGCTTGTCAAAATCGGGATGGTGCTGATGGCGCGGCTTGGCCCGGCCGACATGGCCTCCAATCCGGCTGGCGCGAGTTGGGCTTGTAGAGAATAGATCGAACATGGTTAGTCTCCTCTTAATTACGCAATTGCGGCGCAAAGAGCTCATTTGGCTCCGGCGCTTTGTCTGTTGTGTTTTTGTTGAGTGGCAGATCGTAGGTAATCGTGGCCCCATAGGCCTCCGGATTGTCCGGGTCGTGGCGCACCTTGTCGAACACCAGCATGCGGGTGCCCAGTTTGAAGGCCTCAGAAATGTCATGAGTAACCATGAAAATGGTCATCGACATTTCTTCCCAGAGCTCCAGCAGCAATTCATGCATATCCACACGAATGCCCGGATCAAGCGCCCCGAAAGGTTCGTCCAACAGCAGAATTTTCGGACGCTTCAACAGGGCCTGCGCAATAGCAAGACGCTGTTGCATTCCGCCCGAGAGCTGCGTTGGAAACCTGTCCTTTGCAGCAGTCAGCCCGATTTTCTCAAGTGTCTCGGCAACGGCATCGCGGGCGGCCAACCTGGATTTTCCAAACAATCGCCCAGTAAAGCCGCCGCTTTCAAACTCACTCGCCAGAATGAGATTCTCTTCCACAGTGAGATGCGGGAATACGGAATAGCGCTGAAACACGATGCCACGATCCGGCGTCGGTTCCGGCGGCAGCGGCTCGCCATCCAGCAGAATGCGCCCATGAGTTGGCACTTCCTGACTGAGTAACAACCGCAAAAATGTAGATTTACCGCAGCCAGATGCACCAACAATGGTGCAGAATGATCCAGCTTCGACACGAAGGCTCAATCGCTCCAGAACACGGTTGTCATCATAATCCATCACGACGCCGCGCAACTCGATTTTCGGAATAGCTGTCCCAGCCGCGGAAGTAACGGGCTTGGAATTATCAGAAGCGATGCTCACAGGCTTTCACCCCCAAGATGATGCCAGGGGAAGGCACGTTTTGAGAGCAGCAACAACAGCCGGTCGAGGATAAAGGCCAGCAGCGTAATCCAGAACACGTAGGGCAGGATTACATCCATCGCCAGATAGCGCCGCACCAGAAAAATGCGGTAACCAAGCCCGCCAGTGGAGGCAATCGCCTCGGCTGAAATCAGAAAGATCCAGCCCGGAACAAGCCCAAGACGAATAGCGGTAATCAGACGCGGCAAGGTCTGTGGCAGCACCAGCCGCCAGATCATTTGCCAGACGCTGGCTCCCAGCGTTTCTGCCTTGATGATCATTTCCCTTGGAATATCCATCACCACCTGGGCAATGGAGCGCACCATCACCGGTGCCGTTCCAAGTACAATCAACATGATTTTGGAGGCTTCACCCAAGCCGAAGACAATAAACAGAATGGGCAGAATCGTAATGGGCGGGATCAACGAAATGGTCGCCACAAAAGGTGCAAAACTGCTTCTGGCATGAGGAATAAAGCCGATGGCGATGCCGACAACCAGCGCAATGGTGGTGGCGATACCCATGCCGATGCCAAGGCGCATCAGACTGTCAAACGTATCCGTCCAAAGCAGCAGATCACCGGAGCGCTTGTCAGCGACAAATGCCATGCGCCAGAAGCTGGCACCCATGGTTTCCAGCGACGGCAGCAGCTTGTCAGCCGGATTATCCAGGCGCCTGAGATGGCTGGCAACGACATACAGGATCAGCACCGCTATGAAGGGCAATGCGCCCATAAACAGCTTTTCCCGTCGTTGCAGTTTTCGGTTGATAATGCGCATGGCAAATCCGCGTTGGTTCTGGCCAGAACGTCAGGCCAGAACTTGTTGCGATTACAGACTAAAGCGCGCCATCGGCGGCCATTTGCATGTAACTGGTGTCAAAGCGCAGCTTCACATTGTCCCCATCGCCAAAAACCGATCCATCAGGAAAGGCCACACCAACAAATTCAGCGCTCGGCGCGCCTTCACCAAGGATGCCTTTGTCAAACAGGAACTCGGCCACGAATTTCATCGTGTCGGGCAAGTCGGTGGATTGGGTGAAACTCACCGCATCCGCTGGTGCAAAGAACATCTCTGTGGTTGCCAATTGCGCATCATATCCGGCCAGATCCGTTCCGGAGGCAACAGCCATGCTCTCGCGAGCAGCTTTACCTTCGTCGCTGTCGGACGCAATCAGTGCCATGACTTCGTACCAGGCACCAGTCAACGCCTTGCCGAATGCAGGATTGTCCGCCAGCGTCTTGGTATTCACCATCATGACATCGATGATTTCACCGGAAATTCCGGCACTGTCAAAGACCTTGGTCGCATTGGCCTGCGCTTCAATTTCAGACAGAAGCGGGTTCCATGTCACAATTGCTGTCACATCATCCGTAGCATAGGCGGCAATCATGTCAGCGTCAGAGGTGTTGACGACGGTCAGGTCCCGCTCCGAAAGGCCCACCGTATCGAGAGCACGTGCCAGCAGATAATGCGACACCGACAGTTCCACCAGATTGACGCTCTGGCCCTTGATGGCAGCAAGATCCGTGGCGTCTTTCAAAATAATGCCGTCATTGCCGTTGGAAAAATCACCCACGATCAACGCCGTGGTATCCACACCGCCGCCAGCGGGAATGGACAGCGCATCCATATTGGTCATGGAGCAGCCGTCAAATTGTCCTGCGGTATACTGGTTGATGGATTCCACATAATCGTTGATCTGGACGATATCGACGCTGATTTCGTACTTGTCGGCCCACTTTTTCATAATGCCGGAATCTGCCAGATAGCCCCAGGGCATCCAGCCAACATAGATCGACCAGCAAACGCTGAATTCAGATTTTTCTTCCGCCACAGCTTTGGTCATGCCGGTTGGCACCGCCAAAAGGCCAGCCACACACATTGCCTTGGCAAATATCTTGGCTTTGGCAAATGTCTTGAAATTGGTCATGCGCATCTCCTGTTTCATGTTCGGCCATCAAGCCGATTTGTAAGGAGTTTGGGCGCACAGACCGGGAGGAAGTTTGCGCGCGCAAACCTGTGCAGTATTCTCCCGGGTTTTTGTCCCGCCGTGTCACCAGGCTGTCTCGCCAGGCTTGCGTCTCTCGGACCTGCGTCCGGCTGAATCAATCAACCGCACCGGAACCCTAGACGCGCTGCACGCATTTAGTTTTGCAGGAACTATGCCATTTTTCAAAAATTGATTTTTTACTATATATATCAGATAAATAGAAAATATTTATGCAAAACAGAAAAGCCCTCAGCTCTTCTGTTTTGCCCATGATTTAGGCAGTATTTGATGATTGATTATTTTTCAGGCGACGCACAGGCCGCCATAATACCGCGCAATTCCGCCAGACCGCGCATCCGCCCTAACAGCGGATAACCCGGCATCCCACCTGCACCAATATCGTGCAGAATCTCCTGCCCGTGATCTGGACGCATCGGAATTTGCCAGTCGGCACGGCCTGCCGCCTTGCGGGCCACCTGCTCACGCATCAACGCCTTAACCACGGAGACCATATCTGTATTGCCTTCAAGATGGGCCGCTTCGTAAAAGCTGCTGCGTCCGGTAACACTCGGGCCTGTCCGACGTGTATTGCGCAAATGGACGAAATGAATGTGGCTGCCAAGCCGCTCGACAAACCCGGCACCGTCAAAACCCTCAGTGACACCCAGCGAGCCGGTGCAAAAAGTAATGCCATTGGCCGGACTGTCCACAGTCGACATCACATGAGCATAATCTGCCTCGGTTGACATGATGCGGGGCAGACCGAGCAGAGAAAACGGCGGATCATCAGCGTGGCAACAAAGACGCAAGCCAAGCTCTTCGGCCAGCGGCACCACCTCGGCCAGAAAATCTGTCAGATTATCGCGAAATTGTTCCGCTGAAATCCCCTGATAGGTTTGTAGCAAAGCGCGGATATCGTCCAAGGTCCAATTGTCATTGGCTCCCGGCAAACCGGCAACAATATTGTTCTGCAATGCAGTTTTCTGACCATCATCCAAGGTTTTGAACAATTGGGCAGCGCGCGCCACAAATTCTGCGGGATAGTCCTCATCAGCCCCTTCACGTTCCAGAATGAACAGCTCAAAGGTTGCAAATTCCAGAAGGTCGAAGCGCATCGCCGTACCGCCATGAGGCATTGGTGCACGCAAATCTGTGCGGGTCCAATCGAGGATCGGCATGAAATTGTAACAGATTGTTTGCATCCCGCACGCGGCCAGATTGCGCATCGATTGGCGATAATTCTCAATATGGATTTTGTAGTCGCCGGTTTGTGTCTTGATGGATTCAGACACCGGAAGGCTCTCCACCACCTCCCACAGCAAGTCGGAAGCATTCCCGTTGCGCCGCGTCGCAATGGCGCTCTGGCGCTTCTCAATTTCCGCAACCGACCAGACATTTCCAGGCGTCAGGTGGTAAAGTGCCGTTACAACGCCCTCCACACCAACTTGCAGCATATCATCAATCGTAATCGGGTCCGCAGGACCAAACCAGCGCCAGGTTTGCAGCATTGTCTTGCCTCTCTCTTATGTTCGGGAATCTGATGCTGCGAAGGGCAGCGCGGTATCAGCCATCAATTGAGCCTTCAAAGCCAGTTCCATAACCTTGAAGGCATGGGCCTGCGGCATGGCTGTTTCAGTCCGGTCACGAATGTCATTGGCCAGGTTCTGGAAATAGGGATAGCCCGCATCGGAACAGTCGATTTTCTCGCATCGGCTTCCATTCACCAGATAGAGGTGGTCAATCCCGTCATCCCGCGCAACATCGACATATTTGCGCAATTCAATGTAGCCCTCGGTCCCCAGAAGGGTCAGCCGTCCATCGCCCCAATTCGGCAACGCATCCGGCGTGTACCAGTCCACGCGAATATAGCCATGACCATTGGCGCTACGCAGCGCAATCTCGCCAAAGTCCTGAAGACCCGGATCATCCAGATTTGCGTAATTGGCCGCCGAGGCAAGCGTTACCTCAGCATCGTCCGAGCCGGTAAAATACAAAAACTGGTCAATCTGATGCGACGCGATATCGCACAAAATGCCGCCATATTTCTCACGCTGAAAAAACCACTCTGGCCGTGTTGGCCGATTAAGCCTGTGCGGCCCCAGCCCGACCGTCTGCACAACCCGGCCAATGGCTCCAGCTTGCACCAGTTCTGCAGCCCTGGTAACGCTGGCAACCTCGAATCGTTCTGAAAAATCCACCGACCAGATACGCCCTGTCTCCGCCACAGCGGCCTTGATATCGGCAAGCTGATCCAGACTGATGCAGCCCGGTTTGTCGAGCATCACATCCTTGCCGTGGCGCATTGCTTCAACAGCCAGTGCCGCGCGATCTGCCGGAACCGCTGCAATCAGGAACAGGTCAATCGAGGGATCATCCAACAACCCCGAGCGGTCAGAAAAGCGTTTTGCGTCAGGAAAGCGCTTGGTGAAACCCTGCAGGGTCGGCGGTTCGCCATCGGTCCACCAGCCAGCAAATTCACAGCCAACATCAAGCATGTTCTGTACCATGCCGTAAATGTGCCGATGATCCAGCCCGATGGCCGCAAATCGAATGGGATCAGTCATGAGTTTTATCCAGTTCGGAAAGAGTAACTGCCCGCTCTGTGCGTGATGACAGAGCAAGCGCATCAATAAGGCGATGAACCGCAAGCGCCTCGCGCCCGGGCGCTATCGGCGGCCTGCCGGAGCGGATCGCGTCCGCAAAGTCTTCAATCACGGCCTGATGCCATTCATGGGTAAACGCCATTGGGTCCGCACCGCCACCACTGGCCATATCTTCGCCAATGGTCTCTGTGCGGCCATCCTGCCAATGCAAGTCCAGCTTTCCCGATTTCAGGCAAACAGACACATGTTCACAATGCAGGGTGATGGATTCTGCCGATCCTGGATAAGACGCCGTGCTTGCCGTCAATGATCCGATAGCCCCGCTTTCAAAATCCAGCCCGGCGGTGACGAAATCCTCTGCCTCCATCCTGTGCAGCGCGCTGGTACGTGCCATTGCCTGCACTTTTTTGACTGCACCCGTGAAGGACAGGGCCAAATCCATCGTATGGATCGCCTGTGAAATCAGAACACCGCCGCCATCGCGCGCATAGGTTCCCCGCCCCGGCTCATCATAATAGGATTGCGCACGCCACCAGGGCACTGCAATTTCGGCAACTCGGATCGGTCCGGTTTCACCTGAACCAAGAAGCGCCCGCAGCTTCTGCGACACCTCACGCGCCCGGTGCTGAAACACAATACCAAGGGTCACACCGGCAGCTTCACACTGCTCAACAATCGCACTGGCAGCTTTCCAGTCCCGCTCGATAGGCTTTTCCAGCAGGATATGTTTGCCAGCAGCAACCAGCTTGCCAATGATATCCGCCCTTGCATTGGGCGGTGTCGCCACAATGACAAAGTCAATCGCGGCATCTCCGGCGATCTCGTCAACGGAGGTGTAAACGCGCACGCGCTCCACAGCGTCTGGCATATGCTCTTTGATGAAAGCAGCAGCCTTGCTGGCATCGCGGCTGCAAACACCGCGCAGCGTCAGACCCTTGGTACTTGCTTTGATGGCATTCAGATGCGTCGCGGCCACCATACCCAGACCGATCATGGCCAAATTCATTGCAAACACTCCATCAAGGCTTAGCCCGTCACCAGAAAATACCCGGTTTCAGAGCTTGGCAGGCAACCTGCAGGCCGGTTGTGCAATCTTTGTATACCGGTATACTGGTCCAGCACAATAGGAGCCAGCCATGGCGCAGCAAACTGAGATTACAGCGGTTGCACAGCCACTAAACACGCAGCAACCGGACAAGCGCTTCCCTGAAATCGATCCGGCACAACCTGCTGGAAACCAGATTTTGAACGTCCTGCAAGCCATGATCCTGACTATGGA
Organism: Pararhizobium sp. IMCC21322; assembly: GCF_030758295.1. Lineage (NCBI taxonomy): Bacteria > Pseudomonadati > Pseudomonadota > Alphaproteobacteria > Hyphomicrobiales > Rhizobiaceae > Pararhizobium > Pararhizobium sp. IMCC21322. The sequence continues at coordinate 5,027,524 of NZ_CP132335.1, forward strand.
ACTGCCGCCGGGACAGGCCCTTTCAGAAGCGGATATCGCGACCAAATTCGGGGCCAGCCGCACACCGGTCCGCGAGGCATTACAGAAATTGCGTGAAGCCCAATTGGTCACCACACAGCCAAGCCGGGGCAACTTTGTGACAAGGCTCAACAGGAGTAAAATTCTGGAAGCGCGTTTTCTGCGGGAGGCCCTGGAAGTTGCCATTGTCGACCGTCTTTGTGAAACGGGTCTGTCAGACGCGTTTACAGCCAGCCTCCACGATAATCTGAAGCGCCAGAAAAAGGCAATCAAGCGCCGCGACACTCAGGAATTTAGCCATCTCGATGATGCATTTCATCTGACCCTTGCGCGAGCTACTGATTATCCCCGCGTTGCCGATGTTCTGAGACGGGAAAAAATTCTACTCGACCGGCTTCGGGTTTTGGCTTTGCGCAGCAAATCCCACCAGAAAAGCCTGCTTCAGGATCATCAGAACATGCTCGCCACAATTCTGGAACAGGACAAGAATACGGCAATCAGTTTGACCAGACGGCATTTGAATACAGTACTCGACACGCTGTCAGCTTTGGAGCAAACACATGCTGACTATTTTGAACAAGACACCACAACACGGACCGTTTTATGACGAACGCACCCATGGGCACGATCCATTTAACAGCTCAAGCTGACACCATCTACCAGCACATTCGTGACATACCGATTGTATCTCCGCACGGCCATTGTGATCCGTCCTGGTTTGCCAAGAACACGGCGTTTAGCGACCCGGCTGAACTGCTGATTATTCCGGATCATTACGTGTTTCGCATGCTGTACAGTCAGGGCGTTCCGCTTGAAAGCCTTGGGCTTGGAACACCTGCAGAAGACCGCGATCCAAGGAGAATTTTCAAGATCTTTGCGGAACACTGGAACCGTTTTCTGGGCACGCCCAGCCGGCAATGGCTCGAGCATACATTTGTCAATGTGTTTGGCCTGACAGAACCACTGACGCCAAAAACTGCAGATCACTACTATGATCTGATCGACGCCAAACTGAAAACGCCGGAATTCCGGCCAAGAGCCCTGTTCGAAAGCTTTGGCCTTGAGGTGCTGGCCACCACCGATGGCGCACTGGATACGCTTACCCACCACGCGGCCATCCAAAACAGCGACTGGCAGGGCCGTATTATTCCGACCTTCCGCCCAGATACAGTTCTCAACCCGGCATCGCCGGACTTTATCCCCCATATGCACCAATTGGCTGAAATGACGGGAGAAGACACAGCGTCCTTCCAAAACTACCTGAGCGCATTGCGCCAATGCAGAGCAGCCTTCAAAGCAGCCGGCGCAACCGCCACTGATCACGCCATCACCGAAATCTACACGGAACAAATATCTGATGCAGACATGCAGGCCTTACTGCAAAAAGCCCTGAACGCGCCTCTGGATCACGCCGAGTCCACGCTGTTTTACGGCCGGATGCTGATCGAAATGGCGCAGATGTCGATTGATGATGGCCTTGTCATGCAGATTCATGCGGGCAGCTACCGTTCGACAAATCGGGCCCTGTTCAAAAGCTTCGGAAATGATATGGGCGCGGATATTCCAATCGCCGTCGATTGGGTGCGCGGCCTGGCGCCCCTGCTCAACAAAGTTGGCAACAATCCCGATCTGACCATTATTCTGTTCACGCTGGACGAGACAACCTATGCCCGCGAACTGGCCCCGATGGCTGGTCACTGGCCATGCCTGCGTCTTGGACCGCCCTGGTGGTTCCATGACAGCCTCAACGGCATCGCACGTTACTTCGATGCGGTGGTCGAGACTGCGGGCTATTGGAATCTCGCCGGTTTCAACGATGACACACGGGCATTTTTGTCCATTCCGGCACGTCATGATTTATGGCGGCGCGGCGTTGCCACGCATCTGGGTACACAAATCTCCCGCGGCCTGTTTGGAAAGTCAGATGCTTTGGAAATCGCGCGGCTTCTGACACGCGATTTGGCGATCGATGCTTACCGCCTGAGGGGTGTATGACATGAAGCGCATTCTGCATCTCGGCCCCGGTAACTTTTTTCGCGCCCATCAAGCCTGGTATACGCACCACGCCAACGCTCACGGGAACGAGACCTGGCAAATCACGGGTGTTTCCCTGAAAAGCAGCACAGCAAGAGACAACCTTGCGCCGCAGGACTGTGATTATACGCTGGTCATTAACAGTGTTGCGGACACAGACTATCAACGCATTACCGTCATCGACAGAATTCTGGTTGGCCCAGAAAATCCGCAAGCAATCATTGATCTGATTGCTGATCCGGCAACAGTAATCGTCAGCCTGACAGTCACCGAAAAGGGCTATCACATAGATGCCAAAACCGGCCATCTCAACACGGGCAATCCTGATATTGCAGCTGAAATGTCCGACGGCCAGCCCCGCACGGCGATTGGCTTTCTGGCGTTTGGACTGCAACAACGACAGCAGCAAAATGCAGATCCGATAACAATTATCAGCTGTGATAATCTGTCCGACAATGGCGCGACTTTAAAAAAGCTGGTGCAGGAATTCGACCAGGAGGCCAGTGTTGGCCTTGCAGATTGGCTGAAAAAATCAGTCACCTTTCCTGGCACCATGGTCGACCGCATCACGCCTGCAACCACGGATTCACTGCGCCAGGAGGTTCATCAGAAAACCGGCTGGGCAGATGCCTCACCGGTTGCGACCGAGCTGTTTTCAGAATGGATAATTGAAGATAATTTCGCTGCAGCACGGCCTGCCTGGGATCAGGCGGGCGCGCAGTTTGTGGATGATGTTTCCCCTTTCGAGCAAAGAAAGCTGCGGCTGTTGAACGGAACCCATTCATTCCTCGCCTATGCCGGCCTTTACACCGGCCATACCTATGTTCATGAGGCGATTGCCGACGCTTTGCTGCGGAAAGCTGTTGAAGATCTGATGCTGGAGGCAACCGCCACATTGCCCGCAGCCATGCATTCGGATGCCGCTGACTATTGCACAGAATTGATTGAGCGTTTTGCCAACCCGGCTTTGAAGCATGAGCTGGCACAGATCGCCGGTGATGGCAGCCAGAAACTGCCAGTCCGAATCCTGTCGACGATTACCGACCGGGACAGCAAAGGCATACCTTCCCCGCGTGCTTTTGATGCAATCGCCTATTGGCTGGTTTTTATTCATCAACGCAGTGCAGCTGGCGCGGATATAAACGATCCGCTGGCAAAGCGCTTTGCTGAAATCCAGCAATCCTCTGACGATAGACGTAGCAGGCTCAGCGCCATTCTTCAAACATTATCACCTGACGCCAGTCTTGATCAGGACAGGATTCTGGACAGGGCAGAGACACTTCTGGACGCCTGACAAAATGTGAGACATGTTGAGGACTGGGGTCTGAACCCAATTGTTCCCACGGGAGAATTTTGTGGCGTATTTTCTGGGAATTGACGGCGGCGGGACCGGATGCCGCGCGCTTGTCTGTGACGAGGTTGGCACATTTCTTGGGTCAGGCAGCGCAGGATCAGCCAACATCGCGTCCGACCTTAAAGGCGCACGCGACAACATCATTCTGGCAACCCAGTCAGCCATCGAGGCGGCAGGTCTTCCCGCAGACGCCATACAAAATCTCTCGGCCTATCTTGGTTTGGCCGGGGCCAATATCGACATCGCAGTGGCTCAATTGTCTGAGTTACTGCCTTTTGCTGATATGCGGATCGTCAGCGATGCTGCTATCGCATTGCAAGGTGCCATAGGATCGCAGGACGGTGCGGCGGCCATCATCGGCACCGGATCGATATTCCTGCAACGCAAGGCTGGAACATTCGCGCCGCGCGGCGGGTGGGGTTTCACCGTCGGCGACCACGCCAGTGGCGCACGGCTTGGCCGGTCACGGCTCGAAGCATCATTGCTGGCTCATGATGGCATCAGACCGCAATCACCATTGACGCGCACAACAATGGCCAATTTCAAAAATGATCCGCAAAAGCTGGTCACATTTGCACAATCAGCAAGCCCGGCCGATTTCGGTACCTTTGCGCGCGATATCTTTGACTTTGCCGAACGGGGTGATGCCACGGCTGCTGTAATTATCAGCGAAGCGGTCCAGATGATTGAAGACATTTTGCAGGCGATGGACCTTCAGGCCGGTGAACCATTTTGCATGCTGGGCGGTCTTGGTCCAAAATATGTGCCATATCTGAGCGCAACCAATCGCGAGCGGGTTCAGCCACCACTTGCAGATGCGGTCAGCGGCGCGGCAGCTTTAGCGGTCCAACACTTTAGCAATGTGCCAAACACGCATACGGCATAAAACCCTGATCGGAGCAGGAAGCAAACCCATGAGCCAGATCGACGCCTATTCAGGAGCCACCATATTTGATGGCGAACAGCGCCATGAAAATGCAGTGCTGCTGGTGCAGGCTGGCAGCGTTCTGGGCATTGTATCAGAAGAGAACATCCCACCTGATTGCACCCAGCATATTCTGGCTGGCGGTCTGCTCGCACCCGGCTTTGTCGATCTGCAGGTGAATGGCGGTGGCGGTGTTTTGCTCAATGACCGGCCCGATCTCGACGCCATCAAGACCATTTGCGCCGCCCACGCGCCTTTTGGCACAACATCCCTTTTGCCAACCCTGATTACCGACACACCCGCAATACGAGACACCGCCATTGAGGCCGGCATCGCAGCTGGGAAAGCTGCAGTGCCCGGATTTCTGGGATTGCATCTGGAAGGGCCGCATTTATCAGTAGCACGCAAGGGCGCTCACGATCCCAACCTGATCAGGCCAATGACTGAGGATGATCTGGCGACAATCAAACTGGCCAGACAGTCCCTGCCCTTTCTGATGACCACAATCGCACCGGAATCCGTCACCAATGCACAAATCGCAACTTTGAAAGCAGCCGGTATTCTCGTCAGCCTCGGCCATTCTGATGTCAGTTTTGAAACCGCAACCGCTGCCGCCATTGCCGGTGCGGGGGCCGTGACGCATCTCTTTAATGCCATGAGCCCGCTCGGCCACCGGGAACCCGGACTGGTGGGCGCGGCACTTCGCACAGAAAGTCTGTTCGTCGGACTGATCGCCGATGGCTTTCATGTCCATCCAGCAGCCATCGCAACTGCGCTTGCAGCCAAACGCGGACCGGGCCGGATGTTCCTGGTAACTGACGCCATGTCGACCATTGGCACCGATCAACAATCCTTCACCCTGAACGGCCGCACAATCCGCCGCGATGGCGGAAAACTTGTACTGGAAGACGGCACATTGGCCGGCGCTGATCTGGATATGATTTCCGCCATTCGCTTCATGGTGACATCTGTCGGTGTTACTTTGGATGAGGCGCTGCGTATGGCCTCGCTTTATCCGGCCATGTGTCTGGGCGCCCATACCACCCTTGGCCATCTCAAAGCCGGGGCGGCAGCGGATATGGTCCATCTTGACCAAACGCTTGAAATCAAATCCGTGTGGCGCGGTGGGCAGAAATTATAGAACACTGGATCCACCTTGCGGCTTAACTTTGAACAATTGAAAACCTTCCTGATGGTCGTGCGCTTTGGCGGTGTGCGACGCGCTTCCGAGCACATGCATTTGTCGCAACCCGCTGTCACAGCACGCGTTCAGAATTTGGAACAATGTCTGGGCGTCGATCTGTTTGACCGCAGGAAAGGCGCGATGACGCTGACCAAGCGTGGCGAGTCCCTTCTGAAATATGCCGAGCAATATGTTCAGCTCAGTGATTTGATCGAACGGGATATTGTCGACCCGGCTGGCATTGATCTGCATTTGCGCATTGGCGTTTCAGAAACAATTGTCCAAGCTTGGCTTCCAGAATTTGTCTCCCGGCTCCGAAAGGAGTTTCCCAATCTGGCCATTGATATCGCTGTCGACATCTCCTCCAATTTGCGCGAAGCGCTGCTGACCCGGTCCTTGGATCTTGCCATCCTGCTTGGACCGGTCTCTGAATTCACAGTCGACAACATAGACCTGCCCGATATGACGCTGAACTGGTATTGCGCTGCAGAGGCTGTGCTCGACGATGATCCGGCGCAGCTGTTTCTCTCAAATCCGGTCGTGACCTATGCCCGCAACACCCGCCCGCATCGGGAATTGAAGTCCGAATTGTTCAACCGCTACGGGCCCGGCATTTCTCTCTTTCCATCTTCATCACTGTCAGCCTGTTTTCGCATGGTTGCATCCGGTCTGGGTGTCGCCGCCTTGCCGGAAAGTCTGGCAGCACCCGAACTTGCAGCGGGAAATGTCCGCAAATTCGATCCGGGCTGGAAACCGAAAGCACTACACTTCACAGCATCTTACCTTGGTGATCCGCAGTCATTTTTATTGGCGCGCGCCGCAAATATCGCAAAAGAAGTGGCCAATGGGGAATGATAGTTGATCAAAAAAGCTGATCGATTTTGCAATGAAAACACGATTTGACCTGATCAAATAATTGACCCAGCCTAACCAGCACAAGACATGCAAGGTTGGGAATTATGGTCAAGGCGACCGCATCAAATTACACGGAACTGCGCTCTCACAGTGTTGAGGCGGTCCGTCAAGCAATTCGCACTGACCAGTATACCGGCCATACTGCAGGCCTTGCGCCCGGCAAGCTGCAGGCCAATCTCGCCATATTACCACAGGAATATGCGCTCGACTTCATGCGCTTCTGTCAGCGCAACCCGAAGCCCTGCCCGCTGGTCGGCGTCTCTGAAACCGGCGATCCAATGTTGCACACTTTGGGGCGGGCGATTGACGTGCGCACCGATGTGCCGGGCTATAATATTTATCGCAATGGCGAAATGACCGGCTCGCAATCCAGCATCAACGATCTGTGGAGCGATGATCTTGTCGCTTTCGCTCTGGGCTGCTCATTCACCTTTGAAAATGCCCTTCTGACTGCAGGAATCGCCCTTTGGCATATCGAGGACAACAGAACCGTCCCCATGTACCGCACGTCATTGCAAACAATTGATGCGGGCGCATTTGGCGGCGGCACAGTTGTTTCCATGCGCGCCATGCCCGCCAACCGTGTCGAAGAAGCGATCAAAATTTCGTCCCGCTACCCCTGGGCGCATGGCAGCCCGGTTCATATCGGTGACCCGGCAGAGATCGGCATTGCCGATTTGAATCAACCTGATTGGGGTGATCAACCACCGGACCTGCAAGACACAGTGCCCGTGTTCTGGGCCTGTGGCGTGACCCCGCAAAACGCAATCATGCGCGCCAAACTACCGCTTTGCATCACCCACACACCCGGCAAAATGCTCATCACCGATATCGATGAAACCGCCGAAATACCAGTCATCTAAAACTTACCATGCAATGGAGAAACGAATGAAACGCACATTGATAAGTCTGACAACCGCCCTGCTTATGGCAGCAACCGGCCAGGCAATGGCAGCCGACAAGCCAGCGACGATCAAGGCTGTCGGCACCTGGGGCAATCTCACCAATTATGTGAAACATGAAGGTCCGTTCTGGAATGACCGGATTGCAGAAGCAACCGGCGGACAGATTCTTGGAGATATCAAGCCACAGACCGAACTGGGCCTGAAGGGCTTTGAAATCATGCGTCTGGTTAAAAACGGCGTGTTCGATTTTGCTTTTGGCCTGCCAGGTTATGTTGCCGCTGAAAACCCGATTTTTGAAGGCGCTGACCTGTCAACATTGACGCAGGATATCGACACCGAGCGTAAGGTGGCAGAAGCCTATTTCCCGGTTCTAGAAAAATCCTTTGCCGAAATCTACAACGCCAAGCTGATGATGCTCTATCCGTTCCCAAGCCAGACCTTGTGGTGCAATGCCGAAGTCAACGGCATGACGGATTTGAAGGGCAAGAAAATCCGGGTCTACGCCACAACACTGGGTGATTTTGTCGAAGGCGTTGGCGGCACATCCGTAACCGTGTCTTTTGCTGAAGTTATTCCGGCTCTCGAAAAAGGCGTTGTTGATTGTGCCATCACAGGCACCATGTCGGCTTACAAGGCCAACTGGCATCAGGTCGCAACCCATGCCTACACGTTGCGTGTTGGCTGGGGCCTCGCATTTGGTGCCATGAACATGGACAAGTGGAACACCATGACACCGGCACAGCAGGACATGCTGAGCGCTGAAATGGCCAAGCTCAATGATGAAATGTGGGCCGAAACCGCGACTGAAGACGAAATCGCGATTTCCTGCATCACTGGCGGCGCATGCGACATTGGTGAGCCGGGTTCCATGAAGCTGGTAGAACCTTCAGAAGCCGATCTGGCCATGCGTGATACCGTTGCAACAGACGTTGTGCTTGCACGATGGGCTGAGCGTTGCGGGCCAGAATGTGCGGCAACCTGGAACGAGACTGTAGGTCCGATCCTCGGCCTGACAGCTACGGCCAAGTAAGCCTTTCTAAAATCAGCCGCCGGATAGAAAGTGACAGAAAGTGACAAAAACTGACTGTCCGGCGGCTATCTACATCTGCTCCTCAAATTTCGAGAATGATAAAGATCATGGATCGACTTCTTCAATCAGCACGCAAAACAAGTCAGGTCCTGGCCTGGATCGGCGGTAGCCTCATCATTCTCTCCGCTCTGCTGGTCACGCTGGAAGTGATCCTGCGCAAATGGTTCAACATCAGTCTGGGTGGAGCCGACGAAGTATCCGGCTACGCGTTCGGCATCGCCACCAGCCTTGCCCTTGCTTATGCTTTATTCGAGCGCGCCCATATTCGCGTTGATGCGCTCTATAATCTTTTCCCTTTTCCCCTGAAAATTGCTGCCAGTCTGATCGGCCTGTTTCTGCTGGTCGGCTTTGGCGCTGTCATTGCCTGGACAAGCTGGGGATTGGTGGCTGACACGCTCACGCACGGCTCGCGCTCCATTACGCCGCTGCGCACACCACTCGCCATTCCGCAAATTCCGTGGATTTTTGGCTGGCTGTTCTTTGTTTGCTGCGGAGCCATTTTGTTTGTTGCTGCAGTCAAGGCACTGCTGACCGGCAATGCGGACCAGACAGACCAGTTGATCGGCATGAAATCCATCGACGAGCAAATTGAAGAGGAGATGAAATAATGCTTCTCAAAACCCTTCTCATACTCGTCGCCCTGATTGCTCTGGCGGTCCCCATTGCAGCCTCACTTGGCTGGCTCGGCCTGACCCTGCAATATCTGGAAAGCCCCATGCCACTGCACCGCGCATTGGGTGACATGGTGTGGCAGACCGGAACCGACTTTCTGCTGGTGGCCATTCCCATGTTCGTGCTGCTGGGCGAAATCCTGCTGCGGGCCGGCATTACCGAACGCATGTATGACGGCATGGTCAAATGGCTTGGCTGGTTGCCCGGTGGCCTGATGCATTCCAACATCGGATCCAGCGCCCTCTTTGCAGCAACCTCCGGCTCTTCCGTCGCAACCGCTGCGACGATTGGCACCATCGCTGTGCCGCAGATTCATGAGCGGAAATACAATGAGCCTCTGTTCCTGGGCACGATTGCTGCCGGTGGCACATTGGGTATTCTCATCCCGCCTTCCATCAACCTCATTCTGTATGGCCTGCTGACAGATACGTCTGTTCCGGAACTCTATCTGGCAGGTTTCATTCCAGGCTTTCTGCTGGCCGTCCTGTTCATGGTTACAATCGTTATTCTGTGCATCCTGAAGCCCGAATGGGGCGGGACAGCTATCGTCGCCACATGGAAAGAGCGCTTTTCTGCGCTGCCGTCACTGATACCACCGATTGGTATTTTTCTGGTGGTGGTCGGATCAATCTATGCCGGTATTGCAACCCCAACCGAAGCCGCCTCTTTGGGTGTTGTCGCAGCCATGATCCTGGCGGCATTCAACCGCAAACTGACCATTGATATGTTGCGTGTGGCCATTGAAGGAACAATGCGCACCACGGCCATGATCATGCTCATCATTCTGGCCGCTGTCTTTTTGAACTTTGTGTTGTCGGTGATCGGCCTGACACAGGCATTGGCAGACTTCATCACCGGTCTTGGCTACACACCGTTTCAAACCATGCTCGTCATCATCGGTGTCCTGATCGTGTTGGGCTGTTTTATGGAAACCCTCTCCATGCTGTTGACAACAGCACCTTTGGTCACACCCATTGTCATCGCGCTTGGTTATGATCCGGTCTGGTTTGGCATCCTGTTGATGGTGCTGCTGGAAACGGCGCTCATAACACCACCCATCGGCATTAATCTGTACGTGGTGCAAGGCATTCGCGGGCGCGGAGAAATGCTGGATGTAATGATCGGGGCTGCACCCTTTGTGCTCACCATGTTCGCGATGATTGCTTTTCTTTTGGCATTCCCGCAACTTGCACTTTGGTTGCCTTCGCTGGTCTATTGACCAAAACCTGAACGCACTGACAAAAGCAATAATTCCCGCTGCAAGCGCGCGGGCAAACAAAGGAGATGTGTCTCATGTGGCAATTCTGGGTAGATCGTGGCGGCACTTTCACCGACATCGTGGGACAACGTCCAGATGGTGCATTGGTGTCCCATAAATTACTGTCCGAGAACCCGGAGCAATATCCTGATGCAGCCGTTCAGGGCATTCGCGATCTCCTGAAGCTTGATAGCGTCCAACCCATTCCAAAAGGCAGCATTTCCGCTGTCAAAATGGGGACGACCGTCGCCACAAATGCGCTTTTGGAGCGCAAGGGAGATCGCACGCTGTTGCTGATCACCGAAGGCTTCAAGGACCTGCTGCGCATCGGGTATCAGACCCGCCCCAAATTGTTTGACCTTCACATTGTCATGCCGGAACTGCTTTACAGCGATGTCGCGGAAGTGCCTGAACGGCTGGATGCGGAGGGTAAAATCATTCGTCCGCTTGATCTGGCCACTGCAAAATCGGCGCTGCAGGCCGCCTATGATCGCGGCCTGCGCGGCGTCGCGATAGCCTTCATGCATGCCTATCTCAATCCCGATCATGAAATGCAGGTCGCTGAAATCGCCCGCCAGATCGGCTATACGCAAGTGTCCACCAGCCATGAAACCTCCAAGCTCATCAAGCTGGTGGGTCGTGGTGACACCACAGTGGTCGATGCCTATCTCTCCCCAATTTTGCGGCGCTACGTCAATCAGGTCGCTGATGCGCTGGACCTGGAAGGCGGTGCCTGCGAGCGCCTGTTTTTCATGCAGTCCAATGGCGGACTGACCGATGCTGGCCTGTTTCAGGGTAAGGACGCCATTTTGTCCGGCCCGGCAGGCGGCGTGGTCGGCATGGTCAAAACCGCGCATCAGGCCGGGTTTGAAAAACTCATCGGCTTCGATATGGGCGGTACATCCACAGATGTCTGCCACTACGCGGGAGACTATGAGCGCTCCTTTGAAACCGAAGTGGCTGGCGTGCGCATGCGAGCCCCCATGATGAACATCCACACGGTGGCCGCAGGCGGTGGCTCAATCCTGACCTTCCGCAATGGGCGCTATCAGGTGGGACCGGAAAGCGCAGGTGCTAATCCCGGCCCGGCCTGCTATCGCCGTGGCGGCCCGCTAACCGTGACCGATTGCAATGTTATGCTAGGCAAGCTCAACCCGGATCATTTCCCACCTGTGTTTGGTCCCAATGCTGACGCACCATTGGACAAGAATGTCGTGGCGCAAAAGTTCCTTGAACTGGCACAGGAAATTGCCGACGCCACCAACGCGGACGCCTTGAGTCCGGAAGAAACCGCTGAAGGGTTTCTGCGCATTGCCGTTGAAAACATGGCCAATGCGATCAAGAAGATTTCCGTTCAACGCGGTTATGATGTGACCCAATATACGCTGAATTGTTTTGGCGGTGCCGGTGGCCAGCACGCCTGCCTAGTTGCTGATGCCTTGGGCATGACAAGTGTATTCCTGCATCCCTTTGCTGGCGTCTTGTCCGCCTACGGCATGGGACTTGCTGAAATCCGTGCCTTGCGGGAAGTGCAATTTGAACAGCCTGTGGCCAAGCAAGCCGAGGCCGTGTCTGTGCTGTCCAATCTGGCCAAAGAGGCACGCGATGAAGTGGCCGGTCAAGGCGTTGCAACCGACAAGATTACCGTCCTGAAACGCGCGCATTTACGGTATGCCGGATCTCACCAATCACTTGAAGTTCCCTTCAGCACCGAAGCGGAAATGCGCACCAATTTTGACGAAGCCCATATTTCCCGCTTTGGTTTTGCCTCTCCCGGACGCGCGCTCAACATTGAAATGCTGAGTGTAGAAGCCATTGGCGGCGCGGAAGATGTTACGGAACCAGATAGCGCTGGCCCGGAAACCGAAGCCAAACCAGCCGACCAGATACCCCTTTACGGCAAAGGGGCTTGGCAGAAAGTTCCGCTCTATCAACGTGAGGCTCTGGCCGTTGGTCAAGTGGTGACAGGCCCGGCCATCATCACGGAATCCACAGGAACCAACTCTCTGGAACCGGGCTGGCGCGCCCGTGTCGACACATTTGGCAATCTGATACTGGAGCGCTTTGAAGCCAATGCTCGCGAAGCTGCCATCGGCACAGATGCAGATCCGATCATGCTGGAAGTCTTTAACAACCTCTTCATGTCGATTGCCGAGCAAATGGGCGCAACCCTTGCCAACACGGCCTATTCGGTCAACATCAAGGAGCGACTGGACTTTTCATGCGCCCTGTTTGATGCCAGTGGCGATCTCGTCGCCAATGCACCCCATGTGCCGGTGCATCTGGGGTCCATGGCTGACAGTGTGCGAACCGTTGCAAGACTGAATGCCGACACCATGAAAACCGGCGACAGCTTCATGCTCAATGCGCCGTTTAATGGCGGAACCCATCTACCCGATGTCACTGTGATCACGCCTGTTTTCGACAATGCCGGCAGCGACATATTGTTTTATGTCGGTTCGCGCGGCCACCATGCCGATATTGGCGGTCGCACCCCCGGCTCCGCGCCACCTGACAGCAAGCATATTGATGAAGAAGGCGTGCTGATCGACAATTTCAAACTCGTTGATCAGGGCACTTTACAAGAAGAAGCCACACGAGCGCTGCTCGCTTCAGGGCGCTATCCATGCCGCAACATTGATCACAATATGGCTGATCTGGAAGCGCAGATTGCAGCCAACGCCACAGGCATCCGTGAAGTTCACCGCATGATCGACACTTTTGGGCTGGACGTGGTGCTGGCCTATATGCGCCATGTTCAGGACAACGCAGAAGCCTCGGTCAAACAAGTTATTGGCCGGTTGAAAGATGGCTCCTTCACCTACCCGATTGACAGTGGCGCACAGATCAAGGTGACGATCAGCGTCGATCATGACAAGCAGGAAGCCGTGCTTGATTTCACCGGCACGTCTGAGCAAGACGTTTACAATTACAACGCGCCACGATCCATCTGTGGTGCAGCCGTGCTTTATGTGTTCAGAACCCTGGTCGGCAGTGACATTCCGCTGAATGAAGGCTGTCTGAAACCACTGAAAATCATTGCGCCGGAAGGCACCATGATCAACCCGCTTTATCCAGCGGCCGTGATTGCCGGCAATACGGAAGTCAGCCAGGCCATTGCCAATTGCCTGTATGGCGCATTGGGCGCATTGGCCTGTTCGCAAGCCACCATGAACAATTTTGTCTGGGGCACAGATACTTTCCAGAACTATGAGACCATTGGCGGCGGCACAGGTGCCGGGCCGGGTTTTGATGGCGCAAGCGCTGTGCAATCACACATGACCAACACCCGTATGACAGACCCAGAGGTGCTGGAACAACGTTTCCCGGTTCGGGTTGAGGAATTTGCCATTCGAGACGGCTCTGGCGGCAAGGGCAAATGGTCCGGCGGCAACGGCATCAGGCGTCGCCTGCGCTATCTGGAACCGGTCATTGTCACAGTACTGACCTCACACCGCATCACTCAACCCTTCGGCGTGGATGGCGGTGCACCTGGTGCATCCGGCGAAAATTGGGTCATTCGCAAGGACGGCGCAAAGGAGCGTCTGAAAAGCAACGACGAGGCAGATTTGTTGGCAGATGATCAGATTGAAATGCTCACACCCGGTGGCGGCGGCTGGGGGCACTCCTGACTGGGGTCTGGGCTCAGTCCGCTTGCTCTGACAGAGCCACCAGCGGTTTTCACAACGGCAAATGCACGAAGATTTGTGGTGCCCAGCCTATCTCGCCAAAAACCCGCCATCGACCGGTATGGCGGTCGCATTCAGCATCCGCGAATTTTCCGACAGAAGAAACACTATCAGGTTTGCGATATCGTCAACGTCCGCAAAGTGACCAACAGGAACGCGCGACAGGATGGGTCCTGATTTCACAGGATCGCTCCAAGCTTCCGCAGCTAATTCTGTCATAGTTATAATCGGGTTGATGCAGTTAACGCGAATGCCGTGTTCGCCCAGTTCGTTCGCCATTACGCGGCTCATTGCATCCATTGCACCCTTTGATGCGCAATATGACGTATGATCGGCAAAGCCAACAAACGACGACATGCTGGACACGTTTACGATGGCACCCTTACGCTTCGCAGCAATCAACGTCTTGCTGAATTCTTGCGCTGCAATCATCGCGGCCTTTGTATTGATCGCATAGATTTCGTCAAAGCTCTCTTCGGTGACTTCCAAAAAGGGTTCCAGAATATTGATTCCGGCACAGTTAACCAAGCCGTCGGCAGCTACCACACCCTGCACCACTGTCCGAAGTTCAGCAGAATTCCCGATGTCGAGAGCATAGGTTTGGCATCCGGTTTCGGCCTGTAAGGAACTCAAATCTGACGCTGTTCTCGACAAAGCCACGACATTTGCACACAGTTCAGACAACATCAAACATGTCGCTCGTCCGATGCCTTTTCCGGCGCCGGTGACAATAATTGTTTTTCCGTCCAGATCCTTGGGCATTTAAGTTCTCTTTTGTTTCCAATAATTTGGCTGACGGTATGAAATGATAATGACGAGAAACAGAAACATTCCTCGTCATCATCATTCGCCGACGGATTGCACTTTCCTGGACTGATAAGGAGCATGCCATCTTAAATCCAGGACTGCGTTTGAATGCTACTGCAACGGCGCGTTCATGTTGCTTCCTGAAACGGAAAACGCACCGTTGCCATTTGGCTTATCTTCCCATTGCGGGACGAGAGTACCGATTGGCTTTCGCAATAAGTTCGTCAGCATCGGATTCCCAGTCGATCATTGTGAAGGGGCCAGACCATACGGGCTCTACTTTTTCGCCTTTGGACAGAGCGATAAAGGCATCGGCCACAGCAACACCGCTGTCATCAATCATGCGAAGCGGTGACGCGCTAAGCCAGCCTTCTTTCATTGCAGTGATCTCATCACCCGTGCCGCCAAAGCCCATGGACAGCACTTTGTCTGAAAGGCCCGCACCTTTCAAAGCCTGCCCAATGCCAAGACCAACACCAGTAGAAACGCCGTAAATCAAGTCGAGGTCAGGCTCTGCTACGATCAGATTATTTGTAGCATCAAATGCCTTTACTCGATCGAAGTCAGTATGCACACCGATGACAATTTCGATGTCAGGTGACTTCTTCACTACGTCAAGGAAACCATTCATCCGCTTGTCACTGACGACGCCCGGCACACCCTGAAGCACGGCGACCTTGCCTTTGCCACCAAGGCGTCCAACGGCCCACTCTCCAGCAATCCGACCACCCTCATAGTGATCAAAGGCAATGTACTGCGCAGCCCGAGCCTGCTCATCTTCATGCGGTTCGAGGAAGTTATAGACCACAACCCCAACGCCTGCTGCCTTGAGCTTGCGCAGTCCTGGAATTGCGGATTCGTATTCGGTGGCACCGAGCATCACATAGTCAACACCACGTTCAATCACCGATTCCACCTGAGCCAGTTGGCCCGCGTGATCTGTGGCATCCTGAACGGCGAGTTGGATGACATCATACTCGACCCCCTTCTCATCCAGACGCCCGCGCATCGCCCAATAGACGCGCTCCCAAGCGTCGGAGATATCAAAGGATGGTGATAGATAGGCGATCTGCATCTTGTCTTCGGCGGCAAATGCTGCGGTTCCGCCAGTTAGACAAAGTGCCACCCCCATAGTGGCCCCTAGCAGTGTTCTCCGATTTAGCATATTTAGTTCCTCCCTTTAAGTTGTCGACTAGTTGCGCGAGCCGGATCGCGTGCGCAGATCGGCGATCCACGCAATTCTGTTTTCACGTATGTTGTTAATTGTAACGGCCGAGATGACAATGATTCCAATCGCGACCATCTGCCAAAAGAACTCAACACCGGCAATCACCAAAGCATTGTTAAGCATCGTCAAGAGAATCCCGCCCAGAACGGTTCCATAGAGCGTTCCGCGTCCACCGAACAGGCTTGTACCGCCGATGATGGTTGCCGCGATGACGTGGATTTCCATCCCCGTGCCAAGTGTCGCCTGGGTGCCGTCAATCCGGGCCATCCATAGTAGTCCACCCAGGCCAACCGCGATGCCCATGAAGCAATACACGGCGATTGTAATGCGATTCACGCGAATGCCCGCCAGCCGCGCAGCTTCTGTATTTCCGCCCACTGCCCGGACGTGAACGCCGAAGGTGGTGAGGTTAAACAGCCAATGCGCCACAAGAACAAAGAGAACGGTGACAATGATTGGCACAGGAATACCGGCCACTTTGCCTTGCCCCAGCCAGACGAGTTGTGGCGGGAGCCCATAGTACAGCTCCCCGGCAGAGTGCAACAGGGCAACCCCTCGGAATGTGACCATCGTGCCCAGTGTGGCAATCAATGCCGGCACCGCCAGATAGGTCACAACCACGCCATTGATCGCCCCTAATACGAGCGAAACCGCGAACAAGACGAAAAGTCCCGGAATATAGTGCAATCCCCCATCCAGAAGCGCAAAAGTTACGCAAGTGGAAAGTGCCATCGCCGCACCAACCGACAGATCGATCCCGCCCTTAGTGATAACGAAAGTCATGCCAATCGCGACAATGATGTATGTCGACGCCTGAGTAAGCACGTTGCTCATGTTCGAGACAGTTGCAAAACGCGGATTTATAAGTGCAAACAGCACGATCAGCGCCACAAGAACCAAGGTCAACCCAAGGTTATCGAACTTGAATCGCGTATCAGAATTGCCCGCGCTTTTATCAACGGACTTCGTTGCTTCAACGGCTGACATGGTCCGCCCCCTTTCCAGACAACTCTCCAATAGTGATCATTGAGACTATTTCTTCTCTTGTTGTTTCATCCGTTCTCTTCACCCCAACCATTGTACCGTTTTTCATCACCGCAACGCGATCAGCGAGACTGAACACGTGTTCAAGGTTGTGACTGATGATAAGTGTTGTAATCCCCGACTCGCGCAACTTGCCGACAAGTTCGAGAACTTTGGAGCCCTCATCTATGCCGAGTGCGGCCATAGGCTCATCCATGATCAGCAGTTTGGGCTCAGCCAGCAAAAGGCGGCTGATGGCAATTATCTGGCGCTGCCCACCGGACAGCTTGCGCACCGGATCGTTTAATTTTGGCATTGCGATCGAAAAGTTGCGCAACAAATCAACTGTTTTGCTGCGCATTTGCAGCTTGTCCAACCGCGGCAGAAATCCAAGTGCCGAGCGCGTCAATTCACGGCCCAAAAAAACATTTTGGGTTACGTCTAGCTCATCAACGAGCCCAAGATTTTGGTGAACCGTTTCGATACCGACGGCTGTGGCGTCGGTAGGGCGCGCAAAACTGACCTTCACCCCGTCAAACTGAATTGATCCGGAGTCTGGCATAATCGCGCCAGAGATCGCCTTTATCAGTGTTGACTTGCCCGCGCCATTATCACCAACGAGCGCCAGAACTTCTCCCCGGTACATCGTCAAATCGACATCCCGCAAAGCGTGCAGACCGCCATATCTCTTGTTGAGCCCTTGACCTACAAACAATACGTTGCTGTCTGCCACGTCGTGAGGCACGCGCTCCAAAACTGTTGTCTTTGTTTGTGTCTGCATTCTTCCCCCTTCGCTTCAAAAACGAGCATCTTCGTCTTGACGTGCAACATCATCGATCCAACGTTAAAAGTTGCGACAGATTAACATTGTAATTCAACCTCCAGGAATGCTGCTGACCCCCCAAAACTGCATCCTGGGCACCATACTTCTGTATGTTATTACTAATAAGAAGTCAACTATTAGTAATTTGAGTTTGTGGATCATTTGTGTTCTATTGAATCGGCAATATTGATGGCACAGGGTGCTGTGAGCATGCCTCACTCGGATGGATAAATTGGCACGAACCAACACTCTTAAACGCCCAACCACGGTTCAATCTCAGCGGCGGAAGGGAAAACGCGACTCTGGCCGTGTAACCATGACCGATGTCGCATTGGAGGCTGGCGTTTCGCAGACGACTGTTTCTTTCGTTCTGGGCCAAACTGCAGGGAGCAAACTACCGCAAGCGACGCGTGAGCGCGTCATTAAAGCGGCGCACAAGCTGGGATATAGCCTGCCGACACTCCCCGCGTCACCTATGCCGGTAACGTCCGCTGTCTCGTGCACGATCGGCATCATGGTTGACCAGCTATCGACTACCCATGATGCAGTGGTCGCTATTGAGGGTGCCCGCTTGGCCTCGCGGAACACTGGAAATGTCTTTTTGGTTGCCCAGATGGCTGGTGATCCGGAAACAGAAAATCGAACCATCGAAGCATTGAAAAAAGCTGACATATCCGCGCTCATTTATATGGCAATTTTCACACGGGAGTTGATCGCACCTGCATTTCTGGGCGATCTGAAAATTCCCGTTGTCTTGGTCAATTGCCATACGGAAGATTGCCTCTTCCCTTCGGTCGTTCCCAGTGAAATTGCGGGTGGCGAAAACACCACACTCCACCTCATCAAACATGGACACCGACGCATTGCGACGATCACCGGAGAGCATTGGCAGGAAGCCACTCAGGATAGACTAGTTGGGTATCGCAGGGCGCTTGCCACAGCAGATATTCCATTTGATCCCGAGCTTGTCGTCGAAGGAGACTGGTCAACAAGTTCAGGTTATGATGCAACCAAAAAACTGTTGCAGATAAAGAATAGGCCAACGGCAATTTTCAGCCAGAATGACCGAATGGCTATCGGGTGCTATGAAGCATTGAAGGAACTAGGGCTGGATATCCCGAATGACATATCCGTGGTCGGGTATGATGACGAGGAAGTCGCTCGGCACTTGCACCCGCCGCTCACCACGTCAGTCCTTCCGCACCGCGCTATGGGAGAATGGGCAATTGAACGACTCGGAATACCTTTTACGCCTCAAGAACGTCGTTTTCCGATAACCAAGGTTGAGTGCCCCCTTGTTATTCGAAAGTCAGTCGCGCCGCCAAAGGCCAACTGAAGCCTGCATTCCATCACGCCGGAACCGCACATATGTCATCCTGCCTGCCATCGTCCTAACAGCCAGAGCATCGTTTTGGTTCTTGGCCCAGAACCTTAAGTCCGGATTTAATTGGGAGGTCAGGGTCTGAACCCAATTGAATTCAAACTCTAAGATTGAGATGTAAGGGTCCGTAACCGCATCATGGCCACAACACCAAACAACGGCCCCAGTGCCAGTCCGGCCAGCACTGTCGGCCAGCCAAATACCGAGGCAAGCAGAGGCGTGGTCTGTACTGTGACAATGGTCAGAGCGAAGCCGAGGGCGGTTTGAAATGTCATCAGACTTCCAGCCTGATCGGGCGGCGCGAAATCGGCCACCAACGCTGAGAACTGCGCTGAATCCGGGATGATACTGATGCCCCAGATCACCACCACGATCAGTGTCAGCCAGGCAGGCCCGCCAAAAGTCAGCGCAGCGGCTAACGCCGACAGACCACTGATGATCATCGCTATAATGGCGACTTCTGCCTTGCCGATCCGGTCAGCGACCAGTCCAGCCAATATGCTGGCCACTGCACCGGCGGCAATCGCTGCAAAGGCGGTGATAGTTGACAGCCGAACCGCCTCATCCAATGGCATCGTGACCGCATAGGAGGTGGCCGTTGCCAGACCAACCCAGGCCCACATGGCATAAAGCTCCCACATATGGCCAAGATAACCTGCATAAGCCAGCCGCACCCGGCGGTTGGTCCAGGCAGACGCTATTGTGCGCGGGTTGAAACGCGGCGCAATGGAATGGTGCGGCCCCAGCCCGACAAGCAGGCACAGCAAGCCACCAGCAGCGGCAGCAACAGACACGACAACAATGATCAGCCGCCAGTTTGCACCGCCGGCAAGGGACAAAAGATGCGGAAAGGCAGACCCAAGCGTGAGCGCAGCAATCAGTGCGCCGACAAGAAATCCGCGGTCCTTCTGCCCCCATCCTACCATGATTTTCATGCCCACCGGGTAAACCCCGGCCAACAATGCACCGGTCAGGAACCGCGCTACAATGGCAAGCCCGCTACCCGGTGATGACAAGACAAGCGTGAAATTCACAATGCCCGCCAATACAGCAGAGAGCGCAAAAACCCGCCTTGGGTCATACCTGTCTGCCAACCCGAAAAACGCGACAATCAAGGCGCCTACAACGAAGCCTGCCTGAACGCTGCTGGACAAAGCCGCCTGACGCATTCCGGAAATGTTCACCTCCCGGATCATATCCGGCAGGCCCGCCGAGGACACAAACCACAGTGACATGCCGGCAACTTCCGCCAGAAGCAGCAGGCTCAGGGAGCGAAAACGGGATTCGGGCAAAAGATAGCTTTCGAGGTCAAGAAGAGGTGCGGCACACCTTATCGAAGAGCATCAGAACCACAATGCATCAGGCATTCAGAATATCGTGAACCTTGTTCGCAATTGCCTTGCCAAGATCCATATTGTTCTGAGCTGTAAAGTGAATACCATCCACACCGTCCGTGGTGATGAAATCTCCGGCATTGAGAAATTCCACCTTCATGAAATCCGCCATATTTTTGTATTGCTCGCCAAGCTCCGCAGTTTTTTCATGCCCACCGCCAAACATACCCTGAAAATACGGGTGCGGCATCGGGGTGAGCGGTGGCGGTGCAACGACAAGCGTTTTGGGGGCAGGATAAGGCGTACCAACGCCGCCGGCGCTCGCACCAATTTGGCCCACCAGTTTCGCCATGCCATTGGCAATTTCATAGGGCGTGCGGTGGAAGAAGCATTTTGTGTCATTTGTGCCAAGCATGACAATCACAAGGTCCAGCGGCAGATGGCTGGCAAGCGCCGCCGGCAGATAATGGCTGCCATTAAGACGCGGATCATTGGGATCATCAAGACTGGTGGTGCGTGCACTCAATCCCTCCTCGATGATATGAAAGCCGTCCCCCAGTTGAGAGGCCATGACACCGGTCCAGCGTTGTTCGAACGGATAGCGATAGGTGGGCG
Source organism: Pararhizobium sp. IMCC21322 (assembly GCF_030758295.1). Lineage (NCBI taxonomy): Bacteria > Pseudomonadati > Pseudomonadota > Alphaproteobacteria > Hyphomicrobiales > Rhizobiaceae > Pararhizobium > Pararhizobium sp. IMCC21322. The sequence goes on from NZ_CP132335.1 coordinate 5,048,778, forward strand.
CGCCTTCAACAACCGGGATCCAGCCCCAGGTCAGAGAATCGCCGTAACACAGAATGGACTTTTTATCGGACATGATGGATTCCTCGGTGCAGGTTTGATTGGTCAGGATTTGGCGGTTCGAACGCCGTAGAAGATGGCGGCGAGCAGAATGATCATTCCCTGTGCCATCAGCTTGCCAGGATCATCGATCCCGAAAGTCGTCATCACCACAAACAGCAGTGCAAAGGACAGAACGCCGAAGAACGGGCCGGAAACGCCGCCCTCGCCGCGCCCGAAAACAACACCGCCCAGAATGGTGGCAGCCACTGCCAGAATCGGCAGATCAAGCCCGACCCGCACACTGCCAACAGCAATGGATGCGGTCTGCACAAGGGCAGCAATTCCGGCAATCAACCCGGCCAGCGTATGCGCCAGAATGACGGTCCTCTCTACGGGTACGCCTGAAAAATGCGCCGCCTGCGCATTCGCGCCCACCGAACTGACATAGCGGCCAAAAACTGTGCGCCCCAGAAACAGGGCCATCAGAATGCTGAGGAAGATCCAGAAGAGCACCGGGGTCGGGATCGACCAGAATTTGGTGTTGTAGATATCGCTGAAAATTGATGGCACATCGCCAGGTGGCTTGCCGCTCGACAGAAATTGAACAAGCCCGATCAGAATAATGCTGACAGCCAGCGTGACAATCACCGCCGAGACACGGCGCTTGCTGACCATGTAGCCGTTAAACAGTCCAATTCCCGTTCCAATCATAAGTGCCATGGGGACGAAGAACCAAAGCGACGCATCGGGAAACACGCTTGATGAAATCAGGTAGTTGATCAGAAGGATGACACCGCCACCGGACAGATCGATTGAATTGACCCGCATCACCAATTGCTGGGCAAGAACCAGAATGCCAAGCGGAACCACCTGCCGGATAAAGATGCCCATAATGTTGACATTCAGCATATGCGGACGGGAGATCGACAGAATGATCAGCAGAATGAGAAACACATAGATTGCGGGCGGCACCCGCAAAAGGCGCTGGACAAGCCCGGCGTAAATCGTGTTCGCCATAATCAAAGCCCCATCCGTTTGCGGGACTGGAAGGCGACCACGAACACCAGAATTGCACCCTTGATTGCGGTCTGAATAAAGGGAGAGATGTTGGCCAGATTCATGCCATTGGCGAGCAGAGCCATAACCATGGCCCCGATCACCGTCCCATGCAGACTGCCAACACCTCCGGACAATTGCGCGCCGCCAATAGCGACAGCTGTGATCGCATCAATCTCAAAGCCAAGACCGACATTGGGATCACCGGAGACGATGCGCCCTGCCAGGAACACACCCGCCAGCGCGGCAAAACAGGAACAAGCCATATAGGCCAGAATAATATTGCGCTTATCGGCAATGCCGAAATTATGCGCCGCATCCGTTGTTCCGGCTGCAATACCGCCGCCAATTGCAAACAGATGCAACCCATAGCGAGAGCCATGAAGGATCTTCCAGGCGACCAGAATCACAAACAGGCCCCAGAACACAGGCAATGGCACCCCGAGAAAACTTCCCGCAACGGCTGAGATGACAATATCCGGCACGGTTCCACCAGATACGGGGCGCAGCATCCGGGTGATGCCAAGCAGAATATATTGCATCGACAAGGTCGCAATGATCGGATGAACATTGAACCGCGTGACAACAGACCCGTTGATAAAGCCGATCACTCCCGCGAGCACAAAAACGGCCGGTATCAAAATGAAACCCGGTCCTTCCAGCGCCAGAATGGCAGTTGTAAAACTGATCACCGAGCCAACCGACAGATCGAGACCACCCAGCAATATGACAAACATCTGACCGATTGCGGCAATGATCAGCGGCATGGCCTGAGCCACCAGATTGAACAGGTTTTCGGCGCTGAAAAACTGTTCCGTCTGAACACTCAGAACCACAGCAAGTACGATGAAGCCAAGCAGAGGCAACAGCCACATGCCCTGTCGGGATTGCTGCCCGGTAAACATGTTCTTCAGCGTAGATCTCATCGTTTTATCGCTGTCTGCAATTTTCTGTCCACTGTTCATGCGCTCAAAGCCGCGTCTAATATCTTGTGTTCTGTTGCTGCTTCGGCCCGCATTTCACTGACAATTGTGTTGTCATGAACCACATAAATCCGGTCGCACAGGCCAATCAGCTCAATCGTCTCACGGGAGAGAACCAGCACGGCACCACCGCCTTCGGCAAAGCTGCGCAGCAATTTGTAGATTTCTGATTTAGCGCCAATGTCCACGCCCCGGGTCGGCTCCTCAATGAGAAGCACATCCACATCAGCGGCCAGATAACGTCCCAACAGAATTTTCTGCTGATTGCCACCGGACAACGAATTGACTGGCGCAGCGATACCGGCAGCCTTCACATTCATGCTGGCCATCGTATCGGTGATAATCTTGAGGTAATCCTTCGCCAGTGAAAGCGCCGATCGCGCGGAATGCAGGCCAATGGCGATATTGTGGCTGATCGGCAAACCGAGAAACAAGCCTTCTTCCTTGCGATCTTCTGGAACATATCCAACCCCCAAAGCCTGCAATTGCCGCACACCTGCTGATGGTGCGACCGGAAGCTTCAACGACTGACCCTTGATCATGACGACGCCGCCAGCGGGCACAAATTGCCCGATCAAGGAACGCAGAAACTTCTGTTGACCCTGCCCTTCCAGCCCGGCCAGCGCCAGGATCTCCCCGCGGCAAAGTTTGAGTGAAAATGGCTGCGATCCGGCCTCCAGTCTAAAATCCTTCACATCCAGCACAGCTTCGCCAACTTCAGTGCTGCGCTCTGGAAACAGATGCGCCAGTTCACGGCCAACCATCATCGCAATCAGCGAATCCGGGGTCATGTCCGCCAAGGGCCTGGTGCCGACCAACTGGCCGTCTTTCAGAACCGTAACGGTGTCACAATTTTCAAAAATCTCATCCATGCGGTGCGAAATGTAGACAATCGCTTTGCCCGCATCGCGCAGCCGCGCAATATGCTGGTTGAGAACCGCCACATCGGCTGCGTTGAGCGCAGCTGTGGGCTCGTCAAGAATGAAAACAGCCGCATCGGCCTTGATCCCGTGGGCAATTTCAACAAATTGCCGCTCTGCGATGCTCAGCTGTAAAACCAGTGTGGACGGGTCAAGTGTCAGTCCAAGTTCCTGCAGCGCTTCGGTCGTCTGTTGTTCCATCACCGCATAATCAATTGTGCGGAAGCGGGTGATCGGTTCCCGGCCCAGAAACATATTTTCTGCAATGGACAGGTTCGAGAGCAGCGACAATTCCTGGAACACAGTGGAAATGCCCAAATCCAAGGCGTCTTTGGGACGCGGGATGACAAGCTTTTCACCGTTCTTGCGAATCTCGCCACTGTCCGGCTGATGAACGCCTGCGAGTATTTTCATCAAGGTGGATTTGCCAGCGCCATTCTCGCCCATCAGCGCGTGAACTGTTCCCGGTTTCAATTCCAGCGAAACCCTGTCCAGCGCTACGCTGCCGCCAAACGCCTTGGAGATATTCGACATTTCGATCAGATTTGGCACGTGATCACCCCGGAACATACGAAACCAGCAGGAACAGAAGGCAGCAGCGCCGCCTTCTGCTGGTCCTGGGAGTTATTTCTTGCTGTAAAGTTCCTGAAGTTTTTCCTCTGGCAATTCGGTTGGCCACCAGACATTCGCTGACAGGTCATCACGGTAGAAGGTCGTGGCTTTTTCCAGATCCCACCCTTCCGGATTGTAGTCGTAATGCTTTTTCAGCTCTTTGCCTTCCAACAGGGCGACCGCTGCACGAACGCCTGCTGCGCCTTGAGCTGGGCTGTATTCCGCAGAGACGGATTTGAATCCATCCTTGATCCACTGGCCAAAGAAGCCATTGTTGCCTTCTCCGGAAATCGGTGGAATTTCAGCTCCGAATTGCTTGAATACATCCACACAGGCGCGGGTCATATCTGCGCCTGACGACCAGATGCCATCAACCTGCGGATTGTTAAGATAAAGCGTTTCGCAGAGCTTCTTGGATTTGTCGTATTGCCAGTCGCCATGATCCTCGGAGATGATCTTGATGTCGGAGCCTTCGAAAGCCTGCAACATGCCATTATAGCGGTTTGTGTCTTCGGGATGACCTGCCAGGCCGCGCAAAACCCAGACATTGCCCTTGCCGCCAAGTTCCTTGACCAGAAAATCGCCCATCACCTTGCCAAAATGCTCTGCGCCACCCTGAATTTCGGTGGTGTAGGCATCAGACTCGATGCGCCCTGTATGCAGGACAACAGGGATGCCTGCAGCCACGGCCTTGGCAATACTGGCATCCGCTGAAGTTGATGTCACAGGCTGGACGATGATGGCATCCACTTTCTGCGCAATCAGATCTTCAATGTCGGAAACCTGCTTTTTCTGATCAAACCCGGCATCGAGAATAATCATTTTTGAGATACGCTTATCCGCATCAGCAGCACCCTGTGTTTCATGGGCAACCTGAACGGTCCAGGTATTGGCATTGACACCAAAATGACTCATGCCAATGACCCAAGGGCCATCCTTCTGAAATTTGCCCGCTTCCACTGTAGGGTTGTTTTCAGCGCGTGCGGTCACACCGTCCATCAGCATCGCCTCCTGGGCGAGTGCCGGAGCAACCAGAAATGTCGTTGTCAGCAAAACCGCTGTTGTCAGAGACTTGAGAGTGTATTTCATTGAGCTTTCCTCCATGTTGGGCTCAGAATTCCAGTTCGCGATAACGGGAGTCAAAAGCGTCGAACGAACGAAACTCCCTGCCTCCCGAAAGCCATGCCTTCGTTTCGCCAACCGCGAAAACAGACAAATTGGCTGTGTTCCAAAAGATTTTGTTCTGAGAACACGGCTTAAAATCCGCGTATACCCGGAGGCGCAATTTTTATCGTGTTATGCCGATATATAGCGCCTGACTGGATTTCTCAGACCGTCCTCCCTGCATCTAAAAGGCACAGGTATTTTTCGAAAGTCAATAGTTATTCAGGCTGAATGAATATTAAAGCTGCTTGCCTTTTTTCCAGTAGAGTGCCATGTTTTCGCGATGTTACTGCCCAAAAAATGGCAGTTAAGTTACTGATTAAAAAATATTATTTTTGACAGGACAGATACATGCGTTCCGTATTGTGCTTTGGAGATTCCAACACTCATGGTCAGATCCCGGGTGGAACGCCACTGGAACGCTATGGCCCGAAACAACGTTGGCCAGGCGTGATGGCACGAGAGTTGGGCGAACACTGGCATATCGTCGAAGAGGGTCTGAGTGGACGAACGACAGTTCGCGATGATCCCATTGAGGGCCCGCACAAAAACGGGCGGACCTATCTGTGGCCCTGTATCCAGAGCCACACGATACTGGACCTGGTCATCATCATGCTCGGGACCAATGATCTGAAAGCCAGATTTAACCAACCAGCTTCGGAAGTAGCGATGGGCATTGGTTGCCTGATCTATGACATCAAGGAACTGGCACCAGGACCCGGCGGGACTGTCCCGGAAATCATGATAGTCGCACCACCTCCGATGCGGGACGAAATCAAGGAATGGGAACCAATCTTTTCCGGCGCACAGAAGAAATCTCATGAGCTGGCCCTGCAATTCGAGATTGTTGCCGATTCTCTCGAAGTCCATTTTTTTGATGCCGGTTCCGTTGTCGACTGCGATCCTCAAGATGGATTTCATATCAACCAGGAAGCGCATGAAAATCTGGGCGTGGCGCTGGCCCGCGAAGTGGAATCCATCGGGTGGTCGCATGAAGCGGTTCAAAGCACTTAGCGGGAAGGGTCTGCACCATGCCTGACATGAGATTTGCACCTCCAAACCCGCTGCGCATCGCAGACCGGGCCACCGGACTGAATTCAGTCAGTGTGCGCAGTTATAATGAAAGATTGCTGCTGTCATTATTACTGCAGAATGACGGCATTACCCGTCTGGAAATAGGCGAGAAAACCGGCCTTTCCGCCCAGACAATTTCTGTTTTACTGCGGTCTCTGGAACAGGAAGGGCTCGTTACAAAAGGCAAAGCCATGCGCGCCGAGGGGCGGGTCGGTCCGCCAACCATTCCCGTCGCCTTGAATCCGGAAGGAGCTTACTCGGTCGGCATTTGCATTGGCCATAAAAACACGGAAATCGTACTGGTAAATTTCGTCGGTGAAGTGGGCTTTCACGCAACTTTGCCCAATCCCTCCCCCAGCCAAAACAGCAATCATCCGGAGTTTCTGGAAACCATCCAGAAAGCCATCGCCATGTTGCCGAAGGGCACTTATGACCGGCTGGCCGGCGTTGGGCTGGCCTTGCCGGAATCCGGCTCTCTCATCGGCGGCGAGGAACAGGCCATCGAGCAGAAATATGCCGCTCTTCAACATGAGATTGAGAATGAAATCGGCTTTCCGGTTTTCGTCCAGAATGACATCACGGCAACCGCTGGCGGCGAAAGCATGTTCGGTGTGGCAAAACCGTTGACAGATTATCTGTTTTTCTATCTGGGTGCGGAACTTCACACACGTTTAGTGCTTAACCACCAGATCTATAATGGAAATTCCGCCCTGAGCTTTGATGTCGGCATTCTGAGTCTGGAGCAGGCCCTGCAACAACAGGGCATTCCCACCGACCCGCTTTGGGACCGGTCTTCCAGTTGGCCGGATTATGGCCAGACACAGAAAATCTGGGAACAGGCCTTGATTGAACGTTTGACCATTTCCTGTCTGGCTCTGACCCAATTCGTTGAAGTGGACACAATTGTTTTGTCGTCCTATGCGCCCCGGGACATCTGCCGCACGGTTTGCAGCATTCTGGAACAATCTGTGCCTGGTATCACTGCCATTGCAGGCAGCCTCAATCCCTCACCCAAAGCAGTTGGAGCGGCCAGCCTCCCCTTCAATTCCAGATTCATGGTCAATTGAGATAATTGTCACGATCGTTTTCTGGCAAACATCAAATCAGCCGCGACTTGCAGACTAAATTGCGACATCCGATCCATCAAACAAATGCACATTTTCGCTCGAGAATGACAATCCAATGCTCTCGCCTTTTTCAGCGCCAGCCTGTCCTTCCTGGACAACAAGAAATATTCCGGCACCCTCAACTTCAATGTGAAGGAGTGAGCCAGATCCGGTATATTCGCTGACAATAACTTGCCCTTGCAACTGCCCATCACCTGGAGCCACAATTTTCAAATGCTCTGGCCTGATGCCGATTTGCGTTGCGGTCTTCAGATCAAAACCAGATTCCTGCAACTGAGTGGCAAGACTGTCAGCACCGCAGATATTCATCTTCGGGCTGCCAATGAATTGCGCCACAAACACATTGGCTGGACGCGCATAAAGCTCTCGTGGTGTTCCGACCTGTTCAATCCGCCCATCGCGCAGAACCACAATGCGGTCTGCCAGCGTCATCGCTTCAATCTGGTCATGCGTTACATAAATCATGGTGTTGCCAAGGCGACCATGCAGTGCCGAAATCTCGGCGCGCATGTGAACCCGCAATTCCGCGTCCAGATTGGACAATGGCTCATCAAACAGGAACACATCGGGATTGCCGACTATGGCGCGCCCGATGGCAACACGTTGCCGCTGTCCACCGGAGAGCTCACGCGGATATCGATCCATCAGCGCATCCAGTTTCAGCGTCGCCGAGGCATTATCGACATTTCGTTTGATGTCAGTTGCCGGCATCTTCCGGACTTTCAGACCGAAGCCCATATTTTCTCGCACTGTGAGATGCGGATACAGCGCGTAGGATTGAAACACCATGGCAACGCCGCGCTTTGATGCAGACACTTCGTTCATGCGCCGTTCACCAATCATCAGATCGCCGGACGTGATGTCCTCAAGACCGGCAATCATGCGCAGCAATGTTGATTTTCCGCAGCCGGACGGGCCGACAAACACAACAAATTCGCCATCTTCAATCGTCAGATCAATATCCCGTATGACCTTCACAGGACCAAAGGATTTGGCAAGATTACTTAGGGCAAGGCTTGTCATGACTGTTTGTCCAATTGGCAATCAGAAGGTTGGTTCATCCCTTCACCCCCGACATTGCAAAGCTTTCAATAATCTGGCGCTGGGCAATGAGATAGACGCCCAGAATAGGGATCACAGCCAAAGTGGTGGCCGCAAGCTGCAGGTGCCAGAGCGGCAGACCATAGGCATCGGTGAAATTCGACAGCGCCAGAGGCAGGGTGAACTTCTCCAGACTGGAGAGAAACACCAGCGGTTCCAGAAACAGGTTCCACGAATGCAGAAAGGTAATGATTGCCACCGCTGCCAGCGCCGGGCGTGACATGGGAATAGCTATTTTCCACCAGATACCAACCCGTGACAGCCCATCCATTTTCCCGGCTTCTTCCAGCTCCTTCGGCAGCGCCACAAAATATTGACGCATCAAGAAGGTGGCCATCACCCCATGCGCTCCGAAAACCGGCAACAGGATCAGCGGCATATGGGTATCCATCAGACCCATCCAGCGGATGAGGAAGAAGTTGGGAATGATGGTCACCTCTTCAGGCACCATCAGCGCCGAAATCAGAAACAGCATCAGCAACGCAGAACCGGCAAACCGCAGCCGCGCCAGCGCGTAGCCAGCCAGTGAGGAGATCACCAGAGTAATCACGGTCACCGCCGCTGAAATATACAGCGAATTGAAATATTGCTGCGCAAAGGGCTGGTGGTCAAACACATCAAGAAAATTCTGCCAGCGCCATATGGCTGGGAAAAGGGATGGTTGGCCGAAGATTTCTGCCGAGTTTTTGAAGCCCGATGACACCATCCACAAAAACGGAAAGACAAAGGGCACGGCCACGATCAGCAAAGATACGGTCCATAGAACACGCTTGATCAATTGCAGCTGTTTTTGAGACAGGTTCATCCCGACCCTTTCTGGCGCAGGATCAACTGCACAATCGTAAGTGCCAGTACAATTACAAACATGATGATGGCCAGCGCAGACGCATAACCGACATTGAAGAATTCAAAGCCCTGCTGGTAGATGTAATAGGCCAGCACCAGCGTGCCGTTTTCCGGTCCACCACCCGTCATCAGATAGATGTGGTCGAACACTTTGAACGAGCCGATGGTAGTAATCACCATGATGATCAGCGTTGTGGGGGCCAGCAAGGGCCAGATCACCATGCGGAAAATCTGCCAGCGGGATGCGCCTTCCAGCTGCGCGGCTTGCTCATAATCCCGGGGGATTGCCTGTAGTGCAGCAATGTAAAGAATCATATTGAGCCCGACCATTTTGATGACGCGGGTCACAATCACGGCGAACATCGCCCAATTCGGTTCCCGCAACCAGTTCGGGCCGTCAATGCCAATGCTTGCGAGCAATTGGTTGACCGCGCCTGCCTCTCCCTGAAGCAGGAACTTCCAGACGATGGCCCAGGCCACCGCAGAAGTGATAACGGGTGCAAAGAAGATGGTTCGGAAGAAAACGACCCCGAAAAAGGGGCGCGACAGCGCAAGTGCCAGCGTCAAAGCCAGTGCCATGTTCATTGGCACCAACCCAAGGGCAAACAGCGCTGAATTGCGCACGACAAGCCAGAAATCGGGATTGACCGTTAAGGCATCGCGAAAGTTTTCAACACCAACATAGGTGGATTCCTGACTGAGAAGATTCCATTCGGTCAGGCTGTAAAGGCCCACGGCAATCAGTGGGCCCAAAAAGAAGATGATAAAGCCGATCAACGTAGGACTGACAAACAGCCACGCTTCAAGCGCCTCCTTGCGGCGCAGGGTCAACCATGGCACGCGCGTTGCCTGCGCCATGGTTGCTGTTTTCTCACTGGGAGTCATGCCCCGGTCCTGTTTAAATGGCCTGCGTTGAATTCAGCCTAGAGTTCCGACTGAATGGCAGCGCAGACGGCTTTCAATGCTTCCTCGACATTCGCATCCGCTTTCCACAGCGCATCAAAGCGCGGCTTCATGGCAGCTTCAATCTGCGGCGTCCGCTCATGGCTTGGAAGCACCTGACCATCTGTAATCGCAGCTTTCACATTTGCCATTTGTGCAGCTGGAATAAGTGCATTGGCGTTGGTGAACGCCTCACTGTCCAGAACGGATTTGCGTGCCGGCGGGAAGAATTGGGCCATAACCGCAACGTTTTCTGCATTGGTCATATGAGCAATGAATTCCTTGGCAAGCTCAGGGTTTTCGCTCTTGGAAAACACCACAAGTCCGGCCTGTCCGATCACCGGCGACGCACCGGCTGGACCGGTTGGCAAGGGCGCAATACCCCAGTTGAACCCGGCATCCGGCATTTTGGAAGCACGGGAAATCTGGTTGATGGTCATCGCTGAACTACCGGAGAAGAAGTCGCCCTGTTCGCCTGGCGGTACAATGGAGCCGTCTTTGAAGATCATTTCATGCAATTGGGTGACCGCAGCAACCGCTTCCGGTTTTTCAAACCCGCACTCGCCACCGTCAAAGGCATTGCCACCGTAAACCCGGATTGGCGGCATGATGGCGTGCATGATGCGGCTGTCATAGCCCTGACCATCCTTGAACTCAAAACCCCATTTGCCTTCATTTGCAGCTGCCAATGCGGCCGAGACTTCGCGGAATTTCGCCATGTCCCATTCGCCCTTGTCAGCAAGGGTCAAAGGATCTTCCAATCCGGCAGCATCAAACATGTCCTTGTTGAAGAACATCATGAAGGGGGACGTTGAGAACGGCACGCCATAAACGGCACCATCATTGGACCACAGCGCCATGGCCGGTTTTGAAAAGTCTTCCAGATCATAGCCTTCAGTGGCAGCCAGAGTTGGTGTTAGCTCATCCAACACACCCGCTTTGACAAAAGTCGGCATTGAATTTTCAAACATCCAGCCAAGATCCGGCGGTGTACCGCCAGCCAGCTGGAATGTAAGTTTCTGGATGTAATCACCCGCCGGAATGGTCTCAAACGTGACCGTTACATCCGGATGCTTGGCTTTGAAGCTTTCGCCGATGCTGTTGAGCATGTTGAGATGAGCGTCATTGCCCGTCCAAACTGTAAAGCGCAATTCCTGCGCAACTGCCGGAGATACCAGAAAACTGGCACCCAGCAGCGCGGCGGCTGTAATTTTTGTTCTGAACATTGTCATTTTACTCCTCCGTTAAAACTTTGTCTGTGGTCACAAGAAAGACGGTCTCAACCCGTCACTGAACAAATTCCATGAGGTTTCCGGGCGCATCACCGATGTCCCATCCGCCATTGACGGGAATATCAACGCCTGTGATGTAGCTTGCGCCATCGCCGCAAAGCATCGTCACAGGTGCCACAAGGTCTTTTGGCGTTCCCGGCCGGGCCATTGGTATTTTGGCGGTGACCGCGTTGCGAAAATCAGGCTTTGCATAGAGCGCTGCCATATGGTCGGTCTCAATCGCGCCGGGAGACACCACATTCATGGTGACGCCATTGGGCGCAACATCCCGCGCAATGGCCCGCAAAGCTGTCAGTTGCGCAGACTTCAATGCAGCATAAACGGTGGTTTCAGCGCGTGGTCTTGTGGCCATGACACTGCCAATCGCAACCACCCGGCCCCATTTGCGCTGCTCCATCGACGGGACCAGAGCGCCTATCAGCATCAGCATTGAGGTGAAATTCGCGCTCACATGCGCATTGATGAATGCAGGATCAACATCCTGCCAGGATTGGCGTTTTTCCATTGCCGCATTGGCAATGAGAATATCAATTTGGCCAGTTTCCAGAGCCGCTTTGGCAAGTCTGGAAGCACCGTCACTTTCCAGAAAATCCGCCAGAATGACCGGGCAGGTTTCAAACAATTGCCTGTCATCACCAGTTTTTTTGGCATCAGCACGGCGGTGCAGAACGAGCTCTGCGCCCTCCGCTGCCAAAGCCTGTGCAATCGCGTAGCCAATATCAGAATTAGCTCCGGTAACAAGGGCACGCTTGCCGGAAAGGGAGCCAGCGCTATCAGCCATTGGCCACCTCGAAAGACGCAATATCGGCTGCATCATAATGGGCCACCAGGCTCGCTTGGGCTCCGGCCTGATAGCCCGCAGCTATCGCATCATAAATGGCTTCATGCCGCAAAACCGTTGCCTGCCAGTCCGCTTTGGAGCGGTTGCTGCGGCGTGAAAACAGTTCTGAGACCTCTCGCTGAACCGAGCGCATGCCTTCAACCTGCATCCGGATCATCGTATTTCCGGTCGCAAGCGCCATGCCGAGATGAAAATCGATATCCGCCTGGGTAAAATCTTCAGGCTCACCGATTGAGGAGCGCATGACCTCCAGGGCCTGCTTCATAAGCGTCAGACCCTTTTGATCCCTGCGGTTGGCGGCCAGTCTGGCAATGCCGGATTCCAGCACCAGACGCATCTCATTGGCTTCCTGCAAACGCTTCAGACTTGAGCGAACGGCATAGCCATAAATGCGATCCAGTGGTTCACCGGTCATCGCCTTGGCACGCGCCACTTTGCCTTGTTGAGTGTGGACCAGACCAGCGCCAGCCAGAAGCCGCAACGCTTCACGTGCAATGGGTTTGCTGACATCAAACTGCCGCGCGATTTCCCCTTCCGAGGGCAATGGATCGCCTGGTGCAATACGCCCGTCAAACAAGGCAGCCGCAATTTCATCCGAAACTGTGTCAGCAAGCCGCAAGGGCGCTGCCCGCTTCGTGTTGAACGTCAAACTGTCTGTCGTCGCACTAACCATGCTGGCTCCTTCATGATTTGGCATGCTCTAACACGCTTGATAGCAACATAGCAACTATGTTATTTAATTGCTATGTTGTATTGTTTACAGTAAGTCTGAGCGCGAAACGGGAGAAAACCGCCAATGACAAATGCGCGTCCAAATACGCAAAGAGAAAACCGTTCCGACGTCAGTCCTCTATGGGCAGTCAGAGTCCGGCCATGAGCGCGTCCTCTCAACAGCAGATCACCCGCAGCGCGCCTGCACCTGACATCAAAATCACGGATGTCATTGCCCATCCGCTGACGCAGAAGCTCCCGAAATCAACGGTCACATCATGGGGAACCTACGAGCATGTTTCTCTGGTTCTGGTGGAAATTCGCACCGACGCCGGCATTAACGGCATTGGCGAAACCCTGGCCCGCTTCGCGCCTAAAGCCTATGCGGAACTCATCAACACCACCCTGCGGCCAAGATTGATCGGCAAACCCGTGCACGAGATCAGCGCCCACTGGAATAACATGCGCCGGGCCCTGTCAGGCCGGTGCGGCGGCATGCTGATTGAGGCCATTGCGGGCGTCGATATTGCATTGTGGGACATTCTCGGCAAGGCCGCGAATATGCCCTTGTGGATGCTTTTAGGTGGCGAGGGTCGCACATCGATCCCTGTTTATGCAGCTTCCATCAACTGGGTTGAAGACGCTGAGGCAGATGCAGAACTGGATGCCTATCTGGAAGCCGGTTATCCCCGCATCAAGATCAAAACAGGCAAACAGGTCAAGGCATCCTGCCGCCGTATTGAACGTCTGCGCAAGCGGGCCGGTGATGCGGCAGAATTATGCATTGATTCCAATTGGGCTTACAACCTCGATGGCGCTGTTGAAGTTGCCAAGGCGCTGGAAGATAATGGTTATTTCTGGTTTGAAGAGCCCTTGAACCCGGAAGACGAAGCCGGATACGAGGAATTGCGCAAGCGCACCAGCGTCCCGCTGGCTGCGGGCGAAAGCAACTACACGGTCGATCAGGCGCAACGTCTGGTGCAGAACCGGACCCTGTCCGTGCTGCAGCCCGATATTGCGCGCTCCGGCGGCGTCACGGAAACAAGACGCATGGCTGAATTGGCCCATGCATGCGGTGTCGGTTACGCCCCTCATATCGGCATGTCAGGCATTGTGTGTGAGACCGCCAGCATTCATGTGGCGTCGGCCATGCCGAATTTGCGCATGATGGAATGCCACAGCGATATCAGCCCGTTCAAAACCGAACTGGCCGACATTGCCTCTGCCAGCCAGCGCCAAAAAGGCGGCGAGTTGAGCGTGCCGACCGGCCCGGGCCTTGGTCTGGAGATCAACTGGGACGTTGTTGAACGTCTCCGGACACCCTAGAAATGCAAGGCATGGAGACAAGCAAAGTGACAGACAACGCCACCGATCAGAATATGGAAGAAGCCATGCTGCGGGCACTACGCCTCAGCGATCCGGCTCTCAGTCGTTTCGATCCCATGCGGCGCATCATCAGCTTTGACCAGTTTTCCAAAGGCTATGCGGGCTGGTCCCAATTGGTGGGTAATTACGAGGATTCGCTGGACACAATGCTGCCCGGATATGCGCAACATACCAGCCCCATGCTATCGACGCTCAGTCATTGGGATGCCGGTTCCCACGGCGGTGCTGGCAGTTCTTACGCACTGAAAATCGCCACGCGCCCACGCACAGGCGCGCAAAACGTTGCCATCAAGCGGCATACGTTTCGCAAAAGAGGCCCCATTCGGTTTGAAACCTATTTCACCTTCAAGCCAGAGGCGACCGAATTGCAATTGAGCGAAACGGACGTTCGCTCGGTCGGGTTTCTGTTTGATCTGCAGGGCGGGGATAACGATCAGGATTCTGAACGTATCATGCCGCATCTGCGCTTTTTGAACGCCGAAAACGGTGTCCATCTGCAAAAGTGGCAATACAAGCCGCAAACATCTGATTTTACTGCCATTGGCACTGGCGACAAGACTGCCAGTCACTATCATCTGGAGCCCGAAGGCTGGCTTGACCTGCCCGGCGGCGCACAGCGGCTTTGCTACAATGAAATTCCCACAAAGGTAAATTGGACTTATCTGCGATTTGATTTTGATCTGGGTGACATGAAGGCCTTGGCCTTTCAGTGCAATGATCGCGAATTTGATGTGTCTGGTTTTGAATCCATCAAAATCCCGGCCATGAAAAACCTGTGGTGCATGCTGAATTTTGCGTTCTTTGCTGAAACAGATGTAGCCAAGAGTGCATTCCTCTACGTCGATTCTGTTTGCATTTCAGGAGATTTCTAATGCTACCGGAAAGCCATACAGCAATCGTCGCTCGCAACGAAAACTGGACAGGCCATGCAGCTAGTCCACCTTATGAATGTGGTTGGGCCCGCGAGGCCGTGTTCTTCATCCGCGCACTAAAGGCACCTGAAGGGCCCCAACCGGATGTCAATGTCGAGATATCACCAGATGGTATACGCTGGCTGCCGGAAGGTACGCGGGTTGCCATGCCGTCCGCGCAGGATGAAATTGCAGTTGCGCGTATCAGCAATTTTGGCAATTGGCTTCGCGTCCGTGCCGATTTTGAAGATGGCGCATCCAGCACAATATTGGTGACACTGCATCTGAAAGCCTGAAGACGCTGCCTATTGTGCAGGTTCCTCTTCCGGCACCACATTGGCCTGCACGTCTTGGCCTTGATCATCTTCAGTCTGCGTAATTTCAGGTGCTTGCGGACACTCGCGAAAAATCCGTGTCTGGCAGGTAGCACAAATTGTCTGATCAAGCGTTGGCACAATATCCGCAATCGCATCATTCTTGCTGAGATGAATATAGTGCTTGGTCAGGCTTTTCATCACCTTGAAGCGGCCCAGCTTGCTGATCGTGCGCGGCGTTCTGGTTTGCAGATGGAATGAGCCACCCATTATCTCACGCCGTTTTGCTTCATCAATCAGCAATTCCGCGCCCGGCAGATCAATTTCCCCGACACCTTTTACAATGAACAGGCAGTGTTTTTGGGACGGCCGCTCAATTTCGAACCGTCGAAACTGACGCCGTATAAACTCAACCGAGCCGAAATAAAGCGGCCCATCCAGCCGCGCAATCAGCAATTGCGGACATTCCGGCAGATTATTGGTGGCCGCGTTTTTGAACGGCCGATTGGGTTCAGAAGGGTCAGGCGAGCCGATGCCGATGAAGGGCCGGGATGTTTTATTGAGGAACAATGCCAGCGACAGAAGCACGCCTGCATAAATTGCAAATTCAAGATCAATGGCCAGAGACGAGACAAAAGTCACGCCGGCAATCCAGCTTTCCGTCTTGCTGGTTGTGAAAATATGCGCGATTTCGCGAAAATCAATCAGCTTCCAGGCCACCAGTATAATGACACCAGCCATGGCCGGTATCGGCACATAGGCGAAATAAGGTGCCACCAGCAACAGGATCAGAAACAGGAAGATGGCAGAGAAAATTGCCGACAAAGGTGTTTTGGCACCGGACTCATAATTAAGCCCGCTCCGGGTGAAAGAGGCGGAACCTGGATAGCAATGGAAGAAACTGCCCACCACATTGGAAACGCCCTGCCCGACAAATTCCCGGTTGCTGCTGATGTCCTGCCCGGATTTGGACGCAACAGCTTTTGAAATGGACATGGCCTCCAGCAAGCCAACCATGGCAATGGCAAAGGCGGGCGAGGCCAGATCCTGCAAGGCGCCAAACCCAAGGTTCGGCATTTCAAATGCAGGAATAACAGACGGGATAAGACCGATGGTAGCAACATCCAGATCCGACCCGCCAAGCGCCAGATAAACCAGCGTCCCAACCAGCAGGGCCAGCAAATAGTTGGGCCAGCGCGGGCGCAGACGTTTGACCATATAGCCAGTTGTAAGCGCAGACAGGGCAATACCCAGCGAGACCGGGTCCACAAGGGTAATATTGGTCCACAATGCCGTGACGAATTCCGTCAGATGTTCCGGGCGCGGCAAATCAAGCCCCAGCGCGGATTTGATCTGCGTCATCGCAATCAACAAGGCGGCACCGGTAATGAAACCCGTCATCACCGAATGAGACACAAAATCCACCAGCGCGCCCAGCCGGGCCAGGCCCAGCACCCACTGATATAGTCCCACCAGCAGGGCAAGGGTGACTGCGGCTTGAATAAACTGACCGCTGCCCGGCGTATAAATGCCGGAAAGGGCACCAAAAACCAGAGCGGAAATCGCTGTCGTCGGTCCGGAAACCGTATGCCAGGACGAGCCAAACAACGCGGCAACGACAGGCGTTATCATGGCGGTATAGAAGCCGTATTCCGGCGGCAGACCGGCAATGGCGGCAAAAGCTATGCCCTGCGGCAAAACGATGGTTGCACCGGTGAGACCGGCAAACGCATCATCACGTATGGAATACCGATTGACCCGGCCAAACCAGTCCGGTCGACGGAACAATTGCTGCAGTGAATGCACGATCAGACTGATAACGGTCGACAGATACTTGCTCACAAGCCTGTCACGCTGTCAGAAACGTTTATTCGCAGTCTTGGGTACGCAGGTCTCATTTCGGCCTTTGCTGGATCCGGAAGGATTATCAACAGACCCATAAACCTACTTTAGCTTTTTGGCAAAAGCACCGGACCAGATTCTTCAAAACGCATGGCCACAGCTGCGCCGGTCTCAAATACGGAACTCACATTACCCGACACCGCAAACAAGGTTCCGAACCCGGTTTCAACCGTGTATTCCATGTGACTGCCCACATAGGTGGCCTTTACAATTTTTGCATCCATGGTGTGCTCCGAAGCACCGGCCTGCAATTCAACCCGGCTTGGACGTACTGCCAGCGTTGCAGCACCTGGTGCCATACCCCGAGCAGGCAATTTATGGCTGTACGATCCGATGCTGATGGTCGCCACATCCTTGTCGACGCTGTCGACATGACAGGGAACAAGATTCGCCTCGCCAATAAAATCGGCAACGAATGCGTCATTGGGCAATTCATAAAGATCGCGCGGACTGCCCTCCTGTGCAATCTGCGCATTACGCATCACCACAATACGATCAGAGACAGCCAGCGCCTCTTCCTGATCATGGGTCACGTAAACAACTGTGAGACCCAGATTTTGCTGAATCTCCCGAATTTCTTCACGCACCTGCCGCCGCAATTTCGCGTCCAGATTTGACAGCGGCTCATCAAACAAAAGCACCTGTGGCTCCAGCACCAGCGCGCGCGCCACTGCAACGCGCTGTTGTTGTCCGCCAGATAATTCCGACGGCAGGCGATCCCCATAGCCATTCAGCCCGACAAGATCGAGGCCAGCCAAGGCACGCTCCCGCGTTTCACTTTTGTCGAAACCGGAGAATTTCAGCCCGTAAGACACATTCTCCAGCACATTCATGTGCGGAAACAGCGCATAGGACTGAAATACCATGGACACGTCGCGGTCTGTTGCCGGCAGTTTCGTGACATCCGTATCGCCAATCAGAATCTGGCCTTCCGTCGCCATTTCCAGACCGGCAATCATACGCAAGGTGGTTGTCTTGCCACAGCCGGAAGGCCCCAGCAGAGTTACCAACTGCCCCGGTTCAATGTGCAGCGAAATATCATCTACGGCCAGCACATCCCGGCCATAGACTTTTTTGACATTCCGGAATGTTACCGAAGCCGCCTTGCTGCTGGTAGCCATTGTCATGGGTTATTCCTCGATCCGTCTCATTGCTTTGGCGGGCTCATGCGACGCCCAATATTTGTCTTGCCAACAGCCAGTTGCAAAATGGCAATGGCAAGAAGCATGACGAAAATCAGTGCTGTGGAATAGGCAATCGCCAGGCCATAATCATTATTCTCCACCCGTCCGATAATGTAGCTGGTCGCCATGTCATATTCGGCACTGACCAGAAAGATCACCGCTGAGATGGCCGTCATGGCCCGCACAAACGAATAAACCAATGCTGCCAGAATAGCCGGTCGCAACAGGGGCAGAATGACATTGCGGAATGTTTGCGCACTGTTGGCCCCAAGGGTCAGCGAACTTTCATCAAGGCTTTTGTCCAGTTGGCTCATGGACGCAATGCCGGCACGAACTCCCACGGGCATATTGCGGAAAATAAAGCTGACAATCAGAATCACACCTGTGCCGGTCAATTCGATCGGCGGCACATTAAAGGCCAGAATATAGCTGACGCCAATCACCGTTCCGGGAATGGCGAAACTCAGCATCGTGCCAAATTCAAAGGCATTTTTGCCAATGAAAGTCTGCCGTGTCAGCAGATAGGCGGTAATCAGCCCTACACCTGCCGTCAGCGGTGCGGCAATAGCTGCAATCTGCACTGTGGTCCAGAAACTGTTCCAGGCTGAGCCGGTCCATCGCAGGCCTTCTTCGCCCATCCGCACAGAAAAGGCAGTCACATAATGCTTGAAGGTCAGCGTATTGTTGACGCCCCAAAGCTCGACAAATGAGCCATAGACGATCATCACATAGACGACGATTGTGAACAGCGCCCACACACCAGCCGAAACGAAAACCGGAATGGCAAGCCCGTTTGGCATATGCGGATGAATGCCTGAATCGCCCTTGCCGGACACGGTTGTGTAAGATTTCTTTCCAAGCCAGAAACGTTGCGCATAAAACGCGGACAAGGTGAAGGTGAGCAGGACAATGGCCAGAACGGCCGCACGGCCCTGATCATATTGCGCTCCGACAATGGCAAAGAAAATTTCCGTTGAAAGCACATCAAAGTTTCCGCCCAGAACCAGCGGATTGCCAAAATCAGCCATGCTTTCGATGAAGCCGAGCAGAAATGCATTGGCAAGGCCCGGTCGCATCAGCGGCAGGGACACGGTTTTGAACACCTGCCACTTACTGGCCCGCAGGGTTTGCGCCGCCTCCTCCATGGAGGGGCTGACACCTTCCACAACCCCGATCAGCACCAGAAATGCGATGGGCGTAAAGGCCAGCAATTGGGCAATCAAGACGCCGGGCATTCCATAGACCCAGCGGGTTGGCTGAACACCAAACAGATCAGACACAAAGACCGTCACCGAACCGGAAAGGCCGAACAGCAGGATCAGCGCCAGACCAATAACGAAGGGCGGTGTGATGATGGGCAAAACGGTCAGCGCGCGGAGCAATTTTTTGTGCCGAAAGCCGGAGCGCGTCACCACCAGCGCGAACACCAGCCCAAGAACTGTTGTCAAAAACCCGACCAGAACCGCCAGAACAAGTGAGTTCCAAGCCGCCCCGCATTTGCCACCGGACAGACAGCCAAGCCCCCACAATCGAGGGCTCAGGAATTTAGAGAAAAACACCGATACCGAATACGAGCCTTCTTCGGTAATGAAGGCGGCAATCAGCATGCGTGCAATTGGAAAAAATACGAAAACGCCAACCACAGCGACCACAAAGCCGATCGACGACACCACAAAGACATCGCCATTGACTGCGCCCCTTGCGGCTATGCCCTGGGTCAGCAGAAACAGGAAACAGGCAGAGACCAGCATGGCGCCGTAGCCCATGCCAAACTGGCGGTCGTCCAATGTTCCGAAGATCGCCTCCAGCCAACCATAGGACCAGCCGCGCAAACCAATGCCAAACCCCTGGGCTATCAGCCACGCAAAGCCAAAAGCACCTGCGAGAATCAGCGTGTTTGCGTAACGCGCGTCTTCCTTGCCAATCCGATAGGCGAACAACGCCCCAATCAGCGGCAGCAGCAACGGCGCCAGCCACAGTTTTTCACCCTGCGTGATGAGAAAGATGCCGGGCGCATAGTCACTGTCAAACGGATAGCCGTCGACCAGCCATTCAAAGGTCCAGAAATCCTCGATCCCATACCATGGCAGGATCAGAAAACCGACCCACCCGACAATGATCCAGAAGATCAGAACCGGGAAGGTCTTTTTTGTAGGTGATTGCATGTTTGCTGCTTACTGCGGGAGTGTTGACACCTCGTCATCCCACTTCTTCAGCAGACGCTTACGCTCGTCACTGGAGCCATATTTGCCGAAATCATAGTCAATCAGCTTGATGGATGCCAGATCAGGCGCTTTGTCGGATGTCGGTGCCATTGTGTTGGACGGCACCTGAAACGCATTCACTTCCAGAGCCAATGCCTGTGCTTCTTTCGACAGCGCCCAGTCATAGAACTTCTTCGCGTTTTCCAGATTGCGAGAGCCTTTGACGATTGACATGGAGCCAATCTCATAACCAGTGCCTTCACATGGCGCGACAACTTTGATCGGGAAACCCGCTGCTGCCTGCTTCACCGCATCATGCATGAACACGATACCGATTGTGTTTTCACCGCGCGCGGCCGCCTTGATGGGAGCCGAGCCGGATTTGGTGTACTGATTGATGTTCTTGTGAAGGCCTTTCATGAATTCAAAGCCTTCTTCCTCTCCAAACAGTTGCACAATGGTGGCAAGTGTTGTGTAGGCGGTACCGGATGAATTCGGGTTCGCCATCTGCACATGGCCTTTATATTCAGCCTTCAGCAAATCCTTCCAGCAAGCCGGAACCGGCAGATTGTTTTTGGTCAGCAGATCTTCATTGTAGCCATAGCCAAGGGCACCGGAGTAAATCCCGATGGTCTTGTCGTTGGCAGAAGTTGCCTGCGAGATGGACCAGTCCTGCAATTCTTTGCGCATTGGCGAAACATAAGCTTCAGTCAGGCCTTCCTCGGCTGCCTGCAGATGCGGATCGCCCGTACCGCCCCACCAGATGTCGCCCTTTGGATTTGAGGCTTCGGCCTTGATCTGAGCAAAAGTCTCACCGGAGCTTTTGCGGGTCATGTTGACCTTTATTCCAGTCGCATCCTGAAAACCGTTCGCCATCAATTGGCACCAGTCTTCCTGCGCGCTGCAATAATAGGTGAGTTTTTCAGCAGCCATGGCGGGTGCCGCCATAAGCGCAGCAAACAGTCCAGCCGAAACGACTGTAA
Source organism: Pararhizobium sp. IMCC21322 (assembly GCF_030758295.1). Lineage (NCBI taxonomy): Bacteria > Pseudomonadati > Pseudomonadota > Alphaproteobacteria > Hyphomicrobiales > Rhizobiaceae > Pararhizobium > Pararhizobium sp. IMCC21322. The sequence goes on from NZ_CP132335.1 coordinate 5,070,370, forward strand.
ATGTATTTTTCATAGTGTCCTCCCAGAGATCTTGATGTCTCTGGGGTAGCCTAGGACAAGATTCTCAGCCCGACAATCAATTCTTTATTCGGCTAATTAAAAAAGCCGGATGCCAGCGGACGAATTGGCTGGCTGACAGACCGAAATTTTCTATTTTCAAACAGGGAAAGTGTTGTCGCTCATGACCAACAGATCATCGAAAAGCACGGGTGTTGAGGCGATAACGCGCCCACCGGTCTTGAGCATCTGATCGGCGCTTTGCTGTTCAATAATTCCGCCGGCCTCAGCGATCAGCAACTGACCTGCCAGACAATCCCAGGCGTTCATATGCGGCTCGGCGTAACCGATCAACCGGCCAGCGGCGACATAGGCCAGGCTTAGTCCGCCAGAGGCATTGCGGTAAAACAGGCCACCCTTTTCCGCCAGCACTCTGATAAAGTCGACAACCAGACTGGTTTCCGTCCGGCCGTTCATACCAACACCGAAATTACCATCATGGAAGCCTTCGGTCTCTGCCGTTTTCATGGCACGGTCATTGACAAAAGCGCCCTTGTCTTTGCCCCCCCCAGAACAACTCGTCATTCCAGGGCGCATAAATGACACCGATTTTTGTTTCATCGTCGTGGACACAGGCCAATATGACGCACCATGCCGGAATATTATTGACGAAATTGGCCGTGCCATCAATCGGATCAATCACCCAAGTATAGCCGGACGTGCCTTCCACATTGGCATGTTCTTCTCCAACGATGCCATCATCTGGAAAGTGCTTCGCCAATTCTTCGCGCACAAAGGTTTCCACATCCCGGTCCGCATTGGACACCATGTCCTGAACGCCCTTGCTTTCAATAATCAGCTTGCCGATATCCTGAAAGAAATCCAGCGCCATGTCTCCGGCACCCTTGGCAATTGTCTTTGCGCTATCTAGCCGTGTGTCGAGTTCGGAGGTCATGATGTTGTCCTTTGGGAGATATGAAATCGCATGCAGGAATTGCATGGACTCATTGCATGGTTTCGTAGCAAGCGCTCTCCTTTTAACGAAGAGTAAGCAACACTTCCATTTCAATTTTGAAGGCAAGCATTCAAAACATTCATCAAAATATTACGCCGGGTCTGTCATAGTGAAATTGCGCGCCAATCCCGTTCCCCCTCAATCGGCGCCCAATTGTTACATCAACAAGCAGTTCACACATGCGCTATGCCCTCTTTTACACGCCTCCTGTCAGTCATGGCCTGACACAAATTGCTGCTGAATGGCTTGGGCGAGATGCCTATTCCGGTGTGTTTTATAAACAGCCGGTCCACGGTACCCAGAATAGCACTCAAAACAGCACCCAAAACAGCACGTTGAGCGCAGCCCGCCTTGCAGACCTGACAGCTGCGCCCCGGCGTTATGGATTTCACGGCACATTGAAAGCCCCCTTCCATCTGTCAGAAGACCAAAGCGAAAACCAGCTTATCAGCGCTATGAAGCGTTTCTGTCAAAGCCGCGAAGCCTTCGCGATGCCAAGTTTGAAAGTTGGGCGATTGGGCCATTTCTTTGCGCTGGTGCCCGAAAGCAACGCAAGTGATCTGAACCGGTTTGCCGCTGAAATTGTCCGCTATTTTGATATTTTTCGCGCACCCCTGAGCGAAGCGGATTATGCAAGACGCAATCCGGACCGGCTGGAAGAGCAGCAACGCGCCTATCTGCAACAATGGGGCTATCCATATATTTTTGACGCCTTTCGCTTTCATATGACATTAACCGGGGCTGTTCCAGACGCGGAAGCTGACCAGATGGAAGACATTTTAAAACCGCTGTTTGACCCGCTTCTGCAAAAACCGTTGATGTGTGATCATCTGACATTGTTTTGCGAAGTTGAAAAAGGCGCGCCCTTTATCATTCACACCGCAGTTCCGCTTGGTCCGCTTGCCACATCCCCAATCACAAAGGCTCAATCGCTGTGAGTTCCGAAACTGTTTTCCGCAACGCCAACATCATTCTGGAAACCGAGATTATCAACGGCTCGGTGCAAGTGCGGAATGGCCTGATTGCTGACATCACCCAAGGGTCCTCGACCATTGGCGAGGATTTTGAGGCCGATTATCTGCTGCCCGGACTGGTGGAACTGCACACGGATCACCTGGAAGGCCATTATTCGCCGCGCCCCGGCCAGCGCTGGAATGTAACGGCTGCGATCCAGTCCCATGATGCGCAGATTTCAGCGGCAGGCATTACAACTGTTCTGGATTGCCTGCGCATTGGCACAAATAATGAGGGCAATGATTTCGAAGAAGATGAAATGCGCAAAATGGCGGACGCTCTTAAAAAAGCGGGCCAGGAGGGGCGATTGCGTGCAGAGCATCTGCTGCATTTAAGGTGCGAAGTGTCAGCATCTGATGTGATGGAACAATTTGCACAGTTCGATGGCGTATCGGAAATCCGGCTCGTATCACTGATGGATCACGCGCCGGGACAGCGCCAATTCCAATCCATGGAACAATACACCCTCTACTACAAGACCATGAAGGGTCTTTCCGACGAAGCCTTTGATATTTTTGTGAAAAACCGCATTGCCCGGTCTGATCGTTATTCTGACCCGCACCGTAAAATGCTTGCCGATATTTGCAACAAACGCGGCATACCCATGGCCAGTCATGACGATGCCAGTCTGGATCACGTGCAGGAATCCATTGATTTCGGTGTTCGGCTGGCAGAGTTTCCAACCAGTCTTGAAGCAGCCAAAGCCTCTCATGATGCGGGTTTAAGGGTGTTGATGGGTGCGCCGAATGTTGTGCGCGGCGGCTCCCACTCCGGCAATATTGCCGCCGCTGATCTGGCAAAGTCCGGTGTGCTTGATGTTCTGTCATCTGATTACGTGCCATTCAGCATCATGCATGCCCCCTTTGTGCTGGCAGATGATCCCGATATGGCATTGCCACAAGCGATTGCCATGGTCACCGCAACACCTGCAAAAGCCGTTGGCCTGGACGATCGGGGCCGCATTGAAGCCGGTTTACGGGCCGATCTTGTCAGGGTTCGGCACAGTGACGACGAAGTTCCACTGGTCCGGTCTGTCTGGCGGCAAGGACAGCGGGTAAGCTGATGCCGCTGATGTCTGATCAAACGACGGGTCACACCACTGGCCACCCGACCGGAACCGTTTTTGTAATTGTCGGCCCAAGCGGCTCGGGAAAAGATACGCTCATAAACTGGTTGCGTGCTGAACTGCAGGACCGCAGTGAAATTCTGTTCGTCCGCCGTATTGTGACGCGCCCTTCTGACAAGGGTCATGAGGATCATGACACCATGGAACTTGCGCAATTTCTGTCTGCCAAAGAGGCTGGCGCATTCGCCACAACCTGGCAGGCTCATGATCTGCATTATGCCATTCCCGCCTCCGCCAAAGATCATGTGGATCTGGGTGGTTTGGCAATTCTGAACGGCGCACGCCGTGCATTGGGTCAACTGGAAGCGACTTTCGCCCAGTTGCAGATCATCCATCTGGATGTGGCCCCTGCCATTCTTGCCGGACGGCTTGCCAATCGTGGACGCAACAGCGACACAAACCTGTCCGCAAGGCTGGCCCAGCAGAAGCTCGATCTTCAGGCCAAAACACCCATCATTCATGTCAAAAATGACGGCCCGGTGGACGAGGCTGGGCGGCAGATTGTGAAGCTGATTGACCAGCATCAACAGCGATGATCAGAAAATGAACAGATTCAAAATAACCGTTGAGTTTGCGCTGCAATAGTCTATCGATACCCGCGCAAATGGTTGGATTTTAGCGATTATGATGTCTTCACTTGATACTGGCACCCTGATTATCATGGTGCTTTCCATGGCAGCGGCTGGCGGTGTAACTGGCATTCTGGCAGGTCTGTTCGGCATTGGCGGCGGAGCCGTTTTGGTGCCAATTCTCGTCGAATTCCTGAACTTTCAGGGTGTCGCCCCACAAGTACAGGCCCATATTGCTGTCGGCACCTCCCTTGCCATCATCGTTCCGACCTCCCTGCGTTCCTTTCGCGCACATCAAAAGCGCGGTGCGCCCGATGAAGCGTTGTTGCGTAACTGGGTGCTTATGGTGCCCCTGGGAGTGATAATCGCATCCTTCATTGTTGCCTTTGTCTCCGGAGAAGTGCTGAAACTCGTATTTGCCGTAGTCGCGCTCCTGATCGCTGTAAAAATGCTGTTCAACCGCGCCAAATGGAGCCTTGGCGAAGATCTGCCCGGCCAGCCCGTCAAAGGCGGTGTTGGTTTCTTCATCGGGTTCATTTCCACCTTCATGGGCATTGGCGGCGGCAATCTGAACAATGTTTTCATGACCTCTTATGGACGTCCCATCCATCAGGCCGTCGCAACCTCCGCGGGCCTTGGTGCGCTGATAGCGATACCAGGTACCCTCACCTATGTAGTGAGTGGCTGGGGCAATCCTGATCTGCCACCCTTCTCACTGGGATATATCAACTTGCTGGCCTTTATCCTGATCATGCCGATCAGCATGCTGGTTGCGCCGGTGGGTGTGAAACTGGCCCATGGACTTTCCAAGCGTCAGATGGAGATCGCCTTCGGTGTGTTTCTGATTATCGTCTCGGCACGCTTCTTCTATTCAGTGCTTTGACTGAAACGATAGAAGCGTCGTTGCCAGCACAATGATTGTAGCGCCGATAATGGTGTTCAGCGTCGGCACTTCATTGAACACCAAAAAGCCCACCGTTCCGGAAATAATCAGGCTGGAATAGCCAAGCGGCCCCAGAAAGCCGGCATCCCCTTTCCAATGTGCCTGCAGAAAACAGAACTGGGCGCATTGCGAAAAGACACCAACAGCCAATAGAAATGGCAGATGATTCGGCGCAATGAACACCCATGTCTGGCTCGCCGGCAGCGCAGTCAGAAGTGCCAAACCGGCGGTATAAAAGGCCATCATCACAACCGCAGGCGTGCCCTTCAGCTTTCGCGTTACGATGATCGCAGCAGTCCCGGAAAACACCGTGATTGTGACCGCCAGCAGCCCCCAGGACCAGGGCACATTGTCCGGGCTGAGTGCTATCAGAATGCCAATGAGACCGACAGCGCCTGCCGCCCATCGGACCAGCGGCACCTTTTCACCCAACACAAAAGCGGCCATGGCAATCAGCACCAATGGCCGGGTAAAATTCATGGTCATGAACAGCGCCAATGGCAGGCGTGCCACGGCAAAAAAACTGGCTGTCAGAGTAACGGTCGACAAGGCAATGCGCAGGATTTGCAATCCCCAATGCTTAATCTTCGCAAAAGCCTGCCGTTCCCGCCAGACCCAGGGCAACAACAGCAACAGACCCACCAGCGCACGCAAGAACACAATTTGCCAGGACGGATAGCCGCCCCCCAGTGTCTTGACGATGGATATGGCCCAGATATTGAGGCTCATATCCGCAATCAGCCAGACACCGGCTTTCAAATTCTCTGACTGTGTTGCGCCGAGCGTTTGTGGCTCAGGCATCTGCCACAAGATTTGCCATGAGCCTGAAGGCGCCGGGCGTCAGTTTCTCCATTTGATGATGTAAAATCAGCGAAGTGTGCGTGTGCCGACCATAGCCGATACGGGCAGACAGCAGCGCACCCTCATGCGGGTCTTCGCTGGGGTCGGCCATCGAGAGCAGCGGCTTGTAATCACTCGCCCAGGCTTTGGCAAAATAGAGCCCACGCTCCTTGTGCCAGTTCGCCCAGTCCCCTGCATTAATTCGGTTGGGACTATTGAGCAGCTTATGATCTTTGATCAGATGCGTCACCGCGGCATTCTCATCCGTGACGCGCCAACGCAGGGATGGTTTGCCAATCTCCAGATGGCGCGGTGGCACCTCATCTGCATCCCAGGCATCCCATGGCCGATGGTAGAGCGTCAGCAGGTGGCCGCCCCTCTCGATCCAGGAATGTACAAGAGCCATGGCAGCCCGCAATGCCGGGCGCGTGCGCAGGGCAAAAATGCCAACAACCAGCGTATCAAATTCGCTGAGATCAGCTTCCGTCAGTTGATCGTCGGCAAGCTCTGTCACGTTCAAACCGAGGGCCCGCAGCCAATGCGCCACACGATCATTGCCACCGCCCACATAGGCGATTGAAACATCCGGCAAGGTCACATCAACAACCCGCAATGTCAGGAGCGCAGGCGTGGCGCGCATCCGCTGCGCAATGTGCGGATAGGAAAAACGGCGCACCATCATGGCGTTCCGCCCGCCCAGCAATAGCGGAATTTTGTAAAGGCCGGGCTCTACATCATCCGGCACTGTCAGGGTGAACCCGGTTTCCGAAGGCGAAGCCTGCCAGGCTCCGCTTTGGTCGGGCAGAACCAGTTCGGCTTTGGCATGCTGCGGAAAAATATCACCAAGCTGAAGAGCAACATGTCTGCCCGGTGCCGCCCGGTTGATCACCGCGCAATCAGGCACCATGGTGGCACTTCTGGCTGGCAGAACCAGCGGCGGTGTTTCAAACGCCATGCTGCTGACAGATGTGACACCGTCATACGTCAGCAGAAAACGCACCGAAGGGGCCGCTGCATGACCGGGAATGTAGCGCGCCGGATAGGGATCAGATACGGGCGCACGATGTGACACCGACATGACCTCATCTTCAAGCTTCCAGCCTTCTTCCAGAACCGGTTCAGCCTTCACCACAACGTCACGAATGGCGGCCGGCTTGATCTGCAAATCCACAGGCACCGCGTCGCCCGGCCGAAGAGCGTCCTGACCAAGCGTGGCCAGCACATCGGCACCTGTCGCAATGCGGATCACATGAGATAATTGCTCTTCTTTCAAAAGCAGACGATGCAACACCTCACTCTGGCTTTCTTCCGGGCAGGCCTGATAGGCGAGGCGAATGGGCCTTAGAGCGTCCGTTGCCGCTTTGAGAACTGCGTTGAAATGTGGAAAGCTTTCCAGCGCCGCAAGGCAGGCTTTATGGGCCAGCTGCAAGTCCCCTGCAATAACATCCGCATTGGCGAATTCCGCAAGTGCGCCAAGATTGGCGGGCAGTCCACTGCTCAGCGTCTCGTCAGGTCCGTCCAGACGCGATTGGGACAAATGCAATGGCCATTTGTTGCTGGCCCCGAACGGGACCCAGGAACCCATCCCCTGTGTGCGGTGAAAAACCCTGGATTGCTGACCGATCTGCGCCCAGCTCCAGCCGGTCACTGGGTCCTCGCCATCGGCATCAATCACCAGACTTACGGGCGGCGGCGGCAAATCATCATCATAAGCGTCACCGGCACCAGACCACGCCGGAAGATAGATTTTCTTCACTTCCCATGGCGCCAATGCAATTTCGGTATACTCTGAATCACCCGCTGCCTTGGCTGCCTGAAAAGCCATCTGCGTCATGGCCCGGTGGTGTCCATGCTGTCCGGGAATGTCCAGAAAGGTGGGGCAGATAATGTCTGGCCGCTCTGTTCGAAGAATTTCCACAAACCGCTTCAAAGTGCGTTCCGGGCCCCATTTCTGAAGGGTTTCCTCGCCGCTTTTGGAAAAGCCAAAATCAAAAACGCTGTCGTCCGGGCTCTCCGAGAGCCAATAAAGACGCAGATTGAGCACATCTGCCGCGCGTTCCATTTCCGCTGTGCGGACAACGCCAAGATCCCCGGTGGCCTCTGTACCAAGATCATTCTGTCCGCCCTCGCCCCGATTGGCACAGGCGCAGGACAGTGACAGCCCGTCCCGAAAGCCAAGCGCTGCCAGCATCTGTGACGTTTCATCATCAGGATGCGCGCCCGTATTCATGAACGACACAACGCTTTTGAGCGGCTGCAATGCCCGCCACAGAGCTACGATACGGGGCGACTGCATCTGATCGAAAATGCGTTGTGGATCAGTCTTCGGCATTATTCAGCACTTCCAGGTCAGTTATGCGCAACAATGCGCGGAGTAAGAGCATCATGAATGACCAGTGCCGCACCGCCCAAAGCAGCAGTCATACGGCCCGAGGCCCCGCGTAACACACGCGGCAATGTTCGGTCCTGTCGCCGCGAGACCGAGGCATCAGGCAGTTCAAGTTCAGCAATCAGAGCATCCAGCAGCGCATCCGGTAAAGCCCCACCCAGAATCACAGCTTCTGGATCAAACAGATTTTCGACCATACCGATAGCTTGTGACAAGGGTGGGGCAGCTTTTTGCACCCAGTCCAACAAATGGGAGTTGCCCTCACCGTGCAGCCGGTTCAGATCATTCACAGTTTCAACGGTAAGTCCGGCAGCAGCCAGTTGATCGCGAATGGCAATTCGGCTTGCGAAATTCTCCAACCGGCCATGCGCTTTGCCTGACTGCACGATGACATGACCGATTTCACCGGCATTGCCATAAGCCCCCCGCATGACCTCACCATCGGCGACAACACCAAGACCAAGCCCGGCGCCAAAATAGATAAAGCAATAGGATTTCAGATTCTGTGCGACACCGCTGATACGCTCGGCAACGGCCGCACCGGTCGCATCATTTTCAACCACCACATTTGTGCCAAGCACCTCTTCAAACAGGGCGACCGGATCAATCTCATCCCATCCACTCAGCTCCGACTGGCCATCATCATCCAACCCGATCTGACCGAACGGGCCGGGCATGACAATGCCTGCCCCCAACAATTGCGAAGCTTGCAATCCGGTTTCCTGCAGCGCTTCCAATTTTAACTCCAGCGCATGATCCGACACGATTTTTGGAGTGCTGGACGGCAGACTGATACGCCGTGTGAAACGGGTTTCACCAGCCAGATTCACCAGGGCCGCGAACATCGCATCGGGCCGAACCTCGATCCCAAGTGCAAAGGCACCGTCCCGGTTAAGCGTGTATTGAACAACCGGTAGACCGCGTCCCTTAACATCGCGCCCCGCGACAATGAGGAAGGCCTCCTCGGTAAGTTCCGCAGTAATGTTGCTGACAGCCTGGGTCGACAGACCTGACAGACGTGCAATCGCTGCCCGCCCGACAGGTTGGTGTCGGCGCACCAGACCCAGCACCACCTGACGGTTGTGAAGGCGCGTGCGTTCAGCGTTAGAGCCAATGATACGTCTGCTGCGATCCAGTTTCATACAGACCTATTAATTCAAATCACTTGAATGCTCAACTTACTTGAATTAATGCTGAATGATACGTGTTTCGCGGTTTGGGAAACCGGACTGCAAGCCGGGAATTTCAGATGGGTCGTCAGGAGGCGAACCATAGGTGGATAGAAACGGAGTGATCCCATGAAACAGTTTCGCAATTGGATTTTAGGTGCGGCAACCGCTGCTATCACTGCTGGCGGCAGTTTTTCAGCACAGGCAGTGGAAATTGAATATTGGCAATACTTCTTTGAAGCGCGCATCACCGCCATGGATCAGCTGATCGAGAATTTTGAAGCGGCTAATCCCGACATCACCGTCAAAACTACTCACTTCCCCTATGCGGATTACCGCACAAAAGTTGCAGCAGCGATCCCCGCAGGGGAAGGACCGGACGTGGTTCAGCTGTTCTATGGTTGGCTCAATGATTATGTGCAAGCTGAGCTGATACAGCCATTGCCTGCAGATCAATTCCCCGTCGAGAAGATCGAAGCCGAATTCTTCCCCATGGTGCAGGCCATGAAACGCGGCGACAATTACATGGCCCTGCCCACCGCAGTGCGCTCTCTGGCCCTGTTCTACAATAAGCGCCTGTTCGAAAAGGCTGGCATTGACGGTCCGCCCGCAACACTGGACGAACTGGTAGAAACCGCCAAGAAAATCGCCGAGAAGGACGGTGCAGGCAACATTACCACGGTTGGCATTACCACCGGCATGACCGGGCAGGATCATCACTGGTTCCGCGAGGGGCTGATACGCCAGTTTGGCGGCGATCCCTACACTGACAATTATAAAACCGTGAATTACAACAGTGATGCCGGGCGCGCTGCGCTGAAATATTATACCGATCTGGAAGATGTTCATGAAGTCACCAAGCTCGGCTTTATGGACGAAGCTCAGGCAGCGTTCAAAGCGGGCCGTGCCGGCATGCATATTGATGGATCATTCCGCATTGGTGCCCTCAACAAGGTCCGCGGCCTTCAATGGGGCGTGGCCGAACTGCCTGCAGCAGCGGATGGCACCAAATCCAATTATTCCTCTTATTGGGTGAATGCAGTGACATCCAAGGCGCAAGGCGAAAAATACGATGCCGCAGTCAAATTCATGGCTTATGTCACATCTGATGAAGCCATGCAGATCTGGCTGGATACGGTTGGCGAACTGCCTGCCAAACCCTCTGCGGCTCTGACAGAGACCAATGCCGCTAACGAGACCTTTGGTCCCTTCATCAAAGGTCTGGAATATGCCCACACCACCATTTTTGCCAATGAGAGCGGCCAGCGTCAGATCATGGTTGATATGATCAGCCGCACCGATCTGGAAGACCAGTCCCTGGCAGACAGTCTGGCAGCGGCGGCAGAAGCTGAACAGAAATTGCTGGATGAGTATTACCAGTAACATTTAATGCACTTTGGTCCCGGCGCAGACCAGCGCCGGGGCAACCACTCCAACGCTTTGACTTAGGCATCTGAACTCTGACGGGCAGGCGCGTGACTCTTTACAGAAACCTCACAATTTCACAGAAGCAGATCGTTTGGGCCTGGTGCTTTCTTGCGGTCCCCGCTGTGTTTTATGTGACAATCCGCTTCTACCCGACAGCCAATGCCATTCTGGTATCGTTTCAGGATTGGAACCTGTTGGGATCACGCACATGGACCGGTGTTGATAATTACGTAAAGCTGTTCAACGATCCGGTTTTCTGGAAGGTCTTCAGGAACACATTTCTCTACCTCATCATCGGCACGCCGGTCAGCCTGATCATTGCTTTCATTGTCGCTTATCAGATTGACAAGGTGCGCTTTATGCATGGCACCATCCGCGCGCTTTATTTCATACCGTTCATGACCAGCGCGGTTGCCATGGCCTGGGTGTGGCGCTGGTTTTATCAACCGGTTCCCGTCGGCGTTTTCAACAATTTCCTGGCCACATTAAGCATTCCGCAAATCGAGTTTCTGAACTCAACCACCAATGCACTACCTGCCATACTGGCGCCTGCGGTCTGGGCCGGGCTTGGCTTTCAGATCATCATCTTCATGGCCGGCTTGCGCTCCATCCCGCAAACCTATTACGAGGCGGCGCGCATTGATGGCGTCTCGCCCATGGCAACTTTGTGGGAAATTACCCTGCCCTTGCTGAAACCCACCATCGTCTTCCTGGTGGTGTTTTCCTCCATCGGTTTTTTGCGGATTTTCGATCAGGTCTTCAACATGACCACCAACAATCCGGGCGGTCCGCTGAACTCCACCAAGCCGCTGGTTCTGATGATTTACGACACCGCCTTCAACGGGTTTGATATGGGCTACGCCGCGGCCCAAACCGTTGTGCTGTTTCTGGTTTTACTTGTGGTCAGCCTGCTGCAGTTGCGCATTATGAGGGATCGCTGACATGAGCACGACCGATCTCTCCATCAAGCCAACCTCGGAAGCCCTGCTGAAGAAATCTGGCAATGTTGGCGTGCGCCCACCCCGCAATTACGCACAATTTATCCGCTGGATGTTGCTGTTTGGCGGCGGCATTTTGATGATCATGCCGATCATCTACATGTTATCCACATCGTTCAAATTCCCCTTTGAGGTCTACAATCTCAAACTCATCCCCGAGGAACCGACCTTGGAGAACTACCAATTGGTTCTGGAAGATGGCCGCTTCTTCAACTGGTTCACCAATTCCCTTGTCATCGCAGTTCTGACCACGGTTTCAAATGTCTTCTTCGACAGCATGGTCGGCTATGCCCTGTGCAAATTCAAATTCCCGGGCCGCTATATTGTCTTCATCGCCATCTTGTCGACGCTGATGATCCCGACAGAAATGCTGGTCATTCCCTGGTACCTGATGAGTACAAAGCTTGGTTGGCTTGATACGTATTGGGGCATCATGTTCCCCGGCATGATGACGGCCTTCGGCGTGTTTTTGATGAAGCAGTTTTTCGAAACTGTGCCGGATGATTTCCTGGAAGCTGCCCGCATTGACGGCCTCAATGAATTCCAAATCTGGTGGACGGTGGCCATGCCTCTGGTCAAGCCGGCGCTGGCTGCATTGGCGATTTTTGTGTTCCTGGGAAACTGGACCGCTTTCATATGGCCGCTGATCGTCACCAACAGTCAGGAACTTTATACTCTGCCGGTTGGACTGACCACATTCAGCGTTGAGCAACAGGTTGAATGGGAACTCATCATGACCGGCGCGGCGCTTTCCACATTGCCGACGCTGGTTGTGTTTCTGATATTCCAGCGCTTTATCATTCGCGGTGTTGTAATGGCGGGGCTGAAAGGATGACCGATCTCACCAAATTCCCCCACCCTGTTTACAAAGACACGGTTCTGGCACCGTTGTTTGAAGGCGCAAAAGCGCATTATGTGGGCGCAGTGCGCAACATCAACCGCGCGCATCTGGTAATGCTTAACGAGACCGGCATTCTGGACGCGTCCATCTCAGCTGCCATCGCAAAAGCCCTGTCCGACATCGACACTGAAATTGATGTGTCAGCGCTCGATTACACCGGCGAATATGAAGATTATTTCTTTCTGGTCGAAGCCGAACTGAAGCAGCGACTTGGCCCCGATAGGGGCGGCATGTTGCATACAGCCCGTTCGCGCAACGACATGGACCACACAATCTTCAAGCTGGCCCTAAAGCAGCGCATCGATCAACTGATTGCGCAGGCGCATCATCTTGCCGGCACAATACTGCAAAAGGCGCGCGAAGAACGTGACACGCTGATTGTCGCCTATACCCATGGCCAGCCAGCCCAGCCAACCACGTTCGGCCATTATCTGAGCGCAGCCCTTGAAGTCCTGCTGCGGGATCTGGACCGGCTGCAGACCGCCCGTGATGGGTTGGACCATTGCCCCATGGGCGCTGCCGCCATCACAACATCGGGCTTTCCCATCAGCCGCGAACGCATGGCCGAATTGCTGGGCTTTTCAGAACCTTTGCGCAATTCCTATGGTTGTATTGCTTCGGTGGATTACGTAACTGGCCTCTACTCGGCACTGAAATTGATGTTCCTGCATCTGGGACGGCTGGTGCAGGATTTTCAGTTCTGGACCGCTTTTGAAGTGGGGCAACTCCACGTGCCCGACGCATTGGTTCAGATCAGCTCGATCATGCCGCAAAAGCGCAATCCGGTCCCGATAGAACATCTGCGCCATATGGCATCGGTCACCTGCGGACGTTGCGACATGATCGTCAACACCATGCACAACACCCCCTTTACCGACATGAATGACAGTGAAGGCGAAGTGCAACAGGCGGGCTACGCGGCCTTTGAAAGCGGTGGCCGGGTTCTGGACTTGCTGGCAGCGCTGATTGAGGCCAGCTCAATTCAGGGCGACAGGGTTCAAGCCACAACAGATGCAGCCTGCATCACCATCACAGAGCTGGCCGACACACTGGTGCGCAAACAGGGCCTGTCTTTCCGCCAGGCTCACGAGATTACCGCGACGACCTCCCGCGCGGTAATAGCGGCCGGGAAGCCCCTGCGAGAAGGTTTTCCCGCCTTCTCCAGGGCTTTCCTGGCCCACACAGACCATGCATCGACCATCAGTGAACCGGATTTCATATCGGCCGTCAGTGCAGAAATTTTTGTCGCCTTGCGCAATCACATCGGCGGCCCTGCGCCCGATGCCATGGATAACGCATTTGCGCATTACACAGCCGTATTGCTAGCACTGCAGGATCGACAAACCAACGCAACCAAGCGGGAAGCAACCGCGCATGACGCCTTGCAGCAGGCGTTCAACAGGCTGATGCAGGAGTAAATTCTTGGCCACTGTTTCAATCAAAAATCTCGTCAAATCCTACGGGAAAACCGAAGTGCTCCATGGCATTAATCTGGATGTGGCCGATGGCGAGTTCGTCGTGCTGGTTGGCCCGTCAGGCTGCGGCAAGTCGACGACCTTGCGCATGATCGCAGGCCTTGAGGACATCACCTCCGGTGAAATCCATATTGGCGGCGAATTGGTCAATCATCGCGAACCCAAGGAACGCAATATTGCGATGGTGTTTCAGAATTACGCCATCTACCCCCATATGTCGGTGCGCAAGAATATTGGCTTTGGGCTGCGCACATCAAAAGCTTCAAAAGCGGAGAAGGCTGCTCGTATTGACGAAGTCGCCGAGTTGCTGAGCATGACAGATCTGCTGGACCGCCGTCCCAACCAACTGTCTGGCGGCCAGCGCCAGCGCGTTGCCATTGGCCGGGCCATGGTGCGCGATCCATCCGCTTTTTTATTCGACGAACCACTGTCCAATCTGGATGCCCAATTGCGCACCCAGATGCGTCTGGAAATCAAGAAATTGCATCAGCGTGTAGGCAACACCATCATCTTTGTCACCCATGATCAGGTTGAAGCCATGACCATGGCCGACCGCATAGTCATCATGAAGGACGGCCATATTCAGCAGGTCGGCACACCCTTTGATGTGTTTCACAAACCGGCCAACAAATTTGTTGCCCAATTTATCGGTGCCCCTTCAATGAACATGATTGAAGGCAGGCTGGCAAACGGCATTGTCACTCTGGATGGCGATCTGCAAATCCCGATTGAGACAAGCTCTACCCATAGCGGACCGGTTACATTAGGGCTGCGGCCCGATGATCTGCTGGTCAGCGATCAGGACGGGCAGTTTGAAGGACAGGTGAATGTGCTGGAGCCCCTTGGGTCTGAAACACTTGTTTATGTTTCAGTTGGCGGCAAGGAATTGATTGCCAAAGCATCTGGCCGCACTCCCCCGCAGCTCGGAAGCACCATCAAGCTCAACGCGGCCCCGGAAAACATGCATCTCTTTGACAACGCGACCGGGGAGGCGTTGCGGTAATGCTGAAAGGTACGAACCAGAAAATTCTATGCGTTGGTCGGATTTATTGTGACCTCATTTTCACTGGCATTCCAACCATGCCTGTCCTAGGTCAGGAAACTTTTGCCGACGGGGTCAAGATGCATGCGGGCGGTGGTTGCTACATCACCGCAGCTTATCTCTCCGCCCTTGGCAATTCCGTTGCCATAACCGCCATGTTGCCGGCAGAACCGTTCAGAGCCATCGTCACCGATGAGATTAGCCACATGGGTCTGGACGACCGTTTTTGTGAACCGGCGCCCGTGGGACTGGAGCCGCAAATCACCGTCGCCATGGTACGCAATGATGAGCGGGCCTTTTTGACACGACGCGCCAGCGCAGCGCTGCCACATGATATGGCGCGAAGCTTTGCGCTTCCCGATCTGACGCATCTTCATATCGGTGAGTTGACAACACTGATCGAACACCCCGATCTGATCGAGGAGGCGCGCGCGGCCAATTTGACCATATCGCTTGATTGCGGTTGGGACGAAGCAGCTTTCTGCCATCCCGGCCTGTCTGATCTGATTTCAAAGGTTGATGTATTTCTGCCCAATTCCGCAGAAGCTGCCCGCCTGTCTGAAAACGATGTCCCTCTGACATGCGCCGATCATACCATCGTCAAACGCGGTTCCAATGGGGCGGAGCTTTATACAGGTGGACAAACCTATGTCGGATTAACACAACAGGTTCATGTGATTGACACCACCGGGGCTGGCGACGCGTTCAACGCCGGGTTTTTAACGGCGTGGCTGCAAGGTCAGAATCCCGAACGCTGCCTGGCAGCAGGAAATCAAGCTGGCTCAATTGCCGTTGGCCGAGTTGGCGGTGCTGCCGGTCTGTCCCCGAAGATGTTTCAGAACACCGAAACAGCTGTAGAAACACGCACGCGGGCAGCCCTTCAACCAAGCTCTGATTCATGGTAACTCAATCATGAATCAAGTTTGAAATTTTTGTTATATTTCAATATGATAAACCTTGAGCAATCCACCTATGGTGAACAGAGTCCAAAGGCTCATTTAACCACAGGGTAACTCGCCTGGTGTAACTTCTGTCAACAACAACCCCTCATATGCATCAGCACAAGGGGTGCAACTTTGTGTGTTAACTGGCAGATTTATGACCCTTTCGACGACTTTCGATTCAGACTGGCAACCATCTGAGACTATCAACAATCAGGCTGCGGCGTCTGAGCCTGTGCAGATCGAAGTTCATGACACTTTGGAAGCAGTTGCATCACTGGAGTCTGAGTGGCGCGCACTGGAAGAAAAAATGGCGGATGGCCTGGGCTATTTCCAGACCTTCGACTGGTGCCAGAATTGGTGTCGCTACTACCTTGAAGGTGCTGCCAAAGACTCACGTTTACGTCTGCAAATAGTCACTTTCCGTTGTGCTGGTCAATTGGCTTGCGTTCTGCCACTTGTCGAACGCAAGCGGGCCTATGGCCTTACGATCCTGCAGTCTCTTGGCAATCCTATGGCACAATACAGCAATCTGTTGCTGGATGTTGATGCATTGCCAGTGTCAAAAATGCGGGAATGCTGGAAGACTTTCAGTGAGCAGGTCACCGCAGACGCCATCATATTCGATCGCTTTCCAAAAAACAGCCAGATGGCAGAGATTCTGGATGAACCACATATCATCACCCAGACTGATGACATCTCCCTGATCATGTATCTGGAGCAGATTGACGAGTGGGACACCTTTCAGGCGTCGTTCAAGAAATCTGTCCGTCGGGGTCGACGCAGACGTTACAAGAAAATTGAAACCGAGTTGGGCGAAATCAGTCTGGAAGTGCATTTTGGCGGCACGGATGCCTACCGGAACGCCATTCGGCAGAGCTTGGAATTCAAACGCGTATGGCTAAAGGAAAGTGGCCGCAACGTATCTGCATTTTCGGGCCAGCATGCGGCAGATTTTCTGACCAGCCTGGAAGGCGACAGCGCCTCGCAAAAGGGTGCAATGTCATATGTCATGACCGCTGGTGGAAAACCGATTGCGATTGAATTGGGGTTTCTGAAAAACGGGCACTATTACTGTTTTCTGGGTTCATTCGACTGGTCCATGCGGTCCTATTCTGCCGGAAAAGTACAAATGGAGCAGAGTTTGAAATGGGCCATTGAACACCAGATTTCCTGCATCGATTTCCTGGGGAACTACGAGGCCTATCAGGGCGACTGGTCCAACAGCAGCGCTGACATGCTGAGCTATAGCGCCGCAAAAAGTATCAAGGGCAGACTCTACAGCCAACTTTGGGAACAGCGCCTGAAACCGGGGATCAAATCCACATTCAGGCGGCTTCCCCCTGCCCTCAGAAAGCGCCTGATTGCAGGTTTGCCTGGCAGATAAAACACACAATTAGAAACATACTGGCCTGGTGGCAATTGAACCCGGGCAATACGAAGCATGAGTAAAGGACGACAACATCATGGATACCGGTGCCATCCACCTCCCATCAACAAATGAAAATCTGCTGGAAGGCTGGCAGGCTCACCACGCATCACTATTCGGCAAGCACACATTAAAACTGAACCATCGGCTGACCGAGAGCGGCCTGTTTACCGAGGACGTGCTGAGCGAGTTGGTCGACCGGTACCCGCGGGAGCTTTACAATCTCAACACCATTGGAACCGATGCCAGAAAGCAGAACTGGCGCGAGGGTCATTTGGACGGTGTATCCGGCAAGGATACCATTGACGCCATCAGGACCGGACATCTGTGGCTTAATCTGCGCAAAGTCATGGACGTCGACAAACGCTATGACGAATTGCTGCAAAGCATTTTTTCCGAATTTGAAGGCAAAGTTCCCGGTCTCAAAATATTCAAACAAAATCTCGGCATCCTGATCTCGTCACCGAAAATGCAGGTGTTGTATCATTCAGATGTTCCAGGACAGGGCCTGTGGCAGATCACCGGGCGCAAACGGCTTTATGTCTACCCCAATACAGAGCCCTTTTTGCCGAAGGACAGTCTGGAAGGGCTGATACTGGGTGAGACTCACGAAGAAATCCCTTACGAGAGCTGGTTTGATGAATATGCCGAAGTGCATGATCTTGGACCGGGTGAAATGGTGCTTTGGGCACTCAACGGCCCACACCGCGTGGAGAATGAGGACTGCCTCAACATCTCTGTCACCACCGAGCACTACACCAGCGAAATTCGCAAATCCTACGCAGTGAACTACGCCAATGGCGTGTTGCGCCGCCGTCTGGGATACACACCGGCAACCATCACCACGGGTGGCCTGTCACCTTATGCAAAGGCAGCGCTGACCTTGTTCTGGAAAAAGCTGAATCTCAATCGCAAACGCGAAGCGGTCCGCATGATTGACTTCGTGCCGGACAAGTCGCAGCCGCTTGGCTACCGCGATATCGAACCCTTCGTCAAAGGCTGATCATCGTCTTCAAACAGATCATCGATGGCCGCCTCTGCGCGGCCATCTTTGCGAATAAGGTGCAGTGAATAGATCAAAATCAGGCTGGCAAACAGTGTCACCCAGCCCGGCTGCTCAAAGAACACAAAGAAGCCGATCAACACGCCGAAGAACATGGAAACATAGTTCGCCAGCGACACAAAGATCGCGCCATAGGCTTTGACAATCCGCAGATAGATCAGCAGTGCTGCTGTTTCCAGAACAACGATTGCAACAACCGGCGCGATGGCACGCTGCAACACCCACCCATCCACGAACAGGCCCGAAAAGGGCATGGCAAGCAAAGCCGCTGCGCCCACAACAGCCGCCTGTCCGGTCGCAATCTCAACAGCATCGACCCCGGAGGGCCAGCGCGATGCCACAAAAACCGTGTTCAGCGTGTAGAACAGCGGCACCAGAAACGCGAGTAGTATCCAGGTCAGCGAAACTGTTTCAACGCCGATGGCAGTATTGTCCCAGGCAATCAGCAATGCGGACCCGAAGCCCAGCAAAACTGCAATGACCTTGATCCGGCTGGCCTGCTCGACCCGCAGGATAAAGCTCAGCAGCAGAGTCATGACCGGCATTGTGGAAATGATGACGATAAACACGAATGCGGGGATTTTTCCGGCAACAATGGTTTCAAGCGCAAACGGCAAAAGAAACCCGAGGCAACCGCTCACCACATAGAACCGCATAGCCAGAGACGTGCGCGGGGGCATACGCCGACGGATGAGACTGATCAGCAGCAGCGACATCAAAATACCGATAACGGCAAACTGAATGATGATACCTGCCGGAACGCCGCGCTCGGCGGCAATCTTAAAGGCGGCAATGCGCAAGGCCCAACTCAGTCCAAGCACCAGCAGAAGCACAAGTTTCATAGTCAGATCCTGAATTGGCAAGCCACTGGGAATCATTGCCTGACACCAGCGATGTTAGAGAGGCATTGTCCCACACGCAAACCTGCATGCGCACGCTGCAGCAAAACAGCATGAAGCTGCCGGATTGTTCTTTGTAAGCCGGTCAGATGGCTTGAGTCGCCGCATCATTTTACGTTTTTGACGATATGAAGAGGAATTTGTTTCGTTTGACGCCCAAAACAGAAACCAGTTCCTAGGAAACAGGCCTGAAAGGGCCCAGATTTAGGAAAATATTCTTCCAAAGGTCAATCATGCGTCATTACCCTGTCTTTCTTGATCTGCGTAGCCGCCGCATCATTGTGTCTGGCGCAGGCGAAACCGCTCTGGCAAAGCTGCGGCTGCTGATCAAAACCGAAGCTGCCATTCAGGTCTACGGCATTGAACCGGATGCTGGCGTTACGGCACTGGCCGCTGAGGGCCGGATTGTTCTGGATCCACGTCCGCTGCAAACCGGCGATGTGTCCGGAGCGGCTCTGTTCTACGCAGCCAATGATGAAGCGGTTGAAGATCACAGGGTTGCTGAAATCGGCCGCACTGAGGGCGCCCTTGTGAATGTCGTCGACAATCTGGAAGCCAGCGCTTTCATCACGCCAGCCCTGGTCGACCGGGATCCGGTCACAATCGCCATTGGCACAGAAGGCGCAGCGCCGGTTCTGGCCCGCAAGATCAAAGCCGAGATTGAAGCCCTGTTGCCGGCAAAGCTAGGCATTCTGGCACGCATCGCACAGGCCTTCAGGCCACGGGCAGAATTGCTGCCTGCTGGCCGCGTCAGGCGTGCTTTCTGGGCCAAATTCTATGGCGGTGCCGGAGAAGCGGCCTTGAACGAGGGTGGCAAACTTGCAGTGGTCGAGAAACTGGACAAGCTGTTTGCTGAAACAATGGCAAATGCCAACCAGCCCGACGCCGATACCAAAGGCCATGTCAGCCTTGTTGGAGCAGGTCCGGGTGACCCCGAGCTTTTGACACTCAAAGCACGGCGCGTTCTCCATGAAGCAGATGTGGTGCTGTATGACCGGTTGGTTTCCGGCGACATTCTGGAACTGGCACGCCGCGAAGCTGTTTTGCTGGAAACCGGCAAAACCGGCTTTGGTGAAGGCATGAGCCAGGACGACATCAATGCATTGATCATTGAACACGCGCAGCAAGGCCACCATGTGGTGCGGCTTAAATCCGGCGACCCGACCGTTTTCGGGCGGCTGGATGAAGAAACAGATGCGTTGGATATGGCCGGCATTGCCTGGGACATTGTTCCCGGCATTACATCGGCATCAGCAGCAGCCGCTAAAATGGGTGTCTCGCTGACCCGCCGTGGCCGCAATTCCGAACTGCGTATTCTTACCGGCCACGACGTCAAAGGATTTGCCGAGCAAGACTGGCAGTCTCTGGCACGGCCCGGCGCAACAGCAGCCTTCTATATGGCCAAACGCTCAGCACGTTTTGTAACAGGGCGTTTGATGATGCATGGCGCAAATGCACTGACCCCGGTAACGATAGCCTTCAACGTATCGCGGCAGGATGAAACACTGATCGCAACTGACCTTCAGTCTCTGCCTGAGGCGCTGGTAAAGGCAAATCTGTCCGGCCCTGCTGTGATCCTGTTTGGCCTGGCGCCTAAAGCTGCCGGATCAGCCCTTACAAATATCCCGCAAAACACCAAAGTCGGAGTTGCCTGATGGCAAAAACATTCCCCCCCAAAATTGTCTCGGCAAATGATCTGATGGATGGCGATGTGGTCTATCTGACTGCGCAAGGCACATGGTCACGGCAGATCAATGAAGCAGTAATCGCACCGGATGAAGCAGCGGCTGATATTTTGCTGGCAAAAGGTGAAGAGCGTCAGGACCTGATCGTCGGTGCTTACCTTCTGGATGTGGCAATCGGAGACGATGGCACACCAACGCCCACACATTTCCGGGAAAAATATCGCCTCAACGGTCCCAGCATCGACTATCTGGCACCACAAAAACAAAACTTTGTTGCTCAGTCGAATACGCAAACCACGCTTTCAGAAGGCGCTTGATCATGTATCACTATAATGATTTTGACCATGAATTTGTCAAAAGCCGCACGGAAGAATTTCGCAGCCAGGTAGCGCGGCGCATTGACGGTTCATTGACAGAAGACGAATTCAAACCACTGCGTCTGCGCAACGGGCTGTATCTGCAAATGCATGCCTATATGCTGCGTGTCGCCGTGCCCTATGGCACGCTGAACAGCGCCCAGATGCAGCAACTGGCCTATATTGCCGAGCGCTGGGACAAGGGCTACGGCCATTTCACCACGCGTCAGAACATCCAGTATAATTGGCCGAAATTGTCCGATATTCCGGACATTCTGGATGCCTTGGCACAGGTGGAAATGCACGCCATCCAGACATCAGGTAATTGCATTCGCAATGTGACCTCCGATCATTTTGCCGGTGCTGCAGCCGATGAAATTGAAGATCCGCGCCCAACAGCTGAATTGCTGCGCCAATGGTCAACAGACCATCCGGAGTTTCAGTATCTGCCGCGCAAATTCAAGATCGCCATTACCGGCGCACCAAATGACCGGGCCGTCACACGCGCCCACGATATTGGCCTGCGCATGGTGCGCAATGATGCTGGAGAGCCGGGTTTTGAAGTGATGGTCGGCGGGGGCCTTGGCCGCACACCCATGGTTGGCAAAACCGTGCGTGATTTCTTGCCCAAGGCTGATCTGTTGCCTTACCTGGAGGCCATTTTGCAGGTCTACAATCTGCATGGCCGTCGTGACAATAAATACAAGGCTCGGATCAAGATCCTGGTGCATGAAACCGGTCTCGACCCATTGCAGAGGGATATTGAAGCGGCCTTTCAATCCATCCGGGAAACCTTTGTACATCCAAAAGCAGAGCTGATCGCCGATCTGGACGCCGCTTTTGCACCGCCGGAATTCAACAACACCCGCTCGCTGGCTTTTGAAGACGCGCAGTCCGCCAACCCGGCTTTCCGCGCCTTTGTGGAAACCAATGTCGCGGAACACAAAAACCCGGCCTATGGCATTGTCACCATTTCTCTGAAGCCGGTTGGCGGCGCGCCTGGCGATGCAACGGCAGAGCAAATGCGGCTGGTGGCCGAGTTGGCAGAGCTGTATGGCCATGACGAAATTCGTGTCAGCCATGAGCAGAACCTGATCCTGCCGCATGTCCGCCAGAGCGATATTCCGCTGGTCTATCAGCGCCTCTTGGAAGCCGGGCTTGCCACAGCAAATATCGGCCTCATCTCCGATATCATTGCCTGCCCCGGCATGGATTACTGTGCCCTGGCGACAGCCCGCTCGATCCCGATCGCTCAGGACATTGCCACCCACTTTGAGGCGCGTGGCCTTGAACGCGAAATCGGCCATATGAAAATCAAGATCTCGGGCTGTATCAATGCCTGCGGCCACCACCATGTGGGCCATATCGGCATTCTGGGTCTGGAGCGCAAAGGTCAGGAACTCTACCAGATCACCCTTGGCGGTGACGGACGCGAAAACATGGCCGTCGGCGAACGCGCCGGACCGGGTTTCTCGGCAGATGCGCTGATGGATGCTCTGGACCGCTTGATCAATGCCTATCTGACAATTCGCGAGCACGATGAAGAAGCCTTCATCGACACTTATAAACGCCTTGGAGCAGCGCCATTTCTGGCGGCTCTTTATCCTGAGGAGGCCGATGATGCACGTGCTGCCTGAACGCCAAACGGGTCAACTCCGACCCTCCGCAAATTTCGACCAGCTTGAGCAGGAAGCGCTTGAGCTGTTGGGACGAATATTCATTGATAAAGTCCACGGCAAAGCTGCTTTGGTATCCTCTTTCGGGTCTGAATCCGCCGTTCTGCTGCATCTGGCATCGCGTATTGCCCCTGACGTCCCGGTGTTGTTTATCGATACGCTGATGCTGTTTGAAGAAACCCTTCAATATCAGCTTGAACTGGCTCAGACACTGGGGCTGTCCAATGTCATCCGTATTCTGCCCGATCTGCATAAAGCCAAGGAACTGGACCCCTATGGCCGACTGCATTTGACGGAGCCGGATTCCTGCTGCGATTTGCGCAAGATCAAACCGCTGGAAGAAAATCTGTGCCAGTACAATGCATGGGTCAGCGGGCGCAAACGCTTCCACGGCGAAGAGCGGGCGCAACTGGCTGTACAGGAACTGGACGAGCAAGGCAGGCATAAATTCAACCCCCTTGCCGAATGGCAGGCGGGTGACATCAAAGCCTATTTCGAACGTCATGAATTGCCGCGCAATCCCCTGTTCTACCGCGGCTTCCGCTCGATCGGCTGCTCGCCCTGCACGGTGGCCGTCAGCGAAGACGAAGATGCGCGCAGCGGCCGCTGGCAGGGACAGGAAAAATCTGAATGTGGCATCCATCTGGTTGATGGCAAGCTGGTAAAGAACAATGCGGCGAATGAGGCAAAACGATGAGTGATACACAAGCAGCACGCACTGTTCTGGTGCGGCAGGGTAAATTCTCACCCTCTCCATTTGAGCCATGCCGCTTTCTGGGCGTTGAAGAATTGCAATCGATTGCGGCTCTGGGCGGTCTGTTTGTTGATCTGAAAAATGATGAGGATCCGAAAGTTCTGATTCCATTCTTCGGTGCAATTGACCTGATCCGCATCGCCTTTCCATCCAGCGCAGATGGTCGCGGCTTCAGCCTTGGCCAGCGATTGCGTCGTTTAGGCTTTAAAGGGACTTTGCGCGCCCATGGCGATCTGATATCTGACCAATATCCGATGGCCATCAGAACCGGTTTTGACGAGTTGGAGATCAGCCATAAAATGGCAGAGCGCCAGCCTGAAGACCAATGGCTTGCCGCCATCCCAAAACTTGAAACCTATCGATCCCGTCTCGGCCTGACCGGCTGATCCAAAAACACTGTCTTGAAAAGACACGTCCGAACGAATTGTCCGAAAGAACCTTTATGTCTGATACTTTCTCTCCCGCTAAACCCGCTGAAACTCTTCCATTTGGCGAAACCGTCACATCCGTTGAGCACTGGACAGATCAGCTGTTTTCCTTCCGTGTGACCCGGCCCAATAGCCTGCGCTTCCGCTCTGGTGAATTTGTGATGATTGGCCTGCCCGGTGACACTGGAAAACCCATCCTGCGGGCCTATTCCATTGCCGCACCGATTTGGGACGAAGAACTGGAATTCTACTCCATTAAAGTCCCGGACGGACCTTTGACCTCGCGCCTGCAGAACATTCAGATCGGCGATCAGGTGATTGTACGGCCAAAGCCAACCGGCACACTGGTGCTGGACGCTTTGCTGCCCGGCAAACGCCTGTTCCTGATTGCAACCGGCACTGGTATTGCGCCATTTGCATCCATCATCCGTGATCCCGACACCTATGCAGCTTATGATGAAATTATTTTGGCCCATACCTGCCGGACCAATGCTGAACTTTCTTATGGCTATCAATTAAGGAAACGTACTTTGGCGGATCCTCTGGTCGGCGAAGATGCTGCAAACAAGCTGAAGCATTATGCCACCACCACCCGCGAAGCATCGGTTCATGAAGGCCGCATCACAGACCTGATGCGCGATGGCACCTTCTACGCTGATCTGGGCATTGGTCCGCTGGGTACTGAAGACCGGGTCATGATCTGTGGGTCCATGGCGCTGAACCAGGATGTCAAGGATATCTGCGCAGCCGCAGGTCTTGACGAAGGCTCTAACAGCCGCCCTGGGCAGTTTGTTGTCGAGAAGGCTTTTGTCGGCGAAGAACTGGTTTAGTTGAATAACTAAATCAGGAAATTCGTCAGAATTTCAACAATTTTTGACGCGTGCGCTCCATATGCTCACCCAGTTGCGCGTCAGTCACATTGTTCATGTCATACTGAGCGAGATACCATACTGGCGTACCCGGCTTCATGACGGCACGCATCATGCGCGTAGCGATTTTGCGCGGAGGATCGCCCAGAACCATGGCCCGCCAGCGCTGGGAACCATAAGTGACAATGCAGGCCAGTTTGCGCAAATGCAGCAAGCCCGGCGTCAATTTTCCATCTGAAATATGAAACGACACACCGGGCAGCAAAACCCGGTCCATAAAACCTTTCAGAATTGCCGGAAGCCCAAAGTTCCAGACCGGATGCACCAGAACCAGTGCGTCCGCAGTCAGCAGCCTGTCCACATAGTCGGCAACAGGCCGCCGGTTGATCTCTGTATCATGATAATTCTGGCGCTCTTCACGCGACAGAATAGCGTCAAACCCTTCTGCATAAAGATCGCAGTCATCCACTTCATGACCGGCCTTTGTCAGTGTCTCCACCACCATTTCATGCATGGCAGCATTAAAACTGGTTTCGACCGGGTGCGCATAAATAACCAGAACACGCATCAATTACCGCTCCAGACCCGGAAACAGATATGTCTGCTTGGAAAAATCAAAATCCGGATTATCCCAGGCGACCATTTTGCCCGGGTTGAGAAGACCTTTGGGGTCTGCTTCGCGCTTGAAATCCAGTTGCACAGCATCGGTTTGCTTCATGCCGCCTTCTTCGAGCGTATAGCGATGCGGATTGAAGATCGGGCAACCTTCTTCCTCGTGAATACGCATGATCTCCTCAAGGCGTTCCTCGGTGGTGAACTTCACGATTGGCAATCCAAAACAGGTGACATGGCCATCAAAGCGGACATATTCCAGATGTCCCATAACCTCTCCTGGAAAGCGTTTTGACATTGCTTCCACGCGGGTAATTTGATCTGGAAATGGGTAAAGCACCTGAAGATAGGTAATGCTTGGGTCAACCCTGAGACCACGCAAGGTGGTGTGGTTCCAGGCCAGTTCAAACGCAGGCGGCAGCCCTTTTTTCTCCTCATCAGAGGCTGTATCGGAACGATACAGAATGCTGCCCGGTCCCCGCGCCACGAAGGTTGCAAAGGCATCCATTGCAAATGGTGCCACCATGCAGACGCAAACGGATTGGCCGCTCATGATGAATTTTCGGTGGCGCAGAAAATACTGTTCGGGAATGGGCGCCTGAACCGGCGCAATATTCTTGGTTAGAATACCATCCTGCAGGCCAAGATCATTGCCAAAACGCACGGCCTCCATCCAACCGTCAAATGCATCGCTTCCGGCAGGCTCAAATCCCACCAGCACATCCACCCAGTCATAGGCCGGGCCAAGCGGCATTTCCACTTCGGTGATAATGCCATTGGTGCCATAGGCATGGCTGACCTTCTGCAGATCTTCGCCGCCCAGTTCCAGAATGCGCGGCTCGGCTTCCATGGTGACGACACGCAGCCGGATCACATTGCCCAGATCCCGAAGGCCACCAAAGTTGATCGATCCGACGCCGCCGGACCCACCAGCAATAAAGCCACCGATTGAGGCCGTCGCATAGGTGGAAGGGTGCATCCGCACTTCCTGTCCGCTTTGTCGGGCCTGCTTGTCGATCTCGGCAATCACAGCACCCGGCTCTGCGACAAACCGCCCGGTGGAAATCTGCTTGACCTTGTTGAACCGCGACAAATCCAGCAACACGCCACCTGACAAAGGCATGGCCTGCCCGTAATTGCCCGTACCCGTGCCGCGCGGGGTCACCGGCACATCATGGGCAAAGCAGGTTTTCAGCACGTGGATAACCTCGGCCTCGCTGACCGGTGAGGCGATCAGATCCGCAGTGACATCATCCAACTGACGTTTCAGAACCGGTGAATACCAGAAAAAATCGCGGCTTTTCTGTTTCACAATCGCCGCATTATCTTCGCATTTAACCGGAGTCAGATCAGCTATCAGCCTGCCAACATCCATGTGCGGTACTCCTTGAAAAAATAGAAACTCAGGACAGCAACGGGTCCAATTCGCGATATTCGGGCAGCGCACGTTCAATAGCCTGCCCGCGCCGCAGTACCACACGGTCCATCTGCGGACGCGACAAAAGCTCATTGAAACTACGCGCCTTCACCAGCACCAGATCAGCCGGGCCGTCAATGTCAAAACCACCCGGAACGCCCATGGTTGATGCTGGTGTTTCAGTGATGATTTTAATCCAGTCTCCAATGGGATGATCCAGATGCGCGATGCGGGTCGCTTCCCGATAGACTTCCAGCGCATCCAGATCGCCGTAGGCATAAAACGGGTCACGCGTATTGTCCGATGAAACAGCCACAGGAATGCCGCGCGCCTTCATTTCATGCAGCAGCGTCACACCCCTGTATCGAGGCGTGCGCGGGGCGGCATCCGACGATACCCTGTCCTGCAAATACAAATTACACATCGGCAGGCTGACCACGGTGATATTGGCCTGTGCCACCAGATCAAGCGTCCGATCCACCTCATCATCCGGTTGCCGGGACACGGAACAGCAATGACCGCAGGTAATCCGGCCCTGATAATTCAACGCGATCGCCTTTTCAGCAATCACCGCAAGGGAATGCGCTTCAGGATCAAGCGTTTCATCGACATGAAAATCCAGATCGATGCCCGCATCCATCGCATCACGGAACATATGCTCCAGCGTCGCCTCCAGTTCGGGAACCATATAGGTGACAGCGCCGGCAATACCGCCAGCGGCCAGAACACTTTCCAGAACAGCGCAGCGCTCCGCATCATCGGCCAGCGCTTCAATACCCACAAGCGAGGCTGCCTGGAGATTTATGCGATCCACCCAATCAGCGCGCAACTCGGCAAATACCGGCCAGGAAATACGGTGCTGCTCGGCGACCGAGTCCAGATGGGTACGAATGGATCGCGTGCCATGTGCATAGGCACAGCGTAGGCTGAACTCCATCCGGCCGCGCACATCCTCCGCGCTCCAATTGGCCGCTCTGTCAGCGGTTACGCTTGCCAGCGCACCGTCGAATGAGCCATCCGGGTTTGGCTGCCGGGGCTGGATATGCCCCTTGTCCAGATGCGTATGCAATTCCGTAAAGGCCGGCAGCACCATCGCCTGATCCAGATGCAGCACCGCCAGTTCACCGTCAAAGGCACCGGGCGCAGCAATTGCTTTCAATTTACCATCGTCAATCAGGAAGTCCGCACAGACCAGATCCTCATCAGGCGGAAACCCTGTTTTGGGGAAATTCGGGCCACCCAGATCAGCAATCAGCGCGGCTGGCACCCGCCCGCGAGACAGCACATAACGCTCAAATTTTGGAACGGTCAGAAAACCGGGCAATGACGTCACGCTTTATTCCTCACGCTTCAAACTTCTCTTTTAAGGGCACTTTCATGCCATTTACGTAAAACCAGATGGGATATCAAAGACGTTGAAAAAAAGATCAGAATTCCCGTCACTGATATCAGCAGCAGCGCGGCAAACAGCCTGGGTGCATTCAGCCTGTATCCCGCTTCGATAATGCGTGAGGCCAGACCGGAACTCTGTCCGGCAGCCCCGGCAACAAACTCTGCCACAACAGCACCAATCAGGGCCAGACCACCTGCAATTTTCAATCCACCAAGAAAGAACGGCATCGCAGCGGGCAATTGCAGGTGCCAAAGGGTCTGCCAGCGAGACGCGCCGTAAAGCCGATACAAATCACGCAGATTGTGGTCAACCGAGTTGAGGCCAAGCGTCGTGTTGGACAGAATTGGAAAGAACGCCACAATCCATGCGCACAGTAGCAGCTTTGCGGTCTGGTCATCCACATAGATATTGATCAGCGGAAACACCGCTACAATGGGTGTGACTTGCAAAATGATGGCAAATGGAAACAGGGACATTTCCACACGGCGCGAAATGGTGAACATGACGGCCAGTCCCACCCCACCGGCGATGGCCAGTGCCAGACTTAAAAATGTAATTTTGAGCGTATTCAGAAGCGAGAACGACAGCAGGCCCCAATCCGTGACCAGAGTGTCCCAGACAAGTCCCGGTCGCGGCAGAATGTAGGACGGGATTTCATTCCAGACGCAAATCCGGTCCCACAGAAAAATGGCAATGGCAAAGATGACCAGCGGCAGCAGCCACTGCAGCACCTGGTCGCGGCGTTTGGCGCGGGCGCGGGCCACCTCAATGGGATCAATCAGAACCACATCGCCGCTGACCGGCTGAGTTTCCAATTGGCTCATGCCAATGCCCCCGGCTTGTAGGAATCCATCGCTTTATGCAGCGCTTCGGAGACCTCCCGACAATACTGGCTATAGACATCACTTGTGCGGAACGTCTCATCGCGCGGATAGGGTGCATCAATCGACATATCATCCACAACCCGACCCGGCCGGGCCGCCATCACAACGATCCGGTTGGAGAGGTAGACGGATTCGAACACGGAATGGGTGACAAAAATGACAGTCCAGTTAAAGCGCTGCCACAGCTCCAGAAGATCATTGTTGAGCTTGAAGCGTGTGATCTCATCCAGCGCCGCAAATGGTTCATCCATCAGCAAAAGCCGGGGCCTTGTCACCAAAGCGCGGGCAATCGACACCCGCATTTTCATGCCGCCGGACAATTCACGTGGATAGGAACTTTCAAATTGCTCAAGACCAACAAGTTCCAAAGCTTCCATGACAGCATCGCGGGCCTTGGCCTTGCTCTGCCCTTTCAACTTCAGTGGCAAAAAGACATTCCCGAACACAGTCGCCCAAGGCATCAGGGTTGGTTCCTGAAACACAAAGCTGACATCATGGGAGGCCTCTTCCGCGTCGGTGCCGGACGCATTGCCCCAGGACACAGTTCCGGTCGTCGCAGGCGCAAGGCCGGCAATAATCCGCAACGCAGTGGATTTACCACAACCAGACGGGCCAAGCAGGCTGACAAATTCACCCTGGTGGACGTCCAGCGCCATGTCGCGCAAGGCAACAGTGCCATTCGAAAAAGATTTTGTAATGTCGTTGAGGGATATCAGAGGCGATTGGTTCACGAGAAAACTGCCTTGAAGGAGAGCCCGATCGCGACAAGCTTTTGCCGCGACCGGAAATCAGGATCGATTACATGCCGGTGAGTTTTTTCTTCAACTCAACACCAACGCCTTTGTTGATGAAATCCAGCGTATAAATTTTGGAAATATCCAGGTCAGCCGGTGTCACACCAGCAGCAACCATTTTGTCGTAGAAGCTTTTCTGCCGCGCATCAGTCATGGCACCAATGCCCATCGTTTCAGAATCACCACTATCAACAATGCCAAATTCTTTCATTGTCTCAATGGAGAACGCAATCTGCTCATCCGTAATATCCGGATTGTCTTTCTTGATCATCTCATTGGCAGCGGCATTGTCGCCATAAAGATAATTCACCCAACCCAGAATGGAGCCATCAATGAAGCATTTAACGATTTCTGGTTTGGCATCGATGGTTGCCTGCATGGCTTCTATTGTTGTGGAATATGTATCAAATCCATAATCAGCCAGCAGGAAAAGGTTGGGCTTGAAGCCACCTTCACGCTCAATCGCGAATGGCTCTGAGGTGATGTAACCCTGTTGCGCAGACTTTTTGTCCGCAAGGAATGGCGCTGCATTAAATGTGTAGGGTTCCCGCTGTTCGACCGTGAAACCATGTTCGGCGATCATCCATTTATAATAGCTCTGAAAGCCATTTTCGCCCAAAAACAGCTTGGCACCTTTCAGGCTTTCCCAGGTATCGAACCCCTGGTCCGGATGGCTGATCAGAACCTGCGGCTCTTTCTGGAACATGGAGGCCAGAACAACAACCGGGATGTTCTGCTCTGCGGCAGAGAAAGGCTGCAGCATGTTGCCGCCCATATGAAACTCGATTTTGCCTGCCAGCATCAGCGCACGATTATTGACCTGTGGACCGCCTGGCGCAACAGTTACGTTAAGCCCGCAGGCTTCGTAGGTGCCGTCAGCCACGGATTGATAGAAACCGCCATGTTCGGCCTGTGCCAGCCAGTTCGTGCCGAATGTAACATCTTCAAGAGCGCTGGATTGGGTTGCGAAAGTGGCACTCAAGGCGAGTGCGCCAAAAGCCGCGAGGGATTTCATGTGGTTGGACACCATGGCAAGATTCCTTTTGCTTGCGAAAATTGAGACCGCTTTGGGAGGGCCGCCTACAGTGTGTGATGCAGTGCACCAGAAAATCAAGCTCCAACGTGACGCAAAATTCTCAATGGGTAATTTTTGGTGCAATTCAAACCGGCTGAAACCAAGATCGAAACCGGGACCAAAACCTGGGCTAGCCAAAGATCTGTTTTCCGCGCTTAATCGAATCTGACAGCAACACACAGGATATGACGGAATGGCAGATCAGTTTCCACGGCACACTCCAGCGACGATCAGAGCGCCTTTTGCCAATTACAGCCATGGCGTGGAAGTGCCGCCCAATGCGCGTCTTCTTGTTTGCTCGGGTCAATTGGGAATAGCGCTTGATGATCAGATTCCTGACGGCGCAGAAGCGCAGACAGATCTCATCTTTCAGAACATTGAGAAAATTCTGGCAAGCGCCGCAATGGATTTGTCGCACATTGTACGGATCAATGCCTATGTCAGCCATCGCGACCATCTGGCAGGTTACATGCGCGCCCGGGACAATTACGTCTCAGAGCCGCCGCCCGCATCGACGCTGATGATTGTATCAGGGTTTACGCGTGAAGAGTTTGTTGTGGAGATTGAGGTGCTTGCAGCACGTCGTGAGTGAGGCGGCAAAATCCTGAACGATAGCTGGCCAACCTATGCGGTTGACCAGCAGGATCGAAAAATCAGTCGGTCACCATCATTTCCGTGCGGGCCGTACGCTCGGCATTCTGGAACGCAACTCTGATCTGGTTGTTGGCAAGAGCAACGCCACAACTTGAAAAGTCCTGAGCCACCTTGTTGATCATTGGATCAGTTCCGGGGGTCACGCGATCCGTGTAAAGGACATCGCGGACATAGAGCTGCAGCTCGTCACCGTGAAGGCCCATTTTGTGTCCGGCCCAAAGGCCTAGAATATAGTCGCGCCGCGCGTTTACGCAGCCGTCGGTTGATGCCTCGATTTCCTGAGGGTCGATCGTCTGAATTGGTAACATGGTCTCTTTTTTGTGGTTTAACAAGCTGCGGCGATCCTTGACACGCTTAGCAACTCTGGTTCGACTTACGCGAGAGCATTTGATGATAAAATGTGGTGGAAATAGGATCAAATCCGACGCAATCTGAATTCTGTTGATTTTCTTTGGAAACACTTATGAAACCTTTGGTTCTTGTCACGTCAGATGTTGTGCAGACGGGTGGCTATAATTGGCATGGCGCCATCGATACCTACCTGAAAGCAGTCTCGGACGTTACCGGGGCGCAGCCCGTTATTCTGCCCGATCTGACTTCAAAAACGGACTTTGACAGCGTGTTGAGCCGGGTGGATGGCGTTCTGGTAACAGGCTCCAAAAGCAATGTCTTTCCGCAGATCTATGGCCAGAGCCCTACCGAAAAACACGAGCCCTATGATCACGACCGAGACGAAACCACTTTGCCACTGATCCGCAACGCTATTGCGCGTGGCACACCTCTGCTGGCCGTTTGCAGGGGGCATCAGGAACTGAACGTTGCCTATGGCGGCACGCTGCATACGGAAATTCAGGAAAACCAGGGGATCATGGATCACCGCGCCGCTGTACACTCAGATCAGGACGTACGCTACAAAATCGCACACACCATAAATCCGGTAAAGGATGGCCTTCTGGCGCGTATTTTGGGCAATGCGCCAGTCGCCATCAATTCATTGCACCGCCAGGCCATTGACCGTTTGGCAGATGGCCTTTCCATTGAAGCAACAGCCGATGACGGGACGATTGAAGCCATCTCCGTAGATGGTGCCAGGGCCTTTGCCCTGGGCGTGCAATGGCACCCGGAATATTGGGCGGCCAGCGATCCAGTGTCGAAGAAGATTTTCGAGTATTTTGGCTCGATCATGCGGTCATGAAAGGCTGCTGTGGATCCTCGGAACAAGTCCGAGGATGGCGCGCTTAAAGGGTTGTTTGCGCTGAACTGTGTTCGTGAGCTTTTGCAATCCACCACCGTCATCCTCGGACTTGTTCCGAGGATCCACCACTTCAACCGCTAAAGCAAAGCCGCAGTCAGCAAAATTCCACCAAGCAGGAGCACCGCTAAAGCTCCCAGGAGTTGAATCCCATTCAGCACATACGCAGCACCACGGGTGTTTGAACCGGTAAACACCAAAGTCGCCCTGCGCGTACCAACGGCCAAAAACATCAGTGTTGTCACCGTGATGGCTGTGCCAAGCCCCATCGCCAGCGCAGACAGCACGCCGGCCCAGAACAGTCCTTGCGCCAATGCAAACACAAGCACAATCAGTGCCCCGGTGCAGGGCCGAAGACCAACAGAGAATATGGCGGCAACAGCCGCTTTCACACTGCCCTTTGCCCGATCTGCAAGTTCAGGGCTTGGTGCATGCGCATGGCCGCACCCGCAATTTTCATCATGATGATGGTGGTCATGGCTGTGGTTATGATGGTGATCGTGACCTTGCCTGTGAGTGGATGAAGCTGGTTGTACGTTCAAAAACCCGCGTATCGCTTTGAAAACCAGATAGGCACCAAGCACGGTCACCAGCACGTAGGACCCGACCTCCAAAAACCGGCTTGCATCAGTGATGACAAGGCTCGTGGCATTAAACAGAATTGCCAGAACGGAAATCACACCTATCGCAACCAGGGCCTGCAACAAGGAGGACAGCAGACACAAGACCGCACCTCTTTTTGCGGTTTCCCGGTTGGCCAGCACATAGGATGACATGACAACCTTCCCATGCCCCGGGCCGGCGGCATGAAACACGCCATACAAAAAGCTGAGACTGATCAGGGTCCAGAAGGCACTGCCATTCTGTTTCATGTCGCGCACGGCGCCGGTCAATTGCTGGTAAAAGGTGCTTTGCACCGCTGCCACCCAGCGAAAGAAATCTGAAAACAGGCCATCAGTGGGAATGGGAGCGGCCTCGGGCGCGCCAACACCAAAGGGTCCACTTTGGGCAAGCGCCATGCTGGTGCCCAGATACAAATACAGGCACAGAACAATCAATCCGACAGAAAGAGGCCTTATCGACACCGGATAACCGCTGAATTGGAGAGTTTTGAGGTCACAGAGAAAAATTCGTCCGGCACCTGACGCTGATCTGCCGGCAATTCGGCAAGGGCCGCTGCAAAGGCATCATCCATCTCTTCGGCAGGTTTGACTTCAACGCTGCAATTATTCGGCGCACCGGAGGCCAGTTTGATGGAATCCTCTTCATTGACTGAAAACGCAACAAAAGCTTCCGGGTCGTAGATTTCCAGAATGAGATCGCCGATGACCAGAGCCGGTTGCTTGAGTGGCAGCGTAAAATTGAGCGTCAGGCGACTTTTATCGGCATCATAATAGAGCCAGTAATCGACGGGACCG
The DNA here is from genome assembly GCF_030758295.1 of Pararhizobium sp. IMCC21322. Lineage (NCBI taxonomy): Bacteria > Pseudomonadati > Pseudomonadota > Alphaproteobacteria > Hyphomicrobiales > Rhizobiaceae > Pararhizobium > Pararhizobium sp. IMCC21322. The sequence continues at coordinate 5,104,875 of NZ_CP132335.1, forward strand.
TCGAAATCCACCTCGGCCTCTTCCACACCCATAAAGGTGAAGAACTCATAATCTGCGAGACTTTCCACGTTGACCTGCGCAAGCGATGATAATTCTTCGCGTGTGTAGATACCGTCCTCATTTTCATCGAGGCCCTGAATGACATAGACGGAGAAGGCATCGTCAAATGTCCAGGCGTGGCGAACTGCCGATACGCGGTCCTGTGCATCAAACACCACTTCGGCGCGCGTATCGACCCAAACATGGGGGTGGGCGTCCGCTTCTGGCATCGATGACAGCCCCGTCAGGAAAGCGGCGCTGAACACTAAACTGGACATTCCGGAACGGGTCACAACGAATCAATCCTCAGTTTTTTGATAGTTCTTGCTCATATAATCCACAAAGGCCCGAATTTTGGAAGAAAGATGGCGGCGGTTGGCATAAACGACAAAAATTCCCACATCATTTGCTTCATAGTCTTCCAAAACCTGGACAAGCCGTCCCTGTTTCAGATCCTCAGCAACAAGCATGTGCAATGTGCGAGCGTAGCCAAGACCCGATAACGCACCAAGACGGACTGCCTGTGGTGAGTTGGTTTCAACCCGGCCCTTCACCGGGACAGCCACCCGTTTGCCCCGTTCAAAAAAGGTCCAGTTCTGGCGCGATTTCAGATTGCTGTCGATGATGCAGGGCTTGTCATGCAGATCTGCCGGAATATCCACCTCACCATTGGCATCAATAAAATCCGGTGAGGCACAGGTCACGATCCTAAACGAGCCGAGCCGCCGCGCAATCAAACTGGAATCTTCCAGCGCAGTAATACGGATTGCCACATCAAAGGCTTCCTGGATGAGATCGACAAAGCGGTCTTCCAGAACCAGCTCCAGAGCCACATCCGGCTCGCTTTCCGCAAAGCCCATGATGGTATCGACAAGATGGGAATCTGCCAGCGAACGCGGTGCAGAAATGCGCAGCAAACCTTTGGCCTTTCCGCTTTTGTCCTGAACGCTTTCCTGCAGCATGTCCACTTGATGAATAATGGTCTGTGCTTCATGAAAATAGGAATGGCCGATTTCAGTGAGCGACAATTTGCGGGTGGTGCGGTTCAAAAGCCGCACGCCCAACTCGTCTTCCAACTCACTGACATATTTGGACACCAATGCCTTTGACCGGCCAAGGGCACGTCCTGCAGCGGAAAATCCATCTTCGTCCACGACCGCAATGAAGGTTCGCATGCGCGTCAAAGTGTCCATACTGATCTCTACTAAAAGTTCAACAATGTGTCAGGCAAATCTGTCTGAGCAAAATTGCACTTTGCGCTGGCTCAAGTATCACATTTTGTGAAAGTGAGTGAAGCCCAAGGCACCCCAGCCCCCGAAAGACTTACGTTTTCCGTGTGACTGGGAGATTGGGTTTTTAGACGGCTCATTCAAGGAACAAACGAATAATTGATCAATTGTTATGTCGCAAAATGTAACAAGTTGAGGATACAGATACGCTTTGCGCAACTTTAAAGCGAGAAAAAAACACCCTTTGAACGATGCCAACCTCAGTTGGACTGACGTTTTATGAGATCCTGAATGAAGCGGCTGCCGCTCTCAAGTTCTGAAACTTCGACATATTCATTAGGCTGGTGTGCTTGCTCTATGGAGCCCGGCCCACAGACTACGACCGAAAAACCAACGCCCTGAAACTGACCCGCTTCCGTGCCGTAAGACACAACATGAGAGCCATTGTCTCCCGTCAGGGACCGGGCCAGTTCCTCCGCGACCCCATTGTTTTCAGGAACAAGCCCCGGCACTTCCGAGAGAATTTCAATGTCAATGCCCGTATCGGGATGGATTGCCTGCATCGCCGGTTCAACCTCTTTGCGGACATGATCCACATAGCGCTCGAAATACTGGCGCGGCGTTTCACCGGCAATGGCCCGGATATCTGTCACAAACCAGCAATCCTTGGCCACGATATTGTGAGCTGTACCGCCCTCTATTTGACCGCAATGCAAGGTCGACCAGTTCGGCACAAACGGGTTAAGCGGGTCTGCAGCCTGTCTGTTCTGCTCGCTCATATCCGACAGATATGTGACCAGCCTGGCAGCAATCATCACCGCAGAAACGCCGGTGTGCGACAGGCTGGAATGGACTTCAAAGCCACGTACCCGTGTTTCGAAATTCAAAAAACCCTTATGCCCGGTGACCACTTCCATATTGGTCGGCTCGCCAACAATAACCGCCGCCGGCATGGCCACATGTTTGGCCATTTCCGCCACCAGATCCCAGGCACCCAGACAGGCCAGTTCCTCATCATATGAAAAAGCGAAATGGATCGGGCGGGCCAAATCAGCAGCAACCATCGCTGGCAAATCTGCAAGACCCAGCGCCAGAAACCCCTTCATGTCACAGGTCCCACGCCCAAACAGCCGATCGCCCTTCCGCGTCACCGTGAATGGATCTGTCGTCCAGTCCTGACCATCAACCGGCACCACATCGGTATGCCCGGACAGCACAACGCCGCCGGGAACCTGTGGCCCGACCGTTGCATAGAGGCTGGCCTTGGTGCGATCTGAATTGTAGACCCGTGTCGACGTCACACCATAAGCGCCAAGATACTCTTCAATGAAGTCTATGACAGGCAGATTGCTGTCTCGTGAAACGCTTGGGAAAGCAACCAGCTTTTCCAGCATTTCCAACACGGTGTAGGTTCGTTTTTCAGACACGGGTTTCTCCAGAACAACGATTCTGCAGCGCATGAATTGCGCGAACTGCAAAACCATATCTGGAATACAGGTCTGATAAAAGGGCTGTGATGTGGCAGCTCTTTTATCTGATCTGGATGTGCGCGCCGATACCTGACCCGCAGACGATCAATCCGCTCTGTCAGGTTTACGCTTTTACCTACGCTGCTTCGCTGATCAGCCCCTGGATCAGACTGCCATCTGATGGCAACAACGGTATCAGGCATGCTTGAAGCGCGTGGTACAGGTCTGGTTTGCCGGTAAATATGGTGTTTGTTGGTGATAATTCGGCATCCAGTTCCGGAAACCAACCACCGTCTTTATGATCGATAAAATTGGTGTCGATGAAACCCCAGATTTTACGGTACCAATCCTCAATCTCCGGATCAGAGTGAACAGTTCCCAGCACTGCTGCTGCAGCGACGCCTTCAGCACATGGCCACCACAAACGAACGGCCTGATCCGGTCGCTTATCCCAATCGGTGGTGTAATATAATCCACCAATTTCCGTATTCCAGCCGGTCTCAACCGCAACGAGAAACAGGTTTTTGGCAGCTTCGGGCATCCAGTCATGTTGACGCTTATTCATATTCCATAATTGAATAATCAGGCGGCTCCATTCCAGTGCGTGACCAGGTGTGACACCTTTCGGGCGAAAAACCGGATCACCTGCATGATCGAGATCAACGCGCCATTTTGAATCAAAATGCTCGGGAACACGCCACCCCAATGTGCGGGCATGCTGGTTTATGAAAAACTCGGCGATGCTCTGCGCCATGTCCAAATAGGTTTGATCCAAAGTGACCTCATAAGCGGCCATAAGCGCCTCGGTGAGATGCATGTTTGAATTTTGTCCACGGTAGTCACTGATGCTTTGCCAGTCTGCGGTGTATTCTTCGCTGGTTGTTCCGTTTTTGGCATCCCAGAAACGGCTGTGTAAAATCTCTGTGGCATTTTCCAGCAGGCGATCTGCATCGCGGTGGCCAACAGCTTTGGCAGAAGAAGCCGCCAGCAAGACAAAAGCGTGGCCATATGCAAGTTTGTTCGGGTTCGCTGGGCCGTTATCACGCACCCCCCAATAGTAGCCGCCATTGATGGGATCTCTGTGGTGGTTCCAGATAAAGTCCATTCCCTGGTCGATGTAGGTGTCGGCAGAGGGACGGCCAAGCAGTTTTGCGATAGCAAAACAGTGCACCATTCGCGTGGTATCATGCAATTCCCGCTCGGTACCGGCATGGCCCGGATCCGCTGGTAAAGCTTGTCCACTATTTCCCAACATCCGGAAACCACCCGCCGGATTTAGGACATTGGGTTCGAAAAATTCCAACAGGGCATCCGCCTGTGCGCGCAACCAAATGCGATGGCCCTTTTGCGTGGTAAATTTTGCACCACCTTTTGCAGTCCAGTTTTGCGTGCCAAACGATTGCATTAAGTCGATCCCCAGCGATTGTTGCCCAGTGGTAGTCGCCCAGTGATAGTTGCCATCGGCAAGATTGATGGACTATCGCCATAAAGTCTTCAAAAAAGTTCCTGCCACAAAGCCAGCGTCCAACCACCTAGGGTCAAAACCTCCAGGGTTGGTGATCGCCAGATTACAAATGTCAGATCGAGACGATTCCCGTGATGATAATTTTAACATTCACCAGATGGTCAGAAAATTTGAAATTACCCGTGCCCGGCGCTCCAAAAGTGAAACTTTGATCAGAGCAGTCCAGCGACCCTTGGCAGCCATAGCACCAGTTCGGGAGTAAAGGTAATCACCCCAAGGAGCACAATAAGCACACCGACAAACAACCAGATCTCTCGTATCATCTCCCCTAAGGGTATTCCGATTAGAGCCTTGATAATAAACAGCAATATTCCATATGGCGGTGTAATCAGACCAATCATCATGTTGAAAACAATAACTACGCCGAAATGATGCAAATCTATCCCCAGAGCAGCTGCGGTGGGGATGAACAGGGGCGTGATCACCAGCATGATGGTTGAAACATCAAGGAAACAACCAAGTACCAGATACAAAAGGTTTACCATAATCAGGAATTTGACGGTCGTCATTTCGTAACTGTCAAAAAACGCGAACACCGCCTGGGGAATATTTTCAACAGTAATCACATAGTTGAAAATAAACGCGCCCGCCAAGACCATGGCGACAACAGCCGTTGTGCGAACCGTTGCAACAACGACATCAAAAAATTCCCTCAAGCCAAGTGATCTATAGGCAAATACAGCGAGAATCAGAGCGTAAAGAGCTGAGACTGCTGCGGCCTCGGTTGGCGTGAAAGCACCGGAATATATACCGCCAAGCAGGATCGCGGGCATCATCAATGGTGGCAAAGCGCGCAAAATTATCAGCGGGAATGCCCGCAGCGCAATCGGTGCTTCGACCGGGAAACCACGCACTTTTGCAGCTATCATGACAACGATTGAAAGCACGACGACAATCAACAGGGCTGGAATAACGCCGCCTAAAAACAACACCCCGACCGAAGTGGACGAAATCAGGGCATAGAAAACCATCGGGATAGACGGTGGAAAGATCGGGCCGACAACGGAAGATGTGGCCGTGATCGCGCCAGCAAAGCCACGTGGGTATCGATTGTCTTTAATCATCATGGTTGTAAGGATTTTACCGACCCCGGCGACATCTGACACCGCACTACCGCTCATCCCGGAGAAAATAAGACTGGTCAGGATATTGACCTGGGCCAGACCACCGGGCATCCGCCCGACAACCGCCAGCGCAAATTTTAGAAGCCGGTCTGAAATTTTGCCGGCGTTCATGATGTTGGCGGCGAATATGAACAACGGAACTGCGAGGGCAACAAAGTTTCCAAACAAGCCGTTCAAAACCTGTTCCGATGCAAGCCCCATATCGCGTCCGGCCATCAACAGATAGAAAATGCTGGAGACAATCATCGCTATGCCCATGGGCATACCCGCAACAGTCGTAACGATCAGCAAAATGATCATGATTGGAAGGGCAACTGAGGCCAACATAGCTCGTGTCCTCGGCTAAATATGATCGCGCCACTTGGCGCTGAAAAGATGAAAAAGCCGCCACACAGCTTGCAAGGTGAACCCGATGATAAAAAACAGGTAACAGCCATATATCCACGTCATCTGAATACGCAGAACCGGTGAGCGTTTGCGCAAAAGAAAATCCAGATAATCAACCGTACGCGGTATCACCAATAGGAATGCGATAGCCAAAACAATCATGGAGAATATTGCGAACCAGCGCTTAACGTGGTCCGGAACGATGTCATACACCACGTCGAACGTCACATGCTCCCGCTGTGGAACCATGAAAGCGGCTGCCCAGAACACCGCCCATATGAATGAGATCATCGTTGCTTCCTGTGACCAGGCAAGTGGGTCATTGAGAAGATAGCGAAAAAAGACCTGAACGATAAATCCCGAAAATGTCAGAATAAACAACAGAGCGCCGATGCAATCGGCGCTCTGTTTGAGTAAGCGTGCCCAGTCGTGTGACTTTTTTGAGTATGAGTTGGGCACTTTTGTCGTCACTTAGTCTGCAAGTGCGTTTACACGCTCCAACCAACCTTCAGGCCATAGTGCTGCGCGGTCTGAATTCAGGTAGAATCCCTGAACATGATCGCGGAAAGCATCAAGATCAGGGGTTGTCACCGCCAGACCCTTGGATTCAAAAAACGCAACCAACCGGTCTTCTTCTGCGATACGGTTTTCATTGTTCCAGTCACAAGCTGCTTGCGCAGCAGATTCCATGGATGCCTTGGCTCCATCACTCATCTGATCCCAGGTCTGGTTGTTCACCGCAATCGGCAAGCCGTCGACCAAATGGTTCGTCAAAACAATCTGTTCGGTAACTTCATAGAATTTGGCGGCATCAACTGTTGGAAGCGGATTATCCTGCCCATCAACTGTACCGGTTTGCAAACCAAGATAAACTTCAGAAAATGGCAAAGGTGTTGGGTTGGCACCAAGAGCTTTGCCAAGGAACAACCAGGCATCTGAACCCGGCATCCGCAATTTGACACCTGCCAGATCGGCTGGAACCTTAACATCGCGCGCTTCACGCAAATTTATCTGACGCGTTCCAAGGTAGCATACATCCAGCAATTGGATGCCCATTTCGTCTGAGACACGCTGCTTCACCTCGGCCCCAAGATCGCTTTGCATAAGGTTGCGGTAATGCTGGGCATTCTGGAAAAGATAGCCGGACGTGAACAAGCCAAATGCAGGAATGGCATCCGCAATTGACTGAAACGATACATACGCCATCTCGGCGTTGCCACGTTGCAGCGCATCCAGATCCCCGTTTTGACCGAACAGAGAGCCGGAGTCGTAAAGCTGAATATCGAAAACACCCGGCTCAAGTTCATTCAAGCTGTCTGCAAACACTTTCATTGCTTTGGTATGCAGGTCGGTTGGGACAGATACTGTTGTGAACTTCACTTCAATCGGATCTGCTGCCAGTGCAGCGTGAATTCCGGATACAGTAAAAGCAGCGGCAGAAAGCATCACGGCCGCAGTTCGCATTAAGTTTTTCATAATTCCCTCTCCAATTGATCGACAACTGAGCGCACCCTGATCAGGGTGCAATATCCTCCAGTACATCATCAATCGTACTTTTAGATTTGCGATATTTGCGTTCATGACCTTGCTACATATTATTTCATATGTAAATACTGCTTGTACGACAAATCGTATAACTCATTGTATCAGTTATACCATCGTCAACCGTATCGCGAGGAGCGGACAATTGAAATTTGGTGGCATAGTAACGGCAACGATAACACCACTCTCAAGCCCACGGCAAATTGACGCTGACCGGCTCGCACACCATTGCAACGTCCTTTTCGCGGAAGGATGTAGCTTTGTTTCAACGTTTGGCACGACGGGCGAAGGCGCATCGTTTTCGGCAGATCAAAAAATCGATACGTTGAAAAAACTGAAAGAGCACGGACTTGAAATGTCCCGCTTCATTCCTGCGATAATGACCTCCAGCTTTGCAGACGCAGGGAAAATGCTTGCCGCCTATCATGCCTTAGGCTGCGCGGCTGCACTTGTTTTGCCACCGTTTTTTTACACCGATATTTCTGACGAAGGGGTCATCGACTATTTTGAAGCAATGTTGGATGTTGCTGAAAATCCCGAAATACCTTTGTTGCTTTATAATATTCCACGTTACAGCGGCACGCATTTTACGCCCAAATTAGTGGAAAAACTGGTCATACGTTTTGGGCCCCAAATTGTAGGCATAAAAGATTCGACCGGAAATTTGGAAAACGGTCTTACGCTGGTTAAATGCTTTCCCAACCTGTCGATATTTACTGGCAATGATCGCGTGATGCCGCCTCTGGTGGCGGCTGGTGGTGCTGGAATGATTGGTGGAATGCCCAATCTTTTTGCAAGTGATCTGGTTAAACTGTTTTCTTCGATAGGGGATAGTTCAACGACCGACCTATTGGAAAAGGCCGCGAAACGCATCGAGATTGTTGATTCCAATGGCGGGCTCAATGTTCTGAAGGCAGCAGTTGCGCATAGATACAGGGACAATTCCTGGTGTCAGGTGGCCCCTCCTTTGGAGCAAATATCGAAATCTGCTTTCGATATGCTCCTGCCGCTTCTTGAGGTGCCAACGCTTGCACAACATTTGGATCCGAGCCATTTCAATGCGTCAACAAAAGTCACAACCTGATTGAAGGCCTGACCATTGAAAAAAACAACCGCAGCCAGAGCATCAAACTCGGTTCAGCGAACCGCCTATGACCGGTTCCAGGAGGCACTGCTTCAAGAACGACTGAAGCCGGGCCAGGTCGTCACGCAACGCCTGCTGGTTTCTCTCCTTGATCTGTCCACGGGCGCACTGCGTGAATTATTGCCACGGCTTCAGGCGGAAGGTTTGCTCACGGTTTTGCCGCAACGTGGCATTCAGATAACCGTCATCGATTTGCCGATGATCCGTGACGCATTTCAAATGCGCATGGCGATGGAACGAGAAGCCGTGATCGTTGCGACAAATTCCTGGCCACAAGAAGTGATCGACCAACAGATATCCATCCATCAAGACATTGTGGAACGGCAGGCAGAAAGCCCCTCCCAAACATTGCTTGATGAAGGGCAGGAAGTTGACACGAATTTCCATAAGCGTCTGATTGAATTTACAAAAAACAAATTGTTGATACAGGCATATGACATTGTTTCAATCCGGATACGGTTGATAAAACTTGAACGAATCCGGCTTTCTGACGCGGTATTGCCCGATGCTTTCAGGGAGCATCTGGCGATTTTGAACGCCATCAACAAACGCGATCAGACAGCCGCTGTTGAGCAAATGGAAAATCACATTCGAAATGCACGGACGCGCGCGACAACGCTCTAGGCGATCGTAAAAATCGTGGGCCATCTCGCACTAAACGCCCTTGCCCAACTGACACAGATACTATCAGTCAAAGGATCTTGAACCATGTCAGACACCGCTTTCACGCACCCGACCCTCCACATGATTGGCAATGCGCATATTGACCCGGTTTGGTTGTGGCGCTGGCAAGAGGGATGCGCCGAAGCAATAGGCACCTGCTGGGCTGCCATCGACAGGTTGCGAGAAAACGATGCTTTCATTTTCTCAAAGGGTGAGGCCCATATTTACGAGTGGATAGAAAAACTGGAGCCGGATTTATTTGCCGAAATCCAGCGTTACGTTGCTGAGGGTCGCTGGACCATTGTAAATGGCTGGTGGATTCAACCGGACTGCAACATCCCGTCGGGGGAATCGGTCATCCGGCAGGCGCTCTATGGAAAAAAATATTTCCAGTCGAAATTCGGTGTCGATGTTCCCGTTGGGTTAAATGTTGACAGCTTTGGGCACCCTTCCACTTTCCCAAAATTACTGCGTCACACCGGATCCAGTTATTACACCTTTATGCGCCCCAACGCGACCGAACTCGATTTACCAGCAGAACTGTTTAACTGGGTTGGTGACGACGGATCAGAAGTGACCGCTTACCGTATTCAGGGTGCCTACAGTACGTCCAAGCGCGAAATGCCGCTGCCGGAAAAGATAGACCTCAACTATAGAAACTCTGGCGATTTCGGTCATCCAATTATGTGCTTTTATGGCGTGGGCAATCATGGCGGTGCACCAACTATTGCCAACCTTACCGAAATCGAAAAGCGTATCGGCAACAGCGAAAATCTCAGATATTCAAGCCCCGACATTTTCTTCGACGAAGTCAGTTCATCGGACCTGCCACGTTATAAGGGCAATCTGCAATACCATGCCATTGGATGTTATTCGGTTGCCTCAAATCTCAAAACATTCAATCGGAAAGCTGAATCCCTGCTTGAAATGGCCGAAGCCGCTGCGACTCTGGCCACATTGAATGCGCACATAGACTATCCCAAAGACCATTTCGAAAAGCTTTGGAAAACACTGCTTTTCAATCAGTTTCACGATACTTTGGGCGGGTCCAGCATCGAAGTCGCATGCGATGATTCCGAAAGCGAATTAAGGGGTGTCATTGCGGACGCAGAACTCATTTTGAACGCATCGGCGCGCCAACTAGGCCGAACAATTACCAAACCGGTTGACCCGACTGATGCCACCTTTTTTGTGATGAACTTCAACGGTTCTGACAATACCGGGATGGTGGAGGCAGAACCCTGGGTGGACAAAGACATCATTTCGCCGCGCTGCCTGCTTGACGAAACGGGTCAGAAAATTCCGTTTCAGTACATTGATGCATTGGGTAAAACCAAGGGCCTTCAGCGCATTGTTTTTCGTCTCGACATACCGGCTTACGGGTATCGGACCTTGCGTTTTGTCGTCGATTCTGAACATGGCATCCCCTGTCCCGGCCAGAACATTGGCGTCCCCTTGTCGATTGATAATCTTGAATTTGAATCTGACGGCTATGCCTTGACCATCGATTCAAAAACGGGCGCAATACAGTCACTGAAAAACAAAAAAACGAACTTGGAAATATTCGATGGCCCGGCGCATCTGGGAACAATTGTAAAGGACGAAACCGACACATGGGGGCACGGTACCAAGCAGTTTGATTTCGATGGCGAAACCACCGAACTGGTTGAAATCAAATTACTGGATGCGGGCCCAATCAGAACAATTGTCGAAGTCACAACCAGATGCCGGGCTTCTGTTTTTCGCACATCGATTGCTTTACCCGCAGACCCCGAGGTCCCTGTACAATTACGGGTGAAACTCGATTGGCACGAACATCACCATTTGCTGCGGATCGCATACCCCCTTGGTGTTGACCATTTCGAATATGAAGTTCCAGGTGGCTGGGAAAAACGCCCGGATAACGGCGTAGAGGTGCCTGGACAACGCTGGATGCGTGCCGTTGGCCGTGACAAAACTGTTGTGATCACCAATGACGCAAAATACTCTTTCGCAGCGCTGGACGGCACGTATCACATCACTGCGGTGCGCTCGCCCGTCTACGCGCATCATGACCCGATTGAAGTGGGTGATGGCGGCAGTTACCGGTTTATGGATCAAGGTGAGCAATCCTTTACAATCGAAGTGTATGCCGCGCCAACTATTACCCGAACACAAGCTTCAGCGCTTGCAGAGGCGACCAATAAACCCGTTGTGGTAACGCCGCATGTCAGTCGCAACGGCGATCAACCTCATCGTGGCCAATGGTTGAAAACAAAAGTTTCAACCAGCGCAATTGGGACACTCAAAATGGCTGAAGATTTGGACGGCGCGATTTTGCGCATTGTCGAGCTCGACGGCGAACAGGACCAGCTTTGCACGGAAAATGGATCGGTCATCATCCCGGCACGCGGAATTGCGTCAGCCCGCCTGAGAACTGCCGACATAAGCCTGACGGATGGCTTGGAAAACTGATTAAGCAGCCAGAAATTATAGGGTGGTTCAACTGGCCTTGTATAGAAAGGCCAATTGAGCTCAAATTCTAGATCGCAGCCAGAGCTTTGGTCAACGCGGCGGTTATTGTCACGCCCTCAAGCTCCGCCTTCTTGCGGTTGGCCAGTCGGCGGTCACCGGGAAGCCGGGTTCCATCCTGTTCTTCTATCGACAGCACCAGCTCGGTCAGGCGATCCAGATAGTTGGTGCCAAACGCAGCCGGGTTAATTGCCAGAATCAACTGACCGGTGCCGGGACGGGCACCCTCACCGTCAAAAAAGCTGGTGGCTTCATAGGAATGATTGGCACCGACAAGCGTCGCACACAAAATTTCCACCATCAGCGCCAATGCGGTGCCTTTGGCATCGCCCATTGGCAGCATGGTACCGGCAAGACCAGCCTTGGCATCAGTTGTTGGGTTGCCCTCGGGGTCCAATGCCCAGCCTTCAGGTATGTCTTCGCCCCTCTGAGCCGCAGCCATGATGTTACCACGTGCCACTTTTGAGACCGACAGATCCACCACAAGCGGAACACGGTCCCTCTGCGGGCTGGCAAATGCAATAGGATTGGTGCCGTAAATGGCGCGGTTTCCGCCCCAGGGCGCAATGGAAGCGGGCGCATTGGCGAACATCAACGCCACCAGACCCTGTTCCGCCAGAATTTCCACATGGTGTCCGGCAACGCCGCAATGGTTGGAATGATGTATGCCCAACATGGCAATGCCCTGGCTTTTCGTCACATCAACAAGCGCTTCCAGCCCGATTTTGAGCGCCGGATAGGCAAAGCCACCCTTGCCATCGACAGCCACCGCACCGGGTGCCGGACGCGAGAGAACCGGCACCGCATGACCATCCGCCTTACCGGTTTTCGCCTGGGCGCTATAACCCTGCAGTCGAGAAAGGCCGTGCCCCTTCAATCCGTCAGCTTCGGCAGCAACAACGGCATCAGCCACCATTCTTGCATTGTCTTGTGATGTATTGAATCCAACAAGCGTTTCGCGCGCAAAGTCACGCGCTTCCGCAAGACTGACCTGACGGTCTTCCATAATATTCTGCCTTATGACTTGAGCACCGATAGCACATTGGCAACGGTGACTTCTGAAACCCGAATATTGCTCTCGTCAGTAACGCCGGCAATATGTGGTGTGAGAATGAGATTTGGAATATCGGCAAATTTGGAACCAGCCTGCGCTGAAACCGGTTCGGTTTCAAACACATCCAGTGCAGCACCACCAAGATGGCCTTGCCGCAACGCGGCAGCAAGCGCCGCTTCATCCACAACACCGCCACGCGCAGCGTTGATGAGGATTGCGTCAGGCTTCATGGATTTCAGCGCAGATTCATTTATCAGGTTTTTGGTGTCGTCCGTTAACGGCACATGCAGGCTGACAACATCAGCGCGTGAAAGAAGCTCTTCCAGAGATACTTTTTCCGTGTCGCCCCACTGAGGATCGCCCTGCTGCAAAAACGGGTCAAACCCGATGATGCTCATGCCGAGCGCTGTGGCGCGTTGTGCAGTTTCCCGCGCAATTGCACCATAGCCCACCAGGCCAAGAATTTTTCCGCTGATTTCCCGCCCCATCAAGCGACCGCGTGGCCACGCGCCGGCAGCAACGTCGGCCGTGGACAAATAGGCGCCACGGAGCAAAACCAGTGCGTTGGTGATGACATATTCGGCAACGGACAAATCATTGGCACCGGATGCCGGATGGACTGCAATGCCTTTGGCGGCACAGGCTTCCATGTCGATATTGTCCAGCCCTACGCCAAGCCGTCCAACGACTTTCAGATTTGTGGCAGCTTCCAGCAATGCGCCCCGGACCTGCGTCCGGTTGCGCACGATCAGAGCCTTTGCATTGGCCACTTCGGCCAGCAGAGTATCCATGTCATCGACAAGGCCAGGCTCATACAGGACATCATACAAGGAACGGGCCGCCTCAAGGGCGGCCTCGTCCATAAATTCGCTGACAACTATGTCAGCCATAAGCAGTCTCCCAATCAGGCGCTGCGGTACAATTTGGTCATGACGAATTCACGATGACCCAATGCTTCCGCCGCTGTGAAGCGACCATTGGCTGTGCGTGCAATCATCTCGATGAGAGAGTCGCCCGCCTGATCAATCGTCATTTCCCGACGCAGAATACCGCTTACATCAACATCCACATGCTCGGACATGGTCCGTACAGTCCGAGGATTGGCCGTAATCTTGACAACCGGAACAATCGGATTGCCCACCACATTGCCCTGCCCTGTTGGGAAGGTGTGGATGACATAACCGCCTGCAGCCATCAGCGTGATACATTCAGCAGCAGCTGAGGAACTGTCCATGAAATAAAGGCCGTTGCCTTTTTTCGGAGCTTCCGCAGGTTCCAGAATATCGATGTATTTCGACGTCCGACCGATCTTCTCAAGATTGCCGAGGGCTTTTTCCTCGATTGTCGTGAGACCACCCAAAATATTACCTTTGGTCGGCTGGCTGTCGGACAGATCATCTGTCTGATGCGCAAAAATCACATCATCCTGATAGGCTTTCCACATCGCATACCAGCGCTCGGCAACGTCATCATCGATCGCGCGGGCTTTGCAAAGATGTTCCGCACCGGTGATTTCAGAGGTTTCGCCAAACACGCCATAGATGCCTTTAGGCAGCAATTTATCATACATGTTGCCAACTGTCGGGCAGGACCCAAGACCGGTTGTGGTATCGGACTCACCGCATTTGGTGGAGATCCACAATTCGGAGATGTCGCATTCTTCGCGTTGCTTTTCAGACGCCCAGTGAACGAATTCCTTCGCTTTGCGGGACGCATCCATGATGGTTTTCAGATCACCATTCTGCTCAATTGAAAACGCTGCAACCGGTTTGCCGGTTTCGGCAATTCCATCAGCAATTTTCTGTGTCCAGCTGGGCTCGATACCAATTACGATAACAGCTGCAACATTGGGGTTGGCACCCGTTCCGATTATGGTGCGGAAATGCAGATCAAGATCTTCACCAAACTGCAGCCGACCATAGGCATGCGGCAGCGCAAGCGTGCCTTTGATGTTGTTGGCAACAGCCTCAACGGCTGCGTTCGAAATATCGTCAACCGGCAGAATTGCTACGTGGTTACGAACGCCGACGCGTCCGTTTTCGCGGCGATAGCCGAAAAATGTTTCCGTGTTCATGGCTTTCTCCTACCAGCGCTTTGTTTTGAGATTTTGGGTATGCACATGGCCGCCCTTTTCAGCGCTGCCAACCATCTTGCCAATATCCTGGCCATATTTGATCGCCGTATCACCGGCGCTCAGATCAGTCAGTGCAACTTTGTGACCAATGGGAACATCCGCTTTGGCGGCAAGATTGAAAGACGAATTGTCTTCAGTCACCACACACAGCATGTCGGTTCCAGCGGTTAGTCCTTCAACGACCACCACGCCAACATTGTCTTCTTTGTCATGCACCAGCAGATGCGGAATGCTCATAATAACTGCGCTGGAAGCCCAACGCCCTCTGATTAGACTGTTAGAATTTCCGCGCGATAATTATCAGCGCGAGCAAGTCTTATATAAGACATAAGACAGATGACACTGTCAACGGTGGGTGGTAACCTTATTTGCGTATTTCGAATATGGCCCGCAGGATATCGATGAGTAAAGTAGAAACCAGCCGACAGACAATTGAGCAAAACGCAAAGTCGCTCGGCTTCCGTCCCCTTTATGCACAGGTTAAGCATCAATTGCTCGAGCGGCTTATCAACAAGCTCTGGATGCCGGGAGATGCGCTACCAAGCGAGCAGCAATTGGCGGTCGAATTGGGCGTCAGCCAGGGCACCGTGCGCAAGGCATTGGACGAACTGACCAACGAAAACATTGTTGTGCGTCGTCAGGGGCGCGGCACCTTTGTGGCAGAGCACACACAGGAACGCGCCCTGTTTCAATATTTCATGCTGTCACCGGATGAAGGCAAGAAAGACGATAAGCACTTCCCACAAAGCCAATTGCTCAGCCTGGACAGCGGCTCGGCAACCCACCGCGAACGCGCAGCTCTTGATCTGGCCGCCAATGATCAGGTCTGGCGACTGGAACGAAACCGGTCCTTGCAGGACGCCCCACTGATTGCAGAAAAGATCGTATTACCAAAACTTTTGTTTGACGGCCTTGATGAGATCAAACCTCTGCCAAACAATGTTTATGCCCTGTTCGATCAGAAATTCGGACAATCTATCGTGCGGGCTGAAGAAAAGCTGAAAGCGGTGGCCGCCGAAGAGGCCTATGCAAAACGCCTTGGCTGCGCCACTGGCACGCCCTTGCTACGCATTGACAGAATTGCTTTCGCCCTGTCCGGCCGTCCCGTGGAATGGCGGGTTTATTACTGCCTGACGGACAATTTTCACTATGTGTCAAATTTGAAGTAGTGCAGTGAATGCAGGGGCTACGGCCTAACCGTTCGCAAAAATCCAGTTCAATTCCTGACGCCAGTCAATCATACGGATCGGCGTGCCATGTTTGCCCGTATTGAACAGCCGCATGCGCACGGGATAGCCCGCCCTTGCCACCTGAATGCTGTCAAACAACGCCTTGGTTTTTTTCCAGGAAAAAGCGCCGTCCAACGTGCCGTGCCCGAACACAATCGGCAAGGGTCTGCCATTGGCTGACAAATGAGGACTGGCCAGAAATTGATTGTCGGCATGAGTCGCCAGCATCAACGCTCCGGACAAAGCCGGCACAGCGACCTGACCTTTGAGATATTGCCAGCAAATCTGCCCGCCCATGGACCCGCAGGCCAAAACGATTTTAGCGCCCGGCGCCTGCGCTGCATAATGACCGATCAGTGCAGCCACATCACGCGCACCCTTCACGCCAAAATCGTTGATGCTGGGCACCAGATAGAGCCCTTTATTGCGCACAGCGAGATTTTTCAGCCGGTTGAAATTTCCACCGAAATTATAATCGCTGATACCCTGACTGCGGTCTCCGCCACGGCCATGAAGATAGACCATGATCCATTGCGCGCCCCGCACCTGCCCGGTTCGCGCATAGTCTATGCGACCCCCGCCCAGATTAAGTGACAAATCCTGCTGGCCCTTGCGTCCGCGTCTGGAAACGTAAAACCCCTGAACCTTGGCACCACGGATCTTATCGCGCTCATCAATATCCCGCTCAACCCGGTAATCAAGACGCAGAAAAGACCCGTCCTGATTTTTTTCCAGAATTTTGGGGTAGGAAAACAGCTTGTCCTTATAAGCCCCCAGTGACTGAGCCGAAGCCGCACTGGCAAAACAACAGATCGCGGTGAACAGGACGGCAAACAGCGCCCTCATGGTGCGCTCCACAAACGGTTGGGGTCGAAGCGGTTTACATCATCCAGCAATTCAACAAATCTTTCGGCTTGATAGTCCACAATGGCGCGGCCCTTTTGGGCTGTGGCAGAAGCAGCATTGCCGACAGTTCCGGCAACATTGAGATCCTGTGCTTTCCAGCCAAACTGTGCGGGCCCGTGGGCGCGCAAATGCTTGAATTCCTTCAGATAGTCCAATTGCGTTGACCTGAAATCCTCTGCCTTGTCCATCCGAACAAGCTCCGGCCTCAAATGCAGCATGATGGATGTTTCCACATCACAGCCGTGAATGCCGTAAATCCGTTCTTGTGGATCATAGCTGCCTTCCGGCAAGCCAAAGCGCATCCAGCCGGTGGCCACGCACAACATATCAAACCGCACCCGCAGCTCACGCGCCACAATGTCGATGATCGGAACATTGCCGCCGTGTGAGTTGATCAGCACCATTTTGCGGATACCTGCCCGATGCACGCTTTCACCCAGTTCAATCCAGCTTCGGATAACCGTTTCCCAGGAATGGGTCAGCGTACCGGGCGATGAAATGTGCTCATTGGATTTACCAATTTGCTGCATCGGCAAAAACGTGGCCGGCAGGCTTTCAGGCAGACGTGCAATTGTCGCCTCCACCATACCCTTGCCAATAGAAGTGTCCGTTGCAACTGGCAGATGCGGCCCGTGCTGCTCTATTGCAGCCACCGGCAGTACCGCAATCCAGTCACCCGTCACTGCCGGGTCAAAATCAGTAGTGGGCATATCCTGCCAATAGGGCGCGGGAAATCCATCTCTGGCCATAAAATTCCTTGTGAAAGCATCGAATAAGAGCCTGAATTACGGCGAAGATATAGCGCAACTGCATCACTATTGCGACCCGTACCGGTCAGAATACAGTGGCCAATACCCAGCCGCTGAAGGCCGCACTGAACAAGACCCATACAACATTCCAGTGCAACCGTAACAGCAGAACACCACAAAGAACTGTCAGCACCACAACGCGCCAGTCCAATGATCCGAAGTCAGGCTGCCAGATTTTCAGTGGCCCATAGGATTGCGCGGTCACGGTCTGAAACAGCACATGCAGACCAAACCAGATTGACAGATTGAGGATCACGCCAACCACCGCCGCTGTAATGGCGGAAAGTGCGCCACTCAACCGTGGCTGATCAGAAATCCAGTCCAGATAAGGCGCACCCACGAAAATCCACAGGAAACAGGGTACAAAAGTCACCCACAGGGTAACAATTGCTCCGGCAGTTCCCAACCAGAAGCCACCCTCGCGAAATGCCGCAAGAAAGCCGACAAACTCAGTGACCAATATCAGCGGACCGGGCGTGGTTTCCGCAAGACCCAGCCCATCCATCATTTCACCCGTTGTCAGCCAGCCATATTGGCTGACAACATCCTGCCCCATATAGGCCAGAACGGCATAAGCACCGCCAAAAGTCACGACTGCCAGTTTTGAAAAGAAGGCGCCGATTTCGGTCAGGATCGGCGCGCCGGAAAACGCACCAACGGCAAACACGGGCACCCACCAGATGGCCAGCCAGACAGCGACCTGCAAAACCGTCTTTTGCCAGGGCACCCCGACGCTGACACCCTCTACTCCGTCGCCCGCGGAAGTGCTCAAAAACCCGAACAGCCCGGCAAGAAACACAATCAGCGGAAATGGCAGTGCCAAAAAGAAAATACCGACAAAGGACACGCCGGCGATCATCCAATGCGCCCGCCCTTTGAGCGCACGCTTCGACACTTTCAGCAGCGCCTCCACCACAATGATCAGCACAGCGGCTTTGATGCCCAGAAACAGACTGCTGACCAAAGGTACGTTTCCCAGATGGGCGTAAAGCGCCGCAAGGGCAAAAACAACAAGAGCGCCCGGGAGCACAAACAGCAGCCCCCCCATCAACCCGCCTTTCAACCCATGCAACCGCCAACCCGCATAGGTCGCCAATTGCATTGCCTCTGGTCCGGGCAGCAACATGCAAAAGCTCAAAGCATTGAGAAACTGTTTCTCTGTCAGCCAGCGTTGCTCATCAACCAGAAAGCGGTGCATCAAAGCGATCTGTGCAGCAGGCCCGCCAAAGGACAGGACACCGATTTTCAGGAAAACAAAGAATGCGGCGTTAAAAGAAGGCGGCGCAGCACGCTCCTGGTCTGAAATGACAATTTCTGCGGCCATGATCTGGTGCTTTACTGCTGCTGCCGACCCATCGTCAGCGTCATCGACGGCGTTACGTGCCCGGCGGTAAAAAACATCCCATAGGCCCATTCACATATCAATTGATAGAAGTTCATTACGATACATTCGTGACAATTTGAAACCGAGATTGGCGTTGGGATCAAAACTCAATTGAGCGAAACACAACGCAGAATTGAAACAACACTTGCTGTTTCAGCTTTTGACGCGCAAAATTTGTTGAATATGTCGACCAATTTTTCAGACCGTGATGATGATAAGAATTACCGCTCAGACAATACTATTTGTTGCGCTTACCCTCCTCACTCAAATTGGCGGCCTGGCTTACATTCTGGCACTTTTGCTTGGGCGTCGGCTTTGGAAAAACGCACCGCTACATCACATAATCACAACAGTGGCTTTTCTACTCGTGTATGGGGGCTTGCATACGGTTTCTGCAATTGCCGCTCCACATTTCGGACGGGTTCCCCTTCCCTGTACCAGTCACTCTGATGATATGGTTTCCATGCAGTCACCATTATATTGCCTGCTAAATCGACACTATGTGACATCCGAATTGGAAGATGTTGTTTTCCAATTGTCCGAATACATGAATGATGTGTTTCCTGGCACGGTCACTGTCATACTGGATGCCGGCTTTCCGTTTTTGGATGGTTTTCCGCTGTTGCCGCATTTGTCGCACCATGACGGCCGGAAACTGGATCTTGCCTATTACTATGTGAATGAAAAAGCGGTTTATGTGCCCGGTCAAACCAGATCACCAATCGGCTATTGGGCTTTTGAAGAGCCCATAAGCCAAAGCACCATGCCATGCGCCAATCATGACGACTGGCTGACGCTGCGTTGGGACATGAACTGGTTCAGCCGCTTCCTGCGACCTCTTGAACTGGACAGGCAGCGGACATCTGAAGCTCTGCTGTGGCTGTCATTGACCGGTGAAGAAAAAGGCGTATCAAAAATACTTCTGGAGCCGCATCTGGAGAAAATGCTTGATGTGGAAAGCGAAAACATCCGGTTTCAAGGGTGCCGAGCGGCCCGGCATGATGATCACATCCATATTGAAGTCCGATAGGCTGACCGGGTTGATTGGAAGACAGCTCGCTTAAGCCCCAATTCGTTTTAGTCCCAACTCGTTTAAGCCTCTGCCCACTTCACCACCACATAGGCCAGAAACACATAGCGCCCGGTCTTGGCAATGCTGACCAGCAATAAAAAGCGCCAGGATTTTTCACGCAACACGCCGGCAACCACCGTCAGCGGGTCCCCGATAATGGGCACCCAACTGAGCAGAAGCGACCATTTTCCGTAGCGATGATACCATCCGGTGGCGCGCGCCAGCATGGCAGGCTTTACTGGAAACCAGCGCCGGTCCCGGTAGCGTTCAACGGCCCGTCCAAGGGCCCAATTGACAATGGACCCGCCGATATTTCCAATGCTCGCAACCACTACCAGCACGGCAACGGGCACCTGATCCAGCAGGATCAGAGCGGTCAGCACACTTTCAGACTGGGCCGGAATGATGGTGGCCGCCACAAAAGCACTGAAAAACAGCCCTAAACTGGCGACCAGTCCGCTCACTCAGGAACTATAGGCAGGTTGAAAAGCCACGCAACAGAACAACAGAGCTCAGACATCTTCCCAATTGCCACTTTCGCCAGCGCGGAAAATGGCATCAATCAGTTTTTGATTGTTCTTTGAGCTTTCCAGCGAGAAAATTTCTTCTTCGCCCTTCAAATCATCACTTGCGACGGCGCGAGCAAAGGCTTCCACCTGCATCTGATACTGGTTCACCCCGGGGAAGCTGTATTTGCGCTGCTCGGAATGATCGGCATTGTTCCAGGTTACATAGTCAGCGTCGTAGAGGCCTGCATTGAAAGGCGCAGAGACTTCCACCCAGCCCTTGTCACCATGGAAAGAGATTTCCTGACGCAACGCCATTTGGGTCGAGACATACATGGTCATTTCGAAGCTGCCGAAATCGGCTCGGCACGATGTGAAAATATCTGTGCCAAAGGTTGGATCACGCTCCACCTTTGCCGAGACACGCACTGGCTCTGCACCTGTTGCAAACCGGGTTCCCACGGTTGGATAGACACCGATATCGGGTAATGCACCGCCACCAAGAGACGCAATATTGCGCATATTGTCCGCATCCATATTGTAATAGGTGAACGCCGCCTGGACGTGGCGCAACGTGCCAATGGCCCCTTCTGCAATCAGCGAACGGACCTTGTGCCACTGCGGATGGTAGGTCACCATAAAGGCTTCCGACACCAAAACATTGTTCGCATCCCGCGCTTTTATGATGTCGTCAATCTGATCTGCGTGCAAAGAAATGGGTTTTTCACACAGCACGTGTTTGCCCGCATTGGCCGCTTTGATGGCCCACTCGACATGTTGCGAAGTCGGCAGAGGAATATAAACCGCATCAACAAGGTCACTTTCAAGCATCGCCTCGTAACTGCCGAAAGAATTTGGAATTGCAAAACGCGTGGCCACAGCTTTGGCACGACCTTCATCGCGACTCGCAATTGCAGTGATAATTCCATTATCAGCGTTCAGAATGGCTGGAATCAGCTGTTCTCGACCGATTTTTGCCGTTGATAAAATTCCCCAGCGCAACATAATTCGTTCCTCCTGTTTTGGCGGACCCTATCAGAAAGCGCATGGTTCAGGCATTGCAAATTTGTGGATAAACATATCCAGAAATCTGATTATTTAAGACCAAACGGGCACCTTCATGATGCCCGATTTGGCCGCATGTTAATCGGGTTTTGACCAATGAACCGTGGTTAAGACATTGTAAACCAGACAAAAACGAATCCTCATCTTTTGCGATTTTGCCTTGCAATTTCCACAATTGCCCCCTAAATCCCCCCCATCGATATTTGCCGATCTACTGGGTTAAACGCTCCGACACTTACGGAAGCGCACGTTTCAGACTTTCTTCAAATTCGACAAACCGGGCGACGGGCCTCAAAAATTTGAGCCAGACCCCACGTGCTAACGTTAGTGTAAAGGACATAACTATGATTACCGGCACCGTAAAATTCTTCAACGACCAAAAAGGCTTCGGCTTCATCGAGCCAGAAGATGGTTCCAAAGACGTATTCGTACACATCACCGCTGTTGAGCGTTCCGGCATGGCCGGCCTCGCAGAAGGCCAGAAAGTACGTTTCGACACAGACATTGATGCGCGCAACGGCAAAACTGCTGTCAGCACCATCGAAGCTGCTTAATCAGTCTGTGGTTCTTCGGAACCACATCTGATGATATTGAACCGCTGCTCCTTTACAGGAGCAGCGGTTTTTTTATGGCCTTACGCAGGCTCTTTACCATCCATGAATGACTCCAGGCCATCCAGGCAGCCAAGCCAACCGAAATTATGGTTGGTACGGCTCTGTTCGTCAGGAATGTGTTTGTGTTCCACAACAATTTCAGTCTTGAGCCCCTTGGCGAGAAACCGGACTATCACCCGCTGAGCCGCCTCCGGGTCAAATTCCGGATCAGACCCTGATTGCCAGGAATACTCCAGAAGATTTGGCTGCTCGACCCGCAGAAACTGTCCAATGATCCAGATGATAGATCCATCCGGCAGCAGATTGGCAATCCGGTAGCGCCCACCTACCCGCAGATCAACATCGCATTGGGGACAGGTGACATGGGCCGGGCCCCACCATTTCATAATCTGGTCGGCTCGTGTCCAGGCATTGAACACCCGATCCGCATCCCCGTTGACAAGGCGGCGAACCAGCAGCGACAGAGACGCAGATGGCGCGGGCGTTTGATTGACATCCTGAGTGTTGGTCATGATTGCTCATCTTTCTTTGCAGGCGCACCGGGTTCCGCCTCGTCAGCGTCCAGATGCATTTCCAGAGAATCCAGAACCTCGTTCCAGAACTGTGTGTATTGCTGAATCCATTCATTGGCATTTATCAACGGGTCGATGTTGAGAGAGCAGACACTGGTCCGCCCGACAATATCCCTGTTGATAAGCTTGGCGCCTTCAAGGACCTTGAGATGTTTCGACACCGCATTCAGCGACATGTCAAAGGGCTCGGCAAGCATCGATACCGTTCCGCTGGATCCGGACAGGCGTTGCACGATTGCCCGGCGGGTGGGATCAGACAAAGCGTGAAACACCCGATCCAGATGGGCAGTATCACTTTGGTACCCCTCATTTTCTGCGGGCTTTAGAGCATTGTTATTTTTCATCTTGCCAAATCCTAAACCATTTGGTTGAATATAACTGAACCTGTTTTGAAGGTCAAACCACCAAGGAGCACATCATGCCCAGTCACATTCATCAGGATGTTTTCATAAAGGCCAGCCCCGCGGACGTCTATTCCGCTTTCATGAATGAAAAACAGCATTCGGCCTTTAGTGGCGGAAAATCCCAGATCAGCACAGAGCCGGGGGGCGAGGCCATCATGCATGACGGTCAGATCACCGCCCGCAATATTGAGCTGGAGCCGGGGCGCAAAATCGTTCAGGCGTGGCGGGTCGCACCTTGGGAAGAAGGTCAATACACACTGCTGCGCATCATGCTTGCAGCAGAAAGTGATGGCACACGCATCACCCTGGATCAGACGGGTTGCCCTGAAGAAATGACAGACCATTTGGCCGACGGTTGGGAAGCCCGATACTGGACACCGCTGCGGACTTATTTTGAAAACCGCTAATGTCTGTTAGTTTTATCAATCCAAAAACGGACCGGCTGCGCTCAGTTGGTCCCACTATAAGAGGGAGTGGCGAGCATGAGTGAGCTAACATCCAATGTGAATTGGCTGGCCGTAATCATAGGAACCGTTGTCAGCTTCATAATAGGCTGGCTGTGGTATTCACCTGTTCTGTTTGGAAAGAAGTGGGCCGAAGGGTCGGGCGTGGAACTTGGCACTGCGTCTTCCATGCCGGTAGCCGCCATGGTGACACAACTGGTTTCGACCTTTTTCCTGGCACTATTGGTCGGCGTTACTGCCGCTCAAAATGCCCTTGCCACCATCATCCTGATCATTCTGACGATCGCAGGCTTTGCCATGTCAGTGGGACTGTTCGGCAAGAAGTCCACCTTTGCGATTCTGGTGGATGGCGGTTTTATTGTGATCATGGGTGTGGTGATGATCATCATACAAGGTATTTTCTAGAGCATTTATTGTTGCCTGTTATCAGACCCAAGAGTGGCCTGATACCGGTGGAAAACCAGAAACAGCGCCAGAATCGCGCCTGAGACCACAAACAGGATCATCATGCCCTGGTTCTGGAACAGCTCCAGACTGGCACCGGACGCCACCGGTCCGGCAATGCCTCCCAATGTATAGAGCATCGCAATCGCGGTCATGGCCGCAGGAATTTGAGGCGCGCGCTGGCTTCGGCCCGCTTCGATCACAGCCAATGTGTTCAACCCGCCTGAAGCACCACCCAGGAAAAACAGCGCGATCAGCGACACCAGCATTTGTTCCGTAAACAGAAGCACCACCAGACTGCTGCCGATAATAAAGAGGATGCAGAGCATCTGAGCCAGATAGTAATTCCAGCGATCAGCAATATAGCCCAGCGCCGGCTGCAGCAATGTACCGCCAAACCCGAATGAACTGACCAGAATGGCACTGATCTGGAGCGAAAAGTCGACATGCTCAAAATAGAGCGGCAGCAAGGCGATTGCCGAATTTTCAATGAGTCCGGCCACAAAAGCTGCCACCAAAGCCGTCAGAATGACCCGGATCAGAAACTTTTGTCCCGGAGCGGCCCCCTGCGTCTCCTCTAGTTCAACAATTGGTCTGATATTGGCGATGAAAAAGGCAAGCTGTCCCAGAACGGCGATGCCAATGCATATCCAGACCACGGTCTGAAGAGCCGTTCCCACAAAAAGCAGCGGGCCCAGTCCGATGCCCAGACCCATCAGCGCTTCATGCAGTCCAATCATGCGTCCGCGAACATGTGGTGCGCTCACACGGACAACAAGCGTGTCGCAAACGATCCAGCGGATTATCAACCCCATACCCATTGCAATGGATGACAACGCAATAAAGGCCGGGGTCGGCGACAGGGCCAACAACGCGAGACTGACGAGGGTAAAGCACGAGGCGAAAAGATTGGACCGATGCGCACCGACATCGGCAATCAGGCTCGGCACAAAGGGACCAGCCAGAAAAACAACGATCCAGGCAACGGCCACAAAGATCCCGATAGCAAAACTGCTCAGCGAACTTTCGGACAGAAACTGCGAAATCAGGATTGGAAAGGTTCCGACCTGAATGATTTGAAACAAAAGGGAACCGGAAAACAGTGCAATTGTCTGCGTCTTGGTTCCACTACTCGTCTTCATAAAGTCTGTCTGGATGGGTTTGGCCAAAAGAGTTGGACCGAATGATTTTTACTGAATTTGTGATGCGCGCATGAAGCGCTGGCGCCGTCTGTCTCCTGCGTCAATTTAAAGCCCATGACCACGCTCTTCGCTACAAAATTCTTTAACAAAACGTCAAAAAACGCGCATTAACCATAAAAATTATCGTTGAGGGTGTTGAAATACCCGACAATTCAGCGCATTTATATAAAAGTTAAAATAAGTTTAATTAAAATACACCTAATAAGAAGCAACTGCAGGTTGCCACATCCGGTCAAAACAACGCAAGAGTTTAGTCGCTGTAGCGAAAATGTTATGAGTAAGGATTGACCATGTCGTCTCGGACACCTCCGGTGGACCCCTCCCAGGTCCGCCAAACGTTAGAACTGAAATACGCCCCATCCCTCCGCGAACAGCCAAACCCAGGTACCGGCCCACAAGGTCCGGCCCCATATGGCAAGGGTGGAACCGGCGTTGGCCTGAATGGCCGCAAGACAGATGCCCAGACCATTGAAGAAACCAAGACCTGGATGACGCGTGAGCTTCCTTGCGTGGCCGGGCGGCGCGAGCTGAATCGCGGCCGCTATATGGTGCGTTCTGCTACCAAAGCCAATGTCCCTGAAATATTTGCTGATTTCAAAACCCAGCTTGAACAGGGCAGCGTCGTTGCCTGTCTCTACGTATTCAACGATCCGCGCTATTATGAAGGAAGCTCGCAAACATCGGACGTGTTTCACTTCCTGGCCGAGCAAATGCAGGGCATCACACAAGTGAAAGCCCGAGATCTGGCCAATGGTGCAGCACTGACAAACTCGGTTGAATTGCGCTGCCCGGTTACCAATCAGCGCACATTGTATGATGATTTTGAAAGCATCGCCTTTTGCCCGCAATCCGGTGTTAAATCGGACATGCTGTATGATCCATTGATGTTCGCACCCTTCGCCAGCGTCAATATGTCTTCCGACGTCTATGCTTTTTCAAAATTCGTGGCCGACAGTGCATTGAGCTCGATTGGCAAGCCGGTCTATGAGGAAACCGATACGACGCGGGTTTCAAGGCTGTTTTCCCAATGTGTAGCCCGTTGGCAGCGTGTAGCGACGACAACCATTCGCAATTACGAAGCCATGACCGACACTGCTATTTGCCCGGTCCATGTCACCGATGACGAAAAATACTGGATTGCCTTTCACAAGGATCCAGCCTTTGCCGAGCAGAAGAAAGAGATTCACCGGCACGAACTTCCGGTAGGCTATGGAACCCGGATTACCGACCGCTGGTTGCGCTATTTTGAAGGTGATACCGAGTTTGTGGCAAGCGGACTTGCCCGCGACGGCGAAAGAGTTTGATAACCATAATATAAGTTTTTTGCGATTTACGGCCGCTTTGAATACAATTTTACTGTGCCCTGACTTTACTCTGACACCCTGTGGATGCAACTTGTAGCCGTCGGGTATTATAGAGAGCAACGGGTCACGATTTTGGTCGGACATCAAAACGCTATTTCAGAATCTTCTGATAAATTCGTCGAAAATGTTTTCGGCGTGTTTGCGCGTGCGCTCAGTGACAAGATGGACAATGCCGTTCAAGCGTCTGTCAGCCTCAGCAATTCTGCCTGTTACTCCATCGTCCAGATTGGCTCGGAGCCTAATGCTTCTATAGAAACACTGCGCAAAATGCTGTCTTTGGAGCATTCATCCGTTGTGCGGCTTGTAACCGGCCTTGAAAAAAAGGGGCTGGTTCAACGCATCAGGGGCACGGCCCATGACAGGCGCGAAGTGTGCGTCGTTCTCACGGATGCAGGCGAAACCTGCTTCACCGATATCCTGAACGCGCGAAGCAAGGTCCTGAAAAAGGCCGTTGGCCGTCTCGATGCGGAAGAAAAAGTTACAATGCTCGGCCTCATTGGTAAAATGATGCCCGCCATTGTGCAGGGTGGCGATGATCAACACTATGTTTGCCGCCTATGCGACCTTGAAGTGTGCCCTCAGGAGAAATGTCCCGTTAATCTGGCACATCCGGAATTTTACGAACTTCCGCATGAACCCTTCAAGCGTAAAACATCGTGTAAAGCTGGTACTGTGAACTAGTACCTATTGCTGTCGGGCGAGAGGTCACGTTTTCCAGCCCACAATACCAGCCAACTTCTTTAAATATATTGCCTGATCAAACCTGTATGAACATTGATCATGCTGTCACCTTCAGACAATTCCTCGATCATATTCAGTGAGAAGTTGATCATGGCAGTCTTGTCATCTTCGTTCTTTGCCTGAAAACCAACAATCTTGTCAAAGAGCATGCCAACAGCTTTATCAGCTTCACTCATCTTGTTTTCGGTTGTGTCTGAATTCAGCATATTCTGCAGCGAAACTCTGTAGTTTCGAAATGCTTCAATCAGCTCGCCAAGGCTATCGGATTTTGTTTCCATCTTTGTAAGCAACACTTTTTATCGTCCACTTAATTACTGAACACTTTAGGTGGTACTTGTATAAATATGCCTATCTACCAACACAATGATTCAATTATTAAATGAGTATGCATGTAGATTGCATACTTATTTCTATCTGCCGTTGCTTTTCAGGTTTATGGGATGCGGCAGAGGGCCAACCGCAGGGAACCGCCCTATAGGGCCTCTAAAAACGCTTTAGCAGCAGCCCCGTGTTCATGGCGCAGCCTTCCAATATCCATAGAAACCGGCATGGCATCTTCGACAGTCCAGCGCCCACCTATCATCACACGATCCGCTGAATGCGCACCGCACAACACCAGGCCAGCCAGCGGATCACCCACACCGGAAAAGCGCAATTCGTCCAGCGTATAAAATGCCAAATCCGCTTGCATACCAACATCAATCCGCCCGATGTCGTCTCGGCCAAGGCATTTCGCGGATCCTTCTGTGGCCCAGCGAAAGCAATCCTGATGTGTGACCGAGGCCGCATCATAGGTCAGGCGGTTGATCATCAGCGCGTGGCGGATACTCTCCATGAGATTGGAATTGTCATTCGATGCCGAACCATCGACACCCAACCCAACTGGCGAGCCGGCAGCTTCCAGTTCCTTGGTACGGCACTGTCCGGAGGCCAGCGTCATATTGGAGGTCGGGCAGTGGCAAACGCCAACCTTGTGCCGGCCAAGACGCTGAACTTCCTCGTCATTGAAGTGAATGCCATGAGCCAGCCAGACCCGGTGGTTGAGCCAACCCACATCTTCCAGATAATCAACCGGACGCATACCGTAATTGGCAACACAATAAGCATCTTCATCCAGCGTTTCAGCAAGATGCGTATGCAGCCGGCAATCGTGTTTTTCCGCCAGAGCGGCGCTTTCAGTCATAAGCCTGCGCGACACGGTAAAGGGCGCACAGGGTGCAAGGGCAACGCGGAATTGTGAACCTTCTGATGTATCGTGATATCGGCCAATCACCCGCTCGCAATCAGCCAGAATGGCATCTTCATCCTGCACCACACTGTCAGGTGGCAAACCGCCATCCTTGACACTCAAATTCATGGATCCCCGTGTCAGTGTCATTCGGATACCAAGTTTCTCGGCCTCTTCCACCTGAATATCCATCGCGTCCTCAAGACCTTCAGGATACAAATATTGATGGTCGGATGCGCAGGTACAACCCGACATCATCAACTCGGTCAGGGCCAGCCGCGTAGCCAGCCGAAACGCATCCGGCTTCACATTTTTTGCCCAGATCGGGTAGAGCGCCTGAAGCCAGGGAAACAGTTCCTTGTTGATCGCTGCGGGATGCGCACGGGTGAGTGTCTGGAAAAAATGATGATGGGTGTTGATGAGACCGGGAATGACGACATGGCGGCTGGCGTCAAAAACGGAAATGTCATTGCCTTCAGGCGTGCCGCCCATTGGCACAAGCTCGGTAATCCTGCCATTGTCGACAACCACTCCGCCAGCGGCATTTTCTGCCAGAACCGCCAACGGATTCTTGATCCACAAAGCCATCTTCAAAACTCCCCGAAAAACAGTCTTCTTTGTATGCGGCATCCCAATAATATTGGCAATGAGGTCGAAACCGGGTTCCCGACTGTTTTCCTTCAAGAATCGGCGGCTGATGCCCTATCAAAACGGGTGCCTCTGCTTTAAAGCAACAGGTTATGAGCAACCGTTTCGCCAGCCTAGAAAACCCCTTCCCTTCCCTGTCCAGCAGCGACGCCTTTGCGTTTTACGAAAACGCACGCGGGCGACTTCCAAGCGCCCATTTTCCCGCGCAATCAATTCATGCAAACAATCTGGGTGAACTGGCAGACCAGTTCGATGTTTTTGTGTTTGATGCATTCGGGGTTCTGAACAGGGGGGCAGACGCTGTTCCCGGAGCCGCCCAACGGGTCAAGGCACTTCAGGAACTTGGCAAAAAAACCCTTGTACTGACCAACGGCGCCAGCTTTACACCCGAAAAGTCACAGGCAAAGTTTGACCGCCTCGATATGGCGTTTGCGCTGGAGGATATTGTCCCCAGTCGGCTGGCGGCCATTCGGGCACTGCGCGCCCACACAGAGGTTTCGACATGGGGCGTCATCACTGGATTTCCATTGAATGAGGACGAGTTGCCCGTTCGCTTCATCGCACTGAACGAAGCCCCGGAAGCCTTTGATTCCGTCGATGGCTTCCTGTTCTTGAGCGCCATCGGCTACAGGCCGGAACAGTTGGACGATCTGCGCAACAGTCTGAAGAAAAAACCCCGCCCGTTGATTGTCGCAAATCCGGATGTTGTGGCACCCCAGGACGGATTCTTTTCGTTGGAACCGGGATTCTTTTCTCACAGTCTGGCAGATGAGCTGAACATGGCTCCCGAATTCCACGGCAAGCCATTTGGCTCAGTCTTCGAGATTGTCCAGGAACGCATCCCCCAATCTGTCCCGCCATCACGCATTGCCATGATGGGCGATACTTTACATACAGATATTCTGGGAGCGGCGGCGGCTGGTTGGCGCACCGTTCTTGTCACCGATCACGGCCTGTTCGCAGGCGAAAATGTGCAGCACTACATCGACCAAAGCGGCATTGTTCCAGATTTCATAGTGCCTGCGATTTAACGCATCTTGGCCCTGGAGCCATTCTTGTTTATACGGCCTGCCCTGCGACACGACTGACCGGGCGACCATTTAGCTTTTCGTCAGATTGGCCTAATGACTGGCCCTCTGATTGACCATGAAATCCAGCCATCAGATCATGGAATTTTTCACCCTGAATGGCCACGTGATCACGCAGCAAGCGCCCCGTCGTCTCGGCATCCCCGGCCTCCAGGGCTGACAGGATGGCCTTGTGCTCATCCATCGATTGCACCATGCGGCCGCGTACCCGCAATTGCAGCCGCCGAAACGGCTGAAGGCGTTTGTGAAGCCGGTTTGCTTCACCGGTCAAAAAGCCATTGCCGCTGGCCTGATACAACAGATTGTGAAACCGTTCATTGGCCCGGTAATAGGCATCTGTATCGCCACTCTCCAACGCAGAAACGCAGCCACTTTCCGCGGCCCTGAGGTCAACCAGATGCGTGTCCGTCAACCGCCGTGCTGCCAGGCGCCCGCACAGGCACTCAAGCTCTGCCATGACTTCAAACATTTCCACCAGCTCGACAAATCCCGGATGGCGCACAAAGGCACCGCGGCGCGGAATAAGGTCGACAAGACCGGTTGCCGCCAGCATCTGCAAGGCTTCGCGAATAGGTGTGCGAGAGACCTCGAACTGCTCCGCCAGCCGAAGTTCATCAAGGCGTAAACCATCGACATAGGAACCAGTCAGAATTGCCTGTTCAAGATTTTCGCGGATGTGATCGGCAGCGCGTGCGGGCATGGGCAATCTCCCAATTGGGTTCAGACCCTAACATCTTCATAATTATGCAACAAGAATATTCTTGTATACAAAAACTTGACACGGTAGGCGCAAACGATATCCTGCGCCTCATTGAATCAGAGCACACACATATTTTTGCGACAAAACAATTCTAACCTGCCTGGGGGCGACGACGACCTGAACAGGCCCGACCCAACCAGGCCAGGCCGTAGATAGAAGGATAGCAAATGCGACGTTCCGGTTTCTTTCAGGATCTTCTTGGCTCCGTCTTTGAACGGGGCAGCGTTCTGCGCTCCATAAATGACAATCGCCCCATTGATGAGCTTTGCGATGCATTGCTGTCCAACCGTGGAGAGGTATCCGCCCGCAAAATCGGGACCGCCTTGCTGGAACGCTACGAAAAACTGGATGCAGAGCAAAAGGCCACATTCTTCACCTATCTCAACGACAATCTGGATGTGGATGCAGAGGCTGTTAAAGCGGCGGCAGATGCTTACGCCACGGATCCAAGTCCGGCCAACCTTGAAACCCTGATGAAGATATCAGAACCCCGGCGACAAGAGTTGCTGCGCCGTCTTAATCAGGGATCATATGCCACCAGCCGCATCGTCAATATGCGCAAGGATTTGCTGGGCATGCTGCGCCAGAACCCGGCTCTGCGCCGTACGGATCTGGATTTCGACCACCTTCTGGCATCATGGTTCAACCGTGGCTTTTTGGTATTGCGGCGAATTTCCTGGGAAACGCCAGCCAACATCCTTGAAAAAATCATCGAGTATGAAGCGGTTCATGCCATCAATGACTGGGCAGATCTGCGCGGACGTCTGGAGCCGGAAGATCGCCGTTGCTTTGCGTTCTTTCATCCTTCCATGCCGGGCGAACCGTTGGTTTTTGTGGAAGTGGCTTTATCCAAGGGCATTCCGGATTCCATTCAATCCGTTCTATCGCAATCCCGGCCCTCTCTGGCTGGCGAGGATGCGAACACCGCTGTGTTTTATTCCATTTCCAACTGCCAGGCAGGCCTGCGCGGAATTTCCTTCGGCAATTCACTCATCAAACAAGTGGTCGATGATTTGTCTGTCGCCCTGCCAAATCTGAAAACCTTTGTCACATTGTCACCGGTCCCGGGATTTTCCAAATGGGCAAAAGACGAGGTAGCAGAACACCCTGACCATCCTGCTCAAAAACTGTTGGACACGGAACCGAACGCAGAACTGGCAGAACAGCTCGCGGCCTATTACCTGGCACGTGTAAAGCGCAGCGATGCGTTGCCAATTGATCCCGTTGCCCGCTTCCACCTTGGAAATGGTGCACAGCTTCATGCCATTCTGTCTGAAGCGGACACATCAGAAAAGGGTATGCAGCAAAGTTTCGGCGTCATGGTCAATTATATGTATCGACTGAGCCGCGTTGAGACCAACCATCAGGCCTTTGCAGAATCAGCCACAATTGCCCAAAGCTCGGCGGTCACAAGTATGGCCCAAAAGGCCGAAAAGCTGATTTTACAGGCGGCGCCTGCTTCGGTGCCGGCACCCGTCGAGGAGCCGGAAGATGAGGTCAAGCCGACCTCGAAAACTGCCAATGGCTAACGCGGTCTAGGATGCACTTCTTGCGCCACATCTGGCAAAGCAGGCATTAATCCTGATCGCAAGCCGCACACCACCAATTGCAAGCCTGTCAATTCTGTCGCATAGAGTGCTGTATTCCACTCCAGGGCTCAGGATCTACAAATGAAATCACTGGTGGTCTATTGCCATCCTTGTGCGGACAGTTTTTCAGCAGCCATGAAGCACACAGTTGTCGCTGCGCTTACAGATTCAGGTCATGAAGTGCGGCTGATCGATCTGTACGCCGAAAACTTTGACCCCGTGATGTGTGATCAGGAACGGCGCGAATACCATGATGCCGGAACCAATGAATTGCCTGTCGCAGACCACATCGCTGCCATACGCTGGTGTGACACACTCGTCTTCGTCTACCCGACCTGGTGGTACGGGCTGCCAGCCATGCTGAAGGGCTGGCTTGACCGTGTCTGGGTTCCCCATGTGACCTTTATCATGCCAACAGATACCACCCCCATTCGCCCCAACATGCAGCACATCAAGCGATTGGCTGCAGTGACCACCTGTGGCGCGCCCTGGACCGTTTCCAAGCTCATTGGTGAGCCGGGTAAAAAAACAATTTTGAGGGGTATTCGGGCTTTATGCACCCCAGGTTGCAAAACCCTCTATCTGGCCCACTACAAGATGGATACAACCAGCGAAACAGCCCTGAAATCCTACCTTTCGAAGATTGATCGCAAGATGCGCAAATTTGCACTTAATTGACTGGCCAGAATACTTATCTGCACTGTGTCACGGGACTGTCATCTGAATAATTTAAGGGAAGAGTTAAGGCGGGTAACAATCTCGCCTTTTGGGGCAACACGCATCAAAGGTGGACAAACTCATGGCATTTAATCACAAGAAGTCCATAACGCTGCGCATCACAAAAGCAGCCCGTGCTCAGCGCAGCTTTTCAGCCAAGAGACTCAGCAAGCTCGGTCTTCATCCCGGACAGGAAACGGTGCTGAAGGCGCTGAACAAGGAAGACGGCCAGACCATGGGCGATCTGGCAACAGAGCTGGGTGTCCGCCCGCCAACCGTCACCAAAATGATCAATCGCCTGACGGCGCAGGGCTATGTCGAACGCCGCTCATCAAATACCGATGGCAGACAATCCCATGTCTATCTCTCCGCCTCTGGCATCGCTCTTTTGAGCGAAGTGGACAAAGCCTGGAAATCCCTTGATCGTGCCTCTCTGAAAAACATTGATGATAAGGATCGCAAACGTCTGGCAAAATTGCTCAAGCAGATTGAGCAGAATTTGCGAACTGATCTGAAAGCCGACCCGGATGACGCTGATGACGATCTGGAAGATGATCTGGCACCGTTGTGACCGCCGCAAAAGTTTCGTATACCCCGCTTGACTGAACGGCTGGAAACTATAGCGTCTGGCGCGTATGAATCATTCATACCGGCGCGACCGAATTCACGGGCGCTGTGTCGACCAAATCAAGGGACAATATTGATGATTTTCAAAAAAGCACTTCTGTCTGCCGCCGTTCTGCCATGGCTCAGCACTCTTTCAAGCGCGCATCCAGATGTGCAGGCCCACGGCGTTATAGCCGCACAAACGCCGCATATCCATTCTGGTGCCGGGCAAATTATCGCACTGGGAACTGTTGGCATTTTCGTTGCAATTCTGATTGCCGCTGTAATGCTGACAGGGTCTTTCAAAAACCCGGTGGGCAAACGTAAATAAGACAGATCACAACTGCTACGGATAAGGTTCGCTAATCCGAGCGGACACCCTGTGGTTCAATAAAGCCGTCCATGACCTCATGGGCGGTGACCTGAGAGGCAATATGACAAAAATCGATGTGGATCTTCTGGTAATCTCTGAAATGCGCGACTACGTGCAAGAACAACTGGATGTCAGATTCCGGGCGCACAAACTGTATGAAGCTCCGGACGCGGATGCCATGATCGCTGAGCTTGGACCGTCCATTCGCGCCGTGGCTGCTGGCTCCCATCGCAATGTCGATACGGATTTGATGGACAAATTGCCCAATCTGGAAATCGTTTCCAACTTTGGTGTCGGCTATGACAATGTCGATGCAAAATCCGCTGGCGAACGCGGCATTATAGTCACCAACACGCCGGATGTTTTGTCAGATGAAGTCGCCGATACCGCCATCGGCCTCATGATCAACACGGTCCGGGAATTGCCACAGGCGGAGCAGTTTTTGCGCGCTGGCAAATGGACTTCGGCTAACTACCCGCTGACGCCAAATACATTGCGTGAAAAACGCCTCGGCATTGCCGGGCTGGGCCGCATCGGCAAATCCATCGCAGAACGTGCCGAGAGCTTCGGCCTGAGCATTGCCTATTATGGCCGCTCAGATCAGAAGATCGCCTATACGTATTATGACTCACTGAAAGCCCTGGCCGAAAATGTTGACATCATTATCAGCGTACTTCCCGGCGGCACGGCTACGAACAAGGTTTACAATGAAGACGTGTTCAAAGCGCTCGGTCCCGATGGCACCTTCATCAACATTGGTCGTGGCTCCACAGTGGACGAAGACGCTTTGATAGAAGCGCTCAAAAACGGCACGATCCGGTCAGCCGGTCTCGATGTTTTTGACCATGAGCCCCATGTACCAGAAGCGCTCATGGCTCTTCCGAACGCTGTCTTGCTGCCCCATGTTGGCTCCGGGTCGGTTTACACAAGAAACGCCATGGGCCAATTGCTGGTCGACAATCTCACCAACTGGTTTGAAAACGGCAAGCCCATCACACCCGTTGCCGAGACGCCGTTTTCAGCTAAGTAATTTCTGAGCCCCCCTGGGCACCCAGCCTCAGGGCTTTGGCACTGGACAGGACGTTGCGAGCAGATTACGCAACGGCTTGTCATTGCAGGTGAAAAAGCAACTGTAGCGAATAAGCTGCGGTCCGGATCGGGCCGGCTTCAAGGCCAGCGCTTCAAATACCGGTCCAGCACCGGTATTCACCAGACGCATGAGCAAATGAGGAAATCCTGTTTCAGGATCATCCAGAAACAGACTGGCGGCCCGCCAGTTGAATTTGGCGGCATATTCACTCGCATCACCATTCGATGGAATGAAGGTGGCCGCGCCAACAAAGACCCCATCCTCATTGGGTTGCAACCCAAACATATAGGTTTCGGTCGTCTTGTCCCGCCATGTCAGCGGGCGGGTCACATTACTCGGATCATACCGGGTCAGTGCCTGTGAACGGCACTCAGCCCGCAGATCAGCACGTTCCTGTGCCATACCTTGCGTTGCGCCCAAAAGCAGCACTGCTGCTGCCAATACCCAACGAACCTGTTTGGAAAGTTCCATAATGCCCTTTTCCTGTTTAGCCTTAACGAGGCGTCAGAGTGTCCAACCGCCATCAATGATATTTGTCGTTCCTGTCGTGAATGCACTTTCATCGGCACCCAGATAAACCGCAAGCGCCGCAACCTCATCAGTGCTGGCAATTCGGCCCATAGGCTGACGCGCTATAAACATGTCCATCGCCTTTTCGTAAGATCCGACTTCCTCACCAAGGGTCTTGATTCGCGCTTTAAGTGACGGCGACATAATAGTACCGGGACAGATCGCATTGCAGCGAATCCCCCTGGTAATGAAGTCCATGGCGACCGCTTTCGTCAATCCGATAACAGCCGCTTTCGTTGCACCATATACATAGCGATTTGGCACGCCTTTAATAGAGGAGGCCCCTGACGACATATTGATGATGGAGCCCCCACCATTTTCCAGCATCGCAGGCAGAAAAGCGGAAATCATGCGATGCATGGATTTCACATTGAGGTCAAAGGAAAAGTCCCAATCATCTTCGGAACAATCCAGCACCGTACCATGATGCACAAACCCGGCACAGTTGAACAGAATATCCACCGCACCAAGCTCTTGTGCGAGATTATTTATTGCTTCCGTATCGCACGCATCCAGAACCAGGCAGCGCGCAATGCCCTCATCGGTCAGCCCGTCCAGCGCATCGGCCTTCAAATCGGTGGCAATAACTTCAGCCCCCTCGCGCGCAAAAGCCAATGCAGTTGCTTTGCCAATGCCATTGGCAGCAGCTGTAATGATTGCGCGTTTTCCTGCTAGCCGACCCATCTGTTTCTCCATGAGGCCTATGTAATCCTAGTGGTTGTCCCGTGGCACTTGCCTGGCCACAGAACGGTATTTAACGGCTGGTTTCAAAACCATACCTTCATCGAATTGCGCAGTCAGGTCGCGCTGTATTTCCTGCCATGGCGTCTGGCTAGCGGGATATTTGAAGCCACCTGCGGCCTCCAGATCAGCAAAGCGTTGCTTGACCTCTTCCTCACTGATCAGAATGTTGGCCTCCCCTTTTTTCAAATCGACCCGCACAGGATCGCCGGTCCGAACAATCGCCAGACCACCACCGGCCGCCGCTTCCGGAGAGGCGTTCAGGATTGACGGTGATCCCGAAGTTCCCGACTGGCGGCCATCGCCGATGCAGGGCAGCGCATGAATGCCCTTTTTGATCAGATAGGCAGGCGGCTGCATATTCACCACCTCAGCGCCGCCAGGATAACCGATCGGTCCGGTTCCGCGAATGAACAACAGGCAATTCTCATCAATCTCATTGGCCGGATCATCAATCCGGTCATGATAATCTTCAGGCCCTTCAAACACAAAAGCGCGCCCTTCAAAAGCTTCCGGATCATCCGGATTCGACAGATAACGCTCCCGGAATTCATCAGAAATCACACTGGTTTTCATGATCGCGGAATTGAAAAGATTGCCTTTCAGATTGATAAAACCCGCTTCGCTCATCATCGGCTTGTCAAAACGATAAATGACATCATCATTTTCAATGGTCGCCGCTGCGCAATTATCGCCAATGCTGCGGCCATTAACGGTGACAGCTTGCGGATGTGGCAAGGCCCCGGCACGCATCAATTCGCCAACAACGGCAGGCACACCGCCAGCCCTGTGGTAATCTTCACCCAGATACGCGCCAGCCGGTTGCAGATTTACCAGCAACGGCACTTTGTGACCAATGCTCTGCCAGTCATCATTGTTCAGCGGAACGCCCAGGTGACGCGCAATTGCATTCAGGTGGATCGGCGCATTGGTAGACCCGCCAATGGCCGAATTGACCACAATGGCGTTTTCAAACGCCTCGCGCGTCATGATGTCGGACGGCTTCAGATCTTCGGCCACCATTTCCACAATGCGCTGGCCGGTGTGATAGGAAATCTGACCACGTTCGCGATAGGGCGCGGGGATGGCCGCAGCCCCCGGCAATTGCATGCCAAGTGCTTCGGCCAATGAATTCATGGTCGTGGCCGTGCCCATTGTATTGCAATAGCCGACAGATGGCGCAGAGGAGGACACGATCTCCATGAATTCCTCATAGTCGATATCACCGGTTGCAAGTTGCTCCCGTGCCTTCCAGACGATCGTTCCGGATCCGGTACGTTCACCCTTGTGCCAGCCATTCAGCATCGGCCCGACAGACAAGGCAATGGCTGGAATATTGACGGTAGCTGCCGCCATCAGGCAGGCAGGTGTCGTCTTGTCACAGCCAATCGTCAACACCACACCATCGAGCGGATACCCAAACAGCAATTCCACCAGCCCCAGATAGGCCAGATTGCGGTCCAGCGTGGCCGTTGGCCGCTTGCCTGTCTCCTGAATGGGGTGCACCGGAAATTCAAATGCAATAGCGCCAGCAGATTCAATGCCCGAACGCACACGCTTTGCCAGTTCTATATGATGGCGATTGCAGGGCGACAGATCGGACCCTGTTTGCGCGATGCCGATAATCGGCTTGCCTGACTGCAATTCCTCACGCGTCAGTCCAAAATTCAGATAGCGCTCCAGATACAGCGCAGTCATGCCCGGATTTTCGGGATTGTCGAACCACAATTGTGAACGCAGTTTTGGTGGCTTCATCTCATTGCCAGAACTCATGGATTCCCTGTCTTATCAAGTGTCTGCCGCGCTGACGAAATGGATAAATGTGTTCGTATC
Source organism: Pararhizobium sp. IMCC21322 (assembly GCF_030758295.1). NCBI lineage: Bacteria > Pseudomonadati > Pseudomonadota > Alphaproteobacteria > Hyphomicrobiales > Rhizobiaceae > Pararhizobium > Pararhizobium sp. IMCC21322. The sequence goes on from NZ_CP132335.1 coordinate 5,143,715, forward strand.
CACATCCCCGCACGATTTGCCGACCGCAAAGCGCAACCGGCATTGTTTTTGAATTTGCTTATCAGCAATACATGCGCCTAAATGCGCCTCAAAATCAACAGGGGAGACACCGCAACAATGACTGCGCTGACAACAATTTCCGGCTTTGACCGCATCGGCGAGGAAAACGCCTTTGCCGTGCTGGCCCGCGCCACTGCATTGGCTGCAGAAGGCAAGGACATTATCAATCTGGGTATTGGCCAACCGGATTTTGAAACACCCCCACATATTGTGGAAGCCGCCATCAAGGCGCTCAGGGATGGGCATCACGGTTACACGCCCGCTACCGGGATTTTGCCACTGCGTGAAGCGGTCGCTGCGGATATTCATCAGCGCTATGATGCGACGGTATCGCCAGACAACATCATGATTGTGCCTGGCGGCAAGGTTACAATGTACGCAGCAATCCTGCTGTTTGGTCAGCCCGGCGCCGAAATCCTCTACCCTGACCCCGGCTTCCCCATCTACCGGTCAATGATCGAATTTACCGGGGCCAAGCCCATTCCCGTGCCCATTCGCGAGGAAAACAGCTTTGCCTTTTCGGCGCAGGAAACCCTCTCGCTGATCACGGACAAGACGCGTCTTGTCATCATCAATTCACCAGCCAATCCCACCGGCGGTGTCACGCCGAAAGCTGAAATCGATGCTCTGGTCGCCGGCCTGGCTGATCGTCCCGATATCGCCATCATGTCTGATGAGATTTATGACCGCATGACATATGATGGCGAACAGCATGTGTCGTTGCTAAATTATCCGGAAATCAGAGATTGCCTGATCGTGCTCAATGGCTGGTCAAAAACCTACGCCATGACCGGCTGGCGCATGGGCTGGTCTGTGTGGCCGGATGCGCTTTACGACAAAGTCCGCAAACTCGCTGTGAATGCCTGGTCTTGCGTCAATGCACCATCGCAATATGCCGGTATCGCCGCCCTCACAGGCCCTCAGGATGCGGTTGGAGATATGATGGCGGCCTTTGACCACCGCCGACATATTGTGGTGGATCAACTTAACAAGCTTCCAGGTGTTAATTGCGCTGTGCCCAAAGGGGCATTTTATGCATTCCCCAACATCAAGCAGACAGGCTGGCCCGCCAAGAAACTGGCAAGCGCCTTGCTGGAAGAGGCTGGCGTTGCCACAATCGGTGGTCCCGATTTCGGCATTTTGGGCGAAGGCTATATCCGGCTCTCATACGCCAATTCGGCAGAGAACATTGAACGGGCAATCAGCCGTATGGCAGACTTTATGGAACAGACAAAAGCGCCTTAACGCATGATTTTCTTGTGCAGAAGCACTGGATCAACCATGGGCCCTCGGAACAAGTCCGAGGGCGACGGCTGGTTTGTAGGTCAGACAGGTGTGTAGGTCAGGCTGGTTTGTGAAGCGGGCGGGTTGTGTGAACCAAAAACAAATCCACCAGCGCCATTTTGGCCCACCGCCGTCATTCTCGGACTTGTTCCGAGAATCCAGAGATGATTGAAATCACCACTCTGTCAATCAAATGAGATGCCCTGAAACAGCGAAAAGATTTATCGTTTGATGGTCGGCGCATCCATCAAAAACGGATTGGGCACTTTTTCAGGAACCGGTTCCTCAGCGCGTTCTTCAACGACCGGCTCGGGGTCCGGTTCCAGATGCGGCTCTTCCTGAACTTCGACAGGTTCTGCTGCCAAAGTTTCCGGAGCCACAACCATCTCAGCCTGAGGCGCGACGCTGGTGTCTTCCTCAGAAAGGTCCGAGTTCGTTTCAGTCGGGTAAGTTACAGCCGGGACAGTAACAACCGGACCGCGAACGACTAAATCAGGAACCACCATCGCGCTGACAGGATCAGGACTTTCGTCCGGTATCGGTTGTTCAGGCTTCTTTTCAACATCCAGAAATTCCGCAGCCAGTCCCGCCGCCAATTGCCGATCAACCACGGCATCACGCTGCGGCATGATATCAAGTCGGCCCGTTTCCGGTTGGTTGGATTCATTAGCCGCAGGCTCAATAAGCGCAGACTCAGCGGGCGTAGGCTCAGCATTTGGCTCTGTTCTGGCAGCCACTTCAATCATCGGCTGCAGCAATCGGCGTTCAATAGCTATGGATTTCACCAGTGCAAAGACCAGATCACCCTGTTCCAACTGCAGTTCCAGAGCAGAGGCTGCGGTGATGCGTGCGCGCAAACCGGCACCAGCACCGTCTGCACCAAGACGCAGCACGAGTTCAGCGTAGCCCTGCTCATCAGTCTTGACAGTCTCTATTCGCGCCGGAAGCTGATTGCGAATTGAAAGGCCAGCCACCGGCTGAACAGCGATAGACACATCTCTTGCCCGTATGCGCAGGCGCACATCTGCACCAATTGGCAATTCACTGCGGGCCAGTTCAAACTGCAAGGGTGGGTCGGTCTGCAGCATCAATTGGGTCAGGCCCAGAGTGTCATCATGGGCCACAACCCTGGCCGAAACAATCGCGCCGGCTTCATGACGTCCGGTTGCACCGCCCAGATCAACACGCGTCAGAATCTCGGTCAACGGGCCGGAGGCGATGGTTTTGCCACGAGACAGCACCACAAGATCATCGGCAATGCGCGTCACCTCATCCATGGAATGGCTGACATAGCAGATCGGAATCCGGCTTTCCTGCGCAACCCGCTCGATAAACGGCAAAATGTTCTGCTTCCGCGCATTGTCGAGCGATGCCAGCGGTTCATCCAGCAACAGGATGCGCGGATCAGACAAAAGCGCGCGGCCGATAGCAACACGTTGCTGCTCGCCTCCAGACAGGGTCAGCGGGTTTCGCTTCAAAAGATTTTCCAGCGACAACAGCTGAATAACCTTGTCGAATCTGAGACCCGGCAGGCGACCACCTGCCCAATGGCTGTAAGTCAGATTACGTTCAACAGACATATGCGGAAACAGGCGGCTGTCCTGAAACACCATTCCAACACGGCGCTCTTCCACCGGAACATTGATCCCGGCTGCGCTGTCATAAACAACGGTGTCTCCAATTCGGATATGCCCGGATTGGGGTGTTCTAAGACCAGCCAGCATTTGAATAAGTGAGGTTTTGCCAGCGCCCGAATGACCAAACACAGCGGTTGCCAACCCTTGCGAACGAAACTTTGCCCGCAACTGAAACGTGCCAACGACACCATGTATCTGCACATCCAGAATGGGTGCAGCAGACGTGGCAGGAGACTCACCCATGGCGGTCCTCCTGCGCGGCGCGCGCGCGGCGCGCTATCCGCGCAACAACGAGTTCAGACAGAATAACGGCCACAACGGCAATCGCCAGCGAGATCAATGTCAGTCGAAATGCCGGTGTTTCGCCGCCGGGCCGCTGCAACTCAGTATAAATCGCAAGCGCCAGCGTCCGTGTTTCTCCCGGAATATTGGCGGCAAATGTAATGGTTGCCCCAAATTCACCCAGGGCTTTGGCAAAGCCCAGCACAGCGCCCGCAATCAGACCGGGCATGGCCAGCGGCAATGTAATGGTCAGCCAGCGCCGGACCCGTTTGACCCCAAGTGATTTTGCCGCAACTTCAAGCCCCGGGTCCACCGCGTCAAAGGCCTGCCGCAAAGGCCGGACCATCAGCGGAAACGCCATAACGCCGGCAGCAATTGCAGCGCCCACCCAGGTAAAGGCGAGCCGTGTGCCAAACAGACTGTCCAAGACCATGCCCACCGGTCCGGTACGCCCAAAGGTCAGCAGCAGAAAATATCCGGTAACAACTGGCGGCAATACAAGAGGCAAAAACACCAGCGCATTCAACAAACTGTGGCCCCGAAACCGTTTGCGCGACAACACATAGGCAACAAAAATTGCCAATGGCATCATCACGACCAGCGCCAGTGAGGCCACTTTGAGCGAGAGAGTAAGGGCGCTGATTTCGGCTGGAGTCACGGCGTCAAAAACCCGTTGGTTTCCCATATCTCGGCAGCCTTTGCGCTGCGCAGGCTGGAAATAAAGTCAAAAGCTGTCCAGGGCGCGCCGCCAAGCGCCACGGCCCAATAGCGAATAGGCGAATGAAGCCCTTGCAAAAACACAGCCTGCACCGTCAATTCAGGCGTAAGCGCAGCATCTGTTGCATATACAATTGCGCCATCAACTTCCCCCCTCAGAACCAGCGCCAATGCCATACGTACATTATGCGTCGGCACAATCGCACCTTGCAACTTCGTCCATATCTGGAGCGATTGCAACGCGGTGCGGGCATAGCGCCCTGCAGGCACCGCTTCCGGGTCTCCCATTGCAATACGGCCGGACTCGCTCAATTGAAGCAGACGTTCATCCAGCGTCCCGGACAGGCGTGTGTCGGAGCGCGTGATCAGAACCAAACGGTTGCTCGCAACATGGGTGGCCGTACGGCCCTCAATGAGGCCCTTGTCAGACAGATAATCAATCCACTCGCGATCAGCTGAAATGAACACATCCACCGGCGCACCGGCCTCGATCTGGCGCGCCAGGGTGCCTGTTCCCGCAACGGAGAGAGTCACCAATCCGGGCGTATATTCTTCATGATAGGCGGCGATGGCTTCTTCCAGCACATCCGTAAGACTGGACGCTGCAAATACGGTAAATGGAACCGGCGGCTCCAAAGCATTGGCAATGTGAGGGGACAAAAGGCAAGCAAATACAGCGACCAAAAAGGCCTTACCGCTGTTATGCATGCATTGTCGCCACCCCATCAACATCTGCTTTGCCCCGCACCGATTACCGTCCGAGCTTGGACGCATCACGCGCCAGATTTTCAATGGTATCCCAATCCCCATCCACAACGGCTTGCTTGGGCGCAACCCAGGATCCACCGACGCAAATCACTTTGGGAAGGGAGAGATAATCGGCAGCATTCTTCAAGGATACACCACCGGTCGGGCAAAACCGCAGATCAGCCAAAGGCGAAGACAGGGCCTTCAAATAGGGTGCGCCACCAGCCTGCTCGGCCGGGAAAAATTTCATATATGTATAGCCGCGTTCCATGATCTGCATGGCTTCACTGGCGGTCGCAACACCCGGCAGCAATGGGGCCGGACTGTCCTTTGCCGCATCCAGCAAATTGGGCGCACAGCCCGGGCTTACCAGGAATTTGGCGCCAGCTTTGACGCAGGCCTCCAACTGGCCTGGCGTCAGAACCGTTCCGGCGCCAATATCAGCGCCTTCGACTTCATCAGCAATTGCCTTGATAGCCTCCAATGCAGCTGGTGTGCGCAACGTCACTTCCAGCGCAGTCAGGCCGCCGGCAACAAGGGCGCGCGCAAGGGGAACAGCCGATTTCGCATCATCAATGATGAGAACCGGAACAACAGGTGCGCGGGTGAGGACCGGGCGCAGAAGATCAATGTTTTGTGTCATGAAGTTCTTCTAGCGCAGTCCGGCTGCACACGTCGAGAGTGTTTTTCACACGCGGCCAAACAGTTTTTCCGCATCGTCAAAACTTGTGTTGCCAAGGGTCGGTGATGCCAGTTCGGACGCCAAGACTTCCGTGCCAAAATGTATAGGGCTGGCAAGCCCCGGTATACCCTCGCGCTCCAGCACCATGCCACGGTGTTGCAATTGCGGATCATTGATGGCTTCCCCCACATCATGGATCGGACCACAAGGAACCGTCGCGGCCTCAAGGGCTGCCAAAAGTCTGTCCCGCTGCCACGTCTGCAACTCTGTTTCCAGCTCTGGAATCAACGAGCTGCGATGGCGGACACGATCCGGATTTGTCTGATAGCGCGCATTATGCGCAAGATCATCCCGTTCCAGAACCTGACAAAACCGCCTGAACTGCCCATCATTTCCGACTGCCACAATCACATAGCCATCGGCAACGGCAAATGCCTGATAAGGCACAATGTTCGGGTGTGCATTCCCCATACGCTGCGGCGCGGTGCCGGATGTCAGATGGTTCATCGCCTGATTGACCAATACGGCGGTCATCGTATCAAACAGCGCCATATCAATGAATTGCCCTAAGCCGGACCGGCCCCGCTCGCTCAATGCCGCCTGAATGGCAATCACTGAGTAAAGGCCCGTAAACACGTCCGCGAAAGCTACACCCATCTTTTGCGGTGGGCCATCCGCCTCGCCCGTAATCGACATGATGCCGGACAGGCCCTGGATCATGATATCATAGCCAGCCTGATGGCTTTTCGGCCCGCTATGGCCAAACCCGGTAATCGAGCAGTAGATCAGGCCTGGGTGACGCGCGCAGAGCGTGGCATGATCAAGTCCGAATTGCTTCAGGCCGCCCACCTTGAAATTTTCAAGAACCACGTCGGCTCTGGCTATCAGGCTTTCAATCCGTCGAAGGTCATCGATGTTTTTCAGGTCTGCAACGAGAGACCGCTTGCCACGGTTACAACTGTGGAAATAGGCCGCGTCCCGGCTACCATCATCGCGATCAATGAAGGGAGGGCCCCATCTGCGTGTGTCATCGCCTTGTGGGCTTTCCACTTTAATAACATCTGCCCCCAGATCAGCCAGCAGCTGTCCGGCGAACGGTCCGGCCAGCACACGTGACAGATCAAGAACTTTCAATCCGGAAAGCGGCTTGGGCGAAGCCATCTAGAAAAAGGCCTGCAATCCGGTTTGTGCCCGGCCCAGAATCAACGCATGCACATCATGAGTGCCTTCATAGGTGTTTACGGTTTCCAGATTCTGCGCATGGCGCATCACATGATACTCGCCTGATATGCCATTGCCACCATGCATGTCCCGCGCATGGCGGGCAATTTCCAACGCTTTGCCGCAATTGTTCCGCTTGATCAGTGATATCATTTCAGGCGCGCTGCGCCCTTCATCCATCAAACGACCCACGCGCAAACAGGCCTGCAGGCCAAGGGCAATCTCGGTCTGCATATCGGCCAGTTTTTTCTGAAAAAGCTGCGTGCCTGCCAAGGGTTTGTCGAACTGCTTGCGTTCCAGCCCGTAATTTCGGGCACGATGCCAGCAATCTTCCGCCGCCCCCATCACGCCCCATCCGATGCCATAACGCGCCCGGTTGAGACAACCAAAAGGTCCTTTCAGGCCAGAGACATTGGGCAAGAGGGCAGCTTCAGGGACCTCGACATTATCCATCACAATCTCGCCGGTGACAGAGGCACGCAAAGACAATTTATTGCCGATTTTCGGCGCGCTCAGCCCTGCCATACCCTTATCCAGCACAAAACCGCAGATCTTGTTGTCATGGTCTTCGGATTTGGCCCAGACCACAAACACATCCGCAATCGGTGAATTGGAGATCCACATTTTCGAACCGGTCAGTCGATAGCCGCCATCAATTTTGACGGCTCTGGTTTTCATAGCTGCGGGGTCGGAGCCGGCATCCGGCTCTGTCAGGCCAAAACAGCCGATCCATTCTCCTGTTGCCAATTTAGGCAGATATTTTTGTCGTTGTTCTTCAGAGCCATAGGCATAAATTGGGTACATCACCAATGAGGACTGCACGCTCATCATCGAGCGATAACCGCTGTCAACGCGTTCAACTTCACGGGCAATCAGACCATAGCTGACATAGCCAACATCCGCACCGCCATAGGTTTCAGGGATGGTGGCACCAAGCAAGCCCATCGCCCCCATTTCCGCAAAAATCTCAGGATCAGTTTCCTCAGCAGCATAAGCCTCCAGAATGCGAGGCTGCAGTTTCTCAGCTGCAAAGGCGCGCGCCGCTTCGCTGATCAGACGCTCTTCTTCTGTGAGTTGCTCTGTCAACAGAAATGGATCATCCCACTGAAAGCCTGCTTGAGCTGGCGCGTCCTTCTTGGATATTGGAGCGTTCATCGGGGACCTGTCTGCTGATAATGGAAGCACTGATACCGGTTGATATATCGTGCTTTTATCATCTGGCAAAACATGCTGTCACCAAAAGTCACACCGTCCCATTATCTTTGGATGTCAGGAATGCTACACCAGCAGCACAACATATTCGGGGGTAGACACCAGGAATGGGTGTTCAGACCATAATTTTTGATTGGGATGGAACCCTTGCCAGAACTTTGGAGTTGTGGCTCGGCGGGTATCAGACGTCGCTCAGTCGACGCGATCTGACATTCGACCCCAGGGAAATTGTCGCGGAATTTTTTCACAACCATCATGAAGTTCCGGGCAGGCATCCGGATATCAATTTTCCGGCAATAGCAGAGGAAACCCGCGAACATGTATTACAGGCGTCACATAGTGTGGACTTGTATGATGGGGCCATTCAAACCCTCAATGTGCTTAAAGACAACAAGACGGCATTGAGCCTGGTCAGTTCCAGCGCGCGCCCTTTATTGGAGAGCGGACTGGCTGCACATAGTCTCAATCCGTTTTTTGGGTCTACCATCGCAGGAGATGATGGCTACGGCCATAAACCGAATACGCTGCCCTTTGAGGAAACTCTTGACAGAATGGGTGCCAATGCGCGCGACACATTGGTCATCGGAGACTCTCACGTGGACATTCTCGCGGGCAAATCCATCGGCTGCCAAACGTGCTTGTTTGCACCGCCACAAAACGCTCTGTTTCATGATTTTGACCACCTGAAATCCATGAATGCTGATTATGAAATAGATCACTTGTCTGGCCTGGTAGAACTTATTTGAGGCCCTCACAATCTCCCGCTCTGACTCCCGCATACCCCTTTTTCGGGTTGCAGTAATTGCGAGCACAAAAAACCCCACGCATTGCTGTTAAGCAAGGCGCGGGGTTTTTCGTAACATTAAAAGAAGGTATCTCAAGTGCGACTGCATTTTGCAGGTCTGGCAGCGTCTTACTCTCCCGCGCCTTAAGACGAAGTACCATCAGCGCTGTGGAGTTTAACGGCCGAGTTCGGAATGGGATCGGGTTTAGGCTCCACGCCATAACCACCAGACCGACAAAATGCAGTCACTCTATTTTATGAAAACTGGTTTTTATATTTTATGTGTATCGCACCCATCCACTGGATCAATCCAGTGGGGGTGAGCATTGATTAATGAGAGTAATCAAGCCAATCGAATTATTAGTACTGGTAAGCTTCATGCCTTACGGCACTTCCACACCCAGCCTATCAACGTGGTGGTCTTCCACGATTCTCAAGGGAGAACTTATCTCTAGGTGGGTTTCCCGCTTAGATGCTTTCAGCGGTTATCCCGACCGTACATAGCTACCCTGCAATGCTGCTGGCGCAACAACAGGTCCACCAGAGGTACGTCCACCCCGGTCCTCTCGTACTAGGGGCAGATCCTATCAATTCTCCTACGACCACGGCAGATAGGGACCGAACTGTCTCACGACGTTCTGAACCCAGCTCACGTACCACTTTAATTGGCGAACAGCCAAACCCTTGGGACCTGCTCCAGCCCCAGGATGTGATGAGCCGACATCGAGGTGCCAAACAATGCCGTCGATATGGACTCTTGGGCATCATCAGCCTGTTATCCCCGGCGTACCTTTTATCCGTTGAGCGATGGCCCTTCCACGCGGGACCACCGGATCACTATGACCGACTTTCGTCTCTGCTCGACTTGTCAGTCTCGCAGTCAGGCAGGCTTATGCCATTGCACTCAACGACCGATTTCCGACCGGTCTGAGCCCACCATCGCGCGCCTCCGTTACTCTTTAGGAGGCGACCGCCCCAGTCAAACTACCCACCATACAATGTCTCGGACCCGGATAACGGGCCGCGGTTAGACATTCATAACGATAAGGGCGGTATTTCAAGGACGACTCCCCACAAGCTGGCGCCCATGGTTCATAGTCTACCGCCTATCCTACACATGCCGTTACAAATGCCAGTGTAAAGTTGTAGTAAAGGTGCACGGGGTCTTTCCGTCTAACCGCAGTTACCCCGCATCTTCACGGGGAATTCAATTTCACTGAGTCTATGCTGGAGACAGCGGGGAAGTCGTTACGCCATTCGTGCAGGTCGGAACTTACCCGACAAGGAATTTCGCTACCTTAGGACCGTCATAGTTACGGCCGCCGTTTACTGGGGCTTCAATTCAAGGCTTGCACCTCTCCTTTTAACCTTCCAGCACCGGGCAGGCGTCAGACCCTATACGTCGCCTTGCGGCTTCGCAGAGCCCTGTGTTTTTGATAAACAGTCGCAACCCCCTGGTCTGTGCCCCCAACCCATGGTTGCCCACGGATTGGGCCTCCTTCTCGCGAACTTACGGAGGCAATTTGCCGAGTTCCTTCAGCATAGTTCTCTCAAGCGCCTTGGTATTCTCTACCTGTCCACCTGTGTCGGTTTAGGGTACGGTCTATAGCGGTGGAGCTATTTCCTGGAACCCCTTAGCGGCCACTCCAATCCAATAAGGAATGACAACGTTTAGGATCCGTCACTACCACCAGGCCACTGAATATTAACAGTGTTCCCATCGACTACGCCTTTCGGCCTCGCCTTAGGGGCCGGCTAACCCTGCGCAGATTAGCTTTACGCAGGAACCCTTGGACTTTCGGCGAGAGTGTCTCTCACACTCTTTATCGTTACTCATGTCAGCATTCGCACTTCTGATATCTCCAGGACCCCTCACGGTGTATCCCTTCGCAGACTTACAGAACGCTCCGCTACCGCGCATTCAACCCGAAGGATGAACGCACCCGCAATTTCGGTGCATGGCTTTAGCCCCGTTACATTTTCGGCGCAAAGACCCTTATTTAGACCAGTGAGCTGTTACGCTTTCTTTAAATGATGGCTGCTTCTAAGCCAACATCCTGGTTGTTTTGGGATCCTCACATCCTTTCCCACTTAGCCATGACTTTGGGACCTTAATTGGCGGTCAGGGTTGTTTCCCTCTCCACGACGGACGTTAGCACCCGCCGTGTGTCTGCCGGATAGTACTTCCGGGTATTCGGAGTTTGGTTAGGATCAGTAAGGCGGTAAGCCCCCATAGCCCATCCAGTGCTCTACCCCCCGGAGTATTGATCCGACGCTCTACCTAAATAGATTTCGCGGAGAACCAGCTATTTCCAAGTTTGATTGGCCTTTCACCCCTATCCACAGGTCATCCCCTAATTTTTCAACATTAGTGGGTTCGGTCCTCCAGTTGGTGTTACCCAACCTTCAACCTGCCCATGGATAGATCACTTGGTTTCGGGTCTAATCCAACGAACTAAAACGCCCTATTAAGACTCGCTTTCGCTACGCCTACACCTAACGGTTTAAGCTTGCTCGTCAGATTAAGTCGCTGACCCATTATACAAAAGGTACGCTGTCAGGCTTGCGCCCTCCAACTGTTTGTAAGCATCCGGTTTCAGGAACTCTTTCACTCCCCTTGTCGGGGTGCTTTTCACCTTTCCCTCACGGTACTGGTACAC